>OZ245006.1:0-4800000 GCA_965223545.1 Planctomycetota bacterium | reverse complement strand
TACCGACGAGTGATGCCGTCGGCGCCGCGCACGTCGGACTGCCCCTCCCCAACCGCACCGGCCTGATCGGCGCCCAGCTGTTCGCGCAGTTCTTCTGGGCGGGACCGCAGACGCCGCCGCCCTGCCCGCCCCTCGGAATCAGTGCGTCGCAGGCCCTGCAGGTCGATCTGCAGCCCTGAGGGCGGTGCTCCTGGTCCTAGTGGGACGTGGCGCGCGCCTCGAGAGCCCGCTGCGCCGCCGCCAGCAGCCGGCTGCGCCAGTCTTCGACCGCCGCGTCCGGCCCGAGCCGCTCGACGTCATCCAGGGTCAGGCGCACGGGAACATCGGGCACGACCCCTTCGTCCTGCAGACCGCGGCCGGTGCTGTCGAGGATGCGCAGCGCACCGAAGCGCAGCCTGGAACCATCGGCACCCTCGATCTCGGCGACGCCGGCCTCGGCTCCGGCTGTCCGCTCGCCGACGACGACGGCACCGGCATGCCGCTGCAGCATCCGCGCGAGATGTTCGGCACCGCTACCGGTGAGGCGGCTGGTCAACACTGCGACCGGCACTGCCAGCCGCGGCGGTCGAGGCCTCCACGTCTGGCGCACGAAGGCGTCCACCGGGATCACACCGAAGAGCGACATCGACTCCGATGGCACGAACACGACCTCGACGTCGTCGCGCAGGAATCGGCGAATCAAAGCAACCGTGAGGTCGAGCTGACCGCCTTGGTTGCGAGTCAGGTCGAGGACCAGACCCGGCGCATCGCCGGCGGCTTCCAACTGCTGGTCGAGCGCTTCGAGCGAGACGTTCTCCGCCAGCGTCGCGACCTCCAACCCGTGGAAGCGACCGGGACGCCGCACGACGTGGCGTGAGATCGCGCCGTTGCGCCAACGCAACTCGAGCTCGACCGCACTCCCGGCGCGACCGGTGAGCAGCACTTCGATCAACGACAGCACCACCGGGAACCCCGCCACGCGGACGATCTCCGGGTAGCGCTGCTCGCGCCGTACGCCCTCTGGTAGCTCCGGCTCTTGTCCCTTTGGCCAATCGACCACGTGCGGCCGTCCACCGATCGGCAACATGCGGAACTCCGGCCACTCCAAGACCGACGTCGGCTCGGTGCCATCGGTCGACCAGCGCTCGCGCGGGACGTGCAGCGAGACGTGCAGATCTTGAAGCTCGCTGAGCGTCCGGGGCCGAGAATCTTCGCGCGGCGACAACTCTTTCGAAGGCCGGTTGTCGTCACGAGTTCCGTACCGCAACTCCCGGACGCAGAGAAGCAACACTGGCGTCTGCGCTCAGCGCGGTCGTCCGGCACCTCTGGATTCGCGGGCTCCGCTACTGTCGCGGTGCGCTCGGTCGTTGGTTGCGGTCCCGGCTGCGCTGAGCATGCCGGCCAACAGGTGGTAGAAGTCGTCCGGACGCTCGGCGAACGGCACCGCGGCGCGGTACTGGCCGCGCACTTCGTCCCAGGCCACTCCGCGGCGGCCAAACAGGGGGTACTGCGCGTCGAGCGCTTCCCAGTAGGCGTCGAACACGGCCAGGCGCTGACGCTCCAACGTCGTCAACGGGGCCAGCCCTGCACATCCGAGCGGGATCAACGCGGCCCCGGCCAGCAACAGCCCTGCACGCAGCACGCGCGCCAGCCTATCCTGGGAGCAATCCGCGCCAAACCGCGTTGGCGCTACCATCGACTTCCAGAAGCCGTGATGAAGAAACTCGCATCCGCCGCAGGGTTGCTGCTCGCACTCGCCGGAGGTGATGGCGCCGCAGCGCAGGATCATCCCCTGGTGCTCGAACCCGCCGCGGAGCAAGTCGTCGTCCGGCTCATCGCCAGGATCGACGGCAGCGACCGGATCGTTCTCGACGAGCGCGGTGTGCATTGGCAACACCGACACTGGAAGCCAGCGGAGTCCGTCTCGATCAACGGCCTCTCTTGGGACCCGCAGCGGTCTCCCTCAATGTCTCTGCGCGCAGCGGGCATCGACGCCCGGCGCCTGCTCGACGGCCCCGTGCGCTTGTGGTACCAGGCGCGGGGCTTGGTCACGGTCGCGCGCTCGGGGCGCCGGATCGTGCTCCAACTGGCCGACCCGGCCGCCGGATCCGACAACTTCTCCCTGGCGCTGTACACCCCCAGCGACGAAGAACGAGCGGCCGCGCCGGATGGCGACGCCGCACCGCCAGCCCGTGGTGCGCTCCTTGCGGACGACGCCCCGCGGATCCCCGACGCTCTGCGGATCCGGGGCGCGATCGACGACACGCTCACTCTGCGCGTCACCACCGGCGGACTCGAGATCGTGCCGGAACTCAGCACCTCGGTGCCGGAAACACTGAACGTCAACGGCATCCACTGGAACTTGCAGGCCGGACCACTCCGCAACGAAGGGGCCACGCGATTCTTGGCCCACGTCGACGTCGGCCGCGCCGAGCTGGCCGCAGCCGAGCACCGCGACACGGTGGCGATCGAAGTGCGCCGGGATCAGGTCTTCGTGCGCATCGCCGACACGTTGCCGGGCAGCGCGCCCTTCGATCTGACCGCGGTGTTTCCCGACGGCTCCGACCCTGGACCGATTCCAGTGACCGTGTCCCGCTACCCCGGCGTCAGATTGCGCGAAGTGCGCTTGGTCGGGGCCGGCTTCGAGAGATAGGAGTCCCGCCCCGGGGACATCCGCCCGAGTACGCCCACCGGCGCACAACGCGCCCCGGTCCGTCTATCCTCCCGCGCATGATGGCCCGCTGTCGACACACTCTCTTCGGCATCCTGCTGCTCGCGGCCACGCCAGCCGCCCAGGCGCTCACGGTCGGCGCTCCCGCCCCCCCGCTCGACGTGGGGCACTGGCTGAAGGGCGACGCGATCACCGCGTTCGCTCCCGACTCGATCCACGTGGTCGAGTTCTGGGCGACCTGGTGCGGGCCGTGCATCGCGAACATGGACCACTTGTCCGAGTTGCAGGAGCGCTACGCGGACGCCGGCGTCACCGTCGTCGGCTTGAGTGACGAACCGCTGCAGAAGGTGGTCGACTTCCTCTGCGGCAGCGCCGGCGAGGGACGCATCCAGAATGACCGCATCCGCTACACGCTGGGAACCGACCCCGACGGCTCGGTGCGCGCGGACTACCGCGAAGCGGCGCAGACGAGGGGCCTGCCGGTGGCCTTCGTCATCGGCACCGACGGCCATGTCGAGTGGCTGGGGCATCCCAGCGCGCTCGACCCGGTCCTCGCAGCAGTCGTCGCCGGCACTTGGGACCGCCGAGCACACCGCGCCGAGATCGCCGCCCAACAGATGGCGAACCGTCAGTTCAAAGAAGCCACCGCCGCCCTGCGCGCAGCGATGGCCGCGCAGGCCTGGGAGGACGCGATCACCGCTCTGGACGAGATCATCACCTCCAGCCCCGAGCACGACACCTACGTGCCGACCAAGCTCGGCATCCTGCTGAGCCACATCGGGGACCTCGAACGCGCCTACCGCGAAGTGCGCGCCGTCGCCGCCAGCGTATGGGACGACAATCCGTGGCTGCTCTACCAGATCGCCTGGGTGGTGTCCGGTGACTCGAAGTATCCCGTCCCGGACGCCGACCGCGACCTGGAGCTCGCGCTGCGCTGTGCCGCGCGCGCCGCGGAGCTCGAGCCGGAGACCGAGTACCACCACACGATGCACGCCGGCATCCTCGCCCAGCTCGGCCGCCACGCGGAAGCGGCCGCCGCCCAACGCCAGGCGATCGCGGCACTCGAGGCCGTCGGCCCGCGCGTGCCCCCAGCGCAGCGCGAGGCCTATGAGCGTGACCTGCAGCAACTGCGGGCGGAGCTCGCCGAGTTCGTCGAGCTCGGCGAAAAGTCCGCGCCGGCGAAGGGCCGATCCCGCGGCTGAGCGAACCGTGCAGCGTTACGTCGAGATGATCGGGCTGCCCGGCGCGGGGAAGTCGAGCGTGGCTCGCCAGCTGGGAATGCCAGCGCTCGCGCCCGTGTTGGCGTGGCGGCGCCACCGCTTCCGCCGCGCCGATCTCGCTCGCATCGCACCTGCCAGTAGACAACTGGTCCGCTGCAGCAAGACCCTGGCCACATTGTCAGCTTGGGGCCGGGGCGGCCGCATCATCGCCAGGGCGATGGTCAAGCGATGCTGGGAGTACGGACCCGGAGTGACCCAGCACGGGTTCCTGCAGACCCTCGCACAACACCCCACCGTCAGCCGGCAGCTGTGCGACGCACCGAAGACCCTCGAGCGCGTGCTCTCGACCTTGCCGCCACTCACCGGAGTGTTTCTCGACGTGCCCATCGAGACCGCCAAGCGGCGCGTCGCGGAGCGGGCAACCTATACTCTGCACGACTCGGTCTACGACGAGCACCAGCGCTTCTTCGAGGCCTTGCTGCGGGTGGCACCGGCGATCCACCGCATCGACGCCACGCCACCCCTCGCAGTGGTGATCAGCGCCGCGCGACAGGCACTGCGGGCGCGGTGAAGGTCGCGGCGTACGCCTCACAAAAGCGCCCTTCCGCCGCCCGCATGCCGCCGCGGCGCAGCCAACGCCACACGACGCGGCTCGCGACCTGCAGCGGCAGCCGATACGGCAGGCGCAACACCACCGGATCACAGCGCACTGCCTCGAAGCCGGCCTCGCGCAGGAGCACGGCCAAGTCCGCCGGCGCGATCTGCTCGCTGTGCAGCAGTGGCTCGTCTCTGCCGCGCCTTCTGGCCCGCACGCGTGGCCAAAACGAAGGGCTCTTGGTGATGACGATGCCGCGCCCACCGGGGCGCAGCACCTCGCGCGCCCGCGCGACGAACACGCGCTTGTCGGGGAAGTACTCGAGCGCGCGGGCCGAGAACAGCAAGTCGCAAGTGGGCAGCTCGACCTGCGCGAAGTCCCCGTGCACGTAGCCGATGTCGGCCGGCTCCCCCAGGTTGGCCCGCGCCTGCGCCAGCATGGGGTCGGAGATGTCGACCAGCGTGAACGACGCACGCGGTCGCTGCGCGCGCAAACGCTTGGTCCAGGTCCCGGCGCCCGGCCCCACTTCGATGACCGACAGAGGTTCGGTCGCATCTACAGCCCCGCCGATGGCCTCGTCGATGAACGCGGCCATCATCCGGAAGTCCTCGCGATTGCGCCGGTTGGCGAGCCAACGCGCCTGCTCGTAGTCCGACACCGTCTCGAGGGTTCGCCGGTAGTCGTCCTCGACGTACTGTGTCGTCAACCGCGCCATCGCAAGCGTCGAGATTAGCAGCCCGCCGGCGGCTCGCCTCGTTGCGCACCTGCTAAGCTCCGAGCCGGCGCAATCCAGCCGCACCGTGGCAAGCCGACCCACACCTCAAGCCGACGCCTCGACGACTTCCGCCCCGACCCTGGTGCGCGAGTTCGGCACGCTCGGCGTCTGGGTCCTCGCCATCAACGGCACGATCGGAGCCGGCATCTTCGGCACTCCCGGCGCGGCCGAGCGGCTCACCGGGGTTTACAGCCCGTTGATGTTTCTACTGTGCGGCCTGCTCATGGCGCCGATCGTCCTGTCGTTCGCGGCGGTTGCCAGCCAGTTCCGCGACACCGGCGGCCCCGTGCGCTACGCCGATGCGGCGTTCGGTCCGTTTGCCGCGTTCCAAGTCGGGTGGGCCTTCTTCATCACCCGCTTGTCCGCGTCGGCCGCCAACATCAGCCTGTTGGTCGCCACGCTCGATTACTTCTGGCCCGCGGCAAACCACGGCGCGGTGCGTATCGCGCTCCTGGCGCTGCTCTGCGTGGCCCTCACCTGGGTCAACGTCGCCGGCGCACGCCACGCCATCGCCTCGATCGGCGTCCTGACCGTGCTCAAGGCCGGGCCGCTGCTCGCGCTCGTGATCGTCGGGCTGACGCACGTCGACAGCACCGCGCTTCCCATCGGCGACACGCCGCTGCCATCGCTCCGCACGACTGGCGAAGCGGTCATGCTGCTGGTCTACGCCTACGTCGGCTGGGAGGCCGCGGTCATTCCCGCCGGCGAGACCCGCGATCCGACGCGCTCCGTGCCGCGCGCCCTGCTGTGGGCACTGGCAGCGGTGACCGCCCTCTACGTCTTGATCCAAACCGTCTGCGTCGCCGTACTGCCCGACCTGCACGGCGCCGTGGGTCGGCCCCTGGTCGCGGTCGGCGAAGCGGTGCTCGGCCCGATGGGGGCCGTGCTGCTGACGATCGGCATCGTGATCTCGGTCGGCGGCAACGTCGCTTCGGCGATGTTCTCGACCCCGCGCATCCCCTACGCCCTGGCCCGCGACGGCTCGCTGCCGGCGGCGTTCGGGCGCGTTCATCCCGTCTACAGGACGCCAGCGTTCTCGATCACGGTGTATGGCATCGCGGTGTTCGCGTTGGCGGCGACCGGGTCGTTCGTCGAGCTGGCGAAGATCAGCGTGCTGACGCGACTGCTGATCTACCTGATCGTGATCGCTGCGATTCCGCGGCTGAAGCTCTCCGGCGCGCGCGCAGTCGCCGCCGCCGGCGCGATCGTGTGCATCGCGCTGCTCACCCAGGTCGGAATCGCGACGTTCGGCCGCACCGCGATCTACCTGGCAATCGGCTCCCTGCTCTACTGGATCGCGCGGCGAGGCGCCGGAGCAAAGGGAACACCACCGACGCTAGTGGTGTGAATCACAGACCACTAGAACGCCAGTAGCCGCCAGACGACATCGGCGATGTAGACGTACGCGTTGCCCCACTTGGTTTCGCGAAAGAACGTCGTCTCCAGACCTTCGCTACCCAGCCAGGGTCGCAACACCCAAGCCAGCTGGATCGCGACGAACACGTAGAGCAGCGACCATCCCAACCAACCCACGCGGTGCTTGCGATCGCGCTCGACCAGTGGCCGGTAGTGGCGCGCCAACGTGAGCTGGCCGGCACCGGTCGCCAGCGCGAACACGAGGCCGTTGGCGACCACCGCCGCCGGCTTGCTGGCACAACCGCTGTACGCCACCAGCGTGATCGGCGCGAAGGCGAGAAGCACACCGCACACCGTGCCCTGCGTGACGAGGATCCCGCGCAAGACCGCTGAAAAATCGTCGCGCAGGCCGAGCGCAGTGTTCACGGCGTAGGCGCTGGGTAAGCACAGCGCCATGGTGCCGAACGTCAGCAGCGGCACCTTCAAGCCTGAGTACAGCGACTGCAAGGGGACGCCGCCATAGGAGCCCATCGCGGTGCCGTACGCGATGCCACCCAGAACTCCCCAGAGCAGCAGCGGTTGCCAACGCACGACCCCGCGTCCCGCTGCGAACGGGCCCTCGCTGCGCAGCAGACTCTCGAACGCCGCCACGATCAGGAAAACAGGGCGCCGAGCGCCTCGAGAACACCGAGGAAGAAGTTCGAGTCTCGCGCGCGAAACCACTCGAACGGCTGGTTCGGCGTGCCGACGAACGGACGCAGGACCCAAGCCATCTGGGCCCCCACCGCGCCGTAGATCAACAGCCACACGCTGAACACGCGGCGCGCCGGGTCTGGCCGGGGTTCCCGCGGACGCTGCGATGGGGTCGGCGCGCCGTCGGCATCGGTGGCGGCCTCGACAGCCACGACGGGCTGAGGCTCCGGCGCGCGGGCCTCAGCGGCCGCTGGCGCACAGGCGACGTCGAGCATCCGGCGCAGGACACCCAAGCCGATCAACCCGGCGACGCCAAACAGCAGGACGTTGAGCAGCAGGATGAAGGGGTAGCTCGACGTCGACAGAGTGAAGAACGCGGTGACCGGACCAAAGCTCGCGAGCACGGCCAGATTGATGCCCAGGCCGACCAGGATCATGCGCAGCGTGCTGTGGAAGCCGAGCCGCGAGCGCAGCAGCGCGGAGAACACGAAGAGAGACGGAAACGTGACCAGCAACGTCGCGACGAAGAGCAGGGGGACCTTCACCGAAGCCGCGAAGAGCTGTAGCCAACCATCGGAGCCGCGGCCGCCGGTCACCGCGAAGAGCCCCATCATCAAGCCGTAGAACCCGCCCAACGCCGCGACCAACACGAGCATCCGTGACGCCGGGACGCGGACATGGCCGCAGCGCAAGTCCTCGATTGGCACCAGGTCGCCCCGGAGCAGTCGGTCGACCGTGGTGAAGAGGCTGGTGCGCGCGCGGCTCATGCTTTACTTTGTATTGCAAAGTAAAGCCCCCGTCAACGCGCTGATCCGAGATCGAATCGAGTGCGGTTTGCCATTCACGGTCCGGCGATTGCTCACTGGCGAGAGGGTGTAGCGCGCGGGCGACACACAGCGAAAAAGCGCTGATTGTTCGGCGGAGAAACGCGCGCGAGCGGTGACGGAGTGGGAAGCGTGTCGCTAGGACGACCAACGAAGAGAGGTGACATGCTCAGACCAAAACGCGAACGCTCGATTCCTGCACTCGCCCCCCTCGCCCTGCTCACCGTCGGCCTGAACGCTGCGGCACAGTCCCCGCGCGTCAACGCGCCGGTTGCGCCCGAAGCGATCTACATCGGCGCCGGCGGCGCGCGCCCCGGGATCTCGGTGATCGACCTCAACGGCTTCGGCCAGGGCACCGGCGACCCTCGGCGGTCGCGGTTCCCGCTCAATCCCAACGTCGGCGCGCCCGGCGTGTTTCCACCCCTGGCGCCCGGCACCAGCAGCCTGGACGGCGGTGGCGAGGGTGCGCTGACCCTGACGCGCAACGAAGCGGACAGCGTTCTTCTGATCGGCGCGCCACGGGTTGGCGCGATCGCGGACCTGCATCTCGGCCAACCGCTCGACCTGATCTACAACAACGAGAACATCAACCAGAACGTCAACCCGGCCAACCAGATCAACCCGATCACCCTACAGATCCAGCCGGGCAACTCGATCTCGATCGCCCCACACCCCAACCCGCCACGACTGATTGCGCCGTCGCCGAACCCGGTGCGCGGAATCGACGGAGAAGAGCCGACGATAACTTCTTCCTCGGGACCGCCCGGCGGCATCTTCACCACGGTCCCACCCTGCTTGCCGAGCCCGTCGAATGCCCTGGTCCCCGGGGACCCGTGGAGCAACGACCCCAGCCAGCTGGGCATCTTCGGCGCCCTGCGACCCGGCGTGTTCTACGGTCCACAGCCGCCACCAGGTGCTCCGCCACCGCCAACGCCGTTCTGTCCGTTCACCAGCCGGCAGCAGATCGGCCACTTCCTGTACGCGCTCGATGTCGACAACCGCCGCGTGGTCGTGCTCAACAGCAACCGCTTCACCGTGCTCGCCAGCATCGATCTTCCCGACCCCACCAGCATGGCGATGGCGCCCCACTTGCAATGGCTGGCGGTCAGCAACAGTGCACCCGGCACGGTTTCGTTCATCGACGTCGACCCACTCAGCCCTCGCTTCCACCAGGTGGTCGAGACGGTCGCGACCGGCGCCGGCGCATCCGGCCTCGCCTGGCAACCGGAGGGCGAAGACCTCCTCGTCTGCAACACCGCCGACGGCTCCGTCACCATCATCGACGGCGTGACGCTGGGAGTGCGCAAGCAGCTGCGCCGTCAGATCCGGGGCCCGAGCGAAGTCGTGGTCAGCGCACGGCAGTTCGGCTTCGGCCTGAACAGCTGGGTGTACTACGCCCACATCGTCAACGGCGACGGCACCATCGCGATGTACGAGTCCGGGCCGCGCGCCGCCGGCAGTGACAACATTGTCGGCTCGATTCCCGGCCCCGCGCTCGGCATTCACAACATCAGCGCAATCCACATGGACGCCAGCAGCTTGCAGCCCGGTGTCTGGGTCGGGCACCAGACCGGCAGTGGGGCGGCCATGCTCAGCCGACTCGAAGTCATCGCCGCACCGGGACCGCGCCCGGACCGACTCGGCGCGCGCGGATGGGCGATCACGCACCGCATCGGCGACGGCCAGGGTGGCGTGCGCTTCGCGGGCAACGCGATCGCCGACTTCGCCTTCGACGAGATCGTCAACCTCGGCGCGATGCCCGACCTGACAGCGCCGTGGAAGCGCAGCGTGCGCTACGCGCAGCACAGCGGCAAAGGCCTCGTCAAGCACAGCGCGGGGATCTTCGCGCCGGCGGTGAACACCGTGATGCTGTTCGTCGCGCTCGCCGACGCAGGACAGGTCCAGGTGTACGACCTCAACGAGTCGCGCATCCTGGCGACGATCCCGGCACCGGGCGTGCAGGCGGTCGCCGGCTACTGGCGCCAATGAGTACCGCGTGGCCTGCCGGCAAACTCGACCGCTCCGCTCGGCAGCGTAATCCGCTGAGACCACGCGGACCGCGGCTCCAACGGGGTGACGCGTCAGCCGAGGTCACTCAGGTAAGCAGCCAGCGCCCGCGGCGAGCCGGTCTCCAGCACGGCGCGCAACGGCACGGTCATGCCGAGCGGCTCGCGCAGGCGTACCGCCATCCGGTGCGCGATCAGTGAGTCGACGCCGAGTTCGAAGAAGCTGTCCTCCGCCTCGACGTCGTCGATGCCCATGAGCTGCTGCACGCACTGGAGGATGACCTGCTCCATCGCGGAGGCGTCGTGGGCCGGCGCGGCTTCCGTGGCCGGCGCCGCGGCCGCGTGCTCGCCGCTGCCCGCCGCCGCCCCGGGCGATGCACTGTCCGGGGTCTGTTCGGCGGCGGCCTCGGTGCGCGCCGCGCTGCGGCGCATCCGCTCGCCGAGGTCGGTGGTCGACACCGCGACCTGCGGCAACGGCCTGGCCAGGATGCGGGCAAACAGCTCCGGCGCCTCGCTCTTGGCGATCGCGTCGGCGGTGGCGGCCTCGGCCGCGGCGCGTTCCGCCGGGTCCTCGATGCGGGTGATCAGACCGACGTCGCGCCAGGTGTCCCAGTCGACGGCAATCACCGGCGGCGCGCCGTCACCACCAGCGGCACGCATCTGCGCAAACGCGTCGAGGAACGCGTTGGCGCCGGCGTAGGCCGCTGCCCCGAGACCACCGAGCAACGCCGACAGTGACGAGCAGACCACGAAGAAATCGAGCTTCTCCGGCTGCAGCAGCTGGGCCAGCACGAGCGTGCCCTTGAGCTTGGCCTGCAGCACGCGGTCGGCCGCGGCGGCGTCCAGCTCGGTCAACGCGGTGGCATCCGACACGCCGGCGGAGTGGAACACACCGCGCACCTCACCGCCCCGCTCGGCGACCTCCTCCAGCGCGCGCCACATGTCGGTGCGGCGCGCGACGTCGGCGGCAACCACGGTCACCGTGGCGCCACACGCCTCGAGCGCGCGGACCGCGTCGACCGCGCCGCCCACGGTGCCACCCGCGGCGCTGGCCGCATCCCACTCAGCGCGCGGCGGCAGCCCGCTCCGACTGGTGAGCACCAAGTGCGGCGCACCGGCCTGCGCCAGGAAGCGCGCGAACTCGAGACCGATGCCGCCCAGTCCACCGGTGATCAAGTAGGTCGCACCAGCGGACTGCCAAGGCCGCTCGTCGCCACCGACCGCCGGCATCGGCTGCGGAACGACGGTCTGCGCGAACCGCGCGGCCCCGCGGTGCGCGACCACGGGCGGCGCGGCGAAATCGCCGGCCTCCTGCAGGAGACGGCGCGCGACGCGGTCCGCCGAGGTGCCATCGCCCCGCCAGTCGACGTCGACCGCTTGGCCGAGCCAGTGCGGCAACTCTTGCGAAGCGACGCGACAGACACCGATCGAGGTAGCACGCTCGACGAGCCGAGCCGGCTCGCCGGCAATGCCGTGCAGATCGTTGGTCACCGCGCACAACCGCACGCGATGGAACGAGGCATCGGCGAGCGCCCGGATGATCGCCACCAAGGCGTGGAAGCCGCGGCGCTGGGCACCCTCGGCGTCGGGCTTCGCGTCGGCATCCATGACCCCCCACAGGTGCAGGATCGTCAGCGCGGGCGCCCCCGCGAGCGGCGCCAACGACCGTTGCCACGCCGTCGCATCGCCAGCCATCGCCGCGTCGAACGCGAGCTTCACGCGCGGTCCAGCCGCGCCGGCCCGGTCGAGGGCGGCTTCCACTGCCGCACCCAAGCCCAGACCGTCGTCGAGAATCAGCCAACCGCCCTCGCCCACCGCTGCCTCGACCGGCGGCCACGCCGACCGCACCCACGTCGGCAGCGAGAACCAGCGCTCGAGCGGCAGCCGTGCGGCGACCGGCGCCCGCGCCGGCCCGGCAGCGGATGCAGCGGCGGCCGGAGTCCGATGCCCCGTGCGCGCGATCGCGAACGGCACGCGTTCGAACGGATAGCCCGGCAACGGCACCCGCCGCCGCCGCCGGCCGGCCCAAAACGCGCGCCAATCCACGCCGATGCCCTCGCACCACAACCGCCCGACGCTCGCCAGCCAGGTGCGCAGATCGTTCTCCGGCGGATCCTGCGGGTGGCGCAGCGAGGTCAGCACCGTGCGCTTGCCAGCGCGCGCCGCGTGCTGCTTGATCAACGCGCTCAGCGTGCGCCCGGGACCGACTTCGAGCACGACTCGCGGCTCGGCAACCAGCGCACGCGCGGCGTCGTAGAAGCGCACCGGCTGGCGCAGGTTGCGCGCCCAGTACTCCGGATCGACCCAGTCGCGGGCATCGATCCAATCGCCGGTGACGGTCGACACGCACGGGATCTGCGCCGGAGACCGCTCGACTTCGCCGACCAGCGCTGCGAACGGCGCCACGATCGGCTGCATCATCGCCGAGTGGAACGCGTGCGACGTCTTCAGCGCACGACACGGCAGCCCTTTGGCCTCGAGCGCTGAAGACACGGACGCGATCGCCGCATTCGGCCCGGCCAGAACGCACGACGCCGGGCCGTTGACCGCGGCCACCGACACCTCCGCGCCGACGTACTCCTGGACGTCGGCTTCGGACAGCGGCACCGACAGCATCGAACCGGCCGGCAGATCCTGCATCATCGCTCCGCGCGCGGCGACGATGCGCACCGCATCGGCGAGCGCGAACACGCCGGCGAGCGTTGCCGCGACCAGCTCGCCGACGCTGTGTCCGGCCATCGCTGCTGGACGCACACCGAGCGACATCCACAGCTGGGCGGTCGCGTACTCGACGGCGAAGAGCGCCGGCTGCGTGAGCCGCGTCTGCTGCAGCTGCTGCGCCGCCGCCTCGTGGGCCGTCTCGGTGGTCTCCGCCGGATAGAGCACGGCACGCAGATCGGTCCCCAGGTGGGGTTCGAGCAGGGCCGCGCATTGGTCCAACGCCTCCCGGTAGACCGGCTCGCCGTCGTACAGCGCGCGCCCCATGTCCACGTGCTGCGCGCCCTGGCCGGGGAATACGAACACCACCGGCGGCGGATCTCCCTCGACCACCGCCGGCCGTCGACGATCGCTCGCCTCCAACGCTGCCGCCAGCTCCTCGGCGTCCGCGCCGACCGCACAGCGACGATGGGTGAACGCGGCGCGCCCGACCTGAGTGGTGAAGGCGACGTCGGCGAGCGGCGGCTCGCCGGCCGCGCGCAGATGCGCCGCCAACCGCGCCGCGCTCTGCTCCAGCGCCGCCTCGCTCTTCGCCGACACGACGAGCAGCTCGGCCGCGCGCCCCGGATCGGTCGGCGGCAACTCCGGCGCCTCCTGCAGCACGACGTGCGCGTTGGTGCCGCCGATGCCGAACGAGTTGATGCCGGCGTAGCGCGGCCCGTCGGTCGACCAGTCCGTGGTCGTCGCGTTGACGTGGAACGGCGTCGCCTCGAAGTCGATCTCGGGATTGGGCGCCCGGTAGTGCAAGCTCGCCGGCAGCGTTCGGTGCCGCAGGGCGAGCGCCGTCTTGATCACACCGGCGACACCCGCCGCGGCGTCGGCGTGGCCGAAGTTGGACTTGACCGAGCCGATGGCGCAAAAACCGCGATCGGCGGTCGCCGCGCGGAACGCGCGGTCGAGCGACGCGATCTCGATCGGGTCGCCCAACGGCGTCGCCGTGCCATGGCACTCGACGTAGCTCACCGCCCGCGGCTCGACACCGGCGTGCGCCATGCCCTCGAGCACGACGTCGGCCTGTGCCTCGACGCTGGTCGCGTAGAAGCTGACCTTGTCGTCGCCATCGTTGTTGAGCGCCGCGCCGCGCACGACGCAGTACACCTGATCGCCGTCGGCGATCGCGTCGGCCAGCCGCTTGAGCACGACCACGCCGACGCCTTCGCCGGCGACCGTCCCCATCGCCATCGCGTCGAACGGCCGGCAGTGGCCGTCCGGCGACAGGATCTCCCCCGGCGTGTAGAGGTAGCCGGTGCGGCGCGGATAGCGGATCGAGACGCCCCCTGCCAACACCATGTCGCACTGCTGCGTGCGCAGCGCCTGCCAGCCCATCGCGACCGCGACCAGCGATGTCGAGCACGCGGTCTGCATGTCGAGACCCGGGCCCTGCAAGCCGAGCTTGAACGACACGCGGGTGCACAAGAAATCGGCGTAGCTGCCCACCCCGAGCTGCGCTACCGCTAGCGAGGCGTTGAGGTCGGCACTCTCGGCCAAATCCTGGATGTGTCGGGTCGCCAGCCCGCAGCCGCCGAACACGGCGGTCGAGCGCGGGCACTGCTCCGGTGCGTAGCCGGCGTGCTCGAGCGCGTTCCACGCGCACTCCAAGAACACGCGGTGCTGCGGATCCATCGCCGCAGCCTCTTTCGGATTGATGCCGAAGAACTTGGCGTCGAAGGCATCGACGTCCTCGAGCACGGCTCCGGCCAACACGTAGTCCGGGTCGCCGACCAAGTCCGGATCGGCACCGTTGGCCACCGCTTCTTCGCGACTGAACGCCGACACCGACTCGACGCCGTCCCGCAGATTGCGCCAGTACGCCTCGATGTCGCCGGCGCCCGGAAACCGGCACGCCATGCCGACCACGGCGATCGCGTTGGGGTCCTCGCCGCCGATCGCGCGCAGCGCCTCGCGCTGGCGCAGCGCGCGATCGCACAGCGAGCGCCAACGCGCCGCCGCGGTCGGAGAATCATCAGTCATCGGTCGAGAGTCGCTCATTCTGCGTGGCCGGCAGCATCGAGCCTGTTCGGCTGACGGGCAAGGCTATCAACACCCATCGGCATGCCGACGGGCCATCGCCTCAGGGCCGGTACTCTTCCAGCGCCTGCTGCAGCAACAACCGGCCACGGTGGATGCGCGAACGCACCGTACCAGGGGGGATCCCGACGACCTCGGCGATCTCCTCGTAGCTCAGCCCCTGCAGGTCGCGCAGCAGCACCGTCTGGCGGAACTCGTCCGGCAGGGCGGCGATCGCGGCGCGCACCGCGGCCCCGATCTCGGCGTGGTGGGCGCTCTCCTCCGGGCGCGGCGCCGCGTCCTCGGGGTCGTAGCTGCGCTCATCGCCGTCCGGGCTTGGCGCGTCGAGCGAGAAGGTCCAGCGATCCCGCTTCAGCGCCTTGCGGTGCCGGTGCTCGCTGATGACGACGTTGGTCGCGATCTTGTAGATCCACGTCGACAGCCGGGCGCGCGGGTCGTAGCTGGCAAAACCGCGGTACATGCGCAGCAGCACTTCCTGCGTCAGATCGGCGGCGGTCTCCGGATCACAGCGATGCTGCCGCAGAAGGTAGCGAAACAGCCGGTGCTGGTAGCGCTCGACCAGCGCGCGAAAGGCGTCGCGATCGCCAGCGCGCGCCGCCAGCGCCAGCCGGTGCTCTTCGCGCTCGTCTTCGGTGAGCGCGGGAACCTCCACCCCGCCCTCCGCCGGCCCCTCGCCAGGGCCGCTGGGCGCGGGCTCGACAGCGGGCGGCAAGGGCTTTGAGCGGCGGATCGGAGTCAAGGCAAGCGGCAGGGAGTATACGGAGCACCGACGTCGACCCACGGGGATTCCTCCCCACCGCCGGCAAGCGGTGGGGTCGCGCCCGGGCGCGCGCCGATAGGACAGCCAAGCGGACAGACCATGCGCTGCGGCCGCGGTTTCGGCCCTTCGAGCATGCCGCGCGCGCGGCGACCGCGTCAAACTCTGCTGGCGACGGGAACGGATCGCGCCAACCCGCGTTCAGCGCGGTCTCCGGAATCGACACGAGCCCCGCAGTTTCTTGCCCACCACGACGATGCACGCACACCGACGCCTCTGGCTGGCCACCCTGACCGTCCTCCTCCCGCAAGCTGCCGCGGTGGCTCAGGGGGTTCCGATCGGCTTCGAGGAGCAGTACGCGCTGGCCGAGGACCGGGCCGCGGCGCTCGAGCAGCTGATCCCCGGCACGGAAGACTTCTACGAGTATCACTGCCGGGACGCCGCCCACCGCCGCGCGTGGGGCGAGCACGACAATCTGCTGAAGGCGTGGATCGGTCGCCACGGCCGCACCCAACGCGTGCTCACGGCGGAGAACCGGCGCGCTCTGCTGACCTACGAGCAGGACCCGAACGCCACGATGCGGCATCTCGTGCGCCGCCTCGGGGTGAACTTCGGCCACCAGCGCCAGATCCCGGGCGCCGCGCCGGACGTGCCGACCGCGCTCGATCCGCGCGCGATCAGCGCGGCGACGCTGACCGCCCGCGCACTGCGCGGTCACCGGGGCTCGACCAATGGCTTCCAACCGCGCGCGCTGCGCGATCTCGCCACCACCCGCTTGGACGACCGCCAGCTGATGAGCTTGCTGTCGCGGCTGCAGCGCCCCGACGTCGCCAACCTGCCGGCGCTGGTCGTGCGCAACCTACAGGACCGCAGCAGCCGCGGCTTCGGCTCGCTCGCGATCCACCGCCACCTGCTGCTCGACCAGCTCGAGGAATGCGCCCGCCTGCTGCCGTCGCTGCTCAGCGACAACAACTTCGTCGAGACGTACCTGCCGCGGCTTCTGCCTTCCGCCGACGTCGATTGGCGGCGCGACCGAGGTGCGCGGGTCGCCTACTTGCAGCGCCTGCAGGCGTTCGCCGACCGACTGCCGCCACCTTACAACTCGCTCAAAGCGCACGTGCTCTACCACCGCCTGCGCGATGATCTGGCGGCCGGCACTCCGGACCTGGGCCGCTTCCGCGCCTATCTGCGCCTGCCGCGGCCCGGCCACTACGTCCACCCCCGACTCCGCCAGGAGAACACGAGCGTGCGCGTCGATCCCGGCCGCGGCTTCCCCACCGGCCTGCCGCCGATCGGGGACGACGAACCGCTGGTGCGCGCGTACTTGGCGCACGCCCTGCGCGACGCCGACTCGTTCGACAGCTTCGCCGAGGTGCTGGATCCGACCTATCTGCGCCGCCAGTTCGCCGAGATCAAGATCTTGGCCGGCCGTGGTGACATGGAGCGGTGGTACTCGCTGCTCGACGACCCCGGATACTACGAGGCTCTGAAGGAGCGCGTCGAGATCGAGTTTCCGCCGACCCAGCGCACCGACTACGGCGACGAGGATCCGGTGACCATCGACGTCGACCTGAAGAACGTCGACACCCTCTTGGTCAAGGTGTTCGAGATCAACACCTTCAACTACTACCGCGAAGTCGGCCGCGAAGTCGACGCCTCGATCAATCTGGACGGCTTGGTCGCCAACCACGAGGAGACCCACTCCTACGACGACAACCCGCTGCGCCGGGTGCGGCGGCAGTTCGCCCTGCCGGCGGTGCAACGCCCGGGCGTCTACGTCGTCGAGTTCATCGGCAACGGCCTCGCCAGCCGCGCCGTGCTGCACAAGGGCAGACTGTGGCACACCGAGCGCGCCAGCGCCGCGGGCCACGCGTTCGCGGTGCGCGACGGAGACGGCAACGTGCTCGAAGACGCCTCCGTGTGGATCGGCGGCCGCGACTACCGCGCCGACGACGACGGCGAGATCACGGTGCCGTTTTCGACCGCGCCCGGCCGCAAGGCGGTGATCCTGCGGCATGGCGACCGGGCCGCACTGGCAGAGTTCGAGCACCACACCGAGAGCTACGGCCTGCAGGCCGGCATCCACGTCGAGCGCGAGGCGCTGCGCGCCGGCGGCCGCGCACAAGTCGTGGTGCGGCCGACCCTGCTGCTCAACGGTCGCCCGATCAGCCTGTCCGAGCTCACCGAGCGGCGCGTGCGCATCACCGCCACCGACACTCAGGGGATCGGTTCGACGGTCGATGTGCGCGACCCGGAGTTCGACGACGAACGGGAGTGGCAGCACGAGCTCTCGGTGCCGACCAACATCGTCGAGGTCCAGGTCAGCGTCAGTGGAACGGTCCGCAGTTTGAGTCGCGGGGAGGACGTCCAGCTCGGTCCGGTGACGCGCAGCTTTGCCCTCAACCGCATCGACACCACCCCGCAGACCGGCTGCCCCCTGATCGGCCGCACGCCGGAGGGCTACTTCATCGACCTCCTCGGCAAGAACGGCGAACCCAGGGCCGGCCGCGCCCTGCACCTTCGCCTGAGCCACCGCGACTACACCGACCCCGTCGACGTGACGCTGAAGACCGACGAGGGCGGCCGCATCCACCTCGGTCCGCTGCTCGGCATCGAAACGCTGCAGGTGTCGGGGTTTCCGTGGGCGGTCGGCGCGGTGCGGCTGCGCGACGCGGTGCGCACCTACCCCCCCGTGCTGCACGGCCTCGCCGGACAGACCATCCGGGTTCCGTATCTCGGTCCGGCGGGCGCGGCGACGCGACAATCGGTGTCGCTGCTCCGCCTGCGCGGCGGCGTGTTCGAGGCCGACGCGATCGAGCACACCGCGGTCGCCGGCGGCTTCGTCGAGCTGCGCGATCTGACGCCCGGCGACTACTCGCTGTGGCTGATCGAGCAAGACCGCCACTTCACGGTCCGCATCACCGCCGGCGCGCCGCGCGGCGGCTGGACCGCCGGGGCGGGCCGCAACCTGGAGCAGCCGGCCAAGCGACCGCTGCACGTGACGCGGACTTCGATCGACGGGGATCACCTGGTCGTGCAGCTGGCCAACGCGGGTGTGGATGCCCGCGTGCACGTCGGCGCGACCCGCTATCTGCCGGCGTACGAGGCGTTCGCACTGCGCGGTCCCGCCCACCCCGGGCTGCGCTGGATGCCGTCGACACCGGAAGGGTCGTCGTTCCACTCGGGCCGGGAGATCGGCGACGAGTACCGCTACATCCTCGAGCGCCGCCTGCTGCCGCGCTATCCCGGCAACCTGTTGCGCCGTCCCGGCCTGCTGCTCAACCCGTGGGCCCTGGAGGAGACGGCGACGGCGATCGGCCTCGGCGGGGGTGCCGGCGGCAAGTTCGGCGGCCGCGGCGGTCACCGGCAACGGCCGGGCACCGCCGCCGCCGGCGATGACGCCGCGGCGCTGGAGTCGGCGCCGGGCACCTACGCCAACCTGGACTTCTTGCCCGCCGGAGCGCCGCTGCACACCAACGCCACCCCCGACGCGGACGGCGTCGTCCGCGTGCCACTGGCCGCGCTCGGCGACGGGGCGCTGCTGCACGTGCTCGCCACCGACGACCGCGACACGGTCTACACCACGCGGGTCCGCGCCGAGACCCCGCTCGCGCCGCGCGAGCGGGCACTGGAGAACGCCCTCGACCCCGCCCGCCACCTCAGCCAAGAACAGCGCATCGAGTTCATCGCCGCCGGCGAGAGCGCCGTCCTGGCGGACGCCGCCCACGCGGAGGCGCAGACCTTCGACACCCTCGCCGGGGTCCACCGCCTGTTCATGGCACAGACCGACGACGCCGATCTGGCCAAGTTCGCCTTCGTCACGCGCTGGCACGAGCAGTCGGACGAGCAGAAGCGGGCGCTCTACTCCGAGCACGCTTGCCACGAGCTGCACTTCTTCCTCCACCAGAAGGACCCGGCATTCTTCGCCGCCGTGGTGCAGCCATATCTGGCCAACAAGGTGCACCAGACGTTCCTCGATCACTGGCTCTTGGGTGCCGACCTGGAGCGCTACCTCGAGCCGTGGGCGTTCGCCCGCCTCAACCTGGTCGAGCGCATCCTGCTCGCCCGGCGCCTAACGGCACAGCGCGACTCGGTGCGCCGCCTGGTCGCCGACCTGCACGATCTGTTGCCTCCCGACCCCGCCAAGCTGGACCGCTTGATGCGCGCGACATTGCGCAACAAGGACTTGGACAAGGCCGGCGAGCTGCGGGCCCGACTGGGCGAGGCGCGACGTGCACTCCGCTCCGACAGCCGCTCCCAGCAGGATCGCGCAGCCGGTGAGGAGATGGACATGGAGCGCGCCGCCGCGCCGGAGCCGGCCGAGGAGGCCGAAGAGGCGCCGAATGCGGTGACCGGCTCCGACGAGTTCTTCATGGGCGGCGCCCGGCGCAAGGAGGAGGCCAAGCAGCGGGAGCAGGGCAAGGCGCTCTACCGCCAAGTCGATCCGACCCAACGGTTCGTCGAGCACAACTACTGGCACCGGCGCATCGAGGAGCAGGTCGGCGACTGGATCGCGGTCAACGGCTTCTGGCGCGACTTCGCCGCCGCCGGCGACGGACCGTTCGTCTCCGGCCGGTTTGCCGAGGCGACTGGCTCGTTCGCCGAGATGATGTTCGCGCTGTCGGTGCTCGACCTGCCGTTCGCCGCCGGCGAGCACGGCACCGAAGTCGACGGCCGGCGAGTGACGCTGCAGGCGAACAGCCCGCTGCTGCTGGTGCGGCAGGAGATCGTCGACACGGCGGTGCGCGCCGACACCGCGCCACTGCTGGTGACGCAGAACCTGTACCGGCTCGACGATCGCTACCGCTTCGAAGGCAACGAGCGCCGCGACAAGTTCGTCACCGACGAATTCTTGATCGGCATCACCTACGGCTGCCAGGTCGTCGCCACCAACCCGACGTCTGCGCCGCGGCAGATCCGGCTGCTGTTGCAGATCCCGCGCGGCGCGATCCCGGTGAACAACGGCTTCGCGACGCGCAGCGTGCCGCTGCGGCTCGAACCGTACTCGACGGCGACGGTCGAGTACGCGTTCTACTTCCCCGCGAGCGGCGAGTTCACCCACTACCCCGTGCACGTCAGCGATGGCGAGGGCCTCTTGGCCCATGCAGAGTCGCGCACGCTGCGCGCCGTCGCCACGCCGAGCCGGATCGACACCTCGTCGTGGGAGCACATCTCGCAGAACGGCTCGACCGAGGCCGTGCTCGCCTATCTCGACGGTCACAACCTGGCGCGCATCGACCTGAGCCAGATCGCCTGGCGGATGCGCGACGCGAACGCGTTCGCCGCCGTGCTCGACCGGTTGCGTTCCCGCCACGTCTACCACCCGGTGCTGTGGAGCTACGGCCTGCACCACGGCGACGCCGCGGTGACACGGGAGTACCTACAGCACGCCGACGGCTTCATCGCCCAGTGCGGGCGCTGGCTCGACTCACCACTGCTGAGCATCGACCCGATCGAGCGCCACGCCTATCAACACGTCGAGTACGAGCCGCTCATCAACGGCCGCGCCCATCGCTTCGGCAAGCGGCGCGAGATTCTCAACGCCGACTTCGCCCGCCAGTACGCCGCCCTGTTGCTGATCTTGGCGGACCGCCCGCAGCTGGATGCGAACGACTGGATGTCGGTGACCTACTACCTGCTGTTGCAGGATCGCGTGCACGAGGCGTTGCGCAGCTTCGCCAAGGTCGATCCACAGCAGCTGCACAGCGAGCTGCAGTACGACTACATGCGCGCCTACCTCGCGTTCTTCAGCGAGACGCCGGCGACTGCGCGCGCGATCGCCGAACGCTACGCGGACCACCCGGTGAGCCGGTGGCGAGCAATGTTCCAGGACGTGCTGCACCAGCTCGATGAAGCTTCGGGCATGGGCGCGCAGCGCAGTGATCCGGACAACCGAGTCCAGGCGCAGAACGAGCTCGCGGCCGCGGAGCCGTCGCTGGAGCTGCGGGTCGAGTCGCGCCGCGTGCATTTGCGGCATCAGAATCTCGAGCAGTGCTCGGTGAGCTACTACCTGATGGACGTCGAGTTCTTGTTCTCGACGCACCCGTTCGTGCAGCAGGGCAGCGGCGCTTTCGCCTACGTCAAACCCAACCGTGAGGACCGCGTCGCGCTGGCCGCGGCCGACCGCGAGACGGTGTTCGACCTGCCCGCCGAGTTCGCCAACGCCAATGTGCTCGTAGAGGTGCGCGGCGCTGGCCTGGTCCAGCGCCAACCCTACTTCGCCAACTCGATGGCGGTGCGCATGATCGACAGCTACGGCCAGCTCGAGGTCACCGACCACGACCGCGGCCGACCGATGCCCCGGGTCTACGTCAAGGTGTTCGCCCGTCGCGCGGGTGGCGGCGTGGTGTTCTACAAGGACGGCTACACCGACCTGCGCGGCCGGTTCGACTACGCGTCGCTGTCTGGTGCTCACGGTGACGTCGAGCGTTTCGCCATCCTCGTGCTCAGTGAGGAGGCCGGCGCCACCATCCGCGAAGCGGCGCCACCACTTCAATAGCTGCGAGGAGGCGGCCGCGACACCACACAAACGTGCGGCAGTCTCAGCCCGAGCCCGCGGCCAAAGGCCGCCCTCAAGCAGCCGCGCGCGATCGCCGAAGCGTTGGACAGCCGGCGGGCGCTTCGCCTACCGGAGAGTCCATGACTGCAAGCACACCGATGTTCGCGCACGTTCGCCGGCCGCTCGGCCTCGTTCCTCTCGCCGCCCTCGCCGCCTGCGGCATGTTCCAAAGCGACGATGGCCTGGCCAGCCTCGAGCACGTGCACGCCCGCATCGAGCGCGTGCACGTCGACCTCGAGCTCGCCAAACAAGCCGCTCAGCACGCTCTGGCGCAGATGCAGAACCTGGTGTCGCCCGCCTTCGCCGGCGATGCCAAGGAGAGCTTCTCCGGCCTCGAGCAGGCGCTGGCCGAGGCCAACACCCAGGGCGAACAGCTGCGGGACAGCACCGCGACGATGCGCCGCACCGCCGAGCCGATGTTCGAGCGCTGGCGCGCCGACCTGTTGTCGTTCGCCAACCCGCAGATGAGGCAGCGCAGCATGGCGCGTCTCGAGCACACCCAAGCGCTCTACCGCGGCATCCTCGCCGCCGTCGAGCCGGCCCAGTCCGAGCTCGACGCCCTCAACCTGCGCATGCGCGACGTGACGCTGTTTCTGAGCAACGACTTCAACGCCGCCGCGATCGCCACCGTGGACCCCGAAGTCCGCGCCCTCGGCCAACAGAGCGGCGAGCTGCACCGGCGGCTGGACGCCTCGATGCAGGCCACGCTGGCGTACTTGGACTCGACCGCGATGCCGTACGCGGAAGAGCAGCCCGCGGTCGCCGCGCCGCCGCGATAGACCACGCCCTCGCCGCCGCATCGACGGCGCGAGGGTCTTGCGCGCCGCATCGCACCGCGGCAGACTGCGCGCGTGGCTTGCCGGGCTCTTCACTGACGGCAATTCTTCAGGAGCCCAGCTTTGGTAAGAGACAAGTTCCCCCGCTTCGACGACGGCGCGTCCGCGCGAGGCGATTTCCGAGATGCGGCCGCGCGCGGCAGCCGCCGCGGCGATGATCGCAAGACGATGCAGCTCTGCGCCCAGGTGCGGCGCACCCTCGACCTCACGTTGATGGGCGAGATCGAGGACCCCGTGCTGCTCGACCTGTCGATCCTCGACGTGACCCCGGCACCGGACCAGAGCCGCCTGCGCGCGCGGGTCCGCTTTCCCGCGGGACGTGATCCTGCGGACCTGTCGGCGCGCCTGGTCGGGGCGCGGCCCGTGCTGTTGCAGGCGGTCGCCGACTCGATCCACCGGCGCAAGCTGCCGGACATCGTGTTCGAGCTGGTCGAGGACCCGGCCGGCGATTGACACCCAGCCCCCGACCGGTCGCGAGAAGCCTTCCCGATCGGGGGCTGGGGCCAGCAGGCCGAACCGCCGCGATCGAGATCAAGCGCACTCTCTCCCCTCGGTGAGCAAAGGTTTCCGGTTCGCGGCGGAGGACATCGACGCCTCCCACCGCTTGGCCGCATCCGTGCTGGGCCGAGCGCCATCTTGCGCACGCCCGCCCGGCGCGAGCTCGCGATCATTACCATGGCGGCAAACGAGGTGACCCATGCACCGCGCGACTCCACCCTCCGGCCAGCGCATCTCCGCCGACAGCGTTCCCCCGCCCGACCGGAAGGCACGCACCGGATTCCCTGCCGGCCCGCTGTGCATCGCCGCGCTGATCGCGTCGTGCGCGAGCGCGGCAGGCGCGCAGGACGTCGTGGGCTGGGGCCCGGGCGGCATGTTCTTCAACAGCGCTTGGCATGCGGAGAGGTTCGTCGAAGTCTCTGCCGGTGGGTACCACACGGTCGCGCGCCGTAGCGATGGCTCGGTGGTCTCGTGGGGCGCCACCAAGTGGCATGTCCGGCCGCCCTTGCCACCGGGCATCCATTACGTCGAGATCGAAGCGGGGGAGGAGTTCACGATCGCGCGGCGCAGCGATGGCACGGTCGTCGGTTGGGGCAACAACAACTCCGGCCAGCTCAACGTTCCCGCCCTGCCGCCGGGTCTGAGCTACGTCGAAGTCGCGGCCGGCGGCACGGTGGGCGAGCACTTCGCGATCGCGCGCCGCAGCGACGGTGCGCTGATCGGTTGGGGTAGCAATCGTTTCGGCCAGCTCAACATCCCCGTTGCACCTGCGGGGCTGGCCTACGTCGAGGTCGCTGCCGGCGGTCGCTTCGCGGCCGCTCGTCGCAGTGACGGCGCGGTGGTCGCCTGGGGGGCCGTCGCCGCAGTGCCCGCGCTTCCGCCGGGGCTGACCTACGTTGCGATCGACGCCGGGCCACTGCACGCGCTGGCACGGCGCAGCGACGGCTCGGCCATTGGCTGGGGCGACAACAGTGCCGGCCAGACCAACGTGCCGGCGCTTCCGCCGGGGTCGACCTACGTGCAGGTTTCGGCGGGCTACGATCATTCGGTCGGGCTGCGCAGCGACGGAACGATCACGGCGTGGGGGAACGTCCGCGGCGCGGTCCCACCCTTGCCAGCGGGGTTGACCTACGTCGCGGTCGACGCCGGCGGGGCAGTGGGCCAGTCCCACACCGTCGCACGCCGCAGCGACGACTCGGTCGTGTCGTGGGGCTCCAATCGACTGGGTCAGCTCAACGCGCCGGCTCTGCCCTCGGGTCTCACCTACACCGACGTGGCGGCGGGATTCGGCTATTGGCTCGCGCTGCGCAGCGACGGCGAGATCGCAGCTTGGGGAGACGACAGCCTGGGCCAGACCAGCGTGCCACCGCCACGGGCCGGCACGACCTATGCCGCCATCGAGGCGGGCGAGTCGTTTGCCCTCGCGTTGCGCAGCGACGGGACCGCGGTGGGTTGGGGATGGAACTTCTGGGGACAGACCTCCGTGCCTTCCCCGCCCACCGGTTTGACCTACACTCAGGTCAGTGCGGGATCCCAGCACTCGCTCGGGCTGCGCAGCGACGGCTCACTCGTCGCTTGGGGCAAGAATCTCTCCGGTCAGACCAACGTGCCCGCGCTGCCGGCCGGCTTGCGCTACGTCGAGGCAGCCGCTGGTGGCGAGCACTCGGCCGCGCTGCGCAGCGATGGCAGCGACGGAGTGACGGAACCGTCGCTGCCTGGGGGTCGAGTTTCTTCGGGTCGGTGCCGCCGTTGCCCGCCGGGGTGACCTACGTCGAGGTCGCCAACGAGCAATCGACCACCGGGAGCGTGGCGCGGCGGAGCGACGGCTCGGCGGTCTCTTGGAGCTCTACGTTTCAGTTCAACGCACCCGACCTCGAACCCGGGATGGTCTACAGCCGGGTGGCTTCCAACGACGTCGGCGTGGTTGCGCAGGGCGCGTACGTCGCGTTCGCAAGTCCCTTGTGCCTGGGGAGCCTCGGCGTTCCGCACCTGACCGCCACCCTACCTCCGCGAGTGGGCACGGTGATGAACGTCGTCGCGCGGGGGCTGCCGCAAGGTGCGGCGACAGTACTGTTCGGTGCCAGCAACACGACGTTCGGCGCCGCCCCCTTGCCGATGAACCTGAGCCGTTTGGGACTGACTGGCTGCCTGCTGAGGGTGAGCCCGGACGCAGCGGTTCCGGTCGCCGGCACGGGCACGTCGGCTGCGTTCGCGTACTCGATTCCGGTCACGCCCGCCCTCATCGGCGGTCGCTACTACCAGCAGGCCGTGGTGCCCGATCCACGGCGCAACCCGGCCGGGATGGTCCTCTCCGACGCCGTCGCTGCCGTGATTGGCGGGTAGGGAGTCGGGCGAAGCGAGAAAACGAGCCTGACACCGTACGGTCACGAGAAGCTGGTGAAGGTCTTGCCGTCGTAGCGGCAGGCGCCGGCGTTGACGCTGCCGAACCAGATGCGTCCTTCGCTGTCCTCGAGCATGCAGTAGACGTTGGTGGCGGTCATGCCGTCGTCTTGCGTGAGGTGGGTGAACGACTCGCCGTCGAAGCGGCTGGCACCGCCGGCGAAGGTGTCGGGGTGGCCGAACCAGACGTGGCCCGCTCGGTCGACCATCAGCGAGCCGACGAAATCGTGCAGCAGCCCGCTCTCTTCGTCGAAGGCGGTCAGGGTCTCGCCGTCGAACCGGAAGGCGCCGGCCTGTCCGCCGAACCACAAGTTGCCCGAGTGGTCCTCGACGATGGCGCGGATGTTGACGAACTCCCGGTCCACACGGAGCCCGAAGTTGGTGAACGCCTCGCCGTCGAACGAGCAGATGCCACCCTGGGTGCCGAACCAGAGCGTGCCCGTGCGGTCCTCCGCGATGACGTACACCGCGTCGTGCGGCAAACCGTCGTCGACGGTGTAGTTGGTGAACGACTTGCCGTCATAGCGGCTGACGCCGGCCGTGGTCGCCAGCCAAACGTCGCCGTCGCGGTCTTCGAGGATCCAGTGGACGTCGTTGCTCGCGAGTCCCTCCTCGGTGGTCCACTTGGTGAACGACTCGCCGTCGTACCGCGTCGCGCCACCGGTGATCGACCCGAACCATAGGTCGCCGGACTCGGTCTCGAGCAGCGAGAACACGCGGGTCCCCGCCAACCCGACCTCTTCCGCGAAGTTCGTGAAGTTGGCGCCGTCATAGCGAATCGGACCGCCGAACGATGCGAACCAGATCGCACCGTCGCGGTCCTCGATCATGTTGCGCAGGATCACGACCGGCAGCTTGTCGAGGACCTTCGCGTCGGTCGGCTGGAAGTAGGGGTCGCGCGCGGGGTGCGGGAGCTGCGCGCTCGCCGTTGCGCCCGGGGCAACGAAGCCCGCGAGCAGAAGGGATGCGCAGGTGCGCCGGGCGAGCAGGGGCTTGGGCATGGGTCTCCAACGCGCCCGTCGATCGAGAACTCCGTCGGCGCATGGCAGAACCCGCCGGGGAGGTGGACAAGGCGAAACACATCGTCGTAGGATCGGGACGGAGGAAGAAACGATGCACTCGATCGCGCGCTGCTCGGCCACCGCCGTCATTCTCTGCGCCCCCATCACACAAACCGTGGAGGCCCAGTCCCGAACGTGGATTCTGAAGAATCCACAGAGCCTCGGTGCCCTTGCCTATGACCGCGCCCGCGGCAGAGCCGTCGGCATCACCCCGACGGACACCTTCGAGTCGGACGGACGCGGCTGGACCCCCATGGGGGTGAATGCGTTCAACACCCCGCACGGCCTGTCGAGTCCAGCCGCGGTCTACGACGACACCCGAGGCACCGTGCTCGTCTCCGGTGGATGGGACTCCGTCTCCGGGGTGTATCCGCGCGCCACCTGGCGGTGGAACGGTGCACAGTGGCAGCTCGACACCGCGCTCCCCCAACCGAGCGGCGCCGACGCCGGCATGGCGTACGACCGAGGACGCGGGCGCGCGGTGTTGTTCGGCGGCCGGGAGTTCGGCTCGCTGGCCGAGACCTGGGAGTGGGACGGGGCTCGTTGGGCCCAACGACTCACTGCCGCGACGCCGGCGGCACGGTTCAGCCACGCCATGGGCTACGACACGACCCGGGGAGTGACGGTGCTGTTCGGCGGCTTCGGCAGTGGGCCCACGAACCCACTGCGCGACACTTGGGAGTGGGACGGCACCACGTGGATCCTGCGCAGCGCCAGCGGTCCGCCTGGAGGCCAGGCGACCATGGCGTTCGACGAGACCCGTGCCCGCATGGTCCTGCTCACCGACGGCGAGACCTGGGAATGGGACGGCAGCACCTGGCGGGGCGGCCCGACCGTCGGCCCGTCCGCCGGCGAGCCGCTGGCCTTCGTGCCCGCGACCGGACGCGTGTCCGTCTTCGAAGCCGACGGGACCGTCTGGAGCTGGGACGGCGCGGCATGGTCCTCAACGCGGGCGAACCCCCATCCCCCCGGCCTGTTCAACCAGTCCCGAGGCCTCTGCTACGACGTCCACCGCCGCCGAGCAGTCACGGTTCACGACGGCGAGACCTGGGAGTACGACGGGGCGAATTGGCAGCGCGTGGCGACGTCCCCGCAGCCGATGCCCCAGTTTGGCTACAGCCTGGCGTACGATCCGCGCCGGCGCCGGGCCGTGTTGTTCGGCGGATTCACCGCGGGCATCGCGTTCGCCGCGACGTGGGAATGGGACGGATCGCGCTGGCAGCAGATGAATCCGACGACCGTGCCGAGTGCGCGATATCACGCGCCGATGGCCTGGGATCCCGTGCTGCAACGCATCGTGCTCGGTGGCGCGGACATGTGGAGCTACGACGGAACGACTTGGACGCGCATCCAGCCGAGCTCGCTCCCTCCCGACTCGGTCGGAACCATGGTGACCGACACGCGCCGGCAGCGCGTCGTGTTCATCGGTGCGAGCGGCACCTGGGAGTGGGATGGGACTGCGTGGAGCCGTCTCGGTGCCGCCGTCACTTCCGGCGCTGGTCCCGTCGCCGCGGCCTACGACCCCGATGCAGCCCGCGTCGTCGCGCATGCGTTCGGCGGTGCTGCCTTCGCCTGGGACGGGTCGTCTTGGCAGCAAGTGGCGACCGGCGTGCGCGCGACGGCTCGGCTCGCGGGCCCGATGGTCTTCGATCACGTCGGCCGCACCACCCTGTTGCTGGCCGACGGCGCCACCCAATCGTGGATCTTGTCCGGCTCGCCGGCTTCGGTCACGCGCTCCGGAGATGGCTGTGGCGCAACGACCCGGCCCGACCTTCGCGGCTGGAGCACCCCCGCCCTCGGCTCTCGTTCGTTCAAGCTCGATCTCGTCGACGCACCGGCGACGGCCCCCGCGGTCGCCTTCTTCTCTCCCGCATCGGCAGTGACCAGCCTCGGGGGCGGCTGCACGGCGTGGATCGACCTGACGCGAATTGCAGCAGTCGTTGCCGCGACGACCGACCCGCTGGGGATCACCACTCTCGACGCCCCGATCCCGCTGCTGCCGAGACTGCTGGCGCAGCACGTACACGTGCAGGCCGCGGTACCCGATCCGGCGGCCTCGATCGGGATCGCCTTGACGAACGCGTTGGACCTGCGCATCGGACACTGAGGCGCCAAGCCGCGCGCTGCTTCGAAATCCGCGCGCGCCACCCCCACTCCGAGGCCCTGAATCGCCGACTAGAGAAGTGGGCCGGACTGCCAGCGGGTGGCAGCCGGCGCCGAAGTCGGCATGAGCTGGGGTTTCGTCCTCACCGCGATCACCATCCTCGGGCTTTCCCTGTTCGCGACCGCGTCGCGGCGGGGGGAGCTTCTGCGCATGCAGCGGCAGGTGCGGGCGCGCGAGACGGCGGCGCGCGCCGGGGACCGGGCCGCGCGGCTGCAGCAGCCGCACATCGATCTGAGCCGCTGCCTCGGCTGCGGCAAGTGTGTCGAGGTCTGCCCCGAAGACGACGTGCTCGGCATGGTGCACGGGCAGGCGGCGGTGATCCACGGCGCGCGGTGCGTCGGTGTGGCGGCCTGCGCACGCGTCTGTCCGGTGGACGCGATCACCGTGACGATCGCGGATCTCGCCGAGCGCGACGATGTGCCGGTGCTGACCGACGAGCTCGAGTCGGTAACCGCGCCGGGCGTGTTCCTCGCCGGTGAGGTCACCGCACACGCGCTGATCAAGACCGCGGTGGAGCACGGCACGGCGGTGGCGGACCGGGTCGCCGCACGCCGCGCACGGAATGCCGAAGCCGGGTTGCGCGACCTGTGCATCGTCGGCGCGGGGCCGGCCGGGCTGGCGTGCGCGCTGCAGGCCCGTGCGCACGGGCTGTCCTTCGTCTGGCTCGAGCAGGAGAGCGCCGCCGGCGGCACGGTGGCGAAGTACCCGCGCCAAAAGCTGGTGCTCACCGAGTCGGTGGCGCTGCCGCTGCACGGGCGGCTGCCACAGCGCAGCTACGAGAAGGAGGAGCTGGTCGCGCTGTGGAGCGAGCTGGTCGACAGCCACGAGCTGCCGCTGCGCTGCGACGCGGTCGTCGAGGCGGTCGAACGCGACGCCGACGGCAGCCTGCGGGTGCGCGGCAACTCCGCCGAAGTGCGCGCCCGCGCGGTCTGCCTGGCGATCGGCCGCCGCGGCACGCCGGCGCGGCTCGACGTGCCCGGCGAGGACGCTTCGTCGGTGGCCTATGGCCTGCTCGACGCGCAGTCCTTGCGCGACCGCGCGCTGCTGGTGGTCGGTGGCGGCGACAGCGCAGCGGAGACCGCGATCGCGCTGGCCGAGCAACCCGGCAACCGTGTGCACCTGGCCTACCGCAAACCGCACTTCTACCGCATGCGCCGCGCCAACGAGCAGCGCCTGCACGACCTCGCGCAGCGCGGCCGGCTGCGGCTGTTGATGAGCACCGAGATCCGCGGCATCACCGAGGACCACGTCGAGCTCGAACGGCGCACGGCGGAGGGCATCCGGCGGGGCAGGCTGGCGGTGCACCGCGTGTTCGCGATGCTCGGCGGCACGCCGCCGGCAGCGCTGCTCGCCGCCGCCGGGGTCTCGTGCAATCCGGAGCTGCGGCCGCCGCCCGCCGCGGCGCAACCGCGCGGCGCCGGCATCCGCAACGCGGCGATCACGGCCGCAGCACTGCTGGCGCTGGCCACGGCGTGGGTGCTGTGGCACGTCGACTACTATGGCTTGGCCACCGCCGAACGGCCGACCCACGACCTTCACGAGTGGCTGCGGCCTGGTCGCGGCGCGGGCCTCGCGTTCGGCATCGCCGCGGTCGCACTGATCGCGACCAACCTGGCCTATCTGGCGCGGCGCACCGAGCGCTTCCACCTGCGCCTCGGCAGCCTGCGCTTGTGGATGACCAGCCACGTCGCCACCGGCGTGCTGGCGCTGCTGTGCGCGGTCCTGCACGCCGCCCTGGCCCCGCGCGACACACCCGGGGGCCACGCGCTGTGGGCCTTGCTCGCACTTGTCGTCTCGGGCGCGATCGGCCGCTACTTCTACGCATGGTTGCCGCGCGCCGCCAACGGCCGCGAGCTGCGGCTGGACGAGGTCAAGGCGGAGCTCGAGAGCAGCAGCGAAGACTGGAGCACGGCCGCCGTCGACCTGCGCCGGTCGGCGCGGCGGGCGGTCGAGGAATCGGTCGAACGCCACCGCTGGCGGGCGGGCTTCGCCGGCCGGGCATTCGGTCTGCTCACCGCGCAGCGCTCGCTGCGCCGCACGATCAGCGGACTGCGACACGAGGGAACCCAGCACGGCGTCGCCCCACCCGAGATCGCGCGCACCATCGACCTGACCCGCCGCGCGCACCACCTCGCAGTGACCGCAGCGCACTTCGAGGACGTGCGCGCGCTGCTGTCGACCTGGCGCTGGCTACACCGCTGGGTCGCGGTGCTGATGCTGCTGCTGCTCGCCGTGCACGTGTTCTACGCGCTCGCCTACGGCGCCGGTGACGCCGCGGCGCCGCTCGGCGCAGGAGCGGAGCGATGACCCGCGCACGACCCCGCCAGCCGAGCGACCCCTGGTTGCGGCGCCACGCCGGCGTCGCCATCGCGGTGCTCTCGGCGGTCGCGGTCGGCGCGCTGGTGATCGGCGATCTCGACCGCGTCGCCCCCGGCACGCTGTCGACCGTACACGGCGCCCACCCCGACCTGGCCGGCGACCGCAGCTGCGCGCAGTGCCACGGCGGCTGGTTCTCCGACATGACGCAGTCCTGCCTACAGTGCCACGACGACATCGAAGCGCAGCGAGTCGACGGCGAGGGGCTGCACGGCCGCTCGAGCCAGGCCGCCTCGGCGGCGTGCGCGCGCTGCCACAGCGAGCACCACGGCGCGTCCTTCGCCCTCGTCAACCGGCAGAGCTTCGTTGCCGCGGGCTTCGACGGCCGCGAAGGCTTCGACCACCACAGCGTCGGCTTCGCCATGGGCGGCGCGCACCAGGAGCTCGAGTGCGCGGCCTGCCACGCGCACGCCGACACCGCCGTGCTGCCGGCCGGCGCGCAGCGATACACCGGCCTCGACGCGACCTGCGCCAGCTGCCACGAAGACCCGCACCAAGGCCGCATGCACCGCGACTGCGCGGCCTGCCACACGCAGGCCGCGTTCACCGAGCACCGCGCGGCCGGCCACGACCGGCATCTGCGGTTGGCGGGCGCCCACGCCGCCCTCGACTGCCGCACCTGCCACGCGGCCGGCAGCGCACACGCGCTCGAACGCGCCGAGAACGTCGGCACGCCCCGCCGCTGCGACGACTGCCACGCCTCACCGCACACACAGCCGTTCGCCGAGGCCGCCGCTGCACAGCACGGCGGACCGGCCGGCAACGCCTGCGCCGACTGCCACCGGCACGAGCACCACGACTGGCGGGAGGCGGAGCGGCTCACACCGGCGCAACACGCGGCCACCGGCTTTGCCCTGGCGGGACCGCACCAAGACGTCGACTGCGCCCGGTGCCATGCACCCGACGCCGCCGACTTCGCCACCCGGCACCCGGGCCGGACCGCTGACGACTGCCACCGCTGCCACGCGGACCCGCACGCCGGCCAGTTCGCCGGCAGCCGCTTCCAGACCGGTGCCGACGCCGGGCGGCACTGCCGGGCGTGCCACGACCGCGACCACTTTGCACCGCCCGCCTTCGACCGCGAACGACACGCCGGCGCAGCGCTGCCGCTCGACGGCGCCCACCAGGACCTCGCCTGCGCCGACTGCCACACTGCGGACGGCGACGGCGTGCGGCGCTTTGCCGGCACCTCGACGCGCTGCGCCGACTGCCATCGCGACGCGCACGGCGGCCAGTTCGACCGGTTCGACGCGGCGATCGACCGGCCGCCGCACGGGCGCTGCGCGCACTGTCACACCACGCACGGCTTCGCGCACCCCGCGCTGCGGGAAGGCTTCGACCACGGCGCCTGGACCGGCTTCGCGGTCGGCGGTGCCCACCAACAGGCCGGTTGCGAGAGCTGCCACCCGCGCAGCGCGACCCCGGACGCCAGCGGCCGCACGCTCGGTCGGGTCGCCGATCACTTCGGCGCGTTCGAGGGGTGTCACAGCTGCCATCGAGACCCGCACCGCGGCGGCTTCGACGGACCCGGCCTGCCGGCGACCGTCGAGGGCAGGGCGGACTGCGCGCGGTGTCACGCCGACAGCTCGTTCCGCGCGCTTCCACATGGCTTCGACCACGGCCAGTGGACCGGCTTTGCCCTGACCGGTGCGCACGCACAGGCCGCGTGCTCGACCTGCCATGCGCCGATGGTGCCGGCCGACGCCCACGGCCGCACCTGGCACCGCGCGCGGGGCACGGCGTGTGCGGACTGCCACACCGATCCGCACGGCGGCCAGTTCGACGACGCCGCCGGTCGCACCGACTGTCAGCGCTGCCACGACCCGGCCACCGCCTTTGCGGCGTCGCGCTTCGACCACGAACGCGATGCCGCGTTCGCGCTCGGCGCGCAGCACCGCGCGCTGGACTGCGCCGCCTGCCACCTCGCCGACGGACAAGGCAACGACGGCGTGATCCGCTACCGACCGATCGCGCACCAGTGCACCGACTGCCACCGCGAGCACTACGACCCACTGCGCCGCCGGCGGCGCCGCCAACCATGACGCCCACCGCTCACCTCTGGCTCGGTCTGCTGCTGCTCGCGCTGGCAGCCCCCGTTCTCGGCGCGCAGCAGCCCGGCGCACTGCACGAGCTGGCGCTGCGCGTCACCGCGGCGCGACCCGGTGGCCAGGTGATCATCGACCGCGGCCAGCGCGACGGGCTGGCGAACGGCGACATCATCACGATCGTGCCGCGTGACGGTGCGACGCTGCGCGGCACGGTGATCCAGCTGGCCGAGCGCAGCGCCATCGTCGAGCTGCACGAGAGTGGCGCGCGCGTGCCGGTCGGGGCTCGCGGCCAGGTACGCATTCCGGCTTCGCGCCTCGCCCCCCCGCCGTCGGCGCAGCCGCCCACGCGCAACGACCCGACCCCGCGCCCGCCGCCCCCCACTGCTCCGGACACGCCCGATGCACCGCAGGCCGGCGATCCGCGCTGGACCAACCGCGACCCAGACTGGCGGGCCGGTATGCCGCTGCTGGCTCAGGTGCGACCGGTGCGGCCGGCGGAGCGGCCGCGGCGGATGCGCGGCCGCGTCGCTCTCGCGGGAGCGATCGATCACAACAGCTACGACTCGTTCGACAACAGCTTCGCCCGGGCCGGTGTCGAGTTCGACATCGAGAACCCGTTCGGCCGCGGCGGCGCACTGTTCCTGGACGCGGAGCTCGAGGCGAAGACCGAGCACGACGACACCGACGGCCTCGACCTGCTGGCGCACCGGTTGAGCTACGCCCGGGGCGGCACCCGGTTTCAGCCGACGCGCTGGCAGGTGGGCCGCTTCTTGCACGACGACCTCCCCGAGCTCGGGGTCGTCGACGGTGCCCAGGTGAGCCACCGCGGCGCCGACGGCCAGCGGTTCGGCGCCAGCTTCGGCTACCTGCCCGAGCTCGACGACGAGTTCGATTCCTTCGCCGACCTGCAGGCCTCGATCTACTACCAATGGGCCGCGGACACGCGCGAGCGATTCACGGCGGCGGCCGCGTACCAGAAGACGCTGCACCACGGCAAGACCGACCGCGACCTGGTCGTGCTCAAGTCGCGCTACCTGCCCGACGAGGGCTGGCAGGCGCACGCCAGCGCGTGGGTCGACTTCTACTACGGCCGCGACGACACCAAGGGGAGTGGCCCCGAGATCAGCCAAGCGCTGGTCTCGCTGACGCGCCGCTGGCAGAGCGGCAGCGGCATCGACGCCACCTACCGGCGGGTTCGCTTTCCCGAGATCCTGCGCGTCGAGTTCGTGCCGCTGCCGACCGCGCCCGAGCTGCGCGACTATCGATATGACCGGCTGACGCTCAGCGGTTGGCGCGTCACTTCGCCCGGCCGTCGCGTTCGGCTCAGCATCAGCGGTTGGGACGACGAGGACGACGACGGCGCCGCGATCGAGACCGGCGTGGATGCACAGGGCGTGTGGTCCGAGCGGGGTCGGCTGGAGCTGGCCGTCTTCGGCAACGCCGGACAGTTCTCGTCGGTGATCGGCAGCCGCGTGCGCTACGGCGTGCACGACGACAACGGCTCGTGGGAGGCGCTGTACGAGCTGTCCCACCACCATCTGCGCGGCTTCGACGACGACGCCGACGATTTGTTCCAGCACCGCGCGCACTGCGCGCGCACGTTCTTGCTGTCCGCCGGCGCGGTGCTGTCGCTGTCGGCCCAGGCCTTGTTCTGGGACGAAGACACCTCTTGGTCGGTCGGCATCCACGTCGACCGGAGCTTCTGAGCGAGGCACCCATGCACAACAACCACCCCTCGCCTCGACGCCGACTGCGCTGGCCGATGCTCGCCGCGGCGATCGCCTACACGGTCATCGCCTGCGCCGTGCAGCGAACACCGGACGCGGCGGTGCATCGATGGTGGAGCGGCCTCGGGCCAGTTCTACCGCACGACACCTTTCCCGGCGATTGCACGCTGTGCCACGTCGGCGATTCGTGGCACCAGCTGGTCGACGACTTCGACTTCGATCACGAGGCGCACACCGGGGTGGCGCTGCACGGCGCGCATGCGACGGCGCAGTGCTTGCGCTGTCACAACGACCGCGGACCGGTGGCCGACTTCGCCGCGCGCGGCTGCGCCGGATGCCACGAGGACGTGCACTCCGGCGATCTCGGTCCGACCTGCACCGATTGCCACGGCGAGCAAACGTGGCATCCCACCGGGCAGATCGAGCTGCACGCGCGCACGCGCTTTCCGCTGACCGGCGCCCACCTGGCGGTGTCCTGCCACCGCTGCCACCCGGGCTCGTTCGTCGGCAACTTCCAGCCGATCGACCACGAGTGCTCGACCTGCCACGCGCTGGACGCGGCCGCGACGCAGAACCCACCGCACGTGCCGCTCGGCTGGGTACAGCGGTGCGATCGCTGCCACCCTCAAACCCGCTGGAGCCATGCTCGGGTGCGCTGAACACTGGAGCGGTCCCGCTCTGAGACCCGGCGCGGGCGCGAGGACAGGCGCGGCGCACGGCTTGCCGAAGAAGATCTGTCCAATTCTCCGACACTGCGCCCGCCGGCGCGGTCTCGATCGAGGACGACCATGACGCACATCGATTCTGGTCTCTTGCCGGCCGGGCGGCTCGCGCTGCTGCTGGCCGGCGCGCTGCTCACCGGCTGCGGCGACACCGACGGCCGGGTGCAGTTTGCCGCCAGTGCGCAGTCATGCATGCAGTGCCACAACGGCTCGCAGGCCGACGATTACGCCGGCCCCGGGCTCGAGGATCCTCATCCCTTCCCCGGCGCGGAGCAGCTGCAGTGCACCACCTGTCACGGCGGCAACCCCAATGGCGCCGACCGCGCGCAGAGCCACGTGCCGCCGCCGCCCGAGATCGGCGACCGCGAGCAGTGGCGCACCGACCGCGAGGCCTACTTCAACCGCCTCACCCTGACCGGCGTCGACAAGTACCCGGACTACACGGTGAACGGGGTCACCTACACGGCCCTCGACTACCTGCAGTTCGTCAACCCCGGCGATCTGCGCGTCACTCAAGCCAACCGCGGATGCGGACAATGCCACGCTCCGCACTCGGACGCCGTCGCGCACAGCCTGTTGGCGACCGAAGCCGGCGTCCTGTCCGGCGCCACCTACGCCGCAGGCATCGAGAACCAGGTTGCCGAGAACCGCGGCCTCTACCACGACACCGCCGCCGATCTCGGCTTCCGGGCGGTGCAGGACGACATGTTTGCCAGCGCCCCGGCAGAGGTCGGCCGCGTCGGCCGGCTGGCCGAGTATCCGGTGCACAGCGTGCACGGTGTCGAAGCGCCGAACAGCATGTTCCGCAATCAGAACTACGACGCGCTGCTGCTGCACAACTACCTCAACCCCGACAACTCGGTGCAGCTCGACTCGCCGCTGGCGCACGTCTACCAGGAGCAAGTGGCGTTCACCTGTGGCGACTGCCACCTCGGCAGCGCCGGCGCCAACAACCGCTACGGTGACTTCCGCTCGTCGGGTTGCACGGCGTGCCACATGCCGTACAGCCTGGATGGCCGCAGCCGCAGCCTCGATCCCAACGTGCCCAAGGACGAGCCGCTGGACCCGGACGACATCGATCCGCCCGAGCTGAGCCACGTGCGCGCCCACCGCATCGCCAGCGTGCGCCGCGATCTGCCCAACGGCGAACGCATCGAGGGCATCGACGATCACACCTGCGCCGGCTGCCACCAGGGTTCCAACCGCACGGTGATGCAGTACTGGGGCATTCGACTCGATCAAAACCAGGATCTGCGCAACGGGGTGCAGTACCCGGCCAACCCGCAGTCCTTCGTCAACACCCGCGACGACACTCGGCTGTTCGATCCGGCCGTCGGCAACCGCACCTTCAACGGCCGCAATCACCATCAGTACATCGCGTTCGAGGACTACGACGGTGACGGCCGGGACGACACGCCGCCGGACGTGCACGCCGAGGCCGGCATGGGCTGCATCGACTGCCACGGGACCCACGACCTGCACGGCGGCGTTCCCGGCGACCCAGCCGGCGACCGCATCCTGAGCCGCATGGAGCAGGCGGTGGCGATCGCCTGCGAGAGCTGCCACGGCAGCGTCGACAGCCACGCCAGCACGGTCGCCGGCACGACCTACGCCGGCGCCGCCGCGCAGGTCGCGGTCGACACCGCCGGCAACCCCCTGCCGCACGTCGTGCGCGAGAGCGACGGCCACTTCTACCTGACGAGCCGTGTGACCGGACGTCGCCACTTCGTGCCGCAAACCCGCGACACCGTGGTCGACAGTGGCGTGCGCGATCCGTTCGACAACCAGCCGGTCTACAGCCCGCGCGCCAGCTACGCGATGGGACGCGCCGACGGCGACCCCAACACCGGCATCGGACCGTTGCAAAACGGCGTCGCGGCGTCGGGTTTCAGCCACGCGGACACCATGAGCTGCGCGTCGTGCCACTCGGCGTGGACCAACACCTGCATGGGCTGCCACCTCGAGGGCGACTACGACACCGGCAACAACTTCAGCAACATCACCGGCCAGCGCATCGTGTTCCGCGAGCGCGAGGCGGACTTCGTCTACCAGTCGCCGGTGTTCTTCCAGCTCGGAGTGGGGCCGCGCAACCGGATCGAGCAGGTCTGCGCCAACACCAAGACGTTCTTCACCTACGAAGATCTCAACGGCAACCGCAGCCGGACGATGGCGTTCTCCGATCGCAACGGCGGCGGCGCCAACCCCGCGACCGGGCACCCATCGCTCAGCCACAACGCGATGATGGCGCACTCGATCCGCGGCCGCGTGACTGCCACCGACGAGGGCCCGCGCTACTGCGTCGCGTGCCACCTCACCGACAACGCGCTCGCCACGCACGGTGCCGCCTACGACGCGTTCCGCACCGCGATGGCAAACGGCGACTTCAGCAGCCTCGACTTCAACCAGCTGCGCCAGCACTTCGGCCAAAACCCGAGCAACCAGCTCGACTCGCCGCTCTGGGTGCACATGGTCGCCGGACTCGGCAGCGGTCTGTTCCTGTTCGATCAGAACGGCTGTCCGACCAACCCGCTCGACAACAACGTCAACCGCGCCGGCTGCAATGGCGTCGCGCCGGCATCCATCTGGGACCCCGCCAGAGTGTTCTACAACCTCGACCGCATCGTCGACGGCAGCGGCGCGTCGACCGGCTCCAGCAACCACGTGTTGTTGGCCCCCGGTGGCGGCGCGGCGTTGCGCACCGGCGCGCAGAATCCGGCGATGGCGGGTCCGCTCGGCGCGACCTTGATCCAGCGCCTCACCGACCCGATCACCGGCATCGTGCTCAACTCGTGGATCGATGCCGACGGCCAGCTGCGGGGCCAGGCGGGCGCGGTGGTGCAGTGACCGACCGGCCGACCGGCTCGATCGCGCAGTCCGCGCGGCAGTGCACCTCGGTCCGCCCGCCGCGATCGGCTGAGCGCCTGCCGGCGATCGGCGCCGCGCGCCGCATCCCGGCATTCAGCAGATCTGCACGACCTCGCGCGCGTCGATCGAACCCTCCCGGAACGCGGTCGTCCTCGCCGATCCCGGCGAGGAGCCTCTCCAAGTTCCTGAGCAACACGGTCGCCACCTTGCCATGGGTCACCCCGGCCGGCAAGAGCCCGCCGTGCGCAGCGTCTACCGGCGATCGGTGGCACCCCACCGGTGCGCGGCGCCGTAGATGCGCGTCAGCTCGGCCGCCGCGGCACGGCGCAGCTGCTCTCCCTCGTCGACCTCGCCGCGATCGACCAGCACGTACGACAGCTCGTGCCGGGCGCGCGCCACCTGCCACCCGCGCGGCGCCTCGTCCTCGTAGATGCGCAGCGCCGACTGCAGCGCCTCCAGCGCCAGGTCGGGATCGTCGGCGCGCGCCAGAGCGCCGGCCAAGAACAGCAGGTCGGCCTGCGCCAGCGAGCCCTCGGCGGGCGAGGCCACGCCGAGCTGGTCCACTTCGGCGAGCAGCGCCCGCGCACGCTGCGGGGCGTCGCTCTCCCACTCGAGCCGCGCGCGGGCGCGCAGCACGGCGGCCACTACTGCTCCGCGCGGATCCAGACTCTCGGCCAACTGCTGCGCCTCCTCCAGGTGCGCCCGCGCGGTATCGAAGTCACCGGACTCCATCCGCGCCCGCGCGCTGCCCAGCAGGACGTGCGCAAACGCATAGGGATCCGCTTGCCCTGCGCGATAGATCTCGATGGCCGCGTCGGAGAGCTCCACCGATCCGCCGAAGTCGCCCGCCGCCAGGCGCAATCCGGCCAGCAGACTCATGACTCCGCCCCGCGCGTGGTCGCCCTCGTCATAGCCCTCGAGGGCGGCGCGCAGCTGCTGTTCGGCACCGGCAGGATCGCCGCTATCGATCAGCACCTGGGCGTAGTTTTGGCGCGCGGTCGCGATGCGCGCGGGCCGCAACGGGCTCTCCCGCTGCAAACTCTCGAGCGCCTCGCGGCCGGTGCGCTCGGCGTCGGTGAGGCGCCCGGCGCGCACGTAGTTGAGGGAGAGATTGACCAGCGCGTCGTTGAGCGAACGCAACTCACCCAAGGCCCGGCGTGACTCCACGGCCTTTTCCATCAGCTCCACCGCGCGCGCGTGGTCGCCGCTCTTCGACACCGCCGCGGCCAGATTCTGCAGGCTGAGCGCGACCTCGGGGTGCCCATCGCCGTACGCCAGCCGTCGCGTCCGCACGGCACGCTCGAGCACGGCAATGCCGGCGACCAAGTCGCGCCATGACAACACCGTGCCGTAGTCGTGTAGGATGCCGGCAAGACGGGGATCGCCGACATCGAAGAACTCCTCGGCGAACGCAGCCCGCTCGGCCAACACCTCCTCACACTCGCGCGTGCGGCCGGTGGCGTGCAGCCCATGCGCCACCCCCTGCATCGTGCGCAGCATGTTCTCCTCGTGCCCGGCCGTCCGCCGCTGCACCACCAGCGCGCGCTGCAGGAACTCGAGCCCCTCCGTCGGCCTGCCGTTCATCACCATCGAGAAGCCGAGATCAGCCTCTCGCTCCGCGTGCTCCGGGGACTGGTCGCCGAACCGCGACCGCGCGACCCGGCACGCCGCCTCCAGCTGTTCGATTGCGGCGTCGGCCTGACCCGAGTAGTGATAAACGGCCCCGAGCTTGGCGTGGGTCTCGGCGATCAATGGGTCGTCGGGCGCGAGCTGAGTCCGCCGAATGCGCAGGGCTTCACGCAGGTGAGCGACCGCTTCGTCGTCCTGCCCGGCGGCCTCGAGCACCTGCCCGAAGCCGGCCAGCACTGTCGCCATGCTCGAGTGATCACGGCCGTATGCCGCGTCGGTGAGCGCAACCGCCTCCTCGTACAGCGCGATGGCGCGATCGAACTCCTGGAACTTGCCGTGCACCCGGCCCATCGCCGCCAACAACCGGGCGCGCGTCACCGGCGACTGGTCCAGCCGTCCATCGAGGAGAGCGGAGCTGCGCTCCAACATGCTGCGCATCAGCCGGCTACCGCCGCGGTCCGGATCGACCTCAACGATCACGCCCTCCATGACCGCCGCGACCTGCTCGGCGGCATCGCGAGCGACACGCGCCTCGTCGCGCTGCCAACGGATCACGGCCACCGCTCCGACCAACACCAGCAGCAAGAGCGCCACCAACCCGGCTGCGAGGCGGTGGCGGGCGACCAGCTTGCGCAGCAGGTAGCTGGAGGAGTTGACGCGACACAAGACCGGCTGGTGATCGAGAAAGCGCTGCACGTCTTCGGCGAGCTCGCGCGCGCTGGAGTAGCGCGCGTCGCGGTCGATGGACAGCGCCTTGCTCACGATCGCATCGAGATCGGCCGGCGCGCGCGGGTCCAGTGCCCGGAGCCGCCGCGCCGGCGTGGTCCGGCGCAACGCGAAGATCTCGCCCGGCGACAACCCTGCGACTTCGTACGGCAGCTTGCCGCAGCACAGCTGCTGGAACACGACCCCCAGACTGAAAACGTCGGCGCGCGCGTCCAGGTCGACACCCACGGGCGGGATCTGCTCGGGACTGGTGTAGGCCGGCGTGCCGACGAAGCCGCCGTCGACCTCCTTGTCCGGCGCGTCCGTGATGCGCGCCACGCCGAAGTCGAGCACCTTGGGCTGCGGTTCGCCATAGCGTGCGTCATCGACGACGAGGATGTTGCTCGGCTTCAGGTCGAGGTGCAGCACACCGCGCCGGTGCGCGTGGTCGACGGCTTCGCACAAGCGGACGAACAGCCGCGCGCGAGCAGCCAAGTCGAGCTCGTTGAGGATGGCGTACTGGGTCAGCGCCGGGCCCTCGATGTGCTCCATCGCGCAGAACGGCTGCTCCACTTCCTCGCCGCCGTGCGGCCCGGCCGACAGATGCACGCCGGCCTCGAAGATCTGCCCGATCCCGGCGTGCTGCAGCCGACCGAGCACCTCGGCCTCATGCTCGAAGCGCCGCAGCATGCGCGGCGAGGCCAGGCCCGGCCGGATCAGCTTGAGCGCCACCAAGCGGCGCGGATGGGGTTGCTCGGCCAGGTAGACCACTCCCATGCCGCCGGCCCCGAGGACACCGCGAATCTCATAGCTGCCGACCCGCGCACCCTCGGCCAACACCTCCGGAAAGGCGGCGCCAGCGGCGGCACCGAGCCCGCGCAGCGAGACAGGCTCGAGGAACGTCCCGGCCCGCAAGTCCGCCTGGATCAGCGATTCGACTTCACGGCGCAGGCGCTCATCGACGGCCTGACGCCGCAGCCAGGCCAGGCGGTCGGGCTCAGGCGTCTCCAGAGCCCGGTGGTACAGGTCGCGGATGCCCAGCCAGCGCGCGCGATCCATCGCCGTCAATCGATCTCCGTCGAGGAGCCGCCGTTGAGCTCGCGAAACAGCCAGGCGCGCGCCAATCGCCAATCCGACTGCACCGTGCGCGCCGAGACACCCAGCACCTCGGCAGTCTCGTCCACGGTCAGCCCGGCGAAGAAGCGCAGCTCCACCACTTGCACCTGACGCGAATCGATCTCGTGCAGCCGGTGCAGAGCGTCGTCCAGTCCCAATAGGTCCAGCGTCCTCGCCTCGACCCGCGCGACGTCGTCGTGCCAGGGCAAATGAGTCACGCCGCCACCCCGCTTCTGCCGCTTGCGATCGCGGGCGTGGTTGACCAGCACCGAGCGCATCGCCACCGCGGCGACGCGAAAGAAGTGCGTGCGGTCGTTCCAACCGTGCCTGCACCGGCTGAGCCGGAGATAGGCCTCGTGCACCAACGCGGTGCGCTGCAGTGTGTGGCCGAACTGCTCCCCGGACACCTTGCCCGCGGCGATGCTCAGCAGCTCGCTGTAGACCACGGGAAACAGCTGCTGGAACGCATCCCGATCTCCTTCGCGGATGCGGCTCAGGATCGCGGTGATCTCTCCTTCGGGGGCGGGCACCGTGGCAATTTACCGCACTCGCCCGGCGGCAGCCACCGCGGCCCGCTCACCACTGCACCGCGGTCCACCCCTGCGCACCGACGACGACGTGGTGCTCACGCCATTTGCCGGCCGCGTCGACGCCCTCGAGGCGAACCCGGGCGCCGGCGGGCACGTGCGGAAACAGCACGCGCCCGCTGGCATCGACGCGTTGTTGCAGCTCGGCGGGCATGCCCCAAGAGCTGTCGATCTCGACTCCACCGAGAGACACCAAGTAGGCGGCCGGCGGTGGTGCCTGGAGCCGGCGCGCGCCGCCTGGAGTATGCAGGGCGATGCCGGTCTCGGGCAGCCGCACGACGGCGACGGAAGCGTCGCGCCGGGGCACCGCGTCGAACAGCAGCAGCTGGTTGTTGCCGAGTCCCCAGACGTCGGCCTGCACCAGCACGCGACCGGCCGGCAGCGACACGCGCCAACGACCGCGATCGACCTGCTCGGCGTGATGCCACAACAGCGGCGCGCCGGCCGCGCCCGGGACTTCGGCGACGAACAGCGAATCGATGTCGCCACGCGGGCCGCTGGCATCGCGAAGCTCGAGGTCTTCGAGTTCGAGCCCCACCGGACACCGCAGATCGGTGACCTCGCCGGCGCGCAGGGCGACGTTGAGGGTGATCCCGCCGCGCACCCACAGCCGGTAGCTGCCCGGCTGCAGGTCGCCAAACGAGAACCGACCGTCGGCGCCAGTCGTCGCACTCCAGATATCGTTGGTGCCGTTGCGCTGCAACCGCACCGAGACGCCACTCGGGTCGCCAGCGGTGACCACTGCCCCCGCCAGAGTCGCCGTCGGTGCAGACGTAAGGTCGAGCCGGACCATGTCGCCGGCGCAGAGGTGGAGCACCCGCCCCTCGACGTGGGACGTGCTGCCGGCCTCGACTCCCAACTGCCACGGACCACTTTCGACGTCGACGAACGCGAAGGCTCCATCGTCGTCGGTCACGGCGACTCGATGGTCGCGATCGATTCCGCTCAGCTTCAGCGTGAGGCCGATTCGCGGCTGGCCCGATGCGTCGCGGACCTCGCCGCGCACCGTTGCAGTCCCCAAGCGCACGGTGCCGACGTCGACGTCTTCGCTGTCGACGGCGACCGGCGCGGAGTAGCCGCTGCGCTCCCCGGCGCGGACGTACAGCCGATACTCGCCCGCGCCGACCGGGGGCGACGCCACTTCGGCGTCGGTGACCACCTGTGCACCGCTGCGCAACAGCCGCGGCCCGTACCAGTATTGCTCAGGGTCGGCGGCCATCACTCCGACGTCGACGGCAGTGCCGTCGACGATGCCATCGACGGTCGCCAGCAAGCGCGCGCCGGCCGCCGGCAGACGAAGCTCGACGCCTTCGGCCGGCGCGTCGACCGTCGCGCTGACGAGCGGTTGGCCCTGGAACGGCAGCGTCGGATCCCACCAATGGCCACGCGTCACCATCAGCAGGACCGGACCCGGCGCGACCTCCAGCGCGAATCGGTCGCCCCTGACCTCGGCTTCGGCCAGGACCGCGCCATCGCGGCAGGCCAGCACCGCCAATCGTTGCGGCACTGCACCGTCCGCGGTCACGCGCCCGCGGACCAGCACCGGCCGCGCCGCTTCGACAACACCGACGTCCGTCACCTCGCCGGCGCGCACCTCGGCAGCGACCGGCGAGGCGGTGCCACGGTCGAACAGCAGCACTCCGCGCGACTGCGAGAGGGCGGGAAACTCGAACCGGCCGTCCGCGCCAACGGTGGCGTGGCCGGGGTTGCCCTCCGCCGTGTAACCCCCGTGCCACGACAGCGCGACGCCCTCCGCCGGCGTGCCGTCCGGCCACTGCACGCGGCCGACCAGTCGCCCCCAACGCGGGGCGACGATCTCGACCTCGGCGTGCCCGACGGCGGGGTTGATGACCACCAGGGTGGCGCCCGCCCACGAACCGCCGGCGACGACGTCGATCGGCATCGCCACCGGCAGCCCGTCGATCGCCACCGCGCCCTCCGCGTCGGTCTGACCAGCCGACAGCGTCCGCCGCCAATCCCAGCGTTGCCGCTCGGAGCCGACGGTCAGGTCGATGCTGTAGCGCACGTCCACGCCGGGTTGCGGCCGGCGCTGCGCGTCGACCACGCGCACCGCGAGCGTGCCCAGCGGCGTCAGCCGTACGACGAGTTCTCCGTCGCCACGTTCGTTCAGCGCGACGTCGTCCACGTGCAAGTCGAAGTGGCGGTCGTGCTGCAGAAGAAGGCCGGCCGTCTCGCCGTCGTCGAGCACGACCTCGAAGCGGCCGTCCGCGGCGGTGACCGCCAACGGCGCGACCCCGACCCGAGCCGTCAGCTCCTCCGAGTCCGGCAGCACCACTTCCACGCCGGCCACCGGAAACTCGGTCACGGAGGAAACCACGCGGCCGCGCACCGGACGCTCCGCCCCCCCGGCGGCGGGCGAACCCGCGGCGCGCACGCGGGGTGGCGCATCGACCGTTTCCTCGGCGTCATCGACCAGGTCCTCGACCGCGACCAGAGTGCCCGAGTCGGGCACGCCGACCGGCGACCCCATCCCTCCTGCTGCAGGCCGTTCAGGCCACCACCAGACCAGGACGGCGAACGAGACCGCCGCGGCAACCGCGACGAGAGCTTTGGTCGACATCAAGCTGACTCCCAGCAGCGCACCCCGCGCCGGGCCGGCGACCGCCACCGGCGCCAGTGCGCGCGCCCAACGTTGTCGTTTGCCGCCGTGCTGTGCGTCGAGGCGCGCGCGCATCCGCGCCAGGCCGCGCGACACGCGCTGGCGCGCGGCGGCGGGCGTGACCCCCGTGCGCACCGCGATCTCGGGCGCCGCCAAGCCCTCTTGGTAGGCGAGCAGCACCGCGCTGCGGTACGGCTCGGCGAGCGCCAGCGCGGCGTCCAGGACCGCCCGCAGCTGCGCGCCGTGCGCGACCACTTCGGCGGTCGAAGACACCGCCGCGGGCCGGGCGGTGAAGCGCTCGCGCGCCCGGCGCCGCACCAGGCGGCGGTACTGCAGCCGCGCGGTGTTGCGCGCGACCCGGCCCAACCACGCGCGCAGCTGCTCCGCCGATCCACCCGTGCGCGGCCGGTGCTCGAGGGCGGCGACGAGCGCATCCTGGGCGAGGTCGTCGGCGGCGCCCGCGTCGGCCACCAACCGCCCCGCCAGCCGGCGCAGCCAATCGGTCTGCGCCAACAACAGGTCGACGTCGGTGGAAGAGTGGGCGGTAGAGGCCATCGGCGGTGCCGGTCCGAATGCCGGGACCGCGCTGAATGTGACCGGGAATCGGCGGCGCGGCCATCCCGAGGCCTCCGCGAACCGGCAATTTTTCCTCTATCGGGCAGGGTGACCGCGAGCCGAATCATGCGTACGTTTCAAACGAACGTTTGACTCCAATCCGGTCCATGAATCCTGCCCAGGACACCCGCGAACGCATCCTCAACGCCGCCGAAGCGCTCTTCGCCGATCACGGTTTCGCCGCCACCAGCCTGCGCGCGATCACCGCCCGCGCCGAGGCCAACCTCGCCGCGGTGCACTACCACTTCGGCTCCAAGGAAGCGCTGTGGCAGGCGGTGTTCGAGCGCCGGATCGCGCCGATCAATCGCGCCCGCATCGAGGGACTCGACGCACTCGAGCGCGCCCAGACCGAGCCGACGTTGGAGGAGGTGTTGGAGGTGTTCTTGGCGCCGGCGCTGCGGTTGGTGCGCGACCCGGACGGACCGACCTTCATGCGGCTCGCCGGCCGCACTTACACAGAACCCGGTGCTCACTGGCAACCGGTCGTTTCGCAATTCGAGGAAGTCCGCGACCGTTTGCTCGCCGCTCTGGCCCGCGCCACCCCGCAGCTGCCGCCGGCAACACTGGCGTGGCGGGTCCACTTCATGATCGGCGTGATGTGTCACACCCTGGCGGACGTGCATCGACTGTGCCTACTCGGCGACTCGGTCGGCGACACGCGCGATCCCGAGGTGATCTTGGATCATCTGGTGCCCTACTTGGCGGCGGGGTTTCGCGCGCCGGTGCGGACCAAGACCGCAACGGAGCCCGGCCGATGAAGCACCCGCGGCGCCGCTGCGTTCTGTTCGCTGCGCTCGCGGTCAGCGCGTGCACCGTGTCGCCACCGCCGGTAGCCCCGCCACCGCTGAATGCGCCGATTCCACCGCGCTGGCAGGCGAGCACCGACCGCGAGGCGAGCGTCGACACACAGTGGTGGCAGCGGTTTGGCGACGCCGGCCTGTCGGCACTGATCGTCGAGGCCCAACGCCACAATCACGACCTGCGCGCAGCGGCCGCGCGGATGCAGGCGGCCGCGGTGCAGGCCGAGCTCGCCGGCGTCGCGCTGCAGCCGACCCTGGACCTGCGCCTCGATGCGTCGCGTCAGCGGCAGAACTTCATCGGCCTGCCGATTCCCGGCACCGGTGGCACCCTCACGCGCACGTTCACCCAGCTCGGCGTGTCGTTGTCGACCTCTTGGGAGATCGACCTCTGGGGTCGGCTGCGCGCCGGCCAGCGGGCGGCGGTCGCCGAGCTCCAGGCCGCCGAGCACGAGCTGCGCGGAGCGCGGCAGTCGCTGGCAGCGCAGACTGCGAAGGCCTACTGGGCGCTGGTCGAGACCAGCCAGCAGATCGCCTTGGCCGACGAGACCGAGCAGCTGTTCGCGCTGACCGCGGCGCGCGTCGAGGACCGCGTCGTCAACGGCGTGCGCCCGGTGCTCGACCTACAGCTCGCGCAGGCCAGCCTCGCCGCGAGCCGCGCCGGCGGCGCCGCCCAGCGGGAGCGGCAGGCGCGGGCACGGCGCCAGCTGGAAGCGCTGCTGGGGCGCTACCCGCGCGGCCTGCTGGCGGCGCCGGAGCAGCTGCCGGCCCTGCCGGAGCCACCGCCCGTGGGCCTGCCGGCGGCGCTGCTCTGCCGGCGCCCCGATGTGCAGGCCGCCGAACGGCGGTTGGCCGCGACCGGCCAGCGCGTCGAGGCGGCGCGCGCCGCGCTGTTTCCCAGCCTCGGCCTCACCGCGAGCGCCGGCACTGCCAGCGGCGCGCTCGAGGACCTCGTCGACCCCGACTTCTACGTCTGGCAGCTGGCCGCCGGGCTCGTGCAGCCGCTGCTCACCAACGGTCGCCGGCAGAAGGACGTCGAGCTGGCCCGCGCCCGCGCCGGTGAGGCGGCGGCGGCGTACGCGCGTACTGCCCTGACGGCCTACACCGAAGTCGAGTCCGCGCTCGCGGCGGAGGCCTTCTTGCGCCAGCGCGCCAGCGCCCTGCTCGAAGCCGAGCGGCGCGCGGTCGAAGCGCGCACCACCGCGGAGCAGCGCTACCAGCGCGGCTTGTCCGACCTGCTCGCCGTGCTCGATGCGCAGCGGCGCGCGCTGGACGCGGCCGGGCAACGCATCGCGGTGCAGCGCGCGCTGCTCGACACCCGCGTCGATCTGCACCTGGCACTCGGCGGCGGCTTCGAACCACCACCACCCCCCACCGGCGACGACGCCCACGCCGTCGAGGAATGAACCGGCAAACCAACGAGCGAGGCAGACCGTTGAGAACCGTCGTCCACATCACTGCTGCCGTGCTGGTGCTGGCGTTTGCCATCGGCGGCGCGGCATGGCTGCTGGCGGAGCGGCCGCGTCCGGAGGCCGCGACCCCGAGCGATACCGCGCCGGTCGTCGAAGTGATGCCGGTCGCGCTGCGCGAACACGCGGTGCGCATCGCAGCGCAGGGTACGGTGACTCCACCGATCGAGATCGAGCTGGTCGCCGAGGTCGGTGGCCGCGTCGTGTCGGTCGCGCCGGCGCTCGCCAGCGGTGGCTTCTTCGATGCGGGCACGGTGCTCGTGCAGCTCGATCCGCGCGACTACGAACTCGCGGTCACGCGAGCGCGCGCCGAGGTCGCCCAGGCCGAGATGCAACTGGAGATCGAGCAGGCCGAGGCGGCGACCGCCAGGGCCGAGTGGGAGACTTTGGGCCTACAGCGATCGCCGTCGCCGCTGGTGCTGCGCGGCCCGCAAGTGGCGCGCGCCGAGGCGACGTTGGCCGCGGCGCAGGCAGCGCTGCAGCTGGCGGAGCTGCAGCGCGCGCGGACCGCTCTCTTGGCGCCGTTCGCCGGCCGCGTGCGCGTCGAGGACATCGACGTCGGCCAGTACGTCCGGCCGGGCGTCGCACTCGCCACCATCTACGCGATCGACAGCGCCGAGGTGCGGCTGCCATTGGCCGACGACTCCCTCGCCTTCCTCGACATCGGCCTCGACCACCACGGCAGCGGCGCCGCGTCCGCCGGCCCCGCGGTGGTGCTGCGCGCTGACTTCGCCGGCACCACCCACCACTGGCGCGGCCGGCTGGATCGGGTCGAGGGCCAGATCGACGCCGGCACGGGCACGGTGTACGTCGTCGCACGCGTCGACCGCCCCTATGACCGCGGCGACGCGCCCGAGCGCCCACCGCTGGCCGTCGGCATGTTCGTCCTCGCCGAGATCGAGGGCAAGACGCTGCCCGCGGTGGCCGAACTCCCCGCGGCCGCGGTCGGCGACGACGGCGCGGTCTGGATCGTCGATGGCGATGATCGCCTCGCCCGCAGACAGGTGCGCGTCGCGCGGCGCGAGGGCGACCGCGTGCTGATCGACGACGGCCTCACCGACGGTGATCGAGTCTGCGTCACGCGCCTGCTGGCGCCGCACGATGGGATGCGAGTCCGCGTCGAATCCGCAGCACCGAGAGCTCCGCGATGACCACGCCAAACGAGCATCGCGGTGTGATCGCGTGGTTCACGCGCAACACCGTCGCCGCCAACCTGTTGATGTGGCTCATCGTGGTCTCCGGCTTGATGATGCTGCCGGTCATCAAGAAGGAGGTGTTCCCGGAGATCGCCGCCCAAACCATCGCCGTCACCGTCGCCTACCCCGGCGCCACGCCGGACGAGGTCGAGTACTCGATCTGCCAGCGGATCGAGGAGGCGGTCCAAGGACTCACCGGCGTCAAGCGCATCACCTCGCGGGCCGCCGAGAACGGCGGTGCGGTCAACGTCGAGCTGCTCCCCGGGATCGAGGCCTCGGCGATGCTGAACGACGTCAAGACGCGCGTCGACGCGATCGACACGTTTCCCGACGAGAGCGAGAAGCCGATCGTGCAGGAGGTCGTCCTGCGCCGACAAGTGCTCAACATCGCCATCTCCGGCGACCTCGACGAGCGCGCCCTCAAGAACGTCGGCCAGCAGGTCCGCGACGAGCTGGCGCGCTTGCCCGACATCACGCAGGTCGAGCTGGTCAGCGTGCGACCCGACGAGATCTCGATCGAGGTCGCCGAGGAGGCGTTGCGGCGCTTCGGCATCGGCTTCGACACGGTCGCGGCCGCCGTGCGCCGATCGTCGCTGGACTTGCCCGGCGGTTCGCTGAAGACCACCGGGGGCGAAATCCTGCTGCGCACGGCCGGCCAGGCGCGCAGTCGTGAGGAGTTCGAGCGCATCGTGGTTCTGCGCCGCCCGGACGGCACCACCGTCGAGCTCGGCGCGGTCGCCACCGTGACCGACGGGTTCGCCGACGCCGACACCGCCGCACGCTTCGATGGCGAACCGGCGGTCATGGTGCAGGTCTACCGCGTCGGCGACCAGAGCGCGCTCGACATCAGCGGCGCGGCGCGCGCCTACGTCGCAACCAAACAGGCCGAGCTTCCCGATGGCGTCACGCTCACGCCGTGGCGCGACGAGACTGTCATCCTCAACAGCCGCATCGACCTCCTGGTGCGCAACGCTGCGACCGGCTTGCTGCTGGTGTTCTGCGTGCTGGCGCTGTTCCTGCGTTTCCGGCTGGCGTTCTGGGTCAGCCTGGGCATCCCGATCTCGTTCCTCGGCGCCATCGCTCTGATGCCGACGTTCGGCGTGTCGATCAACATGGTGTCGCTGTTCGCGTTCATCCTGGTGCTCGGCATCGTCGTCGACGACGCCATCGTCGTCGGCGAGAGCGTCTTCAAGCAACTGCGGGGCGGAGCCAGCGGTGTCGAGGCCGCGATCCGCGGCTCCAAGTTGGTCGCCTTGCCCGTGGTGTTCGGCGTGATGACGACCGTCGCGGCGTTTACTCCGCTGCTGGACGTCGACACCAACGCGCGCGATCTCTGGCGGCACGTGCCGCTGATCGTGATCCCCTGTCTCGCGTTCTCGCTGATCGAGTCCAAGCTGATTCTGCCGGCGCACCTCTCGCACGAGCGCGCCGACGGCGAGGCCCGCCCCAGGCGCGGAATCGGACGGGCCTTCGCCGTCGTCGGACGCGCGTGGGGCGCGCTGCAGCGCCCTCTGTCGCGCGGGCTCGAGTCGTTCGTCGACCGCGTCTACCGCCCGGTGCTGGCGGTGTGCCTGCGCTGGCGCTACCTGACCTGGTCGACCGGCATCGGCACGCTGCTGATCACGCTGACCCTGGTGGCCGGCGGCTGGATCCGGTTCGACTTCTTTCCCGCTGTCGAAGGCGACAACGTCGTGGCCTCGGTGGTGCTGCCGTTGGGCACTCCGGCCGCGGACACCCGCGCGGTGCTGCGACAGCTCGAGACCGCCGCCACGACTCTCGGCGACGACCTCGAGCGCGAGCACGGCGCGCCGGTGTTCCGCCATGTCCTCACTTCGATCGGCGAGCAGCCCTACCAGCTCGACATGGCGCGCAACGCCGGAGTGATGGCGGACGCGCAGTCGGGCTCGCACCTGGGCGAGATCAACGTGCAGATGGTGGCCTCCGAGGAGCGCGAGATCTCCGCCGAGGAGGTCCAGCGCCGCTGGCGCGCGCTGGCCGGCGACATCGTCGACCGCTACGAGATCGCGTTCACCTCGACGATCGTGCGCGCCGGCCCCGACATCGACGTGCAGCTTGCCGCCGGCGACATCGCCACGCTGCGCGCCGCCGCCGACCGCCTCAAAGCGGCGCTGGCCAGCTACGACGGCGTCGTCGACATCGCCGACAGCCTGCGCGCCGGCAAGCCCGAGCTGCGCTTCGAGCTGTTGCCGCGGGCCGATGCCCTCGGCCTGACGTTGAGCGACGTTGCCCGACAAGTGCGGCAGGGGTTCTACGGTGAAGAAGCGCAGCGGCTGCAGCGCGGCCGCGACGACATCAAGGTGATGGTGCGCTACCCCGCCGACGCGCGGCGCTCGGTGGCCGATCTCGACGACATGCGAATCCGCACCGCTACCGGCGATGCAGTCCCGCTGTCGACGGTCGCTCGTTTGCGGCGCGACCGCGGCCTGTCGACGATCACCCGCACCGATCTGGCGCGCACGGTCAACGTCACCGCCGCCATCGACGCCCAGCGCGCCAACACCAACCAAATCGTCGCCGAGCTGCAAGCGCACGCGATCCCCGCCCTGCTCGCCGAGTTCCCCGACCTGACCGCGGACTTCGAGGGCGATGCCAGCGAGCAACAGCGCACGCTCGCCAGCCTGTTGCGCGGAGCCATTGTCGCGCTCATCGCGATCTACGCCCTGATGGCGATCCCGTTCCGCTCCTACACCCAGCCACTGATGGTGATGGCCGTGATTCCGTTCGGCCTGGTCGGCGCCATCTGGGGCCACGTCTTCATGGGCATGGAGTTGAGCATCGTCTCGATGCTTGGGCTGGTGGCACTGACCGGCGTCGTGGTCAACGACAGCCTCGTGCTGGTCGACTACGTCAACCAGCGGCGGCGCGAAGGCCACGGCCGCGTCGCCGCGGTGCATCAGGCCGGCGCAGCGCGCTTTCGTCCGATTCTGCTGACGTCGCTGACCACGTTCGCCAGCCTGACCCCGATGCTGCTCGAGCGCAGCGTGCAGGCGCAGTTCTTGATGCCGATGGCGGTGTCGTTGGCGTTCGGCGTCCTGTTCGCCACCCTGATCACGCTGATCCTGGTGCCGTCGGGGTATCTGATCCTCGAGGACCTGCGCGCCGGAGTGCGGTGGCTGGTGCGCGATCCGACGAACGAGCAGCAGCGCGACCGGGCACCGGTGGCGAAAGCCTGTTAGCGAAGCGAGAAAATCGAGTCAGACTCGGTACTGGTCACGTGCCGATGGTGAGGTCCAGGGCGCTGGTCCAGGGCAGCCCGAGCGGCCCGGTGGGGTCGGCGACCGCGGCCTGCACTGAGAGGGTTGCGCCGCGCAGGGGCGCGAGCGCGGGGATCGAAAGCGGGACGGACGCGAATCCCGCCGCGTTGGTGAGGAACGGCGGCAGTATCGCGCCCACGGTCGGGTCGACCAGCAGGGTGCAGCCGCCGGGTAGGGACAGGCTTGCAGGCGACGCCGAGATCATCGCGACCGCCGGGCTGACGGCTGTCCCGCCGACGAGGTCGAGCAGCACCCGAGCGCCGAGCCGTGGCACGCCCAGCACGCCGATGCCCGGCACCCCTGCGCTTCCCGCACAGCCCGATCCCCGCACCGACTTGCTGCCCGCCACGTGGGATCCGAACACCCAAGTCGCGCAGGTGTTCGACCGCTGATGGCCGTCGAAGGCGACCAGCATCTGCAGGGCGGCGTGATGGGCGAGCCCGTGATTGATGAGCGGCGGCGGCATCTGCGGTGCTGGCGGCCGCAGGGTCCAGTCGCTGCCATCCCATTCCCAAGTGTCGTTGACGCGGCCGCTCGCAGTCGAGCCGCCGAACAAGACGACGCGCTGCGCGGTCGCGTCCCACGTCATCTCGTGGGCCGCCATCGGTAGTGGCGAGGACACCGGCGAGCGCTGCGTCCAGCTGTTGCCGTCCCACTCCCAAGTGTCGTTCGCCAGCCCCCCCACCTCCTGCGCACCACCGAACAACACCACGCGCTGCCGCACCGGGTCGTAGCACATCGCGTGGTTGGCCCGGGGCGAAGGAGCTGTCGTGGGCGTGACTTGGCGCCAACTGTCTCGCCACAGCCAGGTGTCGCCGACGCGCCGGTTGCAACAACCCTCGAACCCACCGAACAACACGAACTCGCCGCGGGCGTCGTCGAACGCACCCGCGGTGAGGTCACGGCTCGAGGGCTCGGTCAGCGACGGTGAGCCGCGCGTCCACGCGCTTCCATCCCACTCCCAGACATCCATCGCGAACTCCTCGACGAGCAGCACCCGCCCCCGACCAGGGGCATCGTCGATCGGGCCGAACAGAGGCGGGCCCGAGGGCAGCACGCGGCGCTGCCATTCGCCGTTCCACACCCAGGTCTCGACGACGGACTGGCGCACGCCACCGTGCAGCACGATCTCCTGGCGTGCGGAGTCGTAGGCCATGTGCCCGACACACGGCGCCGAGCGCTCCGCGACGAACGTCCAGGCCGTCCCGTTCCATGTCCAGGTCTTGTCGTCGACGTCGTAGAGGATGCGTCCCCGGGCGCTGTCGTAGGTCATGCCGACGTCGTTCCGACGGCCGGGCGCGCCGAACGAACCCAGGATCGACCACGTCGCCCCATCCCATTCCCAAGTCTCCCCGGCCTCGCAGATCGCTCCGTACGGACCGCACACGAAGGTGTTGCCAAACATCACGGCGCGCTGCCGTCCCTCGTCCCACCCGAGCGGACCGAGGAACGGCGGTGGTGTCGGGTCGATGTGTCCCCAGGTCGCGCCGTTCCACACCCAAATGCCGCTCGAGCCGCTGACACGAGAATCGTAGATCGCCAGCAGCCGGTTCTGCGCGGTGTCGTAGACCAGCTTGCCCCGCCCCAGCTGCGGGGACCAAGTCGGCGCGAGCTTGCTCCAGGAGCCGCCGTCCCAAGACCACGTCTCGGTGGGCAGCCCACCTTGTGCCGACAGTAGGATCATCTGCCGGTTGGCGCGGTCGTACCGCATGGTGTGGGTCCGCGGTGGGGGCTGAGTCGCCGAGGGCCGCAACCGCCACGACAGGCCGTCGTATTCCCAGGTCTCCGGCTGCGTAGCATTGCCGAAGAACACGATGACCTGGCGATCGAAGTCGTAGGCGGCCGCCCCCGAGAACACCGCGTTCTTCGGACCGGTCGTGGTGCTCAGTTGCCAACGGCCGTCGACGAGCTCCCAAGTCCCGAGCAGCGTCAAGATGACCGTTCGATCGCGCGCCTCGTCGTAGACGACGTGGGGGTAGGTGTTGGGAGCCGGCGTCCCCCCGATCCAAGTGGGCTGTGGCTGGGCGACGGACTGCGGCGCCAGGCAGCAAAGGGCTGCGGCGATCGGTGCAGAGCGGAACGGCATCGGGCTCCTTTGGCGACGGGTGCTCCCCTTCCCATCGTACGGAAAACCCGCCGAGAATGGGGAGTCGCGGCGCGGCCACTCGTTGGGATCCAGAGCGTTCTGTGACCGCCGATCGCACCCGAGCTACGTAGAGCGGCGCGGCACGCGGTTGCCAGGCCACGCCATGACCCCGGAGACTCGATGACCCCCACCGCCTCACTTTCCATCTTGGTCGCCATCGCGACCGCCCTACCCGCCCAAGGCCCCGGCTTCGACGTGGATCGGATCGAGGTCGGCGCTGGACGCCTGTATCCGTACGAGATCGCCAAGGTGGACCCGTTCGGGCAGCCCACAGCGACCATCCTGGAGATCCGCAACCTGCACACGCTCGTGCAGAACGCGACGCCGACCAACCTGGTGCGGCCGCCGGCGACAATGCGCACGGCGGCGGTACTGCCCAGTGGGGCACCGGGCAACCACTTCATCCACGTGCGGTTCAACGCGCGGCCGCGGATCGGGACGCTGCTCAGCACGCAGCCCGGTGCGGCAGCGAGCTCTTACCTGACGGGAGCCCTGCAGGTCACCGCGATCGATCCGGCGACCGGCGCGCGCACCGCCGTGCGCGGGCGCGCGTTCGTCGGCGGGCACGCGGTGTTCGACGACCCGACGACGCCCACGCCCGACCCGACCTTGGTCGTCGCCGTGCGTGCCAGTGACCGCGGCACGGTGATCGTGGACCCGCGGGCCACGGGCTTCCCCACCGGGTTCGCGGGCGCTGCGGAGCTGGTCTCGCCGCGCTCCTTCGTGTTCGTCGCCGACACCGATGACGATCTGACCACGCTGGAGACCTTTCCGGCCGGCGTCTCGCTGCGGATCGAAGCGAGCGACGCCGTGCTGAGCGCCGCCGGCGCGCCGCTGAGCACCGCGGTGTGCACGGCGACGAGCGTCGGACCCCTGAGCAGCGGCCCCCGCCTCGCGTCCTCGACCCCCGCCAACGGCGCGTTCGACGTCGATGTCACGACGGACGTCGTCTTGGAGTACGACCAACCGGCACAGCCGATCGACGTCGGCGATCTGACCGGAGCGCTGGTGCCGACTCCGGGCCGCGTGACGCTGGCTGTTGCCGAGCGCCGAACCGGCGGCGAGTTTCCGGTCTTGGTCCGCGCGGAGCCGATCAGCCACGGCGATCTGTGCCGGTTTCGCGTGCAGCCGATCCACCCGCTCGCGGGCCAGAGTCGGGTCTCCGTCACGACGCTCGTCCGCTCACTCACGGGTGTGATGGCCACCGCAGAGCAGACCACCTTCACCACCGCCACGGGACCGGGGCTGGTCAACGCGCCGGTCGCGCCCGAGGCGATCTACATCGGCCTGTCGGGCGCGCGCGTCGGGATCGAGGTCCTCGACCTGAACGGCTTCGGCCAGGGAACCGGAGACCCGCTCAGCAGCCGCTTCGTCCTCAATCCAAACCTCGGAGCCCCCGGTGTGATTCCCCCGCTCGCCCCCGGCACCTCGCTGTTGGACGGTGGCGGCTCCGGCTTCTTGACCAAGACCATCGACGACGTGGCGGACACCCGGCTGCTGCGCGAACCACTGACGGCCGGCATCCGTGAGATCCAGCTCGGGCAACCGCTCGATCTCGTCTACAACAGCTCCAACATCAATCGCACCGCGAGTGCGTCGAACCAGGTGAGCCCAGCCACCGGTCTGCCGGTGGCGGGCAACACGATCGGGGTCGCGCCGCACCCCAACCCGCCGCGCATCTTGTTCCCGGCGACCAATCCGCAGCGTGCGATCTACAGCGAAGAACCAACGGTCACGTCATCGACCGGAGTTCCGGGGAGAGTCACGACGACGTCGCCGCCCGCCTTCGCGAGCCCCAACAACCTGCTCGTGGCGGGCAACCCGTTCATCGGCACCGGGATCCTCGGCGGCAACTTCGACGGCACGTTCGTCGGGCCACAGCCTCCGCCGGGTTCACCGCCACCACCTTTGGCGTTCACGCCATTCACCGCGCGGCAGCAGATCGGACAGTTCTTGTACGCGCTGGACGCCGACGCCGATCGCGTGCTCGTGCTGAACAGCAATCGCTTCACGATCCTGGACCAGATCGAGGTCGCCGACCCCGTCGACCTGGCGGTGTCTCCGGACCTGCGGCGGCTGGCGATCAGCAGCGACCGCGACGGCGTGCTCATCGCGGACATCGATCCAACGAGCGCCTCGTTCCACCAGGTCATCCAGCAGATCGCGGTCGCCGCCGGCCCGACGGAGCTGGCCTGGCAGCCGGACGGCGAGGCGCTCTTCGTGTGCCACGACCGCGGCGGCCTCACCATCCTCGACCCCAACGCGACGATTCTGCAGCGGCTGCCCCCAGACGCCGTGCGCCCGATCGGCGTCGCCGTCACCGCCCGACAGACCGGCATCGGCACCGGCTCGGGGACCTACTTCGCGCACATCCTCAACGCGGATGGCTCGGTGTCGCTGTACGAATCGGGCCCCATCGGCAGCGCGGGCTCGCTGGTCGGCACGGTCTCCGGCACCTTCGCCGCCGCCACTGCGATCCAGCCGGACCTCTCCGGCCTGACGCCGGCCTGCTGGGTGACGCACCGCGACACCAGCGGCCTCGGCCAAGTGAGCCGCATCGAGGGCTTGACCGTCACCAAGCGCATTGGCGGCTTGTCGTTCACGACGCCGGCGGGCGACTTGCTCTCCGGAAATCAACCGGTCGACCTCGCGTTCGACGACAACGCGAACAACGGTGGCTATCCCGATCGATCGTTGCCGGGTCTACCGGGTTTCGCCGCCGCCCACAGCGGCAAGGGTCAAGTCAAGATCGACCTCACGGGCACGGCACTGCCGGCGCACGCACCGCAGCTACTGTTCGTCGCCCTGGCCGACGTCGGCAAGGTCGACGTGTTCGACCTCGCGACGGGAACCAAGCTCGCGGTGATCGACGCGCCCGGCGTTGCGTGCCTCGCGCACTACTGGCGACAGTAGGCGACGCCACCCGGGTTGTCGGCCACTGGCGGGCCGCCTAGTCTCGCGGCATGGCACGCCCTCACTGCTTCCTCCGCCGCATTGCCCTCTGTGCGCCGTGGCTCGCCGCGGCCCTACCGCTGGCCGCACAGGGCGAGCTTCGTGCACCGCGCACCAACGCGCACGGCGCGCCGGTGCTCGACGCGCGTGGAGCTCCGATCAACTACGACCGCGCCACGCTCGCGCGGCAGGCCGCGCGGGCGGCGCCCACCCCGCCGGACGCTGGCCCAGCCGGCACGGTTCGGACCTCGACGGGGTTCGCACCGTCGTGGGGCTACGCCGCGTTCGGCGCCGGAATCGGCCTGTCCGACATCGTCGCCAGTGACGCCTCCGGTACGCCCGAGATCTACAGCGGCGGGTCGGGGGCGACGTTCGGCGGCAACTCCTACTGGTACGCTCTCCGGCACGATGCCAGTACCGGCGGCTACTCGCAGGTGTACTTCTCGACGACCTACACGTCCGGAGTCCAACGGCTGGCGGTCGGGGACGTCCACCCGAACCCGGGCGCCGAGATCGTCGTCGCGCGGCGCGACGGCGTGATCGAGCTGCACGACCAGGCGAGCAAGGCCAAGATCGGCGAGTTCGCGACCGCAGCCTTCTCGTTGAACAGCATGCGGCTGGTCGACCTCGGCGGCGACGCCAAGCTCGAGCTCCTGCTGTGCAACGACAACAACGTGTACGCCTACACCGGCGGCGGCGACCAGCTGCTCGCCCACAACGGTACGGGTGGCAGCGACGTGATCGCCGGCCAGATGGACGCCGATGCCGGGCTCGAGATCGCCACCACCGACGGCCGCGTGCTCGACTATGCGACGGGCACCGTGCAGTGGACTTGGCCGGCAGGCTTCGGCTTCGAGCTGGCGGTGGCCGACTTCGACGGCGACGGAATGCAGGAGCTCATCGCCAGTGAGGCGTGGAGCTTCTGCTGGGCATTCGACATCGATCGGGGGCTGCCCAAGTGGTCGATCAGCTTGTTCAACGTCGGCGCCATCGACGTCGCCGACGCGGACGGCGACGGCACCGACGAGCTCATCATCGGCGATGCCCAGTGGGGCAGCGTGCACGCCTACGACATGGCGACGCAGGCGTCGTTGTGGTCGATCCGCAACCCGGAGCACGGCACCACCGATGTCACCGTCTTCGACGTCGACGGCGACGGCCAGGCGGAGGTGCTCTGGGGTGCCGGCGCCACGTCGACCGGCGAGGACCGGCTGTTCGTCGGCGACGCGGTGAGCCAGCAGATCGAGTGGGAGAACGAACAGCTCGAGGGGCCGTTCACCGGCCCGGTGGTGGGCGACGTCGACGGCGACGGCAACGACGACTTGATCGCGGTCTCCTGGTCCTCGGACGCCGGCTACGGTGCCGGCCGCATCGTTTGGCTGGACCCCGCGACGCGGCGTTTGCGGGCCACTTCGCAAGAGCTCGCCAACAACCTCGGCTGGACCGGGATCCACGACGTCGCCCTGCACGACGTCGATGGCGACGGCGACGAGGAGATCGCGATCGCCGCGGGCACGACCTACGACGCCTTGGTCGAGATCTACGACGTGGACGCTGCCGGCAACTTCACCGAGATCTGGAGCAACACGGTGTTGCCCAGCGGCAAGACCTTCTACTCCGTCGCCATCGCCGACGTCGACGGGGATGGTGAGCTGGAGATCGTCGCCGGTTCCGGCACCGAGCACACCGGCTCCAACGGCGTGTTCGTCTACGTCTACGACTACGCCACCGGCGCGTTGGAGTGGAACTCGCTGCAGATGGGGTCGTTCTGGTCGAAGATCACCGACGTCGAGGTCGCCGACCTCGACCTCGACGGCGATCTCGAGATCATCGGCATCGTCGACGGCAGCGACGCCTACGTGTTCGACGGTACGTCCAAACAGCTCGAGCTCATCCGCCGGGGCTACTTCCGTTCGATCGCCACCCACCCCAACCTGCCCGGCGTGCTGTTGCTCGGCAACAGCAGTGGCGGCATCGAGGTCGATCTGTTCGTCGGCGGCACGCCACGCACGCTGGGCACCGTGCCGGCGGGCAGCGGCCAAGTACGCGGCCTCGCCGCCGGACCGTTCGGCACCTTGTTTGCCGGTGTCGGCAACACGTACACCGCGCTGTTGCTGACCGCGCTCCATCTGCCGCTACCGATCACCACGAACTTCGGCAGCGTCGGTGGGGGAACGGCGTTCTCGCTGCCGGTCAGCGCCGCGGGCGCGGGCTACGCGGTGCTCGGCTTCGACTGGTGAACGACCACTGCACTCGGCGGCTCAGCAGTCGCGATAGCGGTCGTTGAGGCCGAAGCCAGCCTCGATCATCGGCAGCACCTTGGCCACTCGAGAGGCCTTGGTCTCCGCGCGCTTGGCACTGGCCACGTACTCGGCGTACTCGCGCCGGCGGCCCGGCGTCAACGCGGCGAACGCGCGCTCGGCAGCGGCACGGCCACGCAGCGCGCGGCGCAACTCCGGCGGCAACGCGATTGCCTTCTTCGCCTGAGGTCGCAGCGCGCGGCCCTGCCGCTGGTTCTCGATAGCCTCTCGCACGTAGGCTGTGACCCGCCGGACGGGGATGTCGCGCGCGCGGCGAAACCGCCACTGGCGCAGTGCCTTGGTCGTTCCCTCCTGCGCGTTGATCAGCACGCCGTCTTTGTCCTGCAGATAGACGCCCTGGTGGAACCAGAGCGCCACGTGCTGCTGGAACGCGCCCAGACCGACCACGTTCTTGCCCGAGAGCGTGTAGCACGGCGCGCCCCACTTGACCTCTTCTTCGAGCTCGGAAGCGGTGAGGATGCCGCGCAGCTTGCTGAGCTCGGCCGACCACTCGGCGTGGATCTCGAGATACTCGTCGACGGACTTGGCGCGCTGCATGCGTGGAGTTCTGATCATGCCAAAGCAACCGCTGCGGGGCCAACCCCGCCAGCAAGCCCGCTGCCACCGCTCCATGCCGACGCCCCACGACGACGCCGACCTCGCCGCGCTCCGCGCCGGCATCCTGCGGCGCCGCCGCCCCCACTGCGAGTTCTTGGCTCGCCACCGGTTCGTCGATGTGGACCGCGACATCGCCGCGGGAGACGAGATGTTCGCGGGCGACCTCGACGACTACCTACTGACCGGACTGTCCGCCTTGCACTGGATCGAAGTGGCGACGCTGGCGGCGGAGCGCAAGCCCGACAGCCTGCGGCAAGTGCTGGACCTCCCGTGTGGCCACGGCCGCGTGTTGCGCGCCCTGCGCGCCGCCCTGCCGGACGCCGAGCTCGTCGCGTGCGATCTCGACCGCGGCGGCGTGGACTACTGCGCCGCGCGGTTTCGCGCCCGTGGGGTATACGGTGCCGCCGACCCCGACGCCATCGCGCTGCCCGATGGCTTCGACCTGATCTGGGTCGGCTCGCTGTTCACCCACTTCGCGGCGACCGCGTGGCAGCCGTTCCTGGCGCGCTTGGCGCGTGCCCTGGCACCGGGCGGCGTGCTGGTGTTGACCTCGGCCGGGCCGCTGGTCGCCGCCCTCGCCCGCGCCGGCGAGCACGGTGGGCTGCGCCCGGAGACCTGCGCCGCGATGCTCGACGACTATGCCCGCGACGGCTTCGGCTTCGGGGCCTACCCCCAGCAGACCGACAGCGGCCAGGTCTACGGCCGCGCGGTCGCCGCGCCGGATTGGGTCCGCACGCAGCTCGCGGCGTTGATCGGAGTGCGCCTCGTCCTGCACGCACCCGCGGCGTGGATGTGCCGGCAGGATGTCTGGGCCGTCGCCCGCGACGCCTGAGGTCGACCGCGCCTCTACTCCTGTCGCTGCAACAGAGCGAAGACGTGACCGGAACCCAACCGCGACAGCGGCAGGGTGCGCACCATCCGGTAGCCGCAGTCCGCCGCGACCTCGGCGACGCGCGCCGTGCGCAGCGTGTTCTTGGCGCGCTTGCGGTTGAACGGCGCCCGCAGCCGGCGCAGCGCGTTCTTCAGCGAGTGGAACGAGAAGAAGGTGACCACCACCCAGCGGTCGGCGACGCGCATCACCTCGCGCAGATGCTGCTCGCGATCCTCCTGCCGATCGAAGTGGTGCGACAGCCGGATCGAGAAGACGGTCTCTACGACGCGGTCGGCAAGCGGGATCTCGAGCGCCGAACAGCGCACGTAGCCGGCGGCCGCCCGATCGTGATCGCGGGCATTGAGCCCGAGCATGGTGAACGACCAGTCCCCCTCGATCACGCGATCGGCATGCGCGGCCAGCATCGGGAACAACCGCCCATGCCCACTCGGCAGATCGAGCAGCGAGCGGGAGTGCCCGATCTCGGCGAGCAGTTGGGCGTAGATGCGCTGCTCGCGCCGGTTGGACACGCGCCGGTGCAGCTTGGCATCCCAATCCGACTTGTAGGCGGTCGCGCCGCGCGCCGAACCGTAGTTGTCGAGCTTCCAGTCCGGCATCATCGCCGGTGGCGGGGACTTTTGTGCTTGCTCCATGGAGTTGCCGCGGTTGGCTTGCGATGCGGGTCGAGGAATGGAGGAGTGCCCGACGTGGGCGGTCACAGAGTAGCGCTAAACGAGAGCGCGCGCTCACCGTGTTTGTGGCATCCCACCACACCGACGCCCCCCGCGTCGAGCTCCTACTTGCGCCGCAGAGGCAGCTTCTCGGCATTGACCGTCGTCAGCAGCATCAAGTCACCGACGACGCGCACAGTCGCGCGGTTCCGCGGGTCGTCGCCCAACTGGAGCACCACCTTGTCTCCCGCTTCTTCCGTGATGGTGTAGGCATACGACTCGGTCTGCGTCGGTCCGCGCAGGGAGTGCTCCAGCACCAATAAGTCGGCGGTGACCTCGAGATCGAAGCGCATCTCGTCCAGCATCGACGACCACATTTGCCGGATCGACTCCGAGGCGACCTGGTATTCGTCCCAGGTCTCGAACGTGGTCGGCGCGAGCTTCCACTGTCCCAACATCGCACGGGAAGCGGGCGGCGCTTCGCAGCCGGCGCTGAACAAGAGCGCGGCACTCAGGACAGAGGCCGGGCACGCATGACGGAGATCGCAGCCGCTCATCGTCCCGACGATACGACACGACCTCGCCGATCCAGCAGGAGATCCGACCTCACGGACCTGCCGAAGTCGGTCGCGGCTCTTCCGCCGGATCGGTGCGCGCTCTGTCAGCGAGGAACGCGTCGGTGAACGGTCGACTCTTGGCGGAAGGGATGCCGTGTCCGACGCCGGCAAACACCTTCAAAGTCACCGGGGTCCCCGCCGCGCGCAGCCGCTCGGCAAGGTCGCGCGCCTGTTGCACCGGACAATTGGAGTCGTCCTCGCCGTGCAGGATCAGGGTGGGCACCCGGATCGTGGGTTCCGCGTGCAGTACCGAGCGCTCGCGGAACGCGGCTTCCGTCCCGCCCGATTCCGTCAGGACATTGGTGCGCATGCGTGCTTCGCGCTCGCTGTCACCCAAGCTGCGCAAGCCCGCGGCGACGTCGTAGATGCCGGCCCCCAAGATGACGCCCGCCAGCTTCGGGTCCGTCGCCGCGACCATGCCCGCGACGGCCGCGCCCCGGCTATAGCCGTAGAGGACGATGCGCGTGGCCCGCACGTCGTCGCGTTCACGCAGGTGCTGCAGCACCGTCGCCACTGCACCTTGTGTGCGGGGGCCGCAGAAGTCCGGCGGGCCATCGCTGGCGCCGTAGCCGGACATGGAGACCGCGCAGGCGAGCATCCCATCGGCGGCTGCGCGCCGCAGGTAGCCTCGATCGACGTAGGCCTTGGCCCCGGGCCGCTCGCGGCCGGACTGGTGGCCGTGCACGAACAACAGCACCGGCCACGGCCCTTCGCCCTCGGGCGCGTGCCAGAAGTACTCGACCTGCTTCTCGGGCTCGGTCGCGTGCGGCAACACGACCCGTTGGACCTCGGTGGCTTGCGCCACCATCGGCGCCGCCGCCGCTGTGGCGAAAAGGATGACGTGGAGCGCGTTCTTCATGCAATCGCGCACGATACGCGCTCCGCCCACGGCGCTGGCGGGGGACCTGTCTAAAGCGCGGCGACGAGCTGGTGGACGAACGGCCAGCCCAGGCCAATCCCCACCAGCAACGCCAAGACCGCGATGACCCAGTGAACGCCGATCGCGATGCGATCGGCATCATCACCTGTGCGGTAGTCGCTCAGATCGGATGGCAGCCGCCGCGCCACGGCCCCGGCCCAGCCGAGGCTACAGACGACGAGCACCGCCAAACCAACCGCTTGCAGCGCGCCCATGTGCCTTCCATCGGCGACCGAGGCCCCTCCACTCGAGACAACGGCACTCGAGACACCCACGCGGCGCCGGTCCGCATCAGCGCAGCTCACGCAGGATTTCGTCATCCTCGGGAAACCGCCCGCTCTGCTTCTTGTCCCACAGCCGGCGGCCCTCGACCTCGACGGTGAACACACCGCCGCCGCCTCGAATCAGCTGGACCTCGGCGTCGGGGAACTCTCCGTGGATGGCGGCGGCCAAACTGGTCGCCTGCGGCTCGAAGCCTCAAACCCCGCAGTACTCGATCTCGACGTGCATGTGCGCTCCAAGTGACGAAAGCCCCATTGCGTTGGCTGGGGCACGGACTCTCCTCTATCGTGCCGCCTCATGTCAGACAAGTCGCGCCCCTCGACCTGGTCGCTGATCGCCATCCCGGCGCTGATCTCGCTCGTCGTCACCATTTTGCGGCTCGTCGGTGAGCTGCAGGGTTGGAACGACCAGCTGTTCAGCAACGTCGCGCCCGGCGGCGAACCCAAGCCGGGCTGGGTCGGAATCTCCTGGCTCATTCCCGTGTTCGGCTTCTGGTTCGGCTTCAAGCTGCGCCGCGCCTACGGCGAGCCGGATCACCTACCTGCGGTCTTCGTGAGGCTCATCGTCGCACTCGCCATCGTGATCGGCGGCTTCTTCGGTCTGTCGGCACTCGGCTTGGTGTTCACACCGGATGCCGACAACCCGGGCGAACCCCGCGGCCTCGGCTATCTCCTGCTGCTCGCGGTGATCAGCCTGTTCGTCGGCATGTCGGCGTGGTGGCGCCTGGGTCGAACACTGTTGCTCTACGGATTCGCGGCACGCATCCCCGTCGTCATCGTCACGTGGCTAGCACTGGAGAACGGTTGGGACACGCACTACACCAAGCTGCCCGTCGGCGTCCCCGCCGCTGAAGGCAACGAGTTGCTGTTCGCGTTGTGCACGCCTCAGCTCACCATCTGGCCAATCTTCACGGTCATCGCCGGTGGCTTGTTCGGTGCGCTCGGCGCCGCCGTGGCCGGCCGCCGTTGAACCGCGGAGCGCAGATCTGCGCGGCGCTGCTCGCCGCAGCACTCGCCGGTTGCCATGCCACAGCGACCGTAGGCGACGAGATCGTAGTCTGCGGCCAGCGCTTCCACACCGGCACGCCGGTGGTGCTGTGGACCGACCCCGGTGGCTACGACGCCTACTCCACGGTGCCGCGTTTCCGACCGCTGCGCGCCGACGAAACCGAGAGCCGCCGCTACGGCACACGCCGCAACCTGCCCGCCCCGATCGCCGCGCGCGTCGCCGAACGCGGCTGGACCCTCGAGGACCTGCGCGCGGTCGTCCACCTGTTCGTCCTGCACTACGACGTCGCCGGTGTCTCCCGACAGTGCTTCAAGGTGCTGCAAGACGAACGCAACCTGTCGGTGCACTTCATGCTCGACGTCGACGGCACGCTCTACCAGACGCTGGACCTGCAGGAACGCGCCTGGCACGCAACCATCGCCAACGACCACTCCATCGGCATCGAGATCGCGCACCCGGGCGCCTATCCGCAGCCCGGGCATCCGGCGATGCGGCGGTGGTACGACGAGGATGCGGCCGGACGCTTCATCCGCTATCCGGCGTTCCTCGGCGACCCGGGTGTGCGCACACCGGAGTTCGTGCCGCGCCCCGCGACGGACACCCTGCACCGCGGCACGATCAACGGTCGCGAGGTCTATCAGTTCGACTTCACGCCGCAGCAGTACGAGGCCCTGGCGAGACTGACCGCGACGCTGGCCCGTGTCCTGCCCAAGGTGGAGCTGCAGATCCCGCGCGGAGCCGACGGCAACGTCACCGCCGAACGGATGGAACCCGACGCCCTCCACGCGTTCTCCGGCATCGTCGGCCACTACCACGTGCAGACCAACAAGCAGGATCCAGGGCCGGCGTTCGACTGGGAGCGGCTCCTGCGCGAGGCTCGCGCGAGGTATGACGAACAGACCCTCTGACCCAAGAACGAGTTCCCGAGCTCTCGCGGTGGCGCTCCCTGTCCGTGGCCCGGTCGTGGTATGACGGGGCGATGGGCCCTCCCACACGTGAGCCAGGCGACGACGCTCCGATCGCGGGGGACGAGACGCTGCTGGCGCGCTATCTGCGCGAGGCAATGACGCTGATCGAGCAGGGCGAAGCCGTCGATCCCCACCGCCTGTGCGCGTCGCACCCCGAGCTGATCGACCCGCTGCGCGACGCGCTCCAGCTCGGCGATGCCACCCTGCTTCGCGACGCCAACACCGTCGATCCGCTCGCCGGCGAGCTGCTCTCGGGCCGCTACCGCTTGCAAGAGCGCCTGGGAATGGGCGCGATGGGCGCGGTCTATCGCGCCCACGATCTCGAGCTGAAGCGCGACGTCGCCGTCAAAGTGATGGCGCGCGCCTTTCCCGACGAGATCGCCGAGCAGCGCTTCGCGCGCGAGGCCGAGCTGTTGGCGACGCTGCAGCATCCCCACATCGTCGCCGTCTTCGATCGGGGCCGCAGCGACGCCGGGCTGCCATTCTTGGTCATGGAGGAGCTGGCCGGCGTCTCCCTTTCGGCGCTGCTCGCCGAGCGCGAGGCGCGGTTGAACGGCACGGCCGGTGACGACGACACCCGCTGGGTCGCCGCGTTGCTCGACACACTACCTCCCGAGAGCTCGTGGCGGCGGCTCGCGGCGCGCTGGGCGGCCGAGCTCGCGGACGGCCTCGCGACCGCGCACGCGCGCGGCGTTTTCCACCGCGACATCAAGCCATCCAACATCTTCATCGTCGCCGACTACCGTGCTGTGCTGCTCGATTTCGGCATCGCCGCGCGCCCGGATGACGGTCGCCTGACGGCGAGCGAGACGGTGCTGGGCACTCCGTGGTACATGCCGCCCGAGCAAGCCGCCGGCCAGTGGCAGCCCGACGCCAGCGGCGACGTGTGGAGCCTGATGGCGACGCTCTACCACCTTGTCGCCGGCCGGCCACCGTTCTTCGGCGACGTGCACGAAGTACTGCACCGACTGGTCACCGAGGACCCGGTGCCGGCATCGGCGCTGACCCCGCGGCTGCCGCGCGACCTGGCGGCGATCATCGATCATGGCATGGAGCGCGCCCCCGGCCGCCGCTACCCGGCGATGCCGGCCCTGCGCGACGATCTCCAGGCGTTCCTCGCCCACCTACCGGTGCGGGCCCGGCCGATCACCCGCTGGGGCCGCGCCTGGCGCCGGGTGCAGCGTCGGCCAGCGCGGGCTGCGGCGGTTGCCGGCCTCGGCCTCACCGCCGTTCTCGCCCCCGTGACGCTATGGCTGCTGAGCGACGCGCAAGCGCGGCGTGACGCCGAGCGCGTCGACGAGATCCACGCCACCCTGCCCGCCCATCTCTGCGTCGAAGGCCAGCCTTCGCAACGCCTGGTCGCGAGCCTATCCACCGAGCACGAAGAGCAGATCGCTCTGCTGACCGAGCTGCTCGAGCTGGCTCCCCACGACCTGCCTGCGCGACTGTGGCGCGCCGCGATCCATCTCGACCAGGGCACCGCCAACGCCGCGGCGGCGGACTTCGAGATCCTGGCCGAGCAGAACGAGAGCGAGTACTTCCGCGCGCTGGCGCAGCGCTATCTGGCGGTTCCGGCCGGCGACCGTGGCACCGAAGCGGTGCGCTTCGACGAGCTACCAGCGCCGCGCAGCCACGCCGAGCGCTACGTGCAAGCGTTTCACGAGCTGCGCAACCGGCACGTCCCGGGCTTTGCGGAGCGCGCCGAGGCCGCCCTGGCGCCGGCTCTGCAGCACTACCTGCCGGCGCGCGACCTGCACCTCATCGTGCTGCTCGCGCGCCAACAATTCGGCCCGCTGCTGACCGAGGCGCTGCAGCTCGAGGGGCGCTACGGCCGTCCCACCGCGCGCACGCGCTTCGCGGTGGGCACGGCACTGCTGTCGTTGGGCCGCTACGACGAGGCCGAGACGGCGCTGGAGGAGTCGCTCGCGCTGCGCCCCGACCGCCACGGGCCGCTGCTCAATCTCGGCATCGTCCATCGCCGGCAGGGCGACCTCGACCTGGCCGAGGAGTACCTGCGCCAAGCCGTGGCCGTGCGGCCACACTTCTGGAACTCGATGTACTCACTCGCCCAGCTGCATCGCGACCGCGGCGAGTTCGACCGGGCCTACGACCTGGCAGCCGCCGTCGCGGTGCCAGCCGCGGAGCAAGACTTCGAGGGCTTGCGCTGGAAGAAGCCCTACCTGCTCGGCTCGATCCGGCTGATGCAAGTGGTCCACGCCAGGAACGAGCTCGGCACCATCGATGGCGCGCACGCCCAACAAGCCGCCGAGCACTACGAACACGCCGCCGCGCACGCGCCGGCCACCTACCGAAAGCGGTCGCAGGTGTACGCCGACATCGCCAGAGGGCTACGGGGCGCCGATGACGAGCAAGCCGCCGCGCACGGCATGCAAATGCTGCTGATGCAAGGCTCGGTGCTGGAGCCCCACTTCCTGGGCATGCTGTGGGGATTGCTGCCGGCAGAGGGCATCGACGCCGAAGCCATGGGGATGCTGCGCGCACTGGTCATCCGCATGGCAATGGACCTCGTCAAGGGCAACGACGACGAGATCGCGCGCTACCGCGCCCTGCTGGAAGTCACCGACCGCGAGACGCGGGCCGCGATCCAGGCCCGTCGCGGGCGCTGACCGGACTGCGCGCCATCGGTCGCCACCGCGGCGCGCAGCCGCGAAGGAAAGTCGCTGCCGGACCGCGGGAACGGGCCGCTAGGGACGCCAGTCCGCTGGCGTCGCGCCGCGCACTTCCGGCCGTCAGTGCTGCGCGGCGCCCTCGTCAAACACGCCGACAGAGCCAATGCCGACGCAACGAACCGTCGGTGCGGGAATCGCAAGTCACCGGTTTCCGAGATCCTGAACAGCCGCACAAGCCAAGGTTGTCGGCTACCATGCCGCGGTCGGCGCAGGGAACAACGCCACCGACGCACCCACGAACCGGATGGGCAACCCCAAGGGAACGCAGCAAGCTCCGAGTGCGATCATCATCGATGCCTTGATCGAGATGAGCGAGTATGACCTTACGCGCTCTGTCTTGATCCCATTGTTCCGACAGCTCGGCTACGAGCGAGTGGAGTACTACGGGGGGGTGGACGAAGAAGGCAAAGACCTCGTCTGCTGGGGCACCGACGAGCTCGAGAACCGGACGGTCGCCGTCGTTCAGGTGAAGCGCTATCAACCGACGCGCCGCGCCTCCGATCAGCGGTCGTTCTCGGAAATCGTGACCCAGCTGTCGCAGGCCGCAGAGAAAACCCTGCCCACACTGGAAGGCGACCGGGTCAGACCATCTGCGGTGTACTTCGTGACTCCGTTCACGGTCGACACCAAGGTCCTCGAATCACGGTTTGAGCCAATCGCCAGCCTGCGTTCGCGCAACCTCAAGATCGTCGACGGGCAAGTCCTGGCGAAACTGATCCAAAAGAAGCTCCCCACTCTTGCTCGCAGCCTCGCGGGGATCAGCACGGACATGGCGCGCTACATCCGCGACCATTTGGACAATCGAGCCCTCGTCGGTGCGGTAGGAGGCACACGTCCGCGCCAGGCCAAGGACATCTATACCGACATCGATTTTCTCGTCGCCCGACCCGGAGTGACGAAGTACCTCGCCTCAGAGATAGAGGCGAGGGAGGAGCGCTTCTGGATCAACGCCCACCTATGGCTCGCCGGGGAAGACGACGAGCGCGATCGACTCGAGGTCGCGCGCAACGACTGGGGCGTGCGGGTCACAGATATCGCGTGGCGCACGCTGCCGACGAAGATGCAAGCGGCGATCGACGCGGCGAGGGATCCCAAGACGATGGTCCCGAGGTACCTCGAAGTCGGCGGCGCATTCGCGCAGGCTCTGGCGAGCTGCGATGACGAAGTCTTCGACGGCAAACCGCTGGTTCTCGGCAAGTCCTGGCACACGGCGACTACTGGAAAAGGTGACTTTGCGCGGTTGCTGCGGCCGCTGGCGCAGCGCCATCGCACCCTCGTGCCCCGGCCACTGACGAGGCAACTTATAGGCAAGGTCCAGGCCGTGATCGACATCGCTGACCACGCCGCCAAGGGCTTGATCGACCACGCCCGCGCTGGCGTGCACAACCCAGACTTCTGGGCGTACTTCCAACTCTACGTACGCGCCCGCTCGCTGAGCATCCAGGCGGTCGCCCAATGCGGCGCACCGCTGTTCTTGCAAACCTACGACGAGTGTGTGACGGCGATCAGCGCGCTGGTTGAGCCAAGTACCGGGACCCGGGAAGAGACCGCTGCGCCGGCCGGCCTGGTGCCCGGTCTCCGCCGCTTGCTCGCCGCCATCGACGAGTGTGCACTCTTTCATCACGCCCGCGTCGCAGACGTCGAGGTTCGGTTCGATGGCACCGAGCTTGTCGAGTTCCTGCGAGACAGGCGCGCGTGGCTACGAGAATCGGTCGCCGCATACAACGAGCAGCTTCCAGCTGTGCATCGGCTGCGGGGGTTCATCACCGAGTGCGCCACGTTGTTCGAGTCCATCGATACTGTGTTCGGTGGAGATCGGATGAGTCAGCTCGTGCTTTGCCCACACCGCGACGAGCCGCGGACGAGCGAGTTTCGGCTGACAGTGCCGCTGGACCGGGTCTTTGCCACTGCGTCAATTTCGCCGTTCTCGGACCGGCGGGCTCCGGCAAGACCACGGCACTCCAGATGTACGCTGAAACGCTGCTCACCTCCGAAACGGTTGACCTACCGCTGTTCGTGCCGCTCGCCCAGCTGGTGGCCAGCGCTCGCGGTGGCGAAGACAAGGACACTCCACGAACCAGGACCGACCCCGATCTGTGCACTCAGCTCACCGACTACCTATCGACTCTGACCCGGGGGAGAGTCGACGCCCGAACCTTCAAGACAGCGTTCTGCGAGAGTCGCTGCGTGCTTCTGCTCGACGGCATCGACGAGGCCATCAAGAGCGCGCCCTGGATCCTGGAGAAGATCCGCGAGTTCGCACAGACCTTCCCCGCCGTTCAGGTCGTCACGTCGTCGCGGGTCTCCGGCACGTACGTTGCGGAACTCCCGTTCTTCTCGATCCGCCTTCTGCCATTTCGTACCGAGCAGCGCGACGCATTCATCGCAAGCTGGTTCGCCAATACCCCGGGCGATGACAGTTTGCGGATCCAGGCGCACCTTGAACAGAATCACGAAGTCGCGGAGATCACGAAATCACCACTCCTCGCCACGGTGCTCTGCATCCTCCAAGAGGCCTCGGTCCCTTTGCCAGAAACGGAACTTCGCCTCTACCAAGAACGGATGAATCTGCTGCTCGGCGCATACGACACGCAGCGAGGCTTCCGACGCCTGACGTCGTTACGCGAGGATTTGTGGCTCGCCGCGCGCAAGATCGCCTTCTGGCTTCACCAGCAGGGTCTGCGGGACGCCCCCATCGAGACCCTGGAACGCTGCGTAGTCGACACCGACGCACCGGAGGCAAGGCAGCGGCGGCTGCGTGACGCGGTCGGCGAGCTCGCCGACCCTTGCAACGTCCTCGTGCCAATGACCGATGACGGCATGCTGGGGTTTGGCCACCTGCGCTACCAGGAGTACATGGTCGCGCGCCACTTTCACGAGAATCGAGCGCTCAGTCTGCGCAGCTACTTGACGCAGGAGTGGTGGCGCGGCCCGATCTATCTGTTCGCGCAGATGTGCGACTCGGTCGACTGGCTGCTGGACCTCGCCAAGAAGGAGAGTGCCGTGCCAACCGCCAGCGAGACCCTCCGGCAGGTGTTCGAGAACCGCGCGCCCACCGAGGGAGGACACCTGCTGGCCCTGCTCGAAGAAGAGCTGGAGTTTCTGGGCGCACGCGAGCGTGCGAGCTTCAAACGGCTCGGTCGCGGCCCCTCGCTGGACGAGATGTAAGCCCACCGTGACCATGCCCTCGCGGTCGAGGCAGTTGCAACTTAGCCGCTGGCGGTCGGCGCCGTGGTGGCTCGCCGCCGGCGGTGCGATCGTCGCCCTGGTCGCGGCGGTCGCAGCAGCCGCGCCCGCCGACAACGTGCGCGGCTGGCTCGAGACGCTTTCGGCGGATGGGCACATCGACGACCGGACGTGGCATCAAATCGAAGGCCGACGGCCGTGGCTCTGGTTGATCGCGGCGATGGCGGCCGGTGCCGCGGCCACCTGCGTGCGCAGGCGCGCGGCGCTGCGCGCCACGCTCGCCGCCCGCGCCGCCGAGCTGCGCACCGCCTGGCACGACGTCGGCTGGCGGTGGACGGCGGCGCGCGGTGCGCTGCTCGCCATCATCGCGCTGGCAGCTCTGCTGACCGTGCCCCGCCTCTCGCTCGGCCTGCGTGTCGACGAGGCACACACGCTCTTGCATTCGGTGCGCGCGTCGTACGTGCGGATCGCCACCGACTACGCCGATCCGAACAACCACATCCTGCATTCCATGGCAGCCCGGACGGCAACGCTCGTCTTGGGCGAAAGCGATCCGGTGCTGCGCTTGCCGGCCTTCCTGTTCGGACTCGCCACCATCGCGCTGCTCGCCGCCGCGGTGCGCCGGCACGGCGGCACCTCGGCCGCGCTCTGTGTCGCCGCGCTGGTCGCCACGTCGTACTACCACGTCGATCTGTGCACCAACGCGCGCGGCTACACGATGATCAACGCGGCGTTCGCCGGGTTGTTGCTGCTGGTGCGATCGACCGCGGATCGCGCCCCGCCGGTCGCCGCCTGGGCCTTCGCCACCGTCGCCGCCCTCGGGCTGTTCGCGGTGCCGATGATGGCCTATCCGCTGGCCTGCGTCGTGCTCTTGGCCGGACTGCGCGCGACGCCACGCGGTGGGGCTGCCGCGACCACGGCGCTGCGGCGCGCCGCGACCGCGGCGCTGGCCGGTGCCGCTCTCGCCGCCTTGGCCTACATGCCGGCCTTCTTTGTGACCCCGAGCACGGACGATACCGGCGTGCAGCTGGCGTGGCTGGCGGGGCGCGAAACGCACTCGCTGGCGGCAGCCGCCGGTCTGCTTGCCGAGCTCGGCGAGCAGTACCTCTACTGCTTGCCAGCCGCACTCCGTTTCCCGGCGCTGCTGTGCTTCTTCGCGGGACTGGTGCGCGGCTGGCCGTTGGCCAGCGCCGCCCTCGGCGGCTACGCCCTCGTCTACGCCGCGACCGGGCTGGCGCCACCGATGTGGGCGCTGCCCTATCTCTTCCTCACGGCCGCGACCATCACCGGCACCGGCATCGCCCAGGTCGCGCGGTGGACCGCCGGCGGGCGGCCGCTCGGCATCATACTGGCTGTCGCGGTCTGCGGCGTACTCGCCGCCGGCCAGGCGACGCGCGCGGTCGCGTTGCGTCCCCACGTCGACAACCCCTGGCACTTGGGCTACCTCGACATCGACGCGGCCACCGCCTGGCTCGCCGAGCACCTGCCGCGCGAGGACGCTGTGCTGGTCGAGGCCGGGCCGCTGATCCACGCGCGCCTGCTGCGCTTGGGAATGCGGAACCCCGCGCGGTTTCTCGACCAAGCGCGGCTCGCCACCGCCCCCGTCGCGTACTCGATCGTCGTCTCCGACGGCAACGACTCCACGCCCGCCCGCCGGCGCCTGCGCGCGCACGGCGGCATCGAGGCCCGGCGCCTCGCCCGCGAAGCGGAGCTGCGCGCGCTCGGGTTCGCCCCACCCGAACCTGCCGCCGTGCTGCCGCGTTCGCGCATCCTGCGCTGGGTGCGATCGCGGGACCGTTAGTGTCGCGCGCCGGCGAGACCACACCGGCGAGGGCGTGTCGCGCAAGAGTGAATATCGGGCGGAGCCGAGACTACACTCCGGCGATGAACAGACATGAGTGGCTGTGGCTCGCGGTCAAAGTGATCGGCATCTACATGCTCACCACCGCGATCAGCGGCCTGCTCAGCGCCGCCCTCATCGCCAACGAGGCGGGTTGGCTGGCCGCGAAGGCAGCGGCGCCGGGCTTGCTGATCGGTGGCTATCTCACCTTCGGTGGCGAGGCCCTGCTGGAGTTCGCCGGGCGCGCAAGCCCGAGCGACGGGAGTCGGCCGACCCCTCCGGAACGCGGCAACAGCCGGCGCCGGCGATCCTGACGGCACTGTCTCTGTCTTGCGCGTTCACACGTCGCGAGCCAACCGCAGGCCCGCGAACTGCCAGCGCTGGTGGGGGTAGAAGAAGTTGCGGTAGCTGGAGCGCGCGTGACCGAGCGGGGTGGCGCACGAGCTGCCCCGCAGCACCTGCTGGCCGCTCATGAACTTGCCGTTGTACTCGCCGAGCGAGCCCGCCAGCGGTCGGTATCCCGGGTAGGGAGCATAGGCGCTAGAGGTCCACTGCCAGACATCGCCGTAGAGCTGGGTTGCACGGACCGGGTCATGGTCTTCCATGGCCGAGGCCGCGCGCGGGTGCACGGCGCCGTCAGGCGGCGACTCGGTGCTCGATCCGGACGCCGCGATCTCCCACTCGGCCTCGGTCGGCAACCGGGCTCCCGCCCAGCGGGCGAAGGCATCCGCTTCGTAATAACTCACGTGGCACACCGGCCGCGCCGGCCGGAGCGAGACGACCCCCGCTAACGTGAACTCACGCCACTCGCCATCCACTCGGCGCCAATACAGTGGCGCGTTCCACCCGTCGCGCCGCACCGTGGCCCAACCGTCCGCCAGCCACAGCTCCGGCCGCTCGTAGCCGCCGTCTGTCATGAACTCGAGATACTCGGAGTTGGTGACGAGCCGGCTGGCGAACTCGAACGCCGGCTGGAACACGCGATGCCGCGGCCGCTCGTTGTCGAAGCAGAAGTGCCTGGCGTCACGAGCAACACCGATCTCGGCCAACCCCTCGGCATGCCGCGAGTAGCGCAACGGTGGTGCTTGGATCGGCCGCTCGTCGATTGCGTCGTGGCGATAGACCGGACCGATCGGGTTGTGCCCCAGCACGTGCTTGATGTCGGTCAAGATCAGCTCTTGATGCTGCTGCTCGTGCTGCAGCCCGAGCTCGATGCGCGCCAACATGGCGGCGTCGCGCTCCGGGTCGACCCGCTCCAGCCAAGCCAACACGCGCTGCTCGACCTCCCGGCGGTAGTCCAGGACCCGCGCCAGGCCAGGGCGCGACAGCAAGCCGCGCTGCGCGCGGGGATACTGGTTGCCGACCGATTCGTAGTACGAGTTGAACAGATAGGCGAACGCGGGATCGAAGGGCTCGTAGTCCTCCTCCACTGCCGCCAGGACAAACGTCTCGAAGAACCACGTCGTGTGTGCCAAGTGCCACCGCGTCGGACTGACGTCGGGCATCGTCTGGACGATGCAGTCCTCCGGCGTGAGCGGGTCGACCAGGCGTCTCGTCTCGCCGCGGATGCGGGAGAACGCGCGCCGCAGCGTCGCCACCGAACGTGGGTGCGTGACGTGCATGGGCGAGACCATAGGACAGCGCGCGACCGAAGACGGCGAAACCACGCAGTTTTGGCTGACTGCAATCTTCGCGCCGCCGGTGTGTTTCCGAGCGGATCTCGCTGTTCTGCGCCGCTTGGCGGACGCAGCGCCGCTCAAGAACCAGCCCGCCTCCGCGGGCGCAGGACGACACCAACGCCATCCCGGTTGCCGTGGCGAAGGTCGACCACCGCGGCCCCCGCATCGCCGCGGAAAGCCACCTCGATGCGAAGCTGCCGTGCCGGCAACGGCGCCAGCGTCCAGTGGTTGGCATCGCGCCCGACTGCGTCGATCGAGACTGCCGGGCGCGGGCGCGGGGAGGAAAACCGCAGCTCATCCCGCGGTCCGCGGGCGCGGTCGATCGGCGCCTCGAGGTCGGCTACGACCGCCCAGGCCTCGCTCACCGAGACCTCGGTCATCCAGGCGCCCCGGTCCAGATACACCTGTGCCGTCGCCGACCCGAGCAGCGCCTCGTCCTCGAGCGCACGAAACACCAAGAACGAGTCCTCATGACCTTCGGACTCTTCGACGAGATCCTCCGCGCTGACCGACCGGATGCCGCGATCCGCGCGCGCAAAGTACGGAGCGCCGTCTGCACGCAGCAGCCGCAGCGATACCGAGTGCTCCGCTTCTCGAGTGATCGTGACCATTTCGGTGTCTCCGCGCGCCAACTCCACGGTGCGGACCACCGGATGACGGGCGGTGCCGATGCGCACCACGAGGTGATAGACGCCGGCCGCCAGGCCGCGGAAGAGGAAGCGTCGGTCGGCATCCACGCTGCGCGAAGTCGAGCGCTCGGAGTAGCCACAACAAGCGGCGTGACCATCGCGCTCGACCGCCGAGGTCGGGCACAGCCCACACCGCGCACGGCCGCGGCCGAAGAGCGCCACCCGGACGGACTCGTCGGCAGCCACGGCCGGACCGGCGATCGTGCCGCCGATCGCGCCCGCTCCGCGCACCAACTGCAACACTCCCAAGTCGGTGACGTGTTGCGGTCGCACCTCGACGCCGGCCCGCGAAAGCGGCTCGTGTCCGCCGAGCGACACGATCAGGTCGTACACACCGGCGGTCAGGCGGGTGGTTGCCGCCGCCGCGCCGTGGTACTCGCCCCAGCGGTCCACGCTGCCAAACCGGATCGTGACCGCGTCCGGCGACGCACCAGTGGAATCGCGCACCGCGAAGCGCACGAGACCGACGTGGGCCGGAGTGGCAACCGCACCGGATCCCCCGGCCGAGTCCGCAGCCGCAACCGGGATCCGTGGTGCAGGTGGGTCGGAGCGCGCGCCGGCCTCGGCGGCCTCCTCGTCCGACAGCAAAGGCACAGCTGGTGCACGAGCGGCGGGGTCGACCTGCTTCGGCGTCGTCGTCGCCGGCGGCACGAGCGGTGATGACCAGATCGCACCGCCGTCTCGACCGAGCCAAGAGAGCACGAAGGCCGCACCGAGAACGACGCCGCTCACGACCGCGCCGCGACCCAGTGCACGCCACCCGCGCGGCCGGTCCACCGATGCGCCCACCATGCGCCCCCGATCTTAGGCCCACCGACACCGAGCCGCACGACGCGCTACAATGGTCGGCCCCGCGTGGCGCCAGCGGCCACGCCCTCCGGAGGAGCTGATCGATGTCCTGTGAACGCACGCCGGGGCCACCGCCGCCCACCCTCCTTCCGCTCGCCGCACTCGGCGTCCTCCTCGGCACCGACCTCGCAGGAGCGCAGCGACCAGAGCCGCCGTTCGACGCGCCGGTGATCGCCTTCGATGAGACCGAGCGCGCGCTGCACACCGCGGACCTCGACGCGGACGGCGACCTCGACGCTGTCGGCTGGATGCTGACGGCCACCGGGTCAAAGGTCTCCGCCTGGTTCAACGACGGCTCGGGGTGGTTCGACGCAGCGTGGTCGATGACCTTCGTCAATACCCTCGCCGCATCGGGTACCGGCGACTTCGACGGCGACGGGCGCGCCGACGTAGCACTGATCTTCGACGACGGCACGACCATGTTGCTCCAATCGCGCGCGACCGGCCAACCCGTGCCGATGGCCGCGTGGACGACCACGGCGGCCGCGAGCAGGATCATCACCGCCGACCTGGACGGCGATGGCGCCGACGATCTCATCGTCGCCGGCCACGACCCCGTGTCGGGCACTGGATTCCGCATCCGCCTCAACCGCGGCACCTCGTTCCCGATCGCGGCCAGCGCGACCGGCGCGGCGTTCGACATCGACGTCGTCGACCTCGATCGCGACGGCAAGACCGAGCTGTTGGTCACCGATGCGCGCCAGTGCACGATCTACGACTTCGATGGTGCTTCGCTCAGCTCCACGGCGTCTTGGCTCCACGGGGTCTCCGCGTCGTTCGGCGTGTACCTTGCGGCCGTCGGGGACATCGATGGCGACGCCGATCTGGACATCGTGGTCTCCGACGGCGCCGCGAGGAGCGCGGTGCAGCGCGCCACCGGGCCGACCTTCGTCGCCGAACCCGTGCAGAATCTCGTCGCGTGCGAGCAACTCGCCGACCTCGACGGCGACGGCGACCTCGACGCGGCTGCCTGCAACCCATCGTTTCGCATGCCTCTGAGCGGCGCCAACCTCCGCCGCACTCCGTTTCTGGTCTCGCTCAACGACGGCACCGGCCAGTTCAGCACTTTCTGGTCGATCCCCGCGCTGGGAAGCTCCGGCCTCGCCGGCCTCGCCGACCTCGATGGCGACGGCGACCCAGACCTGCTGGCCGGCCGCAGCGTGCTGCTCAACCAGGACGGCTTCCGGCGGGTGCCGCAGCCGTTCAGCGGCTCGCCACAGACCTTCAGCGGCAACGAACTCGACTTCGACGGCGACGGCGACCTGGACGTGCGGGTGCCCCTGGGCAGCCGAGTGCAGTATCTGATCAACGATGGGGCCGGCTGGATGCGCGTCCTTCAACCCACCCGACCGCCGATCCCCAGCCTCGAGTCGAGCGCGTGGGCCGGTGACTTCGACGGCGATGGCGACGACGACCAGATCGCGCCTCAGCAAGATGGCGGGCTCTTCTTCCAGCTGGTGCTGCTTCGCAACGAGGGCGGCGGCCTGCTCGTCGACGGCGGGCCGGCGGCCGCCCCCGGCGTGAGCCTCTTGACCGCACCACCCAGCCGCGGCTTGCCCGGCCAGGTGCTGACGGTGGATCTGGATGGTGACGGCGATCTCGACCTAGTGCCGGATCAGGCGACGGCGTTCGCCGGCATCAACGACGGCAGTGGCTTCTTCAGCCAGGGTCCGGCCACCGCGTTCTCCGATCGGCCGTCCGCCGCTGCCGACGTCGACGGCGACGGCTGGATCGACGTGCTGACCCTGGACCACCAGCTCTACTGGGGCAGCGGCGCGGGCATCTGGGATCCGAGCCCGACCGCGATCGGGACGTTGGGTCGCGACCTGATCGCCGATGCCGACGGCGACGGCGACCTCGACGTCTGCCAAGCCACGACGGGGGCGGTCATCGTCTACGAGAACCTGGGAAACCGAACCTTCGGCACCCACACGATCCCCACCCGCATCCTGCGCTTCTTGCGCTTGGCGTGCACCGACGTCGACCAGGACGGAGCTCCCGACATCCTCGCCGGTGAGGAGAACTTCGCGCCGGACACGACCTGGGTGATCCGCGGCAAGGTGGGCGGCGGCTGGCACGCGCCGTTCTTGCAAGCCATTCCGTTCCAGCTCGTCTTCGACACCGATGGCGATGGTGACCAGGATGCGTGGGCCGGCGACCGCATGGTGCGGGGAACGACGCTCGACGGCGGCTTCCGCCAGCAATATGGGACGGCGACCCAGGGCACCGGCGGGGCGGTGCCGGCATTGGGAGCCAGCGGCCCGTTCCGGGTCGGCGAGGTGACCGAGCTGCGGGTGACGGGCGCACTCGGCGGCGCGCCCGCCGCGCTCGTGTTCGGCACCGCGCGCGCAGCGCTGCCTGGCACCCCGTTGCCGGGCACTCAGCTGCTGGTGGCGCCCCCGCTGGTCGCCGTTCCCCTGGCACTGGCGGGCGCCGGAGCGGGCGCGGGCAAGGCCTCCCTGTCGTGGCCGGTGCCGCCTGCCGCCAGTGGCGCACAGGTGTTCTTGCAGTGCTTCATCGTCGACGGCGCGCGCGCCTCGGGCATCGGCTACACCAACGGGCTGGAGCTCGGCTTTCGTTGAGCTCGTCCCACTCGGTCAGAAGTCGCCGACCTGCGCGACCCCGCCCTTGCTGACCACGACTCCCAGCGGATTGGCGGGCGGGTCGACCACGACCCACTGCATGCGCAGCACGGCGCCGATCAGCGCGGGGTCCGCAGGCACGCGGTAGGCCACCGCGGCGGCGCCAGTCGGCGTCGTGCTCCGCGGCAGGGCGACGATCGGCAGCTGCTCGGCGGTACAGCCCGGCGCACCCAACGGGCCGAGATCGAGCGCGGTCGCGACGGTACCGATCACGTGTGCCACCGGGCCGGTCGCGGGCGCGTTCGCCAACGTCACCTGAAAGATCGATCCGGTGACGGGCTGGCCGACGTTGCCGATGCGCGGCACGCCGAGCGAACCGGCGCAGCCGGAACCGACCGTGGTGAACGTCGCGGCTTGCACACCGCTGTCGTCGTACACACGGTACATCCAGGCTCCACTGCCGTACGGTCCCGCCCAGTTGGGCCCCGAGTGGTAGTGCGTGCCGACCACGCCGGTCCGTGACACCGGCGGGGCCAGGTTGCCGGCGGCGTTGTCGAAGGCGATGAAGAAGTCGGCGCCGGCTGGCAATGACGCCCTGATCGAAGCGCGATAGACGGCGGCCGCGGTGTCCACTAGCATCGTGCCGCTGGCCAGGGGATTGCCCGGCGCACCGCTGGGCGCGCGGTCGTAGATCCAGACCGGCAGCTGCACCGGGGCCGCGTTGCGGGTGTAGCAGTAGAGCTCGATGGCGCAGATCGTCTTCGCCGCCGGGTCTCCCGGCACCAGGAACGCCACGGTCGTCGGCGTGAACTGGGTCGCCCGGTGCGGCTGCCCCATGTTGGCTTCGGCCATGACCTTCGTGCACGACTGCGCGACAGCGGGAACCGCTGCCAAGGGCAGCGAGACGGCAGCAACGAATGCGGTTCGGCGCACGGAGATCACCTCGTGGGTTCAGGACTCGGAAGAAGAACGAGTGCCATCGGCGCAACGCTCGTGCCGCCAACACCGATGTGGGCCAAGTGCCTCGAAGCCGGCCACCCCTGTGTTCGACGACCGGACAGAAGCGCGGCGCGCGGGGCACACCGACGCCGACCGGTATTGCGGCACGGTGTTCGCTCACCGGTGAAGCGGCCGCTGCACGCGGCCACCTCCACCTGGTTTCAGAATCGGAGTCCGCAATGACGCCTCCTACCGCCGCCCGGTGCGCGCTCGCCGCGCTGTTTGCCCTCGCACTCTCCGTCCGACCAGCGACCCAGCCGGTGACGGAAGATTGGCGCATCCAATCCTGGGCCACACGCTTCCGCTTCGACTTCCAGAACAACATCTGCGTCGACGGGAGTGGGCCGCTGAAGGACTTCTACGCGCGCAAGTTCGACCCTCGCGGCAACCTCATCTGGGAGCAGAGCTCCGGCAGCCCGCTGGTGAACGAACACTCCCGCTGGATGACGGTCGACTCTCGCGGAAGCATTATCGTCACTGGCCACCGCAACGGCGGCACGACGGTGCCCGGCGGCATGATGACGGTGAAGTTCAGCGCCAACGGAACCGAGCTGTGGAGCGTGGTCGCGCCGGCGTCGAACGAGGGATACCGCGTCGAGGTGGACGCCGCCGACAACGTCTACGTCTTCGGCCGCGTGTTCGATCTCACCGGGCGCCGCGACGACTTCCTGACGATCAAGTACGACCCCGACGGCAACGAGGTGTGGCGCAACCAGCGGGACTTCGGCCTCAATCAGGACACGCCGCAAGCGATGGCGGTCAGCCCGTCCGGCAGGGTCGCTGTCAGTGGCAGCACCAACGTCACGATGGCGGTGGTGGTCTATGACGAGAACGGTCGCGAGGTGTTCGGCGACGTCCACAGCCCCGTTCGCGGTGGCCACGACGTGCTGCTCGCCGCCGATGGCTCGGTGTTCGCGTGTGGCCTGGACTCGCGAGCGGGCGGGACGTTGGTGCACTGGGACGCGGCCGGAATCAAGCAGTGGGCGGCGGTGCACCGCACGCCGCACAGCGCATTCGGCAATCTGCAGCGCTTGGCGATGGACGCCGCCGGCAACGTCGTCGCCATCGGCTGGGGTACCGGGCGGTACGGCTACCAGGACTGGTTGGTCGCGAAGTTCGATCCGGCCGGCAATCTGTTGTGGGGCACGACCCACGACGGCTTCGACTTCAACGACGAGTTCGGCACCGCGATCGCGGTCGGGCCGGACGGCGGCGTCTACGCCAGCGGCTTGTCGGGGACTCCCGGCTGCTCGCCCACCGCGCCCCGCGGCCTGGGCACGACGGTGATCCGCTACGAGCCCGACGGTCGGTTGGGCTGGATCTACGAGGCGCCCTGCTTCGGCACCCGCGCGCTCGGGCTGGGGCTCGACTCGCTGGGCGAGATCGTCGTCAACGGCGGCGCGGGCCGACTGATGCGGCTGGTGCGGGAGAAATGGATGACGGTGCCGGCCGGCCTCGCCGGCAGCGCCGGGACGCCGGCCCTCGAGGTCCGCGGCTACCTGCAGCCGTCGGCACCGCTGTCCCTCGCGCTGACCGGCGCGCTCGCCACGGCGCCGGGCGTGCACGTGCTCGGCAACGCCCGCGTCAACCTACCGTTCGCCGGTGGCACCCTGGTGCCGCACTGGACCGCGCTCGTCCCGCTGATCACTGATGCGCTGGGAAGCGCGGGGTTGGTGGCGCGAATGCCGACGTTCGTCCCGGTGGCCACCGAGCTCTCGATCCAATCCTGGGTGCTCGATGCCGGCGGGCCACAGGGGCTGTCCGCCTCCAACGCCGTGGTGAAGGGGCTGCAGTAGCGGCCTGCGCGGCAGCGGCGCGCGCGTCTTGGTAGGATCGCGGGATTCTCGGCGGATTTGTCCTGGGGTCCGGCAGCGCTCCGGCGTTGTACCTGGACGCCAATCCCGCAACTCACGAGGCCTACCGTGCGCGCAGCTCCCTTCGTATCCCTCCTCGTCGCCAGCGGCGCGGTCGCCGCACAGTGCCCGGAGTCAGCCGGACCGTTCGCCGGCGTGCCGGGCGCGTTCATGGTGCACGGTAGCGGTGCGCTGGCCCCCGACCAGATGTACCACAAGCGTGCCGGACTCGACGGCAAGGCGCCCGGCGCCTGGCCCGGCGGGCTGCCACCGCTGCGACCCGACTTCGATCTGCAGCAGCTGCTGCGCAAGTGCACGCGGACTCCGCTCGAGGTCGACGCGATCTCGATCGGCGAGGATTGGGTCATCGGCGACTGCGCCGGCCGCGCGATGGTGCCGCCCGGCCGGTGGGCGGCGGTGACGTTGTCCCTGACCCGCGGCACCGGGGGAAGGCGCGGTTCGCGCATCGCGGCCGAGCGCGCGGCGGGCTCCTCGGTCGAGGCCGACATCTACTCCTACGTGCTGCCGGGCAGCGAGCTGGCGATTCCAGCGGCGTTGGTGGGGCAAACCGAGCGAGCGTACGACGCGGCCGAGGTGGGGTTGCGCGGTGACGTGGCGGGCTTCGATATGTTCGTGCCCTACCACGCGCTCGACGACCGCGTCGGCAACACGACGGTCGACCCACGCGGCGGTGGCATGATGCTGGCGCAGACCAACATCTACTTCTCGCTGACCAGCGCGAGCGCCAAGCTGGCGCCGGCGCAGTGGTTCTCGTCGCAGACCGGTCCACTGCCCAGCGGGGCCACGATCCTCTGCGTGAGCTGGCTGCCGACCGCAGGCATCTGGACGTGTCCACGCGTGTGGCGCAGCTACGCCGACCTGTCCCTGTCGGACAAGGAAGACATCGACGGCCTGGGAATCGACATCGACGGGCAGCAGATGCTGTTCTCGACCGACATTCGCATCGTGCCCCGCGACCCACTGATGTTCTTCTCCTGGGCGCCCGGCTGCCGCACCGCGATCCCGGTGCCGTACACCACCTCGACCGGTACGCCGCTGTCGTCGACGATCGGCCTGATCGGCGTCGACGACATCGACGCGATCTGCTCGATGGATCCGAGCGTTCCACGGCGGTCGACCCTCGCCGGCGGGCGCCCAAACAACGCGTTCTACGTGCACGGCACGCCCCAGGCGACGACCGGGTTGTTTCGCAAGCCGGTGCTGAGCGCGGCGGCATTCCGGGAGTTCGACCACTCGACGGGCCTGCTGCGCTTCGTCTCGCCGCTGATCGGCTGGCCGGGCAACGTCGCCAACCCCGGGGCCGCCGTGCTACTCGTGACACCGCTCGCCAGCGTGGTGCCGTTCGTGCAGGCCGATGCCGTGGTACGCAATCCCGCGAACGTGCTGTGCGGTGATCCGCAGGCCGGCACGCTGCAGTTCGCGCCGGTGCCGGCGTGGTACGGCGCCACCGTGATGTTGCGCTGGTTTGCCGGCGACGCGACGACGGTCGGCGAGGCGTGGCCGCACTTCGTCCGCCTCTGAACGCCGAGCGCAACGATGGCCGACTCCGAAGCCGACCTGCTGGCGCTGATTCCGGCCGCCCGTGCAGGGGAGCGCGAGGCGCAGGACGCCCTCGTGCTGCGCGTCCACGACCGCGTGCGCGCGATCGTCCACCGCGAACTCGAGGGACGGTTCCGCGCGCAACACCGCTGGATCCTGCCGCTGTTCAGCACCAGCGATGTGGTGCAGGACGTGCTCACCGACGCGATCCGCAACCTCGAGGACACCGACTTTCCGGCCGAGGGCGCGTTCGTGCGCTATCTGGCGACGATCGTGCGCAACAACTTGCTGAGCGCCGTGCGGTTCCACGAATCCAAGCGCCGCGATCTGCGCCGCCGAGTCGACGCCCCGCGGGCCGCGGAACCCACGGCACCGACTCTGGACGGCCCACCGCTGGCGGCCGCGTTGTCGGAACAGGCCAGCGCGGTGCGCGCCGTGCTCGACGGCTTCCCGCCACGCCACCGCGCACTGCTCGAGCTGCGGCTGATGGAGAACAAGACTTTCCCGGAGATCGCCGGCGAGCTGGGCTATGCGTCGGCCGAGACCGCGCGCCAGGCGCTGTGCGAGGCGCAGGCCAAGCTGGTGCTGCGCCTGCGCGCCGCCGGCATCCGGCCGCAAGGCGGAACGCGGGATTGATGCGGAGCGAACTGTTGCGGCGACGGCAGCGGTAGCGAGAAAATCGAGCCTGACTCGGTACTTCTCGACATGATCGAACGATGGATCGCGGTGCTGCACGAGGCGTTGCCCGAGCCGTGGATGCGCGCCTTGGTGATCCTCGGCATCGCGGTGGTCGCCGGTGGCATCGCGCGGCTGTTGTTGACCGGTGTCGTCGGCCGGATCACCCGGCACAGCGTCACCGAGCTCGATGACACGCTGATCCGCTCATGCGCCCGGCCGGTGTTCGTCACCGCCGTCTTGATCGGCGTGTTCTTGGCCGCGCGCGAGTTGGGACTGTCGCCGGCAGCACTCGAGGTCGTCGCCCGGATCACGCAGACGCTCGGGGTGCTGCTGTGGTTCGGCGCACTGTGGCGCATGTGCCGGCCGGTGCTCGACGCCATCGGCCGGCTCGCCGACCGTGTGCAATGGCTCGACGCCCGCACGGTGCCCTTGATCGACAACGTCGGCCGCGCACTCCTGGTGTTGCTCCTGGTCTACGCGCTGCTGCGGGTATGGAACCTGGACGTCGCACCGTGGCTGGCCTCGGCTGGCGTCGCCGGCCTGGCGCTCGGCTTTGCCGCCAAGGACACCCTGGCCAACCTGTTCGGCGGCTTCTTCATCATCGTCGACGCGCCGTACAAGATCGGCGACTACATCAACCTCGACTCCGGCGAGCGCGGCGAAGTGACCAAGATCGGGCTGCGCAGCACGCGGTTGCTGACCCGCGACGATATCGAGATCACGCTGCCCAACGCGCAGATCGCCGCCGCCAAGATCATCAACGAGGCGGGCGGACGGTGGACCAAGTCGCGGGTGCGCGTGCCGGTCGGTGTCGCCTACGGCTCAGACATCGAGGCGGTGCGCGCCATTCTGCACGCCGCCGCCGAGGCCGTCGACTACGCGCAACAGGACCCCGAGCCGCGCGTGCGATTCCGCGCCCTCGGCGAGTCGTCGCTCGATTTCGAGCTGATGGTGTGGATCGAGAACCCGGAGCTGCGCGGACGCTGCGTCGACGCCTTGCTCACCGAGATCTACACCCGGCTCAACGCCGCCGGGATCGAGATCCCGTTTCCGCAGCGCACGGTGCACGTTCAAGGACCGGTACACATCGCGCGCGCGCCGCGCAGCTGAGGTCAGAAGTCCTTGTTGAACTGCAGCCAGGCGGCGTTGGCAGCCTGCCAAGCGTCCGTCTCCAGCGGCACGACGCGGTCGTTGATGGCGACGAGCAACTGGTCGCGCCAGGCGTAGTAGCGCTCGCGTCGGGTTTTGGCCTGCGCGGCGTCGAGCGCCATCGTGTCGATGCGCAAGGTCGGATCGGGGCCGACCGCCGCCGCGGCTTCCGCGACTCCCGCGATGTAGCGCGACAGCATCGACTCCATGCCGAACGCCTTGCTGCCGTCGTGATCCACCACCCAGCGCACCAGACGCGCGCATTCCGGGGTGTATCCCCAGCGCTCCTCGACAGCGCCGTTCTCGGGGCTCGGCTGCATCGACTCCTGGACCAGGTTCCACAACGCCGGCATGGTCTCGTTGCGCTGCTGGTAGTCGATGCGCCCGCTCTCGACCTCGCTGGAGAGGAACTCGATGTTGCGGCCCTTGAGCTTGCTGCTGCGCAAGTACTCCGACAGCCCGCTGTCCAGCCAGCGCGGCAGGTGCGCGAACGAACCCGGGGCGGCATCGTCGATCCACTGCCACAGCACCGCGCGGAACATCATGCCCCAGCCGTCCGCGGTACCGGCGTTGGGGTCTTCGTAGAAGTAGAGCTCGCGCCGCTCGGGTGAGAACTCTCGCTGCTCGTTAAGCCTCGCCTTGAACACCGAGTAGTGGTCGGGCGATGAGAAGACGCGCAGCACGGCCGGCAAGGGGCCACCGTCGCCGATGCCGGCGAAGGTCTTCTCGCACCAAGCGCGCGCGGCCTCGGCGGCCTTGATCGCCTTCTTGGTCTCGCCGCCGCCAGCGGCGCTGCGCACCGTCCAGAACTTGCTCTTGTGCGCTTTCCAGCCGGGCTCATCGGCCTTCGCCGCCGCCTCCACACACGCTTCCGCGTGCGCCTGCCGCGCGCGGCGGCGCGCGGCGGCGTCCATCGCCTGCCAGTCGCCGGCATCCGCCTGCCACGGAGCGACCGGCGCCGCGGTATCGGAGGGGGCTTCGATCCGCAACGAGGCAATCGCGAGGTCGAACACCTTTTGGTGCTTCGCCAGCTGATCGTTGTCGATCTCGAACTCGGCCATGATCCGCTGTGGACCGCGGACGAGCGCGCCGTAGCACGCGATCTTGTTCTCGTCGCGCGCGGTCCGCGCGGTGAACAGCACCGCAGGGTGCCCCCCGATTTCCCCGTCGGTGCGCTCGGCGACGAACATGCCGTTGCCGTAGACCCCCTGCAAGTAGTCGGTGACGTCGTGGCCCGTGACCCGGCCCGGCAGTCCGTCGATGTCGGCCGGCGCGGGCTCTTCATCGGCCAGGCGCGCGACGCGCAGCACCGGCAAATGCGAGCCGCGCGAGCGCATCGCCAGTGCCCGGGGCGCGGCGAAGCTGAGCACCACCTGGCCGCGCTCGTCGGCGGCGGGCTGCCAGAGCCAGCCCTTGGGGGGCTTGATCGTGACGCCGCTTCCGGGCGGGGAGTGTGCGGCCTGCGCCGCGACCGGCACGGCGGCGAAGACCGCGAAGGCGAAGAGAGCGAGGGGGCAACGGCAGTGGATCATGACGAAATCTGGCCGCCATCATCGCACGTCGCGGCGGCGACGAAAACGCCGGTCAGTACCGGTAGCCGTTGCGGTCGTCTTCGCCCGGATCCAGCCAGGCATCGAGCAGCTCGAACCAGTTGTCGACGCGGCCATCGCCGGGGGTGGCGCCCGCGGCGCAGATCTCCAACTCGCCGTAGCTGCGGCCCTTTGCCCGCCGCTGCAGGGGTGTATACCACTGCAGGCGCCGCCATAGCGGCTCGGCGGGAGTGTCCAGGGGCGGCAGGGTGACCTGCAGGCCGTGCGCGCCGGGGCGGAAGCCCTCCCCCGCCGCGTAGGCGTCCATCCCGTAGCTGGCGAACACCGCGTCGTCGACCGCCGCCGCCAGCGCCGCGCCCGCCTCGCGTACGGCCGCGCCAGTGCCGCGCTCCGCCAATCGCGCACCCAGGTCGAGCACATCGACGAGCGGGCCGCCGTAGCGGACGGCGGCGGCTGGCTCCCCGCCGGCAATCGCAGCCAGCAGCTGCCGGCCGTCCTCGGCCGCGGCCAGTCCTCGCGCCACCTGCTGCAGCGCCTCGACCACCGGCTCGATGCGGCGCAGGTCGACGCCGACCATCGCCTCGCGGTCGATCATCTGCCGCACCCGCGCGCTGTGCTGCATGCCGGCCTCTCGCCTGCGGTGCGCCTCCGTCTGGGCGACGACGATGCGCGCGAACTCGACGGCATCGTCACTCGCCAGCGCACCCGCATTGACGATATCGGCCCAAGGAAACGGCACGCCCGCCATCGGCGTCGCCACCATGACGTCGGCGGAGAACGCGCCCGGGCGCGCGCGCCACTGGTAGGCGTTCTCGATCGAGGCCATCTCGCAGACGTCGAACACCATGAGGTCGACGCGTTCGTCCTCGCCCAGAACGGCGCTCAGCTCGGCCGGGAACAGCGCCGTCCCCTCGCCCTCGTCCGGACACCACTGTGCACCGTTTCCGTGGCTGTAGAACAGAAGGGCGTAGCGCTGCGCCGGGTAGTTGCGTTTGGCGTAGCGCACCAGCCCACGCACGTTGTGGGCGTCGCCGGAATCCGCCGTCGCGCCGGCGTCGATGCGCGCCGACGGCAACAGGTCGCCGCCGTCGAGCCGCGTCGCGACGGCGCGCGTGAGCTCGTACAGCCGCATGCCGGTGTAGTCCTCGCCGAATGGTCCGGGCCGATCGGAGTACTTGGCGGAGCGATCGGCCAAGCACAGCACCGCGCTGGCCTCGTCGGTCGCCAGAGCGTCGCGCATGTCGGCCATGTCCGGGCAGAAGCTGCGCTCGCTGTCGTTGTCGGAGCCGCCGTAGATCATCAGCGTCCACGGCCGCGCTGCTTCGGCAGCTTTGTCCTGAGCAGCCAGCGTGGCCGGCAGCGAGAGCGCCACCCAGCACACGGCAGCGCTGAGAGCGGGAGAGGGAGGAATGGCGTACAACGGAGATCTCCGCCTCTGGAGTCGAGGGTGGGAAGAAAGGGGGCGTAGGTCAGCGAAGGTCGTCCGCCTCCGCCGCGAGGGGGACCTCGCAGCGCTCGGCAAAGGTCTTCAGCACGATCGTCGTCTTGGTCGAGCGAACGCCCGGGACACCACCGAAGCCGCGCCGAATCAACCGGTGCAGCGCGGCCGGGTCGGCGGCTCGCACCTTGACCAGGTAACAGTCCTCGCCGGCGATGTCGTGCACTTCGAGCACGCCGGGGAGCTGCGCGACGCGCTCTGGAATGTCGGTGTCGTCCAGCGCCTCCTCGGTGCGCAGATGGATGAACGCGAGCAGACCGCGGCCGACCGAATCGGGATCGACCCGCGCCGTGTAGCCGCGCAGCACGCCCCGCTCCTCCAGCCGGCGCACGCGCTGGTGCACCGCCGAGGGCGCCATGCCCAGATCGCGCGCCAGGGCGGCGTTGGACACTCGGGCATCGGCCTGCAGCAGGCCGAGGAGTTTGCGGTCGACGGAATCAATCATTCGCTGATGATCGCATCTGACGAACGCCCTGTCGCCAAATTCGGATTATCAGCGAAGATTCTTCTCGGAACACGCCACCATCGCGAAGAACGATGCAGGCTCCGCGACAGGAACCCGTCAGGCCGTCACCGGGGCACCACGCTCTGCCGAGCACACGGTTTCCGTGATCAACCGGGTGACGGAGTACGGATCGCAGTTGGCGTTGGGCCGCCGATCCTCGATGTAGCCCTTGCCGTCCCGCTCGACCTGCCACGGGATGCGCACCGACGCACCGCGGTCGGACACCCCGTAAGAATACGTGTCCCACCGTTGGGTCTCATGGTGGCCGGTCAAGCGATCCTCGATGCCGTGACCGTAGTGCCGCACGTGCTCCTGCGCGCGCGCGCCGAGTGCCTCACACGCGGCGACACACGCTTCGTAGCTCCCGCGCATCGCCTTGGTCGAGAAGTTGGAGTGGCACCCTGCACCGTTCCAATCGCCCTTCGCCGGCTTGGGGTCGAAGGTCGCATCACAGTGGAAGTCCTCGGCGATCCTGCACAGCAGCCAGCGCGCCAGCACCAGTTGATCGGCGACTTCCACCGGCCCGAGCGGTCCGACCTGAAACTCCCACTGACCCGGCATCACCTCGGCGTTGATCCCCGAAATCTGGATGCCGGCGGCGAGGCAGCTGTCCAAGTGCTTCTCGACGATGTCGCGACCGAAGATCTGACTGCCGCCAACACCGCAGTAATACGGCCCCTGGGGCGCCGGATAGCCACGGGCCGGGAACCCCAGTGGCGTCCCCGACTCGCTCATGAAGGTGTATTCCTGCTCCAGCCCGAACAGACACTCCTCAGCGGCGTAGCGCTGTGCGACCTCGTGGCAAGCGGCCCGGGTGTTGGTCGGGTGCGGCGTCATGTCGGTCAGCAGCACTTCGCACAGGACGAGGACATGCGGCGCGCCGCGCAGCGGGTCCGGCATCGTGCACACGGGCTGCAGCACGCAGTCCGAGTTGCGCCCCGGCGCCTGGTTCGTGGACGAACCGTCGAACCCCCATACCGGCGGCTGCTCGCCGTCGGCCAGGATCTTGGTCTTCGAACGCATGAGCGCCGACGGCTGCGTGCCGTCGAGCCAGATGTACTCAGCTTTGCAGTGTTTCATGGTTTCTAGCGGCTCTTTGAGTGCTCGGAGGCCGCTTGGCGCGTGCCCGCGACGGCCCGTCGGAGAGGTTGTCCGACCCCCCGCCGCGGATCCATCGGAAAACCGCGCGCGGCGTGCCGGAGCCCTCTCCGAAGGTATCGACCACCCCCCGGGGGGCCGCCTTTAGGCGAACCGGCCGCCCACCGAATCTTCTCGGCAATCGCAGCCCAGTCCGCACGAAGGACGGGTTCGATGAGAACCCTCTCCCGCGCCGGGCTCGGGGCCACGGCCTTCTCTTGGTTGGCGGCGTGCGCGGCGCCGGGCAAGACCGAACCAGCCGGCACAACCACCCACGAGACCGTTACCTACGTCCTCCGGCCAGAACCGGCTGCCGACCGCACGCGGCTGGCGATCTCGATGCAGTTTCGGGGACATGGCTCGGGCCAGACCCGGATTCGGCTGCCGGAGGACCGATACGGCGTGCCACGGATGTTCGACCACGTGCGCGAACTGCGCGTCGAGGGCGGCAGCCTGGTGGCGGGTGAGGGTGCCGACCGGGTCGTACGCCACCCGCCCAGCGCGGACCTCACGCTGCACTACGAGATCGATTGGGACCCCACACTGCACCCGGACCGGGCCTACCGGCCCGCGGTGTCGGCCGACCACTTTCACCTCTTCGACGGCCAATGGCGTGTCCGCGTCGCGGACGGGGGCGCGGGCGCGCAGCGCCCGCGGCTTCGGTTTGCCGACGTGCCCGCCGGCTGGTCGGTACTCACCAATCTAGACGCCGAGCGCACCGACGACGAGATCGAGGTCCTGGTCGCCGGCGCGCGCGCACCGCTGGCCGAGTTCGAGTGCGCGGGCACGGCGGTGTCGGTGCTGGTCACCGGCGCGTTCGAGGATCGCGCCCACGTCCGGAGCGCGGTGCGCGCCGCGGTCGAGATGCTGGCCGAGCGCTTCGGTCCATTCGGGCTGGACAGCTACGCGATCTGCATCACCGGGCGACCGAAGTACCGCGCCGGCGTCGCCATCGACAACGCCTTCGCCTGCTTCGTCGACCCGGACACAGGGATCGATCGGCTGTTGCTGCTGGTCGCTCACGAGACACTGCACCACTGGATCCCCGGACGAGCTGCGGTCGAGGAATGGCGCAGGAAGGGCGAGCACGGCGTCGACGAGTACCGCCTCGACTGGTTCATCGAGGGGTTCGTCGAGTACTGCACGCGCGTCTGTCTGCGCGCTGCCGGCCTGATCGACGAAGACGCTCTGGTGGCGGCGTTCAACCGCGACCTGAGCGAGTTGGCGCGCAACCCGATGCGCCACGCGTCGCTCGAGGAGGTTGCCGCCGCGCTGGCCGCCGGCGACTACACCAATCATCACGAACGCCTCAACTACACGCGCGGCCCGTTGCTCGCGCTGCGATGGGATCGGCAGCTCGCGGCACACGGCGGGCCGCCGTTGGACCGCGTGGTCGACGCTTTCATCGATGCCGCCGAGGCGCGGGGCGGGACAATCGGCGAGGCCGATCTGTTTGACCTGCTCGAACGCCACGGCCTGGCAGCGCGCGCCGACTACGAGCGCTTCGTCGTGCGCGGCGAACCCCTGCTGCCGCCGGCCGACGCGTTCGCTCCCGAGTTCGTCCGATCGCCGCCGCAGGGCGGCGATGGCGGCGGAGCACCGCGCTTCGAGCGGCGGTGACGCACAGGCAGACCGACGGCACGGCTTGCGCCGCGGGCCGCGGCAGCAAAAGATGCGGGTCATGGTTCGCGCCCTGGTCGTCGGCGCCGGCATCGCCGGTCTCACCACAGCTCTGCGGCTGGCCGAACGCGGCGTCGAGGTCACCGTCGTGGCGCGCGATTCCGGTTCCGCGACGACGTCGGCGGTCGCGGCGGCGATCTGGTTTCCCTACGCCGCGCAGCCGGCGGACCGCGTCGAAGCGTGGGCGGCGGCGAGCTATGAGATCTACGCGGCCCAAGCCCGCCGCGGCGACTGGCCGGTGCGGATGACGCGGGTGGTCGCCGGCTTTCGCCGACCGACGCCGCCACCGCGCTGGTGCGGAGCGGTCGAGGGGTTTCTCCATCTGCCCGTCGCCGCGCTCCCCGCAGGGTGCGTCGATGGCTTCGCGCTCGACGCACCGCTGGCGGAGATGCCGGCCTACCTCGAAGCGCTCGAGACGCGCCTGGAAGGCGCCGGGGTCCGCCGCGTGACCCGCGCGCTGACAACCCTGGACGAGGCCGCGGATCTCGCCGGCGAGGGCTGTGTAGTGGTGCACTGCAGTGGGCTGGGTGCGCGCGAGCTCGTCGCCGACGGCACGATGTTCCCGCTCTGGGGTCAGGTCGTGCGGGTCACTGGCGTGTCGGTGGAGAGCGCTGTTCTCGACGACGACCACCCCGGCGGAGTGACCTACGTGGTGCCGCGCAGCGGCGACGTCGTGCTCGGCGGGTGCGCCGAGCGCGGCCGCGAAACACCCGCTGACCCGGCGATGACCGCTTCGATTCGCGCCCGCTGCGAGGCGATGCTGCCGGAGCTGCGCGCGGCGCGGGTGGTCAGCGTCGCCGCCGCGGCGCGCCCTGGCCGCCCGGCCGTGCGCCTCGAGCGCGGGACGACGGCGGCGGGACGCACGGTGGTGCACAACTACGGCCACGGCGGCTGCGGCATGACCCTGGCGTGGGGCTGCGCATCGGAGGCGGCGGCCTTGGTGACGGGTTGATTTCCCGGCCGGTCGAGCGCCTCGAAATGAAGGATTTTATGCAATGATGGCGTCGTGCCACGGCCGATCGACCACGACCTGAGCATGCGCGAGCGCCAGATCATGGCGGTGCTGCACCGCCGCGCACCCGCAACCGTGGCGGACGTCGTCGAGGGCCTGCGCGATGCCGTGAGCTACAACTCGGTGCGGGTGACGCTGGGGGTGCTCGAGCGGAAGGGACACGTCGCGCACCGGCGCGACGGCAAACGCTACGTCTACGCGCCGCGCGTGCGGCGCGATCGCGCGCAGCGCTCGGCCCTGCGCCACGTGATGGAGACGTTCTTCGACGGCTCGGCGCCCGGCGTGGTCTCGACGCTCCTCGACCTGCAGAGCCAAGATCTGTCCGATGCGGACCTCGATCAGCTGCAGCGGTTGATCAGCCAGGCGCGGCGCGCGCGGCGGTCATGATCGGCGATCCCTGGGTCGAAGCGGTCTTGGTGCGTGGCACCGCGGTGCTGGCGATCGCGCTCGCTTGCGATGCGCTGGCGGCGCGCGGCGGGATCGCTCCGGCATGGCGGCACGCGCTGTGCGTCGCCGCCCTCTTCTTCGCGGCATTGGCACCGATGGTGGAGCTGTTGGGCCCCGGGCCGTTGCCGCTGTTCGCCGATCCCCGCTGGCACGAGCCGGTGCCGGTGGCCGAGCTGCTCGCCGCCGACGCACTGACGGTGACGGAGCTGCGACCGACGACGACGTGGTGGAGCGGGGCGGCGCCTTGGGTGCTGTGGGGGTGGGCCTGGGGTGGCGCGCTTGTCGTGGCGCATCTGGTGGCCCAGCTGCTGATGCTCGAACGGCTGCGGCGGCGGTCGACGCCCGCGCCGCGCGCGCTGCGACGGCTGGCGGCACGGCTGGCACCGAGCGGTTCCGCGGTGACGGTGCGCGTCGCCGAAGGTCTGCGCTCACCGATCGCATTCGGCGTGCTGCGGCCCATGGTCTTGGTGCCGCCGGCCGCCGGGCGTTGGCCGTTGCGGCAAGCGGCTTGGGTGTTGCGCCACGAGTTCGCGCACCTCGCACGCCGCGATGATGTCAGCAACGTGGTCGTGCGCCTGGCGTGCGCGGTGCTGTGGTTTCATCCGGCGGCTTGGGTGCTGGCGCGGCGGGTCGTGCACTTGCGCGAACGAGCTGCCGATGAGCGCGCGGTCCGCGATCCGACCGACCGCCTGGCGTATGCCGATGCGTTGGTGGCGATGGCGCGCCGCAGCCGCAGGGCCAGACCCGGCCTGGCGCCCGCGATCGCGCACGATCTCGATCGCCGCGTGCGCGCGTTGTTGACACCGGTGCGCGTGGCTACGTCGAGGCGAAACGCGTGGGCGCGCAGCGCGCTGTGGCTCTTGCTGCCGGGTTTCGCGGCCGTCGCCACGATCGACGCCGGCGGCACCCCCGCCGTGTCGCCCGCAGAGGAAGCGTCGTTGATGGCCGAGCTCGGTGCCGAGGATCCGGCCGCGCGCGAACGCGCACTGTTGCGGCTCGGCGAGCTCGCTGAGCGGCGCACGTTCTACGAGGTCGTGCGGCGCGTGCGCGACCCCGATCCAGGAGTGCGGGCTGCGGCGGTTTGGGCGTTGGCGCGGATCGGCTGCGTGCCGGCCTACGTCGTCGTCAGCACCTGCCTCGACGACGAAGACCCGCGCGTGCGGCGCCTCGCGGCACTCAGCCTCAGCCGCTTCACCACGCCGATGCCACACTTCTCGATGGACCTGCACGCGATCGAGATGACACGCACGATGCAGCGGTTCAGCGGGATCACGCTCGACTCGGTGCTGGACAGCATCGGAACGCCGCTCGCAGTGACCCCAGCGCAACAACTCGAACGGCGGCTGTCGGACCCCGATCCCTCGGTGCGCGAGGCCGCGCGGCGCGCGTGGGTGCGGATCGACGCGGCGCGCTAGTGGCGGAGTGATGAATCGGAGCCTGGCTCCGTACTATCGGGTGGGCTCGAATTCCAACCAGAGGTTGGTGGAGAGGAGATGCGGACCAAAAGCGATGCGCAGAACCGCGTCGCGGGGATCGTCGCCTGGGTGCTCGAAGCGGATGTCGAGGGTGTCCGCGACCTCGTTGGTGCGCTCGTGTTGGAGCGGGACGAGGGTGCCGCGCGGCATCGGTCGACGGTCGGCGTGCCAGGCGTCGAACAGCATGCCGTCGAGACTGTCGGGTTCGACGAACGCCAGTTGGAAACCGTCGTCGCCGGCCTCCAGCAAGAGGTAGTAGTAGCCGGTCGGGATCACGACATCGCCGAACCGGAGCGGGAAGCGGGTGTCCAGGTTGGTCCACTGGTTCTGGCCCAGGCGCCACCGCCGTCGGGCCCCGTTCTGAAACTCGGGCGCCCCGTGTTCGAGGATGTGGTCGACCCGGCTGGCGTACTTCTCCTTCCACACGGCGCGGCCGTACTCGATGGCCACCTGGCCGGGCGACGTGTTCCAGTTCGGCGGCGGCGTGCGATCGAAGAAGATGATGCGCGTCGAGCCGCGCTCCTCCGTGCCGGCCCAGCCGTGGCTGATGCCGGCCACCGGCGTTTCGTTGGCGGCGCGCTCGAAGCGCAGGTCCGCAACCAAGCGGTGCGGGCCCCAAGCGATCTCCAGCGCGGCGGCACGCGGATGGACGTTGACCCGGCGCAGCGCAAGCGACAGCTGCTCGACCAACGGCGCGCCGCTCTCGAGACGCAGGGGCACGCGGTGATCGACCGGCGCGTCCGCGGCCCAGTAGGCGTCGAGCGACCGGTTGCGCACGGTGGCGGGGTCGTGCAGGCACAGCTGCCAGCCCGCGTCCGCGGTGTAGTCGACGCTGGCGTAGTAGCGACCCGCGGGGGCCCAGTGCGCCCCCGCGCGGAGGGCGCGGTCGGTCTCGATGGTGGTCCAGAAGTTCTTGCCGATCCGCCAGCGGGTCTCCTCCGCGGCCGCCTGCAGTGCACCGGGCTCGGCGAGCTCGGGCTTCCACGGCACCGTCGAGTACGCCACGGCCATCCGCTCCCCGGTGCCCTGTCGCACCGCGCTGACCAACCGCGGCGTGCGGCCCCCCATGACCGACAGCCGCTCCGCGACCTCGGCCCGGTCGTCACCCCAGGCGACGCGAGCATGCGCCGACAAGCGCTGGAACCCCCACGCCAGGGACAGCCGGAACCCCGCGGGGGTCCGCTGATCGACCTGCAGGGCGAGCGGTTGCTCCGCGTCGAGATCGTCGGAGCGCAAGGCCAGCGCCAGCTCGGGTTCGGCTCCCACGGGGCCGAGCCCGAGCCACCACGCGTCGCCCCCGCGTCGGAGCGAGACCTTGTATCGCCCCGGGGCGACCGCGACGCCGTCGAAGTCCAACCCCACGAAGGTCTCCAACGTCGCCGGCAGTTCGCCCGGCACCGGCCACCACGGCCCTGCCGGACCGAGACTGGCGAACGCGTCGTCGAGCGTGTCGGGCGCCGCCGCGGCCTCGCACTCCGCGATCACCTGAAAGGACTGCTTCAGCGCGGCGTCCCAGACCCAGTAGCGCTCGGCGAACCGCGCGGCCGGGGAGCCATCCTGCGCGGGCAGCACCGCCTGCACCGTCAACACCACCGCAGCGAGCAGCGCCGCAGCCGGGCTCGTTCGAATCGACATGTCGTTGGCCTCCATCGCGATCTTGTCTGTAAGAATTTGTGCAGTTTGCGCACATGGAACGGACGCCGACCACCATTGTGTGCAAGGAATTTTGCACTTCCGGAGCGTCTCGGGCGAAGTTCCGCAGCCTTCCGCCCGGTAGTGGTGCGATTCAGGCCAGTCGGGCCTTCAGCGCCTATCGGCGGCGCCTGATGGCAAGAACGGCTCGACCGCGGCCGCGAGATCGTGCGGGTAGACGTCGGCGCGCAGCACTCCCGCCCCGTCGACGATGAAGACGCGCGGCAGGCCCCGGATCCCGGTGACCCGCTCCCAGAACTCACCCCCGGCGGCTGCGGTCGGCGCGTGCACTTGCGGCCAGTTCAGGCCGTGCTCCGCGATCGCGGCGCGCGCCACCTCGACGTCGTCGTCGAAGTTGATCCCGAGCACGACCAGGCGGTCTCCCAACTTCGCGCGGAGCTCGACCAGCTCCGGCATCTTCGCCATGCACGGGCCTCACCAGGTCGCCCAAGCGTCGATCATCAACACCTTGTCGCGCCACTCGCTGGCGGTGAACTGGCCACCGGCCAGCGTCGGCAGGGCGAAGTCGTAGGCCTGGCCGATCACCGGCAGCGGCAGCACGCGCGCTCCGGCCGCCCGCGCCGCTTCCGCTGCGGACGCCGAGGCCGCGACGCGACCGTCGAAGTCGAGCACGGCCAAACCGATGCTCGCGACGTCGTCCGGATCCTCGGTGAGCACGGCGAAGTCGATGACCCGCGCGAACGGATTGGCCATCGTCGAGCGCTGCACCGCCCGCAGCGGCGCGCCGTCCTCGGCTTGCGCGACCACGCGAAACTCGAGCGCACGGGCACCCTCGAGCTCGAGACCGACCGTCTGCACCATGCGCACGCGCTGCCGGCCGCCATGCAGCATGGCCGCGGTGAACGCGCCGAACCGCGTCAGCCGATCGAAGGGGCGCTCGGTCAGCGGACGCGAGAGTGCGCGTGGCTCGAACTCCCACCGCCAACCCGTCGGCAGCGCGTTCTGCGCGCCTTCTTGCGCAGGCTCGACTGCCGGCTCTTGCGCCACGGCGGCGACCCCGAGCGCGGTCGCTGCCAACGCCACGACGCCACTCCGCGCACGGCTACCCATCGCTGCTGTCGTTGCCATCGCACCGGTCATGATGCCACAGCGGTGCGCACCGCGAGGTCGCGAATGTTTGCCGGCGGCGCGCTGCCGTAGGATTGGGCGCGTGCAGATCGATCGCCGTCACTTCTTGGCCACCGGCGGCGCGCTGTTGACGGGCTGCCAGACGACCAACAGCGGCGCGCCACAGCAGGATTCCGAGCACCCCGATCCCGATCGGCTCGACCGCCTGTTGGCCGCTCACGCGGAAGTCATGCCGGAGAACGCCGGCGGGACCAACCACTACACGATGGCCGCCGAAGCCCTGGAAGCCATGGGCCACGAGGCCTTCATCGCCGAACCGTGGCACACGGGTGCTGCCCTCTACCCGGGCTCGATTCCGCGGCATGGACGATTGACCGCGCCGCTGGACGCACTCGGCCACTACGACCGGTTCGGCGACTGGCGGGACTTCTTCACGGCGGAGATCGAGCGGTCGTCGTGGCGGTCGACGGTGCGCCGGTGGGTGCCGCGCCTGGCACCGGCATTGGCCGCGGCGATGTTCCACGGCGTGCTGCGCACCGCGCACGCGGTGCGCGCCCTGCGCCATCGAGACAGTGCTCCGCGCCGGCACGAGCTCGCCATCGGCCTGGCCTACTGGGCCGCCCGCTACGCCGAGCTTCCCGCGCCGGCACGACCTCGGGACGACCGAGACCTGGTCACGGTTCTGGCCACGTTGCAATCGCCGTGGCGCGACGACCCCGAGGACGTCGACTTCCACCACGCGATGGACCGGCTCACCACCGTGCCGTTGGCGACGATCGCTGCCGCTGCCCAAACCGATCGCGACCCGGCGGCGGAGCTCAACGTGGTCGTGCGTGCCGCCGCCACAGGGTTCCTGGAGATGCTGGTTGCCGAGCGCAATCGCATTTGGCTCCTGCACACGGTCACCGGCCCGGCCGCCGCGGGCCTGCTGCTGCCCGAGCTGGACCGGAACAGTGGCGCGCGACTGATCGCCTACGCGCGCCAAGCGGTGGTCGCGACCTTCGCCGCGTACGGTGTTCCCTTCACGCCGGGCGCCCACGTCCGCGCCTCCACCGCATCGTGGCCAGTCCTCGCCGAGCGCGCCGCGCGGGCCGGTTCGGTGCACGGCATCAAGCTCATCGAGGCACTCCGGCGCAGCGACCACGGCGGCGACCTACGACTCAAGTCGGTCGCCGCACAGTGGTTCGAGTGGGTCTGACGACATGCCTCAGGACCGCCAGTGGCCGAACAGCTCGAGCTCTTGGGTGATCGCGGGCAAGAACTCGCCTTCGCCCATGTCGGCGAGCGTGCGCCAACTCGGCTCGTTGCCGCGCCGCTCCATCTGCGTCCGGTGCTGGCGGAGTGCCTCCCGCTTCGCGCCGTACGCCGCGCGGTCCGCCAGGTAGGCCCGCAACCGGTACCGGAGCGCGCTGCGCCACAGGGCGTGGTCCCGCGTCTTGGCCAGCCACCGGCGCATGCCACGCGAGGTCTTGGGCACCCAAGGCCAGCGCATCCAGAACCACACCGGATACTCGAACACATCACACGACAGGGCCATGCCGGCCGAAGCATCGCGGAAGATCCGGTTGGCCATATCGTGATCCCCGGGCCAATCGCGGCGCAACGGCACGAACAGTTGCTGCACCCGGCGCTCGACCAGGAACGCTCGCAACCGGTCGGCGGCAGCGCGCCGATGCCGCGCCAACTGACCGTCCGGAAAATCGAAGAAGTGCACCGCCGCGGGGTCGACCCCGAGCACTCCTGCCGCCGCCAGCGCTTCGTCGCGGCGCAGCGCGCGCAGCTCGGGAGCCGGTATGAAACGGCGGTGCGAAGCAGTGCCGTCGGTGAGGAAGACGATCTCCAGCGGCGCTCCGGCGCGACGCTTGGCGGCAATGGTCGCTCCACAACCCAGGGTCTCGTCGTCCGGATGCGGCGCGACCACCAGCGCGGGCGCGCACAGCTCCGCCTCGGTCCAGGGTCGAGCACTCCGCTCGATCACGGCACGCAATCGACTCTGCGATGCGGCGCGGGACGCGCATCGATCGGCAGGGCGAGAAACCACACTGTTCTCGTAGCCTGGACGCCACCTGATCACGCAGGAATCCTTCCCGGCTCGGCCGCTTCTATGATGCTTGTCGTCGCCGTCCCCAAGAAGCCATCGATGCCCATTCCATTCCGCCGGAATCCACGCCACGCGCTGTTGGCGTGCGCCACGACCCTGCTCCTGACAACAGGCCAAACGCCGGTAGCCGCGCAGGAGTGGCCGCAGTTCCGCGGCGCGCAGGCCAGCGGGATCGGCGACGGCCATCGTCTGCCGCGCAACTTCGATGTCGGTAAGAACGAGAACGTGCGCTGGCGCACACCGATCCCGGGTTTGTCGCACGCCTCACCGGTGGTCGCCGGCAACCGCGTGTTCGTCGTCTCTGCCATCGCCACCGACCACGACCCCGAGCTGAAGATCGGCCTCTACGGTGCCGGTGACTCGGCGGACGACATGGTCGAACACGAGTTCGCCCTGTTCTGCCTGAACCGCCGGACCGGTGCGATCGAATGGCGGCGGACCGCGGTCCGCGGGCAACCCGCGTTCGCACGGCACACCAAGGCGACGCACGCCAACTCGACCCCCGTCACCGATGGAGAACGCGTGTGCGCTCTGTTCGCCACCGGCGGCCTGTATTGCTACTCGGTCGAAGGCGAGCTGCTGTGGAACACCGACCTCGGCGCGCTCGACGTCGGTCCGCACGACTCGATGGACCTGCACTGGGGCTTCGCCAGCTCACCGATCATCGCCGGCGGACTGGTCATCGTGCAGGCCGACGTCAAGCAGGCGCCGTTCCTCGCTGCGTTCGATCTGCAGACCGGGGCCGAGCGCTGGCGCGTCGCGCGCGACGACGTGCCCGGCTGGGCGACGCCGACCGCGATCCGTGCCGGAAGCGACGCACTCATCGTCGTCAACGGATGCAAGCACATGGGCGCGTACCGGCTCACCGACGGTGCCGAGGTGTGGCGCATGGCGGGCGGCGGCGGCATCCCGGTGCCGACTCCGGTCCTCGCCGAGGGGTTGGTCTACCTCACCAGCAATCACCGGCCGCTGCAGCGCAACCATCCGCTCAAGCCGATCTTCGCGGTGCGCGCAGATGCCGCCGGCGACCTCGGCGTACCGACTGCGGAACAACCCGGCGAGCACGTCGCTTGGACCGTGTCGCGGCGGGGCACCTACATGCAGACGCCGATCGTCTATCGCGACATCGCCTGGTTCGGCCAGGACAACGGCGTCGTCGCCGCCTTCGACGCGAAGACCGGCGAGGAGCTCTACCGCGAACGACTCGGCGACGGGTCGGCCGGGATGAGCGCCTCGCCCGTCGCCGGCGACGGGGCGGTCTACTTCACCAACGAAGAGGGCGAGGTGTTCGTCGTCGCCGCGGCGGCCAAGTTCGAGCTCGCCGCGCGTGGGACCTTGAACGAGATCTGCATGGCGACCCCGGCGATCGCCGAGGGCACGCTCCTGTTCCGCACCCGCGGCCACGTGGTCTGCATCGGCGAGGAGAGCCAGCCCGAACGCAAGCCACCGAACGTCGTGCTGCTGCTGGCGGACGACGCGGGCTACGCCGACTTCGGCTTTCAGGAACACACCGACGCGGCGATGGCCGGCCTGACTCCGCACATCGACACGATCGCCACGGGCGGCGCGCGGCTGACCGACTTCTACATGTCTGCACCGGTGTGTTCGCCGTCGCGCGCCGGCCTCGTTACCGGTCGCTACCAGCAGCGCTTCGGCCACGAGTGCAACATCCCACCGGGCTACCGAGACGGTGGGTTGCCGCTCGACGAGGCCACCATCGCTGACCGGATGCGCGCACTCGGCTACGCCACGGCCTGCGTCGGCAAATGGCACCTCGGCTACCCGGACGGGTACCACCCCAACGCGCGCGGCTTCGACTGGTTCTACGGCTGTCTGCAGGGTTCGCGCAGCTACTGGCCCTATGACGAGCCGACGCCACACCGCGTCATCCTGGACGACCGCGACCCGACCGCCGAAGAGGGCTACCTGACCGATCGACTGGCGGCGGCGGCAGCACGCTTCATCGAAGAACACGCCGACGAGCCATTCTTCCTGTTCGTGTCGTTCACCGCGCCGCACGGGCCGCTGCAGGCCAAACCCGAGGACTTGGCAGCGCTGGCGGCGATCGAGCCGATGCGCCGACGCAAGTACGCCGGGCTGGTCGTTGCCATGGACGACGCGGTCGGCACCGTGTTGGATGCCTTGCGCCGCGCCGGCGTCGAAGAGCGCACGCTCGTCGTGTTCACCAACGACAACGGGGGGCAGACCAAGACCGGCGCGATCAACACGCCCTTGCGCGGCGCCAAGGGCACCCTGTGGGAAGGCGGCACGCGCGTGCCCTGCTGTATTCGCTGGCCCGGTGTGATCGAGCCAGGCACGGTCATCGACGACCCGGCGGTGGCGCGCGATCTGCTGCCGACCTTCGTCGCCGCGGCCGGCGGCACGGTCGATCCGGAGTGGCAGCTCGACGGCATCGACCTCGGGCCGCACCTGCGGGGCGAGGTCGGGACGCTGCCCGAGCGCCACCTGTTCTGGCGCCACCTCGGCTCCACCGGGCCGGTCGCCGTCCGCCGCGGCGCCTGGAAGCTGTACGTCCCCGATCGCGGCGACGGTGGCGCGCCGCAGCTGTTCGACCTCGGGCGCGATCCCGCCGAAGTCGAGGATCTCGCGCGTGCACACCCCGATCGGGTCGCCGCACTGACCGCCGCCATCGCCGACTGGGAGGGGCAGCTGATCGAACCCCGATGGGGCACCGGCGCGCCGGAAAACCGGCGGCGCGCCCAACAGCGTTGATCCCGGGCCGACGGTTCCGGTGCCGCGCCGCGGGGATTGCATTGCCCGCAGCGCGCGTTACCGTCGCGCCTCGCATGACCCTGCAGCCCCGATCGCACCGCCATCATCGCCGGCATTGGCCTCCCGATCCGGCCTGCTGAGCGCGAGCGCACTGCCCATTCTCGCTGCCCCGCACGCCGGCCCACCCGCCGGCGTGTTTCACTTAACTGCCCCTTGTCTCGACCCTACTCATGAGCGCGTCGCCCACGCCGATCCGTCTCGCCCTTCCCAAGGGCCGAATGGAATCCAAGGTCACCGCCCTGCTGGCGGAGGCCGGAATCGACATGCACACCGGCGCGCGCAGCTATCGCCCCACGCTGTCGGTGCCCGGCTTCGAGGTCAAGATCCTCAAGCCGCACAACATCATCGAGATGCTACACGCCGGCTCGCGCGACGTCGGCCTGGCCGGCGCGGACTGGGTCCGCGAGCTGGACGCCGATCTCGTCGAGGTGCTGGACACCGGTCTCGACCCCGTGCGCCTGGTGGCGGCCGCGCCGCGCGAGCTGCTGCGCGACGGCGCCTTGCCGGACGGTGAGCTGGTCGTGGTCTCGGAGTACGAGAAGCTCACCGTGGACTGGCTCGAACAGCGCGGTCAGCCGTATCGGTTCGTGCGCTCGCGCGGCGCCACCGAGGTGTTCCCTCCGGAAGACGCCGATCTGATCGTGGACAACACCGCCACCGGCGCCACGCTGGCGGCCAACGGCCTGGTGATCGTCGACGAGGTGATGCGCTCTTCGACCCGGCTCTACGCCAGTCGCAAAGCGTTCGCCAACCCGGACCGCCGCGCGCGCATCGAGGACCTGGCCACGCTGCTGCGTTCGGTGCTCGAAGCGCGCAAGCGCGTCATGCTCGAGGTCAACGTCACACCGGAGAACCTCGAGCGCCTGGTCGCCGTGCTGCCCTGCATGCGCGAACCGACCATCGCGCGGCTGCACGGCGAGAACGGCTTCGCGGTCAAGGCAGCCGTGCCGCGCGCGGAGCTGCCGCAGTTGATCCTCGCCATCAAGAACCATGGCGGCACCGACATCGTGGTCAGCAAGCTCGGGCAGATCGTGCCATGACCGCGCCGCGACCGCCCGCCGCCGGCAGCCCGCAGCCGGTGCCGTCGCTCGCCGGACTCCACGCCTACGCGCCGCCGCGCCACCTGGCGCCGGTCGATCTGGTCTTGTCCGGCAACGAGGGCGATCACCCCCCCGCCGCATTGTTCGCCGACCTGGCCGCCGACGCACCGCGCTTGTTGCGGAGCTACCCGCGCCCCGCCGTGCTCGAGAGGGCGCTGGCCGAGCGCATGGGCATCGCCCCGGACCGGGTCTTCGTCGCGGCCGGCGGAGACGAAGTGATCGACCGAGCCTGCCGCGCCTACCTGGCGCCCGGACGTCGCATCGTCCTGCCGGAGCCGACGTTCGTGATGTTCGCACACTACGCCGCGCTGGCTGGCGCGGCAGTCGACCGCGTCGACTGGCCCGGCGGGTCGTATCCGCTGGACGAGGTGCTGTCCCGCATCGGCGCTGACACCGCGATCGTCACGGTGGTCTCGCCGAACAACCCCACCGGCGCCGTCGCCACCGCCGCCGATCTGCAGACCTTGTCGGCCGCGGCGCCGCACGCCGTGCTGATCGTCGACCTCGCCTACACCGAGTACGCCGACGTCGATCTGACCGCCGCCGCCCTGGCCCTGCCCAACGCGATCGTCGTCCGCACGGTCTCCAAAGCGTGGGGGCTCGCCGGCCTGCGGATCGGCTACGGGGCCGGACCGCCGGCCCTGCTGCGGCCGATGCGGGCGGCGGGTGGACCGTTCTCGGTGTCCGGCCTGTCCTTGGCCCTTGCCGAACGCGCTCTGCGCGACGGCGAAGAACGCGCGCGCCATCACGTCGGCGTGGTGCGCGACGAACGCCGCGCATTGCAGGCGGTGCTGCGCGATCTCGGCATGGAGACCCCGGACAGTCAGGGCAACTTCGCGCTGGCGCGCACCGGCGACCCGGTATGGCTGCGCGACGGCCTCGCCGGCCTCGGCATCGCGGTGCGCGTGTTCCCCGGCGACGATGCGCTCGCCGACGCGGTGCGCATCACTTGTCCGGGCGATGGCGCCGCATTCGCCCGGCTGGGCCACGCACTGCGCGCCACGTGCCGGCCGCAGGCCGTGCTGTTCGACATGGACGGCGTGCTGGCGGATGTGTCGCGCTCGTACCGCGCAGCGATCACGCAGACGGCGGCGCACTTCGGCGTCGATGTGGACGCCGCGGCGATCCGCGCCGCCAAGGCGGCGGGTGATGCCAACAACGACTGGGTGCTCACCCACCGGCTGGTGTCGGCCGCCGGCGGGGACGCGACGCTGGCCCAGGTGACCGAGGCGTTCGAGAAGCTCTACCAGGGCGACGAAGATCAGCCGGGCCTGCACCGCGAAGAGACCCTGCTACCGGATCCGGCCCGTCTGCGTCGGCTGGCGCGGCGCGCGCGCCTCGGGGTCGTCACCGGCAGACCGCGCGCCGACGCCGAGCGATTCCTACACGATCACGGGCTCGAGGACGTGTTCGCCACCGTGATCTGCATGGAGGACGCGCCCCTAAAGCCGGATCCCGCGCCGGTGCGCGCCGCGCTCGCCGCACTCGACGTCGAGCACGCATGGTTGGTCGGCGACACGCCGGACGACGTGCGCGCTGCCCGCGCCGCAGGCGTCGTGCCGCTGGGAGTGCTGGCACCAGGCGAGGGACCGGCCGATGGTGAGGCCGGCGAAATCCTGCTGCGCGCCGGCGCCGCACGCGTGCTCGACCACGTCGACCAAATCGAGGAGCTGTGTCCATGACCCCCCGCTCTGCCACCGTCACTCGCGACACCAAAGAGACCCGAATCCGCGTCGAGCTGTGCCTGGACGGCCACCGCCAAATCGACGTACGGACCGGCATCGGCTTCCTGGATCACATGCTCACCGCACTCGCGCACCACGCCGGCTTCGACCTCGTCTTGCGCTGCGACGGCGACCTACAGATCGATGACCACCACACCGCCGAGGACTGCGCGCTGGCGCTCGGCCAGGCCCTCGACGAGGCGCTCGGCGAACGGCGCGGCATCGCGCGCTTCGGCCATGCCTACGCGCCGCTCGACGAGTCACTGGCGCGCGCCGTCGTCGACTTGTCCGGGCGCCCGCACCACGAGATCCACCTCGGCTTGACGCGCGAGGCCCTCGGCGGCATCGCCTGCGAGAACCTGCGGCACGTGTTGCAGTCGTTGGCGATTGCCGCACGCTCCACCCTGCACGTCGACTTGCTGCGGGGCGAGAACGACCACCACCGCGCCGAAGCCGCCTTCAAAGCGACCGCGTTGGCGCTGCGCACGGCCGTCGCGCGCACCAGCGGCGATGCGGTGCCGAGCACCAAGGGAACGCTGTGAGCGAGATCGCGGTCATCCCCACCGGAGTGGCCAACACCGCCTCGGTGTTGGCCGGCCTGCGCCGCGCCGGCGGCAAGCCTCGACTCGAACGCGATCCGGAGCGCATCGCTGCCGCGGACCACGCGGTGCTGCCCGGAGTCGGCGCGTTTGCCGCCGGCATGCGCGAGCTGCACAGCGCGGACCTGGGCCAAGTGCTGCGGGCGCGCATCGCGGCTGGCCGACCGACCCTCGCGATCTGCCTCGGCCTGCAGTTGCTGTGCGAGCGCAGCGAAGAAAGTCCGGGCGTCGACGGCCTCGGCTGCGTCGCCGGCGACGTCGCTCACTTCGATGCCGGCGTGCGCGCACCACAGTTCGGCTGGAACCACGTCACGCCGGCCGCCGACTGTCGGCTGCTGCGCCCCGGCTACGCATACTTCGCGAACTCATACCGCCTGCCGACGGCGCCACCAGGCTGGCACGCCGCCACCGCCGACCACGGTGGACGGTTCGTCGCCGCCATGGAGCACGGCGCGGTGCTGGCGTGCCAGTTCCACCCCGAGCTGTCGGGGCGCTGGGGCATCGACTTGTTGCGCCGCTGGCTGGAGACCGAAGCATGCTGACCGCGCGCATCATCCCGTGTCTCGACGTGCGCGACGGGCGCGTCGTCAAAGGCGTGCAGTTCCAGGGACTGCGCGACGCCGGCTCGCCCACCGAGCTGGCGGCCGCCTACGAGGCGCAGGGCGCCGACGAGCTGGTGATGCTCGACGTGTCCGCCTCTCCCGAGGGGCGCAAGACCGCGATCGAGACCGTGCGCGCGCTGCGCGCGCAGCTGTCGATTCCGCTGACCGTCGGCGGTGGAGTGCGCAGTGCCGACGACGCCGCCGTCCTGCTCGACGCCGGCGCGGACAAGGTCAGCGTGAATACCGCGGCGGTCCAGCGACCCGAGCTGCTGGCGGAGATGGCCGAGCGGTTCGGCCGGCAGTGCACGGTGCTTGCGCTGGACGCGGCGTACGTTGCAGAGCGCAACCGTTACGAAGTGATCATTCTGTCCGGCAAGACGCAGACCGGCACCGAGGCGACGGCGTGGGCGCGGGACGCGGTTGCGCGCGGCGCCGGCGAGATCCTGCTGACCAGTTGGGACCGCGACGGCACGCGATCCGGCTACGACCTCGAGCTGCTGCGCCTCATGGCCGGCGCCGTCAACGTGCCGATCATTGCCTCGGGCGGCGCCAACGAACCGAGGCACTTGCTCGAGGCGCTGCAGGCCGGCGCCGACGCGGTGCTGGCGGCGTCGATCTTCCACGACGGCGATCTGACCGTCGGCGACGTCAAGAAGGCCCTCGCCGAATGGGGCGTGGAGGTGCGCACGTGATCATCCCCTCGATCGATCTGCAGGGCGGACAGACCGTCCAGCTGGTCGGCGGCGCCGAGAAGGCGATCGAAGCCGGCGACCCGCGCCCCCTGGCCGAGCACTTCGCCCGGGTCGGCGAGATCGCCGTCATCGATCTCGACGCGGCGATGGGAGCGGGTGATCAAAGCGCACTGATCGAGGAGCTGGTGCAGCGCCATCCGTGCCGCGTCGGCGGCGGCATCCGCGACCTCGACACCGCACGCGCCTGGCTCGATCGCGGCGCCGCCAAGATCATCCTCGGCACAGCGGCGCGGCCCGAGCTGCTGGCCGAGCTTCCGCGCGACCGCGTCATCGCCGCCCTCGACGCCGTCGACGGCGAGATCGTCGTCGAGGGTTGGAAGAAGCGGACGGGCGTGCGCGTCGAGCAGCGCATCGAGGAGCTGGCACCGTTGGTCGGGGGCTTTCTGCTGACCTTCGTCGAGCGCGAAGGCCGCATGACCGGCATGGACCACGGCCGTGTCGCCGACCTGGTGCAGCGCGCCGGCAGCGCGCGCGTGACCGTCGCCGGCGGCGTGCAGAGCGCCGCCGAAGTGGCGGCCATCGACCGGCTCGGCGCCGATGCGCAAGTCGGCATGGCGCTCTACACCAAGGCGTTCGATTTGACCGACGCGCTGGTGGCGATGCTGCGCAGCGACCGGCGCGACGGCCTGTGGCCGACGTTGGTGGCCGACGAACGCGGCGTCGCGCTGGGCCTTGCCTACTCCGACGAGGCCAGCCTGCGCGCGGCGCTGGAACGTGGACGCGGCGTCTACCACTCACGCAAGCGCGGGCTGTGGCAGAAGGGCGAGAGCTCGGGCAATGGCCAGGACCTGCTGCGCGTCGATCTCGACTGCGACCGGGATGCCCTGCGCTTCACCGTCCGCCAGCACGGCGATGGCTTCTGCCACCTCGGCACGCGGACGTGTTTCGGCGACGAGCGCGGGCTCGGCGCCTTGGCACGCACGCTGGCCGACCGCGTGCAAACCGCACCAGCTGACTCGTACACCCGCCGCCTGCTCGACGACCCAGCACTGCTGCGGGCCAAGCTGATCGAGGAGGCCGGCGAGCTGGCCGACGCGCACGGTCCCGCCGACGTCGTGTGGGAAACCGCGGACGTGCTGTACTTCGCGCTGGTCGCCCTGGCGCGCGGCGGCGGTGACCTCGCCGCGGTGGAGGAGATGCTCGAGCAGCGCACCCGGCGGGTCACCCGACGGCCGGGCGACGCGAAGCCGGAGGAGCCGCAGTGACCGCGCTCCGCCGCGTCGCGCCGAGCGAGGTGCGCAGCCTGCAGCGCGACCCGGTCGACCCCGCAACCCTGGCGCGGGCGGCGCGGATCGTCGACGATGTGCGCGCGCGCGGCGAGGCGGCGCTCCGCGCGCACGCCGAGCAGCTCGACGGGCTGGCACCCGGGGCCGCGCTGGTGCTGCCGCGCAGCGACCTCGAAGCCGCGCGCGACGCGCTGCCAGCCCCGCAGCGCCAGCTGCTGGAACGTACCGCCGCGCGCATCGCGCGTTTCGCCGACGCGCAGCGCGCCGCGCTCACCGAATTGGACGTCGCCATCGCCGGCGGGCGCGCCGGCCACAGCCTCGCACCCGTCGAGCGCGCCGCGTGCTACGCGCCCGGCGGCCGCTACCCACTGCCGTCGTCGGTGTTGATGACGGCGGTGACCGCGCGGCGCGCCGGAGTTCCGCACGTTTGGGTCGCGTCGCCGAAGCCGACGCCGATCACCATGGCCGCCGCCGCGATCGCCGGCGCCGACGCCCTGCTCGCCGCCGGCGGAGCACAGGCCATCGCGGCGTTGGCCTACGGCGCGGGTCCGGTGCCGGGCCACGACGCCATCGTCGGCCCGGGCAATGCCTGGGTCACCGCCGCCAAGCAACTGGTCGCCGGCCGGGTCGCGATCGACATGCTGGCCGGACCGTCCGAGCTGGTGGTCGTCGCCGACGCCACGACCGACCCCGCTTGGGTCGCCGCCGACCTGCTGGCCCAGGCCGAACACGATCCGGACGCCTTGCCGATACTGGTCGCGCTCGACCCCGCCCTCGCGGACGCCGTCGACCGCGAGCTCGGGCGGCAGCTGCAGTCGCTCGAGACAGCGCCGGTGGCGGCGGCCGCGCTGCGCAACGGCTACTGCGTGCAGTGCGCGACGGAGGACGAGGCCGCGGAGGTGTGCGACCGCCTCGCCCCCGAGCACCTACAGCTCATGCTCGCCGACGCCGATGCGCTGGCGAAGCGAGTGCGCAACTACGGCGCGCTCTTCATCGGCGCCGGCAGCGCGGAGGTCTTGGGCGACTACGGCGCGGGCCCCAACCACGTCTTGCCGACCGGCGGCACGGCGCGGTTCGGCGGCGGACTGTCGGTGCTCACGTTCACGCGCGTGCGCACATGGTTGCGCCTCGACCAGGGCGCGGAGCGTGCCGCGCTGGCTGCGGACGCCGAGGCCTTGGCCAAGTTGGAGGGACTGGCCGGGCACGCGCGCGCCGCTGCGTTGCGTCGCGGCACAGACGCGCTGGACCAGCGATAGCCTCGCGCGCCCGCGCCGCCTCATCTACGCTCGCGTCATGATCAAGTTGGTGATGTGCTTGCGCCGCAATCCCGAAATGACGCGCGAGCAGTTTCAGGACTACTGGCTCAACCAGCACGGTCCGTTCTTCCAAGCGCATGCCGACGACATGCGCGCGCAGCGGTACATGCAGTCTCACACGATCACGACACCCCTCAATGATGAGTTTCGCGCGTCGAGAGGGCTGCAAGCCGAGTACGATGGAGTCGCCGAAGTGTGGTTCGAGTCAGAGGAGCAGATGGTGGAAGCCATGAGCTCTCCGGCAGGGCAGAAGCTCGCCGCCGCCCTCCTCGAAGACGAGAACAAGTTCGTCGACCACGCCAACTCATCCGCTTTCTTGGTGCGGGAGCATTCGCTGTAAGCGCGCGTTCCGTCGGCTACAGCCCCACTTCGGCGGTGATCCCCGAGGTCGTGGTCACACCGAGTGGGTTGCTGGGCGCGGCCGGATCGACCACCGCCCAGGTGTGGTGGACGCGCATCCCGAGCAAGCTGATCGCGGGCGGAATCGCGATCGGCGCCACGGCACGACCACTGCCGTCGGTCGCCATCGACACCGCGAATTCCAGCGACGTGTGCAGCATGCAGCCCGGGCCGGCGCCGAGGGGTGCGAGCGACATCGGCAGGGGTTGGCCCGCGGCAACGGTGTTGGATTCGCCGAACACCAGCACGCACGCCGTGCCCGCGGGACCGTTCTGCAGCTCGATCGCATAGGACCCGCCGATCGCCGGCTGCTGCAGCCCGGTGATCGTTGGCACGCCCGCCGAGCCGAGGCAGGCCGCGGTCCCGAACGGCTGCAACGACCCCCGCGGGTTGCGCAGCCGGGCCAGCTCGGTGCGCAGGCCGCGGAGAGCCGCGGTCTCGGTCGGGGTCAGCGTACCGGTGAGCAGATCGTTCGCCTCGAAGGGGTCGGCGGCGAGATCGTACAGCTCCTGCGGCGCCCATACCGGGGCGACCAGCTTGTAGCGCGCGTCGCGCAGAGCCACCCAACCGTTGGGCACGATGAACGGCGTCAGGCCGCGGAACTTCTCGGCGAACGCGTAGCTGCGCGACGACGCCAGCCCCGGCTGCCGCAAGTGCGGTGCGAAGCTGATGCCGTCGATCGCGCGCCACGCCACTTCGTCCGAAACGCCACACAGATCGAGCACGGTGGAGAACAGATCCACCGCGCCGACCAGCGCTTGTTCTTCTCGCCCACCCGAGGTCACCGAAGGCCCGGCGACGATGAGCGGCACGTGGATGCCTCCCTGGTAGGGAGAGCCCTTCACCGTAGCGGGCGTGTATGGCGCCTCGGCGACGAACGACGGTGTGCCGTTGTCACCGTAGAACAGCACGTCGGTGCGGGCCACGAGGCCACCGAGCCCACCCAGCAACCTGCCGATCTCCGAGTCCATCGCCTCGATGGAAGCCTTGTAGAACGGGATCGGGGTGGTGTCCGGGTTGAGGCCGGTGAGGTCGTAGGAATGCAAGGCGGCCGGCGGCGCGTGGAACGGCTTGTGCGCGGCGTTCAGTGCCAGGTAGCACACCCACGGCTCCGGCGCGGTCTGCATCCACGCGAGCGCTTCGTCGACGAATCGCGTCGTGTTGTAGCCGGAGACCCAGCGGGTGCTGCCATTGATGGTGAGCGGATAGCGGTAGTAGTCGCCGATCCCCTGGATGGTGCCGGCGTAGTGGCCGAACCCGGCGATGTTGGGACCGAGTGCACCACCGTTGCGCTCATCGGAGAGGTGCCACTTGCCGATCGCCGCGTGCGTGTATCCCGACTGCTCGGCGTCGAGCTGTTCTGGGATCGTCACCTCCGAGCGCGCCAAGACGTTGGAGTTGGACAGCGTCGATGCGCCGACCCCGGTGCGGAACGCGTAGCGCCCGGTCATCACGCAGGCACGCGTCGGCGAGCACACCGGAAACGACCAGGCGTTGCGAAACAAAACGCCGCGCCCGGCGAGCGCATCGAGATTGGGTGTCGGCGGCGGGGTTGCGCCGACCCCGTAGGAGCCGATGTTCTCGACGCCGACGTCGTCGGCGACGACGATCAAGACGTTGCCGGGCTGCGCGGCCAACGCGGCCGACAGCGCCACCGCGAGCGCGAGGCGGAGGGAGAGGATCAGCATGGGTGCAGCACTCGGAAGGGCACCGCACGATAGGCGGCGGGATCCGAGCGCGAAACCCGCAACGCGCTGGCGCCTTTCCGTCGAGGCGACCCAGCCCTATCTTGACTACGCCATGGACGAGGCATCTCCCGAGCTGGTCAGCCGCGCCACCCGCGGCGACAAGGGCGCGATCGACGAGTTGCTGGTGCGCCATCTGCCCGCGCTGCACGCGTTCGTGCGGCTGCGGGCTGGAAATGCCTTCGGTGCGCGGGAATCGACGACCGACGTCGTCCAGTCTGTCTGCCGAGAAGTGCTCGCGGATGCCGGTGATTACCGCTACCGCGGCGAGGCGGCGTTCAAGAACTGGCTGTTCACCGCGGCCGCCAACAAGGTGGTCGACCGCCACCGGTTCCATCATCGTGACAAGCGCGACGCCGACCGAGAGGTGGCCGCCGACGCCGTCGACGGCGAGCGGGCCGTGGCTCCCGAACTCGCCGCCGCCTACGCCACGCTGGGCACTCCCAGCCGGGTGATGATGCAGCGCGAAGAATGCGAGCGCATCGAGGCCGCCTTCGGGCAGCTCCCCGAGCACCAGCAGCAGGTCATCGCGCTGTCGCGCATCGCCGGGCTGACCTACGCGCAGATCGCGGAGGAAACCGGCCGGACCGAGATCGCGGTGCGCGGGTTGGTCGCGCGCGGGCTGGTCAAACTGGCCGGGCTGCTGCGGCCCGGCGCGGATTGATCGATCGCACGGCCACAGCGGATAGCGAGAAAATCGAGTCAGGCTCGGTACTTCGTCATGGGTTCGCGGCGGCGCGCGCTTCGAGCCGGATTCGCTCGTAGACCGCGCGCGCGTGGTCGTAGGCGCGCTTGGCGTCGTCGCGCTCGGCGGCGCGGATGGCGTCCTTCTTTGCAGCCCAGCAACGCTCGACCCCGTCCCGGCACCAGGCGGCACTGGCCTCGGACGCGCGGATCGGCTGATCGCCGACGACGACGAAGATCGGATTGGTGTGGCAGCTGGGGAACACGCGCAGCGCGAGCCAGCTCGAGCGCGCGATGTCGATGTCGAACTCGAGCGTGTTCCACGCACCGTCGGCGACGACCTCGCGCCGCGCCACCGCCTCGCCGTTGACCACGAGCTCGACCGGTACCTTGTCCGTCTCGGAGATGCGGGCTTTCTCCAGGCTCCAGAAGGGGCGCTGCTCGAACAGAGTGAACCAGTCGTCGCGATCCATCGCCTTGCCCTGCCCCGGGTCCATCGCCGCCGACCAACTCGGCGGCGACATCTGCTCGGGCGCGGCTCCCATGTGCGCGGCGACGCGCGCCTCGATGCGCACCGTCTTGGCGCGATCGAGACGCAGCTCACTGCCGTCGACTCCCAGCTCGGCGCCGTCGGCGCGAAAGTCGATGATGTGTGCCGCGCCGTCGGAGACGTAGCTGCGGCCGCGGCGAATGGCGTCGACGCACGCATCGAAATCGAGTGCGCCGTCGAGCCGCACGTAGCTGCGCGCCTGCCCGACGCGGGCGTCGGACAGGCACGGAAAATCGGTCTCGCCAGCAATGCGCGCGCGGAAGCCGCAGTTCAAAGTGTGGTACCAGATGTTGAGCTCCGCCACCGGCGGCGTATCGCCGGCCGAGATGAAGTCGACCGCGTCGTGCGCGACCGTGACGATGTACTCGTTGGCCCCGATGCCGTCGAAGGGCGGGATCTCGTAGTTCGGCAGCACGGTCGTCTTCTCCTCCGGCACCAGCCCCAGGGCCGAATGCGCGTAGCCGACGACGCCACCCTGCTGCCTGGCCCACCGCAGTACCGGCAGCGTCCAGCTCGGCCAATCCTCGATCTCGCCCGCGCCCGGGTAGTCGTCCTCGCGCAGGCGCAGGAGACACACGTGGCCCGCGTGCGACGACGGGAAGCCGGACACCTCGACGTCGAATCGCATCACGTTGTCCGCCGTCGACAGCCGGTGCACCCGCCCGTCGAAGAACTCCTTCTGGTGATACCAGCACGGGCCCCACGTCAAGATCGACGAGACGTTGAGGTCCTCACCGACGCCTTGGCGCCAGATGTCACCCGGCTCCACCCCCTGCGCCGGCGCGTCGTAGTGGCTGCATCCGGCGGCGTGGACGTGGTGATCGACGCTGTACCAACCGAGCGCTGCCATGTGCACCCATCGCTCGACTTCGAAATCGAGCCGGTGCGTCTGGACTCCCTCGGGAATGACCGCGCGCCGCGTCCGCGGCAAGCTCTCGGGCCCGCGGCGCACGGTGATGTCGTAGCTGCCCGGCGGCAAGTAGACGTGCTCGCCATCCTGCCGGTAGACGTGCGGTTGGAAGAAGAAGTCGGGATACTCGTCGTCGCGGGCGAGGCGGCGCGACGGCAGCGGATAGATGTGCTTGCCGCGCGCCGCCGACCGCCCCGCCTCGGTGATCAAGAACGACGCCATGGTCGGGCGGCCATCGGAGTCCCGCACTCCGAGCACGGTCTTCACCGCCGGCACGCACTCGAACAGCACGTCCAGGGAACTGCGGAACGCGAGGTCGGAGGTGCCCGAGCCGACGTCGAAGGCCAGGCGGACCTCGCGCGGCCCCACGGCGCGCGTGTGCAACTGCACGACGACGTATTCGAGGGCGAGCCCGGACAATCTCCTGGCGAACGGGCGTTCGCGCACGACGTGCAGCGCCAAGAAGCGCTGCATCAGCTCGGCGTCATGCAGGTCCGGCGCGGCGGGTGGGCGGGAAGCGTTGGTCGCGGGCCGATAGCGGGGCAGGGCGTTGGGGCTGTCGACCCTGAGCGGCATCGTCACCGCCGCCTCGTTGTGCACCTTGATCAGGAAGCTCCTCCAGCCCTCCTGCATCAGCTCGGCCGCGGCCGGACCCCGCCGGACCGAGACCCTGGCCTCCGGATTGATGTGCACCATCGCCAGACACGAGCGGTCGAGCACGGTCTGCACTTCGGTCAGAACGTCTGCGGTCGGCGGTGCCGCCGCCAACGCGTCGAGCTGCGCCTCCGCCGCGGGCGGTAGCGGGCTGCCGAGCGCCGCGAGCCCCTGACGCAACCGCGCCAGCTGAGCCATCAGCGGCTGGAGCTCGACACCACTGACCGTAGGTAGCTCGACGGCATCCGCCGAGGGCGCCTTGTTCTCGACGCCGACGCAGGAACAGAGAGCGGCGACGGACAGCGCCGGCAGGAGTCGGTGGGGCATACGCAGTCCTTGGAGCAACTCGAACGCAGTTCCGAACTCACCATACAGCGCCCAATTCGGCAACCCACCGCTTCAGCCTGGTCGCGCGCCACCCGGACGCCCGCTCTTCATCCCCGACCACTTCCGGCCGCCCGCTCAACCTGCTCTAGATAGCGTTGAATCGCCTCCCGCGGGTCGAGGTTCTGCGCCCGTCGCAGCAACGGCAAGGCGTCGGCGTAGCGCTGCGCTTCGACCAGAACCTGCGCGTGCCGAAGCACGGCGCGCGCCTCGAAGTCCGCCAGCGCCGCGGCCCGCTCGAGAGTGAGCACAGCGCGTTCTACGTCGCCGTTGCGGCCATAGTGCCGGCCGAGCATGATGAGTGCGTCGCCGTCGAGTGGATCGAGAGCGACGATCTCCTCGAGGATCTCGACCTGCTCTTCTGCCGCGCCCTCCGCGACCGCGATGCGGGCCCGAACGCGGAGCACTTCAGCGCGCTCGTCCTCGGTCCACAGCTCGCCACGGCGGTGTTCGACCGCATCCACCAATCGACGGCTTTCGTCCACCGCATCGTTACTCACCAAGTGGACCGCCGCGCGCAACGCCCGTTCGACGTCGCCGACGCTGTCCCTCTCCAGACCGCGCGTGTGCGCATCGACCGCCAGGTCGTACAGTTGCTCGTTGGCGTAGATGTCGCCGAGGTTGTGCAAGCAGTCCGACGTAGCGGATCCGAGACGGTCGACGACCTCGAAGTTTGCCGCGGCGCGCATCGGTTGCCCCAGCTGCGCGTAGGCCTCACCCTGCGCGAGCCAGTAGTCCGCGTTGTCCGGCTGCTCGACAATCATGTCGCCGAACAGAGCCGCGGCCTCCGCGTAGCGCCGCTGCGCGACCAGGCTGTGGGCGAGCCCGAACTTCCAGTCACGCGCGGCGGGCTGCATCATCATCGCGGCACGGAACGCGGTTTCCGCCGCCACGTGGTGGCCGCGCTTGCTGTGACAGGCGCCCAACAACCCGTAGGTGAGCGCGTCCTTGCCGCCGAGCTCGAGCACCCGCGCGAACGCGTGCGCGGCTGGCGCGTAGCGATGCGCCCGGTAGTGCACTTGGCCGAGGTTTTGCCACGCCCTACGAAAGCGGGGAAACTCCGCGATCGCGCGCTCGAACGCAACCGCTGCCGCGTCGAGATCGCCCTGCTGGAATCGCATGGTGCCGAGATTGAACTCGAGGGTCGGACTGACGGTTTCCTCGCGCGACGCCTCGATCGCGGCGGCCGCGGCGACAGGCCCATCGGTGGCAAGCAACGAGAGCGCATCGGCCAGCGACGCGCGATCGGCTTCGCTCGCGTCCGGCTCGAACGCGCTGATCGGAGCCAGGCTGGCGAGAAGCTGGCGCTGAGTACGCGCGATCATCTCGACGCTTGGCCTGCCGTCGCCGGGACCGGCGTTCTCCTCGGCAGTCGGCACTTGATCCCCGACCGGCGGAATCGCCAGGGGCGGTTGTGGCGTGGCACAGGCGATCAGCAGCGCCGGACCAACGAGAACCATGCTGAAAACGTCCTTCATTGTCTGGGCCTTCTCAGGTGTACGTTTTGTCGCAAGCGAAAGCGGTCGGGTTTGCCGTTTCGGATTCCCGGCTCGTACTTCCACCGCTCGACGGCGGCAGTGACGGACGCCTCGAAGTCGGGGTCGCTGGAGCCGAGCACCTTGACTCCCTCGACGCTGCCATCGGGCCCCACCGTGATGCGCACCAAGACCTCGGCGGGCAGCTTGCGCCGCAGCGCCCCGGTCAGCGCAGGAGAGGCCTGCGGCGCAATCGGCCTGGGCGCTTGCTCGAGACCGTCGAGCCCCAGCCCGGCTTCCGCGGCACCACCGGACTGACCCAGGCGGGCCATGCCGGCGAGCAAGCCGCTGCCCAACCATCCGCTGCCGCCAGCTCCACCGAGATCGAGCTGCAGCGGCCCCAGAGCATCGGCCGTGACCGGCTCGATCAAGTCCGGTGGCGGCTCCGGCTCCGGCTCCGGTTCGGGATCCGGAGGTGGCGGCGGTGGCGGTGGCGGCGGCAGGCTGGTGATGTCGAGGTCTCGCAGCACGTAGTCCGGCTTGGGTGCGGCGCGCATCGTTTGCAGCAGAGGCAGCACGGCAAAGACACCGACGGTGCTGGTGATCGCGGCTGCGGCGACGACCAGCCGCTGCCGCCAAGGGCGGCGCCTCGTCGAAGCGCGGCTCATCCCTGTCCGGCTCGGGTCGCGACACTGACCTTCTTCGCCCCGGCCAGCTTGGCCTCATCGACAATCCTCACCAGCAAGCCGGACATGGAGTCACCGTCGGCCTGGATGATGACCGGCAGGTCTTCCTTTGCCAGCAGTCGCTTGACCAGCGGCTGGATTCCGCCGACACCGATCTCGCGCTCCCCATACACGATCTCACCGGTCTCGGTGAGCGCAATCAGGATGCTATTGCTCTCGAGCTGCGCCGCGGAGGCAGCTTGAGGGCGGTCGACCTCGACGCCCGTCTCCTCGACGAACACGGTCGTCACGATGAAGAAGATCAGCAAGATGAAGACACAGTCGATGAGCGGCGACATGTCGATGCCGGCCTCGGCTTCGTCATCGACTGAGCTGTTGCGGAAACGGCGCATTGGATAGCTCAATCTGGGGTCAGGAAACTCAGAAGTAGGTACGGCTGGTGACGCTCAAGAGACCGCTTGCAACAGGCGGTCGGCGATCAACGCCATCGCTCGTTCGCGGCTTCGCTCACGGCCACGGCGGAGCAGCTGGCAATGGACCGCTTGTGCACAGGCACTCTCGAGATGGGCAAGCGCGGCGCGCCAACGGGCATCGCTGCGCTGCAAGTGGTGCAGGAAGAACAACCCGGGCAGAGCCACAACCAGGCCGGTCTCGGTGGTGATCAGGGCTTCGGAGATTCCGCCCGCGATCATCGTCATGGTCTGCTCGCTGGCACCGCCAGCGGATAGCGCCGAGAACGTGGAGAGCATGCCGGTGACGGTGCCGAGCAGCCCGACGAGCGGTGCTGCGGCGACGCAGACCCGCATGATGCGCAAGTCGCGGCGCGTACTGCCCGCCTCCAAGCTCTGATACTCGGAGAACACGGTGCCGACTCGCTCGAGGTTGCAGTCGCGGAGCGCCGCATCCAACAGCGCCCCGAGCCGGCCGTGCCGGGTCTCCGGATCGTCGATCCATGTCCGCCAGGTGTCCTCCTCGAGGACCAGGGTGCCCTGTCGTCGCAGCTCGAGTAGCAAGCGGAACCCGACGCTGAACAGGATCAGCGCGATGGCGGCAATGGCGACCATCGCCCAGCCGCCGTCCTGCCACGTGAGCCACGCCTGCTGCACGAACCCCGACCAAGAAAGCGGATCGTCCGCCGATGGCAGCGCTGCCGGCTGGCCCCGGACGGTCGCGTTGACTTCGACAAGAGTGGCGATCATCGACGGTTCAACCGACCCGTGACGGTTGGCGCTTGTCGGCGTTCCCGCGCGGATGCAGGGGGCCGAGCATCTCGACCAGAATCTCGCCGACCTGGCGCTTGATCTCCGACGACGCCGGCAACGCCGTCGCCGGCACATCCACCGCGCCAGCAGGCGGCCGGTCGGTGGTGGACGGCAACCGGTTCAGCAGCGCCATTCCCGCCGATTCCATCTCGTCGGTCACGCGGCGCGCCTTGCGGGAAAGGTACGCGTGCAGGAGGAGCGAGGGGATCGCGACTATCAGACCGAACTTGGTAGTGATCAGCGCCTCCGAAATTCCGCCCGACAGCATCCTGACGTCGCCCGAACCGAACACCGTGATCTGCTTGAAGGTGTTGATGATGCCGGTCACGGTGCCGAGCAAGCCCAGCAGGGGTGCCGCCGCCGCGCAGATCGCGATGAACGGCAGCAGCCGCTGCAGCTGGAGTCGAGCGCGGAGCAGCGACTCGTACATGACCTCCTCGACCAGCTGGCGAGGTTCGCTCAGATGGGCGACTCCGTCGGCGAGCATCGCACCGATCGGTCCTCGAATCTTGGCGACCTCGGCGGCAGCCGCCTCTCGATTGCCCTTGTCGACGGCCCGGAGCAGCGCCTCCATTCTCGCTTTGGCAGGCCGCCGAAGGAGAGACAAGGCCAGCCACTTGTAGATGGCGACGAGCAACGCACAGCCCGCCATCACGATAATCGGTACCATTACCGGTCCACCCTTCTGCACGTGCTGCCATAGGGTTTCTCGGGTCGCCGCCACGATCTGGGCGTTGCCGAGCGTGGCGTCGACCGGCATCGGGCCGGTGCCGCTCTCCACCCACGCGCGGGCCGCCGCGCCGTCCTCGTCGTCCGGAAACGGTACCGCGGTCGGCTCGGACGAACCGAGCCGCTGCTCGACCGAGCCGGCGGCACGACGGTTGGCGGCGACGAACGTCGCGACAGGACCGACCAGGACGAACTCGCCTTGCTGGGCAATGCCATCTCCGTCGAGTGCACGACCGGAGAACCGAGCCCCGCCGATGGATCCTTCAAGGCGGCGCACGCCGGTGTCGAGGACCTCGAACAACGAGGACCACGGGGCCTCGTCGTCGCCGGGCGCCGCCTGATCCAGGTCTCGGACGATCCTCAACGCATCCGCGTACCGAGCGTACTCGGCGATGTGCAAGCCGGCTTCGAACGACCGTGTGTAGGCCAAGAGAAGGCCCTCGACGTACTCCGCCTCCGCCTTGCCGCGGTTGTTCTCGTCGCGCAGCGTGTTGAGCGACAAAGCCGTGCTGTCGAGAGTGCGCACGCGCTCTTGATATTGCGTGCGCAAGCGCAACAACTCGTCCTCCCGCTCCCGCAGGCCGCGGTCCAACGGCAGGCGCTGCTCCGCGATCAGCGCGCGGAGTTGCTCCAGCTCGGCGACCGCCTCTTGCATCTTGCCACGCACGTCGGTCGCGACCGACGTTAGAGCCTTGTCAGCCGGGGTGATCTGCTCGGCTTCCTGGGCGGGCAGCAGACAGCCGGCGGCCAGCGCGGCGACTATCCGGACCGGGCCCGGCCTGAGAAACGATGTCATCGGGTTGCCCCCGTTCGAACCGAAACGGGTAGGTGGACGAACGCCGCTGGCGAGGTCTGCTCGTAGACGTCGATCGCCTTTCTAATGACCCCCGCGGCATCGTTCGCCGCCACCCAGGCCCATCCGTTTTCGGTGGGGGCTCCAACGCCGGCGGCGTCATCGCTGGCGGTGACGTAGAACGCCTGGCCGAGTCCCAAGTACAGCACGCGCACCTCGGCACTGCGGCCGTCGTCCAGCTCGCGCAGCTCGTGCGCGAGCGTGATCTCGCGGTTGAACCGCTCGCACTCGGTCAGAATGGCGACCACCGCGGCCATCCGCTGAGCCACCGACTTCGCGGCGCCGCCCGCCGCAGTCCCCGCATCGGAAGCGACCACTGCGATCGGTGCCGACAGCCGGTCGCGGAGCGGTGGCGGCAGGCGGGACAGCAAGGCGCGCAGCGCGCCTTCGGCCTCGGTCAACGCGGCGACAATTGCATCTCGGCTCGCACGCTGTCGCTCCTGCACCCGTTGTAACTCCTCGCGGGTTCGATCGGCCTCGCTGAGATTGGCCGACGCCTCGTCGATGCGTTCGCGAACGTCGTCGATCTCGCGTTGCAGGACTTGGCTTCGGGTCTCCAAGACCTCCTTGCCGAGACGCCAGTCGCGCTTCTCGGCCGAGATCATGCGGCGCAACTGCACCCATTGCTCGAGTACGGAACGCGTCTCGTCGACGCGCGCAGCCGGATTGGCTGCGCCGGGAGCTTGGGCGACCGCGCTCGCGCTCGTTACTAGTGCGGCGACGACGCCGAGAACGCGCCCGTGATGAAATGCCCTGGGGCCGTGGCGGCGGGGAGTATAGCTATTCATGGGTCGGACCTGGATGGCACTTGCTCGGTCAGAACGAGACTTCACCACCGATGGAGATGGAGAACTCGGTACCGGCGCGTCGGGCCGTGTTGGTGACGTCGCCGCCGATGTACGGTGAGCGATAGACCTCTCGGATCGTTGGATTCGTGAGGTTCTTGGCGCGGAACTGCAGTGAGAGGTACGGGCTCAGCTGCTGCGCAAGAGTGAAGTTGAGGGTGTCGAACCCGGTCGCGTACACACTGGGTACGAAGTTGCCTGTGGACTGGCCCGCGCCGGCAACCAAGGTGTCGCCCTGCACCGTGTAGAACAGGCCGAGACGCGTTCCGGTACGCTCCAGATCGAGGGTCAAGAACAGGTTGTACAAGTGCTCGGGCGCGTTGGTCATGTCGCGCTCGGTCATCGGTGCCTGGATGTTGGGCAGATTGAAGGCGGCGGCCTCGTCGGCTGGCAGCGTCACGGTCGCATCGATGAACGTGGCGTTGGCGCCGATACTGGTCCCTTCGAGACCCTCCCAGTAGTGGCCGAGGGCTTGACGCGCCTCGAGCTCGACCCCCTTCAGCACTCCCCTCGGGTAGTTCTCCGCCGTCGTGTAATCGAAGGACGCGATCTTCTGCACGTACTCGATCGGTTTGTCGATGTTCTTGCGAAACCACGAAGCTGACCAGAGGCCGCCGGCGTACGGCTCGAAGTCGATGCGCAGGTCGAAGTTCTGCAGAGCGCTCATGCCGAGCTCCGGGTTGCCGATGAAGATCGGTCCACCGAGGAACTCCTGCTGCAAGATCGGGGTGAGCTCCTTGAACGTCGGGCGCGCCACTGTCTCGCTGTAGGCCGCGCGGAGGGTCAGTCGATCCAGCGGGCGATAGATCAACGTGATCGCGGGCAGAGCATCCGCTTGACGAAAGTCGACGTCGGCGTCGCCCGGATTGAGCTGAGTCTGCGCCAGCGACCCTGCCGGAAACCAGGTCGCCTCGGATTCGGCGTCGTTGACGATGCCGATCTCGGTCGACTCGAAGCGTACGCCGCCCACGATGGTCAGGTCATCCAGCACCGGGAGCTCAGTCATCGCATACCAGGCATCGATGCGCTGATCACCGACGTAATCGACATCGCTCTCGGAGGCGGTGATCGGGTGACTCTCGAACGGGAAGGCCGCGCTCCACAGTTGCTCGAACGGCGCGTTGAAGCTGCTGTTGTCGCCGAAATTGCTGAACGTGTCTTGGTCGAACGTGCGGCGCACCTTGTCGCGATACACGCCGAAACGAAGGGCACCCTCGCCATCCGCCCAGTCGCCGAAGGGCAGGTCGAGGTCTCCGGAGTACTGCTGGCTCTCCTCCTCGATCGTCTTGTAGATGCGCTGCAGGTTGCCGAGCGTGAAGTTGGCGCTCGGCTTGAACGGAAGCTGGGTCGCCGGAATCGTCAGCGGCCCGAAGCTGCGCGCCGGACGGAACTGCGAGCCAAATTGCCGCTTGTCGGGTTGGCGGGCCGTCGCGGCGCTGTCGGCGACCGACCATCGCAGCGTCGGCGAGTCGAAGACCCCGAGGTCCAGCGCCATCTCATGGCTGCCGCGCAGCTGCAGCGTCTCGGCGATGCGCTCGGTGTACTGCAGGGTCTCGAGCCGAAGGTAGGGTGCCGCATCGGGCTCGCTGTGCCCGGGGGTGTTGGGGTCGTTCGGGTCGTGGCCGGGAAAGAAGAACTGCTTGCCGCGAGTGTCCTCGGCCAGCACCGCCGCGTCCTCGGCGGTTCGCGTATAGAAGTAGGTCAGATCGATCGACTGACTCTCGGTGGCGATGCCGACTCCGGCGACCCCACCCCACTGCACCGATTGCGAGCCGCGCGTGACGTCGAACAACCCGGTCTTGAAGTCGCCCTCGCCGACGCTGCCCTGGAACGCCTTGGGCGTCATCGGAGCTCCGGGCCGCTCGACCCACATCGAATCGTCGATGCCCGAATCGTCGAACGCGCTGTCGCGCTCGTAGACGAAGCTGGCGAACCCGCCGACGACGTAGTCGCCGACGTCGAGAGAGCCACCGAGAGAGGTAGACAGCTTGTACTCCTCCGGGGCTTCGGCCCGCTGCACGCCGACCGCGCCGGTCCAGTTCTCGCCGAGGCTCTCCAGCTGCGGTGCGCGGTCTTCCACCCCGCGACCCCAGGCGTGGACGCCCCCACCTTCGTAGGTCAAGAACCGGCTGCGGCCTGTGGCCTGTGAGTCGTAGGTCGTCTGCAGCTTGAGATCGAAAAAGAACGGGACGCTGGGCACACCCACCAACCGCACGTCGACGGCGCCCCCCGACGCGTCGCCTTGCTGGTCGGGAGTGAAGGTCTTGGAGACCTGGATGCTCTCGACCACGGCACCGGGGAATTGATCGAGCTCCACCGCACGCTTGTCCTCGTCGGCACTGGGCAAACGCATGGCGTTGACCTGCGAGCTGACGTAGCGATCGGGCAGCCCGCGGATCACCGCCGACTTGCCGTCGCGCACGGTCGCGCCGGCGACGATCCGCAGCGCGCTGGCCGCATCCGACACACCGGCGCGTCCCATCATGTCGGCACCGATCGAGTCCATTACCGACGGGCTCTCGAAGCGCAGATCCAGCAAGGCGACCTCGCTGCCGGCATCAAGATCCAGCAAGTCCTCGACCACGAACTCCGGCACCTCGACCACCACCGGCGGCAGCGCGACATCGATCTCGGTCATCGCCGCGCTGTTGATCACAACGCCAGCGCGCACCGCCCGGACATATCCGCTCTTGGAGATGACGACCGTGTACGTTCCCGCCGAAACCCGGTCGAGCGAGTAGTTGCCGGCCTCGTCGGTGACGGTGGAGCGCCCGAGTTCGACGATCGCGACCCGTGCATTGCCCAACGGCAACTGCAGCTCGGCGTCGCGCACCGTGCCCCGCAGCCGACCCGGCGAGGCCTGCTGGGCGGCCGCGAACGACGACAGGGTGAATAACGCGATCAACAACGGACCACTCCGCTCGTGGTTGGCGCCGGGTATCACCATGGGTCGCGCAGCGCGTCGACTTGTTGCCGCACCCGGTCGATCAGCACGGGCGTTGTGATGGCGCTGTTCAGCAAGGCCGCACAGGTGGCGACCAAGTCCTCGGCCCGAGGTCGGGCGTTAGGATTGGCAAAGCCCGCGGTCAGCGCTTCGTCGAAGACCTCGGTCGCCCTGGCACGGTCACCGGCGGTGGCGAGCGCCTTGCCGATCGCGCGCAGGGCGTCGGCACGGTCGATGTCGATAATCCGCTCGCGGGCCGCTCGATAGTCGGCGTACAGCTCACGGATCGCGTTGTGGACCTGCGCCGCATCAGCGAGGCGATAGCGCGTGGCTTCGATCCGCGCCGCGAGGCGAATGCGGTGGTCAGGCAGCCAATCGCCGCCATCGAGGACCCGTGCTGCCTGCTCCAGTAGCTCCGCCGGCGCCTCGCGATCGCCGTGGTCCAGCGCCGCGGCGGCGACTTCGACGAACAGCATGATCCTAGCCTCACCGGGCAGGTCGCCAGCACCTTGCAGCAGGCGTTGGCGCAGCTCTTCGCGCAGCTGCGGATCCGTGCAATCCTCGTGCAGACGGCCAAACAGCACCATGACCCGCCGGGTCGCGTCAAAGTCGCCGGTCACGGGTACGGATTCGTGAGCCCTGAGCAGAGCGCGCGCCTGTTCCGGCGTCGAGGTCGCGATGCCGAGCGCGATCGCATCCTCGCCCGCCACCTCTCCCGGTCGGAGCAAGGAGCGGACGGCGTCGATGTGCTGCCGGATCCGGTCGATGCGCCATTGCTGCTCGACCGGGTTTCGCGCCAAGGTACTGACGGTGGCGTCGGCGGCGGCCAGGGCCGCGCGCGCCTCCTCGGTCCGCCCAGCTTCGATCGCCGACGCCGCGATAGCGGCGAGCACCGACCCGCGCCGCCAGCCCTGCACATCGGCTGCGATCGCCCGCGCGCTCTCGACGTCGCCCGCATCCAGGTAGAGGAGCGCGACTTGCTCCTGTAACCGTGCCCGTGTCTTTACGTGGGGATCTACCGGCACCAGAGTCGCGGCGCGTTCGGCCAGCGACAGGAGCGTGCGCGCGCCTGCGGCCGGACTGGGAGATTCGGGGCCACCACACGAGACGAACAGCAACAGCGCAGCGAGTTGCGCGAAACGGAGGGAAGAGTGCACGGATTGAGGGAGGGAGGTACCGGGGTCAATCGGCGGGGAAAGCCGCGCGGCGGCCAATGGGGCCACAGCACGGCATCGCGACGGTTCAGGATCCGTCCTCTTGGCCGGACGGATGGAGGTCGGAGTCAGCAATCAAGGCGCGGTGGCGGACACCGCGTTCGACGCCGAGAAGCCGGCCGGACCGGCGGCGTCGAGAATGAAGTACTGGAAGTAGAAGGCCGCGCCGGACGGGACCCCCGCCGGCCAACGGAAGTTCAAGCCGAAGTCGCCGCTCGCAGTCGTGCCCAGCGGAATCGTGCCGCCGAGGGCGACGTTGGGCACGAGGATGGCGCCGACGATCGGCAGGTTCAGGCGTGCCGGGCCGATGGCGAGGGCGGTCGGCGTCAGCGGGGCCGCGTTGCTCAGGTCCAGGGTCGCGGTGCTGCCAGCGGTCAGCGGTCCGGAACCAGCCAGGACCGGATCGCCATTGACGCCGGCGGTGGCGAGGCCGAGGTCGCACCAACGCTCGGCCGGAGTGAAGCCGAAGGCCTCCGAAGCCGTCCATCCACAAAGCCAGTTGTTGCCTGAAGCAAACGCGCCGCGGTAGGCGGCGGACGACAGGAAGCCGTCGGCGCTGGCAAACGCAGCGCTGCTGAGCGCGTCCCCGGCAGGGCGCGGATCGAGGAAGGTGACCGGGAACAGGACTTTGCCGCCCTTGAGCACCGGCGCGCCGCGCGTGATCGACACGATCGGCGAACTGGCGGGCTCTCGGACGTTGTTGTTCGCCGCCGCGAACACGCCGCGCGCGTTCGCCTCGGTGTAGGCGGAGGAGTGGGCGTTGTTGTAGAACACGCTGTCGACGATCTCTGCCAGCATGCCGGAGGTCTGCGCGCGATAGAACGCCGCCGGGTTGGCCGGCGCGTTGACCGGCGAGGTCACGGTATGACTCGTGGTCCAAGTCGCGGGCCACGACAGGGTTCCGTTGAAGCCGTAGCCATTGGCGCCGTCGCCGTCCTTGTCGTCGAAGCGGACGACCTGCTCGCCGCCATCCATGAAGATGCAGTTGCGGTACTGCACGCGGGCGTTGTCACGCCAAGCGGTCAAGCCGTCACCATCGGCCGGCTGACCGATCACGGTGCAGTTGTAGATCGATGCCGTGGTTACCGGCTGCCAGTCGGAGTCCTCGGCGCCGTCGGTCTCGAACGCGTTGTCACCGACACCGGATCCCTGGCTCGCATCGAGGCTGTGCCCCTGCACGATCAGGCCGAACTGGGCCTTGCCCCGCCACCCCTGGTCGACGTCGAAGCTGTCATCGCCGACATTCCATATGCTGAAGTACTTGAGATTGACGGTGCCGCCCCAGACTTCGATGCCGTCGTCGACGTTGTTCATGATTTCGACGTGGTGGATGTCGGTCTCGCGACCGATGCCACCCAGCGACAGCCCGTTGAGTTCGTTCGTCAAGGCGATGACCTTGCCGCCGTAGCGCAGCGACAGGTAGCTGATCGAGCCGCTGTCGTCATCGTCGTTGCCACCGCCGTAGAGGACGTTGGGATCGCCGGGGCGCTGGGCGATGAGACCTTCCATCGCCGCGGTGTTGCTGGCCTTCGGCTTGGGCGTATTGCCGATCGTGGCGTTCTCCGAGATGTATGCCGACCCCATGATGGTCAGGTTGCCCCACTCGTTGGCGACCTCACGCCAAGTGCCGGTCTTCGGGTCGCCCCCGGTCCAAGTGGCGACGTCGGCCTTCGAAGTCATGATGACGGGGCGCTGCTCGGTGCCCTTGACGAAGATCTGAGCGCCGCGCGCGACCGCCAGGCTGCCGCCCAAGTTGGTCGTGCTCGCGATGACGGTGCCGGCCTCGATGGTGAGCGTGGCGCCGGGCAGGACGTAGATCTGGTCTTGCAGGTTGTAGATGTTGTTCGCGGTCCAGGTCGTCGACACCGCGATGTCGTTGCTGACCAAGACCTCTTGGCCATGCGCCAGCGCGGCGACGGCGAGGGGAACGATGGACCGATAGAGAGTGCGGGGATTCACTGAGGTTTCCGGTGCAAAGGATTGGGGAGTCGCAGCGACTCGTTCGCTGCGGCGCGGAACCTAGGTCCCGTTTGTGAACCCCCAAGAAAGGCGCGGTGAGTCCCGCCTAAAAACGGCGCGCGAACCACCGGAATCGCCGGTCGATCCGCTCGCGCATCGCGTTCCGTCCCGCGAACGGGCGCGATGCCCGCGCCCACCGCAACTGCCCGAAGGATCACGAACCATGGCACTCCGCCCGACTCGCACCGCGAACCGCCCCTTGATCACTCTCGCCACAATCGCCACAACCCTTTGCACTGGAGCTGCTTGGGTCTTCGCGACTACGGAATCGACGGCACCGGCATCGATCGCCGGTGTGCTGCAGCCCAGGGCCGCGACCCCGACCTCCTCCATCGCGCAGGACCCCCAGGACCGCCGGCAGAGCCGCCCCGCCGCGCGGCTCGAGGGCGTGTACGTCGCACCGATCGGGCAGCAGCTCTCCTACGCCCTCGAGTTCACCGTGGGCAGCGAGTTGGCGCGCCGGACCGATGGCGCCCGGGCACAGAACTCGCAAGCCCACCTCGCCGGCCAGCTGCAGCTCACGGTGCTCGACCGGCGCGAGCAGGAGGCGGTGGTCGCCGTCCGACTGCCGGGGCTCCACGGGGCGCGCGGCATCGCCGCGTCGGACGCCGCGAAGCCGGTGGTCGACGAGCTGTGTGCGGCGCTGGCACAGCCCACCCTGATGCGCATCGACACCGAGGGCCAGGTCACCGGCTACCGGTTTCCCCAGCGCTTCACCTACCTGCACAAGGCGCACGTGCGCGCGGTGCTCGCCGGTCTGCGCTTCATCGTCCCGCACGAGGCGGAACAACAGCCGACCTGGACGGCGCTGGATCAGGACGACACCGGCGAGTTCGAGGCGGCGTACCGCTGGCTGGAGGTGGCGGACGCCGATCGCACCCTGGTCCGCGAACGCGAACACTACACCGCCCCCAACGTGCGCACCCGCGGGCAGGGCGACCTGACGATCACCGTGCAGGGCCGTTCGACCGCGCGCCTCAGCGAGGCCGCGGGCTGGCTCGCCGACGCCGACTTCGATGACCGCACGACGGTCTCGTTCGACGCGCTCGACGTCGACATCGCCGCCCGCTGCACCGGCTCGGTGCGGCTCGAAGAGTGCACCAAGCTGCCGCTCTCGACTCTGGCGCGCGTCGATTGGGACGCCGCGTGGGAGCCGGTCGGCGGCGACCAGGACGCCGCGTTCGCCCTGGCGCAAGAGCGCGAGATGCTGAGCTGGCAGCGCGAGCTCGAGGGCGTCGAGCTGCGCGATCTGATCGGCCGCATGGCGGCGCTGGCCGCCAGCGGCGCCGAGGACACCGAGGACTACCGCGACGCCTGGGAGAAGCTCGCGCGCCTGCTCGAGCTGCGCCCCGAGCTGGCCGACGAGGTGGCGGCGTGGCTGCGGCCGGGTGCGCTGGACGAGTCCTCCGCCGTCGCCCTGCTGACCGCCCTCGGCGCGGCCGGCACCGACCGCGCGCAGGCCGCCCTGCTGCGCATCCAACACGACGGCGACGTGCCGCCCGCCCTGCGCGGCGCCGCGACGATGGCGTTGACCCAGGTGCAAGAGCCGACCCCGGCGACGATGGAACGCATGCTGGCCTCGGCAACCGCGGCAGACGGCGACGACCTCGGGCGCCTCGGCCTGATGGTGCTGGGCACGGTCGCGCCGCGCGCCACCGCGCCGCTGGCCGACGGCCGCAGCGCGCTGGACGCATTGGTCGCGCTGGAGGAGCAGTACGAGGGCAGCGACAACCTCGACGCCTGGCTGCACGCCCTGGGCAACTCCGGCTCTGCCGAGGCTGCCGCGCACGCTCAAGCCTACCTCGACCACGCCGACGAGCGCTTGCGCGAAGCGGCGGTGATCGCCATGCGCAGCGCGCGCGGCGCCTCCGCCGAGCAGCGGCTGATCGCCACAGCGCGCGGTGACGCGTCCCACAACGTGCGCGGCCGCGCCGCCGAGACGCTGGCCGAGCTGGGCACCGACCGCGCGCGCAGCGCACTCGCCGAGATCGTGCTACAGGACCCGGACGTGCGGGTGCGCGAAGCCGCGATCCAGGCCATCGGCCGGGTGCTCGACGACCACGCCCGCAACGCGCTGCAGCACGCGTCGATCAACGACGCCGAGGAAGAGCTGCGCCGCCTGGCGACCGAGCTGTTGCTGCGCGCCGACTGACGTCCGCGCCATTCTCTTGCACGAGAGCGCGCGCCCTGCGCGCGCTCTCATGAGGCAGCCACCGCGCGATCGCGGTTTCGGCGCCCCTTGCGCGGCTCGCGGTCACCACCGCTGAGCCGCGCCGCCGTTCGGCAAGAACGGCGCCGCCGGATTCGGTGGTCAACCGGACCTGCGACGGCGCGCTCGCCGTCGCGCCTCTTTTTTGGCGGCGCGGCCGGTCGATCGCGCGCGGCGCGGCGTTCCGTCTTGTGCCGGCGGGCAACGTCGCCAAACGCCGGCTCGAAACCCAGGAAGTGAACGATGCAGACCACCACCGCCGCCCTGTTCGCCCCCGTCGCCGCCGCCCTGCTGACCCTGGCCAGCGCCGGCCACGCCCAGAACATGTCCCTGACCCGCACCTACTCGAAGTCGTTCGGCGACAGCGACGCCGGCGTCTACACCTACGGCACCGGCTACATCGCCGCCGGCAAGAGCACGCGATACGTGCCCAGCTCCGGCTCGGGCTGGATCGTCACCGCGCCCTACTGGGAGACCACCCTCGCCGCCAGTGGCAGCACCCGCGCCGTCGCCGACCTCCGCTTCCTCGGCAGCTCCGGCCGCGCCGGCGACTTCCGCATGAACCTCGCCGCCGTCGGCACCGTCAAGACGAGCACCCTCGGCCGGCTCATGGGCACCTCCTGCTACTCCTCGGGCAGCGTCTACTTGCGGGTCGGCAACTCGGTGCTGTGGAACAGCTCGTTCAGCACCGGCTTCAGCGGCCGCAGCACGATCCGCCTCCGCTTCATGACGCCCACTCTGACGGTGCCCGTCGGCGCCGGCGTCGCCCTGCTCAGCGGCCGCGCCTACGGCCGCGTCCGCGCGGCACTCGACGGCACCTTCGACCCGTGCAAAGCGAAGGTCCGCTTCAACGGCGAGGCCGCGGTCTCCGGCAACGGCAGCGCCAGCGCCACCGTCATCAGCCTCCTGATGTACGCCAACCTCAGCTTCTCCTTCTACGCCAACGAGCAGAAGCTGGACGCCAACTGGACCACCGCCCAGCCCGATATCAACGCCACCACCACTTGGGGCCGCTCGGGCAACCTGATCTTCCACCGCGGCGCGATGCGCGGCCTGATCAAGATCGACGCCATGCTGCCGCCCTTCATCCCGGTCAGCACGACGCTCGCCAACTGGAGCGTCCCCTACGCTTCGACCCGCTTGCTCTGAGCGATGCCACGGCGCGCCGTAGCCGCGCCCTACGCCCGGACCAACTCGAGGCCCGCCGCGCAAATGCACGGCGGGCCTCGAGTTTTCTCATGTTCTGGGCAACCGCGAACCGATGGCCATCTACGGCAGGTTAGGGCAGAGCACCGATGGCAACGAACTCGCGCGGCATCCACCTCACAGAGGTTCCCGACAAGCAACTCGCCGTGCTGCGCGTGCTCGACCGCGCGGTCAACTTCTACGTCGCGGACAGCCTGAAGGAGTTGATCCGCGCCCAGGTCCAACAATCGACCGCGAAGGGGCTGAGCGGAATCGTGCTCGACCTGACCGAAGTCGAGGTGATGGACTCATGCGGCGTCGAGCTCCTGATCCGCGTGCGGGAACAGGTGGTCGAACACGGCGGCCAGCTCGCGCTGGCCGGGCTGCTCCCGGTGTTCCAGCGGATGCTCGAAATGATGCGCCTGACGCCCTACTTCGAGATGGCCAGCGACATCGAGGGTGCGATCGAGAAGCTCGCCGCGACCACGGCGACCTCGCCCAGCCACTGATGTTCGCCGCGCCGCCGGGGGGCGCCGAGGTGCTCTCCACGGCGGCCGGGAAGGCCATCGCGCATTCCTCGATGGCAAGGAGCGGTCGGCGGAATCGGCCGCCGCGCGACCCCCGGGGCGCCGAAATCGGATAGCCTTCGGTGAGCCCTGCAGGCCGCATCGCCGGCCGCATGGTAGGATCCGCCAGACAACCCTCCCGCGCGCGAGAGTGTTGGCGCCACTGCCCCCTGCGCACCGCGCGGGACGGCGCCTCCGCATCGATGCTGCGGCTCCTCATCTCACCCCTGAGTTAGACACTGCCCATGACCACAGCGCCTTCCGAGGTCGAGTCGCGTACCAGTTCGCACGGAGAGTCCACCGCGCTCCTCGTGGTACCCCCGTACCATGGACTCGGGTGTCCCGCTCTTGGCGTCAGCCAGCTGAAGGCCAACTTGCTGGCTGCGGGCTTCCACTCGGAAGTCCTGTATCTCAACCTGCGCTTCGCGCAACGCATCGGCACGATGCTGTACGAGTGGCTCAGCGGCACCGGACCGTATCTGCTCGGTGACCTGATCTTCTCGCAGATCGGACACGATCGGACTGACGACGACCTGCGCCGCTACTGCGACGAGGTCATCGCGGGCACCCAGGTCGAGGAAGGGTTCAAGCACTGGACCAAGAGCGCCACCGCCTTCGACGGCCTGCGCGGACTGGTCGATCAGGCGCGGGCTTTCGTCGACGAAGACGCCGTGCCGGAGATGTTGGCGCGCAACCCCTGGTTGGTGGGCATGAGCTCGACCTTCCAAGCCAACTGCTCGTCGGTGACGCTGCTGCGCGCGGTCAAGCGCGCCGCCCCCGAGGTGCTGACCATGATGGGTGGCGCCAACTGTGAAGCCGAGATGGGCGCCGAGATTCGCAAGCTCTACCCCGAGATCGATTTCGTCGGGCGCGGGGAGTGCGACAAGACCATCGTCGAGCTGGTCCGCAACCTCAAGAGCGGCGGCGACGGCAGTGGGGTCGACGGTTTCTTGGCGAAGGCGGCAACCGAGACCCCGCCCAGCCGCCCCCTGCACGGCCCCGACCTCGACGCGCAACCGCACGCCGATCTGGATGACTACTTCGAGCAGCTGAACGGACTCGAGGTGGCCAAGCAGGTCGTGCCGGGCCTGGTGGCCGAGACGTCGCGCGGCTGCTGGTGGGGCGCCAAACAGCACTGCACGTTCTGCGCCTTCAACCGCGAGGGCATGGTGTTCCGCAGCAAGCAGCCCGAGCGCGCGCTCGCGGAGATCTCCGCGCAGATCGAGAAGTTCGGCCTGACCCGGATGGAGCTCACCGACAACATCCTCGACATGGCCTACTTCAAGTCGCTGGTGCCGGCCCTGGCCAGCGGCTCCAAGGCCGAGTTCTTCTGGGAGACCAAGGCCAACCTGGCGCGCGATCAGGTGCGGATGATGGCCGACGCCGGCATCCGTTGGATCCAGCCGGGCATCGAGAGCCTGAGCGACCTGTCACTCAAGCTGATGCGCAAGGGCAGCACGCAGCTGCAGAACGTGCAGCTGCTCAAGAACTGCACCGAGTCCGGCGTGCGCATCACGTGGAACTGGCTGTACGGGTTCCCGGGCGAGGACGACAGCGAGATCGCCGACCACGAGCGCACCGCGCGCGCACTCGCGCACCTGCAGCCGCCGTCGGGCACCTCGGTGCTCTACCTCGAGCGCTTCGCGCCGTACCACACGTCCCCCGAAGAGTGGGGACTGACCGGCATCCGCCCGTCCAAGGCCTACGGCTACGTCTACCCCTTCGCCGAGGAGGCGCTGAACAACCTGGCGTTCTTCTTCGAGTGCGACCACTTCTCCGAGAAGGAACGCGGCGAGCCCTACCAACGCCTGCGCAAGCTGGTGCAGGGCTGGAAGGGAGCGTGGGGCCGGGCGCACTTCATCGCGGTGCCCCGCAGCGGCAACTTGATGCTGCTCGATACGCGCCCGGGCACCAAGCGGTTCCACCGCAAGCTCACCGGCGTCAAGCGCAAGGTCTACGAGTTCTGCTGGAAGATCCGCGGTGAGCGCGACATCGTCCGCCACTTCGAGAGCGAAGCCGACGCCGACCAGGTGCGGGCGATCTTGAAGGAGTTCTGCGACGACATGCTCATGCTGCAGCGGGGCGACCGGTATCTGGCGCTGGCGACCGATCCGCGCTACGGCTACCGCGCCTTCCCGAAGGTCTTTCCGGGCGGCAGCATCACCGAAGGACGTCCCGCGCCGCCGCGCGCCGACACGGTCTCCCTGCCGGGCAAGAGCTGGGTGCGACGCGTGGCCAGCGTCCTCACCGGCAAACGCTCGCTGGTCGAGATGGCGCGCAACAAGGTGATGCACCGCACGCTCGCCAAGGCGCGCGCCGAGCGCCCGCGCTTCGAGCTCGGTGAGTCGCCGGAGGTCGCACCGCAGCCGACCCGGCCGCTGGCCACGGCCAAGACCGCCTGACCGCCGCCGATGTCGGCATCACGGACCGGCTCGTGCTGAACGCGCCGACGACGCTGACCGACGCAAACGAAGCCGCGCTCGAACAGCGCGCGGCACGGCTGGTGCGCGATGCCCCGCGCGCGCCATCGGTGTGGTGGAGCGCAATCCACGCCGCCGCTCCGGCGACCCGAGGATCGGACGTGCTCGACCTCGGCCAGGCGCGCGCGGTGATCGCCGCCGAACACGGTGCCGAGTCGTGGACCGAGTTGGCCGGCACCGCGCGCGACGCAGACAGCGGTCGCGCGCGGTCTACGCTGTGGTCGGCAGCGGCGGCGGCGCGGAGCGGCGACCGGGACACGGTCCGGCGTTTGCTCGCGGCGCATCCCGAGGTGCTCGACGAGCGCGGCACGCACGGTCACCGACTGCTCACCGTCGCCAGCCGCGCGGCGACCAGCGACCACGCGATTCCGAGCCGACCGGCGCCGGCGGGGCTTGCGGTCGTCGGCGACTTGCTGGCAGCGGGCGCCGACCCGTCCGCCGCCGCCGATCACGGCTGGACGGCGCTGCACAGCGCGGGCTTCAGTGGCAACGGCGCGCTAGCCGCGACGCTGCTGGACGCTGGCGCCGATCCGTCCGCCGAGGCCTGGCAGACGGACGGCGCCACGCCGCTCGCCTACGCGCTGTTCTATGCGCACCTCGAGACCGCCAAGGTCCTCGCGCGCGGCGGCCCCGAGCCGCACAACCTGCGCACCGTGGCAGCCCTCGGCGACGCAGAGGCGGTCGACGGCTGGTTCGAAGCCGACGGCGCGCTGCGGGCCGGCGCCGGCGACGGTCGCGCATTCTATCGTCCGCTGTTTCTGTTCCCGGCGTGGGAGCCGAACGACGATCCGCGACAGATCCTCGACGAAGCGCTCGGCTGGGCGGCGCGCTGCGGCCAAATCGAGTGCCTGGAGCGCCTGGTGCGGCGCGGCGCCGACGTCAACGCGAACCCGTACCGGGGCACGGCGCTGCTGTGGGCGACCTACGCGGGGCAGTTGGCAACGATGCGTTGGCTCATCGATCACGGCGCCGACGTCAACTTGGCCCACGACTTCGGCGGCGCCGAGCACGGTGGGGGTGCGACCGCGCTGCACCTCGCGGCGCAGTTCGGCAACGCCGACGCCGTCGCGCTGCTGCTCGATCGAGGCGCGGACCGCGAGATCCGCGACGCGCTGCACGATGGCACCGCCGCCGGCTGGGCCGCGTTCGCCGGACAGACCGAAGTTTCGGCGATGCTCGGCGAGCATGGGCGGTAGTCCACGAGTCCTGACCGCGGAGCAGATCGCGGCGTTCCGCAGCCGAGGGTTCTTGCGGGTGCCCCAAGCCATGCCACCCGAGCCCACGCTGCGCATGCAGGCGGCGTTGTGGGACGAGCTCCACACCGACCACGGCATCGACCGCGAGGACGTCGCGACGTGGCGGCAGCCGCGACACGGCCTGCGCCGCGCCAAGTGCGCCCCGCTCAACGACGACCTCATCGGCCCGCGCTTCACCGGCGCGATCAGCGACCTGCTCGGACGGGACGACTGGTCGCGGCCCAGCAACTGGGGCGGCTTCTTGGTGACGTTCCCGAATGCCCGCACGCCGGCGCCGAGCGTGCCGTCGGGGGACTGGCACTGGGATGGCAACCCGCGCGGCGATGGGTTGCTGGTCTTCTCTTTCTTTTCCGAAGTCGAGCCGGGCGGCGGCGGGACCTACATCCTCCACCGCTCCCACGACTTGGTGGCACGGTTCTACGACTCTCTGTCCGAGGAAGAGCGCGCTCGGCCACACAAGGCGCACCGCAAGATGTTCTTCAAGAGCCATCCGTGGCTTCGAGTCCTGCAGGACGGAGCTGGGATGGGCGGCGACGAACGGGTCACGACGTTCGCGAAGCGCCGGACCGACATCGACGGCATCGATAGTCAAGCCGTGGAGCTCACGGGCTCGCCGGGAGACGCGGTGTTCTGCAGCCTCGGCATCGTGCACAGCGCGGCGCCCAACCACGCCGCCGTCCCGCGCCTGATGCGCGTCAAGTTCTTGGCGTTGAGCCCGGACTCACAGCCGCTGACGTAGCCGTCGCCAGCGCGAACCCCTCATCGAGCCAGCCCGTGGTCCCCCCGATCATCTCCTTGACCGGCCGACCGAGGCCGGCCAAGCGCCCTGCCGCGCGCGTCGAGGCGTTGCAGTGCGGCCCGGCGCAGTAGACGACGAACAGTAGGTCCGCGGGGTACTGCGCGAGCCGCTCTTCGGTCAACGTGGCGAGAGGGATGTGCACCGCCCCAGGCACGTGGCCGCGGTCGAACGCGTCGCGCGACCGCACGTCGACCAAGACGAAGCCGGGCTCGTCGAGCGCGAGGCCGGCGCGCACGTCCGCGCAGTCGGTCTCGTGGGCGAGCTTGGCCGCGAAGTGAGCGCGCGCCTCTTGCGGGGGACGTGTGGGGGTTTCGGTGACGCGGTTCTTCCGCTGGATCTGCATCTGGGTTCCTTTCGGTTGGTGCACGCGCGGCGAGACTCCGCCCGCGATGCCTGGATGATGCGGATTCGGGCGGCAGGCCGCTGCTGGCAGAAACGACAACTTCCAATAAGATCCTGCCATGCCGCGTGACCCCCTGGACACGGTCGTGCTGGCCTACGACGGGCTGTGCACCTTCGAGTTCGGGATCGCGATCGAGCTGTTCGGATTGCCGCGCCCGGAGTTCGAACGGTGGTACCGACTGCGCGTCGCCGGCGTCGAGCGCGGACCGTTGCGCGCCACCGGCGGCGTGACCGTCGAGGCGCCGCACTCGCTCCGCCTGCTCGACACCGCGGGCACGATCATCGTGCCGGGGTGGCGCGGCCTCGGCCAACCCGTGCCCGCACTGCTCTGCCGCAAGCTGCGCCGCGCGCACGCCGAGCGCGCGCGGATTCTGTCGGTGTGTTCCGGCGCGTTCGTCCTGGCGGATGCCGGCCTGCTCGACGGCAAGCGGGCAACGACCCACTGGAAGTACGCGGATGCCCTGGCGCGGCGCTATCCGGCAGTGCGTGTCGACCGCGACGTGCTCTACGTCGACGAGGGCAACCTGCTGACCTCCGCCGGGAGCGCGGCCGGTGTCGACATGGGCCTGCACCTGATCCGGCGCGACTTCGGCGCGTCGGTCGCCAACACGGTCGCCCGCCGGCTCGTCGTGCCTCCGCACCGCGACGGCGGGCAGAAACAGTTCGTGGACGCGCCGATCGCAACCGAAGGCAGCAACTTGGCGTTTGCCGCCCTGCTCGACCGGCTGCGCGCCGACCTCCGCGCCAAGCACACGGTCGCCAGCATGGCGCGCCAGGCCAAGATGTCGGCCCGGACGTTCGCGCGGCGGTTCGGGGAGGTCACCGGCACCACGCCGCACCGCTGGCTGCAGCGCGAGCGCGTGCGCGTCGTGCAGGATCTCCTGGAGACGACGTCGATCTCGCTGGACGGCATCGCGCAGCGCGCCGGCTTCGGCGACGCCCAGATCATGCGCCTGCACTTCAAGCGCGTGGTTGGCACTTCACCAACCGCGTATCGCCGCACGTTTCGCTAGTGTGCGCGCGGCGAAGCGAGAAAATCGAGTCTGACTCGGTACTACTCGTTGGTGAGTTCGATGGGGCGGTAGCCGCCGCGGGCGCGGAACCAGAGGGCGATGGCGCCGAAGGCGAGGATGAGGATCGCGGGGAAGCGGACGGCGTAGGAGAGGACGTCGCGGCCGGCGGCGACCTCGGCCGCGTTGTAGGTGGCCTGTGCGGCTTCTGATTCCGCCTCGGGCAGGCTGGCGATGTGGGTCTGCACCTTGGTCGGGATCAGCTTGTCGTGCTCCATCCACAAGAAGCCGCCCTTCTCGGTGGCGGCCGCGGCGACGGCCGGGGCCTCGGCCTGCACGCGGCCCTGGATCGACTTGTCGAAGGCGACGCCGAGGAGCTGGCCGCCGATGATGCCGACCGACAGGAGGCCGATCGCGGAGACCGTGTTGAGGGTGAGCGCGCCGCCGCGCGGGTAACGCTCGGAGACGAAGCCCAAGACGCAGGGCCAGTAGTAGGTCTGGCCGAGCGCGTAGAGAACGAAGGCGGTGAAGATCGCCGCACCCGTCGCGCTCGACAGCCACCAGAGGCCGACGGCCGAGAACACGCCGCTGAGACAGAGCAGCGTCGGCGGGCTGAACACGCGCAGGATGCCGCCGGCAAACACGCGGAACACCAGCATGATGAACGCCGAGAACACCAGCGCGAACGCGGGGTTCCACCCCTCGTCGTCGAGCACCGGGGTCATCAGGTTCTTGATCCACTGATCGGTGCCCAACTCCGCGGTCGCCACCGGGATCATCAAGAGGCACATCAGGAAGAACAGCGGCTGCCCCACGGAGCGCACGGCGAAGCCGAAGGCAATGCCGACGGCGACGCCCGCGGCGAGGCTGACGTAGAACCAGGTCTCCGGCGCCCAGCTCGCCGGGAAGCTCCACATCTGCATTGCGACGCCCTGGTTGCCGAGTTCGTAGATCATCATGAAGCTGGCGAGCGCGGCGCCCAGCAATCCGACCTGCTGCAGCATGTCGCGATACGGCACGCCGGCCTGGACCCGCTCGTCGACCGGCACTCGGCACGGCAAGAACATCAGCCCGTAGATCACTGCCGGAATCACGATCCATAGCGCGTGCAGCTGCCAGCGCAGCCCGTCGGCGATCCCGTCGGCGCCGATGATGCAGAGCGTCCCCACGACCAACCCCGCCGGCCAAGCCGCGTGCAGAATGGTCAGCATCTTGGTCTTCTGCTTTGGATAGACCGCGGCGCAGACCGGGTTGATGACCGCCTCGATGATGCCGTGGGCGAGTCCCGCGCACAGCGCGTAGCCGTAGAGCGCGTCATACGAGCCGGCGAAGTAGGTGCCGACGCCCGACACCACTTGCAGCACGCACGCGGCGAACATCGGCAGCTTGTAGCCGGTGCGATCGACCACCAGGCTGAAGCCGATCATGGTCAGCGCGATCGGCCACAGCGAGGCGCCGAAGATCTGCCCGACCTGCTGGTTGGTGAGGCCGAGCTCACCGCCGTAGGCACCCCCCATCGCCACGCGGAACGAGAACCCGACGCCGGCGGCGGCCAGCGACAGAAAGCTCGCCCAAAACAGCAGGCTCCGGTCGCGCTGGGAGAGATCTTGGGCCGTGACGATAGCGGTCATGCGTGTGCTCGGGCGGTCGGCCCGAGGTCAGGGGTTCGCGCGGCGCGAGTGTCCGAGCCGGGACCACCCCGGTCAACGCCGAGCGCGCCGCCGACGGCCCTCGGGATCGAGTTGCGGCCGACCGGACGAACCACAGCTTGTGCCTGCCGGCCGGGTCGGGCACACTTCTCGCCCCTTCCGAGCCACGATCCATGTCCAACGCCAAAACCCGCGCCGTCAAGAAGAAGCACCGCAAGCACCGCAATCGCATGAAGGCCAAGCGCCGCGAGGAAATGGCGAAGGCGAAGACCCCGCCCGCCAACGCGCCAGCCGAGCAGGGCTGAGCGGTCCACGCGGCTCAGCCGCGCGAGGGACCGGACGCACTCCAGGGGCCGGTGATCGCCAGCGTGTGGCCCGGCCGCTGGATGTTGACGAACAGCGTGGTGCCGTCCGGAGAGAACGTGGCGCCGGCGAACTCGCTGTTGTTGAGGGCGTTGCGCGCGATCGGATAGACCTCGCCGCGCGGTGACACCCCGAGGACGAGCTGTCGCCCCGGACCGTCCTCGCAGAGCACCAGATCTCCATCCGGCGCCGCCGCGATGTTGTCGGGGCAGTCGAGCACGCCGGCGTCGTTGGGTTCGAGAACCAGCGTCAGCACATCGTCGTGCAGAGACCAGAGCTGCCCCTTCTGCGCGCTGCCGCCCGTCGTGCAGGTGAAGTACAGCCGATCGCGCGCCCACCACGCGCCCTCGCCGCGCGCGAAGCACCCAGCACCCGCCCGCCGGCCGCGGAAGCGCAGATCGTCGAGCGGCGCCTCGACGTCCGACAGCTCGACCCAAGAAACGGAGACCGGCCGGCCGCACTCGATGCCGCGCACCATCGAGTTCCAGTTGCGCAGATCGGCGGACGGCCAAGCGCGCACCGCCAAGGCCTGCAAGCGGCCGCCACGCGCCAGGGCACCGGGCTGGTCGGGGACGAAGCGGTACAGCAACCCCTCCGGCCGATCCTCCGTCAGGTAGACCACGCCGGTGTCGGGGTCGACGGCCGCCGCCTCGTGCCGGAAGCGGCCCAGCGCGACGAGCGGCCGCGGCTCCTCGAGCTCCGGCGCCTCCGCCGCGAGCGCGGCGACGGCCGGCACCTCGAACACGTAGCCGTGGTCGCGCGCGAAGACCGCATCGGCCTGCTGCACCGTCTCTTCACACGACAGAAACGTCCCCCACGGCGTCGGCCCACCCGCGCAGTTGCGCACCGTGCCGACCAGGCTGGCACGGTGGTGGACCAGCCGCTGCGCACGGGTGTCGAACACCAGCGTGGTCGTGCCCCCGACGACGGCTTCGGCACCGCGGCCCGGATCGTACACCGGTTCGACCGCCCCGACCGTGCCGGCGGTGCGCGGCGCGGTGATCAACTCGTGGTTGCGCACCAGCACGGTGCTTCCCTCTGGACCGGGGAACGCCGCCATTCCGTCGTGCGCAGCGGGCACCGCCAGACCATCGCTCATCCGCTCGCCGGTGCTCGACCACACGGAATAACGAAACCCGGCCGGTAGATCGAGCACGCCGTGGGGGTCCGGGCGCAGCGGGCCGTATCTGCCGGTGGGCGAACGCGCACCGCTGCAGGCCGTCAAGGCCCCGCTCAACCACGCCGCGCGCAAGCCCCGCGCACCCACCGCGAATGCCGCGGCGCGCGCAAAGAATGCGCGGCGCCCCAACGCTTCGCTCGGCGGCGCCAGCTCCTCGGGATCACGCATGGGCTCGCAAGAAAACCGCTCGTTCTATCACGCCGGCGCGGACGGATCCCGAACGGCGGGGTTACCGTCGCGCCATGCCCCTCGTGGTCGGCACCCATTCCGGCGGCTTCCACGCCGACGACGTCCTGGCCGTCGCCATGCTGCGCGAGTTCGTCGACGCCGAGGCGACCATCGTGCGCAGCCGCGAGCTCGACCGGCTGGCGCGCTGCGACGTCGTCGTCGACGTCGGCGGCGAGTTCGACACAGCAAGGCGGCGGTTCGACCACCACCAGACCGATTACGAAGGCCCGCGCTCCTCGGCGGGAATGGTGCTCGACTGGCTGGAGCAAGAGACCGCCGTCGACACCGCGCTCGCCGCCACCCTGCGCGCCGAGCTGGTCGACTACGTCGACGATGTCGACAACGGCCGGCGCACGCCCGACCGTGGCGTGCCGTGCTTCGCCAGCATGGTCGGCTCGTTGACGCACGACGCCGACGATGGCGACGACTTCGACGGCCGGTTCGCCGATGCGGTCGCGTTCGCGCAGCGCTACGTGCGTGGCATCGCCGCCGGCCTGCGCGCGCGCCAGCACGCGCGCAACGCGGTGCTGGCCTGCATGCAGCGTGCCGCGGACGCCGGACGCCACACCATCGAGCTCACCGAGTACGTGCCCTGGAAGGAGACCTACTTTGCCGCCGGCGGCCGCGAGCACCCGACCGAATTCGTGCTGCTGCCGGCGGAGGACGCGTGGCGGATCATCGCGATCCCTCCCGAGCCCGGCAGCTTCGCCAACAAGCGCTCGTTGCCCGCGGAGTGGGCCGGCCTCACCGACGCCGCCCTCGAGCAGGTCACCGGCATCCCCGGCGCGCGCTTCTGCCACAAGAACCGCTTCATCGCGGTGTTCGCCACCCGCGACGGCGCGGTGCGCGCGCTGGTCGAGGCATTCGGCCCGGCGTGGGCTCCGGCCGGCGGCGCATAGCGCTTTTTCCCCGGCCCGCGGCCGGGCGCGGCCGGCGCGCATCGCCTACCCTTGCGGCCGTGAAGCGACCGCTCGCCCTCCTCGTCTTGGGCCTGTGCTCGTGTCCCTCGCCGGGGACCGCACAGTCGCCCCCCGCCAACGGCCCCCGCCACGTCGACGCCCGCTGGCACGCCCTCGTGCACGCCACGCTCATTCCCGCGCCCGACGAACGCATCGAGAACGCGACCGTCGTGCTGCGCGACGGCGTCATCACCGCGGTCGGCGCCGGCATCGCGCCGCCGCCGGGCGCCCGCGTCTGGGACTGCACCGGCCGCGTGGTGCACGCGGGCCTGATCGAGCCGTACCTCGAGGTGGCCGCACCGCCGCCCGCCGAGCTGGCGGAGAACGCGCACTGGAACCCGGTCGTCACGCCGCAGCGCTCGGCACTCGACGGCACCGGAGTGCCCGCCGCGCTGCGCGAGGAGCTGCGGGCGCTGGGCTTCGCCGCCGCCGCCGCCGCGCCGAGCGGCGGTATCTTCCGCGGCACCGGCGCGGTCGTGTTGCTCGACGCGCCGGCGGAGGACGGCACGACGCCCACCGGGGTCGTCGCGCGGCGGCCGTTCCAGGCCGTCGCCTTCGACCGCAACCGCGATGGCTATCCGCGCTCGTTGATGGGCGCGTTCGCGGTGGTGCGGCAAACGCTGCTCGACGCCGACCGGCATCAGCGCAACCACGCGCTGTACGCGGCGGCGCCGGATGGCCGCGAGCCACCGCCGGCGAACGCGGCGCTGGCAGCACTCGGCGGCAGCGACAACCCCACTCCACTGCTGTTCGTCTGTGCCGACGAGCATCAGGCCCTGGCGGCAGGCGCCCTCGCGCGCGATCACGACCGACCGTTCCTGATTCTGGGCAGCGGCACGGAGTTCCGCCGACTGGCCGCGCTGGCGGAGGATCGACCGGAGCTGCTCCTGCCGCTCGCGTTCCCCGACGCCCCCGACGTGCACGAGCAGCACCTCGCGGACCAAGTCAGTCTGCGCCAGCTGATGACCTGGGAGCAGGCGCCGACCAACCCGCGCCGGGTGGTTGCCGCAGGCCTGACCGCGGCGCTGACCACGCACGGGCTCGAGCGCCGCGAAGACGCCTGGGCGCGGCTGCGCGACGCCCTGCAGCACGGTCTGACGCCCGCGCAGGCACTGGCAATGCTGACGACGGTGCCCGCGAGGATGCTCGGGCTCGAACGACAGCTGGGCAAGGTCGCACCGGGCCAGCTCGCCAACCTCGTCGTGTCCGACGGCGAGCCCTTCGCCGAAGCCACGCGCGTACTCGACGTCTGGGTGCGCGGTCGCCGACACGTCGTGCACGACCCGCGCGACGAGCGCCTCGACGGAACTTGGTCGCTCGAGCTCGACCGCCAATTGCTCGACGCCCGCCTGGTGGTCGACGGTGACGACGTCTCGCTGTCGGTGGCGGACGACGGGGAGCGCACGACCGAAAGCACGCGCAACGCGACGGTCACCGCCGATCGGATCGAGTGTCTGGTGCCCGGCACCGCGCTCGGCCGCGGCGGTTGGTTGGCAGTGCGCGTGCTGCGCGCCGGCGACGGCTTGATCGGCAGCGCGGTCGATACGAGCGGACGACCGCTCGAGCTGGTCGCGTCGCGGATGCCTTCCGGCGGCGACCGTGAACCCGACGACGCGGACGCCGGCGACGATGGCGACGACGACGGTGAGGGCGAAGATGCGGCAGCCGACGCCGGGGTGCCCGAAGCCCTGCCGACGCCGCTCGGCGCGTACGGCGAGCTCGAGCCACGCATCGCGGTGCCGACGCTGATCCGCAACGTCACCGTCTGGCACACTCCGTCCGGTGTGATCCGCGACGGCGCGGTGCTGTTCGCGGACGGCGCGATCCGATGGGTCGGCGCCGACGCCGATGCACCGACCGACCGGGCCGAGCAGCTCGTCGACGGCGGCGGCCGCCACCTGACGCCCGGCCTGATCGACTGCCACAGCCACACCGGCATCTCGCGGGGCATCAACGAGGGCAGCCAGGCGGTGACCAGCGAGGTGCGCATCGCCGACGCCGTCGACCCCGACGACATCAGCTGGTATCGGCAGCTCGCCGGCGGCGTCACGATGGTGCAGCAGCTGCACGGCTCGGCCAATCCCATCGGTGGCCAGAGCAACGTCGTCAAGCTGCGCTGGGGGGCGGCCCGCGCCGCCGACCTGCGCGCGGAGCACGCCGCCCCCGGCATCAAGTTCGCGCTCGGCGAGAACCCCAAGCGCGCCCGCAGCCCCGACTCCACGCGCTACCCGGGCACGCGCATGGGCGTCGAAGCCCTGATCCGCGACCGCTTTGCCGCCGCGCGCGACTACGCCGCCGAATGGGCGCGCTACGCCGCACTCCCGCCCGAGGAGCAGGCGGCGCGCTATGCGCCGCGGCGCGACCTCGAGCTCGAAGCGCTGGCGGAGATCCTCGCCGGCGACCGGCTGGTGCACTGCCACAGCTACCGGCAGGACGAGATCCTGATGCTGTGCCGCGTGGCGCGCGACTTCGGCTTCGTCATCGGCACCTTCCAGCACGGTCTCGAGTGCTACAAGGTCGCCGAGGCAGTGCGCGAGGCGGCGCTCGGCGCGTCGGTGTTCAGCGACTGGTGGGGCTACAAGTTCGAGGTCTACGACGCGATTCCGGACAACGGCGCCATCCTGCATCGCGTCGGCGTCACGGTGTCGTTCAACAGCGACTCCAACGAGCTCGCGCGGCGGCTCAACACCGAGGCCGGCAAGGCAGTCAAGTACGGCGGCCTGGACCCCGACGAGGCCCTCGGCTTCGTCACTTCGGGCCCGGCGGCGCAGCTGCGCATGGAGGATCGCGTCGGCCGCATCGCGGTCGGCATGGACGCCGACCTCGCGCTCTGGTCGGCGCCGCCGCTGAGCAGCACGGCGCGCTGCGAGGCCACCTGGGTCGACGGCGTGCTGCGGTTCTCTCGGACACGCGACGCGGAGCTGCGCGAGGTCGCGGCCGCCGAGCGCCAGCGCATCCTCGGCAAGCTGCGGGCGAAGGGCAAGAAGCGGTCGCGAGGGGCGCGCTCGCCGGACGGCCCCGGCCTGGACGCGATGCTGCTCGAGTACACGGAAGCCAGCCACGAGCGCGGTGCGTGCGAGTGCGGCGCGAGCGAAGCAGGAGCACACCGATGAACGACGTCCGCTGTCTTGGTCTGACGGCGCTCGGCCTCGCGTTGGCAGCGCCGGGGGCTGCGCAAGATCTCGGCCACAAGGCGCCCGCGCAAGCCCGACCGGTGGTGATCACCGACGCCACCCTGCACCCGGTGTCCGGCCCGACCATCGCCGGTGGCTCGCTGTGGTTCGGCGAGGGCTCGATCCAAGCCCTGGGCGCGGCCGGCGGCACGACGCCCCCGGCCGACGCCGAGCACATCGACGGCCGCGGCCTGCACGTCTACCCCGGCCTGATCTCGGCGGTGACGACGCTCGGTCTGGTCGAGATCGGCTCTTCGCGCGCGACCATCGACCGCACCGAGATCGGTGACTTGACGCCGGAGGCCCGCGCCATCGTCGCGGTCAACCCGGACTCCACCGCGCTGCCGGTGGCGCGCAGCAACGGCGTCCTGCTCGCCGGCGTGTTCCCCAGCGGCGGCCTGATCGCGGGCCGGGCGGCGGTCGCGCACATGGATGGCTGGACGTGGGAAGACCTGGCGGTGCGCGCCGATGCCGGTGTCGTCATCGAGTGGCCCTCGCGGCGGCCGCAACGCCGCTTCGGCCCGCCGCGCGGCGGCGACTCGAGGCCGTCCGTCGACGAACGGCGCGCCGCGATCGAGCGCCACGTGCTCGCCGCGCGCAGCTACCTGCAGGCGCGCGCCGCCGACCCGACCGTCCCGCTCGACGTCAGGCACGAGGCCCTGCGCGGGGCGCTGCTCGAGGACCACCCGGTGTTCGTCCGAGCCGCCGACCGCGAAGCGATCGAATCGGCGCTTGCCTGGACCGAGAGCGAAGGGCTCCACGCGGTGCTGATCGGTGGCACCGGCGCGCACGCGTGCCGCGATCTCCTGCTCCGGCTCGAGGTTCCGGTCATCGTCACCGGCACTCATCGGTTGCCGCAGCGCCGCGACCAAGCCTACGACGCACCGTTCTCGTTGCCTGCCGCGCTCGAGGCAGCCGGGTTGCAGTGGTGCCTGGCGAGCAGTGGCAGCTTCTACAACGAGCGCAACCTGCCGTATCACGCCGCCACCGCCGTTGCCTACGGCCTCGATCGCCAGGCCGCCCTGCGCGCCATCACACTGAGCGCCGCCGAGGTCCTCGGCATTGCCGACCGCTACGGCTCGCTCGAACGCGGCAAGTCGGCCACCTTGATCGTCACCGACGGCGACCCGCTCGAGCTGGAGACCCGCGTGCTGCACGCGTTCATCGACGGACGGCGGATCGACCTGGCCAACAAGCAGACCGCGCTGGCCGAAAAATACCGCGAGCGCTATCGCCAACTCGGCCTCTGGGGGCGCTGACGCCCGCCGGGCGGTCCGAGCGGCCGGGGCGACACGAAGACTGAAGCCGCCGCGGGGCGCGCGACGATGCAGGAGCAGTGCCCGGCCACCCCCAACCGCACGCCTCGCCGCCACTGTCGTGGCGCACCCGACTCGGCGTGATCGCCATGCTCGGCGCGTTCGCCGCCCTGGTCGTGACGCGCAGCGCGCCACTCGGTCTGTGGTACGACGAGGTCTGGAGCTTGGAGAACTACCAGCTGGCTCCGCTCACCCACACCGCGACCGACTACGCGACCCCGAACAACCACGTGTTGTTCAACCTGCTCGGCAGCCTGTGGCTGCGGCTGCTGGGCGCCGACCTCGACGCGATCTGCACCCACCCGGTGCTGCTGCGCGCGCCTACGCTCTTCGCCGTGCTCGCGGCGGCATGGCTGACGTTCCGCGCGGCGCGCCGCGCCGGCGGGACCGCGGCCGGCTTGTGGTCGCTGGCGACGCTGCTGACCGCGGTGCCCGCCGCGCACTTCGCCAGCCAAGCCCGCGGCTACGGCCTGGCGATGTTGGCCTTCGCCGCCATGCTCGACTTCGGCCTGCGAGAATCCACGGCACCGTCGCGGCGAGGCGCGGTCGGCCTGGTCCTGGCCACTGCCACGCTGCTCTACACCAGTCCGGGCAATCTGTACGCGGCCCTCGCCATCGGCTCAGCCCTGCCGTTGGCCGCCCGCGCCTCTGGCCAGCCGTGGGCTCGCTGCCTTCGCGGCGGCGCGATGGTCGTGCTCGGCATCCTCACGGCCGCGCTGTTGCTGTCGCCGATGCTTCGCCAGATCGCGAGCAGCCCTTTCGTCCGCGCCGACGCGCCGTTCCGATGGGCAACGCTCAGCGAGACGATGCCGCGTGTGCTGGTGGCGTTCGGCAGTGGCCGCTGGCTGTTGTTGGTGACCGCCGCCGGTGGCCTGCTGGCGTTGCGAGGCCGGGTGCGACAGCCCGTCCTCGCGCTGGCCGCCATCGCGCTGTTGGTGCCGTTCGCCCTGAGCTTCGTTCGCGGCGACCGCCCCTTCGACCGCGTCTTCGTCCCGCTGCTTCCCGCCTTCTCCGTGCTGGTGGGCGTCGGCGTCGCCACGGCGGCAACCGCGATCCGCCGCTGGCCCGGCGCGCTCGCGGCGATCGCCGCCATCGCGATCTCGCTGCCGACGACGCTGGTGTGGCAGCTGCGCCGTCATGACGCCCAGCAGCTCGAGGATCTACAGCGCGGCATCAAGCCCCAGGACCTGTGCGCCGCCTACTACCTCGGGCCATTCGATCCGGGCGCGGTCGCGCGTCGGGCGCGGGCGCTGGCCAGCGGCGGCGGAGTGTTCTTCGGCGAAGTCGACTTGCCGGCCATGCGTCTCTACCTCGAGCGCGAAGGACTGACGCCGCGGCCGGCTGCCGCGCTGCGCGACGCGCTCGCCACCCACGGCAGCGTGCTGGTGATCAGCACCAATCCGGACCAAACCGCGCGCCAGCTGACCGAGCGGATCGCCGACTCCCGATGCCACCGCGTCGAAGGCCCGGTCGACTTCCACTCGATCTTGCGGTTGAGCGTGCCGGAACGCGCACCGCGCACCGGCAATCTGCCAGACCCGGTCGACCAGGCTGCAGCACCACCGGCGCACCGCTAGACTCGCGCGGGCCTGCCGTCTCCCACCCGGTCCTCTTTGCGTCGTCTCGCGACGACTCAGGCCTCTCATGCGCCATCGCTCACTGCTCGTTCTCGCAGGCTTCTCGATCGCCACCAGCGCGACCGTCGCCCAGATCCAGTATCCGCCACCCGTCACCTACACCGACCGGCCCTACACGCTCGACTCGGGCTATCTCGCCAACCCGGCCGCCTCGGCGCGCGTCGTCTTCCGCGGCACGGTCGAGCTCGCGCGTGACGCGGACTGGATCCAGCTGCACTTCCAGAACACGAACCTGCCGGCCGGCACACGCTTGCGGCTGACCTCGCGGCTCGACGGCGCCGTGCAGTGGTTCGACGCGGGCAGTCTGCGCGACTACTCGAACGAATCGGCCTACTTCAACGGCAACGCCGTCGACGTCGAGCTGGTCGCGGGCGCCAACACCCGCGGCAACCGCGTGTTCGTGTTCCAAGTGCGCGACGGTGGTGTGGCGATCGCGGAGACCATCTGCGGCCGCACCGACGACCGCCGACCGAGCGAAGACCCCCGCGCAGGGCGCGCCGCGCCCAACGGCTGCTCGATGTGGCTCGCCGGCCCGCGCGTCGTGCTCACCGCCGGTCACTGCGCTTCGGGCGCGAACCAGATCCACGTCAACGTGCCCCTCTCGACCGGCAGTGGCGGATACGTCGCGCCACCGCCGGACGATCAGTATCCGGTCATCACCGCGACCCGCCAGCTGCAGAACTCGGGTGTCGGCGCCGACTGGATGTGCGCCTACGCCGGCCGCAACAGCAACACCGGCCTCTACCCCGGCCAGGGTCAGGGCGGTTGGTACAACGTCGGCACTCTGCCCGGCAGCGTGGGCGGCAACAACATCCGCATCACGGGCTACGGGACGACGGGCAGTGGCGTGCCGCGGCAGTGGAACGGCGCGCAGAAGACCCACGTCGGCCCCCTGGCGTCGCTGGGCTCGACTTCGCTGCGCTACCGCACCGACACCACCGGCGGCAACTCCGGTTCGCCGGTGATCCACGAGAACACCGGCAACGCGATCGGCATCCACACGCATGGCGGCTGCAGCTCGAGCGGCGGCTCGAACCAGGGCACGCGCATCGACCGCAGCAACCTGCGCTCGGCACTGCAAGCACTGCTGCAGAGTCCGGGCGGCTTCTACAACGCGTTCGGCAACGGCTGCGCCGGCTCGGCCGGCACCGCGACACTGAGCTCGGTGGGCTTTCCGGATGTCGGCCGCTCGATGACGATCCAGGTCGACAACGTGCCGGCCAACCAAATGGGCGTGCTGTGGTTCGGTGCCTCCGACGCGACGTGGTCGGGTTCGCCGCTGCCGATGCCCCTCGACAGCTACGGCATGACGGGCTGCTCGCTGCTGGTCAGTCTCGACTCGCCGGTCCCGCTGTCGACCGGCTCCGGCAACCCTTCCTACAACCTGCGGGTGCCGACCACCGCGGCGCTGATCGGCCACGACTTCTTCAACCAGTACGCAGCGGTGGACTTCGGCGCCAATCCCGCCGGCGTGGTGTTGACGAACGCCGGCAAGGGCACGGTCGGGGAGTAGAATCCGAGCCTGCGGCGCCCGCCCGGCGCCGCCTGCCCGCATCGATGACGCGCACCGAGAGCGATCCCGTCGACCGCCTGCTCCTCGACTGCCTCGAGCGCTGGGAGGCCGAAGGCGATGCGGTCATCGAGGCGCTGTGTGCCGAACACCCCCAGCTCGCCGGCCCACTGCGCGAGCGCATCGACGTGCTGCGCCGCGCCGGCTTGTTCGGCGAACCCGCCGCGCAGCCGGGCGAGCTCGATCGCATCGGCGACTTTCGCCTGGTCGACAAGCTCGGCGCCGGCGGCATGGGCGTCGTCTATCTGGCGGAACAAGAGTCCCTGCAGCGCCACGTCGCCCTCAAGCTGATCCGCCCCGAGCTGGCGTACTTCGAGGCCACCCAATCGCGGTTCCAACGCGAGGTCGAGGTCATCGCCAGTCTGCAGCACCCAGGCATCGTGCCGATCTACACGGTCGGGGCGGAGCGCGGCATTCCGTTCTTCGCGATGCAGCTGATCGACGGCTGCTCGCTCACCGACCTTTGCGACGAGCTGCGCGGGGGTCCGATCGACGACATCGACGGCGCCGCGGTGGCGGCTGCGGTCCGCCGCCGGGCTGCGCCGATCCGCAAAGCGCTCGGCCACGAGGACCGCGTCGACGGCGCGGATCCGTTCCGCGGGTCCTGGGTCGAGATCACGCTACGGCTGGTGCGGCAGGCGGCCGAAGCCCTCGACTACGCGCACTCGCGCGGCATCGTGCACCGCGACGTCAAGCCCTCCAATCTGGCGATCACCGCGGACGGACGGGTTCAGGTGCTGGACTTCGGGCTCGCGGCGTCCACCCGCACCGCCAAGCTGACGCGCACCGGCAGCCAGCAGGGCTCGGTGCCGTACATGTCGCCGGAGCAGGTGCGCGGCGAGCCGCTCGACCAGCGCACCGACGTCTACTCGCTCGGCGTCACGCTGTACGAGTTGCTGACGCTGCAGATGGCGTTCGAGCACCCGTCGAGCGAAGCGACCATGCAGCGGATCCTCGTCGGCGAGGTGCGACCACCGCGCGAGTACAACCGCGGCGTCGCGCGCGACGTCGAGACCGTCTGTCTGACGGCGATGGACCGCGATCCGCACCGCCGCTATCAGACCGCCGGTGCCCTGGCCCGCGACCTGGGCAACCTGCTGACGCACCACCCGATCGAGGCGCGACGACTCGGCGTCGGCGTGCGACTGGTGCGCTGGGCGCAGCGGCATCCACGGCTCAGCGCGGCAGCCCTGGCCGGCATGGCGCTGACCTCGGTCGGCGGTGTGGTCTTCTCGCAGCGCGAACGGGCGCACGGCGTCGCCTTGGCTGCCGAGCGCGACGTCGCCCGCGATCACGCCCGCGACCTGCGCCAGCTCGCCGGCGAGTTCTTGTTCGACTTTCACGGCGCGATCGAGGCGCTGCCCGGCGCGACCGCGGCGCGCCGCTTGGTGATCGAGCGGGCGCAGCGCCTGCTCGACAAGCTGATCGCGCTGCGGAGCGAGGACCCTTCGGTCTCGCGCGACCTCGGCCTGGCGCATCTACGGCTGGGCCATCTGCTCGGCATCAGCGGCAAGGGCAGCCTCGGCGACGCAACCGCCGCCGAGCACCACTTGGCCGCCGCGCGGGACATTCTCGCGAGCTTGCCGGATACCGACGACGCGGTACTGCGCGACGCCCGCCGGCAGCTCGTGTTCGCGCAGGGTCGACTCGATCTGCAACAGGGCGAGCTCGATGCGGCCGAGGCGCAGCTGGGCGCGGCCGTCGAACTGGCGCGCGCGATCGCCGCCGACCGCGGCACGGTCGACGCGCAGCTCGACGCCGCGGAGGCAGAACGCGCGCTGGCGAGGGTCACCTACCTGCGCGGCGACGACGCGGTGGCGTTGGCGGAGCGCCAGCGGCTGGTGCGTGTGTGCGAGGCCATCGCCGACACCGCGGGCGCGCACGACCGCGCAGAACGCAACGTCGTCCTCGCGCTGCGCGATGCCGCCGAGAGCCTGCTGCACGCGGGACAACAGGCCGAGAGTCTGCAACACTACCAACGCGCGGCCGAGCGGGCGGAGCAATTGGTGGTGCGCGCGCCGGCGCACGTGCACCACCGCCAGCTGTGGGTGCAGGTGGAGGCCGGTGCCGCCGAGCTGTTGGCGCGAAGCGGCCGCGCCGCGGCGGCACGGGCACCGATCGAGCACGCGCTCGCGGTGCAGGAAGAGCTGCTGGCCAGCGACCCCCTCAACATCGATTTCGGCGTCCACATGATGAGCGTCGCGATGATCGGTGTCCTCGTGTTCAACCAGGACGGCGACGACCAGGCCGCGTTGCAGCTGGCGCGCCGCGCCAGCGCGCTGGGAGAGCAGCTCACCGAGGGCGGGCGCACGCCCGAAGTGCGGCGCCACCTGGGGTGGATGCGGGAGCAGTCGGCGGCTCTGCTGGCCAAGAGCGGGGACCTCGCTGCGGCGACGACCGAGCTCGACCGAGGCATCGCGGTCATGGAGGGGTTGTTCCGCGAGCAGCCCGACAGCGTGCCGGTCGTTGCAACGCTCGCCAATGCCCACCGCCGCGCCGGAGACTTGCACACGCAGACTGGTGACCTCGACGCCGCACTGGAAGCCACGGACCGCGATGTCGAGCTCTGCCGCGCTTGGCTGGAGCGGGCGCCGAGCAAGGGGGCACGCACGTCGCTCGCGTTCGCCCACGCCGAACGGGGCGACGTCCTGGTCGCGCGCGGCGACGCGGACGCCGCGCTGGCGGCCTACCGCGAAGCGGTCGGCGTGCTGGTCGAGCTGGCCGACCGCTACCCGGAGGACTACCAGATCGCCACCAACCTGATGTTCCGCCGGCTGCGCTGTGCCGCGCTCGAGGCCGAGCGAGATCAGCCGGCGGCGGCGCGGCGCGAGGCGATGGCGGTGGTCGCGCACACCGACGCCTGGGGCGAGCACTCGGAGATCAACCGCACGATGCTCGCGTACCGGGTGCAGGCGCTCGGCGTGGCACTCGACTCCAGCCAAGCCCTGCAGGACTCCGCCACGACGCGCTCCACGTTTCGCGAGTGGCGCGCCGCTTGGGAGCAGTACGCCGCGGCGGGCGGCGGCAGCCCCGCCGAACTGGCATCGGCGACCGAGTCGATGCTGGCGGTCGAGTTCGAGGACTTGCGCGACGCGAGCACGACCGTGCGGTTGGCCGAACTGGCGCTGCAGCGCAACGGCGGCGACGCCGCGCCGCTGCTGCGCACGCTGGCCCGCGCGCGCGAGGCGTCGGGCGACGCCGCGGGTGCGATCGACGCCCTGCAAAGGGCGGTTGCGGTGGTCGACGATCCGACTGAGAGACGGACGATCGAGGCCGAGCTCGCGCGTCTGCGCAGTCGCTGACGGGGGGCGGGCGGCCGCGACGGCGATCCGCGGGCGGCGCTCTCCGGTATGATGACGCCAGCGACGCCATTCCGTTGACGGGAAACGGGAGCCCCACTCGAACAGGAGCCGTCATGAGCACCGCGCAGCCGCGACCCCTCGCCTCTACCCCGCGCACGTTCTCGGTCATGCTGCCCTACCTGGCCGGGGTGCTGCTCGCCGGAGCGGTCGAGCTCCGACCACAATCGCCGCGAACCCTGCCGGCGGTGGGCTTCAAGTCGATGCGAAACTCCGGGGCCGAGCTCGGCAGCAACCCCACCAGCCTCGTGCCGTTCGGCAACGGCATCCTGTTCGCAGCCAGCCAGATCGGCGTGGGGACCGAGTTGTTCCACGCGGCCACTCCAGGCAGCCCGCCGACGTTGGTGGCCGACGTGCTGCCGGGGTTGGCGAGCTCGAACCCCAGGGAGATGACGGTGCTCGGCAACACGGTGGTGTTCGCCGCCGACGACGGCGTGCACGGCAGGGAGCTGTGGCGCACCGACGGCACGCCTGGCGGCACGACGATGATTGCCGACCTCGCGCCGGGGCCGACGGGCTCATCGCCGTGGCGACTGTGGCCGACCAGCGCCGGCGTGCTGTTCTCCGCGTCGCCGTCCGGCGCCGGCTACTCTCTCTGGCTGACCGACGGCACTGCCGCCGGAACCCACGAAGTCGCAGCCGGCATCGCGCTCGGCTCGGCCTTCGGCGCCGTCGCCGAGCTCGGCGGAGCCATGCTGTTCATCGGCGCTGATGCCCACCTCTGGCGCACTGACGGTACCGCCGCCGGAACGCTTCGGCTGACGACCGGCGCCCCACCCGACCCGCTGTCGCTGCAACGCCTGGGAAACCGCATCTACTTCACGGCGGACATCCGGGCCTTTGGCCGCGAGCTGTGGTCGAGCGACGGCACCGCCGCGGGCACGGGAATGCTGCTCGACCTGCTGCCCGGCGCGGCGAGAGGTCTGCGCCGCGATCCCTTGGCCGTGGTGCACGGCCGCCTGTGGTTCGCGGGCAACGACGGCATCAACGGACTCGAGCCCTGGACCAGCGACGGCACCGTCGCCGGCACCCGCCGCGTCGCCGATATCTGGCCGGGGCCGAGCGGCTCGTTGCCCGAGCGGTTCACCGAGTTGGGGACCGAGACCGCGTTCTTCGCCACCGATCTCGCGGGGGGCCGCGAGCTCTGGCTCTCGGATGGCACGGCGACCGGGACGCGGCGGGTCGCCGACGTGCAAGCCGGTGCGGCGTCCGGCATCACCCCATTCCTGGTGCCCTATCTGGCCAACCTCGGCGACGAGGTGGTCTTCGCCGCCGATGATGGCACGGCGGGCGAGGAGATCTTCGCCAGTGATGGCACCGCGGCCGGGACGCGGCGCCTGCGCGACGTCTTCCCCGGGCCGGAGGGTTCGTACCCGTACCAGTTGGTCGCGGACCGAAGCCAAGGGCGCGCGTTCTTCGTCGCCGACGACGGCTCGAGCGGCGCGGAGGTGTGGGTGACGGACACGACCGGGCCGGGCACGGAGTTGATCGCCAACGTCGAGACTCGGCGCGCGCAGCAGCAATCCTCGCCTTCCGAGCTCACCGATGCCTACGGCACGCTGTACTTCGTCGCCGATGATGGTGTCCACGGCCGGGAGCTGTGGCGCCAATCGCCCGGAGCCCCCGAGGTCGAGCTCGTCGCCGATCTCTTTCCGGGCAGCGAGGGGTCGACCCCGGAGCAGCTGACGCTCGTCGACGACGCGCTCTTCTTCGTCGCCAAGGACGACCGAGTCGGCACCGAGCTGTGGCGGGTCGATCTGCAGACCGGGGTTCCCGGCCTGGTCGCCGACCTGGTGCCGGGCCGGGGCAGCGCACAGCCGCGCGCACTGCAAGCGCTCGGCGGACTCCTGATGTTCGTCGCGGATGATGGCGTCAACGGCGCCGAGCTGTGGCGCAGCGACGGCTCGGCCACGGGCACGCGGCCAGTGCTCGACATCTGGCCGGGACCGATGGGTTCGACGCCGACCAACCTCGTGGAGTTTCGCGGCCGATTGTTCTTCGCGGCCAGCGATCCGGTGTTCGGGCGTGAGCTGTGGAGCAGCGACGGCACCGCGGCCGGCACGGCGATCGTCGCCGACATCCGCCCCGGTTTTGCCGACGGCAATCCCGCCGACATGACCGCGGCAGGATCGCTGCTCTACTTCGTCGCCACCCAGCCGCCGGCGGGGCGCGAGCTCTGGGCCACCGACGGGACCACGGCCGGCACCCGCCTGGTCGCCGACATCATCGCGGGGCCGGAGAGCTCGGTGCCCGGCGGCTTTGCGGCGTTCGGCGACTCGGTGCTGTTCGCCGCCGACGATCTCGCGGTCGGACGAGAGCTGTGGAAGAGCGACGGCACTGCCGCCGGCACCCGGCTGGTCGCCGACCTGTTCGCCGGCGCTTCGAGCTCGGTGCCGATGCAGATCGATTCTGCCGACAACTTCGCGGCGTTCGTGGCGCGCCCCGACGGGCGGTCCTACTCGGTCTTTTCGACCGACGGCACAACGGCCGGCACCGTCGAGCTGCAGGGCGGCCATGGTCTGCCGCTGTCGTTCGTCACTGCGGTCGGCAGCCGTCACGTCGCCTGGGGCAGCGCGGCATCGTCGCTGTGGTGGAGCGACGGCAGCGCGGCCGGCACCTACGCGTACTACCCCGGACTCTACGCTCCGAGCGAACCCACCCTGTCTCGAGGCACGCTCTACTTCCAGGCACAGGTGTGGCCCGGTCTCGGCAGTCAGCTGCTGTACACATTTCCCGGCGCGACCGCGGCGCCGCTGGGGAGACCGTGCGCAGCCGCGGGCTGGGCGCCCACCCTGCGCGGCGACGACCCGGTGCTCGGCCGAATCGCCACTGTCGGTGGCAGTGGCGCCGCGCCAGGAGCGGCGAGCGCTCTGCTGATCGGCACGCCAGCCGGCCCGGTGCCAGCGCGAATCGGTACGTGCCCGGTCTACGTCACGGCACCGGTGGTGCTGGCGGTCGGCAGCGTGAGCGGAGCGTGGTCGATCGACCTCGCGATCCCGCCGACTCCCGCGTTGCTGGGATTGAGTGTCGGGCTGCAGGCGTTCCACGGCCCAACGGCGAGCCCGTGGGGATACGATTTGACGCCGGGGCTCGTGTGGACGCTCGGGCGGTGAGCTGTAGCGAAAAAATCGAGCCTGACTCGGTACTGACCATGCACGCACTGCGACACTGCCTCGTCCCCGCGTTCGCCTTGTTCTTGACGGGCACTTCGGCACCGGCCCAACGGAGCTGGACCAAGCAGGACACGGTCGGGGTCTACAACTGGGCCTACGACAGTCATCGCGGCGTGGTGGTCGCGGTCGCCCCCGAGCCCAACCCGACCTCTGGGCTACCCGACCGCACGTGGGAGTCCCGAGGGAGTCGGTGGCAACAGGTGGTGCCAACCAACGAGCTCGGATTCCGCACCACCAACGGGTTCGGCTTCGCCCATGACGCCGCCCGCAAGAATCTGGTCCTGCTCGGCTCGTCACGAGGCTCCGCGCTTCCTGGCGAGACACACCTCTTCGACGGGATCGGCTGGACGCAGGCCTTTCCTGCCACGAGCCCTCCGGGGCGACACAACTCGCCGCTGGTGTACGACGCGGCCAGACAGCGCATTCTCGTCTTCGGGGGCGTCGACCCCAGGCGCTCAACCACGTCACTCGCCGACACCTGGGAGTGGGACGGCACCAACTGGGCCCAGCACTTTCCCACCTTGGTGCCGCCAGCGCGGCAGAACCATGCCTTGGCCTACGACCCAGTCCGGCAACAGGTCGTCATGTTCGGAGGCAGCCGGAGCACGCTCGGCGATACGTGGCTTTGGGACGGCGCGACATGGGTCGAACACCAAGGCCTGCCCAAACCTCCGAATGGCCTCGCCACGGCCGCATTCGACCCGGTCAGCCAGCGCGTCATCATGGTCGTGCGGGCCGCTCGCACGGAGACGTGGTCGTGGGACGGCAAGAGCTGGCACCACCTCACCACCGGCGGCGTAGTCGGTGCGGGTGTAGGCAATCTCATCTACGATGGGACCCGATCACGGTTGCGCAGGGTTGCTTCCGAAGGCTTCGTCGAGTGGACCGGGACGGCCTGGACCTTCGTGCAGTCTTTCCCCGCGTTCAACCGCACGCCCTTCGGTGGGCTCATCTACGACAAGAGTCGTGATCGCACCGTGGGCGTGACCGGGGGTTCGACGTGGGAGTGGGACGGCTCGATCTGGAATCTCGCCGCGAAGACCGCGCCCTGGACGACGGGCTGGGAGGCCTTCTGCTACGACGAAGCACGGCAAGAGGGTGTCTACGTCCTTACCGACAGGTCGGCGCTGATGCAGACATGGTTGTGGGACGGCAGCTGGGCGCGGAGCCCCCACGCGACCACACCCCCAGTGGTTCAGCGACGTGAGCACTGCATATGACGGTGCACGCCAAACCGTCTTCGCCGTCGCGACTCCCGCCAACAGCAGCATGCCCCAAGAAACTTGGGAGTGGGACGGCACGGATTGGTCCCAGCGGACACCGTCCAACGCCCCATCTGCTCGCACCCAGGCTTGCACGGCCTACGACCCCACGAACCGCAACGTGGTGTTGTTTGGGGGAAAGCTGCTCGGGGGGAACCCCGCGAATGACACCTGGCTCTGGAACGGTTCCAATTGGGCCGCCGCGTCGACCACGACGGCGCCGCCCCCCGCCACCAGCGGTACGTATTACCATGGCATGCTCTTCGATCCAGCGATCGGCGGCATCGTCCTCTTCGGTGACCAGGCGAACTGGCTGTGGGATGGCCGGGACTGGCAAGCCCTCGCCCTGCCGCCCGTCGGCTTTCTTGCCCGCGTCGCGCACGACAGCCGCCGAAACGAGATCATCGTCGCCGGTGACTTCGACACCTGGATCGGGACGACGGCCGCGACCGCCAAGGCGACCCCGCGCGGCGCACCGTGCCCTGGGAGTCCGTTTGCCCCATCATTGGTCCACGTCGGCCTTCCACGCGCGGGCAACGCTCACTTCGAGCTGCGCGTGGGCGGGCCCGCCATGAGTCAGCCGTCCACCGTCCTCATCTCGACCGCGGCTGCGAGCACCTCGATCTTCGGCTGCCCGCTTCTCGTGGACCCAGCCGGCATCGTGCTGGCGCCCGCCCTCCTGACGAGCTCGACCGGGGTGGTCTCTCTCGTCTTGCCCATCCCCTCTCAACCAGCCTTCAACGGAATGCGCCTCTCGGCGCAGGGGGCCGTCTGGAACAGCGGCGTGTGGCGGACTTCGGGGGCGCTGGACCTCGAGATCGGGCGGTGAGCGGGAAGCGAGAAAATCGAGCCTGACTCCGTACGTTCATTGCGATGGAACGATTCGGTGACGCCGGTCAGCCCAGTGCGCGAGCCAGCGCAGCGCGCAGCACGACGACGACCAGCTTGGCCAAGAAGATCGTGTTCGCTTGCGTGCCGCTGCTGATCACCGGCGCCATTCTCGAGGTCGCGGCCCGCTGCTACTTCTTCCAGGTCGACGGAGAAGAGACGTTCGCCGTGACCCGCGCGTTCCGGAGTATCGCGGATTCTTGGCAGAAGGAGCGCATCCAAGAGGCAGCTCTCGAGTTGCGCGAACGCGTCGCGCTCGCCGAACGCGACGGTAGCCGGCAGGGGCTGGTAGTGCAGTACGAGCCGATCTTCGACCGGTTCATCGAGGTCTGCCGCGGAGCCGACGCTCGCGTCATCGTCGTATACGTGCCACCGCCGAGCTACGTCGACGCGTTGGCGATCGAGATGTTCACCGAGCTGACAAGCAAGCACGGTGTCCCGTTGCTCGACTTGACCGAGACCTTCCGACCGTTGCCGCTCGATCTGGTTTACCTCATGCCCGAGGATGGGCACCTGTCGCGTTTCGGGAACGCGATCTTGGCGCGCGCGCTGCGAGAGAAGTTGGAGCCACTGCTCGACCACCGGTCGAGCGTGACGTTCGAACAGCGCGCCGCCCTCTTGGGCGATCTGCGCCCGGACCAGAACGAGATTTTCTGGATGGCGGCTCCCCTCCCCTGCCGCCTGATCACCAACTCGCAGGGACTGCTACGAAAGACCGACGTCGCGTTTCCAAAGACTCGTGTCCGCGTGCTCTGCGTCGGCGACTCCTACACGTTCGGCCACGCCGTCCACAACCCACACTGCTATCCCCAACTGCTCGAACAGGCCAACCCGGAGATCGAAGCGATCAACGCGGGTGTCGCGGGCTACACGATCTGCGATCAGACCTCGTACTTCGAAGAACGCGGGCGCTACTTGGAACCGGACATCGTCGTGCTGCAGGTGATGGCCAACGACTTGGAGGGGTTCTTGCCCGAGCTCCAGGAGACCTACTGTCGCGGAGGCGCGTACTGCCCAGTCAAGGGCAAGCGCCGGTGACGCGCCTCAGCGAGAGCGCCACTCATTTCGCTTCGGGCTCGACGCGCGCCAGGAGCACGCCCTGCTCGACCGTCTCGCCCGCTTCGACAGCCAGCTCGCGCACGACGCCCGCGATGCCGGCGCGCAGCTTGTGCTCCATCTTCATGGCCGAGAGCACCAGCAGCGTCTGGTCGGCTTCGACGACGTCGCCGATGCCGACCTCTACGGCCAGGACGGTGCCGGTCATCGGGGCTTCGACCGCCCCGCTGCCGGCGGACTCGGTGGCTTGGCCTTCGTAGCGCGGCAGTGTGTACGTCTGCGCCGCGGGTCCACACACGCGGACCTGGGTCGCGCGGCCGATTCCCGCCGCATCCGCGGTGTAACGGGCTCCGGCGAGCTCGAACGCGACCCGGCCGTCGGGCAGACGCGACGCCGTCACCGGCAGGGCTTGGTCGCCCACCTGCACGACGTAGCCGGCCCCTCCGTCGTGGCGCACACCGACGCGCACGACCTCGTCGCCGCGCAAGTACTCGTACGACCCGCTCATGACGCGCTCCACAAACGCACTGGCCCCATGGCCTGCCATGGATCGTGCTGCGCCGCGGCCGCGGCGCCTGCCGCCTGCCCCTCGCCCGCCGCTCCCGGCAACGACCGGCAGAGCGCGGCGGCGATGAAGGCGATGTCCGGCGGCATCGACTCCGGGGGCTTTGCCAACTCGGGATGCAGGTCGAGCATGTCGGTGCGCAGCGCGCCCCGCGCGAACGCCTCGTGCCGCACGACCCGCGCCAAGAAGTCGACGTTGGTGGGAATGCCGAGGTACACCGTTTCGCCGAGCGCGTGCAGCAGCCGGCGGCACGCCGAGGGCCGATCGGGCGCGTGCACGATCAGCTTGGCGAGCATCGGATCGTAGTGGGGCGAGACCTCGACGCCTGAATGGACCCCCGAGTCGACGCGCACGCCCGGCCCGCTCGGCTCGAGCACGCGCGCCAGCCGGCCCGCGGCGGGCAGGTAGCCGGCTTCCGGGTTCTCGGCGTAGATCCGCGCTTCGATCGCGTGGCCACGCGGCGTGGTGTCTCGGCCACCGACCAGATCCGTCAACCGCGCCCCGGCGGCGACCGCGACTTGCAAGTGCACGAGATCCAACCCGGTCACCATCTCGGTCACCGGATGCTCGACTTGCAGCCGCGTGTTGACCTCGAGGAAGTAGAACTCGCCCGCCTCGTCCAGCAAGAACTCGACGGTGCCGGCGTTGGCGTAGCCGACGTGCTTGGCGAGCGCCACCGCGGCCTCCCCCATGCGCTGCCGCAGCTCGGCCGAGACCGCCGGCGACGGCGACTCCTCCAACACCTTCTGGTGGCGGCGCTGCACCGAGCACTCGCGCTCGTGCAGGGAGACGACGTCGCCGTGTTGGTCACCGACGATCTGGATCTCGACGTGGCGGGCGGGGAACACGCGCCGCTCGAGCAGCATGCGGTCGTCGCCGAACGCCGCTTTGGCCTCGCGCCGCGCGGCGGCCAACGCGTCGGGCAACGCGCCGGGGTCGTCGACCAATCGCATTCCCTTGCCACCGCCGCCGGCCGAGGCCTTGAGCATCAGTGGAAAGCCGACGCGACCGGCGGCGGCGCAGAGCGCGGCGTCGTCGCCGGTATCGTCGTGATAGCCGGGCACGACGGGAACGCCGGCGGCTTCGGCGAGCTCACGCGCGCCGCGCTTTTGCCCCAGCTGCTCCATCGCCGCCGGGCTCGGCCCGAGAAACACCAGCCCCGCCTCCGCGACCGCCCGCGCGAACGCGGCGTTCTCGGACAAGAAGCCGTAGCCGGGGTGGACGCCATCGCAGCCCTGGTCGCGCGCCGCGGCGACGACCTTGTCGATCGACAGGTAGGAGTCGGCGGCCGCCGTGCCGCCCAGCGCGACCGCGCGCGACATCGCCGCGACGTGCGTGGCGCGCTCGTCGACCTCGCTGTAGACCCCGACCGGCTCGATCCCCAGCTCGCGCAAACCACGCGCGACGCGCACCGCGATCTCGCCGCGGTTGGCCACCAGGATTCGTCGAAACGGGCCCGTGCGATCGCCGTCCAAACTCACCACGGCGTCATTCCGCCGTTGACGCAGATCGTTTGCCCGGTGACGAACCCGGCCTCGTCGCTCGCCAGGTAGAGCACCGCGTCGGCGACGTCTCTGGGCACTCCCCACCGACCCATCGGAATCAACGCGCGGTACTCGTCCTTCATCTCCTGCGGGTCACTCTCGTGGCGCTCCACCGGGATCCACCCCGGCGCCACCATGTTGACGGTGATGCCGAACGGCGCCAGCTCGCTCGCCATGCTGCGCGACCAGCCGATCTGCCCGCCCTTGGCCGCGACGTAGGCGCTGAACGGCGCCACGCTGCGGTGGTAGACCTCGCTGACGATGTTGACGATGCGCCCCCACCCCTGCTGCTTCAAGTGCGGCAGCGCCCGCCGCGTCAACAAGAACGGACTCTTGACGAAGAAGTCGAGCATGCGCTGGTAGAACGCCCAGTCGTACTCCTCGATCGGCTTGAGCGGCTGCTCGCAGGTGGCGTTGGGCACCACCACGTCGACCTTGCCCAAAGCGCGCTCGGTCTCGGCGTACAACGCCTCCACGCCCTCTTCCGTCGTCACGTCGGCACGCACCAGCACCGTCTCGATGCCGGCTGCCCGGTACTCCTCGTACGCGGCCTCGGCGCGCGCGGTGTTGTTGTGGTAGTTGACCGGCACCTTGGCGCCGGCCCGGCCGAGCACCAACCCCATCTCGCGCCCGAGCCCCGTGCTGTTGCCGGTGACCAAAGCCACCCGACCAGCCAGCGAGAAGGACGGACGCACGCTTGCATTGTCGGACATCGAGCCGCGGAGTATAGGGCGGCCCGGCCGCGCGCCGCTACATGTGGGCGATCACCGCCTCGCCAAACTCGCTGCACTTGACCTGGGTGGCGCCGTCCATCAGGCGGGCGAATAGTAGGTCACCGTCTTGGCGCGCCATCGACGCCGTTGGTGATCAGGTCGGCGGCTTCCTTCCAGGTGTTGAGCCGCCGCCACGCCGTCGTGGGCAGCGGCGGTACTCGTGGGCCGAGCTCATGCTGCGGATCTTCAAGGTGGACGTCCTGCTGTGCCCGCACTGCAGCGGACCGCGCAGGTCCTCGACCTCCTCACGGACCCCGTGGCCCTCGACCGCATCTTGCGCCACGTCGGCCTGCCCGTGGAGCCGCCGCTCATCGCGGCCGCTCGCAGCCCGCCGATCCGGAACTCCAGTTCCAGTGACTGATGCTGCGATCGCGCTCGCCGCGCGCATCGGGTCTGCGCGCAGCTCGGAAACTCGCCCGTTTCACCGCGATCGCCGTCTGCTTTGCCGCGAGTCTACGTTGTCATTCGTCTGCTCCGGGTCCCGCGAGACCCCCCGTGTCAACTCAACGGGGGAGGTCAGATCTGCTGCTTCACTCGGATGGCGTCACGGCGCAATGCGCGAAGCCGGTGCTATGCTTGGCGGGGCATGACGGAGGATCCGGCGGTCCCCTGGCCCGAAGACCTCGCCCGACGCGCGCAGGAAGGCGACGTTGCCGCGCTGCGCACGCTGCTCGCCGCTCACCTGCCCGAGCTGTCGGTGTTCGTACGCCTCAATGTCGGCCGTGACGTTCTGGCTCGCGAGTCGGTCAGCGACGTCACGCAGTCCGTGGCCGCGGACCTGCTGCCCGAGCTCGGGCGCGAGAGTTTCGCTGACCGCGCTGGCTTCCGCGCGTGGCTGCGGCGGGCAGCGCTCAACAAGATCATCGACAAGCAGCGGCACCACCGCGCCGGCAAGCGCGATGTGCACCGCGAGGCTGGCGTATCGCCATCGGTCGCGGGCGACTTCGACCTCGCGGCCGCCGTCCGCGCGCTGTCGACGCCCAGCGCCCAAGCGATGCGCGCCGAGGACGCGCGCATCCTCGAGCGCGCGCTCGAAAGGCTCCCCGAGGACCAGAGGCAGGCGGTCACGATGGCGCGGCTCCTCGGCATGCCGCACAGCGAGATTGCGGCAGCGCTTGGTCGTACCGAGCCCGCGTCCCGCATGCTGCTGCGGCGCGGGATGGTCAACCTGGCCCGCGAGCTCGAGCGGATCGATCAGGGTGGCGTTGGCCGGCCCTGACCCAGGTAGCCGTCAGCATCCGGGTTTCTCGATCGCGCGCCGTTACGCCGCCCGCGAGGAATCCGTCCGAGACGGGGAACGCTTCTCTCAACTGGAAGACGACATGAACTCGCAGTCGATCCCGAGCCTCCGCAACGCAGGCCTCGTCTCCCTCGTCGTGACCGCCGCCGCCCTGGCGGCACCTGCCTCGTCGCAGGTGCCGGACGGGTACTACGCGGTCAGCTCATGGCGCCAGCCCGCGTCTGTGTTCACGGGCGATGGGGGCATCTACCTCGCGCACCCCCGCCGGCCGGGGTCGCTGCTCTGCGTCACCGGCCTGCCGGCCGCCCTCACCGGCGCCGGCTACGGCGGCTCCGGGTCCTTGGGCGCTTCGGGGATCGTCCTCGATCCGTCCACCGGCCACCTGGTCGTGGGAACGACCGCGCCGGCCAGACAGCCGATCAGCCTCCACGTCGTGTCACTCACCGGGACGGCCGGCACTGTCGTGCGCACGATCCCCCTGGGCAGGGCGCGCAACCCGGGCGGCGCGATCTTGCAGTTCGCGTTCGTCCAGCCCGACGTGGTGCTGGTGGCGGCCAACAACCTCGCAGGGCTGCCCGCTGGCACCGGGCCGACCACGTGGGTCCAGGTGTTCACCACGAACCTGACCACGGGCGCTGTGACGCCTCTGAGTTTCGGTGGCTGGAACCCCACCGGTGCCGTCCGAGCCGTGGCCTACGACCGTGTATCGGGGATGGCCTATCTCGGGGTCGAAACGCCAACGAGCAGTGCGCTGTACCGCTTCCCGCTTCAGGCCCCGGCGCAGGTCAGCACGATGTTGCCAGGGATGAGTGGCGCGTGCCGGAATCTCGCGGTCGAATCCGACGGCAACGTGATCGTGAGTTCGGTGCAGCTCAATGGAGCGGGACTGCCCTCACTCCTGCGCGTCGACCCGGATCCACCGTTCGCCACCACGGCGCTGAGCACGACCTGGGCGAACGTCTGCGCAGTCGCCGTCGAGCCGACGACCGGCGCGCTGGCGTTGGCGGGCAGCCGCCTGCTCGCCAGCACGGCGACGGGTGGCGTACACTGGTTCGAGCAGGCGACCGGCGCCATCACGCCGCTGGCAAACCTCACTCTGTGCGGGGCCCGCGGGCCGTTGTCCGGCATCGCTGTGGCGCCTGCCCCCGTGCGGTGTGGCACGCCTTCGGGCCCGAGCCCCACCTACCGCTGGTCCACCTCCCCTCACCCGGATCGCCTGCCGCGCGCGGGCAACGCGGCCTTTTTCGTCGACGTCGCGTGGCCGGCGCCGGCGACGTCGCCAGCGCTGAGCGTGTGCTTCGCTGGCGTGGCCAAGGCCGCGCAACCGATCCCGATCCCGAGCCTCGGCGTCAGCCTCCTGCTCAATCCCGCGGCTCTGCTGTCCCTCCCCATGATGTTGCAACCAGGCAGCGGGCGCAGCGTGCTGAGCTTCCCGCTCCCTGCTTCTGCCCCCCTGGGGGCCGCCCTCTTCCTGCAGTCCCTCCACCTCGCCGGCACCGGCGTGCACGCCACCGAGGGCCTGAGGGTGACCATCCTCTGACGATCCAGCGCCTATCTTCGTGCCCATGCCGGACGCCGTACCGTCGCCTTCGTTCGAGGACGAACTCGACCGGCTCCTCGACCGAGTGCTGTCGGCGCCCGAAGCCGAGTGGAGCGGCGCGCTCAACAGAGTGTGTCGAGAGCACCCGGAGCGGGCCCGGGGTTTGCGGCAGCGGTTCCGCTACTTGCAGCGGCTCGGCGTTGCCCCGGACGACGCTCCTGCGGTGGCGCTGCGGAGCGGCAGCCAGTTCGGAAACTACGGCCTCGACGAGCTCCTCGGGGCCGGAGCGATGGGCGTGGTGTTCCGCGCCGTGGACCGCCGGACGGACGAGCCGGTCGCCCTGAAGGTGCTGCGTCCCGAGCTGATCGAGAGTGCCGCGGCCGAGCGGCGGTTTCGCCACGAGGCGGAGGTGCTGGCGCGTCACCGGCACGCGGCGCTGTGCCGCGTTCACGAGATCGGCGCGGTCGACGGCACGCCGTTTCTGGCGATGGAGCTGCTGGCCGGCGAGACTTTGACCGACCGGCTCGCGCGAGCGCGGCGCCACGTCGCTGCCGACGCGCCGAATTGGCGCGCGGCGACCCGCTGGGTCGCGGAGATCGCGCGCGGCCTGGCGCGGCTGCACGCCGAGGGCGTTGTGCACCGCGATGTCAAGCCCGCCAACGTGATGCTGCGCGAGTGCGGCGCACCGGTGCTGTTCGACTTCGGCCTGGCCTGGAGCGACGCCGCGGCCAGCCTGACGCGCACCGGCTCGGCCCTCGGCACGCCGGCTTACATGCCCCCCGAGCAAGTGCGCGGCGACGCGCGGGTCACGCCGCGTGCCGACGTTTGGTCGCTCGGCGCCACCTTGTACGAGTGCCTGGCGCTGCGGCCCCCGTTCGAGGCCGTACACCGCGAGAACCTGTACCGCAGGATCCTCGGCGACGAGCCGACGCCGGTGCGGCGGCACAACCCAGAGGTCCCGCGCACGCTGGCGCTGGTCGTGCACCGGTGCCTCGAGAAGGTCCCAGCGCGGCGCTACGCCGACGCGGGAGCCCTGGCCGACGATCTCGAGCGCGCTACGCGCGGCCAGCACGTCACGGCCCGCGCTCCCGGGCCGCTGCGGCACAGCGCTGTGTTGGCGCGCCGGCATCCCATCGTCGCGACGTCGGTCGCCGCGGTCCTGCTTCTTCTCGCCTTGCTCGCGCGGCTGGTCTCGGTGGAGCGAGAGGCCGCGGACATCGCCGCGCAGCTGGAGGTCAGCGCGATGCACGAGCTGTCCGGTGGCGATCCGGTGTTCGGAGCGCTGCTGGCCAGGGACGCTTTCGACCGCGCTCGGAATTACGCGACGCGTACGCGCCTCGTCGCTGCCTTGCAGCGGATGCACCAGACAGACGAAGTCCGGACCGGTGACATTGCTTGGTGGGCGGCACCGTCGCCGACCGACGAAGGCACGCTGCTGTGCGGCGTCTGGGGGCCATCGGAGTCGCTCACGTCGACCGCGGGTACCTGGGGTCGCGTTCTCCGGGGGAACGGTCGTTTCGCCACCTGGTCACCGGACGGCACACGGTTCGTTGTGGGAAACCCCGGGCAGTGGCCACGTCTGTACTCGGCGGCCTCCGGCGAGCAGCTCGACCTCCCGACGAAGCTCCCAGGAGAAGACGCTGCGGGCGACGATGCTTCGCAACAGGCGCAAGCTGGCATGCGCACACGCCCGGTTTTCGATCTGGCGGGACGGCTCTTCTGGGGAGATGCGTCGGGGCGTGTCCATGCCGTCTCGGCCAGCGGAACAATGCTGTGGAGCGCTCCCGCGCACGACGATAGCGCCCAGGTGCTCGCCCTGTATGTGTTGGCCGAGGCCGACAAGCTGCTGTCGGTGGCGACCGACGGATCGGTCGTCGTCACGAACGCGGCTTCGGGATCCAGGCTGCTTGCCCGCGCGCCGGTACGACGCGACGCGACGCGCGAGGACGCCACCGGAGCCATTCAGAGACAACTCCGTGCAGACGCCGCGGTCGTCATGCTCTCGCGCGGCGTAGGAGCCACGACACAGGTTTTGAGAAGTGCGCTGTCACGCGACGGAAGACGGCTTGCGCTGGGGCTGTTGGACCGATCGATCGAGGTCCTCGACACCGAGTCACTCGAGTCGATCGCCGAGCCCAAGCAGCTAGCGCACACGATCACTTGTCTCGCGATGGACGACAAGGGCACTCGATTGCTCGTCGGCTCCCTCGATCGCAGAGTCCGCCTATGGGCGACGAACCAAGCCCGCCCCGAGTGGTCCCACCTCGGCGAGAGCAACCCGGAGTCCTGTGCGTTCGCGCCCGACGACGGATCCCTCGTCGCGGCGTTTCACCAGGGACCAATCCACGTCCTCGGTCTCAACGGTGAAGTTCGCTCGGTCCTGCGCGGCCACAGCGGAACCCCCTCGCACATCGCCTTCTCCGCATCCGGCCAAGAGCTCTTGAGCGCAGGTCACGACACGGTGCGACGCTGGAAGACGATGGTGCCCGGTTTCCCGGTGCTTCGCCCGGCCCAGCGGTACGTGTGGTGCGCGGCCTGGATCGACGAGCGCTACGTCGTCTGCGCTGCCGCGCCGAACACCCTGAGCCTCTGGGACACCGAGACCGGAGCGATCGTCGGCGAGGTACCCCTCCCTGAACTCCGCGGGGGAGCCGGCGGGGCCCTGCGCATCGCCGTCTCCCCGCAGCGGCTCCCGGACGGCAGCGTGCGCCTCGCAACCTGTGGCGCGCTCTCGCCGATGCGCCATTTCCGATGCCGGCCAGGAGACCCCGAGCCCTTCGCCGAGCTACCGGTCCTCGACGGAGCCGGCCGACGGGCATACGCGATCGGTTTCTCCCCGAGCGGTGAGCTCATCGTGCCGTACTACACAGCCGGCGTCACCTGCTACGCGGCGGACGGACGCGTGCTGTGGACCGTGCCTCTCACCACCGGGGGTGCGGCCGTCGCCACGGGTCCCGATGGAGTGTCGTTCCTGGCAGAGAAGCACGGGATCCGTCGACTCGAGGCTGGCAGCCATCGCCAACTCGACACCGAGGACTCCGTGGAGTACCTGCTGGGTCTCGACGTCGATCCGTTCGATCCACAACGCTTGCTGGCCGCTGGAGTCGGCGGCTCGTTCTGGCTGCTGCGGACCGATGGGACGATCGAACGGCAAGAAGCAGCGCACGAGAGCCGGATCGAGTGCGTGGCGTTCTCCCCCGACGGTCGGCGGTTCGTGACGGCCGGCGCGGACGGTCGTGCCCGCGTGTTCACCCGTGAGGGCGGGCCGTTCATCGACCTGCCGCACGGAGGCATCGTGACCTGGGCTGCGTTCTCCCCCGACGGCAAGGGCGTGTTGACGGCGGGCTCCGATCGCGCGGTTCGGATCTGGCCCATCGACGACGACGAGCTGGAGGCGTTGGCGGAGGTGCTGTGTTTCCGCGACTTCACGCCGTACGAGAGACAACGTGTCGAGACGCTGCTGCGCCGCTGACGCGAGTGCTCGGACCCGCGTGAGCGCTGCCCCTCGCGGGTCATGGGGCCATGGAATCCCCCGCTCGACGCGCAGCGCGAAGTCGTCCGGCGGGTGTACGACCTCGCGCGGCTCCGCCTCCCTATCAGGCGGGTCGTCACCCTGCTCGAAGGTCGTGCGCAGCGCCTCGTACCGCCGCAGGGTCTGGCCCAGCGCCCTCTCGAGCGCCAGCGCGGGCGGCGAGGTGCCGCTGATTCCGCTTGATCCTTCGGCGCCAACCCGCCCAGTGCCGTCGCAGCTCGCCTGCTTGCACCGATCTCGAGCCTCCGCCGCCCAGCGAGCTCGAGTGGGCGCGTATGGTCACGGCCTTCCACCTCGGCGACCGCGACTTCAGCGCTGCCGAATGCCTTCGGAACCTGGTCGCGTAAAGGGCTGAATCGCCCGCGTCAGCGACCAGTCGCGCGCTAACGCACAGCAACACTCATTCCACGCGTCAACTCGATGCCACCGACCGCCCCGGGGTTGAGATACACCCACTGCATGTAGATGTCGCCGGTTGGGCCACTCGGGATCTTCATCGGCAAGTCGTAGAAGGAGCTCGTCAGCTGCACCGCGATGCTGCCAGCCAGCTGCGCGGGGTCGAGGTAGACGGTGCAGCCGGGCAACCCCAGCGTCCCCAACGGGATCGAGCTGGTGCCGCCGGCCAGCATCAGGACGGCCGAGGTGGCGGTTGGCGCGCCGTAGAGTGCCACGCCGAAGTTCGACGTACCCGACCACGGCAGATACGCGTGCGACGTGCCGCGCGGACTGATCGTCGCGCTCCCACAGGCGGTACCGATGTAGGTGGTGCCGGCACCTTGGGGATAGGCGAGCTTGGTTCCCAGGACGTTGCCGCCGCTGTGGAATGCAATCGAGTACTCCTTGGCGTCGTCGTCGAACGTCACGGCCGTCCACTGGTAGCCGGTACCACCGCTGATGGTTGCCGACTCGGCAACGCGACTGTCGTGGCCGAGGCGGAGCACCTCGATCTGTGAGGGACCCGAGACTTGCGCCACGACAACCGTCCAGTGGCTTCTGGTTTGGTTGTCGTACGCGATTCCACCAATCGCCAGAAACTCCGAGGACCGAATGATCTCCTCAGGAGAAGTGACGACCGGCCAGTTGGCCGACAGCGACCAATCCACGCGCTGGACCATGATCTGCCTGGTGAACGTTGGGGCGGGGCCCGGCGTCGTATTGAGAAGCCCGTGATAGGCGACGATCGCGCGATCGTGGCCGCCGTCGATAAACGGCCTGACGCTGTGGTTCACGATGTTGGAGTCACCGATCTCCACGACTCTATCCCTCCGGCCATCGTCCCAGACGCGGGTGACGTAGAGATCCCAGTCATCGCCCGGGTTATAGATCCTCTCAGACTCGTGGAAGGTCACGAGCCATGGAACGCTGCCCAGCTGCCTGCGTTCGACGACCTGGCAAGCCTCGGCATCGTGGATAGTGCTCTGATTGCTGATCTGGAAATCCGACAGCTTCGAGTACGTTGCTGCGTCGACGATGAAACCGCGGACAGCGGAGTTCGGGCCGTTGATCTGACCGACGTCCTTGCGGTAGACGATCAACGCCTCGACGGAAGACGGATCGGTCGCACCTCCCACAGCGATGTCGTCGGCGAAGTCAGCATTGGTGAGGAACTGCAGCACGGTGCTCATCGAGAAATCGCCGCCGTCGTGGTAGTGCACGCGCATCTCGCTGCTGGAGAACTGAAACGTCCGGTTGTAGGCGACCACCCAGCGCTTCGCCCCGGCGACGTAGGCCACATCAATGGAACGATGCCCCCACTGCGTCGAGACATCGGTGAAGATCGGTGTCGTGAACGCCCAGTTGTCTTTCAGCAAGTGAACGTACACGTCTTCGTCCCCGGATGAGAACTCGCGAAGGAAGGCCACCATGAGCTCATCGTGGCTGTCGTTGCGGCCGATCGAGACACCCCAGATCGTGCCTCCGCCAGGGGAAACCATCGCATTGCTCAGGAGCGGATCGACGGTGAGCGGGTACGTCGCATTGGCGAGGAACTCCTGAGACAGCCGCAGCTCAACAGCGTCGCCATCGTACTGCGTCGACACGTCGCGCGTCGCTCCGGAATCGTCAAACGCCAGCGCTCGGCCGTAGCGCACCACCGCGTTGCCACGGTCGTCGCGCAGCTCGAGATCACTCACCTGCGCGGGCAAGCGATCGGCACGAAGCTCGGTGTCGAGACGTCCGCGAATGACGAGGTCGCCAACCGCATCCGGGCGGCGATGCAGCACGAAAGTCTGCTCGACACCGTCGGCACGCACGTCGTACGCCTCGGTGAACTCATCGTGTTGGAACTCGAAACGCCAATCGGTGTACGCGGTGCGCGGCGCGTCTTGCAAGAGCTCGCGATCACCAACGCGCACCGAGGTCGTCACCCAGCGGACCGGTAGGTTGCGCGGCGCGTCCTTGCCCAACATCGGGTAGAACGCCATCCCGTCGTGAAACGACACCTTGTAGTCCGGGCCGGACGCCCAGATGCCGTACTCCAGCCCCTTGTCTGCCTCCGCCGTGTGGATTGGCACCGAGAACGCGTTCATCGGGATCGGACGATCGAGCGCTTCGCCCGAGGAACGGTCGACAGGCGGCTGCTGGGGGAACGCCGCCAGGGTCGCGCTCAGGGCGACAGCAGCGACGACAACGGTTGGGTAGACACGATCCACGAGCTGCATCGGTAGCCTCGTCGTTAGGGGTGAATGGCGGCCGTCTGTGACCACCCACACCCCATGCGCAAACGGGCGCGCGCAGAGGACGCGATGGGGTGGATTCTGACGCAGCGGAGAAGAGCCGGGTCTGGGCCCGCGGGGCTTGCGGCCCGAAGTACACCGTCTACGCGATCCGCGCGCCTCGGCACAGATCCGGCTCTTGCCGCCCGGTGCTCTGCGCGCACAGCGTGCGGCCGAATTCGGGCAGAGCGGCCGGCGGCGCCCTCCACCGGCCGGGGGGCAGTGGTGATTGCCGAGGGACTGCCTACTTCCTGTGCAGTTCGACGACCACGCTCGTGGTTTCGCCGGCGCGCACCGAAGCGAGCTGCGCCGGAATCCATCGGAAGCGGTCCTTGGTGAGCCCGTCGAAGTCGATTTCGTACACCCCGGGCGCGCTCACCTCGAATCGCTCCTGCGTGCCGCCCAGCGATCGCCCCTCGTGACCAACGCCGCGGATCCCCTTGATCGTGCCGTACCGCAACCAGTCCCCGATCTCGTCCGACAGCCGTGCTGGGGCACCGTCGACGCGGACTCGAAACGGATCAGGCACGCAGGCTTGAGCACGAGTCGCACGGTCTGGAGGCCCGCGACGAGATCGACGTCCATCCAAGCCTGGCCGAAGCCGAGCGTGCCCTGGCCGCGCGGCCAGATCGACACCTCACCGGGTGTGGTTCGAAAACGGAAACGGCCGGGCTCCTCGGTGTCGGCCATGGCCCCGTCGATCTGCTTCTGACCCGGCAGCGGCTCCTTGCGGCGGTAGTGGAACTCGGCGAGCGGCGCGCGTGTGTGCGCGTCGAGCACGTCGAGCGTGACCCCCGGCCAGAAACTCGGTCCAACCGGCCGTGCCGTGTTCTCGTCGGCCTGCGGTTGCACCGGGACCATGGCCCGTTCCAACGGCGCAGTGCTCGGGCGGCCGGTTGGCTGCCCGCTCGCAACTCCCATGGCGACTCCTTCGTCCGCCGCCGGCTCGCCGGTCGTCATCGACGGTGCTCCGGTCCGCCCTACCGCGAAGTAGACGGCGATCGCCAGCGCGAGGACCACGGCAATCACCGCCGGCTGTTTGCGGTTCGGGTTCATGGGCACTCGCGGGTGGCTGCTCGCGCGCGGACAGGCACTGCAATCCGCGGCGTTCGTCCAGCGGCGTGAGTCATACGACACGAGCGGACCGCACGGTCTGCGAAACAGGTTGTCCCAAAGTTCTTCGGCTTCGTGATCGCCTGCGAGGCAACCGCCTGCACCACGTCCTCGGCGGCATCGCGTGAGCCTACCCCGGCGGCGACACACCATGGCGCCGGCGCCACTCGCTCGAAGCGAGCGGCGAACTGGTGGAGAGTCATGGTCTGCGCGGTGCGATTGGACATCCGCGAGACGTAGATGTCGGGGGTGGGCTCTGTCATTGCAGAAACGGCGCAGCACGGGTCACGCGGAAGCGGTCCCCGTTGTGGTTCCGTCGTCGGTGGTCCCTTGGCGTGGCTCCGCGTCCCTCTCGCCCCTGAGCCCCACAGCAATGACGACCGCCCACTACCCCGGCCTCGTGTGCCGGAACACTGGGGCGTCCGCTACTCCTGAGCGGCAGGGGCGTGTTGGCTGGCTCCGCGCTGTGGTTGCGAACTAGCGCGCGAGTTCGCACAGGAGTTGCCAAGCTCGACACCTTGCCGCATGCTCGACGGGCTTGGTTCCATCGCTGCACGATCCGTGAGGCACCGCGGAAACTCCAAACTCCTCGTGATCCGAAGTCGATGGTGAATTCGATTCACTTGCGCCAGCAAGGAGGCACACAGCAACATCGCCCACCGACTCTCCGTCCGACCGGGCGAGCGCCTGCACCCCGCGCCGAGCAGGTTGCGGAAGTTGGCGAGAGCGGTGAATAGCGGCTCTGAGAACGCCAGAGAGCCAGCCTGGGTCCGGGATGTCCTGGCGCTGCTCAGCAAGCACGCAGTACCTCTGGACCAGGCGGAAGGGGAGCGGACGCGGAGCTTCTTCGACGCCGAGCGCTTGGTTGCCTGCGGCCGAGAATGCGGGCGCCCCCTGATCAACGAAGAAGGTCACCCGTTCGACGCCAGGGACTTGGACAAGGCCCTGGAGAACTGGTGGTGGGCGAACGAAGACACCGTCCTCCGGCCCGCGCGCTACCCCCACGCCAGGGACATGAGGCGCCTCTGGGGGCTCGTGGAACACGTGGGCGATGCCCCGCGTGAGCTGCTCGAGCCCCTGCTCACCGGTCCCGGGCTGCCTTTCGAGACGTTGCCCACGCTGCGCGAAGGAGCCCCTCGGATCTTCCTGGCGCACTCCGGGCTGGACTGCCACTTCTGCGGGCGCCTGCGACTGCACCTCGCCAACCTCGGCGTGCACGGGTGGCTCGCCGAAGCCGAGCTGCGGCCAGGCGAGCACATCTGCGACGTCATCCGCGAGCACCTGGAACGGGCCGACGCGTTACTGATCGCCCTGACGGTCAATTCCTTGAGCGCCCCGTGGGTGTTCACCGAGTCCCAGACCTGGCGAGAGTGGCGCGGCGAGCGTCCCATCGTCGTCGCCGACGGCGCGGACCTGGCCGTGCTCCAGCTGCTGGAGGTGTGGCGGCAGAACTCCGACCAACGGGCCCGCAAGCAAGCCCTGGAGAAGGCGCAGGCTCTGCTTTCCCCGGAGATGCCCGAGTCCCGGCGGGGCAAGTTCGTGGACACGGCAGGCCTCCTGCTCGACCAGCTCTGGCCCCACGACCAACGGGACCCCGAGGCGATCGTCCGACTTGCCTTCTTCCCCGCAGCTCCCTTGGCGTGGCCGGACGACGAACCCTGGCTGAGCATGGAGGAGGCGGCCGGGGAACTCTTACGGGGCCGGGTCTCTTGAGTGTGCGTCATGATCACCAGGATCGCGTGCGGCCGGGCCAGGATTCGGCGAGCACGGCCACTGCGACATAGAGATCGTGACCTACGTCGCTGGCCGACGCCCTCGAGCACTAGCTCGCGTGGTCGGACATCGAGCCGCCAGCCGAGGAGTCCAGGGCCGCCCGCCCTCACGCCGCTACATGTGGGCGATCACCGCGTCGCCAAACTCGCTGCACTTGACCTGCGTAGCGCCGTCCATCAGGCGGGCGAAGTCGTAGGTCACCGTCTTGGCGCGGATCGCGCCGCCGACGCCGTTGGTGATCAGGTCCGCGGCTTCCTTCCAGCCGAGGTAGCGCAGCATCATCTCGCCGGACAGGATGACCGAGCCCGGGTTGACCTTGTCCTGGTCGGCGTACTTCGGTGCGGTGCCGTGCGTCGCTTCGAAGATCGCGTGGCCGGTCTCGTAGTTGATGTTGCCGCCCGGCGCGATGCCGATGCCGCCGACGCACGCCGCCAGCGCGTCGGAGATGTAGTCGCCGTTGAGGTTCATGGTGGCGATCACGCTGTACTCGGCGGGCCGGGTCAGGATCTGCTGCAAGAACGCGTCGGCGATCACGTCCTTGACGACGATCTCGCGGCCGTCGGCGACCAACACCTGCCACGGACCTCCGTCGAGGTCGCGCGCGCCGAACTCGCGCCGCGCGATCTGGTAGCCCCAGTCGCGGAACGCGCCCTCGGTGAACTTCATGATGTTGCCCTTGTGCACCAGCGTCACGCTGTCGCGACCCTCTTCGATCGCGTAGCGGATCGCGGCGCGCACCAGCCGCTCGGTGCCCTGCTCCGAGACCGGCTTGATGCCGAGGCCGGAGCTCTCGGGGAAGCGGATCTTCTTGAAGCGGTCGGGGAACGCCTCCATCAGCAGCTGCTTGAAGCGCGCGACGTCGTCGGTGCCGGCCTGGAACTCGACGCCCGCGTAGATGTCCTCGGTGTTCTCGCGGAAGATCACCATGTCGGTGTCCTCCGGCTTGCGCACCGGACTCGGCACGCCCTCGAAGTAGCGCACCGGCCGCAGACACGTATAGAGGTCGAGCTGCTGGCGGAGGGCGACGTTGAGGCTGCGGATGCCACCGCCCACCGGCGTCGTCAACGGCCCCTTGATGCCGACCAGATGGCGTTCGAACGCGTCGACCGTCGCCAGCGGCAGCCACTCGCCGGTCTGCGAGTGGGCCGCTTCGCCGGCCAGCACTTGCTGCCACGCGATCCGACGGCCGCCGCCGTAGGCCTTCTGCACGGCGGCATCGAACACGCGCACCGATGCGCGCCAGATGTCACGGCCGGTGCCGTCGCCTTCGATGAACGGGATGATCGGCTGGTCGGGGACCTGGAGGCCGCGCGAGGTCTTGGTGATGGTCTCGGACATGATCTTCGGGAGGCTGCTGCCGGCGGGGCCCGCCGGGAAGCGAACCGGGCAGCATAGCGGTGGATACGCGGAACCATGGTTCCGCGCCGGCCAAAATCAATACGGGCCGCGGCCGGGGTGCAGGGCGCGCAGCGCACTCTCGCGCTGCTTGACCGTAAAAGCCCCACGCCGCCGGCGGTCCACGACCGGAGCCCCGCCGGCCGCCGGACCCTTTGGCGCCCGGTAGATCGCCAGCAGCGCCGCCGCGTGCTCCGCCGGAGTGGGCGGCAGCGCGGGCAGCCGCGCCGCCAGGGTATCCCTGACCCCGGGCTCCTCGAGCACCGAGCGCATCGCCGCGGCAAGCGCCGCGGCGTCGTTGGGCGGCACCGCGATCGACGCGCCGGCGGCGCGCCGCGGCAGCGCGCCGTGATCGGTGACGATCGCCGGCAAGCCCAGCTCGTGCGCCTCGTCCAGGACGAAGCCGAACGTCTCGAAACAGACGATTGGGAACACCGCCATGTGCACGCCGGCGCTGGCGAGACCGGAGTAGTCGTACGGGCCGAGCAACCGCACCGGCAGGCCCGCGGCGCGTTCGAGCAGTGCTGTGCGGAACGCCTCGGTGTCGCACTTGCCGAAGATGCAGAGCTCGACCGGCCGCGGCGCCCCCTGCTGCATCAGCTGCGCCATCGCCTCGAGCAGGACGATGCCACCCTTGCGCGGCGCGACGCTGCCCCAGTAGCCGAAGCGAAACGGCTCGCCCGCGGCGGGCAGTGGCGGCGGTGGTAGCGGCTGGTCGTAGCGACGGCGATAGCCGAGCGGCGCGATCGTGAAGCGGTCTCTTGGACACGGAGTGGTCGCCGCAATCAGGTCGGCGGTGGCTTCCGACGCCACCAGCACTGCCGACGCCAACGCCAGCTCGCCCTGGTACTGGTCGCGGTGCAGGTCGATGCCCAGCGCGATCTCCGCGTCGTCCTCGTGGCCGTAGCGCGGCACGCACCAACCGCATGCCTCGACCGACAGCGGCCGCGTGCACGGCTGCTCGCGCGCGTCGACCCGAAACGCCCGCGGGCACGAGGTGTACAGATCGTGCAGCGTGACCACGACCGGCACGCCGAGGCCGGACGCCACCTCGACCAGGTCGCTGCTCAGCCGGATCCACTGGTGCAGATGCACGACGTCGGGACGCTCGCGCGCAATCAGCTCGGCGAACAACGCCGACACGACGGGGTGATGGGCCTTGCTGTGCACGTCGAAGTAGGCGTCGTCCCGGTGCAGCCGCAAGACGCGCAGCCCCTCGATCGACAGCTCTTCGACGCCGCACTCGGGCCACGGCGCCATGCTGCCCGTCAACAACGTGACATCGAGACCCTGCCGCCCCTGCTCGCGCAGCAGATCGCGCAAGTACGACTCGACGCCGCCCTGGCTCTCGGGGAAGAAGCCGTGCCCGACGTGCAGCACCTTCATCGCGGTCACCGCCACGCGCTCAGAACTTGGGCGCGGGATCCCGCAGATAGGCCGCCAAGAACTCCATCTCGTTGTTGTAGAGCATCACCCAGAAGTCCTGGTTGAAGAACTCGGGGTTCTCGGCGAAACGGACCCGGAACGAGAGCGCGAGCTCGTCCCAGGAGATCGCTCCATCGACCGCTTGCTGGAGCAACGACGAAGACATCGTCATGCGCAGATTCCACGCATCGCCGTCGTTGAAGTCCTCGCAGCGAAACCCCTCGCGGTCGAAGACCAGGCACCAGACGCCCCCGTGCTTGCCTTCGGCCTCGATCACCACCCGGGCGTCGATCCGGCCCGGCAGCTCCGGATGCCGCCGCGCGACGCCGGCGAAGTAGCCCTCGAGATCGGCGCGCAGCGTCGAACGCGCCGGCGGCTCGCTGCTCCGCAGCGCATCGACGTCGTCGGCGACTTTCCGCGCGAGCGCGCGCACCTCACGCATCTTGTCGGCGAACGCCGGCGCCGGCTTGTGCAGCTCCAGCCCGCCCGCCACGGTCCAACGGTCGCCGGGGTTCATCTGCACTCCCTCGACGTGCGGCAGCCCCTCGGCGAGGGCGGCGATGGCCTCGTCGGGGGTGTTGATGTTGTTGCTCTCGGGCTCGTTCATCCACACCTGGTCGCGGTGCAGCAGCGCGAAGTTGCCGGCAAACGGCACCGCCCGCTTGGCCCCGAGCAGCTCGATGCGGTGCACGAACCAGCGCAGATGCCGCTGGCGGCGCTCGGCGCACATCTCCTCGAGCGCAGCGGCGTCGTAGCCATAGCAGGTCGGAAACTGGATCGCGCCGGAGAACGGCACGAACGCGATGTCGAGCGGGTAGCGCTCGCCGATGGCACGCAGCAGATCATCACCGAGCTTGCAGTCGTTCATGTTGAACAACCGCACGCCGCCGCCCTCGACGACCAGCGCGCTGTCTTCCCACACCAGATCGGTGCGCATCCCGGTCACGCGCAGATCGGGCCCCAGCTCCATCTCGCGGTCGAATGGCATCGGCACCAGGTCGGTAAACCCCTCGGCGCGCAACTGACGGCCCAGCCGACCGGAAGCGAACTGCGGCACCAGGATCTTCTGATCACGCGGCAGCTTGGCCAGGGTCTTGCGGTCGAAGTGGTCGGGGTGGTCGTGCGAGCACCAGACGTAGTCCACCGGTGCGACGTCTTCGATGCGCAGCTCCAGCGGCGGGTAGTGGAACCAACTGTTGCAGTACGCCGGATCCTCGAGCCACGGGTCCATCAACAGGCTGGTGCCGCCACTGCGCACGAGGATGGCGGCGTGCCCGAGGTAGGTCACTTCCATGCGTTGTTCTTCGAATCGATGCGGGAGCGAGGTCGAGTCGAGGAGTGTGAACTCCCGATGCCAAGAAGCAATTTCCGGTCTCGATTTCGGACACCAGCTGGAGACGCGGGTCGGCCGATTGCTGTCTGGGGGAAGCGCACCTTTGACCGTCAGCCTATCAGCCGATGCCGCCACGCTGCGGCGTGAGATCGGAACCGCCATTCCAGCGGTCGTCGCCGTGCGGCCAGAGGTGCTGGACACCCTACTGGTCGCGTTGGTCTCCGGCGGCCACGCCTTGATCGAGGGCGTGCCCGGCACCGGCAAGACCCTGCTGGCGCGCGCCCTCGCGCGCTGCGTGGACTGCGACTTCAACCGCGTGCAGTTCACCAACGACCTGATGCCGTCGGACATCGTCGGCTCCAGCATCTGGAAGCCGCGGGCGGAGAAGTTCGTATTCGCAAGGGGACCGCTGTTCGCCAACATCGTGCTGGCGGACGAGATCAATCGCACCAGCCCGCGCACCCTGTCGTGCTTGCTCGAGGCGATGGAGAACGGCCGCGTGTCGGTCGAGGGCCGTCCGGTCGAGCTCGCCGACCCGTTCTCGGTGCTGGCGACGCGCAACCCGATCGAGTTCCACGGCACCTTCCCGGTACCCGAGGCCGCCCTCGACCGGTTCACTGTGCGGGTCGAGCTCGACTATCCCGAGCCCGAGCGGGAGCTGGCGCTGTACGCCGGCGACCAACCGGAGCTGCGGCTGGCGCGACTCACACCAGTGGTCACCCGCCAAGACCTGGTCGCGGTCCGTGCGGCGGTGGACGAGGTGCACATCAGCGAGCCGGTCGCGCAGTACGCCTACGCCGTCGTGCGCGAAAGCCGCCGCCACGAGCAGGTGTTGCTCGGCGCCAGCCCACGGGCCGCGCTGGCCTGGCTGCGGGCAGCGCGCGCGCGCGCGCTGCTCGACGGGCGCGATCACGTCGTGCCCGACGACCTCAAGGCACTGGCGCGCCCGGTGCTCGCCCACCGCGTGTTCTTGCGCGGCAGTGGAGACGCCGCGGCGGTGCTGCAAGAGCTCATCGACCGCACGCCCGTACCACTATGAAGCCGGGGCCGGCCAAGTCTCCGCCCAGCCAGCGTCTCGACGGCCCGGATGGCGGAGTCCGCTTGGTCCCGACCGCGCTGGGCATGAAGGCGCTGCTGTTCTACGCGACGCTGATCGCCGCGTTCTACGCGGCGCCCTACATGAACTTGTTCTTCCTGCTGATGGTGTTCGCCGCCACCGTCGCGGGTTGTTCGCTGTGGTGGACGTGGCGCAACGTCGCCGGTGCGAGCGCGGCGGTGCTGCATGTCGAGCCGGCGCCCGCCGGCGTCGCGCCGCGCGCCACCGTGCTGGTGCGTGCACCGGCCCGCACCCGCTACACGCTGCAATGCACCGTATCGATCGCCGGAAAACGACTGCCGGTGGCGACTGCGGGGCGCTGTGCAGCGGACGCCGACTGCATCGTCGAGGGCACTCTGCCGGCGCTGCCGCGCGGACTGCACTCATTGTCGGAGGCGCGGCTGACCAGCAGCTACCCCTTCGGCTTCGCCCGCGCCTGGCGCCGGGCGAAGTCTCCGCCCTACATCGTGGTGTATCCAGCCCCCGTCGACCTCGGCGCGGCGCGTGACCGCCGGCAGCTGATCGCCCAGCTCGAGGGCGAGCTCGCCGGCGGTGAGCCGGACGCCGGCGAAGCCGTCGGCCTGCGCGACTACCGGCCGGGGGACGAACCCCGCACGGTGCACTGGAAGGCCAGCGCGCGGCGCGCCGGCCTCGTCGTGATCGAGCGCGAGACCGACGCGCGCACCGGCATCGAGGTGCTGCTCGATCTGCGGCACGATCCGGACACGTTGGAGCCGGCACTGCAGCTGATCGCCGGCCTGGCGCAGTGGGCGCGGACCAACAAGGACGTGCTGGTGCTGCACAGCCAAGACGTCAGCGGCAGCTACGGCGAGTGCCAACGACCCTGGGACGAGCTGTGGACCTATCTGGCCACGGCTGCGCCGCTGCCCAGCGACGCACCGGCACCGCCGCCAGTGGCGCCCGGCGTGCTGCGGTTGCCGCGCACGACGACCACGGGAGCGACTGCGTGAGCGGCCGGGCGCCAACGGGCGGAACGTTCCACCACCCGCGCGGCCTGCGCCATGCGCTGCTGGCAGTGGTGCTCGTCAACCTCGCCTTCGTCCAGCTCACCGGCGCGGTCGGCACGCACTGGCTGCTGCCGCTGTGGCTGCTGACCGCGATCGCACCCTGGACCGCGCGCTGGCAACCCCGGCTGTTGTACCGCGCGCTGTGGAACGGCTCGGTGCTCGGCGTCTTCGCCCTGCTCGTGCACCACGCCACCTCCGGCATCCGCTTCCTGCTCGAGGACGGCCTGATGCTGGCGGCCTTGTGCCAGGTGCACCTGCTCAACAACTTGTCGCGGCAACAACGACCCGACCTGTTGTTCTTCAACTCCTTCCTGATCGCTCTCGTCACCAGCTTCTTCTGTCAAGACGTCGCCTACGCGGCCCTGTTCATCGTCTACGTCACCGTCTTGTTGATGGCGATGACGCTGGCGCACGCGGCCCGGTTCGGCACCAGGGTCGACCGGGCCCAGCTCCGCGACGCGATGCTGCGCGGCGTGGTGGTGATCGGCCTCACGCTCGGCGGCTTCGCGCTCCTGCCGCGCGACTTCGAGCGCGAGGGCCTCGTCGCCGAGCACCTGCTCAGCCAGCAGATCGCCGAGACCGGCTTCAGCGAGACCGTCAAGCTCGGCCAGAGCGGCGCGGTAGTGCAGAGCGACCGGGTGGTCATGCGCATCCGCGTCGTCGGCGGCGACCGCGCGGCGGTTCCGACCCTGTGGCGCGGCGCCACCTTCGACCGATTCGAAGCCAACCGGTGGCGAACGGTGCTCAGCGGCCCCGCCCACGGCCGGGCTCTCGACCCGCAGTGGCTGCGGCAGAGTGACACCGAGCTCTACCGGCCGGGGCCGCGAGCCGACGCGGTCACCCAGCTCGACATCACGCTCGAGGACACCGAGAGCCCACGCCTGTTCGCGCCACTCGAGGCCGATCGCATCCGCGTCGCCGACGAAGCCTTCGCCAGCGCCAATCACGACGGCACGGTCTCCATCCTGCTCGACCACCGCCGCGACGCACAGCGACCGCTGCACTACCGCCTCGGCCTGCGGAGCCGCGCGCTGGAGCACGCCGACCACCGCGCTCGCCACACCAGCCGCGCAGTGCTCCCTTACATCGAGCTGCTGGGCAGGACCATGCCGCGCGCCGCCCGGCGGCTGTGCCGCCGGGTCGTCCGCCGGATCGAGGGCGCGCCGCCGCACGCGCTGGTCGAGGCGTTGCGGGCAGAGCTGGCCAACAACGGGCGCTACGCCTTGCCGGGAGAGCCGGACGCCGCCCGCAATCTCACCGACTTCTTCGAGCGCGGTACGGTCGGACACTGCGAGTACTTCGCCACCGCGCTCGCGCTGATGCTGCGCAGCGAGGGCATCCCCGCGCGGATGGTCACCGGCTATCTCTGCAGTGAGTGGAGCGCGGACCGCACCGAGATCGTCGTGCGCCGCCGCCACGCGCACGCCTGGGTCGAGGTCCTCGACCCGAACGGTTTTTGGTACGCCGTCGACGCGACTCCGGCGGCGGAAGGCGCGGGCGATGCCGAGCCCGGTCTTCTCGCTGGCGCGCGCGCCTGGATCGGCGGCCTCTGGACGCGGCTGACCACGTTCAACGACGACGCCCGCGCCGCAGCGTTCGCCTGGCTGCGCGCTGCACCGCGCCAGCTCGCGACCTGGGGGCTCGCCAACCCACTGCAGGCCCTGTTGTGGGCGCTGTCGATCGCCGCCGCCGTGCTCGGGCTACGACGCCGGCGACGGCGACGCCACCACCCCGCGGTGTGGACCTATGCACGCGCGATAGCGCGCGCCAAAGTCCGCCTTCTCCCTGGGGAAACACCGCGCGAGCTGATGCAACGGGTGCGCGCCGCCGGCCTGCCGCCGGCCGTCATCGCCGAGCTCGAAGCGGTCACGGAAACTCACGAACGGCAACGCTACGCGAACCCGGCACCAGTCCCGGGACGAGACACTCCGCACCCCACTCCTCATCTCCGCCGTCCAGGATGACGACAGGAGTCTCAGTCAAACGGGTTCCACTCAGCAGGGGGAGCAGTGGAGTCCAGCCATGCGTATTCGATCTCATCATCGTCATGCTCGGTGTCATGCAACCTCGATGGGGTTGCCCACCGGCGAGAACGGCGCCGTGTTGCTGGCGCTGTTCGCCTTCTTGATGCCCCTGTTGTTGACCGCGGCGTCGTTCACCTCGGTGATGGCCAAGCGCTCGGCCGAGCACGCCGCGGTGCTCGATGACGAGAAGGCGCTGTTGGCGGCCGAGTCCGGCATCGACGACGCAGTCTTCCGCGCGCAGTCGACGCCACCGACGTTGCAGTCCGGCGTCAGCTACAACCGGGCGTTGGGCAGCGGCTTGTCCTTCACCGTGACGCCGACCTACCTGGCCACCGACGGACTCGACAACGACGGCGACGGCCAGATCGACGAGGCCGACGAAGACGTGTTCCAGATCCTCGTGGCGGGTCAGTACCGCGCGGTGCAGCGACGCGTGGTCGCCTACCTGGGCCCGGTCAAGGTGCTGCCCAACATCACCAGTGCCGTGGCTCTGCTCAACCCGAACGTCAACTTCATCGGCAAGGGCACGCCGCTGATCTCGGGCAACGAGGTGACCATGACCGGCGCCAGCACCGGCGTGTCGGTGATGGGGGTCGGGGTCGCGTCACCGGGCGCCTCGCCGACGATGACGGCGACGATCAGCAGCTACTCGGCGGGCAGCCCACAAGTCGGCCCCACCGGTCCGCTCAACTTCGCCGCCGTCGTCGCCGAGATCCAGAACACGGCAAACCTGGTACTGACGAGCAGCAAGTACTCGTCGTATTCGTTCGGCAACGGCGCGGCTGGCATCGCCAACGTCGCCTACCGCGGCGGCGACGTCACGTTCTCCGGCAACTCGCGCGGCGCCGGCGTGCTGGTCGTCAACGGCGATCTGACCATCACCGGCACCTTCGAGTTCGACGGCGTCGTCTTGGTCGCCGGCAACATCGACAACAGCGCCGGCACCGCTACCATCCGCGGCGCGCTGATCCAGGGGCCGGGAGCGAGCACTTTCGAGATCAAGGGCACGCTCAACATCTACTACTCGTCGGCCGCGATCGCCTTGGCAAACCGCGCCAGCGGCCGCTACGTGACCTACAACGGCTGGCAGGAGATGGAGCGCCGGCCGTAGCGCCAAGCTCGCGACGGCGCGCGGCAGACGCTACAGTCTGTCCCCGCCCGTCGCCCGCATCCCCGCCGCAAGACTCCTCGGTGCCACTGCCCAATTCGGTTCTCGTCGACCTCAGCCGGCGCTACTGCGAGCCTCACCGGCGCTACCACACGATCGAGCACATCGCCGACATGCTGTGGAAGGGTCGCGACCTGCGCCTGTCGCCGGAGCAGGTGCTGGCGGTCTGGTACCACGACGCCATCTACAAGGTGCCGAGCACCACCAACGAGGCGGACAGCGCGGCGCTGGCGGCGCAGCAGCTGGGCGCCGCGGGCTGGCCCACCGACAGTGTCGACCTCGTGCGCCAGATCGTGCTCGACACCGTCCAGCACGAGCCCAGCTGCGACGCCTCGGCCGCGGTCCTCGACCTCGACCTGTCCTCGCTGGCGAGTGACTGGCCGAGGTTCCGCGCCAACACCGACGACATCCGCGCGGAGTATTCCTGCTACTCCGACGACGACTTCTACCGCGGTCAGCGCGAGGTCTTCGAGCGCTTCCTGGCCCGCGACCGGATCTACCACACCAGCTGGGGTGCGGGCTTGGAGGCCACCGCCCGGGCCAACTTGGCCCGCGCGATCGACACCTGGTAGCGCGGTCAGCGCACGCCGGTCTCGAGCAAACGGGCTTCGGCGGCGATGTGGCCGAACGACGCCCACGAGTCGCCGGCACAGATGCGTCGCAGCAGATCCCGCGCGGCAGCGGGATCCCCGCGGCGGTGGAGCCACTCGGCCACACCGAAGGCGCGGGTCGCGAAGTCGCCACTGCCCTCCTCGACTCCGGCGAGCACCGTGTCCACCGCGCGCTTCCCGGCGAACACTAAGAGCAACTCGTGATAGGCGTGGTTCTCGATGACGTCGAAGTCCGCGTCGACCGACCGCAAGAGGTCTACCGCATCACCACCCTGCCGCCACAGGGTGAGGCACAGCCAGTACGCCGTCGCGCACCACATGTCCGGGTTTGCCGCGACCGCGAGGCAACGGCGGTACGCGGCCTCGGCAGCGGCGTAGTCCCCCTGCAGGAAGCAAGCCAAGCCCAGGTGGTAGTGGATGTTGGTGTGCAGCGTGCTGGTGGGGATGCCGCGCGCGTTGGGCAAGCCATCGGCCTCGACCCGGTCGGCCTGTCCCTCGATCAGCGCGGTGGCGCGCTGCAGATCGCTGCGCGCCGCATCGAGCGCTCGCAACGTCAGCCAGCGATGGCCCCGGTGGCGCAGCAGGCGTGGGTGCTCGCCGTGCACGCGCAACCCGCGATCGTAGGTCGCGATCGCGTCGCGGTAGCGGCTCAAGTATGCCTGCCGACGACCGACCCAGATCAGCGCATCGAGACTGTCGGGCGACGCCAACAGCTCCGCTTCGGCGTCGCGCAGCGCGGCGAGGCGCCCGTCGAGAACGGCGGGCGGCAGCGCCGGCCGGTGCAGTGCTCGACCATCGAGAGTCCGGGCCTCGGGCACCGCGCACGCCGCCGCCCACACCGGCATCGAGAACCACAACAGGGCATACCGAACGCCACGCACCGCTGTCGAATGCATGGACGGGTTGTAGCACGGCGGACCGCCGGGGTCGCGCGCGCTGAGATCTGTTGCGCCGCGCCGATTCGACGCACTACGGTTGCCTCGATGCAGCCGCCCGCCGCCGACCGCAACGAGTCTCCGCAACCTCTTGCGGCGCTGCGCCTGTCGCAACTAGCGCTGGTGCTGGCCAACCTCGTCCCCGCGATCGGCGTGGTGGCCTTCGACTGGGATCCGTACCACCTGCTGATTCTCTACTGGCTGGAGAACGCGGTGCTCGGCGTGCTCAATCTGCCGCGCATGGCGCTGGCGCCGATGCGGCAGCCGGGCACGCCCAAGCTGTTCCTGATCGCCTTCTTCTGCGTCCACTACGGCATGTTCTTGTTCGCGCACTTGATGCTGCTGAGCGCGATCACGGACAGTGGCTTTCACGCGCGCGAGGGCTGGCAAGCGCTGCAGCGCGCGTGGACCCTCCTCGAGCGCACCGAGACGGCGGTGGCGATCGGCGGGCTGGCGATCAGCCACACGCTGTCGTTCTTCGTCAACTACATCGGCCGCGGCGAATACCGGCGCACCACGGTCAACCGCGAGATGTCGTCGATCTACCCGCGCATCTTGGTGATGCACTTGGCGATCGTGCTCGGCGCCGTCCTGGTCGTCGTGCTCGACTTGCCGCACGGCGTCCTGATCGTGCTGGTGGCGCTGAAGATCTGGTTCGACCTGCGCGGCCACCGCAAGACGCATGCCCGCCGCGCCGGCGGCACCCCGACCTGAGGAGCCCCCGCCTCCGGTGCTATGATCCCGGGCGATGTCCGCCCGCTGCGCCCCCACCGTCGCGTTGCTCGCTCTCGGCGCGGCCGGTCTCGGCCCCGCCGCGCGGGCGCAGGAACCGGCGGCGCCGCCGGATTTCCGCCGCGACGTCGCGCCCATCCTGGAGCGCCGCTGCGTGCCGTGCCACGGCCCGCGCGTGCAGCGCAAGAGCCTGCGCCTCGACCGGCGGCAGAGTGCGCTGGCGGGCGGCCGCTCCGGGCCACCGATCCGCGCCGGCGACGCCGACGGCAGCTTGCTGATGTGGCACATCACGCAGAGTCGCGGCAAGCGACGGATGCCACCCCGCGAAGCACCGCTGACCGACGCGCAGATCGACGTCCTCCGGCGTTGGATCGACGCCGGAGCACCGTGGCCCGCCGAGCCGGACACCGCCGCCCCGCTCGCCCATTGGGCCTACCGCCCGATCGCCGCGGTGACCCCGCCGGCGGTCGCCCAGCCCGACTGGCTGCGCAACGCCATCGACGCGTTCGCCTTGGCCCGGCTCGAGGCGCGGGGTTGGCAACCCGCGCCCAGCGCCGACCGGCAGACGCTGCTGCGGCGGGTCAGCCTGGACCTGACCGGCTTGCCACCGAGCGAGGCGCTCCGCCGCGCGTTCGCCGCCGACCACGCCCCGGGCGCCTACGAACGCGCTGTCGACGCATTGCTCGCATCCCCCCGATACGGCGAGCACATGGCGCGCGGATGGCTCGATCTCGCGCGCTACGCCGACACCAAGGGATTCGAGAAGGATGCGCGGCGCGAGATCTGGCTCTACCGCGATTGGGTCATCGACGCCTTCAACCGCGACTTGTCGTTCGACCGGTTCACGATCGAGCAGCTGGCCGGCGATCTGCTGCCCGATGCCACCGAAGCCCAGCACATCGCCACGGCGTTCCACCGCAACACGATGACCAACGACGAGGGCGGCACCGACGACGAGGAGTTCCGCGTCGAGGCGGTGCACGACCGGCTGTCGACGACGGCACAGGTGTGGCTCGGCACGACCATGGAGTGCGCCCGCTGCCACGATCACAAATACGACCCGATCGAGCAGCGCGACTACTACCGCGCCTTCGCCTTCTTCAACAACACCGAGGACAGCGACAAGGACGACGACCGGCCACTGCTGCGCGTGCTCGACGCGAGCCAACGCGCCGAGCGGGCGCGCCTGGAGGCCCTGCTCGCACGGCAGCGCGCCGTGCTGGACGACCTGCCGGCCGCCGTGACCGTGGCGCGCGACGCGTGGCTCGCCGAGCGCGAGCTGCACCGCGCGCGCTTTGCCGACACCGACCTCGAGAGCGGCGCTTGGCAGCTGGCGGGACCGCTGCCGATACCGCCCGCCGGCGCGGCCGACGCGGAGCCGAGTCCCGCCGATGACGCCGCCTGGCAGCCACACCCCGAATGGGGAGACGGAGTCGTCCACGCCCTGCCCGACGGCGCACCGGCCAGCTGGCTGCTGCGGCGCAAGCTGGTCGCGGCCGCAGCGCTCGACGTCGTGTTCTCGATCGGCAGCGATGACGGCGTCGAGCTCTGGCTCAACGGCGAACGCCTGCTGCACCGCGACGTGCGCCGCGGCGCGGCGCCCGATCAAGACCGCGCCGCCGGCCGGCTGCGGGCCGGCGACAACGAAGTCGTGCTCCGCATCACCAACCACGGCGGGGCGGCGGGCTTCGCGTTCGCGCTGCGGCCCGATGATCTGGGCGGCGAGGCGGAGGCCGCGCTCGCGGTCGCGGCCGCCGAGCGGTCGGCCGCGCAACAGCGCGCCCTGACCGACGCCTACCTCGCCCAGGACGAGGCGACGCGGCCGCTGATCGCGGCGGCCGACGCGTTGCAGGCGTCGATCGACAAGATCCGCGGCAACTCGGTACCGGTGATGCGCGAGCTGCCGCCCGACGCGCGGCGCACGACCCACGTGCATCGACGCGGCAGCTTTCTCGCCAAGGGCGAGGCCGTCGAGCCAGGCCTGCCATCGATCTGGCCGAACTTGCCGGCCGACGCACGCCGCGATCGGTTGGGGTTCGCGCAGTGGCTGGTGGGAAACGAAAACCCGCTGACCGCACGGGTAGTCGTCAACCGCCTCTGGGAGGGACTGTTCGGCCGCGGGCTGGTGGCGACCAGTGAAGACTTCGGCACGCAGGGAGACCCGCCGAGCCACCCGCAGCTCTTGGATTGGTTGAGCCGGCGGCTCATCGACAACGGCTGGAGCGTCAAGCGCATGCTGCGCCTGATGGTGACCTCGGCGACCTATCGGCAGACCGCCGCCGTGCCGAGCGCGCGCCGGGCTGCCGATCCGGACAACACCTGGTTGGGTCGCGGCCCCCGGCGCCGCTTGCCCGCCGAGACGATCCGCGACCAGGCGCTGGCCATCGCCGGGCTGCTGTCCGACGAGATCGGCGGTCCGAGCGTCATGCCCCCTCAGCCGCAGGGGCTTTGGCAGGTGGTCTACAGCAGCGACCGCTGGACCGACGCCACCGGCGAAGATCGCTATCGCCGCGGGCTCTACACGTTTTGGCGGCGCACCAACCCGTACCCGTCGATGGTCGCCTTCGACGCGCCGAGCCGGGAGTTCTGCGTCGTGCGGCGCACGCCGACCAACACGCCCCTGCAGGCGCTCGTTGTGCTCAACGATCCGGTCTACGTCGAGGCCGCCCGCGCGCTGGCGCGTCGCGCACTGCGCGAGTGCCCCGACGGCACCGACCTGGACCGCATCGACCACGCGGTCCGGCTGTGCCTGGTGCGCGAGCCGACCGACGACGAGCGCAACCGCCTGCTCCAGCTTCTGGAGCGCGAGCGCCGGCACTACGCCGGTGCGCCGGCCGCCGCCCACGCGCTCGCCGGCGCGACGCCCATCGACACCTCCCCCGCCGACCTCGCCGCCTGGACCATCGCCGCAAGCGTGCTACTCAATCTCGACGAGACGCTGCACAAGCCATGACCCGACCCTTCCGAGCTGAACCGACGGAAGCTCTGCGCGCGCAGACGCGACGCCACTTTCTCCACCAGTGCCGGCTCGGCCTGGGCGGCATGGCGCTGGCTTCCATGGACACACCACTCGGAGCTCTTCGAACGCGGCCCCAGGGAGGCCGCCGCGACCGCGCGCCGCGCGCCAAGAGTGTGATCTACCTGCACATGGCGGGCTCGCCGCCGTCGCTCGAGTTGTTCGACTACAAACCCGAGCTGCAACGCCTCGACCGCAAGCCATGTCCCGACTCGCTGCTCGCAAACGAGCGGTTCGCGTTCATCAAGGGGCATCCGTCGCTGTTGGGGACGCCGTACCGCTTTGCCCAGCACGGCGCGTCGGGCGCCTGGGTCTCGGAGCTGATGCCGCACCTGGCGCGCACGGCCGACCGGATCACGTTCGTCAAGTCGATGCACACCGACCAGTTCAACCACGCCCCCGCGCAGCTGCTGCTGCACACCGGCTCGCCGCGGTTCGGGCGGCCGAGCATGGGTGCGTGGTCGCTCTACGGTCTCGGCAACGCCAACCAGAACCTGCCCGGCTACGTGGTTCTGGTATCGGGCGGCAAGTTTCCGAGTGCTGGCAAGAGCCTGTGGGGCACCGGCTTCTTGCCGACCGTGCACCAGGGCCTGCAGCTGCGCTCGACCGGTGATCCGGTGCTGTACCTCACCGACCCCAAGGGAATGGACCGCGGTGCCCGCCGCCGCATGCTCGACGCACTCGGCGATCTCAACCGCATGCAGCACGCACGGGTCGGCGACCCGGAGACCGAGACCCGGATCGCGCAGTACGAGCTCGCCTTTCGCATGCAGATGTCGGTGCCCGAAGTCACCGACCTCACGCGCGAGCCGGAGTCCGTCCGCGCGCTCTACGGCGCCGACCCCGCCGTACCGTCGTTCGCCAACCACTGCCTGCTGGCGCGCCGCCTGGTCGAGCACGGCGTCCGCTTCGTCCAGCTGTTCGACTGGGGCTGGGACGCGCACGGCACCGGGCCCAGCGACGACATCATCCACCAGCTGCCGCGCAAGTGTCACCAGACCGACCGACCGATCGCGGCGCTGCTGGCCGACCTCGACCGGCGCGGCCTGCTCGACGAGACGCTGGTGATCTGGGGCGGCGAGTTCGGCCGCACGCCGATGAACGAGGAACGCAACGGCTCGAAGTTCCTCGGCCGCGACCACCATCCGCATTGCTTCACGATGTGGCTCGCGGGCGGTGGCATTCGCCGCGGCGCGACGATCGGCGCCACCGACGAGCTCGGCTATCACATCACCGAGGACCCCGTGCACGTCCACGACCTGCAGGCCACCGTGCTGCACCTGCTCGGCCTCGACCACGAGCGCCTGACCTACCGCTTCCAGGGCCGCGACTTCCGGCTCACCGACGTCGCCGGGCGCGTCCGCCGCGACTGGCTGGCGTGATCAGCGCTCGACGAAGCGCCCGCCGTTCTCCTGCGCCAACCGCCGCAAGAAGTTGCGCGGTCGCTCGGCCCTGGGTCTGACTCCCAGGGCGACGACGTGCACGACGATGCGCCGCAACGGGTTCCAGCGATGGACCGCGGCGAGGATCTCGTCGGCCGAATCGGGCTGCATGCCGGCTCGCGTTGTAGATCGGCGCGTCGGCTCACCGTCGGACAAGAACAAGATCGTGTCGGCCTCGAGGGGATAGAGGTCGTCCTCGCCGCGGCGGCCGGCAACCCGGAAGGCGAGGTCGAGGGCATCGTACACGTTGGTCTGATATTGCAGCTGGATGGCGTCGACCCACTCGTGCGCCCGGCGCAGGTTGTCCGGGGTCGCCTCTTGCATGGCGGTGTCGAACGCCACCACGCCGTTTGCAAAGGTGATCAAGTTGAAGCGCTTGCCGCGCGGCAGCGCGTCGAGCGCCCGGTGCAGCTCACGCTGACAACGCTCCATCCGGGTTTCATCACTTGTGCCGGCGCCAGGCTGTCGCATCGACTGCGACGCGTCGACGACGTACAGGATCGCGTCGCCATCCTGCGGAATCCCGAAGTACGAGCCGGTCGCCCCCGGCACCGACTCGAGCTGTGGTTCGGGCTGCGCACTCGCCTCGGCGGCGTCCGCGGCGGCGAGCGGGGCCTTCCCCTCGACCATTGCCCGCCCCTCGTGCTCGAGCCAAAGGCGCCACGACGCGACAGCAGCGCCGGGGTTGGCGCCGGTCAGCGTTCGCAGCGCGCCGATCAAGGACCGCCGCAGGCGCCCCTCGGCGCCGTCGAGGCGATCGATCATCGCGGGAAGCGAAGCCGGCCAGCGCAGGGCCTCCAGGGCGCGTACCGCCTGAACGGCGACATCGACATCCTCGTGCCCGAGCAGCTCCACGACCCGGTTGCCGGCGGCGTGGGCTGCGGGACCGATCGCCGCCACCGCCGCCAGAGCCAGCACGACGACCTCTCGCGACGAGCTCTTGGTGAGCTTGTCGAAGACGACATCGGCCTCGCCGGCTTCGAGGTGCTGCGCGCTCCCGACGATGCCGTGCGCCAAACGCGTGGGCAGTCGCTTGCGACCCAGCGCCAGCCCCACCAACCGGACCAGCGGCTCGCCCCGCGCCCGCGTCACGACCGCGACCACGACATCCTGCAACGAGCGCAACCGCTGCAACGCGTCGCGCAACGGCACCAGCCGCGCACTGCCACCCCCCGACTGCAACGGCCGGTCGCGGCGCTCCTCGATCGGCTTCGCCTCCCGCTCCATGCGATCGTAGACGGCGACCAGAGTCTCGACGATGCGCTCGCTCAGTGGCTCGACGCTCCGCAGCGCCTCCAGCCGGCGGTCGAAGTCCTCGCCGGACTTGGCCTCACGCGCGAAGGCCGCTCGCAGTCTCGCGACGCGGCGCGCCTCGGACTGGGCGAACACCGACCCCGCGGCCAACCCGACGGCGAGCAGCGCGGCAATCCAGCGGCGACGGGAGTGTTCGGTGAGAGACATGACTCCGCTCCTATCGTTGGCGCCGACCGGTCAACGTCAAGAGCTGCGCGGTGCGGCACCGCTGGCGGGGCCTGACAACTGGCCCCAAGACCCGATCCGGGTGCACACGAATCGGTGGTTTCTCCTCGGTCGACGACTTTCTCCAGTCGCAAAGAAGCCCGACGAGGAGTCCCCGGACACACGGTGACCGTTCGGGGTAGGTTTTCTAAGAAACGCAAGTCCGGTCGCCGCCTCCTGCGTAGAGGTCGATCCACATGCTGAATCCTCATGGCTGGCTGCGCGCGAGCTTCGTTTGCTCCATCACCGCGCTCACAATCAGCGTGACTGCACCGCTGGCGCACGGCGCCAGCCAGACACGGTGGCGGCTGGCGTCGCCGGCTCAAGAGCCCCCGGCGCGCTACGGCGCGGGGATGGCCTACGACCCCGGGCGCGCGCGATGCGTGATGCTCGGTGGCGTCGACGACAACAGCCGCGCGCTCACCGACGCGTGGGAGTGGGATGGCACGACTTGGAGTCGGATTCCCTATCCCAGCTCGATCGGCATCCTCGATGCGACCCTCGCACACGACCCGGTGGGAGGTGGTGTCATCGTCGTGCTGTTCGACAACAACGGCTACGGCACTTGGCGCTGGGATGGCGTCGCGTGGACCAAAGTCGCCGCCGCAGCACAGACGCCCCCCAACCAGATCGGTGCCGTGTTGTCGCGCGCCGATCGCTCGGTGATCCAGTTCGGCGGAGGCGCGCTGGCGAATCCGACCAACGAGACTTGGGTATGGGACGGATCGTCGTGGCGGCTCGCGCCGGTCGCGGTGCACCCTCCGGAGCGCGCCTACGCGCACCTGACCTACGACTCGCAGCGCCGGCGCGTCCTGTTGGGCGGTGGCCAGGGTGGTGCCAACCTGTTCACCGACACGTGGGCATGGGATGGCCGGGCGTGGACGGTGGTGAACGGCGGTGCCGCACCGGCGGCCTGGAAGATGGCCTACGACGAGGCGCGCGACCGCGTGGTCAAGGTCGGCTTCGGCGGCGGCCCCGGCCAGGGGTTTCCGTGGGGAACCTACGAGCTGGACGCCAGCAGCGGTTGGGCCCCACGGATGCCGTCGGGCGCGCCCGCCGGCCGCTCCGAGTTCGCATTGGCGCACGACACCGCCCGCGGCCAGACCGTGATGTTCGGCGGGTTCGCATCGGGAGGTGCCAGTGACGAGACCTGGATCTACGAGCCCGTGGTCGCGGCCCGGTTCGCGACGACCGGGCCGGGGTGTGCCGGGATCGCCGCCCCGAGCCTACGCGCCACGGCCCCGTCGAGCCTGCCGTGGCTGGGGCGCCCGTTCTCCGTGCAGGTTGCCAACGCACCGGGCGCCGGCGTGATGATGGTCGGCAACTCGATCAGCCAATGGGGCGCGGTGCCACTGCCCTTGGATCTGACGCGATTCGGGATCACCGGTTGCAGCCTCCTCGTCGGCCCCTTGGCGAGCACGGCGATCGGCTTCGGCTCGGTCTGGACGGCGCAGATCCCCAACGCACCGGGGCTCTTGGGCCAAACGTTCTACCTGCAAGCGCTGGTGGCCGCGCCCGGCGCGAACCCGGCGCAGCTGCTGGTATCCGGCGCGGGCGCGGCGCAGGTCGGCGGGCTTTAGCCGCGCAGTCGCTCGAGCCCGTTCAAGAACAGCTCGAGCGATGCCGGCCAGTCACGGCCGGTGAACAGGCGTTCGTTCTCCTCTCGGCTCAGCCCGTTGCACAAGCCTTCGACGCCGGCCTCGTGCAGCTGGCGCACGATCGCTTCGAAATCAGCGAGTGCGCCGAGCCCGTTGGCGTCGAGATAGTCGAACAGCGCCCCCATCGGCTCGTGCGCCCGCTGCGCTTCTCGGGTGAAGACGGTGGTCGTGCCCTGCGTGAACGCTTCGATCAAAGGCACCGCAACGCCACCGAGCGCGCCGACCAGGAACAGCGGCGTCCGCTGCTGCACGGCGACCACGCATTCTTCGAGAATCCCCGGGATCGCCCCCGACGAGCCGATGCCGCGGCCGCACACCACGACCCGCGCATCCAGCGTGCCGCCCAGCTGCTCGCGCATCGCTCGGAACGAGCGCGCCCACCACACCCGGCGCTCCGGCGTGTCCGGCGGCACGAACGTCTGCCGCGCGGCGTCATCGAGCGCCAGGTCGGCCGGCGGATCGAAGAACTCGAAGGCGCGCTGCAACTTCAGCGGCGCGAGATCCTCTTGGCGATAGCGCAGGTGGATCGGCCACGCCACGCCGTTGCGCACCCATCGCTCGGGGGCGTCGCGCGCGCCGGCACCGAGCGGCGAGGCTTCGGCCGCCAGCCCCAGCAGCTCCTCGCTGAGCCCCCCGCTCGGCTTGAGATCACCACCGTAGACCAGCACGTGTCCGCGCTGCAGGAGCCCACGAGCCAAGTCCATGTGCGCGCGGTGAACGTCCTCATTGCTCACGCCGTCGATCGGCGCGACGTCGGCGTTGCCCAGCGAGATGGCGACGTGCAGGGGACGCTTGCCTTCGGTCGTAGTCACGGCGGCGAGCAGAGCCCGTGGGGATTGTGCTGTCAACCAGGGGTGGTGCCCGAGATTGAACGAAGAGCCCCGCGGTATCGTTGCTGGAGCGCGATGACAAGACGAACCAAGCTCCACTTGATGGGGGCCGCGGTCGCAGGGCTGGTGCTGGGCGCCATGGCGTTCTCTTGGTCCGGCGCCGGACAATCCGCGCGACCACCCGTGACCGACCGGCGCGAAGCCCGCGGCCCGGTCGACCTCTCCGGCGAACGGGCCCGGCCGCCCGCAGAAGACAGGACTCCGGCCACCCCACCACCCGCTCGCCGGGAGCTGTTGTTGACGCTCATCGACGGAAGCGGAACACCGCGGCCGGGACTCGCAATGACGTTCGAACCTGACGACCGTTCGGCGCAGCGATACACCAGCGATGCCGTTGGCCGCGTCGCCGTGGATGTATCGAATCTCGGAGAGGTGACTGCGAAGGTCTCGGTGGCGGGCTTCTCCTGCGAGCCGGGGGCGCTGAAGATCTCCGCCGGAGAGCCCGAAGCGCGGTGCGCGATCGTGACTCGGCCGACCATTTGGCTCCTGCGCATTCGGGTGTCGGACTCCGATCACCACCCCGTGCCGAACGTCGCGGTGACGGCCTTCACCGCCGCGCCCACGACGGTCTCGACCGACTCGGACGGGCTGGTGGTCCTGCCGATTGCGTGGGAGCAGCCCAACGCGGAGTTCTCCGTCGTCGCCAGGGGCTACGCCGCGATGCAGGCCGCGGCCGCCAGACCACCGGAGACCGGCAGCGGCCCGTATGCGGCGCGTCCGCTTCGCATCGTGCTGGCGAAAGCCACGGAGCTCGAGATCTTCGTCGTCGCGCCCGACGGGCAGGGGATCCCGGGCGCTGATCTCTCATTGTCCACCGCCCCGGGCGTGACCTGGACGACGGGAGACTCCGGCGAGGCGACCGTGGATGCTCTGCCAGAGTCCTGGACGCACACGTACTGCACGGTGACGGCCGAGAACATGATCTCCGTGGTCGACGAGATCGTCCGAGCCGAAATCGGGCCCTCGGGCTCGCACCGGATCGCGCTGGAACGCGGCGTCGAACTGCAGGGCATCGTCAGATCCATCAGTGGTGCACCGATCGCGGGCGCGCGTGCCACGTGGTACGCCACGGACGGCTCGAGCGCGGTCCGCGGCAGGAGCAACGAGGGCGGGGAGCTCGACATGGTCGTCCCGGCCGGACCAGGACAGCTCCTCGTACGAGCCGCGGGGTTCGTCGAAAAGACTCGGTCCTTCGACCTCGATGCCCGAAAGATCCCCTTTCACATAGACCTGGCGCCAGGCTTGCGGGTCCACGGCAAGGTGCGCGACGCCCGGTCGAAGAAGCCGATTGCTCTGGCCCAAGTCACTCCGATGCTTCGGGGTCAGGTGCAGACCGGGACCGGGCGGACGAAGGCCGACGGCGAGTTCGTTCTCGATGAACTCGCCGTTGAGCCAGATCAGATCAGGATCCGCTACCCGGGCTATCGCGAGCATTTCGAGGAGATCCGCAGTTCGCGGACCGTGGTCGAGCTGCAACCCACCGACGCGTTCAGTGGCACGGTCGTGAGCTCTTCGGGCGAGAGGATCGAGCACGTGCGGGTGCGAACAGTGCACCCCCACGCCATCGAGCGCAGCCGGGTCACGCCCGTCGACAGCGACGGTCGCTGGCACGCCACGATCGATGGCGCCAGCGACTCTTGGCTGGGAATCGGCGCAGCTGGGTACGGGGAGGAGTTCGTACCCGGCTCGCCATCGTCCGGCATCGGGCCGAGCGTGACTCTACGCCCGCAGGGTGAGCTCCGCTGGAACCACGGCACCGGGAATGCAGGAACCTTGCTCATCGCCCGGCGACTCTCCGCCGGCGAATCCCTGGCGGTGCCTCGCACGACTATCCTCGAGTCCAGCAACTACACGCAGATCGGCGGGCTCAGCAGCGGCGACTACTCCGTGACCTGGACGCCGAAGACGGGCCAGGGCTGGGAGCGGCCCCTTGTCGTGCGGAGCGGCCGACGATTCGAGCTTCGGTGACCGGCGGTAGATCCACCGCCGACAGTTCCTGCTCAACCGCAACACGCCGGAGAATTCGGTCGAGGTCTGGGACACGCACGAGACGGCGCAGTCGACCTCCAGGCGAGCTTCGTGGCGCGGATCTCGGTGGGACTGGACCCTGCTCGGGGGTCTTCGGTGTCTGGGTCATCGTGCCTCCGCTACCAGTGTCGCAAGTGCTTCGACAACCGAGGGAATGACTGCCGCACCTGCTCGGTGAAGTCGAGGTCCAGCGAGACAACAGTCCCGTTGACGCTCACCCCTGGGATCGCAGCGATGTCACGCAGCCTGCCCAGGCACGAGTCGTCATGGTCTTGTGAGATGTCGCCCTTGTTGTCTGTGAGCGCGTTGCGGATACAGGCGAACTGCTCGAACCGATCTTCGTCGACGCCGGTGCCCTTCCAAGGTCGGGGCCCGGCTCGACCCTGGAGGTACGCGAAGGAGCCGATCAAGTAGAGCGCTGCGAGCTCGTGCGCGAGCAGCGGCAACCGCCGGAGGTAATCCGGTCCTGGTTCCCCCACCGGTCGCTGAACTCTTGATAACGTAGGACGCATCACTCGATGCAGCTCGACCGATCGCGCAACCCGACCCGGGAACCCACTGCCCGCTCCAATGAGGCGCGGTGCCCAGTCGTCAGGCCACGTCGGGAAGACCAGAGAGGCCGGAACGATCGCATCCAGAGGCTTACCTTCAGCCACTCGACCGGGCGCTCGAGCCCGGTCGATGTCGTGCGGTTGTCGAATCTGCGCGCGCGCGAGATGGATCACTCCATGTACGACCCGACGCGATTGGCCTTTCACTTGGTCCAGTTCGTGGTCGCCGGCAATGGAGCCCACTACGTCGACTTCGAGCGTATCGCGCTGAGCCCCGGCGACGTCCTACACGTTCGCCCTGAGCAGGTGCACTCTTTCGACGCCGGCGCAGACCACGAGGCGTTGATCCTCTTCTTCACGCCTGGGGCTTTGGAGCAGGCCCACATCCCGCACCCCGCCCGCTGGCAGGCCAACACAGTCCTGCACCCGGCTGCGAGCGACTTCAGGATTCTGACCGAGCTCCTACGCCTGCAGGAGGTGCTCGACAGCGAAGCCTCGGAATTGCGGCCAGGAACCGTAGGGCCTCACGTTCTTGGAACCATCCTCGCGGGTCTCGCCGACGTCGTAACAGCTCGCCGCGATACCGGGGATCTGACGGCGCTGCGCTACGAGGCGCTCGTTTTGGAGTTCGAGCACCTTCTCGAGGATCAACACGCCTCATCCCGTACGCAAGCGTGGTATGCGTCCAAGCTACGCACTACGCCACGTACGCTGGCGCGTGCGTGCCGGGCAGCACGAAACACGTCACCAAAGCGAATGATCGACCTTCGCGTGGTCCTGGAGGCGAAGCGGCAGCTCGCCACCACCACCGACACGGTGGAAGCCATCGGCTACGGACTAGGCTTTTCGGAGCCCACCAACTTCGCGAAGTTCTTCAAGCGCGTCGTTGGTTCGCCTCCCGAGGCCTTCCGACGAACGCAGGGCGGATCCGCTTGATTGACTCCTCGTTACGAATCGTGCTACGGGACTAGAAGGACCCGCGCGAGACACGCGAGCCACACGCACGGCGCCCAGTTGTGTCCAGTTTCGACCAGCGTTTGTCGTAGATCGACCTTCTCGCGGTGGTGCGCTCGACGAAGCTCTATCCCTCATGAAGCTAAGAATCGAGACGAGTGTGCTCGTCGGCGTCCTTGCCACGCTGGTCGGCTGCTCGACGACACAACAAGGAGGACCCCACATGCCCTCGCAAAAAGACAAAGCCGCTGCCCTACTGACATCTCTAGAGACCGGCGATCAAGAGCCCATCTCCTACATCAACGCGGACAAGTACATCCAGCACAACCTGGCCATTGGAGATGGCCTGGAAGGCTTCGCTGCGGTCGTGCAAGCGGCGCCCCCTGGCGGGTTCAAGGCCAAGGTCATTCGAGCGTTCGAAGACGTCGACTTCGCCTTCACTCACACCGAGTACGACTTCTTCGGCCCCAAAGTCGGCTTCGACGTCTTCCGCTTCGAGGACGGGAAGATCGTCGAGCACTGGGACAACCTCGCTGAGATTCAGCCGCCGAACCCGAGCGGCAGGACCCAGCTGGACGGGCCGACCGAGGCTCTGGACCTCGACAAGACCGAGGCGAACAAGGAACTCGTGCGCTCCTTCGTCGAGACCGTTCTCATGGGCGGGGACACCAGCGAGCTCACCGCCTACATCAACCCCGACAAGTACCACCAGCACAACCCCGGCATCGCGGATGGCCTTGATGGACTGGGCGCGGCTCTCAAGTACTTCGCCGACAACGGTCTCATCATGAAGTACGACCGCTTGCACCGCGTCTTGGGGCAAGGCAGCTTCGTCCTCACCATGAGTGAGGGCCAGTTCGGCAAAGGTGAGCACTCGGCGTTCTACGACCTCTTCCGGATCGAGGGAGGCAAGATCGTCGAGCACTGGGATGTGATCGAGACGATCCCACCCCAGTCCGAGTGGAAAAACACGAACGGCAAATTCTAAGGCCAGAAGGGAGACGAAAATGGATTCAGGAACAGGCCGACGGGTGACACAAACACTCCTGCTCCTTGCCGTCGTCGGCATGCTCTTCGGCTGTGCGGCGTCTCCGAAAGCACAGCGTGCCGGGGTCATCGAAGTCGTGACGTTTCAGCTGAAGCCTGGCGTAACGGCTGAAGAATTCCGGCCACTCGATCGCGCTGTCGAGCTTCAGCATGTAGCCAAACAGCCTGGCTTCGTGTCTCGAGAATCGGCCGCTGGCGAGCACAGCCAGTGGCTTGTGATCGTTCACTGGCGATCAGCCAAGGACGCTGACGCCTCCATGGCAAGCTTCTCGTCGGCACCGGCGACCGCCGACTTCATGGCCAAGATCCAACCCAACACCATGACCATGATGCGTTACCGGAAGGAGTAGGTGCATGGAACTCGGTCGCCGGGATCTGCTCAAGGCGGCGGGAGCCGCAGGGCTCACGGCGGCAGCATCACACATTCTGGGCTGCCGCCGACGAGACGACCCCGAGGCAACGATGGAGAAGACAGGCCAGGCTAAGACACGCATGCCAGTACTCTTCCTCGGGCACGGCTCTCCCATGAACGCGATCGAGGACAACCGGTGGAGTCAAGCGTTCAAGGCCATCGGCAAGGACCTCCCTCACCCGAGCGCCATCCTGGCTGTTTCGGCGCATTGGTGGACCGAGGGCAGCTTCATCACAGGAGGAAGCCAGCCTCGCACCATCCACGATTTCGGAGGGTTTCCCCAGGAGCTCTACGACGTCCAGTACCCCGCGCCCGGAAGCCCGGACCTGGCTGCCCGGGTCAAGACGATCCTCTCCATGAACGCGGCGCGCGGCGCCGCTGTAAAGGACGACTGGGGTCTCGACCATGGCTCCTGGTCGGTACTCCGGCACATGTTCCCCGAAGCCGAGGTGCCCGTCGTGCAGCTGAGCCTTGATGCCCGTTTGAGCTCAACCCAGCATTTCGAGCTCGCGCGATCGTTCCATCAGTTGCGCGGCGGTGGGGTGCTGATCCTAGGTAGCGGCAACATCACCCACAATCTACGGGACGCGCTGTCGCGCGGTTCTGGAGGAGATCCCACGACGCCGGCCTGGGCCGAGCAATTCGATCGCGAGGTCGCAGAAGCGCTACAAGAGCGCGACAGCGCGCACCTCGTCAAGGCATGGCCCGAGGGGCAGCACGCCCGCCAAGCGCATCCGCAGCCAGACCACTGGTTCCCCCTGCTCTACGCCTACGCGGCGACTGATGAGGAGGACTCCGTGAGCTTCCCTGTCGAAGGGTTCGACCTCGGCTCGTTGTCGATGCGCGCAGTCCAGTGGGGATAACATCTCGCCCGCCCACGACCGACGAGGGAGACGAGATCATGACCGACCGTGCCGAACAGAACAGGCAGAGCGCCATCGCCTTCTACGACCTGATGTTCAACCAGTGCAAGCCGCGTGAAGCGATCGAGCAGTACGTCGGCGACACCTACATCCAGCACAATCCCGAGGTCGGGGATGGCAAGGAAGCGTTCATCGAGTACTTCGAGCGAATGGCCGCGGAGTACCCGCGTAAGACCACCGAGGTCAAGCGCTCAGTAGCGGAGGGAAACCTGGTCGTCCTGCACTGCCACCAGAAATGGCCGGGCGACCACGACTATGCCGGGATGGACATCTTCCGGTTCGACGACGACGGCAAGATCGTAGAGCACTGGGACGTCCTGCAGGTGGTTCCCGACAAGGCCGCGCACGACAACGGGATGTTCTGATCGAATCGCCGGCCCACCGCGGACGACCGAGCTTTACGACCGGCGAGCCCAAGAGGCTAGTGGTGTGATTCACGCTGTTGGGGACCTATGCAGGGCCGCGCGTGCTCGGCCGACCTTTGCGAGGATCCGCTCGGCAGTCTTCCGCCACACGAACGGCTTCGGATCGTCGTTGTGCTCGTCGATGTAGGCCTTGATCGCAGCAATCAGCTGGCGGACGTTTCTTGCTCAGCGAGGACCCGGCGCCGGCGGGTTCGAAGTGGTCAACCCCGATGGGTCGACCACGGCACTCGGCACGGCGAGCGGCACGGCCATCGCTGGGTGGAACCAGCTGGTGCTGCTATAACGTGTCCGGAGCGAGATGCGACGGACTCGATGAGCAGCGCGCCCGACGCGCGTGGTCACACGATGCGCACGGCGATGGTGTTCGCCGGGCTCGGCGCATGCGCGCTGCTCTTGCTGGGCTTCTTGGCAGTGGCCACCCTCTCGCCCGCCCCCAGCGACTCTCTCGCGCTCGGCAATGGCACCACGCGAGCGGCTGAGGGCAGACTGCACGGCCACTCCGCCAATGCCTCCGATCGCCGACGCCTCCTGTCCAGCCGCACCGGCTCGGAAGAAGAAGAGCTGCTGGTCCGCGTCAGAAGCTCCCTCGGGCAACGCCTGCCAGAGGCCGTGGTCAGTCTCGCGAGCGAGAAGTCTCCGTTCGCGGTGATCGTGACCGAGACCACGAACCCGAAGGGGGTGGCCGAACTGCGGCCAGCACCGGGCGGCTACATCGTATGGGTGTGTTCGGCCCCGGCGGTCGAGGTCGACGTTCGCGACGGCATCCGATCCGAGGTCGAGATCGAAGTGCCCTTCCGCACGGCGCGGGAGGTGGTGGTGCTCGGCGCCAACGGCTCGCCGCTCGCGGGTGCCCGAGTGCTGTGCGGCGGCGAGCCGGGCGAGATCGAGCCCGAGCTGCGGGTTGGCCGCACGCAAGCCGATGGTGTCCTGCGGACCTTCGTTCGTGATGGCGTCTGGCTGTGGGCCAGCGCGCGCGACCACCTCAACTCGCTCCGGGTGCGCGTGCGAGAAGGCGTACAGCGAGTCACACTGCAGTGCCAACCCGGAGGCCGCACGATCCGCGGCCTCGTCATCGGAGACCACAACACACCGCTGGCGAACGCCAGGCTCTTCGCGGGGCACAACACTCGAGAGCCCGGCTCCCGCGCGTTCACCCGCACCGCCGAGACCCGCACCGCCGAGGATGGTCGGTTCACGTTCGCCGGCATGCCAGCGGGACCGGTCCCGGTCTGGGTCCGCGCGGAGGGATACGCCACCCACATGGCGCACGTGGCCGCGGAGCAAGACGCGCTCATCGCGCGTCTCGCCAAGGGGGCCACCGTCCGGTTCGAGCATGAAGACGACGTCCGCAGCATCGACTTGATCGCGGACGGGGTCATGGGATCCTCCCCACCATCATGGGCGCGCACCACGAGACCCGCGGAGCGCGGAGAACGCCACACGGAGTATCACGGCATCGGCGCAGGACAATGGACAGCGGTCGTGTCGCGGCACGACGGAGTCACGACGACGATGGCGGTGGCCGTTGCAGAGGGCGAGCAAAGGCTCTGCGTGGATCTGCGAGCAAAGGGCGTGGAGGTGACCGGCAGCGTGCGCGACGCAAGGGGTCAAGCCTGGCGAGGGGCGCTGGTCACGTGGAGCGCGGGCAGCAAGCGCCAACGCGGCCGCACGGACCACCGAGGTGTCTTCGTGTTCTCGCTGGATGCTCTGGAGGGCGAGGTGCGGATCGCCGACCGGCGACGCTCGGGTGCGGGACGGGTGTCGACCCAGTGGATCGCGACCCGGACCGTGGACTCGGCTCGACTCGAGATCGCGTCCGACAAGGTGAGCGGTCAGTACGGGATCGTCGACTTGGGCGCCTTCGGTCTGGCCCCGGGAAGCGTGGTCAGCGTGTTCGACGGGGACCAACGCGTCGCACGGCGCGTGTTGCGTGAGGGTGGTGCAACCGAGCTCGAGCTCCTGCAGGGTCGCTACACGCTGGTCGCGCAGGATGCCGATGGCGACCGGCGCAATCTAGGCTCGATCCTGGTGCAGCAACCCTGACGACACGTCCGCACGCGACGCGGCATCACTCGAAGACGGTCAACGCCTCCGTGACCCAGCGGAAGTCCGCCGCGCCGAAGCCGACCGAAAACTCGTCCTCCTCGGGATTCCAAAGCCCCCACACCGTCAACGACCGCAGCTGCACGCCGGCGCCCAACAGCAGATCGACGGTCTCGCCGTCGCGCTCGGAGACGCCGACGCCGGCGCGCAGGCCGGCGCGCTGCAGCCAGTCGGCCAACAGGCCACCCTCCTCCGCCCGCGGTGCGCCGGACTCGGTGGCGCCCGCAGCAGGAAAGAAGTGATACGTCGTGCCGAGCGCGGCCATCATGCCGAGCGATCCCTGCCCATCGAGGCTGCCGATCGGCTCCAGCCGCGCGATCCCCTCCCACGGCGACACGCCGGCGCTGGCTTCCCAACCCGGGTCACCGATCTGCGCCGAGCGAAACCACGCCAGACGACTGTTGAGCCAGCCCTCGATGAAGTTGCCGCCCTGGTCGTCGGGGTCGTGGAAGTACTTGCGGTCGAACAGTGCCGACCGGCGCTCGAGGTACGGCACCAACAGCTCGTCACCAAGCAGATCACCCGGGCCGCCGGCCGCCTCCCAGAGCTTCCGCTCCGGCTGAGTGAAGCGCGCGCCGAACGCCGCCCCGGCATTGCGCTGGTCCTCCGCGAGCTCGAGGACGCGCCAGGGCGGCGCGAGGTGTTGGGCACGGTGGTTTTTCAGCGACTCGATGACCCCGAGGGTGGGCTCGCCAGCGGCCAGGAGTCGCCGGGCGGCCTCGGCATCGCGCACCAGGGCATTGCCGCGCGCGCGCGCTGCGACCAGCGCCAGCCGATCGCCCGGATCGTCGCCATTCGCTGGGTCGGGCAGCGCTGCCACCAACTGCCGCAGACCATCAAGATACGGTGCGAGGACGTCGCGCACCGGCCGGGTCACCGCCGCGCGGGTCTCCGGCGCCACTTCGCGCGGCCACGCGCTGCAGCCGGCGAGGAGCGTCGCGATCAGCAAGCCGGCGCCGGAGAAACCGAGCGTCCTCATGCGCCCTCCTCGATCAAAGCGCGCAGCACCCCGGTCACCGCCGGCTGCTCGAGGTAAGTCAGCACGTCGTGATTCTCACTCACCTGATCGACCTTTGGTGCACCGAACTCGAACTCGTGGTAGTTGGCCACGGCGTTCAAGATCGCGACCTCGTCGGCATCGAATCCCTGTTTGATCGGCACCACGTCGCGGCGCCGATCCAGGAGCTCGAACCGGACGTCGCTGCAAACCATGTCGTTGCGATTGACGCAGAAGTGCAGTGCGCGCCGGCCGACCGCGATCCAATCCTGGGCGACCTGCTCGAGGATCGCGTGGCGCTGGTCCTCGCTCAGCTCGTCGTCGTAGCTACGGCCTTCGACCCAATCGAGCCGCTCGTGCGCCAAGTGTTGCTCCAACCCCCCAGCGAGGCCGGTCGGCCGAGCACTGTCGGGGGTCACTGCGAGAGGATCGGGAATCGCAGAGACCGGCGAGCGAATGCCGAGCGGCGGTGCCAGGAGCACCAGTCCCCCATGCGGAACCCGCCCGTCGACGCGTCGCTGCAGGGCGGCGACGTGCACCATCAGCGCGGCGCCGAGCGAGTGCGCGACGATGATGCTCTCGCCCCCGTCACCGCGCGTCAGCTCCATCAACCGCAGCAGCACGTCGGTCTGCAGCATGTGGCGCATGTCGTGCAACAGCGAATAGGCGAACACGTCCAGAAGAGTCTCGCGCATCACCTGATAGGCGTCGCTCTTGCGGAATTCGTCGGCAGCGCCGATACCGATGCGGTCCAACGCGGACGCCAACCGTGGGCTGACAATGGGATAGCGGTCGACGATGCGCTGCTTCAGGTCGGCCCAAAACAGGCCGCGGACCTCGAAGTCGAGGTCGGGCAGCTGCGCGCGCAATCGCGCTTCCCAAGAGCTGTGAAAGTCGGGCTGATGGGACCCGATTCCGTGCACGGCAATCAACTGACGCATTGGGAGCCCCCGATTCGCGGCGGTCGCCGCCGTCGGTCTATCGAGCCTATCGGGGGGCGTCGCTCCGCGCCAGGCTCCGGCCTACTGAACGAACTCCTGCAACGCGTTGCCGAGCACCGCCGGTCGACGAGGGTCCAGGACGACGGCCTGCACATCCAGCTCCGCACCAAGGATCGCGGGGTTCGCCGGGATCGGCCAGGCGGCCCGGCCAACGCCACTTTGCGCAGTGATCACGGGCATCGCCACCACTGACGCCGGAGCGAGCCGCAGCGTGCCGAGGCCGGCGATCGCGACCGCTGTCGAGCCCGCAGCGACGAACGGCAGCACCGGGATCGCGGGCGAGTCGGTCGGCGCATAGACATCGACACTGTAGGCCATCCCGCGTGATGGAGCCGCACTCGCGTCGAGCTGGCGTTGGAAGCATGGGAACACGACGCCCCGCAGGACCACGTCGAGGTCGCGATCTCCGTCCACGTCGGCCAGAGCCAATGCGGGTCCGGCGAGCACCATTTCCGGCGTCGCCACGCTGGTGAAGCCCAGCGCTCCGTCGTAGCGGTACACAACTCCGCGCGACAGGAGGTCGGCGTCGCCGTCCTCGTCGTAGTCGACCGCCGCGAACGTTGGCCAGAACCCGACAGTCACCGGCGCAGCAAAGGTGAGACCACCCAAGTTGCGGAAGAACAAGCCGCCTTTCCTCAGGACCAGGTCGACGCGACCGTCGCCGTCCACGTCCGCCGCGTAGCCCCCTCCTTGGATTCCCGGCGGCAGCGTGCCGGTGGGAGCCGGAGCAAAGGTGCCGGCACCTTGGTTGACGAGCAAGAGCGGTTCCCCGGAGGAGTTCGGGCAGACAACGTCGAGGTCGCCGTCCTGATCGAGATCGGCAGCCATGCTGCCAGTGAACTCCCAGGAGCCACCGCCAATGCCGGCGGGGATGCTCACCGCGGTTGTGTCGGTGAACACGCCGGCACCGTTGTTCTGGTAGTAGCGAAGCCCCGCACCGTGCCGGACCAACCAGTCAGGATCGCCATCGCGGTCGAAATCTGCGACCACCTGATCCACGCTCCAATCCGCGTTCGGCGGCAACGCAGTGGCGGACACGTCGGTGAACACTCCGGTACCGTTGTTCACGTGCACGCGGTCCGGCAAGTTGTGGTCGTTGACCAGCAACAGGTCGAGATCGCCATCACCATCGATGTCGGTGAGATCGACCGCGTAGGTGGCGTTGCCGAAGATCGAGGTCGGCGGCGGCGGCGGCGTCGTCAGCCGGCCCTGCGTCGCGTCAACGAAGCGGCCACGCCCGTCGTTGAGGAACAGCAGGTTGTCCTTATGGTCGCCACCGATGACGAGGTCGGCGTCACCGTCGCCGTCAACGTCTCCTGCCGCCAGATCGTAGCCACCGCCAGTGAAAGGCATCGTCGCGAACCGCGTCTTGCGAAACGGGCCTTGAGCGGTGGCGAAGGTGGCGGTGACGCAGACCATCGCGAGGAGCGTGCACTTCGAGACTGCTCGGTTCATGCGCTACCGCGTCGCAATCGGTGTTCCATGCGGTCCCATTCCGCGCGCCGGCGCCGCCCGCGCCCCCGCGTTACGGCAGGGTGACAAGACGCCCCTCGTGTGCGCCCGTGACACACCGTGCCCTTCGGGTGCCACGAACCCATGATGGGGCCATGCCTGCCTCGCCCCCCGCCAGCCACGTCGCGTTCGCCTTCACGCTGTTGACGTCGGCCGCGGGCCTGGCCGCCCAAGGGCTGTCCGACGACCAGCGCGCCGCGATCGACCAAATCGGCGAACCGTGGAACCAGCGCGACTCCCCGGTTTCTCGGTTGCCATCACGCGCGGCGGGGAGCTGATCCCGGCTACACCCTCGGGGCAACCATCGTCGAGCGAAACCAGCCGGCGCAGACGAGACGCAGACGATCGAAGTCGCGGACATGCTGGGCCGCTACCACTGTCCCGAGTTCGATGTCATCTACGAGATCGTGGCATCAAGCTGGCGCGCGTCGGACCGGTGTTCACGTGCATCGAATGACCTCGTACGACTACTCCAGCGCGCGGCGCAGCCAGGTGCGCGCCATGCTCCAATCCGCTTGCACGGTGCGTCGCGACAGGCCCAGCACCTCGGCGACCTCCTCGCAGGTCAGCCCGCCGAAGAAGCGCAGCTCGACCACCTGCGCTTGCCGCGCGTCCAACGCCGCCAGGCGCGCCAGCGCCTCATCCAAGGCCAACACGTCGATCGGCGCGCGGCCGGGGTGCGGCTCGTCCTCGCCCAGCGGCACGTCGGCGATGCCACCGCCGCGCTTGGCGGCACCGCGACGCCGCGCGGCATCGACCAAGACGTTGCGGATCACCTGCGCCGAGACCGCGAAGAACCGCGAGCGCGCCGCCGCGTCCAACCCGCTCTGGTCGGCCATGCGCAGGTACGCCTCGTGCACCAGCTCGGTGGGGTGCAGGCCGACCGCGTGATCGGCGCGCCGCAGCCGGCTCGCCGCCACCCGACGCAGCTGCTCGTACAGCTGGGGGACCAACTCGTCCGCTGCGTCGGGCCGCGCGCGCAGGCGCGCCGCCAGATCCATGGGGTCGCTGGTGGGGACCTCGGTCATTTCTCGGCCTCCGGCTCCGACCACGACCGCCGCAACCGCAGCGCAGCGGCATCGCGCGGACGCCACTCCAGCAGCGCGTCCAAGGTGCGGACGGCAGCCTCCTGTTGTCCCACCCTTGCGAGACTGGCGGCGAGCCGCAGGCGCACGCCCGGATCTTCGGGCACCAACGCCGCCGCCGCACTCCACGCCGACAGCGCCTGCGGTGCGCCCGCGACGCCGCTCCGTTCGGCTGCCAGGCCGAGCCGCAACAGACACGCGAGATCGCCCGGCGCGCGGCGGCAGGCCGCCGCCGCCACCTCCGTCGCCAGCGCGAGATCACCGCGCTCATCGCACCACGCGCTCACCAACCACGCCGACGCCGGCGGCAAGCGGTCGACGCCGCGTCGCTCCAGCCAAGCCGACAACGCCTCGGGGCGCCCGCCGGAGGCGACCAACAACCGCATCAAGTCGCGACACGCGGCGTCGGCCTCGAGCGCGGACGCGATCTCGAGCAGGTGCACGGGATCTCCGGTCGGCGGCCCGCGGTCGGCCTCGAGGGCGCGGCGGCGCAGGCGCGCCCACGCCGCGAAGTGCGCCGCCATGGCGGAGTCGGCGACGCCACCCAAGCGCGCCACGACGTCGGCAGCACGTCGGTGGTCGACCGCGATCTCGTGGCGCCGAAACCGATCGACGTAGGCCAGGTCCAACTCGCGGGCGCGCTCCACCGACCACTGCTCGGCGCCCGCGATCACGGTGTCGGGTACCCAGAGCAGGTCGAGGCCGCGCCGCAGCGCGGTGACCTCTCGCTGGCGGGCCGCGGCCGCGACCAGCTCCGCGCGGCGAACGCGCACATCGGCGAGTAGCTGCTCGGCATGCGCCACCTGGTCCTCGGCGATGCCGATCGGCAGCCCGGCCAGGCGGGTCGCCCGCACGAGAGTCGTCTGTGCTTCGGTCAAGCGCGCCTCGCTCGCCTCGGCATCGGCCAACCGCTCCGCCTGGCGCAGCGCCAGCTCGAACTCGAGCCGAGCGCCGCCGGTCAGGGCGCGCTCGCGCGCCTGCCAGGCGACCCCGAGCGGCACTCCGGCGCCGATCATCACCGCGACGAGGGTGATGATCGCGGTGCGCAACCGCGCGGCGCGCCGTTCGCCGACCGCCCGCACGCGGGCGGCGACCGACGCCATCGATTTCACCTCGCGGTCGCGGGCGATGCGCTCCTGCGCGGCCTTCTGCTTGGCCGCGGCCGCCCGCACTCGGGCCTTGCGCGCCCGCGTTTCGACGGCGACCAGATACTGCGCCATGGCGGCGGCGACGCGCTCGGCGGAGCGCGGCCGGCGGTCGCGCTCGACGGCCAAGCAGCGGATCGCCAGCCGTTGCAGAGCCGGCTCGGCCGCGCACTCCCGCAGCCGCCGGTATGCCGGTCGCAGGTCCGCGCGCGCCGCCTGGTCGACGCTGACGCCACCGGCCTCGCCGTCGTGTGGCGGCGCGCCGGTGAGAATCTCGCACAGCATCGCCCCCAAGGCGAACACGTCGGCGCGCTCATCGACGTCCTCCTGCATGCCACGCGCCTGCTCGGGAGCCATGTAGGCCGGCGTCCCGAGGGCGGCGCCGACCACCGAGACCCCGCCGCCGGCGTCGGTGACCGTGGTGACCTCGGGAGCGCCGACGCTCGACCGCTCTCCCAGCACCTTGGCGAGCCCCCAATCGACGACCTGCACCTCACCGAACGCGCCCAGCATCACGTTGGATGGCTTGAGATCGCGGTGCACGACTCCGCGCGCGTGCGCGTAGGCGACCGCTTGGCAGACCTGGTCGAAGATCAGCAGCAACCGACCGAGCTCGCCGGACCCGGCGCGGCGCTCGCGCAATCGCTCCGCCAACGTCTGGCCCTGGATCAGCTTCATCGCCAAGAACGGCACGCCGTCGGCGCGCAGGCCGAGCTCGTGCACGGCGACGATGCCCGGGTGCTGCAGCTGGCCGCAGATCTGCGCCTCCTGGACGAAGCGCTGCACCATCGACGGATCGTCGCGCAGCTTGGGCCGCAGCACCTTGATCGCGACCTCGCGACCGAGATCGCGGTCGCGGCCGCGGTAGACGACCCCGACCCCGCCGGCGGCGATCTCACCGGTCAGTTCGTAACGACGGCTCGGCGCCTCGAGCTCCGCCCGCGCCGGCGCCTCTTTCTCCGGCGGACGCAGCCGCACCTCCAGCGTCCAGCCCGTGCGCATCTGCAGGGCGCCGATCACCGAATCGGCCGGCGCCGCGCCGGCGTCGACCGCTGCGGCCATCCGCTGCGGCGTCCACGTGGTCAGACCCGAGCGCTCGTTCTCCGCGCCCAGGTAGTCCTCGACCTCCGCCTGCACCGAGGGCGCATCTGCACACGCCTGCGCCAGGAAGACCATTCGTTCGGAGGGCTCCAGCTCGCGGGCGGCGTGGAACAGCCGGCGAACCCGGGCGTAGCGTTCGGGGCGCATCGAGGAGATCTAGTCTAGAGCGATGCCCGGGTGACCGCCGCAACCGTGGATCGGGCGCCCGGCTGCCCCTCGAGCACCCCCCGCGCGGGGGGTTCCGGCCCCGGAAGCGAGCCAACACCTCATGCCAAGGGCGATTCCGGCCGAAACAGGGAACAGGACACAAAGGAGGTGCCCGTCGCCGTGCGAACCCCACTCTCCCCCGTTCCCCCCCACTCCGGACCCGCCGCCGCGCTGCTGGCCACGCTCCTCAGCGCCGCCGCAGCAGCCCAGCCGTTCGAGGCGCGCAACCGCGCCATGGGCGGCGCCGGCGTCGCGTCGACCCGCTGGATCACCGCGGCGATGACCAACCCCGCGCTGATCACCCGCGCCGATGGGGAAACCGCGTTCGGCATCGCCCTGCCGACCCTGGGCGCGCTGGTCGACGACCGCGATGGACTGATCGACGCGATCGACGACTTTCAAGCGTCGCTGACGGACCTGCAAGACCGGCTCAACGCCGGCGGCACGGCGACCCCGGCCGAGCTGCTGTCCCTGGCGGCACAGCTGCAGTCGCTCGGCGGCCGGACCGCGCACTCGAGCGCGGGCGGCGGCTTCGCACTGACGTTTCCCTCGGAAGCACTGTCCATCTCGCTGTTCGTGGCGAGCCAGATCGACGGCCAGGCGTTCGTCAATGTCGACCCCGGCGATCTGGTGCGCATCGCCACCGCCACCAACCCCGGCGACCTCGACAACATCCAATCCGAAGGCGTCGTGCTCGCCGCCGCGCTGACCGACGTCGGCCTGGCGTTCGCGCACGAAGTCGATTTCGGCGGACCGAGCCTGTCGATCGGAGTCACCCCCAAGCTGCAGCGGGTGGACACGTTCAACTACTCGGTCAACGTCGACACCTTCGAGAACGAAGAGTTCGACGACGACCAGTTCCGCAACGACGACCTCGGCTTCAACCTCGATCTGGGTGCCGCGTTCAGCCCGATCCCCCAGCTCACGCTCGGCATCGCCGGACGGAACCTGATCGAGGAGGAATACCGCACGGTCACCACCAACGGCAACGCGTTCACCTACCACGTGCATCCCCGCGTGACGGCGGGGGTCGCGTTCGCCACCGATCTGCTGACGATCGCCGCCGACATCGACGTCGTCGACATCGAGCGCTTCGAGCTCGCCGACACCACGCAGTCGTTCCGCATCGGCGCCGAGCTCGATTTCGGCGACTTCCTCCAGCTGCGCGGCGGCTACAGCCACGACTTCGAGGACGGCCTCGATGATCTGTACACGGCGGGTCTCGGCTTCTCGCCGCTCGAGCTGCTCTACATCGACATCACCGGCATGACCGCCGGCAACGACACCTGGGGCGCCGTCGTCCAGCTGGCCTTCGCCTTCTGAACAGACGGCTCACCGATGAGTCCGCGGAGGTGGCCACCTGTACACAAGGGGCGGCTATGCTCGGGCCATGCACACTGCCACTGCCACCGTCGCGATCGGCGCCGCGCTGATCGGCGCGGCCGCGGCCCAAGAGCGCACCAACCGAGCCGCCCAGCCGGCCGAGCTCGGCGCGGTGTCGTGGTTCCGCGACTTCGACGCCGCCACGGCGGACGCCAAGGCCCACGACCGCCCGCTGCTGGTGCTGTTCCAAGAGGTCCCCGGTTGAAAGACCTGCGTCGACTACGGGACTCACGTGCTGAGCCACCCCCTGATCGTCGAGGCGGCCGAGACCTTGTTCACTCCGGTCTGCGTCTACAACAACACCGAAGGCGACGCCGATGACGCGGTGCGGCGCGCGTTCGAGGAGCGCGCCTGGAACAACCCGGTGGTGCGCATCGTCGCCGCCGACCGCACCGACCTGGTGCCGCGCATCGCCAATGCCTGGACCACCGCAGCGCTGGCCGCGGGAATGGTGGCCGGTCTCGGCGACAGCGCGCCGGGCTGGCTGCGACTGCTCGCCAGCGAAGAAGCCAGCCACGCGCGCGGCGTGGAGACCGCGATCTTCGGCATGGGTTGATTCTGGGTCGGCGAGGCCGAGTTCGGCCTCCTCGACGGAGTGGTGGCGACCCGGGCGGCGTTCCTCGAAGGACACGAAGTCGTCGAGGTGCAGTTCGATCCGCGCCGCCTGTCGTTCGCCGACCTGCTGCGCACGGCGGTGAACAAGGAATGCGCGCAGCACATCTACACCACGACCGACGCCCAACAGACCGCGGCTGCCGCCGCAGTCGGCGCGCTCGCCAAACCGTCGCCCGGCGGCCTGCGCGCGGACGGTGAGCCCAAGTACGGGCTGTTCCACTCGCCGTTGCGGGCGCTGCCGCTGACGCAGGCGCAGGCCGTGCGCGTCAACGCCCGTCTGCGCCGCGGCGGCGACGTGGACGCGGTGCTGTCGCCACAACAGCGCGCCTGGGCCGCGGAGCTGCGCGCGGCGCCGGATGCCGACTGGCCCAATCTCGTCGACCGCGACCTGCGCGAGGCGTGGGAGATCGCGAGCGGCGTCATGGCGAAGCGGCGCCACGCGCAGGACACCGACGACTCGCAGCGCGGCGACCGGTGAACGACCCGGAGCCCCAACCCGACCCCGATGCCACCGCCGAGCGGCTGCGCACCGCGGCCGACGGCGCGGTCCGTTGCTGGTGGTGCGGCACCGCGGAGGACTACGTCACCTATCACGACGAGGAGTGGGGCTTCCCCGTCGACGACGACCGGCGCCTGTTCGAGAAGATCTGCCTGGAGGGGTTTCAGTCCGGCCTGAGCTGGCTGACCATCCTGCGCAAGCGCGACGCGTTCCGACGAGCGTTCCGCGGCTTCGATCCGGCCGCGGTCTCCCGCTTCAACCAGCGCAGCGTCGACCGGCTCCTGCGCGATGCCGGCATCGTGCGCCACCGCGGCAAGATCGAATCGACGATCAACAACGCGCGCCGCGCACTCGAGCTGATCGACGAGCACGGCAGCCTGGCGCGCTACTTTTGGGGCTTCGAGCCGGCGCGGCGATACCGCGGCGTGGTGGCGACCACCGATGACGCCCGACGGCTCGCCGCCGACCTCAAGCGCCGCGGCTGGACCTTCGTCGGGCCGACCACGGCGTACGCGTTCATGCAGGCGATGGGCCTGGTCAACGACCACGTCCCCGGCTGCGGTACGCGACGGCGCGTCGAGCGCGCGCGCAAGGCGTTCGCGCCACCGCCACGGTAGAGGCGACGGTCACTTGCCGTCGCGCCCGCGCAGCAGCGCATCGACACCTTCGAGCGGCACCGCCTCCGCGTCCTGCAGCTGCGCCTCGAGCGCGGCAAACTGGCCGGCGAAATAGCCCTCGGGGAGTCGCACCGCTTCGAACAGGGTCGCGATCCACTCGCGCTGGGCGCCGGCGCGGTGTGGATTGAGGTACTCCCAGACGACCTCCTTGCCCGGGGTCACCTCGAACGCACGTCCGCGAACCGACTCGGTGATCAGGGTGTTGCCGTTGGCGAGCCGCTGGTTGGAGCCGAGGATGTGCGACCAGAACCCGACCGAGGGATCGTCGCCGAACACCCAGTGGATCCTCTGCGTCACCGGATCCACCTCGATGACGCGCGATCGCGCGCCGAGGCCCGCGTTGTCGAACACCAGGATTCGACCCTCCTCCACCACCGTCGGCTGGTGCTGGAACACCCACAGCCCGGTCATCGCCCACACCGTGGTCTGCCGCTCCAGATCCAGCACGGCGATCGTCTGGATCGTCGAGATCGAGATCAGTGCGTTGCCGGCCGCGTAGAGCGGGTGCCGGTCGGCAAACGCACCCGTCATGATCTCGAGCGTGTTGGTGTGGAAGATATCGTCCTCGGCGGGCGCGAAATGCACGAGCGAGCCATACGGCGAGTTCCGCACGCAGTCGAAGACCGAGACCGACGACAGCTCGTCCCCGTCCGGGGACAGAACGGTGACGAAATCCTCGAGGAATGGCGCTCGCCTACCGCCGGTGCCTTTGCGCACCCGCGCCGGCAGCGGCTCGAGGTGATGGGTGCGCGTCAGCACGTAGATGCGGCCGTCGGGCGCGACCCACAGATCGTGGTGCGCGCGGTTGGCCCGCCGCCACAAGAGCTTGGAGTCGCGGTCGAGCTTGACGATGCCGGTGTCCTCGTAGATCGCCAGCAGGTCGCCGTTGGGAAAGACGTGCACGCGCCGCCAGAAGCTGTTCTCGACTCGCCAGCGCTCCAGGTCGTCGGTGTCCGGCCACGCCTCCTCGAACGGATAACTCCACTCGTGCAAGACGTTGCCCTTGAGATCGATCACCGCGGCGTGCGGCTCGTGGCCGGACACGACGAGGGTGAGCCCCGGCTGCGCGCCCTCGAGGTCCAGGTAGGTCACCCGATCGTCATCGGGGGCGCTGTTGCTGCCGCGGGTGTAGGGCAAGTTGGCCAGGTCGGCGACGCGCCCGTCCCGCGCCGCCTCGAGCGACTCGTCGGCGACGCGCGCCGCATCGAACCAGAAGCCGGCGCGACCGCGGTCGCGGACCGGCTCCCCCGGGGCACTGCGCGCCGGACCCGCCGTTGGCGGCTCGCCGGCGGGCACCCCATCGTCGGTGCACGCGCCGGCACCGACCAGCAGGGCGAGAACCGCACACGCACAGGCGGCGAGAGATCGGCAGCGCTCGGTCATCACGCTCCGAACGCTACGGCCGCCCCGGACGCTGTCCATCGGGACTTGCTACGATGCCCCCTCGCCGGACGATTGCATTTCTCGATGAGCCTGGACCACGAACCATCGTTCGTTCTGCGCAAGATCGGTCTCGGTCTGGCGATCGTGCGCGCCGGCCTGGGCCTACTGCTCATCGCGGCGGGGATCGCCGGCGCCTCGCTGCTGGTGGGCCACCTGCTCTGAACCCTCGCTCGCACGGCGGCGTGGCGACAAACTCGTGAATCGCGTACAGGATCCGGACTCGGCGGTGTCCTGTTGGTGATGATCTCGCGCTCCACCGTCGACGTCGAACGGCTGCTCAGGGAGACGCCGTTCGTGCGCGCGCTGGCGCGCGACCTGGCGGCCGGCGACGGCGACGACCTGGTGCAACAGACGTTTCTGCAGGCGCTCGCCGCCGGGCGAGCGCCGATCCGCGACGTGCGCTCCTGGCTGGCCCGCATCGCGCGGCGGGCCGCCAGCAATGCGCGGCGCGAGGGCGCGCGGCGCGCGGCGCGCGAACGCACCGCGGCGGCCCGCGAGCGGGTCCCCTCTTCGGCCGAGCTGGCCGAACGCGAAGAGCAGCGCCGGGCGCTGGTGGCCGCGGTCGACAGTCTGCCGCCGCCGATGCGCGACGTCGTCGTCCTGCGCTACTTCGAGGGACTGCCACCGCGCCGCATCGCCGCCGAGCTCGGCCTGCCGGTGAGCCACGTTTGGAACCGTCTGCGCGACGCGCTGCTGCGCCTGCGCGCGCGGCTCGACGCCGCGCACGGCGGCGACCGCAAGGCGTGGTTGATGGCGTTGTCGCCGCTCACCCGGCGTGGGCCCGCGCCGCGACCCGTTTCCCCGCTGCCGACGTTCGGCTTGCTCGCCATGGCTACGCACACCAAGACTCTCCTCCTCACCGGTGGCTGCGCCGCCGCCGCCGCAGGCCTGCTTTGGATCGCGACCAGCACTCCGCCGACGGGCGATCCCGGACGCCAGCCTGCGGCCCCGCCACCAGCGTCCGCGATGACAGGCACACAAAGGCCCGTCACCGACGCGCCCGCCGAGCCGACACGCCGCGCGGCCATCGCCACAGCGGCACAAGAGCCGGCGCCGATGACCGGAGACCTGCGCGTCGTCTTGCAGTACGCCGACGGCACCCCCGCGGACGACGTCCTGGTACTGATCACGCACCGCGGCCTGGTCGACCGTGCCTACGGCGAGCTGCGCGCGCGCACCGACGGCGCCGGGATCGCGACGTTCACCGAACTCCCCGGCGGGGCCGGCGTGGCCGAGTTCACCCGAGAGCCGGAGATGCACCGCTTCGAGATCACCCCCGGCGAGACTTCGGATCTCGAAGTCACCCTGGAAGGTGGGTTGACGGTGAAGGGCGTGGTGGTCGACGCCGACGGGGTCGGCATCGGTGGCGCCGAGGTCTACACCGCCCCGCTCGCCCGCTCGGACCGCGGTATCGAGCGCGCGACGACCACCGACGCGGCGGGTCGCTTCTCGATCCGCGCGGTCCCGCACGCCTTCCACATCGCCGCGCGGGCGGCGGGCTACGCAGCGACGCCGCTGCGCTACAGCAGCGGCAGCCGCGGCGGAGTCCTCGAGGTGCGCCTGGTCATGGATCAGCGCGGCGGCACGGTGCGCGGCATCGTGCGCTCGCCGACCGGCGCGCCGGTGGCCGGGGCGATCGTCTGGTTGGGCGATGGCGAGTTCCGCGGACTGGCCGGCAGCCGGGAGAGCAAGCCGTGGCCGGCCGAGGTCCGCACCGACAGTGAAGGTGAGTTTCAGGTCGTCGGCGTCGCCGCCGGAGAGCAGCGCGTCGCGGTACGGGCGGAAGGCTTCGCCGTCTGGCGGGGGACCGTGCACGCGGTCGAGCTGGCCGACGTCAGCGTCGACGTCTCCCTCGACTTGGCACCTCGCTGCGCGGGGACCGTGACGGACGCCGACGGCAACCCACTGCGCCGCGTCGAGGTGGAAGCCGGCGAATGGGGACAGCCGGAGCACCTGCGCACCTTCACCGATCGCGACGGCCGCTTCACCCTCGAAGGCGGCAGCGCCGGCGCGGTCGAGGTCCGCGCCGCGCACGACGACCACGGCAAGGCCGCCGCCACGCTGCAGCTCGTCCACGGCGAGACCGTCGAATGGAGCCCCGTGTTGTCGCGCGGCGTCGTGCTGCGCGGCCGCGTGACGGCAGGCGGCGAGCCGGTCGCGAGTGCGATCGTCGAGGCGCGGCCCAGCGACCCCGGCACCCGCTGGTGGGGGCATGCATACACCGAACCGGACGGCTCGTTCGAGGTCGCCAACTGCCCCGAGAACGGGACTTTGGAGATCACCATCCGCAGCCGCCATCTGGAGACCGTGCAGCGCAGCGCGGTCGACCCGCGCGCCGGGCCGCTGGTCGTGGCGGGTCAGAGGCTGGTCGCCGACGCCGGCATCCGCGGCGTCGTGCTCCGACCGGACGGCACTCCGGCAGCCAACGTCCGCGTGTCCCCGTCGAAGCGCGGAGCCACCGGCGGACGCGTCGACACCACCGACGCCGACACGGGCGCGTTCTCGATGGAGCGATTGCAGCCGGGAACCTACCGCCTCGTGGTCCGCAGCGACGACTACCCGACTCTGCGCACACCGTGGCGCGCGCTCGCGTCGGAAGAAACCTGGGACGTGGGCGTCCTCCAGCTGGTGGAAGGCGGCACGGTGCGCGTGCCTCTCGACGCCCCGCTGCCGGAGAAGGCCTACGTCAGCCTGTTCGACGACGGTGCCTTCATCGCATCCATGCGCGAGCGCGACGGTGCGCTGGTGTCGGACCTGGCGCCGCCGGGCCGCTACCGAATGGCACTGACCGGCACGGGCGCGGCCGCCGCATCCGTACCGGTCGAGGTGGTCGCCGGCCGGGAGACGACTGCCGCACTGTCCATCGCCGCCGGCATTCCACACACGCTGCAGGCCGCCCTGCCGAGCGAGGGGATGCACGACGTGCGGTTTCGCGTGGTCGCGGATGGGCGCCCGGTCGTGGCGCGGATCCACAACACCCGGGGCCGGGCCAGCGCGCAGCTCGACTGCGCACTGGCGCCGGGCAGCTACACCGTGCTGGTCGAGGCCGGCGGCCTGCGCGCCGAACGGACACTGCACGTCGACGCGGCGGCGCCGCCGCAGACGGTGCGGCTCGAGCTGCGCTGAGCGCGTTCAGCCGCCGTTCAGCACGGTGCCGATGCGGTCGACGGCCCATTCGAGATCGGCGCGCTCGATCACCAGCGGCGGCGCGAAGCGGATGGTGTGGACATGGGTCTCCTTGGCGAGGATGCCCTCGCGGCGCAGCGCTTCGCAGTAGCGACGGGCTCCGCCGGCTTCCTCCAGCAGCTGGACGCCGGCCCACAGCCCGGCGCCGCGCACCTCGGCAACCGTGTCCGCACCGAGGCCGGCCAGGGCATCCAGGAACCACGCCCCCAGCTCGGCCGAGCGCTCCACCAACCGCTCCTCGACGAGCACATCGCACGCGGCTTCGGCGACCGCGCAGGCCAGCGGGTTGCCGCCGTAGGTCGAGCCGTGGGTGCCCGGCGTGAAGACCGCCATCACCGCTTCGCTCGCGAGGAAGGCGGAAACCGGATACAGCCCACCCGAGAGCGCCTTGCCGATGGTGACCGCGTCGGCGCGCACCCCCGCGGCGGTGTGCGCCAACCACTCCCCGGCACGCCCCAAGCCGGACTGGATCTCGTCGCAGATCAACAGGGCCTGCCGCGCGTCGCAGAGTGCGCGCAGCTTCGGCAGGAACTCCGCTGGCGGCATGACGACGCCGCCCTCGCCCTGGATCGGCTCGACCAGCACCGCGACCACATCGTCGTCGAAAGCCTGCTCGACGGCGTCCGCGTCGCCGTACGGCACGCTGACGAAGCCCGGCGCGAACGGCCCGTAGCCGCTGTTGGCCAGCGGGTCATCGGAGAAGCCGACGATCGTCGTCGTGCGGCCGTGAAAGTTGCCGTCGAAGACGATGATCTTGGCAGCACCCGGCGCCACACCCTTGATCTCGTAGCCCCACTTGCGCGCCGCCTTGATCGCGGTCTCCACCGCTTCTGCGCCGGTGTTCATCATCAACACGCGGTCGAAGCCCAGCAGCCCGCACAGCTTCTCGCAGAACGGGCCGAAGCGGTCGTTGCGAAACGCCCGCGACGTCAGCGCCAGCTTTTGCGCCTGCTCCACGAGCGCGGCGACGATGCGCGGGTGGTTGTGGCCCTGGTTGACCGCGGAGTACGCCGACAGACAGTCCAGGTAGCGCCTGCCGTCGACGTCCCAGACCCAAGGGCCCTCGGCGCGGCTGAGGACGACGTCGAGCGGATGGTAGTTGTGCGCGGCGTAGCGTTCTTCGAGCGCGAGCAGGCGGGCGGCAGCAGACTGCGTGTCGGTGTCGGTCGGGTTCATGGCGACCGGCGACTGTAGACCATTCTCGAGTGGGGTTCATCGGCCGGGCGCCGCGCGACCCCGCAGCCTCGCCGCGCGCAACAACGCACGGCCGGCAAGCAGCACGCACAACAGCTCGGCAAGCCCGGCGACGACGAACGACATCCGGTAGCCCTGGTGCAGACCGTGCACGGCCCCGACCTCCTGCGCCACCATGCCACCGACCAGCGGTCCGACGATGAAGCCGAGCGACCCCGCGGCGTTGAACGCGCCCAGCGCCGTCGAGCGCACGTCGCCGGAGACCGCCTCGCTGGTGCTGATCAGGCAGGGCACGAACATCACTGCCGACGTCACGCCGAGGCCGACCATCAAGTACGGCAATGCCGACGACGGCCACCACCCCAGCGTCACCACCAACGCGCCGTAGATCGCACTGCCGGCGATCACCAGATGCGCCGGCACCCGCCGTTCGGCCAGTCGGCCAGCCGGGTATGACAGCAGGGCGAACGGCCCCAAGAACAACCCCAGCAACAATCCGACGCGCTCGACCGGCAGGGCGTGCACGCGCTGCACGTAGAGCGGAAAGACCGTGGTGAAGAAGCCGACGGTGAATCGATCGGCGAAGGCGAACGACAGCGGCGCCCAGAGCCCGCGCTCGCGGCGCAGGGTCGCCACGATCGCCCGCAAGCTGGGCCGCCGCGAAGTGGAGCGCACGTCCGGCAACACGACGAGCACCAGCGCAGCCGTGGCGAGACAGACGATCGCCCCGGCGCGCAGCGGCTGCAGCGCATCGTCCCGCCCCAACGCCCCGCCGAGCGGTGCGCCGAGCGCGACCCCCAGCGTGAGTCCGGCGCCCACCGCACCCATCACGCGGCCGCGCCGCTCGGGTCCGGAGCTGGCGGCCGCCAACGACAGCAGCAGCGACAGCGCGACGATGTGCGCACACCCCTCGACGAAGCGGATCGCCAAGAACGCGGCGAAGGTGAGGTCGGCGGTCATCGCCGCGAAGCAGGCCGCGTCGATCACCAGCGCCGCCGCGATCCACCGCGCGCGGCGGCCACCGCGGTCGGCGAGCATTCCCGCGATCGGTGCGGCGAGCACCGCGCCGACCATGTTGATCGACATGAAGCACGCGGTGAGCAAGTCCGAGACCAAGAACCGCTCCTGCACCAGGCCGCGCAGCACCGGCACGGGCAGGGTGACCGGCACCAACAAGAGGAGGGCGATGGCTCCCAACAACACCACGCGGGAGGAGCTCGGGCTGCCGGCGGCGGTCGCGGTGGTCATGACCTGGCGGCAGACGAGCCGAACGGGTCGGCGCGGTCAAGCGCGGCCATGGCACCGACGGGTGCGGCGCAGCGCCGCCGCCGCCTGCAGGTCCGCGGCGCTCCCGGCTTGACGGTCTCGGCCGCGCCCCCCAAGCTGCGGCGGCCCGACCCGTTGTTCCCCATGCATCTACGCCCTTTTCGGTCGACGGCTGCGCTCGTCGCCGCGCTCGCCATGGCCATCAGTCCCTGCGGCGTTGTCGCGCAGGGCCCGATCACTCCGCCCGCCGACCTGCTCGCCGCGCTGCATCTGCGCGACGGCACGGTGCAGTCGTTGACCTTCGACCACCGCGACGGGGTCGTGACGACCAACGTGCTGCTCGACGGCACGCTGCGCCGACTGGAGCTGCGCCCGCACGACCTGCGCGCGCCAGACTTCAAGCTGCTCGTCGACGACGGCAAGGGACTGACCGAGGTCCCGGCGCCACCGTCGGTCACCTACCGTGGCCGGGTCGCGGGAGTCGATGCCGCGCCGGTCGCGGCGAGTCTCATCGCCGGCCGGCTGACCGCGACCGTGCACGTCGACGGCAAGACCTTCGGCATTCAACCACTGCACGATGCGCTGCCAGGCAGCCCGGCCGATCTGCATCTGGTCTACCGCGCATCGGCGTACGACGGCCCGCAGTACACGTGCGGCGTCACCGACTTCATGCAGCGCCGGCTGTCGGTGCCGCCACCGCCGTCGGGACTCGTGACGACCACGCGCACCGGCACCATCGATGTTTGCGAGATCGCCCTCGATGCGGACGAGCCGTACTACCGCCAACTGGGGGGCTCGACGACCGCGGTGCAGAACGACCTGATGACGGTGATGAACGCGATCGACGTGATCTACCAGCGCGACTGCGAGATCACCTACACCATCACCGCGATCATCGTGCGGACGACGCCGACCTACTTTGCCAGCCAACCGTCGGATCTTCTCAACGCGTTCTCCTACCGCTGGAACAACCAGCACACGGGCGTCCAACGCGACGTTGCGCACCTGTTCACCGGCCGAGCGCTCACGTCGAGCGTCATCGGCATCGCCGAATTGGGCGTCGTCTGCGCGATTGCCTCGGCGTACGCGCTCTCGTGGTCGCGCTATACCACGAACTTCTCAGCGCGGGTCGCACTCACTGCGCACGAACTCGGCCACAACTGGGCCGCCAACCACTGCAACACCAGCTCGTCCTGCGCGATCATGTGCTCGAGGCTGGGCGGATGCTCCGGCATCCTGACCGGCTTCAGTCCCGCCGTGGCTGCCGGCATCCTCGCCTTCCGCAACACTCTCTTCTGCGTCCCCTCGTCGGGCCCACCGCCGACGCTGACGTCGGCGACTCCCTCCACCACGCCCTCGCACGCGCCGCCGATCGTCACGCTCCGCGGCCAGGAGCTCGACACGGTCCTGATACTGCGCATCGGCGGACAGCAGGTCGGGTTTTCGATCGTCGATCCCACGACGATCCAGCTCCGCCCACCGAGCCCGTTCCCCATCGGCACTCACCCGGTCGTCGCCATCAACCGGCGCTCGCCGAGCAACAGCCTGACGCTCAACATCACCGGCAACCACCCGAGCCAGATCACAACGCCGGTGTTCTTCCTGCGCGGCACGCCTGCCCCGATCCTCGTCCACACGGACGCCGGCTGGCAGTCCACGCTGTTGGCCTCGAGCTCGCTGCAACCCAGCACGGTACCCGGCGTCCTCAGCCTCGGGATCGGCGCGCAGTTCAACGCCATCGCCAACTTCGGCCTCACCACGGCCGACCGCACCGGCACCGCGAGCTATCAGATCAACCTGCCGTCAGGAGTACCGATCCCGCCGCTCCACTGGCAGGCCGTCACGTTCGACCCAACCACCCCGACCCTGCCCTTCGAGGTGTCGGACATCGTCTCCCGCGTGGTGTTCTGAAGGTACGGAGTCAGGCTCCGTACCTTCACGCCAGCCACGCGGGCTTGCGCTTGTTGAGGAAGGCGCTCATTCCCTCCTGGGCTTCGGGGGTCGCGCGGAGGGCCGCGATCCAGCGGGCGGTGACGGGGATCGCCGCTTCGAGGTCGAGCGGTGCGACGGTGCGGATCAGCTCTTTCGCGCTCGCCACCGCGGCCGGGCCCGCGCTCAGGAGCTCGCCGACCGTGCGGTCGACTTCGGCGTCGAGCCGATCGAGCGGCACCGCCTTGTGCACCAAGCCGATGCGTTCGGCTTCCACTCCGTCGAAGCGTTCGCCGGTGAGGAACAGCGTGCGCGCTCGACCGGCACCGATCTTCTGCATGACGAACGGCGAGATCACCGCCGGCACGATGCCGAGCTTGACCTCGGTGAGCCCGAACACCGTGTCCTGTGCGCACAGCGCGATGTCGGCAGCCGCGGTCAGGCCGCTGCCCCCGCCGAGGGCGTGGCCGTGGATCCGCGCGACCACCGGCTTGGCGCAGCGCGCGATGGAGAGGAACGCGCGCGCCATCTTGGCCGTGTCCGCCTCGCTCGCCTCGGGCTCGAGGTTGCCCTGCTCGCGCATCCACTGCAGGTCCGCGCCGGCACTGAAGCTCTTGCCCCGCCCCGCGAGCACGACCACGCGCACGGCGGGATCGTCGCTGGCGCCGGTGAACACGCGCGTCAGCTCGTCGACGACGACCCCGTTGAAGGCGTTGCGCACGCCGGGGCGGTCGAGAAACACGCGCAGCACGGCGCCATCGCGCTCGACGGCGAGAGTGGTGAGGTCCGTATCGGTCATGGCGCGCCCATCGTCCACGCCCGGGCCGCTTTAGAAACAGCCACCTGCAGCCGATTCCCAGCGTCGGTCAACCCCCCTTCTCACCGGGGTTTGTGGCCACCGCTCAGCACTCCCCCGCAAGCCGGGCAGGTTGCACGGCCGGCGGGGCGAGCTACGATTCCCCGACCCTTGTCCGCCCTGCACATCTGCAAGGCCACTTCTCGCCCTATCAGCTTTCCATGATCGCGTACATCGGCCCCGAGTCCATCGCACCGGTCACTTCGGTCTTCGTTGCCATCGCCGGCTTCCTCCTGATTGGTTGGCGCTGGATCACCACCCGCGTCAAGCGCATCGTCCGTTTCGTCTTCCGGCTGCCGCCGCCCGAGCCGACCGAGGAAGAGCTGGACGCGACCGACCCCGCTCGCGAGACTTCCTGATCCCGGCACCTTTGACCCACGGCGGCGATGCCGGACGCCGCACCCGACCCAATGGCCGACGCCGACGGCACGGCGTCTGCGCGGCGACGATTCGCCGCGTGGCTCGAGCAGCACCCGGGGGCGAACGCCCACGAGCTCGAGACTCTGTGCGCCAGCGCCCCGGACTGCGCCGATCGCTTCCGGCGCTGGTGGCGGCAGCTCGCGATCATCGGTGAGCTCGGCACCCGGGCCGAGCCGGACGTACCGGCGCAACCCGCGGCACGAACCCGCATCGGTCCGTACCACCTCGAGCGCGAGCTCGGCCGCGGCGCGCAGGCCGCGGTGCACCTGGCGACCGACAGCCGCGACGGCCGCCAGGTCGCGCTCAAGGTCTTGCCCGCCCATGCCGCGCCCTCGCGCGCCCGCCAACAGCGGTTCGATCGCGAAGCGTCGGTCCTGGCCCGGCTCGACCACCCCGGCTTGTGCGCGGTGCACGATCACGGCGAAGCCGACGGCGTGCTGTATCTCGCCATGGCGCTCGCACCCGGCGAGACCCTCGCCGCCCGGTTGGCCGCCATCGAGCAGGCGGGTGCACTCGACACCGGCCGCGCCGGCGAGCCCGCCGGCTGGCGCCATGCGGTGGCGGTGATCGAATCGGCCGCGCGCGCGCTGCACGCCGCCCACGAGGTCGGCCTCCTGCACCGCGACGTCAAGCCGAGCAACCTCATGGTGACGCCCGATGGCGAAGCCGTGGTGCTCGACTTCGGCTTGGCGCGCGACGACGACGACGACCGCGACCTGACCCTCTCCGGCGACCTGCTCGGCACGCCGGCCTACATGTCGCCCGAACAGCTCACCGCGCACCGCATCAAGCTCGACCGGCGCACCGACGTCTACTCGCTCGGCGCGACCTTGTTCGAGGCGCTCACCCTGCGCCGGCCGTTTGCCGCGCCGACGATGGACCAGCTGTTCCAGGAGATCCTCACCGTCGATCCACCACGGGTCGACCGCCTGGAGTCGCTGCCCACAGCCCTCGGCGCCGTGGTCGCCACCTGTCTGGAGAAGAACCGCGAGCGGCGCTACGCGAACGCGGCCGCGCTGGCCGACGATCTGGCGCGCGTGCGCCGTGGCCAGCCGGTGCTGGCCCGCGACGTCGGCCGACTGGAACACGCGCGCCGCTGGGTCGTGCGCCACCCGCTCGCCGCCGCGTTCCTCACCAGCCAGGGGGTCGCGCTGGTCGTGGTCCTGTGGCTCTACCTGCGCTCGGAGAGCGCCCTGCGGCGCTTCGATCAGGTCGCCACGGGGCCGCAGGTGCAGCGCGCGATCGAGGCCCAGCTGCCGCTGCACCCGGCGTGGCCGCGACACTTGGCCGCGCTGCGGCAGTGGATGACCGGCCACGCCGAGCCGCTGCTGGCCAAGCGCGACGCGTTGCGCGCGACGCGCGACTCGCTGCGCGACACTGCGCGCGCCGCCGATGGCCCGCTGTCGGTCGACTCGCAGGCGTTCTTGGCCAAGGCCGCCGATGATGCGATCGCCGAGCTCGACGCGTTCCAGCACCGGCACGTCGACGGCCCCTTGGGCGTGCGCGCCCGCATCGCCTGGGCCGAGCGCGTCACCGCTCTATCGGTCGAACGGCACGCGGCGGCGTGGGACGCCGCGCGGCGAGCGGTCGCCGCCGACCCGCGCTTCGAAGGGTTCGAGCTCCGCCCCCAGCTCGGGCTCGCACCCCTGGGCACGCATCCGACCACGGGCCTGCTCGAGTGCGTGCACCTGCCGTCCGCGGCGGACCCGACGGCGCTGCCGGAGCGCGGCGCCGACGGTCGCGTGCAGGTCGACGCGACGACCGGCATCGTCTTCGTGCTGCTGCCGGCGTCCGGCGGCGCACCGCCGTTCTTCGCCGCGGCGCACGAGCTGACCAAGGCCCAATGGCTGCGGCTGAGCGACGACGGCGACGCCGGCTACTACAAGCCGGGGCAGAAGTTCCGCACTCCCGAACCGGTGGAGGTCACCGCGACCCATCCGGTCGAGTCCAAGACTTGGTCGAAATGCGACGCGATCGCGCGGCGCTACGGCCTGGCGTTGCCCAGCGGCGCACAGTGGGAGTACGCGGCGCGCGCCGGCTGCACCGACCGGCAACCCACCACCGGGGCAGACCTGGCGCGCTTCGCCGTGCTGGCGCCCGAAGCCAACGCGGCGACTGGCGACGAGAACGTGCCGCGGCGCGTCGGCAGCCGCGCGGCCAACGATTGGGGCCTGTACGACACGCTCGGCAACGTCTTCGAGTGGGTGCGCGATGCCGGCGCGCAACCGGACGAACGGGTGATCCGCGGCGGTGGCTGCGCGGCACCGCCGGCCGCGGTGCTCTCGTTCGGCTTCGAAGCCACCGAGTATCACGACGTGGCCAGCCGCGAGATCGGCGTTCGCTTCGTCCGCCCGGTCTACTGACGCGAGCTCGGACCAACCGCACCCGGCCGACCTGGCACGCGGATCAAGCGGCTGCTATCCTCCGCGCATGAGCGAACAGAAGAAGATCGTCGTCTACAGCGGCGCCGGTTGAGGCGCGTGCACACAGGTCAAGGAGTTCCTTGGCCAGAAGGGTTTGGAGTTCGAGGTCAAGGACATCCACAGCGACACGCAGGCCCAGCAAGAGTTGGTGCAGATGGGCTTCATGTCGATCCCGGTGACCGTCGTCGATGACGGGCCGCCGATCCTGGGCGCCGACTTCAAGAAGATCGAAGCCGCGCTGTGACCCGCGCCGCGCCGCGGCCACTCTGGCGCCGCTGGCGCGTGTGGTTCTCGGTGTTCGTCGTCGCGCCGGCCGTGCTCTGGTTCGCCGGCGGAATCGTCGTCGCGGTGGTGCTGACCCAACCGCGCAATCGCCCGGTCGCGGCGCGCACCGAGATCGCCGGCCATGCCGTCGAGCCGGCCGCGGTCGTCACCGCCGACGGCCTCACCGTGCGCGGCTGGCTGGCGCGCAGTGGTGGCACCCGCGCGCGCGTCGTCGTCTTGGTCACCGGCGTCGCCGGCACGCGCAGCGCCCTCGTCGAACGCGCCGCGTTCTACCTCGAGCACGGCTGGGATGCGCTGCTGGTCGACCTGCGCGGCACCGGCGAAAGCGATCCGGCACGGATCTCGATGGGCTGGCACGAGGCCCTCGACTTGCGCGCCTGGCACGCGTGGCTTGCCGGCACCGGCTACGACACCATCGCCGCACACGGCCAGTCGTTGGGCGCGGCGGCGGTGGTCTACGCCGGCACCGACACGGGTTGGGCCTTCGTCGTGCTCGAGGCGTGCTACCGCGACATCGACAGCGCACTGCAGAATCGCGTGCCGTGGGTGCCGGCCCCCGATGTCTCGCTGTGGCCGATGCACCTCGGCTGCCAGTGGCTGTTGGGGATCGACCGTCGGGAACTTCGCCCGGTCGATGCCATCCGCGCGCTGCGCATGCCGACCCTGTTGGTGTGTGGCGACGCCGACCGGTCGGTCGGCGAGGGTCTGACCGAGGACCTGTTTGCCGCGAGCGGCGCGCGGGTCAAGCAGCTGCAGTGGATCGGCGGTGCCGGCCACGTCGACCTCTGGGCCTACGACCGCGCCGCCATGCGCGCCCTGATGGCGCGTTGGCTGGAGGCGGGTGACAACAAGCCGACTGTGCGAGACTAGGAGGCTGCATGCGCGCCCTGCCCACCGCGATCGCCGCGCTCGCCGCCGTCCTGCCGTGCCAGGGTCCCGCTGGCTCCGGTCCCCCGACGCCGCCCGTCGAGGTCGACGCGGAAGCGCTCGCAGACGCCCTGCAGCACTGGTCCGACCGCTTCGACAACCACACGCTGCAGGTCCACGACCTGGCATCGCAGTCGGCGCGCAACGACTACCGCAGGGCGCTCCCCGACCTCGCCGCCGGATTGCGGATCACCGAGCAGGATGCATTGCTGCGGCTGCTGCGCGCCGCCGAACACACTTTTGACCCGGCCGTGACCGAGGCAGTGCTGCAGCTGTGCGCGGCCGGCTACGAGCGCCGACTGTTCGACAGCAGCGCGATCGCGGTCCGCGACCGGGCGCACTGGACGTTGATGCAGCGCACCGACACCGCGACCTGGGACCGGGTCTTGCGGGCGGCCCGCGGCGACGACGGCGCCGGGGACAGCACGCGCGTCGGCGTGCAGGTTGCGGCGCTGCGCCTGCTCGCCGACCGCGATCTGCCGGTGTTCCGCCCGATCGTCGAGCGCCACCTGGCCGCCGGCGACCCGCGCCTGCGGCTGGCCGCCGCCGAGGCGATCGGCCGCATGCGCAGCGCGCACAGCGCGGCGGTGCTGGGGCGTGCGCTGGCGACCGAGCGCCACCCGGTGGTCGCCGCCATGCTACTGCGCGGCGCCCGCGCGCTGCTGCGACGGCCACCGACCGAGCTCGGCGAAGACGCGCGCTGGCAGCTCGTGCGCCGCTGCCTGCGAGTGCTCGGCCGCGCCGGCTGGCGCACCGATCTGGCGGTCGTCGAGCTGTGCGAACAACACCCCTGCCCGGAGGCGATCGACGCCCTCATCGGGCTGCTGCGCCAGGAGCACTCCGACACCCTGGTCGAGACCGTCAACGCCCGCGCGCAGCGCGTGCGCCGCAGCCGCGCCTGGCACGCCCTGCAGCGGTTGCTGGGCGCACTGTTGCCGATCGACGCGCCGGACGCGTGGGCCGAGTTCTGGCAACGCGAGCGCGACACTCTCGAGCTCAAGCCCGTGCGCCGCCGCGCCGGCGGCACGCGCGCCTCGTTCTTCGGCGTGCCGATCACCGGCGTCGAGATCGCGTTCGTCGTCGACACGTCGGGCAGCATGCGCAAGGCGGTGCGATCGACCGGCCAGGGCACGACGGCCACCCAGCGCCAACGCTCACGGCTGGCCGCGGCTTGCGAACAGCTGACCACCGCCGTCAACGCGATGGACCCGGACACCCGCTACCACCTCTACACCTTCGCCAACGACGCGCTGGTCTGGAACCGCAAGCCGGTGCCACCGACCGACCGCGCCAGCCGATCGCTGACCGAGACCCTCGCCCGCCTCGAGCCCGAGGGCGGCACCAACGTGTTCGATGCGCTGGTCGCGGTCCTCGACGGCGAGCGCGGACCGTGGCCCGGTGGCCCCCAGCCCAGCATCGACGAGGTGTTCCTGCTCTCCGACGGCGAGCCCTCGGCCGGAGCCGTCCGCAACACCGACGCGATCCTCGCCGTGGTCCGCGAGATCAACCGCCACCGCGGCGTCCGCATCCACACGGTGTTCACCGGCGAGGGACTGGGCGCCGACTTCCTCCGCGAGCTGGCGCGGCAGAACAACGGCGTCTTCGTGCAGCGCTGACTGTGGGCTGGACTTTCGACACGCCGTCCGGGTCCGCGCCCCACACTGACTGTAGCCGGGGCGTAGGGGCTGACCGACAACACTCCGCCGCGCTACGTTGGCCAGACACCATCATGGCCATGCCCCGCTCCCTGCTGTGGTCCGCCAGCGCGCTCCTCGGTCTTGCTCCGGTCAGCGCGCAGAGCGGCACCTTCTTCGCCCAAGCGACGCCCGTGCGGTTCGGCACCCCGACCGGCAGCGCGGTCCAGGACCTGACACTCAACCGCGACGAGACCATCGCGGTGTTCGCCTCGAACCGACCCGGCAGTCGGGGCCTCGATCTCTGGACGGCCAGCCGGCCGTTGGCCGGCGCGCCGTGGGGGCCGGCGCGGGTGCTGACGAACGTCAACAGCGGCGCGGACGACGACGGACCGGCGCTGAGCGCGAACGGTCTCGAGCTCTACTTCTCCAGTGGACGCAGCAGCGCGCGTGGGCCGCGGTCGATCTTCGTCAGCCGGCGCAACAGTCTGGCCGCGCCGTGGTCCACGCCGGTGCTGGTCAACGAAGTCAGCCCGAGCGGAGTGGCGGTGCGCGACCCGCAGTTGACCGACGATGGGCTGACGATGTTCTTCGCCGCCGCTTCGAGCGGTCAAAGCGACATCCATTCCGCGCGCCGCAGCAACCGCCGCTCGCCCTGGGGTCAGGTGCAACCGGTCCCCAACATCAACGATCCGGCCGCGGACGACGACGGCCCCGCGCCCGAGGCCGGCGGCTCGATCCTCTGGTTCAGCAGCCGGCGCGCCGGCGGCAGCGGTGGCGCGGACCTCTACGTCGCGTGGCGCGACGGCAACACCGGAGTGTGGAGCCAACCGCTGGCGATCGCCGAACGCAACACGGCCGCCGACGAGACCAGCCCGTTCATCGCCGCCGCCTCCAGCCTGACCTACCACAACCAGCCCTCGGGCATTCTGTCGCCGACCGAGATCACCTGCATTTGTCGCCAGGGTTCCGACGTCCGCACCCTGGGGGCCGACGACGGCTGGATGCGGGCCGAGCAGAATCCGCTGTGGCCACAGCCACAGCTGTTCGTCACCGGCCAGCGCTGGCGCATCGGCTCGACTGAGATCCTCAGCTTCTACAACTGGCAGATCGGCGGTCCGGCCAACGTCTGGCTCACCGCGCTGTCGACGGCGCGCGCTCCGAGCTCGATCGCGCTGCCCTCGATCGGTTTGGGGGCCCTGGAGCTGTCGCCCCTGACCTTCGCGCCGATCGCCGCCACGCCCGCGGGGCCCACCGGCTACGGCCGCCAGCCGCTGCCGATCCCGGCCAACCAGAGTCTCGTCGGCAAGGTCTTATGGCTGCAGTCGTTCTTGCTGCCGTCCAGCGGACTCGCCGAAGCGACCCCGCCGCACCGGATCACTTTGGCCCGCCCCTGAGCCGGCGCCGGCACATCAGCTGTCGTCGTCGAGCAGCTCGGCCAGCCGGACCTGCGCCCGCGAGACCAGCGCGCGCACGGCGCCATCACTGGGTAGGCCGAGCTCTTCGCGAATCTGACCGGTGTCCAGCTGCAGGTAGCGCTTGAGCTCGATCGCCGCGCGCTCGCGCTCCGGCATGCGCGCCAGACACGCGCGCACACGCTGCTCGAGCTCGTGCCCGCGCGCGACTTGGGTCGGCGTGTCCCCGCCGTCGGGCTGCACCGCCTGCACCGCGGTGTCGAGCGCGCCGACGGCGCCGCCGCCACGCTTGTCGCGGCGCGCGGCGCGCAGCCGCTGCAGCATCTCCAGCTCGGCGATGCGCAGCAGCCAGGCCGCGAACGTCGCGTCCGCTCTCGGCTCGTAGTGCTCGATGCGGGCAAACGCGGCCAGCAGGGCATCCTGCGCGGCGTCCTCGCTGTCACCGTGCAGGCGGCGGTAGCTCTCGCCCAGCGCGCGGCGGAGGCCGCGGCGCACGATCGGCGCGTAGTGCGCGAACAGCGCTTCGAGCGCCGCGCGGTCGCGCGTCTGAGCGCGGCGAATCAGCTGCTGGCTCTGGTCGAGTTCCAAAGGATTGCGCGGCGGTGTACGCGAATCGACGTGCAGCCCGAGCTTACCGCCCGGCCACACGTCGGGGGGGAGCGATCGTCCGTCAGTGCAGCGTGATCGGGGTGCTCAGCTGGACGCTCCCCGTCCAGGCCGCCGCCTGCATCAGCAGACCGGTGGGCAGAACCGGCGACGGCACCGGGCCGAAGACGCCGACCTGGTTGCCGAACCCGTCGGCGGCGGTCGGCACGAAGATCGGGCCACCGGCCAGGACGGCGGGGTAGAGCTCGGGGAAGCAGGAGGTCCCGGGGGCGATGGCGGTGAAGTCGATCGACGCCGACACCGGCAGGGTGCCGAGGCCGAAGAACAGCCACACTCCGGCGACCGGCTGGTTGGTGCCGATGTGCACCTCGATAGCGCCGCCGAGACCGGTCGGGGTCGGGCTGCCCATCACGAAGCGGCCGGGAGCCCGTGCCAGGCTATCGAGTCCGTCGAGGCTGGTGACCTGCAGCGGCGACAAGCCCATCCGCGGTCCCGAGGTGGTGCCGGCACCGCACGCAGCCGCCAGCGGCACGCCGTTGGCCGCGCCGATCGTGCCACCGCCCGCGGTGGCGATGACGCCGGCGTTGGTCAGAGTCTCACCGCCGATCAGCAGGTGCGGAGCCGAGTAGGCAGTGCCACCCCAGTTGACGGTGAAGGAGCCGCCGCGGCGGTCGATGGCCAGGGCGTCCGTGTCGCCGATGGTGACGGGACACCCGCCCGCGAAGTCGGCAATGCCCGCCGCCGTCACCAGCGCGTCGACATCGAACTCGCTGAGCGCCACGCGCCCGCGGCGCGCGACGACCGAAGCCACGTTGCCGCGTGCGTCGTACGTCCACGCCGCCGGCGGCAACCAGAGCACCGCGCCGTCCGCGACCGCGATCGTCGCCGGCGCACCGGAGACGATCAGCGTCAGGATCTGGGTCTCCTCGAACGACAAGAAGATGTTGCGCCGGCCATCGACGCAGATCGCGTCCAGGTTGAGCTCCTTGGGATCGAGCCGCTGGCGCGTTTGGCGGTCGATGATGCCGAACGCGTCGACGATCTGATCGGCGGTGATGAAGTGCTCGATCTGGCCGTTGCCTGCGCTGTTGCGCACGACCGCACCACAGTCCCCGCGGCGCAGGCCGGGCGCGCCGCTCACGTTGGTGCCCAGATCGGCGACCGGCGAGATGAAGGTGTCGAGTGGCGTGACCGGAGTGTTGCGCGGCTGCACGGAGCCCTGCCGATCGATCCGGTACGGCTTGACCAGCACCGCGTCGACGCCGCGGAACACGAACGGGCTGTGGACATCGCCGTCGCCGTCCTCGTCGCCGACCATGGTCTGCCAGCTCATGCCCTTGATGAAGGCTTCGGCCGAGTAGCCGCCACCGGGCGCCGGCGTGACCTGGTCGACCGAGGCGGGGTTGAGCTGGCCGAGGACGGTGCCGCCGGAGCCGCTGAGCGACTCGGCCGGCTTGAGCGGGCTGAACAGGAACGTCGTCGGCGACTGCGCGGCGAGGCTCGCGGTGATGGCGGTCAGCAGGGCGGGGATCTTGGCGTAGTTGGCGTTCATCTGATTTCCTTGGTTTCGGTCCCTGGTGACTGCCGGCACCGCGGCGAGCGCACGCGCGCGCGAAGAAAAAAATCGCCGGCCTCGGCCCCCGCTACACTGGGCGGTCCCATGCACGAGACCGAGGTCAAAGACCAGATCGCCGAGAGCATCCGCGTCAAACAGGCGGTCGCCGACCAGCTGACACCGCAGATCCTGCAGGCCGCGCGGCTGGTCGCCGACGCGCTGCGCGCCGGCAACAAGCTGCTCCTCGCCGGCAACGGCGGCTCGGCCGCCGACGCGCAGCACATCGCCGCCGAGCTGGTCGGCCGCTACTTGGTCGAGCGCTCGGCGTGGCCGGCGATCAGCCTCTCCACCGACACTTCGGCGCTGACCGCCCTCACCAACGACTACGGCATCGAGGCGGTGTTTCGGCGCCAGGTCGAGGCTCTCGGCGTGCGCGGCGACGTGTTCGTCGGCATCTCGACCAGCGGCTCGAGCCCGAACATCCTGGCCGCCTGCGACGAGGCCCGCCGCCGCGGGCTGTTCGTGATCGGGCTGACCGGGGCCAAGGGCAGCGCGCTCGAGCAGCGCAGCGATCTGTGCCTCAAGGTGCCGTCGACCGAGACCCCGCGCATCCAGGAGTCGCACATCATGATCGGCCACATCCTGTGCTCGCTGGTCGAGCAGGAGCTGGCGTCTTGAGGCCGGCGGTGTTCCTGGATCGCGACGGCACCATCAACCACGAGGTGCACTACCTGTCGCGGCCGGAGGACTTCGAGCTGCTGCCGGGCGTGGGACCGGCGCTGCGCCGGCTGCAGGACGCCGGCTTCCTCCTGGTCGTGGTCACCAACCAGAGCGGGCTCGCGCGCGGCTACTTCGACGAGGCGACGCTGCAGCGCATCCACGATAAGATGGCCCGCTTGCTCGCCGCGGACGGCGTCGCCATCGACCGGATCTACCACTGCCCCGCGCTGCCCGACGACGGGCACCCCGATCGCAAGCCCAGCCCCGGCATGGTGGACCGCGCGACGGCGGACCTGGAGATCGATCGAGGCCAGAGCTGGCTGGTCGGCGACAAGACGGTCGACGTCCAGACCGGCGCCAACGCGGGCGTGCGCACGATTCTGGTTCGCACCGGATACGGCGGGGCGGATGGGGACCACGGCGCCCGCCCCGACGCGGTCGTCGACGACCTGGCCGCGGCCGCCGACCTGATCCTCACCGGTACTCCGGTGCGCGGCGACTGACCAAAACAGAGGCCGCCACCGTTCCCCGGAGGCGACTCGAGTTCGGGGAACGGTGGCTGCCGGCTTGGGTTATCCGCGGGTCCGATGGCATCGGCCAGGGAGCTGGCACTGGCCAAGGGGACGAAAAGAACGCGACGTAACCCTCCTTCGACCCTCCCGGGCGTGCCGGGAAGGGTGCCAGTCAGGCATGCCGGTAATGGTCCCGAAGGGCCTTTCGTGTCTCACTCTTTCTCGAGAAACCGGCCCGCGACCCAGCTCAGCCGCCGGCGGGGACCGGCACCTCGCGATCGTTGCGCAGCAGGAACGGCCAATACCGACCGCCGATCACGGTCGTGACCACGCGGTACTGGTAGGGCTCGCGGTCGAGGACGCCGTAGAAGCCGTTGGACCAGCGGCCACCACGCCGATCCTCGTTGCCACCGCGCATGCGGTGCTCGGCCCACTGCAGCGCCTCTTCCTCGGTGTCGTACAGCTTGCCGGAAACCACGACGAGATCGGGGTTCTTCTGCTCAACCATGAACTCGGCGGTCGGCATCAAGCCGATCTGCGACGACGGGAACTGGTCCCGGTACTCCTTCTTGGTCGCATCCCCGTCGTTGAGCCCCAGGATGTCGAACGTCCGTTGGTGCGCCCAGAAGGGAATGACCCCGGCCCACTCCATCGCCAAGAACCAGTCCTTGGGGAAGTGCTCGTCGATGTGCTTGCCAATGACTTCGCAGTCGTCGTGGTTGAACGTCTCGCCGTTGAGACCGTAGGCGAACGGCTCGCTGCGCCGATAGCCGCCGAACGCTCCGTGCCACAGGTTGACGGCGCTACAGGCCAACAGCGCGGTCACCATCGCAAAGGTGGCGAACCGACCGAGCAGCGGCGACGGCTCGCGGCCGGCACCGACGTCCCGTGCGGACCACACTCCCTCCTGCACCAACAGCAGCAGCGCGGGCGCCACCGGCAGCATGAAGCGGAAGAACGGCATCCAGTCGCCACCGACGCTGATCGTGTAGGCCAGCTGCCACATGCCGACCCATCCCAGCAGGCCGATGAAGGGTGTGACGCGCCCCAACAGGAACGGCACGATCGCGACCAGCACCAAGAACTGGTAGGCGCCTTCGCGGAAGAACTTCATCAGGTAGACCATCCCCTGCACCAGCCGGTCGCGGCCGAACTGCACCTTGGCGTGCGCCGTGTTGGGGACCAGGTCGTAGCCGTAGATCTCGAGCCGCCAGTAGTGGTAGGCAGCCATCGCGGCCAAGAAGATCAGCACCGCGGGCGCGGCGCGGAGCAAGGTGCGGGCGCGGAACAACAGCAGGTAGCTCAGCACCATCCCGACCAGGACGAAGCCGTCGAAGCGGGTGAGCGCGATGCCGCTCAGGGCGATGCCCAGCAGCAGCGAGTCGCGCCAGCGGTCGAGACCGCGGGCCAGGAGGAACAGGCTCCAGGTGACCAACATCGTCACCAGCGAGGTGTCCATGCCGGTCATCGGATAGGCGAGGATGCCGACGTGGGTCGCCACCAGCACGGTCGCCAGCAGGCACCGGGACGGCGAGCGTCCCATCCGGCGGCCGGTGGCAAACACCAGGATGATCGTCAAGAACTGCGCCACCATGGCGACGCCCTGCACGAAGTGGATCGGCTCCAGGCCGAGCGGAAACGCGAGCGCCGAGATCAGCACCCACAGAAAGCTGGTGTAGCCCTCGACGTTCTCGCCGAGGTTGAAGACGAGCTCACCGCTCTCGTACAGGTTGCGGGCGTAGCGAAAACCGATGAACGCATCGTCGATGACGTACTGTGGCGTCACGACGAGATAGGTGAACGCGGCCGCACCGAGGCCCACGAGCAGCACGGCCAAGGTCACGAGCAGATTCGAATCCGAAGCCGGAACAGCGGCCTCGCTCTCGGGGTGGGTCGTCATCGGTTGCGTCTCACAGTGGTGGAATCCTCAATCGTGGTCATACGGTGTCGCCGCGCTGCGTCATCTCGACCACCCGGGCCAAAATGTCGTCGAAGGACAACCGCGGCTGCCAACCCAGCAGGCGGCGCGCCTTGTCGCTGGCCGTGGTCAGGCTGAACGCCTGTCGCGTCGACGGCAGGAACGCCAGCTTGCCCTTGCCGACCGCGTCGATCGCCTTCTGCGCCAGCGCCGCCATGCTGACCGGCTGGCTCGAGCTGACCAGATACGCCTCGTAGCCCGGGCCATCGGCTGCGGCGACCGACTCGATCGCCGCACGCACGCAGTCGCCGACATCCTCGGGGTGCAGCCACTCGCGCTCGTGCGAGCCGTCGCCGAACAGCTCGATCGTTTCGTCGCGCAGCGCGGCGGCGACGAAGTCGCTCATCGCGTTGCCTTCTTTTTGCCCCTCGCCAGCGATGAGGGTCGGACGCACGATCGCGCAGCGGAGGTCGTAGCACTGGGCGTAGGTCCGCACCGCCAGCTCGGCGGCGGCTTTGCTGCCCGCGTACGGGTGGCGCGGCGCGAACGCGGAGTCCTCGGTCACCGGTGCGGTGGTCTGCCCGTGCACCGTCAGGCTCGACATGAAGACGAAGCCCGCGACCTCGGCGCGCCGGCAGGCCTCGAGCACGTTGAGCGTGCCGGTCGTGTTGACCTCGAAGAAGCGGCGCGGATCGGCCAGGCTCGCGTTCGCCCCGGTCAGGCCGGCCAAGTGGCAGACCACAGCGGGGCGCGATGCCATCAGTCGCTCGGTCACCGCCGCCAGATCGCACACGTCCAGCGTGTCGACGTCGGACACCTCGACGTCGGCGGCGCCCAGCGAGCGCGCGATATAGTTGCCCAAGAAGCCCTTGCCGCCGGTGATGTGCACGCTCACTGCCATCGGAACCCCCGGCCGATCGTGATGTAGCGGAAGCCCGCGGCCTTGGCGGTGGCGGCGTCGTAGAAGCCGACCGCGTCGACCAGGATGCGCTTGCGCATCGAGGCACCGAGCGCGTCGAGCGGCAAGTCCTTGAAGTCGTCCTTGTCGGTCATCACCACGAGGGCGTCGGCTCCCGCGGCGCACTCTTCGATGCTGGCGCACAGCGCGATCTCGTCGGGCACGTCCCACTCGTGCACCTTGGAGCGCACTCCGCTGCGCTGCGGCGGGATGATCGGGTCGTAGGCGCGCAGCCGCAGCCCGTGCTCCATCATCCAACCGGCGATCTGCAGCGTCAGCGAGTGCCGCAGCGTGCTGGTGTGCGCCTTGTAGGTCAGCCCGAGCAGGCCGATCTGCTTGCCCTTCGGCCGCTTCAGCATCTCGACCAGGCGGGTCACGACGGTGGCGTTGGTGCGCTCGTTGACTTCGATGATCGCGTCCATCAGGGGCGCGCTGCGCTTCTTGTCGCGCGCCAGCTTGGACAGCAGCAGCACGTCGCGGCGCACGGTGCCGCCGTTGAAGCCGAGGCCCGGCCGCACGTAGGCGTAGCGGCCACAGCGCTTGTCGAGCTTCAGCGCCTTGGACACCGGCATGGCGTCGGCCCCGTACTCGTCGCACACTTGGGCGATCTCGCCGATGAAGCTGACTTGATTGGCGACGTAGGCGTTGGTCGCGTGCTTGACGATCTCGGCCTCGCGCAGCGACATCAGCACGGTCGGCACGCCAAAAGGCTCGTAGACCTTCTCCACCGCGGCCGCGACCTTGGCGTCGTCGGCGCCGAGGATCACGCGATCGGGCTGCCGCTGCAGCGGCATCGCGCCACCGAGGCGCAAGAACTCCGGATTGCAGACCACGTCGACGGCGTGCGCGCTCTCCTTGCGCGCGATCTGCTGCAGCTTCTCGCAGGTGCCGATCGGCACCTGGCTCGAGACCACGAGGATCATCGACCGCGACGCCGCGCGCGCGACCTGGCGCACCGCCTTGCGGATCGGCGACAAGTCGATCGTGCCCTGGGGAGTGATCGGTGTGTCCAGCGACAAGAACACGATGCGCGTGCCGCGCAGCGCCTTGTCGAAGTCGGTGGTGAACGAGATGCGCTTGCGCTTCAGGCTCTTCTTGATCGAGTCCTCGAGCTCCGGCTCGTACACCGTCGGTACACCGCGGCCGAGCGACTCGATCGCGTCGGCGTCGTCGTGCACGACCCGCACGGTGTGCCCCTTCTCGGCGAGGCACGCCGCCATGACCGAGGCGAGGTGCCAAGACCCCACGACCGCGAGTCGCGTCATTTCCGCTCCACTTCCGTGAACATGAACCCATCGATCCGGCGCAGCGCACCGAAGTCCTTCGACGCGCGCAACTTCTCCTGCAGCTCGGGACTGCGCCAGTCGTCCCAAATCGCGCTGATCAGGCGGCCGTTGATGCCACTGGACGCCTCGCTTGCCAAGAAGACGGCAAGCTCGGCGGCCTTCTGCGGATCGTCGCCGCCCTTCTCGATCTTCTGCCGGATCGCATCGGCGCCCGGGTCCTTGTCGGGCCCCGCCGCCAAGGTCTCCTGGTGGAAGCGCGTGACGATGAAGCCGGGCGCGATGGCATTACAGCGCACGCCGTGCTCGTCGAGCTCGGCGGCGACGTTCTCGGTCAGCCGCACGACGCCGGCCTTGGAGGCCGCGTAGGCCGAGTAGCGCGCCTTGGGCGCGGTCGCGCCGCCGCCGGACAGGTTGATGATCGAGCCACCGCCCTGCCGGACCATGATCGGCGCGACGGCGTGCGTGGTGAGGAACACGCCGATCAGGTTGATCTGCACGGTGTCGATCCAGTGGTCGACGTCGTTGTCGTGCAACAATCCGATCGGGCCGTAGATGCCGGCGTTGTTGACCAGCACGTCGATGCGGCCCTCCGCCGTAACGACGCCGTCGACCAGCGCGCGCACCGAGACACGGTCGGCGACGTCGCAGACCCGAGCCTGGCAATTGCCGCCGATTTCGCTGACGGCTGCTTCGAGCGGCGCTTCGTTGCGGCCGCACAGCACGACGCGGTCGCCGGCGGCGACAAACGCGCGGGCGATCTCCTTGCCGATGCCGGTGCCCCCACCGGTGACGATCACGACGCGGCCACTCATGACCGGAAGCTCAGCACGTTGCGCGCGCTCTCGCGGTTCTCGCGGTACCAGTCGACCGTGCGCCGCAGGCCGTCGCGCAGGCTGGTCTTGCAGGAGAACCCCATCTCGCTCTTGGCCTTGCTGACGTCGAACATGCGCCGCGCCTGCCCGTCGGGCCGGTCGCTGTCCCACTCGACCTCGCCCTGGAAGCCGGTGATATCGACCAGGGCGTCGACGACTTCGCGGATGCTGTGCTCGCTGCCGGACGACAGGTTGAGCAGCGACGGCTCGTCGTAGTGCTCGCCGGCGGCGAGGATGCCCTCGGCGACGTCGCCGGCGTAGACGAAGTCGCGCGTCGGCTTGCCGCTGCCCCAGACGACGACGCGCCTCTGCTCGGGCGTCGCGTCGGCAGCGGTCGCCTCGACGAACTTGCGCACCAGCCCCGGCACCACGTGGCTGTGCTCCAGGTCGAACTGGTCGTAGGGGCCGTAGATGTTGCCGGGAATGGTGACGATCACCGGGAAGCGGTGCTGCCGCCAGTAGGCCATCGACTGCACGTGCAGCATGCGCTTGGCCAGCGAGTAGGGCGCGCTCTCGTACTGCGGGAACCCGTTCCAGAACGAGCTCTCCGCCAAGGGCAGCGGCGCGTGCTCGGGGTAGCCACAGCCGGCACCGGCCGCGACCAGCTTCTGCGCGCCGTTCTTCCACGCGTGGTGGAGGGTCAGCACGCCCATCATGATGTTGTCGTAGAAGAAGTCGGCCGGCCGTTCCTTGTTGGAGCCGATGCCGCCGACCAGCCCCGCCAGGTGCAGGACGATGTCCACCGGCGCCTCGTCGGCGCCCGGCGTCCAGCCACCAGCGCCGCCGCGCAGATCGGCAAACAGCTTCTCCACCGCGGCCTCGCTGCGCAGGTCGTAGTCACCGCTGCGGACGACGAACATCCGCTCGCAGCCGGCGTCACGCAGCTTCTCCACCACGTGGCTACCCAAGAAGCCGCCACCGCCGGTGACGAGCACACGCTTGTCGTTCCAATAGCTCATGTTCGCGCCAGACTCTCAGGGGGATGCCCGGGGCCGTCAAGAGCGCGCCGGACGGTGAAGCCGAGCCTCGCCGCTAAGCGCCACCGCCTGCCGCGCGCTCGCCTCGCTCCACCTCGCTGAGCTCGCGGAACACCCGCTTGGGCTCCAGCGCGCGGCGGGCCTCGTACTCCGAGTAGTCCTCTTCTGGGTCGTAGAAGATGATCTGGGTGCCGGACGATTCCATCTGGAACGGCACGTAGATCAGATCGCGCAGCGCCTCCTTGACGGCCTTGCGCCGGTCTGGAGGGGCGAACATCAGCATGAACCCGCCGCCGCCCGCGCCGGTCAGCTTGCCGCCGACCGCGCCGGCCGCGCGCGCGCGCGCGTAGACGTCGTCGACCTCGGCGTTGGTGGTCTTGGCGCTGAGGCTGCGCTTCATCTGCCACGCCTCGTGCAGCAGCTCACCGAAGGCGTTGAGGTCACGGCCGCTGGTCAAGGTCGAAAGCCCTTCATCGACGAGGTTGCGCATCACGCGCAGCTGGGACTTCTTCTTGTCGAGGTCTTCGACGTAGGTCTTGGCGACGTCGGACGCGGTGCGCTTGATGCCGGTGTAGAACAGGATCAGGTGCTCGTTGAGTTCGCGCACGCGCTCCGGCGGGACCAGCACCGGATGCACCGAGATCTCGCCGTTCTTGTTGAAGATCACCTGGTTGAGCCCGCCATGCGCCGCGGACACTTGGTCCTGCGAGCCGACGGTCTCCTTGACCATGTTCTGCTCGACGTGGATCGCCTCGCGGGCCAGCTGCCGCTTGCTCGGCATCTGCCCCTTGAGCGCATACAGGGCGTGCAGCAACCCGACGGTGAACGAGGAGCTCGAGCCCATCCCACACCGCGCCGGCAGATCGGCGTCGTGGTGGATCTCGAGACCGCGATCCAGACCGAGGTAGCGCACCGTCTCGCGGATCGACGGGTGCTGGATCTCATCGATCGAGCTGCAGTTCTCGATGCGCGAGTACACCAGCCGGATGGTGTGCTCAAAGAACGGCGGCAGGTGGCGACACTGGATGTAGCAGTACTTGTTGATCGTCGTGGCGAGCACCGCGCCACCGTGCTCCCGGTACCACTCGGGGTAGTCCGTGCCGCCGCCGAAGAACGACACACGGAAAGGAGTTCGGCTGATGATCACGGCTTCGGTTCGGCGAGACTGAGGTCGGGGCGGGGAGCGGATCGCGCGGGGAGCGGCCCCGGAGATCCCCATGGAGAACGGTAGCACCTCCGCCCGCGCGAGACGGGCGAGGCCAAGGGGAATCGGCTCGGGCCGCGTCCGCGGGTTATCCCTGGGGTCCGGTCGGACCGCGGGGGGCCCTTCGCTGGGTCACGCGGTACCGCCGGCCGTTCGGCACCCGGCATGCCCTGTGGTACCCCTGGCATCACTCCGGGTCGGTGGGACGCCCTCGCGCGAAGAACCGCTCGGCCGCCGCGTACGACTCCGGCGTGCCGATGTCGAGAAACGGCCCCGGCGCGCGGTGCCCGGCTAGGCCAGCGTCCACTAGCCGCGGCAGCAGCTCGCGCTCGAGCGACACCGGCCGATCCGCGGGCAAGGCGGCGATCTCCGCGCGCGGCAAGACGTAGACGCCGGCGTTGATCCAGCCCGGCCCGCGCGCGCCCCCCTTCTCGACGAAGCTCTCGACGCGACCGTCGGCAGTGGTCCGCACGACGCCGTAGCGCGCGACGTCTTCGACCTCCGTCAGCAGCATCGTGGCGCGGGCGCGCGAAGCGCGGTGCGCGGCCAGCAGCGCACGCAGGTCGACGCCGCAGTACGAGTCCCCGTTGAGGACCAGGACGGGATCGGTCCGCACCCGATCCAGCGCCAAACGCAGCGCGCCGCCGGTGCCCATCGGCGTCGCCTCGCGCGAGTAGACCAGACGCAGCGCGCCATGCGCCGCGCCAAACGCCGCCTCCACTTGCTCCGCCATGTAGCCGGTGCACAGGATCGCCCGCTCGATGCCGGCGGCGGCGAGCTGATCCAGGAGATAGGACAGGAACGGACGACCGCGCACGTCCGCCAGCACCTTGGGCCGATCGGCGACCGCGGCGCGCAGCCGCGTGCCGAGCCCGCCGGCGAACACGACCGCGTCGATCGCCGGGTCGCTCGCCGGCGTGGACCGCGCACCCGGCGCGTTCGAGGCGGGGGTCATTGGCGCATCAGCGTAGTCGGCGCCCGGTCAGGGTGCGAGGTCGACCTTGTGCGCGGCGCCTGCGACCTCGCGCACGTAGCGCGGCACGCCGTAGCCCGGCAAGCGCTCGCGCAGCGCGGCGATCAGCGCGCGCCCTCGCTCGACCGCGACCTCGAAATGCGCCGCGCCGGCCACCGGGTCCAGCTGGTGCAGGTAGTACGGCAGCACGCGCGCGTCGAGCAACCGCTTCGACAACGCGGTCAGCGTCTCGGCATCGTCATTGACGCCGCGCAGCAGCACCGCCTGATTGAGCACCGGAATCCCCGCCCCCACCAACCGCAGCAAGGCGGCACCGCAGGCGTCGTCGATCTCGGCGGGGTGGTTTGCGTGCACGACGACGACGGGCGCGAGGCGGGTTGTCTTCAACCACTGCAACAGCGAGTCCTCGACGCGGTCGGGAATCACGATGGGCAGCCGGGTGTGCAGCCGCAGGCGGCGGAGATGGGGGATGGCGTCGAGCTGCGCGACCAGCTGCGAAAGCCACTCATCGCTGCGCACCAGCGGGTCGCCACCGCTGAGGATCACCTCTTCCAGATCGGTCGCCGACGCGATCGCGTCGATCGCGGGCCGCAGCTGCTCGAAGCCGCTCGGCTCCTCGTCGTAGGGGTAGTGCTGGCGAAAGCAGTAGCGGCAGCCGACCGCGCAGACTCGCGCCGTCATCAACAGCGCCCGGCCTCGATACTTGCGCAACAATCCAGGCGTGGTCCGCGCCGCCTGATCGCCGACCGGATCGGGGACGAACCCCGGCCCCGGCGGCTCGCACTCTGCGGCCAACGGCAGCACCTGCCGCAACAGTGGATCGTCGGGATCGCCTTTGCGCATTCGGGCAATGAACGCGTGCGGCACGATCAGCGGAAACGCGCGCGCCGCGCGCCGCGCGGCAGGACGCAGCCGATCGGGCAGCCCGAGAAGGTCGATCAGCTCGTCCGCGTCGCGCACGGCGGTGCGCAGCTGCGCCCGCCACGCCGCGCTCATTGCATCGCCAGGGTCAAGCGGTACGGCGCGGCATGCCCGCGCTGCGGCGCCGGGATGACGCGGACGAAGTACCACTCGCCACCGTGCACCGACAGCACGGTCGGCCGCTTGGTCGACTGGCCGGGGGCGAACGGTCCGCGCCGCGCGACGAGCTGATTCTGGCCGTCGGCGCCGAACACGACGACCTTGCCGAGGTTGGCGTTCTTGGTGCCCCGCGCCGCATCGTTGCGGATCGACACGCTCCACTCGCCATCGCGCGGCGCGCGGAACACGAACCAATCCTCGGTGTCACCGCCGAACCCGACCTTGCCGTCGATCGACGCGGTCGGCGCGACCACCGTCGCGGTCGCGGCCGAATCGTTGGGCTCGAGATCGCGGTTCTCGACGACGAGCTCGTCGGCGCTGCGTTGCTTCAGCGGTACCGGCAATCGAAGCGTGGCATGCGCGGCGCCATCGGGAGACCGGGTGTGCTGCAGCTCGAACGTGCGGGTCTGCACGCCGATCACGAAGCGGCCGACGCGGGCCATTCCACCGGACACGTGCTCCTGCCACTCGCCGCCGATGGACAGGCCGACGCGGTTCAGCAGATCGGCACCGATGCTGACCGACTGTTTGCCGGCATCCGAGAAGTCCAACACGATGGACTCGACGACGAGCGCCTCCAAGATCACCGGTAGCCCCGCGTCGATCCTACGGCGGGCGCCATCGGGAATCCGCTCGCGGTGGCGCTCGAGTGCCGCGGCAGTCAGCCGCTCGATCGACGCGTCGCCGAAGCTCAGCCGGTACGTGTGTACGCCCTCGCCCGCAAGGGTGGCCTCCAGCTCGCCCGGCCGCGCCGAGCCGAGCAGCGCGCTGAGCGACAGGTCGCCGCTGGTGGTCCCGACGTGGCTCCAGCTGTTGAGGAACGCCGCCTGGCTGGGCGTGTCCACGGGCGGGCCGTCGGGGAACTCGAGCGCGGGAAACACGTCGGACACCGACGCCACCACGACCGCCCGCCGTCCCGGCGCCACCGCCTCGAGGACGGTGCCCGGCAGCAAGCGCTCCTCGGGCGGCGAGACCGGCTCGAACCGGTTCGCGCGCAGCAGGGTCTCGAGCCCCTCGAAGCCATGCCGCGTCTCGACCGTGCCAGGCGCGGAACAGGCCACGAGCAAGCCGCCGAAGCCGAGGATGACGGCCCCCGCGCGGCGATGGACGGGGCGTCGGGACACTCGGGACCTGCGCCGAATCGAGGGGTAACGCATGCCGTTACGATGCCGCCAACCCGGCGGATTACCAACCAGCGCACACTCGGCACGCGGCAAAACCCGGCCAGAATTCTCTCGGACTCCGCCCGCGCGCGGCGAAGAATCACGGCGAGACCGATACGGAACAACTGATGGGCACGTACAGCACGAGTGACTTCAAGCGCGGGATCAAGGTCCTGATCGAGGGCGATCCCTACTTGATGGTCGAGATGGAGTTCATGAAGCCCGGCAAAGGCCAAGCGGTGTACCGCACCAAGCTGCGCAACTTGCTGACCGGGCGCATCCTCGACCGCAACTACCGCAGCGGCGACACCGTCGAGTCCACCGAGGTGACCGAGCGCTCGCTCCAGTACCTCTACAAGGACGCCGCGGCCTACCACTTCATGGACACCGACTCCTACGAGCAATACGAGATCTCGGCCGAGGCCCTGGCCGACACCACCAAGTGGCTCAAGGAGGAGATGACCTGCGACGTGACGTTTTGGGAGGGGCGCGCGATCTCGGTGACGCCGCCCGCCCACGTCGAGCTCGAGGTGACCTACACCGAACCCGGCGAGAAGGGCAACTCGAGCGGCAACGTGCAAAAGCCCGCCACCGTCGAGGGCGGCGCCGAGGTCGCTGTGCCGACCTTCATCAACCTCGGCGACATCATCAAGATCGACACGCGCACCGGCGAGTACGTCGAGCGCGTCACCAAGTCGTAACCGCGGCGGTGGACGTCGCTCTCCTGCGCCGCCGGGCGGAGTGGTTCGCCAAGGTGCGGGCGTTCTTCGCCGAGCGCGGGGTGCTCGAGGTGGATACGCCGCTGCTGGGCAGCGGCGTGGTGGTGGAAGCGACGATCGATCCGATCCCGTGCCAGGTGCAGGTGCCCGGCGGCGCGCGCGAGCGCTTTCTGCTGACCTCGCCCGAGGCGCCGATGAAGCGCCTGCTGGCGGCCGGGTCGGGGCCGATCTACCAGCTGGCGCACGCGTTCCGCGACGGCGAGCTCGGCCCGCGCCACGAGCCGGAGTTCACCTTGCTCGAGTGGTACCGCACAGGCTTCGACCACCACGCGCTAATGGACGAAGTCGAGGCCTTGGTGCGCGCTTTGCTTCCGTCGCTGCCGCCGACCCCGTTCGCCCGTGACTCCTACCGCAGCCTCTTCCGCGAGCGCGCGGGCGTCGACCCGTTCGCGACCAGCGTCGGAGACGTCGGCGCAGCGTGCCGCCGGAACGGGGTCGCGCTCCCCGACGGGTTCGAGCAAGGCTCGCTCGACGACGCCCTGGATCTCTTGCTGGTCACCGTGATCGAGCCGACGCTCGGCACCGGCACCCCGCAGTTCGTCACCGACTACCCCGCGTCGCAAGCCGCGCTCGCCCGCATCCACACCGACCGCGACGGCCATCGCGCCGCCGAGCGGTTCGAGCTCTACCTCGACGGCATCGAGCTCGCCAACGGCTATCACGAGCTCTTGGACGCGCCCGAGCAGCGCGAGCGCTTCACCGCCGCCAACCGCGCGCGGCAGGCCGCCGGCCGCCCGCAGCTGCCGGCCGACGAGGCACTCCTCAGTGCGCTCGCCCGCGGCGTGCCGCCATGCGCCGGCGTCGCCCTGGGCTTCGATCGCCTGCTGATGGCGGCCGGCGGCGCCGACCGACTCGACGCCGTCCGACCGTTTCCGTTCGACTGACCCGGCGCTTACGATCAGCGGTCCAAATGGATGAGCCCAAGCTCGATTGCTTCGCGCGCACTTCGCGCGAGCCCGTGCCGGACGGCGGCATCCTCACCATCGTCTTCGAGGACCCCGCGCGGGCGGGCCAGCAGGTGCAAGTCGTGGCCAGCGACCGCGACGACCCCGGCGCGAAGCAGACCGTCGAGATCCAACTGCGCGGCAACGGCCGCGGCAGCGGCCAGCTGGTGGTGCCGTCGGGCTGGGGAGCGATCGCGCTCGGCTGCGAGGGATGCGCGCCGTGCACGATCGACGTGGCGCTGCCACCCTGATTGACGGGCCGGATCGCCGACGGCCCCATTCCCGCAGCATCAGCGCAGCACCCGATCGCTGACGACACTCGTCAACTCGGGGGGCATGAAGAGGGGGATGAGGATTGCCTGCGCGTGAAGCGGGACGCCAGACAACGATGGGTCGCCGGGGACCATGACCCGGTGGCTGGCGAATCCCGTCTGAGGCTGCATGAGCAACGGTGGAAGCACGAAGATGCTCCCAGGTGCCAAGCCGAGAGTTCCTGCGGCACCGAAGGGGTATGAGGCGCGGAGCGTCGAGAGCATCGCCACGGAAACCGCCGGTAATCCGGATCGCGAGTGGGTCTCCAAGAGGTACGGCTGACCGCTTCGCAGCAAGTATGGAGCGTCGAGTTGACGCTGCATGTTGACCAAGAGATGAGCGCTGGTGAGAAGATCCTCATCTCCGTCGCCGTCTACATCGGCGGCAGCAACGGAGTTGGCTCCGAGCACACCTGCGGGAAAGGCCCGCGGTCCGGCGTCCGCAAACCGTGTCGATCCATCGTTGAGATAGATCCGCAGCGGATCGCCCTCGATTCCGACGAAGACCAAGTCGCGGTCTCCGTCACTGTCCACGTCCGCAACGACCACCTCATAGCTCGCCATTTGAATTGGCGGCAAGGCGGAACTGGTCACATCCGAGAAAAACCCCGCGCCATCGTTGAGGTACAGTCGGTCTTGGGGGCTTCCGCCGAGGTTGGCGCAAACGATGTCTTTCGCTCCATCTCCGTCGACGTCCGCGATCGCAACGCCGGACGTATCGTCGTCCAGCTGCGGAATCCGGGCCGACGTCGCGTCGACGAAGACAGCCGTTCCATTGTTCAGGTAGATCCGGTTCTGCGCGGGGTTCAGGTAACCACGGTTACCGTTGACGCCTAGCACGAGATCGGGATCACCATCCAGATCCAGATCCCCCAGAGCCAAGTCCGCCGCGACGCCACCGGTGAATCGATGCTGGCCCGCGAACAAGAATGCTCCAGCCCCATCGCTCAACCACAGCTCGATTTCGTTCTTGCCACCGAGTACGACGTCCGCGTCGCCGTCGCCATCCAAGTCACCAGCGACCAGGCTCCACGGAACCATACCCGATACAAAAGACCAACTCGGGTTCTCGGAAAACACTCCACGACCATTGTTCTCATAGGTGCCAACTCGCAACCCATCAACAAAAACAATGTCGGGATCGCCATCGCCTTCGACGTCTCCAACACCCATGGTCCGGAGTCCCGATGCCAAAACAGGCATCTGAGATTCAGTTACGTCACCGAAACATCCATTACCATCATTAACAAACAGCAGGCAGCCCCAACGCGTCAGGAAAGCCGCATCTTCGTCCCCGTCCCGGTCCACATCGAGCAATGTTACTGGCGCGTCCCTGAAACTCAAAGCGACCGGAAACGAAGGCAGCGGGTTCGCGAGCCGCGGTTGCAACATATCAGAGTACTGGCCCCTCCCATCGTTGATGAGCAGCCAGCTGCCGTGAATCCCTCCGTAGACACAGTCAAGATCACGATCTCCATCAATGTCTCCCAGAATGACGGTGCTGGTAAAGCTGGGACCCGTTCGTGAAGGAAGCTGCACCGCAGCTGTGACGAACACGCCTCCTCCATCGTTGACATAGATAACATTGCGAAAATCTCGACCAATAATCAGGTCGCCATCGCCATCATTATCCACGTCGCCGAACGCGATCGCCCAGGAACCAGCAGAATCGGTTGGCAGTCTCTGCGAGGTCTCGTCTCGGTAGACCCCCGATCCGTCGTTGACGTAGACGCGATCCTGCCCCACGTAGTTGCCGAAGACCAGGTCCAGATCTGCATCCGCATCAATGTCACTCAGCGAAACACACATCGTGGCGTCCACATCCGCGGGCATGTTGGTCAATGTCGCATCCGTAAACCTGCCGACACCATCGTTCAGATACAGCTCGTTTCTCTCCGCCGGAAAGCACGAATAGTTGGCGAACACGAGATCCAAGTCTCCGTCTCCATCAACGTCACCGGCCGCAGCCGCGGACGCCTCCCATGCCGCCACCGGCATATGGCTTGCGGTCACGTCGGAGAAGAACCCGCTTCCATCATTGAGATACAGCAGGTTCTGCGTTCGGGCGTTCGCGAGAACCGCGTCGACGTCACCATCGCCGTCGAAGTCTTCCAGCACCACACCAGTAGTGGGCGCCGAGGCCTGCGGAAGGCGCGCACTCGTTACATCCAAGAAACTGCCCGCGGCGTCATTCAGATACAGCCGGGACTGCCCCACGTTTCCGACAAACAAATCGACGTCGCCGTCGCGGTCCACATCGGCCGTGGCGAACGTCCACGTTTGACCAACCAAAGCCGGCATCGAGTTCGCTGTTACATCCACGAAACGCCACCCGCCGTCGTTGAGATAGAGTCGGACCACGCCGCCGGCACGCGAGCCGTTGCCGAGAAAGAGATCGAGGTCGCCGTCGGCATCGACATCGGCGAACGCCAACGCGCTGGTCTCTTCGGCACTCGCAGGAAACCCCTGCTTCTGCAAGAGCGCGAACAGATCCTGCTGAAGAGTGGCGAGAACTGCACAGACTGATGCGAGCGCGAGCACGCCAGACTCCTTTAGCCGCTAGTGTTCAGCAACAGCGCCGAGTGTCAGCCGTTGCCAAGCCGCCGTCAACCGGGGTCGCTCGTCAGGCTCCTCAGACGGCACTGCCACCCGGATTGACAAGCCACCTCCAGCGGCAAGACTAGAGCCTATGTGGAGCAGTCTCGTCGGCGTGAGCATCCCCGTCTCGCTGTTGGCCGCCATGGCGATGCCTGCTGTCGCCCAGCGCGTTCCCGACGTGCAAGTGACGACCAACGACCCGACCACAGGGTTTGCCTCCGAGCAGCAGATCGCCACCGACGGCGGCGACGGCATCTTCGTCGTGTGGGCCGACGCGCGCGCCCATGCGACCCGAACGGACATCCACTTCAACCGATCGCTCGACGGGGGCGCGACCTGGTTGGTCGACGACAAGCGCATCAGCCTGATGGCCGCGGGTCGCTGGATCTCGCGCCTGCCGGCCGTGGCCGTGTCGGGATCGAGCGTGTACGTGGCTTGGGTCGAGTCGCGACTCACCGGTACCAACGTGTACTTCACGCGGTCGTTGGACCGCGGAACGACCTGGCGCACGACGGACCAGCGCATCAACACGCAGGTGGCGAGCGGCACGGCCCACGAAATCAGGGTCTTCGCGGTCGGTCCCGAGGTCTGGGTCTCCTGGACCGAGCGCTCCAGCGACATCTACCTCAGCCGCTCGCTCGACGGGGGCACGCACTGGACCACGCCGGTTCGGGTCGACAGCGACCCGTCAACGTCGTTCAACCATGAGATGGCGGTCGCCCCGCCCCACGTCTACCTGGTCTGGAGCGACCACCGCCACGGTGGCTCCCGGCCGGGCGACATCTACTTCAACCGCTCCTCCGACGGTGGCGCAACCTGGCTGCCGGCGGAGATCCGGATCAACACCAACGCGAGCGTGTCGACCACGCGATCGGCCAACCCGACCATTCTGGCCCGAGGCACGATGGTCGCCGTCGGTTGGGAAGACTCGCGCAACGGCGAACAGGACATCTACTTCAACCGCTCGCTGGATGCGGGCACGACCTGGCTCGCGCAGGAGAGGCGGCTCGACACCGATCCGCCCGGCGCCAGTTACTCGCTCAGGCTGGCGCTCGCCGCTGAAGGCAGCACAGTGCACGCCACGTGGCAAGACAATCGGGGTGGCGTGTTCTATTCCCGCTCCCTCGACGGCGGCGCGGCCTGGCTCGCCAGCGATGTCCGCCTCGACAACGGCACGGTCGGCGGCGAACTGCCGTCGATCGCGACCCTCGCGGGCAGCGTGTTCGTCGCCTGGTCGGATTGGCGCCACAACGCCGGCTTCGGTGGCCAGTTTGCGCGCGCGGTCTACTACAACCACTCGCTCGACGGTGGCTCGACCTGGCTCCCCGTTGATCGCCGCCTCAACACCGGCGCGACGCCGGGTCAGGGCGAAGTCCGCTGGGTCACTACTGCCGCCGCGGCGAACCGGTTCGTCGCGGCGTGGCCCGACGGTCGGACGGGCACGCTGCGCATCTACGCCAACACCCCGTTCGGGACGCTTCCATACGGAAACGGAACCGCCGGCACAGGAGCACTGGCGCCGCAGATCGACGCGACCGGCCCCATCGCCACGGGACAGATCACGTCGATCGACGTGACGAGCGCGCTCGGCGGCGCTCCCGCCGCTCTGCTGCTCGGCACCGGCCCGGCCTCGCGCGTCAGCACCCCGCTGCTCGGCGGAACCCTGCACGTGCTGCCCAGCGCGACACTGCCGTTGGCGCTCTCCGGACCCGGTGGCGTCCCCGGAACGGGCACGGCCCAGGTGGTTTGGTCGATCCCACCGCAGCCCACGCTGGCCGGCCTCAACATCAACGCTCAAGTCCTCGTGCTCGACGGCTCCGCACCGGGCGGGGTCGCGATGAGCCCGGGCTTGGAGCTCTGGATCGGCTGAGACCCCAACCCCTCTACGCCCTATGAGCGTCGGGGTCCGAGAATGCGCCTCCCCACCGATCACGCCGGTGGTACCGGGGGCGTGGGCACGGGGCGCAGGGCGGGCAGCGGGCATGGCGGAGCGGCGGAAGGCGGGCGCGGCACGTTACTCCCGCAGGCCGCGCACCGTCAACGCGGGCGGCTGGGGGCGAGCGCCGTAACCCTCGGCGTTATCGGCAACAACGTGGGCCGGGCTTGGGGGGCCGGGCGGTCGACCCAAGGGCTGCGCGTGCCCGCGCGCCGGGTGCGGGGCACAGGAGATCGTGGGCACCACCGCGACCCTCCCCCGCCCGCGCGCGGCCGCGGGCCCGACCCGCGTCCGCCGGGAGCCCGAGAAGACCGTGCTCTACCAGGTGCTGGCGGGGCGCGGGGCTTCTGCCGCGTGCACTGCGCGGCCTGTGGGAAGGACGACCTGGTGGCGTTCGCGTGTAAGCGCCGCGGATTCTGCCCGTCGTGTGGCGCGCGGCGCATGGCCGACACCGCCGCGCACCTCGTCGACCGCGTGCTGCCAGAGGTGCGGGTGCGTCAGTGGGTGCTGGCGCTGCCCGATCGCGTGCGGTTTCTGTGCGCCTTCGACCCCGCGCTGTGCTCGGCGGTGCGCCGCGTCGTCGTGCGCGCGATCTCGTCGTGGTACCGCGCGCGGGCGAAGCGGCGCGGCATCGCCGAGCCGCGCACCGGCTGCGTGACCTTCATCCAGCGCTTCGACTCGGCGCTCCGATTGAGTCCACTTCCACATGCTCTGGCCGGACGGCGTCTTCTCGATCGACTTCCGCGACGACGAGCCGCGCGATCGCGCCGAGTTCTACGACACCACGCCCCCCACCGACGACGACATCCAGAGCCTGGTGAAGACGCTGCGAGATCGCGTGCTGCGGCTGCTGCGCAAGCGGGGCAAGCCACCGCCCGAAGACGACGAAGGCATCGACGACCCCGGCTGTGACGAGCCGTCGCTGTTCGAAGGACTTAGCGCTGCGTCGGTACAGGGCAAGATCGCGCTCGGTCCGCACGCCGGTCACATTGCGCCGCGGCTCGGACGCGGCACCGCTCACGAGCCGCTGTCAAGCGCGGCAAGCTGTGCGCATCCTGCGATGGCTTCTCGCTGAACGCGGCGGTGCGCATACCGGAGTTCAGCCCCGAGCGGCTCGAGAAGCTGTGCCGCTACGTGGCACGGCCTGCCATCGTCCACGAGCGCCTGTCGCTGTCCAAGGACGGCACAAAAGTGCTCTACAAGCTGAAGAAGCGCTACCGCGACGGCTCGACGCACGTGGTCCTCGACCCGCTCGACTTCATCGCACGCCTCGCCGCGCTGGTGCCAAGACCGCGCGTGCACCTCGTCACCTACCACGGGGTGTTCGCGCCGGCCGCGGCCTACCGCGACCTCGTCGTCCCGGACCCGCCGGAAGACGAACAGCCCACCTGCGCGCATCGCGCGGACTCCGACGGCAACGACGACCGTCCACCACCGCCACGTCGTGGACGCCGGAGGTACTCGTGGGCCGAGCTGATGCAGCGGGTGTTCAAGGTGGACGTCCTGGTGTGCCCGCACTGCGGCGGACCGCGCAAGGTGCTCGACCTGTTGACCGACCCCGCGGTCCTCGACCGCATCTTGCGCCATCTCGAGCTGCCCGCGGAGCCGCCGCTCATCGCGGCGGCTCGCGGCCCGCCCGAGCCGCCGCTGCCGTTCGAGTGAACGGGTTGCATGCCATGATCGGGTCGCCGCGCGCATGGGGTCTGCGCGCACCCCGGAAACTCGGGCGTTTCACCTCGTCGGGGACGCCTCACCGCACCTGCCGAGCGGTTCGGAACCATGGGGCGGTTCGCCGATGGCCTCTTGCGAAGGCCGGAGGCACTTTGAAATGCCTATCCCGCGAACGGTCAGCTCGTTCAAGTCGTTCATCTAGTGCACGTAAGTCAGGTGTTTTGGTTCCAGATGCCTCTATCTGCGACCAAGGTCGCAGGAAACCTCTGGTCGACGGGCTAGGTCGCAGATTCGGACGGCACGTGAGTTGCTAGCGACCACGGCGCGTTCCCTCGCGCCGCCCGCGTGGTCCGATTATTCGATCGGCCTGAGAACACTCAGCTTACGACGAGGGCATCAGGAGCCGATCATCGGGTCCGATGCCCCACTTCTTCCCGCTCCAGCTGCTGCTCGCCACCTTCGCAAGCTGGGTCAACCGCGAGCAAGCTCAAGTTGTCGCCTCCTTGGTTGAAGAGAACCGAGTCATGCGGGAGCAGCTCGGCAACAAGCGCCCCCGCCTCACGGATGACCAGCGCCGACGACTCGCCGCGAAGGGCAAGGTGCTCGGTTGGCGACTCCTCCACCAGGTCGCCACGATCGTCACGCCTGACACGATCATGCGCTGGCACCGTCAGCTGATCGCCGCCAAGTGGACTCACCCGGCCCACTCGACCAAGCGCGTCGGCCGCCCCGGCCTCATGAAGGCTATCCGCGCTCTAATCGTGCGCATGGCCACCGACAACGCCGGGTGGGGCTACGGGCGCATCCGCGGCGAGCTCATGAAGCTCGACCACGACGTCGCGAAGTCCACGATCGCGAAGACCTTGAAGGAGCACGGCATCGGCCCCCCGACCGCCCCACCTCGTGGCGCACGTTCCTCCGAACCCATGCTGACGTGATCGCCGCGGCCGACTTCTTCACGACTGAGGTGTGGACTGCTCGCGGCCTCGTCACGCACTGAGATACGAGGTTCACGAAACACTTCTGCGCGATCCTCGCACGCGCCCGCGTCGAAATCGTCCGCACGGCGTCGCAGGCCGCGGTGGCCGAATGGAGATCGAATCCGCCAGCGACGGCCTCAATCGGCACCGTCCGAATATTCGGACCACGCGGGCCACGGTCGTTTCTCGCCCCCGCGTAGCCGGCGTTGGTCGTCCGTCGGGCGCACTCGTCGTCCGCGGAGCTGTTCCTTCAGAACTCGATTCTCCTCGCGCAGGTAGTCGATGACCTGCGCTTGCTCGCGGTTCACCCATCCCCCGAACGTTGCAAGCAACAGCTGGAAAGCGAAGGTGTCGGCCGTCATTCCCCGATTCTACGCCGACGCTAGTACCTGGTCTTCCACAGCTTCTGGTTCGGCCGAATTGTTGGACCCTTCGGCTGCACGGAGTGGCCGCCCGAATTGCCCCCAAGACTCGATGGTGCCAATCCTGGAGGCTATACTAGCCAAAAGCAATGTCTCGCCCGATTCAGCTTCCCCCTCCGGCAAACTGGCAAGACTTCGAGAGCCTTTGCTTGGAGCTCTATTCGGCAGAATGGGATCCAGGATCAGCCCAGCTCATCGGTGTCGGTGGGCAGACACAAAAGGGTGTCGACATATCCGGGACGCTCGACGGCAAGGTGGTGGGCGTACAATGCAAACTGCGCGATCAATGGTCGTCAAGGCCAGTCACTATTGGCCAAGTGCAGAAAGAGGTCGCCAAGGCATCGCGATTTGCACCGCAACTAGACCAATACATTATCGCGACAACTGCGAGACGAGACGCGGCCTTACAGGAGGCGGTGCGTAGCCTGAGTCGTTCAACTCGGTTCGATCTCCGTGTTGACGCGTGGGACGATCTTCGTCACCGACTTGAACGGGCCCAGGAGGTCCGCGACCGGTTCTATGGATGGGACGCGGAGTATGGTGATTTCGCGCTCCAGCGCGACGCGTATCTCGACGCTCTTTGGAATCGACTGCGGGTGCTACCTATGGCTGCGATCCGACAGGCAGACGATGAGGCGCCCGCACTCGACGAAGTATACACAGCCCTAGATCTTGAGAGTCGTGAACCTGTAGTAAGAGCGGTTAGCACGTATCAGAATTTTGTTCTGTTGGGGCCCGCAGGAAGCGGGAAAACAGCCTTCAGCAGGTTTCTCGCGCTGTGTTTGGCGGGGCTAGCCCGCTCGCAGGCTCATCATTGGTTGCAGAAGTTGGTGGGAGCGGATGGAAGTGAGGAGATTTGGCCGCACGGCGCGCTTATCCCTCTCTTTGTTGAGCTTCGTGCATTCGTGGCGGATTCTAGCGCCTTTCCGACTGCGGATACGGATATTGACGCCGATCACCTGCTGCGCCATCTTGAGTCTGATGGGGCGCAGTTTCGTATACCGTCCGGATTTGCGCCTTTCATTCGCCGAGAGCTAAGTTCGGCTGCGATTGGGGGGCGAGGTGTGTTTCTGATTCTCGATGGACTGGACGAAACGCCGGCCCGGCCCGACGAGAGGACGCGACTCAAGAGTGTCATCAAGAAGTTCGCCAAGGCTTACCCGGCGGTTCGGATTCTCGTGACGAGTCGTCCATATGCTTATCGAGAGAAGGACACGTGGAGGTTAGACGGTTTTCAGGATGATGTTATCGCTCCATTGTCGCCGCGAGCGACGGAGCACTTCGTTCGCGGATGGTATAAACACCTCGCACACAGCGGCCATCTCGGGTCGGCCGATGTTGGGAGCCGTCCCGATCAGCTGCTTGACAGAATCCGGCGAGAGCCGTCGCTCGTACCGCTGTCTGAGCGGCCCTTGACCCTGACGCTCATCACTTCGCTTGACGCTGCCGGAGAATTGCGTCAGGGTGGGCGAGCGGCGATCTACGAGCGGTGTATCGAGCTGTTCTTTGATAAATGGAACAAGGTGCGATTGGCGAAAGGGGTTGAGGTTTTTACCGAACGTTTCAAGCTCGAGCGTGACGACGTACTTTCAGCACTGCGAGATACCGCTTTCCGAGTGCATCGGGAGCAAGGAGAGGGGGAAGGGGATCAGCCGGCGTCAATTCCCGCGACATTGCTTTATGAAGCTTTACGCGAAGCGGGGGCCGATTTTGACGCGATCAATGTGTCAGGAATGGTTGATTACCTTGAGCAGCGATCGGGTCTGCTCCTTTCTGATCAGCGGGGATTCTATCGGTTTCCTCATCGCAGCTTTCAGGAGTTTCTCGCGGGCCAGTTTCTTTCTTTCGATGACGATTTTCCAATCCAGGATCTTCCAGGGAGAGATGGTAGCAGTGAAGTATCCTTGGCGGATCTTCTTGCATCAGATCCAATGACATGGCGGGAGGTCTTGACCTATGTGGTTTTGGACTGTGCGCAGAAGGGTATGTCTAGCAAGGTATGGGACTTGGTCGGCCAGCTGATTGATGGAAATTCGGAGCGTGAGGACGTTTCGTGCGTTCGATTAGCGGGGATCTTGGCGCAGGCTGTTGCTGAGAGCGCAAGCCTCAAGACGCCGCGAAAGAGGAGTAAGACACGAGATCGTCGCATCGACGATATTCGTCGGCGGCTCATTGCAAGCTTGGATCGAGGATACTATCGAGTCTATGACCGCATAGAGGCGGCTAACGCGCTGGCCAAGATTGGCGATCCCCGACTGGCGGACTTTGATTCCAACCTATTGCCACGAGGAGCGGGATTGCGTCTTGCGCGCTTCCCAGTCACCGTTGGTGAGTTTGCTGAATTCGTAGAGGATGGAGCGTATGAGGACGTTGAGTGGTGGCGGCCGGATGGGGCCTCGCCGCCTGTCCCGCCGGCTGATTGGTCGGATCAACTACGATCTACGAGTTCACCGGTCGTCAGCGTGACGTGGTTCGACGCCATTGCTTGGTGCAGGTGGAAGACCGCAAGGGTCGGGGCCGTCGTTCGCCTTCCCACACCCACAGAGCGACGGTTCTTCGCGGAACACCCTGATGGAGCTTGGCCGTGGGGAGGAGAGGAGCCCAATGAAGAAAGAGCGAACTACGGCTCGAAGGTAGGTGGCCCAACCCCCGTGGGCTGTTACATAACTGGAGCGGGCAAACATGGCCACCTGGACTTGGCGGGTAATGTGTGGGAGTGGTGTGGTCTCAGCGCGACCGCTGAAAAGGGCAAGGCGCCGGATTACGTTGATGTTGCCGGGGGTTCTTGGAACTTCTTGGAGGAGTTTCTCGAAGTTGGCCGCTTGTTCGAGCGCGAAGCGAGAAGAGGATACGGTGACGTTGGGTTTAGAGTTTTGGTGTCGGAAAGAGGGCCCCATGAACGTCCCGCCGATGAGGGGTGATGTTTCGGGCGCGTGGTCCGAAAACTCGATCGACCTGAGAACGCTCAGCTTACGACGCGTCGCGACAGACCCGATCATCCCCTGGGATGACAGACTTCTTCCCTCTTCGACTCCTCCTCGCCACCTTCGCCGGCTGGGTGAACCGCGACCAAGCTCGAGTCGTCGCCTACCTGGTCGAGGAGAACCGGGTCCTGCGCGAGCAGCTCGGCGACAAGCGACCTCGTCTGACCGACGGCCAACGCCGACGACTCGCTGCGAAGGGAAAGGTGCTCGGCTGGCGACTCCTCCACCAGGTCGCCACGATCGTCACGCCTGACACGATCAGGCGATGGCACCGTCAGCTGATCGCTGCCAAATGGACTCACCCAGCCCGATCGACCAAGCGCATCGGCCGACCCGGGCTGATGAAGACCATCCGCCAACTGATCGTGCGCATGGCGACGGAAAACTCGGGCTGGGGCTACGGCCGGATCCGCGGCGAGCTCATGAAGCTCGACCACGACGTCGCGAAGTCCACGATTGCCAAGACGCTGAAAGACCACGGCATCGCTCCAGCTCCTGACCGCCCCACCTCGTGGCGCACCTTCCTTCGGCCCCATGCCGACGTGATCGCGGCAGCCGACTTCTTCACGACGGAGGTGTGGACTGCTCGCGGCCTCGTCACCCACTACGTGATGTTCGTCATCCAGCACGCCACACGCGCGGTCCACATCGCAGGCATCACCACGAGCCCTGGTGCCGACTTCATGGCTCAGGTCGCTCGCAACCTCACCGCGGACGACGACGGCTTCCTGCGTGGCAAACGCTTCCTGATCCTCGACCGCGATGGCAAATTCACCGACCACTTCTGCGAGATCCTCGCCGACGCCGAAATCGAGATCGTCCGCACCGCGTACCAGGCCCCCGACATGAACGCGTTGGCTGAACGCTGGGTCCAGTCCGCGAAGCGCGAGTGCCTCGATCACTTGATCCTGTTCGGTCAGACCCATCTCGAGCGAGTCTTGCGCGAGTACGTCGCCCACTACCATGCCGAACGGCCCCACCAGGGACTCGGGAACGAGTTGATCCAAGGCAATCCGGCCGCGAGTTCTGGCGAGATCGCCGTTCACGAGCGACTCGGTGGACTGCTCAACAGCTACCACCGCTCCGCGGCCTGACGGCCAGACGCTCTTCGAAGCCCCACGCCACGATCGCTCGGGGCCACCGGCCTGCCCGCACTGACCGAACCCGACATCACGCGACAGCCGAATGGAGCCTGAATCCGCCAGCGACGACCCTGATGGGCACCGGCTGAGTTTTCGGACCACGCGCGCCTTCGACTCCTGTCGCGCCCAAGAGCGGAGATGCTACATCCCCAGAGTCAAGGTGGCGGCGTTGGACAGATGCAAGACGGAGCTTGCGAGAACTGCCTGGGTAGCGATGGTCGCTCCAGTAAGTGCAGGCGTCGCAGGAATCGCAAGGCTGGTCGCCCAATCTCCCTGAACATCCGTCGCAATGGTCCCCGCCACAGCAACCGAGGCTAGGTTCAAATATAACTCGCACCCAAACAGAGGGAAGTTGGTGACAGGTAGAGTCGAAAGCAACAAGGCGCCCGCAGCCGAGGCCGGTCCGCGCCCCGATATCTGCGCCGATGCTCCAAGGACCGGGTCGCCGGCCTCAAGGCTCAAGCCACCACACGCAAGCCCAAAGCCAACCGCAGTTGCTCCGTTGAAAACGCTTGCAAGCCCCGCAGCACCGAAATACACGACATTTCCTCGAGCGACCCCTAGCCCAACTTCCGCAGCTCGACGATTTTTGAGGCCAATTCGGAGCCTCGGCGCGGCGCCAGCCCGCTATCCACCGTCGCGGCGGCGCAGATCGGCCGTGTAGTGCCAACCCGCCCCGTTGATCGGTGTGGCAGGGAGCACGACAACTGTGTGCGAGGCGGCGGACGTGTACCTGCGACGCAAGACGGTCAGAAAGAACGGCAAGACCCACGAGTACTGGCTCCTCGTTCGGTCGGTGCGGCACGGTCGTCGAGTGCGGCAGGAGGTGATCGCGCAGCTGGGCAAACTGGATGCGAAGGGGCGACGCCGGGCTCGTGCGCTGGCAGATCGGATGACCGGTCGCCGAATGCACCCGAGCCTGTTTGAGCCACCGGTGACAGACGACGACCCGGTCGAGTCGATTCGCTTGAAGGAGGTCAGCCTCGACCGGACACGCCGCTTCGGCGACGTTTTCGTCGGCCTGGCGCTGTGGCACGCACTGAAGTTCGACGACGCACTCTGGGAGCTCATGCCGCGGGGCCGTGAAGATGTCCCGTGGTCGACGATGGCGGCAGCGATGGTCATCTGTCGGTTGTGCATGCCCTCCAGCGAGCTGCACCTGGCTGAAGTCCTGTACCGCCAGACCGCGCTTGACGACCTGCTTGGCCTGCCGGAAGGCAAGGTCAACGACGACCGGCTCTACCGGGCTCTCGACCAGATCCTGCCGCACAAAGAGGCGCTGGAGCAGCATCTCCGCGCACGGCTCGGCGAGTTGTTCGACGTTCAGTACGACTTGCTGCTCTACGACGTGACCTCGACCTACTTCGAAGGCCTCATGCTGGGCAACCCCCAGGCGCAGCGTGGCTACAGCCGAGATCACCGGCCTGACTGCAAACAGGTTTGCATCGCTCTGGTCGTGACCAGACAGGGAATCCCTCTTGCGCACGAAGTGTTCGACGGCAATCGGACTGACGTCACGACGGTCCGCGAGATCGTCGAGACGATGGAGCGGCGATTCGGTGCTGCTGATCGCATCTGGGTCATGGACCGCGGAATGGTGAGCAAGCGCAACCTGAAATGGTTGAAGGAGGGAAGGCGACGGTACGTCATCGGCGCATCGCGTTCGGACCTGCGCCGCTTCGAACAGGAGATCGTCGACCGTCGAGACTGGCGCAGCATTCGTGAGGATGTCGAGGTCAAGCTCTGCCCGAGCGAGGACGGGGAGGAGACGTTCATCCTGTGTCGCTCCCAGGCGCGCATCGAGAAGGACGCCGCAATTGTCGCGCGAGCAGCCGAACGCATTCGCGCGAGGCTTGCGTCGCTCGAACGCCGACTGGCGGCGTCGAAGAAGTCGATCGAACGGGACCGCGTCAATCAACAGATCGGACGCATCTTGGCCCAGAACTCGCGGGCCTCCACGTGCTTCTCGGTTTCGTTGATCGAAGCCCCGGATCGACCATCGGGGCTTGCCGTGGAGGCTTGTGAGAACACGAACTGGGTGGACCAGAGCGCCGGGTGCTACCTGCTCAGGTCCAACGTGACGGGTTGGACAGATGAGGAGCTTTGGCGGACGTACATCCAGCTCACTGATGCTGAGTCCGCGTTTCGGATCCAGAAGTCCGAGCTGTCGATCCGCCCGGTGTGGCATCAACGCGAGGACCGGGTCAGGGCGCACATCCTCGTCTGCTTCCTCGCCTACGCCTTGTGGAAAACGCTCGAGCTCTGGCAGGAGAAGGCCGGACTCGGCAACAGCCCGGCCGCCATCCTCGAGGAGCTCCGTCAGGTCCAAAGCGCAGACGTGCTCCTGCCAACTACTGACGGCCGCGAACTCCGGGTCCGCTGCGTGGTCACCCCCAACGAGGCGCAGGCGCACCTGCTCGACCGGCTCGGCATCCAGCTACCCAGGAGGCTATCCGTCCCCGCGCCACTCCGTTCGACCGCGATGTAGTGCCAACCAATCGACGTAAGTCGTTGCTTTTCAACGTGACGACCCGTCGAACTGCGGAAGTTGGGCTAGCTCTCGACCCACTGACAAATGATACATCGGGCTAACGCGTGTCGCTCTTGAGCCCTCAGTCCAGTAGAGACCCGCCGGCGCTCCAGTTTGGGCTTGTGCAGGGAAGTAGGCACGTCGTGACCCCACGCTGTGGAATGCTGCACCGGAGAACCCTGAACCTATGGGACCCGGGTTCACGTCAGCAATCATTCGGACTTGTGTGCCATCGGTGAACCAAGGCTCCAACCCAGCAGAAGACAAAGTCGCCCAGAACACCAATCCGCGGCCGAGTCGAGCTGCGGTGCGATATGAGTATCGGTCGATGGTATTAGGGGAGCCGTAACGTGTAACCGCCCGCGACCCGGCGCCCGGGGTGAAACTGAAAAGCCCGCGCCCCTGCACGTCATCTGCCTGGAACAACACGGTCTCGCCTATCGTCCCAAGGAGTATCGGGAATCCCAGCGCCCCCGTTGACGTGAAGATGGTTGTAACGACCTGACCATTAGTAGCCCTAACCCTATGGGCTTCGGTAAAGTAGAGCGTCGTTGGTGTTTCGACTCCGAGGTCGAAAAAGCCCGATCCACCCGGCCCGATTGGAGCCATCGCACCTACCGAACTCGACATGATCGTGGGTGTTCCTATTCCGTAATGATCCGCTACCCAAATGGCGCTCTCACCCGCTTTCCCCAACATAGTTGCATGCGAATGCTGGGAGATTCCTGCAACCCCAAAAGAGTCGGCCAACATGACAGTCTGTGGTATGCTTGAAGTCGACGTTGCGGAAACAAAATACAGATGATCTCCCATCGTAATTGCGCGGGACGCGCCGCTGACAGGCCATCCGGGGAGAGGATACTCGTGGCGTCCAAGATTCTGCGTGCCCGCTACGGTTCCGTCGGTCCGCACCAGTGTGGGCGGACCGCTTGGGTTTGGCATGAACGCATACGCAACTGTTGCACCAGGTATAAGACCCGTATACAGGGTTGAGGCATATGGGACCATTGGAAATAGAAGGGTCTCGTTGCCGGGCGTTCCGTCGGTAGACCAAAGGTCGTGGCCCACGAAATTTGTGATGGAAGTGAAGACGACGTAATTCTGAGTAGACGTGAACTCTTGGGGGAAAAGGTATTGGCTCGGTGCTTGTGAGAGGCACAACAAGGCTGTGGCCAAGGCACGTGTGGTGTGCGAGAAGAATTGGGTTGCTATGTCGTGAAACATTTTGGTGCTCCTGCGGCAAGGCTTGCCAACTCTTGTCCTGGCGATGCAACGGGCATCGTGAGTGCGCAAGAGAAAAGGGAGAACGAGAAGGTTCGGAAACCGCATGCTGTCACTCCGCTCTGCTGAGTCAGGGGGCGAGGTAACTGCGATTCTCTGCTGCTATCCAAGACTCTGCAACCGGGGCAGGTCGGCGCTGCGGCGAAACGACTTGCGATGTCTCACGCTCGCCCCAACGCACGTTCCGACCCAGGAAAGGCCTCAAGCGGAGTTCATGGAACGCCAAGTTGGCGCATCCATGTGCGCCGGTGACCGTTGGGGACTAATGAACATCTCGATTCATGACAACCACTACCTCCGATGGCATGGTGTCCCTCAGCACTTGGGCCATGGTCGGCCATTACTACAGGCGTGAGGCAAGAGTCATAACACCTAGAAGGGTAAGCACAGATGTTGTGATAAATACATAAAGACAGAGCCGGGCTACTTTTTCCTCAGATGTCAGCTCTTCCAAAGCACTGGCCCAGAAGACCCGTTCGTTTTCCCGCGCAACATGGCGCCGTGCGTGTTCGGTTCGGACTGCGAAAACAAAGTGCTCCCGAACTAGATCCCGTCTCGTTGACTCGGGTAGTTGATTCCAGTGCTGACAGGCTCGTTGAGACCGTTCCCGGTATTCGTTCTGGAGGCTTCGTTCACGCTCAAGCGCGCGCTGCCTTTGCTCCTCTTCAAAAACACGGTCGAGGTCCTCTTGTCTTCGAGCCTCCTCCCAGAGGCGCCTTTCTTCTTCCTGTATACGCTGCCATTGACCGGCGTTTGCTTGATACCCCATGCTCTCAGCCTCTCATCTCGAAACCAGCCAACCTAAGACGGACAGCTCAACAAGTATGAGCGTGACGAATCCAACAATCTTCTCTGGAAGATTCACTTCCCATGCTAAATCTGGGGGTCCGTCTGGAACACCATTGGTGACAAGGTGAATCCGCCTCCCTTCTGGCATTCCCTCGAACCAGACAAGCGCGGCATCGCTAATGCAGGCGTCGGACGCCTGCTCTTCTGCGGTCATCTCCGACCAGATTCTCCACGCAGATTCGTAGTCGTGCTGCGGCGTGTTGTGGTAGTCGGCCATGGCTCTTGAACTTCCTGCCCGCACATCGTAGCCCTTCTCGCGTATCGCTGCTGCGGCAGCGAAGTCACCGCGTGCAAACCCAGAACGAGAAGGAGGTTGTGTGGGATCGAAAGCACCAGAGCATCCCCCATCGCTGAGCGCGCTAGGCGAGGCCCAGCGCTCGGCCGCTTCTGTTACGATGGTCGCATGCCAAACTTCGACTCGTTGGCACCTGGTGCCGCAGAATTATTCGATGCGGGTAAGCGTCCGGTGACGCCATGGCGGCCAGCGGTTGAAGAGCGACCGCCGACGCGTCTCAGCAGGACTGGCCGGCAGCGCGTGCCTTCGCCCAGCCCCAGGGCGTGAGTTCGGCGATGCGCGACGACGGCGTGGTGGCGACAGCGACCAAGACGTCCTCGAGGTAGCGCTCGACGTTGACCTTCGCCAGCTTGCAGCTGAGCACGATCGAGTAGAGGCGAGCTGCCACGTTGCCACCCTTCTCGCTGGCGAGCGTCATCCAGTTCTTCCGGCCCGTCACGACGTGGCGCAGGTCACGTTCGGTGTCGTTGTTGTGGATCGGCAGCCGGCCGTCGTCGAGGTGCGCGAGCAACGGGTCCCGCTGCCGGATGGCGTAGCTCACCGCCTTGCGAAGCAGTTCGTTGCCCGCGGTCGCCGGATCCTCCTGGAGGCCGAACACGATCTCGTAGAGGCTGTGGAGCACCGCTTTGGATCTGCGGCTACGAACGGTCTCACGCAGTTCGATGAGGGCTTCACGGGTCAGGTTCCGATCCTTCGCTCGGGACAGTACGGCGCGCTCGATCCAGAAAAGCCTCTGGATCGGTCGCAGCGCCAAACCAGCCCGTGATGCACCAGCAGTGAGCGCATCCCGAAACTTCCGACGGGCGTGCGCCCAGCAGCCAGCCCGCGTGATCGCGTTCTGCTGCGCTTTCGGGTTCACACCGTCGTAGCCATCGGTCAACAATGTCCCGGACCACGCGCCGAGAAAAGCGTTGGGCCCCTTCGCGGATCGATTGTCCCTGAAGTCGGCCACGACCATCTCGTTGGGGCTGCCGCGAGCGTTCCGCCAGGCCCAGAGCACACCGCGCCGGGTGCCCTTCTGGCCTTCCAGTCGCACCCTGATCGGGGTCTCGTCGGCTTGAAGAACATCTTCTTGAAGCAGCTGGCGCCGCATCTCGGCCAGGATCGGACGCGCCGCGATCTCGTCGAAGCGCGCCAGCATGTCCCACATGGTCTGCTTCGGGACGTGCGCCCCGAAGCGGCGGAAGATCCCCTGCAGGCGGTTCAGCGGCAGGTGGTCGCCGTACTTCGCTGTGACAAGATGCGCGTAGACGGAGGGCTCGTACTTCGCCTTCTCGACGACGCCGGCAGGCATCGACGCCATCTTCATCCTGTGCCCGTGCGGGCACGCGTACTTGTTGCGCACGTAGCGCTTCACGACCAACCGCGCTGGGATGATGTGGCCACGCTCGGTGACGTCAGTCCCGATGCAGTGCATGGCCTCGCCGCACTCGGGGCAGCAGCGCTCCGCTTCCGGCACGTCGACCTCGACGACATGCCGATCCAGGTGCTCGGCGAACTGACCGCGACCGTGACCGCGCTTCCGCTTCTTCTTCGGGTCAGGCTTCGCGAGTTCGCTCGACTGCTCCGCTTCCTGCGCCTGCTTCTGCAGCTCTTCGAGCTGCGCGACGCCGGCCTCGAACAACAGCAGTTGGTTCGGATTGATGTGCTCGCGGCGCCGTCCGAACGTGCGCTGCTTCATCAGTTCGAGCTGCCCGCGAAGGCGCTCGATCTCGGCGCGCAGCTTGACGATCGTCGAGTTGGCTTCGTCGAGGTCCGTGAGCGGCGTCACTCCCTCTGATTAACACAAACCGGAGACGGATCAAGTCACGGCCAGTCGTTGCAGCACCTGATCGCGAACTTCTCTGCGTCGCGCGCCACGGAGGTCGATGCCGTCCAACAAGAGCGCGAGATCGCTACTCGCAATCTCGAATCGGCTGTTGTTCTCAGCCGAGCGATCGAAGACCTGAAAGCGGCCGCTCGTCAGTCGCTTCGCCAGCACCCAGTAACCGGACGGCTCCCACACCAGTGCCTTCATCATGGTCCGGCGCTTGTTGAAGAAGAGGAAGAGGTGACCAGATTGCGGGTCGTGGTCGACCACGTCGATGACCGCACCGGACAGACCACTGAAGCTCTTCCTCATGTCCACCGGCTTCCGGCAAACGAAGATCTTGACTTGCGGCGAGGGCGGAAAGCTCAGCATGGCAGCAAGACTCCGAGCAGCCGTCGGAGCGTCGCCTCGTCGAAGTCGCGCTGCACATCGACAACCGCGCCCGACGGCACCCGCAACTCAATGGCCGCTGCTCGTCGCGGCGATGGGGCCGCAGCGACCACCAGCTCCCCGAAGTCCGACACCGCCGGCGCGGACGTGGGCGCCGCCGCAGCTCGGGCTTGCCGCCTTGCCCAGTAGATGCGGTTTGCGTTGACTCCACGCCGGCGCGCGAACTCGGCGACCGTCACGCCTGAGTTGTCCAGCTCTTGAAGCAGCTCGCGCATCTCCGCCCGAGCCCACACGGGGATTCTCTTCGTCATCCGCCGCATCCTGCCGATCCGCCAGCGGCTTTCGAGATGCCTTCACCGGACGCTTACCGATGCGGAGCGCTTGTATAAGGAAGCGCAGTTCGAATGGAAGAAGTTGACTCCTGACCAGATGGCGGTTGCCCGTGAGAACAGCAACCGCGCCTACAGAGCAAGGGACGCCGGAGATCGAGGCGAGACCTACTTCAAAGCGGCGGCGTTGTTCCGCCAGGCAGCAGACTACATCTTCCGCTGCACACGAGGCGATTCTCCTCCCAGCGCTTCCCGACCGGGCGGTTCCGCCAGGCGCTCTGTAAGCCGAGCGCCACAGCGGTCGTTCGAGTCACCCGGACAAGTCAGCGACTTCACCGACAAGGGAACGGCCGAGACAAACCCGGACAAGCTGCGGAGACTCTGGGGCGGCGGACCTCCAACGGTTTGACGGGCGCACTCAGTGTCAGCTCTGGGCTAGCCAACTTGGAATGCTGGCTGTGTGCGGTGAACGTCCTCGCGACTTTCGCGCCTGGCTGCTACCGGACGGAGCGCTCGGCGCATTGCCGCCGACGTTCCGCCTTCGACCTCCTACCCGAGCGCGAGAGGCGAAGTCGCATCGTGACCGATGTGCTCACGACTAGCCTGCGGTGAACGCCTTGTTGGAGCAGTGCTGCCCGGAGGTCTAATGCAGCTCTGCGAGAGATAAGCGTGACCCTCAGAGCGCTCGGTCGATGAGGTCCCGAATCTTCTCGAGGGTAGCTCGAAGCTGTGTGTTCTCTCGGCCCGTCTCCTGCATGGTTTGGGCGAGTTCTCGGACGGCATCGAGCGGCGTGCCCGTTGAACGACTCTTCGGCGGCCGTCCCGGACCACGTCTCGCCTGAGTCTTCCTCGGACGACCCGGCCCCCGGTGGCTGCTCGCTGCGGCCTTTTCACGAGCCGCCTTGGCCTCGCCTCGTTTCCTGGATGGCACAAGCCCAAGCGCCGCCTTCGCTCGGCCGTAGACGATGGGGTAGAGGGTGATGCCCTTTCTCGCTGCCGCATCGCGAACAGTAGCGAACTCTACCTTGTTGTTTCTCTTCAGAGCCGCAACGACGAAGTCGTAGGCCTGCTTGCCTTTCTTGGTTGCCATGAATAGGGGGCACTGCCCTGGTTGATCAGCCACAGGGTCAGGTGAGCCAGCAGCAGAGCCGGGACAGCCCTGCGCGTCAAGTCAGGCCCCTTGGTTCAGGGCGACTTGGGTGTCTAGCAGGCCGTTGAAGAACATCGAGATCGACCTGTCGTGATGTGCTCGACGTACGTAGGGATCATGTCTCGATCACTGGAGACGGATCCCCATGGCACTCGGCAAGCGACGCGCAAAGCAGCAAGAGCTCTTGGTCCCGACTACGAGCCTTCCTCGGTCCCCGGGCCATCCGTTTTACTCGAAGCTCAACGAGCTTCTCGCCGGGGCGGAGTTCGACCACCACGTCGAGTCGCTGTGCGAGCCGTATTACAAGGAAGGCGGCCGCCCGTCGATTCCGCCAGGCGTCTACTTCCGGATGCTTCTGGTCGGGTACTTCGAGGGAGTTGGGTCGCAGCGCGGGATTGCCTGGCGCTGCAGCGACAGCCGCTCGCTGCAGGACTTCCTTGGGTTGCTACCGACTGAGCGCACACCTGATCACTCCAGTCTGACCGTGATCCGCAAGCGGTTGCCGGTGGAGGTTCACGAAGAGGTGTTCGCCTTGGTCGTCAAGATCGCGAAGTCCAAGGGCATGGTGAGGGGCAAGGCGCTGGCCGTGGACACGACCACGCTGGAAGCCAACGCCGCGATGAAGTCGATCGTCCGCAAGGACACCGGCAAGGGCTGGAGCGACTACGTGCGTGAGCTCGCAAAGGGAGAGGGCATCGAAGACCCCACGGAGGAGGACCTACGGCGATTCGATCGCAAACGCCGCGGGAAGAAGGTCTCGAACAAAGATTGGGAGTCGCCGACCGACCCCGACAGCCGGATCACGAAGATGAAGGACGGACGGACGCACCTCGCGTACAAAGCGCAGCACGCGCTCGACACCGAGTCCGAGATCCTCGTCGCCGCGACGATCCATCATGCCGACACCGCTGACAGCGAGGCGCTGAAGGACGCGATTGTGGAAGCCGAGGCCATGCTCGTTGGCGCCGAGCACAACAATTCGTACGAAGAGGTCGTCGCCGACAAGGGCTACCACAAGACCGAGACACTCGCCTGGCTGGGCGAGCGCGGCATACGCACCTACATCCCGCAGCCGCGACTACAACGGAAGCGCAAGTGGATCGACAAGCCCGCGTCGTGGCAGAAGGCGTATCGAGCCAACCGACGACGAGTCGCAGGCCCACGATCAAGGACGCTCCAACGACACCGGAGCGAGCGGGTCGAACGCAGCTTTGCTCACACCTGCGAGTCAGGAGCAGCGCGACGAACGTGGCTGCGAGGGATCGACGACATCAAAAAGCGGTACGTGATTCACGCCGCAGCACGCAACCTCGGGACGATCATGCGGAGCTTGTTCGGGATCGGGACACCGAGGGCAATCCAGAGCGGGCTCCGCGGCCTTCTACTGGCCTGTCTCGAGACCCGCGCTTCTATCCGAACTCGAATCGACTCCTGGGTCGTTCAAATCGTCGGGCGGATTCGGCGGATCGGCGACTCGAGGCCGATGGACATCCGGTTCTTCCCGCGCGCTCGGATCACCCTTTGTTGTCACGGTAGGGACGCCGGTTGCCCGACGCCCCCCGTTCAGATCCCAGCGTGCGGGACTACCGCACTGGGCTCCTGCCTCGGGTGATGACGCCAAGCCGCACGAGAGGGTAGGGATGACAGACTCGGGCCGGAGGGAGCCATGCTGCGGCGAGCCGCGTCATGCGATCCCAGAGGATGCGACCCCGTTGGCTGCGACGCTCCAGGCTGCGTTTCCACAGCTGTATGACGATGTGGCGGAAGCGAGTGATCGCCCCGCTGTTCATCGGCACGCCGAAGTAGCGGACATGCCCGAGCACGACGGAGCGCAGGTAGCGCCCTTGCTCGGGGATGGGGAGATGCCTCCGGCGCCGGAGCGCCTCACGGATCCCCCGCAACTTCAGCTGGAGTGTCTTGGTGGCCGTTCGGCGGTAGACCGTGAATCGGCCGGCCCTGGTCTTCCCGCAGATGTGCGTGAATCCCAGGAACTTGAAGGTCGCGGGGGGCCCGGTGCGACCGTCGTCGCTCTCGTCCTTGCGCGCGTGGCGCCCGAACCGGAGCAACCGGGTCTTCTCGGGATGCAGTTCCAGACCGAAGCTGGCGAAGCGCTCCGCCAGCTCCTTGTGGAACGCCTCCGCTTCCTCGCGGTGCTCGAAGCCCACAGCGAAGTCATCGGCGAAGCGCACGACGACGACGTCGCCGCGCGCCCGCGTCTGGCGCCACTGTTGGATCCACAGGTCGAACACGTAGTGCAGGAACACGTTGGCCAACAGCGGACTGATACTCCCGCCCTGGACCGTGCCCTTGTCGCTACGCACTCGGCGCCCGCCCTCCAGGACTCCGGCGTGCAGCCACTCTTGGATGAGTCGAATCACTCGCCGGTCACCGATGTGGTGCTCGAGAAACTTCACCAGCCAGCCGTGGTCGAGGGCATCGAAGAAGCCACGGATGTCGGCATCGAGCACCCAGTTCACCTTCCGTGTCATGATTCCCGTCGTCAGTGCGTCCAGCGCCATGTGCGGGCTGCGCTTCGGACGGAAGCCGTAGCTGAAGTCGAGGAAGTCGGTCTCGTAGATGGCGTTCAGGACCTCGACCACCGCGCGCTGGACGATCTTGTCCTCCAGCGTCGGTAGACCGATGGGACGCTGTCGCCCGTCCACCTTTGGCACGTAGGCCCTCTGCACCGGCTTCGCTCGATACGCTCCGCGCCGAAGGCGAGCCGCGAGGCCCTGGAGACGATCCTCCAGGTGCTCCCCGTAGGCCGCCCATGTCACGCCGTCGACGCCGGGGGCTGCATCGCGCCGGATGGCGTGATACGCAACCCGAAGACGATCGACGTCGTAGACGTGGTGTAGGAGCGCAGTGAACTGCTGTTTCCTGTTCCTCCTTGCTGCTTCACGTACCCGCTCGAGCGCGCTGTGCGCGCTGATCCGGCGCTGAGTCCGGGGCGCGTTTTGCTCTCGCGAGTTTCCCTTGGCCAGCTTCCTTTCCTCCACGGCCTCCGCCGCCGGTTGCCCAGCTTTGTTCGGCTGCTTCTCCGGTACTACGAAGCTGTCCGACTTCTCAGGCTCGTGCGTCACCGGATTGCGTCCTGAGACTTCCCGATGCGTCCCCGAGGGCCCTCCCCTCGGGGCAAGTCTGAGATCTCCCGGTTCCCGTGCGGAGTGCTTCCACGCATGCCCTGGTTCTCAGCCCGCGCGGGATCCTGCGCCAGCAGGCGATCTCGCTGGCGCTGGTGTTGCCTTCCGCATCCGTTGACTGCGTCGGCATCCCGAAGTAGCAGTTTTCGCGGCTCAATAGCCTGGCCTGCGTGTGCCCCTGTCAACGCTTCACCTCCACCCTCGCGGGTGACGGCGCATGACTCGGGGTCGACGTGGCTCGCCAACCTTCATCGTACGACTCTTTCATTCGCTACACTCCGCCGGTCTCCCGGCGCACCAACGGACTGCTAGCGACCGTTACTCGCTGTTGAGCACCTGCTCGCGAACCTAGTGTGGGAACCGTGTGGGAACCTCAACGAGGGTCAGATGAGTCTCATCAAGGGCTGGTCCGTCAGGCAAGAAGATGGGCGAGACGTGGCTCCTGCGGCATCGGGGCATCTCGAGAGGGCCGGGAGGGTAGACCATGCGGTCGAGTTGTGGCTGCGCTGCCCCAACGTCTGGAATATCGCAGCGTGGAGGAGATGCTTGGGACTCGTTGAGGAAACAAGAATGGAAAACGGTGATAAAATTGCCCTCGCGGCACTCGCTCTCTCGCTCATCTCGGCAGCCATCGCGGGAACCGCCTTCTTCACCCGGGGAGCCTACGACGTTTCGAGCTTGAGGAAGGACGTTGGGGATCCCAGCGCACAAAGCGGTCTTTACGGGCTTGTTGGCCAAGCTAGGGAGAAAGCCGAGAGAGCGTCTGCTCTCGCAGTGCTGGCTCGAGAAGACGCCGATAAGGCAGAGGAAAAGTCCGCAACCGCAGAACTCGTCGCTACACGTGCCGAGAGCAAAGCAGCTCAGGCGGATGATGCGAGCAAGGTGTTATCCGGCCGCGTCGACGAGGCCGTGGACAATGCCGGCGACGCAAAGAGACTCGCCAACAACGCCGTGACGGCGTCAGGGAATGCACTCGCCCGCTCAGTTCCCGTCGGGACAATTCTTGCCTGGGTCCCGACACCCACCCAGCCTGAGCCACCAAAGGAGTGGGTGATTTGTGATGGCAAGAACGGCACACCAAACCTGAACAGCCGGTTCTTACGCGGCGTGCAATACATAGACCAGTCGCAAGTTGAAGGTGGTCAGGAGGATATCCCTCGTGATGGCGGGCATAGCCATGGCGGCCGAACCGGGGAAACTGCTTCGAGCGGTGAGCCAAAGAAGAACGGTGACGATGGGCACCACACGCACACGCATAGCCATACCATCGCGGTGGATGGAGAGCATGACCACGGGGGCGTAAACCTGCCACCTTTCTACACCGTCGTCTTCATCATGAAGACGACGTGAGGCGGCGGCGTATCTTCGCTGCCGTTCGAGTGAACGGGTTGCATGCCATGATCGGGTCGCCGCGCGCATGGGGTCTGCGCGCACCCCGGAAACTCGGGCGTTTCACCTCGTCGGGGACGCCTCACCGCACCTGCCGAGCGGTTCGGATACCATGGGGCGGTTCGCCGATGGCCTCTTGCGAAGGCCGGAGGCACTTTGAAATGCCTATCCCGCCCTCGCCCTCGGTGCGGTCACTGCCCTCACCGCGACTCTCCCCGACGCGCGGCATCTCGAGCTACGCGCCCGCGTCGCCGAGATGCTGACCGCCGAGACGGTCGAACACCTCATCGATCTGTCGCAAGGTCCACGCCCGAACGCCTCGCCGACCACCATCGACTTCGAGAGCATCACCGCGCCGAGCGGTTTCCTCGCGACCGCTCCCCTGAGCGGACCGTTCGAAGGCGCGGTCTTTGGCGGGCTCAACGGCAACGGCGGGGCCGTCCTTCATGAGAACAGTCGGTTCGGCGTCGACGCGCGCTCTGGCGTCAACTTCCTGGCGTTCAACCGGGCGGTGTCCTACCTGCCGCCGCACGGCATTGCCGTACCGCCCCACATCGTCACCTTTGGCGCCGGCCACACGCAGGTCACCGCGCATATTGCCACCGGATACGAACCGGGCACCCCGCTCGCGATCGTCGGTTTCGGCCCCGGCGGAGTTCAAGATGCCATGTTCGTCACAGTCCAGCGCACCTGGCAGGCCTACACCGTGACGGGCTCGAACCTGGCCGGCATCGTGATCATCGGCGACGACTCCGCGTTCGTCGTCGACGACATCGTCGCGCAGTAGGACGCATCCGGCGCCGCTGGCGCGCTTGCGGACATGCATGCCCGCCCGGGCCCATTCAGCACCATCCGGTGATCGTGGCTCGAACCTCTGGATCGACGCACAGCTACCGCCAACCACCGCAACCGGGATGGCGGACACGAACGCAATCGAGACTCACAGCCTCCAAGACCTCATGACCCGGGGCTTCCCGCGCGTCAAGGAGCTGCTCGAGAACGGGGAACGACTCGTGGAGATCAGGTAGCGCGAGACCGAACCGTGCGGCCGAGAACACGCGCGAACCTTGCCGGCATGGTGATCGTCGGCGATGACTCCGCGTGCGTCGTCGACCACATCGTCGCGCAGCACACGCGTTCGAGGCGCCGGCACGGGGCCGGTCACACGTTCTTGAACATCCCGCGCCCCAGCATCCGGTAGCCCTTGAGCAGCTCCTCGATGCCGAAGTCGAGCGTGCGCTGCGCGGTGAAGCCGGCCTCGGCCAGGCGCGCGTTGGAGACGATGTAGTTGCGCTTGTCGGGGTCGGAGCCGATCTCGCCGAAGTGGATGTAGAACTCGGGCACGTAGCCCTTGATCTTGAGCGCGAGCTCTTCCTTGCTCAGGTTGGCCTCGTCGAGGCCGGCGTTGTAGGGCCTGCCGACCATGGAGGGGGCGTTGGCGATGCAGTGGACGAAGGCGTCGGCGACGTCGCGGACGTGGATGTAGTTGCGCTTGAAGTCCTTCTCGAAGATCACGATGTAGCGGTCGGTGACCGCCGCGTAGGTGAAGTGGTTGACGAGGAGGTCCAGGCGCATGCGCGGCGACATGCCGAACACCGTGGCCAGGCGCAAGGTGATGACGTTCTCGGAGGCCAGCAGCTCGTTCTCGGCGTCGACCTTGGTCTGGCCGTACAGCGAGATCGGCTCGAGCGGGGTCTCCTCGGTGCAGTAGACGTCGCCGGTGGTCGTGCCGTAGCCGGAGTTGGTCGTCGGGTAGATCACCAGCTGCTGCTTGCTGCGCACGCGGTTGAGCATCACGATCGCGTCGCGGTTGACCGACGTCGCGGTCCACGGGTCGAGCTTGCAGCCCGGCGCGCCGACCAGGGCCGCCAACGGGATCAGCACGTCGGCATCGCGCACCAAGCCCTTGACCGTCTCCTCGTCGCGCGCGTCGCCGCGCACGAACTCGAAGTTGGGATCGGCGCAGTAGTGGAACAGCGTGTGCTGCCCATAGCACAGATTGTCGAGGACGGTGACCGTGTGCCCGGCGCGCAGCAGCTCGCCGATCATCACGCTGCCGAGGTAGCCGGCGCCCCCGGTAATGAAGATCTTCTGTCCCATGCTCAGCTCGCCGCCGTCGTGAAGCCCTCGCAGACGCGCACCCACGTCTGCATGCCGTCATACATGCCGTTGAGGTAGGCCTGCTCGTCGGCGGTGTAGCCGTCGCGCGTCAACCCCGCCCGCAGCTGGTCGATCAGCTCGAGATAGCAAGAGCCGTAGTCGGCTCCCGACAGCGAGATGCGATCCAGGGTGACCGTCATCGTGTTGCTGATGCGCTGCGCCGGGATCTCCACCAGCGCGTCCTTGATCAGGTCGTGGTCGTTGCGCAGCTGCTGCACCAGCGGGCGACCGACCGTGATCAGGTCGCCGAGATGGTCGGCGATGCGCTTGACGAACATGCCCATCCAGATGTCGTCGTAGCGGCCGACGACCAAGTCGCCGCACTTGCCGCCCATCGGCATCAAGAACATCGCCGGCAGTGTGTCGCGGTGGAACGCGGTGTTCTGGCTGTTGAACACCATGTGGTCACCGGGCGCGACCGCCGTCCGGCCGTCGAACCCATCGCGATAGCCGATTACCCGACACGGCGCGTCCAGGTGCGACATCGCGTCGGCGTCCGCCGTTTCCAGCCACAATCCGGCGTTGACCACGACCCGGCCCCGCGCGCTGCCCGGCTGCAGGGTCTCCTTGGGATCGCGCTTGGAGGTGGGATAGCCGCGGTGATACAGCGGCTTGGGCGGATCGGTCACCAACAGGTGGGAGCTGTTGAACCAGCCGGTCGGCGAGTGCAACGTCGGCAGCTCCTCGGTCGCCCCGATGATCGCGTGGCCGCCCAGATAATCGTCGTCGGTGACGTGGTTGTCGTCGTCGATCGTGATGATGCTCTCGGCGCCCGCGGCCGCGGCCAGCAGGTAGGCCAGATTGCGACGCTGCACGCTGTTCCACGGCAACAACGCGTCCAGCTCCGGCAGATCGGCCAGCCACTTCTGCTGCCGCTCGACCCCCCAGTATTGGATGTCGTAGCCAGTGCGCTCACTCAGCTGGGCACAGTAGGGCTCGGTCTCCGCCGGCGTCTTCCGGTCGCCGATGACGACGACGAAGACATCGTCGCGAAAGCCGTTCTTCGCGAAGTTGTCGAGATAGCCCTCGAGGGCCTTGGGGACGTGGATCGTCGTGGTGACGAGGGCGGTCTTCATTGGTCGATCGGCGGTTTGGGTCGAATCAAAATGTTCAGTGCCTTCCAGACGTACTTGAAGTTGCGACGGAACGGGTTGCTGGACTCGCCTTCCTTGCGCTTGCGCCACACCGTCGGCACCTCGGTGACGTGGTGGCCGGCGCGGACGATCCGCATCGTCGTCTCGCAGCCGATGTCGTGGAACTGCGAGTCCCACTGCTGCCGCTTCATCACCTCGGCGCGGGCCAGCTTGAAGCCCAGGGTCAGGTCGCGCACGCGCGTGCGGTACAGCACGCGGAACAGCAGCTGATAGCCGCGGTTGAGGTAGTACTTGAAGCGGTCGTAGCCCTCGACGCCGCCGCCCTTGACCCAGCGGCTGCCGACCACCATGTCGGCGCCGGAGCGCTTCATCTCGGCGACCATCAAGGGCACCGTGTTGACGTCCATCTCGCCGTCGCTGTCCATCAGCAAGATCGTCGCCCCCTGGGCCTCGTCGATCCCCTGGCGCACGGCGTAGCCCAGCCCCGGCGTCTTCTCCTGCACCGACAGCCGGGCGATGTCGCAGGCGGCCTCGACCTCCCGGCAGATCGCGAAGGTCTCCTCTGGCGCGGCGGGCGCAACCATCAGGATGATCTCGTGCAGATCCGGGCGCACCAGCTGCAGCAGGCCGTCCACCAGCTCCGAGACCGAGCGCTTCTCGGCGTAGATCGGGAGCACGACCGAGATCGCCAGCGGTCCATCGATCGGGCCACGGCTAGAAGTTGCCGTGGCACCGGAGGCTCGTTGCTGGGTGGGATGCATGGATCGGCACGGGCTCGGCCGCGCCACGGATGGGCTGCAACCGCGCCCGACAGCGGCGGAAAAAGGGCGGCGAAGTATACCGAATCGACTCGGCGGTCGAAGCCAGGATCAAAGCCCGCGCACCGTGGCGCGCGGCCGCGCACCAGAGCCCCCATGCGATGGCCGCGCCGGGCAACGCGCCCTGCGACACCACGCGGCCGGCGCCGCCCCGGAGCGCGTCACTCGCCGAGGGTCAGCAGCACGCCGTGCGTGAAGGACAGCCCGGCCAGGGGTCCCGAGGCATGCAGCACCGTGGCCTGGGCCGCGGCCACACCACCGGCGAAGAACCTGCGCTCGGGGATCGGCAGCGGAATCGTGCCGGCGCCGAGCGCGCTGGTGACCAGCGGCAGCACCAAGATGGGCTGCAGCGGATCCGCGAACAGCGTGCACCCACTGCCGAGCGGGGCGCTCCCCGGTGCGCCGAGCAACACCGCGGCCGCGGACGACGGCGGCGCATCGCCGAGGTCGAGCGCGAACTTGGTGTTGGCCAGCACCGGCCGGCCATAGCTCTCGAGCCACGGCGCGCGCCCCACTCCCCCACAACCCGTCCCGGTCACGACCGAGGCCGCGGGGTTCGGCGACAACAACCAGGTGGCGTTGTCGTAGCCGCCGTCGACGAGGACCGCCGCCTCGCGCGCGGTGTGGTACGCGGCCGCGCCCGAGAACGGCGCGGGCCCGCCGGTCACCACCGTGCGGCGCCAATCGATCCCATTCCACAGCCAAGTACCGGCCGGCTCGAACAGCGCCACGCCGTTGAGCGACGGCACGAACGCCATCGGGCCGGAGGTGGGCGGTGCCGTGGTCGGGGTCCGGCGGCGCCAATCCACGCCGTCGTAGGCCCACGTCCCGGCACCGAGGACGCCGCCGTCGAACAGCACGACGACGCGGTTGCGCGCGTCGTACGCGACGCCTCCCGCCCCCGGCGGCGTGGTCGCGGTCACGACCTGCTGCCAGCGGTCGGCGCGGTACTCCCAGGTCTCGCCCGCCCGCGTGCCGCCGGTGACCAACACCGCCGCTCCGCGCCGCTCGTCGAACGCCATCCGGTGGCCATCGCCACCGGGCGGCGACACCGCCAACGGCCGCTGCCGCCAGCTGCGGCCGTCCCACTCCCAGGTGTCGGCGTGGGCCACCGATGCGCCGCGGCCGCCGAACATCAGCACGCGACCGCTGCGCGTGCTGTAGACCATCGCGTGGTCACCGCGTGCCGGCGGCGCGACCGCGAGGTTGGGCGCAGTCCAGCGGAGACCGTCCCACAACAACGTCTGACCATCGGGGCGCGCCTGCCCGCTCGCGCTGAAGAACCAACCGCCGAAGAACAACACGTGGCCGCTGCCGCGATGCTCGGCGAGCGCCGCGCCCACCGTCTGAGGCAGCTCGCGGTCGACGCCGAACTCGCGCCAGCTCGAGCCGCCCCACGCCGCGATCCGCGGCCCGCCATCGGTGATGACCACGGTGCCGAGGGGGTCCCAGGCGAGCGCGCCGCCGCCCTGATAGGCCGGTCCGCGGGCCGTCCACGCGCTGCCGTCCCAATCCCAAGTGGTCGCCGTCGCGCGCGTGACGAGGACGCATCGCTGCCGCTGGGCGTCGTAGGCCATCTCACCCTCGCCCGGCCCGGCGGAGGACCGCAGCGTCCACGAAGCGCCGTCGAACTCCCAAGTGTCCGCCAGCGGCCCGACGCCCGGCCGCCCACCGGTGAATCCACCGTGCAGCACGATCCGCGCGCGGGCGGCGTCATACGCCATCGCCGCACCCTGCCGGACGGGCGGCCGCACCGCGGTGTTGAGCACGCTCCACCCCGCACCGTCCCACTCCCACGTGGAGTCGTCACCGCCGCCGAACAACACGTGGCGGCGGCGGGCTCGGTCGAACGCCATCGCCGCGCCAGCGCGCGGCGACGGTCCGCCGGTGGCAACCACCGTCCAAGTGCGTCCATCCCACTCCCAGGTGTCGCCGAACGCGGTCGTCGCCGGCCAAGTGCCGATCTCGGCGGTACCGCCGAACAGCACGACGCGGCCGCGCAGCGGATCGTCGGAGAGCGCGTGCGCGGCGCGCGCCGCGGGCTCGGTCGGCGGCACCAGCCGGACCCAATCCGCGCCGCTCCACGCTTCGGTGCGCGCGACCGGGCGGCCGACGGCGTCGACCCCACCGAACCGCAGCACGCGACCGCGCACCGGGTCGGTCGCCAAGCGAGCGCCGGTCTGCACGGGTCCGGTAGTCCGCTGCACCCACGTGTGCTGGGCGGTGATGGGAGGCGCGATCGCGATCGCGGTGAGGAGAGCCAGAGGGGTGGGGCAGTGCACGGTTCCGGTTGGGCGAAAACGAGGGTGGGCGGGCGCCAACCCGTTCCAATGTCTCGATGCGCGGCTCGCGCCGCAAAAAAAGCAAACCGAGCGGCGACCACACCGGCGCACCGAAAATCTTGCCAGCGAGCGGTCGCACTGAACGCCTGAGCACCGTCCACTGAGTAGAGACATCATGCCAAGCCTCGCCCGCGCATCGCTCCTGGCCCTGGCGGTGATGCCGGCGGCCGCCCAAGACAAGCCGCCGGCTCCCGCGACTCCATTTCGGTCGGTCCTCGACGCCTCGATCGAGCGCACGCGACCCGACACGGCGAAGGACGACATCTGGCAGGACCGCACCACGTGGGAGAACGCGTGGCGCGCGCAGTCGGCCCACGTGGAGGTGCGGACCACGAAGAGCCACGGGTTTGCCAGGTCACTGGCCAACGGGCTCGAGTCGATGCTGGAGCATTTCCAGACGACGCTGGGCATCCAACGACTGCCCAGCCGGAGGATCTCGGTGTTCGTCCTGCCGGACATCGCGACGTACAACCAGTTCGGCGACGACCACGGCGAGCACCACTCCTCGTTCTTCGGCGCGTTCTACGCCGCTGGCCACGAAGAGCGACCGGTCTGCGTCGTGCACAGCGACAACGTCTTGTTGGTGCAGTGGAATGCGACCCACGCACTGCTGCACGCCTACGTCGCGCAGACGTTTCCCTCGGCCAACCTGCCGGTTTGGCTGAGCGAGGGCCTCGCCGCCTACTTCTCCGCGTTCTGGAACTACGGCTGGGCCGTCGACCAGCTCGAGGCGATGCGCGGCACGCCCCGCGAGATCCCCTTGCGGCGCCTGCTCGGCGACCCGCTGCAGAGCTACGGCGATCGGCCACAGGAACGGCTGATCCAGCTGGGCATGTTCGTCGACTACCTGCTGCGCTTTCGGCCCGAGACGCGCACTCAAGCGCCCGGCGACGCCGATGCGGCGGCGCCCTTTCGGGACTACATCGTGGATCTGCTCGAGGGGCGCACCCCCGACCGCGCGGCGGTGGACCAGATCACGGGCGGACTCGACGAGCTGCAGGAGCAGTTTCGCGCGTTCGAGTTCCCGCGCGACTGAGCCACGGCCGTTCTACTGGTCGAGGCGCCGGATCCAGTCGTCGACCCGCGCTGCGTCGCCGCCAAACCGCCGGTACTCGGTCAGGTGCAGCACCGCCTTGCGGGTGTCGTCCAGGTAATCCATGTACAGCACGCCCAGCGTGTAGCGCGCGAACAGATGGTCGGGAACGCGCGCCACCGCGGTCTCGAGCTGGGCGGCCGCCGCTTGGTACTGTTCTTCGCGGAACAGCGCCAGTCCCCATGCCGCGTGCAGCTCGGCCGAATCCTCGCCCAGCTCCGCGGCCTGCTCGCAGTGCCCCCGAGCCTCTGCCGCCTTCTCGGCGCCGTTCTCGAGGAGCAGCTGTGCGACCAGTACGTGCACCCGCGCGGCCTCGTCGCAGCCGCGATCGAGCCCATTGCGCAGCCGGTCGAGGGCCGCGGCCGGATCGCCGCGGCGCTGTTCGATGACGCCGGCCAGCACCAGCAGATTGCCGTCGCGCACCCCGCCGCGCAACGCGGGCTCGAGTGCGTCACTGGCGTCGGTGACTTCGTCCCCCGCCAACAACAACTCGACGAGCTTGCGCCGCAGACCGAGATCGTCCGGCGCCAGACCGACCGCCTCGCGGTATTGGATCACGGCGGCGTCGGGCTCGCCCTTGGCGAAGTACGCATCACCGAGACCGGCGACCGCCTCGGCCGATCGCGCGTCGTTCCGCTTGGCCTCGATGAAGGAGACCACCGCGTCCACCGGCCGCGATGCCGCCAGCAGCATCTTGCCCCGCCACAGGTGGACCACCGCGGACTCTGGCAGACGGGCCGCGGCGTCGGACAGCAGCGCCAGGCCGCGGTCCGCTTGGCCGTCGTTTTGCAACACGGCCGCGCGGCCGGCCAGCGCCGCCGCGCAGTCGGCATCGGCGCGCAGTGCGGCGTCGAACTGCTCCCCGGCCTGCTCGAACCGGGAGCGCTCGAACTCGATCCAGCCGATGCCCGCCATCGCCTCCGCGTACTCGGGATAGCGCTCGAGGGCCGCCTTGTAGTCGGCGAGCGCGGTGTCGTCGTCGCCGCGCTGGCGGTAGACGGCGGCGCGCAGGGCGAACACCTCGGCGTCGGCGCAACTCATGCCCAGCGCCTTCTCCGCCAACACCATCGCGGTGGTGTCATCGCGCTGCCGCAGCCGGTCGCGGACGTCGCTGAGCAGTGAGGCGTAGCCGCGCTCGAGCTCGGTGCGCGCGGCGGGCGCCTTGTGGCGGATCAGCGGTGCGGACTCGCCGCCACCGCCACCACCCCACCACCAGGCGAGCGCGGCGATGACCACCAGGCCACCGATTCCGCCGGCGACCAAGGGCATCTTCGACCCCGCAGGCTCGGCGCGCCGCGCGCGCCGCGGTGCGCTCCGCGCCGCCCGGCGGCGCTGCGCCATGCCGCGGCGCGAGCCACTGCCGCTGTCGTAGCGCACCTCGTCGAGGGCTTGCAGCATCTCGGCCGCGCTCTGGTAGCGCTGCTCGGGATCCTTGGCCAAGCCGGTGGCGACGACGTCGTCGAGCTCCGCCGGAACCGCCGCCGCCGCCGCTCCCGACAGCACCGGCGGCTCCTCGGTCGTCGTCTGCCGCATCACCTCGGTGACGTCGCTCGCCGCGAACGGCGGCTTGCCGACGATCAGCTCGTAGAGGATGAGAGTCGCCGCGTACAAATCGGCGCGGTGGTCGACTTCTTCGCCCCGCCACTGCTCGGGAGCCATGTAGAGCGGCGTCCCCAGGACGCGGCCCGCCATGGTCTGCAGGCTGGCCGCGGTCGGGCGGTCGATGAGCTTGGAGAGCCCGAAATCGAGGACCTTGAGCGTGCGCTCGGCGCCGACCGACTCGGCGATCATCAGGTTCTCGGGCTTGAGATCGCGGTGCACGATGCCGTGCCCGTGCGCCTCGGCCAGCGTGCTGACCAGCTGGCGGACGATCTCGACCGCCTCCTCCGGCGCCATCGGACCCTTCTCGGCGAGCCAGCTCTTCAAGTCGAGGCCGTCGACGTACTCCATCGCCAAGAACACCAAGCCGTCGGCGTCCTTGTCGAAGTCGAAGACCTGGATCACGTTGGGATGGCTCAGCTGTCCCGCCGCGATCCCCTCGCGCTGGAAGCGCTGCATCGCCTCCTCGGCGACGCGCAGGTCGCGGTGCAGGATCTTGATCGCGATGCGCTTCTTCAGCGACGCGTGCTCACCGCGATACACCACCCCCATGCTGCCGGCGCCGATCTGCTCGACGACGCGATACTTGCCCGCCAGCGTGCGGCCGACCATCGGGTCGCCCTGCGCTCCACCGACCTGCTGGGCGCCACACTCCGGACAGAACTTGAAGGCGGCGTCCGCCTCGTAGCCACAACTCGCGCAGATCGTCATCACCGGGTCTCGTCGCCGAGGCGCTGCAGTCTATCCAGCCACCCACGTACGGCCAGAGCGCGCCACGGTGAAGCGCATCGACCTCCCAGGAGTCCGGCCCATGCAAGTGAAGACGCCGCAAATACGCCGCAACTGTCGGCTATTTTTCTAAACCGGGAGGGCGGCGTCGAGTGCAGACGGGCCATGCCAATTCGTGCCAGGGATGCCGCGAGATGCCGGGCGAGACTGGAAGGGGCGGGTGCTTAGACGAGCTGGAGGACAAGCCTGCTGGCGGTGTCGCGCGAAACCGCCCAGAGGTTGCTGTTCCCGCTGGCGAAGGTCCGGATGCTGCCTCCGACCATTCGACCACGCCACCCGGACCGGCCGAGGGCACAACCAAGCTCGACGACGTTCTGCCCAGACTCGAATGCGGCAACGATCGCTGCCATCGCCAGGTCGAACGACTGGATGAGGGCTGCTCTGCGACAGTTTCCGAGGCGAACCCAGAGAAGCTTGCCCGAGTCGCCTGATCGATGGGCCAGGAACACGAAGTCCTCGTCCTTACTGATGTCGACCAGGAACCTCAAGCGACCCGGATCACCGTGTGGTTGGTCTGACGCGCCGCGTACGCGATCGCTGCCAGGACATCCTCACGCTCGAGACCCGGGTAGTCCGTGACGATCTCCTCGATCGAGGCTTCGTTGGCCAGCAGTTCGAGGAGGTCTGTCACCCGGATCCGCTTGCCGCGGATGCAGGGCTTGCCTCCACACTTGCCGGGTTCGATGGTGACCCGATCGAGCAGCGACTCGTTCATTCTAGAAGTGTAGCTCGCCCCGGTGGTCCCTGGGAACCGCCGGCTTGCCACGTCCGCGGCCCGGGCGACGTTCGACGCGACTGACACAGCTCGGCGCTGCTGACGGTGGCGTTGGCTGGACGCTCGCGTCAATGCGCACGAGCCGCGGCAGATCGCGCGCGACGCCGACGGCGACAGCCACGTCCTCGTCGCCGCGCTACCGCAGCCGGGCGTTGCCGCCAGCGTGCTCTGGCGCTCCCTGCAACCACCGAGATCGGTGTCTTCAATTCCTCGGGCGACCGTTGCTGCTCCTCGTCGGGCACCAGGGTGCGTTGGTGATGGTCCGCGCAAGCTGAGGCCGCGGGCCGGCGCGCGGCGCATTGGCCGCGAGCGTCTGCGGCACTTCCCCAACACCCGCATTCGCCTGGCACGGTTCCAGGGCACGCACCGCGCATCGATCACCGACCGGGTCGAAGGCGGAGTCGGATCTTGTCCAGGCGATCGAGGAGGCCCTGGCATTCCTGCGAAGGAGCACGGCTATGGGTATGACCGTCGAGGGGGCGCGTCGGCGCGACCCGCTGCAGTATCCGCCCGTGGCGCTGCGAAAAGCGGCCATCAGCGCGGTCGCACACTCCAGCCCAGTTCAGGCCGCCGCTCACTCGGGCACAAGCGCCCGCAGCGCCGACCGCAGCCGGTCGACGACGCCGGGCTCCTGCGCGCTGAGGTCGGTCTCGGCATCGGCGGCCACGCCGAGGTCGAACAGCTCGGCCGCGCCATCGCCGCCGATGATCAGCTGGCGGTCACCGTCGAACAGGGAGTGCATGTCCCCGCGTGAGGCGGGCTCCCAGGCCGGCCGTCGAATGCTGCCGGTGACCGAGCACAACAGCGGCGAGCGCGGCACCTCGCCGGGCGGCGCGCCGCGCAGCATCGGCGCCAAGCTGTTGCCCGGCAGCGGATGGCCGGTGACGCCGATCAGGTCCAACAGGGTCGCCGGCACGTCGCGCTGCGACACCATCGTATCGGTGGCCGGGCGCGGCGCGAGGCCGGCCGGGTAGTGCCACACCAGCGGCGCTTGCACCAGAGGCCGGTAGAGGCTGTTGCCGTGATCGGCGAGCCCGTGCTCACCGAACAGCTCGCCGTGGTCGGAGGTAACGACGATCAGCGTGTGCTCCAGCACCCCCTGCGCCCGGAGGTGGTCGACGATGCGCGACACCTGGAAGTCGATGAAGCGGATGCAATCGTCGTAAGCGTCGCGAAACCGATTCCACTTCTCGTCGTTCCACTGGCCCGGCGCGAAGTCGTACCAGTCGAAGATGTCCGGGTGGGCCTCGCCGAAATGACCGGTAAAGCCCTCTGGGCTGACGCAGTAGGCGTGCGCGTCGATGTAGTTGGCGAACGCGAAGAACGGCCGCTCACCGCGCTGGTCAATCCAATCGAGCAGGCGATCGGTCACCGTGTCGGCGCGGTTGGAGCCGGCGTCGACCTTCAGGTAGGGCTCGCTCAGCAGCGAACGCGCCAGCGCGGTCGAGGCGGCAATGGTCGCGGGCGTGACCAACAGATCGTCATATCGAGCGAACCCGCGGCCCAAGCCGTTGTTGGCGAGGCAGTACAGCAGATTGCCGACGAAGCCACCGGTGACGTAGCCCCGGTCGCGGAGCACTTCGGCCAAGGTCGGGTGCGCGTCGTCCAGCGGGGTCAACCAGTCCGCCGACATCTCGTGCGGATAGCGGCCGGTGAACAGCGTGGCGTGCGAGGGCAGGGTCCACGGAGCGGTGGTCAGCGCGCGCGTCAGGGTGACGCCATCGCGGCCGAGCGCGTCGATACTGGGCGAGGTCTCGCGGTGATAGCCCGCGAGCGACAGATGGTCGGCGCGCACGGTGTCGAGCACGATCAACAGGACGTTGGCCGCATCCGCGGGCGGCGCCGGCAGGGTGGCGACGGCGCGGTGCTGGCTCCACCGCTGATAGCCGGCGATGCCGACGCCCGTGGCGGCGGCCACCGCTGCGGCAACGGCCGCGGTGCGGCCGGCCCAGCGCACGGCGCGGCGCGGCGCGCGCGCCGCACTCCGGGCCGCCAGCAGACCGACACCGGCGGACAGCGCCACCACCGCGACGCCCGCCAGCACGGGGTGCAGGAGGCACTGGGAGTACGCCGCGATGCCGATCAAGACGAACACCACGACCGGCAGACGCACCAGGCCGGGGGCACACCGCGCACCGATGCCGAGCACCCCACCCAGCGCCGCGAACACCGCGCCGTGGTTGAGCGGCGCCATCCAGACCAGATGCTCCGGCTGGCGCAGGATGACGCCCTGCAGCCCGACCTTGACCCCGCGCAGGTGGGCCCACTCGATCCAGCCGAGCAGCACGCCGACACCACATCCCAGCAGCACGCACTGGGCGCCGCTCACCGGCGGCAGGCGGCCCGCGGCGGCAAACACCCGGGCGCGCAACGCGGCGGAGACCAACCACGCACCGCCCAGCAGGGCGAGGCCGACGCCCGCCGCGATGCGCTGCTTGGTGCCGAAGCCAGGCCCTCCCCCGAGGCCGATCGCGTCGACCGCCAGCGAGGCGACCAGCGCCAGCGCACCGGCAGCCAGCGCGAGGCGCACCAGAACAGGGACTCGGGGGGAGGACATCGCTGAATTCGCCGGTCGAGGGCCGCGCTCGACGCGACGGCAACGTAGCAAGGGAAACGGCCCGCACCACCCTCAGACCGCAAGTCGGCCGCGCGTTCTGCCGAACCCGGCATGCCGCCGCGCCCGAGGAACGGTTAGGCTGCGGGCACACGAACTCCGACCATCCGTGACGTCATGACCCGCATCGATTTGCTCACGCCGGCGCTGGCTGGCTTGCTCGCCGCCTCGTCACTCGCCGCGCAGAACGAAACTCCTGCGATTCCCGAGGACAAGGATCCGGTCACCACCGACTCCGGTCTGACGTACTCGGTGTTGGCCGAGGGCGGCGAGGGCCGCACCCCGGTGCGCGGCGACATGGTCAAGGTGCACTACACGGGCTGGCTGACCGACGGCAAGGTGTTCGACTCCTCGCGACAGCGTGGCGAGCCCGCGGAGTTCCCGGTCGGCTGGGTGATCGAGGGCTGGAACGAGGCGCTGGCGATGATGACGCCGGGCTCACGGCTCAAGCTCACCATCCCGCCGGATCTCGGCTACGGCGAGCGCGGCGCGCCCGGGACGATCCCGCCCAACGCGACGCTGATCTTCGACGTCGAGCTGTTGTCGGTGCGCCCCGGCCCGGTGTTCGCCGAGCCGGACAGCGAGACGGCCACCACCTGCGAGTCGGGCTTGGTCTACCAGGAGATCGCCGCCGGCGAGGGCGAGCCGATCGACGCGGACACCCACGTGGAGATGACGTTCACCATCTGGACCACCGACGGCAAGCTGATCCACGACTCGGCCAACATGGGCGGCTCACGGCTGACCCAGCCCAAGGCGCTGCGCTGGGGCGTGCTCACCGAGGCGGCCAAGACCATGCGGCCCGGCGGCGAGTGGCTGTGCCGCGTGCCGGCGGCGCTGGCCTTCGGCGATCAGGGGGCCGGGCCGGACCTGCCGGGCGGCGCCGAATCGATCTGGCGGGTGCGCATGCCGCGCGCCTTCCGGCGGCCGGAGTTCTCCATGCCGGCCGAGGACAAGCTGCAGAAGACCGAGAGCGGCTTGCAGTACGTGATGCTGCGCGAGGGCGAAGGCAAGTCGCCGAAGATGGGCGAGCGCGTGCACGTGCACTACGCCGGCTGGCTGACCGACGGCACCCAGTTCGACGCGTCCTACGACCGCGCCGAGCCCTCGAGTTTCAGTCTGGGCCAAGTGATCGCCGGCTGGAACGAGGGCCTGCAGCTGATGAAGCCGGGCGGCGCGGCGCTGCTCGTGATCCCCGGCGACCTCGCCTACGGCGCTTCCGGCCGGCCGCCGAAGATCGGCCCCGACGCCACCCTCGTCTTCCACATCGAGCTGTTGCGGGTCGGCCAGTAGAGGGGGCGGCCGTTGTCGGACGACGTCCTCATCCGCCCGTATCGCGACGGCGACGAGGCCGCGATCCTCGACTGCTACAACGCGGTGTTTCCGCACGCGGGCGTCGGCCTGCCGCCCCGCACTCAGGCGCACTGGCGCTGGAAGTTCCGCGACAACCCGGTGCCGCGCATGCTGCACATGCTGGCCGAAGCGCCGAACGGCGACATCGTCGGCATGTATGTCGGCATTCCGGTGCGCATCTGGGTCGAGGGGGAAGAGCGACTGGCGGCGCAGGGCGTCGACTTCTGCGTGCTGCCCGACTGGCGCCGGCGCGGCGGCCCGCACGGCCTGTTCGTCGACATCGGCCGGGCCTACATCGACACCTGGCACGGGCCGAACCCCGGCGAGGTCTCCTTTACCTACGGCTGGCCGGTGCCGGCCTGGCGCAGCGGTCAGAAGCACCTCGGCTACCTCAACATCCGCGACTGGGACTGCACGTTCCGCGAGCTCGGAGCGAACGCGCCGCGGACCACGCCCGATGGCGTGCGGACCGCGCAAGTCGAGCGCTTCTCCGCCGACGTGGACGGGCTGTTCGACCACCTCAAGGCCGGCTTCGGCCTGACCTTGATCCGCGACCAGCGCTACCTCAATTGGCGCTACGCCGATTGCCCGGACCAGACCTACCGTCTGTACGAGTGCCGCGACACCACCAGCGGCGCACTGCGCGGCATCGCGGTCTACTCGCCGCGCTGCCACGTCGTCGCCGACATCGCATTCATCGTCGACTGGCTGCACGATCCCGCCGACACCGACGCGATGCACTCGATGCTCGCCGTCCTCGAGCGCCAGGCCACCGCCGACGGGCAGGAGGTGATCGGCAGCTTCTGGAACCACGTCGACCCGCGCTTCTTGGCGATCCAGCGCGCCGGCTACATGGTCAAGGGCACCGACTACTTCATCGTGCTGGCGACCGCGAAATACGAGACCCGGTTCTTTCGCGATCAGTGGTACTTCACGATGGGTGATTCCGATCTGGTGTGACGCCCACGAATGGTCAACCAGCACTTCTACCCGGAGATCGAGCCCTACGCGCACGGCGAGCTGCCGGTCGGCGGTGACCACGTGCTCTACTACGAGCAGTGCGGCAATCCCGACGGGATGCCGATCGTGTTCTTGCACGGCGGCCCCGGCGCCGGCTGCACTCCGGTGGACCGCCGGTTCTTCGATCCCGAGGCGTTCCGCATCGTGCTGTTCGACCAACGCGGGTGCGGCCGATCGAAGCCGCTCGGATCGCTGCACGACAACGACATCGACGCGTTGGTGGCGGACATCGAGCTGCTGCGCACCACGCTCGGGATCGACCGGTGGCACGTGTTCGGCGGCTCTTGGGGCAGCACCCTCGCGCTCTACTACGCGCAGGAGCACACGCCGTCCGTGCTGAGCCTCGTGCTGCGCGGCATCTGGCTGCTGCGCGCGGCCGAGATCCACTGGTGGTTGTACGAGATGGGTTGGCTGCAGCCCGAGCTGTGGCGCGCGTTTGCCGGCCACGTGCCGCCCGGCGAACGGGACGACTTGCTCGAAGCGTACTGGCGCCGCCTGAACGGCGAGGACGAGAGCGAGGCGCGGGCCGCGGCGCGCGCCTGGAGCATCTACGAGGGCTCGTGCTGCACCTTGCTGCCCAACGAGGAGTTCGCCGCGGCGTTCGCCGACAGCGACTTCGCCTTCGCGCTGGCGCGGCTCGAGGCGCACTACTTCCGCAACCAACGCTTCGTCCCCGACGACGCCCTGCTGCGGCGCGCGACGCGCCTGCGCGACGTCCCGGCGTTTGCCGTGCACGGCCGCTACGACATCGTCTGCCCGGTGCGCAACCTGCTCGACTTGCAAGCCGTCTGGCCGGAGCTGTCGGCGCACATCGTCGCCGACGCCGGCCACTCGTCACACGAGCCCGGCATCACAGAAGAGTTGGTCGCGGCGACGCGCCGCCTCGCCGCGACCGGCACTCCGGTGGCATGAGCGAACCGCGGGCAGCCCGCGACGACGGCGCGTTCCGGTTGGGCGAGGTCGAGCTGGACGGCGGTGCGCGCGCGGAAGCGATCGCGATCCCCGCACCGGCACCCCGGTGGGCCGACCGCCTCGAACGGCTACTCGGGCACAAGCCGCCATTCTGGCAGTGGCAGTGCCGCACCCTGCTGCACGAACGCACCGACCTGGACGCCCGCTTCTACGCCTTGCACCGCGGCGGGCGACCGTTTGCCCACGTGCTGATTGCCGCGACCGACGGCGTCGGCCTGCTCAGCCACGTGTTCACGACGCCGGCCGAACGGCGGCGCGGCGCGGCGCGCGCCCTGCTGCGGCTCGCCTTGGCGGATTTCGGCGAACGCGGCGGCCGGGCGCTGTTCCTGCGCACCGACCCCGGCGGAGCTCCGTTTCGGCTGTACGAGGCCCTCGGGTTCCGCGCGCTCGAACCCGGATCGGGGGTCATGGCACGCAACTTCGCCACCGAAACCAACCTGCCCGACGCGTGGTTCGCGCCGGGCGAAACCGAACTCCGCCCACCGCAGTGGAGCGACTGGCCGGCCGCCGCCGCGCTCTTCACCGACGCCGACGGCGGCACGGTCCGCTGCCTCGGCCGCGGCCTCGTCGGCCGTGCGATGAGCGAAGGTCCATTCTTGGCGATGCTCAAAGATCACACCGAGCGCATGGCTGGCGGCGCGCCGCCGGCGACCAGCGTTCTCGCCAAGACCACGCCGCGCGCCGTGGTCGGCGTCGCCCACCGGAGCGACGAGGGCCCGTGGCCGGGCTTGAGCACGATCGACGTCCACTGCCATCCGGCGTTCGTCGCTTCGGCGGCGGCGCTGTTGGCCGCGCTGCCCCTGTCGTCCGCGCGTTGCGTCGCGCACTGTGACCGGGGCCAGACGTGGAAGCGCACGGCGCTCGCCGCCAGCGGCTTCGAGCACGTCGCGACGCTGCCCGAGCACGCGGCGGCGGACGCGGTGACGCGGCGGTGGGTGGACGTTGAGGTGTGGCGGCGCGGGTGAGGGCGAAGCGAGAAAATCGAGTCAGACACGGTACGTTCGTGGTCGCTACACTCTTGTGGCCGTGCGCTCACTTCCCCGGTTCGACCCCGCGGTGCTGCGCCGCCACCGCCGGCGCAACGCGCTGCGCACCGTGCTCTTGATCGCCGCGGTCGTCGGCTTGTTGGCGTTGTTGGGCTGGCTGGTCGCGGGCATCTTCGGCCTGATCGTCCTCGCCGTCGGCAGCGCGCTCTACCTCGGCAGCAAGCAGCACGCACCGTTGGGCCTGGTGCTGCGCTGGATGCGGGCACAGCCGGTCGCCCCCGGCTCCGGCCTGGCGCGCGCCGTCACCACGCTGGCCCGCCGCGCCGAGCTGCCCCGGCCGCCGCACGTCTTCGTGCTGCCGCGCGGCGATCTCAACGCCATGGCCATGGGCACGCCCGAGCAGCCGGTCGTCGCGGTGACCCAGGGCTTGCTGCGCTACCTCGACGACCGCGAGCTGATCGGAGTGTTGGCGCACGAAGTCAGCCACCTGGCCCATGGCGACCTGAAGCTGCTGGCGGTGTTCGACGCCGCGGCCAAGCTGACCCACTCGTTGTTCTGGCTCGGCGGCCTCAGTCTGCTGTTGGGCCTGCCGCTGTTGATCGACGCCGACGGAGTCCGCTGGCTGACGCTCGCGCTGCTGGCGGCGGCGCCGATGGCGGTGATGGCGCTGCGCTTCGCCGCCTCGCGCATGCGCGAGTTCGGCGCCGACCTCGGCGCGGTGCAGCTGACCAGCGACCCGCTGGGGCTCGCCTCGGCACTGACCAAGCTCGAGCGCTTTCACGATCAGCTGCGCCGCTGGACGCGGTGGCGCCAACGGCTGCCCGACGCGGAGGTCGAGCCGGTGCCGGAGTGGCTGCGCACGCATCCGGCGACGCAGACTCGGGTGCAGCGCTTGCTCGAGTTCTACGATCCCGCGCCCGCGGCCGCTTGACCGGAGGGCTGAGTCGGGACGCGCGTCAGAACCCGACCAGCACCGCGATCCCCGACGCCATGGCCGCGCAGCCCAACGGCACCTGCACCACGGCCAGCTTGGCGAGGATCTCCGCTCCTCTGGCCTTGGCCGCCTCGTTCTTCGAGAGCAGCCACTTGTTGAGCAGGCCGTAGCCGAGCAGAAAGCCCAGGCCGAGGTCGAGCGCGATGGCGGCGAGGGTGAGGCCAAGAGTCAGCGGCGCCGACGCGATCGCGCCGATGTGCGGCACCACGCGAATCGCCCACAACACACCGACGGCAAACAGGCCGACACCGAGGAATCCCTGATACGGGGCGACCTTGTCGAACAGCTGTTGCGCGTTCGGCTTGCGGGCGATGATCAGCGAGGAAGCGGCCACCAGGCCACCGGCAATCGTCAGGATGGGGAACAACATCGTTCGGCTCGTTCGGTTTGAAAAAAGAAGTGGTGCCCCCACACCCGCAGCACCGTGGCCGGCGTCACGCGGGAAGCCAAAAAAGTGCTCCCCTCACTGCGCCTCACTGCACGCGGGCGTCGCTCGCCGGCTCCATCGCACGCAGGTACGAGTCGAGATCGAAGTAGTCGCGCCAGCAGCGGATCTTGCCCGCCTGCAACTCGAAGACGCCGACGCAGGGCAAGTCCACCGACCTGCCGACCGCGCGGGTGTGGTCGATCCGTTCGGCGATGACCAGGTCGCCCGCAACCGCGACGTTGACCACCTCCCACGTCGTGCCGGTCCAGCCCGACGTGAAGCTCTCGATCAGGTCGCGGACCGCGTCGCGGCCGATCGCGGGGGCCAGCGGCATGTTGTGGTAGACGCCATCTTCGGTGAAGTAGGCGGCGAGCTCGTCGTGGTCCAAGCGCGACCACGCGGCGATGAAGTCTCGGACGACGCGTTCGTTGCTGTTCATGGCGGAGTCATTTCGGCCGGGCCGTGCCACCGAGGTCGCGCTCGGCCGCGGCGATCGACGCGTGCAGGAGATCCACCATCGCATCGATGGTCGCGCGATCGATGGTGAGCGGGGGCGACAGGATGCACAAGTTCTCGTAGGGCCTCACCAGGAGCCCTCGCTTCTGGCAATGGGCGTCGACCAGGCCGGCGACCGCGATGTCCCGTGCGGTGGCCGCGTCCGGATGGCCGTCGACATCGCAGACGATGCACGCCATGAGATGATCGCCGCGCACGTCGCCGACGATGTCGTAGCGCCGGAGCTCCTCGAGCCGCTGGATGAAGTAAGGCCCGACGTCGCGCACGTGCTCGCAGATGCGCTCGCGCTGCATCACCGCGATGTTGGCGCGCGCCACGGCGCAGGCCACGGGGTGGCCCGAGTAGGTGAACCCGTTGGTGAAGATGCCATCGTCGACAGCCGCGATCGTGTCGTGGATACGGTCGGAGACGATGCAGGCGCCGAGCGGAATCGCGCCCGACGTCAGGCCCTTCGCGGTGATGATCATGTCCGGCACGACCCCGAAGCGGGGCTCGGAAGCGAAGAAGTGCCCCAACCGCCCGAAGCCGGTCACCACCTCGTCGCTGATGTAGAGCACGCCGTAGCGGCGGCAGATCTCCTGCGTGCGTTGCTGGTAGCCGACCGGTGGAACGATCACGCCGCCCGACGCCAGGATGGGCTCGGCGATGAAGCACGCCACCCGCTCCGGACCCAGCTCCAAGATCTTCTGCTCCAGCTCGGCGACCAACGCGTCGCACAGCTCTGCCGGCGAAGCATGCTCTCGCCGGTAGTACGCATTCGGCGAGCTGACGTGGTGCACGAACTCGCTCTCGTAGTGGAAGAGCGTGCGGTCGCACTGCTTGCCGCTGACCGAGGCCGTCAGATAGGTGCTGCCGTGGTACGCGTCCAACCGCGAAATGATGTGCTTCCGCGCGGGTTGGCCGATGCTCGCCCAGTAGTAGTGCGCCAACCGAATCGCCGAGTCGACCGCGGTGGAACCGCCGGTGGTGAAGTGCACGCGGTTGAGGTCGCCGGGAGCCAGGGCGGCCAGCTCGGCCGCGAGCTCGGCAGCCGGCGCGTTGGCCATGGCTCCGAACGGCGTGTAGTAGGCGAGCTGCCTCGCCTGCTGCGCCATCGCGTCGGCCAGCTCGGATCGCCCGTGGCCCAGGGTGACGCACCACATCCCGCCAATGGCGTCGAGGTAGCGGTTGCCATTGGCGTCCTCCACCGTACAGCCCTCGCCCTTGACGATGACCAGCGGCGCGTCGTCCCGGCTGGAGAAGTCGGTCCACGGGTGGAGCACGTGGGAGAGGTCGCGGCGGACGATCTCGTGGTCCGCGCACCGGCGTGCCACGCCCGGTGGGTCGCGTTCTAGCACTGTCATCTCGGAGCCTCGGCGAACAGCAGGTATTGGCAAGCACGCGCGCGCAGGCAGTGGTTGGAGCTCATCGAGGCGGCGTAGCCGCCAGAGTTGAGCAGCGCGATGACGTCGCCCTCGGCGACGCCAGGCATCGGCACGTCCGCGGCCCAGACGTCGAGCGCCTCGTTGATCGGACCGACGATCGTGACGCGGTCGGCCACAGGGCCGGCCGAGCAGGCAACGGGCTCGCACGGCAGGCCGTAGAACGCGGGCTCGATGGCGACGTTGAAGCCGGCGTCGACGGTGACGAACACCGTCTCCTGCTTGCGCTCCACGGCGGTGACGGAAACACCGAGCAAGCCGGCGTCCTTCACGACGTAGTCCCCGGGCTCGACGTGGATCTCGACGTCGCGGCCACCGACGAACCGCTGCACGACGCCGGCCCAGCGGTCGAGGTCCAGGGGCCGATCGCCGGCGCGGTGCGGCACTCCCAGCCCGCCGCCGAGGTTGATCGCCTCCAGCCCCGGGACCCGGTCGACGAACCACCGGCATGCCTCGAGGCCGGCCTCCCACTCGTCGAGCTGATCGTCCAAGTAGCCGCAACCCAGATGCAGGTGGATGCGCCGCACCACCAGGCCACTCTGCTCGGCACAGCGCAGCGCCTGGTCGAACTGGTCTCGGTAGATGCCGAACTTGGTGGTCGCCCGACCGCTGTAGCGGAGCTTTTGGTTGGTGCCGTAGCCGGTGCCGCGCGCCGGGTTGATGCGAATGCCGACCGCGCGCCCCGGGGAGGCCTCGCCGAGATGGCGCAGCGCGCCCAGCCCGTCGCAATTGACCAGCACGTCGGGGTTGGCGCCGAGGAGCCCGACCTCGTCCCTGCCGATTCCGGAAGCAGTGTAGGAGATCTCGTCTTGCCGAAACCCGACCGCCAGAGCGTGCCGGAGCTCACCCGGCGAGCAAACGTCCACGCCACACAGCCCCGTCGACTTCATCCACGTCAAGAGCGGCGCGTAGCGGTTGGCCTTGATCGCGTAGAAGACGCGGCAGCGGCGGTGCACCGAACCCAGCGCGCGGTGCAACCGCCTCAGGTTCTCTTCGACGCGTTGGGTGCTGTAGAAGAACGCGGGCGTGCCCACCGATCGCGCCAAGTCCGCGACGCGTCGACCCGCGAACGAGAGCTCGCCGGAGTCGTGATGGAGGTCGCTGCGCGCCCACCAGGCGCGGTCGACGGTGCGTTCGGTTCGAGTGCTCAGCATGGCGATCCCCGTCACACCACATCGCGCAGCGCGCCGTCCCGGTTGCCACCTTGCAGGTAGCGCAGACCCTCGCCATTGATCGGCTCCCTATAGCCGGTGATCCACCGGCGGCAGGCCGGCGCGCCGCACAGACACGGGAACTGCCGATGCAGCACGTCCTCGGTCGTCGTGTAGTCCATGCACAGTGCCTCTCCCGGCCGGATGTCCCGCAGGGCCCAGACCTCGAGGCGCTGCATGTCGACGTGGACGTTCGGTGCGCACGAGTGCAGCAGCAGACCGGCGAAGTCCATGTCGTACATGTGCAGCCCTTCGCCCATCTGCAGCGTGTGGAGCCCGCGGGCATGCACGACGACGCCGGAGATCCTCGCCACCAGACTGGAACGGGAGAAGGACCGCGCGGCGAAGACCCCTTGCTCGCGTCCGTCGCCGCTGTTGCGCACGACGAACTCGGCAGGGGCGGCCCACGGCGGGCCGTCGGCGATGGCATGCGGTTGTTGGCTGGCTGGCACGGGTCACTCCTGGTCGGGGACGGTTGCGTCCGTTTCAGGCGTTCCACCCGCGGTCGTGTCAGGGCGTCACGAAAAACCCCGGAATCGGGTCTACCGGCCGGGAGCGGTCTCCAGCGCCAAGTCGAGCGCCGCGTTCTCCGGCGCGTCGCGGCGCCACGCGGCACTGATCGGAAACTCGATCTTGGGCCGGGACAGCGGGCGCGCCGACACCCCGGACGACTGCAGCTCTTCCGCCGAGAGGTGCGGCACCAGCGAGTAGCCGAGCCCGCTGGCGACGAAGCCGAGAATCGCGTCGGCGCTGCTGGCGAACAGGAGCCGCTCGGGCCGCACGCCGAACTCCGCCAGCGCCCCCATCTGCAGGTCGTGCTCGACCGTGCCTCGGTTGTAGGCGACGAACGGCTCGCCGGCGAGGTCCTTCGGCCGCAGCCGCTTGTTGGCGGCGCGCGGGTGATCCGCCGAGACCACCAAGAACGGCCGCAGCGTGGCCACCACCTGCGTGGCGATGTCGTCGGGAACCTCGGGCAAATAGCACACCAAGAGATCGGCGTCGCCGCGGCGCAACAGCGAAACGTCGATCTCCCGCAGCTCGTGCAGGTCGATGCAGGTGTCGGGCGCGCGCCGCTGCATCCGCTTGATCCAGCGCGGCAGCAACAACCGCAACAGCAGCGGCTCGCAGTAGACCACGAGCTCGCCGGCGCCGGCGCCGGCGCGCACGGCACGCAGCGCGGCGGGCAGCCCCTCGAAGAACGGCTGCACGAACTGCATCAGCGCGCGGCCGGCCGGCGTCGGCCGCACGCGGTCCTTGGCGACGCGCTCGAACAGCTCGAGACCCAGCTCGTCCTCGAGCTTGCGCACCTGCTGGTGCACCGCCGGCTGCGTGATCGGGTACGGAAACGCGCGGGCCGCGCGCGCGTAGCCGCCGGTCTTCGCGACCCAGAAGAAGCCTTCGAGACGATGGAGCTGAATCATGTGGCGGGGCAAAGGGAGCCGGAAACCAGGGTGGCAAGGCGCTTTGCCAGCCTGTAGGCACTCGTGCCGCAGTATAGTCGACGGATGGCTCTTCGATTAGCCGTGCTTAGCGAATGGCACGGCGGAATGAGTCGGGGCGGTGCTCTTCCGGCGTCGATACTGCTGACATCCCGGGGAAGCCACTCCGGGGGAGCCACTCCGATCGATCCACGATGAACAATCCAGGCAAGGCCAATCTGGCGGGGCTGCTGATCGCTCAGTTCTTCGGCGCGTTCAACGACAACGCCATCAAGCTGCTGATGGCGTTGCTGGCGATCCGCACGCTGGCCGGCCAGCTGGGCGAGGGAACGCTCCAGCTCGAAATTGCCTCCCAGGCGCAGACCACGTTGGCGTTCGTCGTGTTCACCCTGCCGCTGATGCTGTTCTCGCTGCCCGCGGCTTGGATCGCCGACCGGTTCAGCAAGCGCAGCGTGCTGGTCGCGACCAAGGGCGCCGAGGTGCTGCTGATGGCGGCCGGCACCGCGGCCCTCTGGCTGCAGCCGGAGGGCGGGGTGCTCGGGCTGATCGTGCTGGCGGCGATGGGTGCGCAGAGCGCGCTGTTCAGCCCCGCCAAGTACAGCATCCTGCCGGAGATCCTGCCGGCAAAACGGCTGACCGCCGGCAACGGCGTCCTCGAGCTGTGGACGTTCTTGGCGATCATCCTCGGCACCGCCGCGGGTGGCATGCTGCTCGAGCAGTCGGGCGCGCAGCCCTGGGTCGCCGGCGCGGTGCTGACCGGGCTGGCGCTGGTCGGCCTGGTCGCCATCCAGTTCGTGCCGCGGGTCGCGCCAGCGCGCCCCGACGCCTCCTTGGTCACCGCGTGTCGCGATGGCTTTGCCACGATCTGGCGCGACCGCACGCTGCGGCTGACGGTGGCGGGATCGGTGCTCTTCTGGGGCATCGCCAGCTTGGTCAGCCAAAACGCCCTGGTCTACGGCCGCGCGACCCTCGGCCTCTCCGAGTCGCATGCCGGCCAGCTGTTGGTGGCCTCCGGCGTCGGCATCGGCATCGGCAGCGCCCTCGTCGGGCGGCTGTCGCGCAGCGGCCTCGACCTCGGCTGGATCCCGCTGGGCAGCATCGGCCTCGCCGCCGCCTCGGCGGTGCTCGGTCTGTATGCTCCCGGCGCGTGGGGTACCGCGGCGTGGCTGGGCGCGCTCGGCGTGTGCAGCGGCCTGATCGTCGTGCCACTCAACACCGCCCTGCAGCTCTTCTCCCCCGCCGGCGTGCGCGGCGCGGTGATCGCGGTCGCCAACGGTGCGATCTTCGGTGGCATCCTCGCCGGCTCGCTGGGAGCGCAGCTGTTCACCATGCTCGGCCTCACTCCGGCCGGGATCTTCACCGCCGCCGCCGTGGTGGTCGCCGCCGCGACGGCGTGGGCGCTATGGCTGTTGCCGGAGGCCTGTCTGCGCACCGCGCTCACTCTGCTGAGCGCGACCCTCTACCGCGTGCGGGTCCGCGGCGCGGAGAACGTGCCCGCCGAAGGCGGCGGACTCCTGGTCGCCAACCACATGTCCTTCGTCGACGGTCTGCTGCTCATGGCGAGCACGCACCGGCCGATCCGCTTCTTGGTCTACTCGGACTACTACTACCACCGTTGGCTGCACCCGTTCATGCGGCTGCTGCGCGCGGTGCCGATCGCGGCGGGCGACAGCCCGCGGGCCTTGCTGCAGTCCATGCGGGACGCCGGCAAGCACCTCGACGACGGTGAGCTGGTGTGCATCTTTGCCGAGGGCGAGATCAGTCGCACCGGCCGCATGCTGCCGTTCCAGCGCGGGCTGGAGCGGCTGGTCAAGGGCCGCGACGTGCCGATCGTGCCGCTGTACCTCGACCGCGTGTGGGGCAGCGTCTTCAGCTTCGCCGCCAAGCGCGGCGGCGGGGGCATTCCGCGCCTGCCGCGGCCGGTGACCGTGTGCTTCGGCGCGCCGATGCGCGCGGACAGCGACCGCCGCGCGGTGCGCGAGGCGGTGCGCGACTTGTCCGCCGACGCGTGGGCGGAGCGCGCGGCCAACGCCGCACCGCTGCACGTCGCGTTCGTCCGCGGTGCGCGCCGGGCGCCGTGGAAGCTCGCCGCGGCCGACGCCACCCGCCCCTCCGTGTCGCGCTTCGGCCTGCTCACGGCAGCGGTCGCCCTCGCCCGACGGCTGCGGTCGGACTGGGGCAACAGCGAACGGGTCGGCATCTTGCTACCACCGAGCGTGGCCGGCGCTGCCACCAACATCGCCGCCGCCCTCGCCGGCCGCACGGCCGTCAACCTCAACTACACCGCCGGCCCGGCCGCGATCGCCTCCGCCATCCGCCAAGCCGAGCTCGACACGATCGTCACCAGTGCGCGCTTCTTGGAGCTCGCCAAGATCGAGCTCCAAGGCGGTGCCCGACTGCTGATGGCGGAGGATCTCGCCGCCTCGATCGGCAAGGGCAACAAGCTCTTCGCGGCGCTGCTGGCGATGTTCGCCCCGGTGCGCTGGCTCGAACGCGCCTGTGGCGCGGAGCGAAAGGTCGAAGTCGACGACGTCGCCGCAGTCCTGTTCTCGAGCGGCAGCACCGGCGAGCCCAAGGGCGTCGAGCTGACGCACTTCAACTTGGTGGCCAACGGTGATGGCACGGCCGAGTCGCTGCCCGTCTCCAGCGGTGACCGACTGCTCGGCATCCTGCCGCTGTTCCACTCCTTCGGCAAGATGAGCTTGTGGTTCGCGCTGCGGCGCGGCATGGCGCTGGTGTTCCACGCCAACCCGCTCGACGCGACCGCGATCGGGGCGCTGATCGAGCGCTACCGCGTGACGACGATGCTGGCGACGCCGACGTTCTTGCAGCTGTATCTGCGCCGCTGCCAGCCCGGACAGCTCGGCTCGATCCGGCTGCTGATCACCGGCGCCGAAAAGCTGCCGGACCGCTTGGCCACCGCGTTCGAGCAGCGCTTCGGCATCCGCCCGCTCGAGGGCTACGGCGCGACCGAGTGCTCGCCGGTGATCGCGGTCGGCGCACCGGACTACCGCGCCCCCGGCGTCTTTCAAGCGGGCCAGCGGCCGGGGTCCGTGGGCCAACCCCTGCCCGGCATCACCGTGCGCGTCGTCGATCCGGACAGCCACGCAGCGCTGCCTCCGGGCGAGACCGGCCTCCTGTTGGTGCGCGGCCCCAACGTCATGCGCGGCTACCTCGGCCGGCCCGACCTCACTGCACAAGTGCTGCGCGAGGGCTGGTACGTGACCGGCGACCTCGCCCACGTCGACGACGACGGCTACGTGCACATCGGCGATCGGCTGTCGCGGTTCTCGAAGATCGGCGGCGAGATGGTGCCGCACGGCACGGTCGAGACCGCCCTGCACGAGGCCGCCGGACGCACCGAGCCGACCTTCGCGGTGACCGGCGTGCCCGACGCGCGCAAGGGCGAGAAACTCGTCGTGCTGCACACATTGGCGGCGCGGGAGATCCCGACCGTGCTGCAAGACCTCGGCGCCGCCGGTCTGCCCAACTTGTTCGTGCCCAAGGCCGACGACTTCGTGCAGGTCGAGGCGCTGCCGATCCTCGGCACCGGCAAGCTCGACCTGCGCGCGATCAAGCAGATCGCGATCGAGCACCAACCCTCCGAGGTGTGACCGCGACCGCGGCTACCGCAGGAACGTCAGCGCGAGTCCGTCGGATGCGGCGACCCCGGCCGGGTCGGGGTGGATCGACTGGAGGTACACAGAGCGCGCAACCAGAGCCGGGGCTTGGGGGATCGGCAGCGCGACTCTGCCGGCCGCGGGCATGGTGGTCAGCGGAACGACGGTGGCCGGATCGAGCAGCAGGGTGCCGCCCAACACCGGAATCGCCGCCGGCGCCAGCGCGGCGAGGACGACCCCCGCCGCGCCGCCCGCCGGCGAGACGGCGACCTCGAGGTGCATCGTGGTCCCCAGGCGCGGCACACCGTTGAGCGCTGGCTGCCAGCGCACGGTCTTGGCCGCCGGCGAGGGAACGCCGTACACCCGGGGATCGGAGCGCAACGCGATGTCGGTGGGCGTGACCCCGGACAGCGATGCCAGATTGCGCACCCCACCGCTCGACGGCGCCCAGTGCACACCGGATGCGCTGGTGAACTGCAGCGCGCCGGTCGCGCGCTCCACCGTCAGGTGGAACGTCTGCAGATTGGGCACCACGACGCGCCACGCCCCCGACGGCTGCTCGACGCGCACGATGCTGCCGGCGGCGACATAGAGGCTCCCATCCGGATGCAGCACCATGTCCTCGGCCACCAGCGGATACACCTGCTGCGGCGTCCCACCGGTCAAAGCCACGCGGTAGATCGCGGGGCCGCTGCCGATCACCGTGCCGTACAGCACACTCGCCGATGCCGCGTCGTAGACGACCGAGCCGACCAACAACGACGGCGGCGGATTCAACGGAATCGGCGTCACGACGCCGGTGGTCAGCGACACGATCGCCAGCGGCGTGCCGCCGAGCGCCGACGGTGGCAGGTTGCGCGTGGCGACGACGACGTCGCCGTTGGGCAGCCAGTCCATGTCGGCCACTGCCGGGGCGGCCCCGAGCGGCGCACCGACGCCCAGCGAGATGCGCCGGTCGACGACGACGCGGCTCCCCGACAGTGTGATCACGTGCACGTCCAACGACGCGCCGTTGCGGCCCCACTCGCCGACCACGAGTGCGCCGTCGTCGTCGCGCACCAACAGCGCGTTGGCGCCGCCACCTCCGCCCCCCGCGGTGGTCAGGTCCGGCTCCAGCCCGGAGATCGCCAAGCCCGGCCCCGGCTCGCGGGGATCGAAGATCCAGATTCCCCCCGGCATCTGGGCGGGGCGCGCCGCGACCGCCAAGTGGCCGTCGGGGATCTGGCCCACCGCGGGGTTGGCGAAGAGGGCGGAGAGACAACCCGCGGCGAAGACCGCGGAGGGACGGAACGACACGCTGCGCACGGGAGTCGGCATGTGACCTCCTGGGCAGTCGATCATAGCCCTCCCGAAGCCACTCCGCAGGCCAGGCGCCCTCGAGTGCGCGTCAGCCGCCGATCACGGCTTCCAGCCCGTGGCTCGCGACCAGTCCCAGGGGATTCGCCAGCGCATCGGCAATGGCCCACTGCACGTCGACCACACCGCCCACCAGCGACGGGGAACCAGGCACGGCAAGCGTCGCCGTCGCGGTTCCGGTCGCGTCGGTGAGACCCGGCAAGCTCGCCAGAGGCTGCGTCGCCAGCACGCACCCCGGCATGCCGATCGCGGCGAGGCCCACGCTGGCCCGCGCACCGCCGATCAGCAGCACCGCCGGCATGCCGGCCGGCGCCGCGCGCAGCCCCACGTCGATCGCGATGCCGGGCCGCGGCTCGACGCCGCCACTCGCCCGGGGCAGCGTGCCGCTCGATCCGGGGCAACTCACGCCGTAGGCATCGTAGAAGCCGCGGGCACGCGGCGGCGTCGACTGGAAGATACGCACCGCGCCCGATTGAGGGCCGTTGGGCGACGCACTCGGGGCGCCGACCGCGAAATCCGCGCTGCCGTCGCCGTTGGTGTCGCCGAGCGCGGCGACCGAGGCACCGACTCCTTCGTCCGCTGCTGCCCCCTGGACCGTCTGCACGGCGACCATGCCGTGGACGGACAGGATCGACGCGGTACCAGCGTCGGCCAGCACGACTCCGTCGGCTAGCGCGACGTCGGCGAACGGCGCGCCCACGGCGTACTCGCCGACTCCGTCTCCATCCACGTCGCCGACGCACTCGACCCATGCCCCGTACCGGTCGCCGAGACCCGCGCCGATGCCCAACCTCCGCACGATCGCCGGGCCACCGGAAAACAGCCATACCTCGCCATTCCTGCTGCCCTCGGGTGCGCCGATCACCAGGTCCAGCGCAGCATCGCCGTCGAGATCGACGCCGCCCGCGAGCGACTGACCAAACCCACTCCCGAAGCCAGCTCCCGTGATCACGCGCAGCACCGCACCCGTGGCACCCGAATAGACGCGGACCGAGCCCGGTCCGGTCGGCTGCGGCAAGAGCTGCGGCGCACCGGCGCCAAAATCGGTGACCCCATCGCCGTCGAAGTCACCGATGGCTCGTGCCGAAGTACCGAGGCCCTGGTCGACCAGCGGGCCGTTGACGGCATAGAGCGGCGCCGCGGTCCTACCGCTGTAGACCCGAACCGATCCTCGCCCCGCGCCCGCCCCGCGCGCACTCGCGAGAAAATCGTCAAACCCATCTCCATCGACATCTCCCAGTCCATCGACGGCAGAGCCGAGCAGATCTCCGGGAGCACTCCCGACGACAACGTGCAGCACGCCGGCGGTCGCGCCCGAATAGACCACGATCTTGCCGGCATCGAGCCCGGCCGATCGGTCGCCGTAGGCGCCGACGACGAGGTCGCCCACACCGTCCCCATCCACGTCACCGGCATTGCCGACGGCCGATCCGAAGAACTGGTGGTTCGTCGTGCCGTGCAGCGAGAGGACTTCGCGGTTGTCCGCGCCGGAAAAGACACGGACGACCCCATTGCGGGTGCGCCCCTGGCTCGACTCCAGCATCGCTCCGACCGCGTACTCCGCGACGCCGTCGCCATTCCAGTCGGTGAGAGCCGCGATCCGGCGCCCGAACAGCGAGCCGCCCGCCGCCGGCGAGAGAGCGCCGACCTCGCGATGCATGCACGGGCCGCCCCGGTAGACGTACGCTCCGCCGCGACCAGGGCCTTCGCCCGGCGACCCGATGATCAAGTCCGGGTAGCCGTCGCGGTCGACATCGCCGGCACTGGCAACGGCTGTGCCGAACCCCGTGCTGGTGCCGGGCATGGTGCTCGCACGCACACACAGCGGGCTGCCATCGCGGCCGGAGTAGACCACGGCATGGCCGAGGCGGCCGACCGCGACGTCGGCGCAGCCATCGCCATCGTAGTCACCGACACCGGCGACACTGTGAGGCATGCCGAGGCCAAACCCCATGAAGACCGGACTCAAGCCGCGCAGAAACGCACCGTTCGCACCGGAAAGCAGATGCACTCCGGCGAACGGGCTCAACACGGGTCGAAAGCCAACCGCCAAGTCGGCCAAGCCATCCCCGTCGGCGTCGCCGACGGCGCTCAAGAGCCGTCCGTAGGCCTGTCGCCGACGCACACCGAGCACTTCGTACAGCCGCTGGCCGTTCGCACCGGAGAACACTCGAACCGCGCCCGTCTTGAAATCGATCCCTGGCAGTCCGACCGCAACATCGTCCCGACGGTCCCCGTCGACGTCACCGAGGATCGCCACGGAGTGGCCGAATCGGATGCCGACGTCTTCGACGCTGAGGGCACCCAATGTGTGTAGGACCCCGCCGTCCCTGCCCGAGTAGACGCGAACGTAGCCAAACCCGCCCAGCCGCGGATGGTCTTGCGGTGCGCCGACCGCCACGTCGTCGTAGCCATCGCCATCGACGTCGCCGCCACCGGCAACCGAAGTTCCGAAGTGGTCGAACATGGCTTGCCCACGGAAGGTGTGGAGTGTGCTGCCGTCCGCCCCGGAGATCACTTCGGCCATCCCCGCCTGCGGGATCGACTCACCGGAGTACGCATCCGCAAAGGGCGCACCGACCGCCAAGTCCGCGGCACCATCGCCATTGACGTCGCCGACTCCGGCGATCGACGCCGCGAAGCCGGTGCCGATCGGCCGCGTGAGGTCGTGCAGAACGGTGCCGTCGATGCCGGAAACGACGCGCACCGAGCCCGGTACGGAAAACGTCTCCGGGGTCGCGATCGCGACATCGGAGATGCCATCGCGATTGACGTCGCCGACTCCGGCAACGTGTTGGCCAAAGAGGAACGGACCCTGCAACGAGGCCAGCGGCTGCTGACTCAGCGCGGCAGAACAAGACACGGTCACGACGAAGAGACCGTCCAAGACACGGATGTGGTGCATTTTCCCGAACACCTTTCCGGGACAATTCCCGAGCGACGGACGCTAGCCAGTCCCTCGCAATCTGTCAATGCAAGCGCGTTGCACGCGGTCAGCGCGCCTGTTGTCCCGCAACGCCTTCCGGCCACGGCATCGGGGTTCCGCGCTCGAGCAGAGACTTGAGGCGCGCCAACGACTTCGACCAACCCACCTCGGTGATCAGCGCTCGCGTTTCCGGGGCCTTTGAGCAGTCGTGCTGAACGCAGACGTACACCACGTCGCCCTGCTGCACGATTTCGATGTCGACGAGCGTGGTCTCCTCGAAGCCGAAACCGACGAAGCGGAACGTGTGCGCCAACCCGACGCCGGGCTCGATCGACCGCAGCTCGCCGCGGTAGGTGACGCGCTCGCCCACCGCCCACACGCACTCCGCCCCCGGCTCCGTGCCGAACACTCGGCACGGTGTGGAGTACCACGCCTGGTAACCCTCCGCCGTAGTGAACGCGCGCCAGACGCGGTCGTAGTCGGCTTCGATGTAGGTGCGGGCGACGAGATGCGGCGATGGCAGCGGAGGACAGACACACGCCGGCGCTACCAGAACGCTCAGCAAGGCAAGAGCACGGAGAGTCATCACCGCGGATCGTATCGCCGACGGATCTTGCTCGGACAGTTGTCGCGTTTCTCCAAGACCGACTCCACGGCAAAGCTACGGTCAGCCCGAACCAAGAACCTGACGAGAGGACCCATGATGTCTCGACCGACGCGCGCCACGTTTCGCTCCACCAGCTGGCAAGAAGATCCCATCGGTGAAGGCGCGGTGCCGAAAATGACTCGGGCACATTGCCGCCAGACCTACAGCGGTGACATCAGCGGCGATTCCACGCTCGAGTATCTGATGGTCCACCACGAGGACGGCAGCGCGACGTTCGTCGGCATCGAACGCATCGAGGGGACAGTGCACGGCCGGCAGGGCACCTTCGCGATGCGCCACGAGGGCGCGTTCGCCGACGGCGTGGCGCGCATGACCATGGTCGTAGTGGAAGGCGCCGGAACCGGCGCGCTGCGCGGGCTCACCGGGTCGGGCACGTTCGAATCGCCGCACGCGACGGAGTACCACGTGGAGCTGAGCTGCAGCTTCGCCGACTGAGATAGGATGGGCCGCGGACGGATCGATCATGCCGGATCCCACTCCAGAAGATCTGCGCGGCATCCTGCATGCGGACGGAAGTCCCGAGCGCTTCTCGGTCGACCGCTACCGGCCCTCGGCCGCCGCCGGTGTCGTGGTCGACCGCTACTGGAGCGTCCGGTGGAACCTGCCGGACAACGCCGCGCACCGGCAGGAGATCTTGCCGCACCCCTGCGTTCAGCTCGTCGTGGAGGCCGGCCGATCCGGTGTGTTCGGAATCGGCACCGGTAAGTCGATGAAGGTGCTCGCGGGGCGCGGCAACGCGTTCGGCATCAAGTTCCGCCCCGCGATGTTCACCGCGGTGTATCGGCACGCGCCGGCAGCCCTGAACGGACACAGGATCGAGCTCGGGGAAGCTCTGGGCGAACCAGGCCTTCGCTACGAACGCGCAGTCCTCGCCGCCGGTGACGACGCCGAACGAGTCGCTGCTGCAGAACACCTCATCGAAACCCTCGAGCCGACGATCGACGAGCGCGCAGCGCTGACGTGCCGCATCGTCGAGCACATCGCCGACCACCGAGACACGGTCTCCGTGGTGGCCGTGGCGCGGACCTTCGGCCTGACTACCAGGGGACTCCAACGGCTGTTCCACCGCTACGCCGGCGTCTCGCCCAAGTGGGTCATCCAGCGCTACCGGATGCACGAGGTCGTCACACGGCTGGAGGCCGGTGAACCGGTCGACCTGGCTGCCGTGGCAGCGCAATTGGGGTTCTACGACCAGGCGCATCTCACGCGCGCGTTCACCGACCTGGTCGGAAGACCGCCGGCCCGGTACGCCGCCGACCGCCGCCAGCCCCCTGCCCCTCCAAAACTGGGGCAGAGCGAAAAAAAGCCGAAGGCGCAGTAACGGAACCGCCGGCCCCGGTTTGTCCAGGGAAACCGAATCGAACCAGGAGCCCAGATGTTCACGCTTTCGACCATTCTTCTTGCCGCAGCCAGCCTCGCGCCGCAGCAACAGATCGTCTCTCCCGCCCATTTCGCCAACGCCGAAGCCCCCAGCAGACGAGCCTCCGGAATCGGCACGACCCGCTCGCCGTCGACGCTGTTGTCGATCCACGACGAGCTGCAGGGCACCGCGCGCACGATCCGGGGCGTCGCCCTGCGCCTCGACGGTGAGGTCCCCGGCGGCCAGTCCGGGCAACAAACGTTCGTCGTCAACGTGTTCGCGTCCACGGCAGCGACCACCGCGGCGAACCCCGACGCGACCTTCGTCAACAACCATGGCCCCGACAAGGTCCAGGTGACGACCTTTGCGTTGGCGCAGATCGCACCCGCCCGCGTGCACGGGTTTCCGGCGCCCTTCGAGCTGGTAATTCCCTTCAACCGGCCCTTCGCCTTCGGCGGCAACGGTCCGCTGTGCCTCGAGATCCAGGTGATCACACGCACCAACAGCACGAACTACAACTTCGACTTCGTCAGCTTCGCCTCCTCCAATCCCAGGCCCGAGACCCGGAGCTTCGGCAGCGGCTGCCAAAAGGCGAGTGGCGGTGGGACCGTCGTCCTGAACCCGAGTTCGTCATCGAACTGGTCGGCAAACACGGTGACCCTCAGCTACAACGGACAGCGTCTCGACGCCAACCAGCTCGTCGGGTTGATCATCGGCGGCAGCAACACGAGCTTCAGCGGACTGCCGCTGCCGTTCGCCCTACCGAACACGGCCGGCGCCCCGTCCGGGACCTGCCGGCTCTACACCGACATCGTCGTGCAGATCCCCGGCTTCACCAACAGCAACGGGCAGGTGAGCTGGAACCTCAGCGTGCCGGTGACCACCGCCAGCAACGGCGCCTCGCTGTTCGGCCAGGTTCTGCAACCCGACGCGGCGGCAAACCCGTGGGGCGTCGTCCTCAGCAACGCCGCCGAGCACCACGTCGTCGCTCCGTACCCGAGCATTCCGGTCGGCACCGTCTACAACGACAGCTCGACCGGCCCGACCGGCACCGTGCTCAAGTCGGCCGGCTACGTGATGCGCTTCGACGTGTGATCGAGGCCGCCCACGCGGGCCGCGAACGGCTCGACCATCGCCAGCACCTCCATCATCTGGACGTGCAGGATGTGGTCGGCGCCGCTGAAGACGTGCAAGTCCACGACTCCTGGACGCGCCCTGCGCGCGAACTCGCGGCTGCGCTCCACCGGCACCGCATCGTCGTCGGTGCCGTGGGCGATCAGGGTCGGCGTGCGCAGGCTGGTGGCGAGCAGCGCTTCGGGATAGGCCGCCGCATCCCGCACCAGCTCGTAGTCCACTTCGAAGTCGAGGCCGCGGCCGAAGTCGCGCTGGCCGCGCTCGCGCCAGCGCAGCGCCTCGGCAAGTCCCATCTCGGCCAGCAGGTCGGGGACAAAACCGAATGCCGGCGCCAAGAGGATGCAGGCGGCGACTGTGCCGGGATGCAGCGCGGCGTGCCAAGCCGCGGTCAGACCGCCGTAGCTGGAGCCCAGCACCACCGGCCGAGCACCCTCGGGGAGGGCTCCCAGGACGGCCTCGAGATCGGCGATCTGCCGGCTGAGGGTCAGGTCGGCGAGCGATCCCGAGGAGTCGCCGCGCCCCTGGTAGTCGAAGCGCAGCAGGCTCCAGCCGCGCTCCGCGCACCATCGCTCGAGCAACGCGGCGCGCTCGCCGCGGCGGGTCGAGAGCAAGCCGTGGCTGTAGACCAAGACGGGCGCGCGGCCGCCAGCGTCGAACCAGTCGTAGGCCAGGTGGGCAGGTGGGTCGCCCCGTTGGACGAAATCGGTGGGCATCGCGCTCTTGTTCGACGGCGAGACCGGCGTAGGCTGCCCGCCCGCTGGCGCCAGAGCTTAGTCTCCACCGGGCCACACCGCATGGAAGTCATCAGCGCTTTCGACATGCTGAAGATCGGCGTCGGACCGTCGAGCTCGCACACGCTCGGCCCGTGGCGGGCGGTCCAGCGCTGGCTCGGCGAGCTTTCGACCGAGCACGCGGACATCGAGGTAGAGCGGGTTTCGGTGCACCTGTACGGCTCGCTCGCCCTGACCGGCCGCGGCCACTGCACCGACAAGGCGGTGTGCCTCGCGCTGCTCCGCCACGATCCGGAGACGGTGCCGGTGCACGAAATCGGCACGCTGATCGACACCCTGGCCGCGCAGCAGCGCGTGCCGATGCCGGGCGATCGCTGGGCGGCGTTCACTCCCTTCACCGACATTCACTTTCACCGCGACGAGCAGCTGCCGGAGCACCCCAACGGGATGCGCTGCGTCGCGCACGTCGCCGGCGGCTCGATCGAGTCGACCTACTACTCGATCGGCGGCGGCTTCATCTTGGCCGAAGGCGAGAGCATGCACGCGCCGAATCGCGCGCGGCCGCCGTATCCATCGCAGACCGCGGCCGATCTCCGGGCGCACTGCGAACAGACCGGTCTCTCCATCGCGGCGCTGACCCGCGCCAACGAGCAGGCCTGGGCGCCGCGAGAAGTCATCGAGCGCGGCATGCTGCGCATCTGGGAGGTCATGCAGCAGTCGGTGTTCGACGGTTGCCACACCACTGGGACCTTGCCTGGAGGGCTCGGTCTCGAGCGCCGCGCCGCGAAGATGAACCGCCGTCTGCTCGGCGACACCACCCACACAGACCCCAAGGACTGGATCGACGCGATCCGCGCGCGCGGCGCCGACTTCCGCGAGGTGATGCAGTGGATCAGCTGCTTCGCGCTGGCGGTCAACGAGCAGAACGCCGCCCTGGGCCGAGTGGTGACCGCGCCGACCAACGGTGCCGCCGGCGTGATCCCCGCGGTCTTGATGTATCACCTCTGCTTCGCCACCGACGCGGTCGACGACGACGGCATCGTCGACTTCCTGCTGGTCAGCGGTGAGATCGGAGCCCTTTTCAAGAAGGGCGCCACGATCTCGGCGGCCCTCGGCGGCTGCCAGGCGGAGATCGGAGTCTCGTCGGCGATGGCGGCCGCCGCCCTCTGTGAGGCGCGCGGCGGCAGCGTGCCGCAGGCCTTGGCCGCCGCCGAGATCGCCATGGAGCACCACCTCGGCATGACCTGCGACCCGGTCGGCGGCCTGGTGCAGATTCCGTGCATCGAGCGCAACTCGATGGGTGCGGTCAAGGCGATCAACGCCGCCGAGCTCGCCTCGGCCAGCAACCCGGCCGACGCCAAGGTCAGCTTGGACGAAGTCATCCGCACGATGAGCGAAGTCGCGCGCGACATGAGCCTCAAGTACAAGGAGACCTCGCAGGGCGGGCTGGCGACCAACATCTCGGTGCGTGTTCCCGAGTGCTGAAGCGGCGCGGGCTCGACCAGCGTCAGCCCTCGACGCCGTACTGCTCCTTCAGCCGCGCCAGCTCGGCGGTCAGCTCCTCGACGACCTCAGCGTAGCGCGAGTCGCCGTAGACGTTGCGCAGCTCGTCCGGATCGGCCACCAGATCGAACAGCTCCCAGTAGGCGTTTTCGGGGTCGGAGTACCAGATCAGCTTGTGCGTCGTCGTCCGCACCCCCTCGTGGCGGCCGACGTTGTGCTCCGCCTGCCCCTCGTAGTAGCGGTAGTAGACGCTCTGGCGCCAGTCCTCGGGTGACTCGCCGCGCAGCAGCGGCAACGCGCTGACGCCGTGCATGTCGGCCGGCACCGCGACGCCCGCCGCGTCGAGCAGCGTGGGCGCGAAGTCGATGTTCTGCACCAGCTCCTCGCAACGATGGCCGGCACGCGCGACGCCGGGCCACCGCACCAGCAGCGGCATGCGCATCGACTCCTCGTACATCCATCGCTTGTCGTACCACCCGTGATCGCCGAGGAAGAACCCCTGGTCGGACGAGTACACGACGATCGTGTTGTCGGCGAGGCCAGCCTCCTCCAACCACTGCAGCAGCTCGCCGACACTGCGGTCCACGCCGGCGACGCAGCGCAGGTAGTTGCGGAGGTAGCGCTGGTACTTCCACCGCACGAGGTCGCGACCGCTCAGCTTGGCGGCGCGAAACGCCGCGTTCTCCGCGCCGAAGGCGGCGTCCCACTGCTCGCGCTGGGCCTTTGTGAGGCGCGCCAAGAACGCGTCGTGGCTACGGCGGTAGCGCTCGTCTTCGCCCACCGGACACATCAGGTCGTAGGCGAGATACATGTGGCGGTCGATCTCCATCTCCTGCGCCCGCGCCGCCTTGCCGCGCCCGGCGTAGTCGTCGAACAGAGTCGGCGGCTCCGGGAACCGCACACCCCGGTACAGCTCGAGCTCGCGCGGACCCGGCTGCCAGGACCGGTGCGGCGCCTTGTGCTGGCACATCAGCAGAAACGGCCGGTCGGGATCTCGCTGCTCCAGCCACTCGATCGCCAGCCGCGTCGTCACCTCGGTGCAGTAGCCCTGCTCCCTGCGCCGGCCTCCGGCGCTGATGAAGTCGGGGTTGTAGTAGGCCCCCTGACCGGGCAGCACGTCCCAGTGATCGAAGCCGGTGGGGTCGGTGTCGAGATGCCACTTGCCGATGATCGCGGTTTGGTACCCCGCCGCGCGCAACATCTTGGGCAAGGTGCGCTGGCCGCCGTCGAAGGTATCGCCGTTCTGCCGAAAGCCGTTGGCGTGGCTGTGTAGACCGGTCAGCACCGTCGCGCGCGACGGTCCGCAGATCGCATTGCCGCAGAACGCGTTGGCGAACAGCACACCGTCTCGGGCCAGCGAGTCGATGTGTGGGGTCTCGTTGACGCGCGACCCGTAGGCCGAGATCGCGTGCGCGGCGTGGTCGTCACTGAAGACGAAGACGATGTTCGGGCGGCCGCGGCGGGCGGCCGATTCCTGGCAGTCCGCCGGTACGACAAGCAGCAGAGCCGCAGCCAAGCCGAACACGACGGCGAGCATGGATCGGACGAAGGCCATCCGCCCGACCATAGCCGCCGCGCCGCGTAGCGCTACTCGTCCGGATGCGGCACGACCTGTAGCGGCCGACTGAAGGTCTCGCCGTCGACCTCCAACTCGACGACGTAGGTGCCCGGCTCGGCGCGCCGGCCGCGGCTGAAGCGGAACCGACCGCCTCCACCCGACGGCTCACTGCCGGCGATGCGCAGGTTCCAGCCGACGCGGTGCAAGCCGGCATCACGCGGCGCCTCGAGCGTCGCCACCGTCTTGCCCATCGCATCGCGGACCTCCAGGCGGACACTGCGGGCGCGCTCGGCCAACCGGTAGTAGACGGCCGCGCCGCCGTCGGCGCTGTCGGCGCGATACGCGCGCGCGCCGCCGGTCGTGCCGCGCGAATGCTGGCGCTGCCACAAGACGACGTCGTTGGGCGCGAACAGATGAGCGTCGGCGGCCATCGCCTTGCCGCTCATCTGCCGCAACGGGGTGACGTCCACCGCCCACAGGCTGCGGCCGTGCGTGCCGAGCACGATCTCACCCGACGTCGCGTGCTGCGCGACCTCGTGCACCGCGACCGTCGGCAGGTTGTTGTGGAACTGTGTCCAGTGCCCACCGCGATCGAGCGACACCCACAGACCGAACTCGGTGCCCAGGTAGAGCACGTCGGGGTTCTCCAGATCCTCGCGCACGACGCGCGTCGAGCCGCGGGGCAGGTTGGCGCGCAGCGAACGCCAGGTCTCGCCGTAGTTCTCGGAGACGAAGACGTAGGGATCATCGTCGTCCGAGCGGTGCGCGTCCAAGGTCAGATAGACGCGACCGTCGACCGCGCGCGACGCCTCGACCGAGCTCACCCAGCGCGGCGCCGGAACCAGCGCGCCGAGCGGCTCGCCGTCCTCGTCGCCGTCGGTTGCCGTGACTTCGCGTGGACCGCCGACGGCGACCTCGGGAGCCTCCTCCTCGTCCTCGGTCAAATCGCCCGCCAACACCCACAGGTCGGTCCAGTCGGCGCCGCCGTTGCGGGTGCCGAACAACGCTCCGTCGTCGGTGCCGACGTAGAGCACGCCCGCGTCGCGCGACGACTCCGCCAGGGCGGTTGCGCTGCCCCGGTCCCCGCGGGTGATCTCCGGTGAGATCGCCACCAAGTCGTCACCGCGGTTGAGTGACCGGAACACGTGGTTGCCGGCGTTGTAGTAGATCCGTGAGTTGTGGTGGGACAGCAGGAAGGGCGTGCGCCAGTTGAAGCGGTAGCGCGTTCCCCGCGGGGCCTGCGGGCGGATGCGGCCACTCTCCATGGTGCGCAAGTGAGTGCGCGCCGTGCCGCCGTTCTGACTCTCGTAGTAGACCTGATCGGGATCCTCGGGGTCGATCGCCACCAAGAAGCCGTCGCCACCACCGATGCGGATCCAGTCCTCGTTGCGCGTCCCGCCGCCGCGCGCGGCGCGGTGTGGCGCGCCCCAAGTGCCGTTGTCCTGCAGACCGCCGTAGATCCAGTAGTCACGGCGCGGGCCGACGGCGACGTGATAGAACTGGCCCAAGGCCACGTGGTTGTGGTGGTCCCAGTTGGCGGTGCGGTCGTAGCTGACGTACAGCCCACCGTCGGTGCCGAGGATCATGTGGCGCCCATCCTCCGGATCGATCCACAGCGCGTGCTGGTCCGAGTGCACCCCGCGACTGGCGTCGGCGGTGAACGTCTCGCCACCGTCGACACTGCGGAACGCGCTGATTCCGAGCACGTACAGATGGTTGTTGTCGCTGGGATCGACCCGGATCTGGCTGAAGTACATCGGGCGCGGGTTGACGCTGTTGATGCGCTGCCACGATCGTCCGCCGTCGTCCGAGCGATAGACGCCGCCGCGCTCGAAGCCGTCCGGCCCTTGTAGGTCTTGCACGTTGTGGCGTTGCCCGCCCAAGCTGGCGCCGTAGGGGGGGCCGCCACCGCGGCGCCGGCGCGGCGCCTCGTCCTGGTCCTCCTCCTCCTCGGGCTCGGCGATCATCGCGAACTCGATGGTGTGGCTCTCACCCTCGCGCGCCACCTCGAGCTTCACGTCCGCACCGACCACGTGCTGCAGCAGCTGGTCGCGCAGCGCGCCGCCGCTCAGCACGGTGGTGCCGTTGACCGACAGCACGATGTCGTCCTTCTGCAGGCCGGCCTCCGCCGCCGGACTCGACTCGGGAATGCGCACGACGCGCGCGCCGGTCTCCGCATTCGACGCCTCGATGCCGGTCCAGCCGACGTTGTCCCGCGCCTGGCCGATCTTCTCGCTCTCCACGATCGCGTAGACGATGTTCGGATCCTTGCGGTACCAATCGAGCCCGATGCGTCCCAGGTTGCACGTCGGCAACCCCTCGGTGATGCGCTCGAACGTGGCACCACCATCCGTGGTGAGGTACAGCCCGCTGCCAGGCGCGATCTTGACCGCCGGATCGTTGGTGTCGTAACCGTCGCGGCGTCGCTCGTAGGTGGCGACGAGCAACGTCTGCGGATCGGACGGGTGCATGGCGATGTCGATCACGCCGGTGTTCTCGTCCACGTACAGAACCTTCTCCCAGCTCTCGCCGCCGTCCGTCGTCTTGAACAGACCGCGCTCTTCGTTGGGGCCGTAGAGCCGACCGAGCGCGCCGACGTAGACGACGTCGGGATCGGTCGGATGGATCGCGATACGCCCGATCTGGAACGACTCGCGCAGCCCCATGTTCTTCCAGGTCGCGCCACCGTCGGTCGACTTGTAGACGCCGTCACCGTATGAGACCGAGTTGCGTGGGTTGTTCTCGCCGGTGCCGACCCACACGATCTCGGGGTCCGACGGCGCGACGCAAACGTCGCCGATCGCGACGGTGGCCTCCGCATCGAACTGGTGTTCGTAGGTGATGCCGTTGTTGGTGGTTTTGAGCAAACCACCGCTCGCGGTCGCGGCCCAGAAGGTCGACGGGTCCTGCTCGTTCACGGCCAAGGCGACGATGCGCCCGCTCATGTTGGCGGGGCCGAGACAGCGCCATTCGAAGGCCCCCACCGCGGCTTCGTCCAAAACGGGACTGTCCTGGGCGAGCAGCGCGGGCGACACGCCGAGAACGGCGAGCAGCATCGGAGTGGCGATCGAACGGGTCATGGGGGGGCTCCGGCGTGAAGGTCTGAAGGAGGGAGTCAGGCCAGCCTAGCAAGCTGGCTCAGGCGCGGGCAGGCCTCTACGGAGGACGGCCGCGGCCGGCGAGGCCGACCTTGGGGTCAGCGGCCTTGGATTGCTTTCGGCATTCGGCCAACCGCAGCGCGAGTCCAGGCGACTGTACCGCTGTTGTCTCGGCTCGGTCGCGTGGCGGATGCCTCTACCGGACCGTCGGCAACCACTCCGCGAATGCCGTTCCGAGCTCGGCCAGCTTCGGACCGAACACGCGATCGAACGCGGCTTGCGCCTCGGCAGCATGCCGAATCCTCGGATGGCCCGGACGCGCCCCCAGCGCGGCGCCGCGACATTGGCGCTCCCACGCGCGGAACGATTCGGCAACGTCGTCGCCCGCCCCGGTGCGCATGAAGCGGACGAACGCCCAGCTCTGCGCGTAGTAGTCCCCCGCGCGCTCGGCGCTCTCGCTGAGCACCGACATCGCGTTGCGCTCCATCAGCTCGCGCAACCCAAACGCGTGCCCCTGCTGCAGGCGCAGCAGCCGCCACGGCGCCAGCGGCGCGCCGAGCTTGAGCAGCTCCCCGTCCCAGCGGAACGTGCCGATGCCGCCGAAGCTCTCGGCAAACCCCTCGGCATACCAGCTGGGCCAAACACACGGCGCGACGCCGAAGTCGTAGAGGTGGGCGAGCTCGTGCAGCACGACCGCGCGCAGCTCGTGCGGCTCCTGGTCGGCAAAGGTCAGCGCGGCGAACGTCCCGGGGTCCATGACGCCATGCGCTTCGGCGTGGCCGTAACCGAGGTCCGTCAAGAACTCGCGGAACTGCGCGCGCTCGCCAAACACGACGACCTCGAGCCGACGCGTCGGCGCGCCTTCGATCCGCTCTTCCAGCAGAGGCAACGCCGCCAGGCACAGCGCGTGCAACTCGGCGGCGAGCGCTTCGTCGCCCTGCACCCGCACGCGCACCAGGTCGTCGCCGACCTCGACAATCCCCTCGAGGACGGCCAACCGAGCATCCAACCCGCGCAACGGAGCGGCGGTCGCTTCGACCTCCTCCTTTGCCGGCAGCTGCTCGATGGCCGCCAGCAGCTCGCCGGGGATCACGCCGTCGTCGACCGCGAGATCGCCGTTCTTGCGCTCCTCGCGCTTCTCGCTGTCGCGCAGCAGCTCGGCGTAGTAGCGCACGGCGTCGTCGGTCAGACCGATCGCTACGGCTCTCTTCGCCAGCGAGAAGCAGTCCTTGCGGTTGCTGCTCTCGACGTTGCGTGCGCGCTTGTCGAAGCTGCGCAGCAGGCCCTTGCTCGGGCGCTTGTGCTCGCCACGCCAGAACGCATCGCCGAGCCCGCGCATGGTGCGAATCAGCCAATCGGCCCCGGGGTTGTGTCCGCGCCCGACCTCCTTCGCGCGCAAGAACTGACTGGTTGCCTGCGCTACCAAACCCTGCTTGCGCGCCCAGCTGCCGAGCCGGATGTGACGCTGCGCGTTCTCCGCGAACGTCTTGACCACCGCGGTCCGAAACCCCTGCCGCTGCTTGGCGTTCTGCGCCGCGAGCGGCGCGACGACCACCGCCATGCAGAGCACGGCCATCCCAGTGGTTCGATGCATGCGTTCCCGAAAGCGGGGGATCATACGCGATCGGAGTCCGCGATCCCCGGTGGCCGCACCCAGGTGTCGGCCGCCGCACGCGCCGCCTCCTCGTCGAGCGCCGTCGCGGCCGCCGCGCGCCGGATGTGCGCCGGCAACGGCGCAACCGCCACGCGCTCAGGCCCGTGCCGATCCGCCCAGCCGCACGAAGCACTCAATCAACGCTCAAAGAGAAACTCCACACGGTGGACGAGGCCATTAATGATCAGTTTGGCATGATCAGCCGGCAGCAGCGGTTTGACTCAATTCGCCACATGATTCATTTGTCAACTCGAAGCTTGAAGCGGTTCAAGGGTTCTCGGAGAGCCTTCAGGACCGCCCGCCTGTTGCGGTGCAAGCCCAAGGCCGCATCTCGTTTCACTGAAGTTGGCAGCGAAGCCCAGCCACCGACACCGTTCCGCGTTCCGTTCCGGCGCGCCCGCTGGGGATCACCGGAACGGAACGGTCAACGCAGTCCGTCGGTCACCGAGGACGGGGCTTCGCCCCGAGGTTTTGTGAGGCATGGCCTCGGGGTGTCCGATGTGCGTGAGCGCCCCGGTACAAAAGGAAGCCCTCGAACGGCCTTCGACCGCCGAGGGCTTCTCGGCAACATCGTTGCGCCCGTCGGCCTGGCTATCCCTTGGCAGGATGCACCTCTGCAGAGCCTGCCTCCGTTTCACCAGGACTCATCTCGACGCACACCGGCGACCACCCGGCGCCGGGGTGCGTGACGAGGTTGGCGCCGGCGAGCTCCGCAAGAGCATCGCCGAGCCGCTTGTTGTTCACGCGAAGCCGCTCGCGCAGCGCACTGCGCGACAGCGGCTCACGCGCTCGGGTAAGCACTTCGAGGACGCGGGCACCGAGATCGGGCCGCTGGTTGGAATGGCCGTCGGCGTCACCAGGCCGGGCTCGCAACGCGATCGCGTCGTCGCTTGGTCTGGTGACGAGATCGAGCACCATCGGATCCAGAGATCTAGCGGCACGATGCTCGATGGTGAGTGTGCTATCAGCGGCGTGTCGCCGACCCGGCTTACTAATCCAGATGGCGGCACGAAGTGCGAGGCCCACGGTGATCCACCACCGTGGGCTTCTCTCTTGGCGGGAGGAAGGAGCTGGCCGCGGATCCTACTTCGCGGATGCGACCCGGCGATCAAGCCCGCCGATCTTCGCCCTCGTCAGCGCGTCTCCGTCGCCGATCCCGCTGACACGGAACGTGCAACCGGAACGCTCGATCCCCGCCATTGTGCTTGCACCGCAACACCGTCGACCCGCGTCGCCCCCCTTGACAGCACGTGGCCCACCGATATCGTACATCGTCGGTACGAGTCCCCTTCCGACGGCACGTTTTCTTGCTCCTCCCGAGCCTGGTTGACATGTTTGCGATTCTACCTTCCGCCGTGCTCCTTCTTGTAGCCACTCCACAGTGGCCACCACGCTGTCCTACCTTGCCAGATGGCAACAGACCATCGCGCGTCGCCAGCTCTGGACAGCTCGTCCATAGCGCAATCATTGCCCGCGTACGCGCCAGCGATGAACCCTCGTTCACGCCCTCCGTTGCAGAAATTCAAGAGATCGAACAAGAGCTGCCAGGCCTTGCGCAAAGCAACTCATGGGGCAAGTACTCGCTGTCGGTAGCAAGTTATGTGGACGTAGTGCTACCCAACTCGGTCAACTATTACCAGACGTACCTCGCGGCCCATCCGCATCACGATCGCGGCATAGTCGTGATATCAGACGTTATTTCTGCCGCAGCAAGCGCCAGTCCTCCAATTGACTTGACGACGTTTGATCTGGTCGCCGTGTACTCTTCCAAGCTACTTAAGAACTTCGCGGGCCCCACCAATATTGGCGCCTTCGCCTGGGTGTCTGCAAACGGGGGAAGAGTCCTCGGGCCCTTTCATGAATGGGGTCACACTTTCCTGGCCGCGCACGCGAACGCGTTCCCGTACACGGGAGCCTGTCCGACATCTGGAAGCAATGCTGCCTGCTACCCGACGAGGGTGTGGCTCCGGCATTGAGCGGAGCAGCGTGATCGCACCCGAGATCTGGTGGTCGCAGGCTGGCTCGCCGCAAGTATTTGTGTAGAAGACACTTGTACAAGCATGCGCCCCTCCCTATCGGATACAGGATGCAACACCAGCGTCCTGGGAGGGGCGCTTCACGAGGGTACGTCCTCGTGAAGGTGCCAGTTGAGCACAAGGGGCTCGCCGAGTCGATGCAGAGCCTGGTCGACGCAACGGTGGCGGCGGCGGTGTCGAGCCGCGGCGGTCACGCGGTGGACTACGCGGACACGGAGAGGGCGATCGCCAAGCAGACCGCCGCGGTCGAGCGGGCAGCGCACGCGGAGGTGCTTCGCGCCCTCGACGTCGACGCGCCACGGATCCGGGTCCGAGGCGCTCTCTACGCCAGTTTCCGGCGCACGCCGGGCACGTACTTCACGATGGCGGGCGAGGTCAAAGTCGAGCGCACCGTCTATCGCCAAGTCGGCGTGCGCAACGGACCGATCCTCGACCCGATCAAGCTGCGAACCGGTGCCTACGGCCGCGGTTGGCTTCCTCTCACCGCCCAGTGCATGGCGAACGACATTCAGCGCGGCCCGTCGCGCGATGCGGCGGATGCTGCCCGCCAGACAGGTCGGTTTCCCTATTCGCGGGCCAGCTTCGAGCGCGTCGCGCACCATGTCGGCGAGCACTGGCTTCGCGAACACGCGGACATCGAGGACATGCTCACGCAGGAGTTCGACGTGCCAGCGGAAGCCGTCGCCATGAGCGTGGCAGTCGACCGCGTGTCCGTGCCGATGGAAGAGGCCGCGAAGCGTCGGGCGGGCCGACCGCGCAAGGACGCGCCAAAGCGGCCCGTAGACCGGAACTTCCGGATGGCCTACTGCGCAACGATCACTTTGCACGACGCCGAAGGGGCGAGCCTGCACACGCTCCGGTACGGGTGCATGCCGGAAAGCGACGTCGACCTGTGGTTCGCTCAGATCGCCGGCGAGGCGTACAGGCTGTTGCAGAAGAGCCCGGACCTGCGAGTGAAGCTGCTGTCCGACGGTGCCCACGAGATGTGCAACCTGCTCCACACTCACTTCCCCGCCGCGGTGTTCGGCAACGTCGAGCAAGGCATCGACTTCTGGCACGTGGTCGAGAAGCTGGCGCCGGCCGCCGAGGTGATCTTCGGTGCAGACGGCGCCAAGTCGGAGTTGCACCGTTGGCGCGTTCGATTGCGCTGCGCGAACAGCGCAGCCGAAGAGATCCGCGCCGAACTGCGCGGTTCCGGCCTCGAGGATACTTGGCGGGACTCGAAGCGGCCCGTCCATGAGGCCATCACCTATTTCGAAAACCACGCCGAGCGCATGCGGTTCGCCAGATCGCTGCGCCTTGGTCTGCCAATTGGCAGCGGAGCTGTCGAGGCCACCTGCAAGACACTCGTGGCCGTGCGTATGAAACGCGCCGGATCGCGCTGGAAGTCGACGACCGGCGAACACGTCCTCCGCCTGCGTGCTCTGCCGCTCAGCGACCGTTGGGATCAAGCGATGCACAAGCTCCACGAAACCCGACGTACCGCCGTGAAGGTGGCCGCATGATCGAGTTGCTCAATAGCGGATCCACACCCCCCGACGACTTGTATGGGCATTGGAGTGCCCGGTCCTTGTGGCGGCTCACCCCCAGTGTTGTCATATGATCCATCCCAGAACACGTACACAATGTGCGGGCCATTGCCGCGGACAGCATTCCAGGGCAGCTGCGTGTATGCTGACCTGTACGATTACATGGGGTTTCAAGTGGGTGGCTTTGCCAATTCTGCGACGCAGCCGCGTGTCGACAGCGCATACGGCCCGAGCGGACTAGGTTATTTCCCGGCGCGAATTGATACCCATGTCGGTCCAGTCCGCAAGCTGCAGCAGGGGTGGCTATCTGATCTTGACGTCATCACGATGGGGCCAGTCGCCGGTGCCACTGGGCCTGTCACCAGAACAGTTGAGTTGCGTCCCTACGAGAGCGATCCGGCGATGGCGCCTCCTCAGACATTTCATGCGATCGAGATTCCGCGGCGCCGTGTGTCTATCTCAGTGAAGCGCCGCTGCTTTCCGAACGACCCCATCATTGCAGCGGAATCGTACTGGGTGTTTTGGAGAACTATGGAGCCACTGTTGGCGCCCCCACATCAAGCGGATTCCGGCGTGTGCGTGTCTCTGGGCAACAAGCTGCGGGCCGGAAACCGGACAGCCTCACTATTGTTTGGCGACGATATTGTCAGCCTCTTCGATCACGAAGACGCGACCCTGGACACTGGCGAAACATTGTCTGACCCGTTTCCCGAGTATTCTGGCGGCATAACGATCGCTGCCCTCGGAATCACGCCTGCAACGGGGACATATGCGGTTGCAGTCACCTACGATCCGACCGCGTTGCAGTCAACAGATCACATCCCCCAAGTGAGTGTCTCCGCGACGCCTGCCGCACCTTCCGCCCCCAACGCTCTCTTGACAGGCGGATACATTGACATCACCGTGACGGCTGCCGACCCGGCAGTGGGCTGTAGCAACTTCGACGGGATTGAGCGGGTTGAGGTTGAGATTCTCGCAGGAGCCGAAGGTGGTCTCACTTGTCTTCGAAGCGCAACCCTACTCCCGCCCCAGAACACTTGGAGGGTTTGGCTGGGTCCAAGTGCGTCACCCACAGGAGACCCACCGTTTCTGTTTCCAGGGGACGTTCCACTCAAAGTTAGGAATGTGTGCCTTGTTCAGGCAACAGCTTTCACGCCAACCAACTTGAACGGCCCTCCTATCGCCGAAGCAAACATTGCAAGGACCTTTATCAATGTCGACCACCCGTAGCACCGTTGCAAGGATCCCACAGCCAGTGGCCAGAGGCTCTCGCTTACAGATTTTCTGCGCTCTGTCTGTTTTCTTAATCGGCATTGGGCAACGCCCAGCGACCGCACAACAAGGTTCTGCGTATTCGTCACTTGTTGCGGTCGACCTCGATTCACCAGCAGCATCTTGGGCCAGAGACGCGGTTTACGCCATGTGCCCCGGCTTACGCGCGCGGTTCGGCAAAGAGTCCGTCATCGTCGTGACCCCCGGGGCAGACGACTGCCGCCGAATAACCCTAGTTTTCGGTGGAATCGGACGCACTGACGGTACCTGGTCCAGCGCGGCACCCAGCATGCCATTCCTCAGGGACGAGGCAACGGTGGTGTACGATCGAAACTTGTGCGAAGAGACCTACGAACTGCGGCACGAAGGCGTCAAGCAGAGCTTCGTCTTCAATAGACTTCCTGAAGGATCGGGTGACCTCGTCATCCGAATGCGGGCTGCGGCGAACGCACCCGGGACCCCCGAGCCGGATGGGATCCGGTTCGGTGGCGTGACGGGGCCCTTCTTGCGAATTGGCGGCGTGCTGGCGTACGACGCTCGGGGTGACGATGTTCCGAGCACCATCGAGTTCGACCAAGAGGGATTCGTCATTCGGGTAGACGATTCCGCGCTCACCGAACCACTCCTACCGTTGGTCGTGGACCCCCTGATCAGCGGCCCGGTCGGCACTCCCGTTTCGCCTGGCTACTTCGGGCAGACGTTCGATATCGCCGCGAACGCGCCATCGCAGCGCTATTGCATCGCCTGGAACGAGTGCACGAACTTTTACTCGTCCGGACCATCTTTGATCAGCTGGGCACGCTACTTCGATCCTATCACGGCGTCGTTTTCGGGGTTCCAGCTACGATTGGGGAACGGGGGAGGGACCAGGGATCTTCTGCCACAGATCGCGCACGTATCAGGCTCCGGCTACTTCGTGACCGTGAGTCCAATGGGCCTGATGCTTCCCATGACCCCCTACTACTGGGCATCCGTCAACGGCTCGGTGCTCAAAGGCGACTCGGGGACCGGTGAGATCCGTCCGGGATTCTGGCCCGCGCCCGGCGACCTCGTCGAGGTCGTAGACATCGGCGGAACCACCGACGGCGCCGGTAACGCCGCGACCGTGGCGTACACGGTAATCACCGATCCCGCCCTGCCCGTTGCCCGCGTGGATCAGTTTCTGGTCGACGCTGCTGGAGCGGCGACCTACGCGAGAACCGTCACACTGGGCTCGGTCGACCTCGGGGCGGGAATCTCTATCTCAAAATCCGACGGGATCGGACAACGCCACCTGGTCGCTTGGAGGTACCAGGGCCAGCTGCAGTGTGCGGTCGTCGATCGATCGATGCAGCTGCTCTATCGTGGACCCGTCGGCCCCGGAGGTACTACTGGAAGCCGCATCGAAGTGGCTGGCGACGGCAGGCATTGGCTGCTGACATATCTCTCGCCGACGGGCGAACTCGTCTTTCGTTCAGCGCAGTGGACCTCGACGGCGCAAACGCTGCGCTTTGGTCGCGAGCACGTCTTGGGCACGGTAACACCCCCCCAACCGGATGCGTGCCTTCGCGGTGCTCTCGAAACTCCGGTCGCTTCTGTGGCATTCATGGACGGCTCGTTCTTGATCGGCTATCTGGACGGAGGCGACAACGCACAGCTGGTCTCGGTTGACCCATTCAACTGCGCGCCCTGCGAGGGCCCGTTCCTCGTCCAATCGCACTCACCTCGAACCGCAAGAACACCGACTGCCGTCGGGCGGCTACCGGCAAGCGGCGGAAGCGAGCAGGCCCTCGTCGTCGCCAACGAGCGCACGATCCGATTGTTCCGCTCCGACGACGGTGTGGTCGAACAAGTCGGCGGTGGCTGTGGGCGCGGCGGCTGGGCGACCGCGGCGTGCGTCCGCAATGGAAACAACGGGTTCGCGCTCCGCCTGCGTGACGGGCGCCCGCAAAGGGTCGTCGCCGCGTTGGTCGCAGCGCAGTCTGCCGCGTTCGCGTGCGGTCCGTGCGTGGTCCACGTAGACACGAGCACCGCGGTGGCGAGCCCCGCGACTACGGATAGCGATGGGAATGCGCTGCTTCCGCTTGCCATTCCACCGAATCCGGTGCTGGTCGGGCAATCGCTGTACCTGCAGTGGGCGGTCACGGGCGGAGCGGCTTGTGCCTCGGGACTCGACCTGTCGACGGCCATCAAGATCACGATCCAGTAGAGCCCGCAGATCAATCGCGATCGGAGTCCGCGATCCCCGGTGGCCGCACCCAGGTGTCGGCCGCCGCACGCGCCGCCTCCTCGTCGAGCGCCGTCGCGGCCGCCGCGCGCCGGATGTGCGCTGGCAACGGCGCAACCGCCACGCGCTCAGACCCGTGCCGATCCGTCCAGCCGATCTGCCACGCGTGCAACAGCAGATCGCGTCCCACCACCCCAGCCAATCGGTGCGCCCGGGCGCCGCCGTACTTACCGTCCGCCGCCACGGGCCAGCCGCGCGCGGCCAGGTGCGCGCGCAGCTGATGCTTGCGCCCGGTCAACGGACTCAGCAGCACCCACGCCCACCCTGGATCGGCGGCAGCGGCAAAGACCCGGAACCGCGTCCGCGCCGGCCGGCCGTCGGGATCTGGTTGCGTCCGCTCGACCTCGCCACTGACTGCCAGGGGCAAGTCGATGACCCCCTCCGGTGGATCGGGCACACCGACCAACAACGCGAGATACACCTTGCGCACGCGCTGCGCGCGCAGCTCCGCGGACAGATGGGCCCGCGCCGCCGGTGTCTTCGCGACCAACAGCGCGCCCGAGGTGTGCCGATCGAGGCGGTGCACCGGGTGCGCGCCGGGGGGCAGCGCGTCGACGAGACACTGCTGCACGCCGGTGCCACCCTGCACCGCGATGCCGCGGGGCTTGTCGACAACCATGATCTCGGCGTCTTCCACGAGGACGGAGAGCGCGTGCTGACCGTGGCGCGCCGCCGCGCGCGGCGCTCGCGTGGACACCAGGCGCGGCGGTAACCGCAGCGTCTGCCCCGCCGACAGCCGGGTGCCCGCCTCCGCCCGCTCCCCGTCGACGCGCACCAGCTTGGTGCGCAACATGCGCTGCAATTCGCCGTGCTTCACCTCCGGCCGATGGCGACGAAACCAGCGGTCGAGCCGGATGCCATCGTCATCGGCGGTGATCGCGACCTCGTCCATGGTGGGTCGGATAGTCTATCGGTCCGTGATCGAACGTCGCAGTCACGGTCGAGGACGCATACTGGCCGTCGCGCTGGGATTCGCCCTCGCTTCCTGCGGGGTCGCGGACCAACGACGCCGGGTCGACCAAACATCGTCGTGCTCTACGCCGACGACCTCGGCTACGGCGACCTCGGCTGCTACGCGCCGACCTCGAAGATCCCCACCCCGCACATCGATGCACTCGCCCGCCAGGGAATGCGGTGCGTCGACGCGCACAGCTCCTCGGGGATCTGCACACCGAGCCGCTACGCCCTCCTCACGGGCAGACACCACTGGCGCAAGTTCCACGGGATCGTCAGACCGTTCGGCGGCTCGGTGTTCGATCCAGAACGGCTCACGCTGGCCGAGATGCTGCAGGCGCGCGGATATCGCACGGCGTGCATCGGCAAGTGGCATCTCGGTTGGGACTGGACCGCGATCCGGCGCGCCGACGCGGAGCCACTGCCCGGTCGCGGCTTCGCCGCCGAAGCGTTCGACTGGAACCGCCCAATCCCGGGCGGCCCCCTGGCGCACGGCTTCGATCACTACTTCGGTGACGACGTGCCGAACTTCCCGCCCTACACGTGGATCGAGGACGACCGGGTCGTGGTCGCGCCCACCGAATCGCTGGCCGTCGCGCCACAACCAACAGAAGGGTCGGCCGAATGCCGGCCGGGACCGATGGCGCGCGGCTGGCGGCTCGACGCCGTGATGCCCGAGTTGACCCGGCGCGCCGTGGCCTGGTTGCACGAGCGCAAGGGCGATCGCCGCCCGTTCTTCCTCTACCTTCCGTTCACCGCCCCGCACACGCCGATCGTGCCCACCGCAGACTTTGCTGGCACCAGCGCGGCCGGCCCTTACGGCGACTTCGTCGCCCAGACCGATGCCGCGGTCGGCGCGGTGCTGCGCGCGCTCGAGTCAATCGGCGCCTCCGAGAACACGATTGTCGTGTTCACTTCCGACAACGGTCCGGAACACTACGCGTACGAGCGAGTCCGCCGCTTCGGCCATCGCAGCATGGGCCACCTCCGTGGCCTGAAACGCGACGTGTTCGAGGGCGGCCACCGCGTGCCATTCTTGGTCCGTTGGCCAGGCGTAGTGCGCACGGGCACGACCAGCAACGCGCTGATCTGCCAAACCGACCTGATGGCGACGTTGGCGGGCATCGTCGGCTTTCGGCTGCCGGCGGACGCCGCCGAGGACAGCTTCGACCTACTGCGGCATTGGCGGGGCGAGACCGGTGCCGTGCGGCCACACCTCGTGCACAACACATTCGCCGACACGTGGGCCGTACGCCGTGGCGACTGGCTGTATCTCGACGCCCGGGACGGCGCGCACACGCGAGTCCCCGAGTGGTACCTGCCGACACAAGAGACTTCCGCGAATCCACACCCGCACGCGCTCTACGACCTCGCGAGGGATCCGAGTCAGCAGAACAACGTGTGCGCCGAGCATCCCGAAGTCGTGGCAGACATGCGCTCTCTGTTGCTCCGGTTGCGCGAGCAGGACCGCAGCGCGCCGCGGGCCGCACTCTGGTGAAGATGGTACGGAAGCAATTGCAGAAGGGACGCGCGGGCGGGTGGTTCTCTACCGCGCAACGCTGTGGTGTGACAGGGCGTGAGGCCGTACGCTCGCGCGCCTTCTCCTCCAGACGGAGGACCCGATGCCCAGCGAACAAGCACCCCTCGACCCGATTGCTCTCATGCAAGAGATGGCCAACACGTTGCGCGAGGCGCAGGCGAACACACAGCAGGCACTCGCGACCGCGATGGGACAAATCCACCAAGCGCAGGCGACCGCCGCGGCGGCCGCCCTGCCAGGCACTCCCGCGACGCAGATCACCGCGGAGCAAGCCCTGGTGGCGGCCGCGGGACAGATCCAACAGGCGCAGGCAGCTGCCGAGGCGGCCGCGCGGGCGGTGGCCGCAGCGAACACCCTGATGCTAAAAGGAACCGATACAGAAACGGGCCTCGAGCGCGGGGACGACGCCCCGTGAGCCTGTCGCTGCTCTTCGGTTCGGTCGTCGTACTGCGCGGCGCAGACGGTACCGCGTACGACATCGAAGAGAACGGCGAGCTAAAGCCTGCCCCCGACTCCGCCCCCCGCTTGCGGATCGCGCCGTGCAGCTCGTGGCAAGAAGGCGTGGTCGTCCACCGCGAGAGATTGACCTTCGAAACGCTCGATGGGAAGCGCCGCACGCCACCGCGCTGCCTGCTCGAGACCAAAGGTGATCTCCACTCCTCGACGCAGCTGCGCGAGGGACGGCTGTACTTGGACGATCCCGACGCGCCGACGCTCAACGACAGCAAGGCGATCGAGATGACGGTCGACGTCATCGAACCCGCCCAATACGGGTGCATGGTCGTGATTCGCGACAGCGAGGGCGAAGCACTCGAGCTGAAGGACGGCCAACTCGTGCGATCCGACGCCGGCTCCGAGCCGCCGGTGTTCGCGATCGAGAGCGTGCCAGCCGGCGCGGAAGGGCGCGTATGGTACGGATCACTCATCGAGCTCGAGAGTCGAGCTGCGGGCAACCCGCAATCTCGACCGGTGTGGTTGAACCACCCGAGCGAACCGACGTCGACTGCCGAGATCGACCGCGAGTCCGATGTCGAACTCGAGTTTCCGCCCATCCCGGGCGAAGACGCGGCCACCCGGCTGCGCGTGCGGCTCTGCGTCACCGGCCGCGCCGAAGACCACACCGACGCCCGACGAGAACGCCTGGTCCCGAGTTTGGAGGACGACGACGACATGCCCGTGATTGGTGAGATTCGAATGTTCGCTGGCACGTTTGCGCCGAAAGGCTGGGCCTTCTGCGAGGGGCAATTGCTCTCGGTGACGCAGCACTCGACGCTGTTTTCGGTGCTCGGCGTGGGCTACGGCGGGGACGGACGGATGACGTTCGGCATCCCCGACCTGCGCGGTCGTGCTCCGGTCCATCCGGGGGTCTCGCCCGGGATGGCGCGTGCCGGAGTGGCCAACGCGACCGCGGACGCCGAGCCAAAAGACAAGGCCTTCACCGAGGTCCGTTTCATCATCGCACTGGACGGCCAGTTCCCGGTCCGCACCTAGCAGTCCGTTGAAAAAGTCATTCGCCACGCCACCCGGTGCCTCCCGCGCAGCTCGGCACGCGAAAGCCTCGCCGAATCCACCGATTCGCCTGCGTTTTCGCGAGCCGACCTGCATCGAGAATCACCGGATTGCGAGACGAAGCACTTTCTCAACGGCCTGCTAGACACCAACTGTGGCGCACCAGGCGTCGGCCGCGGACCGACCATGAAATCGGGGTGACGCCACTCCACCCCTCGACTATCCGTCGGACCATGCACATCCGGCGTTTGGGTCGGAGCGGGATACGGGTTTCCGCAATCGGGGTCGGCACCACGCAGCTGCGTCGCGTCCCCGCCAAGCAGGCTGTCGCGACGCTGGTGCGCGCCTTCGAGGCCGGTATCAATCACGTCAACACGGCCCCCGATTACGAGGGCGCCGACACTCTCGTCGGCGAGGCCCTGAGCGCATTCGGCGACCGCGATCGAGTCCACGTGTCGTTGCAGCTCGGCGGCAACCGCCCCGATGTGGAGCAGCAGTTCGAGAGCGCCTGCAAGCGGCTCGGCACCGACCGCATCAGCCTGTGCGGACTCGCCGCAGTCGCCGAACAGGAGGCATTCGGCTTCGACGTCTGGGGGCCGCGCGGCACCGTCGCGTACTTGACCGAACTCCGTGCGCAGGGACGCATCGGCGCACTGCTCGCCAGCGAGCACGGCACGCCGGAGCAGATGCTCGCACTGCTCGAGCGCGACGTGTTCGACGTGCTCATGGTCGCGCACAACCCGCTGGGCTTCCACTTGATCACGTTTCGCCCGGAGACCGTGTGGCAGCTCGAACAACCGCCGGTGCCGTTGCAGAAGCCGTATGGCTTCGAGGACCTGCGCCGCACGGCTACCGAAGTGCTGCCGGCGGCGCGCGCCCGCGACGTCGGTGTGCTCGCGATGAAGGTACTCGCCGGTGGCCTGCTCTGCGCGGGACGCGCGTTTCCCGGCCACCCCTACCGCGAACAGCTGCCGCCGGTACCCGGTGCCGACGACGTCCTCGCCGCCGCGCTCGCGGACCCCGCGGTCGACGCCATCGTGGTCGGCATGGCGTCGGTCGAGGAAGTCGAGCAGAACGCCCGCGTGCTGAGAAGCAGCTCCGCCCACTGCGCCGCGTGCCGCGAACAGGTCGCGGCGCAGGCCGCGGACCTGCGGCAGGTGCTGTGCAGCCGGTGTGGCCACTGCGACGACCTCTGCCGCCACCGCCTGCCGGTGTCGTTCCTGTTCCGCGCCGCCTATCACGCGCTCTACCCCACCGCGCCCTACGAGGTGTCCGGCAACTTGCAGTACTTCCGCCTGCTGGCCGACGACGAACTGCCGTGCGACACCTGCACCGCGCCGACCTGCGGTTGCCCGGCCGGCATCGACATCCCGCGCGAGCTGCGCGCGATCCACCGCAAGATGCTGGTGCTGCGCGACGCCGGCGCCGTCGCCGACCGCAACGACCGGCGCGAAGACTGGATCACCGGCCGGCCACTGGCGGCGAAGCTGGTGACGCGCGAGATTCCAGCCCGCGCTCGCGACGACGCACGCCCGGTGCTGCGCTGCCAAGTGCGCAACACCGGCACGCTCACGTGGCACGCCCCGGACACCGGCCCGCGGCCGGAGCTGGTGGTCTCGCTGCCGGGCCGGCTGCGGGCGCGCGCCCGACTGCGCCACGACGTGCCGCCAACCGGCCAGTGTCACTTCGCTGTCGAGCTGCCGACCGCGCGCCGCGGCCTGCACGAGCTCCGGGTCGACCTGGTCTTTCCCGGCCGCCGCTTCCGCCGCAGGTCCCGGCTGACACTCCTGCGACAAGGCGTGGAGGTCTCTTGATCCGCCTACTCAAGCGACACTTCGCCGGGCCCACCCTGGCCGCCGAGTACGAGGACCACACCGCGCCCGTGCAGGCCGAGCAAGGGGCGCTGCTGTCGGTGCGCGTGACGGTGCGCAACACCGGCAGCAGAGTCTGGCAACGCGAGCCCGACGACGGTCATCCTGTCGCGCTCTCGCTCTACGTCGACGACGCCCTGGTCGCCACCGGCTGGCTGCCGACTCCCTCGGTCGCGCCCGGCGAGCGTACAACCTTCGCCATTCCAGTGCGGCTGCCCACTACCGAGCGCTGCGCCCTGCGCTTCGACCTGATGCTCAGCGGCGTGCGCTGGTTCTCCTCCTGCGGCACCGAGCCGCTGCGCTGTGAGGTCGACCTCGTGGCGCCCGAAGCCTCGCGCACTTCCGACCTGCAACGCCTCGCCAGCCGGCACGACGCTTGGTTCTTCTCCCCGGGCCAAGGCGTGCACCGCGGGCGCGACGGCGATCTCTATCCGCTGTTCGCGGAACGAGCGTCAGGGTGCGAACTCATCGACGTCGACGGCCGCCGCTACCTCGACGTACACATGGGCTGGGGCTGCAACTTGCTCGGCTATGGCGCCCCCGAGGTCACCGCCGCCCTGCGCGCAGTGCTGCCCCACGCCGGCGTGCTGTCGCTGACCCATCGACTCGAGATCGAGGTCGCCGCAGAGCTCTGCGCGATGTTCCCCGCCATCGACCAAGTGCTGTTCGGCAAGAACGGCTCCGACGTGACGACCTGGGCAGTGCGCCTGGCGCGCGTCGCCACCGGTCGCCGCACGGTGTTGTTCGCCGGCTACCACGGCTGGCAGGACTGGAACGCCGCTGGCCGCGGCATGCACGCCACCGGCATCCCATGGTCGGAGCCCTACGCACTGCAGTTGCCCTACCTCGACCACGAGGCGTTGCAGACCGCAGTGGCGCGCCACGCCGACGACCTCGCCGCGGTCGTGCTCGAGCCCGCCGCAACCGCCGTGCACTTCGACGACCCGCAGCACGAGCGCGACGGTGAGTACCTGCGCTGCGCCGCCGATCTCGCCGCGCGGCACAGCGCCAAGTTGGTGTTCGACGAGATCATGACCGGCTTCCGCTACCGCGACGGCAGCGCGCAGGTGGCCTACGGAGTCGAGCCCGACATCACGTGCTTGGGCAAGGCACTTGCCGCAGGTCTACCGCTCGCCGCGCTCGGCGCGCGCGGCGACCTCTTGGCCCGCCACGTGGGCCAGATCTTCTACGCCCCGACCAACAAGGGAGAAGTGCACGCGTTTGCCGCCGCGCGCGCAGCGCTAGAGGTCTACCGCACCCAGCCCGTCGCGCCAGCGCTCACCGTGCAGGCCGAGCGCCTCCGCGCCGCCGTGGCCGCCACGAGCGCGGCCGTCGACCTGCCGGCGGGCTTGGTCGGGCCGCCGCACCGCATGTACCTCGGCTTCCTCACCGATGACCCGACGTTCCCGCGCGTGCCCTGCCGCACTCTGCTCCAGCAAGAGCTGGCGCGGCAGGGGGTGATCAGCCACAAGGGCTACGTGCTGCTGAGCCGAGCGCACGACGCCACTGCCACCGACCGCGTCATCGCGGCCTTCGACCGCGCGCTGCGGACCCTTGCCACGGCCCTCGCCACCGACTCCCTGCACCGCGCTTGCGAGATTCCCGACGTCCTGGAGGAGTGACCCACATGCCGGCTTGGATCCCGCGCCTGCGCCGCCTCAGCCTGGCCGAGGAGATCGACCGGCGACGCACCCGCCTGCAGTCCGCGCCGCAGACCGTCAATCTCGAGTTCACCGACCGCTGCAACGTGCGCCCGGCCTGCACATTTTGCACCGGCAAGAACGAAGCCGGGTATCGGGAGCACGGCCACCTCGAGGACGAGGTCCGGGACCGCATTTGGCCAGACCTGTTGCGCGCGCGCCGCGTGAACGACTGCAGCTACGGCGAGCCGATGCTCTACCCGCGCTTCGAGGAGACCATCGCCGCGCTGGCGGCGGCCGGAGTCGCATTCGGCTTCACCAGCAACGGCTTGCTGCTCGACGAGCGGCGGGCGCGCTTCTTGCTGCGGCACGCCGAGCACGTGGACATGGCGGTATCGGTGAACGCTGCCACCGCCGAGACCTACCACAAGCTACACGGGCGCGACTTCCACACTCTCGTGCGCAACCTGAGCCGCTTCGTCGATTTGCACCATGAGCTGGCCCCGCACACGCGCCTGCCGCTGGTACCGAGCTTCATCGTGATGCGCTGCAACCGCCACGAGACGCTCCCGTTCTTGCGGTGGGTGTCGGCCATGGGCGCGCAGCGCGTCATGCTGCGGCACTTGTTCGACCTCGAAGCCGACGGCTACGCAGTGGACAACTTCGGTCACGCCTTCGACTACGAAGAGCAGCGGCTGGCGCTCGAGGACTACCGCGCGCTGCAGCGCCAGGCCCAACAGGACCCCGCGCTGGCGGGCCTCGAGATCCACTACCAGTGGGACGCCGAGCATTCGTTCATCGCCGAGCAGTCAGAGCAGGGGAGCGACATCCCGTGCCTGTTCCCATGGAAGTTCCTGTGCGTACGGCCGCAGCACGACATCTACACGCCCTGCGTCTTCCTCAAGCGCGGCATCGGCCACCCTTCGCAGCATTCCATCGCGGAGGTTTGGAACGGCGCGGTGATGCGCGGCATGCGCCGAGCGCTGAGCCGCGGCCAACTGCCGGACTTCTGCCGAACGCACGGCCACGCCTGCCCGCTGGTCCTCGGCGAGCGCTGAGACGTCCGGGGCCGAACCGTGGGTACCGCCGGAGACTGCCCCGCCGTACAGCACCACCCGTCGGCGGGCGGTGTCGTACGCGACCATGGGTCGCCGCGGGAGCTGAACCACCGCGCGGGCTCCAAGATGTTCCAGGACGTGCCATCCCACCCGTACGTCTCCAGACTCCCGCCGGACCTCGTCGGCTTTGCCAACGCGACCGCGGACGCCGAGCCGAAAGAGCAGGCCTTCACCGAGGTCCGCTTCATCATCGCGCTGCACGGCCAATATCCGACGCGGGCGTAACGACCGGGGTCGTGCGCCGCCGAAGCACCGCCCACCGCAGATTTTCAGCGGTGCCCGACGGCCGCGCTGAGCACAGACGCCAGTGTTGTCTTGGAGCCTCAGATTTGCCGGATGCTGTCGATCTTGTACTGGTCGTAGCGCACGCCGTGTTGGTCCGCGATCATCACGTACACAATCCCCTTCGCGATGTCCATGGCCATCGTGATCTGCGTCGGCTGCCCCTCGGCATTGGTGAAGCTCGCAAATGCGTTGATGATGTCGTCCTCCACCCAGGTTGGGAGGTCGTGCAACTCGATGGCGACGTTGCCGTGGGGATCGCTGAACTGGACGTTCGCGTAGGTCGGCTGAATCCAGATCGAGAGTTTGGGGTAAGGCGCGCCGGCCGTTGTCGCCGTGCAGTCGATGAGCAACTTGTTTCCCGGCTGCGCGGATGCGGTGCCGGAGAAGAAGATCAGCGTGCTCATGGCACCGGCCAAGAAGAGAGCAATGCGTCTTGCTTGCAACATGGGACGTTCCGTTCGTTTGTGGAGATGGGACTGGTCGTGCGCACGGGGCGAGGCCTAGCTCGCCGTCACGCACTGGGCACTAGCGGCAGGCCGCGGCAAAACCGGAACCCAATTCGCTCGCCATGACGCGCATCGCGGCCGAGGCCGCAACCAAACACGGAGCGGGCCGCGATAGGAATGGCGCCCGCGACTCCAGCGGGGCCCGACGGCCGCCCTCCGGCGGCGTAGAGCGTAGAAGCCACCTCTCCACGCGACTCTCGGCGCCCCTTGGCGAATCGGCGGCCGCGGGCTTCGATGAGGGGCATGGCGTGGATTGCGACGGTTTCCGCTGATGATGCCGACCCCGAGCTCCGCGACCTGTACGCACGGGTCGCCGATCCCGAGACCGGCCAGCTCGATCACATCATGTCGATCCACTCGCTGCACCCGGCCGGGTTGCGCGCGCACTTCGAGCTGTACCGCGCGGTCATGCGTGGCACGCCAAGTCTGCGCAAGGTGGATCGCGAGCTGATCGCGCTCGTCGTCAGCCGCGCCAACGGCTGCCACTACTGAATCGAGCACCACCGGCGCGGTCTGCGCCGCCTGCTCGGTGACGACGCGCTGCTGGAGCGCATCGAGCACGACTGGCGTGGCGCCGGTCTGTCGGCGCGACGGCAGGCGATGCTCGACTACGTGGAGGTCTTGACTCTCACGCCGGCGGGCGTGAAGGCGGGCCACGTGCATCGGCTGCGCGACGCCGGCTTTGCCGACGCCGACATCCTTGGGATCTGCGAAGTGGCGGCCTACTACGCCTACGTCAACCGGATCGCGGACGGATTGGGCGTCGAGCTCGAGCAATGACACGCGCACGGGGCGACGGTCAACCGCCGCCGCCATCGACGGCTCCGGAGCGGTCTCGAATCGAGCCTCCGCCAGGCGCACGCAGCACTCAACGCGCGCGCAGCGCGGTGCCGATGGCCCACCAATGCGCACCCATGGACGAGCACCGCGACGGCGATCGAACGCTGGCCCGATCGGAGCCGGCATCGCGTGCGTGGCGCTGCTCCTCGCCGGTTGTGGCGGTGCAGAATCGACGTCGACGGCACATCCACTGCTCTGGCGCGTGGACACCGGCGGGCGCCCGTTCTACGTGTACGGGACGATCCACGTCGCCGACCCCCGCGTCACCGCCCTGCCGCGGCAAGTCACGCAGGCGCTCGTCGAGAGTGACGCGCTGCTGACCGAGGTGTCGCTGTCGCCGTCGTCGATGATGGAGATGGCGCGCTCGATGCAGCTCAGCGGAGGGCAATCACTGCGCGATCTGCTGCCCGCGCCGTTGCTGGACCGCGCCGAGGAGTACGCGCGGCGTCGGGGATTCCCCGCCTCGCGCCTGCACCGGCTGAAGGTGTGGGCCGTCATGCTGACACTCGGCGCGCTGGATGCGCGACAAGACGCCGGGGCGGACGTCTTGGACCAGCTGTTGGTGCGGCGCGCGCGTGAGTTGGGGCGCACTCTCGATGCCCTCGAGACGGTCGCCGAGCAGACCTCGGTGTTCGACACGTTCTCGACGCAAGAGCAAGTCACGATGCTGGAGGGGATGCTCGACCTCCTCGATCGACTCGCCGCCGAGGGACGCAATCCGGTGGACGACCTCGTCGAGCTCTACCTGGCCGGCGACGCCGATGAGCTGGTCCGCGCCGTCGAGCGCTACAGCATCGCCGACACGACGCCGGGTCTGCGCCAGAGGCTCAGCAAGGCCCTGCTCACCGACCGCAACCGCCGCATGGCACAGCGGATCCTGCAGAAGGTCCGCCTGCACCAGCACCGGCGCTTCTTCTTCGCCATCGGTGCGGCGCATTGCCCGGGTCCGGACGGCGTCCTGCAGCTCCTCGCCCGAAATGGCCTGCGCGTGGAGCGCATCGGTGCGCCGGTGGAGATGCCGGCGGCGTCGCCGCGGTAGTTCGCCCGCCGGGTTGCGGCGCACCAAACCAGCCCGTACACCGAGAGCGTGCAGAACGCGCGCATCGTCGTCATCGCCGTCGCGCTGGCCGCCGCCATGCCGGCAGTCGCGCAGACCCCACCCTTGGCCCCAGCATTGGTCGAGGACACCCTGGGACCCGACGCGTTCCCAACGGCGGTGCCCTTCGGACTGCCGGCGGAAATCCCCGCACCGGCGGACAACCCACTGACCGCCGAGGCCTTTGCGCTCGGCCGGCGTCTGTTCTTCGACCCGGTGCTGTCGATCGACCGGACGGTGGCCTGCGCCTCCTGCCACGACCCCAAGCACGGCTTCGCCAGCACCGAGGCGCGGCCGCTCGGGGTGCGAGGTCGGCGCGCGCTCCGCGATGCGCCGACGCTGTACAACCGCGGCTTCGGCACGGCACACCGGTGGGACGGCGCCGCCGAGACCCTGGAGCAGCAGGTTCTGCTGCCGATCTCGGATCCCAACGAGATGGACCTCCCGGTCGACACCGCGGTCGCGCGGCTCGCCGACGACGCCGACTACCGCGCCGCGTTCGAGGAGACATTTGGCGAACCGCCGACGCGCACGACGCTCGCCCGCGCACTCGCCAGCTTCGTCCGTGGGCTACTCGCCGGCGACAGTCCGGTCGACCGCTTCCAGGGCGGGGCATCGACGGCACTGAACGCCGCGGAGAAGGCCGGTCTGTGGATCTACGAGAGCAAGGGCCGCTGCTGGCGCTGCCACTCGGGCGCCAACCTCTCCGACGAGGGCTTCCACAACACTGGCGTCGGGGTCAACGGCGGAGTCGCCGAGGAGGGCAGGCTCGCCGTGACCGGAGACCCCGCCGACCGCGGCAAGTTCAAGACGCCGACGCTGCGCATGCTGGAGGAGACCGCGCCCTACATGCACGACGGCAGTTTGGCGACGCTCGAGGACGTGGTGCAGTTCTACGCCGACGGCGGCCGCGCGAACGAACACCTCGACCCGGACATGCAGCCGATCGAGCTGTCGGCGACCGAGCGCGCGAACCTGGTCGCGTTCTTGCGCGCCCTGTCGCGGCCGGCCGCTGCGCCGAAAGACGCGCCGTCTACTGGACGGTGACCTGCACCGGAATGGTCTCGGTCACGGTCAGCGGCGACGACAATCCGGAGAACCCGGTGAAGTCGATCGTCAGGCCGGACGGCAGACCGAGCGGCACCGGGATGTTGAGCGTCTTGTTGACGGTCTGCGACGGCGCCACGTTGGCGAGGTCGATGATCAGGGGCAGCGCCGCCGGCACGCCGTTGATGCCGCTGAGCAGGGCGATGCCGAAGCCCGGCAACGGAGTGGACGACACGTTCTGATAGCTGAGGTTGAGCTGGAGTGCAGTGCCCGGCTGCACCGGCGAGGGCGTCACGCTGAAAGTCTGGTCGATGACGCGCAGGCGCAGGATGTGTGCCCCTTGCTCCATGTCGCTGACCAGCACCTTGTCGAGGCCGAACGGGTAGACGCCCCAGATGCCGGCGTACTCGGCGCCCCAACCGTTCTGTGCCAGGAAACACCCGCCCCCGTTGCCGACGAACGTGTCGAAGTGCGCGATCTCCACTGGCGTCGCCGGGTTGGAGATGTCCACCACGCGGACGCCTTCCTTGTAGTACGACACGTACAACAGGTCGCCGTGCACGTGCACGTTGTGCACCACCGACCCGGTGGCACCCGTCTTGTAGGAGCCCACCTGCGTCATGCTGGACAGGTTGGAGATGTCCCAGACCCGCACCGAGCCGCCGGTGCTGCCGACGAGGTTCTCGTCGGTGGTGAACAGGTGGCGGCCATCCTTCGACGGCCACATGTTGTGGGTCGCCGAGTTGGAGTAGTTCTGGCTGCCGATGCGGCGCGGCACCATCGGCGTGGAGACGTCGTAGATGCCGATTCCCGAACTCCACTCCGACACGTACGCACGGCCGTTGATCACGACCACGTCGTGACCGGAGGCGATGCGCGACAGCCAACGCGGACTGGCCGGGTTGCTGACGTCGTAGACGTCGCCGGTGGTCGTGTAGAGCGTCTTGGCCTCGACGTCGACCCAGCAGTTGTGGCAGCTGCTGCGGAACCCGATCCGGCCCAGCGTGCTGACCAGGACCGGGTTCTTGGGGTCCTGCGCGTCGTAGATGAACAGGCCTTCGCCGGTGGCCTCGTCGGTGGCGTAGACGTAGCGACCATCCGACTTGATGTCGCCAACGCCGTAGCTGCTCTGGAAGACGGGATAGCCGGGCGGCGTCACGTCCGTGCTGACCGGGTTGGCTGGGTCGCTGACGTCGACCAGTGAGAAGCCGGCCCATCGACGCGCGACGAGCATCGTGTCGCCCATCGCCCAGATGTCGCCGACCGAGCACGGCGCGAACGGCACCGTGGAGATCTTCTCCATGTGCAACGAGCTTTGCGCGGTGGCTCCGGCCACGGCGACAACTGCGCCCACGATGGACAGAGAGACAGACTTGAAGGCTGCATTCATGCGGTGCGTTTCCTCGGCGGCAGATCCCAGGGGACTCAGGGGGGCCACCTCTTGCTGGAGGATGGGCAGGACTCGGTATCCTAGCTGACGGCCCGCCGCTCCGTAACGGCCCGGCGCCACCGGGAAATCCCCGCCACGGAAGGCCGCCACGGAAGGATTGCCGACGCCGAGGGGGCCCGCCTACGCGAGCAGATCGGTGAGCACGTGGCCGTGGACGTCGGTCAGCCGCATGTCACGGCCGCTGAAGCGGTAGGTCAACCGCTCGTGGTCGATGCCGAGAAGGTGCATCAGCGTGGCGTGCAGGTCGTGGATCTCGACCTTGTTCTCCACCGCGAAGTAGCCGTAGTCATCGGTGGCTCCGTAGCGGACCCCGCCGCGCACTCCGCCGCCCGCCAACCACATGGTGAAGCCGTGCGGGTTGTGGTCGCGGCCATCGCGTCCCTGCGCCATCGGGGTCCGGCCGAACTCGCCGCCCCACACCACGACGGTCGAATCGAGCAACCCGCGCGCCTGCAGATCGGTCAACAAAGCGGCGATCGGTTGATCGACCGCCCGCGCGTTGCGCAGGTGTCCGGCGCGCAGGTTGGAGTGCTGGTCCCAGCGGTCGGCCGCCAGCTTGGGACAGGTCACCTCGACGAACCGCACGCCGCGCTCCACCAACCGACGCGCCAACAAACACAGCGTGCCGTAGGTGCGGGTCGGAGCATACGCATCCTCGAGGCCGTAGTGGCGGCGCGTCGCCGCCGACTCGCCGCGCAGGTCGACCAGCTCGGGCACGGCCGCCTGCATGCGAAACGCCAGCTCGTAGTTGTGGATCGCCGCCTCCAGCGCGTCGTGGCTGCCGCGCTGCTCCAACCCCTCTCGATCGAGCTCGTCCAACAACGCCAGCTTGTTGCGCTGCAGCTCCGGCGTCGCCTCGCGGGGACGAATGTTGGCCACCGGCTCGCCTTCGCCGCGGAAGACCGACCCCTGGAACGCCGCCGGCAAGAAGCCGCTGTTGAAGTTGTCGAGTCCGCCCGGCGGGATCAGCCCGCCGTTGAGCACGACGAACCCCGGCAGCTGCCGCGACGCGCTGCCCAGGCCGTAGGTCAACCACGACCCCAAGCTCGGCCGCCCCTGCTGGCCGTGGCCAGTGTGCAAGAAGTAGTTGGCGTTGGTGTGCTCGGGGAACTTGGACACCATCGAGTGGATCATCGCCAGCTTGTCCACGCAGCGGGCGAGGTTCGGAAACAGATCGCTGACCCACAGTCCACTCTCACCGTGCTGGCGGAACTTCCACGGCGACATCAGCACCCCGCCGACGTCGTCGAACTGGGTCGGCGGCACGTCGATGCCGATCGGCTGGCCGTTCTCCTTCTCGAGCCGCGGCTTTGGATCGAAGGTGTCCACCTGCGACGGCGCACCATCCATGTAGAGGAAGATCACGCTGTTCGCGCGCGGCCGAAAGTGCGGCGCCCGGCCGCCGCCCACGCCCGCCCGACTCTCCTCGGCCAGGATCCCGCCGAGCGCCAGCGCACCGAAGCCATTGGTGACCCGCTGTAGCATCTGGCGCCGCGTCCACAAGACGCGGTCGCCGGGCGGTGGTTCGAAATCGGAGCGCGGCATGCGGTCGTCAGCGAACGTAGATGAAGTCCTTCAGGTTGAACAACACGTGGCACAGGTCGGGCCACGGCGATGAGGGCGCATCGCCATCGGGGTCCGCCGCGGCGCGGGCCGCGCGCTGTTGCGCGAGAAACCGCCGCGCCGCCGCCGACTCCCGCTGCGTGGGCGCGCGCGACAACGCCTGGCGATACAGCATCCGGATGCGCGCCGCTTCGTCCACCGGCGCCGCCTCCGCGCGCGCCGCCCAACGCGCCGCCAGCTCGGTCACCAGCGGGCTGTTCATCAGCGTCAGAGCCTGAGCGGGCACGTTGGTGACATCCCGGCGCCCGCGGGCAGTGAACGGAATCGGGAAGTCGAACGCCAGGAACATCGGCGACAGAAAGTTGCGGCGCACGGCCAGGTACAAGCTGCGACGCCCCTCGCCGTCGAGCGGCCCGCTCTCGGGCCGGCCGCGCCCGTCCATGAAGGGCGTCAGGTGCAGCGGCACGCTCTTGCCCCCCATCTCGTCACTCAACGAACCCGACACCGCCAGCATCGCATCGCGAATCGCCTCCGCGCTCAGGCGCCGGACGTTGGCGCGGTGCAGCAAGCGGTTGGTCGGATCGACACGCTCGGCGTCGGCATTCGCCGTGGACGCCATCCGATACGTCGACGACAACAGCAGCCGGCGCAGCAGGCGGCGGATCGACCAGCCGTCGCGCACGAAGCGCTGAGCCAGATGGTCCAACAACTCGGGATGAGAGCACTCTACGCCGAGCACGCCGAAGTTGTCGACCGAAGGCACCAGCCCCCGGCCGAACAGGTGGTGCCAGACTCGGTTGACCGCGACCCGCGCGACGAGCGGGTTCTTGGGTTCGACCAAGCTGCGCGCTAGCTCCAGGCGCCCGCTGCCGGTCTCGCGCGGCACCGCAGCGGCACCGCCGAACGCCTCGAGCGAGCGGCGTGGCACGAGCTCGCCCGGCGAACCCGCATCGCCGCGAATCAACACGTGCTCGTCGATGCCCGTGCCATCCAACACCGCGATCGCGGTGTGCGACTCCCGCTGGATCGAGTCGATCAACGCCGCGCGCCGCGCGCAGAACTCCCGACTCCGCGCCACCAAGGCCTGCCGAGACGGCGCGTCCGGGGCAAACAAGCCCTCCGCGCCGCACATCCACGCCGCCATGCCGACCACCGCCTCTCCGGCGTCCGCGAGTCGATCGCGACCGAGCGCCTCGACCGCCTCGCGCCACCGTTCGGCGTAGCGCCGGGCGAGCTCGGCCCGCGACGGATTGCCCGCCAGCAGTGCCGGCGACCAGAGGTTGTCCTCCACCCGCTCGGCAGGGGCACCGTCCCCACAGACGACCTCGGCGATGAACAGAGCGTGCGAAGACTCGTCCGACGAAGGGCTGAACTCGACGTACGCCCGGTGCCCGCGGTAGGCGGCGACGTCGTGCTCGACCCACCGATAGCCGGCCGCGTCGGGCCAATCGCGCAGCAGCTCGACGTGCAGTGGTCCGGCGAACATGCGGTGGCCGTCGACGATCACCGCCGCGTGGCCGGCGCCGCGCACGCGGTAGGCGAGCTTGTCGCCGTCGATGACGAAGGTCGGCGTGCGCAGCATCCGCCCCGACTGCACCCAATGCCACTCGCCCGGCGGCCTGTCGGCATTCGGCGCCAGCCGCAGGCCCTGCCAAGCGGGGTCCTGCTCCGCCGCCGCCACCGCGACGATGCCGCGCAGCGGGGCCGCGGGGTCCGTCGACCAGCGCGGGTCGCCGGCCCGCTTGGGCCCGGGGCCGAACGTGTAGCCGTCCTGCAGCCAGTGGCCGCGCGGCAACGCGCCGTAGTCGACGACCGTGCGGGTGCCGGCGCGCGCGGAACGCGACGGCTGGGCCGACGCCGGCCGCGGCCCCACGGCGTCGGCAACCCACGCCCGCAGGGGGTGCGCCGGGTCGCGCTCGGCCTGCCAGAGCGCACCCACCCAGGCCGCCAGCCGCCGCGGGTCCAAGCCGCGCTGCGCGGCGACCTCGCTGGCCGCCGCGCTCCACGCCACGCCGTCGGCGAGCGCAAGCGTGGCATCGAGCGCCGTCGCCCTCGACTCGTCGGCGAACACGATCTGATCGACGCTGATGTGACCCCAGCCGAAGATCGCGCGATCGACGATCTCGATGCGCGCCTCACGGCCGCGCCAGGTCCGCAGATCGAGGCGTGCCGGGCGCATGCGGGTAGCGTTGTGCCCGGTCACCGTGGCAACCGGCGCGCCGTCGACGAGGACGTTGACGCAGGCCAGTCCGGGATGCTCACCGCCGCCCACCAGCAGGTGCACGTAATCGCGGTCGATGCGGAACGCGGGACTCAGCAGCCGGCCGACGTGGCGATCGCGCTCCGCCGAGCTACCCACCGGCACGGCGCCGTGCCCGTGCGCCACGCCCTCGCCGCGCGCCTTCACACCACGCACGTGCGGGGCCAGCTCTTGGATCGGCGTCGCCCCCTCGCCGAACGCGGTGCCCTCGACGTGCCAACCCCGTTCGCGCAGCGGCTGCTCGAAGTCCTCGAAGACGACGTCGAACGCCAGCGGAGGCGCGTTTCCAACCGGCACGCCGCGGTCGGCCGAGACCGATCCGCCGGCGCCCGGACCCGGCACCGACACCGCGCCGGCCGCGAGCAGGTAGTCCGCCGCGTCACGCGTCGGGTTGCGCATCGCCGCTGCGACCGCGGCCATGACATCGCCGCGGTGCTCGCGCTCGAGTGCCTCCAGCTCCGCCGCCACGGATCCGTTGTGCGGCATGCTCTCGAACCGCACCTGGCGGTAGCTCGAGCTGAGCAGGTATCCCGATAGCGCGTAGTAGTCGCGCGTCGAGATCGCGTCGAACTTGTGGTCGTGGCAGCGGGCACACGCCACTGTCAGCCCCAAGAACGCCTTGGAGAAGACGTCGATCTTGTTGTCGATGCGGTCCGCCTCGTCGGCGCGCGGATCCACCGGCGAGTGCACTTCCTCGCCGAGATACCAGAAGCCGGTCGCCAGCACCGATTCGTTGGCGCCGGTCTCCGGGTTCAACCGGGGCTCGTCGAGCAGATCGCCCGCCACGTGTTCGACCAAGAACTGGTCGTAGCCGACGTCGTCGTTGAGCGCGCGCACGACGTAGTCGCGATACTGGTACGCGTTGGGCAGGATGTAGTCGAACTCGTGGCCGCGGCTCTCGCCGTAGCGCATCAGGTCGAGCCAGTGCCGCGCCCAGCGCTCGCCGAACTGCGGCATCGCGAGCAGCTCGTCGACGGCGGCGCGCCACGCGTGCGCGCTCTGGTCGGCGAGGAACCGTTCCAGCGCTTCGACCGGCGGCGGCAAGCCGACCACGTCGAACCACGCGCGGCGCAACAGCGTCGCGCGATCGGCCGGCGCCGCCGGGGCGAGCTCCGCCCGCTGCAAGGCGCGCTCGACGAACGCGTCGACCGGGTCCCGGACCCAGCCGGTGCTCGACGCCGGCACCGGTGGATCCTGGATCGGCGCGAAGGCCCAGTGCTCTCGCCGGCGTTGCTGCAAGTCGAACTGCGGCTTCGCCGCCAACTCGCCGACTCCGCGCGGCCCGGGCGCGCCGGCGGCGACCCAGCGCTCGATCGTCTCGATCTCGTCCGGCGCGAGCTTGCCGCGCGGCGGCATCTGCAGCTCGTCGCCATAGCGCACGACCTGCACCAAGCGACTGCCTTCGGCATCGTGCGGCGCAAGCGCCGGCCCGCGCTCACCGCCGGCCAGCAACGCGTCGATGGAATCGACGCGCAACCGCGACTTCTGCTTGGCCTCGCCATGGCAGCGCACGCACCGCTCGGCCAGCAGGGGACGCACGCGACGTTCGTAGTATTCCTCGTCGACGGGCTCCTGCGCCATCGGGGCGCCGGCGAGCACACCGAGCAGGACCAGCCTCGACGCGACGCGCAAACGGCGATGCGCGGCGCTGGCCACGGGGCGGTCAGAACCGGGGAAGTCGGAACCGTGATCGACGGACAAGACGCTCGGGCGGGGCTGGAACGGCAGTCATCCTATCATCGTCGTTTTGCCCGCCGAAAGTGGGCTCAGCGCGGCCGAGGCCGCAACCAAACACAGAGCGTTCCGCGACCCGAGCGTCGGTCGCAAGTCCCGCGGTCGCCGGCGGCCGCGCTGAGCCCAGAGGCCAGTGTTGTCTTCGAGCCTCCGGGAGCTGCGTTGTCGAAGTTCGAGCGGCATCGAGCCTTCCGAAAGGTTGTCGCCGCGCGAAGATTCGCGGACCCTGAGGCTCATGCCAGCCCGCGCGCCTCGAGGTCATCCTCGTCCCAGCCCAAGTGGTGGCCGACTTCGTGCAGCAGGGTGATGCGCAGCTCCTCCAAAAGGGCCTCGCGGTCGGCGGCGACGCGCTCGATGTTGCGCTTGAAGATCCGCACCGAGCCCGGCATCGACAACGGCGCGTCCACCGACTCGCCGATCGGCGCGCCCGCATACAGCCCCAAGACGAGCGGGTCCGTATCCGGTCCGCCATCGATCGCCGCGTCCGGCATCGGCGCGAGCTCGATCGAAACGTTGTCGAGCGCCGCCGCCAAGTCCGGCGGAAACGCAGCGACGATCTCCCGCAACATCCCCAGCGCCTCGTCATCGGGCATGCGCACCGGTGCGGGGCAGGCGTCCGCGTCCAGAGCGGTCGCGCGCTCGTAATGCCGATCGGCGAGCGTGAGATCACCGCGCAACTCGGCGATGATGGCCCGGTGGTAGTAGACGTCGGCGGCGAGCTCGGAGTCGTCGTCGATCGCGTCGAAGGTCGACGCGGCGGCGTCGATCTGCCAGCGCATCATCTGCAATCGACCCTCGAGCAGATCGACGTGGTCGTCGGTGCCCGCGGCCGCCCGCATCGCCTCGATCCGGGCCAGCGCCGCGTCGTCGCGGCGCAGCTCGATGTCGACGCCGAGCAGTAGCGTCTCGGCTTCGCGCACGACGTCGGCGTGCTCCGGACGACTTCGACACCGGCCGACCAGCTCCGCCGCCAGTCGCTCGGCGCGCTCGACATCGCCGGTCTCGAAGGCCTCGACGGCATCGTGCAGCCATGCCTCGGCCGTTTCTGCCGACGGAGAATCCTCTCGTTCCATCTCAACGGACCTCTCGGCCCACCCGCGCCCTCCACTGGGAACGCAGGCCGGGCCACCACACCAGGATGAGAAACACCGCGCCGAGCAGTGACGCGACGACCTTGACACCGTAGCGGTGGACGAAGACTTCGGAAGCGGTGATCACCTCCCCGTCGAAGGTGCCGCGCAGCGACACGAAATCGCCAGCCTCGACGCCCACTTCGCCTGCCTGCACCAGGAACTCGCGGTCGGCCCGATCGATGACGAAGCCGCCGTCCTCGGCGCGCAGCACCGGGGTGACCGCGATTGCCAGGGCTCGGCCGACGAGGCGTTCCGGTGCGAGCCCGAGTTGGGCATTGCCCAGGTCCATGTCGGCAGCACGCTGCAGCGTGGCCAGGGGCAGCACCAGACAAGCGACCGCGGCGATGCCGGCGGCCGCGAGGCGCGGCGGCGAGAACGCGAGCGCGCGGTCGACCGGCCAGCCGCCCCGCACCGCCAGCAGCACCAGGTAGACCGTCGCCAACCCGAGCGCCGCGTAGGTGGGACCGCTGTCGTACCAGCCGACCTGCCAGCTGAAGGGCGTCAGATCGACGGGGTACAGCAGGCTCGTGCCGCCACCCCAGGAGCATTGCAGCAGGTCCAACAGGAAGTGCGTCGCCGCGCCGACCAGCAAGCCACAGAGCGCCGCACGCCGGTCCGCCGCGATCGCCACCAGGGCGACGACCAACAACGCCACCGACACCGGAGTGTGCAAGAACGCGACGTACAGGCCGAGCCAGACCGAGCTCAGCTCCCGCAGCGGTGGTGCGTAGTGCATCGCCATCGAGAAGCACCGGGGCAGCGCGTCCGGCAGCACCGCGCCCAAGAACAGCCACCTCGGATCCCAGACGCGCCGCGGCCGCGCGGCCAAGCGGGCGGCCGCGATGTGCAGGATCCAGTCGGGCATGGCGGTGCGAGAGTCTCGGACTGGAGCACTGGATTGGCAACGCCAACCCCGTGCGCACCGAGGTTTGCTGGGTCCGCTCTACGGTCGGCCGCTCGCGATTGCCGAGGATCAGAAAGGACGGGGAGCTGGTGAGGGCTGCCCGCGAAGACCGAGGACCGGACGCGAGCCGCCCGTCATGCAACAACGACTGCTTGGCCAGATCCTGACCAACTTCCACGTCATCACCGAGGATGACCTGCGGCGCTGCTTGAAGATCCAGGAGCAGAGCAGCGCGCCGGTGCCGCTGGGCAAAATCCTGCTCGACGAGGGGCTGATCTCCGAGAAGCTCCTGCAGCGCGTGCTCTCGGCGCAACGCCAGAGCCTGGACCCCAAGAGCTCGAAGCTCGAGATGTCGAGCGGCGAGCTCGGCAGCTATCTGGAGCAGGGCGGTGTGCGTGAGTACCTCGAGGTGGCGCGCCGCCTCGGCGCCTCCGATCTCTACCTTTCGTCTGGCAAGCCGCCCACGGTCCGGCTCAACGGCAAGCTGTCCGAGCTGCCGATGGTGGCGCTCGATCTGAAGCAGTGCCAGGAGATGATCTTCGGCCTGCTGCAGAAGACCGACATCGAGAACTACTACGAGCGCAAGTCAGTGGACACCGCGATCGATCTTGGCGAGATCGGCCGCTTTCGCGTCAACGTCTTCCGCCACTTCGGCGGCATCGGCGCGGTGTTCCGCGTGCTGCCGGGCGAAGTCGCCACCGCCGAGTCGCTCGGTCTGCCCGCCAATCTGCGCAGCATGGCGGACTACAAGACCGGGCTGGTGCTGATCACCGGCACCACCGGATCGGGCAAGTCGACCACGCTGACCGCACTGATCGACCTCGTCAACCGCACGTCGCAGCGGCACGTGATCACCCTCGAGGACCCGATCGAGAGCGTGTTCAAGAGCGACCAGGGCCTGGTCACGCAGCGCGATCTGTCGACCGTCAACGGCTCGTTCTCCGACGCGCTGCGCTCGGTTCTGCGCGAGGACCCGGACGTCATCGTGGTCGGCGAGATGCGCGATCCGGAGACGGTCGCCACCGCGTTGACCGCGGCCGAGACCGGCCACTTGGTGTTCGGCACGCTGCACACGCGCAACGCGCACAGCACGGTGGTCCGCATCATCGACCAGTTTCCGGCCGAGAAGCGCGCGCACGTGCGCACCATGCTCGCCGGCGTGCTGCGCGCGGTGATCTGCCAGGAGCTGGTACCCAACATCGAGGGCACCGGTCGGTGCTTGGCCACCGAGGTGATGATCGTCAACGCGGCGATCTCCAATCTCATCCGCGAAGCCCGCGAGTGGCAGATCCCGATGGTGATGCAGATGAACAAGAGCGCCGGCTCGCACTTGATGGACGACAGCCTGCTCAAGCTGATCGCCGACAACCAGATCACGGTCGAAGACGCGCTGACGCGCGCCGCCGACCGCGCACGCTTCATGGCGCCCGCCTAGAGCTGTTTTGGAAGAACCAGGGGCGCCCTCGGGATAGGTGAGACGATGCCGCAAATCGACAAGCTGTTTCAAAGGATGAACGAGGTCGGTGCTTCCGATCTGCACTTGCGGGTTGGCACCGAGCCGCGCTTTCGGATCGACGGCGACCTGGTGCGCGAGCAGCAGATGAAGCCGCTGACCGCCGAGATCATCACCCACCTGGTGCGCGGCATCCTGACCCCCGACCAGCTCGAGTGTCTCGAGCGGCGCAAGGAGCTCGACTTCGCCTACGGCAACCCGACCCTCGGCCGCTTTCGCTGCAACTACTTCCACGACCACTGGGGCCCGGCGGTCGTGTTCCGCAGCATTCCGGCCAAGGTGCCGTCGCTGAGCCAGCTCGGGCTGCCCTCGTCGCTCAACGACTTCGCCCACATGCACCGCGGAATGGTGCTGGTCACCGGCGCGACGGGCTCCGGCAAGACCTCGACCCAGGCCGCGATCATCGACGCGATCAACGATCAATACCGCAAGCACATCATCACGCTCGAGGACCCGATCGAGTTCTTGCACACGCCCAAGCGCTCGATCATCCACCAGCGCGGGATGCACTACGACATCGTCGACTTCGAGACCGGCATCATCGATGCGACGCGCGAGGACCCCGACGTCCTGCTGATCGGCGAGCTGCGCGACCTGGAGAGCATCCGCCGCGCCCTGACGGCGGCCGAGCTCGGCATGCTGGTGTTCGCCACGCTGCACACCAACGGCGCCACCGACTCGATCGACCGCATCATCGACGTGTTCCCGCCGTCCGAGCAACCGCAGGTGCGGACCATGCTGTCCCAGTGTCTCGCCGGCATCATTAGCCAGGTGCTGCTGCCCCGCCGCGACGTCGGCGGTCGCGTGCCCGCCACCGAGGTCCTGATCTCGACCCCGGCGGTGAGCAACATCATCCGCGAGGGCAAGACCCAAGACCTCGCCAACGTGATGCAGAGTGGCCGCAGCCACGGCATGCACACCCTGGACGACGCTCTGCGCGACCTGGTGGTCAGCAACATCGTCGACCCGCGCGACGCGTTCTTGCACGCGCACAACAAGAGCATCTTCGAGAAGGCGCTCGAGCAGCGGCCGCGGCGGCCGGTCCCGAGCCGCGCCGGCAGCTGACCGGCTGCGGGCCGGCAGCAGGCGCGAACCGGCCCCGGGGCGGGGGCTGGGGGTGGGCCCTTGGAGATCTTGCAGATTGAATTTCAGATATTCAATCTGTACGATCCCACCGTGATCCAGCGCGAGCTTCGGACCGCCCTCCGCAAGGCAGCCAGCCAGCAGCCGGTGGTCACGCTGACCGGACCGCGCCAATCAGGCAAGACGACCTTGGCCCGCGCTACGTTCGGCCAGCACGACTACGTCTCGCTCGAAGAACCCGACACGCGAGACTACGCGACCACCGATCCCCGCGGCTTTCTGGACCAGTTCCGCGGTGGCGTCATCCTCGACGAGGCACAGCGCGCACCCGACCTGTTCTCGTACATCCAAACGCGCGTCGACGAGGCCGACCGTCCCGGTCGCTACGTGCTCACCGGGTCGCAGAACTTCTTGCTGTCCCGGAGCATCTCGCAGTCGCTCGCCGGCCGCACGGCGATCTTCCACCTCTTGCCGTTCTCCCTCAGCGAGCTCGCCGGACGCAAGCCTCTGGCGCCCGCGTCGATCGGCCACCGCATGCCCGGAGCGGGCAGGTCGTTCGACGAAGCGTTTCTCGACGTGCTGTTTCGCGGCTTGTACCCGCGCATCCACGACAAGGGGCTCGACCCCCAGCCGTGGCTGCGCGACTACCACCGCACCTACGTCGAGCGAGACGTCCGCGAGCTGGTCAACGTTGGCGACCTCGAAGCATTTCACCGCTTCGTGCTCCTGTGCGCGGGCCGCAACGGCCAGCTCCTCAACCTGACGGCCCTGGGCAACGACTGCGGCATCACCCACACGACGGCAAAGCGATGGCTGTCGGTCCTCGAGGCGAGCTTCGTCGTTTTCCTACTGCGACCCCACCACCAGAGCTTCAACAAGCGCCTGATCCGCAGCCCCAAACTCTACTTTCTCGATACTGGCCTGCTCTGTTTCCTGCTCGGCATCCGCACGCCCGACGAGCTGCGCCATCACTCGTCGCGCGGCGCCGTGTTCGAGAGTTTCGTCGTCTCCGAGCTCTACAAGAGCTACTGCCACGCCGGGCAGGAGCCTCGACTCTGGTTCTGGCGCGACTCGACCGGTCACGAGGTCGACGTGCTCATCGACGAGGGTCCGCATCCGATCCCCGTCGAGATTAAATCGGGGCAGACGATCGCGGCCGACTTCTTCGCCGGACTGCATTACTGGCGGCGGCTGGCGGGCGACCCCGATCGGCCGGCCGCGCTGTTCTACGCCGGGGATCAGTCGTTTCGGCGCGAGGGGGTCGCGTGTTGCTCTTGGCAAGTGCTGTGAGCGCGCGGGGCCGAGAATCTTCGCGCGGCGACAACCTTTCCGAAGCCCGCTGTCGTCAGCACTTCGGTACCGCAACTCCCGGGCGCTCGAAAGCAACACTGGCGTCTGCGCTCAGCGCGGCCGTCCGGCACCGCTGGAATCGCTGGCTCCGCTCCGGTCGACGGCCCGCTCCGGGTTGGTTGCGGCCCTGGCCGCGTTGAGCGCGCGGGGCCGGCTACTGCAAGACCAGACTGAGCCCGTTGGAGCCGGACACCCCCATCGGCGGACACGGCGGCACAGCACCTGGATCGAGCCAGACGAACTGCGCGACGAAGCCGGTGCCGACCAACCCCGCCCGCTGGGGAACCCGCACCGGAAAGTCGGCGGCCCCCACTGCGTTGCTCGTCGCCGGGATCGGCAGCGTCCACGCACCGTTCGGATCGACCCACAGGTTCATACCTGCGACAGGTAGGGGTGCGGAGAGACCCAGCGCGCCAAAGTACGCCACGCCGACGCCGAGCGGCGGCGCGTTGCCACAAGTCACCGCGAAGGTCGTCCCCACCCCCGGCCACGAGTCGATGCCGATCGGCAGCGGCCCGGCGCAACCCGGGCTGGACGAGCCGAACGCCGTCGCGCCCGTTGGCAGCAGGTCCAAGACGGAGATCGTGGCATCGTAGCCGCCACCAATCGTCGGCTGAGCGGCGCCGGGAGTCACCGGGAAGCTCGCGCCATCCGTGGCTCCCGCCGCAACGGCCACATCGAGATCGTCCAGGTCGAGGCCACGCACGGCGTCCCCGCCCGGGTCCGCCAAGAACGTCGAGTACACCAGACGATCACCGTTGTCCGAGAGCTTGGTGACGAAACCGTCGCCTCGAAACGGGGTGGCGAAGCTGGGAATCACCGGCTGGAGAGAACCCAGCGTCGTCGGCCAATTGGGCGAAGACGTACTCCCGACAACCACCGCCTCGCCCCGCGAGGTGAGAGCCAGGCCGAGCATCGATTCCGGCCCTCCACCTCCCAAGTAGGTCGCGAACTGGACCGCCGTCGCTTGCGCGTTCAGCTTCGCGACGAAGCCGTCGGACACTCCGTTCAAGCTGGGATCGAATGCGCCGGGGGTGGCGAGCCCAGAGGAGGTGGTGTGCCCCGCGATCACCAGCGCGCCCGCGCCGTCGATCTCGAGTCCCGACAACCACTCTTGCCCATCGCCGCCAAAGTAGGTGGCGAAGACCGCTGAAGATCCGCTTGGGGCCAACTGCACCACAACGCAGTCAGAGGGACCCGAGAGGGCGGTACTGTAGGCGCCGGAAGTGACCGGGTAGTCGTTCGACGTGGTCGTGCCCCCCACGGTGACACGACCGACCGAGTCGATACCGACCGAATCGCAGGTGTCGGTTCCGCTCCCGCCGAGGAACGTCGAGAAGGACAGCGCGCCACCGCCCGCCGCGAGCTTGGTGACAAAACCATCCTGCTTCCCCTGCATCGAGGCCTGCGAGACAAACGGCGTTGTCGGGAAGTCCCCGGATCTCGTCAGGCCAACGACAACGAGGCTGCCATCGGCTTCGAGCTCCACATCGGTGGCGTAGTCGTGAAACGAGCCGCCCAGATAGGTCGCCTGCAAGAGGCCGCGCGCCGCTGGTGCCAAGCGCGCCACGAAGGCGTCGAATCCGGCGTTCGCAGTGCGGTCGAAGGCGTTGGGCGTCGTCGGAAAGTCACTGCTGAAGGTCCACCCCACGACGACTGCACCCCCCGATGGATCCACTACGACGGCACTCGGACGGTCGTCGCCTTTCCCGCCCAGAAACGTCGCGGCCTGCAATCGCCCGGCGGCGTCCAGCTGCGCGAGGAAGACGTCCTCGCCGCCGTTGTGGCTCGGGTCGTAGGCTCCCGCGGTCGCGAACAATCCCGCAGACGACGTCCGCCCCACCACGACGACACTGCCGCCGGGGCCCCACGCAACGTCCTCGGCGAACTCGTCTTGGCCGCCTCCGTAATAGCTGGACCAAGTCAGGCCGGGGTCGATGGTCAGCGTGCCGGGGCCCCGCTGCGCCTCGACTTCGAAGCCGAACGAGTGGCCACCGAGCACGCGAAACCGGCACGGCACCGGGCGAGAGACCCCATCGTGCTCCTCCCAAGCGACGGGAGCGGAGTGGCGCAGCTCGCCACCGGGCGCCACGACGCGCAGGTCTCCGTTCTCGGCGATGCGAAGCGCCAGCCCGCCGCTGCAGTCCACCACGATCCGGCTGGCGTCGACCCCTGGCTGCAAGACGAAGTCGTAGTGCACTTGCCCATCGGCGGCCCTGCGCAGCACCGCGTCGATCCCGTCGTACACCCCGCGCCACCGCAACGACTCGTACGAGCGCACATCGTGGCGCCACCGCGCGGGGTCGTCCCCCAACACGAAGGACAAGCGCTCGCGGGCCAAGCCCTCGCTCTCGAGGCGGCAGTCCGGGGCGGCCCCACGGAATGACAGGCGCAGCTCGCGACCGCGATCGCCCTGTGGGAATCGGAGCAGTAGCGACGACTGGCAGGCGCCGATCACCATGCCCTGCGTCCGGATTGCGTAGTGGACGTCCGAGTGCCACTGCCCGGCGTTGGCGACGAAGTGGCTCGGCAAGCACCGGCGTGCATCGACGCTCCGATGCTGTGCGACCGCCGACTGCAGCTGCGCCGGAAGCGGGCCGGAGGCCGCAACCATCACGAACAGCGAGACGGTCGTGGCGAGGTACTGGAATCGGCTTCGAAACACGATGTGTCTCCGCCCTGCAACACCAACTCGGTTAACCGTCCATGCGCTGCTCGCTGTGGCTGCCGCCGTACCGGGGCAAGTCGTCGAGGATCGGACACCACTGCGGACTGCGGTCCGCATACATGTGCTTCGACGGAGCCACGCCCAGGTCGCCGTCGACGCAACCCACCGAGACGTCGATGGTGTTCGGCCAGCGCGGCGACTCGTAGGTGAGGGTGCTGCCGCAGCGCCGGCAAAACTGGCGCGTGGCCTGCGTGTCGGACTGATAGCGCGTGAGCTCGCCGGCGCCGCGGGCGACGCGGACCGCGTCAGGGGTGAACGTGGCGTAGGTCCAGACACCGGCACCTTGCGCGCGCCGGCAGTTGACGCAGTGGCAGTGTCCGACCCACTTGGGTGGCAGCGCGATGCGGAGCTCGACGCTTCCGCACAGACAGGTCGCGGTGGTCTCGGCCATGACCACTCACGATAGCGGACCGGCGTCGAACAGGCGCGCGAAGCGCGCGGCGTCCATGCCTTGCAACCCATCCAGCACGTGGTCGACGTCGGTGAACGAGGCGGCGGGATGCGTGTTGGTCACCGCGACGACCACGCAGCCGGCAGCGCGGGCCGCGGCGACCCCCACCAGGGCGTCCTCGAAGACCGCACACCGCTCCGGCGGCAGACCGATGCGCTGCGCGCAGCGGACGAACACCTCGGGATCGGGCTTGCCGCGCTCGACGTCTTCGGCCGCCACCAGATCGACGAACGCCTCGCGCAGCCCCTCGCGCTCCAGCACCGGGGTGATGTTGTCGCGCGGCGCCGACGAGCCGATCACGCACGGCACGCCGGCGTCGGCGAGGGCTGCCAAGAACGAGCGCACCCCGGGCAGGGGCGGCAACCCCTCGCGCTGGGCCAGCTCGCGGTAGATCGTCTCCTTGCGCAGCGCCAGCGTGGCGATGCGGTCGCGATCGCCGGGCTCGGCCAACCCGAGGTACGGCAGGATGCCCTCGTTGCGCATGCCGAAGGTGTCCTTGATGAAGCTGGCCGGCAGCTCGATGCCGCAATCGCCGGCGAACTGGCGCCACGCGCGCTCGTGCTGGTCGTGCGAATCGACCAGCACTCCGTCCCAGTCGAAGATCGCGCCGCGCTGGGCGCTCACGCCTCGCTCTCTTGCTGCGCCCCCGCGCTGGCGAAGTGATCGTTGAGCCGCCGCACGTAGTCGGCCGCCACCTGGCGAACCTCGGCGACGCCGCGCTGCGCCGCGCGAGACCAGCCGGCGGGCCGGCCCAGCAACATCGAGCGGCCGGGGCGGGTGCTGCGCTCGAACGCGCGGCGCACGCTGCCGGCAGTCCCCTCGCTGGCCGGGTCGGCGCCGAGCCGGCGTCCGACCGCGTTGGCGGCCGCGGTGCGGATTGCCAGGTGCACGAACAAAAGGCCGGCCAAGGCGACGACCGCCATGACCACCCCGACCCACGGCTGCTCGCCGATGCTGTCGAGCCAACGCTGGCGCACTGGCGCCTCCGAACCCCACCAGAACAGCAAGGCCAGCAGACCCAACAGACCGAAGACCACGCCGTCCAGCACCAGGACTCGGTTGCGCCAGCGGTCGAGCGCGCCTTCGAGACGCGGCACCGCGGCCTCGACCGCGGCCGCGGTCTTGCCCAGGCTCGAGACGATGCGGTAGGCACGGCCGTTCTCGACCTTGCTGATGCGCTCCAGGACCTCGCCGAGGTCGCGGTCGCGCTTGGCCTCGTAGCGCGCGCGCAGCTGCGCGTCCTCGATCGGCATCGCCGCCTGCGGGTTGTAGATGCAGTAGAAGCGACCGGCCGTCAGACCGTGCTCGGCGAGACACCGCTGCCAGGCGGCGACGATCTCCTCGGCATTGTCCTCGCGCGCGGTGGCGTCGAGCTGGTTGAGCACGAACACGAACTTGTCCGAGTCGTGCCGGCGCACCGTGCCGCCCACGAGGTGGCGCAGCGTGTCGCGCATCGCGCCGGGCTCGGGCCGCCGCGCATCGAAGAACACGAGCACGAGATCGGACAGATCGATGATGTGATCGACGATGCGCAGCACCGCGGTCCGCTGCGCGTCGGCGTCGAAGCCGGGAGAGTCGATCAGGATGCACCCCTTGAGCAGCTCGTGGTTGGAGGTCTTGAGCTGCAAGTAGGCGTCGATGCGCTGGCCTTCGCCCGGCGAATCCAGATCGAGCTGCTCGCTGATGCGAAAGAACGGAAACCGCGGATCCGAGTCGAGCGCGACCCCGGGCAGCACCTTCGGCTCGGGGTCGGGGCTGTAGCACAACACGGTGAACTTGTCGTCCACGGCCTGGTTGCCGGTGCGCTGCAGATCGCTGCCCAAGACGTAGTTGACGAAGCTCGACTTGCCGGCCGAGAAGGTGCCGAGAATCGAGACGCACGGCCACCACGAGATCGTGCTCGCGTAGCTGTCATCCCCGTCGAGCAGGCCCATTTCGTACGCGGTCGCGTCCAGCCGGCGGAACGCCTTGATCGCGTCGACCAGGATCGGGCTCTCGGTGGCGAGCTTGGCCTCGAGTTCGTCCAGACGACGCTTCACGGGAGGGTTGGCAGCATGCATGCGACCGGCTGGGGTACCGCCGTCGGTCGCGGCGCGCAAGCGCGCGCCGCCCCCGGTTCTTCCCGAGGCCGTGGTCGGGGCGACCCGGATGTCGATCTGCGGCGCCTCAGAAGCCGAGGCGCGTCGCCAAACCCGCGGACGCCGCGAACCCCTGCGGTGCCCCCGGGTCACCGGCGATCCACGCCTGCCAGAACAAGGAGCGGCCGGCGAGCGACAGGACACCGGGAACCGCCACGGTGACGGCCGCGGTCCCGGCAGCGCCGGTGGCGACGCCCAGCACCGCGGCCGGCTGCACCAGGAGCGTGCCGCCGAGCACCGGCGCCGACGCCGAGTTGGCACCGACCGCCAACACTCCCAACGCCGACGGCCATGCGCTGCCGAGATCGAAGCGCACACTCGCACCGAGCCGTGGCGGCGTCGCAGTCAACGACGGCACCCCTGCCGTGCCCGGAGTGCCGGCGCCGTAGTTGGCGACCGCCGCGGCGCAACCCGTGCCGGCAATCGCGAAATCGGCATCGCTGTCGTCGGTGCCGACGCCGCCGGTCGCGTCGGACGCCACGACGCGCAGCCGGGCCTGCCCGCTGCACAGGTCGGGGACCGTCCACAGCCACTCGCCATTGGCCGGCAGCCCGGAGGCGACCTGGGTCGCGAACGTGCCGCCGCCATCGGTCGACAGCCAGAGATCGACGCCGACGACAGCCACGTCATCGTCACTCACCCACCGCACGGTCACCGGCTGGCCGGGCTGCAAGACCTCACCGCCGTTGAGGTCGATGAGGTACGCCGTCGGGTCGAGGCCGCCGCGGTGGCCGGGCTGGTGCATGACGATGCAGTGCATGACGCCGGCGGCGGTGACGATCGACTGGCAGTTGAGCTGCCGGACGGTCTTGTTCGGCATGGCCGCGCGCCACACCGCCAGTGCCTGCGCATTGTGCGGCGAGACGGTGGAGTTGGTGTACGACGGGATCAGGACCAAACCGTTGCACAGCACGACGTTGGTGTAGGTGTAGTGCACTCCGCCGACCGAGCGCGCCGGCACCCGGTGGACGGTGTAGCCCTCGGCCGCCATCGCCTGCGCCGTGCTGTCGCAGATCTGCGCCTGCACCGAGCCCGGGTTGAACGGCCAATCGCTGATCACGACGGCGTCGTCGGCGATCACCTGCATCCACATGTCGATGTGCTGGGTCGAGTCGACGCTGCGCGGAAACGGCTGGTAGAACCGGGTGTCCACCGCCTGGTAGCGCTGCCAGATGTCGTGGATCTCGGGCTCGGAGAGCGTCGGGTTCTCGTTGTTGATCAGCCGCGTCGTGCGCGCACGGCCGCGCGCATCGAGGTGGAAGTTGCCGCCGCCGTGCACCAGGCCGAGCTCGTAGCGCTGGTGGCCGCGCAGCGCGGAGAAGCCGCCATTGAAGGCGTTGTCCTTCGGCCGCGGGCGGTTGTAGGTGTGATCGATGATCACGCGCACGTCGCCCTGGAACACGTAGCGTGGACCGTAGTCGCGGATCCAGATCGTGTCGGTGGGCACGACCACGAAACGGACGCGCGCCATGTCGGCCCCGGCGGCCGCGATCCGCGACCGCGCCCCGCTTTCCTCGCCGGCACTGTCGAGCACGACGACGAAATCGGCGGTACCGACGGTAGTGATCGCGGCGCCCATGTTGGCCAACAGCTGCAGCCATGCGCTCGGCCCCTCCCAGGCGACCAGGATCGACGCCATCGCCTCGTACTCGGCGGCGCAGTGCAGCGGGCCGGTCGGCGGCGGTGTGACGCTCTCCGGCACCGCGAGAGGATTCACCGCCAGCCATGCGCTTTCGCCCGCGGTCAGCGAACGCGGCACGGGCGATCCCTCGGGGAAAACCGGAGGGTCGATCTGCGCACTCAAGCCTGCAGCCAACAGCGGAACCAAGAGACGGGAGAGCACGGTCATTGCGGGATCGGTGGAGTTGCGTGAATGGCGGAGGCGGTGACGGCCAGCACTGTATCGCGGCTGGAGCCGAACGACTGGCTACACTCCGGGGCGTGCACAGCCTGTCGAATTCGAACCGGCGGAGGGGGTGGTCGACGCCCGCGATCTGGACCCTCGCCATCGTCTGCTTGTCGGGCGGAACCCGCGCCCAACAATGGGCGCCCGCCCCCGGTGGGTCGCCGGCGCCGGCCCGCAGCGACCACGCGGTGGTCACCGACACAGGAAGTGCCCAGGTGGTGCTGTTCGGCGGCCGCGACGCCACCGGGACCGCGCTTGGTGACACTTGGGTCTTCGATGGCGCGACCTGGCAGCCGCGTGCGGCGGGCGGCCCGGCGGCCCGCTGGGGCCACGCCATGGCGTTCGACGCGGCTCGCTCCGAAACCCTGCTGTTCGGTGGATCGGTGGGCAGCCGGGAGACCTGGCTGTGGAACGGAACCGTGTGGCGCCAGGCGACGCCGGCCACCAGCCCGCCGGGGCGGCGTGCAGCACGGCTCGCCCACGACAGCGCGCGCGGAGTCTCCATTCTTTTTGGCGGGCTGGACGACAACGGGCAACCGCTGGCAGACACCTGGAGCTGGGACGGAACCGACTGGACCGCCCACGCCGGCAACGCTCCACCACCGCGCCACGGCGCGGTGGTCGTCGACGATGCGGCTCGGGCGCGCGTCTTGCTGCACGGCGGCACCGACGGCGGCGGCCGCGCCTTGGCCGACACCTGGCTGTGGGATGGCTCCGGTTGGCAGCCGACGTTGCCGAGCGATCCACCGCGCGCCACCGGCCACGCCGCGGCCTACGACCCGCTGCTGCAGCGCGTGGTGCTCCTCGGCGACGCGACCCACGGCGGCGGCACGTGGAGCTGGGACGGCACCGAGTGGGCCCGACTGTCGTCGCTGGCGACGCCGCCGCCGCGGGCCGCGGGGGCTGCCGCGTACGACCCCGCCAACGCCGCGGTGCTAATCGTCGGCGGCGCGGATGCCGCCGGCCGACCGCTGGACGACTCCTGGTGGTTCGGCGCGGTGCACCCGCACGCCGCGGCAACGCAGTACGGCACGGGCTGCCCGCTGGCGCAACCGTTGACCATCGATGCGGCCGGCGGCAGCGTGCCGAGCCTCGGTACGACGTTCGACGGCGAGGTGCGGGGCATTCCGGCGACCGCGCCGGGCGCGCTGATCAGCCTCGGTGTGTCGCGCTCGGTGTTTGCCGGCCTGCCGCTGCCGCTGGACCTCGGCCTGATCGGTATGCCCGGCTGCCGGCTCTACCACAGCAGCGAGCTGACCGTGCTCGCCACCGGCAACACCAGCGGCGTCGGCCGCTGGAGCCTGCCGATCCCGACCAACACGGGCCTCCTCGGCCGCGCGGTCCACGCCCAGGCCTGGGCGGCCGCCAGCGGCGCGACCCCGGCGGGCTGGATCACCTCGGGCGGACTCACCCTGCACGTCGGCATGCCGCCGCCGGTGACGCTCGTGCACAGCGACTTCACCGGCACGGCGCCCGGTGCCAACACACCGTGGACCGCCACCAAAGTGCTGGCGCCGCAAGTGTCGTTCGGCGGGGTCGCACTGGGTGGCGGCGCGGTCGGTGACGCCGGCATCCACAACGCGTTCGGCTTCTCGATCTCGGCCGGCTCCAATCCCTCGACGCTGACCGAGGCCCTGGCGCAGAACCACTACGCGTCGTTCTCGCTCGGCGCCAGTGGGCCGCCGCTCGACCTCGGCGAGGCGCAGATCGAGTTCGCCGTGCAGCGCCGCAGCTTCCACGCGCCGCGCGCGTTCGTGGTGATGACCAGCGTCGGTGGCTACGCCGCCGGTGCCGAGGTCTTGACCTCGCCCACCCTCGACAACGGCGACATGGGCGTGCATCGGTTCACCGCGGTGCTGCCGCGCACGGGCTACGCCAGCATCTCGTCGATCGAGGTGCGGATCTACTGCGTCGGTGCCCGCTACGGCGGGCACGCGGTCGCGTTGTCCGACCTGGTGGTCACCGTCGGCGTGCCGGCGTTCTCGCTCACGCTGACGGCCGGCGCCGGCGGTGGCTTGACCGCGTCGCCAACCCAGGCGCTGTACGGCGCCAACGCGGCGGTCACCGTGCAGGCGACGCCGGCGCCGGGCTTTCGGTTCGCCGGCTTCGGCGGAGCCCTGCGCGGCAGCGCCAACCCGGGCGTCTTGGCGATGCGCCGCGACACGGCGGTGAGCGCGACCTTTGCGCCGTTGCCGGCGGCCAAGATGAGCATCGGCACCAACCTCGACACCCTCGCCGATTGGTCGAGCGCGTTCGTCTTCCAGGACATCTTTCAGCGCGCGCACCCCTGGAAGAGCAAGAACCAGAACGGTACCGGACCGAACAACACCGGCTGGGGGCCGTGGACTCCGGTCGACGCGCAGGGATGGCCGACCCAGGCGCCGTTCGTGCCGGCCCCCGGTGTGCTGCCGCAGATCCCGCTGTCGGTGGTGTTCCGCGCCAACGAGGCCGGCCCATACCGCTTCTTCTACCAGGGCACCGGCACGCTCGAGCTGCAGCACGAGGCCACGTTCACGATGCTGCCGACCGGCGGCGCGCGGACCTACGACTTCACCACCACGGCGGCGCGCGCCATCGTCGCGTTCTTCATCCACGCCACCAATCCACCGCCCAACCACTTGCGCGACTTTCGCTTGGTGCAGCACGGCATGCTGCCGACCTACGCGAGCGCGCGGTTCCACCCGCAGTTCTTGGCGCAGCTGGCGCCGTTCTCGCATCTGCGGTTCATGAACTGGATGCGCACCAACGGCAGCATCGTGCAGCGATGGGACCAGCGGACCCGCACCGACAGCTACACGCAGGCACGCGATGAAGGCGTGGCCCCCGAGGTGATGATCGAGCTCAGCAACCTGCTCGGCGTGGATGCGTGGATCTGCATCCCGCACGCCGCGGACGACGATTACGTGCGGCAGACGGCGCGGCTGTGGCGGGACACGTTCGACCCCCGCCAGCGGCTCTTCGTCGAGTACTCCAACGAGACCTGGAACCCGGGCGCGGCGTTCTCACAGACCACCTACGTCCAGGACCAAGGCCAGCTGCTCGGTCTCGATCCGGTGCGCTGGAACGCCGGTCAGAAGTTCACCGGCATGCGCTCGGCCGAGATCTTCGCCATCTTCGAGCAGGAGTACGGCAGCGCCGCGAGCCAGCGCCTGGTCAAGGTGTTGGCGACGCAGTCGGCAAACACCGACATCACCGAGCAACGGCTGGCAGCGCTGCGCGATCCGCGCCTCAACCCCAGCGGCGCACTCCCCGACGCACTCGCCATCGCGCCGTACTTCGGCGAGACGCTGACTCCCGCCTCGATCCCGCCGCTGGCGCCGTCCTATCCCACGGTGTCACACCTGCTCGACGTCGTCGCGCCGCAGACGATCGCCACCCAGCAGGCCGATGTCCTGGCGCAGAAGGCGATCGCCGATGTGCAGGGCCTCGAGCTGATCTGCTACGAGGCCGGGCAGCACTTCGTCGGCATCAACGGCGCCGAGGGGGATGCGGTGCTCACCGGCATCCTGCATCAGGTCAACCGCGACCCGCGCATGTACACGCGCTACACCGAGTACCTCGACATGCTGCTGGCCACCGGGGTAGGCCACGCGTCGCACTTCCACTTCTGCGGCACATGGGACGAGTACGGCAGCTGGGGCATGCTCGAGTACATCGATCAGCCGCGTTCGGCGGCGCCGAAGTACCGAGCGGTCACCGACTGGATCGCCACGCACTGACGCCAGCGGGACGCTGGCGCTCAGAAGTGGACGCGGCCGCCGAAGTAGTAGCCGAAGAAGTCGAGGTCCGAGTCGTAGGGGTTGGCGTCGGCAACGCCGAGCAGATCGAGCTTCATGTAGCGGAAGCCCAGCACCAGATCGGCGCGTTGGTTGATGGCCGCGCGCAGGCGCACGTCGAGATCGACGATGGTCCCCTCGCCGTCACCGTAGTCGGCGTTCATCCCGCCCAACTCCACGATGGCGCCGAACTGATCGAAGTCGAGCTCGGCGATCAAGCCGGGCATCGGCGCCAGCAGCTCGTGCTTGACCTCTTCGAGCTGAATCGACCCGCTCTGTGGCCGCACCTGATAGTCGTAGAGCACGAGATCGAGCATGAACGCCGGCGCCAAGCGCAGCGGACCCACTTCGACCACGTCGTACGACACGTAACCGCGGGCGGTGATGAACTCGGTCTCGGTGGTCGCCTGCGTGCCCTGGCCAATGGAGCCGAACTGATTGGGCAGCGCGCCGCTGGTGTCCTCGGAATGGTACAGACCGACGATCCCGAAGCCGACCCGGTCGGCCTCGACATCGACGCGCGCCGTCGGCCGGACCTCGACGTCCTCGAGGTTGGCGTCGTCGAGGTTGAACTTGCGGCTGGCGAGGTTGTTGCCTCCCGGCGACTCCAGACCGATGTCGCCGCGGACCGACGACAGCATGAGCGCCCCGGAGGCGCTCACCGTCGACGACTGGCACGAGAAGAGACCGGCGGCGCCAACCACCGACAGAACAACGACGCGCGAGATCACAAGCCGGTCCTCGGGAAACTGGTGTTGCGGTAGATCGCGAAACGGCGGGTGCGCGCGCTGGCGACCGACAAGTCGAGCCAGCCGTCCCCATCGACGTCGCCGAGCGCCATCGAGGTCGCCCGGTAGCTGGCGGGGAAGCCGACGTCCGGCGAGAAGCCGCCCGCGCCGTCGCCGACCAGCAGGCACACCGAGGTCGCGCGCAGTGAGGTCGCCAGGATGTCCAAGTTGCCGTCGCGATCGAGGTCGCGCACGGCGAGGTCGGTGGGTACGTCGCCGGCGCTCAGGAAGCGCACTTCGAACGAGCCACCGCGATTCAAGAACACCGTGAGCTCGTCGGAGACGTTGCCCGACGCCACCAGGTCGGGCCGGCCATCGCCGTCGAAGTCGCCCTGCCGCACGTAGCTGGGCCCGACGCCGGAGCCGGTCGCCGCGGTGCCGTTGACGCTCTCTTCGATCCACGGGATCAACACGCCCGGCGTGCCGCCGTTGCCCTGGTTGCGCAGGAACACGATCTTTTGCGCGCGGTTGGCCGCGCACGCCACGTCGGCAAAGCCATCGCCATCGAAGTCGGCGACGGCCAAACCGCTGGGCAACCCTGGCACCGGATAGGAGATCGTCGCCTGCGCCCCGCCGCCGAGCCGCACCAGGACGGCCTCCGACACCGGGTCGCTGGCGACCAGATCGTCGAGACCATCGCCATCGATATCGGCGACGGTGACTTGGAACGGGCTGCTGCCGTCGATCAGCATGGCACTGCCCGCCGGCTCGGGGCGGAACTGCAGCGGCCCACCCGGCGCGGTCTCGTTGATCAACACCTTGAGTCCGCGGTCGGTGGACACCGCCAGGTCCGGCAGGCCGTTGGCGTCGAAGTCCAGCGGACAGGCGATGCGCACCGGGAAGCCGACGTCGACGCTGGCCAGCGGCCGCGCCGAACGCAGATCGTCGGGCGTGCTGGGATCGACGCCGACGAACACGACCTCGTTCGACGCCGCGCCGGCGACGACGATCTCGTCGCGCCCATCGCCGTTCCAGTCGGCCGCCGCGACGCTGTCCGGCGACGGGTGGCCAGTGTCGTAGTTGTAGGCCGTCTCCAAGCCGAAGCGGCCGTCGTCGCCGAAGTAGAGGTTGACGCGATCGGTACCGCTGCCGGTGACGACCAGGTCACGCCGGCCGTCCAGGTCGATGTCACCGATCTCCGCGTCGAACGGCAACCCGGTCGCCGGCATCTCGTACGGGGACCCCAGCGGCGGTTGCCCGGCCGCCGGCCGCGCCGGCAGGCCGGGGAACACCGTGACCGACGGGCGGGCGAACACGCACAGCACCAAGTCGGCGATGCCGTCGCCGGAGACGTCGCCCACCGTGATCTTGGCCACGTCCTCGCCGACCGGGATCGTGTAGGCCGTGTACTTCGGCTGCGGAATCAACCGGTCGTCCTGGAACAGCACGGTGATGTCGCGGCTGCCGTTGTTGGAGACGGCAATGTCGTTGCGGCCGTCGTTGTCGAGGTCACCGACGGCGACTGCCAACGGCTCGTCGCCCACATCGAACGGCGACAGCACGAAACCGGGCAGCCCCGGCTCGTTGCGGATCAGCACGACGCGGTCGGTGTCCTGCTCCGCGACCACGAGGTCGAGACGCCCACCCGGCTGAGAAGGCGCGAAGACGACTCCCGCGGCCGTCCCCGACAGCTGGATCGGATTGGCGAGCGGAGTGAACGTGCCGTCGCCGTTGCCCAGCAACAGATCCAAGTCGGGACTGTCGAAGTGGGACACGGCGATGTCGAGCACACCGTCCGGCGGCAGGTCCGGCACGGACGACCCGGGGTTCACCGGTCCGGCGAAGTCACCGAGCGCGAGACTGTCGGCGTCTTCCGCGACGGTGATCGTCGCTCCCTGGGCGAAGTTGGCGTTGCCGTCATTCGTGAAGACGTAGACGGTCTGCTGGTCGCTACCCAGCACGACCAGGTCGGTGTCGCCATCGCCATCGACGTCGCCGGTCTTGGCGTTGAAGGTGAACGACGGCGCCGCCAGGCTCTGCACCAGCTCGAGGGCACGCCCGCCGAGGTTGCGCCAGATCTCGACCTCGCCGTTGAGCCGGGTGACCACGAGATCGGCGGCGGTATCGCCGTCCAAGTCCGCCAGCGCCGCATCGGCAACCGGTGACAGTGGCGAACCGAGGCGGATCTCCGCGCGCGTCTCGAACCGGACCTCGGCTTCGGTTCCCTGCGGCGGCACGGCGAAGCGGACGAGGCGGTGGTCGGAGCACGAGGCCAGCGCCAGCACGACGGCGCAGCTGACGAGGCGGGTAGCAGTGGATTGCATGAGTCAGGAGTTGCTGAGGGACCCTCCCCGTATTCCGCGGCGATTCTAACCGTCGCCCGCCCGCAAAGCCCAGCGGCCATCACCCCGGCGGGGCGGCGGGCGAAGGGTGAACGACCGGTGGCACTGGATTCGCGACCTGCCACCGCGACACTGCGTGCATGCCCGCGTCTCAACACGAGCCCTGGGACAAGCTCCGCGAGCTGCTCCAGGCCGACGATCGCCCGGGCCTCGACGCCTTCCTCACCGGGCTGCCGGCCAAGGACGTGCTGCGCACGGTCTCGCGACTGTCCCGCGACGAGCAAGTCCAGCTCCTGCTCAAACTGGCGCCCGACGACGCTGCCGACGTCGTCGAGCAGCTGCCCAGCGATCAGGCCACGACGGTGGTCCAAGGCCTCGAGCCGGACGACGCCGCCCGCATCGTCACCGAGCTGAAGAGCGACAGTCGCGCCGACCTGATCGGCAGCCTGGCGCAGCCGAACGCCGAGGCGATCCTCGCCGCGCTCCCCGACGCCGACGCGCGTCAGGTGCGCGCCCTGGTCGAGTACCCCGACGACACCGCGGGCGGCTTGATGGTGACGGAGTACCTGGCGTACTCCGAGCAGAAGACCGTCGGCGGCGTCATTCGCGATCTGCGCGAGAAGGCGGACACCTACGCCGACTACGACGTCCAGTACGCCTTCGTCCTCAACCGCCAAGGACAGCTGGTTGGGGTGCTGCGGTTGCGCGACCTGCTGCTCTCACCCGAGCAGACGCGCATCGGCACGTTGATGATCCGCGACCCCCTGGCGGTGCGCGATACGTCCAGCCTCGACGAGCTGCACGAGTTCTTCAACGCACACAACTTCTACGGCGTCCCGGTCCTCGACGCCGACAATCGCTTGATCGGCGTGGTGCACCGGGTCGCGGTCGACGACAGCCGCGCCGAGCGCAGCGACCGCGATCACATGCGGTCGCAGGGCATCATCCGCGGCGAGGAGCTGCGCAGCATGCCGCTCACACTGCGGTCGCGGCGGCGGTTGGCCTGGCTGAGCGTCAATGTAGTCCTCAACCTGATCGCGGCGAGCGTCATCGCGGCCTACCAAGACACGCTGCAGGCCGCCATCGCGCTGGCGGTGTTCTTGCCGATCATCTCCGACATGAGCGGCTGCTCGGGCAACCAAGCCGTGGCCGTCACCATGCGCGAGCTCAGCCTCGGCTTGATCACCCCGGCCGACGCGGCGCGCGTCTGGCTGAAGGAGGTCGGCGTCGGCATCCTCAACGGGATTGCACTCGGCCTGCTGATCGCGCTCACCGCGTGGTTGTGGAAGAGCAATGCGTATCTGGGTCTGGTGGTCGGCGGCGCGCTCGCGCTCAACACAGTGGTCGCGGTCTCGATCGGCGGCACCGTGCCGCTGCTGCTACGGCGCTTCGGCCTGGACCCGGCGCTGGCCTCGGGACCGGTGCTGACCACCGTGACCGATATGTGTGGCTTCTTCCTGACGTTGACGTTCGCGTCGGCCGCGCTGCCGCACTTGACCAACTGAGGCGGCAGCGCGCGACCGACTACTTGATCTCGGCGGCCCAGTGGGCGCGCGACCAGTTCGTGGGTTGCCGGTTGGCCCAGAACCATGTCCACACGGTGTCGACCTTCGTCTTCAGTGCCGCGTCGAGGGGATGCGTTTGGGCAACCGGATAGAGAGTGCGGAACACGTCGAGTGCCGACGTCGACCACGTGATCCAATCCGACGATCCCTCCTTGATGTGGATGCTCCCCGGGGCAATCCACCCTGCTGGCATCTGAGTGACACCGCCTGCGTACTCGACGCGATACGGAACCTTCCAATCGCTGCCAACCTGGTAGAGCGCCATGCACGCGGTCCGCGCGCACTCGTAGGCGCGCTGTTGCATCAAGCTGCCGTTGACCGTGTCGCCCATGGCGGTCAAGGCCTGCGAACAGGCGTAGAGACCGGCCGCGGCCCGCGCTAGCTCCCATGGCGTCCACGCGGGATTGCCGTTGACGGTAGCAAGCGTGTCCACCACCAGCTCGCGGGCGTTGGGATTCGCCGCCAGGGCGGTTCCGCCCACCCAGCCGCCTTCGAAGACGAGGAACTGGGCCCGCATCTGATCACCGAATGCGAGGTCCTCGCTCGGGTCCGAGAAGACGCGCCAACCCTGGGCGTAGTTGAGCAACCTACGACCCTCGGCGCGCGCCGTGCCGACCCAGTTGCCCACGATCTTGCGGTCCATCAGATCGATCTCCTGCGTCTGGCGGTAGACGTCGCGCATCTGGTAGTCGCGGGTCAGCTGCAAGTACGCACCCAGATCGCGGTGGCGAACATGCTGCGCGTCCGCGCCTTTGCGCCCCGACACATGCGGCGGTGCTGGCCAGGGAGTCGGCCGGCCGAACCGCGCGGATGAATCGTGCGGCAGCTCGGAGGCAGTATTGGTGGCCGGGTACGATGCCGCCTTGGTGACGAAACTCCCGTCGGCATGGCGCACGAAGATCGGCCGCAATGCCGAGTCCTCCACGATCAAGCGCGCCATGCGCAGGTCCGACGGCACCTGTCGGCGGACGACATAGCCGAGGCCGTTCTGTCCGAAGCCACCTTGCGTTCCTCCCTGGTGGGGATGGAACGACATCGCATGCGGCCGATTGCCGTACAGGTTGCCGAGGTTGTGAAACGTGTACTGCGGATCCGGATTCGTCGGCATGCGCGGGATGCCGCCGAGTGCCCCCCAGTGGCCATCCCACGCCGTGCCGAGCGCAAGCCCGACGATCGGCCCGCCGCGCGCGCCGTCGCGCTGGCTGGCCTGGCTCGGGTCATCGCCGAACAGCAACATGCCGTCGAATACCGCCCGTTCGCCGAAACCCAATCGCGCGGTGGTCGCGTCCTCGCATCCCGGTGAGAGAGCCAGCGGCGTGCACGGGGGGTCCCAGGTCAGCTTGGTCCCGGCGCAGACGTATCCATTGGCCAGGGCGAGGTCCGAGCTGACCTCGAGGGGCTTGGGCAGCGCGGGCCATTCGAACACGACTTCCTCCGCCGATACCCAATCACCCCCTGCGTCGATGTCGCAGTAGTGGATCTCGGTCTGAAACCGCACCGCCGGATGCAGCGACGTCACGTAGGCGTACGCGTCACCGTGCAGACTCCCGTCCGAGTAGCGGGCCTTCAGCACGAGGCGCACCTCGTTCGACTCGAGCACGACGAACGGTTGGCCCTGGATGTTGACGCGCGGCAGATCGGTCGCGATGCCGGCATTGACGACGCTGACGGTGGACGGGAACACCTGGCTCAAGTCGACGTCAGGGTGCAAGACGAAGGTCGAAGCCGCCCCGCCGGGGTCGGGTGCCATGGTGCCGACAACCAGCTGGAGTGCGGACATGGTCGAGAGCACCATGTAGTGGGTGGCCGCGACCCCGCTGTCCGCGATCTTCACTCCGCGCAGCTGTGTCGAGCCGGTGTTTACCTGGACGAAGTTGGCGTTGTTGGGGGAGTACGGAACCGCGATCTCGACCCAAGCGGTGTGGGCCGTCGTCGTCGGGTTCTGCCAGCCCACAACGTGGTTCTGGCTGGTAGCCGCGCCGCACAGTAGCGCCGCGCCGGCCGCCGCAGACCGCAGAAACGAGGCGGGCTGAGTACGGACGGTGGGTGTAGCGAGATGCATCGAGAAGACTCCTTGTTCTGGTCGCTTCGGGCCGATGTTGACCCGAGGAGTCCAGGACCAGCTCGCAGCTCGGAGTCACGCAGAAACCAAGAAGCACCTGCTGCCGACGACGATGTTGCGCAAACCACCTCCGGTTTCGCGCGAACGTTGCGGATTAAGAGGGCGTCCGGTCGTTGGGACGCGGCACTGCGAGGCGCACCGACGCGCCCCCGCACGCTCCGCGCGGCAACGACCCCTACTCGAAAGCCACTGTCATGCGACGCACAGTGTTCTCGTTCCTCGCCATCTTCGTTCTCTGCGCGATCGGCCACGCACAAGTCCAGGTCCAGTACGACGTTCAGGACGCGAACGGTCAGAGCCTCGGCACGTTCACGCACAGCGAGCCCGACGGCACCGGAACGTTCGTCGACAACAACGGCAACGCCTCCTTCAACGGCAAGCGCACCTCGCCGGTGGGCGTGATGCCGGTCACGTTCCTCGACCCGGCGACCGGGATCATTCTGATCATCACCGAGGGGCCGGGCGGATTGGTCTGGGAGGCGTTCTTTCCCAATGGCCTCTACGCCACCGGGCCCCTGCACGTCCTCGGCTGACGGTCGTTCAGTTCACCAAGGTCAACGGCATTGCGTTGGTCGCGAACGGCGCCCCCGTCGCTAGCACGACACACGCGTGCTCGAGCTCGAGGCCGACCAACACCGGCGGCAATCCCGCGGGCAAAACCAGGCTCGCCTGCGCTTGACCGACCCTGTCCAGGATTCCCGCCGAGTTGACGAGCGGTGGGAGGTTCGGGAACTGCGCGGTGTGCGCCAAGTAGCCATCCGGGTTGAGTGGAACCGCGGTGGTGCCCAGCGAGAAGCCGGGCGCCGTCCCGCTGGCAGAACCCAACAAGAGATACGGCAGCCCGGCACGGCCAACGCCCGCACTGACGTCGAGCACCTGGGTTCCACCCGTCGAAATCGGCAGGAAGGGAGTGTCGGTGACCAGCGACAATCTGGCTCCGGAGACCAGGTAGGCGTAGCCGTTGGGTGGCAGCGAAGTCAGCGGCGCACCCGCGATGGCGTCGGGGACCCCATCGCCATTCACGTCGCCGCCCGCTCCCAGCCAATGACCGAAGCGGACGCCCGCGCGCGTTTCGCTGAACAAGTGGATGCCGCTCACGACATCGACGACGAACACCGTATCCGGCACTCCGCTCAGACCACCGGTGCCGACCCAGATCTCGTCGACGCCGTCGCCGTTGAGGTCGCCGATGACGTCCAGCGTTCGGCCAAACCTCTGATTCGCCGTGGTGCCCCGCAAGACCTTGATCAAGGCTCCGGTTTGGCCGGAGTAGACCCGGATGGCCCCCGCGCGCGAAGCTCCCGAGAAACCAAAGAGCTCGTCGGAGAGCAGGACGTCGTTGACGCCGTCGCCGTCGACATCGCCGACGCCCGCCGGGTTGTCGCCGAAGCCGGTGCGCGCGATCGGCCACTCGCGCAACACGGCGGGCGGAGCCACCGAGAACAGCGTGGTGCGGCCCGCGGCGGGATCGTCGACGACCACGTCGCCGAGCCCGTCGCCGTCGATGTCGCCGACGCCGCCCATGGTGTAGGCGCCTCCCGTGAAGGTCGCGAGCAGCGCACCGGTCTTGCCCGAGCGAATCTCGGTATAGCCGGGGAGCGGGATACCCCATTGCGGCGAGCACACGCCGAGGTCACCGACTCCGTCGCCATCGACATCGCCGACATTGCGGACGTAGCTGCCGTAGCCTTCGCCATTCACCGTGCCCGACCAAGTGTGGGATGGCTGCGAGGTCCAGCTCGGCCCGAACAGCACCATCGCGACGCCCGGGCCCACCTGATCGTCGATGCCCACCAGTAGGTCGGGAACGCCGTCCTGATTCGCATCGCCGGCCGCGCTCGCCCAGGTGAAGCCAGCGCCCGGAGCACTCTCGAGGCTGACCACCTCGACGCCGGTGCGCCCGTCGAAGATGGTGGTCTCGACGCGCGACGAAACGATGAACTCATCGGCCCCATCGCCGTCGAGATCGCCCAGGATGTCCACACCCTCGCCGAAGAACGGGTATCGGGGCGAGAGAATCGTGGCGTAGGGGGACTGTGCGGCGACGGCGCCGACGAGAGCCAGCGTGGCGACGGCGAAGCGGGGAAGGAACGGCTCGAACGCTGAAGAGTGGACACTGGGCATGGCGGGAACCTCGATGGAGCCCGACCGACAGCTCGATCTCTGTTTCGGAGCGCAGCGGCTGGCGGAGGGGGGCGATTGCCGGAACGTCATGATCGAGCACACCCGATGGAGCGGGTCGGACACGAAAACAGGATGGCGGCCTACTTGATCACCTGGAACCCTCCCGCGAGCACCCCGGTGGATGCATCCGGGTTGGTCACCCGCACGTCCCACGTGCGGATCCCGCGAGGACCGGCGCTACTCGCGCCAAACGTCGCTGTGATCGTGGTCTCAGAGACGACGATCACGCCGGTCACCTCCGGCGCTGGTCCCGTGCCGGCTTCCAGACTGACGGCCGCCCCCACAGCGAACCCACTCCCGGTGATCGTCACCGCCACCGAGTCTCCTGCGTTCATCGACCCGGGAGAGATGCCGTCCACCGCAATGCCGGGAGCCACTTCGTCGTCGATGTTCGTCACCGACACATCAGTCGCGTCGAGCGCGGCGTAGTCCGGATCGCTGCTGACCGCGGGATTGGTGACGACCGTGTACGGCACGTCCCCGTCGAGGTCGGGGTCTTGCTGTCCGTGCACGGTCACGGTCTGCGGAGTACTCCAGTTGATCGAGTCGAACACGAGCGTGACGACCGTGGTCGGCGTCTGACCCGCCGCCGAAACCAGGCCTTCGGTGGTATCACTGCTCCACAAATCGACCGCAACCGGCGCGGCCGGCTGCGTGCCGAGAACGACGTCGAAGGCATCCGTGCCACCACCTTCGGTCGTTTCGAGTCCGGACGTCGGCGCGACGTCGATGCGGGGCACCGGTGGCGGCGGTACGAAGCGGAGCTTCGCGGCGAAGGCATTGGTCGTGAACGTCGTCGAGGTGAGCGCGGGTTGGAATCCGGCCGAACCGTGGCCGGTGACGTAGACGCCGCCACGACCGTCGGTGGCCACTCCCCCGTTGGCCACGTCGTTGTCGGATCCACCCAGCAGAGTCCCGGTCATCAACGCGCCGCTCACCTCGTCGAGCTCGACCACGAACGCATCGCGTCTGCCGACGAGTGCGGTGACCAGACCGCCGGGAACCGGGAACTCGGACGACTTCGTCTGTCCAACGGCGTAGAGGGTGCCCGCTGCCGCATCCCTCGCGATCCCCAGCGCGTTGTCGTTGCGGCTGCCGCCAATCACTCGCGACCAATCCAGGGCACCGGAGGGGAGCAGCCTGGTGACGAACACGTCGTCCTGCCCAAGGCCGGCCGAACCGACCGTGACCGGAAAATCATTGGACGCCGTCCACGATGCAACCGCAACGCAACCGCTGTCGTCGATCGCTAGCCACGAGCCCTGGTTCTGCGAGCCGACGGCGTTGGACCCCTGCAGGCATTCGCCACGTGATCCGCCGATGATCGTCGCGTAGAGGAGAGTGCTGGCAGTCGGATCCAGCTTCATGACGAACGCGTCGCCCCGTCCTCCCGGGCCGATGCGCTGCGGGGAGAAGGTCAAGTCAGTGGACTCGGTGCTGCCGGAGATGTAGATGCCGGTCGAGTCCACGTCGACGGCCTGCGCGTTGTCGCGGTCGCTGCCACCGGGCAGATAGACGAAGTAGTTGCGCGTCTGCAGCGTCGCGTCGAAGCCCACCGCAATCGCCTCGGGGCTCCCCCCGGCGGGGATGTAGCCCGCCAACACCGCCGTCGGGGTGTAGGTCTCGTCCCCCGTCGTCGCGACGACGTGTACGTGGCCGGTGGCCTCGTCGACGGCGACGTCGTGTGGCGTCGTGATGAAGGGGTCCGGGCGGTCGCCGAAGTAGGTCATCGAGATCGGGCAACCGTTGGTCGCGTCCAGCCGCGCGACGAACCCATCCCGGCCGCCCGCAGGAGTGGGGTCGTACCCCAGCTGCGGGAACTGGCTGGGGATCCCGCCGCGGCCGACGAAGTAGACGTTCTGCCCGGCCTTGTCGACGGTGATCCCCCACGGGGAGGCGCCAATCCGTCGCGACCACAGGATCTCACCATCCAAGTCCAACTTCGCGATCCAGGCCGCATCCGTCGCAACGCTCGGTATGCACGGCGGGTTGCCGACGAGCGGGCCGGCCAAACCAACGACGTACGCGTGTCCCGCATCATCGACGGCGATCCCTTCGGTCGCGCCGTGGAAGTTCAGGTAGTCAACGGTGATCTGCGCGCCGACGGGCAGCGCGAGGAGCCCCGCGCCGGCTCCGAGAAGGGCGGCGCGGATGAGGTGGGGTCTGTGCATTCGGGGCCTCCGGGATCCAGGGAAGACAACGGGCGGCGGTCGCCGCCATCCAACCCACTCCGCGCCGCGACACGCGGCCGGCGAAATCAGCCCCCACCAGCGAATCGACCCACGAAGAGAACGCGACAGCTCCCCGGTTTTTCGGGTCCGCCGGGGCCGGTTGGCCATGTTCAAGAGGAGCGATAGCATCACTTCTCTGCCGATGGACAACGCGAGGCGAACCGACGCCGAAGACGAGCTCGCGACGCGAGCACGGCATGGGGATCGAGCGGCCGCGATGGAGCTGTTGGCGCAGCACGGCGCTCGCATCCAGGGGTTTTGTCGGGGCTATCTCGGCTCGGATCACGACGCCGAGGACGCGGCCCAGGAGGTGATCGCGAAAGCCGCGGCGGCGCCGTGGCCGACCGGCTCGCTGCGCAGCTGGCTCTACCGCATCGCGCGCAACCACTGCCTCACCGAGTGCAAGCGAAACTCGAAGTTGGGCATGCGCGTGGAGTTCCGACCCTCACAAGCGATCTCCAACCGCACGGGAGTGGAAACGTCGCTGGATCGTCACCGCCGCGAGCAACGGGTCGCGGCGGCGATGGAAACGCTGACCCAGGCACACGCCGAGGTGCTGTTCCTGCGCTACTTCGAGGACATGAGCCGAGCGAAGATCGCCGAGGTGCTCGAAGTCAGCGAGGCAGCGGTAAAGGGACGACTGTGGAAGGCCCGCTCCGAGCTCGCGGCGCGGTTGGAGCGGACCCCGAGGAGCGGCATCCGTTGAGCACGCGCCACTGCGGCGTCGACGACGAGGCCCTCTGGGACATGCTCGACCAACCGGCGGCCGCCGACACCGACGTGCTCCAGCGCCATGTCTCCAGCTGCACGCGATGCGCGGACCGACTCAGCGAACTCTCGCGGTTGCACGCGGCCCTCGAGTCGGTTTGCCGCCCGAAGGGTCAATCCACGCCGACCCGGATGGGTTCGTACCGGATCCTGCGACGGATCGGCGAAGGCGGCATGGGCGTCGTGTACGAGGCCGAACAAGACCAGCCGCGACGGCGAGTCGCGGTGAAGGTGATGCAGCGGTCTGTCGGCGGCGACCGGGCGGCGCGTTTGTTCCGGCGCGAAGTGCAGGCCCTCGGCCGTCTACAGCACGTAGGCCTGGTCACCATCCACGACGCCGGCGATCACGACGGAGAGCTCTACATGGTCATGGAGCTCGTCGAAGGCGTGTCGCTGGACCGCTACTGTCAATCGCACGCACTCGATGTACACGGGCGCGTCGATCTCTGCCTGCGAGTGGCCGAAGCCGTACACCACGCCCACGATCGCGGCGTGCTGCACCTCGACCTGAAACCCGGCAACTTGCTCGTCGATGGCGACGGCAAGCCCCGCGTGCTCGACTTCGGCTTGGCGCGCTTTCTGCGCGCCACGGGGCAGGCCGCAGTGTCGCGGACAATGCTGGCGTCGCCCGTCGGCACGCTGCCGTACATGAGTCCCGAGCAACTCCGGGGCGCCGACGCCCTCGACGCGCGCGCCGATGTGTACTCGATCGGCGCCGTCCTCTACGAGCTGCTCACCGGCGCCCCGCCGTTCGGCGTCAGCCGCAGCCTGGCCGAGGCACTGCTCAAGCTCGGCACTCCACCAACACCACCCGCTTCGTGCGCGGAGGTGTCGCGCGCACTGAGCGATGTCGTGATGCAGGCGATCGAGGTCGAGAGGGAAGACCGCTACCGCTCGGTCTCGGCCCTGGCCGAGGATCTGCGCCGCTGGCTCGCGGGCCGATCGGTGTCGGCGCGGCCGTCGACGCTACACACGCGCTGGTGGCGCCGAGTGCGGCGGCAACCCACGACGAGAGCGGCAGCCGGCGCGGTGCTCGCGGCCGCTGCTGCGTGGGCGTTCGCGCTGCACCCCGCGGCCGACGACCCACCGCGGCTGCGCACGCTGGTCGACATTCCCGAGTTGCAGCTGGAGAGCGGCGGGGGGCGCGCCCGCGCATTCGATGTCGACCGAGACGGCCAGCGCATCGTCCACCTCGTCGGCGACGAGCTGCGCATTTGGGACCGGCGCAAGTCCGCCGCAGATGTGCTCGGGCGGGCCGCTGACGGCGAGATCTGGGGACTGCCACGCTGGTGGCCGCGACGAGATGCAATCGCGATCGCGGTGCAACGGCAGGACAGAATTGGCCACTGGGAGGTTCGGTGCCTCGATGTCGACACGGGCCACCCGCGCGAGGTCTTCTCGGTAACCGGCCGACTGCGTGACCTGTGCGCCTCGACCGGCGGAGAGCTCTGGATCTGCGCACTCGACGATCGGATCGTCGCGCACGACGCGGAGAGTGGTGCGCAACGTTGGCATCGATCCTCTCCCGGAGAAGCCCTCTCCCTCGGTGGCGTTTCGGCCGACGGACGATGGTTGCTGGTGGGGGTCCGATCGCGAACGGACGGTGGGGTCTGGATCATTGCGGCGGGCGCGGACGAGACCGCGCCGACCCTGGCTGTGCCCGGCGGGCGCCACCCCACCTGGAGCGCCGACGGCAAACACGTCTTCTACACAGCCGATTCCGCCGACAGATCCGCGGGCAACAGCCTGTGGCGCATGCCGTTCGATGCGGAGACCGGCCGCCCGATGCAACCGGCCACGCAGCTGACGCACTACGTAGACGCGGGCGTGCACCGGCCGGTCGCCTCGCGCGCCGGCGTCTCCTATGCCGTCGTGCGCAAGTCCAGGACAGTCTTGGTCGCCCGCGACAACGCGTTCGACGCCGCCAGTTCGGTGATTCGCGGGGCCAACGCCAGCCTGTCACCAGATGGCCAGACCATCCTCTATCTAGCGGAGGATCCGAGCACGCCAGGACTCCACGCGGTACCCGTCAGCGGCGGCGACCCCCGCCTGCTCGCGCCGGACTTGGCCGGTGGACCCGGCACGGGCCCCGCGGACGGCGCGCATTTCTGCTACTCGTACGACGTGTCCCCGGACGGGGCGTCGGTCGCCTATGCCGCCCGCACCGGCACCGAGCACTCGGTTCGGATCGTCCCGGTGGCAGGCGGGCGGGCGCGGATCATCGCCCGTACCACCGGCCCCGCCGTACCCCGCTGGTCAGCCGACGGCCACACCCTCGCCTACGTCGATCAGGGCGCCCTCTTCATTGCACCGGTGAACGGGCAGGCGCCGCCCCGACCCGTGGGCGAAGGCCACAGATGGCATCCCGAGATCGCCTGGTCGCCGCGCACGAGCCTGCTCGCCGCGCTCCGACAACAGCCCGGCGGCAGCACCAACCGGCTCTACCTCATCGATCCTCGCGACGGTCAGCAGGTCTGCCTCACTCCGACCGAAGACACCTACAAGGAGAATCTCTCTTGGCATCCCTCGGGGGCGTTCTGCACCTACGTCGGAGCCGCGAATTCGGGGCGCTCCGAGGTTCGCTTCGCGTTCACCAGCGAGAGACAGAGCCGGCACGCGTTCGAGCAAGCCAATCACTGGGACTACGGCGGCGTCTGGTCACCCGACGGGCGCTCGCTGTTCTTCCACAGCTTCTCCGCAGAGGAGACCAACGCGATGCACATCTACGACTTGACAGAGCAACGAGTGATCGCGCACGGGGTGCCGGGCACCGGTGACCTGCCGCGCTGGTCGGTCGACGGCAGCCGCGTGGTTTGGACGGTGACGCGCGCCGCGCACACCTTCGAGATTCTGTCCGAACGGTGACGTGCTGGAGTCGACCCGAACTTGGTGGGCCCGCCCCGGCTCGAACGGGGGACCTTCTGGGTGTAAACCAGACGCTCTGACCAACTGAGCTACGGGCCCACGGGGAGCCCGATGCTAACCGCCGCGCGGGCTTTCACCAGCGCGATCGGCTTCGCTGCCGCCCTCGCCACCACCCTCCGGCCGGATCTCACCCGGCTCGGCCGGTGGCGCCATCGGCACGAAGTCGTAGCCGGTCGGCCGCGGCTCGTCGACCCACGCGCGATACCCCAGCCAGTGCAACAGGTCGGCGGGCGCCCCGAGGATGAAGTGGCCGGTGGAGGCGCCGGCGGTCAGGGGGGCGAACAGGAACTCGTCGCGCGAGTATCCGAGTGGTTCATCGGCCAACAGGGAGATCGGGTACGTGATCGGCAGGACCGCGACCGAGGCGACAGCCCCGCCGACCGCTCCGACCCAGGAGCCGAAGCGGGCCACGCCGCGCACCCAGCCCGGCCGGCCCAGCTCGGCCGGCGGAGCATGAGTGTGCAAATCATGGACGACGCGGGGAAACGAGCAGCTCGGCAGGGTGAGGAGGCCGGCGAAGGCGACGGTGCCGGCGAGCGCTGAGAAGCCGAATCGCATCTCCCCATGGTAGCGGCGGGGTGCCTCGGCGCCACGCACCTGTGTTGCACCCCGGATTCGCGCAAGCTACGGTCCCGTCCCGCCCGAAACCTAGATTGGTCTGGATCGGGCCGCAGTACAGAGAGATCGGCATGAACATCTGCGTCATCGGAACCGGCTACGTGGGACTCGTAGTCGGCACCTGCTTCGCCGAAACCGGCAATCGAGTCACCTGCGTCGACGTGGACGAGAAGAAGATCAAGGGTCTTCGACAGGGCAAGGTGCCGATCTACGAGCCGGGGCTCGAAGAGCTGATCGGGCGCAACACCGAGGAAGGCCGGCTGTTCTTCAGCACCGACGTCGAGGAATCGGTGGAGAAGGCCACGGTGTGCTTCATCGCCGTCGGCACCCCGCCGGACGAGGACGGCAGCGCCGATCTGCGGCACGTGCTGGCCGTCGCCGAAGCCATCGGCAAGTCGCTGAACGGCTACAAGGTCGTCGTCAACAAGAGCACGGTGCCGGTCGGCACTCAGGTCAAGGTGCGCGACAAGATCCGCGAGTTCACCGACGGTGAGTACGACGTGGTCAGCAACCCGGAGTTCCTCAAAGAGGGTGCCGCGATCGACGACTTCATGATGCCGGACCGCGTCGTCATCGGCAGCGACAGCGAACGCGCGACCCAGATCATGCAGGAGCTCTACGCGCCGTTCGTACGCACCGGCAAGCCGATCCTCTGCATGGACCCCGCATCGGCCGAGATGACCAAGTACGCCGCCAACGCCATGTTGGCGACGCGCATCTCGTTCATGAACGAGATGGCGCAGATCTGCGAGCGCGTCGGCGCCGACGTCAACGAGGTCCGCAAGGGCATCGCCACCGACTCGCGCATCGGCTTCCCCTTCCTGTTCGCCGGCATCGGCTACGGTGGCTCGTGCTTCCCCAAGGACGTGCGCGCCCTGCAGAAGACCGCGATGGCGGCCGGCTACACGCCGAAGATCATCGACGCGGTCGAAGAGGTCAACCTCGAGCAGAAGAAGGTGCTCTTCGACAAGATCACCAACCACTTCGGCAGCGACCTCACCGGCAAGCGGTTCGCGGTGTGGGGGCTGGCCTTCAAACCGAAGACCGACGACATGCGCGAGGCGCCGAGCGTGGTGCTGATCGACGCACTCCTCGCGGCGGGCGCCACCGTGTCTGCGTTCGATCCGGAAGCGCACGACGAGGCCGAGCGCACGCTCGGCGACAAGATCGGCGACAAGGTCACCCTCAGCGCCAACGCCCTCGCCGCCGTCGAAGGCGCCGATGCGCTGGTCCTGGTCACCGAGTGGAACGCGTTCCGACAGGTCGACGTCGAGGAGATCAAGCGCCTGCTCAAGACCCCCGTGCTGTTCGACGGGCGCAACATCTTCCAGCCGGCCCGCATGCGCAAGGTCGGCTTCGAGTACTACGGCATCGGCACCAAGTAGGACGCTCCGGCTTCTACGTTGTCAGGGCCGGCGCCACACCTGGTTGTTTCCGCCGTTCGTGATCGTGCCGACAACGGGTTCGAAGATCGAAGCGACCTCTTCGCCACTCACCGCTCGCAGTGCGGCGAGTGCCCGAACCTCGGCCGCGGGGAACGCCGAGGCAACCAGCGACGCGGCACCGACGAGCTGCGCTCCACGCGTCACGACGTCGTCGGTCCTGCCCCCGACGACGGAACGCGCTCTTCCGGATCCTCTTGGCCCGTTCGCTCCCCGATTGTGCCATGCGCCTCCGCTGCGCGTTCGCCAAAGCGATCCAGATAGTTCGCCCGGCTACTTTTGATGGCATCACGGACGAGCTGGGACTGGCGTGAGATCTCTGTTCCTGGGTCTGCCAGAGTCGAGTAGGCGAGGATGGCCGCGAAGCGAACTTCAGAAAGGCACTTCGGCGGAGTGTTCACGGCGACTCCGTGGGAGCTCGGCGCAGAGTAGGTCCACCGACTCCTCATCCTCGAGAACCTCAGCACCGAAACCTTCGAACTTGTGCGGGAACTCGAGGTCCTGGTTGTCGAAGAGCGATTTCGCGATGAACAGCTGCCGCCCGAGGCGCAATGCCTCCCACCCCTGATGCAGCGACCCGCTGTTGTCCGCCGCTTCGATAATCACCGTGGCGTCGGAAATCAGTGCCATGGCACGATTTCGAATCGGAAAGCTGTGCCGGCCGGTCTTGGTCCCCGAAGCGAACTGCGAGATCGCCAGATGCTCTCGCATGATGAGCCTCAGGGTCCGCAAATCTTCGCGCGGCGACAACCTCTCGGAAGGCTCGATGCCGCTAGAACTTCGACAACGCAGCTCCCTGAGGCTCGAAGACAACACTGGCCTCTGGGCTCAGCGCGGGCCGCCGGCGACCGCGGGACCCTCGACCGACGCTCGGGTCGCGGAATGCTCCGTGTTTGGTTGCGGCCCCGGCCGCGCTGAGGTTCTGGAGCCCGCGGTTCTTCGCCGGATAGCACTTCTCGAGAGGCGTGCCGAGAACAGCGATCGTTCGACCGCGGTGATCGATGGCACCTCGGTGAGCCGCCGTATCGATGCCATCCGCGAGACCGCTGACGACCGTGACACCCCGCTCGGCAAGGAGGCGCGCGAAACGTCCCGCTCGAGCAAGTCCTTCAGCACTCGCCTTCCTCGAGCCGACCACAGAGACGCACGGGGTGGCCAGGAGCAACGTGTCGCCAGCACAAAAAAGCTCCTCAGGCGCGTACTTGCGCTCGACCTCGTTCAGAGGCCAGAGGAGTGCTTCTGTGGCGAAAGGCCCAGCCATTCGCTGATTCTCCTCCATCATGCCGCTTTTCGGCAAGGCGGCACCCCAACTCGCGACCTCGAGCAACTGATCGCGGCGACGCTCGTCCTCCCGGTCTTATCCTTGGTAGTGATTCCAAACTCGCCCGCATCGTCCTCCCCGCCGTCGCCGGTGGGGGCCCGGAGAGGCGAACGATCACCGCGACACACACGAAGGCGGAGGCAAGCCCTTTCGTGTGCATCGCGAGGCGGAGCCGCAACTCGATCAGCCGCGCCGGCGGCTGCGCTCGACGTCGATGGCGTCGTCGTGCGCGCCGTTGGCCTTGTCCTTGGCGCGCTGCAGGGCGCGCCGGGCGGACATCTTGTCGACGGCGCGTTGCAGCGAACGCGCCTCGTCGGAGTCCCCGGCGGGCACCGCGCGGGCCGCGCGCTGCAGCGCCGCGTCGGCAGCGCCGAGGTCGCCGCGGACCAGGTGGGCCTTGGCCAACCAATTGCACGTCTCGATGAGGTGCCGCGGCCGCTGCGCCGCCTGCAAGCCCTGCTCGAACGCGGTGACCGCGGCTTCGACATCGTCTTGGGCGAGCAGGCAGCGCCCCACCCACAAGCGCGCCTCGTGCACGCGATTGGTCTGGCGATCCATGGCGCCGACGCGCCGGTACAGGACCAACGCCTCATCCCATCGCTGCAGTCGCCGCAGCATGTGGGCGCGGCCGCTCAGCCCCCGCTCGCCGAATGCGTCGGCATCGAGCTCGGCGGCCTTGCCGTAGGCGTTCGCGGCGCGCTCCAGCTCGCCCTTGCGCCGCAACAGCTCGGCGGCCCCGTAGTAGGCCCTGGCACGCGGGCCGGCCGCGACCTGATCCCGATTGCCGATCGCCTCGAACGCGGCCAACGCGCGGTCGATTGCCGCGCTTCGCTCGTCGCCCTCCAGGCCCTTGATCGCCTTGACCAGACGCGACGCGTCGCGCAAGGCGGCGGTGGCGTCGTCCTCGCCCCCCTGTGCGCACAGCGATGCACCCAAGAGGCCGGCGCAGGCCACGCCGACCCACCGCCTCCACAACGACACGCCTCGATTCTCGTATCGACGGCTGTTCTCCGACATCTCGTTCTCCTTCTCGATTCTGCGACAAACGATGGTCGCGCCGCCCGCTGCGGGTGGCGCCGATTCGATCACCCGCCGACGCGCAGGCGGCTCAAGAGGGCAGCGTGGATCCGCCGCCGGCTGCGGTGCAGCCGCACCTTGATGCACGAGACGCTCAACCCGTAGCGATCGGCCAGCTCCCCACAGCTGAACCCGTGGTAGTAGTCGAGCAGCAGGCGCTCGTTGAACGCGCCGACCTCGGCCAATGCGGCGTCGAGCGCGGCCAAGCACTCCTCGCGGGCGATCCAGTGGTCGCCGATCGCGATCATCGCGGGCCCGCGCTGCTCCGCGACGTGCGCTTGCGCGTCGATCAGCGCCTCTTCACGTGCTTGCCGCTGGATCGCCCGGCCGCGGCGGCGGCGCGAAACCGTGCGCACGAAGCTGCCGAGCCGATCGCGCGACGGGCGCCGCGGACTGTAGACGACCTCGCAGGCGACCTCTTGGGCCAGATCGTCCGCCGACGAACGCGTCAGCGGATCGGCCCAGCGCGCCAGATAGCGGGTCGCGATCCCCAGCACCCGGGCAGACAGCTCTTCTCGCTCGTGCACCACGACAAATGCTCCGCGCGCCAACCGGCGCGTCGCCGATAACGGAGCGCGCGCCCGCGATTCCGGCGGGGTTTTGCCGGGTCAGTCTCGGCCGAGCACTTGCTCGCGCGACCTCTGCTCGGTCAGCGCGCCGATCTCGCGCATGATCCGCCGGGTCGCAGCGCCCAGACGGGCCTTGCGGTCGGGGGACTTCGGCCCGCTCAGCTCGTCCGCCGTCAGCGGTGGTCCGAACCGCACCCGCACCCGCGCCGGCCGCGGCCAACCGCCACTCGGCGGCATCGCGTCATAGGCACCGGTCATGCCCGCGGGCACCACGGGGACGCCGGACGAGAGCACCAGCGACACCGCGCCGGGCTGGCCCAGATAGAGCTCACCGTCACGGCTGAGCCCCCCCTCCGGAAAGATGCCGATCACGTCGCCGCGCGCCAGCGCGTCGCGCGCGGCCCGCATCGCCTGGCGGTTGCCGCCGCGCGGCGAGACCGGGATCGCCCGCGCGAACCGATAGAACCAGTAGGCGCGCGGGCTGCGGTAGAAGACCTCCGACATGAGGTAGCACACCCGCCGCCGCTGCGCCGCCGACAAGAACAACGGATCCAAGAACGAGGTGTGGTTGGCGACCACGACGTACGGGCCGCGCAGCCGGGGCGCGTTGCGCACCGAGTAGCGGAAGTAGACCCGGAACAGCAGATTGCAGCTGACCCACAGCACGCCGTAGAACGCGCGGTTGAGCCAGCCTGGCGGCGGCAGCTCGGTGACGGGTGGGAGCGCGCCGTTCGGCTCCGCGGCGCGACTGCTCAGGTGCGCCTCTCGGCCCAGCTGGTGTCGGCGAAGTCGCGGCGGAGGTAGCTCCGCAGCCGGCGCGCCATCGCCGACGCATCGTCCCCGCGCCACTTGTCGGCGGCTGCCGCGGCGTTGAACACCGCCTCGGCGCGCAGCTCCTTGCCCGCGTTGGGAGCCGCCAAGTAGACCCGCAGGAACGCGAGCATCGCGTCGCGGTACGGCTCGGTGTTGCTCGGATCACCGGTCGCCATGTGCGTGTAGCCCAGCCCGACCAACGCCTGCGCCATGACCCGCTCGGAGATCCCGTCCTTGCTCAAGACCTCTTCGTAGGCCTCGCGCGCGGTATCGAGCTCGTTCGCCGCGCGCAACGCGTGGCCGTACTGGACGCGCGCGCGACTGGCGACGTCGGGGTAGGTGCTCTCGGTGCGGCTGACCAGGCCCTTGAGCTCGTTTTGCAACGCACTCCCGGTCGCCTCGCCGGCGGCCGCCTTGGCCATGGTCTCGTAGAGGTTGGCGTCGGCGACGAAGCCGTCCGGCCAGCCCTCTTGGATCGCGGTGTCCTTGTACTTCTTGGCGACCGTCTTGGCGTTGTTGGCGCCCTCCGCCCCCAGGCCGAGGTAGTAGTCGAGCTTGAAGCGAAACACGTCCGGCAGGAACCCGGAGTTGGGGCAATCGGCGCGCAGCTTCTCGAGCAACGCGAACGCTTCGCTGTACTCGGCGTTGCCGACCAGCAACCGGGCCCCCTCGATGAACCCGTACTGTTGCAGAAAGGGCTTGTCCGTCAGTTTGTCGAGCTGGAGGCGATACTGGTCGTACGCCTCGGAGGCCGTGCCGGCCGCCAACGCCCGCTTGTAGGTATCGGCCCACTTCTCGCAATCGATACTGGCGACCAAGTCGGCGGATCGAGTGCTCTCGTTGCCGCGCTCGGTCCAAGTGACTTCCTTCCAAGTGAAATCGGTGACGCGGACGTCCTTGGTGACCGTGCCATCCGTCCACACGATGCGGTCCGACTGCGCGGCGAGAGAGGGGCAAGCGGCGAGAACCGCGGCGGCGACAACCTTGTTCATTGCACTCGAGATGGGCTGGGCGCCGCCCGAAGGCGACGGATCCGGGGGGGCGGAGGATGATGCCAGGACCGTTCGGCGCCCGCAACCGAACCCGGCCAAACGGTCCTTTGCCCGCCTGGTTCATCGCCGCCGCGGCCCGAGGCCCCGGCGTTTCAGGCCGAATCGGCGTCGGCCGCGGAGGGCGGTGTCGGCTCGCCGCGGGGACGCCGCCGCTTGTAGTCGCGCCAGGCTGCGGCCGCGTCGACCCCGGTCCGGCGCACGCTGATCAGCTCACCGACCACGGCGACGGCGATCTCTTCGTGCGTCACGGCGCCGACGCACAGCCCGACGGGGCTGCGCACCGCGGCCAAGAACTCCTCCGCCACGCCATCGGCGCGCAGGCCGCGAAACAGCACGCCGCGCTTCACCCTGGAGCCGATCATGCCGACGAACTTGGCCCGCTCGCCACGGCCCCAGCGCTCGGCCAGCGCGCGCAGCACGGCGCCGTCTTCCTGGTGGCCCCGGGTGACCACCACCACATAAGTGTTTGCCCGGAGAGGGAGCCGGGCGACGGCCTCGGCGAAGGGGGCCGCCAGGGTGGCGGCGGCCTGGGGAAAGCGCTCGGTGTTGGCGAAGGCCGGCCGGTCGTCACAGACGGTGACCCGGAAGCCGGCCATCGCCGCGGTCTGGCACAAGGCCGCACTGACGTGGCCGCCGCCGAAGATCCACAGCGCGGGAGTGGTGATGGGCTCGACGAAGATGGTGACCTCCCCGCCACACAGCAGGCCGGAATCGGGCGACTCGAACTCGGTCAAACGAAACTGGAGGGAGCGCGGCCGCTCGGTGCGGATCACCTCGAGCGCCGCTTCGTAGACCTCGGCCTCGAGGCATCCGCCGCCGACGGTGCCGAGAAACGTGCCGTCCTCGAGCACCAGCAGCCGCATCGCCTCGCGCCCGGGGGTCGATCCGCGGGTCCCGACGATGGTCGCCAACGCCGCCGGGACCCCCTCCGCGCGCAGGCGGACGATCTCTTCGAACAGGTCGCGGCGGGGCGTCATTGCCGAGAGCTTAGACCGGCTCCCGGCCTGGACCACCCCCGGCTGTCGGCCGGTCGGCCCGGCGCGTCAGCTCGCGGACGACTTGGAAGCGAGCCGCCGCGCGTCGAGCTCGCGCAGCGCCAGCGGCAGGCTGAGCACGCCCAAGCTGATCAGCGCGATCACCGGGCCCGCCGCCTCGGCGTCGCGATCGCCCGAGGCCAAGCACCCCAAACCGATGAACATCCCGAGCCAGCCGAGCGTCGCCACCGTGCGCGGCCGGAACAGCCGGCCGAAGAGACCCGTGGGTTGGGCGACGACTTCGAGCAGCTGCCGCTGCGTCTCCCGGTCGACGGCCGGGTGCTGCAGCGCCATCTCCACAACGCGATAGCGCTGTCGCTGGAGCGCCAGACGCCCTCGGACCACCGTGAAGCCGAGCACGCCGGCCAGCCCCATTCCGACCATGACCACGACTGCCTCGATGGCACCCATCAGGACTCTCCTCCAGAAACGGACCGCGTGGCCTGCATCTTGCCGAGCTCGCGCATCGCGATCGGGAGCGAGAGCAAACCGAAGCCGCCGCAGGTCACCAGAATGGCCTGCTGGAACATCCGCTCGTTGCCATAGCTCAGGCAGGCCACCGCCAACATGCCCAACCCGACGCACAGACCGAGCCAGCCGATCACCAACAGCGGCGACCACCGCGGAGACTCACCGACCACCGCCTGGACGAGCTGCCGCTTGGTCGCCGCGTCGAGATCACCCTTCTCCATCGCCTTTTCGACCAGGTCGATGCGCCGCTTGTCGTCGCGCTCCTTGGCGCTGAGGCGCACCATCTGATAGACGAAGAAGAAGACGATGCCGATGATGAACACCGGCAGTTGTGCACCTAGGCTCATGGGCTCGGGTCCGGAAAGTCCTGGCGGGCGGGACGAGTGCGCCCCTCAGTCTACGATATTTGCCGGAAGCCCGAGGAGGCCGAGCAGCTCGCCGGCCTGCCCATGCCATTGGCCGTCGGCGTCGCCCAACGAGCAGCGGTCGTTGACGCGCCAGACGAAGGGCACCCCGTGCTCGACGGCGGCTGATTGATCGCTCTCCCGGTCTCCGATCATCACCGCGGCCCGCGGCTCCACCCCGGCCGCCGCCAGCGCTTGCCCGACCATGTCAGCCTTGGTGCGGACACCGGGCGAGTCCAGGCAGAACTGCCAATCTGACAGAGCGCGCAGCCCTTGCCCATCGCACACCGCCGCGAAATAGCGCGCCCGGCAGTTGCTCGCCAGCGCGACTGCGACGCCGGCACGGCGCAGCCCGGCGAGCAGCGGGCGGACGCCGGCGAAGAGGTAGTCGCGCCCACCGTTGAGCTCCTCCTCCTCGAGCGGAAGCACCAGCTCGCGCAGCTCCACCCAGCGGTCCCGGTGCGTCGCTGGCAACAGCGGAGCCCATACTTCGGCGTCGGCGAATCCGACGACCGCGCACGCGGCCACATCGTCGGGCGGCGGGATCGCGACGTCATACACGGCGGCGAAGCGGGCGAGACCTTTGCGGATCACCCGCGGCCACCATTGGAAGGTGTCCTGCAGCGTGCCGTCGACGTCGAAGATCAACAGGCGTGGCGGACGCGGCAGCGACGCGATGGTCAACCGTCGCCACCGACGTTGAGGTGGCGGATGCCGGCCTTGCGCAGCTCGTCGATCACCGCATCCAACCACTGGCCGCCGAGCTCTTGGGCGGCGGGGGCAAACGCCAACCGCACCGCCGGCAGCCGATCCTCGTCGTCACCGGCCGCCCGACACCGCCGCCGGACCTCGAGCAAGAAGAACTCCAGTGGCCGCCGCTCGCCTTCGAACTCGACGAACGCGGCGTCCAGCACGACGACTTCGGTCGGCTCGCCGGCGACGCCCGTTTCGACCGGCGCCTGCGCCGCGCAGGCCGCGAGCAACAGCGCCGCCCCCGAAAGCGAGATACGACTCCGACAGAACACGGCGTCGATCATGCCACGCCCTGCCACCGCAGCGGCTCATAAAACCGCGCGCGCGGGTCCGCTGCCGTTGTCGCCACGCCGGGTCACGGGCAAGATCCCCGCTTGATCACGCAGCGCAGGATCCTCGAGCTGTGGTGGCCGCTGGCGGCCAGCTGGCTGCTGATGGGGGCGGAGATGCCGCTCGTGGTCGGCGTCGTGTCTCGGCTGCCGGATCCCGACGCTCAGCTGGCCGCGATCGCCTCGATCATCTATCCGATCGCGCTGCTGATCGAGGGACCGATCATCATGCTGCTGGCGGCGTCGACCGCCCTCGCCGTCGATCGTCGCAGCTACTCGTGGCTGTCGCGCGCGGTGTGGATCGCCATCGCGGTGCTCACGGCGGTGCACGCCGCTTGCGCGTTCACGCCGCTGTACGACGTGATCGCCGCCGACTGGATGCGCGCACCGCCGGACACCATCGAGCCCGGCCGCATCGGTCTGCAGCTGCTGACCCCGTGGACCAGCATGATCGCCTACCGGCGGTTCCAGCACGGACTGCTGATTCGCCACGAGCGGTCGCACCACATCGGAATCGGCACGGGCCTGCGCCTGAGCGCCAACGCGATCGTGCTGACAGCCGGCTATCTGCACGGCGGCTACTGCGGCGCGGCGGTCGGCGCCGCCGCGATCGCCGCCGGCGTCACCGCCGATGCCCTGTACGCGGCCTGGGCCGTGCGCGAAGCCCGCGCCGCCCTGCCCGAGCACGACCCCACCGCAACCCCGCTCACCTGGCGCCGCTTCCGCCGGTTCTACGTGCCGCTGGCGATCACGCCGCTCCTCACCCTCGCGCTCCAGCCGATCGGCGCGGCGGCGATGAACCGCATGCCGAGCGCCATGCCGTCGCTGGCCGCGTGGGGCGCCGTCTACGGCTTGATCTTCATGCTGCGCTCGTTCGGCTTCGCCTACCAGGAGGTCGCCGTCCGCCTTTCGTCGACCGCCGACGGGGCGCGCGCGCTGCGCCGCTTCGCGCATTGGCTGGCATGGTCGACCAGCGGCGCGCTGTTGCTGATCTGGTCCACACCGCTCGCCCAGGTCTGGTTCGGCACCGTCTCGGGTCTGCGCGGCGACGTCTTGCAGATGGCGACGTTCGGCGTCGGCTTCGGGGTGCTGATGCCGGCCTACGCGGTTTGGATCAACTACTACCAGGGCGTGTTGGTGCAGGCACACGTCACCAGACCGGTGACCGGCGCCGTGCTGGTCTACGTCGGCACTGCCGCACTGTTGCTCCAGCTCGCGGTAGGAGCCGGTGCGTGGCCGGGCCTGCCGGCGACGCTGTGCGCGCTCACCGTGGCCGGCCTGTGCCAGACGGCGTGGTTGCATCGCGCTGCGCGCGCCCGCGCCCACTGACACCCGGCACCACCGTCCGGACTCCAGACACCCGTTGTCGGTAGCGCGGACGGGACGCCGCGGACCGGCGGTTTGGCACGGCGATTGAGAATGAGCTCCTCCGACCGCGGCAAGGACGCAAGACGGCGCCCACGCCGGCGTTTTTTGATTCTCGACACCGCCCTTACCAACGAACTGCAATGCACTGCTCCAAGATCCTTCTCGTCACCGCCCTCTGCCTGTCTCCGCTCGCCGCGCAAACCCAGTTGGTGCGCGGCGACATCGATCAGCAGCGGGGCACCAACCGCTTCTTCCTCGACTGCACCGACAGCGTCGAGCTGATCAGCAACACGGTCAGCCTCGCGGCACTGCACACCGCTTCGCAGCAGCAGAACTTCGAGTACGCCATGCAGGTCCGGCTGGTCAGCGTCGGCGCGACGACGGTGCTCGACGTGGTCTCGGCGACGCAGATCCCCGAGATGTTCCAGATGGGCAACCTCCGCTTCGGCCGCCGCGAGACCTGGGAAGTGTTCGGCACCCCCGGCTCCTTCTCGGTGATCTACGGCTCCCTGCGGGCCTCGGCCGGCTACATCCCCTTCGGCGCGGCCGGCACCTGGGTCATCGGCACGCCCAACGTGCTGATCAACCAGGGGGTCATCGCCGCCAACGGCCAATGGCGCTTCGACCTGCAGATGCCGACGCTGCCCGCCCTCGTCGGCACCGAGATCACCAGCCAGGCCGTGCTGCTCGACAACGCCGGCACGCTGACGATCACCAACCCCGACTGCAAGGACGTGCGCGCCAGCTGAGGCTGAGCACGCGGCGGCCTCAGTCGTCGTCGCCGTCGCCGTCCTCGCGGGCGGCGCGTGCGCGCTCCTCGATGCGGTCCATCTTGGCGTACAACGCCGAGCGCGAGATCTGCAGGATGCGGGCCGCCTTCGCCTTGTCGCCGTGCGTCGCGCGCAGCGCCGCGCGAATCGTCCTCGACTCGGCCTCGGCCAGGCTGATCGCCGGCCACTCGCCGGCGGCAGCCGTGGCGGCGCCACCGGACTCGGCGGCAACCGTACGCGCCGGCAGGGCGAATCCCTCCAGCACGTCTCCGTCGCACAGCAGATAGGCGCGGGCGATGACGTGGTCCAGCTCGCGCACGTTCCCCGGCCAACCGTACTCGGCCAGCTCGGCGCGGCCGGCGTCGGACAGGCTCACCTCGCGCCGGTGCTCGGCGTTGAGCCGATCGACGAACGCCTCGGCCAACAGCCGCACATCGCCGGCGCGGTCGCGCAGCGGCGGCACTTCGATCTCCGCCGCCGCGATGCGGTAGTACAGGTCGGAACGGAACTCGCCGCTGTCACACATCGCGCGCAGGTCGCGGTGGGTGGCGGCGACGACGCGGACATCCAGCTGGATCAACTCGTGGCCGCCGACGCGGCGGATCTGACCCTCCTGCAGAGCGCGCAGGAGCTTGGCCTGCAGGGGCAGCGCCAGGTCACCGACTTCGTCCAAGAACAGCGTACCGCCGGCGGCGAGCTCCATCAGGCCGGCGCGCTCTTCATCGGCGCCGGTGAAGGCGCCCTTGACGTGGCCGAACAGCTCGCTCTCCATCAGCTCGGTCGGAATCGCCGAGCAGTTCTCGGCGACGAACGGACCCCGCGCCCGGCCGCTGGCGTCGTGCAGCGCGCGCGCCACCAGCTCTTTGCCGGTGCCGGTCTCGCCCCGCACCAGCACGGACAGATCCGACCGAGCCAGCCGGTCGATCTGCTCGCGCAGCGCGCGCATCGGCTTGCTGCGCCCGAGCATCGGCGGCCGCTTCTTGCCCCGTGCGGCGCGCACCGCCACTTGCAGATCGCGCCGGCTGCGTTCGAGATCCGCCGACAGGCGCTCCTCGTTGGCCATCCGGTCGACGGCGATCGCGGCCTGGTCGGCGAGCATCTCGAGGTGCTCCTTCTCCGCCGCGCCGAACACCGCCGCCCTGGAGGGGTGCTCGACATAGATCGCGCCCTCGATGCCGGAGGCGGCGACGAACGGCACGCAGATCGCCGAGCGCTGGCGCAGGTCGCGCACGCTGGGCATATCGGCCAGCGCCCCATCGGCGAGCGCGTCATCGCTGGTCAACATCAGGCGCTGCTGGAGCGAACGGTTGACGATCGAGCGACTGTAGGCGATGTGGGCATCGGTCGCACCGCCGGTGCGCAGCTCGATGCGCACGCCATCGGCGCGCTTCACCAACAGACAACCCAGTCGACCACCCGACAGCGCCACCGCCGTATCCAGCAAGTACTGCATGGCACGCTCGAGATCGACCTCGCCCGCCAAACGGCGGTTGATCGCCAAGAACGTCCGCAGCACGCCTTCGGCACCGCCGCCCGCCCCAGCCAGGCTGCGCTCGGTCGGCGCCCCGGTGTCGGCACGCGGGTCCGGCGGACCCGGGGTCGCGCCGCGCAGGAGTTCGTTCACTTTGTCCGCTTCTCGCATGATCCTCTCGCCCTCGATCGGGGCCGCTTGGTCGAGCCAATGGCGGGCGGCGTCGGAGTTGCCCAGCTCCGCGTGCGCGCGCGCCAGCATCACCAGTACCAGCGGTCGCATCGCCGTCGCGCCCAGCGCATCGAGCTCGCGCAGCGCGGTTTCGAGCCGCCTCGCGCCGTACACCGCGTCTCCGCTCTCCAACGCGACGATGCCCAGATTGGCGGCACAGAGGGCCGCGCTGCGCCGATCGCCGACGTGACGAAACAACGCCTGCGCGCCGCGCAGGTGCTCGCGCGCCTCGTCGAAACGACTCCGGTCCTTGGCCAGGATGCCCAGCTGATTCTGCGCGGTCGCCGTGTGGCGGACGTGGCCGAGCGCGCGGCACTGCTGCAGCAAGAGCCGGCTCCAATGCTCGGCCGCGTCCAGGTCTTGGCGTGCCCGGGCGATGACCGCGAGGTTGCTCAGCGCCGCGGCGCGCAAGAACGGCCGCTCGGTCTCCGAGGTATCCCGCAAGACGCTGTTGAACACCTCCTCCGCCTTGTCGTGCTGAGAGCAGCGCATCAGTGCGAATCCATGGGCGGTGCGATCGGCGAGCCGGCCGCGCTCGGCCACCAACCGGCCGGTGCGCTCCAACGCTTCCTGGGGCCGGCCTCGGGCCAAGTCCACTTCGGCACGCAACCGCTCCAGAGCACCGAGATCCGCGCGGCGGCGTTCGGCGGGCAGGGCCAAGACAGCCGGCAGCGCGCGCTCGACGGCATCGATGTTGCCGAGCTCGAAGTCGACCCGCAGCCGATGCGCTGGCAGGTCGTGCACCAAGGGCAATGCGCGCCCGGCTTCGCCGACCCGGATCAAGCCCTCCACCAACGCGGTACGCAGCTCCAACTCGCGCGTAGGCTCGAGCGATGGCGCGGCACGCCGGTAGGTAGCCATGGCGGCTTCGACATGCCCACGAGCTGCCGCCCGCCGCACGGCTTTCGCCTGCGCGGGAACCACATCGGTGGGATCCAAGTCGATGCGGCCACTCGCCGCATCGGGCCACGACCAGCGCGGTCCGTCCGGCACTACTCGGCCGCGCTCGACCAGCGACACGAGAGCATCACCGACCTCTCGGGCCGTGCACCGCCCCGACGCGAGAAAGTGCCGGGCGGCGGAGTCCGCGGCGACGGCGTTGAGACACAACGCGCTGGCCAGGTGCGCGGCCAGGGCGTCGTGATCCAGCGGTGGAACACGAAACACGACGGGGTCCCGCGCTCCGCCGCGACGCATGTGGAGCTCGCCGTCGCCGATCTCGACGTGGTCGACGCCTTCCAGCTCACAGCCCGCGTGCAACGCCAGGACCTTGAGGTCCTCGAGGTCGGGCCCGACCAGAGTCAGATCCGCCGTGCGGGGAAGCTCGGCGACCAACGCCGACAGTGCACCGCCATTCTGCGCGATCGGGTCGGGCCGCAGCAACGCCACGGATGGACGGCCGGTACCACCGACCAACAGCTCGAGCGCCTCCTGCGCGTCGGCCAAACGATGCTCGCGCCGGCGCTCCAAGAGCGGTGGCAGCAACGTGTCGAGCGGCGCCGGCAGCTCGCTGGCGTCCGCGCCGAACACGGCGAAGAAGTCCTCGCGTGGAAAACGGTCGCGAAAGCGAGCCGCCGGTGGGCGCCTGCCCGTCAGCGCCACCATCAACGTCGCGCCGAGCGAGAACAGATCGGCGCGCGCATCCGGTGCGAGACCGAGCAACACCTCGGGCGAGGCGAAGCCGAAGGTACCGCCGGTGGCGACGCCCGCGCCGCGCCGCCCGAGCCCGAAGTCGAGCAGGGCGTAGCGGGTGGGCTCGCCTGCCAGGCGCAGCACGTTGGCCGGCTTGATGTCGAGGTGCAAGACTCCGCGCAGGTGGACGTACGCGAGGATCTCCAACAGCTGCACTGCGAGGTCGACGACGCCCTCGGCAGCCAGCGGCAACGATCCGGTCAGCGGCTCGCCAGCGAGATGATCGCGCAGGAGGTAGGACCGTCCCGCGGCGGTCACTCCGGTCTCCAACACCTGCGGGATCCCGGGATGGCGCAGGGACGCCAGCAGGGAACCCTCGACCTGGCCGGCTCCGACCGCCAACACCTTGAGGTGCAACTGCCGGCCGGTGGCGCGCTCCTCGACCGCCCCGGACCAGCCCTCGCCACCCTCGTAGCGCGTCACCGTCGCGAACCGTTCCGCTAACTCGGCGTCCGGTGGTAAGTCTTGTTCGGGCGATGGCATGGACGTCGACGGAGCGCATCTTGGGAGATGGGGCCCGCATGCCCTACACGACGCTCGCCGGGTGGGAAACAATACGTCATGGCCACGACACTGTCCGAGACCGGGACGCGGGCCGCCCGGACCCCGGACAGGGTCCAACCTCTTCGCACCGGCACGTCATTTGTTTCGCTGGTGCGCGACACCCATGAGAATCTCCGCCCTTGTTGCTCTCGGACTCCTGCCGACGGTGATGCCGGCGCAGTCGAGCCTCTCCTATTTCGAGGGCGCGGCCAACGCTCTCAGCCTGCTCAGCGTGGACGCCGCCAACCCGAGCGCGGCGCCGACCGAACATCTGCGCGGTCTCCGGTTGAGAGCCCCCGAGCTGATGCTGCGCACCCACCAGCACGAAGTGCGGAACGACTGGCCGCGGCGCATCTCCCGCAACGGGGTGGTGCGAATCGAGCTTCCGGCCGGCGGCCGGGTGTTCCACTACTCGCGGGACAGTGACCGCTGGTATGGCTACGTATGGGTCGACGGCAATGGCAATCCGCAGCAGTTGCTGGAGCTGCCCGGGGTGAGCGGAAACAACCCCTTCGCCAACGCCATCGGCGTCGCCTACGACGGCCTGCACGCGGCGTTCGTGACGCGCACGGGCCGCCTGTTCGTCGCCCGTTTGGACGGCCAGAACTGGGCGTCGACCGGAACCCCGGTCCGCGAGATCTCGTTCCCAGCGCCGGTCGAGCCCACCGGAGTGTGCGTCGGGGCCACCCACCTGTTTTGCGTCACCGACAACGGCCGCATCTGGCGCACGGCGCTGACCGACGGCAGCACCCCGAGCAACCTCACCCCTTCGGGGACCGTGGGCTCGACCGTCGAGGACGAGATGGCGATGGCCGGTGACGGCAAGTCCGTCGTCTTCCTGTTCGGCCCGCGCAAGTCGGTCCGGCTTTACTTGCTCGGATCGAGCGGTGCCGCGGCGGTCCTGCCGCCGCCAGCCGCCGATTATGACGATCCCGGCTACCTGCCCGGTGAGCCCAACGGACCCCACCTGCTGCTCAACCAGGACGGCACGCGACTGTTCTACGTCGACTCGACCGTGCGGGAAGAGCACTACTTGCTGGACACGACCGCGGCAACGACGCCGACGCACGTCACCTCGGACGCCAACTTCGAGCCGTACATCGACATCTCCATCTTTCCGTCGTTCATGGCGGATGCGTTCGAGGACACGCTGGTGCTCGGCGTCGGCGATCCCAGCGCCTTCGACCTGTACACGGCGAAGACCGGGACGGCGAGCGTCACCAACCTGACCGGCACCGCCGGCGCACAGCCGCCGTTCGGCGCCGGCACGCTCGCACCCGACCGCGGCTACACGCTGCGCAGCAACTTGACGGTGTTCGAGCAAGCGGTCGGCACCCGCACCGAGCTGCGCTGGGTCGATCCCATCACCGCCGCCGGCGGCGTGCTGGACCCCGATCTCCGCGCCCCGGCCCGCCTCGGCTTCGGCAGCGCTCCTCGCCTGCTGATCCCCGGGGTCGGCGGCGACGAGTTCGCCGATCTCTCGCTCACGCCACAGCTCGTCGGCCCCGCCGGCATCCACATCAGCCGCGACGCCCGCGATGCCTCCGGGCTGGCCGTGTTCCTGGCGTCCCTCGCGGCGCTGCCGGCCGGCGCCGGAGCGCTGGTGTTCGAGCTGCCCGGAGGAATCTTGGTACCGGTGCCCGTGGTCGGCGCCCGCGAGTTCTCCGTCGGAGCGAGCGGCGTTCTGCTCAACGCCAACCGACTGGTACACATCTCGACCAGTGGTGTGAACTTGCTGGGGGCTGCCGGCGCGCCGGTGCGCGTGCTCGCCTCCTGACGGGGGCGCGCGACGACCGAGTCTACGGCACGACAGTCAGCGCGCGGTCATCGGTAGTGCGGTAGATGGCGAAGTCGCGGCGGTCGAGAATTGGCGCGTCGGAGTCGAGGTTCGCAGCTCGCAGCCACGTGGCCTCTGCAACAGCCTTCAACTGCCGCTGGACTGCGGCTGTCTCAGTCACGCCCGAACCCGTCGAAATGTCCCGGGTTCGTGCTCAGGTCTGAAGGCGCATTCCCAACCACTCCGATGACACCTGAAGCGGCGGCGAGTTCGTAGCAGGTCTGCTTGCCTGGTGCGCCATTCCTCACGGCCCCGTGCTGAACACGCTTCAGAAGGTCTCGCAGCAGTTCGTCGACAGTCATCCCTTGCTCGCGAGCCAAGCTCTCGAGCTGACGCTGAAGTTCAGGGGCAATCTGGATGCCCATCACCCAACAGTCTAGCACCCAACGACTTCCGTAGCCAAGGTCCTGGTTTGTCGTGCTCGACGTTGCCCCCAGGCGTTTCGACAAGAGCCCGACTCAACAACTGCGCTTGAGCAAATCAAGCTGGTCTGGCCGTGCGTTGGGCAATCAACGCTCTTGGCCTTTCGTCGCTTCTGTGTCAGCTGCCAGTAAGGAGCTTCGAGAGCCACTTGATCGTGACCTTCCACAAGTCGCCAGCCGCGGTCTTGCCGTCTCGGCCCCAGATCTGGCTCTTCGACTGCATGTACTTCGACGCGGCCAAGGACGAGGATGAGCGCCTCGAGCTTGGCCGCCAGGTCGTCCTGTCCTTCGCCTCCAGCCCGATCCCGTACTTCGCCATCAGACGCCCTCCGATACCGGAGAGTCTTGCACCCGAATGCGCCGCGGAAGTAGACCAAAGACTGATTGGGGAACAGGGGTCTCGTCGGTCCTCCTCTTGAGTCAACACTCTGACAACGCATAGGTCGTCAGGGCTGTGGAGAGGTGTACGTATCTGGTTCTCGCGACGGTCGCTGAGCAGCATCTAGAGCGAGACCAACTCCACGAAGGTCAGCTGAACGCCAAACGGGATCGCGCCGAACAGCGTGGCCGACCTTGATCGCCACACGCCGTCAACGCGCCGCGATGCCCTGGATCTCGATCAGCGCGCGCGGGTCGAAGAGCGAGACGACTTCGAACATCGCCATCGCCGGGTAGTGCCGCCCGCAGTGGCGCTTCCACACCGCCCCGAACGCGCGCCGCGCGGTGTCGTAGTCGTCCCGACTGCGCACGTAGAAGTTGAGCTGGACGACGTCGGCGAACTCCATCTCGGCGTCGCGCAGTACGCAGCCGATGTTGGCCATCGCCCGGTCCAGCTGAGCGACCAGATCGCCGGGCTCGACGATGACGCCAGCCGCGTCGTGGCCGCATTGGCCCGCCAGGTAGAGCGTGCGCTGGGCCCCGCTCTCGACCAGCCAGCCGTGCGCGAAGCCGACCGGGGGCGCCAGCTCAGGCGGGTTGACAGGGCGCTTGCTCATGACCGCTCCCGCAGGATTGCGCGCACCGGCGACGAGTCGGAGCCGACCAGGCGCAACGGCAGCGCGATCAGCTCGTACTCGCCGGTCGGCACTGCCGTCAGGTCGATGTTCTCGAGGATCGCGACACCCCCGCGGTAGAGCACCTGGTGCCCCGCCAGATCCTGCGAGGCGGCGTGGTCGATGCTCGGCGTGTCGATGCCGACCAGTCGCACGCCGGCCGAGACCAGGACCGCGGCCGCGTCCGGACCGAGTGCAGTGAAGTCCGGATCGAATCGCTCGGCGTCGTGCCGCGCTGCGGTGCGCAACAGAACTCGCGTGGCTCCGTCGATGGCCGCCGCCAGCTCCTCGGCCGCGACCAGCGCCGGCGCACCACGGCCGGTGACCTCGACGACCCGGCATGGACCGATGTATGGATCGAGCGCGACCGACGCCATGTCGCGCCCATCGACGTCGAAGTGCAACGGCGCATCCGTGTGCGTTCCGCAGTGCACCGACATCGTCATGGTCGAGACGTTGCACGAAGCGCCCTCCTCCATGCGCATCACCCAGGCTTGCGAGAACGGTGTGTCGCCCGGAAACACGGCCGTCGCCGGCGAGATCGGCTCCGAGATGTCGTAGACGCGCGTCATCCGGGGCGCCTCGCTTGCTGTTCGAACGCCTCGTACTCGCGCTGCTCGACGATCTCGGCCATGCGGTCGAGCGCCGCCACGCACTCCTCGTCGCGGGTGAAGAAGTGCGGCGCGATCCGGATCCCCGCCTTGGGCCGGTAGTCGACGACGATGTCCTCGGCCAGCAACGCCTGGCACACCGCGTAGCCGTGCGGCACGTCGACGGCGACCGTGCCGCCGCGCACTGCCGGCTCACTCGGCGCGGTCGTCTCGAAGCCGTGCGCCTCGGCGCGCCGCATCAGCAGCGCCGTCTGCCGCACGCTCTTCTCGCGGATCGCGTCCACGCCGACCTCGGCGATCGTGCGCACGCCTTCGATCCCGGAGTACAGCGCCGGGACGTTGGGTGTGCCGTTGAGGAACCGAGCCCCATCGTCGCGGTAGTCCTGACCGGATGCCGAGAAGGCAAACGGATCACGGTGCGCGGCCCAACCGGTGAACCGCGGTCGCAGGCGCGCGCGCTCGTCCGGATCGACGTAGAGGAAGCAGTTGCCGGGTCCGCCGCAGAGGAACTTCAACGCGCCCCCCACCGCAGCGTGGACGCCCCACTCGGCCAGCTGCAGTGGTACGGTGCCGACCGATTGGAACACGTCGAGCACGACGAAGGCGCCGACCTCGCGCGCGCGCCGCACCACCGCTCGGGCGTCCTGGATGAACGCGCTGCGAAACAACACATGGCTGATCGGCACCAACGCGGTGCGCTCGTCGATGGCGTCGAGCAGCCGCTGCTGGTCGACGTGAATGCCGTCGTCGCTCGGTACGCGCACGATCTCCGCGCCGCGGTCGCGCTGCGCCTCGTACAGATACATCACCGACGGGAAGTTCAGATCGGTGTAGACGATCCGGTTGCGCGGCCCATCGAACGAGAAGCATGACAGGATCGACTGACTCGCCATCGCCACGTTCTGGTGCATCGACACCGTGTCCGGCGCAACACCGAGGATGCCCTCGATCAGGTGCGAGAACTCCCACTGCTTCTCCCACCACTCGTCGGCCCACGCACGCACGCCGCGGCGGTCCCACAAGTCGGCGAAGCGCGCCATCGCGTCGCGTGCGGCGCGCGGCATCGGCCCGAGCGAGTTGTTGATCAAGTAGGTGCTCGACTCGAGGATCGGAAACCGGTCACGCCAGTCGAGCAGCGGGTCGTCGGCGGTCATCGCCGCCAACGTAGCGCAGGCTGCCCGCGCCGTCAGTGCGCATAGAAGAACCAGGGACCGAACAGGTGCCATGTGCCCAGTTCGGGCTTGCGATCGAGGTCGTAGTACACACCGATCTCGTCGCCACGTGCAGCAAGCCACGTCACGCGCGCCCGGCGAGGCGACTCGATGCTGATCCAAGGCGGGCCAAGCCCGGTCCCCGGAGCGTCTGGGGCCGCGTTCAAGCGACGGATCTCGGCGAGGTAGGCGTCCTGGTGCACCCACACCCGGACACACGCGCCGATCCAACGACGATCCCACTGGACCACGGCCGCGAGTGCGACCAGCAGCAGCGCGAAGACTCGTTGCCAACGAGTGAGACCCGCTCGCGCGCAGGCAAACAGGGCAAACGCAGGGAACAGGATCAGCCAACAGCCGTCCGACGCAAGGGCGACAAGGAGCCCGGCAAAGGGAAGCCACCACCACCGGCGGTTCGGTCCGCCGCTCGTCACGCGTGGGCCACTCGTGGCGGAGCACCGACCGGGGTTGAATCAACCCAGGACACTCGCGTTGCAACCTTTGCGGCCAACATCGCGATGGCAGCGTACCTGGGAAACTCGTCCGCGGACAAGCCTCGCTCCCCTCCCCCCGGGATCAGGATCGACCCGATCTGCGAAACCGGATGCCCGCGACGGCCGTGGCCTCAGGAACCGGGGAAGAACGCGTCGCGCACCGCCGCCACGGCGCCGTGCTCGGCACCGCACTGGACCGCGCGGGCGAGCGCGTCGCGCCCCTCGTCTTCGCGGCCGACGAAGTGGCACGCCTGCGCGTAATGCAGCCACACCGACGCTTCGTTGGGCAACAGGCCGACCGCGCGCCGCAGGTGTTCGAAGCCCTCCGCATAGCGCCGCCGCGCGACCAGCAGGATCCCCAACCGATTGCGGACCTCGCCCATGTCGGGGTCGATGTACAGCGCCTTGCGCAGCGCGCGCTCCGCGCGGCGCGGTTGGTCGAGCCGCTGCCGGGCGATGCCGATCAGCAGCCAGCCGTCGGCGAGCTGCGGCGAGCGCCGCACCAGAGCGCGTGCCAGCTGCAGCGCGCCCTCCGCGTCGCCGTCGCGCAGGGCGCGGTCGACGCGGTGCGCCGTGGCCAGGGCGTTGTCGGATGCCACCAGCGCCAAGTGGCGTTCGAGATCGCGGCGCGTGTTCGCATCGGAGGCATGGTCGAGACCCCGCTGCAGAGCCTCGCGCGCGGCTTCGGGCTCTTCTTGCAACAACAGAACCCGACCTCGGTCCAGCCACAGACCGGCGTGCTCGGGCTGACTGGCCAGCACCGCATCGATCACCTGCAACGCCCGCGTCAGCTGGTCGGTGTCGAGCAAGTAGGCGACCGCGATGCGGGTGACGATGACGTTGTCGGTCGGCCGCTGCAGCAGCTCCTCGACGCAGCGGCGGCGCGCGTCCGTGTCGCCCAACCGTTCGCACACCACCGACAGCTGGGCGAGGGCGAGCGGATCGCGGCCGCCCTCGTTCAGCGCCGTCTCCAGCACCCGCCGGGCGTCTTCCGGCCGTCCCTCCATCAGCTCGCGGCGGGCGACCCGGCAGGCGATCTCGGCGTGGCCCGGCTCGATCTCGACCGCCTTACGCAACAGGCCATCGGCGGCCTGCTCGCGGCCGTGCCCGGTCAGCAGGGCGGCCGCCTGCTGCAGCACTGCGCCGCCGGACCGAGCGGCCTCGGGCGCGGCCCGGCGGAGCATGCCTTCGGCGAGCGCTCCGAACATCTGCTCGACGCGCGTCGCGGCCTGCTCGTCCGCCAACAGCCGGCCACCGAGGTCCAAGAGCAGCCGCTGCACGTCGGGGTCGTCGGGGGCGCGCTCCACCAGGCGCTCGCCGGCGATCAGCAAGGCCGAAGGATCCTCCACCGGCACCCCGGCCTCGACGCAGAGCAGATGGTCGCGCGCGCAGAGAAACCAGGCGAGCACGCCATCCTGCAGCCGGGTCGGCACCGGTGGAGCACCCTGCCAACCCAGCACCGACATCAGCTCGAACAACAGCCGCGACAGAGCCGGCAGCGGCGCGGCGTGGTCGAGGGGCACTTGCTCGTTGAAGACGACGCGCTGGCCTTCGACCCGCACGATGCGCAGCCGCAAACTTGCGTCCTCGACACATCCGTCGACGACGAAGCGCGGAGCAACTTGATCGCCGTGCAACGCGAGCAGCTGCTCGACCGGCAGTAGCCCGTCCAGCTCGACGAATCGCCGCTCGCCCTCGCGCTGGCCGATCAGAGGAAAGAAGCGCAGACCGCGGTCCCCGTCCGCATTGAGGGCCTGAACCGCCAACCGGGGCAGCTGCCGGCCGAGCACCGCCGGCGGAGCCGCACCGGCGACCAGCCGTTGGCTCGCCGGGGCGAAGGCGTGCACCAGGGCCTCGATCACCGCGCCTCCGCCCGGTCGAAGTAGAGCTGCAACCAGCGGTGGGCGCCGGCGTGCGGATCCTCCACCGCCCCGACGATGCGATCCGCCCGCCGCCAGAGCCGACGCCGGGTGGAACGGTCGGCGACCATCTCGGCGGCCAGCACCATCCCGCCGGCTTGCAACAGCGCGGTTCCTTCCAAAGACCCGTATCCCACTGGAAGGGTATATCGACTCGGATCGGCCGCGCTGACCAAAGCCTTCGGCCCGACCCCGTCGAGCCAGCCCGAGCCGACCATGATATCGGCGGATCGCTCGACCGCAGGAAGACAGCCCGGCTCTTCAGTCTCCCGCCAAAGCGCGTGCAGGCCGTGCACCAGGGCTGCCATCTGCCACGGGGAGTCGAACCTCTCGAGCGGCCCGAACGCCCGCGGGTGGCCGGGCTGCGGCAGCACCGTGCCGGCGGGTGCCGCCGCGATCGACGGCGCGATGCGCTCGACGTAGCGGCGGCGCACGCCGCGCAGCAGCTCGCGGTCGCCGGTCGCCCGCGCGATCAGCACCGCGGCCTGCAGGCACCAGCCCTCGCCGCGGCAGGTCGGAAACGCGGCACCCTCGAGCACGGCCAGCAGGCCGGAGCCCGCGCGGCGCAGCTCGGCCCGCGCGAGCGGGTCGCCGGTGAGCCAGTAGTAGTCGTACAGCAGATCGACGGAGAAGTGCTCGTAGTCGAGCGCGGTGAAGCCATGCGGGCGGCGCACCGCGCGCTGCGTCAGGCCCGCCCGCAGCGGGGCGGTGCGCGCCGGCGACCGCGGCGTGGCCCCCGGTGTCGGGCGCAGCGTTTGCTGCAACACCGCGGCCTCTGCGCGCGCGAGCAGCGCGGTCGACCGCCAGCGCAAGACGTTGTGCAGCGCGCTCGCGGCATTGCGGGGCGTGCCCTGCGCGGCCGCGTCGGGCGGATCGCCGTGGCCGCCGAACGGTCCCGTCCCGCCCTCGCCGTGTTGGCGCGGCGGCCGCGTGGCCGCCGCGTCCGCACCGGCCGGGCCGGGACCGCCGTGCGCGCCGAACGCGCGCGATCTGCGCACAGCCGCCAGCGCGGGCAGCGGCCGCAGTGGCCCCCCGGGGTCGAGCCCACGCCCGCGCAGGTCGAGGTCGACGCGAAACGCCTTGCCGGTGCGATCGCCGAGGTAGATCTGGTCGGACGGTCCCAGCAGATCGAGCCGCTGGCCATCGGCGGTGGGCGCGGGCCCGGCGCGCAGCGCGTTGGCGCGCGCGAAGCGGGGCCGGATGACCGTGTCCCGAGCCCCGCACGCAAACGAGAAGCGGCGCAGCCGCACCGGTCCGAGCACGGGTCCGGTCGCGTCCACGGCGGCGGCGTTGTCGAGCACCAGCGTCAGCTCGACCCGCCGTTCGGCCGGCACCGACACCCAGAAGCCGGTCAGGCCGAGGAACGCGACGCCGTCGCGTTCGTGCACCGCCCGGATCCGGTAGACCCGCACCATGCGCGAGCTGAGGTCGTCGACGGGCGTCGCGGTCGGCCACCGAGCGACGTAGGTCCGCCCCCACGGGTCCTCGACTTCGGTCCAGACCGGCACCAGCGCCGGGCCGCTCGAATCCGGCGGCGGCGGACCCGGCAAGCCGGGCGCCCGGTCCACCGGTCGCGCGACCGCGTGCAGCACGCCGCGCGCCGGCAGCTCCAGCCGCACGTGCGCCTGCAACACCGCGATCGAACCGTCCGGCCAACACAGCAGCGGTCGAGCCGGCCACGGTGGCGTGCCCGGCGGGTCGACATCGAGCACGACCGCGCCGGCCGACGGCAACACGCCGCGGGCGAACGGCAGCGACACGCGCACCACCGCGCGCCGCGCGAGCGGCGCCGCGCTCTGCACTTCGAACTCGACCGGCTGCTGCCCCACAACCGGCCATGCCGCGGCGGCCATCGCGAGCACCAACGCGGCGGGCGCGGTCCGCGTCAGTCGGCGGCGAGCGGGTAGTCGCACGTCGCCTCCAGCGCCGACAAGTGCGCGGCGACTTGCCCATCGAGCTCGCGCATCAGCGCGTCGCGCTGCTCGAACAGCCGGTAGCCGGCCGTCGGCCGCAAGTAGCCGGCCGCCTCGGGGTGGCGCTCGAGCAACGTCTCCCGCCCGAGCTCGTCCTCGAGCGCGGCCAGCCGCGCGCGCCGCTCGAGCAGCGCTTTGGTCAGCAGCGGCATCACCATCGAGTAGTCGGCCTGCATCGACTCGCACGTGCGCCGGTACTCGTCCTTGTCGACCTTGCCCCAAGTCACGGCCTCGGCGGGCGGGCACGACGACAGCGAGCCATCGGTGACCGGCGCACTGGTGATCTGGATGTCGTAGAGGTAGCCGCTGACCTCGTCGAGACCGAGGATCTGGCTCAGCGCCGGCTCGGGCTGCAGGTTGAAGTTCTTGGGCACGCCGCCGCCGAGCACCAGCGTGCCGAGCGCCCGCGTGTCCGAGTGGCGGAGCCCCCACCAGTGGTAGGCACAGCTCTCGAACACCTCGCGGTTGAGGTCCAGCTCGAAGTCGAACGCCGCGCTACCGGCGCGCTGCATCGCCCACAGCTTCATCGAGTTGAGGAAGACCGAGCCGTCGGCCGGTGCCCCGACGAAGATCGGGATCGCCTTGCGCGCGCACAGGGCGAGCAGCCCCTCCGGCGCCCCGTTGCGCCGCTCTTGCCGGGCGTAGCGATGACCGAGCAGGTTGCGCATCTCGGTGCCGGTCATCTTGCGCTGAAACTCCGGCTGGCGCAGACACGCCGAGATGAAGCGGTCCTGGCCGAGCAGCACGTCTTCATCGAAACCGACGTCGGTGATCCGGATGGTCCGCTCGTCGCGGAGCGCGCCGTCGTCACCGAAGATCGCCACCTCGTGGAAGGGATGCTCCACCGCGTCGTCCAGGGCGCGGTGACCGTCGTGGTAGCAGACGGCGTCGGTCGTCGACAGCAAGCAGAACCACCCGGTGTCGAGCAGCGGGTTGAGCCAGGCCAGGTGCTGGCCCGACGCCGTGACCGGCCCGGCCACCGCCAAGGTCATCGGCACGCCCTTGCCGATCGCCTCGTCGAGCAGCGCAAAGACCCGGCGCAGATAACCGCCGCCGAAGCTGGGCAGGCAGGACTCGAGCAGCCGGTCCAAGCCGTTCACTTCGGCGACCGAGCGGTGCACCAGGGGACTGCCGGAACCCGCCCGGCAGGCTGCGGAACTGTCTTTGCGGGTGGGAGACATCGATTGCGAGGTCCGAGAAAACGCCGCCGCCAAGGTAGCAGGCCGAGCCGAAATTACTCCGCCGGGAAGTCAGCCGCGCGGATCCAGCACACAACGCTCGTACAGCGTGCGGACCGCGCGCAGCAGCCCCTCGCCATCGAACGGTTTGGCCAGCCACTGCTCGCTCTCGGCGCCGGTGCGCGCCTCGTCGGAGTAGCCGGAGACGAACAGCGCCGGCACTTCGCGGCCCAGGCGGCGGCGCACTTCGTCGACCAGCGCGCGGCCGGCGATTCCTGGCATCACGCAGTCGGTGACGATCATGTGCGGCGGCGAGGAATCGATGCGGCCGAGAGCGGCATCGCCGTCGCTCGCCGCCTCGACGTCGAAGCCGGCGCTCTGCAGAGCTGCCAGGACCGAACGCCGCACCGCGTCCTCGTCCTCGACGACGAGCACGCGAACCCCGCGGCCGAACTCCTCGACCGAGCGCCGCCCGGAACGGTGGGTGGCGGGATCGGCGGGCTCGAGGATGCGTGGCAACCAGACTTCGACAGTAGTGCCGCGGCCAGGCTCGCTCTCGATGTTCAGCTCGCCGCCCGCTTGACGGATGATCCCGAAGCAGGTCGACAGCCCCAGGCCGGTGCCCTGCCCGACGCGCTTGGTGGTGAAGAACGGCTCGCAGACGCGGGACAGCACGTCGGCCGGAATGCCGATGCCGTTGTCGCTGACGGTGATCACCACCCGGCGCGGCCGCTCCGACACCGACGTGCGCAGGGTCAGATCGCCGCCATTGGGCAGGGCGTCGCGCGCGTTGACTGCCAGATTGACCAGCACCTGCTCGAGTTGGCCCGGATCGATGCGCACCACGGCCGGGTCGGCACAATGCTCCATCCGCACCCGAATCCGCTCGCCGATCAGCCGGTGGAGCATGCCGAACACCGCACGCATCTGCGCATTGACGTCGATCGCGCGCGGCTCGACCGGCTGCCGACTGGCGAACGACAGCAGCTGCGACGTCAGCTGACTGCCCCGGCGCGCCGCGTCTTCGATGTCGGTCAGCTCCGGCGACAACGCCCCATCGCCGTCGCGCAACAGCGAGAGATTGCCGCGGATCACGGTCAGCAGATTGTTGAAGTCGTGCGCGACTCCACCCGCGAGCTGGCCGACCTCCTCGAGCCGCTGGGTCCGCGCCAGCCGCTGGTCGAACAGCTTGCGCTCGGTCACATCGCTGACCACCCCGACCACCCGCTCGGGGCGGCCGTCCTCGCCGAGCACGAGCCGGCCCTGCGCCCGCGCCCAACGCACTCCGCCATCCGGCGCCGAGATGCGACACTCTGTCCAACAATCGGTCTGCTTGCCTTCCACGGCTGCATCCAGCATGCGGGCGAGGTGCTCGCGATCGGCTGCCTCCACGTGCTCCATGAACTCGGCCACGCAGCGCGGCATGTCGTCGGGCTGGCGCTCGAAGATGGCGGCGACCTCATCACCGAAGCTGAGCCGACCGGTGCGCAGCTCCCACCGCCAGACCCCCATGCCGGCGGCGCGCAACGCCACGCGCAGCTCCTCCGCCAACCGACCCGCGCGTGCTTCGGCCGAGCGCACCCGCGAGACCTCGAGCGCGAGCGCGACGACGTCGGCGAGCGAGCCGGCCAGCAACTCGTCCTCGCGCCGCCATCGCCGCGGCGGCCCGACGTGCTCGTGGCAGACGACCCCGACGCAACGACCTTCGACGACGATCGGGGCGTCGATCAGCGACGAAACCCCGTACTCGGTCAGGTAGCCAGCGGACAGCTCCGCGGTGCGTGGATCACGGTGCGCGTCGTGGGCGGCGATGGTCCGCTCCTCTTCGAGTGCCGCGAAGTAGCGCGGATAATCACGGGCTTCGACCAGCGCGCCCTGCGAGTGCAAGCGCTCGGGTTGCTGCCAGAGGTCACGGCAACGGATCGCCGAACGCCCCTCCTCGAACAGCCAAACGCCGACGCGCGTGACCTCGATCACGTCGGCGGCGGTCTCGGTGATCTCCCGGAGGACGTGCTCGAGATCGCCGCGCCCCCACACCGCCGACCGCGTCAACCGCGCCAGCGCCGCTTGCTTCCCCGCCAGATCCTCCGCACTCATTGGCAGCGCGATGCTATCCGCTTCTGCCCCGCGCTCAACCCGTCTGGCGCCCGGCGGTATGCGAGTTGCTCCATCGTCGACCGCGATCGCCAAGCCACCGCACCGTCCGCCGTTCGGACAGGCGTGTCCATCGACGAGCCCCCCCGCCGCGGCCACCGCGCGGCAAAAATGGCCGGGTTCGGGGCAGTGGATCCGGTCGCCGCGGGAACTGAGCGCGAGAGAGGTCATGGCAATCCCCCCCACGCACGACGACGGCCAAGCCGCCTGGCGCCACTATCGCTCGCTCGCGGCGCGGCTCGTGCGGGACCGGGATGCCATCGACGAGGCAGCGCAGGAGCTGATGATTGCGGCCCTGCGACAACCACCCACCAACCCGCGGGCGGCGGTCGCGTGGGCGCGCAGCGTCTTGCGCCGCATCGCCGCGCGCCACCACCGCAGCCGCGCGCGGCGCACCCGGCACGAGACCGACTACGCCCGCCTGATGGCTCCTCCGGCCACGGCGAGCGGCGGCGCCGACGACGATGTCATCGATCGCATCGCCCAGGCCTGCGGCGGCCTGTCGGCCGCGGACCGGCAGATTCTCGACCTGCGCTACCGCCAGGACTTGCCTCCCCGGCAGATCGCGGCGCGCCTCGACCTGCCGGTGCGCACGGTGCAGTCGAGGCTCTACCGAGCGCTCGTGCGGCTGCGCAGCCGGGTCGACCGCCGCCGCGAACGGCGACCGCGCGCAATCGGGTGGTGGCGACGGACGACCGGCTCTCGCCGGGCACCACTCGGCGCGTTGGCGGCGGCCACGCTGGCGGGGATCGGGACTCTGATGACGTGGCCGGCGGGCGCGCCGATCCGCAGCCCGGCACGGAACGCCGGAGAGTCCACGCCAGGGCGCGAATCCGCGCGCGCGGAGGGCATCGAGCGCCGGGCGGTCGACCGGCCGCCCGCGGACGCCAATGCGAGCGACGGGGTCACCGCGGTTGCGGCGGCGTTCCGAGGCACCGCCATCGACCTCGGCGGTCGCCCCGCCGGCGCGCTGCAGCTGCGCTTCACCGAGCGCTGCCCCGCGGGCTTCATCAACTCCGAGGCGGATGCCGGACCCGACCCGGCGTCGATCCCGATCAGCACCGCGGAGGACGGCACCTTCGCGACCGCCGCGCCGCCGACGTCGGGCTGGCTTCTGGCCGACGACCCGCGCTGGGTCACGGTGGTCGCCGGGGTCGTCAGCCGGCTGCCGCCTCCCCACTCGACCCGCGTCGTCGTCGCGAAGAGCAGGTCCCTCGCCGGCCGCGTGCTCGACTCCCGCGGCATCGGGATCGCGGCGGCGCGCGTGCGGCTGCGACTGCCGGCCGGTTGGAGCTTGCCGCTCACCGAGGCGGAGTACGCCTTCACCTGCGAGCCGGAGACCTACTCCGATAGCGACGGCAACTTCGCGTGGCCGCGCGCGCCCGATCTCGACGGCGCCGTGCTCGAGGTCGACCGCGGCGGCTACGCGCCCGGGCAAACGACGATCGGGCCGGGCCCACAACCGGCCGTGCAGGTCGTCCTCACCGGCATCGACTCGTGGTCGAACCGTCTCGTCGACGAGGCGGGTTCGCCGATCGGTGGAGCTTGGGTGTTCTGTGGCGGCCGGCGCTTTGCGTCCGACGCCGACGGCAAGTTCTCGATTCCGCGGCCGGCCGCGGGCGACGAGGTCGTGGTCACGGCACCGGGCCGCGCCCCGCTGCGCTGGCGAGGCGACGCTCTTCCGGTGCTTTCGCCCCTCGTGGCGGCGCAGCCGAGCGCGACCATCCGCGGCACGGTCGAGGCCACCGAGCGCGGCGGACAGTGGATGATCTGGGTGCGCGATCTCGAAGTGCTCGCCGTCGTCGAGGGCAAGCCGGTCACCACGGAGTACGCCGCTGTCCGGCACCCGCCGGATGGGTGGCCGCGGACCTTCAACCGACCCGACGGGAAGTTCGAGCTGCGAGGGCTGCGGTCGCGCCAGTATCGAATCCGCGCGCTGGATCACGTGCGCATGACGCTGATCGACAGCGGGCCGGTCGCCGCCGGCACCGACGCGGTGGTCCTGACGCCGGGGACCGAACCCACGCACCCGCCGATCCGTGGCGGCATCGTCGATCGCCACGGCGCGCCGGTCGCCGGCGCGCGCGTCGTCCGCCGCCGGCTGGTCGAGACGATGTACGACCCCGTCGCCGACACCACGCACGAGTTCGTCATCCACGGCACCGAGCCGGCGGTGACCGACGCCGACGGCAACTTCCGACTGCTCGACCTGCCGGCCGCGGAGGTCGGCTTGGTGGTCATGGGCGAGGGGGTTCTCACTCGTTCGGTCGCCGCCGCGACGGTCGCGCGGCAGCTGCGCGACCACGGCACGCTGCGCGTGATCGTGGGACGCGCCTGCAACATCGCCGTCGCCGGCACCCACGCCGACGAGTTCGCGCTCTTGCGCGCGGATGGCACGCCGCACGATCTCGGTGTGCGTCAGGGCAGCTCCGCAGACCTCGTGCACCGGGGCCGCGTGGCCCCCGCTCCACCGGAGTACCGCGCTTCCGACCTGGCGACCGAGCTCGTGCTCTACCGAGATCATGAGGAGGTCGGCCGCATGCCGCTCGATCTGCGCCCGGGCATCACCAACACCGTGCACATCGACGGCGCCGTGCCCCGCTGACACCGCGACACCGGGGTTCCACGGATGCAAACCGCGGACCCGCGCCCCTAACGTCACGGTTGGCCGCAACGGCCGGAGTCCCCCATGCAAAAGCACTACCTCGTCGGGCTCGGCGCCTGCCTCGCCGCAGCCACGCTCCCCGCCCAAACCGCGGACGCGGTGTTCGACACGCGCGTTCACGATCTCTCGTCCGGCTACCTCGCCAACCACGGTCCTCGCGCAGCGACGCTGTTTCGCGGCGTCGTGCGCTACGACCGCGGTGCTTGGCTCCGCCTGCACCTGGATGGCACCAACCTGCCACCGGGCAGCGAGCTGCGCCTCGTCGCCACCACCGACGGCGCGGTCCAGCGCTTCGACGCGCGCAGCCTCGCCGACTATCGCCACCGGTCGGCGTACTTCAACGGCAACGAAGTGGTGATCGAGCTGATCGCCGACGGCAACACCCGCGCCAACCGCCTGCACGTCCCCCGCGTCGATGTCGGGGTCGGAACCAGCCGGCTCGGCCCGACCACGGCCGCCAGTCTGTGCGGCGCCGACGACCGGGTGCTGTCGAGCGACCCCCGGCAGGGGCGTCAGTATCCCACCGGCTGCACCAGCTGGCTGATCAGCGAATCGGTGGTGCTGACGGCGGGACACTGCACGTCGAACCCCAACCAGCAGATCCACTTCAACGTGCCGTTGTCGTCGTCCTCTGGCTCGCTGCGCTTCCCAGCCCCCGAAGACCAGTACCCCTACGACTCCAGCTCGGTGCAGCGGCTCGACGCCGGCGTCGGCGCCGACTGGGCGGTGGCAAACACCGTGCGCAACAGCAACACCGGGCTCTACGCCGGCGAGGCGCAGGGCTCGTGGTACGCCCTCGGCAGCGTGCCCGGCAGCACCTCGGGACAGGTGATCCGCATCACCGGCTACGGCACCACGTCGAGTCCCGTGCCTCCGGAGTGGAACCAGGTGCAGAAGACGCACGCCGACGCACTGACCCAGATCGCATCGACGTACTTGCGCTACATCACCGACACCACCGGCGGCAACTCCGGCTCCCCCGTCGTCCAGGAGGGCACGGGCAATGCGATCGGCATCCACACGCACGCCGGTTGCACGTCGGGCGGCAATCACGGCACGCGCATCGACCGCTCCGACCTGCAGGCGGCGATCCAAGCCGCGCTCGGCGGTGGCAGCTCGGCACCGAGCGCTCCGTCCAATCTGACGGCGACGGCCGGCAGCGGCCAGGTCGCCCTCGACTGGGACGACAACTCGAACAACGAGGACGGCTTCCAGCTGGAGAAGTCCACCGACGGCAGCGTGTTCGCGCCGCTGGTGAGCCTGCCGCCCAACAGCACGAGCTACATCGACACGGGCTTGGCCAGCAGCACCACGTTCTGGTACCGGGTGCGCGCGGCCAACGCGATCGGCGCATCCGCGTGGTCCAACATCGCCACGGCGACGACGCCCGGCCCCGCCGTCGACTACGTCGCCACCAGTGACGAGTCGGTCACCGGGACCGCCGCGGGTGGGCTCACCGCGACCCACACGGCCAACGGCGTGTCGCAGAGCGTCACCGAGATCAACGCCGGCAGAGGCCGCAAGCAAGCCTCGCAACTCGAGCATCGGTGGGTGATCGGCGGCGTTCCCACTAGCGGGAGCAAGACCTTGTTCGTGCTGGCCCGCCAGTCGGCGTCCGCCGACGGCGATCAGTTCTCGTTCGAGTACGGCACCGCCAACAAGCGCGGCAAGGTGTCCTGGACGACCGCGCTCACCATCTCCAACACCGCGTTCGGCAATCCCGTGAGCGTGGCGCTGCCGAACACGCTCAGCGGCGACGTGCTGCTCCGCGTCGTCGACACGAATCGCTCGAACGGCGCCACGTCATTGGACACGGTGTCCGTCGACCACTTGTTCGTACGCGTGCAGTAGGAGCCGCGGCGGCGGACGGCCGCATCGCCGTTCAGCCGCTGCGCGGCGGCTTCGCGGGGTCCGCGCTCACCGGCTGAGCCGGGCTCGCGGTCGGTTTCGGCGTCGCCTGTCGCGGCGCGGGGGCAGTGCCGGACCGGGGCGGCGAAGCCCCGCCCTGCGGCCCGCGCGGGCCCGACACGAACGGACACGGCACGTCGACGCGCGTCTCGTTGCGCGACGCCCAGGGCCGGCTGAGGACGACGACCGAAGCCAGCCGCTGGGTCGTGCCGATGCGCCGCCAGATCAGGTTTCCCATCTCCCGCGCCAACCGCTCCGATCCCGCCTCCAGCAGCGGGTGGATCGTCAGCACGGCCTGCGGGCCGCCGTCGCCGTCGACCAAGCGCAGCTCCGACGGAGAGTCGAGATGATCGCCGTAAGTGGCGGCCAGCTCTTTCTCGACCGGCGAACGCTTCTGGTCGCCGGCGGCGTTGAGGAAGTACTTCATCAGGACACTCAGGACCAGCATCGCGGCCAGGCCCATGCCCAGGATGGCGTATTGACTCCGTCCCACGCCCCTCTCTTCGGCAAGTTGCGGGGCGCCCCCAAAGCTCCTACCCCCAGACCGGCCACACAAGGGCCTTCACGCGCCGGCTCGCAAATGCTATGGGTGCAACCGGGTCAGCGTCCATCCGCCTCGATCGCCGCCGCGAAAGCCCCCTCTCCCTCCCCGCCACCCTCCTCCACGGAGCCATCGAACCATGGGTAAAGTCGTTCGCTGTTCGGAGTGTCGCAAGGTGTATCGCGGCTCCGACGACCTCGAGGAGTTGCGCGACAACGACAGCATCTGCCTGGTGTGCAATGCACCGATCGAGGTCGCAGATTGGGACCGCGTGCTCGCGTCCTGGGAGGAAGAGGAGGAGGAAGAAGCCACCGGCGAAGACGACGAGGACGACGAGGACGACTGGAGCGACGACCCCGACGAGTTCGACGAGGTGGACGAGGATCTCGACGAGGAGTTCGAGACCGACTTCGACGACGAATCCGACGACGACGACGAGGACGAGCGCGACTACTGAACCGCGGCCGCGTGACACGATGGCAGGGCGGCGCGCCGGAGGGGCTGCCAGGCTGGCAGCCGGACCGTTGGAATCGGGGAGGCAGATCGGCACAAACATCTATTCGAGCGCTACTTACGATTCTCCTTTCCGAATCGGCACAGCGCTTGCATTCGCGCGAGGCTCCTGTCTCCATCAGTTCTCGCTCGATGTCGCGCCGCTTCTCAGTGCTCCTGGTCGAAGACGACGATCCCCTGCGTCGCTGTCTCCGCGACCTGCTCGCCGCCCAGGGGTGGGCGGTGCACACCTCGGCCACCGGGCCGGACGCGGTGCAGCTCGCGCGGCGCACCCAGATCGACTTCAGTCTGCTCGACCTGCACCTGCCCGGCATGGACGGCCTGACCGTGCTGCGCACGATCGCCCAGGAGATCCGGCCGCTGCCCTCGATCATGATGTCGGGCCAGGCCACCCCGGCCGAGACCAGCGCGGCACTGAGCTCGGGCGTGTTCCAGTTCCTGCACAAGCCGCTGGACCTGAGTCATCTGCGCGAGGCGATGGATCAGCTGATCCGGCACCACTTCGACAATCCTTCCGGCCGCGGCCCCGTCTGAGCTGCGGCCCCCCCCGTTCACCACCACATTTGTATGACGAAGCGCCCCGCTTTCCGGGGCCATTCACAGGAGCCAACGCAAGCTATGGGCAAGACCAAGACGGCCACGATCACCCCCCTCGGCGACCGCATTCTCGTGCGGCGCGTCGAAGCCGACGACAAGACCAAGGGTGGCATCATTCTCCCCGACTCCGCCAAGGAGAAACCGCGCGAGGGCACGGTCATCGCGATCGGCTCCGGCAAGCTGCTCGACAGTGGCGAGCGCGCGCCGATGACCGTCAAGGCGAAGGACCGCGTGCTGTTTTCGTCCTACGCCGGCTCCGAGGTCAAGATCGACGGCGACGAGTTCATCATCCTCAGCGAGGACGAGGTCTTGGCCGTCATCGACTGAGCGATCGAAGCACTAAGAGAAAACACAGAAACGAGAGAGTTCCATGGCAGTCAAGAAGATCGCTTATGACCAAGAAGCGCGCGAGCGCATCCGTGACGGCGTCCGCCAGCTGGCGCGCGCCGTGAAGGTCACGCTCGGCCCGCGCGGTCGCAATGTCATCATAGAGAAGTCGTTCGGCAGCCCCACCGTGACCAAGGACGGCGTCACGGTGGCGAAGGAGATCGAGCTCGAAGGCAAGTACGAGAACATGGGTGCCCAGCTGGTGAAGGAGGTCGCATCCAAGACCTCCGACATCGCTGGCGACGGCACCACGACGGCAACCGTTCTGGCCGAGTCCATCTTCGAGGAAGGTCTGCGCAACGTCACCGCCGGTGCCAACCCGGTGGGCATCAAGCGCGGCATCGAGAAGGCGGTGGCGGCGACGGTCGCCGATCTGAAGAAGCGCTCGACCAAGATCAAGGGCAAGGACGACATCACCAAGGTCGGCACGATCGCCGCCAACAACGACGACGAGATCGGCAAGATCCTGTCGGACGCGATGGAGCGCGTCGGCAACGACGGCGTGATCACGGTCGAAGAGGGCAAGAGCCTCGACACCACCGTGCAGTGGGTCGAGGGCATGCAGTTCGACAAGGGCTTCTTGTCGCCGCACTTCGTCACCGACACCGACCGGATGGAGTGCACCCTCGAGGACCCGTGGATCCTCGTCCACGAGAAGAAGATCAGCAACATCAAGGACATGCTGCCGCTGCTCGAGAAGATCGCGCAGTCGGGCAAGCCGTTGCTGATCATCGCCGAAGACGTCGAGGGCGAGGCCCTGGCGACGCTGGTGGTCAACAAGCTGCGCGGCGTCTTCAAGTGCTGCGCGGTCAAGGCACCCGGCTTCGGTGACCGCCGCAAGGCGATGATGGAGGACATCGCGGTCCTCACCGGCGGCAAGGCGATCTTCGAGGACCTCGGCATCTCGCTGGAGTCGATCAGCACGGCCGACCTCGGCACCGCCAAGAAGGTCGTCGTCTCGAAGGACAACACCATCGTCGTCGAGGGCGCCGGCAAGACGAAGGACGTGCAGGGCCGCATCGGCCAGATCAAGGCGGAGATCGACAACACGACCTCCGACTACGACCGCGAGAAGCTGCAGGAGCGGCTGGCGAAGCTGTCCGGCGGAGTCGCCGAGATCCTGGTCGGCGCGGCGACCGAAGCCGAGATGAAAGAGAAGAAGGCGCGCGTCGAGGACGCGTTGCACGCGACGCGAGCCGCGGTCGAGGAGGGCATCCTCCCCGGTGGCGGCGTCGGCCTGCTGCGCGCGCAGGCCGCGATCGACAAGGTGACGCTCAACGGCGACGAGAAGATCGGCGCCGACATCGTGCGGCGCGCACTCGAATCGCCTTTGCGCCAGATCGCGCGCAACGCGGGCGTCGAGGGCTCGATCGTCGTGCAGGAGGTCAAGAGCAACAAGACCACCAGCTACGGCTTCAACGCGGCCACCAACGAGTACGTCGACCTGATCAAGGCGGGCGTGATCGATCCCACCAAGGTCACCTGCGCCGCCCTGCAAAACGCGGCGTCGGTCGCGACCCTGCTGCTGACCACCGAGGCGTTGGTGTCGGTCGTCCCCGAAAAGAAGAAGAAGGGCGGCGGCGAAGACATGGACGACATGGGCGGCATGGACTTCTGACGGTCGATCGGTCACGGGTCGGCCGGCGCTCCGCTTGCATTTCCCCGCTGCGCGGCGTCTCTTGAGCGACTCGTGACCGCCCCCGCCGACCGTCCGCTGCACGTCGCTCTCGGCGTGCTCTGCGGTACGACCGGCGGCCCCGCGACCTACGGTCTCAGATTGGCCGCCGCGCTCGCCGAGCGTGGTGACCTGCGGGTCACGGTGGTGACCGACGCCGAGGCCGGCGTCGCCGGCTGCGAGGTCCTGCGAGTGCCCTCGCGGGGCGGGCTCGACCGCCTGCGCTGGCAGTGGTGGGCGTTGCCGCGCGCGCTGTCGCGCCTCGACTGCGACCTCTATCACGACACCAAGAACGCCCTGCCGTTCGGCCTGCGCGTGCCGGCGGTGGTGACCGTGCACGACTTGGCCTACTACCGCTGCCCGGAGAGCTTTGGCCGCTGGTCGCGCGCGTTCCTGCGGCGGGCGACGGCCGACGCCGTGCGGCGCGCCGCGCGCATCGTGGTGCCGTCGCAGGCCACCGCCGACGACCTGGCGCAGATCTACCCGCGGGCCAGGCAGAAGATCCACGTCGCGCTACACGGCATCGACCCGCCGGCCGCGGTCGACCGCGCCCAAGCGGCCGCGGTGTGTGCGCGCTACGGCGTCAAAACGCCGTTCGTGCTGCACGTCGGCACGGTGCAGGCGCGCAAGAACGTCGACCTGCTGGTGGCGGCGGTGCGGGCGGTGCGCGCCCGCGGCTTGCCGCACCGCTGCGTGCTGATCGGCCGGCGCGGCTGGCTTGCCGAACGGGCGATGGCGGAGATCGAACGCGACGACACCGCCATCTGGCTGGGCGAAGTCTCGGACGACGACCTGGCGGCGTTCTACGCCACCGCCGCTGCATTCGTCTCCCCGTCCGCGTACGAGGGCTTCGGGTTCACGGTGGCCGATGCGCTCGCCGCCGGCGTGCCCACCATCGTGAGCCGCGCCGGGTCGTTGCCCGAGGTCACGGGCGACGCCGCGGTGCAGCTTCCCGAGCTCTCCGTCACCGCGATCGCCGAGGCATTGGAACAGCTGCTGGGCGATCCCGCCCGGTGCGCGGCGCTGCGCGCGCGCGGCCCCGAGCGAGCGGCCGGCTTTCGCTGGCAGGACGCCGCGGCGGCGACCGCGGCCGCCTACTTCGAGGCCTGCTCCGCCACCTCCTCGAGCTCCGCCCAGCGGGCATAGGCGGCCTCGAGTTCGGTCTGCGCGCTGTCGCGTTGCTGCTGCAGCGTCGCCACCTCCGGGCTGGTGCCGCCGGCGTACAGCGCCGGGTCCTCGAGGCGCCGATCGACCGCCGCGACGCGCTCTTCGAGTTGCTGAATGCGGTCGGGCAGTGCCGCCAGCTCCTCGCGCTCGCGGGTGCTGAGCCGGCGCACCTCGCCCGCCGCAGACTGCCGCGCCGCGCGCTGCGGGCGCGGGGTGGGGCGCGCCGCCCGCGCCGTGTGCTCTGCGCGCAAGCGGTCGAGCAGGTCGCTCAGCGCGCCGGCGTGGTGCCGCACACCGCCGCTGCCGTCCAGGTGGAGGATCCGCGTCGCCACTCGATCGAGGAAGTAGCGGTCGTGGCTGACGACCAGGACCGTTCCGGCGAAGGCGACCAGCGCCTCCTCCAGGACGCGCAGCGACATCAGGTCGAGGTCGTTGGTCGGCTCGTCGAGCAGGAGCACGTTGCCCCCTGCCGACAGCAGCTTGGCCAGCTGCACGCGGTTGCGCTCGCCGCCGGACAGACTGCCGACCCGCGTCCGCATCAGTGCGCCCGAGAACAGCATCGAATCGAGAAAGCTCTCGACCCGCAGCGCGCGCCCACCGACGGTCACGTAGTCGTTGGCGCCGGCGATCTCCTCCAGCACGGTCTTGTCCGGATCCAGCCCCGACCGCGCCTGGTCGATGCCGGCGAAGACGACCGTCGGACCGATCGAAACCGCGCCCTCGTCGGGTTGCAGCGCGCCGGCGCACAAGCGCAGCAGGGTCGTCTTGCCGGCGCCGTTCGGGCCGACGATGCCCAGCCGCTCGCCGCGGCCGAGCTCGAGATCGAGCCCGCGCAGCACGGGCCGATCGGCAAACGACTTGGTCAGGCCGCGCACTTCCAGCACGCGGTCACCGAGCCGCGGGCCGTCGGGAATGCGGAAAGCCAGCTCGGCATCGTCGGCCTCGGGCGCGGCCGCGCGCAGGGCCTCGTACCGCCCGATGCGCGCCTTGGCCTTGGTGGTGCGCGCCGGCGGCCCGCGGCGCATCCACTCGGCTTCGCGCCGCAGCAGATTGCGCCGCGTCGCCTCGCGCGCTTGCTCGCGATCCAGTCGCGCCGCGCGCGCCAGCAAGAACTCGGCGTAGCCGCCCTCGTAGTCGAACAGTCGACCGCGATCGAGCTCGACGATGCGCTGGACGACGCGGTCGAGGAAGTAGCGATCGTGCGTGACCATCACCAGCGCGCTCGGGCTGTCGACCAGCCAATCCTCGAGCCACTCGGTGACCCCCGCGTCGAGGTGGTTGGTCGGCTCGTCCAGCAGCAGCAGGTCCGGCTGCGACAGCAGCGCGCGCGCCAGCGCGACGCGACGCCGCTCACCGCCGGACAGGTCTCCGCAGCGGGCGGCGGAGTCGCGCAACCCGACCGCGCCGACCACTTCCTCGATCCGGTGCTCCACGTCGTGACCGCCGAGCTGCTCCAGGCGTTCGTCGAGGGCTTGCTGCCGGTCGAGCAGCCGCCGCAGCGCTGCGCCTTCGAGATCCTCCGCCGCCAGCGCATCGTGCACCCGCGACAAGTCCGCCAGCACGTCGCTGCGCCCCTGCAAGCCGGCGACGACCGCTTCACCGACGGTGCTCTGCGCATCCAGTGCGGGCTCCTGCGGCAGATGTGCGATCCGCAGATCACGGCGCGTGGTCCGCTGGCCGGCATCGGGCTGCACCACGCCGGCGGCGATGCCCAGCAACGTCGATTTGCCGCAGCCGTTGGGCCCCAGCAGCCCGACCCGCTCTCCCGGCTGCACCACCAGCGCCAACTGTCGCAACAGCTGCCGGTCGCCGTAGGTCAAGTCGACGTCTTGCAGCGTCAGGAGGGCCATCGCGGCGCTACGCTACTCGACGGCGGGCGCTGAGCGCGTCAATAGCGCACCAGTCGCACTTGCTCGAGGTTGCCGAGCCGCGCGCGGCCGGCGAGCAGGTCGGCCCACACGGCCTGGCATGCGATCGTGGTGGCGGGGAACGCCGGCGAGGTGGGCACGCTGATCGCGAATTCGCCGGTCGGCCCGAGCGGGGCGCGCGCGAGCTCGACCAGGCCGAACGGGCTGAGCCGCAGGATGCCGTAGCCGGGCAGCGCCAACCGCCCACCCACCCCCAGCAGAAAGATGCCGACGCCAGGCGTCGGGGCGCGGAGCGAGAGGTGCAACGGCCTGCCCAGCTGGGTCGGACCGTGCTGGGTGAGCTGCATCTGTTGGTGGAACCAGAGCCGCGGATGGTGCGCGTCCCGCAGGCCGAGCAGGTCTTCGTCACCGTCGAGGTCGAGATCGGCCGCGATCAAGCGCGCGGTGCCGACGGCGCCCCGCGGCGGCAGCGGCCCGGCCACCCAGCGGCCGGAGCTGCGGTGGTAGACACGGTCCACCGCGGTGTCGGAGCCGACGGCCAGGTCCGGCGTCGCGCCGCGGCCGGCGATCAGGGCGAGACAGCTGGGCCGCAACGGCAGGGGCGCGGGCCCCAGGGCCGAGACGTCGATGAAGGCGCCGTTGCCGGTCCCCCGCAGCAGGAACAGCAGGCCGAGCGCGGGTGGCGACAACAGTGCGAGGTCCAAGAGGCGGTCACCGTCCAAATCGGCGAGCACCGCCGACCGCGCCGGGAAGGTGCCGGCGATCGGCTGCGCCACGGGGCGATGACTGCCGAACGCGTTGCCCAGAAAGACCGCGGGAGCCCCCGCCTGCCGCGGCACGATGACGTCGGTCCACCCGTCGTTGTTGAGATCGCCGAGCAAGACGCCGACGCCGCCGGTGATCGGGACCATGCCGGCGAACGCGCTCGCGAGCTCGGAATAGGTACCTTGCGTGTTGACGAAGCGATGCAGCAATCCAGCGCTGTCGAGCAAGACGACATCGTCCGCGCCGCTCTGTCCTCCCGATCGCGGCTGCACTTCGGCGACCGCGATCTCCTCGTAGCTCCGCGCCGTCGGGGCCGGCCAGCGGAGCGCGGTTTCGTCGCGGAACCCCGCCCCGGTGTTGGCGAGCACGCGCACGCCGGTCAGCAAGCCGCCGCCGGGAGGGGTCGACAGCAGCAGCAAGTCGCCACCGGCCGCGCCGCTGACCCGCGCGCGCACGACATCGCGCACGACCGCGCCCGGCAAGTCCGGCAACATCCCGCCGGTCACCCGGAACCGCGCCGCGCCGTCGTTGAGGTAGGCCAGGGCGATGCCGTCCCGCCGGTAGCCGACCAGATCGGGGTCGCCCTCGCCGCTGCCATCGACGACGGCGAGACACTGTGGGGCCGGCAGGGTGCCGAGCGGCACGCTGTTCTCTTCGGTATCGAGCAGGGCACCGGTGTTGTCGCCGAGCAGCAGTCGGTCTTCGGTAGAGGCGCCGTGCACGTAGAGGTCGGCGTCGCCGTCGCGATCGAGGTCGTCGACCAGCAGCGCGCGGCGCGGTGCCGCGCTGAGCACCGCCCGCGTCGCCGGCCACGCCCCGGCGCGTTGGCGCGCCAGCAGCACGGCACCACCGCGCTCGAGGATAACGAGGTCGCCCGCCCCGTCGCCATCGAAGTCGCCGATGCGCAGATCGACCAACACCGGCACCGCGAACTGCGCCGACGGACCCGAAGCGAAGGCTCCGGTGGTCCGCACGAAGCGCAGCGCTACCAGCCGGCCACCGCCGGCGGCGGCGAACACCACGTCGGGCACCCCGTCGGTGTCGATCGCACCAGCCCGGACGTGACCGGCCGCGTAACCGGCGGGCCAGCCGGCGAACGCCCGCGCGTCCGGGGTGAAGCCGCCGCGCGCGTTATTCAACAGCAGGACCGGCGGCAGCACCGTCGCCCGCTGGATCAAGACCAGGTCCAGCCGGCCATCCCCATTGAAGTCGTCGGCGGCCACCTGCGGTGACTGGGGGATCAGGGCCGCCGGGAACGCACCCGCCGCCTGCGCGAAGCCGCCGGTGAGTTGCTGGACGAACAGCTGCGGCGCCGCGCCGTCGTGCAGTACGAGCACGTCATCACCGCCGCGCGCGTCGAGGTCGGCGATCACGACCTGCGCGGTCGCCCCCGTGAACCCGACCGGCCGCGGAAACGGCGAAGCCGGGGCCAGCGCGAACTGCCCGCCGCCGAGGTTGCGGAGCCACAGACTGTCGCTGCCGGACACGCCGACCACCAGGTCCGGGCCCGGCGCCCCCTGCCGCAGCGCTCCCGCCCCGATCGACACCGGGATCGACCCGGCGGCAAGACGCAAGCCGAGCGGCGCGCCTGGCGCGCGTTCGAACGCCCCCCAGGGCTGCTGCAGCAGCACGTCGACCCCCGCCGGCGTGAGCCGCGCCAGGTCCAAATCCCGGTCCCCGTCGAGGTCGGCGAGCACCGCGCCACCGCCCGGCCCGACCCGACCGGGAAGCCGCGGCCGGCGGTCGTCGAACGAAGGCCCCTGACCGGCCAATGCCGATGAGAAGGCGAGCATCGCGGCGGCGAGCGGCGGAAAGAGCGATTGTGGCGGGCGCACGGCGAACAGCGGCGGACGACTTGAGGATACCGCCTGACCCCGGCGCGCGGGGGCACGGGCCGGACCCCTGGTTGTCGCGGAAGCCCTGGGTGGGCGGCGCGAAATCCGCGGAAGTGGGTAGGCTCTTGCGGGCGCCGCTGTGGCGAGAAAATCGAGTCTGACACCGTACGTTCCATGCTGTGCACTGGGGACTTGTGCGTCGAGGAGATCCGGTTTCCGCCGGGGTTGCTGCGGGAGCACCGGCACCGGGGGGGACAGCTGTGCGTCTTGCTGGCCGGGGAGCACGCCGATCGGCCGGGCGACGGTGACCCGGTGGCGGCGGGCAGCGCGCGCTACCAGCCCCCCGAGAGCCTGCACGGTGGTTGCTTCGGCGGCCACGGCGGGTGGGCCATCACCGTGGAGGCCTCGCCGGCCTGGATCGCGCGCGTGTGGCGGGACCGCGCACCGATCGACACTGCCGTCCGCTTCGGCGGGGGCGAGCTGCCGGGCATCGCCCTCGCCATGGCCGGCGTGCTACGGCGCACCGACCCGGGTGCCGCGCTCGCCGCCGAGGGGCTCGCGCTGCAGCTGTTCGGCGAGCTGGCCCGCGCCACCGCGGCGCCGACCCCGAGCGCACCGCCGCCGTGGCTGCGCGCCGTGCTGGAGCAGCTCGAATCGGCGCTGGACGACCCGTTGTCCGTTGCCACCCTCGCGGCGGAAGTGGGCGTGTCCGGCGCGCGCTTGGCACGCGCCGCGCGCCGGCACCTCGGCGTCAGCCTGACGCGCTACCACCAACAGCTGCGGATCGCGCGCGCCTGTGCGATGTTGCGCAGCGGGGACACGGGTTTGGCCGACGTCGCCGCGCAGCTCGGGTTCGCCGACCAGAGTCACTTCGGGCGCGTCTTCAAGCGGGTCACGGGCCGGACGCCGGCGGCGTTTCGGCGCCTCTACGCGCTGGATCCGACGCGGCCTCCACCGCAATGGGAATCGACCAGGCATCGCAGGCGATCACCGCCGACGCGCGCGTGAACACCGCGTGCTCGACCGCCGGCGGCAGCGCGATCGCGCCACCCGTGCCGACGGCGACCACGCGCTGCTCGATCTCGAAGTACAGCGTGCCGCTCAACACGGTGGTGATCTGCTCGCCATCGTGGGCGTGGCGCTCGAATCGCGTGTGGGGTTCGACCTCGTAGTAGGAGAGCTTGCTGCGCTCGAGCGCGAGGTGCCAGCAGCGGGCGCCGTCGACGTCGGCCCGCAGCGGCAGCAGGTCGGCTGGCCAGACCGTCGCCGCTTGCCGCAGCGATTTGCGCAGGCACCGCGCGTCGGCGGGGCAGGCACCGCGCCACTGCTCGTGCGCACGCAATGCCGCGGGGGCTGCCTCCCGGTCGACCTCCGCGTAGCCGCGGCGCGCGAAGAACTCGCCCGCGGTGGCGGTCAGCAACCAAAGCCGACCGATGCCGCGGCCGCGCGCCATGGCCTCGGCTCGATCGCAGAGCGCCGCGGCGATGCCGCGACCCCGGTGCCCCGGCGCCACGGCCACCGATCGCAGCAGACCCTCGGCGCCGTGGTCTTCGACACCCGCGGCTCCGATCAGGGCTCCGTCGCTCCATGCGGTGACGAACCCCTCGACGGAGGCCGGCGGCACGCCCCACGGCAGACCACACGCGCGCACCAAGTCCGACACCTCGTGGGCAGCGCCCGCCCGCGCGGGCCGGAACTCGACAGATCTCATGCCACCAGTGGAGCGGCGATCAGGGCCTGAGTCTGGAACGCTCTTGCCCGCCGTGGAACGCAGCGAGCCCGACGTTGGATCAGCGCTTGCCGCGCTTGGGGTCGGGCCGCTTGGTGATGTCCCACGCCAAGAGCCAGCGCTCGCCGACCTTGCGGAAGCCGAGCGACTCGACCAGCTCCTGCTCGATCCCGGTCATGTGGGCGGCGCCGTAGTAGATGCCCAGCTTGCGCCGGCCGGCCTCGATCTGCTCGCGCAGCACCTCGAGCGCGCGCTCGTTGCGCCCTTCGAGCAGCGTCGTGCCACCGGCGACGCCACCGCCCGCCGCCATCGCTTCCAGCCCGTCCAGCTGACTGGCGAACGCCATGCGCATCGCATGCCGGCCATAGCCAGCGCGAAACGCCGCAGCCAGATCCACTCCCGCCTCCTCGGACGAGGTCTGCATGCTGCCCATTTGCTGCAACACCAGCTTGGCGAACATCGTCAAGAACGACTCGCCGCGCTCGTCCATCGCCTCCAAGAAGCCCTCCGGCGTGAGATCGGCGTGCACGAAGTTGGCGGGCGAGTAGTCGATCGCGTCGAGCTGGAACTCGAGCTCGAGCCCGTTCTTCAGCATCGTCTGCAGCATGCCGATCGGGCCGCCACGCACCTCGTCCCCGGGCTTGGGACGATCTTCGGCTTCGGCAACGAGCTCGTACAACAACGCGTCGTAGCCCTCGAACTCCTTCTGCAGCTCGCGGTAGTGCGCGCCGTCGGCGATGTGCACGGCGGCGATCAGCGACACCTCGACGCCGTCGTCGTTCTCGTAGGTCGTGATCGCGGTCTCGAACTTGCCGTTCTCACCGTCGACCGAGTGCCGGGTGAACACCGACGGCTCTTGCCCCTCGGAGGCCTCCGCTTCGACTTGCGCCGCTCGCGCGGCGGCCGCCGCGGCGCGCGCAGCCTCGGCCTCGGCAGCTGCGTCCGCACAGGAAGAAACCGCGAGCACCGCGAACACCGGCCCGACCGCCGACCACCAGGAAGAGAAGCCACGCACACCGGTATCTTCGCATGCCGGCGCAAACCCGCCAAACTGCCGCTCAGCTCGGCGGCGGCGGGCGGGCGGCGCTGGTTGCGCGCCCAGGGGAGCGCAACGCATCGAGAATCCACTGCCGGACGTCGACGGCGTCGATCTCGTCGGCGGCGCCCGCCTTGGTCGACGACAGGAACACCGGGCCGGCGGCGGGGTCCTCATAGAGCCGGCCGTGCGTACCGCGCACCAGCGTCGGGTCGAGGCCGATCACGTCCATCAGGTAGCGAAACCCGAGCTTCTTCTTCAGCAGTGTCTTGGCGATGCGGGCCTTGGGTAGCCGCAGCCCGGGATCCAAGAACAGCTCGGTGGGGTCGTAGCCCGGCTTGCGGTGGATGTCGACCGTGCGGGCGAAGTCCGGCGCCTCGCGGTCATCGAGCCAGTAGTGGTAGGCGAACCAGCAGCCCGGCGCGGCGACGCACACCAGCTCGCCGCTGCGCGGGTGATCGATCTGCCAAGCGGCCTGTGCCTCTCGGTCCAGCACGTGCTCGACCCCGTCCAGCCGCCGCAACGACGCGGCGACCGCGCCGAGATCCGACGGATCGCGCACGTAGACGTGCGCCACCTGATGGTCGGCGACGGCAAACGCGCGGCTCGCGCCCGCGTCCAACAGCTGCCCGTGGCCGGTCCGCTGCACCGCCAGCCAGCCGGAACCGGCCAGGTGACGGTTGATCATCACCGGTGTGTGCGCCGCCTCGATCCCGTACTCGGACAACACCGCGATCTCGGCGCCGCGGGCGCCGGCCGCGTCGATCAGCCGCTGTACCTCGCGATCGACGACCGGCACCTGCGCGTGGCTGCGCGGGTCGTCGGGTCCGTAGCGCTGGTGGTCGTAGTCGAGGTGTGGCAGATACACCAGGGTCAGCGCCGGGTCGTGCTCGGCCTGCACCGCGAGCGCGCTGTCGACGATCCACCGCGTCGACGCGATGCCAGCCGCCGGACCCCAGAACTCGAACAGCGGAAAGTCACCGAGCTGCGCCTGCAGCCGTGGACCGAGCTCCGCCGGATGCGTGTAGATCCCGGGGCGCTTCAGTCCGTCGGCGTGGTACTCGGGGCGCGGCGTCACGCTCCAGTCCACGTCCGCATACATGTTCCACCACCAGAACAGCTTGGCGCAGGTGAAGGCAGGGTCCGCGCGGCGCGCCTCCTCGTACAGCTTGATGCCCTGGACGAGGTGGTTCGACTGCCGCCAGAGCCACACCTGCGCGAGGTCGCGAAAGTACCAGCCGTTGGCGACGATGCCGTGGTCGCGCGGCGGGGCACCGGTCAGGAAGCTCGCCTGCACGCTGCAGGTGACGGCGGGGAACACGGGCCGGAGCCGGGCGCCGAAACCCCGGTCCGCGAGCGCCGCCATGGCGGGCGCGCGCTGGAGATCCGCTTGGCGCATCCCGACGACGATGACGACGACCAGCTTCAAGGGCGCCGGTATAGCGAGGCGGATCTCCGTAGACCACTGTCGGGCAATCCACCAATTCGACGGCTAACACGGGACGGTGGTCCGCAATCGAGACACTAGCCTCAAGACAGGGCTATGCTGGCCCGATCTCGATCTCGGGTCGGGAACGCGATCCGGAAAGGAATTCGTCATGAAGATCATCAGCTCCATCGTGGTGGCCGCGGCCGCCCTGGCTCTTCCTCTGGCCGCTCAAGAGAAGGCCAAGCCCGACGTCAAGGGCAAGTCCGAGAAGGTCAAGGTCGACGTCAAGGAGGCCAAAGAGAAGGCACGCGACGGTAAGAAGGCGCGCGACGAGGCGGAGGGCCGCGGACGCGACCACGCCATGCAGCGTTGGCAGAAGTTCCAGAAGGACCACCCGAAGGCCGCAGCCGAGCTGCGCGCCAAGGTCGACGCGGACGGCGACGGCAAGCTCAACGGCGACGAGCGCAAGGCTCTGGCCCGGATGCTGCGAGACCGCCCCGAGCTCGCCGGTGACGGCGACGGCAAGAAGGGCGGCAAGGGCAAGCGGCGCGACGGCGACAAGGCCAAGCGCGACGGCAAGGGCGAGAAGGGGCCGAAGAGCAAGCGACGCGACGGCGGCGGCGATGCCAAGAAGGGCGGACCCGACCGGCGCGGTGGCGGCGAGCGCGGCAAGAAGGGCGGGCCCGACCGACGCGGCGGCGGCGAGCGCGGCAAGAAGGGCGGACCCGACCGGCGCGGCGGCTGAGGTCGAGGGCGGATTCGCGCTACGCCGCGCCTCGCGCACCGTAGCATGCAAGCCTGCGGCCAGCCGGCGGCGCACCGCGCCCCGGCCACGCCGCGCCTACGAATCCGCCATGACGACGACCACCCCCGAGGCGGCGGTCCGCGACCGCTACTCCCAGGGCGCCGGCTCCTGCGAACAGGAGCTGTGCTGCCCGGTGTCCTACGATCCGCGCTACCTGCGGGTGCTGCCCGACGAGATCATCGAGCGCGACTACGGCTGCGGCGATCCGACGCCCTATGTCCGCACCGGTGACGTCGTGCTCGACCTCGGCTCCGGCGCCGGCAAGGCGTGCTGGATCGCCGCCCAGATCGCCGGCCCGACCGGCCGGGTGATCGGCGTCGACATGAACCGCGAGATGCTGGCCCTGGCGGCGAAGCACCACGCGGAGATCGCCGAGCGCGTCGGCCACGACACCGTGGAGTTCCGCCGCGGCATAATCCAGGATCTGGCGCTGGACCTCGACCGGCTCGATCGCGAGATCGCCGCCCGGCCGATCGACGGCGCCGACCGCTGGCTCGAGCTGCGCGACCTGGAGGAGCGGCTGCGCGCCGAGCAACCGTTGGTCGCCGACGATTCGATCGACGTGATCCTGTCGAACTGCGTGCTCAACCTGGTGCGCCCGCGCGACAAGCAGAAGATGTTCGACGAGATGTACCGGGTGCTGCGCACCGGCGGCCGGGTCGCGGTCGCCGACATCGTCTGCGACGAAGACGTGCCCGAGCACCTGCAGCGCGATCCCAAGCTGTGGTCGGGGTGCATCTCGGGCGCGTTCCGCGAGGACGCCTTCCTCGCCGCATTCGCCCGCGCCGGCTTCCACGGCATGGAGATCGTCGACCGCGGCGCCGAGCCCTGGCACACGGTGGAGGGCATCGAGTTCCGCACGGTGACGGTGCAGGCGTTCAAGGGAAAGGCCGGCCCCTGTCTCGAGCGCAATCAGGCGTTGATCTACCGGGGACCGTTCTCTCGCGTCTTCGACGACGACGGCCACGTGTTCCACCGCGGCGAACGCATGGCGGTGTGCGACAAGACCTTCCACCTGCTGCAGCGCGCGCCGTACGAGGGGATGTTCGCGCCGGTGTCACCGCACACGCCGATCCCACTGGACGAAGCGCAGCCGTTTGCGTGTGACAGCGGCCAGCGCCGCCACCCACGCGCCAGCAAGGGCGCGGACTACGACCGCACCGCCGACCAGGCCTCTGCCTGCGCGCCCGACGGCTGCTGCTGAGATCGCGCCGCGGCCGGGCGGAGAACCGCGGGCGAGTGCTGTGCCGGCTCGGCCAATCCGCTAGAACAGGCCGGGCCATGGTCGAGACTCCGCCGATGCAGAATCCGCTCCCCCCGCCCTGGGATCGCATCTTCAGCCTGGGCTCGCGGATCTTCGTCTGGGGCCTGCTGGCGAGCCTGATCTACCTGCTGCGGCCGTTCTTCCTGCTGGTCTTTCTGACCTTCGTCTTCGCCTACATCCAGTCGCACGGCGTCGACGGCTTGGCGCACCGGATCAAGCCCCGCTGGCTGCGCGCGGTGCTGGTGTTCTTGGTGTTCTTCGGCACGCTGGTGGCGGTCGGAATCTTCCTGGCGCCGCACATCCGCGACCAGGTCACCGCGGTGGGCAACAACTTCGGCACCTGGGTGGCAGACGCCAACGAGGACATCAAGAAGTTCGCCCTGGAACGGTTCGGGCACGACCTCGGCGAGGAGTTCAGCCTGCAGAAACAGATCGAGCTGCTGATCGGTCTGGGCGACACCGAAGTGGGCGAGGAGAACGTCGACCAAACGCTGAAGGTGATGGGCAACGCCGCCTACTGGCTGACGGGCGTCGGCTCGGCGTTCCTGTTGTCACTGCTGTTCTCGTTCTTGATCGTGCTCGACCTGCCCAAGCTGTCGCGCGGCGTGCGCGGCCTGGCCAACACCAAGATCGGCTTCATCTACGCCGAGGTGGCCGGCAACATCTACAACTTCTGCAAGGTCCTGGGGCGGGCGATGGAGGCGCAGCTGTTCATCGCGATCTGCAACACCATCCTCACCGCGATCGGCATGTGGGCGATCGGCATCGGCGAGGGCAATCTCGTGTTCTTGTCGACCGTGGTGTTCTTCTGCAGCTTCATCCCGGTGGCGGGCGTCTTCGTCAGCTCGACGCCGATCTGCGTCGTCGCGCTCAACGACGGCGGCTTCCCGCTGGCGCTGTTGGCGATCGCCATGATCCTCGCCGTGCACTTCGTCGAGGCCTACTTCTTGAACCCGCGCATCTACGGCCACCACCTGCGCATGAACCCGGTACTGACGCTGATCATCCTGACCGTGTGCGGCAAACTGTTCGGACCGTGGGGCCTGATCCTCGGCATCCCGGTGCTGAGCTACGTGTTCAGCCACGCGATCCGCTTCCGGCCGACCCGCACCGAAGTGGCCGCCCAGGCTGCCGAGTCGGCCTGATGCGGCGCCTCGGACGCATCGCCGCGCTCGCCGCCGCGGCGGCGGGGCTGCCGGCGCAGGACGATCTGGTGCGCGGCCGCACCTTGTTCATCAATCACGGTTGCGCGCACTGCCACAGCGAGGGGTACGAGGGCCCGCTGACGCTGCAGAGCCCGCGCGGCCCCGACCTGCGCCGCGCCGGCACCCGCCTGCACCCGGGCTGGACCGAGCAGTGGTTGCGCGACCCCGAGGGCGTGCACGCGCAAGCGCGCATGCCCGCGCTGTTGCCGGCCGGCGATGCCGGCGAGACCGAGGCGCGCGATCTCGCCGCCTACTTGGCCACCCTCGGCGGCGCGTTCGAGTACCGGCGCGTGCCGTCGCACAACGATTCCGGCACCGCGCTGTTCGCCACGCGCGGTTGCATCGCCTGCCACCGCCGGCCCGGAGACGCAACCGACGATCGTCACCTCCTCGGTGACCTGGCGGCCAAGACGTCCCCGCACGCGCTGGCCGACTATCTGACCAATCCGCTGGCGGTGCATCCACGCGGACTGATGCCGGACATGGCGCTGTCGCGCTCCGACGCCGAAGCGCTCGCCGCGATGCTGTGCACCGAGCCGCGGGCGCCGGCGGAGGCCAACGGGGACGCCGAGCGCGGGCGCCAGCTGGCGCGCAGCTACCGCTGCGCCGCGTGCCACGAGCTGCCGGCGGCCGAGGCCGATGACGACGGGGAGGGTCCCGGCCCGACTCCGGCTCCGCCGCCCCCGCTCGGTGAGCTCGCCGGGCGCAGCGGTGGCTGCCTCGACGAATCGCCGGCTCCCGGCCTGCCGCGCTATCGGCTGTCGGCCGGCGACCGGACCGCGCTCTCGACCTTCTTGGCGGCGCCCCTCGCGCGCGAGGCCCGCGCCGCCGTGCTGGAGCGGCGCATGACCCAGCTCCGCTGCCTGTCGTGCCATGCCAAGGACGACATCGGCGGGATGCCCGCCGGCGTGTTGGGGGAGTACCACGCAGCGGTCGACGCCGACGCCCGCGATCACATCGACCCACCGGCATTGACCGCGATCGACCAGCGGCTACGACTCGGATGGGTCGACGCCGTGCTCACCGACCGCGCCCGCGCGCGCCCCTACATGGCGCTGCGCATGCCGCACTACAGCCCGGAGTTGACGCGCGACCTGGCGGAACTGCTGGTGCCAGGGGCGCCGCCGCCATCCGCGCGCGACGACCGGGTCGAGGACCTCGAGCACGGCCGCACGCTGGTCGGCACCGGTGGGTTCGCCTGCATCATCTGCCACGACTTCGCCGGCCGCCCGGCGAACGGGACGCGAGCCCCCGACCTCACCCTGGTGCATCGTCGACTGCAACCGGAGTGGCTGCGGCAGTGGCTGACGAGTCCGATGGAGGTGCAACCCGGCACGCGCATGCCGAGCTACTTCGCCGGTGGTCGCAGCGCGGCGCCACACGTGCTCGACGGCAACGTCGACGCGCAGCTGAACGCGCTGGTCGCCTACCTCTCGCAGGGGGACCGCATGCGGCCGCCGCTGGGCCTCGCACCACCGGCGGACGTCGTCCTCGAGCCCGCCGATCGCCTGCTCCTGTGGCGCACGATCCTGCCGGATCTGCCGCCGCGATCGCTGGCGCTCGGCTTCCCGGCCGGCCTGTCGGTGGCGATCGACGTCGCCACGCCGCGGCTGGGCTATGCGTGGGAAGGCGGCTTCCTCGACATGCGAGCCAAGTGGACCGGCCGCGGCAACGGCCCCGCCGCCCTGGTCGGGGAGATCCTGCTGCGCGGCGCTGCGGACGGAATGCTGCGGCGCGATGGCGCGGTGCTCGACGCGCGGTTCGCCGGCTATCGGCTCGCCGACGACCACGCCGTGCTGCGCTTCGGCGTCGACGGCGGCGAGCTCAGCCTGCGGGTCGATGCCGTGCAGTGCGCGAGTGCCAACGGCCTCCACTTGCAGGTGAGCTGGTCGGGGCCGCAGCCGCTGGCCGTGGCCCTCGCCGATGCGCATCCAGGAGCGCAGGTGCATCGTTCCGCCGAGCGTGTCCTGGTGCGCCTTCGGGGGGCGAGCGACGACACCCTTGGCTACGCCAGCGCCGCCACCCTGACCACCGAGCCAACCGTCACCCTGCCGGTGGACGCGCGCGGCACTGCTGCCGCGGTGCTGTGGTTTCCCACGGCGGGCAGTGCGGACGCTTTGCAGCACTGTCTCGACTGGCGCCCCTGATGCATCATCCCCATCGCTCCCTTCGAGTCGCACTCACCGCCGCGCTGGCGGCGACGGTCGCCGGCGCACCGCGCGGCCAAGACCCCGAGATCTTCGAGATCCTCGCCGCCAACCGCCTGTCGCCCTGGTTGGTGCGGGGCCCGTTTGCCGGCGGTGGCGACGGCGAGGTCCTGACCGGCCTGGCCCACGCCTTCGTCGCCGAAGGCGCGCGCAGTCTCGACGCATTGCAGCCGACCGGCGGTGCTGCCGGTGACGAGGATGGTGCCGGGTGGCGCAGTGCGCCGGAAGACGAGCCGATGCCGGACGGCAAGGTCAATCTGCTGGGCTGGACCGGCGCCGGCAATTGGGACACGGTCTACCTCGCGCGCACCATCACCGCGACGGCCGACCACGAAGCGGTGTTGGCAGTCGGTTTCGACGACTCCGCCGCGCTGTGGGTCAACGGCGAAGAGCTGCTGCGGGTCGCCGCCGACCAAGCGGTCAGCGTCGGGCAACACCGCGTCACCGCCAAGCTGAAGAAGGGCGACAACCTGGTGCTGTTCAAGGTCGTCAACCGACGCGGCGCAATGGGCTTCGCCTTCGAGATCTCCGATCAGCTCGATGCCGGCAACCGCTGGGGCGCCGGCACGCCGGACGACGACCAGACGGCCTACTCACTGGAAGACGTGCCAGTGCCCGATGCGCTCCGGCTCGAGGTCGGCGGCCTGCTCTTCACCGAACGCGGCAGCCTGCTGGTGTGCTGCCGGCGCGGTCAGATCTACGAGATCCACAACCCGGGCGCGGAGACCGCCGAGGCGCTGCGCATCACGACGTTCGCCGAGGGCCTGCACGAGCCGCTGGGCATGCTGTTCGACGAGGACGGCAGCCTGCTGGTGGCGCAGAAGCCCGAGCTCACGCGCCTGCGCGACACCGACGGCGACGGGCGGGCCGATGAGTATTCGACATTGACGGCGCCGTGGGGGATGTCCGGCAACTACCACGAGTACCACTTCGGACCGGTGCGCGACGGCAACGGCGATCTGTGGGGCACGCTCAACATCGGCTTTCCGTCCGGCGATGGCGACGACCGCTTGTACCGGGGCTCGGCGTATCGATGGACGGCGGACGGCGGGTTCCACATCACGTCCTACGGCCTGCGCTCGCCCAACGGGGTGATGACGTACGCGGGCGACGTGTTCTACACCGACAATCAGGGCGAGTGGATGGACGTGTGCCGGCTGGCGCACTTGCAGCCCAACAAGTTCTACGGCCACGTCGTCCCGGTGCAGTGGGCCGAGAAGATGACGGACTTCGGCTGGGAGACCGAGCGCACGCTGCCGGCGGTGTGGTACCCCTACCATCTGGTCCGCTCCGTGTCGGAGCCGGTCGTCGACGACACCGGGGGTGCCTTCGGCCCGTATTCCGGTCAGATCTTCGTCGGCGACCAGAACAACTCGCTGCTGGTGCGCACCACGCTGCAGGTCGTCGACGGCGTCTACCAGGGCGCCTGCTACCCGTTTTGGCAGGGGTTCGCCGGCGGCGTCAACCGACTGGCGTTCGACTCCGACGGCGTGCTCTACGTCGGCTTCACCAACCGCGGCTGGGGCAGCGTCGCCAGCCAGCCACACGGTTTGCAGCGGCTGCGCTATACCGGCGGCGCGCCGTTCGACCTGCACGAGGTGCGCGCGACGGCGGAGGGCTTCAGCGTGCACTTCACCGAGCCGCTCGCCGCCGACGTCCCGCTGTCGCCCGCCGCGGTGCGCGTCCGCGAGTACGGCTATCGGTACTGGAGCACGTATGGTTCCGACGAGTTCGACAGTCGCACCATCGAGATCGAACGCGTCGTCGTCGGCGACGACCGGCGCACCGTCGAACTGCACACCGGGGAGCGGGAGACCGGCAAGGTCTTCCACATCACGTTCCTCGGCACGGTCCGGTCGGCGACTGGGCGGAAGCCGATCACGAAAGAGGCGTTCTACACCCTGCTGCGCATCCCGAAGGAGTAGCCGGCGTCCGCGTGCCGGCACCAGCCCATGCCCACTACGCTCTCCCTCCACTTGCACGTCGGCGCCGCCGGCAGCGTCGAGCCCGCGCCGGCAGAGCTGGGTCCCGGCCAGCCACTGCGCGCGATCGAGGGCGCCCGCGCGACCCTGCACACCGCCACGGGCGAGCCAGCCGTCCACCTGACGTTGCCGGCCGTGTCGTTGGCCGAACAGCGCTGGATCACCGACCAGCTGCGGCGCAAGACCGCGGGCCTGTTGGCCTTCGACCGCGTCGCGCTCCACGCCAGCGACACCGTCGACGATGACGCCTTGCTGAGCATCGCGCTGGATCTGCACAACGCCACCCGCGGCCACGTGCAGCTGGCGACGCCGCGCGCGCTGGGCGCGGAGCTCGAGCAGATCGGGGGTCTCGAGGACCTCTACCGCAGCTGGGTCAACGAAGACCCATCGGAGCGCACTTCGGTGGCGATTGCCGACGAGGTGCTGGCGTGGGCGGCAAACCGACCGAACTGCACGGCGCGCGTACTGGACGAGGCGCTTCTCCGCGAACGCGGGCTCAATCTCCTGCTGGCCGTGGGCCGCGCGGCGACCGCATCTCCGCCGCGGCTCGTCATCGTCGAGTACACGCCCGACGAACGACCGCCGCTGATGCTGCTCGGCAAGGGCATCACCTTCGACACCGGCGGCATCAACATCAAGCCCTACGAGTCGTTCGTCTCGATGATGAAGAACGACATGGCAGGCGCGGCCCTGGCGTGGAGCTTGTTTCGGGGCCTGGTGGAGAACGACCACCCCGAGCCATTGCTCGTCGTGCTGCCGACCTGCGAGAACGCAGTCGACGCGCAGTCGATGCGTCCTGGCGAGGTCGTGACCAGCTACCGCGGCAAGACCGTGCGCGTCGACCACACCGACGCCGAAGGCCGCTTGGTGCTGGCCGACGGCCTGGCCTACGCCGTCGATCAGCACGCACCGCACACCGTGCTCTGCTTCGCGACCCTGACGACGTCCGCGCTCGTGTCCTACGGCCCCTACGCCACCCCGGTGCACTTCGCCGACGCCGCGTGGCAAGCACGCCTGCGCGACGCCTCGGCGGCGACCGGCGAGGACCTGCACTTCTTCGAACCGCGGGTCTGGCACTACGAAGCCAACCGCGACAAGGAAGCCGACCTGCGCAACACGGCCGGACTCGGCGGCCACGCCGCCCGCGCCGCAGGCTCGCGCAACGCCGCGCACTTCTTCCGCCATTTCACCGACACACCCCTGATCCACTTCGACATCTTCGCGTCGGGATGGAACTGGGCCGAAGCACCCGGCTGCGGCTACGGCGCCACCGGCGCCCCCCTCCGCACCCTCTGGCACGCCCTGCGATAGTACGGAGCCAGGCTCCTATTCGTCACCACGAGGTGAAGGTTCGGAGCCTGGCTCCGTACTCTCAGCAGTCGCGTCGTTGTGTTAAATCGCGGTAAGGTCTCCCACCGAGCCAGTTGGCGGCGGCGCCGGCGCTATTTTCGGGCTGTGCACACACCGCGACGTCGGTGGATCGGCAGGTGGTGGACTTGGCTCTTGGGCGCGCTGCTCCCGACGGCCGCGGCCGGGCTGTTGGTGTTGCAGACGCATTGGCTCGATGAGCTGGCGCGCGCGCAGCGCGACGACGAACGTCGAACGCTCGAGCTCGCCGCGCGCAGCTTGGGCGCAGAGATGACCTCCGTCCTCGCGACGATCGCCCGCGCGGTTCTGGAGAACGGCGACGAGTGCGACGTCACGACGATCCCGTGGGTGCGAGGGATCTGGCGCGATGGTGCAGCGGCGCGGCTCGACACACCGTCGTTCACGGTCGGCCAACAGCGGTGGAGGGTGGTGATCGATCCGGACCGCCTCCGCGCGGACCTCGGTCCAGAAGTGAGCGTCGTGCTGGGGAGCGGTGGGGAAACGGAGTACCGGGTACGCGTCACTTCGCTCGCAGACGGCGCAGCGCCATGGTTCGATTCTCATCCACGAGACTCCCCACCCTCGCCGCCTCCGGCGGCAGCCCACGACATCGCTTTGTTGCCGCTGCACGTGGTCGGCGACCTGGGCGGAGGGACCTGGGTCGGCGAAGGGCAGCCGTTGTTCGTCGGCACACCCAGGGCCAGCTCGTCAGCGCCGATGCCGGCCGGCGACGTCCTTCGGGTTGCCGTGCACCGACGGGGCACGTCGTTGGACGACGCGTGGGCAGCTGCGCGGACGCGCAACATGCTGCTGTGGGGCAGCCTCCTCCTGCTGCTGCTCGTCGGGTTGGCGTTGTTCTGGATCGCCGAGCACCGAGCCCGGCGCCTGGCGGAGAACCAGCTGCAGTTCCTCGCCGGGATCTCGCACGAGCTGCGCACGCCATTGGCAGTGGCCCGGATGGCAGCGTCCAACCTGGCGTGTGGCGCCATCACCGGGTCAGCGCGCATCGGCGAGTACGGCAGGCTGATCGAAGGCGCCGTCGCGCGGCTGAACACCCTCGTCGACCGCGCGCTCCGTCTGTCGGGTCCCGAGTCGGCCCGCGCCGACTACGCTCCGGTCGACCTCGCGGCATGCCTGGCCGAAGCGACACGGCAATGCGAGCCCTGGCGCGAGCAACGGTCGTTCATCATCGAGTCGCAGGTCGAGGCCCCGCCGAGAACCGTGATCGGCGACGCCGCCGCTCTGGTGTCGGCCCTCCACAACCTGATCGAGAACGCGGTGAAGTACGGCGACGACGGTGCGACGATCCGAATCCACACGCGCCAGGAAGCCGGACAGGTCGCCGTCGTCGTCGCCAACCAGGGAGAGCCGATCTCTCCGCGCGACGCCGCACGGGTGTTCGATCCGTTCTTCCGCGCATCCCGCGCGCGGGCCAGCGGCACCGGCGGCCACGGGATCGGGCTGACCGTGGCAGCGCGCATCGCAATGGCGCATGGTGGCACGCTACGGCTCGAGCAAGATCCCGAACAGCGGCGCATCGCCTTCGTACTTAGCCTGCCACTCCGGGAGCCGGCGTGAGCCGTGGCAAGATCCTCTTGGTCGAGGACGAGCCCGGCCTGGTGCTCACACTCGAAGACCGCCTACAGCGCGAAGGCTTCATCGTCGAGGCGGCGACCACCGGGGAAACCGGTTTGAACCACGCGCTCGACGGTACCCATGCCCTGATCCTGCTCGACGTGATGCTGCCACAGATGGACGGGTTCGAAGTCTGTCGGCGGTTGCGTGCGCGTGGCGTGCGCGCCCCGATCCTCATGCTCACCGCGCGCGGCACGGTCGAGGACCGCATCGCCGGCCTGCACTTGGGCGCCGACGACTACCTCGTCAAGCCGTTCGATCCGGGCGAACTCCTGGCGCGCATCGAAGCACTGCTCCGCCGCACGACACCCTCGGACCCGACACCAACCGTGCGCTTTGGCGACGTGGAAGTCGATCGCCGTGGCCTGGTCGTTTTGCGTCGCGGCCGCGAAGTCGAGCTCGCGGCGATGGAGCTCCAGCTCCTCTTGTACTTTCTGGATCACGCCGGCGTCGCGCTGTCGCGCGATCGCATCCTGCGTGACGTGTGGGGCTATCCGATGACACCGCGCACGAGAACCGTCGACGTCCACGTCGCTTGGCTGCGCGAGAAGCTCGAACCCGATCGCAAGCGCCCCACGTACCTGCGCACGATCCGCGGAGTGGGGTACAAGTTCGTCCTCGAAGGGGTACCGGATTGGCGGACTTAACCTCGGCTTGACAAGGCAGCAACGCAGCCTTTCGTAGGGTGCGCAGCATGAATCGACGCACACTCATTGCTTGTTTGCTGCCGCTCGGATGCCCGCTGCCTCCCGCCTACGCCAGCACACCACAGGCCGAGGCCCCGCGCAGCGTGGCCGACCGAGTTTCCGCGGTGGGCGCCATCGGCGCACACGCCTCCCTCAACGACCTCCTCACGGCAATCCACGAACGTGCCGGTGTTCCGGCGATTGCCGCCGCCTACGTGCGCGGAGATGAAGTCCTCGACATGGCAGCGACCGGCCTGCACTCCGTAGGCTCCGACACCACCTTCGACACCCGCGACCCGGTCCACCTGGGTTCGGTGACGAAGTCGTTCACCGCCCTGGTCATCGGCCGACTGGTGGAGCGGGGAGAGCTCGATTGGAAAACGACCGTGGCCGCCGTGCTCGGTTCCGACGGGATCCGGCCCGAATACCATCCCGTCACCGTCGAGCAGTTGTTGCGCCATCGCGGCGGCTTGAGCTCGTACACCACCAGTCGTCCGGACGATCATCCGCGCACCACCTACGAGGGCAGGGCACGGGAGAAGCGGCGGGCGTTCGTCCGCGATGTGCTGGGCACACAACCCGCCGTCCCACCCGGAACAGCGACGCTCTACTCGAACGCCAGTTACACCGTTGTAGGCCACATGGCAGAGTGCGTCACCGACCTGGCGTGGGAGGATCTGGTCCGCGATCTGGTGCTCGAGCCCTTGCGCATGCAGCACGCGGGCACGGGCATCCCGGATGTGCCGCGTGGGCACGTCGAGCGTGATGGGGCGTTCGCGTCGCTGCCGCGCGAGGCCTACTCCGATCTCGAACTCGTCGCACCCGCAGGCAACCTCCACGCCTCTCTCGAAGACATGGTGCACTACGCACAGGCGCACTTGACCGGCTTGGCCGGCCGCGATGGAGTGCTGCGCGCCACGACGATGCAGCGGCTGCACGCGCCCGGCGATGACGACGACTCGATGGTCTGTGGCTGGCAACGGCAGCACGTGGCCAGCCGGCGCGTGCACAAGCATGCGGGCTCCGCGGGTGGCAGCTACGCGGAGGTTTCCTTGTATCCCGACGACGACGCTGCAGTCGTCGTGCTGATGACCGTGCCGGGTCACCTCGGCGCGCCGCTCGCCACTCGCGTCGACCGCGCGTTCCGCCATCGCTACTTGGTACCGACATCCGACTTCACCACGAAGAGCCGACCGCAGTCGATCGAGCAAGGCATCGCAACCGATGAGGACGACGACCGCCTCTGGCAGGTCGTCGGCCAGCTGGCGCATGCCTTCAACGACGAAGACCGCGACGCGTACCACGCCCTGTTCGCCAATGACGACCGGCGAGCCGGCCGCGACAGCATGTTCGACTTCATGGCGCAGGACGTGCTACCGTCGCGGGGTGCGATCACCGCGTTCCACGCGCTGAGCGACCCGCTGCGGGTCGGCGGAGCCAAGCGCGCCATCCGTCTTGCCGTGTTCCACCTCGAGAACGGCACGCCCGGCTACTTCGGGGTCGCACTCGACGAAGAGTCGCGCATCCTGGAGCTCTCCTTGTTCGTGAAGAACGACCTGTGCAAGCACGGCATCGACCCGGCATGCCCACTGACCGTCCGACACCTGGACCGAGACTTCGGAGGCCGTCGATGACGCGAGCCTCGGTCTCCACGTGGTCCATGGCGGCCTTCATCGCATGGACCGGTCAAGGCCACGCACAAGAGCCACAACGCGACGCGAGCCAGCACTTCGCCACTCTCGCGGACGCCGCGCTCACGCGCGCGTCCGCGATCGAGGGGTCGCGGGGGACATTCTGGCGAGCGATGACCGAGGTTGCGCGGCTCTGCGAGCAAGGGCCGCGGCGAGCAACGCGTTCGGTGCGCACTCGAGCCCTCGAGCTTCTCGCCGAGCGAGCCTCCGACACGCAGCGCTGGTCCTCGCTGTTGACGAGGCAGTTCGTGCCCGACTTCCGCGGGCTCGCGGGCGACGCCTTGGCTGCCGAGCTGATGCACTACGACGGAGCACTCGCGACGCTGCAGTCGGCAGCCACCGAAGATCGCGTGCGGGCCGAGCTCTTGTCGGCGCGCGCGTTCGGTCGGCTCGCCATCGACCGGAGATGGGACACCCTACCGGCAGCCCAGCGGGATGCCGCGACACAGCTCTACGACGCGCTCGAGCACGAGTACGGCGCGCTTCGCGTGCCCGGGGGACGCGAGGGAGACACCGTCGGCGCGAGAGCGCGGGCGCAACGGCGTGAGCTCGTGGACCTGGCGTTCGGCGCAGAAGCTCCTCCGACCATGGGGCAGGATCTGGCGGGGGAACCGCTCGATCTTGCCAGCCACCGCGGCAAGGTCGTCGTCTTGGACTTCTGGACATCCTTCTGCCAACCGTGCTTGGCGCTCGTGCCGACGGCGCGCCGCCTGGTGCAATCGCTGGCCGATCCAGCACTGGTCTACATCGGCGTGTGCGGCGACCCGGACCGGGCGCAGGGACGCGCGACGGCTCGCCGCGTGGGCATGCCTTGGCGCAACTTCTGGGATGGTCCCGACGGGACCGATGGCCCGATCGCTTCAACGTGGGCAGTGGGAGCGGTCGGCTGGCCCTCGGTCTTCGTCATCGATCGCAGAGGGCGCATCCGGGCAAAGCTGCGCGGCCTTGAACAGATCGATGCGGAGCTCGAGTCTCTGATCGTGCAGCTGCTGGCGGAATGAGCCTCCGGGCTCCCGATTCATGACCTGGTTCGAAGAGCTGACCGGGTGTCGCGAAGACTCGCCGGAGCAGGTGCGCGCGCTGCTCTCGGTGGATAGTGGAGTGTTGCGCTCATCGACCAACGGAGGGGAGTGGCGCTGCGGACAGCTGGAGCTGGTCAGCCTTCGCGAGCTAAGGGCGCGAGCGCGGGCTTTGCGCCCCCCCGACGTCTCATTGTCCGCGGAGGAGGTCGTCGCTGACGTTCGGGCTCTGCACGAAGACCCGAGCAACCGCGGTGCACTGTTCCAGGTCGCCTCGCAGTTCAACCTGCTGGAGATGGCGTCGCCGATGGTGACGCCGGAGAGCGGGGTGGGTGTCTACGAGGAAGACTTCACACAAGGGCCGTCCTGCGCCATCGCCGCGGGAGCGGGAACGATCTATCGGAACTACTTCGTCGAAGTGGACGGCAAACCGGGCCAGTCCGCCAACCGACAAATCGACTGCCTCGCGGCGATTGGCGAGCTGCTCGGCAATTCCGGAGGGGCCCTGTGGGAGATGGTCAACGGCTACGCCCTGCCTACCGAGAACGGACTCCAGGAGATCAACTGGAAGCTGGCATCCCTCGGCGAGATCGGGACCGATGCACTGCGTCAGTCGCTGCAGATCGGCATCCAATGGGACACCCAAGTCACCCTCGGCGACGCCTCTCACGTCGTGTCGCAGGCGTACTGCTCCGCCATGCCGGTCGCCTACACGCCTCACGCACGGGAGCTTTGGGCACCGCTCGCGAAGCTGATCCTCGAGGCCGCCTACGAGGCAACCATCTGCGCGGCCATGCTGAATGCCAGCCGCGGCGCGAGCCGGCGGCTGTTCCTCACTCTCTTGGGCGGCGGCGCCTTCGGTAACGAGCCCGACTGGATCTTCGAGGCACTCCGGCGCGCGTTCGATCTACACCCCGACTGCGGACTCGAAGCCGCGATCGTCAGTCATGGTTGGTCCAACGATCGCGCCCGACGCCTCGCGCGAGAGCTGTAGCGAGAAAATCGAGCCGGACTCCGTACTTACGGGTCGATGACGAGCTTCCAGGTGCCGGCGGCGCCGTTGATGGTGATGGGTCCGCTGCCGCCGCCGGTGACGGTGAACGTGCAGCGGTCGCCGGGTTTCAGGATCTTCACGAGCGGGGGGCGACCCGGGAAGGTGATCGTCACGTCGTCGCCGGTGTCGTTGATTACGGTGACGGTGTCGCCGGGCTGCATCTGCACGGTGCCGGGCGCCTGCCGCGCGCCGTTGACCAACACAGTTTGCGCCGCTGCCGACTGGCCGCTGACACCGACGAGGAACGCGAACAAGAGGAAGAGCGGGAGTCGTCGCATGACAACCTTCTCGGCGACAGAGCGACGGGCAACCGGACGTCCATCACGCGAGAAAATCGAGCCGGACTCCGTACTTACTGCAGGGCGCGGATGCGGGTGGCGAGTTGGGTGCCGTGGGCGTTGACGTCCACCTTGTCGTCGATCAGCCGAATGATGCCCTTGGGGTCCAGCACGAAGGTGACGCGGCGGGCAAAGGGGCGCCCGTTCATCATCACCTGGTACTTGGCGGCGACGCTGGCGTCGACATCGCTCAGCAGCTCGAAGGCGAGGTTCTGCGCCTTGCGGAACGCGGCCTGGCTTTTGACGTCGTCGGTGCTGACGCCGTAGACCACGGTGTTGATCTCCTCGAAGTTCGCCGCTGCGTCCCGCAGCGAGCAGACTTCCTTCGTTCAACCCGGGGTCGCCGCCTTGGGGTAGAACGCCAGGACGGTCCAGTGCCCGGCCGCGCCGCCGATCGCGACCGCCTTGCCCTGGCTGTCGTTGAGGCGAAACGCCGGCGCTGGCTTGCCGACTGCGATGGCGACGGAGTCGGCCTGCGGCTGTGGATCCTGGATCAGCGGCATGGCGAGCGCCGCCAGACAAAACAGGGAGATGCGCATGGCTCGTCGAGAACGGTTCGGGTGAGTCGTCGAACGCTAACCGCCGCAGCTGACGATGGCCACCTGCTCGGGGTGCAGGTGCGCAGCTGCCACGCGCTGCACCTCTTCCCGCGTGACGGCGCCGATCAGGTCCGGGTAGCGCCGCACGTAGTCCATGCCCAGCTGAAAGTGCGCTGCGCGGACCGCATAGCGGACGAGGCTCGCGTTGCGCTCCAGCTGCCAGACAAAGCTGCCGGTGAGATATGCCTGCACATCGCGCAGCTCGTCCTCGCTCGGCAACGTCTCCCGCATCCGCCGCATCTCGTCGCGAAAGCCGGCGATCGCGCGGCCCCGGTGCTGCGGCGATGTCCCGATGTACGCGGCGAAGACGCCGGGCTCGTCGCGCGCATCCCGAGTGATGCTCGCGTCCACCGAATAACAGAGCCCCTGCTCGTCGCGGAGACTGCGCGCGATGCGTGAGGTGAAGCCCGGGCCCGTGCCGAGGATGTGGTCCATCACCGACAACGCGTAGAAATCGGGATGCGTGCGCGCGACGCCAACGTGGCCGAGGTAGACGTGCACCTGCTCGCGCGGCATCGCGATGTGCTCCTCCCGCACACCGTCCGGCAGACCTGGAGCGCGCAGTGGGGCCCGCTCCGGCTTGCTGCCGCGCATCCCCCGGCTGGCGCGCTCGAGCTCGTCCAGCATCGCGTCGACCGCGGCTGGCCCGGCCGCGGCGAAGTAGCCCCGCGTGGGCCGAAACTGCGCCGCGTGGAATCGGCGCAGGTCGGCGGGCGAGAAGCCGCGCACCGCGCGCGCGGTCCCCCGCACCGAACGACCGTAGGGGTGCCGGCCGTACACCCGTTGGCGGAATCGGTCGGCCGCCACCGTGCGCGGGTCGTCGGCATCGGTCAACAACTCCTGCACGATCTCGTCCTTGACGCGGCGCACCTTGGCGGCCGGAAAGGCCGGTTGGTTCACCACCTCGACCAACAAGCCGAGACCGCGGCGGGCGCTCTCCGCCGGGCACTGCACCGTGCCACCCGAAGAATGCCCGTCGAGCGTCGCACCGATCTTGTCGAGCTGCGCCGCCAGCTGCAGGTCATCGCGCTTGACCGTGCCCTCGTCCAGGCAATCGCCGACCAGATTGGCGAGGCCGTGCTGCCCCGGCCCTTCGTCGCGGCGATCGACGTCGAGGAACAAACCCGCCGCAAACGTCGCGACGTGCGGATTGCGCACCGCCAACAGGGTGAGGCCGTTGGCCAGCCGCCGCTCGCCGATTCGCAGCCGCACATCGCGCGCCGCGCGCCGCACCGTCCGCGCTCCGGTCTTCGTCATTGCCGTGCCACCTCCCGCGCGCCGCGGCCGCCGGTTCGCCCCGACCTCGACGGCGGCTCGGGCAACAGGCGCGCCACCGTCCACCGCCGACGTTCGGCATAGCGCGCCAACACCGCTTTGACCTCGGCCTTGCCGACCAGGGCACAACGCTCGGCGGCGCGGTCCATCGCAGCACTGCCGCCCACCGCGGCGGCTTCGTAGCGCGCGATGCGCTGTGCCAGATCGAGCACGGTCTCTGCTTCGAACAGATGCGCCGCCCGCAGCTGGGTGTGCGCCTGCCGCAGCTCGCCCACCGTCGGCCCGCGGCGCCGCAGTCGGTCGAACTCCTCTTCGACGACGCGTTCCGCCGCGGCCGGATCGACGCCACTGCGCAGCTCGATGGCGACCGAGAACAAGCCGGGATCGAGCCGCGTCTCGTTGAACACCGACACCATGGTCGCCAGCTGGTCCTCGAGCACGAGGCGCCGGTAGAGCCGGCTCGACTTGGCGCCGCCCAGCACGTGGCCGGCGACCTCCAAGGCGTAGTCGTCGTCCTCGTCCATGCGGCACGTCGGCATGCAGATGGCGATCCGCACCACGTCGGTCTGCGCGAAGAAGTGCTCGATGCACAACCGCGGCCCGCCGGGCGCGGGCTCGGCGTTGACCTCATCGCGCGGCGCCGCCGACGGCGGCAGCGCGCCGAACAGCCGCTCGACCTGGCCAATGGTCTCCTTCGCCGCGACGTCGCCCACCACCACCAAGAACGCGCGGTTCGGACCGTAGTGACGCTCGTAGAACGCGCGCATCGCGTCCACCGACACGCCCTCGACGTCCTGCCGCCAGCCGATGATCGGGTGGCGGTAGGTGTGGACCCGATAGGCCTCGGCCTCCACCGCGTGGTACAGCCGGCTCCACGGGTCGTCCTCGCCCATCGCCATCTCCTCGAGCACGACATTCTTCTCGGCGGCGAACTCGTCGGGATCCAGAGTGCAGCCGGTCATCCGGCTCGCCTCGATCTCGAGAGCACACTGCCAGCGGTCGGCGGCCAGAGCGAAGTAGTACAGAGTCACGTCTTGGCTGGTCGACGCGTTGTTGCTGCCGCCGAGCACGCTGGTGAGGCGATCGATCTCGCCCTTCGCGTAGCGCGCGGTTCCTTTGAACATCATGTGCTCGAGGAAGTGCGACAGGCCGGTCTCGCCGGTGCGCTCGTCGCGCGATCCAACCGTGTATCCCATCGTGGTCGCGACGACCGGCAGCCCGCGACGCGGCACCACGAGGACCCGCATGCCGTTGTCCAGCACCGCGCGGTGGATTCGAGTCCGGCTCACGATGCGCCCCGCGCGAGCGCCAACAGCCCCTGCACTTCCGCCGCGGTCAGAAAGCGGTAGCCGCCCGGGCGCATGCCATGCAGATTGAGGTCACCGATGCGGATGCGTTTGAGCGACACCACGGGATGGCCGAGGCGCGCGAAGACCCGGCGGATCTCGCGGTTCTTGCCCTCGCGCAGCACGACGCGCAGGTAGGTCCGCTCTCGCGTCACCCGTTCGATCCGCACGCCCGCACCCGCCGTCCGGCCCTCGGACAACCAGACGCCGCCGCGCGCCTTGTCCAGCGCGCCGCGCTCGACCCGGCCGCGCACCAGCACCGCATAGGTCTTCGGCACGCCGTGCCGCGGATGCGCAACGGCCTGCGCGAACTCGCCGTCGTTGGTCAGCAGGATCAGCCCCTGCGAGTCCGCGTCGAGCCGGCCGACGGTGTAGATCCGACCGCGGACGTCGGGCAAGAAGTCGATCACCCGCCGCCGCACCTCGTGGCGCGCGTTCGTGCAGACCACGTCCTTTGGTTTGTTGAACAGCACGTAGACCGGCTTCTCGGCCGCGATCCGCTCGCCGTCGAAGCAGACTTGGTCGTGCAGCGGGTCGACGCGTGCCCCGAGCTCTCTGATCTGCCCGCCGTTGACGGTGACGCGGCCCTGGGCGATCAGCTCGTCGGCGGCCCGTCGGCTGCAGATCCCCGCCTGGGACAGAAAGCGGTTCAGGCGAATCTTGCCGTCGCCGACGACCCGACTCTCGGTCGGGGTGACCTTGAGCAGACGACGCGGCGAGGGCCGGCGGCGCGGGCCGCGGCCGGTGGATTTGGGGGGCTTGCGGGCAGCCATGGCAGCGGTGGGCACGGAGCGGAGCAACATGTACCGCATCCGCGCCGGCGGTGGGATGCCATTCTCGATACATCCAAAGGCTCGGCCGCCCGGACCGCGCCCCAGCCGCGCTTCAGGAGCCGAGCCGCGGAGCACCGAAGTGCCGCACGATGGCCGCGGCCAGCGCTTCCCCGGCCAGCTTCTGGCCGAAGCTCGTCAGGTGCACCGGATCCCAGAACAGCAGGCCGCGGTCCTCTTGCTGGACGGTGAGCAGATGGGCGTGCAGGTCGAAGACCGGAACCGCGAGTTCCCCTGCTACCCGGCGCGCCGCTGCGTGGTTGCGGCGGATATTGCCGTAGACGCGCTCGTTGTTCTTCGCCTCCAGCACGACGAGCACCGCATCGGTGACGCGCTTGGCGCGGACCACGAGGTCGCGCAGGTCGGCCTCGAAGGTGTCGGGATGGTCGTTGTTGCCGAGGTTGAGCACGATCACGTCCGGCCCGAGGTCGACGATCGACGGCCAGCGTTCTTGCACGAGCTGATCGATGTAGCTGCCGCAACGGCTGAAGTTGAAGCTGCCCATCGGGATCCGCCCACCGCTTCGGTAGTAGAGCTGCTCGGTCGCGCGACTGGCGAGCCGCTCGAGTCCGTGCGCCGCGCCGGAACCCCAGGTCTGCGACGTGCCGAGCCAGGCGACGTCGTAGCTGCCACTCGCGTCGCGGGCGGCGACGACGCTGGAAAACTCCTCCAGGGTCGGGTTCGCGACCCCGACCGCAGTCGCCGGAGGCGCAGCCGGGTCCCAGGTCAAGGTCTGCACTTCCGCGGCGCTCTCGCGAGACCGCAACCCCAAGAAGGAGCGCAGGTCGGCGAACCGCCGGTGCGCAACCCGCGCCTCGGGGCCGACCGCGTCGGCTGCATCGAACACCGAGAACGGAGCGAACACACCGCGCCGGAAGCTCTCGAGCCCACCCCGCGCGTCGTGCTCGGCACGCCACGGGATCAGGCCTTCGTACGGATAGCGCGCCGACCACCAGTAGCGATCGAAGGCGAACAGGGAGAGCAACACCAGCGCCCCGACGAAGGCGAATCCCACGAGCCGGAACAGGTTTCGCCGCGGATCGGCGCCGAGCCAGTGCCCGGTGCCGACGTAGGCCCCCACGAGCAGGAGCACCCCCGCGATGCAAGCCAGCCGGCGGACGCCGGCGTTGGCCTCCAGCGAGAACCCCTCGTCGATCACCACCGCGCCCGCCGCGTCGGTGACGCGCACGTTGTCGACCGTCACCGGGTGAAGCCCCGACCAGAAGCCGACGACCTGTCGGTCCGGCAGCCCGCCCGCGATCTCGGCCACCGGCGCGCCGTCGAGCTCGAACAGGACCCGGTCCTCGGTCGCGCGCACGCGGACCCGATGCCAGTCGTCGCCGGAGCGCGCACCGGACACCGGGCGCACATCGCGCAATTCACCGCGGACGGTGAGGTGCATGATCGCCGGAGGGCGCTTGCCCGACCGGCTCAGCCGCAGCGCGCGCGCACCCTCGGCCGTGCCGCCGACCAAGAGGTGCACGTACGCCCCCTGGGCCAGCCGGACGTCGGCCTCGAGTTCGCCGAGGGCAAACACTCGGTTGAGCAGGATCTGATTGAAACCGTGCCACTCGCCGAGATTGAGACGGTTGCCGTGCAGGAGGTTGCGCGTCTCGAACGCCTGACCGGCGCCCATCACCGCGTCCGCCAGCAGCAGCTTGCCCGACGCCCAGGCCGGGTGATTGCGCAGGGTGTTGCGGGCGTAGCCACCGAACTCGGCGAGCAGCGTGCCCAGCACCAGCGCGATGGCGACCGCGCTCCAAACGTAGGCCCGCCGCACCGACTGCGGCGCGCGGCTCCTACTTTCCGCGCCGCGGCTGGGCGACGAGAAGGTCGGCGGCGGCATCGACCTCGATTGTACCAAGGCCGGCCGGCACCAAGACCGTGTCGCCCGCGGCGAAGCTCAGGTCGTGCGCAGCACTTCCGCCCCAACGCACTCGGCCGCCGCCCCGAATCGCGGTCATCAGCGCGCAGACCCCGCCGCTGTCGAACGGCGTCGCCCCGCGGACCGGCATTCGCCAAAGGGCAAACGCGGGATCGTCGACCAACAGCGCGCGTCCTTCGGTGGCCAACCCGCTGCGCCGGTGCGCGCCCGGCGCCAAGCGCGCGGCGCGCAGCCCGCGCTCCACGTGCAGCGGCCGGTCACGGCCGTAGTCGAACAGTCGGTAGGTGATGTCCGAGTTCTGCTGAACCTCGTAGACGAGGACCCCCGGACCGATCGCGTGCACGGTGCCGGCCGGGACGTGCACGACGTCACCCACTGCCGGCGTGAACTCGTCCAACAAGGCCACGACCTCGCCGTTGTCGACGGCCGCGCGGAACGCGGCCGCGGTCACCGGCGCGCGCACGCCACAACGGATCGTCCCACCTGGCGCGACCCGCAGCACGACCCACGCTTCGGCCTTGCCCGAGTCGCCCTCGGCCGCCGCCATGGGATCGTCCGGATGGACCTGCACCGACAGCGCCTGGCCGGCATCGACGAACTTGACCGCCAGCGGAAACCGCCCACCCCAGGCCGGCGCGACGCCGTCGCCGAGCAACGCCGCGCCGTGCTCGGCGACGAGGTCTGCCAGAGTCGAAGACGAGCCGCGCACCGGGCTGGACCCGTCCGGCCGGTCGTAGACTTCCCAGGTCTCGCCGATCGGCAGGTCTGCCTGCGCGGTGAAACCGAACTCCTCGGCCAACCCTCCTCCGCCCCACACCTTCGGCACGGTCTTGCGCACGAAGAGACAGGGGGCGAGGTCGCGCATGGTGTTCGGCGGAGTCAGAGTCACGTTGTAGCGATCGACAAAACAACGTGCCAGGCGTGTGCAGAACTGCGCCGGCGTGCCGCCGACCTTCCAGCCCTACGCCCCGCCCTCTTGCGTCCGCGCGACCAAGCGCCGGGCCTCGGCGATGGCAGCGGCATCGGCACCCTCGCCGACCGCCATCGCCGCCAGCTCGCGCTCCACCCCATCGCCGTCGAGCGGCTGAATCTGCGACAGCGTGCGGCCGGCGCGCTCGATCTTGGTCACCGCAAAGTGGCGCTGCGCGAACGCGGCGACCTGCGGCAGATGGGTGACGATCAGCACCTGGTGGTGGCGCGCCACGTCGCGCAGTTTGCCGCCGACGGCCAGCCCCAGCCGGCCGCCGATCTCGGCGTCGATCTCGTCGAAGACCAAGAACGGCACCCGATCCTGATCGGCGAGGCACTTCTTCATCGCCAGCACGATGCGCGCCATCTCGCCGCCGGAGGCGGTCTTCTGCATCGAGTGAAACGGCTCGCCGGGATTGAGCCGCACCTCGAAATCGATCGGCCCCGGCCCGTGCGCGGTCGCCTGGTCGAGCAGTGCGTCCGCATCGACGTCGGTCGACATCGCGACGCGGAACTCGGTCTTCGGCATCGCCAGATCGGCGAGCTCGGCTTCCACGGCGCGGGCCAGCCGCGGCGCGCCTTTGGCTCGAGCGCGCACCAGCTGGCGCGCGAGGCGCACCGCGCTGTCGGTCGCACGCGCCACCTCCGCCGCCATCTCCTCGGGCGCGAGCTCGCCGCGCTCGAGCTCGCCGAGCTCATCGCGCGCGCGCTCCGCGTTGTCGAGCAAGTCGGCCTCGGTCGGGCCGAAGCGCTGCAGCCCCCGCCGCAACGCGGCCAGCCGCTCTTCGACCTCCGCCAGCCGACCGGGATCCAACTCGAGCCGGCCCATCCGCGATTGCACCGCGCGCACCGCCTCGGCGATTTGCACCTCGGCGTCGGCCAGCGCCTCGACCGCGACATTCAGATCCGCGTCGATCGACGCGGCTTCGTCGACGGCTCGCCGCGCGCTCGCCAACTGATCGCCGGCGCTGGGTTCGGCCTCGTCCAGGGCGCCGAGAGCACCCTCCAACAGCGACCGCAGATGGTCGAGGTTGCCCAGCACTCGCTGCTCCTGCTCGATCGCGGCGAGCTCGCCCGGTTGCAGCGCAAGCTCGTCGAGTTCGGCCAGCTGATAGCGCAGGTACTCGACCCGGGCGAGACGGTCGCGCTGGCCGCTGGTCGCCTCGGCCAACTGCGCGCGCAAGCGCCGGGCTTCACGCAGCGCTCGAGCAAAGCGCTGCCGCAATGCCCCGGTCCCCAGAAAGGCGTCCAGGGTCTCGGCCTGGATCTCGGGGCGCATCAGCGCGCGCGCATCGCCTTGCCCGTGGATCTCGAGCAGCCACGCCCCCAGAGTGCGCAGCGTGGCGAGGGTCGTCGGCCGGTCGTTGACGCGCACCTTGCTGCGGCCCCGCGCGTCGACGATCCGGGTCACCAACAGCATGCCGTCGTCGTCGAGCGAGACGGGCAACCCGCACTCCTCGTCGAGAAGCCGCCCGACGGCCAGCGAACGCTCGCCGGTGCCGAGCGCGAACTCGGCATCGACGCGCAGCGTGTCGGCACCATGGCGGACCAGACCCGGCGCCGCCTTGCCGCCGCGCAGCAGCTTGAGCGCGGTGATCACCAGCGACTTGCCACCACCGGTCTCACCGGAAATGACGTTGAGCCCCTCGCCGAGCTCGATTTCCGCCTCGCGCACCAACGCCAGGTCCCGCACGCTGAGGGTCTGCAACATTGGCCGCATCGTAGCGCCGCAGCCGCACCAATCCGGAACCCGGCCCCTCACCTTTCGTTCCCCCTTCGATGACGATCTCGTCCGCCGGCCCCACGCCAACCCTCCTCATCGCCGCCTCCTTGATGATGCAACCGCCCGCCGACCTCGGTGCACAGGAACCGCCACCCTGGGAGACCGTCGCCGACGCGCCGGCCTGGTGCGCCGATCCACCGCAGCGCGCCGGCTTCTTGCGTTTTTGCACCACCGGCCGCTCCAACGGTGCCCCGATCGCACAGACCCAAGCGGCACAACCCTCCAGACACCAGCTGGTACGGCTGCTTGCCGACCGCTTGGCCGTGCCGGCCGACAGCCGGGAGCTCGTGGCGGTGGCCGACGCGGTGGACCGCGCCAAAGTGCCTCTGCGCCGCGCGTTCCACAGCCGCGTCTTGACGCAGGGTGCAGTGCCCGGCAACACCCTGACGGACGCCTGGGTCCTGTGGGAGGTTCCGCTCACCGTTCTCTTGGCCGGCGCGACAGCACCAGAACCGCGCGCTCCCGCCGCGGACGAGGCGGCGACTGCGCTGCGCGCCGCCGCCAATTGGGTCGGACCGCTCTCGATCGAAGTGATGGAGTCGCACCCGCTGCAGTTCGCCGTCAACACCACGGTGCCGATGCCGACTCCGGGCTGGACCCTGCGCGTGGATCGGGTCACGGCTGCCGACCCCGACGGCCGCATCCGCGCGTGGGTGACCGAGATCGCGCCCGATGGGATGGTCGCCCAGGTGATCACCGACACGCCGCTGAGGATCGCCATCGGCGTGCTACCACCGGGTTCGTTGGTGCTCGAGATCTCGACGCGCAGAGGCGAGGCGGGCTCCTACCGGCGCCGCGACATCGTGCACCTCGAAGCGACGCGGTGACGCACCCGTGCCAGGTCACTCCACGACGACCTCGACGGCACGCACCCTACTTGGCTCAACTGCTGTTTCGGCGCGGCCAAGGCCCGGAATCTCAACAACTATGGTCGTCCGGCTATCCCTTGCGAGCCATGCGCCGAAGTGGCCTTCTCGAAGACCCTTGTGCTCGACCCTCCAGCGTTCAACACCGTCCGTGAAACGGAAGCTCGCTGGCCCCTCATACACCCCCGAGCCAGCCTTTACCCTGATCGCCAGATACGTCATTCCTTCGGAAGAACGCAGCGTCAACTCGGTTGGCCCGTCGACGACCACCTTCCGCGACGGCGACTCCCAGCCGAGCGCGGTAGCAACGCGCCGGTTTCGGCACACAACGACGTAGTCTCCCCTCGGGAGCAGGGTGACCTCTCCCAGCCGGACAGAACGTTCCATTCCCGGATCGTTCGGATGCTTCCCGTGTTGGAACACGTGGAACCGCGGATAGTCCTCAGGACCCGCAACTCTTCCCATGAGGTCTATCTTGAAAGGGAAGGTGCTGTCTGCAGTGGCCGGATCCGACTCCGGCGAAGCCCTCGCGCTCCGCGCATGCACCGGCACCCGCTCGGCATAGACATGGCCGCCTGGCTGGGTGCGCAGCGCCGTCTCTTGCGGCACCGCAGCAACCGCTGCCTCCCAGTCCACCAGTCCTTCGCTGTCTCCAACCCCGAACAGCACGAGCGCGACTAGACCGCAGGCCGCGACAACCACTCCGCTACCGATATAGACGAGCGGAGAACCGGCACACTTCGGGAACCTCCCGCGGCTCATTGGAGAACCACTCACCGATCAGCCACTGCACACCACCAGCCGCAGCGCGTCGAGCCGCACGCGTGCCGTCGCCAGCGCCGCCGTCAGGGTCTCGCGCTCGGCCTGGGCGGCGGCCAGCTCGGTGCGGGCGACCTCCGACTCGTGCGCTGCCAGCTGCTCGAGGCGCGCGACGACCGGATCGAGCTCGGCGCGCATGCGCGCCACCGCCTCGCGCGTGATCGCCGGCACCTCGGCCTCGGCGCGGGCGCGGGCGGCCGCCACCATGTCGGCGATGCGCTCCTGGATGGCGTCGTTCTCGAGCAGCTCCGCCGCGATCGGTCGCAGCGTGGTGCCGGCGGCGATCGGGTCAACAGGCGCACCGGTGGCGTCGGCGGCGGCGCGCACCGGAGTCGGTGGCAGGAAGCGGTCGGCGCGCAGCTCGCGGGCGGCGGTGGGCTCGACCACGAACAGGGCCTCCAGCCACAGTCCCTGCGCCTCGCCGGCGATCGCGCCCGTGCTGGCATTGCCCGATTCGCGGCTGAGGATCTCGTCGACCGTGTCGCGCACCATGGGGTGATCCCAAGTCAGGAGCACGCGCTCGGGGTGCTCCAGCCCGACCGCGCGGTCGAAGGTGAACGCCATCTCCTGGCCGATGAAGCCGGGGAACGGTCGCAGGTAGTCATCGCCGGCGCGCGCGGCGTAGCTGCGCGGACCGATGCGCTCGAGGTCGAGGCCGCCGGCCTCGAACGCCCCCAGCATGAACTCCTGCAGCTGGCGGCTGTCCTCGGCGTGATCGATCGCCGCGGCCAGCGCCCGCGCCGCGTCCGCGTCGAACGAAGTCAGCTCCAACAGCCGGTCGCGGCCGGCTTCGAGCTCGGCCAGGATCTGGCGATTGCGCGCCGCCCCCCGTTCGATCAAGGCGTCGATGGCTGCGTCGTCGTCGGCCAGCAACGCCGCGGTGAGGTCGTCGCCGAACTCGCGGTCGATGGTCGGCGAACCGTGCCAAGGTCGTGTGAAGACCGACAGTGCCTCGTCGTGCCACCGACACAACCGGTGCTGCGGTGAGCCGCGCACGACCAGAGGGTGGAGGCGCACTTCGTCGCCCTGGCCGATGCGATCGATGCGCCCAATCCACTGCTCCAGGCGGTCGGCGGGCTCGGGCAGATCCAGGAACACGAGGTGCCGCGCGACCTGGAAGTTGCGGCCCTCGGCGCCAATCGCCGAACTGATCAACAGCACCGGCCCGTCATTGGCCAGGAACCACGCCGCCTGCCGATCGCGCTCGATGCCGCTCATCTTCTCGTGGAAGCGGGCAATCGGCCGCTGGCGAGACTCGAGCGCCCCGGCAAAGGCCTCCACCTTGGCGACGCCGGTGCACAGCACCAGCACCTTCTCGCCGGGATGCGCGTCGACGAAGGACAGCAGCCAGCGCGCGCGGGGGTCGGCCTCGATCTTGGTCAACCGGTAGCGCGTGTCGTAGCCGCGATCGGCCGAGAACTCGCGCCGCATCCGCGCGACATCCCCCTCCAGGACCGCAGGCTGCACGGTTCGCTGCGGAAAGCCCGGAATGCGCGCGCGCACGTTGCGAAACATGACCCGCCCCAAACCGTGCAGGTCGAGCAAACGGCGGAGCAGCGTGCGCCGCGCGGCCGCGTCGGTCGCCGCCGACGCGAGCAGCGGCGCGCGATCGGCGCCGGTCAACCGCGCGCGCAGGAGCTCGTGATCGGCTTCGGTCAACGGCGCATCGCCGGCCAAGCGCTCGGCGGTGTCCGCCAGCGCGCTGAAGTCCCGCGTCTCCGCCCGCTGCCGCTCGAGGTCGGTAAAGCGCACCGGGTCCAACAACGCCAAGCGCCGAAAGTGGGCCTCTTCGCCGTCGCGATCGGGGGTCGCGCTCAGCATCACCAAGTGATCGACGCGCGCGGCGAGCTCGGCGACCAGGCTGAACTCGGCGCTGTCGAGCTCGAGGTGGTGGGCCTCGTCGACGATCACCAGATCCCATTCCGACGCGCGCAGCGCCGCGTCGATGTCGCCGGCCAGAGGGCACACGAACAGCTGGCCGGTCGCCAAGACGTCGAGTCCCTCGCCGGTCGCGCCGGCCTCGGGCGCGGTGTCGGCCCAGGTATCGCGCCCGACGACGCGCAGGATCAGGTTGAAGCGCAGGTACGCCTCGGCCAGCCACTGGTGCACGAGGGCCGGCGGCACCAGTACCAGAGCCCGCTCGACGCGCCCGGTGAGCAGCATCCGGTGCAGGATCAGCAGGGCCTCGATGGTCTTGCCCAGGCCGACCTCGTCGGCGAGCAGAACCCGCACGCGGTGGCGGTCACAGACATCGCGGGCGATCGAGAGCTGGTGCTCGAAGAGCTGGATGCGGCCGCCGATGAAGCCGCGCGCGGGCGAGCTCAGCATCGCGTGCCGCAGCGCGAGCGCGGCGCCGCGCAGATCGAACAGCGCCGGTTCGTCCAGCTGGCCGGTGCGCAGCCGGTTCTCGGGCGTGGCCACGTCCAACGCCGCGTCGATGTCGGTCTCCGCCAGCCGCTGGCCCTCGCCCTCGTAGTAGAGCAGGTCGCCCTCCTCGACCACCGTTTCGATCACGAAGCCCTCGCCGCCGTCGCGCCGCACGCGCTGGCCGACGCTGAGCCGCGCGCGGGCCAGCGGCGCATCCGGGATCGCGTAGCGCCGCTCGACGTCGCGCGCCGGGTATCGCACTACGGCCTCGCGGTGGTCGGCGGCAAGCACCAAGCCGAGACCCAGCTCCGGCTCGGTGAGACTGTGCCAGCGTTGGCCCTTCTTGATGTGCACGAGGTCGCGGCGGTCGCCGCGATCGCGGGCGACGATGCAAGGCGACTCATCCTAGTATCTGTCCGTTCCCGGGACCTCGCATTTCCCTCGCCACGGTGCCCCCATGTCCACGTCCGCCAACGCACTTCTCAAAGAGCTGCCGCCCTCGAGCCTGCGCTTCCGCACCGCCACCGCGATGGTGCGCGTCGATCGAAGCATCGAAGCCCAGCAGCGCTCGTACGCCTGCATCGAGGGCACGCCTTCGGCGCTCCGGTTCTTGGCGCAGCTCCTGCTCGAGACCGCCGAGCGCGCCAACGAATCCGATGGCGGCTGCAGCGTCGTGTTGAACCCCGAGGACAGTGCACCGATCGACGTGCGGGAGTGGTCCGCCATCGAGATCAACGCGCACCCGGAGCTGCCCGCGGTCGCGCCGCTCGAGGTCGAGGTGCGGAACCGGGCGCCGAGCGCTGCAGGCAGAGATCGGTGCGTCGTCCAGTTGCGCTCGCGCTGCGCCACACCGCTGCAGCTCCGCGAGGCGCGCTACGAGACCGAGGGGGTGTTCTCCGTCCGGGAGGTGGACGTCGTAGTACCCGGCGGCGGGATCGCGGAGTTCGATCTCGAGATCCCGACCGAGACCGGCGAGATGGCGCTCTGGATGCGCGGCCACGCCGCCACTCCCGGCCGCCACCGCATCCGCGGACTCGGCATGCGCAGCAGCCGTCAGCCCCTGCCGCCGCGCCGAGAAGCGGGCGAGTGACCGTCCGTCCGCGCCGGGGATACAATGTCCTAGAAGCGCCGGATGCTCGCTGGCGCGCCGCCATGACCCGTAACGCAGCGCTCGGACCCCTCGCCACCACCCTGTTGGCGGCGAGTGTGTCGGCGCAGGACGCGCCGGGGTCGGGGCTCGATCCGGCACGGCAGCGCACGGACTTCGTGCTGGTCAAGTTCGACGACGGCATCCGGATCCGGCGCGCGCCCGACGGCGCGCTGGCCAGCCCGGACCACGCGCTGGTGCGCGCGCGCGCCGCCCTGCACGGGCGGGTCATCGAGCCCCACTTCGCCAACCTGCGGGATGCGCTGACCACCCTGCGCGACCGGGTCCGCCGGGCGCTGCCCGCGGGCGCGCCGATGCCGGCGGACTTGCGCCAGTACTTCCGGGTGCCGACCCGCGGCGCCAACGACGTCGTCGCGCTGCTGGCAGACTTGCGCGATGCGCCCGGCGTCGCGACCGCGTATGCGCCCGCGCGGCGCGCACCATCACCCGGTGACCTCGCGCCGGTGACGCCAAGCCTGGTCGGCCAGCAGAGCTGGCGCGGGGTCGCGCCGACCGGGGTCGACGCGTTCGCGCTGCAGCAGGTGACCGGCGGCATGGGGCGGGGTGCGCGCGTGGTCGATATCGAGGTCAGCTGGCGCCTCGACCACGAAGACTGCGCCACCCTGCGGCCCGGTGCGCTGATCGGTCCACCGCCGGCCGCGGCGGTCGGCGAAGACCACGGCACCGCGGTCGGGGGCATCCTCGCCGCGGACAACGACGAGTTCGGCGTCAGCGGTCTGGTGCCCGACGCCAACCTCGGCCTGGTGACCGCCCTGCCGGGCGGCTACAGCGTGGCGGGCGCGATCGTCACCGCGCTGGCGGCGATGTCCGCGCAGGACGTGCTGTTGATCGAGGCACAGACCAACACGCCGTTGGGCTTCGGGCCGGTGGAGTGGGAGCAGGCCGAGTTCGATGCGATCCAAAACGCCACGGCGCTCGGTGTCATCGTGGTCGAGCCGGCCGGCAACGGCGGCTTCGACCTCGGCGACCCGCAGCTGGGCGGTCGCTTCGATCCGAGCATCCGCGATTCGGGCGCCATTTTGGTCGGCAGCACGAACGCGGGATCATCGACCCGAGCACCGACCTCGTGCCACGGCGCGCGCGTCGATACCAACGGCTGGGGCCTCTCGGTGGTCACCACGGGCTACGGCGATCTGCTGCTCGCCGGCAACGATCCGCGCCAGGCCTACACCGCGACGTTTGGCGGCACATCGGCCGCCAGCGCGATGGTGGCCGGGGTGGCCACCGGCCTGGTCGCAGCCGCGCGGGCCCAGCTCCCGCCGGCCGTCGCGGCGACCCTCGACCCCCGCGCGATGCGGACGGCACTGCGCAGCTGGGGCACCCCACTGAGCCCGGGCCAGGCGATCGGCCTGCGGCCCGACGCCGCGCAGCTGCTGGCGGCGCTGCGCCTCCAGCGCGGCCTGCGCCTGCTCCAGCCGCCGGTGCTCGGCCAAACCGTGACCGTCGAGATCACCCCGCCGTTTGCCGCCACGGCCGCCGATGCGTGGGTCCTGGCCGGCGCCGCGCTGCCAGCCAACCTGCCGCTGCCGCTCGGCAACCCGGACCCACTGTGCAACCGCTTGTTGCTCGATCCGACTTCGCTGGCCGCGCTCTTGAGTGGTCCGTTCGTGGCGGCACCCATCGCCCTTCCGCTGCGCGTCCCCAACGTCGCGGCTCTGCGCTACGCCCGCTACTACCTGCAAGCGGTGGCCCTCGACGGCGGCGCGGGCCACGCCTGCGCCAGCAGCAGCGTGCAGCTCCGCCTGCAGCCGTAGGCGGCTTCGACCGCCGCGCTACACCGGCAGCCAGTACAGCATCAGGTAGACGATGACGCCGGTCAGCGAGACGTAGAGCCAAACCGGAGCTGTGATCACCGCCCAACGCCGGTGTGCGGCGCGCCGATCGCGCAGGCCGAGGATCACGGTGCCGATGATCAGCGGCACCTGCAGCGCCGCCAGCACGATGTGCGAGATCAGCAGGGCGAAGTAGAACCAGCGCACTGCTCCCTGCCCCTCGAACGCCACCGACCCGACCTCGGCGTGGTAGATCAGGTAGCTGATCAAGAACAACGTCGAGACCCCGACCGCGGCGAGCATCAGCCGCACGTGGCGGCGCTCGTCGCCGCGCTTGATGGCGATCAAACCGGCGCAGATCAGGGTGAAGGCGATCCCGTTGAGGATGGCGTTGAGGTCGGCGAGATTGGCGTAGGTCACGGTCAGGCGTCTCGGACGGAGCGGCGATGGACGACGGCGACGCCGGCGAGAAACATGATCAACGCGAACGCCGCGGTGATCCCCCAGGCCAGCGCCGGCTGCGGCAAGCCCTGCGCGGCGCCTGCCTCCGCTCCGTACAGGGCGTAGCGCAGGGCCGCCAGGCCGTAGCTCATGGGGTTGAGCGTCATGACCGCGGCCAGCACGGGATGCGCGCCCTGCGCGGGGAACAGCGATCCCGACAGCAGCCACATCGGCATCAGCAGGACCATCATGATGCCGTGATAACCCGCAGTGCTCTGCATCAGCCAGGCGATCGTGAAGCCGAGCCCGGTGAGCGCGAACGACAACAGCGCCAACGCCAGCGCCGCCAGCAGCGCGCCTTCGAAGGTCAGCGGAACCCCGGCCATCGGCGCCAAGCACAAGAACAGCAATGCCTGGCCGAACGCCAGCGTGGCACCACCGCCGATTTTGCCGAGCGCGATCGCCCAGCGCGCCACCGGCGCTACCAACACTCCCTGCAGGAACCCGGTGAGACGGTCCTCGATGACGGTGATCGTGGCGAAGATCGAGGTGAACAGCACGATCATCGTCAGCGCGCCGACGAAGAAGAACTCGCCGTAGCTGGTCTGCGAGAAGTCGAGGTCTCCGGCGCGGAACTCGGCATTGCCCAGCGCCGCAGCGAGCAGGATCCAGAACAGGATCGGCTGGCCCAGCGAGCTGAACACCCGCGCGCGACTGCGCAAGAACCGCCGGATCTCGCGCCACCACAACGCCGACACCGCCAGGCCACCGCTGGTCGTCATCGCGCGTCCTCCGCGGTCCAGAACCGATGACCGGTCTTGCGGATGTAGACGTCCTCGAGCGAAGCGTGGCTCACCGAGACCCGCGCCAGCCGCGATCCGAGCGCGTCGACCAGGGGACCGACCATGCGGTGGGCGTCCGGACTCTCGACCCGCAGCGCGCGGCCGACGATCACCGGCGCGACGCCCAGCACCTCCTCGACGCGTGCCGCGACCGCCTCGGGCTCCTCGCACGACGCCTCGAGCACCACGCCACCGACCTCCTGCACGAGGTCGGCCGGACGCCCCGCCGCGACCACCCGCCCCTCGGTCAGGATGGTGATGCCGTCGGCCTGCTCGGCTTCGTCCATCAAGTGCGTGGTGAACAGGACGGTGAGTCCTGCGGAGGCCCGCAGCAGCCGCCACAAGTCGATGCGCGCGCCGGGGTCCAGGCCTGTGCTCGGCTCGTCCAGCAGCAGCAGACGCGGCGCGGGGAGCAGCGCCTTGGCGATCTCGACCCGGCGTCGCAGCCCGCCGCTCAGCGCCGCCACCCGGTCCGCAGCCCGGTCGCGCACGCCCGCCCACTCCGCGACCTCGGCGACCCGCGCCCGCAGCGGACCACCGCGCAGGCCGAACAGGTTGCCGGCGCAGATCAGGTTCTCCTCGACCGTGAGCTGACCGTCCAGCGCGGCGCTCTGGAACACGACCCCGAGCATCGAGCGAATCGCGTCGACCCGGGTCGCCAGATCCTCGCCGAACACCGAAACCGTGCCGCGCTGGATCGGGTATGCCGTGCACAGCACCTTGAACAACGTCGACTTGCCGGACCCGTTGGGACCGAGCACGCCGTGCACCGCGCCGGGCTCGACCTCGAGCCCGATGTCGTCGCACGCGACCCGATCGCCGTAGCGGAAGCCGACGCCGGCAGCGTGCACCGCGAGCGCGCCAGTCATCCCATTCTCCGATCGATGACCATCACCGAGAGCAGGGCTGGCAAGTAGGCAATCGATACCCAGAAGGTGAGCAGCATGGCGCTCTCGCGCCGAAACACCGCGGCCAGCACCACCGGCACGAAGAACAGCACGCCTAAGAACATCGCGGCCACCAAGTAGAGCGGACCGGCGAGACCGATGAGGTAGGCGTAGAGGCTGACCAGGACCAGCGCGAAGGTGTAGGCCACCATCTGCGCGCCGGTGAAACGTCCGTCGGCATCGACGACCGGCAGCATCACCATGCCGCCGGCGCGGTAGTCCTCGCGGTAGCGAAAGGCGATCGCCAAGAAGTGCGGGATCTGCCACAGAAACAGGAGCAGGAACAGGATCCCCGCGCGCAGGTCGAGCATTCCACGCGCCGCGGCGTAGCCGACCAGCGGTGGCAGCGCTCCGGGCACCGCGCCGACCAGCGTGTTGAGCGTGGTCACCCGCTTGAGCGGAGTGTAGATCCCGACGTAGGTGGCAAAGATCAGGGCACAGACGCCGGTCGCCAGCCAGTTGGTCACCAGGGCCAGCGCCGCCAAACCGACCGCCGCGCTGATCAGACCGAAGCCGAGCACCGCCGCGGGCGACAGTCGGCCACTCGGCAGCGGACGCCCCTCCGTGCGCGGCATACGCCGGTCGGACTCGCGCTCGATCCACATGTTGAGGGCGTTGCCACCGGCGGCGACCAAGAAGGTCGCCGCCACGCAGGTCAAGACGATCTCGACGGCCGGCGCTTCGGTGCCCAGATAGAGACCGGCCAACACCGCGAACACCGCCAACGCCGACAACCGCGGCTTGGCGAGCTCGACGTAGGCGACGAGGCGTGGCCCCGCAGCGCCGGCCGGCGCGCGCCCACTCAAGGTATCGGCTTCAGGTTGCGACACGTCCGATACAGAAGCAGCGCCGCGCTCAAGAACAACAGCGCGCCGACCACGACGTGCGCCGTCACCAGGACACTGCGGCCCAAGTACTCGATGTTGGAGGGGTCCTTCACCCGACGCACGAGCAACGCCACGAACCCCAACACCAGCTGCACCAACAGCAGCACGAGCACCCATCGCGTCGTGCCCCGAAAGCCGCGGTCACCGAACCGCGTGCCGCAGTACATCGCCGCAATGGCGATCGTCAGAGCGACCACGACCGCGTTGAAGATGTGCAACCACAACATGCCCTGCGCGTTGGTGTGGCGCAGGATCGCGCCGGCGACCAGCTGCACGAACACCAGCATCAGCGCGAATGCGGACAGGTTGCGCGCGGTCGCGACTTCGTGCGCAGCGGCCGGGTGCCGGGACGCCCAGGCCGGCGACAGCGCGAACGCAACCAGCGCCAGCAGACAGAGAATGACCTGCGCCAGAACACCGTGCGTCACCGAGGTGACGGCCGGCAGCCCCAAGAGCACGCCCTTGCCGCCAATGTAGCCCTGCAGGCACACCAACCCGAGCAACCCGATCGAGAGGGAACGCAACCACTGGCGGCGCTCGACGACGCCGATCCAAATGGTCAGCACCAGCGTCAGCAGGCCGATCGCCATGCCGACGGCACGGTGCCCGTGCTCGAGCAGCTGATCGAGACGCATGTCGGGCGGCCACCACGAGCCGTCCGACAGGGGCCAGTCCTCGAACGCCAACCCCGATCCGGTGCTGGTCACCATCGCCCCCACCTTGATCAGCAGGAACACCGCGACCACCACGCCGACGGCGTAGCGGTAGAGCCCAACCCCGGCGACGGCGTGGCTGGACGTCGGGGCTGGATCGGCGATGGCGCTGGTGGGGAGGTTCATTGCGGGGCGCGCGGTCGGGCCGGTGGGCGGCACCGCGCAAAATAGAGCCTCGCAACCCCGGGGCGAGCCCCGAGTTTCGAAGCGGCCGGCAAAACCCGCCGCTCCGGCCGCTGGCGCGCGTCCCCGCGCGCGCCTGGGGTGCTTCCGCTACCGCGCGGTCGGCGGCGCCGCGCTGGCGTCCTCGAACGCCTCCCACATCGGCCGGGCGTAGTCCGGCACCTTCTGCGCGTCGACGGCGCGGTCCAGCCCGAGCTCGGGCGAGACCACCGCGGTCTGCAGCAGCCGCTGCACTTCGTCATCCGCGCCCTGCTGCAGGGTGTTGGCCTGCGCCAGGTGGTCCGCCGCCGGCGCGGCTTCGCCCATGCGCAGGTAGCACACGCCGATGCTCTTGTGCACGTTGGCGCGGACGTGGTTCGGCGCCTCTCCCAGCGGGGCCAACGACAGCTCGGAGATCGCCCGGCTCCACTGCCGCCGCTTCATGTGCTCCTCGCCGCGATACATGTGCGACAGAGTCGCGCTGTCGACCTTGCCGTCCAACGACGCCAAGCTCATCACCTCGATCCACGGCTGGCCCTGGAACGTGTTGCGCACCACGGCGCGCACTTGCAGCCGGTCGTAGGTGCGCAGCTGGAACACGTCCTGCAGCTCGGCGTTGTCCTTCGAGATGAACAGCAGGCCGAACACGTCGTCGTAGTTCTCGCGCTGCCAGATCGGCTGCTCGTCGGCCCAAGCGTGGAAGTTGGTGAAGTCGCTGGCGATGAACCGCGTGAAGAACGGGTTCTGGATGCGCCCGATGGAGGCGAACTGCAGAACCAGCTCGACGTGGACACCCTTGAACGACTCGGGCGCTTGCCGAATCTCCGTGAGTGTGGTTTTGACGACCGGCGCGAGCTTCTCGTCGTCGCCGTTCGCCCAGCACGGCGTGCCCAACACCGCGAGCATCGCCACCTTGGTCGCCAGGTTGTTCATGACTGCTTTACCCCTTGCTCCGAGGCCTCGTGTTCGCCTCAGCCCTAGTCGGTCAGACGTTGCATCAGCCGCCGCAGCGCCACTTCGAGGATCTCGTCGGGTACATCGTCTCCGTGTTCGACCAGCTCGCGCAGAAGAGCGATGCGCTCTTCCTTGCTGAGAGATCTTTCCATCAACTCGTCGACGATCCGATCCACCCGAGAATCTGAGGTGGTCATGGTGCTTCTTCCCTGTTGCGTGGCTCGAGAGCGGGGCTCACGCAAAGCGCTCCCCACTCCCGTGCTGGATATCGGCAGTCGGCGTCGGCCGGCTTGACCTCGCGCGGCAAAGCGCCGCGGAACGCCCTAGGAGCCGGCTACGGGCCGCCTGAGGATCGCCATCGCGGTCCGCCCCCAGCGGCGGAGGTCGACGTCCAAGTCCTCGTCGAAATCGTCGACATCGAGGAGGCCCTCCTCGAAGTGGAAGCACAAGAGCCCGTCATCGGTCATCCGCTCGGCGAGTGCGGTGGCGCGGTGCACTGCGAGCGAGGGGTCCTCGGCAACGGCGGCGTAGGGCGGGTCGAACAGGATCAAATCGGGCGGCTCGACGAGCTCTGGGACGTCGGCCAGCCAAGCGTCCGCCTTGAACACCCGCGCGCGGTCGCCGTCGTCGAGGGCCAGTTGCTCGAGGTTGTCGCGCAGCACCACCAGCGCCTGGTTGCTCTTCTCGAGGAAACTGACGCGCCGCGCCCCCCGCGACAGGGCCTCGATGCCCGAGCCCCCGGTGCCGGCGAAGAGATCCCAGACCTCGGCATCGACCACGGCATCGCCCAGCACGTTGAACAACGCCTCGCGCACCGGGGCGCGCAGCGGTCGGGTCAGCCGGCCGCGCGCCGTCTTGAGCACCCGACCACCAAAATCACCTGCGATCACCTTGAGCAAGACGCCGCCCTCGAGCCGTGGAGCCAAACGAAGCAACGCGCCCCGGGACACGCGGTTGGGGCGCGCGCTCATGTTGGCCAGCGGCTCGGCCGAGCGCAACAGACGACGCGGACCCCGCGGCCCGGAAAACAGCCCACGCGACAGAAGCCGGGCCGGAGCACGGTTACCCGATCGGCAGAACCCACTAGACTGGCTGGCCGTGCGCGCCGCGATCCGATCCTCGCTCGGGCTCACCTGGCCCCTCCGCAGGAAGCCCGACTCCGCATGAATCCCGCCTCGACGTTCGTGCTGGTGCTGGGCGACACGCGGTTCGGGCTGCGCCGCGGGGTCACCTATACGGTTGGCCGCGACCCGGCGTGCGCGCTGCGGGTCAGCCACCCCTCGGTCGGCGACCGGCACTGCGAGCTGCGCGTCGTCGACGACGGCGTCGAGCTGACCGACCTGCAGACCGAAGCCGGCACTCTGGTCGACGGTGCCCGCGTCGAACAGCACACACTCCGCGTCGGCAGCACGCTGCAGATCGGCGACCTCGAGTTCACCCTGGCCCGGGGAGCGCCCGCGCTGGGTCTGCGCCGCGGCGGCCACGCCCTCCGGCACCGCCAGCACGCGCCGTTCACCGACATCATGGCGGAGGAGCTCCGCCGGGCGCCCTGGTTCTCCCTCTCTCTGCTGATCCACGCCGTTCTCCTCTTCTTGCTGCATCACCTGCTGGTGACGCCAGTAGAGAAGGTCGCCGACGTGATCCCGATCGGCCGCGCCGACGAGCTGCCCGACACCGATCTGCCCGAGGAAGACTTCGCCCCCAACGACCTGCAGCTGCGCGAGGAGCATCCGCCGGAGATCGAGCTGCGCGACGATCTCGGCGAGAACCAGATCGATGAGCCGGAGCCGGCCGCCGACACCGGGCCGACTGCCGAACAACGCCCGGTGACGGAGAACGGCGGAGCCCACTGGGGCGAGCGCGTCACCGGCTCTGCGAACGGGATCCTCGGCCGCGCCGGCGTCGGCGGCGGCGGCTTCAAGAGCAAGGTCACCGAGATGCGGCGCTCGGGACTGGAGATCATGTTCGTGTTCGACAGCACCGGCTCCATGAGCAGCGTGCTGCGGGCGACCAAGGACCGCATCGCGCACATGGTCGAGGTCCTGCACGCGCTGGTGCCCGCCGCGCGCATGGGGGCGGTCACCTACCGCGACGTCGATCCCGAGGAGGAGTACTTGACGCGGGCCGTACCGCTCAGTGACGACGTCTACCGGACGATCAACTTCATGCAGGTCATCGAGGCCGACGGCGGTGGCGATCAACCCGAGGCGGTATTGCAGGGCATTCGCGCCGCGATGCAACAGCCGTGGCAAGTCCGCGCGCGCCGCGTCGTCGTTTTGATCGGCGACGCGCCCGCGCACGAGCACGACAAAGACAAGCTCGATCGGCTGCTGCGCACGTTCTCCTCCGACGGCCGGAGCCAAGTGCACGCGATCGTCACCTCGGTGCGCGGCCGGCAGCATCTCAATGCCGAGGCCCGGCGCTCGTTCGAGGACATCGCCGGAGCAGGCCAGGGGCGGTGCCTGGGGTTCGAGGACGAACACAAGATCCTGCAGCAGGTGTTGTCGCTGGCGTTCGGCACCGAGTACCGCCGCAATCTCGACCAGGTCTCGGACATCGTGCGGGCGATGCGCGGCAAGGTCGACACGCGCTACCTGGACATGGTCGAACGCGAAGCGGTCGCCGAGATCCTGCGCGAGCTGCGCCGGGAGCCCGTCGCCGACGATCTGGTCAAGGCACTTTTGCGCACCAAGAGCCTGACCGTCGCCAACGCCCTGGTGTCCACTCTGTCGGAACCGGAGTTTCCAGAGCGCGGCCGTCAGGCGGCCTCGCACGTGATCCAGCACCTGCTGTCGCTGGACCGACCGCCGAACGACCCGGAAGTGGGTGGTCCGATCTCGCGCAACAGCGCACGCGCCCTCGAGCTGCTGCTGCGCAACCGCATGTGACCCGCGGCGGCGGATGCGGGCTATGATCAGCGCGGCCCTGCATCCGCGGGCCACGCTTTCGCACCCGAGAGAGCAGCCATGCAAAAGACGCTCGCGACCGCGGCCCTCATCGGGCTGACACCCCTGGCATCCGCCCAACTCCAACCGACGCCCTTCGTCAACTTCGAGAGCCCGCAGACGCGACCGGTGGCGGTGTCGGCGGACGGCACGCGACTGTTCGCCGTGAACACACCGGACAACCGGCTGGCAGTGTTCTCGCTGCAGAACGTTTCGCGGCCCGTGCTGATCGACGAGATCCCGGTCGGCTTGGAACCGGTTTCGGTGACGCCGCGCACCAGCGACGAAGTGTGGGTGACCAATCGGCTGTCGGACTCGATCAGCGTGGTCTCGCTGAGCCGCGGCGCGGTGATCGCGACCGTGTTCGCCAAGGACGAACCAGCCGATGTCGTGTTTGCCGGTTCTCCGCAAGTCGCGATGGTCAGCATCTCCGGTTCGCGCGTGGTGCGCGTGTTCGACCCCATCACCCACACCCAACTGGCCGAGATCCCGATCTTCGGCGAGGAGCCGCGAGCTCTGGCGCGCAGCGCGGACGGCAGCACGGTGTGGGTCGCCGTCCACCGCTCGGGCAATCGGACGACGATCGTGCCGGAAGACCAGGCGCCGCCCCCACCGCTGCCGACCAACCCGTCGCTGCCCTCCGCCCCGGCGCAGGGCTTGATCGTCGACGCCAACGACCCGCAGTGGACCGCTGCGCACGGCATCACCCTCCCCGACTACGACGTCTTCGAGATCGATGTCGCCGGGCTCGCGGTGACCTCGCGCTACACCTCGGTCGGCACGCACCTGTTCGGCATCGCCCCGCACCCGACCACCGGCGAGCTCTGGGTCGCCAACAACGAGTCGCTCAACATGGTGCGGTTCGCGCCCAACCTGCGCGGCCACGTCGTCGATCACCGCGTGACCAAGATCGTCCCCGGCAGCGGGCAAACGACCCACTTCGACCTGAACCCGGGCATCGACTACTCGGTGCTACCAAACCCGGGCGCGACCGCGACCGCACTCGCGCAGCCCACCGACCTGGTGTGGTCGGCCGATGGCAACCGGCTCTACGTCGCGGCCTTCGGCACCGACCGAGTCGCGGTTCTCGACACCGCCGGCAACCGCAGCGCGATGATCGAGCTCGGCGCCGCCGGCGCGACCGCCGATCCGCGCAACAAGCGCGGGCCGCGTGGCCTCGCCCTGCATCCCAGCCAGCCGCGTCTGTACGTGCTCAACCGACTCGCGATGAGCTTGGCAGTGATCGACACCACGAGTGATGCGGTGCTGGGCGAAATGCCCATCGGCTACGACCCGACGCCGGCGGTGGTGCGGAACGGCCGCGGTTTCCTCTACGACGCCAAGCTGTCCGGCAACGGCACGGCCTCTTGCGCGGCATGCCACGTCGACGGCGAGATCGACGGTCTCGCCTGGGACCTCGGCGACCCCGGTGGCCAGATGGTGAGCGTGACCACCGGCGGCCTGCTGACGCTGCGCATGCACCCGATGAAGGGGCCGATGACCACCCAGACCCTGCGCGGTCTCACATCCGACACGCAGCCGTTCCACTGGCGCGGTGACAAAGCCACCCTCGTCGACTTCAACTCGGCCTTCGACGAAACCATGGGCGGAGCCGAGATCAGCGGCGCGGACATGGACGACTACGCCGCGTTCATGGAGACCTTGGCGTTCCCGCCAAACCCGAACCAGAACATCGATCGGACCTACAGCACGACACCTGCCGGCACGAGCGCAGCGGAAGGACTGCTGTTCTTCCAGAACACGGTCTTTGCCAACAACTTCACCTGCGTGTTCTGCCACTCGCTGCCGACCGGCACCAACGGCATCATCATCCCCGCCTTCGTGCTACAGGAGCCGCAGCACTTCAAGGTCCCGCAGCTCCGCAATATCTACAAGCGACAGGGCCGGACGCCGGTGGGAGGCGTCAGCACATCGGGCTTCGGCTTGCTGCACGACGGCTCGGTCAACGACGTATTCGACTTGCTGAGCAAGCCGGTGTTCCAAAGCTTGTCACAGCAGGCCAACAACAAGCAGATGCTCGAGAACCTGATGGTCGAGCTGGACACCGGCATCGCTCCCATCGTCGGCTTCTCGGTGACCGTGGATGCCGCGACGGCCGGGGCGCCGAGCGTGCTGGCGACGATCAACTTGCTGGAGCAACAGGCCGACCAAGCCAACTGCGATCTCGTCGCCAAGGGAGAGTACGGCGGCGCCGCCCGCGGCTTCTGGTACGACAACGGTGCGTATCAGCCCGACCTCGCCGCGATCGGCAACCGCACGCGCGCCGAGCTGCTCGCCGACCTGGTCAGCAACAGCGGCACGATGACCTTCACCGGCGTGCCGGTCGGCTCGGGACGGCGCATCGGCATCGACCGCGACCTCGACGGCAACGGCGACGGAGACGAGGCCGCGACGCCGTACGGCAGTGCGACCCCTGCCTGCGCGCCCGCGCTCGCGCTGGACGCCAACTCGGAGCCTTCGGTCGGCAACGCGCTGTTCGCGCTCCGCACCAGCAACGCGACACCAGGAGCAGCCGGTCTGTTGTTGCTCGGCAATCAGCAGGCCGCGGTGCCCGTCGCCGGCATCACCGTCTTGGTTTCGCCCACCGGCGCCGCCAGCCTGCCCTGGCAAGCCGACTCCAGCGGTCTCGCGCTCACCGAGTTGCCGATTCCCGCCCAGCCGGCGCTGATCGGCGCGACGCTGTACGCGCAGTCGGCGACCGGCGCCGCGTGCAGCCCGCTCGGCATCGCCGCCTCCAACGGGCTGGCGATCGCGATTCGCCAATAACGACCGCTGGCGGCTCGCCCCGCGCTCGGAGCCGCGGTCTACTGCTCGGCATGCGGATCGCGATCAACACCGGCGGTGGCGACGCACCCGGCCTGAACGCCGTGGTGCGCGCCGCGGTACTCGCCGCGCTCGAGCGCGGCTACGAGGTGGTCGGGGTGCGGCGCAGCTACACCGGCCTACTGCACCCCCGCGACCTGCTCGACCTCGACCGCGAGTCGGTGCGCGGCATCACGCACCTCGGCGGCACGATCCTCGGCACGACCAATCGCGGCGACCCGTTCCGCTACCCCCACGTGCAGGCCGACGGCACCGAGACCACGCGCGACCGCTCGGACGAGGTCATCCAGAGCCTGCGTGAGCTGGAGATCGACGCGATGATCGCCATCGGTGGCGATGGTTCGATGCGCATCGCGCACGACTTGGCGCGCAAGGGCATGCGCGTGGTCGGCGTGCCCAAGACCATCGACAACGACCTGGCCTCGACGGTGATCACCTTCGGCTTCGACACCGCGGTCTCGGTCGCCACCGATGCACTCGACCGGCTGCACAGCACCGCCGAAGCCCACGAGCGCGTGTTCGTCGTCGAGGTCATGGGCCGGCACGCCGGCTGGATCGCCCTGCACGCCGGCGTCGCGGGCAGCGCCGACGCGATCCTGCTGCCCGAGATCCCGTTCGACATCGACCGGGTTTGCGACAAGATCCGACTGCGCGAGTCGCGCGGGCGTCGCTTCGCGCTGGTGGTCGCCGCCGAGGGTGCCATTCCGGTCGGCGGCACCGAGACCGTGCGCGGTCCCGCTCAGGTCGGGCGCGAGGTCCGGCTGGGCGGCATCGCCGAGCTGGTCGCCGCGCAGATCCAACAACGCACCGGCAAGGAGACGCGATCGCTGGTCCTCGGCCATCTGCAGCGCGGCGGCCGGCCCACCGCCTTCGACCGGATCTTGGCCCTGCGCTTCGGTGCGGCCGCCGTGCGCCTGATCGCGGAGGAGAGGTTCGGCACGATGGTCGCCCTCACCCCGCCGGTGATCCGCGCGGTGCCGCTCGAGGACGCGATCGCCAACCGCAAGGCGGTTCCCCTCGACAGCGACGCCGTGCTGACGGCGCGCGACCTCGGCATCAGCTTCGGCGACTGACCGGCATGCGCTATCAGGGTCGCCTCTACCGGCCGCCGAGCGAGGCGCACTCGTACATCCTGCAGGCCACGCTGGGCTGCTCCTGGAACAAGTGCACCTACTGCGACATGTACCGCGACAAGGAGTTCGCGGTGCGGCCTTGGGAGGAGATCGAGCAGGACTTGGAGATGGCGCGAGAAGAGCTCGGCCCGTCGGTGACCAAGGTGTTCGTCGCCGATGGCGATGCGCTGGTCATGAGTGCCGATCTCTGGCTGCGCCTGCTCGAACGCTGCCACGCCGTGTTTCCGGCGTTGCGCCAGGTGAGCTGCTACGCGATGGCCACCAACATCACCGGCAAGACCGCCGTTGAGCTCGAGCAGCTGCGAGCGGCCGGCCTCAGCCTGCTCTACATCGGGCCGGAGACCGGCGACGCCGAGGTCATGCGCCGGATCGCCAAGGGCAGCTCGCCGCAACAGCACATCGACGCGGCGCATGCCGCGCACGCGGCGGGAATGCGACTCTCGGCGATCTTCCTGCTCGGCGCGGGCGGGCTCGAGCGCTCCGAGGAACACGCCATGGCCTCCGCGACGCTGGCGACGGCGATGGACCCCGAGTTTCTCGCCGCCCTGACGCTGACCGTGGTGCCCGGCACCCCGATCGCGACGCTGGAGCAGCGCGGCCGCTTCTCGGTGCCGCCCGCCGACCAGCTCCTGCGCGAGCTGCGGGAGTTCGTCGCCCGCGCCACCCCGTCGGACGCGCTGTTCCGCACCAACCACGCCTCCAACTACCTGCCGCTCGGCGGCCGCCTACCCCGCGACCGGGCCAAGATCGTCGGCGCGATCGATGCGGCGCTGGCTGGCGAAGTGCCGCTGCGGCCGGACTGGTTGCGCGGACTGTAGTCAGCGCCCGAGCGTCCAGCGGACCGCGGCGGTCACGTCGGCACCGAGCGGCAGTGCACTCGGCTGCAGCACTGCCTGCAACATGGTGGCAAGCCCCAGCAAGGCGGGAGTAGGAGGCACGGGGATGGTCGCGGTCCAGCGGCCGGCAGCGTCGACCACTGGGGCCGCCACGACGATCATCGTGCCAGGGTCGAGATGGAAATGGCAGCCCGAGCCGAGCGAGAGCGGCAGCCGCGGAGCGGCGAGCAAGAGCGCGCCGGCACCACCGGGCGGAGCGTCGAAGCCCTGGACCAGCGCCGCGGCACCGAGCAGCGGCGGTGCCGCCACCAGGGACGGCACGCGGCCACCGGCAGCGCAGCTGGCGCCGACCCCATGCGCAGTGGCGCCCAGCGGCATCACCCACGGCTCCTCACCGAAGAGCTCGTCCACCGCGCTGAACAACAACCATGGCCCCACTACCCGGAAGTCCCGCGGCGTCGACGACGCAGTGGGGTGCAGGTCAAAGCGGACGGTTCCCGCCGCCGTGCCATCACTGATCCACAGCTCGCGGTCGCCGTTGGCATCCTCGGCCGAGAAACAAAGCCAACGGTTACCGACCGGTGTCAGGTGCGCGATCCGAGGGTCCGCGGTCCCGGGGATCAAATCGCTGATGCGCTGCGTCCCGGCGGCGGTGCCATCCGAGCGCCAGAGCTCGAGCCCGTTGACTCCGTCATCCGCGGTGAACACGACCTCGGTGCCGAGTGCCACCAAGCTGCTGGGGAAGCTCCCCGCGATCCCGGGGCGCAAATCGCGGACGAGGCGGGTGCCCGCGACGGTGCCATCCGAGGTCCAGAGCTCGAACCCCGACGCCGGATCCAGCGCGCCAAAGAACACGCGATCGCCGACCCGCACCAAGTCCTTGGGCCCACTGCTGAACAACCCCGGAAAGGTGTCCGAGAACAGCGCCGTTCCGGCGGGCGTTCCATCGGTGCGCCACAGCTCACGCCCAGCCACGGCGTCCGTGGCAGCGAACAGCACCCACGGACCCACGAAGGCGAAATCGCGCGGCTGCGAAGACGGTGAGCCCAAGGCGATGTCGGCCAAGAGCATCGTGCCCGCGGGAGTGCCATCGGTAACCCAGGGTTCGCCCCCGGTCGCGCCGGAGTCGGCAGCGAAGTAGACCCGCGACCCGACGGCGACGAGATCGCTCGGCCGACTGCTGCCAGCGCCGGGATTCAAGTCGCCGAGCAGGACCGTGCCGGCGGCGGTGCCGTCGCTGATCCACAACTCGCGACCACGCGTTCCGTCGTCCGCGGTGAACACGACCCTGTCGCCCAGCGGCACCAACAGCGAGGGCGACGAGTCCGCGGTACCCGAGTTCAAGTCGACGACCAAGCGCGTGCCTGCCGCAGTCCCATCGCTGACCCACAGCTCTTCGCCCACGGTTCTTTCGTACGCCGCGAAGAAGATGCGCGCGCCCACCACCGCCAGCTCTCTCGGGCCCGACCCTCGGCCGCCGGACAACACGTCGACAACCAACCGCGTTCCTGAGGCCGTACCGTCGGAGCGCCACAGCTCGCGACCGACAGACCCGTCATCCGCGCTGAAGTAGGCAATCCCATCGAGATCGACGGCATCTCGAATCGCCGCGGACTCCGTCGGCGGGGCCGCGATGTCGTCGAGCAGCCTTGTTCCAGGCCCCGTGCCATCACTGGTCCACGGCTCCGCACCGGTCACCCCGTCGTCAGCAGAAAACAGCACATGGCTGCCGTGCGAGAACGGCATGGTCGGACCACTCGAGCGACTGCCAGGCCAGATGTCCCTCAACAACACCGTCCCGGCGGTGGTTCCGTCGCTGAACCAGGGTTCGGTGCCGGTGACCCCATCGGAAGCCGTGAAGAACAGCTGGCCGCCGTGCTCGATGAGATTGGCGGGTGTCGAGCTACCGACTCCCGGCACGATGTCGCGGACCAACGCAGTTCCGGCACCGGTGCCGTCGGTGCTCCAAAGCTCGCGGCCGTTGGCCGGCGTGTGCGCGGCGAAGAACAGCCGCGCGCCTACGGCGGTGAGCCCGTTTGGATCGGAGCGCGCAGAGCCAGGCGCGAGATCCGCAACCAAACGCGTCCCCGGCGTCGTGCCATCCGTGATCCAAAGCTCCGCGCCGGTCGCCGCGTCAAGGGCGACGAAGCAGAGCTGGTTGCCGAACGCCGTCATCCCGGTCGGAGAGGACGAGCCGGAGCCTGGGTTGACATCCCGGACGAGGCGCGTGCCGGCGGCAGTGCCATCCGTGATCCATAGCTCCTGGCCGGAAGCACCATCGGACGCCGAGAAGAACGCGAGGGGACCCGCGACTTCCACACCTGCGATCGACGACGAACCCGGGCCGGGGTTGATGTCTGCCACCAGACGGGTGCCTGCAGCGGTTCCATCCGAGATCCACAGCTCGTCGCCGGTGACGCCGTCATCGGCCACGAACAGGATGCTCGCACCGAACGCGGTGAGCCAAGTGACCCGCCCCGAGGCCGACCCTCGACCGATATCCCGCAGCAAGACGGTGCCGGCGGTCGTGCCGTCCGTTTTCCACAGCTCCTTGCCGCTCACCCCATCATCGGCCGCGAAGTACGCGTGGTTGCCCACCACGGTCAGCCAAGTGGGGACCGAGCTCTGCAACCCGGGCCGCACATCCAGCAGCAGCGTGGTGCCCGCAGCGGTGCCATCCGACCGCCACAGCTCGCGCCCCGAGCTGCCGTCGTCCGCGGTAAACAAGACCGCGGTACCCAGGACCACGAGGTCGATCGGCGTCGAGCCGTTGATCCCGGGCCGGATGTCCGCGACCAGCTGCGTCGATCCGGGCACACCCAGCGTTCGGTACAGCTCCGTGCCGTAATCGCCGGACCCGGCCGCGAAGAACGCCCAGGCCCCCTGAGTCACGAACGCCGCCGGACTCGATGACGTCACGCCGCCCATCGACTTCTGGTTGAGGTCGAGCAGCAGACTCGGCTGCCCGCAGACAGCAGCTACGAGCACCGCGGGAACCGTAGCCAACGTCATCGACCTGAACTCTCGCACCGCTCGACCTCCTGGAGCCGGGAACGAACTCGGCTCGATCATAACGATTTGCGGACGAGCGCGTTGGCACCGCAACCGCCGTCCACAACGCCTGCGCCGGGCCGCACGGGCAAAAACCGCGAAGTCCTGCACCCCATTCGACCGGTTGGCGCACTGTGTCAGCATGACGATCGCGCAGCGACCGCGCGCGCGCCGCCGCGCGCCGACCGACGATCAGGGGCGGCGCCGGGCGAGGCCGATGGACACCGATGCGCTGGCCGACTTGGTGCGCGCGCATCAGGCCATGGTGTGGCGCTACTTGCGCCTGTTGGGGGGCACACCCGAGGAAGCCGACGACCTCACCCAAGACGCGTTCGTGCGCGCCGCCGAGGCACTGCGCGACGGCGAGGAGTTGCGCCATCCAAAGGCCTACCTGCGCAGTGTCGCCCGCAACGCGCTGATCGGCCGCCGCCGGCGCCGCCAACCGCTCGACCTCGACTGGGCCGACGCCGTCGACGGTTTCGTTGCCCACAGCCCGACCGCGCTCGACGACGACCGGATCGATGCGCTGCGGCACTGCCTCACGCGGCTCGGTCCCCGCGCCAGACAGGCGCTCGAGTGGCACCACGTCGAGGGGATCAAGTATCGCGATGCCGCCGCCCGTCTAGGGATCGGCGCTCAGGGATTCAAATCGATGCTGGCCCGCGCGCGCACCGCGCTGCGCGCATGCATCGAGCAACAGATGCACGGAGACGAATCATGACGGAAGACCTTCGACCAGACGTCGAGCACCAACACCTACAGCAGCTGTTCGACGAGGCCACGGGAAAGAGCACGCCGCCCGACCAGTCGCAGGCGATCCTCGCGCGGGTGCGGCGCGGCAGCGGCGCCGCGCGCGCGCGGCGTTCGCGCTGGAGTCGCACCCAGCTGGCGGCCGCGGTCATTCCCTTGGGACTCTTGACCACGGTCAGCGTCGCGTTGATGGAACGCGAGCGCGCGCCCGCGCCAGCGTCGATGGGCCCGGAGCGCGCAGCACCGGTCATCGCCGTTTCGCCGCACGTCACGCCGCGCACGGCGGACGCACCGGCAGCGAGCGATGGGGCACAGAACCCCGAGGACGCGCAGCACCCCAAGGGCACCGATCCCGCCGACCTCGCGGCGATGCGGAGCGCGGAGGCGATGCTCGAAGCCGAGCGCCGGCTCGCCGCACGGCTCGCGGCCGGCGAGCTCGACTCGAGCGAAGAGCTGTTGCACTTCGATCGGTTGGCCGACTGGGAGTACACCGAAGGACTGATCGGCGCGCCACCGAGCGTCCTCTCGTTGTCGGGACAGGACGTGAGCTTGCTCGGCTTCATGCTGCCCCTCGACGCCGTCGAGAACATGAGAGAGTTCCTCCTCGTCGACTCGTTGTGGTCCTGCTGCTACGGCCAACCGCCGAACATCAACGGCGTCGTCCGCTGCGTGATGCCCGAGGGCGAAACCATCGACTACGACTTCGACCCAGTCCTCGTCACCGGCCGCTTCACCGTGCGCGCGACCATCGAGGACGACTACTGCGTCGACATCTACCAGCTCGCAGTCCGCCGCGTCGACAAGATCCACTGACGGTACGGAGCCTTGACGGTACGGAGCCTGACCTGAAACTCACCCAGCCTCGGCGATCGGTACGAGCTTGTACCCGAGGGATTTAGCGTTCTGTCGGAGTCCGACGATGCGTCGCTGGGTGAAGCGCTCCTCGTAGGCCTTGGCGCCTTCGTCTACGTAGTCCTGGCCGAACTTCAGCATGCGGTAGATGAGCAGGGCCAGTTTGCGGGCGATGGCAAAGATGGCGACGTTGCCGTCCTTCGCGCGGGCGATCTTGCGGAAGTGTGCGCCGAGAGCTGTCTGAGTACGTTGGAGGGACAGGGCGGCCATCCGGAGGACCGTGGCGATCCTGCTGACCGCGATGTTGTTGCGGTGCTTCTTGATGCGCTTTCCACCCGAGACGGCTTGACGTGGGCACAGGCGTAGCCAGGAGACGAAGTGCTTCTCGGTCGGGAAAGCATCGAGGTCGTAGCCGACCTCGGTGAGCACGATCATGGCCGTGCTCGGGCTGATACCGTCGATTCGCGTGAGATCACACCCGACGAGCCGGCAGAGGGCATCGCGAAGCTCCCGGCCGCCCTTCGTTCGGATGCTCCTCTCCTTGCGGGGGTCTGGATGCTCGGGGACGTCGGCCGTCTTGGCTTCCTCCGGTTGCAGGTCCTCGATCATCGCCATCAATCGCTTCTCGACCGACTCGATCTCGTGGTCGGTGTGCTCGAGCATCCGCAAGCCCGAAGCGAGAGTGAAGATGTGCTCCTCGATCCAGGTCCCTTGCAAGTGATCCGCGAGCTCCTTCTCGGAGATCTTGCAGCGCGGATCACGCAGTCTGGCGAGCGCTCGAGGGTCGCGTTCACCAGCGAGAATCGCGCGGATGATCGCGAGGCCGGTCTTGCCGGTGATGTCCGTTACCGCGCGATGGATCGCCACGTTCATCTGATCCAGTGACCGCTGCATCAACTGCGTGTGGCGCGTGCGCTGCGCGATCAAAGACGCGGCATGGCGTTGCAGGGTCCGCAACGCACAGATGTCCTTCGGAGGCCGGAACGAAGCGCGAATGAGGCCATAGGTGTGTAGCTTCTGCAGCCAACTGCAATCGCTGGCATCGGACTTGGAGCGGCCCGGCACGTTCTTCACCTCGCGGGCATTCGCGAGGATGACCTCGAAGCCTCTCGACTCGAGTAGCTCGTAGACGGGAATCCAGTAGACATAGGTGCTCTCCATCGCGACGGATCGCACTCCGAGCTCCTCCAGCCAGTCCGCGAGCGCCTCTAGCTGGGGCGTCGTCGTTCCGAATCGCTTGATCGGACGACTGCCGTCGGGTGCTGCTGCGCACACCCAGTGCTCGCGGCTGCCGATGTCGATTCCGGCGGCGTTGGGCTTCACGACTGGCAATACTTCCGCTGCGGGCTTCTTGCCCTTCCTCGTTCTGCTCTTCCCAGCCATACTTCATCCTCATTGTTGTGGTGGGCCCGGCCCGAGGCGGCGATCAAACGAATCTGACCTGCGGGAGTGGGCACGGCGACGTGCCCCTCACCAGTGAAGGATGGCCAACTCGGACCCAGACTGGCTCTGGGGCAAACGTGCTCCAGTGGCTATTGGGGGCGTAGCTGCCGGGCCCCTCACACGTTCCCCTCCCCCTTCCTCAGCGGCTAGTTTCCTGCCCTGAAGGGCCGACAAATCTGCCGGGGCAGGACTGGCTCCGTACCTTCAGGCTCCGTACCTTCATCACGTTTCGCGGTGCAGGAGCTTCAGCGCGAATGCGATTGCCTTGCCCGAGAACAGCGCCATGCCGACGAACATGACCGTCGCGCGGCCCTCGGTGTCGGCCGGTAGCTCGAGGCCACCGTGGTGCGTCCACCAGGCGCCGATGGCGAGAAACAGGGCCAGTTCGATCCAGAAGTGGCCGTGGCCGCGCACCAGCGCGACCCACGACGTCAGCACCCAGGTCAGCGCGTCGCCGATCAGCACTCCGGTGAGGACCGCCATGCCGGCCGGGGAATGGGCCGCCCACGCAGCCAACAAGCCGTAGCCGACCGCGCGCGCGACCACCGTCGCGTGCCGCGCGGCGCGCGCTGCACGACGCAAAGGGCAGGCGACGCGCTCGGCCTCGCCGGCGCGGAGAGCGGAGACGACTTCTTCCCGGTTCGAGCGACCCCCCACCGGCGGCTCGTGCAAACACCCCGTGCACAGCCACTGGCGCCGCACCAACGCCATGCGGACGACGTCCTGTGCGGCACCGCACGCCGCGCAACGGCGCCGGGGAACCAGCATCAGGGGTCGCGGAGTCAGGGTCGGCACTCGCCCCACGCCTGCTCGTGCACCCGCCGCCACGTGTTCATGCGCGATGTATCGGCATCGCGGGCCGAAGCGCTCATTCAGAACACGGACACGCGGCCGACCCTTCGCTATGGTTGCCACCATGCTCCGGCTCGCCGCCTGCGTTCTTCTCCTTGGCGTGGGGGGTTGCGTCCTGCCGCGCCCGATCCAGCACGAGCCACTGCGTCCGGAGGAAGAACCGGTGGCGACGCGCAGCTCGGAACGAGCCACCGGCCGCGCCACCCGGCCCAGTGCATGGCAGACGTTCGGCTTTTCGGTCGAAGGCCGGCCCTTGCTGGTGAGGCACATCGGCGGCGGACCGCGGCGCGTGCTGTGGGTCGGTGGCATCCACGGCAATGAGCGCGAAGGCAGCGTCGCCACTGATGCGCTGCCGGGGGCGTTCGCCGCCCAAGGGCTCGGCGACCGGGTGACGCTGTCGATCGTCGAAGACGTCAACCCGGACGGCTCCGCCGCCGGCACTCGCGGCAATGCCAACGGCGTCGACCTCAACCGCAACTTCCCGGCGAGCAACTTCCGCTCCAGTCGCACCACCGGTCGGCAGCCGCTGGACCAACCCGAGGCCAAGGCGCTGCACCAACTGATCCTCGACCTCGCGCCCGACTTGGTCATCGTCGCGCACTCGGCCCGCCGCGGGCGCTTCATCAACTGGGATGGGGCCGCCGAGGCGGATGCGCGTCGTTTCGCCGAGGCCAGCGGCTTTCCACTCGTCGCCTCGGAACAGCTGCACGGCACGCCGGGCTCGCTCGGCTCGTGGCTCGGCCGCGACCGCGGCGTCGGCATCCTGACGCTCGAGTTCCGCAACGGCGAGCGCCCCGAGGACGGCTGGGTCGACACGCGCGACGCCATTCTGCAGGCGATCGAGGGACGCTGACCGGAGCGGTGCCGCTGGTCGTCTACCTGACGAAGCGCCTCTTGCGCATGGTGCCGGCGTTGATCGGCATCACGCTGTTGACGTTCTTGTTGATGGACCTGGCGCCCTCCGATCGCGCCGAGCTCGCCACCGGCCACAACCTCGAGTCGGGTGCCAGGACTTCCCGCGAGGCGCTCGATGCCCTGCGCGTTCACTGGGGCATGGCCGACCCGGAGACCAAGCAACCCTACTCGGTGTGGGTGCGCTATTGGGGCTGGCTGACGCGCGCCTGCCGCCTCGATTTCGCGGGACCGGGCGAGAACCGGGCGCGCTTTCGCGAGCGCATCGCCGAGGCCTTGCCGGTGACCCTGCTGGTCAACGGGCTGGCGCTGCTGTTGGGCCTGGGCATCGCCATCCCGCTCGGCGCCCGCCTCGGCATGATCGCCGGCGGCTGGCTCGACCGGGGCGCGGCCGCCCTCTTGTTCATCGCCTACGGCGTACCGGAGTTCCTCGCCGCCACGCTCCTCCTGCTCGCGTTCGCCGGCGGCTGGGGGCCCGCCCTGCTGCCGGGCCGTGGCCTGATGTCGATCGGTGCCGAGCAGTGGCCGCTCTGGGAGCGCGCCCTCGACATGGGCTGCCACTTGGTCCTGCCGGTGACCGCCCTCGCGATCGGTCCGTGCGTCTACGTGACTCGGTTCGTGCGCGATTCGGTCGCGCGGGCAGCGACCCAGGAGTTCGCAAGCGCGATGCGCGGTTGGGGGCTGCCGGAGCGCACCGTGCGACGCAGCGCCCTGCACAACGGCCTGTCGCCACTGGTCACCCTCCTCGGCGTCTTGCTGCCGGCGATGATCAGCGGATCCGTGGTCGTCGAGAACGTGTTCTCGCTCCCTGGGCTCGGCCGGCTCGCGTTCGAAGCCGCGATGGCGCAAGAGTATCCCATGGTGATGGCGATGACGGTGCTGGTCGCGATCGTCACCCTGGTGAGCTTGGTCTTGTCCGACGTGCTGCACCGCGTCGTCGACCCGAGGATCCGGCTCCGATGAAGCGGATCGCTGCAGCGTGGGTCGGCCTGCTGTTCGCCATCGCCCTGCTCGCCCCCTTGATCGCCAACGACGTGCCGATCGTCGCCCGGATCGACGGCGCGCTGCGCTTCCCGGCGTTCGCGTCCTACACCGGGCAAGCCGCGATCGGCCCCTATCGGGACCGGATCGAGACCTGGAACGAATGGTGGGCGGCGCTGCCGACCGACAGCGATGACTGGGCAGTGATGCCGCCGTGGCCATACGGCCCGCTGATGGACCGCGCCATCGAACGCCGCAACGAGCCACCCAGCCTGGAACACCCGTTCGGCATCGACGACGTCGGGCGAGACCTGCTGTCGCGGATCCTGTGGGGAACGCAGACCGCTTTCTACATCGCCGCGGGGACCGTCCTGCTCAGCGCCCTGATCGGCGTGCCGCTCGGAGCGCTGGCGGGGTATCACGGCGGCTGGATCGACGCGGTGATCTCGCTGTTGATCGAGATCTTTCTCTGCTTCCCCGGCCTGTTCGCCGTGCTCATCGCGGCCGCCCTGTTCGGCAACTCGCCGCTGGCGGTGATGATCATTCTCGGCGGCGTGTTCTGGACAACGTTCGCCAGGCTGGTCCGCGGCGAGGTGCTCGGGCTTCGCGAGCGCGAATTCGTCCTGGCGGCGCGCGGGCTCGGGGTCAGCTCGTGGCGCATCCTCAGCCACCACATCCTGCCCAACGCCGCGGGACCGATCCGCGTCAACGCCGCGTTCTTGTTCGCCGGCGCCATCGTCATCGAGGCCACACTCGCATTCTTGGGCCTGGGCGGCAACGAGTCGTGGGGGACGATCCTCGCCCGCAGCAAAGAACCCGCTCTGCACGGAGTTTGGCACGTGTGGGTGTTTCCGGCGCTGGCGGTGGTGAGCACGGTGTGGGCGTTTCACGCCCTGGCCGACCATCGCGTCCCCCGCCGGTTGGGTTAGGCTGCGCAGCGCGATGGCCCGCATCATGTCCGAGCGCAGCTTCCGCTGGCTGCTGAACCTGTACCCCCCGATGCTGTTCCACCGCGTGCGCATCGTCGAGTTCGGCGCCGGGTTCCGCAGCTGCCAGGTGCAGGTGCGCCGCAGTCTCTTGACGCGCAACCTCAACGGCACCACCTTTGGCGGAGCCATCTTCACCGGCTTCGATCCGATCTACGCGTTGCTCTACTGGCAGGTGTTCGCCCGCCGGGGACAGGATCTCCAGGTCTGGCTCAAGGCCGCCGAAGTGGACTACCTCAAGCCGGCCAAGTCCCACCTGACCATCGACTACCAGCTCGACGACGACGCGATCGAGAGGGCTGCGGCGGCGATCGAGCGCGACGGCAAGGCGGTGCAGGCGCACAGTGCGCACGCGATCGACGCCAGCGGCGAGTGCTGCGCGACGGCGCGCTGTCAGGTGTATCTTCGCCGCGTCGAGGACAACGGCCGGTGAGTGCACCGCGAGAACTCTGGGTCGGTGCGCGGGCCCGTGCCGCACTGGCGCGATGGACCGACCGCGCGATGCCCGAAGAGAGCTGCGGCGTGCTGTTCGGCGCGGTCGCGACGCCGCGGGCTCGGCTGCACGCCGCGGTCGTCACCACCAATACGGCCGCGGACCCGGAACGCGGATTTCGCGTGGACGGCGTCGCGTGGCTACGGCTGGCGGACCGCGCCGCGCGTCGGGGTTGGCAGGTGCTCGGCACCTGGCACAGCCACCCGAACGGCTCCATTCAGCCCTCGGTCGCCGACAAACGGGCGGCCTGGCCGGCGAGCATCGTCCTGATCACCGTCCCCACGGCCACCGCGGCGGGCCGATGCCGCCGCCGGTTGCGCGCGTGGTGGCACGGTGGCGCGGGGCACTGCACCGAGCTCGGCGTCACGCTCGCCGGTCGTCGCCCGCATGCCGGCGTCGGCCGCGCTACGTTGTCGGTCGTCATGCACGAGCCATCGAACCCCGGCGCGGGAGGGCGAGGGTGAACCTCAAGGACCAGCGGCTGGCCGAGCTCCGCCAACGCGTTCGCCAGTGCTCCCCAGCAGAGGCACACCGCCGCCAACGCGACGGTGCGTTGTTGATCGACGTGCGCGAAGCCGACGAGGTCGCCGCCGGCAGCCCATCGGGAGCGCTGCGCCTCGGGCGCGGCTTCCTCGAGCTGTCCATCGAGCGCCACGCCTCGACGAGCGATGCAGAGCTGTTGGTGCTCTGCGGCGGCGGAGTGCGCTCTTTGTTCGCCGCCGACGACCTCCAGCGGTTGGGGTACACCAACGTTGTGTCGGTCGACGGCGGCTATCGCGACTGGCAAGCTGCCGGCCTGCCATGCGAGGTTCCCGAGCAGCTCGACGCCCTAGCGCGGCAGCGCTACGCGCGCCATCTGGCGATTCCAGAGGTCGGCGAGGCGGGCCAGCTGCGGCTGCGCCGCGCCCGCGTGCTGCTGATCGGCGCGGGCGGCCTCGGCTCACCGGCGGCCTTGTATCTCGCCGCAGCCGGCGTCGGCACACTCGGCATCGTCGACGACGACGTCGTCGACCGGAGCAACCTGCAGCGCCAGATCCTGCACGGCGAGGACACCATCGGGCAGCCGAAGACAGAGTCCGCCCGGCGCACGCTCGAACGACTGAACCCGGACGTCGAGATTCGTGCGATCCAGCGCCGGCTCACCGCGGAATGCGTCGAGGAGGTCTTCGCCGGCTACGACGTGGTCGTCGACGGCGCGGACAACTTCGCCACGCGCTACTTGATCAACGACGCGTGCGTCAAGCTCGGCCTGCCCAACGTGCACGGCTCGATCTATCGTTTCGAAGGCCAGGTCACCGTGCTCTGGCCGGCGCGCTTGGGTGCGGCGCGCGGCCCGTGCTATCGCTGCTTGTATCCAGAGCCCCCTCCGCCGGAACTCGCCCCGTCCTGCGCCGAAGCCGGAGTGCTGGGCGTGTTACCCGGCGTGATCGGCACGTTGCAAGCCGTCGAGACCATCAAGATCTTGCTCGGTCGCGGCGATCCGCTGGTCGGCCGCCTGTTGGTGTACGACGCCCTGCGGGCGGCGTTCATGGAAGTCGGGCAGCGCCCCGACCCGAACTGCCGCTGCTGCGCGGAAGGCGCGCCGTTTCCCGGCTACTCCGAGGTCGATCCGGGCTGCAGGCCGGCCGAGTCGTAGCGATCAACTCTCGGCCTCGCGCTCGAGCCGGACCGCGTTGCCCTCGATGCGCAACCGCGCACGGAACTCCGCCCCTGCGTCATCGACGAAACCGGTCAGCAGCCGGGTCTTGCCCTTGCTCACCAGCGTGCGGACCAGCGCCGCACCGATCGACTTTCCGGCGATCGCCTTCCACACCACGAACTTGCAGCCCTGCTGCCAACCCGAGCAGCCGTAGCCCCGCTGCCCCTCGACCAAGGGACGCCGGCACGCTGGGCATGGCGGAAGCTCGACCGCGGTTGCCCGTCGTTTCCGTTTGGTGCCGGCGCTCTTGGCAGCCGGCGCGCGGCGCGCGGTGCTCTTGGCCGCCCGCTGCCGGCGGCCGGCACGCTGGGCCGCACCTCGGCCACGCGCCTGGGCGTCGCGGCTGGGCTGCGCCACGTCGATCACGGCCCCACTCGCAGTGAGACACAGCACGCGGGCGCCGTCCTCTTCCAGCCGCACCGGTGCCAGGCAGACGCGCCGCTGCATCAGCTCACCCACGATCCGCGCGGTCAACGTCGCGCCGCGGTAGGTCTTCGACAGCTTGTACTCGCAGCCCTCGCTCCAGCCCGAGCAACCGAACGCCTCGCGGCCTTCGACCATCGGCCGGCTGCAGCGCGGGCACCGGCCCAAGCCGTCGATCCTTTGCGGCGTCACGCCCTCGCCGATCAGCTGCTCGATATAGCCGACGATGTCCCGCATGAAGTCGGCGCGCGCGGCGGCACCCGCCTCGATCTGCTTGAGCTTCTGCTCCCAACCACCGGTCAGCTCGGGCGACTTCAACAGCGGATCGCGCACGATGGCGACCAGGTAGCGGCCGAGATCGGTGACCCGCAGCGCCTTCTTCTCGCGCGTGATGTAACCCCGACTCAACAGGGTCTCCACGATCGCCGCCCGCGTCGCCGGGGTGCCGAGCCCCCGCTCCTTGAGCGCTTCGCGCAACGCCTCGTCGTCGACCAGCTTGCCCGCGGTTTCCATCGCCCCGAGCAGCGTGTTCTCGGTGTACGGCCGCGGCGGCTTGGTGTCGCCCTGATGCAGCTCCGGCGCGTGCGGGCCGCGCTCCCCCGCCTCGAACTCGGGCAGAACCTGCTGGTCATCCTCGTCCTCGGCCTGCTTCTTGCCGACCTTGCGGCGGGTCGCGACCGCCGGCTCGAGCGCCGTCCAACCCGGTTCGAGAACGCGCACGCCGCGGGCGCGGAACGGCACCCCCGCACACTGCGCCTCGACGGTGGTGACCTCCTGGTCCTTGTCGGCCATGAACACCTGCACCAGCCGGCGGGCGACGGCCTCGAAGACCGAAGCCGCGTCCGGCGCCAGGTCCGCGGGCAGCTTGCCGGTCGGCACGATGGCGTGGTGGTCGCTGACCTTGCCGTCGTCGAACACGCGGCGCCGGGCTTCGATCGCGTCGGCATCGACGCGCTCGGCGATCGCCGGACGCCACCGCGCCAACGACTTCAAGGTGCCCCGCACCGGCTCCAGCATGCTCGCCGGCAAGTGCCGGCAGTCGGTGCGCGGATAGGTCAGCAGCTTGCGCTCGTAGAGCTCTTGTGCCAGCTGCAGTGTTCTGGCGGCGGGCATGCCGTGCCGAAGATTGAGATCGCGCTGTAGCTGGGTCAGGTCGTACAGCAGCGGCGGCGGCTGGCTCTCCCGCTTGCACTGGACGGCGGTCACCTCCAGCTCGGTCCCGCGCACGCGCTGCAGCATCGCGTCTGCCGCTTCGCGGTCGAAGAAGCGCTCGCCCTTGTGCTTGAAGCGCACGTCGCGATAGCGAGTCCGCAGCTCCCAGAAGCGCGCCGCGACGAACACCCGAATCTCGTCGTCCCGCGCCGCGATCAACGCCAGCACTGGCGTCTGCACCCGGCCGACACTCCACAGCACGCGGCCGCCGCCATAGCACACGGTGAACGCCCGCGTCGCGTTGAGACCGACGATCCAATCGGCTTCACTACGGCTGCGCGCCGCATCGTGCAGCGGCTCGTAGTCGCCGCCCGGCCGCAAGTTGGCGAACGCGCCGCGGATCGCCTCGTCGGTGAGCGCGCTCAGCCAAAGTCTCTGGAACGCGCGCCCCGGACAACCGGCGATCTCGAGCAGGTAACGAAAGATCAACTCGCCTTCGCGGCCGGCATCGGTAGCGCACACCAGCTCGTCCGCGTCTCGACAATGCGCCGCGACGATCTCCAGCTGGCGGCGCGCCGCCGCGTCGCCCGCCGGACGCAGCTCGAACTTGGCGGGCACGAACGGCAGCGCCTCCAGCGTCCATCGCTTGAGCGCGGGGTCGTACTCGTCCGGCGTCTTCAGCTCCGCCAAGTGACCGAGCGCCCAGCTCACGATCCAGCCGTTGCCCTCGATCGCGCCCTCGCGCCGGTTGCGCGCCCCGAGGTGGCGTGCGAGGTCACGCGCGACGGACGGCTTCTCAGCGACGATGACCTTCATGCCGGCCCGGAGAAGATATCTGCCCACCGGTGCGGATTGGACCTTGGGACTGCTGGAACGAAGGCGTTCCGGACGGTGAGCCGCGCCGCCCCGCGGCGCCCAACGACCAGGACACGACCATGGCCACGACCCACTCTGTGATCTCCCTCACCTCCGGCGCGCTGTTGGCCGCCGCGGCAGCTGCGCAAACGTCCGCGCAGAATCGGGCCTGCGATCTCCGAATCGAGAACGCCGCCGCCGCCGGCAAGATCGCGCTGCGTGTCGACAACGGAGCAGCCCGGCAACCGATCGCGATCTTGCTCGGCACCGACTCGGGCGAGAGCCCGCTGGCGGTCAGCGGCTGCCGGCTGGCCCTCGACAACCCGTTGATCGTGCCGCTCCACCGCGACGGAGCCGGTGCCGCCACCCTCGCGTTGGATCCGGCGAGCGTGCCTCCCGGACTCTTCGCACAGGCGGCACAAGCTGGCGCGGCGCTGCGGCTGTCGCCGCCGATCGCTGTGGAGCCGGCCCCGCGCTTGCAGCACGAGGGCGAGCTGCTGGCCCAGGTCGACCTCGGCGACGGCAATCGGGTCTTGTTCATCGAAGTCGAGCCAGGCGAGCTGCTGGTCGCCGCCGGCGGCAGCGGCCCGAAGCCGCCGTGGCTCGAGGCCCACCGCACCGGCCAGCTCGATGCGGTGACCTTGTACGAGACGACCAGCGGTCTGCCCGCACCGGCGACGCTGCGCGCGGCGCAAGCGCGCGCCGACGACGCCGCGCGACAGAGTCCCCTCGCAGCGGTCGACGCCGCGACCGACGTGTCGGTAGACCCGCCGCGGGCACCGATGCTGCGCGGCGGCTGCATGAGCTCGTCGTGGTTCATCAACAACCACTGCACCGGCAACCCCGACTTCTCCTACTGCTGGACCAATCTCACCGGCAACCCGTACGTCCAACGATACTGCTTGTGGATGTGGGCGGTCACGGCGTGCGTCAGCGGCACCTACGAGTTCGAGTTCCGCTACAAGAAGCTCGGCACCTGGCGCACGTCGTTCCGCGTTCGCCTCTACGACTGCGAGTGGTACTACGCCTCCGGCAGCGGCGCCCGGCGCTCCCGGCGCGCGCACGTGCTCTACGGCACCGGCGACCTCAAGCACTTCTCGGTGCGCGGCGACACCTGACAGCGGGCTCGGCGGCGGGAGCGTGGCAGCGCTCCGCGCCCCGACATCGGTTAGCCTGCCGGCATGCGCCGCACTTGTCTCGCCGTCGGCGTCATCGCCGGCTTCGCTCCCCTCTCGGCCCAGACTCTGCCGACGCCGGCGGAGGCCACCGAGTTTCGCCGCGGGCCGACGATGTACGAGCCGATGATGGAGTTCATCGCCGCACTCCAGGCCCAGTCTCCGCTGCTCAGTGTCAGCGACGTGGCCGAGACTCCCGATGACCATCGAGTCATCCTGTGCGCACTCTCCGATCCACCGGTGCGCCGGCCCGCCGACGCCGCCAACGCGGGCAAGCCCATCGTGTTGATCGTCAGCAACGTGCACGGCGGCGAAGTCGCCGGCAAAGACGCGACGCTGATGCTGCTGCGCGACCTCGCCATCGGCGAGCACCGCGGTCTCTTGCGAGAGGTCGTGGTACTCATCGTGCCCAACGTCAACCCCGACGGCGCCGAGCGGCGACAGCGCACGAACACGCAAGGCCTCGACCTCAACCGCGACTACCTCAAGCTCGAGTCCCCGGAGATCCGCGGGCTCGTCACTCGCGTCATCAACCCGTGGCAACCGCACGTCCACGTCGACACCCACAACGGGGGCTCGGCGCCCTACACCCTGGTCTACCAAACGTGCATGAACCCGGCGGGGGATGCCGAGCTGATTCGCATCGCAACGAGCAGTTCCTACCCGCGGTGCAGCGCAGGCTGCGCGCCGCGGACTACGACGGCTATTGGTACTCCGGGCCGCGCCGCGAAGGCGAAGACTGGCGGTGGGTCCCCACGTCGGTCGAACCGCGCAAGCAGCACGTCTACTCGACCATGGCCAACATGATCGGGTTCTTGTTCGAGACCCCCTCGGGCACACACCGCATCGTCGATGGTGGCGAGCGCGTGGTCGAGATCCCCAACGACGAGCGCTATCGGCACCAGGTGATGGGCCAGTATCTCGGCCAGCTGGCGATCGTCGAGCACACCGCGGCGCAGCCGAAGGAGACGATGGCGGCGATCGCCGCCGCAATGCAGCGCGCCACCGAGAACGGCGCATCGGTGTCGGACGACGACACACTCGTGATCGACTACGAGCAGGTGGCGAAGTTCGAGGACGATTTCTGGGTGCGCGATGCGGACGGCGAGGCCGGCTACCGCAAGGTCCGCGGCCAGGTGATGACGCGGTTCGATCCGACGATGACGATCACCCGCCCGTGGGGATACCTGCTTCCCGCCAAGCTCACCGGCGTGGTCGACGCACTGCTCGACCACGAGATCAGCGTCATCCGCCTCGACGACAAACTGAAAGCCGAAGTCGACGCGCTGTACGCCACCGAGGTCACCCAACGCCGCCCCTACCAGGGGCACCAGTTGCGCCGCGTCGTCACCGAAGCGCGGCGCGAAGAGAAGAAGTACAAGGCCGGCGCCTTCTTCGTGCCGATGGCGCAACCGAAGTCCAACCTCATCGGCTACCTGCTCGAGCCGGACACCAACGACAGCCTGGCGACGTGGAACTACCTCGACGACTACTTGAGGGTCACTCGCCGCCGGGCGCGTCCGCAAGCCGTGCCCATCGCGCGGGTCATGCAGCCCATTCCGATCGTCGGCACCGTCGTCGAGCCGCCGGCGCGCTGATCATCCGTAACGGCGAGAGAGCTCCGGTTCCCAAGGGGGACGGAGTTCACTCATGCCACAAGACACCGACGACCCGCGGATCCTCTGCGTCCCCTTCCTCTGCGCCTCGCTTCTTCTGGGTCTGACCGTCCCGGCGGCGGCACAGGTAGGCACCAGCAACGAGTTGTTTGCTGACGGCTTTCCGCGCGCCTTCTGGTTTCGCACGCAGGCAACCGAGTCGACCATCGGGTTGGACGCGAACAATCCGATGGAGTACGGACCGTGGGAAGCCCGCATCAACCTGCTCGACGGCCTGTGCGGCAACCGCCCGGGTTGGATGCACAACTCGCAGGCGTTCTTCACCAAGTACGCACCGCGCAACCCCGGCAAGTTCGTGTTCGCGATGGTCAACGGCCGGTCGCGCAACGCGGAGGTCAGCACGACGCAGACGCTGTACTCCGCCGAGGACTGGCTCTACTTCGCGGGGAGCAACACGGTCACCGCTCTGACCGGACATCCGCTGGTGGTCCTGTCGGTCGATGTGGTGGACACCAGCGGATTCCGCAACGGAGACGACGTCGTCATCGTGAACGGTCCGCCGGGCGCTCGCGACTGGGCCAACGCCGAACAAGCGCAAGTGGTCGGGATCAACGGCTCGACCCTGTCCCTGCAGCGCGGCCTCTACGGCACCGCGCTGGGGAGTTTCCCGGCGGGGGCATACATCGCGGCGCACGTCTTCGACCCCGACAAGATCAGCGACCCGACCCGTCCCCAGCTCTGGTGCTACAACTACGCCGCCGCGAGCTGCCGAGCGGCGCGCTTGCAAGACACGCAGCAGACTTTCCGGCTGGACGACCCCAGTGCGCCGGAGAGCATCTACCAAGGCATTCAGATCGACGTCTTGAACCGCGACCCGAAGGCGTTCTCGGAACAGCGCGCGCTCGACGTCGACAACGACGGCGTCGGCGACGACGACCACGAAGCGCTCGACCGAGGCATCGCCGAGTTTCTCGAGGGCGTCCGGGCCGCCTACAGCCAGCCCATCGGGCCACTCGACCCGTCGGTCATGCTCACCTTCGACAACCAGAACCAGCGCAACGGCCGCAGTGTCGGCATCGTCAGCGGCGTCGAGTCGGAGCGGTTTCCGAGCGGCCAGGACGGGCAGCGCTTTCTGCGCGATTGGTCGAGCGGCGTCAACCGGCTGCTGTTCTGGAACGAGCACGCCGACACCCCGACCCACAACTACATCAACCACAAGTTCAACGCCATCGACGAGGATGGCGACGGGCAGGCCGACGACGTTCCGTATCACGCACACCGCTCGTCGCTGGCGATGGGGCCGATGATGGACTGGTCCGTGACCTTCTTCAAAGGCCCCGACGTCGGTGCCCCATTCGGGCTCGGAGTGTTCGACGAGATGGTGCGCGGCGTCGACCAGGTGCCCAACTGGCTCGGCCAGCCGACGGAACCGCCGCAGCGACTGGCGAAGAACACACCCGATCGACTCGGCGGGGAAGGCGCTGCACTCACCAACGCGTTCTTGGCGAAGTTGCAGGTGTCCGGCGGCACGATCCAACGGCTCTACGACCAGAACGGGCCTCTGCTGCGCGTCCTGCCGACTTCCAGTACGCAGGACGTGGTGATCACGTATCCCGATCTCGCCGCGCTGCCCGGTGACTTGGTCGTGTTCGCCACCGTGTGGGCCGAGGCCATTCCCGAGCCACACCAGCGGTTTCGCGTTCTGGAGATGACCTGCCACAACCGCTACATCGGCCCGGACGAGCCGACCAACGCGCGCCGCTACTCACCCGACCAGGCAAGGGCTTGGGCGCACACCACGCCATACGAAGCGGAGTTCTACTGGCGGAGGGCAGGTGGACCGCTGGGTGGCGTCGGCCTGCCGCGCCTCGTCGACTTGAAGTTGCGCCTGCGCAAGGGGCAGACCGACGCCGCGTTCTTCTTGAGAGATCTCACCGTGCACTCGGCGACGCCGGCGATGCAGCGCGAGTTCGAGAACGGCCTGGTCATGGTCAACCCCTCGACCTTCGACCACACGTTCACGGTCGGCTCCGGCGGCAGCTTCGAGTTCGAGCGGATCGTCGGTACGGCCGGCCAGGATCCCGCGTTCAACGACGGCCGGGTCGAGGGTGGGTCGCTGACTCTCGGGCCCCGCGACGCGATCTTTCTGCGGCGGCGGTGATCGGCGGGGCCTCGCGCCGCGACGACGGGCCAACGCTCCGGGCGACCCACCCGCGCGCCGAAAGCGGTATCGTGGCGGCACCCTTGTTCTCCTCGAGGAGCCTCATGAGCCACGCCCCACTGTTCGCCCTGTGCGCCACGCTGGCCGCAACCGCCCTGCCAGCGCAGGACAGTCTGCTTTTCTTCTCGCGCTACGACAGCACGAGCCTCGACGCTTCCGCTGGCGGTCTCGGCGGCCTGCGGCCGTTCGACATCTCCGTCGTCACCCCGGGTTCCGGCGCCGCGGCACACCCGTGGATTCCGAGCTCGGCGATCGCGGCGGTGACCGGCGACGCCGACGGCGACACCACCATGGCCGAGTTCGCCGGCCTCCCCCAGGCGTCGTGGGGATTGGGCGCGCCGTTCGTCAAGCAGGCCGACAAGGCCTCCGCCGATCCACGGCGCGTGTTCTGGTCGATCACCGAGCAAACCACCTCGCCGCCGACGGTGACGGTCTTCGACGGCACCTCGACCCACGTGGTCCGCAAGGGCGACTGGGTGCGCATCTTGGACAACGGCGACGTCGAGTTCTTCATCCGACAAGACCACTTCACCAAGGCGATCGGCGCCCAAACGGGATCCTGGGTCGCCGGCGCGAACGCGATCTGCCAGGCGAGCGACGGCTCGATCTACTACTCGCCGGCGTACGGCATCTCTTCGGGGGGATCGGTCGCCGGCGGCCACTGGGTCAGCGACGGCATGACTTCGGTGTTCGCCTACGACGGTGCCATTTGCTACATCCCGGCGGCGGCGATCACGTACGACGCCAACGGCAACGTGCAAGACGTGGCCGCCGACTCGGCCAGGCTGGTGATCAACGAAATCGGAGTCGGGCCGGGGGGCGAGTTCTCGGTGCGCGACATGTGTGCGGCATCGGGTGCCGTCGACAACCTCGGGCAACCGACGGCGATCACGTTCTGGATGATCGGCATCGAGATCGATCCGAACGGCGGCACCTTCAAGGGCTGGTTCGACCAGAGTGTCGACCACCCCAACCTGATCTTCACCTTCGAGAACATCGACTCGACGTGCTGTGGCGGTCTGGGGTCCTGGCAGGGCACGATCTTCTCGACCGCGCCCAACACGGGCGGGACGATGGGCTCGATCGCGGTAATCAACGGAGTCACCATGGGAGCCACGTCCCTGCCAGCCGCCAACGGATCGTGGACCGGCATCGTGCAGGGCAGTGGCGCCGCCAGCGCGCCGGTCCTGCGCGGGCTCGCCACCGTCAGCGCGGGCTGGGCGTCGAACGCTCCCTACGGCAGTGTCGCGCTGCACGTCGCCAACGACGGCCTGGTCTCGCTGGCCAGCGATCCGAACATCCGCCTCAGCCAGCAAGGGCTGTTCCAGGGCTTCCCCAGTGCGCTGGTCATCGGCGGTGGCCCGGCCCCCGGCGGTCGCCCGACGGCGTTCCCGCTGCCCTCGCTCGGCGGTGGATGGTCGACGGTGCACACCTTCAACGGCGGACCGATCGGCTTCGGACTCTTCGTCGGTGACACCTCGGGCCGCGCCTTCGCCACGCTGCCGGTGCCGACCGGCAGTCCCGGGCTGTTGGGCGCCAGCTTGATCTGGCAGACCTTCTCACTCGGGCCGATGGGCAATCTGTTCAGCAATCCGGTCGTCACCGAGATTCGTCCGTAAACACGCGGTCACGACGAGGCGGGTGGCGGCTCGATCCCCGCCCGCAGCGGGTCGTCCGGATCGAGGACGAACCGCTGCACGCCGGTGATGAAGGCGGTTCCTTCGATCTCCGGCAGCACGGCCGCGCGCCCTTCGACCGTGGTCACACCGGTGATGACGGCACCGAACTCCGTGCCCAGCACGCTGCGGCTGCGCAGCCGCTGGCCGACGGCGATCTCGCCGCGGGCGTGCAGCACGGCGAGCTTGGCCGAGGTCCCCGTGCCACACGGCGACCGGTCGTAGGCGCGGCCGGGGCACAGGGTCAGCGCGCGCGTCGCCGGGCCGTCGCCGTCGGTCTCGTCGGCGTAGATCTTGATGTGATCGACGCGACCGTCCTCACCGTCGGTCGGTTGGACGCCGCGCACGCCGCGCCGCTCGAGCTCGGCACGGATCTCGATCGCGGCCGCCATCAGCGCCTCGAGCTCGGCCATGCACGGGGTCAGCCCGAGGTCGCGCCCGCGCACGAACCCGAACCAGTTTCCACCCCACGCGATGTCGACATCGACCGCCGGAAGGCCGCGCGGTTGCACGCGGACACCGAGCTCGTGCACGAACGACGGCACGTTGGCGATCGCCACCGACCGCGGCCGGGCGTCGCGGACCGCCACCCGCGCCCGCACCTGGCCGACCGGCGTGTCGAGCACGACGTCGGTGCAGGGCTCCCGCGCGGGCACCCGGCCGGTGCGCACCAACACCGTCGCGACGCCGATGGCGCCGTGACCGCACATGCCGAGGTAGCCCGCGTCGTTGGCGAACACCACGCCGGCGTCGGCTTGCGCGTGCTCGGGCCGGGTGAGATACGCCAGCACGATGGCTTCGGTGCCGCGCGGCTCCCGCACCAAGGCCCGGCGCACGTCGTCGTGCTCGGCGAGCAGGGTCGCGCGCCGCTCGGCCATGGTGTCGCCGGCGACGTCCGAGAATCCGGTGAGGATGCGCGTCGGCTCGCCTTCGGTGTGCGAGTCGATCGCCTCGATCACCCGCCCCAGCGTCTCGATCGGTGGTTGCACAAGCCGGATGTTACCGGCAGGACGCACCTTCGGTCTCGACGACCTCCGCGCCCGCGCCATCCCCCGCCGCCGCCGGCACGCACAGCCGCAGGATCGGCACTTCCGGCGGCGCACCGACGCGCAGCGGCAGGAACGTCACCCCGACTCCTCTACTGACGTACAGCTGGGAGCCGGCAGCTTCGTAGCTGCCGCTCGCGTATCCGAACCTGCTGTGGGTGAGCGGCGGAACGCCGAACAGCACCACCTGACCACCATGCGTATGGCCCGACAGCGTCAGGTCGACGCCGGCGGCCGCCGCCTCGAAGAAGAAGTCCGGGTGATGGGACAACAGGAGCACGGGTTCGTCGGCGCGGCGACCCGCCAGGGCCGCGCCCAGGTCGGGTTGGCCCTCGGTGAGGTCGTCGACGCCTGCGAGCCAGAGCCCGCCGTCGCCGTGCTCGATCCGACAACCCTCGTTGAGCAGGACCCGCACCCCGTGGGTGCTCAAGAACGACGTCCACAGGCCGATGTCGTTGCCGTAGAAGCGGTCGTGGTTGCCCGGCACGGCAAACACACCGTATCGCGGCGCGATCGCGCGCAGCGGCTCGCGCAAGAGCAAGATCTCGCGGTCGAACGTGTTGATCAGATCACCGCCGAGCAGCACGAGATCCGGTGCGCGTTCTCCCACCTTCGCGAAGATGCGCAGCAAGTCGCGCTCGCTCATGAAGCTGCCGGCGTGGAGATCGGTCAGGAACGCGATCCGCAAGCCGTGCAGTGCCCGGTGGCCGCGCCGCAGCACGACGTCGACCTCACTGAACTCCAGACCGCGCTGCAGAAAGCGGTGCAAGAGGCCGGACGGCATCAGCTTGTCGAGCACCCGGTTGACCGTGGCGGTCCCCAGCGAAGCCAACCGGCGCAGGGGTGTGCGCTTGCCCGACAACAGCCCGACGGGAACCGGCGCCCGCCGCCGGGCGGGATCTTGGAGGTCAGGGAGCTCGGGGTAGGGCACATGTCCTCTTCGGACAGCGACCAAGCAACGCTGCAGTGCCACCCGAACTCGCCCTATCATCGGGCCATGATCGAAGTGCTGCGCAACCGACACGGCGAGCAGCTGGACCACTCCGTGCACCCCGGCGATCCCGGCAGAGCCGGGGTCGTCGTTCTCGGCCACGGCGTCACCGGCAACAAGGACCGCCCGTTCTTGGTGGCCCTCGCGGAGGGGCTGGCCAGCGCCGGCCTCACCGCGCTGCGGCTGTCGTTCTCGGGCAACGGCGCCTCGCAGGGGGACTTCGTCGCCTCCACCATCAGCAAGGAAGTCGAGGACCTCGCCGCCCTGCTGGACGCGCTGCCGACGCAGCCGGTCGTCTACGTCGGGCACAGTCAAGGAGGTGCGGTCGGTGTGCTGGCCGCGGCCGCGGACCCGCGCATCACCGCCCTGGTGTCCCTCGCCGGCATGGTCGACACCGCCGGCTTCGCACAGCGCAAGTTTGGCGATCAAACGCCGGGTCAGTCGACGATGTGGGACAAGCCCGAGTGCCCCCTGTCACAGACCTACATGGACGACATGGCAGCGGTCGGCTCCACCCTGGAACAGGCGGCCGCGATCGCGGTGCCGTGGTTGCTCGTGCACGGCGATGCCGACACGGTCGTGCCGCTCGAGGACTCGAGCGACGCGTTCGCCCGCGCCGGCGGCCCCGCCAAGCTGGTGACCCTGGCGGACGCCGATCACGTGTTCAGTGGCACGGCGACCGAGGAAATGGTCGCCACGGTCGTGCCCTGGTGCGACGCGCAACTGCAGCGCTGACCGACGTCAGCACTTCTGTCACTGCGTCGGTGACATGGTGCCGCTCGGCGGCCGCAAGAAGTGCGGCAGGTAGCCGAAGTCGACGCTCAGGTCCCACACCGAGCCACTGATCAGCGAGACCGTCGCCGGGCTGCAGTCGTTGTCGATGGTGTCGTCGGGCCCGATGTTGCACGGGGACGGCGCCAGGTTGGGTGGCAGAGTGGTCTCGTCGACCTCGACCACGTAGGTCGCCTCGCACAAGCCGCTGAACAGATACAGGCCGTTGCCGTCGGTGACCGTGCGGCCGATCACGTTGTAGGCGGCGTCGCGCAACAGGACCGTCACCCCGGCAATGCCCGGCTCGCCGGCCTCTTGCAAGCCGTCGCAGTCCGCGTCGTACCACACCAAGTCACCGAGCCGCGCGCTGCAGGGCGACTGGAAGCCGAAGTCGATGTCGAGAACGATCTCACCCGGCGCCAGGTTGACAGCAGCGGGAGCACAGTTGCTGTCGAGCGCGGGATCGACCCCGACCTCGCAGGGCGACGGCGCCAGCCCCGCCGGCACGCTGGTCGGATCGACCTGCACGAGGTAGTCGCCGCCGGGCAGCGCGGGGAAGGTGTAGACCCCCATGCTGTCGGTCGCCGCCAACATCAGCCGGCGCAGCTGTGGATCGCGCAGCTCGACGACCGCGCCCGAGATCCCCGGTTCACCCGGATCCTGTACGCCGTCGGCGTCATCGTCCAACCAGACGAAGTCGCCCACCAGCGCGGTGCCGCCGGAGACGAAGCCGAAGTCGACGGTCGGATCGTACTGATTGGCGGCCAGGGTGACCGAAGCCGGGCTGCAGTCGTTGTCGAGCGCGGGGTTGGAACCGACGCGGCAGGGCGCGGCGAACATCCAACCCGGCACCGACGCCGCATCGACCTCGACGGTGTAGGTCCCCGCCACCAAGCCGAAGAAGGAGTATCCCCCCGCGGCGTCCGTATCGTCGACGCGAACGACTGCGCCACTCGCGTCGCGCAGCTGGACGCGCACGCCGAACAAGCCGGGCTCGCCGCTGCTTTGCAGGCCGTCCGCATCGAGGTCGAGCCAGACGAAGTCGCCGACGCCCGCGGCACCGGCGCCGACGAAGCCGAAATCGATGCTCAGGTCGACACTGTCGTCGGTGGGAAGCACGACCATGGCCGGGCTCGCGTTGCTGTCCAAGGCGGGATTGGAGCCGGCGGCCGACGCCGTGGGCGAGAATCCCGGCGGCAGTGTGCTTCCGTCGATCTCGACCGAGTAGGTCCCGGCCAAGAGGCCGGTGAACGCGTAGCTGCCACCCCTCGCCGTCGCCGTCGACGCCAGCTCGGCGCCGATGGCATCGCGCAGGACCACCCGCACCCCATCGATCCCGTCGTCGAGCTCGTCGGGGTTCTGGATGCCATCGCCATTGACGTCGTGCCAGACGAAGTCACCGATGACGCCCGAGCCGGAGGAGCAGAAGCCGAAATCGATGCTCGGATCGTCCTCGGACCCGACCACCGTCACCGCGGTTGGCGTGCACTCACTGTTGCCGAACGGGTTCGTGCCGACGCCGCACGGAGACGGATAGAAGCCCGGCGGCAGCGTGGTCAAGTCGACCTCGACCTCGTAGGTCCCGGCGCAGACCCCGGAGAACTGATAGTGGCCGCGCTCCCCGGTCGGCCCCCGGCCGCTGGTCGCGGTGGCGAGCAGGGCACCCGTCCCGTCGCGCAGCCGCAGCGTGACTCCGTCCAGCCCCGGCTCGCCGGCATCCTGAATGCCATCGCAGTCGAGATCGTGCCAGACGCGATCGCCGATCGTCGCCTCGCAGCGCATCGCCGGCGGACAGAAACCGAAATCGACGGACGAATCCTGGCTGTCGTCGGCCACGAGCACCACGGTCGCCGGCGCACAGTCGCTGTCGACCGCGCGGTTGCCACCGACTGCACAGGGCGAGGGTGTGCCCGTCGCAGTGCCGGAGTCGACGTCGATGGTGTAGGTCCCGGCGGCGAGCCGACCGAAGCGGTAGACGCCGGCTCGACCGGCCACGGTGCCCGTCACCGCGGTGCCGACCTCGACTCCGTCGGAGTCGCGCAGCGTCAGCTTCACGCCGTCGAGCCCCGGCTCGCCGGGGTCCTGAATGCCGTCGCAATTCAGATCGCTCCACACGCGATCACCGATCGACCCCGACGGCGGCGTCGGATTGACCAGCGGCGCCCGGTCCGAGCTCAACCGGGTGCAGGCGGTGGTGGCGGCCAGGCTGGCAGCGAGCAGCCAGAACTCGCGCCGGCGGCGCGGGGTGGGCGAGACACAGGTGGAGTGCGGCATTCGATCTTCGAGCGGTCGGCGTGTGTGGAAGCGAGCCCCGCCGCTGGAGAATGCTACCGCAGCCGACGCCACAAACCGCCGGATCGACGCGGTGGCCGCCGTCTGCCCGGTGCCATGGGCGGCAGGGGGACCGACCACCGCCCGCCGGTCAGGTGCCGAGCAAATGCCGCTCGATCGCGCGCAGCACGAACTTGCCGCGGTGGCTGCCGCGCACGCCGTGCCGCGAGCGCGGGTAGATCATCAGCTCGAAGTTGTCGTGGCCCGCCGCCTGCAGCTCGTAGACCAGCCGTAGGGTGTTCTGCAGGTGAACGTTGTCGTCGCGGGCCCCGTGCATCAGCACCAAGTGCCCGTGCAGGTTGGCGGCGCCGGCGATCACCGAGGTCTCGCGATAGCCCTCCGGGTTGAGCTGCGGCGTGCTCATGTAGCGCTCGGTGTAGATCGTGTCGTAGAGCTGCCAGTCGTGCACTCCCGCGCCGGAGATCCCCAAAGAGAACACCTTGCTGTGGGTCAGCGCGTAGGCCGCCATGAACCCACCGTAGCTCCAGCCGTCGATCGCCACGCGGGTGGGATCGCCACCGTGGTTCTCGATGACGTAGGCAACGGCGTCTTCGAGATCGCGCAGCTCATAGACACCGAGCCGCTTGTAGGCCAAGCCCGTATGCGCCTGGCCGCGGCCGCTGGCGCTGCGCACGTTGACCTGCAGGATCACACAACCCTGCTGCGCCAGGTACTGGTGCATGGTGTTGATCGAGAACGCGTTCCGCACCGACGGCGCATCGGGCCCGGAATACGTGGGCAGATAGATCGGGTGCGGACCACTGCCGTCGGCGTGGCCCGGGGGGAGGATCACCGTCGCGTCGAGCGGATAGCCGTCGCGCGCAGGGATCGTCAGCCGCTGCCTGGGGTAGTACTGATGGGTCTCGACGGCGCGCGGCTCGGCCTTGTCCAGCACGACGAAGCCCGAGCCGTCGCCCTTGCACAGGCGGACCTCGGGCGGGGTCTCGATCGACGACACGGTGTCCAGAAACCACGAACCGTCCTTGTTGAGACTGGTCGAGTGGCGGCCTTCGCCCTCGGTCAACCGCACGATGTCGCCGCCGTCCAACCCCACCGAGTACAGATTGCTGTCGATGGCGCCGTCTTTGGTAGCGGTGAACCAGCATCGCCGCACTCCGTCGCTGGCGTCGACCCGCACCAAGTCGGTGACCTGCCAATCGCCGGCGGTCAGCGGCCGCACGAGGGCGCCCTTGTCGTCGTAGTGGTAGAGGTGCTGGTAGCCGGTGCGCTCGCTCAGCCACAAGAACGACCCGTCCGGCAACCACTCCGGGAACGGCAGTCGGTTGACCCAGGTCTCGGACGCCTCGTGGATCAGCTTGACCCAAGCGCCGGACTGCGGATCGGCGACGTTGAGGTCCATCCAGGTCTGGATGCGATCCTGCACCGCGAACAACAGCCGGGAGTCCGGCGTCCACCCCACGCGCACGACGAGCACGTCAGCCGGATAGTCGGAGAGGTCGATCTCGACCTGCGAGCGCGTCTCGGGATGCGCCACCAACAGACGCACCGTGGGGTTGGCATCGCCCGCTTTGGGGTACTTCTGAAACTCGGGCTCGACCGAGCGCTCCTCGTCGAGCGAAGGCTTCGGCACGAAGTCGACGATGGTGAAGGTCTTGACGTCCTTCTCGTCGAGCCGCAGGTAGGCCACAGCCTTGCTGTCCGGGCTCCACCAGTGACCGCGATAGTTGAAGCGGCCGTACAGCTCTTCTTGATAGACCCAGTCGAGGATGCCGCAGAACATGCTGGGCCCACCGTCCTCGGTGACCTTCCACTCGCTGGCGTCCTCCACGCGCACCACCGACAGGTTGTTCTCGGCGGTGAACGAGACGTACTCGCCGTTCGGGCTGACCGTGACGATGTCCTTGGCCAACCCGTCCTTGGTCAGCCGCTTCGCGGCACCGTCGTTGGCGGCGCCAGGGGGACCGAACCACAGGTCGCCGTCGCGCGTCCTCACGCGCGGGTCACCACCGGCGGCACCGCCCGGCCCGCGCGGGCGCGGCGCCCGCTCTCCGCGGCGCGCGTCGGCCGGCGGCGACACCACCGCTCCCGACTCCGGATGCACCCAGACGACCTTGCCCTCGCGGCGGATCGCGTAGTGCACGCCATCGGGCGCCCAGCGCACGCGCTCCGGCGTCGAATACCATCGCACGCGTTCGCCGCTGCCGAGGGCCTGCTCGCGAGACAACGGTTTCTGCTGCGCGAAGACCGGCGCGATCAGCAGGCTGACGGCACACGAGACGGGAACGAGGAGCGCTCTCATGGCCCCGCTATACGGGCCGCGCGCGGGCCACGCGAGCGCCATCCCCCGCCGCCGCGAGCGCAGCCGCGCGGACCCGCCCGGAGCCGGCCGCGGCTTTTTTTCGCCGCCCAGGAAGGCCACCCGGGACTCGTTTGTCGTAAGTGCCAATCCCACGCGCGGCGGGCCGGCGGTAGCATCCGCGAGCTCGCCCGCCGCCCGCCGAACGGCTCCTGACCCGCCAGACATGATGCCACGATCCGCTGCGATTGCCCTCGCCGTCGCCTGCCTCGCCGCCAGCACCACGGCCCAGGTGCCGGGCGAGTTCGACCCGCTCGCCCTGCCGACCGAGGGCCCCAAGATCACCACCGAGGCCAGCGTCTCGCCCAATCCAGCGCGGCCGGGTGAGGTCGTCACGGTCGAGCTGGCGGTCGAGATCGTGCCCGGCTGGCATTTGTACGGGGCCGGAGACAGCACCGGCACACCGACGACGCTGTCCGTCGACGAGCGCGAAGGCATCGCGCGCCAGGGCACCGCAGAAGTGCCTTTCGGCGAGCCGCACGAGTCCTTCGGCATCGAGTCGTTCTGGATCGAGGACGAGTTCGTCGTGCGCCAGAAGATGCGGATCGCCGAGGGCCACGCGCCGGGCGCCGTCGAGCTCGAGGGCCAGCTGGTCTACATGGCGTGCACGGAGTCGTTCTGCGATCCGGAAGCCACCGAGAGGTTCTCGGTCGAGCTGGCCATCGAGGAGGGTGCCGTCCGCCCGGAACACGCGCCGAGCGAGGGTGACGAGAACGAGGCAAACGCCGCAGAAGCTGCATCCGAGGAAGCCACATCCGAGAGAGCCGGCGAAGAGGGGACCGACGACTCGCTGTGGGCATTCATCCTGCTCGCCATCGGCGGAGGGCTGTTCGCGCTCGCGATGCCCTGCACCTACCCGATGATCCCGATCACGATCTCCTTCTTCACCAAGCAGGCGGCGGACAGCGGCCGCAGCCCACTGCCGCTGGCGGTGACCTACGGCCTGGGCATCGTCGCGATGTTCGTGTTGATCGCGGTCACGATCGGCCAGGCCATCGCTCCGTTCGCGGTGCACCCGATCACCAACCTGGTCATCGCCGCGCTGTTCTTCGTCTTCGCGCTGGTGCTGTTCGGTGTCATCAACCTGCAGCCCCCGGCGTTCTTGATGAACGCCGCCGCCAAGAGCAGCGGCGCCGGCGGCTACACCGGCGTGTTCTTGATGGGTGCCACCCTGGTGATCACCTCGTTCACCTGCACTGCACCATTCGTCGGCAACCTGCTCGCCGTCGGCGCGACGGGCGGATTGGGCAGACTGGTGCTCGGCATGGCGGTGTTCGGTGCGACCATGGCCTTGCCCTTCGTGCTGCTCTCGCTCCTGCCCAGCAAGCTGCAGACGATGCCGCGCAGCGGTGAGTGGATGAACACGCTCAAGGTGTTCCTCGGCTTCGTCGAGCTGGCGGCAGCGCTGAAGTTCCTGTCGAACGTCGACATGGTCTGGGGCTGGGGCTGGCTGTCGCGCGAGCTGTTCCTCTCGCTCTGGGCCGGCATCTTCGGCATCGCGGCGCTGTTGCTGTTCGGCATCATCAAGCTCAAGGAAGATGTCGGCTCGATCGGCAGTGGCCGCCTCACCGGCGCTTTGGCGACGGCGTTGCTCGCGATCTACTGCGCCTACGGCGCCGCCGGCAACAGGATGGACTTCATCATGACGTCGATCGTGCCGCCGTACAGCAATCGCATCGCCTCGGCAGGCACCGGCGGCGAATCCGGCGACCAGGCCGCGCACTCGGCCGCGCACACGATCGTCGTCGACGACTACGACAAGGCGCGGCAGATCGCCATCGACACCAACCGCAAGCTGCTGCTCAACTTCACCGGGGTCACTTGAGTGAACTGCCGGGGCATGGAGGAATCCGTGTTCCCGCTCCCGGAGGTCTCCGCGGAGCTCCAGCACGTGGTCGAGGCCCGGCTGCACACCGACACCGAGAGCAGCCCGCACCACCAGCGCATCCTCGAGCTACAGAAGAAGTTCACCGGCACCGTCGCGCTGCCGATCTACGTCATCGTCGATCCGCAGACGGAGGAGATCGTGGACAAGCTCGCCGGAGCCGGCAGCGTGGCGCGGTTCGTCCGCTTCGTGCACGACGCCGTCACCGACTGATCGGGGTTATCATCCGGCGATGAACGATCCTTCCGATGCCGCGGTCGACCGCCTGGTGGCCGCCCTCGACGACGCCGTCGTTGCCGACGACGACCCGGCGCGGTGCGAAGCGGTCAAGATCGCACTGCAAGACCTCGTGCAGAGCGGCGCCTCGATCCCCGAGCACTGGGTCGAGCCGGCGGCCGACGGCTACGCGCGCCGTCTGCTGCACCGCGACCCGCTCGGTCGCTACACCGTCGTGGTGATGTCGTGGGGACCGGGCCAGGGCACGACCATCCACGACCACGCCGGCCTGTGGTGCGTCGAGTGCGTGTACCGCGGCCAGATCGTGGTCGAGTCCTATGCGCTGACCGAGCGCCTCGACGACGGCAGTGTGCGCTTCGCGCACGAGAGCGACGTCACCGCCGGCGTCGGTGAAGCCGGCTCGCTGATCCCTCCCTTCGAGTACCACGTGATCCGCAACCCGTTCGCCGAACCAGCGGCGACGCTGCACGTGTACGGCGGCGAGATGAGTGCCTGTCGGGTGTACGAGCCCGTGGACGGTGGCCTGTACCAGCCGCGAGAGCGGCAGCTCAGCTACCGCTGACAAGCGCGGCGCAGCTGCGGATTGCCGAGCTGACCACAAGCCGCCATCACGGTGGCGCCCTTGGTGTTGCGGCGGCGCACGGCGACGTCGGCGGCCCGCAGCCAGTCGACGAAACGTGCGACCTCTCCGGCGTGTGGCGCCCGGCACAGCGGCCGGCGCCCCGGATTGTACGGGATCAGATGCACGACGCTCCGCCCCAGCGGAGCGACGAAACGAGCCACGGCGCGGGCGTCGTGCGCTGTGTCGTTGATTCCCGGCAACAAGCAGTAGTGGATCGCGAGCTCTGCGTTCCGCCGCTGCCGATAGGCGATCAGGCTTCGCTGCAGCTCGGCCAGGGTGTACCCGCGGTGACTCGGCATCAACGAGCGGCGCAGTGCGTCGTCGGCGGCATTGAGGCTGAACGCGAGGTTGAGCCGCCGATAGCCGAGGCCGGCCAGCCGGGCGATGCCTTCGGGCCGCCCCACCGTGCAGACCGTCAGCCGCCCCTGCGCGTAGCCTAGTCCGCGGCGGTCGGTCAGGACCCGGAGTGCCTGCAGCACGGCGTCGGTGTTGTCGAGCGGCTCCCCCATGCCCTGGAACACCAGCCCCCGCGGCCGGGCGCCGAGCACCGTCGCCGCCAACACCACCTGCCCGACGATCTCGCCGGCTTCGAGATCCCGCAGCCGCCCCATCCGCGCGGTCTCGCAGAACCGGCAGCCCATGCGACAGCCGATCTGCGTCGACAGACACTGGGTCGTGTGCAGGGCGCCCATGGGAATCAGCACGCTCTCGTACTCGAGCCGCTCGTCGCTTCCACACAGCACCAGCTTGATCGTGGTGCGCCCGCGCCCGGACCGCTCGCGCTGCTCGCGCACCACGCCGGGCAGCCGGCAGCGGAACGCCGCCCGCCACCGCGCAACGCGATCCGCGCCCGCGCCGAGTGCCTCGGCGCGGAGCTCGCCGGTGTGCATCGCCGCCCGATACACTGCCTCCGCCAGGCCGGCGCCGCGGCCGACGGCCCGCCGCGCATGGGCGCGGCACTCGTCCGCCGTCAGCCCGAGCAGGTCGAGAGCAATCACGACCGCCGAGGTTAGCTCGATCGGACACTCCGACCGAGGCCGGTCTCGACCGCACCCGCTGTTCGCAAACCATGCCGGCTCTCCCGTTCCCCCGCATCGTCTCCGGCGGCCAGACCGGCGCCGACCGCGCCGCCCTCGACTTCGCGCTCGCGCACGGCATCGCGCACGGCGGCTTCTGCCCCGCCGGCCGGCGCGCCGAGGACGGCCGCATCCCCGACCGCTATACGCTGCGCGAGCTGGAGTCGCGCAACTACGCGGTGCGCACCGAGGCCAACGTGCGCGCGGCGGACGCCACGGTGGCATTCTCGGTCGATCGGCCCACCGGCGGCACCGCGCTCACGCTCGAGCTCGCCGCCCGGGCCGGCAAGCCGCACCTGCTGATCACCGGTGAGCCCGCCGAGGCCGATGCCAGCCGATTGCTGTTCTTCCTCCGACGACACGCGGTGCGCACCCTCAACGTCGCCGGACCCCGCGGATCCAACGCGCCGGGGATCGATGCGCGCGTGCGCGACACCCTCGCGGGTGTTCTCGGCCTGTGGACCGGCCGCAGCCCGCGACGCGGCGAGCGGGTGGTGTCGGTGTGGCTGATGCCCTCCCCGCCCGCGCGCGACCCGCTGCAGTCCTGGATCGACGATTGTGCATCGCGACTGGGCAGCCCGCGCTTCGCGCCGCACGTGACCCTCGCCAGCATCGAGTGCGCCGGCGACCTCGAGGGTCTCCGCGCCACTCTCACTTCGATCCCCGCGATCACTCATCGGCCACTGGAGCTGGCAGTCGAAGGGATCCATCACAGCGCCGAGCTACGCCGCACCCTGTATCTCGAACTGGCCGAGACGCCCGCCTTGATCGACCTGACCGAGGTGGTGGTCGAGGGCCTGGACGGTCGATTGCTCGACGTCGCGACACCCCACCTCAGCTTGGCCTACGCGCGCGCCTCCGACGCGGCGCTGCGCGCCGCGGCAGGATCGCGACCGGCGCCCGGCGCCGTGCGCTTCGATCGCGTCGAGCTGCGCGCGACACCCTGGCCCTTCACCGAACCCGAGCAGGCCGCACTGTGGCAGAGCATCGCTGGCGCGACCCTCGCCCCTGACGATTGATCGGCGCTCGATCCTACCGCGCGCCGCCCGCCGTCTGCCAACGGTCGTACAGCATCAGCCCGGCCAGCGATTGCCCGCAGCCGAGCTCTTGTCCGATCAGGGTGCGCCGCGCCTCGGCGAACGGCATGCGGTGCACGGTGATGTCCTCGCTCGGCTCCAGCGCCCGCTCGGTCCAATCGAGTTCCATTGCGACAAAGAAGTGACACTCCTCGTTGGACACGCCCTTGTACGGGGCGAAGGAGCCCAATCGCACCCATTGTCCGGCGACCAGTCCGGTCTCTTCGCGCAGCTCCTTGGCCGCCACTGCGGCGGCATCGTCTCCCGGATGCATCCCGCCGATGGGAAACTCCCACAGCACGCGGCCGTGCAAGTAACGGTGCACGCGCACCAACACCGTGCTGCCGTCGGCGAACAGCGGAATCACGCCGCACGAACCCGCCATGTCGATGTAGTAGTAGCTGCCCTCCGAGCCGTCGGCTTGGGTGTAGCGGTCCAGGCAGTAGCGGTGCCACGGGTTGTCGACGAGCACTTCGCGCGACAGCCGCGAGAACGGGGGATGGTCGGCCATCCGCCGCATCATGCCCCGCGCGCGCAGCCTGCACGAGTCCGGCTCAACACCGGCGTGACAGATCCGAGCACCGAGCGGGCACCGGGAACCGAAGCGCGGGCGCCGGCGTTCCTCGCCGGCGGATCCCGCTCGCCGGTGAATGCCCGTATTCTGGAGGCGGCCATGTCGAAGACCCCGCTGTTGATTCTCCTCGTCCTGCTGCCCCTTCTCGCGGGCAGCGTTTGGTGGATGGCGCGCGGCTCCGGCGCAATGCCCGACCCCCCCGGCACTTCGACCGAATCGAGCCTCCCGGCCAGCAGCCGGTTGGACGGCGAGAACCCCGACGCCGAGCGCCCGCCGGCGGAGGCCACGGGCGCACCGGATCGTGCGCGCGTCGGCGCGGCCGCCGCGCCGGCGGGGGCGGTCGCACCCGGCTACACCGGCCGCGTCGTCGACGACAGCGACAACCCGGTCGACGGCGCCGTCGTCGAGCTGCGCCGCTCGACGCGCTTCGGCCCGCAGGTGATGTCGGGCGATCCAACCGCAATGCTGGCCCAGGCCCGCGCCGACCACGCCGCCCGCGTCGAGGTCGTCACCGACGCCGACGGACGGTTCCACGCCGCGGCGCCGGTGGAGGCGGACCGGATCAGCGTGGTCGTGCGCGCGCCGGGCTTCCAGGTCTTGCGACAGTCGGCACCAGCGCCCGACGGCGGTGACCATTCACTCGGCGTGTTGGCCCTGAGTGCCGGCGGCGTCGCCACCGGCCGGGTCATCGATCGAGCCGGCAGCGGCATCGAGGGGGTGCGGGTCGAACGGGCATCGAGCGGTCGCTTCGGCGCGATGCAAGACATGCAGATGGCGGGCATGGAGGACCTCGACGCACTCCGCGACGACGGGCGCGAGTCGGCCGTCACCGACGCCGAGGGCCGCTTTGCGCTCAACCACCTCGCTCCCGGGGAGTTTTCGGTGCGGGCCAAGCACCGCGACTATCCGACCGCCGTGATCGACCAGCTGTCGATCGAAGCCGGCGGCCGCCTCGACAACCTGGTCCTGGTCGCCGAGCAAGGAGAGTCCGTCAGCGGGCGAGTCACCGACATGCCCACCGACGTCGAAACACTCTTGGTGCTGGCGACGCGCGTGCAGCGCGAGAACGGCAACGTGTTCGCCTCGATGTTCGCTGGCGGCGAGCACCTGGCCGACGCCGGCCTGCCGATCGGCGAGCGCTGGGCCGAGGTCGGCGAGAACGGCGGCTTCACTCTGCGCGGCCTCGCCGCCGGCGAGCGCTACCGCATTTGGGGCATGCAGAGCCGGACCGGGTCGCTCAAGGCGTCGACCTGCACTCCGCGGGTGGAGGTCGTCGCCGGAACCGTCGGGATCGAGCTGCCGTACAGTGCCGGCGTCTCGGTGACGTTCCGAGTGATCGACCGGCAAACCGGCCAGCCGATCGAGCGGCTGTGGGTGCGCACCCAGATGGGCGGCGGCAGCGGCATCGCGGCGATGATCGCATCGGCCAGCGCCAGCGGCAGCGAGGCGCGTGACTACCCCGGTGGCGTGGTGACGGTCGACAATCTGCGGCCGAAGAAGAAGCAGCGCCTCGAGCTCACGGTCGAAGCACTCGGATACCAGAACCTGCAGCGCGAGAAGATCGAGCTCCCGGAAAGCGGCAGCCTCGACCTCGGCACCCTGCAGCTCGACGCGTCCCCCGTGCTGCACGTCACGGTGACGAGCGCGGCCGACGGCGAGCCGGTGGCCGACGCCACCGTTTCGTTGCGGGAAGAAGATGGCGCACCGGGACAACAGCGGAGCTCCTTTCGCGGCCAGACCTCGATTTCTCTCAACGGGATGACAGCGGCCGTGGGAGGGGCAAACACTCCTCGCCGCGCGACGACCGACGAGAAGGGACAGTGCACCTTGAACGCTCCGGCCGGCGCCGCCGTCCGCGTCAGCGTCGGCAGCGATGAGTTCGCGCCCTATCGCAGCGACCCGATCACGATCCGCGCCCGCGGCGTCACCCGCCATGACGCGGCCCTGCTGCGCGGCGGCAGCGTCGACGTGCTCGTGCTGGACCAGAGCGGCGAGCCGGTGACGGACATCTCCGTCCGGCGCGCCGATGCCGACGGCAACCACGCCTCGGAGAAGGTCGACGGTGTGGGGGTCGCCCGCTTCCGGCACTTGCCGCCCGGCGACCACCACTTCAAGCTCGCGGGCAGCGGCGGCGACCGGCCGTTCAGTATCAGCTACCGGGCGAGCATGCGCATCTCCGGCGCGACGCGGTCGGACAACTCCTTCGATCCCGTGGCCGCCGGCTACGAGTCCGTGCACGTCGCCGAGGGCAGCACCGCGACCCTGCAGCTGACCAAGGCGCCGACCGCGACCTGCACCGGTATCGTGCGGGAGAACGGCGTGCCCCTGTCGCGCGCGACGGTGACTTTTGTCCGGGGCCAACCGCAGAAGGCCGAACCCGGGGCCGCGATGGCCGCGGAGCTCACGACCCGCCTCTCGGCCCTCGACAACCGCGGGGTGAACGGCCGAACCGATGCAGAGGGCCGCTATCAGCTCGAGGACGTGGAGGCGGGCGAGCACCGCATCCGCGTGACCCACCGAGACCGCAGCATGGCCACGGAGCTGCCCGTCACCCTCGTGGCCGGCGCCAACAGCTTCGACGTGGACCTGAGCACGGCGGTGCTGCGGGGCACCGTGCGGCGCGGCGACGGACAGCCGGTCCGGGGGGCGCGCGTGTCGGTCGCGGCCGCGGCACCCGATACCGGTGAAGCCGGGATCGCCAACGCCCTCGCGGCCAGCCCGTTCGCCTCGTTCATGCGCGGCTCCTCGCGGCGCACCGATGCCGACGGCACGTTCGAGCTGCGCGGCGTCACCGCCGGTGTCCCGCTCGAGGTGCGCGTGACGGGCGACAAGGACTGGGGCCCGGCCAAGTCCGCGCCGGTGACCGTGCCCGTCGATGGCGTGATCGAGGGGATCGAGATCACCGTCGCCGGCGCCGGCCGCATCGAGGTGCACGCCAGCGTCGAACAGCCGTTCGCGATGGTCAACGCGAGCTACGAGGGCGAAGACCCCTCCAGCGTCGCGCCGAAGTTCGGCATGCTCCGCGACGGCGTCGCCAAGCTCGAGGGCTTGCTGCCGGGTCGATGGAAGGTGGCGCTGACCGGCATCGGCGACGGTGTGGACCGCGAGCCGATGTACGTTCAGGTCGAAGCCGGGCAAACCGCCCGAGTAGACTTCTGACCTCGCCCGGCCGCGCGCTGGCGTCCGCCGCGGGAATCGTCTGTCATCGGGGCATGCGACCGCTCCCCGACGAAGCCGCCCCGTACTACCACGGCTACATCGAGCTGGTGCCCGAGGGTCCGATCCTGGGCGTGCTCGCCAACCAGGCCGAAGAGGTGCGCGCCTTCTTGAGCGAGATCGGCGAGGACCGCGCCGGCCTGCGCTACGCGCCGGACAAGTGGAGCATCAAGCAGGTCGTCGGTCACATCACCGATGCCGAGCGGGTGTTCGCCTTCCGCGCGTTCCACATCGCGCGCGGCGACCAGAGTCCCCTGCCCGGCATGGAGCAAGACGACTACGTGCGCGCCTACGACTTCGACGCCCGCACGCTCGAATCGCTGGTCGAAGAGTTGTACTTGGCCCGGGCGGCAAACCTGGCGTTCATCGAAGGGCTGCACGAGACCGGCATCGACCTGGGCGCGGCGACCGGCACCGCCTCCGGAGTGCGCTTCACGCTGCGCTCCTTGCTGTACATTCTCGCCGGCCACATGGCCCACCACGTCGACGTGCTGCGCACGCGCTACTTGTCACCGAGCGGTCGCTGAGCCGTGGTCGCGCATCCACAGCATTTGCTTGCGCGCCAAGTTGGCGGCGAGGCCCCAGCGACCCAGCGACGCCGAACCGTCGGCAGCGGTATGGGTGTCCATCGCTTCGATCTTCTGCAGCGCGCGGTCGGCGGCCTCGTAGTCGCCCATCCGCTCGCAGCAGCGGGCATAGCTGAACCACTGCAGAGCGCCCGCCGACGGTAGCTCCGCAGCCTCCAACAACAGCGGGCGGGCGAGGTCGAAACGTCCCGCGCGGAACAGCGCCCGGCCCAGGAGCAACGGGTCGCGCACCGCCCCGGCAAGGCCGCGTCCTTCCAGCGCGAGCTCGGCCTCTTCCGAAACGCCCTCGGGGAGCGGGGTGCTCGCCGGAGTCGGTTCGCCGCCGGTGGACGCGGGCTCGGCGGTGGTCGCCTTCGGCTCCGGCGTCGACTCGACCGGCGCCACCTCGACCGCCGGCGCGGGCGACGGCGTATCAGCGGGCAAGGCGGCGGGAACCACCTCCTCCTCGCCCATCTGCACGGTCGTAGCGACGCCGTGGACGCGGAGCTCGGCGACGCGCGTTGCGAGCAGCGCGCGCAGCTGCTCGACGTGCTGTTCTTCGGCCAAGAGCTCGGCCTCGACCTCGGCACGCTCGCGCATCACGCCACCGACCAGCGGCAGGTCGGGCGACCCCTCCCGGGCGCCGAGCGAATGCAGCGTCATCGCGTCGATGATGTCCTCGATCTCCAGCTCGCGCTGTGCGAGCGCCACGCGATGCTCGGACAGCCGGCGCTCGGCCGCAGCCCGTTGCTCCGACTCCTGTTGGGCCGCGACGCGGGCGGAGCCGGCGAGCCACAGGATGCAGCAAAGTGCGAACGCCCCGCGCCTCGAATTCGCCAGCGTCACAGCACCCCCAAGAAGACCTCGACGGCCCGCGTCCAGTCACCGAGCTCGCCATAGCCACTGCCGAGCAATCGCAGCGCAGTGCGCCGCTCGTCCTCGTCGACAATGCCATCGACGACGGCTGCCGACCGCCGCACGAAGTCCAGCCAGTGCCCCGTGCGGCGCGCCTGCCGCCAGAGCGCTTCGACGTGCAGCGATCGCGACCGATCGCCCTCGATCCCGGCCAGCTCGAGACTGCCGGCCAGCTCGACCGCCGCTTGCAATCGATCCCCTTCGATCATCGCCTGGAGGGTGAACACCGCGAGCTCCCCGCGCTGCCCCGGGGCGGCGCGGACTTCCTCGGTCAACCGCGCCAGCGCCTCGTCCAGTTGGCCGATCGCCAGACCGACGCGTGCATCCAGCTCGCGCCCACGCGCTTGCCACGCCGGGTCCATCTGCACCGCCATTGCCATTGCCGTGCGCGCCGCTGCCCGCGCCTCGACGAATCGATCCTGCGCCAAGTACGCCCACCCCAGCGACACGGTTGCCGCGCCACGCCGCGGGTCCTCGGCACAGGTCCACAAGAACCGCTGCAGCGCTTGGGTGGCTTCGCCGGCCGCGCCGAGCTGCTCGGCACATACCCCGCGCAGATAGTGCACGTCGAGCCAACGGCGCCGGGACAGAGAACGCGGATCAACCTGGCGCAGCAGAGTGCGCACGTGGGCCAGCCCACGCTCCGCGTTGCCCCGGCGCCACTCCGCGGTCGCCGCGATCAGATGGATGTCGACGATCTCGGGCGCTGTCGCCAACGGCACAATGGCCGCGGTCATGGTCGCGACGCACTCGTGCAGCCGGCCGGAGTCCAGCAAGACGCGGCCCAACAGAACGGTTGCCGCTGCGGTCTCCGCCTGGCGCGGGCTCATGCGGCTGACGACCGAAGCCCAGTGCTCGGCCTCGTCGAGCTCCCCCATCTCGTGGCGGCACTGCGCCAAGCGCAGCAGCGCCGCTGGTACGTAGCCATGGTCGGGATCGCGCTCGACCACCTCTTCGTATTGGCCGGCGGCCAATGCCAACTCTCCCAGCTGCGCATACAGGTCGCCGAGCTGCATGCGCACCAGCATCTCCTGCGATGCCAGGGCCGGTAGCTGCTCGATCGAGCTCAACAGGAACCGCTGATACCACTCCGCCGCCTTCGCCCGCAACCGCTGCTGCCCGGCAGGGGTGTCCGCGGAGGGCTGCGGCGACACGTACAGCGTCGGAGCCGGTGCGGTAGGTTCGCCACGATCGGTCAGTAGAACGTCGGCGCCGGCGGCCGCGCCGATCAGCATCGCCACCGTCTCCGGATCCCGATCACGCAGAGAAAGATCGAGGGTTTCGCGGGTCAGGCGTTCTTCGATGCCCGAGCCGGCGAACTCCAGCGCCCAACTCATCCCGTCCGCCAGCTCACGCAGAGCGGCACGCGCGGACACTCCGCGGCGGTCCACGGAGACCAGCGCGCTGCCGTCTTCCGCGGTGAAAGACCACGCCGCCTCTTGGCCGAGGACGGGCACACCGCACCCGGCGGCGGCCATCGCCACGGTTGCCAAACGCCGAACGCATCGCGGCGGCATCGCGGGCTCAGCCTCCCTCGCCGCCGGCCTTGTCATCGCGACCGCCGGCTTCGATGCGATACGAATCGCCGAGCCGGAGCAACGCCTCGGCTTCGCGCTGCCGCACTGCGGGCGAGGTCTGCTCCAGCTGCAGCAAGAAGCGGGCGTACGAGGCCCTCATCTGCTCCAACGCACCGCGACCGCCGGCGGCCTCGGCCGCCTGCAGCAAGTCCTGGCCGAGGTAGACCCGGCCGAGCAGCTCGCGGGCGCGGTCGGTGTAGCGCTGCGACTCGGCGACCCGACCGACCTTGATCAGGTAGTAGGCGACTTGGTTGTAGACCAGCTGGCGCTCGACATCCGACATCTGGGGCGTCGCCTCGAGGTAGCTCTCGAGCAGGCGTACGGCGCCGGCGTAGTCGCCGGTCCCGGCCGCCCGCACGGCCTGCTCCCAGAGCGGGCTGTCGGGCAGCTGACCGATCTCGCGGAGCGGGGTGAGCACCGGGTCGCTCTGCGCCGGCGGCGGCGCGGATTCGGTCACCCCCGTGGAGGAGGTGGTACCCAAGAGGACTGCGAGCACCACGACGTTGATCGCCAACGCCACCTGCAGCACGACGTCGAGCCGCGCGCCCGATCGTGCCGCGCGCCGAAAGATGGGCGCGGCGCCGGCTGTGGTCTCGGCTTCGCGCGAAACGGGCGAGGACTCCTCGCCTTCGGCGGCAACCGCCGGTGTCTCGGCGCCGGCGGCCGGCGCACCCGCCGCCATCAGTCGATCGAGAGCCTCGCCCTCGGTTTGACCGGCGTTCTTCGATGCTTCGACCGATGCCGCTCTCGAGTCCTCGAAGTCCTTCATGTCTGCCGCCACAGCTCCGTCAACAGAGCGGGCAACCGCGGCCCGCACGGCGTTCTCATCGGCAAGAGCGCACCGTTTCCCGTGGCTTCGAAGTACAGACGCACTTCGGGCTCGACGTTGAGAATGTGTACACGGCGCCCGCGCGACGCGCGCGCCGCCGCTGCGCGCACCGCGCGGAGGCAGCGCTCGGCATCGCGCTCGAAGGCCAGATCGAGCGCTACCACCGCCGGTGGCGGCGGCCACGGGTCGTCGATCCGTACCGCCACGGCACCGTCGGGGCGCCCGTCGACGAACATGCGCAGCTCGAGACGGGGACCGTCGCCATGGTCCAGGATCCTGGCATCGCCACCGACCCGGTCGACGACGTCCGGCAGCTCGACGGCCGGCGCGGGCAACGGCGCGACGACGAGCAGCTCGTCCGCCTCGACGCGATACTCGATGGCGCCTCCGAGCGCGTGCCGCAGAAGGCGCAGCCGTGCTCTCGCGTCGGCCGGGAGGCCCGCGTCGACGGCGCCGGGTGCGGGCGAGACCTGCACGGACGGTGCCGGCGCGGCCGCGACGCGCTCGATCTCGGCGAGCAGATCCGCCGGCCGCGTCGGTTTGCAGAGCAAGCTCTTGGCGCCGCTCGACGCGACCTCGTCGGGATGACCGCTCATCACGATCGCCGGGCTGTCGCAGCGCTCCAACACCAGCGCGCCCAGCCCGTCGCCGAGCCGCCAGTCGGTGACGACCACGTCGAAGTCCTCGTCTCGCAGAGCATCGAGCGCAGCGGCGCAGCTGTCGACGGCGCGCACGACGTGGCCGTGCAGCGACAGGTAGTCCGCCAACCCTTCACGCAACCCGCTCTCGTCTTCCACCAGCAGAACGAGCATGGTCAGTCCTCCTGGGCCGCGTGCACGAGCAGGCCGAACCGCGCACCGCCGGAACCGCGATGCAGCCGGATGTCGCCGCGCATCGCCCGCATCACGTCGCGCGCCACGGCGAGTCCCAGACCAGTGCCTCCGCGCCCGGTGACGCCGGGCTCGAACAGCGTCGCCCGCAGGCAGTCGGGCACGCCGCGACCGTTGTCACGGATCTCCAGATGGACGCCACCGTCCGTCCGGCGGCGCCAGCGACACCAGACCCGCGAGGCACCGGCCCTGGCGGCGTTGTCGAGCAGGTTGTCCAACACTCGACGGAACAGCAGCGGGTCGACACGCACGTCGGTATCGACGCCGTCGAGTTCGACGACGAGACCCTCGACGGTGCGGCACGCGCTCGCCACGGCGGCTCGCAGCGAGACCCGCTCGAGGCGCGGGGCGCGGTGCGACCCCAGACCAAGGTAGCGATCGAGCAAGGCCGCGACGCGGTCCAGGTCACGCGCAGCCCGTTGCAGCATCCGGGCGCGGGGATCAGCGGCGTCGGTCATCGCCGCGACGGTCTCGACGTTGGTCAGGGCCGCCGCCAGCGGATTGCGCAGCTCGTGGCCGAGCACCGCTTGCAGCCGCCGCGCCACCACTTGCCCGCGCGCGGCGCGGGCAGCCTCGGGCGCCGACGACGGGTCACCGCCGTTCACACTGTCACCTTGCCGCGCTCGGGACGACCACCGAGGCCGTGCAGGCGGATCTTGTTGTACAGCGTGGTCCGGTTGATGCCCAAGATCGACGCCGCCTTGGAGATGTTCCAGTTGGTGTCCTCGAGGACGCGGGCGACGAGCTTGCCTTCGATGTGCCGGATCGAACGATCGCCGATGTCGATCTGCAGCACGTTGCGGGAGATCGCATCGCTGCCGTCGATCGTGCCGCCCGTGAACTTGGGCAGGTGGCACTCGTCGATCATTCCGGACGGGCAGATGATGGCGGCGTGCTCGATGGAGTTCTTGAGCTCGCGCACGTTGCCCGGCCAGGCATACTCGCACAGCGTCTCCATCGCCTCCTCGGTGAAGCCGGAGAGGGCCTTGCCCATCTGCCGGCCAAACTGATCGAGGAAGAAGTGTGACAGCAGCGGGATGTCCGTGGCTCGCTCGGCCAGCGGCGGAACGTCCACCGTCATGACGTTGAGGCGGTAGAACAGGTCCTCGCGGAAGTTTCCGGCACCGACTTCGGCGCGCAGATCGCGGTTGGTGCTGGCGATGATGCGCACATCGGCGCTCTGATCCTGCACGCCCCCGACGCGGCGGAACGTGCGTTCCTGCAACACTCGCAGCAGCTTTGCCTGCAGGGTCTTGGCCATTTCGCCGATCTCGTCGAGGAACAAGGTCCCACCGCCGGCGACGGCGAACAGGCCCTGCTTGCCCTCCCGGTTGGCGCCGGTGAACGCGCCCGGCTCGTAGCCGAACAGCTCGGCTTCGAGCAGGTTCTCGGTCAGCGCCGCGCAGTTCAGGGCGACGAACGGGCCGTGGCGGCGCGCACTGCGCTCGTGCACACAGCGCGCGACCAACTCCTTGCCGGTGCCACTCGCGCCGGTGATCAACACCGTGGTCTCCGGGGCGTGCGCGACCTGGTCGATCCGGGTCTGCACTTCGCGAATGCCCGGCGACAGGCCGACGAGGTCGGTCGAGGTGAGCTCCCGCACGCGGTCCTGCAACCAGGACAGCTCGTTGCGCAGCTGCCGCGTCTCCAGGATCCGGCGCACGACGGACAGGATCCGATCGGAAGAGAACGGCTTCTCGATCACGTCGCAGGCGCCCTTCTTCATGGCCTCGACGGTGTTGGCAACGGTGCCATAACCGGTGAGGATGACGACGTCCGCCGCCGGTGTACCGCGCCGCAGCGACGGCAGGATGGACAACCCGTCCGTGCCGGGCAGGTTGAGGTCCAAGAACACGACGTCAAAGAGCTTCTCGGTGACCCGTCGCGCGCCCTCCTCGGCGCTGATCGCGGTCTCCACCGCCAAGCCTTCGGCCTGCAACATGCTGCGCAGGCCCTCGCGGATTCCCTCCTCGTCGTCGATCACGAGCACGCGAGGGAGGCCCGGAAAACTGAGGTTCTTCATGCCGACTCCGTTTCGTTTCCGGCGAGACGGCCACACCTGCGCGAGCCGGGGGGTGGCTCTGCAAACGGCAGGTGGGGTCCTGCGCCGTGGAGGTTTTCGGCACATCCACATGTCCGCCTTTTGGCCATTGCCAAAAAACCGCCAGCGGAGTCGGCATCGGCTCGCCGGAGTGTCTCGTGCCGAGGCGCCACCGGGGCTCGCGGGCACTCGAGCCACAGAACGCGATGGAACAGCAACCCTCAGCCGGCGCTGAGGGCGTGCTCCATCGCATGGCAGCAGGCCGGTCCTGCAGTCTTCAGCGCGGCCACGGCCGTAAACTCGGATGCCGCTCTCGCCGGCGCCGCTTGGAACGCCGGACACATCCGTCGCCGCGAGCCTGGAGGCACTGTCTCAGCGGGACGACGACTCGACGATCTTCTCGGCGAGCTTTGGGCTCAAGACGAACAGAGCCAGCCCGAGAGCGGCGACGCCCAGGTCTGCAAGCACGGAGAACAACCCGAGCTGCGCGATGGTGCCCGACACTTGGAATTGGATGTCGGTGGAGATCTCAGGCATGGAGGAACCTGCAGCCAACAGACTCATGACCGTGCGCACGAACATGCTGAGTCCAACCATGATGACCGCGACCGCGATCAGCTTCAGAATCGAACGAGCAGAGTCTTCAGTCACGCTACGCCCCCGAGCTTCTCCAGAGCACCTCGACGCGATTGGCCACGCCGTTCACTGCGCCGGCCCCTAGAACACCGCACACGAGCGCTCTTGGGGACACCGGCGAAGCAACTCGGTTCCATGATAGCACTCGAGAGTCGCGCCGAGCGAACCACCGCGGCCCTTGGGGCCGAGCTCAGAGGCCAGTGTTGTCTTCGAGCCTCCGGGAGCTGCGTTGTCGAAGTTCCAGCGGCATCGAGCCTTCCGAAAGGTTGTCGCCGCGCGCAGACTTGCGGCCCCGAGGCTCAGTCCTATCGGCGGACGCGCTCCAGCGAGCGCGCGGCGTAGCGGCGCACGCCCTCGTCGGCGTCGTTGGCCGCCACGAACGTCAGCGTCTGTGCGACTTCGGGCCGGTGCGCGTAGTTCTCGAGGGTCTCCGCCGCCTCCTCGCGCACCGAGCTGTCGGGATCGGTCTGCACGGCCCGCAGCAGCGCGGGCACCAGGGCATCGTGCATGGAGCGGCCGTCCGCCTGGCGCCAGATGTCGGCGCGCAGCCTCGCATCCTGCGAGCCCAGGCCGAGACGCACCATCTCGGCCACGACTTCATCGGAGTAGGCGTCCTCGATCCCACGCAGCCGCGACCAGGCCTGTCGCTTGACGTCCGCCGCAGCGGCCGGGTCGAGGATCGTCGCCTGCAGGTCAGCGCGACGACGCTGCTCCGCGGCACGCCTTTCGACCATGCTCTGCGCGGCGGCCGCGGCGTCGCCCGGGTTCTTGTCCAAGTCTCCCCCGATGCGCAACCGCGACGCCCGCTGGCCCAGAGCGGCGATCTGCTGCTCGAGCGCGGTGATTCTCGTTTCGACCCGCGCTTCGCGGTCGGCGACCGCGCGCCGCGCGGGCTGCTCGCCCGCGCCGGGTTCGGCGGTCTTCATCGGCTCCGCGAGGAGCGGCCGCGCCGCCAGACGCTGCTCGAGCTGGGCGACCCTCTCGCGCAGCACGCGGAGATCGGCTCCGTCGATGGCGAGTTCCGGCCTTGGGGGCGCGCTGGGCGGGCCGGAGCCCGATAGCCAGACGGTGACCAGCGCGGCAGTCGCGGCGGAGAACAACGCGGTCCAGAGCACGGACGCGGCGCGCCCGCGCATCGGCGGGGTCGGGTGTTGCATCGCTGCACAATGTCGTCGGGGCGGTGCAAAAATAACCGAACTTCGGCGGGAGCGCCTTCGCACCGCGCATCGGCCGGCTGCCCAGAGAATCGCCACACACGGCGGCCGTCGTTTGCCGATGTTCTCGAGTGCCGGGGGATTCGGGGCCACCGGCGTCGAAACGAAACGGGGAAGCGGGGGATCGCCAAGTGCACGAGGACTCCACGACGGTATCCACGCAGCACAACGGCTTGACGGTGCGCGCTGCGGTCGAGCCTTCTTGTGCAGGCATCGTCTCGCCGGCGGCGCTCGCATTCGTCGCCGCGCTGGAGCGGCGCTTCGGTGGACGCCGCCGTGAACTGCTGGCGCGGCGCGAAGAAGTGCAGCAGCGCCTCGACGCGGGCGCGCTGCTCGACTTCCTGCCCGAGACCGCCGCGATCCGCGACGGTGACTGGCGGGTCGCGCCGATACCGGCCGACCTGCGCGACCGGCGCGTCGAGATCACGGGCCCCGTCGATCGCAAGATGATCATCAACGCCCTCAATAGCGGGGCGTGCGTGTTCATGGCCGACTTCGAGGACTCCAACGCGCCGACCTGGCACAACGTCGTCCACGGCCAGCTCAACCTGCACGACGCCATCCGGCGGCAAGTGGACTTCACTCATCCCGACACCGGCAAGCACTACGCGCTGGCCGAGACGACGGCGACGCTCGTGGTCCGGCCGCGCGGCTGGCACCTCGAGGAAGCGCACGTCACCCTCGACGGCGCGGCGGTGTCCGCGTCGCTGTTCGACTTCGGCCTCTATCTCTTCCACAACGCGGAGGAACTGCTCCGGCGGGGCACCGGCCCCTACTTCTACCTGCCGAAGCTCGAGAGCCACCTCGAAGCTCGGCTGTGGAACGACGTGTTCTTGGCCGCGCAGGAGCTGCTCGGCCTTCCGCCCGGCACGGTTCGTGCAACGGTTCTGATCGAGACCATCACGGCCGCGTTCGAGATGGACGAGATCCTGTACGAGCTGCGCGACCACAGCGCCGGCCTCAACTGCGGCCGCTGGGACTACATCTTCAGCTTCATCAAGCGCTTTCGCGCCCATCCGTCGTTCGTCCTTCCGGACCGTGGCTCGGTGACGATGCAGCAGCACTTCCTGCGCTCCTACAGCCAGCTGCTGATCCAGACCTGCCACCGCCGCGGGATTCACGCCATGGGCGGGATGGCCGCGCAGATTCCCATCAAGGGCGACCCGGCTGCCAACGACGCTGCGCTCGGCAAAGTCAGGGCGGACAAGCAGCGCGAGGTCGAGGACGGACACGACGGCACTTGGGTCGCGCACCCCGGCCTGGTCGGCTTGGCGCGCGAGATCTTCGATTCCGGCATGACCGGCGACAACCAGATCGACGCGCCGTATGGCGGCCCCGCGGTCACCGCCGAGGACCTGCTCCGCGTACCGAGCGGCGAGATCACCGAGCAAGGGCTGCGGCACAACCTGCATGTCGGCGTGCTCTATCTGGCCGCGTGGTTGCGCGGCAACGGCTGTGTGCCGATCCACAACTTGATGGAGGACGCCGCCACCGCGGAGATCTCCCGCGTACAGATCTGGCAGTGGATCCGGCACGGCGCCTCGCTCGGCGACGGTCGTCGCATCGATCAGGAGCTGTTCGCTCGAGTCCTCGACGAAGAGCTCGGTCGCATCCGGTCCGACGTGGGCGAGCACGCGTTCGAGAACGAGCGCTTCGCGCTCGCCGGCCAGCTGTTCGCGCAGTTGATCTCCGCGGAGCAGCTCGAGGAATTCCTCACTCTGCCCGCCTACCAGCACATCACCGCACTCTCAGACTGAACTCACCGGCGCTGCGAGCCGGTCGTCCAGGCCGGTTCGTCGCCACGTTGACAACCGCAACACGACCATCCAATGACGCACGACGGCAACGGCCATCTCAACGGCAACAGCCATTCCAACGGGAATGGTGGCAGCACCGCACACTTGTTCGACACCGGCAGGGACCGCTTTCGCGGGATCCAGCGGGACTACGGCCAGGCGGACGTCGAGCGGCTGCGCGGTTCCGTGCAAGTCAGGCACACACTGGCCGAGCTCGGTGCGGCACGCCTGTGGCAGCTGATGCACGAGAAGCCGTTCGTCCGCGCGCTCGGCGCGCTCACCGGCAATCAGGCAATGCAGCAGGTGCGGGCCGGACTCGACGCCATCTACCTGAGTGGCTGGCAGGTCGCCGCCGACGCCAATCTCTCGGGCCACATGTATCCCGATCAGAGCCTCTACCCGGCGAACAGCGTGCCGCACGTCGTCAAGCGCATCAACCAGACGTTGCAGCGCGCGGACCAGATCGACCACATGGAGGGCGTGCGCGACACGCACTGGTTCGCGCCGATCGTCGCCGATGCCGAAGCCGGCTTCGGTGGCCCACTCAACGCCTTCGAGCTGATGCGCGCCATGATCGAGGCCGGCGCTGCAGGGGTCCACTACGAGGACCAGCTGGCGTCGGAGAAGAAGTGTGGCCACCTGGGCGGCAAGGTCCTGGTGCCGACCCAATCGTTCGTGCGCACGCTCAATGCGGCACGCCTCGCCGCCGACGTGTCCGGCGTGGAGACGGTGCTGTTCGCGCGCACCGACGCACACGCGGCGACGCTCTTGACCAGCGACATCGACGAGCGCGATCACCCGTTCATCGACGCCGGCGAGCGCACGCCGGAGGGGTTCTTCCGCATCAAGCCCGGGATCAAGACGGCCACCGCCCGCGCGCTGGCCTACGCTCCGTATGCCGACGTGCTGTGGTGCGAAACCTCGACTCCGGACCTCGACGAGGCCCGTGAGTTTGCCGAGGGGGTGCACGCACAGTTTCCCGGCAAGCTCCTGGCCTACAACTGCTCGCCGTCGTTCAACTGGAAGGCGAAGCTCGACGACGCCACCATCGAACGCTTCCAGCGCGAGCTCGGAGCGATGGGCTACAAGTTCCAGTTCGTCACCCTGGCGGGCTTCCACGCCCTCAACTACGGCATGTTCGAGCTGGCGCGGGACTACGGTGCGCGCGGCATGGCGGCGTACTCGGAGCTGCAGCAGGCGGAGTTCGCGGCGGAGACGCACGGCTACACGGCCACGCGACACCAGCACGAAGTCGGCACCGGCTACTTCGACGCGGTGGCGAACGCGTGCGCCGGCGGCAAGTCGTCGACGACCGCGCTCACCGGCTCGACCGAAGAAGCGCAGTTCCACGCCGACAAGGCCCACAGATCGTCCTGAGCGTCCGGGGCCGCAAGTCTTCGCGCGGCGACACACTTCCGAAAGGCCCGTTGTCGTCAGGACTTCCGTAGCGCAACTCCCGGACGCTCGAAAGCAACACTGGCGTCTGCGCTCGGCGCGGCCGTCCGGCACCGTTGGGTTCGCGGGCTCCGCTATTGTCGCCGCGGGCTCGTCCTTTGCGGCCCCCGGCCGCGCTGAGCGTCCGGGGCCGCAAGTCTTCGCGCGGCGACGACACTTCCGAAGGCCCACTGTCGTCAGGACTCGTGGCCGCGCTGAGAAACCGGGCGATCAGTTCGCCATCGGCACCGGCATGTCGCGGATGTCGACCGGGTCCAGCACCGGATCCTCGTGCTCGCCGCGGTCGCGAAACACGTGCAGGATGCGCGCGCGGCCGAGCGTGTCGTAGTCCGGCTCGGGATAGCCCTTGCGGCGGAGCGGTTCGCCGAACTCGAAGTCGTGCACGATGACGCGCGTGCCGGGGAGTCCCACCAGGTGGCGATCCTCCAGTCGCTGTCGGTCGCCGTGGATATCGAAGTGCTCGAACATCGCGGCCAACACGGCGCGCAGACGCTTGAAATCGACGCCGTCCTCGACGAACAACAGATCGACATCGAGGGCAGCCAAGACCACGTGGAAGTGGTTGCGTGCGGCGCGCGAGAACAGGACGTGGTAGGCGGGCCCGATGATGCCACTCACGATCGTCCCGCCCTGCGAATCGAGGTCGTCCTCGTCGACGTCCCGGGTCATACCGGCGATGTACCAGTAGTGCGGCGCGATCCAGAAGCCCGATCCGCGGCGAAACGACCGGCGGCTGGCGTGTTTGAACAACAGCTGTAGCCCGCGCATCAGCTGGCGTCGCCGTTGGATCTCGGCTCGCCGCTGCAGCTTGTCTTGCAGCTCGGGCACCTCGACGGCCTTGGCGCTGACCGCTGCGGGCCACTGCACGGGGTCCGCCAGCGGGGGCATCGGCGACGGCACCGCCCGCAGCTGGACGTCGCACGCGCGCGCGGACTCCGGCGCGAAGACGACCTCCCAGCCTCGGCGTTGCAAGACCGCCGCGACGGCTTCGCGGTGCGGGCTGTCGCCACCGACATGGGCACGCGGTGCACAGGGCCGTGCCGGGTCGCGCCGGCGGTGCTGCAGGAACCAGTTCCCCGCGAAGAGCGCACCGAACAGCAAGCCAGCGGCACCGAGCCACGCGGCCAGAGTCCCCAGGGTCATCGTAATCGGCATCGATTCGGCGTCATCGCCGAGCGGCAGGCCCAGCGCTTGTTTGCCGGTCGACGCGAGCACCAAGACCACGAGACCCAAGACCAGAATCGTGCCGAACCGCAGCTCGTACGCGCGCCAGTCCAGCGAGTGCACTTCGAATCCGTTGCGCAACCGCCAGAGCAACGTCACCGCGGGACCGGTCGGGCGGCGCAGCACCAAGTAGAACAGCAACAGGGCGCTGCCGGCGATCACGCTGGCAACCCACTGCGGCAGCAACGAGCCTGCCAGCAGCACCGCGCCGAAGTAACCGATCAACACCGGTGCCTCCGGCCGTCGCCGCCGCGGCGCGCTGCCTCGGTGCCGCACCGCGAACGCATCGTTGATGCACGCCGCCGGCAAGAACAGAGCCGCGAGGATGACGATCGACAGCAACACCCACAGCGCGCCCAACGCCAACAGATAACCGAGATAGAACACCCGTACCAGCACGGCGCGGTCATCGACCTCGATGGCGAGCAGCGCGATAACGAAGACCGCGGCGACCACCGCCGTGATGCTCAGCACCTCGTCGATCAAAGGCGGGACCCCGCGCTGGATGGGCGGCGCACCGCGCAGGTCGACCCCGACTTCCAGCCGATGCGCGTGGAGCCATGCCCGCAACCGACTGCGCGCACCGAGCAGCACCGGGCTACGCAGTACGCGCTCGCGACCGCGCACCACGTAGACCACCGCGATCGACCCACCGAGCAAGACCAGCGCGAAGCAGTCCTGCAAGTCCGACGTCGTGTGCCGGCCGACGATCTCCACCGCGATCGCAACCGCGAGCAACAGCGCGCCGGACCACGACGCCCCAATGCGCACCCGACGGAATCGACGCAGCAGCGGTGCGAGCTGAAAACGGGTCTCCATGCGAGATCCGCTGTTATACCGTCAGGACACGCCAGCTCGATACCGGGGAGATCGGGGGCTGCACGGCCTTTGCTTATCCACACGCGTGCGCGAAGATCACCGCGATACGACGACAACGACCATGGCGCCGACCGTTCACCGCACGACCTGCAACCGGGATTGCCCCGATGCCTGTGGAATCCTCGCCACCGTGGAGAATGGCCGCGTCACCGGATTGACCGGTGACCCGGACCACCCCGTCACCCGCGGCTTCCTTTGTTACCGGACTTCCAGATTCGTCGAGGCGCAGAATGCGCCCGACCGTCTCCGCCAGCCACTGCTGCGGGTCGACGGCAAGTTGGTGCCGGTCTCGATGGACCAGGCGCTGGATCACGCGGCGGAGCGGCTGACAGCGATCCGCGCGGAGTCGGGGCCCGCCTCGATCCTCCACTATCGCTCCGGCGGCAGCCTCGGCCTGCTGAAGTCGGTGGCCGATCGCTTCTTCGCCCTGTTCGGACCGTGCGCGACGAAGATCGGTGACATCTGCAGCGGCGCTGGCGAGGCGGCGCAAATGCAGGACTTCGGGGTCAGCGACAGCAACGCGCTGCACGATCTGGAGCACAGCCGCTCGATCATCCTGTGGGGCAAGAACCCGTTCGTCAGCAACGTGCACTTGGTGCCGATCCTCAAGGAGGCCCGGCGGCGCGGCACTCACATCACGCTGATCGATCCGGTGCACCACAAGGGGGTGAGTCTCGCCGATGTGGTGCTGGCGCCGCGTCCGGGTGGCGATCTCGAGCTGGCGATGGCTGTCGGTCGCTTGCTCTGGGACCGCGGGCTGCCCGCCGAGGTCTCGACCCAAGTCGAGAACCTCGAAGAGTACGGCGCGCTGGTGCAGCGCCGCTCAGCGGCCGAATGGGCCGCCGCCGCCGAAGTCTCCCTCGAAGCGGCGCGCGCGCTGGCCGACCAGCTGCGAAACGGGCCGACCGCGATCCTGGTCGGTTGGGGCATGCAACGCCGCTCGACCGGTGCGGCCATCGTGCGTGGACTGGACGCACTGAGTGCGATCTCGGGCAACTTGCACCGGCCCGGCGGTGGGTGCTCGTTCTACTTCGCCAGGCGCGCGTCGTTCGATGTCGACGCGGTCGGTAGCGACCCGGAGCAGGCGCCGCGTCGCATTCGCGAACCCCTGCTGGGTGCCGACATCTTGGCCGCTTCCGACCCACCGGTGCGCGCCATCTGGGTCACCGCCGGCAACCCGGTGGCGATGTTGCCCGACTCCGCCACCGTCGCGCGCGCGTTCGAGACGCGGGACTTCGTCGTCGTCGTCGACCCGTTCTTGACCGATACCGGCCGCCGCGCCGACCTGGTCCTCCCCGTGCCGACCCTTCTCGAGGATGAGGATCTGCTCGGCGCGTACGGCCACGACTGGCTGGCATCGTCACGGCCCGTGGTGCCGCCACCGGCCGGCGTATTGCACGAGGTCGAGCTGTTCACCGCACTCGCCGGCCGCGTCGGTCTGGGCGCGGCGATGGCGGGCGGCGTGACCGACTACAAGCAGCGATTGCTGCGCAAGCTCCAGCCACACGGCGTCGACCTGCAGCAGTTGCGCGACGGCGCGGTGCGGGACCCGATGCGCCGCCAGGTCTTGTTCGGCGACGGCCGAGTGCGCACGCCGTCGGGCCGGGTGCGCCTGCTCGATGCGCTGCCGACACCGGCGGCCGACGACCCCGAGTTTCCGCTGTGGTTGTTCAGCAACTCGACGGTGAAGAGCCAGGCGTCGCAGTGGGTTGGCCGCGACCTCGGCGAGCACACGTGGGTCCGCGTGCATCCCGACGCCGCGCCCGGGCGGGCCGCCGGCGAGATCGTCACCGTCGAGAGCTCGAACGGTCGGCTGCGCGCGCGCCTCGAGCTCGACGAGCGCTTGCGCGCCGACGTTGCGCTGATGCCGAAAGGGGGACACTACGATCGCGGGCACAGCGCCAACGTGCTGATCGAGGCACGCCCCACCGATCTCGGGTTGGGCGCGGCGTATCTCGACTGTCGGGTGAGAATCGTATGAGCCGCAGCGCGGCCGATTCGCCCGAACCCGGACGCGTCACCGGCACCCACGTCTATTCCTACTCGAAGTGTCCGCATGCGGTGACGCTCGACTTCCACGAAGATCGCGCGCGCCGGCGGCCGCCGACCGAGATCGAGGAGTTCGTCTTGCGCCGCGGCCGGGAGCTCGAAGAAGTCCTCACCGCGGACCTCGGCTACACCGAGCCCCGCTATCCGGACCGCGACTTCGAGGCCGGCGCGGCCGCGACGCTCGAGCTGATGCGCGCCGGCGCACCGGGGCTGCTGCAGGCGGTGCTGCTCGGCGAGAACGCCCTCGGCATCGCCGACCTGCTCCGCATCGAAGCCGGCGAGTCGATGCTGGGGCCGCACCACTACGTGGTCGGCGACATCAAATCGTCGCGCAGAGCGCGCGGCGATCAGGTGCTGCAGGTGATGTTCTACAGCCGATTGTTGGCCGTGGTGCAAGGCCGCGCGCCGGCGTACGGCTACCTCGTGCTGCGCAACGGCAACGAAGAGCGGTTTGCATGCAGCGACTACGACACCGTGCTCGACGACCTGCTGAAACAGATCCAGGCCAGCCGTCTCGAGCCTTCGCGCACGCGCCCGTTCTACGGCCCGGCCTGCCGTTCTTGTCGATGGTCGGACGTCTGCGTGCCCGCACTGCAGGCGGCCGACGATCTGTCGCTGCTGCAGGGAATGACGCGCGGCCTGCGCACCACGCTCGAGACCGCCGGCCTGCGCACCTGCGAGAGCCTGCACGGGCTGCGCTCGGTCGAATCCGTATCGCGCCGCACGCACATCGAGAGCGCTGCGCTCCGCCGCCTGCGGGGAGCCGCCACCGCGCGCGCGGCGGGACGCCCGACGCTCGAGCCCAGCGCCACCCAGGTGCGACCCGAAGACATCGCCGTGCTGCACCTCCTGGGCGACCCGTTCGCCGACCGGGTGCACTGGATCGGCCTCCGCCATCCGGCGACGCCGACGGGCACGTTGCTCTCGGCGCGGCCCGCGCAGCGCGCCGACGAGCTCGCCAGTCTCCATCGGCTGCTCGAGCAGCTGCCCGCCCGCACGCCCCTGTGGCACTACGGATCCTCCGCCCGCCGATGGATCGAAGAGATCTCTTGGCGGCAACGCGAGGGTCGAGCAATCGAACGCCGGCTGGTCGATCTGCGCCCGCGGCTGCGCGGCATCGCCAGCTGCCCCACCCCCGTGTTTGGCCTCGACGACCACGTCCGCGCCCTGCTGGAGCGCGATCCACACCGCGCAGGCGATGCCGCCGCCGTCGGCCTGTGGGTCGATCGGGGCGACGCAGCACTGCACCTGGCGCGCAAGGGCGAAAGCGACCTCGACGACCTCTGCGCCCTCGTCGCCCTCCTCGCCGACGCCGTCCCACAGCGTGGCTGAGTGAGCTCAATCCCCCGAAATTTCCTGCGGTGTGTACGGAGTACACACCGCAGGAAATTTCGGGGCCGCGAACGCACTTCTGCTCGCGGGAGCGGCGCCGGTGTTGTCTGCTGGGTCGCGTCGATGGATGTCTCGCTCGAGCAACGGCTGATCCGCTTTCTCGATCGAGAAGAAGACGACGAGCTGCGCAGCAACGAGGATCTGCGCGCGCTTTCGATCGACGATCGAGTTCTCGAGGGTGAGTGCATCAAGGATGCTGTCCTGTTGCGCGCGCAGGGCAACGACGTGCTCGAGTTCGAGGTCGACGAGAACGTCAGCAAGTTCCGTGCTGGCGACCGGCTGACGGTCAGCGACGGCCTCGACCTCGGCACCGGCCTGTCGATGATCTACGGGGGTTACGAGCCGCAGAACAGGCGGCTGCGACTGCAGCGCGACCGCTTTGCCCGCGCCAGCGATCTCCGGTTGCGGGCCAACCACATCTACTGCATCGACCGGCGGACAGTGGGTGCGCGCGGTAGGCTGCACGACGTCGTGCGTGCCGGCTTCGCCGACACCGACGTCTCGGCCGCGCTGCGGGGCGAGCTCTCTCTGACCAAGGACACGGGTCGCTACGACCGCGCCACCGCGCTGCTGACCGGGCAGGGCCTCAACCCCTCGCAGGTGGTCGCCGGTGCCGAGGCGATCGCCTGCGACCAGCTGACGTTGGTGCAGGGACCACCGGGGACCGGCAAGACCCGCCTCCTCGCCGAGGTCGTCGCCGCCCTGTGCGCCCGCGGCTGCCGCATCGCGCTCAGTGCGTTCACCCACCGGGCGGTCGACAACGCTCTGCTCGCCCTGCGCCGCATCGACCCCGATCTCCAGCTCATCAAGCTCGGTTACCCCCGCGGCACGGACCGCGAGCTGCTTCGCGCCGGCATTCGCCTGGTCAATCCCCGCCATGGCCATCGCCTGCCGACGACCTCCGCGGTCATCGCCGGCACGTGCTTCGCGCTGGCGAAGCTGCCGAGCCAGCGCACGTTCCACTACACGTTCTTCGACGAAGCCGCCCAGCTGCCGATTCCGCATGCGATCGCCGGCATGCTGCTCTCACAACGGTGGATCCTGCTTGGCGACCACTGCCAGCTGCCTCCGGTGGTCAAGGCCCACCACACGGACGGCGAAGTCACGCGCTCGATCTTCGCGCACTTTGCCGACCACTATCCACCGCACCTTCTCGACGTCACCTACCGGATGAACCGCGACATCTGTGACGTCGTCAGCCGCGCGTTCTACGGGGACGCGCTGACCTCTGCCGACAGCGCCGCCGATCGACGGCTTCCCGTGCGCCCCGGCGGTACCTTCGACGACGTGCTCCGGCCGGACCGGGGCGCGGTCTTGGCGCGGATCGACCACCTGCAACCGGGCAAGCGATCACCGGAGGAAGCCAACCTCATCGCCGATCTGATCGACGAGCTGGTGCGGCACCACGGCTTCGGGCCCGGCGAGATCGCCGTCGTCGCACCGTTCCGCGCGCAGGTCCGCCTGATTCGCACCGCCATCGAAAAGAAGGCACTGCCGGACGTCGCGGCACTGACCGTCGACACCGTCGAGCGGATCCAGGGCCAGGAGCGCGACGTCGTCCTGATCTCGATGGCTGTGGGCGACGCCGACAGCCTGGATCACCGCGCCGCCTTCTTCTTCTCGGTCAATCGGCTCAACGTCGCGCTGTCGCGCGCCCGGCGCAAGGTGGTCCTGGTGGCCTCGCGCGGTGCGTTCGCCGCGCTGCCAACCGATCCGGCCAGCCTGCGCGCGGTCAACGCCTTCCGCCGGCTGGTTGCCGCGCTGCCGCAGGTCGACCTGACGCGGGTCTACGCGCTCTCCGGCCTGGAGAACGCGTCAGAATGAGAAGATCAGGCCGGCGAAGCCTTGAAATCGGGTCTCGTCGACGTCCGTGCTGCCGTTCAACTCTGAGTCGATGCGCAAGAACTCGATGCCGACCTGGAATGCGCTGCCGGCTGAGCCGAACTCGAGCCCGCCGCCGACGCCGTAGACCAGGCCGCCAGCGCTGCCGTCGTCGGCGATCGACAACGATCCGCTGGTACGCGTGATGTCGAACCAGCTGTGGTTGTAGCCGACGAAGCCCTCGACGAACGGCTGCACCGCGCCACCCTCGGCAAACGGCCTCCACCGCAGAGTCGGCGCCACGTTGAGCTCGGCACCTTCCATGTCGGTGGTCAACCCACCGCTGCTGTCGTCGGCCTCCTTGACCATGCCGTCGACGCGGATGCCCATCTCGATCTCGGGCAGGTCGCGCACCGTCTGGCTGATCTGCAGGCGACCACCGAGCGCCTCGCCGTCGCTGTCATTGGTATTGACGTCGTAGCTGGTGATCGGGCCGCCGACGACACTGCCGGCAACTCGCACTCCCTGCATCGACTCGCACCCTGCGAGCAAGGCGACGAGGCCCACCGCTGAGCTGCGGGCGATCTTCTCGAAGGCTGTCATCGCTGGTTTCCGTTTCCTCGCAGAATGGCCTTGGCCCGTCGCGATCCGTGCAAGCGCAGCGCCGCGTCGATGTCGGCACGGCCCTCGCCCGCGCGGTCTCGCTGCGCCAAGAGGTAATCGAGGGCGCCCACGGTGGACGTCGCGCCGACCGCGATCAGCATGCGTGCCCGCAGTGCGGGGCGCCGCGCCGCGCGCAACGCTCCGAGCAGCTCTTCGTGAGCCTGCTCGCCATGCAGGGCGCGCGCGATGCGGCCGGCCACCTGCGGCACCCGCAAGTCGGTCGTCTGCGCCACCGCCTCGCACATGGCCGGCACGATGCCGTCCAGCCGCAGCTCGGCGCACAGATGCGCCAAGGCCAGCTTGAATGGAATGTCCTCCCGCTCGGCCAGCATGCCGACCAGCAGGCGCTGGTGCTGGGACTCGTCCAGCGAGGCCAGCGCACGCCGGTGCCGGATCAACGCCTCGACGGCGTCTCTGCGCACGGTGACCGCATCGCCAAAGATCACCCCGAGCAGCACCTGTGCCGTCTTCTCGGGGAGCTCGTCCTCCGCTGCAACGACCGCCCGCACCAGGGTCACCGCGGGATCCGACTCGATCTCGCCGACGGGCGGGTTGCTGCCGGCGTGGGCGACCATCTTGTAGTACGGCGCCCTCCGCGTCGGCAGCGACAGCCGGCGCGCTTGCTCGTCGTAGCCGCGCAAGCAGTAGAGGCGCCGCTGGCCCGGGGTCGGCCGCACCGCGGCAGCGAACCGCTTGTGCTCGACCACCGTCACCCGCTCCGGCGCCTGACCGCTCAGCACCGCCTCGACCGTCAGCGTGTGCAGGATGAAGTCCTTGCCGAGCGGCCGCACACCAGTGTCGGTGGCGACGACGACGAGATCGGCGTCGGACACCGCCAACGGAAGCTGTTGCGCGCCCGCCGAGGCCACCAACAGCACACTCAGAGCACTGATCTGGATCTTCATGACGAGCGCCTCACTTGTTGCCGTACAGGACCTGCTCGCGCAGGTACGTGAGATTGAGGTGGTTGAAGCTCGACCCCGGGTCGATGGCACCGTCGAAGTCGATGAACGGACTCATCAGGTTCATCGCGAATCCCGTGTACTGGAAGCTCGTGTCGATGTGGCCCGAAGTCGAGCCGGGGAAATTGGTGGCGTCACCGCCGAACAAGCCGACCGGCATCGCGCCATCCTGAACCAGTCCCATCGAGTGGCCGCACTCGTGAGCGACCACGGACGCGATGAAGTAGCCCATGCGGTCGATCGCGTTCTCGATCACCACCGTGCGGGCGTCGTTCAGCTGTCCTGTCATCCGCTGGATGTCGAGCGAATCGTTGCCGATCGGCGTTCCGCCAAACCACGGGGTGAGCGGGTCGAAGGTCAGCCGGTAGGTCGTCGTCGAACCGGCGGTCATGTAGCCATGCACCAGGGTGTGCACGAACACGCCGAGCCGCTCGCCGAGAACATCCGCCAGACAGTCGTTGTCCTGCGTCGTGTTGTTCGGGTCGAAGATCGCCAGGCCGAGAAGGCTGCTGGTGCCCTTGTAGTCGGCCGCCCCCGCGATGCAGATCTGCGAGTACGGGAACGTCGGGTAGCCGACGCTCTCCTCGCTCGGGAACGGCGGTCCGGGGCGATCGAACGTGAACACCGCGTCGACGCCGAAGCAGTACTGCTGCAGGCGTTCGAGGATCGCGTTCTCCACGCCCGACATCACCATCCGGTTGAGACCTCCGCCCCCATACAGGCCGACGACCTCGAAGAGATCCTCCAGGTCCGAACGGCCGTTGGCGCCTCCGATCACGTTGACGCCGTTGCCGTCGACGTCGTAGGACTCCAGGTCGCGGGTCGTGTCGAGATACCACACCTGCGTCCGCTCGGTCGGCCGCAGGGCGGACGTCGCGTCGGTGACCTTGAAGACGAACGACTGGGGCTCGGAGCTCATCCCCGTCTGATCGACGACCACGCCGGTGATGGAGGCGAAGCCGTCGGGGAACACGATCTCCGGGTCGATCCGGAACGAGGTGACGTTGCCCGCCGTGCTCATCGTGGTCCAACCCGTGATGTCGGTGCCCGCGGGCAGCGCCCCCAGCGGGGTCTCGACGACGGTGTTGGTGGTGATCTGCGTCCGCGCTCGATCGACACCCGACGTCCCGTCGGTGTGCTGAATGTCGACCGAGAAACCGTTGCGCGGCACCATCAGAACGCCGCCGGCGGCACCACGGCCATTGAACGTGTCCGAGACGCCGTTGAGTGTCACTCCCAGGATCGTGGGACGATCACCGTCACCGACCTCGACAACGCGGGGGGTGCCGCCCTGAGCCGGAAGCCCACTGCGACTGACGACGGCGTCGTTGCGCCCGGTGAACACCACCGTCGTCGTACCCGGGGTGAACGTCGTGCCAGCGCCAAGACGCACTTGGACCGTCCGCGAATCGAGCTGCAGCGCGGTGCCGACGATCGTCCCGACGCTTCCGTCGGAGAGCTGCAGGTCGTCGTCATCGAGCGTCTGTGCCGTCAACTCGACGTCGCGCGACATCAGTAGGTGGATGACATCCCCGGCCGCGGGAGACGCTCCGGCACCGACGAAGGACGCCGACGCGATCGTCGGGGTCATCAAGTCGGAACCGCCGTCGCTGCTGCAGCCGGCGAACAGAATCAGAAACGGGGCCAACCCATGTAGACGCATCGATCAACCCTCTGTGGAATCCGAGACAGTGCGGATGGAATGAGAGTCATCCATTTGGGAACGGTTCGACCGGCTCGCCGACAGCGACATCCGGCTCCTTCGATCACAAGGCGGATACCGGTGGATCGGCTGGAGCCGAGTCCGAACCTGAGCCAACTCGACCTGCCCTTGGGCCCCGGGCGCGACCCCGCCGTCAAGCCGGCCACGGCCCCGGCCGATCAACCCTCCGGAACTTCCCGGCTGGTCTGACGTTGCAGCTGGTGTGCCGCCCCGGATTCGACCCATCGAGAGCGCCTAGAATGACCGACGTGAACCGCCGCCAGTTCCTTGTCCGATCCACCGCTACCGCAGGCGCGATCGCGCTGCCGAGTTGGTTGGCGGCAGCGCTGGGCGCCCAGGATCCGGCCGATGGCACGGACGGATCGGCGCGCACCGCCGCCCTCGTCGCGGCGACGCGCCGCGCCCGGGCTCACGGCAAACCCTTGCTCGTGCTGCTGTTTCCCGAGGACCAATCCGCCCGCTGGCAACGGGGAGAGCTGTTCGGCGCGTGGCTCAACCACGCCGATGACGAAGCCCTGCGCGACCTGGCCCTGTGCGTTCCCGCCTGCGCGACCGCGGGCGAGCTGCGCAGCCACCTCGCCGTCAAGATCGATGGCGACCCCCTGATGCTGCTCGTGGACCCGGCTCGAGACGAGGTCGTCCCAATCGCGCCTGAGCTGGCGGAAGCCCCGCCCCGCGCACCGATGCGGAGCCCCCGAGACGGCGCGGAGGAGCGCTACTACCGGGATTGCGTGGCCAGGCTCAGCGCCGCCGTCCGGCGAGCCGTCGCGCCGAACCTCGGCTGGCTGGCGGAGCGCGCCGACCGACAGCGGGCCACGCTGGCCGAGGACGAGCGCGAAGCACTCGATCGGGCGATGAACTCGGGCACCGCCGATCCAGGCCTGCTGGTGCGGGCCGCGGCCGTAGTGCGCATCGCCGCCGCCGCACCACGCCGCGCGGGCGACGGCGAGCGCCTGCTGGCCGCTTTGGCGGACGCCAGCCGGCAGGAGATCGTCCAGCCGCACCTGCCCGGCGCCAAGTGGGCGCACAGCGGCGGTTGCGGCATGCGCATCGAGGGCGAGCGCGACAACGTCGCCGTCGGCTGCGGCATGGGGCACGTCCCCGAACTCGCCCAGCGCTTCCTCTTCTTCTACAGCGAGTGAGCGGCGCCGCCACCGGCATCACCTTCCAGCCCGACGCGCAGTACCTGCAGCTGCTGGCGCCCGCGCTGGAACGCGCCGACTATCTCGAAGTCGCGCCGGAGACCCTCTGGGTCGCAGACGGCGCCGGGCTGCGTCCCAACGGCTTCCACCGCCAAGTGCAGCGTCACGCAGAGCGCGGCAAGACCATCGTCGCACACGGCGTCGGGCTCAGCCTCGGGTCGATCGATTCGGCCGATCGCGTCCGGCGTGAGCAGTGGCTGGAGCGCATCGCGGAGGACCATCGCATGCTCCGCTACGCCTGGTACACCGACCATCTCGGCGCCTCCGTCGTCGCCGGCGAGAACGTCGCGTTGCCGATGGCACTGCCGATGTGCGACGCATGGGCGCGGGCCTTGCGCGACAACTTGGCGGCCTTGCAGCGCATCGTGGCCGACGTCGGCGTGGAGACCACCGTGCACTACTGCAGCCCCGGTGATTGGCTGCATGAGCCGGCGTTTCTCGCCTCGGTGTTGAGCGCGCCCCGGACGCACTTGGTCCTGGATCTGCACAACGTCTACACCATGGCGATCAACCTCGGCATCGAGGCGGAGGACTACCTGCAGCGCGTCGATCTCGACTCCGTGATCGAGATCCACGTCTCGGGTGGCCGCCGCAGCGACCCGGCGTGGTTGCCGAACGGCCGCACCCTGCGCCTCGACAGCCACGACGCCGCGGTCCCCGAACCGGTCTGGGCCCTGTGCGAGACTTGGGCACCCCGTTGCCGCCGGCTGCGCGGGATCACCCTCGAACGCATGGAAGGCACGGTGGCCGCAGGCGACGTCGACCCGCTGCTCCGCGAGCTGGACCGCGTGCGGGCGATCGCGGATCGCTGCGGCCGCGAGATACCCGCTGCGCTCGAGACCACGCCGCCCCACCTGGTCGACGGCGAGTGGCGCACCGACGTCGACACGGACTCCCTCGGTGAGGCCGCGCACTGGCTGGCGGGCGCCTTGCGGGACCCCGACTCCGCCCCGCCGCCGCCTCCGCCGATGGCCGGCGTGCACTCGGACGGCCTCCGGATCGCCACCCTCCTCGTCGCCAAGCTCCGCTTCGAGCGACTGCAGCACGGATCGATGCTCGCCCGACGCTGGTGGGACCGCGACCCGAAGGGCTTCAGCCGGGCTTTCCGCGACTACCACCGCGACACGCCGATGCTCGCCCACGAGCCCCGTGCCGAGGCGCATCACTTCGCGGCGTGGGCCTCGCGCACCGGCGCGGGGGCGCCCTGATGGCGGGCCGCTCAGGGCTGGGCAGGTTGCGCGTCCCGGGCCGACAACTACCATCGCCGAGATGAGCGCGCCGCCATTCGAAGACGCCAAACGCGTCAATGACCAACGCGTCCTGGCAGCAGAGCGGCACGGCAGCGGCACTGTGGACGGCTGGCCGATGCACGGCGTCTTCGAGTTCACCGGCGCCTGCAATCTGCACTGCTTCATGTGCGGCTACGAGATGCTGCGCGACGACCTGCGCGCCGCGGGCCGGCCGCGGTTCACGATGCCGTTGGAGACGTTCCGCATGGTTGCCGAGCGCGCGTTCCCGCACATGCGCACGATCAACCCGACGCTGAGCGGCGAACCGTTCGTGCTGCCCTACTTCGAGGAGTTCATCGACACGGTCGCACGCTTCGGCTGCAAGCTGGAGATGTTCACCAACGGTATGCTGCTGTGCGGCGATCGCATGGAGCACATGATGCCGCACTTGCAGCGCCTGACCGTGTCGTTCGACGGGGCCAGTAAGGCGACCTTCGAGCACGTGCGCACCGGCGGCGACTTCGACACCGTAATGACCAACGTGCGCGCGTTCGCTCGAGCGCGCCGACACCTCGGCCTCCGGCACGACATCAAGTTCTGCTTCAACGTCGTCCTGATGCGGGAGAACGTCCACGAGTTGCCGCGGATCATGGAGATCGCCGCCGCCAACGACGTCGACTTCGTCTCCGCCTGTTACGTCATCATCACCAGCGAGCGGATCCGCGCGTCATCGCCGATGCACTGTCCGGAGGTGACCAACCGCGCCCTCGATGAGGCCCGCGCCATTGCCGCCTCGCACGGCATCGAGATCGAGTTTCCGGAGCCATTGCCACCGGATGCGGCCGCGCGGCTCGCCGCCGCGGCCGCCGAGAGCACGAGCGACGGACCGCCACCGGACGCGCACCAAGAGAGCACTGCCGAGCAAACGCCGACAGCGCAAGCACCCGAGCAGCTGGCGGCGGCTCCGTCCGCGCCAGCCGCCGGCAGCCCGGTTCCCACCGTCGCGTCCGCCGCGCAGACCCCCGAACCAAAGGAGTGCGGCGCGGCGGCATCCCACGAGCCGTCCGAGACGACGTTGCCGATGGCGCAGCCCGCGGACTACGGCGGCAAGTACTACTGCGACATGCCGTGGCGCCGGGTCTTCGTCGGCCTCAACGGCGAGGTGTTTCCCTGCTGCGCGCCCGACCGCCCGATCCTCGGCAACGCGTTCGAGCAGGAGTTCGAAGACATCTGGAACGGGCCCGAGTACCAGCGCCTGCGGGTTGGGCTCTACACCGGTGAGCTCACCGACTACTGTCGCAAGTGCCCGTACCTGCAGAAGGCAGGCGCACTGCCGTACGAGATCGACTGATCCGCCCGCTGCTCACCCGGTAAGACGTGGAAAACGCCGCACACACGTTGGCGGGGCTCGCGCTGGCGCGACTCGGGCTGGATCGCTACGGCCCACCGGCCACCATCGCCGCGGTCGCGGCGTCCAACCTGCCCGATATCGACATCGTCGGCTACACCTGGGGCGGACAGCCGTGGTATCTGTGCCACCACCGCGGCGTCACCCACGCGTTGGCCGGCATCGCCATCGAGGGCGTGCTGCTCGGCGTGCTCGTCTGGTGGTGCACCCGCCGCCGCTTCGGCAGCAGCTTGCCGGTGCTGGTCGCGGTCTCGTGGGCAGGTTTGCTGCTGCACCTCGGGATGGACGCACTCAACAACTACGGCGTGCGCCCGTGGCTGCCGTTCGATGGCACCTGGTACTACGGCGACTTGGTCTACATCGTCGACCCGTGGCTGTGGATCACCCTCGGCGCCGCGGCCTGTCTCGGCTCGCCGGGCCGAGGCCGCGGCTGGCCCTGGTTGGTGTTCTACGCGGTGGCGGCGTCGGCCCTGTGGTCCTCGCACCGCGTCGGCTGGCCGGTGGCCGCGCTGTTCAGCGCTGCGGCGATCGGCGTGTGCGCCGCGCGATTCACGCGGTCGGACCAGCGGCGGCGGCGGCTGTGGTGCGTCGCGGGTGTCGTCGTGGCGGCGGCCTATCTGGCGGTTCTCGCCGGGTTCCAGCACCGCTCTCATCAGCTGGTGCGCGATGCCGAAGCAGCACTCACCGCCGGCGAGGCCGTCGACCGTCGCAGCGCGGCGGCGCGCCCCGGCGTGCCCTGGCGGTTTCGGGTCTTTCTGCAGACAGAAACCAATCTCCACTACGTCGATGCCGACGCCTGGACCGGGGCCGTCGAGGAGATCTATCGACTGCCGCGCAACATGGACGACCCGGGCATCGAGGCCGCCCGCGGAACGGCCGAACACCACGCCTGGCGCGTGTTCGCGCGGCATCCGTTCACCGGTCGTGACGGCGGCGACCTCATTCTCGGCGACGGACGCTACTCGTGGAGACCGAGTGAGGGTTGGAGCAATCTGCGGGTGCCGGCCAGCGCGTCCAGCGCGCCTCGCGCCGAGCGCTGACGCGGTCGCTGGCTCCCGCCGTAGCGGGCCCCCCGAAGGCTACTGCGACGGACCCCGTTTGGCCGATGACACCGGCAACGATGGCCTCCACCGAGACTCTATCCCTGCGCGGAACGGTCAAGCTGGTGGTGTGGGATCTCGACGAGACCTTCTGGCGCGGCACGCTCAGCGAAGAAGGCATCGCCTACGTTCCCGCGCACCACGACCTGGTGATCGCCCTGGCGGAGCGCGGCATCGTGTCGTCCATCTGCTCGAAGAACGACTTCGAGTCGGTCCAGCGCGTCCTGCAGGAGCGCGGGCTGTGGCGCTACTTCGTCATGCCGCAGATCGCGTGGCAACCCAAGGGGCCGATGCTGCGCGCGCTCATCGACCAGATGCAGCTGCGGGCGGAGAACGTGCTGTTCATCGATGACAGGTTGAGCAACCTGCGTGAAGCGGAGCACTTCTGCCCCGGCCTGCAGGTCGCTCCAGCCGAGGCGATCGAGGCCATCGCCGACCACCGGGCGCTGCGCGGTCGCGCCGACCCCGAGCTCCGACGCTTGGCGCACTACGAAGTGCTGGCCGCGAAGGCCAAGGCCCGCGCCGCCTTGAACATCGACCACGACGCGTTCTTGCGCGAGTCCGAGATCTGCGTCGAGGTCGGCCACGACGTGGCGCGCCATCGCGACCGCGTGCTGGAGCTGATCGAGCGCACGAATCAGCTGAACTACACCAAAGAACGCATCGACGGCCCAGCGCTCGATGCACTGCTGGCGGCGGCCAACGTCGACGCGGGCTTCATCCGGGCCATCGACCGCTACGGCGACTACGGGATCTGTGGCTTCTACGCCATCCGCGACGATCGGCTGGAGCACTTCTTGTTCTCTTGCCGGGTTTTGAACATGGGCATCGAGCGTTGGCTGTACCAACGTCTCGACCGCCCCGCGCTCGACGTCGTCGGCGAGGTCGCCACGGACCTGAGCTCCGGCGGCGCGGTCGACTGGATCCGGGAGAGCGCCATCGGCGATGACGCCCCGGCGAGCGGAGATGATGCGTCCGCGAACATCCTGCTGAAGGGAGGCTGCGACCTCGATCAAGTCGTGCACTTCTTCCGCGCCAGCGAACGGATCCGCACCGAGTTCAACTACCCGGGTGACGCCGGGCATTCGGTGAGGACCGATCACCTCGAGATCCTGCGCCGTCACGACCACGGCATCGCCGAGCGCTTTGCCGATGCCCTGGACCGTTTGCCGTTCCTGGATGCGGCGGCCTACCGGACCCAGGCCTTCGACGCCGACATCGACGTCGTGGTCTACAGCGTCTTGATGGACTACGACCAGGGGCTCTACCGCTATCGCGACAGTGACTGGGTCGTGCCCTTCGGCGACTACTTCATCGACGTCACCGACCAACGCCACCGAAACCACGTCGAGTCTGCCAAGCCCTACGCCGAGGGGTTCCTCGACTGGTTCGCGGCCGAGTTCACTTTCGTGGGCAAGACCGACGGGGCTCGGCTTGCCAACAACGTCCGCTGGCTTCGCCACCACCTGCGCGACGATCAACTCCTGGTGCTGGTCAACGGCGCGGAGCTCGATCTGCCGCACCCGGTGGAGAGAGGACGCGGCACCCACCATGCGGAGCTCAACCGCGCACTCGGAGAAGCCGTCGACGGCATGCCCAGCACGGTGATCTGCGATGTCCGACCGCTCGTCACCTCGACCGCGGCGGTCGTCGACAACATCCGGCACTACCAGCGCTGGGTCTACGCCCGATTGGCGGAGCGACTCGGCGAACTGATCAACGAGCGCACCGGCGGCCGCAGCGTGCGCACTTCGCGGCTGCTGGGAGCCCTGCGCGGATCTTGGCGCGAATGGGTCTCCGCTCTCGTCCCCCGGTAGGCTTGGCAGCCGCGGATGCTGTGTCTCGGCGCTCACCCCACCCGTGTTCTCCTGCTCATCGTCATGGTCTTGGCGGCGACCGGAGCCGCATTCTGGCTCGGACGCCGGTATTGGCCCGCATCCGGCACGCGCCGGCGCCTGGCGCAGATCGGCATCGCGTCGAGTGCCCTGATCCTCACGACGGCGACGCTGGAGCTCGCCGTTTACGGCTTGCTCGATCGCTCGGATAGCTTCGGCTACACGCTGGCCAGCAAGCGGTGGTTCGCCCGCTACTGGCGACCCATCAATTCGCTGGGCATCCGCGACCTCGAGCACGACCCCGCGCAGCTCGCGGCCAAGCGGGTCGTGTTCCACGTCGGCGATTCTCTGGTCGCCGGCCACGGGATTCGCGACATCGCGGATCGCGCCAGCAACCGACTCGGACAGGCACTCGGACCCGACTGGTCGGTGGTCGTCCTGGCGCGCAACGGATGGCACACGGTGGATCAGCGCGACGCGATCGCCAACCACCCCGCCGACCCGGAAGTGGTGGTCTTGTCGTACTACTTCAACGACATCGAGAATGCGGTCCGCGCGCACGGGCTCGGCGAAGCTCCGCGCTTCGATCTACCCCCGCCCTGGCTGCAGGCCTTGTTGCGTCGCTCACACCTCGCCGACTTCGTGTATTGGCAGGTGTTTCGCTTCGCCAAGGGAGGCGAGATCGATCGTCAGGCGTGGGAGTTCTTCGAACGAGTCTGGCTGCGTGACGATGTCTGGGCAACACACCGCGACGAGTTGACGGCCCTGGTGACGACGGCGCGGTCGCGTGGGGCGCGCGTGTTGGCAACGGTGTTTCCCCAGCTGCGCGAGATCGATCGCAGCTTGCCCTATGTGGACCGGGTTGTCCGGCATCTCGAAGGCTTGGGAGTGACCGTGATCGACCTCGCCCGCCACTTGCGCGGCCGTGATCCTGCCACCATGGTCGTCGGCCCGCTCGACAACCATCCGAACCCCGAGCTCAGTGCCGAAGTGGCCGAGCTGCTGCTCCCGCTGATCAAGGGCTGACCCGCGCTCGGTGGGTCGTTGCACCGGCGGCGCGGCCCTCGACCACCTCGCCTCCTCGATGACCGTCGAGATCCACACGCAACCGGTCTGCCAGGCGCAGCGCGAGCGCGACGATCGTCAGGGTCGGATTGGCGGCGCCCGAGGTCGGGAACACCGAGCTCCCCGCGACGAACAGATTGCCGACCCCGTGCACGCGACAGTCGCCGTCGACTACCCCGTAGCGCGCGTCGGCACTCATGCGCGTCGTTCCCATGTGGTGGTGGCCACCCCCCAGGTGTGCCCTCGGGTACTCGTCACCGAACATGCACTCGATCCGGCCGAGGCCTTGCCGGCGCAACAGGGCATCGAGCCGCTCCTGGGTCGCTCGCAGCGACGTCAAGTCCGCCGCGGTCACTCGCCAATCGAGGGCGGGCACCGGCACACCGAAAGAATCGCACTTCGCCGTCAACACGACGCGTGACTCGACGGCCGGCCGTTGCTCGGCCTCGATCGCGAGTCGCGCGGCGGCCGGCGGGCGCGGCCGGCGTGCCACCCTTCTCGCCACCGTCGACGCGCACGCCGGCACGTTGCGCAGACACCGGCGCAGATGCGTGCCACCGGCTTCCGGCCAATGCCGCTCGCGCAGCGCGTTGCGCAGCGCTCCCACCGACCGACCGACCTCCGTCGCCCAGAACTCCGGCACCGGGTAGAGCCAGAAGATGCAGTTGTGCAACCCCGCTTCCCGCCGGACGTCGTCGCGAAAGCTCAGCGCGCCCTGGAATCCCCCAGCCCCGGGGGCGCCCTGCGGCAGGTAGTAGCACATGTCGCGAAGGACCGCGGGGTCCGCGGGCCGAAAGACGCCGGTATCGGCGTGCAGGTGCTCCATGAAGGTCCGGCCAACCAGATCATGGTGGTTGCCGACGCCACCGTCTCCCGAGGCCAACAGCAGCCTCGCGTTGTCGATCCCACCGCACGCCAACACGTAAGCCCGCGCGTGCAGCTCGGTCTCTGCTCCACCGCGGACGCGAACGCGCAGCGCCTCCACCGTACCGTCCGGCGCCAACCGGATCTCGACCACGCGAGCTCCGAGCACGACGTCGACCGAGCCCCAGTTCGCGACATCGTCGGCCATGCGCCGAAAGTGCTTGGGCGGTCCCAGCTGGAACACGCTGGTCTGTAGCTCGTCGTCCTCGACCCACAGGGACGGCCGACCAGCGGCGGCCGCCCAAGGCTCACCCCGGTACTCGAAGGTTCCCAGACCGCAGACCTCCTGCGCCCGCCGGTAGAACGGAAGCAAGTCCGCATAGGACAGCGGCCAGCCCGTCCAAGGGTCGCCGTCGGTCACCTCGAAGTCACTCGGATCGAGCGGGCGGGCGCGCCAACCCGTCGGCACGAAGGTGTTGGACGTGCCACCGAATCCGCGGGCGCGCGCATGATCGACGTCGTACGTGCCGGTCGGAGCCGGTTGGCGCCCCGCCTCTCGCGGATGGCGCGCCTCGAGGCCGCCCGCCTCGAGCACGACGATGTCGAGGCCCGCCGACCGCAGCTCCCTGGCCAGGGTCAGACCGGCGGGGCCGGCACCGACAATCGCCAGATCGCACTCTCGGCGGCCGCCGTGCCACTGCGTGTGGGCGGAAGTCAGCATGCCTGCTGCTTCCGCTATCGGGAGCCGACCGCGCTCGACTTGACGCCGCTGGCAAGGCGGATTCGAAGTGATCAGCCCCGCCCGCGGCGGACGACCTCTGGGTGCGCCCGCCAGGCCGGCATGGTCGCCATGAACTGCACGGTCTGTTGCTCGGCCTGCTCGCGGGTGAGCGCGCCGTCGTTGTGCATCGCCCACTGCACCATGCGCGGAAACAGCTCTTCGAAGGGGCGCAGGGCGCCGTCGGCGCCCGCGCAGTGCTGGCAGAGAGCCCCGGATTCGATCGGCATCGTGCAGCTCTCACAGGGATGGGTCTCGGTCATGTCGAACTCCTGAGGTCCAGTCATCGCAGCTTCCGCCGCAACAGGCGGCGCAGCGCGACGAGCGTTTGTTGGCGTTGGTGAGCGGACAACGCGGTGAACGCACTCACCAGCTGCCCTCGGTCGAGCGGGCGCTGCGCGCGGCGCCAGGCGGCGACGCCATCTCGGCTCAGCCACACCAGCGTCCGCCGCCGGTCCCGCTCGTCGGTGAATCGCGTCAGCAGGCCGCGGCGCTCCAAGCGGGTCACGATCTCGCTCATCGCAGCCTGGCTGCGCGCAAAATGGCGCGCGGCCTCGGTCACCGTCAACGGGCCCGCTTCGCTGAGGTGTTCCATCACCGCCCACGCCTCGCGCGAGACACCGCGGTCGGCGCCGGTATCGCGCACGTGGAAGCGCACGAAGATCTCGTGGAACAGCTCGTGGAATTCGTCGGCGGCGGGCTCCGCATCCATGCGCGCGATCCTCCGCCGGCGCAATGCATCGTCAAGCCCGATGCAGTCGCCACCCCCCACGAGCTGGCGGCTTACGGTTCGCCCGGCGCCGCACGTGGAGCCCGCCACAGGGCGCACACCGCGATCAGCAGGCCGACGGCGCCGATCGGCCAGAACCGCGCGACACCGGTGGGACCGCTGTCGATCACCCAACCAAGGAGCGGCGCGAGCACCATCGTCGCCAGGCGTTGGGCTTGGCTTTCCACCGACAGAGTCGTCGCGCCGAGAGAGCTGTCGGCGACGGCATCGACGCGGCCAATGAGGATCGGCCGCCACAGGTTTTGCAGCACGTGCAGGAGGACGAAGCCAGCGACCGCCAGAGCCACCGACCCGATCCACGCGGCCGCAACGATCGCCGCATAGGCGCCGGCGTTGCCGACCCAGAGACGATGCGCTGCCGCGGCGTCACTGCCGGCATGGTGCGCGAACACGTGCGCCTTGCGGCTGGCGTAGGCGGCGGCGAAGAACAACGCGCTGTAGACGGCGCCGGACCAGAGCGCCGTGCGTTGCTCGTCACCGAGGCCCTCGACGGCGCCGGCGAAGTATGCCGTCGCGGCCAACAACAGCACCGGTTGGAGGTAGTCCTTGACGACCTTGAACAGGCCCTCGAACCCCATCGCCTCGAGCAACAGCCGCCGGAGTCGAGGCTCGCGCACTGCCGAGGCGAGCACCGTGCGCACGTTGGCCCAAATGCCGCGCGCCGGGAGCCGCTGGCGTTCGCCGTAGTCGAGTGCGCGCGGGTAGGTCGCCAAGCTCACCATGCAGAGCAGGTAGGGAACGATCGCGAAGTAGAACACGTCGACGTAGCTCTCCGCGTAGAAGACGAAACCCGCCCCGAGCAGAGCGGAGGTCGCCGAGCCGAGCTTGCTCCACGATCGTGTGTAGCCGTAGACCTTGGTGCGCTCGTCTTCCCTGCCTTGCTGCCGCAACCACGCGAAGATGATCGCCTTGTGCGTGCCCGTGCGGAACGCCTCGCCGACCGCGAAGAGCAGCATCGCCGGGACGAAACCCGCGAAGCTGCGCGCCTGGGCGAACACCACGAAGCTGGCGATGTAAGCGGCGAACGAGACGATCATCGCCCGGCTGCGGCCGAACAGGTCGGCGATCGCCCCCGACGGAATCTCTAGCAAGTGGACGGTGAGCTCGCGCAGGGCGACCAGCACACCGATTGCGAAGAACGACAGGCCGCGGTCGAGCAGCGCGAGCACCAAGAACGGCTCGAAGTAGCGCTGGTTCTTGAGGAAGCCGTAGAGACTGAACCGGACGATCATCGGTCGGGCGCGCAGTCTATGGCGGCTGCCGCGGAGATGGACCCCGGCCGGGGCCGGGTGACGTTTTTGGCGTTTTCGTGAATCCTCTGCGCAAGGGCCGGTGTGCCACCCGCTGGCCGTACCGATGGCGAATCCGACTCCTGTCCCCCCCGAACAGCTCCTGCGCGAGTCCAGCTGGGTTCGCCGGCTGGCCCTGCAGTTGGCCGGCGACGCCGCCGGCGCCGACGACCTCGAGCAGGATACGTGGCTGCGAGCCCTGGCGCGGCCGCCGCGCGGCGGCCAGCCGGTGCGTGGCTGGCTCGCGACGGTGATGCGAAACCGGCAGGCACACCGCCGGCGCGCCGAGCAGCGGCGTCTTCACCACGAGCGGTGTGCCGCCCGCCCCGACCGCGGTGACCACGACCTGCTGGAACGCATCGAAGCCCAGCGCGCGATCGCCGCCCTCGTGTTGGCGCTCGACGAGCCCTACCGCACGACGATCGTCCTGCGCTACTTCGAGAGCTGCGGCCCCGCCGAGATCGCCGACCGACAGGGAGTGCCGGTGGCGACGGTCAAGACTCGGCTGGCGCGCGGCCTGCAGCGGCTGCGCGACCAACTGAAGCGTCAGCACGGTCGCGACACGCCGTGGCTGCTGGCGCTCGCCCCGCTGCTCCGCCCCGACTTGGGCACGGCTGCGGCCGGCCCCGCCGTTGGCTCGACGTGCCTCGCTGCACCCGGTCTCGCTTCACCGTTGACGCTCGGCATCCTCGCCATGAACACCAAAGTCATCGTCGCTTTTCTGGCGGTCGCCGCCACCGGCGTCACCTGGCTCGCATTGGCGACCAACTCGACGCCCGCCGACCGGACCACGTCGGGCTCGCCGCCACAATCCGAGGACGGTGTACCCGCGGCGCTCCAGCCCACCGATGCCAGCGCTGCCGGCCGGCGCCCGGTCGAGTCCGCCCCGCGTGCCGCCGTGGACCAGCCGGCCGCGATCGCGACCAGGACTTCGCCGGCGGTCCGCGGCCGCGTCCTCGACGTTCGGGGCCGCCCCCTCGCCGGGGTCGCGGTGCGACCGCGCAGTGGCAGCGGGGCCAACCCGGTCGCCGCCGAGTCCGACGCCGGCGAGGACACGGGCATCGCAGTTGCCACCACCGACGCCGAGGGGTGGTTCGAGTTCGCGACGGGGGCGGCCGGAGCGCTGCACGTCGACGACGCCGACTACGTCACCGTGCTCGGTGCGCGGCCGGTCGCCGCCGACAGCGGCGCGACCCCGGTGGTCGTCGCCGCGCCGCGGGTGCTGCTCGCGGGCTTGGTCGTGGCACCGGATGCGACGCCCCGCGAAGGTGCAAGCGTCGAGATCACTCTGCCGAGCGATCTGCGGGCGCGCATCGGCACTGTGCTCGACGACTCCACCACGTTGTCGTGGCGGACCACATCAGGCGTGGATGGATCGTTCGAGCTGATCGCCCCCGCGGTCGACGGCGCGACGCTGATCGGAAGCGTCGAGGGGCTCGAACCACACCGCATGGTGGCACCGACCTCCGACCGCAGCGACCTCCTGCTCGAGCTCGGCGATCCGGCGCGGAGCGAGGACACTCTGCGCGGCCTTGTCGTCGACGCTGCCGGCACGCCGGTCGACGGGGCCACGGTCGCGATGGGCATCGACACCACAACCACCGACACACAAGGAAGGTTCTCCTTTGCGCTCGACGCCGAACAGTCATTCAACCGAATGGCGCGTCGCTACCTCGAAGTCGATGCGGGCGAGTTGCGCGCGATCAAGCCCGGGCACTTGCCCGCGCACCTGCCGGCTGCCGGGCGCGATGCGGACGGCAAGCCGATCTGGCCGGACAGCATCGTGCTACGGCTCGGCGGTCCCCCGCTGTCGATCGCCGGTCGGGTTGTCGACGAGCGGGGCGAGCCGCGCCCCGGTGCGATGGTGTGGGTCGCCGACCCACTGTTCTTCGGCGGCCTCGGCGATCCGAGCACCGGTCGGTTTCCACGGCTCATGCACTGCGAGAACTTGATCGCCGGTGCCGAGCCGGGCTGGCGTTCGGTAGAAGCCGATGCCGACGGACGCTTTCGGCTGGAAGGGCTGCTGGCGCGCTCCTATCGCGTGCAGGCGATGGACCCTTCGACGCTTCTGCGCAGCGAGCTCGGCGACGTCGAGGCGGGCCGCGACAACGCGCGCATCGTGCTGTCCTCGGCCGGCCTGTTTGCCGAGCTGCGCGGCACCGTCGTCGACCACCGCGGAGAACCGGTGCCCGGTGTGTCGGTCGCACCGATGTGCGACGCGTTCGTCACCCGCGTACAAGAGCAGGTCGCCGGCACCTACCACTGGGGCGCCGACGGGACCGTGACCGAAGAGGACGGTTCATTCGTCTTGCACGATGTGCCGCGCACCCTGGCCTACCTGCGCCTGGATGGCGCTGGCACGGTTCCGCTCGAGTGGGGCCGCCATGTCGAGGGCGGGCTCGCGGCACTGATCAGCGCGGCCGACGCCGTGCGCATCGTCGTCGGCCGGCGGTGCCACTTCCAAGTCGAGCTGAACGACCCGGCGGAGGCGGACGCGTTGCGGATTCTCGACGCGCAGGACGAGCCGCTCGAGGTGAGCGAGTTCAGGGGGACGAGCCGATTCGAGAGCTTCGAGCACGACATCGTCAGGGGACGTTCCAATCCGCTCGCCGTCAGTGACGCGGCCCGCACGCTGGTGTTGCTGCAGGACGGCGCCGAAGTCCGGCGCCTGCCGATCGCGCTGCAGGCCGACCAGCGCACGGTGGTCCGGCCGTAACCCGGCACGCCGGTAGTCGACCGGCGCTGCGCGCGGACGATCGTCAGAGATCGGCCCGACGCAGCCGATAGGCGTGCACGGTGGCGTCGACGCGTGCGACCGCGTCGGGGTCGCGCCACCAATCATCGTCGACAGAGACGATGCGACCGCGCAAAGGTGCACTCTGCTCCGACACCAGCCACAGCGCGAGCTCGGCCGCATCGTGGGGCGGACGGTTGCCCTGGCGCTCCGGATGGACAACGCCCGTGCGCTGCTCTTCCGCCTCGATCTCCCGCAGGCGATCGGCGTTCAACACCTTCCCTGGCGTCAGCCCGTTGACGCGGATCCCCGTCTCCCACAGCTCGGCCGTCAGCTGGTCGGTGAACCGGCACACCGCGGCCTTGGCGCACGCGTAGGCGTTGTACTCTGGACCCAGCATTGGAAAGAAGGCGCCACCCCCGGCACAGGTGAGGATGCTGCCGCGGTTCTTCGCCCGCAGAATCGGCAACACTGCGCGCGCACACAGAAACGTCGAGCGCACGTTGACGGCGAAGACGTGCTCCCACAGCGCGAGCGACACCTCTTCGAGTGGTCGGTGCTCGAGACCGCCGCCGGCCAAGGCGGCCAAGACGTCCACCGTGCCGAAGTGCCGCACCGTGGTGTCGACCAGGGCGGCGACCTGCTCCTCCTTGGTCACGTCGGTCGGCACAGCCAACGCCCGGCCGCCTGCCGTCTCGATCGCGGTCACCGTCTCGGCCAACCGCGCCGCCGTGCGCGACGCCACCACGACCGCCGCCCCCTCCGCGGCAAACCGCTCGGCGACCGCGCGACCGACGTTCCATCCCCCACCGGTGACGATGGCAACTTGGTTGGCGAGCGCGGATCCCATGCCGCCGTTCTATCCGGCCGGCCCGACCGATCCAGCGGCCGCTATACTGCGGACCTGCCGGGCGACGCCGACGGCTCGGCGGCCGCGGCAGCGCAGATGAACTCCCGGCAGCATGCCAGCACCCCTCTACCGGAGCCGCTGCCCCCACCGGCCATCCCGGTTCTGTTTCAAGACGCCGATCTGGTCGCGGTCGACAAGCCCGCGGGCCTCTTGGTCCACCGCACGCCGATGAGCGGTGACCGCATCGCCTTGCACCAGCTGCTGGCCGCGCAACTCGGTGAGCGACTGTTCGGGGTCCACCGCCTCGATCGGGGCGCCTCGGGCGTGCTCGTCTTCGGCCGCAGCGCCGAGGCCGCGCGCACGCTCCACTCCGCCCTGCGCTCGCCGACCAGCGCCAAGATCTACCTCGCCGTCGTGCGCGACGTCGCCCCCGAGCAGCTGCGAATCGATCGGCCGCTCAAGGGCAAGTCCGGTCAACCGCAGCCAGCCACGACGGAGCTCCGGCGACTCGCCCGCGTCGACCGCCACTCGCTCGTCGAGATCCGCATCCGCACGGGCCGGCGCCACCAGATCCGGCGACACCTCAAGGGCATCGCGCACCACGTCCTCGGCGACACGACGCACGGCAAGGGCCGCATCAACGCCTACCTGCGCGAGCACTTCGGCCTGCCCCGCTTGGCCCTGCACGCATGGCACCTCGAGTTCTTCCACCCGTTCACGGGCGAGTACACCGCGCTGCGCGCCCCCCTCGCCGAAGACCTGCGCGCGTTCCTGCTCCGACTGCCGGGCGCCGACCCGCGGCAGATCGCGGAGCTTTGAGGTGGCGCTCGCTTGGCTTCGCGGTCGCGCGGGGCGAACTGATGAATCGGAGCCTGGCTCCGTACGTTCAGGATTGGAGGATGGCCCAGGCGAGTTGGGCCAGGAAGAGGAGCACGCCGCAGGCCAGGCCGAGCAGCAGGACGCGGAGCACGTCCCCCAACCAGCGGCGGGCCGGGTCGCTCACGATCCTTGCGCCTCCGCTGGGTCGGCGTCGGACACGTCCAGGCGGCCGGCGAGCAGTGCTTTGAATTGCTCCTCGTCGAGCACCCGAATGCCGAGCTTGCGCGCCTTCTCGACCTTGGACCCCGCCTTGCCGCCGATCACCACGTCGGTCACCTTCTTGGTGACCGACGTGGCCGTGCTCGCGCCCATCGCTTCGACCCGCGCGCGCGCCTCGTCTCGACTCATCGTCGCCAGGCCGCCGGTGAAGCAGATCACCCGACCGGTGAGCACGCCTTCGCCGGATGGCGCGGCGGCGCCCCGTACTTGCAAGCCCGCGGCCAGGGCCTCGGCCAAGAACCGCTGGTTGGCCGGCAACGCGAAGAAGGCGCGGATCGATTTCGCCACCTCGGGCCCCACTCCATCCACCGCGAGTAGATCGTCCTCGTCGGCGGCCCGCACCGCGTCGAGCGTCTCCAGCGCATTCGCCAAGTCCTTCGCGGTTTGCTCACCGACGCGGCGAATGCCCAGCGCGTTGAGGAAGCGCGCCAAGGTCGGCCGCTTGGCCTTCTCGATCTCGGCCGCCAACCGATCAAAGCTGCGCTCTCCCCACCGCTCCAGGGCCAGGAGCTCGTCGCGCCGCCCCGGCAGGACGAACACGTCCTCCAACGTCGAAAGCAATCCCGCCTCCATGAGCTGATCGACGTACTTCGGCCCCAGCCGGTCGATGTCGAGCGCGCGCCGACCAGCCAGGTGGACGATGCGGCCCTTGAGCTGGGCCGGACAGTCGAGGTTGACGCAGTAGAGATGCGCGCCGTCGAGCTCGGGCTTCGCCCCACAGCTCGGGCACTCTCCGGGTGGCTCGGGACGCACCGCCGTCGCCGGACGCCGGTCGAGATGCACGCGCACGACTTCCGGAATCACGTCACCAGCGCGCTGTAGCACGACGTGATCGCCGACCCGCACGTCGCGCTCGGCGAGCAATCCCCAGTTGTGCAGGCTCGCGCGCTGCACCGTCACCCCGGCCAGCTCCAGCGGCTCGAACTCGGCGACCGGAGTGATCGCGCCGGTCCGCCCGACCTGGGCGCGGATCGCCACGACAACCGTGTCGCCCTGGCGAGCGGCGAACTTGTACGCCAAGACCCATCGCGGAGTGCGCGCCGTCCGGCCGAGCTGCCGCTGCCAATCGAGGCGCGCGACCTTCGCCACGATGCCGTCCATCTCGTAGTCGAACTGCTCGCGCTGCTCCTCGAGCTCATGGTGGTAGGCGACCACACCGTCGACCCCATCGACCACCGCGAACGGGTCCGCGGCCGTGAAGCCGTACTCGAGCAGCGCGGCACGCACCTCCTCGTAGGACTCCGCCGGCAAGCCCTCGACATGACCCGTGCCCCAGGCGATGAAGTCGAGCTGGCGCCGGGCCACCACCGCCGGATCGAGCAACTTGAGCGTGCCGGCGACCGAGTTGCGCGCGTTGCGAAAGGGCGTGTCCGTCGTCGTCTCCTGCCGATCGCGCAGCCGGTCGAAGGCGGCTCTCGACAAGATCACTTCGCCGCGCACCTCGATGCGCGCCGGCCAGCGCTCGCCGCCCAGGGCCAAAGGGATGTTGCCGACGGTGCGCAGGTTGCGGGTCACGTCCTCGCCGCGACTCCCATCGCCACGCGACAATCCGCGGACGAGCACGCCGTTCTCGTACAACAAGTTTGCGCTGACCCCATCGAGCTTCGGCTCCACCGCGTAGCGCACCGGCGGCCCGTCCTCGGCGAGCTCCAAGAACTTGCGGACGCGCGCGTCGAACTCGGCGACCTGTTCCTCGCTCTGCAGCGATTCGATGGACAGCATCGGCATCAGGTGGGCACCGGTCTCGAAGCGCGACCCCTTGGGCAACGGCGCACCGACACGCCGGGTCGGCGAATCCTCTTGCGCGAGCTCCGGGTGCTCGACCTCGAGCGCGCGCAGCTCGGCGAACAGAGCATCGAACTCGGCATCCGTCAGCTCGGGAGCGGCCTCGTTGTAGTACTGCTCGTTGGCGCGCTCGATCTGCGCGGCGAGCTGTCGCATGCGACGGCGGACATCCACGCGCGCATCGTAGCTTCGGCTCAGAACGGGATCTCGTTCGGGTCGACGTCTTCGTCGCCGCCGCGCTGCCCGGGATCGCGACTTCCAGCCTGCGACACCGCGTCCGACGACACCGCCGACTCCTCGGATCCGGTCGATGCCCCTTCGGGCGACGCCTCCTCCGGCAGGGGGCGGTACCCGTCGTACGGCACCTCGTTGCGCCGGATCACATCGCCGGCTGGATTCTCGAACTCACTCGGGCGCACTTGCACCAGGGCGCGACGGCCGATCAGTTGCCCCACTTCCAGGTCGATCGTGCCGGTGTTCGGCAGGCCCAAGGCAGCCAGCACGAGCCGCACACGGGTGCGCCCGCGCGCGGAAAACACCAGACCATCCCACGCCGCATGCCGTCCGACGAACTCGCCCTCGGCGACCACCAGCCGGAGCCCCCAACGCGGATCTCCGGCGCGGGTCGTCCCTGCGCGCACGTCGGCGACCTGACAGACGTAGGTGCCCGCGGGCACCGAAGTGTAGTCGTGGGTCTGCGGGCCATCGGAAAGGTCGATTCTCATGCGCGGTTCTCCTTCGGCTCGACATCGAGCGCTCACTTCTCAGTGGCCCGCGGGTCGCCCACGGTTACCAGCCGATCACCGCTGGCAGACGCGGATGCGCAGGCCCTCGCTGGCGGCGAGAACGCCGCCCGGAGCGCCGGCATCGAGCACGATCCACTGGCCGAACAGGTCGGCGTCGTCCAGGCGCGGATCGTTGGGCACCGAAAGCGGAACGCGCGCGGTGCCGGCGCCGGCGACGGTGCGCGGCACGACCGTCGCGCCGACCGGATCGACCAGCAGCGTGGCGCCGAGCACCGCCAGCGCGGCCGGCCGCGGCGACAGTACCAGTGCCGCGTTCGCCCCGCCGCGCATGGCCAGGCCGTCGACGGAGAAGCCGGCCCCGACCCGCGGCGAGCCACTCAGGTCGATGCGCGGCAACACTCCCCCCGACCCCGCGGTGGCGGTGCCGTAGCGCCGCGGCGGAACGCAGTCGCCGAGCGCGGACAGCGCGACGTCGTCCAAGTTCCAACCGCCGAGCTCGATGCCGGCGCCGGCTTGCAGCTCGAACCGCAACGTCGCGGCGGTCGCGCCATCGAGCACCGAGCTCACGTCGAGCTCGAGCTCGCGCCAGCGAAAGTCCTGGGTGTGCGCGGTCGCCGGGCTCTGCCAGACGACCTGCCCGTTGACGGTGATCCGCGCGCGGTCCGCGGCTTCGACGTTCAGCCAGCGCCACAGCGACAAGCGCAGGCCCGCCTCACCGCCGGTCGCGATCGGCGGTGACTGCAACCAGCTACTGGTCCGGTCGGGGTGTGCCCCGTCGGCGCCGGCCGCCAAGCCGAGATCGGTGCCCCAGGCCGACGCGCCCGAATGCGCGGCCCCCGCATCCAACCAGGCGACGTGCGCGGTGCCGCCGAGCCCCGCCGGCGCGCCGCGCTCCCAGTCGTCGATGCCGGTGGCGCCGTGGCTCCACCGGTCCGGCCCCTCGAAGTCGTCGACATACACCACGATCTGCCGGCCGACGTCGAAGGCGAGCTGCGCCGGCGGCGGCGGAAACCGAGCCTGCCCCCCCGCGCCGTCGGCGGCCGTCAAGAAGTAGCTGACCCGAGCGGGAGCGCGCTGCCCGGGAATCGCCGCCGCCCAGGTATCGGGCACTCCCGTCGGCTGCGCCGCGACCGTCCCCGTCACCCCGCCCGCCGACCAGTGCAGGTCCACGGCAGTGACCGGATCCGGCGAGCGCACCACCGCTTGCACGACGTAGGGGCCGTCCTCGTCGTCGGAGTCGGACAGGGCATCGTGGGTGATGCGCAGCGCGTGCGGCCGCAACACCAAGAGACCGTCGTCCCGGTCGGAGACGTACACCAACCCCGATGGCTGCAGCGGGTAGCAGCCGAAGGCGCCCTCGGAGGTCCCGCTGGGGCCCGAGTGCGCATCGTAGAAGCCGATCTCCTGCGGCGCGGTGGGATCGGACACATCGATGAGCCGGTAGCCCTCCGTGAACCACGACACGTGGCACAGATCGCCGACCAGGTAGGCGTTGTGTGGGATCGCGGCGGTGTTGGGCGAGAACACCGACAGCGCCACCGGCGCGCGCGGATCGGAGACATCCCACAGCTGAATCAGGCCGCCTTCCTGCTCGTCCGTGGTCACCGCCAGACGACCGTCCGAGCGCGGCGCGCAGTTGTGGGTGAAGGCCGCGGCAGTGCGCTGTTCGGACAGCACCGAGAACGGCCATCGGCTCACATCGAGCAGGCGGTAGACCCCGTTCCAGATCATCGCCGCGTGGCCGACACCGTTGTGCAACGTCAGGTCGTGGATGTAGTCGGTCACCGAAGCACTGCCGTACACGCCGACCAGGAGTGGCGCCCGGGGGTTGGCGGAGCCGTCCATCACCACGGTGCCGACATCCGTTCCCACCGCGTAGATCCAACCGGTCGCCGCATCGACGGCGACGTTGTGGGCCCGGTTGAACCAAGCCGTGCCCCACACACCCACCAGGACGGGTTTGGCGGGATCGGTGAGATCGATGATCTGCATGCCGCCGCCGCGCTCCGACACCACGTACGCCGTGTTGCGGTAGACCTTGATGTCGCGCAGGTCCGACACCGGTCCGGCGAAGAAGCCGCGCTCCACCGGCGCGGTCGGCACCGAACAGTCGATGACCGACGTGCCGGTGTCGGTCGCCAACAGCGCGTACTCGGCACCGTTCGGTCCGACATGGCCCCACACATCGCTGTAGCGCCGGTGGCCGTCGAGCCGCCCCAACAGATCGACGTTGAGGCTCGATTGCGCCATGCCGCCCGACACCGACAGCGCGGCGGCGGCTGCGATCGAGAGAAACCGGCGCATCTCTCGTGATTCTGGCCAGCCGGCGCGTACCCCGCCAGCCCCACGGCTCGCGCGCGGCCCGGCGCGTCGGGTAGAACCACGGCCGCCCCGTGTCCGCCGCCCCTCACCTCCGGCTCGCCGCCACCCACTACGAGAACTTCCCGGTCGGGTCCTGGCTGCTGCCGCGCGCCGAGCGCCGCCACCTGCATCGCATCTACGCGTTTGCGCGCACCGCCGACGACTTGGCGGACGAGCTGCGCAGCGCCCCCGCCCTGGCGGATTTCCGTGCCGACTTCGAGCGCCACCTGACGGACCCGAGCACGCGGTCCACGCCGCTGTTGCGTGACCTGTGCGACAGCATTGTCGAACGCGAGCTCCCCTCCGCCTTGTTCTTCGACCTACTCGACGCCTTCGCCCTCGACCTGCGCCAGAGCCGGCACGACCGACAGAGTCTGCTCGCCTACTGCACCAAGTCGGCGGATCCCGTCGGCCGGCTCGTGCTGCGCGTCTTCGGCCACCGCGACGACGAGATGGACCGATTGTCGGATCTCGTCTGCACCGGCCTGCAGCTGGTCAACCACCTGCAGGACGTGCGCGAGGACTGGCTGGAGCGAGACCGCGTCTACTTCCCGGTCGAAGACTTCGCCCGCCACGGCGTCGCCCTCGAAGCGCTCGCCGGCACGAGCACACCGGCGGGCTTGCGCGATCTCCTGCGCGGCTGGGCCGACGAGACCCGCGCCATGCTGCGCGATGGCCACGCCCTCACCGGCATGGTGCGTGGCCGCCTGGCCGCCGAGCTGCGGGCCATCCTCGGCGGCGCCGGCGCCGTGCTGCGCAGCCTGGCGGCCATCGACTACGATGTGCTCAAAACGCATGTCCGTCTGACGCGCCGCGAGAAAATCGCCGTCGTCGCCCGCGCGCTGTTTCGCCGGCGCGCTCCAGTCGAGCTGCGATGAATCCACCGTCCGCTTCCCCCCTGACACCCGAGCGCATTGCGTATCGGTCCGGCTCCAACTTCTTGGTGTCGTTCGCGGCCGCCGAGCCGGATCGCCGCGCGGCCCTCACCGCGGTGTACGCGTTTTGTCGTCTGGTGGACGATGCCGTCGACGATCGCGCGGACGACGCGACTGCCGCACAAGAGCTCGCGTTCTGGAGTGAGGAGCTGGCCCGCGCGGAGCGCGACGCGGCGCGCACTCCGGTCGGCCGCGGCTTGGCGGCGGCAATGCAGCGCTACGGCGTGCAGCGCCAGCATCTGCAGAACGTCATCGACGGGGTGACCAGCGACCTGCACGGCGAGACCTTCGCCGCGGAGGAGGACCTCGAGCGCTACTGCTATCGCGTGGCGTGCTCGGTCGGGCTCGCCTGCCTGCCCCTGTTCGAGGCCGAGGGCCCCGCCGCCGAGGGCTATGCGATCGAGCTCGGCCACGCCCTGCAGCTCACCAACGTGCTGCGCGACCTGGCGGAGGACGCGCGCGGCGGCCGCTGCTACGTGCCGGCCTCGGTGCTCCGCGCCCACGGGGCGCAAGCAGGCTGGCTCGGGGGCGACGGCGAGGATTGCCATTACGCGCCCGGCGGCGCCGTCGACGGAGTCGCGCGTTGGCTGGCCGACCGAGCCGAGGCGCGATTCGCGGGCGCGGACCGTCACGCGCAGGGCGAGTTGCGCGTGAAGCTGTTGCCCGCCGAGGTCATGGGCGCGGTGTATCGCGTTGTCTTGCAGCGCGCGACCGCTCTCGGCGGCGAGGTCTGTCGGCGGCGGCGCATCCGCGTCGCCGGCTGGCGCAAGTTGCTCATCGCGCGCCGCGTGCGCCGCGAGATTCGCACCGCGCGCTGAGGTCGATCGGAATCGACCGAGAACAGGGACTGCACGTGCGCAAAGCTGTGGTGCTGGGGGGAGGAGTCGCGGGAATCACCGCCGCGCTCGGACTCGCCGATCGCGGGTATTCGGTGACACTGTGCGAGGCGCACGGCTGGCTCGGCGGCCGCGCGTTCTCGTTCGACGACGAGAGCCAGGGCCGCGCGACCGACAACGGACCCCACGTCGCGCTCGGCTGCTACGACCACTTCCGCTCGCTGCTGCGCCGGCTCGGCACCGAGGCGGACTTCGAGGCGCCCCGCCGACTGCGCTTGCTCTACCGCTTTGCCGGCGGACGCCGCATCGCGCTGCAGCTCTCGCGCCTACCCGTGCCGCTCGCGATGCCGGCCGCGTTGGCCACTTTGCCCGGCCTGTCGGTGCGCGAACGGCGCCGCGCGTTGGCCGCCCTGGTGGCGACCGCGCGGAGCGCACCGGCAGACTGGGATTTCGAGCGGTGGTTGCAAGCCAAGCGACAGCACGGCATGCCGCGACGCCTGCTCTGGGAGCCGCTCTGCTTGGCGGTGATGAACGCGCACCCCAGCCAAGTGTCGGCACAGCTGTTCCTCGGCACCCTGCGGCAAGCGTTCGCGGGCCGCGCCGCGCGCGCGGCGATCTGGATCCCACGCCGACCATGGTCCGAGCTGCTCGACCAACCCGCGCGGCGCGCGCTGGCAGCCGCCGGCGTCGAGGTTCTGCTGCGACAGCGGTTGACCGGCGTGCGGGTCGAGGCCGGCCGGGTGGGCGGGCTCCAGTTCGGGGACGGCAGCCAGCGACCGGTGGACGACCACACCGCCGTCGTCTCGGCGCTGCCGTGGCACCGCCTGGCCCGCGTCCTGCCCGGGCAGGTCGCGGGCAGCAGTCCCGCACTACGCGGCCGGGCGATCGTCAACGCCGCGTTCGACTGCGGCGCGCGCGACACGCCGGGTGCCCCGCCGGTCGAAGACGGTCCGCTCTGTGCGCTGGTCGACGGCGCTCCGTTCCAGTTCGTCTACCGGCGGCCGGGGGATCCCGCCGGGCGCTTCACCCTGATCGGCAGCGCCGCGCCCGCGACGGGGGGCGCCGCCGCCCTCGAACGGCAGGCCCGCGCGCAGCTCGCGACGTTCTACCCCGGTTTCGCGGTGCCCGAGGCGGCCCGCGTGCGGGTCACCAAAGAGGCCAACGCAACCCTGCTCGCGACCCCGGCGGCCGAGGCCCTGCGCCCGGCGCCAGGTCGCTGGCACGGCCTGCACAACCTCTGGGTCTGCGGCGATTGGACCGATACGCGCCTGCCGTCGACGCTGGAGGGCGCGGCGGCATCGGCGGCGGGGATGCTGTCCCACATGCCCCGGCCGCCGAGTTGAGCGCCCCGACGGCGGGAGTTCCCGCAGTGGGGGGCGAGGAGTCTCGCTTCGATACGATCGACCGTCCCGGCACCGGCTGGGAATCGCGGGAGGGAGAGATTGGTGTAGGCTCTAATAGCTCGCTCTCGCCCGGCGCCAGGTCACCGACGAGCCCCTGCCCGGGCTCGATGGCGCCACCGAATCATCCAAGTCACGCTCGACGGTCCATGACTGCCGATCTCGCATCGCTGGCGCACTCGACCGACGCCGAAACCGCGCCCGCACACGTCACCCTGGTGCGGCCGACCATGGTCGGTTCGGGCGGGGCGTGGGTGTCGTCACTGACACCACCACTCGGCGTCGCCTACCTGGCCGCCGTCCTGCGGAAGAACGAAATCCCGGTCGCCATCATCGACGCGTTGGCCGAGGCGCCGACGCAGATCGTCGAAGAATCGGGCTACCTGCTGCAAGGTCTGACGATCGAGCAGACGGTCGCCCGCATCGATCCGAATACGGACATCGTCGCCATCAGCTGCATGTTCACGCAGGATTGGCCGTGGACCCGGCGGCTGATTCGCGCCGTGCGCGAAGCGCTCCCCGACGTGCTCATCGTCACCGGCGGCGAGCACATCACCGCGCTGACCGAGTACAGCCTGCGCGATCGGCCGGAGATCGACATCTGCGTCCTCGGCGAGGGCGAGGAGACCCTGATCGACATCGTCGCCAAGTGCCGGGACCGCGCCGCGTTGGCAGAAGTGCCCGGCACCGCGTTCTTGGCCGAAGGCGAGGTGGTGAAGACCGGACCGCGGCAGCGCATCCGCGCCATCGACGCACTGCCCTACCCGGCGTGGGATCTGCTCCCCATCGAGACCTACCTCGATACCCGCAACGGCTTCGGGGTCTACCGCGGCCGCAGCATGGGCATCCTAGCCACGCGCGGCTGCCCCTACCGCTGCACGTTCTGCTCCAACCCACAGATGTACGGCACCGTCTACGTCATGCGCGACCCGGATGACGTGCTCGACGAGCTGCAGCTGTACATGGACAAGTACCAGGCCGAGAACTTCGACTTCTTCGACCTGACGATGGTCGTCAAGAAGAAGTGGATCCTGGAGTTCTGCGAGGGCATCGAGCGGCGTGGCATGAACTTCACGTGGCAGCTGCCCGGCGGCACGCGCTCCGAGGTCATCGACGACGAGGTCGCCGCCGCGCTGTATCGCACCGGCTGTCGCAACGTGACCTACGCGCCGGAGAGCGGCTCGGTCGAGACCCTCAAGCTGATCAAGAAGCAGGTCAAGCTGCCGCGGCTCAAGTCCTCGATCCGCGCCGCGCTGCGTCAGGGGATCATCGTCAAGACGCACGTCATCTTCGGCTTCCCGCACGAGCGGCGGCGCCATCTGATGGCGACCCTTTGGTTCTGTTGGAAGCTCGCGGTGATCGGCGTCCACGACCTGGCGTGCTTCATGTTCTCGCCGTATCCCGGCACCGAGATGTTCGACGACCTCCGCGCGCGCAACAAGATCGGCAACCTCGACGGCGATTACTTCCGATCGCTTGCCGGCAACCGCAACCTGCTGAGCTCGATCGACTACTGCGACCACGTCGGCGCTTTCGAGCTGGGTCTCTGGCGCGGATTCGGCATGATCTCGTTCTTCGCGCTGTCGTTCCTGATCCGCCCGTGGCGCTTCTTCCGCCTGATCCGAAACGTCTTCAAGAACGAAGGTGAGACCTCGTTGGAGCACCGGCTCAACGCCCTGCTGCGGCGCCGCGCAACGCGCGCCACGGCAACCCCGGCGATGGTCGAACTACAGCGTGACCGCGTCGGCCGCGTCGCCAGCTGATCGGTCGGCCGCCGGCCAACCGCGGACGGCGCGGACATGACGGCCGCATCGCGTTCGCCGGACCACCGTGACCGCCGCGCTCGGTGGGCCTGGCCACTGCTCTGGCTGGCCGCGTTTGGCTGCTTCGGCTGGTCCACCCACGGCACGATCGAGAACACCGACACCGACGTCACCATGATCGCGGCGCGCGCCTGGTACGAGCGCGGCGACCCCGGCATGCGCGCCGATGCGGAGCGGCCGGCCGAGCGTTGGCTCGCCGGACAGATGGCCGACGACACCCTTGGCATCCTCGGTCGTAACGGCCTCGGCTACGCGCAGTATCCCATTGGCCACCAGGCCCTCCTCGTCCCGTTCGTCGCGATCGGACAGTGGCTCGGCGAGCGTTGGCCGGAACCGGTGCGCCGCTACGCAGAGCTGCGCGGGCCGGTGATGGGCGACGAGTACTGGGTTCGCTTCTGCGTCGGCATGTCGCCGGCGCTGTTCGCCGCCGGCTGCTTCGTGCTGCTCGTGTCCCTGGCGATGGCGCTCGGCTGCCGCCGCGCGGAAGCGCTGGTCGTCGGCATCATCTGCACGCTGTGCACCCAGTTCTGGCCGGGTACGGCGGAGACCATGTCGGACATGCCCGGCGGCTTCTTCTTGTTGGCGATGGCATGCGGCGTCGCGCACGCGATCCGCGGCGGCACTCGTTCGTGGTGGCTGCCGTGGCTTGCCGGCACTGCCGGCGGCTGCGCCGTGCTGGTGCGCTATCCACACGGCGCTCTGGTAGCGGTGTTGTCGGTGCTGTTCGCCTTCCACGCCTGGCGCTCCGGACGCGCATCACGCGTGCTCGCGCTGGTCGCCGGCGGGCTACCGTGGGCAGCTCTGTTGCTGTGGGCCAACCACTGGCGCTTCGGCGACGCTCTGGCGACCGGCTACGGCCCCGGGATGAACGACGCGTGGGCCAGCTTTCCTCCGCTCTTCGGCATCCCAGCGATGCTGCTCGCGCCCGGCAAAGGGGTGTTGTTGTTCAGCCTGCCGTTGATCTGGGCACTCGCGTTGACCATCACTCGGCGTGCCCGCGGCGGGTGGGTGTGGAGCGCATGGCTCTGCCTGGCTCTGCCGGTCGGCCTGCTCGGCCACACCAGTAGCTGGGCGGCTGGACAGTGCTGGGGCATTCGCTACGTGACGCCGAGCGCGGTGCTGGTGATCTGCGTGGTCCTCGGCTCGGCACGGCCTTGGCGATGGTGGTCGCGCAGGCACGCCGGTATGGCGATCGCGCTCTGCGCCGCCGGCTTCATCGGATCGCTCGGCGGAGTGCTGGCTCCCTACCGGGGCCAACAGGTCCTCGCGACCGAGGCCGCCAAGGTCGTGTATCCCGACGCCGGGCTGGCCATCGATCACAACGTCAACACCGATCCCCGCTTCAGTCCCTTGCACACCCACTGGATCTACGCGGGGCTCGCCTTACAGGGCCGCCTGCAGCAGGGCGGAGCGGAGAACACGACGCTGCCGTTGTTCGGCGTGCGGGTCGAGCCGGCAGTGGCCCGATTGCCGATCGCGGCGGAAGACGCGGGCTTTCGCCACTGGTGGATGGTGCTCGGCACCGTGCACTTCGGCTGGCCAGGCGCTTGGCTGGCCGCGATTTGGGCCCTGGTGACCGCTGCGTGCGGGGCCATGGGAGTCAGGGCGCTGCTCGCGGACCGCGGCACCACGACGCGGGTCGCGAGCGCGCGTTCATCGAAGGCCCCCGCTACGACGCCGTAGCCGTGCTCGTCTCTGCCGTGCTCGTCTCCGCTGCGCTCGAGGGCTCGTCTCCCGGCGCCAAGAACTTCGCCAGCACCGCGTAGAGCTCGGCCGGACGCACTGGCTTGCTGGTGTAGTCGTTGCATCCGGCGGCGACGCACTTGGCCCGGTCGGTCGACAGGGCGTTGGCGGTGACTGCGATGATCGGCAGCAGGTGGCCGCGCGCGCGCAGCTCCTTGGTCGCCGCGTAGCCGTCCATGACCGGCATCTGCATGTCCATCAGGATCAGGTCGTACGGATTGCCGTCCGCCACTGACGACTCGACGATCTCCAGGGCCTCGGCGCCGTGCTCGGCGACGTCCATCGCCAGGCCGACCCGCTTCAGCAACAGGCCGATGAGCCGGCGGTTGTCCGGGCCGTCCTCGACCAGCAGCACCCTGCCTTGCAAACGCTTGGGTACCGGGCGCTGACGGTCGTCGCTCCGCGCTTGGCTGGCGGTCACCGGGTCCGCACGCACGGAGAGAGTGAACTTGCTGCCCCGGTTGACCCTGCTCTCGACGACGATGTCGCCGCCCAGCAAGCGCGCGATCTCACGGCTGATCGTCAGGCCCAGGCCGGTGCCGCCGAACCGACGCGTCGTGCTCTGGTCGGCCTGCCCGAACGGGTCGAAGATGCGCTCGAGCATGTCCGCCGTCAGCCCGACGCCTGTATCGGCGACGTGCACTTCGAGCATCGGCTCGCCGGTGGAGCCTTCGGCGCGGTTGACTGCCACGCACACGCTGCCGGTGTCGGTGAACTTGATCGCGTTGCCGGCGAGGTTGAGCAGACTCTGACGCAACCGCGTCGGATCGGTGCGCACCAGCTGCGGGATGTCGTCGGCGTACGACAGCTCCAAGGACAGCCCTTTCTGCTCGGCGCGCACGCGCAGCAGTGACACCGCGTCGGAGACGATCTGCAGCGGCGAACATGGCACCAGCTCGACCTCGAGCTTGCCGGCGTCGATCTTCGACAGATCGAGGATGTCGCTGATGATCGACAGCAGGTGCCGCCCGTTGCGGTCGATGATGCCGGCGTAGTCGGCGATCGCATCGCGGTCCAGGCTGCGGTCCAGCAGCAGCTCGGCGTAGCCCAGAATCGCGGTGAGCGGGGTGCGGATCTCGTGGCTCATGTTGGCCAAGAACTGCGACTTGGCCTGGTTGGAACGCTCTTCGGCGTCACGCGCGCGCTCCAGCGCCACCTGAGAGCGGAAGATCTGCCAGCTGATCCACCCCAAGAACAGCAACAGCACCGGCAGCAGTGTGCCGACGACGAGAACCAGCGCGCGCCTCTCGTCGGACAGGATCGAGGCGCGCGACAACGCCAAGACGATGGTGCCCAGCAGCTCCCCGTCACTGTCCGTCACCGGTGCGGTCGTATAGCTCAGCGGTTCGACTTCGAAGCGCAGGCGGCCGTACGGATCGTCGGCGACGATGGCGAGGAACTCCGCTGGTACCTCGAAGCCCGAGGGCGCGGACAGGATCCGGGTCGCGTCCGCGTCCAGGATCGCCGCGCCATGGAACATGGGTACGTCCTGCAGCAGCTGCAGCGCTTCCTGCGCGCGATCGAGGCGATCGACCTCGAGCGACAGGCCGATGCCGCTGGTCAGGGTGCCGGTGAGCGCGGTCTGTTGGTTGAGCAGGGACTGGCGGATCGGCTCGCGGGTCAACGCGGACAGCAGCAGCACGGCGCCGACGGTGATCGACGCGGCAATGCCGAGCATGGCCGCCAGGTGGCGCCAGTTGGTCTGGCTTCGGGATCCCACTCGTCGGATTTTCGGGATAGGGAAGAACCGAAATTGAACAAATCGACCGGGCGCGGCACCCCTCCGCGCGGATGGCGGCCTGGGGCCAGGTCCACCACTCAGAAGTGGGGGTAGCGGTTCAGAACGAGACCCCGCCGTACCGATATCCACCAGTGACCCGCAGCGCAGAGGAACTCATGCAGACACTCGATCTCAGCACGGAAGCGCCGGCACTCCAGGAGATGGTCAACGGCTTGACCATCGAGCTGCCCGGCGGCTCACACGAGCTGCTCAGCGGCACCAGGCTGATCCCCCGGCCCTGGAGCGGTGGTAGCCATGAGTTCGGCGAGTTCGCCGACGCCAGCGCCGACGCCATCGTGGCGCTGGGCCCGATCGAAGGCGTCACCGATTGGGTCACGGAGATCGCCGAATGGCGCCGGGTGCTGCGCGAAGGTGGACAGGTCGGCCTTCTCGGTCACAGCGCCGACGACGGCGCGGGCGTGGTCGCGATGCTGCAGTGCCTCGGCGGTTTCGCCGACGCCACCGCCACCTCGGCCGGCGGCGGCGCGTGGTTGGTCACGGCGACGCGCAGCGCGACCGCCGAGATCCGGCAGCCGCTGGCCGCGATCGGCCGCCGCTTGCGCGCCGGTCCGCTCGACGCCAACCAGCGCGCCGAGCTGCTCTACGGCCTCGGCACGCTGTTGGTCGACAACGGCGAACGCGAGCTGGGCCACCGCTGCTTCGATCGATTGGTCGAGCACTGCCGCGACAGCAAGGACGCCCGACTCTCACTCGACGAAGACGCCGAGGCCGCTTTGGGCGAGTGGGCACAAGCACTGCCGACGGCTTGATCGCCGTCAACGCCCGCGTTTGAACAGCTCGCCGAGCCCCTTCTGCAGCTCGCGCTGCAACAGGTCGCCGGCCGACTTGCGCAGCAGCTCTTGCAGCTGGTTGCCGATGTCGGGTAGCTCCAGTCGCGGCTCGTCCAACGTGCCGCGGATCGCCCCCGCCCGCAGCGACCCGCCCAGCGCGGCCAAGATCTTCTCGCCGTCGCGGTGACCGGCGAACGCGCCGCTCAGGTCGATCTCGTAGTCGAGTTCACCGCTCAGCTTGGTGCTGCCGCGCAGGCCCAGCTTGGCGGCACCACCGTCGAGCTGAGTGAGCCCGGTCTCGACGACGCCATCGGCCAATCGGAACTCCGACCGCAGCGTGTCGAACTTCCACTCGGCGCGATGGCCGAGCAGCTCGCCCAACGGCTGAAACACGCCACTCGGCCGAAAGCCTCCACCGCGTAACGCCACATCCCCACTGCCCCGCCACTGATCCAGCCACTCCAGCCGCGACTGATCGTCGGTGGCGAGCAGTGGGCCTTCCAGGTGCAGACTGCCGTCGACTTCGCCCAAGACGTCGAGACCGCCGTTGTCGTCGAGACCGGCCAGCAGGGGCAACGCGTAGCGGAGCAACCCCACACCCTCGACGCGGACATCGCCCTCCCGCCAGGCGAAGTCGAGAGTGGCCGGCCAACCGTCGGCGCCGGAACGCGTGGTCAAGGCCAGCTCGGCGGGCCCACCCGCGACCGTCGCGTCCACCCGCAGCGCGATGTCCTCACCAGTGACGTCGAACGACCCGGTGAGCCCGGCGACCACGTGTCCCGCGAGCTCGGCCCGCTCGAGCGCGGCATCGAAATGCGCGGCGACCAACCCCATCAAGTCGTCGCCCGAAGCACTGCCATCGAACAACCCCTCGACCACGGCCAGCGCCGCGTTGCCGCGCACCGAACCGCTGGCGCCGACGAGGCCCGAGAAGGGACCGCCAAAGCCGCCGAGCGCGCCGAGATCGAGGGCCACGTCCACCCCCAGTGAAGGCCGGCCGGCGTTGGCCGCGGCCGCCTTGTCCGCCGGCATGCCGGACAGCTGCAGGAAACCCAGATCGACGCGCAGCCCTTCCGCCGCGATCAGCGGCACCGTTCCGCCGCTGCCCAACTCGACGGTCAGATTGGGACGCACCGACCAACGCGGAGCCTCGACATTCATCCCGGACAGCAGCGCGCCGCCGACTCGCGGCCGATCGACTTCCAGCAGGCCCGTAGTGCGCACCGTGCGCTGCCGCGCGTCGATCTGTGCCTGACCGTTGCCGCTGACGATCCCGTCGAATGCGCTGACCTGCTCGGGTCCCAAGATCGTGTTGAGCAATGGGCGGTAGCGGGACAGATCGAGGCTGGAGACATCGAAGCGCACGTCGATCGGTCGGGTGAACCCGGCGTCGACGTCGACGTCCAGATCGACGCGCCCGGGGACCTCCGCGCCGGGACGGCGCAGCGCCGCCTGCACGGACAGGCGCACATCGCTACTGCCATAGCTCTTGGCGACCGTGGCCTGCAGATCCTCGAGCCGCTCGAGCACCCCCTCGCGCTCGTGCACCAGCTCGACGCGGCTGTCGCGCAGTTCGAGATCGAGCCACAACCAATCCAGGCCGCCGGCGCGAGGCACCGCCGGCCCCGGGTGCGGATCGGGCGAGCGGCGTTGCTTGTCGCGATGGGGCTGCACATCCCCGGCCAGGGCTTGCAGGTTGGTGCGTCCGTCGGCGCGCTGCACCACGGCCAAGTCCAATCCCTCGACCGACCCCTCGAAGGCGACGCGCCCGCGCAGCAACGGCCAGAACGAGAGGTCGCCGGCCACCCGCTGCACCGACAGCAACTCACCCTCGACAAAGCCGCTCGGGTTGGCGATCGACAGGCCCTCCATGGCGAACCCGGACAGCCAGCCGATGCTGTGGTCGGCGATTCCGACGCGCGTGCCGAGCGCATCGGTGAGCGCCCGCTGCAGCTTGTCGCGCGCGACACCGGTCGACAGCGCGGTCGGCACGAGGGCGACGATACCGGCGAGCACCAGCGCGAGGACCGTGCAGATCTTGAACAGTCGCACGAGCGGCCGCCGGCGGCGTTCTGTGGGTTTGTTTTCCATCACGGAGCCAGCACGGATTATGCCGAAAAGGCCCGGCAGGCATGGGAGGAGTATCCAACCGACACCTGACCCTGCTCGAGAGGCTCGATCTGGCGCTGGCCGCGTTCACCGCGAGCCAACTCGACGCGCTGGATGACCCGCAGCAGTGGCGCCTCCCCTGGCTCGATCCCGACCCGGTGCACGACGGCCTGTGGGTCGCCCGCACGCTCGGGCTGCGCGGCCTCAAGATCGACGCGGACCAGGCCACGGACATCATCAGCGGTGGCTCGGGGCACTTCGCCACCCCGCATCACGAGCTGCAGATGGTGCGCGGCTTGGGCCAGGTGCTCGCCGGACTGCGGCAACGGGCGATGGCAGCCAAGCCGCTGCACGGATGGGGCTGCTCGGAGCTGTTCTCCCAGCTCACCGATGGAATCGCCAGGTTCCGCAACAACTGCGTCCGGCGCGACGAGCCCTGGGACGCGATCCCGGGCATCGACTATCCCTCCGGTGACGAGATCCACGTGCACCTGGACACGTTCCGGGCCACCGAGCGCTACGGCGAAGGCGAGGACTTCGCCACCTTGCACCCCGTGCGGCAAGCGCCGCGCTTGCTCTGGCGTCTGGTGCGCTGCTCGCCGTTTCCGGACCTGAATCTGGTCATGGGGTTCGTCGCGTTCACCTCGCATCTGCTCTACCACGGCTATCCGCCACTGGTGCCGGAGGACGGCGACCGTGGACTTCTGCAACAGCTGGTCGCGGCGCCGGTGCCGAACCGCGTGGTGCAGTTCGAGTCTCGCCTGGTGAACGATTGCGAGATGCGCGCACGCCTGTGAGGCGGTGACGCGTTGCCAGTGAAGTTGGCCCGGCCCATCGGTCGATGTCGTGGCCAGAGGGAATTCGGAGAGGCGAACCTTGCAGGATCAAGCACGCAGCCGTTGGGCAGTCGGCTTCTCGGGAGAAGTCTCGTCGCGATGCGATATCGAGCCAGTGCGGGGCCGCGTGCTCTGCATGCCGCGCGACGGCTACCAGGACGGTCCGTTCCTGCGTCTACCGGAGGGCCCGTTCGACGCCGCCATCGTCGAGGGGCTGACCGCGTCGATGGGCAACCTGACCCGCTTCCTGTCGTCGCTGGCATCGCGGGTCTTGCCGGGTGGCGAAGTGCTGCTCGACGTCGAGAACATGCAGGGGCCCCGTGCCCTGCGCCTGGCAATCGAAGGGCAGCCCGGGCCATTCGACCCGCTCGGCCGACCCGGTGAGCCGGAACGCGCCGTGCTGATGCGCGACCTACTCGAGGCGGCCGACGCCGCCGGCCTCCAGGTGATCGATCTGCTCGCGGTACCGGCGCGTGACGACGCCACGCAGGCGAGCTTCGCGACATCGATCCACAACGACGGGTTCTTGGCCGGTGCGTTCGCTGGCGGCCCGGCACCGACGCGCTACTGGGCTCGAGTGCGCAAGGCCGTCGCCCGCGCCGGCACCGCCCTGCTGTTCGGCGACCCGGCGCAGCGCGACGAGACGCAGCACTGGCTGACCAACGCGTTGCCCGGTGACTGGGAGCTGTTGTGGTGCACCGGCGAGAGCGAGGCCGAAGCGGTGAACCGCGGAATCGCGAACGCCCGCGGCGATGTTGTCTGGCTCCTTCGCGCCGGCAGTCAGCCGACCGACGAGCTGCTGCAGGACCTGCTGCGCGGCGTCGCCCGCGGCGCCATCTGCCCCGCCAACAGTGCCGAGAAGAACGGCGACTTGAACGGACTGATGATGCGCCGGCTCGATCTTCTCCTCGCCGGCCCCCTGTCTACCGAGTGGGCGTGTGCGCCGGTCGCGTGGCAGGAGCTCGCCCTCCGAATGGAGGCGCTCGGTTGCACACCGCGCACCTCGCCGCTGATGCTGCCCGCCGATACGCCCCGCGCCGCGGACGCCGAGCAAGCGCGCGACGAAGCCAAAGTGATGCGCGCCCGCTGGGCGCCGCTGCTCGAGGCCACCACGCGCCCGGCCTCGGCACGGCCCTCGCCCGAAGCGCCGTGGCAAGCCGAGCAGCGCGCTCCTCGTTTGACCGTGTGCACGCTGCTCGATCCCCTCGTGCCCACACCGGAAGCCGCGCTGACTCGCGCCGTCGCCACCGCGTCCGAGGTGATCGCCGTCGACCTGGGAGTCGACGCCCCGGTCCTCGAGCGCGCTGCGGAGCTCGGCGTCACCGTCGTCGCGCACGGCTGGCATGAGGACTACGCGGCCGCGTTCAACGCTGGCCTCGAGCAAGCGAGCGGGGACTGGGTGTTGTGGCTGAACGCCAACGAGTCGCTGCCGGCCAACGCGTCGGCACAGCTCAAGGCGGTGCTCGCCGATCCACAGGTCGCCGGCGCGGATGTTGTCCTGCGCCGCGCAGGGGATGGAGAGCCCAGGATGCAGCGCGTCTTGCGCTTGTTCCGCCGCGATCCGGAAGTGCGCTTCGAGAACCGCGCTCGCCCGCGCATCGCCCCGTCACTACAGAGCGTCGCGGCCCGCGACTCGACCCGAATCGCGACCTGCGACCTCGTCGTCGAATGCGGCGAGACTGCGGTTGAGGCGAGCGAGCCGCTGCGCAGCCGCGACGAGCAAGCGTTCCGCCAGCAACTCGACGAGAACGCCGACGACCACTACACGCTGTACGAGTACGCGATGTTCTTGGCCGCGGGAACGGACACCGCGGGGCAGGCGCTGTACAGCCTGGAGAGCGCCGCTCGCAGCATCGCGCGGCTGCCGATGGCCGAGCAAACGGCGGTGTGGTACGCCGCCGAGGTGAGCGCCATGCTGGCGCTCGAGCACGAACGCGCTGGCCGCACGCGGCGCGCCCGTGAAGTCATCGGCGCCGCGATGCGCTGCTTCGTCGCGACGCCGAACCTGCACGCGGCCGCCGCGCGCGTCGCGCTGCGCATCGGCCGAGCCGACGAGGCGGTCTGGCACTACCGCCGATGCCTCGCCTGGGACGACGACGTGCTCCGCGCCGAGGTCGCACCCGGCACTACTTCCTGGGCGGCGATCGTCGGCATGGCGGACGCGTACCTGGACAAGGGTCGGCACGAGCGCGCCCGGATCCTGCTGCAACAAGCCAGCCACTTCCCCGGCGGCGCCGAGTGCACGGCTCTGTCGCGATGCCGCCTACATCTCGAGTTCGACGAGTTCACCGAGGCGCTCGACGTGCTCACCACCCACCTCGACGCGCACCCCGACTCCGCCGATGCCTGCCACATGGCGACGATGGTGTTGCTCAAACTCGGGCTCGTAGATCAGGCCCGGGAGATGGGCGACCGCGCAATCGGCCTGCTCTCGTCGGCGCAGCGCCAAGCCGACGTCGAACGCCTGCGAGAAGCCCTCGTCGCCCACGACTGAAGGTACGGAGCCATGAGGGTACGGAGCCAGGCTCCCGTTCATCACTTGGCTCAACAACCTCCTCCTGGGCGGCTGGCCTGGCCAAGTGATGAACGGGAGCCTGGCTCCGTACTTTCACCGTACCCTCATGGCTCCGTACTTTCAGGTTTGAGATCGCGTAGGCCTTCGAGCATCGCGGCGGCGGTGTGCTCCCATTGATACAGGGACGCGACCCGCTCGCGAGCGGCGAGTCCTCTGCGGTAGCAGCGGTCCGGATCGGAGAGCGCCTGCTGCAGACAGGTCGCCAGCGCCTCCCGTTGGCGGAACGGCGCCAGCCAACCGGTCTCGCCATCGGCGACCACCTCGGTCACCGAACCCGTGGCATAGGCGACGACCGCCAGGCCCGAGGCCTGCGCTTCGACGATCGCGTGTCCGAACGACTCGGCGTGCGAAGGCAACACGGCGAGGTGTGCTTCGCGCAGCTCGCGCCGCAACCCGGCGTCGTCGAACGGGCCATCGATGGTGATCTTGTCCGACACGCCGAACTTCTTCGCCTGCCCCTCGACCATCTCCGGGCGGCACTCGCCGATCAGTCGCAGGTGCCAGTCCTCGACACCTTGTCGGCGCAGCTGGCCGAGCGCTTCGAACGCGTCCTGAAACCCCTTGGTCCAGGTGATGCGCCCGAAGAACAGCAGGTTGCGGATCTTCTGCGGCCTCTGCCGTGGGATCTCCAAGAAGCTGCGCTCGACACCGAGCGGTGCGACCACGATTCGATCGGGATCGACCCCCAACACCTCGATCAGCTCGCGCTTGGTGAACTCGGAAATGGCAAAGTGGATGTCCGCCTTCCGGTGCGCTTCGACGATGACGCGATCGCGAATGCTCTTCTGCATTCTCCCCGCCCAGCTGCGCGGCTCGGCGGCGAGCGGGGCGTAGGTCTGCCAGGTGGCGAAGTAGCCGAACGGAATCCCCCTTGCCGCGAGGAAATCCGGCAGGTAGCCCGCTTCGTGATAGTGTCCGAGCACCAAGTCGACACGGCGCCGGGCCAACAAGCGGCGCATCTCGCGCAGCACCGGACGCCCATCCCAGAGATAGAGCCAGCGATCCTGCGGAACGCGAATCAGCTCGACGCCGTGCGCCGCGAACACCGCGTCCCACTCCTCACCCAGGTACTTGTGCTCCATCGGTTTGCGCGGAAACCGCCGGGTGAGCGCGTTGGTGGACACCGAGATCACGATCACGTCCGCGCCCTGCGCCGTCAGCTGAAACGCGACTTCCCTCAGCGTCCGCGGACCACCCGCCGCCCGCTGCCCGACCGGATACGGGTAGGTGATCACGATGCACGGTTTGTCCGCGTTGCGCGGCGAGACCGAGGCCGGGGCTGCGTCGGCGGTGGACACGTGCAGTTAGGTTGGAAGGGGGTGCTGGCGCCGTCAAGCGCGCGCCGACTCGACTAGTGTGCTGCCCCGGTCGCGCGCGGCGCCGTCAGCTCCCGCGCGAGCCGGCCGGCGTCCATGACGTTCAAGTCTACGTCACCGATCGACGGCAGCGCATCCACGTCCGGCGCCGACACCGAAACCTCGACCTCATCGTGGCAACGGATCGCGTCCGCCTCGGAGGAGTCGCAGACGCCGAAGAACACGCAGACGCGGCGCTCGCCGCTGCCGGGGAAGCGGAAGCAGTCGACCGGCACCCGCACCAGCGTGGTCCAGCCATCGATCCAGGCCATCTCACCCAGCATCAGCGGCTCGGTGCGGAATCGGAATGCGCCACTGACCGGCGCGCGCAAGTCCGCGACCGAGCATCGCACCGGAACGGCCTCGTCTCCGCTGAGATCGACCGCGCCGATCTCGAACGAGCCGAGCCAGTCGCCGTGCGCCCCGGGGATCACGCCGCGGATCTGAAAGACCAAGCACTGGCGCCCATCGACCCACGTGTCGAACTCGACGCGCCCGCGAAACCCCTCCGGGTCGGTGTCGAGGCTGATCGGCTCCTCAGCAGGAGCAAACCTCGACATCTCCGCCTGAGAGATGTCGATGAGAGTCTTGGTCACCGCAACTACCACTGCGATGGCCATTACCGCGAACCAACCAGCCAAACCCTTGTCCCCAGAGACGTTGAAAGACCCGACAGAACGACGCCCCTCGGCGAGGGCGTGTCGCACTTGACGGCACCCGTCTATCGGCGCACCGTGACGGGTTGCTTAGTCTCAAATCGGCATGATCTGCATCAACGCGCGCTTCCTGAGCCGCCGCATCACGGGCGCCCAGCGCTACGCGGTCGAGATCTCGCGCGAGATGCGCCGGCTCGACCCCGCCGTGCGGTTGATCGGCTCAGCGGACACCCACGACGCCGGACTCTCCGCCGAGCTCGGCTGCGAGGTCGTCGGTCGCCGGCGCGGGATCGCGTGGGAGCAGCTCGACTTGCCGCGCGCGTTGCGCGCCCGCGGCAACCCACTCTTGATTGGCCTCACCTTCACCGCGCCACTCCGCTATCAGCCGACGATCGTGACGGTGCACGATGTGTGCTTCCTGCACCGAGACTGGGTATCCCGCGGCTTCTACCACTACTACGGCTTTCTCGTGCCGCGCCTCTGTCGACGGGCCGAGCGCGTGGTCACGGTGAGCGAGTTCTCCAAGTCGGAGATCGTGCGACACCTGGGGATCCCCGCCGACAAGATCGAAGTGGTCTACAACGCGGTGTCGCCCACGCTGCTGACGAACGACGACGAAGCCGGGTTGGCCAACGGCGGCGATGCAGCGGCAGACGGCAGCTACGTATTGGGCGTCGCCACTCTGCAGAAGCGCAAGAACTTCGCCGGCCTGGTGCGGGCCTTCCGCCAGATCGAGGACCCCACCGTGCGGCTCGTCATCGTCGGCTCCGCCGACCGCTCGGTCTACGGCCGCCAGCCCGAGCTGGCCCGACTGTTGGAGGACCCGCGCGTCGAGCTCGCCGGCTATGTCTCCGACCGCGAACTCGCCCGGCTCTATCGCGGTGCGCGGGTGTTCTGCTACCCGTCACACTACGAGGGCTTCGGCATCCCCCCGATCGAGGCGATGAGCCAGGGGTGCCCCGTCATCACCTCCAAGGTGACCAGCTTGCCCGAGGTCTGCGGCGATGCGGCCCACTACGTCGACCCCAACGACGAGGACGACATCGCCGCCGCCTTGCGCCGCGTGCTCGGCGACGACGACTATCGCGACGAGCTGGCGGCGAAGGGACGCGTCCGCGCCGCGCGCTACAGCTGGAGCCAGTCGGCGGCGCGCTTCCTCGAGATCGCCCGCGAGTGCGCGTGACCGCGCCTACATCACCGGCTCGAGACCCAGCGCTGCAAAACCCTTGCTGTCGAAGTTCTCGCGGAACATGTCGCGCAGCTTGGACGCCGCTGCGTCGTAGGCCTCCTTGTCGGCCCACGTGTTGCGCGGATTGAGGATCTCGGCCGGCACTCCCGGGCAGCTCTTCGGCATCGACAGGTTGAACACGGAGTGCTGCTCGTACTCGACCTTGCCCTCGTCGAGATCGCCGCGGAGCGCGGCATCGAGCAGCGCGCGCGTGTGCTGGATCGAGATGCGCTTGCCGGTCCCGTACGGGCCGCCGCCCCAGCCGGTGTTGAGCAAGATGCAGCGCGTCTCGTGCTTCTTCATCTTGTCGGCGAGCAGCTTCGCGTACACCGGCGGCTTCTGCGCCATGAATGGTGCACCGAAGCAGGCGCTGAACGCCGCCACCGGCTCGGTGATCCCCACCTCGGTGCCGGCCAGCTTGGCGGTGAAGCCGGAAACGAAGTGGTACATCACGTCGCGCGGAGTCAGCACCGCGACCGGCGGCAGGACCCCGAACGCGTCGGCGGTGAGCAGCACGATCGTCTCCGGGTGCGGCCCCTTGGCGCCCGCCGCGACGTTCGGATTGCAGGTCAGCGGATAAGAGAACCGGGTGTTCTCGGTGATCGAAGAGTCGGTCAGGTCCAGCTCTTGTGGATCGGTGTCCTCCATCTTGCGGCCGGGCAGCGGCGGCACGTTCTCGACCAGGGTGCCGGGCATCGACAACGCCGCGGCGATGATCGGCTCGGCCTCCTTGTCCAGGTCGATCAGCTTCGCGTAGCAACCGTCTTCGAGGTTGCTGACCCCGCTCGCGGTCCACGCGTGCTCGTCGTCGCCGATGAGCTCGCGGTGGGGATCCGCGGAGAGCGTGGTCTTGCCGGTTCCCGACAGGCCGAACAGAATCGCGCCATCGCCGCCCTGTCCGACGTTGGCGGAGCAGTGCATCGACAAGTGCCCCATCTTCGGCAGCATGTAGTTCATCACCGTGAACATCATCTTCTTGTTCACGCCGCAGTAGTCAGCGCGCCCGCACACCAGCGCGATGCGGTTCTTCATGTCGGCGACGACCACGCGGGCCGACCGCGTGCCATCCCGGTCCGGGTCGCAGTGGAACGTCGGCACGTTGAGCAACGTCCAACGCTTGCCGGACTCGTCGCCGACCCCTTGGATCCCCTTGGGGAACATGTTGTGGACGAACAGCGCGTGCGTCGCGTACTCGCCGACGAACCGATAGGGAACGGCATACTCGGGGTCCGTACCGCAGTACACATCCTTGACGTAGAGACTCGCTCCCTTGCCGTTGAGGTGCTCGACGACGCGGCGCAACAGCGCCTCGAACTTGGCGGGGTCGAACTTCTGAAAGTCCTTCTTCCACCAGACCTCGTCTTCCAGCTCCGGCCACGCCACCGCGAAAGTGTCCTGCACCGGGCGCCCGGTGCAGCTCGGGTCGGTGTAGAACACCAGCGGCCCGTTGATTCCCAGCTTGGTCGGGAAGGCCTTTTGCGCATCGTCGGGGCCGTCCTTTACCACCCGCCCGCGATCGTTGGCGATCGCCTCGTGGAACAGGGCCTCCTTGTCGAGGTTCTCCTTGTAGCGAACGTTCTCGAGGCCGAGGGCGTCGGCCAGCTCTTGCGCAATCGTCATGGAACGGCGCCCGGGGGGGACCGGCCGCGGAATGGGGAAAAGGGGTCATGGTAGGTGGCGCCAGCGGTGGCTCAAGACTCGGTTGCTGCCGATCGACCACGCCGGACCGGGCTGCGCCGGCCAGCCGGAAAGAGAGGCGGCGGCGGCCGGCGGGGCGGAAACCTCGATGGCACGGCCTTGGGATGCCAGGCGTTGCCACTACTCTTTGACGCGGTCCCGCCTGATGCCCACCTGGCTCGATAACTTCCTCCCCATCCTGATCCTGTTGGCGGTCGTCGCGGTCGTGATCGCGCGGCTGCCACGGGTCGAAGGGCTCGATCTGTCGGCGAGCTATCGGCGACGGCGAGTGCTCAACTGGTTGCCGCTCGGGCTGACCTACGCGTTCCTCTACATGGGGCGCTACAACCTGACCGTCGCCAAGGACGAGTTCCAGGATCTGGGGCTCATGGACAACGCGCACTTCGCGACGATCTTCGGCGTCGGCACGTTCGTCTACGGCTGCGCGTTCGTGCTCAACGGGCCGCTCACCGATCGCTTTGGTGGCAAGGCCGCCATCCTGGCCGGAGCACTCGGTTCGCTGGCCTGCAACGCGCTGACCGGCTGGCTGACGATGGACATCCTGGGCCGCGACATCGCCGACCGGCCGTCCGCCGAACAACTCCAGCTTTGGTTGGTGCTGCTGTACGGCACCAACATGTACTTCCAGAGCTTTGGCGCGGTCGCCATCGTCAAGTGCAACGCACCGTGGTTCCACGTCCGCGAGCGGGGCGTGTTCGGCGCGATCTTCGGAATCCTGATCTCGCTCGGCATCTACTTCGCCTTCGACGTCGGCAGGATGCTGCTCGAGGTCTGGCCACTGCAGGCCGTGTTCTTCGTGCCGGCGGTTCTGCTGGCGGTGTTCTCGGTGGTCATCGTCATCGTGGTGCGCAACACACCGGGACAGGCAGGCCACACCGACTTCGACACCGGCGACGCGGCCTCGCCGGAAGACGACCGCCGGCTCGGAGCGGCGGCGGTGTTCGCGATGATGCTGCGCAACCCGGTGATCCTGACCATCGCGCTGATCGAGTTCTGCAGCGGGTTCCTCCGCCAGGCGATCATGCAGTGGTACCGCACGTTCATCAAACAGACCGAGGGTGATGGCGGCTTCGTCTACGACAACTGGGGCATGCTCCTGTGCGCAGCGGGAATCCTCGGCGGCGTGGTCGCCGGCGTGATCTCCGATCGAGTGTTCCAGTCCCGGCGCGGGCCGGTCGCCGCGCTGTTGTATTCGGCCATGCTGATCGGCGCGGTGCTGCTGGCGTTCCTCTATCGAACTCCGGCGTTGGGCCCGCTGGTCGTCGTCATGTCCCTGTGCGTGATCGGCGTGCACGGGATGCTGTCGGGCACGGCGAGCATGGATTTCGGCGGGCGCAAGAACGCGGGCACGGCGGTCGGCATCATCGACGGATTCGTCTATGCCGGCACGGGCGTCATGTCTCTGACCTACTGGGCCACGCTGCCCAACGGGCCGGCGGCGGCGGATCCGGCGAATTGGATGGCGTGGCCCATCGCAATGATCCCGGTCGCGCTCATCGGCACGCTCCTGTCGCGCAGGGTCTGGCATGCAACCCCGCGCTGAGCGTCCGCAGCCGAAGTGGGTCCTGTGGCTGGTGGTGGCGGGAATTGCGGTGGGTGCGGTGCTCCGGCTCTGTCCCCAGTGGTTCGAGATCCCCCCCATTCGGTGGGACGCCGCTGAGTACTACGACGCGGCGGTCAAGCTGCGGGACACCGGCGTGTACACCAACGAGTCGCGCGAACCGGGGTTTCCGTTCGCGCTCATGCTCAGCATGGAGCTGCTCGGCCGCGATCTGGTGCCGTTGCTGCGCTTCTGGGCCTGTGCGTCGATCGCGGCGATGCTCATCGGCCTGTGGATTCTGCGTCGGCTGTTGCCCGGCAACCATGTCGCCGCCGCCATCGTCACCTGGTTGTGGGCGATCGACGGTGATCAGCTGGCCACCTTGCGCGAGCTCTACTCCTCACCACTGCAACAAATCATGCTAGTGGCGGCGATCGCCACCCTGATCCGCGGCATCGACCGCGCCAGCGCGCGGTGGTGCGCGCTCGCCGGCTTTTGCTTCGGCGTGTTGGGACTGACCCGCGGCGCCTGGGCGGCGCTGGCATTCCCGGCCGCGCTGTTCGCCATGCAGGGCCAGCGGCTGCACCGCTGGCGTCGCGCCGGCGCGGTCGTACTGATGACTGCCGTGATCGTGCTGCCTTGGATGGTGCGCAACCAGGTGCGGCACGGCTTCTTCGCCCCCGCCTGCCTGTCGGGAATGCAGCTGTTCTTGCGCACCTGGCACCTGGCGCCGGAGGGCGAGCACGGCGTCCGCATCCGCGACCAAGCCCGAGATCTCCGCGACGACTTTCCCGACCATCCGCACTTGGGGCCGTCGCTGGCGCTGCAGATTCAGTGGCAGATCTACATTCGGCTGCTCCAGCAGGGCATGCCGCGGGCAGCGATCGATGCGGAGTTTCTCGAGGTCGCCAGGGAGAGCATGCGTGCGCGCCCTGGGCGCTACGCCATGGAGGGCGTCCTCTTGGTGAGCCGTGTCCTCGGCGGCTACGACTTCACCTGGCTCGACGAGGACTACCAGAGAAGGGTCGACCGCAGCCTCGACCAAGTGACGGCAGAAGGCCACTGGGGGGTGGCAGCCGGCAAGGTCCTGTTCCGCCTGGTGATTCCCGCGGTGGCGACGATCGCGCTGGTCGGCGGGTTCTGGCTGGCCGTGCGCCGTCGCAGGCGTGCGCACGTGGTGTTGATCGGCCTCGCTCTGTGCATCCTCGCCATCATTGGAGCCGCGGCCAATACCACCGCGCTGCCGCGCTACCGCAGCGAGCTCGACGTACCGCTGTTCACCGCGATCGCCGCCGGCTTGGCTTTGCTCGCCGGCCGACGCGGCGGTGGCTCGACGCCGGATCCCACGGGTGGTGAAGCATGAACCGCTGCGCGGTCTTCGTCCCCGCGTACAACGCGAGCGGCACCTTGGACGGCGTGTTCGATCGGTTTCCCGACGAGCTCTGGCGACGCTTGACGGCGGCGTTCATCATCAACGACGGCAGCGCCGACGCCACCCAAGAGGTCGCCGAGCGCATCGCCGCCGCACACGAGCAAGTCCGCGTCGTCCGGTTCGCAGAGAACCGCGGCTACGGCGCCGCCGTGCGCGAGGGCCTGCGGCAGTGCGCTGCCGAGGCCGAGGCCGGTTACGTCGCGTGCCTACACGCCGACGGACAGTACCCCCCGGAAAAGGTCGTCGAGTTCATCGACCACATGGCCACGCACGGCATCGACGTGCTGCAAGGGTCACGACACAAGGACGGCACCGCCCTGCGCGGGGGGATGCCGTACTACAAGTACGTCGCCGGCAAGGTCCTGACTTGGATGGAGAACAAGACCTTCGGGCTGCGCATGACGGATTACCACTCGGGGTTCATGCTCTACAGCCGCCGAGCCGTCGAGCAGATCCCTTTCGAACGCCTGAGCTACTACTTCGATTTCGACCTCGAAGTCATCGCTTCGGCAAGAGCACGCGGCTTCACCGTCGACGAGCTGGCCATCCCGACGCGCTACGCCGACGAGGAGTCCCACCTCAACCCGGTGGTCTACGGGCTGCGCTGTCTCAAGGTGATGGCCAAGTACAAGCTGGGGCGCTTCAAGCCCACGGCGGCCGAAGCAACGCCCGGACCGCCGGGGTGACGACTCACCGGCCGCCGTCGACCGCTGCGTCCGAACGGACGCCGTAGGCGGCGTGGAAGTACTCCATCGTCCTGCGCAAGGTCGTGCGCAGGTCCGCCTTGGGATACCAGTCGAGCCGCTGCTCGGCGCGCTCGACACTCGGGACTCGGCGGTCGCAGTCCTCGTAGCCCTTGCCGTAGAACTGCTCCCCGGTGACCTCCAGGACGGGGTGGCTCCGCCGCGCCTCGTCACCGGTGATCTCGGCGTAGAGCTCGATCATCAGCGATGCGAGCTCCGCCACGGTGACTTCGCTGGCGCGATTACCGATGTTGAAGAAAGTGTTCTGCGCCTTCGCCGGCCGCTCGAGCATGCGCATCAAGGCATCGATGCAGTCGTCGATGTAGGTGATGGTCCGCGTCGCGGTTCCACCGTCGACGAGCTGGATCGGCTCGTTGTCGAGCAGCGCCTTCATGAAGCAGGCGAGCACGCGGGGCGTCCCCTCGCCATCGCGGCCGGGGATGTAGTCCATGCGCGGCCCGAACCAGTTGTACGGCCGGACGATCGTGAACGGCAGACCGCGCTCGGTGTGGTTGGCGTAGATGTAGCGCTCGAGCAGCGCCTTGGCCGCGGCGTAGCACCAACGCTGGTTGACCGTCGGCCCCATCACGTGCGGCGTCTCGTCTTCGACCTGCTCGTAGAGTCGCGGATCGGAGTAGTCGTTGTCGTCCAAGTAGCTGGCCAGCGTTCGGCCGTACACCTCGCAGGTCGAGGTGTGGATGAGCCAGATGCCGCGCTTCGCGCACAGCTCGACCAGCTTGTAGGAGTCGATGAAGTTCGACTCGATCGTGTAGACCGGGTTGGCGACGTACTCGGCGGGGTTGCAGACCGCCGCCAGGGAGAACAGCGCATGGCAGTCGTCCAGGTAGGGGCCGATCTCGGCCTCCACGTTGGCGGCCTCGATGTACGTGTTGCGGAACGTGAAGCGCGGGTTGTCGAGGTGCGCCGCGATCTTGTGGCTCGAGGTATCGAAGCCGATCACCTCGTACCCATCGGTACTCAAAAGCCGCTCGACCAGGTGGCTCCCGATGAAGCCGCCGCAGCCAACGACGATTACACGCTTCGTTTCCATGGCGTTAGCCCAGTTGTCCGGGAGTCAGAACCGGCTGGCAACGGGCCCACCTGGTCCAACCTCCCCGAGGGAGAATAGCACGCGCTGAGCACGTGTTCTTCGCACGCGATGCCCGCAAAAACCAGAGGGGACTCCTCCGCTTCAGGTCACGAACAAACGGTGCGAGCGGAACCGACTTTCGATGCCTTCATCTGGTGCGACGGATCTTGGACCAAAACCCCCCACGACACCCTCTAGCCGAGCGGTCACACACCGCAGCGCCGCCGCGGTGGCACCGGCGGGATCGGACACGGACAGCGGGCGTTGCCCCAACCGGCGGTGGGTCACCGCGGGATCGAATCCGACCTCTCCCAGATAACGCAGGGTGACCCCTGTGTATCTTTGTGAGACGTCGTCGAGCTTGGCAAACGTCGCGCGGCCCTGTCCCGGCGCGGCGACTCGGTTGACGACCACCGAGAATTCCACCTGCTGTCGCAGCTGGGCAATGCACTTGATGACCGCGTACGCGTCGGTCAGCGCCGCGATCTCCGGCTCGGTGACCAGCACAAGGTGGTCGGCAGCCAGCATCGTCAACATGGTCTGCGGCGAAATCCCCGCCCCGACGTCCAAGATCATCACGTCGTGGTCGGCGGCCGCCTCGCCGAGCCCATGCGCCAAGCGCAGCAGCTCCGCGTCGGTCAGACTGGCCATGCGGCGCACCCCCTGCGCACCGGGCACCAGCCGCGGTCCAGCCGGGGTATCGATCGTCAGGTCCGCCATGTTGGCGCGTCCGGAGACGTAGTCCTGCAGGGTCAACCGGGGCGACACACCGAGCAGCAGGTGGTCGCAGGCCAACCCGAAGTCACAATCCACGATGCAGACGCGGCGCCCGGCCTGGTGCAGCAGCACGCCCAGATTGGTGGCCAAGAACGACTTGCCGGTGCCGCCCTTGCCCGAGGCAATCGCCACGCTGAGGGCCTCGGCGGTGGCCGACCGGCTCTCCGGCGTCGCCGCAGCACCGAACAGCCGGTCGAAGATCCCGCGGGCTTGGGGCCCGAGCGACGATCGCCCTGCACCACCCGACCGGTGTTTCTTTGCCGCCCAGCGCACCATCCGAAGCTCCCGCTTGGCGGCGCGGACCGCCCTGACCGCAGCGGGGAAGCCTCAGTATGCGGTGAGGCGAGAACAAAAGAAACAGGCGGGGGCGGACCCGGCGTACTGGCACGGTCCACGTGCAGCGGTCGGGGCCCCGAAAGGGGGGAGCTCGCCGGCGCGCAGCCCTCCCCTTACTTCTCCGCGCCGCCCGACTCTTCGCCGTCCTCGGCGAGGGACAGGGCCGCCGAGTTGATGCAGTAGCGCTGGCCGGTCGGTGCGGGCCCATCGGGGAACACATGGCCGAGGTGCGCGGCGCAGCGCGCACAGGTCACCTCCGTCCGCTGCATGCCGTGGCTATCGTCCGCCACGCGCTCCACCGACGCCGGCCGCACCGGCGCGGTAAAGCTCGGCCAGCCGGTGCCCGAGTCGAACTTGGTCTCCGAGCGAAACAGGGGAGTCCGGCAGCACACGCAGAGGTAGGTGCCGGCCCGCTTCTCGTCCCAATAGCGACCGGTGAAGGCGGGCTCCGTGCCCCCGCGCCGCGTTACCTGGAACTCTTGGCTCGAGAGCTCCGCTGCCCAGTCTTCGTCCGATTTCTGGCGTGGATCGTCTTCTGCGGGCATGGCAACGGGTGCTCCTTGTTCGCGCGGCGACGGGTCATGGCCGGCCGCTGTGCCACCATAGACCCGCTCCGCCGCGGCCCACAAGGGGCGCGCGCCATCAGCTCTCGATCGAGACCGGCTCCGCGGCGGCCGACGGCGTGGCGGCCGACGGCTCGCCGGCGCCGGCCGGCGCGGGCACGCGTTCCAACAACGGGCGCCAGTGCTCCACGCGGCGCTCCCACTGTCGCTCCGCGCAGTGCGCCCCCGCGAATCGCCGGGCCGCCAGGGACAGCGACAGCAGTCGGCTGCGGTCGCGCAGCACCCGGCGGGCCGCTCGCGCCGCGGCGGCGACGTTGTCCTCCGGGACCACGACACACGCCGACGACATGTCGGCGAGCAGGCCCAGAGACCCGCAGGACGGGCCCAGGACGGGCAACCCCGCGCCCATCGCCTCCAGCACCGGGCGCACGACGCCGGGCGCGTAGCCGAAGCTGAGCGACAGGTCCGACTGGTTCATGACCTGCCGCTGGTCCGCCCAGGACAGCGGCCCGTGAACCTCGACGAAACGCTGGGCGCCTTCCTGCTCGATGCGCCGCTCGATCTCGCCGCGCAGCGAGCCGCGGCCGAAGATCTGCAATCGGAAATCCTGCCCCAACCGGCGCAGCTCGAGAGCGAGGCCGACGATCTCCAACACGCCGCGCTCCTCCTCGAGATGGCCCGCCCAGAACAGCCTCGGGCGCCGGCCGTTGTGCAGCGAGGCCACGCGCCGGTGCACTCGCTCGACGGAGACGACCTCTTCGGCGTGCAGGCGAGAGTGCAGCACGACCACGGCGTCGGGGTTGAGAGCGACGCACTGCTCATGGGCGGTGAAGCCGACGCATTGGACCGCCGCGGCACCGCGGAGCTGTTTGCGCACTTGTCGCTGCTGCGCATGACTGCGCATCGCACCCAGCACGCGGCCGACGATTCCGACCCCGGCAGCCCCGCCGAACACATCACCCGTGTCGTCCACCAGCGGCACGCACGGCACTTGGCGTTCTCCGGCGATCTCGAACACGGTCGCGGCCATCGCGTCCGTCGCCGCGCCGGCCACCAGCGTCACACCCTCGAGTTGGCCCGCGAGCTCCGCGCGCAGCGCCTCGCTCCGCCCGCCGCCGGCCTCGCTGTCGACGAGACGGAGCTCGTAGGGCAGCTCTGCCGGCGCGAGGACGATGGTGCCACCGTCGGTGGCGCCGTCATCGTCGGTCTCCCGGACGGCGAGGCACGCCACCGCGCCCCCCAGCCGCTCGGCATAGCAACAAAGCTCTCGATGAAGGTCGGCGTCCAGTGCGTAGCGGTCGCCACGCACGCCGACGCGATGTGGGCTCAGGATCAACAGCAAGACAGCGCCTCCACGTGCCCCGCTGATCGGCCACATACGGAGGTTCCTGCACCGACGGCGGAGCCGAAAAACCACTGCCGGGCGCGGGACCGCGCCGTGCTCGGGCGGTCAACTCGCGGCGTCGTCGGAAGGTCCGCTGCGGAGACGCGACGCCGAGCGACGCGCTCTCAATTCGAGAACCCCGACCGCACGCTCACCGCGGCCGGGGGCGCAACCAAACACGGAGCATTCCGCGACCCGAGCGTCGGTCGCGGATCCCGCGGTCGCCGGCGGCCGCGCTGAGCCCAGAGGCCAGTGTTGTCTTCGAGCCTCCGGGAGCTGCGGTATCGAAGTTCCAGCGGCATCGAGCCTTCCGAAAGGTTGTCGCCGCGCGAAGACTTGCGGACCCTGAGGCTCACCGCGGCCGGGGGCGCAACCAAACACGGAGCATTCCGCGACCCGAGCGTCGGTCGCGGGTCCCGCGGTCGCCGGCGGCCGCGCTGAGCCCAGAGGCCAGTGTCGTCTTCGAGCCTCCGGGAGCTGCGTTGTCGAAGTTCCAGCGGCATCGAGCCTTCCGAAAGGTTGTTGCCGCGCGAAGACTTGCGGACCCTGAGGCTCAGCGCGGCCGGGGCCGCAACCAAACTCGGAGCCGCTCTTGCCGGAGCGGCTCGACGATTCGTGGCGCCGGAGACTAGCGTCAGGTGCGATCGACGACGGTGTCCTCGCCCTCGCCACCCTCTTCCTCTTCGTCGCCCGCCTCGCGCTGCCGGATCGCCTGCTCGAACATCTCCTCGAGCTCAGCGGCCGACATCCCCTCCTCCGGCGGTTCCAGAAACTTGCGCTCCTCTTTGCGGATCGCCTTGTCGCGGCGGCGCTGCTGCTTCCGCCGTTCCCGGTTTCTCTTCTGAAACGAATCTGCCATGTCAGGGTGACTCCGTGTTGTTTCGGTGGCGGCGGGGAGTGGCGACAGCGGGAGCGATCGGGGCTCCAATCACACGATGCCAGCGGCACAACGGCCGCGGCGAGGTCACCACTCCTCGCGGCTGTCGTAGTGCTCGTCGCGGCCGCGGCGGCCACGACCACCGCCGCCTCCGCCGCCACCGCCACCGCCGCCGCCGAAGCCACCGCCGCCGCCACGACGACCGCGGTCGCCATGGCCGCCGCCGCGCCGACCGCGGTCACCACCGCGCCGGCCGCCGCCGTAGCCACCCCCGCCGCCGCCGTAGCCGCCCCCGCCGCCGCCGTAACCGCCGCCGCCGCCACCACCACCGCCGAAGGCGGGGCGCTCGCGGCGCGGACGTTCGGTGGCCTCGTTGACGCGGAGCGGACGACCGTCGACTTCGTGGCCGTCCAACGCCTGCATGGCGGCGTCGGCATCGACGCCCTCGGCGACCTCGACGAAGGCGAAGCCGCGCGAGCGGCCGGTATCACGGTCCAAGACGATCCGACAGCTGCCCAACTTGTAGCCCTGCCCCTCGAAGGCGGCGGCCAAGTTGTCCTCGGTGGTGTCGTAATTCAGGTTGCCGACGAAAATGCGCTTGCTCATGACTCGGAGATTTCAGGCGGTGCCATTCGGGAAGGCCGGCGCAGGAGTGAGCGCCCTTGCCCGGCCGTGAAACAAAGGAGGTGGATCTCGCCCCGTGGCCCATGGCCGACGGCGACCGATTCACCGGAGTCGACACAACCCCGATCGATGGCACTGAGCGCGGTCGGTCCCTGCGTACCAGGGGCGCCGCGCTCCAGGTTTCACTCCGGGTTCGTGGCAGACGAAAGGTCGGAGAGTAGCGAGGGGGCCCGCTGCTGTCCAATCCCGGGGTCAGAAGACCAAAGCGCGGCGCGCCCGGCGGCGGCCCGCGCCCCAGCGGCGGCCGGGGGCACCGAGCTCAGCGCGGCCACGGCCGCAACCAACCGCTCTCGCCGGAGCAGCTTGGAAGGCCGAACCCATCCGCCGCCGCGCTGAGCCCAGAGGCCAGTGTTGTCTTCGAGCCTCCGGGAGTTGCGGTATCGAAGTCCCGGCGACGACGGGCCTTCCGAAAGGTTGTTGCCGCTCGAACATTCTCGGCCCCCGAGGCTCAGCGCGGCCGGGGCCGCAACGGTATGTGTGGTTCCATGATCTGCGAAGCTAGAGTTCTCCACACCCGTCGCGCCGTAGCGGTGTGGAAGACTCGCGCGATGGTGCAGCCGCAGGAGTCGTGTCGGGAGTCTGGTCATCGGCCGCAAGAGAGCTTAGGGTCCCCCGGCGTGCGACGGAGAGGTTTCGCGATCTGCCGCAATGGTGGCGCTTCGAGCGGCCCCTCATTTGGTTCTGCGACTCTCCTCCCGCGTGGGGGACCCGATTTAGGAGATTGGCGGCGTGAGAAATCACGGCCCCGAAACACGAACCGTTTTGGCGACTCGCCTCCTCAGGCGGACTGCGCGGGTAGGGAGAGTCCTCTCGTCGACACTCACTCGTTGAACATGGAGGGGACATGAATCGATTCGTTGGATTGGATCTCGGCTTGAGGAGCAAGCACCGAGCCGTCGTTCTGGATGGTGCGAAGTCTCGGGGCAGACCGTTTTCAGTCGAGAACAGCCGTGAGGGTATTGACCTTCTGCTGCGCCGTGCACAGGAAGGTGCCGAGGGTCCGGTGAGCTTCGTGATGGAACCAACGGGGTTGGCGTGGCTGCCCATCGCGGCGCACGTGAACGCCGCAGGGTTCCAGATCTACGTGAGCAAACCACAGAAGCTGAGCGACCTGCGGAAGTTCTATAGCAAGCACACCAAAACCGACGTAGTAGACGCCGAGGCCGCTGCGCGTCTGCCGCAGATGGATCCAAAGGGCGTCCACCAGCTGCGTGTTCCAACTGCCGACGAGACGACGATCCGTCGACTCGTGAAGCGGCGTGAGCGGTTGGCGCGCGAGCTCAGCGACCACAAGCGTCGTGTGCACGCGATACTGGTACTGGCGAATCCCAGCCTCATGAAGGCCTTGGGGGCAGAGAAGTTCAGTGCCGCTAAGATGGGGTTTCTGCGGCGCTACGTCGATCCGGTGAAAGCGGTCGGCCTTGGGAAGAGTCGCTTGGAGCGCTTCTTGACGAAGCGATCCAAGGGAACGCATGACCCGTGCTTGGTCGACCGCGTGCTCGAGTCCTGCCGACAGGCCGCCGAGTACTACGCTGAGCTGCGAGCTGCGGGGCAGATGCCGTTCGACTACGAGGCCATCCAAGAGGATGTGGTGTACGAGCTGGATGAGATCGAGCGCAAGAACACGGACGTTCGCAAGCTCGACGCAAAGATCAAGAAGCTCTACCTGGGCGTCGATCCTGACCGAACACTCGAGCAACTGCGCGGCGTCGGTCCCACGATCGCTGCGGCCATCGAAGCCTTGGTAGGCGACATCGCGCGGTTCTCGAACGGCAAGAAGTTCGTGAGCTACTGCGGACTGTGTCCACGCCGGAAGCAGACGGGCATGAGCGACCCCTCGATGCCAATCACCAAAACCGGCCAACGAGTACTCAAGAAGTACCTCTACCTAGCAGCTGACGTCGCTCGCCAGTGGGATCCGGATTTCGCGGCGTACTACGCTCGCCGCTACGCCGCAGGTGATCACCACAACCTCATCCTCATCGCATTGGCTGGCAAGATGGCGCGCCGCGTCTACGCCCTCCTGAAGCGTCGCGACAGCCAGCGCGCCGATGACAAGCCGGCGTCGACGCAAGTCCGCTACGTCCTGCGAGACGCCGACGGCAACGAGCTCACGAAGGTTGCCGCGCGCGCGCTCATCGCAGCCAAGTTCACGCGCAGCATCGTCGCGCCACAGCGGCATGAGCGCGACCAACGGCGACAGGGACGAGTGGGGACTCCGACGACGAGGGACTTGAGTGGCCGCCCAATGGACGCCACAGGCCTGGCCGTGGAATCCCCACGTCAACCTCACCCGATCGGTGATCTCATGCAAGAACACTTCCCTGGTCTTGTGGAAGAGTCCTGAACAAGCCGTGCACACGCGATGTCGAGCCCCAGCGAAAACCCCTTGACATGACTTAGGAGATATCAAACTCGGATGCCGCTCTTGCCGGCGCGGTTTGGAAGGTCCGACCCATCCGCCGCCGCGCTGAGCCAGGAGGCACTGTCTCTCCGAGCCTCCGGCGCGGCGGCGTTGTCGCCATGGCAGCGACGTCGCCTCGAGAATGTTGTCGAAGCTCGAAGATTCGAGGCGCCGGAGGCTCACCGCGCCAGCCAGACCCCGCGGTCGTCGACCTCGAGCTGGATGCCAGCAGCGGCAGCCAGCCGCTCGGCCGCGGCCCGCCACGGCAGTCCGGTGAGCCGCATCGAGACCGGCCCGGAGACCGACGGACCGATGACGTAGTCCACCCCGCCGCGATCGAGGATGTCCGCCAAGACCGTGCGGAGCTCGGCATCGCGCACGGTCAGGGTCACCATCGACCGGGGATCGACGGCGACCTGCCACAGGCGCCCGTCGCTGCGACCAATGCGCTCCGCCGTGAAGCCGCGCGCCGCCATCACGTTCTTGAACAGGAGCATGAAGTCGACCACGCGGAGACGCTGACTCTCCGGCAGCCGCAGCGGCGGCTGTCCGTCGAACAGTCCGGGCTCGTACACGATCGAGGAGTTGGTCAGGGTCTGCGCCAGCTTGACGAACTCGGGCAGACTGATGCCCTTCTCCTCGTTGACGGAGATCGTCATGTACTCATTCGACAGACCACCGCCGACCTCCTCCGCCCTGGCCGGCGGCGGGGGCGGGGGCTCGACTTCCTGCGCCCGGGCCCCTGGCATGACCACCAGCCAGGAGAAGCACGCAACCAACCACGGACCGGCACGCCGCTGGCGGCGAGCAGAAGTGAGGGACAAATCGCGCATGACACGACCTCTTTGCACTCGACGGGCAACAGCCTCGTAGCATAGCCGCAAGGCCGGCGCTCGAGTCACCGCATCACGAGGCCGGGTCGTAGCCCAAGTTGGGCGCCAGCCACCGTTCGGCTTCCGCCAAAGACATGTTCTTGCGCCGGGCGTAGTCCTCGAGCTGGTCGCGGTCGACGCGACCGACGGTGAAGTAGCGGGCCTTGGGGTGCGCCAAGTAGATCCCGCTCACGCTCGCCGCCGGTGTCATCGCGAAGTGCTCGGTCAGGCCGACACCGATGTCGCGCGCACCGAGCAACTCGAACAACTTGGGCTTCTCGCTGTGGTCGGGGCACGCCGGATAGCCGAATGCCGGGCGAATGCCACGGTAGCGCTCGGCGATCAGATCCTCGTTGGTGACCGACGGAGCATCGGCGAAGCCCCACTCGTCGCGCGCACGCTGGTGCATCAGCTCGGCGAAGGCCTCGGCCAGTCGGTCGGCGAGGGCCTTGACCATGATCGCCGAGTAATCGTCGCCACCCGCTTCGAAGCGTTGCGCGGCTTCGTCGGCGCCGACACCCGCAGTCACGCAGAACGCGCCGATGTGATCGGGAACCCCGGCTTCGAGCGGCGCGACGTAGTCCGCCAAGCACAGCGTGGGCGCGTCGGCCGACGTGGTGCGTTGCTGCCGCAGCATGTTGAAACGCAGCCGTTCACGGCTGCGGTCCTCGTCTTCGTAGACGACGATGTCGTCGCCATCGGCGGCCGCCGGCCAAAACCCCCACACGGCGCGCGCGCGCAGCGCGCGCTCGTCGATCAAACGCTGCAGCATCGCCGTGCCGTTCTCGTGCAGCTCGCGCGCGGCCTCGCCGTACTCCGGATGATCGAAGATCTTGGGGAACCGCCCTTTCAGCTGCCACGCGGCGAAGAAGAAGGTCCAGTCGATGTACGGCACGATCTCCGCAAAGTCGAAGTCGTCGAATACGCGGCGGCCGACGAAGGCCGGGCGCAGCGGCTGGTACTCCAGTTGTCCGCGGCGCCGGCGCGCCTCGGCGTAGGGGACGAGGGGCTCCTCGATCCGCCGCCGGTGCAGATCGCGCAGCTGCTCCTGACTCTCGCGGTTGGTCTGGTCGAACTTCAGGCGGCGCTCGTCGTCGAGCAGGTCCGAGACCACGCCGACCACCCGCGATGCGTCGAGCACGTGCGCCGTGGCGTGCTCGTAGCGTGGCGCGATCTTGACCGCGGTGTGCTGGCGGCTGGTCGTCGCGCCACCGATCAGCAGCGGGACATCCATGCCGCGCCGCTGCATCTCCTCGGCGACTCCGACCATTTCGTCCAAGGACGGCGTGATCAGGCCGCTGAGGCCGACGATGTCCGCCTGCTCCTGCTCCGCGGTAGCCAAGATCTTGTCGACGGGCACCATGACGCCCAGGTCGAGGACCTCGTAGTTGTTGCAGCGCAGCACGACGGCAACGATGTTCTTGCCGATGTCGTGCACGTCGCCCTTCACGGTGGCGATCACGACCTTGCCCTGCGAACGCGGTCCGCCGTCGCCGTCTTGCTCCGCCTCCATGAACGGCGTCAGGTAGGCCACTGCCTTCTTCATGGCACGGGCGCTCTTGACCACCTGCGGCAAGAACATCTTGCCGGCACCGAACAGGTCACCCACCACTTTCATGCCGTCCATCAACGGCCCCTCGATCACCAGCAGCGGCCGGCCCAACGCCTGCCGCGCCTCCTCGGTGTCCTCCTCGATGAAGTCGATGATGCCGTGCACCAGAGCGTGCGCCAGCCGATCGGCGACGGGGGCATCGCGCCACGCCAGATCCACCTCGCGCTTGACGCCGCTGCCCTTCACGGTGCTGGCAAACGCCACCATGCGCTCGGTGGCGTCCGGCCTTCGATCGAACAGGATGTCCTCGACGTGGGTGAGCAGATCGGCCGGGATGTCCTCGTAGACGACCAGTTGGCCGGCGTTGACGATGCCCATGTCCATTCCCGCGGCGACCGCGTGGAACAGAAACGCCGAGTGGATCGCTTCACGCACGACGTTGTTGCCGCGGAACGAGAACGACAGATTGCTGACACCGCCGCTGACTTTGGCGCCCGGACAGGTCGTCTTGATGATCTTGGTCGCCTCGATGAAGTTGATGGCGAAGCGGTTGTGCTCCTCGATGCCGGTGGCGATCGCCAAGATGTTGGGGTCGAAGATGATGTCCTGCGGGTTGAAGCCCGCGCGCTCGGTCAGCAGGCGATACGCCCGCTGACAGATCTCCACCTTGCGCTCGACGGTCTCGGCCTGCCCCTGCTCGTCGAAGGCCATCACGACGACGCCCGCGCCATAGCGCTGAATGGTTCGCGCGCGCTCGAGAAACTCGTCCTCGCCCTCCTTGAGGCTGATCGAGTTGACGATGCACTTGCCCTGCACACAGCGCAGCCCCGCCTCGATCACCGACCACTTGGAGCTGTCGATCATGATCGGGATCCGCGCGATCTCGGGCTCGCTCGCGATCAGGTTCAAGAACGTCGTCATCGCCTGCTCGGAATCGAGCAGGCCCTCGTCCATGTTGACGTCCAGGATGTTGGCGCCGCCTCGTACTTGCTCGAGCGCGACCTCGAGAGCAGTGGCGTAGTCACCGGAGCTGATCAACTTGCGGAACCGCGCCGAGCCGGTGACGTTGGTCCGCTCGCCGATCATCGCGAACGTGCTCTCGGGCCGGAGCGTGAACGTCTCCAGGCCGCTGAACCTGGCAAAGTCGTCGCCGCCGGCCGGTCGCTGCCGGGGTGTGCTCTGCGCCATCGCCTCCGCGATGCTGGTGATGTGCTCGGGCGTCGTGCCGCAGCAGCCGCCGACCACGTTGACCATGCCGCCGGTGGCGAACTCCGACAGCTGCGCCGCGGTGGTCTCGGGCAACTCGTCGTATTCTCCCATCGCGTTGGGCAAGCCGGCGTTGGGGTAGCACGAGACGAAAGTCGGGCACACGCGCGAGAGCTCGGCCAGATAGGGGCGCATGTCGCGCGCGCCGAGCGCGCAGTTGATGCCGGCGACCAGCGGCCGGGCGTGCTCCACCGAGGCCCAGAACGCGTCGATGGTCTGGCCTGAGAGCGTGCGGCCGCTGCGGTCGGTGATCGTCACCGAGATCATCAGCGGCACATCGCGCCCGCACTCGTCCATGACGTCGCGGTAGGCGACGATGCCTGCCTTGGCGTTCAGCGTGTCGAAGATGGTCTCGATCAGGATCAGGTCGACGCCACCGGCGACCAAGCCACGAATCTGCTCGGCGTAGGCCTGCCGCATCTCGTCGAAGGTGACCGCGCGGAACGCCGGGTCATTGACGTCGGGCGACAGCGAGAGCGTCCGGTTGGTCGGCCCCACCGAACCGGCGACGAACCGCGGACGGTCGGGTGTCTTCGCCGTCCACTCGCGGGCCACGGCGACCGCGATCTCCGCCGCGCGCTGGTTGATTTCCAGCGCCAGGTCCTCGGTGCCGTAGTCGGCCTGCGCGATCGAGGTACCGCTGAACGTGTCGGTCTCGATGATGTCGGCACCAGCAGCCAGGTACTCGCCGTGGATGCGTGCGATCGCCTCCGGCTTGGTCAGCACGAGGATGTCGTGGTTGCCCTTCAGGTCGTGGCCGTGCTCTGCGAACCGCTCGCCGCGATAATCGCTCTCTTCGAGCCCGAGCCGCTGCGCCATCGTGCCCATCGCGCCATCCATGACGAGAATGCGGCGCGCCAGCAGCGCCTCCAGCTGGCTCCGGGTGTCGGCCGCCGTCTCGGTGGTCTTCCTGGGGTCGGTCGTGGTGCTCATCGGTGTTCGGTCGCTTTGTGGGTCTCAGGAGCTTGTCTCATGGGAGGCGGACCGGCCAGGTGCGTGAGTTTCGCGGCGGGTCGGCTTGCGAAGACGTAGGTGAATCGGTGGAGTCAGCGAGGCTTTCGCGGGGCGAGCTGGCGTGAAAGACGCGTGCATGGTGGTTCGTCCTTCCGTGAGACGGGCTCCTAGTGCGGCGGCACGCGGCTCGTGGCAATGAAGGTGGCGGGAATGTCGGTCGACTTGCCGTTGCCGGCCGGATCGACGTCGTGCAGCTCGATGTCGACGTCGACGAAGCCGGCCTGGGTGAACCAGGCACGCACGGTTTCGGTCGAGAAGCCGAGCCACTGACTGCCGAGCCGTTCACGCATCCATTCGCGATCGTGCTCGACCAGGTCGACGACGACGACGCGGCCACCCGGCTTGACCACGCGGAACATTTCGGCGACGGCTTCGGCCGGCGACGCGAGGTGCTGCAGGACCATGTGCGCGAACGCCGCATCGACTTCGCCGTCGACCAACGGCAGGTCGCCGGCATCCCCCTGGCGCAGGTCGATGCGATCGACCTCGGCAGCGGTGAGTTTGGCGCGCGCGGCGTCCAACATCCGACGCGAGTGATCGACGGCGATCACCGTCAGGCCGAGGCCGGCCAGCTCGCGTGCCAGGATTCCGGTGCCGGTGCCGATGTCGGCGACGATCAGATCGGGGCTCACCAGCCGGTTGATGGCGCGCGCCCGATGCGCGGTGTCGTTGAACACCGAGCGCAGGGCGTCCCACGCGGGGCCCACCTGGTCGAACCAGGTGCGCGTGCGCAGCGCCCGCCGCTCGAGAATCTTGTCCAGCGCAGCCAGGTCTGCGGTGCTGTCGGCGTCGTCGCGCAGCGATCGCTTCGCCAGCGCCCAGACCTCGCGCCAGTCCCCGTCTTCCGGCGGCACGAATCGATAGTGCACCGAAGTGCCCTCGCGCCGATCGAGCAGCAGCCCGGCCTCACGCAGAATGCCAAGGTGCCGCGACACCGTGGATTGGGCCATGCCAAGCACCTGCATCAGCTCGTGCACCGCCAGCTCCTCGCGCTCCAGGAGGACCAGGAGCCGCAAGCGCGTGGGGTCTGCCAGGGTCTTGAAGACCTGCCGCAGGGTTTCGGTGACCATCGCGACAGCAGTCTATCATAAGATCTCGATAAACGGATCTATTGTGCACGTACGGCCCTGCGCATTCGATGGCACCGGGAATCCTCACTCGCCGATACGGCGCACAGGATCGAGGATCTGCGTGACGCGCAGGCCGTAGCTGTCGTCGACCAATACCACCTCTCCGCGCGCGACCAGCTTGCCGTTGACGCGGAGATCGATCGGCTCGTCCGCCTTCTTGTCCAGCGTGACGACGCTGCCCGGCACCAGGTCGAGCACTTCTTGCAAGTGGACGTCGGCGCGGCCGATCTCCACGGAGACCGGGATCGAGACGTCCATCAAGAGGTCCAGATTGGGCCGCTCCCCGGCGGTCATGGATTCTTCGAGCGGCTCGAACTCGACCGGGCGACTCCGGGCGCGTTGCGCCGGTTTGCGCTTGGGCCGCGAGCGTTTGTCTTCTTCGGTCATGCCCTACTCCACCACTTCGACCACCTGGAACGCCAACTGACGGCCGCGAACGCCGACCTTGCCGCGGAACTTCGGCATGCCCTGCACCTTGGCGACCGTGGACTCGATACCGCGCCCTCCGAGGGGCAGCACGTCGCCCGGCTGCATCGACAGCAGCCGGCCGAGCTGCAGCTGCAAGCGGCCGAGCTCCACCGTCAGCGACACCGGGACTCCGCGCACCGACCGCGTCGTGGCCGCGCGCATCGCCCCCGGCTTTGCGGCCTGGCTCGGCCCCGGCCATGGATCGACCGTCTCCAACAGCGCCGCCAACCCGCTGTGCGGCACGACCAGGCGGAAGTCGCCGAGCATCGGCTGGCTGGATACCTGCAGGTGCGCCGCGAGGACGACGTCCTGCCCGGGGAAGATCTCGGCAGTCGTCGGGTTGCAGGTGCGCCCTTCGATGCTCCACGCGAACTGGCCGAGTTCCTCCAGGGCGCGGCAAAGCTTGTCGAGGCACGGTCCGATCAACGCATCCACGACCGCGAACTCGGCGTCCGTGAGCTCGCAGCGTTCCGCCACGCCCCGGCCGACGCCGCCCATGACCCGATCGACCGCGCGGTGCAGCAGGTCGGTCGTGGCGGTCAGCAGCACCGGGGTCTCCAGCGGCGGCAGATCGAGCATGTAGATGGCCACCGGGTCGACCAGCAGCGACATCCACGTGGAGAACCGCATCTGCTCGACGGCGACGCAATCGCAACCGACCTCGAGCCGCAGCCGGTCGCTCAACGACGCGGCGATGCCCTTGGCGGCGCCGTTGAGCAAACGCTCGACGCGGCGCACCTGGTCGCGGGCGAAGCGGTTCGGCTTCAGCAGGTCGACCTCGGTGACGTGCGCGCGTGGGCCGGTCTGGTTGGGCTGCCGCTGCCGTTCCAGCGCCGCGACCGCATCGTGCAGCGTCTCGCCCTCGGCGCGGAACGCCAAGAGCAAGGTCTCGATCTCGGTGTTGGAGAGCAGCTCGCTCATTGCAGCACGAACTTGGTCCACAGGATGTCGTCGACGCGCGCGGCGCCCTCGGGAAACAAGCTGCTGGTGAGCTCGTCCCGCAGCATCCGCTTGATCAGGACCTTGCCCTTGGGGTCCATCAGCGTCTCGGCACGCTGGTTGGTGAGCATCTCCAGGCACCGCGAGTAGGCGCGGTCCCAGTGGCGCTCGATCCTCTTCGGCACGACGCCCAGGGCGGCGATGTCCAGTTTCAGACGCTCGCGCTCGCCGACCTCCGGGTCGCGATCGCCATAGATGTCGAAAGTGTCCGCCCGGTAGCTGAACTTGAAAGTGATCAAGGCGGTCTTGTGTCCACGGTCGACGATCGGGTTGAAGGTGAACTCCATCGGCCGGGGGTGGTCGTAGAGCGACACCGCCTTGGACACCGGCTGCTGCTCGCCAGCGCCGGACCGCGGAGTGATGACCACGACCGCCGCGGCTCCGACCGCGGCGCCAACGACCGTCAGCACCAACCACGACGTGCGTCGCGCGCGCCCCCACTTCTGCGCATCAAGTGCCACGTTGCACCTCCCGCGTTCCGCTCGACGCGATCATTGCTTGTCTCCCGCCGGTACGATCACGGCGTTGGCGAGCCGCGCGACGATGTCGCGCAGCTCGGCAGCCGACAAGACCGCGAGGATTTCGTCGCGATCCTCGGCCTGCATGAGCCGCAGCATGCGCACGGCGTCAGTGCGGCCACTCTCGCTGCGCCACATCTCGCGCACCACGCCGCCCGCCTGCACGCGATCTTGACCGGCCAGGAACCGGGCTTGCTCTCGGTAGCGCGACTCCTCGCTCTCATCGATGAAGGTGTACAGGCGACCCAGCTCGCGGCGTTCCTCCATCAGCTGCTGCCGTGCATCGACCACGTCGCGCATCAGCGACTGCACCTCGCCGTGTCGCCTGGTGACGTCGTCCTCCCGCGCCGCGAGCTGCTCCTCGCGGTGGTCGAGGGCCGCCTCCCGCCGGGCCAGCGACTCTCGCTGCTCGCGCGCGGCCCGCGCCATCTCGTCGAGATCGGCGGCCGACAGGCCGGACTCCAACAGCGGCAGCTGAAACAAGCCGGTTTGCGGTTGGCGACCGGGATCGGTCAACGCCTCGACTCGGGCTTCGAATTGCTGCTGCTTGGCGGCATCGAGCGCCGGCTCCGCCGCCGGCGCCGGCGGTAGCGCGCGCGGCCGCGCCGTCCGCGACGCGTCGGTCGCCGAGGACGGCTTGGAGAACAGGCTCTGCACCAGCGGAATGCCCCGCGTCCCCGCGTAGTCGAGCCGCCCCTGCAACGCGAGCAGGACGAAGATGGTCGCCACGAACAACAGCACACCGACCGCGGTCATGACGCCGGCTCGCTTCACGATTGCCTCCGCCGCAGTGCACGCAGCAAGCCGAGGCGAGCGCGCTGCCGATCGAGGTAGTCCGCGTGGGCGGCCGCGGCGGCCGCCGCAGCCGCCTCCGTGTCCAGTGCCCGGGGCTGCTGCCGCACACGCACCGTCAACGCGCACAACGCCAGCTGCAACCGCTGGCGAGCGCGCGCAACACCGAGGTCCCGCCCGGCACGTGCCCGCTCGATTCTGTCGCCGAACCGCTCCACCTCGATGCTATCGGCACTTGGCCGCTGCCAACCACAGCCGCCCCCGGCCCGGCCTCAAACACAGACCACGTCGGCCCTGACCCCGAGCTCTGCGAGCCGGCCCGCGATCTCCTCGCGGTAGTTGGGATTCATCGCCAAGACCGTGCCGACCCCAGCACCGACCAGAGCCTCGGGCGCCTCGACGCGGTGCCCCGTACCGGGCACGAAACGCCCCACCTTGCGCGGATTGATGTCGATCGCGACATCGATTCCCGCGGCGCGGTCGACGGTGTTGAGGAATGTCACACCTTTGGACCCGACGCCCCAGACCGCGACACCGTTGCCCGCGACTTCGAGCTCCGCCAGGGTCTCGCTCCAGCGCGCGACGACGCGCCGGTGCTCGGCGGCGAACCGGTCGATCAGCTCGGGCAGCCGCGCGCGCTCGCCGGGGTCGGGGTCGAACCGGCCGGCACCGCTGACGCTGGCTTCCAGCCACAAGAACTGCCCCCCGAACGCGCTGTCGACACCGCGCACCGACCACCCCGCTTCGCTGAACGCGCGCCACAGCGACGGCGCAGTGAAATAGACGCAGTGTTCGTAGATGACGTCCCACACGCCCAGGTCGCGCAGCGTGAACATGGTGTCCGGCACTTCGAAGTACGCGCGACAACCCGCGGGCAGCGCGCCGCGGACGCCGCGCAAGAACTCCACCGGGGTCTCGATGTGCTCCAACACGTGCCGGCAAACCACCAGGTCCGGCGCAAACGACGCCGCCCGATCCGGATCCCAGCCCGAGCGCACGATCTCCAGCCCGGCGCCGTGCCGGCCGTCGTACGACGCATCAAATCCCAAGCACGCGGTGGCTCCCGCCGCCGACAGCTGCGCCAAGAAATCACCCTTGCCACAGCCGATCTCCAACACGCGCCGCCGATCCGCGCCCTGTTCGGCGAGCAACCGCTGCGCCAGCTCCGCGGCGTAGTCGGCGAACCGCGGCGAGCAGTGCAGCGAGTTCTCGTAGTCCGGCGAGTACGCCACCAGCGCCGGCTCGAACGCCGCGTTGTAGATGAGGCCGCAGTCGGCGCAGAACACCAGGCGAAGGTCTCCGCGCGGCGCCTGTCGGGCCGCGCCGGCGTCGCCATGCAATACGTTGCAGTGCACCGGGACCGCTTCGGCGGCGAAGAACTCATCGCCACCGGCGGCGCGGCAAACCGGACATCGTCGCGCGGCAGCGGCCATCACACGGCGTGCAGCTCGGCGGCCACGCCGAGACGATCGAGCTCGGCCCGAATCTCGTCAGAGTAGATCGGGTTCATCGCCACGACGTGCGCGGGTCGCCGGCCGGCCAGCGCCTCGGGAGCGACGATCTCGTGCCCCGTGCCCGGCATGAACTTGCCATGCTTGTGCGGATTGATATCGGTGACGCAGTCGATCGCGTCGCCCAGCTGCAGCTCGCACAGGAACGCGACCGCCTTGGAGCCGGACCCCCAGAGCACGACGGGCTCGCCGCGCCGCGCGGCCCCCTCGAAGAACGCGCGCCAGCCGGCCATCTTCTCGGCCAACCCCCGTTCGAACCCAGCCACCAACCCGCGCAGGTGCTCGACGTCTTCCTCGGCCGCGTGGGCCGGCGGAGTCGCAGCCGAGGTCGGCCTCGCGTCGAGCAGCAGGTACTGGTCATCGAAGCACTTGGTCAGCTCCAGGATCTCGAACCCACAGCGGCGGAACAGCCGCGCCAGCGAACCGAGCGTGAAGTAGGAGCAGTGCTCGTAGTAGATGTCCCAGAATGCCTGCTCCGCCAGGATCCGCTCCATGTCCGGCAGCTCGAACGCGACCACGGTCGCGGGCACGTCACCGACCGCGTCGCGGACCATCGACACGAAGTCGCGGGTCGGTTGGATGTGCTCGAGCGTGTGCCGGCACAACACCATGTCGGCCTGCAGGTGCGCGTAGTCGCGCGAGTAGAAGTCGACGATGAACTCGATGCGATCGCGCGCAGGGCTCGTCGTGCGCTCCGGGCGATAGCCCGGGTCGATGCCGATGCCGGAGCAGCCAGCGGCTTCGCAAAGCGCGACCAAGAACTCGCCCTTGCCACAACCGATCTCCAAGACGGTCTTGCCGGCCAGCGCGTAGCGCTGGTCGTAGTGCTCGGTCAGCTCGGCGACCAGCTGCATGAACCGCGGCGAGAACGCCTGCGTCTCTTCATAGCGCTGCGAGTACTCGTGCACACTCGGGTCGAACGCGGAGTTCTGAATGAAGCCACAGTGCTGGCAGAACGCGATGCGCAGATCTCCCCGCGGATACGCGCGCGCCGCCGCGCGCGACTCCATCAACAGACAGCTGTGCACCGGCACCCCGTCTACCGAGTGGAAGACACGGGTGCGGTCAGAGCCGCAGGCAAAGCAGGCGACGGTCATCCGCGGTGCTCGATCGGGACCGCGGGGTCACCGGCCAGGACCACCGGCTCGGGCACCGGCACGATGAACCGCCCGCCGCGGCTCGCGTACTCGCGCTGCTGGCGCACGATCTCGTCGCGGAAGTTCCACGGCAGAATCAAGACGTAGTCGGGACCTCGCTCGAGCAACGCCTGCGGCGGCAGGATCGGCACGTCGACTCCGGGCATGTAGCGCCCCTGCTTGTGCACGTTGCGGTCGACCACGAAGTCGATCAGGGAATCGTCCAGGCCGACGTAGTTGAGCATGATCGCGCCCTTGGCCGCCGCTCCGTACGCCGCCACGCGCTTGCCGTCGGCGACCAGGCCGCGGACCAGCGCCAACAGGCGCTGCTTCAGATCGCGCACGCGGCCGGCGAAGTCGGCGTAGTAGTCGAACCGATCCAAACCGCTCTGCCGCTCTTCGGCGAGGTAGCGCTCCACCGAGCCGTCCGGGTCCGCCGTGGGGCTGGCGTAGTAGCGCAACGAGCCCCCGTGGATCTCGAGGTGCCGCACCCGGTTGAGGTGCAGGCCATGGCGTGCGCACAGGGCCTGCACCGCCGTCACCGAGAAGTAGCACAAGTGCTCGTGGTAGATCGTGTCGAACTCACAGTGGTCGATCAGGTCGCGCACGTACGGCGCCTCGATCGACGTGGTGCCGTGCGGCGCGAGCAGCTTGGCGATGCCACTGACGAAGCCATTGGTGTCGGGCACGTGCGCCAGGACGTTGTTGGCGACGATCACATCGGCCTGCTTGCCCTCGGCGCGCAGCTGCTCTGCCAGCTCGGCGCTGAAGAACTGCTGCAGCGTGGGGATCCCGCGCTTCACCGCCGCGGCCGCCGGTCCGGGGGAAGGGTCGATGCCGAGCACCGGCACACCGGCCGCCGCGAAGAACTGCAACAGGTAGCCGTCGTTGCTCGCCAGCTCCACCACCAGGCTGTTCTCGCCCAACCCGCGGGCCGCGATCAGCTCGTCGACGTTGGCCTTGGAGTGGCGCAGCAGGTCCTCGCTGAACGAGGAGAAGTAGTGGTAGTTCTCGACGAACATCTCGCCGGGATCGACCTCCTCGGTGATCTGCACCAAGCTGCAGCTCGAGCAGAACGAGACCTGTAGCGGGTAGCGCGCCTGCGGTGCGCCAATCTGGTCGGGCAGGCGCAGCGCGTCCGGCAGCGGCAACCGGCCGAGATCGAGGAAGCGCTCGAGGGCGCTGCTCCCGCAAGAACGGCAGGCCGGCTGCATCGCGGACAGCTCAGGCAGTGCCGTTCAGGCGAAGGTCGTCGTCCAACCGGCCCTCGCCGCGCAGCTGCAGCACGTGCTTGATGCGCAGGAACCTGGGGCTGACGAACTGGTCGTAGGTCAACTTCTCGCGCGAGAACGCGTCGTACATCTCGCGGATGCCGGCCGCCACGGTCCACGTCGGCTGGTACTCGGGCAGCACCTCGCAGATCTTGTCGCAGCTGACGTTGTAGTTGCGCTTGTCGGGGCTTGCGCCTTCGGCAAACTCCACGGTGCTGTTGGGCACGATGTCGGCGACCAGCTCGGCGACATCGCGAATCCGGTAGTTCTCGGCGGTGCGGCCGACGTTGAACGCCTCGTTGTGCACCTTCTCGCGCGGCGCGTGCAGCACGGCGAGGAACGCGCGCGAGATGTCCTCGATGTGGACCAGTGGCCGCCACGAGGTGCCGGCGCTCTTCAACAGCACCTTGCCGGTGGTGAACGCGTAACCGGTCAGATTGTTGACCACCAAGTCGCCGCGCAGCCGCGACGAGAGGCCGTAGGCCGTGGCGTTGCGCAGGAAGGTCGGCGAGAACTCGTCGGTGGCGAGCTTGGCGATGTCTTGCTCGGAGCGCACCTTGGACTCGCCGTACGGCGTCACCGGATTGAACGCCGAGCTCTCGTCCAACAGCCCGTCCTCGGCGGCACCGTAGTTGCTGCACGACGACGAGAACACGAACCGCTGCACGCCTGCAGCGCGCGCCTTCTCCGCCAACCGCACCGAGGCGATGTGGTTGATGTCGTAGGTGAGCTGTGGCTGCAGGTCGCCGAGCGGATCGTTGGACAGGCCGGCGAGATGGAACACCGCGTCGAATCCGCGCAGGTGCTCCTCCTCGACGTCGCGGACGTCCATGTCCAGCTCCTCGAGCGCAGGCGGCTCGGCGCCGAACGTGCAACCGCGGAACAGACCGTTGTCCAGCCCCACCACCTGGTGCCCAGCGGCCTGCGTCAGCGGCACCAAGACCGCGCCGATGTAGCCCTCGTGGCCGGTGATCAAGACTCGCATCAGTCGTCGCTCCAGGTCTTCCAGGGTGCCGAGCCGGAGGCCCACAGGTTCTCGAGGATTCGCTTCTCGCGCAGCGTGTCCATGCACTGCCAGAAGCCGGCGTGCTCGTACGCCATCAGCTGGCCGTGCCGCGCCAGGCGCTCGAGCGGCGCGTGCTCCCACATGGTGTCATCGCCATCGATGTAATCGAAGACCCCGGGCTCGAGCACGAAGAAAGCACCGTTGATCCAGCCCTCGGCGAGCTGCGGCTTCTCGGAGAAGTCCACCACCCGACCGTCCTCGATCTCCAACCGACCGTAGCGTGCCGGCGGCCGCACCGCCGTCACGGTCGCCAGCTTGCCGTGCGCCTTGTGGAACGCGACCAGCTTGTCGACGTCGACGTTGCTGACGCCGTCACCCCAGGTGACCATGAACGTCTCGTCGCCAAGGTACGGCGCCAACCGCTTGATCCGGCCGCCGGTGAGCGTGCTCGGACCGGTCTCGATCAGGTCGACCTTCCACTCGAGCTGCTCGCGTCCATGGCTGCGCACCGAGCGCGCACCGAAATCGACGGTGACGTTGCCGCCCAGGGCGCAGTAGTCGGCGAAGAACTTCTTGATCAGCTCTCCCTTGTAGCCGAGCGCGATGACGAACTCGGTGTGTCCGAATGATGCGTAGTGGCGCATGATGTGCCACAGAATCGGACGACCACCGATCTCGACCATGGGCTTGGGCCGAATCTCGGTTTCTTCGGCCAACCGCGAGCCGAAGCCGCCGGCGAGGATCCCGACCCTCATGGCGCTGCCTCGTCGACGCGGACATCCGCTCGGCGAGCGTTGGGGGGCCAAGATGACAGGGGGGTCGTTGGGTCGATGGGGGACATGCGGCGCTACTCGCTGGATCGGCTGGCGGCCCCGGGCAGTGTAGAAAAACCGATGGCCCCGCCGGAGGCCACCCCGACCGACCAACCGGCCCGTGCCACGGAATCGTACGGTCCGCTCGGCGACGCGCTCGTTGCCGCGCGGCACGACCCGGAGCTACACTGAGGATTGGAACGCCTCGTCGGCGATCCAGCGGCCGCGAACCGCTCCCGCCCGGCGCCGACCGCCGGGCGGAGCGGACCGCGACCCACCTCGCACACCTCGCCGCGCACCCGGGCCCCTCTTCCGCCGCATGCTGCAGAGCCACCACCTCGCACTGCACCGCGTTCTGGTGACCAACGACTTGTTGTTGGTCGGCACGGCGGTGGCGTTCTCGCGGCGTTATCTGGCGGCCGGAAGCGCGGGTTCCTGGGCCGACTGCGGCTGGCAGATCGCGGTCGCCGCCGTCGCCTGGCTGGTGCTGTCGGCGCGGCTGGGCCTCTATCGATCGCGCCGCACCCAAGGCTCGCGCCTGGAACTGCTGGCGCTGGCGGAGACCTGGGTCGCAACGCTGGGCCTCACCGTCCTGTTCGCCCAGATCGCGCACGGGGCCCCGGCGTTCGAGCCGCTGATCGCGGCGGTGACCGGCTACCTGGGACTGGCGACGCTCCGCGTCACGCTGCGCTTCTCGCTGCGCCGCATCCGTCTCCGCGGCCTCAACTACCGCCGCGCGCTGTTCGTCGGCGGCGGCGAGTCCGCCGTCCGGCTCCGGCGCGAGCTCCGGGACAACCCGCAATACGGCATCGTCATCCTCGGCGGCATTCCGCTCGGCGAGGGCGAGCACGAGCTCGACGACGTGCGCAGCATGGGCGGCATCGCCGATCTCGAGCGGGTCCTGCTGCGGCACCACGTCGACTACGTCCTGCTCTGCCCACCCGACGACGCCCGCAACGCCGACGTGCTGAAGGTCTTCGAAGTGTGCAGCGAGGCGGGCATCCGCTGCCACTACGCCCCCGGCTTCCTCGCCGCTCACGATCTGGTGCCGGCGCTGGCGTGGTACGGCGAGATCCCCGCGCTGACGTTCCGCCACCGGCGTTCGACACCGTGGCGCGTGGTCGCCAAGCGCGGCATCGACCTCGCCGTGTCGGGGGTGGCGCTGATCCTGCTCTCACCGGTGATGCTGGCGATCGCCATCGCCATCAAGCTGCAGGACCGCGGCCCCGTGCTGTTCGTGCAGGAGCGGCTCGGACGGCACGGCCGCGCGTTCGCCTGCTTCAAGTTCCGCACGATGTGTGTCGGCGCCGAGCGGATGCAGGCCGAGCTCGCCGCCAAGAACGAACAGCAAGGTGCCGCGTTCAAGATCAAGGACGACCCGCGCATCACCAGAATCGGGCGCCTGCTGCGCAAGCACGGTCTGGACGAGCTGCCGCAGCTGTTCAACGTGCTGATCGGCAACATGAGCCTAGTCGGTCCGCGGCCGCCGATCCCCGAGGAGGTCGCCAAGTACGACCTCTGGCACCGGCGGCGGATGTCGGTCCCGCCAGGCATCACCGGCCTGTGGCAGGTCACCGGCCGGACCGCCCGCGTGTCCTTCGACCAGTGGGTGGCGATGGACCTCTACTACGTGGACCACTGGTCGTTGAGCATGGACTTCAAGCTGATGCTGCGGACGTTCGGAGTGGTTCTGCGCGGCACCGGGACGTAGCGAGCGTCGGAGGCGCCCAGTCATCATGGTCGGGGCTAGAGGCTGGCGCGCGCGGCAAAGGCGTGCAGCGCCTCGAGCATCTCGCGGTCGGCGTGCGGCCCGAGGGACGGCGCGCGCCGCAGCTGGTCGAGGTCGGTCAGGCGATCGGCCAGCTGCGTCTCGTCTTCGACCACCGTCGCCCAGTCGGCGCGGGCGAATTGGCGCGCCGCCACGGATTGGTGCTCGTCGTCGGCCTCGCCCAGCTCCGCGCGGCGCGGCATCACCAAGAGCGGCACCGCCGCCCGGCGCGCCGCGCAGACCGCGCCGATGCCCGCGTGCGAGATGACGCACGACGCCTCGCCGACCACCCGGCGATACTGCGCCGGCAGCAGCCAATCGCACCACGGCACGTGCTCCGGGTGCCAGCTGGAGTCGCCGATCTGGGCGAACACCTCGCGGTCCGGGTGCAGCGCCGCCCAATCGTCGACCACGCGCACCAATCGATCGAACGGCTCGTGGTAACCGACGGTGACGAAGATCAAAGCACGCTCCCGGCGTGGTCGGGGCCGCCGCGACGCTTGAGGTGTCGCCACTGGGTCAGCCACAAGTCGGCGAAACGCCGCGCGCGCAAGCCGGCCGGCGACATCGCCTCTGCATGCGCAGCGCAGTCCACCCAGATCGTGTGGGCGCCGATCCACTTGCCGAAGCGCAGGGCGTAGTAGCCCGGCAGCGCGCCGGTCGAGATCACGACCCGCGGGCGCTCGCGCACGACGATCGCCAGCATCGCCAGCGCGAGCCGCAGGCTGCCGCGGCGGCGCGGCGCATCGCGCACGGTGAAGAAGCGGTGCTCGGGGACCTCGGAGCGATATCCGGGCTGTGGCGAGACGTAGATCCGCTCCCAACTCGAGAACGCGGGCGCCAGCCGTTGCAGCTGCACCCAATAACCACCGCTCGAAGCTACCAGCAAGACGCGACGGCTGCGTGTCATCGGATTCGACCCCCGCGACAGTCGGGGCCCGAGTGTTAGCTGAGCGACGCTCGAGCCGCAACCCGTGGAGAATCAGACCAGCGTCTCTTCGTCGACGACCGAGAGGTCGCCGCTGTCCATGAGCGAGCGCACCAGCTCGAGGATGTCCTGCTGCGCCGCGAGCACCTCGCCCAGCGGCGTCGGGCCGAGCATCTCGCGCTCCTCGCGCACGATTTCGCCCGCCCGGCGGGACAGATTCCCGAACACGTTCTCCTCGACTTCGGTGCTCGCCGCCTTGAGGGACAGCGCCAGGACGCGCGAGTCCACCTGGCTGAGAATGCGCTGCATCCCGCGGCGGTTGAGCTTGGCGAGGTCGTCGAACGTGAACATCTCCTCGCGCACGGCGGCGGCGATCTCCGGGTCGACCTCGGCAATGCCGTCCAGCACTCGGCGCTCGCCACCTCCCATGTGGTTGAGCATGCCGGCGGCGGCCTTGATCCACAGCATGGGCTCGGCGCGCAGGCCGGACAGTCCCAGGTCGCGCACTTTTTGACGCATCACGTCGAGGACGCGCGCGACGACGTCCGGAGCGGTCCGGTCCAGCGTGGCGACGCGGCGCACCAGGTCCGGCCTCACCGACGGCGGCAAGTGTCGCAGCACGGTTCCCGCCTTGCCGCGATCCAGGTTGGCGAGGAACACGGCGGCGATCTGCGGGTGCTCCTCGGCGACCAGGGCGGCGAGATCCTGTGGATCGAGCGCCTCGAACACCGCCAGAGGTCGCCGTGCTTCCAACTCCCGGGTCGCCTCGTCTTCGAGCTGCGCGGCCTGCTCCTCGCCGAACGCCGCGACCAACAGCTGGTGCAGGTCCGCCAGGCTCGACACCCCAGGCGAGGCCGCCCGCAGCCGGCTCTCGACCAGCTCGTGCACCCGGCCGATCGCCGCCCCGTCCAGCGTCTCGGTGCCGACCTCGCGCATCGCCTGCACGATGCGGCGCAGCGCCTCGGGCGCCAGACGACGCAACACCGAGGCGGCGCGCTCGGGCTCGATCGACAGCAACAACACCGCGACCGCCTGATCGGGGGTCGGGCCGCCGGGTTCGTCCGCGGTCACGGTCGCTGCTCCTGCAACCAAGTCTCGAGTGCCCGCGTGATCGCGGCGGGATCTCGATCGATCGCCTGCTCGATACTGTTGCGGGCGTCGGAGTCACCCTCGCTGGCGGACTCGCCGGCCGCCGCCGCCACGCCGGCCGGTGCGACTCTCGCGGCGCGGGGGCCCGTCGCCCGCCGGATCATCCACACCAAGAACAGCAGTACCAGCGCGGTGCCGGTGGCTCCCGCGACGATGGGCTGGTGCCGCTCGTACCATGCCCACGCCGCAGCGGCTGCCGAGGGGTCGTGCCGCGGCGGTTCGGGCAGGTCGACAGGGTGCACCTCGATCGCGGGATCCCGCCCCTCGCGCCACCCGACGGCGACGCCGATCTGCCGGCACAGCGCCGCGGTGTCGGTCGAACCGAGTGCCTGGCGATCGACGAAGAGAGCGACGCCGACGGCGCGGACCGCTGGAGCCAGGTGCTTGGTGCTGGTCTCGACGAACGACTCCGGTGAGTACTCGTTCTCGCGCAGCTGCGAGCTCTCGGTGGGGCGGGAGAAGACCTCGGTGCCGATCTCCGGCACGGCGCGTGGATCTCGCTCCGCCGGCGATCGCGTCTCCTCCTTGTTGGTCGATGAGCGCAGCAACACGGGGTTGTCGCTGGCACTCCGGTCGAGCACCGTGCGCATCTCCGGATCGAGCTCGACATGGACGCGGGCGATCGCCTTGCCCGGGTACAGCGCGTCGAGGATCGACTGGGCCACGGCGGTCAGCTGCCGCGTGCGGCGCTCTTGCATGCGCAGGAACTCCTCCGCCGCGTCCGCACTACCGAGGCGATCACCCCCCGCGCTCCACAGCTCGGCGGTCGTCAGGTTGGCCACGGACACCGCATCGACCGGCACGCCCAGCGCCGCCGATGCGGTGCTCGCCGCCACCGGCGCCAGCTCGCGGAAATCGGCGCCGCGCACCAGCCGCAGCCCGACTTGCGCGCGCGCTGCATCACCGACAACGACCGGCGCCGCGAACGCCACCCGCGCCTCGACGACGTGCTGGAAGCGCTCCAGCTGCTGCGCGGCGGCGCGCTCCAGCGCGCGCGCGACGTCGCCTTCGCGGCCAGCATGGTCATCGACGGACGATGCGTCTTCTGCCGCCACGCCCGCGCTCCACAGCAGTCGGCGAGCCCGCTGCAGGTCGTCCGCAGCGACCACCAACCGCCCCTCTTCGATGCGGTAGCCGACGCGACCGTCCAACGCACCGACCGCGACCTGCAGCTCGGCGCCCGTGCCGGTCCACGCGACGCGCTCGCGCCCGCCGGCCGCGAATGCGAGAACGCTGATCAAGGCGCCGGCCGCGGCCAACGGCACGCTGGCGATGACCCAGCGCTGGGCGGCATCGAGCCGCTCCCAGGTCGCCCTGAGCTGCGCGGTGCTGTGGGCCATGAACGACGGCATTGGACTCTCGATCGACCGCCGGGCGGGGACGACCGGACCTCCGAGCCGCCCCGGATCCGGGTCGGGGACTCTGGGTTCAGATCGGCCACCGGCCGGCCCGGCCTTGAGACCGGCCGCTGCGGCAGCCCTCGGACGGGCGCGTCGCTCAGAACGGGGCGGTGGCCGCCAGCCGCGCGGTGAGCCGCCGCACGCGGCGCGCCATGAAAGCGACGATGATGTCGTACAGCACCAGGGCGAGGTGCAGATTGTGCTCGCGCAGGTAGCTCAGCGCCGCGCGCGAGACCACCAAGAGCTCGGTCGGCTCGGTGGCGATCACGTCGAAGCTGTGTGGGAGGGCGAGTAGGGCCGACACCTCGCCGAACATCTGCCCCGCGTGCACCACCTCGATCGGCGGCTCGTCGGCGGCGGCCCCCGGTCCCATCAGCCGCACCTTGCCCGACTTGACCAAGAACACGCTGGTGGCCTCGTCGCCGTGGTGGGCGGCGTAGTCGCCCGCCGCCAACACGAGCTCGTTGGACACCGACGCGAGCTGCAGGAGGTCGAGATCCGAGACCGTGCGAAACGCCTGGTACTCGGCCATCGACTGCATCTGCCGCAGCGCCTGATGCAGCACGCAGCTGCGCACGAACGCGCGGTCGCGCGAGTCCATCTCGCCGAACACCACCGCCGCCGAAGGCGCCCGATTGGGTAGAACGCCGCTGCGCAGCACGCTGCCCCGCACTTGCATTCTGCGCCGCTGCACCCCGTCCGGCAGCTCGAAGCGCAACTCCACCGCCGCATCCTTCGGCAGCGGCTTGGCGGTGAGCAAGCTCATGCCCCCGGCCGAGATGTTGAGCGTGCTGGCGCGCACCGAGTCTCCGCCGTCGTCGGGCACGACCTCGACGGACATGCGCCATGCCACGCGAAAGTGCTTGCGTTGTGCGCTGAACGGAAGGTCCATTGACGGAATCGGGAGTCGAGCGATGGCGCTCGCCTCCCTGCTATCGGCGCCAGCGTGGGCCCAAGTGCAGCCAGAGCGCCCCTGGACCCGTTCTACAATCCAACGGTGATGCATGGTTGTCCCCAACGCCACGCGGCGGAGGTGTCCGGATGAAGGCGCACCCGGACCGACTCGCGGCGACCTTGGCGCAGCGCGACGCGCTGCCGTCCACCGCATGGCAGGGCCCGTTCGCGACCCCGGGGCCGGGCAGCGACGACGCGCGCGTCGACCTCAAGCTGGCCGCCCACCGCGCGGCTCGGATTCTGGCCGCGCGCGGCACCCCGGCGGCGCGCGCGCGGCTCGCCGGCCTGGACACGCCGGATCTGCTGGCGGGGACGGTGCAGGACGGCACCGCGCGCGGCTTGCTGGTCGCGCTGGAGGAGGCGATCAGCCTGTGCGAAGCGCCGCCGCCCAGCGGGGACACCACGCCGGCCGACGTCCTCGAGGGGCGCGCCCTGCGACGCAAACGCGACATCCTGATCGCTTCCGCGAGCGCCCGCATCCGCTTTTCGCGCAAGGGCGGATTGTTGCTGGTCGACCGCGGTCGCGGCGTGCACGTGCTGGACTGCATGCGCTTCGAGGATCGCACCGACCGCGGCACGCTGGATGGCTTCGCACCTCTCGAGGAAGAACGCCCACGGCTGTTCTCCCCGGGCTTCCTTCAGCCGGTCAGACTCGAGGAGTCCCGCGGCGCCGCGGCGCTGTGGCTGCGCGGCCGGTTGGGCCGGCGGCCCGACGGCTACCCGTGCGAGCTCGGCATCCTCGCCGCCGCGGACCGCGACGGTGTCGAGCTGCGCATTCGCATCGAGAACCGCCGGCCGGACCACCGGCTCCGCGTCCGTTTCGCCGGTCTGCCGGACGACTATCCCATCGCGCACGCCGGCACCCCGGCCTGGGAGTCCATCGTCCACCGCGGCGGCCGGTTTCGTGCGGCGACTCTGGTGCGCGCCTGCGGTCGTCTCGACGTCGGCGGCGCCAGCATCGCGGTCCCCGCCGCGCAGTGTCTCGGCGTCATCGAGCACCGAATGACGCTCGGCGCGCCGGAGCTCCCGCCGGCCTGCTAAGCTCGGGCACGGCCCCGGACCGCGGGGCCGAGTTCCATGTCCACTGTTCTCGGCTTCTCGATCGGTTGTGCCGGCACCGCGGCGGTCTGCTGGTGGAATGGGCGCCGCCGGCGCGGGCAGCCGGTGGCGACGACGGCACCGCCGGCCGCCTTGGGTGACTTGCCGGCGGCGGTCGGCGAGGAGCTGGTCCACCTCGCCAATGCGGTCGAGGGCCACGCTCTGCTGGTGTGCGAATCCGCCAATGACGCCCTGCGCGTCACCGGCCGGATCGAGCACCTGCGCACCGCGGTGCGGCGGCTGCGACTGCTCGCCGCCAAGCTCGATATCGACCGCAACCTGCCCAACCCCGGTGGCACTGCCACCGACTTGGCAAGCCTGCTTGCCGGCCTGCGCCTGATGCTCGAACAGCACGCGGTGCGGCCGATGCAGATCGAGGTCACCGCGACCGACGTGCTGCCGCCGGTCGCCGGCGATCCCGACAGCCTGCGGCAAGCCCTGCTGCTCGGCGTGCATTGTCTGCTCGCCCGGCAGCCGAAAGCGGACGCGCTCGACGTCCGCGCCGCGGCGAGCAACGACGACCGCGGCCTCTTGGTCGACCTCACGATCGCGGCACACGGCGACGCCGCGAGCCAGCCGGCGGACGCGCTGGCCAAGCTGAACGACAAGGCAGCCCACCAGTGGCTGCGCGCGCTGGGTGGCGCGTTCGCGCTGGCGGAGCGCGGCCGACACACGGTCGCCACCCTGCAGCTGCGCCCCGCGGTCACCACTCCGGCCGCGGTGCCCGAAGTGCGGCCGACGCCGGACGCGACCCCACCGCACGCGTTCGGCGGCGTACTCGTGCTGGAGCCGGACGCGTCGATGCGCGAGATGCTCAAGACGCCGCTGGTCGAATCAGGGCGCCGGGTGATCTGCTGCACGGACGACGCGGCCGCGGCGACGCTGTTCGAGGCGACGCCCGACCGCTTCGAGCTGTTGATCCTCGACACTCACCCGCCGCGACCCGCGATCACCGAGCTGGTCGCCACCGCGCTTTCCACCAACCCCTCGGTGCGGGTGCTGCTGCTCATCCGCACCAGCACGCCGGAAGCGGATCTGCCGGAGCTCGGCAGCCGCTGTCAGGTCCTGCGCCGGCCGTTCGGCATCCACCAGCTCCGCGCCCGATGCCAGACGATGCTGCCGCCAGCCTCGATCGCGGACGCCGCCTCGTGAGCACACCGTGAGCCCAGAGCTGCCCGACACCAACCCGCTGGACGAAACCAGCCCCTTGCCGAGCGGGGCCGAGCAAACCAGGGCGATCTTCGAACGGGCGCTCGAGCTACCGACCGAAGCGCGCGGCCGCTTCCTGCAAGAGCAGTGCACCGACCCGGCGGTGCGCGCCGAGGTCGCCGACCTGCTCGAGGCCTATCACAAGGCGGCGTCGTTCATGGCGACGGCGGAGCCGCCGGGCGGAGCACCCGGCAGCGAGATCGGCCGCTACAAGCTGCTGCAGAAGATCGGTGAAGGCGGCTTCGGCGTGGTCTGGATGGCCGAGCAGACCGAGCCGATCCGCCGCAAGGTCGCGGTCAAGGTCATCAAGGTCGGCATGGATACGCACCAGGTGATCGCCCGCTTCGAGGCCGAGCGACAGGCACTGGCGATGATGGAACACCCCCACATCGCCCGAGTCCTCGACGGCGGTGCGACCGAAGCGGGGCGGCCCTACTTCGTCATGGAGCTGGTGCGCGGCGTGCCGATCACCGAGTTCTGCGACACCGAGCAGTGGACGCCGCGCGCGCGCATCGAGCTGTTCCAGAAGGTATGCCACGCGGTGCAGCACGCGCACCACAAGGGGATCATCCACCGCGACCTCAAGCCCGGCAACATCCTGGTCACCATGCACGACCGGGTCGCCACTCCGAAGGTCATCGACTTCGGCGTCGCCAAGGCGACGGGGCAGGAGCTCACCCAGCGCACGCTGTTCACCGAGTACCACCAGATGATCGGTACCCCGGAGTACATGGCGCCGGAGCAGGCCCAGTACTCGGGCCTCGACGTCGACACGCGCGCTGACGTCTACAGCCTCGGGATCGTGCTCTACGAGCTGCTCACCGGCACCAAGGCGTTCGATCCCAACCGCCTGCGCTCGGGTGACTACGCCGACATGGTGCGGCACATTCGCGAGTCCGAGCCCGCCAAGCCGAGCACGCGCGTGAGCTCGCTCGGCGACCAGCTCGACGACATCGCGCACCGGCGCCGCATCGAGGCCCGCGACTTGCGGCACACGCTGCGCGGCGACCTCGACTGGATCGTGATGAAGGCGATCGAGAAGGATCGCAACCGACGCTACGACACCGCCGCTGCACTGGCCGAGGACCTGCAGCGACACCTCGACAACGTGCCGGTCATTGCCGGACCTCCGGGTACGGCGTATCGGCTCGGCAAGTTCGTCCGCCGCAACCGCGCCATGGCGGCAGCCGGGTTGCTCCTCTTGCTCTCCCTGGTCGGCGGAGTGGTCGGCACCGGAGTGATGCTGCGGCGAGCGCTGGCCGCCGAGCGCACTGCCCGGGCCGAGGCAGACCGCGCGTCGACCGTGCTGGAGGTCACCCGGCGCATGCTGGCGTCGGCCAACCCGTACCACGCCGACCCGGACTACACGCTGCGAGAGCTGCTCGACGACTTCGAGCTGGAAGACAGCGAGGAGATCGCCGACCAGCCTGACGTAGAGGCCGCCCTGCGGCTCACGCTCGGCGAGGCCTATCTCGCCATCGGCGCCCTGGATCGCGCCGAGCAGCACCTGCAACGCGCCCTGGAAATCGAGGAGCAGCACGGCGACCCGGCCCGGCTGGTCCCGGCGCTGCTGCAGTGGGGCACCTTGCGATTCCACCGCGCCGGCTACGACGACGTTCTTGTAGTGTGCGACCGGGCACTGGCGATGACGGCGCGTGGCGCCCCCGATCCGACCATGGAGCTGGAGCTGCAGGATCTGCGCGCACAGACGCTGTGCGAGCTGCGCCGGATCGACGAGGCCAAGGCGCTGTGCTTGGCGGCGATCGACACGGCGCGTGCCGCCGGCCTCGATCAGGCGCACGCCGGCCTGCTCGGCACGCTCGGACGCGCGCACCGGCTCTCTGGTGAGTACGAGGACGCCGAGCGTGTGTTTCGCGAGGCGTTGGCTCTACGCCGGCGAACCCTGCGCGCGGCGCATCCGGAGGTGGTGGTCAACCTGGCCAACATCGCGACGACCGAGAGCAATCGCGGGCGCTACGCGGCTGCCGAGAAGCACATGCGCGAAGCCATCGAGCTATTGCGCAGCCAGCACGGCGATGGCCACCATCACATCGCGATCCTGCAGCACAATCTGGCCGGGTTCGTTTCCGCGCAGGGCCGGCCCGACGAGGCCGAGGATCTGATCCGCACGTCGATCGCGACGACGACGGAGCGGCTCGGAGCGTCGCACCCCAACGTCGGCAAGGCCTGGGGCGCGTTGGGCAAGATCTTGATTCGCAAGGGACAGGTCGACCAATCGGTGGAGGCCCAGGAGAAGGCAGTCGACATTCTCACCGAGGCGCTCGGCGCCGATCACCCGGACGTCGGCACGACGCTCAACAACTTGGCGATCGCGGTCGACCGGCAAGGCCGCTACCAAGACGCCGTGCGGCTCTACCAACGCTCGATCGACGTGCGCAAGCGCAGCATCGGTCCGATCTGCGCGGAGGTGGGGCAGTCCACGCTCAACCTCGCCTTCTGTCACATCGGCAACGACAACCCGCTGGCCGCCGAGCCGGTGTTGATCGAGGCGATCGACGTGCTGCGCGCGCTGCACGGCGAGCGCCACCGCGCGGTGCAGGAGAACATCGTGCGCCTCGGCGCGCTGCTACGGCGCACCGAGCGCCCGGCGGAGGCCGCGACCACCATCACCGAGGCGCTGGCCATTCTGGATGCCGAAGCCCCGTCTTCGCTGCTGCGGCTGACCGGCTACCGGGAGCTGGCCTGGGCGCGGTCGGCACAGGGCGACTGGACTGGCGCCGAGCAGGCGATGCGGCGGATGCAGGAGCTCAGCGTCGAGCTGGGGCAGCCCTGGCGGGGCGCGAACCGCCTGGCCCAGCTCTACGAACAGTGGCACTCCGCGGAGCCGAGCGACGAGCGCAGCGAGCAGGCCGCCCACTGGCGGGCCGAGCACGAGCGGCTCGAGGCCGAGCGCCGACGCTAGGTGCGCGACGCTCGTTCAGCGACGCGAGAGCAACCAAACGCCGGCCACGATGAGCCCAGCGCCGACGCCGTCCACGAGCGAGATCGTCCGCCGCGCGAAACCGAGCACGCCGAAGTGATCGAGCGCCAGCGACGCCGCCATCTGTCCGGCGACGATCAACGCGATCCAGAACGCCGCGCCGATCTTCGGTGCGACGATCAGCGCCGTGGTGACGAAGAACGCGCCCACCGTGCCGCCGCCGAGCCAAAGCCACCACGGCGCGCCGCTCAACATCGACGGTCGCGGCAAGCGCTGGCCGAGGGCCAGGCAAACCGCCACCAGCAGCGCCCACCCGACCGAGAACGAGATCACGCTCGCCTGGATCGGATGCTCGAGCCGCTTGGAGAGCACGCCGTTGATGCCGGGCTGGACCGCGACGACGACGCCGGCGATCAAAGCAAACAGGACAGGGATCGCACTACCGGCCTGCAGGGATGGCATCGATCGAGGATCGACCCCAACCCCGCCGAATGCGAGCGAACGTACGGAGTCCGGCTCGTTTTTCTCGCTTGGCGGTCAGGGGCGCACGGCGATGCGGTGCGCACCGGACAGGTCGACGCAGCCGCCGCCGAGTGGCAGCATCGCGCACTGGGTCGCGAGCTCGAACGACGGCACGCCCGGCGGAATCGCGAGCGGCACGAAGCCGGTTCCCGTGTTCAGGAACGGCAGCGAGATGTCGATGCCGATGTTGGTCGGCGCCACGCAGGCGATGATCGCCGGCAAGGGCAGAGTCACCGTCGCCGGCAGGCCGATGCCGACCAAGACGATTCCGATGTTGATCGAAGGCGGGCAGCCGATGTTCAGCGTGCCTCCAGGGGTCGCCGGTCCGGTGACCGTGGGCGACGGCGCGCTGGGGCTGCCACTGTCGGGCACGTGGTCGATCTGGCCGCGGATTTCACCACCGGGAAAGGCCGAGGAGTGCAGGTTCAGGTAGGCCAAGCCGTCCATCAGGGTCTGCACTTCACTCGCGGTCAGCATGCCCGAGCCGCTGATCGTGCCCGCGCTGCCACCCGAAACGGTCAGCCCGAGGATGACGCCGCTGTTGGCGCCGCGCCGCGCGCTGCCGTGGATATGCGCCGCGGAGGCGGTGCCCTGCAGGTTCGAGTAGCGGCCGGTGACCGCGATGCGACCCTGCGCCGGGTCGATGGTGACCTGCGCCTGGCCGATGCCGCCGGAGCTGTTGGGCGGCTCCTCCTGACCGCCGATCAGCTCGACGTCGTACGTGAAGGTGCTCTGGGCCGGGGCGGAGAGAGTGAATGCTGACGCAACCGCCAGTCCGAGGAACAGACGTGACATTCGCGAAGTCCTTGTTGTCTGGGATGTGTGGTTCTCGCTGCACCCGCAAACCACGGGCCGAGGCCCAACACCATAGCAACTGATCGGTCAGGAGGAGGCCCCGCGCGCTTCGCGCACGGCCGGTGCGCGCATTCTGCACACTCCGGTGACTCGCTCACCGCCCTCGACGCGCAAGTCCAGCTCCTTCAGCGCTCGCTCCAGCCCTTCGAACGACAGGTGACCGGCGAAGTAGGCATTGAGCTTGGCCGCCGCGATCGACCCCACCAGTGCGGTGTCTCTTGGAGCCAGCACCAACAGATCACGCACCACCGACGGGTGCCGACGCAACGCGTACTTCTGGTGATATTCCTCGGCCAGATAGAACCGCTCCAGCGCGCGTAGCTCGGTCGTGATCGGCCGACCCAGCTGCTCTTGCCGCGCCTGCGCCGAGGCTTCGGCCAGCGCGCGCTGCGCCTCGTCGTGATGGAACAGCACTGCCTTGTACTGCGTCGACCGGACCGGCGCGCACGGCCCGTGGCTCTCCCAGAACACCTCCAACAGCTCGCCGAACGAGATCACCTTCGGGTCGAAGTCGACCTGAAACACCTCGGTGTGATCGCCGATCTCTCGATACGTCGGGTCCGGAGTCGACCCACCCGCGTAGCCCACGCGGGTGCGGAGCACGCCTTCGAGACCCCCGAACCGGGAGTCGGGCCCCCAGAATCAACCGACCGCGAAGGTCGCGGTCCGAATCTGCGGGTTGGGCTGCTTCTCGGTGAGCGGATCCTGCGGGTGAATCGTCATGGCGATGGCTCCGAGCGCGACGGCTCCGAGTGCGGCGATGGTGTGCATGTTCGACCTGTCCTACGCGGCCGCGCCCGCCGGGATCCCACCGGCCGCGCCCGAATCGAGCTCAGCGGCTCCCCGAGCTTATCGGCAGGATGCCGAGAGCGAGCCGTTCGCCCGGCCGCAGGGTCACTTCGCGCAGATCGCGCCAACCGTCGTCGCCGACGCGCCGCAGGGCGAGCCGGTAGGTCGCAGCCGGCAGCCGCTCGAACGCGAACTCCCCGGTGGTCCGGTCCAGCCCGCGAATCCGGCCGGCCGGCCAATCCGTGCGCCGCAGCCGCAGCCAGGCGCGCGACCCCAGGTCGCCGGTCAGCCGACCAGCGAGAACCGCGGAGGGCAAGTGCTCCAAGCGCAGGTCGACCGCGCCGCTGCCGGCGGCGACCCGCTCGATCCGCGCCGGCAGCGGATCGGGGGACCCGTCCGCCATCGTGCCGTGCGCGGTCACCACGCATTCTCCCGGCTCCACGTCGAGGGTGACCACACCGTCGGTGCCGCTCCGCTGCCGGCGCAGGGCACGCTCGCTGGTGGGCGCCTCACCGCCACTCGCGTTGACTGCGACCCCCGCCAGCGGCGCGCCGTCGGGCCCCGACACCGACACCCGCAGCGGCTGCCGGCGGGTCACCACGGCCTGCCAGTGCAAGGCCTCTTCGCTCGCCAGCACGACGCGCTCGCTGTGCAACGCGCTGTCGTCATCCAACCGCAACTCGGGATCGACCGCGGCGCCGACCACCAGCCGGTGCTCGCCGGCAAGCAGCGCGGACAACTCGAAGCGACCCTCGCCATCGGTGACCGCGTGCCGGTCCGACACCAAGTGACCGATATCGTGCTCGAACGTGCCGACCTCGATGGTCCCCTGCCACTCGGCGGCGACGCGCAGCCCGGCGTAGCCCACTCCGTCGCCATCGACGACGCGGCCGTGGACCGTGGCACCGCGCTGCAACACCACCTCAACGCGGTTGTCCGACTCCGGCCGTACGACGACGTTGGTCACCGCGATGCCGGCCTCGGCAACCGCGCGCGCGACCAGCAGCGTGCGCCCCATCGGCACCTCCGTGGTCGTGAAGCGCCCCTCGGCATCGCAGCGGACCAAGAACGCCTCCATGTCCATCGGTCGGGTGAACTCGGACTCGTACTTCTGGCTCAGCACCCCGTCGGGGTGGTTGCGCGCGTCCTCGTCGGCGGCGATCGCGACCACGGCGCCGGCGGCCGGACGCCCGTCGGCGTGGCGCACGACACCGCGCAAGCGGTGCGCGCGCGCACCCAGCCGCAGCCGCACCGCGACGTCGGCACCGATCTCGCCCTCGACCGCCCCGCTGCGGCGGTGGTGGGACGGTTGGTAGTGCTCGGCGCGCGCCAGCAGACGCGTGCCCTGCGCGACCTCGGTCAACCGGAACCGGCCGTCGGCATCGCTGGTGGCGACCTGGTGGAACCAGTCGTGGTGCAGCCGCTGCTTGGCGAAGATGCCGGCACCCGCCACCGGCTTGCCCTCGACGTCGACCACCGTGCCGTCGACGTTCAAGCCACGCGGCAGCGACAGCTCGATCCGCTGCTGCTCGCCCGCGCGCAGCGAGACCTCGGTGCCCACGCCCCGGTCGGTCACGACGCGAAATGGCCCTGGCGCCAAGTCGGCGAACACGACCTCGCCGGCGGCGTCGGTCTTCTGCTCGACGCCCCCCTGCCCGACGCCCCCCTGGCCGGCACCAGGGCCACCGTCGACGGGCCGCACGTACACGCCGACCGCCGCGACCGGCTCGGAGTCGCGGTGGACGCGCACCGACAGACTGGCGCGGGAGGTCGCAGGAGCGGTGCTCGCCGGCGTTTGCGGCACGCGGTCACGCGCGCCCGGCGAAGCGGCCGTGTCCACGCCGCCCGCCCCCGCGTCGGCGGCAGCCGACCCCGTGCCGTCCACCGGCGCGGGACGCTCTTTGGGCGGTGCCGATGGCGGCGAAACCACCCACCAGGCCAACAGGACGGCGGCGAGCACCACCGCCGAGATCGTGATCTTGTGCATGACAATCGCTCCAGTCAGGGTCAGCGCCGGGGAGACCGGTGCCGCCGCGGCCGCGCGGCGCAGAACGGTGTCCCGCAAGGCGGCCGCCGCGCGCGGGGAAAGCGTGCCGACGGCGGCAGCGCTGCCGAGCCCCGCCGGCAGCGAACGCCGCAACAGGTCGAGTCCCCGCATCACCTGGTTGCGCACCGTGCTCGGTGGGCAGCGGCGCCGCGCGGCGATCGCCCGCGCTCCCTCGCCGTGCTCCAAGTGAGACACCAGCACGTCGCGGTACGGCTGCGGGAGCCCGCGAACGCAGCGCTGCAGCGAACGGACCAGCTCGCCGCGCGCGGCCGCTTCGACCGGATCGTCGCCGGAGGTGCCGCTGAAGCGAGCCGGCGGGGCACCCGCAGTCGTCCGCCGCCGGCGCCGGCGCGCGAGGTTGGCCAGGATGCCCAGCAGCCACGGCAACACAGGTCGGCCCGGCTCGAACCGATCGCGGCGCTCGATGGCGACCAAGAACACCTCCTGCACGAGGTCGTCGGCCGCGTGCCGGTCGCCGACCAGGTGTCGCGCCAGCCGCCAGAGCTCGTCGGCGGACCCGTCGAACACCGCCGCCAACGCACCCGGATCTCCGCTGCGGCAGTAGCGGGCGAAGTCGCGGTCGAGGCTGCGCAGGGGCTCGGTCACGGCCGCAATTCTCCGGGCGCGCACGGACGTCGCGCGAATTCTGTCAAAACCGGCCGGAGGCGCCGGGTAAGCTGCCGGGCTTTCTTCCGGTCTCGAGGAGAACACGCTGAAGCGGCGCAACGACAGGGCCGAGGACCAGATCCGGCCGTTGAAGTTCACACGGGCTTTCACCGAGAACGCCCCGGGTTCGGTGTTGGTCGAGGCTGGCAACACCAAGGTGCTGTGCACCGTGTCGGTCAGCGAGCAAGTGCCGTTGTGGCGGCAGAACGAAGGCGGCGCCTGGCTCACCGCCGAGTACGGCATGGTGCCCGGCTCGACCCACTCCCGCAAACCGCGCGAGGGGCGAACGGCGCGCGTCGACGGACGCTCCCTCGAGATCGGCCGCCTCATCGGCCGCAGTCTGCGCAGCATCATCGACCTCAAGTCGATGCCCGAGATCACCCTTTGGGTCGACTGCGAAGTGCTGTCGGCGGATGGCGGCACGCGGACGACGGCGATCAACGGCGCTTGCGTGGCGCTGTTCGACGCGCTGTTGGCGCTCGAGGAGAGGAAGAAGGTGCGCAAGTGGCCGCTGCGCAGCGAGGTCAGCGCCATCTCCGTCGGCCTGCGCAACGGCGGGTGTCTGGTCGACCTCGACTACAAGGAGGACTACGCCGCCGACGTCGATCTCAACGTCGTGCGCACTTCCGACGGCATGCTCGTCGAGGTGCAGGGCAGCGCCGAGGGCGCGCCGTTCTCCGATGAGCAGTTCCAGGAGATGATGGCTCGCGCCAAGGTGGCGTGCGAGCACATCAACGGTCTCCAGCGCACGGCACTCGGGCTGTAGCGACCACGCACTCGCACCGACATGACCGACCTCTGGATCGCTTCCAACAACGCGAAGAAGCGCGACGAGCTCGAGCGCTTGCTCGGACCGTTGGGCTATTCTCTGCGCCGGCTGGCGGAGGCCCCGGGTCCGGTCGCCATGCGCGAGGATGCGCCCGACTTCGCCGGCAACGCCGCGATCAAGGCGCGCGCGCTGGCACGCGCGGTCGCCGCGCCGGCGATCGGCGACGACTCGGGGCTGTGCGTGGACGCGCTCGACGGCCGGCCGGGGGTGTTGTCGGCGCGCTACGGCGGCGAGGGCGCCACCGACGACGATCGGGTTCGGCTGCTGCTCGAAGAGCTGCACGGCGTCCCCGCACCGCGCCGCACGGCGCGGTTCGTCTGCCACCTGTGCCTCGCCGCCGCGGACGGTCGCGTGCTGGCCGCGATCGAGGAATCCTGCGAGGGTCGCATCGCGACCGCGCCGCGCGGCCGCCACGGCTTCGGCTACGACCCGGTGTTCGTCCCGGACGCCGCTCCCGATTCGACCTTCGCCGAGCTGGACGCCGGCCAGAAGGACGCGCTCAGCCATCGTGGCAAGGCGTTGCGGCAGCTGCTCACTCGACTGGCCGGCCTGCCCCTATAGCCTCTTCGATCGTAGCCTCTTCCGAATCGCTCGATGTACCCGATTCTGCGGATCCGCAACTTCAGCATCATCGCCCACGTCGACCACGGCAAGTCGACGCTCGCCGACCGCATGCTCGAGCTGACCGGCACGGTACAGAAGCGCGAGATGAAGCAGCAGCTGCTCGACAGCATGGAGCTGGAACGCGAGCGCGGCATCACCATCAAGGCGCGGGCGGTCGCGATGCACTACCGCGCCGACGACGGCGAGACCTATCTCCTCAACCTGATCGACACCCCCGGACACGTCGACTTCAACTACGAGGTACTCAAGTCCCTGCAGGCTTGCGAGGGCGCACTACTGCTGGTCGACGCCTCGCAGGGAGTGGAGGCGCAAACGGTCGTCAACGCCCACCTGGCCGAGCAGGCCCAGCTGGCCGTCGTGCCGGTGCTCAACAAGATGGACCTGCCGCACGCGCGGCCCGAGGAGGTCGCCACCGAGATCGAGGACGCCATCTGCATCCCCGCCGAAGACGCGATCGCGGTCTCCGCCAAGACCGGCGCAAACGTCGACCAAGTGCTCGCCGCCATCGTCAAGTTGGTGCCGCCGCCGACCGGCGATCCCGCCGGCAAGCTGCAAGCGCTGATCTTCGACGCGGAGTACAACGACTATCGGGGCGTCGTCGTCTACTTGCGCGTGCTGCACGGCACCATCAAGAAGGGCGACATGATCTACATGCTCGGCACGCAGACCGAGTACGAAGTGCTCGAGATCGGCCACCTGCGACCGCGCATGACGCCGGTGCAGGAGATGGCCGCCGGCGAAGTCGGCTATCTGATCTCCAACATCAAGCGCCTGCAGGACGTGGTCGTCGGCGACACCCTGACCCACGCCAAGGAAAGCCTGCGCGCCAGCGCGCTGCCGGGCTTCAAGGAGCCCAAGCCGATGGTGTTCTGCGGCTTCTATCCGACCAACCCGGGCGACTTCGAAGACCTGCGCAAGTCCCTGGAGAAGCTGCGCCTCAACGACTCGTCGTTCGACTTCGAGCCGGAGACTTCCGACGCCCTCGGCTTCGGTTTTCGCTGCGGCTTCTTGGGTCTGCTGCACATGGAGATCATCCAGCAGCGCCTCGAGCGCGAGGAGGACATGGACCTGGTGCAGACCGCACCCAACGTGACCTACCGCGTGGTGAAGACCACCGGCGAGACGGTCGAGATCCACTCGCCGGCCGACCTGCCCGATGCCACCCACATCGACGAGTACCTCGAGCCCATCGTGCGCTGCAACATCGTGGTGCCGACCGCGTCGATCGGCGCGGTGATGAAGCTCTGCACCGAGCGCCGCGGTGTTTATCTCAACACGGAGCATTATGGCGCCCAACGCGTCATGCTCTCGTTCGAGATGCCGTTCGCCGAGATCATCTTCGATTTCCACGACAAGCTGAAGTCCATGACGCGGGGCTTCGGCACCATGGACTACGAGGTGCAGGGCTACCAGACCTCCAACCTGGTCAAGGTCCGCATCCTCGTCAGCGGCAACGAGGTCGACGCGCTGTCTTTCCTGTGCCATCGCGACGACGCCGAGAACCGCGGTCGGACCATCCTCAAGAAGCTGCGCAAGGAGATCCCGAGACACCTGTTCGAGGTCGCCCTGCAGGCTGCGATCGGCGGCAAGATCGTCGCGCGCGAGAACATCCGCGCGCTGTCCAAGAACGTCACCGCCAAGTGCTACGGCGGTGACATCACCCGAAAGCGCAAGCTGCTCGAGAAGCAAAAGGCGGGCAAGAAGCGCATGCGACAAGTCGGCAACGTCGAGATCCCACAGAAGGCGTTCTTGGTGGTGCTGCAATCGGACGACGACAAATGACCGACACCGTCCCGGCGAGCGCCGCCGCCCCCGCGACCGATCCGAAGACCGCCGTCGCCAAGCCCAAGCGCCCGTGGCGCGACAACTTGGAGGCGTTCGGCGTCGCCATCCTGGCGGCGGTCCTGCTCAAGCCGATGGTGATCGAGGCGTATCAGATTCCGACGTCGTCGATGCAGCCGACCCTGATGGGCTCGGCCGAGGCCGGCGTCTTCGACCGCATCCTGGTCGACAAGCTGCGCTACGAGGTGTTCGAGCCCGAGCGCTGGGATCCGGCCGTGTTCCGCTATCCGATCCGGCGCAACCAGAACTACGTCAAACGCATCGTCGGCGTCGGCGGAGACCGGCTGCGGATCGCCGGCGGCAACCTCTGGCACGTCGACGAGAGCGGCGAGGTCGCGCACGTCCACCGCAAGCCCGACGCGATCCAAGCCGGGCTGTGGAAGACGGTCTATCCGCTGCGGCGCGAGATCGAGATCGAACGCGGCGGCACCCCGCCGGTGCTGGCGAAGTTCTTCGAAGGCACGTTCGGCACCTGGACCGAGGACGGCGAGGCGCTGATCGGCAAGGCGGCCGGGCGCGCGCAGCTGACGTTCACCGACCTGCAGCACCGAGGCCTCGCCAACCAGATCTACGACGGATATCCGAGCTACATCGCCGCCGAGATCATGGCTGCCGGCGACAGCGGCGGCGGCCGCGAGGGAGTGCAGGACGTGCGCTTCGGATTCACCATCGTGCCGACGGCCGCACCCGAGCAGCTCACCGTCGAGCTGCGGCTCGAGCCCGCCGGCCACCCCGTCCGCCGCTTCCAGCTGCGGGCGAGCGGCGGCAAGGCCGTGCTGCGCATCCAGCGCGGCGACGAGGAGGTCGCGGTCAGCGAGGCGTTCGACTGCGCGCTCGCCGCGGGGGAGGCCACGCACCTCACCTTCGCGCACCTCGACGACCGGCTGCTCGCCGCGGTCGACGGTGACGAAGCAGCACAGCTCGAGGTCGGCGATGCCCGCGTCCTGCGACTGCTGGAACCCGGCCAGGTGTCGCTGCGCCTGGACGTGCGCGGCGCCAAGGAGCTGCGCCTCGAGGAGCTACAGGTCGAACGCGACCTGCACTACGTGACCGCCGGCATCGAGGACGACCTGCTCAACCTGGTGCCCGAGGGCATGGACCGCTCGATCCTCAACCACGTGATCCAAGTGCCGGCCGACCACTTCTTGATGATGGGCGACAACACCCTGGCGTCGGCCGACTCGCGCCAGTGGAAGGTGCTGTCGGTCGGCGTCACCGAGGACGGCACGATGGTCGACCCGCTGAAGGCGCAGACCGACGACAGCGTGCGCGTGATCAAGGGCAACAAGCGACCGTGGGACCTCAACGGCAAGCCCGACGTCGACGAGAACCCGGTGATCGTGCGCAGCCCCGGCCGCGCGCCCGATCGCATCGCGTTCACCGACGACAACGGCGAGGTGTTCGCGCTCGAAGGCAAGCTCGGACCGGCGTACGATCCCGGCAACATGCAGTTCCTCGACCTGGCGTCCAACTCGACCTGGACGGCGCCGGAGCAGCACATCTACTTCGTGCCCAGAGAGCACGTGCTCGGCCGGCCGGTGCTCGGCTTCTGGCCGGTGTTCTCGCCGTTCCGCCTCGGCTTCATTCGATGAGCGCCGCGGTCGAGATCCTTCGCGCCGAAGGACTGACCAAGACCTATCGGCGCCGGCGGGTGGTCGACGACGTCAGTCTCAGCGTCTGTCGTGGTGAGATCGTCGGCTTGCTCGGCCCGAACGGGGCCGGCAAGACGACGTCGTTCCGCATGGTGGTCGGCATGATCACCCCGGACGCCGGCCAGGTGATGTTTGGCGCCGCCGACCGCGCCCTGAAGAACGTCACGCGCATGCCGATGTATCGGCGCGCGCGCCGGGGCATGGGCTACCTGAGCCAAGAGGCCTCGGTGTTCCGCAACATGAGCGTGCTCGACAACGTGCTCGCCGTCCTCGAGGCACGCCGCGTGCCGCGCGCCGAGCGGCTGGCGCGCGCCGAGGCGCTGCTCGAGGAGCTGCAGCTGACGCACCTGCGCACGTCGATGGGCGCGACGCTGTCCGGCGGCGAGCGCCGCCGGCTGGAGATCAGCCGTGCATTGGCGACCCAACCGAGCCTGCTCTTGTTGGACGAGCCGTTCGCCGGCATCGATCCGATCACCGTCGAGGAGATCCAGAAGATCCTGCGCGACCTGTCGCTGCGCGGGATCGCGATTCTGATCACCGACCACGCCGTCGCCGAGACGCTGCGCATCTCCGACCGCGCGTACATCCTGGCACAGGGTCAAGTGATCGCCGAGGGTTCGCCACAACAAGTGATCGCCAACGAAGACGTGCGGCGCGTCTACTTGGGCCAGAGCTTCGGCGAGGGAATCACGGAAGAAGAAGAACGCGGCCTCGAGCTGGACTGACGCCGCGCGGTCCGCCGGCGGGGCGCTGGAAGCCGCCCGAACCGCCGGCGCCATGGCCCGCAGGGGACCGCGCCACGCCGGCGACGTTTGCCTCCGCTGCGCGCACCGCCCGCCGCTATGCTCGGATCGCCATCCCCGGGGCCGCCCCTCCCCCGACTCGCATGCTGGTCCAGCTGATCCATCCGCCGGTCTACCTCAACGTCCACGCGATGACCGCGCTGAGGCCGAGCCTGCCGCTCGGTCTGGCCTACGTCGCGGCGGCGCTGCGCGAGGCGGGGCACGAGGTCGACGTTCTGGACGCGGTCGCCGCCGCGCCGGAACAGGTCACCCGCCGCAGCAACACCCAGCTCTACGCGCTGGGGCTGCGCACCGAGCAGATCGTCGAGCGACTGCGACCGGACGTCGACGTGATCGGCATCACCAACATGTGGTCCTTCTCGTGGCCCCTGGTGCGCGACATCATCCGCCAGATCAAAGCGGCGCGTCCCGGGGCGATCCTGATCGCGGGGGGCGAGCACTTCACCGGCCTGCCCGAACACTCCATGCAGCAGGCCCCCATCGACTGCATCGTGCTGGGCGAGGGCGAAGAGGGCGCGGTCGAGCTCCTGGACGCGCTGGCGAAGGGCACCGATTTGGCCACCGTCGACGGCATCGTCTATCGCGACGCCAACGGCGAGCCGGTGCGCAGCAGCAAGCCGCGCGCACGCCGGCGCGACGTCGACGCGATTGCCTGGCCCGCTTGGGACCTGCTCGACATCGACACCTACAACGCGCACGACTACGTCAACGGCATCAAGGCCGGCAAGACCATCCCGATCTTGGCGACCCGAGGCTGCCCCTACCAGTGCACGTACTGCTCCTCGCCGAGCATGTGGACCACGCGGTGGTATCCGCGCGATCCCATCGACGTCGTCGACGAGATCCAGCACTACCACGACACGTACGGCGCGACCAACTTCCCGTTTCAGGACTTGACCGCGATCCTCAAGCGCGACTGGATCCTGGCGTTCTGCCGCGAGCTCGAGCGGCGCGCCCTGGGAATCACCTGGCAGTTTCCGTCCGGCACGCGCTGCGAAGTCATCGACGACGAGGTCGCGGCTCTGCTGTCGCGCACCGGCGGCCGCTCGCTGGCGCTGGCCCCGGAGAGTGGCAGCGAGCGCACCCGCAAGTTGATCCGCAAACAGATGAAGACCGAGTCGTTGATGAACGCAGTGCGCGCCTCCGTGCGCCACAAGCTCAACGTCACCGCCTTCATCGTCATCGGCTTCCCGCACGACACCGCCGACGACTTGCAGCAGACCGCCGCCCTGGCGCGGCGGTTGGCGCTGGCCGGCATCGACGACGTCGCGGTCGGCTTCTTCTTTCCGATCCCCAACACGCAGCTGTACCACGAGCTCCGCGACAGCGGGCGCATCGCGCTCGATGACGACTTCTTGATGACGCCGATCTTCGCCAACGAAGAACGGCTGCTGCCGGCCAACAACTACTGCACGGCACTCACCGCGCGGCAGCTGACGCTGTTCAAGTACCGCATCCTCGCCAACTTCTACGGTGCCTCCTTCGCCCGCCGGCCGTGGCGCGTCCCCGTGCTGCTCTGGAACGCCGCGCGCGGCCGCGAGACCCGCAAGTTGGAGACCTATCTCGTCGACCTCCGCCGCAAGGTTCGGTTGGCGGTCGGCAACCGACTCCGGCGGCGGGCCCAGCCGGCCGGTCCCGGCTGACCGCCGCCCGCGCGCTCACTCCCGCCGCGCTTGCAGCTGCTCGTCGATCAGCGCGACGACTTCCTGCGCCTCGTACAACTGCGCGGAGCGACGGCCGCGCTCGAGGGCGTCGATCGCCCGGTCGGCACGCCCGTCCCGCAGCAACAACCAAGCGCGCAACAGGTCTTCGAGGTAGGGCACGCCCAGGGCCAGCTCGTCGAGCGCCGACTGACCGGCAGGAGCCGCGGCGGCGAGCGCGGCACCGGCGTCGCGGACCGCGGCCGGCACCTCGCCCGGGGCGGCACCGGCGCCGAGCACAGCGTCGAAGTCGGCGCGCCGCTGCAGCTCGAGCGCGGCCATCCCGGCCTGGATCCGGCGCTGGGGACTGGCATCGGCGGCCCCGGCGACCGCGCCGAGCACCGCTTCGAGCGCGCGTTGCCGCCCCGCTCGATCGAGATCGCCGTCGAGGATCGCGCGCAACGCCCGCTCGGGCGTCCACGGCCAGAGCCGCATGGCGAGACCGGTGGCCAACACTGCAAAGACCGCGACGGCAAACAGACCCAGGGGCGACCGCATCACCGACCGCCGACCATGGCCGAGCCGGGGCAAACCGTCAACCGAAACAGTTTGTGGTGTTCGCAGCAATGACTTACGACGATCTCGGCGCGGCGGGTGCGGCTCCCCGGCGCGGCGTCTCGCCCGGCGGCGCGTCCGACGGGGAACCCCCCCACTTTCGCTCCCCGAAGGGCTGCGTTAGGGTGACCGGCCGTTCCCCACTACTCGCACCCGGGCGGAAACAAACATCGGTCTCGATCCGCATTTCCGCGGTTCGCTCCTCGTTAGGTCGGGAGGATTGCGATGGCTCGAAAAGCAGTCACCAAAAAGGCTCGTTCCACATCCACGCCGGCCGGCGCGTCGGCCGTCAAGGCGCGTTCGCGGCGCTCCACGCGCTCGCGCGCCAAAGCCGCCGTGGAAGCTCCCTCGGTCCCGCGGGCGACGCTGGACTACGACGAAGACGACGTCTTGATGAGCGGCGGCACCGTCCGCGGCGTCGGCTATGGCCGCTGTGGTGGCCGGGTCCTGAGCTCGAAGATCGAGCAATCGCTGTGTGACAAGCTTTCCAGGGCGGGGATTACCCATAGCCACTCGCCCCGGCACTTCGAGGTCGAGCTGGACGACGGCAAGGTCGCGGCATACGCCCCGATGGTGGTCCTCCGCGGCCGCGGCCGGGAGGGCAAGACCGTGGTCATCGAGGCCGCCAGCGAGACCCAGGGCCTGACCCTCAGCAAGATCGCCGCGTTCCGGCGCCGGCTGGGACCCGAGTTCTACGTCATCTTCGTCGCCCCGGAAGAGATCATCGACGACGTGCCCCTCGCGGTCTACGACGAGTCGTGCACGACCAACGACCTGGACACGTTGGTCGGCCGGCTGACGGACTGATCGGGCACCCAATATCCGGCCGCGGGTTGGCCCGCCCCGGTGCCGCGCGGCGGAGCATGGGGCACAAAATGCGCCCGGCCGGGCAAGGATCGGCGCTCGCGGGTTGGCCGCGACTGTCCGGGTGGCTATGTTCTTCCGCCCGATATCCGCCCTCGTCGTGAAACTCGATTCGCCTTGACGCAGACCAGCCTCGTCGAACTCGCGCAGGAGGACCGGCTCGATGAGCTGGACTTGGCCTGGAGCGAAGCCGCCACCGACCCTGCCGAGATTACCCCGTTCTGTCGCGCACTGAACGCTCTGTGCGACCGTGACCACGCCAGCCGCGCGCTGACCTTGGCCGAGAGCCTGACCGAATCGCTCGCCGGCTCCGAGCGCGTCGAGGCTGCCATCGACGTCGGCATGGCGTTGGTGCGGCGTGATGCACACAACGACAAGTTCGCGCAACGCCTCCTCGAGCTGATCCAGCAGCGCTTCGGCGACGAGGCGTGGTACGGGATGGTGGCCGAGCTCTCGGGCGTTGCCGGCGACTCGGTCACTGGCGAGGCACTCGAGCAGTTCGACAAGATGCGCCGCTACACCAAGGGCCACGTCGTCTACCACCGCGGCGGCTGGGGTGAAGGACTGATCGAAGCCTTCGACCCCAACCAGCGCGAGCTGACCATTCGCTTCGCCTCGGGGCGCACGCACGAGGTACCGCTGACCACGGCGTTCGACAGCATGACCCCGCTGGCGGAAGACGACTTGCGCGCGATGGCGCTGACGCAGATGGACGAGCTGCAACGGCTCGTCGCCGACGAGCCGTCCATCTTGATTCGCAAATGCGCGAAGATCTACCGCGGCCGGGTGACCAGCACCGAGGTCAAGCAATCGCTGTCGCCGGCGATCGTGCCGACCAAGAAGTGGGCCTCCTTCTGGAAGAAGGCCAAGGCCGCCGCGGCAGTCGATCCGTATCTGCAGGTCGAGGGGAGCACCACCCGACCGGTGTTCGAGCTGCGCAAGCGGCCGCTGTCACTGGCCGACGAGGTCGAGCGCAAGCTGCGCCATTGCGACGATCTAGGCCAGGAGATCGGTCTGCTGCGCGAGTCGTTGGAGCGCACCTCGGACCAGGGCAGCCGCGACGCGATCCTCGACCTGGCGGCCAACCGCCTGGCCGCCGCGGCGCAGTCCAGCACCAGCAGCCACGCACATCTCCTCGACGGCATCCTGCTGCTCGAGGAGCACAACCGACCGCACCCGACGACGTCGGCGACGGACGAGCTGCGGGCGATGCTGGCCAACGGCGACGACCCGTTCGAGCCGAGCCACTTCGACCTCTTGCACACGCAGGACGCGCGCCTGCACGCGGTGCGGATCCTGCCCGATGCGCTCGGTGAAGACTGGGCCCCGCTCTGCGCGGATCGCGCCACCCGCCTGCCGGTGAGCGTCGTCGAGCCGGTGATCCAGCTGCTGGTCGACCGCGGCCAGGGCGGTCAGCTGGTGAGCCAGTGGCCGTCGGTGGCGCCGTATCCGGGCCGCCACCCGGTCATGACCTATCTCTTGGGTCGCGCGTTCGCCGACGGACACTTCGCCGAAGAGCCCGATGCGCCCCAGCCGGTCGCCGTCGCGCGGGTCTTGCTCCATCTCGCCCGAGTGCTGGCCAACCGCCCGCGCAGCGAACAGCAAACCGCGCGGCTGCTGACCCGCGTGTCGAGCCTGCTCACCGGCCGGCGACGCTTCTTGCAGGGAATCCTCGAGGACGTCACGCGCGAGGACATGTCGACCTTCCTCGGCATCTGCGAGCGCGGTGGGCCCGACTTCCCCACCGACATCAACGACGCGGTACTGCGCGCGGTGGCCAAGCGCTTCCCGGATCTGACCGCGAAGCCGGACAAGCCGTACTGGCAAGAGGACGCCATCTACGTCACGCGCGCCGGCCTCGAGGCCAAGCGCGAGGAGTACCACAAGCTGACGCAAGAGCTGATCCCGGCGAATGCCAAGGCGATCGGCGCGGCCGCCGAGCTCGGCGACCTCAGCGAGAACAGCGAGTGGGAGGCCGCGATGGAGGAGCAGCGCAACCTCACTGGCCGGGCATCGATGATGGACGCCGATCTGCGCAAGGCCAAGCTGATCGAGGACGTCGCCGTGCCGTCCGATGTGGTCGCCCCTGGCACGGCCGTGACCTACACCGACACCGGCACTGGCCAGAGCCGCACGGTCCGCGTCCTCGGGCCATGGGACTGCGTCGACGAAGACACCGTCAACTACCTCGCGCCGGCAGCCCAGCCGCTGCTCGGCAAGATCATCGGTGACACTGCCGAGCTGCCGTCCGAGCACGGCAGCTTCACGGTGCGCATCGACGCCATCGAGCGCCTGCTCTGACCGGAATACGCGGGACGGCTGCCTTGGACCCGACCGCGTTCGACAACCTGCAGACGCCGGCCCTGCTGATCCGCCTCGACCGCGTGCGAGCCAACATCGCCCGCGCCATCGCCGACGCGGGCATCGATCGCTGGCGCCCCCACATCAAGACCAGCAAGGTCGGGCAGGTCATGGACCTCCTGCTGCAGGCCGGCGTGCGCCACTTCAAGTGCGCCACGACCCGCGAGGCCGCCGTGCTGCTGGCGCGGGCCGAAGCTCCGGTCGACCTGCTCGTTGCCTACGCCCATCGCGGCGCCAATCTGCGGCGCATCGCCGCGCTCGCCAAGGAGCATCCCCAGCACCGGCTCTCGGTGCTCACCGAAGAGTCGGGACACGCACAAGAAGTCAGGCACGCGGCGCCGCGGGTCGGCCTGTTCGTCGATCTCGACCCCGGCTATCACCGGACCGGCATTCCGCTCGCGGAGCGCGACCGGCTGCGGCAGACGCTGGGGGTCTGCGAGGGTGCGCTGGCAGGCGTGCACTTCTACGACGGCCATGTCCTGGAAGAGACACCCGAAGACCGCGCCGCGCACTGCGGGCGCATCTACGGAGAGCTGCTGCGGGTCCTCGCGGAGCTCGAGCTCGAACCTCGGGAGATCATCACCAGCGGAACACCCACCTACCGTCAGGCGCTCGCCTTCGATGGCTTCTCGGGTCTTTCGCACCGCGTCAGTCCCGGCACGATCGTCTACTCCGATCTGCGCACCGAACAGCTGGGCGTGGACGGGTTTGCGCGGGCGGTGCACGTGCTGAGCCGGGTGGTGAGCAGCACCGGTGGCGACCGCGTCACCTGCGACGCCGGCTCCAAGGCGATCGACGCCGCTGCCGGCGACCCGTGTGCAGAGGTCGAGGGCTGGCCCTCGTTGACGCCGCAAACACCGAGCGAAGAGCATTTGCCGCTGCACGTCGACGCCGAGCCCGCGCCGGCGCCCGGCACCCTCATTCAGCTGGCGCCGCTGCACGTCTGCCCGACCGTCAACCTCGCCGACGAAGCGGTCCTGGTCGAAGACGATGCGCTGATCGACATCGTGCCGGTCAGCGCGCGCGGTCACGAGACGCGCTGAGCGCAAGCGCGGGGGCACCTTGTGCACTCCGCAGCCGACGACGAAAATGCGGCGGTGAAGCTGCCGGTGCGCAAATCACTCCGCCGACTGGCACTGGAGATCGAGGGCTGGCTCGAGCTCGGGGACCCGCAAGCCGCGCTCGAGCGGATCCCACCGCTGCTGGCCAAGCCCGGAGCGCGACAGGTCGGGCTCTACTTCAAGACTCGCGCATTGGTCGACTCGCATCGCTATCACGAAGCACTGGCGGCGATCGAGGAGCTGCGCCCTTTCGATCAGGATCCCGACTGGCTCGATCTGACCGAAGCCTGGTGCCTCAAGCGCATCGACCGCATCGACGGTGCAGTCCAGTGCATGCAGCGCCTGATCGGCCGGTCGCGGCGATCGGCGATCGGTCATTACAACTTGGCCTGCTATCTCGCGCTGCTCGGCGATACCGAGCGCGCGATCGACGAGGTGACGCTCGCCTGCGGGATGAGCGAGGAGTTCCGCCGTCACGCTGCCGAGGAGCGCGATCTCGACGCGCTGCGCGGCGATCCTCGGTTCGACGAGCTGGTTGGACCGGCACCGGCGTGAGGTCGGTTCCGGTCCTCGTTCAATCCCAGAGGCTGGCGAGACCGCGCGAGCGGCGCAGATCGGACGCCTCCGCCAACGCGGCGGCGACGGGGTCGTCGGTCGGGACGTCGTCAGCCCTGGCCGCGTCCGCCGCATCGCCGCCGGCAGTGTCATCGGCGGCAGCGTCGTCGCCGGGCGGCGGCCCCGTGCGCAGGCTCTCGTCGTAGACGCGCGAGCTGTCCAGCAGCAGCTCCATCAGCCGCAGCTGGACGTGCAGGCGCGGGTACGAAGGCAGTCCTTCGTAGAACCCGAACCAGTGCCCCTCGCCGGCGAACAAGCGGGCGAACAGCCGCCGCACCTGCTCGCTGAGCGCGTCGCACAGCTCCGTCTCGGAAATCAGGTTCTCGCGCGCCAGCAGCTCGCCCAACCGCACGCGATCGTCGTCCCAACCGCTGGAGCAGAGCTCGAGGAGGCGATGGAGCCGGGTGGAATCCATGGCGCCGCGGCTGACGAGAATCTCGCCCAGGCGCTCGTTCGGCGGCCGCTGCTCGCACTCCGCATGCACCAGCTGGCCATCGACGAGACGCAGGGTGAAGACATCCCCGCCGGTCGCCATGCGCAGCGTGCCCGATTTGCCACTGCGGCCGAGGAACTCGATCAAACCGGAGATCGAGAAACCGGGGCCGGTCGCGCTGAGCACGCACCGGCAGCCATCGTCATCGACCTCGGGCAGCCTGTGGACCACGGGGGGGGCCATCGGCGGCGCCCCCACCGGAGCGGTTGGCATCGGACTGGACGCGACGGCGACCACCGGAGGTGGTGGCTCGGGAGAGGGTGGCGTCGGGAGGTCGCCGGCGGGCGCTTCGGTCGCCTCGACCGCGTCCTGCGGGCCGGCCGTTGCGCTCTCCGAGTCCTCAGTCACCGCGCCGGGACCATCCGTTTCGGGTTGGCCCGCGAGCGTCCGCAGCGGACGCAGAGCGTTGTCCAGCTCGATCAAGGTGCTGTTCAGCCGAGCCTGGAATCCCTCGGGCGCGCCGTAGGTGACGAGATAGCCAATGACCTCGCCCCACGCCGTCGCCGCCGTGGCGCAGGCGTGCAGGCCGCCGACCGCGTCGACGCAGAGCCTCGCCGTGGCCGTGACGTGGACCGGACCGGCCTGTTCGGTGATGAGCTTCATGGCAACGCCTGGCAAAGAGAGCCAATCACCCTGTCGGGTCGGCACGAAGGGGACCTTGAGGAATCCCCGGAGTCGCTGCTCCGACCACGCCCAACAAGGCACAATGTCCGCACCATGGCCAGGCGTTCGATCAAGGGTCCGGTCGTCATCTTCGTCGTCGTCCTGGTTCTGACCATCACGCTGACCGTGCTGTGGAACGTCGTGCTGGTACACGACTACCGCCGCATCGAAGAGCTCGCCGCCAGCGACACGTCAGGGCCGTTCCACACGACCTTCATCGCGGTGGGCAGCACGTTGTTCCTGGCGATCATCGTGTTGGTGTCGATCTTTGCGGCGCAGATGTTCGCCGAGATCCGCTGGGGCAGACGGCAGCAGAACTTCTTGGCCAGCGTCTCGCACGAGCTCAACTCGCCGCTGCAGTCCATCAAGCTCCAGGCGCAAACGCTGTCGCGCCCCGGCGTCAGCGATACCCACCGGCAGAAGTTCTTGGCGGCGCTGATGGAGGACGTGGACCGACTCTCCGCCCTGATTGGCAACGTCTTGCGGGCGGCGCAGATCGACCAGCAGAGCATGACCTGCCGCACGGAGGCCGTGCCGCTGCGCGCGTTCTTGGTGACCTATACCGAGCGCAGCCAGGCTACGTTCGAACGCGCCGGCCTGCGGCGCACAATCGAGGTCGAGCCGGGCAACGAGTTCATCGTCGACATCGACCGGGCCCTGCTCCGGCAGCTGCTCGACAACCTGGTCGACAATGCGGTCAAGTACTCGCCCGAAGACCGCTGCCGGATTCGCCTCAGCCTGGAGGAGGTCGCGCCGGGGTCGCTGCACCTGTTGGTGAGCGACCGCGGCATCGGCTTGCCCCTGGGTGAGCGCCGCAAGATCTTCGACCGCTTCTACCGGATCGAGGACGACGACCCGAGGCGCAGCCGCAAGGGCACAGGGCTGGGTCTGGCGATCGTCCATTCGATCGCCGAAGCTCACGGCTGGACCGCGTTCGCTCGCTCCGCAGGTAGCGACAAGGGCGTCACCATCGGTTTGCAGATCTCCAACTACGAGCGCGACACGACCGAGGACATGGATTGACGCACATCCTGTTGGTGGAAGACGAGGAGCACCTGGCCGACGCGCTGGAGTTCAACCTCATCAGCTCCGGCTACGACGTCACCGTGGCGCGCACCGCGCCACAGGCCATGCATTGGATCGACGCCGAAGACGCCCCGGTGTTCGACCTGACGATCCTCGATCTGATGCTGCCCGGCGGCAACGGGCTCGAAATCGCGCGCCACATGCGGCAGTCGCGCAACCTCACGCCGGTCCTCGTGCTCACCGCGCGCAACCTCCCCGAGGACATGATCCGCGCGCTGGACGCCGGCGCCGACGACTACATGACCAAGCCGTTCGACCTGGACGAACTGCTGGCGCGCGTGCGGGTGCTGCTGCGGCGCCAGGCATGGCATCGCTCGACGAACGCCCAAGAGGAACGCAGCGCGCACGTGCTCGAGTTCGGCTCGTGCCGGGTCAACTTCAAGACGTTCCGCGCGATCGGCGCCCGGGGCGAAAAGGTGCAGCTCAGCCGGACCGAGGCACTGTTGCTGCGCTACCTGGCCGAGGAGCAGGGGCGCCCGGTGAGCCGCGCGCGGCTGCTGGAAGAGGTCTGGGGAGCCCCGGGCGACCTGACGACGCGCACGGTCGACAACTTCATCCTCCGCCTGCGGCGCCTGTTCGAGGAGGATCCGCGGCAGCCACGGCACATCGTCACGGTCCGCGGCACCGGCTACCGGTTCGACCGATGACATGGACCGGGGCCGTGTCACGGAAAGTTGACACGGGTTTGACCATGGCCGGCGCGAGTTCCGCCGAAAAAGACGCGCTGCCTCAGTTCGCAGTCCATCCGGCAAACGCCATGACCACCACGACGCATACGGGTTTTTCCAGACCACTCGCCACCTTCGATCTGGCGGGCTCGATTCCGTTCTTGGGCGTGCACGTCGCGTGCGTGCTCGCGCTGTTCGTCCCCTTTGGTTGGACCGAAGTCCTGCTCTGCGCCGGGCTCTACTTCGTGCGCATGTTCGGCGTCACCGCCGGCTACCACCGCTACTTCGCGCACCGCTCGTTCAAGACCAGCCGCGTCGGACAGTTCTTGCTGGCGACCTTGGCCGTGTCTTCGGCGCAGAAGGGCGTGCTCTGGTGGGCCGCGCACCACCGCAGCCACCACACCCATTCCGACACCGAACGCGATCTGCATTCGCCGGTGAAGCACGGGTTCTGGTGGGCGCACGTCGGTTGGATCTTGTGCCGCGAGCACTTGGCGACCGACTTCGACCGCATCAAGGACTACGCTCGTTTCCCGGAGCTGCGCTGGCTCAACCGCTGGCACCTCGTGCCCTACGTGCTCCTGTGTGTCGTGCTGTTCTTTGCCGGAGGCCTGTCCTGGCTGGTGTGGGGCGGCTTCATCAGCACGGTAGTGCTCTGGCACTCCACCTTCATGATCAACTCGCTGGCGCACGTCGTCGGCAAGCGGCGCTTCGAGACCCGCGACGACAGCCGCAACAACTGGCTGCTGGCGCTGCTCACCGGCGGCGAGGGCTGGCACAACAACCACCACCGCAGCCCCGGTGCGGCCCGCCAAGGCATGTACTGGTGGGAGATCGACACGACCTACTCGATCCTGTCGCTGCTGGCCAAGATCGGTGTCGTTTGGGACCTGCGCCCGCACCCGCAGAGCGTGTACGACGAGGCCGAGGGCCGCGGCCGCGAACGCCGCGCGGCCTGACCGCGCGGCGGCGCACGTCAGCCCTTGCGCCGCTTCTTCGGCTTCGACCTCGACGCGCGCGCCGGTTTGCCGGATTTGCTCTGCTTGGGAGCCTGACGGAAGCCCTTCCGCGCGGTGCGCAGCTCCCCCATGCTGGCCGGGGGGCGCTCCAAGCCGAGCGCGAACCACTCGCGCCCGAACGGCTTGAGGTCCATCTTCTGCCCGTTCTGTAGGCGCAGCAGGTTGTCCTTGCCGATGGCGTGATCGGGCGCCTTCTTCAGCAGCCGGTTGAGCTGCGCGATGGCCTCGTCCACCCGGTCGGCCTTGTGCAGCAAGTAGGCGTAGACGTTGTGGAACAGGCCGTGCGACTTGTTGAACGGCGCCGCCCGCGCCAGCACGTCGAGCGCCGCCTTGGTGTCGCCGTTGCGCTGGTGCAGCGACGCGAGCACCAGCTGCCCCTCGGCGGAGCGGCGGCTGGACCGCGCAAGGTGCTCGCGCGCCTTCTTCTCGTTGCCGTTGTGCAGCGCCAGCGTGCCGAGCTGCGCGTGGATCTGCCCGGTGAGCCCCGGCATCCATGGCCCCATCGCCAACAGCTCCTCGAGCGATTGCATCGCGGCGTCGGCCTGCCCGGCCTCGGCCTGCTTGCGCACGCGGTCGAAGCGCGGTTGTAGGGTGCGCATCAGGCGGCGCGCCGCCAGCACCCAGACGATGGCGAACACCAGGAGGGCGATGAAGATCGCCCCCACCCAGCCCCAGATGCCGGTCAGCACACCGCTGGCGGCGGCGAGCAGTGCGATTCCGGCGGCGATCAGGATCGTGTACACGAGGCCGCGGAGGTTAGGGAGAATCGGCCGGCGGGCAAGTCCGGGGGCGATCGTCCACGAACGCGGACCGCACTGCCCACCGCAACGGACTGATCGGGACAGGCCGGACCCGCCGGGTCACGGGGCGGACAGACCCAGCTCTCGACGGCTCCAGCGACCATCGAGATCCCGGTCCCAATAGCGCTGCAACGCCTGCACACCGGCCTCCCACTCGCCCCCGTCGACCAGCCCATCGCCATCGCCGTCCAGGTAGCGGACGGAACGCTCGCCGCGCGCGGGCGCCAAGCGGGCGAGGAACCCCATGCCGGCGGCGCGCGCCCTGCGGTGCAGGACCCTGGCCACCTCCTCGGCGTCGACGGTATCGGAGTTGTCCCTGTCCAGCGCCGCGAACGCCGAAGCCAAGACAGCGTCGAGGGCCTCCCCATCGAACGCCTCCCGCTCCGGATCGAGACCCGCCACCTCGATGAACGCGTCGCGGACTCCATCCCCGCGCGGCATACGCTCGTCGGTGCCGAACAGATTGCGCGCCGGCTTGCCCTCGTGTTCGCCGCGCAGCTCGGCGGCGACCAGGGCGGCGCGCCGTTCGACGAACTCGATCAGCCCCTCGACGTTGTCGCCGGCGCGCCCACTCAGCATCCGGTGATCGCGTCGCCGGCCACCCAACTCCTCGCCGGCGTCGGTGACGAGAGCGTCGCGGTCCTCCTCCGCGGTCCGCGCGGCACCCGCCGTGGCCTCCGCTTGCTCGACCGCCGCGCGCATGGCCTCGGCCGAGCAGGGCCCCTCGATGCACCGCGCCAAGATCTCTCTGTAGCGCTGCTCGAACTTCGGAATGCCGAGCACGCGCCAAAAGATCTCCTTCTCGGTCGGCCGCAGCACGCTCAGCTCGAGGTGGGGAGTCTGCGTCACCCGCCCGTACTCCCCCATGCTCCAGTTCATGTCCCACGGCACCCACGTCACCTTCTTGGTCGCCTCGGGCACGACCAGGTAGTGGTTGTCGGGGACCGTCAGCGGACTGTCGCTGTTGATCAAGATCGCCGTCACCGCCGTGTAGGCCAAGAATCCATCGACGTCCATCACCGCCTCGAGCCCGGCCGCGAACACGTCGTCATCGGGCTCGTCGAACAGGTCGGCCGTCGCGATGAGCGGCTGCGCGAGCGCGTCGGTCACCGCACTCTTCGGGTGATAGGCCGCCTCGTAGTCGTCGTTCCAGGCGGCACCGTAGTAGCCCAAGGTCTCGCCATCGGGCTTGAGGATCAGCCCTTCACTGCCCAGCACGCGCTTGGCGAACCGTTGATCGACCTGCTCCACGACCGTGTAGAGGCCGACGTACGCCTTTTCGAGCACATCCGGCATGGTGACGTAGACCCGCGCGAACGCCGTCCGTCCGGCGGGAACCCCACAGGCGCGGTAGATCGAGTAGCTGACCGCTTCTTTGATCTGCGTCCCGTCGAGCGCATTGCACTGCAGATTGAGCTTGCCCATGCCCAAGAACCGCTGCCCATCGACGAACCGGTCGAAATCGATCTTGAGTGACCGCTTCAACGTGCCCCCCGTGGCCAAGAACGTCGCGTTGCCCTTCATCCGAAACCCGACGTTCTCGAATCGATGCGCGCCAATCGTCACCGCCGCCGGCCGATACGGGAACTTGCCGAACAGCCGCGTCGGCGACTGGCTCGCCGAGGGAAACAGCTGCTTCCAATCCGCCGAGTCCACGGTGATGTGCACGTCCCAGATCCGATCGAGCCCGAAGAACTCCTCTTGGCTCGCCTGCGCGTCCAGTGGGCACGAGAGCGCGCAGCCGAGAAACACCGTGAGGCAACCGCGAGCGGATCGGTCGAGCATCGCCGCATCCTCGCCGACGACCGGCATGGCGACAAGCTGGACCGCGACCCCGCCCTCACGACGCTTTCGGTACCATTCGGCACAAACGGGAGAATCTCCCCTGGTACGGGCAACCTCCGACGACCTACGCGAGTGATTGCATCGCGTGGCGCGAGACCGGCGACGGCGGCCAGCTCCCCTACGCTTCCACCGAAGACAGCCCTGCCATGTGATTCCCGGTCATGAACCCGACCGCCGCTGCTCCGCCATAGTCCGGCAGATAGAAGAACCAGGTGCTGGACTCACTGGTGAACCACTGGGGAACCACCATCGGAATCAGGACGACCGAAGGCAGCAACACCACGTGGACCCGTACGAAGCACGGCCACGCCAAGCACGTCGCCCTCAGCAGGAAGTCGTCCCGAGTGCGCTTTCTCATCCAGCAGTACCAAAGACCTGCGAGAATCACCGCGACGTACGCGAGCTCTGACGTGCTATCAACGACGTTAGGGCGACTCGCGTACACCTGGTCGAATCCAACAATGAAATCCACGGTGAAATGGACCAGTGGAGGAACGAGCAGCAACGCAGAGAGATAGCCGATGCCCGGCGGCGAAGTGGCTCTCGACGAGAGGTCGCGCCGGAGTGCTTGAATGTCCCAGAAGTACATCGCTCTCGCTTCCGTTCCCAGCCCCGCGCGATCGTGGGCCCTGCGGGATTCGAAGGAATCGCGTAGTCCTCTCCACATCCGTGACACAGTGTGCCACTTCGCGCCCGATTGGGCTATCCAGTCTTCGTTTCATCGGTTTGGGGCGGATCGTCGTCGCCCTCGGTGTGTCCTGGTGTGCCATGCGTTGACTCACCGGGAACTGGTTGAGTGCACACGGGAGTGCACACGGGAGCAGGCAGGCGAGCCAACTCGGAACGTACGAGGTCGTCGCCGATGCGTGCGTAGTACTTCATCGTGGTGGTGATGCGTTTGTGCCCCAGCACCTTCTGGGCAATCGCGGGCGGCATTCCGGCCTCCACCAGCAGCGTCGCGCAGGACTTGCGCAGCGCGTGGGCATCGAGGCGATCCCACGTGGGGTCTCGATCACCCAAACCCGCAAACTCGGCGTCGTGGCGCAAGAGCTCCGCGAGCTTGTCGGGCACATGAAACAGCGGGTCGCTGTCTCTCACCGGCCCCGACAGCGGACCACCATTCGGGTGGCGACCCCAGAGCGCACGCTCGCGGCGGCGTTCGGGTAGCGCACTCACCAACCAAGGAGCCAACGGCACGAAGTGATCTCGCCGACCCTTCTGTGTCTCTGCCCGGATCACGACGCGAGGGTGTTCGCCGTCGAGAACGACGTCCCGCCATCGCAACCGCTGACAGGCGGTTCGACGCATGCCAGTGTACGCGAGGAACAAGTACAGCAGTCCCCGCTCTCTACCACGCCGCTCGAGTTCCTCGATCGTCGAGGCCCGCTTGGCCTCATCGTCGTCCGACCCGGGAGGGTGCGTCGCGACCCAGCGCTGCACTGCTCGCTGCGGGGCGGCTGCGGCAAGCAGCTCCAGCTCTTCGAGCCGAAGCGCTCGGCGGTCGAACTTGCGATCGGCTTCGGTCCGCGTGTGCGTTTCGATCGCTGCGAAGGGATCGGTTGGCCAACGATCACTGCGAACGAGCCATAAGCCAAACGTTCGTAGGGCGGCTGCATGGTGGTCCCGGGTGCAGACGGAACGCTCCCGTCGGATCGTCGCCAAGACTCGCTCCACGCGAGCCACGTCCACGTCGTCCAGACGGCGCACGCTGGCCCGCGAGCACACGGAACGCAGGAAGCGAGCTAGATCGCTGACCCGCTTCTGCGTGATCCCTCGCCCCAGACGGGCCTCACAGAACGCTTCGATCAGATCGTCGACGTCCGCCCGGCGCGTAGCCGCGTATTCGTCACGATGCCCGACACGCCCTTGCGCAGCCTCCTTGACTCGCTCCGCGAGGATTGCGCGAGCGATCACAATGTCACCGGTCTTTGTCGATTCGCGTCGCTTCCGTCCTTCAGCATCGCGGTAGAGGATCTGCCAATACGGCGAGCCTCGGCGGCGGTACGGATTCGTGCCGCTCCGACCCATCAGCTCTCGACGCTCTCCCTGCCCCCAGTCTGGCAGAAGCGAAGGACGTCCGATTTGCGAAACCGAGTCGAGCCCCGGATGCGCAACTTGGGCGGGAAGCCACTCCGTGGATCGGCGGACAGCCGAAACACCGTGCGACGTGAGATCTGCAGGACGACCGCAACCTGGTCGACAGTGAGCAACTGCTGTGCGGGTGAGATCGAGATCATGGAAGTTCAAACTGCCTCGCTCAGGGCAAGAGCGCCAGGCCACGCAAAGGCGCGTCTAGAGTGGTCCACCGACGTCTTGCCGAGTCTTCGGTGTTGAGTTTGATCCTCTTCTTGACACGACGTTGCCGCGGCACGGGCCCACGCGGAATGGCGTAGGACGTCGCCAAGTGACGTAGGCCGACACGCTCAAGGCACTTACCCCCTTCTCGCCCGTTCCCGGTTGGCACAGAGTTGCCGTTGCACCCGTTCGCTCGGGCGGCCGACGAGTGCGCCCCAACTTTTTTTCGCTTTCTGCGATGGGCAGCGTCTGGCTGCTGCATTCGGCGCCATGGCGAAGCGCGGTCCGCGGCGCAACAGCGAGCGCCGAATGCGCCCTCGCCGCCGCCCGGCGAGCGACAAGGCTGAATCGCGCTTATGCGGCGCGAGCGGGTGGCGACGCGCCGGAACACGGACCGACGCGCCGCCGCACATCAGAAGTCGGCCCCGCCGGCACGCTGATGGTCGATTCGGAAACGCGCCTCGTGTTGGCTCAGCGCTTCGCCAGGATTGGGCTCGAACTGATCGGCTGGGAAAGCCGCCTCGATGCCCTTGAGCATCCACAGGGCCGACTGTTGGGCACGGCGAATCGCGGGGTCCGCATCGGCCAGGTTGCCCCGGATGTACTCATAGTCGCCGGCCAGCGTTAAAGCGCCCACCAGGACGTTGAGCACCTCGGGCTCATGCCGGTAGTAGTTCATCGCGAAGTCAAGTCCGCTCGCGACGCCTGGCGCCGCACGGGCCAGCGCCGCCAGCACGAAGGTGCCGGGATCAACGTCGCCGCGCGACGCGTCCGACACCTCGCGGAGTTCATCGAACAGAGCTTCGGCCAGCTGTTCGTGCGCGTGCGGTCCAAGCTGGTCGCGGTTCCGCTCGCTGATCTTCGCCATCTCTTCCGGGGTGAGTTCACGCGCACCGACCCAGCCCATCACGCGCCTCCCTTCGCGTTCGTCGCTTCGACGACGGCCTGCGGAACGAGCGCGGCCTCGACGGCGCGCGCAATCTCGCCGAACGTGTCGGTTCGATCGTCGTCGTAGACGAGCAGCATCGAGAGCGACGCGTGGCGTGAAAAGCGCCTCACGGCGCGCAAGTCGCCGTCGCGCGTGTCGAGCGCACACGTGACGGCGCAGTGTCGCAAGCCGTGTGGCCGCACTGGACGCTCGAGCCCTGCCTGGCGACCAAGCACCTTGAGCGAGCCGGCAAACGCCGTCGCCGACAGTCGTGCACCCGTCGTGCGTCCGCGCAGCGTGACGAACAGCGGCCCATCCTCCGCAGGCCACGACGCACACCATCGGTCGAGCGCCGTTGCCACCAGCGGGGGCACCGTCAGGGGATGACGTTCTCGCCTACCCTTCGGCTTCACCATGAGGCGACCGTCGGCCCAGTGTTCACGGTCGAGACCGAGGACTTCGCCACGACGCAAACCAAGCACGCCAAGGCAAAGCAGCATCGCTCGAAGGCGCAACTTGCGCGCGTGATCGGGCCGCCGCTCGAGCGCCTCGAGCATCGTTCGAAATTCGGTTGCGGTCGGGCCTCGGCTGTCGCGTCGAGGCTCAGGTCGGACGCCAGCGACATCGATCGTCGCCGACGTCATGCCGAGCATGCGCGCGAACCTGACCGCTGAACGAAGCGATGCGAGCCTGCGATTGGTGGTCGAGCTGGACAGGCCCGCTTCGGTCATCGCGCCGCGCCAGCGCAAAGCCAGCCCATTCAACGCGACAGAGCTGAGTCGCGTCACGTAGCCGAGCGTGGCCTGTTCTCCGCCGGGCAGCTCGAGCCAGAGCGCCAACTGCCGAAGGTCGCCGCGGTATGCCGCGATGGTCGCAGGGCTCTTGCCGCGCAACCAGTCCTCGCCCAGCTCGCGCTGAAGCACCGCAGGAACGTCGCGCGGGTCGGGAGCGGGTGCCGCGAGTGCGATGGCGGTCATCGCGAACCTCCCTCGATCGGCTGCAGCATCGTGACGGTGCGAACCCGAAGCCGCGCGATGTCGTGTGCGGTCATCGTGTCGACAAGGCGCCACGCCGGCGCCGAGGTGCTCGCGTCGATCTCCGGATGCATCTCAAAGCGTCTCGCCAGCTCGTTGACGAGCTCCTCGATCCGCGCGGCGTGGTCGGGGTTGGGGTGCTTGCGCTCGAGTTCCTCGAGACGCGAAGCCAACAGTTGGCCGAAACCAACGAGAGCGCTAGGTTTACGCTCAGCCTGCATCGTGCTTTCCTCACTTTGCGGGTTAGGCTCTCGGTGGGTGTTAGCGCACCCCCGGGGGCCGATTCTTTGTCCGAGTGCCGAGCCGATCTCAGCGTGGACGCAATGAGCGTTATCAGAACGGCGCTGGCGTGTCAAGAGTCTGGCAAGAAAAAGCGGGCGCCGCCCCGACCGCCGAGGCCAAGGCGACGCCCGCACTCCTGGAGTGAGTTCAGTTATGCGCTTCGGGTGGTCGCCAGCACGACGGGCAGCGTCGACTCAGCTCGCGGACGCCGAGCGCGATGACTTCGGCCAACGCGACGCGGCTGCCGCCACGGGCCTCTGAGATTGATGCTGCGGTCCGGTGCAACTCGTCGCGGAGACGGCGAGGGAGAGCGACCGATGTCCGGTCGCGACGATCAGGCGTGGCCGTCTTCATGGTGCGGTAGCTCCATCCGTAGGACGTTCAGGTGGCCGCGCAGCTGCTGCAGCGTCAAGCCGCGCGGGTGGGGCTCGTGCTCGGGCCAATCGAGGCCCAGAACCGCTGCGGTGGCCTCGGCGACGTCCGGAGCAGGTTCGTGGTTTGGTTCGTGCGGGTAGTCCAGGAACGCCATCACGCCGAACAAGTCCATGCGAAGCCGCCAACTCTCCTCGCGATCGCTCGAGGAGGGCACGCCGCGAGCCGCGCGAACGCACCATGCGCTCTGCTCGAGGTCATCGATCTGCGGCCCCAAGCGACGCAGCCGCTGCCGCCAACTAGGCACGAAGACCTCCCGCCTCGAGCTTCAAGAAGACGCGCGCGCCCTCGATCTCATCAAGCCGTGCGCCGACCTCCATCGCCTCGAGCCCGCGCTGGGCGACGTCGATGATCCGAGCCAGCCGCTCGGCATCGGCCGCTGCGAGCTCACCACGCAAGACGGCCGCGGTGAGCCGCTCGCCGGCCTCGACGCATGCGCTGACGCTGTCGAGCTTCGGCAGCTCGACGCCTGTGGGGTCCGCAGCGATCGCCGTCGGCTTCCCCAGGCCGTACTCGAGAAGCAACTTTGACGCGGCCGTGTCGCCCTTCTTCGCGGCCGTCAGCATCGCTCGCAGCACCTCCCGCACCTCGCCGGCGTTGACCGCCTCGCGAATCGCGGCCCGCATCACGGTGACATACCGGACGTTGCCCGCGCCCGGACCGCCGCGGCAGCCCGGCTTGAACCTGCCCCGCTCGTCGCGGTCGCTCACCGCCAGCGCCTCGCGCGCCTCCGCGCGACAACAGTCGTTCGCTGACGCCACTCGAGCTCGGAGCCGCGGAAGAACTGGTCGGGATAGCGCCGCCGCATTTCCTCAACCAGCTCCTCGACACTCATGAACTGGGCGACACCCCGCCGCGGACTCAAGCGCCGTAGCCTCTCCGGCTCGTCGGGCACCTACGGTCCTCCTCGTGCCGCGCGAACATTCGCCATCGCATCGCGGCCGGCCGCCTCTTCCGCGGCGACGGCTGCCTCGGCCCGCTCGCGCTCCTCGTGCGCGTCGACGATCTCGGCGAGGCCAGCGGCGATCATCTCCTCGGCGTCGTTCGCATCGACGAAGTAGGTCGCTGCGGATGCGACGTCGCGCACCCAAGCCTTGCCAGCGGGGTTGGCTGTCGTGACTCCGCTCGGGCTCTTGCGTGCGTAGATGCCGACGGCCACGCCTTCCCTGGCATCAACCGCCGGAAGCCGTCGCCAACGCGCTTGCGCGAGGTCCCAAACCACTTCACCGGCCAGAGGCTTCCCGTCAGGAGGGACTGGTTGTGAGGGCGCGTGCGCGCGCATGGCGTCGTACTTCTGCTGTGCTGTCATCGCTGTGTAACCTCCGATTGAAGATTCCTTGCCAGTCACGGCGCGTCTGCGCCAACGGCGGGGCCCACCTGACGCTCGACTTGTCGTTCGTAGTGCTCCTGCAAGCGATCTTCCGCCGTCTGCGGCCGCCGTTCGGAAGTCAGTGGTGTGGGATCGAGCAAGTCGGGCGACACGCCTTCCGCGTCGGCTTTGAGGAGGTACCCCGCACTCACCAGGCTGGCGTCAGCGAGAACGTCGTCGCCATCACGCCCCTTGCCGAGCCCGAGCCGTGGTGCCGCCGCCAGCAGCTCGAGGCCACCAAGCGCTGCGGCGAGCTGTTGCTCGGCGATGGTCGCTTGTGCCGACAGGGTCTCAACCTCGCGCGCCTCCTCGCCGGCGACCAACGACGTGAGCGTCCGCATGGTGCGCTCCCTGCACTCCTCGACGACACCGGACCACGCCGAGGCCTCAGCGGCAGCCAACAAGGTGCGGACGTCGCCGGATGCTTCGGCATCGGCGATGCGCGCCACCTGTTCCTTCGCAGCGAGCCGCGCGAACGCTTCGGAGTCAGCGATCGCTCGAGCCGAATCGTAGAAGTTCTCCCGGCGAACTCCGAGAGCTCGCTGCCGCACGAGACTTTGGAGGGCGGCCGTCGCGTCCTTGGCCTGTGCCGCGTGCTGCTCGATCTTGCGCCGCACAACGTGCAGCGGATCGCCGCTGTCGTCGAAGCGCGCACGGATCCGCTTGGCCACCGCCGCGACAGCATCGCGCTTGCCCTCGGCGGTCAGCCGCGAATCGTCGCGAATCCTCGCCAGCTCGGCCGTGAGTTCGCGGTGCGGCGCCGCGAGTTTGCTGGCGAAGAAGCTGGCCGAGCTCGTGTCGCCCTCCGCGAGAGCGAGGCGTGCCGAGCCCTGGCCCCAGTGCACCCATGCGCGCGCGCGAAGGTCGCGCTCCTTGGCCGCGTCGTGGCGGTCTCGATCGGCTTGGGCTTCGCGTGCCTGCTCGGCGCGCGCCTGTGCAACGGTCTGCTGGCGTCGTGGCATCGTGTCTCGTCCTGACGTTTCCTCAATTGGCCTTATGGGCCCTCAGTTTCGATTGGGCTGATCGAGCCAGTCGCCCAGCTGTTCCGCGAGTCGCTCGGCCATGGACGACATGAGCGAGTGGCTTGCGATGCCCTCCCTGTCGCCGGCTGCACTGGCTTCCTCCAGCGCTTGGTGCTGAGCCGCGGCGAACACGCTCATCCGCTGCCGCATCTCCGCAATGCGACCGTCGCGCTCAGCGGGTCGAAGCTTGCGCACTTCCGCGGCCCACGCCATGAGCTGCCCGACGATCGTCGTGACCGCGTCCTGCAGCGTCGCGTTCTGTCCGTCGGTCACCGACGCCTCCCCATGATGTCGCGGCGGCGCTGCTCATCGATCTGGCGTTTCGTACGCACAGCCTGGTCGATGCTTTGCACGATGATGGTCGTAGGAGCGGTGCTGCGACTTGGCTGGCCCTGCGGAGACGCGCCAACGCGAGAGCCATCCGGGAACGTCGGTGCTCCAGAGAACGGGAGAGGCACGCGGGGCTCGAACAAGGCGCGCGCCGGCGGCGAAACACCCTGCGATCCGGAATAGGGGTTCGAGGAAGACGATGCGGGGCTCCCGCCGAGCAAGCTTGCAGACGTGTTGCCCGAGAGCGCGTTTCCGACTCCCTCGCCCAGCGCGATCAGGAGCTCCTGTCCCAGGTTGGCAAGCGGCTTCGTGACGAAGTTCTCGTAAGCGCTCTCCGAGATCTGTCGGAGGATCGACTTGCCAATGTCTTCGAGATCACCGGAACCCTCGATGACTTCCAAAAGACCCTCAGAGATCGCCCGGCCAGCGGATTTGCCGACCTGCCCCAACGCGAGTTCGCTCTCCTGTGAGAGCGGCCGCTGACCGACCTCGCTGTAGGTCCCGCGAAGCTGCGGCACGCTCGCCTGAAACCTCTCGTCGTCGGCGCGCCGGGCTTCCTCCTCACGTTGCGACCGCAGGTCGATCAACTCGTTGACGAGATCGATCTGCTCCTTGAGCAGGCGGTTACGCTCCTCCTCACTGGTGATGCCTGAGGCAGCGATGATCTCTTCGACCTGGCGAGTGGCCAGGAGCCGCGCGCGCTCGGCCGCGTTCAACCCCGCAAGCTCGGCCTCGAGCCGAAGCTGGTCCGTGATCTCCTGCAACGTGGTTGCAGTCGCCTCGATCGCCGCCTTCTCGGCCTCAGCTGCGGCGACCGCGGCTTGTCGCGCCTGCTCGGCGTCAGCGATCGCCTTCTGCCGATCGAACTCCGCTTGAAGAGCGGCAGCGTTCGTCTGCGTCAGCTCATCGTACTTTGCGATGAGGCCCTCGATCTCTGCCTTCGTCTGCTCGATGCCTTCGCGAAACGCGTCCTGCTGACGCGCGCTTACCGAGCGATCACCCAGCGCCTCGAACAGGTTGTCCAACGTCTGTTGGAGCCCCCGGATCTCCTCGCCGATGATCTCGCGCGATTGCCCCAGCCCCTCCTGCAAGCGCTGGCGAAACTCGTCCGGACTCGGCAGCACACTGCTTCCGAGCACATCCTGCAAGATGTCTGCCCCGCTGCGCACACCGGACAGGTCAGGCTCCAACTTGCCCAGGAAGCCCGCGATGTTGGTCTCACGTTGCTTGTCGAGTCGCGCAAGCTCGGCATTGAGCTGGGCCGCAGCCTCTTCTGCCTTGGCCGCGTTGCTGGTGAACTCGAGAACGGTTGACGCTGCGACGCCGATCGCCGTCCCCCACAAGAGCACCGGGTTGATCTTCGTCGCCGCGTCCAGAGCCGTCATCGCGGCCTGGGCTTTCCCGAGTGCGGCCACGAGCCCTGCACCACCAAGAACAAGCGCAAGAGTCCGCACGGCGTCGGCGGTCGTCGACACAGTGAGGCTCGCGGACGCCATCGACTTGTCGAGCCCGCCCAACTCGCGGACGACGGCGGTCATGCCCTCGACCGTCGACGTGAGCGCGGCTGTGAGCCCGCTCTGACCAAGCGCGATCGTCAATGCCTCGATGGCGCTCTCGAGCTCCGTGGCCTTCCCCTGGAGCGAGTCGGCGCTGGTCTCCGCCATCTGGCGCATCTCGCCGCTCGACTCTCGGATCGCGGCTGTGAGTTCGATCGCACGGTCCGCGTTCTCTTGCAAAATGGCGGCGGCGGCGGCGTTCTCGCGGCCGAAGATGCGAACTGACTCAGAGGCCGAGAGTCCTGCCTGCCCCAACTCACGGAACAAGTGCGCGGGATCGCCAAGCGAGGCGGCGATTCGATCGGCGGAAAGGCCAACGCCATCGAGGATCTCTTGAGCCTCACGGCTTGGCGCCAGCAACGCCGCCATCGATGACGCGAACTTGGTTCCGCCTTCCGAGCCCTTGATCGCAGAGTCTGCGAGTATGCCGAGGATGCCGCCGACCTCGGCGACGTCGGCACCGAGTTGATGCGCGAGGGGGGCAGCAACTCGAAAGCCTTCTTTCAGCTCCGCGACGCCGGTGTTCGAGCGCACCGCGGCCGCGTTCAGCTGCTCCAGCGCGACTCGGATCTCCCCGGCCGGCAGTTGGAATTGCCGCATCGTCGCAGCTGCTAGATCGGCCGCTTCGGCGAAGCCTAGCTTGCCAACGACCGCGATGTCCGCAGCAGGTCCAATGGCCGCGATTGCCTCTCGGGTCGAGAGACCAGCACGCCGCAGACCCTCGAGGCCCGTGATCGCCTCGTTTGTAGAGAAGCGCGTGGAAGCGCCTACGCCGCGCGCGGCCTCTTCGAGCTCGACCATCTCCGCTGTGGCTAGCTCGGCGCTCGCGGATGTCGCCTCGGTCAGCGCACGCAGCGACGCAACCCCACCGTCGAAGCTCGAGAGCGTGCCGAATGCCGAGCGTGCGGCGGCGATACCGGTGAACGCGCCTCCCAGACCGAGCAACGGGCCGAGCAGCGAGCGAGTCGTCTGGCCCATCGTGCGCAGCTCACCGTCGAACTTGTTGACGGCGCGATCGGCGCGCTTCGCGCTCGCCGCAACTCGATCGGTGGCTCGGGCTGCCTCGCGTCCGCCTCGCGCAGCCCCCCGCGCGTCAATGTCAAGTCGCAGCTGCTCAACGGTCGGCATGCGTCTGATATGCCACAACCAACAAGCGAGTTGTAGACCCCGCGACCCCGAAAAAGCCGACTATAAGAGTTATTGACGAGACTTTGCCGCGAGATTGCCAACAACAATCGTCTTCGACCGGGACCGGCTCACTCCTCGCACTCCATCGCCTCGGGCACTGCACCGCTTAGAAAGCCCGCGATCACAAACTCGAAGAACGCCACCTCGATCGGTGAGTCCTCATCGATCACGCGCTCGAGCTGCGGGATGGCGGCGACCAGACCGCTGAGCCAGTCGCTGCTTGGGTCGCCTTCCCTTGGCTCGTCGATCAGTCCACGAAGTCGCTCGGTTCGCTCTTGGCTCGCCTGAGAGCGCCAGAGCTTTCGTGGACCGGTAGGGTGTGGGTCAAGCCACCCCCGAGACGTTAGCGTAGGCAACCAATGAGCGACATGAGCAGCGGGTTGAGCGAGCAAGCAAAGCGCCCACCAAGGCTGAGCACCTTAGTACGGGTGCTGAGTTGGGCTCTCTTCGCGGGTGGCACCGTCACCTTGCTCGGAACGATCTTGGTGAGCACCAAGGCAGCGAGCTGGCCAACCGTTGCGGAATGGACCCTCAACATTCAGATCGGGGTCCAGCTACTACTGGGCCTGTCTGGTGCACTGCACAGCTACGCGGCCGCTGAGGGCTTTTCTGCGCGCTACAAGCAGATCACCTGGCTGGTGAAGAGTCAGTGCGTCCAGTTCGTCGACCGACGTCCCGGCGACGAGCGTGCCTCTAGCCGGCCCATCCCGGGTTCAGGAGTCGATGGGCTCCGGGTTCTGTACATGTCGGGCGGACCTGGGGGGATCCAGGCCGACCGCTTTATCGTCCTTGCAAAGAGCTGGTTCCTGCTGGACCCCGTTCGCGAAGTTCCAGGGTTTGAGATCCATTGGAGCCTCCGTGACTACATCGAAGGCCTCGAGAACGAGCGCAAGGCAGCACGAGCGTCTGCAGCAAGGCTGGCCGGGGCTCTCGGCGGCATGTTCGCAGCGAACGTGCTGGCCGCCGCGAAACTTGTAGATGCGCTTGCCGCTCAGTAGCCGTCGTCGCTGTAGGAGCCGGCGTCGGAACCAAAAAGGGGCCGCGCACCCTGCACGTGTGCGCGGCCCCGGCATGCCGAGAGCTGAGTCAGAACAAGCTGCCGCGAGAGTTCATCGCAGTCCGTAGCGATGAGCTACCACATCCTCACAGCAGGGGACCGCGTGTCGGCGGCCCCAACCTCGCTCCCGGGAGCCCTAAATGATCTGCTCCTTGACGTTCGCAAAGACGGCCTCGGCGCCTTCGATGAATCCGGCCAAGAACAAATGCGAAGCATCGTGAGCGTTCTCGGAAAGGCCGTAGCACGCATCAAGTTCCTCGCGGGGAACACTGCCACTCCGACTCTCTCCTGGCGCCATGATCTCGCTCCAAAGCCAATCTCCGGCGCCATCGCCGGGCAGGTCGGTTGGGCAAATCTTGCTAAGGCGCTCTAGATGCACCCACTCGGCCGTTTGCTTGGCCCAGTCGACGCCAGAGTGGAACCCGGCGTGCAGGTCGAGGTCTTCTTGCATGCTCTTACTCTCCCGAAGGCGGTCGAGGACTTGCTGATCGATCATCACGGCTTAGAGCTGCTCCTTGACGTTCTCGAAGACGGTCAGGGCGCCCTCGATGAAGCCCTCCACGAACGAGTGCGACGGATCCGCGATCCCCTCGCCGAACAGCGCCTCCACGTCGTCGCGACGAGGTCGGCTGCCCTCGTCCGGGCCGATGACGGTCTCCCACAGCCAGTCACCTGGGTAGTCATCAGGCGAGTCGGCAGAGTTGATCTTGCTGAGGCGCTCGAAGTGCCGCCACTCGGCCGCCAGCTTTGCCCACTGGACGCCCGCGTCGAATCCTTCCTTCTGGTCGGTGTCTTCTTGCATGTTCTTGCTCGCCCGGATGCGGTCGACGACTTGCTGATCGGTCATAGCTATCTCTTTCTCGCGGTTCAGCTCCGCGAGCTTGGCTTCGATCGCTGCGGAGGCCACCCGTGACCAGTTCACGTGACTCGCCTCCCGCATGCGCTCGCGGACCTCGTCCTTGATGTAGAAGTTCGTTCGTGCCATCTCCAAGCAGGTTATGAGTGAGGATCCTCAACTTCAAGTGAGGATCCTCAAAATCGCAACGTTTGTCGTTTCAGGAGGCATAACCTGAATTGACGACTGGTGTTGCGGCCCATCCACGCACCCAGAGAATCCTCCGTCAGCAAACCCGACCGCTTCTCACCGTCAAAGCGGGCTACAGGAACACCCACATTGGGCTCCGTTTCCCCCCGATGAAACCGGGCGCGGGTCACGCGCTGGTCTCAGCACCAGCGCGCGCCAGCAGCGGCAACGCAACATCGAGGAGCGCCACGACGGCGGGATCCAACTCCGCCGACTTGCGCAGGAAGCGCAAGAACTCCTCAGCGGCCTGCAGCTTCGTACCGGGTGACTCAGCCGACTCGCGAAAGCGATCGATCACCTTGAGCATCACCTCATCAGCGACGACGCCGGTGGTCGCGGGGGCGGCCTTCTTGCGATGCTCAGCGCGACGCTTGGCACTCCGTTTCGGTTGGCCTTGTGGCTCGCGAGCTCTCATCTCGGTCAAGGCGGAGTTGATGGAGCGCCCTCCTGATGCGACCTCGGGAAGAAGATCCGGCGCACCCTCCTTGATCATGTTGACCTGAGCAACTGCCCCCTCACTGATGCGCATGCGTCTTGCCGCTCTGGCCCGGGAATGGTTCGCAGGCCCATTGCTCGCGCTACTCGCCTCGCCAGGAAAGCTGTTGTCAGATTTGACAACAGCTTTCTTGCGACCCCTTCCACCCAACGCCCCCCGAGTGCTGGCGGACGCAGCTTGCTCCTTGTAGCGCTGTTCCAGAACTTGGGCGATCACGGCCCGCTGGCCAATCGTCAGGTGCCGGCGGTGAAGGTTGGCCGAAACCGAGAACTCGAACGGGTCCGCGACTTGCTCGGTGACATCCTCCGTCCACGGCTCCACCCCAACTTGCGCGCACGCTGAAAGCCGACTCCGGCCATCCAAGACCTGCCCGCGCCACAAGAAGATCGGGAACCTCTGCCCGTTCTTCGCGATGTCCTGCGCCAGCTCCCCTAGCTCGTCACCTGGAAGTCCAGGGAACAGCTCTGCTGCCGGATGAGCTGTGTAGCCTCCGTACGTCTGCTCAGGCAGGAGTTCCTTCAGTTGTCGGAGTTCCTGCACTTCTTCGTCGGTCAACGTTCGGTTGTCGTCATTGGTCGTCATCTGCTCACTCCTGCTCGTACCTGCGCACCTTTCCGTCCATCCCGCTCCCAAGCCGCCAGCAACCGAGCGCACGCACCATCGAGCGACGGCGCCTCGTCCTCGAGAAGCGCCAGGTCGAGCCCTCCGCTGATCAGTCGGGGCAGCCTCTTGGCTCGAAGCGCGCCGCCGATGTTCCATGGGGATGCTGCGGCCAAGTGCAAGATCAGCACCAACAGCTCAACGGGCGCGTTTGGGCCTCGGTATGCGACAAGCCCCCGAGCGAGTTCGCTTCGCTTCCTTGCCGATCGACTAGCACTGCCCGCCGTGAAAACCAGTGCTAGCCCCAGCAGCTCACGGCACGTGCCTGCAGGGTCGGTCGTAGTTTGGACCTTTGCCACGAGCCGCTCGAGCACGCCCGATCGGCGAAGACCGTCCCGCAGTTCGGCGGCCGAGATCGTCGGGGCATCGCGCTTCGGCGGCGGTCGGCGACCGGGCCGCGAGGGTTCCAGGATCGACACCCGCCCCTCTGGGCGCACGCGCTCGAGAGCGGCGGCGACGGCCTCGGGACCGACGACCTCGGGGACGGCGATCAGACCACTGAATCCCTTTCGAGAAGATTGCTCGCCACCGGCTGCGAGCCGCGGGCGAGCCTGTGGGGGCTGTACTTCCTTGGAAGTCTGTAGTGGGGGCGTGCTCGTTTGTCCACGTCCCGGAGTGCTGGTTTGTCCATGTCCGGTAGCGGCAAATCGGCCCCGAGAGTCCCGCAGTCGGGAGGCATCCGACGATCGGCGGGCGGCCAGTTGGCCAAGCTCTGCCGCCCGCTCAGGGGCGAGCGCAGTGGACCACCGGAGATCACTCGTGACCCGGAACCGGGTCAGTCGAACCCCTCGGCGATGGCAGCGGACCGGCTCCGCCAGCCCCGCTTCCACCAGCAGGTCGAGCCCCGCGTAGATCGTGTGGCGACCGCCCCCGACGCGTGCCGCGAGCTCGTCGATCGTAGGCACCCCCCGACGATCGCGCTGAGCCTCGCCCAGGAGGGCGGCTGCAGCTCGGCGAGTGGCCGCGGTGCCCTCCCGGAGCATCTGCATGGGCAGCGGCGCCCACGCGCGTCCGTGCCACCAGCGCGACCACTCCGCACCCGGAACGAGCACGCCACCGTGCTCCTCGAGGAGTCGGTCGTCCATCGCCGCCAGAATGCCACGGCGCACGGTGCGCGCTGAGCAACCGAGCCGATGGGCCACCGCAGACGGCGACGCCGGCACGGGTACGTCGGCACGCACAAGCGCGAGCAATTCTGCTGCCGGGTGCCGATCTCCGAGAGGCAACGGAACCCACTGCACACGGCGGCGATGCGCGGCCGTCGCAAGTTTGGGGGCGGCGCTCATCGCGAGCCCCTGTTGGTCAGCGCTTGCGTCGGGCTGCCGGCCGCCCTACGCTGCCGAACGTCGCGCTTCGGCGCGGCGTCCGTAAACCTGTTCGCCCCTGCGTGCTTGCCGGCTGTGGGGGCGGCGGCATTTAAGGGCCATGGTGGCGGCCGCCACCTGCGCCTCCGGGGCACCAGAGTGCACACCAGAGTGCACACGCCCCACCCCCGCTTTCGAGAACCAATGCGAGACGCGCTCTCGCTCCCGTCCACACCCCTCCGCGGACATGGGCCCTGCGGGATTCGAACCCACAACCTACCGGTTATGAGCCGGCTGCTCTAACCGTTGAGCTAAGGACCCTTTGCGGCGAGCATACCAGGTCTCATGCGGGATGCGATTCCGCGGTTGATCGAGATCCAGCGCGCCGTGCGCGAGGCGCTGCGCGCGAGTCTGGTCGCGCAGAGCGCGGCGCAGCTGAGCCGGAGTGCGCGGGACGATCTTGGCGACACGATCTTCGGCATCGACGTGGTGGCGGAGGAGGTCTTGTTGCCGCGGTGCGAGGCTTGGGGCAAGCAGCAGTGCTTCGTGCTGGTGGCCGAGGGAATCGAGCCCGAGGGCGGGCGATTGTTCGGCAGGCCCGGGGCCTCGGGGCCGGAGCTGCGGGTGATCTTCGATCCGATCGATGGCACGCGCGGGTTGATGTACGATAAGCGGTCGGCGTGGTGCTTGGCCGCGGTCGCGCCAGAGCGCGGGGCCGAGACCCGGCTTTCCGACCTGCAGTGCGCGGTGATGACCGAGCTGCCGACGTCGCGCGCCGCGTGTGGCGACGTGCTGTGGGCCAAACGGGGCGGCGGTGCACAGGGTTGGCGCGAATGGTTTGCCGATGGCGATCGCGCGGCGCTGCCGGTGGTGCCGACCGCGCGCACCGACCTGGCGCACGGGTTCGCCTCGGTCGCCAACTTCTTTCAGGGAGGCAAGGAGCTCACCGCCCGCGTCGAGGAGGAGATCTTGCGCCGCGCACACGGCGGCTGGAACCCGGACAAGGCCGAGATCTACACCGACCAGTACATCTCTTCGGGCGGCCAGCTCGCCGAGCTGGCCCTGGGCCGCGACCGATTCGTCCTCGACGTCCGCCCGCTCGTGCACCGCGCGCTCGGCGTCCCATCGTCCCTCTGCAGCCGCCCGTACGATCTCTGCACCGCGCTGATCGCGACCGAGGCGGGTTGCGTCGTCACCGCGCCCGACGGCGGCGCGCTCGACGCGCCGCTCGACACGACGACCAACGTCGCCTTCGCGGGATACGCCAACGCGGGCCTGGCCGCCCTCTTGCAGCCGATCGTCCGCGACGTGCTCATCGAGCACGGCCTGCTGACGGCGGGCTGAACGCGCCGCGACGGGGTTACCGCAGGTCCATCCGCTGCTTCACCTCTTCGTAGCTGTCGGGCACCGTCAACTCGAGCTCGCCGCGCAGATCGTCATCGGTCCAGAACTCCAGCCGGAAGACGCCAGGTGGCAACGTCGCGCGCAGCTCGTACGGCCGCGTCGGCATCGTGTGCAGCGCGCTCTCGAACTCGTGCAGGGTGGCGCCATCCGCGTCGACGAATCGATAGCCGCGTCGCGTGGAGCCGCTGTGGCCCTCCGGCCACCACACCTCGATCGTGCACGAGGCACCGCGCCGCAGCGCGAAGGTGGCGTCGGCCACACTTCCCACGGTGACCGTCAGTGTGCCGCGCAGTGGGACCATCCCGCGGAAATACCCCGTGACCTCGTAGTCGCCGGGAGTCAGGTTTTCGACCAGACACTCGCTGCGTCGACCGACCGCCACCACGGTGCTGCGCGGCGATCCCACCTCCTTGAGGTACAGCTTGGGCTCCAGCATGTCGGCGCCGTCTCCGCGATTCAGGAGAATCCGCACGGCCCCGGCCGGCTCGGTGCGCAGCACGCCCGCGTCGACCACCCCACCGGCGGGAAGCTCGAACCAGTCGCTGTACGCCAACGCTTGCTCGCCTTCCATCAAGCTGAGGCGGAACCGGCAAGGCGTTACGTCGTCGAAGCTGAACGCACCATTCTCGATCTTGCCGTCTTCGCGAAACCATCGCTGGTCCGAGTGCATCACGACGCGGGCGGCCAGGGGATTGGAGATGCGCTGGCCGGCATCGTCGATGCGGCCGGTCACTCGCCCCGGCTCCTCCTTGACGGGCTTGTCATAGCCAACCCGCAACTCGATGCGACCGCGATCGGGGACGACGCCGGCCTGTCTCAGCGGTGGCTCGCCTTTGGGCGGATCCCAGAGCTGCACTCGAACCTCGTAGCTCGTGTCGTCGAGACAGTGGAAGCGAAACACGCCCTTGGAATCGCTGACGATCACGTGCTCCATCTCGCTGCGCTCGTCAGCCAGAGTGATGAACAGACCCGGCATCGGGTGTCCGTCGCGATAGAGCACGACGCCCTCGATCGAGCGACCATTGTCGATGACCGGGTCCCACTCGATCTCGGCTCCTGCGGGGACCGCAAGCTCGGTGCGCACGTACGCCACGGAAACACCATCGCGACCGCGACCGCGCGGCCGCTGGGCAAACGCGTGCGCCGTTCCCGGTGTGACTCCGTCGATGCGATAGCGGCCCTCGGCGTCGCTCACCGCTCCGCGATAGCCAAAGATCTCGTCGAAGTCGATTTGCCCCCCGGCGAGGAACGGCGTGCGCGGCGCGACGTCGTAGACGCGCACGCGCGCATTGGCAATCGGGCTGCCGTCGGTCTCGCGCACAACGCCGGCGACAGTCGCGCTCGCGGCAAGTCGCGGGTGGATCGTCGTGGTGCCACCGGTCTCGATGCGCACTTCGTCGCGCCACAGCCCGAATCCCGCGGCTCGCACCGCCACCGGCATCGCTCCGGTGGGCAGCCCGGGGATGGAGAACCGGCCTTCGGCATCGGTCTCGGCGTGACGCACTGTCCACTGCTCGATCACGCGGTCACCGCGGTAGTCCAGGTGGCGTGGATTGGCGCCGGCGGCGACCAGTGCGCCTTCCACCGGCGCTCCGTCCACATCGGTCACCACGCCGGCCAACCCACCCCCGGGCGGTCCGAGCTGCAGATCGACGCGCGCGGGAGGCGGGTCCTTTTCGACGACGTCGAGATCCACGAGCGTAGAACGCGTGAAGCCACCGGCGAGCGCACCGATCGACAGGCTCGGACCGATCTGCTCGAGCTCGAACGTGCCGTCCGCAGCGCTGATCGCGACCACGCGCCCGCCGCTCCAACCGGTGCTGGACGTCTGCAGCCAGATCTCGGCTCCAGCGACCCCGGCGCCATCGGCATCGCGCACGGTCCCCACCACGGCGACACCGCCTTCGAGATCGAAGTCGACATCTTGTTCGCCCGCCGCCACGTCGATCGTCGTGCGGTCGCCGCGGTCCGACGCCAAGCGGAGCTTGCCGGGCACCACGCCGGAGAACACCGCCACGCCTTCGGCGTCGGTGCGCGCCCGCGCGAAGGCCGTGTAGGGCAAGCCCCGCTCGCCGCGCCGCAAGTAGATCATCACATCGGCCGCCGGCGCAGGCCCCGGCCAACGGGCGTGCACACGCAAAGTCGCGGTGGGCCCCGCCTGCGTCGCGGCTCCCGCCGCCGCGACGCGCCGGTCCTCGTCGGTCGCCGCATCGACCCCACCGCCTCCGGCAACCTCCTCGACGTCGCCCTGCAACGCCGACGCGGGCGCGTTGTCACCACCCCGCGACGGTGCTTGCGGCACGACGGGTTCGCCGGCGAACCCCCGCCACAGACCGAACACCACGGCGCCACACAGGGCGAGGAACAGCACACCGATCAACCAGCGGTTCTGCATCGCGACCTCCGCGGCGGCAACGATACCCGCTGGCGCACGTTGCCGCCCGCGAACGCCTATTGCGCCGCAGCGGCGTCGATCAGCAGGGCCCCCACCCGCAGCGCATCGGCCACTCGTTGTGCGCGCTGTCGATCGGGATGGCGAATGCGAAGATCGTGTCCGACTTGGTAGTAGCCATCGCCGATCCCGAGCCGTACGCGATGGCGCGTCGACAGCTCCCGCAGCTCTTGACCGCCCTGCGCCGGCAAATCGTGGCAGGCCTTGCAGGAGCGCATGACCGCGCGCTGGTGCTCGCGCGCCGCCTGCCGATCCCTTGCGTCGGCCGCGTCTGCCAGCGCGGCGGCGGAAGCCGAGGCATCCCGCGCAATCGCCACAAACCGCTCTGCCGCTCCCCCCAACACCGGAGCCATCCCCGGTGCGAGCTCCGCCACGGCGGCGAACTCTGCCGCCATCATCCGCGACTCCTCGCCGGGGTCGCGATCGGGGTTCTTCGGCAGGTTGAAGACCGCGGCCTGCGCGTTCATGTGCTGCAGCATGTCGAGCAGCGCGACGGTCAGCCGCGCGTCCACGCCAGCGCCGCCCTCGGCCGCGGCGCGTCGCGCCGCCAGCGCCGACCGCGGCGCGGCGCCCTCCAGTCTCGGCACGTCGTGGAACTTCAGCCCTCGCATGAAGTGACGCCACTCGTCGATGACCGCGCCACCGGCGTCGACGACCGCCGCGGCAACGAACGAGCGGTCTGCGCCGAGCGCGATCACCGCCCACGCCGGCGGCGAGGACTGGGGCACTTCGACGCGGGCCAAGCGAACGTCGCGCTCGCCGTGCGTCGCCGCGAACAGCTTCGCCCGCTCCACCACATCGACTTCGACGTCCGCGGCACGCGCCACCGCTTCGACACCGGTCTCGGGGAGCTCCAGCGCACGAGGCTCGGCCAGTCCGATCTCGAACGCCGCGGCCACGACACCGGGTGCACCGGGATCGGCTTGTGCCGCGACCGTCGTCACCGGCAAACACGAGACGGCCAATCCACAACACGATCGCAAGACGCTCATCGAACTTCGCTCCTTCCAGTCAACAGAAACAACCACGCCGCCCAAGCTCCTCAGGTCTTTCGCAAGTCCACGGCGGTGTGTGACAAGCCTGCGGGCCGAACCACGACCGCGACTGGTTGTGGCAGCGCATACCCGCTGACCTCCGCCAGCTGGACCGAGTACGCCCCCGGCCCCGGTACCTCGATCCAGTACGGCCCCCGCCCGACGATCCGGTGCTCGGCCACCAGCCCATCGCCGTCGCGCACCCGGACCGTGACCTGTTCCAGAAGCTCGATCTGATCTCGGCCCACGTTGACATAGAGGCGAAAGCCGGCAGGCTCGGCGGGGGCGGCCGGCCCTGCGCCGGCCCCAGGATCGGTGGGCGCAACCAGCCATAGGCCGAGGAGGGCGATGGCAGCCACCGCAACCCCGGCGATCGGCAGCCAAACGGGGACACCGCGCGGCGACCGTTCGCGCGGCACGGTCAGCAGACCGGCGAGGATCGCACGCCAGTCTCGGATCCGGCCATCGAGGCGGCCACGCAACAGAGCCAGAGCGCGCTTGAGCCGCGTGCGCACGGTCTCCAGTGGAAGGCCCAAGCGAGCCGCCACCTCCCGCGCCGACAGGTCTTCGACGAATCGCAACAGCACGACCTCACGCTGGGGCGCCGGCAGCTGCATGACCTCGTCGACGACCATCCGATGCAACTCCATGGCCGCGGCCAACTCGTCGGCCGCCGACACCGATTCCGGCCGCGCGACCGCGCGCTCCCGACGCTGCCGCCGACTCCGCCGGCGTCTCGTGCGCCCGGCGACTCGGCGCACGATCGAGGCGACGAACGCGCGCCCCGCGCCGGGATCCCGCGGCGGCTTGGAGAGGGCCGCTGCCATCGCCTCCTGCGCGACATCGTCGCGGTCGGTATCACCGACGAGCTGCGCCGCCAGCCGGCGGGCGAACTCGAAGTGGGAGGTGAGGTCGGCGTGGTCGGGTCTCGAGCCCATCGTCGAGTCAATGGTGCCCGCCGTCCGCAGTCGCGGTTCGAGAACGGCGACAAAAAGTCGGCCCGCTTGCACTCCGTCCGCTCGCCCATTGGTCGGGTTCTCGCCAACTCCCTCCACTCCGTGAGGTACCCATGGGTCTCAACCGCCGCGATCTCGTCGTCGCATCTTCCGGCTTCTTGGGCGCAACCGTGCTCGGCACGACCGCGCGCTCGCAGGTCGCCGCCCCCCCGCCCGCGTCGCCGGGCACTCGCCTCAATGTCAAGGAGAGCCCGTACGGCGCGACCGGCAACGGCACGACCGACGACAGCGCGGCGATCCAGTCGGCAATCGACGACGCCGAGTCCCAGGGCAAGGTCGTGTACTTCCCCGCCGGCCACTACCGCGCGCGCAATCTCAGCGTGGACGACTCCGTCTTTCTGGAAGGCGTGCCCGGCAAGAGCGTCCTACACCTGGCGGGCATCGGCACGCCGGCCAACTTGCTGACCATTGACCTGCCGAGTGGCACCGCCGGGTGCACCGTATCCGGCCTGACCTTCGACGGCCGCGAAGCCACAGGCGGCGGCCGGGTCGCGTTCAACAGTAGCGGACTGGTGCAGATCGCCAGCTCCGACGACGTCCGCTTCGTGCGCTGCGCCGTGCGCAATAGCGCGCGCGAGGGGATGCGGTTCAACAGCACCAACGGAGGTGCCGTGAGCCAGTGCCACGTCCACGACATCACCGAGACCGGCATCCGGGCGCAGAACGCCTCCAACCTCCACATCACCGACAACGAGATCGCCGCGTGCGGCGTCGAAGCCACATCGACAGGCGAACGCAAGGGCAACGGCATCCGCATCTTCCACAGCTCGCCCGGCGTCGATGGCGCGGTGATCACCGGCAATCACATCCACGACATCGACTCCGACTTGACACTCGGGCCCTACGGCAACGGAGTCAGCCTCTACAAGGCCCACAACGTGCTCGCGGCCAACAACCGGATCTACAACTGCGCGTACTCCGCACTCCGCGCCAACGAATGCGAGGCGACGCAGTTCGTGGGCAACAACTGCAGCTGTTGCGGCGAGACCGCGATCTGGGTCGAGGCGACGGGGTCGTCACTGAGTGCCGACGGGTTCGCCGCGGTCGTCGCCGACAACGTCGTCGAATCGGCCGGCCGGGGCATCAACATCACCAACTGGAACAACGGCGGACGGCTGGCGGTGTGCAAGGGCAACACGTTGCGCAAGATCGACGGCGTGGGGTGCTACCGACAGTACAACCCGACCGGTTGCCCTTCCGCTCTCAAGGTCGAGTCGCAGACCGTCGTGGTCGGCAACGTCATCGAGGCCAGCACTCCGGTCGGCATCGTGGCGGGGACCGACAACTACTTCGCCGAGGTCATCGTCGCCAACAACTTGGTGCGCGGAGACGGCACCAACCTGCAATGGGGCATCGTCGTCGCCGAGGCCAGCGGAACGACGCCGCGCGCGCTGCTGCACGGCAACATGCTGACCAACTTGACTGCGCCCGGCGGGACCGACGGCACGGCGACCGAGCTCAACTTCACGTGCACGTACATCGCCGGCGTGCCGGCGCACACCAAGTCGTGCGACAACGTGCGGGTGTGAGCGTCATGGCACGAGTGGCGGGGACAGCCCCGGCACTTGGACTATGCGGTCTTCTTCGGCGATCCACGCGCTGAGCGTCTTGCCATAGACGCAACCCGTGTCCAGGCCGACGACGCGGTCGGTCTGCACCAGGCCACGCCGTGCCCAGTGGCCGAAGACGACGCGCTTGGACAAGCGGTAGTGCTCGTCCCAGGGCACGAACGGCGGCTCCGGCGGTGGCCAATCGGTCGCCGGTCGCTGGCCGTCTGCGTCGCAGTAGCGCACGTTGACGGCGAAGTCGATCTCTTCGGGGGTCAACTCCAGCAGCTGGTCTTCTTGCCAATGCGGATGGAGACCGGCGTGCACGACGATGATGTCGGGCTCGACGCGCACCACCGGCTGCGCGCGCAGCCATGCCCGATCCGCCGGGTCGCGAACGGTGCCGCGCGTCAACCAGCTCAGGTCGTGATTGCCGAGCACGGGCTCTGCCCCCAACGAGCGCAGCAGAGCCAGCACGCCGTCGGAGTCGGGGCCCTTGGCGACGAGGTCGCCGACCGGCATCAATCGGTCGACCCCCGGCCGGAACTCCACCGCACGCAACAACGCGTGCAGCGGCTGTAAGCATCCCTGAATGTCGCCGACGAAAACGCGACGGCTCGACTGCCGGCTCACCGGTGCGCACCGCGGTTGCAAGAACGAGGGGCAACCGCGAGACAGGGCATGAGGAGAGGCGAGAGCCTGAGCATCAGGACGGGGGCGGCGAGAGGATGGGTCTTGGAAAGGCCGGCGGGCGAGCCCATTCTAACAGTGGCCCGTGCACGGCCCCGTGCTCCCTGGAACAGCGTTCCGAGTCCTCCCCAGCACCCAGTGTCTTCGCTTCTCCAGGCTTTCATCGAGGTGCTCGCGAGCCTCGCCCCTTTCTTGCTGCTGGGGTTCACGGTGGCCGGCCTGCTGCACGCGTTCGTACCACCGCGCATCATGGCGCGTGCTCTCGGCGGCACGGGCCTTCGGGGCATCGTCGCGGGCGCCGCGATCGGGATTCCCCTACCGCTCTGTTCGTGCGGGGTCGTCCCGGTCGCGGTCGAGCTGCGCAAGCGCGGCGCCAGCCGCGGGGCCACCGCGTCGTTCTTGGTCGCCACCCCGGAGACCGGCGTCGATTCGATCGCAACCTCCGTCGCCGTGCTGCATCCGTTGATGGTGGTGTTTCGACCCGTCGCCGCGCTGATCACCGCGATCGCCAGCGGAGTCGCGGTCGAACGGCTCTCGACGCCCCCGCAGACTGCCGCCGACAGCGCCGACGGATGTTGCGAGCACGGTGAAGAAGACATCACCGGGGACGCGCGTGGCATCAGGGGCGGACTCCGCTACGCATTCGACGACTTGTTTGCCGAGGTCGCGGTCTACCTCCTGCCCGCCATCTTGATCACCGCCGCCTTGACCGTGTGGCTGGACGTCCCGACCGCCGTGACCGCCGCGATCGGATCGCCGTTCGTGCAGATGCTCGTGCTGCTCGGGCTCGGCATCCCGGTCTATGTCTGCGCCACCGCGGCGACGCCGATCGCCGCGGCGCTGATCGTCGCCGGCTTCTCGCCCGGCGCCGCCCTGGTCTTCTTGCTCGCCGGGCCGGCGACCAACTTGATGACCATCAGCGCGGTCGTCAACATGCTCGGCCGGCGCGCCGCCGTGGTCTACTGCGCGACGATCGCGATCACCAGCCTCGCCTTCGGGGCACTGCTGGACGCGATCTATGCAGCATGGGGCATCGCGCCCGCCGCCCGCGCCGGCCACCAGCACGAGCACATCGGCATCCTGCACTGGACCAGCGCCGCGATCGTCGGCGGCCTGGTCGCCTGGCACCTCGCCGTTCGGTTGCGCAGGGCGCGGCGGTGAGTCGCACGCTGCGCGCCGCCTCGGCGGTCTCGGCGTTCACTCTGCTGTCGCGCGTGCTGGGCTTCGTGCGCGACGTGTTCATGTTTCGGCTACTGGGCACGAGCTGGACCATGGGCACGTTCATCCTCGCCTGGATGGTGCCCAACCTGCTGCGCCGGCTGATGGGGGAAGGCGCCCTGTCGGCTTCGTTCATCCCGGCGTACTCGCGCACCCTCGACGCCGAGGGCGAAGCGCGCGCCCGGCGGCTGCTCGCGTCGGTGACCGGGGCGTTGATCGTCGGACTCACCGCGCTGGCCGTGTTGGTCGTGGCGACGGTGTGCATGATCCCTGCGCACTGGCTGGCGGACGATCAGGCGAACGGCGTCAGCGGTGCGGAGAGCGGCGCGTTGCTCGCGCGCTTGCTCGCGATCCTGTTCCCCTACGTCGTGTTGGTCTGCACCACTGCGGTCTACAGCGGGGCGCTGAACGCGCACGACCGGTTCGCGCTGCCCGCCGCCATGCCCGTGGTCCTCAACATTGCGTGGATCGGCGGCCTGGTGGTCGGCTGCGCGCTGCACCCCGACGATCCCGCGGCGGCGGTCACCATCACGGCGCTGTTCTTGATCGGCGCCGGCGTCCTGCAAGTCGGTAGCACCGGCTGGCTGCTGTGGCGCATCGGCGGCTTTGGCCGCCCGCAGTGGCCGCCGCCCGGTGATCCGGCGCGCGCGGTGTTTCGCAGCATGTTGCCGACCCTCGTCGGCATGTCGGTGCTGCAGATCAACACCCTGCTCGATCAGGCCATCGCCTACTACTGGATCGCACCCGGCGCCAACAGCCACGTCTACATGGCCAACCGGCTGCTGTTGTTCCCCCACGCCCTGACTGGGCTGGCGCTGGCGACGGCGGTGTTCCCGCAGTTTGCCGTGCACGCCTCGCGCGGCGAGCTCGAGCAGCTGTCGTCACGGATCGGGGCGACGTTGCGCACCACGCTGACCCTCTCGGTGCCCGCGGCGCTCGGCTTGTGCCTGATCGCCGGCGACTTCATGGAAGTGTTCTTCGTCGGCGGCGAGTACGACGCCGACGACGCCCGGTGGTCGGCGCGGACGACGGTGTGCTTGGTCATCGGTCTGCCGTTCCTGGCTGTCGCCCAGCTGTACGCGCGCGTTCTGTTCGCCTTCGGCGACACCGCGACGCCGGCGCGAGTCGCGGCCTGGCTGGTGCCCTGCAACCTGCTTCTCAACGTGATCTTCGTCGGTGTGCTGCGCCTCGGTGTGCCCGGGCTGACGCTGGCCACCACGGCGTGCTCGGCCCTCAACGCCGTGCTGCTGGCACGGAAAGTCGCGCAACGCTGCACCGTGCCGCCGGTGATGGCACCGTGGCTGCTGCGCGTCGCCGCGGCCGCGGTGGCGATGGCGCTCGTGGTGTTCGCCGTGCAGAGCATTCCCGCGCCCGAGTTCCGCTGGGCGCGCGGGGCTCTGCTGATCGCGCTGCCGGTGGTGGCCGGTGGCCTCGCCTTCGGCGCGTTCCTGGTCGCGATCGGTGGACCCGATCCCCGCCAGCTGCTGCGCCGCCGCCGCTGAGACCGCTCGAAAAAGGCTACTCGATCCGGTCGAACTCCAAGGCGCGGCCGCCGCCCAGCTGCAGCGACAGCTTCGACCCCATCAGCCGGTAGCGCGCGCTGCGCATCGCTCCCGCCCGCTCGAGCACGATGTCCCCATCGAGTTCGTTGCGCAGACCCAAGAGGCTGGTCATGACCAACCGATCGTCGTCCAGCTCGTAGCTGCGAAACGCCGACTGCACTGCCGGCGGGGCATCTCCCCGATCCGAGTGCAAGTGGATCGAGACGTGACGGCGGCCGATCATCAGATAGCCGCGCGCAGCGGCGACGACTGCACCGTCGACGAACGCGCGCAGCGCGTAGGTGCCTTCGATCGGGTGCCGGGGCGCGAACTCCTGCAGCAGATCCTCGCGCTCGACCGCGGTGCGCGGCGCGTCCCGCACGGGCGGCAGCGGCGTTGCGCCCGCGGGAGGCTGCGGCACCGGCGGCGGCCGCTCGGGATCCTGCCAACTCGCAGCCGCCGCCAGCAGTGCCGCCGAGACGAGGAGGGTGCGCCGTCGCGAGGGCGACGACGCGTGGGGGATCGGTCGCATTCGCCCATCGTGCGCTCACACCCCACGGGCCGGCAAGGGGAGCGGCGGGGCGAAGCGAAGCGAGAAAATCGAGTCTGACTCCGTACTTATCGATAGATGCGGATCTCGATGTCGGCGGGTGGTTGGCCGTCGATCACCTCGATCACGTGTGGGGTCTCCTGCCAGCGCGTTCGGCTGCGGCCTGCGGCATCGCGGGAGGGCACTGGGATGAGCGCGCGCAACGCGATGCGGCCGGGTGGAAGGGCACCGATCTCGAACTCTCCCAGCGCGTCGCAGATCGCGGTCTCGCCGCCGCGGGGGCCGTGATCGTGCACGACGCGGGCGCGGGGAATCGCCTGGCCGGTGCCGGCGTCGATCACGCGACCGCGCAGACGGGCCGCGCGAAACAAGGGCAGCTGCACCGCGCGCGCACCCGCGACCACGACAGTTTCCGGGTGGGTGATCGACGGCGGCAGCGATGTCGCGATCAAGCGCACGCGCTGCTCGCGGGGCAGATGATCGATCGTGAACTGGCCGGCGGCGTTGCTCTGCACGGCGACCCCGGGCAGCTGGTGCGCCTGCAGTCGAACCCCGTCGATCGGCTGCCCGTCGACAAACGACTCCAGTCGGCCGGTCACCGGCGACGTTCGCTGCAGCTCGATGGTCCGCGCCTGATCGCCGCGCAGCCACCACTCCACGCCGGCCACTGCGTGCCCGGGCGCCAGCACTCGCACGTAGATGGTGTCGACGGACGCCGAGAAGCCACCGAGGGTGAAGCCCCCGCGGGCGTCCGTCACAGCCTCGGCCAACAGGACACCGTGCGGCCCACCGCCCAGCCCCAGGACCGCCGCCTCGGCCACCGGCGCGCCGCCGGAATCCAAGACCTCACCGGCAAGCCGTTGGGGAAAGCCGAGCTCACACCGCACCTGGTCGCCCGCCCGCATCAAGGCGTAGCTGACGCCAAAGCCATCGACGCTCACCCGCGCCAATGCAGTGCCCGGCACCAGATCGGGCCCCACGGTGGCACGACCACCGTCGAATGCGAGCCGCCCGATGGACTCGCCAGGCGAGCGCGCCGCACCCGAATCGTCGTAGGCGAAGAACTCGATCTCGCCCTTTGGCGGCGCTTCGGCTTCCGCCGCGACGACCACGATGGTCGCCCGCGTCGCGGCCCACGCGTCCCACGCCTTGTAGCCACCGCCCGCCGCCAACAACAACGGCAGGACGACCTTCAACGAGATCGGCAAACCGCCGGTGGAGCGCCGGCGACTTCTCTTCGGTGGGCGACGGTCGATGCGGCTGCGAACGGCGGTCGTGGATCGAGAGTTCATCGAAATCAGCGGTGCTGCTCGCGCATCGGGCAGCGATCGCAGCCGGACGCCGAACGCCTCCGCATGCCGCGCCACGCCAGCCAAACCGTGGCCGCCGCGGCGGCCAGCGCCACTGGATCCTGCCAAGTCACGTGCCAGTCCACGGTGTTTCGAGTGTGCTGCGGGACGACGCGCCTCGCAAGTCCCCCTAATCGGGGCCGAATCCGAACGCGCGGCCGGTCTGATAGACCGCGACCGCCGCCAGCCAAGCCAAACCGGTCATGTAGACGAACGTGAACAATGGCCAGCGCCACGTATGAGTCTCGCGGCGGATCGCGCCCAAAGTAGCCACACACTGGCTGCACAGAGCGAAGAACACCATCAACGACAATGCGACCAGGGTCGAGAACGAGCGCACCCTGCCGCCGTCGCGCTTCGCCGTGCGGAGCTTGCCGCGCAGGCCGGTTGGCTCGGCCTTCGCGTTCAAGGCATCGAGATCGAACTCCGCCGGGTCCACGCGCCCACGGCTGTAGAGGATGCCGAGAGTCGGCACGATCAGCTCGCGCGCCGGAAACGCAGCCAACACTCCAACCGTGATCGGCCAATCGAAGCCGGCGGGCGCGAACACTGGTTGAATGGTCTTGCCGATGGTCGCCAGGTACGACTGGCGCAGATAGACCGCCTGCTCCCGGCGCTCGTAGTAGAGCATCAGGCGCGCTTTGCGCTGCGGGTTGGGCTCGTCGGCCACGGCTGCGCGGCGCGCTTCGAAGGTCTCGTGGATGTGCGCCGGTCTGGGGTAGTAGCTGAGCAGCCAGATGAGGACGGAGGTCACCAGAATGACGGTGCCGGCGAGCCGAATGAACTCGGTGCACGCCGCCCGCAGCTGCGACCAGATCACCCGCAGTGACGGCCGCTGATAGGTCGGCAGCTCCATCATGAACAGCGACTCGGGTCCACGCAGCACCGTGCGGCGCAGGATCAGTGCGACGATCACCGCGGTGACGATGCCCAACAAGTAGAGCCCGAACAGCGTGAGGCCGCGGTAGCCGACCGGAAAGAACGCGCCGATCAGCACGACGTACACCGGCAGCCTCGCCGAGCACGACATCAGCGGCGAGACCACGATCGTCGCGATCCGGTCGCGTTCGTTGGTGATGATGCGGCTCGCCAAGATGCCGGGGATGGCACAGGCGAACGAGGTCGTCAGCGGCACGAAGCTGCGGCCGCTCAAACCGAACCGGCGCAACAACCGGTCGAGAATGAACGCCGCGCGCGCCATGTAGCCGCTGGCTTCGAGCAGCGTGACGAGGGCGATCAGCAGCGCGATCTGCGGCAGAAACACCAGCACCGATCCGACGCCGTTGACCAGCCCGTCGTTGATGAAGCTGCGCAGCGCGCCGCGCGGCACCACCGACGAGATCGCCGACGTCAGTGTGTCCTGCAGCTGCTCGATCCAGGTGACGAACGGGTCCGCCACCGTGAACACCACCTGGAACATGCCCAGCGTGACGAGCATCAGGATCGGAACCCCGAAGATGCGGTGCAGGACGATCGAGTCGATGACATCGCTCGCCGTGCGCCGCGATGCGGTCGGCGGCGCCTGCACGCGCGCCGCGATGGCGTCGGCGCTCGACTCCGGCACACGGCATGCACCGCCGTCGGCGGCCGCGACCAGCGCGGAGCACAGCTCGGCGACGCCCTTGCCACGCAGTCCATCGGTTTCGACCACCGCGATGCCGAGCTCGCTTGCCAACGCCGCGGTGTCCACCTCGCGCCCCTCGGCGCGCGCCACATCGCTCTTGTTGAGGGCGACCACGACGGGTTGGCCGAGGCCCATCACCTGCTTGAGCAGCCCGATCTCGACGCTGAGCTTGGAGGCGTCGAGCACCGCGCACACGACGCGGTTGGTCGCCGGTCCGCGCAGGAACTCGAGGCTCACCTGCTCGTCCGGGCTGACGCCGCGCATCGAGGAGATGCCGGGCAAGTCGGAGATCTCGAGCGGACGCCCCTCGACGACGAGGCGGCCCAGTACGCGCTCCACCGAGCTACCGGGGAAGTTGACCGGCCGCTGCGCGGTGCCGGTCAGGTGCATCAGCAGCGAGGTCTTGCCGGTGTTCTGCCGGCCGACCAGCGCGACCTCGAGCGGCGGCTTCGACGTCTCGGCGACGGAGTCCAATCTATTGTCTGTCGATCGGGCAGGCACCTCAGGTGCCCGCGGTCACCAGAACACGCGCCGCCTCGACCCGGCGCAGCGCGAGCCGGAATCCGCGCAACCGATACTCGACCGGGTCACCGAACGGAGCACAGCGCGCCACCGAGACCGGGGTACCGGTCCAAAACCCGAGGGCTTCGAGACGCTCGGCGATCGCGTCACCGCCGTCGACGCGCAGAACGATTCCGGTCGCTCCGGGCGCCAGGGTATCGAGGGTCACGTGGGTCAAGGGCTGCATTCAGGGTGTAGGTGAGATCGGCCAAGACCGGCCGGTCAGTTGAGATCCAGTCTCATATTGCGCCACGCGGCGGGCCAGGGCAAGAGGGGGGTTTTACGCCGGCCCTCGGCTGTGAATTGCGCATGATGCCCACCGCCATGCAAGCCACCGACCTGGCCAAGAAGGCGGCGGGCCATGCCGCCGCCGAGCTCGTCGAATCCGGCATGCGCGTCGGCTTCGGCACCGGCTCGACGTTCGTGCACGTTCTGGACCGGCTCCAGCAGCGCGTCCGCGACGAAGGCCTCGATGTCATCGGGGTTCCGACCAGCGAGGCGACCGCGCGGCGCGCGCGGGAGCTGGGTCTACCCCTCGGCGACCTGGAGTCGATCGACGCGCTGGACCTCGCCATCGACGGCGCGGACGAAGTGGATGGCGCCAAGGTCCTGATCAAGGGTGGCGGCGGTGCGCTGGTCCGCGAGAAGATCGTCGCCGCGGCGGCGGACGAGCTGGTGGTCGTGGTGTCCGCCAACAAGGTGGTCGAACGTCTCGGCAGCACCTTCGCCCTGCCCGTCGAAGTGATGCCGTTCGGCTGGCGACAAGCCGCTCGCGCGATCGCGCGGCTCGGCGTCGAGGCGGTGCTGCGCAACGCGGAGCACGGCGTGCCAGCGCGCACCGACAACGACAACTACGTACTCGACTGCAAGTTCAAACACATCACCGAGCCGGCCGAGCTGGAGCGCACGCTCAACGCGATTCCCGGTGTCATCGACAACGGCTTGTTCGTCGGCATGGCCGGCCGGGTCTTGGTCGGGGAGACCGACGGCACCGTCCGCCGCTGGTAGCACGTGCGGCCCGCTCAGCCGCGCGCGCGCAAGTCGTACAAATACATGCCGGCACAGACCAGCGCGTGGTCGACCTCGCCCCGCCGCACCAGCGCGTCGAGCTCACCGCGCGTCACGGTCAGAACCTCCAGGTCTTCGCCGAGATCGAGCTGCGGCTCGGCCACGCGGTCGCAGTCTTCCGCCAAGAACGTGTAGCACCGGTTGCCGAACAGAGCGGGGTTGGGGTTGACCGAGCCCAACGACAGCATGCGTCGTGGGGCGTAGCCGGTCTCCTCCAGCAACTCCCGCACGGCGGCCTGCTCCGGCGACTCGCCCGGCTCGCTGATCGCGCCGCCCGGCAGCTCGACCGAGAACGCGCACGAACCGTGTCGGTACTGGCGCACGAGAACGAAGCGGCCATCGGTGGTGACCGGCACGATGTGCACCCAGTCGAGGGTGCGGATCGTGAACATGTCGATCTCGGCACCGGTGCGCGGTGACCGGCGCCGACAGCGCGCGACGTCGAACACCTTGAAGCGCACCAACCGCTCTTCGCCGAGATGCTGCCAGGGCTGAAGCGGCAAGGGACTGAGTTCCGCCGGCGGTCTACGACTTGGTGATGTAGTGCGTGTAGCGCACCACACCATCGATGTCCCGCAGGGAGACCTCGAGCTGCTTGCCGTCGAAGCGGAACCACACGAAGCCACCACCGGTGAACGCGTACACCGTGTCGTCCTGCCAGTGCACCGGATCGGCCGTCTCCGGTCCACCACCGCCACCGGCATTGACGTGGAACGTGCCGCGGTGAGGACCGATGAGCTCGATGGTGTGGTCGGCGCCACCGATGTAGAGATCGACGCCGCCCTTCTCGAACCAGTTGATCTGTCGCTTGCGCAGCTCGGCCGACGCTGGGTCCCTGCCGATGGGGCCACCGCTGAAGAGCGGCAGGTGGCCGAACACGATCTTCCAATCGGCTTCGCGCTGGTCGACGGGTTGGGTGACGAAACGGTTGGCCGCCCGGGCGAGGGGGTCGGTCAAGTCCTGCACCATCGAGATCGTGTCGGCGCTGACGAACAAGAACTTCTGGCCATGGCTCTCGAGCTCGAACGAGTAGCTGAACTTGGGGAACGTCCAGCGCGTGCCGAAGCCGCCGTAGTTGATCATCGCCGACTCGTCGCCCTCGCGCTCCTGCGCGCCGAGCGCGACGTAGAAGGGCACGTCCAGCCGCTGGCGGTCGAACAGGTGTTCGAAGTAGGTCTGCCAGGCACCGTCATCGCGCGACTGCACGCCGTTGGGCCCCAGCACGTTGCCGGTGAGCAACACCATGTCGAGCGGACCACTCGCGGCCAGGTCCGCGATCTGGGACACCACGCGCGCCGCCCCCGGCATGCCGGTGCCGGTGTTGCCGATGGCACAGAACACCAAGTCCTCCGGGGCGGGCTGGTCGGCCGGCGCCGGCGACGCAGGCTGCTCCTCGGGCGCGCCGATCACCGACGGCTGCCGAACGCGGCGCACCTCCACCGCTGATGAGACCTCGACCGTGCGCAGCTTGCTCTCGTCACGCCACTTGATGGCTCCCTCGAAGCGATCGAGATCGTGGCGCGTGACCACCAACCGCCCGTTCGACATCGGCTCCCACACCCGCGCCGGTGCAGCCGGGGCACCCACCCCATCCCCGCCCGTCTCGCCCGTTTGCGCGGGAGCGGCGCGATCGGCGTGAAAGACCAGCACGCGGACTTGATCCTCTCTCTTCCCGATCTCGTGCACCTCGGGCTCCAACAGCGCGAGCTCGGGAAAACGAATCCGCCACGCGCGGCGCACCCCGTCCAGCTTGCCGGAGACCTGCAGAACACCGCGCGGATCGTGGATGCAGCGGGCATTGTCCAGCGCGACACCATCGATCCGGATGCCATCGGCGGGTTCGGCGATCGGCGCTTCGCCGACCAGCGCCGCATCGGTCGAGGGCGGGTCCTGCGCCGGCAGCGCGGCACCGAGCAGGGCGAGGATAGTAGAGATCGGTTGCACGGGGGGCTCCTGGACGAGCGGGCGGTGGGCCGAGAATCCTAACCCGGCGCGGGCGGTGGGGCGGCACCGCCAACCCCACAGCGCGGGGGGGACCGCGAAACTCCGCGCTTTCGCCTCGGCACCCGCCCAATCGGGGTCACTGCGCCTTGGCGATGGCGGCTCCGCTGGCCTGGAAGCGCGGCTGGCGCACCGGGGCACTCACCTGCGCCGCCTCTTCGTGCTTGCCGGCGTCTTCGAGCAAGTGGCGCTGCTCGTCGACCGATACCTCCTCCATCGTCAGCAGACCCTCGACCAACACCGCGCGGCCGGCGGCGTCCTTGGGCACATAGCGGTCGCACTGGCCGAACTTGACGAAGAGGTTGGTCTCATCCGAGCCCATGCGCAGCCAACAACCCTTGTTCTGACAGACGGACACGATCTCGCCCGCCAGGCGCAGCGGCTGATCACCGGCGAAGCGCGCCGGCTCGGCCAAAACGTCGGCGACGTCGAGCGCCGGGCCCTCGTAGACGCCATCGGCGATCAATTCGTATCGGTCGGCGCTGAGCTTGGCGCCCAATGCCTCGGTGCGGGGCACAGCGGCGTCGAGCCCGCCGGCAACCGGCTGCGACGTCGCCGTCGGCGGCTCGTTGCAGGCCGTCAGAGAGAGACCGAACAGCAGAATGGTAGCGGCGCGCATGGTGCGGGCATTGTAGCGTGTCGGCGCGAACGACGGGGCGGCAAACAATCGCGATGAACGACCTGACCGACCGAGTGGCTCTCATCACCGGCGCCAGCCGCGGCATCGGCCGCGCCGTCGCCCTGGCGCTGGCGCGCGAGGGCTGTGACGTCGTGCTGGCCGCCAAATCCATGACGCCGCACCGAGTCCTCCCCGGGACGATCGTCGACGTCGCCGCCGAGGTCGAGGCGCTCGGTCGCCGCGCCCTGCCGGTGCAGACCGACGTGCGCCAGGTCGAGCAGATCGAGGCGGCCGTGGAGCAGGCGCTGGCGAAGTTCGGCCGCATCGACATTCTGATCAACAACGCCGGCGCCGCTTGGTGGAAACCGATCGAGGAGACCCCCGCCAAGCGCTTCGACCTGGTGATGGACGTCAACTGCCGCGGCCCGTTCTACGCCTGCCAGGCCGTGCTGCCGTCGATGCGCGCGGCCGGCTTCGGCCACATCGTCAACATGGCGCCGCCGATCGAGCCGCGCATGTGTGCGGGCCGCATCGCGTACATGATCTCCAAGTTCGGCATGACGATGATCACGCACGGCCTGGCGGGCGAGCTCGCCGGCAGCGGCATCGCGGTCAATTCGCTCTGGCCGGTGACGCTGATCGAGAGCTTGGCGACCAAGAACTTGGGGCTGGGACAGGAGCGCGACTGGCGCAAGGCCGACATCGTCGCCGACGCCACGGTCGCGATCGTCAAGACCGATCCGGCACAGCGCACCGGCCAAGCCTTGCTCGACGAAGACGTCCTGCGCGAAGCGGGCGTCACCGACTTCTCGGGCTACGCGTGCGTGCCCGGCGCGACACCGCTGCGGATCCCGTGGTGAGGGCGGGCGCCGCTGGCGGTCGCTCGCTACAGCTGCTTGAGCGCGGCTTGCACTTCGCGACCCTCGGCGCGCCCCTTGTAGCGAGCCATGAACTCCTTCATGAACGCGCCGGTGTCGCGCGGCCCCGAGTAGTCGACCGCGGCCGCCACTTCGCGCACGGCCGCCATCAGCGCATCGCCCGATAACATCTGCGGCAAGTAGCCCTGGATCACCTCGATCTCGGCCGACTCGGCGTCGACCACGTCTTGCCGGCCGAGCTCGCGCGCCTGGGCCACGGCGTCGCGACGCGCTTTGACCGCCTTCTGCAGCACCTCGGTCTCCTCCGCCTCGGTGAGGTCGTCGCGCGCGACCTTCAGCTGCACATCCTTGAGCGCCGCGATCATCAAGCGGAGCACGGCCAAGCGGGGCTTGTCGCCCGCCTTGAGCGCCGTCTTCATGTCGTCGGTGAGCCGTTGCTGAAGGGGTCCCATCGCTTCACTCCTCGCTCGGCTCCGGCGCGGCGGGCGCATCGGGGTCGCCACCGGGCGCCCCGCCGGCAGCCCCATCGGGGGCCGGATCGAGATCACCTCCGGGTTCTTCGTTGGCGACGAGCGCGCACGAGACCAGGCGATCGTCGTCCGCCAAGGTGATGCAGCGCACTCCTTGGGTGTTGCGTCCGACCACGCTGATGCCGGAGACCGGCGTGCGCACGATCTGCCCGGCGGCGGAGACCATCATCAGCTCGTCGTGATCCCCGACCGCCAGCAGCTCGACCACCTTGCCGTTGCGCTCCGTGGTGCGGATGTCGATCAGGCCCTGGCCACCGCGACCCTGCACCCGGTAGTCCTCCACCGGCGTGCGCTTGCCGTAGCCGTTCTCGCAGATCGTCAGCAGCTTGCGGCCCTCGTCGGTGATCACCATGTCGACGACCTGGTCGCCGTCTTTGAGCTTGATGCCGCGCACTCCACGAGCGCTGCGCCCCATCGCGCGAACATCGCCCTCGTCGAAGCGGATCGCCATGCCGCCGGCGGTGCCGAGCACGATGGACTCGCCCTTGCGCGCCAGCCCGACGCCGATCAGCCGGTCGGCGTCGTCGAGCCCCACCGCGATGATGCCGCCCCGCTTGGGCCGACTGTAGGCCTCGAGCGGCGTCTTCTTGATCAGGCCGTTCTCCGTCGCCGTCAGCAGGAAGCGGTCGTCGAAGTCCTCGACGCGCAGGATCTTGGTGATGCGCTCGTCCTCGACCTGGGTCTGCACCACGTTGGCCAGTGAACGGCCGCGCGCAGTGCGGCTGAACTGCGGCAGCTGATAGACCTTGCGCCAGTAGACCCGGCCGCGGTCGCTGAAGAACAAGAAGTAGTCGTGCGTGCTGGCGACGAACAGCTGCGCCAAGAAGTCGCCCTCCTTGGTCTCGCCCGCCTGCACACCCTTGCCCCCGCGCCCCTGGCTGCGGTACTGATCGAGCGGGGTGCGCTTGATGTAGCCCTGGTGGCTGACCGTCACCACCATCATCTCCTCGGCGATCAGGTCCTCGTCGACGAAGCTCTGCACTTCCTCCTCGGAGATCTTGGTGCGCCGCTCGTCGCCGAACGCCGAGACCATCTCGTCGAGGTCCTTCTTGACCAGACGCACCACCACCGACTCGTTCTCCAGGATCTCCTTGTAGTAGGCGATCTTCTCGCGGACCTCGTCGTACTCGGCCTGCAGCTTCTCGATCTCCAGCCCGGTCAGCGTCCGCAGCCGCATGTCGAGGATAGCGCGGGCCTGCAGGTCGGTGAGCTCGAAACGCTCGCGCAGCCTCGTGCGCGCCTCGTCGGTGCTGGACGACGTCTTGATGGTCTCGACCACCTCGTCGATGTTGGCGACGGCGATGCGCAGACCCTCGAGGATGTGCAGCCGCTCCTCCGCCCGCCGCAGCAGGTAGCGGGTCCGGCGGCGGATCACGTCGAAGCGGTGGTCGCGGTACGCCTCGAGCAGGGGCCTGATACCGAGCGTGCGCGGCTGGCCGCGATCGATCGCCAGATTGATGATGCTGAACGTGCTCTGCAGCGGGCTCAGCTTGAACAGCTGGTTGAGCGTCACGCTCTCGTCGTCGACGCCGCGCTTGAGCTCGACCACCAGTCGCAGGCCGACCCGGTCGCTGGTCTCGTCGTTGACGTCGGCGATCGTGTCGATCTGACCGGTCTTGGCCAGGTGCACGATGCGCTCGAGGATGGTGTTGATCTTCACCTGGTAGGGCACCTCGGTGAAGACGATCTGCTTGCGGTTGCGCCGCTCCTCGATGTGGTAGGTGCCGCGCACTTGGATGTTGGCCCGGCCGGTCAAGTAGGCGGCGCGCAGACCCGAGCGGCCCATGATCGTCCCGCCGGTCGGGAAGTCGGGTCCCGGCAGCACCTGCATGATCTCGTCGACGCTGACCCTGGGGTTGTCGAGCACCAGCTTGATCGCGGACGCGACCTCGCGCAGGTTGTGCGGCGGCAGGCTGGTCGCCATGCCGACGGCGATGCCGGTGGAGCCATTGCACAGCAAGTTGGGGAACTTGGACGGCAGGTACTCCGGCTCGTTGAGGCGGTCGTCGTAGTTGGGACGGAACTCGACGGTCTCCTTGTCGAGATCCTCGAGGATGTGCACCGCGGCCGCGCCCATCCGCGCCTCGGTGTAGCGCATCGCCGCCGGCGGACTGCCGTCGATGGCGCCGAAGTTGCCCTGGCTGTCGACCAGCGGATAGCGGGTGGTGAACGGCTGCGCCAAACCCACCAAGGTCGGGTAGACCACCGACTCGCCGTGCGGGTGGTAGTTGCCCGACGTGTCGCCGCAGATCTTGGCACACTTGCGGTGCTTGGCGCGCGGGCCGAGATTCAGGTCGTTCATCGCGACCAGGATCCGCCGCTGGCTCGGCTTGAGCCCGTCGCGCACGTCCGGCAGAGCGCGACTGTAAATCACGCTCATCGAGTAGTTTAGATAGCTTTCCCGCATCTCCTGCTCGAGCTGGAGATCGGTGATGGTGCCGCCGGAGGTCGGAGGGGACGAATCGCTCATGGGCTGTGCTGCCGCGGGCCGGAGCCGGGTTGTCTGCTCCTATCTTCGCGCGCCCGAATGTGGCTATCAACGCGCGCGTTGCGGTATCTTCGCGGGGCGATTCCGCCCCTCTGGACCGTCCGCTTGCACGATCACACCGCCACCATCTTCTGCGTCGGCCGCGAGCTTCTCGAGGGTCTCGTCCTCGACCGCAACGCGAACTTCATGGCGGGCAAGCTGACCGACGCGGGCTGCCGCGTGCTCGGCATCCAGGTGCTGGACGACCACGCCGAGGCCATGGTGCCGGCCTTCCGCGCGGCGATCGCGCAGCAGCCGCGCTACCTGCTGACCACCGGGGGCATGGGCCCGGGGCACGACGACAACACCCGCGAGAGCGTCGCCGAGGCATGCGGCCTGCCGCTGGCGCGCGACGAGGCCGCCGCCGGCATGCTGGCGACCGCCTACCGGCGCCTCTACGCGAAGGGCATCGTCCGCAACCCCGACCTCAACGAGGACCGGCTCAAGATGGCGATGCTGCCCGAAGGCGCCACCGCGCTCGAGAACCCGATCGGCGCCGGCCCCGCGGTCTCGCTCGAGGTCGGCCCCACTCGTCTGTTCATGCTGCCCGGGGTACCGCAGGAGATGCAGCGCATGTTCGATCTGTACGTGCTGCCCGAAATCTCCACCGCCAGCCGTGGCGTGCACAAGCTGGTGCGCCGGATCGAATACCCCGGCCGGGACGAGTCGGCGCTCAGTCGGGTCCTGGCCGATCTCTCGCGCCGCTACCCGGGCACCCACAGCCGCGCCCGGCTGTCGGGGCCGGACGGTGGTGACGGGATCCGGATCACGCTCTACGGCGAACACCACGACGGCGCCGAGCTCGAGCAGAAGCTGGAGCGCGCCGAGGCCGACCTCCGCGCCCGCCTGGGGCTCGAGCGCGATTCGAGCGCCGGCGCTGACACTGGCGAAGGTGCGCGGTAGTCGCGCTGCGCGGCCGCCGCCGGGGGAACGCAACCGATTTGCGCAAGTCCTGGATTCTGCTGGGGTAACGTCGCCATAATCAAGCGGGTGGGAACCGTGCGCACGAGTCCGACCCGGCGGCTGCTGGCCTGGTACGACGCGCACCACCGGGCACTGCCGTGGCGCGAGCAGCGCGACCCGTGGGCCATCTGGGTCAGCGAGATCATGCTGCAGCAGACCCGGGTCGAGGTTGTTGCGCGGTTGTATCCCGCGTTCTTGCAGAAGTTTCCGACACCGGCAGCCCTGGCCGAAGCCAGCGACGACACCCTGCTCGCGGCATGGCGCGGCCTGGGCTACTACAACCGCGCGCGCCTGCTGCGGGCGGCCGCCCAGCGGCTGATCGCGGAGCACGGCGGCGAGGTGCCGGCGTCGGTCGACGGGCTGCGCAGCCTGCCCGGCGTCGGTGAGTACACCGCGGGCGCCATCGGCTCGATCGCGTTCGGCCTCGCTGTGCCAGCGGTCGACGGCAACGTCGAGCGCGTGCTCGCCCGACACCGCGCCATCGAGGATCCACCGAAGCGGCAACCGGCGGCCGGCGAGATCCGCGCCACCGCCGCCGACTGGCTCGACCAGCGACGGCCTGGCGACTTCAACCAGGCCCTGATGGAACTCGGCGCGACGGTGTGCACTCCCAAGACGCCGCGCTGCGACGACTGCCCCCTGGCGGTGGATTGCGTGGCGCGGGCCCGCGGGATCGTCGACCAGCTGCCGGCGGTGCCCCGCCGCCGCGCCATGGTCGAGGTCGTCGCCCGCGCCCTGCTGGTGCCGGTGTCGCGCGGCCGGGTGCTCGGCACGCGCATCGCCGAGGGCGAGGTCAACCAAGGCCAGCTCGAACTCCCCGGCGCCGGTCTGTTGGTGCCGGCGCCGAACCCAGGAGACCTCGAGTCCGCGCTGCGCGCGCGGTTCGGCATCTCGACCCGAGTGGGGCCGGTGGTCACCACGGTGCGGCACTCCATCACCCACCACCGTATCCGCTTGATCGTGCACCAGGCCCAGCACCCGATCCGCCCCGGTCCCAACTTGACGGCCGCCAGACCGGACGATGCGCTGGTGCCATGGACCACCGCGGCGCGCAAGGTATTCGCCAAGGCCGCGTTGTTCTTGGCCGCGCGCGGCTGAGCCGGCTCCGCGCGGAGGACCGACCTCAGGCGCCCATGATCGAGTAGCCGGCGTCGACGTAGACCGTCTGGCCGGTGATGCCCCGGGCCATGTCCGACAGCAAGAACACCGCGGTCTGACCGACGTCGTCCTGCGAGACGTTGCGCCGCAGCGGCGACTTCTGCGCGATGCTCTCGAGCAGCGAGCCGAAGTCACTCACGCCCATCGCCGACAGGGTCTTGATCGGGCCCGCGGAGATGGCGTTGACGCGGATGCCGCGCGGCCCGAGGTCGGCGGCCAGGTAGCGCGTCGACGCCTCGAGCGCCGCCTTGGCCACGCCCATGACGTTGTAGTTGGGCACCACCTTTTCGGCGCCGTAGTACGACAGCGACACCACCGCGCCGTCACGGCCGTCCATCAGTGGCGCCGCGTGACGGGCGAGCTCGACCAGGGAGTAGGCCGACACGTGTTGCGCCAGCTGATAGCCGTCGAGGCTGGTTTCGACGAAGTGGCCGCCGAGCTCCTCGCGCTTGGCGAACGCGATGCAGTGCACCAGCGCGTCCACACCCCCCAGCTCGGCACCGACCCCCCCGAAGAACGTCTCGATCTGCCGGCCATCGGTGACGTCGCACTCCGCCAGGTAGGGCTCCTGATCCAGCTCTTCGGCCAGCTTCTCCACCGCCGGCCGCATACGGTCGTTCTGGTAGTTGAGCGCCAGTTTGGCCCCGTGATCGGCGAGCGCCTTGGTGATGCCCCAGGCGATCGAACGCTTGTTGGCGACGCCGAACACGACGGCGATCTTGCCTTCCAGTAGTGCCATGAGTGCCTCGAAGGAGTCGTTGGGCGGGGCAGAAACCCTAGCGCGCTGAGCGTCCGGGGCCGAGAATCTTCGCGCGGCGACAACCTTTCCGAAGGCCGGTCGTCGTCAGGACTTCGATACCGCTCCGGCAAGAGCGGCATCCGAGTTTGGTTACGGCCGTAGCCCCGCTGAGTCGGTGGAGTCGCCCTCTTGGCGGTCGAGAAACTCGAGCAGCCGCCGGCGCTCGTCATCGGTGGGCTGCAGGTCCAGCGCGCGGCGGACGTAGGCGACCGCTTCGTCGCCGCGGCCGTCGGCGGCGAGGCTGGCCGCCAGGTTGAGGAGCGCCGGCAGGTAGCGCGGGTTGCTCTCGAGAGCGCGACTGAACCGGCTGCGCGCGGTGTCGGGGTCGCCGCGCATCTCGGCGACCACGCCGCGGTTGAACCAGTGCTGTGGGGCGCCGGGGTCCAGCCGCGACGCGGTCGCCAGCAGGGCGTCGATCGCGTCGAGCGCGGCCGCCTCGGCCGCTTCGGCCGCCGGGCCGCCGCCGCCGCCGGCGCGCAGCGCGAGCAGCCGGGCGAAGGCCTCGCCGGCGTGACCCTCGGCATCCTGCGGCACGGCGTCGCGATAGCGCGCGAACTCGGCGATCGCGGCGCGCACCAGCGGGTCGCGCTCGCCGGCGGCGACGCCCTCGCGCACCGCGGTCTCGGCGATCTGCAACCGACACCGCGCCAGCATGAAGCGCTCTTCCGCCGCCGGCTGCCGGTCGACCAACCGCTCGAGCAGCGGCACCGCGCCCCGCTCGTCGCCGAGCTCGTAGCTCAACCGGCCGGCCCTGCGCAGCAGCTCGAGATGATCGGGCTGCGCGGCGAGGGCACCGGTGAGCGCGGTGCGCGCCGCGCTCCAGTGGCCGTCGGCGGTGAGCAGGTCGGCGTGCAACAGCGCGATCTCGGCATCGGTCGGCGCGAGGCGCGCGGCCAGCGCGAGGTCGCCCTCGGCCTGCCGCCAGGTCGGCAGGTCGGGCGGGTCGATCGCCATCGCCGCCGCCATCCGGCAGCGACCGAGCACGGCGTGCGCCCGGGCACAACGCGGGTCGAGGGCGAGCGCCGCGCGCGCGGCGCGCCGAGCCAGCTGCCACTCCTCGGCGCCGACGTGGGTCAGGGCCTGCTGCACGTGCGCCGCCAGTCGGCGCTGCTGGTCCTCGTCCAGGGTCACGGCGGTGGGCTCGCGGGCCGCCAGCACGGCGGGTCGCGGCGAAATGCCGCCGCAACCGGCGAGCGTCATCGCCAACACCATCACTGCAAGCCACTTCGACGACGGCACGAACGGAGTCTAACCAACGCCCTGCGCGGCCGCGCACCTACAATCGCGCGCATGGCCGACTCTCGATCCGCCACCGACCCCGGCGCCGCGCTGCGCGACCGCGTCGCGGCGCTCACCGACCGCGTGCGCGTGCTGCGCGCCGAGATCCAGCGCGTGGTCCACGGCCAGGATGCGCTGATCGACGACTTGCTGATCGCGCTGGTCGCCGGCGGCCACGTCTTGCTGGAGGGGCTGCCAGGTCTGGGCAAGACCCTGCTGGCGCGCTCGTTGGCCAGCTGTCTCGGACTCGAGTACTCGCGGGTGCAGTTCACCCCCGACCTGATGCCCGCCGACGTCACCGGCACGATGATCCTGGAGGAGGCCGAGCACGGCCGCCAGTTCCGCTTCCAGCCGGGACCACTGTTCGCCAACTTGGTGCTCGCCGACGAGATCAACCGGGCCACGCCGAAGACGCAGTCCGCGCTGCTGCAGGCCATGCAGGAGCACGCGGTGACGGTCGGCACCGCGACCCACGCGCTGCCGTCGCCGTTCGTGGTGATCGCCACGCAGAACCCGATCGAGCTCGAGGGCACGTTTCCGCTACCCGAGGCCCAGCTCGACCGATTCATGTTCAAGCTGGTGGTGCGCACTCCCGCCCTGGACGACGTGGTCAGGATCCTCGACGACACCACCAGCGACGAACCACCGGTGCTGCGCCGGGTGCTCGCCGGCGACGAGCTGCTCGAGCTGCGCGCCCTCGCGCGCCAGGTGTTGTGCGCCGAGCCGTTGGTGCGGCTGGTCGCCGAGCTGCTGGCGGCCACCGACCCCGAGCGGGCCCCCGCGGACGCGCGCACCAAACGGCTGGTCCGCTATGGAGCAAGTCCCCGGGCCGGCCAGGCGATCATTTTGGCCGCCAAGGTGCGCGCCCTCCTCGACCAGCGCGCCAGCGTCTCGCTCGAGGACTTGCAAGCCCCCATGCTGGCAGCACTTCGCCACCGTGTCGTGCTGTCCTTCGAGGCCGACGCCGACGGCGTCACGGTCGCCGATCTGCTCGACGAGTGGCTGCAGCGAGCCGTCACCAAAACGGGCCTTTAGCCCGATCTGCAAAAAACCTGAACTCAATCGGGAAAGAAACGCTCTCTCGAACGTCTACATGGGTGCATGGGACGAGCGTTCCCGGCCGCGTTCACCGCGGACCCCGGCAGGGAGGCCCACGGTGAATTCGAGAGGGCAATACTGGCCGGGAACTAAGTAGTGGCCGAAGATCCTCGCGATCTTCGGCCACTCTTTTTTTGTGGCCGGCCTATCGATGCGCACCGACCTCGAATTCCAGCGCGACGCGGACCGCTTCATGGAGTCCGTGCTCACGCAGCTCGAACAATTTGATCCCGACGAGGTGGACGTCGACCTCGCCATGGGCGTGCTGACGATGGAGTTCGCCGACGGCGGCAAGTGCATCATGAACCGGCAGACCGCGGCGCATCAGATCTGGTTGGCCGCCGGCGCCACCGCGTGGCACTTCGAGCACGACGGCGAACGGTGGGTCGACACCAAGGGGCGCGGTCCGCTCGAGCAGGTGCTGGCGGGCGTGCTGTCGGAGCGGCTCGGCCGCGCGGTGTCGCTGGCGTCGCCGTAGGGCGGCTACGTGCCGGTCGGCTGCCGCGCGGTGCGACCGCGCACCGCCGCGCCGGCATCGCGCTCACCGTCCGCGCGCGCGATCGGAAACCGCATCTCGAACGCGCTCCCCTCGCCGAGCGCACTCTGCACCCGCAGGGTTCCGCCGGCCTCCTCGACGAAGCGACGCACCGCGGCGAGCCCCAAACCGGTGCCCTCCCCGCGCGGCTTGGTCGTCACGTAGGGCTTGCACACGTGCTCCAGCATCGCCGGCGGGATCCCGCACCCGGTGTCCCGCACGGTGAGCGCCACGTGCTCCTCGCCGACCCGGACGGTCAGCACCAGCTCGCCGCCGTCCGGCATCGCGTGCTTGGCATTGATGACGAGGTTGAGGACCGCGTGCTCGAGATCGCGCGGGTCGAGGGCGACGGTCACCCGTTCGATCGCCGGCTCGACGGCCAGGCCGATCGATTGTGGCAACAACCCACGCAAGCGCTCGGCCAGCTCCACCACCTGCCCGGACAGATCGACGTGGCGGACCTCGCCGCGGCCGGGGTGCGCGAGCGTCAGCAACTGCGTCATCAGGTCGGCCGACTTCGCCGTCGCCTCGCGGATGCAGCGCAACCGCGGCGCCAGCCCCTCGGCACCATCCAGCTGGGCGAGCACCGCTTCGCCGTCGATCAGCTGCAGCTGATTGCGCACTTGGTGGGCGACCAGCGCCGCCAAGTCGCCCGCCGTGCCCACGCGCAATGCGTGCTCGAGGAGGCCGCGCAGCTCGGCTGCCGACTCCTCGGTGGCGTTCAGCCGCCGCCGCAGCTCGCGCTCACCCCAGGCACCGCGCGCCAAGATCGCGCCGGCACCGCAGGCGACCAAGCTGACGCCAAGTGGCACGGGCCGCACCGCGAAGCCGAGCACTGCCGAGGCCAGCCCGGCGCCGATACAAGCCGCCGCCAGACCCGTGTGGTGCCGCCGCGCCAGCTCACCCGCCAGCAAGAACAGCACGCCGGCGACGATCGCGTGGCGCGGCGCTGGATCGGTGGCGAAGGCCTGCCAGCCGCCGCTGCAGAACAAGAGGAGCGCGAACAGCAAGAAGCCCCACGCCAGCACGTACGACAGGCGCGCCAGCACTGGTTGGGCGGCTTCGGACGCCGCCGCTTTGGGCAGCGTCGGGAGGGAGCTGACGACGGCGTGGGGCAACGGGGACCGCGAAAGGATACTGACAGCACGCCCCGGAAACCGCCGTGAACCCTGCTCTACGGCGCTTCGAGGAGGCCCTGCGCTGCCTCGCGGAACGCCGCCGGCGGTGCGGCCTCGACGCACACCTGGCGCTCGGCCAGCGGGTGGCGGAACTCGATCCGCTGCGCGTGCAGCAGCGGCCGCGAGGCCGCTCCCCGATCGCCGTACTTGCGGTCTCCCAAGATAGGACTGCCCAGCTCTGCCAGATGGGCGCGGATCTGATTGCGCCGCCCGGTCTCCAGCCGGCAGCGCACCAGCGCCGCGCCCAGCCTCTTGGCCAACGTCTCGTAGTGGGTGACCGCCCGCTCACCCCCACGCGCCACCGAGCGCACCACGCCGCGCGCATCCTCGCGCAACCGCGACTCGATCCGGCCCGCCGGCGGCTGCGGCGCGCGCCGCACCAGCGCGAGATAGATCCGCTCGACCTGATGGCGGCGGAACAAGGGCTCGAGTGCCGCCTTCGCGGCGGTCGTCCGCGCCACGACGAGCACACCCGTGGTGTCCTCGTCGAGACGATGCACGGCGTGCAGTCGAGCGCCCACTTGTTTGCCCAGCCGCGCCAGCACGGTCTCGCCACGCCGCCCCGGCGCCGGCACGACGAGGACGGCGGTCGGCTTGTCGGCCACCAGCAGGTGCTCGTCGTGGTAGAGGATGTCGATCGCCATGGAGCCGTAGGCACTGCCGAGCGGGGCATTGCAGCCAGCCTTCGCGCCGATCGCTCGCCTGGTCAGCAGCTGGACGGGATCCGGTCCAGGTCCCGGTCCGCCCGCCAGCTTACCGCGAGAGCGAGCGTCAGCGTGACCGGGAGGTCGCCACCAACGGCGAGCGGATATCGTCGAGGTGCTGGTTCGCTGTCTGCACCAGGCCCATGCCGGGCACGGGCACGGATCGGTCGCACCCGACAGCCGAAGGTGGAGATGTTCTCGAGCCCAGACCCCATCTTGATTCTCGGCGCGCCGCGTTCCGGCACGACCTATCTCCGCGCGCTCGTCAACGCCCACCCCCGGATCGTTCTGACGCGTGAATCCAGGATCCTGAACTGGATGCGGCGTTCCTTCGATCTCGCGTCCGACGACAGTGTCGTGTCACAGCACCGCGCCGAGTTCGTCGCGTTCCTGCGTCGCGAACTCCCCGACCAAATCCGCAAGTTCTATCGATCACTGGACTCCGAAGCCTGCTACTGGGGCGACAAGAACCCGCGCTACGCGGCGCATCCGGAGACGCTGACACGAATCCACGAGTTCTTTCCGGCGTCTCGCTATATCCACATCGTGCGCGACCCGAGGGCGGTTGTGGCGTCGTTGCTGCAGAAACGCCACGACGCGGGCGGGCGGCCGTGGGCGACGCCCGAGCAAGCGCATTCGATCGCGGTCGGACACGTACAGACGGCTGCCGACTTCGGGACAGCGGTCGGGAACCGGCAGTATCTCGAACTGCGGCACGAGGACCTGGTCGGCGACGACCTCGGGCAAGCGCGCGCGATTTTCGAGTGGCTCGAGATTCCACTAGCGCCGGAAGTCGAGAAGTTCTGCCGCGAACAGATGAGGCAACGCACGGCGTTCAGCGAGCCGACGGGGCCGATTGCCGGCCGCGCAACGACGGAGCGCTTGGCTGCTTGGCGCGCGGCCGTGGGTGAGGGCCGCTTGCGCGAGAGCCTCGAGTTCTTGGCGCCGGCTCTGTTGGCGCGGCACTACGAAACCCCGGAGTCGCTGCACAGCTTGATGGCCGATCTTGCCTGACGTCAGCGCTCGAAGCCAGCCGCGCGCTTCGCGACCCACCAGCCTGCGTCAGTGCAGCCGCAGCTTGTAGATCTGGATCTTGCGATACAGAGTCGCGCGGCCGATCCGCAGCAGCTGCGCCGCGCGGCGCACGTTGCCCTTGGTGGCGCGCAGCGCGCGCGCCAACAGCCGCTTCTCCTCGGCGTCGAGCGGCAGGATGTCCTCTTCGCGGACCTCCTCCTCTTCGTCGTCCTCGCGCGGGCGCAGCGGCGCGACCGTCGTCTGCACGTCATCGACGGTGATGCCGGTCGATGGTCCGAGCAAGTGGGTCGAGTCCAGCGGCTTGCCAGCGGCGAGAGCGTGCGCCCGCACGACCGCGTTCTGCAGCTGCGCGACGTTGCCCGGCCACGGGTGGCTCTCGAGCAGGATCATCGCCGAGGCGGTGAAGCCCTTGTGCGTCTGGCCGTCTGCTTCGGCGGCGATGCGCAGGAAGTGCGTCGCCAGGAGGGCGATGTCGTCCTTGCGCTCCTGCAGCGAAGGCACCACCACCGGGAACACGTTGAGGCGGTAGTAGAGGTCCTCGCGGAACTTGCCGCGCGCGACCTGCTCCGGCAGGCGCGCCGACGTGGTCGCGATGATCCGGACGTCCGGCCGATCGGCCGCGACGTTGCGGTTGGAACGCTCTTTCAGGTAGCGCACGAGGCGCGACTGCGCCGCCGCCGGCATCAGGTCGATGTCTTCCAGCACCAGCGTGCTGCGATTGGCGTCGTCGAGCTGCTGCTCGAGCGCTTCGGCAGTGGTGGTGTCCGCGGTGACGCTGATCAACGGCCGCGAGGAACGCCGACCGCTGTGGTGCACCAGCTCTGCCGCGGTGGTCTTGCCGGAGCCGGGCTTGCCCTCGATCAGCACGGTCGCGTCGCTCTCCGCCACGCGGCGGATCACCGTCGCCAACCGGCGGGCGGCCGGGCTGCAGCCGACCATCTCGGTGCCGGCGGACAGCTCCCGCAGCTTGTTGGTCAGCCGCCGGTTCTCGCGCTCGAGTCGGCCGGCGCGCGCCGCCAATCCCACCGTGGCCAGCACCTTTTCAGGGTCCAGCGGTTTGGTGAGGAAGTCCAGCGCCCCCAACCGCATCGCCTCGACGATGAGCTGGGCTTGGCCATCCCCCGACATCATCACCACACCCGCCGACAGTCCACGCGCTTTCAAGCGGCGCAGAGCCTCGAGCCCGGACTGATCGGGCAAGCCGACGTCCAAGAGAATGATGTCGAACTCGTTGTCCGTCGCGGCTTCGAGGGCACCGGCGACCGAAGTCGCCTCGTGCACCTCGTACTGCGCGTCGCCGAGCTTCTCTTCGAAGAACCGGTGGACCCAGGGGTCGTCGTCGACGACCAGCACCGTCGCCAGCTGAGTCCGACTCTTGTCCAGTACCGCAGTCATCCACTCGGGTGGATCGGCATCCGAACCGGCGCAAGTCAAGGACTTGTGGCCCTCCGCGGGTGGGCCAGCCAAAAAAAGAAGAGCGGCCGGACCAAGCCGACCGCTCTTCCAACTGCGGGAGACAGAAATGCGTCAGGTCGACGGAGCGACTCAACCGCCGGCCAGGCGGGAGATCAGCTCGTCGAGATCGGTACTACCGATGTCAGCTGTCGAAATCGGCGGCAGCTTCTTGAACTTGTTGTATTCGTCGATGCTGCTGAGCTCGACGTAGTCGCGATAGGTCATCCTGCGGCGAGCCGGCGCGGGAAGCCGGGCTGCGGGAGCCTCGTCGTCCATCGAGTTCTCCAGCGTCTGCTTGGCGCGATTGCAGATGCTCAGAGTGTTCTTCAGATTGCTCTGAATCTTGAGCAAGCGCTCTTCGTTGGCACCGGGAAGATCCATGCTGCGGGAGATCTTGGCAATCGCCACCTCGAGCACTGCGATCAGACAGTTCAGCTTGGTGAGCAGCCTGGCGCGATACTCGGCAGAGCTCAAGCTTTTGGAGTCGTCGTCGTGCGCGTTGTGGTGGTGAGTGTCCATGCGGTTCTTTCTGCGGGAGCGGCGAACGCCAGGACGGGTCGCACGCCACGTGCCGATTGCACCAAATCCCGACGAAAACTCCGCAACTGCCGATGGCAGCGTGCCAGTCGGGCGTGCGTGCATGCAGCGGCTGGCCCCGGATCCCGCCGGCCAGCCGTTTAGATGTTGCCGCAGATCGACATCCCGTCGAATCTGCTAGGGCGTGTTGTGTGAGCGCAACACTCCGCGGCGATGTTGTCCCAAGCGCACTCGAGACTGTTCGACCACCCCGTGCTGCACTGGTACGCGTCGATGTGCGCGTTCGGCCAACCCGCCGATCACGGCGAGGCGGCGGCATCCGAGCTGCAGGGCCGGACCCCGGCGGGCGCGCGCGTGCTGTGTCTCGGCGCGACCCATCCCCACCGGCTCATTGCCCTCGCCCGGCGGCGCCCCGAGCATCACTTCGTGGTCGTCGAACCCGAGGCCGGCCTGGCCGCCCAGACCAGGGCGCTCGCCGCCGAGCACGGGCTGAGTCACGTCGACGTGCGGGACGGGCAGCTCGAGGAGCCGCCGACCGATGGGCCGGCCTTCGCGGCCGCGGTGACCATGCACTCGGTGCACCGCAGCGGCGACCTGGCCCGGTTGTGGTCACGGCTGCGCGCCCGGTTGGCGGCCGGCGCGGTCGTGCTCGCGCAGGAATACGTCGGCCCGGCGGGCTTCGAGTGGCCGCGCAGACAGCGCGACGCCGCGCAGAGGTTCTTGGCCGCGTTCGTCCCAACTTCGCTCAAGCCGCACCACGCCACCCTCGAAGACGTCGACGCAGAGCTGCGCCGCGCGACGCCCGCCCCGCAATCAGACCAACTGCTGGCGCGCTGTTCGGAGGCCGGCTTCGAGCTGCTGACCTACGCCGAGGCGGGCGGCCCCCTGCTGACGCCGGTCCTCGCCGGGCAGGAGCACGCCTACCTGCCGGCGAACTGGCAGCACAACCGCGTGCTCGGCGCGCTGTTCCGCGCCGACCGACAGCTCGTTGCCGACGACGTTTGCGGCGCCGACTGGGCGATGTTCATCGCCCGTCGCGGCGACGACGCTCGCTGACGATGCGCGCGTAGAACGCGTTCATCACGCCTCGCAGGATCGCTTCCGAGCCGCGCTGCATCACCAGGTAGCCGAAACCCGCATCGTGCATCGTCGCCTGCAGGATGCCCGCCGCGTCGTAGTGCAAGCCCACGACGTGCCCCTCGAGATCGCCCCACGGCCGCTCGCCGGGCGCCACCGAGAGGAACAGCAGATCGATGCCGTCGGTGTAGAGGATCATCGCGCGCCGCGCGCCGCTCAGCGGGTCGATCACCAACCAACCCGATTCCTCCGCGTAGCCGGTCGGCAGCTCACTCGGCGAAAGCGCGCTCGATGCGTCGGCGCCGATGGCCTGCAGCGCGCTGGCGCCGTCGGCCTGGCGCTGCCACAGACTCGGCCGCGCCGCCAGCGGTGCGTTGTCGTCGGCACCGGGCGCGAACTCTCGCGCAGTGACCTCGGCGACCAGCACGTCATCGGCATCGTACTCACCGCGGTACAGCGGGTAGCCGGTGGCGACGTCGAGCTCGAGCAGCCAGCGGTGCCGCAGCCGGTCCGTCGGCGAGACCACCACGCGATACACCGGTCGCTCGATGCGCACCGAAAGACCGGCGAACTCGATCGAGTAGTTGGCGGCGGCCGCGGCCGCGTCGAACACGCGGAAGCTCTGGAAGTTGTACAGCAGGCTCTCCTGCTTGCCGTGCTCGCGCGCCGCCAGGGCGCGCTCACCGGCCGCATAGCCATCACCGAGGAGGTCGACGAACGCCAGCGAGTACGGGGCGTCCGCGCCGGGTTCGGCCGGCACGCCGTGCTCCAGCCGCTCGACCACCTCGAGCCAGCGCTCGGACGGCTTGCCATCGCTGCGATCGCGAATCCGCCGCACCTGCTCGACGCGGTACGGGCGCAGCTCCATGGCGTCGTGGATGTGCTGGAACGAAATCTCCCACGGCCACGCGAACGGCGCCTCGCGAAGGCCATCCGCCTGGGCGGAGGCGCTCGCCCCCACGCGATCGGCACCGGCCAGGGGCCGTTGCGCCGCGTGCGGGCCGACCCCGGCGACGACCCCGGCCACCACCAAGCCCAAGCCACACCGGATCCCGCGCCCGCGGCGGGGCGCTGGACCAGGTCGGGTCGGGGATCGGGAGTGCATGGCGAAAACGACGAGTGAGACGGGCGGGGCCGCCAAGCGGCCGGTGGTACCGAGCCTATCGGCTCAGCTCCATCAATCCATGGAGAGAGAACGAACTGTCTGCAGGGACAGGCCTTACGTTCCAGACGATTTCTGTTGGGGCGGATGTTCCTCCGTTTGTCCCGGCGAATTCCACAACCAGCCAGACCGCCACCAGGGCGGCCGCGGCGACGCCGGCCCGCCGCCACGCCCAAGGCGTCGGGGCGCCCTCGGCGCGGGCTGCGGGTCGGACCGCCGCCCGGACGCGGTGCCGCATCCACGCGGGCGCGCGCAACCGGCGCAGGCCGCGCATGGCCGCCGCGGTCTCGGCACGCGGCTCGATCTCCCACCAGGCCACGTCCCGCGGGGCGGGTTCGACCTCGAGGGCCTTCGCCAGGGGTCCGGCGAGCGGACTGCTCGCGTGCACGCGGGCGAAGATCCCAGCGATCACGTCGGCATCGTCAGCGGGCGGGCTCGAACGCGCGAGGCCTGCCAGCAGGCCGGCCTGGCGCCGCGCAGCGCGCCATCGCGCTGCGCAGGACCGACACTCCCGTGCGTGGGAAGGAGCCGCAGTCCGCTCCGCGTGGGCCGCCAAATCGAGGAGAAACTCCCGACACCCGGTCGGGAATCGCGTCGGGACGCGCGATCTGGATCCCGTGGTCATGCCACGCCTCCTTTGTTCGTGTCGGTCTCGGAGACCCCAAAAGGCGCCAGCGTGCCGCGCAGCACGCGCTCCAGGGCCAGGTGCGCCCGCGCCAGCCGCGACTTCACCGTGCCCATCGACACCTGCAAGGTCTCCGACAGCTCCTCGTAGGACAGTCCCTCCTGGTAGCGCAGCACCAGCACCGCGCGCAGCTTGGGGCTCAGCCTCTGGATACTGGAGTGGATGTGCTCGCCGAGCTCACGGGTCTCGGCGACCGCCGGCGGCGCTTCGTCGCCAACCTCGGCGGCATACTCGTCGGGAAGGCTCTCGGCGCTGCGGCGACCTTGCTCGCGCCGCACGTGATTGATCGAGCAGTTGACGACGATGCGGAACAGCCAGGTCGAGAAGCGCGCGTCGAAGCGAAAGGCGCCGATCTTGCGAAACAAGACGCAGAACGCCTCCTGCATGACGTCCATCGCATCGGCGGATCCGCCCGTGATGCGATACGCGATCGAGTACACCCGATCCTTGTAGCGTCCGTACAGCGCCTCGAACGCCGCTTCGAACGCATCGGAGTCCGGCTCGCTGCAGGCGCGGACCAGCGCGAGCTCATCTACCGAATCGTGGTGCACCGAGACATGGACGTCCGCGCGGAGACGGCGTGTTCCGCGCCAACATGCCGTTTCGCCGCCGATCGCGAACGCAACCGGGTTCGGGGTTTGCTGCCGCGGAGCCGGGGGATCAGCGGCCGTTCAGCAAGCCGGGGCCGTACGGCAAGACGTACAGGCGGCCGTTCTGTGAGAGGCAGGAGGACGCGCAAAACAGCGTCGACACCGACACGCAGTTCGCGTCGTTGACCTGAACGACCGTAATGCCACCGCCGGAGCCGACCGGCGACAAATCCAGCTCGCACACCTTGGCCTGAGACCAGAACTTCTGGCCCGACGAAGAGCCACTGCCGGCCCCCGGGCCGACGATCTGCGGAAACTGCGGATCGAGGGGGTGGATGACGTAGCGGTTGTCGTCGATCGGCGCGATGACGACGAGCTCGTCGTCGACCTCGTCGACCAGCATGCCGCTCTCGAACGCCTTTTGTCCGATCGACGCGGTGACGCCGACGGTGCAGGGGGTGAGCAACTTGAGGTTCTCGACGGACGCGATGCGCGACGAGATCACGACGAACAAGCCCTCGACCGGGTCGAAGCGCCGCGTGATGTTGATGATGCCGCCGGCGACCAACCGGTCGATCGGCAGCCGCGTGCCGCGATAGTCGACGAAGGGCGCCAAACCCTTGATGCTGGCCAGCCCCGAGGTGCTGAGCGCGATCCGCGCGACGACGTGCAGCAGCACGTGGGCCTGCCCAGTGGCGTCCCTGTGCACCGCGACCGCCGCTCGCAGCTCGTGATCCATCGGCCGCGGCAGCACCGGCGCGGTCCGCATGTGCTCGTGCAGCAGTGCTTCGATGACATCCTCGGCCCCATCGGCGTCGGAGTCCCGCTGCCTCGCGTCGGTCAGCAACGCCCACTCCAAGGCGTCGGGAAGCAGGTCCCCATCGCTGTCCTGGACGTAGGCGTTGGTCGAAGCGTGCGCCAACTCGGACCCGGGCTGCAGCGCGACAAACGCACCGACGGCGCACGCGGTGGCGGTCAGTGCACGAAGGCTCGTGCGGTGTGTGAGTTTCATTTGCAAGGCAACGGAGGAGTGGCGCGTTCTTCCTAGCCGCGGGAGGCGCCGCGGTTTCGGGACCTCCAGGCCACCGGAAGGGGGAACCCCCGGCCCGCACGATACTGCAAACCCGCTCGTCTGTGGGAAACGTTGTCGAGCCGCGATCGCCGCTGAGTGCTGCATGCAATCCTGCATGCGGTGCCGCCGGCCGATTGATTCCACTCCGAGGGGCCGTAGCATTCGCCGCCGCGCGCGCCCGTAGCTCAGCTGGATAGAGCGTCGGCCTCCGGAGCCGAAGGTCAGAGGTTCGAATCCTCTCGGGCGTACCACCCCTGCTGCCGTGGCCGACCTCGCGTTCACGCTCGATCTGCGCAACGCTGCGGCGCATCGCATCGACGTGCGCCTGCGCATCGATGGCATGGACGGAACGCCGCTCGAGCTGGCGATGGCACGCTGGACCCCGGGCAGCCATGTGCTGTACGAGCACGCGCGCCACGTCGAAGCTCTTCAGGCGCGTTCCGCCGACGGGCGCGACCTCGCGCCGCGGAAGACCGGAACCCAACGGTGGCGGCTGGCGGCCGCGAGCGGTGGAATCGAGATTCGGTATCGGGTCTACGCCCACGCGCCCTCGGTGCGCGCCGCGGACCTCACCGACGCGCACGCCCTGCTGCAAGGGGCGGCGGTCTTCCTCTGGCCCGCCGACCGACGCGACCTCGCCGCCACCGTGCGCATCGTGTGCCCGGACGGGTGGACCGTGCGGACCGCGGCGAGCGCCGGCGAAGCCGGGTTCGTCCTGCCGGACGTCGATGCGCTGGTGCGATCCCCGTGGCTCTGCGGCGTGCTCGATCCCCGGCCCTTCGAGGTGCTCGGCGTGGCGCACGAGTGGGTGCTCGAGGGCCTCGGCGGCTTGCCGACCCCCGAGCGGCTCGTGCCCGACACCGCCGCGATCGTCGAGCAGGCCGCGGCTGTGTTCGGCGGCACCCTGCCGTACCGCGAGTACCGTTTCTTGGCCGCGTTCGCGGATGCGCCAATGGCGGGGCTGGAGCACGCCGGTGGGTGCACGCTGACCGCGCCGCACACCGTGCTGCACTCGACCGGATCGTACGAGGCCTTCATGGGGCTGGTCGCGCACGAGCACTTCCACGCCTGGAACGGCTGCCGCATGCGGCCTGCCGAGCTGTGGAAGCCCGACTACGAGCGCGCCAACCCAACCCCGTTGCTGTGGCTCGCCGAGGGCGCGACCGCCTACTACGACGACCTGTTGTGCCACCGCGCCGGCGTGCTCGGCGCGGATCGCTACTTGCAACGCCTGTCCCAGGGCATCACCGACATGTTCGCCAACGCCGGTCGGCGCGTGCGGTCACTCTCGGAGGCCAGCCACGACGCGTGGATCAAGCACGACCACCCCGATGAAGACCGCCACAATGCGACCCAGAACTTCTACGGCAACGGTGCACTGCTCTGGTTGTCCGCCGATCTCGAGCTCCGCGCCCGCACCTCGGGCAGCGCGTCGTTGGATGTCGCCATGCGCACCCTGTTCGAGTCCACGTTCGGGCAAGGCCGCGGCTACGACTTCGACGACATCTGCCGCAGCCTGAGCACCGCCGCCGGCGAGGACTTCGAACCATGGCTGCGTGCCGCAGCAGAGGGACCGTTCGAGCCCGACCTACCGGCCGCGCTCGGCCACGCCGGCCTGCAGCTCGATTCCCGCGCGGATCACGCGCCGACGCTCGGCGTTTCCTTCCGCGGTCGCGGCACGACCATTGGTTCGGTGCGACGCGACGCTCCGGCCGCGCGCGCCGGCATCTCACCGGGTGACGAGATCTTGGCGGTCAACGACCTTCGGGTACAGCAGTCGACCTGGGGCGCCGTGCTGCGCAGCGCATCTCAGGCGGGCTCCGAGATCGAGCTCTTGGTCGCGCGCCGCGGGCGCGTGCTCCGCCGCCGCGCGACCCCGAACCCGCACACGGCGACCCGCTACAGCGTGGTCCCCGCACGCGACGCCACGCCAAGCCAGTTGGAGCTTCGGCAGCACTGGCTGGGTCGCTGACGCTCTCGGCCCTGGATCGCCTGCACCTGGATCGACTGCACCTGGATCGGCTCCACCTGCAGCGGCCTCACCGACCGGCCGCGCGCCGGTGGCTCCCGTCGCAAAACGGCAGGCTGCCCGACCCGGTGCACGCGCACCACGCGACGATGCGATCCTCGTCGAGCACGACCTTGAGTGGGCCCTCGGACGCCGGATCCCGTCGATGGCTCCCGTCGCAATAGGGAAAGCGCGCGCTGCGCTGGCAGCGGCAGTACGCGTACTTGCCGGCCTCACAGCGGACGACGAACGGCGCCGGCTGCGGCTGGCCCGGCGGCTCGTGCTCCGCGCCCGCGCGGCGCGGACCGCCCCCGCTGCCCGACGCTGATCCCTCGCCCGCGGAGCCGACCATCGCAGTCTCTCAGCGGAACCGGCGGATGACGCCGCGGACGATGCCGCGGATCTCGACCTGCGCGGGGTAGATCGGATCGAGCTCGGAGTTCGCCGGCTGCAGCCGCACGCGTCCGTCCGCCTCGCGGTAGAAGCGCTTCAACGTCGCCTCTTCGTCCTCGAGGATGGCGACCACGATCTCGCCGTTGCGCGCGGTCTCCCGCCGCTCGACGACCACCAAGTCGCCATCGTCGATGTGGTCCTCGATCATCGACTTGCCGCGCACGCGGAGGAGATAGTGGTCGGCCTCGGTGGGCACCAGATCGGTCAACATCATGGGCTCCGGGACCTCGACGGCCTCGATCCCGCGGCCGGCGGCGATGGTGCCGAGCAGCGGCAAGCTCGGCGAGCCGCCAGCCGCGGCCATCGGGTCCCCCCCCGAGGGCTCGGCGTCGGGATCGAACAAGACCTGCACCGCCCGGGCCTTGGCCTTGTCCCGCCGCACCGCCCCCTTCTTGATCAGCTGGTTGAGGTGCTCGTAGACGGTGATCTTGGTCACCCCCAGGTGCTCGGCAGCTTCCTCCAGGGTCGGCGACATGCCGAACTCGCGACGGTAGTCGCGGAAATAGCGCAGCACTTCGAGCTGGCGGGGCGTCAACGTGAAGTCCATCCCTACCTCCATGCGGTCATGCGGTCATGCGAGGATCGCGATCGCCATGAACACGCCGATCATGGCGACGACACCGACGACCTCGAAGACCGCGATCGCGGCCCGCGGCGGCGCCGCTCTCGCGCGGCTGGCGAGGACCCGCGCGAGAGCGGCGCGGCGAGAGAGTTGATGGGCTGGCAAGAGTGCGCGGGCTGGCATTTCGGGCCTCCTCGTGTTGCGGCCGAGAAGCAGTGGCCGCGACCCCTTCCGGGGCCGCGCGCCACCTCGACGGGATGTTCGTCCCTTGTTAGGGTTGTGGAAAGTTAGCCTAACAACACCCGAACATCAAGGCCGTCGGGTGGTTTTCTCGCCTCCCTGCCGTCCCGTGTGATGGATCCCCTTGCAGAGCATCAACTTGCGTCCAGCAACGGGAACGCTGGACGGCGGGTTGTGTTGGCCCCCCAGGCGGCGCGTCGATACGGTTTCGTCGGCCGCGATCCGGGCGGCTCGGGTTTCCGGCTCCAGAATGTCCTCGTTCGTCTCCCCGCTCGTCCGATTGCGCCAACGGTGGGATGCGCGCGCCGAGGAGGACGTATTCGCGGCAGCGCACCCGGCCACCGCCGGCGACCGTGACGCGTTCTGGCAGAGCGGCGCCGCGCTGGCCGCCGAGGTCGCCCAACCGCTGCTCGACGGCCGGGCGGAACCCGCGGTGCTCGACCTCGGCTGTGGCCCGGGGCGGCTGCTGGCGCCGCTGCGCGGCGATGGCCGGGTCCTCCACGGCGTCGACATCAGCCCGCGCATGATCGAGGCCGCGCGCCGCGAGCTCGGTGACGACGGCGCCATCGGATGGCACGTTGGCGACGGCCTCACGCTGCGCTGTGTGCGCCGCGTTCGGTTCGACCTGGTGATGCTGATCGATGTGATCGAGGAACTGCCGGACCTCGCGATGCGCCGCTACTTGCTGCGGCAAGCCGCCGCCGTCGTGCAACCCACGGGCTGGCTTTGGTTCACCCTCGCCGCGGAGGGTGAGGCCGCCGCCGACTTGCAATCATTGATCGCGACGTGCGGCATTGCGATCGAGCGCACGACGCAGCGCGGAGACCAACTCTCGGTGTTTGCGCAACGCCCGCAAACCGCTGGAACGGACCGCCCCGCGAAGTAGTCTCGTCGGGGCATGATCCTAGAGCTCGCGCGCCCCATCGTGTTCTTCGATCTCGAGACCACCGGCCTCGATGTGGCGACGGATCGCATCGTCGAAATCGGCTTGGTGCGCATCAACGTCGACGGCTCGCGCGAGTCGCTGGTCGAACGCGTCGATCCCGGCGTCGACATCCCGGAGGCATCGACGCGAGTGCACGGCATCCGCAACGACGAAGTGCGCGGCCTGTTCGGCAAACCGCGGCTGCCGAAGGTCGTCGACCGGCTGTTGCTGTTGCTCGGCGACGCCGATCTCGGCGGCTTCAACTGCGTCGGCTTCGACCTCCCGTTGCTGCTGCAGGAGTTCAAGCGCCACTCCATTCCCTTCGATGCCGGTGGCCGCCACGTGGTCGACGCCAAGCTCCTGTTCAACGCCAAGGAGACCGGCTGGGACCGCTTCCTGATGGGACCGCGCAACTTGACCGCCGCGGTGCGCCACTACTGCGGCCGGGAGCTGGTCGGCGCCCACTCGGCCGAGGCCGACGCCGAAGCCACGATCGACGTGCTGCTGGCCCAGCTGCAGCGCTACACCGATTTGCCGCGCAGCGTTCCCGAGCTGCACGCGTACTGCAAGCGCCTGCACCAAGCCGAAGCCGGCGGCGGTGGCGACCAGCGCGAGTCGGTGGCCGGCTACTGAGGGGCTTCGGGGAGGGGAGCCTCGGGGGGGGCGCCGTCGATCTCGCTGTCGCCGGCACGCGGCGGCAGTGAGAACGTGCGCGGAAACCCGCCACTGCCACACTCGACACCGAACACCTCGCGCAACCGCGCGGGCGCCAGCGCCCGCTCGGGCGTGTCGAAGCACACCACCGTGCCGCGGTGCAGGACCGCGACCCGGTCGACACGCGGCGCCACCGCGTTGAGATCGTGCGCGGCGAGCACGACCGTGCCGCCGTCGCGTGCCAGGGCGCGAAACACCGCCAACAGCGACAGGGCATGGTCCAGGTCGAGGTTGGCAGTGGGCTCGTCGGCGAGCACCACCGGCGCTTCCGTCGCCAGCGCGCGGGCGATGCTGATGCGCTGGCGCTCGCCACCCGAGAGCTGGTGCACAGGCCGGTCGGCGAACGCCATCGCGTCCGCGCGGTGCAGCGCGCGCTCCACCGCCGCGCGGTCCGCCGGCGCCGGCCGGCCGAACCTCGCCACGTGGGCGTGCCTGCCCATGACGACGAGCTGCCGTCCGGTGAACTCGAACGGCGAGTCGGCGTGCTGGGGGATCAGCGTCACCCGACGGGCGCGCTCGCGCGGGGCCATCGTGGCCAAAGAGGTGCCGTCCACCCTGACCACACCGCTGTCGGGCGCCCGCAGACCTGCCAGTGTCTTCAGCAGCGTCGTCTTGCCGCTGCCGTTGCGCCCGCACACCAGCGTCACCGCGCCGGGCTCGGGTTGCAGCGAGACGTCGCGCAGCACCTCGACGCCACCGAGCGAGACCGTGACGGCATCGGCGGCCAGCCGGGTCACAGCGCGTACCCCCGGCGGTGGCGGGCGAGCAGGTAGAGGAAGAACGGCGCGCCCAGCGTCGCCGTCACCACGCCGATGCGCAGGTTGACCTCGACGCCGAACCACTGCACCACGCAGTCCGCCAACAACAGGATCAGCGCGCCGCCGACCGCGGCGCTCGGGATCAGCGCGCGGTGCGCTGGCCCGACGAGCAGCCGCGCCATGTGCGGCACGACCAGCCCGACGAAGGCGATGCCGCCGGTGCTGGACACCGCCGTCGCGGTCACGCCACAGGCCAACACCAGCAGCACGATCCGCAACCGCACGATGTCGATCCCCAGGCTCGCGGCGCTGTCGTCCTCGAGCGTCAAGACGTCGAGGTCGCGCCAGAACGGCAGCGTCGCGCTGCCGAACACCAGCAGGCCACCGCCGACGATGGCCGCCGCCTGCAGCGTCGAGTTCTCCAGCCCGCCCATCAACCACTGCAGCAGCTCGCCGCTGCGGGTGAAGTCACCGTGGTGGAACACCGAGACCACGAACGCGGTGGCGGCACCCACCAGCGAATTGAGCGCCATGCCCGCCAGCAGCACGCCGGTGACCGTGACCCCGCCCGGCCCCGCGGCCGCGACGAAGACGATCGCCGACACCAGGCCCGCGCCGAGGAACGCCCCGGCGGGCGCGGCCAGGGCCCACTCGCTCGCGATCCCCAACGCGATGGCGATCACCGCGCCCAGCGCGGCGCCGGCCTGGGTGCCCATCACGTCGGGCGACGCGAGTGGATTGCGAAACACGGCCTGCATCACCGTGCCGGCGACCGCCAGGGAAGCGCCGGCGAAGATCGCGGTCAGAATGCGCGGCAGGCGCAGCTCGAACAGGACCGCGACGTCGATGGGCGAGGCCGCGTCCTCCACGCCGAAGCCCCCGGCCAAGCCCCGCAGCACGCGATCCCAGCCAAAGCCGGCCGACGGGCGCAGCCACAGAGCGACCGCCGCCACCAGCAGCGCAGCGCCAGCCAGCGCGACGAACGTCCGCGCGCGCATGCGCGGCTTCACGGGTTGCCCCAGTCGTCGAGCGCGGCCGCGATGTGCGTGGCGGCCTGCGCCACGTGGTGCGAGGTCGACAGCAGCAGGGCATTGGGGACGAGCAGCAGGCGGTCGCGCTGCAGCGCGCGCAGCGCCGCGAAGCCGGGGAGCTGCAGCAGCTGCTCGCGGACCGCCGCCTCGCCAGCCGGTTCGACGCCGACCACGAGCGCATCCGGGTCGAGGATCAACACCTGCTCCGGGGCAATCGCCTGGAAGCTGCGCACCGACAGCTCGGCGGCGGCATTGGTGGCGCCGACCACCGCCAAGAGCGCATCGAAGGTGGTCCCGGTCCCCGAAGTGAACCCGCTGGCGTAGTGCAACAGTCGCCAATCCGCCCTGCCCTCACGGCCGTTTGCCGCCGCGGCGAGCTCGGCCGCCATCTCGGCGACCAGCCCCTCGGCGGCCCGGTCGAGCCCGACCGCGTAGCCCAGCGCCCGGATGTTGTTCTGGATGGCGCCGATATCGTCGAAGCCCAGAAAGCGCAGCACCGCGCACCCCTCGCCGCCGAGCAGGTTGCGGACTTCCTTGCGGCTGAAGCCGGCGACCACGACCAGGTCGGGCGCGGCGGCGAGGATCTCCTCGGGCGCCCCGCCGATGCGGCGAGGAAACGCCGCCGCAGCGGCCGCCACCGGACTGTAGCGCGCATCGGAGCTGAGCTCGAGCACCGCGGCCAACCGATCGGCGGGGCAGATGTCGAGCAGCACGGCATCTGAAAACACGGTCGCCGAGACGATGCGCTGCGGCGCGGCCGCGATGTGGGCGACCTCGCCGTCGGCGTTGACGAAGGTGCGCGGAAACGGATCCCGCTCGCGCTCGGCCACCGGCCGCGTCCAGGCGCCCTGCTGCGGCACTTGGCCGTCGGGGCGGAGCTCGCGACACAGCACCAATGCAACCATCGGGGTCAGCAGAACAGCGGCAAGGGCGGTCGTTCGCAGCGCGCGCACGGGAAGAGTCTATTCGCGACCCGGCGTGCATCGCTACGATCGCCAAACCGCTCGAGGAGCCCCAATGAGCAAACGCGCCGACCACGATCACCCGATCCACGAGTTGATCGCCGGGCGATGGAGCCCGTACTCGTTCACCGATCGCCCCATCGAACGCGCCGATCTGCTCGCGTTGTTCGAGGCAGCGCGCTGGGCGCCCTCTTCGTACAACGAGCAGCCCTGGCGGTTCGTCGTCGCCCGCCGGGACGACCGCGGTTTCGACGAGATCCTCTCCTGTTTGGTCGAGGCCAACCAAGCGTGGGCCAAACACGCCGCGGCCCTGGCGATCGGCGTGGTGTCGCGGCGCTTCGCCCGCAACGACAAGCCCAACGCGGCTGCCGAGCACGACCTCGGCCTGGCCGTGGCCAATCTGTCGGTGGAGGCCACGGCCCGCGGCATCGCCGTGCACCAGATGATCGGCATCCTGCCGGACCGCGCCCGCGAGCAGTTCGCGATCCCCCAAGACCACGACGCGCTGACCGGCTTGGCGCTCGGCTACGCCGGCGCGCGCCCCGACCTGCCCGACCCGCTGCTGCAGCGCGACGACGCGCCGCGCGCGCGGCGCCCACTGCCGGAGTTCGTGTTCGGCGCGCGCTTCGGCGAGCCGGCACCGCTGCTCACCGAATGACGCGGTCGGTGCCCGGCCTCACCGGCGGTCGCCGTCGGGCTGGCCCTGTTCCCACGGCAGCTCGAACGCCTCCTCGCTGGGCTTCTTCGCCTCGCGCTCGGCTGCCGGAATCGGCGCCAAGGTGACGCGCGCTCGCAGCGCCCGCAGCTCGCGCACCAAGACCAGGTCGACCGCGTCCCCGGCCATGCGCGCGCTGACCAGGTTCTGCAGGTGGAAGCCGTTGCGCAACGCCACGCCGTCGACCGAAGCGATGCGATCCCCCGCGCGCAGGCCGATGGACTCGGCCCGGCTGCCCGGCATCACCGCGGCGATCAGAGCGCCGGGGCCGAAGTCGTGCGGCGCCGAGGTGACGCCCAGCCAGCCGCGGTGCAGCTCCTCGCCGGCGCGCATGCGGGCCAGCACCGGCTCGAGATCCGCCAACGTCGTCGCGAATCCGATGCCGGAGTCGTACAGCTCGACGCCGGCATCGCGCCCGCTGCGGGACAGCGGCACGCAAACCCCCAGGACCCGACCCTCGATGTCGATCAGCGGGCCGCCGTAGTTGGCGGGCGAGGTCGCGGCATCGGTCTGCAGCGCGCGCCCGAACTGCCGTCCGAGCGCCGAGACCACCCCCATGTGCACGCTGGGGTCGGCGCGGCCGAACGTCCGCCCCAGGGCGAACGCCCACTGCCCCACCCGCACCGCCGCCGCCGGCACGAACTCGGGCACCGGCAGCCCGGTGGTGTCGATCTTGACCAGCGCGATGCCCCGGCTGGTGTCCTCCCCGGCGCGGCGCGCGTGGAAGGAACGCCCGTCCGCGGTGGTGACCAGAATGGTCGATGGGTCGAAGTTCAGCGCGAAGCGGGACACCAAGATCCAACCGTCGGCGGAGACCACGATGCCGGTGGTCGCGCCCTGCGCCTGCAGGAAGCCGGGCTGGCGCAGTGGCCCGACCGGCGGTTTGCGCTCGCCCTCGGGGGGATCGGCCTCCGGCGGATCGGCGGGGGGGGCGCCCTCCGGTGGCTCACCCTTCGGCGGCTCGGCCGGGCGCGGCTCCGGCGCGGCCTTGGGCGCGTCGGCGTCCTCGGCACCGCCGGCCAACACCTTGCGCACACCGCCGAAGGTCTCGACCAAGACCACGCTGGGCGCGGCCCGGTCGATGGCGGCGCGCAGCACCTCCTCGAGTGCGGCGAACTCCGCGGCGCGTTGCTGCGCCACGGCCGGCGCCGCCAGCACCGCGCACACCGCGATCGACGCCGGCCTCATCGCCCCTCCTCCAGCGTCATCGCCTCGCGCAGGACGCGGCGACCGCGCTTGAACGTGACCTGCACCGTGTCGCCCGGCGCGAACTTCGCCATCACGCGGCGAAACTCGGCGCAGGTCCGCACCGGAAAGTCGTCGACCCGGACGATCAAATCGTCGGCGCGCAGCCCCACGGCACGGCCGGGCGAGTCGCGCTCGACCCGCTCGACGTAGGCGGGCGGCGATCGGCGCAGCCCCTCGTCGAACAAGCGGATGCCGTGGTAGACCGGTGGCGGCTTCGATTGCTCCGCATCCTCGTCGGCGACGGACGTTGGCTCGGTAAACCGCGCGATGTAGGCGGCGAGATCCGCGGTCGGGATCGCCGCCGAGAGCTGGGTGTTGGTCTCGCGCGACTCGAGCAAGCGGGTGTTCAGTCCGACCCAATCGCCGGCGGTCGTCACCAGCGCACCGCCGTAGTGGCCGGGATTGTTGGGGGCGTCGGTGAGCAGCAGCTCGCCGTCGTAGTCGACGTCGGACAGGCGGTAGCGCAGGCCGGTGCGCGCGCGCGCCGTCAGCAGGCCGAACGTCACCGACAACTTCTCGGAGAACTCGGCCAACCGGAAGCTGTTGCCGATCGAGACCAAGAAGGTCCCGTGCCGGTGGTCGTTGCGGGCGGGCAGTCGCAGCGGGCGCAGCACCTTGTCGCCGGCGTCGATCTTCAGCATGCGTACGCCGAGCCGCGTATCCGAGGGATACACCTCGGCTTGGTGGACCGAGCCATCCGCCAGCACGACTCTGGTTTGGCCGCGCTGGATCATCACCAGGTCGAGCGTCAAGACGTGCCCCTGCTCGCTGACGACGACGCCCGACGCGTAGGCATCGATGGTGGCGAGCCCCGACGCACCGTGCACCTTGACGACGCTGGGCAGGGTGCGCGCGACGAGCTCTTCCAGCGGGTTCGCCGGCGGCCGCTCGGCGAAGGCGTAGTCCTCACCGTAGCTCTGCTGGGCGCGGCAAGAATCGCCGATCCAGCAGGCCACGACGGCCACCGCGACGGCGCGCATCACGAGCCCGGCCTCGCCAGCTGATCGGCGGTCGGCGCCGGGCCCCACTCGACCGTCCATCCATCGCGCAGCTCGGAGGTCTCGGTGATCCACCGTGCGCGGCGGCCGTCGGCATCGACGCGCACCTCGATCCGCTCGCCCAACACCGGATCTCGATACCGCCACCCGGCGGGACGGCCATCGCCGAACAGCATGACCTCACGCTCGCCGTCACCGGCGACCGCGAATCGGTACGCCGGCGCGCCGAACACGTGCACGCCTCCCTCGAGGGTGGTCTCGGCGAGCAAGGTCTGCCGGCCGGCGCCGTCGTACAGCAGCGGGCAACACGTGCGCAGGCGATCGATCACGGCGGCTTCCTCGGCCGACAGGTCGGCAACGACACCTGCGCGCACCGCGAAGCCGTCCGCGGCGCCGCCGCCCACCAAAACGGTCGAGCCGCGCTCCAACCGCAGCCGCCCATCCAGCATCGCCAGCGACAGCGTGTCTCCCGCCGGCCCCCGCAGCACGACCGATCGCCCCCGCGACCGCTGCTCGGGCGCGGCGAAGCGGCGCGCGAGCGCTTGCCGCGCCGCGCGGCGGTGCTCCGGCGCGGCCGCCCGGTTCTCGTCGCGCGACGAACCGGTGTCCAATCGCCGCAGCGGAAACACCACTTCGCGCGGTGGCGCGCGCTCGACGCCATCGCGCGCCGGCGGCCGGTACTCGAGGCTCACCCAGGAGCCGGCGGGCAGCACGCCGACCAGGGTCGCCAGCTGGTTGGCACTGCGCACCTCGGTGCCGTTGAAACGCAGCAGCTCGTCACCGACACCGACTCCCAGCTGCGCGGGCAGAGAATCGGCGAACGTCGATTGCACGAACACGCCGCGCTCACTGCCGTCCGGCGCGTTCATGAACCACGCGTTGAGGTCGAGAGTGCCGTGCTCGGCGTGTTTGCCGGCCATCAAGTCGCCGAGGAAGTTGCGGATCTGATTGCTGGCGATCGCGAACCCCACCCCGGTGTTGACGCGACCGCGATCCCGCAGGGTGATGCGTCCATTGATCCCCACCACTTCGCCGCGCTCGTTGAACAGCGGTCCGCCGGAGTTGCCGGGATTGATCGGTGCGTCGATCTGGATGCAATCGGGGTAGACCAAGAAGCGGTTGGCGCCGCCGGGCTGGTAGCGGTGCGTGCCCGACACTACGCCCCAAGTGACGGTCGGCGTGAAATCGGTCGCGAGCATGAACGGGTTGCCCATCGCCAGCACGCCCTCGCCGGCGAGCAGCGCGTCCGAGTCGCCCAGCGGCGCCCATGCATACGGCGCGCCGTCGGCGCGCGGCCGCAGCCGTAACACGGCGAGGTCGCTGCCGGGGTCGATGCCGAGCACGTCGGCCAGGTAGAGCTCACCGTCGGGCAGGCCGATCTTCATGGTCGCCCACGCCGGGTCGGTCGACTCCGTGTCCGGCGGGGCGGCGAACCGGGGGGTGTGGGGCAGCGCGAACGGCAACGCCTCGGCGTCGGCCGGCTCGAGCGCGTCGTTGTCGCGCGGCGGCAAGGGCGCGGCCGCCTCCGCGTCGTCCGCCGCCGGCGCCGGGCGCGGCGAGCGCCCGCGTTTGACGACGTGAAAGTTGGTCAGCACGAAGCCGAGCGGGTCGAACACCACGCCCGAGCCGCCGCCGGCGCCGTGCAGCGGCATCACCGCGCACACCGCCAGCGCCACGCGCGCGACCATCGCGGTCCGCTCGGCCTGCAGGGCGCGCACGCGCTGGAGCGCGGCGTCGGTCTGCGCGGCGGCGGCGGCAGCCAGCGCTGCCGACACGGCCAGCGCGCGCGCGCCGGTTCCGCGGTGCGAGCCTGCGACGCTCACGGGTTGACCACCCGTGCCGCGGCGAACGCACACAGGTCGCCCAAGTCCAGGTTGTCACCGAAGTCCGCCTCGAGGGCCAGCTCGCGCACGCCATCGACCGGCAACCGCACCGGCCGCGGTGGATCGCCGTAGCCGATCGGGCCGGAGTCGTACAGCACGGCACCATCGCCAAAGACGCGAAAGACCGCGTGCGCCAACGGCCCGGCGCGGTCGTCCATTCCGATCGTCGCTTCGAACAGCTCGAACGGCCGCGGCAGCGCGAAGTGCAGCCGCGTGCGCGGTACCAAGACCAAGCCGGTCGCGTAGCGCTTGCCGTCGAGCTGCAGCGCAGAACCGTCGGGCCGCCGATCGACCCACCACGGCCAGACGCGGTCGAGGGCCGGCGTCTGCTCGGCCCGGGGCTGCAACGCGGAGAGATACAGGACCTTGTCGGAGCTGACGATCACGCGGGCCACCGCGGCGCGCGGCAGCGACAGCTCGACGCCCTCGTCGAGGCGGACCACGACCTGCTCCGAGAGCTGCTGCAGCCGACCCTCGAGCGCGATCCCACCCGTGCTCACCACCGTGGCGCGCGGGTTGGGCTGCCGGTCCGGAGCTGCCCCCGACTGCTCGCCGAACACCACCCCGTAGACGCGATCCAACGGGATGGTGCGGTCGGCTCCACCGAAGTGCACCAAGAGCCGCCCGTCCTCCACACCGCGCACCGCGAGCGACACGCGCTGCAGACCGCCGTCCGGCTGACGGCCGTACAGCGTGTCCTGCTGGGCCGGCGGCTCGCGCAGGCGGGCGGCAAACTCGGGCTCGATCGGTCCCGGCGCGTCGAAGCGCACGGCGCGCACCGCGCGCCACGGCAGCGCGATCTCGACGGGCTCGGCCGCGCCCAGCGGCAGCGCAAACCGCGCATTCGTCCCCGCCGCCGCGAGGAAACGCGCCGGCAGCGCAGTCCCCGACCACAACCACAACATCGGCGCCAACGGTGAGTCGGTGGCCCGATCGGTGAACTCGAGACTCGCCACCTCCGGCAGGGACCGCTCCTGCCAGGCACCACCGCCGTCGCGCCAACGCACCGTGTCCCCCTCCATCGCGACCTCGTCGGCGAGCGCGGTCTCGCCGGTGATGGTGTCGATGCGCACGGGGTCCTGCGCCGCCACCGAGGGCGCCAGCAGAAGCCACCACGCAGCGGTCTTGGACAGCGTCACTGCCGGCCGGCGTTCAGGCGCCGGTAGTACTCCTCGAGCATCTGCTTGTAGTGGCCGGGCAGGCTGTCGCGCAGCTCACTGACGACGGCGTCGCGCTCGCGGTCCTGCATGCTGCCCCACCGGTCGGCGATGCCGGCCTTGGAACCGAGATTGCCGATGCGCGACTCGCCCGGCGGCGCCGCGCTGAACGACGCCGGCGTGTTGCCCGCGCCCCCGGGCCCGCCGCTCTGGCTCTCCCGCTGGATCATCTCCTCGAGGATGGTCTCGAGTTGGCTGATCACCTGCTCTTGCCGCTCCTGGGTGTCCTTGCCGGTGTCGGTCTTGCGGATGCGCCGCTCGCACACCTTCATGACGTCGGCGACTTCGTGCAGCGGTCCGACCTGCGCCTCGAGCTCGGCGATCTGCTGCAGCGCCGCCGAGACGTAGCGTTCGGGGGCGTTGGGAAAGTGGTCCAAGAAGCTGCGCAGCACCTGCTGCGCCATCTCCGGCGCCGGCAGATCGGCCTGCGCCCGCGCGTAGAAGAACATCACCTCGCCGTCGAGCGGCGTCCGGTTGCGGTCGTCGCGCAAGAACTCGGCGAGCACGCCCGCGGCGGCTTCGGGATCGTCGGCGTCGAGGAACACGCGGCCGAGGTGGTAGCGGCAGTGGCCGCGGAGCCGCGCGTCTTGCGTCGAGGCCAAGACCTTCGTGAGCTCGAGCGCGGCGCGCGGATCGCCGTCTTCGGCCAGACCGACGGCACGGTCGTAGCTCTCGTTGCGCTCACGCAACAAGTCGTCCACCGCGCGCGCGAGGGAGCCTTCCTCGACGTCTTGCCGAAGCTGTGCCAGGCGTTCCGCATCCACCCCGAGGGCCTGCATCTCTTGCTCGAAGGCACTCAGATCGAACGGTGTGAAGGGATTGGCACGCCGCTCCGGCTGCGCGGTCAATGCTGCCGCGCCCAACAGCAGCGCGAAAGTCGGCAGCCAGTGCCGGTGGGAACGAGACGCTCCCTGGCCGCGGGCGGTCGTCATTGCTGCTCCTGCTCGGTCTCGAGCTTGTTCTGCTTGTCCGCCAAGCGGCGCGTGAGCTCCTGCACCCGGCCCTGCTTGCGGGCGATCTCGCCGGCCTCGGTGACCGCCGCCTCGTCGCCGCGCTCCGCGCTCGGCACCTCGCCGTCGTAGCGCTTGGTGCGCTTGGCGACGCGCTTTTGCAGCTGCAGGATCAGCTTGACCTCGGCCGAGAGCGGCACCAGCGGCGGCTGCCCGTCGCAGGAGCTACACCCACCGCCCTCGTTCTGCTCGATGGTGCGCCGCAGCGCGTCGAGCAGCATGCGCAGCGTGTCCTCGATCTCCGCCTGCATCGCCTGCGTCGTCGCCGCCGTCTTCTGCAGGCCGACCCGCGTGGCGACGCGTTCGAGATCGTCCTTCAGCTCTTCGACGATCTCCGGGAACACCGCGGTGGTGCCCTCCTCCTCGAGCAGCTTGAGCGCGTCGCCGGCCTCGGATGCCAGCCCGAGCTCGCCCTCGGAGAGCTCGGTGCAGCGCGCTACCAACGCCGCCGGCAACGACCCATCCGCGGTCAGCGCCTCGGCGCGCAGCCGGTCGGCGACGATGGTGCGCGCCGACAGCTCCTTCTGCTCGGCCAACATCGCGCCGAAGCGCTCCTCCAGCGCGCGCAAGACCTCGTCTTGCAGCTGCTGGCGCAGCTGCGCCAGGGCGTCCTCGAGCTCCTTCTGTGCCTCCTCGAGCGCGTCCTTGGCGTCCTGCTGATCCTGTTTGGCCTTGCCCGGCCGGTACTCCTTGAGCTGGCCGGCGGCGGCCTTCTGCTTGGGCACCGCCTGCTTGACGTTGTCGGTGCCGGGGGTCGGCTGGTCATCGCCGGTCTTGGACTCGCTCTCCTCCATCTCCTGCGCGAGCCGGTCGGTGTCGATGCGCGTCGTCTCCTGCGCCTTGGCCTGCTCTTCGAACGGCATCGCCAAGAGCTCGCGCCGCGCGGCCTCCGCCATGCGCTCCAAGTCCGCCGCGGTCTGTTCGAGCGCGCGCAGCGCCTGGTCCATGTCCTCCAGCGAGCGCTCGGGCTTGTTCTGCCCGAGCTTCTGCTGCGCCTGTCCCATGGCCTGCGACGCCTTCGAGCACGAGCCCGCGCAGCTCCCCCCGCTGCTGGGACTGCCACTGCCACCCTTGGCGCCTTCGCCCGACTTGGGCGGGCCGGGCTCGGCGGGCTTGCCATCCTTCGCTTCCGGCTCCGCATCGAGCTCGGCCTGGCGCTGCTCGAGCTCTTCCAGCTCTTCCGACAACGCCTCGGCACGGTCTTTCAGCTCGCCCTCCGCCTCGGCCATGTCGCCGGCTTGCTCGGGCTCCGCCGCCAGACCCGACTTGGCCGCGGTCTCGCGCACCTCGGCCTGCTCGTCGATCAGCTTGGAGACTTCCTCTTTGGCCGCCGCCAGCGCTTCGAGCTGTTTCTGCAGCTCTTCACTGCGCGCCGCGGCCTCCTTCTCCCGCTGCTGCTCGGCGATCAGCTCTTCGACCCGCTTCTTGAACGCCTCCAGCCGCGCGATCTCTTCCTTCAGCTTGTCGAGGTCGACCTCGCGGTTGAGCAGGAGCTTGAGCAGCACGTCGAGGTCGTCGCGCACCGCCGCCATGTGCTCGAGCGCTTCGTCCCACCGGCCACCGCGCAGCAGATCGCGCACGTCGGCCATCCGCTCCTCGATGCGCTGCTCTTGCGCGTAGCGACCGCCGGCACCGAGGACGCGGCTCTCGTCGGGAGCCGTTTCGGCGAGCGTGGTCTGCAGCTGCTGCATCGACTCCGCCAGCTTGCGGAACTCGAGGCGGGCGCGCTCCTGCTGGCCGAAGGCCGTCGGCTGGGCGACCACCACCGCACACAGCCACGCCACGGCGGCGACGAACACGAACGGTTGGGGTCTACGCATGTCAGTTCCTCCTGTTCCGGGGGGGCTTGTTGCGGTTTTCGTCCGATCCGGGGGGCTTTCTCGCGGAGGAACCGTCTCCGGGGGGGTCGAACAGGCTCCCGGCCGCCGCGTCGCGGCGTTCGTCGGTCAGCTCGATGGCCGAGTTCTGCATCTTAATCACCCTGCGCAATGCCTCGATGAGGGTGGCGAAGCTCTCCATCTCGACCATCTGCTCCAGCACCTGCTCGAGGCGCGGAATTAGCGCGTCATAAGTCGATACAGCAACGCTTCTTAGGTCTTCTTCACCAGCGCCGGCAAAGGCCGCCACGGCGTCGGCCGAACGCGGGAAATCCTCCGCTGCCATCGAGTTCAGCGGCTCGGTGATCCGCGACCGCAACGCGGTGACGGCCCCGGGCTCGAGCAGGCGGTTGTTCTGCAGCTCGTCGAGGATCTGCGTGACGTGGTCGGCGATGTTGAGCACGCGCTTGCCCGAGGCGCGCTGCTTGCGGGCCAAGCCCAACAACCGCAGGCGCGCGCGCTCCGCGCGCTCATCCTCGGCGTCCGGCGACAGGATCTCGCGGAGCTCCGCCACGTCGGTCTTCTCCTCGGCGACGATCCGCTCGAGCTCACGGCGCTGCTCGACTTGCCGCCGCGTCAAGTCCGTGAGCAAGCGCTCGCGGGTGACCACCCGGAACACCAGAGGCTGGCTGTAGCCGACATGCGGCTCGCCGGGGCCGAAGTTGTCCGTGGCACTGAAGCGCACCGACAGCATCTGACCCGGGCGCACCGCGTTCTCCACAGCAGCGGGGTCTTCGTTTGGATTGAGCGGCGCCAGATCCAGCGCTGCCGTCGTCGTGAACTCGGTGCCGCCACCGCCGAACTCCCGCAGCGCGGGCACGTCGGCCGGGGCCCAGTCCTCGTCGACCGGCTCGACCGCCGCCGCCGCGGCTTCCGCCTCGGGGTCGCCGGTGACGCGGAAGCTGGCGCCCACCGCGCGCAGACCGTAGTCGTCGGTGATGGTCAGCTCACCGGGAATCACCGCGGTGGGCGCGATCATCGAGCCGATGCCCGCGGCGCGGTAGTCGATCCGCGGCGCGGCGTCCTCGACCAACCGCACGAACAACCGCGGTGGCCGTGCACTGTCGAGACCGTGTTGGTCCCTGAGGTGCAGGGTCAACACGCCGGTGTCTTCGGGTCGCACCAGCCCGCGCGCGGTCTCCGCCCCATCGACGGCGAGCGTGGTGCGCTCACCGTTCTCGGCCTCGAGATAGGCGCCGCGCAGCGGCGCGCTGCACCGCGCGACGACGTGCAGCGCCGCGCCGCGCGGCACCTGCAGATCACCCTCGGTGTCCGGCGCCGGCTGCACCGGCCGTTCCATGTAGGCGGGGTACTCGATCTCGACCGACAGCTCTCGCACCACGGGGCGCGGCACGACCTCGAGGCGCAGGGACGGCGTGCTGCCATCGCCGGCTTCGACATGCACCTCGACGCTGTCGACCAGCGCTTCGAACGTGAAACCGAACTGCGCCGCCGCGGTCTGCGTCATCGCCTCGACTCCGGCGCCGCCGGCATCGTCGAAGCGATAGTGCAGCTCCGCCTGCTCCGGCATCGCGCCCTCGACGGCGACCACGACGGTCTGGTCGTCACCCTCGGCGACGCGCACCACATCGCCGTCGACCCCGACGAACGCCAGGCGGGTGGCCCGCGGCCACTCCTCCGTCGACAACAACAGATTGCGCTTGGCCCACAGCTGGGCGGTCTGCGGGTCGAGCGCGGCCCAGCCTGTGGGCAGCGCGACCGCGGCGGCCAGCCCCAAGCCGAACCGCCGGACCCGCCCCGCGTCGAGCGCGCGGTCGAGGCCCAAACCGTCGACCCGCCGCTCGACGTCCCGCACGACGTCGGCCATCAGCTCGCGCGACTCGGTTGTCTCCCGGTCGGCCGCCAATGCGTCGCCGAACTGAACGGCGCTGATCAACGACTGCCGCAACTCGGGGTCGGCGCGCTCCACCGCCAACGCCAACTCCTCGTCGTCCAGGCGGACGCGGCGGGGCAGCAGGTAGCGGCGGTAGACGATGTGCGCCAACCACGCCCCCAGGGCGAGCAGCAGCACGAACCGATACCCCACCTCCAGCCGCAGGCTGCGGTCGATGAGGAGGCTGGCGAAGACGAACACCGCCAGAGCGGCCGCCACACACGCCGCCGCCTCGACGGCGATGCCGACCCCGGCGCGCGCCCGCAGGCGCGCGAAGACGTCGCGCGGCGTGGTCATAGCAGGTTGAACCTCTTGCGCAGCCACCACTCGAGCGACAACAGACCGAGGATCGAGGCAATCGTCAGCCAGGTGTCCCAGATCGGATGTGGAGTGCGGAAGGTGTCGATGGCGCGGCGCGACGGGATCTCCTCGGCGGCGGCGCGCAGGTCCGCGGCGGTGGCCAGCAGTCCGCCTCCACCCGCATCACCGCCACCGGCGGCATCACCGTCACCGGCCAGGTCGCTGAGCTCGGCGAGATCCACCGGCCCCTCGCGCTCGATCGCGGCCGGGACGACCTCGAACGACTCCTGGTGCTTGGCGCCGCCCGGGGCCTCGGCCGACACCGAGTAGTAGCCGGTCTGCGTCGGGCGCAACACGCCACGGTACTCGCCGGGGGCCTCGGCGTTGCCGTCGAGGGTCACCATCTCGACCGCACCGCCCTGCCGCTCCAGCGACACCTGCAGGCTCGGCGCGGCCAGTGGCTGGAAGTTCTGATCGCGCGCGGTGACGAACAGGGTCTGCGCTTGCCCGAGCTCGACGCGCTCCTCGCCGACGCGGATCCGCAGCCGCCGGTTGCCGGCGACCAGGCGACCCTCGAACAGGAAGCGCACGCCCCGGACCCAGAACTGGGTGTAGGCCTTCTCGAACGCCGAGCGCCAGCGATAGGTCTCGTCGGTGCCGGTGAACAGCACGCGGCCGGCGCCGACCAGCTGTGAGGCGATCAGCGGCGATGGCTCACCGCCGGGTGAGAACAGCGGGCTGTTCATCGTCACCAGCGTGGTCGCGGCCGGCTTGGCGCGCAACACGGGGAACGCGAGGTGGAACCCCGGCAGCCGCATCCACGCCGCCTCGTTCTCGTCGGTGCGGTCGTAGAGCCGCGTCACCTTCGCGGTGCGCCCGTCGGCGGTCAGCGTCCACGGCCAGGACGACTCGAAGCCGTGGCCGAACTGGAACAGCCGCCGGTCGGCGGTCATCAGATCCGGCTCGACCGGCAGCAGCTCCGCCAACGGCCGGGTCGACGCGGAGTCGCGCAGGGCATCCAGCGAGAACTTCTCTCCGCACACCCACCACATGCCGGCCCCGCCGGTGCTGATGTGGCGCGCGAGCTGCTCGCAGAACGGCCGCGTCAACGCCGCGGCGTCCGGGTCCAACAGGATCACCACATCGAACGGCTCGAGCTCCTCTTGGCCGGCCGGCAGCGTCGCCAGCGACGTGTTGCCGTCCTGCGGGAACTCGGGATCGGCGCTGCACAGCCAGCAGCTCAGATCGATGGTCTTGTCGCGATACAGCGCGATCTGCAAGAACCGGTACTCGAGCGACGGCCCGCCGGCGATCAACAGCACCTTGGTCTGCTCGCTGAGCACCTCGACGCGGGCGTTGGCCTGGTGGCGCGCGTCGACGTGCGGCTCGCCGTCCGGTGGCTCGAGCACCACTCGATAGGTCGTCACTCCGGGTTCGGTCGGCACGATCGAATCGAACTCGATCAGCGCGTCCGGGTTCCCGGCGCCGACCAACGCGCTCCGGCTGGCCACGGTCTCGGCACCGGCGGCGGTGACCTTCTGCAAGCTGGCGCGGACCTCGACGCGGTCGTAGCCCTGTGACGTGACCTCGGCGGCGATGCGGAACGGATCCTTCTGAAACACCTTCTCCGGCGCCTCGACGCGCACCAGCTCGATCAGCTGGGTCTCGGATGGGTCGCCCACCGGCAGCACCAGGACGCGCGGCGCCTTGCGCCGAGCGATCATCCGCGCCACCTCCGCCGCCTGCGCGCCGCGGTTGCGCCGGCCGTCGGTCAGCACCACGAGGCCGGCGACCGACGCGTCGCGGCTGCGCTCGAGAGCGGCGCGCACCGCGGCGCCCAGATCGGTGGCGCGCCCGTCCGGCCGCAGCGCGGCCAGGCTCGACGCGAGGGCATCGCCATCGAGCGGCTCGAGACCGGCGTCGAAGCCGTACGCCTGCAGCCGGTTGCGCTCCGCCAACACGCGCAGCACCGCGCCGTCGTCGGCACTCAGCGCGGCGCGCGCCAGCTCGAATCGAGTGGCGGCTCTCGGGTCCGCGATGCCGGCCGCGCGCCAGCCGTCGACCAGCGGCTGCACCTCCGCGCGGCGAAACGCGTCGCGCTGCGCCATCGACTGCGATCGGTCGAGCAGCAGGATGACGTGGCCCGGCCGCTCCTCGCGCTTCACCGCCACGATGTTGGGCTCGAGCACGACCAACAGGGCCAGCAGCAGCGCCGCGCCCCGCAACGCGGCCAGCACGCCGCGTTGGCGCGGCGACAGGGACGCGCGCTCGCGCCGGTACATGGCGAACACGGTGATCAGCGCGGCCAGCGCGCCGGCGACCACCAGCAGCGCCAGCCCACCACTGGGAAACGACGTCAGCTCGAGCCGGAGCTCGGCTCCGGACTCGGGCTCGATCCCCTTGAGCGACAGCAACCACTCGTACAGGCCGCGCACCTATCGCCTCCCGAAGCGCCAAGCGAGGACGCTCTCCATCAGCAACACCGCGACCATCGCCATCGCCAGGCCGCGCCAGGTCTCCCCCTCGCCGGCGCCGAGGCTCGCGGCCTGACGGGCCTCGCTCTCCACCACGTCGACGTGCGGGCGCAGCTCCTCGGGAAGCAAGCGGTTCCACCCGGCCCGCGACAGTCGCTCGAGACGACTCTCGGCCGCCGGCGCGAAGGCGGAGAGCAGGCGACGCTCCTGGCGACCGTCGTGCTCGGTCAGTTGCAGCTCGTACAGCCCCGGTTGGGACAGCTCGCTGAGCGGCAGCTGCAACCGGGCCGTCACCTCGGCGGTCTCGCCGGCCGCCTCGCTCATCGCCGCCGAGAACGTGCGCTCCAGCGCGTCGTCGCGGAGCCCACGCACGGACACATCGGTGCGGTGGATCGCCGGGTCCAACGACAAAACGAGCTCGCCGGTCGTCGGTTGGTTGTACCGGCGACGGTCCTGCACCCGCGCCGTGGCCTGGTGCATGCGCTGCGTCAGGATCAAGTAGACCGGGGTGCGCGCCAGCGTGTTCCACTTGGTGTCGGCGGTGGTCGTCATCAGCACGACCTCGCCGCCGCCCTCGACCCGGCGCGACAGCATCAACGGCTCCCCCGCGCTGTTGCCGATGCGCAGCACGACGCGGGCGTCGGCGGCGGGCACCACCTCGAAATGCCGCCCCACGCCGACCAGCGCCAAGACCTGCTCCAGGGCATCGGTCGCCAGCGACACCGTCTCGTGCGCGGCGTCGGCGACGACGACCGGCCGCGGCCGGTCCAGATCGCCGGTCAGCTCGCCGAGCTCTGCCGGCAACACGCCGGCGCCGTCGCGATACAGCAGCTCGTTGTAGCGCGCGGCGTGGACCTGATCGCCGAGGAACACCACCAGCCCGCCGCCCCCGTGGACGTAGTCCTCGAGCCGCGCCGCGACCGCCGCGTCGGGGGCCGGCGCGTTGCACAGGTAGATCAGGTCGTAGTGGGTCAGCTCGACGTCGGCGAGCGCGTGGTCGGGCACCACCTCGACCCGAATGCCGGACTCGCGGTGCTCGAGCGCGAAGGCGAGGAAGTAGCTCTCCGCCTCTTCGGGCCGGTCGCCGGGATCACCGTCGACCACCAGCACGTGCGAAGCCTCGGCGACCTCGACCGCCATGCCGCGCCGGTCGTCCACCGGATAGCGGTCGGCCGCGAGCTCGGCCACGGCGCCGTGGAACCCCGGCTCGTAGAACACGTGGCTGAACGTGAAGGCGCGCCGTTCGCCGGGTTGCAGCGCATCGAGCTCCAACACCGCGCGGCTGCGGTCGTCGACGGCGAGCGCCACCTGGCCGGCCCGCGAGGCGGAGCGGCCGGTGTTCTCGATCTCGACGGTGACGTCCACCGGCACCCCCGCCAAGGCGACGCGACCGCCGTAGTCGACGCCGACGATCGCCAGGTTCTCGGCATCGTCGGGCGCCACCGACAACAGCGTCAGCTTGCGGCCGTCGCCGAAGGCGTCGAGCTCGCGGCGCACGTCCGCGCGCAGCTGCCCGTCCGCTGTGCACCAGTCGCCGACCCGCAGATCGCTCACCAGGTAGACGTGGCCCAGGCCGCTGCCCTCGACGGCCTGCAAGTGCCGTCCGGCGGCTGCCAGCATGGCCGCCGGGCCGGCGCTGCCGTACCCGGTGCGCAGCGCGGCCAGCGCGTCGCGCAGCCGCTGCTTTTGCTCCGCCTGCACGCGGACCGCCGCCAGCTCGGGCTGGCTCGGCGCCGAGGCCCGGAACACGGTCAACAGGTCGCCCTGGCGGCTCTCGGCCAGCGTGTCGATCAGCTGGTGCAGGCGCTCGACTCCGGCCCCGAACACGGTGCCGGGTCCGCTGCGCTGCGCCATCGACGCCGAGTCGTCGACGCACACCACGTGGTGCGCGCGCTGCTCGCCGAGGATGCTGCCGGTGAGGTGCGGGCGGCTCACCAAGAACACCAGCAGCAGCACCGCGAGCGTGCGCAGCAGCAGAACGAGCCACTGCTCCATCCGCAGTCGGCGCCGGTTGCGCTTCAACGCCGCCGCCAAGAACTCCTGTGCCGCCCACCGCACCCGCTGGAACCGCCGGCGGTTGAGCAGGTGGATCAAGATCGGCACCGCCGCCAGCGGCAGCGCCCAGAGCAGGATCGGGTTGAGGAAGCCGAGCGCGATCATCGGGCGGTCACCGGATCACCGCTGGTAGATCGGTACCAAGGCATAGGGCAGCTGCAGGATCGTCAGAGCGATCGACGTGCCATAGACCGTGCCGACGCCGTCGCCGACCCACGAGCCGTCGGAGCGCTGCTGGCCGAGCAGCCAGGTCGCCATCCGCGGAAAGTAGTCCGACCAAAGGTCCCCGCCCTTCTGGTAGCACGCCTGTGCCAAGTACAGGTGGGCGTAGTAGTGGTGTCCCTGCCCGCCGCCGGACACCGGCAGATGCGCCAGTGAGTACTCGAGCGCCTTCTCCGCCATCGGATCATCGTACTTGCCGGCGAAGTACAGCACCGCGACCGCGGCGGCGCTGATCGCGGGCCGGCTGCCGCCCCCTTGCCGCGCTGCGTAGCGAATGCCGCCATCGGGGTTGGCCGACTTGCGGATGTAGTCCACCGCGCGCTCGATGGTCTTCGGCGGCACCGCGATGCCGGCGTTGCGGCAGGCGCGCAGCGCCTGCAGCTGCGTGACGGTGACGCTGCCCTCGTCGGAACCGGAGTCCGGCGTGTAGTACCAGCCGCCATACGTGGACTGCGAGCGCACGATGAGGTCGACCGCACGGCCCAACACCTCGCCCAGCCGCTTCTGCTCCTTGACGCCTTCTTCGATGCCGTAGATCTGGGCCAAGAACATGGTCGAGAAGCCGTGGCCGTACATGCTGCGGCCCTCTTCTGCCATCACGGTGATCAGACCGCTGGGTTGGGCATGATCCAGCAGGAACGCGACCGCCTTGCGCACCGAGCGCCAGTGCCGGCCGCGGGTAGGGGTCGAGCCGGAGCCCAACAGTGCCATACCGGCCAGCGCGGTCATCGACGTCGGGTAGACACCGTAGCCGCCGCTGCCGCGCCAGGAGCCGTCGCGGTTCTGGCTGCGCACCAGGTACTCGAGGCCCTGGCGGATCGAGGTCTCGATCTCCGCGTCGACGAGGTGTGGGAACGCACGCTCTTGGGCGCCGGCGGACGCGCTGCAGAGCGCGCCGGCAAGCAGTGCGGCCAGGTCACGAGAAGTTCGGATCATGCGTCTCCTCGGCGTTCGGGGTTCACCCGCGGCCCTCCATCATTGCATACAACGCGTCTTGCTCGCGCTCCATAGCAGCCGAATCGCGCAAGGCCTCGAACAGATCGATGCGCGCCAGGTGCCACTGCATCCGCAGCGCGCGGGTCGGCAGCCACGCGCGGCACTCACCCAGAGCGGCAACGCCGGCCTCGCGGTCGCCGCGGCGCGCCATCGTCAGCGCCGACTCTCGCACCAACGCCAACCCCCGGCTGGCCGCCCGCGCGCGCTGGGCCAGCGATAGGGCCTCGTCGCGGGCGCGGGCCGCCAACAGCGCGCTCGCCCGCAGCGTCTCACCGCACAGCACCAGCGTCTCGATCTGCTGCTCGACGGTGGCGCCGTCCAGCTCCGCCAGCAGCTCCGGCCGCAAGCCGAACATCTCGATGCCGCCGGCATAGCCACACAGCAGGTAGGCCTCGTCCAAGAACACGTTGAAGCCACCGGGCAGGGGTTCGCGGCTCACGCCGAAAACCGGCAGCGCGAGCCGCCGCCAGCGACCCTCGCCGTTGGACGGCATCACGAACACGCAGCGGTCGCCCGGCAGTAGCACTGCGGCCTCACCGACCGCGCCGCGGCCGGAGCGCGTGTCCGCCGGCACCTCGACACTCCACCGCAGGATCCCCGAGCGGTGGTCGACACAGACCAAGTAGCGCTCACCGCGCAGGTAGAGGTGGTCCTGATTGTGACCGAGCAACTCGATCTTGCTGTCGCGCTGCCGCTCGCTGACCCACAACAGATCGCCGGTCGCGCCGTCGAGACAGACCAACACCTCGCCGTCTGCCGGCGCGACGATCACGCGGCCCTCGAGAACGACCGGCGCGGCGGGCACGAAGCCGTACAAGCTGGTCTCGCGGGCAAAGCCCTGATTGACGGTCTGCGTCTGCAGCTGACGCGCGCGGTTGGGACGGATCGGATGGGTGCGCTCGTAGCGCCGCACCCAGCGCAGCTGGCCGCTGAAGACGTCGACCGCGCCAATGCCGCCGGCATTGGTCAGCACGTAGGCCGTGCCGCCGTCGACGACGACCGGCGATCCCGGTGCGCGCACCAGATCGGTTCCGCCCATGTGTAGGTGGGTCTCGAACAACACCTGACCGGTGGCGCTGTCCATGCCGAGCAGGGCGTAGGCGTCGTCGATCAGCACCGGCGCCAACAGCTGGTTGCCGTAGACCGCGGGCGCCGCCATGAACGACGGCCGGCGCGCGCGGTCGACGGCGCGGTCGTGCGACGTCCAGACCTGCGCCAGCGTCGTGCGGTCGTAGGCGACCAACTCGTTGTTGAGCACTGCGTAGTAGCCGGCGGCGCCGCCCGCACCGGGGCCCAGCACGCAGTAGTAGCGCTGGCCATCGGCGACGACCTGCATGTTGCCCCAGTCGTAGGCGGCGATGCGGACGCGCGGATGGCCCTGCTGCGGCGTCGGCGCCTGCAGCAGACCGCCCGTCTCCAAGAGCATCATGCCGGAATCGAGGTCGCTCACCCGCAGCCTGAAGTGGTCCAGGAACACCAGCCGGTCACCGTCGAACATCGCGGTGGTCGCTGGTGAGTACTGGGACACGCGGGGCAGCAGCCCCGCTCGGCCGGTGGACGGCCCGAACCGATTCACCCGTCGGCCCTCGGACACCGCGGGTCGGTAGGGATCCGTCTCGGTGAAGCGGAACTCCCACAGTGGCACCAGGGCATCTCTCGTCGAGACGGCGTCGAGCGCCGCCGCCGAGGCATCGTCGCCGACCGATGGCGGCACCACTCGGTCGGCCTCCGACAGAAGCGGGCCCTCGGCGAGATCGTCGACCGCCACCAACTCCCCCATGACCCGCACGGCCTCGTCGCCGCGCTGCTCGCGCAGCCGAGCGAGCGCCGCCGCGGCGCGGTCGGTCTCGCCCATCATGGCGAGACACAGCGCCAGCCGAATCCGCAGATAGCTCTCGTCGGCCTCCGGCACCTGACGGCGCAGCTCGTCCGGGTAGACCTCGAGCAGCAGCCGCAGCGTCTCCGCCGCGGCGCGGAAGCGACCGTCGTGCATCAACAGATCGGCCGCGGCCGCCATCGCGCGGGCGGCGGCGTGGGTGACGAAGTACGAGTCGTAGACGCGCTCGAGCCCGGCGCGATCGCGCACCGCCATCGCCGCCTCGAACGCCCGCTCGGCGGACACCTCGTACATCTGCCGATACTGCGTCCGGCCGACGGGCGGCATCGAGGTCAGCAGCTCGTGGCACAGCCCGCGCACCGGCCGGAACACGCGTTCGTCGGCGCTGTAGACCGCGTGCCGGGGATCGTCCTCGACCGACTCCACTGCCTCTTCGCCGGCGGCTTCGTCCTCCGGCTGGCCCGACGCGGTGCCGTCGGTCCCTTCGAGCGGCTCGCCGGCCAGCGCGCCGGGCTCGACCCGCCCCTCCAGCACGTCTTGCAGGACGCGGATCGCACCGGCGAAATCCTCGCGCGAGAACAGCTGTTGCGCCTTGCGCAAGAATCGATCCAACGTCGCGCTGCGGAACATCCGCGGTGGCACGCCGAACTCGATGTCCGCCGGCGCGACCACCTCGAGCAAGGCGCCGCGAACATCCAACGGGGGCGCCATCGGGATCGGCTGCGCCCCCGCCGCGACGACCAGCCAACCGGTCGCGCCGATCGCCAGGACCGCGCTCCGCTTGGGAACACAGGATCGCGGTGACAGAGGATCGTCTTCGAGTTCGATGGGGCTGCCTGATGGGGCAAGAGCACGCGGCCGGCTGGGGCAGCAGCCCGGCCGCGCGGCGATCAACGTCAAATCTACGGCGTCGTTCAGCAACCGGCGAGTCCCGTTCCGCGTTATGTTCGGCGCCGATGGTCCCCGACAGCTACCTACGCCACTAGTCCAGGAAACCATGAACTTCGGACGCGCCGTCGCGGTTTTGTTGATCTGCACCCACTCCATCGGTGCACAGCAATGGACCGAGGAGGAGCTGATCAACCGGGCGCAGGGCTTCCTCGAGACCGACCTGCTCAGCCACCTCACCCAGGTGAGCACGCTGGTCGCCGCCGAGGCCGATGCCGGCCATGCGATCGCCGGGATGATCCACGGCGACCACCGGGAGTATCTCCTGAAGGTCGAGCGCCTGCTCGAGCAGCTCACCGATCCGCGCTGGGCCAAGCGGGAGCAAGCCGAACGCGCGCTGATCGAGATCGGCGGCCACGCCGGGCAAATGCTGCGGCAACGGCAGGAGATCGCGCCCCTGCTCGAGGAGCGCATCCGCTGCGCGCGGATCATCGAGGAGATCAATGACCGCGGGACCGAGCGCGAGCTGCGACAGACCGACATCCTGCGCGGGCTGGTGCTCACCGCGCTCTACATGCAGTCCGACGAGCGATTGACGCGCGGCCTGCTGTCGGCGTTGGGCCACACCGATTCGATCGTGCGCAACAGGGCGGTGCGCGCGCTCGGCGTCCACGGCCAGGGCGTGCACGCGCGCGCGCTGGAGCCGATGCTCGCCCAGCCCGCCCACCGGCGGGCGGCGCTGGCGGCGATTGCGCGCATGCGGGGCGATGAAGCTCTCGAGCTCTGCGCCGGCATGCTGGCCGGCGATGAGCTGACGCAGACCGAGAAGGTCGGCGTGATCCGCGGTCTGCACGGGCGCACCGACAGCGGCGAGGTGCTGCGCGCAGCGGCCGGCAACGGCGATCCGATCGTCGCGGCCGCGGCGTCGTTGACCGCTGGGCAAGCCGGTGACGAGCCCAGGCCCGCGCTCATCACCCTCAGCGACCGGTCGTCGCTGACCACGTCGCTGCGCGACATCACCGCGGATGCCGTCGTCGTCGACTCACCGATCTCGGGCTTGTCGCAGCTCGAGCTCGCCTACGCCGACTGCGGTCCGATTCAGTTCGACACGGCGCCGGTCGAGCCGCTCGGAACGAGCCGCGTCTTCTTGGGGCAGGGCAGCTTGGCGACCGGCGTGCTGCGCAGCGTCGACGACGAGCACGTGGTGCTCGACAGCACGCTCTACGGTCCGGTCCAGATCCCGCGCTCGACCATTCAGGGAATCGCCTTGGACCCCGGCCTCGACCGCCTGATCGGCGCTTCCGACCGGTTCGACCGCGTGCGGCTGCGGGATGACTCGATCGTCGATGGTCGCCTCGATGCGCTCGACAGCAACCACGCCACCGTCATTGGCGAGGACGGTGCGGAGCAACGACTGCCCATCGGCGACATTGCCGGCATCTTGCTGCGCCGACCGCCGACGACCCCGCCGGACAACAATCTGTACACCCGCATCGACATGGCGACCGGCGACCGGGTCCTCGGCTACGTCGCCGACGCGAACGCGGCCTCCATCGCCGTCGTCGTGCCCGTGCTGGGCGTGGCACAGCTGGACGTCGCCGACATCGCCGCGATCGAGCTCGGCGTCGCCGGCGGCGCGCTGTGGGGCTTCACGCTGATCGCCGACTACTCACAGAACCTGGTGCTCGAGGTCGACGAATCGGGCCGCGAGGTGTTTGCCATCGAGGATGTCTACGGCGCGTGGGACGTCGAGTGCCTGGACAACGGCAACCTCCTGATCACCGAGTTCTCGGTGAGCCGCGTGCAGGAGATCCGGCGCGACGGCACTCTCGTGTGGTCGTTCGAAGAGCTGCGCAACCCCTACGACGCCGACCGACTGCCCAACGGCAACACCCTCATCGCCGACACCTTTCGCGGCCGAGTGATCGAAGTCGACGCGGAGGGCGAGATCGTCTGGCAATACGACCGCAACATCCGGCCGTTCGACGCCGACCGCCTAGCCAACGGCAACACCCTCATCGCCGATGTCATCGGCGACCGGGTCATCGAAGTCAGCCCCGAGGGAGAGATCGTCTGGGAAGTCACCGGCAAACCCTCCGCCCACGACGCGGAGCGATTGCCCAACGGCAACACCCTCATCACCCTGCGCACCGTCAGCCGCGTGGTCGAAGTCGACCCCGCCGGCGTCGAGGTGTTCGCCATCGACGGCCTCAACGCACCCTCCGACGCCGACCGACTCCCCAACGGCAACACCCTGGTCGCCGAGAACACCGCCGTGCGCGAATTCGACCGCAACGGCAACGTCGTCTGGCAGAAGCAGATGACCTGGGCCGTCGAAGCCAACCGCTACTGAGCGTACGTGAACCCCTGCGGCACGATCAGCCACAAGGCGATCGCCAAGAACGCGATCGCAAGCCACTGCGTCGCCGCACTCCGTTTGGCGAGTCGCCTGCGAGCCACGCGAGCAAACGCTGCCGTCATCGCCAGCATCAAGCCGATACCGATCACGATCCCGAGGGAGCTCGGTGGGGGCGGAACGTCATCATGGAACCAAGCCCAGAGCAGGATGGTGCACTGAAACGAAGCGAGAAAGGCCACCAGTGCAGCGAGGCCCGTGATCACGTGCAGTCGGACGCTCGCCATGATCCTCTTGCTCCGGGCCATCTATTCACAGTCCTCGCCTCGAAGCCTCTCGCGGACTTTCGACAAGAACCCCACCCGCTTGGTCTCGGATAGGGCCGTCCGCGCCACGAAGAACGAGAGCAGCGTGGCGGATTGCTCGATCACGACGTGGTCTCGTATCCCACGCGCTTTCGCCGTCAGCGGCATTTGTGTCATCTCTGCTGCAAACACCCTTCCGTCTCGAATGACCCACTTGGCCAGTTTTCTACCAGGAAAGGCGATTTGTGGATCCTCGATGCGAGCGATTACGTTCACAGGCGGAGTAGGGTTGGGCCCGTATGCCTGCACACGCTGCTGTTGGGCGAGTTTGCTGATCCGATCTCGGCGCTCCTTTAGCCGTTCTGCCGCCGGAGCATCAAGCGTTTGCACGTAGGAGTCGTAGGACAAGACGTCCGCGCTTTCGACGAGCGCTGTCCCTGCCGCGATCAGCGCCGCAAACTCCTTGTCGGCGATGACCTTGCGTAGCCTGTCGCACTCTTCGAGACGTTGCTGGTAGTTCGCCACGAACAACGCGATCCCGTCTCGCTCGGAGGGGGTGATGTACAGGTCTCTGGGGTTCAGATCTACATGGCGAAAGAGGAGCTCGGGCTCCACCGATCCTGCCCGCGCCACCAGGTAATCCGGGATCGAGAACTTGACCCGACCGAGAGACTCCCATTCGGCATCGCGATCGATCTCCGAGCCGCGCGTACCACCAGTGGCCGGCGCAACGGCGTTGTCTGTCGGTGCGGCATTTTCTGTCGGCGCGGCATTGTCGACCTCTGCAGCGAGCGCGCTCACGGCCTGCCGATTCGAAGCGAGTTCCGTTTCGAGTTGGCGCAAGTCGCGGAGACCCGAACCCTCAGGCGAACTCTCATCCTGCACGGCGAGATCCTTCGCGGTCTCGCGCACCGAGTTGATCCATGCCCAGCCTCCGACAAGCGCAACTGCCAATAGGGTTGGGAGCGCGAGCCATCTCATTGCCTACACTTCAAGGGGTCGAGATCACTATGGCATCCCGAGCTTACCCAAACCGTTCGTCAACTGCCGGCCGCGGGTAGCACCGCGAGCACCGCCGCCGGCGGCGCCGGGTCGAGGCCCCGCAAGTGCTCCGCGATGCGTCGCTTCTCGTCGGCGTCTTCGTCCTCGGCGGCGCGGCAGTAGAGATACAAGGCCTGTTGCCAGGCGGCGGCGTCCGGGCTGTAGAGCATCAGCCCTACCCACGGGGCGGCGGTTTCGAGCCCGTTCTCGAGCTCCCGCAGCGCCCGCGGCGCCGCCCGCGCGGCGATCTGCTCGCGCATGGTCCGCCAGGGCGAGCGCTCGACGCCCAACTCCTCGATCCGGTCGATCTCGGCCGACAGGTCGCGCAGCCACACCTGCTGCGTGGCGGGCGCGTCGTCGACCTCGGCGGCCAGCAGCGCCCGGGCCTCGGTCAAACGGCCGGTGTAGAACAAGTAGCGGGCCTGATCGCCCGACCACAGCCGCATCTGAGCCCAGCCGAAGAAGCCCAGCGAGATGACCGCGACGAGGGCGATGGTGCCGCGCATGAGGCGGCCGCGTCGCCAGAACCGCTGGCGAAAGCCGGTGTCGGACTCGCAGCGCAGCAGGTTGCGGATGCGCCGCGCTTCGGAAGGATGCCGGAACGAAGAGCGCCGCCGATCGGTCCCCGTCATTGCGCCGACGCGCCGGAGGGCGGAGATGCAGGCTTCGGCGCCGCCGAGTGCCTCGGCCGACAGCTGGTCGGCCTCGTACTCGAAGCGGTGCGCCATGGCGCGCAGCGCGAGCCAGCCGATCACCACGCCCGCCACCGCGAGCCCGATCGTCGTCGACTGCGGCCACTCCTCGATGTCGACCATCAGCACCGGGTGGTAGAGCAGTACCGGCAAGCAGGCGAACACCAGCACCAGCCAACCGGGGTGGTTGGCCTTGGCGTGGCCGACTTCGTGCGCGACCACGCCCCGCAGAGCCAAAGGGTCCAGCAGCGACAACAGGCCGTCGGTGAGCACCAGGTAGCGCGGCCAGCGAAACGGGCCGACCAGCGCCGCGTTGACCATGCGGTGATCGGTGTTCAGCGACAGCAAGCAGCGGCGCGAGAAGCCCAGCCGCTCGGCGGTCGCGTAGAGCTCGGGCGCCAGCCGCGGCGGCAGTGCGCGCGACACCGGCAACAGCACGCGAAAGATCAGCGGCAGGGCGAAACACAAACCGACGCCGGTGATCAGCAGGCCCAGCGAGCCACCGATGGAGGTCTCCAACAGCAGCACCTCGGCGCGCCGATCGAGCACCGCCACGTCGGCCAGGATCGCCAGCAGGAGAAACGGGGTCGCCAAGAACGCCGTCATCCGCAGCCGGTCGGGACCGTAGCCCGCCGGCGCGGAGCGGCCGGCCAGCTCCAACCAGCGCACTCCGCGGGCCTCGCCGCGGCGCAGGCCGAAGTCCATCGCCACCAGGGGCAGGCCCAACCACAGCATGAGGCCGGTGAAGCTCTCGGGTGCCACGCGCACCGCGAGCTGCGGCAGGTCGCCCAGCATCACCAGCACCGCGTAGCTCGCCGGCACCGCCAACCATTGCAGGCGCAGCACGACCGCCAACCAGCGCGGCACGCGCGCACCGCGGGCCAAGGATCGCCGCAGCACCGCCGCCGTGTGCCGCGCAATCAAGAACGGCAGCAACACCACGACCGAGGTCAACGCGAGGCGCCACCAGGACGCCTCACCCGGCAGAGTCCGGTCCCATTGCTCGGCCAGCACCAAGACGCCGAGCCCGGCGAGGAGTGGGAGCGGCAGCCCCACGGTCTACGTTCGTTCCACGCCCTTGCCCCCGCCCTCGCCTGCCTTGCCGTCGTCGGCCGCCCCGAACGCCTGCTCCAGCTGGCGCTGGAAGCGCGGAGTCGCGCGCAGCGGTGCGATCTCCGGGTCGTTCTCGAACAGCTTGCGAGCCAGCTTCACCGACTGGTCCACGTGCGGCGAGGTCTGCAGATCGAAACAACGGTCCATCATCTCGATGGCGGCGGGTAGGTCGCCGGCCAAGTTGAGGCAACACGCGGCGTTGTAGTAGTCCGCCGGCACCAACCCGAAGTCGCTGTCCGCGCTCTCCTCGAGGAATGCGCGGTGCGCGCGCGCCGCCCGGCGGTAATCGCGCATGTTGTAGTGGAAGTCGGCGATCGAACGCAGCGCGTCCAACCGATCGCTCCCCCTGCCGCGCTCCTTCTCCGACTCCAGCTCGGCGAGACGCCGGTCGGCCAACTCCGGATCGCCCCACTGGGCCAGCGCGTAGCCCAGCACCAAGCGCAGGGCGAACGACTCGGTGCGAGTATCGGCCGCCAGGTCGCGCATTCGCGCCACCGGCACCGACCCCGGCGATTCGGGAAACAGGTCGCGCAGCGCCGGCACGAGCTGCAGCCGGCGGTTGTCGGGAAACCAATCCGGAGTCTGCAGCAGCAGGTTGAGGAACAGCCGGCCCGAGTACGGCGCCAGTGCCCGCAGCGGTTCGTACTGGCCCGCATACACCATCTCACTGTCGATGGCGCGCTCCAGAAAACCGAGCGAGACCGCCACCGCCAGCGACTCCAGCCGCTGGCGATGGGTGCGCTCCGCCGCAGTCTCGGCGGCGGCGGGTCCGACCTCGCTCAACCGCCGCTCCAGGCGCCGCAGGGCGGGCGCACCCTCATCCAACACCGCCGCCGCCGCCGCCGTGCGCAGCTCCTCGCTCGGCCGCTCGGCGGTCAGCCAAGCGCGCACCGGGTCGGTCGCCGATTCTCCCTCCGGCGTCCCTCCCACCGGCGGCTGGCCCTCCGGCGACTGGCCCACCGCCGCGCCGGCGACGAGCAGGCAGGTCGCGGCGCCCAGCACGCGCAACCCGACGGTTGCGCGCAGTCGTCCCCGATCCTCGGATGCGCTCACCGACCTCACTGCATTCCGCCGTTCAGAACTCCACCTTGACGTTGGTGCGCTCCTGGGGATCCTCGATCTCGAAGTACTCGGCGATGCGGAAGCTGAACATGCCGGCGATGACGTTGGTCGGGAACGACTCGATCTTGGTGTTGTAGGTCGACACCGAGTCGTTGTAGTGCTGGCGAGCAAATCCGATCCGGTTCTCGGTCGAGGTCAGCTCCTCCTGCAGCTGGATCATGTTCTCGTTGGCCTTGAGGTCGGGGTAGTTCTCGCTCACCGCGAAGAGCGAGCGCAACGTCGACGTCAACATGTTCTCGGCCTTCATCTGGCCGGCGATGTCATCGGCCTTGCTGGCGTCGATCGCCATCTGCCGCGCCTTGGTGACCGCCTCCAGCGTCTCGCGCTCGTGCTCCATGTAGCCCTTGGCCGTCTCCACCAGGTTGGGGATCAGGTCGTAGCGCCGCTTGAGCTGCACGTCGATCTGGCTCCAGGCGTTCTGCGTCAGCTGGCGTTGCTTGACCAGCCCGTTGTACATCGACGCGACGATGATGATCAGCAACAGAACAACGCCACCAGCGATCAGCCAGCCGGTCATGGGGATCTCCGCGAAAACAAGAACTGCGGGGGCGAACTCACGGAACGGTCAGTCCGCTCCCATTTCGATCTCGCCAGTGAACACGGTACGAGCCGGTCCCTCCAGCACAACCCCGCTCGGCGAGGGGTGAACCACGAGGCAACCACCGTCGAGCTCGACGCGCGCCGGCAAGTGATCGACGTGGCCCGCGCGGCAGGCGGCGACCGCCACCGCGGCGGCGCCGGAGCCACAGGCCAACGTCTCCCCCGATCCGCGCTCGAAGGTCCGTTGCCTGAGCTCGCTCTCGGCGGTGACCTGGACCACTTCCAGGTTGACCCCGCCCTCGAACTCGGGGAGCGCCTGAAACCACGCCCCCCACCGCGCCAACGGAACGCGCGCCGGCGGCTCGTCGACGAACACGACGGCGTGCGGGTTGCCGGCGTCGGCGCTCCAGTACTCGACCACCGTGCCGTCGATCACCGTTTGGCCCGGGGCCTCCGCCACGGTCACCCGGCCGAGCTCGGCACGAGCGCCGACGATGACTCCCGCGGCATCGCGCACCGGCGTCACCCGCCGCACACCGGCATCCGTCGTCAACTCCACCGCCTCGCCGCGCGCGTGGCCGGCGTCGAACGCGAGCTTGGCGAGACAGCGCAGGCCGTTGCCGCACATCGCTCCGCGCGAGCCATCGGCGTTCCACATCGACATCTGCAGGCGCGGCGGCTGGCCGGAGAGGACGATCAAACCGTCACCGCCGATGCCGAAGTGGCGGTCGGCCAACCGGCGCGCCCACGCCGGCGCCCGATCGATGAACCACGGCTGGACGACGCCGTCGACGTAGACGTAGTCGTTGCCGGCGCCCTCCATCTTGACGAACCGCAGCGTGCGGGCAGCGCTCACGACCCCGCCCCCCCGCGCATCAGCGGTAGACGGTGACCGTGCGCGAGGTCATGGTCAGCGGCAGCAAGAACGGAGTGAGCAGGAAGTCGACGAACGAGAACTCGGTGCGCACGTCGTAGCTGGTCACGTCCGGCGCCAAGCGCCCCTCCTCGACCGTGTTGAGCCGCGCCAGGCCAAAGAACAGGTAGTACTGGCGGGCGCTGGCCTGACCGACCCCGGTGCCGCCCACCCCGACCCGGTGGGTGTGCGTGACACAGCTCGCGCTGAAGAGGACACACAGGACGGCCGCGAGCAACGGCGCGCGGCGCAAGACGGCGGAAGACCTCGGCACGCCCGTTCTTTTACCAGCTGGCGAGCCGCTCGGCTGCATCCTCGTGCGCCGCTTGCAAGCGGCGCTGCAGCTCGGTGGCAAACTCCTCCCGCGTGCCGCGGGAGAGCTTTGCCGGGACCGAGAGCGGCGGCCCGCCCACGCAAACCACGCGGGCGAACGGCAACGGCACCACGAACCGATCCCACGAGCGCATCCGCGCGGCACGCGAGACAGCAAAGCCCAGTGGCAAGATCTTGCGGCCGCTCTTCGAGGCCAGCATCAGCACGCCCGGGTGGACCGAGCCGCGCGGGCCGCGCGGGCCATCGGGGGTCACCGCCCAGATCAGATCCGTGCGGCCGCGCATCATCTGCAACAGCGCTCGGGAGCCGCCGCGCGAGCTCGATCCTCGGATTGCCCGGTGCTTGCCCAAGCGCTGCATCACCTGCGTGATCAGCTCCCCATCGCCATGCTCGCTGACGATCACCGCGGCGGGCAAGTCGCGGTAGGCCACCGCGGGCATGAGCATGTCGCCGTGCAAGAACGCCACCAGCGCTTCATCCGGCGGGCCGGTCATGCCCGGGGCGTACAGCCGGACACGCCAGGACCACGCCAGCACGCGCACGACGGGCGCGCCGAAGCGGGCAATCCAGCGTGCTCGGCTGTGTGACTTCAAGGCGCGGCGGGCGGACCCATGGGACCGGTGTCGGACTCGGGGCGGGATGGCAGGACCTCGGCGTCGGGCTCGGGATCCGTTGCCAATCGGCGAGCCGCTCGGGCGTCGCGGCGCCACCGCCGCCGCGCAGCCAGAACCAAGAGCGGCAGCGCGGCGACGAGCATCAGGGAGAAGCAGCTCTCCAGCAACCACCGAAATCCGGCACCCGATCCGGTACGCAAGTACTCGCGCCAATCGCGCTCGGCGAAGAGCAGCCGGTCGCCGACCACTTCGCCGAACGCGGCGTGGATGTCGGCGTCCCGCCCGCAAGCACGCGTAACGCGCAGCAGGGCATCGAACCCGTAGCGACGGGCGAGGTAGCCGACGAACGACAGACTCTGCGCATACGCCACCTGCAGCGCCGAGCCGCCCCGTGGGAAGCGCCGCTCCAAATCGGAGAACCGCAGCAGACCGCCGGCGATCGAGCGAAAGGCGATCTGCTGCTCGGAGAGCCCGAGGTAGGCGGCACCCGACAGCCACTGCGCGATCCCCTCGTGCCACCAGCGCGGCACGAACGGCCCGGCGGCCGCCGCGTGGTGGTCGAGCATGACGTGCGCCAGCTCGTGCTCCACCACCGTCGCCAGGTCGTGCGGTGGCCGCAGCCGGACCGCGTCGAGGATCAAGTGGATCCGATTGCGGCCGAGCAGCGCGACGCCGGCGGTCTCGCCGCGCCGGTCGGTGCGCGCCTCCGCGGGGAGCGACCGCGCATCGCGATGCACGACGATCTCCACCGCCGACGGCCCGACGGCCGAGAACCGGCGCTGCAGGCGGGGCATGGCGTTCTGCACGTGCCGCTCGACCGCCGCCACCGCGGTCTCGCCGACCGCTGGCGTCGCCGGGTGCACCCGCACCTGCGCGGCGACCTGCGGGGCGGCCGCGCCGGCCACGGCCGCCACCGCGACCCCCACCCGCAGGAGGCCCCGCAGACGGCGCGCGCGCCGCGAGATCCGACGCGGGAGATGACAGGACGGCTCACACACGATCGGATACAGAAAACGGGCGTCCGGCCGCCGCGTCCGTCGCCTCTTCGGCGCGGCGGCCGGATCACCCTAGTGGGCCGCAGCGGCCCGTGCTTCTGCTTCCTTCTTCAGCTCCATGCGAACTCTCCTCCACCCACGTTTCCCCGGGTGAGTTATGCATCTTTGCATAATTCAGAGATGGGTCAAGCGGTCACTCCGTGGTTTTTCCAACTATTTCTCGATGGCCGCCCCCTCTTGGGCGTCGATGATGAAGGGTCCGCAGCGCCCACGATGACCAACGAGTCGCCCAACTCACCGTCGCATCGGACGGACCGCGCCGCGCTGGTGGCGCGGCGGCTGGCCGAGTTGCGCCGAGAGCACCAACTTTCCCAAGGCGCGCTCGGCGCGATCGCCGGCACCAGCCAAGCGACCGTTTCGCGCTGGGAGGACGCCAGCTCGCACGCGACCCCGTCGGCGCTCGAGGTCGCCGCGATCGCCGAGCACTTCGAGGTCGACGCGGGATGGTTGCTCGGCATCCACGCGCATCGCAGCCCGCTGCCACCCGGTGAGACCATCATCGACCAGGGTCTGCTCGACGACTTCGTGCGCGCCGAGGGCGACGAGCAGCTGCAGGCACTGTTGGGCAAGGACCTGACCTTTGGCACGGTGTGGGTGGAGATCCCGGTGGGCGCCGAGGTGGTCTCCACCGCCGAAGCGCTGCGACGCGTGCGGGAGGTCGACCGTCATGTCCGTCAGGCGCATCCCTCGCTGTGGCAAAAGTGGGCGGAAATGGTGTTGCGCTGAAGAGCGCCCAGCCGCCCGCTGCGCGCGCTCGCCGTTGCCATGGCGGGCGCCGCCGGTCGAGATCGGGACGGGTTTGTGCCGAAACGATCAGGAGAGCCATTCTCGAATCCCCGATGCGTAGCGCGGAGCACGAAGACAACCCGGCCCCGAGCGAGCCGGCAGAGTCCAACGCCGGCCCAGCCGACACCGATGGGTTGGCGCTGCAGCTGTTGTCCGAGATCCGCGACGAGATCTACGCGGTCCGGCTGAAAACCGAGTCGACCGCCGCCCGCACCGAGGAGCTCGTCGACGAAGTCACCGTCTTGCGCGACCGCCTCGACCTGGTCCCCACCCACCGACAGATGCGCGGCCTGGTCGACCCGGCCCAAGCCCGCCTGGCGCCCCGCCGCGTCGCCACCCTCGTCGGGGTCGCGCTGCTCTGTGTCAGCTGGGCCCTGGCGCTACAGCTGAGAGGCGCCTTCGTCCCCTGGGGCCTGCTGGCCCTGCTGCTCGCCAATGCGCTCGGCGCCGCCGCGGTGTGGTACGGCTGGCGCCCGGGGCAGGCGCGCCGGCTCACCTGACGGTCACGGCGACACCAGGTTGGCGAAGATCCGGCACGCCCCGGGGTGCAGGCTGTTGAGCTGGCGATACAGCGAGAGCGCGCAGTAGATGTACTCCCCCGCACCGTAGCGCGCGTGCAGCAGTGCGCCGGTCATCTCCGGCTGGTCGGGATCCGACAGTGCGATGAGCTCCGTGTACTCCGGCGCCCACTCGTCGGGAAAGTACAAGCCGCGTTCCTGCACCCAGCCGTCCCAGTCCTCGGGTTGGATCACGTTGGGATGGCGCAGCAGCCGGTGGTCGGGCGCCAGGATCCGCACCGGCGAGTCCTCCCGCGTCACGCGCCCCTTGCCGATGTGCAGCGGGTACGGCCAGCCCACGAAGCGGGCTTGGTCGGCGTTGAACTCGGTGTCCTTGTGGTAGAAGACCACCAGCCGTCCGCCGTCGTGGACGTACTGCAGGAGCCTTGGAAACGCCGCGCGGGCCGCGCGCCAGGTACCGTCGCCGGCGCGCTCCCGCAGCGCGCGGATGTCGATGACGATGGTGTCGAACCGGCGCAGCTCGTGCAGGTCGTCTTCGGTCAGCACGCGCAGGCCGCGGCCGACCAGCCCACCAAGGACTTGCCGCGCCGTGTCGTCGACGCCGGCGATCAAGCCGACGGACAGCTGGTTGGGCACCTGCAGGTCCAGCTTGTGCACCGGCAACACGCGGCGGTGGTCGCCGAGCCGAACGTGCAGGTTGTAGACGCCGGGCTCGAGCCGATCCGAGACGCGCAGCTCGAACTGGTAGTCGCGGTACTCGGACCGATCCATCCGCACCGCGACCGGCGAGCCCACGATCTCGAACCCCGGGGGTCCGAGGATCTCCAGCCGGGCGGGACGCGCGGCCTCGCGGTCGTACTGCGCGACGCGGACCGAGAAGCTCTGCGCCTCGGCGTCGCGGCGCAACAACAGGGCCTCGGGGTGGGTGGTGATCTCGCGGGGCGGGCGCAGGTCGGTGGCGACGTCGACCCGGTGCTCGATCTCGATTCTGCGACCCTCCACACCGACCAAGCCGAGCTCGACGCGGCAGCGCAGGCGGACCGGCGGTTCGAACGTCTCGGCGCGAAAGATCCGCTGCAGCCACCGGGGGCGGTCGATCGCGTCCCCCGGCGTGTGCAGCACACCGTGCACGGTGAGCGGGCCGCGCGGCGGCTCGGCGAGCAGGGCGAACGCGTCGGGGTCGATCTCCAGGACCCCGGGGCCCACCGGTTCGAACGTCAACCCGGCGATGCGCGCGCGGCCGGAGTGTTGCACGCGCAGCGAGAGGGGAAAGCTCTTGCCCGCGATCGCGGGAGCATCGCTCATCACCTCGGCGGACACGTCGAACGAGGCCGCCGCCAGCATCACGCGTTCGAGCGCGCGCAGCCTGCGCGCGCGGCGCAGAGCGACGTCGCCGCCCGGCTCGGCGGGCAGTGCGCGCAACCTGGCGTGCAGCGTGACGGCAGTGGCAAGCAGCGCGTGCCGATCCGCGGTTCGGTGCACGAGGTCATCGAGGGCGGCAGTCAAGCCGGCCGCCTCGTCCGGCGCGCTGATTCTCAGTGCATCGAACACGGTCGACAGACCGGTCATCAGCTCGCCGGCGGGCGAGCTCGCGGCTCCATCCCACGGCACCAGCGGCACGGTCGGCTCGAACAGATCCCGCATCGGCCGGATGGGCTCTTGGCTGCGGTGCCGCTTGAGCGCCGCGTAGGCGAGCCGCCGGTAGGTCTCGCCGCGCGCTTCATCCACCTCTTCCATCGGCAGGACAGTGCGTGCCGCCGCGACCTCCGACGGCGTCGCACCGCGCAGGGCTTTGCGCACCGTGAACGGCGCCAGGCCGCGCAGCTCGGCGGCGTCGCTGTCGGCCGCGGCCGCGGCGATCGCCGGGGGCACGAGCTCGAGCAGCGCCAGGTCGTGGCCGTGCGGCTCCTCGGGGTGGTGGGTGGTGACGATCACGTCCGGCCGCGTCAGCCGGATCACCCGCGCCAGGCGGCGCACGCTCTCGTCGCGGCCCCAGACGTCGAGCGCCTCGCCCGCGGTCCGGCAGTAGCCAGCGTCCTGGCGGTTGAGGTAGTAGACGTCGCAGTCCAGGGCCGCCGCCCCGGCCTCGGCCTCGAGCGTGCGGATCCAGCCGAGCTCGTCGCCGGTCTGCGGGCCGAGGCTGTTCTGGCCACCCTCACCGCGGGTCGCCAGCAGAACAGCGACGCGCCAACCGAGGGCGAAGCGCAGGTAGGCCGCCGGCATCACGTATCGATCGTCGGGGTGGGACGCGACGATCAGGGCCAGCTGGTCGGTGCTCGCGTCGAGCGCGGCCTGGTGCAGGGCGAGCTCGCCCCGCGGTCCCGACCACGCCACGTCGACCTCCAGGGTCTGCGCCACGGCGACCGCCCCCGTGGCGAGCACGGCGGCGGCGAGCGACGACAGGCGCCCGGGGGGTGGCCCGGGCAGGCGGCGGCGAACGGGCAGCGGCAGCACGACAACCATCGTGACGCCGGCGCCCGGCGTTTGCGCCCGGAAAAAGGCGCTGCCGCGGTCTCAGCGGCCTTCGAAACGCGCGGCGACGCCGACGCCGGCGCCGACGGCGGCGGCCACCAAGCCCGCCACCTCGGGACCCCAAGGTCCGACGGAGGTGCTCGACATGCCTTCGTCCGTGACCTGGCTCCAGCTCACGCCCGGGAACAGGTGCTGGGTGAGCGTGGAGACGTCGGGCAGCAGCGACAGATCGATCGGGATGTCCTCGTCGATCGGCAGCATCGCGGCGACTCCCACCAGCATCTGGTAGACGCCTTCGAACTGGGCACCCCAGTCGGAGTAGCTCACCGAGGCGGCGTTCTCCGGCAGCTGCGACAGGTAGGGGGCGAAGCCGGAGTTGGAGCGGATGTCGCCCTCGGGGTCGTCTTCGCGATCCATGCGCTTGATCGCCCGCTTCAAGTCGGTCGTCGAGAAGCCCGCGACCAAGAACCCGTTGTGGAAGGTGAAGCTGGGCGAGAAGCTCGCCAGCGGGTTGAAGCCCATCCCACCGGTGTCGAAGTCGATCATCACCGAGTAGACGTTCAGGCCACGGCGCTCGTTTTCTTCGATGCTGACCGTACCGCCGAACAAGCCGGTCATCGCGCGCAGCGCACGCACCAGCTTGTCCTGGTCGTGCACCTCCATCAGGATCGCCGTCTCCGGCGTCGACATCATCGCCGACACCGGCATCGACCAGCTCACCATCTTCTCGCCGAGCGAGCCGAACAGGTCGTCACGCAACGACACGCCCAGCTGCTCCTCGTGCTGCGCGAGCTGGCCCAGCAGGTGCTGGGCGAGGTCCGCGTCGTAGGCCTTCAGCGCCCCGACGAACGTGTCGTAGAGGCTCGCCACCTTGAAGCTGCTGGCGGAGAATGAGCCGACGTCCTTCGGCACCCAGCGCAGGAAGCTCATGTCGAGTGGATCGCCCGTCGCCGCCAGCACACCGGTGCGCTGATCGGCCGGCGACGAGACGAACGAGCGCGACACGTTCTTGCTGCCCTGCGTCATCTCGTTGGGGTGAAACGTCATGGTCGAACCGACCGGGCCGAGGCCGTTCAAGCCCAGCGCCGCGATCGCGCGTCCCACGCCCTCGGGGTCGACCGGGAGATCCGGCTCCATCTGGCCGGCAACCGCCAGGGCCTTCATCACGAAGTCGATGATCCGCTTGGGCTGCACGAAGGACTCCGCCTCCATGCCGCTGCGGTCGAGGTTGGCAAACGTGGCCGCGAACGCGCTGCTCTTGCTGAGTGCCGCGTCTCCGCTCGCCATCCGGCCAAGCACCGCCTGCACGTCGTCGCGCACGGTGCCGAACAGCATGCCGTTGCCGTGGAAGGCGACGTTGAGGGACATGCCGGTCTCTGGCGGCACGAGCGACGTCACCTCGACGTCCCCCACGCTGAAGGTCTCCCGCACGAGGTCGCCCTGCGCCTGCCCCTCGAGCATCGCGAGCGCGAACTCCAGCATGTTGCGCCAAATCGGCGCGGTGTCACCGAAGTCCAGGTGCGCGACGATGCCGACCTGCGGCACGGGTCCGTGATCGCCCTGGGCCAGATCGAGCTGGGTCAGCGCCACGTCCAAACCGAACACCCGCAGCTTCATCAGGTCGTCCGGGCTGAAGGGCAGCTGGCCGGCCTCGTGCGCTTGGCGCGCCTGCGCCATGCCTTCCTCCCACTTGGCGGCCAGCATGGCGCGCGCGTCGGCGAGAAAGTCCTGCACCTCCTCTTCGCGCCAGATCCGCATCAGAGGCATCTCGCCCATCTCGTCGGCGGATTGCGCCAGATCGGGAGCCGAGAAGTAGAACACGGTGCTGGCGGGCAGCGCGTCGCGCAGGATTCCGGTCTGGGCAAACGACGGGACGCACAGCAGGGTGGCGGCAGCCACGGTCGCCGGCCTGACAAATCGGTCGAGCATGTATTCCTCTGGTTGGGATGGAGTCGGTTCTCGCGTGCCCCCGGGCGAAGTCCTCGGGGGCGGCCGCTCCATCAGGTGGCCCGTGGAGGCGCCCGTCTGTCGGCGCGCACTCGCTCGGGATCCGGCGAGTTCAGCCCTGACGGCGCACCGTGTCGAGGAAAACCCCGATCTCGGAGTCTTTCGTCATCAACACCGACTCGAGCCGCTGCAGGCACCGCTCGACCTCGGTCGGAACGCGCGCGAACGCCCGGCCCAACGCCGCCATCGCGGTCCCGACCTCGGGGTCGTGCGAGCGCGCGGCAAAGGCGACCACCAGCCCGGCTTGGAAGATCAGGTGCTCGAGCTGCGGCCCGGTCATGTCGACGGTGATCTGGAAGTCGGCGAACCAGTCCCCGAGCGGCGCCACGCCCCCCTTCGCGGCAAACTGCTCGGCGAAGAACGCGGCCTGCGACGGCACCACCATCCGCTCGGCGTAAGCGCCGACGCCGGTCAACCACCAGGCCGGTAACCGGACCTTGCGCTCCTTGGCCAGGGCCTGCGCGACCGCGAGGCCGGTGGCGTGGCGGAGGTAGTAGACGCCCCAACCGGCCTCGCCGAAGTTGGCAACCGCCGGGGCCGCCGTCAGCTCGACGCCGGCGAACATCATCTCGGCGAGGGCGTGGCTGCCGACGAACGCCCCGTAGACCGAGCTCTCGGCGCCGATCTGCGTCCCCACCGCGCGATACTCGGCAGTGGTCGGACAGACGACGACGGTCGGGCGGACGGCGGGAGACGGGGCCACCCCACCGAACAGGGGCAGCACGGCGGCGACGGCCTCGTCGATCCACGGGGTCACCTGCGCGTGATCGGCCATGGGCAACGTCGTCATGACCTGCACGCTCCCGTGCCGGAGCACCCACGGCGTGTCCGGGTCGGCGTGTGCGACGTCCGCCTCGGCCACCGATCCCCAGCGTCCACCGGGCAGCGGGAACATCCCGCGCTCGGCACGGTCGATGTCGGCTTTGGGGATGAACTCACCGGTCACCGGGTGGGGCACCCGCCCCTCGAGCAAGGCGATCTTGTCACCGCGGCTGACGCGTGCGCCACGGTGTCGGAATACGCCCTTCTGCGCCTCGGCCACCGCGTCGGGCTCGACCCAGACGCCGCCGACCTCGACCAGCGCGGCCTGCCGCACCCACTCGGGCGACTCCGGCGGCTCTTGTTGGTGCTGACAGGCCGGCCCCGCGGCCAACCCCAACGCCAGACACATCGTGCTCACCGTAACCGTCATCGTCGCTGCTCGAAGCGCGCCCAAGACAGGCCAGTGGCCGATCGGCCACCGGACCGCTGCTGAAGACTACGTCCGGCGGCGGCGGCATTCGCGCGGATTTGCGCCCTGCGACGCAGGGCCAGCGACGGCCCAGAGGCGCTGCAACGGCCGAAAACCTTGCGTTGCGGGCCTCTGGCGGCGGGGCTAAACTGCTCCCCCTTTTGTCCGCGCACCCTACGGTTTCACCGATGCGAACAGTCCGCGTCCGCCCAGTGCCGGTGTTCGCCGCCGCGCTGGCACTGGCGCTGGTCGGCTGCCAACGCCCGCCCGCGCTGGCTGCCGATGGCGTCTCTGCCCACCAGTTTCTCGATATCCCCATCCCGCGCGGCATGCGACTGCGCGATCGACTGCACGAAAGCGACGCGCGGGAGATCGGCAACTATCGCTACGCGAACTACGTCTACTCCGGCTCGATGCCGCTGGCGGACGTCCGCGCCTACATGCTCGAGCGCATGCCGCAGGAGCGCTGGGAGCTCGAGGCCAACGACACCGACCACGACGGCCGCCAGCTCTTGCGCTTTCGCCGGGGACTCTACGTCGCGGAATGCGCTTTGTCGAAGCAACCGGACGCCAGCTCCGTCATGAGAATCAAGATCCGCACGCAGCGGGATCCCGAGTAAGCCAATGTCCTCCACGCAGCCGCCCGTCTCAGGGCAAATCGACACTCCCAACCCGATCGAGCTGTTCTGGGAGAAGAACCGGCGCGCCGTCCTGGTCGTCCTCGGCCTGGTGGTCGTCGCCTTCGTCGGTGTATACGGTCTAGAGTATTTGGAGCGACAGAAGCAGAACCAGCTCTGGGGCAAGGTCGCGCAGGGCACGGCCCTCGATCAGGGGTACAGCACGAACGGCGACATGCACCACCTGCTGGGCATGCAGACCCAGCAGCAGTTCCAGACGTTCAACATGATGGGGATGTACCTCTCCAACACCCAGGCGGAGTTGGTGAGTCGGCTCGGCGACGATGTGGAGACGGTCGGTGCGGAACAGCTCTCGCAGCTCCAGCAGGACGTTGCCGGGACGGATGCCGAACCGCTGGTGCTGTGGCTGCGGGCGGCGCGGGCCGTGCGGGACCGCGCCTGGGACACGGCACTCGCGCACCTCTCCGACTTGGAGAGCCGGTTCCCCAACCACTTCCTGTGTGCGAGCTCGGAGTTCCCGCCCCAGTACCGGCCGGCGGTCGAAACGGACGAGCCCGAAGAGGAAGAGCCCGCGCAGCGCTCCAGCGAACCCCCCGAACTGGAGCCGGCCGAGGCGGGCAGCCTGGTGTCGCGGCTGCGCAACCAGATCGCCGCCCAGCAGGGCTTCGAGTCCACCAACCCGCAGCTGTTCGAAGCTCCTCAGCCCGACGCCGAGCCCACCGTCGTGCTGTCGCTCAACTCGGACGAGAAGATCAAGATCCGCTTCTACAAGGACGCCGCGCCCGAACACGTGGCGTCGTTCCTGCAGCGCTGCCGGGACGGCTTCTACGACGGGCTCGCAATCGACATGGTGGAGCGCAAGGGCAACAACGCCTTCGGCGGTTGGGTCGAGGCGATGCACATCGGCCTGCCCGCGACCAAGAGCGACGACCGCTCGTCCTGGCAAGCCGAGCGCACCAAGGACAGCGGCGTGCAGCTCGAGTTCGAGGACAACGAGCTGAGCCACTTCCCCGGCATGGTCGCCGCGGCCAAGGACCCCAACGGCAAGTCGTCGGGTGAGCGCATCTGGATCAACGCCAACGACTGCGCCGGCCGCCACGACGGGGATCGGGTGATCTTCGGCCGCGTGGTCGAGGGTATGGACGCCGTCGAGCGCATCTGTCGCGAGGCCAGCTTCATCGACGAGAGTGCGCAGAACGCCGGTCGTGGCGAGCTGTTGAGCACGATCCGCGTCGATGCAGTCGAGATCATCGGCGACACCCCGCCGGCCCCCGTCGAGGAAGGCGGGGTCGAAGAAGGTGGTGAGGACGACGACCAGGGCGCGCCGAAGAGCGAGGAGACGGGTGGCGGCGAGGGTGCGCCCTCCGAGGGCCAGCCCGAGCAGAACAAGAACGGCGGCTGAGAGCGCCGCCTGTGTGCCCCTCCCTGGGGCCCTTTCCCCCGGAGCCCTCGGCCGAAGCGGCCGGGGCAAAGCTCCTCAATCGCCGAGGTCTTTGAGCCGTTCGTAGACCCGCTCGAACTCCTCGCGGCCCTTGCACTCGATGGTGATGGTGGAGCGCCGGTTTCCGTAGCGCACGGTCACCGGGGTGCCCAAGGCCTCGACGAGGTTGTCCTCGATCTCGTTGAGCCAAACCGGGCGTTCGCCCTTCTTTGGCTTCCGCTTGCCCTTCTGTGAGGGCTTGGCGGCCTCCGCCATCTCCTGCACCAGCGCCTCGACTTGGCGCACGGACATTCGCTGGCGCACCACTTCTTCGGCGATGGCCGAGCGTTCGTCCGCCCCGCTGAGCCCGAGCAAGGCCCGGGCGTGCCCCATCGAGAGTGTTCCACGTGAAACATGCGCCTGCACGTCCTCGGGCAGCTCCAGCAACCGCATGAAATTGGCCACGCTCGACCGCTCCAGCCCAACCTGACGGGCGATGTCGGCCTGGGAGCCCTTGGTCAGCGTCTGGATCTTGCGGAAGGCCTGCGCCTTCTCGATCGGGTTGAGGTCGCTGCGCTGCAGGTTCTCGACCAACCCGAAAACGGCCAACATCTCGTCGCCGACCTCCCGCACGATCGCGGGAATCCGCTCCAGCCCGGCCATCTGGGCGGCGCGCCAGCGCCGCTCGCCCGCGACGATCTCGAAACCACTCTTGCCCTCCCGCACCAGAATCGGCTGCAGAATCCCGGTCGCCCGGATGCTCGCGGCCAACTCCTTGAGCTCGCCCTCGTCGAACTCGCGGCGCGGCTGGTGGCGGTTGGGGGTCAGCTTGGACAGCTCGATCTCCGCGACGCCGTCCTTGCCGCGGCTCCCGCTGGGGGCCGAGGATCCGGATAGAAAGAAGTCGAGCCCGCGGCCCAATCTACGCTCCACCATGCAACACCTCCCTGACCAAGTCTGCGTACGCCAACGCGCCTTTTGAGAACGGATGATAGTCGAAAAGGGTGACGCCATGGCTGGCCGCCTCGACCAACTGGGCGTCCCGGTAGATCACCGCGCGCATCAGCTGCGGCCCCAAGTTGGCGCGCAGATCCCCGAGCACGTCCTGGGCGATGGGCTCCGCCAGGTCCAGCAGAGTCACCAGCACCCCGAGCAACTGCGCCTTGCCGGGGAACTCGCGCTGGGCTGCCTCTAGGGTCTGCATCATGTGCGACAGCCCCTGCATGGCGAAGAACTCGCCCTGGACCGGGATCAGGACTTGCTCGCACAGGCGCAGTCCGGCCCAACCCCATTGATCCATGCGGGGGGGGCAGTCCACCAGCAGCCAGTCGACGTCGCGCGCCAGCGCCTCCACCATCGCCACGAGGGCGTCCGTGTTGAGGGTCTCATCGTGCGCCAGATTGCGCTCGGCCCCGGGCGACGGCAGGATCCAACAGCGCTCGGCGATCGGCCGCATCAGCTCGAACGGGCCGACGACCTCGCCGGGATCGTGGTGCATGCGTTCGACCGCCAGCGACGCATTGCCCTGCGGGTCCAAGTCCAGCAGCGCCACCCGCTGGCCCGCCAAGGCCAGCCCGTGCGCCAGGTGGATCGCGGTGGTGGTCTTGCCGACGCCGCCCTTCTGGTTGGCCAGCGCCACCGACCTCATGCTTGCCTCGAGTTGCCCACCGCGTTCGCCCTCGGAGCAAACGGCCCTCAGCGCACCGTCGCCTGCTCCTGGGCAGCATCTTGCCATGACATCGCCCGGTCTGTGAGCAAAATCCGGCGGCCCAGTCGCTATGGTGACCGGGCGTCGTGTTGTCCAGCTTGTCGCTGTCGTTGCGGGTCGAACTGGTGTCTCTGCACCGGTCGCTGACCGCCTGGATCGTGCCGCTCGCCGGCGGCTGGATCGTGCTGACCAAGACACAACAGCCGTCCGGGCTGTCGCGCGTGGCGTTCTTCTGGCCGACGGTGACGGCGGTGCTGCTGGCCACGGCGTTGGTCATCGCATCGGTCTGGGCGCTCGCGCGAGACTCGGAGCAAGAGCGCTGGCTGCGACATCACAAGGGGGTGCTTGGGCCGGTTCTGGGGCAGTGGCTCGGCGCGGTGTGCTACACGCTGGCCATCGGAGCCGGTCTGAGCCTCATCGCATTTGCGGCGGACAGTATTTTTGGCTCGAAGGGGCCCCCCGCGGGCCCCGGCAACACCATCACGCCCATCGTGATGGCAATGCCGCTGACCGCAGTGGCCGCCGCCATCCACCGACTGGCCCTGCCCACACTGGCGGGCACCACCGCGTGGATCGCGGTGATCGCGGCGTCCGCGGCCATCGATCTGCCCTTGCCGCTGCGCGCGCTGCTGCATTCCGGGCTTGAACCGAACGGATTCTTCCCCCAAACCGACGCATACGCCGCCGCGGGGCTCGCCACCCTCGGCGGGCTTCTCCTGGCTTGGGGCTTCGCGCTCCGTAGTCTTCGAGACTGAAACGATGCGGATCGGAATCCTCGGTGACATTCACAGCAACCTCGAGGCACTCGAGGCGGTGATCGACGCGCTGCGCAGCGAAGGCGTCGACCACTGGGTCCAGGTGGGGGACATCGTCGGCTACGGACCCGATCCGCGCGAATGCTTGGACTTGGTGCGCGAGCTCAAGTGCACGGTGTGTATGGGCAACCACGACGCCGCCGTGGTCAACCTGCTCGACACCGACTACTTCAACGCCTACGCCCGGGCCGCGATCGACTGGACGCGCCAGCAGCTCCGCACCGAGGATCTCGAGTATCTCCGCTCCCTGCCGCTGGTGGTCGAGCACCACACCTACACCGTGGTGCATGGCACGCTGCACATGCCCGAGCAGTTCGGCTACGTGCTGACGCAAGTGGAGGCCAAGGAGTCGCTGCGCCAGCAGCGCACGCTGGTCAGCTTCGTCGGCCACTCTCACGTCCCGGCGATCTACATCGAGCGCCCCGACATGCGGCCCAACGAGCTCGAGGTGCTCTACGACAGCGAGATCTCGACGACCACCGAGAACGCCACCAAGATCCTGGCCAACGTCGGCAGCGTGGGGCAGCCGCGCGACGAGGACCCGCGCGCAGCCTACGCCCTGTACGACACCGAACGCGGCACCCTGTCCATCCGGCGCATCGCCTACGACCTGCAGACGACGCAGGCGAAGATCAAGCGAGCCGGTCTCCCCGACGTCCTCGCCGACCGCCTGTCGCTAGGGGTGTAGAACACCCCCGCGCCGGCCTCACGTGCCGAACAGGAAGACGTGGGTGGCGATTGCCGCGGCGTAGCCCAGCGCGATGACCGGGGTCCACTTGAGGTGGCTGGTGAACGTGTAGATGCCGTGCGCGGCGCCCATCAGCGCGACGCCGGCCGCCGAGCCCACCGCCAGCAACGAGCCGCCGACGCCGGCGGTCAGGGTCACCAGCAGCCACTCGTTGAGGCTCATCGCGGGGTCCATCGCCAGCACCGCGAACATCACCGGCACGTTGTCGAGGATCGCCGAGATCACGCCGACCGACACGTTGGCCCAGAAGGCGCCGAGATCGCCGTACATCGCCTCCGAGGCCACCGACAGATAGCCGAGCTCGGTCAGCCCACCGACGCACATGATCACGCCGAAGAAGAACAGCAGCGTGTCCCACTCGACTTCGGCGACGTTCTTGAACACGTCGACCGGCTCCGCCACCGCCTTTCGCCTCTCGACGATAAGGCGGAAATACCCGTAGATGAAGAAGTAGGCCAGCCCGGTCGTCATGCCGAGGAAGGGCGGCAGGTGCAGGATGGCGTGGAAGCTGACGGCGGTCGCGATCGTGCACAAGAACAGCACGATCACCAGCCACCAACCCGGCTTGAGCTCGGCGTCCTGCTGGACCGGCTCCGGCCGTTCCTTCGGCACGGCGAAGTGCATGAACGCGGCCGGCACCAGCCAATTCACCACCGACGCCGGGATCAGCTCCAAGAACTGCAGCGTCGACACGTGGCCTTTCTCCCACACCATCAGAGTGGTGATGTCGCCGAACGGGGAGAACGCGCCGCCGGCGTTGGCGGCGACGACGACGTTGACGCAGGCAGCCGAGATGAAGCGCGGTTTGCCGCGGCCCACCGTGACGACGACGGCACCCATCAGCAGCGCGGTGGTCAGGTTGTCGGCGATCGGCGAGATCACGAACGACAGCGCACCCGTGGTCCAGAACACCGTGCGCAGCCCGAAGCCAGCCGACACCAGCCACGCGTTGATCTTCAAGAAGACGTTCCGCTCGGCGATGGCGCTGATGTAGGTCATTGCCACCATCAAGAAGAGGAACAGCTGGGCGAAGTCGCGCACATGGTGACCCACCATGTACTGCAGCCCCTCATTGAGATCGTTGACCTGCGCGCCGTGCAGGTGCTCGCGCAAGGTCGCGAGATCGTAGTCCGGCGACCGTCCCCACTCACCGTATGCCAGTGCGACCAGCACCCAAATCACGCCAGCGGCCAAGATGACCGGCTTGGACTTGCGCAGCTTGATGACGTCCTCGGCGACCACCATCGCATAGGCGATGACGAACAGGACGAGCGCCGCGATGGCGAACGGCGAAGAGATCAGATCGATGCCTTCAGCGAGTAGTCCTAGCACGTGATCAGTTGGGGTCGGGGGTCGGGGGCGGGACGGACGGGCTTTCGACGTATCGACGCAGGGCGTCGGCGACCGCGTCGTAGACGTTGGCGGGGGAGACGCCGAGCAGGCTGGCGATCTGGGCCGGCGCGAGCACCGAATCGAGATCGCCCTCTTCCCCCTCGGGGAACAGAACCGGCTCCTCGGTGGCGCCGAACGCGAGCGGCGGCAGGTCCGGATCGGGCTCCGCGCTCTTGGCGCGCGCCAGCAGGTCGGTGACCTCGACGCCGCGGATCGTCAGCAGCTCCCAGGGCCGATCGTCGAGCCTTCGGGCGAACAGCTCGTGCAGCCCGAGAATGTGCCGGCAGGGCATGTCCGGGGCCCCGCACGAGCAGGCCGAGGTCACCCGGCGCGACTCGGGAAACAGCGGCTCGCCCGAGATCCGCGCCACCAGCCGATCCAACGAACGCGGCACCCGGCCCGACTCCAGCGCCTCGATCATGCTCGACGAGCGCTTGAGGACGCGGGCGACCTGCGGCCACGTCCGCGAGCCGAGGGTCGCGACGTGGATGCTCACCTCGTTGATGGAGCCCATCGAGCCCTCCATCTCGGCGTGGATCGCGCCGTGGCGCACGCGCACTTTCGGGTGGCGGATCGATGGCAGCATCGCCAGCACTTTGTCGAGCTGTTCGGCGTCGACACCGCGGTTGCTCTCACGGCGCCAGCGTTCTCCCAAAGTGATGCCGCGCCCTTCGCTCAAGCCAACGCCTCCGCCTTGTCCAGCACCAAGAGCTTGCGCAGCTCCTCGTTCGACAGCTCGGTCAACCAGCCCTCACCGGCGCCGAGCAGATTGTCCGCCACCTCTCGTTTGCGTTCCAGCATCGTCTGGATGCGCTCCTCGAGAGTGCCGGTGCACACGAACTTGTGTACGAAGACGTTGCGCCGTTGGCCGATGCGGAAGGCGCGGTCGGTGGCCTGGTCTTCCACCGCCGGGTTCCACCACCGATCGAAGTGGAACACCCGATTGGCCTCGGTCAGGTTGAGGCCGGTGCCGCCCGCCTTGAGCGACAGCACGAACACGCGCGGACCGTCCTCGGCGCCCTGCTGGAACTCGGCGACCATCGACTCGCGGTCCTTTTGCGGCACGCTGCCGTGCAGGAAGAGCACCTTGCCCTCGACCACGCTCTCGATATGGGTCTTCAAGAGCGTGCCCATCTCCTTGAACTGAGTGAACACCAGGCACCGGTCGCCCTCGTCCAGCGCTTCGACCAACATCTCGGTCAGCAGGTCGAGCTTGCCCGAGCGCCCCGGCAGGGTGGAGCCGTCCATCTGGTAGTGGGCGGGGTGGTTGCACACCTGCTTGAGTCGCAACAGAGTGGTGAGGATCGCGCCGCGCCGCTGGATGCCCTCGGCGGCGAGCTCGACCTCGGCCAAGCCGGAGCGCACCACGGACTCGTAGAGGACGGCCTGCTCGCGCGACAGACTCGCGACCACGACTTGCTCCGACTTCTCGGGGAGGTCGTGGATGATCTCCGGATCGGTCTTCAACCGGCGCAGCACGAACGGGCGGACCAGACGCGCCAGAGTCGACATCGTGCTGCGGCTGCGCTGCTTGACGATCGGGTGCTCGAGGGTCTGCACGAAGTTGGTGCGCGTCCCCAGCAGGCCCTCGTTGAGGAAGTCCATGATCGACCAGAGGTCGAGCGGACGGTTCTCCAGCGGGGTGCCGGTCAGCGTCATGCGGAACCGACCCTTGAGGCGGCGCGCGGCCTTCGACTGTCGCGTGCGCGGGTTCTTGATGTTCTGCGCCTCGTCGAGAATCACCCCTTCGAACGAGATCTTCTCGATCAGCTCCTGATCCCGCTGCAGCAGGTTGTAGCTGGTCAGGATCACGTCGTTCTCGGCGATGATCCGGTCGAAGTCCTCCTCGGTGCGCGCGCGTCCCTTGCCGTGGTGCATCGACACCGCCAGGCTCGGCGAGAACCGGTGCAGCTCGCGGCGCCAATTGCCGAGCACCGACACCGGACACACCAGCAGCATCGGGCCGCGGCGCTCCGGATCGCGGCGCCAGTCCAGGATCACGGCGATCGCCTGCACGGTCTTGCCGAGACCCATGTCGTCGGCCAAGCATGCGCCGAAGCCCTGGTCGAGCAGGTAGTAGAGCCACGCGTGGCCGCGGGCCTGGTAGGGCCGCAGCTCGCCGACGAACTCCTTTGGTTGCTCGCGCGGCTCGAGCGAACGGGCCTGCTCGAGGCACTTGGTCAGCTCGTCGAGGCGGGGGGCGCTCTCCAACGATTCGATCGCCAGTCCGTGCAGGTGCGTCGCACCTCCCAGCTTGAGCCGCAGGGCCTCGAAGAACGAGATCTTGCGCCCCTCGTCCTTGGCGCGCTTCTTCAGCGTGGCCAGCGCTTCTCTGTCCTTGGGGCTCAGCAGCACCGTGCCGCGGCGCAGCTCGACCAGCGGGCTGCGCGCCGACACCAGCGCGTCGAACTCCTTGCTGTCGAGGACGCGGTCGCCGATCGCCAGCTGCCAGTTGAACTCGAACCACGGCCGCGGGTCGGACTCGCTGGAAACCTCGGTCAGCTTGACGCGCGCCGCCAGGCGATGCACTTCCTCGAGACCCGGCAGGGTGACCTCGATGCCCTCGGCCTCGAGCAACGGCAGGTGGTCGAGGATCTGATCGAGCTCCTGGCGGTTGAGCGACGCGCGCCCGTCGCTCATGTTGCGCGCGCGGCGCAGCGCGGGCATGCGCCGGGCCAGGTCTTCCATCTTGATCTCGATCAACGCCAGCCCCTCGGCGGTGAGCGAGTCGGGAAACAAGCGCGCGTGGTGGCGTTCTTCGAGCTCTTCGAAGCTGAACAGCAAGCGGCCGCCAGGCACCGGCCGAAACCACAGCTGCAGACCCCAGGGAGCGCCTTCCTCGAGCTCTCGCTCGGGGCGGATCACTTCCAGGACCGGTCCTGGCGCGGTCCGCCAAAACGACCGCGGCAGGCGCTCGGCCCGATCCCATGCCGGCTGCCGAGCCCCAGCGACGGCATCCAGGAAATGGCCGACCATGCTGACGGTCTCGTTGCGCGGCGTCACCGCGTAGACCGGGTCGTCGCCGGAGGCGAAGCGCGCCGTGAGCGTCGACTCCGGCGCCATCTCCGCGATCACCCCGACCGCGCGGATCGAGGGTTCGGACCACACCGGCACGACCTGCAGCACGCTCTTGCTCTCGGCCGGTGCGAACTCGCCGCGTTCGACCATCGCCATCACCAGGCGAGAGACCGCGACCAAGAAGCACAGCCCCGGCATCTCGGCCTCGGGCTCCGTCGCCGCCAGCGCCGGCACCGCGACGTCCAGCGACACGCCCACACCGGTCATGGTCCACAGCGCGGGCGCGATCCGCGCCGCGGTCCCCTCGTTGGCGCGCACCTGCGACACCGAGATCGGCAGCAGCGCGGACTCCTCGGTGGGGAGCAGGATCTGGAACGCGACCTGCTCGCTGCCCGCCCGCAGCTCTTCGGGCATCACCTCGTGCGCGGCCTCCAACCCCTCGGGGTGGAAGAACACGACGCGGGCTGCGCTCGGGGCTCGGGCGTGAAGATATGCGGCGTCCAGGGGGGGCCTCGCGGGTCTAAATGCTGCCTCCGTCTACGGGAAACGGCGGGTCACCGCCCGCCGTTCCTCGTTTCCGACCGGGTGGGGCATGTGCCGCACCCGCTGCGGCGCTCAGTGCACCAATCCCTGACCGGGCGCCTCCACCGGCGTCGGCTGCACGAGGATCGGGTCGACCTGATCGCGCGTGTTGAGATCGGCGAGCGTGAAGATGAACAGCAGCGCCAAGAACAAGAACGAGCTGAGGATCGCGATGTTGTTGATGGCGGTGTCCCACTTCAGGTGCATGAAGAAGGTCATCACCAAGGAAGCCTTGAGGGCGGCAATGCTCATCGCCACGAACATGTTGAGCGAGCCGAAGTCGACGCGCGTCACCGCGACCGTGACCACCGTCAAGATCAACAGAGCGAACAACACTTTGACGAAGAGGAACGCCGGCACGACGTGCGGGGGATGAAACCCCACGGCGTCATCACCGGCATGCGTGTGAGCGTCGTGCGACATCAGGGCACCAAGTAGAGCAAGGGGAACAGGAAGATCCAGATCAGGTCGACGAGGTGCCAGTAGAGCCCGACCAGATCGACGGGCAGGTAGTGGCCGCTGTGGTAGTGGCCCTTGGCGCCGCGCCACATGACCCAAACGATCAGGATGGCGCCGATCACGACGTGCAGGCCGTGGATGCCCGTCATCGTGAAGTAGAGGCTGAAGAACAGGTTGGGCCACTCCACGCCCTCGAACAAGGCGGCGTACTCACCGTGCGGGTGGAAGTAGCGGCCGGGGTACAAGCCGTGTGAGAACTTGCCCGAGTACTCGAAGTACTTGACCACCATGAACCCCACCGCTCCCGCCACGGTCAGTCCCAGGTAGGTCAGCATCGCCTTCTTCTGGCTGAGCTGCGCGGCGCGCACGCCCATCGCCATCGTCCACGAGCTGGAGAGCAGGATCGACGTGTTGAGCGCGCCGAGCGTCCAGTCCAGCTGTTGGCCACCGACCCGGAAGGTCTCCGGATACAGGTTGTGGTAGACGAAGTACGCCGCGAACAGGCCCCCGAAGAGCATGATCTCGGTCGCGAGAAACAGCCAGAACACCAGCTTGCACGACTGGTACTCCTGGACGTGCGTGTTGAAGTGATGCGCGACCTTGTGGGGGATGAACCCCTCGGGCGTCGGCGTCGTCGGCAGGGCGTGGCCGTGGCCACTCATCGCTTCATCTCCTCGGGCGTGAGCTGCGAGTAGTCGTAGACCTCACCGGTCCACACGGGGTCGGAATCGAAGTTCTCGAGCGGCGGCGGCGACGGCGACTTCCACTCGAGCGTCACCCCGCCCCACTGGTTGCGATCGGCCTTCTTGCCGGCGAACCACGAGTGCAGGAAGTAACCCAGCATGATGGCGATGCTCAGCGCCAGGATGAACGCGCCGACCGTCGACCAGCGGTGGTAGTCCTGGTACTCCGCCAGATAGCTGGCGTAGCGCCGGGGCATGCCCTGCGCTCCCATGATGAACTGCGGGAAGAACGTCAGGTTGAAGCCGATGAAGGTGAGCGCACAGGCGACGCGCGACCACAGCCGGGAGTAGGTCCTGCCGACGAACTTGGGCCACCAATGGTGGACGCCGGCGAACAGCGCCATCGCGGTCGAGCCCATCATCACGTAGTGGAAGTGGGCGACCACGAAGTAGGTGTCGTGCAGGTGGATGTCGAGGTTGAGGATCGCCAGGAAGATGCCGGTCAGGCCGCCGATCGTGAAGATGATCAGGAACGACAGCGCGTAGAGCATCGGGTTCGACAGGATGATCGAGCCCTTCCAGATCGTCGCCACCCAGCTGAACACCTTGATCGCGGTCGGCACGCCGACGAAGAACGTCAGGAACGAGAACGCGAACATCGCGAACTCGGACTGCCCGCTGGTGAACATGTGGTGGCCCCACACCACGAAGCTGATCACCGCGATCGAGATCGACGAGAAGGCGATCATCTTGTAGCCGAACACCGGCTTGCGCGAGTGCACCGACACCACGTCGCTGATGATGCCGAGCGCCGGCAAGATCATGATGTAGACGGCGGGGTGCGAGTAGAACCAGAACATGTGCTGGAACAGCACGGGGTCGCCACCCAGCGCCGGATCGAACACGCCGATGCCGTAGGCGTGCTCGAAGACGAGCAGCAGCAGGGTGATGCCCAGCACCGGCGTCGCCAGCACCTGCAGGATCGAGGTCGCGTAGATGGCCCAGATGAACAGCGGCAGCTTGAACCAGGTCAGGCCCGGCGCGCGCAGCTTGTGCACCGTGACGATGAAGTTCAGGCCGGTGAGGATCGAGCTGAAGCCGATGACGAACACCGCGGTGCCCATGGTGATCACCGCGCCGTCGTTGTAGATGCTGTACGGCGTGTAGAACGTCCAGCCGGTGTCCACGCCGCCCAGCACGATCGCCACCGTGGCGGTCACCGTGCCGATGAACCACAGATAGAAGCTCATCAGGTTGAGCCGCGGCAGCGCCACATCCTTGGCGCCGAGCTGCAGCGGCAACACCAGGTTGCCGAGCGCGCCCGGGATCGCCGGGATGATGAACATGAACACCATGAACGCGCCGTGCAGCGTGAAGATCTGGTTGTACGTGTCGGGCTCGAACAGACCGTCCTTCGCGTCGGTGTTCGGGTTCCACAGGTGCAACCGGATCATCAGGGCGAACACGCCACCGACCACGAAGGCCAGCGTCGTGCCGAACAGGTACATCAGACCGATCCGCTTGTGGTCCAGCGTGCCGGCCCACGACCAGAAGCCGCGGGAACACGTCAGGTAGGTCTGCTCGCCCGCGGGCGGGGCAGCTTCGGTCGCGGTGGGGACGTGCGTGGTCATCTCGGTGGCTCGCTGAACGTCACTTGATGGATTCCAGGAAGGCGCAGATCGCGTCGATCTCGGCCTCCGTGATGTCGTTGTAGGCGGTCATCGCCCCCGCGTTCTCGAACCCCTTGACGATGTCCGCCTGCGGCGTGCGGATCGACTTGGCGACGTAGTCGCGGTCGACGACCACGGTGCTGCCGTCGACCAGGGTCTCGGTCTTGCCCCACAGCCCTTTGAAAGTGGGCCCGATGGCCTCCGAGCCGTCAATCGTGTGGCACTGCTTGCAGGCGCGCAGCGCCTGCCAGATCAGCTTGCCGTACTCGATCGGGTCGTCCGGAATCACCATCCACGGCTTCTCGTCGTACTCCTCTTGGGTGACGACCTTGACCAGACCGCGCATGTAGGAGTGCCGGTCGCCGCAGTACTCGGCGCACTTGATCTGATAGACACCGAGCTCGGTCGCTCGGAACCAGACGAACTGCATGCGTCCCGGCACCACGTCGCGCTTGCAGCGGAACTCGGGCACGTAAAACGAGTGCAGCACGTCCTTGCTCTGCAAGTGCACCTTGACGTTGGTGTTGACCGGCACGTACATCACCGGCAGCGGGTCGGCGTAGCCCTCGACCTGCTCGGCGTAGCTGCCGGTGGCGCCGGGGTGCAGGATGGTCCAGTTCCACTTCTCCGCGATCACCTTGTATTGAAGGCAATCGGTCGGGGCGACGGTCATGTCCTTGACGCCGCGCCAGCCCATGGCGAACAGCACCATCATGATGACCAGCGGAACCAGCGTCCAAACCACCTCCAACATCGTGTTGTGGGTGGTGTCCGCCGCTGCCGGCTGTTCGGGGGTCCGCCGCCGCCACTTGAGGACGGAGTAGAGCAGGATCCCGGTGATCAGAACGAAGAAGAAGACGCACAGCCAGAACGTCAGCCGCCAGACCGGATCGATGTGGTCGGCGAAGGACGACGCCGCCTTGGGCAGCCAGCTCTGGGGATCTTGGATGGCGAACACGGGATCTTCAGAGAGGAAGGGTCAACTGGCGAGGGACGGCTGCGCCGAGCGCGTCCGCTCCCGCCGCCAGAGGAAGAACAGCATGAGCGCGATGCCGGCCACGGTCAGCGCACCACCGATGCGCACCACGGTCCAGACCATCAGGTCGTACGAGCCGGTGGACGGATCGTACGAGTAGCAAGACAGCAGGATACGGTCCCACGCCGTGCCGATGACGCCGTCGGAGGCTTCGACCAGCGCCAGGCGCAGGTCGCGCGGCTCGTAGAGCACGCCCTGCAACACCTGGCTCAGCACGCCGGTGGGAGACAGCACGAACAAGCCGGCGCCGTGGTCCCAGCGGTGGTCGAACTCGTTCCACTCGTACTGGAAGCCCACCGCGTCGGCCAGCGCCGCCGATTCCTCGGCACCGCCACAGAGGAAGTGCCAGCCGCGCTCCCCGCCCGGGCGATCGAGCACGGCCAGGTAGGACGCCTTCTTGGCGGCCGCCAGCGGCGGCTTCTCCTTGGGGTCGATGCTGACCGACACCACCTGGTAGTCGGCATCGATCTCGAGGCCGATCTCCTGCAGCGTGTCGACCATCGCGTTGATCACGTCACCGCAAAGACTCGGGCAGCCGTAGTAGCCGAGGTTGAGGATCACCGGCCGGCGCCCGTCGAAGTAGTCGCCGAGAACGACGCTTCGGCCGCTCTCGTCGACGAAGCCGAGATCGCGTGGCACCTCGGTGCCGCGGCGATCCAGGATCTCGACGGCCAGATCCTGGGTCGGCATGTCGACGGCCGTGTGCTGCGCCCACGCAGCTCCGGTCAGGGTCGCCCCGACCAGAGTCGACGCCGCGACCGGCAATACGCTCAGCCCGCGGCGCGCGCAGGCGCGGCGGGATCGGCGTCTCGACGGTGGGGTGCGTTGCGCTGGCAGCATGCGGTTTGCGAAGTGTTCGGTGGGGGAGGTCGGCGTCAGCGGACGTAGCCGCGAATGATCTCGTCGGTGGCCGCGCGCAGCGCCGCGGCGGATTCGGCCATCGGCCGCTCACCGACCGCGGCCGGGGCCGACGTCGGGTTGGCGAGCAGCTGCGCCTCCGCGGCGCGGAACTGGCTCAGCTCGGTAGCCGGCACGCTGTCGATCTTGATGAACTGCTCATCGCGCAGCGACGCATCGAAGACCGCACTCAGGATCCAAAGCGTGACGACCACGAACACCAGCCCGATCACCAGCCAAAGAATCGTCGCGGTGGCGTCGATGTCGCGCTCGGGATCGATCGCGGGTGGTGCGCCAGGAGGAGTGCCGGTGCCATGCGCGGTGTGCTCGTGCGTTGCGGTACTCATCGTTGCCTCGTGGCTGAAAGACTCGGTGGCTGAAAACTCAGTGGTTTTGGAACTTCAGGGACTCGGCCAGCCTTGGATCGCGCTCGGGCAGCAGCGGCGCGCCCTGCATCTTGCCCATCGCGAACCAGACGAACAGCCCCAGCGCTCCGATCAGGCTGGAGATGTCGATCCAGCTGATGTGCACGCCGTGGTGCAGCGTCGGCATGATGATCCAGTGCAGGTCGATCCAGTGCATGACCAGCAGCAGCACCGCGCCGAGCGCGAGGGTGAAACGGCGCCGCTTCATGTGGCGCGACATCAAGAACACGAACGGGACGCCGAAGTGGCCGATCACCAGGATCCGCCCCAAAGTGCCCCACGAGCCGGTCAGGTGGTGCTGGTACCACAGCGTCTCCTCCGGCAGGTTCGCGTACCAGATCAGCATGTACTGGGAGAACGCGACGTAGGTCCAGAACACCACGAAGGCGAACATCAGCTTGCCGACGTCGTGGTAGTGCTCGGTGGTGACCGCATTGGCCAGCATGCCGCGCTTGTTCATCCACATCAGGGTCAGCGCCAGCAACGCCATGAACGACATGAAGCAGCCGGCGAAGTAGTAGACGCCGAAGATGGTCGAGAACCAGTGCGGGTCCAGCGTCATCATCCAGTCGATCGCGGCGAACGTCAGCGAGAACGCGAACAACAGCATGCACGGCGCGGCGACGCGCGCCATCCGCAGGGTCAGCCCGGCATCGCCGTTCTGGTCCTGCGCCAGTGACGTGCGGCGGAAAAAGGTCGCGATGCCCAACCACACGACGAAGTACGCCGCCATGCGGAAGTAGAAGAACGACGTGTTGAGATACCCGCGCTTGCTCCACAGCACGGGGTCGTGCCCCGCCTCGCCCGGCGCCAAGTGGGCGGTGTCCATCCAGTGGTGGTAGAGCGTGTGCGAGCCGATCACCACCGGGATGAACAGCACCACCAGCAGCGGCACCGCCGCCATGAAGTTCTCGGCGACGCGGCGCACGGCGACGCTCCACCCGGCGCGCGCCAGATGCTGCACGACGACGAAGAACATCGCGCCCAAGCACAGGCTGAGCACGTACATGAACGACACCAGCCAGGAGAAGTAGAACTGCTTGGCGTCGGTCATCCAGCCGATGGCGCTGACCACGACGCCGAGCACGCCCAGCGCCAGCATCACCAGGCGCGCTCCCGCGAACGCGCCTTCGGGAGCGCGCGTGGCGATGCCGGGTGCGACCGTTTCGATCGGAGGTACGGTAGTCGTCATCTCTGGCTCAGTTGAAGTGCTTCTGCAGGGCCTTCACGTAGTGGGCGATCGCCCAGCGGTCCTCGATGTGGACCTGCGACCCATAGGCCGGCATCAGAGCGCGGCCGTTGCTGATCACGTCGACGATCTCGCCGTGCTTGAGCGCGACCAACCGGTCGCGCGTCGGGCCGTCGACGTCGTTGACCAGGCTCGGGATCTTGTTCGGCCAGCGGCTGGCGACGATGCCGCCGGCACCGCTCTCCCCGTGACACACCGCGCAGTGGATGTTGAACCGCTCGCGGCCGCGCTCGAGGACCTCCTGGGTCGCGGGCAGGGCGTTGTCGACGACGAAGTCGGTGCCGTCCTTGTAGTGGTAGAGCGACGCCAGCAGCTGCAGGTCGCCGGCATCCAGCAAGCCATCGCCCTCGCGATCGCCGACCGCGAACCGGCGGCCGCCAACGGCCAGCGTCGCGGCCTCGGTCGGACTCAGCGCTCCGTCCCCGTCGCGGTCGTAGCGCGCGAGCAGGGTCGCCGGATCGCCGACGTGACCCTTGCGGGACACGGTGCCGTCGACCGGCAGCCGCATGCCGCGACCATCGGTCCATCCGGCAAACGACGCCTCCGACTGTGCCTTCAGCTTCTGCTGGAAGTCCATGTCGAGGTTGGGGTGGATCGGCGGGTGCTTGGAGATGCCACCGCTGCAGGCGCCGAGGGCGACGACCGAGAGAAGCAGGCTCGCGTTGCGCAAGACCATCACGCCTCCTCCACCAGCTCGACGTGTGCGCCACCGATGCTCTGCAAGAACTCCCTCGTGCGCTGTGCGTCGAACTTGGGGTCCACGGCTTCGATCGACAGGAAGAACCGGTCGTCGGAGCAGCGGTGGATCGTGCTGTGGTTGAACAGCGGGTGGTGCAGCCGCGGCAGCTTGTTCATGCCAAACATGCCGAACACCGCGCCGAACGCGGCCAGCAGCACCATGCACTCGAAGGTGATCGGGATCGTCGGCGGCCAGGCGTAGGGCTCTTTGCCGCTCACCCAGATCGGGTAGTCGACGCCGTTCATCCACCACATCATCAGCTGGGCGCCGCCGATGCCGAGCGCACCCATCACCGCGCACACCCAGCCCAGGTGGCTGGGCCCCTGGCGCAGGACCGCGTCCATGCCGTGCACGGGGAACGGCGTGTGGCTGTCGACCTTCGAATACCCCTCCGCAACGGTCTTCTCCGCCGCGTGGTAGATCGCGGACGCCGAGTCGAACTCGGCGACCACCCCGTAGTACTTGGTGTCGCTCATCCGTGGGCTTCCTTCGCGCCGTTGCCGTGGTGGCCGTGGTGCGGATCCGCCACCTCCATCGTGCCCTTGATCTCGCTGATGGCGATGATCGGCAGGAAGCGGCAGAACAGCAGGAAGAAGGTCATGAACAGGCCGAAGCTGCCGACGAACGTCAGGATGTCGATCAGCGTCGGGGAGAAGTAGGCCCAGCTACCCGGCAAGAAGTCGCGGTGCAGCGAGGTGACCACGATCACGAAGCGCTCGAACCACATCCCGATGTTGACGAAGATCGAGATGATGAACAGCGCCATCGGGCTCCGCCTCAGCTTGCGGAACCAGAACAGCTGCGGCGAGATCACGTTGCACGAGACCATGATCCAGTAGGCCCAGGCGTAGGGGCCGAAGGCACGGTTCATGAACGCGTACTGCTCGTAGGGCTCACCGCTGTACCACGCGATGAAGAACTCCATCCCGTAGGCGTAGCCGACCATCGTGCCCGTCAGCAGGATGATCTTCGCCATGTTGTCGAGCGTGTTCAGCGTCACCAGGTCCTGCAGCTTGAGCCAGCTGCGCGCCGGGATCAGCAGCGTCAACACCATGCCGAAGCCGGAGAAGATCGCGCCGGCGACGAAGTAGGGCGGGAAGATCGTGGTGTGCCAGCCGGGCAGCATCGACACCGCGAAGTCGAAGGACACGATGCTGTGCACCGAGAGCACGAGCGGCGTGCTCAGCGCGGCCAGGATCAGGTAGGCCTTCTCGTAGTTGATCCAGTGGCGGTTGCTGCCGTGCCAACCCAGGGCAAACAAGCCGTAGATGCGCGCCGCCACCATCCGGCCGGCCTTGACGCAGCGGTCGCGGTAGGTAGCGAGGTCGGGCACCAGGCCCACGTACCAGAACAGCACCGACACCGTGAAGTACGTGCTCACCGCGAACACGTCCCACAGCAGCGGACTCTTGAAGTTGGGCCACATGCCCATCTGGTTGGGCACCGGGAACACCCAGTAGATGACCCAGATGCGGCCGACGTGGATGGCGGGGAAGATGCCGGCCGCCATCACCGCAAAGATGGTCATCGCCTCCGACCAGCGGTTGATCGCGGTGCGCCACTTCTGCCGGAACAGGAAGAGGATCGCCGAGATCAGCGTGCCGGCGTGACCGATGCCGATCCAGAAAACGAAGTTGACGATCGGCCAACCCCAGGCGACGGGGATGTTGTTGCCCCACACGCCGACGCCCGCCCAGATCAGGTAGCCGATCATGGCGAACAGGTTGAGGAAGCACGCGACCGAGATGCCGAACAGGAGGTACCACCCCTTCGGCGTCGCGGACTCGGTGACCCGGGCGATGGTCTCGGTGACCGTGCCGAGGGTGTTGGTGCCCTCGACGATCGGAGCGCGCCGTACCGCGCTCTCGGGCTCGTCGATAACGGTGATCGAGGTGGTCATCGCTTCAGGACAGCTCCGGGTTGGGGTTGGTCACCCTGGCCAAGAAGGTGGTGCGGGGCTTCAGGTTGCGCTCGGCGAGGAGCCCGTAGTTGAGGCTCGACCTGCGCAGGCCCGCGACCGCGCTGTTCTCGTCGGTGATGTCGCCGAAGGTGATCGCTTGGCTCGGGCACGCCTGGCCGCACGCCGGCACGACGTCGCCGTCGCTCAGCGGCCGCCCGTCCCGCTTGGCCTGGTTGCGCGCGCCGGTGATGCGCTGCACGCAGTAGGTGCACTTCTCCATGACGCCGCGCATGCGCACGGACACGTCCGGGTTCTGCACCATCTGCATCGTCGGCTCCTCCAACGGCTTGTTGAAGTCGAACCAGTTGAACTTGCGCACCTTGTAGGGGCAGTTGTTGCTGCAGTAGCGCGTGCCGATGCAGCGGTTGTAGGCCATGTCGTTGAGGCCGTCGGGGCTGTGCGTGGTCGCCGCCACCGGGCAGACCGACTCGCAGGGCGCGTTCTCGCACTGCATGCACGGGATCGGCTGGTGCGCGGCGCCGATGTCGGAGGCATCCACCGACTCGGGTGCCGGAGCGGCCTCGCCTTCCGCCGCTTCGGGCTGTGAGAAGTAGCGGTCGATGCGCAGCCAGTGCATCTCGCGGCCCTCGGCGACGTGCTGCTTGCCGACCGACGGGATGTTGTTCTCCGACTGGCAGGCGACGACGCAGGCCTGACACCCGTTGCAGGTGTTGAGGTCGATGACCATGCCCCACTGCGGGCCTTCGCTGTAGTCGCGCTCCTCCCAGAGCGACTTGAGCCGATCCTCTTCGGTCTCGCCCACCAACTCGGCGGCCTGCCACTGGGGCGACATCGCCGGCGCGAAGTCCGGCTCGGCCTGGAAGCGGCTGACCGAGGCCTCGCGGAAAAGGGGGCGGCCCTCCATCGAGCCGTGGTCCTGGGTCGTCGCCAAGGCGTAGGTACGGCCCGCCGGCGTCAGCTTCGCCCCGTTGGCCATCGCCATGGCGCCGGTGGTGCGTACGAAGTAGGCGTTGAAGCCAGCGCGCGCGGACACCTGCTGGCCCTCGACCGCGCGCCCATAGCCGAGCGCGAGGCTGACGGTGAAATCGGCAGTGCCCGGCACGATCCACACCGGCGCGTTCACGTCGCGGCCGCCGACCTCGATCCGCACCACGTCGCGGTCCGACAACCCCAGCTCGGCGGCGGTCTTCGGACTGATGACGGCGGCGTTGTCCCAGGTCAGCTTGGTGATCGGATCGGGGCACTCCTGCAGCCACGGATTGTTGGCATAGCGCCCGTCGTAGACCGCAGCGCTCTGCGCGAACACGACTTCGAGGCTGCTCGCGCTGGCGGCCCCCGCCTTGGCGTGGCCGCGCACCGCTTCGGCGATCCCCGCCACTTGCAAAGAAGGCGGCGTGACCGCGGCAGGCGCGCTGTCCGCGACGATGCCGTCGCGCAGCGCGGTGGCCCACCAGCCGTCGAAGTCCTCGGCGCGGGCGACGTCTTCCCAGTAGTAGCGCACCAGCTCGTGGCCCTCGCGCTCGTCGCTGCCCGCCAACAGGGCGATCAGCTCGATCGGCGACATCGCCCCGTAGAGCGGCGCGATCGACGGCTGCTGGATCGACGCCGTGCCGTCGTAGGCCAGCGCGTCACCCCAAGCCTCGAGCTCGTGCGTCGCGTTGAGATGCCACGTGCACTCCCGGCCGGTCTCGTCGCGGTAGAGGCCGTAGTGGACACTGGTCTCGACCTTGGCCAGCGCGGCGGCGAAGTCGAGGTCGGCGGGCGCGTCGTAGACCGGGTTGCAGCCCAAGATGAAGAGCGTGCTGATCTGGCCGGCGTTCATGCGACCGATCAAGTCGCGCAAGCCGGCGGTCTGACCCTGCGCCAACGACGCCGGCGTCTCCTTGTAGCTCACGGTCTTGCCGACGTTGTCGAGCGCCGCGTTCAGCGCGTGGACGACCGCGTGCACGGCGGCGGGTTGCCGCGCGCCGGCGACGATCACGCTGCGGCCGCGGGCCGCCAGCAGATCCTTGGCGATCGCCGCGACCCAGTTTACGCCCTTGGAGGTGTTGAAGCCGTGCCCCTTGTGCGCGTTGACAGCCTCGCTGAGCGGGCCGCTGAGCAGATTGAGCTCGGCGGCGAGGGCAAAGGCGACCTCGGCGACCTGGCTCGGGCGCACCGCGAACCGGTGCTCGGCTTGGCCACCGGTCACCGACATCGTCGGCTCCACCGCGTACAGCCGGTTGAGGCGCTGTGCGCCCTCGGCAGTCTGCGGCTGGCGCCGGCTGGCGAAATCGCGCGCGTGGCGCACGGCGTTGGGGCCGTGGTGCAACAGGTCGCTGTCGAGGGCGACGACGACGTCGGCGGCGGCGAGGTCGTACTGCGCGTCCAGCGCCATGCCGAACGCGCGGTTGCTGCCCTCCAGCACCGCGTCGCGGTTGATCGGGTCGTAGCTCGCGACGGTGAGGCCCGAGTACTTCGCGCGCAGCTCGTCGAGCATCGACCGCAGCGTCGGCGACGTCGCCGGCGCCATCAGCACCGCCGTGTTGGCCCCGTTGCCGACCGACCGCGACAGATTGCGCCACTCGGCCTCGAACGCCGCCGCGCGCAGCGGCTCGCCGGAATCGCTCCGGCTCTGCCCGCGGTACCAAACGTGCTTGGAGCGCGCCGGGTCGTACAGGTTGAGCACGTCGGCTTGCCCGTAGAGGTCACTGCCCCCCAAGCTGGCCGGATGCAGGTGGTTGCCCTCGATCTTGGTCGGCCGCCCGTCACTGCTCCGCGCCAGGACGCCAGTGCCGTAACCACCGAGCGTCAAAGTCGTTGCGTAGTAGCTGGGCAACCCGACCACGGTGTCTTCGGGGCGCTTGGCGTGCGGCAGGATCTTGCGCACCGGCTTGCGGCAGGCCGTCGTGCTCGCCATCGCCACGGCCGCGGCGACCACGCCGATGAACCCCCGCCTCGACACGTCGTCGGCCGGCGCGTCGGGGCCGGCGGGGAACTCGTTGTCGGCGAAGCGGCGGTAGTCGTCGGTCTGCGCCAACTGCTCCAGGCTGCGCCAGTAGCTGCGCCCTTCGTCGACGCTGGCGACGGGGGTTCCGCTGCCGAGAGGATCGCTGTCGTGAGAGTCGCTCATCGGTGGCATGCCGAGCAGTGGATCGGGGGGTTGATGTCGAGTTCCTTCTTCAGCCGCTCGCCGACTGCTGGATCGTGCGCGTACTCCATGTTGGTCAGCTCGCCGATCGGCCGCAGGTGGTGCTCGGGCGCCATGTGGCACTCCAAGCACCAGCTCATGCTCAGCGGCTTCTCCTGCCGCACGACCTCCATCTGGTCGACCCGGCCATGGCAGCTGGTGCAGCCGATCGCGGCCTCGCCGCCGAGGTTCACGTGCACCGAGTGGTCGAAGTAGACGTAGTCGGGCAGCATGTGCACCTTGACCCACTCGACCGGGTCACCGGACGCGGCGCTCGCCCGCACGGGAGCCAGAAGTTCGCTCTCTGCCTTCACTTGCGTGTGACAGTTCATGCACGTCGCGGTGCTGGGCACACTCGCGTGCGGGCCGTCCTCGACGTTCTGGTGACAGTAGCGGCAGTCGAAGCCCAGCAGGCCCGCGTGCAGCTTGTGGCTGTACGGGACCGGCTGCTTCGGCGCGTAGCCGACGTCGGTGTAGTTCGGCGAGAACAGGAAGGTGACGACGACGACGACCAGACCGAACCCCAACACGCCGCCCACCGCGGCGATCGTGGGGAGGTGGTTCGTCCATTTTGGGAAGATGACGGTCAACGCGTGTCCTCACTGTGAGCCCGGGCGGGGGTGCCGACCGAGGAGACCGGACCCCTGGCGCCGCGATGACTCGAGGCTGCGGAGCGACCGCGAGTCGAACGCTGGCGAATTCAAGGAGGGCAGTTTGCGGTCGCCGAGAGAGGGTCCAGCCAGGCGGGCAGACGTCGTAAAAGATCGTCCTGGCAGGGTCAATTTCACTCTTGTGAGAAAGTCCGCGCGCGCGGTCATCGGGCGCGAGTGCGCGTGCACCGGGGAGCTGGAACTCGTCCATCTCTTGTGCTCGCATGCGATCCCGTACACCATCCCGACCATCACTTTCCCTTCGCCGAATCTAGTTTGAGGCGACGGGGGAACGCGGGAGGTGCGCGCAGTGACGGTTGACACGCCGACGGCTATCCGCGGGGGCGCCGGGTCCGCGACAATGGCGCCCGGCCGATCGTCGAGTCGCGGGTGGACGACCCACATGCTGACGCGACGGAGCTGGTGGATCATCGGCGCGATCACCGCGCTCTCGGTGGTGTTCACGGCGTGGGTCGTCGGCGCTTCGCTGGACCGCGGCCGGCTCGCCGCCGCCCCGGCGTTCGATGACATCGTCTACCTGGTCGACGGCGCGCGGTATCGGTGCCTGCAGGACGAGGGTTGGGCCGGCGTCGCGGCGCAGGCGGTCGAGCTGCAGCCACACGCACCGCTGACCTCGGCGCTCACCGTGCTCGGCTTCTTGTTCTTCGGAGTCGCGGAGTGGCCGCCCTACGCAGCGCAGGGCGTCTTGGTGCTCGGCCTCCTCGCCGCGGTGGCCTGGCTGTTTCGCGCGCAGCCACTGTGGGCCGCCCTGCTGGCGTTGGCGGTCACCGTCACCGCGCCCTGGGTCGCGTGGATGGTCTACGTGCTCCGGCCCGACTTCGGCTGCGCGCTGCTCACCGCCTGCGGCGTCGTCGCGGTGCAGTCCAGGCCCCTTGCCACCCGCTCTGCGCGCTCGATCGCGGCCGCCGCCGCCTGCTTTGCCGCGGCGCTGCTGGCCAAACCCTCGGTTTTCCCATTAACTCTGTTGCTGCTGTTGGTTGCGTGCGCGGCGGTCATTCTCCGCGACCACGGCCGGCATCCTCCGCGGCCGGCGCTGTGGCGCGCCGGCGCGCTGTGCGGTCTCGCCCTCGCCTTCGCCGCGCCCTACTACGCCGTGCACGGCGGCGCGGTGGTGGACTACATCCGCATGGGCACCTGGGGCGCCGGCCGGGCCACCGGTGAGCTCCCACTCCCGCTGGGCAAGCGGCTGGACTACTACGTGTTCGGCGATGCGGGTCGCCTGATGCTGCGCGGGCACGCGGTCGCGGCCGCGCTCCTGCTGTCGGCGACGGTGGTGTGGTGCTCGCTGCGCCGCCGCTGGGCCGCGCTGCGCCACATCGCGGCATTCCTCGCAGTGTTGGTGGTCGCGTGGGCCGTGCCGACCTTCAACCACATCAAGAACCCGTTCCTCGGCGGGACGTTCCACGTGCTGGTCCTGTTCGGCTTGCTGGCGATGATGCGCGGTGTTCTGCGCGAGATCGGCGCCGGCCATCTCCGACCGCGCCGCGGTCACGCGGTGGTGCTCCTCGCCGCCGTCATTGCGGTCGCGGGCTTCCGAACACCGTGGCGCGATGACGTCGACCGCCCGGGCCCGGCTCTGCGCGCGGGCATGCGCGCGCTGTTCGACGCGGTGGAAAGCCAGCGCCAGGGAGAGAGGGCGAGGGAGTTCTTCACCTCGATCGGGACGCTGAACCACTTGCTGTTCAGCTGGTGGCGTCTGGCCGAAGGCAAGCCGGAGACCGCCTGGTGGCCGTGCCCCCTCGCCGCGAACGCGGCCGCGTATCGAGACCGCGCGAGCACAGCGGACTTGATCATCGCAACCGAGCCCGACACCGCTGGCGTCGCCCACCTGCCGACCGCGGATCTGCAGGCCGAGCTGCTCGCCTGGCTGGCGGCCTCGCCGCAGTTTCGAGAAGTCGAGCGCGTCTCGAGTGGAGACGGCCACCACTACTTCTTGTTTCGGCGCCGGCGATGAGGCCAGCGGCACAAGCGTAACCCAATAAGAATCAGTGGTTTACGCGGATCTCCCACGGGCTCGTTGTCGCTCCGGCCGCGCCGACTGCCCCATGCGGGGCCGGCTCCAGGGCGGGAACGCGACGGCACAACCCGTCCACCGAAAAAACGGCGGCCGGCGCCCCCGCCCACCCGCCGCGATTTCGGTATTCTTCTCCGCCCTTCGTCCCGCCCTTCCACCGCATCCATGGCGACGCACATCCTTGGAATCTCGGCCTTCTACCACGATTCGGCCGCCGCTCTGCTCCGCGACGGCGAGATCGTCGCGGCCGTCCAGGAGGAGCGCTTCACCCGCAAGAAGCACGACTCGGACTTCCCCGCCAAGGCGGTGGAGTACTGCCTGGAGCGCGCTGGCATCGGGGTCTCCGATCTCGACTTCGTCGGCTTCTACGACAAGCCGCTGCTGAAGTTCGATCGGTTGATGGAGAGCTACCTCGCCTACGCACCGTCGGGGTTCTCGTCGTTCACCAAGGCGCTGCCGGTGTGGCTGAGGGACAAGCTGCACATCCCGCGCATCTTGAAGAAGGGGCTCGGCGGCAAGCCCAAGAACCCGTTCGTCTTCACCGAGCACCACGAGAGCCACGCGGCGAGCGCGTTCTTCCCGAGCCCGTTCGAGGACGCGGCGGTGCTCACCATGGACGGCGTCGGTGAGTGGGCGACCACCTCGATCGCCGTCGGCGAGGGCCACAACCTGCGCATGCTGCGCGAGATCCGCTTCCCGCATTCGCTCGGCCTGCTCTACACGGCGTTCACCTACTACTGCGGCTTCAAGGTCAACTCCGGCGAGTACAAGCTGATGGGCCTGGCGCCCTACGGCGAGCCCAAGTACCGCGACAAGATCTTCGACCACCTGATCGACCTCAAAGAGGACGGCAGCTATCGGCTCGACATGCAGTACTTCGACTACGCCGCCGGCCTGCGGATGACGTCGCCGAAGTTCCACGCGCTGTTCGGCGCCGATCCACGCCGGCCGGAGACCGATCTGACCCAGTTCCACATGGACATGGCGGCGTCGATCCAAGCGGTGACGGAAGAGGTGATGCTGCGCACCACGCGCCACGCCCGCGAAGTCACCGGCAAGTCCAACCTCTGCCTGGCGGGCGGCGTCGCGCTCAACTGCGTCGGCAACGGCCGCATCCTGCGCGAAGGCCCGTTCGACAAGATCTGGATCCAGCCGGCCGCCGGTGATGCGGGCGGCGCATTGGGCACCGCGCAGTTCATCTGGCACCAGCTGCTGGACAACCCGCGCGACGTGCAGCCGGCGCTCGACAGCCAATACGGCAGCCTGCTCGGGCCGAAGTTCGAGAACGACGAGATCCGAGCGATGCTGCAGAGCGAGGACGTCCAGTTCGAGGAATACGAGCACGAGTTCGAGCTCGTCGATCGGGTCGCCGAGCTGATCGCCACCGAGAACGTGATCGGTTGGTTCCACGGGCAGATGGAGTTCGGCCCGCGCGCGCTGGGTGCGCGCAGCATCATCGGTGACGCACGCTCCCCGAAGATGCAGAGCGTGATGAACCTGAAGATCAAGTTCCGCGAGTCGTTCCGGCCGTTCGCGCCGATCGTGCTCGAGGAAGATGCGCACGAGTACTTCGGCATCCGCAAAGACCAGAACAGCCCGTACATGCTGATCGTCGCGCCGGTCAACGACGAGAAGCGCAAGCCGATCGACGCCGACAAGTCGGGCCTGGAGAAGTTGCACCAGATCCGCTCGGTGGTGCCGGCGATCACCCACGTCGACTTCTCGGCGCGTTTGCAGACCGTCGACGACAGTCGCAATCCCCGGCTCGCGGCGCTGATGCGCAAGTTCAAGGAGAAGACCGGCTGCCCGGTGCTGATCAACACCAGCTTCAACATCCGCGGCGAGCCGATCGTCTGCACGCCGAACGATGCGCTGCGCTGTTTCTGGGGCACCGAGATGGACGTGCTGGTGCTGGAGAACTTCGTCATCTGCCGTGACGCGCAGAAGAACGCGCCGGTCATCGACCGCGAGAAGTACCTGTCGTCGTTCGCCCTGGACTGACGGAGCCGCGCCATGATCAAGATGGATTTCAACCCGCCCGCCGCGCAGCTGCGTCAGTTCGGCTGGATCGCCCTCGTCGGCTTTCCTCTGATCGGCTGGCTGTTCACCTACAAGTTCGGCTGGCTGCCGGTGGATCCGGCGTTCTGGATCTTCCTCGGGCTGGGCATCGCCATGGCCCTGGCCGCCGCCGCCAAACTCGACGCGGTCATCAAGCCGGTCTTCATCGTGCTCATGCTGATCGCCCTGCCGATCGGCATGGTGATCTCGTTCGTGCTGCTGGCGCTGATCTACTTCGGCCTGTTCACGCCCGTCGGTCTGCTGTTCCGCGCCACCGGCCGGGATCTCCTACACCGCAAACCCGATCCCGCCGCCGAGTCCTACTGGACCGTGCGGGAGACCCAGCGCACCCCGGCGAGCTACCTGCGGCTATACTGAAGCGACCCTTGCATCCACCGCGATATGACCACCAACGAAAACAACGAGCAGTCCTTTCTCGAGGCGACGGAAGCCGGTAGCGGCGGCCTCGTGAGTGAGTTCTTCGGCTTCATGCGGGAGAACGCAAAATGGTGGCTGCTGCCGTTCCTGATCGTGTTCGGCATCCTCGGCGTCGCCCTCGTCTTGGGCTCGACCGGCGCGGCTCCGTTCATCTACACGATGTTCTAAGAGCCACGCGGGGTCGCCGGCGACCGACGCTGGCGACTACCGCCTCGAACGCGCACGCTGCCCCGCCAATTGGGGCATCGTCTTCTGCTGCGGCGCCACGGGCCGCGGCGACTGCACCTCGGGCTTGCTCGAGGACTTCGCCTCTTGCCGCGCCAGGTATTCGCGGCGCAGCCGCTTCGCGTTGGCCGCGTCGATGCGCCGCACGGTGGGGGCTGCCGGGGTCTCCGCAGACGCCAGCCGCGGCGTCGCCGCTTGAGCACCGTCTGCTTTCGCGGCTTTGGCCGCGCGCTCCAGGGATCCGACGCCCGCGACCCAAACCGAACCCGGCACCGCGGCATCGCCGGTCACCGTGCCCTGCCGCGCACCCACCGTGACCTGCTGGCGATACACCCGCAGATTCGGCCGTTGGCTCATCTGGGCGGTACGACTGGCCCAAAGTAGGTACGAGCGCGCTTCCTTGGAGGCGTACGCGTACTGCAGCGTGGCCGGGCTGAATCCGCCCGGCGCGTAATACGGCACGATGCCGTATTGCGGGGCGTAGCCGTAGCTGCCGGGCCCGCAATGGCCGCGGTGATGCCCGCCGTGCCAGGATCCGTGCCAGCCCTGGGCGGCGGTGGTGGGCGCCAAGACCAAGAGGCAGATCGTCGGGAGGAGTCTCATCTCCGACACCCTCGCAAGCGTCATGCCAAGCTCGCCCGCGGCGCGCGGCGCCCCGCAATCGCTATTCCGCGGCGAGGCGCAAGGTCTCCCCGGCGCGGATCTCGACGGTTCGCTCCAGCACCACGTCGGCGGTACGGGGGACGCCGAACGCGCCGCCGCGCACCCGCTCCAGCCGCAGCCGGTAGCGGCCGGGCAATAGTGGCACCATCAAGCCGCCGTCAGCGGCAGCGGTCACCACGGCTCTTCGGCCGTCCTCGGCTTCGATCGTCGCCGTCAGCCGGCCGCCGCCGTCGTTCTCCCCGCCGACGATGCGCAGCGCGCCGTGCGCCGGCACGGCAAGCGTCACTTCGGTCTGCTGCGGGCCGACGGCGATCTCGTAGCTCCGCGTGCCCAACCTCGCGCGCACCGTGAGGGGTCGCGGCGGCAGCGCCTCGAGCTGGTACGGAGTCCCGTCCGGGCTTTGCACCTCGACCTTCGCCGGCGTCCACACCTTGCCGCGGCTGTCGACCACGCGCACCGCGAGCGCGTGCGCCGGCAAGAGCTCGATGCGCAGCGCGCGGTCGGCGGTGAGGTCGACCGAGAAGTGGTGCGGGACGTACCCGCGGGCCTGCACGTAGCCCCGCAATCGGCCCGCGGCCAACGGCGCAATCGCGACCTGACCGGTGGCGTCGGTGCGCAGCGAACGGCCGCGCGTCGCGTTGCCGAAGAACACAGCGGCGTCGGCAAGGGGGACTGCGTCGGAGCCGGTCACCGTGATCGTGAGCACGTGGCCGGCGGCGTCCGGTAGCGCCACGTCGTGCACCCCCGCGGCGGCGGGGACCACCAAGGTGCGCAACCCGAGCGGCGTGCCCAGTAGGTCGGCGACGCCGGCCTCGAGCACCGCGCCCGGGACCAAGCCGACCAGCAGGCCGGGGCGCATGGTCCACGCGCCGGCGCCGTCCGCGCTCCACGTCAGCGAGGGGCTGTCGCCGCGGCTCCGCTGAAACGCGAACGGCGCCGTCGGCCGCTCGGGAAGGCAGAACGGCGATCTCTTCCAGCGCACCACCAGCCGCGCGTCGGGGTCACCGGCGCTGAGCCGCAGACTCGGCGCAGCCGGCAGCCGCACCTCGTACGGCGCGGACCCAACCGGCACGGTGACGCGCAGCCAACCGTGACCGGCGGCGGTGACCTCGATCTCCCCGCCGGCAGCGACGCCGAGCGTCGCCGCGCCGTCCTCGCCGGTGGTGGCGGTCTCGCCAGCGCTGACCACCACGGCACCGGCCAACGGGGCACCGCCGGCGTCGAGCACGCGCAACGCCCGCGCGACGCCACCGATCTCGACGACGCCGAGATCGATCGGTATCGACCGGCCGGCGAGATCGAACGTCAGCGGGCCGCCGGCGACGCCGCGGAACGCGAGCGTCACGGCGTCGAAGCGCGGCGGCACGCCGGTGGGGTCCAGCAGCTCCGTCAACGGCACCGGCAAGCCGAACGCGAAGTGCCCGGCTGTGTCGGTGTTCTCGAACCAGATCACGCCGCCCTGTGCGTCGTCGCGATCGACAAGCGTTGCCGTCAGCTTGCCAACGAACGGCGCGCCGCTGCCGAGGTGCTGCGCGACGCCGCGCACGCACGGTCGCCGCAGGGTCTCCAAGAGGTGGTCGCCACCCGCGCGCAATGCGCCTTGCGCGTGCAGGGTGCTGCGTTCGAGGCCTTCGACCGCGATGCCGTCGACGCGGTAGAGGACGTGCGTGTTGGGCACGTGCACCACACCACGCCAATCGCTGGGCACGTCGTCGATGACGAACGCACCGCTCGCGTCGGTGAGCACTGTGTCGGGAACGCCGGCGAGCCCGAGCTCGGCGAGGGCGGCGCGCAGTGCCGTGCCCTCGACCCGCGCGACGTTGCCGGCGGCCGCCGCGATGTGCAGGCGCAGGTCGACGGCCGGCCCCTCGCGCTCCACCACGCGGCCGCGCACCGTCGCGCCGGCCGCCAGCCGGAGCGTGACATCGGCGGGTTGGGCCGGAACCTGCGCGGAGGTCGTGACGCAGCCCGGGGCGCCCGCATAGAGCCGGCAACCCTGAGCGTTCGGCGGCAGTGGGGCGGTGGCGGTGTCCGTGGCGAGCGGCAGCGCGTGCAGTGCACCCGTCTCGTCGCGCCACGCCGCCCGCGCGCCCAGCGCCGGCGCGCCGGCCGGACCGAGCACGCGCAGAACGGCGGTTGCCGTCGCGGTCGGTGCCGCTCGGTCGGTGAGCGCGCGCCGCACCGGACCGGCAGGCGCCGCCGATGCGGCGGCGGTCGCCGCCACGCCTGCGGCCGCCGGCGGCGTTTCGGGGGCCGAGGCAGCGGGGGCATCGCCCGACCACAGCGAGAGAAGAACGGCTGCAGCCACGGCGGTGGCGCCCAGGCCGAGGAGGGTGAGCTTCGCGGACATGATGGCCAGCAGGGGCAAGGGGGCGGGAAGAAGAGCCGCGGCGAGGCGTTCGGCGCCGCGCGGCTGCCGCTCGAGGCGTTGCCGCAACAGCACCAGACCGCGGTGCACGCGCTGCCGCGCCGCCGCCGGCGAGATCCCGAGGCGCTGCGCCAGCTGCCGCGGCGACAGCTCGTCGAAGAAGCGCAGCGTCACCGCGGTGCGGTACGGCTCGGGCAGCGCCGCGACCGCGTCGTGCAGCCACCGCGCCGCGTCCAAGCGGTCGTCGGCGGCACGCTCGGGCCGGGCCACGGCGCGCTCGACCGCGCAGCGCTGCCGCTCACGCGCCTGCGCGCGCCACCGGCGACGCTGCGCGACGCGCCGCAGCCACGCGCGCAGCCGATCGCCGTGCAGGCCGGGTGGCTGGGCGACGGCGGCGGCCAGCGTGTCCTGCGCCAGGTCGTCGGCGGCGAGCGCGTCGTCGGTGAGCGCGCGCGTGAGCCGCCGCAGCCAGGCGACTTCGGCGAGCAGGTCGCGCACATCCGTCGGTCGTCGTGGTCCGGTCACGGTGCGGGCCATGAGACACGAGGCGCTCCGCCGTGACCGGAAATCGCTCGCCGGCCTGTCGGGTGGCTACGACGGCCCGCCTTCTCCGTCCGCACCGTCCTTTCCCAGACTGCGGATCTGGCTCTCGAGACCGATCGTCCGTTCGACCGGGATGACGAAGGCAATGCCGGTGCCCGGTTTGTCGAACTCCCCCGCGCGGTTGATGGCGTCCAGTACCGGCTCGACCAGGGGCTCGGCCAACAGGAACAGGATCACGTCCGACTGCACATCGAGGGCCAAGAAGAAGAACGTCTTTGCCTCGCGCACACCCGAGCCGCGCGCCGGGATGATCGTCGCGCCCGTCGCGCCGGCCGCCTTCGCGGCATCGACGACGGCATCGGTGTAGTTCGGCTTGACGGCGGAGACGATGAGGTGGAACTGCATGCGGTGTCCTCATGCGCGGGGTCGGGGGCCGAGTTGGCGCCAGGCGCGCGCACGCCGGCCGGCACGGAAGGCGACGAGCTGGGCGTAGCCCATCACCGTGATCATCGGGAACAGAGAGGCCATCGCGATCAGGCCGAAGCCGTCGATGGCGGGATTGCGACCGGGCACCGTGCTCGCCAGACCGAGCCCGAGGGCGGTGATCATCGGCACCGAGACGGTCGAGGTGGTCACCCCGCCGGAGTCGTAGGCGAGCGGCACGATGCTGCGCGGAGCGAACGCGGTCTGCACGATCACCAGGACGTAGCCGATCACCATGCACAGCACCAACGACGTGCCAGTGACGATGCGCCAGGTGCCGAGCAACACACCCGCTCCCACTCCGAGGGCGACCGCGATGCGCAGCGGCCACGGCCGCAGGTTGCCGCGCGACACGGCCTCGGCTTTCAGCGCAACCGCCAGCAGCGATGGCTCGGCAATCGTGGTCGCGATGCCCAGCAGCGCCGCGAACGCGTAGACCCACAGGTAGGCGTGCCACGCGGCGTCGGCCGGCGCGTGGTCGGTGCCGAACACGAACTGCGGGCCGGACAGCTGCTGCGCCATCGCGCGACCGACGGGGAACAACGCCAACTCGAGGCCGATCAGAAACAGCGCCAGGCCGATCAGCACGCAGATGCTGCCGAAGATCAGCCGGGGCAAGTGCGGCAGCGGCTGGCGCAGCACGAACGCCTGGAACACGACCAGCACCGCGACGATCGGCACCACATCGCGCCCGGTAGCGACCAGCGTCGCCAGCAGGTCGGCGACCGCGATCACGCACCCCCCTGCAGACCGAAGCGGACGATGCCGAAGCCCAGCACGAAGATGATCGGCAGCAGTGACGCGAACGCGATCAGGCCGAAGCCGTCGATCATCGGATCGCGCCGGCGGATCGCCGAGGCCAGACCGACGCCGAGTGCGGTGACCAGCGGCACGGTCACCGTCGACGTCGTCACGCCACCGGAGTCGTAGGCGATGCCGACGACCTCGGCGGGCGCCACCAGGGTCAGGGCGATCACGACGGCATAGCCAGCGATGACCACCAGATGCACCGGCCATCCCATCGCGATCCGCAGCACGCCGAGCGCCACGGCCAAACCGACCGACACCGCGACCGTGAGCCGAAGCTGCAGCGCGAAGCCGTCGCGTTCTGGCATTCCGCCCCCGATCAGCCCCACCCCGCCGACGACCTCGGCCGCTTCTGCCGCGACCGCGATCAAGCTCGGCTCGGCCACCGTCGTCGCAAAGCCGAGCACGAAGCCGAACACCAGCAGCCACACCAGACTGCCCTTCGCCGCGAGCGCGTCGGCCATCGACTCACCGAGCGGAAACAGCGCCAGCTCGAGCCCGTGCACGAACAACGCCAACCCCGCCACCACGGCGACCACGCCGCCGAGCACTCCCAAGAGATCCGGCAGCGGCTGCCGCACGACCAACAGCTGAAACGCACCGATGACCACGAACACCGGCAGGAGATCGCGGATCGCGTCGCGCAACCGCACCCAGGCCACGCGGACGGCGGCGCGCAGCAGGGTGCGTCCGGTCGAAGGACCGGCGGTGGAGGTCGGAGGCCCGTCTCGCATTTGGTGGCGGGCCCACGGTATGCGACCGACCCGCCCGCGGCTCAGGGCAAAGTGACGTCCATGTCACGCTCCCAACCGACGTTCCCCGACTCGACCACTTGGCTCACGACCGATCTTGAAGGACCCTCTGTTGGACTCTGATCACCACGAACTCCGCAGGCCTCTGCGGCGCGAAGCCGACCTCGACGTTGACGATGCCTTGGTCGATGTCGGCCTGCGTCGTGGTGCTCGAGTCGCACCGGACGAAGTACGCCTGGCCCGGCGCGGACCCGGGGAAGGCGCCCTGTTGATAGAGGCCTTGTAGGAACGTGCCGACGCCGCGCCGAATCCGCGCCCATAGCTGCTCGTCGTTCGGCTCGAACACGACCCACCGCAGACCGTGCAGCAACGATTGCTCGATGAACAGCGCCGTCCGCCGCACCGGCACGTACTTCCAATCGGAAGCTCGCGTATCCGCGCCATCGAGCGTGCGCGACCCCCAGCAAACCGCGCCATAGGAGGGAAACGTGCGCAGCACGTTGACGGCGATCCGGTTCAGAGCATCGTTGCCGCGATCGTCGACGCCCGTCGCGATGCTGGCACCGCGCAGCCCGAACTCCAGACCCGCCGGCGCCTTCCACACGCCGTGCGCAGCGTCGGTCCGCGCAATGCCACCGGCGATCGTCCCGCTCGCGCCGACGTTGCGCAGCCGGCCTTCGTCGAGGGGATCGGGAATCTCCAGCCGTGGCCAGTAGACCGCGGCGTTGCGGTGCCGCGGTAGGTCGCCGCCGCTGGCGAAGCCGGACATCGCTGCCGCGGTGGTGACGCTTGCCGGGGGATCGACCACGAAGAACGCGCGGTGGGCGAGGCAGAGGTCCTCTCCCGCGGTCACGACGTCGCGGTAGGAAGTTGCCGAGGTCGCGTGCAGCCGGGCCGCATCCGGAATACAGAGAACGTTGAAGACGGCCGGCCCAATCTCTCCAAGGGCCTGCATGCCCGTGGCGGGCTGCGGCCTCCCGATGATCGCGGCAGCGTCGGGGGGGTTGCCATCGTCACCGGCAGTGCCGCCGCTCACCGCCAGTCCGACGAACGACGCACTGTCGGGGTCGTTCAAGCTCGCCACGTTGGTCACATCCCCGGTTCCCGTCGCGACCGGGAGCTCGCCGGGGTTGTCGACGGACACGTCGATCAAGCGGCTCGCCGCCAACACGCGCTGGACGTAGCGCGCGTCATCCTGCGTCATCGACACACTCGCGTAGGCCTCGGAATGCACGACCTGCAAGCCCGCCGCGGAGTCCACGACCTCGCGCACGGCCAGGTCGAAGCGGTCTGTCGAGCCCGCGGTCGGCGTGATGCCGACCTGCACACGATCGCCCCAGCGGCCCTCGCTGCTCGCCCTCGCGGTAAAGGCGGATTTGTTGGCGCCGGCGAACGTACGACTCGCGCGCAACGGCGTTCCCGAAGCCACGCGGACGACCCAAGCGACATCGCCACCGTTGTGATAGTACTGCCGGATCGCATACGAGGCCTCGCTGTCGCGCCGCAGACCGCCGAACTCGCGTTCGAAGGCGGAATAGCTGGTGATCCGCACCGCTCGGTTCATGGGCCCCCGTGAGAAGTTGCCGACGAAGGCGGAGGCCGACGTGGTCACGCCGGCAATGGGGTGATCGCCATCGGGAATCTCTTCGATGTAGACCCCCGGGTGTGAATGGCTAGGCACGGGACGCTCCGATGTCGAGGTTCGGGGTGGAGTGCTCCAAGATGCGCTGGTGAAGCTGCGCCGTCGTCCGCACGATCTCGGACGGCTTGAGCGTCTTGTACATCGCGGCGGCATGATCGCACTCGGACGCCGACCCGAGCAACCCGAGGCTGCCGCGGTTCCGACTTCGCCAAGGCCGGCGGCGCCGTGATTTCGTGCCGTCCTACTTCATTGCCGCACGAACCTCGTCGACCAAGGATCGCGGCACCGCGAGGTCGTGCGTACGGACGTGGCGCTCGAGCTCCAAGAAGGCGCTCTGCGCCATCTCGGTGTGGCCGGCCTTGTTCGCCGCCAACGCCAAGACCGCGAGCCGCGCCTGCTCGAGCCGGGGCACGTCGGTCGACACGTTCCGTGCCTGTAGAGTGCTGAGCGCCGCAGCGACGCGACCGTCCGAGCCGTTCCGGTAGTTGGCGAACGCGCGCAGCAGCCAGATCTCCGCCCGGCCGGCAACCTCCCGGCCGAGGCCGGTCATTCTGAGCACCACCGCGCGTGCCCGGGCCGCAGTGACTTCGGGATCGAGCGCGACGTCCCAGGCGTCTCGCAATACGTGGCGCTCCTCGCCGCGCAGCAGGCGCAGGTGCATGGTCAACCGCGCGTCGGATTCTCCGGCATCGCCGAGCTTGTCGAGCGCGCCGCGGACGTCGCCACCGCATTCGGCGAGCAGCTCCTCGGCGGCCCGCACCACCTCGGACGAGGCCCGCCACCGTTGCCGGCGGGAGTCCGACCGCTCGTCGCCAGTGCCGTGGCGCAGCAGCGCGCCTGACTTGGTCCGCCCCAAGACACACCGACCGCCAGCGCCGAACCACGCTTCGACCCACCCGGACCGGGATGGGAAGGAGTAGACCTCGAGCATGCGTGCCGTATCCCAGAGCTTGATGGCGCCGTCGTGCGCAGCGCTGACCAGCCGGTCTCCGTCCGGAGCCACGTCCAGCGAAAGCACGACGCTGCTGTGGCCGCGCAGCTCGTACGCCAGCTCGGAGCGCGCGGTCTGCCACACCCTCACCAGCCCGTCGTCCCCGGCAGCCGCCAGCAATTCGCCGCCGCGGAGGAAGCACAGCGCGCGCACGACCGATGGGTGCTCCGCAAGGTGCATCACGCTGCCGTCGTGCGCGTCGACGAGAAGCACCTCCGTTCCGCAGGAGATCGCGATCCTGGTGCCATCCGCAGACCAGCGGATCGCCCGCACCCGATGGTCGGGACGCGGCCGGATGCTCCAGCCGGCCCGCGTCTCGCGCCAGTCCAGCCGTTGTAGCCGCGCGCCGCGCGCGATCACACAGGTCCGTCCGCCCGGCGCGAAGACCAGTTGCTGCGGGCGGAATGGCGCGGCGACGGTACGCACGACGGACAAGTCCAGCGTCTCGCGTGCCTGGACCTCGAGGCCCGGTCCGGCCGTCAGCAGCAGGCCGGTGCCTGGTTCGAACGCCAGCAGGGGACCGACGTCACCCGCGTCCAGCACCGCCGACAACGGCGACAGGTCGTCGGCAGCGAAGACCCGCACGACCGCGTCTTCGCCACGAGAGACGATCCGGCCCGCGGCCTCGCCGTGGACGCAGTGCCCTGGCCCGCGCTCGAGGAAACCAAGGTGGCGGTCGACTGCGGTGGCCGGCGGCGGCCGGTACGGATCCCACACCCGGGCGACGTCATCGGCACCCGCGGAGACCAGCAGGCCGCCCGCCGGGTGGAAGACCAGGTCGGTGACCGGTCGCGAGTGGCCCGCGATGATGCGCGGGCCCTCGTCGGGCGGCAGACCCTGGATCAGGATGCCGCCGTTCTCGAACCCGGCCGCGAGCAACCGCGCGTCGGGGCACAAGGCCAACGCCCGGACAGAGTCCACCACGGGCAACGAGAACGTGCCGGCGCCGGACGCCGTGTCGATGCCTTGGATCACGCCGCGCACCACGGTGGCCAGCGTGCTGCCATCCGCGGAAGCGGCGAGCAGCGGCCGCGCTGGCGCGCCCAGCGAGCACACCTCGGCGAGCGCGAGACTGCTCGGATCGAAGCGCAGCAGCGACTCGCCGCTGAGCATGTAGCAGGCGTTCGCGCGCCCTGGCCAAACCAGCGCGTCGACACCAGCGGGCACGAAGACGTCCCGCACGTGACTGCCATCCGCGCTGCCCGAGTGCAGCCAACCGCGGTACGTCGCCTGCACGACGCGTGTGCTGTCGGGCGAGATCGCGATGCACTTCGGTTTCAACGACGTGAACCGCGGCAGCGGCGTGATCGGGTGCGCACTCCAGAGGTTGGTGGCGGGGAAGCTGTCCGCGACGAGCCGCCCGCCATCGCCCGCGATCGCGATCGGCAGCCGAAACGCGGCGTCGGAGCGATGCCGTGCCACGACTCGACCGGTGTCGATCTCGATGCGTCGCAGGCGTGTCCCGGCGGCCGTGTACAGATGCTCGCCGTCGGGGTGAATCGCCACGAAGGCGCGGAAGTCGCGGACCAGGCGATCCTCGCGCTCCGTGTCGAGCGCGAACTCCCGGACATGCTGGTTCGCGGCGTGGTGCAGGATATGCCACTCGAGCTGGCGATGCGCAGTCGGGACCGCGGTGAGGTGGTGCTGGGCGAGCGCCAGGTCACCGCGTTGCAACGCCACCTGCGCAGTCGCGACGCTCGCCACCGACAGGCGGAACTCGGCAAGCTCCTTTGCCGCCGTCACCTCGCGCGCCTTGGCCTCGGAGTCCGCGCGCGCCAGCGCCTGCAGAACGGCGATGGTCAAAGCGCCGAGAAGGAGGAGGGCCGCGATCGCTGCCATGGCGCCCGCGAGGCTCGGGTCCCGCCGCACGAACAGCCGCAACCGCCGCAGCAGGCCGGGCCGCCGCGCGGCCACCGCCTCGTGGCGCAGCCAGCGCTCGAGGTCCTCGGCGAACGCATCGGCGGTCGCGTAGCGATCCGCCGGATCCCGCGCGACGGCCTGCCAGAGCACACCCTCCAGGTCGGGGTCGAGCGACGGGCGCCGGGCGCGCGGACGGATCGGCACGGTCGTCGTCACCCGGCGCGCCGCCTCTGCGATCGAGAGGCCGTCGACTGCGAACGGCAGCGTGCCGAGCACCAGCTGGTAGGCCATGGCGCCGAGCGCGTAGACGTCGGCGCGGACGTCCGCGACTTCCACCTCACCGGCCAGCAGCTCGGGCGGGATGTAGCCGAGCGTGCCGACGACCTGGCCGGCAAGGGTCATCACGGTCTGCGGTGTCAGGTCGCCTTGCACCACGCGCGCCACACCGAAGTCGATCACCTTGGCCCTGCCGTCCCGACCGACCAGGACGTTGGCCGGCTTGAGATCGCGGTGGATCACGCCGTTCTGGTGACCGTGGTGCACCGCCCGCGCGACGTCCGCCAGCAATCGCAACCGCGCCCGGAGCGACAGGCTTTCTTGCTCGGCGTAGTCCACGATCGTGCGCGCACCGCCGACGCACTCGAGCACCAGGTAGGGAAGCTCGCGCACCCCCGTCGACGTGCACTCGGTGTGGACACCGGCGTCGAAAACCTCCGCGATGTTGGGGTGGCGCAGATGGGCGAGGAGGTGCGCCTCGTTCTGGAACCGACGCCGGGCGTTGGCATCGAGCAAGCCGTGCCGCAGGATCTTGATCGCCACGTCCCGCGCGGGTTCGGCCTGGCGCGCGCGGTACACCTCGCTCATCCCGCCCTGCCCGAGCGGCTCCAGGATCTCGTAGCTGCCGATCTTGCCGGAGATCCGCGGCGGCTCGTCGGGCAGGAGGTCGCCGAGCCATTCGCCACCGTCGGCGAGCGGCGGCGCGCCAGCAGCGGCGTGGCCCAGCAGGTCCTCGACGCGGCGGCGCAGCCGCGCATCCCCACCGCAGAGCTCGGCGAGCCGCGTTGGGAGCTCGGACGGCGGCACGTCGAGCACCTCACCCAGCACGCGCAGGGCGCGGCGCTCGTGTTCTGGCTCAAGCGACATCGAAGCGATCCCGCAGCCAGGAATGCGCCACCCGGAGCCTTCGTTCGGTGGAGCGCTGGGAGCTGGACATGATTTCGGCGACCTCCTGCACCGACTGCCCGGCCAAGTGCCGCAGCTCGATGGCCTGCGCCAGCACGGGGTCGATCTGCTCGAGCTCCTCGAGCGCGAGGCTGAGGTCGAGCAGGTCGATGGCGTGGTCGGCGACGTCGGGTACGGGGGTCTGCGTGTCGATCGCCAGATCGGCGCCCGGTCCGCCACGCTTTTGCGCGTGCCGCGCGCGCGCGTGGTTGACCAGGACGCTGCGCATGCATCGGGACGCGAGCGCGAAGAACGCCCGGCGACTCTCGAACGAGGGATCCTCGACCTTGATCAGACGGAGGTAGGCCTCGTGTACGAGCGCCGTGGGCTGCAGTAGCGAGTGGCCCGCACCGGCGCGCCCGACGTGGCCCTGCGCCAGCCGACGCAGCTCTTCGTACACGCGATCGAACAGCGCCTCGCGGGCCGACGCGTCGCCGGCACCCATGCGGTTCAGGAGCTGCGTCAGGGGTCGTGCCACGGCGTCGCGGCGCTGATTCTACGCGGCGATGCGAGAGAAATGCTGGCGGCCTGCGCCGGCGCTCCGGGTTCGGGACTCCGGGGGCGAACAGCCCCGTCTCACGGCCGTGTTTGCGGCCAGTCCAGGTTACGGCCAAGCGCAGAACATGCCTCAGATCCTCTCGTTCTCCCTTCTCGTCTTCGCGTCGTCGTGCTGCATCGGCGCCGCGTCCTTGCCCGCGCAGAGCCTGTTCGGCGTCGAAGTGACGTACGAGCCGAGCAATCCCGTGGGCGGCACGCCGGTCACCGCACAGAGCACGACCCCGCCCGTGGGCGTGGCCCCCGCCAATTACAACCCGTCGCCCGGCGTCGCATACGGCGGTTTCGCAAACAGTGGCGTGGTCCTGAACGCCAGGGCCTACGCCTCACACAACTTGGCGACCAACAAGGTCACGCACTCCAACGCCTGGTGGGAGTTCGACGACGTGGTCTTTGGCACGGGAGGAGCGAGCACGTCGGCCAACGTCACCCTCAACTTCGACTACGACGTCACGACGTCGCTTGGCGGCACCGTGCGGTTCCGCGTGCAGGTGTACCGCAAGAGCGACGGGACGCTGCTGTCGTCCATCAACCCTGCCCAGTTCTTCTTCGCGAACACGGCGGGCACGTTCACGACACCTTCTTTCGCGGTCGAGACCAACGTGCCGCTGCGTGTGCGCACGATCGTCATCTCGGAGGCGCATGGAAACCAGGGTGCCCAACAGATCGACCACACCTCGGCGTTGCGGGCGACCAACGTGTTTACCGACGCGGTCGGTGGCCCACTCGTCGGCATGACGGTGGACTCCGCGGACGGCATCACCAACAACAGCTTCACGCCGTCGGCATCGATGGGGCCGACGGCGCCGCGTGATGTCGCGCTGCTGGACGCGGACGGCGACGGCGACCTCGACGCCACGACGGCGAACAGCAGCTCGCACGACGTGTCGCTGTGGAGCAACGACGGTGCCGGCGCGCTGACCGAGAGCTCGGTCGCCCTCGACGCCGCCGACCAGACTCCGGTCGCGATCGCCGCCGGTGACCTCGACGACGACGGCTTCGCCGACGACGTGGTGGTGGCCTGTGCCGACTCGCACACCGTCGGCACGATCACCGACGTGGGGGGAACGCCGGTCGCGGCGAGCCTCGCTTCGGGGGGTCTGCACCCGACGGACGTCGCGGTCGGCGACCTCGACGCCGCCGACAGCCGCGACGACGTCGTCGTGGCGCGCGAGGGCGAGCCCCTCAGCGGTGGCGACGGCATCGCCGTATCGCTCAACGGCGGCGCGTTCAGCGATCTGACCATCCCGGCCGGCAACGCCACCCAGGTGGTCAAGCTCGGGCTCTGCGACCTCGACGGCGACGGCGACAACGACCTCGCCGCCGTCGCGCAGGGCACCACCGACCAAGTGCTGCTGTTCGACGGCGACGGCCTCGGCGGTCTCACCTTCGCCGGCGCCATCGCGCTGCCCACCTCGGGCCTCGCCACCGGCATCTGCTGCGGCGACCTCGACGGCGACGGCAGCATCGACCTCGCCGTCGTCCTGCCGGTGCTGTTCCCGACGCCCGGCACCGACCTGCGCGTCTACACCTACACCGGCGGCGGCGCTCTCGATCCGAGCGACTACACCGCCGGCGGCGACGTCGCCACCGGCGGCACCTTCGCGGTGGACGTGGCGTGCGGCGAGCTCGACGGCGACTCGATGCCGGGCTTCTTGACGCGGCGCGACGTCGTCGTGGTGCACGCCGGCTCGGGCGACGCGGAGGCGCACTACGGCTACGACGCGACCGGCTCGGTCTTCCAGAGCACCGCGGCCCTGACGGTCGGCAGCAACCCGGTGGCCGTCGCGATCGGCGACCTCAACGGCGACTGCGCCGACGACGTGGTGATCGCCAACCAGGGCTCCGACGACCTCAGCGTGACGCTCGGTGCCGCCACGGCGCTGACGCAGGACTTCGGCACCGGCTGCCCGGGCACCGGCGGCCTGGTGCCGGTGCTGACCGGGATCGGCGTGCCGAGCTTGGGCAACCCGGCGTTCGGCGTGCAGCTCACCAACGCGCTGCCGTTCGCGCCGGTGCTGGTGTCCTTCTCCGCCAGCCAGGCGACCACGGCACTGGGCGGTGGCTGCGACCTCTACCTGGCGACCCCGATCGCCAGCGTGCTGCGGTTCACCGACGGCGCAGGCGAACAGAGCTACGTGTTCAGCGTGCCCAACGACCCGGCGCTGTTGTGCCTCGACCTCTACCTGCAGGACGCGGTGTTCGATCCGAACGGCGCCTTCGCATCCACTCTCGCCTTGTCCAACGCCGTGCGCGCGCACGTCGGGAGCTGAGAGGACCAGGCTCGCGGCGCAGCTCCAGCTCCGGCGGTCCGCACTCGATCGGTCTGCGATCGCTGAACTCGCGCCGCTTGCCGAGCACGCTCTTAGAGGTTCGTGCCCTGCAAATCGAACTCCGCGAGGACCACAGGCACCCCTCCAACGTAGCTGCGGAGCTCCTGCTTTGGCTTCTCCATCTCGTCGATCATTCGGAGTATCCGACGCGGTTCTGGTGCCTCGGTCTCTTTCTCGCAATGCGTCATGCCAAGGTCGAGGACAGGATGTCCTCGATCGCGCCCACGTGCGCTTCGAGCGAGAACCGCGCCCGCACCGATGCGCTCCCCGCAGCCGCGAGCCGATCGCGCAGGGCGACGTCGTCAATGAGCTTTCGCACTGCGCTCGCCAACGCGTCCGCATCACCCGGCGGATAGAGCAACCCCGTCACCCCGTCCTCCACCACCTCGCACAACCCGGCGGCCGCCGCCGCGACGACGGGCGCCCCCGCCGCCATGGCCTCCACCGCCACTCGGCCGAACGCCTCGTTGGGCGAGCACGCCAAGACCGCGGTTGCGCGCGCCAGGTGTGCTGCGGGGTCGTCGACGAAGCCGTGCCAACACACCGCGTCAGCGACGCCGAGATCGCGCGCGAGGGCGCGCAACCGCACTCGCTCGGCCTCCGGCCCATCGCCCAGCACATCGAGCCGTGCGTCGACGCCAGCCGCTGCCAGCTGCGCCAGCGCAGCCAGCGCGTCGGCGTGGCCCTTGCCCTCGTGCAGGGCGCCGGCGATGACCAAGCGGACTTGCCCATCCGCCGGTGCGCTCGCCGCGCGCGGTTCCTCGAACTCGAAGCCGTTGTAGACCACCGTCATGCGCTTTGGATCGATCGAGCGCGCGAATCGGTCGCGCACCGCGCGCGAGTTGCACAGGACGCGCGCGGCGCGCGCGATCAGCTTTGCGCTGCGACGCTCGCCGAAGTCGAACGTGTCCTGCGCCACCAGCTCGCGCAAATGCCACACGTGCGGCACAGCCCAGCGCCGCGCCAGCAGCGCGCCGAACGGGGTCGCCACCGTGTTGGTGTAGATCAGATCGGGCTTGCCGACGGTTTCGGGCCGCAGCTTCGCGGCCGCGGCGAGGTTGAGCGCCATCGAGGTCGGGGCGCGCAGCGCGCGGTGGCGGCGGCCGATCCAGTGGTGGTAGTGGACCAGCTTTGCCGGCACGTCGCGCGCGGCCAAGGCGTCGAGCAGGGGACCGCGGCGCGGCACGAGCACGAACGGGCGGAACGCGCCGCGGTCGCGCAACGCGGCGGCGAGCGCCAGCAGCGAGCGCTCGGCGCCGTAGAGCTGCGCCGAGTGCGAGACGAACAGCACTGCGGGCGCGTCGGTCATCGGCGCGCTCCGTCGCCACCGCAAAGGCCGGCGGCGAGGCCCGCGTAGTAATGGCGCAGGAACGCCAGGCTGCGAAAGCGCAGCACGCCAACCAGCGGCTTTGCCACGCCGGCGACTGCATAGAACACCAGGCGCTGCGGCCAGCGCAGCCAGCGCCGCGCGAAGCGCACTTTGTTGCGGGTGATGTAGAACAGCTGGTCGGGACGCATTCCCGCGGCGTCCGCGACTTGGTCCTGCTGGCTGCCACCGTCCTCGTGGCGCACGGCGGCGTCCAGGGTGACGCGCAGCGAACGGCCGCGGCGGCGCACTTCGCGGCACAGGTCGAGGTCTTCGACGTACAGGAAGTAGCGTTCGTCGAAGCGGAGGCCGTCGCGCAGCAGCTGGGCGTCGATGCACATCAGCGCGCCGGTGACGAACTCGGTCTCGAAGTCGCGCTCCCCTGCAGGCGCCTTGGCGTGCGACCGCGCCAGCGTGTACGGCCGCAGCACTCCGTTCTCGAACAGCACGCGCGCGCCGTCGGCCGACAGTACGCGGCCGCCGATGATTCCCGCCTCGGGGTGCGCGGCTGCGGAGGCGCGCAGCGCGGCGATGCTGCCCGGTTGCAGCACGGCATCCGAGTTGACCAACAGCAACAGATCCAGGTCCGGGTCTTGCCGCAGCGCGTGCTCGATGCCGCGGTTGCAGCCGGCGCCGAAGCCCTCGTTGGTCGGCTCCTCCAACACGGTCAGCCACGGTCGCGACGCCGCCGCGGCGCGCAGCTGCTCGGCGCTGCCGTCGGCCGATCCGTTGTCGACCAGCACCACGCGCAGGTCCCCATCAGCCCGGAGAGAGTCGACGCAAGTCGTGGCAAGGTCGGGCGTTCGATAGTTGACCACCACCGCGCAACAGCCTGCCGCTCGCGCGTCGGCGTCCACCGCGTCGTCGCCCTCAACAGCACCGGTCATCGCGTCTCTGGCCCCGCAGCGTAGCCCCTAGCCCGCGCGCGATACACTCGCCACATGATCGAACAACGCGAGGGTTGGTTCACGGTCAACGTGCAGGACGCGCGGTGGGTGGAGAGCGCGGACTTCGGCCGCAGGGTCTTGTTCGAGCGGGAGCAGCGGTTCCCCGAGATCGGCATCAACATCGCGATCCTCGAGCCGGGCAAGCCCAACTGCCGCTACCACCGCGAGAGCGCCCAGGAGAACTTCTTGGTGCTGTCGGGGGAGTGCCTGCTGCTCGTCAACGGCGAGGAGAAGCGGCTCGGAGCATGGGACTTCGTCCACTGTCCCGCCGGCACCTCGCACGTGTTCATCGGCGCCGGCGACGGGCCGTGCGTGGTGCTGATGATCGGCTCGCGACCCAAGGACCTCGAGCTGTTCTACCCGCACGATCCCTTGGCGGCCCGGCACGGCGCGCAGTCGCCGGAACCGACTCCGGACCCCCACATCGCCTACGCCGGGGTCGAACGCCCCGGGCCGATCTCCGCGCCGCGCTGGCCGCTGGAGGCCTGACCGGCTCTCGGAACCCCACCGAGCCGCCCCTCGTATCGTCGTTTCGTGCGACAATGCGGTGCGCGGGTGTCGCATTCCCCGACAAGGTGCGTCAAGTCGCCCCGACGACTGCCCGATATCTCGCCTGTTCAGAGGGAGTGGAGGCCCGTGGGACGGGCGGTGGACCGGGATGAGAGACAACGGACTGGATACCTATCTGTCGGACATCAACGAAGTGCCGTTGTTGAAACCGGAGGAGGAGATCGCGCTCGCGCGGCGCATCGCGCAGGGCGACATGGCCGCGCGCGAGCACATGATCCGCGCAAACCTGCGGCTCGTGGTCTCCATCGCCAAGAACTACATCAACCGCGGCCTGTCGTTCATGGACCTGATCGAGGAGGGCAACATCGGGCTGATGAAGGCGGTCGAGAAGTTCGACGCCGACGCCGGCTGCCGCTTCTCGACCTACGCGACCTGGTGGATCAAGCAGGGCATCCGCCGCGCGTTGGTCAACACGGTGAAGACCGTGCGCGTGCCGTCCTACATGTCGGAGATCGTCTCGCGCTGGAAGACGATGTCGATGGAGCTGACCTACATGCTGGGCCGTGCCCCGACGTCGGCGGAGATCGCGCAGGAGCTGGAGCTGCCGCAGACCAACTGGGACGTGGTGCGCGACACGGTGCTCGCCAACTCGCAGCCGACCCACTCGATGAACGAGGACGCCTCTTCGGTCTACGCCGAGGCGCTGGTCGATACGCGGACGCGGTCGCCGGAAGAGGAGATCTTCAACAACCTCGAGGTGCAGCGGCTGCAGGAGCTCTTGTGCGCAATCGATGAGCGCGAGGCCCGGGTGCTGCGGCTGCGCTACGGCATCGGCCCCGACAACCCCAAGCCGATGACCCTCAAGGCGATCGGCGAACAGATCGGCGTCACCCGCGAACGCGTGCGGCAGATGGAGCAAGAGGCGCTGCGCAAGCTCAACGCCACCATGGCGCGCGAGTTCGGCGAAGAGGAGCCCACCGAGCAGGCCGACGCCTTCGACGGCTGATCCTCGGCACCGCGCCCCGGCAGCGCCGGCGACGCGGATCGATGGTGGCGCTACGCTCCCGACGTAGTGGCCACCTCGCTGTACGTGCACGTGCCGTTCTGCGTCGTCAAGTGCGGCTATTGCGACTTCGTGTCGTACGTGCCGGACGCCGAGGACGCGCTCGACGACTATCTGGACCACCTCGAGCGCGAGCTCGCGCTGGTGTGGATCCCGCGTGAGCCGGTCTCGGTGTTCTTCGGTGGGGGAACGCCGAGCTACCTGAACCCCGACCAGCTGCAACGACTGTTTGCTCTCATCGCCGCGCGCGCCGACCTGAGCGCGTGCAGCGAGGTGACGATGGAGGCCAACCCGGAGAGCTTGACGCAAGAGAAAGCGCACATCGCGCGCGCCGCAGGCGTCAACCGAGCCAGCGTCGGCGCGCAGAGCTTCGCGCCGCGATGGCTGCAGTTCCTCGATCGCGCGCACGACGCCGACGCGACCCGCGCCGCGGTGGCCGCCCTGCGCGCGGCCGACTTCGACAACGTCAGCCTCGATCTCATGTTCGCTCTACCGGGCCAGACGCCGGACGAATGGCTGGCGGACCTACGCGCGGCGCTGGCGCTGCAGCCCGATCACCTGTCGTGCTACAACCTCACCTTCGAGACCGGCACCAGACTCGGCCGCGAGCACGCCCGCGGTGAGCTCGCCGCCAACCCGGAGCCCGTCGACCGCGAGATGTTCCTCGCCACCCGGCAAGTGCTCGCCGAGCACGACTTCCGCGCCTACGAGATCAGCAACTTCGCCGGCCGCGGCGGGGTCTGCCGCCACAACGACCACTATTGGCTGCAGGGGGACTCGGTCGGCGTAGGTCCGGGCGCCGCCAGCCACCGCGCGGGGATCCGCAGCACCAACCTCAAGACCCTCGACGCGTGGGCTCGCTCGATCGACGCGGGCGTGCCGCCGGTCGCCGACGCAGAGGCGCTGGATCGCAGCCACCGGCTCCGCGAGGCCCTCTGGCTCGGCATCCGCCGCCGCGACGGTGTGCGGCTGTCGGAAGTGTGCGCTCGGCTCGAAACCGAGCTGCAACCGCCGCTCCAAGAGGCGCTGCAAACGCTGCGCGCCGAGAAGCTGCTGGCGGAGGACGACGATGTCGTCCGCCTGACACCGCAAGGCCTGCTGCTCGCCGATACCGTCGGCGAGCGCTTGCTCAGAGCTCCTTGACCTCGGACACCATGTCCTCGAGCGCCTTCTTGGCGTCCATGAACACCATCAGGCAGTTGTCCTTGTCGAACAGCGGGTTCTTGATGCCGGCGTAGCCGGGGCTCAGGCTGCGCTTGACCACCACGACCGTGCCCGCTTCGTCGACGTCGAGGATCGGCATGCCGGCGATCGGGCTTTGCGGATCCTCGCGCGCGGCGGGATTGACGACGTCGTTGGCGCCGACGATGACCACGATGTCGGTGTTCTTGAAGTCGCCGTTGATGCGCTCGAGCTCGAACAGCTTGTCGTAGGACACGTCCGCCTCGGCCAGCAGCACGTTCATGTGCCCCGGCATGCGACCGGCGACGGGATGGATCGCGTAGCGCACGTTGGCGCCCCGCTTCTCCAGCAGCTCGCCCAGCTCGCGCATCGTGTGCTGCGCCTGCGCGACGGCGAGGCCGTAGCCCGGCACCATGATGATCGAGCTGGACGCGTCGAACAGCATCGCGACTTCTTCGGGGCTGGTCTCCTTGATGTTGGCGTAGTCGCGCGCATCTTCGGCTTGTGCGTCGTCGCCGATGCCGCCGAGCAGCACGTTGCCGAGCGAGCGGTTCATCGCCTTGCACATGATCTTGGTCAGGATCAGACCCGACGCGCCGACCAACGCACCGGCGACCATGAGCAGCGAGTTGCTGATGACGAAGCCGCTGGCCGCCGCCGCCAAGCCCGAATAGGAGTTGAGCAGCGCGACCACGACCGGCATGTCGGCACCGCCGATCGGCAGCACCAACAGCACACCGAGCAGGCCGGCGAGCACCACGACCGCGATCGCCGCGGTGTTGATCGCCCCGGACTCACCGGCGGTGACCAACCAGACACAGCAGCCGATGGCGGCGATTCCCAAGCCCGCGTGCAGCACCTGTCGCGCCGCGCCCGGAACCGGGTGCGTCATCTTCTTGCCGGCGAGCTTGAAGTAGGCCACCGCACTGCCGGTCGCGGTCACCATGCCGATGACGATGGTCAGCGGTAGGGTGATCGCCTGCGGGATGCCCAGGGCGGCGACGTTGGCCGGCGCGTCGGGGCCGGCGCCGATCATGCTCTCCCAGGCGAACAGGCTGGCCAGCGCGACGAACACCGACGCGCCGCCACCGGTGCCGTTGAAGGCGGCCACCAGCTCGGGCATCTGCGTCAGCGGCACGCGGCCGGCAAGGAAGCCACCGATCGCCGCGCCGACCGCGATGCCGATCGCGATCCACATCGGACTCAAGACCTGGCCCTCGATCAGCGCGCCGACGATGGCGATCAGCATGCCCGTCGCCGCCAGGCGGTTGCCGTTGCGCGCGGACTTGACCTTCGACAAGCCCTTGATGCCGAGGATGAACAGCGCGGTCGCGGCCAGATACAGATAGGTCGGATTGATCTGCACGGTAGCGCCCTCAGCCCTTCTTCTTGAACATGCCGAGCATGCGGTCGGTGACCAGGAAACCGCCGACCACGTTGATCGTGGCGAACACCAGCGACACGAAGCCGAAGATCATCGCCAGCTGCGGATAGCCCTCGGCGGTGCTCACCGCCAGCAGCGCGCCGACGATGGTCACGCCCGAGACGGCGTTGCTGCCGGACATCAGCGGCGTGTGCAGCGTCGGCGGCACCTTGGTGATCAGCTCGAAGCCGACGAACGCGGCGAGCATGAAGACGAACAGATAGAGACTGATGTCGACCATCACGAAGCTCCCTTGGCGGACAGCGCTTCGGCCGCGCCCTTGTGTTTCACCTCACCGTCGCGGGTGACGGTCGTCGCGACGACGCACTCGTCGTCCAGCTTCACCGCCATGTTGCCCTCCTTGTCGATCCAGCCGTCGAACAGGAACGCGTTGAGGTTGCGGGCGAACATCCGGCTGGCGTCGGTGCAGACCTTTGCCGGCATGTTCGGCTCGCCGATGATCTTGACGCCGTGCACCTCGACGGTCTGACCGGCGACGCTGCCCTCGACGTTGCCGCCCATCTCGACCGCCAGGTCGACGACCACCGAGCCCGGCCGCATCGCCTGCAGCATCTCGTCGCTGACCAGCACCGGGGCCTTGCGGCCCGGAATCAGGGCCGTGGTGATCACCACGTCGGCGGCGGAGAGGTGCCGGGTGAGGATCTCCTTCTGCTTTCGGGCGTACTCCTCGGAGGTCTCCTTGGCGTAGCCCCCCGCGGTCTCCGCCTGGGGCGGCGTCCCGGTGTCGATGAACTTGGCGCCGAGGCTCTCGACCTGCTCGGCCACCGCCGGCCGGATGTCGTTGGCCTCCACCACCGCGCCGAGGCGCTTGGCGGTGGCGATCGCCTGCAGACCGGCGACGCCGGCACCGAGCACGACCACGCGGGCCGGGGTCAACGTGCCGGCCGCGGTCATGAACAGCGGAAACATCTTCGGCAGCGACGCTGCGGCGAGCAGCACCGCGTGGTAGCCCGCCGTGGTCGCCTGGCTGCTGAGGATGTCCATCTTCTGCGCGCGCGTGATGCGCGGCATCAAGTCCATCGCCACCGCGGTGATCTTGCGCTTGCGCAGCTCCTCGACCAGGGGCAGGCGCAGCATCGGCTGCAGGCTGCACATCAAGATCGCGCCTTCCTTCAGCTCGCACTCGGCCGAGCCGTCGCGCGGCGGCCGCACCCGAAGGACCAAGTCGGCGGCGCGCATCGCACCATCGTCGGCGGCGATGGTCGCGCCGGCCTCTTGATAGTCGTTGTCGAGAAACCCCGACGCCGTGCCGGCGCCGGCCTGCACGGTCACCGAGAGGCCGTGCTTGACCATGTTCTTGACGGTCTCGGGAACCGCCGCGACCCGGGTCTCACCGGGCTCCGATTCTGCAGGGACGAAGACTGAAACCATGGCGGCAAAGACCTCTCGACGGGGTCGGCACGGGGCGAGATCGCGGCATGCAAACGGTTTTGGCAGCGCGACGCCACCCCTTTGCCGAGACTGAGAAGGAAACGCGGACGCCGCGGAATCGACGCCACACCGGCCGAGCAACTTGCCGGCGGTCTGCTAGGCTCTTGCGCGATGAGCCCCGACTTCGCCTCCCGCCTCGCCGACGCCGTGCGACGCGCCGGCCCGGTCGTGGTGGGACTCGACCCGCGGATTCAGGCTCTTCCCGACAACATTGCGCCCGGCGCTCCTCCGGCCGACCGCATCCAGGCGTATTACCGCGAAGCGCTGCCCGTACTCGCTCCGCACGTCGCCGCGGTGAAGCCCAACATCGCCTTCTTCGAGCGCTACGGGGCCGCCGGGCTGGCGGCGTACGAGGCGACCTGCCGGCAAGCCAGGGAATGCGGCGTCTTGGTGATCGGCGATATCAAGCGCGGCGACATCGGCAGCACGGCCGAGGCCTACGCCGCCTATCACCTCGATCTCGCCGACGCGGTCACCCTGCAGCCGTACCTCGGCTCCGATTCGCTGCAGCCGTTCTTCGCCCGCTGTGTCGACGACGGCAAGGGCGTGTTCGTGCTGGTGCGCACCAGCAATCCGTCCGCCGCCGAGCTGCAGGACTTGGACGTGGGGGAGGAGCGGCTGTGCGACCGCGTCGCCCGCGCCGTGCACCAATGGGGCGCGCAGCTGGCCGGCGACGGCGACGACTACACGCCCGTCGGCGCCGTGGTCGGCGCGACCAGCCCGGACGATCTGCGCCGGCTGCGCGGCCTGATGCCGCGCGCCTGGCTGCTGTTGCCGGGGGTGGGCGCGCAGGGCGCCACCGAGGCGGACACCGCCGCCGCGTTCGACGACACGGGCCTCGGCGGCTTGATCAGCCAGAGCCGCGGTGTCATGCACGCCGCACCACCCAGCGCCGCCGACTGGCGCGCGCAGCTGTCGGCAGCGGCGGACGCATTCGCCAAGCGCGCGCGCGAGGCCGCGAGCCAGCGGAGCACGCCGTGAGCCACCGCGTGCGCCGCCTGCCGTTCCGCCTGCTGGGCTCCGATTCCGACGTCCACCTGCGCTACCTCGAAGAGGACCCGGACCTGCACCGGTTCTTGGGCACTCGCCCGGCGACCGCCCATCAGCTGCAGCAGGCCGCCCCGGCGCGGGCCCGCCGGTTGGTGCCCGCCGACGCGCTCGCCGCCGCCTTCACCGCCTACGCCGAGCGCCACGAGGCCCCGGAGGCCGCGCTGCGCAACGCCGCCGCGCTCGCCGACGAGCGCACCTGTGCTGTGGTCACCGGCCAGCAGCCGGGTCTGTTCGGCGGTCCGCTCTACAGCGTGCACAAGGCGGCGACGGCGATTCGGCTGGCGCGCGAGCTGTCGGCGCTGCCCGGCGCGGCGCCGGTCGTGCCGGTGTTCTGGAACCACACCGACGACCACGACTTCGACGAGGCCAACCGCGCGTTCTTGGTCAACGCCAACCTCGACACCCAGCGCGTGCGGCTCGACCTGCCGCGCACCGGCGCCTCGCTGCGCCACATCCCGATCGGCCACGCCCTCGAGCAGGCGCTGCCGGCGCTCGACGACTTGATGCCCAAGTCCGAGTTCCGCGACTGGGCCATGGACACGGTGCGGCCGCGCAGCGACGACGACACCTTCGGCTCGACGATGGCGCGCATGCTGTTCGCGCTGTTCGGTCACCACGGTCTACTGGTGATCGAGCCGCGCGACCTGCCGGAGCAGGCCTTCGAGGTGCTACCGCGGTGGCTCGAGTCCGCTGCCGAGCTGCGCGAAGTGGTGCGCGGCGCGATCGAGCACCTCGGCGACGTCGGCGTCGACGTCACCTTCGATCCGACCGCGACGCTGATGTTCCAGGACACCGGGCAGCGCCGCTTGCCGCTCGCCGACGGCGACGTGATGCCGCGATCCACCGCGATGAGCCCCGGCGTCCTGTTGCGGCCACTGTGGCAGGACGCGTGTCTGCCCAACATCGCCACCATCGCCGGCCCCGGCGAGCTGGCGTATCTGTCCGTCGCGGGTCCGCTGTACCGCCACCTCGGCGTCCCCGCCCCGGTGTTCGTGCCGCGCGCCTCGCTCTCGCTGATCGAGCCGTCGCAGAAGAAGCTGCTGCACCGCTTCGGCTGGGATCTGCCGGACTTGGCCCGCGGTCCGGTCGCGCTCGGCCAGACCCTCAACGAGGGCGAGAACAGCCCGGTCGAGATGGGCTTGGACGCGCTGGCGGCGGATCTGGGCGAGCGCCTGGCAGAGCTGGCGAGCCAGATGCGCAAGCTCGACGGCCAGATGGTCGGCCCCTTCGAGCGCACCCGCAGCAAGCTCGTCGACGAGCTGCAGCGGCTCGGCGGGCGCGTGCGGCGCTCCCGGCAGAACCGCGAGGGCACCGGGATGCGGCAGGTGCGCCGGCTGTGCAGCAACCTGCTGCCGGGCGGCCGGCTGCAGGAGCGCGTGCTCGGTCCAGTGCCCTTCATGGTGGCGCACGGCATCGAGCTCGCCGACACCCTCGTCGACGCCGCCGACCCGTTCGCCCTCGAGCATCTGGTGGTGGAGCTCTGATGGCCAACCGCGGGACCGAGGCGATGGACGTGGTGGTGCTGGGTCCGCATCCCGACGACGCCGAGCTCGGCTGCGGCGGCACGATCCTCAAACTCACCGCGGCCGGTCGCCGCGTCGCGGTGGTCGATCTCACCCGGGGCGAGATGGGCAGCCTGGGTGATCCGCAGACCCGGGCAGCCGAGTGCGCCGCCGCGAGCGCGCGGCTCGGCTTGACGGAGCGGCGCAACCTGGGCCTGCCGGATGCCCGGCTGCGCGACGACGAGACCGCCCTGCGCGCCCTGATCGAGGCGCTGCGCGCGCTGCGGCCCTCGATCCTGATCGCCCCGCTCGAGCGCGACGTGCACCCCGACCACGCCGCCACCGGAGCGCTCGCCAGCCGCGCGTTCTTCACCGCCGGCCTCGCCGCCCTCTGGCCCGAGCTCGGCGCAGCCCATCGACCCAAGCTCTTTTTGCGCTACCCCTTACACCACGAGCTGCCAGTGGCGACCCTGTGCGTCGACACCTCGGGGCAGGCCGACGCCAAGCTCGAAGCACTGCGCTGCTACGCCTCGCAGCTGCCCGGCGGCGATCGCCGGCACATGGTCGGCCTCGACATCGTCGAGCGCGCCCGCGCCCGCGACGCGTTCTACGGTGCCCGCGCGGCCTGCCAGGCGGCCGAACCGTTCTGGCTGGACGGGCCGCTGCGCGTCGACGACCTCACCGCCCTGCTCTGAAGCGGGAACTCGCGCGCCGCTCGAACCACGGTTTGTTTTGCGGCTCGGCGACGCTGCCCCGAGAATCACCCGCATAGACAAGCAGCAGGGGGCTATCGGCATGAAGCGCGTGGCGGTCATCAATCAGAAGGGCGGGGTCGGCAAGACCACCACCACCGTCAACCACGGAGCAGCCCTTGCCCGGCACGGCCAGCGGGTCCTGCTGCTCGACCTGGATCCACAGGCCAACTGCACTCTGCACGTCGACTGTCGGCCGGAGACCACGCAGCGCACCATCACCGATCTCTTCCTGCACGACGTGCCGTTGGCCGACGCGGTGACCCCGACCGCGACCGACGGCTTGTTCTTGGCCGCGGCGGACACCGCGCTCGCCTCGGTCGAGCAAGCCCTGTCCGACCGCATCGGCCGCGAGATGATCCTGCGCGAAGCCCTCGAGCAGCTGCAGCGCAGCACGCCGTTCGACTACGTGCTGATGGACTGCCCACCATCGCTGGGGGTGCTGTCGGCGAACGCGCTGGTCGCCGCGGACTCGGTGCTGATCCCGATGCAGACCGAGTACTTCGCGCTGCAAGGCATGGCCAAGCTGCTCGAGGTCATCGACTTGGTCCAGCGACGCCTCAACCCACAGCTGCGCGTCGGCCACGTCCTTGCGTGCATGGTCGACCTGCGCACCAACCTCGCCAGCGAAGTCCTCGCCGAGATCCGCGCCCACTTCGGCGCCGCGGTCGCCGACACCGTCATTCGCGCCAACGTCAAGCTCGCCGAAGCTCCCAGCTTCGGCCGCACGATCTTCGAGCACGCCCCCGAATCCAACGGCGCCCTCGACCACGACACCTTCGCCCGCGAGTTCCTCGGCATGCCCATCGAGCGGCCCACGGCCCCCGACCAAGACGACGAAGTCCTCGCCGACCTCGGCGCCGACTGAACGTACGGTGAACGTACGGAGCCAGGCTCCCATTCATCACCAGCGCCGCACCGTCCAAGAACGCGACATTCGCCGCAGCCGCCATCAAGCCCGAGCCCGCCCGCGGTCGATCACACCGGCGGAGAGTGCCGATGTCGCCCGACGAGAAACCCCTGGAACGCTCGCTGCATGCCATCGACGAGGCCGCGGCGCGGATCTGTGACGGGGTCGAGCTCGCCGACCCCGAGACCATCGCCTCGGCGCTGGAGCGCGAGACGGCGGGCTTGCAGGACGCGCTGGCCTCGCTGATGGGCGGCCGCAACGCGCTGCCGGCGCCGGCGGCGCGCGACGACGACCCGTTCTGCGCGCTGGTGCGCGGTTGCGCGCAGCGCGCCATCGAGTCGTTGGATCAGCACGTCGACTACATCGCGCCCGCCGAGCCCCCGCCGACGCCACCGATCGACGCGGCGGTCCTCGGCACGACGATCGAGCGCGTGCTGCACCTGGCCAGCGATCACGCCGGTGACGGCGGCGATGTCTGCATCCAACCGACGACCAGCGAGGGCGATGCCGTCCTGCTCGTGCGCGCGCGCCACCCCCTCGGCGAGTCACCCGCCATCCCGCCGGAGATGCACTTCCGCTCGCTCGAGGACTTCGTGCGCGCGCTCGGCGCAAAGCTGACCTGGCAGGCAGCGGGGCGCGAGGTGGAGTTCCGCCTCACCCTGCCGGGCTGAGCCCGAGTTTGGTTGCCGCCGTGGCCGCGCTGAGCCTCCGGCGCCTCGAACCTTCGAGCTTCGACAACATTTTCGAGGCGACGCCGCTGCCATGGCAACGTCGCCGCCGCGCCGGAGGCTCGGAGAGACAGTGCCTCCGGGCTCAGCGCGGCGGCGGATGGGTCGGACCCTCCAAAGCGCTCCGGCAAGAGCGGCATCCGAGTTCGGTTGCCGCCGTGGCCGCGCTGAGCCGACCGCGGGAACGCGCGATTTCGCGCCCAACGGATCCGCCGCACGCCTCGTAGAATCGCGCCCAATGCTCCGGCTCGGCATCGTCTGCTACCCGACCGTGGGTGGCAGCAGCGTCATCGCGACCGAAGTCGCCCTGCATGCGGCGGCCTGCGGTCACGAAGTGCACCTGATCAGCTACGACCGTCCGCACCGCCTGCGCGGCAACGTGACCGGTCTGCGCTACCACGACGTGCGGGTGGCGGGCTACCCGCTGTTGCGCTTCCCTCCGTACGACCTGGCGCTGGCCACGCGCATGCTCGAGGTGCAGGAAGAAGCGGGCATCGACGTGTTCCACGTGCACTACGCGATTCCGCACGCGGTCAGCGCCTACCTGGCGCGCTCGATGTCGGGCGGCAAACTGCGCTTCATCACCACATTGCACGGCACCGACATCACCGTCGTCGGCGCGGACCGCGCCTACATGCGGCCGACCAGATTTGCCATCGATCAGTCGAACGGGGTCACCGCGGTCAGCGAGTTCCTGGCCAACGAAACCCGGCTGCTGTTCGGCACCCGCCAGCCAATCGCGGTGATTCCCAACTTCGTCGACACCGAGCGCTACGTGCCCGGCACCCAGGGGCGCTACTACGAACGCGCGGACGAGGAGCGGATCATCGTGCACGCCAGCAACTTCCGGCCAGTCAAGCGGGTCGCCGATGTGGTGCGCGCGTTCAAGGTCATCACCGACGAGCTGCCGGCCCGTTTGGTGCTCGTCGGCGACGGGCCGGATCGGGAGCACGCCTTCGCGGTCGCTTCCGATCTCGGCTGCCTCGACCGCGTACAGCACGTGCCGCAGGTCACCTCCCCCGAGGGGATCTTCGCCGACGCCGACCTCTGCCTGATGGCGTCGGAGACCGAGAGCTTCGGCATGACGATGCTCGAGGCGATGAGCTGCGGCGTGCCGTGCGCGACGACCGACGTCGGTGGCGTGCGCGAAGTCGTGGCCGACACCGGCGTCTACGCCGAATGCGCTCGGCCGGACGAGCTCGGCCGCGGCTGCCTGTCTCTGCTGCGCGACGAGCAGCTGCACCGCCGCCTCAGCGTCGCGGCGCGCCAGCGCGCCGAAACCGAGTTCGACCAGTCCAAGATCTTGGAGCGGTACTTCCAGCTGTACCGTGATGTCGTGGCCGGTGGATGAAGATCTACCTCGATCACAACGCTTGCACCCCGGTGGACCCGCGGGTGTTGCGACGTTTCATCGAAGTCGAGCGGGCGACGCCGGCCAACCCCGCGAGCCTCCACGGCAGCGGGCGGAGCGCGGCACGCGCCGTGGAGGACGCGCGCGACGCGCTGGCCGGGGCGCTCGACGCCCAGCCCGACCAGCTCGTCTTCGTCTCCGGCGGCACCGAGGCCAACAACCTGATCGTCAACGGCGCCGGCGACACCGCGCTGCCGGTTCTGCTCGCGCCGGTCGAGCACCCGTCGGTGACGGTGGGCGCCGAGCGCCGCGGCGCGGTGTGGTGGCAAGTGCGGCCGGACGCAACCGCTGCCGTCACCGCGGTCGACCAACCCATCGGGCTGGTCTGCCTGGTGCACGCGCAGAGCGAGGTCGGCACCTTGCAGCCGCTGGAACAAGCCCGCGCCGTCGCCGACGACGCCGGTGTCCCGCTGCACGTCGACGCGGCGCAGACCCTCGGCCGCGTCGATCTCCGGCCCGTGCTCCAGCTGGCCGATTCGATCACCTTTTCCGCCCACAAGGCGGCCGGACTGCGCGGAGCCAGCGTCGTGTGGCTGCGCCACCCCGCCTCGATCGCCCCGCTGATCCGCGGTGGTGGCCAAGAACGCGGCCACCGCGCGGGCACGGTCTCGCCGGCACTGGCGGCGGCGACCGCGCTGGCGGTCCAGCTCGCGGTCGACGAACGCGCGCAGCGCGCGGCCCACATGGGCGCCGCCCTCGACGCCTTCGAGACCGCGATGGCCGCCGCGGATGCGCGCCGGCTGACGCCGACGCACGCCATACCGAACACCGCAGCATATCTGTTCGCCGGAATCGACGGCCGCGCCCTCATGCCGGCGCTGGATCTCGCCGGGGTGCAGGCATCGCAAGGCTCGGCGTGTTCATCGGGTGCACCATCACCACCGCGCGTGTTGACGGCCATGGGTCTGGACGAACACGACGCGCGCAGCTGCGTTCGTTTCAGCGTATCGCACACGACCTCGATCGACGACGCGCGCGCTGCCGGCCACGCCGTTGCCGACGCCATCGCACACCTGCGCGCCCGACGCGCGGCGCGTCCTTGAATCCGAGCCCCGGCGCGGTGCGCGGCCTCCGAGAATCTTACCACTTCGCAATTTCTTCGAACGCCGATGGGGCAGTTGCACAACGCACTTTGATCGCCGCTGCCATCGGCTTTGCGAAGTTCGATTCGCACGCGCTTTCAAAGCGCGGCGAAGTTCGCTAAGAGTGAGTGAAGAAGCCGAGATCGCTGCGCGCCGGTCGTCACGCGCTGCGGTGTAGCTGCCCTTCCCTCCCGCTCCGCTTCGGACCTGCCCCGCCCGGGATGCGTACCTCGGGTCGTCCGAGTTCGCTCCGCGCTCCCCATGCCCTACTCGCACCCTCCTGCCGAGTCGATCCGCACCAAGGTGTTGTCGGAACTCAAGCTGCTCATGCAGCAAGAGCAGTACGAGACCTGGTTTCGCGGTTTCTCGGTCGCCGAATCCGATGACCGGGCGATCGAGTTCGTCGCCCCGAACGGGTTCATGCGCGACTGGATCGCCAAGCACTTCATGCCCTGCGTGCGGCAAGCGGTCGAGAAGGCGATCGGCAGCCCGATGGACGTGCGCATCGGCGTCGCCGAGGCTGCCGCCCCGGCCGATCGCGCTGCCGATGGGGCGACGGTCGACCCGGCGCAGGCGCAGCCCAACGGACCTCCGGCGCGCAGCGAGCTCCCCATCGGCACCGACGTCCAGCGCGTCGTCGAGAACATCCAGGAGAGCATCTACGATGCACCGCACGCGCCGCCCGGCGCGGGAAAGCCGGCGGGCTCCCTGCCCTCGGGCGCGGCGGCGACCCCGAACTACGCCTTCGATCTGGTTCAGCCGCGCAGCGAGCTGAACCGGCACTACACGTTCGAGCAGTTCGTCGTCGGCCGCTGCAACCGGCTGGCGCACGCCGCCGCGATGGCGATCGGCGCCAACCCCGGTCAGGCCTACAACCCCTTCTTCGTGCACGGCAACGTCGGCCTGGGCAAGACGCATCTGTTGCAGGCCATCGCCCACGCCCTCAAGCAGATGCACCAGGACTGTCGGGTCGTGTATCTCAGCTGCGAGGAGTTCACCAACCGCTTCATCGAGGCGGCACAGAACCAACAGTTGGAGGCCTTCCGCGCCTTCTATCGGTCCGCCGATATCCTGGTCATCGACGACGTCGAGTTCCTGGCCCGCACCACGCGCACACAGGTCGAGTTCTTCCACACGTTCAACGCGCTGTACAACTCGCACCGGCAGATCATCCTGTCGAGCGACCGACCGGCACCCGAGATTCCGACGCTCGAAGACCGGCTCGTGTCGCGGTTTCGCTGGGGCCTCGAGGCGCAGATCGAAGCGCCGTGCGTCGCCACGCGCGCGGCGATCGTCAAGCGCAAGGCGTTCCTGCGCGGCTCGAGCGTGGAGGACGAGGTCGCCGACTTCATCGCCAAGTCGGTGACCAGCAACGTGCGCGAGCTCGAGGGAGCACTCATCAAGGTGCTCGGCCTGGCCACCGTCGAGCGCCGCCCTGCCGACCTCGCGCTGGCCAAGCAAGCCCTGAAGAGCACTCCTGGACGTCGACCGGTCGTCGTCACCCTGCCGGCGATCCTCAAGCTGATCACCGAGGAGTTCTCCGTCACCGCGAAGGAGATCCTCGGCAAGGCCCGCACCCAAGCCGTCAGCCTGCCGCGTCAGATCGGCATGTTCTTGGCACGAGAGCACACCGAGCACTCGCTCGAAGAGGTCGGCCGCTTCTTCGGCAAGCGGGACCACACCACGGTCCTGTACGCCGTCGCCAAGATCAAAGAGCGCTGCGCCAAGGACCACGCCTTCCAGAGCCAGGTCGAGCAGCTCGGCGAGCACCTGACCCAGGTCGCCCGCGACGACAGCTGAATCGATGCGCGCCGGCTCCGGCCGCGCTGCTGCTCGATTGCGGACCCAGCGTTCCGCACACCGGTCGATCCCCGACCCTGCACGATCACGGGAGTGGGGTGTGACTGTCCCGGGCGGACAACTTTTGACACTCCGCGCGCTCGATCTTCCCGCCGCCCCCGACATCTGGAGCCGCTACTGGTCGAGAGATTCGTCAGTCGCCGCTGAGTTTCCTGGGGGGTGGCGTGGTCGATTCCTGGACGGGCGGAGCGACCGCCAACAACCATCCCCAGACTGTCGCGTGCTCTCGACAACCGCCCGCGAATTGTGGGCAGGTTGTCCCCATTCCGGGGCCCCCGGAAGGAGGCTTCCGGCGAGGTCCAGAGTCGCTCTTTCGGGCACGGACGGTTACGCTCTCCACACTCGAAACAGGACGTTTAAGAGGATGAGGATCTTCTTAAGATCTACTTCATCTCTACCACGCGGAGCGACCCCCGCGCGGTGACGCACATGTCCCCGGGAGCCCCGAATGAAGATCCTCTGTGACCGGCACCAGCTGACCGAACTCTTCGCTGTCGCAGCGGGGATCGCGCCGTTGAAGACGACCAACCCCGTGGTCAAGAACGCCCTGCTGCGCGCGGACGAGAACGGCCTGACCTTGTTCGCCACCGACTTCGAGATCTCGGCGCGCCTGCACCTCGACTCCGTCAAGGTGAAGACCCCTGGCACCGCGTTGTTGCCCGCCAAGGAGACCTACGCGTTGTTGCGGGAGCTCGAGGACGCGACGGTCACCGTGGAGACCAAGGACTTCAAGAGCAGCCTGCACGCCGGCGGTGGCCAGTTCGAGCTGGTGGGGTCGGATCCTTCCGACTTCCCCGAGAAGGCCAACTTGGAGGAGGGCCACACCCTCAAGCTGCCGGCGGCCGAGTTTCTGCGGATGGTGCGGTCCACCGCGTTCTCGGCGGCGCGCGAGGAGTCGCGCTATGCGATCAACGGTGTGATGGTCGAGGTCCGCGACTCGTGCCTGCGGCTGGTGGCGACCGATGGCCGCCGGCTGGCGCTGTGCTACCGCAATCTGGACACCGACTTGCCCGACGTGCAGATGATCGTGCCCCTGCGCGCGCTGCAGGCCCTCACCAAGGCGTTGCCCGAGACCGGCGACGAAGAGGTCAACATCGTCTTCAGCCCCAATCAGGCGGGCTTCCTGATGCGCCCTGAGGCCTCGGGCGAGACCATGCTGGTCTCCACCGTGCTGGATCGACAGTTTCCGGACTACGAGGGGGTCATTCCGCGGGCGGCCGACACGACCGTCGAGATCCCCCGCACGACCCTGGAGGCCAACCTCCGGCGGGTGGCAGTGCTCAGCAGCGGGGATGTGCGTCTCGTGCACTTTCGCTTCAGCAGCTCGAGCCTGGAGCTCTCTGCCGAGAGCTCGGGCATCGGTCGCGGCGACGTCGTCATGGACGTCGACGTGAAGGGGCCGGGCGGCACCATCGGCTTCAACCCCGACTTCGTCTTGGACGCGCTCAAGATCTGTGAGCTGGAGACGGTGCGGCTCGACATGACGGACGAGGAGACGCCGGCCAAGCTGACGCTCGGCGAGTCCACGACCTACGTGCTGATGCCGATCAGCAACTCTTAGAGGCACCGATGGGGGACGTTCAGCGGCCAGCCGACCTGTTGGGTGGAATCCTGCGCCAGGCCAAAACGGACGCGGGCAAGGCGCCGACCGTTCGTGCCCTCGACGAGGTCCTGGGTCCGGAGGTCGCCGCACACTGCAGCGTGCGCAGCGAGCGCGGTGGCCGGCTCTTGATCGACGTCGACTCGGCGCCTCTGTTCGCCGAGCTGCAGTCGTTTCGCCGCGAAGAAGTACGCCGCAGCGTCAACGCCCGGCTGTCTTCGGCGAAGTTCGCGGACGTGGTTTTCAGATTCAAGCACACCGGAAATGTCTGACTCCAAGCGCTACGACGCCAGTTCGATCAAGGTCCTCGAAGGGCTCGACGCGGTGCGCAAGCGCCCCGCGATGTACATCGGGGACACCGGCGCGAAGGGTGTGCATCACTTGGTGTGGGAGGTGGTCGACAATTCGGTCGACGAGGCGCTGGCAGGTCGCTGTGGGCGTATCGACGTCGTCGTCCACACTGACGAGTCGATCTCCGTGCGCGACGACGGGGCGGGCATCCCGGTCGACATGCACGAGAGCGGCATCCCGGCGCTCGAGGTGATCCTGACCAAGCTGCACGCGGGCGGCAAGTTCGACAAGGGCACCTATCAGGTGTCCGGCGGGCTGCACGGCGTCGGCGTCTCGGTGGTCAACGCCTTGGCCGAGTGGCTCGAGGTGCGGGTCTACCGCGACGGCAGCGAGTATCGGCAGACCTACGGTCGGGGGCAGAAGACCGGTGAGCTCGAGCGGGTGGGCGACAGCAGCGAGCACGGCACCGTCGTGCGCTTCAAGCCCGACGCCCAGATCTTCGAGACCGTCGAGCTGTCGTACGACGCGCTCCGCAAGAGGCTTCGTGAGCTCGCCTACCTCATGGGCACCATGGGGCTGACGCTGTCGATCCACGACGAGCGCATCGACCAGAGTGAGGAGTACTGCTTTCCGAACGGCCTGCGGGAGTTCGTCGAGCACCTCAACCGGGCGAAGCAGTCGATCAACAAGGACGTCATCTACATCAAGAAACAAGCGGAGGGCGAAGACGGCGCCCCGTACGACGTCGAGCTCGCCCTCCAGTACAACGACGGCTACAACGAGAACGTCTTCACCTTCGTCAACAACATCAACACGATCGAAGGCGGCACGCACCTGGTCGGCTTCAAGACCGCGTTGACGAGGTCGCTCAACAACTACGCGCGCGGCGAGAAGCTGTTCAAGGCCAAGGACTCGACGCCGAGTGGCGACGATTTCCGCGAGGGTTTGACGGCGGTGTTGTCGATCAAGGTGCCCGATCCGCAGTTCGAGAGCCAAACCAAGATCAAGCTCGGCAACCGCGAGGTACAGGGCATCGTCGAGAGCGTCGTCGGCGAGGGCTTGCGCACCCACTTCGAAGAGAACCCGAACGACGCCAAGGCGGTCTTCAACAAGGTGATGGACGCGCTGCGCGCGCGCGAGGCCGCGCGCAAGGCCCGCGAGCTGGTGCGGCGCAAGTCCGCGCTCGAGGGCAGCGGCCTGCCGGCCAAGCTGGCCGACTGCCACAAGGGCACCTCACCCGAGGACGCCGAGCTCTACTTGGTCGAGGGCGACTCGGCCGGCGGCACGGCGAAGCAGGGCCGCGCGCCGTTTCAGGCGATCCTGCCGTTGCGCGGCAAGATCCTCAACGTCGAGAAGGCACCGGTGGACAGCATCCTCAACCACGAGGAGATCCAGACCATCGTCTCGGCAGTCGGTACCGGCTTTCTGACCGAAGAGTTCGACGCCAGCAAGCTGCGCTACGGCAAGATCATCGTGATGACGGATGCCGACGTGGATGGCAGCCACATCCGCACCCTGCTCCTGACCCTGTTCTACCGCAAACTGCCGGAGCTCGTGCAACGCGGCTATGTGTATGTGGCACAGCCGCCGCTGTTCAAGATCAAGAAGGGCAAGCAAGAGCGCTACGCGCTCAGCGAGGCCGACAAGCTGCGCGTGAGCGCCGAGCTCGGGCTCGGATCGGTGCAGCTGGTGGTGTCGGAGTCGGGCACGGTCTTCGAGGGTGACTCGCTGCGCACCGTGATCGAGCTGATGACCCGCTTGATGCGGCACCGGAGCGACCTGCCGGCCGAGGCCGGCATCGACTACGCCGCGTACTTGGCGCAAGCGGCGTTGCCCGACATGGAGCTGCCGGGCTTTTGGTTCCAGGGCAGGGGTGAGGCGCGATTCATCGACACGGCGGCGCAGATGTCCTCCTTGCTGGAGTCGCTGCGCGGCCAAGAGCCGCTCAAGGTCTACCGAGGGCCGGAGTCCGAGTGCCCGCGCGACCAGGCGGATGTCGAGGTCTTCGCGTTGCAGGTGAGCGAAGACGTGGCCGCGATCCTGCAGGAGCTGCTCTCGCTCGGCATCGCCCCGGGGCTGTTCGGCGAGCACGAGGCGCCGGTGTGCGAGGTCAGGGACGGCTCCGACGTGCACCATGAGCTCAGCTTCGCCGCCGCGATGCGGACCGTCGAACGGCTGTGCGAGAAGGGGCTGGAGATCCAGCGATACAAGGGGCTCGGCGAGATGGACCCCCATCAGCTGTGGGAGTCCACCATGGATCCGGAGCGCCGCACGCTCTGCCGCGTCACGATCAACGATGCGGTGGAGGCCGATCGCGTCTTCACGGTGCTGATGGGGCCGGCGGTCGAGCCGCGCCGTGAGTTCATCGAGCGGCACGCGCTCGAGGCGACAAACCTGGATATCTGACCGAAGGTGCGTTGAACAAACCCCGCACCGACCGATACCGCCGGCGACGGAGCAAATCCGCGACCCCGGGTTGATCGCGGCAGGAACGAATGGATCGCTTTCGCTACTTCCTCGGTGTCGTCACGTTGGCGCTGGCGGTCGCCGGCGGTTGGTATTTGGTCGAGCTGCTGCAGGACGAGGACAAGAGTCGCTACTTCCGGCTGAACGTGGAATTCCGCGACGTCGGGGGCTTGCTGCCCGGTGCCGACGTCAAGTACCGCGGCGTCCTGGTCGGCAGCGTGCGACACGTGACCTTGCGTGAAGACGGCAAGAAGGGCATCGCGACGATCGTGCTGGAGCCCAGCCGCGAAGGGCTGGCGCGCACCAACAGCCACTTCTGGATCGTGACTCCGCGGTTCGGCGGCATCACGGGGGGGGCGTCCGGACTCGACACCCTGGTGCGGGATGCGTATCTGTCGTTCTACACGCCCGATCCGTTCGGCGTGCAGCTCGCCAACGGCAGCTCGGTCGCCGGCGACGAGCAACCGTTCGCCGACGCGACGGACCTGAGCTTCGCCCCGGCCAAGCGCGGCGATCTGCAGCTGGTGCTGTTGTTGCCCGAGAACCACGGTCTGCAGCCCGGTTCGGCGGTGATGTACCGCGGCGTGCAGACCGGGGAGGTGCGGCGGATCGAACTCGCGGCGGACGGCGGCCACGTGCGGCTGCACGTCCGCATCGAGCGAGACCAGCGCGCCACGGTCACCGATAAAACGAAGTTCTGGGTCGCGCGGCCGCGGCTGTCCGGCGCTCTGTTGCGCGGGATCGACGTGCACGACATCGGTGCTCTGTTGGCGCCGTTCGTCAGCTACTTCACCGAACCCGGCGCGGGGTTGCCCCTGTCCGATGGCAGCGTCCTCGCCGCCGAGACCCAGCGTCCCGAGCTCACGCTGGACAAGATCCCGGTCGAACGCGTGGCCACGAACCAGGACGAGCCGCCGGCGGAGACCGGCATCCGGCTGGCGCGCGTGATCTACGAGGCGGTCGAGGAGGACTGGTGGAGTCCGGATGACGAGATCCGCCGCGAGGGGACGGGAGTGCTGTACGAAGATCGCGAAGGACGTGTGCTGGTGGCCACTACGCGCACGGTCAGCGACGCGAGCTACTTCGAGCGCGACGCGTTCGGTGCCGATCCGGAGATCAAGAAGGAGGGGATCAGCATTCAGCTGACCGACGGCACGGTGCTGCGCGCGATGCGCACTTGGGTCGCTCCCGACGGCGAGGATCTGACCCTGCTCATGTTGGATCTCGAGGGCGCGGACAAGGCTGCGGTGCCGTTGACGGCGGCGGGCCGGCTGCAGTTCACGGACGACTGGCAGGGCGTCGACTCGGTGCAGCTGTACTCGATCGATGACGACCGCGTCGTGTCGAAGGCGCCGGCCGATCCATCGGCGTTGGCCGACGATGCCGCCACTCGAGGGGCCGCAGCAGTGGTCGGCGAGCGCGTGGTGGCGCTGCGCGGAAACGAGAGCGGTCAGTCCGGGGCGGGTCGCATGGTCTCGCTGTCCCTGGTGCCGGAGGGTCTGAGGCCGACCCCGTGACCACCGGGGCGGCGATCGAGTTCGAGCGGTTCGGGCTCGCGCACCGCCGCGCGGGACGGGATCTCCCGATCCTCAGCGGCGTCGACTTGGTGGTCGAGCGCGGCGAGTTCTGCCTGCTGGTCGGTGAGAGCGGCTCCGGCAAGTCGACGATCCTGCGGTTGCTGACGGGTCTGTGGGAGACGCGGGAGCCGGCGCCTCGCCTGACCGGCGCGGTCCGCGTGCTCGGGCATCGCGTCCGCGGCGCGCTGCCGGCCGCGCTGCGGCGACGGGTCGCCGCAGTGCTGCAGGACGAGGGGCTTCTCGACGAGCTATCTCCGCGGCGCAACGTCGAGTTCGCCCTGCGCACTGCCGGGCGTTCGCCGAAGCTCGCGCTCGGCCTGCTGTCGCAGGCCGGTTTGGCGGCGCCGCCGGCGAGCGTCGCACAGCTGTCGGGCGGCATGCGCAAGCGGGTCGCGGTGGCGCGCGCCATGGCGCTCGATCCGGAGCTCATGTTGTACGACGAGCCCACCGCCGGCCTCGACGCCGAGTCGGCGCGCGAGATCGCCAAACTGTTGGCGGACACGCACCGGGCCGCGCCGCGCCGCACGACCATCGTGATCACCCACGAAGTGCAGGCGTTCGCCGGCCTGGCGGATCGCGTGCTGCGCCTCGACCCGGCCACCCGGACGCTGCACGATTGTGGCACCGAGTTGGTAGAGGTCGACGGCGAGCAGCCCGGTGGCGTCGAGGTGGACGAGGACCCGGCGCTGTACGGCATGCGACAGGTCGTCCTCAGCGCCGCGGCACTGACGCACACCGCGGTCGAGGCCGTGCTTCGGTTGCCGCCGGTCTTTGCCCGGGTCGTCGCGCGCGCCGTCCTGCGCTACACGGTGGAGCCAGTGCTGTTCACCGTGCTCGCCGGGGTCACCATCGGTGGCCTGGCGACGTTCTTCTCGTTGGACAACAACCCGCTGGAGAGCGCGTTCACCAACCAGCTGTTGACCGGTGTCGGCAAGGTGCTGGTCGCGGTGCTGGTGCCGTTGATGGCGGGCTTCTTCTTCACGGCGCGGATGGCTGCCGGCGCGGCAGCGCGCATCGGCACGATGAAGCGCACCAACCAAGTCGCCGCCCTGCAGCTGATGGGGGTGCGGCCGGCGGACTACCTGCTGACGCCGCTGGTGTGGGCGATGAGTATCGCGATGCCGATCGTCACCGCCGCCGGGATCGTCGGCGCTTCGCTGTCGTCGTTCATCGCCTACAAGCTGTTCACCGATGCATCGACGCTTGGTTGGCTCGAGTCGTTCTTTCGCACCGTAGAACGCCAGGACTTGCGCTACATCCTGCTCAAGACCGTGCTGTCGGGCTTCTTGGTGGCCACCCTCACCTACCACCTCGCGATCGGCCCCAAACGATCCGGCCGCGATGTCGGAAATGCCGTCAACTCGTGCATCGTGCTGGGGATGGTGACGATTCTCCTGGTGCACAGTCTGCTGACGGTGGTCCAGTTCGCCTGACCGGCGCCGCCAGCGAGGTGCGCCGAGCTTCGGTGGCATGGCAGCTTGGCCGCGGGCCCAGCGGCAGCCGACCACGACTCAAGATCGATCTCCCAGCAGTCGACAAGACACGATGTGAAGGGTCTCGAAAAGCTCACCAGCGTTCGGCTCGCCGAGGTGCTCTCGCAGAAGAGCCTGGTGGCGGGTGACGTCCTGACGGACGCGCTGTACAGCCAGGACCAGTTCGGTGAGTCCTTCGTCGACGTCTTGGTGTCGGGCGGCTACGTCAGCGAGTGGGACCTGGCGAAGATCGTCGTCGACCACTTTCAAGTGCCCTTCATCATGGCCAGCCACTTCGACATCTCGAAGGAAGCGTGCGAGTCGCTGCCCAAGGAGATCATCTTCAAGAACCAGATCGTGGCCCTCGACACCTTCGGGGACGGCGGGGTCAGCATCGCCATGCCGATCCTGACCTCCTACGAGGTCCTGGATCAGATCCAGCGCGAGTACAACGTCGATCTGTTTCCGCACGTCGGCTTGATCTCCGAGAACAAGACCGTCATCCAGGAGCACTTCTCCGACTTCCACGAGTGGCAGACCGAGCAGGACAAGCAGGTCGCCAAGAGCAAGGAAGTCGAGGACCCCAACCAGCGCGACTGGATGAACATCTTCGACGCCGCCGAGGAAGCGGTGCAGTCGAGCAAGCGACCGAACTGATCAGGATTGCTCGGCGGTCTTGCCGGGCGCACCGTCCGTGCTGTCCCCGGCCGGGGGATCGGCGGGAGGAGCCGCCGGCATCGGCGTCGACCGGCTTTCGTCGGTGGCGTCCTCGAACCAGCGGCGGGGGTTGGCCAGTACTCTGGGCGCTTCTGTCGCCTGGCGGATCTCGTGCATCGCCGACTTGGCCTCGCGAAAGTCCTCGTCGGCATTCATCTGCGTCTTGAAGTCGTTGAGGCCCCGCCGCAGCTGGACGATCGTCTGTCCGAGGGCGCGGCCGACCTCTGGCAGCCGGCGGCCGAACAGGAGCACGCCGATGATCGCCAGGATCATCAGCTCTCCATAGCTCGGCATGCCAAATGCCATTACGGCCGCGACGCTCACTTCCGGATCTTCGTGGCGTGCGGCGGTGCTGTCAACGGGAGCGGCGGGCGAGCGCGCGCCAGCGCGGTTCTCGGCGCAGTCGGTTGCGACCGCGCCGTCCGGCGATACGTTCCCCCGCCTGATGAGCGACAAGCCTATCTTCGCCCTGGAGCGATTGACCAAGAGCCATGGCCGCAAGACCGTGCTCAAGGAGGTCAGCTTGGTGTTCCTGGAGAACGCCAAGATCGGCGTCATCGGTCAGAACGGTGCCGGCAAGTCGACCCTGCTGCGCATCATGGCCGGTCAGGACAAGGAGTACGACGGCACCGCGCGGCTGGCCGAGGGACGCACCGTCGGCTACGTGCCGCAGGAGCCGACGCTGGTCGAGGACAAGACGGTCCGCGAGAACGTCGAGATCGCGGTGGCGCCGATTCGCGCCCTCCTGCAACGTCAGGAGGAGCTCAGCATGAAGCTCGGCGAAGACCTGGCCGCCGACGCGATGGAGAAGGTCATGGCCGAGCTCGATCGCGTGCAAACCGAGATCGAGGCCAGGGACGCCTGGGAGCTCGATCGTCACCTGGAGGTGGCGATGACCAAGCTGCACCTACCGCCTGGCGACAAGAACGTGAGCGAGTGCTCCGGCGGCGAGCGACGCCGCGTAGCGCTCTGCAAGGTGCTGCTCGAGCACCCCGACCTACTGTTGATGGACGAGCCGACCAACCACCTCGATGTCGAGACGGTGTCGTGGCTCGAGGAGACTCTGGCGCAGTACACCGGCACCGTGGTCGTGGTGACCCACGACCGGTTCTTCTTGGACCGCGTCGTCGGCTGGATGCTCGAGATCTTCCACGGCAGGGCGACGCCGTACAAGGGCAACTACTCCGAGTACCTCGAGCAGCGCGCCAAACGGATGGCGCAGCAGGAGAAGCAAGAGCGGCAGCGCGGCAAGATGATCGAGCGCGAGCTCGACTGGATTCGTTCCAATCCCAAGGCGCGGTCGGCGAAGAACAAGGCGCGCGTCAAGAACTACGAGCGCATGGTGGAGCAGGAGGTCGAGGAGCGCGAGGACTCGGTCGAGCTGCACATTCCCTCCGGCAAGCGACTCGGTGATGTCGTGCTGCGCTTCGAGAATGTCTCGTTCAGCTACGACGGCGACCACAAGGTGCTGGACAACGTCGACTTCGAGATGCAGCCGGGCGACATCCTCGGCGTCGTCGGGCCCAACGGCACCGGCAAGACCACGATGCTCAAGCTGATCACCGGCAAGCTCGAGCCGGACGACGGCCGCGTGGTGGTCGGTCCCACGGTGGAGCTGTGCCACGTGGACCAGGAGCGGGAGACGCTCGACCCCGAGAAGACCGTGTGGCAGGAGATCACCGACGGGCTCGACAACCTCAAGCTCGGCAAGATCGAGATCAACAGTCGAAGCTACGTCGCCAAGTTCAACTTCACCGGCCCGGACCAGCAGCAGACGGTCGGCACTCTGTCCGGGGGCCAACGCAACCGCGTCCAGCTGGCGAAGATGCTGCGCCGGGGTGGCAACATGATCCTGTTGGACGAACCGACCAACGATCTCGACCTGGACACCCTGCGCGTCCTGGAAGAGGCGATCCAAAACTTCCCCGGTTGCATGGTCGTCGTCAGTCACGACCGCTACTTCCTGGACCGCATCTGCAGCAAGATCATCGATCTCGGCAACTACGAGACCGGTCGGTTCTTGGACACGCTCTAAGCGCTTGGTTCGCGGTGGTCGTTCGACCGGCAGCCAGCGGCGATCTCGGCTACAGTGTCGAGGCGATGCCCTTCTGCGTGCGCGCGATCCTCACCGCCCTCGGGCTGGCGCTGCCGGCCCTGGGCCAGAGCGGCACCTACTCGTTCTTCGGCACAGGGTGCAGCTCCGGCGTCAGCGCGCAGCCGCCGCGGTTGGTGCAAGAGGGCCCGCTGCGCCCCGGCAAGGCGTTCACGGTCGCCGTCGAGGACGGCGGCCGGGCGGCGGCGGGCACCTTCGTCGACGTGCTGTTGACCGGCACGTCGAACACCGTGTGGAGCAGCTTCGCTCTGCCGGTTTCGCTAGCCGCGCTGGGGCCCTGTCCATTGCGGGTGTCACCCGATGCCGTGCTGTTGGTGCCGCCCGGTCCACTGTCGGTCGCGATCACCATCCCCAACAACGTCGGCCTGGTCGGCTTCACGTTCTATCAGCAGTGGGTCACCGCATGGATTCCCAGCGGCGCGACGCAGGCGGCGTTCTCACTGTCCGACGGCGGTGTCGGCGTGGTCGGGACCTGACTCAGGGCTGGTAGATCCGGTCCGCGTCCCAGGCCGACCCGCTCAGGTAGCGCGTGCGCCGCGGCGCCAGCAGCCCGCCCAGCGTGGGTTCGAAGTTGACGAAGAACCTGGTGTCGCCGTCGATCTCGTCGAACGTCACGCCGAGCGAGAGTCGCCAGTCGTGGTCGACGCGGACGATCTGCGCGCCGTAGTTGAGGGTTTCGTCGCGCTGTAGGTCGTACTGGCTGCCGCCCGCCAGCAGCCAGCGGCCGAAGAGGTCGGTGCGCGCGCCGTAGATGACCGCCCCGTCGGTGGTGCGGTCGGAGCGATAGCCGGCGTGCCAGTGGAAGCCCAGCACTTTGCCGAACCGCACTCCGGTGTTGAAGGTGCGCTGCTTGGACGCATGCCAGTCGTGCTCGCCTTCGACCAACAGCTGCAGCCCCGGCAACGGCCCCGCGTCGGGGGCGGGCCGCAGGATCAGCTCGTACTCGAGCTCGGCGAGATGGTGGCCTCGGTTGTCGCGGCTCGAGATCGGCGTCAGGGTCTGCGCCAGGTCGAGCCAGACGACGTCGCGGGGCGCGCGGTCGCCATCCCGGTGCTGGAGCCGGTTGAGCAGCTCGAAACGCACGGTGGCACGCTCGTCGATCGCGTCGGTTGCGTCGTATTGGAAGTAGTCGCCGGGCTCGCCGCCGACGTGGAACTGGTCGCGGTAGACGATCGCGGGCGAGATCACGTGGCGCAGCGCCTGACCGGTGCCGTCATCGCCGCGCCAGGTCCAGGTGCGCGCCATCCAGGTCGCGGCCCGCACGCCCGCCGCGAAGGCGGGCCGCGTGTCGTCCCGGCCGCCGACGGTCTCGTCGTAGTGGGTCACGCGACCGGCGACGAACGGCCGAATACCGATCGGCCCGAGGTGAAAGGGCGTCGCCAGCACCAGCTCCTGGTCCAGCCGAAAGACGTCGTCGTCGACCTCGACGGCGGTGCGGTCGTAGTCGCGCCGCAGGAAGCCGGCACCGGTCGACGACGTCAGCAGGACGTCGGTGTCGCCCCACAGAGTCGCGACCGGCTCGGAGAACCAGTGGTAGCCGAGCAGCGGCAGCTCCTCGTCGAACGCCGGCGCCAGCGAGCGGTCGTCTCGGTAGGCGAACGTCGACATGTTGAGGCGCGCGTTGGCGATGAGTAGACGGTTGTCGCGCGCGTCGCGCAGCAGCACGCTGGTCTCGGGGAGCTCGTCTTCGCGGTATTCGCGGCGGAAGAACTCGGAGTAGACCGCCGGGTCGGAGGCGGCGAACGCGGTGACGTCGAGGCGCGTGTTCTCGCCGAGGTGGACGCGGTTCTCGGTGTGCAGCAAGGACCTGCCGCGCGCATCGATCGGGCTGCCGTCGAGACGCCGACGGATCTCGCGGCGGTCCGGCCCGTCGTCGTCCAGCCCATAGGCCAGCATGCGCCCGGAGTAGACGTCGGCTGCGCCGTAGCGCAGCTCGAGCTCGACCGGCGCGCCGCGTTCCTCGATGACGCCGAGCCCGAGCCGCCAATCGCCGCGGAACTCCGCCGCCGCCCGACCCGTGAGCTGCTCGTGCAGAGCGCCGCCGAGGGCGTTGAGCGAGCCGCCGAGATCGATGTTGGCGCGCACGCCTTCGTTGCTGGAGTAGCCCGCCGATACGCCCTGGACCAGGGTCTGGGTTTGCTCGCCCGCCATGAAGCGCGCGTTCGGCAGCGGCAACAGCGATACCCCGCCGATGACGAGGGACGAGCCCGCGGTGCGGACTTCGAGATCGTCGCCGCGTTCGATGACCTCGATCTCGCCGGAGCAGACCTCGACGTGGGGCTCACCGGCGGTGCAGGTCGTCACCGACACGTCGCGGCCGGTGATGCGCCGGCCCTGCCGCACTAGCCGCTCGCCGCGGATCACCAGCACGCGCTGCGGCGCATCGGAGTCCAGCCAGAGGCGCAGCTCCGCGTCCTCCACGACCAGACGGTCGTCGACGGTCGACAGGTGCAAGCGCGCCGCTCTGACCAGGTCACGGCCGTCGCGGCGCACGACGACGTCGCCCTCCAGATAGAGGCTCTTCCAGCTGCTGGGCGACCACTGCCGGGGCGACAGCGCCGGCGCACCGCTGTCGACGCCGGCGGCGTGCGCGAACGCGGCCAAGCGCGCCGCCATCAGGCCATCGTCGACCGCGCGGCGCGCCGCCGGTGGCGTCGCACCCCGCCGTGGCAAGCCCGGCGACGAGCGACTCAAGGGCGGCACCGCATCGCGATCCGCGATCAACACCCCCCCGTCCGCGCGCAGCTCGAGACCGTCGCGGATCACCACGATGCCGTTGCGCACGGTGGTGACGACGTCGTCGCCGGCGGGGTGGGTCTCGAAGTCCTCGAACCAAACCCCGTCCGCTCCCGGTGCTTGCGCGCGCAGACCGATGCCGCCGACCAAGATCGCGCAACCGAGCGCGGCCCCCCCCCATCTGGCGCGTGTCATCGACCGGCCAGTTCCTCCCGGACCACGCCGCGTCGAATGCGGGCGTGATAGGTATCGACGTTGAACTCCGCCCACTGGCACAACGCCCAGCCGCGTCCGGGCAGCGTGAGCTCTACGCCGCCGGCCGGATCGTAGACCTGGCACGTGCCGGTGGCCAAGTCGAGGTCGAGGTGCCGGGCGCGGGCGCGCACGCTGTTCCAACGCAAATCGCGCACGTCCTCGCCGACCACTCGGCGCACGCGACCATCGGCGTTTCGCTCGATGTGCAGGGTGCGCGCATCGGCGGTGAACCCGTCTTCATCGGGGGTGCCGTCGGCAAGCCAGGCGGAGATCGCCGTGCTGCCGCCGAAGGAAATCGCCGCCGGGGCCACCGTGATGTCGCCAGCGCAGGACAACCGCGTGCTGCCCGCCGGATCGCCGAACCGCGCCAGCGCGCCGCGGCGGTCGCCGAGTTCCAGGAGGGGCGGCCGGGCCGAATCGTGGGGCATGCGCAACACCTGACCGTCGCCGTCGCGGGCGAGCTGCAGCACGGTCGCGATTGCCGTGAGGCGCTGGCCGGCGTGATCGCGCGAAGTGATCGTCGCCGGTGCCCCGCGGAGCGCGCCGTCGGCGCCGTCATCGGTGAAGCGCAGTCGCAACGCGTCGCCATCGCCGCGGACCGGGGACTCTTCGCCGCGAGTCAGCTCGAGATCGATCGCGCGCGTCGCCACCAGTGTTTCTTGATCGAGGCCGCTGAGGGCGGCCGCGGCGCTCGGCGGCAGAAACCACGTGTGCACGGCCAACAGCGGAGTCGGTACGACGAACGGGAGCAGCAACGCCTGCTCAGCGGTGAGGTCGAAGCGCACCACGGCCCCGTCGCTGGTCCGGTGGCTGCCCAAAGCGCGGGCGGCGCCGTCGGCGCGCAGGCCGATGGAGTCTTCGCCGAAGCGATACACCGACAGCGCTTCGCCGTGCACTTCCCCGCGTCGCTCCGAGTCGATCTTCGCAGGCGCGCCGAACAACCGGATCGGGCCATCGGCCGCACCGACCAGGCGATCCGCGTGACCGACGATCACGTCCTCGCCGTCGGTCCAGTGCAGCGCGCTGTCGGGTCCCGATGCCTCGAAGTCGCGGATCCCGCCGTCGTCGAAGGTTGCGGTGAGCCGCTGCAGATTGCGCAGCTCGCCGTCCTGCTCGACGAGTGTCACTACCGCATCGTTGCCCGGTGCGTGAATGCGCAGCTGGTGCGGTTGGTCGACGTCCGTCGATTGGCGCAGCGAGCATGCGCCGCTGCCCTCGGCCACCAGCTGCGGCGTGCGGATCGAGAATCGATGTTCGAGGTCCGCCACCTCCGGGCCGAGGCGGACGTGCTGGCCGCGCGCGTCGCCGTAGAGCAAGAAGCCGTCCGTACCGCTGACGTCGATGGCGCCGGGACCGGCGCCCGCGCCCCGCACCGCGACCGCGCCCTTGCCGCGCACCACCGCTGGCCACTGTCGAGTCTGTGGGCGCATGACCCAAAGGCCCTCTTCGGCTTCCAGCTGCAAGGTGTCGTCGCCGCGTGGAACGACCACCGAAGTCTTGCCGACGAAGGTCATGAGCAGGCGCACGTGGGCCGGAAAGCTGCGCGGGCCGAAGCCGCGCGCGCCCATCCACGGCTGCCAGTAGTCGTGGATCTGCACGACGTGCACCCGATCCGAACACGCGAACCGCATGCCGGTCTCGTCGCCGACCTGGTCGAGCTCGGGCGCGCCGCTGGCGGTGAAGGCGTAGGGTTCACCGACCAAGTTGGGCGAGCCGCGCAGGGTCTGGCTGCGGATGCGAACCCCGCCGATCGTCAGCGTCGCCGGCACATCGCTGGCACCGCTCAGCTCGATGCGCTGCCAGGCGCCGGTGACGCGGCCGGCCACGCGCTCACCCCGGCGCAGCCGCGCGGTGACACGATCGCCGGTCGCGATGAAGCCCCCCCGATCGGGCTGCTGTTGGTCGCCGGCCGCGGCCGGCTCGGGTGCGCCGCCGTCGGTCAGCACCACCTCGCGCGCGGCGGTCACCATGGCGGTGCCGAACGAGGGATCCTCGACGTAGCTCATCGGTCCCGCCGAGCGCAGCTGCACTCCTCCGCGCCGCCCGCGGTGGCGCAGGTCGGCCGCCGACTTCACCCGGATCGACAGCCGGTCGGTGGGATCGGGCCGCTGCTCGCCGCGGTCGAGCGGCAGCCGCGCGGTCAGGCCCAGGCCGGACAGGGCCATCGATCCGCGGTCGTCGATGGTCAAGGAGAACGCTTGGTCGTCCTTGACCGTGCGCAGATCGATGGCCCGCTCGTCGATGCGTACGATCGCTTCGTCGAGCTCGAGCCGCGCGTTCTTGACCTGTGCGGCGGCGGTGGTCACCAACACCGCTCGATGCAGGGTGATGTCCTTGCCGGTGTCGATCGACGGCGTGCCGTCCTCGTTGGGCTGCATGACGACATCGGCGCGATCGGCGGTCAGGGTGCCGGCGTGCACCGATTCGGTGGGTCGGTCTCGGTCGCGCTCGAACAGCTCGACCGTGACCTCGTGCAGCAAGACGCGGCCCAACGGTCGCGGCTCCATGTCGGCGGCGCTGAGCTTGTAGATGGGCAGGCGCCGGAACGAGCCATCGCCGAGGGGCACTTCGCGGTAGGTGCCGAGGTCCTCGAACGCGCCGCGGTAGGCGAAGCGCACGTCGGTGCCGAACTCGTCGCCGTCCTGTTCGCCCTCGGGCGCGGCCCCGGGGATCAGTACGCTGGGGACCGGAGCGGTCCGGTCCGTGTCGGCGTCGAGCACGAGGCCTTCGCCGCGCCCCGCGAGCGCCGATCCGCCGGTCGCCCACCACAGTCCCGCGAATCCGCCGCCGGCCAGCAGCAGGAATGCAGCGATGCGCCCGATCACGGCAAGCCGTCCTGCCGGACGACGGCGTCCCACTTGCCCTGCGCCTTGAGCAGCACTTCGATGACCTCGCGCACCACGCCCTCGCCGCCGCGCGTCTCGGTGACGTAGTGCACCTTGGCTTTGACTTCGGGGCGGGCGTTGGCCGGCGCGGCGGCGAAGCCGACGCGGGACAGCACGGGCAGGTCGAGCAGGTCATCGCCGACGTAGGCCACTTGCGCCGGGCGCAAGCCGCGACGCTCGACGATCTCCTCGAGGATCGGCACCTTCGCCAAGTGACCCAAGTGGACTTCCTGCACGCCGAGCTCGGCGGCGCGGTCGCGCACGACCTGGCTGGAGCGCCCCGAGAGGAAGCCGCTGATTCCGCCGCTTCGATTCCAGTAGACCAAGCCGGCGCCATCGTGGACGTGGAACGTCTTGAACTCGGTGCCGGCGCCGTCGAAGTGGATGCGGCCGTCGGTCAGGACACCGTCGACGTCGGTCAGGAGCAGGCGAACTCCTGCCAGGATCTCGGCGGCCGGGATCGCGGTCATGTGATCTTCAAGTCCAAGAGATCCTGCACGTCGAGCATGCCGGCGATGCAGCCCCGATCGTCGACGACCGGTAGCTGGTCGATCTTGTGTTGGTGCAGGAAGGCGATGGCTTCGCTGGCAAACGTGTCCGGCGAGATCGTGCGCGGCTGATGCGTCATCACGTCCTCGATGCGCATCTTATCTACTGGCGCGGTCAGGCTGGTGAGTAGGCGACGGAGGTCACCATCGGTGAAGAACCCGACCAGAGTGCCGTTCTCGTCGACCACGCTGGTGGCACCGGGTCGTCCCAGCGTTTGCGTCATCGTCTCGATCGCATCGAGCACCGTGCAGCCCGCCCGCACCACGGGATTGCGCTTGCCGGTGCGCATCAGCTCCTCGACCCGCATCAGCCGGCGGCCGAGATCGCCGCCGGGGTGGAAGCGGGCAAACTCCTCGGGGCCGAAGTTGCGGCCGTCCTGCACCACCAGGGCCAACGCGTCGCCGAGCGCCAACATCGCGGTCGTCGAAGCGCTCGGCGCCAGCTGGTGAGGTCCCACCTCCTCGATCGGGCCCAGCTCGAGCACTTGGTCGGCGTGCCGGCCGAGGGTCGACTCGCGCGATTGGGTGATGGCCACCACGGCGCAGTCCGCGGCCTTGACCGGCCCGAGCAGCCGCAACACTTCCTCGGTTTCACCGGACTTGGACAACGCCAGCAGCAAGTCGCCACCGACCACTCGGCCCAGGTCGCCGTGGATGGCCTCGGCCGGGTGCAGGTAGATCGACGGCGTGCCGGTGGAGGACAGCGTTGCCGAGATCTTCTGTGCGATGATGCCGGCCTTGCCCATTCCGGCCGTGACGACCCGGCCGGGCAATCCCAGGATTCGGTCGACGATCGCCGCGAAGGTGTCGTCGAGGCGGTCGGCGACCATGCGCACCGCGTCGGCTTCCCGCCGCACGATGTCCTTGGCGCGTTCGATCCTGGGATCCATGCGCGCAGAGATTAGCAGGCGGGCTCGCCCGAAGCCCGCGCGCAGGTGGCGCCGCGCCGCAGCCCGCCAAGCCGCCGTTTCCGCCGTCCTCGGCTGGCATCTTCGCCGGCCTTGCCCGACGATTCGGCCGATGTCCTACCGCGTGGAGCTGCCGGTGTTCGCCGGTCCACTGGACCTCTTGCTGCACCTGATCAAGCAGCAGGAGGTGGACATCCACGAGGTCTCGATCGCCAAGATCTTGGAGGGCTACCTCGCGCACCTCGACGTGCTGAAGACGCTCGATCTGGCCGACATCGGCGACTTCGTCGTGATGGCGAGCACGCTGATGGAGATCAAGTCGCGTGAGCTCCTGCCGGGCGAGGAAGTGTCGGTCGAGGAGGAGCTCGACCCGCGCGACGACCTGATCCGGCGACTGCTCGAGTACAAGCGCTACCGCGACCTGTCGCGTCGATTGGACCGCATGGGCCAGCAGCGCGGCCGCATGGTGAGTCCGCGCCTGCCCCTGCCCGAGGCGCTGCGCGCGCGCGAGCCGGAGGGGCCGGAGCTCGACCTGGGCTCGGTGGAGATCTGGAGCCTGACCGCGGCGTTCGCCAAGCTGCTGGAAGAGACCGGCACCGACACCACCATGCACGTCGACGTCGAGCGTCGCGACGTGCGCTACTACACCGGGCAGGTGCTGGACCGGCTCGTCGGCAAGGGCGAGGTGCAGTTCGAGCACTTGTTCGACCGGGCCGAGGGGCGCTACGGGCTCATCGGGGTGTTCTCGGCAGTGCTCGAGCTGATGAAGCAGGGACTGCTGCGGGCGCACCAGCAGCAGTGGGACGACCCCATCCTGGTGGTCTTCGTCGGCCCGCAACACCTGTCGGTGGATCAGCTTCTGGCCCTGCAGCACCAGGACGCCAGCGAGGACGCGGAGACGGATGTCGACGATGCGGTGGCCGGATCGGCGCCCGACGAGGCCAATGGCCTCGGACCCGCCGCCAGCGCCCCTCCCGCCGACTGACCCCGGCCCATACACCCGGCCCTTGCAAGCGGGGCCCGCTCAGCGCCGAACGCGCGCTGCCGTCGGGGCTAGGCAACCTCCGGAGACGTGAGTTAGCCTTATGCAGGGGCAGAGTCCCAAGGCCCGTTCGGGTCGGAACTGTCTCGACAACACACACACCTTTCTTGGCTGTCCGAGCCCCGGCGCGTCTCCCCGCGGCGTTTGCGGACGTGGAAACCATGATCATGCGCAGCCTGTCTTTTGGAACCTCCCTGGCAACGGTCCTGCTGGTACCGGTCGCAGCCCAACAACCCCTGCAGTTCGCGGTGAATGGAGGGGGCGCGGGGGCCGAGGCCGGTCGGGCGGTCGCCGTGGTCGGCGACACCGACGGCGACCGGCGCGCCGACGTGTTGGTCGGCGCGCCGACCGCGGGAGCCGGCACCGCGACGCTGTACTCGGGCGCCACCGGTGCGGTCCTGCACACGTTCACCGGTGCCAATGCCGGTGATCAGCTCGGCGCGGCAGTGGCTTCTGCCGGCGACTTCGACGGCGATGGCGTTGGTGATGTCGTGGTCGGCATCCCCGGTGCCGACCAAGGCGGGACCGATGCGGGCCGCGCCCAGGTGTTCTCCGGCGCCACGGGTGCCGTGCTGCTCACCGTGGACGGCGTTTCCGCCGGTGACGCGCTCGGCAGTGCGGTGGCGGGAGTCGGCGATGTCGATGCCGATGGCTACGCCGATGTCGGCATCGGCGCACCTGGCTTCGATCTCTCCGCCGCGGCGATGGACGCCGGCCGCTGCCAGATCTGGTCGGGGCGCACCGCGACGCTGCTCCATACCGTGACCGGCGGCGCGGCCGGTGATGCGCTCGGCAGCGCGGTGGCGGCGGTGGGCGATCTCGACGGGGATTGTCGCGCCGAGTTCGTCGTCGGCGTGCCCGGTGACGACGCGACCGCCACCGATGCGGGCGCCATCCACGTCCACTCCGGCGCGACGGCTGCCGTCCTGTGGAGCTGGCAGGGTGCGGTCGCCGGCGACGCGGCCGGCACCGCGCTGAGCGGTGGCGCGGACGTCGATGGCGATGGCGCCCCCGATGTCGCGGTCGGGATCCCCGGCGACGACACCGCGGGGATCGATGCGGGTGCCGCCGCGGTTCTCTCGGGCGCGACCGGTGCTCTCCTCTGGAGCTGGACCGGCGATGCCGCCGGTGATGCGTTCGGCAGCGCAGTCGCGCTTGGGCACGACGCCGATGGCGACGGCCGCAGCGACGCCTTGGTCGGCGCGCCCGGCCACGATCTCGGTGGCGTCGGCGCGGGTTTGGCGCGGTTGTTCTCCGGCGCGAGCGGCTGGCCGCTGGCGAGCTATCTCGGCACCGCCGGCGATGCGGCCGGCACCGCGGTCTCCGTCGGCGGAGACACCAGTGGCGACGGCTATGGCGCCGTCTTGGTCGGCGTTCCCGGCGACGATACGGCGGGGGCCGACGCCGGCCAGGCCCGGCTGCACGGCGGTGGTCCGCGCGATGGAGAGACCGTCGTGGCGACCCACTCGCCGGGCATCGCCGGCACGCAGTACGGCTCGGTCATCAAGTCGGTCGGCGACATCGATGGCGACCAGGTCCCGGACTACATGTGCTGTGGTCCGGCGCCCACCGGCTTTGGTCAGGTGGAGCTGTACTCCGGCGCGACGCACACCGTCATCAAGTCGTGGACCGAGACCCAGCAGGTCGGAACTTGGTTCGGCATCGACTTCGAACGCGCCGGCGACATCGACTCGGATGGGGTGATGGACCTGATCATCGGCGTCTATCACTACGACGCGGTCGGCGGGTCCCTGCTCGACGCGGGTCGGGCGGATATCTACAGCGGAGCCAACTTCAACTTGCTGCGCTCCCACACCGGGACGCTGTTCGGCATGCATCGCGGCACCCGGGTCGGCACCATGGGTGATCTCGATGGCGATGGTGTCGACGACTACTTCATCTCCGATTCGGATCCGTCGGCGAGCGGCACGGGCCAGGTGGTGATCTACAGCGGGGCGACCGGCACTGCGATTCCTGGTCTGACGTTCGTCGGTCCCTTGGGCGCGTGGTTCGGCTGGTCCGCCGCCAACGTGGGTGACTGGGACGGCGACGGCAAGGACGACTTGGCGGTCGGCGCGCCCTCGGGCCAGACGGTGCCGATCGGCAACGGCACGGTCACCGTCTATTCGACCGGCACCGGTGGCGTCTTGCAGACGTTCAACGGTCTCGGCACGCGCGACCTGTTTGGCTGGGACTTGGCGCCGATCGGCGATGCCAACGCGGACGGGGTGCCCGATCTCATCGTCGGCGCGTACCGGCACGATCCCAACGGCGGTGCCATCCAGGACGCTGGCATGGCGCGAGTGTTCTCGGGCAAGGACGGCAGCGTGCTGCACACGGTGTTCGGCACCGACCCGGGCGACCAGCTCGGCGAGGCGGTGGGCGGCATCGGTGATTACGACGGCGACGGATACGACGACTTCGCCGCGGGGGCGACCAACGGGCTGTCGTCGGGCTTGCCCACCGGATGGGTGTCGATCTACTCGGGCTTCGACGGGCGCGTCCTGCAGACCTTCACGGGCACGCTTCCGTTCGACCAGACCCGCGTGGCGCGCGGTTTGGGGGACTTGAACGGCGATGGCTTGCCCGAGATCGGCGTCGGCTCACCGGGCGCGCCCGGCGCGCAGCAGAACGGTCGGGTGGAGGTGTTCGCCAGCCAGCGCGCCGCCGATCCGGGCGACGTGGTGGTGTTCGGCGCACCGTGTGCGGGTTCCGCCGGCGCGCTGCCGCGCAGCGAGTTCGCTGGTGTCGTCAAGATTGGCGCCCCGCTCCTCACCCAGCTGCGGACCGCGCCGGGGCTGATGCCCGGGGCGTGGGCCGTGGGAGCGATGCCGACCGCGCTGCCGCTGGCCGCCCTGGGCATGCCCGGGTGCACCCTCTACACGACCCCGGTCATCAGCTTGCCGATCGCCACCAATTCCCTGGGCAAGGTGGCGTTCCCCCTGGTGATCCCGGCCAACGCCGCCCTGGTGGGCGGGCAGCTGGTCTCTCAATGGGCGATCGCCGATCCGCCGGCCAACACCGCGGGAGTGGTGCTGTCCGACGCGGGCTTGCTGACGATCGGCCGCTGAAGCGCGCGCGGACGTCCGTCCCCGAGAAGCGGATCAGGGTTTTTCAGAATGGGGCGCCACCCAAGCTGCGGAAGACCCGCGGCTGGCCGACACCGCTGCGGGCGGGGTACCGTTCTCCACCCGATGTTCGAAGACTCAGGATCGCTCGCGCGCGCTGTCCTGGTTGGCATCGTGCTCTGTCCGGCCGCCGCCGGGCAGTTGTTTCCGCTGCCACAGACAACGCCGCCCCGCACTCATCTGGAGAACACAGCTCCGTTCTTGTTGCCGCAGGGCGTGACGCAGACGTGGATCACCGACCGCGCCACGTTGTTGCCGTCCGGGTTGCCGAACAGCTTCCGCACTTGGGACATGTTGGCGGTCGACCCGAGCAGTCGCTACCTGGTCGTGCCGTGCGAGGTGGGTACCGGGTCGGGGCTGTTCCGCTACGACATGCAGACTGCCACGTTCGTGGTGTTGATGCGCGGTGATGGCTCGGGCAACCGGCAGAGCAACCCTCAGCTGTTCGTCCCCAACGTCGGCGACTACAAGCAGCTCGATCCGGCGACGCTGACGCCGTGGAACTCGATCCTCACCGGCGAGGAGACCACGGGCGGCCGCCTGTTCGAAGTGCAGAACCCGTTCGGCGCCGAGCCGTACGGGGTGCGCTGGCTGTCGAATGTCCCGGCGGTCGCGCACGAGGGCCTGCGGTTCGATGCGGCCGGCAGTCTGTACTTCGTCGACGAGGACGACTCCGGCTCGATCTACAAGTTCACCCCGCAGACTCCTGGAGATCTGACCGTGGGGCAGAGCTTCGCGCTCAGCATCGACGCGTTTGCCGCCAGCACTTCGACCAGGGCAGCCGAGCCCTGGTCCACGCCGATCAATCTCAACGCCAGCCGCTTCGGGCCCGGCCGTTGGGTGCCGCTCACCGACCCTATGGGCGTTCCGCTGACCGTGGCCAATCCGTTCGCCTACGTCACCGTCACCGGCGGGCGCGATGCGGCCGACGAGGTCGGCGGCACCCCCTACGGGCGGCCCGAGGACATCGAGATCGGTCGGTTGGCAAACGGCAACGAGGCGGTCTACGTCGCGCTGACCAGCGAGAACCGCGTCTTGACCATCGAGCTGCTGGACGCGACCACGGTCGACGTGCGGGTGCTGGTCGACTTCGACACCATCAATCTGGCGACGGGCGCCGATGTCAATCCCACCCAGAACGATCCCCTGGGCGACCCGGGACCGGACGCGCAGACCAACTTCGACGACCCCGACAACATGGCGCAGGATGCGTTCGGCGGGCTGTATGTCGTCGAGGACGAGGAGCCCGGCGACGTGTGGAAGGTGTTCGACGCCGATCGCGACGGCGTGGCGGAGGCCATCGGCATGTTGGCCAGCCTCGGCGTCGCCGGCACCGAGCCGAGCGGCCTCATCGCCGATCCCAACGATCCGTACCGGATGTACATCTGCGTGCAGCACCCGACCAGCGACAACGACGCGATCTGGGCCCTGGACACGAACCCGTTTCCCGGCTCGGGCGCCGATCTACGGTTGGCGACCGGCATCAACTGGGTGCCGGCGCACGGTCCGGGCTTGTTCGTCTTGGGCGCGAGCGCGGGGGATCTGGTCCACGCCACGCTCTCGTCGCCGGCGGGTGCGCTGGCCGGCGCGCCCTACCTGCTGCTGCTACAGCCCTTGCCCGCGGGTTCGCTGCCGCTGTCGACTACCCCGGGCCTGTGGATCGATCCGACCGCGCCGTTCGTCTCGGTGCTCGGCGGGTCGGGCAGCGCGCTGCCCACCGGTGGGGCGAGCATCACCCTGCCCGTCCCGCCGGCCATCGGCGCCCTCGAGGTCTTCATGCAGGGGGTCGGAGTCGACGCGACGGGGGTCCGGTTCACCGACGCGCACCAGGTCGTCCTGCGCTGAGCTCGGCGAAGCTCACGCCCCCTCGGCCGGAACACCACCGAGGGCGAGCGCCCGCTCGAGCGAGGCGCCGTCCGCGCGCTCGAAGGCGGCCCGGTCGGCGAAACACCAGCGGCCCCAGAACTCGGCCGCGCCGAGGGCCTGCGGGAAGTGGGGGGCGGTGATCTCCACCGCGGATCGCGGCAAGAGCCAGGTCTCGCCGCCCTGGCTGGCGACGTTGTAGGCGGCGCAGCGCCGCAGCTCGAGCACGCGGTGCAGGGCGACCGCGCGCGCCGGCACCGGACCGCGCAGCCCGAGCGTCAGCACGGGCACGTCGAGCTGCAGCGACTCCACCCCGGCGCAGTCGGCGAGGTAGTCCGGTCGCACCGTGCGCCGGGGCAGGGCGGGCAAGAACTCGGTGCGCTCGCCCATGAGGTGGACGTGCGCCCGCGTGATCGAGGCCGCCGCGCCGACGCTGTTGATGGTCAGCGCGCCGTCGACGCGTTCCTCGAGCGTCAGCGCGAGCTCGATCAGTGGCAGCGGCAGCTCGCGCACGGGGTCGGTCGACCAGAGCAGCAGCTCGCGCTCGGCGATCGGGTAGGGGTTGGGCGTGATCGCGCAGCCGCCGGCGGTCCACACCGCCTCGGTCGCCAAGATGCGCGCGGCCGGACTCGGCGCCAGCACCGGTCGTTCGGCAGTCGGCGCTCCCTGCCGGCCGGCGCGCTCGGGCAGCCAGGTGACATCCACCGGCGCGCCCCACACGCGCAGCGCCCGCCGACCGGCCGGCCGAAACGGCGGCGTCGGCGTCAGCGCGAAAGGGTCGTCGGGAAGCGTGGCGAGCATGTGTGTCGCGGCGGAAACCCCGTGCCGCCAGAAGCTGGTTTGCAGGCCGAGATGCTGCCCGCTACGTTGCATTCCGTCCAGCAACCGAAGCACTCCGGGAACCTTGAAGATCGTTTTCTTCGGCAGCAGTGATTTTGCGCGGCCCGCGTTGCGGGCGCTGGCCCAAGGTGGCCACGCGCCCGCACTCGTGGTCACCAAGCCCGATGCGCCCCGAGGTCGTGGGCGCAAGATTTGGCCGGCGGAAGTCCGCCTCGAGGCCGAAGAGCTCGAGTTGCCGTGCGAGCAGCCCGAGGATGCCAACGACCCCGACTTCGTGAAGAAGCTCGCAGGCGAGGGGTTCGACCTCGGCATCGTGGTCAGCTACGGCGTGATCATGTCGAAAGCCCTGTTCAAAGCCCCGAGCCAGGGCTGCATCAATGCGCACGCGTCCCTGCTGCCGCTGTATCGCGGCGCAGCCCCGATCCAGCACGCGATCAAGGACGGCCACACCGAGACCGGCATCTCGATCATGCAGATCGCCGAGAAGCTCGATGCGGGGCCGGTGATGATGCAGAGGAAGACCGCGATCGGCGATCGCGAGACCGCCGGCGAGCTGCGGGCGCGGCTGGCGGAGATGGCCGGCAAGACCCTGCTCGAGGCCCTGGAGAAGATCGGCGCCGGCAGCCACGAGTTCGCGCCGCAAGACGACTCCAAGGCGAGCTGGGCGAAATCGATCGAGAAGCCCGACGGCGTGATCGACTGGAACCGTCCGGCCGTCGAGATCGATCTCCTGGTGCGTGCGATGACGCCGAAGCCGGGCGCGCAGACGCGCTTGAATGCCAAGCGCTTCATCGTCATGGAAGGCGAGGTCGAGCAGGATCTCTACGGCGCCGGCGTCGCCGGCCTGATCCAAACCGCGGGTGAGGAGGGCATCCGCGTGTGCACCGGCAAGGATCTGTTCCGCATCACGCGGATCAAGCCCGACAACGGCCGCAACATGACCGCCGGTGAGTGGGTGCGGGGGCACCCGGTGCCGCCGGAAGCCCGATTCGGGTGAGCGCCGCCCGGCGCGCCGCCTGGCGCAGCTTGCTCGCGGTCGAGAAGGGCGATCAGCGGCGGTTGGCGCCGCCGCCGGCCGAGCTTCCCGAGCGCGACCGCGACCTGGCGCTCGAGCTGTCGCGGGGGGTGGAACGCCAGCGCGGCTGGCTCGATTTCGTGCTGCTGTCGTGCGCCTGTGAGCGCTTGCCGCGCGACGCCAACGCGAAGACCGCGCTGCGCGTCGGTGCCTACCAGCTGCTGGAGCTCGAGCGCATTCCGCCGCACGCCGCGGTGCACACCGCAGTCGATCTGGTGCGCCACTCCCGCGGTTTCGTCAACGCGGCGCTGCGCGCGTTGGCGGCGCGGATCGAGCCGCGGCCGGCGGATCCGGCGCGGCCCCGCGAGCAGGTGTCGCTGCCCGGCGATCGCGTGCTGCGGCTCGACCGCGTGCGGTTGCCCGATCCGGGCAGCGAGCCGGTGGAGTTTGCCGCGACGCGCCATGCGCTGCCGGTGGAGATCGTCGGCCGCTGGGCCGAGGCGCACGGAGTCGCGGCGGCGCAGCGGATCGCGGCGGCCAGCGCCCGCCGCCCGCGCGTGTCGCTGTGCGCAACCAGCGGCGTTGGCCGCGACGCCGGCCGACTGGCGGCCGCGCTGATGAGCGAAGGCGTGCAGGTCGAGACCGACGACCACCCGCGCGTCGTGCATTGGTGTGGCGGCCGTTCGCCATTCGCGACGCAGACCTTTGCACGCGGCCAGTGCCTGGCGCAGGACCGGACCGCTCTGCGCGCGGCCGAAGCCGTGCGCGCGGGGCCGGGGGATCGCGTGCTCGATCTGTGCGCGGGTCCGGGGACCAAGACGATGGTGCTCGCCGACGCGGTCGGCGAGACCGGTGTCGTGCACGCCTACGACAAGAGCGCCGCGCGGCGCAGGCCGATTCTCGCAGCCGCCCAGCGCCTGGGCGTCACCGCGATCGTCCAGGTGCACGAGCGGCCCGAGTCGCTGCCGCCATGCGAGCGCGTGCTCGTCGACGCGCCGTGCTCCAACACGGGGGTGCTGGCCCGCCGGGTGGAGGTGAGGCGCCGGCTGGGCGCCGCGTCGATCGACGCCCTCGCGCTCGTGCAGCACGGCTTGCTGAGCGACGCCACGCGATTGGTCGTCCCCGGCGGCACCCTGGTCTATTCGACGTGCAGCCTCGAGCCCGAGGAGAATCGCCAGGTCGTCGAACGCGCGCTGGCGCGGGGGTTCGAGCTCGTCGCCGAGTGCCTCACCCTCCCCGACAGCCGGGCGGACGGCGGCTACTACGCGGTTCTCCGGGCACCTGGCTAGCGCCGGGGAGCGGCGGTGATCGACACGCCGGCGGGCAAAAACTAGTGTAGTGCGCCGCCGACCGATGGCAGCCACCCGTCACACCCGTGTTCGTTCCCCGCGGCAGACGCGCGCAGCCCGGGCGCGTCGGGCGGCCGCCCACAGCGCGCCCCCGCCGATGCTGATCGCCGGTCTGGTCTTCGGTGTGGCCGTGCTGGCGATCGTGTTCGCCATGGGCGGTGCCGCACGGGCCGCCGGCGAGCGCGTGGAGCGCGACGTGGAGACGGCGGTGCCGGGGGTCGGCCGCACCGGCCGCCCCCCCGACCGGCCCGCGCCGGCGATCGAGGCGGCTGCGTTCCTCGAGCTCGATGAGCGGTTCGACGACGTGGTCGGTCACTGGAACGAGGCGCAAGACGCCCGCGTCGCCGGCCGCACCGCAGACTACTCCCAGGCCTTGTCGGCGGCGTGGGACGCGCTGGAAGGAATCTACGCGCGCATCGCGGCGCAGACCGAGTGGTTGGAGGAGGCCGACCTCGAGGGCTGGGCGATGCCGCCGGAGTACCTCGCGCTACAGAAGCGGCTCGACCGCTGGGATCCGTTGCGGAGTCGGGTGCGCAAGTTCAAGCCGATGCGCCAAACCCGGTAGGCGAGTCCACGCTTCGCCGCCCCAAGGCCATGCTCCTCGGCTACAACACCAACGGCCTGCAGAGCCACCGGCTCGACGACGGGCTGCGATTGCTGGCGGACCACGGCTACCAGGCGGTCGCGCTGACCCCCGACATCGCCCACCTCGACCCGCTGCGCGCGACCTCGGCGGAGGTCGACGCGATCGCGGCACTGGCCTCTCGTCTGTCGCTGCAGATCGTGATCGAGACCGGCGGGCGGTTCCTGCTGAGCCCGACGGCCAAGCACGAACCCAACCTGATGACGCGGGACCCGCAGGGGCGGGAGCGACGGCTGGAGTTCTACCGCCGCTGTGCCGCGATCGGTCGCGATCTGGGCGCGCCGGTGTTGTCGTTTTGGGCCGGTGGAACGCCCGGCCCCGACGCCGCCGCACGACAGTGGCTGATGGAGGGGATCGAGCGCACTTGCGCGCTCGTCCGCGACGTGGGCCTCACCCCGGCGTTGGAGCCCGAGCCCGGAATGGCGGTCGAGACGGTGGCCCAATGGGGCGAGGTGCGCGCCGCGCTGGCGGAGACGGCGCCGCGGCTCTGCCTCGACGTCGGCCATCTCCTGGTGACCGGCGAGGCCGCTCCGGAGATCGCCATCCCCGCACACGCGCCCTGGCTGGCGCAGATCCATCTCGAAGATATGCGCTTTGGCGTACACGAGCACCTGCCGCCGGGAGAGGGGGATGTCGACTTCGGCGCGGTGCGCGCCGCGCTCGAAGCCGCCGATTACACCGGCGCCGTGTGCTTCGAGCTGTCTCGATCCAGTCACTGCGCCCCTGCGATGCTGGCGCTCTGTAGGGAGACTTGGGAAGCCGCGGGTCGTTGATCCGCGGGCGCCAGCGACTATCGTCGCGCGCCGATCGCGGGCATCACCCGGTGCAAACGCAATGACCGATTCCAGCGAGACGGCGCGCCCCACGGGGGTTCGCGTTCGTCAGTGCCCGACCCAGCCGGGCGACGTGCGGCCGCTGATTGCGCACACCATCGGCGTGAGCCTCTGCCTGAAGCGGCAGCGCGAGTTCTACCACAAGTGCCACCGCTGTCAGTACCGCGGCAAGCCCGCGGACTACGTCACCGCCGACGATGCCGTGGCGGGTGACGCGACCGCGTCATAGTTGGTCAGCGGTACTTGTTGAGCAGCTGCTGTAGCGCGGTCTCGGCCTCTTGGAAGTGGCCGCGGAGACTGGCGACGCCCTGCTGCACGGTCTGCAGCTGGTGATCGCGGCTGGCGTTCTGCAGGACCTCGCAGTCCTCCTGCACGTGGATCGCCCCGAGGTTGCCGGCGGCCCCCTTCAGCGAGTGCGCCGCGCGCTCCACCCGATCGTAGTCCTGGGTCTCGAGGCCCTCGACGATCTCGCGCAGCTTGTTGGGGCCGTCCTGCAAGTACATCTGGATCAAGTCCACGAGCAGCTCCGGATCGCCTTCGTCCGACAGCGAGAGCAGCTCTTCGACGACGGCCATGTCGATCGGTTCGGTCATCCTGGGTTCCTCTTCCGCACGGGCGGTCCTGGGCAGGCCTATCGGCCGTCGTCCGGGCGCAGCTTGACCACAGCGTCACGGCTGGGGGGTGACCGCGCGGACGCACTGGGTGCCCCGGCCGGAGGGAGCCCCCCGAGCCCGCGATGGCATCGCGTCCACCACTCCAGCAGCGGTGGCCGGGTGCCGGGCGCGGTTTTCAGTCCGCGATCGCGACGCGCCGCACGTCGTCGTCTCGCAGCAGTCGCTTGCTCTGCTTGCCGGCGGCGAGCACGCGCTCCACCCGGGCGTCGGTGACTTCGAGGCCGAGCTTCTCCAGCACCCAGACGACGTTGGAGCGACCGCTCATCGGGCCGATGCGGATGTTCTGCTCGAGGCCGACGAGATGCGCCGGCACACCGCTGTAGACCGCATCGGCGAGCGCCGCGTCGCCTTTGCGGAAGGCCTTGATCACCGCTGCCGCATGCACCCCGGTGCCGGTCTCGAAGGCGTCGTCGCCCACGACCGGATAGTTGTGCGGGATGCTCACTCCGACCGCGTCCGCTGCCGCCCGGACGTACTCGGGCAGCTTGCTCAGGTCGTTGTCGATCCAGCCCAGCAGCCGGCAGTTGACCAGCAACAGGTCCATGGGCGCGTTGCCGGCGCGTTCGCCGATGCCCAGCGCCGTGGCGTGGATGCGCTGCGCGCCGGCTTCGACGGCGGCCAGGCAGTTGGCGATGCCGAGGTCCCGGTCGCGGTGCCCGTGCCAGTCGATCTTCACCGTCGGGTCGTGCTGCGCGGCGAGCTCCTTGACGAAGCCGACCACAGCCCGCGCTCCACGCGGCGTCGAGTGGCCGACCGTGTCGCAGACGCAGAGGCGCCGGGCACCCAGCTCGAGGGCCTCCGAATACAGCGCGCGCAGGGTGTCGGGGTGGGCGCGGGTGGTGTCTTCGGTGACGTACATCACCGGCAGATCGTGGTCGCGGCAGAAGCGCAGTGCCTCGCGCGTGTGCTGGAGCATCCGCTCCAACGTCCAGTCCTCGGCATACTGCCGGATGCTGCTGCTGCCGATGAACGCGCAAACCTCGACCGGGATGCCGGTCTGCTGCGTGATCTCGACCACGGGCTCGATATCGCTGACCACCGTCCGGCAAGCGACGTTGGGCCGGATGCGGAGCTTGGCATCGGCGATCTCCCGAGTCATGCGGAGGATGTCCTCTCGCGGTCGCCCGCCCGCGCCGGGCAGACCGACGTCGGCGGTCTGGATGCCGAGCGCGTCCATCAGGTGCAAGAGCTCGAGCTTCTGCTCGATCGACGGATCGGAGACCGAGGGCGACTGGAGACCGTCGCGGAGGGTTTCGTCGTCGAACTCGATGCCGGAGATCTCTGGCGCACCGCCGTCCGGGCGGTTCCAGTCGTAGATCAGTTCCTCGATAGGCTCCATGCTGCGAATCATAGCCGCGTGGTGCGCGCGACCCGCCGGGCAGCGGACGAATAGGACTTGGACGCGTGATCGTAATGAAGTTCGGAGGTGCCTCGCTCGGCAGCGGCGAGGCCGTGCGCGGCGTACTCGATCTGATTCGGGCCGAGCTCGACCGCCGGCCCGTGGTCGTGGTCTCGGCCCACGCTGGCGTCACCGACTTGTTGGTCGAGGCCGGCCACCGGGCGGCTGGGGGCAGCGCGGACATCGACGCGATCCGCCAGCGCCATCGAGAGTTGCTGGCGGATCTCGGGCTGTCCGCCGACCTCCTCGACCCGCTGCTGGGCGAGTTGGGCGAGCTCTTGGCGGCGATCGGGATGGTCGGCCGGCTCTCGCCCCGGTTGATGGACCAGCTGCTGAGCTACGGCGAGCGTTGTTCGGCACGGGTCGTGGCGGCGGCGCTGTCGGCGCGCGGTGTGGCAGCGGCCGCGGTCGACGCGGGCGAGGCGGGACTGCGCACCGACGGCACGTTTGGTCGGGCGCGCCCGCGCGCGGACGACGGTCGAATCGCCGCGTTCTTCGCCGGCTTGGCGTCGACGCCGGTGGTCACCGGTTTCATCGGCGCCGACGACGCCGGCAACGTCACGACGCTGGGTCGCAACGGCTCGGACTTTTCAGCCGCCCTGTTCGGCGAGGCGCTGTCGGTGGACGAGATCCAGATCTGGAAGCACGTCGACGGCGTGATGTCGGCCGACCCGCGCCTGGTCCCCGACGCCGGCTGCATCGCCGAGCTCGGCTATGGCGAGGCGGTCGAGCTGGCGCGCTGGGGTGGTCGCGTGCTGCACCCGTCGACGCTCGAGCCCGCGATGCGCGCCGGGATTCCGCTGCGGGTCCGCAACGCGCTGCGGCCGGCCGCGGCGGGGACAACCCTCACGCCGACCCCGGGTTCGGCCGGGCGCGCCGTCTGCGCCATCGCGCATCAGCCGCACGTCGCGACGGTGCGTCTGGCTGGAATCCGCGGCGATGGCGATCCACTGGGGCGCTTGCTGGCGCTCGCCCACCGCCACGGGGTGGTCGTCGATCGCATCTCACTGGCGCTCGGTGCGGTTGCGTTGAGCACCGCGACCGAGCTGGGCGACGGGGTCCTGGCGGAGTTGGCGGAGGTCGCGGAGACCGTTTCCGTCGAAGAGGACGCGACGATCGGGCTGGTCGGCGCCGCGGCCGGCCGCGATGCGCAGGTCGCGGCATGGGCCACCGGCACGCTGCGATCGGCAGGCGTCGGCCTGCGGGGCGTCGCCACCAGCGCCACCGGCATGGCTCTGCAGCTGTTCGTCCCCCAGGAGCGGCTCGTCGACGGCCTGCGCGCGCTGCACGCGCGTCTGGATCAGTTGGCGTCCAGGTCGCGATAGAACGCGCCGGTGTCCTCGAGATTCTTCAAGTAGAAGTGCCAGTCCAGCCGCTCGTCGGGCTGGATCTCGCGCTCGGCCGCGGAGTTGCCGAGCACGGAGTTGACGGCCCAATCGGCCAGATGCACCTCGGCGGTCATCTCCCGGGACTCCAGCATCGGCTCCAGCTCGAGGATCTCGTGGCTGACGAGGCTGCCGCTCTTGTGGAACAGGCGGCGGTTGCGAATCAGGTCGCTCTCGCTCGCGCTGACCAGCTTGAGCAGCTCCGCGGCGTCGGTGTAGGCGTTGCCCTCGTACAGCTCGCGGAACAGCAGGTGGACGACGATTACCGTCTCCTCCTCCTCGAGGCCGTGTTCGGTCATGAAACGCACGACCGGGAACTCGGCGGCGCCGGGGGTGGCGTCGAGCCTGGTGCGGAGCCGCGCCCAGAAGGCCTCGATCCGCTGCGTCACCGCGTGGCCGGGATCGCGACTGATGTTGTGGACACGATTCCACCGGTCGCTGTTGAAAACTCGTTCGCAGCGCAGCTGGTAGAGGTTGTGGAGAATGCGCAAGTCGAGCAGGAAGTCGCGGTTGTTGCCGTACTCGAGCCGGCGCGGCCGACGGCGATCCTCGGGAGTGCCGCCGTGCACCTCGTCGCGGAATGTGGAAAGCACGTCGTCCGACAGTCGGAAGCTGGCCTCGAGCACGTCGTCGCTCACCTCCTCTTCGTCGAAGGCGAGCACCACCAGTCCGCTGGTGCGCAGCGGGCTGGTCTCGTGCAAGAGATGCACTCCGGACAACACGTCGAACGACGTGTCGAACACCGCCGAGAGAATGTGTCGTCCCTGACACGCGGGCTCGTCTTCACGCAGGTGGGCCTGCAGCAGCGTCGCCAACACCTGAAAGTGCTCGGTGTTGAGCTTGCACTCGCGCAGCATGCGACCGAGCGGGCCGCGGTAGCGGTAGGCACCGAAATCACGAGCAAGGGACTCACTCTTGCGCGCGCTCTCGCGCCGCAGCCGCGCGCGTGCGTCGCGACGGAGATCGGGATCGCTCATGCGATGCCGGATGCGCCGCAGGTCGTCGCACAGGTCGAGCAACCGACGCAGCGCTTCAACTCTCTTGGTGGTCTTCATAAGTGCCTACAATTTCGATGCTAAGCAAGGATAGCGCCGACTGGAGCCGAGCCATGATCCGACCCGCGGCGGAGTCGCGCAAGGCACCGTTGCCGCCGCGGTTCCGGGACTTTTTTCCACGCTCGTGGAACCCGTTGCACGGCAAGGACGCAGCGCGATCAGGCCCCGCCGCCGCTGGCCAGACCGAGGCATTTTTACCTGATTCGCGCGGGGGCGCAGCGGCGCACCCGCCTGACCCGGCAGCTCGGTACCGGGTCCGCGTCGAGCGCCGTCGCGCGCGACCGGCAGCACCGATCCGCGCCCCGACCCCGGGTGGCCCGGCCGGTCCATTTGCGCGGGATTGTCTTGCGATTGTAATCGGGGCAAGTGTGATCCAATGCCTGCGAGTCTGTGACCGGCAAAGGCCGGCAAGAGCAACGGAATCCACCGCCTGTTTGTGTGCATATGACCTGCATTTGCTTGCTGCTCGTCCTCGCTTCTGTTCCACTCCGCGTTCCTCTTTCACCCGAGCAACCAACACGAAATGGCTAGCAAGAAGACCAAAGCCGGAATGGACTTCCTCCTCGAGGAACTCAAAAAGAACAAGCACGCCGAGTACAGAGATCTGAAGGAAAAGGCGGACAAGAAGCGCGTCACGATCTATCCGATCATGTTCGGCCGCGCGAAGTCGCTGCTGGGCTTGGTCAAGACCGCTCCCAGGGGCCAGGGCAAGGCGCGCAAGAAGGCGGCCGCCAAGCGCGGTCCCGGCCGTCCGCGCAAGCACGCGCCGCGCACCGCCGCGCGTCGTAGCAGTGGTGGCGATGCCGCGGCCGCCGTGCAGGAGCTCGTGGGCATGATGAACGCCACCAGCAAGGAGAACGCGCAGCTGCGCGCGACTCTCGAGCGCGTCCGAGAGATGATCGACCGGGTCCTCTGAGGCACCGTTCTCTTCGTCTGTGGATGTACACGCGGCGATCGCGGCCCGCGCAGAGTTGCTCTGGCGCGGGCCGCCCGCCAGGCGGTGCGCGCCCGCTGCCGGCCGCGTACGCCGCCTCCTGCTGCCGGTAATCGTCATCGGCTTCGCGACCGCGTATCTGCTGCGGTCGCACGTCTGTCAGTGGTACACGATCCCGAGTCGCAGTATGGAGCCCCTGCTCCACGGCGCGACCGACGGCGGCGACCTGGTGCTCGTCGACAAGACGGCGTACTGGTTCACCCGGCCCGCTCGCTATGACTTGGTCGTGGTGCGCGGCCCGGCGGACGGCGGCGCCGGCCACCTGGTCAAACGCCTCGTGGCGTGGGGCGATGATCGTCTCCGTTGTGTGCGGATCCGGGCGGGCGATCTCGAGCTCGGCGCGACCGGCCAAACCCTGAGGATTCACGTCAAGGACCCGCTGGCGGCCGACGACATGCGGGTCACCCACTTCGCGTACCCCGAGCTCGGCGCCGAGCGGATCGAGGACTACTTCGCCGACACCGGTTCTTGGCGTGCCGACCGCGAGCGCGGCGTGGTGCAGCTGGAAGCGGGCGCGCCGCGCACAGCGGGGTTGGTGGAGCGCACGACGGCCTCCGCGCAGGAAGCCCGTCGGCGCGCGGCTCCGCCGGATCGCTATCTGCCCGGGTTTCTCAGTACCGCGCGGCCGGTCGATACGACATATCTCGACCACGCCGGCGAACGAGACGGTGTCTACTCCTTACACCGTGATATTGGAATGGAGCTCACGATCCGCGCCGCTGCCGACTGCCGCGGGCTGCTCCTGGTGCTGGAATATCACGAGACCTATTTCACCTTCGAGTACGGCTCGGATGGCGCAGTCGAGGTCCGGCGGATGGGGGAGGTCTGGAGGCCCGGCGCGGACCCCGCCGCGGCGCCCGGGAGGGGTCCGTCGCTCGGTGCCGATCCGGTTCGGCTGGTGTACGGCTATCTGGACGGCCGCTTGTTCCTGATCGCGGACGACACCCTGTTGGTCCACTGGGCGCTGGAGTTGGAGACCGCCGGGCCGCCGCCGTCCCGGTTCGGCGACAAGTGCACGCCCAACCTCCTGCACATCGCCGCCGCGGGCGGTGGGGTCGAGATCACTGCCCTGCGGACGTTCCACGACCTGTTCCATCAGCCGTTGGGGGTCCCGGCGGCGGGGGGGCGCGATTGGCTGGAGTTGCCGCCGGGCGGCATGTTCTTGCTGGGCGACAACAGCCGCGACAGTCGTGACTCGCGGACGGGACGCACCTATCCCGAGGGCGATCTCGTGGGGCAGCCGGTGGCGATCGTGGCGCCCCCCAGGAGGGTGCGCTGGCTGCGGTAGACGACGACGGGCCGCCGGGGGGCGTTCTGGCCGTCGCCGCGGTGATCACCTACGCCGGCTTCGTCGCCGCGGCGTGGTTCTGGCTGTGGTTGCGCGACCGGACCGGCATCATCGGGCCCAGCGCGGCGGGGCCGGACGGGCTCTTGCTGTCGATGGCATGGGGAATCGCCGCGGCGCTGGGCGTCAGCGGAGCTTTGTGGAGCCTCGAGCGTTACTCCCCACCGGTTGCCCGGCTACAGGCCCGACTCGCCGAGTTCATCGGGCCGCTCTCCGAGACCCAGATCACCGTCTTGGCGCTGGCGTCCGCCATCGGTGAGGAGTTCATGTTCCGCCTCGCCATGCAGGATGCCTTCGGACTATGGCCCACGGCGGTGCTCTTCGGAGTGCTGCACACCGGACCCAAGGGCACACGGCTGTGGAGCGCGTTGGCGCTGGTCATCGGGATACTGTTCGGTTGGATGATCGAGCTCGGCTGCGGGCTGCTCTCGGTGACCGTGGCGCACGCGGTGATCAACTACCTCTCCTTGCGACGAATGCAGAAGTCATGATCCGTTCCGGTCCCGCGACATTCGGACTGGTGGCCGCGTTGGCTGCCGGAGCCCCCGGTCAGGAGGGAACGCCCGCGGCGAAACCCGAAGACGAACAGCGCATCGAGCCGATGGCGGTGCCCCGGGCGCTGGTCAAGGAGCGCGTCGACCGCCGCATCGTCGTGGACGGCGCTCTGCAGGACTGGCCGCCGGCGCCGCCGTTGGTCCTGGACGATGGCCGCCAGCTGTCGGGCACCGCGATGGGCGCCTGGCGTGGCAAGCAGGACCTCGCCGCCCGAGTGTTCCTGCTGTGGGACGAAGAAGACCTGTATCTCGCCATCGTGGTGCGCGACGACTGGCACGTCCGACTCGCCGCCGAGACGCCCCGCCTCTCGGAGATCCCGCCCGCCGACAACGTGATGGTGTCATTCGACCCGGAGCGGGACACGCGGGCGATCGGCGCCGACCCGGGGCGGGTGGAGGATCGCGAATTCTGGCTCGCCGACGTGGATGGCCAGGATCGGCTCGTGGTGCAGTGGGACCGGCTGCGCGGCACGGCGCGCTACGCGGAGGGCGCCTCGACGGCGATCGTGCGCGATGCCGATCGCGGCATCACTACGTACGAGGCCCGCTTGCCGTGGAAGGAGATCCTGCCGGTGGGACGCACCGCGCAGCGCGGCGACGTGTTCGATCTGCAGGTGGTCGTCAGCGACTACGACGAACCCACCGACCCCGTTCCGCAGACGCGGATCGGTTGGACCTTCGGCACCGGGCCGCGCATCGACCCCGGCCTGTTCGGCTCGATCATGCTGGCCGGTGATCTCGACGGCGTCGACGAGCTGCCGGAGTTTCCGTCACCCGCGCCGCAGGCCGGAGACGCGGTGCCCGGCCAGGCGTTCTGGGTGCGGTTCTTCGAGCGCTTGCGGCAGACCGAGCCCGTGTTCGTCGGTGCGGATTCGCCCGCGCCCGCGATGGCGCTGGGCGAAGAACGGCTGGCGCGGCTGGAGGAGCTCGAGCACCACGCAGCCAGCTTCCCGCGCGTCGACTTTCTCGAGTACCACCACCGCGTGGCGCGTCGCATGCGGCGCGAGGTCGCCGGCATGGCGGCGGTCGGTCTGCCGTTCTTCTGGGGGCACGTGGTCGAGTCCCTGGCCCGCCGCGCCGCCGAGCCGGTGGAGCAGGGAGTGCGCGTCTTCCGTTTGCCCAGCGGCGGTTGGCTGCTGCGCAGCGAGCGCGTCAACTTGGCGATCGATCCCGCCGGTGACGGAGTCGCCGAGCTGCTGTGGGGAGCACTCGAGTTCGCCCTGTTGACCAGTCCGCACGACATCACGCGCCGGAGCGATCAAGCGCTGTTGCGGATGGCGACCTCCAACCGCGGTGTGCTGCTGCACCAGGTGTTTCACGTGCCCGGAGTGGCGGCGTCGGCAACGCCCCTGGTCAAGCTGGGGCAGACCTACGACTTGGCCGGGCTCGCCGTCACTCCCATCGGCGAGACGGCGGGCGATCGGGTGCCGCCCACCGCCGGCTACGTCATCCAGTGGCCCGAGGGGCCGATCATCGTGCACTCGGCCGAGTCGACCACCGCCGATCAGGTGCGGGCGGTGGTGGGCGATGCGACGGTCGATCTGCTGATCCTGTCGGCGCAGCATCCGGCGGGGCGGGCCGTGGTCCAGCGCTTGGCGCCGCGGCGGGTGGTCTTCGATCGCGTCTTGGACAGCGCGCGCTTCCCGGGCGCGGACGGCCGCGTATCGCTGGAGCAGGTGTTCGAGCTACAGGCCGCCCTGCGGCCGGTCGCCTCGGCCATCGTGGCGCCGGGCGAGTCCATCGACGTCATCGCTCCCAAGTGAGTGGCTGACGGGCGGCAGCGCCGGACCCCGGTCGCCCGAGTTTTCTATTGCGCTCGCCGCGGATCCGAGCACGCTACCCGGCTTCGGCCGCCGCAGGTATCCTGTCGCCCGGGCCGACCCCGCGATCCGAGCCATGGAACCATCCCCCGAGCCTCGAATGTCCGAGAAGAAGTCTTCACCGGCGATGGATTTCCTCGTCGAGCAGCTGCGGCGCAACCCGGCGCTGTCCTACGCGGAGCTCAAGGAATCCGCCGGTCGCCGGGAGCTGACGGTCTACCCGATCATGTACGGGCGGGCGAAGGCGCTGCTCGGTCTGGTCAAGGTGGCGCCGCGGGGCTCGAAGAAGAAGGCCGCTGCCGAGCGCGAGGCCAAGAAGCAGCAGGCGCTGTCCGAGCCGGCGATGCCCAAGCGCGCGGCTTCCGCCAAGAGCTACACGCGCGCCTCGGGCTCGACGTCGCTGGACGGCTTCGAGTCGATGCTGTCCAACCTCAAGGAAGTGGCGGAAGACCGCGATCGCTTCCACGCCGCGCTGCAAGAGATCGGCCGGATCCTCGACGAGGCACTGGACGACTGACGGCGGACGCCGCCCGCGCGCGGCCAAACCCTATAGCCGCTCGTACGCCGGTGCGTAGCGCTCGCGCAGCCGGCGCTCGCAGAACTCGTCGAACGCGCGCTGCAACCGTTGCGTGAGGGGCCCCGCGCGCCCGTCGCCGACCGCGATTGCATCCAGCTCGACGACCGGGGCGATGTCGCGCATCGTCGACGTCAAGAACATCTCATCGGCGGCGGTCAGGTGCTGGCGCGACAGGTCGCGTTCGACGAAGGCGATCTCCTGCTCGCGACACAGCTCGGCCAGCAGCCGGCGCGTGGTGCCGGCCAACAGACCGGCGGCGAGCGGCGGCGTCACCACCGCGTCGCCGTCGACGATGCAGAAGTTCGCGGTCGACGCCTCGGTCACCATGCCGGCCTGATTGAGGAACAAGCAGTCGGTGGCGCCGCGGGCCTTGGCCTCTGCCAGCCCCAACACGTTGTTGAGGTAGTTGCCGCTCTTGATCGCCGGGTCCAGCGCGCGCCGGTCGTTGCGCAACCGCTCGATCAGCGCCAGGCGCACCGGGCCGCCGCCGCCGGCCGGCAGCGGGCGCACGAGGATCACCCAGGTGGGGCGCTCTCCCGCGTAGGCGAGGTCGATGTTGGGGGCGCTGCCCGGCCCGCGCGTCACGATCACCCGCACGTAGGCCTCGCCATCGCCACCGGCGGCCAGCTGGGTCTCCTTGATCCGGGCCAGGATCTGCTCGTCGGTGAGGTCCAGGTCGAGGGCGATGCCGTCGGCCGATCGGCGCAGCCGCTCGAAGTGCTCCGGCCAGGCGAACGGGACTCGGTGTCGCGTGCGCAGCACCTCGTAGATCGAGTCGCCGAACAGGAAACCGCGGTCGAGCACCGGGATCCGGGCTTCGGCCTCGGCGGTGATCTCGCCATTGAGATTGCAGAGCGCGTGCATGTCGTGGCAGCAGGCGTGGGTCGATGCGAGCGGCGGATGGTAAACTCCCCGCTCCTTCGCGGCACGGATCTGCCGCGGTGGCACCATCCTCCTCCCAGCGGCTGCTCTCATGTGCGGTTTCATCTCCATCTACGGCCCCCCGGGCACCGACGTCCTGCCGGAGATCTTGGCCGGCCTGCTCGCCATCCAACACCGCGGGCAGGACGCCGCCGGGGTCGTGACCTTCGACACCAAGTTCCACGCCAAGAAGGGCCGGGGGTTGGTGCGCGAGGTCTTCACCGAGAAGCACCTGGCGCGGCTGAAGGGGAACATGGGCGTGGGCCACGTGCGCTACCCGACCGTGGGGCGCGGCGAGGACACCGACGTGCAGCCGTTTTGGCTGGAGTATCCGGTCGGGGTGGCGATGGCGCACAACGGCAACGTCAGCAACTTCCAGGAGCTCAAGCGCGACTACTTCGCCAAGCGCGAGGTGCCGATGGCCAGCGCCTGCGATCTGGAGGCCGTGCTGTACGTGTTTGCCGACGCCCTGATCAGCGGCCGGAGCGACAGCGGGGTCTCACCGGAGCTGGTCCGCGACGCGGTGGCCGCGGTGTTCGAGCGCGTGCGCGGCGCCTACTCGGTCGTCGGCACCATCGCCGGGGCCGGCATGTTCGCTTTTCGCGATCCGTTCGGCATCAAGCCGGCGATCGTCGGCAAGAAGGTGACGGACGCCGGCACGTTCTACGCCGTGGCGAGCGAGTCGGTCGTGCTCGACGTCGCCGGCTACTCGGTCGAGCGCGACCTGCGCGCCGGCGAGGTGATGTGGATCGACAGTGAGCAGCGCGTCCACACCTTCCAGGTGGGAACTTCGCCGCACCGGCCCTGCATCTTCGAGTACGTCTACTTCGCCCGACCGGACTCGTTTCTCGACGACGTCTCGGTCTATCGCGCGCGCATGCGGCTGGGCCAGAAGCTGGCCGATGCTTGGCGCAAGACCGGGTTGGAAGTCGACGCGGTCATTCCGGTGCCGGAGTCGTCTTGCACGGCGGCTCAGGCGATGGCCGAGGCGCTCGGCGTCAAGTATCGGGAGGGGTTCGTCAAGAACCGCTACGTCGGGCGCACGTTCATCATGGCGTCCGACGATGAGCGTGCTCGCTCGGTGCGGCACAAGCTCAACCCGATCCGCGTCGAGTTCGAGGGCAAGCGGGTGCTGATCCTCGACGACTCGATCGTCCGCGGCCATACCAGCCGGCAGATCGTCAAGCTGGCGCGCGAGATGGGGGCGGTCAAGGTCTACCTGGCGTCCTACTCACCGCCGCTCAAGTACCCCTGCCCCTACGGAATCGACATGTCGACGCGCCGGGACTTCATCGCCCGCGAACGCGCGGTGGCCGAAGTGGCGCGAGAGCTCGGCTGTGATCACCTGCTCTACCAGGAGCTCGCCGACATGGTGGACGCCGTCCGCTGGGACGAAGACGAGGGCGCCCCGATGGAGTTCTGCATGGCGTGCTTCAACGGCGAGTATCCGACCGGCGACGTGACCGCCCGGATGCTGGCCGACATCGAGACCGAGCGGCTGGCCTCGACCGCGCCCTGAGGCGGAGACCGGCGGTCACGCCGTCCACCGAAGCGCGCCGGGACGAGAAGCCGGGAAGAGCAGCCGAAAACAAAAGAAGGGCAGCCACGGGGAGGAGAAATCCGTGGCTGCCCAACGTGCGACCGGGCGCTGGTTGCCGTAGTCGTCAGTTGCAGTCGAATTCGGGGGGAGTCCAACCCAGCCCCGAGGCCCGCCTGTAGCGCCGGTCGAACGGAGCGCTTTGGTCCGCGAGGACTTCCGCCGCTCAGCCCCCAAGACCTGGTGGCAAGCGACCCGTTATCGAACAAAAGTTTGTGCTTTGCGCCGTGCTACCGGGCTTCTGGGGAGCCGCGGCCGTTCCGGCCCGGGTGGTTTTTCTACGCAGGTTCGCTAACAGCGCCAGGCGGACCGGGTCCGGTACCTCCCCCATCGACGCTGCTTGGATATAGCCATAGCTTGGATGTTTGATCGCTGTTCCATCGACGGGCCTGGACTGGCCGCCTCCGCTGCTGCGCTCCGCAGCGACGGGATGCGGTTGGCTGGAGGTCGTGTCGGCGGTGAGATGCAGCTGCTTCTCTCACGATTCCGGTCTCGCTCAGACACCATGCCCGCAAGCGCACTGCCGTTCGGCGATGACTCTCGCTCGGGACGCCGGAGTTTTCGGCGTGCGCTCGTGCGCGGCTCCCGTGGCGACGACGCCGGCGCGGAGGCCAGACGCGGGCCGGTGGCGCTCGTCGAGCGCGCCCGGCAAGGCAACCGCAAGGCGTTCGATCGCCTGTGGGATCGCTATGCACCGACGGTGCACGCGATCTTGCTGAGCATGGTGCCCGATGCCGAGGCCGAGGATCTGATGCAGGAGGTCGCCGTTTCGGCGCTGTCCGCCATCGGTTCGCTGAAGAACCCCGAGAGCTTCCCCTCATGGCTGTGCGCGATCGCGCGCAACATGGGACGGAATGCGCTCGCGGTTCGGCGGCAGCGGCGCTCGCTGCCGTTGGCCGAGGCCGAGGCGGTGGCGGCTCCGCCGAGCGGTGATCCGCTCGAAGCGGACGAGATCCTGCACCAGCTGCGCGGCATGCCCGAGTGCTATCGGGAGCCGCTGATCTTGCGTCTCTTGCTGGAGATGTCCGGCGCGGAGATCGCGCAGCACGTCGGCATGACCGAGGGCTCCGTGCGCGTCAATCTGTGTCGAGGAATGAAGATCCTGCGCCGCCGGCTGCGGCCCTGGGAGAACAGCGATGAGTGACGATTATCTGTGGGACAGTCGCGCGCGGCCGGTGGATCCGTTCGTCGCCGAGCTCGAGGCAGCTCTCGAGTCCAAGCGCTACTCTCCGTCCGCCCGGCTGCCCAAGGCGGGCTCCGTCGCGGTCGCGACCCTGATGGCCGCGGCGGCGGGTCTGGTGCTGTGGTTGGCGTTCCGCGCTCCCGCCGGCGGTGGCCCGGCCGAGCCGGCGCTCGCCGACGGAATCCCCACCGAGAAGGTGGTGCCGTTGGACTCGAGCGAGCGCGGAGTGGACGGATTGGACGTGGACTCGACCCGCGGGGGTCGCGGACGCGCCGCGAACATCGAAACCGCGACGAAATGATCGAGACGCCGGTGCCGCCTCGACGCTGACGTCGGGGAGGGGTCGGCAACCGGGAGGAGAGGCTAACACCGGGGCGGACGCCCGGTCTTGACGGCCGAGCCCTTCCCATGGGCGATATGAGGACACGGATGGCTACACGACGCGCTGTGCGCTTGGCTCTGACGTCGCTTCCCTGTTGGGCGCTGCTGGTGGGCGTCGCCTTCGGCCAAGGCCCCGCAAGCAGCGCTGGGGCCGAGCCGCCGGCGGTGTTGCTGGACCACCGGAGCATTCTGGGCGCCACCGTCACTCGGAATGACAGCCCCGCGGTGGTGGCGCGGATCGTCGATCTGACGATCAACGCGCGCAGTGGGCGGCTGTGCTCGGCCGTGCTCGCCCTGCCCGAGACCGAGCGGGGTGTGGTCGTGCCCTGGAAGCTGCTGTCCTACGTGCCGGACCGAGAGGGCTTCAGCATCGCGTTGTCGGCCGCCGACCTGGGGCGGATGCCGACCGCCCAGCGGCCCGCGCCGCGCAGCCGGCCGGCGTTGCGTGCCGGAGTTGGCGGGCGCCCCGCCGATGGCTCGGGCCTGCTGCACGCCTCCGAGCTGTCGCGCTGGCAGGTGGTCGCCGGCGACCAGGTGATCGGCGCGCCCAGTGCACTGGTGATCGCTCCCGCCGCCGCCGAGGCGGCGTTCGCCGTGGTCGCGGTGCCGCCGCGGCTGGTCGGCAAGACCAGCCTGACCACGCGCTGCTGTGTCCTGCCCTGGAACGCGCTGCGCGCACCCGGCAACAACGGCCGCAGCGAGCTCCGGCTGCAGACGATGGCGCGCTCCCTGGTCCTCGCCCCCCGGCTCAGTGAGGCGTCGGACCTGGGCAAGGCCGCGTTTCGCAAGCGCGTCTACGACTTCTTCCGGGTCGAGCCGCAGGACTTCGAGCGGCGCGAGCGTCGCGGCTGATCGCGACCCGGTGCTCGGGTCTCGGGCCCGCGCTTGGTCAGCGCAAGACGTTGTTGCGCCGGACCCGCAGCCGGAGTGCGGGCACGAGCCGGATGGCCTCGCGCGCGATCCGGCCATCCATCTTGCTGTCGCCGACCTGGCGGTCGGTGAAGTGGATCGGCACTTCGAGGATGCGGAATCCCGCCCGACGCATGCGATACGCCATCTCCACTTGAAAGGCGTAGCCCTCGGCGTGAACCCTCGAGAGATCGAGCTGGGCCAGCTTGTCGACGGCGAAGCAGCGGAAGCCCGCGGTGGTGTCGCGCACCCCCAGCGTCAACAGCGTGCGCGCGTACAGGTTGGCGCCGCGCGATAGCAGCCGGCGGCGCATGTCCCAACCCAAGGTGCTGCCGCCGCGCACATAGCGGCTGCCGATGACGAGATCGGCGTGGCGGCCGAACGCGGCGAGCCGCGGCAGGTCCCAGGGCGGGTGGCTGAAGTCGGCGTCCATCTCGAACACCAGGCCATAGTCCTCGGCGATGGCGCGGGCAAAACCGGCTAGATAGGCGGTGCCGAGCCCCTGCTTGCCCTGGCGGTGCAACACGCGGATGCGCCGATCCGCCGCGGCGAGTCGGTCGGCAATCGCGCCGGTTCCGTCCGGCGAGCCGTCGTCGACGATCAGCAGGTCGGTGCTGAGGTAAGCCAGGATATCGGCGACGACGCGGTCGAGATTGGCGGCCTCGTTGTAGGTCGGCAGCACGACCAGGCAGCGCACGCCCGGCGCGAACGGGCGCAGTGGCAGAGGCCCGCGCCCCGCGCGCAGGCCCTCCCGGGCGTGCTGGAGGGCGGCGGCTTGGTCGGCGTCCTTGCTGACGACGATGTGCGCGCTGTCGACCCCGGCTCGGACGAGGTCGTCAGCGTGCTCGTAAGTGTCTGCGACTACGAGCGTTTCGCTCCCGTCGCCGCCGCGCTCGAAATCCATCGCGCCGCAAGGGTACGCACAGTCGGCGGCGGCGGCAAGCGTGCGCCCGGTGGGTTGGAGGTGCGTCGGATCGTCGTTGGATCGATGCCAGCGGCGGGAGCGCGCGCTGAGCCCGGAGGCACTGTCTCTCCGAGCCTCCGGCGCGGCGGCGACGTTGCCATGTCGGCGGCGTCGCCTCGAAAATGTTGTCGAAGCTCGAAGACTCGTGGCGCCGGCGGCTCAAAGGTGCATGCGTTCGTACAGCGTCAGGCCGGCCCTGCCCTCTGGCACCGGTTTGCCCTCCGCTGCGCGTCGCTCGCGGAACGAGCGGTAGGCCTCGTGGTTCTCGACTTCGCGCCCCGGGTGTGGATAGCACCAGCGGCTGCGATCCGACTTGAAGAAGTAGGTGATGGACAGCTGGTAGCCGTCGACGTTGGTCACGTGCCACCAGTGGATCGGAATGAACAAGATCTCACCGGGGTGCACGGTGAACTCCAGCGCTTCGGCGCGCTTGACCAGCGGGAACCGCTCGTAGTCCACGTTCTTCCAGATGTGGTCACGGAACCAATCGACCTGGCTGAAGTTGTAGCCCGGCGCATACCACGGCAGCGGATACAGGTTGGGCGTCTGCTCGGGCGCGTGCAGGATCACCTGCTTGGTGCCCTGCAGCTGGCACATGAACGCCTCCGTGGTCGAGTGATAGTGCGCCGGCATGCTCGTGTCGCAGCCGAAGAAGAAGGTCGGGCCGGTACAGACGCCGCGGACCGGACGCTCGTCGATCAAGCTGCCGACCGACAAGTCGTTGCACAGCTCGGCCGAGATCTCGGCCAGCAAGTGCTCGGTCATGTAGTAGTGGTGCGCGCGCTCGCGCGGTCCGCGCATGATGTCGATCACGTCGGCGAGCTTCATGCGCCGGTCTTCGCGCGCGGTCGGGTTCGTGTACCAGTCGTGGAAGCTGCCGCGCGCGTTGTAGTGCACGGCGACCTCGGCGTCGCCGGCGACGCGCTTCAGACGGTCGGGCGTCCAATCGCGAAACGCGCGCCACTGATCGGCGACGCCGGTGATGATCACCGGCTTGCGTTGCTCGACGAACTCTTTCGTGAACTGGCGGCGGCTCGGGGCGTGGATGCGTTCGATCTTGGTGATCGAGGGTTCGGTGACGGTCATCGGATGCACTCGCGGGGCGGGGTCCATGGCGTGTTTGCGCGTTGTTGGTGAGAGATCTGTATCCGCGCGCGCTTACCCGGCGCTTACCGCGATCAGATCGCTGGGCTACCCTCACGTGCACTGGAGACTGCGCGGGGGATCGAAGGGCCCTGCCGGATCGGCGAAGACCAGCTAGACTCCTTGCGAATGGCTGCCTCTCGCCGCGAACAGGCTTGGATCGGCGCCATCGTCGACGCCCTCGACGACGGCCCGCCGATGCAGGGACTGGAGCGCGCGGCCAAGCTACTGCGGCGCGCGCTGGGCGCGACGGTGGTCGAGCTGCGGTTGCGGGCACGGCCGTCGAGCGACGCAGTGCCGTCGGCAGTCACCGTGTTCCGCGTGCCCGCCAAAGCGGCCCCTCTGTCGGACGATCACGCGCCGAGCGCGCGCGGGGTGGCGCGGCAGCCGCTCGGCGGTTCCAACACCGCGATCGGCGAGGTCGTGGTCGCGTGGACGGGCGAGCAACCGAGCCCCGCGCGTCCACCGCGTTTGCTCGGTGTCGCGGCGCGGATGATCAGCGCCGCGCTACGCAGCCGGCTCGAAGAGCTCGAAGCAGAGCTGCAGCGGGCGATGGCCGAAGAGCAAAGTGCGCGCGACGAAACGCGCGTCTTGCTGAAGAGCGTTGCGGCCGCCACCGGCGCCGCGTCGGTCACCTGGATCGCGGCCGACGACGTCGTCGCCGAGGGCGGGGTCGCCGCTGCGTGTCGTGGGGGAGCCGCCGCGGCGCAGTGCCCTGCTGTCGAGACCGGCACCGTGCAGCAGCTGTGCGGCCCGCGTCGCGACTGGCCCGCCGCGTGCCGCCGGATGGCCGTTGGCGTGCGGTCGCCGTGCTGCATCCCGCTGCCGTCGCCTGGTGCCCGGTTGGTCTTGGATTACGGCGATGCCGTGCCGGCGACGACGGGCCGCGATCTGCCGGTGGTCGAGGCGCTGACCGGGACGGCGTCCTCCGTGCGCTCCGCGCGCGTGGCGGCGCAACCGCGGGGCGGCTTGGAAGCGCGCTGTCTCGGTGAGTTCGAGGTCGCGGTCGACGGCGTGCCGATGGCGGACTCCGCCTTCCGCCGGCGCAAGGCGCGCTCGTTGTTGCAGATGTTGGTCTTGGCCCGGGGCACTCCATTGCCGCGCAGCACGCTGGTCGAACGACTCTGGCCCGAGGTCGAGGGCGCGCCCGGGGCCAACCGGCTGCACGGCGTCGTGCACGCGCTCCGGCAGGGTCTGGCGGGAACGGAGTCGGGGGTGCGCGAGTTCATCGACGGCTCCGCAGACGGCTACGCCCTGCGCGTCGATGCTCCGATCTGGACCGATCTGCAGGCCGCCGCCGAGCGTGCCGCGGCGGCCAACGGCGCGGTCCGGGCGGGTCAGCTTCGGGCAGCCGTGGATCATTGGCAGCGGGCACTGGAGCTGTACCGCGGCGATCTCTTCGCCGGCGAGGAGGGCGATTGGCTGGCGGCCGAGCGTGTCAATCAGCGCCGGCGCGCGTTGGAGATCGTCGCGCTGCTGAGCGACGCCGCTCTGCGGCTTGGTGAGCCTGAATGCGCGATCACCACACTGCGCCGCGGCGTCGCGATCGATCCACTGCGCGAGGACTTGCATCAGAGCTTGATCCAAGCGTTGGCCGACCAGGGTCGCCGTGCCGAGGCGCTCGACCAGTATCAGGCGTGCTGCGACGCGCTGCAGTGCGCCCTGGGGATCTCGCCCATGGCGGCGACGCGGCGGATCGCCGGTCTGCTCGACGTCCCCGGCGCGTAAGTCGAGCGTAAGCGGCGCTCGATAGGGTTCGGCGACCTCGGAGCCCTTCTTTCGCCACGCCATGCCCCACGCCCCTCCGCCCGCCGGCCGTCGCCGCGCCGTCCGCCTCGCCACCGATGACTTGATCGAGGTCGCCCCGCTGCTGCCCGGTCAGCCCTATCCCGTGGTCGTGCGCCCCCGAGTGGACGGGCTCGATCTGGCGCAGTGGGGAGCGCAGCACAGCGACCTCGTCCAACACCTGTTCGAGCGCCACCGCTCGCTGTTGTTTCGCGGCTTCACCGTCGCCAGTGGCGACGGGCCCGGCAGCTTCGGCGCGTTCGTCGACGCGGTCTCGGAGGGACCACGACTGCCGTATCTGGACCGGACCACGCCGCGCAAGAGCTACGGCTCCAATCTGTACTGCACGACCGTGTTCCCCGCCGACCAGCACATGCCGCAGCACAACGAGGGCAGCTATTGGCGCCAGTGGTCGCTGAAGGCCTTCATGGCCTGCATGGTTCCCGCGGCGACCGGCGGGGAGACGCCGATCGCCGACGTGCACGGAGTGCACGAGCGCATCGATCCCGCGGTCCGCGCCGAGTTCGCCCGCCGACAGTGGCAGCTGGTGCGCAACTACAACGACGGCTTCGGTCTGCCGTGGCAGGAAGTGTTCCAGACCGAGGACCGCGCCGAGGTCGAGCGGTTCTGCGCGGCGAATCGAATCGAGGTCGAGTGGAAGGCCGACGGCCGCCTGCGCACCTGCCAAACGCGGCCCGCCGTGCGCCACCACCCGCGGACTGGCGAGCCGCTGTGGTTCAACCACGCCGCGTTCTACCACATCTCATCGCGCGCCCCGGCGGTGCGCGACGCGCTCCTCGACGAGTTCGGTGAGGCCGGCCTGCCGTTCGCGACCTACTTCGGCGACGGCAGCCCGATCGACCCCGCGGCGATCGCCGAGATCAACGCCGCCTACGCCGCCGAGGAGCTGTGCTGGCCCTGGCAGCAGGGCGACGTGCACTTGTTCGACAACATGCGGCTGTCCCACGGCCGCCGGCCCTACACCGGCGACCGGCTGGTGCTGGTGGCGTTGACCGAGGCGCACGGCGACCCGTAGCGCGGTTAGCATCGGCGTCGATGCTCACTCCGCGGAACCGCCGGCGCGTCCCTGCACCGTCGCTCTCCACCGCGCTCGCCCTGTCCGCCGCGCTGACGTTGGCGGCGGGCTGCAGCGCGCCGCCAGCGCCGCCGCCGTCGGCGCCGGTCGTGCGCATGGCGGGCAGCGTGGCCGATGTCCGCGTCGGCTTGTGGGTCGGCGCGCCGGACGGGACGCCGCACTGCGCGCTGGCGGCAGACGTGCCCCTCGCCTGTGCGAGCTCGATCAAGACCGCGTATCTGGTCGAGCTGTTCGCCGCCCACGCGAACGCCTTGGACGCGCCGCTGCCCGGCGGCGTGGACATCGCGGCCGATGCCGACCATCCGGCAATCGCGCACTTCGATGCGGCGGTGCGCGCCGACGTGCGTGCTCAGCTGGGCACCGCCTCGGTGCGGGAAGTGGGTTGGGCGATGGTGCGCAGCGTCCGCGGGCCGGACGGAGTGCGCGTCACCAACCCGGTCTACAACGCGGCCGCCAACCTGACGACCGCGGTCTTGGGCGGGCCCGCGGGAATGACCGCGGCGATCCACGCGCGCGGCTACGCCGGTGATGGTCTGCGCGCGCGGCGCTACATGTTGGCGGCCCGCGACGTGACCGGCGACAACACCGCCACGCCGGCCGCGCTGGCGGCGGTGCTGTGCGCCCTTGCCAGCGGCGACGTACCCGGGCTCGACGCGGCGACCACCGCCGCGGTGCGCGCGGCGATGTGGTCGGAGCAACACCCGAACTGGGGCGCGCATTTCCAAAAGACCGGTGCGCTGAACAGCGATCCACAATGTCGGGTGCTCTCCGGCTGGTGCGAGCGCGATGGCCGCACCGTCGTCTACGCGATCATGGCCGAACGCACGCGCCCGGCGGTGGACGTCGACGAGCAGGGCACCCACCTCGCCGAGCTGGCGGGCATGCTGCGCGAGCTGCTGCTGGCCGAGGCGTTCAGCGGCTGAGGCGTATCTGACCCGATCCGCGCGGAACACGAGGATCGCGCTCCCTCGAAGGCGCGGGTATGTCCACCATGGGGTGCGGCGATGGACGCATGGTCGGGAGGAGCTGCCGCGCCGGTGTCAGCGCCTCGCGCGCCCGTCGGCCAGCGAACGCGCGACTTCGATCTGTCGTTCCCATTGTCCGTAGAGGTCGCCGCGCGAGGCGAGCCGCAGCAGTCGGCGATGCGTGTGCGGGTCGATGCGGCCCGGCGGTGCATCCTGTAGCGGCGTTCCCGGCAGCGGCATGAAGGTGTGTCCGTGGATGCGGCCACCGGCTGCCGACAAGCGCTCGGCGAGTCGCAACGTGTCTTCGACGTCCTCGCGGTCCTCGCCGGGCAACCCGAACAAGAAGTCGATGTGCGGCACGAAGCCGGCTTCGATGCACAGCGCCACCGCGCGCTCGATGTCGGCAACGCGGTGGCCGCGGCCGGAGCGCTCGAGGACGCGATCGGAGCCCGATTGTCCGCCCAGGATCAGGGTGTCGTTGTCGATCCACCGGCGCAGGATCGCCAGCGCCTCGGCGCTGACGTGCTCCGGCCGCACCTCGGACGGGAACGTGCCGTAGAAGATCTTGGCGTGTGGACCCGCGGTTTGGCGCACGCCCTGCAGCAGTGCGTCGACGGCTGCGAGGTCGGGCTCCTCGGTGGCGGTGCCGTAGCTCAGCGAGGTCGGCGTCAAAAAGCGGTAGTCGCGAAAGCCGCGGTCGCGCAGCTCCGCGACCCAATGGCAGACGTTCTCCACGCTGCGGTTGCGAAAGCGCGCCTTGGAGAAGAACGGCGTCTGGCAGAACTTGCAGGCGTACGCACAGCCGCGGGTGATCTCGATCGGGCCGAAGCGGCGGTGACCCAAGGCGAACGGTGGATAGTCGTCGAGCTCGATCGGCGGGGGGCGCGGATTGCGGCGCAGCTGTCCGCCGCGCAAGCTGGCGATGCCGGCGCTCTCGCGCGGGTCCGCGCCGGCACGAACCGTGCGCAGCAGCTCGAGCAGGACGACTTCGCCCTCGCCGAGTGCTACCAAGTCGAAGCCGGCGCGCAGGGTTTGCTCGGCTTCGGCGGTGGCGTGCACGCCGCCGGCGAGGTGCAGGGCTGCGTGGCCCTCGGTGCGGGCGCGCACTGCCTGCAAGCCGCCGGCCGCGCGCGTGAAGTCGGGCGAGTAGAACGACCAGCAGCCGATGGTGGTGTGCCCGGCGGCGGATTGTCCGACGATGGCCGCGGCCATCTCGGCGTCCGAAGTGGCAAAGATCACCGGCGTCGCCGCCAGCTCCGGGTCGCGTTCCAAGGCGCCGATCAGGGCGTGGAAGGCGAACTTGCCAGTGCGGCGGTAGGCGAGGACAAGGGCGGGGCCTGGGCCGGACACGCCGGCATCCTACCGCCGACCGCACCGACGATCGCGACCGAGGTGTCGACTGTCGGCGTTGTCGCTCGGCGCGGCGAGCCGCATGATGCGGTGCATGCTGCGGCAACTGCACCGGGTCCCGCTCATCCTGTCGGCGCTCGTCGCCCTCGCCGGTCCGATCGGCGCGCAGGCCAACCTCGGCCTGGGCAAGATGTGGCTGTTCGAGGACCCGCCGCTCGAATACCTGAAGGAGACGCATGATTTCGCCCCGGGCGCGGATTGGTTCGATCTCGTGCGGCTGGCATCGCTGCGCTTCGGTGCCGGCTGCTCGGCTTCGTTCGTCTCGGCCAAGGGCTTGATCCTCACCAATCATCACTGCGTGCGCGGCGACATCGCCCGCAACCAAGGGGATCGCGATTGGGTTGCGGACGGCTTCGTCGCCAGCGGGTTGGAAGACGAGGTGCGGCTGGATGGTCTGACCGTGCAGCAGCTGATGGCGACCGAGGATGTGACCGAAGCGATGGCAGAGGGGGTCGCCGGCGACGCGTCTGCCGAAGAGGCCGAGCGGCAGCGCGCCGAGAATCGAGCCGCGGTGTTGGCGGCAGCCGCGGCCGCGCGGCCGGAGTGGAGTCACGAGGTCGTCACGCTCTTCCAGGGCGCACGGTTCCACCTCTACTCCTACAAGGTCTACACCGACGTTCGTCTGGTGTGTGCGCCGCACCTGCAGACGGCTCACTTCGGCGGCGACCCGGACAACTTCACCTATCCCCGGTTCAGCATCGACTTCGCTCTGTGCCGCGCGTACGAGGACGGTGCGCCGGCCGATACCACCGGCGCCCACTTCCGCTGGAGCGAGGTCGGTGCGCAGCGCGGCGAGGTGGTGTTCGTCACCGGCAATCCGGGGACGACGCAGCGGCAGCTGACCGCGGCGCAGATGCGGTTCTTGGCGGACGTGCGTTATCCGATCGTGCGCGAGCTGATCGACGGCCAGCTGCAGGTGCTGCGCACCCACGCGGCGGCCGGTAGCGACGCGCAAGCGCAGTTGCGCACGCAGATCCTGCGCTTCGAGAACTCGCAAAAGGCCTACCGCGGTATGCACGAGACCCTGCTCGATGCGGAGTTCGTGGCGGCCAAGGCGGGTGCCGAACGCGAGTTCCGGCGGCGCATCGAGGCCGATCCCGCGCTGCGGGCGCGCTACGGTGATCTGTGGTCCAGTCTCGAGCAGGTCGCGCGAGAGCGCGCCGCGGCCGAGGCGGCGATCCGCTTTCACACTCCGGGCGGCTCGCGGCATCTGGCCAAGGGGCTGGCGCTGCTCCGTGCCGCCCATTCCGACGATCAGGCCGCGCTGCGCACGGCGGCGCGGATGCCGGTCGAGATGAGCCCGGTGGCGACCGCGGCCTTCGCCGACCACCTGCGTCGCGCCGCGCGCTGGTTGCCGGCGAGCGACCCGTTCTTGCGCTCGGTGCTCGGCGGAAACCAGCCGGAGGAGGCGGCGGCGCACCTCGCCACCGCCAGCCGACTCGGCGAGCTCGAGTGGGTGGAGAAGATGGCGGAGTCGGGATCGCGCGTGGTGTTCAACAGCGCCGACCCGGCGCTGGTGGTCGCCGGCGCGCTGTTGCCGTTGGCCGACGCGGGTGCCGCGCGCGAAGCCGAGCTCTCGGCGCGGGAGAAGGCGCTCGGCGCCCGCCTCGGGCAGGCGCTGTTCGCGGCCTACGGAACGGCGGTCAGCCCCGACGCCACGTTCACCCTGCGCTTCTCGGACGGCGTTGTCGCCGGCTACGACTACAACGGCACGGTGGCACCCCACCGCACGGTCTTCTACGGCCTTTATGCCCGCAACGCCGAGTTCGACGACACTCACCCGTTCGATCTTCCGCCGGTGTGGTTGCAGCGTCGGGATCGCGTGGACCTGGCCAAGTCCGTCAACTTCGTTTGCACCAACGACACGACCGGCGGCAATTCGGGAAGTCCCGTGATCAACGCCGACCGACAGCTCGTCGGCCTGCTCTTCGACGGCAACATCGAGTCACTCGGCAACGAGTTCTTGTTCCGCGACCGGGTGCAGCGTTCGGTTTGCGTACACACCGAGGCGATCGAGCAGGCACTTGCGGTCATCTACGACGCCAGCCGCGTGTTGGAAGAGCTGCGCGAGGGCGGTTTCTGATCTCTCGGCGCGGATTCGCAACCTCGTCGCCGCCCGGAACTAGTGACAAGAAGCCCCCTTGTGACCAGCCCGACCGGCGCTGGCCGAAGCTGGGAATTCGCGCTTGGGTCGGGTCGGGTCCGCGTCCGACAGAGACACCATGGAAGAACGCGTGTGGCACCGCTCGTACGACGAGGGGGTCCCGCGCAGCCTCGAGTTCGATCCAGTGCCGCTGTCACGGTGGGTTGGGCGCACGGCTGAGGCGTTTCCCGACAGCACCGCGATCCTCTGTCTCAATGCGAAGCTGACCTACCGCCAGCTCGAGGACGAGGTGGCGCGGATGGCGACCGCACTGGCCGCGCTCGGCGTGACCAAGGGGACGCGGGTGGCGATCCAAATGCCGAACCTGCCGCAGCTGGTGATCGGCTACCACGCCGTGCTGCGCCTCGGTGGGGTCGTGGTGATGACCAACCCGATCTACACCGCGTACGAGATCGAGCACCAGTGGACCGACGCCGGGGTGGACGTGGCTCTGGTGATGGACTTCATCTACGAGCAGAAGCTCGCGGACATCCGCCAACGGCTGCCGGTGCAGCACTACGTGCTGGCCTCGATCCCCGAGTACCTGCGGTTTCCGATGCGGCAGCTGGCGCCGTTCACGCTGAAGCGGCGCAACCCTCCGGCGATCGCGTCGGTGCAGCCGTCGGAGGAGGTGCACCTGTTTCGCGATCTGGTGCGCGCCACGGAGCCGGCCGTGCCCGAAGTCGAAGTCGGCATGGAGGACCTGGCGGTGCTGCAGTACACCGGCGGCACGACCGGCTTGTCCAAGGGCGCGATGCTGACCCACGGCAACCTCGCCTACAACACCCAGCAGGTCGCCGCCTGGTTTCAAGACTGTGAGCTCGGCAAGGAGGTGATCCTCGCCGCGCTGCCGCTGTTCCACGTGTTCGGCATGACCAACGCCATGAACTGGCCGATCTGGAGCGGTGCGGCGATGGTGTTGCAGACCGATCCGCGCGCCATCGACGTGATGGTGCGCAACATCGCGCGCCACAAGGTGACCCTGTTGCCGGCGGTGCCGGCGATGTTCAACGCGATCAACAACTTCCCCGGCATCGACAAGGTCGATGTTTCCAGCGTCAAGGCGTGCTTTTCCGGCTCCGCGCCGTTGCCCAAGGACGTGCTCGACCGGTTCGAGCAGCTGACGGGCGGGCGGATCCTCGAGGGGTTCGGCATGTCCGAGACGTCGCCGGTGACGCACGTCACGCCGATGAAGGGGGCGCGCAAGATCGGCTCGGTCGGCGTTCCGGTGCCGGACACCGACGTGCGCATCGTCGATCCCGAGGACGGCTGCACCGAGCTGCCGGTCGGCACCGAGGGCGAGCTGGTGATCCGCGGCCCGCAGGTCATGCGCGGCTATTGGAAGCAGCCGGAGGAGAGCGCCAAAGCGCTGCGCGACGGCTGGCTGCACACCGGCGATCTGGCGGTGATGGACGAGGATGGCTACTTCCGCATCGTCGGCCGCACCAAGGACATGATCAACTGCTCGGGGTTCAAGGTGTACCCCGACGAGGTCGACCAGGTGTTGATGGCGCACCCGGCTGTGCTGGAGACCGCGACGATCGGCGTGCCGGACGACGTCCGCGGCGAGACCGTCAAGTCGTTCATCGTCCTGCGCGCCAATGCGAACGCCACCGTCGACGAGCTGCGCGCCTACTGCGGCGAGAAGCTGGCCCGCTACAAGGTGCCCCGTGAGATCGAGTTTCTCGACGAGCTGCCGAAGAGTGCGGTGCTGAAGATCCTGCGCCGCGAGCTCCGCGCCCGCGAGATCGAGCGCCGGGCGCGGACGGCGCAAGAAGCCGGGTAGCCCGACGGTCGCGCCTGCGCGAGCCGGCCGCGGATCTCTCTCGCGTTGCGCACCCTCTTGTCGCTGGAGGTCTCGATCGCGGACCAGAGTGGTCGGTCTCGGTGGCGTCGTCTACCACTCAACGCCGCCGCGGTCGCGCGTGCTCAACGAATCGTTGGTGCCGGTCGAGGGCGCGCGTGTCGCGGTCGACGTCCGCGACCCAGCGGCGCGGTTGACTGCGTACTCGAGCGGCCTGACGCCGGCTGCGGCCGGCCATCGGCGCGCTTCCGGGGTACCCCTGGAACTTGGACCGGCACGAGTTCGCCTGCCGCGACGGGTGTCCACCTGCCTCTGGCGGCCCTGGGCAGCCCGGTGACGTTGGTGATCGGTGCCGGGCGCCCCCGTTGACAACACTACAAACTGTCGTGTATAGCACGACACGCTGTAGTGGAGCGACTGCGTGACGAAACTTCCCCAGGTCAGTGAAGCCGAGCTCGAGGTCCTGCGGCAGCTGTGGGATCACGGCGGCTGCCGCGTGCGCGAGCTGCTCGCGTTGTTGCCCGCCGGGCAGTGGGCGTTCACCACCGTGCAGACACTGCTGCATCGTTTGGAGCAGAAGGGGTTCGTCGAGCGCGAGCGCACCGCGGGGGGCGCGACCTACCACGCCGCGGTCAGCAAGAGCGCATTGCTGGCGCGCCGCCTCGACGACCTGGCCCGCGACTTGGCGGGTGGCTCGGTCGTCTCGGCGATGCACGGGTTCGTCACCGGGCGCCGGTGGAAGGCGCGCGAGCTCGCCGAGCTTCGCGACCTGCTCGACGAGCTGGAGGCGCGGGCCGGGCAAGACCAGCGGCGGCGCAGGAAGAGCTGAGAGGTGCAACGATGATGAACTGGTTGATCGAGAACACCGTGATCGCCGCCCTGCTGTCGGCGGCCGTGGTCGCGGTGGGACCTTTGCTGCGCAGCCGGCCCGCGGTGCTGCACGTGCTGTGGTTGGTGGTGCTGGTCAAGCTGTGCGCGCCGCCGTTGGTCCGTTGGGATGCGATCGCAGGAATCGAGCTTCGCCTCGACGCGCAGTCCGGGGCGCTGCACGCCGCGGATGCGGCCCGGCCGGCGCTTGCCGTCGAGCGCGCCTCCGCCTCCGCCGCCGCCGCGATGCCGCGGGCCGCGCGCGGCGCCGAGGGTAATGGCATCGCGACCCCAGTGTCGAAGCCGCGGCCCACGGCCGAGCGGCAGGTGGTCGCGCCCGCGGTCGCGATCTCCCGTTGGTGGTTCGCCGGCTGGCTCGCCGGCGCCTTCGGTCTCGTCCTGTGGTCGGCACGCCGCGCGCTCCGCGCCGCTCGCGTGTGCCGTGCGCAGAGTGCTCCGGAGCAGTCGCTGGTGCGCGAGGTCGAAGAGATCGCCGGCCAGCTGCGCATGCGGCCGCCGCGCGTGTGCTGCCCGCGCGCGCTGCGCGTGCCGTGCGTCGGTGGTCTGCTGCGCACCAGGCTGTATTGGCCTGCGGGTGGTGTCGCGCTCGAGCCGCGGCTGCGCGCGGCGGTGCTGGCGCACGAGCTCGCGCACCTGCAGCGGCGCGACCACTGGGTGGCGCGGCTCGAAGCGATCGGCGCCGTGCTGCACTGGTGGAATCCGTTGTTTTGGTGGATGCGGTTGCGGCTGCGCGAGTGCGCCGAGCAGGCCTGTGATGCTCGCGCGCTGCGGGTGCGCCCGGTGGCGCCGCGCCAGTACGTGGAGGCTCTGATGACATTGAGTGCACACGGCCCGCAGCCGGTTCTGGCAGCGGCCGCCCGCAGTCCGGGCTTGGCGGCGTTTCGCCGGCGAATGACCGCGGTGATGCGGCCGGGTGGCACCCGGCCGTCGGCTCGCGGCGGCCGCGCGGTGGCGATGGCCTTGGTCTTGGTTTCGTTGCCGGTCTGGAGCGGGACGGCCCAAGAACCCGGGCCGACGTCCCGGCAAGAGCCGGCGACGCCGCTGGCCGCGGGCGACGGAATCGGCACCGAGTGGGTCATCGTCGGGCGAGTGGTGCACGTGTCGGGTGACGTGGTCACCATCGAGCTGGCACCAGGCGTCCGCCTCCCCGACGGCGAGACCCAGCTGTGGCTCTGTGACCAAAAGACTCCGCTGACGGTCGCCCACGTGGAGGATCGCGTGGTGTTCGGTCGCAGCGCCGCTGGCGTGGCGGTGGCGGTCGGCGCGGAGGTCTGTCGCAGGGAAGCGATCGAGTGGCCTCGGGTTGCCGCGCGCGTTCGCCACGTGGCACGTCGGGTCACGACCCTCGAGTTGCTCGGGGCGGTGGCGTTGCCGCGGCAGATCGCGGCCGATGAGCCAGTCGCGGTGTCGATGGGAAAGGTGCGGCGCACTGGCAGGATCGTGCTCGCCGACGACGAGTACTTGTTCGTGTCGGTCAGCGGTGAGCCGCCGTGGTCGGTGGGCGAAGCGGTCGTGCTCACGATGGACTTGGCCCAGAAGCCGCTGGTGCGCAACGGCGCGTTGGGAGCCCCGCTGGCCCCGCCGCCGGCGGCGCCGACGTGCACTTTGGTAGCGGACTACTCCGACAACCGGCTGCTGCAGCTGGACGCGAACGGCCGCGTGACCCACGACCAGCGTGAGATCTACGGCGCCTGGGATGTCGAGCCGATCGGCACGGACCGTTGGCTGGTGACCGAGTTCTCGGTCAGCCGCGTGTCCGAAATCGACCTCGCCGGCAACCTTCACTGGAGCTACGAGAACCTCCGCAACCCGTACGACGCGGATCGCCTGCCGAACGGCAACACGCTGATCGCCAACACGTTTGCCGGGGAGGTCATCGAGGTGAGCCCCGACGGCAAGATCGTCTGGCGCTACGACACCGAGATCCGCCCGTTCGACGTGGAGCGGCTCGCCAACGGCAACACGCTGATCGGCGATACGCTCGGTGATCGAGTGCTGGAAGTCGCGCCGGACGGCGAGTTGGTTTGGGAAGTGCGTGACCTTCCGTCAGTGCACGATGTGGACCGCTTGGTCAACGGCAACACGCTCGTCACCCTGCGCACCCTCAACGCGGTGTGGGAGATCGACCCCGACGGCGTCGTCGTCGCCAAGCTCCAGGACCTCAACGCGCCCAGCGACGCGGACCGCCTCGCCAACGGTCACACGCTCGTCGCCGAGAACGCCCACGTGCGCGAGTTCGACGCGCAGGGCGAAGAGGTGTGGCGGGCGCCGTCGACGTGGGCGGTCGAGGCCTCGCGCTACTGAGCGGAGCCTCGGTTCAGAACGCCAGGACGTCGGTTCCTTCGGTGACGCGCAGCGCGCTGTCGAACACCAACGCTTGCACCTGGAAGCGCGGACCGAGGTAGCCGGCGGGCAGGGTGAACGGGATGGTCGTCGCCGTTCCGTCCGGCTGCGTGGACAGCACGGCCAGCGGCGTGATGCCAGCGAAGGCCATGGTCAGGGCGTCGGGGATCAGATCGATGTCCAGACCACTGCCGAACGGAAACACCCCTGGTGCCGTGCCGCTGGTGATGCCGTTGTAGACCAACAGTGCACCGCCGCCGTTGTTGCTCTCACCGATCTGCTCCACGAGCAGCCGTACGGTGGCACCACCGACCGGGTCAGCGGAGGCGCGAATCCACGGCAGGCGGAGGCCTCGCGCGATGAGGTCGCCGTGCCCCTGCCAGTTGGGATAGCGGTCGTCGTAGTAGGAAACCGCGACGTCGAGACGGGTCGGCGTCACCGCCATGTAGGGGTTGTCGATGTCGTTGGCCAGCCCGACCGACGAACCGACTGCGGTGATCAGCTGCTCTTCCCATTGTCGCGCCCCGTCGCGCGAGACGAACAGGACGACGTCCTCGGTGCCGGCGCCGGGGCCGCCGATGCCGTTGAGCTCGGAGCGCAGCGCACACAGCACGGCGTGGTCTCCGTGCCAGACTGCTCCCCAGGCCTCGTTGCGCTGGCCGGTGCCGGTGCCGCTGTTCTTGGCGACGCGCTGGTTTGCCGACCAAGTCGCTCCACCGTCGCGACTCACCGTGCAGAACAGGTCGTTGACGGTGTCGTTGCCGGCGCCGCCGCGATCGCGGTTGTCGTGCCACGCGACCAGCACGTTGCGCTCGTCGTCGGAGTCGATCGCGATCCACGGTTGGTCGGCATCGCCGAAGCCGGGCATGCTCCAATCGACCAACGAACGACCGTTGCCGTAGAGCGGCGAACCGCTGTCAAGGTCGAAGCGCTCGTAGAAGGGTTCGTCGGCGCCACCACCGCTGGCGGCGTTGCGACGGTCTTCCCAAACCAAGTGCAGCGAGTTGCCGCGCAGCGCGGCGAGCACGTTCTGCTTGGCCGCGGTCGCCGCCGGCGCGCCGACCAGCAGTTGGTCTTGGGCCTTGGGGAGATCGAAGCCGAGCGCCGTCGACCAGACGCCGTAGATCGCCTTGTCCGGCGCACCGCGGTCGTCGAACCAGAGCACTGCCAGCTTGCCGCCATCGGGGCTCGCCGTGACGATCGGCGAGTTGACGTCCGACAGTCCGACCGGCGTGTTGAGCCGGACGTTGGCGCTCCGGCTCTGCAGACCGCTCTCGTCGACGATCAGCCGGCAGAAGTGCACGTCCTCGTCGGGAACGCCGGCCACGCGGCCGCGATCGTCGAACTCCCACACCGCGTAGAACAGGTAACCCGCCGCCACCGTCCAGTGCTCGTCGGCGTCGCCGGCCTGTGCCAGCGCGGGGTCGTTGAGCATCAACGGCGGCGCAAACGTCTCGCCCTGGTCGACCGAGATCGCGACGTAGACCTGGTCCTTGGTGCCGATCTCGTTGGAGATCCACGACACGAACACCCGGTCCTCGCTGGCGCAGACGCTGACCTCGCGCGCCATGCCGGTCTGCGCTTCCAGCCGCGTCGGCGTCGAGACGGTCACGCCACCATCGGTCGACCGGGCGAAGAACACGTCGAGATCACCGCTGCCGAGCGATGACTCCATCGCCCAAGCCTGATAGACGAGCTTGCTGCTCGGAACGCGTGCGGTGCCGCGCGTCGAGGTCACCGGAGGGGGCGCGTGGGCGATGCCGCGGCGGCGCGGAGCGAACTGGATCAGGGTCCCGCGCTCGTGATCTGCACCGTTGGTGAGGTTCGCCTCGGCCCGCAGTGGCGGTGACTGCGCCAAGAGTCGGCAGCCGGTCGCGTCCAGGGCGGCGGGTGCCACGATGGCGAAACCCGCGGCCGTGGCGGTGCGGATCGTGGGTGCGAACATGCGAGAGAGCGATCAGGCCGGGCCAGCCTGGAACCGACCGATTCTAAGGAGTCTACGCCGGTTCTGGAGTACCGGCGTGGCCGGTGCGCAAGAGCCCCTTGGCGTCGGGGTTGTGCGTCGGGGTGCTGCGGTTGTCAGAGGCTCCCGATCGTAGCGGTGCCGAGCGCCGAGAGGCTCAGGCTGCTCGGTCCCTGCGGGTCCGTATGGATGATCTGGGTATAGAGGTTCTTACCCGCGAGGGAGGGTTGGTTGGGGATGGGAATGAAGATGGCGCTGTAGCCTTGCGGATTGGGAGACGACATCGCGAGTGGAATCGCAGTAGCTGGGTCTACATACAACCTGCAAGGCGACCCGAGCGGTCCGTACGGTATCGCCGTGGCGGCACCATCCAGCAGCAACAACGTTGGCGAACCCGGAAGCAACTGCTCGCCTTCGACAAGCAGCAGTCCACCCACGAACGCCCGGAGTCCACAAGGACTGCCTGAGATCAAAGGCGTGGCCGCACCGGGGCATGTCGAGCCCGACACGGCGAATGCCGGTAGGTGGTCGGATTCGTAGCTGAGGTGATGCACCGTGAGCGCGGTGATCCCGAAATCGCACTGGCGGTAGGCGCCCATGAGCCCAACGAATGCTCCGACCGCGGAACTCGGAATGGAAGCCGTTCTCTGCGTCCAGCTTGTCTGGTCGGAGGACTCCCAGGTGTCAGTGAGCGTTCCCAGCGGACCGATGCCACCTGCGACGACTGTGACATCTCGGTCGGCATCGTACTCCAGCGTTCCGCGGAATCTCTGCGTGACCGACGGAGGGGGGCTCGTGACAAGTTGTTGCCATCCGGTGACTGCGTCCCAGTAGTACATGCCGTCGTTCAGTAGGTTTCCAGCGAGGTCCGTCCCGCCGGCCATGAAAACCCCGTTCGCCACGGGCCCCTCGGACCAACCACAAAGGGGATTGGCGCGCGCGGCAGGAGCACCGCCGGTATCGACATGCCAGGTGTTGTTCGACGGCGTAAACGACCAAGTGTCCTGCAGGTACGTGCCACCGGTCGAACCGGTGTAGCCGGGCGAGCCGCCGCCGAAGACTCCACCGAACCCCGCCGCGATGCCACCGTAGACGACGATGCGGTCGACGTTCACGTCGTAGGCCATGGCGTGGCAGTACCTGGAGCGCGGCTTGCCGCCGAAAACGGGGTCGGGCATGGTCATCAAGCTCGTCCAATCCCAAGTGCCCGCGGTTTGGGACAGTTTCCATATCTCCGAGCGCGGTCCGACGGCCGGGTCCCATCCACCGAAGAGATAGACAGAGTTGCGCGTGGCGCATGCGCTGAAGCTCTGGACGGTGGGCGGAGCCGTGGCCGTGTTGAGCGGGGCCCATCCCGAGGATTGATCGAAGACCCAGGCCCGTACCGAGCCCCAGACGCCCGAGATCAACGCGACCGTTTGTTCTCCGTCGATGGGATGGAGGACACGGATGTCAGTGGCAGTCGTGACGTCTTGGCTCAGCTGCAGAGGGAGGCCTCCGACGACCTTCCAAGATGTTTGCGCGGCTGCGTTGGGCGAATGGCTGGTTAGAGCGAACAGGAAAGCCGAAACGGCCGCGAACCGGCCGCGGCGAGAGGAAGTGAAGAGAAACATGCGATGCTCCTGCCCGGTGAAGGGCTTGGCAGGTCCAAGTGCATGTTGAGTTCCGGGGACCATGCTGATCCGTCTCACTCCTTTTTGGGGCGGAGTCGGTCCAACGGTCCAACCAAAAGAAGTCGGAACCAACGGCGCCCACACAACACGAACGAGGGCGGCTGGCACGAGCCGGTCGCGCTTCTTCAATCAACCCAAGGCACAGCCAACTCTCGAGGCCGTCATGACCACCACGCACATCGGTCGTTTCGTTCTGATCTTGTTCCTCACCTCCGCCCTCGCCCTCGCGCAGACCGTGACCATCCAATCCGCGACGCGGACCGGAGACAGTGGCTCCTGCGACGTCAAAGCGAAGATCGATCCGCAAGGGTCGACGGTCACCCTGACCCAGATCCGGTTTCTCGACAAGAAGGGCAAGGTCGTGAAGTCGGAGCAAATGAGCTCCGAGTGGAGCACCAAGACGGTGACTAGCTGGACCTACACGATCCCGAAGTCTGCCACCCACGTCGAGATCGTGCATAGCAACGGAACTAGCAACCGGGCCACGATCACTGGCCCGTAACTTGCGCCGTCCATCGAGGGGCGAGGGTCGGACGGTGCGACGACGAACCCGGGCGGCGGCTACACGATCGTTTCACCGCTCGAGCGGTGGAGCTTCCCGGTGGGGCCGGTGATCCAGCAGACCGGAAACCCTTTGCTGGGACCAAACATCATCTTCTGCGCGATACCACCGGGTCAGTCTGTCCCGTCGTTCCATCGCGCGGACATGCCGCGCGACGTCACGATCGTCGGGGCCAAGAGCCGATCTTCTGACCGGACCGTCCGCCTGCTTGGCCCGTCACTGGCGCGCCAGCAGGCGCGAGAACCAGGGCAGCACGTCCGCCGCGAGCCGCCCTTCTTCGCCCCAGACGCGATCGTTGTGCCCGCCGTTGTATTCCTCGAACACGTGCGGGATCTGCAACTGCGTCAACCGCTCGGAGAGCGCACGGTTCGTCGGCGGGATGTGCGTGTAGGCGTCGTACCGGCCCGAGTCGAAGCGCAGCCCGCGCAGCGACCGCAGCGCCGCGACGTGGTGCTCCACCGTGTAGAGAGGCATGCGTTGCGTCCACGAGGCGTGCGCGGCGGTCTTGACCAGGCCCCCGTCGGCGCTCTCGAAGGGAAGGTCCGCGAAGAACGGTGGTTTCTCTGGGTTGGGGGAGAACGCCTGCGCGACGCACAAGAAGGATGCGACGTAGAGGTCTCGACGCGGATTGAGCGATTGTGGCGTCGCGTTTGCCGCGCGGGCGAACGCGAGGTTGGTCTCCGAGACGTCGCCGGCCCAGCCCAACAAGGCGGAGTTCATTCCGTACACGACCCGGAACACGTCGGGGTGGCGCATGCCGAGCTGGATTGCGCCGTAGCCCCCCATCGAGTGGCCGGCAATCCCCCGAGACTCGGGTTCGGTCAGCGTGCGGTAGTTCGCGTCGACGTGGGCCACGAGGTCTGTGGCGGTGAAGTCCTCCCAGGACCCGGTGGCCGTCGAGTTGACGTAGAAGCTCCCACCACCGCGCGTGCGCTGGTCGGGAGCGACGATGATCATCTCGGCGATGCGGCCGGCGGCGATCCCCCGATCCATCACGTCCTGCATCGTCTGCCACGGCCCGGCGCCGGGCCGTGGCCCGGTCCAGTCTTGATGGGTTCCGCCGATTCCGTGCAGGAGTGTCAGCACCGGGAAACGCGCGTTCGAGCGGCTCTGGTAGGAGGGCGGCAGGTAGATCGCAACGGTGCGTTCCGCAGCTTCACCGGTCTTCGTGGCGGTGAGCCCGGAGCCTTTCACGCGGTCCAACAGCAGGCGGCCGCGGGTCAGTTCGGTGTCGACGAGGGCCTGGGCGGTGAGCGGCCCTGCCATCGCTGCGCCGAGCACGGTCAGCGGGACGCAGAGGGAGTGAGCGATCCGCGCTGCGAGCGGCGAACGAACGGTGCGGGTCACGAAACCTCCACGCTGGCCAAGAGCAAAGACATGCGCCGCTTCATCAGCGCGACCGGGTCGCCGGTTCCGGACAAGACGTAGTCGCGGAACGTCGCGCTCATGCTGGCGATGATCAGGAACAAGAGACTCTCGACATCCGCATCGGCGCGCAGCTCGCCCCGATCGATGCCGACCTGCAGAGTGTCGGACAGCCAGCCGGACAGCCGCCTCTCGTTGTCGCGGTCGGAGTCCAGGAGTGCGGCGCTGACGAAGAACCGCCCCAAGAGCACGCGACCGACCTCGGGCTCCGACTTGGCCGCCCTGCCGGCGATCTCCATCGCCGCGAGTAACCGCGCCCGCGCCGTTCGCTTGCGGATGCGTTCCAGCTCGCTCAAGAGCCGCGCGTTGAACTCGTTCCAATAGGCGACGAGGACGTGGTCCTTGGTCGGGAAGTGGTGGAAGAAGGTGCCCTTGCCGGCGTCGGCGCGCTCCGCGATGTCCGCGACCGTCGTCGCCTCGAAGCCGTTCTCCTCGAACAGCTGAAGGGCGGCCTGGTACAGGGCGCCACGCGTCCGGCGACGACGGCGGTCTTGACGCGTGCCAGGTGGCGTGGCGGTCTGGGCGGTGAGCATCAAAATCGACTACGGTCGAAATCGACCAGGGTCGATAATATGGCTCGGCCGATGGGTTGTCAACCCAAGGCCCGCGCCGGTTTGCCCACGCCCGCGAGCCGGATCGAGAGAGCTAGGGCAACGTGAACCTGCGGGTGCCGGGATCCGGATCCAAGCGGAGACCCGAATGGCTCTGTTGCTCCATTGGCGCTGCGGCGCCGGCACGCTGACATGTCGGTGTGCGGGTGCTACTAGGAGCAGAGCGGACGCCTCAGCTCGAGGCCGTGTTCGACGTCGTTCCGTTTGCCGAGGTCCACGACCTGCGCATGCCGTTTCGGCCACTGGAGCTGCTCAACGCGACGCGGCGGATGCAGCCGGCGCTGGTGATCCTCGACCACTCCGGCGGTGCGTCGATCACTGGGATCACGACTCATTTACTCTCCGTGGTACCCGACTTGGTCGTCGTCGGACTCGGTCCGGGTCGGCAGATTTGCGCCTTTCGTCGTCCGATCACCGAGCGGGCGCTCGAGGGTTGGCCCGGACTTGCCGCGCTGGTGCAAGAGGTCGGGGCTGATCATGAGGAGAGCGAGCAGTGAACACCTGTGCTCAAATCCAGGTCGGCGCCCGGCAGGCTTGGGAGGCTCAGAGCTTGGCCCGTGCTCTTCAGCAGATCCTGCAAGCGCCGCGTGCCGGCGGCTGCACGATGCCCGCGCGCCGCAGCGATCTGCCGAGTCATGGTGTGTTCCTCATTCGGTCCAGCGATCTGGACTGGGATCGCGCCACACTGACGGAGCTCCGCGACAGCGGCTACAGAGGCCCGGTCCTGGTGTTCGACGTCGCGACCCCACACTACCAGTGGAGTGATCTCTTGCTTGCCGGCGCGAACTCGCTGCTGGACGCGGGACGGGGAGTGCGAGACCTCGCCGTCGCCGTTGAACAACTTTGCAACGGCCGCACGCTGCTGCCGCCGAGCGTGGTGCGTGATCTGCTGCGACGGTTGCACGAAGTCTCGAACGGCGGCGCCGGAGTCCCGGTCACCAATACCCTCAGCGTTCGTGAGATGGAGATCGCGGAACTCGTTGCCGCTCAGTACTCCAACAAGGACATCGCGCGGTCACTCGGTATCACCATATCCACCACGAAGAACCATCTGCACCGAATCCTGCGCAAGCTCGGTGCCGCGTCCCGGCAAGAGGTGTTCGCGCTGATGCCACTGTTGGCTGGACCAGCGACCGACTCCAACCGGCTGTAGCTCGAAACAGGTTCAGCCGATCCGACTGCGGTACCAGTGCGCGGCCTTTTGTCGAGTGGGGACCTCGAGCTTCTCGAGGATATGGTGCACGTGGTTCTTGATCGTGTGCAGCGATCGCTTCAAGGATGTCGCGATCTCCTTGTTGCTCATACCGAGATCGATCAGGCGAAGGATCTCGAGCTCGCGTTCGGTCAGCGGAATCGTGCCGCGACGCCGTTCGCGCGCCAGCGCCGACAACCGATGGGTCATCGCGTAGACGATGTCGGCCGGTAGTTGGTTTCGGCCGGCGAGGACCGCGTCGACCTTGTTGCAAAGGCTGTCGAACCCGGCATCGGACGGTAGCCAGTCGCACGCGCCAGCCTCCAGGCAGGCGACAACCTGCGCGCGTTCGTTTGGCACGCCCAGCGCAACGACGCGCACCTGCACCGGCGAACGCGCTGCACCCTCGACCCACGCGCGGCCGCGTCCCGAGTTCCAGGCCACCAGCAGTAGGTCGGGCTGCAGCGCACACACCGTGGAGCTGACATCCTCGTCATGGTGCACCCAGCGGACGACATAGTTGGCGTCGGAGTTGCTTAGCGCCTCCGCCATCGCCTCAGCAACCAGCGGAACACCCACCACCAAAGTGCTCTTGCTTTCGCGCATCGGGGCCCTCGAGTGCAAGTGCCTCCCTGGTTGGCCGCCCGACACCAAGAGTAGGGATGTGCTGTACAGGTTCAACTCGAACACGAGTGCAGAAGCGCCAGCACACGTTGCGTGCCGCGACAGATTCTCGCGGCACGCGATGCGTCAAGAGTCTTCGCGGCGCCGCGCGATCGCCACGGTCCGCTGCGCGTTGCGCCACAGCTGCATCGCCTGCGCCCGTGCGGCTTCTTGCTTCTCTTCGGGCACAGCCCGGCTGACTTCGCCGGCGAACTCGCTTTGCGGCACGCCGGCGATCTCGGCGACGGTCAGCTGCCGTAGCGCGTTGACTTGTTCCGCCAACTCCGTGCCGCCAACCAATTCGGTGAGACGCATGGCGATCGCTCGCTCCGGCGCACCGAGGAACTCCCGCTCCAGTCGCTCGATCCCGTCGTCAGTAAGCACGACTTCCAACGCGGTCCGACTCACCCGGTCTGCGACCACCTCCAACTTGCGATCCTCGAGCAAGCCGAGCGCGGCCGCACGGCTTGCGAGCGTCGTGGAGGCATCCGCTCCGCTCAGCCGAAACAGCTCGCGCAAGGTGTAGTTTTGATCAGCGACCGGATCGTAGAGCTGTCTCGCGCCCTCTCGCTCGAGGAACGCGCCGAGCGTCTCACCGGCCTCGACGTTGAAGTACGCCGGCAGTCCGACACTGCTGCCATCGGCGCGCAGCAAGCGCAGAGTCATTACCGGTGGGGCGGCGCGCACTTCCATCTCCGGGTCGATCAGCTCGGTATAGCCGGTCACCAATCCAAGCGTCGCGCGGGCCCCGGCGATCGGTCCCGTGCTGAGCCGCCCACAGTAGTGCGCGAACTCGGCCCAGGAGATGGTGAAACGGCGATGTCGCAGGCAGTCGATCGTCTGCCACTGGCACTGTTCGTCGATCACGATGTCTGCCAGGACCACCCAAGGACTGGTGGGGCACTGAGGACAGGGGCGTCCGCATGGACCACGGCATGGGTTGAGGATCCCGAGACCAGTGCTCTGCGGTGTCGCATCGTAGGTCTCGGGTAGCTCGTCCAGCAGGCATAGCTCGAACCCCTCGCGGATCCTGCTGTACTCGCAGGAGTCGGGCTCACAGGAGCCGCAAGAGCCCGATGGTGCGCGCACCGCGCGGCTGTTCGTCTCGACGTACCGGACCGCGAGGTAGCGGGTTCCGGGGGAGCACGCTGTACGGACGTCATCACACCACGGGTCCGCCCGCAGCGTGTCACACGAGTCGGCCTGAACCACCCCGCAGACGTCGAACGCGGCCTCTTCGTCGATCATGATCTCATCGCCGTACGGCCCGATGATGAAGCCCGGCTCGACGATGACCTGGCAGCGGTCGTTGCCGGGCCGGACTGCGGCGCCGCATACGACGCCCCAACCCCAGAGCAGACGATTGCGGCGGCGCGCGCGCTCCCGCACCCAAGTCTGGTCCTGGGTCAGGTCCTCTGGTGTGACCAGTTGGCCGGCGAAGTAGCGGGTGCGCTCGAGCGCGGCGCCGCCACTCGTGCTCGTCGCCGGTGAACAGCTGCACGAAGTTGTCGTCATGTTCATTCTCCGTTGGTTCTCAGCGCGGCCTCGGCCGCAACCAAACTCGGCTGCCGCACTCGTCGGAGCGGCAGCGGCGTCGCCACGACAATGTTGTTGCCGCGCGACGGGTCTCGGTCCCGTACGCTCAGCGCGGCCGGGGTCGCAACCAAGATCCGAGCGCACCGCGACAGTAGCGGAGCCCGCGAATCCAGCGGTGCCGGACGGCCACGCTGAGCGCAGACGCCCGTGTTGCTTCTCAGCGTCCGGGAGTTGCGGTATCGAAGTCCTGACGACAACCGGCTCTCGGAAATGTTGTCGCCGCGCGAAGATTCTCGGTCCCGTACGCTCATTCCGGGCTCAGCTCGAACCAGCTGTGGAACTGGCCGCCCTCGGCACCATCACCCGAGCGTGGCAGCACCGGTGCCGGAGTCGGTGCCGCGAACGCGTTCCAGACGTCGTCGTTGAAGACGTGTGGGACCTTCAAGCTCCAGATCTCGTCCAGCTGCACCTGCTCGTGCACGCTGCCGGCGAACTCGCCGTCGAGCAGTAGGCTTCGAGTGTCGGCATCCAAGACGAGGTCGGGCTCGGGCCGCACCAGCACGAGGAAACGCACGAGCCTGCCCGTAGTGCGCGGCGCCTGTGGCAGCGTGTAGCGCGCCGGTACGCCCGCAACGCCGGTGATCGGCGTCGTACCCACACCGTCGAACAAGACCGGGAGTGGCACCACCTCGATCTCGTTATCGCCATGCGACAAGACCATGAACACGCGCAACCAGTTGGTCGGGTTCTGCAGCTGTTCCAGCCAGATCTTGCGATCGAAAGTGAGTTCGATGAATGGCTGTCGCAACCAGAGCTGGAACCACTCCGACTCGATCCCGCCGCTCGTGCGGCGTAGGGAAGTCGCGTTCGGCGGCCAGACCGATTCGATCGTGGGGAAGCTGAGCTGCGGTTGTTTCGCTGCGGCTTGGAACTCGACCATGGCCGGCATGCCACTACTGATCGTTGCCCGCGTGCGGTGTACACCCTCTGCCGGGCCCAGCTCCCAGACCGGGCAGGTCGCAAGCCCGCTACCGTCGGTTTGCGTTTGGAAGCTCGCACCCAAGGTCCCCGATTCGCCGACGCGTCCCTCGATCGCCAGGAAGTCGACTGTCTCGTTGGCGACTGGAGTGCCTCCTTCTGTGACGCGCACGACGAGCGGTTCGGCAAGCGGCTGCTGAGGAGTACCGCTCTGCGAGTTTCCCGAAACGATCTCGAGCGCCTTGAGCGCCTTGCCTCCGCAGCAGATGTCTACGCGCTCGGCCAGGCACAGGATCAGGTCGAACAGCATGGCATTGCTGTAGAGGCTTGCTCGAAACCCGCAGTTGTCGACGGACAACAATCGTCCACTGTCGTCGATTCGGGCGACCGCCAGCGGCACACACGGTTGCTCAACGTCGGGGCAGGGCCCGGACAGCAACCGGCAGATCAGCTCACGGCGAGTGCCACGCTTGGGCGGTTCGCCGAAGATCGCCGCACACTCTCTGGGCGACAGCCTGCCCGGCAGGCCAGGCTCGCCAGCTGTCACCATCACGTGATAGCGCTCCATCGTGACGCCGTTCTCGCATTTCTCGGCAGGGCCGCACTCGTCGACCATTACGCGTGACGGCTCGGCGTCGCACTCGTGGTAGCAAAGCCAGATGGTGACAGTGCCGCCAGTGCGCAACGGTGCGCCCGAAGGGCGGCCACACTCATCGAGTGGCTGGCTGGGATCGATCGGTGAGCTCGGCTCGGGCACCACGATCTCTCGGCCGAACCCGTCGATCGCCACACCCGGTGCGATTTCCAGGCGCGTCCCGCGCTGGATCGCGCGCACCTGCAACCCACAGAGCACGCCGGCGCCGAGTCCGAGCCGGCTCAGCATCCATCGCTTGCGGTTCAGGTAATCTTGCTCGAGCTCGAGGTGGTGGGCGTCGAGCAGCTTGCCGAAGAAATAGCGGTTGCGGACCGGCGCACTCAGTTCGGCGAGCGCGGGCTCTTTCGCGGAATAGCATTCTGATGTCGACATCTCGGTCCTCCGTTACTGCAGGTGTGCGTCCACACCGACGCGCCGTCCGGCATCTGGCTCCCTTGGTCCCGGTGGGGTGGCCAACGGCGTTGAAAGCGATCCGCCGAGGCGTGGCCGGCGGACAGCGTCGCTATGCGACACGATGGCGTCGACGCCGAGCGTGGCTTGCAGCCCCACGCGCAGCGTCGGCTCGAGCACGCAGAGCTCGAAACTCGTATGTGCCGGCTTTTCGCGCTCGATGATGTGTTCGATGCGGCCGCGGTGTTCGTTGCCTTGCAGATCGGCGGCGTAGACCTGCACCACGAAATGGTGCACGAACTCGTCGAACAGGACTTGTCCCGGCGGCGCGCCGTCGCGGAGATGCGAGCGATCGGCATGCGCAGTAGTGCCCAGGACTGCGCCGTGTGGGTCGGCCGCCACCAGTGCAGAATCCAATCCGATACGACTGCCGCTCCCAAGCACCCATGGACCGGGTAGTCGCGCACCTTCGTCCAGGATCGCTTGAACACCCGCCTCCTGCGATAGCGCATGCAGCAGTCCCGCAACCGTCCCGCGGCGTGCGTGCTCGGCAAATGCATTCGACACGGCTGCGCGACGCTGGGCCGCGTTCCAGCGCTCGTCGAGGCCTCGGTCGACCCACGTCGCCAGCCACGCCAACCAGCCGTTGCTGTCTTCGTCCGGCGCAGCGTTCGGGTCTAGGTAGGTGGGCAGGCGTTCCAGAGCCATGCTGCTCGATTCCCATGTGCGCTCCAAGACCGCCGTGACTGTCTCCAGCACGGTGAGCTGGGGGCGCTCGCGGTCCGCTGACGGCAGCGTGAACCGCACCTGAGAGGGGTCGCTGCGGAGGCGGCGTCCGCCGGCCTGTCGTCGATACAGGGCTGGCAGGTCTCGGATCCACCCAGGCCGATCGAAGTCGACGCGCAGCTGCTCGAGTACCGGCGTGGATGTGCCGTCGCCCTGCAGAATCCCGGCAATCCACAGGTAGCGGCCCGCAGCGTTGCGCAGGCCGATCTCGGGTTGGTCCCAGGGGCCGGCGTACCACTCGTCGAGAGCCGCAGTTTGCTCGGCCGTGCGCACCTCGGCGATCAAGCTTCCGTCACAGGCCACCGGCGCCGGTGGGGTCTGAGTAGCGGCACCGTCCTCCACATCACTGGTACGTGCAAACAGCCGCAAATGAGTGCCGTCAGGCAACGCGGCCAGTCTTGCGCTCAGCATCTGCCACTCGGTCTGACGGCCCTGTACCTCGAACGGACCCGCGAGGAACGTGCCGCACGTTCCGAAACGGCCACCTGCAGCTTCGCGCCGTAGCCCTCCATCCGCGCCCGTCGCCATCAGGCGGCCGTCGCAGTCGATCGCGATCCCGGCGACAGCGGTGTCGTCGGTGACGGATCCCAGCAGGCTGCCGCTGTCGTCGAAGCTCAAGAGGCGGCCGTCCGCAGTGGCGACGTACAGGACGTCGCCGTTGACCGTCGCTGTCAATGGCACGTCTTCCGCTGCCAGCGCTCCCGCCCAAGTCTCGGTCGCAAGCCCGTCGAGCTTGCCGTCGACGGTGTAGACCAGTACCCGCGCGGGATGCCCGTCCAGCACCAACAGTCGCTCGTCACCGTTTGGCATCGTCACGATCGCGACGCCGACTGGCGCTGCCGGTCGGGCGCGCTGCGCCGTCATGGTCGCGGTGAACTCCGGATCGAAGCCACCAACAAGCGAGAACCGCTGGACCCGTCCCCCAGTTCGCAGTCCGTTGCCTGTGTAGCGGCCAGGATCCGCGACAAACACCCAACCGCGCCGATCGACAGCCAGGTCCCACGGTGTGTCGAAACCACCGGGCGCGAGGACGCCAGCCACCGGCGGTGGCCCCGACCAGACGTCGAGCAGCTGGAACGTGAAGAGGTCGAAGATCTGGACGCGTCGGTTTCCCGAGTCTGCGACGATCAGTACCTCGCGTTCTCCGCGCTTGGCGACTGCCACGCCGTGCGGCTCGAGTAACTGACCGGGTAGCTGTCCGGGCCCGTCCATGCAGGTCTGTTGCTGGACTGAGTCGGAGCAGGCGTCGAGCTTGAGGAGCCTGTGTTCGGTCGGGTCTGCGTACCAGACGTTTCCCGCGGAATCGACGCCGATGCCGGCCGGTCCGGTCGCCGCCGGGAGTGTGGGGGTGGCGGTGCCGGCCACGACGCTCTCGAAAGTGATCGCTGGCGCCAGCCTCAATCCGCCCTTGGCGTCGATGCGCAGTCCCGTGCGCTCGAAGCGCGGCCAGCGGCGCTCCAGGTTGAGATAGCGGAAGGTCGCTTCTGTGGTCACGGCGCCTCCACTCCCATCCAGCTCACGTACCAGCGTGCATCGGCGCGCAGCGCCGAGAGTGTCGCCGTCGAGAACCGCGCATCGGCGTTCAGGTCGCGCAGCACGCCGAGCTGCAGGTTGCGCGGAAGCAGCATTCGCAGGACGAACTGCTGCGCTGTCGGGTCGGCGATCACGACCTGGCCATCCAGGAGGTGCTGGATCTCGAAGATTCCGAAGCTGGATCTCGCCACGATCCGATCGCCGACGACGTTGGCTGAGTACACCGGTATCCGACCGAATCCGGCAGCGGAGGTGTCGACGACGGTCTGCACGGCGGCGGGGTCGCCGGTGGTCGGCCACCAGGTCCACTCGGTGGCCCCTGCGCGGGTCGTGCCAGCCGCGGCATAGGCGGTGCTGCGCCGGTGAAGTTGGCGCCGCAACACGGTTGCTGGGGCATCGAAGAGAACGCATTCGAGCACTTCGACCGTTGCCAGGACGATGTCTTGCCCTTCGCGGTAGCGCTCTGCCGAGGTCTTGTCGGTGGGGTCTTGGAAGCGCAGCAGGGGCTGCTCGAGCCTCCGCACTGCCCCGCTTGCTCCGCAGACTCCGAGCCGTTTGGTGACAGTCTCCAGCTCGTCATCCTCGAGGTAGGAAGCCGTGAGGTACAGCTCCCGCGGTTCACCGGTGGCAGTGCCCGCGATCGGTGGCACTTCTAGGACCGTTTCCTGCAGCGCCACGATCTCGCGGCCGGAAATGTCGATCGCGTAGCCGGCGCCGACAGTCACTACGTTGCCGCCGGCAGTGCCCTCGGCGGCGAAGCCGACCGCGATGCCCCAGCCGTGCGTGGCGCGGTTGTGCAGCCAACGCAAGTCGCGTAGGCGCTGCAACCCGGCCTCAAGATCTGCTGCTGTGAGCAGCTGACCGTCGAAGAACTGCGCTCGCTCCAGCTCCGGAATCTCGAATTGGCTCATGGTTCCATCGCTCGCAGTGCTTTTGTCCAGCGCTGGAGATCGGTGACCCGAGCGCCAGACAGGGCGTAGATGCGATCTCGGTCGATCGGTGGCTCGAGGTCGCCGGCCGTGACCTCGACGGCGGTCCAGTGCAGCGTCGCCGATGCGAGCCACTCCTCGACGTCGCCGCTGAACGGTGCAAACGCGTCGGTCGGTGACGCGAAGCGAGCTTCGACGTCGAACTCTGTTGCCGATCGGTCGCCGATCGACAGGAAAGGGCCGACCAGGTCACCGGGCAGAGCAGCGTCCGCGCCGAGCTGAGCGAAGCACAGGGGTGCTGCGCCGAACCGGTGGTTGCTCAGATCGACGGTTGCGAGGTACGCCGAACCCGACAAGCTCCAACCGACGGACTCCTCGGCCGTTGCCAGCCGCGGCGGCTCGAGACGACGGGTGTGATCGCGGAGCCCCGGCTCGAGGGTACCGAGCCCGTTGGTGACGCGTGCCGCGCCGAGCACGACTTGGCGCGGTCGCACGCTAACCCGCTGTAACTCTACCCAGCAATAGGATACGGCGGGCGGCGCAGAGTCGGGCGAGGCGGCCGGCGGGCAAGCGATCGGAGCGACTCTCCGGCCGACTCCGATCTGCAGGAAGAACCGCCCCGGTGTCGCGGGCAGCTGCAGGACCCGAGTCACTGGTTCGACCAGCGCGGTTCCGTCGCACGAGAACGCCAACCCAGGGGTGACGAGAACCGCGCTGCGGTCGTCGCTGAGCAGCATCCGCAACCCCAGCGCTACGCCCCAAGTGCCGTGGCCGTGCACGATGTGTCTGCCGATGACGGCGCGTTCTCGGGAATCAGCTCGGGCCAGGTCGGTACGGAGTAGCCTGGTGCCTCCCCGGAACTCGGTTCGCTGCGCCAGGCCCGGTGAGTACGTCATGTTTCCGCTACCTCGAGCTCGGTTGCGCTGAGGGCGACGAGCGCGTTGGCGGCGACGCACAAGTTGCCGCACAGTGCAGTGCCGTCGGCCTGCACCAGCTGCAGCGAGCGCACGTGCGCGACGCCGGTTGCACGATCCAGCTCGGCCATGACCTCGGCGAAATAGATGTTGCGACCGAACGGCCACCCACGACCGAACGGCCCGCCTCGAAGTGGGTCGAAGAACGACGCGAGAGCTCGTTCGGCAGACGCGCGCACACGCTCGGGGTCGCTGCCCCGCACCGCGACCAGGGTCGCGCGGACGGCGACCTCGACGTAGGTCGGTGGAGCCACGATCAAACGAGTGCCGATGGTTCGACGCTGGTCGAGGTAGCGGCGCACTTCCTCGAGCAACGCCCGACTCGGCATCGGCCGCCGGCGAGGCAGTCGCGGCACGACAACAACCGTCACCGTGCCGCTGGCCGTGAGGCACGGTAGGGCCGGGTCGAGGCCTGCCCAAGCACGGGCTCGTTCGATCCGCGTCCCCGGCACCGTGAGAGCAATGCGTTCGTAGTCGCAAAGGGTGACCGCTCGTACCGGCTCCTCACGCGCGATCACCGTTGCGCGGTCGAGGCCGTCGAGCGACGCCACCTCTCCCGAGCAGAGCTCAGCGATGCGCTCGTGAGCCCAGAGTGTCCGTGCTGCGCGCCGGGCGGCGTCGCCGACGGACTCGGGCGGCGCGCCGCCGGCTGCACCGATCGGCGCAGCGACACCGGCAAGATCCTGGGCGAACGACTCAGGGTCGCCGAGCAGGGCCGCATTGACGGCGGATGATGTCGAGAGTGACCAAGTGGCGCTGCCCCTGACGTTGCCGGCAGCGCCGAACGTCGACTGGAAAGCGGCCAGCACGAAATCCTCCGCGGCCGGGGTGACCCCGTGCTCCCCATCGCCGAAGTGAAGCTCGCCGACCTCGGCATCGACGACGGCCTCGAGGTCGAGTGGCCCTGATGCGTCGAGGTCCACGACCGGCCGCACGGCGCGCCACGATGTCGCGTCCGTCACCCACGCCCGCGTGCTCGACGGCACGACAAGGGCTCCTGCCGTGGCCTCGCTGGACGACAACAGCTGGAAGGTCTGGTCAGGGAGCGCCTCGCCCGCTCCCAATGCCAGCAAGGGAAGACGAATCGAGCCCTGCTCTGTCGGGGTCGGCGGCGTGTAATCGAGAACCAACAGCTCGGCGCCGCGGGTGCCACCGACCTCGATGCCGACCACCGAACCGGTGGAGTCGAATTGCAGCCAGAGTGTTTGCAGTTGGCCGACCACCGGGTCCGCTGCCGGCGAAACGCCTTTGGCGATCACGAGGTCCTGCCACGCGACCGCGGCCTGTTCGAGGTCGACGGCGTTGAACAGCACGCGCCGCAGCCGAGGCGGCGCATCGTATTGCCCCTCCACCAGGCGGGCGCGCAGCCAGTAGACCGGTTCGGTGCCGTGCAGTGCGACGGGCTGCATCACCGAGGTTGCTGGTGCGGTGGGGACCGGCAGTTGCACCACGACGCGCCCACTGAGAGTGAGGGCCCTGGTTTCGTCGCGTACCTGCCCGTTCTCGGGCGACAGCTCTTGCCAGCCCTCGTTGCCGTAGTACTCCCACAGGATCGTCGCAGAGTGATGCCTCCACCCGGCTAGCAACGCGGCCGGGGAGTGCACGCTCACCGGTAGTGCCTGTTCGACGCTCGCGCGGCCCGCCGAGCAATCCGGTGGCGCGGGACAGACCCGGCGTGTGGCTTCGGCAAGAAGCCGCTCGCGCTCGGCTACGGTGCCGTCGACGATCTCCAGATGTAGCGTGGTCTCCTTCTCGTCCGAAAGCGGGCCGGCGAAGCCGAGCAGCAGTGCTGGCCCCGCGCCTGTCGTCGCGGATGCGTCGGGGTCGCTGCCGAACGGTGCAAAGGCCAGGCCATCCCGCGCCGATTGTAGGTGGTCGACGGCAGCCGAACCGTCCCAGCCGATCAACGCGAGCAATGCGTTGTCGTGAAGGACTCTCGTGTGCCTCGTGCTGAAGTTGAACGAACGAGCTGTAGAGCTGGCCGCAGTGAACTCGACGCCGGCAGGTAGCTCGAGTGGCCCGGCTCCGGCGCGCAACTCGACGGACATGACCGCACGCGCCGGCAGGGCACCGCGCGGATCGTGACCGGTCAACGCCAGGAACTTGCGGCGCAACCGATCGCTGATGCGATTGCAACGATAGGAAAGCCGCTCGTAGTGATAGGCCGCGAGCTCCAGAAAGGTGATTCCAGGATCGTGCGCGTTGTGGTCGGTCCAACCGGGAGCATGCCGCGTCAGAACGGACCGTCCCTCGGCGACGAGGTCATCCCACCTGCGGTCGTCCAGGTTTGGGAGCGGGATCGGCACTACGAACCTCCTCCGCTCAGCGAGACGTTGACCGTGCCGGCTACCACGAGTCGGTCCTCGGGTACGGCGAGCACTTCGCCGGCCGCGGCGCCGTTGCGTGACACCTGCAGCGAGTCGATGAAGTCGACACCGTCGATGTTCTCGAGGAGTGCCGCGAGGTCGGAGAGGCAGACATCCTCGCCGAAGCGCCAACCAAGCCCGTCCGCACCACCGAGTAGTGGGTGCAGGAACCGATGGACTTCTTCGCTCACCAAGGTGACGACCTCGCCGGCGCGAGACAAGCTCCTGGGTTGCACCGAGACGCGGACTCCCACCGGCAAGTAGGTCGCAGGCACAACGGCAACACCGTGGGCAACTGCCGCGGGTGCTCGCCGACGGACGTACTCTTGCACCATTTGCCGCAGGGCGAAGGACGCTTGCGGTTGCGAGTCCTTGCTGAACGGGACGATCTGTACCGTCACAGCGCCGGCTGCCATCGTTCCGTCGGCACGGCGCGTCGGCAGAGCCCGTGCGACAGCTACGGCGGGTGATGCTTCCCGCGCAAGGTCCTCGTAGTCCTGCGCCGTCAGCGCCTGTCGCCGATGGCGGATCGTATGTCCGCCGCGCTCGACAATGTCGGCGAACGTGCCACCGCCGGAGCCGCCGTCCGCGGCGCGCACGTTGTCTACTCCCTGCGCCAGCACACCTGCCAAGAGTTCGTTGACCTCGCCGACGTCGAAGTTGCCGGTCTCCCCGCCACCATGCCGGTAGCTGCGCGCCATGATGTTGTCACTGCCAGCGGTCGGGATGGCGCCGTGTTCGCCGTCGCCGAACAGCACTCGTCCGGTCGACCGTTCGAGCGTATAGACTCGGTCTCGCGAGCCGGCGAACAGTAGGTTGTCCACCGCCTCCCAGCGGACCCAAACCGCATTGATGTCGCCGGTGCGAATGTCCGTGCCCAGTCGAATGCGGTCTTCGGACACGCCTTCGGCGAGCAGCTCGGCACGCAACATGGGTTCTTCGACTGCCGCGCGAGCGCCTTCCAGTTCCCGCACTTCGACTTGTTGGCCGTCGAGAACCGGCACGTTGCGAAACCAGAGCACCTGATCCGCCTCGCCGTTGCCGGAGCCCATGATCTCGTCGGAAACGCTTTCGCGCTGTTCACACCAGACGACGTTGGTTCGGATCGAGGCAACCTGGCTCGCGGCGGGATCGCCATCTTCACGCATCCGTGCGCGAAGCCAGGTGCGCGGTGTCCCGAACCGAGCGAGCCCAGCGATCTCCATGGTCGCCGATGAGTGATCCTCGGTGAGCGGTTCGCGGAGTCTTACCTCGTACTGGTCGACGGCATCGACGACGGCGAGTTCGCCTTCGCCGCCCACGGCGATGAACACCTCGTCCCCAGACGCGAATCGCGCGGCGCCCTCCAGTGTCTGCACGGTCACCGTGGCCTCGGCCGCGCTGACGACGTCGGCGGAGACGGGTGCCGGGAAGCCGGGATACGCAACGCTGAGCAAACCGGGCAGCACCAAGTGTCCGGTCTCATCCGAGACACTCAGTTCATGCCATTCGCCGTCACCGTACGCCTCCCAGATCAGCTCCGGACCGGCTTCCAATCCAAGGACTTCCTGGACATCGAAGAACAACCCGATCGCGTCGGTGGGCAACGCACGGTCGAAGCCGAGGTACAGGGTCGGTGTTCGGTCAGGCGGCGCCGTGAATGGTGCGAACTGCCCGCCCCGTCCGCTTGTGGCATCCGTGACATCGTCGAACCGGAAGTCGTTGTGAGTCAGCGCGTGCTGAGGCGAGGCGTCCGGTGAAGTCCAGCGATAGCCGAATCGCACGAGCTCGAGCACCGGTGGTCGGTGCTCGACGATCGGCATGATGTTCTGCTTCTGCGAGTGTTCATCGCGCCAGCTGACGATCCGAACCGTGCCGTATCCACCGTGCCGTAGCCGAGCGCGAATCCAGTACCCCTCGCTGCCCTCGACCTCGGTCATTGCCAGATTCCGGGGCACGGTGAAGTGAATGGGGCCGCTGTCGCGCAAACTCAATGCATCGGGAGCGCCTTCTATGGCGAGCTCGACCCAGCCGCGCCCATTCCAGTATTCCCATGAGACTTCTGGATCGGACAGCGTCGGGAGCTTTGCGCCTGCGCCGACGGTGGCGCCGATCGGCGTGACCTCCTCCAAGGCTCGCAACGCTTCGATGCTGCGCGCAACGCCGGTGAGGTTGTCGCTCCCAGCGGCCTGGACGCGAGTGTCGTTGTGGGACTCGAGCGTCGCCACGAGGGAGAACACGCTGCTGAGGTTGCCACTGAGTAGCGCCGACAAGATCGCCAACTCTATTCCCAGAGAAAATGGGTCGACCATCCCGACGGCGGTGGCGTTCGCAGTGGTCACAACATCCTCCGCTGGTCCGACGAGTTCGTCGAGCCAGACCAAGTCCACGGTGGCGCCGGCTCGTCCGGCGACGTCACTAACCGTCGCTTCGAGAGTGTCCACGGCGTCGCGCAGCGCGTCGGCCTCGGTTGTCGAGGTCGCCAGTTCCGCCCGCGCCTCACCCGCAGCCGCGATTGCGCGGGCGACGTCGAGACCGGCCTCGAACAAGGCGGCCGTCATGTCGGTGAACTGCTCCTCGAACTGTGCGGCTTCGTCGTCGAGCTCTTCTTCGGGCGTCACCACTTTGGTGAAGCACAGGCTCACTTCGGCGTTCGTGCGGAACAGCGCCTCATCACACTGCAAGTACCAGACACTTCCTGGGGCTGGCCGTGGACCGAAGGGCTCGATGGCGTTGCTCAGGTCGAGCTTCTGGCCGCCGCCGTAGCTCGCGTCAGGTTGGATTGGATCGTCGTCGGCGAGAGCGTCACAGCTGTCGATGGTTCGGTCGATCACCGTGCGGAGGCGTATGTCGGCTAGCTCCGGCAACCCGCAACCCCCGGAGCTGGAGACCTGTTCGTCAAGGACAGCCCGAATCCACAGGCCGTCGGTTCGGTGTACTCGGGTCTCGACATTGACGGCGCAATCCGCGGACAGCTCGACCGTGCCGCTCTTCGTGAGCCCGCTCGTGCCGTCGTGGGTGGTCGACAGAGAACGCCAGCGCTCGCCGTCGAAGTAGTGCCAGGCCAGCTGAAGCGACTTGGCGCTAGGCTGCGCCACCGCGATTTCGACCGCCACCGTGCTTGCCCCTGTCAGCGCAAAGTGTTCGGCGTGCGCCACGTACAAGGCGTGCTCCACCTGCTGCAGACCGGAGAACGGAGTGAAGGGGTCGCCGCGCATCGCTTCGGCCGAGTGGAAACTGACCGCGTCGCGCCCTGGCCAAGCAGACACGACCTCTACCAGCCGCGCCGTCGCCAAGGCGGCACCGGCCTCGCTTTCAAACACGACCGGTGTGTCCAGCTCCGGATCGGTGGCACCGACGCGTGTACCGCCGCTCACTTGGGAATCCGCGGTGCCGGTCATCGGCTCGAAGGCAACCGGCGCGCGGGCGGCCTGCGGAGCGAGCAGGGCCAGTCCGAGTTGATCGTAGAACGCCGCTTTGACGCGATCCGGGACTTGGTCAAGGCGGCCGCCGATGACGTGGGCCAAGCGAGCTTGCGCGTTGAGCAGCGCCCAGCCAAGTGAGCCGTCAGTTGGCGACCACCCCGGCACGTGTCCGCTGGCCAGGCTGACTGCCGTGTTCAATACAGACGTAGCATCCCGGCCGTCGAGCGGTGGCGTTTGCTGCGTCACGGGGCCTCTCCTTCGACGAGATAGTACGGATAGACGAAGTTGTGAAACGTGTTGGTGGCCCGAATGCGGTAGCGCACTTCGATGCTGAGCTCACCGCGCGTCGGCTTCCATTCCACGGACACGCGGACTTGGTCGATGCGCGCCTCCCAACGTTCGAGCGCTTCTTCGACGTAGTGCTTGGCCAGCGCCAACGTCTCGGTGGTCACAGGTTCGAACACGAGTCGTGAGAGATTGCTGCCGAAGTCGGGGCGCATCACGCGCTCGCCGTGCGCAGTGGACAGGATGATGCGGATCGCTTCTCGCACGTCGTCCTCGTAGGCGACGGTCGCCAATTGAGCGTCGTCGTCGAGAGCGATCGGCCATGCCCAACCGCGGCCCAGGAAGTCGGCGGCGTCGTTGCGCTGAGCAGAGCTCACATCAACCTCCGATCAACACGGTGGGTGCACCGGTGACGATCGCTGCGCCGCAACCGGACATGTCGCCGAGCCGCAACGCGGGTCGGCCGCCGATCAAGACGGTCGCGCTTCCCTTGGCGAATGGGGAGGGCGGGTGCGGTCCCGCCGTCGGTGGCAGCGCGCAGCTGTGGAGATCTCCCACGGCGGCGGCGGGAGCACCCTGCACCAGCACGTTGGCGGCGCCAGGGCCGGCGACGGAGCCCGGATGGTTGGTCAGGTCTCCGAGTCTTGCTGCGGGCGGCATCCGTTCCTCAGTTGATCTTGACCATTGGTGCGGTGATCGAGCACGTGCCGCCTGCGGTGATGGTCAGTGCGCCGGCGGCGCTCAGCTTGAGGGTGGACGCCGAAGTCACCGTGACTCCGTCGGGGGACAAGCTGATCGCGTTGGAGCCGGACAACACTTGCACGGTTGCCGGACCCGTACTCGGGCCTAGGTTGACCGCGTTGGCACCCGAGACGATCTGCACGCCGGCGGGCGACAGAGTGACGGTCTGCCCGGTCGGCGTCGTAATCACGATGCTCGGCGGCGCCTCGGTCATCATGATGGTGTTGCCGGCCAGTGTGCGAATCATCCGAGTCTGCGCGAGTGGCGACGGCAACGGCGGCGGCGCCATAGTCGTCCACAGACTGCCGATCACGTAGGGTGCGTTGGTGTCGCCGTTCTCGAACGCCACCAGGACTTGGTCGTTGATGTTGGGCAGGAAGTAGTGGCCGTGCGCCGGTCCGGCAAACGGCACTGCCACTCTCGCCCAAGGCGCCAGGTCCAGCGCGTCGATGTTGGGCAGCTGCACTTGGACTCGGCCAAGCGCCAGCGGGTCGAGGACGTTGATGACTCGTCCGGTGACCACTCCGTACAGCTTCTTCTTGGTTTCCTCGATCGAGTTCTCGACGCGGGCCAGGGCTTGTTCAATCACGGAATGATCTCCTTCTGCACTTCGAATCGGGTGCGGTAGCCATTGGAGTCGACGGTGTGCGTTGCGCTCTTGACGCGGTAGTTGCCGCTGAAGTTCGGACCGAGGCCGTCGAGCTCGATCACGGCGCCGGCGCGAATGCGCACGTCACCGACGGCGCTCCCCGTGCCGGTCAGACGGTTGTTGAGTGAGTTGCGCAGCTCGCGCGCCAGCACCAACGCACTGTTGGTGATGTCTGCTGGACTCCCGATCGGCTGGTCGATCGCCGTGTTCATCGGGCCGACCAGGATCTTGGTTGCGCCGGCTGCTTCACCCGGCACGACGCGAATGCCGACCGCCTCGCGGTCGAAGTCGTAGAACACGTTGACCAAGAAGCTCAGCGGGATCTCGCGCAACACGAATTTCATCGCGGCGCCGGAGACCTCGCCCACGGTGCTGACCTGCGGTGAGAAGTCGATCAACGACTCACCCCACTTCAACGTCAGGCGTGCCGTGTACTCCTTGGGAACGAATCGGGCGAAGTAGAACACATCGCCTTCGACCCAGAAGTCCGCGTCATACGTCGCGGCGATCTCCTTCATCAGCTCCAGATCGCTCTGCCCCTTCTGCTTGCGGCCCGAGCCACCGAAGATGTAGTTGACGGCGGCCAGGGCTGTCGAACCTGCCGCGACGACCGGGTCGATCGCCGGCAGGAGCAGGTTCTCCGCTGCCATGATGGATGCGATCAACGCGTCTGGCAGCGGACCGAAGCCGCGCGCGTAGCTGCCCTTGGTCAGGCGGTGTAGGCGGTCGTGGGCGACCAAAGTGAGGTTCGGCATTTGCCCGGCCGGAAAGTCCGCCTGCACACCCGTGATGTCCCCCAAGAACACGTCTTCGAGTTGGTCGGGCGCGTAGCCGAGAGCCAACGTCAGCTTGTTGTCGACGTCGAACAGCCCGTCGTTGCCGATGCCTACGCGCGCCGGGCCTACGGTGATGCCGGTTGGAAACGGTTGGAATCCGAGGCCGCGGATGTGGTCCTGGATCCAGCGCAGGTCTTGGTTGGCCAGCGACACTTCGACCCGGTCGGCGGCCTCCAGGCCGTCGGCGTACTGCACGCTGGTCACTGAGTTGCGCAGTACCTGCGGAACCTCCGTGTCGTTGATCTTGAGGCGGAAGTCGGGTGTCGACGCGGATGGCATGGGCTACCCGGTGATCTCACCGCTGTCTGGGTCCGTGTACGGCAGTCGGGGAATGACCAGGGACTGGCCACCGACCAAGGCGCTCGGGTCGGCCAACCGGTTGCGGATGGCGATTGGGCGCCACGTTGCAGCGTCGCCGTACGTCGCTGCGGCAATGCTGCTGAGAGTCTCGCCGTCGCGAACGGTGTGCACTTTCGTGTAGTCGGCGGTCTCGCGCTTGACGGCGCGCGCCTCTTCATCCGCCGTCATGTACTCCTGGAACGACACCTGCAAGCGCGCTCGTGACGGTACGCCGTCACTCCGGAACAAGACGAAACGCTGGCTGGCGCTGGCCAACACGCACTTGAAAGTCAGCGACCCCCAGGTGAAGAGGGCGACCGGTGGCGCGTGTGTCGTCGGGTCGATCGCCATGAGGCCGACGACGCTGTCGACGAGCTCTCGTACGTCGTTCACGCCGGCCTCGCGGGCGTCGAGCAAGAGCTCCATGTCCAAGCTTTGCAGGCCGCCGTGTGCGAACTGCAACAGGGGCGTACTAAGGCCCGGCACCGTGGCCTGCGCGTACTGCACCTCTTTTTGCAGTGTGTACTCCTCGGGATTGAATTGCACCACCACGCGTTCGCCCGTGATGGTGTTGGTCAGCGAGGCCCTCTCGAGTGCTGCCATGTCAGCGCCTTCCCATCCGCTCGCGGTGTGCTTGGACGCGCCGGCCCAGCCGGTGCAGGACGCATTCGGCGAGCCGGTCGACCTCGGCTGCGGGCAGCCCGGCCGACGCTTGGACGGTCATGGCGCTTGCTTTCGTCGGGGGCGCGTCCATTGCGGGACGTGACGTTCGCTGGGGCTCGAGGCGACCGGTCGTCGCAGGGTTGCCGACTCGACACAAGGTGATCGCGACCGGTGGCGGCCTGCGTTCGCTGCGCGGGGATCGCGGTGCTGCGCGGAGGAGAATCGTCCGAACGGCTGTGGTTCGGTACACCGCGGTCGTACCCGCCGTGGCGACCGGCTGCGTATGCGCAGTGACTCTCCGCCGGGTCACCGTCAGCCGATCCCTGCGCAGCGTGTGGTACCGTGTCAGACGCTCGCGAAGCACCTCAGTGCTTCCCGCGGGCTGTTCGCCGATTGCTGACCGGCCGAGGTCCATCGGGAGTCGCGCGCTAGTCGGCGCCGACTTCGGGACTCGAGCTACGAGGGCAACTCGGACGCAGATCGTCGTCCCCCAGCGCATCCGGCGGAGGACCATCGGCGTCGGCGGAACCGGAGTCGCGCTCGGCGCGCTTCGCCTGTGGGCTTGCCTGCGAACGTGCAACGCACAGCCCCCGGGGCGTCGCCAGTGCACTCGTGCACGGATGGTTCGGCCGAAGCGACTCATGCCTCGTTCATCCGGTGGTTGAGGCTGGAGACTTCGCTCACCCACTGCCGTCGCTCGCCGTGCTCCATGTTCAGGATCTCCTCCCGAGGCCAGTGCAGGTGGTACGCAATGAAGGCTACCTCTTCGAGGAGGCGGTCGATCGGGTAGCCCACGACCCCCCCGGCGAAGACGCTCCGCCGACAAGTGAAGTGTCCGCATCGTCGGCGTGGATCTCGCTGTTGCACGCTGGGCAGGTCAGCGCGGAGCCGTGTTCGTCGAGGCTGTTGATCTTGTTGTAGAGGTCCTGCAGGTATCCCAGGTCAGCGGCATACAGGCCCTCGATCACCCTGACGTCGACATCGTCCAGTGCTCCGAGTCGCGTGATCACTCGCGACAGCAGGACGACCGTCAGATACGCCTCGTTGCGCCGCACGCGCGGGTCGCGCAACGGCAGGATTTCGTCCGCGGCAGTCGCCAGCCGCATTACGCCTTCTCGATGCAGATTGCCGTCGGCGTCCAGATAGCCCATCGGCAGCTGAAACTCGTGCTCCGTCTGTAGCATGGCTCACCTCACGCTTGCACGACGCGTTCGTGCGCTAGTTCGAGCGTCTCAATTGCAACCTCGCTGCTCGCGGCATTGAGGTCTGGGCCGTTCCACACAGTTGGCCAAGCATTGAAGAAATCCCACCGACGGACCTCTTGACCCCGTCGGTCCTGCAAGACGATGGCGCCGTCCTTGCGCTCGATCTCGCTGCCGCTCTCGGCCACTCGTCGGTGCCAGTCGTACAAGTCGGTGTCGTCGCTGATTCCCCATTTCAAGACGATGTTGCTATAGGTGGTCCGGCCGGGCAGCTTGCGCGGCGTCGTGTCACCGCCTTCGCTGTACTCCGTGACCTCGATCGTCGAATCGAGTCCGGAGACCTCTTGGAACGCAGCACGTTGGATGCCGTCGATCTCGACGACGAAGTTGTAGTTGAGGTATGGGTCCGCCATGGGGTTTCTCCTTTCAGCCTTCGGTCACCTCCGAGCCGCCATCCCAGATTCCGATGTGTACGATGACAAACTCGGCGGGGTACGTCGGCCGCACGCCGATCTCGATGTGTAGGCGGCCCAGCGCCTGTTCGGAGAACGGGTTGAGCTCTTCGTCGATGCGCACGTAGAAGGCGTCCTCCTCGGTCTCGCCGAAAAGGGCTCCGTTCCGCCATTCCGTGCGCAGGAACGCACCGATGGTGCGCTTGAGCTTCTTCCAGAGTGAGAGGTTGTTCGGCTCGAAGACCGCCCAGTGGATCCCCTCCGCGATCGACTCTTCTAGGTACAGAAAGAGACGGCGGATGTTCACGTACTGCCAGTTGGCGTCCGTCGCGGTCGTCCGCGCTCCCCAGATCGTCGGTCTTCCACCGGCACCGAACACGCGGACGACGTTGATGCCCTGCAAGTTCAGCTGACCTTGGTCGACATCGCTCACCATCCGCTCTACGCCGGACACGTCATTGAGCAGTACGTTGGCCGGCGCTTTGAATACACCGCGCTTGGCATCCGTGTTGGCGATCGCCCCGCAGATGTGTCCTGATGGCGGAACCAGCACGGCCTCACCGCTGCCCGACGGCGGCACGCGCAGCCACGGGTAGTACAGCGCGGCGTAACCGCGCGTCGATGCCAGGCTCTGTCGCTCGGTCTCGATCCCCGTGCCGCCAAACGGCTCGATGCCGGGCTCCCGCGGGTCGAGGACGGCGAACCGGTCGGCGAGGAGCTCACAATGGGCGATTGCAGCTTGTTGTACCGCGAGTTCGACGCGCTCCGGAATCGCTAGCAAGTTGACGTCATCGATCGGTGCCAGTGTGTCGATCGCCCGCGTGAAGTCGGCGTTGGCGATGGCGGCCAGGTTCTCCGCCGCTCCACCGGCCAAGCCGGTGGTCGCTAGATCGGCGGGGAGCGCCAGTGGTAGCCCGAGCGGGGGAGGTGGGTCGACTGGCTCCACTGTGACCAAGCCACTCGTGTCGTCGTTGATCGCAGCGCGGAAGTAGCGCGGGTGCGCGGCGTCGATGGAGAGGTTGGTGTAGCTCGTTCCGGCACCACCTTGAGCCACCGTGATCGTGAACTCCTCGGACTGCACCGGGACCGCGGCGCCGCTCAGCGAGAACGCCGCGGCGAGGCCTGTGCGCAGCGTGACGCGGTATGTGCGGACTGTTGGGTCGAGGAACTCGAGCTGCACGGATTCCACCACGTGTGCTTCGTCCGCTCCGCCGGGATCGACGTTGAGGACGCTGCCCACCTCGAGGTTGCCGGTGGGAATGGCGGCGCCAAAGCCAGTGCCGTCGTCGAACTCGATGCGCAACGTCCGTGTTCCAACCGTTGCGTCCGCGAGGCGCACCGAGTTGCCCGCCGCGTAGGTGCCGGTCAGATCCGCGGTGAAGCGTAGAGTGTCCCCGGAGACGCTGGCGATCTGCGGTCGTTCGGGGTTGGCGTTGATGGAGATGTGATCCCCAGGGCGGAACTGGACTCCTTCGCCCGCGTTCAATTCGATCTGCCGCGTGCCCACGGTCATAACCGAGCCCGCCGGTTGATACAGGCGAGTGGCTGTGCTGCCCAACAGGTGGACCGCAGTGATCTCGACCGTCACGGCGGTTGCCGGCGCGCCCGGCTGGCGAGCACGGAAGTGGAGCAGGTTGGAGCTGCCGTCGCGTGCGAGTGCGTCCAGGGTGGCGTATGCGCCGTTGCTGGCGCGAACCACGTAGCAGACTTGCCCGCCGTTGGCGAAGAACCCACGTACGGCGTACCAGAGGTAGAACCCCGGAACCGGTTGTTCGCCGTACGTGTCCAGGAACTGCTGGTAACTTGTCAGCTTGGTGGGTTCGTCGAGGTCGCCGCCGGACGCGATGCCGACGAAGGCGGCCGTTCCCGTGCCCACACCCTGGATTGGTGCGCCGGGCGCGAATTCGTCGATGTAGACGCCTGGATATGAAGTCTGAACCGCCATGCTGGTTGCTCCGTAGGTCTCAAGTGAGCACGAGGTCGTACTCTCCGGTTTCGCTGGGCACGTCGATCGCGCGAGTGAGCGGGCCGAAGCCCTGTGATCCGGCGTGCAGCCGGTAATGGCCCTGCGCCGGAGACAGGCGCAAGAACGTGAAGCGTCCGTCGACGTCGGTGCTGGTGTACTGAAGTAGGGCGCCGGTGCTGGTCTCGAGCCGCACCCAGGCGCCTTCCACCGGTGTCGGGTTGCTAGCGGTGCCGTCGCGGACGTGCCCCCCGATCTGCACCATGGTCTCGGTTGAGGAGGCTGCACCGTCGATGCGGAACTCGGTGATCGAAGTGGTCACCATCGGTCCGACTTGTCGCTGTGCCATCAGCACCGGGACCGTGACCACGGCGTGGATTGGCGGCCGCCAGCGCTCTGCCTGCCCCATGCTGGACCAGAACTCACCGAGCTTGTCGAACCCGCTCTCCGGCGCGACGCGAGTCGGCAGGTCTTCCCCCACCTGGTTGCCCCATGCCGCGTACTCGGGCGACGTGGATGCGTACAGCCGACTCGGATTCAACGGTTGCTCGAGTAAGAGTGCGGCGGCGACGTCGTAGAGCAGCTCGTGCTCCACCTCGGTGGGCTCCGGGCCCATTGGTGCCGCTTGAGCCGGGCTGAAGGCACTGATCAAGTAGTGACAATCGAGTCGCTCGGGAGCGCGCTGCTCCCAGACTTCGCCCAGCTGGTCGGCGCGATCCGCTGCGTTGGATCGAAGCTCCCGGTTCTCACGCACTTCGGCGAGGTAGACGCTGATCACCTCGTCGTTCAGCGCGGTCACGAACGCGCGCAGTGCCTGATCCGGCGGTTGAAACCGGACCTGTGCCTGCGCCGTGATCTGTGGCACGCGGGCCAGAAACAGATCGCGCAGGAGGTGGTCGAGTAGCACAAGCATCGGCGGTCGAAGCGAGTCTCATCTGACTGCGCCGGCCGTCCCGTCGACATGGCCCACGGGAGCCATAAGGGATCCATCCGGCTGCCCGCGGGGATCTGGATCCCCGCCCGCCGACTGCGCTACTCCTCGCCTCGGTCGGGCTTGGGGCGTTCGAGCCGAGCCCGCATCGCGTCGTACTGCTGCTGCGCCTGTTCCAGTTGCCGGCTGGTGAGCTCGCCACCGCCCACCGGCCGCAGGCGTCCGTGTGCGTCGGGCTCCAGGATCACCTCGTGCCGGCCGGGGTCCGCGCGCGAGCTGCCGCGATCGTTGAGACGTGCGCCCGGCTTGTTGCTGAACGAGAAGAACCGCCGGCCCTGCTCTTCGGCGGAGATCCCCTTCGCCCCGTGGGAGGTACCCAGGCCCCCGCCGCGACCGGGTGCCGTCTGCACGGCGTCGAGTTCGGCCGGGTCGATTCCCTTGGCCTTGAGCTGCTGCTCGAGGAAGTCCGCCGCAGTCTGAGACTCGTCCGTCCGCTTGGTGTTGGCGGGCTTTCGAGGGGAAGGGCGTTGCGGCGCGCCGCGGCGGTGGACTCGGTCGGGCGACAGCGGGCGGACCTCGTTCCAGCGGACGCCGTCCCTGCTGGCGTGTGCCGTCCTGGTCGGCGCCGGTTTGCGCGGTGGACGCCTCCCTCCCCCGCCGCCGCCACCGCCGCCCCCTCCGTCACGGCTCTGGTTCGTGGATTGGGGCACGACTGGTCTTGGCGTTTCGGATTGCGGCTTCCGGCGACGGCGCTTTGGCTTGTCGGTGGTCGCCTTCGGTTGAGTCGCGGGCGGGGTCTTGGGCTTCGCGGCTGCCGGCCGCTCGGCGCGGCCCGCTGGCGCGCTGGTTTGCTTCGCCCGGCTCTGCGTCGCAGCGTTTGCCGCGCTGCTGGCCTTGGCCCGCGCCGCCGGGGTCGGCTTGGCAGCGGCGGGCTTCGGCGCGGCGGCCGCATTCTGTGGGTCGCGGACGAAGCGTCCGGTGGCCCGGTCGCGCAGCCGGCCGCGGGCGTCGCGATAGGTCCCGGTCTTGGGGGCCTGAGCGGCGGCCTTGGCGGCAGCGGCGTCGAACCAACGCTGTGGGCCGCGAATGACGTTGTTGGTTTGCGGCTCGCTGACCGTGGGCGGGACGTTTTGTTTCGCGCGGCTCTGGGGTGTGTGTGTGTTGGCGAAGCGGACCGGCTCGTGCGCCACCACGCGGCCGTTCGGATGAATCTCGGTCCAGCGCACTTCGCGCATGTAGGGCCGGCTCTCGCCGTGGCGCGTGACCTCACGGACAGTCACTTTGACGCGGACGCCGCGTTTGAGCTGGCGCGCCCAGCGGTTCTCGAGCTTCTTGTAGGTGCCGAAACGGTTGGCGCGCCAGTTCTGTAGGCCGAGATTCTTGCCGCCGGGTGGAGCGCCAAACCTGGCGCCGATGAGATGGCCGGCGTCGTCGCCCTTTCCCTTGGACACCTTGCGCTGTGCCGATTGACTGCGGTGCTTGCGCACAGCCCCCGGCACGCCGAGCTCCCCACTGAGCTCGACATAGCGGCCGTTCTTCGTCCGACCGCCGCCCGGCGTGAAGCGCTCGCTGATATCGGGCAACTTGGCGTTGGCCGCGGCGCGCGCCTGACGGCGACGCTTCCTCTCGGCGCTGCTGAGCTTCTTGCGGCCACGACGTCGTTTCGAGGGAGGCTTCTTTTTCGCCGGCTTGGTGGAGCGCTTCGGTTTTGTGCCGGCCCGGGTTTTAGGAGTCGGCGCGGCATCCCCCGCCTTCTTCTTGGCCGCGGCGGGCTTGGCCTTTGCTCTGGTGGCGGGTTTGGTCCGGGACGTGGGCTTGGTCGCACTCGGGGCCTTCGCGGCGCTGCCACTCGGTCGAGGTGGCCTGGCGCCGCCGGCCTTGGCCACGGCCTTCGGCGCCGTGGTCTTGGCCCGAGGTCCAGACCCGGGTGTCGTCTTCGGCTGATGTTGCGTTGTTGCTCCCGGCGACTTCGTCGCCGGCGATCGGGGCGCGGTCGGCCTCTTGGCCGCGGTCGGCGTGCGTGTGACCGCGGTCGCGGGGCGTGACGGCGCAGGGGTGGCCTGCTTCGCAGGGGGCGGTGGCGGCGCCTTCGGCGCGGGACTTTTCGGCGTTGCTGCTGTTGGCGCCGAAGGGCGCGGTGCTGGCGTCGCCGGGGTCTTCGGGCCCGCTGACTGCGTCGGTGCGGGTTTGGCGCCATACCTGGCTTGCACCGCGCCCAGAGCGGCGTCGGCGAGCAGCCCCTTTGGGTCGGTGAGCTGGGCCCAGACGTCGTCGAGCAGCTGCTTCCAAGTCACGTCGCGGCCGCGTGCCTTGTCGTACACGGCGTTGACCACCGTGGACAGAGCGGCGCTCCCGCGGCCGACAACCACCTCGCTGGTGGCCCGCGCGAACATCTGCGAAGTCATGCCCTTCGGCAGTCGTCCCGCCAGCGACTTGAACAGGGAACCGCCGAGTTTGCCGCCCAACTTGCCGGTGACGATGCTGAAGAGTGCGTTGACACCAGTGCGTCCCCAGTCGACGTCTTCACCCAAGTTGTAGCGCACTCCCGCGACTGCGAACTCCTGGACGATGGGCGCACCGATGGCGATTCCGGTGGCCAGCGACGTCGTGCTCACCGATGCGCCGAACAGCGTCGTCGTCGGCGCCGCCGCCGCGCCGCCGGTCGCGACGATCGCGAGTACGGCTAGAGTTGCCCCGGCGGCGTTGCGGGTATAGGTCAGTGTTGTGACAGTGAACTCGCCGGCGGAGATGAGGCCCTGCCAGTAGGCGTGGAACATCTTCTGCGCGCGGGTCGCCGCTGACTCGGCATCGGCAAGCAGCCTCGCGGCCGTGATGAAGTCGCCGGATTCAGCCGCCTGCTGCGCCTTGTTCGCCGCGGCTTGCGCGCCTCCGGCGAGGGCAAGGAGGATTGGCCCCGGATCGTGGAAGTCGCCCAGGGTCCGCACCTCGGCCACGGCCTTGACGATCGAAGACACGATCCACTGATCTTTGTTCCTCTGCGTCTGTTCGCGGTAGGACTTGGCGGCTCCCGCGGCCGTGCCCCTGACCCGGATGATTGAGCTCTTGAGCGCATTCCGGGCTGTTGCGCGGACTCTGTCGACCTGCTCCTGCGTCAGCTCGACGGATTCTCCGTCGATCACTGCACTGTACGAGTTACTCGCGACCGTCGATGCTTTGATGCTGGCGACCGCGCGCATCGCCCGCATCAAGCGAGCGCTGTCACTCTCCGAAACCTTGGGTAGCGGGGGCTTGCGCTTCTTGGGCGCGGGGGGGGGACGGGAGACATGGTTCCGACGCGCGACTTCGGCTTCGAGCTCGCGCAAGTACTTCTGGTCGGCATCTCTTTCCGGATAGCTCACCGGCTCGTCGAGCCGACTGCGCACCAGCTGGACCTCCTGTTCGAGCCGGTAGTCGTCGAGCGCCAAGTAGTTGACGGAGCGGAACTGCCGGGCGACACCGACACCCGTTGTGCCGAGCGGAGTCGTCACATCGCGCCCTCGCGCCACGGCCGCCGCGGCGCGATCGGCGCTGCGATCCGCACCGCCGCCGGGCCGAACTGCGGGTGGGCCGGTGCCGCCGCCTCGTTGTTGAACGGTGTGCGCCAGCTCATGGGCCAAGAGCCGGACGCCGCCGGAAGACTGCGGTGCGTAGCGACCCGAGCCGAACACGATGTGCTGCCCGACGGTGTACGCGTCGGCGTTGAGTCTCTCGGCCGCCGCTGCCGCCGTTGCGCCGGTGTGGATGCGTACGCCGCCGAACTCGGCGCCGAACCGAGCCTCCATCTCGGTGCGCGTCGACTCCTCCAGCGGTTGGCCGGGTCCGATGTCGAGTTGTGACAGCGGTCGACGGGTGCGCGGCGTCTGCTCGGGCCCGGCTCGCACCGAGGCCTTCGCCCGCCGCTTGCCGGTTTCCGTCATCCACGCCCCGCCGCGGCCCGGGGCGGTACACGGTTCAGCAGCAATGGATTGCTGCCGAGCTTCTGCATCTCGCAGAGCAACGCGCGCTCGACGTGCGCCATTCCGACGGCCGCGCGCTCCTCAGCGGCATAGAACGCCGCGGCGAGCGCGATGTTGCGAACGTTGCCGCCGGTCAGTCGATGCCGCCGCGCCAGAAGGTCGAGGTCGAGGTCCGCCGCCTTGGGCGTTCCGGCGGGCCAAATGCAGCGCCAGATCCGCTGCAAGCTTTCGACGTCAGGGATCGGAAAATGTACGACCATGCTGAACCGGCGCAGGAACGCCTCGTCGAGGTTGGTCTTGTTGTTGCTCGCGAGCACAACGCCTGGACCGTCGAATTGTTCGATGCGCTGGAGCAGGTACGACACCTCGAGGTTGGCGTAGCGATCGTGTGCCTCGCGCACCTCGGAACGCTTGCCAAAGAGAGCGTCCGCTTCGTCGAAGAAGAGCAATCCCGCGCCGTCGGATGCCGCCGTGAAGATCCGCTCGAGGTTGCTCTCGGTCTCACCGATGTACTTGCTGACCACGCCGCCGAGATTGACACAGAAGAGATCGGCGCCGACCTCGGCGGCCACAACCTCCGCCGCCAGAGTCTTACCGCACCCCGATGGGCCGCTGAACAGCGCGACCGGCGCAGTCCCATTGCCCAACCGGCTGGCAAACCCCCAGTCGCGAAGGACCGTCTCCGCGTGGGTGACGCGCGCGGCGAACTCGTGCAGCTGTCGGTCGGGCTCGGGGGGTAGCACGAGCGAGTCCCAGCGGCGGCGCGGCTCGATGCGTTGTGCCATCTGCTCGAGATGCCGCCCGACCAAGCCGCGCGCCGAGGACAGCAACTGATCGTCGTCGTGCGGTGTTGGCCGGGAACGGATCGTGCGTTGCAGGGCCGCGTCTTGTGCCGCTGCCGCGATGCTGGACAGGCCGACGCGATATCGCGTGGCCAACAGCCGGATGCAGGTGTCGCTGATCGACAAGCCGGCGTCCGCCGCGGCCTGTCGCCAGAGATCGGCGCGCTCGCGCTGCGCTGGTTGGGCCAACGAGAGCGGCACGACGGGCAGCTCGCCGTCGGTTCGCCAGGGCGGCGCGCCGCGGAGCACCGTCACGCCGGGGTATTCAGCCAACGCGTCGAGGCTTTGATCGCACTGGCGCGAGCCGGGATCGATTCCTTCGAGCAACAGCACGTCGTCATCGAGCCAGGCCTGACGAGCCGCCACCCGCACCGTTGTAGGTACATCCGCGACGTCGCGCAGATCCAGCTCGAGCACGCGGGCACGGAGTGCCTTGGCGAGCGAGCGGGCGGCGTGTCGGCCGGCAGTGGTCGGGGCCTGCAGGTAGATCGTCAGTCTCCCGTCGCGCTGCTGGGCGGCGCGGGCCGCTGCCTGGATCGCATGGGCTCGCTGTCCGACGTGGTTCACCCAGTCGTCTCGCTCCGATCCCGGCCAGCGTCGCGCCCGGCCCGCGAGACGTTCGTCGATGCGGTCCGTGTCGAGGACGTAGTCGAGTATCTGTGGGGCAATTCGCAACCCGCATTGCAGTCGCGTGGCGGCGGGCGTCAACAGCACGAGGCCGTGGCGCACCAGCGGCGCGTCGAAGGAGAAGCAGTCGCGCCGCACAATCCTCTCCGGTGCGTCGTCGCACAGCAGCCAGAGTGCACACCCGACGCTCGGTACCGCGCCACGCTCCGCCCGGGCTGCGCGCAGAACTTCCGCGTAGCGCGAGTCGAGTTCCATGGCGCTCAGCAGCAACACGACGGCCCGCTCGAAAGAGTCGAGCCCAAACGCAGCCGACAACCACGCCAAGCGGTCGCCTGGCTCGAGTCCGTCAAGTGTGGTGTCGGGGTGAGTGGCCGCGACTGTGCCGCGCACCCCTTCTGCCGCCGCCTTCCACTCGATGCGCGCCTCCAACCAGGAGAGCGCCGGCAGCAGTGCAGCCACCGCAGACTCTGCCATTGCGTGCCTTAGCGCACGAGCTCCGGGTCCAGCGCGTGCAGTGCCTTGAACAGCGTCTCGTGCGCGTCCGACAGCAGCTGCTCGGCTTCTGCCAGTTCCGGCGCAACCTGCACGCGAGGCCGCCTCTCACCGCTGGGTAGTTGGTCGTCCGAGACCAGGCCTAGAGTCTGCTCGCGGCGGGAGTCGAGGCGGTTGTTGAGGGCGTCGACCCGCCCGATCAAGCCGGCGAGGTTGGCGAGCGAGTCTTGCAGAGCCCCGATGCGCTCCTGATAACCGAGCCACGTGCGCAGTTCTGGCGACGGGTTCTCGGTGTCCGCGCTTGCCGTGAGCTTCGCGACCGGGGTTGCGTCGGCGTTCCAAAGGGCTAGCTCGGCCTGCGGGATGCGGCGCTCGACGAACTTGGTCAGCTCTCGGAGGTAGCTGATCTCGGCTTGGTGCTTGCGAATGAGCGCCTTGGCGCGCCCGACCTTGGGCTCGAGCTGATCGCGGACTTGGCGAAGGAAGTCGAGCTCCTTGTCGGGGTTGCCGACCAAGCCAGGGTCGAACGCGTCTTCGTCCAGCCAGCTGGACAGCCCGACCCATTGGCTGACGGTGGAGCGAATCGACGTGCCGTAGTCGCCGAACGCCACCGCCCCGGCCCCAACCAGGACACCGGCTCCGACCAGCTTCAGGGGAACGCGCAACGGGGCGCTGAGAATGGAAAGGAAGCTCGCCATGGGGTGCCTCCGCTCTCGAGGGTTGGCTTCGGGTTCAACGGGCAAACGAAATCCGGCCATCACCGAGGACCTCCTGAGTGAACCGACCGACCGTGCGCGCGCACGGCAAACCAACTCAGTGTGGCCCGCCGGCTCCCGAAGCCCATGGCCCCGCAGATTCACTCCGGATCTGCTTCTGGATTCAGTACCCGCCGCCGCGTTCCGGCGTGGTTGCCCGGCTAACGCGACATGCGCCGCCGGGCAACCAGCCGGAAGCCGACGTTGGTGCCGATGTAGTCCGGCGGCCGCGGCGTCTTGTGCGTGACGCGGAACAGCGCGCGGTCGCCTTCGTTGAAGGCGCCGCCCGCGACCGACTTGCCGCCGCCGTGGTTGTCGTGGTCGAGCCACTCGAAGACGCTGCCACTCATGTCGAAGACTCCCATCGCGGTCTCGTCGGTCGGATAGCTCAAGACCGGTTCGAGCCCGGGGCTCGGGCGGGAGAAGCAGCAGCTGGTCCAATGCGGCATGAAGTGGTTGCCGAACGGGTAGAACCCCGGACTGTGGGAGGCGGCGGACCACTCCGTCGCGGTCGGTAGGTCGAACTCGATGCCGGTGCCGGCGTGTCTCTTGGTCAGCCAAGCGGCGAAGGCCTTGGCGTCGTAGTAGGAGATGCCGAGCACGGGCATGTCGGCGGTGACGCCGTCGGGCAGCGCGAAGAGGCCGCCGCCGCGCCGTGGCCAGGTGCCGCCGCGGCGGTCGGCGGGGTTGGGTCGGGGGAACCGCGTCGGCACCGGGGCGTGGGCGTCGACCTCGGCCAGCGTGGCGCTGTCGTTCAAGTACTCCAGATACTCACCGCATGTGACCTCGTGATCCCGGATCCAACGGTGTGCGCCGCTGCCATCGAAGTCACCGAGGTCGACGAATCCGGTGCGCGGCAGGTTCTGCGACGTGCCGGGTAGGAACACATCCAGCGTGTACGAGCCCGGGCCGTAGAGGCGGGCGACGCGGCGAGTGCGCGAGCCACAGGCATGCTCGACCACCACCAGGTAGTGGCCGGGTGTCAGCGCGGTGAGCGAACAAGGCAGCTTTTTGCCGTGCTGTTCGAGGTCGATGAGCAAGGGGGTCGCGGTTGTTCTGGTCGTCAGGCCGCGGGGCAGCTCGAGGTCGGTGATTCGGCCCCGGTGCCAGACGCGGGCGTGGATCCCGCCGCGATCGGCGAGCTGTCGTGGGGTGTAGAACTCCAGACCCAGCTCCGACCACGATGCGGCGCGTCGCTCGATCACGCGACCCTCGTTCCGCAATCGCACGACGACGCCGGCCGCGCTGGCGGCGCTGGCGGCGCTGCGGACGTCGTGCAGCTCGCGGACGGCACGGCCGTCGATCGAGACGACGCGCATCAACGCCCCCGTGGCATCGGAGGCGAACATCGTGTCGCTCACCGGTTCGCCAGCGATCTGCGTGATCAGGTCCTCGGCTTGCAGAGGTGGAGTCGCGGTGGTGACGCGCAGCACGCGCTGGCCGTAGGGGACGGGTGGTGACGCGGGCTCGTCGAGCGGCGCCGGCACCAGGCGGCCATCGCCGATGCGCGTGAACCGGAAGAGCTGCACGCGAGCGCCGTCGACCTTGCTGATGATGTGCAGATCGCATACACGCTGCTCGAGCTCGTCGACGTAGCGACGCGCGGTATCGTGCGCGCGAACGCGGTCGGCCAGCGCCCACGAGCGGGCACGGCTCTCGGTGAGCGCTTCCACGTCCTCGGCGTCTCCCTCGATCGAGCGCTCCTCGCGCCACAGCTCGATGAGCAGGTCGGCCCGCAAGCGGTCCGCCGCAGCGTGCACCGCGGGAGTCGGATCGAGAAGCTCGGCGCGCCGCAGCGTTGCCAGCAGCTCGTGTTGCAGCGACTGCCGCTCCTGCTGCCGCTGCGCGATGTCGATGCGCAGGGTGGGCATCTTCGCGGTCTCCTCGCGAGGGACGAAACGGCGTTGCATCGCGACGTCCGTGGACCTGTAGGCGTCGCGGATGACCTGATGATCGCGCCAGAGTCTTGCGTAGGTCTGCACCCCGTCTTCGACTTCTCTCAGGAGTCGAGTGGCCTGGGCGACCCGTGTGCGGGCATGCGCGGCGCGCTCGACGGCGACCGAGACCGGGATCGCCAACAATGCCAGCAAGGCCGTGGCGATGGCCGCCGCGGCCGATGGCCTGCGTCGCGCCCAGCGGATCGCGCGCGTGACCGGGCCCGTGGGTCGGGCCTGGATCGTGCGCAGCTCGAGGACGGCGTCGAGATCTTCGGCCAGCGCGCCGGCCGACGAATACCGGGCCGCCGGTTCCTTCTCGATCGCCTTGTGCACCACCGTCTCGAGGTCGGTCGATACCGCCGGGTTGAGGCTGCGGAGCGTGCGCGGGACCCGCGTGAGCACGTTGTAGAACAGCGCCTGGGTGGTCTTGCCGGAGAACGGCAGCCGGCCGGCGAGGCACTCGTAGAGGGTGACGCCCAGCGAGTAGACGTCGCCTTGTGGACCGACGGCGCGGCCGTGGATGTGCTCCGGTGGCGCGTAGTGGGGTGAGCCCTGAAACGTGCCGGTGCGCGTCAGCGAGGCGTCGTCCTCGTCGCGGGCGAGACCGAAGTCGAGCAGCATTGCGCAGCCGTCGGCGGTGATGCGCACGTTGGTCGGCTTGACGTCGCGGTGGACGATGCCGTGCGCATGCGCGTAGTCGAGCGCGCGCGCCACGTCGCGGGCCCACTCGACGTAGCGCGCCACCGGCGTGGCCGCGTCGGCGATGTGTACGTCGAGGCCGGCGCCGTCGACGAGCTCCATCGCGATGAACTGCACGCCGTCGCGTTCGCCGCTGGCGTGCACCGCGACGATGTTGGGATGGCGGAGCTTGGCGATGGCCTTGGCCTCGCGCGCGAACCGTGCGCGCGTGGCGTTGGAGCTGGCGTGGCCGCGGTGCACGAGTTTGAGCGCCACCAGCCGTTGCAGACTGCGTTGCAGCGCGACGTACACGCACCCCATGCCACCCTGGCCCAGTCTGCGGATCAGCTCGAAATCGCCGAAGTGCCGGGCGGCGCCGGTGGGCGGCGCGACGGTGGGATCATCGCTGCGGCTGCCATTGCTGACTTCACGCGCGAGATCGGCGAGCTCGCGCAAGCGATCCGCCAGATGAGGGCGCTGCTGCGCCGCCGCGCTCGGCACGGGCGTTTCGCCCTCGAGCACGGCTTCGACGAAAGCGTCGAACTGCTCGGCCAGCCAACGCTCGTCGGTGTCGAGCGCCGGCCCGCTCACGACGCCGTCTCGGTGTCGAGCTCGCGGCGTAGCGCCCGTCGATACGACTTCACTCCCGCGAGGAGACGGTCCTTGACGGTGGAGACGCCGATGCCGAGCTGGCGGGCGACCTCGCGCGTCGGTAGCTCTTCGAGCAGCCGCAACCGCACGACCGGCTCGAGCTTCGGCGGCAGCGTGCGCAGTGCCGCGCGAATGCGGGCGGCGCGCTCGGCATGCGAGGCGATCCGGCTCGGGGTCGCCGACTCGGCCGGCCCGATGTCCCAGCCGCCGCAGCTCGACCCGCTCTCACGCAAGACATCGAGGGCCATGCGATGCATGGAGCCGCCTCGCTTGGCCGCCCGACTCCGGTCGCGCAGGTTGGCGAGGCGGTTTCGGGCGATGCCGAGCAGCCACGCCCTGAACGCCCGGCGCCCCCGCCATTCGTGCTGCGCGCGATCGCGCCACGCCAGCCAGAGAGTGTCCTGCCACAGGTCTTCGGCCGCGCAGTGCAGGCGCGTGCGCGTGTCGATCCAGGACCCGAGCGCGGCGAGGATCTCGGCGACTCCGAGCGACTCGATCAGCGGCGTCCAGCTGCCCGAATCGAGGTGTGGAGCCTCGGAGACGGGAGGGGTTGCGGTCTTGGGGATCTGCATCGAGGCCTCACTTGGCCTGGTGAACACCCCAGGTTAACGGTCCCAAGAGTTTGGCTCGGCCACCAAAAAGTGCGGGAAGTCCCGGCCGCCGCGCGCGGTGCTGCTTCCCAACCAGGCATGAGCCTTTGCCATCATCGGTTGGCGCGTCGCGGTCGCGGGCGTCACGTTCCGTTTCTCATGACCGTATTTCTGGCTGGTGCCCCGGCGGCGCAGACCAGCTTCTCCGACTCGGACTTCAACGACCCCGACTGGAACCAAACGCATTGCCAGGCCGGGCCGGGTGGATCCGCGGTTTCCGGTCAACGCACCGACCCTGCGGTCGGCACTCAGTACATGTGGGTGAGCCACATTCACAATTCGGCGACGACGGCCAACAAGTCGCAACTGGCGACCACCCTGCGACGATCGAGCTTCCGCTACGACCCGCGGGCGAGCGGCGGGATCGACGGCGTCGACTTCTCGTTCAGCACCAAACGGTTCTCGCCCAACCCTGGGCCTGGGTCGTGCAACCTCGGCATCGCTCCGGCGTTGTTCCAGAACAACGAGGTGTTCGTCGCCCGGAGCTTCTTCTGCACTCCGGAGCCCGCGTGGACCGCGCGCGCCGTGGGCGGAGTCTCCGAGGTCGAGTTCGTGCGCTACTCGCCATGCGCCGGCTCGGCAGGCGGGGCCCCGGATTTCTCGTGCGGAGCGCCGCCCATCGAGTTCGGCTTCATCGTGGCGAGCACGCACACCGCGCCGATCCTTGCCGGTGGCGACGCCGGCATCGACGACCTCACCATCACGGTGCATACCGGCGTCAGCTCGTTCACGATGTACGGAACCGGCTGTGGTCCTGCCGGCCCGTTGAGCCTCGGCGTCCTCGGCAGTGCGCCCGCCTGCGGCAGCAGCTCGACCTTCGTCGTCGGCAACATCCCCGCCGGTATGAACGCCATGATCCTGACCATCGGCACCCAGCTGCTGCCACCGTTCAGCCTAGCGCCCCTGGGACTCCCGGCGTGCACGCTCTACGTCAACGGCCCAACCCTGGCCTTCGCGGCGACTCCGGGCACCACCGCGACGACCCTGGCCGTCCCGTCCGGCGCGAACGGCGTCGAGCTGCACATGCAGGCATTGACCATCGACACCGCGGCGCCCACCCTCCAACTGGCGATGAGCCCCGCCGCCCGCATGATCATCTTCTAACGAGAGTCGGCACTGCGGTCCCCGCCGCACACGCCTCTCAGCCCTTCAACAACTCGATGATGCGCCGGATGACGCTGACGTAGTTCTGCGCCCGGCGCGATTGCGTGAAGTAGAGCACCATCAAGTCTTGCTCGGGGGAGCAGAGGGCCGCGGTGCCGTCGGAGCCGGTGTGGCCGAACACCGGCAAGCCGTGCTCGGCGACGTCATGCTCGTCGCGCACCGGGCCATGGACTTCCCAGTGGCGCGCGTAGTGACGCGGCGTGGCCTCGCTTGCGCTCATGACTGTGGAAGCCAGGGCGGTCGGGATCAGACCTTCCGGCACGAGCCGGCTGTCCGGGCCGCTTCCGCGGTCCATCCACGCCGCCAGGAAGCGCGCGTAGTCCATCGGCGTCGAGTAGATGCCGCCACTGCCGCGAAAGAAGGGCAATTGCTGCTCTCGTGACGGGTCCCAGTACTTCACGAGCTGTCCGTCGCGCAGGACGTAGGTCGAGCTGACGCGAGCGGCGCGCGGATCGTTCGGGTCGAAGTTGCAGAACGTGTCCGTCATTCGCAGCGGCCCGAGGATGTGCTGCGCGATGTAGGACTCGACCGGCTGGCCCGCGATCTCGGCCACGACGGCCGCGAGCGTGGCGGAGTCGACATCGCTGTAGCGATAGCCCGCGCCGACCTCGGAGTCCGGCCCGGCGCTACCCGACGCGTCGACCGCCGCACGCAGCGACCCATAGCTGGTCAGTTGCGCTGGATACCCCGGGTGGCCGAAGCCCCCGGTGTGGGTCAGCAGATGGTCGATGGTGATGGAACGCGAGAGTTCGTTGTCGAACGCCTCGATATGACGCGCGACAGGATCCTGCAGCCGAAGCTCGCCATCGCCGACGAGTTGCCAAATCCCGGTCGCGACGATCGGCTTCGTCATCGAGCGAATGCGGCAGATCGTGTTCTTCTCGAACGGCCTCTCGAGCTCTCGGTCGCGCCAGCCGAACGCCTCGTGCACCACCGTGCGCCGGTTCTTGATCACCAGCAGCTCGGCGCCGACCGGATCCCCGGACGCCACGTGCTCAACCACGGCGTCGACCAGGGTGTCGAGTCGCGTGGGGTCGAGACCGACCTCGGCGGCCGACGCGGTCGGGAACGGATCTGCAGCCGTGACCCCGGAGGTCTTGGCCGGCTCTTGGGCCGGGAGGGCCCCGGAGAGAGATACAACGAGGAGTGCAGTGAGTCGGCGGCCGCGCATGACGGTTAGCGATAGTACGGAGCCAGTCCTGCCCCGACAGATTTTGTCGGCCCTTCAGGGCAGGAAACTAGCCGCTGAGGAAGGGGGCGGGGAACGTGTGAGGGGCCCGGCAGCTACGCCCCCAATAGCCACTGGAGCACGTTTGCCCCAGAGCCAGTCTGGGTCCGAGTTGGCCATCCTTCACTGGTGAGGGGCACGTCGCCGTGCCCACTCCCGCAGGTCAGATTCGTTTGATCGCCGCCTCGGGCCGGGCCCACCACAACAAGGAGGATGAAGTATGGCTCGGAAGGGCAGAACGAGGAAGGGCAAGAAGCCCGCAGCGGAAGTATTACCAGTCGTGAAGCCCAACGCCGCCGGAATCGACATCGGCAGCCGCGAGCACTGGGTGTGCGCAGCAGCACCCGACGGCAGTCGTCCGATCAAGCGATTCGGAACGACGACGCCCCAACTAGAGGCGCTCGCGGACTGGCTGGAGGAGCTCGGAGTGCGATCCGTCGCGATGGAGAGCACCTATGTCTACTGGATTCCCGTCTACGAGCTACTCGAGTCGAGAGGCTTCGAGGTCATCCTCGCGAATGCCCGCGAGGTGAAGAACGTGCCGGGCCGCTCCAAGTCCGATGCCAGCGATTGCAGTTGGCTGCAGAAGCTACACACCTATGGCCTCATTCGCGCTTCGTTCCGGCCTCCGAAGGACATCTGTGCGTTGCGGACCCTGCAACGCCATGCCGCGTCTTTGATCGCGCAGCGCACGCGCCACACGCAGTTGATGCAGCGGTCACTGGATCAGATGAACGTGGCGATCCATCGCGCGGTAACGGACATCACCGGCAAGACCGGCCTCGCGATCATCCGCGCGATTCTCGCTGGTGAACGCGACCCTCGAGCGCTCGCCAGACTGCGTGATCCGCGCTGCAAGATCTCCGAGAAGGAGCTCGCGGATCACTTGCAAGGGACCTGGATCGAGGAGCACATCTTCACTCTCGCTTCGGGCTTGCGGATGCTCGAGCACACCGACCACGAGATCGAGTCGGTCGAGAAGCGATTGATGGCGATGATCGAGGACCTGCAACCGGAGGAAGCCAAGACGGCCGACGTCCCCGAGCATCCAGACCCCCGCAAGGAGAGGAGCATCCGAACGAAGGGCGGCCGGGAGCTTCGCGATGCCCTCTGCCGGCTCGTCGGGTGTGATCTCACGCGAATCGACGGTATCAGCCCGAGCACGGCCATGATCGTGCTCACCGAGGTCGGCTACGACCTCGATGCTTTCCCGACCGAGAAGCACTTCGTCTCCTGGCTACGCCTGTGCCCACGTCAAGCCGTCTCGGGTGGAAAGCGCATCAAGAAGCACCGCAACAACATCGCGGTCAGCAGGATCGCCACGGTCCTCCGGATGGCCGCCCTGTCCCTCCAACGTACTCAGACAGCTCTCGGCGCACACTTCCGCAAGATCGCCCGCGCGAAGGACGGCAACGTCGCCATCTTTGCCATCGCCCGCAAACTGGCCCTGCTCATCTACCGCATGCTGAAGTTCGGCCAGGACTACGTAGACGAAGGCGCCAAGGCCTACGAGGAGCGCTTCACCCAGCGACGCATCGTCGGACTCCGACAGAACGCTAAATCCCTCGGGTACAAGCTCATACCGATCGTCGAGGCTGGGTGAGTTTCAGGTCAGGCTCCGATTCATCACCTTTGATGACAACGCCTGAAGGCATCCTGCGCCAGGGTCGCTAGCCGCGCCGCGTAGTCGTGATCCTCCTTCATCGCTGCCAGGTGTGCGTCGAAGCACCGGCTTGCGGTCGCCGGCGAAATCCCCTGTTGGTTTGCGATCTCCGCAAACGAGAACCCGCAGCCATCGCGCAGCAGATAGACCTGCGCCAGCCGCGACGCGTCGCGCGAACGGGAGCGGACCACAACGGACCAGGGCCCACGTCGCGCCTGATCGTCGGCACAGGCCAACATGGCGGATCTCGGGCCCAAGAGGGGCAACCCCGGCCGGCTGCCGTCGGCGAGGCGAGCCTTCCTCATCATCCATTGCCGCACTGCCTCGGGAGCTGCGGCAAGGAGATCGTCGAGAGGGTCGCTTTCCCGAGGACGGTGCTCCATGCGCCGGTGCACCAAATGCCGGTGATCGGCGCCGATCTCGCCGAAGGCATCCAGATACGTCTCGGCGCGGGATCGCCCCGCGAACGCCGCACCGGCAAGCACGTCACGCATCCACCCCATGGCGAGCCACGGCGGAACACTGTCGGAGGCGAACCGAGACGCGCTCCCGAACTCATACTCCGTCGGCACGTCGACGACGCGCGCTGCCACGGGATTGTGGTCGATGTAGCGCACCACGATTCTCCGGTCCGCGTCGGAGTGGACTGGCCTCGAAAAGAACCGACCGCGAAACAAGGACCCGTCGCGGCGCCGCTGGCGGTTGAACCGACGGACGTAGCTCTGCTCCACTCGCCGCATCGCGGTCGAAAGGAGACCGCGCGGGCTCGAGACAAGAAGGTGAAAGTGGGTCGTCATCAGGCAGTAGCTGTGGAGCTCGATCTCTCCGCGACGCACGGCGCGTGCGAGGCCGGCCAAGAACCGACGCATGTCGGCGCGATTCTCGAAGACGGTCCTCTTCGCCAAGCCACGGTTCACGACGTGATGCCACGCTCCGGGGAAGTCGACCCGAGTCGTCCTGGGCATTCTGCACCTCCATCGGTTGAGGGCTGGCGGGCCGCAGTTCGGTCTGGGATTGATGAATTGGAGCCTGACCTGAAACTCACCCAGCCTCGACGATCGGTATGAGCTTGTACCCGAGGGATTTAGCGTTCTGTCGGAGTCCGACGATGCGTCGCTGGGTGAAGCGCTCCTCGTAGGCCTTGGCGCCTTCGTCTACGTAGTCCTGGCCGAACTTCAGCATGCGGTAGATGAGCAGGGCCAGTTTGCGGGCGATGGCAAAGATGGCGACGTTGCCGTCCTTCGCGCGGGCGATCTTGCGGAAGTGTGCGCCGAGAGCTGTCTGAGTACGTTGGAGGGACAGGGCGGCCATCCGGAGGACCGTGGCGATCCTGCTGACCGCGATGTTGTTGCGGTGCTTCTTGATGCGCTTTCCACCCGAGACGGCTTGACGTGGGCACAGGCGTAGCCAGGAGACGAAGTGCTTCTCGGTCGGGAAAGCATCGAGGTCGTAGCCGACCTCGGTGAGCACGATCATGGCCGTGCTCGGGCTGATACCGTCGATTCGCGTGAGATCACACCCGACGAGCCGGCAGAGGGCATCGCGAAGCTCCCGGCCGCCCTTCGTTCGGATGCTCCTCTCCTTGCGGGGGTCTGGATGCTCGGGGACGTCAGCCGTCTTGGCTTCCTCCGGTTGCAGGTCCTCGATCATCGCCATCAATCGCTTCTCGACCGACTCGATCTCGTGGTCGGTGTGCTCGAGCATCCGCAAGCCCGAAGCGAGAGTGAAGATGTGCTCCTCGATCCAGGTCCCTTGCAAGTGATCCGCGAGCTCCTTCTCGGAGATCTTGCAGCGCGGATCACGCAGTCTGGCGAGCGCTCGAGGGTCGCGTTCACCAGCGAGAATCGCGCGGATGATCGCGAGGCCGGTCTTGCCGGTGATGTCCGTTACCGCGCGATGGATCGCCACGTTCATCTGATCCAGTGACCGCTGCATCAACTGCGTGTGGCGCGTGCGCTGCGCGATCAAAGACGCGGCATGGCGTTGCAGGGTCCGCAACGCACAGATGTCCTTCGGAGGCCGGAACGAAGCGCGAATGAGGCCATAGGTGTGTAGCTTCTGCAGCCAACTGCAATCGCTGGCATCGGACTTGGAGCGGCCCGGCACGTTCTTCACCTCGCGGGCATTCGCGAGGATGACCTCGAAGCCTCTCGACTCGAGTAGCTCGTAGACGGGAATCCAGTAGACATAGGTGCTCTCCATCGCGACGGATCGCACTCCGAGCTCCTCCAGCCAGTCCGCGAGCGCCTCTAGCTGGGGCGTCGTCGTTCCGAATCGCTTGATCGGACGACTGCCGTCGGGTGCTGCTGCGCACACCCAGTGCTCGCGGCTGCCGATGTCGATTCCGGCGGCGTTGGGCTTCACGACTGGCAATACTTCCGCTGCGGGCTTCTTGCCCTTCCTCGTTCTGCTCTTCCCAGCCATACTTCATCCTCATTGTTGTGGTGGGCCCGGCCCGAGGCGGCGATCAAACGAATCTGACCTGCGGGAGTGGGCACGGCGACGTGCCCCTCACCAGTGAAGGATGGCCAACTCGGACCCAGACTGGCTCTGGGGCAAACGTGCTCCAGTGGCTATTGGGGGCGTAGCTGCCGGGCCCCTCACACGTTCCCCTCCCCCTTCCTCAGCGGCTAGTTTCCTGCCCTGAAGGGCCGACAAATCTGCCGGGGCAGGACTGGCTCCGTACTTTCAAGAGTGCCGGTAGAGTGGCGTGCTCATGCGTTGGTGGTTGGTGGTGGTGGCGATCGGGCTCGCGTTGGCGGCTGCGTTCGCGGTTTCGCGGGGACGGAGCGATGTGCCACCGGTGGGCCCCGGCAGTGGTGCGGCGCGGGTCGAGTCCGGTCCCGCCGCGACGCTGCGCACGGATCGTACCGAGCTCGGCTCCGGCGACGCGCGCGCCGGCGGCACTGTCGCGCCGGCGATCGGCGAGGATGGCGGTGATCCCGAGTCCGAGGCTTCGTCGGCCGAGGGCGATGCGTCGGGTGCGCTGACGGTCGTGGTTGTCGACCGCGGCGGAAGCCCGGTCGACGCCTTTCGCTTCACGTTCGCGGCGGGGGCGGATCGGCGCACCGGGCAGGTGTCCGGAGCCGAGGTGGTATGGCCCCTGCCGCTCGGCGTCGAGGCGAGCTTCGTCATCGAGGCCGAGGGCTTCGAGCCGTCGGGTGAACAGCGCGCCACGCTCACCGCGGCGGAGCCCGCTCGCACGCTGCGCGTCTTCCTCGAACGCGCGCACGCGCGCAGCGGCGTCGAGCTCTGGGTCACCGGCCCGGACGGCGCGCCGGCGCAGTGGCTCGAGGTCGAGGCATTCGCGGTCGACGGCGATGGCGTCGCCGTGCCCCCGCCGCTGTGGCGGCGCCAGGCCCACCAGACCAGCGGCGTCTACGAGCTGCCCGAGCTTCGCCCGGGGCGCTATACCCTGCGGCTGCGCGGCCTCGACGAGGCCGGCGCGCCCGTGTTGGCCCAGCCGTTCGAGGCCGCCGTCGAGGTCACCGGCAGTGGCCGCGTGACCCGGGCAGTGCAGTTGGCGCCCGGTGGCCAGCTCGATTTGACCGTGGTCGATGGGGCCGGAACCGCGCGCGGCGCGGACGTGCTGGCGCGGTTGGTTCCCGCCGGTGCTGCGCCGCTCCGAACGCGTTGGGTCGGACGCGGCGCCGACGGGGCCCTGCTGGAACGCGCCGGTGCGTTGCCGGTCGCCGGCGCGGTGTGGCTCGCCGACGCCATCGCCCCCGGTGCGTACACGCTGCAGCTCCAGGTCGGCACCGGGGACTTGGTCGAGCGAGCGGTGACGCTGGTCGCCGGGCAACGCGTCGGCGTCCACGTCGTGTTGCCATAGAGGTGGGAGCCAAAAAAAGTCGGCCGGCTCCGCGTGTGCCGCCCGGCGCGCCAGGCCGGACCGCACGGTAAAGAGTTGGCTGGAAACTCTGTGGACAAAGCGTGTCGCAGCCCGCGCCACGCGGGCCTAAGTCGCCGGGGGAGAATGGGCAACGCGACGCCCGACACAGGGGCGTTGTCCACAGTGTGGAAAGCGTCTGCAGAGCGCCGCGGCGGCAACCGCGCGCAGCGCAGCCAACCCCCACGACCACCCGTTGATCGGACGGGGTTAAACCCATCTGTGCCTCGATAAGCTGGCCGGTTCGCCCTGTCTTCACACCGACGCACCGCACTCGATGCAGACTGTTCTCAGCCGTTTTTGCGAGGAGTTCGTCCGGACCATTCGGCCGTTGCAGGCGCCGCTGGGGCGTGCCGCCGAGGTCATTGCCTCGGCGCCGCGCGACGTGGCCGCAGCGCTCCAGACACCGCTCGTCGATCTGCGGCGCCAGGTCGAGCTGTTGAGCAACAAGGTCCGCGACCAGCAGGCCTACGTTTTGATCTTCGGCCCGCTGAAGAGCGGCAAGTCGACGCTGATGAACGCCATCGCCGCCGGCTACGTGAGCGAAGTCAGCAGTCTGCCTGCCTATCCGTGCATGGTGTTCGTGCAGCACGCCAGTCGGCGCAGCTACGAAGCGCGCCGCTACGACGGGCGCGTCGAGAGGTTCGAGTCGGCGGAGAAGCTCGAGGAGTTCGTCGGCACCGCACACGAGGAGCTGGCGGCGCGCATCCGCGAGATCGAGGCCACCGGCCAGACGTTCGATCCGCGCCAACACCTGCACAGCGCCATCGATCGGATCGACATCAAGCTGCCGGCCGGTGGGTTGGGCGAGTCGCGGGCGATCCTGGTCGATACTCCCGGCCTCTACAGCCGAATGAAATTCGGCTACAGCCGGATGACGCGCGACTTCCGCAACGCCGCCGCCTGCGCGGTGTTCGTCGTGCGCAGCGACAATCTGTTCTTGGAGCAGGTGTTCGCCGAGTTCACCGATCTGCTCGAGCTGTTCAGCCGCATCTTCCTGTTGGTCAACATCGATTCGACCAAGCAAGATCTGAGCTCCGACGGCCGGTTGGTGCCCAGCCTCGAGCAGCGCGATCCGACGCGTGTCGTGCAGGCCTTCGAGAATCTGGCGATGACCGCGCCGCTCAAGCAGGCCGCCGAGAGCGGTCGGCTGCGGATCTATCCGGTCGATCTGCTACGCGCGGCGAGCGCCAGGATCCGCAACGTCGACGATGGCGCTGGCGCTCGGCGAGGCTTCGATCGCTTCTTCGACGACCTCACCAAGTACCTCAACAGCACCGACTACATGGTCGCCTTCTTGGGCGACAGCCTGCGCCGTGCGCGCACGCTGTTGACGGAGTCGGTCGACGTCACCGGCCACGGGCAGATCAATCGATTGCGCAAGCGCATCGACCGCCTGGTCGAGCGCCGTGAGCATCACAAGCGCGGTCTCGCGGCCATCGAGCGGCTCGAGGGTTTTGGCTGGGAAGATCAACTCGCCTCGCTCAGTGATCAGCTCAACGAGGCCAGCCGCGACGTTGCGCAGCACGTCGGTGAGCGGTCGTCGCGCGCGTTGCACGAGGCCATGCGCAGCTGGTTCGCCGGCGATGCGAGCTTCCAGCAGTTGGTCAAGGGCGAGCTCGTGCCGCGCTTGACCACGCACCAAGAGGAGCTGATCAACGCGATCAGCAAAGAAGTGAGCGAGCGCTTGGTGCACGACGGAGTCGGCTTCGCGATTCCCGAGGAGATCCGCACGGCGATGGCCGAATGTGGGATCGACGCGGAGGAGATCGGGCGCGCGGCCCATCGCGGCGCCGATCGCGCGGCGTTGGTCGCGGTGCCACCCACGCCGTTGCGCACGGATCACGTCGAGCTGCGGCCACGCGTGCACGACCGCCTCCTGCTGCGCAGCAAGAACGGTCTGCGCAAGCGCCTGTTCGGCCCTGCCGAGGCCCCGGGCCAACGCCTTTCGGCGGCGCAGAAGGAGGCGTTCCTCGGCCAACCTGCGCGGCAGGCGATGGCGCGGCGCCTGGCGGAGTACGAGCGCTCGTTCTTCAAGGAGACCACCGATCGCATCGTCGCGGGGTTTGCGCGGGGCTACACCGAGCGGGTGGCGACGGCGGTGCGGCAGGCGCTGCGCCAGCAGCGCGACAAGATCGAGCGTGAGGCCACGGTCGTCGCGGCGGAACTGGCCAACGGCCGCCGGCTGCTCGAGCCGTTCGACGCCGTGCGCGAGCAGGCGGTCGCCGCGCGTGGGGCGATCGAGCGCCTCACGGCGCACTACTCGCAGATGGATCTGTTCATGCTCACCCAGCCGGTGGAGAACAGCTTTCAGATTCCTCGATCCGAGCCGGAGAAGAAGGGGGCATCCAAACCGGCCGGGTCGAGCGCGCCGCCGCCGGCCCCGGCGGCCCCCGCCGCGCAAGCGCCGCCGGGCGCGAAGGCTACGCCGGGCGCGAAGGCCTCGCCGGCTGCGAAGGCTTCGGGAAGCGCGAAACCCGGCCGCGAGTCCTGAGCGTCGCGTTGGCCTCAGCTGCTGGCGTCGCGAAACACCGACGCCAGCTCGCGAAATCCGTCGGCGCGGGCGGAGTTCGGCCGCCAGCACAGTCCGATGGTCCGGTGAGGGCCATCGCGTTTGAAGCGGCGCAGGGTGATGCGGTCGGCGCGGCGCACTTCGGTGGCGATCGCCATCTGTGGCAACAGCGTCGCACCCGCACCGGCGCCGACCATGCGCACCAGGGTGTGCAGGCTCGTGGCCCGCAGCCCCGTGGTTTCAGCGGCGCCGCTCCGCTGGCAGACCGCCAGCGCTTGCTGTCGCAGTCAATGTCCTTCTTCGAGCAGCAGCAGATCGCGACCCGCCAGATCGGTTTCGCGGACGGTCCGTTGCACCGCGAGCCGGTGGTCCTGCGGCGCGATCAGCACGAACGAGTCCCGGTACAGTTCGAGCGTTTGGTTGGCCCCCAGCGGAGCTTCCAGCGCGACCAGCAAGAGGTCGAGGGTGCCGCGCTCGAGTTGCTCGACCAGTCGCGCGGTCTCGTCCTCGCGCAGCTGTAGGCGCAGATCGGGAAACCGTCGCGTCAGTCGTGGCACCACCCTGGGCAGCACGTACGGCGCGATGGTCGGAATCACCCCGAGACGCAGCTCGCCCGACAGGGGGTGGCTGTGGCGCGCCCCTTCCACCAGCGCGTCGATGCGCTGCAGCACGTCGCGGGCTTGCCCAGCGGCGCGCAGGCCCGTGGCGGTGGGTAGCACCCGGCGTCGGTCGCGCTCGAACAGCGGTGCTCCCAAGAGCTGCTCCAGAGTCCGGATCTGCGTGCTCAGCGCGGGTTGGCTGACCAAGCAGCGCTCGGCGGCGCGGCCGAAGTTGAGGGTCTCGGCCAGCGCCACCAGGTACTCCAGCTGGCGCACACTGGGGCGTGCCTCATTCATAAGGACAAGTTATGAGAGGGGTAAAGGTAATCAATTGGAATCCGGCCTGCTTTGGTTCGATCCTGCTCTCGATCCTGATTCCCGAGGACTCCAAATGACCGACTCGACCGCTGCCCAACTCAACGCCTTGCTCGCCGACTACCAGGTGCTCTACCACAAGCTGCGGGGCTACCACTGGACCGTTGCCGGCCCCAACTTCTTCGCGCTGCACGCCAAGTTCGAAGAGCTCTACGACGATGCCGCGCTCAAGATCGACGGACTGGCCGAGCGCATCGCGGCGCTCGGCGGCAGGCCGCTCTACACGATGAAGGACGTGCTCGCCGTGACTCGCCTGAGCGAGGATGGTGGCAGCCCGGCTGCCAACGACATGGTGGTCCGGTTGCGCGACGACTACACCACGTTGAACGCCGCCCTGCGGGCGGCGGCAGCCGCGGCCGGCGAGGCCGAAGACGCGGCGACCACGAACTTGCTCGAGGGCTTCGCCGACGAACAAGAGCAGACCGTCTGGATGCTCAACGCCTACCTCGCGGCTTGAAGGCGCGATCCTCCCAACCCCACACCGTACTCTGGAGAAACCATGTCCATGACTCAGACCGGCTCGCAGGCGCCGGACTTCAGCCTGCAGGATCAGTTCGGCCGCACGGTCACTCTCGCCCAGTTTCGCGACAAGGCGAACGTGCTGCTCCTCTTCTACCCGCTCGACTGGACGCCGACTTGAAGCCAGGAAGTCCCCGCAGTGCAGTCTGCACTGGACCGCTTCCGCGCCCTCGACACCCACGTCCTCGGTGTCTCGATCGACAGCGTTCACTGCCACGCCAACTGGGGGCGTGACCTCGGTGGCGTGTCGTTCCCGCTGCTCGCCGACTTCGAGCCCAAGGGGGCCATGGCGCAGGGCTTCGGCCACTACCTGGCCGACGCCGGGATCACCGATCGGGCCACTGTCGTGATCGACAAGAAGGGGATCATCCGCTACTCGGAGTCGGTGACGCCCGCGGGCCACCGCTCTGTCGACGACTTGCTGTCGGTCTGCACCGAGGTGCAAGCCGCGCAGGGCGCCGCGCAGGGCCTCGCGTCCGGCGGCGCGCTGCCCGCGGATGCGTGCCTCTACGTGAAGTCCAAGTGCGGTCCATCGCGCCGGGTGCGCGTCGCTGCCGACAACCTCGGGGTGCAGGGCTTGAAGGTCTGCAACGTCTCCGACGACACCGCGGCGGCAGCGGAGCTGCGCGGACGGGCGGGCAACGACCAGGCTCCCGGCCTTTGGATCGACGGCAAGATCGTGCACGAAGCCGACGCCATCACCAGGCTGTTGGCGGATCGCGTCGCGCCCCTGGCGTGATCGGGTGGCCCCGTTGCCACGGGGCCCCGATGGGCGCGCTCCCCGCTCGTGACGGGAGTGACGCCCCCGTTTAGGGGTTTGCGAGGACCCGGTTCCGGGTTTCTCGGAACGAATCGGCTGCGGCGCCGGCGTATGCTTCTGCGTTGCTCGAGCGCACGCTCTGTTCGGGGAATCCCCCGTGCGTGCCTGAACTGTCAACGAGATTCACATGAAGCGTTTCATCGGTTTCGCGGTCGTCGCCGCAATCATCGTTCTTGCTCTCGGTGCCTCGCAGGGTTGGTTCTCCTACTCGAAGGAGAGCGGCTTCGACGTCAACCAGGAGAAGATTCAAGAGGACATGGGCAAGGCGAAGGAAGCGGTCGCCTCGGGAGCCCAGAAGGTCAAGGAAGCCGCCGCGGCCGGTGCCGACAAGGTCAAGGAAGCTGCCGGCGCCGTGGCGTCGAAGACCAAGGAAGCTTGGGGCACGCTGTCCGAGAAGACCAAGTCGGCACTCGCCACGATGTCGGAGAAGGCGAAGTCCGCGTACGAGGACTTGAAGGTGACTCTGACTCCAGGCCAGTACGCGGGGGCTGGAAAGGTCTCGGCGATCGACGCTGCCGGCGGCGTGATTACGGTCGACGTGGACGGTGAGGCGCATGACCTCTCGGTGACTGCGGAGAGCGAGATCAGCGTCGACGAGGCAGAGGCCGCGATCGGTGGAATCAACGTCGGCGACGAGGTCGCCTACGTGATCGACGAGAACGGCGCCGTCGTGCGCCTGCGCGCGGCGCGCTGACGCACGCGGCGGCGCCGCCGCGACGCGTTTCGTTGTGCGCGGCGGGCGCCCGACTACGATGACGGCTTGCGCGCAGCCAACGAGCCGGTCGGGCCTCGGGTGAAGGGCTGGGTCTTCTGGCCCTCGCTCTGGCTGCTGCGCGCCGTCACCTTGCCCTACTTTCGCGTCGGCGTGCGCGGGGCCGAGAACTACCCCGCGGCACCGTTCATCGCGGTCGTCAACCACACGTCCAACCTCGACCTGCCGGTCATGGCGTGGGCGGTGCAGCGGCCGGCGTTCTTTCTCGGCAAGGCCGAGCTGTTTGCGGTTCCGGTGCTGGGGCGGTGGCTGCGTGCCGTGGGTGGCATCCCGGTGGCGCGGGGTCACGGCGACCGCGGCGCGATCGACACCGCCGAGGCGATCCTGCGGCGCGGCGACAGCGTCTACATCGCCCCAGAGGGCACGCGCAAGCACGCCGGCGACGGCTCGGCCCGACCGCGGACCGGGTTCGTGCGCCTGGCTCAGGTGGCGGGGCTGCCGGTCGTGCCCATCGCGGTGTCGGGGGCGGCGCGGGCCATGCCACCCGGCGCCTGGTTCCCCCGGCCAGTCAAGCTGCGCATCCAAATCGGCGAGCCCATGCAGCTGCCTCCGATCGAAGTGCACGAGGCCAACTACGACGCCCTCGCGCAACAGGCGCGCGCGGTGATGGACGAGGTCTACCGCCTCAAGGCCGAGCTCGACGGAGGGGTGGCCGGCGGCTGAGGCCGCGTGCGGCCCTCACGGCGCAAAGGCGGCGCGGCTGCCGGCGCGACTCGGGTGCACCTCGAGGCGCGCGCGGATGCGCTCGTTCAACTCGGTGACGTGCGAGATGATGCCGATCAGTCGGTGATTGCCGCGCAACTCGATCAGGGCGTTGAACGCCTGGTCGAGGGCTTCGGCGTCCAGGCTGCCGAAGCCTTCGTCGACGAACACGGTCTCCAGCTGGATCCCACCGGCGTAGGCCTGCACGACGTCCGACAGACCCAGGGCCAGGGCGAGGGAGGCGAGAAAGCTCTCACCGCCCGACAGCGTGCTGACGCTGCGCGAAGTGCCGGTGTGCGCATCACTGACCTCGAGGTCGAGCCCGCCCGAGACGCGAAGGTCGGCGCGCCGCGTGGCGCGGTGCAGGGTGTAGCGCCCTTGACTCATGCGGCGCAAACGAGTCGACGCCTCGGCCAGGACTTCTTCCAGCAGGGCGGCCAGCACGAAGCGTTGGAAGGTCACGCCCTCGGCGTTCTGTCCGCTGGCGACCTCGGCGAGACGGCCGTGGATGGCGAACTCGCGCTCGAGCTGCACGAGCTGCTCGGCGCCGGCGTCGAGCTCGGTGCGCCAAGCGCGCAGCTGCGCCAGGCGTTCGCCCAGCGCGCCGCGCCGCGCGTCCAGTTGCTCGAGCCGGCGACGGGTGGTTGCCAACCGGGCCTCGAGCGGCTCTGGGGCAAGGACGAGGGTGCCGACTTCCGCCGTGTCGCGCTCGGCGCGTTCGATCCTCGTCGCCGCGGCGCGCAGCTGGGCGTCGAACTCCTGCACGCGGTTGCGGCGGTCCTCGAGTTCGTGTGGTTGGATCAGCGCGCTGCGGCACTCTTCGGCGGCGGCGAAGCCGGCCGCCGTGGCGCGCTGGCGCAAGGTCGCCGCTGCGGCGTCGGCGCGGGCGATCGCCTCGCCCCGCGCCTCGTGCAGAGCGGCGGCCACGCGCTCGGCGGTCTCGCTGCGAGCCCGTGCGTTGGCCAGCTGCTCCCGCGCTTCGTGCAGGGCGCGGTCGAGGGCGTCGCTCTGCCGGCGGGTCTGCTCCAGCTCGCGCCGTAGGGCGTCCGGGTCGCGCAGCTCGGCGGGAATGTCGGCGGCGGCTTGGCGCACCACGGCGTGCTGTTCCGCGAGCCGGCGCTCGGCGTCGGCGTGGGCGGCGGCAGCGTCCTTCAGGGTGCGCTCGGCCGTTTGCACGGCGCGCTCGGCGTCGGCCAAGCGTTGGTCGGCAGTCGCCAACTGGGAGTGGGCGGCCTCGGCCGTGGCGGCTTCCCGCTCGGCCTCGGTCAGCTGGGCTTGCAGCTGGGCGCGCGGTGCCGTGTCGCCGAGTGCGCCGTCGAGCTCGGCCAGGGCCGCGCGGTGGGCGGCGGCGTGTTGCTCGGCTTCCGCCAGGGCGCGCCGCCGCTCGTCGCGCCCGCGCTGCGCCGCGATGACGGCAGCGCGCGCCCGCTCGAGCGCGTCGCCGGCGTCGGTGTTCGCGGTGCCGGTGTTGGGGGTGCTGTGCGCCGGAGCCGGGTGGTCGGTCGCTCCGCACACCGGGCAGGGCTCGCCGCCGACGAGCTCGCCGGCGAGGACCTCGGCCTGGGCCTGCAATGCCGAGCGGTGCGCCGCCGCCTCTGCGTGGCGCGCGGCGCGCAGGGTCGCGCTGGCCGTCGCGGCCTCGGCGCGCCGCTGCGCGACGGCCGCGTTCTCGTCGGCGAGCTGTTGCTGGCGTTGGTCGCGCCGCGCACAGCGCTCGAGGGTCTGCTCGAGCGCGCGCTGCCGCAAGACCAGCGCATCGCGCCGCGCGGCGGTGGCACGCAGGGCCTCGCGGCTCGCGGCCCGGTCCTGCCGGGTTCGCCGTGCCCGGTCCGCGGCGGTCTCCGCCGCCGTGGTCGCGGCGGCGGTGCGTGCGGCTTCCTGCTCGCGCAGCGCAAGGTCGTCGCGGGCTCGCCGCAGCGCAGCGGCGCGGTCGACCCACTGCTGCAGCTGCGAGGTGCGTTGCCGCGCCTCGGCGCGCTCGCCGTCGCGCAGCAGCTCGGCCTGCAGGCGTTGTTCGCAGTGGCGCAGCGCGCGCGCGGCGGCCTCGCACTCGCCGCCGCACTGGTCGGCGCGTCGCGTCACGTCGCGGCGCTCCGCTTCGCGCTGTTCGACCCCGGCCATGAGATCGGCGAGGCCGGCCGCGCGGTCGGCGCGGTGCAACGCGCCCCGCTCGACCTCGATAGCCTCCCGCTGCGCGGAGAGCGCGGTGTGCTCGGCGCGGGCCCGCCGCGCTTCGGCCAGCCGGCGGGCGGCGTCCCGCGCGGCGCCGGCGCGTTGCTGCAGGGAGTCCGCGCGCTGCCGGCAGCGGCTGCGAAGAGCACGGATGCGGTCGATGCGCTGCTGCATTTCGCGCTGTGCCGCCGCCAGCCGGACACCGTCGTCGGCGCCGGCTTGTCGGAGGATGATCGATTGGCGCTCGCGGACCTGTTCGAGGCGCGCCCGGAGTTCGCGCGCCGTGGTCTTGAGCTCGTCTTGGATGCGGCGATAGAGCTCGGTCTGGAACAGTGCTTCGAGGATGCGCTCGCGCTCGCGCGAGCTGGCCGTCAGCAGGCGGCGAAACTGTCCCTGTGGCAGCACCACGACTTGGCAGAACTGGGCGCACTCGAAGCCGACCTCGGCGACCACCGCGCGGTTGACGTTGCGCGGTTGGGTCGCGAGCAACTTGCCCTCGCCGCTGGCGCCGCTGCCGTCGCGCCGCCAGAGCGCGGCGTCGCCGGCATCGAGAGTCAGGCCGCTGCCGCGCTTCTTCGGCCGGGGTTGCTCGGGCCGCCGCCAGACCGCGTAGCGGCGCGCGCCGACGGCGAACTCGAACGTCACTTCGGTCGGCAGCGTCGGCGGTGCGTGGTGGCTGCGCAGTCGCCGCGGGTCACGTTCGCCGCCCGACGTCTCGCCGTAGAGCGCGTAGCACATGGCGTCGAGCAGCGCGGTCTTGCCGGCACCGGTCGGCCCCGAGATCAAGAACAGCGGTTCGTCCGCCAGGCACTGGAAGTCGATCTCCTGTGCCTCGGCATAGGGGCCGAATCCCTGCACGCGCAGCACGAGTGGTCTCACCGCTCGACCTCGCGTTCGTGCATTGCCTGGATCACTCGTTCGAACGCACCGCGTTGATCCCCGTCGAGAGCCGTGCCCGTCGCTTGTTCGAAGAAACGCGAGAACAGCACCTCCGGGCGCAGCCTGCGCTGCTCGCGGGCCGTGCCGGGGCGCGGCACGGCGGCCAAGAACGGCCGCTCCAAGTGCAGGAGGTTGGGGTAATGGGAGCGCAACTTGCCGATCGCGTCGAACGTCGGGGCGCGGTCGTCGAGCGTGACCATCGTGTAGGCGTCGCGGTCCGGATCGTCGCCGGCGCGACGCAGCAGCTCGTCCAGCGTGCCTTGCAGCCGGCGCACGCCGCGCAGCGGCCGGAGCGGGATGCGCTCGACGTGCACTGCCCGGTCCGCGCCGAGCTCGACGACCTGGACGGATCGCTCGCCATCGGCCTCGTCGAAGGAATAGCGCAGCGGTGCGCCAGAGTACTGCACGCGCACGCTGCCCACCTGCTGCGGGCGGTGCAGGTGGCCGAGGGCGACGTAGTCGAATCCTGCGAAGCGCCGGACGCCGACTTGGCCGCTGCCGCCCACCGCGAGCTGCCGCTCGGAGCTCGAGGGCGTGCCGCCGGCGACGAAGGCGTGCGCCACCAAGACCGCGCGGTCGTCGGGGCGCAGCTGTGCCCGGCTGTGGCGGATGAGTGTGCGCAGCACCTGGTCGTGGTCGGTGGCGTCGGCGCCGGGCACGCGCTCGCGCACCATGGCCGGATCGGCATATGGGATGGGTACGACGACGACGCGCCCGGCACGGTCGCCGAGCACGACCGGCTGGGGCTGCGCGCGCGGCGCGGTCTCGACGACGAGTCGCTGCTCGCGCAGCAGGCGCGCGGCGAAACCGAGTCGCCCCGGGCTGTCGTGGTTGCCGGCGATCATCACGACGGGTACCCGGACGCCGAGCACGAGCTCGCCGAGGATGTCGTCGAGCAGCTCCACGGCCTCGGGGGGGGGCACCGCGCGGTCGTAGATGTCGCCGGCGATCAACACCGCGTCGACGCGGTTCTCGCGCGCCACCCCCACGATCTGTTGCAAGACGTGGGCCTGGTCCTCGAGCAACGAGGCCCCGTGCAGCACCCTCCCTAGGTGCCAGTCGGCTGTGTGCAGAAAGCGCACCGGTCGATTCTCAGCTCGGCGCATCCGGCCTGACCGCCGGCGCCGGAACGCATTGTCGGCTCGGGGCGTCGACCGTTCCAGACCGGATGCTCCCTGATGGACGCCGCGTTGCGACGCTCGCCGGGCGTGCTACGCTGCCGCCGCCCTCCGTTTTTTCGGATCGAGGAACCCCCGATGAGCATGAGTGTCCCGTCCTGCCCCAAGTGCGGCGCTTCGATGGAAGCCGGCGCCGTCGTCGAGTCCTACGGCGATGGACGCCATCTGCCGCTCGTCTGGCTCGAGACCGACCGCGTGCGCGCGGCGCGCGCGGCCGTGCATCCGCGCTTGGAAGGGTTCGTCGCCGAGACCAAGCGCTGCTCGGGTTGTGGTTATCTCGAGTTCTGGGCGACCCAGCCGGGCTCGGTCGAGCGCCGGCTCGAGCAGCTCTGACCTCCCGCGCGCGACCGGTCGCGGCGCGGGTTACAGGATCGAGCTGGCGATCGAGTTCGTCAGCCGCGGTTGAGCGATGACGCTCTGCGCGTTGACCGCCTGTGCGTGCACGGGCAGGCCAACGAGGCTCGGGTTGGCCGGAACCGGCAGCGAGAACTGCACCAGTGGGTCGACTCCCGTGGCGGGGACCATGGCAACCCCGGCGACGAAGAGGCCTGCCGTGGGCGACAGCAACAGCGTGCCGAGTGGCGGCAGCGCGATGTTGGCCGGCGCCGTGGACAAGGCCAACACCATCGTGTCGCCGGGCACGGATGCCGAGGTCAAGACCCAGGGCGCGCCGACCGTGGGTCGGCGCTGCGCCGAGAGCTCGGGCAGCGTGCGCAGGGTCGGTGGCGGGCGGACGGTGCCAGTGATCACCGGTGCGTCGCGGTAGGCGTCGATGCGCACGAAGCCGCGGCCGTCGAAGCCGATGATTCCCGCCCTGCCCTCTGCGTCGATGGTGCCAGGGATGCGTACCGCACCGAGCGCGCGCACCAGAATCGAACCTGCCGCTCCGTTGAAGATGCCGTCGCCGGCGCCGCGCGCCAGCACCGTGCCGCGGATGTCGACGTCGCCGTCGGCCAGCAGGGCCACCGTCCCACCGCCACCGCCGCCGCCGGGGCCGGGTCCGCCAAGCGAGACCGCGCACCCCCAGCCACCGGCGCCGCTGCCGCCGCGCAGGTCGAACGGATAGGCCGAACCATAGGTGCCCCCTCCGGAGCTGATGCTGGCGGTGCCGGGCGTCGCGTGGCCACCGCCTCCACCGGCGAAGCACCCGCCAAAGCTGCCGACGCCGCCGGCTCCGCCGCCGGGACCCTCGCCCGACTGGCCCCAGGGCGAGCCGCCGTCTCCACCTGCATAGCCACCGGGCCCACCGGCGCCGCCGGACGTTCCGTTGGCGACGAAGCCCTCCGCGTTGAGGACTCCGTCGATATCGACCTTGCCCTGCACCCTTAGGATGAGCGGATTGGGACCGAGTGCCCGGACGGTCACTCCTGCGGGGATCGAGATCGTCGTGAACTGAAAGACACCGCCGTTGATGGCAGTGTCGAGCGTCGTGTTGACGGCCGGCGTGAACGGGCCGTCGCTACCGTTGCCGCCGATCTGCGCGCAGATTGGGGTCGTGGCGAGCAACGCGAGTGCGAGTGTGCGCATACCGAGTCCTTCCTTTCGTTCGGATTTGCGCACTTCATTGTACAGGGCGACCCCAGTCAGCGGCGAGATGCGGCGGCATTACAGGATCGAGCTGGCGATCGAGTTCGTCAGCCGCGGTTGAGCGATGACGCTCTGCGTGTTGATCGCCTGTGCGTGCACGGGCAGCCCAGCGAGGCTCGGGTTGGCCGGAATCGGCAGCGAGAACTGGGCCAAGGGATCGACTCCCGTGGCGGGGACCGAGGCGACGCCGGCGACGAAGAGGCCGGCCGTGGGCGAGAGCAACAGGGTGCCGAGTGGCGGCAGCGCGATATTGGCCGGCGCCGTGGACAGGGCCAACACCATCGAGTCGCCGGGCACGGATGCCGAGGTCAAGACCCAGGGCGCGCCGACCGTGGGCTGGCCCTGTGCCGAGAGCTCGGGCAGGGTGCGCTGGGTCGGTGGCGGGACGATGGTTCCGGTGATCACCGGCGCGTCGCGGTACGCGTCGATGCGAACGAAGCCGCGGCCGTCGATGGTGAGGCCGAAGAATCCGGGCGTGCCCTCCGCATCGATGGTGCCGACGATGCGCACCGCCCCGAGCGCGCGCACCAGAATCGAGCCCGCCGCTCCGTTGTAGAAGCCGTCGCCGTCGGCCAGCAGGGCCACCGTCCCACCTCCGCCACCGCCGCCCGGGCCAGGTCCCCCGAGCGAGACCGCGCACCCCCAACCGCCGGCGCCGCTGCCGCCGCGCAGGTCGAACGGATAGGCCGAGCCATAGGTCCCCCCGCCTCCGGGGCTGACGCCGCTGGAACCGCCGGTGCCCGCAGTCGCATGGCCACCGCCTCCACCGGCGAAGCATCCGCCAAAGCTCCCGGCGCCACCGGCTCCGCCGCCGGGGCCCTCGCCCGGCTGGCCCCAGGGAACGCCGCCATCTCCTCCCGCGAAGCCACCGGGCCCCCCCGCGCCTCCCGACGACAGATTTGCGTGGAAGCCGCTGGCGTCCAGCACCCCGTCGATGTCGACCTTGCCCTGCACCCGCAGGATGAGCGGATTGGGACCGAGCGCCCGGACGGTGACTCCCGCCGGGATCGAGATCGTCGTGAACTGAAAGACACCGCCGTTGATCGCGGTGTCGAGCGTCGTGTTGACGGCGGGCGTGAACGGGCCGTCGCTACCGTTGCCGCCGATCTGGGCGCAGATCGGGGTCGTGGCGAACAAAGCGAGTGCGAGTGTGCGCATACCGAGTCCTTCCTCTTTCAGGTTTGCGCTCCTCATTGTACAGCAAGGCGCGGTCAGCCGCGGGCTTCGGCGGCGATGCGCTTCTTGCTGGCTGCCCAGGAACAGACCGGGCACTGCGAGAGGTCGTGTCCGCGCGCGGGGCAGTAGCGCCGGCCGAAGTAGATGAGCTGGAGGTGCAGCCGCCCCCAAGTGGACTCCGGGAACAGCTTCTTGAGGTCGCGTTCGGTGCGTTCGACCGAAGCGCCCACCGACAATCCCCAGCGTGCGGCGAGCCGATGGATGTGAGTGTCGACGGGAAACGCCGGCTGCCCGAAGGCCTGGGTCATCACCACACTCGCGGTCTTGTGCCCTACGCCCGGCAGGCGTTCGAGCGCACTGAGATCGCGCGGCACCGCGCCGCCGTGCTCGCGCACCAGCATCTCCGACAGAGCGCGGATGTTCTTCGACTTCGCCGGGCCCAACCCACACGGTCGGATGACCGCCTCGATCTGCGCCGCCGACAGCCGGCTCATCGCCCGAGGATGGTCGGCCAGTGCGAACAGCTCCGGCGTGACCCGGTTGACGCGTTCGTCAGTGCACTGGGCCGACAGCAGGACTGCGACCAGGAGCGTGTAGGGATCGCGGTGCCGCAGCGGCACCGGGGTCTCGGGCACGAGGTCGTCCAGGATTCGCTGGATGCGGACCGCCTTCTCGGCGCGCTTCATGCCGCGATTGTAGACGGGTGACGCGCTTGTCGTGCACCGTTGCACCCGCCCGCTGCATGGGTCAGAACGTCTGGGGGCTCGGCCCGCCCAAGAACAACACCTGAGCAAGTCCTGGGGCCAGGGGCGACGTTCCCGAGTTCTGGCCGCCGGTCACGGCGAAGAGGTTGTGCGACGCGATCTGGTCCACGCCGGTGGCGAAGCCGATGTCGCGCGGCAGATTGCTGCTGGCTCCGACGAACACGCCCTGGCTCAACACCGATCGCGTTGGCAGGTCGATGATGGTGATCTGGCTGAGGTAGGGGCCCGAAGAAGTGGCCCCGCGCTCATGGGCTCGGACGATCGCGCGCTGTCCCTCAATCTGGATGTCGGTTGGTAGGTAGTTCACCGTGGGGTCGAGGCGGATGAACTTGACATCGCCCTGAACGCCGGGGTCCTTCGACAGGTCGATCAGCGCGATCACGCCCTGGCCAGTGTGAGGGTTGCCAACGGTGCCGGTTCCGATCACGACGGCGACGTTGTTCCCGGTGACTGCCGAGTTGGCCACCCATGCATCACTGTTGCTACCGACCGGGCCTGCGAGCGGGTCGATGTAGGTGGCGTACGACTTGGCGGGTGCAAGGTGCGCATTCGGACCACTCAAGTCGAGCACCACCGTTTCCGGCGCGCGGACGGACACAACAGCCTTGGTGCCGTTGGGCGAGATCGCCACGTCATGCGCTCGGCCGGGAGTCAAGCCGCCGTCGATTGGCGTTCCCACCGCGCCGGGGGTGCTGTTGGTGGGCAGCTTGACGACGGTGATGCGATACCGAGACAGGTCCGTGGCGAGGTTGGGCTCGATGTGCGTGTTTCGGCAGCCCACGAAGACGGCGTACTCGTCGCTGGCGGCGACCGAGTTGACGGTCACGCGATCTGCGAGATCGCGGCGGACCCAGCCTGGCTTCGGCAGCTTGCTGGGGTCGAGGTTGCGAAACAACTCGGCGCCAGAGTCGACGTCGATCGCGGCGGCGACGCTCCAGCCGGAAATCACTGCTTTCGTTTGATCGGGGGTGAGCGTGATGTCGTGCAGATGCCGCTTGTCACCGATCCCGGGGAACGTGCAGTTGCACGTCACCGGGCTCATGCACGGCGGCGCATACTCGAACTGAGAAAGCGTGGAGACGACCGGGCTCGTCGCGGAAGACAGCGCCAGGACCGCTGCGAATCCCGGAGGTGGCGTCAGGTCGGGCGGTACGCCACCGATCAGGCCGGTGTGCGGCGTCGAAGCGGTGTAGATGGTCACGATTCGCGACGGCGTGCTGACCATGGTGCCTGCCATGAACTCGCGACTGTTGTTGCCGGCGCATGGCGGTTGGTAGCCCCCCCCGGCGTTGGCGAGTTGCAGTCCTGTTTCCAGGTCGAAGATCTGCATCCCGTACCACGAGTTGGTGACGATGCCCACGGCCCGACCGGAGACCGACCTCTCCGCGAGGACTTCGTACGGGAAGGCCACGGACGTCGTGTTCGTCACCACGGTCTCGTGAAACGTCGGGGTCGTCGCCTCAGCGTGGGTGACCTTGACGATGCGCAGGTTGCCGACGCCACTCAGGTTGCCGGTGTCCTGGGCAGTGGCCAACACGGCGTACACCGTGTCATGGGCGGTCGCTGGATCGATGCCGGTGGTCATCGCCAAGCGGCTGCGTCCCAACGCGGAGTCCACCACGGACAATGGGGGCGAAGTCCAGAGCGCTTGCGCCGGATCGGCGAGTGTCACGATCTGTAGGCTCTGCACGGGAAAGGCCCCCAGCATGTGGATCGCTGCGAACGATCCGCCGGGCGATACCTCGAAGTCCCAAGGCGCGTGTGCCAACGGTGTGTTCAAGACCATCGCGGGAGGGGAGTTGGATCCTGGCGGTTGCGCGGTGGAGTGGACGGTGAGGCCCGCAATGGCTGCCAGGAGAGTGGTCGGGGTGGGGTTCATCAGGAAGTCCTCGAAACGGACCGGGGGCGTGCGGCGTGCGCCGCGTCTCGAGCGATGCGCTCGTCGCCGGAAGACCGAGAGTCCGCCGGCACACGGAACCGTCTGCGGTCGGCCGGTTGGTCGCCGTTTTCTCGAGCTGCGCCGCGGTTGCCCGCGGTAGCCCTCTTCGGGCAACGATCCGTTCAACTGCCGGCGACCCAATGACCGATGAGTGCGGTAGTCTCGGTGCGCGGTGGCTCCCGAGCGCGCACCCCCACGGATCTCGATGGCCAAGCCGAGTTCGACCGCAGTGCCGGAGTTCGCAGCCGGCATGGGCTTCGCGTTGGCCTATCTGGCGGCGCTGGCGGCAGGGCATGCGGTGACCGGCGCGCTGTGGCGGGGAATGGTGAGCGCGGCGGTCGCCGCGCTGGTGATCCCGTCGTGGGCGCGATGGGTCGCGGGTTCGCTCCGGCTGCAGCCGACGCCGGCAGCCGTCGAGATCGGCGAGGAGTCGCGATGAGTCGGGGGGCGCCGGAGCCTCCACCGGGGAATCGCGACGTCGAGCGCGACCGGCGCGTCGAACAGTACCTCCCGCTCGTTCACCATGTGGTGACTCGCTTGGCGGAGGCCGCGCCGCCGCCGCTCAGCCGCGACGATTGCTACTCGGCGGGCTTGGTCGGGTTGATGCGCGCCGCCGACTCGTACGACCCCGAACGCGGCGCCAGCTTCAAGACCTATGCGTTCAGCGCGGTCCGCGGCGCGATCCTGGACGAGATCCGGCGCAGCGACCCGGTGTCGCGTGGGCGCCGCCAGCGGCTGCGCCGCGCCGAGCAGGCGAAAGCGGACCTCACCGCATCGCTGCAGCGGCCGCCGGCGCTGGAAGAGGTCGCCGACTACCTGCAGATCGATGCCGGCGTCCTCGACGAGGACCTGCTCGCGCTGCACACGCTGCGCGTGCTGTCGCTGGACGACCAAATCGGTGCCGGACAAGAAGGGGGCACCCGGGCCGAGACGGTCATGTGTCCGGGCGTCACCGATCCCGGTGAGGCGGCGCAACGCGACGAGCAGCGCGATCGCTTGATGGCCGCGATCCACGAGCTGTCTGAAGTCGAGCGCGCAGCGGTGCTGCACTATCACTACGACGGGCTGTATCTGCGGGAGATTGCGCGCTTGCTGTCGGTGAGCGAGTCGCGGGTGTCGCAGATCTTGTCGCGCGCGGTCGGACGGCTGCGCCAGAAGATGGGGGAGAAAGAGCCATGATGTGCGTGCGCTGGACTGCGCTAGTGACGATGGCGGCGTTGGTGGGCTGCGCCCCGTTGCGCGACCGTCGCACGCCAGTTGGCCCGGCGCCGGAGTCCACGGGCGCGATCGCGAGTGGTGAGGAGGCGGCGGCACCCGATGGTGAGGCCGCGGTCGCCGACGCGCCGCCACCCGGAGAAGAAGCCCCGGCGGCCGATCCAACCGTTGATCCGGCCGAGGGCGGTCCCCTGGTCTCGCAGCTCCAACAGCTGCTGGAGGACAAGCTGGAGTTGGAAGAGCAAGTGCGCGCGCTGCAGACCCGAGCCGACACAGCCGAGGCACAGGCCGAACGCCATGCCGAGGAGATCGCCACCGCGCGGACCGAGCAGGACGCACTGCGCGTCGAGAACGAGCGGCTGCGCCGCCTCGGCACCGAGCGCGAGATGGCGATCCTCGAGCAGCGGCTCCTGGTCGCGCGCCTGCAGCGGCAGAAGCTGCTGATGGAGGTGGCCGCGGTGGAGCGGCAGCTGGCGGGATTGGAAGGGGAGCCCGCCGAGCCGACGGGCGGCAATTAGCCGCGGCTACGGAGGATCATGTTTCGAGTCCTACCACGATCACGACCAGAGGGTCGCGATCGGCGCAGCCTGCACCCGCTCTCCCAAGCCGTAGACGCCAGGCCCGGTGTGCAGCACTACGCCCGCCACGAAGCGATCACCCAACTCCTCCCGTAGCCAATGCAGATGGCGTGCGTCTCGTGCCTCAGGCGCCGCGGCGGCCTTGATCTCTACGGCGATGACTCTCCCCGCACCGACTTCTGCGACCACGTCGATCTCCTGTCTGCCCTTCTCCGTCCGCAGGTGATAGAGGCGTGGCAAACAGGTGTTGGTGTCCAGCTCGGATCGAAGTTGGGCCACGACGAAAGTCTCCAGGAGCCGTCCCAGCACATACCCGTCCCGCATCACGCCCGTTTCATCGACTCCAGCGAGAGCGCCCAGCAGCGCCGGGTCGACAAGCATCCTCTTCGGGGACTTGCTCAGTCGCTTGATTCGGTTCGTGCTCCACGCGGGCGTTGGGTCGATCACGAGCAGGTTGCGGAGCATCTGGTCGTAGGCTTCCGCGGTGCGGTGGTTGATCTGGGCGGCCTCCCGGAGAGTCTTGTCCGAGGCGGTGCCAGCTGAGTTGAGGGCGTACGCCTGGAAGTAGCGCCGCAGCCGCTCTGGGTCGCGGCCGTTCTCGAGAAGGGCCGCATCCCTGGTCACGAGCTGATCGACGTAGCTGGCCAGCCACAATCGGCGCGTTCGGCTGGAGTTGGCGGCGACGGCCTGTGGGAAGCCTCCGGCGAGAGCCAGGGCGACGTAGTCCCGAAGATCTGGTTGGCCCCGGGGCTTGGTCAGTGGCTTGCCCGCGAGCAACCCGTCGAACCATGGGGTGTGGGAAGCTCCGTTGCCCTCCTTCTCCCTGATGGTCAGGCCGTTGAGTCGGAGCCTCACCAGGCGGCCGGTCCCTGGCCAGGTCGGTGCATCGAGGTCGGCGCGGACGGAGCCAGTCAGAAGGAACCGTCCTGGTCGCGGCTCGGTGTCGACGGCTCGCTTCACCGCGCCGAGGATCTTCGGGGCCATCTGCCACTCATCGAGAAGAACCGGCTCTTCCATGCTCGCGAGCGCCGCGTCAGGGTCCGCGTGGAACGGGGCCGCCTCCGCTTCGCGGTCCAAGCGCACCAGGGTCTTCGCGTGGCGCGCGGCCATCGTCGTCTTTCCCGTCGCCCGAGGACCGGTGACCAAGACCGCTGGGAGCTCTTCGAGTAGATCCCGCAGGACTGGGTCGAGGATTCTGTGGAGGTAACCCGCCATGGTGTCAGGGTTTCGGCCCGTCCATACTGGGAGGTCGGACCTTCGAACGCAACTTTTCGGCGGCGTCAAGTGCAACTTTTCGGCATCCTTGGGTGCCAGCTTTCGGCAGTTGCGCGAGGGTGCGGCTGAGGCGGTCCCATCGAGGTGAGACGCCCGAGTCGCGGAGCTGCGCGCGGACCCCGTGGGCGCGCGACCCGATCACGGCGGCAACCCGTTCACTCGAACGGGCGCAGTCCGCCGCAGCCAGGACGATTGCGTTGCGAAGCGAGCGTTGCTTGGCGCCCCCATCGCAAGCGCCACGCGGCTCGAGCTACGGCGCCAACTCGATCATCGTCGGCGTGCTCAGGTGGATCGTCGCGCTGGTCGGTCCAGGCACCACGTTCACCGCTTGGAAGACCAGGCAAGCCGAGCCGCCGACTCCGCCGATCGGGACCGACAGCTTCTGCGTGCCATCCGCCGCCGCCGCACCGAGCGAGAACGACAGCACCAACGGTTGGTACAGGTCGGGGAAGCACGGGTTCATCCACGGGCCCGCGGTGGCGAGGCCGCCCACCGGGCACGCCACGATCGAGCTCGAGAACATCATGAACACCGGCGTTCCGGGCACCGCACCGCCGACTTCGACCTCGAGGGTCGACATCGGGCCGACCTTCGGGGTCGGGGTCTCGGTGACGAACCTGCAGCCATCGCGCACCTCGAGCCCGTTGAGGCTACCGACGCCCCGCGCAAGGCCGACGCCACGGCCATCGCTGACCACGGCCGAACCGAGGTCGGCACCGTTCAGCTGCGCGATCGAGCCACCGCCGACCGTGCTGGCAACGCCACCCCCGGTCATCGCTTCGCCCGAGAACATCAGGTTTGGAAAGGTGCCGCACTTGCTGCTGAAGCCGCGGGTGCCGACCCGCGGGTCGAACGCCAGCCCGTCCAGGTCGACGATGTCGGCGATCGCCGAGCCGGCGTCGTCGGCCAGACCCGAAGCGGCGACCCAACCGTTGACTTCGTCTTCTTCGGCGACCAGGAAGCCGCGGCCGAGCACCGCACCTTGAGCGTCGAAGCCGAGCACCTGGGCGCCGATGATCGAGCCATCGCGCACGGTCATGGCGCGGAACGCGCTGCCGCACAGAAGCTGCATCACGTGGTCGTCCTCCAACGACAGGAACACCACGCCGGCGGGGCCGGGGCCCGGAGGCGGGCCACTGCCCTGGGTGTTGTCGTAGGCCACCGCGTCGACGTTGACCCGCGGATCGACGATTCCGAAGGCGGCGATCACGCGCGGCTCGACGAGGAACGGCTCGAACTGGCCGAAGGGCGCGATTCGCACGACGTCGCCCATCCGCGCCGTCGGGTAGGCGCTGAGCGCACTCGTCGTGTCCGCGGACGGCGATACGTACAGGTCGCGCGTCGTCGCACCGAACATGCCGGTCGGCCGCGCCATCAACGCATCGATCCGGCCCCAGATGTTCGGCAAGGCGTAGCTGCCGTTCAGGTCATGATCGCCCAGCAGCGTCGCCCAGGCATCGTGCGGGGTGTGTTTGGTGGCGGTCACGGCCGGGCCCAGGGCCGACGGCTCGACGCCCATCACGTCCTGCGGGTCGACGCGGCGGAGCGCCGGCAGCAGCGCATCCAGCGTGCTCGCCTGGGTCCGCGTGGTGAAGAGGAGTTGGTCTTGGGCCATGGTCCCGCCGCTGACGGCAAGGGCGAGCCCCAACGTGATTGCAGTCTTGTTCATCTTTCGTGGTCTCCGAGTGCGCCCGTCATGGGCTCCTCCGTTCACCCGCGGCGCCGACGGAGCGTCACGGAAGCTCGGCAGATTTCTCTGGGCGGCCGGAGGCGCCATCGCTGGCCTGCGCCACCAGACCGTCCATCAGGCGACCACCGATGCCACGGCCGCGCGCGTTCGGTGCTTCGTAGACCTAGCTCGCGACTAGCGTCCGTCAGCTCTGCGCAGCGGCTTCGCCGGTGGCCTCGCGATCCGCGGTCGGAGGAAGACCAAACAGGGCGCGGACTTCCGCCAGCTGCAGCACGAAGTACTGCCACAGGGCGACTCCGAACAGAAGAGGCAGCAGCAGCCCGAGTCTCATCCGGTCCGGAACGGGCCCGCTGGACCCGAGTAGCAGCCACACCAGGACGCTGGGCAAGAGGAAGAACTGGAGCCACAGTGCGATCAGGGCACACGTGTGCCATGGCCTTCGGAGACGCATGAGGCCCATCGCGATGGGGAAGCCGAGGATGCCCAAGTCGAACGCGAGCGTGCCTGCCGTGGCCGCGCGCGTGATGTCGACCACCCCCGCGATCCCCCAGCCGAGGAACACCCACGCGACCAGGCAGAGCGAGGTCGGCACGACGGGCCGGGTAGGGGCAGCAGGCATGCATCCACCATAGCGCCGATTCAACGGCGGAGGGTCACGACAACGGATGCGGCTCGGGCCGCGTCGACCATGACCGAGCCCGTGGCCGAGCCGGCGCCGCGCACCGCTGCGCTGGCGTGCACCGTGTACTTGCCGGGGCTGACGTTGTGCAGTTGGAGCCGCCCGTCCGCGCCGGTGCGGCCTTGGTGGACCGGCTCGAACGGAGTTCCGCCGGTGCGCTTGAGGCCCACGCGGGCGTCGACGGCGGGCCGACCATCGGCCTGCATCACGGTGCACACGACGCTGCCCGGGGCCGGCATGGATACGAGGACGCGCTCCTCCCGGACCGATGCGTCAAAGGGGCCACTCGTCACACAGCCGTAGCCCTCCGCCTCGAAACGCAGTGAGTAGCGCCGGTCTGGGCGAAACGGGCCCGCGCGGAACCACCCGTCGGATCCGAGCGTGATCCCGCCCTCGCGCAGCGGCCGATCGCTGAAGCCTCCACCCGATCCGTGGGTGACGAGATAGACGCGATACCGCGGCACGGGATCACCGCTCGCCGCGGCGATCACGCGGCCCGTCACCTCGAACCCGCGCCGGTCGGAGGCACGCATGACGACGACGACGTTGTCGGTCGGTGGCGCGACTTCCGGCCCGGAGACGTGCATGTGTGGAGTGGCCCGGTAGCCGACCCGGTAGCGTTGGCCGGCGGGAACGAGGAAGCGAAACGTGCCGTCGGGCGCGGTGTGGGTGCGCGCGTAGATACCCTGCAACGCGGCGCGATTGCGGAACAAGGCATCGCGGTCGGCGACCGGGCTCGCGGACACCAAGACGTCCCCGCAGGGGGCGCCGCCCTCGTCGACCAGCCTGCCGGTGATCGGCAGGAAAGGTTCGAGCCGCAGAGTGATCCGGGCCCGCGGGCTGGCGGTGTCGATGGCGACGCGCGCGTCGGCGGCGGTTTGTCCTTCGATTCCGCCGACCAGGATGAACTCGCCGCCCTCGGTCAGCAACAGCTCGAACTCGCCCTTCGAGTTGGCGTGGCCGCGGCGCACGAGCTGACCCTGTGCCGACAGGAGCCGCACTTCGCCCGCAGTCGGAGCACCAGCGGCGTCGAGCAGTAGCCCATGCACGGCAAAGGCGCCGGGAAACTGCAGTGTGACTTCGTAGTGGTCGCTCGAGGAGTGCGTGTCGACATGTCCGCGGGCGCGGTGGCCGTCGAGCTCGGCCCGCAGCCGGTAGTCAAGGTCGGGCAGCACCTTGAACTCGAAGCGACCCCGTGAGTCGGTGCTCACTGGAGGCAGCGTTTGGGCCAAGTGCGAATAGAGCGTGCTGGTGAAGTGGCAGCGCACGATCGCTTCGGCCGCGGGTCGACCGTCGGGGAGGAGCACGACGCCTTGGATGCGCTGGCTTGGCTGTAGTACCAACCGCCATTCGCGGCTTAGCTCGACCATGTCAGGTGTCACGCGCAGATCGCCGGTCGTGCCGACGCCGGCTTTGTGCGCGGAGAGAAGGGTCTCGCGGTCGACCGGGAACGCAGTACGCCCATTGGCATCGGTGCGCATTTCCAGGCGCGGTGGCCCGGCGCGTCGGTACGCGCCAGCGGCCTTGGCATTGGGCTCGTAGAGTCGGACCGCCGCATCGACGACCGGGTCACCGTGCGCATCCACGATCAGCAGCCGCGCCATTGTCGTCTGCTCCGCAGGGCTGGCCGCGGCTTGTTGCGGTTCTTCGGGCGACGCGGTGACCTGCTGGCGCTCGGTCGGCTCCCGCTCGGTGCGCGCCACGGGGTGTGGCGGTGTTTGTGCGTGCAGGTCGGCGCGCGTGCGCCCGCGGTGCAGCGCATCGGGTTCCGGACTCGTCCAGGTCCACCAAAGGGCGCCCACCGCGACGAGCACCGCGACGGGGATCCACACTCTTGCCATGACCAATGCTCCTGTCCACGCCGCGCCCACCGCTCCGCTGGTCGTCGCTGCGCCAGCGCCCGCCTTCGCCAGCACGTGCGCGCGTGCGCGGCCGAGGGGCGGCCCCAGCGCGACCGCAGCCGCGCCCAGCGCCAGCCCCTTGGGCAGCTCGCCGCGCAGCATCTCCAGGCCGCGCCACAGCTGGGTGCGCACGGCTCCGCGGGGGCGCTGCAGGTGCTCGGCGACCTCTCGCGGCGTCAGGGAGCGAACCAGGTGCAGGTCGACCACGTCGCGATACGGTTGCGGCAGTCGATCGATGGCCGCGCTGACTGTGCGCGTGGCCTCGCCGGCCAGCGCGGCCTGCTGCGGTCCGGGATCTCTTCGCGGCGGTAGTCGGCGCGCGTCGACGGCGCGCGGTCGGCGGCGACGCAGAGCCCGCAGCTCTCGCTGGAGAATGCCGAACAACCACGGCCGCAGTGGGCGCGTGGCATCCCAGGTGCTGGCGCGCTCGATCGCGACGACGAAGGTCGCCTGCAGCAAATCCTCGGCGGCGGCGTCATCGCGGGTTTGGTGCAGCGCCACGCATAGGAGCTCCTCGGCAACCGCGTCAAAGACGGCCCCGAGCGCGGCGTTATCGCCGCGCTCGCGGAAGCGCAAGAACAGGGCATCGATATCCATACCGCGGCTCCGAGTCGACCAGGGCCGGCTGGAGTGTCACAAGAATTCGCCGCTGGTGCCTACTTGGCTCGCCGCGCCCCCGCCCGCCTCACCCGCCGGCGCTGAGGCGACGGCCACCGACGCCAGCTGACCGCGGAAGGCTACGGCGTGAGCCGTAGCCCCGTCGCGTTGCTCACCGACGTGATGGCGCCACTGCGGTCGAACGTTAGGTAGGCGTGGTGCAGCGTCAACCCGGCCGCGGCGGCGAGCCCGGCCGGCAGCATGAGAGCCGCCGTGGCGGTGCCTGCGCCGTTTGGTGTGCCGAGCGTCCCGGGGAAGACGGCCCCGCCCGCGAGTTCGATCGTCAGGTTGGTGTAGGCGTCGAGGTTGAGCGGGATCCACAGGCCTGGTGGTTGGCCATAGCCCGCCGACGTCCCGCTCAGGCTGCCGAGCACGAGGTACGTGCGGAAGGCGCCCGCTTGGAGCGACAAGGTGTGGCGCCTACCGGTGCCGATCGACAGAGTGCTCGGCGAGGCGGTCAGACGTGGTGTGGCACCGTATTCCCAGGTCTCGCCGTTGATGCCCTGGTCGGTGCGACCGCCGAACAGCGCGGCACGCTGTCGTACGCCGTCCCACACGGAGAAGTCGAATCCGCGCCGCGCGAAGGGCACCGGTGGGCGCCACACCTGCGTCCAGGTGAGGCCGCCGTATTCCCAAGTCTCAGCGGAATTGCGGAGCGACACCAGGCCGAACGCGAGGACGATGCGCTGACGGATGGGGTCGTAGTGCATCGAGCAGGCAACGCGGGCGGATGGCGAGACGGGCGGGAAGCGCTGCGTTTTGCCGCGCGGACGCGGCTCATGGGCGGTGCCGCGGCCGAGCCGCGGTGCGAGGTGGCCGGCGTGCGGACCGAGTCCGATCTTGCCCCGTACCGAAGACGACGAGGTGTCGATCCGGGTACATGACAACGGCATCGGCGTGCCCCAGACGGAGCGCGAGCACGTGTTGAAGTTCCAGGGGCGCAGCCGCTCCGGCGCGGCGTACGACGGTCGGGGATCGGGTTGGCGTTCTGCAAGCGCGCGATGGAGCGCATGCAGGGTCGAATCTCGATCGAGTCGAGCGAGAGGCTCGGCGGCGCTTGCGTGGTGGTCGTTATTTGGTCCATTCAGAAGAAGGAGAGCAAGCCATGGCCACTCGAGAGTCTCACGTGATCTTGCTGATCGACGACGACCCCGGCGACCGCGAACTCGCGCGGCGCTGCTTGGGGAGCATCTGGCCGGACGTGGAGCTGCGCTTGGTGGGGGGCGGCAAGGAAGAGTTGAGCTATCTGCGGCGTGAAGGGCCAGTACGCCGATGCGGCCGCGGCGCCGCGTCCGGACTTGGTGATAGTCGACCTCAACATGCCGAGCTGTGGATCACCGACGCGAGCAGTGGTGGAACCATCCGGCTTGCGGATCTCGAGCCCGGCCCGGCGAGCTCCGCGCCGCGCCTTCTCGGCGTCGCCGGCGGCAAGATGCTGATCGATGCTGGGTCGTCTGCAGCGGAATAGCTGTGGGTCTCCGACGGACCCCTGGCGGAACCGTGCCTGCCAGCAGCGCCGTTTCCGGCCCGCGACCGATCACGGGCGCGATCAGCGGTCAGCTGCCGGGCGGAGTCGTCTTGGTGGAGTCCTCGATTGGCGGGGTGTGGTCTTTGGATGGGATTCGCTTTGCTCTGCTGCATCAGCCCCGCAGCAATGCATTCTGGTGGGGCAACGAGATCTTGCCCGCGGGGGCGCGGCACGCATATGTGCACATGCTCGTCGATGGTGTCATGACGCTCTGGCGCACCGATGGGACAGCGAGTGGGCACACAGTCGGTCATGCGGACCCAGACCCGGGGCATGACAACAACGCCCGGGGCCGCCTTGGTGGGCGGGCGGCTCTTGGTCAGCGCATGGGATCCTGTCCTGGGTCAGGAGCTGACCGTGCGGACCCGGGAACAACCGCGCAGTCGACAGGGGTCGGATCCGGTGGCGCGCTGGCGACGCCTCCCCGCATGGAAGCCCGGACGGATCCCGTCTTGGGCGGGACGTTTTGTGTTGGATGTTGTCGGTCGAGCTCCTGGAGCCGCGGGGGTGCGCATCGTGGCGCAAGCTGTGTGTGGCGTTGTCGGTGTGCCGGGAAGTTCCGCCGTGAGCAACCCCGTGCGCGCGACGTTCGGCCGCTGACGAGGAGGGGGCGTTGGAGTCGGTGCCGCGCAACGGTGCCTACTTCCGCCCATTGTCGCGGCTCCTTTGTTTCGACCGTGCGCTTCAGAGCGGTGACTCCGGGATCCGCGTATACGGTCCGGGTCAGTGCGGCGAGGCGAGCGATGACGTCAAGGAGCCGCGCTCGGACGGCAGCTCGAAACCTTGCGAGACGAATACCGCACCCGCTGGGAGCCCGGTTACCAGCGACTTGGCCGTGAACCAGTTTCGGATCCGCGCGCCGGGGTCACGATGGATGAACAACGGCTTCGACGTCGAGAGGTCCGAGTAGTCGCCCGGGCGCATGCGTAGGATGTCGCCGGGCGCGGCAGCGACGATGGCCTGCGGCAGGTCGGCAAACGCGCTGCCGGCCCCCCGACCAAGGATGGTGGTTTGCGCTTCCAGGTTGCCTGGACGAGAAGCGCCATACACCGGATCGGTGTGTGCATGCCTGCACTCCTAACGTCCGCGGCAGTCTCGCCGGAATCGCTTTGCCCTCCCGCTCGGGGTGCTCGTCAAGTGCAGCTTGCTACGCGGAATCGCTGCGAACGGCCCACGGCCTAGGTCTGGCCACGTGACTCCGGCGGAGCCTGGGCATGTGCCATCGTCACGGACCCTTGTCTTGCCTGGCTCGCCGCATTGCAACGTTCGGGTCCGAGCTCACCCGCAGTCGAGCGGAGGCCGTGTCGCACCGGCGAAGGAGGTCCGTCAGCGGACGACTCGATCGGCGGTGAACCTCGACAGGCGTGCCGAGCTGCCGCCGCCGAACAGCGCTGGGTCTAGAGCGCTCCGCGCACCAACGCTGGGCGCGAGCAGCTCGAAGGACGCCCCCCCCCCCCGGCGGGATCGCCACCGGCGGCAGCCCGACCAACGTGGCCGTCGCTGAGGTAGAGCCGGCTGACGCGCCGGTTGGCGGTGACGTTGTCGAGGTCATCGTTACCGTTCGCAGCGGTCACCCGTTCTCTCCGCATAACCGCAACCTATCGCGGTTCCGCTGGAACGCGAGCGGCACCGGTTGTGTGAATGACCTTGGCACGGTTCGTGCATGGGTCCAAGGGACCGTCGCGGACTGTTGCCTACGTGTTCCAGCCGCGGCTCGCGCGAGGACGAATGGACCGGACGGAGGCCTGGAAACCACCGAATGACCCACGACAATCTGCCGCCGGATGAACGTCCGAATCACGACGACCTCACGCGGGAGGACGGGATGAATGCGCGGACGCCGACACGGTCGCCGCTGCAGAATCGGCTGGTAGACTTGCTGCCGCTCAGGCTGACGTATAATCGCACTGGCAATCGCGAAGACGGCCTGCGCGCGCTGCGCGCCTACACCGAGCTGGCCGACGACTTCCCCGACGCTGGCGAACCTCACCACGCCCGCGGACAGATCCTTTTCCAGCTGAGCGAGTACGAACAGGCGAAGAGCGCATTCGAAGCAGCGCGCGCGAAGGACGCGTTCCTCGGCTGGCTCGGAGTCGCCGAGTGCTGGGTGCGGATGGGCGAGATCGACGAGGCCGTGCAGGCCTACCGTGACGCAGCGTCGCACTTCGTGAAGGAGCGCCTCAAGGACGCGGCGAACGACGCACTGCGCGGACTGGGCGTTGCCGCTCCCAACGACCCGGCGGCACGCCGGTTCGCGCGCAAGATCCGCGCGATGTTCAAGCCGACAGACCCAGAGCCTCCAGCGTCTCCTTGATGATCTGCTCGAACGGCAGGTCATGCAGCAGCGCACGTTGGCGCGACCGCGCCGTGTCAACGCCGCTCCGCGCGACGCCGAACTCGGCAGCCGCGGCCACGGCGGGAACCGCCCGGATGTAGGTGCGCACAGCCATACACAGCTGACGTGCTCCCGCGCGGGCGTGGCTGGTGTCCCCCACCAGGTGCGACAGGCACCGTTCCTCGAACTCGGCGAGGAAGCTGGGCCACGGCGAGGCCGGGTTGTCGATGGGACCTGGCCCGAGCTGCTGCAGGAGCTGCGAGACCACCTTGACCACGAAGAGCGGGTCGGTGACCGCGCCCCACTGCTTGACGAGGAGCTTCGCGCCCTCGGGCGGGGGCTCGGGCTTGGCCTCGCGCTCCGCGCCGGCCTGCTGTTCTTTCTTCTTCCGGCGCTGGAGGCGAACGAGACCTCGCGCGTAGACCCGCCACACCACCGAGCGCGTGTATTCCCTCAGCAGAACGGCCAGGTCCTCGTCGGGGTCGGCGTCGGGCCCGACACCGTGGTAGGGCCTGAACTTGCGCTGGACGATGGCGAAGGTTTTGTGAACCACGTGGGCCTCGAGCTCGGTTTCGCCGCGGCCGGCCCCGGTCCGGTAGACGCAGTAGCTCTGCACGATCGACGCGACACGCTCGTACACCAGTGCCCAGCCCTGGTCCTCAAGGTCCTGTTGCAGTTTCGCGAGAAAGGCGCGCGTGAAGGTCGTCATAGTCCAGCCCCCACGGCGCTCTTGCCCCGTCGCGCCGGAATCTTGCGTCCGCGTGCCGGGAGGGACCTCGAGGCCCTCGGGAGCGAACGCGACGGCAGGAATGTGAGGTGGATCGACGAAACCATGCTGCCCGCAGGGGGGACTGCGACCGACTTGAAGGGGGTAGTCGCCTCCCAGCGGCGGTTCCAGCTAAACTGTTGCACCAAGTCACTTTGCTGTCACGCAAAGGGGCGTTGCGCGGCGCCACGCGGGGTTGCACAAAGCCCGGCGAGGTTTGCTCGCAGTGCAATTCGCTTTCGTCGCGCTCGGACCGCCGGTAGGTTCGCCACCTAATGGGCGCGGGCGTCGTCAATGACAGGGAACTGACGGCGATCGGCAAGCGCATCGTGGCCTATTGCACGGCGCACGAGGTCGAGTTGAAGGGCCCTGGAGGCTTCGTCGAGCGCTCGGGGCTATCGGCGAACACGATCCGCCACTTGATGTACGGTTCACCGCACATGCCGCGCGACTCCACGTTCGAGCAAGTGAGCAAGATGCTGGACGTTTCGGTGGATATCCTGCGCCAGGATTACATCGCCGCGCGTAAGCCGAACGAGGCCGTCGTGTTCCGCGACTGGCTGATGCACCTCTGGCGGACTCAAGCGATTGTGCTGCTGGTCGTGTGCAGCGCTGCGGCGCTCGCGACCATCGCGGACCTGTCCGCCTTCCACGGGTTGCAGGCCGCGATCATACTCGGCGCCTGGTTCCTGGTTCCACGGCCCACGACCACCGAGGTCGACGTGCCGGCGATCAAGATCGCGCAGACCGACGTCGCTGCCTTCCGGCTGCGGTGGCAGCTCGCATGGCTCTGCTGGGCTGGACTCTACGTGGTGATGGCGCTGACCTCGGGATTGACCGAGGCCTACGCCCAACCTCTGCGAAACCTGCTGCAAAACGGGTCGACGGTTTGCATCCTGTTGTGCTGGGACGTCGTGGCCCACCCCGGGATGGACGGGCGTAAGAAGCTCGGCACGCGCATTGTGCTGTGGTGTGGAGCCGTCCTCGGGGCGCTTGTTATCGCCGAGTTCCTGCTCGATGCGCCGCCCGACTTCACTTGGTTCAGCGGCTTCGCTCAGGGGATGGCGCTGGTGCTCCTCGTGGGCCGCTTCGGCAGCCACCTGATCACGCGCGGCGCGATCGCCATCGGCTTCTTGTTGTTCTACGCGATCATCCAGGGGGCCTGGCCGGCCTTCGCCGCGTTTCCCAACCTCGAGGCCTGGTTCACGCGAGCCGCGCTGTTCCTCAAGTGCCTGCTCTTCCTGTTCGTCGCCTGGCTGCTCCAGAGTGACGTGCTTGTCTACTACCTTGTGCGGTCCCGAGAGTTGATCGAGAGGCTGGAGACCGGCGACCGCTGGGACTTTCTGGCCGCCTTCCAGCGGAATGACGCGACCGCGCTGCGCAAGCAGCTCGGCAGGAACACGTCGCATATCGCGTGAGTGACGCGGGGCGAGCGATCGCGCCCCGCGCAAACCAGACTCAGCGCTGGCGCGCTTCGCGCAGCGCCGCGGCGTGCGCCGCGTCGCTGATATTCGCGCCGGTGACCAGGACGGCGATGCGCCGGCCTGAAATGCGGCCAGCCTGCACGGCCGCGAGCCCGACAGCGCCCGCACCCTCGGCGCGGATACCGCGCCGGTGCAACCAGGCCATCGCAGTCTTGATCTCGGTCTCGTCAACCGTCGCTACACCGTGGCAACCACGCGCGAACAGCGGCCAGCACCGCCGGCCGGGAGACCCGACCGCGACACCGTTCGCGATGCTGCCGGGGCGAACCGCGACGTCACAGCGCACGCCCGCCGCGTACGAGCGGGCGAACGCCGAGTTGTGTTCGGTGGTCACGGCCCAAAGGCGCACATGCGGCGCGAGGACCCGGTGCACCAACGCGAGGCCGGCGAACAGCCCGCCGCCGCCGACTTGGACCACGACGGTGTCGTAGTCCGGTGCCTGCTCCCGCAGCTCGAGGGCTAGGGTGCCCTGGCCCTCGATCGTGTCGCAGTCGTCGTAGGCGTGGAGCAGGTGGAAGCTGGGGTCGCGCCGCGCTAACTGCACGGCGGCATGGCAGGCGTCGTCGAACGACTGGCCGTGCTCGACGATGCGCAGCCCGTGGGCACGCATGTTGGCGAGCTTGCTCGGACAGGTACCCTCCGGCACGAAGCACTGCGCCTCTATGCCGTACTGGCCGGCTACCCATCCGACCGCCGCAGCGAAGTTGCCGGTCGACGCGAACACCACGCGCTCGTGGCCGCGCAAACGTGCGTTCCAGAGCGCCCAGGTCGCGCCGCGCACCTTGTAGTTGTTGGTCGGCTGCCGGGTCTCGTCCTTTAGGATCAGCGAGACGCCGCCGATCCGCGCGCGGCGGATCGGGCTGGGCGCCAGGCCCAGGTCGGCGAGGACCGCGCGGGCGAGGCGAGAGCGGCGCGCGGCCGGCGTCGGCCGCGTCACCGTGGTCGGCGGGGCGATCATCGCTGCTCTCCCGCGGGGACCGTCGCAACGGACTCGACGCCGCCCTGGAGGAACGAGAACGCCGGCTGGCTCTGCGCCCGAGAAGGAGGGAACGGGCTTGTCGTGGTCTCGGCCTCGTGTGTTCGGGTGCTATCGGCCGGCTTCAGAGTCAGGTCCCATCCGTTCTGGCTCGACAGCGCATCCAGGTCGGCGCACAAGCGCGGCAACGCCACCGAGCTCGCGATGTCGATTTTCATGTCGACGACGAACAGCTGGTTGCCCTGCTGCGGCGCCGAGTACGAGCAGCCAGCGACCGACAGGACGTTCACGCCAGCCTCTCGGAGAAGGGCCGTCACGCTGGACAGCAGCCCGCGCTGGTCCCAGGCGTAGATGTTGAGGTCGAACTTGTGGTCGGCGCCCGGCTCGGCCGCCGCCACTGTGGGCACGAATGTCGGGTTGAGTGTCGCCAGCACGGTCGTGTACGTGTGCTCGATCGTGGCCATCGCCCGGGGCGGCGCGGAGAAATGGATGTACTCGCCGTACAGGCCCCCGAGGCGGGTCGCATAGCTGCCCTCGACGTTGGCCTGGTTTCGGCAAAGGAAGTCCGTCACCTCCGCTGTGATCCCGCAACGGTCTGGGGAGAGGGTGGCGATGACGGCTTGCTGAACGTGGTTCTGGTCGGTGGACATGTTAGGTCTCCTTGTCTGTGCGAATCGCGTGTCCACCGCGCCTTGCCTAGGGATCCGCAGATCTTGCGTGCCGCGCAAGAAACGGTGAGAGCGAGGCAACTCATGGCGCACGCCGCGGCACCAGGCCGAGGCGGCAACCTCACGAGAATCCGAAACACGGAGTAGAACGATGTTGAAGCGTCTGGCTTTGGTGGGAGCGATGCTGGCGGGTGGCGTCGGTGCGCAGGTTGGTATCCCCGGCGGCGAGGGTGCGCTCCTCGGCGGCGAAGGCGTGGTTGCGGGCGGCGCGATCGATGGCGTCGGCGAGCGCGGCTTTGTCGGCGAAGGCCACTACGGCGACGGTCAGCGCGGCTTTGGCGGCGAAGGCCACTACGGCGACGGTCAGCGCGGCTTTGTCGGCGAAGGCCACCACGGCGACGGTCAGCGCGGGTTCGGTGGCGAAGGCCAGTACGGCGATGGTCAGCGCGGCTTCGGCGACGAGGGTGCTCGCGGGCCTGGCGCCGACGGCGGTCTGTTTGCCGGTGGCGGGCTCGGTGACGGCGCGGCGCCTGGCCCCGGCGGCCCGCTCGGCGGCGAGGGCTGGGTCCTCGACGCTGGTGGGGCGCAGATCGGATGAGAGTCAACCCCGTCGGGGGGGGGGGGGGACCCCCCTTTTCGAAATTAAGGGAGTCAAGATGCAGACCCATGTCCTGAAGGCGTTGTGGCGGTCGGCGTTCGTGCACGCCGCCGTGATCTCGATGTCGGTGCACGCGTGCAGCGCCGGCGGTCTACCCGCGGTCCTCGCCGTCCTGATCGCGACCGCGACCGTCGTCCCCACTCTCGTTGAGCAAACGCGCACGCACCGGTTCCACCGTCGAACGACAGGTCGTCGCCAGCCGAACGCAACGATGACGCCGACGATCTACCGGCCCACTGGCAGCACCTCGCTGCAGCGGGCGGCCTGACGACGCTGCCCTCGCCGCGGCGGAGCGTTCTGCTCCGCCGCGGCTCATCTCGATCGATCAGCCTAGCCATGTCCGACTATCAGAGCGTCTTCGTCGGGAGCACCTCGTACGACCTCGGGCCACATCGCAGCGTCCTCCGCGACCTGCTCCTGTCGCTGGACAAGCACCCGGTGATGATGGAGCACTGGACCGCGGTGGATGCCAGCGCGGTGGAGGAGTCCCTGCGCAGGGTCGATGACGCCGAGGTGTACGTCGGCGTCTTCGGCTACCGCTACGGGTTCATTCCGCCCGGACACGACGTGTCCATCACCGAGCTCGAGTACGAGCGCGCCGTCGCGCAGGGCAAGCCGCGCCTCGTCTTCCTGATCGCTGACGACCACCCGGTGTCGATCAAGGACATCGAGAACGGACCGGGCTGGGCCAAGCTCGAGGCGCTGAAAGCCAAGCTCCGGGAGGAGCTCGTCGTTCAGTTCTTCCGATCCGCCGAGGATCTGCTCGTCAAGGTGCTGAGCGCTTTGACCAGGCTCGCGGGGAGCGCCCCTGAGATCGCGGCCGACCTCTCCGCCCAGCGCGATACCGCCGCGGCGTCGGATGCCGATCCGCACCGGCGGTCCACCGACCACCGACTGGAACTCCAGTACCTCCTGTGTGGCTCGGTTGGCGGCGGAACCTGGCACGGCCTGGCCCAGGGTCAGGTGCTCTCGACCGAGAGCCGGGTGCGTGCGATGGTGCGTCCCAAGGTGGACTGCCATCTGCTTCTGGTCGTGGAGACCGTGGACAAGGATGGCCAGAGCGTTGGCCTCCACGCCTTTGCGCCGGGCGAGCTGGGCGCGCGCGCAGCCGAGTCCACCCGCGTGGTCGGCAACGGGGCGTGGCAGACCGTGCCCCGGGGCCATGTCCTCGTCGAGCGAGTCCCGGAGCGAGTCGGCGGCTGGCGCCTGGGGCTATTGGCCTCCCAGCAGCCGCCGCTCCAGCTGTTCCAAACGCTGCAGCACCCCGATCGGCCGTTCGGGGTCGGCGAGGACCCGGGCGCGTTCCGCGAGTGGGTCGCCGAGGTGCTGCGCATCCTCAACAACGGCGGCGGTGCCGACCACGCGCCGCAGCTCCCGCTGTCACAGCGCGATCGATCGCGTTTCAATCTCGGCGAACACAGCGCGAGCCTGCTGCTCACGGGGACCGAACGGATCGTGCACTGGACCGAGGTGCGCTTCGGCGACGCCTCGGCCTGAGTTGGCCGCCAGCCAAGACGCTCACGTATTCCGCCCCGTCAGCAACGGGCCGGTGATCGGCACCACCTGGCACCTCGCAGTTGACCACCAAAGCCTCGTGCCCCGCAGTGGCCGAAAACTCGGCCGGTCGAATCCCGGTCGTGGGCTGGGCGGAGCGGAGCTGGTGGCCAAGGCCGGTCGGGACAAGGTCCGTGACGGCCTGGAGGTCAAGATCTGCGAGGGACCCGGCCAGGACGAAGTCTTCCTGCTCTGCCATTCCGAGAACCGCAAGAACAAGGAGCGGCGATGCATGAGCGCTTCGGTGCCCGCCTCGTCGAGGGGCTAGAGAAGCTCGGTCGACGGCGGCATCGCCGCGATCGCGGAAGCGCAAGAACAGGGCATCGACATCCATACAGCGGCTCCGAGTCGACCAGGGCCGGCTGGAGTGTCACAAGGAACTGCCGCCGATGGCTACTTGGCGCGGATCTTGTCCGCGTAGGCGGTCGGGTCCGCCTCGAATCTCGCCTTGCACCTCGCGCAACAAAAGCCGACGGTCTTGTCGTCGTGCGAGACCGTGTGCGCGGCATCCGCGGCGTCGCCGGACACCGGACAGACCGCGTTGAACAGGCCGTCCTCCGTGCTGGCCGGTGCCTTGCCCAGCGCGGCCAGCTGATCGGCGAACTCCTCCGGGTTGGCCGCGAACTTGGAGCGGCAGTTGGCGCAGCAGAAGCCGATGTTGGTCTCGCCGTGCTTGAACGTGTAGGCCGGGTCGATGTCCTTGTCCGGCTTGAGCAGGCACTTGTCGTTGACGGGCGCACTCGCGCGCGCGATCTCCTGCATGACCTCGACGTAGCCGCCGCGATCGATGCGAGTCTGCGGCAACTTCTCGGCGAGCGCGTCGGCGGCCGCCTCGGTCACGGCCGTCTGCCACAGGAACAACTTGCGCAACTGCTGGAGCCGACCCAGGGGCTCGAGGCCCGCGTCGCCGACCTTGGTGCCGTACAGATTGAGGTAGCGCAGCTCGGTGAGAGCGGCGAGCGACTCGATCGCGGCGTCGCCGATCGCGGTGTTGGACAGGTTGAGGCGGCGCAGCTCGGTGAACGGCTCGAGCTTGGCGGTGGCGGCGTCGGTGATCGACGTGCGCGACAGATCGAGCCAGACCAGGCTGGTCTGCAGCCCGTCGAGCAGCGCCAGGTCCTGATCGGTCACTTCGGCGCCGAGCAAACCGAAGCTGACTTCGACCGCTTGGGTGTTGGCGGCGACTTGCAGGGCCAGGGCACCGCGCTCGCGCAGGGCGGCCAGGGCTTCGTCGCGCCGCGCCAACGCGGCCTCGTCGAGTTCCGCCAACACCAGCGCGTCCTCCTCGGAGGTCGCGCTGGCTTCGGCGGCGCCAGCGCCCTCGGGCCAGTCGGCACCCTGCTCGATCCACTGCTTCACCAGCGCTATCTGCGCCTTGGTCAGCGGGTCCCCCTCGGCCGGCATGATGTCGGGGTCGTCCGCCGGCAGAACGATGCGCTGATAAACCAGGCTGTCGTCGGGGTTGCCGGGGATCACCATCTCGGCGTAGGCGTCGGGTCCGAACAAGCCGGCGCGCACATCGAGCCGGAGCTCGGCTTCCGGCTCGTCGGCGCCGTGACACTCGACGCAGCGGGCTTGGAAGATCGGCAGGATCTGGGTGACGAAGTCGACGCGCGCGGCCTCGGGGTCCTGCGGTGCGGCCACGAGTGGGGCAGACAGGACGGTGGTCAGGGCGGCGGCGGCCAGGGCGCTCGCTGTGCTCATGCCGCGCATGGTAGCGCGTTCGGGCTGGCGCGACCCTTGGCAAACCCGGCCTGGGCGGGGTCTTGGTTTTGCCGTGTGCCTGGTCTAACTCGGCCCCCCTTCACGACTTCGCGAAAGGCATTTATCCTCTACCCGCTGCCGATGATGACCGACGACCGCCCCGACCCCGGTTTTGACGACCCCGAATTCCCGTCCGGCGAATGGCTGGGCTTCTACGTCGAGTCCGGCTCCAACCACCGTCAGGAGATGCACTTGTCGTTCCGGGACGGCGGGGTCCGCGGTGCCGGGGCCGACGACGTGGGCCGCTTCGTCATCCGCGGCGGCTACGACTCCGACAGCAAAGAGGTCTGGTGGACCAAGACCTACGCCGGCAGTCACAGCGTGTTCTACAAGGGCTATCGCGAGTTGCAGGGCATCTGGGGGCTGTGGGAGATCCCCCCGATGGCCACCGACGGCTTCCGGATCTGGCCGCGGGCGAGTGGCGAGGGGGTGGCGGTGCACGTGCACGCGGAGTGTGACGAGCCGGTGGTGGTCGGCGCCCCATCCTGACGTCGCGCAGCATTCCGCGACCGCTCTTCCAGCTTGCATGGGCCTCGGCGCCGCCTAAACTGCTCAGCCCTTTTTTCTGAGCGCCGAGCCCCCGAGCCGTTCTCGCCCGACTCGGCGAAGAGATGTAACGGCAATGGACATCGTTGTTTGTGTCAAGCGCGTCCCGGCGACCGACACCCAGGTCAAGGTCGCTCCCGACGGCGTGTCGCTGGATCCCGCGGGCGTCGAGTTCGTCCTCAACCCATATGACGAGTTCGCCGTCGAAGAGGCGCTGAAGACGCGAGACGCCGCGGGCGGCGGATCGGTCACCGTGATCACGCTGGGGTCGGCGGACAGCCAAAAAGAGCTGCGCACGTGCCTGGCGATGGGTGCGGACAAGGCAGTGCTGATCCAGGCCGGTGACGTCGTGCACGACGCCTACAGCACGGCCGAAGTGCTCGCCGCGCAGATCAAGTCGATGCCGCACGACCTCGTGTTCTGCGGCAAGCAGGCGGTCGACAACGACGACAGCCAAGTGCCGAGCCGGCTCGCAGTGCTGCTCGACCTGCCGTGTGTCACCGACGTCAACGCGCTCGAGCTCAACGATGGTGTCTACACGGCGCAGCGCGACATCGAGGGTGGGCGCGAGGTCGTGCGATGCCCCACGCCCGCGGTGATCTCGACCAACAAGGGGCTCAACGAGCCGCGCTACGCCAACCTCAAGGGCATCATGGCGGCGAAGAAGAAGCCGCTCGAGGAAGTGCAGTCCGCGGCAGCCGCACCGGCGACGACGGTGGCCGCGCTGACCCTGCCGCCGCCGCGGCCGGAGGGTCGCATTTTGGGTGAGGGCGCCGGCGCGGTCGCCGCCCTCGTCGACGTGCTCAAGAACGAAGTGAAAGTGCTGTAGGGGCCTGCAATGTCGAAGCCGATTGTTGTCATTGCCGAGGCGCGCGCCGGGCAGCTGAAGAAGACCTCTCTGGAGGCGGTCTCCGCCGCCCGCGGCTTGGCCGCGGCCGCCGGAGGCGATGTGATCGCGATCCTCCCGGGTGCCGGCCTGGAAGGCGCCGCCGCCGGCCTCGCCAAGGGCGAGGCCGACAAGGTCATCGCGCTGGACGGCGCCGCGCTCGAGAACTACAGCGGCGATGGGTACCGCCGCGCGCTCAAGGCGCAGCTCGATGGGCTGGAGCCGGCCGCCGTGATCATGGCGCACACCGCCATGGGCAAGGATCTGGCGTCGCGGTTGGCCGCGGCGTTGGAGACGGGTCTGGTCAGCGATGCGACCGCGTTGGAATGCGAGGGCGGCGTCTTTTCGGCGACCAAGCCCGTGTTCGCCGGCAAGGCGTATCGCGTGGTCAAGGCCGAACGGGCGCCGTTCATGGCGACCGTGCGGCCCAACGTGTTCGAGGCCAAGACCGGCGCTGGCGCGGAGATCACGACCGTCGCGCCCACCGTCGGCGTGGACGACCTGCGCGCGGTGGTGCAAGAGATCGTCGGCTCCTCCGGCGGTCGCGTGCCGTTGCAAGAGGCGAAGGTGATCGTCTCCGGTGGCCGCGGCTTGAAGGAGCCCGAGCACTTCAAGCTGATCGAAGATTTGGCCGCCGCCTTCGGTGATGGTGTGGCCGCCGTCGGCGCGTCGCGCGCGGTGGTCGACGCCGGTTGGCGCCCGCACCGCGAGCAGGTCGGGCAGACCGGCAAGGTCGTGGCGCCGACGCTGTACATCGCCTGCGGCATCAGCGGTGCGATCCAGCACTTGGCGGGCATGCGCACATCCCGCGTCATCGTCGCCATCAACAAGGACCCGGAGGCGCCGATCTTCAAGGTCGCCGACTACGGCATTGTCGGCGATGTCTTCGAGGTCGTGCCGGCCCTGACCGAAGCGGTCAAGCAGGCTGCCGCGGGCTGAGTCCGCGGCGGGCTCAGTTGGCGCGGACGACGTCCGGCACCAGGTTCGTCAGCTGCACCGAGCCACCCCCGAGGCGCTCGACCAGGGCCTGCGCGTAGATCGTTCGACCAACAATGCTCGCCTCCTGCGGAAGGCGGACGACCCACCGCGTCATGCCGCCCGGGGCCGGGATGAAGCGCGGCGGCAACGCTACCCACTGAGTCGGATCGATGTGCAACGAGCCCCAGGGCAGGGACAGTGGGGGGCTGAGCCGGTTTCCGGATATGGCTGCGACGGCCCACGCCGCCATCGGTGCGCTGCCTGGAATGACGTATGCCTCCAGCCAATACCAGCGGCCGACGCTGGCCGGCAGTGGCGAGTCCAGCTGCGTATGCAGGGACAGAAGGAGTCGGTTGGGGAGCGAGTACTCCAGAGCGGCGATGTCGTCGTCGCCATCGCCATCGGCGTCCAGGGCCAAGAGCCTGAACGCGGTCGTGGCGGGCAACAGCGAGCTTTGCTCGGTGAAGTTGGCCGCCCCGTCGTTGACGAACAGGAGGAGCCCTTGGTCGGTCCCGATGACGTCGAGGTCTCCGTCGCCATCGAAATCGACGACTTCGAGATCGAGCATCGAACGGAAGGAGAACGGATAGGTGAAGGCGCTGCTGAACGTTCCGCCGTCGTTGAGGTAGAGCCCTCCCCCGGTCGCGGTCAAGATGTCCAAGTCTTGATCGCCATCGACATCTGCCAGTTTCACTTGGCCGGCGTTGAGCACTGGTAGCTGCTCGACCGGGGCCTCGACGAAGGCGCCAGTACCGTCGTTCAGCAGCAGACTGCCCTGGGACAGCACCAGGTCCAGGTCTCCATCCCGATCGACATCGCCCGCTACGACACTGCCACGGCCGAAGCCTTGCGTCCCGATCGCGCCGACCGCTTCGACAAAGACGCCAGTACCGTCGTTGATGAGCAGGCGATGGGGTGTGTTGCTCAGCTTGAAGATGTCGAGGTCCCCGTCTCCATCTGCGTCGAACAGGGCGGCGTCCTCTGTCAGATCGTTGTCGGGGGGCAGGCGCGAGGTCGTCTCGTCGACGAACGAACCGGAGCCGACGCCGGTGTTCACGTACAACCGGTCCTGTTGGAAATTGGCGAGAAACATGTCGGCATCGCCGTCGCCGTCGACGTCCCCCATGACGACACGCCGATTCGGGAGCTGCGTGCCGGGCATGGCGGTTGGCGTCACATCCGAGAACACTCCGCTGCCGTCGTTCAGGAAGAGCTGGGCTGGCGCCAGTCCGACCCCGATCGCCAGGTCGGGGGCGCCGTCGAGATCGACGTCGGCCACCGCGCCTCCGGTCAGCGGCAACAGGCTCGATGGGAGGCGCTCGGAGTCGAAGAAGGTCCCGGCACCGTCGTTCTTGTACAGACGCACTCGCGCTCGCCAGTTGCAGATGCCGACGTCGAGATCGCCGTCGGCGTCGAGATCGAACAGGTGGATGTTGCGGGAGGGCTCGCGATCGGCGGGCAGGGCACCAACGGACTCGACGAAAACGCCGCTCCCGTCGTTCAAGAGAAGCTGATCCCCGCCGTCGCCACCGGCGATCAGGTCATTGTCTCCATCGGCGTCGACGTCGCCGGCAGAGATCGTCCAGCTGCTGAATGGGCGGGTCGGCATGCGCGTTGTGGACTCGTCGGCGAACACCCCCGTGCCGTCGTTTATGTACAGCCGGTCGCGGATCGCGGAGCGCGTGTCGGCGAAGACGAGATCCTGGTCGCCGTCCGCATCGACGTCGGCGGCCGCGACGCCGCGGCTGATGAAACTGGCGACTGGCAACGATGCGGTCGCGTCGATCAGTTGGCCCCCGCCGCGGTTGCGAAACAGGGCGCTCTGTCCGCCGGCGCTCGACGCCGCCACGTCGCGCAGGCCGTCGCCGTCGAAATCGGCCAAGGCGAGGGCAGTGATCCGCGCGGTCGTCGAGAGTTGGCTCTGCGAAGCGAAGACACCGCCACCGGAGTTGAGCCAAACCGCGACGGAGAACCTCCCACCGAGGACGAGGTCGAGATCGCCATCGCCGTCCATGTCGGCGGCTGCCGACGCCAGCGTCAGCACCCCCTGGGCCGGCAGCTGGCTGCTGCGGTCGGTGAACGTCCCCGTGCCGTCGTTGACCAGCAGCGTGTTGGCGGGGCCGCCGAGAAATGCGTCGAGGTCTCCGTCGCCGTCGAGATCGGCCACCAGCACAACCTTCGAGCCTTGGGTTGCGCTGCCGAGCTGTGAGCTCGCGTCGACGAAGAAGTCGCGTCCATCATTGAGATACAGCCGGAGCGGTGATCCCAAGATCAGATCTGCATCGCCGTCCCGATCGACGTCGCCGAATGCCAGTGCCGCCTCCGCCGGGACATCGAGTGGCAAGCCGGTGAGAGGGTCGAACGCTGCCTGCGCGAGGAGCGCTGGGCTCAACCAGGCGATCGCCGCCGCGAGCGCTGGGCCTGTTTTCGTCATGCTGGGCTCCTTGTCTTTTCCCGCACTCCGGCATCGTAACGCTTGGGATCGATTTGAGGTAGTCGGTGGCAGGGCCACCCCCGTGTCGCCACAGCTCGTGGCGGATGACGTGGTCCGCGCCGCCGCGCCACTCCCCCTACAGCCCCACATCGATGGTCCGCGGCCAGCCCGCGAACTGCTCGGCATCAGGCGAGGTGACGTCGGCGTCGCGAGGCCAGCACTCGAAGGTCACCGTGCTCGCCTTCTTGTCGAAGTGGATCAAGCCATAGCCGGCGCCATGCGACGGTGAGTCCGGGTTCGCGTAGCTGTGCATGGTGATGCGGTTGTCGAAACCGTCGCGGTAGTCGCCGGTCCAAGGCAGCGGGCTCTGTGGGTTGCGGTTGGCGCCGGGCTGCTGGTTCTCCGGCCACCACCACCGGCTGTAGTAGTTGTTGACGATCGCGGGCACGACGAAGGCCCACGGTCCGTCGCCGTAGTCGTCGATGCCGTGGTGGATCAGTGTGGCGAGGTGTTGGTCGCCGGCAATGTGCACTGCCTTGGCGGCGGCGATGGCGCGCAGTGCGCGATTGCGGCCGGTCTGCGGCCATCCGTTGGAGTCGAGGTCCGCGTGCAAGCGGTTGTCCTTCTTGCCGTGCAGATGTGCGCCGCCGCAGAAGCCGGTTTGCGACAGCACGGCCTTCAGCGCGACGCCGTCCCATTCCGTGCCCCATTGAGTCAAGAACGCGAGCTGGCGCTCGCCGAGCAGGGTCAAGCCGTCGAGGTCGACCGACTCGGGTGCGTAATCGGGGTTGCGAATGTGGTCGGGGCGAGGCCCCTGCTGCGGGATCTTGCCGGCCGGCCCCGACTTGAACTTGCGATCTTCGATGATGGCGAAGTCGACCCCGCCGACGAGCAGCCGGGTGAAGTAGACGCCGATCCCCTGGTCGATCGGCGCCGGGTCGACCGGGTCGGGCAAGTGTGCGGTCTGGCAGCGTTCGACCATGCGCACGTACTCCGGGTGATAGGCGTAGCCGCCGTCGGCGCCGCCGCGGAGCGTCGAAACCTTGCCCGATTCGCCCCAGAGATTGCCTTGACCGACATCGTGATCGTCGGGAATGGTCACGCACGGCCGGTCGGCGAGCACGTCGCGGAACTGCAGCCCGAACTTGAGCCAAGCCGCGGTGTGCTCGCGATGGTCGTAGCTCTGATCGCCGGCGAAGAACAACAGATCGGGGTCGTGGTGGCGCAGGTTGCGGATGTAGTTCGGCCGCATGCCGCGGTCCTGGTTGGAGTTGCAGGACAGTGCCGCCACCGTGATCTCGTTCTTGTCGCTCGGATCGCGTCGCACGAGCCCTTCGAACATCGCCTGCTCCGCGTGCCGGATGCGGTAGGGGACGTCTGCCGAGTGGTCCCAGTCTTCAACGCGAAACAACGCGGACCAGCCGATGTCGTCGATCTGCGCACGCGCCACCTCGCGCCACGTGTCGCCGGTGCGGATCTCCAGGCGGACCTCCCGGCTCTCGTCCGGGTACAAGGGAAACAGCTGTGCGGACAGCTTGAGGGTGCCGGCGTGCACGGTGTAGATGCCGAAGGCGACGACCTGGTCGCGCGGCACGCGCAGATCGACGATCTTGGACGGCTCCTTCTCCCACCAGCGGCCGACGCAGAGCGTGTCGAGCTTCTCGAACGGGGGCTGAACGGGCGGGTCGCCGGGTTGGGCCGCGAGCGGATGGGGGAGGGCGGCGCACGCCAGGAGCGCCAGGGACAGAATGCAGTTCACGCCCCAACGATACGGTCGACACGGCCGGAAAGGTGGTCCGCTCCCTCGGCGACTTCATCACGGCGCACAGTGCGCCGTGATGGGTCGCGCAGCCGGCCGACGCCTCAACGCGTGACCGAATCGCCGGTGACGTTGGTCAGCCGCGCGGGTCCCGACGACCGCACCACCAATGCCTGGCCGTACACCGCAGCTCCGACGAGCGCGGTCGCGCTCGGCACCGGCAAGGACAGTGAACCGACGCCCGCGGGCTGCGGGATGACGACCGGGGGCAGGGCGACCACGCGCGACGGGTCGAGGCCGAGGGTGCCGAACGGGGGCAACGGAACACTCGCCGTCGCGGGCGACAGCAGCGGGTAGCCGACGTCGGCAGGACCCACGGGCGAAGCGCGTGAGTAGACGTCGACCCGGTACGACATTCCGACGGTCAACAGGAACGGTGTGTCGAGCTGGCGCAGCAGGTTGAAGTACACGCGTGAACTCGTGTCGCTGCCGTAGACCAGGTCGGTGTCGCCGTCGCCGTCGAGATCACCGGTCGCCACGCCGTGCGTCCACTCACCGTCGACCGGCATCCGGGTGGTGACATCGACATAGGCCGCCGCACCGTCGTTCAAGTACAGGCGGTTCTGAGTGCTACCGCCGACGACCAGATCGAGGTCACCGTCCAGGTCGACGTCGTCCAGTGTCACCGAGTACGGGTTGGCCGCCGCAGGCGGCATCCAGGTCGCGGTGACGTCGACGAAGAACCCCGAGCCGTCGTTCAAGTACAGCACCGGGCGGGGGCCCGCCGCAAACACCAGGTCAAGGTCCAGATCGCCATCGACGTCGCCCATCGCGATGTCCCAGTGGGTCGCGCTGAGGGTCGAAGAGAACGACTCCGCGGGTTCGGTGAACGTGCCCGAGCCGTTGTTGATGTAGATGCGAGCCCGAGCTTCGCCGAACACCAGATCGAGGTCGCCATCGCCGTCGACGTCGCCCGCCGCCATCGACTGGGTGCGGTCGAGCCCGATGGGCATCTGCCCGCTGGTGACGTCGGTGAACGTTCCGGCCCCGTCGTTGAGGTACAGCTTGTTCTGCTGGCCGGCGCCCGCGCCGCCGTTGTTGCCGAACACCAGATCGAGATCTTGGTCGCCGTCGATATCCGCCATCAGCACCGCTTCGGTGTCATCGGTGTCGACCGGCATCCGCGCGGCGGTGGCGTCGGTGAATGCCCCGGCCCCGTCGTTGAGGTGGAGGTGGTTCTGCCAGCGCGAACCGAAACTCGACTTGTTGGCGAACACGAGGTCGGGGTCGCCGTCCCCGTCGACGTCGCCGATCGCCAGGTCGGTGGTCGAGTGGCTGACCGCGGGTAGCTGGGTCGCCGACACGTCGGCGAAGGTGCCGCGACCGTCGTTGAGCAGGAGCCCGTTGGGCTGTGCGAACGACCCGAACACGACCCCGTGGCCGAAGATCAGATCGAGGTCGCCGTCGCCGTCGACGTCGTGCACGCCAACGTCGGTGGCCGGGCGGTGGAACGTGGGCACCGGCGCTGCCGACGCGTTGGCGAAGGTCGCCGCGCCGTCGTTGACGAACAGCTGGTTGCGCCGAAAGGCGTTGGCGAACAGCAGATCGCGGTCGCCATCGCCATCGACGTCGGTTGTCACGACGGCTTGGGTCGACAGGTCTTCCGGCGGCATGCGCGCGCTGGCGTCGACGAACGTGCCGGTACCATCATTCAGGTACAGCTGGTTGTTCCGCGTGGTCGAGGTGTTGCTGAAGACCAAGTCCAGATCGCCATCTCCGTCGAGATCGCCCACCGCCACCGCGGTCGTCGAAGCGACGTGCGACGGCATTCTGGTCGGGGTCACATCGGTGAAGATTCCGTTGCCGTCGTTGAAGTACAGACGGTTCAGCTGACCGATGCCACCGTTGGCGAAGACGAGGTCGAGGTCACCATCGCCGTCGGCGTCGAAGAGCGCGGCGCCCTCCGTGTCGGCCTGGTAGGTCGGCATGTGGCCGACCGATGCGTCCGAGAAAAAGCCCTCACCGTCGTTGAGATGCAGCCGACTGCGCCCACTGCGCGAGCCGAAGATCACGTCCAGGTCTCCATCGCCGTCGACGTCGCCGACGACGACGGCGCGGGTCGCGTCCTGGAACGCCGGCAGGCGGGCGGCGGACCGGTCGGTGAAGAAGCCGTTGCCGTCGTTGATGTACAGCCGATTGCGCTGGCCGGCCGGGAACTGCCCGTTGCCGAACAAGAGGTCGAGGTCGCCGTCGCCGTCGACGTCGCCGATCGCGACCGACGTGCTGGCGTCTTGGTCCGGTGGCAGTCGGTCGGCGGTCACGTCTACGAAGGTCCCGCTGCCGTCATTGACGAACAGCAGGTTTTGCCCAACGAAGCCCGCGCCGAGTACGTTGGCCAACACCAGGTCGAGATCGCCATCGCCGTCGACGTCGCCGACTGCGATCTCCCAGGTCTCTCCCGTGACGTTCGGCATGCGCGATGCCGTGACGTCGGTGAACCGCCCGGCCCCGTCGTTCAGGTGCAGTCGGCTGCGGTCTTCCGCCCAGATGAGGTCGGTGTCGCCGTCGCCATCGAAATCGCCGACCGCGATGCTGCGGCTGTCGGCGGAGCCGGGCGGCAGGTGGCGTTTGCCGAGCTCATCGAACAGCGGCTGCGCCACCACGGGAGCAGCACACATTGCACACACTACGAGTGAACGCGCCGCGCGCGGGCTCGGCTCGGCCCGCATTCGAAACTGATTGGATGTCACGATCGTCGTCCTTGTGGATCCCTAGAGCACGGTGCAACCGCGGTGCCAGGGGCGACGGTACACCATTTGAGCGCGGCCTCCTATCGGCCCCCGACGTAGCCCAGCGCCCGCATCGCGCCCTCGTGCTGCAGGTCGAGGGTTCCCGGAGTGTCGCTTTCGATCTCCGGTGGACCTTCGAACAGGTACACGCCGGTGAGGCCTTCTGCCAGCAGACGCTGCAGGGTGCCGCGCTCGTAGCGCCGTTCCGGGCGGACTGGGAGGGCATCGTCGTCGATGGCGAGGTTTTCGAGACCGGCGATCTTCGCCACCGCGAAGCGTCGCTCCGTGCCAACGCAGTGCACGGTGACGGCGCCTTCCTGGGCGCTGCGCTCGAAGCGCCCGATCAGCGGGCGCGGTGCATCGACGCCACGTACTCCGATGGCGGCGTCCTCCGTCTGGATCACGGCGAGGTAGCGGCCGGGGCGATGGAACATGACGTAGTCGAGGACGTGGGTACGCACGCGCTCGAGCTCCATCGGTTGCCGTGATGCGACATCGGTCTGCTCGGCCGGGTCCTCGCGCAGCGAGTACAGCTCCTCGCTCTGATCCTCCGGCGAGAAGCGGAGGACGTACTTCCAGCGCGAGTCCCGGTAGCCCAGCGCGGGCACGGAGGTCTCGATCACCGTTGGGCGGTCGGCCTCGGTATCCGGATCTCGGAGCAACGGCACCAGCGAGCGGGCCTCGATCTCGTCGGGCACCGGCAATCCGGCGAGCTCGAGGAGGGTCGGCATCACGTCGAAGTTGCGCACCTGGCTCTTGACCACCACGCCGCGCGGGAAGGCCGCTCCGGCCGTGCTGGGTTTGATGATGAGCGGCACGCGAACGACCTCGTCGTAGAGTCGCATCTGGCCGTGGCCGAAGGTGCCGTGCTCCCACAGCTCCTCGCCGTGGTCGGACACGAAGGCGATCAACGCATCGTCGTACAGACCGCGTGCTTTGAGGTCGTCGAGAAAGTGCCCGATCCTCGCGTCGACGTAGGCGATCTCACCGTCGTACAGATCGTGCACCAGCTGGCGCCACCGGGATTCGTGCGGCGGCTCCTCGTGATCGCCAAACGGGATCGTCAGACCGTGGCTGGCGGGGTCGTCTCCATAGAGCCGATCGAACGGCGCGGGCTGCGTGAACGGTTGGTGAGGGTCGTCGAAGTGCAAGAACAGGAAGTTGCGGCGGTCGGCATTCTCGGCCAGCCACTGCGAAGTGACCGCGAAGTTGTCGGAGGCCTGCACTCCGAGCCGAGGCACGTTGTGTGACGCGTCGAACCCCTGGTCGTAGCCGCCGCCGTACAGCGGAATCTTGAACAGGATCGCGTTCGTGTTCCAACCGCGGCGGTGGAAGCGTTCGGCGAGAGTGTCGAACCGCTTGCTCAACGGCGCAGTGGCTCCCCAAGAGAACACGCGGTGCCGCGCAGGGACCAGGCCGGTGAAGATGGAAGCGAACGTCGGGCACGTCCAGTTGGACACCGAGCACGTCTGCTCGAACAGCACGCCGTCCGCCGCCAGCGCGTCGATGTTGGGTGATGTCTCACGGTCGTAGCCGTGGCACGACAGGTGGTCGGCGCGCAGCGTGTCGACCGCGATCAGGATGACATTGCGGGGACCCGGGCCGCGATATGCAACGTCGATGACCGGGCTGCCCCAAATGGCGTGGCCACCGCCTCCCGCGGCGGTCGTGCGGAGCACGATCTCGACCGACGAGCCCGCATAGTCCGCCAGCGCGAGCTGTTGCTCATGCCACTCCCAGCGGCCTGGATCGGCCACCGCTTCGTGAGTCCAAAGGGAACGTTCATGCCCACCGCCCCGGATGGCGACTTCGAAACGCGCGCGGTCGCCGAAACCGGATTCGCTGGCCATGCTGACGCCGAAGCGAAGTACGGCGTCCGGTGGCAGCACGGCTGGAAATGCCAGCTCGGTCGGGGCCGGGGCGTAGAGCACATCCCGATAGGTGTAGTTGCCATCGCCCCGTTGGGCGCCGTCGACCGAGCGGAGCGGGAGCAACAGGCCGCGCTTGCCGATGCCGTGCGGCGCCGGCGTCTCGGGCAGCGACCGCGGTTTGAGCAGCGCCACCAGCTGCTCGCGCCCGGGTGACAGCCGATCCAGGCGGATGTCGTCGAACTGCACGTCGTTGGCCTGCATGGGCGGTGAGTTGATCGTCGATCGCAAGATGACGGCGAGCGCCTGGGTCGCGTGACTGGTCTGCAACGTCACTGCCGAGCGGTGCCACTGGCCGTCGGCCTCGACCGGACTGGGCCAGTGCATCTTGAGTCCGCGGCGCGTCCCTGCCGCGACCAGTCGAGGGCGCGCCGGCTTCGACGGATCGGGTGCCCGCGCCAGCTCGACGATCGCGAACGCCAGAGTCGGCGGTTGCTGGGCGCGGACGCGGAGCGACAGCGAATAGTGTGTGTTGGGCGTAGCGCGCACGAGCCAGCCGGCACCGAGGTAGTCGTGGGCCGGGGTCTGTGGCGGAGCCTGCAGGTGAAGGGCGGAGCCGGAGTCGCCGTCGGTGATGCTCGCCCAAGGCGGGTGTGGCCAGTCCGCATCCTCGAACGAGAACTTGGAGAAGTCCTCCTGGAGCTCGGGTGTGCTCGCGATCTGCAGAGCGTCGGCGTCGAGGGCGGCGTCGATGCCGATCAGTGGGCTCTCGATCTCGGCGTCGCCGAGATGGTCGATCAGCCGCATCGGCATGGGCGATGTCGGGCCTGCGGGGCCAGCTCCGGGGTGATCGCCGCAGGCCACCATCACCGCGGCCATCAAGCATCCGAGAGCGGGTGACGGAGAGCTGCACTTCATGAATCGGGTCGAGCGTCGTGCGCGGCGGACGAAGGGTGGGAACCGACAGTATGCCCGTGTGCTCGCCCGGGCAGCCAAAACCACGGTGGGCCGCGGTCGCGACCGGCGAAAGCCGCTACCCTCTTCGCCCACCGTGATTGGTTCGCCCTTCATTCTCGCCATCCTGCCGGTCACCCTCGCCGTGGCGCCGACTCTGGCGGCGCAGCGCTTTGCCAAGGTCGAGGAGGCCGATCCCGACGCGGTCCGCGCCAACCTCGACGCAGTCCACGGCGCGTTCGTCCGCCTCGGGCAGCCGCCGCCTCCCTGGCTGCAGAGCGCACTGCAAAGCGCACGACGCGAGAGTGACGCCGGCCGTTTGGCCGAAGTCGTGCAGGGCGCCTTGGACCCACACTGCATCGCCGCGGTGCGGATTGCTGCGGAGGGCGGTCTGCGTGCGACGGCCGCCGACGTGCCGGTGGCGCTCCGCCAGCACGGCTGGACGGTCTGTGTGTTCAAGGTGGTCAACGAGGCGGGGTGGCGCTCGCCCCTGAGCATGGTGAGCGGCAGTTTGCTACCGGTGACCACCACACCCGCAGACCAGGTTTGGCAGCGGTGGCTGGCCGTCGAGGCGGTGACCGACCCGTGGCCGTTGCGGACACTGAGCGGCGCGGGTTTGGAGTATCGAGTCGTGAGTCTGTACAGCGCGGTGAAAGGAGAGCGGCGGGCAGCGATCGCCTTTGATACCGGCGAGAACGTGTATCGCGACGGTCGGCTCGAAACCGTCGATCTGCGTTTCATCAGCGCGCCGGCGACTCCGATCGATCTCGACTTGCACAACGAGGCCGGCGAGCCGACCACGGTGTCGCTGCGAATCACGGATGCTCTTGGACGGGTCTATCCCGCGCCGGCCAAGCGTTTGAGTCCCGACGTGTGGCTGCAGCCGCAGGTCTACCGCTGGCACGGCGAGCAGATCGTGCTTGCGCCGGGTGACTACCGCGTCGAGATCGGCCGAGGGCCGGAGTACCGCACGCAGGTTGTCGAGCTCGGTGTCGGCAGTGCCCCGACGGCCTTGTCCGCGCGCCTCGAGCGCTGGATCGATCCAGCCGCAGCCGGGTGGTGGTCGGGGGACCACCATGTTCATGCCCGAGGCTGTGGCATCGCGAGCAACCCGACGCCGGGGTTGAGTGCGGGCGACGTGCTGCGCCAGGCACTCGGCGAGGATCTCAAGATCACCAGCGTCTTGGCCTCGGTCGATGGCGAGTTTGGCGCCGGTGAGTTCGACGGGGGCGTGCACCGGACCCAAGTGCCGCCGTATTTCTTGCGCTATGACGTAGCAGTCGTCGGCCACGGGCCGGCGCACGCGGGCGGCCTGTGCCTGCTCGGGTTGCGGCAGCAACACTTCGCCGGCGACTTGGTCGACTGGCCGACGCTGGGGCTGACCCTGCTGCGTTGGGCCAAGAAACAAGGAGCAGTGTGCGGCACCTTGCACTCGGGCATCGGCTTGGGCGTGCCGACCGTGGAACTGCCCAATGACCACATGCCGCGATTCGACGGCACCGGGGCAAACGAGTTCGTCGTCAACGTCACGCACGCGGTCGAAGGGCCGATGGGCGAACCGGTGGCGGCGGTCGATTTCGTGTCTTGTGGATCCACGCCGCCGACCGACGAGCTCAACATCTGGTACCACACGCTCAACAGCGGCCTGCGGCCGCGGATCGCCGGCGGCTCGGCATTCCCGTGTCGTGATGCAGCGGTCGGTGGGTTTCGCACCTACGTCTACATCGGCGGCGACTGTACGGTACCGGCGTGGCGCGCGGGGCTGGCCGCCGGTCGCAGCTACGTGTCGGACGGTCGCGCGCACCTGATGGACTTTGCGGTGGATGACCTGGGGGTCGGCGGTGCTGATGTCGTTCTCGATCGATCCGGATCGGTCCGCGTCACGCTCACCGCCGCTGCGTTGCTGCCCGAGGAACCCGATCCATTGTTGGCGGGGCGTCCGTGCCGTCGCTATGGCGAACACCCACACTGGCATCTCGAGCGGGCCAGAATCGGTGGTGCGCGCAGGGTCGCGGTCGAGGTCGTCGCCAATGGCGCCGTGGTCGGGCGCCGGGAGATCGAAGCCGATGGCGGGCGGCACGAGCTCGCGTTCGACGTGCCGATCGTGGAGTCCGCCTGGGTCGCGGCACGCATCTTCGGCGCCGCGCACACCAATCCGGTGTGGGTCACGCTCGACGAGCGACCGGTTGCCGTGGCGGCCAGCGCCGCATGGTGCCTGCGCGCAGTGGATCGCTGTTGGGCCGCCAAGCAGATGGGCTACGCGGAGGCGGAACGGGCGCTCGCCGCGGAGGCCTATGAGCAGGCGCGTCGGCACTACCGCGCCGTGGTCGAAGCCGGCACCGGGCGGTGACCCGATCAGTCGTCGGCGTCGAGCTCGTCGATCCAGCGGGCCAGACGTGTCCGCAGTGCCGGCAGCGGGATCTGTAGCACCTCCTCCAGCACACCCATCTTCTCGTCGCCTTTCTCGAAGCGGCGCAAGATCTCGAAGAGCTCGGTGCGGCGGGCTTCGCACAGATAGACCGAGAGGGCGTAGCCGACGGCGACCTCTTCCCAGCCCATGCCGCGCGTGGGTACACCGAGCGCGCGCACGAAGTTGCCGAACGGCTGATCCTCGCCGAGGAATGGGCGTGCCGCCTCGAGCCACCCGGAGCGTGTGGTGGGTACGCGTGCCGGCCAAGGGCGGCCGGATTGGCCGTACTGATCGCGCGTCACCAAGAACGACAGGTGCGTTCCGCAGACCGCGGCCGACAGGTAGCTGGTCAGGCTTTGGCGGATCCAGCCGGTGTCGTCTTCTCGGCCGAAGATGATCAGCATCTGGCCAGTGGTGGTCAGAAACGATGCCATGTCGAGACGCTCGGTCTCGGTCGGCCCGCTGACGACCAGCTGCTGCCCGATCCAGGCTCCGTTCAACGCCAAGTTGTCGTCGAGAGTCTCCGGATCGACCGCGGGGTGCTCGGCGAAGAATGCGTGCTTGAACAGCGCGTCCGACAGCGAGACGACCTTGTCAGGGCACACGTACTCCGGCTCGCTGTCGAAGAAGCGCGCGAGATATCGCTGCGCGGTGACGATCGTGTCGTGCAGCGATTGTGCCTCGCTGCCGGCCAGCGTCGTGGCGACGTGCAGGGCTTCGGACTGCAGCACCGTGGCGAAGGTCACGCTGGTCGCCGCGGCGTCGTCGTCGGGCTCGCCCGGCGAAGTCGAGGGCAACCCCGCGCGGACCTCGGCGAGCACGTCGTAGTTGGCGGCGATGTTGCGGCGGGCGATCGGCACTTCTTCGAGCACCCAGCGGCCGCTGTCGGCGTCGCGCACTTCGCCAATGCGCTGCCGAAGGGCCTCGTGATCTGGCTCGAAGCCGGTGAGGAACGTCAGGGCCTGTCGCTCGCGCTCGAGCATCGTGGGAGTGCGCGGCAGAGGCTCGAAGATCGACGCGATGTGCTCGATGGCGCGCTCGACCAGCGCGGCCCGGGCAGTGTCGTGGGCCTCGATCGCTGTGGCATCGACGGCGTCTTCCGCTGGCCGCTCGCGGCCCGGCTGCCACTCGCCCTTGCGCTTGCGCCGCCCGAGCCCCTTGTTGGCGGTGGCGTTGTCTGGCTCCAGTGAGCAGACGTACTCGAACAAGGCGCGCGCCGCCGAGTGGTAGGTCGCTTCACGAGCTTGTTGGGCCAGCAGCAGCACGTCGTCGATGAAGCGGGAGCGCTCGGCTTCCAGGGCCGCGGGGAGCGCTTCCCCGGTGGGTTGCTCCTGGACCCGTTGTTCGACTGGGGTGACTTCGAGATCGGCTTGCTGGACGGTTGCCGCGGGAAGGGCGCAGGCGAGGAGGGTGACCAGGCACGACGGCTTGGCGGAGCGTGAGATCGTTGCGACCATGGGAAGTGTCGGGGGGCGGCTTGCGGCGCCCCGAGGCATGCGTACGGAGGGCCGGCGCGCCGGGTTGCCGATGGCGGGCCGGAAGGCGAGAGGGGCGAGCATTATGCCGGACCATCCTTTCCGCAGCCTGGCGTCTACGGACAATTTGGCGGCGGGCGAGCGGCGACTCCGGCGTTGCGCCTGGCGCAGACTGCCCGTCCCATCGTCGTCAGGAGGTATCCGTGTTCGTCGTCACCAACCGAGATCTGTTGGAGAACAGTCGCACGTCCGCCGCGTTCGGCGCCGGCTTCAACCGCAAGGGGCCCCACGAGTTGCGCATGGCGGAAATCGGCCGCGCCAGGGGCCGCTGGAAGGTGCGCGTGCTGCCGGACGTGCTGGACGACGAGCTGAAAGCCGAAGTGGGCATCGACGACGAGGGCGAAGTGTTCGCCAGCCGCTATGTCGCCGAGCGCATCCGGCAGCGCCTGCGCCGGGCGCGGACTCGCCGGCACGCGATCCTCTACGTGCACGGCTTCAACAACGACATCGACGACGTCCTCGAGCAGGGTTGGGCGCTCGAGCGGGCGTACCGCGCCGAAGTGGTCGCGTTCAGCTGGCCGGCCAGGGGCGGTGGCGCCGCCGGCACCTTGAGCTACCGGCGCGACAAGAAGGTCGCCCGGTTGTCCGTCGGAGCGCTCGACCGAGTGATCGGCAAGATGCATCACTACCTGCAGGAGTTCAACCTCGAGATCAGGGACCTCTTGCACGCCGAAGCGATGGTTGCCCACCCGCATTCGCCGATCGAGCGCGACCGGTTCGTCGCGCGACGCAGCGAAGAAGAGTGCCCGTTTCGGGTCAGCGCGCTGTTCCACAGCATGGGCAACTACCTGTTCAAGAACGCCCTGCAGTCGCCGATCTTCGAGAGTCGCGAGCTCGTGTTCGACAATGTCGTCCTGGCGGCCGCAGATACCAACAACGAGAACCACCACGAGTGGGTCGACCAGATCGAGTGCCGCGGACAGATCTACGTCACCATCAACGCCGACGACTATGCGCTGCAAGCGTCGCGCCTGAAGTTCGGCGAAGCGCAGGGCGCGCGCCTGGGACACTATCGGCGCGGGCTCGACGCGGACCGCGCCATCTACGTCGACTGCACTGATGCGCGCGGCGTCGGGCGCTCACACAGCTACTTCCTCGGCGAGCCGGTGGCCGAGAATCGGCGCCTCAAGGCGTTCTTCAAGGAGGCGCTGCACGGCGGGCGGCCGCACGAGCACTTGCAGTTCGACGTGGCCGACAACCTCTATCGGTTCTGATCAGACCATCATGCGCAGTGTCGCTCTGCTCCGCGGCATCAACGTCGGCGGCAAGCACCGCCTGCCGATGCGCGATCTGTCAACCATGTTCGAGGCGGCGGGCGCGACGGATGTGCGCACGTTCATCCAGAGCGGCAATGTGATCTTCTCGGCCCCCGATGCGCGGCGGCAGTCGATCACTGGATCGGTTCGCGCGGCGATCGAGCGAGTTGTTCGGGTTTGCGCCCGTGATGATCACGCGATCCGCGCGCCAGCTGTCACGCATCGCGCGGTCGCATCCGCACGCGGCTCTGGTTGCCGACGCGAAGTACCTGCACGTCGGGTTCTTGGCGGCGACTCCGGACCGGAGCCTGGTCGCCGCGCTCGATCCCGAACGTTCGCCGCCCGACGTCGTCACCGTCCGCGGCGCCGAGGCCTATCTGGCGTTCCCCCGGGGGTCGGCGCGCAGCAAGCTGACCGTCGACTACCTCGACCGGACGCTGGGCACGACGTCGACGTGGCGCAACTGGAACACGGTGCAGAAGCTCGTCGCGCTGGTCGACGACGCTTGAGCCGGCACCGCGGTCGTTCACTGGTTCATTTCGAAGCGCAGTCGATTGGTCCAGCGGGCCTCGCCGCCGGCCACGTCGCGCACGAATGCCTGAACGTAGAGCTCGGCTTCGAGCACCATGGGGAGTGCCGGGTCCACCGGCGGCACGCTGACACCTCCCGAGATGGTCGTCGTGGCGAACAGCGAGACGGAGGGAGCGGCGAGCGGCAACAAGTAGTGTCCGCCTGCGCCCATGAAGTCGTAGCGGTTGAACCAGTCCGGGTCGTTGGAGGTGCTGACACTCGGCATCCAGGCGTACCAGTTCACCGTGGCACCGGTTGGCCCGGTGACGCGGAGGTTGAGCGGCGGTGCGCCGGCGGACAGCGAGACGTTGCCCAGCACGTCGACCGCGGCGGTGTCGGTGTAGGTGAGACCGACGACGGCGGCCTCGTCCGCCCCCATGCCGACGAACGGAAACACTGTCGTGCCGGAGTTGTCGACCGAGCGCACGTCCCCGTCGATGTCGCGCCCTTGGTCGGCCGGCACGTCGATCCCGTCGACGGTCAGCGGCAAGGGGTCGAGAATGCTCGGGCGGCTACCGCCGTCGTACAGCTCGATTGGGCTCGCCGGTGTGAACGGCAACAGGTGCAGGTCGGTCGGCGAGACGAACGGTGGCGGGATGTTGACGTTGCCCAAGACCCAGACGTTAGGGTTGTCGTCGTCCTCGAAATCGTTGTTGAGGATCGAAGGGCTCTGAACCTCTGGGACCATGTCGATGCCGTCGATCTTGTCCAGATCGGGGATCCAGATGATGTTGTTGGCGACGGTCGTGTCCTGAAGGGATGAGAGGTTGACGCCGATGAAGTTCACCAGGAACTGCGGATCGGAGAACGGCTGCGGCCAGGCGATGGTGTTGTTGACGATCCAAGGCCCCGACCCGACCGCCTCGACTCCCCTTTCGAAGTGCCGGATGAAGTTGGACATCACGCGCGGCCGCACTCGGTTCGAGCCGCTGCCACCGATCTCGATGCCCTTTTCGTGCATCACGATGTCGTTCCTCCGGACGACCGTCGAGTCGACCCCCGAAGCCGTGATGCGCACTCCGTAGCTGGCGGCGCCGGTCGTGAAGTTGCCCACGATGGTGTTGGCTTCGATCAAGTGTTCGCACCGCCAGGGATCGATGGTGCGGATCCAGATCCCTCCTTCGGCATTGCCGGTGACGGTGCAGCCGACGACCTCCACTCGTTCAGGCTCGGGCAGCGGGCCCTGCGCGGTCGAGCTCGGCTCCATCCAGATACCAAAGCGCTCGGCGCCGCGCAGCGTGAGGTCGCGCAACTCGGTCGGCGGCATGTAGCCGCACGCAGCGACCCGTGGTCCGGGTCGATTGACCAGCACGACCTGCTGCGCGCCGGTCGAGGTCGCATCGATGATGACCCCGGGCTCGCCTGCTTGCAGCTTGAGTCCTCTGGCTGGCACCACGAGGCTCTCGGCGTACAGACCCGGGGCGACCTCGATCACTACGGGTGATCTCGCGTTGGTCGCGCTGTCCCAGACCAGCTGAGCCTGCGCCAAGGCGTAGCCGATGCTGGCAAAGGGACTGGCGATGCTGCCGTTGTTGGTGTTGCTGCCGACAGCGCCGTCGACGTAGAACCGAACGCTGCGCCGCCATCCACAGGGCAGGAGATCGGGATCGATGGTGCCATGGCTCCCTCCGGGGCTTGCGCTTCCGCCACCGCCTACGGTCACGGTGGTCTGCGCGGGCATGGCGGTCATCGACAGCGACAATGATAGAGCTGCGGCAAGGCTGGGGATCAGCCGCTGGGCAGGGGAGAAGAGAGAAAGCGACACAGGGTTCCTCCAAGGGTGACGAACTGCGACGTCGGAGATGACGGCGCGGGCCGCGATGGTTCGCCAACTCCGATTGGCTGCGCGGCGCTGCCGAGGGTGCGAGCGGCGCGCGTTCGTCACGCGCTTTGCCGCAGATCGCCGACTAGGCCGGATCGCGCTGGCCGAACACGCCAGTGCCGACGCGCACCATGGTGGAGCCCGCGGCGATGGCGGCGTCGAGGTCGTGCGTCATCCCCAGACTCAACGTCGGCATCGATCGGCCGAGGTCGTCGCGCAGCTGCTCCAGAGTTCTGCTCGCGAGCGCGAACGCGGCGTCCGGTGCGCCGCTGCGCGGCCCCATGGCCATCACGCCGCACACCTGGAGCCGCGGGCAGTGCGCGGCGACGTGGCGCGCCAGCGCGCGCGCGTTCTCCGGTGCGACTCCGTGCTTTTCGTTCTCGCCGGAGGCGTTGAGCTGCACGAGCACGCGCAGGTCACGATCCGCGATGGCGCACTCCTGTTGGAGATGGTCGGCGAGCTTGATGCGATCGAGGCTGTGCAGCAGCGTCAGGCCCGAGACGCGGAGCACGTCGCGCACCTTGTTGGTCTGCAGTGAGCCGATCATGTGCCACTCGAGACTCGGGTCTCTGAGTTCGGCCGCCTTGGCGACGAGCTCTTGCACGCGGTTTTCGCCGAAGGCGCGCTGACCGGCGGCGAGCGCCGCGCGCACCGATGCGGCCGGTCTGGTCTTGCTGACCGCCAACAGGGTCACCGCTTCGGGGTCACGCCCGTGGCGCGCGCAGGCGGCGGCGATCTCGGCGCGCACCGCCTCGAGCCGCGCGGCGATGTTCATCCGTCCCAGTGCGAAGTCATGGGCCCGGGAAACAGCACGCGTCCGCGGCGCACCAAGGTGTCCTTGCCGTCGAACTCGAAGTGCGTGAGCAGCGCGTCCCACGGCTCGTAGTCGCGGCAGCGCGGCGCCCAGTCGCGCAGCGCGACGAGTGCCCGCTGGTCGCCCGAGTGGCGGTCGCCGAGCTCGCGGCAGACGTTGTTGACGAACAAGCGGGTCTCACGGGCGAAGGTCTCGGCCGCGGCCTCGCGTGGATCGAGGCCGAACGCCGCCAGCAAGCCGTGCCGGTAGGCGCGGGCGAGGACATCGACGGGCTCGCCTTCGAGCACACGTTGGACGCCGTCGTCGACTTGCATGGACTCAGTGACGGAAGTGGCGCGCGCCGGTGAAGACCATCGCCATGCCGGCCGCGTCGGCGGCGGCGATCACCTGGTCGTCGTTGCGGCTGCCGCCGGGCTGGACCGCGGCGCGCACGCCGGCGGCGGCGGCCTTCTCGACGCCGTCGGCGAACGGAAAGAACGCGTCGGATGCCATCACCGCGCCGGCTGCGCGGTCGCCCGCTTTCCGCACCGCGATCTCCACCGAGTCCACGCGGCTCATTTGGCCGGCGCCGACGCCGACCGTGGCGAAGGCTCCGTCACCCGCGCTGTGAGCCAGCACGATGGCATTGCTCTTGACGTGCTTGGCCACTCGCCAGGCGAAGGCCAGGGCCGCGCTCTCGTCGTCGCTCGGCGCGCGCCGGGTCACGGCGCGCAGCTCGTTGCCGGCGCTGCCCGCGGCATCGGGGGTTTGCGCCAGGATTCCGCCGCGCACTTCGCGCAGCGTGAGCCCGGCCGGCGCGGCGGGCTCGCCGTCGAGCGACAGCAAACGCAGACTCTTGCCCCCGCGACCTGTGGCCAGAGCCGCGGCCGCGTCCTCGTCGATGTGCGGCGCGATGATCGCTTCGACGAAGGTGTCGCGCGCCAGGATCGCGCGCGCCAGTGCTGCGTCCAGCCGGCGGTTGAGGGCGACGATGCCGCCGAACGCGCTCAGCGGATCGGCCGCCAGGGCGGACTCGAACGCCCGGCTGGGGCTGTCGGCGATCGCCGTGCCGCACGGGTTGGTGTGCTTGATGATCGCACACGCCGGCTGCTCGAACTCGACGACCAGCGCGAGGGCCGCATCGAGATCGACGAGGTTGTTGTAGGACAGCTCCTTGCCGCCGAGCTGGCGCGCGGTGGCGAGGTTGGGCGCCGGCGACCCCGCCGCCGCGTAGAACGCGGCCTGTTGATGCGGGTTCTCCCCGTAGCGCAGCGTCTGCTTGCGGTCGGCGAACACTGCCAGCGTCGGCGGTGGCTCGGTCGCGTCGCCGGTGTCGGCGTTCGCGAACCAGGAGGCGACCGCGGTGTCGTAGCGCGCCGTGTGCGCGAAGGCACGCGCCGCCAGCCGCCGGCGCAGGGCGGCCAGCGCGGCGTCGTCGCCCACGCGCAGCGCGGCCAACAAAGCGCCGTAGTCGTCCGGGCGGGTCACCACGGCGACGTGCGCGTGGTTCTTGGCGGCGGCGCGGATCATGCACGGTCCGCCGATGTCGATCGCCTCGATGACTTCGTCGTCGCCGGCGCCGTCGCGCGCCGCGGCTTCCTCGAAGCGGTAGAGGTTGACGGCGACCACGTCGATCGGGTCGATGCCGTGCTCGGCCATGACCGCGGCGGCATCGCGGTCGCCGCGCGGCGCCAGGATGCCGCCGTGCACCGCCGGGTGCAGGGTCTTCACCCGGCCGCCGAAGATCTCCGGAAATCCGGTGTAGGCGGCGACGTCCTCGACGGTGACCCCGGCGTCGCGCAGCGCCCGCGCGGTACCGCCGGTCGACAGGATCGAAAAACCGAGCTGCACCAGCTCGCGCGCGAAGTCGGCAACCCCGGTCTTGTCGGTCACCGAGATCAGAGCACGCCGCTTCATGATCGCTTGTCCTGCTTGAGATAGCCCTCGATGAACCGGTCGAGGTCGCCGTCGAGCACGCCGTCGACGTTCGAGGTCTCGACTCCGGTGCGGAGGTCCTTGACCATCTGATACGGCTGCAGCACGTAGCTGCGGATCTGGTTGCCCCAGCTGATCGAGCCCCGATCGCCGTAGAACTGCGCCAGCTCGTCGCGGCGCTTGGCCTCTTCGACTTGGTAGAGCTTGCTGCGCAGCGTCTTGAACGCCTGCGCCTTGTTCTTGTGCTGGCTGCGCTCGTTCTGGCACTGCACGACGATGCCGGTCGGCAAGTGCGTGATGCGCACCGCGGAATCGGTCTTGTTGACGTGCTGGCCGCCGGCGCCGCTGGCCCGGTAGGTGTCGATGCGCAGGTCCTTGTCGACCAGCTCGATCTCGATGTCGTCGTCGAGCTCGGGCACGACCTCGACCGAGGCGAACGAGGTCTGCCGGCGGGCATTGCCGTCGAAGGGCGAGATGCGCACCAGGCGGTGCACGCCCTGCTCGGCGCGCAGCCGCCCGTAGGCGTAGGCGCCGCGCACCGCGAACGTGACGCTGCGCAGGCCCGCCTCCTCGGCCTGCTGCATGTCCTGGATCTCGACTTCGAAGTCCTGGTCGCGGCTCCACTTGTCGTACATCCGCAGCAGCATCTCGGTCCAGTCCGACGCGTCGACGCCACCGGCGCCGGCCTGCAGGGTGACGAGCGCGTTCTTCTCGTCGTGCTCCCCGCCGAGCATCAGCTGGAACTCGAGGCGGTCCAGGACCTGCTCCAGCTTGCCGCGGGTCGCGCCGAGGTCGCCCTCCACCGCCGCCGGATCGTCCGCGCCGAGCTCGAGCAAGACCTCGCCGTCCTCCAGCAACCGGTCGACCTGCTGGATCGGCTCGACCACGTTGGCGCAGCGCTTCTTCTGCTCGACGAACTCCTGCGCGGCCTCCGGGCTATCCCAGAAGCCGGGCTGGCTCATCCGATGGTCGATGTCGTGCAGCTCGCGCAGGCGGTGCTCGAAGTCAAAGACTCACCTTGAGCTGACGCACACGGGTCTCGCAGTGCTTGAGGAACTCGCGGTGGTCGTCCAGACCCATGGCGGGACGATATCGACGCCCCCCCGAGAAACAAACGAACGTACGGAGCCAGGCTCCGATTCTTCACTTCTCTCCCCCCGCCGCCGATCCGGTGGCACCCGCCCCCGGTCCCCTGCGAGAGAAAGATTCGGCCGCGGCGAGTGCTGCAGGCAAAGGATCGAAGTCGGCGAATCATGACTCGCCGCGGCCGAGGTGTGTCTCTCGGCGCCAGACCGCTCCGCGGCCGGCGCTCCACCCATTCTCGGCTGGTCTGCGGCGAATCTGAGTCCCCGTCCTGAGACTCTGTGCGGCGTGCGCGCGGCGTCTCCGGTCTCAGCGGAGCTAGCGCGAAGCGGCCTCCGCCGGGCTTTTTTTGAGGCTCAGCGGCCGGTTTGGCCGGCGGAAGTCTCGCGGATTTCGACACTGCGCATCAGCGCCTCGATCGCATCGGGCGTCGAGGGCACGTCCGCCGAGAGGTTTTCGTAGCCATCGGCGGTGATCAGGATCGTGTCCTCGATGCGGCAGCCCATGCGTTCGTCGGGCAGATAGGCACCGGGCTCGACCGTGATGATCATGCCCTCGCGCAGTTCGTCACTGCCCAGGTCGTGCACGGCGAGACCGACGTGGTGGCACGGGCCGTGGAACGAACGGTAACCGCGCTCGGCGAGCAGCTGCGCGCACAGCTGGGAGAGCTCCGAGAGACGTGCGCCGGGCCGGATCTTGGCGAACAACGCCTGCTGAACCGCGTGTACGTCCTCGACGAGCTTGCGCTGCGCGTCGGTGTAGACACCGCTCGCCGGGAACGTGCGCGTCACGTCGGAGCAATAGCCGTGCACGGTCGGGCCGTAGTCCATGACGATCAGGTCGCCGTCTTCGAGCTGCTTGGTGTTGGCGCTGTAGTGCAGCACGCAGCCGTTTCCGGCGGCGCCGACGATGGCCGCGTACGCGTCCGGTCCGGCGCCGTGCCGAGAGAACTCGTAGCGCGCCGCGGCCGCCAGCTGGAATTCGTATGCGCCCGGTGCCGCCGCGCGCATCGCCGCGGCGATGCCGCGCGCCGCCAGCGCCGAAGCCGCGCGCACCAGGGCGACTTCTTCCGGCTGCTTCACGCCGCGCAGTGTGCCCATCATCGGCATCACATCGCGAATCTCGGCGTCCGGGTACTGCTTGCGCAGGGCCGCGGCCCAGGCCTCGGCGCGCGCGCCGCGCCCATCGAACCGGTCGCCCCTGCTGGCGCTCGCCGCGCGGGCCGCGGACGCCGACGTCGCGGTGCGGTTGGGTTGCGGCGTCGTGAATGTCCACAGCACGGCCTTGCCACCACCGTCGCCGCCCAGCGCGGCCTCCAGCCGCCGGTGCAGCCCGCGGCTGTTGCCGACCGCGGCAAAGCCGGTCTTCTTCGCCGCCGCCTCGCCGGGGGCGAGCCGCTGCCCCTCCCATTGCGCGGTGAACCGGCTGAACGGCGGCACCAGCAGCTCTTCGTCACCGGTCTCGACGTTGATCACCAGGGCGGCATCCGGCTCCCGAACGCCGGTGAGGTAGTAGAAGTTGTGGTCCTGGTAGAACTGCGCCATGTCGGCGGCGGAGGTCGCCCCGCGCACGACGACCCAGTGCCGCTCGCCCGGCTGGATGCCCGGGCGGATGAGCTCGACGAGGGCCGCGCGCCGCCCGGCGAAGAACTCGGCCGGCGGTGCCGGTGTGGGCTGTTGCGCGGCGTCGGCGGGGTGCGCGGAGAGGCACGCCGCCGCGAGGGCGAGTGCCTGGATCGATGGGTGTGCGTTCACGACAAGCTGTCCTCGTAGACGAAGTCGTCCGAGTGTGACGGCGGTGGCGCGTGGAGCAAGGCCGTGTCGCGCGCGGCGACCAAAGTCGCGACGATCAGCACCTGGTTTGCCAGGATCCCGAGCTGGCCCGCCGCCAAGCCGAGCGCGAGGCGGTGTTCGCCCTCGAGCAGCCACTGCGTCAGCTTGCCGGTGCCGTGGGAGGCGCCGAGCCACAGCGCGGCAAGGCCGACGATCACGATGGCGGTGCGCAGCGGGTGGCGCAGCACCGCGCCCAGAGCCCGCAGCCAGGCCAGCAGCGCCGACGATCGGTCGAGCACCGACAGCCGCGCCATGGCGACCTTGGCGGTGAACAGGAGCGCCAAGAACAACCCGCCGACCGCGTAGTGCCACGCCTCGACGGCGACGTCGAGCGATCCCCACCGCGCGTGCAGCCAGGCGGCGCTGGGGTCGGCGTCGTAGAGCCACTCTTCGCGGGCCCAGCCGTCGGCCGCGTCGATGCACCAGCACAAGAGCCATGCGGCAAAGATGCCGACGAGCAGAACCCGCAGGTTGCGCATCAGCAGGCGACCGCCTTCCGCCAGCAGCTCGGTGTAGCGATAGCCACCATCGCGGCCGACGCACACCAGGACACCGCCGGCGAGCACGGCGTAGCCGAGGAAGACGAACACCGCGCTGAGCGGAGAGCCGGCGGCGATGGCCGGCTCGAGCCGGGACAGGTCGGCGTCGAGGGCTTGGTCGAGCAATCCCCCCGCGGCGGGGTGGTGGGCCAGTGCGGCGTCGGCGGCCCGCGCCTGCGCCCAGGTCTCCGCCAGCGCCGGCACGCTGACGATCAGCCAACCCGACAGCCATGCCGTCGGGTGCGCCAAAGCGGTCGCCACCGAGCGAACCAAGCACGCCAGCGCGCCGCGCTGCGGATCCGTCGAGTACTCGTGGGCGATCATCCGATCCACCCCCAGAAGCTGAGCCGGCTCTGCCGTTGGAGCAGGCCGCGAATGGCGCGGTACAGCGCCGGCCGCCGATCGGCGCGGGCGCGCCACGCGTTGTTGAGGAGGTTCTCGTCGATGGTGAAGATTCCGCTCGGGCTGGGCTCTCCCGGGTTTTCGAGGGGTGAGCCGTCCGCCGCCGTGCCGGTCGGTGGATCGACCCACACCTCGAGCAAGTCACCCCACGGAGTCTCCTCGTCCTCGTCGTCGAAGTGCAGTCGGTGGATCGGATCGGCGGCGCCGGCATCGATCTGCACGAGCACCGGTTCCGCGCGTTCAGAGAATCGCAGCCGTACCGGCACGGTCGCACGCAGCGCGCCGAAGCGGCGGATCGCCACCGACTTGCGCGGTCCCCGTCCGTCCGGCGGCCGCACTCCGTCGATGCCGTAGTCGAACGTCGCGCCGGCGCGGATCGCCTCGGCGAAGAAGTCGCCCACCTCGGCGCCGCAGGTCTCCCGCAACAGTCGGGTGAAGTCGTCCGTGGTCGGATGGCGGAAGCGCGACTGCATGGCGAAGGCGCGCAAGAACGTCCACCACGTGGTGGTGCCGACCATGCGCTCGACGGTCCGCAACAAGGTCGCCGGCCGGTGGTAGCTGTTGGCGACGTAGCTGGCGCGGCTGTCGTACTCCCAGCCGGGCAGGACCATCGGATCGGGGTTGTCGACCTGCAGCCACCGATCGCGGTCGTTCCACAGATCGTTGTAGCGCGCGTGCCGCGCATAGCTCAGCGACGGCTGCTCGCGCATCAGCTGCAGCAGGGGCGAGTCCGGCACCAGCGTCCCGCGCATGCCTACTCCGCGGAGGCGCGCGGCCCAGCCCTCGTCGAGCTCACCGAGCAGGTCGAGCAGGGCGCCGCCATGCGGCCAGTCGGGGACCGGCTGCCACGGCACCGCGGCGACCTGCAGCAGGCCGAACTCGGAGGTGCGCAACGGCCTCTGCTCTCCGTAGTGCAGCCACTGTGCACGCCCCTCGCTGAACGTGTTGATGCCCTCGTCGAGCCACGCTTCGCGAAACTCGTCGTTGGCCGAGAGCCCGTACCAGTACTGGTGGCCGAACTCGTGCACCGTGACCCCCTCGGGTGACAGCCGGTGCGGATGGGGGAACAAGCTGGTGCCACAGGTGATCAGCTGCGGGTACTCCATGCCGCCACCGAGTCGGTTGCCCAGCACGTCGCGGGCGGGATCGACCACGGTGATCGTCGGGTACGGATACGGCCCGTAGCGCAAGCCGAAGAACTCGATGGCCGCACGCACCGCGGCGAAGTGCCGGTGGCGCTGCGTCTCGGTGTCGTGCTCGGGGCGCAGCAGCAGGATGATCTCGGTCGCCGGCAGGTCGAACTGCTCCACCGGGGTCTGCATCGCGGCGGCAACCGCGGTCGCGACTTCGTCGTCGGCGGCGCGCACCGGCTCGGTCGTCATGCGGTGCTCGACGAAGTCCGGATCGGCCACCCAGGCGAAGTCGTGCACGTCTTCGGCGCGGTAGACCAGCGTCTTGCTCGAGCCCTCGAGGGTGCTCTCGGCGGTCTGCAATTGGCCGGTGGCGCCGACCACGTATTCCGGCGGAAGCGTGATCGCGACCTCGTAGACCGAGAAGTCGGCGAAGAACTCGCTGTTGGCGTGGAACTGCGGGCAGTTCCAAACGCTCTCCTCGCCCCGGCTCTCCAGCACGCCCAGCTTGGGGAACCAGTGCATCATGAAGAAGCCGTCGTCGGGCGCGTAGCCGGTGCGGCGGTGTGCCTTGGGGATCGCCACCTCGAAGCGCGTGCGGACGACCGCCGCCGCGCCGGCGCCGACCGGCGTGGGCAGCGGGGCCACCAACACCGTGGCATCGTCGGAGTTGCCGTCGTCGGGCTGCGCGAAGTGCAGCTGGGGGGTCAGGTCGACCGGACCGTCAGCGGTCTCGAGCTCGAGCTGGGTGACGCGGATGCCGCCGTAGTCGGCGTCGCGCCATTTGCGGCGAAACTCCTCGTCCGCCTCCCGCATCAGGGTCGACCGCGCGTCGCGAAACGCGTTGAGGTAGAGGTGAAACCGCAGCTCGGAGGTCGGCGCATCCGTCGTGTTGCGCCAGCGGATCCGCTGCGTGCCGCGCAGGCGGCGCTCCGCCGGCTCGAGCACGACCTCCATCTCGTAGCTCGAGACGCGTGGGCTCGGCCCCGGTTCTTGTCCGGCCAGCCAGCCGGGGAGCCAACCGAGCAGGCAGGCGGCGATGCAAAGGGGGCGAGGAGGGGACATCGGGCAGGCTACGCGGCGCCCGGGCCAAAATTGGCGAGAAGGCCGCCAGCCGGCCGAGCGCGGTCAGAAATCCCCATGGTGGCCGGCGGAGGCTCCGCCTCGAACCGGCGGGTCGCCGGGGACAGCGCCTATCGTAGCTCGCCGCTGGCAGCTTGCTGGCGCCGGCGCGCCGATTGTGCCGCAGCACCGTAAGCCTTCAGCTTGTTGTAGAGGGTCTTGGTGTCGATCCCCAAGATCTTGGATGCCCGGGTCTTGTTGCCGCCGGTCGACGCGAGCACGCGGAGGATGTGCCGCTTCTCGATTTCGGCCAGCGGAGTCTGCAAGACCTCCCCGGTCGGGTCGGCTTCGGCGGTGAGCTTGCGCAGGGACGACGACCCCTCGCAGAGCACGAGATCGTACTCGTCTCCCTCGAGCTTGCCGCGGAGCTCGTCGAGGGTTTCACAGGTCGTGATCAGGCACCCCCACTCGCTCACCTGGGAGGCGAGCTGTGTCGCGCGTGGATCCGTGGGGGAGAACATCAACAGCCGCTTGCCTAGGGCCATGTCGCTGTTCCTCTCTGGTTGCTGGGATCGAACCCGGCGGGCCGCCGGGCTTGGTGGGTTTTGGGGGGCGATCGCCTCTTACGGCCGAGAGCGGAATACCACCGGATATTTCCGAAGAACTGGTCTTTTCCGCCAGGGCGTCTTGGGGCATCTCTCCTGGACGTCGAGCGCCGGGGCCCCACGACCGGAATTACACCGTTCTTCCCCAGTCTACCTCGATTCGAGCTGGATGCGGGATTCCCCGGGGAGCTCGATAACTGTGGAGCGCAATAGATCCGCTTCCATCAAGTCCCGCAGGAACTGCTCCGTGCGACCGACGGGCTCTTGCTCGGCGAATGCGGTCTGCCCGTCTCCCCCGCCGGCGAGGAACGAGTTGGTGGCGACGCGGTAGTTGCGCTCCAAATCCAGGGGGCGACCGCCGACCAGGACGTCGCGCAGCTGTCGGGTGCCGTCTTCGATGCGGTAGGTATACGTCGCACCGTCGATCTCCAGGGGGCGGCGGCGCTGCTCGAGGCTCTGCGCCAGCACGCGCCGCAGCTGGGTGCCGCTGAGCTCGAAGGTGACCACGGAGTTGTCGAACGGGAGCAGCTCGAACACGTCGCGCCGCGTGATGGCGCCGGGCACGAGGGTGCTGCGCAGACCCCCCTTGTTGGTCAAACCCACGTCGGCGTCGCTCGCCGCCCGGATCAGGCCGGCGACGTAGCTGCCGGCTGGCGTGGAGCCCCCCGACCAGCGGCGGTCGGCCGCGCCGGCGACCTCGCCGATCGGCGTGTCCCAGTGCTCGGCCAGGTGACCGAAGGTCCGATCTAGGTGTGCGCGCGTGTCGGTGTCGGGCTCGATCGCGCCGTCGAGCTCGACCAGGGTCGTGGCCGCGCACTCGAAGCGATCGACGGTCAGCCGCACCTCGACCTCGGTGACCGCACCGGCCCGGCTGCCGGATTGGACGATGGTCGTGTCGCCCTCGACGACGGCCCGCCGCAGCAGGGTGTGGCTGTGGCCGCCGAGGATCAGGCGGATGCCGGGAAATCGCTGCGCCAGCTCGATGTCGCGGCGGAGTCCGCTGTGGGTCAGCAGGACGACGTGCTCCGCGTCGCGCATCAGCTGGGGCCACAGCCGTTCGAGAGTCGCGGTCTCGGTTTCGAAGACCGCGCTGCCGAACGGGCCGGTGGCGACCTGCGGGGTGTCCTCGGTGACCAGGCCGACGATGGCGATGCGCACCGGCACGCCGCCGGCACCGGTCACGGTCCGCACGGTGTACGGGCGCACGTACGGGCGCACGCGCTCCGAACCCCGCTCGAGCACGTTCGCTCCCAGCACGGGGTGGCGCAGCGCTTCGATCAGGGCGATCAAGCTGCGTTCGCCGAAGTCGTACTCGTGGTTGCCGACCACCGACGCCGTCAGCCCGAGCCGTTCGAGCGTCTGCATCGCGGCGACGCCGCGGTCGTGGTTGCCCTCCGGAGTGCCCTGGAACCAGTCGCCGCCGTTGGTGACCCAGACCGTTTTGCCGAACGCCGCCCGCCGGCGCCGCGTGTGCTCGGCCAGCGCGGCGAAGCCGCCGATCCACCTCGCTTCGCGGTCGCCCCTCGCCGGCAGTCGCCGGGGCCGCACCTGACCGTGGAAGTCGTTGATGTGCAGGATCAGCAGGTCGGCGTCGCCGTCGCCGTCCTGCGCGGGCGCGCCGGTCGCCAACAGACCGAGCGAAACCGCGAGCGCCGCGCGCAGGGCGGTCGAGAGAGCACTGCGGCTCACGGTACGGCCCGCGCACGCAGCGAGACGTTGCCGTAGTCGACGGCGATGAGCACCGTCGGTCCGCCGCTGCCGACCGTTCCGCGCATGGCGGTGCCGAACTTCTTGCCGGCCAGCGGTTCGACCGGCACGCCGAAGCCGTTCTTGCTGCGGCCTGCGCCGGTGGTCGCGTCCATGGTGAACGTCGCATCCCCCGGCAGGTGGCACTGGACGTTGGCGTGGGGGGCCACGACCCGCACTCCCTTTTCGCCGATCGCGGTGAAGAACAGCTGCATCGTCTCACCCTTGCGCTGGCTGGTCTCGGGAATCGTCTCACCCTGCCAGACCGCGTGCTCGAGGTCGAGCGAGCCGCTGTGCTCGTCGACGACGACGGCGCCGCGCGTGCTGCGCAGCATCGCGTGGCCGGCGCAGTTGTCGAGTCGAAGCGCGCCGTGACCGGTCTGCAGGGCGACGTCGGCGCGCCGCTCGACGGCCGCCATGTGGCCGGACCCCGTGGTCCCCTCGACGGCGATGTCGGGCGGCACTTCGACGTAGCAGCGCGTCACCAGCCGGTGCCCCGGGTAGCTCAGCCCATCCGGCAACCGTGGTCCGCGCAGGTCGAAGACCGCCGGGTCGCGGCCCGGGACCACGACCGGCCGCGCGTCGATGGCTGCCAGCCGTTCGATGCCGGCGGCGTCCGTCGAGGCGCGGCGCGCCAGAGCCTCGATCCGGACCACGCCGGGCTTGCCGGGCGCGAAGGTGATCGCGCCTTCGAGGATGTCCAGCCGCACGGTCCGCGCCTCCGCGGGCAGCGGGAACTCGACCTCGAAGGACTCGTCGGCGACGTGCGTGTGGCGGCCGCTGCAGGCGGTGGCGCCGCAGAGCGCGAGGGCGAGCGCCGCGCGCGCGCAGCGGCGGCCGAAGCGGCCGTGGGATGGGGTCGGCATGTCGAGAGGCGGGGGTGCGGTGAGCCCGGCATCCAAGCTGCGGCGGGGACGCCTGTCCACCCCGCGGCTGCCGGAATCGATCGGGAAAACCCCCATCCGAGGACCGTTCCGGCCGCGCCGGCCCGAAATGGGGCGTTCGGCGGAGTTCTGCGCCAGGCGCCGTCGTCGAGCGGGTGTCCACCGGAGGCCTGCGCATGCGAACACTCCAAGCCCTGATCCTGTCGCTGCTGCTCGGCGTGGTCGTCGGTCAGCTGACCGCCCAGGCGGCGCCGGGACGCGAGCCCGCGCCCGATCCGGCGTGGCGGGCGGCCGTGCGCGCCGAGGTGGAAGCCGCCATCGCCGAGCTGCTGGCCGGCGCGGACAGCGATCGGTTCGAGCTCGAGCCGCTGCAGCAGTGGCTCTCGGAGCGCGGCCTGCAGCGGCTGCAAGGGGGCCTGCCGCGCCCCGCCGAGCACGCGGAACCCGCGCCGCCCGGTGCGGCGTGGCGCCGTGTCGGTGCGGCCGCCGCCAGCGCCCCCGGGTGGCGGGCGGTTACAGTGCAGGCGTCCCCCGGGACGGCTGCGCACTGGCATGCGGCCGGGCTTTGGCATTGCGCGGGGGGTGACCGATGAACTTCTCGAGCGCGATGCAGTCCGATCCCCAGTCCTCGGTGCAGTTCAACCGCGCGGTGGCCGAGCACACCGAGGGACTGATGACGTATGCGATGCGCATGCTGCGCGACCAGGAGGCGGCGGAGGACGTGACCCAAGACGCGTTCTTGGCGCTCTACCGCCACCAGAGTCAGGTGCCGGAATCCGCGTATCGCCCGTGGCTGTATCGCGTCACCCGCAACCTGTGTCTTGACGTGCTGCGCCGGCGGCGCTTCAAGCTGCGTCTGTTCCGCGATCTGAGCCGTGACGACGAAGCGCACCCGTCGTTGCCCGATCACAGCGGGGCGCGGCCCGACGAGATGGCCGAGGCGCGCGAAGCGCAGGCGGCGATCGAGGACGCGATCGCCGCGCTGCCGATGAAGTTCCGCGAAGCGTTCATCCTTTGCGAGATGCAGGGGCTGAGCTACGAGGATGCGGCGGCGATTCTTCGCTGCCCGGTGAAGACCGTCTCTACCCGACTGTTCCGGGCCCGCCAGCGCTTCCGCGCGGCGGTCTCCCACTGGATCGACCCACAACACTGAATCGCACAACGATGACTTGCAGTAGTCGAGAGCACGAGATGTCGCTGTCGCTGGATGGGCGTCTGCCGTCCGGTCGGCGTGCGGCGTTGCTGCGCCACGTCGCCGCGTGCACCCGATGCCGAGGAGTGTGGAGTGAGATGCGGACCGCGCAGGAGCTTGCGCTGCAGGCTCCGGTCGCGCGGGTGCGCAGCGATTTCCGCGAGGGGTTGCAGCACCGGATCGAGTCCGGTGAGGCGGCGCCCGAGGCGATCTACAACGACCCGGTGCCGGCGGCGGTGCGCGTGCGGCAGGCGGTGACCGGCGCGGCGGCGGCGGCGTTGTTCTTGATCGGCTACCACGTCGCGCGCGAGTCCGATCCGGTCGGCGAGGCTCCGGCCGAGGTGGCGGTGACGCCGTCCGTCGACTTCGACGCGTTGCCGCGCGTTCCGGCACCGGCGGTCGCCGCGGACGTGCCGGCGCCGAGCTCACCGGCGCAGGCCGGTCCCCGCACGCTGTGGGGATCGCCTCCGGCGGGCGCGTTGGCGGGTGGCTCGGGCTCTTCCGATGTCCAGCCCGCGGGCCTGTCGTGGCAAGAGCTCAACGAGTACCAGCTGGCGTTGGCCGGCGTCGCGCATGCATCGAGCCGGGCCCAGCGGCTGCGCGCGCGCTTGCGCGGCGTGAGCGAGACCGAGCAGCTGCAGCGCTACTGGCCGCGCATGCAGCAGGAAGCGCGCGAGCTGAACGCCGCGGTGGGGTTGATCCGCTTCATGGAGAAGCGCGAGATGGTGCGCATCGACGCTCCGCTGCGCGACCAGTTGATGCAGGCGGAGCGGTTCACCCGGCAGGCCCTCGACGGCCGCCGTTGGGAGGAGCGCTACTCGGCGCTGCGCGCGCTGCAGGCGGTGTCGTTCGAGCAGCTGCAGAGCCGCATCAACGTCGCCTGTTGTGAACCTCGGCAGTGGGTTTGCGAGCTTTCTGACCTGGTGATCGCGGTGCCGGAGGTGCGGCGCCTGCTCAACATCACGGTCGTCGATCGGGCGCAGATGGGGGTGGAGCCGCGGGAGCAGCGGGTGTTTCTGATCGCGGTCGAGCAGCGTTAGCCGGCAGCCCGGCGAGGTCGGCGAGCTCGCCTTGCGGGGCGCTGAATGCGACCTCGAAGCGGGGGGCGAGCTGCCGCAGGAGGTCGCGCGGCGAGGCGATGTCCGCGGCCGTCACGATCGATTCGACCCGGCGCGGCCCGACGCGGCGCGTGTTCTGCGAGTGCGAGACGACGTCACCCGGCAGCTCGAAGACCCAGTGCATGATCAGCTGGGGACCCGGCAGCTGTGGCAAGTCGTCGACCATGCGCTCGAGTTCGGCCCGGTCCGCGGGGTCGCGCTCCGCCAGACCGTGGGCCGCGGTGAAGGCGTTGCGCCAGGCGGCTTCGCCGCGCGGGAACACCGATAGTCGCAGCACCCCCGGTTGTTCGGTCGGGTGCAGCTGCCACTCGACGCCGCCACCGCAGAGTGGGCTGCGCTGCAGGGAGGCGAAGTCGTCGAAGTGCGCGACCACGTCGATGTGCGGCTGGTCGCCCTCGGGCCGCGCCACCAGCGAGTGGCAACGCATGCCGGCGGCGCCGAGGGCGGCGCGCACCGCGGTCGGATCGACCAGCGCACGCGGGTCGAACGCGCGGCCGCGATCCTGCTCCTTCGCGAGGCCGTCGATCACCGCGAGCGCGGGACCGCTGAGCATGAGCCGTGTGCGCTGGGTGCCCGAACCGTCGGCGCGCAGCACGATCTCCGACTCGAGTTGAAGACAACCCGAGCTGATGCATAGAAGGGCGCCACCGACCGCGACGGCGGCCGCGGGGACGCCGGACCGAGCGGTGCGGTGGCCCATCTCCGGCTTCTTCGACCGGTGCCGCGGCAGCGCTGGAGCGGTGCTGGGTCTTTCCTGGTGCGCCCGCCGCCGAACCCTACCATCCTCGTGCGATGCCCGATTGGCTGCAGATCGTTGTCGGCTTGATCACCCTGGTCGGCGGCGGCGATCTTCTGGTGCGCGGCTCGTCGTGGCTGGCGGTGGCCCTCGGCATCCGGCCGATGGTGGTGGGCGTGACCATCGTCGCGTTCGGCACGTCGGCACCGGAGCTGGCGGCGTGTGTCGCCGCGACCCTGCAGGGCAGTCCCGGTCTGGTGACCGGCACCGTGTTCGGCAGCAACGTCGCCAACATCGCGTTGATCTTGGGCACGGCGGCGTTGTTGTGGCCGATCGCCCACGTGCCCGGCTCGGCCCGGTTCGAAGTGCGCTGTTTGTTGGCCCTCGCGATGGTGGTGCCGTTGGTGCTGCTCGGCGATGCCATCACTTGGTGGCAGGGGATCGCCGGGGTGGCGTTCCTGGTGTGGATGACCACGACGTTGATCCGGCGCGAGCGGCGCCATCGCGGGCAGCGGGCGGCGGGTGCGGCGGAGGGGCCGCGGCCGTCCGCGGGTGGTTACGCGCTGCACTCACTGTTCGTCGTCGCCGGGCTGGTGCTGCTGCCGGTGGGCGCGAACCAGCTGGTCGAGGGAGCGTCCCGCGCGGCCCTGCACCTCGGCGTGAGCGAGGACGCGATCGGCGCGGTTCTGGTGGCGTTCGGCACCAGCTTGCCGGAGCTGGTCGCCAGTGTCGTCGCGGCACTCAAGCGGCACCCCGAGATCGCGCTCGGCAACGTCCTCGGCAGCAACGTCTTCAACCTCTGCATGGTGCTCGCCGGCACGGCGTTGTTGGCGCCGATCCCGGTCTCGGTCGCGGACCACGGCGCGCACGTGATTGCCAACCTCGGCCTCACGGTCCTGCTGGCGTACTCGCTCGCGTTCTGGCGTGGCGTGGGGCGGCCGCTGGCCCTGGTCTTCCTCCTGCTCTACGGCGCCTACGTCGCCGCCGTCTTGCTGTAGGGTCGCGCACCGATGCACGGCGTCGCAGAGTGGTTGCGCGGCTCCGCACCATGGCTCTTGGAGCCGTCGTTGGGGGTGTGCGTCGTCGGCTCGACGGCGCTGGCCGAAGCGTGCCGGCGGGCGGGATTGCACGGTCCCGAGGTGCACGACCTCGACCTGTCGTGGGCGCCGGCGGTCGATGACGGCGAGGCCTTGTTGCGCCGGCACGGGGTACTGCAGCCGACGACCGCGGCGAACAGGGCGCGCGGCACGCTCGCGTTGAAGTTGGACGGACGCCGCATCGAGATCACCTCGCTGCGCGACGGCGATCCGACGGCATCGCTGCACGACCGGTTGGTCGCCGATGCCGGCGGCCGCGACATGACCGTGGGCGCGATCTTGTGGTTGCTGGCCGAGGATCGCATCGTCGATCCAGCGGGTGGTCTCGAGGACTGGCGCGCACGCGTGGTGCGCGCGGTGGGGGAGCCGGCGGCGCGCATCGCCGAGCACCCGGTGCGTTGGCTGCGCTACTACCGCCGCGCGCACAGTTGGGACTTTGCGTTGGATCCCCGGGTGCGCAAGCTGCCGGTCGACGGGGATCAGCTGCGGCGGATTCCGCCGGAAGCGCTGGCGGCCGAGGTCCGCTCGGCGCTGCTGGAGTGTCGCTCGCCGGGGCGCTTCTTCGTCGAGCTGTTCGAGGCCGGCGTGCTGGCCGAGGTCCTGCCGGAGCTCGCCGCGCAGTTCGACGGCCGCCCCGCGGGCCCGGTGCGGCACCACCCGGAGATCGGCCAGGCGCTGCACGTGGTGCTCTGCTCGGAGTGGATCGAAGAGCGTTCGCGGACGCTGCCCGAGGCCGATCGGCTGGCGGTGCGGTTGGCGGTGCTGTTGCACGACCTCGGCAAATCGGCGACGCCGGCGCCCGAGCTCCCGGCCCACCGCGGCCACGAGAATGCGGGTGTGCCGTTGATCGAGCGTTTCTTGCAGCGCGTCCCGGGCCTTGCCGACGCGCGCGCGCGGCGGTTGGCATTGACGGTGTGCCGGTTGCACTTGGAGCTACGGCGCTTCGACGCCTTGCGGCCGGGCACGCTCGCCAAGATGTACGAGCGCGAGTTTCGCGCCGCCGACTTCCCGGTCGAGCTCTGCGCGTTGGCGGTCGGTGCCGACTCGGGCGGGCGGCTGGGTCTCGAAGCGGAGGGCGAAGTGGTGGCGGAGCGCGTCGCGCGCGACGTGCGCTGGCTGCGCGAGGTCTGCGTCGGCGTCGACGCCGCCGCGCTGGCGCGTGCGCACGCGGGCGACGTGCCCGCGCTGCGCCGCGCGTTACACGAGGCCCGCGCGCGCGCGATTGCCGCGGCGCGCAGGCCGGGCTGAGGGACGAAATGAGAGCTGCGTACTAACGCCCTCGGATCGAACTACGCGGTTCGCGTGAGTGAGATCTGACCACTGTCAGAGCGATACTCGAGCCAAACGTACTCCGGATCGCTGTGTGCCGTGAGGATCACGTTCTTGTGGAGAGCAGCCCCCAGACCACGAATTAGATCGACCAAGACGTCCAACCGCGCCTGAGAGTCGACCTCCTTGGGATCGAGTCCAGCTCGATCTCTTCGGAAGTGAAGAAGTGACGATGCAGCGCGACGCCGCCGGCGTCGATCTTCAAGCAGTGCCCACAAGTGCGATCATCCAGGATGTCTGCGACACGTGCGGGGAGAACGGCTGGTTCGTTGTCGCGTGAATAGCTGATACGGAAACCCTGAGCGCCGACGAAGCCCAGGAAAGCCTCCCAGTCACTCTCCTCTGTCTTGTTTGGGAACGCCGGCGCGCCAGAGCACAAACTCGGTTCCGACAAGGGCCTGCGCGGCGAGTCACAGCAGGCTTGTCCTCCAGCTTGTCCAAGTTGTGGGCATGTCTTGACCTCTCCGGACACCGATGTCGGCGCGTTCGATCTCATGCCCAGTTCCAGCCGGCGGGATTCCAGGCGCCTCGAAGGTGCCCCTTCGACAACACGGGTTCGAGGAATGCGCGAACCGCAGAAACGAGCTCGTCCAGGGTACGCCACGCCAGCTGATTCGACGTCATCATCGCCTCGTACGGCGCCTGCCAGGTTGCCGGCGGCAGCGGCACGTCATCGGGGAGCGCGTGCGTGGCCCGGAACTCGAACGTCTTCTCGAGCGCGGTTCGCAGCGTAGTGGCCTCGATCTCGCCGGCGCTGGCCAGCAGCGCGATGTCGGGCAGGTCCTTGATCCGCGAGTTGGGACGCGCGCGTGGCATCGTGTAGGCATGTAGCTTCTCGGCGACGTGGGAGGCGATGGGATAGAGCCGAAGGCTCACGGGCTCGATGCCGGCGAAACCGAGCATGTCATCGCCGAGAATCTCGTCGGGCTCACCCACCAGCGGATCCCCAAATGCGACATCCACGCCGAACGGGCGACCGTAGACCTTACCGGCGAGTCGGCACTCCGTGACGAAGCGATGACCCGCATACTTCATGCCCTGGCCCAGGATCTCCGGTTGGCGGCGATCGCGTTGCACTTCGAAGCGCATGAAGTCTCCCAGGTCGGAGCGGCCGGCCGCCTGCAGACGCTCGAGCAGCGCGGATAGCGTCCCCGTCATCCGGAGGTCGACGTCTTTGGTCGTGCGGGCACGGGCGAGGCGAAGCTCGAGCGCGAGTCCGCCCTTGAGGATGACCGGATCGCGGGCTTGCTGTGTCACACGCGCGAGGAACCGGTCGAAGACAACGAGTTGCCGGCGGCGCGAGAAGTCGACTCCTGACGTCGAAGCCGATCGCAGCCGCTGCTCGAGTGCCTGCTTGAAAGCTGTGGGGGTCTCGTAGCGCCGAGAGTTCACGGGGTGTGCGATGACTGCTCGAGTTGCCTGCAGAGGCGTGCAGCTTCTCGTTTGGACAGAAGGCCGCGGTCTCGCGCCTGGTGGAGGGCCTGCTCGACCCAGTCGGGCGGCACGCGAGCGTCGATGCACTCCGCGATCACTCGGTGCGGGGCGGTCACCGGCACCGCGTCGAACCAGGTGCGGTCTTCCTCGGCGAGATCCGCGTAGTGGAGGATCAGCCCGTCGGGAATCCGCATGCGCCTCGCTCGCCAGTCGACCGGTACCGTCATGTGCACGAGCGCGGGAAGCGTGTCCGACAGATCCTGCAGCGCGAGCGATGTCTCGTGCGAGAACACACCCCGGCGATCCGACCAGAGCCACAGCACGACGAGCTCTTCGTGCTCGTTCATGGGAAAGTGGGCGAGGCGGTAGATGCCGCGACGGACGCGCTCGATACGCTTGGCGGTGAGGTGCTTGTGGAGAAGCTGGGACGAGTAGCCGCACCCTTGCGCCTGGGCCAACGTGAAGTGCCCTGCCTGGGTCGCCGCCGTGGCGTAGAGCGCATCCCAATCGGGGGCGCGCACCGAGTTGTCCATGGTGACCATCGCACAAATATTAACCCAGAGTTTAGATTTGTGCAATGTCCGGGAGCGTCCAGCGGACTCGCTCGCGCTCGCCAGTCGTCGACGCGCCGGAGTCGGTCCACCGTCGAGGCGCGCGGCGTGGATCCACAGATCTACACGCCATGACCGTTGTCACTCGGTGCGTGGCGACTGGCAGCCGACCAGTGCCGCGTCGCGAACTCGAGGGAACACATCTCTTGGATCCGATCGAACGCCGCACGATCCTCGCCGGTCCGGTCCTTCTCCCACCGGCGTCTCGTGGCCTCGAGCTCGACGCGCAGATCCGTGACCGCGGACCAGAGACTCGCGAAGAACCGCTGCGATGTCGGGCGCCGGCGCTCGAAGTACCCCCCGATCGAGCCGTGCATCGCGACTCCACCGTCGTGATCGGTCACTTCCTCGTTGCCCTTCGGTCGCGGCATGGGCTCGTCCAGGATCATCGCGACCGTGCGCGGCCTGTTCATCGTCGCGTGGAGGAACCAGACACGCGCTTCGTGAACACGAGCAAGCTCGTGCGCTGCCAGAGCAGCCGTCAGACTCTCTTCCGGACAGAGCTGGTGGATGTGCAGCGCGGCATCCAACGCACCCTGCCAATCGCCGGTCGACAGACGGGCCGCAGCTTCGTGCGTGGCCGCCCGAATGTCGTCGTGGCACTCGTTCTTCAGTCGTTCGCAGATCTCGAGTGCCTTCTCGTGCAGTCCGGCGTGGTTGTAGGTCAGAGCCAGGTTGCTCAGCCCGCGCATGTAGGGACGGGTCGCATGGTCGCTCCACCACCTGTCTTTCGCCACACGCTTCGGAAACAGCTTGCGGCCCAGCTCGATGCCCTTTTGGAAGCGTTTGATCGCCAGCGCGGAGTCCTCTCGATCGAACGCGATCAGGCCGAGGTAGTTGTAGCCTTCAGCGTAGCCGTCGAACATCTCGGTCAACATCGAGAACACCACCTCGGCTTTGTCGAGGTCGCCCTCTTCGTAGTAGCGCCTCGCGAAGTCCTCAGCTTCGGACGGCCCCTCGCGACCCGACATCGCATAGCGCCAGCAAAAAGGGTTGTCCGCCATCCACTCGGCCGCAGTGGGGGTAGGCCTCTCGATCTTCAGCCGCCAGTCGATGAGATCGCGGATGAACTCGAGCTCTTGCCGGTGCTCTTCGATCAGCTCCCAAGACGAGGTGAGCCATTGCGGATCGGTCTCAATCAGCCGGCGCGCGAAGCGCCTCAGCTCGGGGCGGAAGTGCTCGCGTAACCGGGTCCCCACGTAGTCGTAGGTGGGGGGCAACGTGTCCAGGCCCTTCTCGATCGCCGCTCGGATCTTGTCCCAATCGAAGTGGACATCGGGGTGTTGCTCCTCGAGAGAGCTCGTGAACTGGACAGGACTCTCGGGCCGGCCACGGCCCAAGATCTCGAGGGCCTCTGGCTTGGAGTAGAGGGTGTATAGGACGTGTTGCTCGACCTTGCCATTTTGGGGGTCACGCGTCCCGTGGACGATCGCGAGCTGATTGCCGCGCTTGCGGACGTAGGCCATGCGGTTGGTTCCTCCGGATGTTGTGTTGTGGAGACCGTAGCGCACGACAAGGCGTTGTGCCAGCATAGACTTGCACACAACGAATGGCTGCAGGCGGCGGCCGGTGCCGGTTGCTCCTTGCCTTGACACGAATCTCAACCTGGGGTTTAGTTGTGTGCATAGCTGCGTGGGGCTTCGGGGCGGTCGGCAAGCCATGGCCCGCGGCTCCCACGGTCGGCCGCCCCAAATCGCTGTTCAGCAAGACGCGGTGTCCCCTTTGCAAGGTGACCTTGGATAGCCGGATGATCTCACGCGTGTTGAGCCAACCAGAAGACGCGGACGCGAGGCCGCTGGGGCTCGAACAGCTCGTGTCGGAGGCGCTCTGCGTCGGTGCGGACGCGTTGGAGGTCGAGTACCGAGACGGCCACGAAGAGGTCGTGGCCATGAAGGGCGCCTTCGGCGTCCTGATCGCATGCCTGAGCGCCAATGACGCGACCGGTCTGCGTAACGAGCTCGTTGCGCTCCTTCGGAGGAATCGCCGGATGGTCGTGGACGACGGCACGGTCGAGGTCCGAGCACACACGTTCGAGAGCTTCGGTGAGCAGGCCTTCCGGGTGGAGTTCAAGCAATCTGGCCGCCATGCCTGAAATCCTTGTAGGGAGCCGCGTAATCCCGGTTCCAAGTTGCCGCCGGTGGTCACGGTACGAGATATCGCACCGCTGCTCTCGATCGATGGCCCGCGCGGCGCTCTCAAGCGTGAGATCCGCCGCATCGCAGCCAAGCCTCATCAGCATCCGCGACGTGGCCAGACGATCATCGGCTTCGGCACCATCGAGGACTGGCTGATGCGGTACCGCCGCGATGGCCTCGTCGGGCTCGAGGACAAGCGTCGCCGCGATCAGGGTCACAGCCGCAGAATCGACGACGACCTCGCCGTCGCGATCACCGATCTCGCCGAGGCGAGACCGGCGCTCAACGGCCCGGGGCTGATCGCCGATCGCCGAGCTTCGAGCCGTAAGAAAAGGCGGCGAGCTCCCGTCGCTCTCGACGCTGCACCGCTGTCTGCGCGCCCGTGGCCTCGATCAACGCCGCACACCCAATCGCCAGGATCACCGCGCTGTCGAGGATGTCCCAGCCGTTGGTGCGTGCTACAGGTTCGTCGAGCGGTTGCCTCAGGGGCCTGATCGAGATGGGTGACCTCGATCGAAGCGTCGTCGGCGCACTCAAGAAGGTGGTCGGCCGCACGCTGTCGGAGATCATCGTGCGGGCTCTCGATGGTGAACTCGGCTCACGCGACGAGCTGACTGAACCCCACCTCTACATCGGTGGTGAGGTGCGGCTCCGGTTCGACGGCGACCGGGACTTCGCTCGGACACAACCTTCTGCGTGACAAGGATGTGCAGCATGGCAACCCGGAGGCTTGTCCCTCAGCTGGTCCATGCTGCAAGCACCTCAAGGCACTCCAGGGCACCGCAACGGAAGGCTGCGATGAGCTCGATCGCATCGCGCGGGCCTGGTCGGGAATGACTGCTGCAGCGCGTCGAGCAATCGTGGAGTTGATCGAGGCGATGGCATCGCGGTAGGTCGTCAGCTCGCGACGATTCGATAGACCTTGGTCGGGTCCGTCTTGCCATGCCCGATTTCGACGACGAGCCCATCTTCGACGAGTCGCTTGAGGTGGGTCCTGGCCGTGCGCGGCGTCACTCCGAGAGCCGCCGCGATCTTCGCCGTCGAGCGCTCGCCTCCATCCGCCAGCAGGTCGAGAATCCGGCCCGCCGTTCCTTCAGGTGAACGCACACGTTGCGTGCCGGCGCGCAACGTGACCCTGAAGCAGGTACCGAGCTCCTCGAACGTCGGCGCCGAGAGCCCCATGTCCGCGCAAGCCTCGGTCATGCGGCGGATGCCGCTGCCCCACTGCTCGATCAGACCGAGTTCGTGGAACACCCGCCCGATCACGCGGTTGCGCAACTTCGACACGCCGCGCTGCATCTCCTCGATCGTCAAGCCGAACGGCAGCAGGCCCGGGTTCTCGATCTCGACGCGGTCGTCGAACACGGCGATCCGGATCGGGCTACCGACCTGCGAGTAGTCGGCGTGCGCGACCGCGTTGATGACCGCTTCCCGCAGCGCCACGGGTGGATACTGCGGCAGGTCGCGTCGACGCGCCCCCTCGACGGTCATGCCCAGAGCCGTGCTTCTTCGCAGAAACGCTAGGGCCTCCTCGATCGCCTGGACAGGATCCGACTCCGCTTCGACCCGGTCGGTGATCGACGCACGGTCTGTGCTCTGGAACCGTGCCAGGCGAATGCGTGCGTCGGGGAAGTGCCGCAGACGATCGCGGCCGAACAGGACGACGCCGCCGACGGTCGGGACCTGGCGGCGACCGTGGCGAGTGAGCACGTTCAGAGCCAGGAGATCCCGTGAGTCGAGTTTCTTGCGGTCCGCGAAGCGCGCGCGGGCCAGATCGAGGTCGAGGTCGTCGGCCGTGAGCTCGGTCATCGGCTCCTCATCGAAGGCGACGTTGCGTGACGTTCGCTCGAGCTCCGCCAGGAGCTCGGGGGAAGCACGCCGGTTGGTCGAGCCGACCCGCACGAAGGTCCCTGCGTCGCGCCCGAGGCTCGCCACGTAGTAGGGCCGGCGAGGCCCCGGGAAGACCTTGACCACCACGAGCGACACCTTGCGGTACGACACGATCTCGACCTCGGGCAGGATCTGCGGCCGGATTCCGTCGGCCGCGATGTTCATGATCTGCTCCTCCACCGCGAGGGGATCCGTGGCCCCAACGATTTCGCGCGTGCGATCGCGCACGCCGAGCACCAGCGTTCCGCCGGCCGTATTGCTGAACGCGGACAGGGTCTTGAGGATCGGACCGGAGGAGCTGGCGTCGCGTTTGAACTCGAGCGTCTTGCCCTCGTGCCTCGTCAGTAGTTCCGCCACGTCCATTACTCGGAAATTTACTCTGAAGAGACGGAAGGGGCAAGGCTTCCGGGTTCGGAGGGCGGGGCCCGGTGCGGGCCGTACCCCGGGGACCAGGCCCACGTGGGCGAGCTCGGCGGCCTCCGCCGCCGAACTCGGCGAGCTAGAGACGGATGATCAACCCGCCAAACGTTGCTGACGCCCCGACGAGGCAAGACGAGCTCGAGGCCAGCGGATCCTGGATGGATTTGGCGAACGCGGTCTCGCGGATCGCGACCCACGGCATCGGCGGAACCTCGCCGCTCCCCGAGCGCCAGCGCCAAGCGCACGAGCGCTACGAACTGGAAGAAGCCCGTCACGTGGGCGCGCGCCGCTCGCAAGGCTGGCTACGCCGAGCGCGTCTTCTGCGCGTCGTTGGCCGACATCTTCGAAGATCATCCCGCCGTGGGAGAGTGGCGGCGCGAGCTCTTCGATCTCATCCGCGCCACGCAGCTCGATTGGCAGATCCTGACGAAGCGCCCAGAGAACATCGCCAAGTTCTTGCCCAGCGACTGGAGTAGCGGCTGGCCGAACGTCTGGCTCGGTACGTCGATCGAGGACGAGCGCGTCGTCGAGGGCGCGGACTACCCGCGCGACATCCCTGCCATCGTCCGCTTCGTGAGCTACCAGCCGGCGCTCGGGCCGCTGGCGCCCGCCCTCGAGCTCCGCGGAATCCACTGGCTCATCTGCGGTGGTGAGAGCGGAAGCGGCTTCCGTCCTAACGACCTCACGTGGGCGCGCGACTTGTGCGAGGGTTGCCGCGAGAAGAACGTCGTGACTAGCGAGATAGCGTCTGCCGTTCGGTAGCGATCGCCGCGGGCACGCCCTACCAGGAGGTCTACGGCCTCATCAACGAACTCAGCGCCAACGAAACGGCGCGGAACGCGCAAGCACGGTATCTCCTCGGCTCGCACCGGGGTGTACGTGCATCCCAGCGTCGCCCAGAAGCTCGCCCGCCACTCGACGATCGAGCTGACGATGAACAGCTACACGCACGTCGAGATCGAGCAGATGGCCGCTGCGCTCGAGGCGACGGGTGATGACGACGCCAATGATCATGACCGGCACAAGCCAACGCCTGCGGACACGTTAGATTCCGACGAACATCTCGTGACATCGAGAGGCAGTGGTACGCCCGACAGGATTCGAACCTGTGACCTCCGGTTTAGGAAACCAAATCAGACCCCGCACTTCCCGGCGGTAATGACGTAGGGCCGCGGAACCAAGATCCCCAGCTCGGTCCGGTACTGTTCGTGGAAGGCGACGAAGTCCCGGTGGAATTGCTGGACGCGCTCGGGCTCCAGTGACTGCAGCAGCGAGACGACCGGGCCGTAGCCGGTGGCGAACTGCTGGAACGCGTCCTCGCCGTCGTCGGCGCGGAACCACGAAGTGGCGGTCTCGATTCCGACATCGAACGCGGTGCCGAACAGTGCGCGCAGCCGCTCGGGATCGCCCCAGGCGAAGGGGCTGGGATCGGGTCCGCGTTGGCCCGGCAGATAGCGCACGATGACGGAGAACATGTCGCGGATGCCGCCCTCGGTGGCCCAGGTCGCCAGCGCCAGCTGCCCGCCGGGCTTGCAGACCCGGGCGAGCTCGGCGGCGGCCCGCTCCGGCCGCGCGCAGAACATCACGCCGAAGGTGGACACCACCGCGTCGAAGGAGTCGTCCTCGAACGGCAGGGCCTCGGCATCGGCGACCCGGTAGTCGATCGCGGTGTCCGGCGACAGCGAGCGGGCGGCGGCCAACACGTCGGCGGCGAAGTCGACCCCCACCACGGAGTGGCCGCGGGCGGCGAGGCGGCGCGCGGTCCAGCCGGTGCCGGTCGCGACGTCGAGCACGCGGGCACCGGGCGGAAGGCGGATTCGATCGACGCAATGCTCGATGGCATCGGCGATCTGGCGGCTGATGCGATCGTACGCGGCGCCGCCGTTGCTCCAGGTGTGGGCCGCCTTCTCGTTGGCGGGCAGGACGTTCGTTGCGAGCTGCGAGTCGTTCATGGTCGTGCCTTCTGTGCGCAGGCGCGCGCGCCCAGCGGCCACACTGTCCCGCCGAGAGTGAAAAAACGTGCGGAATCCGCGTCCGTCAGGTGCGGAATCCTCCGTTGCTCAGGATGGCGTGATTGCGCGCCAACGCGCTCTTTCTCCAAACGGCGGCCGCCGAGGCCCGTCCGTTGGGCTCCAAACCCCGGGCTACAAAGAGGATGGTTGCTACGGTCCGGCGGAATGGTGCCCAGAAGGAGGAGATTCCTCCGTCCCCGCCAGCAGCCGCGGCCGCTGGCGGGGACACCTTCCGCCCGGCCGGGCGGAGCGGGGCCTCGAGATTCCGGGCCTCGAGCTGCCGGACCTCGAGATGCCGGACCTCGAAATGCTCAGAGCCGCAGGGTGACGCGGCTGGAGCGGCCGGCTTCGACCTCGACGATCTCGGGCGCGCCCCACTCCTGCGCTGCGTTGGGACCCACGGGTCGCGCGCGCAGCTCGTATCGCCCGGGACCCAGTCCCTCGAAGCGGAACGCGCCGCGCATGGCCATGGACGTCTGCGGCTCCCCCGTTCCGTCGGCGCGCTTTGCCTGCACGTTGGTCACCAGTGGCACGTCGCCGTCGGCGACCTCGATCGTGCCGCTGATCGCGCCGGCGCCGGACAGCTGGACGCCGCCGAGGTCGTGCTCCCCCTGCGCTTGCACTTCGATCGCCTCGAGCTCTTTGCGTTGGTGGCGGGAGTGGCTCACCGCGACGGTGTACACACCGGGCGGCACGTCGCGCACGGTGGCGCGGCCATCGGCGTCGGTCTTGACCGAAGGAGGACCGCCGCCCAGCGTCATCGTGGTCTCGCTCCCGTCGGACCCCCCGGCGGTGCTCATCATCACCATCACCGCGCCGGTGCGCCGCGGGCCGCTGGTGGAGGTGGCGTCCTCGCCGGCGCGCCGCAGGCTCACGGTGGCGCGCCGCAGCGGCGTACCCTCGGCATCGAGCACGGCGATCGTGACGCTGCCGCCGTTGAGCTCCAGGTCGCGTTCGACGAAGCGCTCGCCCGCCAACGTCAGCTCTTGCTCGGCCAAGACGACTTGGCCGCGGCGGCCGAAGCGGATGCGGTAGCTGCCCGCAGTGAGGCCATCGACGGTGAATCGGCCGGCGGCGTCGGTGACCGCGCTGTTGGCGCTGCCGCCGAGGCCCTGGATGGTGGGCGCGTCGGCGCGCGCGATCTCGACCTTGCCGCCGGCGACCGGACCTTCCGCGTCGCGCAGGGCACCCTGAACCGTGGTCAGCACCGGGCGCACCAAGGTGACCGAGGACGTCTCCCCGGCCTCGACGGCGACATCGGCGCGCGAGGCTTCGTAGCTCGTCGTGTTTCCGTCCACCATCATGATCGAGGCTCCGCCGACCGAGATCGGTCGGCTCGGACGGCGCAGCGCGGCGACGTAGCGCCCGGCCGGCAGCGAGCGGATTTCGACGACGCCGGCGTCGTCGGTCGTGCCGTCGTACCTGGTGTCATCGCCGTTGGCGTCGGCGGGAGTGAGGACGACATCGGCGCTGGCCAATGGCTGATGGTCGGCGTCCACGGCGGTGACCTGCACGATGCCGGCTTCGCGCAGCGCCAGCGACACCTCGAGCACGCCGGCGGCCGGCATCTCCACGTCGTGCGGTCTCGACGGCGCGTGGTCCGGGTGCGCGACCGACGCGACCGCAGCACCGGCGGGGAGCCCACCGATCCGCGCCCAGCCGTCGGCGTCGCTGGTCGCCGTCCCCAGGCGGCGCGGACCACCATCGTCGAACGAGATCTCCTCGTCGCCGCTCTCGACGCGGCGACGGATGCTGCGCGAGGCGATCTGCGCACCTCCCGGTGCCGCGCGCGGCGGGGGCTCGCGCACCACGACGTCGGCGCCGGCGACCGGCGTCCCGTGCGTGTCGACCACGCGCACCGCCAGGGTGGCACCGCGATCCGCCACCAGTCGCAACCCGTCGACGCTCTCACCGGGCCTCACTTGCGTCGGGGCCGAACTCACGGCGACGTGGTCGTTGCCGGTCGCGGTGATGATCACCGAGCCGGCGGCCACGTCGGTCAGCTCGAAGCTCCCCGCGGCGTCGGTGCGCGCGGAGGAGCGCAGCAGCCGCAGCCCCGACGCGCCGTCCGCCGCGGGTTCGGCGGAGATGCTGCTGCCTTCGATCGGGGAACCGGCGCGATCGACGAGCCGACCGCGCACCGTCGCCAGGCGCGCCAGGGTCAGCGTGACGTTGGCGGTGCCGGGTCGTACCCCGCTGGCGCTGCTGGCGGCGTGCGCCGCCGCACTCGCGCGCACGGTGACCGGGGCGTCTTCGAGGCCGCCGAGCGAGAAGCGGCCGTTGGCATCGGTGCGCACCGACTCGTCGGCAGACAGCGACGTGATCTCGCCGCTCTCGCCCAGCGCGCGCTGGCGGAAGGCGCCGACCGAGGCGTCGGCGATCGGGGCGCCGGTGTCGTCCACGACGACGCCCGCGATCGAGCTGCCCTCGCTCAGGGCGAGGACGAGATCGCGGCGCGTCTCGCCGGCCGCGAGGGCCACCGACTGCGACGCCGGCAGATGCCGCGGCGACGCCGTCGACAGCCGGTAGTCGCCCGCGTAGAGCGCGCGGAAGGCGAAGGTGCCATCGGCTGCCGATTCGGTTTGCCATCGGCCGAAACCCACCCCGGCGAGGGGACCATCGCGGCTCATCGAGACCGTCACTTCGGCCAGGGGGCGTCCCACCGCGTCGCGCACGGTGCCGTGCACCGCTGCACCGGTGACGACGGCGAGGTCGCCCAGGTCGCGATTCCCCTGCATCGCTTCGATCGCCAGCCCGCGATCGGAGGCGTCGGCAAAGACGTGTGCGCCGTCGTCCAGCTGCAGCTGCCCGGCGCGGCCGGCCTGCACGGTCAGCGCGAATCGGCCGGCTGTATCGGTGCGGTCCGTCGTGGTGTTCGCGCCCTCCGTCGGCAGATCGATGCGCGGGCCAAAACGCAAGTTGGCATCGGCGAGCGGCTCGCCGTTGGCTTGCACCAGCCGGCCGGACAGAGTGACGGTGCCGGCCGCGGTGTCGGCGGTGGCCGGCGCCGCGGCGCGCGCCACCGCGCTGCGATCGCCGGGCGCGACGGTGTCGTCGGTGAGCGCGCGCATCGCCGCGTCGTCCGCGGCCGGCGCCGGCGCCGCCGGCATGCCCGCCGGTGCCACCGGGTCCTCGCGGGTCAGCAGCAGGGCCGCCGCCGCAACGGCGACGGCGAGGACGATCACGGCGACGAGGGGTGCGCGCACGAGGGCTTTCCTTGTTTCGGAGACGAGGCGACGGCGAGCGGACGTCCGGCCGGCGCTGGGACTCCCGGACAGGGCTCGATTCCTCGGCAGGACCCCCAGTCGGTCGATATTGTGCCGGCCATGGTGTCCCTCAGCCACTTCCAGCACCGCCGCACGCAGTTCCTCGAAGCGATCGACCACCCGGTCCTGCTGATGGCCGGCGGCTGGGCGCCGCGCAACTATCCGCACAATCCGTACCCCTACCGGGCGGACAGCAACATGCTGTTCTTCTGCGAGGCGCCGGAGCCGGACAGCGCCCTGTTGTTCGACCCCGCGGATGCCTCGGCGACCTTGTTCTTGCCGCGGCGCACGCCGGAGGACGCGCTCTGGCACGGCGCGGTACCGTCGTTCGAAGAAATGGCCGAACGGCACGGAGTGCAGCGTGTGCAACCCAACGACGAGCTCGAGCAGCGGGTCCGCGAGCAAGTCGGTGACCGCACGGTCAGCGCGCTCGCGGTCGCCGACCCCAGGGCGACGCGGCGCGCCAGCGCCATCACCGGCCAGGACCTCGACTTCGCCGATCCCGATTCTCAGGGGCGCCCCGAGGTCGTGCGCGCCATCGGGCGGCTGCGGCTGACCAAGGCCGAGGAGGAGGTCGCCGAGATGCGCCGGACCGCGGTGGTCACGCGCGAAGCGCATCTGCAGGCGATCACCCGCACGCGGCCGGGGACCTACGAGCAGGAGCTGGCGGGCCTGGTCGATGGCTGCTTTGCACGGCATGGCTGTGTGCCGGCCTACAACTCGATTCTCAGCGTCCGCGGCGAAGTGCTGCACAACCTGAGCCACGACAACTTGCTGCGCGACAGCGACATCGTGCTGCTCGATGCGGGTGCCGAGAACCGCACCGGCTACTGCTCTGACGTCACGCGGTCATGGCCGGTGAGCGGGCGTTTCGATGCCGAGGGGCGGGAGGTCTACGACATCGTGCTGCGCTCGCAGCTGGCGGCGATCGACGCGGTCCGCCCCGGGGCGCGCTACCGCGACATCCACCTCACCGCGTGCAGAGTGATCGCCGAGGGCCTGGTCGACATCGGACTGCTGCGCGGCAATCCGTCGGCCCTGGTCGAGAGCGGCGCGCACGCCCTGTTCTTCCCGCACGGCGTCGGGCATCTCATCGGCCTCGACGTGCACGACATGGAGGCCTTCGGCGATGCGATCGGCTACGCCCACGGGCGGTCGCGCAGCGAGCAGTTCGGCCTGCAGTACCTGCGTCTCGACATCGATCTCGAGCCCGGCGTCGTGGTGACGATCGAACCGGGGGTCTACTTCGTCCCCGCCATCCTGCAGGACGCCGCGTTGCGCGAGCAGTTCGGAGATCAGGTCGACTTCGACAAGGCGGAGTCCTTTCTGCGAATGCACGGGCTGCGCGGCTTCGGTGGAATCCGCATCGAGGACGACGTGCTGTGCACGCGCGACGGCTGCGAGGTACTGACCGCGGCGATTCCCAAGGAGCGCGCCGTGATCGAGGCGATGGTCGGCTGCGCCGTCGGTCACTGACGGTCGCATGAGTGATCCCACCGAGGCCCTGGTGACGGCGGCCGCCGGCGGCGACCGGGTCGCGGTGGAGGAGCTCTTGCAGCGCTACCTGCCGGATCTGCGCGCCTTCGTGCGCGTGCGGGTCGACCCGGTGGTGCGCGCGCAGGAGTCCTCGTCCGATCTGGTGCAGTCGGTGTGCCGCGAGGTGCTGGCCCACGCCGGCGAGTTTCGCTACCCCGGTGAGAACGCGTTCAAGCGTTGGTTGTTCACGGCGGCGCTGCGCAAGATCCAGAAGCGGGCGCGCTACTACCGCACCGACCGGCGCGACGTTCGTCGTGAGGTCGCCGCCACCGCGGACGATGCGCAGCTGCTGCGGCGCTACTCCACGTTCGGCTCTCCCAGCGCTGTGGCCATGGCCAACGAGGAGCTGTCGCGCGTCGAGAGCGCGTTCGACGCCCTAAACGACGAGCAGCGCGAAGTCGTCACGTTGGCCTACTTCGTCGGCTTGAGCCGCGGCGAGATCGGCGACCACTTGGGCAAGTCCGAGGGTGCCGTGCGCGTCGTGCTGCACCGCGCTCTGGCGAAGCTGTCGCGGTTGCTCGCCGGCTGACGGAACGCCTTTTGCCCGGGATCATGCATGCAGATTTGAAGATTGAATCTTCAGATTGCATGCATGGCGCGATTCCGCTGGACCACCATAGGATGTTCCCATGACTGGCGGCTCCGGAGGTTTGGGTGCGCGGCTACAGCCGCTGATCGATCCCGTCACACGCCGACTGGTGCGCGTCGCCCAATGGGTCGACCGTCGGTGGAAGTACCTGGACATCAAGAACCGCGCGTGGAGTGACCAGGAGCCCGCCGGTTGGCGCAAGCTGTTGGCTGGTCACTCGCCGGCGCTCCTGTTGCTGTCCGGCGTGATCCTCGCGGGCTTGGTGCACGGTCCGATGGTGCTTCCGCTGCGCGGCGCGCGCGCGTTCGCGCTGACCGTCGCCTGCTGGTGCGCGTTGGTCTTGGGCAATGCGGTCTTCGGCCGCCGCGGCCGCGTCCACGCGCACCGCCCGTGGGCAAAGAGCGTGTCGTGGGTCCTCCTGCTGAGCTGGATCGGAGTCGCGATCTTCACGTATGCCCGGGGTGTCCATCTGACTTGGACTCCGCTGATCGCGGTGTTGCTGGGCGCGGCCGGGTGTTGGATTGCGCCCCGCAGTCTCGGTGCGCTCTGGTGGTTCGCGGTGTTGTCGCTGAGTGGCGCGGCGGCCTGGTGGGTGCTCGCCGAGCCCGGCGCCCGCGAGATCGACGGTGGCCCGTTCCGACACTGGCTGATTCCGGTGGGGCTGGCGACTGGCTTCGTCGCTTTGGTCTTCAACCGCTGGTGGGCATGGTTCTTGTTCGAGGACCGGCGCGACGAGTATCGCGCCGCGTTCCAGCCGATGCTGGCGCAGGTGCAGCTGTTCGATCCGCAGATCCCCGCGCGCGAGAAGGCCTCGGACGTGCTGCGCGCCGGCTTCCTCGCGCTCGTCTCCCAGCCGATCCTGGTCGCCACCGTGCCGGCGATTGCCGCCCTGGTCGCGCCGGCCAGCAGCTTGCTGCTGTGGGTCGTGAGCGTGGGTTTCCTCTGGTGGTTGCTGATCGCGATGACCGTGTTCAACCCGCGGTTGGACGGACTGCTCGACTACCTGCGCAGGTTGTCGTGCGAGGGCGCGGCGGCGGCGCTGTCGGTGTTCGTCATCCTGTTCGCGGTGTGCCGTTTGCTCGGCGTGGACTACGTCACCACGATCCTCGATTCGACCGCTGGCGGCGTCGTCACGCAGAGTGTCTTCGTGTTGTACGGTGTCGCTTGGTTCTACGACTACTGGACCAGTCGAGCGCTGTCGGATGCGCTGCTGGGTTTGCTGCACCCGGCCGAGGATGCCCCGGACGCCGTCGTCTACGACGCCGAGCGCGACCGCCACAGCGTGCCGTGCCGCATCGTTCCGCTCGGCGGATCACGCTGGGCGGTGATTCGCTACATGGGCCAAGGGGAGCGGCTGCACTTCAACATCTTCAGCCCGCTGCAAGTCTTTGGCCGGCTCGCGGCGGCGGCTGACATCCAGAGCGCACCACGGCGTCTGCTGCCGAGGCTGCGCACCCAGATCGGCTTCTATCGCCCGCTGGGAACCACGCTCCTCGCGATCGTCGTCTGGCAGGCCGGGGCGCAGGTGTTCGAGCGCAAGCGGATGTTCGACTTGCAGCCGGTCGCGCAGGTGGCGGCGCCGAGCGTCTCCGGCGAGTTCCCGTGGGAGGCCGACCGCGACGGGCCGCCGCAGTTGTTCGTCGCGGCATCGGGCGGCGGTACTCGCGCCGCGCTGTACACCTACTCGGCGTTGCACGCGTTGCGCGAGCGCGACTGTCTGGACAGGCTGGTTGTGCTGAGCTCGGTTTCGGGTGGTGGCCTGCCCTCCGCGTTCTTGGCGACTTGGCGCGCCGACCTCCTGGCCGCCACCGCGGACGCACCGATCTGGAACCGATTCCGCGACGTCGTCCTGCACGGCTACATCGACGATGTCCTGCGTGGCGCCTCCGAATGGCGGTTGGCGGCGGGCTACCGGTTGGGACAGCTGCTGCGCGAGGGGTTTCACCGGAAGATCGCCGGCGCGGGGGCCCAACCGCGTTCGCTCGCGGTCTCGCAGGTTGCGGACCTGGGCGTGATCTACAACACGGCGCTCGTCGGCGAGGGTCCGCTGCACGCCCCACTGGCCGGGATCAACGCCGAGCGTGCCGGGGGCCGCCTGGTGTTCACCAACCTGAGCTCGCTCGAGCGAGGCGCCCGATCGCCGTTGTTCGCCGAGTTCCCCTACGAGGTCGTGCGCCGCGTCGAGGTCGAGCTGAGCGCGGCCGCCGCCGCCAGCGCGAACTTCCCGCCGGTTTTCTCCAACCTGCCGATCGACGTTCCACCGGATACGACCTACTGGGTCGTCGATGGGGGAGCTGTCGACAACCGCGGCCTGATCTCGCTCTTGTTCTACCTGCGGCAGCTGCCGGCCCGCGTCCGCGCCCGGGCACACGTCGCCATCGTCGACGTCTCGGGTTTCAGCCCCGAGTTCCAGCAGACGCGCGGCGCACAGGCCGCGCTCGGAGCGGCCCGCCAGCTGGCAAACCAGGTGATCGCCGAGTTGTACGACGACTTGACCACGGACGAAGAGCACGCGGTGCGGTTCTACGATCTCACCCTGCCCAAGATGCTGCGCATCAGTGGCAGCTTCGGCACGCACTGGCGCATGCAGCAGAGCGTCGTGGTGACCAACCCCGAGCCTCGCGAGGGCGAGCCGGCGGAGGTGGAGCTGACGGCGGCCGAGGTCGTGCTCGCGTTTGCCAGGATGTTCCAGCCCTCCGCTGCGGCTTCATGGCTGCCGGAGAGTGTCGACGCCGACCGCATGAAGACGTTGGCTCAATGGCTGGATCGCGCCGATGAGGGGCCGCCCACCGCGGAGTTCGATTCCCTGGTCGAGGCGCTGGCCGGGCGTTGATCGCGCGCGTGGGGTGCGCGCGGCGGAGTACCACGGTCAGCGGCGGGCGATCTGCTGCGCCAGCTCGGCGGCGTAGTAGGCGAAGAACGCCGCGTAGGTGATCCCGAGCCAGCTGCCGCACAACCATCGCAGTGCACGGCTGCGGGCTGTGGTGATCTGGTAGCCCGCCCCCAGCAGGACCGCGATCGAGAAGAACATCGCGAACAACAGCCTCGCCTGGAAGAAGGACCACGCGTCCATGCGCAGACCCCACGTCGTCACCACCGCCAGGTTGCCCAGCAAGAACAGCAGCACGACGAGCTGGTGCGCGTGGACGCGGAATCGGTCGATGTCGGCGCGCAGAATCGCGAACGGTCTCCTCCAGTTCCAGAGCATGCCGAGGGCGGCACCGATCATCAGCAGCGTCGGCAGGATCCCGAGCAGGTAGAGCGCGCGGGGGATCAGCAGCAGTCCGGGCTGCCGCGTCGCGTTGAAGTTGGACTCCTGAATGTGGGAGAACCAGAACGTGCCGTAGTAGAGCAGTGGGATCGACTGGTGCGACTGCTCCCCCAATGGGTGTCGGACGAGGGTGCTGACGTCGACGTCCACCAGCGACGAGAATCCCTGGTAGGTGCCGGTCTGCGTGTCGACCCACTCCTGCGCGAGCACGCTGTTGTCGACGACGGGCGTGCCGAAGTTGACCGTGTTCTCGATGAACTTGTAGCTGCCCAAGATGACGGCGACGGCGAGGAACACCGTGGCCAACCCGGCGAAGCGGCGCAGCCGCTCCGATAGCGTGGCGTGGGGGTGTCGCAGGGCGAGTGCCAGGAGCAACGCCAGCACCGCCGGGATGCAGCAGGTGAACGTGCCCTTGGTCAGCAGGCCGATGCCCACCGCGGTGCCCAGCTGCGCGGCTCGGCGTGTCGTGGGCTGTTCGACGAGGCGAAACGTGGCGGCGAACACGACCGTCCCCAGCAGCTGGGCGAGTGCGTCGTTGCTGACGAAGTTGCCGAACAAGACGAACTGCGGCGTAAGAGACGCCAATGCCATCGCGTGCCAGCGTGCACCGTGCGTCGCCAACAGCGGGCTGCTCTTGATCAGCCGATACAGCACGACGAGATTAGCGACCGCAAAGAGCAGAGAGAGCAGCTGGACGGTCTTGTCCGAACCGATCGCGGCCAGCGGGGCGGCGAGGGCGTAGTACAGCGGTGGCTGAAAGGCGAGCACGAACGCGTCGGACGGCGGCGGGTGGCCGTGCTCGACGATGTAGTGCACGTAGCGCAGATGGGGATCGTTGTTCTCGGGACCGAGGTAGACGAACACCACGACGCGCAGGGCGATGCCGGCGACCAGCAGCAGGCGCAGCGAGAGCACCGGATCGGCCGCCACCGCTGCCAGCCGGCGCTGCCAGACGAAGGCGGCGACGGCCGTCGCCGCCAGAACGGCCTGGGCGGCGCGCACGGCACTCCGCGTGGCGTCGTGCAGCGTGCCGTCTTGGCTGACGGCCGCCGCCAGCACCCACTCGTTGCCCAAGCCGGCGACCAACAGCAGGGCGGTCGCGGCGGCGCGGATTCCCAATTGAGCGGGCGGTGGCGTCACGGTGCAGCACCATACCTCGCGGTCGGGGAACGCGAGACGACGATCGAGGGAGCGGCCGGAGCTTCCGTCGCGTCAGGCCCCGGCGGGCGCCTCGGCCAAGGCGAACCGCGCCAGCGCGGCGTGGTCTTCGGCGCGGTCGTCGAGCCAGTGCGAGATCACGCGGTCCCACTTCAACGGCAAGAAGAAGTCCTGCGCCTGTGCCGCGGCGTTGGCGCTCAGCCGTTGGCACAGATCCGGATCATCGGCGAGCGTGCGCAGTGCATCGGCCAGCGCCAGGTCGTTGCCGGCCGGCACCATGAGCGCGTTGTCGCCGTCTCTGACCTTGAGCTTGAACATCGGGTGATCCGAGACGACCAGCGGGGCCTTGGCGCAGAAGGCCTCGTAGAGCGTCATCGGCAGGCCTTCGGGATACTCCGGTCGACTGGGGACGACGACCGCGTCGTGCTGCCCCATTTGCTGGACCACCGCGTCGTGCGCGATGCGACCGGCGAAGTCGACACGGTCCGCGACGCCGAGCCGCCCCGCGAGCTGCCGCATGCCGGCTTCGTCGCCGATGCCGATCAGAGTGAGCCGGAACTGGCGCTGCGCGTCGCGCAACCGCGCGATGGCTCGGATCGCGTCGCCGACGCCCTTGGCCTCGGACAGCAAGCCGACGTAGGCGACGCGGAAGGCCTGCTCCGGCGGGCTCGGTACCCATGCCGCCGTGTCGTTGGGATCGAGCAGCGAGGGCCAGTCCATCGGCAGCACCTTGTGCGCGTGGACACCGATGCGCACCAGATCCCGGGCGGCACTCGTGCCGTGGTTGCCGACCCAGCGGATGGACGGGTGGTTGAGGGCGCGCGCCAGCTGGGCGTATCGCCAGCGGGCGCGCCAGGAGCGTCGGTTGAAGCTGTCGAAGAACAGCGGCAGCGTGCGGACGCCGTTGCGGGTGGCCCACCGGATCGACGGCGTGTGCGGGGTCTCGAGCAAGAGGTGCGATGGCTCGAGCGAGGCGAGCAGGCTCAGCAGAGCGCGGTGCCGCGGTCTGCGGCCGGCGGGGTACAGCTGCACACCGGCGGTCACGACCGAGTTGGACTGCGCCACGCTGGGCTGGTCCATGTGCAGCGTGACCACGGCCACCGACTGGCACCGCGCGGTCAGCCCGGCGACGAAGTCCACGGTGTAGTTCTGCCCGTAGTAGGTCTCGGGTTCACCGCGCCCACGTCGTTGGACCGCGTCCGCATAGTCGCCGAACTGAACGACGACGAGGCGCACCGGCGGGCTGTCGATCTCCCGCTCCATCGGGCGCGATATCGACGCGCCCCGTCACGCCCTTGACCCGCGCCGGTGGCGCGCCGGCCGCCGCCGCCGATGGCCGGCGGCGGTTGCGCCCTGTCATGGCGTCATCGCGACTTGCCGGAAGTGACTGGTTCTGAGACGCCGATCCTCTCGACCAGCAGGCCCCGCTCGGCGAGCAGCTTCAAGATGCCCTTCTCGCCGGGGAAGTGCGCCGCGCCCACCGCAAAGAAGAAGCTCGTGTCGGGAGACTCCTTCATCTTGGTCACCATGCGCTCCACCATCCGGACGTTGCGGTCGTCGAGCAGCAGCTTCTCGAAGCGCTTCTCGAGCTCGGAGTCTTTGGTGACGCCGGAGAACGCCTCCATCACCTCTTGCAGTCCTTCGGGCTCGCCGCGCAGGTAGACCGCGATGATCTCGTCCATGTAGTTGCGCCCCTCCTTTTCGAGCGCATCCAGCACGTCGAGCGTGCCGCGGAGCATCTCGATCTGCTCGTCGGTGGTGAACGCTTCGAACACGCCGATCTGTTCGTCGATGCTCTCGAGCGCGTCTTGCCCCTTGTCCTCCGCCCGGGCGTAGTCCCACAGCATCTGGTCGAGGTGCTTCTTGCCCTTGGACAGCGATTCGAACATCTCCAGCTGCGCGACCGTCATCAGCGCCGCCCAGATCTTCTGCCGGTCGAGCATGTTGCGCATCGCCGCCGGCGCGCCCTTGGCCTCCATCATGGCGTGCAAGCGGTCGTACAGGTCCTCGGGCAGCAGGTCGGCGAGCGTCTTCCGGTCGCTGAGAAACATCTTCGTCATGACCGCGGCCGCGTTGTCGAGCCGGATCTCGGTCACGATCGTGTCGCTCTCGGCCAAAGCCTCCTCGACGGCCGCCGGTAGGGTCGTCACGCGCTCGTCGGGGACGTGGATGGTGCCGTACAGATAGCTGGCCGGCTGCCGCTCGATGCGCCACAAGAACGGTCGCGCGGTCGGCCGGATCTCGGCCGGCGACTCGTGACCACAAGCACTCGGCAGCGTTGTGCTCGCGAGGAGCGCCAGGACCGCGACGAAGAAACGAAACTGCATCGCGGCACTGTAGCGCACAGTGCCTCTTGGCTCAGCGCGGCCGAGGCCGCAACCAAACACGGAGCATTCCGCGACTCGAGCGTCGGTCGCGGGTCCCGCGGTCGCCGGCGGCCGCGCTGAGCCCAGAGGCCAGTGTTGTCTTCGAGCCTCCGGGAGCTGCGTTGTCGAAGTTCCAGCGGCATCGAGCCTTCCGAAAGGTTGTTGCCGCTCGAACATCCTCGGACCCCGAGGCTCAGCGGACTCGATCGGCAACCGTGTGGGTCAGGCGCGCGCCGCCGAGGCTGTCGATCGCGAGGGCCTGCAGCCACAGAGGCAGGCCGCGCAGTGCGGGTTGGTTGGGGATGGCGACGGCGAGCTCGACCTCGGCCACGCCGCGCGCCAGCGTCAGCAACGGCAGCGGTGCCGCGCGGGTCGGGTCGGGGCCCAGGGTTCCCAGTGCTCCGAGCGGCAGGTGGAGAGCCCGGTTGGCGATCAGCGGCAGCGCGAAGCGCGGCGCTTGGTCGTAGCCGGGCTCCATCGTCAGGCGCATGGTCAACCGCGTGCCCAGCGACCAAACGCTGGGCACCGTCAGCTGGCGGTGGTGGTTGATGAACAACGACCCCCGCGGGGCGAACGCGCCCGACAGGCTGACGCCGAGATCGAGATCGCCGTCGGTGTCCACGTCCACCAAGTGGACCCGGGTGGCTGGCGCTGGACTCAGCGCGACTTCGAGCCGCTGGGGGGTCACGTTGGCGAACCGCCCCAAACCGTCGTTGACCAGCAGGGTCGGCAGCGGACCGACGCCGGTGACCAGTGCCAGGTCGGTGTCGCCATCGTCGTCGATGTCGCCGGCGGTCGCGTGGCCAACCGTCAGGGGGACGGGCAAGCGGAGGAAACCCTCGTCGGCGAAGCCGCCGCTGCCGTCGTTGATCCACAGGCGGGCGCTGCCGGCGTTCAACCCGGCAAGCAGGTCGGTGTCGCCGTCTCCCTCGACGTCGACGGCGATCAGCGTGCGGGTGCCCTCGTCGGGAGGAGCGAAGCCGGTGCTCCGCGAGAACCGCGCACTGCCGTCGTTGCCGTACAGCACGTCCGGCGCGTCGTCATTGGCGAACGCCAGGTCCACGTCGCCGTCACCGTCGAAGTCACCGGTGGCGACCGCCGTGCTCGCCGCGGCCACGGCTGGAATCGCGACCACGGACAACAAGAACACGCCGTTGCCAGTGTTGAGGAACACGCGGTTCAAGCCGGCAGTGCCGCTGCTGGCGTCGGGCGCCGTCGCTGTCACCAGATCCAGATCGCCGTCGCGGTCGAGGTCGACCAAACACAGCTCTCGGTGCCGCTCCGCGTCGAGCAGACGCCCGGCGGTCGCGTCGAACAGCGTGCCCGTGCCGTCGTTGAGCCACAGCGCACTCGGTGCGGCGCCGATGACGAGGTCGAGGTCGCCATCGGCGTCGACGTCACCGACGGCCAGCGGACCGCGCGGCAGCCCGCTTTGCGCGACCGTGAACTCACCGGCTCCGGAGTTGCGGTAGACCACGCCCAGGGAGATCCACTCGGGGTCGCCGTCGAAGTCGAGATCCGCCGCGACGGCGTGCGGGCCGAGTCCCGGCCACGGCGCGGGGAAGCGGGGTGTCAGGCCGACTGCGCGCAGGAAGCGGCCATCGTTGATCGCGATCCACTTCCTGCCGCCGCGGGTCGTGTCCATCAGCAGCAGGTCGCCATCGCCATCGCGGTCGAGGTCCGCGCCGACCGCGGCGACAACGGCAGAGGCGCCGGTCGGCACGACGACGGGCAGCGTGGAGAATCCGGCGCGGCCGTCGTTGCGGAACACGAGGCCGGCGCTGCCGATCTGCGGGTCGGGTTGCCACGCACCGCACAACACGTCGATGTTCCCGTCGCCGTTGATGTCGGTGAGCGCCCGCGGCTCGAAGCCTCGCGGCAACGGCAGGGATGCGCCGGCGGAGAAGCGACCCGTCCCGTCGTTGAGGTAGGGAGTGTCGTTGACCAGCACGTCGGCATCGCCGTCGCCGTCCAGGTCCGCCGTCAGCGGGTAGTCGCCGATCCCCGACGAGCGGGTGACCGCCAACCCCGAGGCGGGATCCGCCTGTAGCACGCCGCCTTGATTGCGCAGTACCAATCCGGTCGTCGTCAGCCAGTCGGTATCGCCGTCGCTATCGACGTCCGCTGGGGTCAGCTGACCGAGAGGGCCCGCCCCGGTCGGGAACGGCGAGGGCCGGACGGAGAACACTCCCGGCACGAGCTGGGCCAATGCCTCGGTCGTGCCGCCGGAGAGCACCAGATCGAGATCGCCGTCGCCGTCGAGGTCGGCGGCCTCCACGTCGGCAAAGGGGCCGGTGGGTGTGAGAACGAACCCTTCGACCAACGCGCCGGCGGCTTGCATCCACACGCGGACCTCGGCGACGCCGCGCACGTGCTGTAGCACCACCAAGTCCTGATCGCCGTTGGCGTCGAGGTCGCGCACCAGCACCGACTGCGGCGCGGCGCCGGCGGTAACGGCGCCCAGGCGCGCGGTCGACTCGTCGCGCCAATGGCCGCGCTGGTTGACCAGCAGGCCGGGATGGCCGAACACGACGTCGGGCCATCCGTCGCCGGTCAGGTCGCCGACCGCGGCGCGCGGGTAGAGCAAGGAGACGTCGGCAGCCAACACCGGTCGCTCGTCGACGACGCGGAAGGCGAGCGGAGCGGACTGTGCCGGCACGGAACAAGCGAGCAACCCCAGGGTTGCCGTGGCGCGGAGATTTGTCACGGTTGTCACGGGACTCGCAAGAACGGAACGAAGCGCGCATCGCGACCTGGTGTTTTTGCGCCCAGGCTCTCCGGCGGTTGGGGATCGCGGTCTCGGGCCGGGTTCGGCGCTATGGTTGCGCGCCGTCCGATGGCTGACTCCGCCGACTCGCCGCCGCCGCCTGCCGCGACCTCGGCCGCGGCGGTGGCCGCGGTGTGCGCCGTCGGGGCCGCGATCGCGGTGCTGAGTGGGCTTCAGTTCTATGCCAGCACCAACGAGGACGCCTGGATCACCCTGCGCTATGCGCGTCACTTGGCCGACGGCGAGGGGCTGGTCAGCTATCCGGGCGGCCCGACGGAGGAGGGCTACTCCAACGGAGTGCTGGTCGGTCTGTTGGCGCTGGCGCGGCTCGTCGGCGCCGACTTGGTGCACGCGACGAAGATCATCGGCCTGTTGGCGTTCGCCGCCACCGCCGTGGCGGCGTTCATCTGCGTGCGGGCGATCGCCGGCCGCCATCGGTCGTGGGTGTGGTTCGCCGTTCCGCCGATCGCGGCGTCCCAGTTCTTGGCGTTTTGGTCTTGCCAGGGGCTGGAGACCACGAGCTACGCGCTGGTGGTCACTGTCCTGTGCGCGTGGACCGTAGCCGCAGCCCGGCGCACCGGGCGGCGGGGGCTGATCGGTCTGGCAGTGTTGTGCTGGCTCAGCGCGAACCTCCGGCCCGAGGGGCTGATGAACGTGGGGGTCGCGTTTGGCTGCCTGTTCGCGATCGACCTGGCGAATGATCGCGGCTGGCGCTCCGCCCTGGCACGGCCCCTGCCGGCGTTGCTCGTCTTTGCGGCGTTGACGGCGGTGCAGCTCTGGGCCAAGCAGTGGTACTTCGGCGGGGTCGTGCCCAACCCGACCAACGTGAAGCTGGCGGTGGCCCACTGGGGCAACCCCGCGCGCTATCTGCTCGAGTACCTGGCGGCGAAGGGGGTCGCGTTCGCCGCAGCACTGGGCCTGCTCGCCGTCGCGGTGGTGGCCGTCCTGTTGCGCGCCGCACGGGTGCGGGCGCAGCGCGCCGTTGCCCTGCGCGCAGCGGTACCGCTCGCGTTCGTCGCCAGCCAGCTGTACTTCGTGGCGTACTCGGGCGGCGACTACATGCCATACGGGCGGTTCCTGCTGACGCACTACCCGGTGCTGGTGGTCGGCGCCGCCGGGATGATGGTCTGCGCGGGGCGGGCCGTCGTGCTCGCGCCACTGATGGCCGTTCTGTTGACGGTGTCGGCGGCCACCGAGCGCGTCGAGCACCATCGGTGGTGGCAACTGGATTTTGCCGATCCGCGGATTCAGCTGCAGCGGGCCGGAGCCGGCCACTACCACGCGGTCGTCGATCTGCGCGCGCGGCTGCGCGATGCGCGACGCCCGTACGCGGCGTCGGAGTTCGGCTACCTGCCGTTCCACGTCGACCATGCCGGCATCGACATGATCGGTCTCAACGACAAGGTGCTGGCCCGCGCCTTTGCGCACTACTCGTTGGCGGAGGCCGTCTACGCCAACCGGGACTACGTGCTGTCGAAGTTGCCACACGTGATCCTCGGGGGCCGCTATGGCCGCGCTGCCGACGGTGGCTTCGGCATGGCGAACAGCGTCGCGTGGTTTTGGCGGCCGTACGTCGAGAGCCGGTTCTTCCTGCGCAACTACGACACCGCGCTGCCGGCCTTCGACCCGGAGAGTTACGAAGAGTGGATCTTCAGCGACTGGAACGGGCGCTACGCGTCGAGCGCGATGATCCGCGCCGATGAGCCGGAGCACCACGACAAGCTGATGTACGGGTTCGAGGACCGCGACGGCGGTGTGTGGTGTGGGCCCCTCGCACGCGTTCTGTTGCACCGAGGTGCCGACCAGCCCCGGCTGGTGCTCGCCGGTCGCACCGACGGCAGCGAGCTCCGTGTCGAGATCGCGGGCAATGGCGTCACCATCGGGGATCGGCGGCTGGCGCGCGCGACCGTGCGCGGGGGGTTCTCGCTCGCGGTCGAAGCCGCTGCCGCCGGTGTCGGCGAGGCCGAGCAGCTGATCACGGTGCGCGTGCGCGGAGAGCAGGCCACGGCCGCGTTTGCGCTGGAGCGGGTGGGATTCGAGACGCGCTGAGCGCGACGCGATCTCGGGTTACTTTGGGCGCCCGTCAACCAACCCGCTGTATGCGAATCACCCATGCGCTCACTGCGGTTCTCTTGACCGCCGCGGTCGCCGCCAGCCAGTCTTCAGATCCCAACGTACTGCTGATCGTCGCCGACGATCTGGGCGTCGACTACGTCGGCGCCTACCGCGAAGGCACGAGCCCGCCACCGACGCCCAACATCGACGCGCTCGCCCAGCGCGGTGTCCTGTTCCGCAATGCCTGGGCCAATCCGTCGTGTTCGCCGACCCGCGCCAGCATCCTGACCGGGCGCTACGCGTTCCGCACATTCGTCGGCCGGTGGATCCGCCACCTCAGCAACTCGGAGCCGATCGGCACGTTGTTGCCGTCGGAGTGGACGCTGCCCGAGCTGCTGGACCGCTCGGCGCGGGGCTACGCCCACGCGTGCGTGGGCAAGTGGCACGTACATGACGTCACGCATGGCTTGGACGCACCCCGCGCGATCGGCGGGTTTTCGCACTACGCGGGATCGCTGGAGGGGCAGATCGCGAGCTACTTTCGGTGGACTCGGGTCGAGAACGGCGTTGCCGGGATCTCGACTCAATACTGCACGACGCAGACGACGGACGACGCGCTGCGTTGGATCGGGCAGCAGAGCCAGCCGTGGTTTCTGCACCTGACCTATCACGCGCCACACATTCCGTACCACGCGCCTCCGGCCAACCTGCACACGCAGAATCTGAGCGGTCTGACGCCGGTGCAAACCCACACGCCGCAGAACCGGCCGTTCTACCGGGCGATGGTCGAGTCGCTCGATACCGAGATCGGCCGTCTGCTCCGGCAGCTCGGCCCGGCGGTGTTGGCGCAGACCAACATCGTGTTCATCGGGGACAACGGCTCGGTCCAGCAGCAGGCGGTGGCTCCCTTCAACCCGAGCCGGGCCAAGGGAACGCCCTACGAGGGCGGCATCAACGTGCCGCTGATCGTCGCTGGTCCGGCCGTCGCCTCTCCGGGCCGAGAGGTCGACGCCCTGGCGTGCTCGGTCGACGTGTTTGCCACGGTGCTCGAGCTGTGTGGCGCACGGTCTGCGTTGCCCGCGTACGTGGTGCACGACAGTGTGAGCCTGATGCCGTACTTGAGCGATCCGGCCGCTGTGCCACAGCGTCAGTTCACCTACTGCGAGGAGTTCACCGGTGCGGCGTGGCCGCTCCCTCTACAGAACGGTCACGCCGTCATTCGCGACGTGCGCTACAAGCTCATCCATCGTGTCAGCGGCGCCGATGAGCTCTTCGACCTGCGCACCGATCCGTGGGAGACGACCAACGTCCTGAGCCGAACGATGACCGCGGCCGAGCGACAAAGTCACGCAGCACTGCTCAACGAGATCGGGCGCTTGCGCTCGCCGCTCGCCAGCACGGTGCTCTACAGCCCGAGCACTTGCCAGGGCTCGGCCGGCGTTCCGTCGATCACGGCCCAGGGGGTGCCCCGGATCGGCGCCGCCTACGCGGTGCAGCTCGCCAGCGCGGCGGGGTCCGCGGCGGCCGCCCTGTTGCTCGGCGGATCGATGGACCGATGGAACGGGTTACGCCTCCCCCTGAGCCTGCAGACGTTTGGCGCAGGGCCTGGATGTTGGCTGGCCTCGGCACCCGAGATGACGCTCGCCACGTCCACGGACGTCGCGGGCGCGGCGTCCGTGGCACTGCAGGTGCCCAACCGATTGGCGTTGGTCGGGCGTGCATTGTTCGGTACGTGGTTGGTGCACGACCCCGTCGCGCCGAGCAATCCACTGGGCGTGGTCAGCACGGGATCGATTGCTTCGATCGTCGGGCTCTGACCGTGAGTGGTGGGACGGTTCTCGGGATCAACCCGTCACTGCCACAACAGCTCGACCACCGGTGCCTTGTGCAGGACGGTCTCGCCCGTGCTCGGCAGCGGCGCGCCGCTGGGCATCGCGGCCGAGGTGATCATCGCCATGTCGAGGCTCGCGGTGACCGCGCTCGAGAGGGTGGCCTGCAGACCGTTGCTGGCCGTGATCCCGGCGGGGTTGCTCCATTGGGTGCGGGGCAGCGAAGTCTCGATGTTCAACCACTGCGCGAACAGGGAGCCGCCGGCGAGAGTCGGTGAAGTCGGGACCTGCACGCGCAAGTTCGCGGCGCCCGAGTTGACGAGTGGGGGCGCGCTCCCGAACTGCAGCGGTAGCGACAAGCTGGGGTTCACTTGCAGCGTGCACCCGGTGGCGCCCATTGGCCCGAGATCGAGTGGTGGCGACAGCGGCCCGCTGCCGATCAGCGCGACGGCGGGTGTCGACGGCAAACCCCAGGCGATCAAGACCGCGGTGTTGCCGAGCCGCAGCGTCTCGGGCACGGCCGAAGCCGTCAGCCCGCTCGCGGCGAAGGGGCCGCACGCGGCACCCAGATGCTGCACCGCGCCGCCAGGAGTGCTGGCCGCGGCGGCGTCGATGGGCCAGAAGCACTCGGTGGTGCCAACGACGGGGTAGCCGTCGATCTCCACGCACAGGGTGCCGCCGGCGTACGGGAATGGCTGCGCGAACGCGATGCGAATGCTGTGCGCGGCATCCCACGGCGCGGTCGCGCCGCTGCCCAGTGCGGGAGACGCCGGCGCCGCAACGCTGCCCGAGAAGACCTGGCGTGGCGTCGCGCCCCGGTTCGCGGCGAACTGCGGCGAGGGTCGATCGGGATCGCCGGCGCGGTCCGAGAGGCTGACGGAGAGCTGTGCCTGGGCGCTGCCGAGCGCGCGGTCGTAGTGGCTGTCGCGGCGCACCGCGAAGCCGACCAAGGATCGACCGGCCAGCGCGGCGAGGTGGCTCGGACCGATCAAGAACTGCTGTCGCTCGTTGGCACAGAAGCCCGCCAGTGATCGGAGCGAGGGTGCGTCTTGCGTCGCGTGGATCGCGGGGATCACAGCTTGGTTCTGGGCCGCGGCGGGCAAGCCAACCGCCCCGCTGGCGATCAGGGAGATGCTGCAGGCACGCAAACAATGGGTCATCGGCTGGTCCTCATCACTTCCACACAAACCGTCGAGGCCTCGGGGATCTTGCGATCGGAGATCGTGACGAAGTTCGATCCCGCCGGAATCGTGATCGTCCCCTCGCCGGTTTTTGGGTCGACCGGCAGCTCGGTCCAGCTGTCGCCGTCCACCGAGTAGTACACGACGTCCCCGCCGGTGTAGGTCACCTCGACCTGGCTCCCCTCGGTTGCCGGGTTCGGCTCAGCGCTGAGCTTGCCGTTAACCATGGTTCACGAAACGGTGAAGCGAAGGAGAGGTGAGGCCATCATGGCGATCGAAGGCGGTTGCGCAGGGGAGCCAGAATGGGCGGGGCCTCGGGCTTCCCGAGCACGTGAATGAGACGTCGGCGCAGCGCGCTGTGCCGGCCGTCGTCTTCGAGGAGAGCGAAGCCGAGCCGCAGCACACCCTGCCAGAGTTGTCGGTCTGACGGATTGTGTTCGGCGACGGTCAAGAACAAGGATCCCTGATCGAGAAGCTGGCGCTCCGTACCGTGGCTGGCGAGCTCAGCGGCCCACTGTTGTTCCTTGTTTGGTGAGTGCTCCAAAGGCGTGTCCGTGGTGGGCGGCGTCACACGATCCGCGGACGAGGCCATGACCAGCGCAGTCACCGCGCTTCCGCCCGCAAGGCCGATGGCCATACCACCACCCGCGATTCGCAGGAACCGCCGGCGCGCGAGTCTTCGCTTCGCGCGCAGCATCTCGGCGAGGGCCTCTTCTTGGCCCGGTAGCCTTCCCGTGCGCATGACGCGAATCGTAGTTGCGAGAGGGTGGGGGCGCAACTCTCCGCGAGCTGTCGCCCGCGGTCGTTGCCGAAGTGCTTGCGTGCAAAGTCCCTTATGACGTGTCGATCGCTGTCCGATCGGCGCCGGCGTAGGCCAAACCCTTGCGCGTTCAGCGCAATCGGTCGCGCAAGCGTTCGGCGAGCTCCTTGCGCATCGCATCGCGGCGATCGGCATAGGCCGGGTCGTCGATCAAGTTGTTCTCTTCGCGCGGATCGGCCGCCATGTCGTAGAGCTCTTCGCTGCCGTCGTCGCACTGGATGAAGTGCAAGCTGCCGACGGCGATGGACTGCATTCCCCCGCGCGAGACCGGTTCCCACTTCGGGCGGCGGATGCCGGCGGCGACCTGGGAGAGCAGAGGCGATGGTTCGGCCGGCGCTGTAAGCTCTGGTTGCCAATGATGGCGCAGCGAGTTGCCCGGCAATGACAGCGCCGCGGGTGCGTCGACGAGGTCGAGCACAGTGGCCGGGATGTCGCGCATGCTGACCCAGTCGGGAATCCGGCGCGCGGGCAGCTCGCCCGGCCAGTGAAAGATCATCGGCACGTGCAGGAGGGGCCGGTACAGGCTGTTGGCGTGGTCCATCAGGCCGTTCTCGCCGAACTGCTCGCCGTGGTCGCCGGTGATCACGATCAGGGTCCGCTCCAGCGCACCGCGGTCGCGCAGGTTGTCCACGATGCGCGTGATCTCGCGATCGATGGCGAACATGCAGGCGTCATGCGCGGCGACGATGCCGGCGAGTTGTTCCTCGCTCCAGACCGTCGCGTCCGACGTGTGCTGCTTGAGAACATCGCTGCGCGGCAAGAACATGTTCTCCAGGTCGGGTGGTGGGTCGTAGACCGCGTGCGCGTCGAAGAAGTTGAGGAACGCGAAGAAGGGCTGGCCGTCTTGCGGCTGGTCGTCGAGCCAATCGAGGAATCCGTTGGCCACGGTCGGTGCATCGTTGCGCATCTGCTCGACGAACCCCGGCCCCTTGAACAGGAATGCGACGAAGTTGCCGAGGCTGGTGTTCAGCAGGAGCGTGCCGAACGTCCAGTGGAAGTCCTCGTAGTGGCCGAAGCCGCGATCGATGCCGTGCCGGCGCGAGCAGTAGCCGAGATTGCCGACGAAGCCGGCCGTGCTGTAGCCCATCGCGATCAGCCGCTCTGCCAGCACGGGGTACGAAGTGTCGAGCGGCCTGGTCCAGCCCGACGAGATCTCGTGCCGGTACTTGCCCGTGAACATGGTCGAGTGTGACGGCAGCGTCCACGGTGAGCTGGCGATCATCGCGTCGAACTGCGTGCCGGCCGCCGCCAGCCGGTCGATCGTCGGCATGGTCTCGCGCTCGTAGCCGTAGCAGCGCAGGTGATCGGCGCGAATCGTATCGAGCACGATGAACAGCACGTTGGGGGCGGCCGCCGGCGCCGTTACTCCGGCAGGCGGCCGGTGCGCGCGCGCGCGCCACCAGGGCATCAACAGCACGAGTCCCAGCGAGACGACCATCAGGCCGACTATCCACGGCAGGGTGCGGCGGCAGACCCGCCAAACGGCGCCGGAGCCGACCGGCGAGCTGCGCGCGGCGGTCCAGGCGATTCCCGCGGACAGCGCCAACACCGCGCCGCTGTCGAGTCGGCGGTGGACCAAGAACTGGGCCCACGCCATGACCAACACGAGCCAGAAGACCACTTCGGCCAAACGGACAGTGCCCGGCCGGATCGCGTTGAGCAAGGCGAGCGGTGCCGCCAGGATCGCGCTGTACACGGCGTAGCACAACGGCTTCAGGCAGAGCAGATCGACCGGGTGATCGAGCGTGTCCTGCAGCAGGCTGCGGACGATGCCGTGGATGATCTCGAAGACGCCGGTCAAGAGCCCGACCCAGACCGAGAACAGCAGGACCGCCAGCGCGCCGATCTTGGCCTGCGAGCGGTGCCAGGTGGCAAAGCGTTGGCGCAGCGTCGGCCACGCGGCGACCCCGAGACCCATGAGTGCGACGCCGAGGACGAACAGCTGAGCCTGTCGCCACCGCAGCCCCCGGCCTTCTCTCCAACCCAAGATCTCGCCGAAGATGGCCAGGACAACCACCGCGCCGCCGATCACCAGCAGCGGTAGGGCAATGGCTCGCATGGCTGCGCATGCTATCGGCTGGTCGCGCACCGCCAAGCGCGATCGACGGGTCGCGATCGACTTCCCCTCGGAGTTCGCGCTCGATCTATGATTCGCGGCGCCATGACACCGACATCTCGAAGCTTTTTCGCCGTGAGTCTCGCGCTGGCGGCGCCCGCGGCTTTGGCCCAAGGCTTGACTCCAGAGCAGATGATGCGCCTGCGTGCGGTCATCGGTGTCTACCCGAGCCCGGATGGCGGCCGCGTCGCGTTCACCCGCACCGAGCCGCGCCCGATCAGCGATGGTCCCGGCACGAGCTACGCGCACCTCTTCTTGCTCGAGGATGGCGGCGAGCGGTTGCTGCTGGGCGGACAACGCGGTGTGGGCGGGGTGAGCTGGGATCCGCGCGAGGAGAGGATCTGCTTCGTGCACAAGGGCGAGGACGACCCGCACCCCGAGGTCTGGGCGATCGGGCTCGATGGGGACGAGCCGGTGCGCGTGACCCGCACGCCGCATGGCGTGTCGAGCTACGCGTGGCAGCCGGACGGCGCGCAGATCGCGTTCACCGTCCTCGATCCCGCGCCCGAGGCCCGCGCGGCCGCGCGGGAGCGCGGCTTTCGCCAAGAGGTGGTCGACGAGGACTACTCTCATCGAAGCCTCTGGTTGTGGGATCGAGGGGATGGATCCACGCGGCAGCTCACGCGGGAGCGAACCGTCTTCGACTTCGAATGGTCGCCGGACGGCAGCGTGATCGCGGCCGCGATCGCGCCGCGCAACCTGGTCGACGACAGCTACATGTTCAAGCGGCTCCACCAGATCGACCCGGCGACCGGTGCGAGCGCGCTGTTGGTCGACAACCCGGGCAAGCTGGGCGGCTTTCGCTGGAATGCCGATGCGTCCGAGCTGGCCTACATCAGCGCGGCCGATCGCAACGATCCGCACGCCGGCACGCTGTTCGTGGTGGAGCGACGTTCGGGTGCGGTGCGCTGCCTGACGCGCGCGCTGCGCGGCATGGTGCACGACGTGCACTGGTCGACGCATGCCGGGTCCCCGGCGCTGTCGGTGGTGCTCAGCCGCGGCGTGCAGACCAACCTGGCTCTGCTCGAGCCACGGAGCGGAGAGATTCTGGACGAGCGATCGCCCGCTCCCGAGGGGCCGGCCTTCCAAGCAGTGGCGGGCGCATGGGACGGCCCGCACGGGCGCTACTTCGTCGGCTCGACCGCGGGGCACCCCCCCGAGCTCTACGGCGCGGGCAACGGGCTGCCGTTCTACGCGCCGCTGACCGACTCCAACCCGTGGTTGGCCGACGTCGCGCTGGGCGAGCAGGAGATCGTTCGCTATCGCGCGCGCGACGGTCTCGAGATCGAGGGGTTGTTGATCCATCCCCTCGAGCACCGCGAGGGGACCCGGCGGCCGCTGGTGATCGTCGCCCATGGCGGGCCGGAGTCGCACTACAGCAACGGCTGGCTCACCAGCTACGGCAGCTGGGGGCAGATGCTGGCTGCGCGCAACTACTACGCCTGGTATCCCAATTACCGCGCCAGCACGGGATACGGAGTGGCCTTTGCCAAGGCCGATCACGGCGACCCGATGGGCGCCGAGTTTCGCGACCATTTGGACGCGATCGCGTACTTCGACGAGCGCGGCCTGATCGACCCCGACCGCGTTGCGATCGGCGGCGGCTCGTATGGTGGCTACACCGCGGCGTGGGCCGCGACCCGGCACAGCGAGCACTTCGCCGCGGCGGTGAGCTTCGTGCCGTTCGTCGACATCCGCACCAAGTGGCTGACGTCGGACATCCCTTACGAATTCTTCTACGTGCACTATCAGGAGGCGTGGCCGCACGAGCAGCGCGGGTTCCTCTCCGACCGGAGTCCGCTGACGTATGCCGCCCGATGCCGCACGCCGCTGCTGCTGCTGGGGGGCACCGCCGACCCGCGCGTGCACCCGAGCCAGCCCTTCATGCTCTATCGCGCGGTCAAGTTCGCGACCGATACGCCGACGCGCTACGTCCAGTATCCCGGCGAGGGTCACGGCAACCGGACCAACGTCTATCGCTACGACTACGCGGTGCGCACTCTGCGCTGGCTGGACCACTACTTGAGGCCCGGGGCCCGGCGCACCGATGCGCCGCCGCCGTTCGACTTTGACTACTCGGCCGTGCTCGGTGGGGAGGAGCGATGATCCGGCGCACGACGATGCTTCTCGCTGTGCTCGTCGCCGGCACCGTGTCGGCCCAGGACGATGCGCGACAGGGCCTGTCGCCTCGCGACGTGGTCTCGCTGCGCACGGTGCGCGTGGTGCTGCCCGCGGGGAATGGCGCGGTCGTGTTCACCCGGTCGGAGCCGCGGTCGCTGCAAGATGCGGCAGGCACAGCCCGCGCCCGCGTCTACCTCTGGCGCGCTGGCGAGGAGCGGTTGTTGCTCGGTGCCGACGAGCGGCCTCGCGATGTCCAGCTGCATCCGAGTGGAACGCGCGTGACGTTCATCGCCCGGCGCGCCGGCGAAGACGCCGCGCAGGTGTGGTCGGTGCCGCTCGAGGGCGGCGAGCCGGAGCGGGTCACTCAGGTGCCCCGCGCCGTGCGCGGCCACCGCTGGCACCCGGACGGCGCCCAGCTGGCGCTGACCATGCTGGACGAGGTGCCGGGAGAGCGCACCCGAGCGGTTGATGCCGGCTTCCGTCAGGTCGTCGTCGACGAGGACTTCGTGCAATCCCAGCTGTGGCTGTTGGCTCCCGGCGGAGCCCTGCGGCGGCTAACGCAGGTGGGCTCGGTGTTCGACTTCGAGTGGGACAGTCGCGGTGAGCGCATCGCGGCGCGCATCGCGCCGCGCAACACCGTCGACGACGGTTACATGTTCGCCGCTCTGCATCTCGTCGACGTGGGCCGCGGGCGGGTGACCAGTCTGACCGATCCGGTCGGCAAGCTGGGGCAGTTCGCCTGGGAGCCCGACGGGCATCGTCTCGCGTACGTGGGCGCGGTCGACCGCACCGATCCGCACGCCGGCAGCCTGTTCGTCGTCGATGTGCGCGATGGCTCGCGGCGGCACTGCACCCCGGATCTGCAAGCGATGGTGCATCACGTGGCATGGGTGCGCGACGACCCACTGCGCGCCGGTGGGTTGTTGTTGGCAGTGAGCCACGGGGCGCGGAGCGCGATCGAACACGTCGACCTGCGTGATGGCGTGCGAGCGCGAGTGTTCGCGCGCGAGGGCTTCGCGTTCCGTTCGTTTGCCCAGTCGGGGGACGGATACGTTGTCGCGGGGTCGACCGCGCGGCATCCCGACGAGCTCTGCCGCGTGGGGCGCGACGGAGGGGTCGCTCGCCTGACGGATTCGAATCCCTGGCTCGCCGATCGTGGCCTCGGCCGGCAGGAGGTGGTGCGCTACGCAGCCCGCGACGGAACCTCGGTCGAAGGCGTGCTGCTCTATCCGCTCGGCTATCGGCCAAAGGAGCGCTACCCCCTCGTGCTGGTGGTGCACGGCGGCCCCGAGTCGCACTACTCGGACGGCTGGAACACCAGCTACGGCCGCTGGGGGCAGATGCTGTCGGCGCGCGGCTACTTCGCCTTCTACCAGAACTATCGGGCCAGCACCGGCTACGGCGTCGCGTTCGCCAAGGCCAACCACGGCGACGTGCTCGGCGCGGAGTTCGACGACCTCCTGGATGGCGTCCGGCACCTCGTCGATCGAGGCCTGGTCGATCCCGCGCGCGTCGGCATCGGCGGCGGCAGCTACGGCGGGCTGATGGCCGCTTGGGGCGCCACCCGCCACAGCGAGCACTTCGCCGCGGCGGTGAGCTTCGTGCCGGTGACCGACATGCCGACCAAGCTCTACGTCAGCGATACGCCGTTCGAGGGCTACCACGTGCACCAGGGCGAGGTTTGGCCGCACCGCCAGCGTGGGTTCCTGATCGACCGCAGTCCGACGACCTACGCCGCCGACTGCCGAACGCCGCTGCTGTTGGCCGGCGGCGACGCCGATACTCGCGTGCACCCCAACCAGCCGTTCATGCTCTACCGGGCGGTCAAGTTCGCCACCAAGACGCCGGTACGCTACGTGCGCTACCCGGGTGAGGGCCACGGCAACCGCCGCAACGTCTACCAGTACGACTACGCGGTGCGCGCGCTGCGCTGGTTCGACCACTATCTGCGGCAGGGTGAGCGCCGGCGCGCGGCGCTGCCGCCGATCGACATCGACTTGGACGGGCTCGACTCGGGCGACCGGTAGATCGGTGCGGCCCGGCCAACGGGCGAGCCCGGCCTACTTCGAGAAGGCTCTGGCACTCGGAGCCGGCGAAGCGGGGCTAGTGCTGGGCATGGTCCGCTTCATGCTGGGCGAAGAAGATTCTGCCGCGCAATGCCTTCCCGAGTATCTGCAGAAGCAGCTCAACGACAAGCGCGCGCGGCAGCTGCCCGAGGGGGTACGCAGCGGCAACGCCCACGTGCGCCGCGATCCCGGCAAGTAGTGCGACTTGCGGTGACCGGGCTCAAGTCGAGACCCCGCTGTCGTCGAAATGGTCAGTGTGCCCGCCGCGTCCGGCGGTGGCGCCAGAACTCGACGCGCGAATCGACGGGTTCCGCCGCACCGTCGCATCCCCCAAACCCCCCCGGAGCTTTCCGTGCAAAACGTGCTCTTCTCGTTGATGGCGCTCGGCGTCCTCGCCCCCGTGCAAGCGGCCCCACAGCTCTCTCCGATCGCCTCGCCGGCGGCGGCCTCGGTCGAAGCCGGGCACATGCTGGAGGTGCGCGAGCTCTGCATCACCTACCTCGACGATGCGCAGGCACGAGCCGCGATCGCGGCGGCGCGCGGATGCCTCACTCCTGCCGGGCGGCTCGAGTGGCGCGCCGACCGCCGCGTCGTCTCGGTGCGCGACGTACCGGCGATCGCCGACACGGTCGCGCGGCTGATCGAGCGGCTCGACACGCCGCCCGCGCAAGTGTTCGTCGATGTCCAGCTGGTGTCGACGACCAACGCCGACCTCCACGCTGAGGGAATCGTGGTCGATGGCAAGGTGCTCAAGGATGGCGTCGGCACGCTGTTGCCAACCCAAAAAACGGCGGTCCTGGAGTTGTTGGCCAAGGACCCCAAGTCCCGCGTGCGCCAGCTGCCGAAGGTCATCGCACTCGATCGGCAGGAAGCGACGCTGTTCGTCGGTGAGCGCCGGCGCGGCCAACCGGACGACGGCGTCGAAGTGGCGGTCCGCCCGATGTGCGTCGGTGGAACCGACCGCATCGTCCTGGACCTCGAGTTCGCCGCGCCCGAGGCAACCGGCCTCGACGACACTACGCCGCGACTGGCAGTCGTACCCTCGGGACACACCGTGGTGGTGCGGGCGTTCTCGGCTGCCGATCGCGGGGCGCTCCTGTTGGTCACGCCGCGGCTGATGCGCGCGCCGCGCGACGGCTGAGGTCGAGTGGTCTGACTTGCCGCCCACAGGCGGGGCGTCCACTCAGCGCCCGAGTTGCAGCACCAGCCCGTTGGACGCGTAGCAAGCCCAAGGACAGGTTGGACCGAAATCCTGGGCGTAGACCTCCGCGCCGATGAGCGAGGCCACTCCGGGCAAGAGCAGCGGCAGCTCGAAGTGGCTGCCGCGGTCGACGGCGGCCGCCACGAGCGCGGGCGCGGCCTGCACCAAGCAGCCCGGCGCCAGCACCGGTGAGGTGCTCGTCGTCGGCGCCAGCCCCAGGGCCACCGTCGACGACGGCGTGCCGAACCGGTCGGTCACCACTTCGAGCACGGCGGTGCTTCCCAACCGCGGCGCCGTTCCCGCCCGGCCCATGAGCACGCGTCCGAGGCTGCTCGCGCTCGCGCACAAGGTGCCGTAGGGCCGGAAGGCCGCGCCGAGCCCTGGCGCAGGCGGCACGCGATACTCCCAGGTGAAGCGTTCGGCGAACTCACCGCGGTTCTTCCAGGCGCCGAAGGCGACCAGCGCGGCGCGCCCGTGGTCGTAGGTGAAGTTCTCGGCGCCGTAGGGGCGCGCAAACTCCGGCGACTCGACGCGCCAGCCGCTGCCGTCGAACACTTCGGGGCGCGCCGCGGGAACGACGAGAAGGCCGCGCTGCGTGTCCGCGACCAATGGCCACGCCGGCTGTCGATCGAGCACCGGGTAGCGTTGCCAGGCGCCTGCCACGCCCAGCTCGTAGCCCCCGCCCGCGGACGTCAGCGCCACGACGCGGCTGCGGCGGCCGAAGTAGGCCAGCGCGACGCCGCCCGCCGGCAGAGCGGCGGGCAGCCGCTGCCACAGGGTGCCGCGCAGGATCCAGGTGTCGCCCAGCGGGTTCATGAACGGCAGGTCGCCGAGCCCGCCGGCGAGGACGGCAGCCTGTGTCGTCGGGTCGAACGCGAGGCCCGCGCGCACGCGCGGCCCGGGGCTGGCGGCACCGGTCTGCAGCTGGCGCCACCGACTGCCGTTCCAAGCCCACAGGTCGGCGAACACGCGTGTGTCGTCGGTCCCACCGAACAGCAGTACCTCCTGCCGCAGGCTGTCGTAGGTGGTCGCGGCGTCGTAGCGCGGGGCCGGCGCGGTGTTGACCAGATGCCGCTGCCAGCGGACGCCGTCGAACGTCCAAGTGTCGCCGAGCAGGGACGTGCCGAAGCCATCGCTGCGCCCGCCGAACAGCAGCACGTTGCCGCGCGCAGCGTCGTACGCCATCGCGGCCTGACCGCGGCTCTGCGCTGGCGTGTCGCGCAGAGCGGTCCAGTTGGGTTGCACTTGCGCGCACAGGCTTGCAGGTGCGAGGACGGCGCCCCACACGCACGCCGGCACGACCAACTTGCACTCCATTGCGGGAGTATAGCGAGACGCCGCGCCACGCGCCCAAGTGCTGATGGTTGACCTCCAGCCGGTCAGGTGCCACGCCGGGTCGCGCAGCCGCGACCACGCCCCCGACACACTGGCCTCGATGCCCGCCGCACGCATCCTCCCCGTGGCGCGGTGATGGCGCGCTGGCGAGAGTCGCGCACCGGCCTTTTTCTTGCCGCGCGCTTTCCGCACCCCACGGCTCCACTCGTTGGTCTCTCAGACGGAAGCTCACCAGCGTCCTGCCGATGCCCGAATCGGCTTCCACATGCGGCCTCGTGCGTTTGACGAGGTCCCGTGCATCGACAGGTTTGCCCCGACCGAGAGCCCATGACGATCAAGTACGCCTCTTTCTTCTTCGCACCTGCGGTGCTGGTCGCGACCACACAGGCCCAGGTACAGGTCGACTATGGCGGTCCCGTGACGAGCGGGTCCATCACGTCCGCGACCCAGGTCGTGCGTTACCTGATGAACGGCCAGGCTGGCGACGTCGTGCGCCTGGCGTTCGCCAGTGAGAACAGCGGTTGGCCGAACTTCACCTACTACCATCAGATCGATGTCTCGGACGCTGCCGGTCCCGTGGCCACCGTCTCGGGTTATGGCCTCGCGACCTTCACGCTGCAGACCAGTGGCCTCTACTCGGTGAAGGTGAAGGCGATCAACAACGCCTCGACTGGCTGGTACGCCTTCTACGTCAACCGGCTCAACAACCCGGTTGGCGCCGACCGGATCGCCTTCGATTGGCAGATGCAGGGCGGCGTTGGCGCTGCGACGGAGTACGCGTGCTACACCATCCACGGCGCGGCGGGCGCCAGCGCCGAGCTGGCGCTGCGCAGTGAGGACAGCGGGTGGCCGAACTACACGCCGTACCACTACGCCGAGCTGCTCGACGCGCAGGGGAACTCCGTGGCGACGGTCACCGGCAACGCGGCGCAGAAGCCGTTCAGCTTTCCGCACACCGGCGTCTTCACGCTCTACGTCGGTGCGCGGGATCAACAGGCGCGCGGTTGGTTCACCGCTTCGGTGGTCTGCACGGCATGGCCGTTCTCGCCGTGCGATACGCAGTCCTACTCCGGCAACTATGGCCAGGGCTTTTCCGGTGGCGGCACCGTGCCGACTCTGACCGCCGCGACGGAGCCGCGCATCGGTGCCGTGACGCAGATTGACGTGGGCAATGCCTACACCCAACCGGCCACCGCGGTGTTGCTACTCAGCCACCGTGCTGCCAGCTTCGCGTCGGCGTTCGGCGGCACGCTGCTGCTGGCGGATCCGATCCTCTTCGCCACGGTCAACCTGCCCGCCGCGCCTGCCACGCAGCAGGTCGTCCTGCCTTGGCCCAACGAGCAGTTGTTGGTGGGCCTCGGCATCGGAGCGCAGTCGATCGTGATCGATCCGGCGACTCCGGGCCAGCTGGCGTTCTCACCCGGCCTGCTCATGGTGCTCGGCCAGTAGCCTCCGCTCACGGGCCGTACGCAGTGGCGTCGTCGGCGAGGCGGCGTTGTTGTTGAAGCTTCAGGGCGAGTTCTCGAAGGACCGGGCCCTCGAACTCTTTGCGCACGCGTTCCGCGTGGTCTCGCCGCTGCCCGGCACTCGCTTCCGGGTCGACGCGGCCGGCGTCGAGTTCCAGGGCGACCTCCCACCAGCTGTGGTCCCAGAAGAAGCGCAACTCGACGAGCTCTCGAGAGCGGTCTTGCAGGTTGCGAATGGCCTGCCTGAGCAGCCGACCATCCTCTTGCCGTGCGAGCCGGGTGAGGATGCCGGTGCAGTCGGACCACACGCCGTGCAACCAACTCGTCGAGGACTCGGACGCCGCGGGGGCCTGCTCGAGCGGTTCCGCCTTCAGCTTCCGACAGAGGTCGAGAAACTTGTTTCGCAACACACGACGGAGCCACGCACGCAGCTCGATGGTGCCGCGCAGCTCGACGTGTTCCCCCCGGATCTGGTCGAACGCCGTGAGCATCGTCTCGTGTACGAGCTGGTCGTGATAGCTGCGCTGGACGGGCGTCGCGCCCCGCATGGTCTTTGCCAAGTCGAGGTCGAGTCCGGCGGCAAACCGGCCGTGGAACTCGGTCTCGGCCTCCGCGTCTCCGGCGCGGATGCGGGCGAGCAACTCCGCCAGCGCGGCGGTTGCCTCGCTTTCGCCGTGGTCGGATGGTCTGGGGGACACGCCGGTATCATCCCGTTGTCCGAGATCCGTGGTCAAGCTCCGGTCCGGCGCCGGCGGCGATCCCATGACTGACGCAAAACGACGAGAAGCAGAGGATCTCTGTCTCGCACTCGCCGACGAATGCGGGGCGGACGCGTTCGCCCGAGCGCGCGAGCGGCGGCCCGACCTGCGCGACTACATCGACGCGGTCGAGAGTGAGTGGGTGAGCGACACGGAGGGCTTGCTGCAGTCGCGAACCGAGACAGCGCCGCCTGTGCCGCCGTTGCCCGCGAGCATCGGTGGCTTCGAGGTTCGCGAGGTGCTGGGGCACGGCGGTATGGGTTGGGTCTACCGCGCATACGAGGCCTCGCTCGGGCGCGAAGTCGCCATCAAGGTGCTGGCGCCGCGAGTCGCATTGCGCGGCGACGCCAAGGCGCGCTTTCTCGCCGAGGCGAAACTGATTGGTCGCCTCCGCCACCCGGCGATCGTCACGGTGCACGGGGCGCGGACGACCGACGACGGCGAGCCCTACCTGGTGATGGACGTGATCGAAGGGCGGTCGCTGGCGAAGGTGCTCGAGTCCGTCTTGCCGAGCCCGACCGCGCCGCTGTCACCGCGCGCGTTCGCTACCGATCCCGGGCCACCGGGCCATTCCGATCCGGCCGGCTACTTCCGCTGCGTGGCGCGCATCGTGGCCGCCGTCGCGGATGCGACGGATCACGCGCACGGTCGCGGCGTGATCCATTGCGACATCAAACCGGGGAACATTCTCGTCGACGACAGCGGCGCTCCTCATCTGCTGGACTTCGGCTTGGCGCGCGCGCTCGGTGGCGACGTCGACGACGGCGGCTTCGGGGCGGGCTCGCCGTTGTACATGGCGCCCGAGCAGATCGATGGTGCGGTCGGTGCCGTCGGAGCCGCGACCGACAGCTACGGGCTCGGCGTGACGCTGTATCAGGCGCTGGTGCGGAGAGTGCCGTTCCGGGCGAGCAGCTCGCGCGCACTACGCCAAGCAGTCTTGAGCTCCGACGCGCCGCCTGCGCGCAGCCGGGATCCGCGCGTGCCGGCAGCGCTGGATGGGTTGTGCCGCGCGGCGCTGCGCAAGAATCCGAAGGCCCGGCCGCGGGTCGCGGAGATCGCGGAGGAGCTGCGTGCCTTCTTGGCTGGGCGACCGAGCATTCTGACGCCGCCGCCGGCTCCGGTGCGTGCCGCGATGTTCGTGGCGCGCCACCGGCAGGCGAGCGCGTTGGCGGCGCTGGGTTTGATCTTGCTCACCGGGGGGCCGACGGCGATTGCCATCGTGGAGCGCTCCGCGCGGGAGCGGTTGGCGGAAGAGCAACAACAGACGCTCGCGGCGCGGGCGCAGGCGACCTTCCTCACCGCGCGGCTGTTCGCCCAGCGGGGGCGTTGGGAGGAGGCGATCGGCAGCTACGAGGGGGCCTCCGAATCGGGCTACGATCCGATCGCCTGCCGGTTGGCCAGGGTCGAAGCGCTCGACGGCGCCCTGCGCGGCAGCGAGGCGATCGCCGAGCTCAGGCAGCTGCGAGCCGAAGGAGTCCCGCCGGAGCATCGCGCCAAGTTGCTGTTGCTCGACGCGGACCTCGATGTCAATCGGCTCGTCGATCCCGACACCAAGCTCGCGCAGGTGCGCGAGGCAATCGAGTTGGGGCTCACGCCCGCGGACGAGGCATACGCCGAGGCCATGCTGGCGGAGCATTTGGACGAGCTGGTCGACCACCTCGAACGCGCACGCCGCCATGAGCCCACTCATCGGCGGGCGAATGGCGCGTTCGCCATCGCCCTGATCGGTCAGGGGCGGTTGGCGGAAGCGGCCGACTTCTCCGTGACCCTGCGCGCGTTGTATCCGGAGGACCCGACCGCGATGGGCTACGCCGGTTTTGTCAGCTGCCTGCGCGGAGACGAAGCCCGCGTGCGGATCCTGATCGAACAGGCGCGCGCCGCGGATGAAGAGCGCGCAGTGGACTTGTTGTCGGCGGTGGCGGGGCTCGGCGAGTTGATCTCGGTCTTCCACGGGCCATGGGCGGTCGAACGCGAGTCAGGCGTGGGCTCTCTGGTGCGGCGGACTTTGCGAATCGCGGGCCCTCTCGTCGCGATGCTGAACCAGCGCAAGACCGCGAACCGCACGGACGGCGCCGGCGCGACCACGGCATTCCCGCTGCCGCCGGTGATCGCCCGGCATTACGTGCCCCTGATCCGCGCGGTGCCGATGGCGATCTTGAGTGCTCGGGGTCGCGAGAAGCTGCGCCAGGTTTGCTCCGAAGCGCTGGAGCACCTGACCGACCCACTCCTGCTCGTGCTGCGCGGGGCGCTGGCGGCAGGACTCGGCGATGAGCGTGCCGGGATCGAGGACCTCGAGGCTGCGCTCGAGCGCCCGTCGGTGTTCTCGCAGCGGTGGGTCTTGGGTTTGCTGCTCACCATTCGTGGCCGGCAGTTCGATGAGGACGCCGATGGCGAAGGCGTGCGCGATGGGTACCGCTCGACCGTCGAGCGGTTGCTGGCGTGGTCGACCACCGGCTACGAGCACGAGATCCTGCTACAAGCCGCGCAGCATCTCGAGTCACCGGAGCTCGCACGGCAGGTTGCAGCGCATTGGCGTGCGGCATGCCCCGAGGATCCGCGCGCCGACGCGGCATTGTCGGCGCGCGGTCGATAGGCGAGGACTTCGAGCGTCCCGCCCGCTCACCGCGCCGGCGGTGGGGTCTCCAGCAGCAGGAACAGGGTGTTGTTGGAGAAGTGCGGGTTGCTCGTGATGCCGATGTGGTCGTCGGCCAAGAACGTGACGTTGGACCACGGAATCGGCGATCGCAGGTACATCTTCGGATCGCGCGTCGTGCGCCGTTCGTCACCGACGGCGCTGTAGCGCGGCACCGTCGCGTCTCCGGGCAGCGTCAAGTCGCGGCGATCGAACTGTGGCACCGTGCGCGCGCCATGCTGCTCGATGCGGCACAAGGACAGGGTGTCCTCGGTGTCACCGGCGAACAGGTAGAGGCGGGTCGGCGGCGCGGTCGGTGGGACTTGGTCCAGCGCTCGATGGAAGCGGCTGGCGCGCTGCAAAGACCAGGTGACGTACTCCTTCGCCTTCGCCCGTCGAGCCGCGGCGTCCAGGTTCGGCTCGAGCCGAGCGAGGACCGCTTCGCTGCTCGGATCCATCAACCCCCAACCGAAGCGCTCCCAGACTTCGGGATCGAACACGTCGAGTTCGAGCTCGCGCCCACTGGAGTCGACGAACAGCCGATGGCGCGTGCGCGGTAGCAGCTGATAGATCGACGGCATCGTGCCGAGCAAAGCCTGGTGGAAGTGGGGGAAGATCGCCGCCACCTGGAAGCCCTCGGTCAGGTTGCGCAGCGCGTCCATGGCGCCGAAGTTCGGCGTGCCGACCATGATCAGGCGGTCGATCTGCTCCGCGCCGCGCCAAGTGACTTCGGGTATCGAGCCGTCGGCTGGCAGGTCGGTGGCGCCGTAGCGCAGAAAGTAGCGCGCGACCAGGCCGCCCATCGAGTGCGCGACGACGTCGAAGCGAAAGCCCTCGTCCAGCCAAGCTTGCATGGAATCGGCCTCGCGGCGGTCTTGTTCGCTGCCGCTCGCGCGGAGCTCGATGATGCGTTTCCCCGCCGTCTCGTAGATGTGCGCGCGCGTCTCGTCGAGGTACTCACCGAAGCGGATCGCGTTCTCGACGTTGTCGCGCCGCCAGTCGTAGAAGAACGAGAAGCAAGTGAAGTGGTTCTCGCTGTAGGCCGGGCTCAGCGGATCGAGCACGACGTTGTCGGTGTAGCCACCGGCGCCCAGCGTGCGCAGGATCGCGGCATAGACGTCGACCGACAGCACCTGGAACAAGAAGTTGAACTCGAGCGCCTCGAGCGGACCCGTCGGGTACACGTCGGCGGTCTCGGCGTCGTACTCCATCGCGTTGGCCGGCGGGCTCAGCGGCAGCGCCATCGCGCGCGCTCCCTCGTCGGTGTTCGGATTGATGCTGCGCGAGGTGAAGGCGCCCCACACGGTCTTGTCGGTCGAGCGCTGCGCGAGCCGCGCGCCGAGGATCCCGTGGATGACGACGACGGGATTGCGGGTCTCCTTCTTGGCGGCGTCGTTGTAGAGCTCCGCGATGCGCGGCAGGGCGGTCCGCGGCGAGTGGCACGCCGTCAACGCGAGAAGCAGGAGTGGAATGGATGCGCGCATGGATCGGCGAGTAGGGGGTGGATCCTGCTACGATGCGCCAAACGACGCCCGAGAGCTATGCCGACGACCCTTCCGATCCGCGTTCTTCTCCCGTTGTGGGCGACCTCCGCCGCCATCGCCGCCCAATCGGGCCCCGCGCTGCACGGCACCGTCGTCGATGCCGCCGGCGAGCCGGTCGCCGGGGCCACGGCGCGCATCGCCACGGCCGCGTTGCGCGAGGGTTTGAGCCCCTATTGACCCAGCTGCTACGCCGACTGCGGCAAAGCCGCAACGGCCGACGAGCGCGGTGCGTTCGTCATCGAAGACCTGGACCCCGAGCTCCTGTTCAACGTGCTGGTGCTCGCCGAAGGCTACACGCCGACCTACGCGCGGCGGGTCGACCCACTGGTGGACACGCCGACGGTGACGCTGGAGACCCTGGCACCGCCGCCCACCGACCCGCAGCGCGTGGCGCACGGCCTCATCGTCGACGACCGCGGCACGCCGGTCGCCGGCGCGGTGATCTCGGCCGGGTCGATCCACTGGGACGACGGCCGCGGCACTTTCGGCGCCGTTGATGGGCTGGATTCGTACGCGGTGTCCGGCGCGGACGGGACGTTCTACCTGAGTCACGCGGAAGCGGTTGACGCGATCGGAGTCGACATTCGCTCGCCGGGGCTGGCGCCCAAGCTGCTGCAATTGCGCACCGGCGCCACACCGAACCGGATCACTCTCGATCCCGGCGCGACCGTCGTCGGCCGCTTGGTCGATGGTGATGCGGGTCTGCCCGGCGTCGCCATCGGCCTGGCCCAGGTCGATCGCAGCGCCGGTGAGTTCTTCGGCGAGTTCACCATCGCCACCGACGCCGACGGCGCCTTCACCTTCAACAACGTCCCCGCCGGTAGCGAGTACGTGATCTACGGCAAGATGGCCTCCCTGGCTGCGCACGGCGCGGCCGGTCCGCAGAGGATCCGGGTCGGCAAGGGCACGGTCGACGTCGGTGTGCTGGAGGTCGCCGCCGGCCACCGGGTCGCCGGACGGGTCACGACCAGCGACGGGTCCGCGCTCCCCGAAGGAGTGCGGCTGCTCTTGTCTGCCGAGCTGCAGTGGGACTCGCAGACGGTCGTGCTCGCAGACGATGGGCGGTTCGCGTTCGACGCGGTCCCGGCCGGGCAGTTCAGCCTCTCGCTCAGGGTGCCGGGGTATCGGCTGTCGGCGCGCAACGTCAGCCGGCGCCCGTCCTGGCCGACCAGCCTCGAGGGCGTCGTGGACGGCGATCTCGATCTGCACGTCGAGCTGGAACCAGGTGCCCCCGAGCGTCCCGCCGGCGGCCGCGAGCTCTGGATGCGCGAGGCCGAGCTGCGGAAGCAACCGCTGCGCGGCGTCGTCGCGGAGAAACAGTGAGCCGACCTGCGCGGCCAAACGAGGCGAAGGCGTGACCGAACCTCCGCGCGCGCGCCTGCGCAGCGCGGTCGCCGCCTTCGTGGCGTTGCCGCTGATGGTCGCCTTCGTCATCCCACTGGCGATCGGCAGTGGCGATCCGCGCCGCGGGGCGCTGCGCTGGGAAGCGTTGGTGTGCACGGTGTGCGGCACAGCCATCCTGCTGCGCACGGTGCGCGACTTCTTCACCGTTGGTGGCGGCACTCTGGCGCCGTGGAATCCACCGCGCACCCTGGTCACGTCTGGTCTCTTCGCCTGGTGCCGCAACCCGATGTACGTCGGTGTGCTGCTGGTGATCGCCGGTCACGCGTGGATGTTCGCCTCACCGTCGCTGGCGGTCTATGCCGTCGTCGCGATGGTGGCGTTCCATTTGCGCGTCGTGCTCTACGAGGAGCCCCAGGCGGCGCGCCGGTTTCCGGCAGCGTGGCCGGCCTACTGTGCGCGCGTGCCGCGGTGGTTGCCGAGGCCGCCGTGGTCCAGGCGATCGGCGGGATGACGCCCGCGACGGGGCTGATCACTGCGCGCGGCAACGTTCAAGCGATAGCATGGCGCGGTCGATCGACGCCGATGGAGGCGAGCAGGTCGACACGCCCACTCCAAATGGCCTTCTACGCCGATCACCTGCTGCCGCGCGGAGTTGCCCTCTGCATGGGTACGAAGAAGTTCGCCCAGCACCGCGGCCCGGCCCTCGCCGCCTTGTCGGGGCGTGTGCTCGAGTTGGGGTTCGGCGCCGGTCACAACCTCGCGCACTACCCCGACACCGTGACCGAGATCTTGGCGCTGGAGCCGGCGGTGGTGAATCGCAGGCTGGCCCGCCGGCGGGTCGAGCGGAGCGGGATTCCCGTCCAATGGATGGGGCTGCGCGGCGAAGAGATTCCGCTCGGTGACGCCTCGGTGGACGCGGTCGCCAGCACCTGGACGCTGTGCACGATTCCCGACGTGGTTGCGGCGCTCGCCGAAGTGCGGCGGGTTCTGCGGCCCGGTGGAGCGCTGCACTTCCTCGAGCACGGATTGTCTCCCGATCCGAAGGTCGCCAAGTGGCAGCGACGGCTGAACGGACTGTCCAAGGTCTGCGCCGGGGGTTGTCACCTCGATCGCGAGATCGATGCACTGATCCGAGAGGCGGGGTTCGACGTTCGGAACCTGACCCATCCGATCCTCGATGGGCCGAAGATCGGCGGCTACCTGTATCGCGGCCGCGCCGTCCCGAACAAGAGCGCCGGGCTGCGCTGAGCAGCGTCGTGTCCTTCCGGCAAGCGTGCGCAGGCGGCCGGTTTTTGGTCGCCGCGCGAGCGGCCGCTTGCCAGCGCGATGGAGCCTCGCGTTACTGGGCGGCTGATGGCACGGCACCATCCAGCTCACTTGCCGTCGCCGAGTAGCTCCACGGCATCCATCTGCCGGGATCGCGCTGGGCGACATCGATGTGCGTGAGCACCGCGGTCAGGTATTCCCGCGGGTTGGCGGCCACGAGCTCGGCAGTGTGGATCAGCGACATGAACAGGTCGCCGACTCGTGCGCCGTTCTCGGTCTCGTAGAACAGCGCGTTCTTGCGATTGAGGATCGCCTTCTTCAGCGCGCGTTCGACAACATTGTTGTCCAGCGGCGCCCCTGGCTCGCGCAGGAACAGCGTCAGCCGGTCCCAGCGTTTGGTCATGTAGGTGATTGCGCTGCCCAGCGCCGAATTCGGCTCGACCAGCTTCTGATCGAAGCGTTCGTCCATCCACGCCCTGAGCCCGTCCATCAGCGGTTGGCTGTGCTTCTGGTGGTAGCGCAACCGCTCCTCGTCCGACATCCCGCGCTTGCGCGTGGTCGCGTCGTGCGCGTAGACATCGCGCAGGGTCTCGAGCACGTGACGGCACTCTTCGGGGAAACTGTTCACCACCTCGACGAACTTCCGCCGCGCGTGCGCGAGGCAGTTGCCGACCACGGTCTCGAACTCTCTCGGCAGGTTGCGGTCCAGGCCGTCGCATATCTGCGTCGGCTTGCCGAGGTCGGCGGCGCGATGCGCGAGGACATCCTCGATGTTCTCGCCGGCATGTTGGCGGCCCGTGAAGAACAGCGCGACGCGGTGACCGTCATCGAGCACCGACACGACGCCGGTCGAGAAGATGCCGGTACGGTCCGTCTCCCCGGACTTCTGCTGCTCGTCGATGTGCTTGCGCAACGCCAGTACCCGCATCGAGGTGTCGTCGTTGTGCATCACTCGACCCTGCGCGGCCTGCCGGATCAGCTCGTCGTGGATCGGCGTGAGCTCGGTCGCGGCCGCGCTCACGATGTCCCACTGGGTTGCGGCTGGCAGGGGGATCCCGAGGCTCCCCTGAAGCTGCTCGAGTCGATTGAACGGCATGCCGCTCCCGTACTTCAGCAGTGCGATCATGCTCGCCGACGTTGCGTCGTACTTCTTCTTGCCCACGCCAGGCGGCGGCTCGGCCACGAACACCGTGCCGCACAGGTTGCAGTGCAATCGCTCCAGCTCGTAGACCGTCGCCTGTAGAGGCGCCTGGCCTACCACGCGCACGAGCGTCTTCGGCTTGCCCTGTCTGTAGATCTTTCCGCACTTGTTTGTCGGACACTCGGGGCAGGGATCGCCGGACTTCAGCGAGCCGTGCGCGACCTCGATCCGGTTGGCGCCGATGTAGTCGGCGGCCGATTTGCGACCGTGGCCCTTGGCCTTCTTCTTCGCCGGCTTGCGGTCGGACTTGTCGTTGTCGGCGTCGCCGCGGCCCTTCGGCTTGTCGGCCTTCTCGTCCAGCACGTCTCGCGTCTTCTCGCTCGTGTTCAGCCCGAACAGGCTGCGAAGCCGTGCGAGGTCGACGTCCTTCTTCGCCAGCTCCTGCTGCAGCCACGCCAAAGTCTCCACCGACGCTCGGAGCGTCGTGCCATCGTCTTCGGGCAGCGCACGCGACGCTCGTTCGACGATGTCCTCCAACTTGCGCATGTCGACGACCTTCAGGTCCGGCTTCGACTTGCCGGACGACTTGGTACTGTTGGCCGTCACGGTAGCCGGCAGAGATGCTCCCGGAAACGCTTCGTCAGCGGATAGCCGAGCACGTCCTTGAGCGGTCGGTTCGGACGCTTGGTCTGATCGTCCTTGCCGCGTCCCGTCGTCGGTCCCAGGTCGATCCAGTTCGCCGCCCGGTAGCACGTGCCACGGAACTTGGCCGGGTACACGAAGGTCTCGGCGAAGTGGACCGGGTGCCCGTACACCTGCTGCCACTCGCCGGGCAGCGCGCGCACCATCCTCCCGAGGAGGTGTGACGCCAGGTGCGGCACCTCGACCCACGGCAGAATCAGGAACCGGCTGTTGTAGGCGACGAACCGGATGTTGCGCAGCCGCGCTTGTGCGCTCCACCCGATGAAGCGGTCGCGCGGGCCCAGATGCCGCGGCGCAGAGCTCCACGTGAAGCACGCGATCGGCCGATCGCCGGCGAACACCAGGTGCTTGAGGTGCTCGCCGACCGGCTGCGTGTACCCGAGGTAGTGGTGCGTCTCGATCAGGCCGTTGAGCAGCGGCTCCTCGGCGGTGCGCCGCACTTGCCGGATCGCCAGCGGACCGAGGGAGCGGAGGTCGGTACGAATCGCGCTTTGGTCCACGTCGACCGACTCGGGCTTCTTGCGCCGCGCCAGATTGTTGCGCGGCGAGCAGCGCTTCGGCGGTAGCTCGATGTGGCCAGCCCGATGCAACTCGAGCATCAGCGAGCGACACACCATGTCACGCAGGCTGCCGTTGGGCTGGCGCCAATCCCATGCCTCACACAGCTTCGCCGACAACGCGCGCCGACTGGCGTCGGGGTGCTCGGCGATGAGACCGCGGATGAACGCGACCTCGTCGGCCGTGACGCGCCGATGGCGATGCTCGAGCACGAAGTCCATACGGACACTCGTAGCTGGTGTGGATTTGGAACGCAAGCCAAAGTTTCTCGGTCGTCGACATCACGCTCGCGCGGCGACCGGCCGCCATTCCGGCGACGCCTTGGTCGTGCCCGGGTCGCCGCCGCGGAGCAGCACCTGCAGCTCGTGGGCTTGCAGGCTCGCGGCTCCGTCGTCCGCGGTCTTCGGCCAGAAACGAAACCGTCCGGTGGACAAGCGCCTGTGGCACAGCCAGAAGCCTTGGCCGTCATAGACGATCAGCTTGACGGCCGATTCGCGGCGATTGCGAAACACGAACACCGTGCCGGAGAATGGGTCAGACCGCAGCGCCTCGCGGCACAGGCGTGCAAGTCCGTCGATGCCGCGCCGGAAGTCGGCGGGCTCGATCGCGACCAGCACGCGCATCTGCGGCGTGATCTGGATCATCGGTTCGCTTCGCTGAACGCGCGGACCAGCGACTGGAGATCGACGCCATCACCGCCGCGAAAGCGCAGCGACAGCCTCGCACCGTCCGGGCGCGATAGCTCCACGGTCGTCGCCACGTCCTCACCGAGCGCGCTTCCGAGCGCCGGGGTCAAGTCGACGAAGCCAGGCGCCGTCCTCGGCTTAGCGCCTGCCTCAGCTCCCTCAGCCGGTGCCGCCCGGGACTTGAGGCCCTCGTACCGCACGCGCAGGGCCTGCGACACCCGCCACATCCCGTGCTCGTCCACCAGCTTGACGGCAGCCTGCCACAGACTCTCGGGCATGCGCGTGCGCCGCTCTCGCGTCTGCCGCCACTCCTCGATGCGCTGTCGCACGGCCTCGATGTCCGGTGGAAGCGGGGTTGTTTCCAGTTGTTCCATGGCCCTCGACCGTAGGCGGCGCCCAGCCGACGTTCATGCACGCTTGCCGAAGGGACACGCAGCGTCTGGGTCGCCAGCCCACGCGCGCGTAACCGCGCGCCGCCTTCGGGCCACCGGTGGTAGAGGCGCTGCGTGTCCGGGCGCTGTCGTCGCTGGCGAGACTCACGCTGTTCTGCCTTGGGCGGGCGCGCCACGCCGAGGACTTGCTTTCCCAGCTGCGCCACTGGACGGATGCGTTCCGTAGTGTCTTCGCTTCCCCGACCGGGGTTGCCGCGTTGGCAGGCGTGCTATCGTATATCATGGAGGTCGCGGACGTTCCGTTGCCCGAGCTTCGCGAGTTCCTCACCAATGATGTCGGTGACGAAGAAGACACGATCATGTCCACAGCAGAACGACTGAGAGAAGAGGGCCGAGCCCAGGGCCGAGCCCAGGGCCGGGCGCAGGGCCGGACGCAGGGTCGGGCGGACATGCTGCTCAAGCTCCTCGAGCGCCGTTACGGACCCATCGATACGGATGTCGAAGTGCGCGTACGTGCCGCGACTGCTGTGCAGTTGGACGCATGGGCAGAACGCTTGCTGACGGCTGAGAGCCTTGCCGACGTGTTCGCGGGCGCCCGATGATCGCGGACTCTGTGATCGGCGTTCATGCCGGTCGCCTCTGGGAGACGTTGGGGCGGGAGAGCTCTGAATGTGAGTCGGTGGGCGACCTTCCCGCCGACGTTCGCGAGTTCGCGCCGCGCATTCTCAGCGGATGAGCTGGTCGACGGGGTTGGTGAGTCGCAACCCCGCCGCGGTATCGGTGGCTCCCTGCCACGAGACCAAGAGCCCTTGCAGGGCCGATAGGTTGGGGACGCGCACCGCAAAAGTGGCGTTGCCCGTGGCCGGGTCGGTGACGCCGCTCCGAGCCACCGTCGCGGTGCCGGGGGCGAGCCACCAGTCGCTCTGCCAGGGCGTCGGCTGTGGCGCGGCCGCGAGGCCCACGGCGGCGACCCAGGCGCGGCCCGGCTCGCTCTGCAGAGTAGCGTTCGATGTGCCGCCAACCTGCGCCGCGGTCAGCGCTAGCGACGGGACCGTGGTGACGACGCCGGTCGAAAGGGCGCCCTGCACGACCACGCGCGGGTCGATCCACGCGCTGCCGGCCCCCTCGACCGCGCGCACGTTGGTGTACGGATCCCATCCTCCAGCCAGCGACGAGTCGCCGGTGACCCGCACGCGGGCGCCGCTGCCGACCTTGACCGCGGGCGAGCCCGAGTAGCCGTACCACGGAGTGCTGCCCCAGAGGCCATCGCCGCCCGTGGCGACCGTGTCGCTGAGCTCGGCCGTGCCTGCGATCAAGTCGACGGCAGGGCTCGACGGCCCTGGCAGAAGGAGCTGCGAGTCGAAGCCCTCGAGGGTGCACTGCGTGACGTTCACGTTGCTGCGCGTTATGCGGATGGCGGCCGGCGTCGTACCGCCGCACCGCGCCAGCGAAATCCGGGCGCTGTCGGTGGTGTCCAGAATCCGACCTGGAAGACCGGCGGAGCCGAAGTCTTCGATGTGGACGGTGCCGGCGCAGGAGATCACCTCCACCCGCGTGCCGAGCGTGCCAGCGACCAGCGACGAGACGCGGCACGTTTGCCCAGCAGGCAGGTTGCTCACTACCAGCGCCGGGCCGACCAACGGGGTCGAGATGACGGCGCCTGGTTGGCCGTCGATCCAGACACCCTTGCCCACCGTCGCCGTCGAGTAGCTGCCGTCGCGGACCACGATCCGGTCCCCTGGCGTGGCCGCGTCGACGGCGGGCTGGATGTCGGTGAATTGCGTGCCCGGTCGGTTCTGGCTGTCGACGATCCAGGTCTGCTGAGCGGGGGCCGTGATCGCGGGTGCGCACAGGGCCAGCAAAGAACACATCGTCCTCATCGCGTTCCTCCTGGGATGAGCTTGGCGCAAACGCCGAGTTGGCGCAAGTCCGCCAGGTCACCCGAGGCCAGAGTCATCGGCCGTCGGGAGCCGTGCACGCAACGCGTCGATGACCCGCCGCAGCTGAGAGCACACCATCTCGCGGTCGATCGCGTTCCAGTGGTGCACGGCCTGCTGGAGCAGCAGGCCGAGCAGCACGACCGGCACCGGGGCCGCGTTGGCGCGGCGGAGGCGCGCGTTCTTGTCGAGCGCCACGCCGAGGTTGCGCTCGGCCAAGAGCGCATAGGTCTGCATCGCGGTGAAGTCGTGTGATCCGGTGTCGACTTCGGCCTCGCGGGCGCTGAGGCCGAGCTTGGCCTGGGCTTGGCCTTCGACTTGCAGCTCGCGGTGGATGAAGCGTGCCAGCATCCACGCGTGGGGGGCGCCGAAGCGCCGCAGGAGCAGGTCGGCGTGGTCGGCGACCAAGTCGGCAAGCGCGGCGCAGCGCGGCGGTGAGTCACTGCGCAGCGCACCCACCAGCTCGTCTTGCAGCACGTGCCAGAGGCTGGCCTGCACGTCGGCCGAGCTGGGGTGCGCGGCGAACACAGCCTCGAGTGCGCGCCGGGCGCGGGCGGTCTCGCCGGTCCTGGCGGCTGCGTGCGCGAGCAGCACCGCTTCGCGCGGGGATTGCGCCGCGCGCCGGTCGTCGATCTCCGCTGCGGCCGCCGCGAAGTCGCCCGACTCGTGGTGCGCCAGTGCGAGCAAATAGTGGGCGTGGCCGTCGTCGGGCAGGGCGGTGACCGCCTCGTGCGCAGCGGCGACGGCGGCTGCGGTGCCGGCTTGGCCGCGGCGGAGCGCCGCCAGCACGCGGGCGTGCCACGCCGATCCGTCGTCTGGCGAAATCGCCAAGTAGCCCGCGAGGGCCGTTTCCGCGTCGAGCCAACGCTGGCGCTCGATGGCGCGCGCTGCCTGCGCGCGGTGGAGGGCGGCGCGCTCCGCGGGAGTCGCTGGCCCGGCGTGTTGACTCGCTTGGGCCAGGGCGTGGTCGACGGCGGCGGAGTGGCCGCGCTGCCCGTGGACGAACGCCAGTGCGAGCTGGAGGCGGAGCCCTGCCTCCGGTGGCAGCGTGCCGCGTACCGCGCTCTCCAGCCTTTGCGCCGCGGCGTCGAGCTGACCCGTGGCGACATCCAATGAGACGCGGAGCAGGGTCAACGCCACGTCGGTGCGATCGCGAATGCGCACCGGCGTGACCAGCAGCGCGGTCTGGCGCGCAGCCTCGTGGCATGCAGCGCGGTCGTCACCGGTGGCGTCCCGGCGCTGGCCCGACGCCGCCAGCCAGAGGGCGTAGCAGCCGAACAGGCCCTGCAACGCGTCGACGTCGCGGTGCTTCGCGACACGGCGCTCGGCGTCCGCGAGCGGGATCGGCGGCGTTGCTCCCCGCAGCGCGGCGATCAATGCGGCCGCCGGTGCCTCGAGCTCCGCGCGCACCTCCGCCGCAGCGTCACGCAGGAGCACGGCGTCGTCCAGGCCTGACGCCGGCCACTGCACCGCCAGGCTCGGTCCACTCGGCAGCGTGAGCGCCGGTGGTGGGTCCCCGTGAATGCCGTGCGCCGCGATGCAGCGCGGGCACAGCCGCCGTCCGTCGACTTCGAAGAAGGGGAGAGCGATGCGTTGCAGCGCGGCTTCACCGTCGCCGCAGGTGGCGCATTGCCGCGCCGACGAGAACCCCATGCTGCTCACCATCGCGTGGGATTGTAGCGCCCCAAGCGCTGCCTCGAGCCGGAGTCAGTCGCCGGCGCCGTCCACTGCCGCCAGCCACGCGAGGTCCGTGTTTCCGCCGCTGATGATCGCGCCGATGCGCAATCCGGCCCACGCCGCGCGTTGGGCCCGCACCGCCGCCAGCACGGTTGCGCTCGACGGCTCGATGAGCAGCTTCATGCGCTGCAGCACGTCGCGCGCCGCGCGCAGCATCGCATCCTCTTCGACGCGCACGACCTGCACGCCGCGTTGCTTCAGGATCGCGAAGTTGAGCTCTCCCAGGCCGGTCAGCAGGCCGTCGGCCCAGGTCTGCGGGTTGGCAACCGCGGGCTGGCGCTCGCCGCTGCGCAGCGAGTGGTAGGCATCGTCGACGGCGGCCGGCTCGGCGCCGAACACGCGCGGCGCCGGCTCGGCGGCGCGCGCGGCCAGGGCGGTCCCCGCCAGCAGGCCGCCACCGCCGACCGGGGCGATGATGATGTCGAGGTCGGGCACGTCCTCGAGCAGCTCGAGGGCCGCGGTGCCCTGTCCGGCGACGATGGTGTCCTGGTCGAACGGCGAGACGAACGTCAGGCCGCGCTCGCCCTGCACGCGCTGCGCGGTCTCGGCCCTCTGGCCTTCGTCGCAGAAGACGATTTCGGCGCCGTAGCCGCGCACGGCCGCGACTTTGATCGGGGCCGCCGACCGCGGCATCACCACCACGCACGGCGCACTGCGCAAGCTCGCCGCGTAGGCCAGCGCCGCGGCGTGATTGCCGGACGAGTGCGTCAGCACGCCGCGCTGCAGCGCCGCATCGTCCAGCGACAGCACGGCGTTGACCGCGCCGCGCGCCTTGAAGGCGCCGACCTTCTGCAGGTTCTCGCACTTGAAGAACAGTTGTGCGCCCAGCTCGCGGTCGAACGTCGTCGACGTGAGCACCGGCGTGCGGTGCACGTGGGCGCGGATGCGCGCGTGCGCCGCGCGCACGCTGTCGAGGTCGGGCGCCGCCACCGGCCGCCCTACTGCTGGGCGATCTTCAGCTTGCTGCCCTTGCGCTCGACGGTGTAGCGCTTGTTGCCGACCGGCAGGTCCTGCAGCTTGAAGTCGGGCATGTCCTTAATGACCGGGTCGTCCTGCACCTCGCCGAAGCGGACCGCGAAGCCGCAGCCGATGCGGAAGATGTTGTCGAGGATGAACGTGCCGGTGGTGCACCCGGTGCCGCTGGCGCGGTTGCCGCGGCCGGTGATCGGGTGGAAGTGCGCGCACGAGTTGGCCTGCTCGCGGTCCTCGAGCTGGCCGGACATCATCGCCACGGTGCGCTCGAACAGATCCCCGCACAGCTTCTGCGCCTTCTTGTTGCCGCGCTCGGCGACGTAGGCCAACCCCTCGAGGATGTGGGAGTTGACGATGCCCCAGGTGCGGCCGTTCCACGGCGAGGTCGCGCGCGTGCCCTTCCACTGTCCGTCGGCGCTGAACGAGGGATCGCTCATGCCCACCGTCGGCACCGGGTACTTGCTCCAGAACTCCTTGCGGTCGCTCAGCGAGGCCAGCAGGCCGTCGACCTGCGCCGGCTTGGGCACGTCGGTGGCCAGCGGGTAGAAGCCGACGGCCGACTTGACGCCGGTCTTGCGCCGCGTCTTCGGGTCGACGTCCATGAACAGCTTGGTCTTCTCGTCCCACAGCCGCTTGCGGATCACGTCGTGGATCACTTCGGTCTCGGCGATGAAGCGGTTGGCCATCGCCTTTTCCTGCACTTCGTCCGCCACCTGCGCCAGGTAGCGCACCAGCCGGTAGCGGAAGATGCTGGCGTCGACCGCCTTGACGCGGAAGTGCTCGCCGAAGTCCTCGGCGCGGTCGCACTTGTCGTCGAACAGCGTGAAGCGGCGCGACATGCGCTGGCCCGACTCGCGCTGGTTGACGACGTCGGTGAGACCGCTGCCCTCGGGGTCGCGGTTGTTGGCCAGCCACTTGACGTAGCGCTGCATCGCCATCAGCACCGCGCGCTTGGTCGCGCGATCGGGATGGATGGCGTCCAGTGCTTCGAAGCCACCGCCCCAGTCGGCGTGGTAGAAGCCGCAGGTCGGCATCGTCACCAGTCGGATGTGGCCGGGGACCATGCCGCTCTGGCGGATGTTCTCGAAGAAGCTGCGCAGCACGCCGCGCGCCAGCGACGGGTCGGTCAACCACCGCGCTTCGCGCAGGATCGACGGCGCGGTAAACGCGCACGGGACGTGCAGATCGCCGTCGCCCTCGCACACGCTGTGCGCACTCATGTTGCCGACGCCGTTGGGCAGGCGCAGCACGTGCAGCGTCTCGAAGCGGTGCCGCACCAGGCGCTCGAGCCGCTTGTCCTCGCACACGAAGCGCGGCGCCTTGTCCATGAAGGCGGAGTAGCCGTTCTCGTCCTTGGGGTCGGGCCGGCGCGGGCGATAGTTGATGCCCTTGCCCTTGAAGATCACGTTGGCCTCGAAGCGGTGCTTCGCGGTGGCGCCGCCCTTGAGCTTGATCGGGCGGAACACGCCGGCGTAGACCCGGGACGTCGGCACGATGGGACTCGGCTTGACCATCGGCCGCTTGGCGCGCGGCGTCGGCATGTCCTCGAGCTCGAACCAGGGGGTCTCTTCGTAGTCGGGCCGGTCGCTGCCGCCCTCGCCGAACATCGCCTGGATGCAGCGCGCGCCCTTGGAGTCGGGACTGCTCCAGACGATCTCCACCGGGATCGCGTCGGTGTCGTCGGGCTGCAGGGTCCGGCGCACGCGGAAGCTGTCGCCCTCGAGCGACACGGCCTCGCCCTCGGGGTCGACGGTGGTCCACTGCACCAGCACCAGCTCGGTCTCGGTCTTGGTCTCGTTGGTGACCTCGACCTTCGAGACGAAGCGGTCGTCGGTGGTCACCATCCGGGTCTCGATGAGCTTGACGCCGTCGCCGCTCTTGAAGGTCAACACCGCGCAGCCGTCCTTGCGCTCCACCCCGGTGCAGCTCAGCGTCACCGGCACCCCACCCCTCAGGACGTGGAGAGCGTAGAGCGGCCGCACCGTCGCGTTGTAGATCGAGACGTCGTCGAAGAAGCCGGGCGAAGTCTGATAGCGGGGGAAGCGGGGCGCGTAGGTGCAATAGCCGCCGCCGCCGAGGACGATCTTCTCGGTCTGGTTCATGCTCGGATCCTGCAAAAGTTCCGTGGTCAATCGCGGGGTGCGGCGGAGTGCTCGAAGCGTGGATGGACGCCGCTGGTGTCGATGGACGGCCGCGGTGGGAGGCGCCGTCTCAGTCCGCCGCGATTGACGGAAACCCTTTTCAGTAGCTAATTTAAGGGGTTGCTGATCGAGGGCGGCAACCGCCGTTCGACCAGGCGAACCAAGCGCACGGCCTATCCGTAGCGACTGCGTGCGTCAAGTGTTTTCCCCGCGTCGAAACGCGCCCCCGGCGGGGTGCTACAGGGTGATGCGCAGGCCGTTGCTGACCGCGACGCCGCCGGCAAGGCCGGCATCCAGCACTGCCCACTGCAGCGCGATGTCGACGCTGCTCACCGGCGCGCCGGGCACGGGCAGCGGCAGGCGGGCGTCGCCGGCGGCGTCGGTCGCGATCGGGCCGACGAACACCATCACCGCCGTGCCGACCGTCAGCGTGCCGTCGCCGATCGGCAGGTACGGCAGCGGAGCCGGCAGGCCGATGACGGCGGTCGCCGCGCTGGCGGGCACCGCGTTCTCGAGCTCGAAGACGAAGCCCGCATTGCCGGCGACGGGCGCCCCTCCGTCCAGGTCGAAGCAGACGACGGGTCGGCCGGCGCCGGTCGACTGGGTGGTGCCGACCCCCTGGGTCACGGACTGCGGCGCCAGGTTGGTGCGCGGGTCGAACGTGCCCTGCAGGAAGAAGAAGCGCGTGCCGCTCGCGCCGATCGAGATGCGGCCCATAGGGTCTCCCGGCGGCACCGCGGTCGGCGGGGCGAAGCCGGCCATCTGCGGGACCCGCACCGTGAGCGCGGTGGCGGAGAGCGACAGGGGGGTCACGTCGACGGTCCAGGATCCGGCGAAGCCGCCGACGGTGGCGCGGAAGCGCACGCTCGCCACCGCGCCGAGGCCGCTGCCCTGAACGATCACCAGGTCGCCGGGAGAGGCCGCGTCGGGCACGACTCGACTGATGGTCTGTGCGTCCAGTGCGCTGCCCAGGGTCGCCGCGAGCACCCACGAAAACGCCTTCAAGTGCATGTCGTTGCTCCAGTTGGGGAGAATGGGCCAGGCTACTGCAAAGGCCGGGTTCGCGGTGGCTGCCGATTGCCCGGGTGATCGGCCCGGTCCCCCGCTTCGACGACCCAACCCTTGACACGCGGTCACCGCGCGCCCTAACACTCGCGCCGACCCGATGGCCACGAAGCAAAAGACCGGAAAAGCACTGGTGATCGTCGAGTCCCCGGCCAAGGCCCGTACGGTCGGCCGGTTCATCGGCAAGGACTACGTGATCGAGGCCTCCGTCGGCCACATCCGCGACCTCCCCGCGAACGCCGCCGAGATTCCGGCCGCGTACAAGAAGGAGCCGTGGGCCCGGCTGGGGATCGACATCGAGAACGACTTCCGTCCGCTCTACGTCGTGCCGCGCGAGAAGAAGGAGCAGATCCGCAAGCTCAAGCAGCTGGTCAAGGATGCCTCCGTCGTCTACCTCGCGACCGATGAAGACCGCGAGGGCGAGTCGATCTCGTGGCACTTGGTGCAGGAGCTCAAGCCCAAGGGCGAGGTCAAGCGGCTGGTGTTCCACGAGATCACCAAGACCGCCATCCAAGCGGCGCTGGCCAACCCGCGGGAGATCAACGAAGACCTGGTCGAGGCGCAGGAGACCCGGCGGCTGGTGGATCGGCTCTACGGCTACTCGGTGTCGCCGCTGCTGTGGAAGAAGGTACGGCCGAAGTTGTCGGCCGGCCGCGTGCAGAGCGTCGCGGTGCGGTTGGTGGTCGAGCGCGAGCGCGAGCGCATGCGATTCCGCGCTGCCGACTACTGGGATCTCGAAGGCCGGTTCGCGGCCGAGGGCAGCGAGCCGTTCGCCGCCACGCTGATCGCCGTCGGCGACCGCCGCGTGGCCAGCGGCAAGGACTTCGATCCCGACACCGGCGCGCTCAAGAAGAAGGGTGCCGACGCGCCGCTGCAGCTCGACGAGTCCGCGGCGCGCGCGCTGTGCGACCGTTTGCTCGCCGGCCGGGCAGTGGTCAAGAGCCTTGAGCAGAAGCCGTTCACCGAGCGCCCGGCGCCGCCGTTCACCACCTCGACGTTGCAGCAGGAGGCGTCGCGCAAGATGCGCTTCAGCGCGCAGCGCACCATGCGCACCGCGCAGCGTCTGTACGAGAACGGCTACATCACTTACATGCGCACCGACTCGACGACCTTGTCCAACGAGGCGTTGACCGCGGCGCGCACCTTGATCGAGGAGCAGTACGGCGCCGAGAACCGGCCCGATGCTCCGCGCACCTACAAGACCAAGGTCAAGAACGCGCAAGAGGCGCACGAGGCGATCCGTCCGGCCGGCGCGACGTTCCGCACGCCGGCGGAGCTCGCCGGTGAGCTCAACGACGATGAGCGCAAGCTCTACACCCTGATCTTCCAGCGCACCGTCGCCTGTCAGATGAGGGACGCGCGCGGCATGCGCACGACGCTGCAGCTCGGCATCGACGACGCGACGTTCCAGGCCACCGGCCGCGTCATCCAGTTCCCGGGCTATCGGCTGGCGTACGTGCAGAGCGATGAGAGCGAGGCGGACAAGGGCGGCGAGCAGAGTGGCGACAAGCTGCTGCCCGACGTCACCGAGGGCGACGGCCTCGACACCGAGTCGATCGAGGCGAACGGCCACCGGACGCAGCCGCCGGCGCGGTTGACCGAGGCCTCGCTGGTGCGGGAGATGGAGGCGCGCGGCATCGGCCGGCCGAGCACCTACGCGTCGATCATCGAGACGATCCTGGCGCGCGAGTACTGCTTCAAGAAGGGCACCGCCCTGGTGCCGACCTTCACCGCGTTCGCCGTCGTCAACCTGCTGGACGGCTTCTTGTCGCACCTGGTCGACTACACCTTTACCGCGCGCATGGAGGACGACCTCGACGAGATCAGCAACGGCCGCGTCGAGGGCCTCGCCTACCTGCGCGACTTCTACCACGGCAACGGCAATCCGGGCCTGAAGACGCACGTCGAGAAGGTGGAGCAGGAGATCGACCCGCGCGTGATCTGCGGCATTCCGCTCGGTGAGAACGAGGAGGGCACGCGCGTCGAAGTGCGGGTCGGCCGCTACGGTCCGTTCTTGTCGTGCGGCGAGACGCGGGTCAGCGTGCCCGATCAGATGGCGCCCGACGAGCTCACGCTCGAGGTGGCGCTGGAGCTGCTGGCCAAGGGCGAAGAGGGGCCGCGCAAGCTCGGCGCCGATCCCGAGAGCGGGCACTCGGTGCTGGTCAAGATCGGCCGCTTCGGGCCCTACTTCCAGCTGGGAGACCAGGACGAGTTGGACGGCGAGAAGCCGAAGATGGCGTCCCTGTTGAAGGGGATGGAGCCCGAGACGGTGACCTTGGAGGAGGCGCTCGCCACCCTGGCGCTGCCGCGCACGGTGGGCACCAAGAAGACCGAGGCCACCGATGAGGCGCCGGCGGAGGACGTCGAGATCACCGCCGCCAATGGCCGGTTCGGTCCCTACATCCGCTGGGGCAAGGAAACGCGCAGCATCCCCGAGGGGATGTCGCCGCTGACGATCTCGCAGCAGCAGGCGGAAGAGCTGTTGGCCCAGCCGAAGGCGCGCGGACGTGCGGCGCGCACGCCGCGCAAGGCCCTCGCCGAGCTCGGGGAACACCCCGACAGCGGAGCACCGATCAAGATCCTCGACGGCCGCTTCGGACCGTACGTCACGGACGGCACGCTGAACGCCAGCGTGCCGCGGGGCGAGAACGTCGCCGACGTCAACCTCGAGCGGGCGATCGAGCTGTTGGCCGAGCGCGCGGCCCGCGCGCCGGCGAAGGCGGCCAAGAAGAAGGCGGCCAAGAAGAAGACCGCGAAGAAGACGGCCAAGAAGACCACCAAGAAGAAGGCGAGCAAGAAGAAGGCAGCCAAGAAGGCGGCGAAGAAGACCGGCGACTCGGAGTAGGCCACGGAGCTGCTCCGCCCCGGATAAGCTGCGTCGCCAAGGCCCCTCGACGCCCTATCGAGACCCGCGGCCGGAGGCCCATGTCATGACCGCAATCGACCCTGCTCTGGATCTGTTCGAGGAGATCGAACGGCTCAAGCGCGAGCGCCGCGCGATCATTTTGGCGCACTACTACCAGGACGGCGACATCCAGGACGTCGCCGACTTTCTCGGCGACTCGCTCGACTTGGCGCGGCGCGCCAAGGCGGCGGACGACGTCGATGTGATTCTGTTCTGCGGCGTCCATTTCATGGCCGAGACCGCCAAGATCCTCAACCCGAGCAAGACCGTGCTGTTGCCGGATCTCGAGGCAGGGTGCTCGCTGGCGGACTCGTGTCCGGCCGACGAGTTGGCGGCATGGCGGGCGGCGCACCCCGACCACTACGTCGTCAGCTACATCAACTGCACGGCCGCCACCAAGGCGCAGTCGGACGTGATCTGCACCTCGAGCAACGCCGAGAAGATCATCCGCTCGGTGCCCGAGGACCGGCCGATCCTGTTCGCGCCCGACAAGAACCTCGGCGCCTACTTGATGAAGAAGGTCGGCCGCGAGATGGACCTGTGGCCGGGCACCTGCATCGTCCACGTGACGTTCTCCGAGCGGCGGATCGTCGAGCTCAAGACGCGGTATCCGGAGGCGCAGTTCATCGCCCATCCCGAGTGCGAGGAGCACATCCTGCGGCACGCCGACTTCGTCGGCTCGACGCGGCGCCTGCTCGAGCACGTCGCCAACGACGAGGGCCGCACCTTCATCGTCGGCACCGAGACCGGCATCATCCACACCATGCGCAAGGCGGCGCCGGACAAGGAGCTGATCCCCGCCCCCGTCGAGGACGGCACCGGTTGCGAGGGCTGCAGCCAGTGCCCGTACATGAAGCTCAACACCATCGAGAAGATGTACACGGCGCTCCGCGACCTCGAGCCGCGGATCGACATGGAGCCCGCGCTGTTGGAACGCGCGCGGGTGCCGCTGGAGCGCATGCTCGAGCTGAGCTGAGCATGCCCGCCGACGCCTCGCACCGGCAGGCCGCTGCGCGGCCGCGCGGCGCGCCGCCGTGCGTGCTGGTGATCTTCGGCGCGACCGGCGACCTCACCCACCGCAAGCTGGTGCCGGCCCTGCTGGGCCTGCAGCGCGACCGGCTGCTGTCGGATCGCTTCGCGGTGGTCGGCTTCGCGCGCCGGGACAAGGACGACGATGCCTTCCGCGCCGATCTCGCCGCCGCGTGCGCGCGCCACGGGCGCACCGACTGCGCCGATCTGGCTCCCCTGGTCGAGCGCGTGTTCTACCACCGCTCGACCTTCGAGGACGCGGCAGGCTACCGCGCTCTGGGCGACCGGCTGTCGCGGATGGACCGCGAGCTGGGCACCGGCGGCAACCGCTTGTTCTATCTGGCGACGCCGCCCTCGGCGTATCCGACGATCTTGGCGCAGCTCGCCCGCGCGGGCCTGTCGCGCGCGGCGGAGGGTTGCTGGGCGCGCGCGGTCGTCGAGAAGCCGTTCGGCACCGACTTGGCCTCGGCGCGCGACCTCAACGCGCAGGTGCGGGCCGCCTTCGACGAGCGCCAGGTGTTCCGCATCGATCACTACCTCGGCAAAGAGACGGTGCAGAACATCCTGGTGCTGCGCTTCGCCAACCGGATCTTCGAGCCGCTGTGGAACGAGAAGTACGTCGACCACGTGCAGATCACGGTGGCCGAGTCGATCGGCGTCGGCAGCCGCGCGCCGTACTTCGAGCGGGCGGGCGTGCTGCGCGACATGATCCAGAACCACCTGTTGCAAGTGCTGACGCTGATCGCGATGGAGCCGCCGGCGTCGCTGCACCCCGACGCGGTGCGCGACGAGAAGGTCAAGGTGCTGCGCGCGATCCCGACGTTCGATCCCGCCGCCGTCGAACGGCACACGGTGCGCGGGCAGTACGACGCCGGGATCATCGACGGCGAGGAGGTCGCGGCCTATCGCGCCGAGGCGGGCGTCGATCCGCTGTCGCAGACCGAGACCTTTGCCGCCGTGCGCCTCAGCGTCGCCAACTGGCGGTGGGCGAAGACGCCCTTCTTGCTGCGGTCCGGCAAGCGGCTGCCGCGGCGCGCCACCGAAGTGGCGATCCACTTCCGTCGACCCCCGCACCTATTGTTCGGCGGGGAACGGCCGATGGGGCGCAACGTCTTGGTGCTGCGGGTGCAGCCGGACGAGGGCTTGCGCCTGCAGTTCTCCACCAAGCTCCCCGGTCCCGACGTCGATCTCAGCGATCAGAGCCTGGAGTTCGACTACGGCCGGTCGTTCGGCCGGCCGTCGCCGGACGCCTACGAGCGCCTGCTGCTGGACGCGATGACCGGGGACTCGACCCTGTTCGCCCGCTGCGACGAGGTCGAAGAAGCGTGGCGGATCGTCGACTCGATCGCCGCCGGCTGGCGCAGCCACGGCGCGGCGCCGCTGCAGTATCCCGCCGGCAGCTGGGGACCGGCGGCGACAAGCCGCCTGCTCCGGGGTGGCCGCCGCTGGCGCGAGCCGTAGAGTTCCCGTCCCCGCCGAAGCGAGACCCAAGCACAGTGCGTCGCGAATCGATCGTCGCCGGACGGCTAGAACGCCTGCTCAAAGACCACCCCGGTCCCGATCCCGCGCTGGTCGGGCCGGCGGAGCTCCCGGTGGCGCCGGGTTCGCCCCTGACCCGGCGCGACGCCGTTGCGCTGTTCGAAGCAGGTCTGCAGTCGCGGCTGCAGGATCTCGAAGCGCGTCGGCTGAAGGACGCTGGCGTCGGCTACTACACGATCGGCAGCAGCGGCCACGAGGCGAACGCGGTCTTCGGTCACCTGCTGCGCACCACCGATCCGGCGTTCCTGCACTATCGCTCCGGCGCGTTCGTCGCCGCCCGCCAGCGCCGCGGCCGCGCCGAGACGCCGGTGTTCGACGCGATGCTGTCGTTCGTCGCCGCTGCCGAAGATCCGGTTTCCGGTGGGCGTCACAAGGTGTTCGGCAGCCACGCGCTCTGGGTTCCGCCGCAGACCAGCACGATCGCCAGCCACCTCCCCAAGGCGGTCGGCCTCGCGTTCGGGCTGGCGCGGATGGCGCGCGTGGGCGTGCCGTGCCCGCTGCCGGCCGACTCGGTGGTCTACTGCTCGTTCGGCGACGCGTCGGTCAACCACGCCACCGCACAGGCCGGCCTGACGGCCGCGACGGCGGCGATCCTGCACCGCCTGCCGTGCCCGGTGCTGTTCGTCTGCGAGGACAACGGCTTCGGCATCTCGGTGCGCACGCCGCCGGACTTCATCCGGCGCGGCTACCGGGGGCGGCCGGGACTCGACTACTTCGCCGCCGACGGGCGTGATCTCGACGATGCGTACACCCAGGCGCTGGCCGCGATCGCCCACTGCCGCAAGACCCGGCGGCCGGTGTTCTTCCATCTGCGCACCGTCCGGTTGATGGGGCACGCCGGCACCGACGTCGAGACGACCTATCTCGACCCCGCCCAGATCGAGGCCAACGAGGAGCGCGATCCCCTGTTGGCGTTCGCCGATCTCTTGCTGCGCTGCGGTGCGGTGTCGGCGGACGAGCTGCGCGCGATGCACCGTGATCTCAGGGGGCGCATCGAGCGCGCCGGCCAAGAGGCCGCGTCGCGGCCAAAGCTGGAGACGGCGGCCGATGTGATGCGCCCATTGGCGCTGCCCCCGGCGGCCGACCTGCGCCCGCGGGTCGCACCGGCGGAGCGGCGGCAGCGGGTGTTCGGCGGGCGCTTGCCCGAGGACGACCCGCGGCCGCGCCATCTCGCGTTCCAGCTGAACCGCGCGCTGCACGACGTGATGGCGGCCTATCCGGAGACCTTCTTGTTCGGCGAGGACGTCGCCAAGAAGGGCGGCGTGTACCACGTCACCGCCGGCCTCAACAAGGAGTTCGGCACGGGCCGGGTGTTCAACACCATCCTCGACGAGACCACGATCCTCGGCATCGCGCAGGGAATGGCGCAGGCCGGCTGCCTGCCGCTGCCGGAGATCCAGTACCTCGCCTACGTGCACAACGCGCTCGATCAGATCCGCGGCGAGGCTGCGTCGCTGCAGTTCTTCAGCGACGGCCGTTGCAGCAACCCGATGGTGGTGCGGATCGCCGGACTGGCCTACCAGAAGGGCTTTGGCGGGCACTTCCACAACGACAACAGCGTCGGTGCACTGCTCGACATCCCGGGGCTGATCATCGCCGTGCCGGCGCGGGCCGACGACGCGGTCGGCATGCTGCGCACTTGCGTGGCGGCCGCCGCGGAGCACGGCAAGGTGTGCGTGTTCTTGGAGCCGATCGCGCTGTACATGACCAAGAATCTGCCGGAGGTCGGCGACTGGCAGTTTGCGTACCCACCGCCGGAAGATGCGGTGCCGCTCGGCGAGGCACGGGTCTATGACGCAGCCGACGGCGACGAGTTGACCATTGTCAGCTACGCCAACGGTCTGACCATGAGCCTGACGGCGGCGGCGCGGCTGCGCGCCGACGGCGTCGCCGTGCGGGTGGTCGACCTGCGCTGGCTCTTGCCGTTGCCGGAGGAGACCGTGCTCGAACACGCTGCCGCGACCGGTCGGGTGCTGGTCGTCGACGAGTGCCGACACACCGGCGGGGGGCCCGGCGCGGCCCTGTTGGCCGCGATCGCCGAGAGCCCGCGAACGCGGGGCGTGGCGGTGGCGCGGCTCACCGCGGCCGACAGCTACGTGCCGCTGGGGCCGGCCGCCGACACCGTGCTCGTGCAGGTCGGCGACATCGAGGCGCGCGCGCGCGGCTTGTTGGAGGACAGGTGAGCGGACCCACCGCGGTGTTGTTCTGTCCGGGGCGCGGCAGCTATGGCCGCGCGGAGCTGGGCACCTTGGCGGCGACGCTGCGTCCCGGCGGCGAGGTGGCGGCCGCCCTGGCGTTGGCGGACGCGGCGCGCCGCGAGGCCGCCGAGCCGACGGTCAGCGAGCTCGACGGCGCCTCGCGGTTTCGCGCCAGCCAGCACCTGGACGGGCGCAACGCGGCCGAGCTGATCTACTTCTGCTCCATGGCGCACGTCGAGCGGTTGCGCGAGCGCTACCAGGTGGTCGCGGTCGCCGGCAACTCCCTGGGTTGGTACACGGCGTTGCCCGCTGCCGGTGCGCTGTCGGTCGAGGATGGCTGGCAGCTGGTGCGCACCATGGCGCGGCTGCAGGCGCGCGTCGACGGCGGCCAGGTGCTGACTTCGTGTGTCGGCGAGGACTGGCGGATCGACCCCGAGGCGCGGTGGGCCGTCGGCGAGGTCGTCGAGGCGGTCCGCGCGCGCGGCGCCGACCACTTCGTCTGGCCGTCGATCCGGCTCGGCGGTCACGAGGTGATCGCCGGCACCGAAGCGGGGGTCGGTGCGCTGCTGCGCGAGCTGCCGGCGCGAACGGTCGGCAAGCGCGAGTTTCCGTTCCGGTTGGCGGGGCACGGACCGTTCCACACCCCGCTGTGCGAGCCGGTCGCGGTGGAGGCCGAGGCGGCGTTGGCATCGCTGCGCTTCCGCCGCCCTGCGGTCGCCATGATCGACGGCCGCGGCGACGTCGTTTCGCCGTGGTCGTCGGATCCGCAGGCCATCTTGCACTACACCGCGCGCACGCAGGTGGTGGAGACCTTCGACTTCACTGCGGCGGTGCGCACCGCGATCCGCGAGTACTGTCCGGAGGTGTTGGTCTGCGTTGGACCCGGCGAGAGTTTGCGCGCGCCGGTCGGGCACGTCGTCCTGGCCGAGGGATACCGCGGCCTGCGCGCGAAGCCGCCGCTGTTCGATTCCGGCCTGATCGCGGTGGAGTGAGCCCGGTCGATGGTTCCCGAAGAACGCGTCACCGTCGCCAACGCGGCACCGTTGCGCTCCGGCGGCGACTACGTGCTCTACTGGATGATCGCGCAGCGGCGCACGACGTCCAACTTCGGACTCCAACGCGCCGCCGAGCGCGCGCGCGCGCTGAAGGTGCCCTTGTTGGTGCTGGAGGCGCTGCGCAGCGACTACCCTTGGGTCAGTCCTAGACTGCACCGTTTCGTCGTCGACGGCATGGCCGACAACGCACGCGCCTGTGCCAAGGCCGGCGTGCGCTACTACGCCTACCTGGAGCCGAAGCCCGGGGCGGGCCGCGGGCTGCTCGCCGCGTTGGCCGAACGCGCGTGCCTGGTGGTGACGGATCGGTTTCCGTGCTTCTTCTTGCCGGGCATGGTTGCCGCCGCCGCCGAGCAGCTGCCGGTCTGTCTCGAGGAGGTCGACGGCAATGGTCTGCTGCCGTTGGCCGCGGCGGAGCGCGCCTTTCCGACCGCCTACGCCTTCCGCCGCTTTTTGCAGCGCAACCTGCGCGATCACCTCCAGTCGCCGCCCGACGAGCGGCCGCTGCGACTCACCGACGGCCGCGCGCGCGTCGCGCGCGCGGTCTCGCAGCGGTGGCCAGAGTTGACCGGGACGCAGCTGAGCGGCGATCTCGACGCGTTGATCGCGTCGTTGCAGCTCGCGCGGCCCGACGGCCCGGCCGCCGTCGCGGGGGTGCGCGGCGGCGCGCGCGCCGCGGCGACGCTGCTCGACCGATTCGTCGACGCGCGGCTGCAACACTACTCCGACCGCAACCAGCCCGAGGTCGAGGTCTGCACCGAGCTGTCGGCACACCTGCACTTCGGCCACATCGGCGCCGCCGAGATCGTGCAGCGGATCACGGATGCGGAAGACTGGGCGCCAGACCGGCTGGCAGCCACGGCGAACGGCAAGCGCGAGGGCTGGTGGGGGATGTCGGCCGAGGCCGAAGCCGTCCTCGATCAGGTCGTCACCTGGCGCGAGCTGGGCTACGTGTTCTGCGATCACCGACCGGACTACGCCGAGTTCGCCGCCTTGCCGGAATGGGCGCGCGCCACCCTCGCGCAGCACGCCGACGATCCACGCGAGCACTGCTACTCCCTCGACGAGTTCGACGCGGCCGCGACGCACGACGGCTTGTGGAACGCGGCGCAGAACCAGCTGCGGCGCGAGGGTCGCATCCACAACTACCTGCGGATGCTGTGGGGCAAGAAGATCCTCGAGTGGTCGCGCTCGCCCGAGGCCGCGCTGGCCATCATGATCGAGCTCAACAACCGCTACGCGCTGGACGGCCGCAACCCCAACTCCTACAGCGGCATCGGCTGGGTCCTGGGCCGGTTCGACCGGCCCTGGGCGCCCGAGCGCCCGATCTTCGGCCGCGTCCGCTACATGAGCTCCGCAAACACCCGCCGCAAGCTCCGCGTCAAGCACTACGAGACCCACTACGGTAAGTACGGTGTCTGACTCGATTTTCTCGCTTCGCTCCCCGATGCGCGAACATTGATCCAATGCAGCTCGACCCGATCCAAGACCGCAACCGCCGCTCGTGGAACGCGGCCACGCAGGCGCACAACCGGCACAAGCTGGACCAGGCGTCCTACCTGCGCGATGGCGGCAGCACGCTGTTCGCCGACGAGTTGGAGCTGCTCGGTGACGTCTCCGGCCGCCGCGTGCTGCACCTGCAGTGCAACTCCGGCCAGGACACCCTGAGCTTGGCCGCCCTCGGCGCCTCGGTCACCGGCGTCGACTTTTGCGATGAGGCCGTGGCGTTCGCCAAGACGCTGTCTGCCGAAGCGGGCATCGGGGCTACGTTCGTCCAGGCCGAGGTCTGCGCGTGGATGGAGGATGTGGCGGGCTTCGAGTCCTTCGATGTCGCCTTCGCCACCTATGGCGCCATCGGCTGGATCGCGGATCTCCCGCGCTGGATGCGCGGCGTCGCGGGCGTGCTGTCCCCCGGCGGGGCTCTTGTCCTGCTGGAGTTTCATCCGATTGCGTGGAGCTTCAACGGCGAGGGGCGCGTGATCGACGGCTACTTCCTCGACCAACCGATCGAGGAAGAGGGCGGCGTGTCGGACTACGTCGCCCGCTCCGGTGACGGCTTGGTGCCGATGCAGCGGGCGGCGGTCGCCGAGGCCTTCGAGAACCCGCACGCGTGTGTCAGCTATCAGTGGACCGTGGCGCAGATCGTCACCGCGGCGGCGGGCGCGGGGCTCGTCGTCGAGGAGCTGCGCGAGTACCCGCACACCAATGGTTGCCAGCTGTTCGAGGGAATGCGGCGGTTGCCGGGGCGGCGGTTCGCGATGCCAGAAGGTGTGCCCGACATGCCATTGATGTTGGGGATGCGCGCCAGGTGTGGGCGTCGAGCAGAGCCCGCAAGCCGAGAGAGCTGAGTCGGCGAGAAACACGATCCCGGCCCCTGTGTGATACCCTTCCAGCAGGATGAATGCGCGTTCTGCAATCGCGGCCGCGCGCGCGTACGCACGCTCGGTGACGACCGAAGCCTTGCGCCTGCGGACCAGGGTCGATTGGACGCGTCCCTCCTCGATCCGCGCTCACATCAATGAGCGCTGCAACTACCGCTGTCAATACTGCCGGTTCTGGCGTCTGGACGAGTATCGCGACGAACTCTCCATCGAGGAGTGGAAGGCGGCGCTGGCGAGTCTGCAGAAGTTCATCGGGCGTTATCGGATCCAGTTCTCCGGCGGCGAGCCCTTTCTGAAGAGGGGGTTCGTGGACTTGCTCGAGTTCTGCCACCGCCGCAGGCTGAGCTTTGGCGTGATCACCAACGGGTCGGCGCTGCGGCCAAAGACCGTGCGGCGCGTGGTCGCGGCGCGGCCGTTCAACATCGATGTATCGGTGGACTCTTGGGAGCCATCCATCAACGACGTGACCCGCGGTGTGCGCGGGGCCACCGCGCAGGTCGAGCGGGCCGTGCGATCGCTCAGCGCGGAGCGTTCGCGGCAGCAGGTTGGATTCCCCATTCGTCTGAAGGCCGTCGTCACCCGCTCGACCTTCCGCACGCTGGTGCAAACCGCGCGATGGGCGTCGGAGATCGGTGCGGACAGCATCGACTTCTCGCCGGTGCGGCCGTGGAGCTCCGAGACCGAGCAGCAGCTCTGGATCCGCGATCCGGACGAGCTCGCGGAGCTGGCCGAGATCGCCGCCGAGTTGGTGGCGCTGCGCCGGGCCGGCGGATGTGTGGAGACCAGCGATGCCAAACTGTTGGCGCTGCCAGCCCACTTCCGGGGCGACCGCACGTTCAGTGGAGCTGCACCTTGCCGCGTGGGAATGCGCGACTATCACATTCGGCCGAACGGCGACGTCGAGACCTGCTGGTTCTTTCCTCCGCTGGGGAACGTGCGGGATGCCAGTGCGCGCCAGATCTGGCGCGGTCCGGTCGCTGAGAGGATCCGCGCGGAGACCATCGCCTGTGATCGGTTTGGCAGCGTGGACTGCGCGAACTCGTGCCTCACGCACCGGTCTTTGCGGCAGGAGCTGCAGCGGGTGCGGCTGTTCGCGCGGCGTCGGTTCGCCTGGCGGCTGGGCGCGTCCGGCGCGCCGCAGGCGCACTGAGGGGGATGGCATCGACCCCCGCGCACAAAGTAATCTTTCCGGATGTTCCGGCGCGACTCAGCGACCGAGCCTTCCGGCGCGCGCCCGGGGACCCCGCCCAAAGCTGGCCACGCCGACGACCGGCGTCTCGTCGAAGCGGCCCTCGGCGGTGATGCGCAAGGCCTCGACCGGCTGATCCAACGCCTCGCGTGTGTGCCGCGCTTCTTGGCGGCGCTGGACCGACGTACCGCGTCCCCGCTGGGATCCCAAGCCCTGTCCGACGTGGCGCAGGACGTGCTGGCGATCGTTTGGCGGCGCCTGCCCGATTTTCGCGGCGACGCCTCGCTGGAGACTTGGACGTTTCGCGTCTGTGATCTCGAGCTGCGCAACGCGCAGCGGCGCGCACGGCGGTCGACCCTATCGATCACAGAGGTCGCCGAACCCGAGGCCGCCACGATCCAGGGGCTCTTCGACGCCGAGCAGATGGTGTCCGGCTTGGCGACGCTGGCGCCGGAGGAATCGGCGGTGATCCGCCTCAAGCACTACGAGGGGCTGACCTTCGACGAGATTGCGCGAACTCTCGGGCTTTCCCCCAACACTGCCAAGACGCGCTACTACCGTGGCCTCGAGGCGTTGCGCCGATGGTTCCGTCGGGCGGAGGAACGGTGATGGGCGCGCCCTTGAACGAACGTGACATGCGGCTTCTGACCGAGGTTCTCGCCGGTGATCGGCGCGTTGACGACGCCGAGGTCGCCGCGGCCGCGCGGAGCAACGAGGCGTTTCGCAGCTCGTTGCGCGAGCTGCGTGCGCTGCAGGAATGCCTCGACGCCGATGGCGAGCGAGAGCGAGTCGTCATGGCGGAGGCGTTGGAGGGCACCGGCGGCGACGCCCCCGAAGTGGGCAGTAGGCTGCGGCGCTTGGCGGCGGCCGGCAAACCCGCCGCGCCGCGGCGCTGGCCAGCGTGGGCTGCGGTGGCGGCGGCCGCGGTCTTGTTGGTGATCCTGTTCCGCGCGTTCGGCGGACCGCAGCCCGACGACCGGCGCTCACTTGGTGATCCGCGGCTGCAGCTGGCAGCGCCAACCGTCTCCGGCGATATCGTGCGGCTGCAGTGGAGCTGCAGCGTCCCGGCAGCCGTGTTCACCGTGCACCTCTTCGACCCGGAGGATCCGGACCGCGCGATTGCGGGAGGACAGAGTGGCGAGCTGACGGAGACGACATGGACACTGGACCGGGATTTCGTGCTGCAGCAGCCGCAAGAGACGCGCTGGCGTGTGGTTGCCAGGTATCGAGGTCGCCGCTTCAGCGCGGATGCGCCCTTGCGGTGACATTGGCCGTGCTCGGCGGTGCCGGCACGTCGCCAGCGCAGGAAGCGAGCGACGCCGTACCGCACGCGCAGCGGTTGGCGACCGAGGGCCAAGCTGCCCTGGCGGGGGAGCCGCCGGACCTGGTCCTCGCCGAGGCGCGGTTTGCCGAGGTCGTCGCGGGGAAGACGTCGTGGTATCACCCCTGGGCCTGGACCGGGCTCTCGACCGTCGCGCGGCTGCGCGGCCGACCGTGGGAAGGCGTCGGACACCTGCGGGCCGCGTTCCGGCTGCTGGAAAAGTGGCGGGCCGATCCCGAGTACCGGGACTACCGTCTGGTGCGAAGGTCGTTTCGCACTGCCTTGGGAGAGCGGGTGCGGGTCCATCTGGCGCTGGGTTTGCCGGATCTCGCCGAGGTCGACGCACGTGCGTTCTTGGCGTGCAGCGAGGATGTCGAAGATCGGGCGCGCGCGACGTTGTTCGCGATCGATGCTGCTCTGGCGGGCGGCGACTACGAGCTCGCCGAGATTCGGGCTCGATCCGCGCTCGGTGACGAGCAACTCGTCGGTGCGCTCGCCGACAGGCGTGTGGATCTGGAGGCGAGGGCTGCCATCGCCGGGCGCCGGCAACGTCCACTCGAAGAGCAGTGGCAGGTGGCGCAACAGCTGGAGCGCCTGCTCGGCGAGGGTCTACCTCCACATTTGCACTGGCGTTGTGGCCTCGAGGCGGTGGATGCGTGGTTGGATGCCGGCGAGGCCGAACGCGCCGCCGACCTGGCACTGAAGATCGATCCCCACACGTTGTCCGACGCCAAGCACGCGGGTGAGGCGTTGGCCCAACGCGCGCGCGTGGTCATCGCGCGGGGCGCGGACCGGCAAGCTCTTCTGACGGCGCGCGCCGAGCTCGCCGCAGCTGCCGAGACGTGGTTTTCGCAGCTGGCGCACATGCCCGAGCGCGCGGGCGGCGTCGGGCTGTTCCAGTTCCTCGCCCGCCGCGATTTGTTGGCCACCCTGTTGCGGCTGGACCTCATGGTCCTCGACTCCGAGGCCGGCGTGGCCGCCGCGTTCGACCATCTCGAATCCGCGCTGGCCATGGGCATGCTGTCGCGGCGGTTTGCCGCCCCGCGTGCGCAGCTTGCCGACGTCCGCGCACTGCTCCCGCCAGGCGGCGGAGCGCTGATGCTGTGTGTTGGCTCGCATTCCGCCACCATGCTGGCGATCGACGGCGTCGGCCAAGATGCCCATACGACCCCGGTCGACCGTGCACTGCGCGGCGACCTCCGCGCCTTGGCGCGCGAGATCGACGAGGTTCCCGACGAGGGTCGCCGCAGCCACGCAGGTGTGTCCGCATTCCGCCAGCGGGCGGCCGCCGTCCGTGACCGGTTGTTCTCGCCCGCGCTCCGAGAACGCATCGATGGCTGGAGCCAAGTCGTGGTCGTCGGCTTCGAGGACAACGGGCAGGTCTTGCAAGCGCTGCCCTGGGGTGACACTTGGCTGGGGTTGGCGAAGCCACTGATCTTTCTACCCTCGATGACGCTGGGGACGGCTCTCCGCGATCGGAGAGCCGGCCCGGCGGGCGCGAACGCCAACGCGGGGTCACGCTTGGTGCTGATCGGCGATCCGCCCGTCGACGCCGACTTTGGCGCTCGGTGGGGTGTGGATGCGCTCGCGTTGGACGCGCGGCGCCGCGAGGCGATCGGCGGCGCGTTCGGCCCCGCGGAGCGGGTCGATGCCTGGGGGCCGGACGCGCGCGCGTCGGTGCTCGCGACCCCCGCCGCTCGAGGGGCAGACGCGTGGTGCTTCTTCACCCATGGAGTCCAAGACTTGGCGGTCGAGCGCTCCGCAGCGATTGTCCTGGCTGGCGAGACCGGCACCGAACTGCTGTTTGCCGACGGCGTCGAGCGTCTGCGCGCGCCACCGCTCGTCTTGCTGGGGGTGTGCGACGCGGCCGATGGGCCGGACCGGATCGGCGACGATGGGGCGGGTCATCTGGGTGGCGCGTTCATCCGAGCGGGCGCGCAATGCGTGGTCCTCGCGCACGGCGCGCTGTCGGTGGGCGCCACCGAAGATCTGTTGGCGGCCTGCCTGACGGAATGGAGACAGGGCGCGGGGATCGCCGAGGCGATGCGCGCCGGTCGAGAGCTCGTCGCCGGGCGCCGCGGCCGCGAGCACCCCCATCACTTCGCGGGGCTGCGCGTCGTGGGCATCGACCCGGGCCCGCCGCGATCGACCCGGAGCGTCCGCTGAATGGGGCCCCCGGGCTGCTCTCCTCGTCAGTCCACGGTCGGCGGATTTCCCGGCGGAGGTCCGGGCGGGACTTCGGGCGTCACGGTACCTCCGGTGATTCGCGTGCCTCCGACAAAGAATTTGACTCCGCCTGCCGGGGTCGGGGGAGGTGTGTAGTCCGTTTGGATCTCGATCAACTCGGCGGGGTTGGCGTCGGTAACGATGCCTTTCGAGGCGAGAACGGGGCGGACCATGATCACGTAAGTCCCGCCGGCGTCGAGGTGGCCCTGACTGACCACGGTTGTCCATTCGGTGAACTCGGGCGCGACCAGTGCAGATTGCGTCGGCTTGGGAGAGAGCTGTCCGGTGACGTCAACCGCCCAGTACACGACTTGCATGTGGGTGGCTCCGGGGACGTGGTTGAGTGTCAACGTCACGCTGGGGGTCGAGGCGAGCAATCCGGTCACGTAGCTCGGTTGACCGTGGATGACTTTGGACTGAATCCACGTGTAGCTGCAGTCGATCGACTGCGCGGTCGAGCCCTCGACCGGCATGAACACGTCGATGTCGGAGTCGCCGTCGAAGTCGTCGGCCACCGGCGCACACGTGTTGGCGATCCGGGTCGCAGTCACCGACGTCGCGACGTCCACAGCTGTGCCGGGCGCGTGTTGGTACTGAGGCACCTCGCTGCCAGAATTGAACAGGAGCGTCGCTGCGCGATTGTCCGCGGTCGACAGCATGAGGTCGGGAGTGCCACTCTGCGTCCAGTCCGCGGCGGTGATCGCGACGTAGTCCTGGGCGAGGGGCGTCACCATCGGCGCGGCGACGATCTGGCCGACCACGGCGACTTCTGGCGAGTTGTCGACCGATCGCAGCCACGCCAACTGATCTTCGGCAGTGGGGCCCGACAGAAGGGCCAATGCGCCCGCGCCGGTGTCCTCGGCGAACGCGGCGCGGATGCCGCCCAGCCGGTCGTACACGGTCAAGCCCTGGTCGGTCAGTACCGCCACCTCGGACTGTCCATCGCCCTCCCAATCGCAGCACTCGATCGCAAAGACGTTCTGTGACAGGGGCGTGATGAGTGACGCATCGGCGTAGCCCGAGCCGTTGTCCAGCGCGACGAGCAGCTCGTTGTCCGCGCTGATGCCGAAGATCGCCGTCGGGTCGGTGGGATGCACCGCGATTCGTGTCGCTCCGCTCCACGTCGAGCTCGAGACGGTCTCCACGGAAGCAGCTTCGGTCAGAGGGTCGAAGCGCAGGATGCTCAGCCCGCTGGCACACGCCAGTGCCAGGGCGTCGTGGGCGGGATTGGAGTCGTCCGGAGTCCCGCGGCCGCGCACGGTGGCGACATCGAGGACGGATAGGCCATCCGTGCCCGGGACGGTGCCGATGTGGGAGTGGATCCCGGGCGCCGCGAAGATCACCAGCTCATCGCCGGTCAACGCGATGGCGTCGGGTCTCACCTGCGCGGTCCATCGTGCGGCGACCACCTGGCGGAACGCGCCCGCCCGCGGCAGGCTCGAAGGCCAAGCGCGGCTCACGGGGTGCGCGGCGGCATCTTCCTCGAACTCACCGCCGAGGTACTTGGCGCCGAACAGGGGGATCCCGCCCTGCGACGGGAGAACGGAGACCAGGGTGCACCAAGTGACGAGGTGAGCGATTCTCATTCTGTTGCGTCTTCGAGCCAGAGCTGGGGGTGGAGTGAGTGTCGGCCCCCCGCCCGATAGTTTCAGCAAAATGGACCTCGCTGGGGCGCTGGCCGGGGTCGGGGCTGAGCGTCGATCCGGCCGCTAACGGCGACCCTCGAACACCACCTCCCCCTCGATCACCGTCGCCACGCAGTGCGACGTGTACTCGAACGGGTCGCCGTCGTAGAGCGCCAGGTCGCCATCCTTGCCCACTTCGAGGCTGCCGATGCGGTCCGCCAGCCCCAGAATCCGCGCCGGCGCCAGCGTGATCGCGCGCAGCGCGCCGTCGAAGCCCAGCCCGTGGGCGGCGCCGATCGCGGCTTCGAACAGCACTACCCGCGTCTTGGGCACGTAGCTCTCGTAGCCGCTCTGGTAGGCGAACGGAATGTCGGCGCCCTCGAGCAGCGCGCCGAGCTCGAACGTCGCGTTTTGCAGGTCGCCGCGGTGGCGAGCCAGGGGGGCGTGGGCGATCACCGGCACTTCGGCCGCCCGCAGCGCGTCGAGCATCTGGTGGGCCTCGGCGCCACCGTCGAGCAGCAGCTTGAAGCCGAACTCCTCGCGCAGCCGGAGCGCCGACTGGATGTCCAGCTGGCGGTGGGCGGTGACCAGCAGCGGGACCTCGCCGGCGAGCACGGGCAGCAGGGCCTCGAGGCGAAGGTCGACGTCGGGCTGCTTGTCGCCATCGGCGGCGTCGCGCTTGGCGGCGTAGCCGCGGGCCTTGGTGAGCAGCGAGCGCAGCATGGCGACGTCCTTGCCGCGCGTGCCGGGCGACTTGCCCTCGCGGCCGAGGCCGCCGCTGCCGAGCGTCACCGCCAGGGCGGCGTAGTCGTCGAGCAGTGCGGCCTCGACGCTGTTGCCGCGCGTCTTGACCACGATGGTCTGGCCGGGAACCAGCGCGCCGGGGGCGTGGCCCGTGTGCAGGGTCGTGACACCGAAGCCGCGCACCCATTCGACCAGGCGCTCCCGCGGGTTGTAGGCATCCAGCGCGCGCAGCTCGGGCTGCGTGGCGGCACTCCGCTCTAGCTGGTCCTGATCTTGATCTTGGTTGAGGTAGCCGGCGAGACCGATCACCGAATGCGCGTCGATCAAGCCGGGCGTGACGACCGCGGCGCGAAGCACGCGCAACCCCTCGGGGATCGGCGTCGAGGCGGCCGGACCGATCGCGGTGATCCGGCCGTCCTGCACCACCACGACCCCGTCGGTGATCGGTGGTCCAGACACCGGGTGGACGGTGTCGCCGCGGACCGCGACCTGTGCGGGCGCAGTGCTCAGGAGGACCGGCAGGATTGCGAGACAGGCCCGTCCGACGATCGCATCGAATCTCGACATCGCCCTACTCCTGCGCGCCCTTTTGGGCGCAGCACAGATACCAAGCCTGGTCGTCGCTCGCTCCCATGCCGCCCTCGGCCGCCAGCCGGTCCTCGGGCCGACTGCGGTCGAACACGAGCTGCCCGTCGACCCAGGTTTGCTCGACTTTGGTGTAGACGCTGAAAGGGTCGCCCGACAGCACCGCGAGGTCCGCATCCTTGCCGACCTCCAGGCTGCCGATGCGGTCCTCCAGCTCGAGAATGCGCGCGCCGACCAGAGTCAACGCCTCCAGCGCTTTCTGCCGCGACATGCCGGCGCGCACCGCGAGCGCGGCCATGCGCAAGAACACCCGCGAGTCGGTGATGCCGTCGTCGGTGTGGAATGCGGTGTCGACGCCGGCGCGCTCCAGCACCGCGCCGTTCTCCAGCGCGATGTCCATCGCCTCCAGCTTGCCGCCGGGGCTGTCGACGAGGATCACCGAGCACGGCACTCCGGCCGCGGCGATCTCGTCGGCGACCTTCCACGCATCGCTGACGTGGTGCAGCACGACGCGGAAGCCGAACTCATCGGCGATGCGCAGCACGGTGAGGATGTCGTCGTGGCGGTGGGTGTGGTGGTGCACGACGCGCTTGCCGGCGAGCACTTCGACCAGCGGCTCGAGTGCCAGATCGCGGTCGGGCTGGGCGCCCTCATCGGCGGCGGCGAGCTTCTCGGCGTAGCGGCGCGCCTTGGTGAACAGCGCGCGAACCAGCGCCGCCGACTTGCCGCGGGTGCCGGGAAACGGCGCCGCGCGCATCGGATTGGTGCCGTTGGCCATCTTGATGCCACCGGCGAAGGAGCCGTCGTCGAGGCGCAGCGCCAGCTCCTCGATCGTGTCGCCAGCTCGCAGCTTGACGTAGACCGTTTGACCGCTCAGCAAGTGGCCCGAGCCCGGCATGATGTTGAGCGTCGTCAGCCCACCGGCGCGCGCCTTGTGCAGTCCGGCGTCGCGCACGTTGATGCTGTCCAGCACGCGGCACTCGGGCTGCAGAGGCGCGCTCGAGTCGGCGCCGCCCGGCCCGCCGACGTGGCTGTGGGTGCAGACGAGACCGGGGATGATCGTCTTGCCGCTGGCGTCGATGCGCTCGGCGTCGGCGGGGACCGCGGTGTCCCGGTCACCGATCGCGGCGATCACCCCGTCCTGCACGACCAGGACGCCCGCGTCGATCGCCGGTCCGGTCACCGGCAGGATGCGGGCGCCGACCAGCGCCACGGGTCGCTCTTGGGCGAGGCCCTCGCCGGCGAGCGCGCAGCACAACAACAGTGGAAGCCTGAGGCGGTTCATGTGTGGTCAGTCATACGCGGTTACCGCCCGCCCCGCAGGCTGGTCGAGCATGGATTCCATGATTCCTGATGCGCGGGCCCGGCCGGCCGCGTTGACTGGGCGCCGATGCAGCTCAGCACCCTCGATTGGGCGATCATCGCCGGCTACTTCGCCGTCGTGCTCGGCATCGGCGCCGCGCTGTCGCGCCGCGCGGGCTCGAGCGCGGCGGAGTTCTTCGTCTCCGGCCGCGCCATGCCGTGGTGGCTGGCGGGCACCTCGATGGTGGCGACCACGTTCGCCGCCGACACGCCCTTGGCGGTGACCGGGATCGTGGCCAAGGACGGATTGGCCGGCAACTGGTTCTGGTGGGCGTTTGCGCTGGGCGGCATGTTCACCGTCTTCGTCTACGCGCGGTTGTGGCGCCGCGCCGAGGTGATGACCGACGTCGAGCTGATCGAGCTGCGCTACAGCGGCCGGGCGGCGGCGTTCCTGCGCGGCTTCCGCTCGATCTACGTCGCTCTGTTGATCAACTCGATCATCATCGGCTGGGTCACCGGCGCCATGGTCAAGGTGCTGCGCTACACGGTGCTTGCCGACCTGCCGGCGGACGACTCCACCGACTTGTGGCTGATCGTCGGTCTGCTGGCGATCGTCGGCATCTACAGCGTGCTGTCCGGCATGTGGGGGGTCGCGGTCACCGATTTCATCCAGTTCTTCTTGGCGATGGGCGGTTGCATCGCCCTGGCATGGCTCGCGGTCGACCACGTCGGCGGCATCGACGCGCTGCGCGAACGGGTGACCACCAACTTCGGCAGCGACCAGGCGTTCCACTTCCTCCCCGACTTCACCGCGCAGGATCCGTGGATGCCGGTCGGCGTGTTCTCCGTGATGCTGTTCGTGCAGTGGTGGGCGACGTGGTATCCGGGCGCCGAGCCCGGTGGCGGTGGCTACGTAGTGCAGCGGATGGCCGCTTGTCGGGACGAGCGCCACGCGACGTTGGCGACGCTCTGGTACCAGGTCGCGCATTACTGCGTGCGGCCGTGGCCGTGGCTGATGGTGGCGTTCGCCGCGCTGGCGATGTATCCGGAGTTGCGCACCTGGGCGACCGACACCAGCGCCGACACCGACCCGGGCGTCGGCTTTCCCAGGGTGATGGCCGAGCTGGCGCCGGAGGGCCTGCGCGGCTTGATGCTGGTGACGTTCTTCGCGGCGTTCATGTCGACGATCAGCACGCAGATGAACTGGGGGGCGAGCTACCTGGTCAACGACGTGTATCACCGCTTCTCCCGACCGGGCGCCTCGGATCGTCAGCTGGCGCGGGTCTCCCGAGCAGCGTCGGTGCTCGTGCTCGCCGTGGGCGCCGGCGTGGCCTACTGGATGAACCGAGCCGGACTCTCGGTCGACGAGGCGTGGAAGTTCTTGGCCGCGCTCGGCGCCGGCACCGGCGCGGTCTTCATGCTGCGCTGGTTCTGGTGGCGCATCAACGCGTGGACCGAGATCGTGGCCATGGTCGCCTCGCTCGGCTTCTACTGGTTGGTGAGCCGCGATGGTTTCACCCAGGCGCTGCCCGCCGACCTGCGCCGCGACGAGTACCGGATGGCGATGGTGGCGGCGTTGACCATCGCCGCGTGGCTCTTGGTGACCTTCGCCACGCCGGCCAACGACCGGGACCATCTGCGGCGCTTCTTCCGCAAGGTGCGGCCCGGCGGGCCGGGCTGGCGGCCGATCGCCGCGGGTTGTCCGGAAGTCGAAGTCGATCGCGATCTCGGCCGCGCAGTGCTCGCCGCGCTCTGCGGCGCGGGGCTGGTCTACGCGACTCTGCCGGGCACCGGCGCACTGATCTTCGGCGAGTACGGTCAAGCGGGGGTGTGCTTGGTCGTGGCCGCGGTGTGCGGATTCGCGGCGATGGCGTTGCGGCCTGGCAAGTAGCTGCGAGCCCGTGGTCCCAGGGGGCCAGGGGGTTGGCCTTGCAGCCGGCCCAAGTACCATGGAAGTCGCGTTGTCAACGCGGCTTTCTCTGGGGAGAGATGTTCATGAAGACGACCTGGCCCGTTGTTTGGGTGCTCGCGCTCGCCGCGATGCCCTCCGCGCAGACCCTGTGCACCGAGGGGCCGCCGACGACGCTGGGGTCGGTCACGGTCTTGTTCACCGGCGTGCCCGGCTTGCAGCCCATCCCGCGCACCACGAACGATGGGCTGCAGATCGACTGCGCCGGCTTGCCGACGGTGCAGGCGCACGTGCAGATCAGTGAGCCGCCGCCCGGAGTGCCGTTCTTGGGCACGCTGCTCCTCGCCAACGGCGGTGCCGGGCAGGCCCTCTACAGCTCGGAGTCGGGTGGCTTGCCGGTGTTGCTCGCGCTGCAGGCGCACGGCTTTCGCGTCGTCGACCACGCGATGACGCCGGGTTGGTTCTCCGACCCGCTGTCGGTGCGCAAGCAGTCGTGCCGGTTCGCGACGCTGTTGGCGTGGGTGCACGACCGGTATCACACCGAGGGCATGTTCGCCGCGCTCGGCACCTCGTCGGGGGCAGGTGTTCTCGGCTACGCGCTGAGCACCTGGAATGCGGAGCGGTATCTCGATCTGGCGGTCTTCAGCGGCGGACCGCCGATGGCGCGCTACGACCTCATGTGTCCGCAGCCGCCGCCGGCGTCTTGGCCTGCGCAGTGCGCGCAGCTGTTTCCACCCTTCGTGATCGAGTGCGGCCAGCCGTCGTGCAGTGCGCAGTCCGGCATCTTCGGCCCGGCGTTGTGCATCAAGTGTTCGCCCAATCCGACGCCACGAGAGCATCTCGAAGAGAGCATCCTGCACCCGGCCGCCGACACTCACTACCCGAACACGCGCGTGCACTTGTTGTTTGGCGCGCAGGACTGCACCGGCTCGGTGACCTCGGGCTTGCTCTTCTACAACGCCGTGACCGGCGAGAAGCTGTACGACTTCGTGCCCGCGACGCCGCACTCGCTGGTGCTGACCCAATTGGGCCGGGAGGCGATCGAGCGCACGGTGCTCGCCGGTGCCGCGAGCTTCGGTGCTCCGGTGGCCGTCGATGTGCCGGTCTGGCCGAGCGGTGGCGGTCCGCTGGACCTGCACCTGCGCGGCCGTGCCGGTGCCCCGTATGCGGCGGTGGCCGCCCTCAACCAGTCGACCATGACGCTGCCGCCGTTCGGCTGGCTGTTCTTGGCACCGCCGTGGGCGCCGATCGCCGGTGGCGTCCTCGATGCAGCCGGCCGATCGGTGGTCAGCTTGCCCGGCTCGCCGTTGACCCCGCTGATCGGGATCGATGTCTACGTCCAGGCCCTGGTGGGGACGATCTTGAGCAACGGAGTGCACGTGCGCGTGCAGCCCTGAATCCGCGCCGACAGAACGGTGAAGTTGCGCACGCGCCGGCGCCGGAGCGTGCGTATTGTTCGCGGTCCATCCCTTCAGGCAACCCACTCGCGACATGCACATGACCGTTCTGCGTGGGCCCGCGGCGCTGATCGCCCTGGCCCTGGCCGCCGCCCCGACACGCGCCCAGATCCAGCTCGAGCTGGGCAAGATGTGGACGTTCGAAAACCCACCGCTCGCCTATCTCGAAGAGGAGTACGGGTTTGCAGCCGATGCCGACTGGCTGGCCGCGCTCCGCCTGGCCTCACTGCGCTTCGGCGATTGGTGCTCGGCGTCGTTCGTGTCGCCCAAGGGGTTGATCATGACCAACCACCACTGCGTGCGCGACAACATCGCCGAGGTGTCACCGCCGGGGGAGGACTGGGTCAAGCACGGCTTCTACGCGCGATCGCTCGAAGACGAGGTGCGGATTCCGGGGCTGACCGTGCAGCAGCTGGCGTCGACCCGCGACGTCACCCAAGCAATGCTCGAAGCCACCGAGGGGTTGGACGACGCGGCCGCGGCCGAGCAGCGGGATGCCAATCAGAAGGCGATCCTCGCCGCTGCCAAGGCGGACCACCCGGGCCTCAAGCCGGAGATCGTCAAGCTGCACCAAGGCGCCGCGTACCACCTCTACCTCTACAACGTCTATGACGACGTGCGGCTGGTGTGTGCCCCGCATCTGCAGACCGCGCACTTCGGTGGCGATCCCGACAACTTCACCTACCCGCGCTACAGCATCGATTTCGCTTTCTGCCGGGCCTACGTCGACGGCGAGCCCGCCGACACTGGCGCGCACTACTTCCGGTGGAACTCGGCCGGTGCGGGCGAGGGGGACTTGGTGTTCGTCACCGGCAATCCGGGCTCGACCGGGCGGCTGCTGACCACGGCACAGATGGAGTACATGCGGGATGCGAACTACCCGGTGACGCTGGGTTTGTTGCGCAGCCGGTTGGCGATCCTGCGCGACTTCGTCCGGCGGTTTCCGGTGCTCGAGGAGCAGCTGCGCACGATCATTCTCGGCGACGAAAACTCGGTGAAGGCGCTGGACGGTTATCTCGGTGGTCTGCAGGACGAGACCCTGATGCAGCAGAAGCGCGCGTTCGAGGGGGAGTTCCGCGCCGCCGTCGAGGCCGAGCCCGCGCTGGCCGAGCGTTTCGGTGGAGTCTGGTCGTCGCTGGCCGATCTCGCCGCCGAGAAGACTGCGCTCGAGGCCAAGCTGCAGCTGCAAGTGCCGAGCTATTCGCCGCACCTGGCAAAGGCGGTCGCCATCGTGCAGGCCGTCGATCCGCAGACCAGTGAGGAAGAGCGCGAGATCGCGCGCGAAATGGTCGGTGAGATCGAGGTGGGCATGAGCCCGTTGCAGCAGGCGCTGTTCATCGATCACGTCAACTTGGCGGTGCGTTGGCTCGGCGAGGAGGACCCGTACGTGGCGTTGTTGACCGGCAATGGTCCGGCGGCGATGGCCTCGGTGCTGCTGGCCGGTAGCAAGATCGGCGATCCGGAGCTGGTGCAAGCGCTGCTCGGAGGCGGGATGGAGGCGGTGAACGCGTCGGAAGACCACGCTGTCGTCGTCGCGCGCCAGCTGGTGCCGATGATGGCGGAGAACCTGCGGCGTTCCGAGGAGATCGCGGCGCGCGAGGCTTCGCAGGAGCAGCTCGTCGGCCAGGCCTTGTATGCCGTGTACGGGGACTCGATCAGCCCGGATGCGACGATGACGTTGCGCTTCAGCGACGGCCGCGTGCTGCGCTACCCCTACAACGGGACGCTGGCTCCCTACCGCACCACGTTCTACGGCTTGTTCGCACGCAATACCGAGTTCGGCAATCAGGACCCGTTCCACCTGCCGGAGCTGTGGCTCGAACGCCAAGACCGCGTCGACATGCGCAAGGCGGTCAACTTCGTCAGCACCAACGACATCATCGGCGGCAACTCCGGCAGCCCGGTGGTGGATACGGAGCTCCGCGTCGTCGGCTTGATCTTCGATGGGAACATCGAGCAGCTCGCCAACCGCTTCGTCTTTCGCAGTGACAGCCAGCGGTCGGTGTCGGTGCACGTCGAGGCGATCGAAGAATCGCTGCAGGTGATCTATGAGGCGCAGCGGGTGCTGGACGAGCTACGCGCCGGCGCCGCAAACTGACGGCCTTCGCCCACCGCCCCGATAGCCCGTCATGAGCCTTGCCCCAGACCGCAATCTCGCCCTCGACCTCGTTCGCGTGACCGAGTCCGCGGCACTCAGTGCCGGGCGATGGCTCGGCAAGGGCGCCAAGAACGACGGTGATCGGGCCGCGGTCGAGGCGATGCGCTTCATGTTCGGCAGCCTTGAGATCCGCGGCCGGGTCATCATCGGCGAAGGCGAGAAAGACGAGGCGCCGATGCTGTTCAACGGCGAGGACGTCGGTACCGGCGACGGGCCCGCGGTCGACGTCGCCGTCGACCCGGTGGAAGGCACCAATCTGCTGGCGCTGGGCCGGCCGAACGCCATCGCGGTCGTCGGCATCGCGCCGGCGGGCACGATGTACGATCCTGGGCCCAGCTACTACATGCAGAAGCTGGTCGTGCCGGCGGCCGCCGCCGGTACGGTCGACCTCGATGCTTCGGTGGAGACCAATCTCGCCAGCGTGGCGCAGGCGTTGGGCAAGGACGTCGACGACCTGGTCGTCTTCGTCTTGGACAAGCCACGGCACCGCGAGCTGATCGGTCGGATCCGCGCGAGCGGCGCGCGCATCCAGCTGCACACCGACGGCGACGTCGCGGGTGCGCTGATGGCCGTCGACCCGACGTCCGAAGTCGACGTGATGATGGGCACGGGCGGCACTCCGGAGGGCGTGCTGGCGGCGACGGCGATCCGTTCGATCGGCGGCGAGATGCTGGCCCGTCTCGATCCACAGAGTGACGCCGAGCGGACGCAGCTCGCCGAAGCGGGGACCGATGTCGACGAGATCCTCGACCTGGACCGCCTGGTCGGCAGCGACGACACGTTCCTTGCCGCCACCGGCATCTCCGGCGGCACCTTCTTGCGCGGCGTCAGCTACACGCGGTCCGGCGCCATCACCCACTCGCTGGTGATGCGCGGGCGCTCGGGCACGGTGCGCTACATCGAATCCCGCCACCGTCTCGAGAAGCTGATGCGCTACAGCGCGATCGCCTACGACTGAATCCGACGACCCGTTGCCGGGTCGTCCCCCGCCCCTCCAACAGCCATGACAGGACTCGCTCTTCGTTCTTCCGCGCTCGCTGTCCTCGTCCTTTCCGCGGCCACGGCGCCGGCCCAGGGCAAGCTCGAGCTGGGCAAGATGTGGACCTTCGAGAATCCACCGCTGGCGTACCTGGAGAAGGAGTACGGCTTCAAGCCCAGCCAGGAATGGCTGGACGCACTGCGGCTCGCGTCGCTGCGGTTCGGTGATGGCTGCTCGGCGTCGTTCGTCTCGCCCAAGGGATTGATCATGACCAACCACCACTGCGTGCGTGGTCAGATCGCCGCCGTGTCGCCGCCGGCCGAGGACTGGGTCAAGACGGGGTTCTACGCCACCGCCCTCGGTGAGGAGGTGCCGATCCCCGACCTGACCGTGCAGCAGCTCGTCTCGATGCGCGACATCACCGACCAGATCAATGCCGGAATCACGTCCGAGATGCCGGCGGCCGATGCCGCCGCGCGGCGCGCGGAGAACCGGGCGCGCATCGAAGCCGAGGCGTCGGCGGCGCAGCCCGAGTTGACACCGGAGATCATCTCGCTGCACCAGGGCGCGGTCTATCAGCTGTATCTCTACAAGGTGTTCGCCGACGTGCGGTTGGTGTGCGCGCCACACCTGCAGATCGCGCACTTCGGCGGCGATCCCGACAACTTCACCTACCCGCGCTACAGCATCGACTTCGCCTTTTGCCGCGCCTATGAGAACGGCGCCCCCGCCGACACTGCGGCGCACTACTTTCGCTGGAGCAGCACGGGCCCGATCGAGGGCGAGGTTGTGTTCGTCACCGGCAACCCGGGTTCGACCGAGCGGCTGAAGACCAAAGCGCAGATGGACTTCTTGGCCGACGCCGCCTACCCGATGGTGCGCCAGCTGATCGACAACCGGTTGGCAGTGATGCGACAGCTCGCTTCCGACGACGAGGAGCAAGAGCGCGCGCTGCGGCCGCAGATCCTCAACTACGAGAACGCGCAGAAAGCCTACGCCGGCTACCACGGCGGGCTGCTGGACGAGCGCTTGATGCAAGCGAAGGTCGAAGCCGAGGCCGAGTTCCGCCGCCACGTGTTCGCCGATGACGGTCTGCGGCAGCGGTTCGGACAGCTCTGGGAGCGCCTGGAAGAGGTGGCCGCGGCGAAGACCGCGCTCGAGCCGCAGCGGCGGTTCCACACGCCGGGTGGCTCCAAGCATCTGGCGCGCGCGCTCGAGATTGTCCGCGCGGTGCGCGCCCCCACCGCCGCGCGCAGGGAGGCCCACGCCGTGAGCGCCCGCGAGATGCAGGTGGAGATGTCGGCCTACGAGCGGGCTTCGTTCATCGATCACCTGGCGCGGGCCGCCGACTGGTTGCCGCGCAGCGACCCGTACCGCGCCGTCTTGCTCGACGGGCGCGAACCCGAGGACATCGCGCAGGCGCTGGAACGCGGCGGGATGGCGGACGCGGCGTTCGTCGACCAGGCGTTGGCGCAGGACGAGGTCGCATTGGCGCAGAGTGACGACCTGGCGCTGCGCATTGCCTTGGTGCTCGATCGGCTGGTGCGCGGCGTGGAGCGAGTGCAGTCTTGGCTCGCCGAGCAGGAAGAGGCGCTCGGCGAGCAGGTCGGCCGGGCGCTGTTCGCGGTCTACGGCAACAAGATCTCGCCGGACGCGACCTTCTCGCTGCGCTTCAGCGACGGCGTTGTCCGCGGCTTTCCGTTCAATGGCACGATCGCGCCGTACCGCACGTCGTTCTACGGACTCTACGCGCGCCACGCCGAGTTCGACGGCAAGTACCCGTTCAGCCTGCCGCAGATCTGGATCGACGCCGCGGAGCGGATCGACATGAGCGCGGCCGTCGACTTCGTCAGCACCAACGACATCATCGGTGGCAACTCGGGCAGTGGCATCGTCAACCGGCAGCTGGAGGTCGTCGGCCTGGTCTTCGACGGCAACATCGAGATGCTGCCGAACCGGTTCGTCTATACCGACAGCGTGCCGCGGGCGGTCTCCGTGCACGTCGATGCGATCGTCCAGGCGCTCGGGGTCTACGGCGGCGACCGGATCCTGGCCGAACTCCGCGGGCAGTAGGGCGGTTGGGAATTTTCTCGAATCCGGGTGAGAGCCGCGGCCCCACGGGCGACTAGAACCGCACTTCGATTCATTGGATCGCGTGCACGTCCAAGATCCGCAGCCTGCGGACGCCGAACTCGTCCGGCTGAGTCTGCAAGGGTCCCGGGACGCCTTTGGCGTTCTGGTGGTCCGTTATGCAAAGACGGTGCGCGGTACCATCCTGGCCCGTCTTGGACAGCACCGCGACCTCGACGACATGGTTCAGGAAACGCTGTTGCGCGCCTATCACGGTCTCGCCCGGCTCAAGGACCCACGCCGGTTCGGGCCGTACGTGCACCGCATCGCGCAAAACCTTGCGGTCGACCGATTGCGCAAGCGTGGCAAGAGCACGGTGTCGCTCGACGAGGTCCGGCTCGAGCCGGAGGTGGCCGACGCCGGGCCGGCGGGGACTCCCGAGGACGAGCGCCGCCATCGGCTGCGGTCGATGGTGGGCAAGTTGCCCGAGGCTCTCCGCGAGGCCGTGTTGTTGTTCTACTTCGAGGAGATGAGCTACGCCGGAATGGCGAAGCGCCTCGGCATCACCGAGGCGGCGGTGAACCAGCGGCTCAGCCGCGCCCGCCGTCGGCTGCGCTCGGGCATGGGCGTCGGGACGGAGCACGGATCGTGAACTCTTTCGACGACGACCTCCGCGCAGCGTTGCGGCCATTGGCCGGGGACAGTCGGGAAGTGTGGCGCCAGCTGGCGCCGCAGCTGCCGGCGGAACCGTACCGTCCGGTGCGCCGGTGGCCGGTGCCGGCCGCCGCGGCTGCCGGTGTGTTGATCGGCTTGGCGGTGGCCTGGATGTCGGGGTTGGGAAGTGGCGCGGTCGAGCCCGGCGTGCAGACGGTCCGGACGGACCCCGTTCCCGATGGCCCGCCCGATGGCCCGCCCGATGCGCCACCGCCCGATGCGCCACCGCCGGAGGCACCGCCGTTGGGGCGCGTGCGGATGCTGGTCGGCGACGTGATCGCCGAGTCGGCCGAGGCCGGCAGGCGCGGCCTCGAGGCGGGGAGCGTGTTTGCCGGCGGCGCTTCGATCGAGACGGCCGCCGCCGCGTTCGTCGAGCTCGAGCTCCGTGACGGTAGCGTCATGCGAATCAGCGAGCGGACCCGTTTGACGATCGTGTCGCCGGCGGAGCTTTCGTTGGATCGCGGCCGCGCGTGGTGGGCGGCACCCGAGCCGCTCGCGCGTCGCGTCGTGCATTCTCAAGGAGTGCTCGAAGGCGAAGAGGGATTCACCCTGGATCTGTGGGCCGAAGGCGAGCGGTTCCGGGCGACGACCATCGACGGCACCGCGATGTTGATCAGCATGGACCGCACGCGCCGGCGGCTGCCGCCGATGACCACGTGTGCGATCGAGTCCGGCATCCTGCGCGATCGCGAGCGGATCTACTGGACGTTCTCGGTGATGGAGTGGCAGCTCGGTTTGCTGTGCGGGATGCGCGATCCCTACGCGGTGCGCAAGATCACCGCGCCGCTCGTCGAGATGCTGACGATGCCGGACGCGGCCGAGATGGCGGAAGAGGCCCTGCGCCGCGCGAGTGCGTGTGCGGAGAACGTGCTGGTCGAGTTCTTGGCGGAGATGGATGCAGAAGAGCAGCGCGTGCCGCGGCGCCGCGCGGCGCGCGTCTTGGCCGACACCGCGACGTGGCGCAGTCGGGGAGCGTTGTTCGAGCTGTTGGGAGATCTGGATCCACAGGTGCGCGTGTTCAGCTTCCGCGCTCTGGCGCGCGTCTTGGGGAAGCCTCGGCGGAGCGAGGAGTTTTGGTCGATGGGGTCGCCCGGCGCCCGGCTGCGCGAAGCGCAGGACTGGGAAGACGAGACGCGTTGACCCGGATCGGGCGCGGGATCACGCCCAGGGTCTCCAGCAGCCGGCGCACCTGCGCGTGTCCCTGTTCGGTCTGCCGGACCCAGAGCACGCCGCGCACGGCCTGAATCGAGTTGCCGTCGACGTCCCAAGTGTCGGGCAGGACGTACGTCGTCACGAGATCGATCAGCTTGTCGGTGTCGAACCCGCTGATGGAGGTGCCCTCCGCGTCTTCGTCTTGCCAGACCTCGTCTTCGTCGCCCGGGCGGGTCAGCCGCAGCTCCGGCCCCGGGCGGTCGGGAAGCACCGTGGTCGCGGCGCGGACGTCGTACATCACCGTGCGCCGTGCTTCTCTCGCGTTCGCGCGCGGCGAGAGCACGACGACGCCGGGGCTGTGGTAGACGAAGCGCACCTCGAGGGCGCGCTGGACCTGGTCGATCAGGGCCGTCATCGGGATCTTGCCCGCCTCGAGGGTCAGCGGCTCGATCTCTGCTTTGTCCTTCACGACGAACGTCGTGTCGCCCGTCGCCGCGCCCAGGAAGCGCGCCAGCTCGATCGGCCCCATCGCGTCGAAGTCCGCGCGGACTGGCAGCGCCCGTAGCCGCCGGACGAGGCCGTCGCGCGCCGCCCGGTCGCGCCATCGCCGCAGCCCGATGAGATCACCCGCCGGTCGGGCGGGCTCATGCCGGGCGCTGGCATCGGTTTGTGCCGAGACCGGCGCGGCCCCGGTGAATGCGGCACAGAGCATGAGAGCGAGGCTGTGGGCGAGCATCTTTGTTCCTCTATTCGTCGGCCACCGGCGAGTCTCCCGCAGAACTGGTGACCCGGGCAGAAAACCTCCGGTCGCCGCAAGACCGTCCCTATACTCCGCCGCGAATTTCCCACTCTCGACCCACTTTCGAACCCCTCGGACTGCAAATGACGTTCACTCACGCCGGGCGCACGCTGACCAAGGTCGCGGTCATCGGCTCGGGACAGATCGGTCCCGATATCGCGCTGTACTTCACCAAGGTGCTGTCGCCGTTCGGCGTGTCCACCGTCGTCGTCGACGTCGCTGACGAGGCGCTGGCGCGCGGGCGGGCCAAGCTCGAGAAGAAGGTGGCGAAGGGCGTCGAGACCGGCGCGTTCTCGACCGACCAGCAGGCGGCGATGCTGTCGCACGTCGAGTTCACCACCGACTACGACGCGATCCGCGGCGCCGACTTGGTCGTCGAGGCAGCGACCGAGGATCGCGCGCTCAAGGGGCGGATCTTCGCGCAGGTCGAGCAGCTGGTCTCTGCCGATGCGATCCTGGCCAGCAACTCGTCGCACCTCGAGCCCGAAGTCATCTTCGCCGAGGCAAAGCACGCTGGCCGCACCTGTGTGATCCATTACTTCTTCCCGGCCGAGCGCAATCTGATGGTCGAGGTCGTGCCCAGCGAGGCCACCGATCCGGACGTGGCGCGGTGGCTGATGTCGTTCTACGAGGCGATCGGCAAGGTGCCGATCCAGGTGCGGTCCCGCTACGGCTACGCGTTGGATCCCGTGTTCGAAGGCCTGTTCCTCGCCTCGGCATTGTTGGCCGAGAGCGGCGTGGCGACCACGGCGCAGATCGACCAGGTGGCGACCGAGGCGCTCGGGCTGACGGTCGGCTCGTTCACCGCGATGAACCTCACCGGCGGCAACCCGATCACCGCGGTCGGGCTCGACCACTACACCACCAAGATCCACTCGTGGTTCCGCACCCCGGCGTCGCTGAAGGAGCGCGTCGAGACCGGCGAGCCGTGGGACGTGCCGCGCCGCGGCGAAACCGTCGAGGTGTCGGCCGAGACGCGGGCAGCGGTCACCGCGGCGCTGCGCGGGGCCTACTTCGGTCTGTGTGGCGAGATCGTCGACGCGGGGCTCGCCAGCGTCGCCGACCTGGACATGGCGACGGAGTTGGCGCTCGACCTGAAGCCGGCGTTTCGCTTCATGAACGAACTGGGCACGGCCGAGGCCCTGCGCTTGGTCCGGGCATACGCCGCGGACCATCCGGGCTTTCCGGTGCCGCGCTGCCTCGCCGAGCACGGCACGGACAACCGCCCCTTCGCCGTGCCGGTGGTGATGCGTGAGGATCACGGTGACGTCGCGGTGCTCACGATCCGCCGGCCCAAGGTGCTCAATGCCCTGAGCGAGGCGGTGTTCGACGAGCTCGAGCAACGCTTCCGCGAGACCGAGGCCGACGCGGCGATCCGCGCCGTCGTGCTGACCGGCTTCGGCAAGAAGGCGTTCGTGTCGGGCGCCGACGTGCGCTTTCTCGCGGGCATCGAGAACGCCGCGCACGGCGAGGCGACGTCGCGCGGCTCACAGCGCGTGCTCGATTTCATCGAGGACACCGCCAAGCCGGTGGTGTGCGCGATGAACGGCCTCGCGTTCGGTGGCGGCAACGAGCTCGCGATGGCCTGCACCGCGCGGCTGGCGAAGGCGGGGATCGCCGTGTTTGCCGCCCAGCCCGAGCCCAATCTGGGCATCATCCCGGGCGCCGGTGGAACGCAGCGGCTGCCGCGGCTGATCGGGATGCAGGCCGCTGCCGAGCTGCTGCGGACCGGCAAGCCGATCTCGTCGGCGCGCGCCGCCGAGCTCGGTCTGGTGCGCGCCGAGGTCGAGGGCGAGCTGGTGCCGGCGGCGATCGAGCTCGCGCGCGGCATCGCCGATGGGGCCGTGGAGTGTGCACCGATCCAGCGCGAGCCGCTCGTCGACGTGCCGGCCGAGCTGCCCGCGGTCGACATCGGTCACCTCAGTCGCGCGGTGGATGCGATCCTGTGCAAGGCGATCACCGAGGGTGCGCGCCAGTCGCTGCGCGACGGCATCGCGTTCGAGGCGCAGTGCTTTGGCGAAGTGTGTGCCACCAAGGACATGCGCATCGGCGTCGACAACTTCCTGCGCAACGGACCGCGTTCGCGCGCGCCGTTCGTGCACGAGTAGTGCGGCGTCGGCCCCGCCGCGCGGACCTTCACTTGCCGCCGACGGTGCTGCCCACGCTGGCGCTGACCACGACGCCGGCGCTGTCGACGCCGGCTGCTTGGCTGAAGAAGGTCTGACCGAGCAAGCTCGGTCGGTTGGGGATCGGCACGGGAATGGCCGTCGCGCCGCCTGGCGCGACGATCGGAAACACCACATCCCACGAGCTCCAGACCTGGCAGGCGGGTCGCCCGATCGACGCGAGTGAGCGCGGCAGCGGTTGGCCGGCCCACTGGCTGGCCGACATGCCGAAGCCGATCAGGTTGGGGCCCGCCGGCATGTTGGACAGCAGCAACCGCGGCCGGTCGCCCAGCCACGGCAGGCCCGACGGAGTCAGGTTTGGAGTGCCTCCGCTGCCGGCGCAGCCGGTGCCGATCTTGACGTGGGCCGCGCGGGCGACCGGTCCGTAGGACCAGAGCGAATTGCTGAACGCGTTGTTGCCCCTGCCGCCGAACTTGATCGTGCGCGCGCGCTTACTGTCATAGGCGATGCGCGCTTGGCTCGTGGCCCGTGGGCTGGCGGAAACCACGCGCTGGACCCAGGAACTGCCGTCGAACTCCCACAGGTCGCTCTCGTCCCAGATCAGGTAGCGGTCTCGCTCGATGTCGTGCACCGCGTGCAGCTCGGACGGAGTGGTCGAGGCGGAGATCGGTGGCAGGCCGCGGCCGGGCACACGGCTCCAAGAACCCCCGTTCCAGATCCACCAGTCGGTCTTGGTGAACAGCACGCCGACGCCGGCCCAGGTGTCGAACAGCATCGGGTGCGCGCCCGACGGAGGGCTCACTGGTGGGGTCGCTGCGTTCCAGCTGGTGCCGTCCCACAGCCACGTATCGGCAAGGCCGACTCCGCCGAACATCACGATCTGTTTGCGCGCGGCATCCCACACCATGGCGGCTCCCTCGCGCGCCGGCGGTGGGCTGCTCGCGACCGCAATCCACGCGATGCCGTCCCAGAGCCAGGTGTCCCCCATCGGGGCCGAGAAGCCCCGGCCGCCGAACAAGACCATGCGCCGCCGCGCGGCGTCGTAGGCCATCGCGGCATCGATGCGGAACGGCGGCGGTGAGCCACCGACGCGGGCCCAAGCCGCGCCATCCCACTCCCAAGTCGGAAAGTAGGGGATCGAGCTCTGGTCTTGGCCGCCGCAGACCAGCAGGACGTCACGGTGGGGGTCGTAGGCCATCGCGTGGCGGCCGAGGCCGTCCGGGGTGGCGAATGCATGGACCTGCAACCAGCCGGCCGGCGATGTGTGCCAGGTGTCGCCGAGGCTGGTGCCGGCCGGAGTGAACGCCATCGACGCGCCGCCGTGGACCAGCACCCCGTTGGGGCCTTCGCCGACGGCAGCGGTGTCGACGAGTCCCGGGCCGTCGGCGCCTCGGGTCCAGGTGCTGCCGTCCCACCACCACGTCTCCCGGGTTTCCAGGGGGCTGCCGCCGCCGCCGATCAGGATCACGGAGCCGTTCGCGTCGGCCAGCACGTGACCGGTCCGCGGGGCCGGCGCATTGGCCGGAGAATGCCGCTGCCAGCTCGAACCGTTCCACTCCCAGGTCTCCGCCAGGATCGCACCCGAGCCGAGGTCGGTGCCGCCGAACAAGACCACGCGCTGGCGCTGGCTGTCAGTCGCCATCCGCGCGCCGACGCGCGGCGATGGTCCCGGCAGGGTCAGGCGGGTCCAGTCGTTGCTGTCGTAGCGCCAGAGCTCGGCGACCGAGGGAGCGCCCAGCGCGGCGCCGAAGAGAAGAACGGCGCGCCCGACGGGATCGTACGCCATCGCCGGGCCGGTCAGCGCCGGCGGTGTGTTGGCGGTGACCGCCTGTCGCCACTGGCTGCCGTCCCACTCCCAGGTGTCGTTGCGGCCGTGCCCGCCGTGCAGCACGGTGACGTTGCGCCGCGGGTCGAAGACCATGGAGTGGCCGGCGCGCGGCGCGGGGGAGCGGGCCGGATGCTCCTCTTGCCAGGCGCTCGCGCGCCAAGTCCACGTGTCGCCGAACAGCTCGCCGCCGTCGTCCCGACCGCCGAACAGGACCACGGTCGCCGGCGACGTCGTCGGGGCGGCCGCGATCGCGTGCTCGCGGCGCGTGCCGAGACCGTCGTGGTGCCAATCGACCTGTGCTTTGACCGTCGGCGTTCCCGACAGAGTGGCGAGTGTGACGAGCGTGAGCTTCGACTTCATGGCGCTTCTCGGGACTCGGGGCCCTGGCCCCAAGCCTAGTCTGTGCCGAGGTCGAGACGAGGTGTGTTCCGGGAGTGCGGTTGGCCTTGGATCCCGTCCCCGCGCCGCCGATTGGTCTGTCGACAGCTCCAGGGCCCGGCAGATACCGCGGGTGAGTGAGGTTTCGCCGTGCCGAATTCTGGGTTGTCGGTGACAGAACCCGTGGGGACCGGGAGACCGAACATTCCCCAGGAACTGGTTCCGGTCCGTTCTTCCTCCAACGGAAGAAGGAGCATGGTTCGTTCCCGGCACCTTCTCTTGATCGCGACTCTATCGACGGTCACCACCGCGCAAGGCAACCTGCTCAACGGTGACTTCGAGACTTGGGGGGCGGGCCCCGCACCGGACCACTGGGGGTTGGTCAACACCCCGACGTCGGTGGTGCAGACCTCGAGTGCCCACTGTGGCAGCGGTGCGGCGAGCGTCACTGCGGGATCGAACTGGTCCGAGTTTGGCAAGCAGTGGTGGTTCAACAACGGTCCGGCCGACACGCTGACCGTTCGGTTTCGAATCAAGTGCGAGAGTTTGACCACCGGCGCAACTCTGGAGGCCTTCTGCGAGGCATACGACGGTGCGCTGACGGGTTGGCCCAGGCCCCCGCTCGGCGGGTCTGAAACCACGGCGATCGTCGCGTCTCCGCATTGGCAGGAGTTCGTGCTCAGCTACCGGCCTAGGCTCCCCCATAACGGCAACACGCTGGTCCGCTTCTGGCTGGTGCTCCGAAACGGATCCGGCGACTCATACATCCTCGACTCGGTCGATTTTTCCGGGTCTGGACCCGCGTATGGGTCGGTGGCCGCCGGGACGTTCGAAGAGAGCAACGCCAAGCAGGTGATGAGCACGATGCTGAGCCTCGTCTATGACGAGGACAGCCAGCGGATCCGTGAGCTGCGTCGGATAGGTGACGACGGCGACGGTGATATCGTCGCCGTCGGCGCTGATTGGCTTGTTGCCGGCCAGGGATCCAACCACCTCTTCCGCACGATCCATCGTCCAAGCGTGAGCGCGGAAGAGCAATACAGAAACTCAGCCGATCCCGCATTCAATCTCGTAGTGACTCCTACGACTGTGGCCGGCGCATCGGGATGGAACATCCAGAGTGACCCGTCGAGTTTGTTCGACGTCAGCGTCGATTTGTATTCTCTACCCGGGCAGCCCGAGCTCTTTCTCGAGCCCGATGTTCAACGTCCGGCGAACCTCTTGCTCGAGCGGTTCGAGTGTCCGCAACTCCTGTTCAAAGCCGACCACGATCTCGATGGCACTGCGGACGACATGATGCTCGTCTCGCCGTTTGCCGGTGGTGTCCTCCATCCGCTCGACGACGAGTACTTCGCTGACGTGAATGCAGCGACGGCGGGAAGTCAGTTCCCCGGGATCGCGTTCCAGGCGGCGGAGTATCCAGGCACCGCCGCTTACCAAATGACGGCGTTGTACAGGACGGATCCCGATCAGGACCCGGAGCAGTTCGGCGTGGCCCTACAGGCTCGCGACGATAGCTTTCAAAACAAGAGCCTCCGGGTGGACGTGCACTCGAGAAGAACGGGGGTGCTCGGTGTGATGCTCGGCATTGATCACCGGCTGCCATCCAGCAATGGGGCCACGATTGGTCCAGACACACAGAGTTTCACTCGAGTCATTGCCCCATTCGTTGGAGGGTGGCGTGGCGCGGCGGAGAGCTACCGCGAATGGATTCGAGGTACATCGCTATGGGCTGCTGCGTCTGCTCGACCCACGTCTGCCTGGGTCGAGGAGCGGCCTTGTGTATTCGAAGCCAACCTGCGACCGCTAGGCATCGGAGCCGAGCTAGTTGCGCTGGGCACCTGGGGAGCGCTTCTGGAAGGGTGGCGCGCGCATTTCTCCAGCGGGATGGCCAGTGGAAACATTCAACCTCTGTTTCGCGCCTTCGAGCAGCACGGTACCTACATGGGACCGTTCTATGAGCCTTTGGCCGTCCTGTCGACCGATTTCGACCCGGCTACCAAGCGCTACCAACCTCTGCACGGGGAGGTGGCGATCCTCTCGCAATGGCAAGACCTCGATGGAAGGAGCTTCTTCCCCATGATGATGGTAGCGGGAAACCGATGGGCTTCTGTGCGCACTGGTGAGCGTCCAGCATGCGACCGATTCAGCCCGGGGCTCCCCGGGAGTGTGTCATTCTGGAACTACACGTATGACGTCAGCAATGTGGTCGCTGGAACCCCATGGGATGGCATTGTAGTTGAGGACCGCAACGGGGCACCTCGCCTGTTTCCGGCCGGGCTCGGCGGGTGGCAATTCTCCCACTATGAGATGGACCCACGCCATCCGTTCACGGTCGGAACGCACATGAGCCTGGCTGCCAAGGGTGCTGCCGCCGGAGTGCAACTGTACCAGTTTGATCAATGGTTGGGGGCGAGTGTGCCAGACAACTTCGACCCGGATGCTGCGCCCCAAGATTACGGTGCTGGATCATGGAAGGCTCATGCGGCGCGCAACCTGATGGAAGCAACTCTCGGTGCGGGCCGGGCGCAGAGCGCGACGATGCAGTTTGAAGTCTGCATCGAGGACCCGACCGAGATCGCGATCGACATTTTGGCTGTCCAAGGAACTCGACCGGACAACATCCGCGTTCGACCTGCTCCTGCGTACGGTGACGCCGAGTCGGCCCCAATCTTCGCGTACATCTTCAACGAAGTCGTGGCGACCACCACCTGGGATCAGCTGCTGCCGACAAACCACTTTTTGAACTCCACCAATTGGCCGCAGTCGCCTGCTGGCTACTCGAAGGACGATGTGCGCAGGTGGCACCTCACGGAGATGGCACGCACCCTGACCGCCGCGTCGTTCATGACCGTGGGGATCAACCTTTGGATGTTGGTCGAGCAGCACAACCCAACTCACACGTGCGGCATCCTCGGGGCCGACATGCAGCCTCAGTCCGTGATGGACCCGACCCTGCTCAACTTCCTCACCGCGTGCGTGCGGACGAACCAGGGACCGGGTCGCGACTTTCTCAACCACGGAAAGATGGTCCAAGCTCCGGGGCTGCAGGGCCTCGGCTCGATGCAGGTCAAGCTGGTCGAGGGGCCGCCCGGTGCTCAAACACTGGCTCTCGTGGACCAACCGGTGGTGCACCATGCTGCTTTCGAGCTGCCCGGCTCCGTGGCGCTGTTGCTGGCCAACGTCGATCTGACCACGACGGTGAACGTCATCCTCCCCACCGCACTGGGCGGCCAGTCGCTCGCGACCCACACCAGCTTCGATCTCCACACGGATGGCGGAGGCGCCGTGGCCACTGCTCACACTTTGGGGATGTCGTTTCCAGTGCCTCCCCAGACGGTGTGCCTCCTGGTCTTTTGAGCGCCTTGGGGGCCGTTCCCGAGCGCGATCACCGCGCGCCGCAGGCCGTCGACCGCGCGGGCGATGGCGGCGGGTTCGCGTGCCACGTCCGCCAGCGTGCGCGGTGGCCCGAATCGCAAGCGCACGCGGCGGGGGCGCGGCCAACGCGTGCCCTTGGGCCAGGCTGCGCCGGCGCCGGCGATGTGGCACGGGACGATGGGAATGTCGGTGCCCGCCAACAACCAGCCGATCCCCCTACGGAACGCACCGATCTCGCCGTCGACCGAGCGCGTGCCCTCCGGGAACAAGATCACGACTGCCGCTGGCTGGCGCAGAGCCGCGCGGCATGACCGCAGCGACGTGCGGCCGCCGCCATTGCGGTGCATTGGCATCGCGTTGGTCGTGATCACTGCTCCAAAGGCACGTGGCAAGCTGCGAAAGAAGTGGTCCTCTGCTGCTGCTGGGTAGGCCCGGTGCACTCTGCGCAGGGGAAGCGCGGCGAGAACGGCAGGGGCGTCGAGGTGGCTCTGATGGTTGGCGATGATGACGCACGGTCCGGCTGGCAGATGCGCGCGGCCAACGACGCGCAGGCCGTGGTACGACCGGAGCCATGCGCGTTGTGCGATGGCCGCAGCCGTGCGAAGCCCGGTCTGCAACAGGTCCGTGCGGCGCGGGAACTGCCGCAGCTGCTGCAGCAGTGGTCGGTCGTGGCCGCGGATGGTGGCGTAATGCCAGGGCAGTGGTCCGTGCGATTCTCGGTTCATGGCAGCGGCACCTGGGCGGGTTGTGCAAAGTGCACCAAGTGGAAGAAGAGCGGGGCCACGAAGATCAAGCTGTCGATGCGGTCGAGCACACCGCCGTGTCCCGGAATCAGCGCGCCCATGTCCTTGATGCCGAGGTCGCGCTTGATCACGCTGATCGCCAGGTCGCCCAGTTGGCCGCCGATGCCGACCAGCGCTCCGGTGAGCAGCAGCAGTGCCGTGTCGAATCGCGGCAGCGCGAACTGGAGGGCGAAAGGCATGATCAACGAAACCGCGAGCGCTCCCAACGCGCCGCCGATCGTCTTCCGGGCACTGATCCTGGGTCGCAGCGGGCGGTGCCCGAACCACCGTCCACTGACGAAGGCGGCGACGTCGTTGGCTTCGACGGCGACCACGATGAACAACAGCGCGCCAATGCCATGCGGCGTGGTGGCGAACAGCAGCAGGTGGCCGAACATCCACCCGGTCGTGACGAACCCGATGGTGGCGAGCGCCATCACTTGCAGCTGCTGCTCGGTCCGGTCGCGGAGGATCGGCACGAGGAGCACGGCCGCGACGAAGAATGCCGGCAGTGCCCAGTACAGCCCGAACCAACCGGGAGCTCCGGTCGTCGGATCGGCGACCGCGGCCGTGATGACCAGGGCGGCGATCCCGGCATAGCCGACCAGCGTCATTTGCCAGTCGCGGTAGAGGCCGGTGGCCTTGGCGAATTCCTTGAACGCGAGCGTGCTCACCACTCCCAGCAGCGGGAGCATCGCGGTGCGTCCGACCCAGGCTGCGGCCAGGAACGGAGGCACCATCCAGCACCATCCGCCGTATGCGCGCACCGCGGCGCCGACGTCGCGCCGCGACCACTGGTGCAGGGCAGCGAGCACGACCCCGGCAAACACGAGCGCGGCGCCGATCAGCACGGTGAACGTCGTGCGGATCTCGCCCGGTGTCAGCTCAGCCAACATCGGCGGAAACCCGTCGCGTCCAGGCGTGGAGAATGCGCAGCCGCCGCGCGATGGTCCAGATGCCGCCGGTGACGATGATGCAGCACGCAGCGTCGAGCCAGGTCATTCCGGCCTGCCCGATCAGGCACTCGGGGGTTCCGTCGCGCAGGTCGTACAGCGTGATCCAAGCCCCGGCGTGCAGCACCACCATGCGCCAGGGCTTCGACATCGGCCCGGCAAAGCCGCGTGCACCGCCAACTGCTTGGCCGAGAACGCCGACGTAGGCGATCAGCACGGCGGCAATGGCGGCGCCGTAGGCGTGCGCGGGTGCGGCCAGACCGCTGAGCGCGACGCCGGTGAACAACAGGACGTCCGAGACCCGATCGGGCAGGTCGTTCATCACCTCTCCCCAGCGGGTGGCCTTGCCGGCGGCGAGCGCGACCATGCCGTCGAGCATGTTGAGCCACAGGCGCAGGTAGATCAGGCCGGTAGCGGGCAGTAGCAAACCCGGGCGGTCGCCGGCCAGCGCGAAGCACGCGGCGCCGGCAGCGGCGACCACGACCGAGGCGATCGAGATGGCGTCGGGATGCACGCCGTGGCGAACGCAGAACGCCACGCTGCGGTCGGCGGTGCGGCGGAAGAGCGCCGCGATCGGCCGGCGGGCTGCCGGAGCGCGTAGCGTCGTCATGCGGCGATCCTCCTTGCCTCGGGGAGGGGGCGCGCCGCAGCGACGCGCGCCCGCGCGGCTTGCCGATCCGCAGCACGTCCCGTGCGCCAGAGCCAGTGGGCCACGGCGGCTCGCGCCCGGCCGAAGCCGAGCGCGCAGCAGACGTAGACTTCGCCACGCCTGCGCATCGACTCGATGGCGGCAACGACTGTGTCGAGCTCGGCCTCGGTCGGGGGTGCGAGATCCAACAGCTGCGGATTCGCGTAGCACCAGTGGCGGACAGCGCGCGGCGCGGAGTGTTCGGCGGTGAGGTCGACGAGGCCGCGCACGCCCAGGGCCTCGAGCCGTGCGGTCAGGTGCGCGTCGGGCAGCTGGCCGAAGTGGACGCCGTCGCCGATGCTGGCAAACGCTTGGGCGTCGCGCCGGCGATACCAGCGCCGCGTGCAGTGCAATCCGATCAGGTATGGAGCCAGCAAGAAGCGAGCGGGGTACGACAGATAGCCGCGAGACTTCCGAAAGACGCGCGGACCGGCACCGGCGTAGCCGGCGCCGACCAAGGCCAGCGCGAGGCCCATCCACAGGCACGCGATCGTGCCTGCGGTGGACAAGCCACGAGTGGCGACGAGCAACGCGGCGCCGGCGGCAGTCGCATACAGTGCAGCCAGACCTCGGTGCGGTGCGCGGCCTGCGCGTTGCATCGGCCGGGCGAGCGCCCCGGTCGGATGCAAGTACACCACCGCGATACCGAGCACGGCACCCCCGGCGACGTCGATCGCGTGGTGCTGGTGGGTGGTCAGCGTCGAGATCGATACTGTCGCGAGCCAGAGATGCATCAGCCCACGCGCGCTGCCGCGGAGGTGGCGGTGGTAGGTCCAGCGCAGGATGACTGCGAACGCGATGTGCAGGCTGGGAAACAGATTGTGCGGGCCGTCGAAGGCGTGCAGCGCGTCGAACCACGGTCCGAATACGCCGTCGACGGGAGCGCGCGCGAACCCGAGCTGCAGCGGCCAGCAGGTGAACCAGGCCGCGGCGATGCCGATCGCTGTGACGACCCGCAGGGCGAAGCACCGTAGCTCACGCGCAGTGGAGACCACGAACGGCGCCAACACGAACAGCGCGTCGATCGATACGTACGGAACGATCGTCCACGGCACGACCGGAATGGCGTATTCCCAGTCGGCGGCGATGATGGGCGGCGGTACCGATCGCGCGGAGGCCAGCGTCTGGGTGACGGTGTAGACCGCCAGGAACAGCGCGGAGCACGCCGCGGCCACCAGCGCGCGCGCGCGCCAGCCCGGCGTCTGCGACGAGTGAGCGACGACACTCATGGCCGGACCAAACGCGCGAGGGAGACCGTGAAGATGCCGTCGTCGTCGATGCGGGTGTCGATCTTCTCGAAGCCCGCGTCGGCGACCAGATCGTCGAGCTCCTCCTGACTGCGGCGGCGCATGCACCAGGCCTCGCCATCCCGGTTGTCGAGGACCCTGGCGATGGTCTCGAGTTGCGGGTGCCACGGTTGTCCGGTGTAGACCAAGAACGCCGGGCCGCGGTCCGTCGTGCCGCGGCGCAACGCGGCCGCGACGCCGCGCAGAGATCGCCGCACCGGTTCGTTTGCGGGGAACAGCTCGTACAGGCCGGAGACCAGCGCGAGATTGGGCGCCGGGTCGACTGCCGCCAACGAGCGCGGGTCGAAGGCGTCGCCCCGATCGAACCGAACCCCCGTCAGGTTGCGCGCGGCCGCCATTGCGCGGCCGCGCGCCAGGTTTGCCTCCACGTTGTCGCGGAGCACGGCTTCGATCGGCGCGCCGTCGTGGTGCCGCATTGCGTCGAGCACGGCGCGTCCGACGCCGGTGGCGATGTCGAGAATGCGCACGGTCTCACCGCGGCCGAGGATCGCGGCGATGGTCTGCTCGAGCAGCGTATCGATGTTGCGTTTGCGCTCGCGAATCCCGCGCCAGCCGATCGAGTTCAGGTAGGCGCGGTCGATCCAGCGGCCGATGCCGAGGGCTCCGCGCGGTCGGTCGGCGTAGACGTAATCGAGGGTTTGACCCGAGTCGAAGCCCGTCTCCAGCCCCAGCCGGATTCCCGTGCTGAGGCGGCCGACCGTCCGCAGCGCGAGCGATTGCAGCGCGAAACCCCAGCGCCGCGGCTGCCAGACCGGCAACGGCAGGCACAGAGCGGCGTGTTCGTCGTGCGTCGGGCCGGCGCAGTCGGCGTCGAGCAGCGGAGCCGGTCGTTGGCGGTCGCCGGCTCGGTCGACGAAGCTGCGAATCTCGCCCAGCACCGCTGCGCGGTCGCGCTCGTGCAGCAGATCGTGGTAGAGCCCATCGAACACCCGCATGTGCTTGTCGCTGGCACCGAGCATGCCGAAGAACCTCCGTTGGGCATCGAGGCGCACCACCCAGTCCGCGCCGCCAGTCAGCACGAGCGTCGGGACGCGGATCACGGCCGCGTCATCGACCACGCGCTGCGCCGCGTCGCGCATCTGCACCAAGACATGTGCCGGGATATCGCGACTGATCAGCGGGTCGGTGTCGTAGCGCGCGGCTTGGGCGCGATCGTGGGTCAGCAAGCGTCCGCTGACGAAGCTCTTGATGAACGTCGGCCTGCCGCGGCGCAGGCGCGTCAGCGCGCGCAGGCCGGGAATCGCGAACGGCACGTACAGCCGGATCGCGAACGCCGGCGTCACCAGCACGAGCCCGGCGATGCGCGGCGCGTAGTCGTGCACCCAAGTCGTGGCGATCACCGCGCCGACGCTGTGACCGAGCACGGTGAGCTGATCGTGCTGAAACCCGTGCCGATCGCGGATGTGTCGGGTGAACTCCTCCAGGTCGCGCACCAGGCGGGCGAAGCTCGGGGTCTGCCCTCGCGCGCCGTCGGAGTGCCCATGGCCACGCGCATCCCACGCGAACACCGCTACGTCTGCCAAGCCGAGCGCGGTCACGACGTCCTCGAGCCGGCCAGAGTGCTCGTGCCCGCGGTGGAGCAGCACCAGCGCGTGGCGCGCTGGAACCGCGGGCTGCCAGTGGCGGTAGAACAGGCGGGCCCCGTCCGACAGGGCGACGCGCCCCGTGGCGACCTCGGTCGTGCGGTGTGTCGTGCGTTGCGTAGCGATCATCGTCAGCTCCTCTGGTTCGGTCCCAACCGTTGACTCGACCGAACCTAGCGCCGACTGATGATTCGTTGGGTCTAATACAACTTACTCAATCGATTCGCACCACGAATCGAACGTGCGCAGCCCGACTCGATGCTCGCGCTTCCTCGAGGGCCGCTCACGCCCGTTCGTACGCTTGCTCGAGCCAGCCGACCACCGCGGCGTCGACATCGCTGACGTCCGCCAACCGCACGCGGTGGGAGCACATCGCATTGAACGATCCGGAGGCCTCCAGCCGACCATCCGGCTCGACACCCTTGAGGTTGAGACCGAGGTCGACGCGCGTCTTGGTCGATGGCTGCACCAGGGCGAACTGTTTGCTGCGCCGGAGGCTGACATAGGCCTTCTTGGGCGACAGCTCGACATCGTCGCCAAAGCCGCGACAGGCGGCGACGATCGCGTCGTAGATCGGCCGGAGCACCGTTTTCGCCCCCGCGTACTGGCCGGCGAGGAGGTCGTCGTCGGCGCTCGATCCGGCGTCCGAGCGCAGCAGAGTGTGGGCGACGAGATTGGCGTAGCCGTGGGTGAGGCCGTGCTCGCTCTTGAGGTGGCTGACGATCTTGCCGTGCTTGTCGAGGCCGCAGGCCCGCGCGATGGCGACCCACTGTGGCAAGGTCTTGCCGGTCTTGGCCTCGAGGTTGGCGATCATCGACTGGGTCTGTTGGTCGGGAGTGGGCATGGGCGGACGGGGCTGACTGGGGGGTGTCGGCGGGCTTCGGATCGCCCGCTCGACTACAGTGCGCCGCCAACGGGGCGGAACCCCCAGCATTTTTTGGTGCCCGGCCCCTCGGTCAGTCGACGATCCAGATGTTCAGTGGGTTGGTGACGATGAAGCCCCCAGCCCCGTCCGGCACCCGAGCTTGGCAGAAGTAGTTCGTGAACCCGGCGCTACCGAAGCCGCACGCGATCGAGCACGAGAACGACACGACGCCGGAGGCCGGTACGGTCTGGGTCAGCACACTGCCCACGGTCGTGTCGATCGTCCACATCTGGTGGTCGAGCATCGAAGCTTGCCGGGAGCGGTCGGACCACAGCTCGACCGTTGCTCCCGCCAGGGACGGGGGCAGGCTGATGACGACTTCGACGTCGGTGCGTGTGCCTGCGATTCCCGACATGAAGATGCCGCGCGGTGACAGCCGCTGGCTGGTTCCATCCGCGCGCACGCCCATGCGATCGGCGACCGTTGCGCCGGTGGTGTCGACGCGGAAGTTGATGCCGCTGCGCGTGTGGCCTGCGGAGACGTAGATGCGGCTGCAGCGCATCGGCTCGCTCTCGCCGAACTCCTCGTGCTGATTCCAAAACTCGGTGACGAAGTAGGTCGGCACCGACACACAAGAAGACGTCGACAGATCGGCGTAGTTCGGCGGGTCGCCGGTGCGGAAGTAGAACTGCTCGGCGCCGGAACCGACGGCGGGTTGGTCGATGGGCTCGACGTACACGTAGTACCAACCCGCCGACAACCCCTCGATGGTGTAGCCGCCGCTCCGGCAGAGCGTACTCACCCGGCCGGTGTCCGGATCGTCGGCGCGGATGGCGACGACGTGAGCGCCCAGCTCGACGGTGGCTTCGGAGTCACGCCAGACCGTGCCGGAGATCTTTCCGAGCTCGGTCTGGAACGCCGGCAACGGATACAGCGCGGCGATCGCCGCGATGTCGTCTTCTTCGAGGCTGTCGGCCTCGATCGCCCAGTAGGCACGGCCGCCGGCGGGGTAGTACGCGGTCGGCGTGCACGTGTCGGTGACGTAGTGGAGCGGCAGCCAGGCGTTGGGCATGTTGCCGGCCTGCGCGATCGGGAACATCGTCGGAAACTCCGACTCTTGGAAGGGGTGTCGGTGAGCGCTGTCGAGCAGCGAGTGTCCGAGGCCCGCGAAATGACCGAACTCATGGGTGAGCACGGACTGCAGGTCCACGTATCCCAACTGTGGTTCGTTGAACGTCGGCGTGCCGGCGGAGTCCCACCAGGACGCGTAGAAAAGGCCATCGGCGGTGTTCTTCTCGACGAAGCTCCACCAGTTCTGGCCGGACCCCGGAGTCACTTCCCACAGCGAGTTGAGCGCGATGTCGGTCTCGAGGATGTCGCCGGTGGCCGCGTCGATGAAGACGGCGGCAATCCCCAGCGTGAATTGGCCCCCGCCATTCTGGAAGGTCGCGGGGATCTCCCAGCCGCTGACCAAGTTGACGCCGTCCTGCACCACTCGGGACTGGGTTGCCGACGACGACCCCCACCCCGCCATCGTCGGGCTGAAACGGAACGCCGAGACGATCGGTGGATTGGCGCCAGGCAACGGCGCCCGCACGTCGGTCCAGGCCGCTGCCGCCGCCGCCACGCTCTGCACTCCCGGCAGCTGCTCCGCGGGACCCGAGTAGCACGAGGTCGATGGGTAGCCCGGCATGGCTCGCGGCGTCGCCCATCCGGTGGCGACGGACCACGGCACTCCGGTCGGCGGAATGCTCGGCCACCGTTCGACGACCTCTGGCGGCGTCCCGCCATTGCAGTAGACCTCACCTCCGCCGAAGCGGGGCAGCGAGAGACCGGTGGCTGCTGCCAGCGCGAGCGTGACGGTGTGAGTTCCGAAGCGGTGCCCCTTCATCGCCCTTCCTCCCCGGCGAACAGCCAGTCCGTGCGCGCAACGCGGTCCAAGAAGACGCCGAGATCCTCGGCCTGCGAGTACCTCCCGTCGACGCGGGGGCGGCCGGCCAGGTCAGTGACGCGGTAGGTGCCCGACTCGAGCCCGAGGATTCCGAAGTGGTCGGTGCCGGGCGCTTGGCACAGAAAGAGCACGACGTCCTCGCCTGCGCGCAGCGTGGGCGCCCCACGCATGATCGTGCGTTGCGTCGCAGTCCTGCCGCCGATCATCCGTACCGCGATCGAGCCGGTGGCCCGACCGCGCACCGAGTGCAGCACTTGGATCGTGTGCTCGGAGGTGACGATGCCGCGCGCAGTGTCCATGGCGCGCGTGTGGATTACGCGGCCGAGGACGACATCAACGGCGTCGCTGGCGTAGCGGTCGAAGGGTTGGGGTGACAACTGCGCATGCACCACGCTGGTCACCGGGCCGCCGACCGCGGTCGGCACGCTCAGGTAAGTAGCGGCATGCGCGGCCAAAGCCGTCGCGGCGGCCGCGAGAACTCGAACTCTCATCACGATCTCCTTTCGGATTCCTGGTAGACGCCACGGCGTGGCTCACCAAAAGGGTCGTGCGCGAGTGGGAGAGCGTTACGGCTCGGGCGAGCCCGAGGTCGCTGCGCGGCGAGTCGGCCGTCAGTCCTGCGCGTCCCGCAGCGATGCCTCGATTCGCGCCAAGAACTCCATCGCCTCGTCCGAGAACACAGGATCCGAGGCGGTGACGGAGTGAAAGCGACGCACGAACGCGAACGGATCGCCAACGTCGGCGAGCAGGGCGCGTGGTCCCAAGGCCGCAGCAACCGTATTTGCCATGAAGAAGCCCTCCGGATGCGCGCCGTAGTGAAACAACCCCCACGCCTTGCGCGCGAGGTCGGCGACTCGTTCCGGCTCCCGGGCCATCGTGCGCAACGCGGCGTCGAAGCTGCGCAGCGTGCGCGGCGCCGTGTCGTAGTAGCGATTGAAGTTGGCGGCGTAGCCCGCCGTGTCGCCGGGTGAGCTCGCGATCGGATAGCTCTTCTTGTCGATGCGATCCGCCAACCCCTCCAAGTGCAGCTGGCGCAGAGTGTGCAGCAACCAATAGGACTCGTGCTCCTGTGGCAGCTCGGGTAGCGGACTCGCTCCTGTGTAGAAGACGTGATGGAACTCGTGGGCGACCAGCAGTGGCAAGTGCTCGCCGAGATCGCGCGCCTTGAGAGCATCCACGTAAACGGCGTCGTCCCCGAACGCGTCCGGGCCCCAAAGCGCCAGGTACACCGGCGGCGGCGGCGTGCCCTCGGGCGGCACTTCCGCGGGCAGGTGTTGTCGCGCCAGCGCCATGGCCTCGGTCATCGTAGAACGCTGCGCCATCGCCGACACCCACGCCTCGAGCTCCCGTCGCTCGTCGCGCATGCGCAGGTAGTGCCCGCGCAACACCGCCTCGTAGCCATCGGCGGCAGCGACCCAGTCGAGCACTTGGGATCGATCGGGCTGAAACGCGATGCGCATGCGTTGCCGGATTCGCTGTTGTTGGTCCGCGCGAGCGGCGAGCCACCGGTAGGCAGTGGTGTCGAACATGGGTTGCCAGGCGTCGTCCGCCAACTCCACGCCCTCGGCAAGAGCGTCCTGGATGCGCCAGAATTCCCGGATCGCCGCATCGTCAACCGCTGTCGGTCGCTGCGCCGGGCGGGTTGCCAGCGAGCACGCGGTGGCGAACGCGGCGAGCAACAGGAGCGACACGCGCTGCGGAGGGGTCACGGTGGGGGTCGGGTCGGTCATGGCGGTGGGCGGTCGTCGTCAAGAGAGCGTAGACGCGGTCGGATAGCATGCGGCGGCCCCTCTGCCTTCAACCAGAAGAGCAACACCGATGCGAACTCGAAGATTGGCAAGGATCCTCCTCGTCGCCAGCGCATGGCTGGTTCTGTCGGCGAGTGTGAGTGGCCAGAGTGATGGCGACCAACAGGCATGGGTTGGCGATTGGGAGGCCGGCGAGGGCAAGAAGCGACAGGTCTTGCGGCTCGAGGCCGACCGATGCGTGTGGACCGCCCGCGGCGGCGAGCTCCGCGCGTTTCTCGCCCGCACGCAGGGGCAGGGTCTCGAGCTCAACGTTCACGGCACCGTGCTACCTCTCCAGTTCGAATTGGTCGGCGAAGAGCTGGCGGTCACGATTCCGGGCGAGCGGAAGCCGCGGCGCTACCGGCGCGCCGCCGAGCCGCTCCCCGAGTTCGAACACACCCCGTTCGAATTGGGGGCTGACCCGCCGGATCGCAGGGATGTCCGACGCGCCAACAACGAGCTCGCCAAGCGAGTGGCCAAAGACCGCGCGGTGCGGACCGGCACCGTGAACGAGAAGAAGATGCAGAAGATCGATGCCGAGAACACTGCGTATCTCGCGGGATTGGTCGGGCGTTTCGGCTGGGTCGACGTCGAGCGGTTCGGGATCGAGTCCGCCCGCGCCGCCTGGGAGTTGGTGGTGCACAGCACGGATCTCTCGTTGATGCGCGCGGCCTTGCCGGCGATCAAGGCCGACGTCGACGCGAAGCGACTCCCCAACGGCGAGGACTACGCCAACCTGCTCGACCGCGTGTTGATGTTCGATGGGCGTCGCCAGCGCTATGGCACGCAGATCGTGCAAGACGCAAAGGGACGCACGTTGGTGTTCCCACTCGAGGATGCCGAGACCGTCGATCAGCGCCGTGCCGAACTCGGCATGCAGACCTTGGCCGAGAGCCTCGAGATGCACCAGCGCTGGAACGGCGGCCAGAAGATCGAGATCCAGCGGTTCTGACAGCCAGAACGTCAACGGCGGCGGACCACGGGAGAGGCGATCGCCGTCATCGAGTAGCGCTGCTGGGTTGGATCGTCGTGGGCGACCATGAAGTCGCAGGCTTGCAGCAGAAGCTCGCGCAGCTGCGCCACGTGCGCTGGCGCGAGCCGCGCCTGCAGCACCAGGACTCCGGTGTCGCGGTCCCGCCGAGGGGAGCGCTCGCGTTCGCGTTCGAGCGCGCGCTCGAGGTTGCGCTGTGCTTCGCGCACCGCGCTCGCGTAGAGCTGGCCTAGCGTGTCGAGAAACCCCTCGTCGCGACACTTGGGGTCGACCATCAGCCCGGGGCGTATCAGGCGGTAGACGGACTGCGGCCGGCGCAGGCCTGGACGCGGATCGAGCTCGATGACCAGGCCGGCGTCGACCAGCTTGTGCACGTGGTAGTAGAGCGCCTCGGCCTTCTCACCGAGGTCGTCGGCGAGCTCGGCGACGGTCGCCTCGCCGCGCTCACGCAGCGCCGCGATGACGCGTTGGCGCGGCGGGGACACGATCGCCGCGAGCTGTTCGGTGTCGCGGATGTAGTGCACGTCCCGGCGCGGCATCGCGACAGAATACGTTGGCGATAACTAAAAAATACGCGAGAATTTTAGTATAGTGCGGCACCCGAGTCGGACTGGATCGCATGGATCGTCGCCCATCACTTTCTCTCCTCGCCGCTGCTGTCTTGGCTGCGCTAGGGTCGCCCGCTATCGGCCAGGAAACTCCTGCGCCACCTCTGACTTGGCCCGGCACGACGGCTGGAACGATCGCCAAGGCATGGTTCGACACCATCGCGGACGGCGGCGATGACGCCATCGTCGCCTTCGAAGCGCGGTGGCGTTCCGCCGAGAAGCTCGCCGAAAAGTCGGCGGCCGACAGGGTCGAGAACTGGCAGGGCATGCGCCGGCAGATCGGCAACCTGACACCGGTGCGCGTCCTCGCCACCGAGCCGGCATCGATCGCCGTGCTGGCGCGCTCCGATGTCGTCCCGGTGCCGTTGCGGGTGCAGCTCGATCTGACCGACGACAGTCCCTCCCGCCTGCGCGGCTTGAGCATCCGGCCGTTCGTCGAAAACCAGACCCCGCTCGGTCCGTATCGCGACTTCGAATCTCTGTCGGACCTGCTCGAACGGGTGGTTGCCGACGCCCGCGTCCCGGCGGTTGCCGCCGCAGTCGTCGAAGGGGGAGCGATCGTCGACGCCGGGGTCGCAGGCCACCGCGTCGCAGGGGAGGAGGCTCCCTGTGAGATCGATGATCGCTTCCATCTCGGCTCGATCACCAAATCGATGACGGCGACCGTGATCGGCGGTCTCGTTGCCGAGGGGGTGCTCCGCTGGGATGCGCCCTTGGCCGAGCTTCTGCCGGGCATCGACATGCTCGACGCGTATCGCGAGGTGACCCTCGCGCACCTCGTGCGTCACCGCGCCGGCGTGCGGCAGTACCTCACGATGGACGATTCGTTGGAGGCCGAGTTGATGGCTCGGGCCGAGGGCGAGGTCGCGCAGCGGGCGTTCTTCGTCGCGCGGGTGCTCGGCGAGGAGCCGTTGGGCACACCGGGCGAGCACTACGCCTACTCCAACGCGGGCTACACCATCGCCGGCCATGTCGCCGAGGTTGCGACCGAGACCCCGTGGGCGGAGCTGTTGCGAAAGCGTTTGTTCGCACCCTTGGGCATGGCGACGGCTGACATTGGCTGGCCGGCGACCGCGGCGCGCCGCGGCCAGCCGCGCGGTCATGACGGGTCGCCGGGGTCGCGTCGAGCTCTGGGGTTCGGCGAGTATCAAGTCGGTCCCTTCTTCGCGCCGGCAGGTGACGTCTGTTGCTCGGCACGCGACCTCGCGCGGTATGCCTCCGCACACCTTGCCGCGCTGCGTGGCGAGGAGGGGCCGTTGGCTGCCGATGTCGTGCGCACGCTGCACGCCCCGGGGTTCGACGGGTCGACCTACGCGGCCGGTTGGATCCTCGCCCAGCAGGAGGGGGAGCGCGTGCACTGGCACGCGGGATCGGGTGGCACGTTCTACGCGCATGTCGAGCTGCACCCCGACGCCAACCGGGCAGTCGTGGTGATGACCAACGTGGGCTTCGAGGGCGAGGCGATCGCCAAGGCCGTCGTGGATGCCTATGTCGCTCGCTGGAAAGGGGAGTGAGGTGTCGACCGCCGGGCCGGCGGGTCACGTCCGCGGCCGTCGCCCTCGTGTCCTGGCCCAGACTTCGCGCAGCAGCACTTGGAAGCCGGGCTGTGGGTAGCAGTAGCGCCGGCGTTGCGAGCGCCAGAAGAAGGTCACGTTGTACTGAAAACCGGCGCAGGTCGTCAGGTGCCACCATTGCACCGGCAGGTACAGCATCTCTCCGGGTCGCAGCCGCACCCTGAGCGGCTGCGCTCGGTCGAACCGTGGATAGGCGGCATCGGGCCTGTCTGCCAAGCGGAGATGCGCGGTCGGGCCGTCGAAGGCCTGCACCTGCCGCGCCGTCTCGATCCTGCTGAACAGCCACGACGGCGACCGCCACGAGTTCGGGTACAGGTTGCCGTACTGAGCCGGTGAGTAGAGCACGACCTCCTTCTCGCCCCGCAGCTGGCACAGCAGCGCCTCGGTCGTGGCATGGAAGTGAAGTGGCATGCACGTGTCGCGCCCGAGGAACAGCCGCGGCGACCCATCGGTGTAGGGATGGGCGTCGACGTCGTGTACCAACGCATCCGACAACAAGTCGAGGTCGGTCTCGGTGACGAAGTAGCGTCGATCGGGCGGTTCGGCTGTGAGAATCGTCAGCAGATCGCGCAACCGAATGCGCCGATCGTCGCGACCGAGGGGCGTGTAGTACAGCCGGAAATCACCGTCTTCTCGGAAGTGGGCATCGAGCCAGGCGTCGCCAGCGGCGTCAACGAGATACGGCACGTCCCAGCGCTGCATCGCTGGCCACTCGGTGGCGACACCGGTGATCACGCAGGGCTGGCCGGCGGATTCGAAGCGGCGGAACGCGGCCGCCGTCGGCCGGTGCAATCGAGGCAGAGGCGTGTCTGGATGATTGCGCATGCGATGGCGGAGCGGGTGCCGCTATCGTGCCACGCTGCGGCCGCGCTTGCGCAGTTGGTCCAACACCGCGGTCAGGTGCTCGACGATTTCGGGGCGTTCGGCCGCGAGATCCTGGGTCTCGCCCGGATCGGCCTCCAGGTCGAACAGCGAGAACGGCGGCTCGAACGGTTTTCCCTTGGGGGCCTCGCGACCACCCGAGCCGTTGCCGAGCACGAGCTTCCAGCGGCCTTCGCGCACCGCGAACATGCCGGACGCCGAGTGATGGACGACGGGCGCTGCCCGTGGAGTGTCGCCTCCGCGCAGCAGGGACAGCATGGAGAGGCTGTCTTCGGCCTCGTCCGCGCCGACTTCCGCACCGACGATCTCGGCGAACGTGGCGAACAGATCGACGGTGCACACGGTCGTCGCGCACCGGCTTCCCTTCGCCACGACGCCGGGCCACCGCACCAGCAGGGGCACACGATGACCGGCTTCCCAAATGTCCGCCTTGGTGCCGCGCAGGTTCCCGTTGGGTCGGTGCCGGTCGGTGCGATAGGCCTGCACCTTCGGGTCGTCGACGTGGTCTTTCTCGGTGCCGGCGAGCCGGCGCATGTACGATCCGTTGTCGGAGGTGTAGATCAACAGAGTGTCATCCAGCACTCCTGCTGCCTCGAGGCTGTCCATCACGGCGCCGACGCTCCAGTCGACCTGCGCGACGAAGTCTCCGTACTCGCCGAGACCGGTATTGCCGCGGAACCGCTCGTGCGGCTGCGTCGGCTTGTGTGGTGCGCTCAGCGGCAAATAGAGCAGGAACGGTGCGGACTGGGCCGCTGCCCTTTGCACGAACGCGACGGCCTCTTCGGTGAGGCGGTCGAGAACGGTGTCGGGCGTGAAGTCCGCTGCGCGTGGCCCCTGGCGGACGAAATGCGGAAACGCAACCGCGGGCTGCTGCTCCGTTGGCGCCATCGTGAAGCGGTCGTCGCGGATGTAGACATAGGGCGCCATGTCCAGCGACGCGCTGATTCCGAAGTAGTAGCCGAAGCCGTGGGTGGTCGGGCCGGCTTCGATCCTGCCGTCCCAGTCGATGCCCGGGTCACCCTGCCACTGGTTGCGGTTGGCGTCATCGGCCAGCACCGGCATCCGCATGCCGAGGTGCCACTTGCCGATCGCCGCGGTCGCGTAGCCGTTCCCGGCGAGAAGGTCGGCAAAGGTGCGTCTGCCGGGCTCCAGCAACGGCGGGCTGTAGCCACCGAGGACGCCGCTCTTCAGCCGGGTGCGCCAGCAGTAGCGCCCGGTCAGCATCGCGTAGCGGGTCGGCGTGCACACCGCGGAGGGCGAGTGGCCGTCGGTAAAGGTCATCCCCTCTCGGGCCAGCCGGTCGAGGTTCGGGGTCGGGATCGACGACGCCGAGTTCAGCGCGCCGACGTCGCCGTAGCCCATGTCGTCTGCCAGGATGACGACGATGTTCGGACGCTGGCTCTGCGTTCCATCCGCGACCGTATGCGGCGCGCAGGACAGCAGCACGGTGGTGAGAAGAGCCGACGCGCTCGCGCAGTTGCCGTTGGATCGAGTCACGGGCCCATCGTCGCGACCGGGCGCCGCTCGTGTCGACCGATTTCTGGGCGGGTCAGAGTTGAGAAATGAGCGAGCGGCTGCCACTCGCCCGCTCTTCGCCCTTGGCCCCCCGGTCGGCGCTCGAGTTGCGTCCGCTTAGCCGATCGCTGGAAACACGTGTCCGAGTCGGGCAAGCGATGGTGGGATGGATGGCCGTGCAGAGTAAGATTGGCCAGTTCGGCGCGAACGCGATACTGAACACAAACAACATTGTTGCGGAACCCTTGCCCGTGGACAGACAAGTTTCTGGATCTTATAGCAGCATACAGCCGTCTCCCAATGGGCCCAATGTGGAGAGCTGGATGAAAAGGGAGCCGCTCACCCAGCAACACGCGTTTGCGCTGCGACAGTTCGGAGTAACCCAATGAATATGCATGAATTGCGAGAGAGTTTTGTTCGGTCGGCTCGCCGACAGGGGGAAGCTCTCGAGGTCGGCAACAGTGAGGCGGCGAACGGGGAATACCACAAACTAGTGCTGCTCGTTAGGCGAGCGCGCGAGATGCAGGTTACGGCAGAAGCCCTCACACCGTTCTTGGAAAATGACGACGACCATGTCAAGTACCTAGCCGCAACATACTTGTTGGCAGAGGCCTCACAGGCAAAGGAGGCGGAAACGGTGTTGGAGAGAGTCGCGGAACGGCCGGACCTCACGGGTTTCTCTGCCAAGATGGTATTGCAAGAGTGGAGGGCTGGTCGGCTGCATCTAGAGTGAATGACTAGTGTCAGAACAAAGGCGCCCGGCCTCTATGGAAGCTTGCTCTGCCGTGCTAGTATTGCTGATATCGCTTGACACTACCGTTCGGTACCTTCCGCCCGATTGCCGTCGGGGTCACGATCCGCTTAAAACGCGTCCTTCGCCGAACTCGCTGGCTCCCATCCCGGATACGTCCTTTGGTCGACCGTCCCCCGCACCCCACCACGCTCTTCACCCGCGTCGCGATCCTCTTCAGCGGCGGGCCCGCGCCGGCTGCCAACGCCGTGATCTCCGCAGCTGCCGTGTCGTTCCTTCGCAACGGCATCGGCGTGATCGGCTGCCGCCATGGCTATGCGCGATTGCTCGAGTACGGTCCACAGCGACCGCTCGCCGAAGGCGACGACTATCTCTTGCTCGGTCACGCGACGCTGCGTCGTTCGCGCAGCCGGCAAGGCATCCTGCTCGGCACGGCCCGCGCCAACCCGGGCAAGGCGATCCGTTGCGCCGAGGATCTCGATGACGCCGAGCGCTGCCAACCCCTGCGCATCGTGTATGAAGCGCTGCGCTCGCTGCAAGTGGAGGCGCTGGTGTCGATCGGCGGGGACGACACGCTGAAGACGGCGAGTCTGTTCGCGGCGTATCAGACGCGGTTGCCGAAGGAGAAGCCGCGGGTGCGCGTGGTCCACGTGCCCAAGACGATCGACAACGACTACAACGGCATCGACTTCACGTTCGGCTACTTCACCGCCGTCGAGACGCTCGCCACCGAGCTGCGCAATCTCCTCTACGACGCCGAGGCGACGCGGGCCTACTTCATCGCCGAGACGATGGGGCGCAGCGCCGGTTGGCTGGCGTACGGCGCCGCCATTGCCGGCGAGGCCAGCTTGGTGATCGGCGTGGAAGACATCGTCGGCGAGCTGCGCGGCACCGAGACCGTCACCGACGAGCACGGCGAGCCACGCGAGCACGCCGTCATGGTGATCGACCGAGTGGTCGAGCGCATCGTCGACAAGATGGTGGCGCGTGACCGTGAGGGCAAGCCCTTCGGAGTCGTAGTCATCGCCGAGGGGCTGGCCGGCATGCTGCCCGACGAGGCGTTGCGCGACGTGCCGCGCGACGACCACGGCCACATCCGCATCGGCTCACTCAACACCGCGCAGCTGTTCGAGCGCCGCGTGACCGCCGCGTACGCTGCGCGCACCGGCAAGAAGCGCAAGGTGCGCGGCGTGCAGCTCGGCTACGAGGCGCGCTGCGCCCGACCGCACGCCTTCGATGTTGTCCTCGGTTCCCAGCTCGGCGTCGGCGCCTACCGGGCCCTCGCCGAGCAAGGCCTGGATCGCGTCATGGTGTCGACGCGAGGCCAGCTCGAACTCTGCTACGTCCCGTTCGATCAGCTGATCGATCAAGACACTTTGCGCGCCCGCGTGCGCTTGATCGAGCCAAGCAGCGACTTCCACCTCCTTGCGCGCTTCCTCGAGCAATACGACTAGCGATAGTACGGAGCCAGGCTCCTGTTCATCACCCGATCGCGTTACCGGTCAACGCGCGTCGAAGCGCAGCACCGGGCCACGGGAAACGAACACGTCGCCAGTCGCCGGCCAAGGCGCACCAGCGGCGACGGCTCGTGTGGCGACGACGGTCATTGTGGCGGGTGGCGGCACCGACCCCACTTGCAGCCGCAGCGCGTTCGTCGTCGTGAGGCCGGCGGGATTGCTGCGGCCGGGTGTCTCGAGGTTGATCGCCTGTGCGAAGAAGACCGCATTGAGTAGGCCCGTGCTGCCAGGCAACGCCAGCGCGATCGTGTGTTCGGCGTCGAGGGTGCCAGTGAGCGGGAAGGCGAACGGCAGCGTCGCGACGGGCTGTAGGTACAGCGTGCAGCCCGGCGCCCCGAATGCGGCTAGAGGCACTTGAGTCGCCGTCGAGCCGAGCGCCAACAACCCCGAAGTCCCGGGTTCGCCGAACGTGGAGACCAGAAGCGAGCTCCCCGGCGCGAGGTTTCGTGCGCGCGTGTTCGCGGTCACACCGATGCGGGAGGTGGTGTCACCACACGGCACGCCGACTTTCTGCACCGTGCTGCCAATGAGCCTCCGGCGCCTCGAATCTTCGAGCTTCGACAACACTTTCGAGGCGACGCCGCTGCCCTGGCAGCGACGCGGCCGCGCCGGAGGCTCGGAGAGACAGTGCCTCCTGGCTCAGCGCGGCGGCGGATGTGTCAGGCCTTCCGAGCTGTTCCGCCAACAAGCGGCATCCGAGTTTGGTTGCGGCCGTGGCCGCGCTGAGCTCTTGGAAGAAGTCGACAGGCCACAAGGTTCCTTGCGGGGCGCCGACCTCGCCCTCGAACTCCAGGCACAGCGGGCCGCCCGCGTAAGCGAACGTCGGTGTGAAGGGGATGCGCACCGCGAACGGACTCTGCCAGGGATAGGGTGGCGGCGTCGGCAGCGAGCTGGGCAGCGTCAAGTTGCCGTCGAAGACGATACTGGGCACTGCTGCATGGTTTGCGATGAACGCGGGCGACGCGGTCGAGGGTGTCGTGCGCGCGTGGGACACGCCGACGCGCAGCTGTGCCCAAGAAGCCGGGTAGGCGCGGTCGAACTGGCGGTCGCGGCGCAACCAGATGCCGTCCAGGCTTCGCCCCGCCAGGCTCGAAAGCGTCGATCCATCGACCACGACCTGCATGCGGAAGCGGCCGGTGAAGCCCGGAACTTCACCGAGCGAGCGCGCCTCTGCGTTGGCGTAGGCCGCGGGTACCACCACCGACTGCCCCGACGCGAGCGCGGGCAAGAGCAGCAAGACGGGAACGAGGCAGCGTGGCATGGCGTGGTCGGTCCTTTCACCCGGTGCTCACGGACCGCGGGTGCTGATGACCTCGACGTCGAGGTTGGTGGGGTCCGGGAGCTTCAAGTTGGAGAGCACGATGGACTCGGCGCCCGCCGGCACCTGGATCGTGCCGTTGCCGTCGCCGTCGAGCGGCAGCTCCTGGAAGGGGCCGTCGTCCACCGAGTAGTAGAGTGAGTCGTTGCCCGTATAGGTCACACACAGATCTTCGCCCTGGACCGCTGGATCCGGTTCGGCCGACAGCGAAGACTGCAGTGTGCTGCTCATCGCGTGCGCTGGGCCAAGAGGTCGAGGCCTTGGCGAATGGGGCCCGGGATTCCGTCGCGTGCCCGCGCGAAGCGCAGTAGGCCGCGCGCCAGCGAGGCCGGGGCGTCGGGGTGGTCTTCGAGAGCGGCGGTCGTGAGTCGGGCGACACCGAACCACTCCGCGTCCGCGACCTGCTCGTGCTGCACGAGCAGACTCAGATACGTCGGCGAGGCGCGCAAGAGTTCGGCTAGGGGCCCGACCGCGAGACCGGCGAGCGCAGTCGGGGTCGTGACTCGCTTGCGCTGAACGTCTGGTGCCGCCGGGGCCCAAGAGCGGCCGCCGAGGAAGCCCAAGCCGCTGCCGGCCACCAGGGTCCCGGCCGCAGTGAGCAGCATGCGGCGTCGGGCGACGCGCTCGCGTTCACGCAGCGCTTGGGCCTGCGTCTCACGCTGGCTTGAGAATCCACCTGACACCTCTCCGCCGATGCTATCGGTGGACCCCGGGGCGTGCAAGGCGCGTGCAAGTGGACACTCGGCGCGCGGCGCGAGGATCTCACGCGGTGGTCCGCTGCAGGGTCAACGACTCTGGATCGATTGGCTCCGATCGGCTTCGAGTTGGCTGCGTTCCCCGTCCGAACTCTCCGCCCGCCCGTCGCGGGGTCGGGCCAGAGTCAAGACTTCGGCGACGCCCCCGGGAAGGTCGGGAGCAAGAACCACCAACCCCACCCACGTCTGCTCCGGCGCGCGGTCTGCCGGCAGACCCGCCAGGCCGAGATCGATGCGCGCGCGGCCGGCGCCGTCGAGGCGCCGGACCACATTCCCCTGCGCGATGGGCATTTGGCCAATCGGCGGCGCGGCGGCGGTGTTCGGGGATTGCGTCGGCAGCCCTACCAGCAGCAAGAACTCGCGGCCGGCATGTTCCGGGGCGGCGACGTCGAAGGACCACGTGCCGGCCTGCAGCCGTTGTGTGGACTTGGGCTTTCCGCCGCCCTTCCCCCCGCCTTTGCCCCCGCCCGAGGCTCCGCGGACGCAGAAGTGGACGAACGTGCTGCGCTGTAGAGTCCGCACGGCCTCCTCCGTGCCCCAATCGACGTAGAACGCCCAGTTCCCCTGGGTCTTGGCAGCCCAGGGGCGGTCGTAGGGCGCCCAGGCGACGTGGCTCTTGATGCCGTTCGTAAGCGACTCGAGGTGCTCGTCGATCGTCGGCAGCCGCCAATCGTCGAATCCGCCCTCGACCAGGTTTGCGCAATAGGAGTCGGCTTCTGGCCACGTGTGGATGCGCCCTGCGGCGTTGTAGGTGCTGGCGCTCCAGACCAATCCGGAGCCGAGATCCTTGCAACCACCCTCGGCGGTGGCAAACGCGGTGCTCTCCTGCGTACACGCGCCTGGCGGTGTTTGTGCGTCGAGCGTCGCGGCGAGGCCAAGAGCCATCGCTGACAAACAGGCGATAGCGAGAGGGCGGTATGTGGAGTCGTGCATGTTGCCTCTTGAGTCGGATTGCGGTTGGAACACGGTCGGCCTCACGCAGTCACCCGACCGGAGACCTATGGATCCAACAGCGGGAAGGACGCTCCCGATTCGTCAAGAATCCGCAAATCGGAGCCCTTCGAGCAGACCACCACTCGGTCGATCACCACATCGAAAGCGGCTGAAGACACCCGCGGTGCGCCGGTAGAGTCGGCGTCGGTGTTCGGTCTCGGCACCGGCAGGAGTCCATCATGAATCGCATTCATCTCGTAGTTGCCGTCCTGCTCTGGCAACTCACCAGCCAGCAAGGCTTGGCCCAACAGCTGGACGCCGCGCCGCTCCTCCGTCAGTCGATCCGCTTCGCGGGCGGCTCCGCGTTGAATCTGGACTACCTTGCGCGGCCGTGGACCGCCAGTGCGGCCGCAACTCGGCTCGCCGCGCTGGATGTCCGCGGCTCGGTCCGCGTGGCGGGTCGGACTCTGGAGGCGGGGGGCTACCGCCTCCTCATGCTTCGCCGCGGCGAAACGTGGCTGCTGCTCTGCCGCGACGTGGGCAACGACGAGTCCTGGGACCTCGAGTTCGAGGCATCGCCCGAGCACGCGCCATGGCTGGAGTGCACGTTGACCTCGGGGGCCGATGCGGGACACGGTCTGCTGCGCGTCGCGTTCGGCGACCACGCGCTCGAGCTCCCGGTCACCCCCGTCGCCGATGACGGTAGTGCAAGGCCAGCTCCACCCATGAGCGCGGAGGTCGGACGGGCGCGCCGCGAGATCCGCGACGTGCTCAACGCGGTGCGCTTGTTCCAGCTCAACAACCGGCGTGAGATCCCGCTCTGGCAGTGGCTGATCACGCCGGATGAGCGCGGGCACTGCTACTTCGATGCGACCGAACCACTGCGCGACCCGTGGGGCAACGAGTACGTCATTGGCGAGGACCCGAACGTTCCGGCCAAGGCGGTGGTCCGCTCTTTCGGCCCCGACGGTGACGACGGCACCGACGACGACATCCGCAGTGATGCACTGGATCGTGCGACCGCGCCGCGGCGTGCGACCCCGCGCGGGGGCCGGTGAGCCTCCGGCGCCTCGAATCTTCGAGCTTCGACAACATTTTCGAGGCGACGCCGCTGACATGGCAACGTCGCCGCCGCGTCGGAGGCTCGGAGAGACAGTGCCTCCTGGCTCAGCGCGGCGGCGGATGGGTCGGACCTTCCAAAGCGCTCCGGGAAAAGCGGCATCCGAGTTTGGTTGCGGCCTCGGCCGCGCTTCCGGGCCCCGAGACGGGCTTCGATCAGGGCTGCAACACGTGTCGGCGCAGCCAATCGGCCAGCAGAGCTAGCGCCTCGGGAGAGACGGTCTCTTCGATGTCGATGTACTCCGTGGGCGAGCCCGTCTCGCAGCGCTGGAGCAAGTGGTTGTGGTTGTCGAGCACGCGGATCGTCGTGTCGTGGTCGCCGGCGTCGCGGGTCAAGAGCGCGCTCCGCAAGGGTTCGAGATTCTGCTCCGGGTCGACCTGCAAGTCCTTGCCGCCGAGAACCGCCAGCACGTGCCCGCGCATCTCGCGCAGCGCCGGCAGCGGGTCGTACTGCAGCAGATAGCGCATCCACGGCCGATCCATTCGCGCGATCTGTTGTTGGAGCTGTCCGCGGTTGCCGCCGACCTCGGCTTTGGCAGCCTCGCTGAGCGTGTCCCACGCCTCGTTGATCGCGCGATCGATCACCGCGTCGCGGGCCTCCGCCGCATCGGGGTCGGTGAGCGCACCGAACACTGCGGCGAGCAAACGGTCGTTGGCCTCGACGTCGGCGCTGTCCGCCCCCTCTGCCTTCGCGATCAGCGCGGACTGATGGCGGATGACATCGGCAATGTTGACTGCCGGCGGCGCCAGCAACACGCTGAAGTGAATCCAGTCCTTGTCGTCGCCGGCGGCGACCATCGGGGCGATCACGCCACCTTCGCTGTGGCCGATCAACCCGATGCGTTGCGGATCGATGTCGGTGCGCGTCCGCAGCCAGCGCACTGCGGCGCGCGCGTCAGTAGCGAAGTCGGCGCTGTTCGCGGCGGCGAAGTCGCCGGTGGATTGGCCGGCACCGCGGTCGTCACAGCGCAGCACTGCGAGGCCTTCGCGCGTGAGGTGATCGGCGATCACCCAAAACGGCTTGTGCTCGAACACCGTCTCGTCCCGGTCCTGGCGGCCGGAGCCGGTGATCATGACCGCGGCGGGAAACGGTCCTTCGCCCTCGGGCAGAGTCAGAGTGCCGGCCAGGTTGATGGCGTCTTCGGCGTCGGAGGCCCGTGGCGCGAAGCCGTCGTCGAGGCTCTCTGCGGGTCGGTGGCTGAAGACGACCTCCTCGACGCGGTACGGAAACGGCGGCTGCGGTGTCTGCGGGCGGTTGCGCACCGGCTTGACCACTTCGGCGACGGCCACCAGGTCCAGGTCGAACGTCGCGCCGCCCTGGCTCCACTGCCCGACCAGTTGCCGGTCGTCGCCGTCTTGTTCGAGTTCCGCTTCGTAGCGCCCACCGATCGAGCGGAGCTCGGCGACCAGGTGGGTCCCGTCAACGGTCAGCGTGGTCACCGGGATCCCCTCGGCTCCCTGCGTGATCGAATCGAACGTCGCCGCGTAGCCATCGCCTTCCACCGTGATGTGCATGGCGACTTCGAGCTCGGTGTTGGCCACCGAGAGCGTGCCCTGCCAGGATCCGAGCAGCGGATCGGGTGTGGGGGACTGGCCTGGCGCCGGGGCCGCGGCCGCGAGCGCGGCGAGTGCGAGCCGCGCGGGATGGAGGAGTGTGTTCATCGGCAAGTTGGCTCTCGTGTGTCGGGGGCTGGGATTCTGAGATAGCGGCAGGCGAGATCGCAAAGCTCGTCGACCAAGGTGGCCCGCTGCTCGTCGGTCAAAGCGACCCCGGTGCCGGCGTGCAGCAGCGCCTCGCGCGCGGCGGCGCTGATGGTGAGCTCGACCAGCTGCAGGGCGGCTTCCGGATCGGGATGGCCGATCTCGTCTCGGCAGTCCAACAGCGCCCTCGTCCAGCGTTCCTGGACGTCCCGGTTGAGAGCGCGGATCGGTGCCGAGTACGGCAGGCTCGGGTCGCTGCGCACCAGCAGTACCAGGCGCCGGAGCACGTCGCGCTCTCCCCCGAAGGTGTTCACCAGCGCGCGGGCGTAGCGGCGGACGCGCTCGCCCGCGCCAGTGCCGCGCAGTGCCTCCGGATCGAGCAACTCGCGAAATGGGGCCAGGTGTTCATCCATCAGCGTCTGCACCACCGCGCGCTGGAGGTCGGATTTGGTCCGGTAGCGGCCGTAGAAGCCGCCGACCGAGACCCCGGCCGCGCGCGCGATCTCAGCGACCGGCGACGTCTCGAGGGTGCCGGCCGCGAAGCGCCGCAAGGCCTCGTCCAAAATCCGTTGCGCCGTATCCGTGGAGCGTGGCTGGGAGGTCGCGCGGCGCCAGGGGGTGCTCGGGCAGGTGGTGTCGCTGCGCATTTTAGAATTAGAACCGGATTCGAATTTTGGCGCAAGGCCGTTCGGCGGGGCCGGTCCAACTCGCCTCGACACGGTGCTACCGGCCGGGAGGCCGACTCCGGCTCGCCGCTCTGGCGGTGGCCGCCAGCTCCGGATCGACCCCCCTCGAGAAAGCGCGCAAGACCGCGAGCGCCGCTTCGCCACCCAACAGGCCCAGGCCGTTGAGTGCCATGCGTGCCACTGCCCGATCCTCGTCGTAGGCGGACAGCGCCAGCTGCGCGAACGCGCCCGGATCGCGGCGTTGCGCCAGCTCGAGCAGCTGGCGCGCGCGGTCGGGGCTCGGGGCCTCGGTCCAGTCGCGACCCTCGCCGACGACCAGCCACGGACGGACGTGGGGCGGCAATCGGGACGGGTCGTCGACGGCGGCGCGGATCGTGGCGCCATGGTCGCCGGTGAGCGTGACCCAAACGGGCAGCGTGACCCGTGGCCGCAGGTGGTGGGGGCGCACCGGCTGCCGCTCGACCTCGATCGTCACCCAATGGACTCGGTACTCACCACCGACGAAAGCGATCCGTACGGCCTCGAAGCGATCGCCGGCCGGGTCCACTCCGATGTACGAGAGCACTCCACCCGTGGCGTCGCATCGGCCGTACAAGCTCGGCAACACTTGGCTCGCGCGATGTGCCCGCGGGGACGGGGCGCGCCAGCCGAGAAAGAACACCGCGCCGTCGGCCGTTGCGCGGGCGGCCATCCCCGGCTCCGCTGGCGTGTCCAGCGTTTGCCAGCGGGTCCCTTCGAACAGCGCGCGCGGCCTGCCCCGCAGCAGCGGAAGCCCGAGTGCGTCGGCGAACGACCACCGTTGCATCGCGCCGGGGTGCAGCCAGCGAGGCGGCGTGGCCCCACTCGGGTCGAGCTGCAGATCGAAATGCCGGGTCACCAGTCGGATCGGCGACTCTCCGTCGACGTCGAGCTCGGCGTATGCCGCCGCGGTGTCGGCGACCCGGCGTCGCGTCAGCCGGATCGTCCGCCGGTCCACCGCCGCCAACACCGGCTCGAGCAACCGCTTGACGCCGTCGATGCCGAACGCGGCGGGGCGCTGGCGGACGGGATCGTAGACGACACGCCACAGCGAGTCGCCATCGACGAACCCCTGCGCGACTTTGCTCGACACCCGAAAGCGCTCGGGCGAAGGAAACTCGGCCAGCGCCTCCAGCGCCCCGCGAAAGTACGGTGTCCGGCTCGATTCTCTCGCTTCCTGCGGCGAGACCGCGGCCAGCACAGCCGTGCTACCCGTGAACGCGATCGCGCCCGCGCGGGCGACGGCAGAGTGCAGGCGGTGTCTCGTCATCGAGGAATTCCCACTCTATGGGCTGCTCCCGCGCACCGCTGCCTCCGATCTCCTGGGCGAACTCACCGCAGTCGGTCGAGCGCCGCGCGCAGGGTGTCGTCATCCGGAAAAAAGCGCAGGCCTTCGCGCAGCGTCTGGCGGGCCTGCTCGTGGTGTCCTTCGCGTTGGTGCAGACGTGCGAGCGTGGCGTAGGTCTGGGCGTGCTCGGGCCGCGCCGCCGGAGCCCGCTCCTGGATCTCGCGGGCCTCGGTGAGCAGGGCGATGGCGTCGCCGGTCTTGCCCATCGCATCGGGATAGAACGCGTAGTTCGTGCCGAGCCGAAACCGCGACTCCCAGTGTTCCGGCGCCTGCGCACGCACGGCGTTCCACTGCTGTTCGGCGCGACTGCCCCACAGTCCCTGCTCGGGCCCCTGCACGGTGAAGAGCTTGCCCAAGTAGGCGGTGGCGAGCTCCATGCGCGCGTCGTTGTCCTCGGGCGACGTCTCGACGGTGTCCTCGAGGGCCCGCAGGTGATCGTCGAGCACGGTCGAACCGCGGGCCAGAGCGAAGAACTCCTGCAGCGCGCCCGCCCCGGCCTGCCAATCGAAGTCGGGCGCGGTGACCACGGCGAGCTGGGACAAGAGCCGTTGTTTGGCCTCGGTGTCCGCGGCGCCGGGTGCTGCCACAACCGGGTCCGCCGCCGGGTCGGACGGTGCCACGGCCGTCGGCGGGGACGGGGCGGGGCGTGCCGCGTAGCGCGCGAGCGCGTCCTCCACCTCTGCCAGGCGTTCCGCGAGGGCGTCGGTCGAGCGGCGCAGATCGGTGACCGCGAGCGTCGCGGCGCCGTCGCCTGCCGCGGCATCGTCTCGATGCATGACCGTCAGCTGGCTCGACTGCGCGCGCAGCTGACGGTGCAGGTCCAGAGTGCAGGTGGCCAGCCCGGTCGTCGCGACCAGGGCACCGATCGCCAGCCAGGGGCTGGCGGAAGCGAGCGTCGGGTTCATGCGGTTTCTCCGAGGGGGATCGGGAATCCGGAGCGGAATGCGGTCGCGGATTCGTCGCGCATTCTTCGGGGAGACTCGCCTGAGTTGCCGCTGCCCCGTTGCACCGCCCCCGCGCTATGGTCGACGGTGGAGCAAACCGATGAGCGAGCAAGAATTCACCCTTCCCACGCCGACCGACGAGCACCGTCTGCTGCTGGAGCAGGTCGGCAAGTGGAACGTGCAGTGCACGTACTACATGGACCCGTCGCAGCCGCCGATGGAGGCCACCGCGGTCGAGACCATCGAAGCGGTCGGGCAGTTCTGGACGGTCAGCAAGTTCGAGAGCGAGTTCACGGGCACGCCCTTCGTCGGCCGCGCCACTCTCGGCTACGACACCCACGCGAAGCAGTGGGTGGGGACGTGGATCGATTGCATGAGTACCGTGATGTTCTCCTACCGCGGCGCCTACAGCGCCGACACCAAGGTCCTCGACATGCGCGGCGAGGGATTCATGGCGCTCTACGGCGGGGTTTGTCCGTTCCGATCGACGATCGAGTGGCTGGCGGACGGGGAGCACCGGTTCGAGATGTTCGTCACGCCGCCCGGGGCCGACGAGCACAAGATGTTCACGTATCGGTACACGCGCGCGGACGGCTGAGCGTTCGGGCCGCCCTGTTGTTCCGCGCGCGAAACGCGAGGGACACTGTCGCCATCACGGGCCGCTCAGGCGTCTTGGTACCGGGCTTGCTGTCCTCGTGCGCCCCGAAACCCCACGCCTCACTCCCGCGCCTCCCTCGCGGCTTCCGCTCGCCATGACCTACCCGAATCCGTCTGCCATGCGCACCCTCCTGGCCGGTTGCGCTCTCCTGTTCTCGGTCGCGCTGCCCGCGCAGACCGCCAGCTACACCATCGTCGGCAGCTCGTGCACGACCGGGAGGATATCCCCGATCGGCCCGGTCCCGTTCAACGTGCTGGGCACGCCGCAGCTCGGCGCCACGTTTACGGTCGAGACCGAATCGAGCACGACCTACCCGTGGGGCAACCGCCGCAACGTGGTGCTGTTCACGGGTTCGTCCAACACGAGCGTGGGCGGAGTGCCGCTGCCCTTCGATATCGGCACGCTGGGGAGCGCTCAGGTGCCGATGTGTGGTCTGCTGCGCACTTCGATGGAGGTCCGCCTCCCGGTGCCGTTGGGCTACTACCAGACGCCCGTGCGCATCGTGTTCCGCGTGCCGAGCAGTGCTTCGATGCTCGGCGTGTCGTTCTACCAGCAGGTGCTGTCGGCGGAGTTTTCCGCATTCGGTCCGCCGTTCAACGCATACGCGCTGAGCGCCTCGGGCCACGGCGTCGTCGGTCGGTGAAGAGCAGCGCTCGCCCGCTTGTGCCACAATCGACTCGACCCCAGCGGCGGCGGTGTGTTCGCATCGCGGCTGCTTCAGCGCAACCTCCAGGAGAACTGATGCAACGACTCAGCACGATGGCGCTCGTCCTTTCCCTCACTCCTTGCCTCGGGGCGCAGCAGCCAGCGGTCGCCGGTGGAGTGGCGAACGGCGCGGCCGCCGCGCCGAACAGTGAGTGGCGACCCACGCATCACGCGTCGCAGGCGCGTGGAACTGGGTTCATCGATTTCGACGATCACTCGCAGCCGTCGTTGTTTCTCCTGACCCGACCGCTGCAGAACTTCTATCAGAACCTCGGCGTGACCTTCTTGGGGCCCACCTTGGCTGAAGGTGGCGCGGTGCTCAACGAAGCGGGGGGCTTCGGTGTGTCGGGCTACAGCCCGCCCAACTTCTTCGCCTTCAACATCACCGCCAATCTCTCGTCCGGGGCGATCCCCCGGCCCCCCGAGGAGATCTGGTTTCGACCCGCGGTGGATTCGGTGCAGTTCTTGGTCGGCACCGGATCCGGCATCGGACAGCCGGTCACTGCCGTCGCCTATGCGGTGGGCGGACAGGTCGTCGATACCGCTTCGGTCACGCTCGGCACGGCGATGCAGCCACTGACGGTCAGCGGCAGCTGCATTTCGCGCATCGTCGTCGACACCTCCGCCACTTGGCTCGTCATCGACGACCTCGCCTACACTCCATCCTCCTGCCCCCACGGAGTCGGCCGCTACGCCGCGCTTCGCGTCGGCGAACGCGCCGGAACCAGCCTCTCCCTCGACGTCGACGCGCCGCCGGCTTCGACGGGCTACGTGCTGCTGTCCGCCAGCCCCGGCCCCCTGAACACTTCGATCGGCACCCTGCGTGTCGGCCTACCCCTGCTCGCTGCCCTGGGCTTCTCGGTCGACGGCAGCGGCACCGCCGCGCTCCGCCTGCCGCTCCCCACCACGGCGGACGGCCTCGGTATCGCCCAGGCGATCGCGCTCGATCCGTCGGGTGGACCAGTGCTGATCTCAAACCCTGCCGTCGTCCGGCTCTAACGGAAGTACGGAGTCTGACTCGATTTTCTCGCTTCGTCCGCGGTGTGTGCGCATCACCGCCGCTCGCTCAACCCCTAGGAGAACTGATGCAACGACTCAGCACGATGGCCCTCGTCCTTTCCGTCGCTCCTTGCCTCGGTGCCCAGCAGCCCGCGATCGCCGGTGGAGTGGCGAACGGCGCGGCCGCCACGCCGAACAGTGAATGGCGACCCGCGCACTACACCACACAGTTGCGCGGAGCCGGGTTCATCGACTTCGACGACCACGTGCAGCCGCCGGTGTTCGCCTCGGCGCTGCCGTTGCAGAACTTCTACCAGAGTCTGGGCGTGACCTTCTTGGGTCCGACCCTGACCGACGGTGGGGCTGCCTTGGACGAGGCGGGGAACTTCGGCGTCACTGGCCACAGCTCGCCCAACTTCCTCGCGTTCAACGTCACCGCGCGCTACGCGTCGGGTGCGATCCCCAGGCCCCCCGAGGAGATCTGGTTTCGACCCGCGGTGGATTCGGTGCAGTTCTTGGTCGGCACCGGATCCGGCATCGGACAGCCGGTCACTGCCGTCGCCTATGCGGTGGGCGGACAGGTCGTCGATACCGCTTCGGTCACGCTCGGCACGGCGATGCAGCCACTGACGGTGAGCGGCAGCTGCATTTCGCGCATCGTCGTCGACACCTCCGCCACTTGGCTCGTCATCGACGACCTCGCCTACACTCCATCCTCCTGCCCCCACGGAGTTGGCCGCTACGCCGCGCTTCGCGTCGGCGAACGCGCCGGAACCAGCCTCTCCCTCGACGTCGACGCGCCGCCGGCTTCGACGGGCTACGTGCTGCTGTCCGCCAGCCCCGGCCCCCTGAACACTTCGATCGGCACCCTGCGTGTCGGCCTACCACTGCTCGCTGCCCTGGGCTTCTCCGTCGACGGCAGCGGCACCGCCGCGCTCCGCCTGCCGCTCCCCACCACGGCGGACGGCCTCGGTATCGCCCAGGCGATCGCGCTCGATCCGTCGGGTGGACCAGTGCTGATCTCCAACCCCGCCGTCGTCCGTCTCTAGTGATCGTACGGAGCCAGGCTCCGTTCCATCACTTCGCCCGCACGCCGAAACAGCGCCGCGCGATGACCTACGGCGCGCGGACCGCGATCTGCTGGAGCTGCTCGTCGTAGTCGACGACCTGCCACTGATCGTAGGTTGTCGCGGAGCGCACCTCGAACTCGAACGGACCATCGCCGAGTCCGTCGAGCGTCGCCTGCCCCTGATCGTCGGTGAGCGCGTGCGCCCGCCGCCGCGGGTGTTCGGCGGCGACGACGTGAACGCCCGCCACCGGCTGCTTCCGCTTGGAGTGGACGACCGCGACCCGCAGCGGCTTGCTCTCCTGCAGCTGCAGTTCGAGATCGACGAAGTCGCCGGGCGTGAGCCGGCGCTCGGTGCCGAGCAGACCGTGATGCGGCGCGGCTTCCACCGTGTAGTCGCCGTCCAGGAGGCCGGTGAAGGCGAAGCCGCCGTCGTCCGCGGTGCGCACCCAGCGCCAGTCGCCCTCGCCGCGCAAGGCGAGCGCGGCGCCGCGGCACGGCCGGCCGTCGGCGTCGCGCACGTAACCGCGCACGCTGCGGCCGGGAAAGAGCGTGAGGTCCGGAACCGGCACCAGCCCGCGCTGGCGCGCGCTGTAGACCGGCTCGCTGCGCGCGACCAAGCCCTCGTCGTCGTGCGCGATCAGCGTCACGGGTCCATCGGTCAACGGCGCGCGGTAGCGCCCGCTCTCGTCGGCGACGACGCGCGCACCCGTCTCGCTGACGGTGACCACCGCGTGCGCCGCGGGCTGTCCATCGGGCCGCTTCAAGAAGCCCTCACCCTGCAGTCCGTCCAGAGACGGAGATGCCGGTGGTGGGTCCACGTGCCACGGCAGCGCCGGCCGGAGCGTGACCACGAGGGGCGCGCCCGGGTGCATCCAGGACTGGACCGTTTCGAAGCCCGGGGTTTGGATCGTCACCAGCGCGCGTCGCTGAGCTGGCACCCACAGCTCGAACGCCCCCGCGCCGTCGCTGTGTGCGCTGGCCGACACGTCCGTGGTCGCGACCACCGCGTCGCGCACCGGCCAGCCGGCGGCGTCCAGCAGCCAGCCGGTCACCGGCGCAAGCCGGTCGGCCGGCGCCGGCGCGTCGGTGCGCCGTATCACCACGGGCCCGGGCGCCGGCGCCGCGTCCCCGGCGGGCGCCGGGGAAGACGGCGCGGCCGCGTGGCCCGTCAGCGCATAGCCGGCCCCGGCGATCGCCGTGAACAGCAGGATCCAATGCGAGGGTCGTCGCATAACTTGCGGTCTAGCATAACCAATCGTCGCCGCTAGACGGCGCAGAGAATAGCATGAGCGGCCCTTGTCGCCCGCTCGCCGCCGCTCGCTGACCGTCATCGTGCCGCTGCACGACGAAGCCCCCGGGGTGCCGGCCCTCGCCGCGCGGCTGCGCCGCTGGCTCGCCGACGAGGTGGAACCGCGGGCCGTCGACCTGGTGTTGGTCGACGATGGTTCGCAGGACGACACCTGGCCGCTGCTACAGCGACATTGTGCCGACCTGCCGGTGCAGCTTCTCCGCCACGACCACAACCGAGGCCTGACCGCCGCGCTGGCGACCGGCTTGTCCGCCGCGCGCGGAGAGTCGATCGCGTGGCTCGACAGCGACCTGACCTACGACCCCGCGGTCCTCGGCGCGCTCGCCGAGGAGGTCGACGCCGGCGCCGACGTGGCGTTGGCCTCGTGCTACCACCCCAACGGTGCCGTCGAGGGCGTGCCGCGCTGGCGGCTCGCCCTGTCGAGTGCCGCGTCGCGCATCTACCGCGTCGTGACCCGCGCCGATCTGCACACCTTCACTTGCATGGTGCGGGTCTACCGGTGCGACGTCGCACGGCAATGCGCTTCTCCCGAGCACGGGTTCCTCGGCGTCACCGACACGCTGCTGCGCGCGCTGCACGCCGGCTGCGTTGTCCGCGAGGTGCCGGCAGTGCTATCGCGCCGCCGCGTCGGCCAGAGCAAGATGCGCGTCGTCCGCGTCGGCCTCGGCCATCTGCGGATGATCGCGCGCACCGCCGTGCGGCGGCGCGGCGGTCGTCAGAGCTGCTTGGCGTTCTCCGCCAGGTAGCTGGCGACGCCATCGGCGGTCGGCTTCATGCCCGACTTGCCCTTGGCCCAGTTGGCGGGGCACACCTCGCCGTGCTGCTCGTGGAACTGCAGCGCGTCCACCATGCGCAGCGCCTCGTCGACGTTGCGGCCGAGCGGCAGGTCATTGACGATCTGGTGGCGCACGTTGCCCTCCTTGTCGATCAAGAACAGGCCGCGATACGACACCGCGCCGTCACCGGTCAGCACGTCGTAGTCGCGCGCGATGCTCTTGGTGAGATCCGCCACCAGCGGATACTGGATCGCGCCGATGCCGCCGTTCTCCACGGCGGTGTTGCGCCACGCGTGGTGCGTGAAGTGCGAGTCGACCGACACGCCGACGACCTCGCAGTTGCGCTCCTTGAACTCGCTGATCTTGTTGTCGAAAGCGATGATCTCCGACGGGCACACGAAGGTGAAGTCGAGCGGATAGAAGAACAGCACGACGTACTTGCCGCGCATACCGGACAGCGACAGCTCGGCGAAGCTGCCGTCGGGCATGACGGCCTGTGCGTTGAAATCGGGAGCTTCCTTGCCGACCAGAACAGCCATTTGTCTTTCCTCGAGAGTTGCGGATTTGGATTCGGCGGGACTCTAGCGCGCCCGACGGCCCGATCCAAGGCGCGGCGCGCCGGTCACCGCGCGATGCGCGGCGGCGGCAGATCCGCGATGGTGCGCAGCCCCGCGGGTGCCTCGACCACCTGGCGGACCGTGTTGACCAGCATCGCCGCGGTCGCCTGATCGCCCGGGATCCCGCCCTCGAAGCGCAGGTGCAGATCGGGAGAGCCGTCCAAGAACACCTCGTCGCGCGGGTCCTCGGCGCCGACGTACATCTTGAGATCGAGCTCGATCACCGTCTCTCCGCCGCGCTTGCCGAGACCGACGTTGTGGATGCCGGCGACCTGGCCCGCCTCGACGGTCAAGAACGGTGTTTGGTGGCGGCGCTCGGCGATCAACGGCGCCAGCGTCTGCTCGATCGCGTCCACCCCGATGCCCAGAGCACGCGCCACCAGCGCGACCGACTCGCGCATGCCGATGTGGCCGAAACGGCCGGTGCGTTCCTGTTCGGCAAACTGCTCCGCCGTCAGCGACGCGCCGACCTTGCGCTGCAGCGGCAGCCGCCGCGTGCCCGCGTCGACGACGCGCACGCCGCGCACGCGCTGCACGTCATGACAGACCGCCGAGCCGACGATCGCGAGATAGTCGAGCACGTAGCCCGGGTTGACGCCGGTGCCGACCACGGTAGCACCGCCCTCGCGCGCCGCGGCGTCCACCGTCGCGGCCAGCTCGGGGTGTTGCAAGTCGGGCACCAACAGCTCCTCCGCGGACGAGACCACGTTGACGCCCGCCCGCGCCGCCGTGCAAAGCTGATCCGAGATCACGGGCAAGAACGACGACGTGCAATGAAAGATCGCATCGGGTCGCAATCGCGCATACGCGGCCTCGGCGTCGGCCTCGACCGTCACTGCACCGGCCGCCGGCGCTGCGTCTTCGATCAAGCTCGCCAGTGACTTGCCGACCTTCTCCGGATCGGTGTCGATGGCGCCGACGAGTTCGAAGTTCTTCTTTCGCAGGGCGAGGTCGGCGACGGCGAGGCCGATCGGACCGAGACCGAAGGAGACGAGGCGGAGCTTGGACATGGGACGGCGGGGGGGATAGGACGCCGCGCATCTTCGCGCGGCTTCGCCGGCGTGCAAGCCCGTCGGCGTGGAACGCCGCGGCCGACCCTCACTCGGGCAGCGACCAGCGAACCGAAGCCCCAGCACGCAGCGGCACGACGGTCTCGTCGCCAAAGGCGAGCTCGGCCGGAACCTCGACCGGCGCGCGACGGAGCACGACCGTTCCCTCGTTGCGCGGCAGACCGTAGAAGTCGGGGCCCCGTTCGCTGGCGAACGCCTCGAGCCGGTCGAGCCGGCCGGCGGCCTCGAACGCCTCGGCGTAGAGGCCGAGCGCGTCGCGCGCGGTGTAGATGCCGGCGCATCCGCAGGGCGCTTCTTTGGTGTGGCGGGCGTGCGGTGCGCTGTCGGTGCCGAGGAAGAACCGGGGGTCGTCACCGGTCGCTGCCGACAGCAGCGCGTCGCGGTGCTCGCGGCGCTTCAGCACCGGCAGGCAGAAGTAGTGCGGGCGAATGCCGCCGACGAGCATGTCGTTGCGCTCGAGGAGCAGATGATGGGCGGTGATGGTCGCGCCCACGCGTGCCGGCGCGGTGGTCACGAACTGCACGGCGTCCCGCGTCGTGATGTGCTCGAACACGACGCGCAGATCGGGCAGCCGCTCGACGATGCAGCCGAGCTGCTGGTCGATGAACGCGCGCTCGCGATCGAAGATGTCGATGCTGGCATCCGTGACCTCGCCGTGCACGCAGAGCACGAGGCCGTGCTCGGCCATCGCCTCGAGTGCGCCCCACACCCGGTCCAGATCGGTGACGCCGGAGTCGCTGTTGGTCGTCGCGCCGGCTGGGTAGAGCTTGACGGCGGGGACGAAGCCGCTGGCGGCGGCGCGCGCGATCTCGTCCACCCCGGTGTTGTCGGTCAGGTAGAGCGTCATCAGCGGCTCGAAGTCCGCGCCGGGCGGGCGCGCGGCAAGAATGCGCGCGCGATAGGCCGCGGCATCCGCAGTCGTCACGACCGGCGGCTGCAGGTTGGGCATCACGATGGCGCGGCGGAAGTTGCGCGCGCAGTCGCGCACCGTGTGCGCGAGCGCGGCACCGTCGCGCAGGTGGATGTGCCAGTCGTCAGGCCGTCGAATCGTCAGTTCCACGCCGGCACCATAGCGCGTCCGCGCCGCAATCGACCGTTGCGAGTGGCTGGTCGGGGTCGAAGTGCGGCAGCGGGGCCACATCCGGCGCGACCCACTGCTGCCGGGCTGTCCGCGACCACAGCCGTGCGCTGCTGTAGAAGCGCAACGGCAACTTGGGATCAGCGAACTCCGCTTCGACGCGCGCCGCAACTTCGTCGAGATCGGTGACCGGGCCGCAGCGCAGCAAGAACTCCCACAGCACGAGCACCCAGAAACGCGTCAGGGTCTCGTGGTAGCCGGTGTCCGGGCCGTTGTGCACACCCGTCGCCTCGTTGTGACGCCGGATTCCGGTGCGCAGCTGGTGCATCGCCCGTTCGGGTCCCTCGCGGCACAGACACCAGACCGCGACGCGCAGGTGTGCCTTGTGAGACCATTGCGAGAGCGGCAGCTCGCCGGCGAAGAACCGCTCGGCCAATCGTTCAGTGGCTGAGATGGTCATCGGATCACCCACTCGCCGGCTATCGTTCGCTCCCGTCTCCCGGCACCTGCAGTGTCACCTGGTGCCGTGCTTCGTCGATCAGGACCGTGACTGGCGCGAGCTCGATCGGCTCGGTCCCGCCCTCACCCAGCCGCCGACTGCGCAGGCGAGCGGTGAGCTCCACCTCCGCGCGGGGCACCAACCACCGCCGGGCGCTGTCGGCGTGGAACTCGATCCACCGACTCTCTGTCCGTGGGCTGAACCCGGTCGCCTCGAGCAGCGCGGGACGATCGGCGCGCGGTAGGGCTACCTCGATCTCGATCCCGGCGATCCGGTAGTCCTCGAGCGCGCGCTCTGGCTGCACGTCGATCTCGAGCCACTGGATCGACGGCTGGATGCGCAGCGGCTCCATGCCGCTCTCGATGACGACATCGGTCGGCTCGGTGTGGAACAGAATGTGCGTCTCCAGGTCGGCGAGGTGCAGGGAGTAGCGCCCGTGCGGCAGGTCGATCTCGAACGTGCCATCAACGCCAAGCATGGCGCTCTGTGCTGGTGCCGGGTAGCCGCGTTGCACTTTGCCTTCGATGATCGGCCATGCGGCGACCGCGATGCGCTCGCCGGGCGCGTCCGCGGGCAAGTCGACGCGGCCGCGCACGATCTCGCCGCCCAGGTCGGGCACGTCGAACACCACGGGCCCATCGTCTGGATCCACCAACGGCAGGCTGATCGCCGTCCCCATTCCGATGCGGACGCGGCTCGGCTTCCAGATCTCGAGCAAGTACTGGGCGGAACTCAGTGGTCCCAGGCGGTAGTCCTGCCCCGTGCGGAGCCGCTGCGAGGTCCACGGCTTTGGTGCGTAGTCGAAGTGGCCGGGCTTGCTGTTGCTGCTGCCATACTTCCAGCGCACCGAGCACGGCACGCTCGCCGCTAGCTCACCGCGGAACGAAAACTCCAAGAAGCGCGGCGCGCCGACCTCGATGTCGCAAACGGCGGCCTGGTCGACCGTGACTTCGACGGAGTGCGGCGGAGACACGGCCTCGCCCGGGGGGAGAACTTGCACGTGGTAAGCACCGGGTTTCAGTCCCGCCACTCGGTAACGCCCGTCGGCGTCGGTGATGACGCCGGAGTGGCGCGGGTCTTGACCGGTGCCCATAGACTTGCCGGCGGGGAGCGCGCGCACCGCCGCACCGGGGATCGGCGCCCCGGTGTCGGTCCGCACGACCCGCCCGGTCACGATCGCTTCGGCGTCCAGCGCGACGGTCCACTCCTCTTCGTCGTCATCGGGGACGGGCGCAACCGTCCACGCGTGGCCCGCGGCCTCGATGAACACCGACCGCGCACTGTGGACCGGCACCGCGTCGCCGCTCTCGTATTCCCTGGCTCGAGCGAGGTGGGTCAGCATCGCGAGCTGGGGGATCTGCTGCGATCGTAGCGCGGTCGCGCGAAACCGAGGGATCTCGGCGCCCGTCGCTGCGTCGACGAGCCGCAGGGGGATCGCGCGCGGCGCGTGGGCTTCCGCGGGCGCGAGCTGGAGCACGAGGTCGTTGACCGGACCGCGCCCCCCTGAGCTTGCCACCTGCAGTACCGGTGTTTCCGCGCGCGCGGAAACGACGTAGTCGCCCGGGCACGGCACCGAGATCTCGAACCGACCATCCTCGCCGCTGCGCAACAGGTCAGCAGGCAGAAGGCGCTGTGGCTCCGCGCTTCGAGCGAACAAGACCGCGCCTTCCACTGGTGCACCGTCGGTGTCGACGACCCGCCCCCGCGCGAACCCGAGCGACTCCAGCGTGAGATCGAGTGGCGTGTAGTGAGCGGCAAAGAACGAGCGCGACCGGTAGCCGGGCGCGGTCACCGTGACCGAGAGACCGGTGCGCGGCACGCTCCGCACGACGAAGTTGCCATTCGCTTCGGTCACTGCGTCGGCCAGAAAGCCGCCGTCCTTGGTCAGGACGAAGTAGCTCACCAAGGGGCTCGTGACGCGCACCCGCGCGCCGGCCAGCGGCTCGCCGTCGCGGCCGCGGATGCGGCCGGCGAGCAGCCCCCCGGGCGGCAGCACGATCGCGCCGATGGCGTTGGTGCCGGGCTCGAGGCCCCGCATGTTCTTGACGAAGGTCTGGCGCTTGGGCGCGGTGATGGCGAGCAGGTCGAACCCCGTCCGGTGAGCGATCCGGAACTGCCCGGCTTCGTCCGTGCGGCAGGTGGGATCCGCCAGCAGCCGCGCGGTCTCGATCAGCTGCCGCCCCGTGAACATGCCGACGCCCGCGTCCGCGATCGGTGCGCCCTCTTCGTCGACGACGAGGCCTTCGATGATCGTCGGCGGAGCGTCCTGTGCGCGCGCCATCGACAGTGCAGTGGCCAGGGGCAGCAGGGCGGCGACGGCGCGCCGTCGGCCGCGGACATTCGAACTCACCATGCGCGCACCTTACCGCCAATGCTCCGAGCGTGGGACAGCTGACGCGGCCGGCTTGATCCGCAGCGAGCCCGAGCGACGAGCTGGGCTGTTTGCCTCGGACACCATCACGGAGTCTCCGATATGCTCTTCTTCAGCGTGAGCAGCGAACCCCGTCGACGGCATGTGAAGTGGGAAGGGCTCTACGAGACGAGCAGGCGGAAGTGCTGGTGCGAGACCTGCACCGGCATGGCTACCGTGTCCTCCGGCTGCTGGAGCACGAACCGACTGGTCGCTTGGGCACGGTCCGGTTGGCCCTGCCCGGCTCGCATTCGACCCAGCCAGAATGCGACGTTTTGTTCGCGTCGTCGGGGATCGAGCGAGTCTGCGACCGCGACGGAGATTGCCGACGTGCGGACTGCTATCGAGCTCATCACGTCGAGGGGTTTCCATCGTGGCAAGGACCTCGATGCCGAGTTGCGCGCGCGCCTGCCCGGTTGATTCGGCCGTGCGCGATTGACTCGCCGAGCATCCTGCGTGGGCGACGCGTTACGGCCGGCGTTGAGTCGCGGAACGCACGGCCGCGGCAAACATCGCGGTCACCGGGTGGTCCACTTCCAGCTCGGGGTGAAAGCACGCGCCGACGATCGCACCCTGCCGCACCAGCACCGGGTCATCGCCACGCCGCGCCAGCACCTCGACGCCGGCGCCGACGCGGAGGATCCGCGGCGCGCGGATGAAGACCCCGGTCGTTTCCGCCGGCAGCGCGTCGCCTTCGAGCGCGAACGTGCCCGAGTGCAGCTGGCGGCCGTAGCCGTTGCGCTGCACGTCGATGTCGAGCAGGCCGAAGCTGCGCTGGGCCGGGCTTTCGACGGCCGCGGCGAGCAGGATCAGGCCGGCGCAGGTGCCGAGCACCGGGATGCCGGAGCGCAAGCACGTCGCGAGTGGCGCGAACAGCTCCTCGACGTCGAGCAGCCGCAGCATCGTCGTGCTCTCGCCGCCGGGCAGGACGATGGCGTCGAGGGCGGTGAGCTCGGCCGCGCGGCGCACCGGGCGGGCGGCCAGCCCGCACCGGCGCAGGGCGGCGATGTGGTCGGCGAAGTCGCCCTGCAGAGCGAGGACACCGACCGTCGGCGTCGCGTCCGGTGCGCTGCTCTCGCTGGTGCTCACGACCGTGCTTCTCGCGATCACCAACCGCGCCGCGCGAGCTGCTCGTCCTCGCCGAGCTCGGAGGCCTGGCGGCCGCGCATCGGCGCGCCCAGACCGGTCGACACCTCGGCCAGCACGGCGCCGTCCTGGTAGTGCGTGACCGCGCGCACGATGGCGCGCGCGCGCTTGGCCGGGTCGTCGGACTTGAAGATGCCGCTGCCGACGAAAACGGCCTGCGCACCGAGCTGCATCATCAGGCCGGCGTCGGCCGGCGTCGCGACGCCGCCCGCAGAGAAGTTGGGCACCGGCAGGCGCTGGCACTCGGCGACCCAGGCGACCAGCTCGACCGGCACGCGGTACTCGTTGGCCTTCTGCTCGAGGCCGCGCTCGTCGAGGCCGCGCAGCGCGGTCATCGCACTGCTGACGGCGCGCAGGTGGCGCACCGCCTCGACCACGTCACCAGTGCCCGCCTCGCCCTTGGTGCGGATCATGGCGGCGCCCTCGTGGATGCGGCGCAGCGCCTCGCCCAAGTTGCGGCAGCCGCAGACGAACGGTGTCTTGAAGCCGCGCTTGTCGACGTGGAACTCCTCGTCCGCAGGCGTGAGCACTTCGCTCTCGTCGATGCAGTCGACCTCGAGCGCTTCGAGCACCTGCGCCTCGACGAAGTGGCCGATGCGCACCTTGGCCATCACCGGAATCGAGACCGCCGCCTGGATGCCCTTGATCATCTCCGGATCGGAGGCGCGGGCGACGCCGCCGTCGCGGCGGATGTCGGCGGGAACGCGCTCGAGTGCCATCACCGCGGCGGCGCCGGCCTCTTCGGCGATGCGCGCTTGGTCGGGCGTGACGACGTCCATGATCACGCCGCCCTTGAGCTGCTCGCAGAAGCCGATCTTGGTGCGGACCTCGTCCGCGGTGAAGCCCGGGATCTCGGGGGTCACGTCATGCGTTGTCATGTGTGTTCTCTTTGACTCGGAAGAAGATGCGGCTCGGAGGGAGTGCGGCTCAGAGGAAGATGCGGTGTTGGGGATGGCGGGTGTCGCGCTGCAGCTCGTGCGCGCATTCGCCGAGCACGCGGATGCCGTGCTCGACGTCAGTGGTCGGGCTGCGCGACAAAGACAGTCGAATGCCGGACGAAGCGGCGCCGTCTGGGAAAAAGGTGCGTCCCGGCGCGACCAAGACACCGCGCGCGGCCGCGAGCTCGGCGAGCCGCGTGCCGTCGACTCCGAGAACCTCGACCCACAGCGCGAAGCCGCCGTCCGGCGCGCTGCTGCGGGTCTGCGGTGGCATGTGGTCGCGCAGGGCGCGCTGCGCGGTGGCGTGCCGCGCTTCGAGCTCCTTGCGCACTGCGGTGAGGTGTCGGTCGAGCGCGCCGCACCGCGTGAACTCGACCATCGCCGCCTGCAGCAGCGGGCTGGTGTCGAGATCGGTGGCGCGCTTCAGCGCGGCCATCCGCGCCAGCACTTCGCGCGAGGCGCGCACCCAGCCGGTGCGGACCCCCGGAAACAGTCCCTTGCTGAACGTGCGCACGGTGACGGTCAGCTGGCGGTCGTCGAGTGCGCGCAGCGAGGGCGGTGCCGCGCCGCGGAAGCGCAGCTCGTGCTGGAACTCGTCCTCGAGCACCGGCACCCGGCTGTCGTGCGCGACGTCCATCAGCGCCTGCCGCTGGTCGAGATCCATCGAGCGTCCAGTGGGGTTTTGGAACGACGGCATCACGTAGAGCAGACGCATTCCGGGCTGCGCCAACACGCGCCGCAGCTCGTCCGGATCGAGTCCGTCCGCGCCGTACTGCAGCGGCACCAGGGTCAGTCCGTGCGCGCGCAGGAGGCCGAACAGCAGCGAATAGGTCGGCACCGGCACCGCCACCGCGTCGCCGGGCGACGTGAACGTGCGCAGCACCAGGTCGATGCCCTGCTGTGCGCCACTGGTGATGAGGATCTCGTCGGGATCGGCCGTGCCGTCTTCGTCGTCGTGCGATCGCTGCGCCAACAGCGCGCGCAGCGCGGGATCACCGAGCGGGTGGCCGTAAACCAATAGGTCGGCGCCGTGCTGGCGCAGCTCGCGTTCGATGCACCCGCGGAATTCGTCGACCGGCAGCAGCTCGATGTCGGGCAGCAGCTCGGCAAAGCTGACCTCGACCTGCACGCCAGGCGGTGGTGCCGGCGCCGGTGGTGCGCAGCGCTCTTGCTCGAAGGCCGCTTGCGCGCCGGGGCTGAAGACTGCGTCCCCCGACGCGGGCACGCCATCGCGCACGACTGTGCCGCGGCCCACCGTCGCGAGAACGAGGCCCGCCTCCGCGAGCCGCCGGTAGGCCTCCTGCACAGTCGCCCGCGTGACCCCCATCCCGGACGCCGCCGCGCGGATCGTCGGCAGCCGTTCGCCCGGTCGACGGCGGCCGCTTTGGATCTGCCGCCGCAGCTGGTCGACGAGCTGGTCGACCAGTGGCTCGGCATCGCCGCGGCGGAGGGTGGGGAGATCGGCGCGCATGAGAACGCGCAGCATGGCTGGGAGTGGGCGATGGTGTCAATCGGGCCAATTTGGTCGGAGCGGAGAATCGGGCAAGATGCGCCAAGGGACAACCTCTGTGGTAGATGCGCGCCAGGAAGGACAAATTGGACCGAAAGGCCCGGTCCCGGCTGCGCCGGTTTCACCGAGTCGCCCTCGGGCATCGTGCACCTTCCGCTCGTCGGGCCAGAGCCGGCGCGGCCGATTGCGTGAGCGGCCCGCAGGTCGTGAACGGGTCCCGCGCGCATTGGGGCACCCCACGTTTCCTGCCACGGTTCGGGGTCGGTGGCATCCTGAAGGGGCGTGACCGAAGTCGACCCACAGTTGCTGCTGGCCCAGACGGCGTGGCTTCGTTGCCTCGCGCGGCAGCTGGTGCGCGATCCGCACCTGGCGGACGACGTCGTGCAGGACACATGGGTCGCCGCGTTGTCGCATCCGCCCCATCGAGCGCACAGCGAGGGCCGCTTGCGCCGTTGGCTCGGGCGGGTCGCCGAGAACTCCGCCCGCATGCGGCGGCGCGGCGACGCCCGCCGCGCCGCGCGCGAACGCGCCGCCGCCCGCGCCGAGCATGTCCCCGCCGTCCATCCTGACGAGTCGATTCTCGCGCACGGGAGACTTCTGGACGCGGTCCTCTCGTTGCCGGACGCCGACCGCGAAGTCGTCGTGAAGCGATACTTCGAAGGCCTGCCCCCGCGCACCATCGCCAGGCAGCTCGGTTGCACGAGCGTCGCGGTGCGCAGTCGACTCTCGCGCACGCTCGCGGTGCTGCGCGCACGCCTCGCACGGGACCAACGCGACCCCCGCACCCTCGCACTCGCACTGCTGCCACTGCTCGACCGTCGGTCCACGGCCACCGCGACCACGGCGACGTTCACGCCAGGAGGAGTCTGGCTCATGAAGACCACCACCAAAGCGTTGCTCGCCATCGCCATCCTCGGCGGCGCGGCCACGAGCTGGTTGCTGTGGGATCGCGGTACCGACGCCGCACACCCCACGGCAAGATTCGACACTGCCTCCACGGGCGCGATTGGTTCCCTCCGAAACGAGACCTCCGGTGCGACGCGAGACGAGAACGACGCGTCGATCGCAAGCGGCGGTGAACCCGAGCGCGAGGTCGTTGCCAAGCGACCCGCCGTCCCGAGCCCGCGAACCGACACGCGACTCGTCGTGGTCGCCCGGTGTGTGGACCCGGCCGGCCAGCCCATCGAAGGTGCCCACCTCACCGCGGCCCACGTCGTGGGGCGCCCGAGCGTCGTTACGGATCGAGACGGGCGCGCGACGCTCGAAGTCGCCTGGCCCGCGGAGCTCACCGACGGCAACCACCATTGGATCGTGGTCGAGGCGGCCGGCGAGAGCCTGACGACCCTGACGCGAAGAGAGCCCGTGCAGGACACCGGCGTTCTCGAGATTTCTTTGGGCGAGCTGGTCTTGTCGCCAGGCGGAGCGCTGTCGGGAAGCGTGCGCGACGTCGACGGCGAACCGGCCGCGCGTGCGCGCGTCTGGGTCGTGCAGGGGGCTACGGCATCGTCGGGCCCTACCGAAGAACACCGCCGTGTCTACGGTGAGGGTTTCACCGGCCTCGGGGACGGGCTCCGGGCTTCGGCCGAGACCGACGATCTGGGACGTTATCGGTTCGAGGGCGTACCGGCCGGTCGAGTTTCTGTGGTCGCGCGCCGCGCTGGCCGGCTGTGCACCTACACCGCGCCGATCGCGGTGCCGGCCGGTGGAGAAGCCGAGGCGCCGGTTCTCACGCTCGGAAGCGTTCCTTCGGACAACCTCATCGCGGGCCACGTGCGTGACGAGTCCGGCGGGCCGATCGCGGACGCGCGAATCGCGGTGTTCGACGACCGCGGACCGCGCAACATCAACGCCAAGACCTATGCGTCCTCGGGCAGCGACGGCTCTTTCTCCGCCGTCGTCTTGTCCGGCGCACGCTACACCCTTGAAGTCGAGCAGCACGGCCGCGGGCGACGTCAGCTCCTGCTACACGACATCGCGGCGGGAACCCACGATGTCGTGCTGCAGTTCCGCGCGAAGCGGCTGTTCGAGCTCGTCGTGGCCGATGCGCGTGGCCGCCCGATCGAGCCGACCGGAGCTTGGGCCTACGACGAACGGGGTGGCCACCTCCACCTCGGTTGGGAAGAAGGTCAGGACGGCCGGCGCCTGGCGGTGGTGCCCGAACAGGAGTTCTCGCTGACGGTGCAGGCGAACGGTTACCTGCCGGCGCGGCTCGGGCCCTTCGAGCCGGACGAAGTGCCCGCGCGCGTCGAGGTCCAGCTGCGCGAAGCCGGCGTCGTCACCGGTCGCGTGCTCGCGGCCGGCCAGCCGCTGGAGGGCGCGACGGTCCATGTGCACTGGCTCGACCCGCGCCGGAAGTACCACCGCTTCGCGCGCGACGTCTACACGCGGTTGCAAGGGGCGCGCGGCCCTACGGCGAAGACCGATCCCGACGGGCGGTTCGAGCTGTCCGTGCATCGGGCCGGGCGCTACGTCTTGCACGCCGAAGCCGACGCCTGGGCGCGCGGAGAGTCCGCCGAGCTCGACCTTTCGCCCGAGATGTCTCTCCCGGGCGTCGAGATCACGCTGGCCGAGCCGGCCGCGGTCGAGGGCCGCGTGTTGACCGGCGGATACGCCAGCGTCGAGGGGCGGGTCATCGCGGCCACGCGTGGCGACGGCCACGCCGAAGTGTGCGTGACGGACGCGGACGGTCGGTTTCGGTTCGACGGGCTCGCGCCCGGCGGCTGGCAGGTGCGGGCGTGCGAAACCGACGATCAGAAATGGCTGCGCATGGCGCGCACTTGGCCGGATCGCGAACTCGACGCGCTGCCGGTCGACGTGCAACTGTTGCCGGGACGGACCTCCGTGTTCGACGTGGACCTGACCGGCCGCTATGGCGCCGAGCTGCGGGGTCGTCTGGTGCTCGACGGGATTGATTGCGGCGGTTGGCGTGTCAGCTTGTGGAGTCAGGGCCCGCGTGTGTTCACGAAGACGGCGGCCGACGGATCGTTCTCGCAGCGCGGAGCCACTGGCATGGCGTCGCTCTCCTTCTTCGGGCGGTTGCCCGCGGGTGGCCAGCTCGAAGTGCGGCAGAGCGTGACGGTCGGCGAGGGCCCCAACTCGTTCTACCTCCAAGTGCCCACCGGTGGCGTCGAGCTCGTGGACCTTCCCGCGTCGAGTTCTCCGCCCGAACAAGATCGGCACGAAGGGTACGCGCTGGTGTGGATGAGCACTCCCGACGACGCCCCGAAGTTCACGTACCGGTTCGACCCGGGCGGCGACGGCACGCACCGCATCGACGCTCTGCCCGCGGGGTCGGTGGAGTTGCGGCGGCGCGAGGACGACCGGACCTCCGTGCAGAACTGGGAGCCCGTTGCCGCCTTCGAGATCATCGCGGGCCAGCACGCGCGCGTGGCGCCGCGCTGAACAACCGAGATTCAGCGGGCGGGCGGTGCTCACCAGGTGTTTCCCGAGTCGTGCACGTTCGTCACATCGGGCCCGATGCGAAGCGAGACCACGCCCGCCGGTTGCCCGGGGACCGTTGAGCCTCAGGGTCCGCAAATCTTCGCGCTGCGACAACCTCTCGGAAGGCTCGATGCCGCTGGAACTTCGACAACGCAGCTCCCGGAGGCTCGAAGACAACACTGGCCTCTGGGCTCAGCGCGGCCGCCGGCGACCGCGGGACCCGCGACCGACGCTCGGGTCGCGGAACGCTCCGTGTTTGGTTGCGGCCCTGGCCGCGTTGAGTTGCCAACCACCGAGACAGTCAGGCAGTTCTCGAGGTAGACGAGCGAGTTCTCGACCGCCGGGGTACCCAAGAAGTGGGAGGCGACGGCCGGCCCGAACACGTTGCCCTCGATGGTCGCATTCGTCGTGGATGCCACGCAGATGCCGGCGCGTTCGGTCGCTTGCACGGCGTTTCCGGTGATGAGCACGTTGTGCACCGCCGACCGGGGGGCGCGGATGAGGTTGGTGTTTTGCTCGTACATCACCGAGACGTCGATGGCCCCGATCGCTTGTCCCCAGTGAACCATGGAGTCCCAGGGCCAGTCCTTGTTGCTCCAGGCGTTGCACTGGTTCACGACGTTGTTCTCGATCGTGACGTTGTGCGGTGGTGGGCCCGCCGAGTTCAGATCGAGCGTGACGTCGAACACTGTCTGCACTCGGATCGCGGAGCGCGCCAGGTTCGTGAAGATGCAGTCGCGGACCACGACGTTCGGGCCGGACAGCATGACCCCGACGCCCCTGCCACCGGTGAACTGACACTGCTCGACCACGACGCTGTCGTAGATGTTCCCGCGCAACGAGACCGGATCGTCGTCGGAGGGGGGATTGGACGGGTCGTAGATGATGGGGTTGAGGGTCAAGATCCACGGAGCCTTGGGCGGAGTCGGGTTGGTCGAGATCGCGGAGACGATCTCGAACACTGCCTTGGGTTCGCCGAGATCCGGCTCGTAGACCCAAACCTGGTCGCCCGCAGCGAGGCTCCCGGCCCCCCAGTTGGCAGGGTCTAGGCCTGCGTCGACCTTGGTGGGCTTCGACGAAGAAACGCGTAGCTTGTTGGTCATCGGCTCCCAGGTGTTGACCTTGGCCCAGATGTGGCCGGTGACGTCCAGGCCCTCATCGAACGCACCCGAGACCTGACAGCGCGTGTACTCGAGGCTGCCAGCGATCCCGTAGGTGCCGCCGAAGCCACCTCGCGTCGACCCGACGTTCCACGTAGGAAGGCGCGGCTCGATCGTGACGTCCTCGAACTCGGCGTTTCAACAGCGTTCGAGGGAGGTGCCCTTCACGAACGAGCGAAAGGCGGAACGGACCACGGTCACGTCCTCGCAGTCCTGGAATAGCCCTCCCGTGCAGGGGAAGGAGCGCTTCTGATGCATGATCACGGCGGTGAGATCGCTCTTGATCGAATCCATATGGGTGAAGCGCGCGACCTCCCAGGTCGCGAGTCCCGTGAAGTTGATCAGGATGTCTTGCTGCGACCCGGCGGGAGGGGCGGCGTTCAGCTTGGCAGTCGCGCTTGTTGCTGATCCGATGAGGGCGCGTTCGACGAGCTGCCCTGCATTTGCGTGCGCGGCGTTGTAGACCGGAGAGAGCTGCAGCAGCGTCCATGTTCCGGGTGCGATGACCATCTGGGGGTCGGTGGTCCGGACGTGTACGACGGCTTGGTCCGCGGCGGGGAAATGCACGGAGACGATCTCGCCTTCGGTGGCGAGGGGACGCACAACCTCAACGTCCAAGTCCTCGACCGTCACGCGGTCGCAGTTCTGAAACACGAGCCCCGCATACCAGAGCGTCAGGTTGTCACCGTGAACCGTGGGGTCGAATCCGTGGAAGGCGAGCGTCGTCCCTCCGGGATCGCCCGCAACGGTCAGATCGCTGATGCTCGAGAAGGTGAGGGCGATGCCGTTCGGGTAGCCGGATAACGCGACATCGTACGTCCCGCTGCTGAACTGAAGCGTGTCACCGTCGGTGAGCTGGCCCATCGCATTCAGGATCTCCGCGGTGTCGTCTCCTCCGACGTGTGGAGGGGGAACGTGGATGGTCTGCTGAGCTGGCGCCGACCGGGGAATCCAGAATGCGATGGTCAGGAGGAGGAGCGAGCGAACCGGCGCAGTCATCGTGGGTCTCCGTTCGTGGTGAAGGGGAGTCCAGCGACGGACTCCCTCTCGAGGGTCGCCAGCACTTGCGGGAGCGTTACCGCCCGGCCTGGGCCCTGCGGGAATCCGCGCAACCCGGAAAAGCGCGCAGCAGCCGCGCCGCGCCCCGGCAAGCTCTTGCAGATGTTCGCCCGCCCGACGATCGCGATCGCTCTCCTGGCAGTGGGAGCCGCTGCCCAAGTGGTCTCCGTTCCGCTGCGCCGCTGGACCAGCGCCGAGTTCCCCGCCGGAATCGACTTCGGCAGCACACGAGGACTTGCCGTGGTCGACTACGACGGCGACGGGTGGGTCGACGTGTTCAACGCGCTGGGGGGAGAGCTCTGGCGCAACCTGGGCGGGGTTTCCTGGCGGCTGACCGCAAACCTCTCGGGCGTGATCGGTGCGGGCATCAAGTACGGCTCTTCCGCCGGCGACTACGACAACGACGGTTTGCCCGATCTGGCCATCGAGCCGCGGGTCTGGCAAACGCTGCCGGCGGAGTTCCGGTTGCTGCAGAACCTCGGCGGCGGCCGGTTCCGGCAGGTCGCCGACCCACAGGGGACGATCATCGCGGCAGTCGCGGACATGAATGCCGAGACGATCTGCTGGGGTGACGTCGATGGGGACGGCAACCTCGATCTCTTCGTGCCGGCCTATCCGCCGGGGACGCCGCCCGGTGGGTCCAGCTCCAACGTGTTCTTCCACAATCAGGGTCCGACCGGGCCGGGCGGCGCGTACCGCTTCGTGACCGCGACGGCGGCCGCGGGACTGATCAACACGCCGGGTTCGGCGCGGCCCGAGGGCGCGCAGTTCGTCGACCTCGACGGCGACGGCGACCTCGACCTCTACTCCAACGGGACGCTCTACCAGAACGCGTCCGCGCCGGGCGCGCCGCGGTTCGTGCCGCTGGCCGAGACGACCTCGGGGATCGGACAGCGCCGCGAGCTCGACGAAGGAACCGTGTTCGCCGACTACGACCTCGACGGCGACCTCGACCTGTTCGTGTCCTACTGGGCCAGCGGCATCGTGCTGTGGGAGAACCGCGGCGACGGGACATTCGCGCGCGAGGACGGCGTCGTCGAGACTCCGTCGGCCGGAATCCAGCTCGGCATCTCGGTTGCGGACTGGGATCAAGATGGCGATCTGGACCTGACCACGCGCGAGGTGTTCCGGCAGAACCTGTGGCGCGAGACCGGCCAGCGCAGCCTGCGCGTCGCGCCGCACAGCATTCCGGCGGCGCACATCACCACGGCCGCACCGTGCTGGGCGGACTGGGATCGCGATGGCGACGTCGACTGTCTGATCGCCAACTGGGGCGACCGGGGCCGACTGTACGAGAACACGACCTACGATCGGCAGACGCCGGCGACGGCGCGCCGCACGGTGCGCGTGCGTCCGCTGCGGGATTCGCTGGCAGTGCCGGGTGGGCTGGCCAACGAGTTCGGCGCCCGCGTCACCGTGCGCGCGCGCAGCACCGGTGTGTCCCAGCTTCGGTTCACCTCGAGCGCGGCGGGATACCTCAACCAGGATGAGTACGCGTTGCCGTTCGCCCTGGCGCTCGGTGAGGACGACGTCGACATTGCCGTCGAGTTCGCCGGGACCGTGGGCCGGCACCGGGTCGATCACAACGTCAATCCGCTCCTGCGCGTCGCCTTCGCCGACCTGGCGGGTGGCGAGGTCGAGGTGTTCCGCAGTGGTCGCGTCCGCCGCGGCGGCTGCGACGTCGTGCCGCAGCCGGCGGAGGCACCGGCCACCGACGCGGCGGGTGGTGGACTGGCGGTCCCGGGCCCGGGCGCGCCGCTCGCGGCGTTGCAGCCGAGCGGCTCGCCGCAGGCGTTCGTCGGACTGGCGTTCGACACCACGCCGGCGAGCGGGCCTGTGCGCATTACCGAGGTCGCGGTGGATGGCCAGCCTGGCGCGGGCTTCGCCATGCCCGGTGGGGCCGCGCATGCGGTGCTCTGGGATGTCACCGATCCCCAGCCCCGCGTCGTCGCCGAGCTGCAGCTGCCTGCCGGTGTGCGCAACCACCGCCAACGCGTACCCGTGGACTGGCTGCTCGGACAGGGACGGAGCTATCGGCTGGTGGCGCAGGTGTCGTCGTTGCGGGCGACGCCGATGGTCGGCCCATCGATCGACGGACCGCTGCGCACCGCCGGCGGCCTGCGTTACCTCGACCCGGCGCCGGCGACCGGCGCGGCGATGCAGGCGGCTGCGGCCGATGGCAGCAGTCTCTATCTCTCGGTGCGTGCGCGGCCGGCGGTGGCCGGTGTGTTCGTCGACCTTGGCGGGGCCAACGGCGGGGCGACGGCGATGTCGCCGAGCCTGACCGGCCAAGGCGCGGTCGTGCCGGGAGGGCGCGTGGCCCTCGATGTCTCGGGGACCGCGCCCGGTGCGCAGGTGCTGCTGGTCTTCGGTCAGCGCCTCGCGTGCGTGCCGCTCAGCGGTGTAGTCGTGATGCCGTCGATCGAGGGAGCGCTGCTCCAGAACGCAGATGCCGGTGGCAACTTTCAGCTGACGCTGCAACTGCCGGCGACGATGACGTGGGCCGATGACGTCTTCGTGCAGGCATTCGTGCACGACCCAAGTGCCGGTGGCTTCGCGACGACTCAGTGTCTGTGGGTGCGTCCGGGGCTCTGAAACTCGGCCAACGGCCACCATTCTGGTGATCTGTTCTCTGATTCGCATCAAACCCTTGACGCTCTCGCTCGGACCACGCCGCTGCGTCAAACAGGAGCGGGCAACCGACAGTCGCATGGTCTCGTGTTTCCTGCCAGCGGGTCGCCTTTCGAAGCGGCCCGTACTCTCCGTCGGCGTCCTGCAGATTGCTCAGTGACGGCGGCAGGCTCTCTGGTCGTGGAAGCTGCCCCTCACCGGGCACTGCGATCACCTAGACGGTTGATCGTTCGTCGTCGACAGTGAAGAGGAGCGAGACACTTCCAACGAGGATGGCGCGCACCTCGTACGGCACGTCTTCGTCTTCGGGCGCGATCGCGCACCGCTTGGGCATGGTCTGGTGCGAGTCGACCTTGTCCCAGGCGGACTCGAGCCAGCCCTGCGCGTTCTGAGGTTCTGACGTTCGATCGCGATGTAGCGTGCGTGATCCACGATCGCGGCCGCGGTGGTGTTGGTCACCTCGACCGCGTAGCGCTTCATCTGTCCAGCTTGAGGCCGAGTTCCTCGGCGGCCTCTCGGATGGCTTGCTTGGCCGGCTTCGTCCGGCCAGCGTCGATGTCTTCCAAGCTGCGCTGCATCATCTGCAGCGTAGCTACCCGGCGTTGCCTTTCTTCCATGTCGCGGAGCGCCGCGCGGATCACTTCGCTCTTGTTGCCGAACTGGCCGCTCGCGACCTGGTCGGCGATGAAGCCTTCGAAGTGGTCGCCGAGGTTGAAGCTGGTCGTCTTGCTCATGGTGTCGCTCCTTTCGCTACGTACTACATATTACTACAGAATGGTAATTCGGTCGACCTCGAGCATGCCCTTGAGCCGCCTTGACAAGGATCCCCAGGCTGGCCCGTTCGCCTGAGGTCCTCACAGGAGCGGGATCACATGGCCCACCTTCTCGAAGTCGTAGAGCACGAACTCAGAGGCCTGGGCGTGTGCGCGTGTTAAGCCTGAATCCTGAGCAGGCGCCTTGGGGGAGGGGCCAGAGACACCATGCGCCGTGCGCACACACCGCGCCCGAACGAATCCGAGTAGCTCGGTGCGGCGCTGCGCCAGCACTGCTGTCGCCGAGGTCGGTCACCGGATTCTCCATAGCCATGAAAATCGAACGGTGAACGTTCGAATTGCGTGGATGGCCGACCTCTTGCGAGACGCTCACGTCACCGCGCTGGAACGGCTGCTCCGAGATCGGCGCGCCGTGTTGCTGCACGGTGCTCGGCAGACGGGCAAGACCACCCTGGCCAAGCAGGTCGCCCAACGACGAGCGGGGAAGGTGACCCGATTCGACCTCGAAGACCCGCGAGATGTCCACCGTCTGGCGAACCCGATGTTGGCCTTGGAGGGGCTGACGGGTCTCGTCGTCCTTGACGAGATCCAGCACCGGCCGGAGCTGTTCCCGGTGCTGCGGTGTCCTGATCGACCGCAAGCGACCAGCGACTCGCTTCCTCGTGCTCGGCAGCGCGTCGCCAGAGCTGCTTCGCCAGGGATCCGAGACTCTGGCGGGACGGATCGCCTACTACCGGCTACCGGGTTTCGATCTCGAAGAGGTCGGCGTCCAGCGCCTCGACCGGCTGTGGCTACGCGGTGGCTTTCCGCGTTCTTTCTTCGCGCGGAGCGACGCAAAGAGCTCGGAGTGGCGCCGTGACTTCGTCCAGTCGTTCCTCGAGCGTGATCTGCCACAACTGGGTGTCACGGTTCCGGCTGCGAGGCTGCGCCAGTTTTGGTCGATGCTCGCGCACTACCACGGCCAGACGTGGAATGCCGCGGAGATCGCTGGATCGCTCGGCGTGTCCCCGCCGACCGTGCGCCGCTACCTCGACTTGCTGGCGGACACGTTCGTCGTTCGGAAACTACCACCGTGGTTCGAGAACGTCGGCAAGCGGACGGTCAAGGCCGCCAAGGTCTACATCGAGGACAGCGGACTCCTCCACACACTGCTCGACCTGGAGACGAGGTCGCAAGTGGAGCATCACCCGAAGCTCGGCGCGAGCTGGGAGGGGTTCGCTCTCGGTGTCGTCATCCGAACACTCAGGGCACGTCCCGAGCAATGCTACTTCTGGGCAACGCACGGTGGAGCCGAGCTCGACCTGCTGGTCATCGCCGGCAGCCAGCGCATCGGATTCGAGTTCAAACGCAGCGACGCACCGAGCGTGACTCGATCGATGCGCGTCGCGCTCGACGACCTTCGGCTCGATCGGCTCGATGTCGTGTATCCTGGCCCGGACTCGTTCAAGATCGACAAGCAAATCCGCGCGCTCGCGCTGCGCGACGTTCGGTCCCTCTTGGCGAAGCGAAGGCGGTGACGCGCCCCGAACCAGGGGGTGCGCATGTCCCGCGGCAGCGATCGCCACCGCGGTGGCATCCGCTCTCAGTCGCCGCCGAAGCTTCACGGCTCACACTCGGTACCAGCGCGGCGCCAGGCGGCGTCATGTAAGCGGCAAGCCAGAACTGACCCAGTCGGCAAGCGGGAGCTGACCCACCACGGTCGCCCCGACCCGCAGCTCGTCCACTGGGCCGGCAAACCAAAACTGACCCACCTCGAGCTCACCGCCTCCCCGCATCATCGAGGTCGAGCCGCCGGGGAGGCGAAGCCGCTCGACCCAACTGTCAAAGAGCGGGACAAGCGTTTCAAAGTGCCTCCGGCCCTTCGCAGGAGGCGGTGGGCGAACTTTGCCATGGTATCCGAACCGCTCGGCGGCTGCGGTTGAGGCGTCCCCGTCGAGGCGAAACGCTCGAATCTCCGGGGTGCGCGCAGACCCCGTGCGCGCGGGGACCTCTTGTCAACGGCACGCAAGCCTCTCACTCGAACGGCAGCGCCGCCTCGGGCGGGCCGCGAGCCGCCGCGATGAGCGGCGGCTCCGCGGGCAGCTCGAGATGGCTGCCAAGATGCGATCGAGGACCGCGGGGTCGGAAAGCAGGTCGAGCACCTTGGCATCGGTGCGCCGCAGTTGCGAAGCACACCAGGACGTCCACCTTGAAGACCCGCTGCATGAGCTCGGCACACGAGTACCTCCGTCGTCCACGACGTGGTCGTGGACGGTCGTCGTTGCCGTCGGGGTCCGGGCGATGTGCGCACGCGGGCTGCTCCTCCTCCGGCGGGTCCGGGACGAGGAGGTCGCGGTATGCCGCGGCCGGCGCGAACACCCCGTGGTAGGTGACGAGGTGCACGCGCGGCCGCGGAACCAGCGCGGCGAGGCGCGCGATGAAGTCGAGCGGGCTGAGGACTACGTGGGTCGAGCCGTCGCGGTATCGCTTCTTCAGCTTCTCCAGCCGTTCGGGGCTGAACTCCGGCACGCGGACCGCCGCGGCTGCGAGCGCTTCCTGCAACCGACGGATACCACCGAGCCCATCGCCGTGCGCGTCGACCTGTCCGCGCACGCCGGCAGCACCGGCGCCGCAGCGACGGCATCGAGCTCTACGACCTGCGGGCCGACCCAGCCGAGCGCGACAACGCGTGGCGACCCGCCCTACTCTCCGATTGGCAGGAGCGCTGGCGAGCTCTGCACGCTGCACAACCCGATCGTCGAACCGGTGAGGACGCCGGACCGGCGCGCCCCAGCCCGGAGGAGGCGCGACGCCTGCGCAGTCTCGGCTACTGACACACGGTTCGAATGCCACCGCCGAGCTCGGCGTGGACTGGAGTGGCACCCGACATCAGTAGGACGAAGGCATGCCGCGCGAGAAACTCAACCAGGCGCTCGACGCACTGCACGAACAACTGGCCAGCGGCGCCGTACTCGACGATGCCGACCGGCGGCATCTCAGCGAGGTCTTGAACGAGATCCAAGTGGCGCTGGACGAGTCGACGCCGCACTCGCCCCTGGTCGACTGTGTGACCGAGACCTGCCAGCGGCTCGAGTCGGAGCACCCGACTCTGACGGCGGGGCTGCGCGAGGTGATCCGATTGCCCAAGCAGCTCTGAGGCCCGAGCAACCACGCCAGCCGCGGGTCAACGCTTGGGAAACTGTATCGACTGCAGACCCCAGCGACCATCGACGCGATAGCGCCACTTTGTGTCGATCGTGCCGCCGGCGACCGACAGTGCGATCGCGACCTCGCCGTCGGGCGCCGTGCCGCGTTGAGTGGTCAGGATCTCCGGCAGCCGCTGCCAATCGCGACGCTCGAGCGCGCGCTCGATCGACTCGTGCATGCGTTGCTGGTAGGTCGGCGGCACCAGCGCCGCGATGGCAGCCACGTCCGAGTCGCGCCACGCCGAGTAGAACCGCTGCAGCACCGGCTCCAGCGGCGGCTGTGGCAACTCCAGCGCGGTCGCGTACCAATCCTGGCTGCGCAGCACCCAGCGTGTCTGCACCACCCCGGCCTCGGTCTGGTAGTCGATCCAGACGCTGTCGCCGTCGCTGCGCGACCGACCGTTCGCCAGCTTCGGCATGGCATAGCGCCAACCGTGGCCCTCGACGATCGCGGCGACGCGTGCCGAAACCGTGCCGCGCACCACCGGTGACAGCTGCCGGTCCACCGCGGCGAGGTTGTTGTCGTTCCACGCCGCTTCGAAGCGCGCCAGTGCCGGCTGCAGGCCGTGCGGCCGCAGGTTGGCCCAGACCAGGTAGGCGCCGAGTCCACTGACCAGGCAAAGACCGACCGCCGACACCGCCGAGATCGACCACGCGCGCTGGGACGCGCGGCGCATCGCCCGCACCAAACGTTCGTGCCGCTCAGCGGGCGATCGCCCCTCGAGCGAGCGCTTGGTCTGATGGCTGGCGTGGTGCGCGATGTACAGATCGGTGTGCGCTGCCATCAGCCGGCGGAAGCGCCACATCGGCAACACGGCAGCCCAGAACCCGATGGCCCAAGCGCCGCTCCACACCGACGCCAGACCGAGCGGGTTCGGTCCGATCAGATGGGCGACGGTCACGGCAGTCGCCAGCGCCGCGACCACTACCGTCCACAGCAGCGGCTGGAACAGGATCTGGATCGCGCCCATCAACATGGTCACGGTCAGCAGCGTCGCCAACGCCACGACCAGCACGCCCGGCCCCACCGGGACCTCGGTGCTGCGCAGCGCCATCACCGCCACCACCGTCACCGCGGCGTAGCCGACGGCACCCAGCCGGAACAGCCACGAAACCGCGGTGATCCAGCGGTAGCCGCGGCGCAGCTCGCTCGACGCCTCGCGCCGCAGGCGCATCTCCTCACCGGTAACCCGCACCGCCGGCGACTCGCCCAGCAGCGCGTGGCACCCGGCGCAGAACTGCGCGTTGTGCACGTTGATCGCCGAGCACTGCGCGCAGGTCACCGTGCCCTCGAGGTGGTGCACGGCCGTGACCGCGCGCACCGTGCCGCCGCAGGCCCGGCACGTGTAGGCGCGGTCCGCCGCGGCGACCCGGAACGTCTGTTGGCAGTCGGCACACCGGGCGGGCAGGGACCCACCCTCGATCATCTGAGGCGACGTGTCCACACCACTGGTACGGTCGCGCTAGAAGCGAATTTCCGCCGTGACGCCGCCGCGCAGTGCCAGGGGCTGCCGACCGAGCTCGCGCGCGCCGGACCGCAGCACGATCTCGGCGGCCGCGTCGCCGACCACCAGCACTTCGGTGCGTCCGCCGGTGAGTCGCCACGACGAACCCCAGACGTGGCCGTGCTCGTCGAAGCAGCGGATCGCCATCGGCTCGCCGTCCTCGGCGAGCACCACGATCTCGGCGTCCTCGCCGGCCGCGGGCGCAAACACCCGGAACCGGCGGCGGGCCGCGACCCGCACCGTCTCCTCGGCGGCCGGTGGCGAGCGAAGCCGGTGCTCGGTCGGCACGATCTCATCGCCGGAGACCAACAGCCGACCGGTGGTCACGGGCACATCGACCAGCTCGAACGCGCCGTCGGCGGCACTGACACAGCGCACGCCGGTGGTGCTGACCCCCTGACCGTCGCGCATGCGGATCGGCACCCGATAGGTGACCGAGACTCCGGCAACACCGTGACCGCGGCGATCGACCACCCGCCCGCGCACCACCGGAAAAACCGCGTCGGCCGGGATGCGGATCGTCACCTCGCGGTCGGTCGGTACCGGTTCCGTTGTGTGCACGAATCCACGCCGCCGATCCAGCAGCTGCAGCCGCCACGGCCGGCGGCGCACCCCGGCGATCTCGAAGTGCCCGTCGGCGCCGCTGACATCGTGCGGCCCGATCCAGTCGTCGCCGGCCCCGACCTCGAAACCGATCTCGGTGTGCGCGGTCGAGCCGAGGTGGCGCAGATCATGCAGGTATACCTGTAAGTTCGGCCGCGGCCGGTCGTCGGCATCCACAATCCGGCCGCGCAGCACGCCGTCGAGCCGGCCGAGCCGCAGTGCCAGCGGTTGGTCGGGCGGCGCACTCAGGGTCACCGACGCCGCCGCAAAGCCGTCGGCGACTGCGAACAGCACTTCGCGCGGATCGACCTCGGCGACGTGCAGCGCGAAGCCACCGCCGGCATCGGTGCGCGTCGAGCGATCGCCGTAGCCGACCAAGGCCTGCGCCACCACAGCACCGTCGGGCGCGTAGACGTGACCGCGCACCGCAATCGCGCCAGCGCGGGCGTGCTTGCGCAGCGCCACGGACAGGTCGAAGCGGTCGTTGGCCGGCGCACGCACCACGGTCGGCTCGTGCTCCGCAGCTCGGAAGCGCAGCTCCATCGCGTCGGTGCCGGCCACTCGCGACAGCCGAAAACGGCCCTGCGCGTCGCTGCGACCACCGAGAAAATCCGGCCGCGCGCTCTGCTCGAGCGAACTGGGGAAAGTCGGCACGCGTTCGCAGAAGCCGGTGATCTGAACGCCTGCCAGCGGCACTCCATCCTCGTCGGTCACCACGCCACCGACACCGACGGCGCGCACCGCGACCACCACGCATTCCAAGTCCGGCCGTGCCATCGTCGGCCGCAGCGCGATGTGCGGCGGCCCGACCACGAGCCAACCGGTCGCCGCCGCCGCGAACGCACCCTGGGCATCGGTCTCGCCGATCGGCGTCCATTCGCGGCCGACGACGTCGAACGGCGTGTGATCGTCGCCATCGCCGTCGAAGGACGGTTGCAGATTGGCCCTGGTGAACACGCGCGCCCCCGCAATCGGCTGGCCGTGCGGATCGAGCACTCGGCCGCGCACCAGCGGCACCGCCGCCGCTGGATCGGGAGCCGCCGCCGGTCTTGCCTGCAGCGCACTGCGCTCAGGGGTTGTGTCCGCCGCGCGCGCCGCCGCAGCGGTGGCGCGCATCGGTTCCGCGCCGTCGACAGCACCTCCCCCGCCGCGCACCGGGACGGCGGGCTCCGGCCACAGCAGTGGCAAGGCGAGCAGACATGCTGCGGCGAACGCGCCGAGCCACACAACGGTCTTGGTGCTCATGGCAAACACTCCGGGAATCCAGGGCGCGACCGCAGCCCGATCCGGCCGCACGCCGACCAACAGCGCCGCCGCTCGCCACAGGCGGCGGTCAGGACCGGCGTCGAGCGCCGAGCGCACCTGCGCCACGCCGCGGTGCAGCCGACTGCGCACGGTAGCCGGCGGCACGCCGCAGGCGCGGGCGATCTCCTGCGGCCGGCGCCGCTCGTAGAACCGCTGCAAGAGCGTGCTGCGGAACGGCTCGTCCAGCGCCAGTACGATCGCGGTCAGCCGTTGCCGGAACTCGACCTGCTCGACCAGCTCATCGGCCCCGGGCAGCGCCTCGGGCGCCGCCGCGCGCTGCTCTCGCCGCACGCGCCGCTCCACCTCGCGCCGCCGCCGGTGCGCCTTGCGCCGGGCCACCGTCGCCAGCCACGCGCGCCATGGCCGGCGCGCTCGCGGCGGGTCGACCAGCGCCGCCACCCAGGTCTCCTGGGCGAGGTCCTCGACCTCGTCCGGCCGCACCAGGGTCTGCAGCAGGCTCTTCAGCCAGCGATCGTGTTCGGCCAGGGCTTGGGTGATCGACTGGGGCGTCATCGGCGGGGCTTCACAGAATAGTGCCCGCCACCCCGCTGCCCGTTCCCGACCGGCGAAGCTAGCGCCCGGCCCGCCGGGCCAACAACCAAGGAACGATCGCGTTGGGGATCGGCAGACTCAGGCTGTAGTGCGCATTCAGCCAGCCGCGGTCGCCACCCGCAGTCGCGCATCGAACTACGGCGGCGGCGAATTCACGGCACAACTGCACTCCAGAGCGTGGGCACACTCGCGCTCGCGCTCACTGCCGTGAGCTACGGCGCGATCTCGACGGTCAAGCCCCCCGAGTGCCCGAGTGGCAGCGAATACTGCGACAAGCTCCAGTCCGGATCGAGCAGCTGGAACGACAGCTCGGCGCCGACCACGCTCGGCGTGCTCGGCACGGGCAGGCTCAGAGTCAGCGTGCCGGCCGCCGATGACACGATTGGCAGGGCCACCGCGGGATAAGCGCTTCAAAGTGCCTCCGGCCCTTCGCAGGAGGCGGTGGGCGAACCCTGCCATGGTATCCGAACCGCTCGGCGGCTGCGGTTGAGGCGTCCCCGTCGAGGCGAGACGCCCGAATCTCCGGGGTGCGCGCAGACCCCGTGCGCGTGGGGACCTCTTGTCAACGGCACGCAAGCTCTTCACTCGAATGGCAGCGCCGCCTCGGGCGGGCCGCGAGCTGCCGCGATGAGCGGCGGCTCCGCGGGCAGCTCGAGATGGCTGCCAAGATGCGATCGAGGACCGCGGGGTCGGTAAGCAGGTCGACCACCTTGGCATCGGTGCGCCGCAGTTGCCAAGCACACCAGGACGTCCACCTTGAAGACCCGCTGCATGAGCTCGGCACACGAGTACCTCCGTCGTCCTCGGGTGGCAGCTTGCCCCGTTTGCGCAGCACCCGCAGCACGCGATCCCGCAGCGTCTTCACCAGGCGCTGGATGTCGTCGTCGGTGGTGGGGGTGGTGTCCTAGAACTCGGCGCGGTCGCGTGGTTCGTCGTCGCGGAAGTCGATCGAGAAGACGCCGTCCGGCCAGAGCATGTGGAAGTGGGCGTTCAATCGCAGCGCCGAGTCGAAGCGCTGGATGAAGGTCACGCAGCCGGTGCGCGGCTCGGCGATGCCGCGGCGTTTCGCCCGCGCGCGGTACCAGGAAGAGATCGCGCGCACGACGACGCGGCGGACCGCCGAGAAGTGCCGTTCGACTGGACCCGGACTCGAGTGGACTGGAGCGGACCAGGAACGTGGCACCAAGTGGCACTCAAGCCGATGGCGTCGGAAGGCTCAATGACCGACGGGCGCAGGCTCGTCAGCGCGCCTGATCAGCCGGAGGGCGGTAGACGCGCGCCAGGTACCAGGTCACCACTCCAGGCGCGACGATGGCCTGTTGAGCGTCAACGACCATCCGCGTCGACGAGGAACTCGAGCATGGCTGCGTTCACGTCCTCCGGCTGCTCGATGAACATGAAGTGCGTCAGGCCGGCCAGGTCGAGCATCGTGCTGTCCGGAATCCTGGCATCCATCTGTTCGGCAGCCGCTCGGCAGGCGTCGAGGTCGTACTCGGCCGTGATGATCAGGGCGGGTAAGGTGATCCGCTCGAGCTGCTCGGCCGCCATTGGAGTGAGGAAACGCCGGGGGTCGGGGTTCCTGAAGTGCCAGAAGTCGAAGTCGCTCCAGATCGCCTTCACGCGCTCGAGGGCTCGCGGCGGGACCTTCTCCGGGTACCACCAGGTCGCGGCGAGGAGTTGCTCGAGCGCGGCGTCCTGCCCGCCGCTGACCGCGGCAGCACCAATCGTGCCGAAGTCCTCGAACATCGCCCGGGCAGCCGGCGAGTCGTAGCCGAAGAACCAGGGCCCGAGGACGATCAGCGAGCGGCACCGGTCGGGAAACGCCAGGCAGAAGTCAACCACGATGGCGCTGCCCAGCGAGAACCCGGCGAGGTGCGCGCGCTCGATGTCGAGATCCGTCATCAAGGCCTCGAGATCCTCGAAGTCGCTGTAGGGAACCCCTTCTTCCGGCCGCATCGACTGGCCGAAGCCCCGGAGGTCGTAGCGCAGCACGCGGTGATGCCTGGCGAGGGCCTCGAACTGGCCGTCGTAGTACCGTCGATCACCGAAGTTCCCATGGATCAACACGATCGGGTCGCCCGTGCCGGCGACCTCGTAGTACAGCCGCGTGCCGTTGACCTCCGCAAAGCCGGTTTCGATCTTCGGCCCGGAAGCCGAGGTCGACTGGCTATGCAAACGCGACTCGACGCGCTCGGTGGCCATGGTGAGAACCTCGAGGATCTCGGCATGTGACCGCGTGTTGTTGAAGTCCCCCAGGCGATTCTCGAACTCCTCGCCTCCGGTCACGTCCTCGATGGCGAAGCGGACCTCTTGAAGAGCAACGCGCCGGTGCTGGTACTCGCCGATGGTCTCGATAGAGGCCTTGTGCAGGGCGCAGAACAGGCTCCAGGTCGTGGCGTCTTCCTCACAGACACGGTTGTCGCGGCGGTTCCATACGGACTCGTCGCTCAGGATCTCCGCTGCCCGCTGGAGAATCAGCAGGTCCTCGGCGGTGACGGGCCGATCGCGACGTTCCAGGGCCGCGCTCGTCGGTTGATAGCTCGGGGTCCAGTTCGGATCTGGCGCTCCCACACATCCCATAGCAGCGATCGCCACCGCGGCGATCATGAGTGTCCGATGCATTCGCTGGCTTCTCCTCGTCGCTGGCTCGAAAGGTGCCGTCCGCGTCACACTCGCCGTGGCAGCTCGTTCAGGGCCTCTGAGTCTAGCTGAATGGCTCCGAGCCTCCTTGCACAGAGAGTCGATGGAGACGCTGCGTGGCCCCATTCCCTCAACCACTCGCTCGACCGTGCGCGGAGGGCCCGGGAGTTCGCTGCGATTCTGCGAACGGGCGGGCCGCGAGCCGCCGCGATGAGCGGCGGCTCCGCGGGCAGCTCGAGATGGCTGCCAAGATGCGATCGAGGATCGCGGGGTCGGTAAGCAGGTCGAGCACCTTGGCATCGGTGCGCCGCAGTTGCCAAGCACACCAGGACGTCCACGTTGAAGACCCGCTGCATGAGCTCGGGCCTCGAGTACCTCCGTCGTCCACGACGTGGTCGTGGACGGGCGTCGTTGCCGTCGGGGTCCGGGCAACGTTCATGGCGCGGCGATCTCAGGGCCTCGCACACGCCGTTGCGCTGCGCGCGACACCTACCGACCGCGCAACACCACTCCCACGCGGGCAAGATGTCGACCTCCACACCGCCGAGCGTAACGCTGTCGCGCTCGTCGAGGGTCACGATGGTGGCGCTCGCCGGGGCGTGCTCGACTGGGGGCCAAACAGCATAGCCGCGAACACACCAGGATGATCGAGCTGACAGACTTCCGACCCCCTCACGGCGACAGCCAATCCGGCGCGGTCTCCGGCACCACCACCGCCGTCTCCGCGTGGGGATACGTCTCGACGAATAGGCGCGGCATCCGCTTGCGCGCCCGCCCCCACTTGATCTCGAACGCCCGCAGCTCCGCCCCGTGCTCCTCGATCAGGTCGATCTCCTGCCGGTCGTACGTCCGCCAGAACGCGTAGCTCGCGGCCACCCCCGCGTATACGTTCCGCTTCATCCGCTCCACGACGAACAGGTTTTCCCACAGCCGGCCGACGTCGTCGCGAGCGGCTGGCGGCTCGAAGCGCTGGATGATCGCGTTGCGGATGCCGAGATCGAGGAAGTACACCTTCTGCGACTTGCCCACTTCCTTGCGCAGGTTGCGGCTGAACCCGCGCAGGCGCACGATCAGAAAAGCGCTCTCCAGCAGGTCGAGATAACGACCCACCGTCTTGGTGTCGATCTGCACCGTGCGGCCGAGTTCGCTGAGCGACACCTCCTCGCCCACCTGCAGCGCGACCAGCCGCAGAATGTCGAGCAGCTTGCGGCGGTTGACGTCGACGTGGGCGAAGACGTCCTTGAGGATGTAGTCGGCGGCGAGCTGGCGCAGGTGCGCGGCCTTGTCGTCTGCGCTCGGCATGAGCGCGACCTCCGGGTAGCCGCCGAAGACCATCATCTCCTCGAGCACCGCGCGGCTCCGCGCCGGCTCGGGGTCGCGCTCGTGGTACGAGAGGGGAAAGAGCAGAAACGTCCGCTGGCGACCGGTGAGCGGCTCGCCGGTGCGCCGCGCGAGGTCGAAGGACGACGACCCCGTCGCCAGCACACGCACCGACGGGAAGTGATCGTGCACCAGCTTGAGGCTGGTGCCGACCTCGGGCACGTTCTGCGCCTCGTCGACCAGCAGGTAGTCGGCCCCGGCCAGCAGGCGCGTCAACGACGCCTTCTCGGGCCGGAGCTGCGTCTGGTCGTCGAGCCAGTCGCCGTTCAACGACACGACCTTGCCCGGCAGCGTCGCCGCGACCGTGCGGAGCAGCGTGGTCTTGCCGACCTGGCGTGGACCGAACACGACCAGCACCTTCCGCGGACCGGCCAGCGCGGCGCCGAGGACGGCCTCGAGCTGCCGAGGAATGTGATTGCCGGGCATCGAGACCACGATTTTACGTAAATTCGGGGATCTAACTCCTGGAATTTAGGTTTTTGTCTCCTGGCCGTTGAACACGAAGATGTCGTCGCGGCCGTCGTCGTTGAAGTCGGCGACGAAGAACTCGTCGTGGCGCTTCATGTCGTCCCAGCCGGGCAGCTCCTCGTCGAAGCGGCGGATGCACTCGAAGCTCGTCCCGGTGGAGCGCAACAGCGCGAAGTACGGGATCGCCCAGTCGGACCAGTTGAAGACGAACAGATCGTCCTTCTCGTCGCCGTTGAAGTCGCCGACGTAGCTGTTCCGGAACGTGTGGCCCGTGCTGGGCGCGCGTCTGCGCGCGCATCTCGTGGTAGCACACCGGACAGAACGATGGCGTGTTGCCGCGCATACGGCAGTTGACGACGGGGCGGTAGATGCCCGAATCGTTGTAGCGCGCCCCCTCGAACAAGCCGGCGTCATCGCTGTTGCTCCAGCTAGCCGGCGCCGTCCCCGACCCTTGATTGTATCCGGTGCACGCGCCGTTGCCCGGGTTGGCGTTCACGCCGGTGGGCATCGGCGTGGACGGGTGCACGAACTCCCGCCACTTGAGGGTCGCGCGGTCCGTGTTCGTGGTCACGTTGACCGCGCCCGGCTCACCGCCGGCGTAGGTGCCGGCGCGGCATTACTCGTCCGCCAGACCGCCCACCATGTGCCCCATCTCGTGGGACCCGACCGACCAGCCCGCCCCCATGGTCACCGCCAGGCGCGAGCCACCGGCGCAGCCGCCGAAGCCCGGCTCGTTGAGGACCACGAAGACGTAGTCGCGCTCGGGCACCAGCGCGTCGAGCAGGTCGTTGAGCGCGGTGTTGGTGTTGGGCCCCGCCCCCATCCAGCAGCGGTTCCAGTCGCCGCTGAAGCGGTAGTCGAGAGCGGTGTCGCGGGCGGTCGTCACGTCGCCATCGGCATCGACCTGGGTGACGCCCGAGTCCACCGAATCCACGTTGATACGGTGGATGTTGAAGGCGTTCATGACCTCACTCAGCACGCCCTCGCCGAAGACCCCATCCATGACGAAGGTCCCGACGAACGGTGCCGCCCTTGGACAGCGACAGGCGCTCATGGACGACGGCAGGGCGTGCGATGCAGCGGCAGAGCTTCTCCAGCCGTTCGGGGCTGAACTCCGGCACGCGGACCGTCGCGTTCAGGGAGAAGCCGTCGCGGGATGCGCAGAGCTTGCCGCGCGTTCGCGGCTCGTGTGCGCCGCAAGGTGACCGGCGTGCGGACCGAGCGCGATCTTGCCTTGCACGGAAGCGGCGGCGAGACCTTCGAACAGCGACGGCTGCTCGCAGCCGGGGTCGTCGGCGCCTTCGTCGTCCTCGGGTGGCAGCTTGCCCCGTTTGCGCAGCACCCGCAGCACGCGATCCCGCAGCGTCTTCACCAGGCGCTGGATGTCGTCGTCGGTGGGGGGGGGTGGTGTCGTAGAACTCGGCGCGGTCGCGTGGTTCGTTGTCGCGGAACTCGATCGAGAAGACGCCGTCCGGCCAGAGCATGTGGAAGTGGACGTTCAATCGCAGCGCCGAGTCGAAGCGCTGGAAGAAGGTCACGCAGCCGGTGCGTGGGCACTACGACAGCATGCTCGGCAAGCTGATCGTACACGCCGCCGACCGCGAGCAAGCGATCGCCCGCGCCGAGCGGGCGCTGCGCGAGCTGCGTATCGTCGGCGTCGCCACTTCGGTGCCGGTGGCGCTGGACGTGCTGCGCAGCGAGGCGTTCCGCTCTGGTGACTACGACACCGGCATCGCGGCCGGGCTGGACCGGACGATGGACGAGCGCGCCGCCGAGCTGGTCTCGTTGGCCGCCGCCGTTGCCCGCTTCCGCGGTGCCGAGCACGACTGCGTGATCGAGACGGTCGACGGCAGGCTGGTCGTGCAGTACCGCGGCGTGCCACCCCGGTCGAGGTGTTGGACGAGCGCGAACGCGCCGCGGTCGACGTCTCTGGCGCGCGTCAGTCGGCGGCGCAGGAGATCGTTGCCGTCATGCCCGGCGTGGTCGTCGAGCTGATGGTCGCCGAGGGCGATGTCGTCGAGCAGGGCCAGGTGCTGGTCGTGCTCGAGGCGATGAAGATGCAGAACCCGCTGCAGGCCGAGGCCGGCGGCGTGGTCACGCACGTGGCCGTGACCGCAGGGGATTGCGGTGGCCGGTGGGGCGCTGCTGCTCGATCGAGCCGCCCGGGTCCGACTGCGCGGACACGGGTTCCTAGGCTGACCGAGGTGTCGGGCGTGGGCGACTATGCGAGCCCCACCCCTGCAGCTCGTGGCGGATCGCACTGTGTGCCTGGTCGTACCTCGTGATCCGGTGGGCGGTGTCACCCCGGCCACGAACGATCTTAGTCAACTCCTCGAAAGCGCGGATCACGTCGACTCGTTGTTCGTCGGGTGTCTTGCCCAAGAGCTCCTGGAGGGGCTGCTGGTTGCGATCGCCAGGGCTTGGGGACCGGCGATGAGGCCGACATACGACGCGTCGGTTGGCAGTGCCGGTGACTCGTACGACGACGCCCTTGCCGAGACGGTGATCGCCCTCTCAAGACGGCGCTTCAGGAATCTGTGTGGGTAGCTGAAGCTGGATAGAGGTCGAGGCCGCCGAGATGGAAGAGGATGGCGTTGCGAAAGCGGTCGCGGTTGCGGAAGCCGCAGGCCATCTTCTTGACACGCTGAATCTTGGCATTGATCGACTCGCTGAGGGCGTTGGACACGCCCTGGGTCACGGCGTTGACGATGCCCCAGAGATGATCGCGGATCATCCGGGCGCTTGCTTCATCGGTTCGATGCGACTGCGCATGGCCCAGCCGATCCACTTCTTCCAGGCTCTGCGTGCGTTGCCGGGCCTGAGGTATGTCCAGAGCTTGGTGGCGGCCTCCTTGATGGCCCAAGCCTTGGCGGTCTTCAGGCCAGCCTGGCGCAGGATGTCGACGATCTCCTCCTGATGGTCGTCGAGCGAGTCGCCGCGTCGCAGCAGGAGGTGCTTGGTTCGCGTGAGGGTCATGTCGCCCATTGCCGACAGAGCCTTGTGCTCGTCGCACCGGACCTTGTTCAAGGCATCGCCGAGAGCCTTGGAGACATGGAAACGATCGAAGGCGATCTTGCGATCGGCGTCGGGGACGTAATCCCTGGTCGACGCGATGTAGGACTTGCTCATGTCCATCGAGACGATCTCGAGGCCGGCCAGCCGCTCTGCGCCTTCCGCCTTGTAGAAGCCGTCCAGGGACGACTTTCGGCGGTGGTCCGCGACATAGATGACATCGGAGGTCGTGAGATCCGTGACGACCGTGACGTACTCGTGCCGCTTCTGGAACGAGGTCTCGTCGACGGCAATGGCGATGAGGTCGCGCTTCTCGCGCCGTGCGAGGCCACGGTCGACCGCCCGTTTCATCACGCCATCGACTTCGTCCCAGGTCAGATCGAGCCGTCGAGCGACCGCCGAGATCGTGGCCTCCTTCAGCCAGTCGATGATCAGAGCCTCGTAGAGCGCCGTGAAGGGAGAGCCAGGAGCTGCCCACGGAACGTCGATCTGTCGGACGCCGTGTTCCGCGCATTCCACCCGCGGCACCTCCGCTTCGAGGATGGTCTGGTACTGACAGGTGTCGAGGTGGCGCCAGCGGCGATGCCGCGTGTCATACCCCGGGCAGTCCTTGCCGCATTCCGGGCAGATCAGCACAGACCGATTGCCTGCCTCGACCTTCACCGCGACCAGCTCGAGCTTCGGGTCCAAGTCGACGTCGGTCACCTTCCACGGTGCCTTCAGCCCAAGAATCGTGGCGTAGAGATCACGGTCGCGCATCCGTGCAATCTACCGGCGCACGCCACCAGCATCGCTCCTCGCTCACCCGCAGCTCCGTCACCCTCGGCGTCGGTCGCACCCTCCAAGGCCGGCGCCGAGGGTGTTGCGCCTGGCATGGGCGCAGAGTTGAAGATGAAAGTTCTTTATGGATCCGTACTGGAGGAAACCATGAGTCGAAGGCAGCTGCACGAGGCAGAAAGGGGAGCCGTGTGCCGTCCGAGAGGGCGGTGCGCGGTGTTGATCCGGGATGCCAGAACAGGACGGACACCGTGCCGTGCTGTTCCCGCGAGGTCGTGTGGGATGGAAGCCCTAGACGCAGCGCAGCACCGAGCGAAAGCGAAGTTCCGTAAGGCTCTCGAGGTCTGGGTCAGCGTGCCATCCAACGTGACGCCCGATATCCAGTCGCGACCTCGGAGTACTGGAACCGGCGGCGGCGCGAAACTCTGCGTTCTTACCCAGGGAGATCTCTGTGTGTCCGCTTCGAGCGGTAGGTGGGGAGGAGGCAACGACGACCCACCAAGGCATGCAGCGAAGTCGGATCACCCCGTAGTAGTGATGAAGCCGGGTAATGCCGGTGGAGCGAAGGGGGTGACAGGATGAGAAAGCCGAAACCACGGCAACTGCAGTTCGCTTTCGCCGAGAGCCCGCAAGGGGACGGCGTGGCCGGAAGGGCAGACGAATCTGCCACGAAGTCCACGTCGGTGCCTACGACGGATTGCAGCCATCGATCGGAATCGGCTCCACCGCCAGCGGACGGCTACTGCCATCTGCTGGAGCTGGTCGCGGAGCAGGGCAACCTGCGAAGCGCACTGGCACATGTCGTAAGCAAGAAGGGCGCCCCGGGCGTCGACGGACAGACGGTGTCAGAGGTCAAGCGTCATGCGAAACACCTGCTCCCGAAACTCCGCGATGCTCTGCTCATGGAGACCTACGCGCCCGGCGATATTCGTCGGGTGTGGATCCCGAAGCCCAGTGGTGGGCAGCGGGGTCTCGGGATTCCAACCGTGATCGACCGCTGGGTCCAACAGGCCGTGCGCCAGATTCTGGAGCCGATCTACGACCCGACGTTCCACGACAGCAGCCACGGCTTCCGGCCGAGGCGGGGAGCCCACACAGCGATCGCCGAAGCAGCGGGTTACGTGAAGCAGGGTCGGCGGTACACGGTGGACATCGATTTGGAGAAGTTCTTCGACCGTGTCCATCACCAACGCCTCCTGGACCGGCTGGCTCAGAAGGTGAAGGACCGTCGGGTGCTGCGGATCATCCGCCTGATGCTGAAAGCGAACGTGGTTCTTCCAGATGGCACCCGCGTCATCACGGAAGAAGGAACGCCCCAGGGCGGCCCGCTATCACCTCTGCTGTCCAACATCGTCCTGGACGAACTGGACTGGGAGTTGGAACGACGCGGGTTGCGTTTTGTGCGCTACGCCGACGACTGCAATATCTACGTCGGTAGCGAGCGCTCAGGACACCGGGTCATGGCTTCGATTCGCAGGTTCATCGAACGTCGCGTGCGACTGAAAGTGAACGAAGCGAAGAGTTCCGTCGACCTGGCCCATCGCCGGCACTTCCTCGGGTTTCGCGTAGGCGCAACTCGAAAGGGCTGGCTGACGGTGCAGTTGTCCCGTCGCACTCTGGATCGCATCGACGCCCGAATCCGTGAGCTTACGCCGCGGTCCTGGGGTGGTCGGCTGTCCTGGTGCATCGAACGACTGAACCGTTACCTCCGTGGTTGGATCGGCTACTTCAAGCTGATCACGAAGGCCGCGTGGCGGACCTTGCGGAATCTCGATGGCCATATTCGACGACGCCTGCGGGCGATCATCATTCGGCAGAAGAAGAGACCGCGATACCTCTTCCGAGACCTTGTCGCCCGTGGGTGCAGCTGGCAGTCGGCTGCACGCACCGCGTTTGGCCGGCGTGGCACGTGGTGGCAGAGCAACTCGGGAGCGATCAAACGCGCTTATCCCAATCAGTGGTTTGCTGAGCGGCTGGTGTCGCTTTCCAAGCTCTGGGACGAGCGCCGCTACGACTGGCGGCCCCTTTGGGGGATACCGTCCTGAAGAGCCGGATGTGTGACCCACAAGTCCGGTTCTGTGAGAGCTGCGGGGGGGCAACCCCCCGCGGCTACTCGGCGCGGAGCGAAGGGTGAGCGCCCGTCAGCTCTTGATCCTGAGGAAGAGGGAGTCACCGTCTACCCACACGAATTCCTGAAGACCCCTCAAGACAGAGGTCATCCGTTCGGCGCGGGCCATGGAAAGGCGTCGAGGATGTGGGGTTCGCCACGGGCGGCTGGGTCGACTGGTTCAACAATCGTCGCCTCCTCGGACCTCTGGGAGATGTCCCTCCTGCAGAGTTCGAGGCGGCCTACTATCGTCAACAGGTGAACCAGTCGCCGTGGCTGGACTCACATAGCCAAGTCTCCGGAAAACCCGGGGCGGTTCAGCAAGTCATTTCGCTGCCTTGGAAGTAGTTGCCTACGACCATGTCAGTGCGTCGAGCTTTCTGCCGGTCTGCAACCAGTGCTTTAGTGCCTGAAACGCCTGCTCGCGGGAGACGGTTCTGCCGGCCTCCACCTTAAAGGCCGAGCCGTCATCATCGCGGAACTCCACCGCCTCACCTGTTGATTGTGCGCTACCCGGATGTGAAGCGAAGTGTTCTCGATGTTCATCCAGACGCACGTAGGCCCGTGTTCCCCGACACCAGATAAGGAAGTTACCATGGTCGAGCGGACCCTCGATCCAGGCGACCCGCAGGAACAAGTCGTCATCTCGCAGTCGCTGTACCTGCTGAGCTGCAGCTGCTGAAGAGTCGACGGAGAAGTCATCGCTGGCCAACTGTGTGTCGAATCGTCGGATTTCCAATCGGTACATCGCTTGCCCAAAATGGCCAGAGTCATGATCCACCCCTCTGTCAAGGCGGACACCGCCGTCCGGGGCTGTGATGCTGCGAAGGGCGGTTGAGAGGTTTTCCCGAGACAGCGGCGAGGAGTGCTGCAACTTGGTTGCAGCTCCGCCCGAGTGCTCGATTCAACCACCTTGTTACCTTCTCCGCGCGTGTTGTAGAGATATTGTCGATAGCTGTGGATGGTGAATTGATCACGCGGCGTCCTCAACCCTGATTCCATCTTTGCACTGACGCCGTCTACCACTGCGGGGACGAATTCCGCGCCGTTGAGGCGACGCCATTTCTTTTCCGCAGCCTCGGCCAACGCGGGTCACCCGCTGAGCCGGATCGGTGATGCTCTCGACGGTGCCACGCGCGTTGTACGAGCTCGTGCGGTTGCCGTTGCGGTCGGTGACGCTGCTGAGGCGGCCCTGAGCATCGTAGTGCTCCGCCGTTCCGTCGATGCGCGTGCGCGAGAACCCGTTTTCGTCCTGCCGACCTGTGACGGGCCGGGCCAGATCCGGCTTCTTGCCAGCGAGAGTGGCGGTTGATCGGAATTGGCGAGCTGGTGGTTCCGACTCCACGGTACCGGACCGGACGGAACGGGGTCCCACGAGACACCTTGACCGCACACAGGCAGATGCAAGGCACCCAACGCCATCAACGAGGACTTGATGGACAACAGTCGCATGTGCTCGGGTCAGCGTGTGGACTGCAGCTCGAAGCCAAGCACCGGGCCGCGCGCGACTTGGATGCGGCCCTCGTCCGGCCATGGCAGGCTGGGGTCGACTTGGCGCGAGGAGACTGTGGACATCATTACCGGTGGCGGTGTGGCGGCCATCGTGATGTCGAGCGCGTTGGTGGTGGTCAGGCCCGCGGGATTGCTGCGCGCCGGACCGGTCTCGAGGTTGACCCACTGCGCGTGAAAGGTCTTGCCGAGCAGGGTGGTGCTAGCGGGTAGCTCAAGCTCGAAGCGCAGGGGTGCAAACGGGGTTGGACCCGTCAGCGCACCGTAGGCGGTGGGCACCGCGATGTCGGGGCGCACGTACACCTTGCAACCCGTGGCGCCAATCCCATCGAGCGGGACACCGGGGTCGATTGGGGCTGCGCCGAGCACGACGATCGCGGGCGTGCTGGGTTGTCCGAAGGAGACCAGAATCCCCGTCGATCCCGGCACGAGATGGCGCCCCCAGGCGAGCGCGGTGTTGCGAAAGTGGTTGCTGGGCCCGCCGCAGGGTGTGCCGCGGGGAGAGACCGTCGCGCCGACCGCGCGGTGCTCGTAGTCGACGGACCAGGCGGCGGGCGTTACGACCGGCGTGCCTTCGATCTCGATGCACAAGTCGCCACTGCCGTGCACGAACGGGGTCGAAAACGGCACCCGTACAGCCGACGGCGTGGCCCATGGCGCTGCTCCTGTGGGCGCCGTGACCGCCGGGAGCGCGAGCTCGCCGTCGAACACGACGGTGGGCGTGCCGCGGTTGTCGGCAAAGTTGCGTGAGGGATTCGCCACGCCGCGCTGCGCCGTCGAGATCGACAACCGCACCCGGGCGCGTCCCGCCGGATACGCAATCCCGAGCTCGTGGTCGCGCCGCAGCCACAGCGCCTGCACGGGCTGTCCCGCGATCGTGGACAGCAGGCTCGCGTCGAGCAGTACCTGCTGTCGCCAGTGTGCGTTGAAGCCGGGCACCAACCCGCGCGAGTTGCCCTCCCGCTGATCGAGGCCCGCCGGAACCGTGACGATGCTCTGCCCGACCGACGTTCCGCTGAGGATCGCGGTTGCGCTGATGAGGGCGGCAAACGGTGCAATCGAAGTGCGCATAGTGGGTCTCCTACGGTGAGCTCGTGCTAACCACGACAACGGCGTCCTCTGAGGGATCAGGGAGATCATGATCCGAGAACAGCAAGACGCTCGTGCCGCTCGGCGCAGTGAATGAACCTTGACCCTGGTCGTCGAGTGGGACCTCTTCCCAGTCCTGTCCATCGACGGAAACAAGCAATGGTCCGGGGCCCTGGTATTCGATCTGGACGTCCGACCCTTCCGTCACCGGATTCGGTTGAATGGTCAGCTCGCCAGCGGGGGCCACTTCGCTATTTCTCACCGTTCAAGTGGAGGGTCCGCCATGGCCGCATGTGAGCAGGGAGGTCGGGCCGATCTAGCAAACTGCTGATCGCGACGCGCACACCAGGCTTGACTCGTGGATCGCCTTCCGCCGCGCAGTGCACCAGGCGGGAAACTCCGGTCCACAGAGCTGGGTCGGGCTGCGGACTTTGCATGACGGTGGCGACGAAGGTGACTTGCGAGCGCAGTAATCGTTCGAAAGGGCCAGTTGCCAGTTCGCGTGCCCAATGCGGTGACGAGTCCAAACTGCTTGCTTCGACGTGCGCCGGGTTGCCAACGAGAGTGTAGGTGCTTGCGACACCGGCGACAGCTCCAACCAGGAGCCCGCCAAACATCCGCCGCGTCGCCATTCGGCGCCCATCGTTCTTGACCTGCTCGAGCCTTGCGCGAAGGGCCTCCGCTTGGCCTGGGAATCCACCTGTCCTCATTCGTCCAACACTATCGACAGATTGTCGGGCCCGCAACTTGCTGGCGCCGAACCGGGAGCAGGTTGTTGGCGCTCCTCATGCGCACCCTTCGTTCCTTGTGGCGACCCCCAAGCCCGCGCCCCTTCCGCTCCACCGTCACGCCCGAACAACTCCTGCCCTCCACCCCAACCTCCCCTACGCTTGCCCCCACACCTCCAAGCGCAGAGAAAGGCCCCAACCATGCGCACCCTCCTGCCCCTCGCTGTGGCGTTCGCCACCGGCGTCGCCGGTTCGCAAACGCCGACTCGCCTTGCCAACATCAACACCCCGAGCACACCGGTGGGCTCCGATCCGCGCGAGTTCACCGCGCTCGGCAACCAGTGGTTGTTCAGTGCGCGCACTCCCAGCGCGGGTCGCGAGCTCTGGTCGACGGATGGCACGGCCGCGGGCACGCAGCTGCTCGTCGACATCGTGCCGGGAGCTGCTTCGTCGGATGTGGAGAAGCTGCTGTCGGTGAACGGCCGGGTGGTGTTCTTCGCGGACAACCGGTTTTGGGCGACCGACGGGACTGCGGTTGGCACCGTGTCGTTGGCCGCGATCGAGCCCGTGTCGTATCCGGATAACTGGGCGCAGAACCGGAGCACCGTGCTGTTCTCGGCGCGCGATCTCGCGAGCGGTGACGTCGAGCTGTGGCGCACGAACGGGACGGCCGCGGGCACGGCGAGGGTGCAGGACATCGAGGTCGGGCCGGGGTCGTCGAGTCCGCGTGATCTGCACGTCGTCGAGTGGTTCGACGTGGTGACCGGCAGGCCCGAGATCCGCACGTTCTTCTCGGCGTGGACCAGCACGCACGGACGCGAGCTTTGGCGCGCCAGCGTCGGGGGGGCGGAGCGGCTCACCGACGTTGCGGCCGGTCCCTTGGACGGGGTGGTCGCGCGGCGCTTGGCGCACCACGGGCCGCTGGTTCCGTCGTTCTTCTCGCAGGGGGTCACCGTTTGGTTCGTCGCCGATGATCCGGTGGCGGGGGTCGAGCTGTACTCGTGGTTCGAGCCGTTCGGTGGCGGCACGCCGAGCTACGGGCTGGCGGTCGATCTGGAGGTGGGGAGTGTCGGTGCCGATCCCGACGAGCTGACGGCGCGCGGCAACACCGTGGTGTTTGCCGCGACCACGAGCCGCAGCGGTCGCGAGTTGTGGATGACGGATGCGTTCTCGGGGCAGGTGTTCCAGCTGACGGATTTGGCGCCGGGGGCGGCGAGCGCCGACCCGCACGGGTTGTATTCCGCGGCGGCCCTCGATCCGTTCAACCAGCCGATCCTGTTCGTCGCGGACGACGGAGTGACCGGTGACGAGCCGTATCGGCTCGATTTGTTCAGCGTCGCGCCGCTTGCCGACATCCACACCAGCGGCAGCAGCGCGCCGCGCTTCTTGGCGCAGAGCGACGCGCACGTCTACTTCAGCGCCGACACCGGCCTCGGTGCGACCGGGCGCGAGCTGTGGCGCACGGACGGACTGACCGCGCAGCTGGTCTACGACGTGCGGCCCGGGCTCGGTCTGCTGACCTCGTCGAATCCCGACCACGCCGTGGTGATGTCGACGACTCCGGGGGCGGAGACCGTGTTGTTCGCCGCGCGTGGTGTCGACCCGCTCGGCATCGAGCCGCACGTCTACCGCGAGGGCGGTACCAGCAGCGTGCTGGCCGACCTGGCGCAAGGTGCAGACCCCGGCTCCGACCCCGGTCCCTACTGGGAGACGCCGACCGGGGACCTGTGGTTCATGGCGACCGAACCGGCGACCGGGCGCGAGCTCTGGCGCACCGACGGCACCGCGGCGGGGACCGCGCTGCTCGCAAACCTCTCCTTCCTTGGCAGCTCACCGATCGACGAGGTGGTGTTCACCGCCGATTGGCGGGCGTTCTTTGCCAACACCGGCGCCGCCGGGCTGGAGCTGTGGACCGCGTCGGCCGCGGGGACTGGGTTCGCGCTCTACGCGGACGTCAATCCGGGGCCGGGATCCTCGGACCCGCAGCACTTGACGCCGGTCGGCCGCAACATCGCCTACTCGGCGGACGACGGCACCAACGGCCGCGAGTTCTACTTCAACCAGCAGCTCTACGACATCAACCCCGGGCCGGGATCGTCCAATCCCGCGCACTTCACCGTCGTCGGCAACAACCTGTTCTTCACCGCGGACGACGGTACCAACGGCGAAGAGCTCTGGGTGCTGCACTGGCGCGCGCCGCGCTTTTCGCCGGCGTTGCTGTTCTTGGGTGATCTGCGACCGGGGCCGCAGGGCTCGGCCCCGCGCACGCTCATCGGCTATCGCAACGTCCTCTACTTCACCGCCGACGACGGCACGGCCGGCCGCGAGCTGTGGACTTCCGGTGGCTTCCCCAGTGGGACGCAGCTGGTGCGCGACATCAACCCGGGCGGCGCCGACGGCATCCCGGGCGAGATGGTGACCACCGGCCCCAGGCTGTACTTCGCCGCGGACGACGGTGCCACCGGGCTCGAGCTGTGGCGCTCCAACGGCACCGCGCCCGGTACGGTCCAGATCGCCGACCTGCGCCCGGGTCCGCTCGGCTCCGACCCGCGCGAGATCACCCGGCTGCACATCGACCGGGTCGCGTTCGTCGCCGATGACGGCGTCGCCGGCGAGGAGCTCTGGTGGGCGAGCCTCGGCGCGCCGACCCTGCTCGATCTCGTGCCGGGCCCGGGTTCGTCGTCGCCGCGCGGGCTGTTCTTCAGCTCCGATGATCTCTACTTCACCGCCGACGAACCGGGTGTCGGCCGCGAGCCGTGGATCGTCGAGACGCTGTTCCTGCAGAACCCGCACCGCATTGCCGACCTGGCGCCGGGGCCGGCGTCGTCGTCGAGTGGCGACGCGCGCTTTGGCGTGGCGCAGCACAGCATGGTCTTCAACGCCGACGACGGGGTCACCGGCACCGAGCCGTGGTCGTTGCCCGCCGACGCGGTCGCCCGCCGCTTCGGCACCGGCTGCGGCGGCTACGACCGCCGCCCCGATCTGTATGCGACTGCGCCGCACATCGGCGGCAACGTCCAGTTCGACGGCTCCGGCTCCGGCAACCTGCCCGGCACGACGGCGCTGTTCTACATCAGCACCCGGCCGCTGCTGCCGGCCCCGCTGCAGGGTGGCTGCACCCTGCAGCTCGACTTGGGCACGTTCTTGCAGTTCGGCTCCGCGCCGGCGATCACCAACTACAACGCGGTGCTGCCGATCCCGCTGGTGTCGAGCTACATCGGCGCCAACCTGCGCGTGCAGGCGCTCGTGTTCCCCTCCGATGACCCGTTCTTCGGCTTCGACACCTCGCCGGCGATCGAGCTGCGGCTGGGGCTGTGAGCATGGGGCAGACGCGACCCGAGGACCGAGGACGAAAACGCACGCTGCTCGCGGGGGACACCGCGGGTGGGGGCGGCGACACGCTCGTCGAGGAGCTGGCGCTGCACTGTTTGGAGCAGGACGATCCCGCCGCTGCGCTGGCCAAGCTCAACGCCGCGCACCCGCCCGACGTGGTGGCGCGGGTCGGCCGCGTCGTCGATCGCCTGGCCGAGTCGTGGGCCTTTCTCGGTGAAGAAGGCGCCGTGCCGCGGCCGGTGGTGTTGGCCGAGGGCGACTCGTTCGGCCCGTTCGAGCTGCGCGAGTGCCTGGGACGGGGCGGCATGGGTGCGGTGTGGCGCGCCGTCGACCAGCGGCTCGGGCGCGAGGTCGCGCTCAAGCAGATCCACGCGCACCACTTCCAGAGCGTGCCGCTGCGCGTGCGCTTCGAGCGCGAGGCCCGCGCCGCCTCGCGCCTCGATCACCCCAACCTGTGCACGGTCTTCGAGCACGGCGAGATCGACGGCACACCGTTTCTGGCGATGCAGCTGGTCGCCGGCGAGAGCTTGGCCGCACGGGTGCGCGCCGCCGCCGACGGCCGCCAAGCGCTGCTGCCGGGGATGACGCAGAGGGCTGCCGGCACCGGCCCGTGCCTGGTGCGGGCGCGCGACGATCTCGACCGGCTGCTGCTGTTTGCCGCGGTGCTCGCCGACGCCATGCACCACGCGCACCAGCAGGGGTTGGTGCACCGCGACATCAAGCCGGCCAACGTGATGGTCACCGGCGACGGTGCGCCGGTCGTCCTCGACTTCGGTCTGGTGCGCGATGCGGCCGTCGAGCACTCGCTGACGATGAGCGGCGACGTGCTCGGCACGCCGCACTACATGGCGCCCGAGCAGATCTCGGGCAGCACCGCCGTCGACGCGCGCACTGACGTGTATGCGCTCGGCGCGACGCTGTACGAGCTGCTGGCGCTGCGGCCGCCGTTCGAGGGTGACTCGCTGGCGGCGCTGCAGCGCGCCATCACCGCCGGCCGGCCCGCGCCATTGCGACGGCTCAACAGCGCGGTCACGCCCGAGCTGGCAGTGGTGGTCGCCACCGCGATGGAAGTCGATCCCGCGCGGCGCTACCCGACTGCCGCGGCGCTGGCCGAGGATCTGCGGCGAATCGTGCAGCGCGTGCCGATCGCAGCGCGGCCGGCGCCCTGGTGGCTGCGCACCCTGCGCTGGACGCAGCGCAACCCGGTCGCCGCCACTCTGCTGGTCGCCGTGTCGACGGGCCTGTTGGTGACCGCCTGGCTGCTGGCCGAGACCTCTGCGGCCCGCGACGACAGCCGGGCCAACCTGGAGCGGTTCCACCTGATGGGATCGGTGCGGCGCCTGCAGCGCGCCGAGTCGGCGGCCGCCGCGCTGTATCCGCCGCTGCCGGCGCAGGTCGGGCCGATGAAGGCGTGGTTTGCCGAGTACCTCGAGCCGCTGCGCGAGGACCTCGAGGCGGTGCGCAATGGGCGGGAGTCCCTGGCGGCGCTGCTGGAAGGCGATCGCGACGCAGCCGCGGTGGCGGGGGCCGGCTTCGACACCGACTCTGCGCGGTTTCTATTGGAGTCGTTGGACGATCACTTGCCGCGGCTCGAGGGCTTCCTCGGCGAGGAGGGCACGGCGGCCGACGTCCAGGCGCGGCTCGCTTGGGCCGAGCAGATCGAGCAGCGAAGCCTCGTCGACCATCGCGAGGCGTGGCAAGCCGCGGTGGCGGCGGTGAACGCGGCCGATGGCGTCACCGCGCACGCGGCGTACCGCGGAGTCGCACTGACACCGCAGGTCGGGTTGGTGCCGATCGGCATGGACCCGGCGTCGAGGCTCTGGGAGTTTCTCGACCTGCACTCCGGTGATGGCCGCGTTCCGGCGCGCGATCCCGACACCGGGCGACTCGAGGTCGACGAGCACACCGGCGTCGTGTTCGTGCTGCTGCCCGGCGGCACCTTCCACATGGGCTCGCAGGCCGACGATCCCGCCGGCCAGAACTACGACCCGCACTCGCTCGAAGAAGAGTGGCCGGTGCACGCGGTGACCCTGGCCCCGTTCTTCTTGTCGAAGTACGAGCTGACCCAGGCACAGTGGCAGCGGCTCGACCGCGTCGCCGCGCCGAGTCGCTTTCAGCCATCCGACGGGCTCGGCATCACGCGGCGAAACCCCGTCGAGAACGTCAGCGGCACGCAGGCGCGCGCCCTCTGCGCGCGCGAAGGCTGGGTGCTGCCGACCGAGGCGCAGTGGGAGTACGCGTGCCGCGCCGGCGAGGCGGCGCCGTGGCCCTGGGGCGAGGACGGCGATGCCGCGGCCGAGCACACCAACCTCGCCGACCCGAGCTTCTACGCCGCCGACGGGCGGCCGGAGGCGGGCCGCAGCTTGACCTTCGATCTGTTGTTGTTCCGCTTGCAGATCTCGACCGAAGGCGTCGATGACGGCTACCCGTACCACGCACCGGTGGGCTCGTTTGCCGCCAACCGGTTCGGGCTGCACGACATGGTCGGCAACGTGCGCGAGTGGACTTCCGACTGGTGGGTCGGCCACTACCGCGGCCCGGTGGCGCCCGACACCGGCGCGCGCGTCGCCGACGAGCAGCGCTTCATGGTCAGTCGCGGCGGCGCCTTCCGGCACCCGCCGCGCGACGCCCGCAGTGCGCGGCGGACCGGGGGCGTGCCCGGCATGCAGATGTTCTTCTTGGGCCTGCGCCCGGCGCGCGGCCTGACCCTGTCTTCTACCGATGGATGAAGCCTTAGACCGCGGAGTTCCGATGCCTCGCACCACCCTGTTGTTGACCCTGTCGATCGCCGCCCTGTGGGCGGCCGGCGCGCCCGCGCAGACCACGAGCCCGCCCGGCCTCGGCGCGGTCGAGGGTGTCGGCGTGCGCAACGACCTGTTCGCCACCGCCGCGTTTCGCTACCAGCAAGTGGACAAGGGCGCGCCGGGCGGGGTTTACGGCGCGCTCGGCTTCCGTCGCGACGGCTATCAGTACGACGAGCTCGCGGCCGGGCCGCGGTCGTTCTTGGCGACCGTCGAGCTGCACGAGATCGACTACCGCACCGTGCCATCGGGGGGCACCGCGCCGTTCGTGCGCGGCACCAACAGCATCGTGGTCATCGGCCCTGACAAGACGGTGGCGCTGCCCGATCTGCAGCGCAAGCCGGGGTCGGCTCCCGTCGCGTTTGGCAGTGCGAGCTCGTTCTACCTGCCGTTCGACACACCCTATCCGTACGCGCGGACGACCGCGGACTCGGCGCTGCTGGTCGACATCATCGGCACTGGCGTCTCGCCCACCGGACCCTACCCCATCGATGTCGAGGGCTCCTGCATCGTCGCCGGCAAGGGGCCGGACGGCTGTGACGTTCCCGACTTCTCGGGCGCCATGGCCCCGATGAGCTTGGACAGCACGATGAGCGTGCGCCGCGGGGCGACCTCGTTTGGCTGGGACCTGTGCGTGGTCGGCGAGCCCAACGTCGCGGTGGCGCTGCTGGTGGGCACCGACGACGACCTCGGCGTCTGCCCGGGCCCGCGCTGTCCGTGCGAGCCGGTGCCGGTCGGCGGACAGATCGGCCTCGGCATCATCGGCGCGACGGGCCCGACCGGGCAGCTCAAGTTGTCGACCGCGCTGCCGTTGTCCATGACGTTGACCCGCGTGCCGATCTACATGCAGGCGATCGCGCCGACCACGGTCGCCAGCTACCCGATGGGAGTGGCGGTCAGCAACGGCGCCGTGCAGGTCGTGCCGATGCTGCCCTCCGCGATCCCCAGCGACGTGACCAGCGGCTACGCCCCGTCGACGAGCAGTGACGGCGCGTGGGAGGCGGGCTCGGGCTGCGTCATCGAGTATCGGTAGCGTTCGCCCCGCTGGTGCCGGTCAGCGGCCCAGGGTCCAGTAGATCCCGTCGGAGATCGACAAGCCCGCGGTGCTCAACGTCGCCCCCTGCAGCGCGACGCGCAATCCCTGCAGGATCTGTTGGGCGGGAACGGGGGCACTTGCCGTGAGACTGCCCCCGGTGCCGACGGTCGCCAGCGCGGAGAACGGGTCGACGACCAGCGCACACGTGCTGGCGGGGAGCCGCACCGGCGGCAGGGCTGCCGACACCAAGATGGCGGCCGCCGTTGCCGGCGTCGATTGCACCAGGCGGATGCCGGCGGTGCTGCCGAGCACCGGGTCGGACGCGGTGAGGGTTGGGCGCGTGCCGAGGGGGCACGCCACCGGCCACGGCTGAGCGGTGGCGCCGGGATCGAAGACCCACGGCTCGATGCCGGCGACGCCGCTGCCCGCGGGGCCGTCGGCGGCGAACAGGATGCGCCCATCGATCAGCGCGAAGCTGGCCCGCTGTCCGCGGCTGTTGCCAACGCTGTAGAACGCCGGCCCGAGCTGGGTCGTCCCCGCCGCGGTGCCGTCGGTGCGCCACAGCTCGACGTCGGTGGTGGTCCGCACCGCGAAGTACACGTGGCGGTCGCCGGCGGCGGTGATCGGGATCGCCTGCGGGTCGACGTCGCCGTGCCGCAGATCGGTAATGCGCGTCGTGCCAGCCACCGTGCCGTCACTGCGCCACAGCTCGGTGCCGAGCGTCGGGTCGGGAACCGCGAAGTAGACGAAGCCGCCGGCGCTGGCGCCCGCCCACGAGTGGGGTCCCAGCACGCCGGGTCCGAGGCCCGCGACCAGGCGTGTGTTGATGCGCGTTCCGTTGGTGTACCACAGTTCCGGCCCGCTGAGCTTCGAGACCACGAACAGCACCGCCGCGCCAAAGGGAGCGATGATCCGGCCGGCGGTGCCCTGGGTCAGGTTGATCGTGCCCTGTGCGGTTCCGTCGGTGGTCCAGAGCCCCGTGGACGTTCCGATGCTGGCGATGAAGTAGGCGCGGTTCTCGGCGGCGACCATTGCCTGCGGGAACGTGGACCCGGAACCGGGGTTGATGTCCTTGACCGCCTGGGTGCCCCCCGGTGTCCCGTCCGATTCCCACAGCTCCAGACCGATGGCCAGCGTGTAGGCGAAGAACAGGACCCGATCCTGCAGCGCCACCAAGAAGCGCGGCGCGGACCCGCCGACCGGCTCCAGATCCGCCACCATGGCGGTGCCGGCGGCGGTTCCATCGGACCGCCACAGCTCGCGACCGCTGCCGTCATCGGCCGAGAACCAGGCGTATCCACCGGCGGCGGTCAGCTCCGACGGAATGGACGGCAGCACCCCGGGGAAGATGTCCCGCACGAGCCGCGTGCCGGCGGCGGTGCCGTCGGAGCACCAGAGCTCCCTGCCGTTCGCGTCGGTCTCCGCGGAGTAGAGCACCTGCGCGCCGACTCGGGTGAGCTCGCGGGGGTCGGCTCCGGCGGGGCCGACGCGGGCATCCAAGGTCAGCGTGGTCCCGGCGGCAGTGCCATTGGTAAACCACAGCTCACGACCGAGCACGCCGTCGTCGGCGGTGAACAGGCCACCGCCGAACAGCGCGGTGAACTCGGCGGGATCCGAGTCCGTGCTGCCCGACAACGGCGCCGTGTTGAGGTCGTCGAGCAGCACGGTTCCCAGGGCGGTGCCGTCCGATACGAACAGCTCTCGGCCCGACACGGGTCGGTCCGCGGCGAACACGACACTCCGGTTGGACGCATGGACGACGAAGCCCCCCGGGTTGCCGCCGCGGGGGCCGGCGAAGAACTCGACCACGCGCCGGGTGCCGCCCGGCGTCCCGTCGGTGGCCCACAGCTCGCCATCGATGAGATCGCGGAAGAACACGTCGGTCGCAATCGCGTGCAGGCCGAGGGCAGTGCTGTTGGCGCGCAAGAGCACCGTGCCGGCGGCCGTGCCGTCCGTGCGCCAAAGGCCATTGCCGCTGCCGTCGTCGGCGCGGAACACCACGCCCCCGGCAAATGCGACGAGCTCCGTCGGCGCGGATCCCGCGGGGCCGGGGTTGAGGTCGGTGACGGCGCGCGTGCCCGCGGTGGTGCCGTCGGTCACCCACAGCTCGTTGCCCCGAGTGGGCTCCGTCGCGGCGAAGAACAGGGAGTTGCCCGATGGGGTCAGGGTCGTCGGGTTGCTGCTCGCTGCACCGGGGGCGATGTCGGCGACGCGTCGCGTGCCGGGGGCGGTGCCGTCCGAGGTCCACAGCTCCAAGCCGCTGACGCCGTCGTCGGCGACGAAGTACAGGCGGCTGCCGGTACCGGTCAGCGACCGCGCGTTGTTGGGGAACGACTGCAGCTCGCTCGGAATGCCCGCCGCGCCGATGGTCCACAGTCCCCAATCGAAGCCGTCGTAGCCGATGAAGAACAGGCGACCCGCCGCCGTGGCGACCTCGCCCGTCGCCGGCGCGCCGGCCACGGGCGTGGTCCCGGCGGTCGTGCCGTTGGTCCGCCACAGCACGGTCTGCGGCGTGGCGACGAAGTAGAGATCGGTGCCGTAGGGCGTCAGCGAGCGCGGGTTGGCCCCGCCGCTGCCGGCGACCAGGTCGGCGATCAGCCGGGTGCCGGTCGCCGTGCCGTCCGAGTACCACAGCTCGCGGCCGCTGACCGTGTCGTCGGCGACGAAGTAGACTCCACCGCCAAATGGCGTCAGCGCCGACGGGTTCGAGCCGGTGCTGCCGGGCGCGAGATCGGCGACGAGGCTTGCGCCACCCACGCCTCCCAGCGTGCGGTAGAGCTCACGGCCGCTGAGCCCGGTGGCGGTGAAGAAGATCGTCGCCCCCGAGCGCGTGAGGTCCGTCGGGCTGGACGACACGGTCTGCGTGGGCTGGCGGATATCGAGGAGCTGGCGCGGCGCTTGCGCCGCCAGCGCGCAGCACGCGCCGAGGATCGCGACTGCGGGATGGAGGTGACTGTGCATCGTTGCTCCCGGGCCAGAGGTGGCGGGTGGGGACGGAGAATGGTCCTCCTGAAGTTCCCTGAACCGGCCGCTCGGTCCCATCGGTGACACGGCGATCTCCATTTTTCCGCCGAACTGCCGCTCCCGCCGGCGTTCGCGGGGTGCGAATCGAGCCGGTAGGATCAGGTGCCGGCCACCGGCCCAAGCCCCCCGCTCCGCTCCTCGTGAAGGTCAAGCTCGTCCTCGTCTGCCTCCTCTTGGCCATCGGTGCCTTCCAGTGGTCTACGGTCCGCAGCGGCCACCGCTGGATTGGCGACTACAGCCAGTACTTCGCGCACGCCGCCAATGTTGTCGAGGGAAGGCCTTATGACGACATCGGTTACGTCCGCACCCAACAGCTGATCGACCTTGCGCCGGCCACATACCCCCCGCTGTATCCGCTCCTGTTGGTGCCGGTCTACATGGCGTCGGGCGTCGATTTGATCGCCGCCAAGCGATTGGCCGTGATCGCGATGGTGCTCGCGCTTGGCGCGCTCTTCCTGGGCTTTCGCAATTCCGTGCGTCCGGCCTACCTGTTGACCGCGATCGCCGCCTGTGGGTTCAGCCCGTTCTTCTGGCGCTACAAGGACGACATCGGCTCGGACCTGACCTTCTTGCCGGTCTGCTTCTTCACCCTGTGGTGGGTCCACCGCGGCTATCAGCGCGCTGGCCAGGGCGCGTCGCCGAGCGTGGGCAGCGCCATCGTCACGGGCATCCTGCTTTACGTGGGCTATGGGTTGCGCACGTTGGGTGGAGTGCTCGTGCCGGTGGTGATCGCGCACGACCTGTTGCGCATGCGCCGCCCCAGCCGCTTTCTGCTGGTTGCCCTGGCCACCTTCGCGCTCTGCGCCGCACCGCAGCTGGTGCTGTTGCACTCCCCCGACAGCTACCTCGATCAGTTCCGTCCCAACGACCTCGCGATCATCACCTACAACCTCTCCAAGTATGCGAGTCTGTTCGAGAACGGCTATCTGCCGTGGGCGACCAAGGTGCTGGCCGCGGTGTTCTTGTCGCTGGCGGTCGTGGGCTTTCTCGTGCGTTGTCGGCGCGGCTTCACACCGTTCGAGGTGTTCGTGCCGCTCTACGTGGCCGCGTCGATCATTTGGTCGATCTACCACAACCGCTACATGCTGCCGACCGCGCCGCTCCTGTTCGCCTACGCCTACTTCGCGATCCAGGCGATCGGCTCGACGGCGACCGGGGCGCGATGGGCGCTGGGGCCGGTGCTGGGCTGTGTGCTGACGCTGGCGCTGGCCGCGTCCTTTGCCGGCAAGTACTCACGACTGCCGTTCGGGCCGATCGAGGGCATCGACGGGGAGCCGATGCGCGCGCTGTCGCGCTACGTCGAAGAGGAGACCCCGCCGGACTCGTTCTTGATCTTCCGCTTCCCGCGCGTGCTGGCGCTGGAGACCGGTCGCACGTTCGCCGCCCTGCGCGGGCCGGCGCAGACGCACGAGACGATGCAGTACTTCGACGACAAGGGCGTCGACTATCTGATCGTCTGCCACGTGGCTCCCAACCTCGACGCCGGCGCGACGCCGCGGCTGCACGATCGCGAGCGGTGGCAGAGGATCCTCGACGACTTCCCGCCCCGCTTCGAGCAGAGCTACGCCAACGAGTGGTTCACCGTGTATCGGATCGTGCCGCCGGGCGCGGAGTGACGGGTCAACGCCCGGTGCCGTTGAGCAGAGCGTCGACTCCTTCGAGATCGACGCCGCCTTCCGACGCAGCGCCCGGCGCGAACGACTCGTCGAACATGCTCGGGTCGAGGCGCACGACGTCGAACAGGCTCGCGATGAGCTCGTCGTTGTCACCGGCGCGGTGTGGGTTGAAGTAGTTCCACACCACTTCGAGGTCGGGCGTCACTTCGAACGCGCGGCCGGCGGTCGACTCGACGATCAGCGTATTGCCGTTGGGCAGACGTTGGCACGAGCCCAGGATGTGCGACAGGAGCGGAGTTTCCTCGCCGTCGCGATAGGCCCAGACGATGCGCTGGGTCAGCGGCTCGATCTCGAGCACCCGCGATCCTCCCCTGTAGCCGCCGGTGTTGTCGAACAGCAGGATGTTGCCGTTGTCCAGCACCGTTGGCTCGTGCTGGAAGGTGCTCATGCCGGTCAGTGCCCAGACGACGGTCTGTGCCTCCATGTCGACCACGGCAACGGTGTCGAGGGCTGCCAGCGACACCAGCGCGTTGCCCTTGCGATACAGCGGGTGCCGGTCCGCGAACCGGCCGTCCATGATCTCCAGCGTGTTGGTGTGGAAGACGTCGCCTTCGCGCAGGCCCAAACCGAACAGCGAGCGGTAGTCGGAGTTGCGGAAGCACTCGAGCAGCGACACCGAGCGGCGCTCGGTTCCGTCGGCCTCGAGCACCGTGATGAAGTCCTCGCGGAGTTCGCCGGTGATGTAGGTCGGTGCCTCCGCGAGCTCCGGGCGCGTGTGTTTGGTCCGCGTCAGCGTGTAGATCTCGCCGTCCTCGCCGACGTAGAGATCGTGGTGGCAGCGGCCCTTGAAGCCCCAGATCAAGTTGGAGTCCTTGTCGAGCTTGACCATGCCGATCCCCTCGAAGATCGCCAGCAGGTCGCCGTTGGGCAGGACGTGGGCGCGGCGCCAGAAGCGCTTGTTGTCCGGCCGTTCCTCGAACCCGAGTGGGCCGGGAAACACGGTCTCGAACTCGATGGTCCACTCGTGCAGCACGTTGCCCTTGAGATCGCGCAGCTCGGCCGACGGCTTGTGGCCGGAGACCACGAGGTTGATGCCGGGCGCCGTCGCCTCGGGGTCGAGCAGCGTCACCGACTGCGCCTCGACCGCGCCGGAGTGGCCGGCGAGATACGGCAAGTTCGCCAGGTTGTCGGGCAGCGGCGCGTCGGTGTCCGTGTGTGCGTCGGCGTGTCGCAACGGGTGCCAGAAGCCGACCGACGGGGTCGAGCGCGCACCGGGGTTGGCCTGGGCCTTCTTGGCCATGTAGGTCTTGAGGAGCCATCCACCGGCGCCCCCGACCGCGACGGCCATGCAGACGAGCACCGCGGCCTGGGAGAGGCGAATTGTCGGAGCAGCCATATGGGAGGAGTGTAGCAGCGGGGGAAAGGCCGCGAGGGGCCAGGCCCGAGCACCCGCTGTGACCGGATCTCCGCGCCGGACTACCTGGCAGGTGGAGTCCCCGCCATGCCGAGTGTTCGCGCGTCTCGAGCCCTGCCGTTGCTCTCGGTCGCCGCCTTTTTCTCAGCCCTTGCCTGCCAGTCGGATGCGCAGGGATCTCGATGGCGCGTGGGTCTCGGCGGCAGCTACGGGTGGACTACGGTGCGTGATGGGGGCGGGATCGACCGCAACCAGCACGGCACGCATGCCGGCGGTCGCATCGAGCTTCTGCGCGCGTTGCCGGCGCTCCCCTCGATCGAAGCCGGGGTGCGCACCGTGGTCCGGCGACAGCGTACCAATGGCATCGACTATCGGTTTCAGGCTGGTGCGTTTCCCGAGAGCCACATGAGCGCGCGCGCGACCGAGGTCTTGGTCGAGGCGCTCGTCCGTGGTTATTGGGGATCACCGGAAGGAGTGCGCCCATACGGTGAGTTTTTCTTGGGCTGGGGCCACGCCGAGGGGGAGGTCATGCCGGACAACCAGCCACGTAGCCACGCGGGGTTCCTTGGCTTCACGGGAGTCCGCGTCAACGAGAACCAGGACGGCATCACCGCGGGGTTTGGCCTGGGCCTGCAGTGCGCGCTGACGCGGTCCTTGGCGACCAACGCCGGCCTCGAAGTGCGTTGGTCGGACCTCGGGACCGGTGTCGTCGGCGATCCCGACAGCACCGACTTGGGGTTGGTCGTCGGGCTGTCCGCCACGTTCTGAGCCGCCGTCGGGCCGCGCCGGATCGCCACGCGTCAGCCGCAGATGTCGAACCAGACCGCGCTGCTCGCGGCGGGCCCACTCGGCAGCACGCTCACCGCCTGCACCGCGATTCGCAGGCCGACCAGTGCGGGGTCGTCGGGGATCGGCACCGACTGCGCCAGCGTGCCGAGCACCGAGCTGGTCTGCGTGAGCGCGGTCGCCATCGGTGCCGCGAGGAGCAACATCGATGCCGAACCGGGCAGCGGCAGGTGCGCCGCGCCGCCGCCGATTACGATCGCCGTGGGCGAAGCCGCCGGCAGGCCGGCCAAGAAGATGTCGATGTTGCCGCCGATGCTGGGGGTGCTCGTCAGGGTCAGCAACCCCTGCTGGGCGGTGGCATCGCGCGCGGTGAAGGCGAGCGACCCACAGACCGGCACGGCGTTGGCGGCCGTCGGACTGGGGTCCAACAGCGTCACCCACAGCGGTGCTCCGTCGGGAAGGCGCCCGGTGCTGGCGTCGGCCACCTGTGGGCCGAAGGTGATCTGATCGAGCAGGGTCGTGCCGTCCGTGTCGTACAGAGCGACGGTCTCGCCGCCCGCGCCGAGCCTGAACGGTGCGTGCAAAGGGCCCTGCCACGGCTCGGCATCGGCCCAGATCAAGAGGTGTGCCCCCGGTGGGACGAGCGTGCCGGACGGCAGCTGCCACCGCGTCGGCTGGGCTGGGTCGTCGGTCAGATACATGCCCGCCGCGTCGATCGGCGCCGTCGTCGGATTGTGCAGCTCGAGCCAATCGTCATAGTCGCCCGCGGGGTCGGCGATGGTCGAGGTATTGTCCGCCATCAGCTCGTTGATTCGCAGGCTGTTGCCGGTGGGCGTGGCGGTGACGGTGTACTCGTGGGCGCCGTCGGCGCCGCCGCTCGGCGCAACCCGCATGGCGCCGTTGGCGTCGTGCGCCGTGACGAAGTAGGACACCGTCGCCCCGGCGGCCTGCGGTGGAATCGACTCCCCGTAGACGCCGTCCCCGGCGGCGCCGTCGCCGTGCTGGCCGTCGTCGTACATCGGCAACCGCACGTACGAACCGATGACCCGCGCATGCAGCTCGACGACAGGAGGTGCGGTCGTTGTCGCCGGGGTGACGGTGGCGGTCACGTGCACTGGAGTCGTCGGCGTAGGCTGGGCTGGAGTGTGAGTGACGTTGCCGATTGACGGCTGCGGCACACTGAGCTCGGGATGAGCCTCCAGGAACGCGCGCCGCGCCTTGACCAGCGGCTCGAGGCCGGGGATCACGACCGTGCCGATCACGGTGGCCTGGGTCACATTGCTCCAGAACAGTGCCGTCGAGTAGAGCTTGACCTTGTCCGCCGCGATCGCCGGGCCCAACAGGCTCTGATACTGCGCGATCCAGCTGCCGACCGTGTTCCAGTCCCAGGCCTCCTGCAGCGCGGTTCGGTAGTGTGCCAAGTAGCGTGCCCGCCAGTGCGGTTCGGAGAGCAGCGAGGAGACCAACGGTCGCGTCCTCGTTTGCTCGCGGTACAATGGGTCGAGGTTGGAGGGCACACCGGGCGTCGACAGCCAGAAGCTGCCGAAGCTGTCATTGAGGTCCCACGATATGACACTGAACCGCTGGTGCACCTCGTCCTGCACCAAGTAGTAGTTGTTGGCGGTGCCGATGTAGCTGTCGAGCCCGACCATGAGGTTGTTGAGCGCGACGAACCAGAGGGCGCGGTCGATGTGCAGGTGCGGGGTGAGCCGCGCTTCGAGCTGGCCGGCAGGGCTGTTGTCGAGCGCATCGCAGAGCGCGACCAGCGCGTTCCACGCTGCCGGTGTGTTGCTCTTCAGCTCGTAGATTCCTTGATAGAGCGCCGGCTCCGATCCCAGCCAGTTGAGGGCGGCGACGTTGGCCGACACGTTGCCGGGACGGCTGAGCTTGAAGCGGTGGCCGTCGTTCGACGCCAACCACTCGTCCATGAAGTCCTTGTTGACGTGCTGGACGTTCATGTAGACCCCCCAGCTCTCGCCGTTGATCTTGAGCTCGACCCAATTGGCCTTTGGCGCCGGCGTGTAGCGACGCAGCATGCGGTAGCCGACGACCTCGCGCAGGAACGTCGGATCGCGAAAGCCGTTGTTGAGATTGAGCGTGGAGTAGCCGTACAGCTCCAGTCCCGGGATCGTGAAGTCGACCACGATGCGAAACGGCCGCTTGAGCGAGTTGCGGGTGGCGATGTACGAGGAGCGGCCCTTGAAGCGCACGCCGACGCCGGGGTAGACGCGGCCGTCGACGACGAGGTCGGCGGGGATCTCCTGCTCCGCCGGCTTGTTTTGCTCGAGCAGCGTCCACCAATTCGGCTGGGCGAAGCGGAGCTCGAAGGTGCGCAGGACGCTGTCGTCGTACAGATCCGGCGGCGTCTGTGCAGCGCAGGGGGGTAGCAGCGCGATCAGCGCGAGGGCGCAGATCGACCGGATCTGAAGGGGGGCAGACACGGGATTCTCCGAACCCCTTGTCGCATTTCCCTCGGTGTGTGTCTCAAGTTTCGGCCAAAAAGGGAGCGCGCGTACGCTCTGCCGAACTTCAGGACCCCGGCGTCACGCGCTCGAGCTCGAAGGGCTCCCACCGAGAGCTGCCGTCGCGGCCGCTCATCTTCACCTGGATCACCAGACGGTCGCCGTCGCGCTCTGCGCGCAGGCCGCCGAACTCGGCTTTCGTGCCCTCGACGGACTCGAAGGGGAAGCGCACCGCGCCGTCCTTCTCCTCCCACGCGACGAACTCGGGCGAGAAGTGCTTCACCCGCATGGAGAAGCCGTCCTTGTCGGGCCCCAGCACGATCAGCTCGTAGAATAGCACCTTGTCGTCCCGCAGCAGGCGGAACGAGCCCATCATCGTGCCGCCCATCGGCTCGCTCCAAATCTCCTCACAGGTGCCGCCGAGTCCGGTCCCGCGCCAGTGCCCGGCGAGCCACTTGAAGTCGTCGATCGACGGTTGGGCGGGCGCGGAGGCCTCGGGCGCGGCAGCGGGTTCGGGATCCTGGCCGGGGTTGCCGAAGGGGGCGAGGCACGCGGCGAGCAGCGTGTAGAAGAGCGGATGGAGCATCGGGATGGTTCCTTGGCGTCAATGGTTGCCCAGGGGACGGCGGTGCACTGCGGGATTCGACATCGAGTCGGAATCCCCGGAATCGGAAACCGCGGGGCGCGCGGCGGTCCCTCGGCGTGGACCCGGCGATAGCATGTGCCGAACCGGAGCCGCCGTCGCGCCGCCGCCGGGTCGCTCGGGAACTTTGCACGGCGCCTCGCATCTTTCTTCGTGGGCGGCATCTCGAGCCTGCCCTCTTTGCCGCGGGGAGCGCGCATGCGACCGATTCTGCGACCGATGATCTTCGTCCTGTTGTTGTTGGCGGGCCTCGCCCTCGCGGCCGAGCGGCGGTTCTCCCCGTCCGGCGGCCAAATGCCGCCGCGCGACGGGCGGGCTGGGACCGTCGTCGACGTGCAGGGCACCGCCACGGCGCGTGTCGCCGGCGGTCGCCGCTGGACCCCGCTGCGCACGGGGGGGCAGGTGTGGCCTGCGGAGGTGGTGCGCACCAGCGCGCGCGGGGCCAACGCGGTCGAGCTCGAGCTGCGCGACGGCGCGCAGGTCCTGGTCGGCCCGGGCGCCACGATCGAGCTGGGTGAGGCGACGGCTTCGCTGCGGCTGCTGCGCGGGCAGGTCGAGGTCACTCCGGCCGAGGGTGCGCCTCTCTCGGTGCGCGGGCCGGGTGGGTTCGCACAGCGCCTGACCGAGCGGGCCGTCCTCGCCGCCACCGCCGCTTCCACCGAGCAGCTCACCGACGATCCGCGCTGGCTGACCGGCTACCGCGGCGCGGCGACCAATGAGTGGATGGGATCGCTCGTCGCCCAGGTCGACGGCCGCGACGTGCCGCTGTCGATCGGCTACCACAAGGTCGACGTCGAGATCAAAGACCAGATCGCGCGCACCACGGTCGAGCAGAGCTTCGTCAACAACACGGACGCGCGGCTCGAAGGCGTGTTCTACTTTCCGTTGCCATCCGATGCGTCGGTGAGCGGCTTCGGCATGTGGATCGGCAGCGAGCTGGTCGAAGCGGACGTGGTCGAGCGCCAGCGCGCGCGGGCGATCTTCGAAGACATCGTGCGCCGCCGCAAAGACCCAGCCCTGCTGGAGTGGGCGGGGGGCAACCTGTTCAAGGCGCGGGTGTTTCCCATCGAGGCCCACTCGGAGAAGCGGATCCGCATTCGCTACACCCAGGTCCTGCCTCTGCGCGGCGACACCCTGCGCTACCGCTACGCGCTGCGCAGCGACCTGCTGCGCGCCCATCCGCTGCGGCAGCTGCAGCTGCGGGTGGCGATCGATTCGGCGACCGCGATCACCGCGATCGAGTCGCCGACCCACGAGGTTCGGTCCCGGGACGATGGACACCGCGCCGCGGTCGAATTCGACGCCGAGGACTACGTGCCGCAGCGCGATTTCGAAGTAGCGGTGCGGCTCGCCCGCCGGGATCCGCTGTCGCTCCGTGTCCACCGCCGTGGCGACGACGGCTACCTGATGGCATTGCTGTCGGCGCCGGAGGACACGGGTGTGTTCCGCCGCGAGCGCATCGGCGACGCCTCGATGGGGGAGCTGGTGGTCGTCGCCGACACCTCGGCTTCGATGGACCACGCAGCGCGCGCCGCGCAGCACGCCTTCGTCGAAGGGCTGCTGTCGGTATTGGGAGAGGACGATCGGTTCCGCCTGTACGCCGGTGACGTCGAAGCGGTGCCGTTCGCCGCTGCGGCCTCGGCACCGACCGACGCCAACGTCGGCGCGGCGATGGAGTTCTTGACCGGCCGCGCGTCGCTCGGTTGGAGCGACGTGGAGGCGATGCTGCGGCGGGCCATCGGCGACGCCTCCGCGGGAGCGGTCGTCGTCTACGTCGGCGACGGTCTGGGCACCGCCGCCGACTCGGATGCGGTCGCGCTCGCCGAGCGGCTCGCCGCGGCGGGCGCCGGCGCTGACGTGGCCTGCCACGCGGTCTCGACCGGCGCGCAAGTCGAGGCCCGGGTGTTGCAGGCGATCGCCGCGATCGGCGGCGGCTCCGTGCGCGCAGTGGGCCAGCACCCCGCCCTCGATGCCGCCGAGCTGCTGGAGGAGGCGACGTCGCCGGCGGTTCGCGAGCTGTCGTTGCGCTTCGAGGGGCTGGAGACGGCGCGGGTCCACCCGGGTCGCCTTGCCAACCTCGCCGCTGGCAGCCAGCACGTCGTCGTCGGCCGGTATCGGCCGGGCGAGGAATCGACCGCGGGCCGGCTGGTGGTCGAGGGAACGCGCGATGGCGTACCGGTGCGTTGGGTCGCCGACGTCGAGTTGCCGGCGGCCGACGGCGGCAACTCGTTCATCCCGCGGCTGTGGGCGCGGCGGCACATCGACGCGCTGCTCTTGCAGGGGCGCGCGCCGGGAGTCGCGGAGGACATCATCGAGCTCAGCGAACGCTACGGAGTGATCACTCCCTACACCTCGCTCTTGGTGTTGGAGAACGATGCCGATCGCGAGCGCTACGGTGTCGAGCGCCGCGTCCACCCGCGCGACGGCGAGCAGTTCTTCGCCGCGGCGCGGGACGCGGTCGACCTGGCGATGCGGCGCGACCAGATGCGGGCGGCGCGCGCCTGGCGGCATCGGCTCCGCGCACAGATGCTGCGCGAGATCGCGGGCCTGGGGCGTGATCTGTCGCCGTGGCACGTCGCCGTCGGCACCTCGGCGGAGGGCAAGTTCGGTGGCGGCGGGGCGCGCTATGCGCGCGACTTCGACAACGAGCAGCTGGACTCCGTGCGCTTCGCCAGCGCGCGCGGTCCGATGACCGCGGCGCCGTTCGATGACGAGCGCAGCGCCGAGGAGCTCGAGACCCCGTTGCCGGCGAGCGAGTCGATGGCGAATCTGCCGGGGGCCTCGGCGGACTCGTTCTTTCTCGGTGACCAACGGCGCTCGGCGGCGATGGCACCGCCGGCGTCGGGAGGGCGCTGGCGTCGGGATGCGAACACGGCCTGGGGGCCGGTGCCGCCGCGCGCCGATCTCGGCAGCCTGGGCTTTCCGCCGCTGCCGCCTGCCGCGCCCATCAGGGCTCCGGTCGCGGCGCCGGCCGCGTGGCCAGAAGAGGTCCGCCGCGTGCTCCTCTCGCTCGATCGCAGCACGGCGGTGGCGGCGAGGACCGACGGGCTGCGTTGGCGCGGCGAGACCACCCGCATCCACGCCCTGCGACGGGGCGTCGTCGGCGTGCAGCGCAGCGAGTTGCTGGTCCTGGGACACGAGTGGCACGCCCGCTCCGCCCCGCGCGCGGGGCTGGCGTACGAATCCTGGAACTTCGCGGGTTTCCGTGCGGCACTGTCGGCGGACTTGGCCTTGGGGCGCCGCCGGCCGTCGGCTGCGGCCGACGCGGACGCCTGGCCCAGGTTGGTCGGCGATGCGTCGTTCACGGACTGGTCGGGGGCGTACGCCGGCTGGAAGGCCCGGCTGCTGCGCGCCGATGACGACGTCGCGGTGGTCGAGCTCGTGCCGCCGGAGCCGCGCACCGACCGCACCGAGCTCGTCGTCGACGTGCGCCGCGCCGTGCTGCGCGAGCGCCGCGTGTGGACCGGCGACGCGCTGACCCAGCGGGCGACGTTCGGTGACTTCGTCGAGGTCGGTGGCGTGTGGTGGGCGACGCACGCGGAGAGCTTCGATGGCGAAGGCCGCCGCGTGATGCGGCAGTCCATCGCGCTGGAATCGGTACCCGCCGCGGACGCTGCGGCCCAGCTCGCGGCGCGCGCGGCGCCGGCCGGAGCGCTGCTGCTCGACGGACCGGCGCCTTCGCTGGCGGTGGCGCGGCGCGCGGTGCACGAGGGGCGCGGCCGACCGATCGACGTGCTGACGGTGGCGCTGCACTTCGCCGCCCGTCAGAGCTGGGACGAGTGTCGGGACGCGATGGCACCTCTGCTCGCGGGGTCGGAGGAGCAATCGGCCGAATGGTTGCGGTTTGCCGCGATGGCGCTGGGACGCCGCGGCGCGGAGCTCAGCGCGCAGGCGGAGCGTGTGGTCTCGGCGGCGGCGGCGCGGCTCGTGGGCCGCGGCGCCGTGCTCGGCGCGCACGTGCTGCAGGTCGCGTCGCGGCATCTCGAGCCGCCGGAGGTCCTCGCTTTGGTCGAGGCGCTGCGCCCCGCCTTCGCCGACGCGGGACCCGACACCGACTTCGCCGAGCGCCAGCTCCGCGATTGGCAAGCCAAGACGCTGGAGCGCGCCGGCCGCTGGGCCGACGCCCTGGTCTTGCGCCGGGCGCTGCTGGCCGACGCCTCGGGTGAGCCGACGGCGGTGTGGGAGTGCGCGCGCGCTCTGATGCAGTGCTCGCGCACCGGCGAGGCGGCGCAGCTCCTGCAAGCGGCATTGGATGCGCGCAAGCGACTGACGGCCCACGAGGCCAACGATCTCTACACGCGGTGCACGGAACTGCTGTGGAGCCGCCGCGATGGGCCGGCGCTGCTGGCGTTGACCGAGACCTGGATCGGCGAGCACCCGACGCGGGCAGTCGCCGCCGACCGCTACATCGCGGCGCGCTACCTGTTCGGCGCCGAGGATGCGGCGGACGCGTGGGTGGCGGCGCGGCTTGCCGAGGCGCCGCGCGGCGCCGACGCCGGCGATGATGTCCGCCGCGCGCACGCCGCGCGGTTGCACGCCGCGGTTTCGATCGTGCTGGGGCGGGGTTGGAACTTCGGCTCGTACGCGGTCGATCTCCGGTTTGCGGACGCGCTGCGCGCCGCCGTGCTGCCGTGGCTCGACGCCGGTGCGCCCTACGCGGACGTCGCCGCGCGCGTGCTGCGCGACTACCGCTTTGCGCGCACCGATGCCGGGGCCGCACTGCGCGATGAAGTCCGGGGCCGGCTGCTCGAGGACCGGGCGATCGCCACCATGCCCTTGCCGCGACTGCAGCTGCTCTTGGCGGTGTTGGAATGGCAAGCGGATGCGGTCGACGTGGAGCTGCGCGCGAGCTTGGTGGCGCTGCTGCACGCGCGTTGGCGGGCCGAGCCCGAGGCCGGTGCAGTGCTCGCGCGCGAGCTGCTGCGCATTCACGACGCCGGCGAGCAGCGTGCCGAGGCTTTGGCGGTGGCGCGGCAGTGGCTTCTCTCGGCCGCGGCCGAGACGCGCGCGGCAGCGGCGGCAGCGCTCCTCCCGCGTCTGTTGCGGGAGCCCTGGAGTCGCGCGCTCGAGGACGAGGCGCTGGCGACGTTGGCGGCGCACGTGTCGCCCAAAGCAGAGGCCGCGGCGCGCGATGGCGCAATCGCGGGCGCCGTCCGCCAGCTCGCCACGGGCTTGCTCGAGCAGCGCCGCCGGCACGCGCTCGGCGAGCCCGCGGCACTCGAAGCGCTGAGCCGCGCGGCGCGGCGCGAGGCAGAGCGCAACGCGCTCGCAGCTGCGCGCGCGGGGCTGGCGGAACGCTTGGCGCGCGCCGCGGAAGAGGCGGACCCCGCGCACCGGGCATTCTTGGCTGTCGAAGCGCTGTGCTTCGCCGTCGAGACCGGCGCCGACCTGGCCGACGTCGACCGGCGTGCCCGCGCCCTGCTCGCCGAGCTGTCGGGGGAAGACGCCGCGGCGGAGGGCGCCGTGGAGGAGGCGCCGGAACGCCCGACCGCGGCGTGGCGCCGCGCGCTGCGCGAGCGTTGCTCGCTGGTCCTGAGCCACGCCGCCTGCCAGACGGCGGCGCCCGAGCCGCTGGTCGATGGCGTCATCGCGCTGTACCGCGCCGGGGTCGCGGCCGAGAGCGGGGATCTGGATTGGCGCTACCAGCTGTGGCGTTTGCTGCTGGCGTTGGATCGGCCGGAGCCGCTGGAGGCCGTCGTGCGCACTTGGCTGACACCGGCCGACGTACACAGCCCGTGGCGGGTGGCGTTGGCATACCTGCTGGCCGAGCGCGGTGCGCTGCGCGACGCGGTGCGTGAGCTCGAGCGCGTCGCCGAGGCCGGCGCGCTCGAGGCTGCGGAGTTCGAGGCGATGGCGGGCTGGCAGCTCGCGCTCGGTGATCTGGAAGCGCGGAAGCGCGCCGTGCGCCAGCGCTTCGCGACCATGCCCGAGCACGAGCTGATCGGTCTCCTGCAGCGGGCGCGGCAGTCGGTGGCGCGGCGAGGCGCGGGCGTGCCCGGTGATCTCGACGCGCAGGTGTTCCGCGCTCTGCCCGCCTTGCTGCGCAAGGCCGGAGATCCGGCGGCGCAGCTCTGGTTGGTCGAGAACCTGTACGCGGCGGTGAAGGACCACCGCTTGCTGCAGGCGACGGCGGACGGTTTGCTCGGCCACTCGCCGCAGACCGCCTACGCGATGCTCGAGCGCGTCGGCCGGTTGATCGCACAAGTGCACGAAGAGGCGACCTGTGACGCGGTCGTGGAGCGGATCGAATCCCTGCTGGCCGCCGACCCGAACGCCGCCGACCGGCGCGCGCTGACCATGCTCGGCTTCTTGGTCGAGCGGCGGGCGTCCGAGGTGCTGGATGCGCCGGGCCCGCACGCCGACCGTGGTCTGCGCTGGTTGCGCGACAGTGCGCGCGGTGACTGGGCGCCTGGCGAGCCGCCGATGATGGCGACGCTGCTCGCCGGGATGGGCGTGATCGCCGACCGCCGCTTCGCCGACGAACAGCGGCGCCAGCTGCGCGAGCTCGAGCGCGTCGCGCAGCGCGATCTCGGCGAGCGGCTGGCGGTCGCCCTGTCGCTGGGTCGCACCGAGTGGGCCTACGGCGCGCAGGACGCCGCGATCGACGGCGTGCGTGCCGCGTTGGCGGCGTATCGAACAGCGCCCCGTCCCGACGACATTGCCGCCGTCAACGAGGCGCTCGCAACGCTGTCGACTTGGTACCAGTCGCGCGGCCGGTTCCGGGTCGCCGAGGACCTCTTGGTCGCCGAGCTCGACCGTGACGTCACCGAAGCCCAGCGCACGTGGCTGCAGCTGCGCCGCTTCGAGCTCTGGGTCGGGTGTCTCGGCCAGGGCGGCGCGGTGGCGCTCGGCCGTGGCGCGGACTTGTACCGGGGCGCGCGCGCGGCGATGCAGGACGCACTCTTCTCCATGCCGGTGACCTCGCTGCGCGAGGGCTTGACCCAGTTTCTCTTGCTGCACGGCTCCGCGCATCGCGAAGCCTCGGTCGGTGGTGTCGCCGCCGATCTGCAGCGGTTTGCCGCGACAGCGCTGCCGGAGCTGGCCACCCGGGCCGCGCAAGACAGCCAGGCGTTGTTCGTCGACACCGCCGGCACGCTCGCCGGCATCGCCGGGCCGCATGCCGGCCTGCGTCTGCTGTTGCATCGCATCGAGACCGAGCCACGCTGGCTCGCGCGGGTGCGCCGCGGCGGCTGGCAGACCTTCGCCGGCACGATGGCGCGCTGGCGGCAGGAGCAGCCCGAGCTCGGTGACCTCGAGCCGCGGCTGCTGCGCGTGGTGATGGATGCGCTGGTCGGCGACCTCACCGGGTTGGATTCGCGGCAGCGCTCGATGTACGGCCGTGGCTCCTACGTCTGGAAGGAGAAGGCCGATCTGTTCGCGCGGCGCGCGCTCGAGATCGCGGCCGCGGCCGAGGATTCGGTCGCGCGCCAGCGGCACGTCGCCGACTACTTGTGGCACGGCCTGCAGCGGTACGCGGACGCCATCGATCTCCTGCGGCGCGCCGACGCGCGGGCGCCGCTGTCGGGCGACGCCCTGCGGCAGCTGATGCACTGGCTGCAGGACCGCCGGCAGTGGGAGGCGTCCGTCGCCTTGGCGCGGCGTTTGGTCGACGAGTTTCCGGACCGGGTCGACGACCGCGTGCGGCTGGTGCGCGGTCTGCACGAGACCGGAGCGGACGAAGCCGCGCGCGGGGTCCTCGACGCGACCGTCGAGCGGCTCGAACGGGTCGGACGTTGGGACGAGGGGGCGATGGCGGCCGTGGCGCAGGTCGCGCTGCGCTGCGAGTTCTGGCGTCGCGCGGCGGAGCTGTTCGACGCGGCCATCGCCGCGCACGAGCGCGGCCAGCGCCCGAACGCGAACACCCTGTCGAACTACTACGGCAGCCTGGCGTTGGCACGAGCGGCGCTTGGCCAGGACGCGGCGGCGGTCGATGCCGCGGCGGCGGCCGTGGTCGCGTGGAGTGGCGAGCCGCGCCGGCGCGGCGACGCTCTGCAGAAGCTGCACGCGGTGCTCGCCAAGCTCTCCGACCTGGCCGGCTACGTCCGCGGTTGGGATGCCGAGGTCGCGGCGCGCGGCGTCGATGCACCGGTGATCCGCAAGGCGCTGGGGGAGGTCTATCGAGAACGGGGTGAGCTGGCGACGGCCGCGCGCCAGCTCGAGCTGGCACGGGCCCTGCAACCCGAGGACGTCGAGGTGCACGACGCGCTGATCGGCGTGCTCGAGGCGATGGGAGACCCCGCCGCGGCCTGCGAGGCGATGCGCATCGCCGCCGCGCACGACCCCACCGCGCTGCCGCGCTTCGTCCAGCTGGGGACGCGCTACGCCGCGCTCGGTCAGGGCGAGGCGAGCGAGCGGGCCTTCACCAGCTTGGTCGAGGTGCTGCCCGAGGAAGCTGCCGGCCACCGGCTGCTCGCCCTGCAGCGCGAGCAGCAGGCGCGCCACCTCGACGCGCTGCGACAGTGGCGCTGTGTCGTGCGCATCCGCACCGACGAGCCCGAGGGCTGGCTCGGTGTGGCGCGAATGCAGCGCGCGACCGGCGACGAGGCTGCGGCGAAGAAGACGCTGCAACACGTGCTCGACACCGAATGGGACGAGCGGTTCGGAGCGGTGCACGTCCAGGCACGAGCGCTGCTCGACCGCGGGTCGAAGCGGTAGTCGGGCGGCGTCGTCCCCGAGTCAGAACGTCACGCCGCCGCCGACGAACCAACCGCTGATGCGGAGGTCCGCGTCGAAGCGCTGCCCGTCGCTGGTGCCGTCGGCTTCGATGGACAACCAGCGGTAGCCGCCGAACAGCTGCAAATGGGCGGCCGGGTGCACGCGGAGCAGCGCTTCGACGTCGGCGAACTCGCCCGAGACATCACCGATGTCGGCCGACATGCCGCTGACATCGACCGTCGCCGAAACCACGCCGAGGTCGACCTCGGCCTGCAAGAAGAGCTCGGGGATCGGCGCGTCGATGCGCAGCGTCTCCTCGGCGCCGAACGGCGGCGACTCGACCCGCATGTCGACGTCGAAGTAGTCGATGGCGATCCCCGGCGACAGGCGGAACACCGGCAGCTCGAGCACGTCGAAGCCGACCGCGGCCTTGACGTTGTTGAGCTCGGTGTCGGCGCGCACCGGTGCGGTGGCGGGGATCATGCCGAACCCCGACGACAGCGCTCCGCGCGAGTTCTCGGAGTAGCGAAACGCCGATAGCGTGACGTGCGCGAGGCTCAAGTCGAGCTCGACGCGGGCGTAGGGCGCGCCGACGTCGCCGAGCCCGAGCTCGTCTTCGACGTCGACGGTGGACGGGGTGCCCGTGGTTCCGGTCGCTGCCAGGCCGGCGTCCCCGCGCACGCCCACCTGCATCCAGCCGAACTCAGCGCTGGCGCCGACGTCGGCGACTCCCAGGCAGCTCGGCGAGATCAGGGCGAGGCCGACCGCGGCGAAGAAGGTGCGCATGTTCGCGATAGTACGCCAGAGTCGGCGGCTAACGGGCCTTGAGCCAAGCGCGTGCCCGGTCGAGATCCTCGGGCGTATCGAGGTCGCGGAGCACCCAGGGATCGGCAACGGTGACGGCGGCGACGCGGGAAGGGTCCGCGCCGATCACGTCGCGGAGCGTGGTCGTTCGCGGCGCGCTCACCTCTGAGATGAGTTGGGCCGCCAGCGCGATCGGGTGGCCGGGCCGTGCCTCGAACAGCGGCAGCGCGATGTGGCGCGTCGCATCGAGGTGCGCGAGCAGAGCGGCCGGCACCGCTGCGCCGACCATCGCGTGATCGACCGGGAAGATCAGAACCGGCCCGTCGCCCCGTCGGGCGGCCCAACCCTCCTTGATGCTGTGCAGCATGTCGCCGTCGCCTTCGATCGTGACGACGTGCGCTCGTTCAGCGCAGACCGCGGCGACCGGCGCGGCGTCGGCCCGACGTACGACGACGGTTTCGCCGACCGCTGCGCAGCAGTCCAGGATCCGCTGCAGCGCACACCGTCCACCGAGATCGAGCAGCGCCTTGTCGGCACCCATACGGCGGCCGCGGCCGGCGGCGAGCACTAGAGCGGTCGCGGTTGGTGGCACGGGGTCGCCGCTCAGTAGCTGAGCCCGTTCTTGCGCACGTGGGTCAGCGGCTGATCTTCGTCGCTGCGGCCGCCGTCGAGCACCCGCCCGCAGACGACCAAGTGGTCGCTCCAGTCGCCCGTGCCGAGCACTTCGCAGGCGACGAACGCGTGCGCGTCGCGCAGATAGGGCACACCGTTCACCGCGGTGACCACCTCGATCCCGTCGAACGCCGGTACGCCCGGCTCGAAGCCGCGGGCAAAGTGGGCCAGCAGGCCCATGGACCCGTCGTGCAGGACCGAGATGCAGAACGCGCCGGTGTCCTGCACGAGCGCGGTGATCGGCCTTCCCTTCTTCAGCGCGACGGTGACCGCCGGCGGCTCGAAGCCCGCCTGCTGGACGAACGAGGCGAGCATTCCGGTGGCGTGCTCACCGCGGCCGGCGGTGAGCACGAACAGGCCGCTGACGATGCGCCCCAGGCCTTGTGCCGTGCCGCTGTACTCGGTCATGCGCCGCCTCCGCGAATTTCCGACAACGCCAGCACCGGGCGCACGTCGAATTCGGCGCGGAACGCGTCGGCGTCCTTGTCTTCCCGGTCGGCCAGCGCCAACACGACCACCGGCTCGGCGCCCGCGGCACGCACCGCGTCGATTGCTTTGCGCGCCGACGCACCGGTGGTGATCGTGTCCTCGATGACCGCGACCTTCTCGCCGGGCTCGAGATCGCCCTCGATCAGCGAGCCGGTGCCGTGCCCCTTGGGCTCCTTGCGCACCATGAAGGCGCGCAGATTCTGGCCGGTCTCGTGCGACAGGACCGCGACCGCCGCCGCGATCGGGTCGGCGCCGAGCGTCAGCCCGCCGATTGCCGTCACTTGCGGCAGCGCACGCAGCTGCTCCAGCATCAATCTGCCCAGGAGCCACAACCCCTCGGGATCGAGCGTCACCTTCTTCCCGTTGATGTAGAAGTCGCTGCGCTTGCCGGAGGCCAGCACGATGTCGAGCCCGTCGCGGTAGGCGTGCGTGCGGACCAAGTGCAGGAGGCGTGCCTTGGCCTCGGTGGGTTGGAATGCGGTCACGCGACGGATCTTAGCAAGCCAAAGGAGAAAGACCTGTCCGAGAGTCCGGTCGAGCGCGCAGACCCGCCGCGGCGGCGCCGGCCGCGCTCACCCGTGCTCGTGGAAGGGGATGCCCACCGCGAGGCGCGGGCGACGCACGGGCGCCACCGCGTGCTGCACGCCTTGCAGGCCCACGGCACCCGCGACCTCGACCAGTCGCTCGCGTGTGCAGAACAGCACGCCGTCGCCCACCGAAGTCGGTAGGGCGCGCTGGCGCACACGCTTGCCGGGACGTTGGTCGACGAGCAGCAGCTCGCCGCCGCCGCCGTCGTCGCTGCAGCCCGGCCCCAGCGTCACCGCGAGCTGGAGCGGGAACCACAACTTGCCGGCGATGTCGCGGTGGGGGGCGTTGAAGCCGCCGGCCTCGTAGCGCAGCAGGATCGGCGTGGAGCGGTACTGCCCCGCGTCGCGGCAGCGGGCCAGGAAGTCCTCGAGTGTTGCGGGGAACCGTTCGGGCCGGCCGAGCATTACGTTCCACTCGTTGCAGATGATGGCCGCGCGGCCGTAGATCTCACTGCGCAGGGCGGTGATCAGCGGCGGCAACGGCGGCGCGAAGAAGCGGTATGCAACGCGCCCCTCGGACTCGCTGTCGTAGCGCACGCTGTGCTCGAAACGCTCTTCGTCGTCCCACAGGGCGGCGAGCTCTCCGCACTCGGCGGCGGACAGCAACCCGCGCAGGGGAGCCATGCCGTGCGCCCGCAGCGCGGCGGCGATTGCGTCCCAATCGAACCGGTCGGTCAGCGTCGTGGTCTTCGGTGGCTCGCGAGCATCCGCGGTCGGTCCGGCGCCGCTCGGGGGCAGCAGGCACCGGTAGCTCTCGAGGCGGTTGTTGGCCTCGGCGTCGTCCGGAGCCAGCTCCACCGCACGCGCCTGCAGCCGCTCCGCCTGCACCAGCTTGCCGGCCTGCGCCTGCAGATCGGCCAGCGCTGTGAACGCGTCGGCGAAGGTGGGCGCCAACGCGATCGCCTGCCGGAACGCAGCCTCGGCCTCGTCGCGCTCCTCGCACTGCAGCAGGATGCGGCCGTGGTCCAACCACAGCCGCGGGTTCATCGGGCCCGCGTCGACCGCGCGGCGGCCGTACTTCTCGGCAGCGGCGAGGTCGTTCCGCAGGACCGCCTCCCACGCCTCGTCCATGAACTTCTCGGCCCGGCGCCGGGCCTTGCGTCGCTTCTTCGGGGTGCTCACGTTGTTCGCTTGGGGGGTTTTGGAAGCAGAGTGCTTTCGACAGCTCGAAACCCGTTCGCTGCGCGCGCAGCGCAAACGAACCTCTCCGGGCGCTCAACCAGCAACATCACATCGCGACGCCCTATTTGGCCCGTGTTGGCGCGCGGTTTGCGGTTCGATTCGTAGCTCGCCCGGCCGCCGCTGGAGTCGTGCCGTTCCTGTCAGGACGGGCGCCGACTCCGCTTGTCAGGCTTTCGCCCCACGGGAAGCTAGGTCCGAACCCTGGCACCGCCGTCGCGCTGCCCGTGGTAGCGCTTGATGATGCGGGTAACGAATCGCTGGGCTTGCGAGTTCCGAACTCGACCACGCTACTTGGCACGCCGGATTTCTAACGAGGGCTTTTCCAGCACGTTCCGACACCAGCCAATTGGCGGGTGTTTGGGCTGCTACACGACGTGATTATGCGTTAGGCGTAGGGGCGAGTTGCGGCGGCGAACTCTTCGTCGGTGAGCCGGCCGCGACCTTGCCGTGTGTTAACAGAGAGAGGCCGGCGTTCACGCCGGCCTCGAACCGAAGTTTCCCGGGCAACCATTCGAGACATATCGCCGGTCTGAGCCACCGGCGCCACGAGTCACCGAGCGGCGACAATATTCTCGAGGCGACGCCGCCGCCCTGACAACGGCGCCGCCGCGCCGGAGGCTCGGAGAGACAGTGCCTCCTGGCTCAGCGCGGCGGCGGATGGGTTGGACCTTCCAAACCGCTCCGAGTAGAGCGGCATCCGAGCTTGGTTGCGGCCCCGGCCGCGCTGAGACATCCGAGACCCAGGGAAGCCAGGTCTTCGGGCGCGACAAAACATCGCGCAACGGTGTGGCCGGTCCAATGTCGCCCACGCAGTCGGAAGGCAGTAGAGAGGCCGGTCGCTCGTTGTCTCCGGTTTCAGAAAGCGTTGTGTCCAATAGGGTTCCCGGGTGTGAGTCAGCAGTGCAGCTGCTGGACTGTCGAAATACTGATGGAGCAGAGCTTCCATAGATTCTGGAGCTCCGAACAGCTTGCCCACATACATGGAGTGCGGGAATGTCGGGGATCGACAGGAGGGGGCGGAGAGTTACGTTTTGGCTGTACCTGCGGCCATGGGGGTCGCCGGAGAGTGGTTCTTCGGAACCGAAACTTCTTTGAAAGGAATGTAATCCTGATGAGAAAGTCGTTCATTCTCGCCGGCCTGCTGGCCGGCCTCCTGACTGGCGCTTTGAGCAGCGCTGTTCCTCAGGCCAACTGCCTGCCGGCAGTGAGCTCCATGATGTCCATGGAGTCCACGATTCCCGGCTGCCCGAACGAGCAGTGCAAAAGCAAGAGTGAGTGCGAAAAGAAGACGCACCTGGCCTGCCTGATCAGCTACGTTCCGGCACAGCGCTGCGACACTGAACAGTGTAACAGCGAGCCGCAGGAGCCGTAGGCGGTAGACCGTCTTTGCCAGTTGTGAGTCCGGGAGTGCGCTCCCGGACTCACGTTTGCCCGCACGGACCGAGAGAGACTTGCCACGATGAAGACCTTGCTGACAGCGTTTGCCGCGGCTCTAGTCGGGTTCTTTGCATGGAACCTATTTGCCCAAAGCTCCCGAGGCGTCCAAACGGCGCACTATGTAATCCGCCCCGATCCCGAGAGTGGTAAGGTGGGCGTGCGGCTTGAGCTTCCGCCTTCTGCTTCAGGCACCTTGCTCAGTGCTCTGCTTTCTGACCGGCTTGTTAACCTGGAGAACCTCTCGGCGCAGGATGAGAGCGGAACGTTGTTGGGGATCACGCCTCGTGCTCGCTATGCGCCAACAGGGAAAACGACTTCCCGATTTACTTGCTACGAAATCGCACCTAGTGATCAGGCGTTCACCGTGGCGTACAGCGTGACCCCGCCAGTCCGCAAGGTATCCGTCCCCTGTGGAGAGGAGCGGCACGCGGGCATTAGTGCAGACAGCTATTGCTATATCACGGCGGCGAGTTGCGTGTTGCTTCCGGTATCTGCCGACGGGTTATCTTTCTCGATAGAGGTTCCTGAGCAGTGGAGTGTTGTATCGACATTTCCCACGGCGACGAGTGCTGCAAGTGTTGAACAAGAGATCTGGGGGTGGAGCTTTGTTGCGGGGAGTCTTCACCTAATGGAAACGGAGGAGCCCAGGTGTTCGCTCTACGCTCACGCCGAGATTCCCTCAGCGACCGTGGGGAGCGTGCGTGCAATCTTGGCAGAGCTAAACCGGGTTCTTGGTCCACCGCGACGAGATCTAGCGATTGCACTGATTCCTACGGCGGACGATCTTTTGCGTCTGGAGAAGGGGCAGGGTGGGGGATTTATCGTCGTCGACATCATGCAGGCGGACGTTGGTAGTCTTCGACGCATGATTCGAGAGGCTGTGCGTTCATGGTACCCGGCGACAGATTCTGTGCCGTGGTTTGGCCTCGGCCTGACAGAGTATCTGGCCCAGGTTGTGCCTTGGCGCCTTGGGCTGGACAACAGCGATGCCAGAAGTTCCCTAGAGTTCACCTGGTTGCGTGAGCGCGACATCGCGGCCCGCGCTGAGCTCTACGGCAAGTTCAAACCGTGGGTTACTACGAAGGCAGCTACGGTGCTTTACGAGCTCGATCAACTGCTCGCTGAGCGCGGTGGCCTGGCGCAACTGACGCGCTCCTGGGACGGTAAGGATCTGCCCCGGCTGGCATCTGGGGATGCCGACCGGGTCGCCGTGGAGGGAGTCTACATCCGAGCGGCTAAGGAGGCACCGTTTGTTGCTGGCTTTGAAAAGGAGTGGGAGCTTGTGTTGGAGGAAGTGCCCGAACCACCGGCGGATGACGGTGAAGATGGAGCTCAAGCCAAGGAACTGCGTATTCTGGTCACGGCAAACACCGACGGGCACCTTGAGAACTGTGGCTGTCGCGCCAACGAAAGTGGGGGATTGGCGCGTCGTGTGGCGGCGATCAAGAATGCGCAGAAGGCCGGGGAGTTGCTGCTGCTCGACTTGGGTAACTTCCTACCAACGCGGCCGTCGAATCCTCGACTCGACCCGTTTGTGGAAATGGAGGTTCCGTTGCACTTGGATGCGATGGCAAGTGTTGGCTACGACGCCATTTGTGTTGGGCCAAGCGAGCTGTTAGCACAGCCATCGGTAGCGGCAAAGTTGTTTGAGCGTGAGGATCTAGTCCTCTTGGGTCACGGGATCAGTAAGGGTGGCGAGCGGATGTTCCGATCGATGGTGGCCACCGAAAGCCAAGGCAAAAGATTTGGGATCATTGGACTTTCAGAAAAGCACAATTACAGCACGCTGAGCGAAGCGCTAGAACGTAACGCAGTTGGCGTGAAGTTCCCCTGTGGTACGGGGGAGTTGTCGGAACTCGTTGAGCAACTACGGGACGAGGCCGACATTGTAGTCGTAATTGGCCGGTTTTCTGTGCCGACGCAAAAACAGCTGTGTAGCTTGGGTGTAGATATTGTTATCAACGGTGAGCAAGCTTCGGAAATTTGGCGACAACCATTGGGGCTTGTCGGAGAGACCTTGCTGGTGCACGACTATGCGCGCAGTTATGGGATTACGGATTTGCGGATATCGTATTCAGGGGACGGGCGTTTGCGCGGGGCGACAATATCCAGAATCGAACTTCCCGCGGATGCTGAGCGCGATGCCGAGGTTGTTGCGCAGATCGATCAACACTACCAGCACGTATCGCTAGACCCGTCCCTTATGACGAATCTTAGCCCGCTATTCGCTTGGGACGATTGGTCGAAGCAGCAGTACGTGGGAGCGGCAGCGTGCCAGAGCTGCCATCCGCAGGAGTACGTGCAGTGGTTGGGCACGGCTCATGCGGGTGCGATGGCTACGCTGCGCAAGCGAGGCCGAGCTCGTAACCCGAATTGCGTGCGTTGCCACGTGCTGGGACTCGGTAGGGAAGATGGTTTCACGATGAACACGCCTGATGCGGGCTTGGAGGGCGTGCAATGTGAAGCCTGTCACGGCGCAGGACAAGACCACGTCCGAGCGCCAACAGCTCAAAACATTCGGCTGACGCCTCCACAGCAAGTGTGTCTAGAATGTCACGACGACAAGCACTCGGATAGCTTCTTGCAGCGCTGGGAGAGCGCGCTTTCGGCGGTGGACCATCGATAGGAAAAGCCATGACTCATTGGCCAAAACGTGTAGCGCTTCTGTTGGCAATGGCGACGACCGCGACTGTAGTGGGTTGGATTTGCTTTGGTGAGCGAGCGCGTGCACCGAACGGAGGCGGATCTCCGTTGGAGACCAGCATGGGGCATCCGCAAGTAGGGCAGCCTGGCGCGCAACAACTGGGTGACAGGAGCCGAGTTGCTCAGAGTGCTCCCGGGCAACAAGACGTGGGGGAAAGAGCCAGTGCATCGGCAGCAATTGTGGGCACAGTCCTTTCACCTGAAGGTGAGCCGCTTGAGGGCGCGGCAGTGAGTTGCAGCGCGAGCTACAGGAAAGTTCAGCGCACTGATGTCGATGGGGGTTTCGCGCTTGAGATACCTGTGGAGTTCGAGGGAGTGGTTCCCCTGAGGGTCTTGGCCGAACATGCCGCTTTTGTGCCAACCGTCGTGGAGGTCAGCGACGTCGAGGAACGGGTCGAGATCCGGTTAGGTCGTGGTAGTTCATGTTGTCTGGTTGTGCAAAGCGTAGACCGGATGCGCCTAGCGGACGTGCTGGTGGAGGCCTGTCTACAGGAAGCCAGCAAAGGCGAAGGAATCGTGATCGGTGGTGATGATGCACGGGCGATGCATGTTCGTGCGCGGCTCTTCGGGGGTGGTCTGGCAGTGAGCGCGCGAACAGACACCTTTGGTAGTGCGTGCTTACACGGCTTGCGTGCTGGAATCTATGAAGTGGTGTTGAGACATCCGCAGTATATGACTGCGCGAATATCGGGTGTGGATGTTGGCTCCGCGACTAAAAATCTGGGGACGATTACGATGGCCTCTGGTCTGACCTTTGGCGGGACGGTGATCAGCGCGGTTTCTGGGTTGCTTGCGGAGGCAACCGTGGAAGTCTTGGTCGGTACGGCCTCCGGTAAGCACGAGTACCGTCTTGCAAAGACGGACGAGAGCGGCCGGTTTATGATCTCCGGCATTGCAGCCGGGGCGTCGACGTTAGAGTTGCGTGCGAGTGCGGAAGCTCACCGGGCTGTTGTAGAGAGAGACGTCAGTCTGGAGGATGAGGACTACGTAGTGCAGCTGGAGCAATGCGAGGTCTTCGACTTGCGTCTGCGGGATGCGCAGAGCAGAACCCCGCTTACGGGTGCGGTCAAAGTGTTGTGGACGGGCAAGGAAGGAGCTACGCTCAGCCGGTCACGCAGCTGGTTGGAGAGCGTGTACGAAGAGCGAGATCCGTATACTCCGCCCAGCACTGTGGTAGGGGGCGAGAGGGTCTACCAGTTGAGTGACGTCCCCGACGGAGCGAGCAATCTTGAGGTAATCAAAAAGGGATACTACCGTCACTCGGTCCGGGGTGAGGACATTCGGCGTGCGGGTGAATGGACCGCCTTTCTTGAAGCCGGAGAGCCGGCGAGGATTCACGTCAAAAGTGCAACCAATACGAAGCTTGCGCATAGAGTGTCTGTGGATTACGAATTCTTTGACAACTCAGGTCTGCGGTCTTTTACCAGTGGGGTGTGCAGGCTCCGGCGCGAGGGCGCTGATACGTTTATCGAGATCGATCCGTCGGCGGTCAGCATGAGTCATGGTTTGGCGGTCCAGCCAGTATTCTCGGGTTTTCGAGCGGTGGCTGCAGTGCGAGTCAAGGAGCCTGGGCGAGTGATGACTGTGCAGAACCGGCCGCTGCTTTTAGAGAAGCTCTAGATGGACCCGCAGTGGTCGCGGCGTAGATTGGTCCCGCATCGACAAGTTGATCGCGCTCGGATGATCTTGCTTGCAGCAGATGGTTGGGACGAATGGGGACTTCGCGGGCGAACTTGGCGTGAAGCCGCAGACGGTCAGTCATGGCGCAACCGATTCAGGGAAGCAGAGATCTTTCGCGACAGCTGAGTGGGGCCGTGCCCCATGCTCGCTCGGAGTCGCGACGCGCCCGGCAGGTGGTTTGTATCGGTGTCAGTGACCCAAGCGAACGATAAGATCGTTGGTCAGTGTGACTCCCAGCCCAGTCCCCATGGTGAGCACCGCCGCTTGCGAGTACAGCTCCACACTCGCCAGCGCGGCGGTGGCTCCGATCGGAAGCCGCAGGCTGGCGAAGCCCTGCGTGTTGCTGGTGAACGGCCACACGATCGAACGCAGGGGATCCACGCCCAGCACACAGGCCCCGAGACTGACCGATGCGGCCGCGGAACCCACCAGCATGGCCCCGGTCTGATTCACGCCACTCACGTACACGTCGAGCGCGAAACCGTTGTTGCCAAGAGTCGGGATCCCATATGGCCGAGTCACTGGTCGGGCGACCGGCCCGAAGCAGCCAGCGTCGCCGATAGCGACGTCCGCCGGGATGATGTGGTCACCCAGGCGCCACGTGCCTCCCAATGGCCCGGTTCCCAAGTTGGCTTCGCCACCGTGCAGGAACAGTTCGCGGCGCCGTCGATCGAAGACGAGGCCAGCGCCGCCACGCGTACTCGGACCTCCACGAACCTGCCTCGGGGACCAATCGCCTCCGCTCCACTCCCAGAGTTCGAACGTCGATTGCCCATAACCTCCCGCGAAGACAACGGCTCCACGTGTGGGGTCGTAGGTCATCGCCGCGCCAGGTCGAGGCGACGGTGACCTCGTCGGTTGCCGCATCGACCAATCCACTCCGTCGTAGGTCCAAGTCGTGCTAGCGCAGACCATGACGATCTCGCCGCGGACCGGGTCGTATGCCATTGCCGGAGTCGTGCAGGGCGGCGGCTTGGTCGCAGGCAGCGCTTGCGTCCAGGTGGTGCCGTCCCACTCCCACGTGTCCTGCAGCCCGCCGCCGCCGTAGTAGGGGCTCACTTGTCCGCCGAACAGCACAGCCCGAGATCGGCGCTCGTCGAAGGCCATGGCGGCCCCGAAGCGATTCCCCGGACCGCCGGGCAGAGTGATCCACTGCGTGCCATCCCACTCGTGGGTATCACGTGGGATCAGAGGGTAGCCCCAAGTGCGGTCCCTGCCGCCGAACAGGACCACCCTCTGCCGAGCCGAGTCGTAGCAAACCGCGGCGTCACGCCGTTCGAAGATCGGGGCTCCCTTGTGCTCGCGCCAACTCTGTCCATCCCAGAGCCAAGTATCATCGAACGTGCCGTCGAGGGCGTTGCCGTGGTTGGCGCCCCCGAACAGCAGTACCTCGCCGCGTGCGGCGTCGTAGGCCAAGGCCGAGCCCACGCGTCGCGAAGGTCCACCACCCACCGGCAGGGGTGACCAGACCGATCCGTTCCATTGCCACGCATCGTGCTCCGCGGGAAACGGCGGGCTGCTCCCCGGATTTCTGGGAAAGAGGGACAACACGCGCCCTGCGGATGGATCCGACAAGAGAAGCGGCGTGTCGTGGTACGAGAGGGTCGGCCCCGTGTTGTGGGATCGCCATGCTCTCCCGTCAAAGGTCCACGTCTCGGCCGTCCCCGAACCGGACAGGGGCTTGGTAATGGTCACGAGCAGTGTCTCCGACCGGACCGGGTCGAACGTCATCTGCGTCACGGGCTCTCGATTGACGCCCGGTGTCGCGCTTGGGAAGGCCTGGCTCCAAGTGCTCCCATCCCACTCCCAAGTATCATCGTGGACTTGGCGCAAGCTATCCCCAACCCCGCCGTACAGAACCATGACCGAGCGGGCCGCGTCAAACGCCATGCCGGCACCACGCCGGGGAGGTGGGCGAACGTCGACCGATTGGCGTTGCCACCCACTTCCGTCCCAAGTCCATGTTTCGTCGTTGGCGGTCCCAGAGCTCCAGGTCGGGAGGAGGCTGCCGCCGCACAGCACGACGCGACTTCGAACCGGGTCGTCCGCCAGGCAGAAGTGCCAGCGTTGCGCAGGGCTTGGGCCGGAATGACCGGTCCACGAGACGCCGTCCCACGTCCAGGTTTGCAGCCACTGTCCCGTCGCGACGCCGACCAACACACAGACTCCTCGGGACGAGTCGTAGGCCATCTGACCGGCGAATCCCGCCGGCGGATTCGGCGCGACTCTTCGGTGGGCCCAAGCCACTCCATCCCACTCCCACAGCTCGGTGGAGTTGTTCGCTTGTCGCAGAACCACGAGGCGGCCGCGCCCCTCGTCATACGCTCCAGCGATCGTGTCGCCAGCGTGGAACGAGCCGGTGCGAACCCACTGTTGCGCCGTTGATGCCGGTGTGGCAAGCGCAACGAGCACGAGCACGAGCATTTGCCAGATCAGCAACATGGTGTTGATTTTGCCCTCGGGAACGCCGCGTCCCGCGAAATCGGCGTCACGGGCCGGGTTGCGCCGGCGCGCGGTTGACGGCCGCGAAGTCGAGGCCGAATCGGCGCAGGTACTTGCGCACGCGGTCGGCGTCATTCGTGCTGCTGCGCGCGCGGCGCGAAGCCGCGAACAGGATACGCCCGGCGGCCGAGAGGGTCGGGCTCCGCTGGCACGTGCGCACGACCTCGGCGAGCTGCACGACGTCGAACAGATCGAGGTCCGCGACCGCCTCGTCGCCGAGGAGTCCACGCAGCAGGGCCGCATCCGCAGTGGCGGCGTCGGCCGGGCCAGCCGCGTGCCGCCAGTCTGCGCGCAGCCGCGCCAACTCGCGGTCGACGTCGGTCCGCGTGATGCGGCCGCCGCGGCACAGGGTGGCGAGCCGCGTGACGCTGGCGTTGAGGTCGCGGAAGTTGCCGCGCCAGTGTCCTTCGGGACCGGTCGCGAAGGCGAGGTAGCGCGCGCGGGCTTCGCGGCTGAAGGCGACTTTGCGCCCCTCGCGCGCGGCGAACTGCGCCAGTTCGTAGTCGACGTTGGGCTCGATGTCCTCGCGGCGCTCGCCCAGCCCGGGCAGACGGAACGTCCACAGATTGATGCGCGCTAGCAGGTCTTCGCGGAAGGTGCCGGCGGCGACGCGTTCGCCCAAATCGCAGTTGGTGCCGGCGACCAGCTGGAAACGACTCTCGACCTCACGGTCCGCGCCCACCGGCAAGAACTTGCCCTCTTCGAGGGCCCGCAGCAGCATCGCCTGCTCGTCGAGGCCGAGCTCACCGATCTCGTCGAGGAACAGGATGCCGCCGTCGGCGGTGCGCAACAGACCGGGCCGGTCGCGCTGCGCGCCGGTGAACGCGCCCTTGACGTGGCCGAACAGCGCCGCCATCGCCTGGTCGCCGCGCAGGGTGGCGCAATTGACCTCGACGAACCGCTCCGCCGTCTTGTGGCGCTGCTTCTTGAGCGCGTAGATGCGCGCCGCGAGCTGGGACTTGCCGGCGCCGGTCGGTCCCAGCAGCAGGATCGGCGCGCTGGAGGCCAGCGCCACCTGCTCGATCTGCCGCACCTGGTCGTTGAACGCCTCGTTGCGCGTCGCGATGCCGGACTTGAGCAGCGCCTGGCCCTGCGCATGCTCGTCGGCGAAACGCTGCGCGATGCGGTCGTAGCGCGAGAGGTCGAGGTCGATGATCTGGTAGCTGCCGGCGGCGCCGCGGCTGCGCGCATCGCGGCCCGGCGGCACGGTCTGCAGCAGCGAGGCCGGGAAGTGCCGCGTCTCGGCGAGCAAGAACGAGCAGATCTGGGTCACGTGCGTGCCCGTGGTCATGTGCAGCAGGTAGGTGTGCCGCTCGGGGTCGAACGGGAAGCCGGTGCAGTACCGGTGCAGGACCTCGTACACCTCCTCGAAGTCCCACGGGTTGCGCAGCTCGAGCTCGATCCGCTCGACCCGAGTCTCCGGCGACACCAGGGCGATGTCGTCCGTCACCTGCGCGCAGAGCTTGCGGTCGCGCACGCGCTCGGAGAACAGCACCAAGTGCTCCACCAGCAGGTCCTCGTGCTGGCAAAGCGCGACCGTGGGGCGCCAGCGCTCCCACCGGTCTTCGCGGAAGCCCTGGTCTACCTGGGTGCCGAGGAAGCCGAACACCGTCACGGGCCGGGGATGATCCATATAGATAAACACTATACAAATCGATCAGATTGGGCTGTCCTCGCCATTCGCGGGCCTGGCTCCAACTCACCTTCGTGCCGAGACTTGGGGAAACCGACGGCGGTCGGCACGGCAGCTGCTCTACCGCCCGTGCATCCTGCACCAACCACGAGCACTACCATGACCGACTACCAGCGCATCAAGACCGACGGCGCCCCGATCAAGGCCTGGATCCACGGCGTGCCCGCCGAGGACGAGGCGATCGCGCAGCTGCGCAACGTCGCTTCCCTGCCGTTCATCCACAAGTGGGTGGCGGCCATGCCCGACGTGCACGTCGGCATCGGCGCCACGGTGGGCAGCGTGATCCCGACCAAGGGCGCGATCATCCCGGCAGCCGTCGGCGTCGACATCGGTTGCGGGATGATGGCGGTGCGCACCAGTCTCGACGCCAGTGACCTGCCGGAGTCGTTGAAGGGACTGCGCGCCGCGATCGAGCGGGCGGTGCCGCACGGTCGCACGCATCGCGGCGGCCGCAACGACCGAGGCTCATGGGCCAGTCCGCCCGCGCGCGTCGAGCAGGTGTGGCGCAAGCTGCGCCCCGGCTATGAGCAGATCATCGCCAAGCACCCACGGCTGGATCGAGGCCGGCACTACGCCCAGCTCGGCACGCTCGGCACGGGCAACCACTTCATCGAGGTCTGCCTCGACGAGGCCGATCGCGTGTGGGTGATGCTGCACAGCGGTTCGCGCGGCGTCGGCAACCGCATCGGCATGCACTTCATCCAGCTCGCGCAGAAGGACATGAAGCGGCACATGAGCAACCTGCCCGACAAGGACCTGGCCTACTTCGAGGAGGGCGCGGAGCACTTCGACGACTACGTCTTCGCGGTCGACTGGGCGCAGCGGTACGCGCGGACCAACCGCGACGTCATGATGGCCGCGATCTTGGAGACGATGGCGCAGAGCAAGGAGCTGCCGGCGTTCACGACCACCGAGCTTGCGGTCAACTGCCACCACAACTACGTGCAACGCGAGGAGCACTACGGCGAAGACGTGTACGTGACTCGCAAGGGCGCCGTGAGCGCAGCGGCCGGCGAGCTCGGCATCATTCCCGGGTCGATGGGAGCGCGGTCGTTCATCGTGCGCGGCAAGGGCAACGCCGAGAGCTTCCACTCCTGCAGCCACGGGGCGGGCCGCAGGCTGTCGCGTACCAAGGCCAAGAAGCAGTTCTCGCTCGAGGACCACATCGCCGCTACCGAGGGCATCGAGTGCCGCAAGGACGCCGCCGTGATCGACGAGACGCCGATGGCCTACAAGGACATCGACGCGGTGATGGCGGCACAGACCGAGCTGGTGGACATCGTGCACACGCTGCGCCAGGTCGTCTGCGTGAAGGGATGACGCGCGCCATGATCACGATCGACGGCAGCCAGGGCGAGGGCGGCGGACAGATCGTCCGCTCGGCGCTCGCCATGGCGATCTGCACCGGACAGCCGTGCTCGCTGCACGCCATCCGCCAGGGCCGCAGAAAGCCCGGCCTCATGCGCCAGCACTTGACCGCGGTGCGCGCGGCCGCCGAGGTGTGTCGCGGCACGGTGACCGGCGCGGCGCTCGGCGCCCGCGCGCTGGCGTTCACGCCGGGGCCGCCTCGCGGTGGAGAGTACCACTTCGCGGTCGGCACCGCCGGTAGCACGACGCTCGTTCTGCAGACCGTGCTGCCGGCGCTGCTGATCGCCGAGGGACCGAGCGTCGTGCGGCTCGAGGGTGGCACGCACAACCCGTTCGCGCCGCCGTTCGACTTCCTCGACCGTACGTTCCTTCCCCTGCTGCGTCGGATGGGCGCGTCGGTCGACGCCGAGATCGAACGGGCCGGGTTCTATCCGGCGGGGGGTGGCAGCCTCGTGGTGAGAGTCACGCCGCAGCCGCTGCGTCCGCTCGAGCTGCTCGACCGCGGCGGTCTGATCGCGGTGCGCGGCCGCGCTACGGTCGCGCACCTCCCGATCGCCATCGCCCAGCGCGAGCTCAACGTCCTCGGCCGCAAGCTCGCCCCCTGGTCGCCACAACTCCGCCAGCACGAGGAGCCGTTGTCGGCCGGGCCCGGCAATGTCGTGCACGTCGAGATCGAGAGCGAGCACGTGACTGAGGTGTGCACCGGCTTCGGCCAGAAGGGCCGCGCGGCCGAGCGCGTCGCGCACGCCGCCGCGCAGGAGGCGCGGGCCTACCTCGGCAGCCAGGCGGCGGTCGGACCGCACCTCGCCGACCAGCTCTTGGTGCCGATGGTGCTCGCCGGCGGCGGCGAGTTCTCGTGCGTCGCGCCGACCGAGCACAGCCGCACCAACGCCGCGGTTTTGGCCGCGTTCACCGGGGCCACGATCGATTTCGCCGAGAATGGCGCGGGACGCTGGCGCACGACGGTGCGGGCCGATGCACTGGGTCCATGACCGATACGGTGGGCAAGGCGATCCGTGAGGGCGACGTCGAGGCGCTGCGGGCGCTGGTCGCGGCCGATCCGAAGAGCGCCCACGAGCCGATCGGGCTCGAACACGGCAGCCCGCACCGGCTCCCGCCGCTGCACGTCGTCTGCGACGCCGTCTTTGGGCGCTTCGTCGACCAGGAGCGGGCGCGCGCGCTCGCCGAGGTCCTGCTCGGCGCCGGCGTCGACCCCGACCTCGACTACGCCGAGAGCGGCGACACGTTTCTCATCGCCGCGGCGAGCCTCGGCGCCGAGAGCGTCGGGCTGGTGTTGCTCGACGCCGGTGCGGACGTCGCGCGGCGCGGCCTGTTCGGCGCAACGGCGCTCCACTGGGCTGCCCTGATGGGCCTGTCGGAGCTCGGCGCGCGGCTCGTCGATGCCGGCGCGGACCTCGGCCTCGCCGACGAGAAGTACGACTGCACGCCGCTCGAGTGGGCGTTGCACGCCTGGCACGAGGGAACGCACGGCGATCGCGATCGGCTGCCGGCGGTGGCGCGCCTGCTGGTGGAGCGGGGTGCCGCGGTCGACCCCGGCCGGCTCGAGCGCCTCACCGGACCGGAGCACGCGGCGATGCGGGCCGCTCTTTCTCGCCCTTGATCCGCCGGCCCATCATCTCGAGCTCCATGGCTTCGACGCGACCCTCCTCGTCGCGCAGCACGGTCACGGTCATGTTCGAGGTGCGCGAGAACCAGCGGTCCTCGGCCTCGCAGAAGAGCTCGGTCTCCTGGCCGAGCGGAGTGCGAACGAACAGCCGACCGTCGTGCAAGTGGGCCTCGCACCGACCCAAGGGGCCCATCAGATAGGTGCCGGCGAGCTCTTGCAGAATCGCCGCGGTGACCGCCATCGACTCGCGCATCCGCGGGGCGGGCAGCGCGCCGGGCAGTGGCTGCGCGGTGATCGGCTGCAGCGCGACGGGGGCGCTGGCCTCGCTGCTCGGTCGCCCACCGAAGATCCGGTCGGCGATCTGCCAGACGTCGCCGCCGCGCACCCTCCGGTCGTTGTCGGTGTCCGCCCGGTGCACGAAGACGAAGTCGGCGCCTTCGACGACCATGACGACTTGGCCGCCGGTGCCGATGGCGGCGATGACGTCGTGTTGGTTGAGCGCGGAGAGTCGGGGCAGCGTGCCCTGCGGGTACACCCACCACATGTGGCCGTAGCCCTGACCGTTGTCGAACTCCGTCACTCGCGCCGTGCTGCGCGCGATCCAGGTGGACGGCACGATGGCGCGATCGCCGAGTGTGCCGGACCGCGCATAGAGCCAGCCGAACCGGGCGAGGTCGCGCGCCGAGAGACGAAACGCGTAGGCCGGATGGCGGGAGTTGCTGGGCTCGAGCTCGTAGGTGCCGTCCCCGCGGCGGAAGTCCTGCATGCCGAGGGGACGGGCGAGCCAGTCCTCGAACGCAGCGAACAGGTCGATTCCGGTTTCGCGGTTGAAGATCACCCCGAGCGCGTTGAAGTCCCAGTTGTTGTAGTGGAACCGCTCTCCCGGTGGCTGACCGTGACGGGCAGGCCGGTTGCGCTTCATGTCCTGGGGCTCCTTCGCGGCGGGGTGATAGATGCCCGACCGTGCCGCGAGAAGATGCTCGACCCGGGCCGACTTCTCGGTCTCCGACAGCGGGTCGAGGTCGTCGATGCCGAGGTCGGCGAGGGACTGCGTCACGTCGACGAGGCCGCGCTCGATCGCGATGCCGTAGAGCGCGCTCAGGATGCTCTTGCGCACCGAGTGACACTTGAAGCGCCGCTCGACGTCACCCCACGCAACGACGACCTGATCACGGTGCACGGCCATGACCGCGGCGGAACCGGCTTCCTCGGCGAGCCCGCGCGCAGCGTCGAGCGCAGCGGCGTCCCAGCCGGCGGCGACCGGATCCCGCAGCTGCTGCCACGGTTGCTGCGCGCGCGCAGTCGCCCCGAGAGTTGCCCCAACGAGCGCGAGGGTCGTGATCGTTTTCATCGCGGGCGACCCTAGCGGCGGCCGTCTTGATCTGGATCAAGATCCACGCCGGGCGACGTGTCAGATGCGCGCCCGGATCCGACTCAACGTCTCGGGCGTGATGCCCAGGTACGCAGCGAGGTGGTACTGTGGCAGCCGGTGTACGAGCGGCGAGTCCTGCTCGATGAGCAACCGGTAGCGTTGCTCGGCGGTCAACATGCGGATCCGGCGTTCTTTGTCGACGATCCGCAGCACCATCTCCTGGATGAGGTGGCGTCCGACCCGATCCCAGCACGGGTGGCGCTCGAAGGCGGCCTCCATCGTCACCCGGGGAATCGCGACCGCGGCGACGGCCTCCATCGCCTCGGCGCTGGTCCTCGCCGGCGCCGCGCGGAAGTAGCCATCGAAGTCCGAGCAAAACCGGCCCTCGTAGTCGAACCCGAACGTCACTTCGCGATCGGATCCCTGCGCGAAGTACCGGACGATGCCCGCGAGCAGGAAGTAGACCCGGTCGAGGAGCTGCCCTTCGCGGAACAGCAGGTCTCCCTTCGCGAAGGTCTCGGTCGAGAGGTCGCGGCAGAACACACCCCATTCGCCGTCAGGAACGTCGATTCCGCTCGCCAGCGCGCGTCGCAGCCGCGCGCGCCACTCGGGTTCCCCGGACGATTTCGGCATCGCCGCCGACGATAGCCCACGGTTGCTGCAGACGCCGCGGGCCGGTGGATGATTGGCCACTATGGTGGCCATGGGTTGGCCGAGTTCGGTGTCGCGGACAGCGTTCCTAACAGTCTGCGCTGGCGCCACAGTCCTGGCGTCGGGATGTAACCGAGGAGGTCGCTCGCACTCGCCGCCGGTTCCCGCCCCTGTGCGAACGGTGCAGTTCGTCTTCCCGTTCGCCGAGTCGCTCACGGATGAAGAGTCGATCCTCGTCCGCGGGGCGACGACTCCTGCCGGCTCCGCGGCCCTCGTCGTCGAGACCGTCGGTGCGACCACTCCGGCGACGAGTTCCGATGGTTTCGCGACGTGGTCCGCCAGAGTCCCACTGTCCGAGGGCGCGAATCACCTGACAGCCGTGGCGCTGTCGGCCGCGGGCGACGAGCTGGGACGGAGCTCGATCACCGTGCACCACCAAGTGACGATCGGACTTCCGACCGCGGGTTCATGGGATCCACAGAACCAGCGGTACTACGTCGCCAGCAACATCGGCCGCATGGTCGCGGTGGATCGCTCGGGGAAACGGCGGTTGGTTGCCGATGATGGTCGCGGTTCGGGTGAGTCCCTCCAGCAGATTGTCGCCCTGGCGGTCCATTCCGATGGGCGCACCGCCTACGTGGCCGGCCGGTTCGGAACGGTGCTCTACGCGGTCGATACCGCGACGGGAGACCGGCTGCGCATCGACGGCGGTTGGCCGTCCATGCCGGCGGTCTCGGACCTTGCCTTCGACGCGGCGAACAACCGGTTGCTCGTGGCGGCGGCCGGTGGGCTTTGGGCGGTAGACCCGTCCTCGGGAGCGGCGCTGCTGATCTCCCAGAGTGGCGTCGGTGGTCGTGGCAGCGGACTCAGCGGAACGATCGTTGGAGTCGCCCCCGACCAGACTGGCGTTCGAGCCTCGCTTCTCGTCGACAATGGCTTCGGCTACTACGGGCGGTACCAACTTGCTTGGGTCGACTACCAGACCGGGGACCGGACCGACATGGGCGAAGACACGGCCTCGCGCCGCGCCATCCTGGACGAAGCGAGCCAGAGTCTCTATGCGATCGATGAAGGGTGGTTCGGTTCCGTGAGCATGTACGACCTTCGGGCGAGCTCGATAGCGCCGAAGTGGTACTCGCGACTTCCTGGGCGGGGTGTCGCTTTCGATCGTCTGCTTGGTGCTTCTTGGTCGACGACGTTGGATGGCGACGTGTTCATGATCGTCGAACCGAAGGCACCGTACGTCGGCCCTGCGTTGTCCACTCACATTGCCGTCGGATCGGGAGTCCCTGTGCCGGCAGCATCGGCGATGACGTTCGATGTCCGTCGTCAACTCCTCGTTCTCGTCGGCGACCCGGTGCTCCAGTCCCTGGCGCACGGTGTCTTGACCACGATCGACGGCACCGGAGCCCGCCGCCACGTTTCCAGCTGGAACCTGCCCATCCCGAGCCCTACTTCCGTCGCGCTCGACAGCTCCGGCAGCCATTTGTACGGGATCGGGACCATAGGTGGGCTCGAAGTCAGTCTGACCACCGGGGCTGCGTTTCGTGCCGCCTCTTTGGTGGGCTCGATTGCGGCGGCGATCACGGATTCGCCCCGAGTCGGGCACGTCGTTGCGAGCCTCCACACCCCAGAAGGGCTCGGTGAGTTGGACTTCCGAACCGGGATGATTACGCCAATCGGCGCCTACCGCGGGCGTCTCTCGCCCATGGTGTTCGACGCGGCACGTTCCCGCGTCCTGGGAATCAGCGACCAGGCGTTGGTCGCCGTGCACCTCCCTTCGGGAGCGGACACGACCATCTCGAGTCCGGCGTCGGCCTCCGGCCCATCGCTCCGCGGCGCGAGATCGATCGCACTCGACGCGGCGCGCCAACGCGCCTACGTGCTCGTGCAGGTGCTGGGGCCGCTTGACTTGCTCTCGGTGGACCTCAACACCGGCGATCGGTCTCTGCTCCGCTCTTGGAGCGCGAGCTCGAGACCGGGCGTCTACGGCCAGGGTCCGAGTCGGGCGATTGCGTACGACACGGTGCGCGAGGTGATCATGGTGTCGGATCCGTGGGTCCCGGTGGTGTACGCCGTGGACCCGGAGACCGGTGAGCAGGTGACAGTCGCGAACTAGCGTGCACTTCGCCGAGAACGCGGGTTTGCTACCCTGGACACGCGATTCTCCTGACCCAGAGGTTGTCATGCGCCACGTCATCGTTTCCTCGACCCTGTCGCTGTCGCTCGGCTTCGCCGTGCCGGCGCAGGTCGATCCGATACCGGAAGCCGCGCCGCGGGTGCTGCTCGTCGGTCACGATCCGCAAGCTCCCAAGCTGCCGTTCACCAGCTTGGCCAAACCGCGCACGCACCGCCTCTACCGCGAGCGCACGGCGGCGTTCGAGGCTCTGCTGCGTTACCACTTCGATCACGTCGAGGTCGTGTACGGCGCGGACTACGACGCCGCGATGTCGGACGACTTCGACGTCACCGTGTTCGACTGCCGGCCGAAGGCGCTGCGTGAACCGGAGCGCGGCGTCCCGGTCTACTTGCCCGAAGGGTTCGACCGGCCGGCGCTGTTGATCGCGGAGAACTCCCCTTGGGTCGGCGAGTCGCTCGGCAGCAAGTTCGACTGGCTTTGAATGTGCCTCGATGCCCACGCGCACGGGATGCGCGTCGACCACGAGATCTTCCACACACCGCACCAGGTCGCGCTGACCATCGAAGAACAGCCGACGCCACAGGCCTACGGCCGCTTCGACCTCGGCGATACGATGCCGATGTGGCGGGTGCAGACCGAGGGCTACACCGACGGCGACGATCAGCTGATCGGCGTCGTCTCGAGCGATGCGGGCTTTCTCGATTCGCCGGACGTCGAGTGGATCTCGGGCGGGGTCAACACCAAGCGGCCGGACGCGGTGGCACTGGGCCGGCACGGCAACCTGTTCCACTGGGGGTTCGCCGCTTCACCGACGTACATGACGGAAGAGGCCAAGCTGGTGTTCGTCAACGCGATCCACTACATCGCGAAGTTCGACGGCCGGCGGCCGATCGCGCGCCGGGTACCGGGAATCATGTCGCGCGCGGGTGTTCGCGAAGCGCTCGACCGCATCAGCGAGGCCGGCCATGCCGTGGAGCTCGCGCAGCACGAGTACTTTCTTCAACGCATTCGCGAGCGCAACGCCGAGATCCGCGCGCGGATCGCGGCCGGTGAGAGTGTCGCCGATGTCGAACGCCGAGCGCTCGACAGTCCTCTGCCGAAGGCGCCCGAGCGGTTCGCGCCGGTAAAGCGCTTCGTGCCCGAAGAGGACTGGGAGGCGTTGGCCGGCGATGAAACCGCGATCCGCGCGCGCATCGAGGCCGACTTGCCGTACCTGCGCGGCGAGGGTTGGTACCAGTTGGTGGTCGACGAGGAGCTGCGCGCCTTCGGTGTCGCCAATCACGATCCCGCTCTACTCGACCGTGCGGTCGGGGCGCTGCGGGCCGGCGACGGCGAGCGCGCACAGCTCGCCCGCACCCTGCTCCAGCGCTACACCGACGAGCGCTTCGCGACCGCTGCGGAGTGGGCGGCGTGGCTGGACGAGAACCGCGATCGTCTGTTCTTCACCGAGATCGGTGGCTTCAAGTGGCTGGTGGATGCGCGCGCGCCCCGCGCACGCGCGGCCTTGCCCGAGGTCGGGTCGGCGGTCTTGCTCGAGCCGAGCCTCGACGAGCCGGTCGTCGGCGCCCTCGCGGTCACGTCACAGCAGGACGGCAACCACGCGCTCGTCTTGGCGGTATCCATTCTCGAGGGCTGGCACGCCTACCGCGATGTGCCCGAAGGACAGCCCTACGTGCCGATGACCGTCACCCTGGACTTGCCCGGCGGCATGACCGCGGTCGGCGATTGGCAGCTGCCGGCGGGCGCGCCCTACCCCGCCGATCCGGAGATCACGGTCTACGAAGGCCAGCTCGAGTTCCGGCACGAGATCAGCGGCGAGCTCCTGTCCGGTGCCGAGGTCGCGTGCGAGCTCCGCTACCAAGTCTGCGACGAGAACATGTGCCTGCCGCCCAGCCGGCTGCGCGTCGTGGCGGCCGCGGCGGGGCAGTGAGCTCCGCGTTTCAGGTCGTGGAGTCGAGCTCCTTGATCAGCTTCTTCGGCGCGACCGCGCGGTAGCTCTCCTCGATCCAATCGCGCAGCGCGGCCAGCGGTGGTCGATCGCCGCCGGCCAGGGTGATCGTCACCCAGCCGCTCTTGCCGAGCCCGTAGCCGGTCGGCTTGCCCCACCCGCGATCGAGCACGAATGGGCCGGATTCCGGGAGCTTCATCGACATCGAAACCTCATCGTCGAGTCGGTCGCGGTGACCGAGGAAGACGAACACCTTGGCCTTCACCTTGATGACGGCTTCACCCCAGGGGAAGTCCTCGTGGGCGCCGGGGAACGTCAGAGCGAAGCGCCGCAGAGTCGCGTACGTGTTGTGGTTGCGCTTCGACATCGCAGAGTGGTGGATGATAGCGAGAGTCCGCGGCCGCGGTCTGTCCGTCGGCCGCCCGTTCGCTACCGTGCACGGCATGTCGAGCGAATCGATGCCCGTGTCGGCCCAGCACGTCGCCTACCTCGCCGCGCACACCCGCGGCGAGGACGAGTTTCTGCGCGCTCTGAAAGTTGCGGCGGAGCAGGCCGGGATTCCGCGAATCTGGATCTCGCCCGAGCAGGCCAGCCTGATGCGCATCCTGCTGCGTGCCATCGCCGCCGAGACGGTGATCGAAGTGGGAACGCTCGCCGGCTACTCGGCGATCTCCATGGCGCGCGGCCTGAGCGACGCGGGACGCGTCGATACGCTCGAGCTCGAGCCGCGGCACGCCGACTTCGCGCGTGAGTGGATCGCGAAGTCGGACGTCGCCGGCCGGATCGCCGTGCACACCGGCGACGCGCGGGTCCTGCTGCGGGACTTCGCCGACGCCAGCGCGGATGCGTGCTTCATCGACGCCGACAAGGAGGGCTACGGCGCCTATCTCGACGAGTGCCTGCGCATCCTGCGCCCGGGCGGGTTGGTGATGGTCGACAACGCGTTCGGCTTCGGTCGTCTGTTCGACGAGGACGCTGCCGATGACGTGCGCGCGATCGCCGCGTTCAACGATGCCATGGCGGCCCGCGCCGATGTCGACGGCATCATCGTGCCGCTCGGCGACGGCTGTTGGGTCGGCGTCAAGGTGCCGGCGTAAGCTGGGTCTGAGAGGATCACCGGGGTCGCGGGATCTCGACCTGTAGCGTGGCGGTCCGGCGGCCGAGCGCGCAGTGCAAGGTGAGCGTGCGGCGCTTCTGCTCGACGCCGGTGATGGTGAAGTGCGCGTACTCGGCGTCGGCCGCCTGCCATTCGCCCTCGGCGCGCGCTCGCCACTCGTCGGGCCACGGCTCGAGCGAGGCGAAGCCGAACGAGTCGGTGGGCGCCCGCAGCGCGGGTTCGAGCGAGAGCGTGTCGCCCGAGATCAGCAGGTTGAAGAACGGCGGCTGCTTGCGGCTGCGCACCGGTTTTCTGGGCCTGAGGGTGGCGACCACGGTGGGCAGCTCGCGCTCGTTGCGCGCCTCGATCCGATCGCTCGGGATCTGAAACGCGGTCAGGGTGTAGCCGCGGAGGCGACCCACTGCGGTGCCCGGTGCTGCCGTGAACTCGACGCGCATTTGGTGGGGGCCGAAGTTCGCGATCAGATCGACTGCATGCATGTTGGCGGGTGCCGCGGTGCGCGCCGCTGCATCTCCACCGCCTTCGGGGGAGGGCGCCCCCGCGGCGCGATCTTGCCACTCGATCGCCAGGCGTTCGGCGGGCTCGCCCTCGACCAGCGACGCCGGCAGCCGTTCGGCGTGGGCCTTCAGTCCCTGCGCCCAGCGTCCGTAGTCGAGCTGCAGGTAATAGCGCTGGCCATCCTTGTGCCGGTAGAGCCGGCAGCGATAGGCGCCCGGCGCGACCATGCCGCGGCCGGTGAACAGCGGCACGTCGGTGGTCAGGGTCGAAGCCTCGTTGCTGCCCAAGCGCCAGGTCTTGCCGGCCGGTAGGGCGTCGAGCGAGTGTTTGCCCCAGCGCGGCACACCGTAGTCGAGGACGGCGGTGTGCTCGTCGATGTGCAGCGTGGCCTGCTGCCGCTGGGCGGCCAACGGTGCCAGCGTGATCGCGGTGAAGACGGTGATGCCGGTACGGAGGAGTGCGTGTTGCATGCGTGGGAGAGCCTGGGGGAACTTCCTCGCCCGCGCGGCGAGAAAGGGTGCAACCAAATCCCCGCGGGCGATCGGGGAGGTCTGCCTGGATCGGGACCGGCGCGCACGCCTGCTCGTAGCCCGGAGCGGCACCTCTCACTCCAAGGGATTCGAAAAATGCGCTCACTACCCTGGCTGCTCGCCGCCCTGACCACCGCTCCGGTCACGGCGCAGGTGGCGTTCGATCACGTCCTGGTCGCCGTGCGGACCAACACCCCGGCGGCCACATTGCTGGTCGAAGTCGACGTGCGCGGTGGCGGCCAGACGATCTATCCGCGATTCGCCGTCGATGGAGCGCCACCCCGCGCATTGCGCCTCGACCCGCATGGCAACGATGTGTTTCTGGCGCTCGACGGCGGCGCCAACACGCCGGTCTATCGGCTCAGCGTCGGCGCCCGGCAGGTCACCGCGAGCCGTCTCGTCGGCGTGGTTCCGGCGGTGGTCACCGACTTCGCCTTCGCCGGAGATGACGCGCTGGTGCTGACCGCGACGGGCGCGAGCGCCGGTCTGTACCAGCTGCCGCGGACGGGCGGCACCGCGACGCGGCTGAGTCCGCTACCGCGGGCCGACGCAGTCGGTGAGCTCGGGTTCGCCGGCGGCGTGCTCGTGGCGCAGTCGGGAGTGGCGCCGGCGACCGAGCCGCAGCTGCTCGTGTTCGATCCGCTGACCGGAGCCCAGCAGCCGTCGGGAGTGCCGATGGCCGGCTACCGCCCATTCGGCATCCGCGGCGTGTTCCAAATGCAGAACGCCGTGGGCCACGTCTTGTTCGCCAACGACGACGGCACGGTGTCGGTCGGCGTGCGAAGCCAGCAGCCCGAAGTGATTCCCTTCACCCCGCTGCTGCCGGCCGGCGCGACCGTGCGCGTGCGCGCGCAGCGATTCAGCTCCCCCTTGGTGCTGGGGAATGCCGCGCACCCGTTCCTCAAGGAGGTCGTCAACCTGGCCACTGCCCCCGCGCGGCCGTGGCGGATCGTCGCGGGGCCGCTGCCGGGCGACCCGGTCGACTTCGACGTCGCGCGTTCGGACGTCGGCCGGGCGGTGCGCTTCGGTTTGGCGTGCGGGCAGGGAGCCGGCATCGATCTGTTCGAGTGGTCGCGGCCGCACGTCGGCAACACGCAGTTCGCACTGCAGGCCGGAGGGTTGACGCCAAACGCGACGGCGATCCTCGCGCTGGGAACCTCCGACCAGGTGCTGCGCGGGGCGTCCTTGCCGCTGGCGCTGCCGGGCGGCTGTCCGCTGCGGGTCTCCGCCGACCTGCTGCTGGCTGCGCCGGCTGACGCGGCCGGGTTCGCGCGCACACCGGTGCCGATCCCCAACTCCGCATCGCTCATGGGCGCGGTCTTCCGTGGCCAGGCGATCGATCCCAACAATGCCCTGGCAGTGAGCCCGGGGCTGGCCGTGCTCGTCGGGAGGTAGCCCGCGTGATCAGCGACGCGCTCACCGCGGTGCGGCGATCACCGCGCCGAGCGTTCGCTCCTCGGCGGCGCGCACTTCGACGTCGAGGTCGGGACTGCGCCAGTCTGCTTGCGCGACCGCAACCGTGTATTGCCCCGGCGGCAGCGGGCCGACGCGGAACTGGCCGGTGGCATCGGTGCGCACTCCCAACCCCGGCAAGGGCCACCCGCGTTGCGAGACGGTGATCGACACGCCGGCCAAGGGTTGGCCGCGGGGATCGGTGGCGGTTCCGGTCAGCCAGGCGCTGGGCGCGGTGTCGGAAGAGACGGTGAGCTCGACCGGGGCGCCGGGGAGGATCCCGCTAAAACGCGTGCGTTCGGGCTCGAAGCCCATGCGCTCGCGGACCACCAGGGTGAGCGGCTCCATCGCCACTGCGTCGAGGGAGAACGTGCCGTCGCGGGCGGTCTTGGTGCCACGCTGCTGACCCTCGGCGCGGATGGCCCAGCCCGCCAGGGGCTGTCCATGTTCGTCGATCAAGCGACCGCTCAGCACGTGGCCGGCGGTCATGGTGACGTCGATGTGCTGGGTGCTGCCGGCGACGACCGTCGCAACTCGCGTGGCGTCCGCCTGACCGGCAGCCGAGAACGTCAATAAGACCTCGCCGGCGGCGAGCGAAGCCAGCTGAAACGCACCGTCCTCGTCGGTGTGTGCTCGCGTGGTCGCCGGGTACCAGCCGCCTTCGACTTCGACCTCGACGCCCTCGATCGGCGCGCCTCCGCCACCGCGCACCGAGCCGTGCACAGCACCTCCGGGCTGCAGGGCGAGCTCGAAGGACCGCGTCGTGTGGGGCTCGAGGCGGAGCTGGCGATCGAGTGGCGCGAACCCCGCAGCGAACACGCGCAAGCGCCAGTTGCCGGGTGCCAGCGCGTTCACTGCAAAGGTGCCGTCCGCGTCGGTCGCGTGGACGCCGCCGTTCGGCTCTTGCAGCGACTGTCCGTGTGCGTCCCTCTTGATCCGGCCGTACTCTCCGAGTCGCACCCAAACGCCCGCCAGCGGGCGGCCGCGCGGGTCGAGTACGCGGCCGCGCACGGCGGCAGCACTGCCCGGCAGCTCGAGGCGCAGGGGCCGTGGGGCCGCGTCGCCGCGCCGCTGAGCGGCGATCACCGCCAGGCCCGAGGTGCCGAGGTGCGGGTGGCGCGCACCGAGTTGGCTCACCGACCGCAGGCCGCGCACCGTGAAGCGTCCGGCGTCGTCGGTTCGACCGACGCGATACACCCACTGTGGATCCGTGCCCCCCCAGACCCCGATCAACTCGGCGCCGGGGACTGGTCTACCGTCGGGGTCGACCACGACGCCCCCGATCTCGGTTTCGGGCTCGAGGAACACGACGTGCTCGAGGTGGTCGCCGCTGCTCAGCTCGATCTTCTCTTCGTGCAAGTTGGCGAACGAGCACAGGCGATGCGTGCCCGGTGCCAGGGCCGAGAATGTGGCGACGCCACTCGAGTCGGTCGTCGCCCGTCGCCCGGCGCGCTGGTTCGGCCCCCGCAGGAGCAAGTCGAGGTCCGCCGCCGGTCCTCGGTCGAGCCAGATCGCGCGGATCGTGAGTGTCGCGGTCGACGCCGCTGTGGCGTCCGCCGGCGCGGGGGCAGGTGCTTGCGCCGCGGGGACTGCCGTTCGCGTCGGCGTGGTGGGCCGTGCCCCCTCGTCGCCGTGCAGAGTGTGTGCCGGTGGGCGTTCCTCCGCTGCTGGCGCGCGGCCCGTCGGCGCGGGCCAGCTCGCCCAAAGGCAAAGGGCCGCGACCGCTGCGGCGCCGACCCCGAGAGCGGTCTTCGTCACTGTCGTCGTCATCGCTCCTCCTCCGATCACAAACCATGGCCAGCAGCGTTGCTGTCGCGGTGTTCCCGCCGACAGCGCGGTGCGCAGCGAGCGCAGCGCCCGCCGCTGGCGCGTGCGCACGGTTTCGGCGGGCACCTGCATGGCGGCCGCGACCTCACTGACGGTGAGGCCCTGCATGTAACGCAGCAAGATCGTGCGCTGGTACGGCTCTGGCAATCGCAGCACCGCCGCCAGTGCGCGCTGTTGCAGCTCGGCGTTGGCCGCGAGCTCCGCCGCCGATGGGGCGGCCCGCGGTGGGGCAAGTCTCGTGTGCGCCTCCGCCTCGCTGCGCTGGCGCCGGCCGGCCGAGGTGACCAGGTTGCGCGCCACCTTCACCAGCCACGAGCGGGCCAGGGGCGCCTGCGGTCGCGCGCCCAGGGCGCGCAGCATGGCTTCCTGCCCGATGTCTTCGGCGGCGTGCCGGTCGTGCACCAGCGCGCGGGCAAACCGCTGCAGCCAGTCGCAGTCGCGCAGCAGTTGATCGGGGGCGGACGTGGTCGACATCGGGGCTCGGTAGGGGGGTAACGCCGGAGCCGGGGGTACCGGGTTCAGAGCGAGCCCCGATCTTGGCAAAATGGTGGCTGAAGACGCCATGGATCTGCACCTCGTCATCGGCGACCGCAACTACTCGTCCTGGTCGATGCGCGCGTGGCTGGCGCTGCGCGCATCGGGACTCGCCTTCCGCACGACCCTGCTCGAGCTCGACACGCCCACCGCCCTCGCCGAGAAGCTGCGCTACGCGCCGACCGCTCGGGTGCCGGTGCTCGAGGTCGATGGCAACGCGGTTTGGGATTCGCTGGCGATCTGCGAGCGTGTCGCCGAGCTGGCGCCCGAGAGCCGCCTCTGGCCGGCCGACGCGCGGGATCGCGCCCGGGCGCGAGCGCTGTGCGCCGAGATGCACTCCGGCTTTGCCGCGCTGCGCGAGCAGCTCGCGCTCAACGTGCGCCGCGACCGAGTGCTGCGCGGCGGGCCGACGACGGCGACGAGCGCCGACTTGGCGCGCATGCAACAGATCTTCGATGCCGCGGCCGGGCCGTTCATGTTCGGCGAGTTCGGCATCGTCGACGCGTTCTTCGCGCCGGTCGCCGCGCGCCTGCGCAGCTACCGATTGCCGTTCGACGGTGCCGCGGGTCGGTATGCCGAGCAGCTCCTGCAGCATGCCGGCGTGCAGGAGTGGTGTGCGGCGGCGCACGACGAGACCCACGCGCTGGATGCAGTCGACGAGCTGCCGTGAGGGGTACCGCCGGTCACTTCACGGCTGGGGTGGCCCGCGGCGCGCGGCGACGATGTGATCGCCGTCCGCGGCGAGCACCTCGAGCGTGAACGACTGGCCGTCGGTGCCCGCCGTGTAGAACGTCTTGTCGACCTCCAGCGGGTCGGTGCCGTACGGCGCTCCCGTGTCCGGGTTGAGCAGCTGTCGGGTCAGAACGCCGGCGCGCGTCAGTCGCGCGGCGAGCTCTCCACCCGACAGGCCGGTACCCGCCGGGTACGAGCCCATCGTGCCGTGGTAGTGCGCAAGGCCCTCCGTCAACTGATTCAGCGCGTGCTCGACCCGCGTGCTCCGCTGCGCGGCGGCCCAGGGGTCGCGCAGCAGCCACGCGCCCAGTAGGGCCAGTGCGACCGCGAGGGTCACGGCGCGGAGTGTGAGCGCGCGGCTCACGGCGTCACTCCGGCGAGCCATGCGCGCACCCCGTCCTGCGCACCGTGCAGCGCGAGCACCGTCAGCGCGATCGCCGCCGCGACCCCGTCGCGTTTGCCGAAGCGGTCGGCCCGCCCGTGGCTGCGCACGAAGCGCAACAGCTGGCCGGTGGCGCAGCCGTACTTGCAGTACGCCATCGGCACGAACGCCGCCGCGACCAGCCCGGTGATCGCGATGGCGACCGCGGCCGCGCAGCCCGCGCCCAGGAGCCACGCGTCGAAGGCCTCGAGCGCGGCGGGATCGAGTGGGATCCGCAGCCAGATGGCGCCGATCCACAACACGAGGAGCGCGGTGGGCAGGGCGCCGAGGACGGCGGCGAGGTCGCGCGGCACCGCTGTCTTGCGCCCTGGCAAGCGGGTCAACCACTCCTGCAGGATGCCGTGGGCGCAGAGGTGCGCGCAGTACACCGGCCGCCCGCTGGTCGCCGGCACCAGTACGGCCGCCGCCGCCAACAGCACGAGACCGGGCGCGGCGCGCCACGGCAGGCCGCTGCGCAGCCAGCCGTCAGCGAGCGACAGCGCCAGCAGGTCGCCGGCGAGCAGGCCGATCCAGCCGACGACGAACAGCTGCAGCAGCCGGCGCCAGCGCCGGCGAGCGCGGGGCGACCACGCCATCCACAACCCCACACCGAGGGCGAGCACGAGCGCCAAGTCGTTGCGGGTCACGCGCCAGCGGCCGCGTGGGAGAGCAGCACGCTCTGCGTACGCCAGTCGGGCGGAGATTGCGTCCACCACCGCTTCGCTGGTGCGCGTCGCCCCGGCCACTCCGTCGATGCCGAGCTCCCTGCGCCGGGCGCCGGCGACCGCCTGCCATGACCGGCCGCCCAGCTGTTGCCAAAACCCCTCATCCGCGGCGACCGACGCGACGTGGCCGGGCGTGTCGCTGCTCGAGCGGATCGCCGCGCCGGCGATTCGCCCCTCCGCGTCGAGCACGACCAGCACATCGGTCGGGCCCGCATAGCCGATCGCGACGTCGCCATGCGGTGCGGTGCGCAGCGCGTGACCGGCGGGATCGCCGCGTTCATCGAGCACGGTGTGCCCCAGCGGCCCCGCGACGGGCAGCACGCGTGCTGCGCTCGGCAGCAAAGGGATGACTTCGCCGCGCGTGACCGGTCGCACGGTGGCGCTGTCGTGCAGTCGCGCCGCCAGGAGCGCGATGCCGGCGAGCACCGCCAGCCGCCAGGCGGACAACCAAGCGCGCTTGGCCATCCTCACTGCGGCGTGTGCAGCAGTCGCGCCGCGTCGACGATCACGTGGCCGTCGGTGGCGGCGTTCGAGATGGTGACGACGACGGCGTGGCCGCTGTCGAGGTGCAGCGTCGTCAGGTCGTCGAAGCCATCCTCGCCCGTGGGGGGAGTGCGCATGTCGACGTGCACCACCTGCTCACCGGCAGTCGTGCGGATGCTGATGCCGACGCGCGACGCGCGGTTCTGGTCGGCGGTCCAACACAGGCCGAGGCGGTGGGGACCGGACTCGCGGGCGCGCAGCACGAAGCGCGCGCTGGCGGCACCCTTGGCGCGGTTGCCGTCGTGCAAGTAGCGGGCTCCGATGAAGCCGGCCACGGACTGACTCTCCTGCCAGTCGCCGACCAGCTCGGCGCGGTCGTCGTCGACGACGATGCCGGGAACGTCCGCGGCGGCGCGGTCGCGCTGACCCGGTGCCGGCGGCGGCACGGTGATGGGCGCGGTGACCTCTAAGCGGCGGGCGCGCCCGGGGAGCCGCATGAGCTCTTGCAGCTTCGAGAGGTGGTCGCCGTACACCTGACGCGGTGTGCAGGACTCGGCGACGCAGATGGCGGCCGCCTTGCCGACGACTTCGCCGATCATGCCCCCGGTGCGCATCACTCTGACCGTACCCAGCGCTTCGTGCGTGACGCTGATGCACCGCCCCGCCATCAGCAGGTTGTCGATGTTGCGCGAGTAGAAGCACCGATAGGGCACCGGATAGCCGTGGCGGCGGTCCACGCTGCGGTCGAAGTGCGCCCTCGAGATGAACGGGTTGTCGGGGTAGCGCTTTGCGTATTGCTCTCGCGGGTAGTGTAGGTCGATGTCCCAGGTCGTCGGCACGCAGCCGTCGTCGAAGGAGCGCTTGGTGACGATGTCCTCGCGGCTCAAGACGACGTCGCCGAGCAGCTGGCGCGACTCGCGCGTGCCGCCGATGTAGGCCACCCAGGTGAGTCGCGCATTTGCGTGCTCGTCGGCGCGCGCGCCGCTCTTCATCGCCTGGAAGGCGGCGAACACGGCCCGCAGGTTCCAATCCCGCGTCGCCTCCAAGGCGGTGATGGGATGCTGGTCGAAACCGCTCTCCCAGAACCACTCGCCTCTGCCGTGTGGGTAGGGGAAGTCGTCGAGCGTGAGCTGCAGCGCCCACGGAGTCGGTGGGAACTCGGTGGCCTCATCGGTGTGCTCCCAGCGCCACATGTTGCTCATGCCGAGGTGCTCGGTTTCGCGCACGGTGTGATCCGCGCCGGCCAGGGCGCCGATCGAGCCGTGCCCCGTGCAGTCGGCGAACAGGCGCGCCGCGAACCGGCGGCGGTGGCCGCTGCGCACATCGAACGCCTCGACGGCGGCGATGGTCGCGCCGTGCATGACGACGCGGTCGGCGTGGTGGTGCAAGAACAGGTCGATGCCGGACTCGGCGCGCACCAGAGCCTCCTTCTTCGCGTCGCCGAACTCATCGGCGCGGCCCGGACTCTCGCTGGCGTTGTCGCAGAACTCCTCGACGATCTCACCCAGCCGGGGGTAGAGGCCCCGGCGGATGCCACCCTGCGACCACACGCGGACCTCGCTGCTGCCGTTGCCGCCGAGCACGCCGCGGTTCTGCAGCAGGGCGACGCGACAGCCCATCCGCGCGGCGGAGATCGCCGCCGCGATGCCGCCGTAGCCGCCGCCGATGACGACCAGATCGTGCTCGTGCTGGGCGCCGTCGGGCGCTGGTCCGCGCAGTTTCGCGCGGAGCGCGGCGAGCGCTTCGCCGCCGTCGGGCGGGCGCCGGTCGAGATCGGCGCTCAGCAGGATCGCATCGCAGCGACCGTCGAACCCAGCTAGGTCGCGCAGCCGCAGGGTGGTCCGGCCGCCGTCGAGGGTCACCACGCCCCCGTCGTGCCAGCCCCACTCGGCGCCCTCGATGCCGAAGACGCGCGGCAAGCGCGCGCCATCGACCCACACCTCGAAGCGACCGGGCGCGCCGGGGGCGTTCCACCGGCCGACCCAGTCCAGCGTCCGCACCCAGACGCGGTAGCGACCGGCACGCGGGACCTCGACCTCCGTTGTCGCGTCTTCGACTGGCTGGCCGAGGCCGTGGGCCAGCAGGTAGGGGGAGCCCGTGCTGTGCACGAACTGCGTGTCAAGCACCCACCCGCCGTGGTGGTCGAAGGCCTCGGCTTCGATGAGAACGGGGTCTTGTGCCGGCAAAGGGGCCGCCGCCGAGATCGCGAGGAGAGTCGCGTTGCGCAACATGGCGGTGATTGTGCAGGATCGCCGTCGGGCGACCACACGCCCAGTGCCCACGCCGAGTCGGCTTGGCTCGGCGGCTTGCTTCAAGCGCCGGGCTCCGTGTGCTCGGTCAAGAACGCGCCGATCGCCTGGATCTCCTCCAGGCACACCGCGTGCGCCATTCCGTAGGTCTGCCACGCGACGTCGTAGCCGCGGCTCTCGAGGGCGGCGCGCGCCGCCTGTCCGCGCACCAGCGGCACCATCGGATCCTGGTCGCCGTGCGCCATGAAGACCGGGGTGCGCCGGTTGGCGTCGCTCGCCTCCGCGTCGAGTGAGTCCTCGCACACGAGGTAGGTCGACAGGCCGAGCACGCCGCACAGCGGCTCCGGGTAGCGCGTGCCGCAGAACAGCGCCATCGCGCCGCCCTGCGAGAAGCCGGCGAGAAAGACGTGGTCGCTCGGGATGCCGCGCTCGTTCTCGCGCCGGATCAGCGCGTGGATGTGCTCTGCCGACGCGCGGATGCCGGCCTTGTCATGGCGTCGCTGCAGGTCGACTTCGGTGATGTCGTACCACGCCGGCATGTGCATCCCCATGTTCAGCGTGACCGGGATCGACGGCGCGTGCGGAAACACGAACCGCACGTCTCGATCGTCGGGCACCGCCAGCTCGGGCACGATCGGCTCGAAGTCGTGGCCATCGGCGCCGAGGCCGTGCATCCACAGCACGGCGTAGCGCGGCGTGCCGCTCGGGGGATCGATTTCGACGCAGGGCAGCAGATTCATGGGCGGCGCAGCAGCGTAGGAAGCCGTCGTCGCGTGGCCAAGCCGCTTGGTCGGTCCGTTCGGTGGAGCTCTCAGCGCGGCCGGGGCCGCAACCAAACACGGAGCATTCCGCGACCCGAGCGTCGGTCGCGGGTCCCGCGGTCGCCGGCGGCCGCGCTGAGCCCAGAGGCCAGTGTTGTCTTCGAGCCTCCGGGAGTTGCGGTATCGAAGTCCCGGCGACGACGGGCCTTCCGAAAGGTTGTTGCCGCTCGAACGTTCTCGGACCCCGAGGCTCACACCGGCTTTCGAGGCCGATCCCGTTCTGCGCTTGACCGAAGGTGGGGAGATGGCAGTCGGACGTGGCGTTCTGCGCGAGGGGGGTCGGGGTGATGTCGCCCCGGCTCTTTTCGACAGGCAGAAGCCATGAGACCAACCATGATCGGCCGCGACCTGCTCGCGGCAGCGTTGTTGGCCGGGGCGCTCCCGGCCCAGTATCTCGAGACGTTCTCCGTGCACACCGCAGCCCCCGAGGGGTTCTTCGGTCAATCGGTCTGCATCCCCGGCGATTTCGACGGGGATGGGAACGACGACGTCGTCGCCAGCCATCACTCGATTGACACCGTCAAGGTGTACTCAGGGCAGGGGGGGCGGTTCTTGTTCGAGCTCAACGGGGCTTCGGGCGACGACTTCGGCTGGAGCGTCGCGTCGGCGGGTGACGTCGACGCGGACGGAGTCGGAGACCTCGTGATCGGTGCGCCGCAGTTCGTCGGGGGTGGCTCGGGCTACGTCGTCGTCGTCTCGGGACGCACGCGGAGCCGCTTGCGCACCATTGTGGCGCCCGTGGGGCAACAAGCGTTCGGCGAGCACGTCGCCGCAGCCGGCGATTTCAACAACGACGGGTTCGACGACGTTGTCGTTTCCACTTTCGACGGCGCCCGGCAAGGCAGCGTCTATGTCTATTCCGGTCGCGATGGTCGCGAGCTGCAGCGCGAGACTCTCCCGTCGAAGATCTTCTGTGTCGCTGGGCTGGGGGATCTCGACGGAGATGGGTTTGCGGAGATTGGTATCGGAGTCGAGAACGGATTCGACACCGAGATCGTCTCGGGCCGGACGCGAGGTACGCTCGCCACGTACTTTCAACCGTCTGGGATCACGAACTTCGGCCAGAGTCTCGCTTCCGGAGATGTCGACGGCGATGGCGATCTCGAAGTGATCATCGGCGCGGGCGCCTCTGCAGGTACGGTCTTCGTCTACGATCACCCAACGCGCTCCCAGCTCATGCGGATCGACGGCACGGGAAACGACCAGCTGGGAACGGTCGTCCGAGCGGCTGACATCGATGGTGACGGCCGCGCCGATGTCGTTGCCGGCGCGCCGAATATCAATCCGTCACTCTCTGCAGGCTACGTGCTCGTTGTTGGCCATGACGGCACCCCCAATGGCAGAACCATCGGGTTGCTCCCCGGGAAGTTCGGCGGCGAGCAGTTTGGAGTCGATGTCGGCCTTGGCGACGTCAACGATGACGGCAAGCCGGACCTCGTCGTCGGCGTGCCGCGCGCCTCGGAGATCACGCCGCTGGGCGGTCGGATCACGACTTTCGAGAACGTGACTCCGGCGGACCCCGGAAACATGACGCGGTTCGGCAAGGGCTGTGACGGGTCGCTGGGGCGCCGCATGCGCCTCGAGGTGGGCGGCAGGCCCATTCTCGGCGCGAACTTCTCGCTGCGCGTCCGCGCGGCACCGGTCGGTGCTCTCGGCGTGGTTTCGCTGGGGCTGGCGCGCGCGGCCACCCCGCTGCAGGGGATCGGCATGCCGGGCTGTACCGATCTGGTCTCGGAGCTCATGGCGGTCGCGGTGCGCACGGACAGCAGTGGGCGAGGGCAACTCGGCCTCGCGGTGCCGGCCAACAGCGCGTTGGTGGGGCTGGACCTGCAGAGCCAGTGGTTCGTGGTCGACCCGCCGGCCAACAGCCTCGGAGTCGTCGCCTCTGGCGGGCTCGAGGTCACGATCGGCGCGGGCTAGGTACGGCGCTCTTCGCGTCGGTTCGGGCGCGCTCATGGAGCTGCTGCCCGGTGCTTTGGGCGACGCTTGGCAGTCGCGAACCGTGTTCTGCGCGAGGGAGGTGGGGCGATGTTGCCCCGACCTTGACAGCAGTCAGAACCATGACACGAACTACGACTTGCCGCGGCGTTCTCGCGGCCACGCTCCTCACCGCATCGCTCACGGCGCAGTATCTCGAGACGTTCTCGGTGCGCACTGCGGCCCCGGAGGGCCGGTTCGGCGACGATGTCTGCATTCCCGGCGACCTCGATGCGGATGGCAACGACGACGTCGTCGCCGGCCATTACACGATCGACACCGTGAAGGTGTTCTCGGGGCAGACCGGACTGCCCCTGTTCGAAGTGAGCGCCGCGGCCGGCGATGACTTCGGGTTCAGCGTGGCGGCCGCCGGTGACGTCGACGCCGACGGGGTCGACGACTTCGTCGTCGGTGCTCCCCAGTTCAACGTCTCGAGCCCTGGCTATGTGGTGGTCGTCTCGGGGCGCACGCGCAGCCGATTGCACACGATCTCTCCCCCGGCGGGCCTCAGTCTGTTCGGTGAGTGCGTGAACGGCGCAGGCGACTTCAACGGCGATGGGTTCGACGACGTCATCGTCTCCGCCCGAGAGGGCACCAGCAGAGGCAGGGCGCTGGTCTACTCCGGCCGCGATGGCCGCGAGCTCTACGGCACGTCGTTCATCGACCCACTCGCGGCGGTCGCAGGCCTGGGAGACTTGGACGGCGACGGGTTCGCAGAGATCGGGATCGGAACGACCGGCAGTTTCGCCGTCGATGTCCACTCGGGGCGCCAGCGAACCAGGCTGGCTTTCTTCATCACCCCTGGCGGAGTCACCGAGTTCGGGGGAAGTCTCGCGGCCGGCGATGTCGATGGCGACGGCGAAATCGACGTGATGATCGGAGCGCCCGGGGATGCCGGGAGCGTCTTCGTCTACGACAACATGAGCAGCACCCTGTTGATGCGGATCGACGGTGGCGGCAGTGGAGAGTGCATGGGAGCATCCCTGCGAGCGGTCGATGTCGACGGCGATGGTCGCGATGACGTCGTCGCCGGCGCGCCCGCGCGGGCTGGGGGGGTGTCCCCGGGCTACGTGCAGATCGTCGCCTACGACGGCACCGCCAGCGGCAGGACGATCGGCCTCGCAGCGGGCAGCACCGGGGGTGAGGGGTTCGGGACCAGCATCGGCGCCGGAGACCTCGACGACGACGGGAGACCCGACCTCGTCATCGGCGTACCGTTCGCCTCCGAGGTCACGCCGAACGGTGGACGGATCACTGCGTTCCGGAACGTGACACCCACGGACCCCGGAAAGGTCGAGCGGTTCGACAGTGGCTGCGACGGGTCGCTGGGGCGACGCATGCGCCTCGAGGTTCGCGGGCGGCCGATCCTCGGCGAGAGCCTCGTCTTGGCCGTGCGCGCCGCGCCATTCACAGCGCCGGGTGTCGTCACGTTGGGAGTGTCCCGGTCGTCGAGTCCGTTGCAGAGCATCGGCATGCCCGGCTGTATCGATCTGGTCTCCGAGCTCGTAGCGGTCGCGGTGGCAACGGATTCCACTGGGCGTGGGGGGCTCGGCCTTGCGGTGCCCGACAACAGCGGACTGGTGGGGTTCGCGCTGCAGACCCAGTGGTTCGTGGTCGACCCGCCGGCCAACAGCCTGGGAGTCGTCGCGTCCGGTGGACTGGAGGCCAGGATCGGCGGGGGATAGGGCGACAGTCTCTGCTGCCCGCGCAATCGCGAAACGCCAGATTGTCTGGCGACGATGGCAGTCGGTCGTGGCGCCCTGCGCGAGGGAAGCCGGGGGATGTTGCCCCCGGGTACACGACAGGCGAAACCATGACACCAACCACGATCGGCCGCGGCGCTCTCGCGGCAACTCTCTTCGCGGCGGCGCTGCCGGCGCAGTATCTCGAGACTTTCTCGGTGCGACCCACGTCCACCGCGGGACTCTTCGGCGAGGAGGTCTGCATCCCCGGCGATCTCGACGGAGACGGCATCGACGATCTCGTCGTCAGCCAGTCCCTCGACAACGCCGTCAAGGTCTACTCGGGCGCGAGTGGCGCGCCAATGTTCGAGGTGAGTGGGCCGGCTGGCGATCTCTTCGGGCTCGCCCTGGCGGCGGCCGGTGACGTCGACGCGGATGGCGTCGGCGACTTCGTGATCGGTGCGCCGGGGTCCGCGGGTCCGGACCCGAGCTACGCAGTCGTCATCTCGGGACGAACGCGCGGAATCCTGCACACACTGACCGCTCCGGCCGGGGAAGTGTTGTTCGGTGGTTCTGTGGACGGAGCGGGCGACTTCAACAACGACGGGTTCGACGATGTCGTCGTCTCGGCCACGGAAATGACGGCCAAGTTCGGATTCTCCTACGTCTACTCGGGCCGTGATGGCCAGCAACTCTCCCGCAGATCGTTCTCACGGCGCTTGAAGAGTGTCGCTGGTCTGGGAGATCTCGATCGAGATGGCTTCTCCGAGATCGGTCTCGGGTTCTTCGACGGTGTCGATGTCGAGATCTACTCGGGACGGACCCGGGGCATGCTTGCCAGACTTCCTGCGCCGAGCGGCGCGGAGTCTTTCGGGAGCAGCCTCGCGGCCGGTGACGTCGACGGTGATGGTGCGCTCGACGTCGTGGTCGGTGCGCCTTCGGATGGGGGTTCAGTGTTCGTCTTCGACAACATCGCCAACAACCAGCTACTGCGCCTCGACGGCACCGGACGGGACCTCCTCGGCGCGGTCGTCCGGACGTCGGATGTCGATGGTGACGGCCGCGCGGACGTGGTGATCGGCGCGCCGTCGAGCCCGCAGAGTCTCTCAGCAGGCTATGTGCAAGTCGTCCGTCACGACGGCACGCTCGACGGCGACACGATTGCCCTGCTCCCCGGTCGTTTTGGCGGTGAGGTGTTCGGTGCGAGCGTCGCCGTCGGCGACTTGAACGACGACGGCAGACCGGACCTGTTGGTCGGTGTCCCGGCCGCTTCGGAGGTCTCGCCGTTCGGCGGTCGGATCACCACCTTCCAGAACGTGACCGCAGCGGACCCGGGTAAGGTGACGCGGTTCGGTGCCGCCTGCGACGGCTCGCTCGCGCGCCGCATGCGTCTCGAGGTGCGCGAACGGCCGATTCTCGGCGAGACCGTAACGCTGCGCGTGCGGGCGGCGCCGTTCGAAGCTCCGGGGTTCGTCACATTGGGGGTGGCACGGTCGGCGATCCCGTTGCAGAGCATCGGCATGCCGGGCTGCACCGACTGGGTCGCCGAGCTGGTGACCGTCGCGGCGCCCACGGACTTCACTGGAAGTGGGCGGCTCGGCCTCGCGGTGCCCGACGACAGCGGGTTGGTGGGGCTCGCGGTGCAGGCGCAGTGGTTCGTCGTCGACCCGGCGGCCAATCGCCTTGGACTCGTCGCGTCGGGTGGCCTCGAGACGCGGATCGGTGGGGGGTAGCTCGGTCGTCCGAGATGCTCGCGCAGGCCTCGGTTCTCCTCGATGAGGAGGGCGACCACCCTCGCCTGCTCGCGGTTCACCCACCTGGCGAAGGTGGCGAGGAGAAGGTGCAGGCGGAGATGTCGGGCACGGATTCCTTCATCGCACCGGGCCCGCGCAACGTCGTAAGTTGGGGCGTGGCAGCGCGACCCCCTCGTAGAGCAGCGTTCGCAGCATCTTGGCGGCCGGGTGGATCGCCGTGTCGCCCCGGAAAATCGCGACAATCGGCGGCGAATCTGCCCCCGCGTTCCGCTCAAGCTTCCCATGTCCGAAGCCAACGACCCGTCCCTGGACGATGTGCTCGATACCTTGGTGTCGGAGTACTCGGACGCCATCGCCACCGGCCAGCAGCCGCGGCACCGCGACGTCTTGGGCCGAGTGCCAGCGCCGGTGCGGCCGGGGTTGGAGCGCGTTCTCAAGATGATCGATGCGGGGTTGGCGCGGCCGGCGGCGACCTCGGCGGCGCTGGTGCCGGGTGCCGCGTTCGATCAGTATCGATTGGAGCGCGAGCTGGGGCGGGGCGGCATGGCCGTGGTCTGGCTGGCGCACGACACCGCTCTGCGGCGCCCGGTCGCGCTCAAGATCCTGCGGCCGGGACTGGCGGTCGATCCGCGCCACGTCGATCGGTTCGAGCGCGAGGCGCTGGCGATCGCCAGCCTGCGGCATCCGCACGTCGTGCAGATCCACGGCGTCGGCGAGAGCCACGGCCATCACTGGCTGGCGATGGAGTACGTCGAGGGACCGTCGTTGGCGACGGTGCTGCAGGCGTTGCCCAACGATCGGCCGCGGACCGCGGACGACCTGGCGCGCGCCGCCGGGATCGCCTCCTTGGCGTCGCGCACGCGCGACTACGAGCAGGCGGTGGCGACGCTGCTGGCGCCGGCGGTGGATGCGCTCTCCGCGGCGCATGCGCACGGGTTGGTGCACCGTGACGTCAAGCCGTCCAACATCTTGATCCACGGCGATGGCCGCGCGGTGTTGGTCGACTTCGGCTTGGCCAAGGCGGACGCCGACCCGGCGCTGTCGCTGACTGGAGAGGGGCTGGGGACGCCGTACTACATGTCCCCGGAGCAGGCCCATCTCACGGGCGTGGAGGTCGACCACCGCACCGACATCTACAGCTTCGGCGTGACGTTGTACGAGGCGTTGGCGGGAGTGCGGCCGTTCCGCGGCGGGAGCTTCTTGGAAGTGATCGAGTCGATCCGCCGCACCGTGCCGCCGTCGATCCGCGCTCTCGCGCGCGAGCGCAGCGCCGATGCGGCCGCGGTGGTCCGCCGGGCCATGGCGCACGCGCCGGAAGAGCGCTACGCGACGGCGATCGCTCTGCGCGACGATCTCGAGGCTCTCGCCGAGGGGCGCGCGACCAAGGCGCGGGCCGAGCAGGGCGGGCCGCTCCGCCGCCTGTGGGCGGGCATGCGCAGCATGAGCCGCGGTCAGGGCACCGATTATCGTTCGGCGACCACCGTGCTCGGCCTGCCCTTGGTGCACTTCGTCGGTGGTCCGCGGCTGCCGGGAGTCCCGGCGCGCATCGCCAAGGGCTGGCTCGCGTGCGGAGAAACGGCATATGGCGGAATCGCGTTGGGCCGCGTCGCGGTCGGCGGCATCGCGTGTGGTGGCGTTGCGTGCGGACTGGTCTCGTGGGGTGGGCTCGCCGCCGGTCTGTTGAGCTCGGGCGGTCTCGCGCTCGGCGCGGTCACGTTCGCCGGCATCGGCCTCGCGTGGGTAGCCACTGGTGGTGTCGTCGCCGGCTATGTGGCCGTCGGCGGTATGGCGCGCGGGCACTGGGCGGCGGGCGGTATGGCGAAGGGCGAATACGTCGTCACCGACCGGCGCGTCGATCCGGAGGCCGAGCTGTTCTTCGAGGAGCTGTTCGGCTCGGTGTCGGGGTTCTTCAGCGCCGGCTTCGGGCTGTAGGCCCTGGCCGGGCGGGGCGCGAGGGTGGCCGATTGCTCAAGGCTCGGCGGACAACGCCGTTGCCCCGCCCTGTTCGCGGTGGGGGCGCGAGCGCACCGGCGCGTGGCGCGGCGCGGTCGCCGGCCGGCGCGGGAGCCAGCCGATGCCGAACGCCAGCCTCAAGTGGCCGAACCGCGTGTCCGGGGTTGGCTGCAGATTCGCCGGCCAGCTCCGCTCGTGGTTGTCGAGGCGGAATTCGAAGATTGGATTGGCGAGCGCACTGGTGCCGATGCGGTTCCAGCCGGTGCGCGCCAGTAGGCGCTTGCCGGCAGGCGTCGTGCCCTCGGCCAAGATCCGCGGGTGTGGGGCGCGGCCCGGACACCAATCGTCCGGCAGCAGCTTCGCGACGCGCTCGCAGATCTCGAGCAGAGCGATGCGTAGCGCGGCTGCCGTGTGGTCGCGGTTCTCGTCGCGGATGTAGAGCGCCTGCACGTACACCGTGTGGCACGTCCCGGCGTCGTGGGGCTTGAGGTCGCGCTCGGTCCACTCGAACTGCGAGACCAGGCCACGCAGGTAGTGACCCGTTGCGCGTTCGGTGAGGGGTAGCACGCCGATGTAGCCGACGGCATCAGCGCGGTGGTGTTGCGTCGCGTACATGCGGGGGTCGACCGACAGGACGCGCGCGAAGTAGTCGCGCCGCTTGCCGAAGCGAGATGGGATCGGACCGAACGCCTCGATCCCCAGCTCATTGAGCACATTCAGGTTTGGCTTGTCATCCCACCAGAATGGACCCTGGTCGACCTGCCATTCGGGGTGCTGCAAACAGTGCGCGGCTTGCGCCAGAACGCTGCGGCTGAACGGATGCTGCGCCAGCCGGGCCAGCTCGGCCCGTGACGTGGGGTGTGCGCGCGCCGAATGGTGGGCGATCGAGTCGGCGATCTCCACGGTCTCCCGCAGACTCTCGAAGTAGGCGCGGTCGCGGGCACCGACGAAGGCGTGCACGACGACCTGTAACGCGTCGTCGATGTTCTCGGGTACGAACTCCGGTGGGTATGCGCCGAGTTCTTGCGCGAGGCCGGTGGCGAGCTTGCCGATTGCGTCGTGACGGTCGCCGACGACGAGGAAATGCCGGAAACCGGCGCGCCGCGCGGCGGTCATCTTCTTCGTCAGGACCTCGGGCTCCAGCGGCAGCAGTCCTTCGCGCCGGGGATTCCACGCACCGAGGGGGACCCACGGAAACACATCACGGTCGGGATCGTATTCGTGCTCGGAGTCGAGGTACAGCCCGCCCGGGATGTTGGCGATGCCGGTGGCCAAGACGGCGGCGACCAGCGCGGCCGGACCGATCGAGCTGCCGCGCACGCTGTCGGGGCGCGACGGGCTGTCGAAGTGTGGCGTCAGCGTACCGAACACGCGATAGCGACGCCGAAGACTGGCGCGCGCGGCGCGGATCGCGTCGGCGAAGTCGGGGTCGGCCTGCACCGGGTCGCCGGTGACCACGATGTTGCTCTTGCGAAACGCCAAGAAGCCGATCTCCATGTCTTCGCCCACGTTGAGGACGACCGGCACCGCGGCGTTGGGAGCGACGGGGTCGTACCCGTCGAGGCGAGGATCGTCCTGCCCGGTGAGGCGCAGTCGAGCGCGGATCTTGCCGCCCAGCCGCGGGTCGGCGGGGGACTCGAGTGCGGCGAACAGCGCGGGCAAGCCGGCGCTCCACACGTCGGCGTGCGGAACGTTGCGGTCGGTCGCCAGCCGCTGCTCGAGCAGGATCGCCGTCGCCGGTTTAGCCATCGGGGAGGAGGGGGGGGATCTCGTGCACGGTCTCCTGGATGCGCAGCTGCAACGGGGAGTGCAGCGCGGTTTCGTCGACGATGAACACGCCCGCTGCCGATGCCGCGCGCGCGGGGCCGTCACAGGTCGAAAGCTCGACGTCGGAGAGCCCCATGACCGTCACCGTGACCTCGCGCTTGGCAAAGGAGCGGTAGCGGACCTCGTACGTGCCTCCCTCCACGGTGATCTTGCGATCGGCGTGGATCTCGCGCGGACGGTGTTCGGCGACCGCGACAACGGGCTCCGGCGGCACCGGAATGCTGAAGCGGTCCTCGGTCAGCTGGCAGAGCTCGCGGGTGAAGTTCTGGATCTCGAGGGGAGCGGCCTCTTGCAAGGCCACATCGCGCACGGCTGCCATGCACTCGATCGCCAGCGGCGCGTTCTCGGGACCGACGGTGTTGGCTTCGCAGGAGAGCTCGTCGAGCAGGTCGTACAGGACCACGTGGTTCCTCGCGACCAGCTCTTCATCGCTCGAAAACGGATCCCTCTCGCCTTCCACTGGCAGCAGCAGGGGCTTGTCGCCTTCCTCGAGCAGGTTGGGGCGCACCCACTGAAGCTCGGCACCGGTGTCCGTCGGGTGGACGTGGAACCGACACAAAAGCTCGGCTTCGTCCGGCCGGGCGGTGAGGGCGCGGATGATGTTGCGCGCCACCGCCTCGGCCTCATCCGGCGGAAAGCGGCCGGCGGAAATCGCGGCGTTGACGGCGAGCGGCATCAGCTCGTGCTGCCGGTCGGTGCCGCGCCACCAGCCGACCTGGCTGTCGCGGTCGACGACGAAGCGCGGGCTCTTCTCGGTCAACATCGAGTCCGGCAACAAGCTCTCGATCGCGGTCGACAACCCGCCGAGGGTCAGATCGACGCGCTCGACGAAATCCGTCGTCGGTATGTCCCGCAGCAACTCGTCGGAGGCTCTCCAGGTTTCGCACACCAACGCCAGCGAGGCGCGACCGCGCTCTCCGATCTCGCGGAGGTGCTGGGTCCAGTGGTACAGGGCCGAGAGCGGCTCCCGATCCGGGTCGGTCTCATCGGCGGCGTGCAGCTCGCCGCGCAAGTCGTGCAGGGCATCGTCGATGACCGCTTCGTAGTGTTCGGTCGGCCGGGAGACGGGCTCGTTGCGCAAACGCCCCAGCTGCCGGTTGATCTCTGCTTCCAGTCGTTCCAGCGTCGTCATTCTTCCCGCTCCGTTTCCAACATCCGACGGAGTCGGCTCACGATGCGCGCCTTGCGAACGCGCAGAGTACCCGGGGCGACTCCCAGCTCGGCCGAGAGCGTGCTCGCCCAGCGGTCCGGGTTCGGGCTGCTGACGTAGGCTTCGATGATCGTGCGATCGATCTCCGGTAGCTCCTTGATGCAGCGCCGCAGCCGTTCGCGCAAGGCGTCGCGGTCGCCGCCGAGATCCGCGGGTGGCCGGGAGACCACGTCGTGAGACAGCGATTGGGTCGGAGCGCGGGCACGGGCGCGGAGTAGGTCGAAGGCAACACTTCGAGCGATCGCGCGTAGCCAAGCCTGCCAATTGCCGTGTGGGTTGCAGCGGTCGTGCAGGCGCCAGGCGCGCAACACCGTCTGGCCGATGACATCGTCGCGGTCGCTGGCGTCGAGTCTCGACGCGAAGCGCCAGGCGAGCCAACGGCGGAGCTGTGGTTCGAGCTGACGGAAGGCCTCGGTGAGTGCATCTGGATCTCCTTTCTGCAGACGTGCTGCGAGTGCTTCGGGCGGTCCCTGGGCTGTGTTCGCGGGTCGCGTCATGGAGCAGTGGCTCGGAGAGTGGTGGCGACCACGCCCTCTATACGCAACCCGTTACACCGCCTGTGCGAAGATGCCCGAGCGGCCTGCCTCCGGGATGGAGTCGGACGACATAAGCCTTTTTTCAAAAGCAATTTGTGACTCATGTCGAGGCCAGTGGATCGAGCTCGAACCAGCGCCACGGGCGGCTCCGCATGAAGAAGCCGTGCCGCATCCAGCCAAACACGTAGACGTCCCAGCGGATCTTCCCCGGAGTCCCCCGCTCGTGCAGGTGATGCACCAGGAATCCCTGTAGTCCGTCCTGAGCGTGTCCCTGCAGGGCCGACGGCGCGCGGAGCTCACGCACCAAGGGTGTACCGGCCGGTGCTCGTTCTTCGGCCGTGGGCCGCATCCGACCCATGGCGATGTGCTGATGCCCGGTCAGGATCGCCGCGATCTCGTACTCGTGTGCGAGGTGGAACAGCCGCAGTCGATCCTGGCGCCGCAGCGGCCACGGACGCGGCATCTCCGGGTTCATGGCCGAGGCCTTGGCGCGCTTCCAACCGAGATCGGGGGCCAGGTCGTGGTGGATCAGCAGGCAGCGCACGGTCCTCGCGTCGTCGGGCTCCGCGGTTTGCAGCTGATCGCTCAAGACCTCGAACTGCTCGGGGCTGATGTGTCCCGGTTGTTTGGCGTTCGTCTTCGAGAACGAAGCCGCGTGACCCGAGGACGTGTCCACCGAGAACACTTGCAGGCACAGCTGTCGATCCGCGCTGCGCACCTTGTGCGGGTCGAGCGGAAGCCTGTTGTGGACGCGATGGTCATGGGTTGGCAGGAACGGAAACTTCCGCCCTTTGCCACCCCAGTGGTCGTGATTGCCGGGGGCGAGGGTCAGCCGCTCGGGGTTGTCGACGCCGAGTCCGACCAGCGTTCCGGTTGTTCGGTTGCGGAACCGACCCGACAAGAACGCGATCGCCAAGTCGAGGCTGGCCTCGTCGCCGATGTTGGTGATGTCGCCGGTCGCGACGATTTGTACACGCGTCGTCAACGGAAGCTCGAGGTGCGCCGTCAGTACACGGCGGAACGACTCGGACAACGGGCTGAGCAGGACGCGCGCATTGTGCGCGTCGTCCTTGTCCGTTGAGCTGGACCCGAAGTGCAGGTCCGAGAGCTGGGCGACGACGACATCTGACATGGAGCTGGGACACCCGATCTGCGTTGCGAACCACGGCTGGCGGTCGGAGTTTGTGGACCGCTCGCCCTGGGGTCAACGGCAGTCGGCGCCCAGTAGTGCCGCGATAATTCTTCGCGGCACCGGCCCGGTGTGGTGCGGGCTTCGCCATATACGTTGGTCCGTCTGCGCGTCGACGCCGGGTCGCAAAGTGTCGGGCCGTGACGGCTCGCGCGCGTCGCGGGTGCGCCCCGCGCCGCGTTCGCTACCCGTCTTGCTCGGCGGCCGCGACCGGCTTCTTGTCCGCGGCGCGGAGCTTGGCCTTCTTGGCGGCGGCCTTCTTCTTCGTGCCGACGGTGTGCTTCGCGGGCTGCTTGCTTCGGCGGTTGTCCGTTGCCTTCTTCTTCTGGTCGGGTTGCTTCATCGGGATGCTCCGGATTGGTTCGGTCGTGGTGTCGGGGGTGTCGGGGCAGATGCTGGCGGCGAGCACTTCGAGCTGCCGCAGCTCGAGGTCGTGGACGTCGCGGATTGAGTCCAGGTCGACGGTGCGAGGGTCGTCGATGAGCTCCACGACGGTTGCGCGCCGAGCTCTCAACAGCTCGTTGTCGGCGGCGATTCGATCGAATCGGGTGTGCACGATGCTCTTCTGGAGCCATCGCTCGAGACGGTGGTCGTTTGGCATGTTCCTCTCTGTGCGGGCGGGGGCGTGAAACGGGCACAACCCGGGCAGAGCCCGGGTTGTTGGGAAAGCGGCGCTCGGCGTTACGAGCTCGCGACGCTCTCCTCCACGATCTTGTGGATGAGAGCCGCACGACGCTGGCGCTTGTCCAGCTCGCGCTTGGCGAGGAAGTAGGCAGTGCGCCGGACGAACGCGAGAATCGCCTTCTCGCTGATGAGACCCTCGACCTGGCCCTTCTTGGCCTTGTGCAGAAGAACCACGATGGCTTCGTGCGCCAGGTCGGCTTGGGTGTCGAGGCCGCCGCGTTTCAGCGTGTCGCTGATCCGCTTCAGCCGTTTGTCTCGGACGATACTGGGGTAGATCGCCTCCAACTTGTTGCAGATGCGATCGAACGAGTCTTGGTCCAACATCATTTGCTGGTTCGAGCCTCTCTGAGGGGGTCGGTGCGGGTGTTGTCGTGTTGTTGTCGTTGGTGTCGTTCGGCGATGGGTCACCTCCTTGGTGCGGCGGGTCCACACTTGTTAATCCCGTGAGCGGAGGAAAAAGCGCCGGCGGCGGTGCGTCGCGCGGCGCTCGAGAGGTCACTGCCACTCATCTCTACGTCGGCCGTTACAGACCCAGCTCGATCGCTCGAGCGGCGGGCTGCGCTACTCTGTTGTCGTGTCCTCCGACGATCACGCCCACCGCCCCGCCTCCTTCTTGACGACGCGTTGGAGCATCGTCCTCGCCGGCGCGCGTGCTCCCGAGCCGGAACGGCGCGCGGCGTTGGAGGACTTGGCGCGTGCGTATTGGTATCCGCTGTATGCCTACGCTCGCCGGCGCGGTGAGCGCGCGGAAGAGGCCGCGGATTTGACGCAGGGCTTCTTCGCGCTTTGGTTGGAGCGCGGTGACGTGGCGCGCGCGGATCCGGGGCGCGGCAAGTTCCGCGCCTACCTCCTGACTTCGTTCCAGCACTTCCTCGCCAACCAGCGCGCGCGGGCACGGGCGCAGAAGCGCGGCGGGGGCCGCGCCGCGCTGTCACTCGACGCGTTGGACGCCGAGGCGCGGTTCGGCCGCGAACCGGTCGACGACGAGACTCCGGCGCGGGCGTTCGAGCGGGCTTGGGCCCGTCAGCTCCTCGCCACTGCCTTGGACCGGCTGCGCGCCGAGCAGGACCGCATCGGTAGAGCGGCGCTCTTCGAGCAGCTGCGCCCATCGCTCACCGCCACCGACGACGCGCCGCGCTTCGCTGCGATCGCGGTCGAGCTCGGCATGACCGCCAACGCGGTCAGGGTCGCCGCGCACCGCCTGCGCAAGCGCTACGGCGAGCTGGTGCGCGAAGAGATCGCCGAGACCGTCGGTGGCAGGGATGACGTCGACGAGGAGTTGGCGAGTCTGATCGCGGCTCTGTGACACCAGGCCGCGCCGGCGGGCTGGCGCGGTGCGGTCGATTGGCCGAGAAAACACGGCGGGGTCGGTAACGTTGGGACCGCCCTTCATGCAGGGGGTGGTGAGGCCGCCATGAGCACGAACGACGCGCGATCCAGTCCCTCCGCGACTCCGAACTGCCCGCGGTGCGGAGCGCCCGTCCGCTCCGCGCAGGACAACTGCCCCCGTTGTCTGCTGGAGCTGGCCCAGCAGCCCGCCGCGACGCCGGATTCCGCGTCCGGTGCCACCGGTTCGGGCGGCGTCCGGCCCGGGCCGCCGCCATCGCTCGAGGAGGTGCGGGCGGCGTTTCCGTCGCTGGAGATCGAGGTGCTGCTCGGCCAGGGCGGGATGGGCTCGGTGTTCAAGGCCCGCCAACCGCAGCTGGATCGGATCGTGGCGTTGAAGGTCCTGTCGCGGTCGCTCGGCGACGACCCGGCCTTCGCCGAGCGCTTCCAGCGCGAGGCGCGCACCCTGGCGCGGTTGGGACACCCCGGCATCGTCGCGGTGCACGACTTCGGCTGCGCCGACGGCCTGCACTTCTTGATCATGGAGCTTGTCGACGGTGTGAACCTGCGGCAGCTGATGCAGGGCGATCGGCTCGAGCCGCGCCAGGCGCTGGCGATCGCGGCGGAGCTGTGCGACGCGCTGCAGTACGCCCACGACGAAGGCGTCGTGCACCGTGACATCAAGCCGGAGAACGTGCTCGTCGATGCGCGCGGGCGGGTCAAGGTCGCGGACTTCGGGCTGGCGAAGCTGGTCGACCCGACTGCCGACGCCGGGCTGACACGCAGCGATCAGGTCATGGGGACGCCGCACTACATGGCACCCGAGCAGATGGAGCGCCCGCTGGAAGTGGACCACCGCGCCGATCTCTTCGCGCTCGGGGTGGTGCTGTACGAGATGCTGACGGGATCGCTGCCGCGCGGCGCGTTCGAGCCACCGTCGCAGCGCGTGCGGGTCGACGTGCAGCTCGACCGGATCGTGCTCAAGGCGCTCGAACGCGAGCCGACCCGCCGCTACCAGGCGGCGCTCGAGATCAAGACGGATGTCGACGATGTCTCGGCGGGCAAGACCTCCGCCGGCGCCGCCGTCGCTCCGCCGGCGCGGCATCGAGGCGCGCGGCGGCAGGGGCCCTCGGCGGACGAGATCGTCGGCGCGCCCGGGTCGGGTTGGCGCACGACCGCCTACCTCGCCGCGGCGTGGATCCTGCTCGGCGTGGCCTGGAACCTCGGACCGTTCGCCGCGGGCGTCGGCGCGGTGGTCGTGGTGGTCGCCTTCGTGTGTGCGTTGGGCAGCCGGGTCGGCAAGGACCCGGAGTGGGTGGCGGCGCTGGGCCAGTCCACGCGCGTGGGCTGGCTCTCGCGCCGCGCCTTCTTGTTCGTCGGTGGGATGTTGGCCGTGGGCTCGATCCTGTTGGGCCACGTGCTGCACTGGGAGCGCGGCGTGCACGGCTGGGAACCGTCCCCAAGAGGCGTGACCGGCATGTTCGAGCAGTGGGCACGACAGCCCTGGGATCTGCTGCAACTCGCCGCTCCGGCGGGGGAGATCACCGCGTTCGTGCCGTCCGACAGCCGGCCCCGGGTCGTCATGGAGCAGAACTTGTCCAGTGCGCCGCTGGATCTGCCGGCGCCGTGGAGCTGGGTCTTCCTGCTGGGTGGTTTCGTCTTGCTGGCCGTGGTGCTCGCCGCAGGCGCGCGCGTGTCGACGTCGCGGGAGCTGACGCGGCGTGCGTGGCACACCGGTGCGGAGGTTTCGGCCTACGGACTCTGCGCGCTGCTGGTTCTGTGGCTGGCGGCGCCGATCGCGTCGTTGCGGTCCGACAAGGTGCTCCAGCAGGTCACCACCGGCTTCGCGGTCGGTGCGTCCGAAGCGGACACCATCGATCGTCTGCGCGCGTCCTTCGACCGTCTCGGCCTCGAGGTCGACGTCGAGCAGCACGCCCGCGTGATCGACCAACGCGACGGTGGTCCGCTCGCGCGCGCCATCTTCTTGCGGGCCGCTTCGCCCGATCCGTTCGAGCGCTGGAGCACTTCGTTGGCCGGGCCGCTCCGCGAGAGCCCGCTCTTGTGGGTGACGATATGCCCGCGCCTCGCTGGCAGCGGGTCACCATCGGTCGCGACGGCCGAGAGCGTGCAGATCATGATGTGGGCGGGCTTGCTCGATCCGCGGAGCCCGGAGCACGAAGCGGCGCACGACGTGTTGAAGGAGATCCGGAAGCTCGTCGGAGGGCAATAGTCCGGTCGACGTCCACACCGCGGCCGCGCAAACGTACATACTGCAGGAATGGCAATGCAGGTCTGTCGGCTTCCTCGCGTCCGCGGCCGCACGAGCGGTTGGGGCGGCCTCGTCCCGGTCTTCGCTGCGTTTCTCTCCGGCGTGGCCGCCGGACAGCAATGGGTTGCCAGCGGTCCGGTCGTGCCCGAGATGCAGGCGTTCGAGGACGGCATGAAGCGGTTCATGCAGAACCGCGGCATCCTCAGCGGTTCGCTCGCGGTGACCCGGCAGGGCAAGCTGCTCTACGCGCGCGGCTTCGACTACACCACGGCGGCGGTCGGCACCACCACCCCGGACAGCCTGTTCCGCATCGCGAGCTTGTCCAAGATGGTTACTGCCGTCGGTACCCTGCAGCTCGTCGACCGCGGCTTGATCGGGCTCGACCAGCCGCTCAACACGATCCTCGACATGAGTGGCTGGCTGGATCCGCGGGCGCAGCAGCTCACGGTGCGCCACCTGCTGCAGCACACCGGTGGATGGGATCGTTCGGTGCCGACGGTTCCAGAATCGGGCTCGACCCTGCCGGGCGGAGTCTACGACCCGTTGTTCGCCGACGCGTTGATCAGCCAATCGCTCGGTCGGCCGTTGCCCACCGATCCGCAGATGATCGCCGATTACATGCAGGAAATGCGGTTGGTCACCGCTCCCGGTGCGGGTTACGCGTATTCGAACTTCGGCTACCTGCTCGCTGGATTGGTCATCGAGCAGATCACCGGTCTCGACTACGAGAGCTACATCCTGCGCGAGGTGTTCGGACGCGTCGGCGCGGCCAGAGGCCGGGTCACGTCGACGGTGCTCGGCCAGCAAGTTGCCGGGGAGGTCACCTACGAAGACCCGCAAGCGCGCACTGCCATGTCGGTGATGGGTTCGGGGCAGCGGGTGCCCCTCGTCTACGGCGGATTCAACCTCGGCACCGCCGCCGCGGCGGGCGGCTGGGTGCTGACCCCGTCGCAGTATGCGCGTTTCCTCGCGGCGTTCGACGACCCGACTCGATCGCCGCTGCTGTCGGCGGCGATGATCCAAGAGATGTACGCGCGCAACGCGGCGGTGTTCACCGATCCGCAGGCGACCTGGTACGGTCTCGGCGTGGTCGTCGAACCTTCAGGAGATGTCTGGCACAACGGCGCCCTCGATCCCGGGACCTCGACGTATCAACGGCGCCGGAGCGATGGCGTGACGTTCGTGGCGATGTTCAACCGGTTTCCGCAGAGCCCGAATGCCATCAGCCGCACCATGGCCAACGCGGTGACCGCGACGAGCCTCTGGCCGACGCAGGACCTTTTCGATCTGGGCGGCGCGTTCAGCACCTTCCACGTCGGCTGTGCCGGTTCGGCTGGCGAGCCGGGCATTCGCCAGCTGTCCGGCACCCTGCCGCGCCTCGGCAATGCGCTCGGCTTGGAGCTCACGCACCTACCGGTCGGGCCTTCGCACCTCGCCTTCTTGACCGCGCAGGCCACTGCGCCCGCGCCGCTCAGCCTGGGCCCACTGGCGCCGGGTTGCTCACTGCTCGGAAGCTGGTCTCTGGCGCTGCCCGTGTCCAGCGGCAACCAGCTGTCCCTGCCGATTCCAGCGGCAGCCACCGCCCTGGTCGGCAGGCACTTGTATCTGCAGGGAGCGGTCACGGACGCGGTCAACCCACTCGGCGTCGTGTTCACCCGAGGCGCCGACGCCCTCATCGGCCAGTGAAGTACGGAGTCCGGCTCGATTTTCTCGCTTCGCTGCCTCACCCCTTCGCCGCGTTCTTGTGAAAGCGCAAGACCCACTCCGAGCGCGTCGGCTGCCAGGCGGGCAGCGGTAGGCAGACGGGATGGCCGTCGATCTCGCCCTGCGCGATCTCGACGCCGTCGCTCTCGATCGAGACGCGCGCGATGCGCGTGCCGAGGTCGTTGGTGACGCTCGACACGACGAGTTCGGCGCCACCGGTCTCGAGGCGCGCCTCTTCGAGGAGGACGAGGTGTGCGCGCGTGGCGCCGTCGGGGATCGCGACGTCCCGGCCGACCGCGGCGAGCTCGGCGCGGTAGGTGTTGATCAGCGGCGTGAGCGGCAGGCCCGGGTGTTGCAGCCGGCGGTTGCGCAGATCGCGCCGCGCGGCTTGCAGTGCGGCGTCGTCGAACGGCGCGTTGCTCGCGCTCGAATCGGGTGGCGGCTCGGGAGTCGGCATGGCGGCGCCGGTCATCTTAGTGCGTTGCCGGTGACAAAGGCGACTCGCGAAAATCCGTCGATCACGCCGGCGATTTGCCGCACTGCGCACAACAGTCCTCGAGATCGCGACCGCGGGATCCGCGAACCGGATTGCCACGACGGCTGACCCGCGGCAATCGATCCGGCATCCCCTCGGAGATCAATCCATGTACACAGTTCGAATCACCGCCGCGGTGTGCGCCGTGGCGAGCATCGCGATCGCGCAAGGTCCTACCCTGCGCTTCTCCACCGAGTCCGTCGTCGGTGTGTTCGCGCAAGACGGAGCCGTGCTCGACTTGAAGCAGGTCGCCGGCGGCGTGCCGATCGCCGCGCCGTTGGTGCTCAAGGCGAGCGTCGGCCGCACCGACGCCACCACGACCGCGTCGCCGCTGTCGATCTCGCCCTCGACCTTGGGCGTGCGCATCATCGAGACCGGCACTGCAACGCGCACCGGGGCGCAGACCGTGCGCGCGGGCACGACGACGTCGACCGCGCCGCTGCAAATCACCGCGGCACCGCATTCTTTCCGCATGGGCCTCGCCGGCGCAGTGCAGGGGCACCTCCTGATCGTGCTGTCGGGGGATGCCTCCGCCTCGGCGCGCGCCGGCGTCGAGGTCGACGTCGATGGCGACGGCAACCCCGAGTACCGTGCCGCGGTCGATGGCACCACGCAGCGCGCATCGATCAAGGTCAATGGTGCCCTAGGGGTGGCCGCGGTCATCACTACCCACGGCCTCGCCGACAGCTCGCCGTTCGTGCTCTCCAGCAGTTATCGGCTGGACCTGGCGGTGCAGTACCAGCCCGACTCGGCGTGCGTCATCACGCCGTACGGCCGGGGCTGCGGGCCGGTGCTGACCGGCGCCGACCGGATCGTGAACAACCAGCACGTGTTCACGTTCAAGTTGACGGGTGGCTTCCCCAACGCGGGAGTTGCCCTCGTCTTCGGCGATCGCCCGATCAACTTCCCGATCCCGGGAACCCAATGCCCGCTGCTCGCCAATCCGCTCGCGCTGGTCCTGGTGCGCTCCGACGCCAACGGCGAGGCCAATCTGCGCGTGCCCACGCCGGGACCATTGGGTGGCACGGGCTACATGCAGGCCCTGCCGTTCCAGGCGGGCACGACCGCGGTGCGCATCCGCTCGTCCAACGGCCTGCGGGTCGACTGCGACGCTTAGCAGCGCTCTCGCCGTGCGCCTGCACGGCCCCGCTGAGCGCGATCAGCGGAACATGCCGTCGTCGGCGTTGGCGCGCGACAGCAGGTAGGCGACGAGGTCGCGCAGATCTTCCTCGTCGAGCGGTGCGAGCAGGTCCGGCGGCATCTGCGAGATGGGCGATGGCTGGATCCGATCGACCTCGCCCTCGGCGATGCGCACCGGCGGCGCCATCGGTACCGGCGGATAGACCAGCACGTCGCCGTCCTCGGTCTCCACGACGCGGCCGAACACCGCCCGCCCGTCGGTGCAGAACACGATGGCCGACTCGTACTGGTCGGAGATCGCCGCGCTGGGGTCGATGATCGCCTCCAGCAGATCCTCGGTCGAAAAGCGATTGCCGGCGCTGGTGAGGTCGGGGCCGACGCTGCCGCCCTCGCCGTCGAAGCGGTGGCAGGCGGCGCACGCGGCGGCGAAGAACAGCGCGCGCCCCCGCTCGAAGTCCCGCTTGCGCAGCGCGCCGTCGACGCTCGCCGCGGCGTTCTCGAGCGTCCAATCGTGTCGTACGCCGCTCCACTCGATCGCGGCCGGCGGCTCGCGCGGTGGACCATCGCCGACCAACAACGCAGCCAACGCTTCGCGCTCGGTCTCGCTGCACTCGGCGAGCGCCTCGTTGCGTATCATCTGCACGAATCCCTGGTAGCTCGAGCCGCCCGGCCGGTCGCCCGCCGCCGCCAAGAACTCGAAGTACTGCCGGCGCAGCGCGGGGTCCCAACCCTCTCGCGCGACACGCAGTGTCAGCGCAGTCTGCAGCTGCATGACGGGTGGCATGGCGTCGAGCATGCGCCGGATCGGCGCGCCGTAGGAGTCGTTGCGCTCGATCAGCGCGCCCCAGGCCGGCGGTGCGTCCGCGCGCAGTGGCGCGAGCGTCGCGACCGCGACGGGGACGATGGCCGGGTCGCGCGCGTACACCCGCAGCTCGACCCACAACGCCCGGGCGCTGTCGCCGCGTGGTGGCGGTAGCCCGGCCAAGTGCGCGCGCAGATCGTTCAACGTGGGCTCGTCGAGCGGACCCATCCGGATCGCGGCGAGCGCCAGCGCGCGCAGCGCCGCGTGCTGCACGATGTCGTCCGCGGCGGCCAGGTCGATGCGGCGGGCGGCGGCGAGCAGCCCTGGCAACAGCGGGGAATCGCCAAAACGCGCCAGCGCCAGCAGCGCGTGGGCGCTGCGCGCCGGATCGCGTTCGTCGAGCGCGCGCGCGCTCCAGCGCGAGACCGGCTGGGCTTCCACCGCCAGTCGTGCGGCATAGCGGACGTGGCGATCGCGGTGGCCGAGATGCGGCCACGCCGCGTCGATGGCCGCCGCGTCGGCGACGCCGTGAAAGCGCTCCAGCGACCGCCGCAGTGCGGCCTCCGGCGTCGGGGGCGAGGCTGCCGGCGCGGCGCCCGCTTCGCCCTGCCAGGACACGCGGTACAGCGCCGAGGCGACGCCGCGGCCGCCGGTGACGAGATAGAGCGCGCCATCGGTGCCCACCACCGCGTCGCACACCGGCAGGGGAGCGCCGGTGGCGAACGGCTCGGCAGTGCCGCGATAGCTGCCGCCATGAGCCTCCAGATGGACCGCCCAGACGGTGCCGAAGGTCCAGTCGAGGGCGAACAGCGCGCGCCGGTAGGCCGCGGGAAATGCCGCGTCGGTACCGAACACGACTCCCGTCGGCGAGCCGGGTCCGATCTCCACCGCGGCGGGCAGCGAGTCGGGAGAATCCGCCGGCCACTTTCCCGAGCCTGCGCGCCAACCGAACTCGCTGCCGCTGACGACGTGGCAGATGCGCGTCGGACGGTACCAAGGCATCCCCATGTCCCACTCCATGTCGGCGTCGAAGGTGAACAGCTCGCCGTCGGCGGAGAACGCCAGGTCGTACTGATTGCGGTAGCCGACGCTGTGGATCTCCCAGTCTTGTCCGTCCGGGCTGACGCGACAGATGAAGCCGCCTGGTGCAAGCCGGCCGCGCGCGTGGCCGCGCGCGTCCCACAGGCGCGGCAGCAGCAGGTCCTCGCCCCAGGTCATCGGGATGCGACTGCGCCGCACGGCATCGGTCGGCACCGCTGTGTGGTTGCCGCAGGCGATCATCAGCGCTTCGCCGTCCGGGGTGACGACGACGCCGTGCGGGCCGTGCTCGCCGCTGCCGTCGAGTGCGGTGAGCTGCTCCACGGTGTCGAGCTCGCCGTCGCCATCGCCGTCGCGCGCGCGGTACAGGCCGGAGTCGGCGCCGTTGACGACCGCGTACAGGCTGTCGAACGCCCACACCATGCCCTGTGCGCGTTCGAGCTGGATCGGCAGGCGCTGGACGGTGGTCAGCGCGGCGGGGTCGCCGAGGGTGGCCGGCTGGATGCGAAACAGACCCTTGCCGCGCTGATCACTCGCCACCAGGGTGCCGGCGGGCCCGCGCGCCAGCGAGACCCACGAGCCCTGGGTCGCGCGGTCGACGGCATACAGCCGTTCGACCGCGAAGCCCGGTAGCAGTTCGATCCCCTCGGCGGGAGTCGGTGCTTGTGTCTGCACCGCCGCCGGGTCGCGCGCAAAGTCGGCGGCTTCGACGGCCGTCCACGGCAGGTTGGGATCGCCGACCGCGCCGAGCACCGCGACGGCCCGCCACTCGCTGCCGTCGGCGGGCGTCGAGGGATCGTCCGGCGGCGTGTCCGTGCATTGCCAGTCGCCATCGGTGCAAAGCTCCCACTCGGTGCCGTCCGCCAACCGCGCCCAGAGCCGCACCGCGGCGGCCGCCGGCCCCCCTTCGTTCTTCGCCAGCACCAGAATGGTGTTGGCCCCGGCGCTCAGTTGATCCAACGCGACGGAGCCGACCTCTTCCCAGACGTCGCCGCGCAGCACGAACCCGCCGTTGAGCCACACGTCGACGTGGTTGTCGGCCGTCGCCCACAGCCGCGCCTCGACGGCATCGGCCGGCAGCGAGAACGCGCGGCGCAGGGCGACGTGCTCAGTGGGCGTCGGATGCCAGACCCAGTGCGGCGTTTGCTGGGCGCGCGCGTCCGCCGGGATCCCGGGGATGGCGAGCGCTAGAGCGAAGAGGAGCGGGCGCGCCATGCGCGGATCGTAGCCGCCGCGCCCGCGCGGCACGCTACCGGAAGTCGATCTGCAGCCCTTGCGTGGTCTGGTAGTCGTGGCTGAAGCCGATCGTCGTGAAGTAGTCGGTCACCCCTTGCGCGTAGATCGTCGCTGTGCCGATCGCCGGCACGCGGAGATCGAAGGGTTGGCTGTGGCCGGCGACGACCACCGTCACCAGCGGCAGCACCGCGAGCTCGCAACCGCGCACCAGCGCCGGGTGGGGCACGCCGGGGGTGACCGGCTGGGCGCCGATCAGCAGGGCCTGCGCCGCGGGAAACGTGTTGCAGCACGTGGTCGAGGCGGAGAACTGCAGGCGCAGTGTGCACGACGCGGGGTCGTACTTGCCGTCGAGGACGCCGGCCTGACCGAAGAACGTGCAGGTGGCGCCGTACTTGTTGAACGAAGCTCCCGCCGGGCATTGGGCGACCGCGGTGGTCGCGAGTCCGGCGAGGACGAGTCCGGTGAGACCGGTGCGCAGGAGAAGATGCATCGAGACCTCGTCTGTTGAACCGAGTGGAGAATAGCGCGGTTGTTCCGACCCAGGGCCAGGCAGAACGCCCGCGGCTCTTCAGCGGACGTCCGGAGGCCGCGGATCACGACATGCTCGGGCCGAACACCGCACCGCGTGCACCCGTGGCGGTGGTGGCGCGGCGCAGTCCCGCCGTGCGCGAGAGCGCGCTCGCGGTCACCGCGGCCAGCTCGCGCGTGGCCGCGCAATCGGGCACCGCATCCAGCACGAACGGCCGCTGCGCGGCCGTCGCTGCGCGCACCGACTCCGATTCGCTCAACCAGCCGGCGCACGGCGAGATCTGCCCCAAGAACTGCTCGACCACCCCGCCGAGCTTGGCGGCGCAGCGCAGCGCCTGCGCCCGGCCGTCGACGCGGTTGAAGACCACCGCCGGGGTCGGCGCGCGCAGCGCGCGCAGCAACTTGATCAGCGCGTAGGTGTCCGTCACGGCCGCGGGGTCCGGGGTCGTCACCGCGAGGTTGTGCGTCGCGCGCCGCAGCGTGTCCGTCACCGCCGGACCGATGCCGGCACCGGTGTCGCACACCACGAGATCGTAGTCCTCGGCCGCCCGCTGCAGCGCGGCGAACAGCCGCGTCCGCGCCGCGGCGTCGCGCACAAGCCGGGTCGAGCCGCTGCGCCCGGTCAGCACGCGGATCCCCGCGGGACCGTCGAACACGGCGTGCTCGATGTCGACGTCTCCGCACAGCACATCGTCGAGCGTGGCCGATGGCGCGCGTCGCAGAAAGACGTCGACGTTGGCGAGGCCCGGGTCGAGGTCGACGAGCAGCGGGGCGTAGCCCTGACGTGCCGCTAGGATGGCGAGATTGACGGCGATCGTCGTCTTGCCAACGCCGCCCTTGGCCCCGGCGATCGCCAGCCACGGAGTGCGGCGGCTCATGCGGGGGCCTCGGCGGGGCGGCGGAGGACACACTCGGCGAGGACCCGAGCATCGGCGTGCACCAAGTCCGTGTGCGGGTCGGGGCCGACCGCGACGTGGGACAAGGGCAGCTCTGCCTCGGCCAGCAGCGACAGGATCTCGCCCGGCTGGCTGGTCTCGTCCCACTTCGTGACCACGGCTGCGGCCGGCGCCAGCGGCGTGGCGGCAGTGAGCACCGCGGCCGCATCGGCGGGGCGGTGGGTCGCGGGCAAGCACACGACCGTCGCGGGGCGCAGTGGCTCGAGCTGGCGTGCCATCGCGGACACCGCGGTCGGGCGTCGCGGGCGCAGCGCTTCGGTGTCGACGATCCAGCGCTGCACGTCCTCGTGGGCGCGCCGCAGGCGTAGTGCGCCTTCGATGTCGGCCACGGTCGCCACCGCGTAGTGCGCCGATGCGGTGGCCGCGTGCTCGCGCCAAGCGGCGCGCGCGGTCGGGTCGAGACGCAGCAACACCGCACGCTCGCCGGCGGCGGCCGCGGCCACGGCGAGCTTGGTCGCGGTGGCGCTCTTGCCGGCGCCGCTGGGTCCGACCAAGACCGTGGTGTGGAACTGCGGCAGCGCCAGCTTGCAGGTCGGCAGCAGGTGCGAAAGGGCGGCGGTGGCGGCCGCGTGGTCGACGTCGTCGCCGGGACCCAACGCGGTGCGCAGCGCATCCAGGAGAGCGGTGCTCATGCCGAACGCGCGGCCCTGGCGCAACAGGGCGGCTTCGGGCCCGGTCGCGCGCGGCAACCGCGGAATCTCGACCGTCGGCTCCTCGGTCTGTTGTGTCGAGGGCGGCGCCGCGGCCGGGCGGACGATGACGACATAGCCGCGCGGGCCCGGCAAGGTGCGCAGCAAGAGGGCGTCCTTGCCGCACTCGGCGTGGGCGGCGGCGAGCGCATGGCGCAGGGTTGTGCCGAAGAAGTAGCGCTGGCGCACGGGGTCGCGCTGCGGATGTTCAAGAGGTGGCATCGACCCCGGCCAGGTCCAGGAGCTTGGCGAGATCCGTCAGCTCGGCGGTCTTCGGACTGCGCGAGGCGGTGCGTGGGCGTTGCGCCGCGGGCGCAGCCCGCGCGTCGCGGCGCGGGATCACGAGGTCGATGGGCTCGGCGCCGGAGTGGTCTTCGGCGGCAGCGCTCGCCTCATCTTCCGCCAACACACTGAGGCGGCCGCGACACTCGCCGACGATCAACAGCCGCGCACCGAACTGCACCGCGTGGATGCGCGCGGTCTTCGACAGACTGAGGCTGTCGTCCAGGCGAAGCGCGCCACTGGTGGGGGAAGTCCGCGGCGCTGGTGCCGGTCGTCGCCGCAGCAGGATGCCGACGAAGAGCAGCGCCGCGCCGGTGGCGGCGAGGGCGAACCACAGGCTCGGGTCGTAGGGGTCGGCCGCGGCCGCCGGCGCGGGTTCGGCTTCGGTCAGCGGTGATCGTGGGCCGATGACCAGGGCCACGGCGAGTGCCGGGGGGATCAGTAGCCAGGGGGAGTTCTTGCGCCAATGCATGGGCGCCTGTCGGTCTAGCAAGCCGAGTGCCAAGCGCTCGCACCGCCACATGTGGGGGTTGTGGGGTGCGCGTCACCCACTTCCCTGCCGCGTTGCTCGACAGGCGTGATGATGGTTGCGGCACTCGGCCGCGGCGGTCGGTGGCGGTAGGATGCAGCGGATGGGCGATCCGGTCGAAGACCGCCGCGTGCGCGCGTTGGTGCACGCGATCAACAACCTGCTGGGGACCATCGAGGTGCAGGCGGAGCTGGCGCTGGCCGCACCGGATGCGGACGCGGCGCGGCGCGCCCTGGAAATCGTCCGTCGTGCCGGCCGTTCGGCGGAGCGTCGGGTGCGCGCCCTGCGCGCTGGCGAGGCCGACGGCGAACCTTCTTGGTAACTCTGCGTTGACGATGGGTTAGGCCTGACGTCCTGCTGCTCGCACCCACCTCGCGAGGACCCCTGCCCCTGCTGTATACGACCTACCGTATCCGTTGGCGATTGCGCCGGCGCCCGTCTGCTCCGCTGCGGACGCAACGTTTGTGTCGGCAGGGAAGTTCGCAGTCCCGCGGGGCGTCCACTGCGGGTCGTCCCCTCCGCCAAGGTCGTGCATGAACCCCGTCTGCCGGCTCGCTGTCGTACCTTTGTCCCTGGTCGCCTCTGGCTGTGGCGTCTCCGCGTGGGTCGAAGACGCCGATGCCGAGGTGGCGTCGGTGCTGGAGCCGACGACTCGCGTGATGGAGGCGGAGCGCCGCGCGACCCTGATCGAGCCCGAGCCCCTTCCAGAAGAGGCACCGCCGGAAGAGGAACCGGCAGAAGAGGAGCTCTCCGAAGAGGAGGTGCCCCACCAGGAGTCCGAGGACGAGGCGGCTGGGGTGGCCGCGGCGGACGCGGTACCGCAAGAAGCGGTCTACGTCGTCGACCTCGAGGAGGCGTTGCGCATCGCGGTGGCCAGCAATCGCGGCTTCAAGGGGCGGCGGGAATCGCTCTACCAAGCTGGCTTGAGCCACACGTTGACCAGGTTCAACTTCGGCCCGCAGATCAATGGCCAGGTCAGTGCGGGCTATGGCGTCGACGAGAGCCGGTCGCGTTCGACGTCGATCTCCAGCCGCCTCGGCGTGAGTCAGATCCTGCCGACTGGCGGCACGGTGGGGGTCGACGGCTCGCTCTCGCGCACGCTGGGCGATGCGGGGATCGGGTTCGGCGCCGAGCAGAGCTACGGCTCGGCGGTCGGCGTCAATCTGACCCAGCCCCTGCTGCGCGGTTTCGGCTACGACATCTCGCACGAGGCGCTGACCCAGGCCGAGCGCTCCCTGGTCTACTCGGTGCGCGACTTCGAGCTCTTCCGGCAGGACTTCTCGATCGACACCGCCCAGCGGTTCTTCAACCTGGTCAGCCAGAAGAAGACCTTGGTCAACGAAGAGGCGAACTTCGAGCAAGCCGTCTTCGACCGTCAGAAGGCCGAGGCTCTGCTGCAGGTCGACCGGATCAAGGAGCAGGACCTGTTCCGCGCGCGCACGCGCGAGATCGATGCCGAGGACGCTCTCATCGACGCGCGCGCCCGCTTCGAGCGCGCGATCGAGGAGTTCAAGATCTACCTCGGCCTGCCCGACTCCGCGGTGATCGAGTTGGTCGACGAGGAGCCGCCGTTCGATCCGGTGCGGATCGACGTCGAGTCGGCGGTGCGCGCCGCGCGCAACAATCGCCTCGACCTGCTCACCGAGCGCGAGCAGCTGGAGGATGTGCGGCGCGGAGTGCGGATCGCCGAGAACAGCCTGCTGCCGGACGTCAGCCTCAGCGTCGGTGCCAATTTCATCGGCGGGGACGACCGGCTGCGCGGCGCCTCGCCGGACGACTGGGACCTCTCCGCGGGGATCAGCATGGAAATCCCGCTGCAGCGCAAGCCGGAGCGCAACAGCTACCGCAACGCGCTCATCGGCCTCGAACAGGCCGAGCGCGCGTTCCAGCTGCGGTTGGAGAACCTCGATCTCGACGTGCGCGATCAGCTGCGCCAGCTGCGCAGCGTCGAGAAGCGCATCATCCTGCAGCACGAGCAGATCGAGCAGCAGGAGAAAGCAGTGGCGATCAACACCATCCGGTACGAGGCCGGTGAGCTCGAGAACCGCGACCTGCTCGATGCACGGCAGTCATTGGTCAACGCGCGCAACGCGCTGATCAACCTGAAGGCCGATCACTTCATCCAGAGTCTGCGCCTGCTGCGCAACCTGGGCCTTCTATTCGTTGACGACGACGGGATGTGGCGATGAGCGCGAAGAAGATTGTCTTGTTGGTCGTCGGTATTGCTGCGGGATTGACCGGTCTGGGGGCGGTCGTCAACGCCACCGTGTTCGCCACCCCGGTGGACGCCGACGCCGAGCTGGCGACCTACACCGTTCGGCGGGGCACCTTGAACGTGACGCTGACCGAGACCGGCAACCTGGTCGCGCAGAAGTCGGAGAAGATCAAGCCGGAGTTCCGCGGCTCCGGCAAGATCACTTTCCTGGTGCCTGAGGGCGAGGCCGTCAAGAAGGACGATGTCCTCATCAAGTTCGACACCAAGGATGCGGAGAAGGCGCTCGAAGAGCTCGAAATGCAGCTGTTGTCGAAGCAGACCGAGCTCGAGGGCAACCGGACCCAGCTCGAAGTTACCAAGATCGAGAACGTCACCAAGATCGAGGGCGCCAAAGTCGCCCTGGCGAAGGCCGAGAAGGAGCTCGAACGCTACGAGCAGGGCGATGCGCCGCAGGAGATGCGCAAGCTGGAGATCGCCTTGGCCGACGCGATGACGCAGTACAACAAGGCCAAGAAGAAGCTCGAGGACTCGCGCAAGCTGATCGAGCTCAAGTACATCAACCAAGCGGAGCTCGAGGACCACGAGATCGCGTTCCGCAAGGCCGAGGTGCAGAAGGACGAGGCCGATCTCGGCATCAAGCTGCACAACAAGTACACGCTGCCGATGACCACCGCGGAGAAGAAGAACGCGGTCGAGGAGCAACGGCGGGCGCTGGAGACCGCCGAGAAGCGCGCGACGACCGAGGTCGCGGAGAAGACGGTCAGGGTGCAGCAGTCCGAGAAGGCCGTGCGCCAGCTCGAAGAGCGCATCGAGCAGGCCAAGGAGGACCTGGCCGGCATGGAGCTGAAGGCGCCGGCCGACGGCATCGTCGTCTACGGCGACCCCAAGCAGCCGTGGTATCGCCAGGAAGTCAAGATCGGCGGCTCGGTGTACCGCGGCTACACGGTGATGACGATCCCGATTTTGTCGGTGATGCAGGTCAAGCTCGAAGTGCACGAGGCGGACATCAGCAAGGTCAAGCAGGGGCTGACCGCGCTGATCACCATGGACACGTATCCCGGCTTGGTGCTCGAGGGTGAAGTGGCCAAGGTGGCGCTGATCGCTGGCGGCTCCGACCCGTACGGCAACAGCAACGTCAAAAAGTTTGACGTCGAGATCACGGTGCCCAACGAGCACGAGCTCAAGCCGGGCATCAGCGCCAAAGCCGAAATCCAGATCGACACCCTCGAAGAAGTCGTCTACGTACCGCTGCAGTGTGTCTTCTTGGAAGGCGGTGAGCGCTTCGTGCACGTCGCCAACGGCTCCGAGGTCGAGCGGCGCGCGGTCGAGGTCGGCCTCAGCAGCGATGTGTACATCGAGGTCTCCAAGGGGCTGGAGGCGGGCGAGAAGGTGCTGCTGTACCATCCCAAGCTGGCGGCGCCGGACAGCAGGGACAAGCATGAAGAGAGCGGCGATGACGCCGAGGCGGGCTCCGACGAGAACGCTGCCGACGACGCAGCCGAGGTCGAGGTCGCGCAGGAAGGCGGTCCGTGACGGCCGGCGCGCCGGACGCGGCGGCCGAAGTCCTGGCCCTGCACGAGGTGTTCAAGACCTACGGCACGTCGGCCAACCCGGTGCCGGTGCTGCGCGGCATCGACTTGGTCGTGCGCCGGCGGGACTACGTCACCGTGGTCGGGCCGTCGGGTTCCGGCAAGTCGACGTTGCTCAACATTCTCGGTTGTCTCGACCGCCCGAGCACCGGAGTGTACCGGTTCGAAGGCAGCGACATTGCTGCGGTCGATGACCGCGAGCTGTCGCGGATTCGCAACACGCGCATCGGCTTCGTGTTCCAGTCATTTCAGCTGGTGCCCCATTTGACCGTCCGCGAGAACGTGGAGCTGCCGATGTTCTACGCGCGGCGGCCCCGGCGAGAGCGGCACACTCGCTGCGAGGCGATGATCGAGCGCGTCGGTCTTTCCCACCGGCTGACCCACCTTCCCAACCAGCTCTCCGGTGGCGAGTGCCAGCGCGTCGCCATTGCACGCGCGCTGGTCAACGACCCGGCCATGCTGCTGGCCGACGAGCCGACCGGCAACCTCGACACCTCGACCTCAGCCCAGATCCTCGAGCTGTTCGGCGAGCTGCACGACCAGGGCGCGACGATTGTGATGATCACGCACGACCGAGAGATCGCCGAGGCGGCGCCGCGCAGAGTGGGCATTCGCGATGGTCTGATCGAGATCGACGAGCGCCAGCCCGTCGCCGCCGGGGAGCGCCCGTGATCCAGCTGGAGATGTTCGGTGAGGCGCTGCGCAGCTTGGGCCGGCACAAGCTCCGCTCGATCCTCACCGCGATGGGCATCGTGTTCGGCATCGGCTCGGTGATGGCGATGGTCTCGCTGGGCGAGGGCGCCCGGCGCCAGATCCTGGAAGAGATCGGCGAGATGGGCATTCGCAACATCATCGTCAACGCCGTCGAGCCGCCGGCCGAGGAGAAGGCGAACGCCGAAGAGTCGTCGATCCTGCGCTACGGCCTGACCTTCGACGACGTCCAGCAGATCCGCGAAACAGTGCCACTGGTGTCGCGTGTGTTGCCGGTCCACGAGCGCAAGAGCTGGATCTGGTTCCGCAGCAAGCGACTCGCGGGCGCGCTGCGCGGCGTCAAACCCGAGTATCTGGACAACCTGAACTTGCGGCCGGTGTTCGGCCGGGCGCTGACGCCGAGCGACGAGTCCGAGCGCAAGCGCGTGTGTGTCGTGCGCGCGCGGCTGTTGCGCGAGCTGGGATTTGCCGGCGATCCGTTGACGCTCGATCTCAAGGTCGGCGGCGACGTCTACCGCATCGTCGGGGTGTTGCCGGACTACGAGTTCCGCGGCATGGCGCAGACCGCGCTGGGGGTGGACGACCGCCGCTACGAGGTCTACGCGCCGTTCGACACGGTGGTGGACCGGCTGGGCTTCCAAGAGATCGAGTACACCGGGTCGAGCTACACCAACCGCCGCGTCGAGCTGCACCAGATGGTGTGCGAGGCGGCCGACGCCAACGACGTGCTGGAAGCCGCCAAGTGCGTGCAGGCGGTCTTGGTCAAGAACCACGCCAAGCGCGACTACGACATGACCGTGCCGCTCGAGCTGTTGGCCTCGCGCCAGAGCGCACAGCGGATGTTCGACATCGGCTTGTTGATCATCGCCAGCATCTCGCTGTTCGTCGGTGGCATCGGCATCCTCAACATCATGCTGGCCAGTGTCACCGAGCGGACGCGCGAGATCGGCATCCGGCGCGCCATCGGCGCGACGCAAGGCGACATCACGACGCAGTTCTTGATCGAGACCGTGACCCTCGCCGCGATCGGCGGGGCGCTCGGAGTGATCTTCGGCGTGGCGATGTCGTTCGTCGGCGAGACGTTTACCGGATGGCCGCCGGTGATCACCGCGTGGGCGGTAGCGCTGTCACTGGCGATTTCGTGCTCGACCGGCGTCGTGTTCGGCTTGTATCCCGCGTGGCGGGCGGCGCAGATGAACCCGATCCAGGCCCTGCGCCACGAGTGAGTCGAAGTCAGCGCGCCAGTAGGCAGGCGGCCGTGAACAGCACGCCGTAGAGCCCGAGCACGCGGCCAGTCGATGCCAGCGGCTCCAGCAAGCGGTCGCCGGGCGCCGCGCGCCGCACGCGACGCAGGGCGGGAATCGCCAGCAGACACGCGGCGGTCGCCGACAAGCCCGCGGCGGGACCGCGCAGCGCGAGCCACGCCACGACCGGGACTGCCGCCGCGCCGAGCAACGCGGTGGCGAACTCTCGCTTGGCGAACTCGCGACCGAACCGCACCGCGAGCGTGCGCTTGCCGGCGCGCGCGTCGGACTCGGTATCCCGCAGGTTGTTGACGGCCAGCAGGGCCGTCGCCAGCAAACCGGGTCCGAGACCGATGACGGCCGCGGTCGGGCTCCAGAGCAGAGTCTGTACGTAGTGCGTGCCCGCGACCGCGACCGGGCCGAAGAACACCAGCACCATGAGATCGCCGAGACCCAGGTAACCCAGCGGCCGCGGGCCGCCGGTGTACAGATAGCCGCACGCCAGCGAAGCGATGCCGATCACCGCGATCGGCCACCCACCGCGCGCGATGAGGCCGGCGCCGACCAGCGCGGCCAGGGCGAAGACCCACAAGAACGCCCGCCGCATGTCCTCGGGGCGGACCCAGCCCGACTGGGTCGCGCGCGCGGGGCCGAGGCGGTCGTCGCCGTCGGCGCCCTTGACGAAGTCGTAGTAGTCGTTGGCGAAGTTGGTGCCGATCTGCAGCAGCAGCGCGCCGAGCAGGGCGCCAGCCGCCGCCCACGCATGGAAGGCCCCGTCGCGCGCGGCCAGACCGGTTCCCATCAACACGGGAGCGACCGCGGCGGGGAGCGTGCGCGGGCGGAGGGCGGGCAACCAAACGGACAGCAGGCGGTTCACGGGCAGGGCGGCGGTGGCGGACCGGGGGGCCATCGGACTCGCCACGCCGGCCGCGCGCAAGCGCGGTCCCGCGTCTCAGCCGCCCTTCAGCGCGACCAGCGCCCCGACTTTGGCCGCCAGCAGCTCGCTTTCCAGCGGGGTGCCGAGGATCGCGTCGGCGGTCGTGATGAACGCGCGCAAGATCCGTTCGCGGGTCGGGTGGTGCACCACCAGCAGGACCCGCGTCTCCGAATCGAAGGCCTTGAGTCGCCGGCACCACTCGAACCGGCGCGGGTCGTCGAGCGGCACGTCGATGACCACGAGGCCGCCGCTGTGCGCGGCGGGGTTGGGGATGTCGGTCGCCGGGTGCGCGATCACCTCGACGTCCAGCTGTCCGCAGACCTTCTGCAGGTCGGCGGCGAGCCGGTCGTCTTCCAGGTAGGCGTCGACGCGGCCATGCGCGTGCGCTTCGTCGATCACCGGCAGCGCGTCGCCGTGCCACGACTCGGCGGCGTCGCGCTCGAGCAGCAGCCGCCACTCGGTCTTGGAGTGTTCGCCGATAGCGACCGAGAACGGCACCGCCCCGTACTCTCCCTCGTCGATCAAGTCGTCCGGCGTCGCGCCCGGCTCGAGGATGCCGTGGTCCTGGGAGCCGACCTTGATGCGAATGCCCAGGGCGCTGCGCAGCCGGCCGACGACGGCCGAGCAGGCGACGTTGGCGATCTCTTGCAGCAGGTGCTTGGTTTGCGGGTCGATCTCGCCGCGGTTGCGCTGTTGCTCGATCAGGTTCTCCGGCTTCATCATCATGAAGCCGACGAGGGTCGCGGCGTCCTTGGCCGGCATCACGACGCACACCGCCTGCTGGCGGCCTTGCGCGGTCGGCATGCCGTCGAGGACGGCGCGGATCACCGCCAATGGCTGCTGCATCGCCTCGAGGAGGGCGCGGCCTTCGATCACCTGGGGGGTGCCGACCCGCGTGCGCAAGCTCTGACCGGACAGCCGCGCCAGGGCGCCCGTGGTGGCGGAGATGATGGACTCCGCCAGCTGCTCGAGGATGCCTCCGCGTGCGTCGGCTGCGGTCTTCACGGATACGCGTACCGAGGCCGCGGATCTGGCAGCTCGGCGAGACCGATGAGTGCGAGCAGGTTGGGTAGGTCGCGATGCACCGCGGCGCGGATGCGATCGTAGTCCTCGGCGCGCAGGTGCAGCCGCTCGGTGATCGCGGGGTGGATCGCGCCGAGCATGCCGCGCACCCCGGCCGAGATGCCCATCTGCGCCAGCAGAATGTCGGCGATGTACACCATCGGCGTGAGCTCGTCGTCGTCGGCGATCAGCTCTGGCTGGTGGTGCATGCGGATCGTGCGCCGCAGGTTGTCCGGCAGCTCCCAACGGTCGGCGATCAGGGCGCCGGCGGCGGCATGATCGATGCCGAGTGCGGCGCGTTCGATTTCGACGATCGACTTGCCGTCGGCGGCTGCGATGCGCAGATCGTCGCGGCGCGTCGCCACCTTGGGAATCAGCACGAGCCGGCCGATGTTGTGCAGCGCGCCCGTGGCGAACGCCGTCCGCGAGTCGGCCGAGTTGGTGGCCAGCGCCAGCTCCTGGGTCGCGATTCCACAGGCGAGGCTGTGGCGGTAGGCGTCGGCGAACGCGGCCTGGTGTCCCGACCCGCGCCGCGTGAAGAACGGCAACAGGCTGTCGCAGACGACCATGCGCACCAAGTTGGAGACGCCGAGGTAGGCGACCGTCTCCGACAGGTCGGTGATCGCGCGCGGAATGTCCCACACCGCGGAGTTGCTGAGCTCGAGCATGCGCTTGCCCAGCCGCGGTTGGCTGCGGATCTCCTCGAGCAGGCTGTCGGTCGAGTGCCCAGGCTGGGCGAGAATGCGCATCAGCCGGCGAGTGTGGCTGGGCAGGGCTTGGAGCCGTTCGACGTCGCGGCGCAAGTCGGTCGCGCTGTTCACGGCGCCTCCTCCACCGGCAACGCGTCGACCGAGAGCTCGCCCGTCGCCACGTCGAACGTCACCACGCGGTGGCAACGTCCTCCGGTGTGCGCGTCGTCGTACTCGATGCCCGCCGCGTCCAAGGTGGTGCGCGCGATGGCGAGATTGCGACTGCCCAACGTCATCGGGCAGTAGGCCGTGTCGTGGCTGGTTTCCATGTCCGCGCCACCGATCACGTGTACGCTGGCGGCGAGCGGGTTGCGCAGCCGCGTTTCGATGTGCGCCAGCAGCATGGCCAGTCCCTCGTCGCCGAACAGCGCCAGTTGGCGCGCCGCGCGCGCCGGCCGCGGCCGGCTGTTCGGCAACAGGTAGTGCAGCATCGCCGCCCGCTGGCCGACCGGGTCGTGCAGCAGGACGACCACCGAAGCGCCGATCGGAGCGGACCGCAGCACTGTGCTGGCGCTGTCGGTGACTACGAACGAGCCAAGCTCGGCAGTCATCTCGTCGGCGGTGCGTGCGGCCGTCATGCTCGTGGGTTCTCGGTCCCCGGACACTCGGTTTCTTTCGGCACGACGGGGCCCGCAGCTGGACGTCGACGCTCGCCGCGGAGTGTTGCAGAAGGCGACAGTCGGCCGGACCCGGCCTGGCGCCGCGGTCGCGTGCCGTGCGCTGGCTTCAGCTCGCCTGCAGGTGGACCTGGTCGAGCTGCGCCTTGAGGCGCGCCATGACGTTGCTGTGGATCTGGCAGACGCGCGACTCGGTGAGCTGCATGATCTCGCCGATCTCGCGCATGGTCAGACCTTCGTAGTAATACATGATGATGATCAACCGCTCCTTCTTGGTGAGGTTGCGGGTGATCACCTCGAGCAGGTCCTTCTGGTGGATCGAGTGGACCGGGTCCGGGCCCTTCTTGTCCGCCAGGATCTCGACCTTCTCCATCTCCTTGTCGTCGTCGCCATCGTCCCACTTCTCCGACAGCGAGAAGATGGTCTTCGCGTTGGCTTCGGTCTCGGTCGCCTGCAGCTCGGCGATCGTCATGCCCATCGCCTCGGCCAGCTCGAACTCGTTGGGATCGCGGCCCAGCTCGCCCTCGAGCTTGCGCATCGCCTTCTCCAGGCGGTGTGCCTTGAGGCGCACGAGGCGCGGCACCCAGTCCTGCGAGCGCAGCTCGTCGAGGATCGAGCCGCGGATGCGCGTCGTGCAGTAGGTCTTGAACTTGATGCCGCGCGCCAGGTCGAAGCCGTCGATCGCGTCCATCAAGCCGAAGGTGCCGGCCGAGGTCAGGTCGTCCAGCTCGATCGACTTGGGCAGGGTCTGCAGCAAGCGCTCGGCGATCGTGCGAACCAGGCCGACGTGCCTCTCGATGAGGATGTTGCGCAGGTTCAGATCCTTGGTCGACTTGTAGGTCTTCCAGATCTGCTCGAGATCGTCCGGCGCGCCGCGGCGGGGAGCTGGCGGGGGCGTGGTCTTGTCGGCTGCGGGGCCGGCCTTGCGCGCGGTCGTGGTGGCAGCCTTGGGGCGGAGAGTAGCAGCAGCGGAACGAGCCATGTTGAGTTCAGAAGGTGAAGGGGTGGGTGGCAAACCCGCGTGAAGAGGCGCCGCCAAGGGGGCAGCCGTTCCGTCGTCCTTCTGAAGAGGCTCGTTCGGGTAGCGTGTCGCTACGTCTCGCTTCAATTCGGGAACCGGCTGCCTGGGCGGTGTTGCGCCGCCTTGAGGCCCAATGGCTTTGCGTCCCCACCTTCCGGTGGGTTTGCCTTTATCGTCGAAGACGGGAAAGAGCAGGCGCCAGGCGACCATGCCTGGCTTGAGGATGATCGGTCGACAACTGCGGACATTTCAGTCGTTTTCAACAATTTCAGAACAGCCACACTCACTGGTGTGTCGGGGCCGCGTAGGTATCCCAGATGTTGAAATGCGCGGCAGCGGTCCCGTGGGCGAGACGGTGGATGTGGCGGTTCGCCACAGTCTTCGCGGTCGTGGTGTTCGGTGCGCCGGCGTCGGCTCAATTCGAGACCGTCATGGGGCGTGTGTTCTCCGCTGACGGTGACCCCGCGGCGGCCGAGGTCGGCGTGCGCTGGCGCACGCCGATCGGCCTACCGGGGTTGACCGGGGCGACGGTGGACGCAGGTGGTGGACAGGACGGGGCAGTCGTCATCGCGGGTGACGACGGCCGGTTTTCGTTCTCGCCGCCGCACCGCGGCCCATTTGCCATCGCTGCCGCTGCCGCCGGAACTCGCAGTGCCGTGCGGTTTCCGGTGATGGCGGGCGATGCGTGCGATCTCGTGCTCGAACCGGAATGCCGCGTCGCGGGCACCCTCCACGGTCTCGGTGGGGCGGCCGTGCCCGGCGTCGAGATCGCGCTGCGGCCGGAGGCGGCCAGCTTCCAGCGCATGGCGTGCCTGGCGTACCCGGAGCAGCGCGCCGCAGGACGCACCGATTCCGACGGTCGTTTCTCGCTGCCGTTCGAGCGCGGCTATCTGCGCGCCCCGCGTTGGGAGGTCTTCGCTGTGCTGTGGGCCGAACACGGCGGTGGGGCGATGTCGTTGCGCCGGCCGCTGCGGCCGATCGCGAGCGTGGGCGACCTGGCCGCGCACCTGCAGCGCGGGCGCGAGGTCCACGGGCGCGTGCTCGATGCTCGGGGTGATCCGTGTGCAGGGGCACGGATCTCCGAGAGCGCTCATCGAGATCGCACCGTCGTCAGCGATGCCGACGGGCGCTTCTCACTGATGACCTTCGGCTCCGTCACACTGCATGTGAGAGCCGCCGGCCATGCGCCGGCGATCGTGCGCATTCCGCGGGCGGAAGCGATGCCGTGGGATGTGCGGTTGGTGGCGGGCTTCGAACGATCGATGCGCCTGGTCGATGCGGCAGGTCAGCCGTTGGCGGGTTGTCGCTACCTGGCCTCGTCGCCCACCGACACCGTGCCGTTCGAATGGGCTGCGCGCACCGATGCCGACGGCGAGGTCGCGCTCCGCGGTCTGCCCGAGGGAGTGCTGCTCGGTTTCGTCGAAGTCGAGGGCAGACTGCTGCCGGTCGATGCCGGTCTGGTCGACGGCGACGCCGACTTCGGTGAGGTGCGCGTCGGGCCGCGCCGCACCTTGCGCGGTGTGGTCGAGAGCGCCGCGCGCGTACCGCTGCCACAGGCGCGCGTGGTGCTGTGGCGCGCGGCCGCGACGGAGGTGGAGCCGCCGTACGTGACGTATACCGATCGCGGTGGACGCTTCGAGTTCGGTGCGGTGCCCGCCGGCGATCTGGTCGTCGCGGTCGACGCAGGTGGTCACGGCGTCACCAGCCGCGCAGTTGCGGCCGCCGACGCTGCCCGGCACCAGAGACTGCGCCTGGTCGAGGGGGCCGCCATCGAGGGGGTCGTGCTGGATGCCCGCGGACATCCGGTGGCGGGTGCTTGGGTCGCGCTGCACCGGGCCGGCGGCCAGGCGGCGGCGTTGCCCCCCTCGCCGAGCCTCACCACGACTACGGTGTGCACGCACAGCGACGCGGACGGTCACTTTCGGTTCGTCGGTCTGCCGCAGGACGACGCGACTTGGGGACTGGTTTGCCACTGGCTGCGCGACGGTGTGCTCGGTGGCGGAGGCGTCTCGCAGCTCGAAGCCGGCTCGACCGGCGTGATCGTCGCCACGCGAGCGCAGGTGCAGTAGCGCGATCTCAGTCGAGGCGACGTGGCTGGGAGATTGCCACTGCGAGGACCGGCCGGTGCGCAGTGTCTCCGAGCCGGATTGCCAAGGCCTGCATGATCACGGCGCGGCGCATGCCGGCGTCGGCGGCCACGACCAGGGCGCGCGCGGCCTGACCGCGGGCGTCGGCGTAGCCCATCGGTAGCAGCACGACCGGTGTGGTCAGATCGACACCGAGCCGCCCGTCGGCGATCTCTGGCTCGGGCCGGACCATCGTTCCGGCGAGCAGAAAACACGCCGCGCTGGGTGGAGCGCCGGCGATCTCGATCACGACCGTCGTCGCCGTGTCGCGCACGACCTTCAGGGTGATCTGCGCCCCGCTCGCCGCCCGCTCGATGTGCGGCCCCACGGGCAGCGAGAACCGCCCCAACTGGGCGGAGACGCTGGTTGCGAGCAGAAGGCAGAGCGCGGTGGTGCGGAGCAGCATGCGTTCGATCCTATGCTGCTGTCGGCCGGAACGCGCGCCCGGCTTGATCGTCAGCCGATCTGCACCAGCGCGTGCACCGGGTATCGCCCCAGCTTGCCGCGGCCGGGCAGGAAGCCGAGCTCGACCGCGAACAGGCAGGCGACGACGTGCGCCTCGAGCCGCTCGACGAGCTGGCCGGCCGCGTCCATGGTGCCGCCGGTGGCGAGCAGATCGTCGACCAGCGCGACGCGCTGCCCCTTGGCAAACGCGTCCTGGTGGATCTGCAGCCGATCGGTGCCGTACTCGAGCGAGTACTCGACCTCCTCGGTCTTCCACGGCAGCTTGCCGGGCTTGCGGATCGGCGTGAAGCCGATGCCCATGTGCATGGCAAGCGGCATGCCGAACAGGAAGCCTCGCGACTCGACCGCCGCGATGTGATGCACGTCCTGGCCGTGCAAGATCTCGGCCATCTGGTCGATGCAGTGCTGCATGGCCTGGGGACTGGCCAGCAGCGGCGTGATGTCCTTGAAGATGATTCCGGGCTTGGGGAAGTCGGGGACGTCGCGGAGGAACTCGAGCAGGTTCATGGGTGGGGGGATGGTACGTCGGGGGGTGCGAATCGGGCCTTCGATGCTTCTGATTCGAACGCGCTCGAACAGTAGGTGATCCGACGACGTGTGGACGAACGTCGATATGAACCTGTTCAAAACAGGCGCAACTCGTGCGGAGCGTCAAGCTAGTCAATCACATGCTTGCAAAGTACCGCCACCCTCATGACGTCTGGCGTGCTCATCTCTGCCAATGCCGGAGGAGTTCCCAGAACGGCGAAGAGGCACCCATGGGAACAAGCGTCACCAACGCTCAAGGTCGACCCCCCGGGTGACTGACTCGGTGCGTGCGGTGTTGCCACCGCACTCGTCGAGGCTGTCTCCCGCAGAAGCTACCGGTGCGCACGAGGTGGGCGGTGGTCACCGGGAAACGCCGCAGAACAGTCAGAATGCCGTTGTTCGAGGCAAACCGAGGACGACAACGGGCGGGCCTGGGGCTCCGACCACGCCGCGCTTTAGCCTACGCTGAACAGGGTCGAAGTTAGCCGTAGCGCGTGCATGGCACCCGTCTGCGTGATCAATCACGTTGCACGCGGCCTGGGCGGATTCTGTCCACGTGAACCCAGCCCAGCTGCTCGGTGCGAAGTCCAGACCCCCTGCTTCGCGCTCAGGAGGCGCGAACGGCCGGCAGCGCGGACGCCGTCGTGGGGGGACGCCCGAGTCCCCGACGAGCGAGCAGACCGGCTCGCGTGCGCGCGGCGACGCCCTACTGTCCCTGTGGCCCGCCGGGTAGGAATGCCGCGTCGACGAACAAATGGGCGAACCGCGTGTGCGCGTTGCGGGTCACCAAGCCCACTCCTCCCCCCGGGAGCGGGTTCGCGTCCGTTCCGCTGATCACCGTGACGCCGTCGAGCAGCACCTGAAGCACGCGCCCGCTGCCGGCCACATGGTAGGTTCGAACCGAAAGGTCATGCGGCACGGCCGTGTCTACACCGGCCACTTTGTTGAACAGCTGGGTCACGGTGCCACCCTGCACCTTTACCAACACCAGGATGCCCGCCCCATTCAACTGAGCGATGTAGCAATCCTCCGTCAGCGGTGACCCGCTGGCACCACAGATCGCGAGGCCCGCTCCTGCCGCACCGCCGCTCGTCAATAGCTCGATGCGCGTCGAGGCGTGAATGTCCCCGAACTGGAGCTCCACGGCAGTGGCCGGGTCGACGAGTTTGACGCCGGCGTCGCCGTTTGTCTCGAGCTGGGTCAAGTCGCCATCGAACACTCCCCACGTCCCGGCGTGCACCGAGAACGAGTCCGCGCTTCCGTCCTCCAAGTCATGGCCGGCCAGCCGCCCATTGCCCGTCACGGTAACGGTGAGGGTGTCGAGATCTTGATTGTCTTCGACGTCATCGATCGTGAGCACCACGGCATAGGTGCCGGGAACGGTATAGACGTGCGACACCCGGGCTCCGGAATCCGAACCGGAGCCGTCCCCGAAATCCCAGGAGTAAGAGAGCAATCCGCCCTTGGGATCTGACGAAGTACTGCCGTCGAAGCTGACGACATCGCCCGCCGCGACCGTGACGTCGGGCCCCGCCTCTGCCGTAACCGCGTCCGACACGGGCAACGATTGGCTCGCTCCAACAAGACCGCTGTAGCTGGCCGACACGACGACCGATCCAAGGGCGGTGGCAGTCGCTGCACCGCTCTTGTTCACGGTCGCCGGGCCGGTCGCCGACCAGCTGGCTAGTGTAGTGACATCTCGCCATCCGCCGTTGCTGTAGTGCGCAATTGCCACGAAGCCCTCCGGCTTGCCGACCGCCAATGCGGTAGCCTCGTGGCGGACTTCGACGCTGGCCAAGGCCGGCGCCGCCGCCGTGCCGACCTCAACGAGCCCGGAGTACCACCCGGGGGCGCTCCCGTTGGGATTCCAGAGGCCTCCCGCGGCGCCGACGAATGCCCCGAGGACGTCGTTGCGCATGATCAAGCCCTCATAGAATTGCGGCTCCGCCGTTGTGCTGAAGCCCATGCTGCCAGCCGCGGGGGGGAAGTTCCGATAGTAGAACGGCGCGCTGGACGTGCCGCCTTGGTTTGGCAACCTGTAGTTGATCGCTTCCCATCGTCCTTCGACCCAGGCGTAGTCGAAGAAGTCTGCCATGCCGGAAGGCCGCGCGTTGAACAGGACGAGCAACGACGTGCCATCACCGCAAGCGAACGCATTCGGCTTCAGCTCGACGACCTCCTGTCCTCCTCCGGGCAGAGGGACGCGTACGGTCCAGTTCGTCCCGCCACCCTGGCTCGCAGGATCATCGTGGTTGGCAAAGAACTTGAGCCCGGAATCATACTCGACTTGAATGCGCGGGCTCTTGAAATAGCCGTCGCCCCAGCCCGCTGCAAGTGCATCGCCCAGCTCCAACTTGGTCAGCGGATTGGTCTTGTCCACATAGCGAATCGAGGTCACTGTGGAGCTCCGAATTGCTCGGCTGTAGCCAGAGAGGATTGCGTACTGCGTCAAAATGCCTTGATACGTCCAGTACGCATTCTTGACATGACCATTGTTTCCCGCGAACGCATTGTGACCGTAGGTTGCAATAGTGGTGATCCAATCATCCTTGAACACGTCGACGTCGCCATCCGGGCCATCGTGAGGAGCTCCGGTCACCGGAGCGGTCGCGAAGTTGGCCTCTTGTCCCATTCCCGAATAGCCGCTGGCCGTGCTCAAGATGCCGCGCAGTGAATAGTCTGGAACAACCCACTGATCAAACGTCTTCGTCCCCGCGGTATTCTCAATAGGATACGTGGCACGGTCACCATCCCGAACCCCCTGATTACTGAATGCTTTGCTGCGATGCTTCGCCGCCTCTCCGTACAGCGGGCCCTCCATGTAGGTCCGGAGCTGCCGAGCTGCTTGTGAATTGTAGGCAAGGAACTCGCCGACTGAGTGAGGTAGGTCGCTGTTGGATTGAGCATCGATATGCAGGATCTCGAGAGGCAGTGAGTTGTCGGCGTCCCAAGCCACAGCGTTGGAGTCGAATTGAGCCTTCCCGTGCTCGAGTTGTTTTACGATCACGTCGTATGCATGGTTTGCGCCGGCGCGCTGTAGTCTGAAGCCCCAGCCGGCGAACGTCGTGTTTTGGTTGTTGAAATTCAAACTGATGTCCCACCCCAGGGTTGCTGTCCCTTGCCAGTCTCGCACGACGGCGGATGCAAACGGCAAGTAGCTGACGTTGGTGGTCGGCCATTGTATCGCAAATAGGCTGGACCCCACAGCGTATGGGATGGAAGTGTTGTACCCAATGCCTTGGTTTGCTGGCGCAGTGTATTGCCCCGGTGGAAACGGCCCCGTGGACCACTGATCCAAGTAATTATGTGTGACGATATTCGCGAAGAACGCGCCCGTAGCGCGCGCCGACGCGGCCAATGCACCAAACTCTTGGTCCGCAAGCGCCAGTGCCGCGGGGGAATCTGGGTCAATGACGGAATAAGAGCCTTGCACGTGCGACACCACACTCGGCAGTGCAGAACTTTCACAGCCAATCACACCCGGGAGGCCATTTCCCGGATTGATCGCTTGCATGGCGCCATACCGAAACGTGTTGTGGTGGTTGATGGTTGAGTCAGTCAGCCCCACGCTTTCCAGAAATCCGTACGAGGCAGCATAGTCTCGCCAGGCATTAGGAGTTTGTCGTGCTCCGAATAGCATCATCCGCCCACTCGTGGCCTGATAGTACGGTGAGCGGTAGTGGCTAGATTCCGGAAATGCGTCGCTGGGATTCGCTGTGACAATCAAGTTGATCGTTTCGTCGACAGGTCGGAGCAAGTTGCCGTTTTCGTCGCGCGCTGCCGCTGCGAAGTAGTAGTGCTCGATGGAGCTGGGGGATTGTGACGAATACTCGCTCGCGTTGTTGGCGCCAGTAACTCCGTTACAGCGGTGCCAGTCACCGTAGACCGAGAAGAAATGATTCCCCGCGAAGCGCAACAGCGGGGTATTGTCCATGTACGGTACGTGGTGTTCGTCGGGGTTCGGCGTGTTTTCCGACGGCATTGGCCGGAAGCCAGAGTAGTTGCCGATCCACGACGGGCCGGAATCGTTGGCGCCGCGGACGCGAAGCTTGAGGACTTTTCCGACAAGCCAGAGTTCGTAGGTCTTGTGCAGGTTGAGGCCGCCGCGACTCTCCCGGTAGCTCAACGTGAGGCGGCCGACCGGGTCGAGGTGTGAGTGCACGAGCGTGGTGTCCGCCACCGCGGCGTGCGCGTCTGGGGCTTGTACGTCGGTCCAGTTCGATCCATAGCGCCAAGTCAAGCCGCCGCGGGCGATCGGAATCGCTCCGCTGACCAGCTCCTCGATGCGCAGCATCCCATCGCGGACTCTCCCATCCGGATCATCGACGTCGAGCACATAATGAACCGTCTCGTCGCCTTGAAACACGAAGTGGTACTGGCTTCCGCTGCGGTAAGTGGTGGTCGTGCCTGCGGCAAGGGCGCCTGCCGGCTGGTGCGTCAGAGCGGCGCCGGGGATGGTCTGCGCCGGCGCGTATGACAACGCGCCAACCAGAAGGAGGGGAAACAACGTCCTGAGGCTGCTTTGCATGCGATCTCCTGAAGAGGCTCGTAGCCGAATCGTTGGGAGCCCGCGGCAAAGTTGTTGAAACCCGGGACGTTGGTCAAACTCTTGTGGTGCGGGGTGCATGGCACCGCAATTCGCAGAGGCAGCCGAAGACCAGGCACCCGGAAACAAACGTCAGGATGGCCGCGGACGCCTCGCTTCGATCCCGGCCACGGCCGTCGCAGCGAACAATAGGTCACGAAGCACGGGCGTGTTCAGAGGCGCACGGAGGTCGCGGGCGATGAACGAACGGCGCGTTCGAGTGCATCGTGGATCGGCGACTCCCCCCAACAGAAGGAGAGGATAACGCGCTGGCCGGGCCGGCTTGCGGGCCCCCTGACTCCCGCGGCGCAACCCCGATAATGAGTCATCTCGACTCATGTCACGCTCTAGTAGATTCGCCGACACCGACGTCGTCATCCTGGGGTCCGGGCTCGCTGGATCGATCACCGCCCTGTGCCTCGCCCGGCGCGGCCTGAGAGTCGCGATCCTCGACCAGGGCACCCACCCGCGACTCGCGGTCGGGGAATCGACCACGACGCCCTCCTCGCTCTGGCTTCGCCTCCTTGCAGAGCTCTTCGACGTTCCCGACCTGCTGCACATCGCGAACGCCGAGTCGATCATCCGCCACGTCGCGCCGTCGTCCGGTCTCAAGAACAACTTCGGCTTCCTGTACCACACGGTGGGCGCCGACCGCGCCGAGCACTCGTGGCAGGCGATCATCGCCCAGGCATCGCTCGCCGAGACCGAGAACGACTCGCAGCCCTCGTACAACGAGATGCACTACTTCCGCCAGGACGTCGACGCGTGGCTGTGGGCGACTGCGCTCCACGCCGGGGTCGTCGGCCGGCCCGCGACGACGGCGACGGACATCTCGTTCGACGCGGACGGGGTGACGGTCACGACGTCGGCGAACGACACGATGCGGTGCGGGTTCGTCGTCGACGCCAGCGGCTACCGCTCGGTCCTGGCCGACCAGCTCTCGCTGCGGGAGACGCCGCCGCGCATGCGGACGAACTCGCGGACTCTGTTCACCCACATGGTCGGGGTCGAACCCTACGAGACCTTCCGCGCGGTGGAGCGGACGATGGCCCCTTGGAGTCAGGGGACGCTGCACCACTTCTTCGACGGCGGCTGGCTGTGGGTGATCCCGTTTGACAACCACACCACGTCCACGAACAAGCTCTGCAGCGTCGGCCTCAGCCTGGACAACCGGCGCTTCCCAAGAACCGATGGGCGCAGCGCGGAGCAGGAGTGGCAGGCGTTCTTGTCCGACTACCCCGCGATCCGCTGTCAGTTCGAGCGCGCGGTGGCAGTGCGCCCCTGGGTCCACACCTGCCGTTTGCAGTACTCGAGCAAGCGCTGCGTCGGCCAGCGGTTCTGGATGACCCCGCACGCGACGGGGGCGGTCGACGCGCTCTACTCGATGGGCAACATTCACACGTTCCAGTCGATCGCGACCGGTGTGTCGCTCATCCTGCGCGCGTTCGAGGACGGCGACTTCGACGCGCGGCGATTCGAGCCGCTGCAGCGCCTCACGGACAACCTGCTCCGCTTCCACGATCGGATCACCTACGGCCACTACGTCGCGTTTCGGTCGCCGCGCTTGCTGGAGACCTGGATCTCGCTCTGGGCACTGACTGACGCGGCGCGGATCCGCCACGTCCTGATCCCGCTGGTCAAGCACGCGCGCACGCGCGACCGCGACGAGTTCGCCTTCTGCGCGCGCGAACCCGAGAACTTCCTGACCGGCTTCGGCCACTGCACGGGCGTCGCCGACACCGACACGGTGCTCGGCAGCCTCGACGCCTGGTGCGACATCATGGGTCGTCTCGAGAACGGCGAGCAGAACGTCGACGAGACCTGCGAACAACTCGAGTCCGCCGTCCGGTCGGAGGCGCGGTACCAGATCCCGCTCGAGAAGATGGGCGAGGTCCTGCGCACATTGCCGTGGGCCTACGAGCCGCTGTCGCGCAGTGGGCTGCGCTGCTACAGCAACGCTTTCCTGACTCCGCACGAAATGGACTCGCTCGGAGTGCGACCGGAGCCGCGGGGGCGGACCCGTTGAAGTCGCTGCACGTCAGCTCGTTCTCGTTGCCCGACACGGTCGGCGGCACGCAGGTCATGCTCGACGCGTTCTCGCGGTCGCTGCGGGCGCGGGGCGACGAGGTCACGGTCTTTCGCCACGCGCGAGAGGGATCGCTGCCGGCTTACGGAACGGCCCGGGGCGCGTTCGGCCGGGCCGACGTGTTCTCCGTCGGCTACGACTTCTCGGACTGCACCAGCTTCCGGATGATCTACCGCAACGAGCGGATTGATCGGATCTTCGAAGCAGTGCTCGAGCGTGAGGCACCGGACCTCGTTCACATCCACCATCTGACCTGCCTGTCGACTGGCATCCTGGACGTCGCCCGCCGCCGCAATGTTCCGACGGTGCTCAGTCTGTGGGACTTTTGGCTCGGTTGTCCCCGCGGACAGAGAATCCAGGACGACCTGACCCTGTGCACGACGTTCGACCGAGCGACGTGCGCGAAGTGCTGTGCCCGGCTCTGGCCGCAGCTGTTCGGCGGCGACCAGAGCGACATCGACGCCCTCGTGGAGTACGACGCGTGGATTCGCGACAAGCTGGAGCAGGTCGACGTGCTGACCGCGCCGTCGAGGAGCACCCGGCAGGTCTACCTCGACTGGGGCGTCCGGCGGGAGATCCACGTTGTCGAATGCGGCCTCGATCACACCCACAGGTCCGAGCCGCGGAGCGCGCGCCGCGAGCCGCTGCGCATCGCCTACATCGGTTCGGTGATCCCGTCGAAGGGAGCCCACGTGCTCCTCGAGGCGGTCCAGCAGCTCGAGCCGGACAGCGTCACGCTCGACATCCACGGCGAGATCTGCCCGTGGCACTCGGACCGCGGATATGGCGAGCGGCTGCGCGCACTGGACCGCGGGACCCACGACGTGACCCTGCATGGGCGCTACGAGCCGCCCGACGTCCCGCGCATCCTCGCCGGCGTCGATGTCCTGGTCGTGCCCGGTCTGTGGTACGAGACCTACTGCCTGACGATCCGCGAGGGATTCCTCGCGGGGATCCCGGTCGTCGTCTCGAGGCTCGGCGCGATGGCGGAGGCGATCGAGCACGGGCAGACGGGACTCCTCGTCGAACCGGGAGACGTCGCCGACCTCGCTGCGGCGCTCCGGCGGCTCCGCGACGAGCCGTCGCTCTATGCCCGGCTCGCGGCGGCGCCGAAGCCGGTGGTGCGGACCGAGGCCATGATCGATCGCATGCTCGAGCTGTATCGCGAGGCGACCCAGCGGCGCGATGACAGGTGCGGAGCTGCCGAACGATGACCGAGAGCTCCCTCGACGACAGTGTTCTCGCGCCCTTCGTGGGCAAGCGCGTCCTGATCACGGGCGCGTTCGGGTTCCTCGGCGGTCACGTTTGCCGACACATGGTGGCCGCGGGCGCCTCGGTGACCGCGCTCGATACCGACACGGCCCCGACGCGCCCGAGCCAGCTGAACCTCGTACCGGGGTTGCGAGAGCGCGTGTCGGTCTGCACCGGCGACGTGACCGATGCAGCGCCGCTGGAGCGGTGCTTGTCCGACGAGCGCTTCGACTACGTCTTCCATTTCGCCGCGTTCGCTTCGGTGATCCAGCGCGCCGCCGAGAGACCCGTCGAGGCGATCCGGGGCAGCTCGATGGGTGTGGTCCACGTGCTCGATGCGATCCGCAAGACGGGACAGGACATCACCTGCTTCGTGCACGCCTCGTCGGACAAGGTGTACGGCGGCATCAACGGATCCCCGTACTGCGAGCGATCGACTCCGCTACTGGGCGCGGGCATCTACGAGGCGTCCAAGATCGCTGCGGACGTGTTCGCGCACTCGTACGGCGAGGCGTTCGGAATCCCCGTGGTCGTGGCGCGCATGTGCAACGTCTTCGGACCGTTCGATCTCGACGCGATTCGCTACCGCCTCGTCCCCAAGGCGTTCGCGGCCATGTTCGGCTCACCGACAGCCGCCCCTGCGGTCTACGCGCACGCGCGCGCGCACCGGCGGGACTACCTGTTCATCGACGACTGCTGCTCCGCGCTCCTGCTGCTCGCGTCCCGCGCCGCGGGCGGGGGGGACCGCGCGTTCAACCTGCCCGGCCGCGCCAACCTGACGACGGCGGCGATGTGCGCCGAGACCGTCGAGGCAGCGAGCGCGGTCGCGACCCGGAGCGGTGATCCCGCTCTCGGCGAGAGCATTCGGGCGAACGGCTACCGCGTCGTCGAAGTCCCGAGCGACGCGGTCCGCGAGATCGTGGCGCAGGAGAACGGTGGTCAGCGGCTGCGCGCCGCGACGGGCTTCGAGCCACGGTTCGGGATTCGCGAGGGGCTCGAGCGGACCGCGGAGTTCTACCGGGACTACGCCAGACAATCGGTGGACCGAGACGGTCTGCGAAGCGATCGCTGACGATTCGTCCGGCGTGGTCGGCGTTGGCCCAAAGAGTCCGCGAGCGCGTCGGCTCGGTGGCAGTGCAGGCTCAGCATTGCGGTCCCCAGCTCCAGGTCTTCCCGGATCAGGCCGACGGCCCGATCTGCCGACCTGATCTCTACAAGCTCACTGACGAGGGAGAGCATGGACGAGCTCGAGGCGGCGTGGCAGGCGACCCAACCAACGCGAACTTTCGACGAGACGGCGGCTGCGGCATCCGACCCACGTCGGTTCGAGGACGCGCTGGACGAACTCGACCTGGGTGCACCGGCCCAACCGAGCGAGCCGGCAGTCTCCGAGCCCGAGACCGGTGAACTGGAAGCTGGCGAGCTGCAGATCACCGAGCGAGAAGACGCGGCCGACCAGGGCGCTGCACACAGCGCGCAGCAGGCGGACAGGGAGCGAGAATCCGCCGTGCCGCGCCAGGGTTGGTTCAGACGCCTTCTCGGTTGGCTGTTCGGTAGCTGATCGCGCCCGGCGAGCTGCAGCCTACCGACAGGCGCGCGATCCGTTGCGAGAGGAGCGCCCCAACGGGGTTCTCATGCGGTGCGCCGAGGTCCAGAGGGCGGGCCCTCGGGTACCTCGATTTGAACAAGTTCGAAAAAACGGAGACAGGCCCCACGGGATGTGGTCGACTGTCAATATGAACATGTTCAAACATGAGTGGCGTCCGTGGCGAAGATCGTGATTCCCGGGGGCAGCGGCCAGATCGGCGGCCTGCTGGCCCGGCACTGGGGTGAGCAGCACGAGGTCGTGATCCTGAGCCGAGGTGGCGGCCGGACCGGCCGGCCGCCTCGCGGAGTGCGGTCCGTGGCCTGGGACGGTGCCACCCCGGGTGCGTGGACGGCCGAGGTGGACGGCGCGGATGTCGTCGTCAACCTGGCCGGCCGCAGCGTCGACTGCCGCTACACCCGCCGGAGCCGGCAGGAGATCCTCGACTCGAGGCTGCGCTCCACGCTCGCCGTCGGCCGCGCGATCGCGGCCGCCCGCCGGCCGCCGCCGGTGTGGCTGCAGGCGGCGACCGCGACGATCTACGACCACCGCTTCGACGCGCCGCAGGACGACGTCGACGGCACGATCGGTGCCGGCCACGCGCCCGCGCCGCAGTCTTGGCGATTCAGCGTCGACGTCGCCACCCAGTGGGAGAACGCCGCCGTGCGGGCCTGTCCGGACGGGACCCGGTTGGTCCTGCTGCGTTCGGCGATGACGATGAGCCCCGACCGCGGCGGCGTGTTCGACGTCCTATCGCGGCTCGTGCGGCGCGGGGTCGGCGGCCCGGCGGCCAGTGGGCGGCAGTTCGTCTCGTGGATCCACGGCGCCGACTTCGCCCGGGCGCTGGACTTCTTGATCGCCACCGACCAGCTGTCGGGGCCCATCAACGTCGCCGCGCCGCACCCGCTGCCCAACGCCGATTTCATGCGCGCACTGCGCGCGGCCTGGGGCGTGCGAGGCTACCTGCCGTCGCCGCGCTGGCTATTGGAACTGGGCGCGCTCTTGCTGCGCACCGAGACAGAGCTCGTGTTGAAGAGCCGCCGCGTCGTCCCGCGGCGGTTGCTGGAGGCGGGGTTCGAGTTTCGCTTTCCGGAGTGGGGACCGGCGGTGCGCGATCTCGTTGACCAGGGGGTCTCGACGATCTCTCGGCCGCGGTGAGCAGTGCGCCGTCAGCGCCAGGCGTAGTCGTAGCGGGGCGACGCCGCGAGCTGCGATATGCTGCCGGGCAGCGCGAATGCCTGGCCCGACGGGCACCACGGCGCCGCGAGCGGCGGCAGTGGGAACGACACGCGTCCCGTCGCCGTCGAGAACGGCACGTGGGCCTGCGGGGTCGGCAGCAGTCCGACGTTGCAGAACGGCGCGAACGGGATCGGCTGTGGCGTCATGGTCGGCAGGCCGAGCACGAAGACGCCGGCGGTCATGCCCCCCAGGTTGCCGACGACGAGGTCGGCCCGGCCGCCGAGCCGCGGCACGCCGCTCTCGGTGATGGTGAGCGGTCCGTTCGGGCCACACCCCACGCCGAAGACCGCCGGCTTCGAGAACACCGTGATCTGCACGTTGTCGATCCCGAGCTCACCGCCCGTGAACCCGGACGACGTGCTGCTGACCACGAACCCGAAGGTGAGCGTGCCGCCGTTCGCGCTGAAGTCGGGGTTGCCGGGTGCGACGCCCCCGGCGCAACGGTTGTAGCGCTTGAGCCGGGCGGGGATCAGCTCGCACGGCGCGACCAGCCCGCAGTAGGTCGGCCACACGGTGGGGTTGATCGGCAGCGTCGCCGTCGACACGCCGGGGCCCACGTAGGTCATGCCGCCTTGGAATACGGCGGGCATCACCGTGAGGCTGGCGCCGCCCGGGCCCACGAGCGGTTGGATCTGGGCCAGGTCACACTGGAATCGGATCTGGTGGACGCCACGCCCGCTCAGCGGGACGTTCCACGGCCGCACCTGGAGTTCGGACTCGACGGTCGAAACGGGGCCGTTGTGCTCGTGGCGCAGCCACAGGTAGAGCGGCCCGCCCGCCCCGAAGGGCCTCTGGCCCGACGTCGCGTTGTTCGCGAAGCCGGTCTGGCAGAACGTGTGGGACCAGTAGGGGCTGGCGGCCGGGTCGAAGGAGAACGTCGTGTCGCTGAAGACTGGCGACTTCTGGGCGACGCCGGTTGCGGCCAGGGCCAGGACTGCGGCGAGGCGGCCCGCCGAACGGTGTAGTGCTGTCGTTCGCATACCCCTCGTGGAAGTAGGAGGCGTCCGCGTGGCCGGAGGTTCTTCGGATTTTTCGCGGCGCGCCGTCAGGGACCCGCAGTGCGCGGCCGGGTAGCCTTGGCATGGTGGCGCGAGGTTTCGTTGGGATCGCGGGCGCGTTGGGAGCGCTGCTCGGCTCGGGATGTGCGTTCGAGCAGGCGGCTGGCGAAGCGCCCGGAGTCGCTCGCCGTCCCAACGTCGTCCTGTTGGTTTCCGATGACCACCGCGCCGACGTGCTGGGGTGTGCCGGGCATCGCGTCGTGCGCACACCGCACCTCGACCGACTGGCTGCCCGGGGCGTGCGGTTCGCCAACGCGTTCGTCACCACGCCGATCTGCGCCGCGAGCCGCGCTTCGATCCTGCTCGGCATGCACGAGCGCCGGCATGGATACACCTTTCGCACCCCCCCGGTGCGCGCCGATCTGGCGGCGCGTTCGTATCCGGTGTTGCTGCGGCGGGCGGGTTACGTCACCGGCTTCGTCGGCAAGCTGGGGGTGCGCACGGAGCCGGGGTGGGTCGAGGAGGCGTTCGACCGCTGCGACGTGTTGCACATGCCCTACCGCAAGACCCTGCCGGATGGGTTGCAACGGCATCTCACCGATTTGATCGGCGATCGCGCGATCGAGTTCCTGCGCTCGACGCCGGCGGGGCGTCCGTTCTGTCTGTCCGTCAGCTTCAACGCCGGGCATGCCCAGGACGGGGATCTCGACGATCACTATCCGAGCGCGCCCGCCGAGGCCGGGATCTACGACGGGGTGCCGATGCCGCGGCCGTCGTTGGACGGCGGCGAGGTGTTCGCCGCATTGCCGCCGTTCTTGCGCGCCTCGATGAACCGCATTCGCTACCACTGGCGCTGGGACACGCCGGAGAAATACGAGCGCAATCTGCGCGGCTACTTCGCGCTGCTGACGGGGATGGACCGCGTGATCGGCAGAATCACGGCGGAGCTCGCGGCGCTGGGTGTCGAGGGCGACACCGTCGTGCTCTTCTGTGGAGACAACGGCTACTACATGGGGGAGCGGGGGCTGGCGGGGAAATGGAGTCACTTCGACGAGTCGCTGCGCGTGCCGATGATCGTCTACGATCCGCGGGCGCCGGTCTCGGCCCGCGGCCGCGTGCGCGCGGAGATGGCGCTCAACGTCGACCTCGCACCCACGGTGTTGGACTACTGCGGCATCGCGGTTCCGTCGGCAGTGACCGGGCGCAGCTTGCGATCGCTGGTGGCAGGGCAGACCGTCCGTTCTTGGCGGCGTCAGTTCTACTGCGAGCATCGCTTCGACCACGCGGACATCCCCAAGTGGGAAGGGGTGCGGGGCGAGCAGTGGATGTACGCGCGCTACTTCGAGCAGGGAGCGGAAGGCGAGTTCCTGCACGACTTGCGGCGTGATCCGCGGCAGCTGCGCAACTTGGCGGGCGCGACGCAGTCGGCAGCGGTACTCGCCGAGTTGAGGGAGCGTACCGCTGCGATGGGCCGAGAGCTCGCCGCGCGGTAGGCCTACATCCGGTCGGGCGAGGCCACGCCGATCAAGCCGAGCGCCGTCTTGAGCAGCCGGCGCGCGGCGGCGACGAGGGCGAGGCGCGCGTCGCGCAAGGCCGGCTCGGCGCCGAGCACGTGGTGGTCGCGGAGGTAGCTGTGGATCTCACCGGCGACGCGGATCGCGAATGTGGTGATCACGCTGGGCTCGCTCTGCGCCGCGGCGCGGTCGACGGCGGTGCCGAACTCCATCATCGACAGCAGCACGCCATCGGCGTCGGCGAGTTGGGCGTAGTCGACGTCCGCGTGCAACGACGTGTCGTCAGGATCGACGCCCGCCTTCGCCAGGATGCTGGTCAGACGGGCGACCGCGTACTGGACGTAGGGCCCGGTCTCGCCCTCGAAGCGCGTCATCGCCTCGAGATCGAAGACGACGTCCTTGATCCGCGATGCCTTGAGGTCGTTGAAGATGATCGCCGAGACGCCGACTTGCTCGGCGACCGCGTCGGCATTCTCCAGGTCGGGGTTCTTCTCGGCGATGATCTCGCGGGCGCGCGCCACCGCCTGGTCGAGAACCTCGTCGAGGAAGATCGCGTTGCCGCCGCGCGTGGCGAACTTCTGCCGCTTGCCGGTCTCCGGGTCGTGCGACAGGATCAGGCCGAACGGCACGTGCTCGATGCGGGTGGCCTCCGGCCGCTGCATCTTCTCCAGCACGGCGGTCAGCTGGCGGAAGTGCAGCTTCTGCTCGGAGCCGACGACGTAGAGCGCGCGGTCGAACGCGAACGTCGCCGAACGGTAGAAGATCGCCGCGAGGTCGCGCGTCGCGTAGATCGTCGTGCCGTCCGACTTGCGCAGGATGCAGGGTGGCATGCCCCGGTCCTCGAGCTCGACGACCTCGGCGCCCTCGCTCTCGACCAGGACCCCGGCGGCTTGCACGGCGGCGACCGCGGCCTCCATCTTGTCCTCGTAGAAGCTCTCGCCGGTGACGTGATCGAACGTCACGCCGAGCCGATCGTAGGGACCCTGGAACGCGCGCAGCGACGCGGTGCGCAACCGCTCCCACATGCGCCGCTCGTCGTTGTCCTCGCCGCTCTCCAACCGCTGGAAGTGCTCGGCGCTGCGCTCGGCGAGCTCGGGCCGGTCGCCGACTTCCTTGCCGTAGCGCACGTAGACCTCGAACATGTGCCCCATCGGGTCGGCCTCGAGCGCCTCCTCCGAGCCCCATTCCTCGAAGGCGGTCAGCATCTTGCCGAACTGCGCGCCCCAGTCGCCCAGGTGGTTGATGCCGTGCACCGTGGCGCCGACGTGCCGGTGGATCCGGCACAGAGCGGCGCCGATCACCGTCGACCGCAGATGCCCCATGTGGAAGGGCTTGGCGATGTTGGGCGAGGAGAAGTCGATGACGATGGTGGTGCCGTTGTCGGCCGCGGGCCCGTACGGGGCGTGGCCGGCGAGCACGCCTTCGATCACCGCCCGCGCCAGCGCGGCGCGGTCATAGCAGAAGTTGACGAACGGCCCGGTCGCCTCGGCGCTGGCGATCAGCGCGTCGGCGTCGATCGCGGCCGCGATTTCCTGCGCCACGGCGGGCGGGGGCTGCTTGCGCAGCTTGGCGATCGGAAAGCACGCCAGCGCGACGTCGCCGTGGCGGCGGTCCTTCGGCGGCTGCAGCACGATCGGTGCATCGACGCCGGCGTCGCCGAGATGGGCGCGCAGGCGCTGCTCGAGATGGGCCAGGAGGTCGGGCGGTTGGGTGGCCATGGGGGTGGGGGAGTGTGGCGCCGGGGGGCGGCGGGGCCAAGCGTGTTGCGTTCTTTTGGCCGAGGGTGCGTTGTGGTGCCTGTGCAGTGGTATGACGGGTTGAGAAGTGTCCAGCTCTCTGGAGAAGTTGGCGGCGATTCTCGGCGAGTCGCAAGGGCGCGGCAACGCCGTCGAGGATGCGGTCCGGATCGCCTGCGAGTCCCTTCCAGCGAGTGTCGTGTTTCAGGCCGCGGCCCGGTTTCGTCCCGCGAGTGTCGATGATTGGCGCGAGTTCGCAGAGATCCTGCAGGCAACCGCGCGAGAGATTCGGGTGGCACCGGGGTACGCCGAGTACGTCGAGGGGTGGGAGGTCGACCCGAAGTTTGCGGATGAGGCGGAGGGCAAGATGGGTGGCGGCAGTGATGCTGGGGAGCCGCTTGCATTGCAGTCGGTGTATCTCCGACTGCACTTCACCGGGCCAACGATCGCCGAGATCCAGTATCCTCTTTGGCCGTGTCTGGGAGATCCGCCGGCGGTGTTTGCGAGGAAGCTCGCGGGCACGACCGTCAAGATCGCGGTCCGTGTCTCGGATCCCGTGGCAGTGGATGCCATCGAAGATGAGCTGTGCCAGCAGAATCCGTTTCTCGGGCGGGTCGAGAGGATCTCGAGCGCCGAGTTTGCCGCGGACGACTGAACCGTGTGAATCCGAGGCGTGCGGAGCCCGAAGCGGTCCGCGCGAAGCGAGAAGATCGAGCCTGACACCGTACGGTATGTTGGCGTCGTGAGTGCCTACGTATCGCAGGCGCGGGACGTTCCCGAGTCGGTGGATCGCGCGATGTTCGACCGGATTCGTGCGATGAGTCCGGTCGAGCGGCTGCGGATCGCGTCTCGGGCTTCTCGGGCGCTGCACCGGTTGTCGGTCGCGGGGTTGCGTCTCCGCTTTCCCGAGGCCGACGACGAGGAGCTGTCTCGTCGGGCTGGTGCGTTGCGCGTCGGGCGCGAGCTCATGGTCCTCGCGTTCGGCCCCGATGCCGAGGCCTGGTGCGAGTGAGCGAGCCGGATCCCCTCGAGCTCGCGGTCCTCGTCGCGGAGGCGTGTGAGGCCGGGGGGGTGCGCTACATCCTCGGCGGGTCTCTGGCGAGCACTGCCCTCGGCGAGCCTCGAGCGACCCTGGATGTGGATCTCGTCGTGGATCTCGATGCGCAGGCCCTCGGACCGTGGCTGGAGAGGCTGGGCGAAGACTTCACCGGAGATCGCGAGTGGATCGACGAAGAAGTCCGTCGGCGAGGTTCGTTCCAGCTCATCCATCACCCCACGCTCACTCGCGTCGACGTCTTCGTCCCGCAGTGGACCGGAGTGCACCTGTGGAAGTGGCAGAATCGGGTTCGGCTCGTCATCGACTCAGCCACCGGGCGCGGGCTCGACGTGACCGCGCCCGAGGGAATCGTGATCCAGAAGCTCGCTTGGTTCCGCGATGGCGGCGAGGTGTCGGATCGCCAGTGGCGCGATGTGCTCGGAGTCTTGAAAGCGCAGGCGTCCTCCATCGACCGAACTCAACTCTCGACGTGGGCTACGGAGCTGAATCTGTCGGACCTCCTCGCCCGCGCTTTCAACGAGGCCGGCTACTGATTCCCGAGGCCCGCGGCTGAGATGGCGTCCTCCTCGGTGTGCGCGAGGCGGAGCCCGAACCACTCGACGAAGAGCGCCACCAAGGCGGGGAGCACGAGCAGGGTCATGACGCTGCCGAGCAGCAGGCCACACGTGATCGCGGTCGCCATGCCTTCGAACAGCGGGCCGCCGTCGAGGGCGAGGGGGAGCAGGCCGCCGGCGGTGGTCAGCGTGGTCAGGGAGATCGGCAGGAGCCGGAGCTCGCCGGCTCGGCGCAGGGCTTCGCGGAAGGCGGGGCGGCTGAGGCCGGCGAAGCGGCCCGGGGCGTCGCCCTTGTCACGGCGCTCGGCGACGACCATCTCGGCGAACTCGACGTAGACGATGGCGGCGTTGAGGACGATGCCGACCAGCGCGAGCAGGCCGAGCATCTCCATGAAGCCCATGGGCGCGCCGAACAGCCACAGGCCGACGAAGGCGCCGGTGGTGGCCAGCGGGATGGTGATGAGGATCAGCAGGGGTTTGGCCAGCGAGTTGTATTGGATCACCAGTAGGAGCAGCAGGAGTGCGAGGGTGATCTGGAACGACGTCGCCATGTTGGCCTGTGCCTTGGCGCTCTCCTCCTGCTCGCCGGCGATCTCGATGCGGTAGCCGGGGGGGAGGGTCTCGGCGAGCCCTTGCAGCCCGGGCCACACGTCGGCCAAGAACACGGAGTTTGCCAGGTGCCCCGGAGTCGGCCGGCCGCTGACCTCGATCATGCGGTTGTTGTCGCGGCGCGTGAGCTTGACGGGGACGTGCTCGAGCGAGGTCTTGGCGACGGCGTCGAGCGGGATCTTTCCGGCGATGCCCTCGATCGGGTCGGTGCGAACGGCGTCCAGATCGCGGCGCTCCTCGGGGCGCCAGCGGAAGTAGACCGGGACTTGATGGTTGCCCTCGCGAAACGTCGTCAGCAGCCGGCCCGAGTAGTAGGCCGAGAGCGAGCGGGCGACGTCGGCGCTGGACACGCCGGCCGGCGTGGCGCGCGCCTCGTCGACGTCGATGCGCAGCTCCAGGCCGTACTCGCCCCAGCTCTGACTGACGTCCCACAGGCGGTCGCTGCTGTCGAAGATCGTCTGCGCCTGCTCGGCGATCGCGCGCATGGTCTGCAGGTCGGCGAAGCCGGGGCCGACGATCCGTATGCCGACGGGGTTGGACACCGAGGGTCCCATGGCGAACTCGATCGCGCGGATGCGGGCGCCGGCGACCCGGGCGTTGGCCACGCGCCGCATCTCTTCGACCAAGGGAGCGACATCGGCTTCGCGGTGCACGTGCACCAGCAGTGCCGCGTAATTCGACGCCGGGTCAGCAGGGTTGAAGCCGAGCTCGTAGCGGGGGCCGCCGCTGCCGATGAACGACAGCACGTCGAGGATCGCGTTGTCGGCTCCGCTGCCGTCCTCCGCCGCGCGTGCTCCGCCGAGCTCCGCGAGCAGGGCCTCCACTTCGCGACACTTCTCATCGGTCGCGGCGTGCGTCGTGCCTTCCGGCAGATACACCTCGACGACGAACTTGCTCTGCACCGCGGAGGGGAAGAACTGCGTGCCGATGCGACCACTCGCCAAGAGCCACAGGGCTCCCGCGAAGGCGGCGACCGCCAAGCCGATGGTGACCACTTTGCCGCGAATCGCCAGCTGGCAGATGCGGCCGTAGAGGGACGAGCCCTCGGCAGTCGCTGTCGCCGCCGGGCGCCGCAGCACGCGGTGCCACAGCGCCTGGATGCGATCGGCCAGCCACGGGAGCGGAGCGCGGCCGCCGCCGTGTCGCAGCAACCAGTACGACATGACCGTGGTCAGCGACATCGCCAGCACCCAGCTGAGCGACAGCGCGATGCTGACCACGACCGGCAAGCTGTAGACGTACTCCTTGCCCGCGCCCTCGAGCGCGATCAGCATCGGCGCGAAGCCGGCGATCGTGGTCAGCGTGGCGACCAGGATCGGGAAGCCGATCTGCCGCGCGCCCTCGAGTGCCGCCTTGCGGCGCGGCATGCCCTCGCCGAGCAGGCGGTGCACGTTGTCGGCGACCTCGATCGCGTTGTCGACGAGCATGCCCAGCGCGATGATCAGCGCGGCGATCGAGATCTGCTCGAGCTCGACATCGAACAGTCTCATCAGCGCGAACGTGCCGAGCATCACCACCGGGATCGCCGCCGCCATGATCACGGCGATGCGCACGCCGATCAGCAGGACGGCGACGAGCAGCACGAGTCCGATGGACTGGCCCAGGTTGACGACGAACGTGTCGATGGTGTCACGCACCTTTGTCGGCGTGTCGATCACGAGCCGAGTGCGCACGTCGGCCGGCAGCCGTGTCAGCCGCGAGCGCTCGGTGGCGACCGTGAGCCGCTCGCCGAGCTCGACGACGTTGTGCCCCGACTTCATGGTGACGGCGATCACCACTGCGGCGACGCCGTCGGCGCCATCGTCGGAGTCGAGCGACGTGTAGCGCGCGCGCATCGGACTCGGCTCCTCGAACGCGCGGCGGACGTGGATGCCGACGTCGCGCAGCCGGATCGGGTTGCCGTTGGCGTCGTAGCCGGTGACCAGATCGCGGATCTGATCGACCGTCGAGTAGTCGCCGGTCGGCTTCAGGGTCACCTGTCCTTCGGCGAGGTGCATCGTGCCGCCGCTGGTGACGATGTTGCGCTGCGCCAGCCGCGCGGCGAGCCCATCCACCGTGAGCCCGAGCTTCGACCAGCTGCGCGGGTCGCTCTCCAGGTAGATCGTCTCGCGCTGCACGCCCCACAGCTGGGCGTCCGCCACGCCGTCGACCAGCTTGAGATCGTCGCGCACCATCTCGGCGAAGACTTCGAGCTGTCGGGCGTCGTAGCGATGGACCGCAGCGGCCGCGCTGTCCTGGTGTACCGCGAGCAGCCACACAGCGGTGTCGCCGAAGTTGGAGTTGACGATCGGATCACGGCAGCCCTCCGCGGTGGGCAGTGCAACCTTGGCGACCTCGGCGCGGACTTCGTCCCAGAGGTTCGCGATCGCGTCCGCCGGGGTTTGATCGTCGATCGTCACGCGAATCACCGCTTGACCGGGGCGGACGTCGGTATCGATGCGATCGACCTCGTCGATCGACGCGACGGCTTCCTCCAGCGGGTCGGCGACCAGCTGCTCGACCTTCTCGACCGTGGCTCCAGGCCACAGCGTCGTGACCACGCAGACGCGGATGGTGAACTCCGGCGTCTCGCGCCGCGGCGAGCTCGAGAATGACATCACTCCCCACGCGCACAGCATCGCGACGGCGACGCTGACGGTGACCCGGTTGCGCAGGGCGAAGGCGGGGATCCTCATCCGTCGGCCTGCACGTCCTGCAACGTCGAGATCTGGACCGCGCTCCCGTCGCGCAGCACGTGGGTGCCGGTGGCGACGATCGGGTGGCCGCCGGCGACCGGTCGGTCGCCGATGCGGAGCAGCGCGCCGGTGCCGGCGCCGAGCGCGACTTCGGTCCGTCGCAGGATGCCCTGCGATCCATCGGGTTCCACGACGTAGACGAACGCGCGCTCCCCGTCGCGGACGATCGCGGAGGCCGGCACGAACACTCCCGGCGGGTGTGCCTCGGGCTCGAGCTGCACGTCGACGACGTCGCCGGGGCGCAGAACCCACCGCTTGTCGAGCACGACGACGTCGCCGCCGGCGAAGTCGTCGGGCGCGCCGACCGCGATCATCAAGCGGTCGACGCTGATGCCGGGAGCGCCCTCGAGCAGGCGTTCGAGGTCGTCGGTCTCTGTCACCTCGGCGAAGTGGTACAGACCGACGAAGTTGCGGCGTGCCGGCCCCAGCTGGAGATCGTAGCGCTCGACCGCGATCGGAATGCCGGTGAGCCGGCGGCCGCGCGGCTCGGTGGCGCGCCACACGTAGTGGCCCGATGCATCCTGGTGGATACAACGCCGCTCGACGAACCAGCGGGGTCCATCTTCGGTCTGAAACTCGATCAGGGGCATCACGTCTTCGACCGGCACCGCGTCGTCGATGCGTTCTCCGACCGTCGGGTTGCGCGCCATCAGGGTCAGCTGCACCGTGCGCGTCGCCGTGTCGGTGGTCGATCCGCGCTGGTAGACACCGGCGGGCAGCGCGGTCCCGTCGGCGGTGTGGATCGTCACCATGTCCTTGGTGCGCAGCTGACGATCGGTCTCGCTGGACACCGTGACCTCGATCTTGACCGGGTCCATCATCACCAGCTGGGCGACCGGCGCGCCGGGCTGCACCAGCGCGCCGGGCACCAGCGCGACTTCGGTGATGCGGCCGTCGAACGGTGCCCGCAGCTCGGTGTCGCGCAGGTCGAGCTCGGCGCGGTGCACTGCCTGCTCGGCTTGGTCGACCTGCGCCTGGAGGCCGTCGATCTGACTCTTCAGCGAAGCGAGCTCGCCGTCGATGCGCTCGACGGCGGCCGCCGCCGATTGATAAGCGGCGCGCGCGTCGGTGACGACGGTCGGCGCCACCGCGTTGCGTTCCAGCGCGCTCTCCATGCGCGCCAAGTTCGACTCGCTGCGTTCGAGCTCGGCCTGTGCCTGTGCCCGTTGCTTGGGCAGCACTTGCTCGAGCTGCTCGCGCGTCGAGGCGAGCTGTGCCCGTGCCGAGGCCATCGCCGCCTTTGCGGTTGTCAGGGCGCTCTCGTAGCGCTCGGGGTCGATGCGGGCGATGACTTGGCCGTCGTTGCCGCGCTCGTAGTCGTCGCCGACGCTGGGGCCGCGGACCGTGGTCTCCGGCTCGATGACCCAAGTCACGCGGCCGGCGAGCTCGAAGGACAGATGCTCTTCCTTCCAGGCCACGGTGGTCCCCGCCACGCGCGTGCTACGGGCCAGGTCGACGATGCGCTGCTCGACGGCGACCACTGCCCGCGGTGGCAGGACTTCGGCTTCGGCCACCGGTTCGTCACACGCGGCGGCGAGCAGCAGGACGGACAGCGCCGTGGCGCGTTCTTTGGCGGTGCTCACGGTTGATCTCCGGTTTGTGTCTCTGGTGGGGTCCAGCCGCCGCCGAGGGCGCGGAACAGCTGGATCGCGGCTTCGGCCTGGTCGCCTTGGCTCTGCGCCAGGGCGTCCTCGGCCGCAAACAGGGTGCGTTGGGCGTCGAGCACGTTTTGAAAGTCGCTGAGGCCGTCGCGGTAGAGCTGCTGCGCCAGCTCGGAGGCGCGCCGCGAGGCGTCGACCACGCGGCGCAGCGCGTCGCTGCGCACGCGCTGCTCGCGGAAGGCGGCGATCGCGCCCTCGACCTCTTCGTTGGCCAACAGCACGGTGTTGGCGAAGCGCAGCCGTGCCTCCTGCGCGAGCGCCTCCCGCTCGGCGACGGCGCCGCGGACCCGGCCACCGTCGAACAAGTTCCAGGCGAGGCCTGGTTGGATCGAGAACGTGCGGCTGTCGCGCCGCGCGAGCTGGTCGAGCTGCGGGCTGGCGAGGCCGATGCTGCCGAGCAGACTGATCTGCGGGTAGCGCAACGCCTCGGCGACGCCGATCTGGGCGAACTGGGCCGCCAGAACGCGCTCGGCGGCGCGCACGTCGGGCCGCCGCCGCAGCAGCTCGGTGGGCAAACCGATCGCGATCTGCTGCGGCGGCGTCGGAATCGGCGCGGGTTCGCCGATCTGCGCCGGCAGCTGCTCGGCGTGCAGGCCGAGCAGGGTCGCCAGCCGGTGTCTGGTTTGCGCGAGTGCGAGCCGCAGCAGCGGCAGCTGTGCCTCGGTGTTGGCCAGGTTGGATGCGCCTTGCACCACGTCGAGCTCCGGCGCGACTTCGGTCTCGAAGCGTGCCTGTGCGAGATCCCGGCTGGCGGTCTGCGAGGTGACGTTGGCCTGGGCCAGCTGAAGGCGGCGTTGCAGAGTGCGGACGCGGACGTACGCGGTGGCGATCTCCGCCTGCAGCGAGGTCAGCACGTCGCGATACAGCTCGACGTCGGCCTGCAGCGCGGCATCCGCCGACTCGAGCGAGCGGCGGAGCCGGCCGAACAGGTCGATCTCCCAAAACATGGTCAGGCCGACATTCCAGGTGCTGCTGTCCTGCACCGGCACGCCGAGCAGGGTCTCGCTGCTGCGCGATCGCGAGTAGCTGCCCTGCGCGTCGACGTCGGGGACGAAAGCGCCAGCGACCTGGCCGCGGACCGCGTGGCTCTGCAGCACGCGCGCGAACGCCTGCGCCAGCGTCGGGCTGTTCTCGACGCCGCGTCGGATGAGCGCGGTCAACGTGTCGTCCTCGAGCTGGCTCCACCACTCGGTTGCCGCGAAGTCCTCGGTCGAGGCGCCCTCGAAGAGCGGCTCGTGCCACGAGGCCGGGACCTCCGGTTGGGGAGGGACGTAGTCGGGTCCGACCGTGCAGGCGGCGAGCAGACCTGCCAGGATGAGCGAGACAGGGCGCAGCATGGTTACGGCGACCGTACTCCGCGGTCCACCCGCTGACGAGGTCAATGTCAGTCGGCTCGAGGGGTCACATCGCCGTACGAGCTTGCTCTCTGGCCTTCATCCAGCTGAAGCCGAGCACGGCGACGAACAGGGTGAGCTGCGCGCCGACCGCCAGTGCCACGTCGAACAGCCCGCGCACGAGCTCGGGAATCTCCACCGGCACGATCGAGTCGACGATCTTCCACACGATCTTGCTGACGATTCCGGTCAATGCCACCGTCACCTTGAGCACGACCAGGGACACGATCATGGTCAGCGCGCTGTCGAGGCCGGCGCTTGCCGCCGCGGCCGCGCTGCGGCTCCAGGCGAACGGAGTGATGAACCAGAGCACCAGCAGCCCTTGGAAGGTCGCGTCGTCCAGCCACTCCGCCACCCGCAGCTCGCCGGTCACCATGTGGCGCGCCGCGACCAGCAGGCCGACCGCGATGAGCGCGACCAGCCAGGTCCCCAACAACGGGTGCGCGATCCGCTGCCATCGATGGTCGGCTTGCGCCGTTGGCCGGCACCGCAATCGCACGTGGAGGGCCAGACAGAGCGCGGGGATCACCACGGGATGCAACAGAAAGCGCAAGCCGGCGGCTGCGCGGCTGCGGTCCTCGGCGCCGGGGAGCACACCCACCGCCGCGGCGGCGCAGGTGACAGCACCTGCCGCGAGGGCGGCGAGGAGCATCGGCTTCGCCATCGCGGCGCCCCGCTGACCGGTCCCGCGCGCAGCACGCGCACCATGTCGCGAATGCCATGCATCGCACCGCTGCGCAGCTTGTGCCAATCGGTGGGGTGGCCGCCGGCTTCGACCGATAGCACCTCGACCGGCGTCGCGACGCGGGCCCGGTAGAAGTCGGAGACTCCGAGCCGTGCACCGATGGTGCGAGCCCGGTCGTGGGGCAGGTCGAGGGCGTAGACGGCGGGCACGACGCGATCGGCCGTCACTTCGATCTCGGCGGCGTGCCACTCGCCGGCGCCGAGCTTGCGCAGCCGTTGCCGCGGCTTCTTGCGGTGCGCCTCGAGTTGGTTCTCGGAGCAGGCGAGGTCGAGCAGCGGCAGCACGGTGATGGCCTCCGCGCCGACCCGCCGCAAGAAGTCGTCGAGGGCGGGGTGGTGGGCGTTCGGCTCGATGCGAAGGGCGTCTGCGCCGGCGAAGAGGCGTAGGGCGAGCGGTCGTTCCGCGGTGCTCACGGACATCGTCGAGCCCCGGCTAACCGCGGTGGGCGCGCGGATTCACTGCCGGCCGGCATTTTCTGCCTCGCCGGAGGCCGCCGGCGGGTCCGCGGTCTCGACGCGCGGCGCGAAGCGCGCGAGGCGGCGCCGCATGATCTCCACCGCCTCGGGGTTGGAGTCGACCAGCCAGAACCGCCGGCCATTCAGCGCGGCGGCCTCTCCCGTCGTGCCGCTGCCGGCGAAGAAATCGAGCACCAGGTCTCCCCGCTGCGAGTGCACCTTGATGATGCGCTGCAGGACACCCAGCGGCTTCTGCGTCGCGTAGCCGGTGCGCTCCTTGCCGCTGGGCGCGACGATGGTGTGCCACCAAACGTCGGTGGGCGTCTTGCCGCGGGCGGCCTTCTCGGCGCCGACCAAGCCGGGAGCCATGTACGGAATGCGGTCCATGGCGTCGAAATCGAACCGGTATTTCGTCGGGTCCTTCGCGTACCAGAGGATGTTGTCGTGCTTGGCCGACCAGCGCTTCTTGGTCCGGGCTCCGTAGTCGTAGGCCCAGATGATTTCGTTCATGAACGAGGCACGGCCGAAAATGCGGTCGAGAGCGACCTTGCAGTAATGCACCTCGCGATAGTCGATGTGGAGGAACAGACTGCCGTGCGGCGCGAGGACGCGGTGGGCGTGGTGCAGGCGCGGTGCCAAGAACTCTTGGAAGTCGTCGAACGCGTCGTCGTACCCGGACGAGCCGAGCTCCACGGTGCGGTATCGCTGTCCGCCGAAGCCCCGGTGTCGGCCGGCGTCGTCGCGGACCGAACGCGTTCGATGCCGCACCTGCCGCTTGCCGGTGTTGAACGGCGGATCGATGTAGATCAGGTCGATGCTGGCATCGGGCACGCCGGCCAAGAACCGCAAGTTGTCGGCGAGGACGATGCGGTGATCGCCGGTGACGCCCTCTGGATCGATGCTGGACACGGTGGTACTCCGCCGGATGCTACCCGCGCCCACCGGTTCGGTTCGAGACCTCGAGCTTCCGCCGCGCTAACCTACCCCGGGAGCTGAGGGACCATGGCGACCGGCGATACGCAGACGATCCTCGCGGCCACCCTCCGCGAGCACTGGGGCTACGACAGCTTTCGGCCGCTGCAGTTGGAGGCCATGACCGCGGTCTTCGAGGGCCGCGATTCACTGGTGGTCCTGCCGACGGGCGGCGGCAAGTCGCTGTGCTTTCAGGTGCCGGCGCTGTGCATGGAGGGGGTGGCGGTCGTGGTCTCGCCGCTGCTGTCCCTGATGAAGGACCAGGTCGACGCGCTGCGGGCCAACGGCGTCTCCGCCGCCTGCCTCAACAGCATGCAGACCGGCGGCGAGCGCATGGCGGTGTTCCGCGCGCTCCGCGCCGGCGAGCTCGACCTGGTCTACGTCGCGCCGGAACGGCTGGTCTCCGACGGCGGCCTGCTGGAGCTGCTCGCCGAGGTCGACGTCGCGTTCTTCGCCGTCGACGAGGCCCACTGCGTGAGCACGTGGGGACACGATTTTCGGCCGCACTACCGCGAGCTGGGCACGCTGAAACAGCGCTGCCCGGGGGTCGCGGTGCACGCTTACACGGCGACGGCGACCGAGCGCGTGCGCCAAGACATCGCCGATCAGCTCGGACTGGACGATGCCGAGGTGCTGGTCGGCAGCTTCGACCGCCCCAACCTGAGCTATCGCGTGCATCGCCGGGACGGCATCCTCGCGCAGGTGCGCGAGGTGGTTGCGCGCCATCCCGACGAGGCCGGGATCGTCTACGCGATTTCGCGCAAGCAGGTCGAACGGCTGAGCGATCAGCTGGTCGAGGCCGGCTTCTCGGCGGCGCCCTACCACGCCGGGATGACCGACCAGGACCGGCAGGCCAACCAGGACGCGTTCGTCGCCGACCGGGTGCGGATCATCGTCGCGACGGTTGCGTTCGGCATGGGCATCGACAAGCCGGACGTTCGGTTCGTGGTGCACGCCGGCATGCCGAAGTCGCTGGAGAACTACCAGCAGGAGAGTGGCCGCGCCGGCCGGGACGGACTCGAGGCCGAATGCGTGCTGTTTCACTCGGGCAGCGACGCGCACACCTGGCAGCGCATGCTGCTCGACAGCCCGGGCGAGGCGCAGGCCGGCGCGCTCGCCAACCTGCGCGCGATGACCGACTACTGCAACGGCGCGATCTGCCGCCACCGCGCGCTGGTCCGGCACTTCGGTCAGGAGCTCGAACGCGACTGTGGCGATCAGTGCGACGTCTGCGACGGCGCCGTGGCGTTGGTCGACGACAGCTTGGTGATCGGCCAGAAGATCCTGTCCAGCGTGTTGCGGCAGGACCAGCGGTTCGGCGCCGAGTACACCGCGCTGGTGCTCAAGGGATCGAAGGACCAGCGCATCGGTCAGAACCGCCACGACGAGCTGTCGACGTACGGCCTGCTCAGCGACTTCTCCAAGAAGGCGATCCTCGATTGGATCGGCCAGCTCGTCAGTCAGGGCCACCTGGCGCGCGTCGGGGATTACAACGTCCTCCGCGTCACCGCGGCGGGAGCGGAGCTCTTGCGCGGCGAGGCGCAAGTGCAGCTGACGCGACCGGTCGAAGAGCGGCCGCGGGCGCGTACCAAGGGGGCAGCCGAGTCGTGGGAAGGCGTCGATCGCGGGCTGTTCGAGGCGTTGCGCCGGCTGCGGGCGTCGCTGGCGCGCGCCGCGGGAGTGCCGCCGTACGTCGTGTTCGGTGACGCTTCGTTGCGCGCGTTCGCCCGCTACCGGCCGACGACCGTCGAGGGCTTCCTCGCGATGCGCGGGGTCGGCGTCAAGAAAGCGCAGGACTACGCGCGGGTGTTCCTCGACGCCATCGGCGAGTACGCCGGCGAGCACGGTCTGGCCGTGGACGTCGAGCTCGGCGATTCGCCGCCGCCACCAGCGCCGCTGCCCGCGCCGAAGGCGCCACGCGCGCGCCGGTCCGGGCCGGCTGCCTCGGCGGCGTTGTTCGAGCGCGGCATGTCGGTCGAAGAGGTCGCCACCGAGTTGGAGCTCAAGGCGTCTACCGTGCGTCGCCACTTGCTCGACTACGTGCGCGCCGAGGGCATCGGGGATCCATCGCGCTGGGTGGACGCCGCGTCCGTGCGGCGGATCGAGGCGGCGATGGACGTGGTCGGTGCGGACCGGTTGCGCCCGATCCACGATCACCTCGAGGGTGCTGTCGACTACGACGCGATCGCCGTTGTCGCCGCGTGTCGCTCGGTGCGCAACGCCGGTGCGGAAGCAGAGTAGGGGCTGCTCTTGCCCGAGCGCGCGCTAACGCGAGGCAGCCCGCCGGCGTCCTCGCCGACCATGCGCCCGGTCTCGTTCGCGACTCTGCTCTTGCTGTTCCCGACCTGTGCCAGTCCGGATGCAGCCTGGACGGCGGGTGCGCTGACCACTCCGTCCCCGGCGCTGCTGCTCGCCGCGCATGGCGTGGACGCGCAGCGTTTCGTCGTCGCCGGCGGCGGTCGCGAACGAGACCCGGCCGTGCTCTGGCGGACCACCGACGGCGGGCGGACGTTCGCCGTCCCCGACATGCCGGCCGTGCACGCGCGCTTGTACGACGTGCACTTCGCCGGCCGTGAGCTCGGCTTCGCGTGTGGGTTGCGCGGTACTCTGCTCCGGACCAACGACGGAGGCGCGACCTGGCAGTCGGTCGAGCTCCCGTGCGGTGCCGCTTGGCTCGCGGCGGTGCATTTCGCCGACGAGCGCATCGGCTTGATCGCCGGCGCCGAGGATGGCCCGCTGCTGTTGCGAACCGGCGATGGCGGCCACCGCTGGCACCGCGTCGAGACCTCGGCCACCGAGGTGGAGAGCGGGCGCAACCTGCGCGATGTACGCATGCTCGACCGCGAAGTCGGTCTGGCGTGCGGGGACGGCGGATTGCTGCTGCGCACCACCGACGGCGGCCGCAGCTGGCACCGCGTCGCGAGTGGTTCGACGGCGTGGTTGCGCCACTTGGCGCCCACCGCGGCGGGCCCCGTGTTCGTCGTCGCCGGTGATGGCCAACTGTTGGCGTCCGAGGACCGCGGGCTGACTTGGCAGTCGCGTGGAAAGGTCCCCGGCAAGCCGAATTCCGCCACGTTCGCCGACCACCGGACAGGCTTGGTGGTCACCATGGATGGGCTGGCGTACGCAACCACCGATGGCGGCCGCACGTTTGCTGTGCACTATCGGCACCGCGCCGAGCTGTGCGATGTCGCGCTCCTCGAGCCCGGCCGCGTAGTCTGCGTCGGCGGGCAGGGGCTGGTCTGTCGGTTGGAGCTGCCGCCGCTCAGCGGCGCACCGTGAGGGTCACCGGTGATGACAGCGCCAGGTTGGTCGGCAGCACCGCGGCCGCCTGCAGCGTGATGTGGGCGGCGAGTGGCAGCGGCGGTACCGAGAGCATCAGGAGTTGTTGGCCGGCGGTGACCGGGCCGACCGCGAGCAGCATCGCGGTGGTGGGGTCGAGCCACAGGGTGCCCGCGACCCCGAGCGGAATTGGCGGGCTCGCGGCAAAGCCGGCGGCGAGGGCCGCGAAGCTCGCGCCGGGCGCGTCCAACCGGGTGCTCAGCTGGCCGCTGGCGACCCGCGCCTCGAGTGCTGGCACCGGCGCAAACCGAGCCTGCCCCCCGGCGATTTCCACCGCGGGGGCGCTCCCTGCCGGTAGCAGGCGGACGGTCGGCGCCACGGTGAACGTGCCGGACAGCGTCTGCACGGCCGGCGCGGACCCGTTGGCGGGCGCCGACGTGAAGCGGATCACCGTGTTGGCATCGCCGGTGACGACCAGGGTGCCGCCGTCGTGCCGGATGCCGGCGCGGGACAGGACGGAGGTCGCCGCCGAGCCGCAGCTGCCGTGGGCAAAGGAGACGTTCGAGTCGTGCACGTCGAGCGCGTGCAGGGGGCCACCGCCGAGGTCACAGCGCGCCAGGGCTGCGTTGCTGGACTCGACGGACACCGAGCCGGCGGCGAGGCGATGGGCGGCGAAGGAGTCGCAGTCGGCGACGCCGACGTGGACGCCGGGCAGGGAGAGGTCTTCGAACAGCACGCGCCCGCGGTTCTGGAACGCGCTGACGAGGGCGGCGCCCTCGGTCGTCAGTCCGGCGATGACGACGTCTTCGCCCGCGCCGAGGTTGCTCACCGAGAACGCGCTGAGCCGACCGGGCCGGACGATGGCGCCGGCGTCGGCGAGGATGTGGACACCTCTGCGGTCGATGACGAAGAAGGAGTAGATCCCCGGTCGCACGAGGACCACGTCACCCGAAGTGGCGGCGTTGACCGCGTCCTGGATTTCGGTGAACGGAGCCCCGCCGCTGCTGGCGACGACGAGCGTGCGCTGTGCCGTCGCGGAGGGCAGCAGGGTGGCGGTGATCAGGAGGGCTGCGGCGGTGGGTGCGATGGACATCGGTTGCTGGGGTCGTGGGGGGGAGAGAGTTGGTGTCGGCGCGCGTCACCGCGCGGTGCTGCCTTCGAGCGTCGGGCCGAAGGCCACTGCGCCCGTGCCGGCGATGCCGATCGCCTGGAAGCGCAAGACGGTCCCCGGCGGCAGGCCAGCGGGCACCGCGATGGTGACGGGCGCCGGGCCGAGGCCGCACGGGATGCCCACTGCGGTCGCGCCGGTGCTGCCGGCGGCCAGGGCGATGGGATCGGCGATGGTGAGTGCGTTTCCGATGCCCCGAATCGTCGTGCAGGTCACGCGCTGACCCACCATCAGGCAGAACAGCGAGCCCGGTGCGCCGAAATGCGACAGAATGTGCGAGCCGCCGGGGCGCAGTTCGAACCCGTGCGGTGTGCACGACAGCGGGCCACAGAACGAGCCGTGCAAAGTGGGCAGGAACCGCGGGGCCGTGACCAGCCCGATCTCCGGCACGGACTGGCCGGTGGCGGGCGGCGCGAGCCCGAGCGCGGCAATCAGGACGAGCGGTCCACGTGGTCCGCGGTGAACCTTCAGACCGGATGCGGCGGTTCCTGGCGGGCGAAGGCGGGGGACACTCATCGTTTGCGGCACGCGGCTTCGGGTACGTGGCCAATGCGTTGCCACCGAGCGACGGTGTGCGGCAAGAAAGTCGGTTTCTCCCGTCTACTGGCCGGAGTCCGGCCTCAGTCCCAATTCTCCCAACGCTGGTAGGCGTCGGCGAGCTTGGCCTCGCAGGCCGTTTGCTCATGCTGGAGCGCGCGCATGGCGTCGGGGTCGCGATAGCTCTCCGGCTCGGTCATGCGCGTCTTGACCGCCTCGAGCTGCTCCTCGAGGGCAAAGATCTCCTGCTCGAGCTTTTCGAACAGCATCGGGTTGCGGATCTTGCCGGGGCTCGGCTTGGTCGGCGTCGGGGGTTCGGCCTTGCTGGCGGCCTCTCCGCCCCGCGGGCGGGAGGCGCTGGTCGCCCGCGCCGCGCGCCGGCGCAGGCACTGTTCCAGACCGCCGTCGTAGACCTCGACCGCGCCATCCTCGACCCACAGCACGCGGTCGGTGACGGCTTCGAGAAACGCGCGGTCGTGGCTGACGACGAGCGCTCCTCCGGGATAGCCGCGCAACGCGTGTTCCAGCCCCTCGCGCATGGTGATGTCGAGGTGGTTGGTGGGTTCGTCGAAACACAGGAAGTCGTGGTCGCCGCGAACCAAGAGAGCAAGCGACAGCCGGCGCTTCTCGCCGCCCGACAAGCCGGCCACCGGCAGGTCGACCTCGTCTCCGCGGAACCAGAACAGCGCCAGGTGGTCGCGCAGCTCTTTCTCGGTGACGGTGTCGGCCTCGACCCGTCGCATTGCATCCAGCACGGTGCCGTCGGTCGGCAGCTCGTGCATCTCCTGACTGAAGTAGCCGGCGCGCACCCCGGGTGCGCGTTCGACGATGCCGTGTTCCGGCGACCGGTGCCCGGCGAGGATGCGCAGCAGAGTGGTCTTGCCGGCGCCGTTGCGGCCGAGGATGCCGAGGGTCTCGCCGTACACCAGGCGAAAGCGCGCGTTGCGAAACAGAACGCGTCCGTCGGGCAGGCCGGCGCCGAGGTCCTCGACCTCGAGCACGGCTTGGCCGGGGAGGCCGCGCCCCCCGCGCAGCTCGAGCCGGAACCGGTTCTCGTACTCGCGCGGCTTGGTCAGGCGCTCGATCCGCTCCAGCCGCTTGAGGCGGCCCTTGGCCTGCGCCGTCATCCGGCTGCCCATGTTGCGCCGGATGTACTCCATCTCCTTCTCGATCAGCGCCTGCTGGCTCTTGAAGGCGCGGGCTTGTGCGAGGAGGCGTTCGTCGCGCTGCGTGCGGTACGCCGAGTAGTTGCCCTTGAAACGGTGCGCCTCGCCGGCATCGACATCGATGATAGAAGTGGCGACTTGGTCGAGAAAGTGACGGTCGTGGCTGACGACGACAGTGGCCCCTGGGTAGCGGCGGAGGTGGCTCTCGAGGAACGCGATGCCCTCGAGGTCGAGGTGGTTGGTCGGCTCGTCCAGAATCAGCACGTCGGCCGGTGTCGTCATCAAGGCGCACAACACGGCGCGCGACTTCTCGCCCCCCGACAGCACGCCGACGTCTTTGCCGAGATCGGCGGTGGTGAAGCCGATGCCGCCCAGCACCTTCTCGCACAGCGGCCGGCGCTGGTAGCCACCGCCCGCCTCGAACGCGCCCTGCAGGTGGCCGTAGTCCTCGAGCAAGCGTGTGTCTTCGGGCCGGTCCGCCAGGGCCGCCTCCATCGCGCGCACCTCGGCTTCCAGCGCGTCGTGGCTGCCGTCGCCGCGCAGCACGAAGTCGAGGACCGTCGTGCCAGCCGACAGCTCGGGGATCTGTGCACCGTACGCCACGCGCACGTCGCGGCTCACGTGGCGCGTGCCGTGGTCGGCTTCGTCCCTGCCGGCGAGGATCTTGATGAGGGTCGTCTTGCCGGCGCCGTTGTCGCCGATGACGCCGATGCGGTCGCCCGACTCGACCCGCATCGATACGCCGGCGAGGATCGGCTCGGCGCCGAAGCTCTTGGTGATGTCCTCCAGTCGCAGCAGCGTCACGATGACCTCAACGCAGCTGTTGCAGCAGCCGTTCCAGCTCGGCCTCGGTCAGCGTCACGCGGACTTCTTGCACCGCATCCGTGTCGGCCACCTCTGCGGTCTGCAGCGGCTCCGACTTCATCGACGTCGCCATCGAGTGTTGGGGACTACGGCGTTCGAGAACCCAGTAAACGTTTGCCGGGCCCGGCTTGACGACCCGGACCACGATGGAGCGACGCTCGTCGAACGCGTCGGCGCCGAAGTCGATTCCGCCGGGCTGATTGCCTTCGGGCACGAGCACGGCCTTCACGTGCAACGGCGGAGTTGGCAACGCGGCGTCGCCCTGCAAGGCGATCCGGACGCGGATGCCGGCGCGCATCTCGATCTCGATCCTGCCGGAAACCGCTGTGCGCGTTTCGGTGCGTCGCCCGGTGACCATGAGCACGAGATCGAAGGCGGCGAAGCGCGTGACGAGGTCGATCTCGGGCTTCCAGAAGTGTCGGGTGTGTGACGGCTTGGTCCCCGTGGGGCCGTAGAGCAGCTGTCCTTGCACCCGCCCCTCGATGCCGGAGACGGTGACGTGGTGGTGGTGCAGCGCGCCGCGCAGATCGATCGTCAACCTCGCGTCCTGGGCCGCTTGGCCGGCTGGCACGACGACGTTCTCGATGGTCTCGAGCGGCTCGTCGAGCCCGTCGGCTTCGATGCGAAGGTCGTAGGATCCGGGCAGCAGGCGAGAAACCGCGAACTCGCCGTCGTCGCCGATCTGTCGACGGTGCTCGTGGTACTGCAAGTGGTCCAGGCTGACCCCTTCGCGGGCCTTCAGGTTGGCGTAGAGCACATTGGTCGGGATGGAGTCGTCGACCAGGAGCCGGCCCGCGATCGTGCCGCCTTCCTGGACCTCCAGCACGAGCCCGTCGGCGCCCGGCTCGAAGGTTTGCATCGGCGTGACCGCGGTGGCTGCCGCGGCCCCCAGCGTGAACTCGGCGCCGGCAATCGCTTCGCGGATCGCGAACTCGCCGCGTTGGTCGCTCCGATGGTCGAACTCGTGGACGTGGTTCCACCAGCTTTGGTCCTCGACTCGGCGCCGGAGCAGCAATCTTGCTCCGGCGATCGGGTTGCCGTGGATGTCGACGACGCGACCGCCGGCGAACAGCGGCGGAGCAGCCAGGGTGACGGTGCCGAGGTCGTGTGGGCCCGTGCCGATCTGCCGCGACAGGTCGACCTCGCCGCGCAGCTCGGGGTCGTCGACGCTGCCCTTGGCCACCTGCAGCAGCCGCGTCGAACCCTCGATCCAGTCGGCGGCGATGTCGACGTGGAACGTCCCGTCGGTCGCGGTGCGCACGGCGGTGTCGAGGTTGGTCGTCAAGTGCAGCCCTTCGGACTGCACGCGGACGTTCAGCGCGGTCTCGCCGATCGGATGGCCGGCTTGATCGATCGCGCGGAGCTGCAGGACGGGGTGGTCACTGCCGAGCCGCGCTTCGAGCACGACGGTCTCGCCGGGCCGCATTGGGCCCGGCGCAAACGTTCGGTTGGCGATCCGAGAGCTGCCGCGGCGGATACCGAGGTCGAGCTCGGCGCCCAGCGCCACGACCGCGAAGCGGACTCGTCCGCCGTCGACCTGCTCTTTCTGGTAGCGGCGCCGGACTCCGCCGAACGGTGACAACCGCTGTGCCTCGCCGGCGCGGATCACGCCGAGCTCGGCCGTGGCGCGGCCGATGAACGGATCGCCATCGGTGTCGATGACGCGCACCTCGACGGCGCCGTGTGGCGGCAGTCGCAGCGTCACCGGTTCGGCCGGCAGGGCTGCCGGCTCCAGCGCGTGCGCGGGTACCGGTTCGAGCGCCGCCTCGACCACGGCTGCATAGGAGCGGTCCTCGATTTCGCGCACGGTGCGCTGCGCGTGCCGGAAGACGGCGATTCCGTCGCCGGCTGCCGTCTCCGCGTGGCGTTGTGCGAACTGCCAGTCGCGGTGCCGCTGCTCGATCGCCACCGGCACGCCACCGACGGGCTCGCCGGCGGCGCCGACGACGCGCACGCGCAGCGTGTGGTCGATGTCCATCACCAGCGTCACCGGATCTTCGTGCCCCGCGTTGACGGACATCGAGCCCCACAGCTCTCCGGAGGTCGCCATGAGTAGCGTATTGCCGTGCTCCGCGACCGAGACGTGCGCCGTGCCGTCGGCGCGCGCGACGACCTCTTGGCCGTGCTCGGCGATCAGCGCATCGATTTCGTCGAGGTTGCGAAACCGCTGCCGCGTGGACGCATCCGCCTCGCGCACGTACCAGAGTCGAGCGCCGCCGACCGGGGTCTCGCCATCGGTGACGCAGTGCACCAATAACCCGTCGGTGGCCGCGCCGGCCGGCTCGACCGCGGTGCGCTCGGCGCCGGCGGCGGAGGGTGTCCGCGTCGGCTCTACGGCCGTTTCGATCGCGGTTGCCTTCGTCGCCGCGGCGTTGGCCCTTGCGTTTGCGGCGCTGTCGGTCGGGTGGTCGCCCGGGGCCAGCACGGGCGCGGCGCCGCGGTCCGAGGTGAGCAGCCATGCTGCCAGACCGATCAGCAGGAGCAGAGCGCCGATGACGGGTAGCTTGGCCATATCCCACTAGGATGCCGGGATCGGCAGCCGGTGGAAGGGGGGCACACTCTCTGGGCCAGATCGCCGTGCCGCCGGCGCCGCTCGGCCTTGCGTACGCGGAGCTCGCCGCCGGTGAGTACCACACAATCGCGCTGCGGAGCGATGGCTCGGTTGTTGGCTGGGGTAGCAATTGGTCCGGTCAGACCAACGTGCCGCCGCTGCCGGCCGGGGGCGGCTACGTCGATGTCGCGGCGGGCCGAGATTTCACCGTGGCGCTGCAGAGCGACGGTGTGTTGGTCGCGTGGGGGTCGAATTGGAACGGCGAGACCGACGTGCCCCCGGCTCCGCCCGGGGCCCCTCACGTCAAGGTGGCCGCCTACGAATCCCACGCCGTAGCGCTGCGCAGCGATGGTGTCGTGGTTGCGTGGGGCGCCAATTGGAACGGCGAGACCAACGTGCCGGCCCTGCCGCCCGGACTCACCTACACCGACGTCGGTGCTGGCCAGCGGCACAGCGTCGCGCTGCGCAGCGACGGCTCGGTGATCGTATGGGGTCGTGCCTCACAGGCGTTGGTGCCATTGTTGCCGCGGGGACACAGGTACGTCGGAGTCGCTGCCGGTGCGAATCACACTGTTGCGTGCCGGAGCGATGGATCGGTGGTCGAGTGGGGTAGTCCGACGAGGATCCCGGTCGTGCCGTCGCTGCCGCCCGGTGTCAGCTACGCCGACGTCGCCGCGGGCCGGGACCACTCGGTAGCGCTGCGCAGCGACGGCGCGGTGGTCGGCTGGGGCGACAACTCGTTCGGCCAAATCAACGTGCCTGCCCTGCCGCCCGGACTGGTCTACGTCGAAGTGGCTGCCTCGGACGATCATTCGCTTGCGCGCCGGAGCGATGGATCGGTGGTCGCTTGGGGCGAGAACGGGCTCCGCCAGCTGAGCGTGACCGGGCTGTCGCCCGGCTTGACCTACGCGGCAATCGCCGCCGGCCGCGACCACACGGTAGCGCTGGCGCAGTCGGGCTCGTTCCTCACCTTCGGCCGCGGATGTGCGGGTAGCTTGGGGGTGCCGACTCTGAGTGCCGATCGCCCGCCGCGCTTGGGGCTGTCGGTGAGTCTGCAGATGCAGCGGTTGCCCTTGAGCCAAGCGGTGCTGCTGTTCGGTACCAGCAACACCGTCAGCTCTCTTGGGCCGCTACCGTTTGATTTGGGTGTCCTCGGCCTGTCTGGTTGCTGGCTCAGGGTCAGCATGGATGGGGCCGTACCGGTGACAGGTGTCGGCGCGTCCGCGACGCTCCAGCTTCAAGTCCCAGTGGCGCAGTCTTTGATCGGCGCGCACTTCTTCCAACAGGCGGTCGTTCCCGATCCGCAGAGGCCCGTGTTGGGTGTCGTCATATCCGACGCGGTTGCGGCCGTGATTGGTTCCTGACGGAAGCCGAGCGAAGAAGGCAGTAACCCGAGTCGTCAGGGCTGCACGTGGTACTCCATCATGTGCACGCGTTCGCCGAGCTGATACTCGACCTGCAAGCTCTTGCCGTGTCGCAGTCGGGCCTCGATCGCGGTGAGGATGTCCTCGCCGGTCGCGACCGAAGTGCCGGAGATCGAGAGGATCACGCAGTCGAGCGGCAGCCTCAGTTTGTCGAGTGGCGCGGGGAGGCGCTGGAGTTTGAAGCCACGAAAGGGCGTGCCGTCGCGGCGCTGGCCCGACGTCGGTCGGCCGAGCGCTTGGCCACGCAGGGCCTCCTGACCGTCCGCGATGATTCGCGTCAGATCGTCGCTGGGATACAGATCGACGCGCCCCTTGTTGACGCGCCGAATCGGCGGGAACACGTCGTACATCACGGCGTCCAGCCACTGCATCAACACCTCGGCGCCGGCATCCGCGGGCGGCGGCTCGCGGTGTTTCGGATCCGCCCAGTGCAGGAACTCTCGCGCTTCGGCATGGACGATGCGGTCGTCAGACTGCAGCAGGCGCCGCAAGCGCGGCTCGGCGTGGCCGAGGAGCACCCCCGCGGTGTCCGGTCGGATCACGCACAGCTCCTTCAAGAACCACAAGCCCTGGGCTTGGTCGCGCGGGTCGTCGAGGTCGAGCAGCGCCAAGAACGGTCCGGCGTCCAGGCGATAGAGCGGCGGCGTCGGGTAGTCCGGATCGACCGGCGCCTCGGGGTCGACCTCCTGGTCCTGCGGCCAGTGCACGCGCAGGAAGCCGATCGCGCGGCGAAAGGCCGGCTCGCGGATCTCGCGCGCCGGCTCGCCGGGCAGGAAGGCGATGAGCTCGAAGATGTCGCTCACCTTGTCGACGTAGAAAGTGCCGTACGCGGCCAGCTTGCGGTCGTTGGTGTGGCGGGAGTCGCGCAGCACGATGCCGAACAGCGCCGCCATGTTGAACATCTTGCCCTTGATGATCTCGCGGGTGCGCTGCCAGATCGGGTTGGTGCAGACCTCCCGGCCGTCCTCGTCGAAGTGAACCTCGTACTCTCCGGGGTTCTCCACCAGGCTGACCATCAGCTGGAGATCGCGGAACAGGTCCTGCGGGGCTTCGACGTTCTGCTGCGGTGACCGAAACGGCATGAGGCCGTCGTGCGAGTTGGGCAGGAGTGGCTGGGCCGCGGGGGCCGCGGCGAGCGCGGCGCCGAGAAGGGCGGAGGTCGTGCGGGCGAGAGTCATTGGTGGCGCGTTCAACGGGACTCGGTCGGCTGACCTCTAGGACGGCTGGCGCCGGGAGTCACTCCCGGTGACGAATTGGGGCGTCGCGGTGGCCTGGGCATCGCCAGCCCTCCGTACCATTGGTGGATCAGGTCAAGAAGCCAATCAACAGCACTTGCCCGATTCCGATCAAGACCCCCAGCACCGCGCCGAGCACCTCGATGGCCCGCAGCTCGCGGGAGGCGACGTCCAGCACCAGGGTCTCGAGCTTCTCGACCGGGAAGGCGGCGACCTTGGCGGTCACCATCTCGCGCACGTCCAAGCCCTCGTCGACGGCTTCTTCGAGCTTCTCGAGGATCGTCTTCTTGTGGGCGAGGACACGCTTGACGATGCCGTCGCGAATCTCGCCGATGCGCTGCTCGGTGAGAAACCCCCCGATCAGGGGCAGGCTCTTGAACTCCTCGAGCTTGGGGGCCAGCCCGTGGTCCAGCACGTCGCCGAACAGGCTCTCCAAGTCGATGCGGTCGAACGCCGCGGTCACGTCCTTGGCCTGTACCAAGTGGTCGCCGACGACGCGGCCGATGCTCTCGGCCAGCTCGCGCTGGCGCCGCCCGATCAATCCCTGGACCTTGAGCCCCAGCACCGACACCGGCCGGATCGGCCGGAAGATCATCTTCACCGCGATCCGGTTGGTGACGTAGCCGATCAACCCGCCGAGCAACGGGACCGCGATCCAGGTGGTGAGCTCAGGCATCCGGGCGCGGAAGTATGGCGGTGGCCGAACCCCGGCGCCATACTCTGGTGGCGATGCAGACCGCTCGGCACGAGGTACGGCGCGTGCGCGCGCTGGGCGGCGATAGCTGGGCGCTAGAGGTCGAGGGGCCGATTCCGCCGACCAGCGCAGGCCAGTTCTACATGCTGCGCACGGACGTCCGCTGGCCGGTGCTGATGCCGCGGCCGTTCTCGCTGTACGACATCGGCGAGGACGGCTCGTTCGGCAGCTTTCTGCTCAAAGTCGTCGGGCCCGGGACGCGGGCACTGGTGGAGTGCGCGCCTGGGGACGGGGTGTGGCTGACCGGTCCGCTCGGTCGCGGTTTTGCCGTGGACGCGGGCGATCCGGTGTGTGTTGCCGGGGGCGTCGGCACGGCGCCGTTCTTGTTGTTGGCACGCGAGCGCCGCCGCGCCGGGTCGCCTCCGGTGCGGCTGTTGTTCGGTGGCCGCAACCGGGAGGCACTGGCCGGTTTGGACGACTTCGACGGCCTGGCCCGCACATGGACCGCGACCGACGATGGCAGCCATGGAATGCGTGGTCTGGTCACGGATTTGCTGCGCGCGCGCCTCGACGCGGGTGACGTCGCGACGGACGACACCGTGTTCTGTTGCGGGCCCGACCCGATGATGCACGCCGTGGCCGCGCTCTGCGCCGACGCGGGCATGCGCTGCTACCTGAGCTTGGAGAACGTGATGGCGTGCGGCTACGGGGTGTGCAACGGCTGCACGGTGGAGGTCGTGGCCGAGCGCAACGGCGGTTGGCCGTACTCGCGGTCGTGCCAGCAGGGACCGGTCTACGACGCGCGGGACTTGGTGTTGGAGGCGGGCGCGGGCTGACGGCGCGGGTCGCCTGCGCGGCGCGGTCCGGCGAGCAGACCCGCCAATCGCGCCGGCCAACCCACCGGGTCGCCGGGCTCGTTCTGCACCGCGACCACGCTCATCAGCAGCGCGCGGGCCGCGCGCTGAAGGGCCGTGGCCCAGCGGTAGCGCAGCGGTCGCTCCACGTCGCACAGCAGCACCAGCCGCGCATCGCTGGTGTGGTTGGCGGCGCTGTGCAGATAGGTCTCGTCGAAGACGAGCGCTTCGCCTTCGGTCCACGTGTGGCGTTGGCCGTCGACCTCGAGCCAGCAGGCCGCTCCGGCCGGGATGCCCAGGCCGACGTGGCAGCGGAGGGTGCCGGCGAACGGATCGGTGTGCGGCTCGAGCCTGGCGCCGGGGCGCAGCACTGCGAACATCGCGCCGCGCACCTGCGGTAGGCCGCTCAGTAGCTCCACCGTGCGCGGGCAGGTCGCTTGCGCGGATGGCAGGACGTCCCCGTGCCAGAGCAAGTAGTACGGGTGCCAACCGCGCTCGTGGAAGGCCGCGATCTTGGCGTCGTTGGTCCAGGCCGGCGGGCGGATCGCGTCGCGCTCGAGGAGGGCGGTGCCCTCTTCTTTCGCGATGCGCCAACCAGCGCGCAGTCCCCGCACGCCGGGGACTGACGCGGCGGCGTGGACGCTGCGGTCGGGCAGCGCGGAGCACGCGTAGATCAGGGCGTTGAGCGGCGCCAAGACGGCGGACCGCCGGCGCGCGTGGCGCCAGAACGGCTCGCGTTGCGCGCAGCGCCGCCACGTGTAGAGCACGGCGCCACCGTGCAGGGTGGCGTAGGCGGCGAGCAGGGCGAGGGCGGCCGCCATCCGGCCGCTACCCGCGGACCAGCTTGCGGTTGGCTCGGGTCAGCAGCGCGCGCGCCTGTTTGCCGACAAAGGTGCCGCGGTACTCGCCTTCGATCTTGTCGAGGGTCTTGATCAGTCCGGGCAGCTTGCTCGCGGAGGTCTGCTCGATGAGGGCGCCGAGCTTGAGCAGCTTCTTCTGCGTCTTGATCGCGGCACCGGCGGTCTTGTCGCCGCGGATCTCCTTGACGATCTCCTGGAACGCGACGCCGCGCGCATGCCCCGATAGAGCCTTGTCGAAGTCCTCCGCGGTCTCCAAGGCAGTCAAGAAATCGCCGGCGTCTCGCGCGCCCCGGCAGTCGCCGAGCACGCCATCGACGTACGCGGTGAGGTCGTCGACGACTCCCGGCGTCGCCGGGTCCGCCGCCGCCAGCTCCTCGGCCTCGTCGAGGGCCTTGGCGAGCTTGTTCTTGTCGACCAGCTTGACGACGCTCGCCGCCGCCGCCGGCCAGCTGCGCATCTTGGCGCGGGTCTCGACGGGAATGCGCGAGGCGAAACGCAGGTGTTGATCGATCTCGCTGTTGGTCAGCGCCATCGGGTGGCCCTTCCACACCACTTCGCCCCGCGGGCTGACGAGCACGGCGCTCGGATAGGCGCGCAGCCGGAGGCCGCGAAACAGGGCCTTGTCCGGGTCGTACGCATAGGCGAAGCCCACCTTGTGCTTCTCGATCCACGGCTCGGTCTTTTCTTTGGTCTCGCCGGTCACGCCGACGACGCTCAGCCCGCGGCTCCCGAACTCGGCTTCGAGTTCGTTGAGGTGCGGCACCGAGGCGGCGCACGGGCGTCACCAATAGGCGAAGTACTCGAGCAACAGCAGCCGTCCGCGATAGTCATCGAGCGACGTGGCGGGCGTCTGGCTGAAACCTTCGAGCTCGACCTGCGGCAGCGGGTCACCGCGCTGTGCGGTGCCGGGGGCCGCCGTCGCGAGCAGAGTCAGCGCCGGGATCAGAGAGCGGACGAACATGCAACGACCCTTGAGGAGTTTCGAGGACGCGGGCAGACGTGGGACTGCAGACACCACTAACAATAACGCCTGCGGCCCGACTTTGGAGGTCGCGCCGGCGGGTCACTCGGCCGCCGCGGTGATCGCTCGGTGCACGGTCAACTGCTGGAAGGGGATCACCCAGCCGTGCTCGTTGCAGGCGTCGACCAAGATGCGCGACAAGGAGAACTGGATGCGCTCGTACAGCTCGGCCACCGAGCCGTCGAAATCGGCCTGGATCTCGTAATCCAGGGACGATGCGGCGGCTGCCATGAATTCGACGGTGAGGCTCTTGGTGGCCGACTCCGGCACGACGCCGGGCAAGTCGCGCCGCAGGCGCGCCAGCATCGCCTTGGGGATCTCCGTCGTGCAGATCGCCTGGTGGGAGTAGTCGACGCCGAACACCAGCTCGATGCGAAACCCCCCGGACAGGTTCTTGGGCGCCAAGGCCAGGAAGTCGGGGGTCGCGTAGGTCTTCGGTCCCCCGCCGGGCAACCGCAGCTGGATGAACTCGGGGGTCTGGATCTCGACTCGCGCACGCGTGTCGTCGGCCAGCAAGACCCAATCTCCCGCGCGGCAGGGAAACCAGCGCTCGCCGGCCGCGATTGGCCGCGAGTGCTTGTCGATCAAGTCGCGGATCGGAATGCGCAGCACGCCGCTGCTGAGATCCGGGTTCTCCAGCTGGGTGTACATTCCGAGATGAGCAATCTGATAAGGGACACCCTCCCACAGCATGCGCTCGCCTTCGCGGATGCCACCCAGGTTGAGCAGCACGCGCACCTGTTCGAACATCTTGGGCAGGAGCTGGATGCTGGCCCAGCCGAGGCCGCCCAAGAAGATCAGCACCAGCAGCAAGACCAACCAGTCGTTGGCGAAGTAGAGGACGGCCATCATCGCCAAGAAGGCGGCCAGGACCGTGATCGTGTTCCACAGCACCTCCAGTGCGCGGCGGTACACCGATTGTCGTTTTCGCCGAGTGACGCGCCGCAGCGCGCGCCCGACCATCCGTAGACTGATCAGCGCAGCGACGAAGGCGCCGGCCGCCAACAGCAAGTTGAGTCCTCGCGTTTGGAAGAAGTCGTCGGCGGCTTCGCCCGCAACTTCGAGGAACGGCCGTTGGTTCTCCAGGCGGCGATCGTACTCCAGCCGGGCCACGCGCGCGGTTTGGTCGTTTTCCTGGTAGCGCGATCGCCAGGTCTCGATCCGACTGCGCAGCTCGGCCTGCAGCGGCTCGCTGCGCGTTTCGCGCATGCGCTGCGCCAACCGGTCCATGGCTAGCTTGGCGAGGTCCCGGTTCTCGATGGCGCGAGTCTCCTCTTGTTTGAGATGCTCGATCTCGCGTGGCTCTTTCGTGGCCGCCTTGAGCTTCTGCACGAGTGGCAACAGCACCGTCTCGAGCTCCTGCGCAAGAGTCGTGTCATCCGGCGTGGTCTTGACGAACGCGCTGCCATCGACGCCCGAGGCGAGCGCATCGAAGCGCCGTTCGAGTTCGAGGACTTGGCTCTCGAGCTCCGTCACCTTGGCATTCGCGGCCGCCCGGCGCTCCTCATCGGTGATCGTCGATCGCTCCTGCTCGGCAGCGGCCAGCTCATCGCGGCGGCGTTGGAGCGCGGCGAGCACGTCGAGCAGCGGTTCTTGCTGGGCGGTGGTCGGGGTCGCCGGTGTGTCGGGCGAGGCCTGAGCCGGGGCGATCGCGAGGAACGAGGAGGCGAGCAGCGCGGTGCTCGAGAGCAACAGGTGCGCGGTGAGGCGACGAATGCGCATGGCGGGGGTCCATGCAAGGGCCGCCACCGAGTCGGCGCAAGAGTGACGCGCGAGGGTTCGCGCGCTGCTCAGGGGGTGGTCACCCGCGCGCTCAGAACCGCACGGCCGGTCTCCGACGTCGCGTACTCGAGCAATGCCCGCACGCCCGGCAGCGGCCGCGCGGCGTGCGCGAACGACAGCCGGCGCACGAACGGGTAGCGGCCAGCGGCGACATGCCGTGGCGCGGCGTCGATGCCTTGCACGGCAACCGCGCGGACGCCCGCGGTGGACCGCACCGCCGCCAGCGAGGTGATGGCGAGCGCCAGCGGGTCGCCCTTGACGCGTTCGAGCAGCGCGTGCGTGCTGCGCGCCCGCCGGGTGCCGCTGAAGATCGTTGCTCCGGGGAGAAGGAGGCCTGTGAGGGCGTTGTACTCGACGTCGACCGGGCCGCTGCACAGCTGGATCTCGCCGCGTTGATAGGCGATCTCGTTCCACTCCCGCGCGCGGCCGGTGCAGGCCAGCCGCAGCTGCGGCTCGGTGAGGCCGTTGAGACCGCTCTCGTCGGTCACCGCGACCACGGCGACTTGCGCGCCGAGCAGGTGCGCGGTGAGGCCGCGCGCGTGATCGACGGGCGCCAGCGGCAGAGCGACGACCGCCGCGGGGCAGCGATCGGCACCGACCTCGTCGAGCGCACCGCGATCGGTGCTCTTGAGCCAGACCAGATCCCAGCGCTGGTCGTGCGCTTCGAACGCCCGCTCCAACAGGTCGCCGATCAACGCCTGGCACAGCGGGCCGATGCGCACGGGCAACGACTGGCGCGGGAGCGCCTCGGCGGTGGTCTGCCGACCGGCACCACCTGGCGGCGCGGCGGCGAGGCCGCCCGGGTGGCCCGCGCGCGGGTCGAGCTCCGCCGCTGGCTGCTCCCCCGTCGCCGCCAGCAACGGCACCGGCTCGGGGTCGCGGTGCGCCTCGTCGATGCGCACCCCGGGCGGGGGCGGGCCGGGATCCCGGCAGGCTGCGATCAGAATCGCACCGGCCGCCAGGACTGTGGCCAGTTTCGACAAGACGTTCTCCCTGTGGGTTTCCACGGCACCGCGGCGCTTCGTTCGACCAACCTTCGGGCATCGGCGCGCCGTCTGTTGAGCGAATCGACGGCGGCGCCATGCGATGGGTTCTGCCGAACACGGGAACCGCGACCCCAGAACGCAGATGAGAAACGGAGCGCGGCCTGCTAGAGACGGAACGCGTGCAGAGGTTCGCCGAGCTGGTCCTGGCCCTACGCGCCCCGTTGACGGCGCTCGCGGTGGCAGTCGTCGTCGTGGCCGTCGCGTGGCTGCCGCACTCCCGGCTGGACTTCTCGATCGAGCCCTTGATCGAAGGTGATGCCGACCAGCGCCAGCGCGTCGCGTCGTTCCACGAGCGGCTGCCGCCGCCAGGGGTCGACCTGATCGTCTCGCTGACGTGGCCAAGCCCCCTGCGCGTCGCCGAGCTCTCGCGCCTCGCCGAGGTCGAGCAGGATCTGCTCGGTCTGCGCAGCGTCGGCGCGGTCGAGTCGCTGGCATCGGTGCGCGTCTTGGAGCGTGTGCTCGGCGTGCCGATCCCCACCACGGTCGCCAGCTTGATCGGCGATGGCACGGTAGCCGATGTCGTGGCGCGGCACCCGATCCTGCATCGCACATTGCTGTCGGTGGACGGCCGCTCGACGGTGGTGTTGATCAAAGCCCAACCGGCGGTCCGCGAGGCCGAGCTGCTGCACGACGTCGAGACGCTGTTGGCACGCGTGATCGGCGACGAGGCCACCGTGCGGATGCTGGGCTCGGCACCCGTGGAGCGCACTCTCGGCGATCTGATGTTGAGCTCGATGCGAGACAGCGCCTTGCTCGAGCTGCTGTTGTTCGCCCTGTTGGCGCCCCTGCTGTTCCGCTCGGTGCGCGGTGTGCTGCTTCCGCTGCTGGTCGTGTTGGTGGCGATCACCCTGGATCTCGGCCTGATGGCCGCGCTGGGCTTGTCGATCACCGTCCTCGACGTGGCGATCCCCGGCCTGATCACGATTCTCGGCCTGTGCGATGCCGTGCACATGTTGCACCGCTTCGAAGTCGGAATGCGCGCCTACCGCGACCGCAGCGCCGCGATCGTCGACATGCTCCGCCATGTCGGGGTGGCTTGTTTCCACACCTCGTTCACCACCGCGCTCGGCTTCTTGTCGCTCTTGGTCGCCCGCCACGAGTCGGTGCGGGAGTTCGCCCTCAAAGCTAGCATGGCGGTCGGCGTCACCTGGCTGACCGTGATGCTGCTGATGCCGCTGGGGTTGGCATGGTGGCCGGTGCGCCGCGCCGCCGCGCCGGTGCTGGAGAACGTGTTCGACCGCGTCAGCTACGGGCGGCGGCGGCTCACCCTGCTGGTTGCGGTCGTGGTAGTGGCGGCATCGGTCTGGGGCGCGTCGCGGATCCGGGTCGAGTCGCGTTGGCTGGAGGAGCTGCCGGCCGACGATCCCGCTGTCGCCGCGGTGCACTGGTTTGGCGAGCACTTCACCGGGCCGCTCCACTTCACGGTGCAGCTGGAGGGCGATCTCGCCTCCGCCGAAGCCGTCGCCGCGGTCGACGCGCTGCGCGCCGCCCTGATCGAGGAGCCGGGGGTAACGACCGCCCACAGCTATGTCGATTGGCTGCGCGAGATCGCGGGCCCGGAACGGTCGCTGGATGCGGACTCGGTCACCGCGGCGGTGCGCATCCTCCGCGCTCTCGGCGATGAGTTCCCCGGTCACTTGGTGGACCGTGACATGCGCAACGGGCGTCTGACGTTTCGCACCGGCGATCTCGGCACCCAGCGGTTCCTCGAGCTCGAGCAGCGCGTCACCGAAGCGGCTCGGCCACACGCGGCCGTGATCCGTGCCGAGGCGGTGAGCTACACCCTCATGGCCCACCAGAGCTCGCGGCTGATCATCGTCACGCTGCTGCAGAGCTTCGCGGTGTCATTGCTGGCGATCACCGTCTTCGTCAGCGTGATCTACCGCTCGTGGCGTCTCGGGCTGGTATCGATGCTCCCCAACGTCCTGCCGATCACCGTCGCCCTCGGGCTCACGGGTTGGCTCGATATTCCGGTGCGCGTCGGCATCGTGATGATCTACTGCCTCGGGCTCGGCCTCGCCGTCGATGACAGCATTCACGTCTTGACGCGGTTTCGCCAGGAGCAGCGCGCCGATCCCGGCGCTCCGGTTCGCACGGTCTTGCTGCGCACGCTGCGGTGCACCGGCCGGGCCCTGCTGGTCACTTCGGTGATCATGGCGGCCGGCGCGCTGAGCTACCTGCCGACGGACCTGCGGTCGACCCAAGATGTGGGCGTCCTGCTCACGGCCGTGGTCCTCACCGCGCTGATCGCGGACCTCTGGCTGCTGCCGGTGTTGGTCGAGTCGTTCCTCGGAGCGACTACGCCGGGGCCGCGTGTTTCGCCGCGAACTCCTGCACCACCGCGCGCTGCCACAGACCGTGGTTGACGTGCGGGCGCACCGCCTCCAGCGCTGCCTGCGCCTGCCTCGGCTGCATGCCGCGGTGCGCGACCAGCCAGCACAGCACCACGGTCGCGCTGCGGCCACGCCCCGCCTTGCAGTGCACGTAGACAGTCTCCTTGGCCTCGACGTGCGCTTGGATGTAGCCCACGGCGCGCTCGATGTCGGCCAGAGTGGGCGGGGTGAAATCGAGGGTGGGCGTCCGCAGCTGCGCGATGTCGTGCCGGGCGTAGCCCTTCTCGGGGCCACCGTACTCGACGCACGTGTTGACGACTGCGCGCACGCCGGCGCGCGCCATGTCGTCGACCAGCCACGGCAACGGCAGGGCCCCCAGGATCACGTGCGGCTCGACCGTGTCCCACCAGCGCCGCGAGGGCAGCAGCCCCGCCAGCAGCAGGTTGTAGAGCAGCGTCGGGACGAACAGCAGTCGGATGATGAGGCCGCGCACGCGGCGGAGCGTATGGGCTGGCCGAGGGGCACCCAAACTGCGCGCGGTCCGGCTGGACAAAAAACTGGCGGTGGCTCCCCAGTTGAGGGGGCCACCGCCGACTCTGTCCTGGATCCCTAGTCCTCCATTCTTCGCCGGAACCGGGCCGGCCACGAACAGAAGGCAGTGGAGAGGCGAGAACCGCCGGGGGAAGCGGAGGAGAAAAACGAAAACCCACCCTCGTCTCCTCCAACCCCCCCGCGGCGGTTGGCACCCGGGGCGAGGCAGGCAGGCCACGGGTGTCGTCTCACCCCTACTGGTGTCAGGGGTGCGTCCGCGTTTCGCGGTTTTCCAGAAAAGTGACCGTCGCGCCGCTTTCCGGCGCCGGCTCAGTGCCCCAGCGGCCGTTCTTCGATCATCAGCTCCCGCACCGGCCGGCCGCCGATGAGGTGCTCCTGGATGATCCGCTCGATGGCAGCGGGGGTGCAGCGGGCGTACCAGGTGCCCTCCGGGTAGACCACCGCGATCGGGCCCTCGGAGCAGATGCGCAGGCAGTTGGCCTTGGTGCGGAAGGTTCCGCCGGCGTCGCTGAGGCCGAGTTCGGCGAGGCGCTTCTTCAGGTACGACCACGACTCCAGGGACGACTCCCGGTCACAGCACTTGGGGACGGTCTGGTCGGCGCAGAGCAGGACGTGGCGGCGCAGTCGGGGGATCGCCAGGCGCTCGGCGATGCGCTGCAGCCGCTGGCGTTCTTCGGCGGACAACGCCGGAGTCGCGTCGGCTGGGGGGGTGGTCACGGTGCCTCTTTGTGCGATTGCGCTGGTCGTTTCAAGCGCGATCCATGGCCAGCTAAGCTGGTCGGCCGAATGGTGCCGGCTGCGCGACGCAAGACCTCCTCGAGGCCGCTTCTCGGCATCGTCTTCGGTGTGGTGGCCGCCCTGCTCGTGTTCGAGCTGGCGTTGCAGGCAATTTCGTTCGCGGTGTGGTGGGGTGGTGGCCGCGAGCAGCCGGTCGGCGCGGACAGTGCTGCGATCGTCCTCTGCGTCGGCGACTCCAACACCTACGGCGTCGGTGCTTCGGGGCAGGAGCAGGCCTACCCCGCGCAGCTCGAGGCGCGTCTCAATGCCGCTCGGGGCGGCGAGTGGCGCGTGGTCAACGCGGGACGTGCCGGCCGCAACTCGCGCGAGCTACTGCTGGCCCTGCCCCGGCAGTTGGCGCAGCACCGGCCCGATGTCGTCTGCGTGCTCGTCGGCACCAACGACGCGTGGAGTCTACCGGGCGAAGTCACCGACGCGGAGCTGGAGGACGCCGGGGACAGCGACGCGGAGTTTCCGATCGTCTGGCGGACCGGTCGGATGCTGGCCTTGATGCAGCAGTGGTGGCGCGACGATGCGGCCACCGCAGCGGAGTTCGCCGGCCGCTGGCACGAGCCCGAGACCGGTACCGAGCTTTGGATCGAGGCCACCGGACGATTCGCCATCGGCGGCTATCACATGACCTGGCGTCGCGACGGCGACGGCTTGGCGGTCAAGTTTCCGAACGGTGTAGAGCGCCGGGCCACCCTGCGCCGCGATGGCGAAGACCTCTACCTACAAGCGGACTGGATGCGGCGCGAGTACCGCTTTGCGCCTGGTCCTCTGCCCGAAGGGGCCCGCCCGGCGGACGAGAGCCTGTTTCGCACCGCGCGCTCGCTCGGCCCCGACGATCCTGGCTTCGATGAAGAGTTCGAGTGGGCCTGCGCACGTATCGCCGAGTCGCCGACCAACGCGGCGATCTGGCGCCGGCTGCAGGACCTACGGCTCGAGCCGGCACACTGGCAGCGGCTCGAAGCGCTGGTGCGTGCTGCACTGGCAGACGCGGAGGATGCCCGCACGCGCGCCGTGCTGCTCCGCGGATTGTGCATGGCGCCCGGCAAGCCGGCGCAGGATCGCTTGGCCTGGAGCGTCGAGGCTGCCTGCCTGGACGGCATGGACGGCGCGTTGGTCGGGCTGTTGCCGTTGCTGCGGGTGACGGCGGAGGAATACGAAGCAGCGGTCGACGAGTTCGCGCCGTCGGCGGAGCGTCGCGCCGAGCTCCGCGGTCTCTGGCACCGCGCCGACAACCGTGCCGCCGGCTATGGCCTCGTTCTGGAGCGCCATCTGCAGCGCGTTGCGGCCCTCGTGCAGGCGGCGGGGGCACGACTGGTGTTGCTCGACTATCCGCTGCGGTTGCCGGTCGTCGAAGAAATCGTCGACCGCGTCGCCGGTGCTCATGGTGCCGAGCGCGTGCGGTTGGGATCGGTCTTCGAGGAGCTGTTGCGCGAGCGGCAGCGCGACGAGCTGTTCGTGCCGGACGGCCACTGCAACGACGCCGGTTACGAAGTGATCGCAGACCAGGTCGCGGCGGTGTTGCGCCAGTAAGCGGCCGCTCGGCGCGCGTGGGTCTCGGCTACATGCGGAACACCGGCGCCCGATAGTCGCCGACCGGCGCGTTGAGCGTCGCGGCAAGCGCCAACCCGAGCGCGTCCCGCGTGTCGCGCGGGTCGAGAATGCCGTCGTCCCACAGCCGCGCCGTCGAGTGCAACGGGTGCCCCTCGGTCTCGTACTTCTCGAGGATGGGAGTGCGGATCGCAGCTTCGTCGTCGGCGGACAGCGCTTCCCCGGCTTTCTCCAGCTGATCCCGTTTGACCTGCACGAGCACGCTGGCAGCCTGCTCGCCGCCCATCACCGAGATCCGGGCGTTCGGCCACATGAACAGGAATCGGGGTTCGTAGGCGCGGCCGCACATCCCGTAGTTGCCGGCGCCGAACGAGCCGCCGACCAGCACGGTGATCTTCGGCACCTGTGCGGTAGCCACGGCCTGCACGAGCTTGGCACCGTCCTTGGCGATGCCGCCGTTCTCGTACTTCTTGCCGACCATGAAGCCGACGATGTTCTGCAGGAACAGCAGTGGGATCTTGCGCTGCGCACAGAGCTCGACGAAGTGGGCTCCCTTCAGCGAGCTTTCCGAGAAGAGGATCCCGTTGTTGGCCAAGATGCCGACCGGGATGCCGTGGATGTGCGCCATGCCACAGACGAGCGTCTCGCCGTAGCGTGCCTTGAACTCGTGCATCCGGCTGCCGTCGACGAGCCGCGCGATCACCTCGCGGACATCGAACGGCTGCCGCGCGTCGACCGGCAGAACACCGGGGATCTCGGCCGGGTCGTAGAGCGGGTCCTCGGCGGCCTGCAGCGTGATAGGGTGCGCGGGTCGGGTGTGCAGGTGTCCGGCGATGCTGCGACACAGCTCCAGGGCGTGCTCTTCGTCGCGGGCGAAGTGGTCGGCGACTCCCGACAGGCGGGTGTGCACGTCCGCGCCGCCGAGCTCCTCGGCGTCGACGACTTCGCCGGTGGCTGCTTTGACCAACGGTGGCCCGCCCAAGAAGATCGTGCCGTTGTCCTTGACGATGATCGACTCGTCGCTCATCGCCGGCACGTAGGCGCCACCTGCGGTGCACGAGCCGAGCACGACCGCGATCTGCGGGATCCCCGCAGCCGACATGCGCGCCTGATTGAAGAAGATGCGGCCGAAGTGATCGCGGTCGGGGAACACCTCGTCCTGCAGCGGCAGGAACGCGCCGCCCGAATCGACCAGGTAGATGCACGGCAAGTGGTTCTGCAGCGCGATGTCCTGCGCGCGGACGTGCTTCTTCACCGTCATCGGGAAGTAGGTGCCGCCCTTCACGGTGGCGTCGTTGGCCACCAGCATCATCTCTCGACCGGCGACCGTTCCGATGCCGGTGACCAGGCCTGCGCCGGGCGCGTCGCCGCCGTACAGGCCGTGCGCTGCCAATGGCGACAGCTCCAAGAAGGCGCTGCCAGGGTCGAGGATGCGGTCGACGCGCTCGCGCGGCAGCATCTTCCCGCGGGCGCGGTGGCGCTCGACGGCCCGCTCCGAGCCGCCTCGCTTGACCGTCTCGACCTCGGCGCGCACGCGCTCGATCTCTGCCAAGTGGTGGGCGCGGTTGGCGGCGAACTCGGCCGAACCGGTCTTGATCCTGGAGGAGATGACCTCGGTCATGCGCCGACAGTAGCCGGGGCGGTGAGCGCCGGACAACGGTCGTCCGAGCGTTGGCGCATGGAACCCTGGGCTCCGGTCTGCGTAGCTTTGCGCCGATGCGGCGTGGAGCTTGGATCTCGATCATCGGTCTCGCGGTGTTCTCGTCGGTGGGCTGGCTGCTGACGCGCGCGCCGGGGCCCACCGCTCCGTTGGCAGCAGGTGGTGAGCGTGCACGCGTACCTGTGCCAGCCGAGGGGCTGGTCGGTGGCGAGATCGTTCGAGACACGCCGCCGCCGGCGGTCACGGCTGCGAACGACGAGCGCGCCAGAACGGTGGTCGAAGAGGGGCTTGCCACGGATGGTGGGTTGTCTCTGCGCGTCGAGCGTGCAGCCACCGGCCGAGCGGTGCCGGGCGTCGCCGTCGAGCTGGTGCGCGTGTCGCGGAGTGGAGGCCATCGGCAGCGCCGTTTGGCCCGAACCGGGGCCGATGGGACGGCGCTCTTCGAGGGAGTCCCGCCCGGCGCATGGTCGGCCCACGCCCTGATCGGCGGCTGGCAAGACGTAGCGATTGCGGGAGGGGAGACGACGCGCGCGACCCTGCAGATCGAGCGTGGTTTGACCGTGCGCGGGCGCGTCGTGCTCGGCGATGGCACGCCGGTCGTCGGCGCCGGCATCTACTTCAGCTCCGAGATGTCCACGCACTACGGTGCGGTGATCGCCGAGAGCGGTGCGGGTGGCCGTTTCGAGCTGGAGACGGCGAGCATCGGCGTGTGCGTCGGGGCCGTGCACGAACGGCATGCGCCGTCGCTGCGGCATTTGATCGAGAGTGCGGCCGGCGAGACGGTCGAGGTCGAGCTGGAGCTCGGCGCAGGGGCGGGCGCGCTGCGCGGTCGCGTCGTCGACCGAGACGGGCAGCCGGTGCCCGGCGCTCGCGTCTCGGTCGGGCAGCCGCAGATCGACTCGGTCGAACTCGAGGACGGGCGTTGGGGCAATCGACCCACGCTGTTCTCGGTCGGGGTCGATGCCGACGGCTCCTTCGCACTGCGCGGGATCCCCGGTGGTGAGCACGACGTCGTGGTGCGCTCGTTGGCGTTCGCGCCATGGCGAGACCGGATCCGGCTCGAGCCGGGCGGCGAGGTCGTGCGCGAGTTCGTGCTCCGCCGCGGAGGATCGCTGCGGGGCACCGTCGTGTCCGAGGGCCGGGTGGTCGAGGGCGCGACCGTACGAGCGCGCGGCGCGGTCGACGTGTGGACCGCCAAGACCGATGTCGCGGGTAACTACCGGCTGCTCGGGATCACCCCTGGCCCGGTCGAGCTCGAAGCCGTGCACGACGGGTTCGGACGGGCGGCCCACAGACTCTCGGTCGCCGTCGATGCCGCCGGCCGTTGGGATCCGGTGTTGGAGTCGCCGCACAGTCTGCGCGGCGTGCTGCGCGACGAGGGCGGTGCGGCGGTCGGGGGGCTCGAGGTCAGCGTCATCGAGACAGAGCCCGGGGAGCGGACCCGGCGCCGCTACGCCGTCTCCGCGGCGGACGGTGCGTTCGAGGTGCGCGGCCTCGGCCCGGAACACTACGACATCACCGTCATCGACCCGCGCGCTCGACCACGCCAGCCGTCGTTGAAGGTCGATCGCGTGCGTGCCGCGGGGCCCGCGCTCGAGCTGGTCGTGCCCGCGCATCGCCGCGCCAACGCGAGCCTTCGCGGCCTGGTCTTGGCGGCCGACGGCACGCCGGCGGCCGGCGCCGAGATCGGTTTCGGCGCCGATGATGACTCGGGATTGTGGATGCAGCTCGCGGATGCCGGCGGTCGCTTCACGTTCGGTCCAGTGCCGGCCGGTGTCTATCGCGTGCGCGTCGACGTTGCCGGCGCCCCACTACTCGAGCGCGGCGGTCTGCAGCTGGTGGCGGGCGCCGAGCGCGACGTCGGGGTCCTGCAGCTGCAACCCGCCGCCTCGATCCGATTGGTGTTCGAGGACTCGCCGGACGGCGCGCCCGCCGAGGGCGGCGTCTGGCTGCGCCGCGACGGGCGGACGGTGCGGTCGGAGTCCATCGCCGGTGAGCACGTGGACCTGACGCGCCTTTCGCCGGGACGCTACGACGCGCTGATCCGTCTCGTCGGCAGTCTCTCCCAGCGGGTGGAGTTCGTGCTGGAGGTGGGTGAGTCGCTGCAGCGCACCATTCAGCCGGTCGCGGGGAACGAGACGCGCGTCAGACTGATCGGCCCGAGGCAGTGGCCACCGCGCTCGGTGGTCCGGCTGTCGGTGGAAGACGATGCGGGCGAGGTCGTCGAGTGGTCGCACCTTCTCGTGCCGCACCCCAACTTCGGCGGTGAAGCCGCGGGCGGTGGCGTGGTGTTGGCGGAGGAGACTTGGTGGCTACCGGCGGGGTCGTTCACCGTGACCGTCGGCGGCGGTGTCCTCGCCGGTGATGTCTCGCAACAGCTCATCGTCACTCGAAGTGGCGTCCAGCCGGTGGAGCTGCGGATCGCCCCGCGCTGACGGGGACCGACTCGTAGCCCCTAGCCGCCTTGGCCGAACGCGTACAGCGCCTTCTGCGTGCGCAAGTACACCCGCCCTCGAGCGATGGCCGGGGTGGCGAAGATGCGTTCGCCAAAGTCGACGGCGCGCACGACCTTGAGCTCGTCCGCCGCCTCGAGGACGAACACCGTCCCGCCGCTGGCGCAGATGACAACGTGTCCGTCGACCCCGATCGGCGTCGCGTAGTACTCGCTGTGGTCGTCGAGTCGCGCGCGCCGGAAGCGCGGATCTCCGGTCTCGGCGTCGATGCAGCTGAGGATGCCGCCGGCCTTCGTCATGTAGATGCGGCCGTCGTACAGCAGCGGGGAGGAGACGTACGGGATGCCGCGCTTGACTTCCCACTCGACGTGGGTGTCGGTGACGTTGCCCTCGCCTCCCGGCTTGATCGACACCAGCAGGTTCTTGCCCATCACCGGCAAGCGCATCAGTCCGGTCCACTCGTCGACGCTGATGCCGCCGTCGCCATTCTGGTCGAGGAAGTCGAAGGCCGTCCGCGCGCGGCCCGGTGGGATCTCGTCCGCCACGATCTTGCCGTCGTCGTTGGCGTCGACGCGGGCGAACATCTTCGCCGGGTCGTCGCGCTCTTCCTGGGTCAGCTCCAGTGGCGTTTCCATCCCGGCCAGCAAGCGGTCGGGCCCGGCGGCGGAGATCGTCGACCACCCGGCGAAGTAGAGCCGATCCCTGCTGGCGGTGGGGGTGGTGCAGACCAGCGGGGTCAAGCCTTCGACGCGCCACAGCTCGTCACCGTTGGTCGGATCGTACGCCACCACGGTGCCGGTGCTGGCGAGGACGAGCTCGGTGCGCTGCGCGTTCTCCCAGATGAACGGTGTCGCGTGGCTGTCGCGGAACGCCAGCCGTGGCAGGGACCACCGTTCCTCCCCGGTCTCCTCGTCGAGGGCGTAGAACTTGCCGTCCGGACAGCCGTCGCGCAGCAAGAACAGAGTGTCCTTCCACAGCCGCGGCGAGCTACCGATGCCGAAGTTGGCGGCCGGGTCGGGCAGCTGCTTCTCCCAAGCCAACTCGCCGTCCATCGTTCGGGCGATGAGCCCGTAGCTCGGGAAGTAGAAGAACACGCGCTGGCCGTTGCTGCACGCCGTCGGCATCGCGACCCCGGCGTCGGGGTGCATGAAGTCGAAGCTCTTCGGGCCAGGAACCGCGTGCCGCCAGAGCTCGCGGCCGGTCTCGCGGTCGAGCGCGAACATCACGAGCTGACCATCGTCGACTCCGGTGAGGAAGATGTGGTCGCCGATCACGCACGGCGACGACTCGCCGGGCGGGATCGCGACCCGGTAGAGTAGGTCGTTATCGCGGTCGAACGACAGCGTTTGCGCGCCTTCGCCCCGCGCGGACACGTCGCTGCCGAGGAACTGTGACCAGTCCGTGGTCTGGGCTTCGATGGTGGCGGCGCAAACGGCGAGCGCGCAGGCGAATCGGGCGCTGGAAGTTGGGCGGTGCATGGGCGTCACATTAGTGGCAATGCGTTGGTGTCGTGCCCTCAGCGTGAAATGGGGGTCCGTATTCCGCCGGCACCGCCTGCCGCTCCCCGCTCGACTGGCGCCATGATTCGATACGACTTGTTCGAGACGCGACTCGGTGTGATGCGGGCAGCCGTAGACAACGACGGGCTGGTAGAGCTCGAGTTCACCGATGAGCTCGGCAGCCGGCAACAGGCCGCGCGGTGGCAGCGATCCCCATCGAGCTTGGCCCGCGTGCGGCGCCAGCTGCGCGAGTACCTGGCGGGAGAGCGCGCGCAGTTCGACGTGCCGCTCGCGCCGCGCGGCACGCCGTTCCAAGCGCGCGTCTGGCGCGCCCTGCAGCGCATCCCGTACGGCCGCACGTCGACCTATGGCGCCCTCGCGCGCGCCATCGGCGCCGTTGGCGCGGCGCGCGCGGTCGGCGCCGCGAATGGCCGCAACCCCATCGCGATCATCGTGCCTTGCCACCGCGTGATCGGTGCCGACGGCGCGCTGACCGGCTATGCCGGCGGGCTGGCGATCAAGCGCGCCTTGCTCGAGCTCGAGGCGGCGCGCGCCGAGCGACGACCACGTGCTTCCGAGGAACCCACCGTCGGTTTCGGTGTATAACCCGGCATCCCGCGTTGGCTCGTGTGGCCGACGCCGAGAACCATGCCATGGTAGCCGATCGCCTCGCCGGTTTCGTGCGGCCCGCGCTGAAGGACGTCAAAGCGCAGGTCGCGACTCTGGAGAGCGCGCAGAGCTTCTTCGAGTCGGCGGTCTTGCTGGCGATGCACGAGCTCGGCGTCTTCCGAGTGCTCGCCGGCGGGCCGCGAGACTTCGCTCAGTTGGCCCCCGCGGTCGGCGGTGACCGGGAGACGCTGCGCGCCATCGTGGATGCGGCCGTCGCCCTCGGGCTGCTGCACAAGCGCGGCGACCAGTACCGCGGGCACGAAGATCTGTTGGCCTGCCTCGGCGATGCCCGCTCCGCCAACTACGTCGGCGAGTGGCTCGACTTCATGCACGTGCTCACCGGGCCGTTGTTTGCTCTGGCTACCGCGCAGCGCACCGGTCGGCCGCCGGGGTCGCTCGTCGAAGACGGTGGTGGGGACAATCCGTTGGTCGCCCGCATGACGGATGCGATGGATGCGCACGCGCGCTCCCGCGGCGTGGAGTTCGTCGACCACTTGGACTTTGCCGGAATCTCGACGCTGCTCGACCTGGGCTGTGGACCCGGGACCTACGCGCTCGCGATCCTCGAGCGCTTCCCCGAGATCCGGGCGACGCTGCTCGACCTCGAGCGCCCGATTGCCGACGCGCGACGCCTGGTCGGGGCCCGTGGGATGACCGACTCGGTGGAGTTCGTGGTCGCCGACGCGCTGCAGTACGAGCCCTCGCACGGCTTCGATGCTGTCTTCTTGTCGAACACGCTTCACATGCTGGGGCCCGCGCGGTCGCGTGATCTGTTGCGTCGTTGCCACGGCTTCGTCAACCCGGGCGGACGCCTGATCGTGCAGGCTCAGTTCCTGGACGATGGCCGGACTTCGCCGCGTTGGCCGACGCTGATCAACTTGGTGCAACGAGTGGCGACTTCCGAAGGCCGCAACCATGCGATCGGCGAGACCATCGAGTGGTTGCGCGAGGCGGGCTTCAGCGACGTCGAGCACGTGCGCTTCTCGGCGTGGAACGCCAACAGCGCGCTGGTTGCGCACCGCGGCGGCCACTGAGCGTCCGGGGCCGAGAATCCTTGCGCGGCGACAACCTTTCCGAAGGGCCCGCTGTCGTCAGGACTTCGGTACCGCAACTCCCGGACGCTCCAAAACAACACTGGCGTCTGCGCTCAGCGCGGCGGCGGATGTGTCAGACCTTCCAACCCGCTCCGGCGAGAGCGGCATCCGAGTTTGGTTGCGGCCGTGGCCGCGCTGAGACGTCCGGGGCCGAGAATCCTTGCGCGGCGGCAACGGCGGAGTCGCGGCAATTTGTCGATTCCGGCGGTGAATCCCGCCGCGGCGGCACCTGGGCGTTGCATGAACGTCTGTTTGCTCGTCGCCGTGGCATGCTGTGCGCCGCCGGTTCCTCAGGGTGAGACCGCGGAGGCGCTGACCCAGCGGCTCGACGGTCATCTCTCACGCTTGGCCGCACTCGGTTTCTCCGGCGCGGTCGCCGTCGCTCGCGACGGCGAGGTCGAGTTCGCCCGCGGCTACGGGCTGGCGGTGCGAAGTCGCGACCGGCAAGTCACAGCGGACACCGTGTTTCCCCTCGGCTCGATCACCAAGCACTTCACCGCGGCGGCGGTGCTCGCGCTGCAGATGGAAGGCAAGATCGCGACCACCGACCCGGTCGGCCGCCACCTGACCGAGCTGGAAGGGCGATTGGCGGAAGTGACGCTGCACCAGTTGCTGAGTCACACCTCGGGCTTGCCGGAGGCGGCGAGCCACGTCGAGGCGGCGACCGATGTGGCGGACTTCGTGCGGCGGGCCGCGCGCACCGAGCTCGCGTTCGCGCCGGGCAGTGGGTTTGGCTACTCCAACATCGGCTACGGCTTGTTGGCGGCCGTCGTCGAGCGGGTCGCCGGGGTCTCGTTCGAGCAGTACCTGCGGCGCGCGCTCTGGCAGCCCGCCGGCATGCACGACACCGGCATGCATCTCCCCGAATGGGAGCCGGGCCGACTGGCGCACGGCTATATCGAGGGGACAGACACCGGAACGCTGCTGGACGCCGGGCCGATCGGCTGGGGGCTGATCGGTGCAGGCGGGGTGATGGCCACGGTGGTCGACTTGGCGCGATGGGGCGCGGTCCTTGATGGGGGCCGGGTGCTGGACGCGCCGAGCTTGCAGGCGATGACAGCCCACCACGCGACCGTGCGGCCCGGTGTGCACATCGGCTACGGTTGCGTCGTGCGAGACGGCGCTCGACCTCGCATTTCGCACAACGGCAGCAACGACGTCTTTTCGGCCGACTTCCGCCACTATCCCGACCAGCGGGTCACCATCGTGGTCGCCGGCAACCATGCCGATGTCTACGCGTTCGATGTCAGCCCGGACGTCGAGCAGCTCGTCTTCGACGAGCCCGTCACTGCCCTGCCGCAGATCATCTCACTGTCGCCGCCCGCCTTGGCCGCGTACGGCGGGAGCTGGGTCCTGCCGGATGGCGCCACGGTCGAGGTCGCGGCGAGCGATGGCGCGTTGCAGCTCTCTTCGCGCGATGCCGCGGCGTGCGGCTTGCTGCACCCGGTGCGGGACGAGCAGACTGCGCGGTTGGCCGAGCTACAGCTGCAGAGTCGTGACGCCATGCGCGCAGCGGTCGACGGCGACCTCGCGCCGCTGCACGCGCTCACCGACCGCCACGCGCCGATCGATCACTTCGCGGCCCGCCACCGCGGACTGTTGCAGCGGTGGCAGAACGCCATCGGCGACGTGCGGGAGATTCGCGCGCTGCCCGGTGCGCACCGGTTCGGGGAGATCGCGATCGTGCTGACCTTGGTGGGCGAGCGCGGAGTGCGGCGGATCGAGTACTGCTTCGGCGACGACGAGGTCGGCTCCATCCGAATCCTGGAGGCCGACCCGCCGCGCGTCGCGCGCCCGGAGAGCGCGGTCTCGTTCGTCGACTACAACGTGCGCCGCCGAACGGCTTGGCGAGTCTCGTTCGAGCTGGACGAGAACGGTACGCCGGTGGCACTGGTGCTCGGCGATGGTGATGCACGACGCCGCGCCCGCCGCGCCGAGACGCGCTGACAGTGCCTCCTGGATCGGAGAGACAATGCCCCCGGCCGCGCTCAGCTCGCAGTGCGCGCCGCCGGCATCACTGCGAAGCCGGCCGCGTAGATCAGCGCAGCGCTCAGCAGCGCCACGGTGAAGCCGACGATCATGCTGAGCACGATCACGAACACGGCCGAGAACACCGACAAGAAGCCGTTGATCGCCCAGCACCACGGCAGCAGCTGCGGGCAGTTCTGCTCGACCACGCGCATGCCGGTGGGAAACGCCATGCCGAGGGCGATGCCGACCGGCAGCTGCGCGGCGACGGCGATGCCGATCCGCACCGGTAGGGGGAGCCCCAGCAGTGGATCGAGACCCCAGGTCTGGAACGCGCACGTGGCTGCGATCGCGGCGACGATGGCCGCGCCCAGGCGGATGAGGTTGCGGCGGGAGAGCACGTGGATCCGGCCGGCGACCAGCGAGCCGGTCCCGGCAGCGACCAGCAGAGCCGCCAGTACCACGGAGAGCGCGTACGTGGGGTGACCGAGAAAGATGACCATCTTCTGCATGACCACGATCTCGACGAACATGAAGCCCGCGCCGAGGGCGGCGAAGTAACAGAAGTAGCGCCAACTGCCGGCGGTGCGGATGCCGGCGCGGCTGAGTCTGCGCAGCGGGAGGAAGATCAGCACCACGGCCAGCACCAGGACCTGGGTCAGCGAGGCCAGCAGCACGACGTGGCCGATCGGCACGTCGGTCGTGTAGACCGAGTTGGTGGCGTCGGCCTCGAGCGGTGCCAAGAGCGCGCCGTACTTGTAGTAGTTGAAGAAGAACGGGGTGTCGTCCGTGCAGGGCGACAGGTCGTACGGGTACGAGCGCAGGAAGGCGGCGCGGTCGGCTTCGCCGCTGGTCAGCACCGAGCGGAAGATCTCCGCCGTCGCCGCGAACGCCTCGACCGGTGGCCGGCTTTGCGCCTGCAGCTGGGCCAGCGCCCGGCGCGCGGCCCCGGCCAGCTCGGGCGTGGTCTCGGCAGTCGTCGCGAGTGTGGAGTCGGCCTGTGCCCGGCCCTCTCGCAGCAGGACGCGATAGGCGGCGAGCAGGGGCTCGATCCAGGGGCGGCGCTGCTCGGCGGACGACCCGGGAGCGTTGTGTTCGAGCACGCTGTCGAGCGTCGCGTCGTCGAGCAGCTTGCTCAAGTCGACGGAATCCAGCGCCGGCTTGGCCGGCACCCCGTCGTCGAGCAGCGGATCGAACACCAGGCCCAAGAAACCCTCGCGCCGGCCGAACTCCTGCAGGGCGTCGATCTCGGCGCGCGTGAAGGCGCCGCGTTTGATCATCGTCGAAGCCCAGCTGCGCCCTTGGAACACCGCGATCTGCCGTGCGGGATCGGCAACCCCGAGCTCGGCCAGTGCCTGACGTGCGATGTTGGCGAGACGGAGAGTCTCGCGCGGCTTTTTGGGGTGTTGGAGGATGAATCGCGAGTAGCTGATGTAGCCGCCGTCCTCCAGGTGCTCGTAGAACTCGGTGACGGCCTCGACGGTGTACAGATAGCTCTCCGACAGCGTGTACGCGCCGGTGCTGAGCGCGGTGAACGAGTCCACGCCGCTCATCTGAATCACGTCGTAGCGATCGTCGCGGCTGCGCATGAACGAGCGCCCCTCGCTGTTGACCAGCTGGATGCGGTCGCTGTACGTGTGGGCGCCCGGGGTGAACAAGTGGTCGAGGTAGTCTGCAAACCGCTCGGTCACCGCCTCGATCATCGCGGTGTTGAGCTCGACGGCGGTGACGTGGCGCGCACCGCAGAGCAGCGCGATCATCACGTCGATGCCGCCGCCGACGCCGATGACCAGGGCGCGGGGATCGCGCATACCAGCGGCCTCCGCGGCGACGTAGGCCGAGGCCGCTTGCACCGCGGTGAGAAAGTCGAAGCGCTCGAGTTGGCCGGCGTCGCGGAACAAGAACGTCGGCGCGGTCCCGTCCTGGCCGACGTTGCGCATCTCGATCTGGCGAATCGCCGAGTAGCCGATGTCGCCGCCCAGCATCGGCAGGTTTGCGATCGGCCGACCGACCTCGACCTCGGCGGTCGCCGAGGGCAGGCGCACGAGCTCGGGATCGTCCTCTTCGCCGGCGAAGTCCTTGCCGGCCGCGAACGGCGGGTGCCACTCGAGATGCGGGAGGCCGAGTCCTTGGCCGAAGCCGCTGGAGATCAAGAACGCGATGGCGCCCAGCGCGGCCGTGGCCCGGCTGCCCCAGCGCAGCGGACCACTCGCGGTCGCGCCGAAGGCGGCGGCCGCGGCCAGCCCGATCGCCGCGGCGAGGACGACCGTCGTGGACGCCGACAGCTGGCCGAGCAGCCACACGCTGATCGCGCCGCCCAAGCCGGAGCCGACCAAGTCGACGAAGTACAGCCGGTTGACGTGCTGGACGTAGCGGGTGAGCGCCAGGCCCAGTGCCATGCCGCCGAGCAGGAACGGTGCGGTGGTGATGGCGTAGACGAGGAGCAGGGCCAGCAGGTTGCGTTTGTCGGTCCACAGCGCGAAGCAGTCGACTTCGATGGTGCGCAACAGGAAGAACGCGATCAGGACCGCGACCCCGTAACCGGCCGTGTAGACCGTCAGCCTTCGCACCGGCGACCGGGGGTCCTCCGCGGCGCGCATCGCCGTGAGCAGGCTGCCGGCGGCGCCGAAGCCCAACAGCGCGATCGACACCACCATGTAGGTGAGGTGGTGCCACATCATCACGGCGAAGATGCGGGTCAGCGCGATCTGCAGCAGGATGATCGAGAGGGCCGTGGCAAAGACGCCGAAGCTGATCGATCTCGGGAGGCGTGGCATGGGGTGACGAGTGTGGTGGCATACTCTGCATCGGCGTTTCGATCTACGCGTTCTCATCACCGTGGGGCTGTGTCTGCACCGGGCGGTGCCATCGCGGCGTAACCGACCGCGGGTTCGCCGCCACTCCATGGCGAGTTGGCGGTGGGCTCGGCACAAGGCGCGGAGTGATCGAAGATGCGGGCTTGGCGTTGGTGGGCGGGGATCCTGGGCGTCGTGGTGCTGTGGTTCGGGCTGGAGGCCGCTACGGCGCGGTCCGCAGCGCGGGCCGGGTCCGGCAGTGCCGCCGTGTCGGATCACCGCGGCGCCCGGGCCTGGCAGCCTCTGGACGCCGGAGCGGGCCTTTCGCCGGCCGACGGGCTGGTCGGGCAGTCCTCCGGGGCGTCGGCGGCGCAACTCAGATTTCGCACACCCCTGCGTGCGGCCCTCCGCGAGGCCGGCGCGCGCGGGGATCGGCGGGTGCTGTCGGCCCTGGTCGGCTCGATTCTCGCCGAGATCGGCCGCCACCCGGCGGATGCCACTCAGCTGACCGAGCTTCTCACCGAGCCCGGGGTCCTGGACCTCGGCCACGCCGGGCAGGTCGAGGGGCTGGTGCTGCGCGCCCGGGGCGACCCCGTGCGCGCTTCGCTGGCCGCTCGCTTGCTCGCCGCTCTCTGGCGTGCCGAGCGGGCAGCCGGCAACCGCCCGGTGGCCGAACTGGACGCGCGGGCACTCCTGCACCGCGAGGCCCCCCACGCGGCCCGCCGGTGGGCGGCGCAGGAGTACCTGGTCGGTGGCCACGGCGGGCGATACCGCGCCGATACGCTCCGCCGCTTGGTGCGCGGGGTGCGCTGCGCCGACCTGCGCTACCTGGCGTGGGCGATCCGGGGCGCTGTGGCGGTCGAGATCCGCGCCGCCGCGGAGCACGCCCGGCGGCTGGGCTGTCCACCGCTGCCGGGGTCGCCGGGCCCGGAGACCTTCTTTCCGTGGTGGCCGGGGAGAGTGCCTCAGGTTGAGAACCCGCCGGCGCCGATGAATTCGGCGAAGGGGTGATCACGAGTCAAGTGTCCCGTGGCACAACCCCCCTGGAAGGCCCGGCCCCCCAACGCCGGGCCTTTCCCTTGTACCGCTTTCTCGCCCCCCGAAACGGGGCGTGGCCTTGATCCGGCCCTTTCCCTCGCTAGCCTTTGGCGCCCGATTTCAGCGGAGCGACCTCTGCGATGGCGAAGCCGAAGAAAAAGAAAGAGATCGTTCACCTGGTCTGCAGCGAGACCGGTGAGCGCAACTACACCATCCGCAAGAAGCCCGGCACGCCCAAGCTGGAGCTCAAGAAGTACTGCCCTCGCCTGCGCCGCCACACGGTGCACAACGAGAAGAAGAAGTAGCCCAGAAGGATCGCCTCGAGCTCGGCGGTCACTCCACGGCGCAGCCGTAGCAGAGCGGGCGCCGCCCGGCGATGCCGCGCGCGATCAGCTCCCCTCGATGACCGAGGGATCCTCGAGTTCGCCAGTCAGCGCGCCGAGGAAGGCCATGATCGCCTGGATCTGGTCCTCGCTGACGGGGACGGTGACCTGGTGCTTGACCATCAGGCGCACCACCTCTTCGAGCGACTCGATCGAGCCGTCGTGCCAGTAGGGCCCGGTCTCGGTGATGTTGAGCAGCGGCGGCACCTTGAACAGCAGCTCGTCGGTCTTCACCCCGGTGACTTCGGCGCGCCCCTTGTCGGCCGACTCGATCGGTCGGATGAGCCCCAGCTTCTGCGGGATCGTGCCGCCGAGCAACCGCGTCATGTGGCACGAGTGGCAGGTCGCGTCCTTGAAGGCGAGGAACCCGCGCTTCTCTTCGTCGGTGAGCGCGTTTTCGTCGCCCTCGACGAAGTCGTCCCACCGCGAGCGCGTGTTGAGCTTGCGTTGGAACGCGCCCAGCGCGGCGCGGACGTTGTCGCCTGTGATCGGGTTCTCATCGCGCGGGAATGCCTCCTTGAACAGCGGCCCGTAGTCCTCGATTCCCGACAGGATCGAGACGATCTCGGCGTCGTCCTTCAGGCCGTGTTCGTTGGCGGTGAGGATCGGCATGGTCGCCTGGTCCTCGATGGTGTCCGCGCGGTAATCCCAAAACTGGGCGAACTGTCGCCAGGCGTTGAAGTTGGTCGGCGTGTTGCGCTTGCCGGCCAGGCCTCCGGTGCCCGGCGAAGTGGGCTTGCCGTCCTGCCCGAAATTGCTCAGGTCGTGGCAGGTCGCGCACGAGATGTCGTTGTTCCGCGACAGGCGCTCTTCGTGGTACAGCTTGCGACCCAGGGCGACCTTCTGTGGGGTCGTGCGGTTGCGGCCCTTGGCCTCGGGGTAGTCGCCGAACATCAACTTGACGAAGTTCATGTCGATCTTCACGGAGCCGCCGCTCGGGGCGGGATCCTGTGAACCAGCGCCTTGCACGGCGCCGGATGCCTGGCCGCCGGCGTTGTTCTGCTGGGCCGCCGGCGTGCCCGCCGGAGTGCCGGGATCCGGGGAGTTCGTCTCACCGCAGGCGACGGCCATGGCGGCGATGCAGAGGCTGGCTGAAGCGATAGACCGGTTCATTGAAGGCTCCTGGAGAAGGCGAGAGGGAGAAACGCTGACCGAGCGGTGAGATTTCGCGTTTCGACCGCGGCGGGGTGGCCATCGTCGATCATGCCGCGCCGAGGACCTCACCACCAACGGATAGTGCGGCGGTCAGAAGCGCTTGCGCATTCTCGCGAGGGGTCTCCCTCGGTCTGCGGTAACCTCCGGGAATGAACGGCTGTGCGCTGATCACCGGCGGCTCTCGCGGCATCGGTTGGTCCATCGCGCAGGCCATGGCGCGGGCGGGGTGGCCGGTGGCGCTGGCCGCCCGTTCGGCCGATGCACTGCGGGCGCGCGTCGAGGAGCTGCAGGCTGCCGGCCGAGCCGCGGCGTGGGTGGCGGAGGATCTGCGCGATCCGGCTGCGCCGGACCGCGTGCTGGCCGCGGCGCGCGAGGCGCTCGGGCCGGTGGCGGTCTTGGTCAACAACGCGGGCACCGCGCCGTCGGCCAAGATCGAGGACACCACGGATGCGCAGCTGGCGGAAGTCCTCGATCTGCACGTCGCGGCACCGTTTCGTCTGGCGCGGGCGCTCGTCGGGGAGATGCGCGACCGCGGCGGGGTGTTGATCCAGCTGGCCTCCACCGCCGGTTTGGTGGGGTATCCCATGGTCACGGGCTACACCGCGGCCAAGCACGCGATGGTCGGCCTGACCCGCGCGCTGGCGGTCGAGCTGGCGGCCACGCCGATCCGCGTGCACGCGGTCTGCCCCGGGTTCGTCGACACAGACATCACCCGCCAGGCCGCGCGCGAAATCGCCGCCCGGGGGCGTCACGACGAGGCCGCCGTGCTCGCCCGCTACGGTGCGCTCAACGCGTGCGGGCGCTTGATCCAGCCGGACGAGGTCGCGCGTGTCGTCGTCGAGCTGGCGGATCCCGAATGTGCCGTGCGCAGCGGCGGCATCTACACTCTGGATGCGATGCCACCGGCTTTGATCGAGGCGTGATGAGCGAATACGACTTTCTCTTCGAACGGCACGATGACGGCGTCTGCGTGCTGACCCTCAACCGTCCCGAGTCGCTCAACTCGCTGACGTTCGAGATCTACGGGCAGCTCGAGCGGCTGTTCGCCGAGCTGGAGCACGACCCGGCGGTGGGCGCGGTCGTGCTGACCGGAGCCGGCAAGGGGTTTTGCAGCGGCGGCAACGTCGAGGACATCATCGCCAAGCTGTTCGAGCGCGATGTGCACGAGACTCTCGCGTTCACGCGGATGACGGGCGCGGTGGTGCGCAACATGCGCCGCCTGTCGAAGCCGATCGTTGCCGCCGTCAACGGCATCGCGGCGGGCGCCGGTTCGGTGTTGGCGCTGGCGAGCGACCTGCGGGTGTTGTCCGAGCACGCGAAGTTCGCCTTCCTGTTCACCAAGGTGGGGCTCACTGGCGCCGACATGGGGGCCGCCCATCTCCTGCCGCGGGTCGTCGGCGCGGGCCGTGCGGCCGAGTTGTTGATGCTCGGTGACAAGATCGACGCGCAGGAGAGTCTGCGCATCGGGTTGGCCAACCGCGTCGTGCCCGCCGCCGCGCTGATGGACGAGGCGATGCAGCTGGCGCGGCGCTTGGCGCAGGGGCCGCGGTTGGCGTTGGCGATGACCAAGAAGATGCTGGTCAACGAGGCCGGCATGGATCTCGAGTCGGCGATCGAGCAGGAGGCGCAGGCCCAGGCGCTGTTGCTGCGGGCGCAAGACCACCGCGAGTTCTATTCCGCGTGGCGCGAGAAGCGCGAGCCGCGGTTCACCGGCCGATGACGTCCGCGCTGCAGGACACCCTGGCGTTCCCCGACGCCGACCTGAGTCCGGAGCTGCGCCAGCATGCACTCGCGGTGCGCGCGTTCGCGCGGGACGTGCTGCAACCGCACGCGCGGCGCGTGGATGAGGACTTCGAGTTCCGCCGGCAGACCGTCGACGACTTGGCAGCGGCGGGCATGATCGGTGGTGGCTTGCCGGCGGCGGCGGGCGGCGGCGACTGGTCGCCCCTGCAGCTGGTCGTCGCGCACGAGGAGATCGGTGCCGTGTGCGGCAATGCGCGCGGATTCCTCGCGGTACAGGCCGGGCTGGTCGGGCAGGCGCTGGCGCGCGATGCCAACGCCGCGCAGCGCGAGCGGTGGCTGCCGGCGTTGATCGGCGGTCGGGCCATCGGCTGCTTCTGTCTGACCGAGCCGGAAGCCGGCTCGGACCCGGCCTCGCTGCGTGCCGTCGCGACGCCGGTTGGCGGCGGCTACCGGCTCGAGGGCGACAAGGTCTGGATCACCAACGGCGGCGTCGCCGACGTCGGTTTGCTGTTCGCGACGGTCGATCCCGCCCTGGGTCGCAACGGCATCACCGCGTTCTTGTTGCCGATGGACGCAACCGGCATCGAGCGCTCCGCGATGCCGGGGGTCGAGCTCGGCCACCGCGGTTCGGACCATGCCCACATCGCGTTGCGTGGCGTCGAAGTGCCCGGCGACGCGGTGGTCGGTGAGGTCGGCCGTGGCTTCGGCGTGGCGATGCGCGCGCTCAACGCCGGCCGGCTCTCGGTCGCCGCGGGCGCGCTGGGGATCCACCGCGCCGCGCTGGCCGCGACCGTCGATTTCGCTCGCAGCCGCCAGCAGTTCGGCGCGCCGATCGGCCGCTTCCAGATGGTGCAGGAGCGCGTCGCCGACATGGCCGTCGAGCTCGCGGCAGCGCGCCAGCTGGTCTATCGCTGTGCCGTCGCGCGCGGGGAGGGGCGCGAACAGCCCACCGATCTCGCTGCCGCCAAGCTGTATGCCACCGAAGCCGCCGCCCGCGCTGCCGACCAAGCCGTGCTGCTGCACGGTGGCCGCGGCTACTCGACGGAGTACCCGGTAGAGCGACTGCTCCGCGACGTCATGGGGCTGCGGATCTACGAGGGCACTTCGATGATCCAGAAGGTGATCATCGGCCGCGGCTTGCTCGGTGACGCGTGACGTCGGCCTTGGGGCTGGCTCGGCGGGTGTTTTTCTGCCTGGGGCGCGCCCTCTCCTTCGCGTTCCGGTGAATGCCGGAGTCTCGCACTGCGGCGGACACAAACGCAAAGGAGAACGCGATGAACCCTCGCGCATTGGCGGGCCTCTTGCTCGCGACATCTTTGGTCGCCCAGTCGGCGACCACTCTGCCGGTCGGCGTCCAGTCTTTCGGCTCGCGCTGCTCGGCGACGTTGTCGGTGGTGGACACGATCGTCGGCACCGCTCACCGCCTCGACTTCCGCGTGCGCAACGCCCTGCCCGGCAAGCCGGTGGCGTTGCTGCTCGGGGCGAACCGCACCAGCGTCCTACTGCCCGGCGGCTGCCGACTGCTGGTGGCGCCGGGTGCGCAGGTGAACCTGGTCGCCGATGCGACCGGCAGCGCCGCCTTCGGCCTCATGGTGCCGGGCAGAGTGGTCGGCAGGTTCTACGCCCAGGCCCTGCCGTTCGACCCGGCGACCGGCGTGATCCGCGCCAGCCAGGGACTGGCGCTCGACTTCCGCGGCATCCTGCGCATCGCCTCGGTGTCGCCGCTCAGCGGCGCCGAAGGCGATCTGATCGTGATCCGCGGCAGCGGGTTCGATCCGTTGGTCGGCAACAACTGTGTCTTCTTGGCCGGCGAGTCGGCGAGCGCCGCGGTCGTGCAGGCGACGCGCAACCAGATCGTGGCGCGGATCGGCGCTGTGCCGGCAACCGCGGTGGGTGACGTGTCGGTCATCGTCGGCAAGGGCTCGGCGCTGGCTGCCGGCCCGCTGGTGCTCGCCGGCGTTCGCGGCAACGTGCTGTCGGGCTGCTCGTTCGTCGGCTCCGACCGGGCCGATGCCGGTCTGGCCTTCAAGGTGCGCGCCTCCCGCAACACCACGGCGATCACGGCCGCGCCGATCGGTCCCGTGGGCCACATGATCCGGATGACCTTGCCGGTGCTGACGTCGACCACGGTGCGCATCGAGAGCCACTTCCACTGGTACAACTGCACTTGGGCTGACGATGACGTGCTCATCGCCTTTGCGCCCGGCACCACCGACAGTGCGGCGGCCCGCTGGATCGCGGAGTATCAGAACCAAGTTCTCAGTGGCCGGTCGGCAACCGCATCTGCCAACACGGTGCTGTTCACGTCGACGACCGCGCCGGTCGAGAGGGCGTTCGGTGCGCTGAGCGTGCAGTGACCCGGCGTCCGGCGCAGGCTTTCGTCACGCGCCCGAGTTGGCGAAGTACAACGTCAGGACCGCGTCGTCCTCCCACTGTTCGACGGTGGACGGCGCCCCCGTGTACGCGAACTGCGTCGTGACGTGGTCGTGCATCACCGTGCTCGTCCAGCCGACCAGGTCTTGCAGGTGCGCCAGTCGCTCGAGGCACAGATGGCGCGCTTCGAGCGGTGAGCCGTCGGTCCTCGTCGCGATGCGGAGACGCGGTCCCGCGACGTGGATGCGGATGTTGGAGGCGAACTTGTAGGACTGCGCGACGAGCTCCGACAACCACGGCCGCACCTCGGGGCGCAGGCGCCGGCTGCCAGGCATGAAGAACGCGCCGAGCGGGGCGGAGAACGACACCGTGTCGTTGGTCACGTCGAGCTTGATCGAGCGGCCGGTGATCTCCTCGAATTCGCGGGGCAGCGACTGTCGCAGGAACTCCATCATCGGACCCTTCTGCGCGGTCAGCAGCAGAGCGTCCTCGAGCAGGTCGCCGCCGACATCGCCGCGCTCGTGCAGACCGTCGTGGTAGGTCTTGCCCTTGCCGGCGGTGTTGAGCGCGAAGGCGAGGCTGCGACGGAGCTGCTCGGCCTTGCGGACGTTGACTTCGCTCTGCGCGTACAGGATGACGAAGACGACGAACAGCAGCGTGATCATGTCCGCGTAGCTGATCATCCACCGATTGGGATCGGTGCCGTCTTCCAGTCGGCGTGCGCGGCGCAGCATCGGCGTCACGCCTTTCGGTTGGCGTCGGTAGTCGAACCGAGATACGCCGACAGGCGGGTGCGCAGCGCGCCCGGCGCCACGCCGGACTGGATGGCGACCACGCCCTCGAGCACCATGCTCTTGATCTGTTGGTCGCGCTCGATCTGTCGCTTCAGCTTGAAGGCGAGCGGCAGGCAGACGAGGTTGGCGAAGCCGACTCCATACACCGTGGCGACGAAGGCGACGGCGATGCCCGGCCCGAGCTCGTCGGGGGAGCCGATGTTCTCCATGACGTGGATTAGGCCGATGACCGCGCCGAGCACACCGACGGTTGGACAGATCGAGCCCCAGGTCTCCCAGAAGCGCGCCGCGGCCCGCTTGTTCTCTTCGTCGATGGCCATGTCGGTTTCGACGGTCTCGCGGATCACTTCCGAGCTGCTGCCATCGATGGCCAGCATCAGGCACTTGACCAAGAACGGGTGCTGCTTGGTGCTCGTGATGTACGACTCGAGCGCCAGCAACCCCTCACGGCGGGCCAGCGTCGCCAGCGACAGGATCTTCTCGAGCATGGCGCGGAAGTCGTGGCGCGGCGGGATCAGCACGTCGCGCAGCGCCAGGGCCGCGCCGCGCAGGTCTTGTGTCGGGGTGGCGACCATGGTGGCGCCGAGCGAGCCGACGATGACGATGAGGAACGCCGCGGTCTGCAGGAGCGAGCCGACATGTCCCCCCTCGAGCAGCTGCCCACCGACGATCGCGGCGAGCGCGATCAGCAGGCCCAAGACCGTCAAGATGTCCATGTTCAGCGCGAGGCTCGGCAGTGTCCGTGAAGCGCGGACGACCGCGGTTCTTCCCATGGTCTTGTCGGCAGCTGTCGCCTCCGGGCTCGACTCGGGCTTGCGCGCGGCGCGGTGTCGTGTTTGTCGACACTGAGCGCGGCCCGTTCGGACCACCGGTCCTTCAGGTCGACGCCAGCGCCTGGCGGACCGCGGCCAACAGCTCGTGCGCCGCGAACGGCTTGTAGAGAATGGGCGTTTCGCCGGCCGTGCCGGCAGGTGCGTCCGCGGCTTCGCGCGGGTCCGAGACCGCCGCTTCGCGCAGCCCCGAAGCGAGCAAGGTGCGCAGGTCGGGGTGGCTCTGCCGCAGTTGGTGGATGAGCCCGCGGCCGTCCGCATCCGGCAGGATCACGTCGACGATGGCGAGGTCGATCCGCGCCTCGTTCGCCGCCGCCGCCAGCGCCGCTGCTCCATCGGCGGCCGGGATCACTCGGTAGCCGGCGTGCCGCAGGACGATTCCGCTCACCTGCCGGATCGCGGGGTCGTCGTCGCAGAACAAGATGATCTTTGGCGGAGCAATCGTGGACACGGCCGCGCTCGCATACGTCTACCGCGGCGGCCTGCACGATCGGCGCGCTACGACGCGCGTCGACCAGTGGGCCGTAGAAAGCCGGGGCAGAGGATGGAACTCCATGCTATCGCTCCGTCCGCACCGGGATCGACCCCCGATGGGGACGTGCCGGGCGATGGCCTCAGGCGTGGCGACGGACGGAATGCGGAAAACCACGCATGGAAGCACGTTGCTGGTGTGGCCTATTGGTGCTGGTGAGCGACGCGAGATTTGTTCGCGGCGCGAATCGACCGATCACGGTGGGCCCGGCTCGCCGCCAGCTCCGGGGCCGGTCATCCCTTCCTCCTCTTCGCATTCCGACTCGGCCCGTCACTGCACGGCGCCGCGCGGCGAGCCGGGCCCCCGACTTTCAGTCCCCAGTCCTTTCAGTCCCCCCAGTCCGCGGGCTGCCGGGAATGTGCGGCGTGCCCTACGGTCGGATGAGTTCGTCGAGCTTGGCCTCGATTTCCGCGTCGGCGATCGCGCCGGTTCCGAGGCGGTCGTCGATCGGCTGGCTGAGCTGCTGACCGGCCCGCTGCCAGATCGCATCGAGCTCGGCGACGAGGGCGGTGTCGTCGGCGAGGACTTGTCTTGACGTTCGCAGGCGTTCGAGCCGGCGGATCTCCTGCCCGATGCGGGTCGTCAGCTCGCGCGCGTCGCTCTCCTCGCGGTCCACTGCCAGCATCAGCTTGGCGACCTCGCGGAGCTCTTCCCGCAGGCGCTCGCGATTGGCGGCGCCGGCCGTTTGCAGCTCGTTGCGCGCCGTGCTCGCGTCCTCGCGCAGCTTGCGTCGAAACTGCGGAATGTCGCGCGTGAGCCGCAGCTCGAGCGCCCGCCGGCGACTGCCGAGCCGGGTCACCTGGTCGTCGATGTTGCGGCTGGTGTCGGTCTCGGCGGCGCTGACCGTCGCGTCGGGGGATGGTGTCCCGCCCAACCCGAATACGGCGAGGCTTCCGAGCGACAGCGCCAGCACTCCGCTGACCACGCTGCCGAGGGGTTGGCGGCGCACGCCGTGCGCGCGGGCGAACCACAGGCAAACCGCCGCGGCGGTCAGGGGTGCGCCGATGGCGATCCAGCGCTGCAGGTCCGCGGCCGGCGCGCGACCCCTCGTCAGCGCGACGGCGACGCAGAACGTCACCGCGGCGATCAGCAGCCACAGCAGGCTCGACGGCCGGCGCTCGCGCAGGCCGCCGGCGAACTCGGCGGCGAGCACACAGGCCACCGCGCAGACCGCGACGGTCGAGACGGGGACCCAGGCCATCGACCGGCTACTTCATGATCTCGGCGAACTCGGCGTCGTCGACCTGTGAGGCGACGGTCTCGGCGGCCTCTTCGAGGCCGAGCGGGCCGGTGTCTTCGTCGACGATCAGGGCGGTCGTCGACGCCAGCACGCCCTTCATGTCGATCAGCTGCTCGGTCAGGTCTTGCGTGATCTCCTCGACCTTGAGCATCTCGCGGCTGGTCTGGATCTCGGCCAGCTGCTTCTCGCAGGTCGCCTTCGCCTGTTGCAGCTTGCTGACCTGCGCATCGAGGCTCTTCAGGCCGTTGTCGACCTTCTCGATGAGCCCTTTCTTGCTCTGGACTTCGCGGTGCAGCTCGACGATCTGCAGCTTGGCCTTCTCTTGGTCGAGCGAGCGTCCCGCCCAGCTCAGCGGCCATTGGCCGGCGGTCTCCGCGGCGCGGTAGGCCGTCTTCAACTCCTCGAGAGCCTTGCTGCCGTTCGTCAGCGTGGTCTCGTGTTTCTCCTTCATGCCGACCAGCTGGGCGCGCCGCTGCGCCACCGAGATGCGGCTCGCTTCGAGCTTGGTCTGCGTCTTCTTCGTCTCGGTCTCGCAGAAGTCGAGATAGCCGACCGGATCGGCGGCGATGTTCTCCGGTGTCCACTCGCTGAGATCGCGGGCCGTGGCCTGCACTTTGGTGCGGAACACGTCGCTGAAGAAGTAGAGGCCGCCGAGGACGGCGACGGCGAGGACCACCAGGGGGACGAGGACGCCGCCGTGGGCGCCGGTCAGGGGCTTGTGCATCGGTTTCTCTCGAGAGCGAGGGGGGGAGCCGTTCGGGACTCCGGATTCTGCCCGCGATAGGTCCTGGTGCGAGCGGAAACAACATCTCCGCGAGAATCCGGGGTTTCGCCGAGCCGCCGGCGGGCTCAAGATCCAGCGCGTGTCCGTGACCCTCCCCAGGGGCGGGCGCTGGGCCGCCGCGCTTGCGGCGGCCCGGCGCATCGCGATTGCCGCTGGTTTGCTCGGTGGGCCGCTCGCGCTCGCCGGTGCGCAAGAGCCGGTGACGCTGGTCTTTGCCCACAGCACCGACAAGGCGGCCTGGATCGCCGGTGCCACCGCGCGCTTCGCGGCGGGTCAGCCGCGTACCGCAAGCGGTGACTCCGTGGTGGTCGAGACCGAGGCGCTGCCGTCGGTCGACCTCGGGGTCGCGGTCGGGGACGGCGAGCTGCGGGCCCACCTGCTCAGCCCGACCTCGGCGATGGGGCTCGCGCTGGCCAATGCGCGCGCGGTGGACGCCGGCGGCGACGAGCTGGTGCCCCGCTCCGAGTCCCTCCTGGTGTCGCCGCTGGTGGTTGCCACCTGGCAGCCCTGCGCGGCCGCGTTCGGCGGCGGTGGCGCCGATTGGGCCGCGGTGGTGCGCTCGAGCGAGCCGGCGGCGTGGACCGCGTCAACGGGCGGGAAGTGGGGTTCCTTTCGCTTCGGCCACGCCCACCCCGAGCACAGCGACAGCGGGATGTTGACCGTGCTCGCCGTGGCGCACGCGGCACTGGGCGGCGATCGACCGCTGCGCGTCGACGACCTGAGCAACGGCGACGTGGGCGCGCTGCTGGCGCGCCTCGAGCGCACCGTGGTGCACTACGGCAGCGACGGTGGAGTGTTCGGCGACGCGTTCGCGCGCGGCGGGCCGACGTCGCTGAGCGCCGCGGTGGTCTTCGAGCACACCGTCGTCTCCTGCGCGCAGCGCGCGGCGACGGTCGATCTGCCGCATCCGGTCGTCGCCATCTACCCGCGCGATGGCACGTATTGGAGCGACCATCCGTGCGGAGTCGTGCAACGCGAGTGGGTCACCGCGGCACATCGCGAGGCCGCGCAGCTGTACGTCGAGCACCTGCTGTCGGAGAAGGAGCAGCGCGCCGCGATGCAGCTCGGCTTCCGCCCGGTGCATCCAGCGGTGGGCTTCGAGCCACCGCTGGACGGTGCGCACGGCGTCGACGCGCGCCAGCCGCAGGCGTCGCTGCCGATGCCTTCGATCGACGTGCTGCGCGCCGGGCAGTCGCTGTGGGCAAAGCACAAGAAGCACAGCGACGTGGTGCTGGTGTTCGATACGTCGGGCAGCATGAAGGGCGCGCGCCTGCACGAGGCCAAGCGCGGCGTCGAGCAGCTGCTACAGCTGCTCGGCGAGGAAGATCGGGTGTCGTTCTTGCAGTTCAGCGACGAGTTGCGATGGCTGGCCCGCGACCAGCGGGTCGGCGACGCCCGGCCGGCGCTGCTCGCGCACCTGCGCGGCCTGGAGGCCGACGGCGGCACGGCGTTGTACGACGCCCTGGCCTCGGCCCACGACCATCTGCAGGGGCGGGCGGCCACCGGCCGCACGACCGCGGTGGTCGCGCTCTCCGACGGCGCCGACCGCAACAGCCAGATGCAGCTGGCACCGCTGGTGGAACACCTGCAGGCGGCGCGCGGCACCGACGAGGTCCGCATCTTCGCCATCGCCTACGGCAACGACGTGGACCGCGTCGTGGTCGACAAGATCGCCGACGTCAGCCGCGGACGCAGCTACACCGGCTCGGTGGACACGATCCGCGCGGTCTTCCGCGACATCTCCACCCTCTTCTGAACGTACGGAGTCAGGCTCGATTTTCTCGCTTGGCGGCGGTGCGGAAGCACCGCCGCCAAGCGAGAAAATCGAGCCTGACTCCGTACGTTCCGCGCGAACGCTTGGCTGACACCGTACCCTCGATGCGGCAATGGCAGATCCCCATCCAGCGCGTGGTGTCGGTGCGATCGTCGTCATCGCGTTGTTGTTGCTCGTCGCGGCCAACGTCTTCCTGTGGATGGCGCCGGGGGTGCCGGCGGGGAGGGCGACACCGCGGGATGCTGTGGAGCCAGTCGCTCCTCCAGTCGAGCGGATCGGCACGCGCGCGACGGTGTTACGCATCGCGATGGGCAGCGGCAAGTCCGCATGGATGAACTGGGCCGCGCGCGCGTTCGAGGCGTCCGCCGCGGGAGCGGAGCTTCGCATCGACCTGGTCGAAGACGGGTCGTTGGTGGCGGCAGAGCAAGTGTTGGCCGGACCGGGGGACGAGCCGATCCACGTTTGGGCGCCCAGCAGCAGCGTGTATCGCGCCTCGCTCGAGCGAGCCTGGCGCAAACGGCACGGCACCGAGCTCGTGCTCGAGTCCGGCTACTTGGCGCAGTCGGTTGTGGTGCTGGTGATTTGGGAGGCCCGCCGGGCGGCGCTGGCGGATGCGCCGGTCGACCTGGCGGCCATGGCGAAGAGCTCCACCGAGTGGGGGCGGTTCAAGTTCGGGTACGCCGATCCGGCGCGCGCCGACGGAGGACTGATCGCCAGGTTGTTGATGGTGCACGCGGGGTTGGGTCGCACCACCGCGCTCACCGAGCAAGATCTGGTCGCGGCGGAGACGATTTGGCGAGCGGCGCGCTGTGAGCGCTGGAGTCCGCGTGCGGAGCTGGCACCGAGCACGGCGGCGCTGACGCGGGCGATGCTGCAGCGCGGTCCGAGCGCGTACGATGCCATCCTGACCTTCGAGAGCTTGGCGATCGAATCGATCCGCGCAGCGGCGGACCGCTGGGGCCCGCTGTCGGTGCAGTACCCCGCGGCCAACCTGTGGGTCGACCATCCGTACTGCGTCCTCGACGTGCCGTGGAGTGGCGATGATGCGCGGCGCGGGGCGCGCGCGTTCTTGCAGTTCTTGCAGGACGAGCGCGCGCAGCGACAGGCGCTGCGCTTCGGTTTGCGGCCGAGCCATCCGGCCGTTGCGCTCGACGCGGACGGCAGCCCGTTTCGGCAGCTGGCGCAACACGGCGTGCGGGTGAGCGTCGAGGGTGCGTGCGAACCGCCGGTGAGTGCCGTGGTCGTCGCCCTGTCGCGGTGAAGGCGCTGCGCGTCGGTCGCGTATGATCGGCGCGGGATGTTCGCGATCGCGTTGGTGGCTCTCTCGTCGGTTCCTCCGGCTCTCCCCTTGCCGTTGTTGCATGCGGTCGAATGCCAGCCACCGGCGGCACGCCCGAACGTCGTGTTGATCATGACGGACGACCAGGGCTACGGCGACTTCGGAGTGCACGGCAATCCGGTGTTGCGCACGCCGAACCTGGATGCGCTGGCTGCCGACGGCACGCGCTTGTCGCGCTTCTACGTATGCCCGGTGTGCGCGCCGACCCGTGCCGGCCTGATGACCGGTCGGTATCACTACCGCACTCGCGTCGTCGACACCTACATCGGCCGGGCGATGATGGACCCCGGCGAGATCACCGTCGCCGAGCTCCTGCGCGGCGCCGGCTGGGCGACCGGCATTTTCGGCAAATGGCATCTGGGCGACTGTCCGCCGATGCGGTCGATCGACCAGGGCTTCGAAGAGGCGTGGGTGCACCGCGGCGGGGGCATCGGCCAGTCTTCCGATCCGGCGGGCGCCGAAGGCCGCTACACCGATGCGGTCCTGTTCCACAACGGTGAGCCGACGCCGACCGAGGGGTATTGCACCGACGTCTACTTCGATCGAGCGGGAGACTGGATCGAGCGCCAAGTGCAGCGCCGCCGGCCGTTCTTCGCCTACGTCGCGCCGAACTGTCCGCACGGCCCGTTCGACGACGTTCCGGAGTCGCTCTATTCCGCCTATCGCGAGCGCGCGCTCGAGAACGCGCGCTTCCCGCAGGACGCCGGGCACGCGCTGCCCGCGGCGGCCGACGTCGATCGCCGGGCGCGGATCTTCGCGATGATCGAGAACATCGACGAGAACGTCGGTCGTCTGTTGGCGCGGCTGGACGCCCTCGGCGTCGCCGCCGACACCTTGGTGCTGTTCATGGTCGACAACGGGCCCAACGGCCGCCGCTACGTCGCTGGCTACCGGGGAATGAAGACCGAGGTCTGGGAAGGTGGTGTGCGCTCTCCCCTGTTCGCTCGCTGGCCGGCGGCGCTGCCCGCCGGTCCGGTGCGTTCGGCCGTGGGGGCTTACATCGACATCGCGCCGACGATCCTCGACGCATGCGGCGTCGCGCCGCCATCCCGCTTGCGGCTCGATGGGGTCAGCTTGCTACCGGCGCTGCGCGATGGCGCGCCGCTGCCGCCCCGGCACATCTTCATCCAGGCGCACCGCGGCGACCGCCCGCACGCCGAGCACCACATTGCCGTGATTGGTCCGCGCTGGAAGCTGGTGCGGCCGAGCGGTTTCGGCCGCCAGCAGCCCGAGCCCGGCGCGCCCTTCGAGCTCTACGATCTGCAGACCGACCCCTACGAACAGCGCGACTTGGCGGGTGACCTGCCCGCCACCGTGGCTCGCCTGCGTGCGGCCTATCGCGCGTGGTTCACCGACGTCACGCAAACTCGCCCCGCCGGCCCACCGCGAATCGTCATTGGCATGGACGTGCCGGTGGTCGTGCTGACGCGGCAGGATTGGCGCGTCAGCAACCGCCGGCACGACCGCGGCCGGTGGCGGCTGCGCGTCGCCCGCGCCGGGAGCTACCAACTCGACCTTCGCTTCGCGCCCGTGGCCGAGGGAACGGAGCTGGCCGTGCACTGCGGCGATGCAGAACGCCGCCTCCCCCTGCGACCGGGGCAACGCGCCGCCCGGATCGACGCGCTCCCCCTCGCGGAAGGAGGCATGGACCTCGTCGCAGAGCTGCGGGGCCCCGAACCGACCCGCGGCGCACACCAAGTTGAGGTCCGACCCACAAGCCAGTGAACCCGCGCCAGGTGGTGGGTACGGAGCCAGGCTCCGTACCGCCGTACCGGTCAGGAAAATGGCGGGACGGCGTGGTGCACTCGGGGGAACGAAGGCAGAGTAGTTTTCTGGCTCCCGGGTGGGGATCGATGAAGTCTCGTTCATGCACCATCGTCTGCGTCGTTGGGGTCGTCGCCATGGCCGGAGTGGGGCGATCGCAGGCGCCGCCAGTCGCGGCTGCTTCACCGCTGTGCTCGCGTGCGTGGGTTTTTCGCGATGTGACCGACCAAGCCGGCTTGGCGCGGATCGCCCGCAGCTATGCGGTGGCTGCGGCCGACTACGACCAGGACGGTTGGCCCGACTTGATGATCAGCAATCACGAGCCGGAAGCGGCCCTCTACCGCAACCTCGGCGACGGTTCCTTCGCCGAGCAACACGCCGGCCGCTTTCCGCGCGGGGACACGCACGGCATCACCTGGTTCGACCTCGACGATGACGGCTGGCTCGACTTGCTGTTGTCGACCGGAGGCAACCGCGGGCGCGGTGGTCGACCGAACCGGGCGTATCGCAACGCCGGCGATGGGACGTTCGAGCCGATCCAGCTGAACGAGACGTTGGCGCATGCCGATGGGCGCGGGCGCCACGCCTGTCCGGCCGACGTCGACGGGGACGGCCTCGTCGATCTGCTCTTGACGACGCAAGTCGAGGCCGGACAGGGCGGGCGCATTGCGCTGCGGCGAGCAGCGAACTTCGTCGACGCCGGAGCGGCAGTCGGCTGGCATCGCGTGCGGGCCGAAAGTGTCGTGGCGGCTCAACTCGCAGCCGGCAGCGAGCCGGTCTACCTCACCTCGGCCGTGGGCAAGGACGCGGGAAAGGCGTATCGCCGCGGTGACCAGGGCGAGCTCGTCGATGTCTCCTCGGCACTCGGGCTGCGTGCCGACTGGGCAGTCTCTTCGCTCGTGCTCGGCGACTACGACAATGACGGAGACACCGACGTCTATCAGGTGATCGGGCCCCAGCTCGCACCTCGTGGCGCCGAGGTCGTCGATGGGACCCTGGCCATGCACTACCCGGTGCATCGCCGCGGAACGGATTACGGATTTCGTTGCCGGGCGGAAGGCGCGATCACCCTCGATCTGTACGTCGCCGAGCGCCGGCGGCCGCACCGGTTGCGGTTGGGCGGCGAGCGGCGCCGCGTCGACTCACTGCCGGTGGTCGTCGATGTGGGCGATCCGGCGCTGGCCGGCGATCCGCAGGTCGATGCCGAGACCGACGTCGGGGTCTACCTGTGGCGCAATGACGAAGGTGCGCTCGTCGTGGAGATCGTCGGGCAGGTCGTAATGGGCTTGGTCGGCGGCGAGCTGCGCGCGACCGGGGGGCTGGAGTTGCTCGATCAGGAGCGTCCTCCCGAACGTCCTCGAGGCGGCGACGGCTTCCACAACCGGCTGTTGGAGAACCGCGACGGGGTTCTCGTCGACGTGACGGCGTCGGCGGGCGTCGGCGATGCCGGCTACGGGACGGATGGTGTGTTCGCGGATCTCGACAACGACGGCGACTTGGATCTCTACGTCGTGAACGGCGGGGCCGTGCACCGCAATGCCGCCAACGTCGCCTACGAGAACCTCGGCGACGGCACGTTCGTCGAGGTCACCGACAAGGTCGGGTTGGCGGGCCCGACGAGTGGGCGGGCGGCGACCATCTTGGCGTTCGATTTCGACCGCGACGGCGACCTCGACTTGTTCAGCACCAACGGGCACGGTCCGCGTCCGTACGGCGTCGGCCCCTACGTCCTATGGCGCAACGACACCAGCGGAGGAGCATCGATCGCGGTCACACTGCAGGGTCCGCCCGGCAACCGACAGGCTCGCGGCGCGCGGGTGACGGTGCGCGACGGGGACTGGCAGCTGACCCAACAGTGCTTGGGGACGACCGGGCGCTTCTCGAGCTCGGTCCTGCCGCTGCACTTCGGCATCGGCGCGCGATCGGCCGTGGACGTCCGGGTGGAGTGGCCCTCGGGTCACGCCGAGACGACGCGCGCGGTGGCGGGCCAGCACTTGGTCTTGCAGTCCTCCAAACCCGCTGCGCGACCCACGGGCCAGGGTCGTTGACAGGGCAGCGAGGCCGTCAAGCCCCCGCCCTCTCTTCCTCGGGCAGTAGCGTCCAGGTGAGCTCGTGTTTGTTGTGGCTCAGGTGGTGCAGCGCACTGCGCGGGATAGCGGCGAAACGTCGGGTGACCTCGTGGTCGGTTGCCCCCTGGAACTTGAGGGTGCAGACGAAGCGGTCGCAGGTGCCCGCCTCGCGCCAGCGGTGCACCAGGCGCAGCAAGCGCTCGGGGTAGCACGCAATGTCGGCGACCAGCCAGTCGACCGTGCCCAACGAGTCGGGTGGAACGGCAAACGCGCTCTGCCGTTGTTGCTCGACGCCGGGCAGGGCGGCGACGTCCGCGTCCAATGCAGCCTTGTCGATGGCCGTGACGCGCGCGCCGAGCGACTGCAAGACCCAGGTCCAGCCACCCGGCGCGGCGCCGAGGTCGACGCAGTGCTGGCCGGCGCTGGGCCGCTGCCCGAGCAGCGTCAGGGCTTCCCACAGCTTGAGATAGGCGCGGTTGGGCGGGCCCCGCCGATCCTCGACGAAGCGGACCTCACCGTTGGGAAACGCGCTGCTGCAGCGGGTCGAGGCGAGCAGGGTGTCGCGCCCGAGGAGGGTCCACGACCCGAGGGGAGCCGATGGCGGGGGTGCGGGAAACACCAGCGGCTTTGCCGAAACGTGTGGCAGCTTGCTTTGGATCAAGGCCGCGCGGCGGTGATGGGCGGTCGAGTATCCCACCCAATTGCGCTGCAGGTCCCGCAGTGCCCGCGCCGCGTCGTTGATCGAGGCGAACGAGATGCGCACCGGGTCGTGCCAGATGTTGCGCACCCACGCGACGCGGACCGGTGCTCCGCGCGCCAACACCAAGTGGTCGTGCACCTCGAGCACTCGGTCGGACCCCAGCTCGGCGAGCAACTCGGTGAGGCGGCCCTGCGGCGCGAGGTATGCCGTCAGCGCGTCGGTGGTCGCCAACCTATGGTGTAACCGGTGTCCAGCGGCCGAAGTTGTAGGTCACGCCGAACAGCAGCACCAAGTCGGGGCTGTCGTCGTCGAGGCCGACCGCGAGGGCAGCGTCGAAGATCATGCCCTCGTCGATCGCGTAGTTCAGGCCGCCGGTGAGCACCGCCATTTCCATGTCGGTCTCCGGTCGGATGCGCAGCGCGGTCTCGCCGAAGCCGGTCCAGCGCGGGTCCCACAAAGGCACCGAGAGCGCAGCCGCCAAGCCGTGCTCGATCTCGGTGTCCGCGGCGCCGGGTTGGCCGAGCACGCCGAGCTGGTAGTAGGCGACGCCGGTGAAGTCGTCGAACGTCTTGCTGGCGGTGGCGGCGGCGGCGAAGTCGATCTCGCCGGTGCCCAGCTGACCGCTGCGTGCGGTCGGCAGCTTGGTCTGCACCAAGACGGCGACCGCGGGCTGGCTCTCGGTCTCCGCCAACAGCTGGTGCTTGGTGCCGATCAACAGATCGCCGATGCCATCCGGATCGTCGCCATCCTGGATCACGCGTTCGTACGGGGAGAAGCCGGCAAACAGCTCCGCTGTCGGCGACACACCCCACTTGATCAGCGCCGGGGCGGAGAAGCGATCCCCGGGGTCGAAGGCCACGCCCGCTTCGAGTTCGGCAGAACCCTCGACCGTCGTCTTCGGATCGGACGAAAACGTCGGTCGCTGCGGTGCGGCGGGCACCAGGATTCCGGGTCGTGTTTGGCAGGCGGTCGCGAGGAGCACGCCGAGCAGGCAGCCGGCGAGCGTTTGGCGGGCGTTCATGCCGCCATCAGAACCCCAAGGTCATCTCGACGCCATTGCTGACCTCGGCCGCTCCCAGCGCGGGTCCACCAGGTGCTGCGAACGCCGCCTGCGCCGTCAGCACCAGGCCCAAGAAGGTCGGGTCCGGCGGCAGGGCCACACCGGTGCTCCAAGTTCCAGTGGCCGTGCTGATGCCTCCGTCCAGGTCCACGAGTGTCGCGAGGTCGGGCCACAGGGTGCAGGTACCGACCGGTGTAGGCATCGCCGGCCCCGCCGCGACCAGCAGCCGAGTCGCGCTGCTCGGCGGCGCGCCGTTCGCGGAGTAGGACTGCGTCAAGCCCAAGCGCGGCGGCGTGGCAGACAGGGTGGGAGGGGTTTGGCCGCAGCCTGCGCCGACGCCGCGCACCGACCCTCCGTCGAGCGTGCCGGTGAAGATCCCCCTGCCGTGCGTCACCGCCATGAGGGTGCGGGCATCGCGCCAGACCAACTCTTCGACCGAGACCGTGCCTGGACCGCCGGCGATCGCTTGCCAGCTGGTCCCGTCATCGGCGGTGACGAAGACGCCCACGTCGGTGCCCGCGAACAGCAGACCGGGCGTCTGCGGATGCACGGTGAGACCGCTCACTGGCGCTGCCGGCAGAGCACCACCGGTGCCGCCACTGATGCGTTGCCACGATTGACCCGCGTCGGTGCTGCGCCAGACGTTGTCGGGGGCGTAGCCCATCATGGCGACGTACACGCGGCGCGCATCCGCCGGATCGACGGTGATGCGGCCGACCCAGCGATCGGGCAACCCGCGGTCGATGCGCGTCCAGAGCGGCTGGTTGTCGAGCCCGTTGCCGGTGGTCCACAGCTGGCCGTCGTTGTGCCCGACGTAGAGGCGCCGGGGGTCGCTGGGCGCCACCGCGATGGCGGAGATGTTGCACGGCGGATCGAGGGCGAAGTGCGATGGAGTGGCGGCGGCGGTCCTCGTCGTGCACGTCGCCGCGACCTTGATCGAGCTCCAGGCCGGGTTGCTGCCCTTGGCGTTCGTCGTGCGCCACAGCCGCGCGCCGCCCGCGTACAGCCGCCGCGGATCGCTGGGATCGAGAACGATCGGAGAAACGAAGTTGGGGTCGGGCTCCGAGATGCCGCTGCCGAAGAACGAGAAGCTGCCGCCGCCGTTGCTGCTGCGATACAGCGACAGGTTTTGGGTCTCCGCCCAGAAATAGCGCGCGTCGGTCGGATCGGTGGCGACGAAGCCACCATCGCCGAAGATGGGGCGGACCCAGCTCTCGGTGCCGCCGGTGTCGCGCAGGTTGCCCTGGTCTTGCGTGCCGCCGACGATCACGTCGCTGATCGGATTGATGGCGGCGCCGTAGAACTGGTTGATGCCGAGGTTGTTGTTCAGCTCGCGCCACGCTGGCGACGACTGCGCGACGTCCGCCAGGCGATGCACTCCGCCGTCGCTACCAGAGAACAGCGTGCGGTTGGTCGTGCCGTTGAACGCGGGGTGTTCGACCAAGACGTGGTAGTCGTAGTAGCCGCCGTTCACCGTTTGGGTGAAGCTCTGGCCCCCGTTGGTGCTGCGCGAGATGCGTACGCCGCCGACGAACAGCCGCTGGTCGTTGGTCGGGTCCACCCACAGCACGTTGTTGTAACGCGAGTAGGTCGACTCCGCCGTGCTCGTCGTGCGCAAGCCGTAGGTCTGTCCGCCGTCGTTCGAGCGGTAGACCCGGATCCGGCCGGCGTTGCTGACCGCGGCGTAGACCACGTTCGGGTTGCCTGCCCAGTAGCGCAGCTCGACGCGGACGGCGCGGCCGATGCCCGCCGCCGGCTGCCACGTGCGACCGCCGTCGCCGGAGAACAACGCGGTGCCCGTGCCGGTACCGGCGATCGCTCGACTCGAGTCGGTCGGATGGAAGCGCACGTCCATCGTGTCGGCCGCGTGGACCAGCGTCCAGGTGGTGCCCCCGTCCGCGGTGCGGCGCAACCCGCCGGTCGTCGCCGCCAGCAGCACCCGCGGGTCGTTGGGATCGATGGCGATCCGGTTGACCGCGAGCCACGCGGCGGTCGAGGCCAGCTGGTTCCAGCTGGCGCCGCCGTCGGCTGACGTGAAGATGCCCGCGCCCGCCATCACGGCGAGGTTGCTGCTGCCGGCCGGCGTATCGAAGAACCCCTCTCCGGTGCCGGCGTACAGCCGGTCGGGATCGGTCGGATCCATCGCCATGCAGCCGATTCCCAACACCGGCAGCATCGCGTTCTGCGGTTGCCAGCTGGCGCCCCCATCGGTCGTGTGCCAGACACCGCCGCCAGCACTGCCGACCCACATCGTGTCGTGTTGGGTGGGGTGGATCAGGATCGCGCGCACCCGGCCGCCGATGTTGCCGGGGCCGCGCCACGTCCAGCGCACACCCACTGGCGCGTTGTCGAGCTGCACCATCGCGTCCCGCATTCGCGCCGCGCGCAGCAGGCCATCACGCGGAATGGCGCCGTCCGGTCCGCCGCGCTGCTGCCACCGCCAGAGCGCGCCGCGCGGGTGGGGTTTGGCTTTGGACTGGTCGGTCTCTCGTAGCTGACAGGCCGCCGGCGCAAGAGCGGTGAGAACGATGAGCGTGGGTCGCAGCACGCCCGGCATCCTAATCCACGTTCAGCGCGGCCGGCAGCGGGAGGGCTGGCGGCCGGGAGGAGCTCCCGACCTCACGAGTCCTTCGCCAGCAGCTTGCGCTGGTAGCGGGTCTGCACGATGTCGGTGACAACGAGGACGCCGATCACGAAGTAGAACGTCGTCTTGGTCATCGGCTCGATCTTGTTGCCGAACAGCTCGAGGTGGGCGAGGTGGCCGCCCTCGGTCACCAGCATCACGCCGACGACGAACAGGATGAACAGGCCGAGTACCTCGTACATCCGGTTGCGCTGCAGGAACTCCGACACGTGGTCGGCGAGCCAGATCATCATCGCGCCGCTGATCACGATGGCCGCGGCCATGACCCAGAACACGTCGGTCAGCGCCATCGCGCTCAGGATCGAGTCGAACGAGAACACGAGATTCATCGCCACGATCCACGCGATCGCACCCGCCGCCGACCGCGATCCTCCCGCCCCGTGTCCGCCCTCGTTCAAGCGGACCATGTGCAGGATCTCCTTGCTGGCGGTGTAGAGGATGAAGGCACCACCGAGCAGCACGATCACGCTGTGCAAGTTGAAGCTGCCGGCCACCCAGGCGTGGCGTACGTCGAACCACGGCTCCTGGAAGTGCTGCACTGCTTCCAGCACCACGAACAGCAGGATGAGGCGCAGCGCGATCGCGATGCCGATGCCCCACCTGCGGACCATCGCCTGTTGGGGTGCGGGCGCGCGCTTGGACTCCAGGGAGATGTAGAGCAGGTTGTCGAAGCCGAGCACTGCCTGCAGGAGGATGAGAAACCCGAGAGTGACGAAATTGTCGATGGTCATGGTGAGGGGCAGGCAACCCTAGCGCCGGTGTCGGGTGCGGGCGAGCGCGGCACCAAGGGGGCGCGCGGTCGCAGATCGAGACTGGGACGGGTCTCGAATGTGGAGATTCACGTCAGCCACTCAAGCTGCTGCCGGGCAGTGTCGACGGACATCACATGTACCGCGGTGTAAGGGCACTCATGGGGACCGCTCCGGCGGTCGCGGCGCTGCTCCTGGCCGGCTGCCAGAGTGGCTCCAGTGCCGGCGATGTCGAGGTCCGCGTGGCCGCGGTCGCAACTCCCAGCGTGGCCGCGGGCGAGGTCGAGGTCGAGTTCTTGCTGCAGAGCGACCCCGCGTCGAGCGCCGACGTCGACGTGCTCTACTCGGCCGATGGAGGGCAGACGTGGCGGTCGGCGACCCTGGCCAGCGGCGCGGTCGACGACCTCGCGAGTTCACCCGCTGGCGTCCGGCATCGGGTGGCGTGGGACTCGCTGCGCGATGTCGGCTTTCGCGTCGACCGGCCGATGCAGGTGGTCGTCGAAGTGCGGGACGCGCCGGCGGTCTCCGGTGGGGCGCTCGCCGCGAAGGGCGGCGGGGGCGGGCCCGCTTCGACCGTCGAGGTCGAGAACCTGCAGCCAGCGGCCGCCGCGGTGCAGACCCACCTCTACTATCTCGGCGCGTGGACCGCGGCCGATGTCGCGGTGGCCGAGCAGCACGACTTGGTCGTGCTCGCACCCCAGCAATCGTCGGTGACGCCGCAGTTGATCGCCGAGATCCAAGACGGCGTGGACCCGGCAGATCCGACCGACGACGTCATCGTCCTCGGCCAGCTGGTCATCGGCCAGGATCTGCGCACGGTCGGACTGAGCGAGGCACAGATGCTGGCGGACCCGCGGTTCGTCGGTGACGGCAGTGGTCCGCGGGTCGATCCGCGTGGACCGGGCGCGGCGGGCCAATCGCTCGAGGGGCTACCGCTGCTCGGATCGGCGTCGGTGTCCGGCGGCTACGCCAGCTGGTATCTCGACGACAACTCGGTGGAGACCAGCGGCGTCGGCGACGGCATCCCCGATCGCAGCGGCTATACGCTGGCCTGCTACGTCAACGCTGGCGATCCCGCCTGGTACGCCGCGCTCGATTCGATGCTGCTGTCGGCGGACGGAGTCGCAGGAATCCGCGAGCAGCTGACGACGACGACTGGATCCGGCTTTGGTTGCGATGGTCTGTTCGTCGACCGCATCGACACGTGCTCGCCCAACTTCTACACCGGGCCGGGCGTCCCCAACCAGGTCGAGTTCGAGTGGACCGCGCCCGGGTTCACCGCGTTCATGCACCAGGTCCGCACCGATCACCCCGAGGCGGTGATCATGCAGAACCGCGGCCTGTTCTTCTTCGACCCCAACTTGCCGCACTACAAGGTCAACCCGCGCGCCCACATCGACCTGGTCGGCTTCTCGAGCTATCGGCTCGATGCGGCGACCTGGCGCGAATACGACGCCTACTTCTTCGCCGACAACAAGCACAACGTGCTGCCGAAGTTGCGCGTCGAGGCGGACCGACCCGATGGCTTCCAGGTGCTGTCCATCGGCCACGCGGCCGGCCCGGGGATCGATCCGCTCACCCTTGTCGGCGCGTCGACCGACGGCTTGGCGACGCTCCTGCAAGATGTCGTCGAGGCGCAGCGGTTGGCGGGCATGCGCCACTACCTGACCGACGCGGGCGCCGGCTTGGTCAACGCCTTCGTGCGTGACAACGCCGACCTCACCGACACCGACGCGCCGGTGTGGAGCAGCACCTACAACGACAACAATGGTTGGTACCCGACGCCGCCGTCGGCGCCGACGCCGCGCGTAGGCGTGCAGGAAGTCGCGGCTCAGCTCGAGTCAGCAACCGTGCGCTGGGATGTCGCCCTCGACCTCAACCCGGTGCACTACGCCATCTACTACGCCGACAGCGAGATGACCTTCGATGCCAATGGTGTGCCGAGCGGCACCCGGCTCGAGGTCGCTCCGCAGCTGGGCGCCGGCTATGCCGGCGGCGCGAGCCCGAGCACGTTCCCGTACGAAGCCGTCATCGGCGGGCTGCGCAGCAACCGCTTCTACTGGTTCTGCGTGCGCGCCGTCGACAGCCTGGGCAACGAGGACCAGAACCAGGTCCAGCTCTCGGCCAAGACCCTGAAGGGCAACATCGAGATCAACATCGACGGACGCTTCCAAGACTGGCACGACGTGCCGATGGCCCACGTCGACGGGGACGACGTGCCGGACTCGGCGGGACCCAACTGGCTCGACATCAAGGCGCACAACGACGCCGACAACCTCTACCTCTACTTCCGTTCCGCGCACAACTTCGACCTCGGCGGCGCACCCTACTCGTACTCGCGCACGCTGATCATGGTCGACGTCGACAACAACCCGTTCTCCGGTTGGTCCCTGCCGCCGATCGGCAGCGAGCTGCTCATCGCCGGCGACCGGCTCTACACCCAGACCGCCTCGGTGTTCGCCGATCAGGATCTCGGTGCGATCTCGGTCAACCCGACCAAAAAGGTCACCCAATGCGAGATGGCTGTGCCGCTGAGCCACCTCGACCAGGCGTACGGCCAGACGGCCCACAAGATCCGGCTCGTGTTCGTCAACGACGACGCCTGGGACGTGGCTCCGGACTACGGCTACGTCGAGTTCGACCTGACGCGCTGACCAGCGACGCCGGCGTCAGCGCGACCCGCCGAGCGCCTCGATGCGCTTGCGCAGGTCGTCGTTGCCGGGGTAGAGCGCGTAGCCGTTCTGCCAGATCTCGCGCGCGCGGTCACTCTTGCCCTGTTGTTCGAGCATGTTGCCGAGGAAGACGTACGGCATCGCGTGATGGTCCGCCGCGACGCCGCTGGCGTTCTGCTGCTCGATCAGGGTCTCGAAGTGGGTGATCGCCTCGCTGCCCCGCCCCATCACCGGCGGCCAGAACGACAGCGAGACCGCTTTGCTGAACCGCGCCCGCCAGTGGTTCGGATCGAGCTCCAGCGCCTTCGTGAACGAGGCGTCGGCGCTCATCGCCAGCCTGCCTTGCTCGCCCACGTCGCTGGCGCTCTGCACCTGCTGGAGATAGGCCGAGCCGAGTTGGGAATGCGCGTCGGGGTCGCTCGGGTACTGCTCGGCACGCGCCTCGAATGCCTCGACCAGGCGATCCATCAGACCCGCCTTGCGGGCTTCTGCCCACAACTCCTCTCTCTTCTTCCAGTCGTCGCCATCCACTGACAACGCCTTCCACAAGCGCTCGTAGTCGGCCTCGACTTCTGCGGTAGGTGGTGTCGCGTTGGTTGCAGCCAAGGGGCCGTGCCGTTCCATCCACGCGTCGACCGCGGTCGCGACTTGTTGGTCGCTGACCGCGGCACCCACCGCCGTGCGCGGTGCGCGCTGCTCCAGCTCCGCGAGCCGCGCCCGCAGTTGCTCGATCTCCTCGGCCATCGCGGTGAGCGTCGTCCCCGAGGAGATGTCGGCGTCGCCGACAGCTCCAGCGCCCGCCGGCGGCAGCGGTGGCGCGGCCGGATCGGTCGACACCGCGACGACGCCGTAGGCGGTGGCGCAAGACAGGAGAACGGCGGAGACGACGGTGCCGAGTGGTTGCATGGTCAGCAAGAGGGGAGCTTCGGGTTGCTGGAGGCACCACCTATCGATTGGCGGACCGAGTATTCACGATGAGGCTGTACCGTTTGCCCGACTTGATGCGTCGGTGGACGGACGGCGCTACGTTGACGCCGTGCAGTGTGAGGACGCGACGCAACTGTTCGGCCGGAGTCGGGCGCTCGTCGGCATGGTGCACGTCGGCGCCATGCCGGGTACCCCGGCGGCGGGCAAGCCGGTGGCCGCATTGGCCGATGATGCGGTCCGCGACGCGCGCGCCCTGGCCGAGGCGGGCTTCGACGCGTTGATCCTCGAGAACATGCACGACGCTCCGTATCTGCGCCGGGAGGTCGGGCCGGAGATCGTCGCCGCGATGACCGCGGTGGGGGTTGCGGTGCGCGCGGCGGTCGAGTTGCCGCTGGGCGTGCAGGTGTTGGCCGGCGCCAACCGGGCGGCCCTCGCGGTGGCGCATGCGGTCGGCGCCCGCTTCGTGCGGGCCGAGGGCTTCGTCTTCGCCGCGGTCGCCGACGAGGGCGTCCTCGACGAGGCCGACGCCGGCCCGCTCCTGCGCTATCGCCGGTCGATCGACGCCGGTGGCATCGCGGTGCTCGCCGACGTGAAGAAGAAGCACTCGAGCCACGCGATCACCGCCGACGTCGACATCGCGGCCACCGCGCGGGCGGCCCGGTTCTGCGGTGCCGACGGCGTCGTGGTCTCCGGAGACACGACCGGCGCTGCAGTCGATCTGGCGGAGCTCGCCGCCGTGCGCGCGGCGATCGGGGGACCGGTCGTCGTCGGTTCGGGGGCCACGCCCGATCACCTCGCGGCGCTGTTCGAGCACGCCGACGCCGTCATCATCGGCTCGTTCCTCAAGCACGCCGGCGATTGGCGGGCGGCCGTCGATCTCGGCCGTGCCGCTGCCGTCGTCGCCGCGCGCGACGCCGGAGCGGCGCGCTGATCAAGCGACGAACCACGCGTCCACGCCGGGCCGGTAGCCGCGTTGCCGCAGCGCGGCGTCGATCTGCGCGCGCGCGCCGTCGGCTCCCACCGCGACCAGGATCGGCGTCCCGTCGGCGTCGCCCAGGGTGTCGCAGTGGCGGACTTGCTGGCCGTGCACCCTCTGCCCGACGCGCCGCGGGTCGATGTCGTAGGCCTCTCGGACATGGATGCCCTCTTGTTGCAGCCACCGCAGCCACGGCTTGCCGGTGCGGGCGACACCCCACAGGTCGACGCGCGCGATCGCCCGCAGCGGGCCCGCGCGCAAGTGGGCGCGGCGGCAGCGATCGAACGCCGCCGTGGTGTAGTCGGGGTGGCGGCGTGTCAACCGATCCGCGGACTCGGTCCATCGCAACAGCACGTCGTCGACCTTGGCGAAGCGAAAGCCGCGCGCGACCGCGCGCAAGAACCAATCGTAGTCCTCGGGCATCGCCGCGGCGGTGTCGTCCCATTGCCGGTAGCCGAGCGCGAACGCCGCGCGCCGGCCAGTGAGGCTGGGGTTGACCAGCGGCAGCTCGACGAAGCGCGCCGCCGCGATCGCCTCGGGGGTCAGCAGTGCGTTGAGCCAGCGCTGGTAGCGCCGCATGGCCGTCACCGCCGCGCCGGTGGCGTCGACGATGGCCACGCGGCTGCCGACGACGTCGGCGCAGCCGTGCTCGAGAGCGTGCACCTGGCGGGCCAAGCGGTCGGGGAGGGCCTCGTCGTCGGCGTCCATCCGCGCGATCAGCGGCGCCCGGCTGGCCTCGAACGCGCGGTTGGCCGCGGCTGCCACCCCGCCGTGCGCGGTGTGCAGGACGCGCAGGCGCGGCTCGGTGCGGGCCAGCGCTTCGAGCACGGCCCCCGAGGCGTCGTCGCTGCCGTCGACGACGGCGATCAGCTCGAGATCACGCCAATGGCCCAAGAGGATCGACTCGGCGGCGCGCCGCACGGTGTTCTCCGCCCGGTAGACGGGCAGCAGAACCGAGACCCGCGGTGCAGGCGTGGACATGCTTGGGGGACGAGTGGCGATTCCGGGGTTGAAACGGTCGGTCCGCGCCGCTTTGCAAGGATGGTATGCGCTGCCGGACCAAGCCGAACCCCCTCATCTTCATGCACATGCCAAAGGCGGCGGGCTCGTCCTTCGAAGCGATCCTGTTTCGCCAGTATCCGCGGGGTCGGTTTGCCCGGCTCACCGGGGCACCGCAAAACCTGGAGGAGTTCGCAAACCGTTCGCAGGCCGAGCGCGACTCGTTCGACGTGATCAGCGGCCATTTGCACTACGGTGTGCACGAGCTGCTGTCGCGGCCGGCGACCTACATCACCATGCTGCGCGAGCCCGTGGATCGCGTCATCAGCCACTACCACTTCGTGCTGTCGCGGCCGGAGCACTACCTCCACGACAAGGTGGTTCAGGGCGGCATCACCCTACAGGACTACGTCACGACGCGGGTGACGCTGGAGGCCGACAATGACCACGTGCGCTGGCTGACGCCCAATGGCCACGCCGGCGTGCACTGGGGCCAGTGCACCCGCGCGATGCTCGACGACGCCAAGGCGCGCCTGGCCGAGTTCGGCGCGGTCGGGTTGACCGAGCGCTTCAACGAATCGCTGGCGCTGTTCAAGCTGACCTTCGGCTGGGGCGACATGCGGGGCGAGCGCCGCAACATCACCGCCGACCGCCCCGCGCGCGAAGCCGTCTCGCCCGAGGTCCGCGCCTGCATCGCCGAACGCAACGCCCTGGACGTCGAGCTCTACGAGTTCGCCGAGCGCCTCTTCACCCAGCGCGCCACCGCTTTGGGCAAACCACTCCAACGGGAAGCCGAACACCTCTCGTGAAGTACCGAGTCAGACTCGATTTTCTCGCTTCGCCCCTCCCCTCCGCGAAAATGCGCCGTGGCGCAAATTAAGCGCGCCGCCCCACTGGCCCGCGGCGGGGAAATTCGGGCCCTTTGGGAACTCGAACCCCGGTTCTGGCGAAGCGCGCTCATGACTCGCTCCCCGTGGCTCGGCCCGGCGCTCGCCGGGGTCCTGTTCGCGCCGTTCCTGTCCGCCCAGGTGCCCGCCGGACGGGTGGTGGTCGCCAGCGCGCTGCCGGGGCCGGCCGGCGGCACGGCGCTGGCCGTTGCGGACCTCGCCGGGGGCGCGCCGGTCTTGATCCAGTCCTCTCCCGCGCAGGCGGCGGATCCCCTCGCGGTCGCGATCGACCCCGTCGATCGCGACGTGATCGTCGCCGTGCGGGGCGCGGGAAACACGAGTCGCATCGTGCGGCTGCACCTCAGCGGCCTGTCGGTGGTCGGTGAAACCACTCTCGCCGCAGTCGCCGGCACGGTGACCTCGCTCGGTCTGGGGCCGGAGGACCGCATGATCGCGGTGGTGCGTGGCACGGGCGGTGGGCTGGTGGAGTTCGACCGCCGCCGCCCCGCCGCGCCAGTGGTCCTGGACGCCTTCGATCGCGGTTGTGGCCAGGAGATTCTCGGCCGCCAACGCGACTTCGCGTGGCTGGCGCGCTGTGGCGGGTCGGGACAGCCCCCGGAGGTGCGCTTCGTCGACCTGGACAGCGGGTTGTTGACGCGGGCCTGGCTTCCGCTGACCGGCATGCCGTCGCCCGAGCTCACCGGCTTCCGACAGCTGCCCAGCCGGCTGCCGATCGGTTTCGTCACCGATGACAGCGGAACGCTCAGCCGCGTCGACCTGGCGACGGGCGCGGCCACCGCGCTCCCGGTGACCCCGGTCTTGCCCGCGGGCGGCACGGTCGCGATGCGAGAAGACCCGGACGACGTCACCCGCGCGTTCGTGCTCGGCGGCGCGCCGCACCCCTTCCTCATGTCGGTCGGCCCGCTCGACCCGGCGCCGCAGTGGGTCAACCTGACGGGCCGGCTGCCGGGGGACCCGGTCGACTTCGACCTGGCGCCGGACGGGGTCAGCGTCGTGTTCGGCGATCCGTGCCAGCTGCGGCTGGCGGCGTCGGGCGGCGCCAGCATCGGCAACCCGACCGCCGTCGTCGCGGCGAACGCGGTGCCGGGGCCGATCGCGCTCGGCATCGGCCTCGACGACCGCTTTGCCGGCCCCACTCCTCTGCCGGTCTTGCTGGGCTCCTGCCCGCTGCACATCGATCCGACGGTGTTCACCGTCGGCGTGGCCACCAGCGCGCTCGGCCCGGGCTTCAGCTTCGTGATCCCCGACTCCTCGAGCTTGATCGGAGCGATGGTGTTCGGCCAGCTGTTCCAGCCGGACAACACCGGAGTGTTGCGCACCAGCGAGGCCGTGGTGTTCCACATCGGCGGCTGAGGTCAGCGCGAGCGATCGCGGGTTGAATGCCCGCTGCCGATTCGCGGTAACCTGCGCATCATGCCGATGCTCTCGTCCGGCGCTGCGGTGCGCCGCCACGCCGAGATCTACCGCGAGTTCGAACACCGCCGGCGCTGGCACACCGGCGCGCTGCCGTTCCGCTATGCCGCGCTGAGCTTGGTGCGCGCCGAGGGGCAGCCCTTCGCGCTGGTGGACGCCACCCTGGCCTGCGCCGACGAGCTGCGCCGCCGCGCGAGTTGGTTCGGGCCGATGCGCTCCTCGCTGCGCTTCGCCTTCGCCGCCGCGCTGCAGCGGCTCGGCGATCGGGCGGCGGACTTCGTCGCCGAGTACGAGCGCACCACCGGCATGTTTCGCGAGCAGGGTCTGCGGCGCGGTGGCGGCAACGAGGCGATCGCGGTCCTGCTGCTGCGGGTCGAGCACGGTCGCCGGGTGGGGGCGGCTGTCGTCCAGCGGTTTGCCGCGATCTACGAGATGATGAAGCAGCACCACTGGTGGTTGACCGGTCCGGACGACTATGCCGCGTGCGCGCTGCTCACCGCGAGCGACCAGGCCGTGCCGGAGATGGCCCGCCGCATCGAGGGGCACTACCGCGCGCTGCGCGCCGCCGGCATGCCGGCGGGCGATCGGCTGCAGCAGGCATCACACCTGCTCTTCTTCAACCCGGCTCCCGAGCGCGAGGTCGAGCGGCGGTTCCTCGAGCTGCGGACGGCGTTCCGCGCGGCTGGGGTTCGCATCTGGCAGAACGACTTCGACGAGGTCGCGCTGCTGACCTTTGTCGAGCAGCCCGTTCCAACGCTGGTCGACTTCGTCGTCGGGCTGCGCGAAGAGGTGCGCTCGCTCAAACCACGGCCCGACGCGACGCAGACCTTCAGCATCGCCGCCTCGTTGGCGGTGCTGGAATGCGCGCCGACCCACGGCGCCGCCTTGGCCGTGCGCCGCGCGCACGACCTGACGCAGCTGCAGCAGTTCGTCACCGCCCAGCAAGCGGCGGCCGCCGCGGCGGGCTGAGAGCCGGCCGCTCGGTTCGCGACGGCGGTGGCATCGCCGGTTGGCATCCCCCGCCGGCCCGTTCCGGTGGCCGCCGCCGGCGTCTATCATGCGCGGCCCTCCTCGCCCTCGCCGGTGGCGTTCTCGGGATAGACTCCCGAGGGTTCGTCGCCGACGGCGGATTCTGCCTTCCGGACCACCCTGGCGCCGCGCCACCACCGGTTCGGGGGCCCATGCCAGCGACCGTTCGCCACCCGCCACTGACCGATGACTGCCGCCGATCTTCTGCTCCGGCTCCGCGACCTCGGGGTCCGCGTGTCCGTCGAGGGCGAGCGCCTCAAAGTGAATGCGCCCAAGGGCGTGCTCACCGCCGCGTTGCGCGACCAGCTGGCCGAGCACAAGAGCGCGCTGGTCGCCATGCTGACCAGCGAGGACGCGCCGGCTGGCGAGATCCCGCGCTTGCAGCAGGCCGGCGCCCTGCCCCTGTCACTGGCGCAGCAGCGGTTGTGGCTGGTCTACGCGCTGAGCGACGACAACGCGGCCTACAACATCCCGCTGCACTTGCGGCTGCGCGGTGCGCTCGACGTCGAGGCGCTGCGCTGGAGCCTCGAGCAGCTGATCGCGCGCCACGAGGCGTTGCGCACGACGTTCGCGCTGCGCGACGACGAGCCCGTGCAGCAGGTCGAAGACGCGCCGCCGTTCGGCTTGGAGGTCGAGGATCTGACCGGCGCGCCCGAGCCGTTGGCCGACGCCGTCCGCGCCGCGCGCGCGCATGCGGCGGTCGGCTTCGCCCTCGACCGCGTGCCGTTGCTGCGCGCGCGCTTGCTGCGGATCGGTGTGGACGACCACGTGCTGTCGTTGGTGATGCCGCACCTGGTCGGCGATGGATGGTCGTTCGCCGTCATTCAGCACGACCTTGGCGCGCTCTACGCCGCCCGCGTCGACGGCGCCGATGCGCAGCTCCCAGCGCTACCGATCCGCTACACGGACTACGCCGACTGGCAGCGCAGGCGCTACGACCGCGACGGCGCCGCGCTGCTGGCGTACTGGCGCGAGCAGCTCGACGGCCTCGCTCCGCTGGTGCTGCCGGCCGACCGGCCCCGGCCACGCGAGCGCAGCTTTGCCGGCGGCACCCGCCGGATGCAGCTCGATCGCCGACTCGCCGACGAGCTGTTGGCGCTCGGCCGGCGCGAGGCCTGCACGCCGACGATGACGCTGCTCGCGGTCTACGCCGCCCTGCTCCACCGCTACAGCGGGCAGGACGACATCGCCATCGGCATGCCCACGGCGGGGCGTGACCAACCGCAGACCCAGGGTTTGGTCGGTTTCTTCATGAACATGCTGGTCGCCCGCGCCGATCTCTCCGGCGCGCCCAGTGGCCGCCAGCTGCTGCGCCGCGTGCGCGACATGTGTCTCGGCGCGTACCAGCACCAGGACATGCCGTTCGAGCCGTTGGTCGCCGCGCTGCGGCAGGACCTCGATCCGAGCGCCAACCCGCTGTTTCAAGTGGCGTTCGTCTACGACGAGGCCGGCGCGCCGATGCGCCTCGGCGGGCTCGATGTCGAGCCGGTGGAGACCCCGCACGACACCGCCAAGTTCGACCTGACCCTGGCAGTGCGCGAGACCGCGGCCGGCTTGGTTGGCGAGCTCGAGTACAGCGCCGACCTGTTCGACGCAGCGACGGTCGAACGGATGGCCGCGCACCTCGGCGAGCTCGTCGCCGCTTTGGTGGCCGATCCCGACCGGCCGGTGGCCCAGCTGCCAATGCTCACCGTTGCCGAGCGCGCCCAGCTGGCGGACGGTGCGATGACCCGCACCGACGACCCCCGCACGGATTGCGTCCACCGACTGGTCGAGCGCTGCGCGGCGGACGATCCCGCCGCGATCGCGCTGTCCGACGAAGTGGAGCAGCTGTCGTACGCCGCGCTCAACGCCCGCGCCAACCGCATCGCGCATGCGCTGCTGCGGCGCGGTGCGCGGCGCGGAGCGCTGATCGGTGTGCTGATGCAGCGGCGGGTCGACATGGTCGCCGCCCTGCTCGGAGTGATGAAGGCCGGCGCCGCCTACGTTCCGCTCGATGCGGCCAATCCGCCCGAGCGCTTGGCGGGAATGATCGAGGACGCGGCCATGCCCGTGCTCATCACCCACGCCGGCATGGCGGCCGCGCTCTCGGGTGGTGGAGCGGAGCTCCTCGATCTCGACGCGGAGCGCGACGCGGTGGCGTCGATGCCGGCCGACAACCCCGACGTCGAGCTCGGCGTCGACGACACGGTGTACGTGATCTTCACCTCGGGTTCGACCGGGCGGCCCAAGGGGGTCGAGATCCAGCACGCCGCCCTGCTCAACCTGATCTTCTGGCACCGCCGCGAGTACGCCGTGGTCGCCGCCGACCGCGCGTCGCTGGTCGCGGGGTTGGCGTTCGATGCGACTGTCTGGGAGCTGTGGCCGTACCTCACCGCCGGCGCCAGTGTGCACCTGCCCGGTGAAGACGTGCGCAAGGTGCCGGAACAGTTGCTCGAATGGCTCGCCGACCAGCGCGTGACCCTCAGCTTTGCGCCGACTCCGCTGGCCGAGGCGATGCTGGCCGAGCCGATGCCCGCCGGTCTCTGCCTGCGGGCGCTGCTCACCGGTGGCGATCGGCTCAACGCCCCGCCGCCGCCGGCATTGCCGTTTCGCCTGGTCAACCAGTACGGGCCGACCGAGAGCGCGGTGGTGGCGACCTACTGCGACGTGCCGGCCGACCTGCAGCCCGGCGTCGCGCCGCCGATCGGCCGGCCGATCGACAACGTCTCCGCCTTCGTCGTGGACCGGCACCGCCAGCTGGTGCCGGTCGGGGTGCCCGGCGAGCTGTGGATCGGCGGCGCCAGCTTGGCTCGCGGCTACCATGCGCGGCCGGAGCTCACCGCCGAGAAGTTCATCGACTCCCCGTTCGGCGACGGACGCCTGTATCGCACCGGCGACCTGGTGCGCTGGCGCGCGGATGGGCAGCTGGACTTTCTCGGGCGCATCGATCACCAGGTCAAGGTGCGCGGGTTTCGCATCGAGCTGGGCGAGATCGAGCAGGTGCTGGTGGCGCACTCGGCGGTGGCCGAATGCGTCGTCGTCGCGCAGTCGCGCGCGGCCGGAGACGTGCAGCTCGCGGCATTCGCGGTGCCGGTCGCCGGCGCCGCGCTCGATGCGGCCGCGCTGCGAGCACACCTGGCGCGCAGCTTGCCGGACTACATGGTCCCGTCCTCGATCGAAGTGCTCGAGGCCTTGCCGCTGACACCCAACGGCAAGATCGACCGGGCGCGGTTGAGCGAGCGCGTGGCGCCGGCGACCGCGGCCGTGGCGGTGCCGCTGCGCGGTGCCGGTGAGCAGCGCGTCGCGGCGCTGTGGCGCTCGATCCTCGAGGTCGAGCACGTCGGCCGGGAGGACAACTTCTTCGAGATCGGTGGGCACTCGCTCCACTTGGTGCGGCTGCGCGCCAAGCTGCAGGCCGAATTCGGCGAGCAGCTGTCGGTGGCCGAGGTGTTCCAGCATCCCACCGTGGCCGCGATGGCGCAGCGCCTCGGGGTCGCCGACGCGCCGCGGGATCGCGGCGACGAGGCCGCGGCGGCCACTCCCAGGCCAGCCCCGGCGCAGTCGGCGGCGGTCGCGGTGATCGGCATGGCCGGCCGCTTCCCCAAGGCGCCCGACCTCGACGCGTTCTGGCAGGTGCTGCGCGATGGCGTCGAGTGTGGCGCGCGCTTCAGCGAAGAGGAGCTGCGCGCCAGCGGAATCGCCGAGCGCTGGTTGCGCGATGAGCGCTACGTCCCGGTGCGCGCCGTGCTCGACGACGTCGATCGGTTCGACGCCTCCTTCTTCGGTTTCAGCCCGAAGGAGGCCGAGCGGACCGACCCGCAGGTGCGGCTGTTCTTGGAAGCCGCATACGTCGCGCTCGAGTCGGCCGGCTACGACCCGTTGCGCACGCCCGGCGCGGTCGGCGTCTACGCCGGCAGCGCGCCCAACAACTACCACCGCAACAACCTGCTGGGCAACCGCGCCTACGTCGAGGCCGCCGATGCCTTCGATCTGGCGCTGACCGACGTGTCGTTCTTGGCGACGCGCGCCTCGTACAAGCTCAACCTGCGCGGTCCGGCGGTCGAGGTCTACACGGCTTGCTCGACGTCCCTCGTCGCGGTCGTGCAGGCGTGCGAGAGCGTGCTCACCGGACAGAGCGACATGGCGCTGGCCGGCGGCGTGTTCGTCGGCGTACCGCAGCGCGTCGGTCACCTGTATCGCGAGGGCGAGATCTTCTCGCCGGACGGACGCTGCCGGCCGTTCGACAGCGGCGCGCAGGGCACGTTCAGCGGCGAAGGCGTCGGCGTCGTCCTGCTCAAGCGCCTCGATCGGGCGATCGAGGATGGCGACCCGATCCGCGCGGTGATCGCCGGTGCCGCACTCAACAACGACGGCGCCAACAAGGTCGGCTTCACCGCCCCCAGCGTCGAGGGGCAGGCGGCGGTGATCCGCGCGGCGCAGCAGGCCGCCGGCATCGACCCTTCGTCGATCGGTTACGTCGAGTGCCACGGCACGGCGACGCCGCTGGGTGATCCGATCGAGGTCGCCGCGCTCAGCAAGGCGTTCGGCGAGTCCGAGCGCCAGCAGTACTGCGCGCTCGGCTCGGTGAAGGCCAACATCGGCCACGCCGACACCGCCGCCGGGGTCGCGGGTCTGATCAAGGCGGTGCTGGCGCTCGAGCACGAGGCGATCCCGCCGAGCCCGAACTTCGAGGAGCCCAACCCGGAGATCGACTTCGCCGCCAGTCCGTTCTACGTCGCCGACCGGCTGCAGCCATGGTCGCGCGGGGCGTCCCCGCGCCGCGCCGCGGTCAGCTCGTTCGGCATCGGCGGCACCAATGCCCACGTGGTGCTGGAAGAGGCGCCAGCCTCGCCGGCGCGCGCGGCAGCGCGGCCCCAGCACCTCGTCACCCTGTCGGCGAAGACCGAGGCGGCGCTGGATGCCTATCGCCAAGCGCTCGCCGCGCGGCTGCGGGCCGAGCCCGACCTCGATCCGGGCGAAGTCGCGGCGACGACGCAGCGCAGCCGCAGCGGCTTCGAGCACCGCTGTTTCACCGTCGGCGCGGATGCGGTCGCGCTGGCTGCAGCGCTCGAGTCGGGCAATGCGCGCCAGTTGATCAGCGGTGTGCGCGGCGCCGAGCACCCACCGGTGGCGTTCATGTTTCCCGGGCAGGGCGCGCAGTACGTCGGCATGGGGCGCGAGCTCTACGAACACGCCGCGGTGTACCGCGATGCGTTCGATCGGTGCGCGGCGCTGTTGACGGAGCCATTGGGCTTGGATCTGCGCGAGGTCGTGTATCCCTCCGAGCCCGCCGAGGAGCACACCGCCCAGCTGTCGCAGACCCGTGTCACCCAGCCGGCGATGTTCGCCGTCGAGTACGCGCTGGCGATGCTGTGGGAGTCGTGGGGCGTGCGCCCCGCGGCGGTCATCGGTCACAGCATCGGCGAGTACGTCGCCGCCACGCTCGCCGGGGTGTTCTCGCTGGAGGACGCGCTGCGCCTGGTGGCCGAACGCGGTCGGATGATGCAGGAGCTGCCGGCGGGCGACATGCTCAGCGTCGGCCTGCCCGAGGGTGAGGTGCAGCCGCTGCTCAACGGCGAGCTGTCGCTGTCGGCGATCAACGGCCCGTCGTCGTGCGTCGTCGGCGGTCCGCGCGACGCGGTGGCGCAGCTGCAGGAGGAGCTGGCGCGGCAGGACCTGCCGTGCCGGTTGCTGCACACCAGCCACGCCTTCCACTCGTCGATGATGGAGCCGATGTCGGCGCCGTTCCGCGCCGTGGTCGCCGGGGTCCAACCGGCGCCGGCGCAGCTGCCGTGTGCGTCGACCGTGACCGGCGAGTGGATCGAGCCCGAGCTGTGGGCCGACGCGGACTACTGGGTGCGCAACCTGCGGGACCCGGTGCGGTTTGCGACCGGCGCGCGCACGGTGCTCGACAATCCCGAGCTGGTGCTGCTCGAGGTGGGGCCGGGCCAGACGCTGAGCGCGCTGGTGCGGCAACAGGGCAAGCGCGCGCGCGGTCGCGCTGTGGTGCCGTCGATGCGACACCCGCAGGATCAGCAGTCGGATTGGCAATGCCTGTTGACCGCGGTCGGCCGGCTGTGGATGGCGGGCGTCGACATCGCTTGGCCGCAGGTGCACGGTCGCGAAGCGCGGCGCGTGCCGCTGCCCGGCTACCCCTTCGCGCGCAAGCGCTACTGGATCGAGCGCGACGCGACCCCGCCCGGCCTGGCGGGCGGCTCGCTGGAGCGCAAGGCGGCGGTCGCGGATTGGTTCTGGGCGCCCTCGTGGCAGCGCGCCGCGGCTGCGGTCGCCGCCGATCCGCCGGCGCGCACGCTGGTGTTGGCCGGCGACGACCCGTTGTCGGCGTCGGTGGTCGAAGCGCTGCGCCGGGTTGGCGAGGTCACCGTGGCCCGCATCGGCGAGCGCTTCGCGGCCACCGGCGAAGGCGAGTACACGCTGCGCGCGGATGTGCGCGAGGACTGGGACGCGCTGTGGAGCGCGGCGGGCGGTGGCGTCGATCGCGTCATCCATCTCTGGCAGGTCGCCGCGAGCGGCGCGTCTTCGCTCGACGCCCTCGCGGAGCGCGAGGCGCGCGGCTTCTACGCGCTGATGCTCTTGGGTCGGGTGTTGGCCGAGGCGGGCGACGAACGCCCGCTGCGCGTCGAGGTCGTGACCCGCGGCTTGTTCGATGTCTGCGGTGAGACGACGTCTCTGCCGGAGCGCGCGCTCATGTTGGGGCCGTGCCGGGTGATCCCCGCCGAGCAGCCCAACGTCCGCTGCCGGTTGGTCGACCTCGAGGTCGATCCGGACGCGAGTGCCACCGTCGAGGAGCTGGTGCGCGAGTGGGGCACCGCCGCGCAGGGAGTGGTGGCGCTGCGGCGCGGGCTGCGCTGGCTGCCCGGCGCCGTGCCGGCGCCGCAGGCTGCAACCGACGTTCCGGTGTGGAACCGCGAAGGGGTGGATGCCGGCGCATATCTGATCACCGGTGGAGTCGGCGGTGTCGGTTTGGCACTGGCCGAGCTGTTGGCCAAGGCGCCGCGTTCCGCGCTCGTCTTGGTTTCGCGCCGCGGCCTGCCGCCGCGCGAGGAATGGGACGCCTGGCGCGCCCAGCACGGTGATGAAGATCGCACCAGCCGGCGCATGCGGCGGATCGGTGCGCTCGAGGCCGCGGGCGTCACGGTCGTCTTGGAGACGGCGGATGTGCAGGACGCGGCGGCGATGCGCGCCGTCGTGCAGCGCTGCGTCGACCGCTTTGGCCGGGTGCGCGGGGTCGTGCACGCGGCCGGCACCGCGACCGGAGGGCTGGTCGCCAACCGCACCGCGGCGGAGGCGGCGCACGTGCTGGCGCCCAAGGTGCGCGGTACCCTGGCGCTGGACGCCGCGCTCGGCGACGCCCCGCTCGAGTTCTTCGCGCTCTGCTCGTCGGTGACCGCGGTCAAGGGCGGTGTCGGATCGGTGGACTACACCGCGGCCAACGCCTTCCTCGATGCGTTCGCGCACTCCGCGCGCGGCCGGGCCCGGCGCGCGGTCACCATCAACTGGGATGCGTGGAGCGAGGCCGGGATGGCGGCGGAGGCCGACGTGCCGGCGGAGATGGCGGCGGCCCACCGCGAGGTGTTGGCCAAGGGCTTGTCCGACGAGGATGGCCGCGAGGTCTTCGTCCGCGCGGTGCACGCCGGGCTGCCCCAGCTGTTGGTGTCGACCTTCGATCTGCCGGCGCGGCTCGCGGCCGACACGGTCGAGGACGCCGAGTCCACCGCGGTGGCGAACGCCAGTGGCGAGGAGGACGGCGGTCACGAGCGCCCCGAGCTGGCGACCGCGTACGCGCCGCCTTCGGGCGAGGTCGAGCAGGCGATCGCCAGCGTCGTCCAGTCGCTGTTGGGAGTGGCGCAAATCGGCCGGGACGACGATTTCTTCCAGCTCGGCTTCGACTCGCTGATCGGCCACCGGATGATCGCCCGGCTCAAGCAGAAGCACGGCATCGCGTTGGCGCTGCGCGCGGTGCTCGAATCACCCAACGTCGCGGCGCTCGCCGCGCAGGCCCAGCTTGTGGGTGGCAAACCGGCGGCTGCCGAGAGCAAGCCGTCGCTGGCGACGCCGCCGGTGGCCGCCGACCACCCCTTGTTCGAGACCCGGCACACCGACGACGACGGGCGGCTGGTGTGGACGTCGCGGTTGTCGCCGGCGCAGCACTGGGTGTTGGGCGAGCACCGCATCCACGGCGAGCCGGTGTTGGTCGGCACTGCGTATCTCGAGCTGGCGCGGGCGGCGTTCGAGCAGCACGCCGCCGCGTCGTTGGCCGGCGGCGCCGCGATCGAGCTGCGCTCGGTGTTCTTCTTGGCGCCGCTGTCGGTGCCCACCGACGGCGAACGCGAAGTGCGCACCGTGCTGACCGTCAGCGAGGGGGCTGCGGACTTCGTCGTCGAGAGCGAGGGCGCCGACGGAGAGCTGAGCGAGCACGCCACCGGCCAGCTGGTGGTCGGCGAGCGCGGCGCGCAGCCGCGGCACGACGTGCAGGCCCTGCGCGCGCGCTGCGCGGAGCGCGAGCTCGAAGTCGCGTCGGACGAGCTCGAGCAGGCGACCGGCTTCATGACTCTCGGGCCGCGGTGGGGCAGCGCGCGCCGGGTCTGGTTCGGGGATCAGCGGCGGTTGACGGAGATGCAGCTGCCGGCCTCGGCCGTGGCCGAAGACCGCGGCTACGGCCTGCATCCCGCGCTCCTCGACGTCGCGGTGGGTTTCCGCGAAGAGAGCGGTGCGGGGATGCTGCCGTTTGCCTACGAGCGCGTCGTCGTGCGCGGCGCGATGACACCGACGGCGTTCAGCTTCATCGAAGAGCAGCCGAGTCCGGCAGCCGGCGAGCGCCGTTTCGATGTCGTCGTGGTCGACCAGAGCGGCGCCGAGCTCGTGCGGATCGAGGGCTACGCCCTGCGCCGGGCGGACGCGGCGGCCGCCGGCGAGCAGGCCGGCGGTGCCGACAGTGCCGAGAGTGACGAGGCGAACGTGACGCTGAAGATCACCGAGCCCGGTCTGCTCGAAGAGCTCGCCTTCGTGCGCGGCGCGCGCCGCCCGCCCGCCGACGGCGAGGTCGAGATCGAGGTGCTGGCCACCGGCTTGAACTTCAAGGACGTGCTGTTCGCGCTGGGGCTGATGCCGGCGTCGGACGGTGGCGTGCCGGAGATCGGCTTGGAGTGCGCCGGCCGGATTGCCCGTATCGGCGCAGGAGTGACCGGCTTTGCGGTCGGCGACGAAGTCGTCGCGCTGTCGTCGTCGAGCTTCAGCGCGTATGTCACGGTGCCGGCCGCGGTCGTCGCGGCCAAGCCCCAGGCCCTGTCGGTGGAAGCGGCGGCGACGATCCCGATCTCGTTCCTCACCGCCTACCACGCGCTGATCACCCTCGGCCGGATGCAGGCCGGCGAGAAGGTCTTGATCCACGCCGCCGCCGGCGGCGTCGGTCTCGCCGCGGTGCAGGTCGCGCAGTGGCGCGGGGCGGAGATCTACGCCACTGCCGGCAGCGACGCCAAGCGCGCGACGCTGCGGGCGATGGGTATCGAGCACGTGATGAACTCCCGGACCACGGAGTTCGCGGACCGCGTCATGGAAGCCACCGCTGGTCGTGGCGTCGATCTGGTCCTCAACTCCCTGGCGGGTGAGTTCATCGCCAAGGGTCTTGCAGTGCTGGGGCCCTACGGCCGTTTCCTCGAGCTGGGTGCGCAGGACATCTTCGCCAACACGCCGATCGGCTTGGCCCCGTTTGCCAACAGTCTGCAGTTCATCGCAGTGATGATCGGCCCCCGTATGCCGGGCTTCGCCGAGAGCTGGCGGGCGCTGGCCGAGCGGTTCGCCGACGGCTCGTTCGCGCCCTTGCCGCACGAAGTGTTTGCCGCGACCGACGCGGTGCGCGCGTTCGAGCACATGGCCGCGGCCAAGCACACCGGCAAGGTGGTCGTCGCGATGGGCGGGCAGCAGGCGCTGCGGGCGGTCGGCGGCGCGGCTCGGGCGCCTTGACCGCCGCGGGTGCGGGCGATTCGCCTGCGCCGGCTTGTCGCCGCTTGACGTCGGGGCTGGTTTGTCAAAGTTCGAGGGGTGGCCGATTGCGACCTTCCCGTCTATGGCACCACGCGCTTCGCCGAAGGCGGTGTGCGGATCGACGACCATCCGTGGACCTGGCCGGACTCTGGATGGACCTCGACGCGGAGCGCCCCCAGCTTCCAGCTCGTGTTTCCGCGGGCCGGAGCGTGGACCAAAGCGAGTCCGCGCGGCACGGTCGTCGGCAGCTGCGCGGTTGCCGTGTGCTACGTCGCCGACGAGGCGTACCGCTATCGCCACCACCAACCAGAAGGCCGGTGCACCTATGTGGCGCTGAGCCATTCGGTGTTGACCGGCCAAGTGCCGGCCAGCGACCGCCTGCCGTCGGTGGTGCCGCGCACGCCCCAGGTCGAACTCCTGCACCAGCGGCTGCTCGCGGCCCTGGGCGAAGCCGCGCCGTCGCGGGTACGGGCGTTGGCGCTGCGGTTGGTTGCGGAGACCCTGGCCGGCGGTCGCCCACGGTCGCGTGGTGTGGCGCGGCCCGCGACCCGCGCCGCGCACCAGACGGCCGCGCAGCGTGCGGCCGTGTTCCTGGCCGAGACCTGGAGGACCGCCCCGTCGCTCGCCGAAGTGGCGGCTGTCTGCGCGGTGTCGCCGTTTCATCTGGCGCGCTTGTTCCGTGCCGAGACCGGGCTCACGCTGCACGCGTACGTGCAGCGATTGCGGCTGCACCGCTCACTCGAGCTATTGACCGCCGGCAAGCCGACCGTGGAGATCGCGGTGGATCTGGGGTTTGCCAGCCGCGCGCACTTCAGTGCGTCGTTCAAGCGACTGTTCGGCGTTTCGCCATCGGAGTTCCGCGGCCGACCGCGGGCGGCGACCGTGGTCAGCGATCCTTCTCGCCGGCGCGGGACTTCGGCTTGCGGACCGCGTCGCACACGATCGCCTCGCGCTCGTCGCCGTCCGCCCGGACCGCCAGCATCGTGAGTCGATAGCGTTCGGGCTTCGACAGATCGAGGACTTGCTTCCATCGGCCCGGCGTCCCATCGAAGTCGGCGCCATCGGACCACTTGATCATCTGTCGCGTGCTTGCGTCCCAAGTGCCCTTCGAGACCTGCGCCTGCGAGTTGCTGTTGTCGAAGTACCAAGTCGTGTACTCGTCGCTGTTCGGATCCCGGCTCATGATCCCGATGGAGTCATAGGCTTCTCCGAACATCTCGCCCTCGAACTCGACGACTTTGAACAAGCCGCCGGCGGCGAGGCGGTGTCGCTCGACACCGCGATCGACCGACGGGGTCGCGTCCGCCGAGGTGCGAACGGTGTAGCTCAGGTCCCAGGTGCCGAGAAGGTGCTCGAACACCGGGTCCTTCGAGGACACGGGTGGCGCCGGCGCCGGGGTCGCGAAGAGGTGGTGGATCGTCGGCAGAAGGCAGAGGGTGGCGAGGAGTGGAACGCGCACGGATCGCATCGGTCGTCCTTTGCGGGAGAAGCGGGGGCTGATGCGCGCGACCTTCGCGCCACTGTTCTTGGCGTGCGTACGCGATCGTGCGCGTTTGGCGTGCTCGCGCCGCCGCCGCCGCACTGCGATACCATGCGGTGGTGTCGGTGAAGCTCGACAGCGCCGCCGCCGCGCTCCTGCTCAGTGGGATGGTCGCGGGCCAACACCCCGCGCGCGCGCTCGCCGCGGCGGTCGATCAGCCCGATCCGGAGCGGCGCCGCGCCGCGGCGACCCAGCTCGCGGCGCGGGAGGACGTGACGCTCGCGCTGTGGATCGAGTTGATGCGCGGTTTCGGCGATTTCGAGGCGTTCGGGCCGGGTCAGCACCGGCACGAGGCGCAGTTGCCGGTGGACGGCGCGCTCGAGTCGACCGAGCTGTTCGTCTACCAGCCGCCGAGCTATCGGCCCGACACCCCGGCGCCCTTGCTGTTGGCTGCGCACGGCACGGGTGGATCCGGCCGACGTCAGATCGCGCCCTGGCGCGCAGTCGCCGACCAGCTCGGCATGCTGGTGTTGGCGCCCTCGGAGGCCGGCAGCAACGAGGGCTACGACTTCAGTCGCCGCGAGCGCCACGCCGCGCTGGCGGCGGTGCGGTGGCTGCGACGGCGTTGGAACGTCGACGAGAACCGCGTGTTCCTCACCGGGGTCAGTCGGGGAGGCCACCTCGTCTGGGATCTGGCCACCCGCTTTCCCGACCGGTGGGCGGCGGCGGCGCCGTTGATCGGCGGACCGCGGTGGAACCCCGCCGATGGCCAGAACAACCTGCGCTATCTGGAGAACATCGTCCACCTACCGCTGCGCGATCTGCAGGGCGACGGTGACGACCCGCGCCTGCTCTCCAACTTGGCGTTCGCGTTCGACCGGCTGGCGCAGCTGGGTGCGCGCGACGCGCAGTGGGTGCGCTTCGAGCACTTGGGTCACGCGTTCGATCTGGGCGCGGTCGATTGGGTCGAGTTCCTCGGCGCCGCGACCCGCGACCCGCGTCCCGATTCTGTGGTCCTGCGCTGCGCGGTCTTGCGCGAAGCGCGGTCCTCTTGGGTGGAGGTGCTGGCACTGGACCGCTCCGTGCGGGAGTCGGTGAGACCCCGCATCGACGCGCGGCGCTGGCAGGCGGCGGACGATCAGACCCGCCGCCGGCTGGTGCAGAAGCAGGTCGATGAACGGACGGCGCGGATCCAAGCCGAGTGGACCGCGCCGGGCGTGGTGCGCGTCGAGGTCGAGCGCGTCCAGCGCTTCCGCCTGCTCTTGCGCGAGGAGGATCTCGAGGGCGACGGCCACACCACCGTGCGCGTGGGCAGTCGCCGCCACCGGGTCCGCCCTACCCCCGATGCGCGGGTCCTGCTCGAGGACTTCGTCGAGCGCTTCGACCGGACGTTCCTGCCGGTGGCGGAGGTCGTCATCGAGCGCTGACCGCGGTCTTCAAACAGGCCTACAGGTCGAATCGGTCGAGCTGCATGACCTTGACCCACGCGGCGGCGAAGTCTCGAGCGAATTTCTGCTGCGCGTCGTCCGCGGCGTAGACCTCGGCGATTGCCCGCAGCTGGGAGTTGGCGCCGAACACCAGATCGACCGAGCTCGCCTGCCACTTGGGTTGCCCCGACTCGCGGTCGCGGCCCTCGTAGATCTCGTCGCGGCCGGTGACCGGATACCACTCGGTGTCCATGTCGAGCAGGTTGACGAAGAAGTCGTTGGAGAGGGTCCCTGGGCGGTCGGTGAGCACACCCAGCGCGGACCCGTCGTGGTTCGCGCCGAGCGCGCGCATGCCGCCGACCAGCACGGTCATCTCGGGCGCGGTCAACGTCAGCAAGTGGGCGGAGTTGACGAGCAGCTCGGGGGCCGGGCGGCCGGCCGACGCACTGACGAAGTTGCGGAAGCCGTCGGCCCTGGGTTCGAGAGCAGCGAACGAATCGACATCCGTGCTTGCTTGGTCGGCGTCCGTGCGGCCGGGCGTGAAGGCGACCTCGACCGCGTGGCCGGCCTGTTCCGCGGCGGCCTCGACCGCGGCGCACCCGCCGAGCACGATCAAGTCCGCCAGCGACACGCGCACGTTGCCGGCCTGCGCAGCGTTGAAGTCGCGCTGGATCGCCGCAAGCTTGCTCAAGGCGTCGGCCAGCGCCGCCGATCGGTTGACCTGCCAGTCCTTCTGGGGCGCGAGCCGCAGGCGGGCGCCGTTGGCGCCGCCGCGCTTGTCGGTGCCGCGAAACGTGGCCGCCGAGGCCCACGCCGTCGATACGAGTTGTGCGACGGACAGATCCGCGTCCAGGATCGTTTGCTTCAACGTCGCGGCGTCGTCCGCGCTGATCAGGTCGTGCTCGACCGCGGGCACCGGGTCCTGCCAGGTTTGGGCCTCGGGCACCAGGGGGCCGAGCAGGCGGGAGTGTGGGCCCATGTCGCGGTGGGTGAGCTTGTACCACGCCGCGGCAAACGCCTTCTCGAACACTTCGGGGTTCTCGTGGAAGCGCTGTGAGATCGCGCGGTACTTCGGGTCCTTGATCAGCGCGAGATCCGTCGTGAGCATGGTCACCGGATGCCCCACGCCGGGGAGATGGGCATCGGGAGTCGTCCGCGTGGTCTGTCCCTCGACGGGGATCCACTGCGAAGCGCCGGCCGGGCTCTTCACCAGCTCCCACTCATAGGCGAACAGGTTGTTGAAGTAGTCGTGCGACCACTGGACCGGCGTGTAGGTCCACGCGCCTTCGAGGCCGCTGGTGATGGTGTCTTCGGCGTTGCCCTTGCCGAACGCGTTGTGCCAGCCGAGCCCCTGCCGCTCGATGCTGGCGGCTTCCGGCTCGGCGCCGACGTTCGGTTCGGCGGGCGCGGCGCCGTGCGTCTTGCCCAGCGTGTGACCTCCCGCGATCAGGGCCACGGTCTCCTCGTCGTTCATGCCCATGCGGCCGAACGTGACCCGGATGTCCGCGGCGGCGGCGAGTGGATCGGAGTTGCCGTTGGGCCCTTCGGGGTTGACGTAGATCAGCCCCATCTGCGTTGCCGCGAGGGGGTTCTGCAGCTCCCGATCCCCGCTGAACCGCTCGTCGGCGAGCCACTCTTGCTCCGGTCCCCAGTGGATGTCGCTCTCCGGCTCGAAGACGTCCTCGCGGCCGCCGGCGAAACCGAGCGTCTCGAAGCCCATCGACTCGAGCGCGACGTTGCCAGTGAAGATCATCAGGTCGGCCCACGAGATCTTGCGGCCGTACTTCTGCTTGATTGGCCAGAGGAGTCGGCGAGCCTTGTCGAGGTTGGCGTTGTCCGGCCAGCTGTTGAGCGGAGCGAACCGGATCGTCCCCGAGGCGGATCCGCCGCGTCCGTCCGCGATCCGGTAGGTTCCCGCGCTGTGCCACGCCAGCCGGATCATCAGGCCGCCGTAGTGGCCGTAGTCGGCCGGCCACCAGTCCTGCGAGGTCGTCAGCACGGCCTCGATGTCACGCCGCAGAGCCGCCAGGTCGAGCGTCGCGAACTCGGCGGCGTAGTCGAAGTCCGCCTCCATCGGGCTGCCCATCGGCGGGTTCTGGTGCAGGATTTGGAGGTTGAGCCGATTGGGCCACCAGTCGCGGTTGGACCAGGCGCCGGCGGTGGTCTTGGCCTGTTGTGAGGCTTGCTGGCCGGTCACGGGGCATTGTGCGGCGTCACCATGGAGCGCGGCGCGCGGGCTGTCGGCGCGCGGCTCGGAGAGCGAGCAGGCGCTGGCGGTGAGCATCGCGCCCAGTGCCAGCGCGGACATGGAAAGGGGAAACGAGGAGTTGCTTGACACGCGATTCAGTCCTTCTTGATTGCAGGTTGGAGTTCGAAGACTTGATGCGCCCCCGATGGCTTACGACGGGTTGGTTCAGCTGCGCTGCGCGCGCGCGCCGCGGCATTCCGGGCAAGTGCCCCAGTAGATGACCTCGGCCTCGTCGACCTCGAAGCCCGCGGTGTCGGCAGCGGTAAGGCACGGGGAGCGGCCGACGGAGCAGTCGACGTCGACTGCCTTGCCGCATGCCCGGCAGATCAGGTGATGGTGGTTGTCACCAGTGCGGGGGTCGTAGAGTGCGAGGGAGCCGGCCGGCTGTACGCGGCGGATGAGCCCCTTCTCGGTCAGCACGCGCAACGCGTCATAGACGGCTTGCCGCGAGATCGCGCCGATCTCGGCGCGGACCTCTTCCCGGACCTCATCGGCGGTGCAATGGGGTCGGGCCGAAACCGCCCGCAGCACGGCGAGGCGTTGGGCCGTGACTTGCAGCCCATGGCGGCGGAGGAGGTCGGCGGAGTCCTGCGGCACGAGCCAAGATTTTGGACCAAGTCTGGTTTCAGTGCAATCCAAATATTGGGGGGCCGACGGACTGCATCTCCGCGGCGTTCGCAGAACGGGCGTCACGCCGCGCGGGCCTCGCCCCATCAGGTCCGCAACGGAGATCACACGATGAAGAACACCGCTCTCTTTCTGCTGACCACAAGTACGTTCGTTTTCACCCCGGCGGCGCAGAGCGACTATCGCCCGGACCGCCGCTCCGCGACGGTGATCGTGGCGGCGTCCGACGCCCGCACCGAGTCCAAGTTGGGGGCCGATCTGATCGCCGCCGGTGCCAACGACGATGCCGTGCTGGGCCAGGCGATCGCCCTGTTGCCGGCTGCCGGCGGGCGCATCCAGCTCACCGAGGGGACGTTCACGTTCGGAGCGACGCTCGCCGTGGCGCGCGATCGCGTGACGCTGCGCGGACAGGGGGCCGCCACGGTGCTCTCGCTCGACAACTCGACCAACACGCCGCTGCTCGCAGTCGGTTCGTCGACGCGGCGCGCACACGACGTCCGCATCGAGGGGCTCACCATCGACCGGCGTGATCGGCTGGCGGGCTTTGCGCCGGCAGTGCACGTCGACCAGGCGGCGCGCTTCGCGATGCGCGGTTGCTTGCTGACCAACGTCTACATCGGCCTACTCGTCAGCGATGCCGATGGTCTGCGCATCCGAGACTGCTCGTTCTCGACCACCGGAACCTGCATTCTCCTCGGTGGTGCCTCGGACGTCATGGTCGAGGGCAACCACGCCACCGACTTCACGCGGGGACCGGGGACCTACAGTCCGTTCGTCGCCGTCACTGCCGGTGGAAGGCACGGCGGCGGAACCGTCGAGTCGAACATCGTGATCCGCGGCAACACCCTGCGCAACAGCCCGTCCGTGGCCATCGGTATCAACGGCACGACTGCCGGTACCCGGCTCGAGAATCTCGTCGTCAGCGGCAACAGCATCAGCGACGTCCGCAACGGCGTGCAGGTGCTGCACGCCGTGCGCGGTGCTCTCGTCGAGGGCAACACCATCCAGCGCTGCACGGGACCCGGTATCGACGTCTACGGCGCCGCCGCTGAGGTCTCGATCCGCGGCAACGCCGTGCACGGGTGCGCCGAAGGCATCTTCTTGGGGCGCAACGCCCAACCCACGACCGGCGCGGTCGACGTCGCCGACAACACCATCTCCGGCAACAACATCGGCCTGGCGGCGGAGAACGTCCACCAGCTCCGCATCCACGGCAACCGGTTCCGCGACAATCGCGCCGCCGGCCCGGGCTACGGCTTGTTGATCCAGGCGACCGCCCGCGAGCTCGTGATCGAGGGAAACCACTTCGCCGAGCACAACGGCACCAGCGGCACGTCGTGGTCGGCGCTGATCACGCACTCGCCGGGGACGCCCAACCCGGTGGTGCGCGGCAACACCTTCATCGGTGGCCAATCCAGCGGCGAACGCGGCGTGGGGTTCAGCGGCACCGACAGCGACTTGCTGCTGCTGACGAACAACTACTTCCGCGGATACACCAGCGTGGCCGCGGCGATCAACCCGGGCATGGCGGGTGCAGTCTACGATGGCAGTTATGTCGAGGCCGGCGGGGTGTGGACCAAGTTGTGACCGGCCCGCATCGGCGTAGCGGCAAGCCAACATCCACAAGATCTGCGCGCGCGGCGGAACGAATACTCTCGTCGACTCTCAGTCGTTGGTGAGTTTGAGCACGACGACCGCCGCGTCGTCGTCCAACGGTGATGGGTGTCGATTGTCGGATGGCGGCACGCATCGTCACGTGGGCGATGATTGTCGGCGCCCGACACGCCGCTGATGACGACACGAACGACGACGATTGATCGAAGCGCGGGAACTCCTGGTCGCATCCGTCGGCGTCACCGAGTGAACGCGAAGTCCCGAGCACGAGCCATCAGTGGAAGCTGCGACTTGCTGGATTCGCGGGCGTCTTGAGTCGTGCAGGGAAACCACCACGATAGAATCCGCCAGACTGGGAATCCGGCTTAGATGCCAACCCGGTCTTCGAAAAACCCAGGGCGGTCCAGGATGCCTCGTTGACAGAAGGTGCGCAAGTCGAATGCTCTTTGTAGCCTCGGACTAGCTCTCGGCTCGACGCGAGAGTGCGAAAAGAGTGACTGCGATATGTCGGAACGATCGGAGTTCCTTGTGATGGCGAGGCGCATCCCGCACGCGCTTGCGATGGCCATTCACGACGACAATGGGCGACCCGAGACGCACGCTCAGGAGAAGCACATCATCGAACATCATGCCTGTGGTGTTTTTCTCGCGGGAGCGATGTCCTATTTAGAAGGCAAGTACGGCAAACGATCCTGGCGGAAGACGGGCAAGGCGGTGAAGTGCTTTGAGGACTTCGTTGCCAACTCCAAGATATGGTCGACCAAGAGGCTGAGCAGCGAGTGGTGCGAAGCGATGCGACATCTGCGGAACGCGTGGACCCACAACTCCGGGGATTTGTCGAAGGACAAGTTCGAACCCGCTAACGCTATACGGCGGGTGGGGGATGGAATCGAAGACGAGAGTCTTCCCGGCGTTGCCCTAAGCGGAACGGTGGTCACAATGAGAGAGCCGTTCCTCGAATGTGTTCGGTTGTTTTGCGTCGCTGTGTCTCAGTACCACGGAGACGGGTGAGCTGTGGTCAAGGCCGCTCGCCTCGGGCCAGACCCGAACCCTCACCTATGCAGTTGCGTCGCGATAGCACGCGAACCCCACCCCGATAAGTGGCAACCGCGCTCGCGCTTCACGGTTTCGCAGAGGGTTTGGTTCTGATTGTGGAAGTAGGTGTTGTCATCCTTGGCCGTTGTCAGTCAAGGCAGCCAAGCAGGGGCCCGGCACCTTCCACTTACTGCGGAGCGACCGTCGCCCTGCGTTGTCGCTAGAGCGCGGCCCAAAGCCGCCTCGGCGTTCTCGATCGCGCCCCCAGCAAACCACGCCCCCGCATCGATCGGAGCCGACCGGCCCCGCCGCACCCGCAGCGCCCGCACCACGTCTTCCACCCCACGCACCCAGTGCGCGGCCTCGCACGCATCCACCAAGTGCGCCAGCGCCTCCGCCCCAGGCAGCGCGGCGACGCAGGTCTCGAGGCCAAAGCTCAAGCCCTCGAACAGGGCGGTGGAGTACGTGCCGATCTGCAGCTCGGACTGGGTGAACAGATCGTAGAGGTGGGGGTGATCGCCTTGGATCACCCGCACCGGCGATGCCGCGAGCCAGGGGTAGTTGATGCGCCAGTCGCGCTGTTCGCCGGGGTGCAGCTTGTAGATCACCGGCGTGTCGGGTTCGAGGCGCTGGCGCAGCTCGACGGCGAGGCGCGAGAGCGCGACGCCGTTGGACTTCTGCGAGACGATGAGCACGCCGCGGCGCGGCTGCGCGGTGCGCGTCGTCGAGCGGCGCATTTCCAGATAGGGGAAGCCGACCGAGACCACGCGGTCGCGCGGTAGCGGGAAGGCGGCAGCCGTCCGCCAGAAGTCGCCGAAGGTGAACAGCCAGTCGGGGAACAGCTCTTTTCGGCAGCCGGGCAGCGGGAAGTGGTAGCCGAGGTTTTGCGGGGAGATCACGCCGTGTTGTAGCTCGACGGTGGGGATGCCGAGGTGGCGGCAGGCTTCGATGGGGATCTCGTTGCCGTAGCTGACGACCAGCAGGACGGCGCGCGGCGAGATCCGGCGCAGCAGCCGTCGCCACAGCGGGAGCTGCGCTCGGCGCAGAGCGAGCTTGGCGATGGCCATCGCGCGCACCGGGACCGCGACGTCGAACTCGCGCGCCAGCGCCTGTTCGAGCTGAAGCAGCCAGGCGGTGTCGGCCGCATCCAGCGCTGTCGGGCGCACCGCGCGGCGGGCGGCCGCGGCGAGGGCCAGGGCGTCGAGGTGGGCGATGCGGCGCGGATGCGCCGGACTGCGGTGCTGGTTGAGGTAGGGGCGCTCCAGCACCAGCGCGTCGCGCTGCAAGCCGTCCAACAGCGGGTCGGTGTAGGGATCCCAGTAGGTGCCGTCGGGCTCGAGGCGCCGGCGGGGGTGGGCGATCACGCACAGCTCGGCGGGCCGGGCGAAGAACGGGTTGTGCCGCACCAGGCTTTGGGCGACGGCCGCGGAATGGCGCGCGTAGCCGCGCCACGTGCGGTGCGGCGCGTCGTGCTTCTCGCCCAGTAGGCCGAGGCCGCGGATCAGCGCGTCGTAGACCTCGACCCGCAGGTAGTCCCACGCGCGGCAGCCGTCGGCCGTGCGGTCGAACAGCGCATGCTCGGCCTCGATGCCCAAGAACGCGCGGCGCGGCGCGTCGAGCGCCGCGGCGTGCGCGGCGGCTGGCGCCGCGGCTGCCGCGGTCGCGGTGGCTTCAGCGTGCGACGGCACGAAGTTGGTCATTGTGGCTTGCCGCTTCGGCGAGCGCCGTCGGCATCACGAACCGGTCCACGACCTCCCGCAGGCAACCCTGGCCCCCGGCGCGTTCGCAGACGTAGTGGACCACATCTCGCACCGCGGCCACCGCGGTCGAAGGGCACGCCGCCAGACCCACCGCGCGCAGCACCTCCAAGTCGCCGAGGTCGTCGCCCACGTAGGCGACTTGCTGCAAGCCGATGCCGAGCTCCGCGCACAGTCGCTCGACGACGGGGAGCTTGTCGCGAATGCCCTGATACACGAAGTCCGCGCCGATCTTCGCCGCCCGCCGCGCGACCAGGTCGGTCGACTCGCCGGTGACGATGCCGGTGCGCAGGCCGGCGTTGCGCGCCAGCTCGAATGCCATCCCGTCGAGGGTGTTGAAGCGTTTGCTCTCCTCGCCGGAGTTGCCGTAGTACATGCCGCCGTCGGTGAGGACGCCGTCGACGTCCGTCAACACCAGCGCGAGTTTCGGTGGCGGCAGCTGTGTGACTCCGCCATGGCGCCGCATCAGTGCTTCGCCGATCAGCCAATCGTCCGGCTCGTCGAGCTCGAGCACGCTGTGCTCGGCCATCTCGTGGGGCAGCACGTCGCCGTGCAGGCGGTTGCGGTAGCGACGCACGGTGCCCGCGCGGTTGATGTAGAACGCGCCGTTCTCGATCAGGCTGCCGGCAAAGTCCTGCCGGCGCGGCCGGTGCCGCGGCTCGTAGTTGAGCGGCATGCCGTCGTCGCTCCAGAAGAAGCGCCGGACGCGGGCGACGGAGAGCATCGAGTCGCACGGCTCGGCGTCGAAGCGCGCCAGCGCGGTATCGATGTCGGCCGCCCGCGTGAACGGCGAGGTCGCCTGCACCAGGACGAACGGCGTCTCGTCGGCGATCGAATCGGCGGCGAGGAACTCCAGCATCGCGCTCTCGGTGCTCGCGGTATCGGTCGCGGTCGCGGCGCTGCGGTGGAACACCTCGACCTTGCCGAGACGGAGTGCGCGGACCACCGATGCGATGCGTTCGCAGTCGGTCGACACGACGACGCGCTGCACGCGCTGCGCCGCTTCCAGCGCGTGCAGGATCCAGGCCACCAGGGGCCGGCCGCAGAAGGGGCGGATGTTCTTGTCGGGGATGCCCTTGCTGCCGCCCCGCACCGGCACGAAGGCGACCGCGCTCATCGGTTGGAGGGCGCTGGAGTCGCTTGGCGGAACTTGAGCTTGTCTCGTTGCGGCTGCTCGATCTCGAGCAGCTCGGTCGGCTTGTAAGTCAGGGCGCGATGGGTCGCCGCCAGATCGCGGGCCAGCTTCTGCAGCCCGGGCGGCTCGAGCGAGGCCGCGTGGTCGGTGCCCTTCCAGGTGCGGTCCTTGGTGAAGTGGCGCTCGATCCAGGCGGCGCCCAGCGTGTAGGCGGCGATGTCGATGGCGATGCCCAGGTGGTGGCCGGAGAAGCCGACCTGCGCCACGTCACTCCCGTAGGTGCTGCGCAGCCGCTCGATCTCGAGCAGGCAGGCGTCCTCGAACGGCACCGGGTAGCCGGACGTGCACGCGTAGATCACGAGCCGGTCGCGGGCCGCACCGGTGGCGGCGAAGAACTCGATGACCGCGCGCTCCTCGGCATGGGTGGTCATGCCGAACGAGAGGTGCACGCCGCCGTCGTATTCGTCCCGCAGCACGCGCAACAGGTCGAAGTGGTTGTTGCACGCCGACGGCACCTTGATGTGCGTGAGGCCGAGCTCGACCATCTGGCGGGCGGCGGTGACGTCCCACACCGAGGACGAGTACATCAGCCCTTGTGCCTCGGCGTGCTGCTTCAGCTCCGCGTGCTGCTCCTGGTCCAGCTCGAGGAACTCGCGGTGCTCGCCGTAGGTCGCACCGTAGCTGTGGTGTGGGTTGGGGTGAGGTGCCGCGTACTGTTCCGGCGTAAGCAGCTCGCGTGGAGTGCGCTTCTGCAGCTTGACGTGCTGCGCGCCGGCCTGCCGGGCGAGGTCGATCAGCTCGAACGCGACCTCCATGCGGCCGAGGTGATTGCAGCCGATCTCGGCGACCACCTGGGGGGACGTGTACTCGGGCGTCATCGGAGCGACCTCGTTGGCGCTGTGGGGTCGGGGAGCGGGGGTGGCGACCACGGCCGCCGCTGCGGTTACTGTCGGCAAAACGAGCACTCGGGCTTGAGCGGCATTGGGTGCGGTTACCGCGGGTGATCGGGTCGGTAGGACAGGCCGGCCGGCCTCGGGCCGCCGTCGCTCCCTGCACGCGAGGATTGGCATGCGATCGCCTCGACGAATGGTCTTCTTTGCGCTCGTGGCGGCAGCCGCGGGAGGTGCGGTCCTGTGGGCGGGCCGGGGGGCGGGCCGGCAGGACCCGGAATGGCGCGCGCGGCTGGAGCGCGTCTTGCCGCAGGCGCTGCAGTCGCAGTACGAGCTCGCGGCCGTCGCCGAAGAGGTGTTCTTGCTCGGTCCCGCTGCCGGGCGGGCGGTGGCCGAGCATCTGTTCGAACGGATGCAAGGCGAGGCAGACCCGCGGCGCTTGTGGCCGGCCGCCGACCGCGTGATCGACGTGCTGCGCCGGCTCGGTCCCGGTAGCGAGCCCGCGGTGCGCGCCGCGCTCTCCGAGCTGCGCCGGCGGCGGTTCGCGAGCCAGTTCGTCGCGCTGGCGATCATCGCGGAGCTCGGCCCCTGGCACGTGACGTTGGCCAACGACCTCGCCGCGATCCGGGCGCCGACTCGCGAGCAGCTGTTGTCGTGGGCGTCGCCCGAGGTCACGCACCGCAACGCCGACATCTCGGCGTGGTGGATGCGCGGCGCTGCGATGCGGTTGCACCGACGCCTGGCGGTGTCGCCGTTGGCGACCACCGATGAGCTCGTCCGCCGGGTGCAGCGGGATCGGGTCGTCGAGGCGATGTTTGCCGCGCGCGTGCTGGCGACCCGGCGCACGCAGGGGGCCGCCGCCGGACCCGCGATCGCCAAGTGGCTCGAGGCACTGCACGAGGGCTCCGTCGACGACGAGCTGATGGACTTCGGCCTCACCGGCGATGCCGTCTTCTGCTTCGAAGAGGCGTTGGCGGCGATCGCGCCGGCACATCCCCTCGCGTTCGCGGTGCTGTGGCGGTGGGTTCACGAGGGTGACCCCGAGCGCTTGCAGCGCGCGGTGCGCGGCCTCTCGCTGCATCGCGAACGGGCGGAAGAAGCGACCGAGATCCTCTTGTCGCTGTGCAACCCGACGCGCGACGATGCGTTCTTGGAGATCCTGTTTGCCGCCCTCGGCAACCTCGGCCGTGGGGCGGGGGCCGCGCTGCCGATCTTGGCCCAATACAGCCGGGCGGACGTGTTCGGTGAGGAGGTCGCCGCGGCCGCCCAGGCCGCCGCCGCCGCGATCCGCGGTCGATAGGTCGGGCGGCCGCCGCCGGATTTCGCGACCCCGACCGCGGGCTCCCCGTTCTCTGTTTGCATTGGTCCTCCCCGTCGAGTCCCCCGCCGCCGTCCGCGTCGACAAGCCACTGGTCGATGCGCACTACGCACCGACCTGGCGCTACGCGCGGTTCCTGGGGGCGTCGCCGGCCCAGGCCGACGACCTCGTGCAGGAGGCGTTCGTCCGGCTGATGGCGCGGCCGCCGGTGGACCGCGGCGCCGGAGTCACGGCGTCGTGGCTGCGCACGACGGTGCGGCGCGCGTTCGCCCGGCAGCGCGCCCGCGAGCGCGATGGGGTGGCGAGCGTCGACCCGGCGGTGCTCGAGGAGTTCTGGCTCGGCGAAGTGGGCGACGACGGCGGCGCGGCGTGGCTCGGCGCGTTGCAGGCCTGTCTGGTCGGCTTGGCGTTCCGCCAGCGGCACGTGCTGGAGATGCGCTACGCCGAGGGGCTCGCCCTCGCCCGGATCGGCGATCGGATCGGCGCGAGCGTGGAGGCGACCAAGAGCTTGCTGCGGCGCACGCGAGCGGCGCTGCAGTCGTGCATACGACGGAGGATGCGATGACACCTGCCGAGACGCGCGCATTGCGCCAGGCGTGGATCGAGACTTGTCTCGAAGAAGTTCACGGTCGCGGGCCTTCCGCGCAGGCGCGGACCGCGCTGCTGGCGCGGTTGGGTTTGGCCGATCCCGGAGATCGACCACTGCCGCGCGATGTCGGGGGCCGGCCGCGCCGGGTGGCGGCGGCTGCCGCGGTGCTGCTGGCGGGCGCGGCGGTCGTCTTGGCCGTGGCCTGGAATCCGCGCGCAGAGCGCGACGGGCTGGCACAAGGCGGCGCCCGCTCGCACGTGCTCTACCTGGCCGGAACACCGTCTTGGGAGTTTCGCTATCTGTCTGCCTGGCTGCGCCGGCGCGCCGAGATCCGTGCCCACGTATGGCTGCAGCAAGACAGGACTGAGGCCGCGCCGACCGCGTTCGATCCGCGGCCGACCGCCGCGCAGGTCGCGGCGGCGGACGTGATCTTGATCGGCGACGTCCGTTGGGCCGATGCCTGGGCCACGCCGTTGGAAGCCGCGGAGTGGTGGAGTGCGCTGGAGGCGCGCGTGCGCGGTGGGGCGGGTGTCGTGGTGCTGGAAGATGCGGCGCGCGATCCCCAGCTGTGGCAGACGCCGTTCGGGCCGTGGCTGCCGGTGGCGGCGAGCGTGGGCGACGGGTCGCCGCTCGGGTCGGCGGCGATCGTCACCGCCGCGGGCGCGGCACACCCGTTGTTGGTGGGCGTGGACGGCTCCCCGTCGGGCGCGCAGTGGCGTGTCCAGTCTCCTCACCACGGTGGGCTGGGTGCAGCGCGCGCCGGAGGCACGGTTTTGTTGCGGACCGATGAAGTCGAGGGCCGTCCCCTTCTCGTCGTCGGCGGGCTGGGTCGGGGTCGCACAGCCGTCCTTGGCGTCGCGCTTTGGCGTCTGCGCGACGGGTCGCTGGAGCGCTACGACCGCGCCATCGACAACCTCATCGGTTGGCTCGGCCCGCGCTGAGGGAGCGGAGCGCGACCGGTCACCCGACTTGACGGCAGCGGTTCCTGGCGGCAGCCTTCGCCTCGCCGTCCAGGAAGATGACCGAGTGGAAAGAGCCCACGCCCGAGCTGCCTCCTCTGCGCCGGGTGGATCGTCCGCGCTGGCTCAAGGCGACCGTCGATCGGTTGATGGCCGGGTGCGGCATCGTCGTCGTCGGTCCGTTCGGCATCTTGATCGCGGTGGCCATCGTGCTCGAAGACCTACTCGCGGGTCGTGGCTGGGCGAGCCCCCTTTATGCCGAGCGGCGCTCGGCGGACGGGACATTCTTTCCCCTGCTGAAGTTCCGCGTGCTGCGACCCCAGAGCTTGGCCGGGTTCGTCGGTGCCGATGGGCAGGGGATGCCGGCGGTCAAGGCGCACGAGCGCGACCAAGACCACACCACGCGGATGGGCGCGTTGCTGCAGCGCTACTACATGGACGAGCTGCCGCAGCTGTGGAACATCCTCGCCGGTCACATGAGCTTCGTCGGGCCGCGGCCGGTGCCGCGCAACGAGCCCAACCGGCTGGCGCTGATCGCCAACTCGGGCATGCGGGGAGGGCTGACCGGCGTGTTCCAGCTGGCCAAGGGCACCGAGTGCGAGACCTGGGAGTGTGACACGGCGTACTACCACGAGTTTGCCCGCCGCGGACAGCTGTCGCTGCTGCGCTACGATCTGGGCCTGATCGCCCGGACGTTCTTCAAGGTCGGTCGCGGAGAAGGGCTGTGAGCGCGCCGGCGTTGCGGTTGGGAGTCGTCGGCCTGGGCGGCATGGGCACCAGCTATTTGCAGCGACTCGCGAAGGGCGCGGCCGGTGACTGTGCCTTGACGGCGGTTTGCAGCCGCGATGCGCGCCGGCACGCGCGCGCGCCCGAGGGGACGCCCGCGTTCGTCGACCACCGCGAGCTGGCGCGCAGTGGAGCCGTGGACGCGGTGTTGATCGCCACACCGCATCCCAGCCACGCGCAGATCGCGGTCGACGCGCTGCAATGCGGCCTGCACGTGCTGATCGAGAAGCCGCTGGCGCCCGATGTGCGCGCCGCGCGTGAGATCGTTGCGGCCGCCGCCGCCCGGCCCGACCGCGTGTGTGGCGTCGTGCTCAACCGGCGCACCGACCCGCGCTATTCCTGGCTGCGGCGGGAGCTGCGTGCGGCAGCACTCGGGGCAGTACATCGCGTGCACTGGACGGCGACGCGCTGGTTCCGCCCCGAGTTCTACTACCGCAGTCGGCCTTGGCGCGGCACGTGGCGCGGTGCGGGCGGCGGAGTCCTGCTCGGCCAGACGTCGCACCAGCTCGACCTGCTGCAGTGGTGCTTCGGCATGCCTCAGCGGGTCACCGGCTTCTGCGGGTTCGGCCGGCACCACGCCGTCGAGGTGGAAGACGAAGCGGTTGCGGTCCTGGACTACGCCGACGGTCTGCGCGTAGTGGTGGAGACCTCCACGGGTGAGGCGCCGGGCGTCGACCGGCTCGAGGTCGCGGCGGAGATGGGCCGCGTGGTGATCGATGACGACGGCGTGCGGATCGAGCGCAATGAGTGCAGCGCGCGCGCGTTTGCGCAGAGCAGCGAGGAGTGGTTCGCGGCTCCGCAGGCGGTGCTCGAGGAGCTGCGCTTCGACGGCGACGGTGGCCAGCACAACGCCGTGCTGGAGAACTTCGCGGCAGCAGTACGGGGCGAAGCCGCGCTGCTGGCTCCGGTCGCCGATGGCGTCGCCTCGGTCGAGCTCGCCAACGCGATTGTCGGCTCGGCGTGGCAGGGTCGCACGCTCGACCTGCCGCTCGACGCGGAGTGGTTCGCCCGCGAAGTCGAGCGGCGTCGGTCGGCCGCGGGTACTTGAGCGAGGCGCGGATGCGTCACCGATCCCAGTCCACGGGTTCGCCGAGCAGCCGCGCCAGCCGCTCGTTGTGCGGCCGAAAGTGCTCGACGAGGCGGGTGCGCACGCCGGCGGGCATCGGCGGGTACGGCACCGAGTTGCGGCGGGTCTCGGCGAACTGCCATGGGGCGATCTGCAAGAACGCGGCGACGCGGGCCGCGGCACGTCGTGGTGCGGTGAACAGATCTTCGCTGCGCAGCACCAAGAAGTGCGCCCGCGGCAGATGGGCGAACCAGCGCTCGAGCTGCTCGGCGTAGCGGCCGCGCCCACAGTAGGAGTGGTGCCATCGGTTGGCGGCGAAGTACGCCTCATCGGCGAGCATGCGTTCGAGCTCGCCCTCGGTGCGCGCTGGTTCGGCATCGAGGGCGGCCTCGAACGACAGGGGCTCGCGCCCCATGCGCCGCGCCTGGCTGTAGTCGGAGTAGGCGCGGTCGACCGGGTTGCGCAGCAGCACGATGACGCGGACCTCGGCGAGCGTGGCCGCGACCCTGCGCGGGGCGTGGGGATGGAACAAGTAGCATGGGGTGGCTTCGCCCGTGAGCCGGCGCCCCCTGGTGCGCAGCGGGAAGTGGGCCCGGTACGCGCCGAGGCCGCGCGCGAAGCCGTGGTCGAAGAAGTACGCCTCCTTGCTCCAGCCCCCGATCACCTCGGGGTGTTGGGTCAGCGCGTGGTAGAGAAAGCCGGTCCCCGCCTTCGCCGCGCCGATGACCAAGAACTGCGGGAGCTGGCGCAGCCCCTGCGTGCAGCGGCGCCACCCGCGCTGCAGGCGCGACGCTGCCCTGCCGCTCACCGTCAGCTGCGAGCGGAGGACGCGGTCGAGATCGTGGTGCTGGCCGCTCCGGTGGGCCAACGCACGGAGGTAGTGCGCGGTTCGCGCGTCGCCGGCGCTGACGAGGTGCAGCGTTCCTGCCGGCCCTTCGTCGACGCGCATCCCGAACCACGGCAGCTGCCGGCGCCAATACTCCTCGACCTCCGCCAGGCGGCGGCGCCACCCCTGTCGGTCCGGGTAGACGAAGACCTGCTCGTCGCCGCCGTCGATGTGCGCTTGGCACCGCACGAACACTTCCTGCGTAAGGCGCAGATAGCGGCGCCGCTCGGCGCCGGTGGGCGGAGAATCACGGCGTTCGGCGGCCGGCATGTCTGCTCGAACGTCCAGTCTACCAGCGGCGGCCTTCGCTATGCTGGGCCGATCCGTCCGTGCGCTTGGTCCTCGAGCTCTGTCCGACGTTGCCGCCGCTGGCCTGGTGTGCGCAGCTGCAAGACGGCGATGCCACGGTCCACGTCACCCACGGCGCAGCGGTGGAGCGGCGCGCCAACGGCTTGGTCGCCGGAGTCTGGGACGGGCCTTTCGCGGATTCGTCCCCGGTCGATGCCGTGCTGCTCGCCGGCACCGCGTTGGAGCTGCGCGACGGCGCTCTGTGGGCGGCTGCCGGGAGCAACTTGTGCGATCGGCTCTATGTCGCCGGCGACGCGCAGCGATGGTGGATCTCCAACTCGTCGGTGTTCGCGCTCTGCGCTGCCGGCGACGCACTCTGCATCGAGCGCGATCGCTATGCCCTCGACCACTTGGCCCAAGTGCGCGCGGGGATCTACCGCGGTGAGCGCTCCGTGCCGACCCATCGCGGGCAGCTGCAGCTGTTCGAGTTCGTCAACGTGGTCTTTGCGCCGCCTTCGCCGCCGGCGTGGCAGCGCAAGCGACAGCCGCCGGTGCCCGGCGATGTCGACGCGTACATCGCGGAACTCTCCGCCTGCATCGGCCGCGTGCTGGACAACGCCGTGGCCGCCGGCCGCCAGCGGCGCTACGAGCCAATCGCCACCCTGTCCGCCGGCTACGACTGCAACGCCGTCGCCGCGCTGGCGCGACCATACGGGCTCCGACAAGCGTTCACCTACGACGACGTGCCGGCGGACAGTGGCGCTGACGTCGGCGCCGCGCTCGGTCTCGAGGTGGTCGGTCGGCCGCGCGACGCCTACCGCGACCGCCGCGATCTCCCCGAGGCCCAGTTCGCCGTCAACCCCCGCGGCGCTCCGGTCGGCTTCGCCTCGTTCGAAGACGTGCTGCGCGGCCGGCTGGTGCTCACCGGCATCTTCGGCGACGACATCCTCGGCCTCGAGCCCCGGCTGCGCCCCGACCTGGCGCAACGCACCTTCGGCGGCCTCGGCGGCGTCGGCTTCACCGAGTTCGGCCTCGCCCTGCCGGCGATCCAGCTCGCGCCCTTGCACTACGGCGCGCAGTGGGCCGCCGCGATCACCGCGCTGGCGCGGGCCGAAGCGATGCGACCCGCGCGCATCGGCGGCCGCTACGACCGGCCGATCGCGCGCCGCATTCTCCGCGACGCCGGCGTCGCCGACGCGCTGTTCGGCCAGCGCAAGTGGGGCGGCGGCTCCGCACTGCGCGGGCCCGCGCAGCTGGGCGCGCACAGCCGCGCTGACTACGAGGATTTCGTGCGCGCGCATGCGCCGCTGGCCGCGCGTGCGCGGGTGACGGTCGGTGAGTGGAGCGCTGCGAGTCTGGGTCGCGTGGCCGCTGCGGGCGCCGCGCGCGGCTGGTGGCGACCGCCGAGCGCCGCCGGCGCGCCGCGTTCCTTCCTGCTGCAATGGGGAGTGGCCCGCACCGCAGAGCGTTACCGCGATGCGTGTGCTGCTATTTCGAGCGTCTTGCCAGGCACGTCGTCAGGTAAAAACACATAGGACGAGGTAAGACAATGAGAGCGCAGTTCCTGTGGTTCGCGGCGGCATCCATGGTGGTTCTGGTTGTTTTGATCGGAGTCTGGGGGTTGATCGGTGAGCGCCCACCTGAGCTGGCACAGGATGCGACCGACAAGGTTGCGACTGTGGCTGACCAGGTGCTGGAAGAGCAGCTGCCGACGGAGCAGGCCGTGGAGAACACGCGGGTGTCGGCAGTCGACGCCGCCGGGGAGAGCAGGCCGATCCCTTGGATCGTCGAAGGTGTGCTTGCGTCGCTTACGGGGCGTGTCGAGGACCACAGCGGGCGTGCGGTGGAAGACGTCGACGTGGTCCTGGGGCCATTTGGCTCCCGCGGAGATGGCCAGGACAGGAGGGCACGCAGTACTCAGGACGGCAGCTTTCGGATCGATGGCTTGGCGGTTGGGGTCTACACCGTCGTCGCGCGCACTTCCGACGGGCGCGTTGGGCGTGCCGAGTGGTTGTTGCGGGAATCAGACAACCGCCATGTCGTGCGCGTGACCGAGAGGCCCGCGATGAGCGGTTTGGTCGTGCATGTGCGGGGGCCAAGAGCTGATCGGGCGAGTATCGAAGTGCACGGGAATGCGATGCCCTGGTCCCACCGGGCGTTCTCCGGGTTCGCGAGGTTGGAGAGTGTAGTGCCGGGATCCGTGCGCCTCGATGGCGTGATCATGCGGGACGGCGTCATCTTGGCTAGATCTGGCCATCGCGTGGGCATGCGAGTGATCGAAACGCTGCACGCAAGCAGCGTTCAGCGAGTGCAGGAGGGCATCAAAGCCTGGCCGGTCACATTGGCGGAACCTGGCGTGCTGAAGGTGCGACTCGCAGCGGGCAGCGCGCCTTGCACTGGCGTCGTCGCGTTGCCGCATCGCGCCGAGGAGGCCGGCGTCAGTTGGCAGGCGCCCATGGTAGACGGAGCTGCAACTTTGGAGTTGCCGGCTGGTTGGTTCACTCTCACGGGTGTCGACAGGCGAGAAGGAGTGTTCGAGGTGAAGCCATCGGTGGATTTCGTCGAGATCGAGGCGGGCGAACAGCGCGACGTCGTCGTAGCGGTGATCGCTGGAGCGTCGATGACGGGGGTGGTCCGTGGCCCTGACGGTGAGCCCGTGGAGGGCGCCAGCGTGCGCGTGCGGCGGTGGGGCGAGAGAACTGGGTTGGAGCGCATCGAGGAACGCCTGGGTGTGCCGGTGGAAGGCGAGCAGATGTTCGAATTCGGAGAATGGACCGAGGCTGTGACAGACTCGGAAGGTGCCTACGGAGTCCCGGCCTTGAAGGACGGCGCATACTTGGCGGTTGTTGAGTCGCCGGGGTTGGAGCGCGCCCTGCAAGGGCCGCTCAGTCTGACTGCCGAAGAGCGTGTCGTCGACTTTCGATTGGATCGGGGAGGAGCGGTCATTGGCCTGCACCCGAGTTCCTGGTACTGCTTGGTGTTTGCGCGCGATGAAGGTGGGGTGCGTAGAGCTGCCGTCATTGGAGCGGACGGGAGATTCATGCTGACGGCAGCCCAGCCGGGTTGGTACACGGTGTACGAGATTCCACGGAACGCGAGCGATGGAGCCTGGTGCGAGTTGGCCCGCATTGAAGTGGTGGCAGGCCGCAGCAGCTGGCTGGACCTGACGGAAATCACGATGAAGGAGGCGAGCGTGATTCGAGGGCGAGTCGTTCGGGGGAACTCCGGCGTTCCTGGCGTCCAGGTTTCGTTTCAGGGATCCGTAGCGACGACACGGGAGTTTGGTGAATTTGCGGTGCCCGCGAAGCGGGAGGCGCTGGGGACTGCAGCGGCGCTCCGGCTCGTGGTGAATGGAGTGCATTGGTTCGTTCCGCCGCCGGCGGGCGATGACAGTGTGGACCTGGCCCTGGGTGAGCATTCTGTCACTGTGCGAACGACGGACAGCAAGGGCCAGGCGGCGGACGCGCGGTTGTTCTTGATGGGTTCCGACTTCGCCGGACTCGGTGGGAGTGGCTGGAGGTGCGGTGGCCCCGCCGTCGCGTGCGCGGGCTCCTATGAGCTGACGCACCTGTTTCCAGGAAGCTACCGTGTCGCTGCGGTATTCGAAGGCTGCGCCGAGCCCGTCGAAGTAGGGTTCGAAGTGCCCACCGGAGATCCCGTGGTGGTCAGCAACCCGTTCGACGCGAAGTTGGAGATTCTGGTCGAGGATGCGGACGGACAGGCCGTGCCAGCGCTTCCGTTGGATGTCTACACCGGCGCCGAGCGGCGGTGGCTCTCGGGGCTGATGACCGGAGCAACCGGGAGGGTTTCCGTGCCGGTGATGTCGGGCCCATTCGAGCTCAGTGCGACCCCCGGCCGCGACGTCGATCGAATCGTTGGTGACTTCGTGGCCAAGGGATCTGTCGAGCCGGGGCACACAGAGACGGTCGTCGTCGTGGTCGATCGGTTGCGATGATCGATCTAAGGCGCGCGGGGTTCCTGTTGCTGGGTCACCACTCGGTCGTCGTCGCTTTCCTGCCGGCGCACCAAACACGCCTCGCCATCCGGCCCGACCATTACGCAGGCCGGTGGCGGTGGCCCGAACCGATTCTCGGTCGGAGTGAAGTACGCTCCGGCGTCCGCGATGGCCAAGAGATCGCCGGCTTGCAGCGGTGGGAGCCACGCGGGAACCGGTAGGCGGTCGGCGGGCGTGCAAAGCGGGCCGACGATGTGGTGCTGGCGCCGCGTTCCCGGCGGGCCGGCGCCGATCTTCTCGATGCGGTGTTCTTCTTTGGCCAGGATCGGTGCCACACACATGGCGCCGACGTCGGTCACGGCCGTCGGCGTGCCCGCTGTGTGCTTGACGGCGTGCACGCGGGCCAGCAGGGTCTGCGCCGAGGAGGTCACCAGCCGGCCCGGTTCGAACAGGAGGGTGGGTTCGGGGATTGCGTGCCGGGCGAGCGCGGTGCGCAGGGCGGTGCGGATCGCGGCCGCGAACTCGGGCGCGGTCGGCGGGTGTGGGTGAGAGGCGAGAGGTGGCAGTCGGCCGCGGAGTTTGAGGCGCCAGCGCTGCGTGCGGCGCAGGGAGCGCACCGCCGGGACGCCGAAGCCGCCACCCAGATCCAGCATTCGAATCGGTGCACCGCGCGGGCGCAGCTCCGCCATCAGGGCGACCAGGTCGCGCACGGCGCGTTCGTACGGCGCGGTGGTGCCGATGTTGGTGCCGAGGTGCACCGAGAGGCCGGCCAACTCGAGAGCCGGGCTGGCGCGGATCACGGACGCCGCGGTCAGCGCCGCGGTGGGAGTGAAGCCGAAGTGCGCGCGCCAGCCCATGCGCGGCGCGATGCGGAGGCCGACCGGCAGCGGTCGGGGGCGCGTGCCGGCGAGGGCGATCAGCGTCTCGAGCTCATCGGTCGAGTCGACGAAAACCGCGCGGGTGCGGTGCTGGAGGGCGTGTTCGAGGAGCGCCGGCGGCTTGACCGGGCCGTTGACGATCACGCGCTCGGCCGGGACCCCGACCTGTTGGGCGAGCCAGGCCTCGTGCGCGGAGATGACCTCGGCGCCGAGCCCCTCGTCGCGCAGGATGCGCAGCACTGCCAGCAGCGGGTTGGTCTTGTACGAGAAGTAGACCTCGACGTCGTCGGCCGCCGCTTGGAGCGCCGCGCGTGCGCTGCGCGCGTTGGCGCGGAGCGTGGCCTCATCGATGACATAGAGAGGAGTGCCGAAGCGCCGCGCCAAACCGGCCAGGCGTTCGTGCTCCGCGGGCGCTGGGCGCGGCGGAGGCGCGGGCGGGGGATCCGAGGGCACTGCTGCAGTCTACGGCGTGCGCGCGCCGTGGGGCGGCGCGGTCGCCGTGAGCTGCTACGGTGAAGGCGTGCGAGACCGCACCGTGGATCAGGCAGCCGATGGCGCGGCCCCCTTGTCGTGGGCGCAGGACTTGGTGTGGCGGCACTTGCAGGAGGCGGCGGCGCCCGAGATCCACAACCGGCCCATCGGTCTCTACATCGAGGGGCGGTTGGATGTCGGCGCCCTGCGGCGAGCGTTGCTGTGGTTGGTGGAACGGCACGACGCGCTGCGTCTTCGAGTCGGCGGGGCGCCGGGCGAGCCGCGGCAGTGGGATGGCGGGGCGGTGGTTCCCGCGGACGAGGGTGTCGGCGGACCGAGGCGCTCACAGGCGGAGCTGGAGCGGTCGTGGTCCGCGGCGTTGGCCGCGCCCATCGCCCTCGACGGCGGCCCGCCGTGGCGGTGGCGCGTGGATGCGCTCGACGGAGGAGCGCACGCACTACTGATCGTGGTGCACGCCATCGCTGCCGATGCCTGGTCGCTGCGGCTGCTCACGGACGACTTGGTGTTCGCCTACGGAGAGTGCGTCGCGGGTCGTACGCCGCTCCGGCCCGCGCCGGCGCAGAGCTATCTGGCCTTCGCGCGTGCGAACCGTTCCGCGCGCGTGGACCCCGGGCACCTCGACCACTGGGTGCGGCAGCTGCGTCCCGGCGTGCAGCGCGCCGGGCTGCGCACCAGCGCATCGCCTGGCGGTCCGCTGCGCGTTGCGGTGCGGCTCGCGCCGTCGACCGCTGGCGCGGTGGCCGCGCTGGCGCGTGCCCGCCGCGTAACTCCGTTCGCCACCTTTGCCGCGGCCTGGCAGGTCGCGCTGCGCGCTGCCGGAGCGGGCAGCCGAATCGCGTTGGCCACGCCCGTCGCCGGTCGCGACGTCCGCAGCGAGGCAGTCGTCGGAACGTTCACCAACACCGTTGCTCTGGTTGGCGAGCTGGAGGACGCGATCGCCTTCGGCGATCTGGTGGCCGCCACGGGGCGGGCCTACTACCGCTCCCATCCCTATCAGGATGTGCCGTGGAGCATGGTCATCGACGCGCTGCGCGACGGTGCCGGCGTCGATCCCGAGCCGTGTACGGCGTGGCTTGTCTTTCATTCCGAGGCTCGGCCGACGAGTCCCCTACCGCGCGGTTGGCGGCCGTTCGCGTTCGCCGCAGCCGGCGCCGTTGCGGCGCTGACGTTGCAAGTGGACGACGGGCCCGCGGGCCTGCGGATCGCCGTGCATGCTCCCGCCCACTTCGACGACGCCGCGGTGCAGGAGCTCGCGGCCCTCGTGGGACGGGTGCTCGACGAGGGCTGCGCGGCACCGGCGGTTGCGGTAGGCGACCTCGCTGGCGCGCCGCGGCACGTCTCCATCCACGAAGCTGCGCGGCGCGAAGACCGGCACGCGTTGGTCGCCCGGATCTGGGCGGAGGCGTTGGGGGTGGTGGAGGTGGCGGTCGACGAGGACTTGACGGCGTTGGGCGGTTCGTCGCGCGTCGCGCTGTCGGCCCTGGCCCGCATCGAGGCGGAGACCGGCGTCGCGGTGCCGCTGGGTGTCCTGTTCTCGGCGCCCACGGTGACCGGCATCGTCGCGGCGTTGGACCGGCGGGCGCGCGCACCGAGACCCGCCGGCGAGCTCGGTTCGCGGGCGCCGCTGGTGGCGGCGCGCACCACGGGCGCGCGCCCCCCGTTGTTCTTGATCCATCACATCGCGAGCAACGTGCTCTACTACCGGGATCTCGTGCGGCGTCTGCCGGTCGACCTGCCGGTCTACTGCCTACAACCGCGGGGGCTCGATGGCCGCGCCCCGTTGCATCACGACCTGCGGGAGATGGCGGCGGACTACCTCGAGATCGTGCGCGGAGTGCAGTCCCACGGGCCGTACCGGATCGCGGGAGCGTCGTTTGGTGGAGTGGTCGCCTATGAGATTGCGCAGCAGCTCTTGGCGCAGGGCGAGCGGACCTCGCTGGTCGGCTTGTTGGACACCTGGGCGCCGGGCTACTTCGAGTATCCACCGGGCACGGGGCCGGGCCGGCAGTGGCTCTACGGTTGTGTGCACCACCTGCAGCACTGCGCCAGCAGCTTTGCTTTCCGCCGCGGGTTCGACCGCTGGCGCTATGTCGGGTCGCTGGCGGTCAAGGCCTGCCGCGGCGCGGTGGCCGGCGTGGTCGGCCGCCGGGCGGCGCCCGTCCCGGAGCTCAACCGGCGCATTCGCGCCGCCAACGAGGAGGCGTTGGCCGGCTACCGCGTGGTTCCGTACGACGGTCACGTCGTGCTGTTCGTGGGCGCGACCCAGCCGGTGGGAGTGGCGCCGTCCCCGCAGCTCGGTTGGGAACGGTGGACGGAGCGACCGTTCGAAGTGCGCACCGTCGCCGGCTTGCATCACCGCATCTGTCGAGAGCCGGTGGTCGCCGACCTCGCCGCGCAGCTGGACGCGTGCTTGGCCGCGGTGGAGGATCCGCCGGCGGGGTCCCGCTGAGCGCAGACGCCAGTGTTGTCTTCGAGCCTCCGGGAGCTGCGTTGTCGAAGTTCCAGCGGCATCGAGCCTTCCGAAAGGTTGTTGCCGCGCGAAGGTTTCGCGGACCCTGAGGCTCAGTCCATACCGCGCGGCCAGTCGTCGAACAGCGGGCTCATGCGGCCGATGACGTTGGGAGGTGCGCCGGCCTCGGTGTCCAGGACTTGGCGTGTGCGGTTGTAGAGCGCGTCCGCTTCCGCCGGTTGGTTGGCGATGCAGGTGACGCCGATCTTGCCGAACTGCGACAGGGCACCGATCATGTGGAAGACGACGCCGCTCTCGTCCGCCGGCCGGAAGTGAAGGCCGTGCTTGACCATGATCTCCATGAAGTCCTCGGGCAGCAGGCCGCGGTACGCCGGCGAGGCGAGCGTGTCGGTGGCGAAGTAGTACTTGCACACACCGCGCGGTGACATGAACTCACCCGAGTCCGCGTCGAGTGTGCCGCCGGTCAAGAACTCCAGTGCGACCAGTGGGAAGGTCGTGCCCGTCATCCGCAGGTTGATCTCGATGGCCACGCACTGCCAGCGCGGCTGGTCGGCCGAGCGGTAGACGAGGAAGTCGACCGCAAAGCGCCCGAGGACGCCGCGCTCGCGCAGCAGGTCGCCGATGCGGCGCGCGCGGTCGAGAATCAGTGCGCGGTACTCGTCGTTGGCCGGAAAACGACAGCCGAGATAGACCTGTCCGGAGGGGCCGCCGAGCACCTGGTCGTGGGTCGAGACGCAGCGCAGGTCGCCGGTCGGCGTGATCCGCATCTGCACGCTCGGGCTGTGCACCTCGGTGGCCTCGACGAACTCCTCGACGATGCCCCCCATCTCGGCGAGCTTGGCCAAGAAGCGCGCCGGTGCCTCGGCGTCATCGGCGAAGCGCATGAGCGGCAGCTGCGCGCGCAGCGTGTTGCGCAGCTCCGCCGGGTCGCGGGGTGGCTCTTGCGGAAAGGTGAACACCGCGTTGCCCTCGCCCGCGAAGCCCGCGTCGAGCTTGACCACCGCGCGCCGGGCGCGCGGACGTTCTTCGCGCAGCGCGGCCAATGCCTCGACGACGTCATCCTCGGTCCGCACCCCCTCGCGTCCGGCCGGCAGCTCGACCCCGGCTTCGCGGAACGACCGACGGCTGCCGGACTTGGTGCCCAGGGCCGCGAGCGCGGGGTCGACGGCGTTGAGCGGAATCCCCAAGTGCACCGCGAGCTCTTGTTCGAGCAGCGTGCTGTTGAAGCAGGTCAGGTAGCCCGACCGTCGATCGCCGACCCAGTCGCGGATGCGTTGCATGACGCGGGGGCGTTCCAGCACCTTCTGCGTCAGCGGCCGCGGGCTGGCATCGTGCACGCACAGCATCGTCAGCCGGCGCTGGGCGTGGCTCGCCGGCATGCCGACCATCAAGTGCAAGTAGTACTGCACGATGTCGGGATCGACCGGCAAGCTGGTGATGTAGAGGACGCGCGCGCGCGGGTCGCGCAGTCGCAACAAGAAGAACAGCAGCCGCTCTTCGTAGAAGGACACGCCCGCGACCTTGGCCAGCTCGTCCTGATCGAAGGTGAGCGACGGCACGATCACCGAGCGGTGCTTGCGCGGGTGGTTGGAATGGATGACTTGGTAGAGGCGCGGCAGACGCTGCTGCAGCGCCGCGAACTTTGCCGCCAGCTCGGTCGAGGCCTCCGCGCTGTCGACCGACGTCATTGCTCTCTTCTCTGCGGCACCAGCACGCAGCAATAGGCGAACCCCGTGTCGGGCAGGACGACGGAGTCGTTGCCGTGCGGGCGGAACGTCAACATCAGCGCTGTGTCGTTGGCGAGCCAATCGTCGAGCGGGAGCTCGACGTTGATCCAGTGGGTTTCCTCGAAGGACGCGCCCTGGCCGGTGAAACGGGCCTGCGTCCACGCGGCGTCTTCGCGCACGGCGACGGGCACCTCACTCGAGGCGGCGGCGGTGTCGAAGTCGAAGCGCAGGCGGCGACGGCCGACCAGCCAGTCGACGCGGCCCTGAAACTCGCCCTTCACCATCGCGCCCAAGGTCAGCGTGTTGCCGACGGCAAAGGCCATGAGCGTGTAGTCCGTGCCGTCGATGGTCCGGGTCAGCCGCAGTGTCTCGCGGACGAACCCCGCGGTCTCGACGCGCGGGTCGTCGGCGGCGAACACCGGCACGTGCGCGACCGGGCCGTTGCGCACCTGCGACGTGGCGCAGCCGAGGGTCAACAGGAGCAGGACCGGCAACCACGAGGGGCGGGGGGTCATGCCACATAGCGTGGCAGGAAACCCCGCCGCCGTCACCTGCGATCAGCCGCCGATCGTCGCGGCGATGCCGTTGCTGGTGACCACGCCCAGGGGGTTGGGCCAGGGCTCGACCGCTTGGTGGTACACCGACGCGCCGATCAGAGCGGCGTTGGGCGGCACCGTGATCACCGCGGTCTGCGCGCCGAGCAGGACGAACGGGATCGCGGTGATGGCCTCGGCGCTGGTCGACAGCCAGCACGCGCGGGCACCCAGCGGGGTCAGGTCGAACGGCAGGGTGATCGCCCCCAGCTGGGTGTTGGAGCTCCCGGTCAGCAGGATGGCGGGCGACGGCAGGGGGGCGCGCGGGTTGTAGAGCAGCGAGTAGGGCAACCCGATCTCCGGCGGCGTGTTGGCGTCGCCGCGCAGGAGGCCGCCGCACCGGCCGCCGAACGTGGCGAAGGAGCCGGTGGAATAGGTGTTCGACGTGTCGGTGGCGACCAGCGAGAACGGTTGTCCCGCGCCGGTGTTGGGGCCGAGGGACACGGCGCGCACCTCGATGTCGAGGGTCCCGGATGCGGATGCCACGAAGCGCAGATGTTCACTGGTGCCGTTGGTCTGTTCCGATGCGGCGATGGTTTGCCCTGCCAGCGAGACCTCCAAATCGAGATTGCTCCACGACGCCTGGCGCGGATCCTGACGGAACCAGGCCAGTGCGACGCCGTACGATCGACCCTGCGCCACGGGCAAACGGAACCGTAGCGGTGTCTGCGGATCCACCGAGCTGCTGACGGTCAGCCCGCGGCCGCGCGCGGTATGGACGAGGGCCGGCACCTGCAAGTAGCCGGCTCCGTACGCGTTCTTCGAGTTGTACGGGGCCACCGGATTGGCGGCCGAGATGTCACTGGTGGTGGCCAATAGCGCCGCCTTGACCTCGGTCGCGGTGGCCTGTGGCCGGAGCGACACGTACAGAGCCGCGGCGCCGGCGACCTGCGGAGCCGAATAGGAGGTGCCTTGGCTCGTCGTCAGGCCGCGTTCGTCGTCGGCACGCGGCATGTCCATGTTGACGCCGTTGGCGACCATGTCGGGGTAGCAGCGGCCCGGATTGCCGAACAGCGGTCCCCGTGACGAGAACGCAGCCACTGCGTGGGTGTCGGGCAACACCGCGCCGACCGCCGTCATGTTGGTCGCTCCGTAGCCCGACGTGCTGCTGGCGCCGCCGTTTCCGCCCATCCCGACGACGACCACGTCGGCGATCAGTGCCAGCTGGTCGATCGCCACCTGGTCGACGATGTAGGGGAAGGAGATCCCCTCGTAGCTGCAATTGGCGACGCGAATGTTGTAGCGCGCGGCCTCGGCGGCGATGCGCTGCCACGCCGTGGTCAGCGTCGTCGCCGTGGTCAGGCCGCTGCTCAGGTCCGCGACCGCGTAGCCGACGATGCTGGCGCGCGGCGCGTGTCCGCGGTCGGCGAGGCGGTGGAGCCAGACCTCGCCGGCGGCGACCGCCGCGATCGGGGTGCCGTGGTTGATCGCGTCCTCGGCCGGCTGTGCGCCGACCTGGACGTTGGCCAGGACACGTGAGCCGCCGATGCCGCCGCCGCTCGGGTTGCTCGGATCGCCGTCGACGAAGAACGAGCGGTGCGGGCGGCCTCGTCCGGCGGTATCCATGTCGAGGCCCGAGTCCACCACGGCGACGGTCACGCCGTCGCCGAGGACTCCCTGCGCCTGGACCGCGTCGGTGCCGTGGTTGTTGGTATCGGTGGAGCGCAGGATCATCTCACCGGGCTTGGCGACCCGGTCGGCCTGCACGTCCGCCACGCGCGGATGGCGCCGGATCTCATCGAGCTGGGCCGGGTCGGCGACGACCGCGCAGGCGTTGACGAGCCACCATTGGTGGGTGACCACGACGCCCCGCGCCGCGCAGTGGGCGACGAAGTCCGCCTGGTCGGCGTGCACGGCAGTCCTCAGCCCGGCGACGATCCGGTCGATTTCGGCTGCGTCGGCACGGCGCGCATACGCGCCCTGCAGCGCGTCGAGGTCGAAGTCGCGCTGGTTGAAGGTCACGATCCAGCGGCGCGGGGCTTCTTGCCGGTCGTTCGCGTCCCGAGCAGAGTTGTCTTGCGCGGGGGCGGCGGGGGTCGAACTTGCGGTTGCGAGCGCGACCAGGAGGCCGGCAGCGGCGAAGGTGGTGGGTCTCATGGGTCTCGTTCTGTGAGTGGCGTTCGCCTGGCACTCGCAAAAGCCAGGTTGGATGTGCAGTACGAATATTCCGCCTCCCGGAAACCGTCGGGTCGGGGCGCTGGGCCTCGGGTGACGGTAATTTTTGCAGTCCCGATGCCGTGGACTGTCGCACTCGCGGTCGGCTTGCTGGCGCAGCCTGTCGAACAGCCGTTGGATCTGTCGGCGTTGCTGGCGGCCCACGCCGATCGCTTCGAGCGACAGCTGGCGGATCCCGACGGTTGTCGCCTGATGATCTCGGTGGCCGAAGTGGATGCCAGTGGGGAACGGGCCGTGCTCCGCCGAGCGCGGTGGGGCGACCAGGAGCGCTACTTCTATCCGGCCAGCGCGATCAAGGTGTGCGCGGCGGTGGCCGCGCTGCTCGACCTCAACCGCATCAACACCGAACGCGGCACCGGCTTCGGTGTGGACACGGCCCTGACCATCGGCTCTCTGTTCGCCGGCGATCGCGATCGCGAACGGGATCCGACCAACCTGCGCGGCGGCCGCATCACCGTGCGCCACGCGATCCACAAGCTGTTCGCGGTGAGCGACAATCAGGCGTTCAACGACCTGTATGAGATGGTCGGCCCCGGGCCGCTCAACGAGGCGATGCGTGCGGGTGGCTTCGCGTCCTGTCGCATCCTGCACCGCTTGAGCGAGCTGCGCCCGCCGGCCGAGCAGCGGTGGGCGCGACCGATCGCGCTGCGCTTCGGCGACGACACCCTCGAGCGCGGGGCGCGGGAGTGTGGCTTGCTCGAGGACAACGCCGGGCTGCCGGGGCTCGACATCGGCCGCGCTCACCTCGCCGGTGGTCGCCGCGTCGCGGCGCCGCTGTCGTTCTTGCACAAGAACTCGATGCGGCTCGGGGACCTGCAGGACCTCCTGGTCGCGCTCGTGCGTCCCGATGTCGACACCGGCAAACGGGGGTTTCCCGAGCTGAGCGTGGAGCAACGGGCGTTCTTGCTCGACGCGATGGCGCGGTTGCCACGCGAGTTCGACAACCCGCGCTACGATCCGGCGCGCTACCCGGACGACTACGTCAAGCTGTTCCTGCCCGGGATCGCGCGGGTGATCCCCCGCGACGCGATCCGCATCTACAACAAGGTCGGTCGGGCCTACGGCTTCTCGGTCGACAACGCCTACATCGAGGACCGGCGCACGGGACGGGGGTTCTTCCTCGCCGCGGTGCTCTACACCAACCCGAACGGGGTCCTCAACGACGATACCTACGCATACGCGCAGCAGGCCGACCCGTTCTTCGCCGACCTGGCCGAGGTCGTCGCCCACGCGCTCTGGCGGTAGCGGAAGTACGGAGTCAGGCTCGATTTTCTCGCTTGGCGGCTGCCGCCAAGCGAGAAAATCGAGACTGACTCCGTACTTCCGTGGCGAGGGCTTGTGCGGAGGGGGGTCGGTCTGCGGAGTCGATCTGCACGGCGCGGTGGGCGAGGCGGGCGAGCTTGCCGCGCAGGCGGAGGCCGAGGGCGAGTCGCGAGCTGCGGCGGGCGGCGGCGATCGCGCCGCGCTGGGCGCCGGCCGCGGCGAAGCGTTGTGCAGGGGTTGGTGGCGCTTGGGTGCGCAGCAGGCGGGGTACGTCGCCGATGCCGCCGGCCAGTAGGGCGGCCGGGGTGTGTGGTGGCGCGCCGGCGAGCAGCTCGTAGAGGATGGCGCCGAGGGCGTAGATGTCGGCGGCGGGGGCGGGCGCTGCGCCGGCCGCTTGTTCTGGCGCCAAGTAGCCCGGCGTGCCGAGCATGCCGCGCGGGCCGCTCTCACCGCCGTCGTGCAGGAAGCCGGCGAGGCCGAGGTCGACGATCTTGACGCGCGGCGGGCCCGAGGCCTCGGTGACCAGCACGTTGTGCGGCTTGAGATCGCGGTGCACCACGCCTTCTTCGTGCAGGTGGCCGACTCCGTCGCACAGCTGCACGAACAGCTCCAGGCGCGCGCGCCACCCGAGCCGGTTGCGGTCGCAGTACTCGGTGATCGGCAGACCGGGCACGTACTCGAGCGCCGTGTACGGCTGTCCATCCGGAGTGGTGCCGGTGTCGAACAGCCGCACCACGTGGTCGTGGTTCGCGCTCGCCAAGGCGCGCGCCTCGTGCGCGAACGCGCGCTGCACGGTGGCGCCGGCCTGGCCCTGTCGCGGGCGCTTGAGCGCGACCAGGCGCTGCACAGGCGAGCGCTGCTCGGCCAGCGCGACCGCGCCCATCGTGCCCTGGCCCAGGGGCGCCAGCACGCGATAGGGCCCCGTCACCGCGGCGTCGGCGGGGGGCGGACTGGCGAGCAGGACCGGCAACAGGGCCGCGGGTCCCAGCGAGCGCGCCTGCCGTGGCGGTTGTGTCATGCGCGGAGGCACCGCACATCGCGGGCCAATCGATCGCGGGGGCTTCGCGTTCTACGTAACCACCATGAATTGCTGAAGTTACGGATACTCTTCGGCCTTGCCGCGGCACGCCCGTCGGCGGCCGCCGCCTGCCATCTTGTCACTGCTCGGCGAGCGGGTAGATCGGCGTCACCGGGTAGCTGCCCAGCGTCTCCTCGTCGATCTCGTACTCGATCGCCAGCTGCTCCTGCCGGTTGGGGGCGACCGGTGGCTGCCAGGCCCGCCAGGTGACGAACTCGATCATGTCGAACGGCGCCGCCAGCAGCGTGCCCGCCCGCCATAGGACGAAGGACGGAAACAGCATGGTCGAGATCGGATCCGCCTGCAGCTTGTTCTGCTCGCGTTGGATCCGGTAGATGACGAAGGTCACCGGCAGCGCGGCCAGGTCGAACGGCAGGCCGGCGATGAAGCCGAGGAACGCGCCGGTGTTGGCGGTGGTGGTGACGGCCAGCGACCGCCCGCTGCGGGCGTCGCCGAGCTCATCGGTGTAGCGGACCAGCTGGCTGCACGAGCAGGTCGTCGCCAGGAGTGCCAACAGGACGCCGCGCATCGAGCGAGAAGGCTGCCGTTCGAGCTCGCTCAGCGACTGGGTTGCCGCGCAGCGAAGACCATGCTCTCGACCTTCCACACGTCGTCGAGCTGCGGTGGCGGCGGGCCCTTGCGGGCGCGCTTGAGCGCCTCGTCCGCGTTGCTGATGGTCAGATCGCGGAGCTTCCAGATCGGGGATCCGGCTTCGCAGTTGAACAGCATCGCCAACAGAAAGCTGCGCGACAGCAGCTTCTCGGGTTGGCCCGGCGGCCGAAACTCGACCTTGACCAGCTTGTCGCGCGCACCCTGACCGGCACCAGCCCCGGACAGCTCGATGAGGCGGTAGTCGGTGTGGCGGAACTCACCGCTCTCCTTGTCCTGCGTGCGCGCCGATTCCTGGATCCGCCGGTCGAAGTACAGCTGGAAGTCGTCGGGACTGACACTCTGCTGCGTCACGGTCGAGCGGCGCTGCTCCATCACGGCCTTCTGCAAAGTGCCGATCTGCTCGATTTCACCGCCGCGCTTGGTGGCGTCCGCAACCGCCTTCTTGGCGACCTCGAGCTCGCCCTGCAGCGAGTACGCCCACCAGCACACCGGAGCCAGCAGCAACAGCGACAAGGTGATGATCCACTTGTACAGGTCCATCTCACGCAGCCAGCTCATGACGTCGCCCTCGGAAAGATCGGGTATTCGCGGTCGGCTCGGACTCCGAGCGTCACCGAGTATCGGCAACCGGAATCGCCGCCCTCGTCGAACAGCTGCACCTCTTTGCTATCGCGCAGCTCGTCGAAGACCGAGTCCGCGGACTCGCACGTAGCCCGCAGTGCGTCCTGCAGGTGCTGCCACTTGACGCGGAAGTTCGACTGCGCGTCCGAGCGCAGGACGATCGTGGCGGTCAACCTCCGCGAATCCGCCTTGAACGGCAGCTTGAGGTCGATCTTCTCCACCAGATACCGGCCCAGCTGTTCCTCGTTGGCTGACAGCAGCGCTGCAAACTCGACGAGGGCGCCGAGCCCCGAGCCGATGCGCAGGTCGGCGTAGTAGCCCGACTCCTTCTGCTGGTTGCGGTAGTAGTCATCGAGCTCGCGGCGCACCACCGGTAGGCGCTTGAACGTCTCGGTGGCGAGCAACTTGTCGACCAGCTGGTTGTAGGCGCGGCGGTCGAAGTCCTGGTTGCGTTCGAACCAGGTGTTCTCGTTGACCATGGCGCCCAGGTGGCCCCAGAAGATCGCCTTGCGCTCGACCTTGCCGCGCGCACGCTGCTCTTCGGTCACCGAGTGGGTCGCCCCGTAGGTCTCGCCGAGCAACCGCAGCTCGCGCCACGAGCGCATGCCGAACATCAGCGCCAAGAACAGCAGCAGCATGCAGGCGATCGCCAGCGGGAACTTGACGCGGTCGAACCCCTTGGTGAACGCGAGCTCTTCTTGCCGGAAGTTGAAGCTCGCGCGGCCGCCCAGCGTGTTCAGCGCGAGGCCGACGGCAACCGCCAGCTTGGGGCCGAGCGCGCGGATCTCGTCGCTGTCGAGCTTGTGGTTGAGGTTGGCAAGCAGGTCCAGCCCCTTCGGCTCTTGGCCGAACACCTCGCGGATCACGTCGATCGACCCTGGAGTCTGGCTGGCGCCGCCGGTGACGAACACCGCCTCCACGTTGGCCGCGGTCGGCACCGCGGTCATGAACCGGATCAGCTCGCGCCGCAGCCGCGCCAAGAACCGATCGCGCGCCGCGGAGACCTCGGAGTGCGGGACCAGATGCGTGCGCGCCTCGTCGTCGGCGACCTCGGCCCCGGCCTCGGCCGGCTGCGCGGCTTCGTCGCCGGTCTCCTCGGCCTCCTCTTCTTCCGCGAACAAGTCCTCGCCGCCGACCACGACGAAGTCCTCGTCCGTGCGCAGGCTCTCCTCGACCGCCTCCCGCGCCTGGGCGAGGCCGACGCCCATCAGCGCACCGACCTCGTCGGCCATCGAGTCGGCGCCCGTCCGCAGCGTGCGCATGTCGGTGAGCTTGCCGTCGACGACCACCAGCACGCGCGTCGAGCGCGCGCCGAGGTCCAGCACCAAGCGGGCCGGCTTGCTGGTCGGGATCGGCGCCAGCGCGTCGCCGTCTTCGCCGGTCGCCTCCGGCGTCTCGCCGCCGTTGAACGCCCCGCACCACTCGGCGGCGGTGAACAGTGCCATGGTGTCGAGGTCGACGGTCTCCGGCTCGATGCCGTTGCGCTGCAGCGCCTGCATCGTGTTGCGCAGGCTCGGCTTCGGCACCGCCGCCACCAACACGTGGGTCTCGTTCTCGATCTCTTCCAGCGTGGCGAAGTCGACGACCATGTCGTCGACGTTGTGGCTGTGGATCGAGCCCTCCGCTTCGAACTTGATGACCTTGCGGATGTTCTCACGGCCGATGAACGGCACGTTGAGATGGCGCAGCACGGCCTCTCGGCACGGGAACGCCATGCCGAACCCGTCCTTGCCGATGCTTGCCTCGTCGAACGCCAGCAGTGCCGCGTCCGCCATGTTGGTGGCGAACGCCTCTCGGGAGCCCAAGCTGGCGACCGGCTCCACGGCGACGCGCGTCAACCGCGGCCGGCGGTAGGAGCCATCCAGCTCGACCAGCTTGACCTCGAACTCGCCGGGGTCCAGACCAACTGCCTTCGCCATCGCTATTCGTCTTTGTCGTCGTCGGAGGTGTCCGAGTCACGCAAGTAGCGCGCCCGCTGTTCTTCGTCCAGGATGTGTTCGATTCGCTTCTGCATGCGCTGCCGCGCCGCGATCAGCTGATTCTGCGCCTCTCGCGGCCAGCGGTCGACCTCGAAGCTGTTGGCGATGCGCATCACTTCGTCGTCGCGCATCAGCAGCACCGCGCGCAGGTCGCGCACCTGCGGCTCGCGCAGATCGTAGCGTTCGGCCAGCTTGGTGATGAATGCCTCGTGTTCGGTTTGCGCGCTGCTGCCGAGCGCGGCACTGCCGGAGCTCACGGCCAGCCCGGCCGCGACGCCGGCGGCGAAGCACGCCAGCGCCGTCAAGGCGATCGCGCGCCGCAGACCGTTCACCGTCCTCGGCGGCGGGCTTCGGCCTCGATCGCGGCATCGATCTGCTGGATGCGGTCGAGGTCGGAGGCCTCGAGGTGTTGCGGGTCGGGGGCTCGGATCAAGCCGGCCCAGGCGGCCATCGACAGCGTGAAGATCAGCGCCGCGGCGATCGCGATCCGGCGCATCACCCGATACACACTGGCGATCTCGGTCTCGCCGAGCGGCGCCAGCTCGGCGCGCAGCTCGGATCGCGTCGGCAGTCGGCGCGTGCGCGCGAGCACCGCGTCGGCAAACCCGGCCGGCACTTCGGCCGCCGGCTCGCCGCGGCGGCTGTCGGCAAACCACTGGCGCACGGCGCGCTGCTCGTCGACCAGCTCGGCCAGCCGTTCTGATGGTCCGGCCACGCCGCGCTTCGCGGTGCTGTGATCGCCGGCGGAGGCCTCGCCGTCCACCAGCCGCGAGACCAAACGCTCGTCGGAATCGGTGTGCTTCATGTCTGGGTCCCTCCGTACATCTGTGGGACGAGCTCGGGATAGCAGCGCTCGAGGGCTTCCTTGAACCGCCGCCGGGCGCGGAACAGCCGCGACTCTACCGTGCCGATGCTGCAGCCGAGGGTCGCCGCCATGTCGGTGTACGACTGCTCCTCGTACTCGCGCAGGATCAGGATCGTGCGGTATTTCTCCGGCAGCCGGTCGAGCACGCTGCGGGTGACGGCGCGCATCTCCTCTTCGAGCAGCGGAGCCGCGGCGCCGTCGTCATCGGCCTCGCCGCGCTCGAAGGTGGTCGCGTCCTCGACCAGCACCAACCGCCGCCGCTTGTGGCGCGACAGGTAGTCCGAGGCGGTGTTGATCGCGATGCGGTAGAGCCAGGTGTAGAAGCCCGAGTCCTGCTGGAACGTGTGTAGCTTGCGAAACACCTTGACGAAGACCTCCTGCGCGAGGTCCTCGGTCTCCATGCGATCGCGCGTATAGCGAGCCAGCAAGCGGAACAGCCGCTCGTCGTAGCGGCCGATCAGCTCGCGGAACGCATCCTCGCAGCCCTCCAGGACTTCCTGGATGAGCTCGGCGTCGGCGCGGTCGTTGGTCTTCAAGGCGAACACGGAGACCCTTTGAGGGTCGCCACGTCAGTTTCTTCCCGTGACTTCGTCGGGCCGGCCCAGGAGGTGACCCAGCTTGGTGCGCTTGGTCTCCAAATACCTGGTGTTATGGGGGTTGGGAGTGATCCGCAGCGGCACCTGGTCGACCACCTCGAGGCCGTATCCCTGCAGGCCGGCCAGCTTGCGCGGGTTATTGGTGAGAACCCGAAGCTGGCGCGCGCCGAGGTCGTGCAGGATCTGGGCGCCGGTGCCGAACTCGCGCTCGTCGGCCTTGAAGCCGAGGTGCAGGTTGGCCTCCACGGTGTCGAAGCCCTGGTCCTGGAGCGCGTAGGCGCGCATCTTGTGCGCCAGGCCGATGCCGCGGCCCTCCTGCGAGATGTACAGGATGATGCCGCGCCCCGCCTCCTGCACGGTGCGCATCGCGTGGTGCAGCTGCTCGCCGCAGTCGCATCGCAGCGAACCGAACACGTCGCCAGTCAGGCACTGCGAGTGGACCCGCACCAGCAGCGGCTCGTCGATCGGCGGAAAGCGCCCACCTTCCTCGGCCGGTGCTTCGATGCCCAGAGTGAGGGCGACGTGGGCGCGGCCGTCGACCTTGCTGTTGTAGGTGAAGCTGAGGAAGTCGCCGTGCGCGGTGGGCATGCGGGCGGCGGCGACGCGCTCGATGATGCGCTCGCGGCGCCGGCGGTGCTCGACCAGATCGGCCACCGCGCAGATCTTGATGTCGTGCTTGGCGGCGAACTCCTCCAGCTGTGGCATCCGTGCCATGGTGCCGTCGTCGTTCATGATCTCGCAGATCACGCCGGCCGGCCGCAGACCCGCGAGCCGGCACAGGTCGACGATGCCCTCGGTCTGTCCCGCGCGGACCAGCACGCCGCCGTCGCGCGCGCGCAGCGGAAAGACGTGGCCCGGCGTGCAGAGATCCTCGGGCACCGCGCCGGGGGCCACCGCCGCGCGGATCGTCGTCGCCCGGTCCGCCGTGCTGATGCCGGTGGTCACCCCCCGCGCGGCCTCGATGCTGGTCAAGAACGCGGTCTGAAAGCGTGAGTTGTTGCGCCGGGGCTGCGGTGCCAAGTGCAGCTGGTCGCAGATGGCGCCGTCGAGCGCCAGACAGATCAGGCCGCGCGCGTCGCGCGCCAGCAGGTTGACCAGCTCCGGCGTGGCGTGCTGTGCCGCGAAGCACAGATCGCCCTCGTTCTCGCGATCGGGGTCGTCGACGAGGATGATGGGCCGGCCGGCGGCCAGCTCGGCCAGGATGTCGGGGATCGGTGCGAGCGCCATGCCCCGACGATCTTAGCAGGCGTGGTCGCGTCCACTCCGCGCCTTCGCGGAAGCGCTCCGCAGAGTGTCGCTCTGCGCGTCACCGCGTCGCCAGAAGGTCCCTTGCGATCGGTCTCGCGGCGCAGCGGACGGCGAGGGGTGGAGACGTAACCCAGTTGGTAGGGCCATTTTGCATCAACTTCCAACAGCGTTCACGTCGATTTCAGTCGCTGCGCGGGCAGGCGTCGAAGCACATCACATCTGAGACGGACATCGATGAAGCGGACACTCCTGGAAGTCATGGGCGGCCTCGCGGTAGCGGTCGTGCTGGTCTCGTACCACCACCGCATCGAGCAGCTGCGCGGCGAGCAAACCCGCGTCGAGCGGCTGGCCGATCGGGTCGACGGCATGGTCGCGCAGGCCGAGCGGTCACAAGAGGTCGCCGACGCAGATCGGCGCACGTGGTCGACCCTGCAGGAGAAGATCGACTTCCTCGAGCGGCGCGTCGCCGATGCGTCGGCCGGGGGGTACGAGACCGCGCGCCTGCGCGCGGTGCTGGAGGAGACCAAGCTGGAGGCGGCGCGCTTCCAGACCCAGATCGAGCGCGACGTGACGCGCACCCGCGAGCTCGTCGACGCCTTCCACCGCGAGATCGAGGCCTCGGGGCGGCAGGCGCGCGAGGAGCTCGAGGCGCAGCGCTCGACCCTCGAGGTGCTGACCGAGCGCGTCGTGCCCGACGTCGGCGTGCTCAACCGCCGGCTGTTGGCGCCGACCGTGCAGCTCAACGGTGACGACACCGTCGGCTCCGGCACCGTGATCTACTCGCGGCACAACCCGAAGAAGGACACGGTCGAGACCTACGTGCTCACCTCGTACCACGTCATCCGCAACATCCTGGCGGATACGCCGACCGCGCGGCGCGACGGCATCGCGGTGACGATCTACACGGCGGACGGCAAGCTCGAGGAGCGCGCCGACATGCTGTGCTACGACGAGCGCATCGACGCGGCGTTGATGCGGCTTCGCTCCGAGCAGCAGTTCCAATCCGTCGCCGCCTGTGTGACGCGGCAGACGGCGGACCGCGTGCAGACCTGGGACCGGATCTACGCGGTGGGTTGCCCGCTGGGCAACGACCCGATTCCGACGCAGGGCGAGATCAGCAGCACCGACAACGAGCTCAACGGCGCCAACTACTGGATGATCAACGCGCCGACTTACTTCGGCAACTCCGGCGGTGGCGTCTACCTGGCCGAAACCCGCGAGCTGGTCGGTGTGTTCTCCAAGATCTACACGCACGGCCGCGGCAACCCGGTCGTGGTGCCGCACATGGGCTTGTGCACGCCGATGGACTTGATCCACGACTGGTTGGGTGAGGCCGGCTACGCCTTCGTGCTCGACAGCGAGATGCGCGAGGCGATCGACCCGACCGAGATGCTGGCGGCGCCGGCCAAGTAGGCGGCGCGCCGCGCCGCCGGGCGGTCCGCGCCGCCTGGGCGCGGCGCGAGGTGGTGGTCGAACGCGCCGTGCGTTCTTAACGTCGCGCCCACATGCATGAGGACGCGGTGATCTTCGGGTTGGCCGGTACCGGCTACGTCCTGCTGGCGAAGGACACCGCGCTGCGCATCGCCGGCCGCCGCTGGCCGGTGCTGGCCGCGCTCACCGCGCTCGTGGTGTCGAGCCACGTGGTGCTGGTCTGGCTGTATCGCTTCGAGGGCTCGCTGCAGGCGGCGTGGCAGAAGAGCCCGGCCGGATTCCTGATCTTCCACACCGCGTTCGTGTTGATCGCGGCGGCGCCGTTCGTCCGTGGCCGCGCCCGCGACCACGTCACGTGGGCGGCGTTCGGCATCGTCAGCGCCGGCGCACTGCCGGCGCCATTCCGCTACGAGGAGGTCGCGGTGCTGGCGATTCCGCTGCTCGCGGCGTTTGCCGCAGTCGTCGCGGTCTGGATCGGAACACGCCGACCTCGCGCCGGCGCGTAGAAACGCCGTCGCGAATTCGGGCGGCGGCGTCTCTTCCGGTGTGGATGCCGCCACCGCCCCGTTCCGCCGCTTTGCTACGATCAGGCCGAGAGGAGTGCCCGATGCGCGGCCTACAGCTGTTGTTGATTGCGGAGACGTTGGTGCTCGCGGTGCTCGTCGCGCTGTGGTGGTCGCGCTCGCGCGGCGCGTTGCCGCCGCAGCTGCCGCCGGCGCACGACGCGGGGGCGGAATCGGCGTCGACTTCGATGCAGGGTAGCGCGGTACCCGGGCACCCAACGGCGAGAGACGAAGGTGCGCCGCGGACCGCGACCGCCGCGCGCGCCGCAGTGGCGCCCACCGGAGCCGGAGCGAGTGTGTTCGTTCGCGGGCGACTGGTAGCGGCGGACGGCGGTGATCCCCCCGAGGATGCGTACGTGCATTTTCGCCGCGGCTCGGCGGTCCAGCGCGCGACCGTGTCGGAGGACTGTTTCGCCGTCGGTGGCCTGGCCTCGGGAACGTGGGAGGTTCGCGCCACAGCCGATGGGTTCGCGCGCTACCGCGAGGAGTTGGTCGTGCGCGGCGCGCCGCTGCAGGCGGCCGACTTGGCACTGGCGCGCGCGCACGCGGTCGACGTGTTCGTGCGCACACCCACGGGTGAGCCGCTCGAGGTGGTCTCCGCGGCGGGCCGCAGCCAGCGGGGGCTTTGGATCGTCGCCACTGCGCAACCGCTGCACGGCGATCTACCGGTCACCGACAACACCACGGTCGGCGACGTGGGAATCGGCCGGTACACCAGCGCGCGTGGGATCGGCGCGCCGGCGGCGGGCGACGATGTGCCGGACGGGAAGTTGCAGCTCGACCGCCCGCCGCCGGCGAACGTAGCGCTCCTGTTCCGACACGTGCTCGTGGCGCAGCAGCCGATCGCGGCGGGCCAGGCCGAGGTTCGTTTCGAAGTGGCAGCCGATACCGTCGCCGCGTTGCTCGGCTCGGTCGCGATGCGGCTCGTGGACGGGGTGTCTGGTCAGCCGATTACCGATGGCGTCTACGTGGGGTTGTCCAGCGCGCAGGGTGGCGGGGTGGGGGGCGCGCCGGATGCTTCCGGGCGCCTGCTGGTCGACGGGGTGCCGCCGGGCCTGAACTCCCTCGAAGTGCGGTCGCAGAGCTACGAGGCGCTTTGGGATTTGGTCCGCGTGCCTGCCAGCGGCGCGGTCGACCTCGGCGACTTTCTGCTGTATCCGCCGGTCACGATCGGCGGCCGCACCGTAGGGCCCGACGGGGTCCCGTGCGCGGCGATGCTGCAATGGACCGCGCTCGACACGATGGACTTCCCGCGTGAACTCGTCAGTCGGCGGAACGCGCGGGCGGACGGTGCGGGGGTGTTTGAGATCCGCGCCGGGCCCCGGCGCTACGTGGTGCGGGCGCGCGCCGACGGCGGCCTGATCGGGGTCGCGGTGGTCGACGGTCGCCAGGCTTCCGCCGAGCCGCTCGAGATTCGACTGGCGCGCGCGGTGGAGATCGTGGCCCGACTGCGCGATCCGTTGGCGGGGTGCACGGTCACCGTTCGGGACGGGGGCGGCGTCCCGGTGGCGGCGGCGCGGATCGAGCCGCGTTGGTCGCAAGTGACGTTGTCGGTCCCGCCCGGCGACTACATGGCCGAAGTACACGACGACGCGGATGCGCTGCTGCAGCGGGTCCCGCTCGAAGCCCGCGCCGCCACGCTGCACCTGGAGATCGATCGATGACGTCGTCTGCGCTGAAGCGCGCGCTGCAGTGGCTCGCCGTGCTCAAGGCGGGCTTGATCGTTCTGCTTGGCGCCGCCCTGTGGTGGCCCAGCGGTGTGATTCCGGCGCCGGACGACCGGCCTGCTGCAGCGCCGCCGGCGGTGGGTTCCCGCACCGGGGCGAGCTCGAGCGGTGAGCCGGCGCCCGCACCCCTCGGGCCCGCGGTACCAGTCAGTGCGCGCGAGCCGGACTCCCCAGCTCCGGCCTCCAACGCTCCGGCGATGGTCTACGGCAGCATTGCCGACCCAAAAGGTGAGGCGGTGGCCGAAGCGCGCGTTGCCCTGTACCAAGCGGACAGTCGCGAGCGAGTGGGGTTCTCGCTCCTGCGCGCGGGATCGCGGTTCTTCGCGATGCCGGGGCTCCGGCCGGGGGCGTATCACTTGGCCGTTACCGCCGCGGGTTTCGAGGACCACGAGCGGCAAGTCGAGGTGAGAGGTGAAGGAGACGCGATCCGCTGCGACGTCGTGCTCGAGCCCGTCTGGGAGCTGCGCGTCAGCTTCGTCGCCCCCGACGGCGAGCGGCTTCCGGGTGCGTTGCGACGGCTGGTGAAGAATGGTGCGCTGGCGCGTCGAGTCGAGCTGTCGGCCATCGCCACGGTGGAGCCGCCGCCCTCGTCGCTGCCGCCGACGTCCGCGCGCCAGTCCTCGCACGGCGTCGGCCGGTGGGTGGCTGCAGGTGGGTTTGGTCCGCGGTCCGGGGCCCGGCTCGACGCGCGCCACGACGGACTGTTGGAATTGCCGGGGGACCAGGCGCTGCACGTCAGCGCCGTGCTGCGGACGGCAGTGTTGGCCACCGTGCCGGTGGACGTCGGCCAGGCCGAGGTCTCGTTGGTCGTTCCGTTGGACGACGTGTTCGGCAGCTTGGGTTCGGTGAAGCTGCGGCTGGTCGACGGCGCGACGGGCACGCCGGTCACGGAGGCGCGCGTCGGCGTCAACGACGCGCAGAGCTATCGGCAGGGCGATCCCGTGGGCGCAGACGGTCGGATTACTCTGCGCCACCTGCGGCCGGGAACGCTGTACCTCGACGTGGCAACGGCAGACCGCGTCGTGGCGCCGGTGCGCTTCGAGTTGGCGCCGGGGCAGGAGCTCGATTTCGGCGACCTCGCGGTGCACGAGCCGGTGCAGCTCCACATCGAAGCTGATGGCATCGGGCGCGACGCCGAGGTGAGCGTGAGTTTGCTCGGGCTCGAGCGCCCGCCTCACCCGGCATTGGCGCCGCGGGTTCTGCGCCTCGGCCGCCGCACGCTGCCCTACTCCGCTCGGGTTGCGCCCGGGCGCTACCTCCTCAAGATCCAGAGTGGGGCGATGATCGGAGAAGCGGTGTTCGACACCGCGGCCTTGGTCGACGGGGTCGTCCGGGCAGAGCTGACCGAGGCAGTCGTGTTGCGCGTGACGCCGCCGGCAGCAGCGTCGCCCGTGCGTCTGCAGCTGTTCGACTCTGCGGGCCGGCTCCACTACGACCGGTGGATCACCGCCAGTCGCCCGTTCGATCTGCGGCTGGCGCCGGGGCACTACTCCGCGCACATCAAGCGCGGCGACGGTGACGAGCAGCGGGAATCCCTGCACGTGACGACGGGCGCCGCGCTCGACCTGCGGTGACGCCGACGGCGCCGGCCACTCACGCCATGTCGAACAGCAACAGCTCGGTATCGGCTTCGGCCTCGATCGTCACGCTGGCCTCGTCGGCGATCGCGACCCCATCACCCGCAGCGACGCGGTGGCCGGCCACGACGCCGTTGCCGCGGGCGATCTGAATCCACCCGCAGCGGCCGGTGGCCAGCGCGTGCTGGTAGCGCGTTCCCGCCGCCAGAGTGCCGGCGTGGACCTCGACGTCTTGGTGCACGGTGAGGGCGCCATCGCGGCCGTCGCGCGCCGCCACCAGGGTCAGCCGTGCGCCGGGCGTGTGCACGTCGAACGCGCGCTGCTCGTAGCCCGGCGCCAGTCCCTCGCGCTCGGGTGTGATCCAGATCTGCAGCAAGTGCACGATTTCGCGGTCCGAGCCGTTCATCTCGCTGTGCAGGATGCCGGTGCCGGCGCTCATCCGCTGCAGCTCACCGGGCCGGATCGCGGTGCCGTTGCCGGTGTTGTCCTTGTGCTCGAGCACGCCGTCGAGCACGTAGGTCAGGATCTCCATGTCCCGGTGCCCATGCGTCTGGAACCCCCGGCCCGGCTGCACGCGATCCTCGTTGATCACCCGCAGGCTGCCGAAGCCCATGTGCTCCGGGTCGACGTAGTCGGCAAACGAGAACGTGTGGCGCGCAAGCAGCCAGCCGTGGTCGGCCTGCCCCCGCGCCGCAGAAGGACGCAAGCGAATCATTCCCCGAAACGTACGGTGTCAGGCTCGATTTTCTCGCTTCGCGGTCGGCAATCGACGCTTCGAACCGCCGATCCCGCCACGTCGGTCACCTTGCCTTGAACCACGACGTCGCTGCGCGATTTGTCCCTGCGGTTCGAGCCGCGAAGAGTTCATGGGACACCGATCGAGCCTGCGGCAAACCACGAGCATGCGCACCGTGCTCATTCTGACCCTCCTCGCTGTTCTCGGTCCCGCCCCGGGGGGGGCCAGGGCGCAGGATCCGCCGCCGCCGATCGGGGGATTCGGGCTCGTTGAACAGCTCGACCTCGACTTCACCTACACCGACGGCTACCGCACCCGCATCGACCTGCGATACCCGGATCCCGCGGCAGTTGCCGCGCCGCCCGGGGGATGGCCGGCGGTGCTGTTCGTGCCCGCCGGCGGCGACAGCCGCAAGGGCAAGGCGCGGCCGGCGACGGACTTCGCGCGGCGCGGCTACGTCGCGATCGCCTACGACGTCCGCGGCCAGGGGGAGACCATCGCCCTCAATCCCGGTGACGGCGGCACCATGGTTGGCGGGCTCGAGAAAGGCGACATGGTCGAGATCCTGCACCGCGCGGCGGCGCTGCTTGGGCCGATCTTCGACTTCGGCAGGCTCGCCGTGCGCGGCACGTCGCAGGGAGCGGGCCATGCGTGGGCCGCCGCGGCGTGGAGCGGCAACCCGCTGGTGACACCGCGGGGCCCGCACACGCACTTTCCGTCCATCCGCCTGGTCTCGCCCGGCGCGGCCAACCCGGACTTCGCCGATCTGATCGCGCCACAGCTGCAGACGTTTTCGGGGCGGATGATCCTCAAGTGGTTCGTGCCCGGGCCGATCGTGTTCGAGCCCGCGTTCTTGCAGGCCGGGCAGCAGGCGTTTCTGGCCCAGGATTTCGATGCGTGGCGCGCGCTCATCGCGACGCCCTGGCGCGCCGACCCGACCCTGATCCGCAACTCGACCACCGCGGTGTTCGCGCACAACTCATGGTACGACTGGTGGGCGACCACCGACGCGATGGTCGACGCGATCAACTCGATGCCCGCGTCGACCCCGCGCCAGGTGCACGTCTCGACCGGCGAGCACGGGTCGCCGTTGAACCATCTGGAGCTCGCCACGTGGGAGGAGATCGAGCGGCGCTGGTTCGCACACATCATGAAAGGCCGCCCAGAAGAGGTGGCGCAACAGCCGCGCTTTCAGTTGTCGACCATGCCCGCCGACCCGTCGGTCTACCTCGACATCGACAGCGTTTGGCAGCTGCGCCACTTCGGCTCGTATCCGGCGACCGGCGTGACGCGGAACGACGTTCTCTACCTGCGGCAGACGCAGTCCTTGGACCCGACACCGCCTTCGTCCGCCGAACCGGCCGACCCGATCCACCACAACGTGCCCGCGGGCTACGGTCCGTCCAACTGGCTGGCGACGCGCAACCGAGCCACCAGGGTGCTCGCCGACATCCCCCTGGACCAAGTCGAGTTCGTCGGCCCGCCGGCGTCGGCCGCCGTCGAGCTCACCGGCCGTCCCGCGCTCGAAGTGGAGATCGACTCCACCGCGGCCAACCTGCAGCTGCACGCGGTGCTGTTCGATCAGAGTCCGGCCGGCGCCCGCCGCTGGGTGGCGGACGGGTTTCGCGCCCTGCGCGGGCGGGTGGCGACCAGCGAGCGTTTGGCGGTCCCCCTGACCGGCATCCACTACGTCCTGCCGGCGGGGCACCGCTGGGTGCTGGTGCTGGAGAACCACACCTACCGGCGGCCGCCGGGTCGCACGGACATGCACACCGTGCCCTACTTCGACAGCTATCGCATCGACGTGGTCCACACCGCGGCGCGGCCCTCGCGGCTGTCACTGCCGGTGCGCGCTCCGGCGCTGAGTGCGCGGCCCGACGCCGCTCGGCTGTCGGCGGTCGCCGGGGGTGGGTTCACGGTGCGCCTGCGGGGCACCGCGGCCCGCGCCGGGATGCCCTACGCGACCCTGCTGAGCGTGTCGGGCACGCTACCGGGCGTCCAGCTCTTCGGCGCGCAAGTGCCGATCAACTGGGACCCGCTGACCGCCGCCGGCCTCGCCGGCGGGGGGCTGACCACGGGGTTCGTCGGCGTGCTGGACGCGGCCGGCTCCGCGCAATCGCAGCTGACCTTGTCCGCCGGTCAGATCCCCCTCAGCGCCGTCGGCTGGATCCTGTCGGTGGCGGCGGTCGGGCTCACTCCCGGTCCTGGACTCGACCCGTCCGCGGCCAGCGCAACCCGCATCGACTTCTGAACGTACGGAGCCAGGCTCCGATTCATCACCTACTCCCCCAGACAACGCGCGCGCAGCTCCGCGATGAACCCCTCGCGGTCGGCGCGCAGCCGCCGCGCGAACTCCGCCGGCGCGCGCGCCCCGCCGCCGTGCACCGTGCCCCAATGCACGATCTCGAGCAGCACCGGGATCAGGTCAGCGCCCTTCTCGGTGGCGCGGTAGAGCCAGCGGCGGCCGTCGGCGGGGTCGTGGTGCCGCGCGACCACGCCGTCCTGCTCGAGGCGGCGCAGGCGGTCGGCGAGCACGTTGGTGGCGATGGCCTCCGGGGCGGCCGCGAACTCCGAGAAGCGCCGTTTGCCGCGGAACAACAGGTCGCGCAGCACGAGCAGCGTCCAACGGTCGCCGAAGACGTCCAGCGACAGCGCGATCGGGCAGCCCGACGCGTGGCATCGGCGGTCGGCAGACATGAGGCGATTGTCGATGGTCGCTTGCATTTTGCAAGCCGTCCATGTAGCTTGCAAAACACAAGTGACAAGCAGAAGCCGCGAGGAACCATGTCCAAGCTCACTCTCCTGACCCTTCCGCCCTCTCCGCACAACACCAAGGTGCGCCTCGCCCTGAAGCTGAAGGGCCTCGCCTTCGACACCATCGAAGTCGGGTTCGCCGATCGCGACGAGGTCATCGCCCGCAGCGGCCAGCCGCTGACGCCGGTGCTCCTCGACGGAGACCGCGTCGTCTACGACTCGTTCGGCATCGTGCGCTACCTCGACGCCAACTGGCCCGAGCCGCGCCTGTTTGCCGCGACCCGCGACGGGCAGCGCGCGATCCAGACCTGGGAGCGGTTCGCCGTCGACGAGGTGGGCTCCACGCTGGCGATGCTGCTGCAGGGCTTCCTCGCCGGCACCGACGATCCCGCCGTCAACGCCCGGGTCCAGGCGCGCTTCAACGAGCTGCCCCAGCGGGTCGAAAGCGCTCTCTCCGAGGCACCGTATCTCGGCGGCGACCGCCCCAACGCCGCCGACCTCACCGTGGCGCCGTTCTTCCGCTTCGCGGTGACCGACCCCACGACTTTGTCCGAAGGCAGCCCCGCGCGGTTCGCCGCCGAGCGCTGCGATCTGGCGCCGGAGTTCGCCGCGACCAGGGCCTGGATCGCGCGCGTCATGGAAATCGACGCCGTCGAGCCGGCGCGCACCTGAGCGCGCGCACCGCCGCTGCGCTACAGCCCCAGACAAGCGAAGCCGTGGTCCATCAGCCGCCGGGCGTCGGCGTAGCGCGCCGCATCGGAGCTCGCGCCGAGCACCACGCTGATCACGGTGCGGCCCGACCGCGTCGCCGCCGACACCAGGCAGCGCCCCGCCGACGGCGTCGTGCCGGTCTTGATGCCGACGATGCCGCTGTAGCTCTGGTAGAGCACGAACTTGTTCGTGTCGTAGATGGTGACGTTGCCCTGCCGCGACGTCTTCACCGACAGCGATCCCGCGCCGACGATCGCCGCCAGCACGGGGTCGGCGAGCACGCGCCGGCCGATCTGCGCCAGGTCGTAGGCACTCGAATAGTGCGCGTTCGTGATCGGCCAGATCTCCGCGCCGTGTGCCGTGACGAAGAACGTGTCGGTCAGCCCGAGCTGCGCCACCTTCTGGTTCATCAGGGAGACGAACTGCAACTCGGTGAACGCGCAGTGCTCCGCGATCGCGACGGCGGCGTCGTTCGCCGACGGCAGCATCAAGAAGCGCAACGCGTCGTGCAGCGTCAGGCGCTCGCCGTACTGGAGGTTGGCGCTGCCGCCGCCGCCGACGTTGAGCAGCGGCGGCTTCCAGCCGACCGAGACCGTGCTGCCCAACGACCGGCGCGCCGGATGGCCGAGCGGCAGCCGCGAGAAGTCGCGCGCCACCAGGGCGGTGACCATCTTCGTCGTGCTGGCGTTGGCGCGGCGCTGGTGCGCGGCCTTGCCCCACAGGATCCGGCCATCGCTGGCGTCCACGACGATCGCGGCGGGCGCTGAGATCTCCCACGAGAACAGCAGCGGCGTGGTGATGTAGAAGAACTGGGCGGGTGCCGCCACGCTCAGGACGGCGGCGACGAGGCAGAGGCGGACGGCGGTGACGAGGGTCTTCACGGGTTGGTCTCCGGTGTTGGTTGGCGCGCTGCGCGCCGGACCCTCGGGAGATGGGAGGCCGGGTGCGGTCCGTGACAGGCAGCCCGAGCACTACTCGAAGAAACCGGGCTTGCCAAATAAGAATGAACGCTTCATTCTAGTAGGCCGATGCCCGCCACCCGCCAAGCCACCCGCACTGCCTCGATCGTCGCCGGCGCCGCCGCGACGTTCGCTCGGTTCGGCTTCAAGCGCGCGCAGATGCTCGACATCGCCGCGGCATCCGGCGTCGCGCTGGGCACCCTGTATCGCTACTCCAAGAGCAAGGAAGCGCTGTTCGCCGCGGCGCTGCGCCACGCCTTCCACGAGAAGCCGGCGGCGGTCGCGGAGCTGCTCGCCGGACCGCCGCCGACGCGGGCGGCGCTCGCCGCGTACGTGCGCGACTTCGTCGAAGGGCGCGACTTCACCCCGCGCCTGCGCGCCAGCGCCACCACCGCTGCGTCTCCGGGCGCCGTGGCCGCCGAGCTCGACGCCGTGATCGGCGAGCTCTACGACGTCATGGATCACTACGCGCTCGCCATCTGCATGCTCGACGTGTCGGCGCGCGAGTGGCCGGAGCTCGCCGGCGTCTATCACGCCGGGGTGCGGCGGCTGACGGTGGAGTTGCTCGCGCGATATTTGGCTTCGCGATGCGAAACGGGAGCGCTGGTCGCGACGCCCGACGCGCGCGTCGCCGCGCACTTCGTCATCGAGCTGTGCGGCGAGTTCACCCGAGGCCGCAAGTACAGCTCGCGCAACGATCGCTTTGCCGACGACGCAGTCGCGCGCGAGACCGTGCTGCACGTGGCCCGCCGCGTCTTCCTTCCTCATCCTGAGTCGACCCCGTGATGCTACGCCATTCGCTTGCCCTTCTCTGTTTGACGACCCTCATCCCCGCGCAGAGCCTCGACGAGCGGATCGCGGCCAGCCGGCTGCCCTTCGAGTGGCGGGAGTCCACGCCGTCCGCGGCGGGCGCCGAGTTCCTGCTGCGAGAAGCCGCGCGGGCCGAGTTCACCGTGATCGGCGAGAGCCACGGCAACGTCGAGACCTGCACGCTGACGGGCTGGCTGTTGGACGAGCTGCGCGCGCATGGCTACCGCTCGTTTGCCACCGAGACCGGCCCGTGCACGACCGACCACTTGGTCGGCGTGGCGCGCGCGGACGGTGCCGCGGGCGTGGTCGGTTTTGTCCGCAGCTACCCGTTCGCCGTCGCGTTCTTGTTCTGGCAGGAGGAAGCGCAGCTGTTCGCCGACGCAGTTGCCGGGGACTATGGAGTGTGGGGGCTGGACCAGGAGTTCACTGGCTCGCCCGGCTTCCTCCTTTCGCATCTCGCCGCGAACGCCGCTTCGGAAGACGCGCGCGCGCTCGCGAGTGACTGGAGCGCCCGCGAACAAGATGCGCTGGCGCACTTCATGGCCACCCGCGACCCGTCCAAGGGCTTCATGGCGCGCGCCGACGCCGAAGCCTGGCGCGCGCTGGATGCCGCGTTCGCCGACGAAGACGCTGCCCTCCGCCGCATGCTCGCCGAGCTGCGGGCGTCCCAGGAGATCTACGGGCACTATCACGGTGGCCGCTACTACGAGAACAACCGCAGCCGGATCGCGCTGATGAAGCGCCACTTCGCCGACCGCCTCGCCGCCGAGCCCGGCAAGGTCCTGCTCAAGTTCGGTGCGGCCCACGCCGGCCGCGGCTACAGCCCGTTCGATCAGCTCGACATCGGCAACCACGCGGCCGAGGCGGCGGTCGCCCGCGGCGGCGACTCGTTCCACGTGTTCGTCTTCGGCAAGAAGTCGGTGGCCGCCGATGGCGCGGAGCGCGACCTCATCGACCCGGCGTCGCCGACGGCGCGGCTGCTCGCCGCCCTGCCCGAAGACGGCGCCGACAGCGTGATCGACCTGCGCGCCCTGCGTCCGGCGTTGAGCAACAAGACCGCGCGGCGCGAGCAGGCCGAGCTTCACGCCTTGGTGTTTCGCTTCGACGCGCTCGTGCTGTTGGCGGAGCTCCGGGCGAGCACTCCGCTAATCCCGCTGCCCGCGGGCGGATGACGAGAACGCGCGGTCTCGGCGCCCGTCAGTTCCGCGGATACCCGCCGTCCTGCGCGTAGCGGTTGGGCACGTTGCGCCGCGGAGGCCGGTGCCCCTCGCGCCGCTCCAGCATGAATTCGATGTTGTCGTACAGCGGTTCCTCGCGCCGGTGGAACTGGTGATAGAGCCCGCACTGGGCGTAGGACACCGGGGTCACGTCGAAGATCAGCGTCTCCCACTCGAAGCCGCCGCCCCACGACAGCCGCGGGACCAGGAGGTCGAGCCGCGCGCCGGCATCGACCAGCAGCTCCAGGGCGGGCCGGCAATGAGCACCGTTGCTGTTGACGGTGTGGAAGATCGCCGTGTGGCCGCCGATCCCGTCCGCATCGACTCCTGCTGGTGTGTCGACGTCGAGGCCGGCGTCCAGTAGCACGCGCAGGCAGCGCACCGAATTGTACTCGGCACACACGTGCAACGCGCTCGCGCCGCGCAGCGAGGTGTAGGCACAGGCGAGGTCGAAGCGCCGGTCGCCGTGGCGCGCGTCCTCTGCGAGGTGCGCTGCCAGCGCCGCGTCGTCGTCGAGCAGGCACGCCTCGAGCACGGGATCCCCGAGCGTTCCGCCAGCGTCCAGCATCGCGGCCATGCACTCCGCGAAACGCGGCGACCGCGTGTACATCTCGACGAGCGCCATCGTCAACGAACGGCCTCTCACCACCGCGCGCGGATCGGTGCCCGCCGCCAGCGTCGCGCGGATCCCTGCGGGGTCGTGCACTTCGAACGCGCCAAAGATCTCATCCATGGCCGCCAGTGTCCCGATTCGTGAGCCCGCTGGCACCTCGGATCGCCGACTGGGCGCCGACTGCCTCCCCCGCCGCGCCTCATCCGCGCAGCGATGCCAGCGGCGGCCGGTCGTCGTCCTTCCACTGCAACCACGTTTCCAACGCTTCCCGCGCCGGTTCCCATTCCGAATCGACCATCGAGAACCAGGCGGTGTCGCGGTTGCGCCCCTTGACGATCAGGTGCTGGCGGAACAGCCCTTCGAAGGTGAACCCCAGCCGCAGTGCGGCGGCGCGCGAGCGCTGGTTGAGCGCGTCGCACTTCCATTCGACCCGGCGGTAGTGCCGCGCGAACGCCTCGCGCAGCATGAGGTAGACCGCCTCGGTATTGGCGGTCGAGCGCTGCGCGCCGGGGCCGTACCAGATGTGGCCGAGCTCGACGCGGCGTTGGCTGCGGTCGATGGCCAAGAACGACGCCATGCCGATCGGCGTGCGTGCGCCGCGATCGTGGACCGTCAAGAACAGCGGGTCGGTCGATGCCGCGCATTGCTCGAGCCAGGTGTGCATCGCGGACCGGTCGGCGAAGGGGCCGTAGCCCATGTAGGTCCAGACGGCTTCGCGCCGAGGCGTGCCGTGGGCGCATTCGTACAGCGCGTCGGCGTCGCGGTCGGGCGCGACGCGGCGCAGGGCGATGCGCTCGCCGCGCAGAGTGCTGACGCGCAAGCTGCCGGCGGGCCCTCCCGCGACCGCGGAGCCGACCGGCAGCGCGGCGTCCGCGCGGGCCGGACCGCGCTCCTCGGCGGCCTGCTTGAGGCGCAGCAGCGCGCTGGTGGCACCGCGCACGTGGCGGCTGACCCAGCGGTCGCAGACCAGCTGGATCGGCGCGGGGTTGAGCGAGTTCCAGCGCACGCGGCCGTCGCGGCGAGTCAGGATCAGCCGCGTGTCGCGCAGCAGGTCCAGATGCTTGAGCACGCCGGTGCGGCCGAGACGGTCGCGCCCCGCGCGCTCGAAACGAGCGCACAGATCGCCGGTGGTCCGCGGCCCCTCGGCGAGCAGATCCAGCATCGCCCGCCGCGTGGGGTCCGACAGCGCCTTCCAGATGCGATCGGCGTCAGCCATTGGCGGTCGGGCGTTCCTCGGCGGTGGCCTTGAGGCCCTCGAGCAGCAGGCGCCAGCCGTCCTTCATCTGCGGGATCGTCTCGTCGCCGAAGTGGCCGTGCAACGAGTGCGTCATGCGGACCACGGTGGCGCTGCCTTGATCCAGCAGCTCGATCAGCAGATACGTCTGGCAAGGTCCGCCGAACGGCGGCGCGATCGCGCTGGCGAGGTTGAGGGACTGCCGCGGCTGAATCGCGAGCACCGTGCCCCACAGCAGCTCGCCGCCGTCGGCGGCGCGCTCGACCAGCGCGCCGCCGGCCTGGGCATCCAGCGCGATGGTGGCGTCGGCGGCGACGCAGCGCATGTCGGCGATCCACCAGTCGTTGGGGCGTTGGATCAGCGTGCTCCAGACGTGGTCGCGGGGGGCGTCGATGAGGATCTCGAGGTCGTAGCGCGCGGCGCGAGGGTCGAGTTGCGTGGCGGGAGATGACAAGGGTGCCTCCAATTGGTTCAAGGTATAGGTCACCATAAAGTGACATATGGGAAGCGTCAAGCACCTGCGGCAGATTCGCGGCCATGCGTCGCTTGCTCTGGCGAGTCGGCCTCAGCGTGCTGGGGGGAGGGGTGGCCGCGTTCGCGGTCGCCGAGGGGGTGGCGTGGGCCTGCGTGGAGGTCGACAGCGCTGGGCGGGAGACCCTTTGGGGCGTCGCATTGCCGCCGGACCCCGCGCCGCACGAGGCCCTGCGGGACTTCGCCGATCGGGTCGAAGCGCATCCGGAGCGGGGCTATCTCCGCTACCACCCCGTCTGTGGGTGGGTGCCGCGGGAGGGGGCCCGCAACCCGAGGGAAGGGGGGTTCTACGATGCCGGCGGAGTCCGGGTCGCCGAGGCCTCGCGGTCGTACTCGCGCGACGCCGATGGCAGCGCTCTCCGCGTGGTCGCCGTCGGCGACTCGTTCACGCACGGGTCCGAAGTCGGTGCCGAGCACGCGTGGCCGGCGCTCACCGAGCGCGCGCTCAGCTCGGGCGAGCGGGTCGTGCAGGTGCTGAACCTCGGCGTGCCCGCCTACGGAGTCGACCAGGCCTACCTGCGCTACCGCGAGTGCGGGCGCGCCTACCGACCGGGACTGGTGCTGCTGGGGTTGCACCCCGCCGACGTCGTCCGCAACGTCAACGTCGTGCCGGTGGTGCGCGAGCCCGGCATGCGGGACATGACGTTCTCGAAACCGCGTTTCGTCCTCGCCGGCGACGGCCTGGCCCTGCGCAACGTGCCGACCGCTCGACCGGCCGAGGTGGCGCGCGCGGCGCGCGACTTCGCGGCGTGGGAGCTCGCCTCGCTCGAGTCGTTCTTCGCCCCCGGCATGTGGGACCGCGCGTGGTGGATGCGCAGCCGGGTCCTCGGCCTACTCGCGGCCAGCGCCGCCGTCAGGTCGCCGCACGTGAGCCTGCGTCGCACCGCGCTGCGACCGGGCAGCGAAGCCTCCGAGCTGACCCTGAGGATCGTCGCCGACCTGCGGCGGCTGGCGGAGGACGAGGGTGCGCGCTTCGCGTTCGTGTTACTGCCGGGGGATGCCGACATCATCGACGTCGCGCGGGGGCACGAAGTCCCGTACGCGCCGTTCCTGGCTCAGTTGACCGCGGTGCATGCGGGGCGTGACGTGATCGCCGCTTTGGCGGCGGGGTATGGGGAGCACGGCGCGGCGTTGTTCGCCGAGCGAGGTCACTACAGTGAAATCGGCAACGCCATCGTGGCGCGCGAAGTGGCGGCTTGGATCGAGGAGCTCGTGCCCGACGTGTTTCGCTAGTGCTAGTCGCGGCCGCGGTCGCCGCCGCTGGCCGTGAGCGCGATCTCGAGCTGCGCGATACCGGGATCGAGGCGGACTCGGGTCGTTCGGCCGCTGGAAAGGCCGCCGCCTGTCACCTGCAGTGTCAGCGTCGTCGTGGGCGGTCCGCTGACGCGCGCGATCCCGTCTTCGTCGCAACGCGCGCGGTGCAGGAGAGCCGCCGCACCGAGAGTCGGGCCGGGCGATCGGCCGAGCTCGTGGATGAACTCCTCGCCGGTCCCCGCGGTCGGCAGCGCGACTTCGATCCAGGCGCCGACCGCTGGCTTGCCGTCGACGGTCACGCGCAGCGCGCACTCGTGCCTGCGGCGCAGCTCGACGGCGAGCTCACGGACCGGCGCATCGATCGCCACGCGCATCACGACGGGCGACCAGGCGGGATTCTCGGGTAAGACTTGCAGCTCGTTGACTCCGCGGCGTGCGGGCAGATCGATCTCACCGCCGCCGGCGACGCTGGTGTGCCACCGTCCGGGTTCTCCCGCGCTGTCCGGGGCGCAGGGGACCACGGCCGCGCGAAAGGCCGCGATCGGTGTTCCCCGGTCGGCGCAGCGCACGGATACCCGCAGCAGGGATTGCCGCCGCGCGACGATGAGCACATCGCGCCGTCCCCATTCGTAGCTGTCCTCGGTCACGATCGGGTCGCATCCGGCATGCACGACCTGCAGTCGGCCGCGGGGACCGCAGCCGCCGTTGAACCAATCGTGCCCGCGCCACAGTCGAAAGCGGCCGTCCGCTCCAGTCGCGGTCGCACGCGCCGAGCGCCGCGAGCCGTCGCGCGCGTCGCGCCAGATCACCGTGGCGTCGGCGACCGGTGTGCCGCGCGCGTCGAGCACGACTCCCTCGAGCACTGCGCGCGGGCGGACGACGATCTCCAGGTACGCTCGGCCTTGGCCCCGATGCAGCGTCAATCCCTGCGGCCCGAACGCGAGCTCGTAGGGAGTGGCGGATGTGTGCATCGCGTCCACTCGGCCGGGAGCCAAGCCCTCGATGCGAAACGAGCCGTCGGCGGTGGTCGTCACCGAAGCTGAATCGCGGACGTGGAACCCGGGCGCGCACTCTTCCGGCGCGGGCCGCAGCCTGATCCAAAGCGGAACGCCGGCCGCCGGGGCGCCGTGCAGGTCGACGACTCTGCCCTCGAGCGTGCTCGCCGGGCTCATCGGCACATCGCCGGCGAGAATGACGGAGTCCTTGGCGTCTCCGATGCGCCCCGGGCTGTGCACGGCCCCGTACCCGTCGCGGGCCACGCGCAGCTGGAACTTCTCGAGGAAGTGTCGAGACGCGGCGATCTGGAACCGACCATCGGCGCCCGACGTCCCTTCGCGTCGGAGTGGTCCGGGTCGGGGGTGCTCTTCGGCGACGGAGCCGAGGGCCTCCAGCTCGACTCGGCAGCCAGCGAGTGGGAGCCACGTCCTGCGGTCGACACACCGACCGGCGACCACGACCTCGGGGCCTCTGGCCGCGCGGACCGCGATGCGGCCGTCGACGGTGCCCGTCGGCTCGGCGGTCTTCTGCCCTGAGGTCGGCACTCGTGGCATCAGTCCCGGGCCCGCTGCTGGCGCCGGAGGTGTCGTGTCACTGCCCGCCGCGCCGGCGTGGACCAAGGCCAACGTCGCTGAGAACGCGACGGTCAGGAGGACTGTGGTGCGTCGAAGTGGCGAAGCTGCGCACAGTGCCCGGATCGACACGACCACGCCTCCTCGTTTCGTTGGCCCTGGCCTACCCCAGCCGCCGCTTCAGCTCCAACAGCTCCGCCTGGTCGGGATCGACCGCGAGCGCGCGGTCGACCGCCTCGCGCGCATCCCGCCGCCGCCCGAGCGCCGCCAGGTAGCGCGCCCGCGAACCCAGCATCTGCGCGTCCTCGCCATCCGCTGCCAGTGCGTCGTCGATGCACTCGAGCGCGCGCTTGGGGTTGCCGCGCGCGGCGAACAGGTCGGCCATCTCGCCCAGCGCGTCGGGTTGGCCGGGGCGCAGCGCGAGCACGTCGGCCATCAGGTCGAGGGCGCGGTCGGTGTTGCCGCGGCGGCGCTCGGCGACGCCCATGAAGAACAGCGCCGGCCAGAACGAGGCCTGGTAGTCGAGCATCGCGGCCAGCTCTTCGACCGCGAGCCCGGGGTCGTCGCCGTGCGCGGCGACGTCGACCGCAGCGGCGAAGCGGCGGTCGAAGTCGGGAATGTCGATCGCGAGCAGCGCACGGGCGACGACGTCGCGCAGGCGGGGGTCGTCGGTCTGCGCGAGCCCGGCGAGCAGCTCGCTGCGCGCCGCGTCGGTGGCGCCGACCGCCAGCAGACAGCGGCCGAGCTCGATGCGGTCGGACGGCGTCTGCAGCGCGTCGACCAGATCGAGCAGCAGGTCACCCAGCTCCTCCGGCGGCTTCTCGTCGTCGAGGTGCTCGACCAGGTAGCGCAGCAGCAGACCGGCGCCGCGGCCGTCGTCGTCCCACTCGCCGGGGCGTATCGCGCGCTCGCACATGCGGCGCAGGCCGCGCAGCGCGCGATCCCAGCCATCGTGCGTCGCGCCTTCGCTGAACGCCAGCCGCGCCAAATGGGCCAAGAAGTCGGGGTGCCCGTCGAGCTCCAGCCCGCGCCGCCACAGCTCTTGCGCCCGGGCGGTGTCGCCCTGGTTGGCGAGCAGGATGCCCAAGCTCTCGAGCGCGCGCACCGGCACCGGCGAGAGGCTCGTGGCGTGCTCCAGCCAGGCGCGCGCGCGGTCCTCGTCGCCCAACACCGCCAGGTGCTCGGCGACCGCGACGCAGCCATCCCCATCGGCCGGCAGCGAGGCGAAGCACGCGTCCAGCGTCGCCACCGATGCCGCGGTGGTCATGCGCCCGCTCTCCAGCGCGTTGGCCATGCTGATGTGCGCGGTGCGCAGCGCCAGCCCGAAGCCGTGGTCCAGCTCGAGCGCGCCGGCGAACGGCGCCAAGCTGAGGCGCGGATCGAGGACTTCGTCGATGTCGAGGTGGCCGTTGAGCAGGGCGGCTCCGTCTAGCCCCTGCAAGAACGCCATGAACGCGTCGCCGCGCTCGGTCAGTAGCCCCGCCTCGGGCCAGAAGGGGGTCAGCTCGAGCGCGCGCGCCAATCGCACCGTCAGCCGCCGCAGTCCCGCCATCGGCGCGCCGGTCGACAGCCGGCCCTCGACGCACTGGGTGTCCTCGCCGTTGCGGTGCACCCACAGGGTCACGCTGAGTGCGTCGCCCTCACGGCCGAGCACGCCGGTGACCAGCGCGCGCACCGTATCGGCGTCGGGCAGCAGCTGCAACGCCTCGTCGGGGTCGATCGGCTCCTCCAGCGTGACCCAGTGCACCGGGCCCTCGTCGGGCGGCGATTGCACCTCGAGCAGCCCGGTCGGCGCCTGGTCGCCCTCGTTGAGCAGGAGGTGCAGGAAGTGCGGCAAGCGGCGGGACAGCACGCCGGCGTCGAGGTCGTCGAACGCGTCGAGCTCGGGCACCGACAGCGGCAGGAAGAACACGTCCGGCTCGTCGAGTTGCTGCTTCAGCGGTCCAGGTTCACCCATGTCGACTTGGTCTCCACGTAGCTCGAGATGGCCTCGATCCCCAGTTCGCGGCCGATGCCGCTGCTCTTGAACCCGCCGAACGGCACGGCGGGATCGTAGACATTGTAGGTGTTGACCCAGACCGTGCCGGCCCGCAACCGCCGCGCGGTGCGCAGCGCGCGGCCGAGGTCTTTGGTCCACACCCCGGCGGCCAGCCCGTACTCGGTGTCGTTGGCGATCGCGACGGCGTCGTCGACGTCGTCGAACGGGATCACGCTCAACACCGGCCCGAAGATCTCTTCGCGGGCAATGGTCATGCCGTTCTTGACGTCGTCAAAGATCGTGGGCGCGATGAAGTGTCCCTTGCCGTCGCCGACGCGGACGCGCGCGCCGCCGGTGACCAGCCGGGCGCCCTCGTCGATGCCACGGGCGATGTAGCCGAGCACGGTGTCGCGTTGTTGGGCACTGATCACCGGTCCGACGCGCACTCCGGGCTGCATCGGGTGGCCAACGACGAACTTGTCGACGGCAGTGCGCAGTTGTTCGACGAACTCGGCGTGGATCGAGCGTTGCACGAGAAGTCGCGAGCCGGCGGCGCACACCTCGCCCTTGTTGTAGAAGATTCCGGTGAGCGCGCCGCGGACCGCGGCCGTCCGGTCGGCATCGGCGAACACCAGGTTGGGCGACTTGCCGCCGAGCTCCAACGACACGTGCTTGAGCGTGTCACCTGCATCGCGCGCCACCGAGCGCCCGACCGCGGTCGAGCCGGTGAACGCCACCTTGTCGACGCCGGCGTGGCGCACCAGCGCGCCGCCGACCGCGTCGCCCGGCCCGGTAACGATGTTGAGGACGCCGGCTGGCAGACCGGTGTCGAGCGCCAGCCGACCGAGCGCGAGCAGGCTGAGTGGCGTCAGGCTCGCCGGCTTGGCGACTACCGTGCAGCCGGCGGCCAGGGCGGGCGCGATCTTCCAGATCGCGAGCAGCAGCGGGAAGTTCCACGGCACGATGGCGGCGACCACGCCGACCGGCTCGCGCGTGGTGAAGGCAAACGCCTCGCCGGCCACTGGAATCGTGTCGCCGGTGATCTGCGTCGCCAAGCCGGCGTAGTAGCGCAGCACGCGCGCGGCGAGCGGTACCTCGACGCGGCGCGCGTCGAACCACGTCTTGCCGGTGTTGCGCACCTCGAGTTTGGCGACTTCGTCGGCGCGCGCCTCCAGCGCCGCCGCCAGTGCGTCGAGTGCCGCCGCGCGCCGCTCGGGCGGCGTCGACGCCCAGCCGTCGAACGCCGCGCGCGCGGCGCCGACTGCCGCGTCGACGTCGGCGGCATCGGCCACCGCACAGGTCGCGCTGGTCTGCTCGTCGGCGGGGTCGATCGTGCAGTAGGTCGTGCCCGACGCGGCGTCGCGCCACTCACCGCCGATCAGGAGCTGACCGATTTCCATGTTCACAAGGCGCTGCCGCGCGCGGCAGATGCACGACCATACGCCTTCTCTGTCGTTCTAGCCCGGTGGCCAGCGGAAGTTACGCCCGCCCAGAACGTGCAGGTGGAGGTGGAACACGGTCTGGTTGGCGCCCGCGCCGTTGTTGATCACGACGCGAAAGCCGCTCTCATCGATGCCGAGCCGGCGCGCGACTTCGCCGGTGGCCCAGAGCAGGTGGCCGAGAACCGCCTTGTCATCGGCAGTCGCGTCCGCCAGCTTGGCGATCGGCGCCTTCGGGATCACCAGGACGTGACTGGGTGCCTGCGGCGAGACGTCGCGAAACGCCAGGCAGACGTCGTCCTCGAAGACCACGTCGGCCGGGATCTCGCCGCGCAGGATCTTGGCGAAGACGTTGGTGTCGTCGTAGCTGGAAGTGGGCACATCCCGGGCGTAGCCGGTTTTCGGCGTGCTGCCAAGCCTTTCCGCGCGACCCGATAAGATCCCCGCGTGCGCACGCAGCTCGCTGTCATCACCGGCGGACCGTTCTCCGGCAAGACCACGCTGGTCGAGGCGCTGGTGGCGCGCGGCTACGACGCGGTGCCCGAGGCCGGCATCCAGGTCATCGAGGAGCTCAACGCCGAGCTCGGTGTCGAGGGCCAGCGGCAGTGGCGGCAGGGGCACCGCGTGGCGTTCCAAGAACGCGTTCTGCGGCGTCAGATCGAGCTCGAGGAGGCGGCGTTGCGCCGCGCGCCCGCGGTCCTGTTCCTGGATCGCAGTCGGGTCGACGGCCTGGCGTACTGCCGGCACTTCGGCGTGCCGGCGCCGGCCGGATTGGCGGCGGCGATCGACGCGCAGCGCTACGACCGGGTGTTCGTGCTCGACACACTGTCCGCCGCGCACGTGCGCCGCGCCACCGGCAGGACCAGTGACGCGGCGACTTCGATCGCGCTGCGGGATTGTCTGGAGGCCGTGTATCGGGAGCTGGGCTATTCCCCGGTCCGCGTGCCCGAGCAGGCGATCGAGCGCCGCGTGCAGCTCGTGCTCGATCACCTCTCCGAGCCGTCGTAGAGCGTTCGGGCGGGCGTTCGGCCCGGCGGGTCGACCGGGCGAGAATCGCCTTGCAAGGCCATTGGCGCCGCGCCGGACTGCCGCTAGAGTGGGCGGCGACGCTGGTTCGACCTTCGCCGGGATCGCCAGCGGGCACGGCGCGAGACGCCGCTGCAGCCAGCCCGGCGATCGTCGCGGCCATTGCCGTGGCACCCTGGAGGAACGGGAAGCCATCCCACTTCGGCCGGGGCGTGTCACCGTGGTCGCTCGAAGCCACCGCGAAACCCGTCGCGCAGTCGACGTCCGTCCATCCCTTGGCCGCAAAAACCAAGAAACCGCCGAGCATTCGCTCAGTGCGTTGTCTGTTCCGCCCCGACGGCGAGCGTCGCGGAGCCGGAGAGTTCGTGTTCTGGAGCCCGGAGGGCGACGCCGAAGCGGCGTTGCGCGCCTGGGTAGGTGCCGGGCTGCCCAAGCTCGAGGCGCGGCGCATCGAGGTCGTGGTGCCGGTCGACGAGCCCGAAGAAGGGGTCTCGTTGTGGCAGCTGCAGTCCGTCGATGCCTGCGCGATGCCCTTGACCATCGGCTTGTCGCTGCTGTCGCGGGTCGAGGGGGGCAATGGTCGCTCGCACCGCTCGGCGAGTCCGAGCGATGCGATCGCCGCCTGGAGCTACGCCGCCAAGTTCGCGCTCGAGCTGGTCGCTGCCGGCCGTTTCTTGCCGACGATCGACGGCGGCGACGAGGGCGAGCCGTGCGCCGCGACGTGGGCGGTCGTGCTTGCGCAAGACGAGGACCGCGAGCGGTTCCGGTTGTTGTCGCGAGCGATGCCCGCGTGCGCGCACGCCTGGCCTCATGAGGGCGAGGACGAGGCCGAAGAAGAAGACGATGACGGCGACGACTGGGACGACGAGGACTACGACGCCGACTACGACGATGACGACGACGACGACGAAGTCGAAGTCGACGACGACGACGACGAAGAAGAAGACGCCGGTGGGCGCAACTCGGCGCGGTCCAACGGCAAGGCGCGGACCAATGGTGCGGTCGAGGACGAAGAGGCGGTCGACGAAGGGCCGAAGTTCGCGCCGGCGGCGGCGGTGCTGCGCGAGTTCTTGGATTCGTGTGCCGACACCCTGATGCGCCAGGCGATGGCGCGGGTGCGTGCGGTGGGGGCTCCCGCCGACGCCCCCGACTGGGCGCAGCGGTGGCTCGGGGCGCTGGTCGGTGGGGATCCGTCGTTCGAGCCGCAGGGCTTGCCCGAGCGGCACTTGCCCGACGAGCTGTGGAGCTGGTCGCACGCCGCGCTCGGCGCCGGTGCTCAGCCCGTGCGCGTGCTGTTCGAGCTCAACCGTCCCGCCGACGAGGCGCCGGAGACCGAGCCGTGGCGGCTCGAGTACGAGCTGCAGTCGACCGACGACTTGGCGCAGGTGTTGCCGCTCGCCTCGGTGTGGACGCTGGGCAGTGAGAACGCGCGGATGTTCCAGCGCACGGTGCGCAATCCGCACGACACCATCCTGCGGGCGCTGGGCGAGGCGGCGCGCACCTTCGCGCCGATCGAGCGCAGCCTCGGCCGGCCGCGGCCGACGCACGTCAATCTACGGCCCGGCGCAGCGTGGCAGTTCTTGTCGTCGTCGGCGCCGTTGCTCGGCTTGATGGGGCACGGGGTGCGCATTCCGCGCGAGTTCGACCGCGGCGGCGAACGGCGGCTGCACGCACAGCTCGAGGTGTCGGGCGAGGTGCAGCGCGACGCCGACAACGGCCACGCCATCGCCTGGGATGCACCGGCGGGCTTCCGTTGCAACATCGTGCTCGACGGTGAGATCCTCTCCGGCCGGCAGTTCCAGTCGCTGGTGCGTTCCAAGGGAGCGCTGAAGCGGTGGAAGGGTCGCTGGGTGTGCATCGATCCGCGTGACTTGGCGACGCTGACGCGCGTGATCCACGGCATCCCCGAGGGTCGCGGCTCGATCGCCGAGGCGCTGACCTTCGCCTTGCGCGGCACTGCACCGGTGGCGCCCAATGCCCCGGAGGTGCCGGTGGTCGCGGTCGATGAGCTCAAAGAGCTGGTCGACGCGCTGCACGAGCGCGCGCAGCCGATGGAAGAGCCCAAGGGGTTCGTCGGTGAGTTGCGCGGCTACCAAAAGGTCGGTCTCGGCTGGTTGGTGCACATGCAACAGCAGGGTGTCGGCGCGGTGCTCGCCGACGAGATGGGCTTGGGCAAGACGCCGATGACCCTGGCGCTGCTGCAGCGGTTGCGTGAGACCGATCCGGACGAGTGGCGGCCGACGCTGCTCGTCTGCCCGACGTCGGTGCTCGGCAACTGGGGCCGCGAAGCGGAGAAGTTCGTGCCCAAGCTGCCGGTGCGGCGCCACCACGGCCCCGACCGGGCGCGCTCGCTGGACGAGTTCGAAGAGAACTGCCCCGCCGGCGCGCTGGTGATGACCACCTACTCGACCGCGCGGCTCGACGCCGAGCTGCTCGGCGAGATGGAGTGGGCGGGGATCGTGATCGACGAGGCGCAGAACATCAAGAACCCGAGCGCGGCGCAGACCCAGGCGCTGCGCGGGCTGCACGCCAAGCGCAAGCTGGCGCTCACCGGCACGCCCGTGGAGAACCGGTTGGCCGATCTGTGGTCGATCCTCGACTGGGGCAACCGCGGCCTGCTGGGGCCGTTGGCCGAGTTCCGCCGCGTGGTCGCGCGCCCGATCGAGCGCTACCGCGACCCGCGCGCAGCCAAACGCCTGCGCCGGTTGGTGGAGCCGTTCGTCCTGCGCCGGTTGAAGACCGATCCCAACGTCGCGCCGGACCTGCCGGACAAGGTCGAGGCGACGGTGGCGTGCAGTCTGTCGGCGCAGCAGGTCAAGCTGTACCGCAAGACCGTGGCGGATACCTGGAAGGACATCCAGGGCAAGAGCGGCATGCAGCGGCGCGGCAAGGTGCTGGCGCTGTTGACCGCGCTCAAGCAGGTGTGCAACCACCCCGCGCACTATCTGAAGAAGGGCACCGTCAGCGCTGCCGATTCCGGCAAGCTGGCGCGGCTCACCGAGATGCTCGAGGAGGCCGTCGGCCAGGGCGACCGCGCGCTGGTGTTCACTCAGTACGTGGAGATGGGCAAGCTGCTGGTCGCGCATCTGGAGTCGGCGTTCGGTTGGGAGGTGCCGTTCTTGCACGGCGGTCTCAACGCCCGGGCGCGCGACGACATGGTGGAGCGCTTCCAGGAGGCCGCCGACGCGCCGCCGGTGTTCATCCTGTCGCTCAAGGCGGGCGGCACCGGCCTCAACCTGACTCGCGCCACGCACGTGTTCCACTACGACCAGTGGTGGAACCCGGCGGTCGAGGCGCAGGCCACCGACCGCGCGCACCGCATCGGCCAGACCGAGACGGTCTACGTGCACAAGCTGGTCGCGCTCGGCACGTTGGAAGAGAAGATCGCGCACATGCTGGACGAGAAGCGGGGGTTGGCGGAGATCGCCTACGGCGATGGCGAGCAGTGGCTCAGCGAGCTGCGCGACGACGAGCTGCGCGCCCTGGTCGAGCTGTCCAGTGACGCGGTCGAGGACGACGGCGAAGGAGACGACGAATGAGCGGTCCGCGGGGACAGGCGTTCACCGAGACCTGGTGGGGTTCGCGGTGGATCCAGGCGTTGCGCCGGCTGGGTCGCGGTTGGTCGCGGTCGCTCGCGGCGGCGCCGGGCACGACGGATGCAGTGCGCGACTTCAAGATCGGACCCGGGCGCATCCAGGCGGTGGTGCCCGGCGAGGACGACGAGGTCTACGAGCTCAAGATTCGGCTGCGCACGCTGTCGGCCGTGGTTTGGGAGCGCGTGCTGCGCCGGCTGACGCGCAAGGCGCTCTACGCCGCCAAGCTACTGTCTGGCGAGATGCCGCGCGACGTCGAGCGCGTCTTTGCGCAGTGCCGCGCGTCGCTGTTTCCCAAGCGCCGGCACGAGGTCGAGGTCGAGTGCACTTGTGACGAGCCGGACTTTCCGTGCAGCCACGTCGCGGCGGCGCAGTTCGTCCTGGCCGAAGCGCTCGATCGCGACCCGTTCCTGCTGTTCGAGCTGCGCGGCCGCAGCAAAGAGGAGCTGCTGGCCGAGCTGCGCGAGATCCGCAGCGCGCGGGCATCGACCGATCGCGCCGGTGCCGACGCGCTGGCCGAAGAGGACGAAGAGGAGTTCATCGAGGCGCCGCAGCCGGACGAGTACGACGTCGCCGGCGATCTCGCCTCGCTCGGTTTCCACATCGCGGCGCCGGACGTCGCCGTCGGCGCGATCCGTGCCGTCGGCCCGCCGCGCTCGTGGCCCGAGCCGCTGGAAGTGCTGACCGCGTTCGCCCCGCTCTACCGCGCTGCCAGCGCCGTCGCGCTCGACATCGCCTGGAGTGGCGAAGAGGAGGTGCCGGCCTCGGCGGTGCTGCCCGAGCCCGAGACGGAGGAGCAGCTGGTGGCGCTGGCCGAGACCATGGCCAAGCCGTCGCTGCCGAGCGCCGACGAGCAGTCGGCGCCGTCGCGCCGCAAGCGCGGCGGGCGCAAGCGCCGCGGACGTCGCGGCGGTGCCGGCCGCCGCGCGCCCAACCGCCCGAGCGCCGAGCAGGTCGGCAAGAAGAAGCGCCGCCGGCGCGGCGGCCGCCGGCGCGGCGGTCGGGGTCGGCGCGGCCGCGGCGGCAACGGCGAGGGCTGAGCCGGGCCGTGGAGAACCGGCCCGCGACTCGTGGGGCGCTATCGTGCAGTCCGACCAGCTCCCCCGGAGTCGCCCCATGCGCTACCCCGTCGTCCTCCGCCTGCTTTTGGCGGTCCTCGCGGCCGCTCCCGTCGCGGCCCAGCCCTTCGTGAACTGGGAGAACCCGCCCCTGCACGCCATCGACGTCAGTCCCGACGGCGCGACGCTGGCGGCGGTCAACTTGCCGGACAATCGCGTCGAGCTGTTCGCGCTCGACTCGGGTCTACCGGTGGCGCGCGGCGCCGTACCGGTCGGCCTCGACCCCGTCTCGGTTCGCTTTCGCACGGACAGCGAGGCGTGGGTCGTCAACCACGTTTCGGACTCGATCAGCGTCGTCGACACCGGTGTCGCGCGCGTGGTCGCCACGCTGCACACCGCCGACGAGCCGTACGACGTCGTGTTCGCGGGCACGCCGCAACGGGCATTCGTCGCGTGCTCGCAGGCCAACCAGGTGCTGGTGTTCGACCCGGCGACAAGGGCATTGGTGGCGACCGTCGATCTGCCGGTCGAAGAGCCGCGTGCGCTCGCGGTGAGCGCGGACGGCAGCGAGGTCTATGCCGCTGTGTTTCGCTCCAGCAACGCGACCACGCTGGTCGGTGGTGGTGATCGGCGCAACCTCATCCCCAACGTCGCCGGCGGCAACGCGGCCGGGCCGCTGACCGGAGCGCCGGTGTTCACCGAGGGACCATACGGCGGCACCAACCCGCCACCCAACACGGGCGGCCCGACGTTGGCGCCGCCGGCAGTCGGCTCATTCGTGCCGCCGATCAAGAGCGAGTACTTGCCCGGCGGCGCCAACCCCGCGCCGCCCGTCGGGTTGATCGTCCGGAAGAACGCGAGTGGGCAGTGGCTCGACGACAACGGCGGTGACTGGACGCGGTGGATCAGCGGCGAGCGTGCCAACGCGAGCCTGCGCGTCGTCGGCTGGGACATGCCCGATCGCGACGTCGCGGTGATCGATGCCGGCACGCTGGCAGTGCGCGGTTTTGCCACTGGCCTGATGAACGCGGTCATGGCCATTGCCGTCAACCCGGCGAGTGGCGCGGTGACCGTGGTCGGCACGGATGCGACCAACGAGATTCGCTTCGAGCCCAACATCAACGGCACCTTCGTGCGCGTGCAGCTCGGCGTCTTCGATCCAGCCGATCCGGCCGGCGCGACGGTCGTCGATCTCAACGCCGGGCACCTGGACTACTCGACCCCCAACGTCGCGCAGAGCGAGCGCGATCGCTCGATCGGCGATCCGCGCGGCATCGTCTGGAACGGAGCCGGCACGCGCGGCTACGTCACGGGCATGGGCTCGAACAACGTGATCGTCGTCGACCCCGCCGGCAATCGGCTCGGCCGCGTCGAGGTCGGCGAGGGGCCGGTGGGTGTCGCGATCGACGAGGGACGGCAGCAGCTCTACGTGCTCGATCGTTTCGCGGCCACGATCTCGGTCGTCGGCCTGGCGGCGCCGGAGACCCTGTTGGCGACCGTGCCGATGTTCGATCCCACGCCGGCCGCGATCCGCGTCGGCCGCCGCCACCTGTACGACACGCATGCGACGTCGGGGTTGGGGCAAGCATCGTGTGCGTCGTGCCACATCGATGCGCGCGAAGACGCGCTGGCCTGGGACCTCGGCGACCCGCAGGGGGCCATGCAGGCCGTGCTGGGGACCAACGTCACCGCGCCGCAGCACGTGCCGAAGCCGGGCCCCAACGCACACAACCTCTACGCCACCGGCTTCTTGCCCGGCTATCAGGACTGGCACCCGATGAAGGGGCCGATGACGACGCAGACGCTGCAGGACATCATCGGACTCGAGCCGTTCCATCACCGCGGCGACAAGGACGGCATCGAGGGGTTTGCTGGCGCTTACCAGAGTCTGCAGGGTGACGACGGTCCGCTGCAGGCGGCGGAGATGCAGGAGTTCGAGGACTTCTTGGCGACCGTCGCCTATCCGCCCAACCCGTTCCGCAGCTTCGACAACAGTTTGCCGACGGACCTGCCGCTCGATGGCATCGTCTCCACCGGTCGCTACGCGCTGCCCGCCGGGGCGCCGCTGCCCAACGGCAACGCCGAGCGCGGCTTTCGGCTGTTCACCCAGACCGCGCCCGGAGCGACGCGGTGCGTGCAGTGCCACACGCTGCCCACCGGAATGACCACGCACATGCGCTGGAACGGCCGGCGCTACGTGACGATTCCCAAGGGGCCCAACGGCGAGTCACACCTCGCGCTGCGGCCGGATGACACGACGATCCACCGCGGCAACAAGGGGCAGAGCTGGCGCAATCTCTACGAGAAGATCGGCACCGACTTCACCAGCCAGCAAAGCAAGACCGGCTTCGGCTACATGAACGACGGGCGCGAGGACACCGTCGTCCGCCGGGCGATGGCGCGCATCTTCGACTTTGGCTCCGACCAGGCAGTGGCCGACTTCGTCGCCCTGGTGCTCGCGTTCACCGGCTTTGGTGAGGACGTCAATCCCAACCCGGAGAACACCGCCAATCCGCCGGGGCCGCCCAGTCAGGACACGCACGCGGCGGTCGGCAAGCAGGTCACGGTCAGCGATGGCGCGGCAGTGCCGGCGTTCGGCCAAGCGGACGCCGTCGCGGCGATGCTGGCGCTCGCCGGCCAGCGCCCCGGCCGGACCGATGTCGTGGTCAAGGGGGTCGTCGGCGGGGTACCGCGCGGCTGGTTCTTCGACCGCCTGTTCGGCGTGTTCGTGGGTGACGTCGATGGCGAAACGGTGAGCCCAGCCGCTCTGCGGGCGACGGCTTCAGCCAGCGAGCCGCTCACCTACACGGTCGTGCCCCGAGGCGGTGGCCTGCGTATCGGCGTCGATCGCGACGAGGACGGCTACGGTGACCGCACCGAGGTCGTGGCCGGTGGCGATCCGGCGAACGCGCAGTCAAGGCCCAACGCGCTCCACGCCGCGGCGGAGGTCAACGCGGCCACGCTCACTGCGGGTCGGCTACACACGCTGACGTTGGACGTCGCCCCCGGTGTGGCGCCCCCGCCGCTCGACGCGTGGGTCATGCTCGAGCTGCCGGACGGCACTCTGGCTTACCTGCAGGCGGGCGGGGGCCTGTCGCTGTCCCCGGTGCCCTTCGTCGCCAACTGGACACCCGTCGCGCTGCGCGGTGTTGCCTTCGGCCTCTTCCTACCGGAGACCGCGCCGTTGGGCGACTACGCGTGGCACGTTCGCTTGTTCCGCGCCGGGACTCTGGACTTGCTGGCGCTGCCGAGTGCGGCGCCGTTCGCTGTTGGCGTCGAGTGATCCGCCCGTCAACGTGTCGCCGCCGCTACTGCACGTCCGGCGCGAACCGCAGCGCGGCGCTGTTGATGCAGTAGCGCATGCCTGTGGGCCGCGGCCCGTCGTCGAAGACGTGGCCGAGGTGGGCGTCGCAGCGCGCGCAAAGAACCTCGACGCGGACCATGCCGAACGTCGTGTCGCGCTCTGTCGCGACGGCTTCGGCGCGCAGAGGTTGATAGAAGCTCGGCCAGCCGGTGCGCGAGTCGAACTTGGTTTCCGAGTCGAACAGCGGCAGGTCGCAGCCGATGCAGCGGTACTCGCCGTCTCCCTTGTGGTTCCAGTACTCGCCGGTGAAGGCGCGCTCGGTGCCCTTCTCGCGAGTGACGTGGTACTGCTCCGGGGTCAGCTGGGCGCGCCACTCGGCCTCGGTCTTGACGACCTTCTCGACCTGCGGCGTGGTCGCCGCCGCGGTGGGCGCCGAAGTCGGATGCGCGGCGGCCGGCGGGCCGGGGATGCTGTCGACGACCGTGGTGTCGGTGCAGCCGGTCCCGGCCAGGAGCAGGACGACGCAGGAGAGCGTGAGTCGGGTCGTTGCCATGGTTGGTCTCCGCACGGGCGTTGGTGCGCTACCGATCGTTCTACGGGCAGCCTTCGCGGTGGGTCCCTTATTCGTCCGCATCGTCGGCGGCGACGTCGCCCAGCCGGCGCTCGACCTCGCTCCGTGCCGCCGCGGGAAACGCCGCCACCAGCCTGCCCACGTCGTCCTCGGCCCAGCTCTGCTGTGCCTCCCGCAGGATGTCGAGGTAGGTCTCGCGGTGCGCGCCGCGCTTGGGGGGCACGTCACCGTGCAGCAGCAGCACCTTGCCCGCCGGCAGCCAGGACAGGTCGCGGAGGCAGTCGGACAGCGCATCCCAGTTGCTGCCGAAGTAGCGCGGCAGGGCGAGGCTGGCCGCCAGCGCCGCCATCAGCTCGCGCTTGCGGCGCAGGCCTGCGGGAATGCGCGCCACGTGGGCGTAGTCGTCGGCGGCGAGCAGCGTGGCTTCGTCGTCGAATCGAAACGGTGCGAGGGGGTCGTCGGCGGTCATCGCTCCTCCCAGCGGAAGTCCCACTTCACGCGGCGAAAGGTCTTGTAGTGATCGGCGGTGTAGTAGACCTCGTCGTCCTTGCCGATCACGACGCGCTGGGCGCCTGGCCCGCGCTCCCCCGGCGTGGGGTGCACGTACTCGCGGTAGTAGCCCGACGGCTTGCGCGGCAAGCGCCGCTCGCGGTTCTGGAACACGCTGCCGTCGTTGCGGTGGGGGTGCTCGATCCCCTTCTCGATGCGCTCGAGTGTCGGTGCGAGGTCGGTGCGGCCCTTGGGGCCCATCACCACCGCAGTGCGCCGTTCGCTAGCGGAGTCAGCGGCGGGCTCGGCAGCGGTTTCTGCGGCGGGTGCCGGAGTGTGCACGGTGGCGTCCGGCGTCGGGGTCGTGCTCGCCTCCGGCGCGTGGATCGCTGGACTTGCGTCCGGTGTCGCCGGCTCGCTCTCGTCGAGCTTGATGTAGCCGAGCGCCGCGAGTACGGCGACCACCAAGCCGCCGACCCACTTCAGCGGGCTGGCGTTCTTCTCGTCGCTCATCGCTGTTCTCCGAAGTACTTGTCGATGATCCACTGCGGTTGCCAGCGGTCCGGTTTGCGCGCGCGGCCGGTGAGGTCGATTTCCATCGGCTCGGGCTCGTCGACCTCGAGTGGGTGGGGGTCATCGGTGCGGCGCTGCCAGTCGCGCATCAGCTCCGTCATGCGGGCGACGCGTTCAGCGTGCTCGGGCGCGGCGGCGATGTCGTGGCGCTCGTCGGGGTCTTCTTGCAGGTCGAACAGCTGCCGGTGGTCGACGCGCGGGTAGCGGATGAGCTTGTAGCGCGCGTCGCGCACAGCGCGCATCGAGTTCTCGTAGGTCAAGAACAGCGAGTCGCGCACGCTCTCTCGCTCGCCGCGCCACAGCGGCGCCAGGTCCCGTCCCTCGACCCCCGCCGGCGGCGTGGTGTCGGTGAGTCCGCAAAGCGTCGGAAAGAGGTCGTAGAGATAGGTCAGCGCAGCGCTCTCGCCAGCCGGGATGTCGGGACCCGCGATCAGCAGCGGGCAACCCATCGAGTGCTCGTACACGTTCTGTTTGCCCATGAGTCCGTGGCTGCCCACGGCCAAGCCGTGATCGGCGGTGTAGACCACGATGGTGTTGTCGGTCAGCCCGCGCGCCTCGAGCGCCGCCAGGATGCGGCCGACCTGTGCGTCGAGGTGGGTGATCAAGCCGTAGTACTCCGCCAGCTGGTCGCGCACGACTTCCTCGGTGCGCGGCCAAGCCGCGAGGTACTCGTCGCGACCGACCATCCAGCCGTTGTCGAACGGGTGCTGCGGCATGTAGTTGGCCGGCAGCGGCGGTCGCGCTTCGTAGTAATCGTCGCGGTAGGGCTGTGGCGGCTGCCGCGGGTCGTGTGGTGCGGTGAACGCCACATAGCAGAAGAACGGCTCCGCTTCGTCGTGCTCGCGCAAGAACTGGATGGCGGCGTCGGCGAACAGCTCGCTGGAGAACTTGTCGCCGGTGCGAACCGGCGTCAGTCCCCCGTCGTCGGTCATGTCGCGGATCGGCACCGCGGTGTGGTCGGACATGCCGCCGAGCATCACGGCGCGCCCCTGCTGGAAGCTCTTGGTGAACGCGTCGGCGCCGTTGTGCCACTTGCCGGTGCCGAAGGTCGCATAGCCCCGCTCGCCCAGCAGCTGAGGAAGTGTTGTCATCCCGGCCAAGTCCATGGGCACGCGGTAGAGCGTGCGACCGGTGAGGATCATCGCGCGGCTCGGCTGGCAGACCGCGCCGTGGATCGAGCCCATGCAGTAGTTGTTGGCGAAGCGATGGCCGCGTGCGGCGAGTTGATCCAGGTTCGGCGTGCGGATGTGCTCGTTGCCGAACGCCGCGATCGTGTCGGGGCGCTGATCGTCGGCAAAGAGGAACAGGACGTTGGGTGGCCGGCCGCCGGCGTCCGTCGCCGCGGTGGGCGTGTCCTCGCGCTCGCACGCGGCGAGGCCGAGGGTGAACAGCAGCGGAAGCCACCGACCGGGGTCGAAGATCGGGTTGCGCATGGCGAAGGCCGCGCACGATACAATGGCCGCAACTCAGGAGGCAGGCATGACGCGGAAACCGTTTCGGCCGTGGGCAATGGCTCTGCTCACGACGGCACTCGGTGTGGCCCAAGAACCACCGACCATCGTCCAGCGGACGCCCGCGGACGGCGACGTCGAGGTCGACGCGGCTGGGGTGGCCGAGCTGATCGTGGTCTTCGACCGGCCGATGAGCACCGGCGGCTTCTCGTTCTGCGGCGGCGGCCCGGCGTTCCCGCCGGTGACCGACGGCAAGCGCCCGTATTGGAAGGACTCCAAGACCTGCGTTCTACCGGTGACGTTGGAGCCGGGACGCAGCTATCGCCTGTCCTTGAACTGTCCAGCGGCGACCAACTTTCGCAGCGGCAAGGGAGTCGCGCTCCGTCCGGCACCTTGGCAGTTCGCGACGCTGCCGGCAGAGCTGCGGCCGCCCGCCGAGCAAGAACAGCGCAACGCACGGGCCCTGGACGAAGTGCAGGCGGTGCTCGAGTCAGCGTATTCGTACTACGACCGCCTCGACGTGGCTTGGGGGGACCGGTTTGGCGAGCACCGCGCGGCGATTCACGGCGCGCGTACCGATCAGGGCTGGGTGCGCGCGGTGGCCGCCCTGCTGGCCGAGGCGCAGGACTTGCACCTGACTCTGAGCGTCGGTGGAGCCCAGGTCGGTACCGCTAGCCGCGCCGTCGATCCTCTGGTGCGGCCGTCGGGATTGCAGCGCTATCTCGTGCGGTTGCGCGAGCCGGCGCGCGGTTTGGCCGTTGGGCGCACCGAGGACGACATCGCCTATCTGATGATCGGCAGTTGGTCGCGCTCCCTGAACCAGCAGCTCTTGTTCGAGCTGTTGGCGCAGATCGCGGAGAGCGGTTCGCGCGCGCTGGTGTTGGACGTGCGTGCCAACTCCGGCGGCGACGAGGGGATCGCGCGGCAGGTTGCCGCGTGGTTCGTCGAGGGTGCGCGGGTCTACGCCAAGAACCGCTACCGCATCGCCAAGGGGCCGGACGGCTTCGGCCCGGTGCGCGAGCGGAGCATTAGCGGCAACACCGATGCCCGGCGTCTCCGGATCCCGGTCGCGCTGTTGGTGAGCCGCTACGTGATGAGCAGCAACGAGGCGTTCGTCTTGATGATGAAGCAGGTGGAGGGCTGCACGGTGATCGGCCAACGGACCTTCGGCAGCAGCGGCAACCCCAAGCCGCACCGGTTGTCCAACGACGTCGTCCTCAATGTGCCGTCTTGGCAGGCGCTGTTGCCTGACGGCACTTGCTTCGAAGGGGTCGGCATCGCGCCCGATGTGTCGGTCGAGGTCGACCCCGCCGAGCTCGAGAAGCGCGATCCGATCCTGGAGCGCGCGCTGTCGCACTTACGCAAATCGTGATGCATGTAATGACAACAGGGCGAGAGTCCGGTGCGGCGCGCTGGGCGTGGCTCGCCGCAGTCGCGGTGTGCAGCGTCGCCGCTTTCGAGATCGGGCGGCGCACCGCGTCCCGGGTGAGTGCGCCCCCGATTCAACAGGAGCCCGCAGAACGCGCGGCGTTCGAACAGCTGCAAGCCGAGGTGGCGCAGCTGCGCGTGCAGCTGGAGCAGGCCCGGGCAGTACCGGATCGGACGAAGACCGTTGCCGGCGCGCAGGAGTCCTCGGCTGCCGCAGCGCAGCGCGAGGCGGAGTGCGCGCGCATGCGGCGGCGCGCCGAGCTCATCCGGGAGTGGCGCGAGGCCGCGCTGCAAACCGCGGACCCCGCCGCACGGCAAGCGGCCCTCGAGGCGATCCGGCGCGCGTTGGGCGGCGACGACCCGGTGGCGATGCAGGCCGCGCTGCGCGCGCTCGCGGGACTGCGCAAGCTCGACTACGACAAGGCTGCCATGCGCCCGTTGGTGCGGCCACTGCTGGAGCACGGCGACGCGGAGGTGCGCGCCGCAGCGCTGTATGCCTTGATGAACACCGAAGTGCGGCCCGAAGACGGCGCACGGTTGGTGGCGCTCGCCCGTGACCCGGCCGCCGAGGTGCGCAAGTCGATGAGTCACATCCTGATGATGTTCCACGACGGTGCGCTGGATGGTGCCATCGATGACGTCGTGTTCTCGCTGCTCGACGACGCCGACGAGAGCGTGCGCGAAGGGTCACTGTCGGGACTCTGGGGTGCGCGGGTCGGACCCCGCGTCGAGCAGCGTCTGCTCGCCTTGAGCGCGGCACCCGAAACTCGGCACGACGCGATCTACTTCGGTCTGAGCACCTTGCGAGACAAGTCGCCGGCAGTTGTCGGTGTGCTCGTCGACGCTCTTGCCGCCGCGGATCCCAACGTCTCCGAGCGCGCCCGCTGGGGTCTCGGCCACGGGGTCGGCAAGGAAGCCTATGCCGCCGCGGCCGATGGTTTCGTCGGCTTGCTCGAGACGCGCGCCAGTCCGCACATCGTCGAAGAGTGTCTGGAGCGCATCGCCACCTACGGCGACCGGCGCCACGTCACCGCGCTGCAGACCTACGCGGCGCGCCCCCTCGTGGACGAGGCAACGCGCACGCGCATCGGCCGCCTGATCGAGCTGCTGGCAGCACGCTCCTGGTGAGTACGGAGCCTGACCTGAAACTCACCCAGCCTCGACGATCGGTATGAGCTTGTACCCGAGGGATTTAGCGTTCTGTCGGAGTCCGACGATGCGTCGCTGGGTGAAGCGCTCCTCGTAGGCCTTGGCGCCTTCGTCTACGTAGTCCTGGCCGAACTTCAGCATGCGGTAGATGAGCAGGGCCAGTTTGCGGGCGATGGCAAAGATGGCGACGTTGCCGTCCTTCGCGCGGGCGATCTTGCGGAAGTGTGCGCCGAGAGCTGTCTGAGTACGTTGGAGGGACAGGGCGGCCATCCGGAGGACCGTGGCGATCCTGCTGACCGCGATGTTGTTGCGGTGCTTCTTGATGCGCTTTCCACCCGAGACGGCTTGACGTGGGCACAGGCGTAGCCAGGAGACGAAGTGCTTCTCGGTCGGGAAAGCATCGAGGTCGTAGCCGACCTCGGTGAGCACGATCATGGCCGTGCTCGGGCTGATACCGTCGATTCGCGTGAGATCACACCCGACGAGCCGGCAGAGGGCATCGCGAAGCTCCCGGCCGCCCTTCGTTCGGATGCTCCTCTCCTTGCGGGGGTCTGGATGCTCGGGGACGTCGGCCGTCTTGGCTTCCTCCGGTTGCAGGTCCTCGATCATCGCCATCAATCGCTTCTCGACCGACTCGATCTCGTGGTCGGTGTGCTCGAGCATCCGCAAGCCCGAAGCGAGAGTGAAGATGTGCTCCTCGATCCAGGTCCCTTGCAAGTGATCCGCGAGCTCCTTCTCGGAGATCTTGCAGCGCGGATCACGCAGTCTGGCGAGCGCTCGAGGGTCGCGTTCACCAGCGAGAATCGCGCGGATGATCGCGAGGCCGGTCTTGCCGGTGATGTCCGTTACCGCGCGATGGATCGCCACGTTCATCTGATCCAGTGACCGCTGCATCAACTGCGTGTGGCGCGTGCGCTGCGCGATCAAAGACGCGGCATGGCGTTGCAGGGTCCGCAACGCACAGATGTCCTTCGGAGGCCGGAACGAAGCGCGAATGAGGCCATAGGTGTGTAGCTTCTGCAGCCAACTGCAATCGCTGGCATCGGACTTGGAGCGGCCCGGCACGTTCTTCACCTCGCGGGCATTCGCGAGGATGACCTCGAAGCCTCTCGACTCGAGTAGCTCGTAGACGGGAATCCAGTAGACATAGGTGCTCTCCATCGCGACGGATCGCACTCCGAGCTCCTCCAGCCAGTCCGCGAGCGCCTCTAGTTGGGGCGTCGTCGTTCCGAATCGCTTGATCGGACGACTGCCGTCGGGTGCTGCTGCGCACACCCAGTGCTCGCGGCTGCCGATGTCGATTCCGGCGGCGTTGGGCTTCACGACTGGTAATACTTCCGCTGCGGGCTTCTTGCCCTTCCTCGTTCTGCCCTTCCGAGCCATACTTCATCCTCCTTGTTGTGGTGGGCCCGGCCCGAGGCGGCGATCAAACGAATCTGACCTGCGGGAGTGGGCACGGCGACGTGCCCCTCACCAGTGAAGGATGGCCAACTCGGACCCAGACTGGCTCTGGGGCAAACGTGCTCCAGTGGCTATTGGGGGCGTAGCTGCCGGGCCCCTCACACGTTCCCCGCCCCCTTCCTCAGCGGCTAGTTTCCTGCCCTGAAGGGCCGACAAAATCTGTCGGGGCAGGACTGGCTCCGTACCTTCACCTGATGCTGGTTTGCAGGCCTTCGGAGGCGAGGAGCCGCGCTTGGGCGACGTCGTACTGGAAGAACTGCCAGAATACGTCGGCGTTGGTGATGGTGTCGGGCAGCGGCACCGGCACGGTGAGTCGGCCGAGCACGTTGGTGGTCGTCGTCAGCACGTGCTGGAAGCTCGCGTTGGGGTCGAGCAGCAGTGAGCAGCCGCCGACCGGGATGCGGCCGGGTGCTTGCGCCAGGCTGACGAACAACGCCGAAGGCGCGTTGGGCAGGCCGTTCAGCGTCAGCTCGAAGAACTCGGAGCCGGCGAAGGGTTGCTCGAACTTGCCGCGGTTCTGGCCGGCGATGGTGAGCGGACCGCAAGCGGTGCCGAAGACGGTGTTCGCGGCTGGCTGATAGGTGAAGTGCCGGCCTTCGAGGCGGCTGAACAGCTGGGTGCCGAACACTACCGCGAACTCGTGGTCGACGGGGTTGTAGCACACGCTGGCGGAGCCGGCGGCCAGGGTCGGATCGGCGTAGACCAAGCCGCTCTCGACGACGCGCCCGGACATGCCGAGACGCGCGATGTAGAGGTCGTTGGCGACGGTGCGGTAGGTCACCGCCCAGTGCGACTCGGTGTCGGAGTCGAACGCGATCGCCCGATTGGTGAGATTGGTGCGCAGGCCGTTCCCGCCCGGCGCGAGGACCGAACGCGGCACCATCACCGTCGGCGCGGCCGCTGCGTTTGGCCAGTCGAAGCGCTGGGTGTAGAACGCGTCACCAGTGAGGTGGCTGAACGGCAGCACGTTGTCGCGTTCCACGTAGCTGAGCAAGTAGCGGCCGGCCGCTCCAGAAACCTGCGGGTGCAGCTTGTGCGAATTCGCCCTGCCACCGTCGACCAGGACGGTCGACGTGCTGAGCTGGCCGAGGCCACCCACGCGGTGGCCGACGATCACCCAGGGCTCGCCGGGGCCGAAGGTGTGGTCCTGCTCTTGCCAGGCCACCGCCCAAGAGCCGAGTCCGCCGTTGTCACGCGTGACGCACGGCCACTCGGCGTCGTAGAGGCCGAACCCCGGCGCGGTGTGCAGGTTGTTCTGCACCCCGAAGGACTCCGTTTGCGGCTGGACGACCACACCGTAGACCCGCGAGTGCATCTCGTTGGGAGAGCCGCTGCCTTGATCGCGACGGAACACGAGGTAGCCGCGCCCGAGCGCGGTATCGGTCGAGTTGCCACCGATGCTCGGGTGCTGGTCCTGGTAGCCGCTGGGGCGCGTCGTGGCGATGATGTTGCCGGTGTTCAGCGACGTGCTGGCACCCGAGTGGAAGTAGACGCGGACGCCGGCACCGGGGAGGTTCTCGCGACCCAGCGCGATCATCCACTTGTCGGCGCTCTGCGCATACGCCACGGAGGCGTAACGCGTGCTCCAGCTCGCGGTGACGTCGCTGAACGCCGACGCCACGAACGTCAGGTCGTCGTTGAGCAGCTTGCCGTAGAGGTCGTAGTCCGATCCCGAGCTCGGCCGAGAGAACACCGCCATGATCCGGTTGTTGCTGCCGTCGCGCGCGAGGTTGGGGTAGTTGACGAATCCGCCACCCGCGACGATCACCGTCGACGATGTCAGCGGGTCGATGGTGACCGGGTAGGTCGCGCCGGCGAGCCACGCGCCATCGAGGCGCAGCTGGATCCGCTCGCCGTCGAAGCTCGTCTGCACTGGGATGCGGCGGTCGCGCGCGTCGAAGGCAAGGGCTTCACCGTAGCGGATGACCGGCCGACCTTCGCCGTCGACGAAGGAGAGGCTCTGTACCGCGGCCAGCGCGTTCGCGCTGTGCAGGGGCGTGTCGATGACTCCACTCACCACGACATCGCCGGCGCCCGTGTCGCGCTGCAGCACGAAGGTCTGCTCGACGCCGTCCCGGCGGATGTCGTAGGCCTCGGTGACCGCGCCGTAGCGCAGCTCGTAGCGCCACTCGTCGACGTTGCGCCGGGCCTGCGCACTGCCGTCGACGAGCACCGCGCCACCCACCGTGATGGTGTCGGTCCGCCAACGCAGTGGCAGGTTGTCCGGATAGGTCTCGCCGAGGACCGGATAGAAGGTGAAGCCGTCGTCGAAGGCTGCCTTGTAGTCGGGGCCCGCTGCCCAAGTGCCGTAGCGACCTCCTTCGGGGTCGTCGGCCATGGTGTGCAGCGGCAGCATCCACTCGCCGTCGACCGCCGGTTGTGACGGTCTTGGCGCGGCGGAGCCGGGCTCCTGGGCGAAAGCGGGGGACAGCGCGGCCAGCAGGCCGAACAGGGCGGGAGTCAGTGGTTTCATTGGATCGCCAGGTAGGAGGTTCTCTGGCCGCCGAGCGCGGCCACGCCTCCTCACCCGCGATCCCCCCCGGGCGTCACGGACTTCCTTCCGATTTCGGCCCCGGAAGTCTCCGGGGCCGCATCTGCCGCTACTTGACCAGAATGCTCAACCGCTCGGTCAAGCTCAGCCCGCCGGTCGCCGCCGGATCGAAGTACACCCACTGCATGCTGAGGTTGCCGGCAACGCCGCTCGGGATCCGCATTGGCAGGTCGTAGAACCCGCTCGAGAGCTGCACGCTGATGCTGCCAGTGAGTTGCGCCGGATCGAGGAGCAGGTTGCAGTTCGGCAGCCCGAAGCTCGCCAGGCTGACCGTCGCTGGAGCACCGGAGAACATCAGCACCGCGGTTGTGCCGCTGGGCGCGTTGTTGAGGGTGACCCCGAAGTTCGAGGTCCCCGACCAGGGCAGATAGGAGTGCGACGTTCCGCGCGGGCGCATCGTGGCGCTCCCACATCCGGTGCCGCTCACCGTCGCGTGGACGCCCCTGTGATAGGCCATCTTGGTGCCGAGCACGTTGTCGCCGCCGTGGAACGCGATCGAGAACTCCCGTGCGTCGTCGTCGAACGTGACAGCCGCAAATTGGTAGCTGGCTGCTCCGCTGATCAACTCTGCTTCTGCGGAGAGACCGTCGTGACCCACGCGCCAGACCCTCAACGTCGGAACGCCGCTGAACTGGCCGGCGACGATCGTCCAGTGGCTCTTGGTGAGCGTATCGAAGGCGACACCGCCGAGCTGCACCTCGTCCGAGAGCCGAGTGAGCTCCTGCGGAGCACGGATCGTGGGCTGCGCCGACGCCAACGGCCAATCGACGCGTTGGGTCCACACGTTCTTGGCGAAGAGCGCGGGAAGCGTGCCGGTGTTGGGCCGCTGGTGGAAGGCCACCAGCGCACGGTCGTGGCTGGCGTCGATGTGCGGCGCGACATCGTGCACCGCGGTGCCGGGATCACCGATCTCCGCCCGCTCGGTGCGACCGTCGTCCCACACCCGTGCGATGTGGACGCGCCAATCGGGGATCGTGTAGTAGTAGTCCAACTCTTGGTACGTCACGAACCAGGGGAATCCGCCCAGCTGCCGTCGCTCGTTGACTTGACAGTGCTCGGCATCCCGAATTGAACTAGTGTCATTGACCTGGAATTCGGTGACCGAACGGCGCGCGGCTGCGTCGAGGACGAACGCGCGGACTTGGGACCGGGTTGTGTTGGAGATGCCTACGTCCTTGCGATAGGCGATCAGGGCCTCGGTCGACGACGTGTCGGAGCTACCTCCAACCGAAATGTCGTTGGCGTAGTCGGCATTGGTGAGGAACTGCAGGACGGCGCTCATCGAGAAATCTCCGCCGTCGTGGTAGTGCACGCGGATCTGACGGCTGGCCCCTACTCCACGGTTGTACGCCGCGACCCAGCTTTGGGCGCCGGCGACGTACGCCAGATCGATACTCCAGTGCGCCCACTGCGAAGAGATGTCCGTGAACACCGGCGTCGTAAACGCCCAGTTGTCTTTCATCAGGTGCACGTAGACGTCGTTGTCGCCGGCCGAGACTTCGCGGATGAACCCGACCATGAGCTCGTCCTCGCGGTCGTTGCGCCCGATCGACATGTCGAGGATGCGGCCTCCTCCGGCGGCCACGAGCGCGGTGCTCAGCAGCGGGTCCACGGTGAGTGGATAGGTGGCGTTCGCCAAGAAGTCCGCCGACAGACGCAGCTCGACGGCCTCGCCGTCGAACTGCGAGGTCACGTCGCGCGTGCGGCCGGCGGCGTCGAACGCCAGCGCCTGCCCGTAGCGCACGATGGGCTGACCGCCGCCATCCCGCAGCACCAGCTCGCCGACCTGCGCCGGTGAGTGGTCGGTGCGCAGTTCGGTGTCCAGCCGGCCGCGGATCACGAGGTCGCCTGCGCCATCCGGACGGCGTTGCAGCACGAACGTCTGCTCGACGCCGTCGACGCGCACGTCGTATGCCTCGGTGAAGCCGGCGTGCCGGTACTCGAAGCGCCAGTCGGTGTGGTGCGTGCGCGGCACATCGCCCACCATCTCGCGTTCGCCGACGCGCACCGACGTCGTCACCCAGCGCACCGGCAGGTTGCGCGGCGCGTCCGCGCCCAGCACGGGGTAGAACGTCATGCCGTCGTGGAACGACACCTTGTAGTCCGGGCCGGACGCCCAGATGCCGTAGTCGACGCCCTGTTCTCCTTCGCCGGTGTGGATCGGCACCGAGAACGCGTCCAACGGAATCGGCCGGTCCAGCGCATCTTCGCGAGGCGCATCGAGTTGCGGCTGCTGGGGGAGGGCGGCAAGGCTCGCGCTCAGCGCGATCGCCGCGACGACGGTCGAAGAGACTCGGTCCACAAACTGCATCGGTAGCCTCGCGTCCATTTGGGCTCTCGCGGCCAACTTGGCCGCAAGAGGCAGAAGCGCGAGCGCGCGCCGGTGGAGGACAGGAACCCCGCGATTCGTCTGTTTCGTCGCAGTACGGGGTCCCCAGCAGTCGAAGCCGATCTGCACGAGACGCGCTGGCCCCGGAGTTCGCGGCGGTCGCCCGCTGACACCCGCGCTTCCGCCTACCGGCTCTTGCGCGTGTTCGTCCCTGCCTCGGTGCTCAGCGGAGCTTCATCGAGCACGCTGCGGTAGTCCGCGCGCCCGGCCAGCGGCCGGAACACTTGTCTCTCGATCCGGTCGCGGGTGACGCCGGCTTCGCGCACGGCCTCTGCGAGCCGCGCGACCGCTTGCGCGGGGTGGTCGAGGGCCATCTCGATGGCGGCCATTAGTACGAGCGACTTCCCGAGCCGGTCGATCGACACGGCCATGCGCGCGCGCTCGTGGGCGAGGCGATGGTACTTGCAGGCTAGCGCGGCCAGAGCCAGGGCCTTCTCGTGGCGGTCGTGGGCGTACTCGAAATGCGCGCGTTGGTCGTAGTGGACTCCGACCTGCATCACGTGCTCCAAGCTCGGCCGTGACTGGCGCATCAACCACTCCCAAGCCTTGCGCGACTGTTCCCAGTACGGCTCGGCCTCGTCGGGCCTCTCCGCACGTCCGAGTTGGGCAGCGAGCGATCCGCTCAGGACGGCCTCGTGATAGCGAAAGTCGATGATGGTGTGGCGCTGGGTTGCGGCGATCGCGCGGTCCAGGCCATCTCTGAGCACCTCGATCGCCTCCTCTCGCCGGTTGTCCTTCTCCAGGGCGTAGCCCAGGCGGGCGACGTTGCCGAGCAGGGTTTCGACGTAGCGCGGTCGACCGGGGAAATCATCGGCCAGAGCGACCAGGGTCTCGTGAGCTTGCTGTGACCGCTCGATCCCCGGCGCCCACTGCCTGCGCTTCAGCTCGATGTGCGCCCACTTCGCTTGTGATTCGCCGAGCCCGAAGCGCACGGCGATCTCACCCGGGTCCTCTTGCATCACTCCACGGCGCAGCGCGTTGGCGCGTTCGAACAGATTGGCGTAGTCGGGTTCCAGGCCGTGGAAACCGCCGATGTAGGCGTTGAACTCGAGTCGTCGCGCGTAGTAGATCCGAACCTCCGCGCTGGCATCCGCGGCACCGGCAAGTTCGTAGGCGGAAATCGACTTGCGGGCCGCGTCCAGGGAGGCCTCGATCTCGCGGCGGCGCAAGCGGGCTTCGCTCAGCGCGTCCCAGGCGCGCGCCAACCACAGCTGGCGGCGCCGTTCGGCGTGCGCGTCCAGCCCGGCGTCCTCGAATCCGTGCAACTCGTCGAGCTGAACGCCGATGCGCTCGATGGCCTCGTCGATCTCGGCCGTGTCGATCAGCACCTCGATGAGGCGCAGGGCCACCGAGAACGGCAGCTCTTCCGCGCCCGGTACGCCCGGGCCCAGTCGGCCTGCGACGGCGACCGCGGCGCGCGCCGCTTCCCGCGCCGGCTCGACCGAGCCGAGCTGCAGGTGCAGCTGCGCCAACTTCTGTTGCGTGGTCGCGACGCGCCGGGCGACACCGGGTCGCTCTTGCTCGCGCGCCAGCAAGCCCTCGTACATTCTGCGCGCGCTCTCCAGCATTCTTCGCCGTACCGCGTCGCCGCCGGGGGTTCGAATCAACTCGGCGTCGGTTGCCGCCGCCAGCATCTCGTCGATCGCGGCGATCACGGACTCGAGCTCGGTTTCCGCGCGCAGGCGTTGTTCGGCCTCGGCCTGGTACGCGGTGGAGATCTCCGCACGGGCGGATTCGGACTGGACTGCGAATCCGATCGGTCCACCGACGACCAGCAGTGAGCCGAGGGTCAGCGCCGTCGCCAGCGTCGGTCGCCGCTGGGCCCAGCGTCGCAACCGAACGCCGTGCCCAGGGCGGCGCGCGGCGACCGGTTCGCGGCGCAGGAAGCGGCCGAGGTCGACGGCCAACGCCGCCATGCTCGCGTAGCGGTGCGCCGGGTCGAAGTCCATTGCCTTTCGGCAGATGGTCTCGGCATCGCGCGGCACCGCGCTGTTGAGTCGTTCGATCGACACGGGTTGGCCGTCGAGCACGCGGCGCCGGGTGCGCTCGGTGGTCTCCGACCAATACGCGGGCCGCAAGGTCAGCAGCTCGTAGAGGGTGACGCCGACGCCGTACACGTCCGTCCGCGGACCGATGAGCCGCGTATCGCCGCGGACTTGCTCCGGAGCCATGTACGGAAGCGACCCCAGCACCGACCCGGTGCGGGTGATGCGGATGTCGCCCTCGGACCGGGCGAGGCCGAAGTCGAGCAGGCGGATGCGACCCTCGTGCGTGAGCACGATGTTGGATGGCTTGACGTCGCGGTGCAGCACGCCGCGCTCGTGGGCGTGCGCCAGGGCTTCCGCGATCTGCCGAGCGAGGGTGAAGCAGACGTCGACCCAAGATTCCGGCAGAGTGGTCTCTTCCCGTGGTGCCACATCCGGCGAGGTGCGAAACAAGTCGCCGCGGTCGAGGGTCTCCGGCGGCTTGCCGCGCAGCGCGGCCAAGACGTTGTCCAGGCTCACCCCGGCGACGTGCTCCATCGCGAAGTAGGGCACGCCATCGGCTTCACCGACGGCGTAGACCGGGGTGATGCCGGGGTGGTCGAGACGACGCACCGCCTCGACCTCCCGGCGAAAGCGCTCGCGCGCGCCGGGAAAGAACAGGTGCTCGGGGTGCACGAGCTTGACCGCGACCCGGCGCCCGACGCTTTCTTGCTCGGCCAGGTAGACCACACCCATGCCGCCGCTGCCGATCGGCTCGATGAGGCGGAAATCGCCGAGCCGCTCCGGCATCTCGCCATCACCGTCGAGCAGGCCGGTCCGCGACAAGGCGTCGAGCCGCGCACGGATCGCGGCCGCGTGCTCGGGTCGGCTCGCGATCAGGGTCTCCATTGCGGCTTCGCCGCCCTGTTCGCGCGCATCCAGGCACTCTTCGAGCAGGCGGACGATCTCGGCGGAGGACCTCTCGTTTCCGCTCACGATGCCCCAGGCTACACTGATCCCCGCGGGCGTCCACTCCGCCTGAGCGCCACATGCCGGTCGACCGCCAAAGAGAACTCGTCGAGCAAGCGTCCGCCGGACACGCGCCAGCGGTCGACCAACTGTTGCACCGGTTCTTGCCCAGCGTCCGGGCCTACCTGCGGCTGCGCGCCGGGCGGGGGCTGCTCGACAAGGAGTCGGCCTCCGATCTGGCCCAGTCCGTCTGCCGCGACGTGCTCGAGAACCTCGACCGGTTTCGCTACGACGGGGAGGACGGCTTCCGGCGCTGGCTGTTCAAGACGGCGCAGCGCAAGGTCCTCGACCGGCATGCGTTCTATGCGGCCAAGAAGCGCGCGGCCGAAGTCGCTCCGGCCGGGGCGGAGGACCTCAATGCCGCACTGGCGTGCTATGGCAACCTGCACACCCCCAGCCGGGACGCCGCGGCGCGCGAGGAGTTGGCGCGGGTCGAAGACGCGATCCAGACCCTGCCCGACGAGGTGCGCGAGGTCGTGATCCTGTCGCGCGTGGTCGGTCTGTCCCGGCGCGCGGTTGCCCAGGAGGTCGGCAAGACCGAGGGCGCGGTGCGGATGATGCTGCACCGTGGCCTGGCGCGGTTGGCCGATCGTCTCGCGGAGCCGGAGTCGCCGGAGTCGCCTTGACCGCTTTGCGGATCGGTGGCGGCGTCACCGCGGCGCGGGCAGCCAGGCCGTGGCGTGCTGCATCATCGTCATGATCAGTCTCTCGGCCGCGCGCCCGCCGGTGTTGGCGAGAACGACAAAGCCGGCGTGGGCGCCGGGCAGGGCGACGACTCCAGCGCTGTAGCCGTCGACTTCGCCGCCGTGACCCAGCAGCGTGCCGAGGCCGGGCACCTCGTCCACGAACCAGCCCATGGCGATGCGGCGCCCCGCGACGCGGGCGTCCTCGTGTGGCGTCTGCAGCGCGGTGCGGGTTGCGTCATCGAGCAGACTTGCCGGGCCGTACTGGGCGGCGACCAGCCGCGCGAGGTCGGCAGCACTGCTGAACGCGCCGCCGAACGACGCCACCTCGCCGATCTGCCAACGCGGTCGGGGGACGAGGGGGTCGTCCTCGGGCCAGTACGGCGTGGCCAGCCGCGACTCCTGCGCCTCGTCAGGTGTGATCCCGCTGTCGGTCATTCCCAGTGGCTGCAGCACGGCCTCGCGCAGCAGCTCGTGGTAGTCCACGCCGGCAGCGCGCGCGAGCGCGTGCCCCAGCACGCCGTAGCCGAAGTTGGAGTAGGCGGCGTCGTCGCTCGGCTCGACCGCTGCCGTGCGCAGCGCGTCGACCAGCTCCGCGTTGCTGTAGGGCAGCATGACGCTCGGACTGTCGGGGAGGTTGCGCCGGTTGGCAGGGTCGCGCGGCAAGCCGGACGTGTGCGTTGCCAGCTGGCGCAGGGTGATGGCCGCGACGGGTGGTGGAAGCGCCGCATCCGGCAAGCGTTCACCCAGAGTGTCGTCGAACGACACCGTGCCGCGGTCGACGAGCACGCCCAGCAACGTCGCGGTCAGCGACTTGGTCACCGATCCGATCTGGAACAACGTGTCGGCGGCCATCACCCGTTCGGACTCGAGATCACGGTGGCCGAGCGCGAGAGTGCACACCAACTGGTCGCCGTGCACGATGCCGACGACGACGCCGGGGATCCGGTGCTCGGCGAGCACGGGCGCGAGGTGTCGCCGAATCGCGGTCGCGTCGACGGTGCTGACTTCCGCCTCCTGCGCTGGACAGGCAAAAGCGGTGGCGATGGCGAGGGGAGCGAAACGATGGAGCATCGGGCTTCAGGTCGTGGGGGACAAAGGCAAGCGGCGCGGACCGTTCAGGGGTCGAGGTCGGCACGTGCCAGGTAGCGGTACAAGAGCTCGGTCAGACGGCGGCGCAGGGAGGAGGCGTCATCGCGAACCGCAGTGGAGTCGGCGAACAGGATCTGCTCGCGGCACACCGCGTTGACGGTGGAGAGGGCGAACAGCGCGGCTCCCTCGGCGCAACGGTCTCGCACCTCGCCGCGGTCGCCGAGCAAAGCGCGCGCCACCCGCCGGAACTGTCGGGCTCGTTCGGCGAACACTCCGCCCCCGATCGCCTGTGGATGGGCTCGGGTGTACATCGTCAGGGCGCGCAGCAGCCCACGGCGCTCGGTGTGTAGCTCGACCGCGACCCGCACGACTTCGCCGGCCCGCGCCCGCAGCGTCGGCAGCGTCTCCAAGCGCCCAACCAAGTCGTCGACCACCGCGGTCGCCGCGCGGTGGTTGCGGTCGAACAACGCGGGCAGCAACGCCGCCTTGTCGGCGAACCGGGTGTAGATCGTGCCGACGGCCACCCCGGCGTGCGCGGCGAGCCGGGCCATCGTCAGCTCCTCGAACAGACCGCGGCCGAGCAGCTCCTCGGCGGACGCGAGGATGCGCTCGAGGGTGCGCTGGCTGCGGGCTTGGCGAGGGGCTGGGGGATGCGGGCCCATTTGACATGAAGATGAACTCGGGTTCAGAAAATGTCAAGTGGTCGAGCGGCGACCGTTGTGACCGAACCGGGTTGCGTGGCTATCCGGGGGGATGAGGGTCATCGTTCTTCGCCGCGGCCAGTCTGCTGGCGGTCATGTCCTGCGACAGCGATGGGCCGCCCGACTGTGTTGCGGTCTGGTCTGGGCTGCGCGTCGACGTCCGGGATGCGGTTTCCGGTGAGGTGGTCGATTCCGCGGTCGTGGAGGTTCTCATCGGGAGCGAGACGGTTGCCCTCGAACTCCGATGGTCCGGCGCGTACGAGGGGCCCGCGATGCAGGCCGGGGAGTTTCCGGTGACGGTGACCGCCCCCGGCTACGTCGACGCGACTGCCGTGGTTCGGGTGACGCAGCCCTGCCGGACAGTGTTCACGGGGTACGCCTGGATCGAACTCGACCCTGTCGCGCTGCCACTTGCCGGGATTGCGATCGATCTCGCCACTGGCGATGTGGTTCCGGTCTCGGTCAGCGTCCCGTTGCGTGATCGGTAGGGCCCTGCCTCCCGACCCGCGCCGGCTCCGGGCTAACGAGTTGGCCGCACTGTTGTCGGCGAGATGTCGTCGATGCGATCCGCGAACCGTCCCGATTCTGCGCCGCGATCTTCCCGATGCGACGACGCCGGGCGGCAGCTAACGCGGTCGTCGGCGGCCGGTCTTGGCAACCCGACGCGAGGATCGGGCCCCGAGCCATCGCGGAACCAAGAAACGGACGGTCATCATGAACTCAGTCATCTCGAAGAAGTTGAAGTCGGCGCTGCTCTGCGCGGCGATCGGTGCGTGGGCCGGTGCTGGCATCCGCGCGCAGGAGCGCGGCCAGGAGCCCGCGACGGGCGAGCCGGTGGTGGAGGATGCGGCGGCGAAGGACGGCCCGCTGGTCTTGCCGCACACCGCGGTGTTGGGCGTCGTCGTCAGCAATGGCCTCGAGGGATCGGAGCGCGAGGTGCTGGGCAGAGTGCGCGACGTGTGGATCGACCCGCGCACCGGCGCGATCGGCGATGTGTTGCTCGAATGCGAGGCGCCGGAGTCCGCCGCAGAGCGCGAGGCCGAGCCGCGTCACGTGCGCATCGCTTGGGACATGCTCGGTTGGGACGCGGACGCCGGTAGCTTCCGCTCGGCAATGAGTCCGGCGGCCATCGCGGCCCTGCCAGCCATCGAGAAACAGACCGACGTCGAGGCCGGGCAGACCGACCGGGATGTCGCCGAGGCGGGCTCCGAAGGAGAATCCCGGCCTGCCGAAGGCGATGCGCGGCAGCCGCAGGCGATGCGCGCGTCGGATTTGGTCGGTTGTCCTCTGCGCGCCGCCGACGCCGACTTCGGCTTGGTGCATTCGTTGTGGTTCGCCGGTGACTCTTCGTGTGCGCTCGCGTTCGTCGCCGTCGCTGCGCGCGGGGCCGAGGCGCCCGCGCGCACCGTGTTGATTCCGTGGCAGCTGCTGGAAGTCCAGCACGACGACCACGGCGCGCCGGGGCTGGCGACCGCGCGCCCGGCGGGGGCATTCGCCGACGCGCCACAGTTGGAAGCCGGCGGGGTCGACCCGCGCGACCAAGCCGTGCGCCAGCGAATCTGCGAGTTCTACGGCGTGCCGGCCCTGCGGGGCGACGACCGCGACTGAGGCAGCCAGCATGCCGCACGAGACGCCTCTGTAAGCGCAGGGCAAAAGCAGAACTTCTGCTCCCCGATCGCCGACTGCTCGGGAATAGACTGGCGCGCTGCCCGTTGTGGGGCTCGCGATGCCCGTCGGCCACCTCGAAACCAAGCAGTTTCTCCGTCGAGTGCGCTCCGCCGTCTTCGTCGACGGGGCCGCGCGGGCGGCACTTTGGGGCTGCGGGGTGGCGCTGTTCGTCGTGCTGGTTGGTCGGCTGTTCGGGCTTTGGCCGACGCCGTCACCTTGGTGGACCCTGGCGGTGATTCCGATCATGGGGTTCGGCGCGTGGCGGGTTCACGCCAGCGGCTTCGGCCCTGGCCGTGCCATCGTCGAGGTCGACCACCGCCTGCGGCTGGGCGGCTTGTTGTTGGCGGGCGTGGAGCGCGACAACACCGCGTGGCGAGAGGAGCTCTCGCGGCGGCTCGGCGCGGCTGACGAGTGGCTGCCCGGCTATGACCGCCGGCGCTGGGGGCGAGCCGTCCTCGCCGTCGCCGTCACCATCGGCCTGATTCTCTGGCTGCCGCCGCCCGCGGTTCGACCGGCGCCTTCGCTCGACACCCCGGTGGCCGCCGCCTTGGACCTCCTCGAGGAGCGCGCCGAGGAGCGCCGCACCGAGGGCATCCTCGCCGACGAGCAGGTCGAGGAGCTGGTGGCCAAGATCGAGGAGCTGCGCGAGCAGCAGCTCGCCGGCGATCCCGTCGAGTGGGCCGATGTCGACAGTCTCGAGGCGCAGCTGGAGCGGTTCGAGCACCAGCGGGCGGACGATGCGCAGCGCGCGCGCCACGCCCTCGCGCAGCTGGAGGCGGCGGCCCGCCGCGACGATGCCGACAGTGCCGCCGGTGCGCTGGCCGAGTCGATGGCCGAGGCGCTCGAGCAGGCGCGCCAGGCCGGCCTGCTGGACACCATGGACCCGGGTTTGCTCGGCGAGCTCGGGCTGAGCGCTGGGCAGGAGATCGACGTCGGCCAGCTGCCGGACAGCGCCGACCAGCTCGCCGCGCTGGCGGCGGCGATGGGGGACGCGCTCGACGCGCCGCTCGCCGATCTGGGGGCGGCCGGTCTGGTCGATCCCGGTGAGCTCGCCGATCTCGCCAGCGCGGTCGCCGCCGCCAAGGCCGATCTCGCCGCGGCGGACCCGGGCCACCAACACGGGCCCGGTTGAGCGGGTGGCAACTGCGCCGGCGTGCCCGGCGGCGGTCAACCGGGCAGCGTGCCGGGCCGCAATGGCATCAGCCGTGGACCCGGGCCAGCGCAGCTGAACTACACCAACGACACTGAATTGCTGACCCCGCCGAAGGCGACACGGCTGCCGCGGGGGCGCGCGATCTCCAGGGAGTGGCAAGTGACCGGCGTGAACCGGGTGGCGCCGCAGACCGATCCGGAGCGCGCCGCCGGCGCGGGCAGCGCGGCCCCGGCCGGCGGTGGCGGCGAGGCGTCGTGGCGGCGGCGCGTGGCGCCGCACCATCGTGCCGTCGTGCGTCGTTTCTTCACCGGCGAATCGAAGGGCAACTGAACGCATGACCGACGGAATTGCTGCGGGTGGCGACGCGCTGATGTCGCCGGAGGAGGTCGCGGCAGGTCGCGGCCGGCTGCTGGCGCTGCGAGATGGCATCCGCGGCGTCATTCTCGGCCAGGACGAGCTCACCGACTTGGTCGTGATCGCGCTGGCGGCACGCGGCCACTTGCTGCTCGAGGGGTTGCCCGGCCTCGGCAAGACCGAGCTGGTCAAGGCGCTCGGCGCGCTGCTCGGGCTCGAGTTCCGCCGCGTGCAGTTCACGCCGGACTTGTTGCCGAGTGACATCACCGGTGGTCCGGTGCTGCACGAGGAGGGCGGGCGGCGCACGTTCGTGTTCCAGCCCGGGCCGCTGTTCGCGCACCTGGTGCTGGCCGACGAGATCAACCGCGCATCGCCGAAGACGCAATCCGCGATGCTGGAAGCGATGCAGGAGCGGCGGGTGACCGTGCTCGGCGAAACCCATGCGCTGCCGCTGCCCTTCTTCGTGCTGGCGACGCAGAACCCGATCGAGCTCGAGGGCACGTATCCCCTGCCCGAGGCGCAGCTCGACCGCTTCTTGTTCAAGGTCGACGTGCCGGCGGTCGGTGCCGACGTGCTGTTGCGCATCCTGAGCGAGCGCCGGCGCGGCGAGCCACCAGCGGTGCAGCAGGCGTTGGACCAGCACGGTCTCGAGGAGCTGTTCGCCGCCGTCGACCGCGTGTTCTTGCCGCAGCCGGTCGCGCGCTACATCGCCGGCTTGGTGGCGGCGTCGCACCCAGGTGCCGAGATCTGTCCGGACGCCGTGCGCCCGCTGGTGCGCTACGGCGCGTCGCCGCGCGCGGCGATCGCCATCGGCGAAGCAGCGCGTGCCGCCGCCTTGCTCGCCGGTCGGCCCAACGTGGACTTCGGCGACGTGCAGCGCGTCGCGGTGCCGGCGTTGGCGCACCGGTTGGTGTTGGAGCACACCGCGCGGCTCGAGGGGCTGGATGCCACCGCGGTCGTCGCTCGCTTGCTCGACGCGGTCGCGCCGACCGGCGATGCGCTGCCGGGAGGGGTGCTGTGAAGCGATGCGCGCGTGCTTGCGCGCTCCTGGCTACGGCCGCCGCACTGCCCGCCCAGTGGGTCGAGAGCATCGGCATCACCCTCGGCGGAGGCGTTGGCGGAGGTCACGACATCACCGCGACGATGTACGGCTTCCCGGGCTCGGCGTTGCCCGGAGGCTACGGCTACTCCTGGGTCGCTCTCGAGAACCGCACTGCGGAACCCCGCGAGGCGCGGCTGCGGGTGGAGACGCGTGGGTGGCGGGCGGCGCCCTACTCGTGCGAGCGCACCGTGCCGCTGGCCGCTGGAGAGCGGGCGCGCACGTTGATCCCGTTGCCGTCCGGTGACCGCTACGGCGCCGACGTGACCCTCGAGCTCGCTGGAGTCCGTGGCGGCGCCTACGCCAACGTCGATCTCGACGTGGGGCGCGTCGGCTTGGTAGTGCTGTGCGTCAGCGAGGACCCGGTGCGGTTCGCGCCGGCTTGTCAGGCGCCCATGGACCGTTGGGCACACTCCGTCTTGCACACGCTGAGCCGCTATCGCCGGGCGAAGACCGCCATCGCGGCGATGCCGGCGGTGACGCCCGAGATGATGCCCGACAGCTGGCAATGGCTGAGCGGCTTCGACTTGGTGGTACTGGACGGTGGCGCGCGGATCGACGGCGCGCAGCAGCGGGTTTTGGTCGAGCACGTGGCGGGTGGCGGGCGGCTGCTGGTGCTGCACCCGGCGGCGTTGCCGCCCGGGGCGGTGCGCGAGCTGGTTGGCGCGGCCGCGGCCGAGGGATTGACCACTGGGCAGCATGGGTTCGGTACTTGGTATGCGGCGGAGGCGATTGACGACGATGGCCCGGCCGACCTGCGTCAGGCGATGCAGTCGGAATTCTCGACGGCTGGAAAGCGCGATTGGGTCGGGCCAGTGGCGCCTTCGGTCGCTTCGCGACTGCACATCCCGGGTCTCGGCGAAGTGCCGACCCGCGCGTTCTTCTTCGTGATCCTGCTGTTCGCGATCCTCGTCGGGCCGCTGAACCACATGTTCGCCCGCCGGCGCAAGCAGCCGATGTTGATGTTGGTCACGGTGCCGGCGATCGGCGTCGTCGCCACCGGTCTGTTGGTGCTGTTCGGTTTGTTCTCCGAGGGGTTGGGCACCAAGGGCGTCGGGCGGTCGATCACGCTCCTCGACCAGCGCACGCACACCGCGGTGGCGGTCGCCAACCGCACTCTGTACGCGGGGCTGGCGCCGACCTGGTTGACACTTCGCGCGGGCACGTTCGTCGACTCGCTCGAGTTGCTCGGCGACCGGCGAAACCGGGCCGGAGGTCATGCGCTCGACTTCGACCTCGACGCGGGTCGGGTGTCGGGCACGCTGCTGCCGTCGCGTACCCCGACTTCGCTGACCACGGTAGACCAGGGCACATGCCGTGCCCGGCTTCGCTTCCAGCGGCAGTCGGACGGCAGCATCGTGCCGGCCTCCGCGCCGGATCTGGTGCCGGTGGATCGCGCCGGGGCGGTGTTGCTGATCGACTTCGATGGGAGGTTCTACCTGAGCGAAGCGGATGGCGTGATGACCACCGTCGACGCAGGCGCAGTCCGCAGCCACCTCAACGATCTCCTGCAGTGGGCGCGGTTGGCGGGCACGGAGTCCGGCGATCCCCGGGGAGACCGGCTGGAGGAACTCGCCGATCTGTTTGCCGACGCGGTGACCCCCCAACCGGGGACCTACCTGGCCATCGTCGAGCGCTCGCCCGCGGTCGTCGACTTCGACCTCGCGGTCGATGAGCTGGCGTCGCTGCACTTGGTGCGGGGGGTCCTGTCGGAGGAGGACTTCGTTGAGTAGCGCGCTCGTCGAAGTGCGCAACCTGACGCGGCGCTACGGCAAGGTCACCGCCGTCGACGACTTGTCGTTCACGCTTTCGAGCGGTGGGGTGCACGGCTTCATCGGTCCCAACGGAGCCGGCAAGACCACCACGATGCGGATTCTGGCGACACTGGATCTGCCGGACGAGGGCGATGCGCTGATCGAGGGGGTGTCGGTCCTGGTCGAGCCCCGCACGGTGCGCATGCGGGTCGGCTTCATGTCCGATCAGTTCGTCCCGTATCCGAATCTCGATGTGATGCAGTTCCTCGACTTCTTCGCCCGCGCCTATGGCCTACGGGGCAAAGCGAGGATCGACACCGTGCGCTCGGTCGCCAGCTTCTGCGGCTTGCTCGAGTTTGCCGAGCGGCCGGCGAAGGGGCTGTCCAAGGGGATGGGCCAGCGCTTGCACCTGGCGAAGACGCTGCTGCACGACCCGGCCCTCTTGATCCTCGACGAGCCCGCCTCGGGGCTCGACCCGCGCGCGCGGATCGAGTTCCGCGAGCTGCTGCGCGAGCTGGCGTCGGCTGGCAAGTGCATCCTGATCTCGTCGCACATCCTCTCGGAGTTGTCCGAGACTTGTGATGCGGTGATCGTGCTCGAGCGCGGCCGACAGGTGATCGCCGGCGACATCGCCAGCATTGCTCGGTCGGTGCAGGAGCACCACTCGGTCAGCGTCCGGTCTCTCGGTGACCTGGAGGTGGCGCTGCGGTTCTTTCTGCTGCAGCCCCACGTCGACAAGGCCGTGGTCGACGGAAGTCGAGTGCGCTTCGACTTCGCCGGCGACGAGCAGGAGCTGTCGGCGCTGTTGGCGCGCGCCGTCGCCGAGTCGATTCCGGTCGTCGAGTTCCGCGTCGAGGATGCAGATCTCGAGGACATCTTCATGCGCACGACCGCCGGGAGGCTGCAGTGACCGACCACGCCGACCCGGCGCCGACCCGAGTGAGCTGGGCGCAGCGGCTCTCCGATCGACTCAACCCGCTTCTGGTGCGCGAGACGCAGCAGGTGTTGAGCAGCAAGGCGTTCATCGTGCTGATGAGCACCGCGCTGGCCGCGATCTGTGCGGTGGCGTTCTACGTCGGCATGCGTGGTGCGACCGGTCAGCACATCGGCCGCGAGGCATTCACCGCCGCTCTGGTGATGCTGGTGCCGATCGCGACGTTCTTCATTCCGCTGCAGGCCTTCGTGTCGATGAGCCAGGAGCTGCGCGCGGGTGTCAGCGAGCAGCTCTTGCTCAGCCGATTGACGCCCGGGCGGATCGTGCGCGGCAAGATCGTCGCGACCATGGTGCAGCTGGGTCTGTTCCTGTCGGTGTTCGGTCCGCTGCTGGCGATGACCTTCCTGCTGCGCGGCACCGACGTGCCGACGATTCTGTTCTTCTTGGCGATGGCAGTGCTGGTCAGCGTTCTGGCGGTGGCCTTCGCGATCACCATGGGGGCGGTGTCGCGCATCCGAGTGCTCACGCCGGTCGTGTTCGGTCTGACGTCTGCCGGCCTGGCCGGGATCACCGGGGCGCTGATGGCCGCCAGTTGGGAGCTGGTCAACGAGGTCGGCCGGCTGATGCGCGACTCAGATTTCTGGTTGGGGATGGGGGTCTTCGTCACGGCGTCGGTATGCGGCCTGGTGCTGCTGATGCTGATGGCGGGCAGTCTGCTGACGCACGCCCACGAGAACCGTTCGACGCCGTTTCGCGTGTTTTGGATCGGGTTGCTGGTGGTCGCGCTGATCTGGATCGTCAGTGCCGTGTCGACGAACGACTACCACGTCATGGCGCCCGCCTTGGTGATCATGGGAGCGGCTTCGTTGATTCCGATCTGGTGGTTCGCTCTCACCGAGGAGGAGCCATTGTCGCCGCGCGTCGCCGCGCACCTCCCCCGCAACCGGTGGATGGCCGTGGCCGCGGCGCCGCTGTTGCCCGGTGGTGGCCGGGGCGTGCTGTTCGTGATCGGCAGCAGTGCGTTGGTGTGGGGCGTGGCTGCCGTGCTCCGAGCGACGGCAACCGGTTCGCCGAGATCCTGGGTGGGCGAGATGTGGGGCGTCGCGTTCGCCATCTGGGCCTACGCGTTCTTCTACTGTGGGCTCGGTCGGCTGGTGCGCGGCCGCATGCGCGCGGGCCTGCGGGCGAACTGGGTTGCCCGCGCCGCGGCGTTGGCCCTGCTCGCGCTGGGCTGCATGTTGCCATTGTTCGTCGAGTTGGCGTTGACGGGAACCGTGCACCGCTGGCACTTGGGTCACGTCTCCAACCCGTTCTGGACGCTCGAACGGCCGCGCGCGCCCGTCGAGCCGTTGCTGCTCACCGGTGGCATTGCCTGCGGTCTCGTACTCTTGTCCATGTTGCCGGCGGCGCGGAGGGGGCTGCGCGAAGTGACGGCGGCGCGGCGGTGACGATGGCGGTCTCCCCACCCGATCCGCAGGCCGTGGCCGAGAGCGCGGCCCGCCGCTACCGCTTGGCGCTGCGCACGACGGCGTTGACGGGGGTCGCCGGTGCGCGGCTCGGCCGCGGCACCGGGGCGTCGCTCGAGTTCGCCGACTTCCGCGAGTACCGGCCCGGCGACGACGTCCGCCACATCGACTGGCGGGGCTACGCGCGCACCGACCAGCTGCACGTGCGGCTGTTCCGCGAAGAGGTCGCGCCTCTGCTCGAGGTGGTCGTCGATCGGTCGCCGTCGATGGCGGTGACGCCCGCGAAAGAACGTGCCGTTCGCGATTTGCTCGCTGCCCTCGACGTCTGGGGCGAGGGCGTCGGTGCTCGCCTGCGCTGGCTGAGCGCTGGCGGTGGCGCGTTTTCGCCGGCCGAGCCGCTTCGTTTCGAAGACGACGCGCGCGATCTGCGGCCGCGCGAGCGGTTGCGTCCCCGCGGCCTGCGCGTCGTGCTGTCGGACTTCTTGATGCCGCGCGACTTGGCCCCCGAGCTGCGCGTGCTCGCGGCGGGCGCGGCGCAGCTGTTCGTCGTGCAGCTGCTCGACCCGTGGGAGCTCGAGCCGACGGAGCAGGGCGCCACGGCGTTGCTCGACTGCGAGGACGGCGGTCGGTTGGAGCTGGTCCTCGACGCGCGCGCCTGCGCCCGGTATCGGGCGCGGTTGCAGCGTCTACGCGACGCGGTCGAAAGCGCGACGCGCGCGGCGGCGGGTTGCTACGTTCTGCTGCCCGCGGTGGCACCCGAAGAGATGTTCCGCCACCACTTGTTGCCGCAGGGGATGCTGGAGCCGGCATGAGCTTCGCGACACCGCTGGGTTTGCTCGCCTTGTTGGCGCTGCCTGCGGTGCTGGCTCTGCACCTGTTTCGCCGGCGGCGCGCCCCTCGCCGCGTGGCTGGCTTGTTCTTGTTCGCGCCCGATGCCCAAGCGGCCGCGGCGGGGAGGCGCCGGGATCGGCTGCAGCGCACCGCGTCTCTGTGGCTCGAGCTCGCCGCAGCGCTGGCGTTGGCGTTGTGGCTCGGCGGGCTCACCATCGGTAGCGCCGCGCAGCCGGTGCACTGTGTCGTCGTGCTGGACGACAGCGCGTCGATGGCGGCCGAGGCGGGCGGTGCAAGTTGGGCCGAACGCGCGCGCGCCGCAGTGCGAGAAGCCGTCGCGGAGCAGCCTGCCGGCGCCCGCGTGACCCTGATCCGCACCGGTCCACGCCCCGCCGTCGGGCTCGGCCCCCGGGCCCCCCTCGCGCAGCTGGACAGCGCGCTGGAGCGCTACGACCCGCGGCAGCCGGGGCACGATCCGGGGCCGGCGCTCGATCTCGGGCGCCAGCTGGCGGAAGGAGGACCTCTGGTGTTCGTCACCGACCACGCGCCGCGCTCCGTGCCGGTGCGCGGCTACGAAGTGGTCGCGGTCGGCGTGCCTGCCACCAACGCCGCGATCGTCGGCGCGCGCCGGACGGCGCTGGCCGACGACCCCGAGCGCGAGCGTCTCTACGTGGACTTGCGCGCCTTCGGCGGAGCGGCGGCCGCGGTCGCGCTGCGCGTGGTCGCGTCCGCCGGCCGCGACGCGCCGGAGGTCGAGCTGGTGCACCAGACCGTCGAGCTCGCCGCCGACAAGACCACCCGGCTGAGCCTTTCGGTACCGCGCCAGTCGGGCCCGGTCGAGGTCGTGCTCGGCGCCGACCCGCTGGCGATCGACAACCGCGCGCTGCTGTTGCCCGAGCTGCGGCGGACGGTGGCGCTGGCCAACCTGTTGAGCGACGAGGCCAGTGCGGCGTTGCGGCTGGAGCGCGGCCTGCTGGCGCTGCGTGATGTGCGCGCCGTCGCGGATCCGCAGCACGCGCACCTCGTCTTGAGCAGTAGTCCGAGCGTGCTCCGCGACTGGCACACCGAGCTGGTGATCGCCGCCGCGGAGGGTGAGCGCGATGCCTGGATCGGTCCGTTCTTGATCGAGCGCCGTCACCGGGTGCTGCAGGGCATCACCCTCGATGGGGTCGTGTGGTCGGCAGGACAGGGCGCGGTGGAGGGCACACCACTGATCTCCGCCGATGCGCAGCCGCTGTTTACCGAAGTGGCGCGCGACGACGCGCTCCGCCTCTGGCTCAACCTCGATCCGCTGCAGACCAATCTGCCGGCGTCGCCGGACTGGCCGATCCTGTTGGCCAACGTGGTCGATGCGACCCGCGCGCGCCTGCCCGGCGTGGTCGCCGCCAACGTCCGCGTTGGGGAGCTGCTGCAGTTTCGCCACGCCGGCACGCCCGACGAGGCGCGCCAGCTGCGCCTGATCGACCCGCGCGGCCGTCCGCGGCCGGCGCGCGGCCGCCGGGTGCTCGAGTGGGAGGCTTCGGTGCCGGGGCTGCACGTGCTCGAACGCGAGGGCGAGCAGGTCGCGCGGTTCGCCGTGCACTTCGTCGACGCGGCCGAATCGGATCTCTCGGCGGCGGCTTCGCTGCGCACGCAGCCCGATGCCTCGGTGCAGCGCGCGCTCGGTGCGGACGACGATGCCGGGCGGCAGCGCTCGCCATGGGCGGCGCGGATCCTGGCACTTCTGCTGCTCGCGGTCGCGGCTCTCGATTGGCTCGTGTTGGGGAGGCCTTTGTGATCGGGTTCGAGCATCCCGACGTGTTCTTGCTCGGCGCGGTCCTGGTGCTTTGGCTGCGCGGCCGGTTGTGGCCGCGACCGTTGGTTGGCCTGCTGCGCATCGGTGCCCTGTTGGCGATCCTGGGCATGTTGGCCGGCCCGTTCGTCACCGGCGAGGCCAGCGGCAGAGATCTCGTGCTGCTCGTCGATCGCTCGCGGTCGGTGCCCGACGAGACGCTGGCGCGGGCCGAGGAGTTGGCGGCACTCGCGTTGGAGCAAGCGCGCGCCGGCGATCGTGTCGGCATGATCGGCTTTGGCCGCGAAGCCGTCGTCGAGATCGCTCCTACCGAGGAGTTTCGTTATCGCGCCCCGGTGCGCACCGTGGACCGGGATGCCACCGATCTCGCGTCGGCCCTCGACGCCGGTCTGTCGCTGATCCCGCCGGGCCGGCAAGGATCGCTGTTGGTGCTGTCCGATGGCGAGTACACCGGGGGCGATCCGAGTGCCGCCGCCCGCGCGGCTCTGCGCCGCGGAATCCGCGTCGACGTCGTCGGCGTCCGCCGAGCCGCCGGGATGGACGTCGCGGTCGAGGAGGTCGCGACGCCGGAAGAAGTCGGTCCCGGTGAGCCGTTCCAGTTCTCGGCGTGGTTGCGCGCCGACCGCGCTGCCGAAGCCCGCGTGCGACTGCTGCGCGACGGCGTGCCGATCGCCGAGGGGCGGCGGGCGCTGCAACCGGGACTCAACCGCGTGCAGTTTCGCGACGCGCTGCGCGAGCCCCGTGTGCACCGCTACGAAGTCGAAGTGGTGCCCGACGAGGGCGATCCCCGGCCACAGAACAACCGGGCGCGGGCGGTGGTGCGCGTCGCCGGCGCGTTTCGAGTCCTGTGCGTGACTCCTCGAGGGCGGCAAGACCGATTGACGCGGGCGCTGGCGCAGGCCGGCATCGCCGTGCAAGTCGCCGCGCCGCGGACCGCGCCGCTGTCGCTCGACGCGTTGGACGGAGTCCGCGCCGTCGTGTTGGAGAACGTCGCCGCCGCTGACCTTCCCGCCGGGGGGATGCGCGCGCTGGCGCATTGGGTGCGCGAGCTCGGCGGTGGGCTGCTGATGACCGGTGGTGGAGCGAGCTTCGGACCGGGCGGCTATTTCCGATCGCCGATCGAAGAGGCTCTGCCGGTGACGATGGAGGTCCGCCAAGAGCAGCGCAAGTTCGCTCTGGCGATGGCGATCGCCCTCGATCGGTCGGGGTCGATGGGGATGACCGTGCCGTCGGGCGAGACCAAGATGGATCTGGCCAACCAAGGGACCGCGGCGGCGATCGGTTTGTTGGGGCCGATCGATCACGTCGCGGTGATCGCCGTCGACTCGTCGCCGCACGTCGTCGTGCCGTGCACGTCCGCTCGCCAGGCTGGGCGGATCCAAGACGATGTTCTCGGCATCGAGTCCGGCGGCGGCGGTATCTACACCTACACGGCGCTGGTGGCCGCCGCGGAACAGCTGGCGGATGCGCCGCAGGCCAACAAGCACATCGTGCTGTTTGCCGACGCCGCCGACGCCGAAGAGCCGGGCGACTACATCGCGTTCATCGAGCAGCTGCGCCGCGCCGGCGTCACCGTGTCGGTGATCGGTCTCGGCAGCGACACCGACAGCGACGCCGCGTTCTTGGAAGACGTCGCCAAGCGAGGTGGCGGGCGCTGTTCGTTCGTCACCGACGCCGCCGACCTGCCGCGCGTCTTCGCGCAAGAGACGATTCAGGTCGCGCGCTCGTCGATGGTCGAGGAGGCAACCGCCGTGCAGGTGCTGCCCGATCTGGTCGCGCTCGGTGATCTCGCGCGCGGCGAGTTTCCCAACGTCGGCGGCTATTCGATCGCCTACCGGCGACCGGCGGCGCAGGTCGGGCTGCGCACCGCCGACGATCAGCAGGCGCCATTGCTGGCGTTCTGGCAGCACGGCCTCGGTCGCAGCGCGGCCTTCCTCGGTGAAGTCGACGGGGAGCTCAGCGGCAGCCTCGGCACTTGGCCCGGGTTCGCCGGGTTCTTTGCCACCGTGGTGCGTTGGATCGCCGGCACCGACGCGCGCGGTGAGCTGTTCGCCGCCTTGCGCCGCGAGGGCCACGAAGCCGTGCTGAGCGTCGAGGTCGACGAGGGCCGGGCGGCGTTGCTCGGCGAGGTCTCGGCGCGGGTTCTCGGGCCGGACGGTGAGGCCGAGACGGTCTGGCTGCAACGCGTCGACGAGCACCGGCTCGAGGGCCGAATCCCGCTGCGCGGTGAGGGGGTCTACCGGCCGGCGCTGACGATGGGCGGTGGCGAAGTCTTGCGCGTGCCGCCGGTGACCCTGCCGTACTCGCCCGAGTTCGAGCTGCAGCGCGACCCCCGGCGCGGCGAGCGCGTGTTGGCGGAGATCGCCGCCCTCGCCGAGGGGCGGGTCGACCCGCCGGCGGCCGCGCTGATGGCGGGCCCGCGCCGCAGTGCGGGAGTGACGCGGTTGGACCGCTGGTGCGCGTGGCTGGCGCTGGTGTTGCTCTTGGCGGAGATCGCGGTTCGTCGCTTGCAGCTGAGCTTGCCGCGCGTCGCCGTTTTGCGGCCGCGCCCGCGCACCGCCGCGCGCCCGACCCGTGCCGAATCGGGGCGTCCGGAGGTCAAGGAAGGCACGTCGGCCGCCCTCGAGCCAGGGGTCCTCGCGCCGGACGCCGGCGGGGCTTCCGGTGCCGGGGACGTCGGGCAGCGCGCCGACTTGGCCTCGGTGCTCGAGCGCGCCAAGTCGCGCGCGAAGCGCTGAGATGGAGTCCTACGATCCGCAGTCTTTCGATCACTTTGCCGAGGACTACGAGCGCATGGCATCGGTCGAGAGGAACCACGAGTTCTTCTTGAGCCAGCTGCCAGAGCGGCGTGATCGAGCGCTCGATGTGGGTTGTGGCACTGGAATGCTCGCGTTGGAGCTCGCCGAGCACTTCGGCTCCGTGCTGGGGGTCGACTGTTCCGCGCCGATGCTCGCCATCGCGCGTCGGCTTCGCGCGCGCGATGGCATCGAGTACCGCCAGCTCGACGCCCGTGATCTCTCGCTCGGTGAGCGCTTCGATCTGATCACCAGCCATACGACGTTCCACCACGTCGAAGACGTCGGTGGGCTGCTCGAGCGTCTCAAGATGCTGCTCCGGCCGGGCGGGCGCATGATCATCGTCGACAACGTCTCGAGCTGGCCGCCGGTCCCGCGCTTCGTCTACTGGGTCCGCTTTCAACTGCACTACGTTCGAGACCGCGCCAGGCTCGGCAGAACCACGGCGCGCGAGCTGCTGCGCATCCGCACGTCCAAGGCATGGCTCGATCACGTCGCCACGGACCGCTACCTCTCTTCCGCGGCGTTCGAACGGGTCTACGGCGCAGCCCTCCCGGGGGCGGTGTTTTCGCGGCTCCCCTGGTTCATGGGGGTCGTGTGGGATGCCCCGTAGGCAGCCGCTTTTTTTGAACCGGTCGCCGGGCCTGACCGCACTCTCTCCCCGTGGCTTCGTCTTCCACCGAGCTGCTCCTGGCCGAGACCGCGTGGCTCCAGCGGTTGGCGCTCTGTCTGACCGACGACCGTCACCTGGCGGCGGATCTGGCCCAGGAGACGATGTTGGCAGCCTTGCGCGCCGGCCCCGCGGTGCAGCAGCCCCGGGCGTGGCTGGCGACCGTGGCCCGCAGGATCCACGGCCGCGGCCAACGCCGCGAGCGGCAGCGGCGAGAGATCGAGCAGCGCTCCGCGGTTCCGGGCGCTGACGCCGATCCCGCCGAGGTCGTCGATCGCGCGCTCGTGCACCGTGCAGTGGTCGACGAGGTGTTGGCGTTGTCGGAGCCGTACCGCAGCGCGCTGCTGCTGCGCTACCTCGAGGAGCGGCCGTTGACCGACGTCGCGCGCCGGCTCGGCGTTCCGCTCGAGACCGTGCGCACGCGGATCAAGCGCGGCGTCGCGCAGCTGCGCGCGCGGCTCGATGCGCGCCACGGCAGCCGCGCGGCGTGGGCCGTGCCCGTCGCTTCCGGCGCGCGGGCGGCGACCTCGGCATCACTGATCGGAGTGGGTGCGATGGCATTGCAGAGCAAAGTCTGGATCGGCGCCGCCGTCGTCGCGGCAGCCGCCGTCGTGTTTTGGCCCAACCGCTCGGCCGCGGACGGCGTGCCCGCTGGCAGCTCAGCGGCGGAGAAGTCGCCCGTCGCTCCACTCGACGGCGACCCGCCCGCCGGTGGGGCCGCCCCGCCCGCAGCGTCGCGCACCGAGGTCGCGAGCGAGGCGGCGCCGGAGCCCGAGCCGTGGGCAGTGCGCGTCGTCGGCACCGTGGTCGCGGAGGAAGATGGAGCCCCTCTGGCCGATGTCGAAGTGGGCTGGATCGAGACCTGGCCGGAGGGTGGCGCGCGGCCTTCGCCGGAGCGCGCGCGGACGGACCGCGCCGGGCGTTTCGAGCTGCGCTCGCGACAAGCGAACGCGTGGGAGCACTTGGAGCTGGTCGTGCGCGCCCCGGGCCGCGCGCGGGTCGAGCGCGCGCTATCGGCACCGGCGGACCCCGGCGCGGTGCCCGGGGAGCTCGACGCCGGAGTCGTATCGGTGCCCTCGGGCACCGGTATCGCGGGCCGCGTGCTCGGCGCGGACGGCGTGCCGGTCGCCGGCGCGGATCTGTTCGTGGCTCGGCATTGGATCTTCACGCCGGCGCGCGACGGCCTGTCACGGCGCGTGCCGCGGCTGCGCCGCGCCGGCTGGGCCGGTCGCAGCGCGGACGACGGCACGTTCGCGCTCGAAGAGCGGTTCGTGCCGCGCCGCCGCGACGAGACCGTGTTCGCGGTGTCGACCGAGGGAGTCGGTTGGCATGCGGTTTCGTTGACGCGAGAGCGAGCCGAGCGTGAGCTCGACTTGCGCTTGCAGCCGCGTGGGCAGCTGGAGGTCGTCGTCAGGAGCTCCGACGGAACCGCGGCCGCGGGGGCGGTGGTGCGGTGTGAGCCGCGCTTCGCGCCACTCGGCGCCGATCTGGCTTCGGATTGGCAGCCGGGCCCTCACCCCGCGTGGGCGGCAGTGTTCGAGCACCGCACCGACGCCGCCGGCACGGCGCGCTTCTCCGCCCTGCCGCGGCCGGATGGTGCCGCGCGCTACAGTCTGCGCGTCGCGTTCGGTGGCATCGTCGTGCGGCACCGCGATGTCGTGCCGGGAACGACAGCTGCAGAGGTCGTGACCGTCGAGTTGCCGGCGCGCACCGAGCGCGTGATCACTGGTGTCGTCCGCGCACCGTCCGGGGTCCCCTTGCGAGGAGTCGCGGTCGAGGTGCATTGTGACGGCGTCGTCCGGGCGACGACCGACGCCGGTGGAGGGTTCTCGGTGCGCGTCACGCCGCGCGGGGCGGCGACGGCTCGCGTGGTGGCGACGTTGGATGGCTACACGCGCGGCACCCACCGGTGCGAGTTGTCCGGAGACGGCGAGCCGGCGCCAGTCGAGCTGGTGCTGGCACCTGCGGCAGCGCTCACCGGTGTCGTCCAGGACCAGGATGGCCAGCCGATCTCCGGTGTCCACGTGTCCTGCGTGCGCACCGGTGCGGCGAGCATCGTCGGTCGCACCGACGAGCGCGGGCGTTTTCGCCTCGAGGGGTTGCGCGCCGGGGTCTTGCATGAGCTATCGGTGAGTCCACCAGGGCCCGCGTGGCAGCGGCCCGAACACCACTATGCCCGGCCCGAGGACAGCTCGATCACCCTCATAGTGCAGCGCCGGCCGCCCGGCCGCGCGCGGCTGCACGCCAGGCTGCTCGACGCGCGCGGCGTGGCGCTCGATCCCGGCAGCCGCATTCGGCTGCTGCGGCGCGACGACGGCGAGCGCGGTCTGGCCCATCCCGCCACCGGGACGATTGGCGCGATCCGGGCCTCGGGCTTGTCCGCCGGGCTCTGGGTGCTGCGCTGTCGGCCGCCGCGCGGCCACGCGATCGAGCACGAGTTCGCGGTTGCGCCCGGCATCGAGCTGGTCGAGCTCCAGTTGCGACAACGACCGGCGGCGCAGCTGCGCGGCGTGGTGACGGTCGAGGCCGGTTCCATGCCCGCGCCATCGCGGTTGCGCATGCGGTTCGCCGGCGTGCACCGCGGTCGATGGGCCGAGATGAGCACATCGCCGTGGTTGCGAGCCATCGACGGCGGAATGGAGATCGACCTCGAAGCCGGGTCCACGTTCGCAGTCGGCGACGTCGATCCGACGCGATCGCTGCACATCGTGGCCGAAGAAGAGGCGTGGGCCGGAATGGTCCGCTGGCAGCCGGGCATGACCGAGCCGCTGCGGTTGGTGGTGCGGCCGGTGGCGCACGTCGTGTTGCGCAGCGAGGTGCCGTGGCCATGGCCCGAAGTGGTGCTGCAGTGGAGTCGAGACGGGATCGAATGGGACGAGCCGCTGCACGTCGGCGGCGTGTCGGGCAAGACGGAGTTGCTGACCTGGCCGCGGCCGGCGGGGCGGTGGCACTGGCGTGTGCGCGCGCCGAGCGTGGGGCGCGACAATCGCGCGGCTCCGGCGGCGCGGAGCGGCGCGCTCGACCTCGGAGCGGGTGGCGAGACCGTCTTGTGGTTGCGTTGACGCGGAGTCAGTGCATCAGTGCGGTCAAGGCTTCGCGGATCTGGGTGCCCGAGAACGGTTTGGCCAGCACGGCGGTCGGCGGCCCCTGGTCGGATGGCAGCGCCGGGTGCTCACCGCGTGGATCGCTGCTGCAGAGCAGGACCGGCAAGCCGGTGCGAAGCTGACGCGCGCGCCGCACGAGCTCCAGCCCCCGCTCCTCGCCGCCCAGCGCAGTGTCGGTCACCAACGCGTCGTAGCTGTGCTTGCGCAGCTTGGCCTCGGCTTCGCCCGCGCTGGCGGCGGTGTCGACCTCGATGCTCGCGGTGTGTAGCAGCTGACCGACCGACTGCCGCACAAGGTCGTCGTCGTCGACGAGAAGGACGTGCGCAGCCTCGGCGGCCGGCGCGTCCGCGGCGGCGCTCGCCGGGGAGGTCGAACACACCGGCAGGCGCAGTTTGACCTCGGTGCCGATGGCTGGCGTCGATGTGATCTCGATGCGGCCATCGGCGGCCGCGGCAAAACGCTTGACCTCGTGCAGTCCGAGTCCGGTGCCCTGCTCGTTCTCCTTGGTGGTGAAGAACGGCTCGCTGGCACGGCGCAGGGTCTCGTCACACATGCCGTGGCCGGAATCGGCCACGGTGATGTGGATCTCACCGCCCTCGCGCGCGCTGCGGATCTCGAGCCGCCCGCCAGCGGGCATTGCGTCGCGCGCGTTGAGGGCGAGGTTGAGGATCGCGGTTGCGAAACGGCTGCGGTCGACCCGTACCGCGGCCCCACCGTCGCGCAGCTGCGCAAAGGTCTCGATGTTCTCCGGCAGCAGCCGGTCGACGAACCGCACCACCTCGGCGAGCAGGCCATCGACGCCGACAGTGGAGACCTGCTCGGGTTGGCGACGCATGACGTCGAGTGCGGTGTGCGCCAGCCCGGCGCCGCGCGTCGCGGCGGCCAAAGCCACGCGGATCGAGTCGTCGCTGTCCGCGCTGTCCGACAGCGTGACCTCGAGGTTGGTGATGATCACCGTCAGTAGATTGTTGAAGTCGTGGGCCAAGCCTCCCGCGACGCGGCCCAGCTGGCGCAGAGTCTCGGCGCGGCGGGTGCGCTCGCGGGCCCGCCGCTCCTCGGTGACGTCGGCGAACACCGCGACGACGCCGACCCCGGGCATGAAATAGCGACGCGCCTCCAGGATGCGGCCATCGGTCGCCTGCAGATCCTCTGCCGTGGGCGAGCGTCCGGCGCGCACCTCGTCGAGTCGGCGTCTGGCGATGGCCTCCGGATCGCCCGGACCGAGCAGGCCGCGCCGAGCGGCGTGCCGGTAGACGTCCAGAATGGGCAGCCCCGCGTGGACCCGGTCTGGCACCAGCCCGAGCTCGACGAGCGGGCGGTTCCAGGCCGCGAGGCGGTATCGCGTGTCGAAGACGGCGACACCTTCCGCGCTGGCCAGCAGCTCGAGCTGGGCGAGATCGCGGTGGGGGACAGGGTCTGGCGGCATCGGAAGCGGGCCGGGGCCCCCTCGATTCTAACGCCGCTTCGGCCACAAGGAGGCTTGCGGGGTGGCCGCTTGCTCCGAAGATTGCCGCCCGTGACCACTGCCGACCCCAAGCGCGATCAGCTCCGGCTCGAGGACTACGAGCGGGAGATCACTTTGCGTCGCATGCAGATCGACGACTTCGACCAGCTCGTCGACATGCAGGCGAAGTGCTTCCCCTCGATGCAGACCTGGGATCGCACGCAGATCGAGAGTCAGCTGAACGTGTTTCCCGACGGCCAGGTGGTGATCGAGATCGACGACCGCGTCGTCGCCTCGGCGTCCAGTCTGATCGTCGACTACGAGGACTACTCCGCGTGGCACGCCTGGAAGGAGATCGCCGACGCTGGCTACATCCGCAACCACGACCCGGCCGGCGACACGCTGTACGGCATCGAGGTCATGGTGCACCCCGAGTACCGCGGCCTGAAGCTCGCGCGGCGACTCTACGCCGAACGCCGGGAGATCGCGCGGCGCTACAACCTGGAGCGCATCATCGTGGGTGGCCGGATTCCCGGTTATCACAAGTACAAAGACGAGCTGAGTGCGCGGGAGTACGCGGAAAAAGTCACCGACCGCGGGCTGTACGACCCCGTGCTGACGATGCAGGTCGCCAACGGGTTCGTGCTCAAGCGCCTGATTCCCAACTACCTGCCGAGTGACGTCGAGTCCTGCGGCTACGCGACGTTCTTGGAATGGCCCAACCTCGACTACGTCCCGGACGCCAAGCGTCGCTATCAGCGCGTGCACGCGGTGCGCATCGCCGCCGTGCAGTACCAGATGCGCAGCATCGCGTCGTTCGATGACTTCGCCGCGCAGTGTGCGTTCTTCGTCGACGCCGCGTCGGACTACAAGGCGGACTTCGTCGTGTTCCCGGAGCTGCTGACCACCCAGCTGTTGTCGTACATGCAGGCTTCGGCCCGCCCGCAGGAGTCCGCGCGGGCACTTGCCGAGCTGACGCCTCAGTATCTCGAGACGTTCACCAAGATGGCGATCAAGCACAACGTCAACATCATCGGTGGCTCGCAGTTCGCCATCGAAGACGACGCCCTGCGCAACGTCGCCTATCTGTTCCACCGCGATGGCACCATCGACCGGCAGTACAAGCTGCACATCACGCCCGCCGAACGCCGGTGGTGGGGTGTGCTGCCCGGTGATCGTCTGGATGTGTTCGAGACCGACCGCGGCAAGGTGGCGATCCTGATCTGCTACGACGTCGAGTTCCCCGAGCTCGCACGCGTCGCCGCCGCCAACGGGGCGCAAATCCTGTTCGTGCCGTTCAACACCAACGACCGCGACGGCTACCTCCGCATTCGCACGTGCGCCCACGCGCGATGCATCGAGAACCACGTGTACACCGTGGTCTCCGGCTGCACCGGCAACCTACCGTTCGTCGACAACGCCGACGTGCACTACGCGCAGTCGGGGATCTTCACGCCCGCCGACGTGCCGTTCGCACGCGACGGCGTCGCCGCCGAGTGCACCCCCAACATCGAGACCCTGGTCGTCCGCGAGGTCGACATCGAGCTCCTGCGGCGCCACCGCCTGCGGGGCACCGTGCAGAATTGGAACGACCGCCGCCGCGATCTCTACCGCGTGCACTACGACGGCCAATCCATCTGAAAGTACGGAGCCAGGCTCCAACTCATCACCTCGCCGCCGCCCCCGTCAGCCGATCCACAACTCGATGCCGCCGGTCATCGAAACGGCGGCTGGTGCTCCTGCGTCGAGGAACAGTGCTTGGAAGTTGGCGTTGACCCCGAGCGCCGAACTGGCGGCGGGGATGGGAAGCACGATGGAGGTGTTGCCGGTGCCGGGCACTCCCGGCGTCCCACCGAGCACGATCGGCACCGACAGCACCGGTGACACGAGCACCGTACCGCCCAGGATCGGCGACTGCGCTTTGTTGCCCACCAGCAGCGCCCCGGGCGCGCCGCCGACTCCCTGGCTGACGTCGAGAGATGGCCGGCTACCGCGTTTGGCCGCGCCGTTCGCGTCGAGCTGTGGCGCGATGCCGCCCGAGCCGGCCAACCCCGCGCCGTAGGACTGAAAACCGTATGGGATGTTGAAGAACACCTGGTCGTACTGGTTGCGGAAGTCGAGCCAAGTGATGAAGACCCCATCGCCGGACGCCGCGATGTCCGGATAGAAGGAGCTCGTTCCGGTCGGGGCGCGGTCGACCTTCAGCGGCGCGCTGCGCCAGCTCGAGCCCGCATCGCTGGAGTCGTTGCAGTAGATGTCGCGGCCGTTGTTGCCACTGCCGTACCAAGTCACGGCGACCGACGAGCCGCTTGCGGCGATCTTCGGGAACTTCGACCACCGGACTCCGGCGTCCAGCCGTACGTCTTGCGCAAGCCACGTGCTTCCCGCGTCCAACGATCGGTTGAAGCGGACATCGGCAGAGGTCACGCCACGGCGCCAATCCTCCCAGGTCACGTAGACCGAGGCACCGGAGGCCGCGATCTGTGGCTCGATCGAGCCGGCCGAGCCGAGCGGATCGGTATCCAAGCGGGACTCAGTGGCGAGCCACGTCACTCCTCCGTCCAGCGAGCGGTTCAAGTAGACGTCCGACAGGCCGGAGCGGTAGTCGGTCCAAACCGCGTACACGCTCTGCCCCACGGCCGCGATGCGTGGTCCCGTTTGCACGTTGGCACCCGCCGGAAGCGCGCTGATACGAGCATCGCTCGCCCTCCACTGGAGGCCACCGTCATGCGATGCATTGAAGTACACGTCATCGCCACCGCTTCGTTGGTCGCGCCAGATTACGTACACCGACGCGCCGGACACCGCCAAGCTCGGCGCTCCCGATCCGCTGGCGCCGGGCGCGTCGGTATCGAGCCGCACGTCCTGCGCCAACCAGGTCGTGCCGCCATCGGTCGATCGGTTGAAGAAGACGTCCGGTTGGCCATTGCGGCGGTCCGACCACGTCACGAACACGGTGTTGCCGGCTGCGGCGAGTTGGACGCCGCTCGATCCCGAGCTGCCGGCGGCAGCGTCGAGCCGCACGTCCTTTGCGAGCCAAGTCGCGCCGCCGTCGAGGGAGCGGTTGAAGTAGATGCTCCGCGCGCCGTGGCGGTCATCCCCCCACGCCACGTACACCGCGGCACCGTCCGCCGCCAAGACCGGGTTGGCGCGCGCAGCGCTGCCGGGCACATCGGTGTTCAGGCGCACATTGGCAGCGCGCCAGCTGTTACCCGCGTCGTTCGACCCGTTGAAGAAGATGTCTCTCGGGTCGGCGCTCGCGCTGAAGTCGTGGCGGCCATCGGCCCACACGACGTACACCGATGCACCCGAAGCTGCGATCGCGGGCCATGGCGTGAGGGCGCCGTAGAGTCCCGTCCGCGGCGCAGTATCGATCCGCAGATCGGGGGCCTTCTGCGCTGGCAAGGCGAGCGGCAAGCCGAGGGCCAAGGCGGGGAGCGCGGCGAAGAGGCGGCCGCACGTGTGCGGTGGCACGGAAGAAGCAGGACGTTTCATGGTTCACCGTGGCGCCAAGGTGCTTGGCGCTGAGTGCTCTTCCGGCGAACAGCGGTTCTGAGGAAGAAAACTCTCGCGCGTCATGCGTCCATGCCATCGAGAGTCTTGCTCACCTCCGCCCAGAACCGCCGCCATGCTTCCCCCGTCTCGGTGGGAAGGGTGTCGAGCGCCGCGGCTTCGCGAACGCGATCGAACGCATCGTCGGCGAGCCAATACTCGAGTGCACCGCGGGCCGCCTCGCCGGATCCCTGTTCGGCTGCTCGTTGCCAGTGTTGGAGATCGGCGCGCAACCAAGCGTGCGCGCGTGCGTGGAGCCGCGCACGTTCTTCGGCGTCGGTGCGCGCGGCCGCCAGCAAATCGGTCGCCGCGCTCACGGCTGCGCGGGCCGCGGCGTACCGATGATCGCCGTCGACATCGCCAGCGAGCTCGGGATCGAGCGCGGCAGCGCGCTCGTAGGCGCGCACCGCCGCCAGTGGCGCACCGTGATCGCTCAGGACATGCGCCGCGCGCGCCCAGTCGCGGGCCTCGTGACTCGTGACGACGCCCGCCGCCAGCTGCAACAAGCGGCGCTCCTCGGCAGCGCTCTCCTGCATGCGACGAAGCCATTCCCCCGATGGGTATCGCCACCCCGCGCGTGCCGTGCCGAGCTCATGGCCGCGTCGTAGGCTCTCGATCGCTTCGTCGTAGAGCGCCCGCCGGTCCGCGGCCGCCGTCGTGTCGGTCAGCAGCCCACCGAGGGCATGACCGAGGTTGCAGTGCGCTTCGGGATACTCGGCATCGAGACGAGTCGCCGCCCGGAACGCCGCGCTCGCTTCGCGATAGAAACGGGCGCTGAGCAGTGCGTTGCCGAGCTGGTAGTGGAACAGCGCGCGGTCCGGCTCGATCTCGATCGCGCGTCTGAAGCTCGGGATCGCTTCGTCGCGTCGCCCCAGTCGAGTGAGCAGCAGGCCGAGATTGAAGTGCGCCGCCGCTCGCTGGGGATCGAGCAGCAGCGCCTTGCGTTGGGCCGCGAGGGCCTCGTCGAGCTTGCCCTGACTCGCCAGCGCAACGCCGCGGTTCTCGTGCGCCCGCACGTAGTCGGGGTCGATCTCGAGGGCCCGCCGGTAGCAGCGCAACGCCTCGTCGAGCTGGCCCTGCCGCGCGTTGAGGACGCCGAGGTTGTAGTGAGTAGTGGCGGCGTTGCCCGCATCGAGGGCGATGGCGCGCTCGTAGTGCGTCCGTGCCTCGTCGAGTTGCCCTTGCTCGAACCGAAGTCTCCCCAGCGCGCCGTGCACCAGGGCGTTGTCCGGATCCCGGTCTAGCGCCAGCCGGTACGCCGCCGCGGCCTCGGCCGGCTTCCCCTGTTTCTCGCACAGCTTGCCCCGATGCCAGATCCAGTGCGGGTTGTCGGGCTCGCGTTCGACGAGGTGCTCGAACGCGTTCACTGCCTCGACGAACTGCCCCTGTGCGTCGAGGACGTTGCCGATGCGATGCCACACCTCCCGGTTCTCCGGTTGGAGTGCTCGGGCGGTGGCGTAGTGGCGCAGCGCCACCTCGTGCTGGCCGACCTGTTCGTGGCGGAAACCGAGCCAGAACGTCAGCGGGAAGCTGGCCGGATAGCGGCGCTGCCCGGCATCGAGCAGGGTCATCGCTCGCTGGTTAGCGCCGGCCGACCACAGCGCGTCGGCGAGCAACAGGTAGCTCGTGGCGGGTGCGTCGCGGCTCTCGATCTCGTCCCGCAGTGCGCGCAAGGTCGCAAGCCGCGGCTGTTCGCGTGCCAGCTCGTCATGCAGTCGCCGTCGCCAGGGCTCGCCCCCGTCGAGGACTCGTGCCACGGCGAACAGATGCCGGGCCGTGCCCGCCGCGGACGGTGTCCGCCATTGGTCGAGCAGCCGGCGCTGGATCCCCCAGTCGTCGAGCGCCGCCGCGACCTCGACGTCGGCGCTGCCGCGCAGGGCCTGGGCGGCGGCCTCTGGCTCCATCGCATCGACGTCGACGCCGTGCGCCCGGAACACCGCCGCGTAGCCGGCATCCCGGCGGCTCGCCTCCCGCTGCCGGAACGCCGGGTCGCCGACGTCGTCGTCCGGCGCGATCCGCGCCTCCTCGAGCGCAGCCGTCAGCGCGCGGTCTCGGCGCACGCCGCGGGCGGTGTTCTCGGCGGACCTGCGTTGATCTTTCAGCACCGTGCGCATCGCGTCGACTTCCAGTCGGAGAGCGGCGTCACCCGCTTGGGCGAGTGCCAGTGCCCGCTCGGTGGCGGCGATGGCCTCCGCGTAGCGACCGAGGCCCTCGGCGCTCGCCCGGTCGGCGGCCAGCAGCGCCTGCGCCATGCCATGCCGCGTGCGCGCCTCGTCGAGAGCGACCGCGACGTCGTGGGCGGCGGCTCGTTGTTGTCGGACGACCCGATCTCGCCACCAGATCGCCCCCGCCGCTCCGATCGACACGACGGTTACGACTGCCGCTGCCGCCACCGTGACCACTCGGACGCGGAGTGCGTGCTGCGCGGACCGGATCTCTGATGCGCGCGCGCGCTGCTCGACGCTCGCGAGATACGCCCCGAGGCGCGCCGCGACCGCCCCGGCGGTGCTGGGCCGTGATGCTGGCGTGGCCGCCAGGCAGTCGGCGACCAGCGAGACCAGCGCGGTGTCGACCCCGGCTGTCTCGAGGCGGGCCAGCGCCGGCTCGTTCGCGCACGCGATGGCCTGTCGCAGAATGTCGGTTCGGCTGCCTTCGTACGGCGGAGCGCCGGTGAGGATCTCGCACAGCAACGCACCGAGTGCAAAGACATCGCTGCGTTGGTCCATCGCCTCGACGTCGCCGCGCGCCTGCTCCGGCGCCATGTAGGCCGGCGTTCCGAGGACCGCGCCCGCCATCGACTCCGTGCCCGAGGCCGAGCGGGCGGTGGCCACCGCGTTCGGTGCTGCCGGCGGCTTGCGTGGCGGGCCGGCTTCGCCGCCGCGGGCCAGCACTTTCGCGAGGCCCCAGTCGACGACTTGGACTTCGCCGAACGAGCCGACCATCACGTTGGCGGGTTTCAGATCGCGATGCACCACGCCGCGCGCGTGCGCGTAGGCCAGGGTTTGGCAGACCTGCTCGAAGACGAGGAGGAGTCGGTGCCGTGAGCTGTCGGGATCGGTGCGCTTGCGCAGCAGCACGGCCAGCGTCTCGCCTTCGACCAGCTTCATCGCGAAGAACGGATGCTGATCGTGTTGCAGCCCGAGCTCGTACACCGGGACGATTCCAGGGTGCTGCAGTTGCCCGCCGATCTGGGCCTCTTCGACGAACCGTTCCAGCACGTCGTCGCGGTCTGCGTGGTCCGGGTGCAGCACCTTGATCGCGACGTCGCGCCCGAGGTCGCGATCGCGTCCGCGATAGACGATGCCGACTCCCCCGCGCGCCAGCTCCGCCGAGATCTCGTAGCGGGTGGTGCTCGGGTTGGCTTCGCCATCGACCGGGCCCCGGGAATGAAGCCCCGGGCTCGGTGGCGACGGCAGGTCGACCCCCAGGCGAACGCTGCTGCGCGCTTGCAGCCGATCGATCACGGACGGGTCGGTACCGCGGTCGGCCGCGCGCGAACGAAACGCCGCCGCGAGACCCCGGTCGAGCTGTGGCGGGATGCTGTTGTCGAGAGGCTCGTTCATGGCTCGGGTCAACCCCGAGGTTAACTACCGGTCCGGTCTTCCGCCGAACCGGCGCTTCCCGACGGGAAATCGCTGGCGGATCGCGGTTCAGCCGAGGAGTGCCAACAGCTGGCGGCACTCCTCATCGAGGTGGGGGCCGGAAGCGGTGCCGTTGATCGCGACGATCTCGCGGAGGCAGGCGTAGAACTCCCGGCGAGCCTTGGCGTAGGCGTCGTGCACTGCGCGCGCGGGGCGATCCCATCGGGCAGCGATCTCGCGGATCGGGACTCCCTCCTGGAAGCGCAGCCGCAGGATCTCGAAGCGCTCCACGGCGTCGGGTGCGCACGCACGGCGGCGCATCAGGGCCGCCGTTTGGGCCATGATCTCCTCCGCCCACTGGCGGTCGAAGAGCTGCGATAGCCGGGCCTCTCGCGCGGGTTGGTTTTGCAGGAAGGCGGTCTCGTCGGGCGCCCGCTCCTTTCGCCGGGCAGCGCGTTCTTCGTAGCGTCGCGCGACGTTGGCAGTGACGCCGACCAGCAGGGCGCGGAAGCGACCCCGCGTCGGATCCGCGCGAGCCAGTGGGCCGTCGGCACAGCAGCACTCGACGAAGACGTCCTGCACCGCGTCCGGTGTCTCCTGCGCGATCGGCCAGTTGCGCCAGCGCTGCTCGAAGTAGCAGCGCACCAGCGGCAAGTAGCGTGCAGCGAACGCGGCGCGATCGCGTTCGTGCCCGGCCGCGGCCCGGTGCACGAGCTGCCAGCAGGTTGTCGGTTCGGCATCCGACATCACCCCATGAGAGCAGATCGAGGGTGGCGGGCAAGTGCGCCCGGGCCGCCGGTGGCAGCTACTGCTCGAGCTCCGCGGTCCACACCGACACGAAATCGCGCCCCAGCGAATGCGTCGTGCCGTGCAGCGTGCCCGCTTCCCAGTAGCCCGCGGTGTGATAGCTTCCCGAGCCATCGTCGGTGACGAACGCGAAGTACGGCTTCCCCCAGAGCACGTTGACGCGGCCTTCGCGGATCGGCGAGCCGTAGAAGCTGCCGGTGAGTGCATTCTCGGTGGCCGAAGTCACCACGAAAGGAGCGAAGTAGGGTTCTGCGTCCGGTGTCGGGCGCAGATCGGCCTTCCAGTTGCCGACCAGAACACCGGCTTGCGGCGCCTCGAGCACGGAAATCGCAGCTGCCGCCCCAGCCGGTTCCAACTTCGCCAACGCGGCCTGCAGCCGCTCGAGAGAACCGACGGAATACCCCCGGTCGTGGAAGAAGGTGACGCGGCCGTCCCCGTCGAGGAGAAGCACACGACCGGTGAGCCCGTCCTCGCTGCCGGTGAGCGCTGCCACGGGAGCGGCATCGTCGTAGAGCGTGACCACCGCGCCCCAGTCCTCAGCGGGGATTCCGCGCCGCATGCCACCGTCGATCGCGCCCGAGATCATGCGCGGCACCATCCCGGCAATGGCCGGGACCTCGTAGGTGCGCACCTGCACGCCGGCTTGTGACAGGCCCAGCAACCAGCGATCGATGTCGAACTGCGCGTCTTGCTCGTAGCCGACGAGCAACAGCAGCGGGGCTCCGGAGCCGGCTTCCGGTAGCGCGACTTCGGTTCCATCGAGCGCGTTACCCCGAACCGAAGGGAACAGATCGCCCGTCGGGTCGCGCCGCGGATAGGTGGTCGAGCACGAGGCCAGCGAGCTGACCAGTGCCGCCAGCGCGAGGCTGCCGCCGGCGGGCAGCGTTTTGGTGGGTTTCGTCATGGACTGTGACTCTCCGACGGGTTCGCCCGCCGGAGAGCTACGGATGCAAGGAAAGCTCCTCGGACCCTCCGGTTCGATCCCGCGACCACGCCCATGTTCAGCGCGGGCGTTGCTCGGTGAACGGTCACCGGCCGCCCGCCAGATCCGAGTCTTTTTGCAACAGAGAGAAGGGGAATCCCATGCTCCGTACCGCGCTTCTGATGATCCTCGCATTCGTTTTGTTGGCGCCTTGCGCCATGGCTCAGCCCGCGGCGGCATCGCCAGGTGGCGGCGAGACCAACGTGTCGGTCACCGCGCCCGGCGACAAGTCGATGGTCAAGATGGAGTTCAACAACAAGATCACCGCGTGCGAAGGCGTGTTCGTCAACGGCCGCGAGCTCAGTGAGAGCGAGTACGAATGGCACATGCCGGGCACCGGCAAGAAGACGCTCGAGATCACTTTCGACGGCGCGCCCCCCAAGGGCACCGTCATCGAGGTGCGCGTCAGCTACCCCAAGGCCAAGCCGGACCTCTCAGGGAGCAGCTGGAGCTGACGAAGCGAGTCGCAGACCATGCGTGCCATCCCGACCGCGTTGATCCTGTTGGTTGTCACGGCCGCATCGCTGTGGCTCGCGACCGGTGACTCCTCCGATGGAGCGCCGGTCTCGATGCCGCCGGTTACCGCCGTCGCGACCGCGACCGGTGGCCTCGCTGCCGTGGGGGCGGCTGCTGAGGCGGCGCGCGTGCCGGCCATCGAGGCCGGTGGCCTCGACGCTGTGGATGCGGCCGAGGATCGGCTCTCGCCCGCGCGTCCGCCGATGGTCTACGCCGTCGACGAAGATGGGACGACCATTCCGAATGCGCGGTTGTCGCTCTTCGACACGAGCGTGGCGCCGAGCGAAGCCACCGCCCGCAAGCGGCAGCTACTGCGCGACGCCGACGCCGCCACCGAGCGCGCCGAGGGCGTTCTCGATCTCGACCGCGGAGCGCGCTCGATGGGCGAGCGCAACCTGTGGGCGTCGGCGACGGCGGAGGGTTTCGAGCGTGTGCTCGTGTGTATCGAGCCGCCGCTGAAGGACGTTCGCATCGTCCTGCGCCGGCTGACGAGTGCCACCTGTGCGCTGGACGCACCACCGTCTCCCGGGCAAGTCGTCGCTGGTGTCGCCGTGCCGCAGGATCCTGCGACCGGTCGCTGGCGCTGGGGGCGGCACCTCCGCGCGCGCCCGCAGCTCGGCGGTTGGGTCGTGGTGCGCGATCGGCAGGTGGAGTTCACGGGCCGCGAAGGCGTGATCGATGGTCTGGTCGTCGATGCACCGTATGCATTCCACGTGACCGACGACCAGGACCGCGGCCAGAGCCAGTTCGCGTCACCGCCGTGTGCGCTGCGGTTCGCGACGCCGAGCCCGGCCTGGATGGCCACAGTCGTGTTCTCGCACCGCGTGCCCGGCGACGGCGTCGTCTGCTGGCGATCCGCTGATTCGAGCGGAGGCCGGTGGCGCCAACGGGACGTGAAGGCCGGCGCCGAGCAGGCCGTGTTTCCGTTGGGCCGGCAGCAGTCCGGCGTCGAGCTGTTCGGGATCGGCGATGGGTGGAGCTTCGCGAGCCCCGTGGAGCGCGCCGCTGGTGCGCAAGGCGCCGCCGTCGTGCGCATTGTCGAGGATCGCGAGTCCGTCTGTCTGCGCGGTTTCGACGGTAACTCCGTGGTGGCGAAGCAGTGGAGCGTCGGGGGCGACGGTCGGCCGGTGCTCGTCCGGATCTCGAACGACGTCACGAGCCCCGGCCTGCGGTGTTGGAATTTCGCGGGTGGGTTGATCGTCCGCGGACTCGGTCGCGCATCGAGTGCGATCGTCATCGACTGGGTGCAGGAGAACGCGCTGACGCAGTGGACCGCCGGCCAGCGCCCGGCACCGTTGTCTCGCCCCGCCGCCGTGCCGCTCCGCGTCGCCGGCGAGCAGCGCGAGCGCGTCGACCAGCTCTTGGCTGCCAGCCAGTCACGACAGGGCCGGTGGTTCTTGGAGCAGCGACTGACCCACGCCGGACAACCGGTTTGGTGCGAGGTGGAGAGACGCTTCTCGGAGCCCGGCCGCCTAATCGCCGACTTGGAGAAGGAGTCGCGGTGGGTGGAAGGCGACTACCGCGTGCGCATCATCGTCGACGGCAACGAGTCGGTCGTGTCGCCGAAGTAATGCACAGCGACCTCAGCGCGGCACCTCGATCGGCGGCGCGGTCGGCACCAAGAAGAACCGCCCGATCTGCACCGCGAACCGATCGCCGTCCTCGCGTTCCATCGTGTAGCTGCCCTCCATCGTGCCCCACTCCGTCTGCAGCGGGCAGCCGCTGACGTAGCTGAAGCTCTCGTTGGGGGCGAGGTCGGGGTACTCGCCGACGACGCCGGGGCCCTTGACGTCCTGTCGGTTGCCGTTGGCGTCGCGGATGATCCAATGGCGGGTCAGCAGGCGCGCGCGGCGGTCACCCTCGTTGTAGATCGTGATGCGGTACGCGTAGCAGAAGTTGTTCGCCGAAGGGTCGGAGTCGCTGGGCAAGAACTGGGCGGCGGCTTGGACGCGGACCCCCTCGGTGATGGTGTCGGAGTGCAGGCTGTCGGACACGTTGCTACCTCTCAGCTGACCGCTGGCGTTCGATCGAGCGCGTGACTCGAGGCTGTACCGTACCGGGTGCGGGCGCCCCGGGGAAACCGATTTGCACAGGAGGCCAGTCTACTCCGAAACCGGCAGACCGAGCCGCCAGAGCACGAAGGCGTAGTCGAGGGCGATCTCCTTGAACCGGTCGTAACGTCCGGAGCTGCCACCGTGTCCGGCCTCCAAGTTGGTGAGGAAGAGGAGGGGATTGTCGTCGGTCTTGAGCGTGCGCAGCTTGGCGACGTACTTGGCCGGCTCCCAGTACATCACCTGACTGTCGTGAAAGCTGGTGCGCACCAACATCGCTGGGTAGTCCTGCGCGCGCAGATTGCTGTAAGGGCAGTATCGGCGGATGGAAAGGTACTCGGCTTCGACCTTGGGGTTGCCCCACTCCTCGAACTCGCCGACGGTGAGCGGCAGATCCTCGTCGAGCATCGTGGTCAGCACGTCGACGAACGGAACGTGCGACACGACGCAGCCGAACAGTTCTGGCCGCAGGTTGGCGACCGCGCCCATCAGCAGGCCTCCGGCGCTGCCGCCTTCGATGGCGAGCTGCTGCGCCGTGGTGCGGCCGCTTTCGATCAGGTGCTCGGCGACGTCGATGAAGTCGTAGAACGTGTTCATCTTGTGGGCCATGCGGCCCTGGTCGTGCCACTGCTTGCCGAGCTCGCCGCCGCCGCGAATGTGCGCGATGGCGCAGACGACGCCGCGGTCCAGCAGGCTGACGCGCGCGTGCGAGAACGACACCGGGTACGGAAACCCGTAGCTGCCGTAGCCGACCAGGTGCGTTGGTCGTGGGCCGTCAGGCAGATCCGCGGCGGCGACCAGGGACACGGGCACGCGGGCGCCGTCGCGGGCCGTGACCCAGACGCGTTCGACGACGTAGCGCGCGGGGTCGTAGCCGCCTTCGACTTCGGTCCGCTTCAACAGCTCGAGATCGCCCGACTCCAGGTGGTAATCGTAGACCGAGCTCGGCGTCACCATCGACTGGTAGTGGACGCGGATGCGGTCGGTATCGAATTCGGGATTGGTGGCGAGCGACAGGCTGTAGACGGTTTCGGGCGTGGGGATGTTGGTCGGTGCTCCCTCGTCGCGGTGCACCGACAGCCGTGGCAGTGCGTCTTGGCGCTCGGCGAGCACGTAGAAGTCGGCAAACGCCGCCACCCCGGTGAGCATGATCTCTTCGGAGTGCGGCACCAGAGTGCGCCAGTGGTCGCTGCCGGGCGTGGCCACCGGTGCCGTCGCCAGGCGGAAGTTGCGGCCGGCATCGTTGGTGCGGATCAGCCACGCGTCGCCGCGGTGGTCGAGATAGTACTCGTGGTCTTGGCGGCGGGGCTCGATCAGCTGCCACTCGCCGCGCGGCCTCTCCGCCGGCAGCACGCGGATCTCGCTGGTCGTGTGGCTCGCGCTGGTCAGCGTCAAGAACGCCCGGCTCCGGGTGCGCTGCACGAACACGCGGAAACGCTCGTCCTTCTCGTCGTAGAGCGGGGCCGGTGCCTCGTCGTCGAGCCGCTGCCGGAAGAGCAGGTGCGAGCGCTTGGTGACCTCGTCTTCTTGGGTGAAGAACACAGTGGCGCCATCGGCTGCCCAGGCGACGCTCGTCACCCGCGGCGCGGTGAAGCCGATCGCCGCACCCGTGCTCAAGTCCTTGAAGCGGAGCTCGTACTGCCGAAAGCCGGTGAGGTCGATCGAGTACGCCAGGCGCTGGCCGTCATCGCTGACCTCGAACGCCCCCAAGCCGACGAACGCGTGCTCGGCGCCCAGCTCGTTCAAGTCCAGCAACACCTCCTCGGGGCCGTCGATCGCGGGTCCGCGCCGGCAGTAGATGCGGTACTGATTGCCCTCTTCGGTGCGCGTGTAGTACCAGTGTGCGCCGCGCCGCGTCGGCACGTCGAGATCGGTCTCGACCAGGCGCTCGACGATCTCGTCGTAGATCGTCTGCTGCAGTGCTTCGGTCGGTGCGAGAACGGCCGTGGCGTAGGCGTTCTCGGCCTCGAGGTAGGCCACGACGTCGGCGGACTCGCGGTCGCGCAGCCAGAAGTAGGGATCGTCGCGCACGTCGCCGTGCCAGGCGATCTCGTGCTCCCGGCGCGTGGCGACGGGGGGCGTGGGTTGGATTGGGTCCTGCACCGGTGCAACTGAGAGAAGGGCCAGCAAGAACATGGGGTCACTCCAGGGCGCGAGTGTGTCGGTGCGCACCGCGCGCCGCAAGTTTGCACCGCCACGTGGCCCGGTGCGTCTCCGGGCGGCGGGCTACGACAGCAGCGCGCGCAGCACGGGCGGCAGCGGCACCTGGTCGTGCGGGCAGGGGTCGCAACGCTCGAGCGACGGGTGCTCGTCGCAGTGCTGGCAGACGTCGATCAGGCGCTGCCGTGCCGTGGTCAGTTGGCCCAGCTCTGCCTGCAAGCGCTCGATCTTGTCGCTGGTCAGCGCGATCTGCCGCTCCAGCGCGGGCCGCAACTGGCCGAGCACCGAGGCACACGGCTGCGCCGGCCCGAGCGCGTCGGCGATCTCCTTCAGGCTGAGGCCGAGGCTCTGCAGCCGTTTGATGGCCTCGAGCCGGTCGAGCTGGCTGCGCCGATAGAGCCGGAAGCCCCCCTCGCTGCGGTCGGCGGGCTGCAGCAGGGCGAGCTCCTCGTAGTAGCGCAGCGTGCGCAGATTGGTGCCCGCCAGCTTGGCGAACTCACCGATCTGCATGAGTTGGTGGCGCGGGTCCATGGGCGTCCTGTGCGGGGCGTCGGGACGGCCTCGCACTTCTCGTCTACAACGTGCGGATCATAGCACGAGTTGCACGTTTTCCTGGGTGACGGGCTGACGGCGGCGGCGGGGCGGCAAGTGGTCGTCGCAAGGCGCCGCACCGCAGGCAAGACCGGGGACTAGGGCGACGTGCGGTGAGCGGTCGTTGCGGGTACCGGCGCGCGGTGGTGCTCGAAGACGATGTTGGTCTCGATGTGTCGGATCTGCTCGTGCACGGCGATGCGGTCCATGACCACGGCGCGCAGGTGATCGGTATCGCGGACGGCGATGTGCACGACGAGGTCTTGCGCCCCGCCGATGTGATACAGCTGGAGGACTTCGTCGAACCGGAGCAGATGGTCGCGCAGCGATTCGGTCGCGCCGGCGCGGTGCGACTGCAGCTGGACGAACACCAGGGCCTGGATGCGCAGGCCGACGGCCTCGGGATCGACCAGGGCCGTGTGGCCGCGGATCACGCCGCGGTCGACGAGCCGCTGCACGCGGGCCAAGCACGACGACGGGGCGAGGCCGACGCGCGCCGCGAGCTCCTTGTTGGTCAGTCGACCGTCTCGCTGCAGGAGACCGAGCAGCTGGCGGTCGATCGCGTCGAGAGAAGGCGGCGGGTCGGTCACGGTGGCGGAGGCAGAATCGTGTTCGGCGCAGGCAGCTGCTGGGGAGTGTTGAACGAATACTATTCGGAGGAATCTCCAGCAGGCAGAACATACACAAGAGATTGCTCCAATTTGACGACCGATAGTTCGGATGACTGCCTCACTCGCCTTCTCTGCCCAGCTCGCGCCGTCGCCCGGCGAAGCGTTCTTGGTGCGCGTGGCCCAGCTGCTGCACCGCTTCGGCACGCCGGCCCACCGGCTCGAAGCCCTGCTCGCCCGCGTCGCGACGTTCCTCGACCTCGAAGCCCAGGTGCTGGTCACGCCGACGTCGCTGTTCGTCGCGTTCGGTGGCCAAGCGCAGCGAGTGCGTCTACTCCGCGTCGCGCCGGGTGAAGCCGATCTGGGCGCGGTGGTCGAAGTCGACGAGCTGCTCGAGCAGCTCGAGGATGGGCACATCGGCCTGGATGCCGCGTCGCTGCACCTCGAGCGCATCGCCGCGGGGCGGCGGCGGCACCCGGCCTGGCTGCAGGCGTTGGCGTTCGCGGTGGTCTCCGCCGGTGCGGCCGTCTTGTTCGGGGGTGGTCTCCCCGAGCTGCAGGCGGCGGCCGGCATCGGCCTCCTGACGGCCGCCCTGGTGCCGTTGCTGTCCCGCCGCCGTGAGGCGTCGGTGCTGACCGAGCTGGTCACCGCCGCCGCCGCCGCCGGCGCCGCGGCGGCGTGGTCGGCGGTGGCCGGCCCCATGTCGCACGACCTGGTCACCCTCGCCGCTCTCATCGTGCTGTTGCCCGGCCTGGCGCTGACGCTCAGCCTGATCGACCTGGCGACGCGGCACCTGGTCTCGGGTGCCGCGCGCCTCGCCGATGCCGGCATCGTCTTCTTGATGATCGGCCTCGGCGTCGCGCTCGGCCGCGGGGCGGCCACCGCATTGGGTGCCCCGGCGTCGGTCGCTGCGGCCGTGCCGCTGCCCGAGTGGTGTGCGTGGGTCGCGTACGCGCTCTCCCCGCTCGCCTTCGCCGTATTGTTCCAAGCCCGTTGGCGCGAGGTGCCATGGGTGATGCTGGCGACCGCCGCCGGCGTCGTCGCGGCGAGGCTCGGCGCCGCGGCGCAGGGCGTCGAGCTCGCCGCGTTCGCTGGTGCGCTCGGCGTCGGCCTCGTCGCGCACGGCTTCGCGCGGTGGCGCGACCGGCCGGCGTCGGTACCGTTGCTGCCGGGGATCTTGATGCTGGTCCCCGGCTCGGTCGGCTACCGCGCCTTGGATCTGTTCTTGGCCCGCGACGCGGTGGCGGGGGCGCAAGCGGTGTTCGAGGTCGCGATCGTTGCCACTGCGCTGGTCGGCGGGCTGCTGGTTGCGGGGGCGCTGCTGCCGCCGGGACGGACGCTCTGACGGAGCGTCGGGGTCCAGTCAGTGCCCGATGCGGACGTCCACCCCCGGCGTCGTCTGCAGTCCCCCGGCAAAGCTCGGGTCGAGCACCGCCGCCTGACCGAACACCTGAAAGCCCGCCAGGATCGGGGCGGGCGGGATCTCGATGCGCGTGGTCCAGAACCCGGCCGCGTTGGTCGTCGCCGGCACGTGCAAGAGCAAGCGGGCCGGGTCGAGGAGCAGACTGCAGCCGTTGGGGAGTGCACGCTGGCCGGCGGCGAGGGCGAGGAAGAGGGCGGCGGGCTGCGGTCCACCCGACGCGAGCACGTCGAGGGCGAACGCATCACTGCCGAGCGAGGGCAGGCCCCAAGCCGCGATCCGCGTGGGCCGCGCGCTGCCGGCGCACGGCGCGCCATAGGTCGACACCGCGGCCGGCGAAAGAGCGCCGTAGGCCCAGGTCCGGTCGCTGAAGTCGTCGTAGCCGATTGCGTGCTGCAGTGCCGCATCGAAGACGAACAGGTTGTCGATGAACGGCGTGAAGCTGCCGCCCGACGGTGGCGTCCAGACCGCGCCATCCCACTCGTGGACGCCCCCGCGCTGCATGGCCAGCGTGCGGCCGCGCACGGCGTCGAAGGCGATCTGCGCAGAGACCGACTGCGCAGTGGCGTCGATCTGCTGCCAGGTGGTGCCGTCCCATTCCCAGGTGCCGTCGAACCCCGTGTGCACGATGCGGCCGCGCACGGTGTCGCTGATCAGCTCCCTTTGGAACACGTGCGGCGGGGGCATCGCCCCCAGATCCTGGCTCCAGGTCGACCCGTCGAACCGCCACTGTTGTCGGCCGACGGTCTGTCCTGGTTCTGGCACGAGAGCGATCACTTGGCCGCGGACCGAGTCCCAAGCCAGGGCCGCGAACCGAGTCGCCGGCGGTGACTGCGCCGGGCTCAGCAGCGTCCACTGCGTCCCGTCCCAGGCGAACGTGTCCGCCGTCGGCTGCCCCCCGTTGTCGCCGCCGAACGCCAGCCCCTGCCGGCGCAGGGGGTCGTAGGCGATCCCGGGGTTGAGGGGCGCCACGGGCGATGGGCCCTGGCGCCGCCAACGTGCGCCGTCCCACAGCCAAGTCTCGCGCAGGACGGGTGCCACCACCTGCTGCCGGTCGGCGTCGTAGAAGCCGTAGCTCAAGCCGAGCGGGCGCGCGGTCGGGTCCGGCTGCTGCCACTGCACGCCATCCCAGTGCCACGCCTCGTCCGCGCGCAGCAAGACGACCGACTGCCGCGGCGGAAACCACACCGCCGCGTTGCCCGAGCGCGACCCAGGGTGTGGTCCGAGCGTGCCGAGCTGGGCCCAGCCGGTGCCGTCCCACTCCCACGTCCCGACGTTCGGGTCGCGCAGCACCGTCCGCCGCCGCACCGGGTCGTAGGCGATCGCCGCGTGCGCCAACGGCGCGAGGCCGGTGACCGCGCGCTGCCTCCATTGGCCGCCGTCCCACTCCCAGGTGTCGGACAAGAGGTTGCCGGCGTAGTCGAAGCCGCCGGCGAGCACCACGCGATCGCGTGCGCTGTCGTAGGCCATGGCGTGGCCGCGGCGCGGGCTCGGTGCCTGGCCGTCCGCGTGCGCGGTCCAGCGCGTGCCGTCCCAAGTCCATGTCCGCGCGTCGCCGCTGGTACCGCCGAACAACACGACGCGATCCCGCGAGGCGTCGTAGACCATCGCGGCCTCGTCGCGCGCACCGGGGCCCGGCGTGCCGTACACCTGCCAGGCGAGTCCGTCCCAGCTGCGAACGTCGTCGCCGACCATCAGCGTGACTGCCGAGCCGGCGTGGTAGGCGAGCGCCGGCGCCGCCAAGCCGAAGCGGCCTGGCGCGACCGAGCGGCGGGCCCAGAACTCGCCGTCCCACTCCCACAACACACCGCCCTGGAGAGCGACCACGCGTGCGCGCGCGGAGTCGTAGGCGCGCGCGCCGGGCCCGGGGGCGTCGTCGCGCAAGACCCAACTCGTGGGCTGCGCGGAAACCGAAATCAGCGGGGTCACCGCCGCGGTGAGGATTGCCGATCGCGCTCTCGAGAATGCGCTGTTCATGTTCTGCCTCTCTGTCGGGGGTCTTTGTCGACGCCCAGGCTCGCGGCTCTCTCCCGCCCCATCTCAACACAAGCGCCACACGGCGTCCAGTCGGGAGGCCGCTGGACCATGGGCCGTGAGGATTTGATGTCGCACGCGGCGCGCCACCGACAAGGATGGACGCCATGCGCCTGTCCCGAGCCGACCGCGACTTCGTGCGATTCGTCGAGCGCGGTGACGTACGGGCGCTCGGGGCGGTGTTCGACGCGACGGCTCCGGAGCTGCTGCGCATTGCGACCCACCTCGTCGGCGACCCCGACCGCGCGCGCGATTTGGTGCAGAGCGCGTTCCTCGTCGCCATGGAGCGGCGTGCGCAGTTTGCCGCCGAGCGGCGTGTGCTGCCGTGGCTGTGCGGGATCGTCGCCAACCTCGCGCGCAACGAACGCCGGCGGGCGGCGCGCGCCGCGGCGGCGCCGGCTCCGGCCGATACCGGCGATCCGCGCCGCGCCGCCGAGCACGCCGAGTTTCGCGAGGCGTTCGGCCGCGCGGTGGCGGCGCTGCCCGCGGTCTACCGGCCGGTCGTCGAGCTGCACCTGGAGCACGGCCTCACCGCGGCGGAGATCGGCAGCGCATTGATGCGCCCGGCCGGCACCGTGCGCACCCAGATCGTGCGCGGTCTGGAGCTGCTGCGGCGCCAGTTGCCGCGCGGCTTCGTCGCCGCCGCCGTCGCGGTGCCGCTGCCACAGGCCGGCTTGCGCACCGCGCGCGCGGCGGTGCTGCGGCGCGGCGCCGAGATCGCCGGGGCCGGCGCACCGGTGGCGCTCGGCGGAACCGCGATGACCCTGATCGGAGCCAGTGCGATGAAGTCCAAACTCGCAGTTTGCAGTGGCCTCGGCGCCGCGTTGGTGGCGTTGGGCCTTTGGTTCAGTGGCGGGACTCCGCTGGGAGTGCCGCCGGCGCCGCCGGTCGCCGATCCACCAGCGGCGACGATGACCGGCGAATCCGCCGCGCAGGGACCGAGCGCGATGGCGACGCGGGCGGAGCTCGCGCGGCGCGCACCGACGGATGAAGGCGCAGATGCGGGCACGCTCACCGTGGTCGCGCACTGGGCGAGCGACGGCCAGCCCGCCGCGCACCAGATCATCGACGTCGTCTACCCCGACAACGGGCAGCAGGAGCTCGCCCCGTTGCGCGCGCAGACCGACGCCGCCGGCCGCTGTGCGTTCGACGAGCTGGCGCCGGGTGCGGTGATCGTGCACGCCGGCACTGGCGAGCACGAAGCCGCGCGCATCGACGCGGGCCGCGCGGCGGAGGTGGAGCTCGCGTTGCGCGGGTATGCGGTCAACGGGCGCGTGGTTGGACCACACGGCGCGCCGGTCGCCGATGCCGCGGTTTGGATCTCGTCCGAGGTGCGCTATGGACGCACGGCGCGCGGTCACCTCCGGGGACATGGTCAGTACGGCGCGGTGACCCTGCGCGCCGACGCAGATGGTCGGTTCGCGACGCGCATGGCGCCGTCGCAGTGCGTCGCCGCGTTCCGCCAGGGCTACGGTCCCTCGGGAACCGTCTACCCCCGCTTCGGCCCCAATCCCGGACCGGATCCCGTCGAGGTCGTGGTGCGGCTGGCAGCGGCCGGCGGTGCGGCGATGGTGCGAGTCATGGGCGCCGCGGGGAGGCCCCTCGAGGGCGCGCTGGTCGTCGTCGGGGAGGAGGTGCCGCATTTCGTCGATTCGATGGACGTCGCGACGCCTCCGGCGCTGCGCCGAGTCACCGGTGCCGACGGCCTCGCGACGCTGTCCCCGTTGCCGACCGGCTCGCAGGATGTGCAGATCCGCGCGCCGCACCACGCGCCGTGGCGTGGCAAGGTCGAGATCCCGCCCGCGGGCGAGGCTCGCCTCGACGTGGTGCTGTCGGCCGCCGCGACGGTCACCGGCGTGGTTCGCGACGATCGCGGCGCCGCGGTCGAAGGGGCGCTCGTCTACCACGGCGACACCGCCAAGCTCGCGGGTGCGCGGTGTTCTACTCGCACGGACGGAGGCTTCTCGTTGGAGCACCTACCGATCGGTCAGGTCGAGGTCGTCGCTTGGCACGAGACCCTCGGCATCGCCAAGGCCACCCTGACGCTGAACGGTGGTGAGACCACCGAGTGGAACCCGACCCTCTCGCGCCGCCCCGCAATCACCGGCATTGTCTGGACCGAGAATGGAAAGCCGGCGGCCGGCGCCTACGTCACGTGCTACGCCGCCGCCGCGAGCATCGCGTCTGCGACGACGACCGCGGGGGAGGATGGTCGCTTTGCGTTGGGGCCGCTCGACGCAGCTGGTCGCTATCAGGTGACGGCGCAGATCCGCGCCGCCTCGGGGGGAAATATCGAGATCCGTAGGGCTGACGTGGCGCCGGAGTCCGACATCGAGCTGCGGGCGCGACCCGACATGGCCCCGACGGCACGGTTGCGCGGCCGCGTTGTGTACGAGGACCGCCGCCCCGCTGGCGACCTCGCCTTGATGATCCGACCCCTGGACGGCACGCCGGGGCTGCTGACGGCCCCGGCCGCGGACGGCTCCTTCGAGCTCGGCCCGTGGAAGCCATGCCGTGTGCGGATCTCGGTGACCCGCTCGGGCTCGATGCGGAGCCTCGCCGACCTCGGCGTCCACGAGATGCGGGCACACGAGACCGTCGACGTGGGCGAGCTCGTGGTGACCCCGCCCGGCAGCGCCACGCTGCGCGTGACCGGCGCCGGCGAGCGCGCCAGCCGGGGTGTGCTCAACTTGTTCGTCGAGACAGACCTGGTCGACAGCCGTCGCTTCGCCGACGAACCGCTGGTCTGGGACGAGCTACCGCCGGGGCGCTACACCGCATGCGCACGGGTCGGTGGCGCCCGCCCGGCGGCAGGCGTCGCGACGTTCGACGTGCAGAGCAACGGTCATGCCGAGTGTGTGGTCGCGCTGCGCGATGCGCGGCGCTGCACCGTGCACATCGCGACTCCCGACGGCAGCCCACGCGGCATGCTGTTGTTGACCGCCGTCGACGCCGATGGGGTCGAGCTGTTGCGCGACACGGTCTCGGCCCCGGCGTCTGCCGACGAAGAGGAAACCGTTCTGTTGCCCGAGGCAGCGGTCGAGGTCCGTCTGCGCGGCGGGGCAGATGAGCACGCGGCTGCACCGGTCACGCCGAGCACGACTGTGCTCCATCTGCGGCTGGCGCGGTAGCTGTCCGGGTCGTCGACGGACCCGAACAGCTCGCCACACGCGAACTCGAGAATCCCGGCGGGACACGATCCCTCTCGAGTCAACGGCCGAGGTGAAGGGCGACGCCGTTCGAGAGATCCGCGCCGAGCGGGGCCGCAGTCGGTGCAAAGATGCTCTGCGCGGCGACCTCGATTCCGACGAGAGCAATGGCGTTGGGGATGGGCACGGCGGCTTGCCACGAAGTCGTGCCGGGTGCAACCGGCGCGGTCGTCAGGATCGTCGGGGCAGCGACGAACAGCGCGCAGCGGTTGCCGGGTTGCGTGGACAGCAGGGCAGGTGGCTGCAAGCGGCCGGCGATCACGAAACCGACGGTGGCCGGAGGGGCCTGTTCGGCGCGGAGTTGGACGACTCCGCCGAGCACCGGGTCGGTGCTCGTGAGCGCCGGGCGTGCCTCGGCGCCGCAGGCGAAGCCGACCGGTTGCGAAGTGGCGCCGAGCTGTGCAACGAACGGTTCACGGCCCGAGACGCGATGCAGGGCGGAGAACAGCAGCTGCCCACCCGCCTGGCCGAGCCGCGACGGCTCGGTGCGTTCGCGGCCGCCCGTGGTCAGGCTCGTGGTGCCCACCGCCGTTCCGTCGGTGCGCCACAAGTCTCGGCCGTAGCCCTTCGTCGCGGCGAAGTACGCGAAGCGAGTCCCGGCGGCGACGAAATCGCTGGGTGCCGAGCTGGGAGCTCCGCTGACGAGATCGATCAGCGTCGTGCCGGCAGCGGTCCCGTCCGAGGCCCACAGCTCGTCGCCGGCGGCGGTCGTTTTTGCCGAGAAGACGATGCGACCTCCCAGCCGAGTGAGCTCGGTTGGGTTGGAGCTGCCGGCCCCGGGTTCGAGGTCCGCAACCAGCCGCGTACCCGCGGCGGTGCCGTCCGAGGTCCAAAGCTCTAGGCCGGTGCTGGACTCCCATGCGTTGAAGAACACGGCGCCCCCGACGGCCACGAGGTGTTGCGGTGACGAGGAGGAGAAGCCGGGCACAATGTCGGTGACCAGGCGTGTTCCCGCCGCGGTACCATCAGTGACCCACAGCTCTTCGCCGCTGATGCCGTCGTTCGCTCGAAAGAAGACGGCTCCACCCGCGGTGGTGAGATCCCGCGGACGGGACGAGAAGAAGCCGGGGCGCACGTCTGTCACCAGCCGTGTGCCCGCGGCGGTTCCATCGCTGATCCACAGCTCGTTGCCGGTTTCGGGGCCGCCGGTCGCGGAGAAGAGGACGGCGCCGTTCAGAGCGACCAACCCGAGCGGAGAGGAGCTCGCCGGTCCGCTCAAGATGTCTTTCACGAGGACCGTGCCGGCAGTGGTCCCATCGGACATCCACAGCTCGCCGCCGTGGACTCCGTCGTCGGCCAGGAAGAACAGACGGTCTCCGATCGCGGTGAGTTCGGCCAAGATCGTGAGGGTAGGTCCGGGGTTGATGTCGCGCACGAGCCGCGTGCCCTGGGCGGTGCCGTCACTGGCCCACAGCTCGGTTCCTGTTGCCGGATCGTTGCCGAGGAAGTAGGCGTTGGTTCCGGCTACGGTCAGGGGTGCCGTGCTCGTGCTTGCGACGGCGATCGACTTCAATCGCGCGGTGCCACCGGTAGTGCCGTCCGTCCGCCACAGCTCGTGGACGCCGCTGCCCGAGTCAGCAGTGAAAAGCGTGCAGTCGAAGAGGCGGACGAAGCTGGTCGGGTGGGACGGCGCCGTCAGGCCGGCGGGCGCGGCCCGGGTATTGGCCAGGACGGAGGTGCCGGATGGTGAGCCATCGCTTTTCCACAGCTCGTCGCCGACTCGGGGGTCGTCGGCCGAGAAGATCAGCGCGCCACTGGTGGGGTCGACGAGCTGGAAGAAGAGCAGCGAGCTGCGAACGCCCGGGTTGATGTCGCGCAGCAACCGGGTGCCGGCGACCGTGCCGTCGGACGTCCACGGCTCGCTTCCACTGGTGGCGGTCGTGTTGGTGAAGAACACTCGTCCCGGGGCACCCATCAGCTGACCGATCCGGGCGTTGCCGTTCGCGGCGGTGTCGCCGAGCAAGAAAGTGCCCACCGGGGTTCCATCCGACACCCAAGGCTCGGTGCCGGTGCTTCCATCGTCGGCGGCGAACAGCACGCGGCCGTCGTGCATCGGAGCGATGCCGCCCTTGTAGCCGCTCGTGGGGCCTGGCCACGCGTCCCCGGCAAGCCGTGTACCGGCCGGCGTGCCGTCGGAAACCCACAACTCGAGCCCGCTCGCCGGATCTCGCGCCGCGAAGAACAGCTGGGGCCCGGACACAGCCATGGCGCGCGGAGTCCCCGCGGCGGGGTTGGGGGCGCTCCAGGCAGTGCCCGGCCACAGATCCAGAAACAGGGTGGTACCGGCAGGCGTCCCGTCCGAGCTCCAGATCTCGCGGCCGACGAACGGGTTGGCCGCGGTGAAGAACAGCTGGTTGCCGAGGACCGAGAAGTCGCGCGGATCGGAGTCGATGGGGCCGGGCCACACGTCGAGCAAGCGCACCGTGCCAGCCGCCGTCCCGTCCGAGAAGTACGGCTCAGCGCCGTCGTTGGTCGTGGTCGCGCGGAACGCGATGCCGCCGCGAAACGGCGTGAGGTCGCGCGGTGTCGACGATGCCATCCCCGGCTCGAGATCGGCCAGGCGCACGGTGCCGGCCTCGGTGCCGTCACTCACCCACAGCTCCTCGCCGGCTCCGTCCGCCGCCGTGAAGTACACCTTCCCCGCCGATGCCGTGAGCTGGCTCGGATTCGAGCCTACGCCACCCTCGACGATGTCCTTGACGATGCGCGTGCCGGCGGCAGTACCGTCGGAGACCCACAGCTCCTTGCCGTAGGTGCGGTCGCTGACGACCAGGAACAGAGCCGACCCCGTCGACTCGGTCTCGGTGACGGTCGTGCCCCGGGTGCCCGGATTGAGATCGACGACGAGCTCGATGACTTGGCCATCGGTGCGAAACAGCTCTCGGCCCGTCCTCGGGATGGCGGCGATGTAGTAGATCCAGCTCCCCAGCCGGGCCGCGTGTCGGGGCTGGGAGCCACGGTCGGGGACCTGGCTTGTGTTGATGTCGAGCAAGAGCTGCGGGGCTTGCGCGGCGGTCCCGTCATTCGTGACCACGCTCGCTGCCAAGGCGCCGAGGTGCAGAACGGATCGAATCGCGTGACTTCGCTGCATCACGACCCCAAGGTCAGGACGATCGCGTTGCTGGCATCGGCGCCCGCAGGGCTGGTTGTCGGCGCGAACAGCGTCTGCGCCGCGACGTCGAGGCCGGCGAGAGCGGCAGTGTTGGGGACGGGCACGGCCAGCTGCCATTCGGTGGACCCGGTCGCGACCGTCAGCGACGCCAGCACCGCGGGGACGCTGACGAACAGGGCACACGTGTTGCCGGGCTGCGAGGCGAAGACCGCGGGGGGACTCGGCAGGCCGAGCAGCACGAACGCCGCGGTGCCGGGTGCCGCCTGACGGCCGCGCAGCTGAAGGATGCCGCCGAGAATCGGGTCGGTACTCTCCAGCTCGGGGCGGCGGCCTGCGCCGCAGGCGAAACCGACGGGCTGCGTTGCAGAGGTGAGATCGAGCACGAACGGCTCGCGGCCGCGCAGCGAGTCCATGGCGGTGAAGAGCAGCTGGCCGCTGGCGAGGGTGAGGTCGGTCGGCGACTTCCCGTCGGGGAGTCCCGCGGTGAGTGCCACGGTGCCGGCGACCGTGCCATCGGTTCGCCAGAGCTCGCGCACACCGCTGGCGGGGTCCGCGCTGAAGAAGACGAAGCGGGTGCCCGATGCGGTGAAGTCGGCCGGGTTCGAGCCAGCGCTGCCGGCGGCGAGATCGCCGAGCGGCACGGTGCCGGCGGTGGTGCCGTCCGAGATCCACGGTTCGCGGCCGGCCGCCGCGGTCACCGCAGAGAACACGATGCGGTCGTCGAGCCGCGTGAGCTCGCTCGGTGCCGCGCTGAAGATGCCGGGCTCCAAGTCGGCGACACGGGCCGTGCCGGCGGTAGTGCCATCCGACCGCCAAAGCTCCCTGCCGGTGGTGCCGTCATCGGCGACGAAATAGACCGAGTCTCCGACCGCCGTGAAGTCGCTGGGACGACTGCTGCCGGGGCCCGCGAAGAGATCGGCCACGCGACGCGTGCCCGGCGTCGTGCCGTCCGTCACCCACAACTCGACGCCGCTGCTGCCGTCGTCCGCGCTGAAGAAGACCTGGCCGTCGGCGCGGGTCAAAGCGTCTGGATTCGAGCCGGCCGCCCCGGGAGCGATGTCGGCCAAGAGTCGCGTCCCACCTGCTGTGCCGTCGCTGATCCAGAGCTCGCGGCCGGACTCGGAGCCACCGTCCGCCGCGCACAACAAGAAGCCGTGCAGGCGGGTCAGCGCGCTCGGTGCCGAGCTCGTCGGGCCGTTGTCGATGTCCTTCACGCGGGTAGTGCCGGTGGTGGTGCCGTCGGTGATCCACAGCTCTTGGCCAGTGGAGCCATCGTTCGCAGTGAAGTAGAGTCGAGCGCCGACCGGGGTCAGGGCGATGGCGTTCGACGAGCTCGGGCCGGGCCGGATGTCGCGTAGCATGCGCGTTCCTCCGGAGGTGCCGTCGCTGACCCACAGTTCGTCACCGTTGGTCGCGTCCCGAGCACGGAAGTAGATGTTGGCACCGGCGACCACGACCGGAGCCGTTCCGGTGGTGGTCACGGTCGTGGTGTGGACGCGGGCGGTCCCCGCCGAGGCCCCGTCGGTCTTCCACAGCTGGTGAACGCCGCTGCCGCTGTCCGCCGCGAAGTACGTGGTGCCGAACGCGTGCGCATAGTCGGTGGCGTCGGAGGACCTCGTCGCGCCGGCCGGCGCCGTCAGAGTGTTCGCCAGCACGACGGTGCCGGCGAGGGTGCCGTCGCTCTGCCACAGCTCGTCACCGAGCGTGCCGTCGTTGGCCGAGAAGATCAGCGCGTTGGTGGTCGGGTGTACGAGCTGGAGCATTGGCAACGACGCCGCGCTGCCCGGCGCGATGTCGCGCAACACCTTGGTGCCGCTGGTGGTGCCGTCCGACACCCACGGTTCGAGGGCAGTCGTCGGCAACAGCGCGATGAAGAACACCCGCCCGACCGAAGAGACGAAGTTCCCCATCGGCAGGCCGGGAGCGCCGGCCCAAGCATCGACCAACAGAAACGTACCCAGCGCCGTGCCGTCGGAGACCCAGGGCTCGCCGCCGACGATGCCGTCGTCTCCGACGAACACGACTCGACCGTCGCCAAGAGATCCCATCGGACCCCGGTAGCCCGACGCCGGGCCCGGCAGGATGTCGTCGGCAACGCGCGTTCCGGCTTGGGTGCCGTCCGACACCCAAGGCTCCAACCCGAACGAGCCGTCGTCCGCCGCAAAGAACAGCCGAGTGCCCGACACTGTCAAGTCACGCGGGTCGCTCGACTGGGCGCCGGCGTTCAGGTCCAGGAACAGGGCGGTGCGAGCGGCGGTCCCGTCGGATGCCCAGAGCTCGGTGCCCGACGCCGGATGGTCGGCGACGAAGTACACAGTGCTGCCGAGAGGCGCGAAGTGTCGAGGGTTCGAGCTCGCGATCCCCGGATTGAGGTCGCCGAGGCGGGTCGTGCCGGTCGGGGTGCCGTCGGACACATAGGGCTCGGTTCCCTCGACGGCCGAATGCGCACTGAACACGATCCCGTTCGCGAACGGTGTAAACAGTGCAGGGACCGAGTCGGCGGCTCCGGGGTTGAGGTCGCCGAGCGCCACCGTTCCGCCTTCGGTTCCGTCGCTGACCCACGGTTCACGACCCGCGGCATCCGCGGCGGAAAAGAAGACCTTGCCCGCAGCCACGGTGAGGTCCCGGGGGTCGGAGCCGGTGCTGCCCTCGACGATGTCCTTGACGATGCGGGTCCCGGCGGCCGTGCCGTCCGATGTCCAGAGTTCGGTACCGGCCGCATCGGTGTGCGCGAAGAACAATGCCGTTCCCGTCGAGACGAGACCGGTGATGGACGCGCTGGCTGTGCCGGGCTGCAGGTCGACGACCAACTCGATCCTGACTCCATTGGTGCGGAACAGCTCGCGTCCGGTGGAGGGAGTGGTCGCGGTGTAATAGACCCATGCGCCCAGGACGGCTGCGTCGCGTGGCATGGAACCTGCTTCTGGTTGCCTGGTTCGATTGACGTCGAGCAGCAGCCGGGGGCCTTGCGCCGCGAGTGACGGCGGCGCGATTGGCAACAGGGCGGCCAAGCCGGCAAGGAGGGCAGAGGGGGTCGGTCGAGGCATCGCGGGGCGCTCCGTAGGCGTTGGTGGATGCCTGGGGTTTGCCGCCGCGCCGGGGTGTGTCCCACGAAACGCACGCCGCCGCGCGCCTCGCGATTCGCGCGGATCACCGCCCCAAGGTCAAGACGACCGCATTGGTCGTGTCGCCGCCGGCCGGTGCCGGCGTCGGCGCGAAGACCGCCTGCATGGCCACATCGAGGCCGGCGAGGGCCGGTGCGTTGGGCACTGGCACCGGCAGGCCGAAGGTGGATGCCGCGGTGGCGCTCACCGAGGCGAGCACCTCGGGTCGGGTCATGAACAGCGCGCACGCGTTGCCCGGTCGGGCGGCGAAGAGGACCGGAGGGCTCGGCAGGCCGAAGAGCACGCAACCCGCCCCGTTCGGGGGAGCTTGGCGCCCGTCGATCTGCATCACCGCGCCCAGCACCGGGTCCGTGGTCTCCATCTCGGGTCGCCGCCCTGCGCCGCAGGCGAAGCCGACGGGTTGCGTGGCCGCGCCGAGATCGAGGGCGAAGGGCTCGCAGCCGAATTGCGGATCCTCGCCGGCGAACACCAGCTGACCGCTGGCCAAGGTGAGGTCGGTGGGGCAGCCGCCGGAGCCGATGCTCTCGGCGACGGTGACAGTGCCGGGCGCCGTGCCGTCGCTTCGCCACAAGTGCGTCTCGGCGCCACCGTTGTTGGCCATGAAGAACACGTGGCGCGAGCCGCTGGCGACCAAGTCGGTCGGCCGCGAGCTGACCGTGCCCGGTGCGAGGTCGGCGATCATCGTGGTGCCCAGCGGCGTTCCGTCCGAGACCCAGGGCTCGCGGCCGGCGACCGCGGTCACCGCGGTGAACATGAGCCGGTGGCCGACGCGGGTCAGCTCGGCCGGAGAAGAGCTCGCGAGTCCGGGTACGATGTCGGCGACCAGGCGCGTGCCACCGGCGGTGCCGTCCGACTGCCACAGCTCGAGGCCGTTGACGCCGTCGTTGGCCACGAAGAACACCGTGCTCCCGATCGCGGTGAGATCGCGAGGAGTGCTGCTGCCGAACCCCGGGTTCAGATCGGCAACCAGACGTGTCCCCCCGGCCGTGCCGTCGGTGACCCATAGTTCGATGCCGCTGACACCGTCGTTGGCGGTGAAGAACACCAGGTCGCCGGCAGGGGTCAGGCCGTCGGGGTTCGCGCTCCCCGCGCCCGAAAAGATGTCGGCCAGCTGCCGCGTGCCGATCGAGCTGCCATCGCTGACCCAGAGCTCGCGACCGGTCGAGCCGTCGTCGGCAGTGAACAGAAGGCTGCCGCTCATGTCTGTCAGGTGACTCGGCGAGGAGCTCCGTCCACCGAAGGCGATGTCGCTGACGAGTCGAGTCCCGGCCACGGTCCCGTCCGACAGCCATAGCTCTCGCCCGGTGTTGTTGAGTGCGCTGAAGAAGATGCGGTTTCCGACGGGTGTCAGATCGGTGGGGGCGGAGGACGCCCGACCGACGTAGACGTCGATGGGGAACGTGCCCGCGTCAGTGCCGTCGCTGATCCAGAGTTCGATGCCGATGGATGATTCGTCGCTGCTGAAGAACAGGAGAGATCCCGCGACAGCCATCGGCGTCGTCGTTGGGGTGACCGTCCCGACGCGGGTCGTGCCGGGGCGCGTTCCGTCGGTCTTCCACAGCTCGTCCGAACCCGTGGAGGAGTCGGCGGTGAAGAACGTCGTGCCATACGCGTGGGTGAAACCGCGCGGCATGGACGGCAGCGTCGCTCCGATCTGGGGAGTCGCGTCCACCAGCATGGCCGTGCCCGCCGGCGTTCCGTCGCTGGCCCAAAGCTCCGCCCCACTGATCGGATCCGTGGCAGTGAAGAGCAGTCTGCCCGATGCCGGATCGATGCCCCAGAGTCGCGGAGCCGAGCCCTGGGGGCCCGGTCGGATGTCGCGCAGCATGAACGCCGCCGATCCGTCCGCGACCCATGGCTCGGCGCCAGCCGCAACGGTCGAGTTCGTGAAGAAGACGCGGCCGACCGCGGACGTGAGCTCACGCAGTGACGCGCTGCCCGCGCCCGGTACCGTGTCGGCGACCAACCGCGTGCCCGCGGCGGTGCCGTCCGACACCCACGGCTCGACGCCGGTCGTCCCGTCGTTCGCCCCGAACAGGACGCGACCGTCCTGCATCGAGGCCATCGGCCCCCGGTAGCCGGAGCCGCTGCCGGCGAGGAGGTCGGTGACGAGTCGCGTCCCGGTCCGGGTGCCGTCCGACACCCACAGCTCCTCGCCAGTCGCCGGGTCGGTGGCGCCGAAGAGCAGCAACGCGCCCGAGACGGTGAGGTCGCGGGCGGCGCTCGAGGTCGTTCCCGGGACCAGGTCGGCAAACAGCGACGTTCCGCCCGGAGTGCCGTCGCTCGCCCACAGCTCGCGGCCGGTGCTCGGGTGGTTGGCGACGAAGAACACGCGATTGCCGAGCACGGCGAAGTCCCTCGGCGAGCCGCTGACGAATCCCGGGACGATGTCGCTGAGCAAGACGGTGCCCGCCGGCGAGCCGTCCGAGTAGTACGGCTCGATCCCGGTGCCGATCGAGAACGCGTCGAACACCACCCCCCCGGCAAACGCCTCCATGTGCTGGACGGACGACGACGACACGCTCGGATTGATGTCCAGCAGCTGCATGGTGCCCGCCTCGGTGCCGTCACTGACCCACGGCTCCTCACCGCGGCTGTCGACCGCGACGAAGAACAACCGGCCGTTCGATGGCGTGAGCAGGCGGGGCTGCGAGCTCCCGTCGCCTTCGCGGATGTCCTTGACGATCCGGGTTCCCGCCGCGGACCCATCGCTGGTCCAGAGCTCGTCGCCGCGGTGGTCGCTGTGGCCGAAGAACAGGGCGGCGCCGGTGGAGACCAAGTTGGTGATGGTCGAGCTGCCCGGACCGGGCGTCAGGTCGACGACCAGCTCGGCCGTCGACCCGTCGGTGCGGAACAGCTCGGTGCCGGTCTGCGGCGTGGTCGCGACGAAGTAGATCCACCGCCCCAACCGCGTGGCGTCGGCCGGATGGCTCGACAGGGGGGGCGCGGGCGCCGTGTTGATATCCAGCAGCAGGCGCGGGTTGGCGGCTTGGGCAGTCGAGGGCTCGGGGGTGCTCGCAGCGGCCAAGACGGTCAGGGCGGCGATCGCGGCGGTGGTGGGTCTCATGGCTTGCCCTGAGTTGCACGGCAGTGGACGTGCGTCTCAATCATTCCGGGCGCCGGATCAGAAGCGGCACACCTCCCCAGCCACCCGCAGCTCGAACAGACACGTCTGCACGCCATCCGGCGAGCGCTGGAAGATGCCGTCGTACCCTGCCCACAAGAGCCCGCCGTCCGGCAGCAGATCGACGTCGTTGGGCCGCGGCAGTCCCTCTACGGCCCACCGGCGTTGGCCGTCCCGGTCCACGACGCACACCAGGCCGTCGCCATTGCCGCCGATCAGTGTCGTCCCGTCGGGCAAGCGCTCGGCGTCGTCGAGCGGAGTGGGCAGACCGTCGACGCTCCACACCGTGGCGCCGGAGGGATCGACCTCGACCACCTTGCCCTCGGTCGCCAGAACGACCAGCGTGTTGCCGTCGGGGAGCCGTTGGGCTTCTGCCGGCATCGCCAGCCCCTCGACCTGCCACACGATGTCGCCGCCCGGGTCGACCTCGATCACGCGGGCGCCGAGGACGTCGGCGATCAACGTGTTGCCGTTGGGGAGCCTGTCCGCGTCCCAACTCGGAGTGGGGTTGCGCCAGACCAGATCGCCGTTGGGGGTGTATTCCTCCACACCGAACGAGTCGCGGGCGACCAGCCAATTGCCCGAGGGCAGCGGCTCGATGTCGTAGATCCAGGTGAGGACCGACAAGACCGGCGCAGCGCCGCCACCGGGCAGGAGTTCGAGGGCGCTCCCGCCGCTGTAGTCCGTGAACACAGTGCGACCTTGGGTCGCCACCCGGTGCGCGGCCCAGTGCGCCGCCGGCCGATCGGTGGCCGCGGCGCAGGCGCGCAGCGGTTCGAGGGCTCGGCTGGCGGCCGGGCCGATCGACCCGAGCACCAGAGCGGCGTGGTCGACCATCTCGGGGCGTGGATCCTCGAGGAGCGTTACCAGAGCGGGGACCGCCGCGGCGCCCATTGCCCACAGCGCGCGCACCGCGCGTGGCCGCTCGGCGTCGAGCTCGAGCCGGCGCACGTGCTCGAGAGCGGGGTCGCGGCTCGGCTGCGCGGCCGCCCGAGAACGCGGCGCGATCAATGGCCGGTAGGGGCGGCCGGCGATCAGCGACGAGCCGTCCGAGAAACCCTCCGGCCGCGGCGCCAGGCGCGCCACCAGCCTGCGGCGCCACTCCTCGAGCGTGTCGGCATGCGTCGCGTCGGCCGCGAGGTCGCGGCGTTCGCCCGGATCGCCCTCGAGGTCGAACAGCTGTTCTTTGCCGGTGAGTGGCCGCCAGACGTACTTGTAGCGTCCGTCGGTCAGGGCGTGGAACGCCTGCTCGCGGCTGTAGCACGTCGCGTGCTCGAGGTGCAGCCAAGGTCGTAGGTCGGCGACGTCGCCGCGCAGCACCGGCGCCAGACTGACGCCATCGACGGGTGCCAGGGGCTCGACGCCGGCGAGGTCGAGGAGGGTGGGCATCACGTCTTCCAAGCACGTGGGCCGCTTGCACACGTTCCCGGCCTCGAACCCCAGCGCGGCGGAGCCCGTGACGATCAGGGGGATGTTGGCGGACCCCTCGTAGGGCTGGCATTTGCGGAAGTAGCCGTGGTCACCGAGCATCTCGCCGTGGTCGGAGGTGACGACGACGACCCAGGGCCGGCCGGCGGCTTCGCTGCGGGCGCGAAACGCCTCGACGATGGTCCCGATCTGCGCGTCGACGTCTTCGATCAAGCCGTAGTAGCCGGCGCGCGCGCGCCGCAGCCGGTCGCCCTCGAGGCGGATGCGGTGGCCGTTCTTGTCGCCGTCGGGGCTGAGCGCGTCGACGTCGACCCAGTCGCCGATCACCGGCGGCGGCAGCTCCAGCGCGAGGTAGTGTTCGAACAATCGCTCCGGCGGAAACAGCGGCGGGTGGGGGGCGTAGAACGACGCCGTCAGAAACAGCGGCGTCTCGAGCTCGCTATCGGCGATCACCTGCCGCGCGGTCCGCGCGATCCAGTGCGTGGGGTGCCATTCGAGCGGCAGGGGCCACGCCGCCGCCTGCCAGTGGTTGAAGGTGAGGCCCAGCGACTCGACCAGCGGGCGGATGCCGCCGGTCTCGGGGTGCGCCGTGCGCAGCGCGCGGTCGTAGTCGTCGTCCGCCACGTAGGTGGAGGCGTGGATGCGCCGGCGGTAGCCGTAGGGCTCGCTGGCCGGGAATTGGTGCATGTGGCGGCCGACCAGCACGGTGTCGTAGCCTGCGTCGGCCAGCGTCCGGGGCAGGGTCGGTGCCACGATCCGCCGCCCCTTGAAGCCGACCACCCCGCTGGTCTGCGGGTACAGACCGGTGAGCAAGGAGTAGCGCGCGGGGATGCACGAGGGCACGGTGCTGTAGGCGCGGCGGAACAGCGTCCCGTCCCTGACCAGCGCGTCGAGCTGCGGTGTCCGCAGGCCCGGCCGGCCGAGCGCCGACAAGCAGTCGCCCCGCATCTGGTCGGGCATCAGCAGGAGGATGTCGGGCCGGGACTCCTGTGACGGCGGCGCAACAGCGAGGCAGCCGGTGAGCAGCAGGGGGAGCAAGCGCATCGCGGCCCGCACGTTACCGCGATCCCGGCGCTGGCATGGGAGCCAGCAGCTCGCCGCCGCGAACTTTTTTAGAACGCGTTCAATTTTGCCTGTGACCGACGCCGCCCGGGCCGATAGAGTTGAACAAGTTCAAAAGGCACAAACCCTGGAGGATGCCGTGGATTACACCGTGATCGCGTACTCGATCTACCTGATGCTGAGCGTCACCCTGACCGTCTGGGTGGCCAATACCCTCTTCCGCAACGGCCGGGTGTTCCTGGTCGACGTCTGTCTGGGCAACCGCGAGCTCGCGAGCTCGGTCAACCACCTGCTCGTGGTCGGCTTCTACCTGGTCAACTTGGGCTACGTCTGCCTGGCGCTGCGCGTCACCGATCGGGTGATGAACACGAAGGGCGTCTTCGAGGTGCTGTCGCAGAAGGTCGGGATGGTGCTGCTGGTGCTCGGCGCGATGCACTTCTTCAACCTCTTCGTCCTGACCCGCTTCCGCCACTACGGCCGGGCCAAGTCCCTGGCTGCTGCGGCGGCGGGCCGCAGCTGAGGCGCCATCGAGTCACCTGCCGTGGCGTGCTACAAAGACGCGGTGAGCGCCACGCACCGCAACCCGTCGGCAGCCCGGGCGACGACGCCCAAGGCGAAAGACACCCGGCGCCGCATCGTCGACGCGGCCATGGAGCTGTTTCGCGACGTTGGCTACGAGGCGACGACGATGCGGGCCGTGGCTGCCAGCGCGGGGGTCTCGGTCGGCAACGCCTACTACTACTTCGCCTCCAAGGCGCACCTGTTGCAGGCGTTCTACGCCGAGATGTACGACGCGCTGGCGGCGGCGAGTGCGCCCGAGCTGGCGGGCGAGCGAGATCTCGGCGCACGGCTGGCGGCGCTGCTGCACAAGAAGCTCGACGTGATCGAGCCCTATCATCGCTTTTCGCGCCACCTGTTCGCGATCGCCGCGGATCCGCAGAGCCCGCTCAACCCGTTCCACGAGGACGCGCGGCCGATGCGCGAGCGCGAGTGCGCGCTGTTCGGTCAAGTGATCGACGGCAGTCGTCTCAAGGTGCCGCGCGATCTGGCGCCACACCTGCCGGAGCTGTTGTGGACCTACAGCATGGGCATCGTGCTGTACTGGATCCACGACGACTCACCCGGGCACGAGCGCAGCCGGGCGTTGGCGACGGATACGGCGCGGCTCGTGGCACGCTGCTTGGCGGTTCTGTCCAACCCGCTGATGCGACCGATACGGAAATCTGCGCTGGCAGTGCTCGCGCGCTTCGGGCCGCAGGCGTGAGGCCCCCCCCGCCGTGGCGGTTTCGCCGCGGGGAAACGGAAATCGCGCAGCGGCCGGGGCCGCCCCGACCAGTGGTCCCGGAGGTACTGGCGCGGTGTGCGCCCGGTGCCGAGGATGGCTGGGCCCTACTCGCCGAGGTCGATGATGTCGTTCGCCGCCCGTTGCTCGCTGGCCGTGCCCGCGGCCCTGTTCTTGGCAGGCGCCGCCGGCGCGCAGCAGTTTCGCGATTGGCCGCTCAAGCGTTTCCCGCCGCTGGGCGTGTACGACAGCAACGACATCACCACCGGCGATGTCGACGGCGACGGCGATGTGGATGTCGTGGTCGCCAACGCGTTCGGCGACCGGAACCGGCTCTGGTTGAACGATGGTGGCGGAGGGTTGATCGACGCCACCGTCGAACAGCTGCCGGGACCTCCGGGGCTCGATACGTTCGACCTGAAGCTCGTCGACGTCGATGGGGACGCCGACCTCGATCTGGTGCTGGCGACGGGGCGCAACTCCACGCCCGGGCTCTATCTGAACGATGGAGCGGGCGTGTTTGCCGACGTGACCGCGGCGCGCATGCCCGCCTTGGTGAAGTCGGGCGAGTCGCTCGCGGTCGGCGACTACGACGGGGACGGCGACGTCGACGTGGCGATCGGTAGTGGCCTCGGCCAGGGGCTCGACCTGTTGGTCAACGACGGCAGCGGCAGCTTCGCCGTCGTCGCGGGAGCGATCCCGGTGCAGAGTGCCCCGGTCTGCGGGTTGACGACGGCCGATCTCGATGGCGATGGCGACCTCGACTTGGTGGCGGCGAACTGCGGGACGACGCAGGACCGGATCTACGCCAACGACGGCACGGGGACGTTCACAGATGCCACGGCGACCGCTTTGCCGATCCTGTTCGATCCGAGCTTCTGCGTGGCCGTGGGCGACGTCGATGGTGATGGCGACCCCGACATTGCCATCGGCAGCCTGAACCAGAACCGGCTGTACCGCAACGACGGGGGGCTGGTGTTCACCGATGTGACCGCCGCACAGTTCCCGGTGGACACGGCTTCGTCGCGTGGCGTGGCCTTGGTCGACGTCGACGGTGATGGCGATCTCGACGCGCTGTGGGGCAACGAGCCGAGCCGGAACGGGCAGGACGGGCTCTACTTGAACGACGGGAGCGGCGGGTTCGTCAATGTGACGTCGACCCACATGCCGGTCGAGTACGACTACACCGCGGCGATCGCCGCCGCTGATCTCGACGGCAACGGCTTCGTCGACGCGGTCACCGCCTGCGGGCTGGTCGGCGGGGGGGCGCCCAACCGCGCCTACTACAACGACGGCACTGGGCGCTTCACCGCGCCGGACGAGCCGCGGCTGCAGCCCTCGGAGCGGACGCCGTTCGACTCGCGAACGGTGGTGTTGGCGGACATCGATGGGGACGGTGACCTCGATGCCGCGATCGGCGACTCTTCCCGTCCGGATCGTCTGTACGACAATGACGGTGGGCGGCTCTTGTTGTCGGCGCGGTCTCTACCGTCGAGGTGGGAGCCGACCGCGGCGATCGCCGGTGCCGACGTCGACGGGGACGGCGATGCGGATCTGCTCTTTGGCCACCCGCCGACGCCGAATCGCTTCGGCCCCACCGGCGGTCGCAACCGCCTGTTCCTCAACGATGGCGCGGCGGGCTTCGTCGACGTCACCTCCTCTCACATGCCGGTCGATGTCGACTGGACCACCTCGCTCGCGGTCGGCGACCTGGACGCCGATGGTGATTTGGACTTCATCGCGGGCACGGCCACCACGTCGCCGGTGACCAGCAACGTGGTCTATGCCAACGACGGTGCCGGCCGCTTCGCCCGGTTGCCCGACGGCCTGCCGCCGGACGGCGACGAGACGCGGGCGTTGGCGTTGTTCGACGCCGACGCCGACGGCGACCTCGATGTGGTCGCCGGCAACCGCGGTCAGAGTCGGCTGTTCCGCAACAACGGCTCCGGCCGCTTTGCGCCCTCGACCGGGATGCCCGCCGCATCGCACGACACCCACGCGTTGGCCGCCGGCGACGTCGATGGCGATGGCGACACCGATCTGGTGCTGGGCACCAGCGGTGCCGATCAGCTCTACCTCAACGACGGTTCCGGCGTCTTCATCGACGCCAGCGCGGGGCGGTTGCCGATCGACAGCGGCGATACGCGGACCGTGCTGCTGACCGACGTCGATGACGATGGCGACCTCGATATTGCCGCCGGCGATCTCGGCCGCAATCGGCTGTTGATCAACGATGGCAGCGGCGTCTTCACCGAGGCGCCAGCGCGCTTCAACGACGATGGCGACCAGACCCACGCCATCGCGGCGGCCGACCTGGACGGTGATGGGGATGCCGATCTGGTCGCGGCCAACAACGGCGAAGACCGGCTCTACGTCAACCTGCACCGGCAGCTCGATGCACCGCGCTATCCGCGAGTCGGTGCGGTGCACGACTTCGAAGTGTTCTCCGAGCCGGGCTACGGCGGGCCGGCCACCGCCCTCGTCTTGCTGAGCACTGCGTTGTCGCCGGTGCCGTTGCCACTGGGGAGCTGGGGGCAGCTCTACCTGCAGCCTCCCTTGCTCTCGCTTCCCCCGCTGGCGATCCCGGCGTCTGGCCGCCGGGCGATCCCGCTGGCGATTCCCAATGCCGCGGCGCTCCGTGGCGTGAGCATCTCCGCCCAGGCGGTGATCGCGACTGGTTCCGGTTCCGTGCGCATGACCGGGCACGTCACCGAAAGACTGCGCTGAGCCTCCGGCGCCTCGAATCTTCGAGCTACGACAACATTTTCGAGGCAAGGCCGCGGCCATGGCGACAACGCCGCCGCGCCGGAGGCTCGGAGAGACAGTGCCTCCGTGCTCAGCGCGGCGGCGGATGGGTCGGACCTTCCAAACCGCTCCGGCAAAAGCGGCATCCGAGTTTGGTTGCGGCCGTGGCCGCGCTGAGCCTCAGGGTCCGCAAGTCTTCGCGCGGCGACAACCTTTCGGAAGGCTCGATGCCGCTGGAACTTCGACAACGCAGCTCCCGGAGGCTCGAAGACAACACTGGCCTCTGGGCTCAGCGCGGCCGCCGGCGACCGCGGGACCCGCGACCGACGCTCGGGTCGCGGAATGCTCCGTGTTTGGTTGCGGCCTCGGCCGCGATGAGCCTCAGGGTCCGCAAATCTTCGCGCGGCAACAACCTCTCGGAAGGCTCGATGCCGTTGGAACTTCGACAACGCAGCTCCCGGAGGCTCGCAGACAACACTGGCCTCTGGGCTCAGCGCGGCCGCCGGCGACCGCGGGACCCGCGACCGACGCTCGGGTCGCCGAATGCTCCGTGTTCGGTTGCGGCCTCGGCCGCGCTGAACTTCCGGCGACGCGCTGACCCCGCTCAGTTGAAGCAGGCCGGCGGCCGCCGGATCCGGCCCATGTGACGGCTCAGCGCGCGGAACAACCGCTTGCGGGCGCGCATGATGCGGATCGCCACGGTGCCGGTCGGGATGTCGAGCGCCTCGGCGGCCTGTCGGTACTCCATGCCGTCGCGGGCGCACATCTGGAACGGGACCCGGTAGTCGTCGGGCAACTCGCGCAGCGCTTCGTCGAACTTGGCCATCAGCTCTCGTTCTTCGACCAGGCGGTCCTGGTAGCCGCCGCGGATGTTGTCCAGCAAGTCCTCGGAGGCGACGCCGGAGTCGGCCGCCAACGCGGTCGCGGTGCGCGGCAGCAGGCGATGCGAGCGCAAGGTCGACAGTGCCTGGTTGCGGGTGATCTCCAGCAGCCAGGCGATGAAGTTGCTGCGCGGCCGGTAGAGGTCGCACTTCAGGTAGACCTTGCTGAAGGTCTCCTCACAGACGTCCTCGGCCAAGTGCCGGTCGTGCAGGATGTGCCGCGCCAGGCTGCGCACGCGCGCGCCGTGCCGCTCGCGCAGCACCGCCAGGCTGTGCTCGCCATGCCCAGCCTGGATGGTTTCCATCAATTCGTCGTCGGTGCGATGCGTTGCGTCGGTGAACTCGATCGTGGCAGTGCTCATCGGGGCTCCTCGCCGGAGGTTCCGGCAAGAGGGGCAAGAACGAATCGCGTGCCGCGCTGAGCGGAATTGCCTTGGTCGGCGCAAGTGCTTTTGCCGTAGCGGTCAAAGTCTGGCCGCACCCGGCGCGGTGCGGCCGTGCCGCGGGGGCTGGGCACCAGGTGCCGCGCGCGATCGGCGGTGACGCTCTCGTGAGCGTCAGGGTTCGTCGGGCCTGCGCGGCGCGGCCGGCTGTTGCGAGATGTGCAGGCCGACCAAGCGCGCGACCAGGATCGTCAAGTAGATCTGGCCGATCACCGCTTCGGTCGGCGCCAGCAGCTGCGCGAATCGTCCCTCCGGGGCCAGGTCGCCGTAGCCGAGCGTCGTCAGCGTCGAGAAGCTGAAGTACAGATAGCTCGCCGCGAACGATGCCTGCGCCGGGTCCAGCCCGGCGACCACCGGTTCGCCCGCGGCGTGGAGCAGCAGATAGGCGAAGCCGAACGTCATGCCGATCAGCAGATACACGCAGATCGCGCCGACGATGCGGTTGCCGTCGACCTGTCGCCCGGCGACGACGTCGGCGAGGATCACGCACGTGGTCGCCAGGAGAAACGCGGTGTTGGCCGCCGCGTACGGGAGTGCCAGCACTTCGACCGGGGCGGCGATGCTGATCATCGCGATGCCGGAGACCAGTGCCAGCACCGCCAGGGCGCGGAGTGCCGCGCGTGCCCGCGGATGGGCGAGGACCGCGGACTGACCGAAGTACAGCACCAACCAGAAGGCGACCGTCCAGATGATCTGGCCGATGCGGCGTTCGCCCACCAGTGGGTAGAGCGCGCCGACCAAGCAGAGCGAGGCGAGCAGCCGGGCGTAGTTGCCGCCAAGCCAGGGGTGTGGGGCTGCCGGCATCGGCTACAGCCAGCCGCGGCCGGCCAGCCACTGTCGTTCGTCCGCGAACAGCTCCTCGAGCAGCCCGCGAATGCGCGGCGGCATCGCCGCGCTGGCCGTCGGGTTGATCTGTTCGCGTGCCGCGGCGCGCACGTAGCGGCGCTCGGCCCGCACGCCGACGAACTCCATCACCCGCATCAGCAACTCCGGCGGGCGCTCGATGACGTCGGCGAAGGGCGCCACCAGCAGGTGCTCGGGCCGCAGTCGCTGCTCCCAGAGCGGGAGGAACGCCGAGTAGCGCCCGCACGCGAGCTGGTAGTAGCTCTGCACGAACTCCGCGATGCGGTCCTCGTCGACTGCAGCCATCGACGCGCCCGCGGGCGCCAGGTCCTTCTTCGCGTGCGACCAGGCGCGGTCCACGGGGTCGCGCACCAGGACGATCACGCGCAGTGCCGGGTTGAGGGCGAGCACGTCGTCGATCACCGCCTCGGACAGGCCGGCGGCGTAGGACGCGGTGCCCTCACCGCGCACGGTGCCCTCGAACGGCTCGCCCCACAGCTCGCGACACTGCTGCTCGCGCGCACGCCGTTGCTCCTCCGTCGGCCGGAAGTGCGCCAGGTACCAGTCGAGGTCGCTCGACCGCGGCGGCATCCAGGCCGGGTAGGTGCCCGGAAACTCGAGTGAGCTGAAGTAGTACAGCTCCTTGGCCGGCGGCAGCCACAGCTGCGGGTGGCTGGCCAGGTTGTCGTGCAGCCACGTCGTCCCGGTGCGCTGCGGACCGATCATCAGGAAATCGGGGAACGGACCGAGATCCAGCGATGGGTCTTCGACGGTGACCCAGCGCAGCCGGGCGTGGACTTCGGGGGCGAGCGTTCGCATGCGAGAGTCGGCGGGGAGCATAGCACCCACCGCGGGCTACAGAAATTCGTGGCCGTGCGCCGGGATTGTTCGAACGCAGACCCGTACAGTGGCTGGGATTCCGTCCCTGCGCGGGCGGTGCAGAAAGGACGGCAGACGTGTTTCAGACCATTCTCGTGCCCACCGACTTCTCCGATTGCGCAGCCGCGGCAACCGGCGCCGCCGGCACGCTGGCCGCGAAGTTCGGCGCCAAGATCGTGCTCGCGCACGTCGCCGAGCCCGCGTTCAACTACGCGCGCTACGGCCTGCCACAGGAGGTCATCGACGCGCGGTTACAAGAGGACCGGGACGCCATCGACGAGCGGTTCGCGACCGCCAAACAGCAGTTTCCGCAGGGGGTCGAGGTCGAGACCGCGGTTTTCCAAGGCAACGCCGCGGACGAGATCTGCGCCGCGGCGACGGATCGCAAGATCGACCTGATCGTGATGAGCACGCACGGCCACACGGGTCTGCGCCACTTCATGGTCGGCAGCACCACCGAGCGAGTGGTGCGTCAGGCACCGTGCCCGGTGCTCACCGTGCGCGCCGAGCCAGCCGACTAGCCCTCGACAGCTGCGCCTGATTCAGCGCAGCGCGATCGACAGGTCGTGCACCGGGTCGCGCAGCTCGACGATCTCCGAATGGAGTTCGCCGAGCGGGGCGGTCCCCGCGCGCACGACGGACAGCCGGTAGCGACCGCGGCGTAGGCTGTCGAACTGGAACGTGCCGCTGCGCACGGGGGCCCAGTGGGTGTTCAGCCCGGGTAGCGTGTCGGTCGGCTCGACCCGGACTTGGAGTCGTCCGGTTTCGGCTTGGCCATTGCCCGCCAGCTGACCGAACACCTGCACGCGGTGGCGGTCGGCGTCGGGCTCCGCCGTCGCCGGCACCGTGGGCTGCCAGCTCCAAGACCACGCCAGCTGCAGCGTGCTCGGCCGATCGAGCTCGCCGCCCAGCCGCCACGGGCGGGGGCGCCAGCGGATCCTGCTGCCGTCGAACACATGCGTGCGCAGCAGCGCCAGCGGAGCCCCGTCCTCGACGGCCGTAGCGCTGACTTGCACCGCGCCGGCCGGCAGGTTGGGCAGGGTGAAGCTGCCGTCCGCGGCGGTGGTCGCCAGCCGCCACAGCAAGTTGACGGGCGCGCGGCGCTCGCTGGGGCAGTTGATTCCGCCCGCGATCCGCGCGCGCACCGGGTTGCCTTCGGCATCCACGATGCGGCCGGACACGGTCGCGCCCGGCGCGAGGCGCAGATCCACGCCGGCGACGCGGTCGGCTTCGATGCGCACGCGTCGTTGGCCGGAGGTGTCGTCGGATCCGAGGGCGGCGAGCAGGTAATCGCCCGCCGGGAGGGCGTCGAAATGGAACTCACCGGCTTCGGCGCGCGCCAGCCGGGGGGGCGTCGAGCGCTGGTGCGCGCCGACCGGATACAGGCCGACCCACGCCGGAGCGGGCCGCGCGCTCCTGTCGAACACGGCGCCGCGGACCGCGCCGCTGGCCGGAGCCAGCACGAAGCGGACGTCCCACGTCGCCCGCCGTGCCAGCCGCGGCCGGACCGCCTCCGAACAACCCCGGTGCTTGCCGCGTGCCCACAGGCACGCGCGATAGGCCTCCGGCAGACGGACTTCGAAGCGGCCGGCGTTGTCCGTCACCGCTGCCAGCTGGGGGGGCTGGAAGCCGAGCTCCGGGTCACCGATCCACAGCTGGGCCTCGCGGGCGATGGCGCCCTCGAGCGTCGTCACCGAGCCGCGCAAGGTCACCACGCGGTCGACCGGGACCTCGACCGTCGCGTTGCGGTCGACCTCGTAGACCGGCGAGCCGTTGGCCTCTCCGAAACGCACGCCCCAGGCGCCTGGCCGCACGCGGAACGCGGCTTCGCCGGCGTCGTCCGTGATCGCCGAGAAGAAGTGCTGCAAGCTCGCGCCCACCGTGGTGTCGCGGGACTGCCGTTGGAGGGCGAGGAGTGCCCCCGCCACCGGCGCGCCGGTGGCGCGCGAGACGATGCGCACCGTCAGACGACACCGCGCGTCGTCGTCGGTGGTCGCTGCCGCGCGCTCGACGCGACGTGGCGTCGCAGCCGCTGTGGTCATCGGCGTCTCGTCTTCGCTGGTGCCACCGGCCAAGGGCGTTTCGCGCGGCGCTCGGGGTGCCGGCGACCAGTACCGGACGGCGCCCCACGCCAACAGCAGCACGGTGGCGCCGGCGACGAGGGCGGTGCCGGTCGGTCTCCTGCGCGGGCTCCGACTTCCGGCCGCCGCTCGATCGCCGGGTTCAGCGGCGTGCGGCACCGCCGGTGCCGTCCCGCGCTCGGCGACCAGCCGAGGCAACAAGATGCTGCCGAGCACGACGCTGGCCAAGCCGCGCGGCAGGGCGCCGCGCAAGCGGTGCAAGCCGCGCGAAATGCGCGAGCGCACCGTGCTGTGCGAGCAGTCCAACCGCGCCGCGATCTCCTTGGCGGAGAGCTCCTCGATCAAGTACGGGTGCAAGACGGCGCGGTAGCGTCCGGGCAGCTGCTGCAGCGTGGTCTCGACGATCGCCCTGACTTCCGCGGTGGGCATCTGTCGGGCCGGGGCCGGCACGCCGTGCAGCACTTCGCCGCCCACGGTCTCGCGGCGCTTGGTGTAGCGGTGCGCGTTGCGCGCGGTGTTGCGCAGGATCGCGGTGAGCCAGCGGGACAGGTCTTGCTTCGGATCGAAGCGAGCGCTGCTGTGCAGCGCCGTGAGGTAGGTGTCCTGCACCAGGTCGTCGACGCGTGTTCGGTCGTTGGTCCAGCGCTGCGCGACGCGCACGAGGTCCTCGGCGGTGCGTTCGAACACCAACCGGAACGCGTCGGGATCGCCCGTTTCCCGGAAGCGGACGAACAGCTGTTCTGTGGAGGCGCCGGATTGCATGCGATGGGGCAGGAGGTCGCGATGCGGACCCGTCGAGTGTAGCTGCTAACCCCGTCTTCGAGCACCGGGGGTGCGCTATGGGAGCGCCCGCGAGGGCCCCGAAGTTTCTCGTTTTGTTGCGACAGCGTGCGCGCTTGCAGACACGCACTCCGCGTCACGGCGCCGCGCCGCAGCAAGCTCCGCCGCTCCACGTGATCGCCGCGCGCCACAGCAGCACCGCCCCGGCTGCCGATAGCACCGCCCGGTGCAGGCGCGCGCGGGCCGCCGGCGACCAGCGCCGCTGCAGCCAGCCGAGGTTGGCCTGCGCGAGCCACAGGGCCGGCAGCGAGCCACAGGCGAAGCCGAGCATCACCACCGCGCCTCCGCCGGCGTCGCCGGCGAGCAGGGCCGCCGGGTAGAGCGCGTAGAGCAGACCGCAGGGCAGCAGCGGGGTCAGTGCGCCGAGCGCGCCGCCGCGCAGCACCGGGGGCCGCTGCATCGCCCACCGGGACGCCCCGGTGAGGATCCCGCCGAGCGCGGGGATCCGGGTCCAGGAGCCGATGCGAGGCCAGCCCGTCGCGCTCGCCAACAGCACCACGCCGAGCAGGCCAGATACCCAGGCAAAAGGGTGGCCGAGCCGGTCGCTGCCCACGGTCGCGCCCACCGCGCCGGCCGCGGCGCCCGCCAGGGTGTAGCTGGCGATTCGCCCGCCGTGGTAGGCGAGCGTGGCCGTGCGCGGTGCGCCGCCGCCGAGAGTGCACGCCGCGATCGGCCCGCACATCCCCGCGCAGTGCAGGCTGTTTGCGGCACCGAAGACGAAACTATCGAGGAGACCGTGCATTGCCTCGGGCATGGGAGCGTTGCCGCTCGTCCACGACCAACCCTCCGCGACGCGCGGGATTTCAGCCGAGTGCCTGCATTGTGGCCTGCCGGTGCCCGCTGGGATGCGGGACCCCCGGTTCTGCTGCGCGGGTTGCGCTGCGGTGCACCGCATGCTCGCGGGGCAGGGGCTGCAGCGCTTCTACGAGCTCGGCGGCGGCCGGGGGCAGCCGGTGGGCGCGGTCCCCCGCCCGGCCGCACGGGAATGGCTCACCGAGCTCGAGGTTGCGGGTCGCCTCGCCGGTGGCCAGGTGCGGCTGGCGCTCGATGTGCAGGGCATTCACTGCGGCGCGTGCGTGTGGCTGCTGCAGCGCTTGTGGCGCGACCGTGACGGCGGGCATGCCATCGAGATCAACCCGGCGCTGGGCCGCGCCGTGCTGTCCTACGATCCGGAACGTCTGGTGCTGGGCGAGTACTTGGATGCCGCCGAGCACCTCGGCTACCGGTTCGCTCCGGCCAGCAAGAGCGATGCGGGCGAAGAGCACGGGCTGCTGCTGCGGCTCGGCATCTGTGTAGCGCTGGCGCTCAACGCGATGATGTTCGCGCTGGCGGGCTACACCGGGATGACTGCAGCGGACGGTGCCGTGTATCCCCTGTTTCGCTGGCTGTCGCTGGGGTTGGCGGCCGTCGCCGTCGCGGTCGGGGGCCCCGTGTTCTTCCGCGGAGCGCTCGCCGGGGTGCGCCACCGCGTGCTGCATCTCGATCTGCCGATCTCGCTGGGCATCGCGCTGGCTTTCGGCAGCTCGGCGGCGGGGGTGATCGCCGGTGCCGAGACCGGCTATCTGGATACCGTCACCGTGTTCGTCGCGCTCATGTTGGCCGGGCGCTACGTGCAGACCAGGGCAGTGCGCCGCAACCGCGACTATCTGCTGGCCAACGACGGCGCGGACCACTTGCGAGGCCGCCGGCTGCGCGGTGGTGCGCTCGAGGTGGTTGCCGTCACCGAGCTTGCGCCCGGCGATGTCCTGCAGCTCGCGCCCGGCGATCTGCTGCCGGTGCGCGCCCGATTGCTCACCGAGCGGGCGGAGTTCTCGCTCGACTGGATCCGCGGTGAGTCGGAGCCGGTGTGCTTCGTCGAAGGGGCGCCGCTGCCGGCGGGCGCGTTCTGCGCGGACCGGCACGCGGTGCGCGTCGTGGTCGAGGCCACCGCGGCAGACTCGGGCTTGCTGGAGCTGTTGACGCCCGGCGCGACCGGCGATGGCGAGGTGCGCGGCCGTGATCGGTTCTGGGCCCGCCTCAACCAGGTCTACGTCGCCGCGGTCCTGGTGGCGGCGACCGCGGCGGCAGTGCTCTGGTGGTGGCTGGACCCGTCGCGCATCGTCGCGGTCACCACCGCGGTATTGGTCGTGACGTGTCCTTGCGCACTCGGCTTGGCGATCCCGTTGGCCTTCGACCTCGCCGTGGTGCGGCTGCGGTGCGCCGGCATCTTCGTGCGCAACGCGGCGCTGCTGGACAAGGCGCGCCACGTGCGCAAGGCGCTGTTCGACAAGACCGGCACGCTGACCTGGGGAGGCGTGGCCGTGGTCGAGCTGCGGCCGGTGCCGAGCGCCTTTCGCGACGTGTTGTGGACCATGGTGAATGCCAGCAGCCACCCGGTCAGCCGCGCGTTGGCGCGCACGCTGGCGGCATCCGGGCCGGCTCGGCTGCTCGAGGAGCTCGTCGTCGAAACCCATCCCGGCGGTGGTCTGCTCGCCCGTCACGACGGGCGGGAGTGTCGGTTGGGGTCTCGCGCGTTCGTCCTCGGCGACGCCGCGCGCGGCGTCGCCGACGATCTGTTGTTGCTGGCCTGCGACGGCCACGTCGAAGCCTGCTTCCAGGTGGATGAGGATCTGCGCGAGGGCTATGTCGATGAGATCGCCGCCCTGCGTGCGCATGGCGTCGACGTCTGGTTGCTGAGCGGCGATCGGCCGAACAAGGTCGACCGGGTCGCGCGCGTGCTGGGCGTACCCGAGGACCGCGCGCGGGGTGGCCTTTCGCCCGAGCAGAAGGCCGAGTGCGTGCGGTCGCTGGACCGCGACGACACTCTGATGGTCGGCGATGGCCTCAACGATGCGCCCGCGTTCGCGGCCGCCTTCTGTGCCGGAACGCCCGCGATCGACCGACCCGTGCTGCCGTCCAAGGCCGACTTCTTCTACGCCGGTGGCGGTGCCCACGCCGTCACCGGGGTCCTCGACGCGAGCAGGCGGCTGCACCGCGTGGTGACCACCAACCTCGGCTTGGCCGTGGTCTACAACGTGCTCGCCCTGAGCCTCGCGTTCGCCGGCGTGATGACGCCGTTGCTTTGCGCCGTGCTGATGCCGCTCAGCTCGGTAGGACTCCTCGCGCACACCGCGGCGCGGCTGGCGGGTCCGTCGCCGTCGCCGTCTACATCAGAGTCGAGCGAAACATGAACGTCGTCCCGCTCTTGGTGCTCTGCAGCCTGTTTCTGGCCGCTTGCGGTGTCCTGCTGTTCGTCTTCAGCGTGCGCCAGCGCGATCACGAGCACGCCGATCGGCTGACCCTGTTGCCCCTCGAGGACGACGATCCGGAGCAGTCGAGCCAACCGCGAAAGTGATCGAAAGAAATCCCTGACGGGCGCGTTCGGTTTCCGATGTCCACCGGAAACACACTCGAGACCCGCCAGATCGTCTACGACGACGGGGTCACGCGCGGCTTCATCTTCTGGTCGATCGCGTGGGGGCTCATCGGCATGTTGGTCGGTCTGTTGGCCGCCCTGCAGCTGAGCTCGGCGTGGTTCAACTTCGAGTTGCCGTGGTTGACGTTCGGGCGGATCCGGCCGCTGCACACCAACGCGGTCATCTTCGCGCTGGTCGGCAACATGATGTTCGCCGGCATCTACTACTCGACCCAGCGATTGCTGAAGGCGCGGATGGCGTCCGATCTGCTGTCCAAGATCCACCTCTGGGGCTGGCAGCTGATCATCCTGGGCGCGGCGATCACCCTGCCGCTCGGCATCACCCAGTCGAAGGAGTACGCCGAGCTCGAGTGGTTCCTCGACCTGGCGGTCGCGGTGGTCTGGGTGCTGTTCGGCGTCAACTTCTTCTGGACGCTGAAGAAGCGCAACGAGAAGAACCTGTACGTCGCTCTGTGGTTCTACATCTCGACGATTCTGACCATTGCGATCCTGTACGTGGTCAACAACTTGGCCCTGCCCCTGACCGGGACCAAGAGCTACGGGATCTTCGCCGGCGCACAGGACGCGCTGACGCAGTGGTGGTACGGGCACAACGCGGTCGCGTTCTTCTTGACCACGCCGATTCTCGGCATCATGTACTACTTCCTGCCCAAGGCGGCAGGGCGGCCGGTCTACAGCTATCGCCTGTCGATCGTCCACTTCTGGGCGCTGGTGTTTCTCTACATCTGGGCGGGGCCGCACCATCTGCTCTACACCGCGCTGCCCGACTGGGCGCAGTCTCTGGGCATGCTGTTCAGCCTGATGCTGTGGGCGCCGTCGTGGGGCGGAATGCTCAACGGCCTGCTCACGCTGCGCGGTGCGTGGCACAAGGTGCGCACCGACCCCGTGCTCAAGTTCTTCGTCGCCGGCGTCACCTTCTACGGCATGGCGACGTTCGAGGGGCCACTGCTGTCGGTCAAGGCCGTCAACGCGCTCGGCCACTACACCGATTGGATCATCGGCCACGTGCACTCGGGTGCGCTCGGCTGGAACGGCCTGATGGCCGCCGGCATGTTCTATTGGCTGGTGCCACGGCTGTACGGCACCAAGCTGCACTCCAAGGCGCTGGCCGACTGGCACTTCTGGATCGCCATCTTCGGCATCCTGTTCTACGTCGGATCGATGTGGGTCGCCGGCGTGACCAGTGGCTTGATGCAGGGTGCGCAGACTGCCGACGGCGCGCTGCAGTATCCCGAGTGGGTCAAGATCACCACCGCGGTGCAGCTGCCGTACTGGTTCCGCAGCTTGGGCGGTGGTCTGTTCATCGTCGGTTGGCTGCTGATGATCGTGAACCTGTGGCGCACGATCGCCGCGGGCGCGAAGGTCGATGGCAAGGCCGAGGTCACGGTGCTGGTGCCCGAGACCGGTGGTCCGAGCACGGCCGGGCTGGTGTTCGGCACGCCGTTCGTCTTGACCTGTGTCGGCTTCATCGGCTTCTTTCTGATGGCGTCGCCGACCGCCGCGCCGGTGGGCTTGGGCGTGTTGGCGCTGGTCTGTGTGTTGGCCGCTGGGGGTCTCGCGCGGGCGGCCGCGGGAGGCCGCTTCAGCTGGCACGACACGATCGAGCGCCGGCCGTTGGCGTTCTCGCTGCTGGTTGCGCTGGCGGTGCTCGCCGGTGGTCTGGTCGAGCTGTTGCCCGGGATCGTGCTCGAGAAGAAGGTGCCGATGACCGCGGCCGGCGACTACGCCGTCGCGCCCTACACACCGCTCGAGCTCGAAGGTCGGGACATCTACGTGCGCGAGGGCTGCTACACCTGTCACTCGCAGATGATCCGGCCGTTCCGCGCCGAGTGGCAGCGCTACGGCGAGCCCAGTCGCATCGAGGAGTCGATGTGGGACCATCCGTTCCAGTGGGGCAGCAAGCGGACCGGGCCGGACCTGGCGCGCGTCGGCGGCAAGTCGAACCACGCGTGGCACTACCGGCACATGATCGATCCCCGCGAGGTATCGATCGGCTCCAACATGCCGGCCTATCCCTGGCTGCTGGACGATCGCGTCGACCTGAGCCTGACGCCGTTCAAGCTCAAGTCGATGCGCGCGCTCGGCGTGCCCTACACCGACGCTGACATCGACGCCGCCGAGACCGAGTTTCGCGAGCAGGCCAGTGCGATCGTCGCCGAGCTCTCGACCTTCGGGCTGCCGGCCGAGCAAGACAGCGAGCTGGTCGCCCTGATCGGCTACCTACAACGCCTGGGCAACAACGAGCGCGCGACCGAGGTCGGCGCGGCGGGAGGCAACTGACGTGTTCGAATCCCTGTTCTCTCGCAGCTTCCTCCTCGATCTACCGATCTGGGGTCTGTTGTTCTTCATGCTGCTGTTCGTCGGCGTGATCGTGCGCGTGTTCTGGCCGCGCCGGCGGCCGATCTACCAGCGCATGGCACAGCTGCCGCTGGCCGATGGCGAGGAGGTGTCGTCGTGAGCGGCACCGACGAGCGGCTGCGCAGCCACGCGTTCGACGGCATCCAGGAGTTCGACAACCGGCTGCCCAACTGGTGGCTCTGGTCCTTCTACGGCGCTTGCATCTTTTCAGTGTTCTACTGGATGCATTACCACGTGCTCGGCACCGGTCCCCTGCCGCAGCAGGAGTACCGGCTGCAGATGGAGGCCGCCGAGCGGCGGCTGGCGGCACAGATGGAAGGCGTGGAGATCACCGACGAGCTGCTGGAGAAGCTGGCTGCCGAGCCGACCGTGGTCGAGAAGGGGCGTGCGGTGTTCATCGGCATGTGTGTCACGTGCCACCTGGAGAGCGGCGGTGGCAGCGTCGGCCCCAACCTGACCGATGAGTACTGGCTGCACGGCGGTGCGCCGACCGATCTGTACCGGACCGTCACCGAAGGCGTGATCGACAAGGGAATGGTGGCTTGGCTGCCACAGCTCGGACCCACCCGGTGCCAGCAGGTCGTCGCCTACCTGCTGACGCTTCGCAACACGAACGTCGCCGGCGGCAAGGAGCCGCAGGGCGAGCGCTACGAGCCGCAGTGACGACGACCCGGCAGCCCGATCTCGACAGCCTGTACTCGGTCAACCCGGACGGCTCGCGCCACGCGATCCACCCGGCGGCGGTGGCCGGCAGGTTCCAGCGGCGCAAGGCCATCGTCTGGGTCTCGCTGATCGTCGTCTATCTGGTGCTGCCGTGGATCGAGGTCGGCGGCAACCCGGCCGTGCTGATCGACATCGAGCGGCGGCACTTCTTCTTCTTCGGCGCCACGTTCACGCCGCAGGACTTCTGGATGGCGTTCTTCGTGGTCACCGGCGCGGCGTTCAGCCTGTTCGTGCTGAGCGCACTCTGGGGCCGCGTCTGGTGCGGGTGGGCCTGTCCGCACACGGTGTTCCTGGAGGGGGTGTTCCGCAAGATCGAAGTGTGGATCGAGGGCTCGGCGCGCAAGCGGCGGGCACTCGATGCGGCACCGTGGCGAGGCCGCAAGCTCTGGTCGCGCCTGTTGAAGTACTCGGTCTACGCGGTGTTGGCGTCGCTGTTGGCGCACACTCTGCTCAGCTACTTCATGCCGGTGGACGCGGTGTTCGGTGCGATGGTGCGTCCGCCGGCCGACAACCTCACCGCATTCGTGTTCGTCGTCGTGTTGACTTTGGTGATGTTCGTCAACTTCACCTGGTTCCGCGAACAGCTCTGCATCGTCGTCTGCCCCTACGGGCGGCTACAAGGCGTGCTCTACGACGCGCACACCGTCAACGTCGGCTACGACGAGGCGCGAGGTGAGCCACGCGGCAAGCTCGGCGCCGACGGCGCCGGTCACTGCATCGACTGCCGGCGGTGCGTCGACGTGTGCCCGACCGGGATCGACATCCGCAACGGCACGCAGCTGGAGTGTGTCGGCTGCGCCAACTGCATCGACGCCTGTGATGCGGTGATGGATCACATCGGTAGGCCGCGCGGTCTCGTACGCTACGACTCGCTGGCCGGTTTCACCGGCGAGGCGCGTCGCTTCGTGCGTCCGCGATTCTGGTTCTACGCGGTGCTGATGCTGCTGGGGATCGTGGTGTTCGGCCTCTCCGCGGTGCGAAGGACGTCGTTCGAGGCGCAGCTCCTGCGCGCTTCGCAGACGCCGTTCACCGTCGAGGGTGAGACGCTGCAGAACGTGCTCGAGGTCTACCTGCAGAACAAGCGGTCCAGTGCCCGCACGTTGCAGATCGAGGTCGAAGCGCCGCCGGGAGTCGAGATCTTACTGCCGATCGACGATGTCGAGCTCGGGCCGCTGGCCGATCGCCAGATTCCCTTCTTTGCTCGGTTGGCGCGGGTCGACTTCCGGCCGGGTCTGGTCGTGCGCGTCCGCGTGCGCGATGGCGACGAAGAGCAGAGCTCCAGCACCACCCTGCTGGGGCCGCTGCGGAGACAACAACCATGATGAACGCGATTCGCAAGCGCCCGTGGCTCCTGGTGGTCGGCGGCATCGGCTTGTTCTTGGTGTGCGATGTGCTGTTCGTCGTGCTCGCGGTAGTGCACGCTCCGCAGACGATGCCTTAGAAAGGCAGAATGCCTGACTGCAGTTTCGCGGTGATCGCGCTGTGGGCGGCCACCATGCCGTGCGTCGCTCAACCCGACCCGGATTGGCTGATCGACCCCTCGAGCTTTGCCGCGCGGGCCGAGCTCGACCCGACCGGTCGGGAGCTCGCGCTGGGCAACGGCCTCGTCCGGCGGGTGTGGCGCTTGGCGCCGAACGGCGCGTGCATCGCGTTCGACAACCTGACCTCCGGCCAGTCGATGCTGCGCGCGGTGCGGCCGGAGGCGCGGATCGTCGTCGATGGGGTGTCGCTCGAAGTCGGCGGTCTGCAAGGGCAGCCGAACCACGCCTACCTGGCCCCCGAGTGGGTGGCGCAGATGACGGCGTCGCCGGTGGCGATGCGGTTGGTCGGCCACCGGGTTTCCGAACCGACCGAGCGGCTGGCGTGGGCGCGTGCGCGCCACCACGCGCCCGGCGGACAGTGGCCGCCCGCCGGGGTGGCGGTGCGCTTCGACTATGAGATGCCGGATCTCGAGGACGCCGAGGTCCTGGACGAGCTGGAGCGTGCGGGGCGGCTGCCGAGCGGTCTCGGTCGCGAGGCGGTGACCGCTGCCGCCCGGGCGTTGCGCGGGGTGCGCGTCGCCGTCCACTACGAGCTCTACGACGGGATTCCGGCGATGTGCAAGTGGCTGACGGTGCACAACGACGGCGATGCCGAGGTGCAGGTCGACCGGTGGACGACCGAGGAGCTCGCGGTGGTCGAGTCCGGAGGGTGGGTCGAGAGCCGAAGCGGCGTGCCGCTGCCGCGCCCGGACTGCTTGCACGTCGAGACCGACTACGCGTTCGGTGGGTTCGTCGCCGAGAACGCCAATCGCCATGTCGTGCAATGGCGCGCGGACCCGCAGTACCGCACGCAGGTCAACTACCGGCGCGAGCAACCGTGCCTTCTCGTGGTCGAGCCGACCTACGGGCCGGCACAGAGGGTGGCGCCCGGAGGCGTCGCCACCAGCTACCGGACGTTCGAGCTGGCGTTCGATAGCACCGAGCGCGAACGCCGTGGGCTCGCGGTCCGCAGGCTGTACCGGACGGTCGCGCCTTGGGTGACCGAGAATCCCCTGATGCACCATCTGCGGGTTTCCGATGTGGCCTCGGTGCGCCGGGCGATCGACGATGCCGCCGCGGTCGGGTTCGAAATGGTGATCCTGTCGTTCGGCAGTGGCTTCGACATCGAGGACGATCGCGCCGAGACCATCGCGCAGTGGAGCGAGCTCGCGGCGCACGCCCGGGCGTCGGGGGTCGAGCTCGGTGGCTACTCGCTGCTGTCGTCGCGGCGGATCGGCGGCGGCAACGACATCCGCACGCCGGCGGGAACGCGCCCGACGCACGGCAACTGCCCGGCGTTGACCAGCGCATGGGGCCAGGAGTACTTCCGCAAGCTGTACGCGTTCTTCGAGCAGACCGGCTTCACGCTGCTCGAGCACGACGGCCCCTACCCCGGCGATGTCGACGTCACGCCGCGGCCGCCGCTGCAGAAAGGCGAGCAGGACTCGCGCTGGGTGCAATGGGGAATCGCCGCCGACTTCTATCGCTGGTGCCGTGGGCGCGGCATCTACATCAACGCGCCGGACTACTACTACCTGGTCGGCACCAGCAAGTGCGGGATGGGCTATCGCGAGACCAACTGGTCGTTGCCCCGCGCGCAGCAGGTGATCCACACGCGGCAGAACATCTATGACGGCTCGTGGACCAAGACGCCGAGCATGGGCTGGATGTTCGTGCCGCTCAGCGAGTACCACGGCGGAGGGGCGGCGGCCACGATCGAGCCGCTCGATGCACACCGCGACCACTACGAGCAGATGTTGGCCAGCAACTTCGGGCTCGGCGTGCAGGCGTGTTATCGCGGCCCGCGGCTGTTCGATACCGAGCGGACCCGGCAGCTCGTGGCCGCATGGGTGGCTTGGTTCAAGCGGCACCGCGACATCCTCGAATCGGATCTGGTGCACGGGCGGCGCGCCGACGGCCGCGATCTCGATTGGATGCTGCACGTGAACCCTCGACTCGAGGACAAGGGGATGTTGGTTGTCTACAACCCGTTGGATCGCGCGCGCACCAAGGAGCTGTGGGTGGACGTCTACTACACCGGTTTGCGAGAGCGGGTGCGCATCGTCACGGATGGCCGCGACGATCGCGTCGTGCCGCTCGATGCGGGACGGCTGCGGCTCGAGGTGACCGTGCCAGCGCGCGGCATGCGCTGGTTCGCTTTGCGTGGAGCGTAAGCCCGAGGGGCTGCTGCCCGATGTGTCGTGGATGTTTTGCCGGTCGAGCCGACGGTACGAGATTGACACGGGGGTGGGGTGGACGCACCCCGTCTACGCTGCGTGCGGTTTGGTCCGTCTCGTTAGAATCGGCGGGCCTGCTCAGGCCCCCCATCCTCCAGCAAGAGTCTGCTTTCCATGATGTTTCGGCACAGCTGTGTCGCGGCGGTGACCGCCGCGGCCCTCGTCTCGCTCCTGTCTGCGCAAGCTCCGCCTCGCAACTCCTCCCTGGTCGGCCGCTTCGACCCCTCCGGCCAGTCCTACAACGACATCTGGGGCTACGTCAGCCCCGCGGGCAAGGAGTACGCCATCCTCGGCACCGGCACGGGCACCTACATCGTGGATTGCTCGGACCCGACCAACCCGATCCAGCGCGGCTTCTTCTCGGGGCCCAACTCAGGGTGGCGCGACATGCGCACCTATCAGCACTACGCCTACGTGGTGACCGAGGGTGGCGGCGGCGTGCAGATCATCGACCTGCAGGATCCGGACAAGCCGGTGCTGGTGAAGACCTGGGGCACCAACGTGTTCCGCAGAGCCCACAATGTCGCCCTCGATACCGGGGCGGGCATGCTCTACCCGTGTGGCACCGACGTCGGGGTACCGATCATCAGCCTCGCGGATCCGGTCAACCCCGTGCACTTGGGCAACATGGGCGGCTCCTACGTGCACGACCTGCACGTGAGGGACGGCATCGCGCATCTCGCACAGATCAACAACTCGCGCTACGAGCTGCGTGATGTGACCCAGGCACCGGCGACGACGGTGCTGGGCTCGGTGTCGTTCTCCTCGGCGCACCACATTTGGCCGAGCCGGGACAACACCGTGGCCTCGGTCGCTGCCGAGTCGTTCAACCCCGGCGTCGCGATCGTGGACATCAGCAACAAGCGCTTGCCGACGAGGGTTGCCGTCTACAAGACCGGCAGCAACTCGGCCTCGGCACACAACGCCTTCATCCGCGATCGGGTGGTCCACATCGCCTATTACTCGGAGGGCTACCGTGCGGTCGACATCAGCGATCCGCGCCGGCCGGTCGAGGTCGCGCACTACGACACGACGTCTTCGACCAGTGGTTTCTCCGGCTCCTGGGGGTGCTACCCGTTCCAGCCATCCGGCGTGGTCTACATGAGCGACCGCAACAACGGCCTGATGATCCTCGACAGCAAAGCGACGCCCGATCTGTTCGGCATCGCCACCGACGGCGCAGCCGGCGCGCCGGAGATCTACAGCTTTGGCGCGGCCTTCGCCGGCAATGCCAACTTTGCGGTCGAGCTCGACAACGCGCCTGCCAACGCCAGCGTCGTGCTCCTGCTGGGCGCGGCCAGCGGCAACACCGCGGTCGCCGGTGTGCAGCTGGCGGTCGACCTCAGCCAGCCGGTGATCGCGGTGACGGCGCAGACCGACGCGGCGGGCACCGTGCGCGTGCCGATTGCGGTTCCGCCGGGCGACGCCACCTCGGGTGTGGTCTACGCCCAGTTCGTCGTCACGGACCCGGGCGCCGCCGCCGGCCTTGCCGCGACCCGTGGCATGCGCTTCGACGTGTTCAGCGGCTGACGTCCGAGCCGGGGCCAAGGCCCAATGCGCTCACGCCGCCCGGTCACGGGAGCCGTGAGCTTGGTCGCGACCCTACTTGGCGAAGACGTCGAACTCGAGGCCCTGGGTGCCCGACAGATCGAGCGCCTGGGTGCTGTCCGCGAAAAGCATCTGCACGTTCAGCGTGCCGCCCACCGCGATGCCGGCGGGCACCGGCAGGGGCACCGAAACCTGGCCGTTGGGGTCGCTGGCGATCGGCACCAGGGCCGTCGAGGCGCCGATTGCGACGTTGACGGTGAGACTGCCGACGGTCGTGCTACCGCGACCAGCGGCGAGCACCATCACCCCGGGGCGGCTGGTCGGCGCGCCGTCCACCTCGAGCTTGAAGCTCGCGTTGCCGGCATAGGCGGAGCCAAACGCGTAGATCTGTGGGGTCGCGCCGGCGCTGCCGGTCGTCGTCGGTCCGTAGCGCTCCGCGCTCGATGCGGGCTTCAGCACGTACAGGCCGTTCTCGATGTCAGTGATGTAGACCACCCCCGACGGCTGGAACGGGTAGCAGCCCCAGGCGCCGTTGTAGCCGCCGGCCGGGAAGGTCGAGGTGTCGTAGTAGCCGACTTCGACCGGGTTGGTCGGATCGCTGAGGTCGAGCGAGCGATAGCCCTCGGTGTAGTACGAGATGTGGGCGACGCGGTCTCTGATGAACGGGTTGTGGGGGATCGCGCTGCTCGGGCCGGCGGTGTACGTCTTCAGCAGCATCGGCATGCGCTTGTTGCTGATGTCCCAGATCGAGATCGGCCCACCGTTGGCTTCGTTGCTGGCGATGCAAACCGTGCCGTCGCGGCTCGGCCAGCTGGCGTGCGCCACGCTGGCGCCGGGCATCCGCCCGGAGCCCAGCAGCGGCAGGCTGCCGGGTGACGACGTGTCGTAGACGTTGAGGTTGTTGCCGTTCTGGTCCATGAAGTAGCCGACGCCATCGGCGACCGAGAGGTCGTGGATGTACGGCGACCCCAGCACGAAGAGCTGCGCGGGGTTGACCGGATCGGTAGCGACGTCCACGACGTAGGTGCCCGACCCGGTACCGCAGACGTAGACCAAGCCCGCCTCGGGGTCGGCAGCGATGTTGTGCGCGCCGCTCCACGATCCCCAGGTCTTGACCTTGGTCGCGGCGGCGGGGTTGGTCAAGTCGACGATCTGCATCCCCCCGTGTGCCTCGGAGACGATGTATGCGTAGGTGCCGACGGTCTTGATGTCGCGCCATGCGTTCCAGAACGTGAACGGTGCGTCGGTGGGGATCAGCCCGACCTCGGTCGGGCTCGTCGGGTCGCTACAGTCGACGATGTGCGTGCCGGCAAGGCTGCCCATGAGGCAGTACTCTTTGCCGGTCGCTGGATCGGTGTAGCCCCAGACGTCGCTGAAGGAGCTGGAGGCCGGAGTGTATTGGCCGAGGAGCTGAACGTTGCGGCTGACTTGTGCGGAGGCAGCCAACGCGGTCAGGGCGATCGTGGATGCGCAAACGGGTAGCCACATCGCGGAAGCAAGGGGTCGGTGCATGAGAAGCTGGTGTGGTTTCGGGGTGAGGCAGGGAAGAGCAGCATAGGGCGGATCCCGAGCCGACGCCGGAACGGGGTCGGCTGCGGGACAGGACGGTTACAACGATGGCATGCCCGACACCGTCGCGTTTCCCTCTCTCGCCGGCCGCAGAGCCTTGATCACCGGGGCGACCCAGGGCATCGGCCGTGCCACCGCCGAGCAGTTGCTGGGGGCGGGTGCCGAGGTCGCGATCGTCGCTCGGAGTGCCGATGGCGTCGAGACTGCGGTCGCGGACTGGCGGCGCCGCGGGCTCGTGGCGGTCACCGGCGTCGCGGCCGACGCCTCGACCGAAGTCGGTCTGACTGCCATCCTCGCCTCGGTCGGCGAGAGGTGGGGCGGGCTCGATCTCATCGTGGCCAACGTCGGCACCAATATCCGCCGCCCGGCGGTCGACTATGCGCGCGAAGAGGTTGCGCACCTGTTCGCCACCAACGTCGACTCCGCCTTCGAGCTGACGCGCCGCGCGCATCCATGGCTGCGGGCCTCGGATGCGGCCAGCGTGGTCCTGGTCGGCTCGGTTGCCGGCACGGTCTCGGTCGGCTCGGGTGTTCCGTACGCCGCGACCAAGGCGGCGATCGATGCGATGGCGCGCGGCCTCGCCAGCGAATGGGGCGCCGATGGCATCCGCGTCAACGCGGTCGCGCCCTGGTACATCGACACACCGCTGGTGCAGCCGGTCCTGCAGCGGCCGGGGACCGCCGAGCGAATCCGCGAGCACACCCCGCTGGGCAGGGTCGGCCAGCCGGAAGAAGTGGCGCGCGTGATCGCGTTCCTGCTGAGTGCGGACGCGAGCTACGTCACCGGCCAATCGCTCGCGGTCGACGGTGGCTTCACGGCGAGGGGTTGGTGAAGCCGCCATCCGCCGGCGACGGTTGTGGCGGTGTGTCGGCCAGCAGCGGTGCGGCCAAGCGCGCGGCGGTCGCCGGGATGTCGTGCGCCAAGAGCTGTTCGTGCAGCACTTGCACACCGAGCAAGTGGTTGACGACCGCGTCGAGCTGGACCATCTCCGCCCGTGGCAAGTCGCCGCTGTCCTGCAGCCGGAGCAGCGCGCGCACCGCGTCCGCGTCCAGCAGACCCGCGGGCTCGATCGCCGCCGCCGACAAGTAGCGGTCGGTCAGTGCCCGCAGGGCCGCCTGTTTGCGCGGGTCGGTGTGCGCCGGTGGTGCCATGAACGCGAACTTCTCGCGCTCGTACAGCTCGCGCGGCAAGACGCCTTTCATCGCTTCGCGCAGCACGTACTTCTCAGTGCGCGCTCGGATGCGGAGGTGCGGCGGGATGCCGGCTGCGTACTCGGCGAGATGATGGTCGAGGAACGCCGGCCGGGCCTCCATCGAGTTCGCCATGTCGACGCGATCGCCGCCCCAGGTCAGGATCTGCCCTTCGAGCATCGTCTTGACCCAGACGTACTGGGCAATGTCGAGCGGGTGGCGCCCGCGAATGGCGCTCGCGTCGAGCGCGTTGGCGATCGCTTCGCCCGGGCGGTAGTCGGCCAGCGCGGTGCGGCGGTCGCCGGCGATCAGCGGCAGTACCCGGCGCGACGCGTCGAGCCAGGGCTGCAGACAGGTCGGGGTGAAGCCGCACAGCGCGGTGAGCGCGGGGTCGTCGTAGGCCTGCGACGGCAGCATCGCGCCTTTGAAGACCGCGTTGGATTCCTGCAGCGCTTGCTCCATGCCGACGCGCTCGGCGGCCGGCAGGTGCTCGAGACCATGGCGGAACAAATCGGCGCGAAAGCTCGGGTAGCCGGCAAACAGCTCGTCCGAGCCCTCGCCGGTAATCACCACTTTGTAGCCGGCGTTGCGCACATGGCGGCTCATCAGCAGCTTGGCGACGCCCAGCGTGTTGTAGATCGTGCGCTCGGTGTGCCAGTGGGTCTCGACGAAGTGGTCGTACAACTCGGCCGCCCCTACTGGCAGCACGTCCTGATCGGCGCCCACCGAGTGCGCCATCGACTTGGCGATCTCGGTTTCGTCGTAGTCTCGGTTGTCGAAGCCGATAGTGAAGGCCTTGACCGGATCCTGGCGGCAGGCGGCGGCGAGCCCCAACATCGAGCAGGAGTCGATGCCGCCGGAGAGGTAGCAGCCGACCGGGACGTCCGCCACCAGTCGTAGCTGCACGGCCTCCAGCAGCCGGGCGCGGACCTGTTCGACGACCTCGTCCTCGGCGGCGTCCGGCCGCCGCTCGTTCCACACCGGGAACGGCATGTCCCAGTAAGCGTGCTCGCGGACCTCGAAGCCGCCGCCCCGGCGGCGGATGCGGACGACGTGGCCCGGCGCCACTTGGTGCACATCGCGATACGGCGTGCTGCCCGGCGTGATCGCCTGCATGAGCTGGTGGAACAGCCCCTCGTCGGCAAACGCGCGCGGCACTTCGGGATGGGCGAACAGGACCTTGATCTCCGAGCCGAACACCACGGTGTCCGCGGTCATGGTCCAGTAGAGCGGCTTGATCCCGAACCGGTCGCGCACCAGCGCCAGCTCGTCGGTCTCGCGGTCGTAGAACGCGAACGCGAACTCACCGCGCAGATGAGGCAGCGCGCCGTCCAGTCCGTAGTGCGCGACGAGATGGGGCACGATCTCCGAATCGCTCTTCGTGGTGAACCGCGCGCCGCGCGTCGTCAGGTCGGCCCGGATGCGTGCGTAGTCGTAGAACTCACCGTTGTGCGTCAACATCCACCGGCCACCGCCGTCGAGGAGCGGCTGGCGCCCGCTGTCGTTGAGATCGATGATCGCCAATCGGGCGTGTGCGAACCCCACACCGCGGTCGTCGATGGCGTGCCAGCCGCAGCCGTCCGGTCCGCGGTGCTGCTGGATCGCGGCCATTGCCGCCAAGGTGCCGCGGTCTACGCGGCGCTCGGGGTCGCGGTGGAGCACACCGGCGATTCCGCACATGGGTCGTGTCCTTGTCGTGTTGGGGTCAAGTGCGTCAACGAGGCGGGCGGACGTCGGCGACCCGGTGCACGCGCTCGACCATGCTGGTCAGCAATGCCATTCGCAAGAAGGTCGCGCCGCGCGCTTGGCTGAAGTACCAGTTGTGGGGGGTGTCATCCAGGCTGACGGCCAGCTCCTCGCCGCGGGCGAGGGGGTGGAGCACGATCGCGCCGGGCTTGAACGAGGAGCGCGCCGTCAGCCGCAGATCGCCGGTCAGCCGCTCGAAGGTATCGCCGATCCAGGCGATCGAGTTGATGTAGATCACGTCGAGCTCGCGCAGGGCCGCTCCCAGGCGGCGTTCGGTGCCGATGCGCAGCCCGGAGTCCTCGAGTCGCTCGCGCTCGCCATCGTCGAACAGATCGGTCTCGGGATTGACGATGACGACCTCTTCGATCACGGAGGAGAAGAGGCACAGGAGGCGCAGCAGGCTGCGCACGGTGCGCATCTTGCGCGGGTTGCCGATCACGCCGAAACGCACGCGCTCGGTGACGTTGGGCCCCGTCAGCTCGGGCCGCCACTTGAACACGGTGTAGAGGTCGGCGAGGGCTTGCGTGGGATGCTCGTCGATCCCGTTGCCGGCGTTGATGATCGGCACGCGCAGCGTGTCGATCATCTCGAACACCGAGTCTTCGTTGCGGTCGCGCAGGACTACCGCGTCGCCGTAGTTGCTGAACATCTCGGCGACGTCGGCCAGGCTCTCCCCCTTGGCGATCCCGGTGGTCTCGGGATCGGTGATCGACAAGATGTCGCCGCCGAGCCGGTGCCACGCGCTCTCGAAGGACAGGCGCGTCCTGGTGCTCGGCTCGTAGAACGCAGTGATCAGGATCTTGCCGGTGAGCGGCAAGTGGCGGAGGGCGGGCTGGCTCTCGATGGCGGCGGCCAGCCGGCACAGCTGCAGAACGACCTCGCGATCGAACTGCAGCGACGACACCACGTGTCGGCTGCCGAGCCGCAACAGGGTCTGTGGGTCCTCCGGTACGGCCTCGAGCAGGCGGAGTGGGTGCTCGATGCCGACGTGGCGGGTGCGCCCCTGCACCGGTTCGCGCAGTCGGGGCAGGAGCTGCAGCGCTTTCACCACAGCTTGCCCGATCTCCAGTCGCGAACCAGCAGCCAGACGAGGGCGACCGGCGTCACGGCGCTGGTCACGAGTGCTGCGTAGACGAGCACTTCGAGAACGACCAGAGGGAGTGTCATGCGTCGGCCTCCTGCAGCGTGCGCCAATCGAACTCCGCCGGCCGCAGCCAGGCGCCGGCGAGGACGATCACCATCGAGATCGCCGCGCCGACGAGGGCGGCGACGTAGAAGCCGATCGCGTTGTATGCGATCAGCCCGCCGACCGAACCCAGGGCCATCGCCAGCCACGCTGCGGTCGGGTTGGCGCGCCGCCAGAACAGGCCCGCCGCAATCGGCCAGATCGTGCTCGCCACCAGCGCACCGGTGAAGTGCAGCAGCTTTGCCAGGGTCGTGATGTCGAGCATGCAGACGACCCAAGTCACCGCACCGAGCAGCAGGATGACGATCGAAGATGCGCGTCGCAGCTGCTCGCGGCTTGCCTGCGGGCGCAAATGTCTGCGGTAGACATCCTCGACGATCAGATCGCTGGTCGCCGCCAGCAGCGAGTCCAGGCTGGATGCGATCGCCGAGAACACGATGACGAACAGCAGCACGGCACCGCCGAAACCGAGGACTTCGGCGGCGACCATGGGGCCGACCATGTCGGCCCGCGGTACCGACAGGCCGAGAACCGGGGCCGAAAGCGCGACGAAGCCGGCGGCGATCGGGATCGGGATCCACATCAGGCCTGCCAGCAGATATGCGCGGAAGCCGACGCCTCGATCGAAGGCGAACGCGCGGCTCCACCAGACGTTGGAGTGGAAGATCTCGCCGACGCCGAAGAGGAGGTTGTTGAACAGGAACATCACCGCTGCCGGCATCAGCATGTCGAGCAGCCGCGGCCGCGCCTCGGCCAGGTGTCGGTGCGTGGTCTCGAGGTCGACGGCCGACAGCGTCAGCGCACCGATCACCACCAGGCCGGTGATGATGACGACGGTCTGGATGTAGTCCGTGCCGATCACCGCGCGCAGGCCGCCGAGCAGCGTGTAAAGCACGCAGATCGTCAGGATGACGGTCGCCCCGACTTCGTACGGAATCCCGCTGAGGGCCTCGAGCAGCACCCCGCCAGCGGTACCGAGGCTGATGAGCCAACCGGCGCTGTAGACCAGCGACACGACCAGGAACACCCGCCAGGTCAGCGTGCCGTAGCGCAGCCGCATGAAGTCGCCGCTGGTGAACCCGCGCGGCATCAGCGCGCGGATGCGCGCCGCCATCGGCGCAAACAGCAGCAGGCCGATCGAGCCGAGCGAGTAGCCGAGCATCCCCCAGATGCCGAGTTGGTAGGCCAGCTGTGGTGCCACCAGGGTCGTGTTGCTGGTGACCCAGGTGGCCATCGCCGTGGCCGTGCCCAACGCCAAGCCCACCCGGCGACCGGCCAGCATGAAGTCGTCGAGGCCGGACGCCTTGCGGCCCCACCACCAGCCGAGAAACACCCAAACGACGCTGAAGATGGCGAGCAGTGCGCCGGCGACGCCGGGGTCGAGGATGGTGGGGTGCATGGCGGATCCAGGTCAGCGACTGGCCTCGGCCGACGCGCGCCGGGCACCGCCGATCACGGTCACCGCGGTGGCGACGAAGACCACTGCGCCGATGGCAAACAGGGCGATGGCGAGCGCCAGGGAGTGGTGGCGCACGTGAACCGCAAACGCCGCGCTCCAGTCCCCGGTGGCGCCGTCGGCCGCGCGGGCGCGGACCCGGTAGGTGTAGGTGCCGTCTTCACGGCCGCTGAGCGCGGCGCCGGCGAACGGTCCCGCGTCCAGCACGTTCCGCTCGCCCTGCGGCGTTGTTTCTTCGAGGTCGAAGGAGATCGAGCCGCCGGCGGGCGCCTCGATCGGCTGCCATGCGAGGCCGAAGCTACCGTCGGCGGATGCGGCCTCGAGCGGTGGGGGGGGCACCCATTCCGGCGTGGGCAACTCGCGTGGCTCCTGCGCGGCGAGGCCGACTGCCAGCAGCAGCCCCGCGGCGATCGGATGAGCCCGCATCACGACGCTTCGTCCGGGTCCACCGGCACCAGCTGCTCGACCGCGGAGATCAAGATCCGGCCGTCGCCGCGGTGGTCCGTGCGCGCGACGGACTGGATCAGTCGGACGGCGCGCTCCAGCTCGCGATCCTCCACCAAGAGCACGACCAGCACCCGCGGCGACGCGTCGATCTCGTAGCGCTGCCCCTGGACCGTCTCGGTGTAGGTCTCCGTCGGCCGCAGCTCCTCGGCGTCGTGCACGCGGATCACGTCGAAGCCAGCCTCTGCCAGTGCCGTCCGCACTTCGGCCAAGCGAAAAGGCTTCAGGTAGGCCTCGATCTTCTTGGTAGGCATGCGAGATTCTTTGCACGCAAAGCTATCGCGAGACTTGATGGAGTCTGACCGATTTTCTGACCGCGGCCTCCTTTCCTCGTCCCGCGCGTCAGCCAGGAGGCGCGCCGCCCGGCTTCGCGCCGCCCGCCAACGGCCCGCTCGGGTCGCTGCCGTCGCGGTCCAGCGCCGCCGCATCGGCCACCAGGTGAGGCGCCGCGTCCAGCTGCTCCGCATCCATCATCATCGCGATGCGCTGGAGGTTGGCCAACATCATGAGCTGCTCCCAGTGTTCCAGCTGCGACAGCTTGCGTCGAAACCGATCCTGCAGCAGCGAAGGCGCCCGTTCCAGCGTGGCCGCCCCGAGCTTCGTGATGGACACCTGAACCGTGCGTCGATCCGTATCGCCGCGTGCCCGGAGGATGTGTCCGCGGCGCTCCAGGCGGGTCAGGATGCCGGTCATCGTGGGGCCGCTCAGATGCACCGCACGCGCCAGGGTGCTCGCCGGTAGAGGGCCGGAACGCGCGACTTCCTGCAGGGTTGCAAGCTGCGGCCCGGTCAGCCCGCAGGCCTCGTAGAGGCGCCGCGAGTGCAGGTCGACCGCGCGCATCAGGCGCCGGATGGCCGCGACGATCAGGTTGTCGAGGTCGGCCGGCGGGGTCGGCGCGCCGCGCGGAGCGGAGTCGTGGCTGATCACGGTCGGTCCATGATCCCACGAAAGGTGCTTTGAACGGAAAACAGATGCCGGGGACGGCGGGCCGCTCCAGCCGCGGGGAACATTGCCCGGCTCCGTGATAATACAGAGTGTAGATCGTAAGTCTGCACTTCATGGACCAAGCGGTCGACGCCCTACGTATGCGTGAGCTGGTCGCCAGGAGTGGCGTGCCCCGCACCAAGATCCACTTCTACCTGCGCGAAGGCCTGCTGCCGCCGCCGACCAAGACCGCTCCCAACGCCGCGTTGTACGGCGAGGCCCACCTCCGGCGCCTGGCCCTCCTGCAGGAGATGCGTGAGCCGCAGGACGGCGGGCCCGCGCTCCCGCTCCCCCAGGTGCGCCGGGTGCTCGAATGGGTGGAGCGCGGCGTCGAGCCGGAGGTCGCCGTGCTCCTACAGCGGGCCGTCGCCGGCGACGTCGAGGGAGTCGACGAGGGTCCGTTCGACGCGCCGGACCTGGCGCGCGCTGCCGGGGTCGCTCCCGAGCTCCTGGCCCGACTGATCGAAGCCGGGGTGCTGCTGCCGCCTCCTGACGCCGGTCCTTCGCCGTTCGACGGTCTCGACCTCCGCCTGCTGCAGACCATCGCCGCGCTCTTCGCCGAGCACGACGTTCCGGTCGACGCCTTGGCGCCGATCGCCACCCATTTGCGCGAGGCGAGCCGGCTGGAGATGCAGCTGCGCGACCGCGTCGTCGGCGGACTGCCGGTCGATGGCGCCGCCGCCGCGACCTTGGCGCTCCAGCGCGCCGGCAACTTGTTTCACCGCTACCTGTTCTACCGCGCGCGACAGCACGACATCCATGCGCTGCGCCAACGCGAGCGCGCCGCCGGGCAAGAGAGAGACCGACCATGACCCCATTCGATCCCCGCTGGCTGCGGGTCACCACCGTCCTCGGCGTGCTGGCCTGCGTGTCCTACCTCGTCGCCACGCAGGTCCCGATCTCGCCCGCGGTGAACTACGGTTTCTTCTTCGCGTTCGGGCCGTTGCTGGCGGCGACCGGGCTGGGGCTGTTCCGGTTTCTGCAGCGCGGCTGTGACGGTGTGCGCCTGCAGATGGCGTCGTTGTTCATGGTTCTGGCCGGTGCGGCAGTGACGATGATGGCGACCATGCAGGCCACCCTGCGCACCCGCTTCGCCGACCTGCGCGCTGCCGGCCTGGACCCGGAGCCGACGCGGGCGGTGCTGAGGCTGGTGGACGCCTCGCAGCTCGGCGTCGACATCGCCTTCGACCTCTTCGTGGCCACCGCGACGTTCCTGCTCGGCACGGTGCTCTGGCGGGCGCCGCGCTTCGGTCCGCTTTGGGGCGCCTGTGCGATGGTCGTCGGCGTGTGCGGACTCGCCTTCAACATGCTGACCTTTCCCGACAATCCGGGGACCGCGGGGTTGATCGATCCGGGGCCGCTGTTCGGCGTGTTCTTCGCGGCGTTCACCATCCGCTTGCTGACGCTCTGGCGGGGCGCGGGACCGGCGCTCGGCGCGGCTGCCGTGCTGTGTGTGCTCCTCCCACTGGGTGCATGTGCCGATCGGGAACGACTGGCCACCGAGCAGGCCGGTGCGGCGCTGCACGGCAAGGCCGCGCCGCCGCTCACGGGCGTCGAGCTGTTGCAGGGCAGCGCGTCGCCGTTCGCCGGCCGGATCACGGTGCTCAACTTCTGGTCGCGGACGTGTCCGCCCTGCATCGATGAGCTGCCACTGCTGCGCGAGTTTCACCGCGAGAACGCGTCCGCCACTCTGCAGGTCGTCGGCGTGACCCGCGATGCCCGGGACGCCGCCGCGCGCGACGCGGAGCGCGCTGCGGTCCGCGACGTGCTGACCCAACACGACGTCGACTTCCCGATCGCGCTGGCGGCGGACAGCGCGAACCACCGGGCCTACGCCGTGCGCTATCTGCCGACCACGATCCTGGTCGGCGCCGACGCCCGCGTCGTCGACTGGGGGATCGGCGAAGCCGCGACGCGCCGCATGTTGGCGCGCGCCCGCCAGCTCGCCCGTGACACGTAGATGACGGCCTTGCGGTCCGCGCTCCGGTCTCCTACGGTCGCGGACGGATGACGCCGATCCTTCGATCTTCGGCCGCCGTGGCCACTCGCTGACGACGGCTTTAGCGCCTCGCGGCGCTACTGCCCGCCGTCCCTCTGCTCACCCGCCGTGAATCGCGCGGCGGGGCGATCGCGTTCGTCGTTGGCGACGGCCGCGTTGCGCACCGGCCAGCCGGTGCAAGCTGAATCGAGCGAGTACGAACCGAGATCGGAGGAGGGCCCGATGACGGACCCGAGAGACAAGGCGAGATCCGTGGACCGCTATCTGCGGCACGCGAAGAAGTTCCGTTCGCGCGACGAGCAGCGCGAGCTCGACGAGCACATCCGCAGGCGCCAGGCAGAACGCGGTGGCAAACGCGGCAAGCGCAGGCGCAGTGCCGCCGGTACGGCGGGCGAGGACGTCGGCGAGGAGGCCTTCGAGAAGATCCGCCGGGCCGAGCGCTGGTCCGGGCGCCGCGATCCCCATGCACCGTCCGCGGCTGGTTCGCCGGCCGCGGTCAGTGGGGACGCCGCGAACGCTACCGTGATCGGGATCGCGGCGGGCCGGGTGCGCGTGGTGCCGGACGGCGGCGCGCCGGTCGATGCGGTGCTGGTGCCCGCGCTCGCGCGAGTGCAACGGTCCGCGGTCGCGATCGGCGACCGCGTGGAGTGCGACGCCGATGCGTCGTCGCCGCGCGTGGTCGGCGTCGCCCCGCGGCGCACGTGGCTCGGGCGCGCCGATCCGACAGCGCCCGACCGCGTGCGGGTGGTGGCCGCCAACGTGGACCTCGCCGTGCTGGTGCTGGTCGCGCCCAACTTGCGCGCCGGGCTGGTCGACCGCTTTGCGGTGGCGGTGCGGCGCGGCGGAGTCGCTCCGCTCGTCTGCGTCAACAAGAGCGACCTCGTCGAGGATGTCCGCTCCATCGAGCCCGCGCTGGCGCCTCACCGCGCGGCCGGCATCGACGTGCTGTTCGTCTCGGCCGTCACCGGCGATGGGATCGACGCGCTGCGGCGTCGCCTCGCCGGCCGCGCCTGCGTCCTGGTCGGCCACAGCGGGGTCGGCAAGTCGTCGCTGGTGAACGCGCTCTCCGATGGGGCGCTGCAGCGCGTGGGCGAGGTGCGCGTTCGCGACGGCAAGGGCCGGCACACGACGGTGGATTCGACCCTGCACGCGCTGCCGGACGGGATCCGCATCATCGACACGCCGGGAGTGCGCGCCTTCGGGCTGGGTCCGGTCTCGGCGGCCGAGCTCGACGCGGCGTTCCCCGACATCGCCGCGGTCGCCGCCGGTTGCCGCTTCGCCGACTGTGGCCACGGGGGTGAGCCGGACTGTGCGGTGCGCGCCGCCGTGCAATGCGGTGAGCTCGCGCCGGCCCGCGTCGAGAGCTATCGTCGGATCGCCAGTGGCTGAGCCGGGGACCGCGCGAAATTCGGTCCGCGGTCACCGGGTTCCATTTGCGGAGGCTCGATATGAACGTCGGCAAGATCCTCGTTCCCACGGACTTCTCGGAGTGCGCCAAGGCCGCGCTCGAGACCGCGTTCGGCTTCGCGCGGGTGTTCGACGCCGAGCTCATCATCGCGCACGTCGTCGAGGCGCCGATCTATCCCGCCGTCACCTTTGCCGGAGCGGCCAACGTGCCGACCGTGCACGAAGAGATCGCCCAGATCTGTGACGACAAGCTGGCGACTCTGGCCACTGGGGTGCCGGAGGGCATCAGGGTGCAGACGCGGCGTCTCGACGGCACTCCGTTCCGCGAGATCACCCAACTGGCGAAGAAAGAACACGTGGATCTGATCGTGATCTCCACGCACGGCTACACCGGCTTCGCGCACTTGATGATGGGCAGCACCGCCGAGCGGGTGGTGCGCACCGCGCCGTGCCCGGTGCTCACCGTGCGCGGCGGTCCGTCGGACGAGTAGCTCCTAGGGATCTGTGGCGCCCCGCAGCTGGTCTGCGCCTCGAGCCACGCGTGCGCGGTGGTGATCAGCGCGGGCTGCAGATGAGTGCGGGTCGTTGCGGGGCGCGTGGCGAGCCAGAGGTGATCGATCTCGTGCCGCAGCTCGCTCGCCCGTTGGCGCCAGTAGTGGCGGTCCAGCTCGGACTCGGCGGCGCGGTGCCGAGCGGTGTACTGAGCGTGCCGGATCAACAGGTCGTTGAGGTCGCCGCAACGGTCGACGGCGTCCTTCAGCACTGCAAGGGCGGCGCCTGCGTCATCGCCGGGCAGCAGGTGGTCGAGACCCGGCACATCGCGGATCTGCAGCACCGCGCGGATGCGCTTGCGCAGGTCATGGAAGTCCTCTTGGTCCTCGATCAGGTCCTCGATGCGGGCGACTCTGTCCAACAGCTTGGAATTGGCCAGCGCGAACAGGAGCGCGGCGGCCAATCGTCGAACCTCGTCGTCCGCCGCGAGTGACGGCATCGGGGCACTGCGCACTGCGCCCCAATAGAGGCGGGATCGCAGCGGGGCCGGGGGTGGCTGTGCATCGGCTGCGGGCGGTCGCCCCGCTCCCGAGCCGAGCGCCTCCAACTCGCGGGCGAACGACGTCGCCTGCGCCCATTGCAGGACTCCTGTGCGCCGTTGCTCCACCTCGCCACGCAGCCACTGGCGCTCCTGCAGCGGTGCCAACCCGTGCGCGCGCGCGTAGTCCTGGATGCCGATCGCGTCGGGCTCCTCTTCCTTGCCGATCAGCGGGGCCACCGCGTCGTAGAGATCCTTGAAGGCGCCGATCCGGGCGTAGCCCTCGTCGAGCCTGGCTCGCAGCGCTCGCCAGGAGTGTCCGGCTGGTGCGGGTGGCAATCGGTGTGCGAGCAGGTCGAGGACCGTGCGCGCGTAGAGCACGGTCTTGCGCAGCTTGAATCCCGGCGCCTTGATCTCGTGGGGCAACAGCTCGGGCCCGCACTGTTGCAGCTTGCCCTTCAGCTCGAGGAGCCGCTCGCGCAGCAGGGCGTCGGGGGACAGCTGCGTTGCAGTCGCGGTGGCGAGGAGAAGTGCGGCCGGGATCGTCAACAGGGCGTCGGTCTTGATGGTCACGCGGCGACTCACGGTTGGAGTGCAGTTTACGACCCAGCGTCGACCCGCGTTCCCGGCGGGTCCCAGCCGCTGTCGGCGTCGGTACCGCGGTCCAGGTCCCCTTGCAGCAGAGACTGCAGCTCGTCGGCCCGCGCCTTGGCGCGCGCGAAGTAGACCTTGTCGTCGCCCCACACCGAGTGCAGCTCGCGCATCGCCGCCTCCTCGCGGCAGCGAAACGCGCGCGCCGAGCGAAACGCGCGATTGCGCCGGTGGCCGAGGGCGCACAGTGCTTCGACGCCGAGCTCGAGCGAGGAGCCCAGGGTCTCGCGCTCGACGACCTGCACGCCCTTGGCCAGCAGCTCATAGCCGTGATGCCGGCCCACGGCGCGCGCCATGATGCGGAGCTTCGGAAAGTGCCGCTGCGCTACCGCGACGATCTCGTTGGCCTTCTCGCGATCGTCGACCGCCACGACCAGCAGGCGAGCCTGCGCCGCGCCGGCGGCCTGCAGGAGCTCGAGGCGAGACGCGTCGCCGTAGAACACCTTGTGGCCGAACTTGCGCAACACGTCGATCAGGTTGGGGTCGAGATCGAGCACCGTCATCCGCTCGCCGTTGGCCTTGAGCAGTCGGCCGACGATCTGCCCGAACCGGCCGAACCCAGCCAAGATGACCGGGTTGTCGTGCTCGTCGATGACGTCGGCCGGGCGCGCGTCGGCGGAGCTGGCGAAGCGCGGCTGGACCCAGCGGTCGTTGGCCAACAACAGCAGCGGGGTCATCGCCATCGACAACGCGACGGCGGCGATCAGCGGTCCGCTGATGTCGGCGCCGAGCACTCCGTGTTGGCCGGCCACCGAGAACAGCACGAAGGCGAACTCGCCGCCCTGCGCGAGCGCCGCGGCGAACAGCAGCGTTTGGCTCCAGGTGCGGCCCGAGAAGCGTCCCAGCGCGATGAGCAGCGCGAGCTTGACCGCGACGAGAGCGGCGACCAGGGCAGCGATCGTGCCGGGTCGTTCGGCGACCATGGCGAAATCGATGCTGGCGCCGACGGAGAGAAAGAACAGGCCGAGCAGCAGCCCCTTGAAGGGCTCGATGTCGGCCTCGAGCTCGTGCCGGTACTCGTTGTCCGCCAGCACGACGCCGGCGAGGAACGTGCCCAAGGCCGCCGATAGACCGATCGCCTGCATGGCGAGCGCGATGCCGACGACCAGCAGCAGCGCCGCCGCGGTGAACACCTCGCGCAGGCGCGCATCGGCGATGAAACGAAACGCGGGCCGGACGGCGAAACGGCCGCCGGCGACGATGGCGGCGACCACGCCACAGACCAGCAAGGCGTGCTGCCAGCCGGTGAAGCCCTCGGCGGCGCCGTGTGCGCCGGCATCGGCTGTCGGCGCGGCGACCGCCAGGAGTGGCAGCAGCGCCAGCATCGGAATCACCGCGATGTCCTGAAACAGCAGGACCGCGAACGACGCCTGGCCGGCGGGAGTGTTCTGCAGACCCTTCTCGGCGAGCGACTGCAGCACGATCGCGGTCGACGACAGCGCCAGGATCATGCCGATCGCCAGCGCCTGGCGTGCGTCCAGGCCCACGCTCAGCCCGATCCCCGCGATCACCACCGTCGTCACCGCGACCTGCAGGCCGCCTAGGCCGAGGATCGGCCCCCGCATCGACCACAGCAGTGCCGGCCGGAGCTCGAGCCCGATCAAGAACAGCATCATCACCACGCCGAACTCGGCGAAGTGCATGACGTCTGCCGAATCGCCGACCCAACCCAGCACCGCCGGGCCGATGATCGCGCCGGCGACCAGGTAGCCCAGGACCGAGCCCAGACCGAGTCGCTTCGCCACCGGCACCACTGCGACGGCGGCGACCAAGTAGACGAACGCCTGCACCAAGAGCCCGTCAGCGTGCACTGGTCGTTCCTCCGATGCGTGCGTCGCGCGGGCGCCAGTCAGTCTTGTCGTCGGCGTCGCGGTTGAAGTAGTCGCGCTGCCGCAGCGCGTCGAGATCCACCGCGCCGTCGCGCAGCCCGGCCAACGCATCGCGGTACTCGCCGGCGACGCGGTCCAGCGCGGTGCTGTCCATCCTGCCCGCCCCCTGCACGACGAACGGTGGCAGGTACTCCATGCCGCACAGGTGCACGGTCTGGTCCAGCGGCGCGAGCAGCTGCCGCATCGTCCAACGGTTGTGCGCGCCCGTGCGATAGGACTCGCGCGCCCCGCCCGTGGTGATCACGCTGAGCCACTGCTTGCCGGCGAGCGCGTCGCCGCCCTCGCCGTAGGCCCACCCGTACTCCAGCACGAGGTCCTGCCACTCCTTGAGGATGGCCGGCGTCGAGTACCAGTAGAACGGGTGTTGGGCGACGACCAGGTCGTGGCTCGAGAGCAGCGCCTGCTCGCGGTCCACGTGGATGACGAAGTCGGGATACTCCTCGTAGAGGTCGTGCACGGTGACGCCGTCGAGGGCTTCTGCCTCGCGCAACAACCGCGCGTTGGCGCGCGACTTGTGCAGCGCGGGATGGGCGAACAGCAGGAGGATGCGGGTCTCCACGGCCGCACTGTGGCGGTTGGCGGCGGGCAGTGCAAACCGCGAGCGCCCGCCGGCCGAGGCCTTTGGCTGGCGGCCGCGCTTGTGGCACGATCCGCGTCGGACCGCCCCCACGCGGGTCGGCCCGACCGCCATGACCGACCCCTTTACCGCAGGCTCCCACCAGGAGCATCCCTTCTGCCAGGTGCACATCTTTGCCAACCTCGCGCCGGACGAGGTGGCGCGCCTACTGGCGATGGTCGAGCCGCGAAGCTACGCGGAGGGTGAGGTGCTGTTTGCCGAGGGCGATCCGCGTGCGCGCCTGCTCCTGGTGCGTTCCGGCCGCGTCGAGCTGAGCCGGGCGGACGTCTACGGCAATCGCCGGGCGGTGACCACGCTGGTCCGCGGGGATGTGCTCGGCGAGGGCATGATGATCGGCGACTCGGTGCACTCGACGACGGCCACCGCGCTGACCGGCGTGACCGTCGACGTCTTGCACCGCGACCGGGTCAAGGAGTTCGTCGGCGACGACCACGAGCTCGAGAAGAGGATGCTGGCGAGCTTGCTGGCGGAGGTGGTCGGTCGCGTCGATCAGCTTCTGTTCCGCACCAGCGGGGTGACGCAGGCGTTCTCGACCGGTCGCACGCGCGTCGAGCACGATCTGCTCGGCGATGGGCACGTGCAGGCCGAGGCCTACTACGGCCTGCAGACGATGCGGGCGCTGACCAACTTCGACATTGGCGGCGGCCGGCTCAATGCCTATCCCCATCTGGTGCGGGCTCTGGCGATGGTGAAGAAGGCGTGCGCCCTCGCCAACCGAGACTGCGGCGCCCTGCCGGACGACGTCGCCGCCGCCATCGCCGACGCTGCCGACGAGGTGATCGCCGGCAAGCTGCACGACTACTTCGTCGTCGACATGCTGCAGGGAGGTGCCGGCACGTCGACCAACATGAACGCCAACGAGGTCTTGGCCAACCGCGCCCTTGAGCTGCTCGGGCACGACAAGGGGGACTACGACCGCCTGCACCCGAACAACCACGTCAACTGCTCGCAGTCGACCAACGACGTGTACCCGAGCGCACTCAAGGTCGGCATCATCCTGAGCAGCCGTGAGCTCGTCGACAGCCTGGAGGCGTTGATCGGCGCGTTCGAGGCGAAGAGCGCCGAGTTCGCCACCGTCGTCAAGATGGGCCGCACCCAGCTGCAGGACGCGGTGCCGATGACCCTGGGCCAGGAGTTCGGCGCCTTCGCCGTCAGCCTCCGTCAGGAGCTCGACGCGCTACAGCGCGCGCGCGACGACCTGCGCACCGTCAACCTCGGCGGCACCGCGATCGGCACCGGGCTCAACACGCCCAAGGGCTACCGCAAGCGGGTCGTGGAGCGCCTGTGTGAGGTCAGCGGTCTGCGCCTGGCCGCCGCACCCAACCTGATCGAAGCGACGCAGGACACGCAGGCGTTCGTCATGTTCTCGTCGGGGCTGAAGAGCACGGCGATCAAGCTGTCGAAGATCTGCAGCGACCTGCGTCTGCTCTCGTCCGGCCCGCGCGCCGGCCTCGGTGAGATCCGCTTGCCGCCGCGGCAGCCCGGATCTTCGATCATGCCAGGCAAGGTCAACCCGGTGATCCCAGAGGTGGTCAACCAGGTCGCCTACCGCGTCATCGGCAACGACCTCACCATCACCCTCGCCGCCGAGGCGGGCCAGCTGCAGCTCAACGTGATGGAGCCGGTGATCGCCGCCAGCATCCTCGAATCGCTGCGCATTCTCGCCAACGCCGCGCGCACCCTGGCGGCCAACTGCGTCGAGGGCATCGCCGCCAACGAGTCCCAGTGCCGGCAGTTCGTCGAGAACAGCATCGGCCTGGTGACCGCCCTGGTGCCGGTGTTGGGCTACGGGCCGTCGACCGAGGTCGCCGCCGAGGCGCTGGCGTCGGGCAAGAGCCTCGCCGACGTGTTGCGCGACCGCGGTTTGCTGAACGAGGAGATCGCCGCGCGGCTGGCGCCGGAGCGGATGGTGGATCCGGACTGACGGCGGCTACGTCCGCGCGCGCAGCACGACGGCGGTGTTGACCGCGGCCATCGCGGTGCCGGCTGCCAGCGCCCAACCCGCCGCACTGATCCATGCCGGGCTGGCCGACGCCAGACCTGCCGTCAGAGCCGGCACTCCGATCAACCACGCTGCGAATTGGCCCACCTGCAAGCCACGGACCGGAGTCGTGTGTGGCGACGGTGGCAGGGTGCGGTGCTCGTTGTCGTCCCATTGCCGCCGCCAGGCAAAGAGCGGAAACAGTCGCTGGCCGATGCCGAGGATCAGCTGCGACAGGAAGCCGACCAACGCCAACCCGCCGTAGGCCGCGGTCCAGCGCGGGCGCGGGGTGGGATCGAGTGCGAGCCACAGCCCGATCGCCGCCGCCACCACCAGGCAGGTGATCGCGAACAGTGCCTGCAGGGCGCCCGGGTCGGGCCGGCGCAGCGCGCGCGGCGGAGGGCGGCGTTGGCGCAGCATGCGCACCACGTCGCCGGCGAAGACGCCGATGCCCAGGACGATTCCGATCGCAGCGAAGGGCAGGGCTGCGGGCAGCCAGAAGCCGGCGACGGCCAGGCCCACTCCGCCTTGCAGACAGCACACCGTGGTCCACGCCGTGCGGTCGGTCGGTGGCGCGGCCGGTAAGAACATCGGCAGCAGGCGATGGCCGACGCCGACGGCGATCATCACGGCCCAGCCGACGGCGGCGACGTGTGCGTGCGCGATCAACGCATCGAGAGGGTGGGCCAGCCACTCGGGGTGGGTCTTGCAGAACGCGAGCCACGTGCCCAGCAGGATTGCCACCATCAGGTTGACGTAGGCGAGCGCGATGTGCGCGCGCAGCGGAGCGGGCGTGCCCTTCGCGCGCCGCAAGGCGGCGAGCACCTTGGCCGTGACCGTGCCGCACGCAAGCAGCAGGATGCCGCCGGACCAGGCGATCCCCGAGTACTCGGCGAGCCAGAAGTGAGAGATGACGCCGGAGGCGGCGATCAGCACTCCGGCGCAGGCCCACCCGTCGGCGCGCGTCGCCGACAAGGGCACGGCCAAGGCCATCGGCGCGACGATGTAGGTCGCGCCGAGGATCGAGGTCGTGATCCAGCCGAGCGTGACGAGGTGCACGACGGCGACGACGCGGGGCAGCAGCATCGTCACCGCGAACGGCTGTGGATCGAGCGCCACGACCAGGCACGCGGCGAGCAGGCAACAGTGGCCGGTGGCGAAGTAGACGATCGGGAGCGCGCGCGGCACGCCGCCAGCGTGCGCTCCGAGCGCTCGTCGTCAACGATGGACCGGAGTCCGCGCCGGCTGTGCGCTCAACTCGGCGTGCCCGCTACGCTTGGTCCGATGCGATCGATTGCCCTTCGGTGCGGGATCGGTGGTGTGGCCACGGCCGTCGCGATGGCCTGTGCCGCGCCGCCGCCGGCTCCCGCCGTCATTCCGCTGTTCAACGGTACGGATCTCTCGGGTTGGCACACCGATGTCCCCGCCGCCGACGAGAGGGCGGAAACGCCGCCCTCTTTCGAAGTGCGCGACGGGCTCCTGGTCAGCCGAGGCTCGCCGCCGGGCCACTTGGTGACCGACGCCGACTACGAGAACTACCGCCTGACCGTCGAGTACCGGTGGCCGGGAGAGCCCGGCAACTGCGGCATCCTCGTGCACGCATCCACGCCGCGCCGGTTGTACGGCATGTTCCCTCAGTCGCTCGAGTGCCAGCTGCACCACGGCAACGCCGGCGACTTCTGGTGCATCGGCGAGGACATCACCGTTCCCGACATGGAGGCCCGGCGCGGCCCGCCCGAGAAGTGGGGCGTCGACGAGGGGCGCAACCGCCGGATCCGCAACCTCACCGACGACTCGGAGCACGCGGTCGGCGAGTGGAACCGCATGGTCGTCGTCTGCCAGGGGCGCGAGGTCTCGATCTACGTCAACGGCGATCTGGTCAACCACGGCACGGACTGCACCGCGACGCGGGGCCGGATCGCGATCCAGGCCGAGGGCGCGGTGTGTGAGTTTCGGCGGGTCGAACTCGAGCCGTTATGAGGTGAGGAGGCGCGATCAGTCTTGGTCTGCTCGGTTGTCGAAGCGACCGATCCACCACGACAAGGGTGTTTTGTCTGCCGCGCTCGCCGCCGGGGCGACCAGCCACATCGGGCCGGCGAAGCGATGATCCCGGCGTAGTTGCGCGGCGCGGTCGTCGGTCACCAGCACTCCGTATTCCAGCGCGGTCGGCAACGCGGTGTCATCGCGGTAGATCAGCCGCGAGAAGAAGAAGCGCACCGCGTCGCCGCCGGTGGAGGCGATCCGCTCCATCCACCGGTAGCGGCGCCCGGCGCCAGAGCGGCCCTGGTTGAGGCTGCGCCGCTGCGCGAAGTAGTTGACGTCGGTGGAGCCACCCGCGGCGTGCGCCACGAGGTGTCCGACGTCGTACTCGTCACCGAGCCCGGTGCCCTCCGGCAAGAAGCGGAAGCGACGCTGGATCTTCTCGCTGCGCGGGCGCGCTTTCAGCTCGGCGAGTACCGGCCCCAGCCGCCGTTGAATTCTCTCGTTGTCGTCCGGGGTTCCGGGCTTGCGGAGTTCTCGGAGGAGATCACGGAATGCGCGCCGCCGCAGGGTCTCGAGGAGGGCGCGCCGGATCGGCCGGGTGGCCGGCCAAGTCGTGGATCGCTCGGCTTCGTCGGCGAGTCTGACACAAGGCTCGAGGTCGGTGGCTTCCAGCCGTTGCAGCGGACGCAGCTGCCGCAGGGCGCCGGCGACGTTGCCGGTCGGGCCGTCGCCGAGAGTGTTCGCGAGGGCCTCGAGCTCGGTGCGCACCTTCTCGGAGAGGCGCAGCCCCGGGTAGTCTGCGAGAACCTGCCGCGAGAGCTCCGCGATCCCGCGGCGGAAGTGGCCCAGTGCGCCGACCATGCCGCGGTCGAGCCGGGCCAGCACCCGCTTGGAGTTTGCTTCGAACTGGAAGTGCATCTCGCGTTCGAAGCGATCGACCGAGGCGCGTGCTGGCGTGCCGGACGATCGCTCTTCGAGGATTCGAGCGAGCAAGGCTGCGCCGGGCTGGGAGGCCCGGGCACGGCCGAAAGCGGCGATCACGCGGGGTTCCTGAGGCTGCGATGGCAGTGCATCGTCAAAGAGATACGTGAACCCCAGCGCCTCGAACGCGCAGGGATTGGCGGCTCCATCCTGGGAGTCGGTATACGACCGCAGCCAGAATCGGCGAAGAAAGCGCACGTCCCGGTCGCGCGGGGTCCGGGCACCGGCGGCGCGCATCGAGCCCAGGACTCGTGCGTAGCGGAGCATTGCCGGCTCGGGGGCCTCGGTCATCCGTGCCCCGATCCGGTGGCCCGCGGCGGTTGCCTTCGCGAAGAAAACCACGGAATCCACCTTGGGCCGACGACGAGGGTCGCGTTCCTCAAACGTGAGACCGCATTGGTGCGGCCCGCATCGACCCTTGAGGAATCCAATGTCACACCGTCTTTCCGCCCTGCCCGGGCACCTTTCTGCCGTCGCCCTGGTGGTCGGCGCCGCCACAGCGCAGGGTCCGTTTATCGGGTTCACCGCAAACCCCGGCAACCCCTCTTCCAGCATCACCGAGCAGTGGTCTGCGACCCCCCGATCGTGCACTGCACCAACGTGCTGCCGCCGCCGACGGTCGATTGGGCCGGTGGCGCGGCCTACGACCCGATGCGCGACGTGGTGTGGCACACCGAGGGGACGCGGATCCTCGAGGTCGACCAGAACACCTGCAAGAGCGGCTGTCTGGTGCCCGCCACCCAAGCGCTCGGCGCGACCTCGCGCGCGTCCGGCTTGACGATCAATCCGGCCCGGCGCGAGATGTACGAGCTGGAGACGGTGCCGGGCTTCGCCGCAATCACGACTTGGAGCCTGTCGCCGGTCAACTGTCCGCAGCCTCGGTCCACGTGTCGGATCCCGCTGCCCACGACCCGCCATCGCGCCGGCGCGATCGCCTTCGACCAGAAGCGCGATGTGATTTACGTCGCCAGCTCGGTGTTCGGCGGCTTGACGCCCAACAACGTCTTGCTGCTGTATCGGCGGGGCGATCCCAACTGCCAGCCGTTCTGCCGGATCCCGGTCAGCGCTTGCGCGACAGGCCAGCTGCAGTCGATCCGCGCGATGGCTTACGACGAGTGCAAGGACCAGATCCTGATCTCGGATGGGCGGCAGACGTCGACCCAGGCAGTGATCTGGGCCGCGGGCGCCAGCTGCCCGACCCTGCGGCCGCAGAGCTGCTGCCCGCTGAACCACCCGCGCGCCGAGTTCTGGTACGGCTTCGACATCCGCTCGATCACCGCGCGCTCGCTCGGTGGGAGCTGTCTACCGAGCGCGTGCCCGAGCTGCCCGAGCATGAGCTTCGATGCGGTTGGCGCGGCGGTGCCGGGCAACGGCGCGTTCGGCTTCGCCTTCGACAACGCCCCGAGCGGTTCGACCGGCTTCGCCTTCCTCAACGTCGGCGGCTGCCAGCCGATCCCGTTCCTGTGCGGGCGGTTCTACCCGGTGGTCAACGGTTCGCTGATCAACATCGGCCCGATCCCGCTGGGCGGCGCGGGTGCCTGCGGCGGCAGCGGGTTCGCACCGGTTCCCCTGCCCAACAACTTCAATCTGTGCAACCTGCTGATCTGCGCGCAGGGTGTGGTCGTGTGCCCGAGTGGGGGCATCGGTCTGACCAACGCCGAGGTCGTGCCGATCGGCTCGTGACGCTCGGCGTCACGTCCCGGCGGGGCGAGCCGGCTACAGGCCGAGCACCAAATCCACCGCGTTGAGCAGCGCCACCACGGGCGTGCCTGCCGGGGCATCGACGCGGACGCCCTGCGTCGACAGCGACGCGCCGACCAGGCTGGCCAAGGTCGGGATCGGCACCGCGTGCGAGCCGTTGCCGGCGATCATCACCGGCGCGGGCGCGGCGGCGATCAGCAGCTCGCCGAACGCGGTCGGCAAGCCGCCGATCGCGGTCGTCGAGAGCGCGATCCACGTGCCGACCGTAGTCGGCGTGGTCGGGATCGAGCTCCGCCAAGTGGTGCCGACCACGGGGTTGGTGACGCAGGCGTATCCCGAGGGGTTGGTGCCGCTGCCGGTGCGGACGACGCAGGTGGCCGTCGGGCAGTTGACGGGGCGATAGACCACCTCGAACAGCCAGTCGCCCGTCACGCCGAGCGCGCACGCGTCGTTCCATCCGCCGGGGATGGCGAACACGACGTTGGCGCCTCGCTGGCAGCCGTTGCCGTCGTGCACCACGCTCGGCGCGAACAGCTGCCCGGCGTTGCTGTTGGCGAACTCGAGCGCCACGGTGAACGGGCCGCTGGTGATCGTCTTGTTGCCGGTGACCGCTTGCAGGTCGAACTCGTTGATGAAGCCGTCGGTGAGCACCGGCGAGGGGAACGTCAGCTGCGGGCTGCCGGGGTTGGGTAGTCCGGAGGGATAGATCAGGATCGCGCGCTCCGTCGACGGGCGCGTGCCGCCGAACTGCGAGCCCCAGCCGATGCGCACCTTGAGGATCTCGAGCGGATAGTGGATGGCAGGTGCCTGCAGGACGACGCCGGCGCGCTCACCGGCGACGAAACACGGGCAGGTGACCGTGCCGCTGCCGGTGTAGTTGCGCAGTGGGGGCTCGCTGGGGCACTGGGCCTGCATGGCCGGAGCCATCAGGGTGGCGAGCAAGAGCGCCGCGCAGTGGGGCGCGGCCGTCGTATCGAAGGGTCTCATGGTCGGCCTTGGGGACGAGGTGTGAGGCGAGCAGCCGGTTGTACGAGATTCTGAGATAAGCTCGCGAAAACCCGGCAGAACTCGCAGCGACCGCCGGACTACCCCTCTTGCCATGGCGAGTGCCGCCCACGACGACGATCGGCTGTTCGGCGCGTTGCGCGAGGCCGTCCACGAAGAGACCCCATTGGCGGTCGTGCTCTCGTCGGCGTTGGTCGACCGCTACAGCGTACACGGCGAAGTGGGTGCGGGCGCGCAGGGGACGGTCTACGCCGCTTCCGATCTGCGCAGCGGTGCACGAGTCGCGATCAAGGTGCTGCGCGGTGCGTCAGCGGCGTCGCCGCGCCATCGCTTTCGCTTCGAGCGGGCGCTGGAGTTGCTCGGCGATCTCGATCACCCGGGCATCGTCGGAGTGCGGGATCACGGCATCGCCGCGGACCGACTCTACTGCGTGATGCCCTGGGTGGAGGGCGTGGCGCTCGACGACTGGGCGGTCGGGCGCGCCCGCGACGCCGTGCTGCGCCTCGTCGTGCAGGTGTGCGCTGCCGTGCATCACGCGCATACCCGCGGCGTGATCCACCGCGACCTCAAGCCGCAGAACGTGCTGGTCGACGACGCCGATCGCGCGCGGGTGCTGGACTTCGGCATCGCCACCGCCGTGGACCGAGGCCGTCACTGGACGGTGACCGGCGAGTTCGTCGGAACGCTCGCGTACGCGGCCCCCGAACAGCTTCGCGGACCGTCGCCGCCGGACACGCGCGGCGATGTCTACGCGCTTGGCGTGATGCTCTACCAACTGCTCGCCGGGCGGTTGCCGCACGACATGAGCGGCGGACTGCAGGAGTGCCTGCAGCGGATCACCGAACAGGCGCCGCTGCCTCTTCGCGGGGTTGGCATCGATCGCGACCTGCGCACGATCGTGCGCACGGCGATGCATCAGGACGCGGAGCGCCGCTACGCCTCCGCCGAGGCGATGCGTCTCGACCTCGTGCGTTACCTCGCGCGACAGCCGATCGCTGCGCGGCGCGATTCGCTGCTCTACGTGATGGGCAAGAGCCTCTCTCGACACCGTGGCAAGCTGGTCGCCGTCGGTTTGGCGGTGGTGCTGGCGGCTGCCGGCTACGCGGTCGCTCTGTCGCACTGGCAGCAGCAGCGGAGCACGGGCACGACCGCCGCGGTGCAGGAGCTGTTGCGCTCGACGCTGGCCGCCGCGGGTACCCACGCCACCGGTGGCACACACTCGGCGATGGTGTTGGAGGCGACCGCGGAGCGCCTGGCGCGGGGCACGCTCGCCGACGCGCCCGAGGTCAAGGCCGAGCTACACCTGGTGCTGGGCACGACGTATCACCGGTTGTGGATGCTGGGGCCGGCGATCGATCAGCTGCGCGAAGCACTGCGGTTGTGCGAGCAGGTCCGAGACGGTGGGCGCGACGCGCGGCGCTGCGCCTTGGCGTTGGGCCGCGCCATGGCGGACGCCGGCGGGAGCAAGGCCGTCGAGGTCTTGGAGCGCGCGCTCGCGCCCGGTGACGCAAACCTCGACGCCGTGGATCGCGCGACGGCACAGGCGGATCTGGCCCTCGTCTTGGCGACCAACCCCGAGGTGCTCGACGTCGATCGCGCATCGCGGTTGATCGGCGCGGCGGCCGAAGGACTTGGCCAGGCGGAGCCGGAGAGCAGTGCAGTCCGCAATCGGGTCGAGCTGTATGCAGCGCTGATCGATGGGGTCGTGCCGGCTGTGGAACGCGAGCGGTGGCTCGAGCGGTGCGTACAGTCGCTCCGCGCGCACGGTGGTGCCGAGGCTGCGGCAACGGCGCGTGGCTTGTGCGCGCTGGCATCGATGCGCGCCGCGCGTGGCGACGCCGTGGCTGCGCGCGCGGACATGGGCGCCGCGGCGGCCGTGCTCGACCGAGCTTATGGGGCGCGAGCCCCGGACTTCTTGTGGCAGCACGCGGAGCGCGCGCGCGACACTGGCGATCCGCGCACCGCTCGGCTGTCGGCATACGCGGCGTTGACCAGCGAGCTGTCGGGACTGGCCGAGCGTCACCCCGAGCGAGCGGGCAGGCTGACCGAGTGGGCCGAGGCCCTCTCGGCCGGCGCTCCGGTCGATCTCGACGCCGTCTACCAGACCCGCATCGAGCTCGAGGGGGCGGGTCGTTACGAGCTCGCGGCACAGATGAACGTTCTCGCCGATGTGTTGCTCGCCGAGGCGCGGCCGGACGCCGCCGAGCGCGTGCTGCGGGTGTCGTTGCGCGTCGGCTGCCGCGTGTATGGCGATGCCTGTCCGCACCGGCTGCGCAACCAACTCGCCCTGGGACAACTGCTCGCCGGTCGCGGCAGGGAGGGCGAGGCGCTCCCCTTGGTCGAGGAGGTCGTGCGACTGCAGCGGGCCAAGAACGCGCCCGACGCGGTCCGCGCCGAGACCGAGCGCGTGCTGCGCGCGCTGCGCTCCGCCGTCAGCCGAGGGCGCCGATGAGCAGCGCGCCGACCACGCACGCGACCATGCTGCGGCGCGTGGCCGACAACGACGGCGACGCGTGGAGCCAGTTCGTCGACTTGTATGCTCCGTTGATCTACCGCTTCGCCCGCGCGCGCGGACTCGGCGATGACCTGGCCAGTGAGGTCCGCGACCAGTGCTTCGAACTCCTGGTGCGCAAGCTGCCGTCATTCTCTTACGACCCCCGCCGCGGACGGTTCAAGACGTGGCTGTTTCGGCTGGTCGACGGGCGCGCCGTCGATGCGTTGCGCCGGTCGCGGCCCCAGCGGATCCAGACCGAGCAGCTGGCGGTGTTGTCGTCGGGCGAGTGCTCGCCCGCCGAGCACTGGGGGCGCGTGTGGGAGGGGGAGCACCTGCGCTACGCGCTGCAGCGGGCCCGGTTTCGCGTGCCCGAGCGCGACTACGCGGTCTTCGAGATGTTGCTCGAGGAGGAGCGCAGCGTGCACGACGTGCAGCTGGCGTTTCGCATCAATCGCAACCAGGTGTACAAAGCGAAGTCGCGCGTGCTCGCCGAGGTCCGCCGGATCTTGGCGCAGATGGCCGAGTAGCGCCGCGGGTCAGCGACCCGTGGGGGCGTCGCCGCGTTCCAGGTGGGCGGCGCGCGCGTCGCGGAGCACCGAGTAGAACTGCACGAAGACGTTGTCGACGGCGCCGTGCTCGGTGTGACACGCGGCGCATTGTGCCCGCGCAAACGGCGTGGCGCGTGGCTTGGCACTGTCGCCGGCGCCGAAGTCGAAGTAGGCCCAGCCGCCGTCGTCGGCGTAGCGCTCGCTGTCCTTGACGGCGACCTCGACGGCGACCAGACGGTCGGCGAACACGCCGCTCTTGGCGGGCTCCGCGCGGTCGTCGGGCTCGTAGATCGCCATCACCAGCATCGTGTGCTCGGCAAACCGACCGGTGGCCGCGTAGTGCGCCATCGCCTCCGGCGGCAGGTGCACGTGCTTGAAGGTGCCCCAGGGCGTGCCCGGCGGTCGCGCCGAGTAGCCCAGGCCCAGCGAGCTGCCGGCCAATGGCCACTGTTGCCAACCGACGGGAGCCAGCAGGGCGCCCGCGTCGTCGTAGCTGGGCTCGGATGTGGCCGCCGGCACCGGGTCTTGCATTGCGGTCGGGAGCAGCACGCCCACGGCGGCCACCAGGCCCGCGACGCGGAAGGACAGCGACGAGGGTGATCTCATGCCGGAGATCCGCAGCGGCGGCGGTTGTCTGCCGCCAACTTCGCGCTTGCGGAGCAAGTCCTGGGTCGGCCGGACCCCGCTCAGCCGCGCAAGCGCTCGAACACCGCGTTGTCCCTGGACCGCTCGGTCCGCAGGAAGAACATCGCCGCGGCGCCGAGCAGCGGTCGCACCGCTGGGTGTGCCGCGCCGATCTCCTCGACCGCGGCGACCGTGAACTTGTAGTCGTGGTCGTGCTGTGCCTTGCGGGCCAGCACCTCCGCAGCGCGCGCGGCAAACCGCGCCGGGTCGCCCTCGCGCAGCGCGGCGGCGGCGCGCGGGGCCGCGGCGAACGGATCGGTCTCCGCGAACGGATCGCCGCGCTGGCTTCCCTCGACGAGGGCCTCGATCTGCACGTCGTTCTTCGCGCGCCGGCGCTCGGCGAAGATCGGCAAGAACATCGGCTGATAGCTCGCGGCCTGCAGCAGCATGTACGCCTTGCTCGCGGGCTGGGTCGTGTAGAGGGCCGCGCGGTGCAGCGCGTTCACCGAGGTCACGGGGTGGATGCCGGCGATGTGCGGGTTCTGCGCGACCAGCTCGAACGCGCGCAGCCGCACCGCGTCCCAAGCCGAAGCGGCGCCGTGGCCGGCGGCGAGGTGCGCGAGCACTGCGTCCGCGCTGGCCTCGGCATCGCGCGAGCGCAGCTCGCGGAACAGCATCTGGCAGGCCTCGCCGTCGTGCGTGCCGTGTTCCCAGCCGGGAGCGAGCCCCGCCGCGTGCTCCCAGTTGCGGTCCCCGCAGGACAGGATGGCGGTGGACGTCTCGCGGTCGAAGGCGTCGTAGGGGTTCTGGTCCAAGATGCCGAACAGCACCGCGCGCACGGCGTCGCGGCCGTGGCGCCAGCCGATCTCGTGCAGCGCGCGGTAGCTCTGCGTGGCGAAGATGATCTTGTGGCCGATGATGCGAAAGTCGCGCGCCGCCCAACGCCACAGGGTCTCGAAGAAATCCGGCAGCGACGTCGCTTGGTGCAACCGCGTCCCGGCGCGGTCGGCCGCGGCGAGATCCCAGTCGCGGAGCGCGTCCGTCAGCGCAGCCTCGGCCTCGGCGCGCGGCAGTGGTTCGGTGTCCGGCGGAGCGGGCATCTGCCAATCACCCCGCCCGCTGCCGGCGTCGCGCTGCTGGCTCCTCTTGGTGCGATCCAGGTTGAAGAGCGCCGGCAAGAGGCGGTGCCGCGCGGGGAGCAGGGCGGTCGTTTCCGCCGCGGAGGCGACCATCATCATCGCGTGCACCTGGCCACCGATCGGACTGGGGTTGATCTCGGCCAAGCCGGCGAGGTAGGCGGCGCCCAGCAAGGTGCGCGGCGAGGCACCGCGGTCGGCCCAGCCGAGCGCCAGGTCGTGGACCTCGTCGCGATCGGCGGCGAGCACGGCGCGCGCCATCTCCGGGAGCGAGGGCACCGGCGCGTCTTGGACGGCGGTGGACTCGCGCCGAGGCGGAGTGCACCCGGCGCCGAGGCCGAACAGAGACGATTCGAGGAACTGTCGTCGATCCATGATGAACTACACCTGTAGGTAACCGACAACTGTAGGTAGGTGCCGGCCTCGTGTGCTCGGGAGACTTTCCGGATCGTGCGCGCCGGCGTAGACTGGCGGCGCCCGACGAAGACCGTGCAACGTCCTCCCGATCTCGGTGCCGGTGAGCTGGAAGTGCTCCGCGTCCTGTGGGACGGCGGACCGGCCACCGTGCGCGAAGTGCACCACGCGCTTGGCGACCGCGGCCGGCAGCTCGCCTACAACACGGTGCAGACGGTGTTGCGCCGGCTCCTGGACAAGCGCTTCGTCACCCGCAACGAAGCGGCGGCGCCGCAGGTGTTTCGCGCCCGGGTCACCCGCGAACAGTTCGGCCGCCGCCGGTTGCGGGACTTGGTTCGCGAGGTATACGACGGTGCCGCCGGATCGTTGGCCGTGCAGCTGTTGCGGACGGGAAAGTTCGAACCGGGCGAGCTCGAGGAGCTGCAGCAGCTCCTCGACGAGGCTGCCGAGAAGCGCGGGCGGCGAGCACGGTGACCGTGCTGCACGAGGCCTTTGTGCGCTCGTGGTACGTCGGTTTGGCGGTGGCGCCGGTGCTGGTGTTGTTCGCGCTTTGGTCGCGCCGGCATGCCGGTCCGCAGTTGCGCCATGCGGTCGTCGTCGCGGTCACCCTGGCGATGGCGGTGGCTGCGCTTCTGCCCGTGGTCCGCGACGCGGGCGAGTGGATTGCGCGTCTGCGGGACCACTGGCGCGCGGCCGGGCTCGCGCCGTGCCTAGCCGCGGCGGTGCCGCCTGCCGCCGGGGAGGGCTGCTTCACGTCGCGCTTCGCGTGCCATGGGCCTGCGGCACGGCGGTGCTCCTCGTCTGGTTGGGTCTCGGCATGACCGCGCAGGCGCGGCTGCGGCGGGTGGCGCGCTCGGTACCGGTCGGAGTTGCGATGGAGGTTCGGCGTGCGGCGGCGGCAATCGGGGTCGCCGCGCCGCGCGCGGTGATGGTCGACGGCGCGCAGAGCCCGATGCTGATCGGCGCGTTGCGACCGGTGTTGGTGCTGTCGGCACCGGTCTGGCAGGCGCTGGGTCCGCGCGCACGGCACGTGATCCTGCGCCACGAGCACGCCCATCTGCGACGTCGCGACCCGGCCGCGGTGCTCGTCGGGCGGCTCGGATGCGCGTTCTGCTGGTGGAACCCACTGCTGTGGTGGCTTTGGCGCGACGCCCGCCGCGCTGCCGAGCTCGCCACGGACGCGATGGCGGTGCGCCCCGGCAGTGACGCTGCGCGCGTGTTGGCCCGCGCCCTTCTCGAGGTCGAGCGGTTGGTCGACACCGGCGTCGCGCGGCGACCCGCCGGCATCGTGTGCACCGTGCGGTCCGCCGCCGGCACCGAGCTGGCGCAGCGCTTGACGCAGCTCACCGTGGCTGGCGGCGGCGCGCCGGTGGCGGCCGGCAGGGCCTGGTTGGTCGGCTGGAGCCTCACCGCGGCGGCGCTCGGCGCGATCGCGGTGCAGATCGCGCTGGGCTGATCGAGCGGGCGTCGCCCAATCTCGCAAGCGGGGGCTACAGCTTGGTGACGGTGCCGGGGCCGGTGTTGCCCACCCAGACGGACACGCCGTCGAAGGCAAGCCGCGTGGGGGCCGCGCCGGCCGGGTGACTGCCGAGGGAAGCGCCGGTCCGCCGGCGCAGCACCGACACGGTGCCGTCGTCGAAGCAGGACACCCAGATCGCGTGCCCGTCGAAGATGACGTCGAGCGGTCCATCGCCCACGGCGTGTGTGCCGGCCACCGTCCCGGGCACCGCCAAGATCTGCGTGACCGTGTCGTCGTCGTAGTTGGCGACCCACACCGAGCGGCCGTCGAACACCGCGCCGGCCGGATTGTTGCCGACCGGCACGGTGGCGACGATGGCGTCGTCGGCGGCGCGGATCTTCAGCGCGTGCCGCGGGCCGTTGACGACGACCCAGACGTGGCTGCCGTCGAACGCCATGCCGCCGGGCATCGTGCCGGTGGGGATGGTGTTGACGACGGTGCCGTCGTTGGCGCGGATCTTGGTGATCGAGTTTCCGAAGGTGTTGGCGACCCACACGTGGGTTCCGTCGAAGGTGATGCCGTGCGGGTTGTCGCCCACCGCAACCGTGCGCACCACGCTGCCGTCGGCCGCGCGCAGCTGGGTGACGGTGTCGGCGAAGCCGCTGTTGGTCACCCAGATGTGGGCGCCGTCGTAGCACACGGCGACCGGCGACTCGGTGCTATAGCTGTTGACGACCTGCATGTCGGCGGCGCGGATCTTGTGGATGGTGTCGGTGCCGGCCACCACCCACATGTGCGCGCCGTCGAACGCCATGCCGGCGGGGAAGCTGCCGACCGTCAGGCTCGCCCCGCTGGTGTTGGCCTCGTACCACCGGCCGGTGGCGATGCGCATCGGGTTGAGTGGCGTTCGCTCGGGCGAGGCCACGCGCGCGACCTGCCCGGCCAGCGGTGCCGCGGCCAGGAGCAGCGCCGGGGCCAGGGCGCGGAACGGGGTGAGGGGGGCGGCGTGGCGAACGTTGGGCGTCATGATTCTTCCTTGCAGTCGGTCCGTTGGACGAACGTCCGCTGCATGCGGAAGTCACCCGCGGCGGCGGCCACGTTTCTCAAGAAGGAGGTGCCGCCGGCGTCGGTGCCGCTGTCGCCCGCGCGTGCCCGGTCAGCGACCCGGCGCGAAGCCCGCTTCGACCGCGCTGTCCGACGACTGGCCCGGGCCGCTGCCGTACTTCTCGAACCAGGACCGCACGTACAGGATGCGCCGCAGCTGGTTGGAAACCCGGCGTCCCGCCGCACCGTGGTACTCGTCCGGTACGCGGATCATCGCCGTCTCGACCTTGCGCAGCTTGAGCGCCTGATAGTACTCCTCGGTTTGGCTCATCGGGGTGCGGAGGTCGAGCTCGCCGGTGATCAGCAGCGTCGGCGTCTTGACGTTGCCGACCAAGCGCAGCGGCGACCGCTGCCAGTGTTCCGTCGGGTCTTCCCAGGGCAGCTTGTCGAAGTTCGTGTACCAGTACGGTCCGTCGGTGGTGCCGACGAAGCTGATCCAGTTGGTCACCGGGAACATCGAGACCGCGGCGCGGAAGCGGTCCGTCTTGCCGACGATCCATGCCGTCAGCACGCCGCCGCCGCTGCCGCCGTACACGAAGAGGCGGTCTTCGTCGATGTAGCCGCGCGCGATGACTGTGTCGACGCCCGCCATGAGGTCGTCGTAGTCGCGTCCCGGGTAGGCGTTGTCGATGGCGTTGCCGAACTCCTTGCCGTAGCCGACGCTGCCGCGGGGGTTGGTGTAGAGCACGACGTAGCCGGCTGCCGCGTGGTTGTGGCGTTCGAAGCTGAACCGCCACCCATACATCGAGTGTGGCCCGCCGTGGATCTGGAGGATCAGCGGGTACTTCTGCGCCGGGTCGAAGTCGGGCGGCTTGACGATCCAACCTTGGATCTCGAGGTCATCGGTCGACCGGTAACGGACTTCCTCGACGTCGCCGAGCTGCACGTGCTCCAGCAGGTCGTCGTTGACGCGGGTCAGCCGTCGCGGTGTGGGGTCACCGCCGAGCTCGGCGATGGCGATGTCCGTCTCGTGGTGGGGATCGGTCCAGGTGCCGACGAGCAGGCCGCGCGGGCCGACGCCGGTGCAGGAGAACTGGTGCTGGCCGCGCGTGACGCGCGTGAGCGACCCGTCGACGGCGGCGTGGTAGGCGTCGCGGGTGCCCTGGTCCTGCACGGTGAAGAACACGCCGCTGCCGTCCGGTGCCCAGTGCAGGCCGCCCAGCGCGCGGTCGAGGTCGCCGACCAGGACGCGCGCGTCGCTGCCGTCGGCTCGCATCAGATGGAGCGAGGCGACGTTGTAGGTGTCGCGGTTCTTGTCGTATCCCGTGTAGACGATCCACTGGCCGTCGGGCGACACTTCGGGGCTGCGATCGGGTCCTTCGCGCCGCGTGAGCTGATGCACCGTGCCGCTGTCGATCTCGATCGCGTAGATCTCGGATTCGCGGATCTGCCAGTCGGCGTCTTCGGCGCGCAGGCCGTCGAACACCAGGCGTGTTCCGTCGGGTGTCCAACGCGGTGGGCCGTGGTCGAAGTCGCCGTGCGTGATCTGGCGGGGCGTGCCCCCGGCCGCGTCGACGACGAACAGATGGCGAAAGCCGTCGGGGCGGTAGCCGCTCCGATCGCGGCGATAGGCCAGCCGGGTGACGATGCGCGGTGGTGGCGCCCACTTGGCCCCCTTCGGTGGCTTGGGCATGTCGATCTTCAGTCCGTCGGCCGAGGACGGCACCTGCGCCGAGAACGCGATGCGCGTGCCGTCCGGCGACCAGCGCAGCGACGAGGGGCTCTGATCGACGCGCGTGACTTGCGTGACTTCGCGGGTGTCGAGCCACATCACGTGGATCTGCGCGCCGCCGGGCTCACCCTCGCGCACGAAGGCCAGCCGCGTGCCGTCGGGAGACCACCGCGGATCCGCGCCGTCGCCGAGCTGGGTCAGCCGCGAGCCGTCGATGCGCACGCGCCACAGCTCGCTCTGACGCCGGTCGGCGAGGCGGTCGTTCCACCGTCGGGTGAAGACCACGTGCTGGCCATCCGGTGAGATTCGCGGTGACGACACCGACTCCCAGTCGAGCAGTTGCGCGATCTGCAAGTGGTTGGCGGGACGTTCGAGCGTGGCTGCCGGGTCGGTCTGTGATGGGAGCTGGAGGCCGGCGAGGCAGGCCAAGAGGGCCGTAGGGGTGACGCGCATGGTCACCGAGGATACCCGCCGCGGGTTACGGCCGCGCAGAGTGAGCCTCCGGCGCCACCAATCGTCGAGCGTCGACAACATTCTCGAGGCGACGCCGCCGCCATGGCGACAACGCTGCCGCGCCGGAGGCTCGGAGAGACAGTGCCTCCGGCGCCACCAATCGTCGAGCGTCGACAACATTCTCGAGGCGACGGATGTGTCCGGCCTTCGAAACCGCTCCGGCAAGAGCGGCATCCGAGTTTGGTCACGGCCGTGGCGGAGGGGCGATGGCGATCGTCGCCGCCGGCAGGATCGAGGTCGGCCCAGCGGGGAGCATCAGCGCGAATGGGGGGCACGGCGGCGTCGGCGGTGTGTCGATGTTCCCCTTTGGCAAGTACCCGCCGCCGACCACGAGGCAGGGCGATGACGAACCAGTCGGCGGCTTCGGTGGCGACGGCCTCGTGCAGCTGGTGAGTCGTCCCGGCGCGAACGCGGACGGCACCAACACCGTGCTCGACGACAGCATCGATGTCGTGCTGTCCAGTGGCGTGGTTGCTACGGGGGCCACCAAGACCCGGTATCTGGCCTGGCGTGGTTTCCTGGACCCGAGCGGCGTCCCCGTCGACGACGACAACCAGCCCACGTACGCGGCGTCACCGCAGACTGCGTTCGACGAGGGGGACATCACCCCGGCGCCGGTGTTGCTGCCGCTCTGGTGAGGCGTCGGCGAGGGGGCGCGGGATCGGCTATCGTCGTTGTTCCTCGCACCAGGAGCTTCCAATGACCGGTCCTCTCTCCGCGCGCGGGCTCATGTGTTGCCTCGCTGTCCTGACGCCTTGCGTCTCCGCGCAGGGTTTTGCCGTCGGCGACGTGTTCCTCAAGAGCCCGGCGGTGACGGGTGGGAGTTCGGTCGATGGGGCGGTGATGCGCATCGATCCGGCGAACGGCAACGCGCAGATGATCGTGGACTTCAAGGGAGGTGCGTACACGCAGGACTCGATCGCGTACGATCCGTATCGCGACAAGCTCGTCTTCGTCGGCGTGGTCGGTGCGGTCGGCAATCCGCAGGAGCTGTACTTGGCCGATGCGCAGGGCAATCTGCAGTCGCTCGGCTTCCAGGGGACGACGTTCGGGGCGTTCGCGCCGACCGGTGACGGCCGCATCTACATGCAGCAGACCGCGGTCTCGCGGAGCCGCGTGGTCTACCTGGACGCCAGCGATCGGCTGCAGACCCTGTTCGACGAGAGCGGGCAGAGTGCCTTCGACTTCTCGCCGCCCGGTGGGTTCTTCCAGTACGCGCAGCTGATCTATCACGCGGAGACCAACTCGCTCGTCGCGCTGGCGCCGACCGGACAGTCCGGGTGTGGCGGGCAGGTCAGCACGACGCTGAACATCCGGCGCGCGCAGCTGTCGGCCGATGGCCGCCGCGTCGTCGGGCCGGTTGCTTGCGGGGCGTTCGAGGTCAGCAGTTCGGGCGAGACGCCCGTTGGCCTGAGTCGGTTGCCCAACGGAGATCTCCTCGCCATCGTCGACACGAACTCGACTTCGCTCGAGCCGCGCATGGTGCGCATCGACGCCCGCTCGTTGGTGGCGACTGCGTTCGCGTCCAACAACAACCCGGGCGCCGGAGCCACCAACGCGGGCACTTGGTCGACGAGACGTGGCGCGGCCCTGGTCTTGGACACCTTCGCGAACGTCTTGCTGGCCTTCTCCCAGGGGCAGTCGGGTGGCGGAGCGGTGATCAACCCGTCGCAGCCGATCTCGGCGGCGGGGGGCAGCGGCGAGATCGCGACCTTGATCGAGGTCGCCAGTGCGCCCTGCTCGGGTGCGCTGTTGCTCTACGGCGGTGGTCTCGCCGGCAGTGGCGGCTACGTACCGGCGTTGACCGCGACCGGTTGTCCGCTGGCGGGCCAACAGATCGCGTTGCACGCGAACGCGGTTCTCGGCGGTGCTCCGGGGGTCCTGGTGCTTGGCACCACGACCGCGGCATTGCCGGTGCTGGGCGGCACTCTCCTGGTGTCGCCGGCGATGGCCCTGAACCTCCTCGTCAGTGGCCCTGCCGGGCAGCCGGGCGCGGGCGCACTCTCGGTGACCGCGCCCTTGCCGCCGACATTGATGCCCGGGGCGCGGGTCTTCGCGCAAGCGGTATTCTTCGACCCGGCGGCGCCGTCGGGCTTCTCTTTCTCCGGCGGGCTGGAGATCCGCATCGGCTGACCCGAGCCGTCGGTTGGCCAAGAATCGGTAAAGACCCGCCGCGATCGGCACCGCGGCCGCCCCGGCCCGTAAACGTGGGGACAACGGAATTCCCCACATCACCATGCACACATTCGCACCCCGTCTTCTCCTCGTCGCGGCAGGACTCTGCTCCCAAGGCCCCATGTTGTCGGCGCAGCAGGGCGTCGCGGTCTACGACGTCACGTTCTCGTCGACCTGGAGCGCCGCCACCCATCCGGTCTCGTTTCCCTCCAACCCGCACTTCTCGCCGCTGATCGGCGGCTCGCACGATGCGAGCACGTCGTTCTGGCAGCGCGGTGGTCTGGCCAGTCCGGGCATGGAGTCGATGGCCGAGACCGGCGCCACGACGCTGTTGACCAGTGAAGTGAATGCGGCCATCGCCGCCGGTGGTGCAGATCAAGTGTTGCGCTTCTCCGGCTTGTCGACCTCGCCGGCTTCGCGCGGCGTCCGGATGACGCTGACGGCCGAGTTCTCGCACGTCACGCTGGTCAGCATGCTGGCGCCGAGTCCGGATTGGTTTGTCGGCGTCAGCGGGCTGGACTTGCGGCCGGGCGGACAGTGGGTCACCGATCTGACGGTGCCGCTGCGCGTGTACGACTCCGGGACCGACAGCGGCACGAGCTACACTTCGCCGAACGCCAACACCGTGCCGGCGGATCCGATCGACTACGTGACCACTGCCTCGGGACCGTTTGCCGGTCTGCCCGGGCCGGTCGGTACCTACCGCTTCGTGCTGCGTTCTTCGACGTCGGTGTACGGCTGCGCCAATCCGCAGGACAGCCTGACGGTGGGCGCGACGACGCCACAGCTGGGCCAGCAGGTGAGCGTGATGTTGCACGACCCGACCGGGACGCTCGGCGCGATGGCCTCGACCGTGCTCGGGATCTCGGCGCAACCGGCGCCCGGCTTTCCCTGTGGCGTGATCATCCCGGGGCACGGTCTCGGGGGGCCGGGTGCGCCGGGTGAGCTGCTGCTCGGCGGTGCTTTCCCGGTCGTGCCGGGACCGGTCTGGAACGGGAGCCCGGTGACGATCGCATTGGGCGTGCCGAACAACTCGTCGCTGGTTGGGGCGGTGGTCTTCGCCCAGGGGGCTCTGTGGGCGCCTTCGCACGCCGGCTTGACCGACGCGGTGGAGTTGCGCGTCGGCCGTTGACGGTGTCCGCCCGCGGCGCGCTCCCCGAACCGGCACCAGCGCGGTTGCTGGTGGTCGAGGACGATCCGCGCACCGCGGAGCTGTTGGCGCTGTATCTGCGTGACGCTGGCCATGCGGTCAGCATCGCGCATGACGGCGACGAAGGCTTGGCGCTGGCGTTGCGCGAGCGGCCCGAGCTGGTGGTGTTGGACCTGATGCTGCCGCACCGCGACGGCTGGAGCGTTTGTCGCGAGCTGCGCGCGGTCAGCGATGTTGGCATCGTCATTCTGTCCGCGCGTCACGAGGAGAGCGATCGGCTCGAGGGGCTCGGGCTCGGGGCCGACGATTACGTCGTCAAGCCGTTCAGTCCGCGCGAAGTCGTGTTGCGGGTGCAGGCGGTGCTGCGGCGGTTGCAGCGCACGGCGGCGACGCGTCGGCCGACCCCGGGGCGGGGGTTGGTGTTGGACGAGGAGCGGCGGTGCGCGTTCCGCGGTCACCAGGAGATCGCGCTGACGCCGTCCGAGTATCGGTTGTTGGAGACCATGATGGGGTCCCCGGGCCGGTGCTTCGAGCGGCGCGATCTGCTGCAGGCGCTGTACCCGGCCGGTGGCTGCGTGGTGCCCAAGGTCGTCGACGTGCACGTCGGGAAGCTGCGCGCCAAGCTCGAGCCGGAGCCGGCGAAACCGCGGTTCATCATCACCGTGCGCGGCTTCGGCTATCGGTACGAGGAGCCGGAGTGAGGCTGCGGGCGGCGCGGGGCCGGTTGCTGTGGAAGCTGCTGGCCAGCCAGGCGCTGCTGATCGCCGGTGCGGTGCTGTGTGTGCAGATCGCGGTCGATCTGCTCGCCGCCGACGCGTTCATGGCTTTGATGAAGAAGTACGACATCGAAACCGACGAGGTCGAGTCGATGTTTCGGCAGGCGACGCGGATCGCGACGGTGCAGGTGGGTGCCGCCGCGGTGCTGATCGCGTTCGTCGTGGACTACTGGTGGATTCGCCGGCTGTTGCGCCCGCTCGACAGCCTCACCGCCGGCAGCGCTCGGGTCGCGGCGGGCGACTATTCGCCGGTCGAGCAACGGCGCGGCGTGCCCGACGAGCTCGACCGCCTGGTGATTGCGTTCAACGAGATGGCCGCGAGTCTGGCCCAGCTCGAAGCCGCGCGCAAAGCGATGGTGGTCGACGTCGCGCACGAGCTGCGCACGCCGCTGACCAATCTGCGCGGCACGATCGAGGCCCTGCAGGATGGGCTCATGCAGCCGACTGCCAAGACGCTGTCGGGCTTGCACGAAGAGCTCTTGCGCTTGGTGCGCTTGACCGAAGATCTGCTGCGCGCGGCGCGTGTTGGCGCGGAGCAGGCGCCGTTGCGCAGGCAGCCCTGTGACGTGCGTTCGTTGCTGGACGACACGGTGCAGAGCTTTTCGGCGCAGAGCGCGCAGCGGGCGGTGGCCATCGAGGTGGTCGGGGATGCGGTTCCACCGGTGCTCGCGGATCCCGACCAACTGCGGCAAGTGTTCGGCAACCTGCTCCACAACGCGCTGCAATACTCGGATGGTGCGCACGGCATCACCATTTCGGTGCTGTCACGGCGGCGTTTGGTGCGGGTTCTGGTCAAGAATGTGGGGGAGCCGATTCCGGCCGAGGACCTGCCGTGGATCTTCGAGCCCTACTACCGCGTGGACAAGTCGCGCGCGCGCGAGCGCGACCGCGGCGGTGCCGGCATCGGGCTCGCGATCGTGCAGAGCTTGGTCGAGGCGCACGGTGGCAAGGTCGGCGCCAGCTCGTCGGCAGAGGCGACGCGGGTGTGGGTGGATCTGCCGGTCGAGGGCGGGGGGAATGGGGTGCCGGCGGAGTGAGGGATGGGAGCCTGGCTCCGTACGTTCGTCTTTACCGAATCGTGGTGGAACTGTGAACGGATGGTGACCGGGGGGTCGTAGGACGTGGTGTTCAGACCTTTGGAGACCATGCTCATGCTCACTTCTTCCGTTCGTGTTCGTTCTTCTCTTCTGTTGTTGGGGGCTGCGGTGCCGGTGGTGACGTTGTTGCCGGACGCGGAGGTGCCGGCGCCGCCGGTGCAGTACGAGGTCAAGATCACGAATGTCACCCGTGGTCAGATCTTCTCGCCGCCGGTGGTCGCGAGCCACAACGCCGACCAGCCGGCGCTGTTCACGCTCGGGTCGCCGGCGAGTGCCGAGCTCGCGGGCGTCGCCGAGGACGCTCTCAACCAGCCGCTGATTGCCAGTCTGGCCGCCAGCCCGTTCGTCCGCGACGTGCAGGTCGCGATGGGCGCGGGGGGGCCGATCGTCCCCGGTGAGACCGCCACGGTGGTCGTGTCCGGCACGCCGGGCCGCGACATGGTGTCGCTGGCGGGCATGCTGGTGATCACCAACGATGCCTTCGTCGGCCTCAACCGCGTGGCCTTGCCGGCCTCGGGCAGTGTCACGGTGCGCGCCGCTGCCTACGACGCCGGCAGCGAGGCCAACACCGAGGACTGCGCCCACATCCCCGGGCCGCCCTGTGGCAACCCGATGGTGCGCGTGCCCACCGGTGCCGAGGGGTTCGTGCACATCCACGCGGGGATCCACGGCATCGCGTCGCTCGCACCGGAGACCTACGACTGGCGCGACGCGGTCGCGCAGGTCACGATCACCCGGCTCTGACCACCGGTTTGCGAAGGCTCGGGTTGGGGCTGGCGGCGCGGTCACCGTATGGTGAGCCGCGCCTTGCTGGTGATTCCCGACCGGACTCTGAGCGCTTGGGTCAGCGACGCGCGGCAGCGCTCGATCTCGTTGGTCGAGGACCTGACCGACGAGCAGCTGGACGTGCCGCTGCTGCCCACGGTCAACCCGTTCGTCTGGGAGCTGTGCCACTTGGCCTACTTCCAGGAGTTGTGGGTGTTGCGCCGTGGCGCCGGCCAGGCGCCGGCAATGGCCGACGCGGACCGCCTGTTCGACTCGACCACGATTGCGCACGAGAACCGTTGGCGGCTGCCCGTGCCGGATCGCGATGCGGCGATCGACTATGCGCAGGCGGTGGAGCGGCGCGTGCAGGAGTGTTTGGCGGTCGGTGCCGACGACCGCCTGCGCTACCTGCTCCTGTACTCCGTGTTCCACGAGGACATGCACATCGAAGCGCTGTCCTACACGCGTCAGGCATTGGGTTGCCCGGCGCCGGCGTTTCCGCGGCGGCCGGCGCCGGCCGCCGAACCCGGTGGCGAGGGTGATGTCGCGGTCGGGGGTGGCGCGTTCGAGCTCGGCTTTCCGCGCGGCGGCGGGTTTTGCTTCGACAACGAGAAGTGGGCTCACCGCACCGAAGTGGAGCCGTTCTCGATTGCCGCGCGCGCGGTGACCGAGGCGGAGTTTGCCGCGTTCGTCGATGACGCTGGCTATCGGCGCCGCGAACTTTGGTCGCCGGTCGGCTGGGCTTGGCGGGTCTCGGCCGCCGCCGAGTTGCCACTGTATTGGCGCCCAGACGAAGGCGGATACGAGCGCCGCTCCTTCGACCGTTGGCAGCAATTGCAGGCGGACCGGGCGATGATGCACGTCAACTACCACGAGGCTGAGGCGTACTGCCGCTGGGCGGGCCGCCGGCTTCCGACCGAGGCGGAATGGGAGTTCGCCGCCGCGGCGCACGGCAGTCGCGCAGCCCGCGGCACCCCGTGGGGGGGCGACCGCGTCGACGCCGAGCGCGCCAACGTCGACGGAGTCTACGGCGACGCCGTCGGCGTTGGTGCGCTGTCGAGCGGCGATTCTCCTGCCGGTTGTCGCCAGCTGATGGGCAACGTGTGGGAGTGGACGTCGACGACGTTCGCGCCCTACCCGGGGTTCGAGCCCGACATGTACGAAGACTACTCGCAGACTTCGTTCCACACCCGCAAGGTGCTGCGCGGGGGCTGCTGGGTCACGCCGTCGCGATTGCTCCGCAACACGTGGCGGAATTTCTTCCAGCCGACCCGCCGGGATGTGTTCGCCGGGTTTCGCACCTGCGCGTTGGAGTGAGGGTGGAACGTCTCCGGATCGCGATTCGCACGCCGGCGCCCCCCGGTTCGCAGAAGGGCAACCGGATCACCGCGGAGCGTTGGGCGATGCTGCTCGCCCAACTCGGGCACGAGGTGTCGGTGGAGGATGGTGGGTCGGGCGACGCCGATGTGCTGGTTGCCCTGCACGCTCGCCGCAGTGCCGCGGCCATCGAGGATTTCGCGCAGCGACACCCCGACAGGCCGCTGGTGTTGATGATGACTGGCACCGACCTGCACGCGGATCTGGCGGTCGACCCGGCCGCGCAGCGTTCGTTGCGGTTGGCGACGCGCATCGTGGTCTTGCACGATCGCGGTGTCGAGGTGTTGCCCGAGGAGGTGCGCGACAAGGCACGGGTCATCGTGCAGTCGGTCGCGGTTCCCGCTGGCGTGCGACCGGTGCCGCAGCCGCCGCTGACGGCGGTGGTGGTGGGCCATTTGCGCGAGGTCAAGGACCCGATGCGTGCCGCGTTCGCCGTGCGGCGTCTGCCAGTGGCGTCGCGAGTACGCGTCCTGCACCTCGGTGCGGTCTTGGAGCCCCATTGGACCGCCGTCCTCGAGCGCGAGGCCGCGGACAACCCGCGCTACCAGTGGCGCGGCGAGCTGCCGCGCGAAGAGGTGCTCCGCATGGTCGCGGGCAGTTGGCTGCACGTGTCGTCGTCGCGCATGGAGGGCGGCGCCAATGCCGTCTGTGAGGCGCTCGCTCTCGGTGTGCCAACGCTCGCTTCCCGGATCCCCGGGGCGGTCGGCTTGCTCGGCGAGGACTATCCGGGCTACTTCTCGGTCGGCGACGACGCCGAGCTGGCGATGTTGCTGGCGCGGGCGGAGGATGACGCCCGGTTCTACGACGAGCTGGGTGCGGCGACCCGCGCGCGCGCGGACCGCGTGCTGCCGGAGCGCGAACGGGAAGCAATCGCCGCGTTGCTGGCCGAGCTCAGCGAAGCGGGCGGTGCCTGATCGCTGAGGTCAGCGAGCCGGAGCGCGCCTCGTCTCGATCCGGACATCGCGACCGCCAGACGCACCCGACACATCGGCCTGCAGTGGCCAGCCGTCCAGGCGCGACAACACCGCCGTCCGCCGGATCGAATGCCGGTGGCCTTCGTCGTCGACCAGGTCGCCCTGGCTCTCGATGTGGAGCGTGTCGCGGGTCACGGTGGTGAGGGTGTTCTCGATGCCGATCAACACGCAGCCGTGCTCGGTGCACTCGTGCGCACCCACTGCCGGCACCCACGCGGTGCCGACCGCGGCGGGCAATGGCGGGGCTTGCAGGTGGGCCAGCTGGGTCGTCGCGCGTTCGTGCTCGTCGGGGTCGCGCCAGCTCTTGCCGTCGTGCATCTGGACCGTTTGCACGACGCCGGTGGCGTCGACGACGATCCGCCGCGCGCGCTGCATGGCGTCGACGAACATCTTTGCCAGCGGATGGATGCGACCCCCGCCCGACGTGTCGAACTCGACGGGGGTGCGGAAGCCGCCGCCTCGTATCGAACCCCAGACGCGCTGGCACGCGGTCTCGACCGTGCGCAACGACCCCTGTCGGTCGGTGGCCGTGTGCCGTTCATCCATGTGGATCACGGTCACCATGCCGCGGGTGTCGGCGCCTTCCGTGATGGTTACCGTCGTCACGAAGTCGGCGCTGGACCCCGTCTCGGGCAGTGGCCAGGTGTCGATGCCCTGCGGTGCGCAGGCCGGCAGCGAGACGGCGAGGGCGAGAAGAGACCAGCGAGGAGATCGCGGCCCGCTCATGCGCCGGAGATCAAGACGGTCGAGTTCGACAGGTGGAGCGTGCCCGCGGCGCGGAGCGATACCGCCTGCAAGAGGACCATCGCACCGAGCGCACCGCCCGGTGTTCCAGCCGGAACGATCAGGTCACCCGAAGCCTGGACCGCGCCGAGCGGAGCCGCGATCACCGGTGTCAGTAGCAGCGGGCTGCCGCGAAAGCTCGGCAGGGGTAGGACCTGCGGCGTGAGCCCCGCCAGGATCGCGACGCTCTCGCCGACCTCGCCCAAGACCAGCAGCTGCGAAGGCACGCCGACTGCCACGATGCCCCCGCGCACCACCAGGCTGAGGTCGACCGGATTGGCGAGCGAGACGACTCCCGGTCCGGTGAACGCCGGGGCTTGCGGCGCGCAGAGCGAGGTTCCGCCGCTCACCCGAACGCGGTGTGATAGCCGCAGACTGCCGCCCGCGTCGACGTGGACCGCGGCGTTGGGTTGGCTGCAGCCGAAGATCGAGCCGGCCGCCCCGATCAGCTCGTTCTCTTCGCTGCCGGTGACCGCGGCGCGCGCCCCCGCCCCGACGTGCAGCGCGACGCCGCCCTGGAAGCCGACATCGCCTGCGCCGCCGCGCACCCGGCTGAAGGCGACGGTGACGTCGGCTCCGGCAAAGCAGCGCAAGCCGACACCGCCGGTTCTCGCGATCCCGGTCGCGCTGCCGGCAGCGCCGTCGATGGCGCCGCCGTCGACGGAGAATCGGGAGTTGCGCACCCGCACGCCGTCACGGCCACTGTTGCGCCCGGGGTTGATGCCGAGCTGCCGCATGCGCACGTCGGCGGAGTCGACGATGTCGATCACCGTCACGTCACTCGGCCCGAATGGCGTGCTCGGCGGCGTCAGGTTGAGGATCTCCGCCGCGACCAGGCCCGGGCACCGCTCGATGACCAACGTCTCCAAGAACAAATTGCGGATGCGCACGTGCTGGCCCGCCGGCACGTCCCGGACCGCGCTTGGGCCGGTGACGATCGCGCCGTCCTCGCCGACCAGCGCCAGCCCCTTGGCAAGGGTGAACGCGCGATACGTGCCGGCGCGGATCAAGAGCACGGCGCCCGGGCCGGCGGCGTCGATCGCGGGCTGGAGCTGGGTGAACTGCGCGCCGGGTCCACCGGCGGCGTCGACGATGATCGGTGCTTGCGCCGCGATCGGTGCAGGGGCGGCGAGAGCGATTGCCGCCAGCGCCGCGGCAGTTCCGATAGAACGCATGGTCGGGACGATCATGGCGGTCAGGGCGGCGCCGTGTGGTGGAATTCCGCCCCAACGCAGGGGACGTCAGAAGCTCGTCTCGAACGACAGGACCAGGTTGCGGCCCGGGCGGTTGAGCCCCGAGCCGTGGATGCGGTAGTCGACGTCGGTGATGTTCTCGAGCAGGACGTGCAGGCGACTGCGGTCCGACACGTTCCAGCCGCTGCGCAGGTGGGCCACCGTGTAGCTCGGCGTGCCGCCGGGCGGGATGCGGCTGGTGTCGCCCTCGTCGTTGAACGACAGCCGGTCGGCGTCTTCGGCGCGCACTACGACGCCCTCGGCCCAAAAGCGGCCGCGCTCGTCTTCCCACCGCAACCCGAGCTGCGCGGTGAACGGCATCAGCCGCGTCAGATAGGTCTCGGCGAGCGTCGAGCTGCTGTTCTCGAAGTTGGTGATGCGACCCTCCATGTAGGTCGCATTGCCGAACAACGTCGTCGCCGGTGCGACCTCGCAGGCAAACCCGAGTTCGATGCCGTAGACGTGGCCGTCGCCGACGTTGCCCTTGGTGACCTCGACTTCGCCTGCGGTGCTCGTGTTGCCGGTCGGGAAGCGCAGGATCTGGTCCTCGATGTCGGTGTAGAAGTAGGCGGTCTCCAGCGCGATGGCTTCGGTCTCGACCTTGGTGCCGACCTCGTAGGTCAGGTAGTCCTCGGGTTGGAGACCGAGTGCCGGGATCTCGAACTCGTTGCTGCGCGCGCTGTCGAATCGCGTCAGGTCGGAGAGGTTGGGAGCGCGGAAGCCCTGGCTGACACCGGCGTAGACGTTGACGTGCTCGGGCAGCGCGCGCCAGAGCGCGCGTGCGCTGCCGACGAACGCGCTCCAGTCATCGTCGATGGAGATCCGCGTGCTCGTCGTCGGGGCGCGCACGCTGTCCGCATTGGCCGCGGCGAAGTTGAAGCGACCACCGAGGATCAGTTCGACCCGGTCGCCGGCCTCGATGCGGTCCTGGATGTAGACCCCAAGGAGGTCGTACGTCGCGTCGTCCGCCACGGGGCCCTGGATCTCGTCTCCCGGCTGCGGCGTGCCGGCGCGGCGGAAGAACGAGTCGACGTGGTCGCGGTAGTACTCGACGCCGACGGTCCAATGCCCGGTAGCGTTGGTGGCTTCCATCTGCAGCCACGCGCCGAGCGTGCCGACTTCGAAGCCCTGGAATTCCTGGTTGCCGTTGCCTCGGATCCGATCGCGAACCTCTCGGTGGCGGTGCCAAGACAGATTGGCGCGCAGCGTGTCGATCGCGCCGCCGCCCCCGTCGTGGTGGTACTGAACGTAGGACAGCTCGCGCCGTTGATCGAAGTTGCGCCGCAGATCCGAGCCCTGACTCAAGCCGCGCCACGGGATCGCGTGGATCGTGCGGTGCGTGCGCGGGACGTCGTTCTGCGCCACTCGCTGGTGGTAGACCACAAGGCGCGCGTCTTCGTCGAACCAGTGCTCGAGCTTGATGTCGAGGTCGGTCTCGTCGTAGCCCGTCTCGGGCTGCGTGCCGTTCCCCCGCCCCCCTTCGAGATCGCCGAAGGCCTTCGCCGAACCGCCGACCAACAGCCCGGTGCGAGCCCCGTCGTGCCAGTCGTGCGCAACACTGATCTCGCCGCGGCCCTGCACCGAGTCTTCCGCCGATGCGTAGCGCGTCCACAGCCTTCCGGCGGTGAACAGTCCCTCGGTTGCCGGCGGCGCGAACGTCGGCCCGGCGGTCCACACGCTGACCGTGCCGCCGATGGCGTCCGAGCCGTACAGCACCGAGCTCGGTCCTTTCACGACCTCCACCCGTTCGAGCGAAAGCGGGTCCACGGTGTTCCAGTATTGGTTCGGTCCCGGTCGGAACGCCGAGTGATTCAGGCGGACGCCGTCCACCATCATCAGGGTGCGAAAGCTCGTGAAACCGCGAATGTACGGTGACCCGTGGCCGTGCGCGGTCTCCTGCACCATGACGCCGGGAGTGTCGCGCAGCACTTGCGGAGTGGTTCTGTAGGCGCGGCGCAGGATGTCCTGCGCGGCGATGCTGTCCACGGCGTACGCGAGGTCGAACGGGTCGGTGGCGGTGCGCGTCGCCGTGATGACGATCCGTTCGCGATCCGGAGTTTGTCCAGGTGCTGCGGTCGCGACGAGCGTCCCGGAGGCCGCGGCCACGAGGCCGCGCCGACACGCTGCGAAGGGGTGTGTTGGCATGGCCAAAAAGAACGCGCAACGCTCGGTGCGTGCAATGGTTCACCGTTTGTGGGGAAGAAGTCGGGGGCCGGTTGGTCCAAGGGCGCGCTCAAGGCGGGGCGCTCCCGCGGGCTCATCGACCGAGGACCCATGAGTGAACACGATGCAGGCCGCGGCACGAGTCGCAGGAGCCGAGCCGGGACCGTGATCGGCGTCATCGTTGCGCTGCTGGTCTTGTTCTGTGCGCTGTCGTTGCTCAGTCTGAGCAGTGTGCGCACGCGGGTCGTGGACCGGGCCCGAGAGATCGCCGCGCGGCTGGCGTCGGCCAGCGGCGTGCGCCCGCCGTTGCGGGGGCAGCCGACCGAGGGCAACGCGTGGCAGTACTACCGGCGCGCGCTCGAGCAGATCGGCGACGAAGGTGGGGATGGCCCGGCGTTGGCCGCGCTCCGTGCCGGGGCGGCCTGTGGTGTGGCCCGGTTCGAGCGACCATTGCACGCGGGCGCGTCGCTGGTCTGCATCGACGTGCTGGCCGCCATCGAGTTGGTCGACCACGCGGTGCAACGGGTCGTCGGCGATCCGGTGTTCGAGCAGCGCGGTGCCGGAGTGGGGCTGCTGCTCGATTGCGCGTTGTTCGGCCGCGACTTGATGGCGGCGGGGACGTTGGTCGAGCAGATGGCGGGTGCCGTTGCGATCCGCAACGTGCTGGATGTCGTTGGCGATGAAGCGCGGCTGACGCGTTGGCCCGTAGCCATGCTGAGACGATTGGCGCGGGAGCTCGCCGTGCTCGACGAGGAGATGCCGGACCTGGCTCTGCCGTACGAGGTCGAGGCGTGCGTCGGTGGGTTTGCCGGGGTCGGGGCTCCTCCGTTCGCGGGAATGGCGTCGAGCTGGTGGGGCAAGGTCGCGTTTTCTGTGCTCGGACCGCACGCCGCCGATGAGAACCAGCGCGCGATGTTGCGTGTGCGCGAGGCCGCGCGCGCTGGCTGGCAAGAGCTCGAGCGGGTCACCGGTGAGGTGAGAGCGGAGCTGTCCGCGTCGATCAATCCGATGACGCGGGTGTTCTACAGCCCGGCAACCGCTCAGATGTGCGAGCCGCGGCGGGTCGTGGCCAAGCTGCGGGTGCTGCGGCAGCTGGCGCACTTGGCCGCCGGGGGCGGCGATCTCGGGCTCGAGAGCCCGTTCGGTGGCGGGCTGCTCATCGAGAAGCGCGAGGGCGAGGTGCGTGTCGAGGCACCGCTCGACGATGGTGCGGCGGTCTTGGTCGTGCCCGCCGGCGCGCTCAGAATCCCGGGAACGTCGCGTTGACGAAGCGGTCGATGACCTGCTGCATCGCCGAGTACGGCGGCCCGCCGCTGAAGCTGATGGTGCGCGACAACCCGATCTCGCGGCCTTCGAGGACGGTCAGGGTGGTCAAGGGGACGTCCGGTAGAATGAACTGCTGCTCCGGCAAGGTGGCGGCGCCGGCGTTGACCAGGTCGATGAGAAGCTGGAGCGCCGCGGTCGCGCCGACCGAAGTGGTCTCGACGTCCTTGAAGGTGCCCGGCGTTGGAAACACCGGGGTGTCGAGCTTGGCGATCGTGGCGAAGCCGTTGTTGTAGACCGTGAGCTGCCGGTGGACTCCGCCGGTGAGCGTGCCGCCGGTCACGCTGTAGATCACCATCGGCTCGTTCTGCGTGATGGTCGTCGGTGCCGGGGCGTACCGGTTCGCATGGTCGGACGACTGCGTCGCCGAGAGCAACACGCTGGAGAGAGCGAGCGCGCACATGATGGAAGTTCGGGCATTCATGATGGTCTCCTTGGATGTGGAGACTCGAGGGTAGTCGGTCTCCTGCTTTGCGTGGGCTCGGCGGACGTGGTGCTTTTCCCAGGGCGGTATAGTGGGCGAATGTTCCGAGCTGCCCCCTTCCTTCTCTGCCTCGGTCTGTTGGTGGCGCCGCTGGCGTCTCAGTCGCAAACGGCACCGATCAACAACACGGGTTGCCCCGGCGCGGCGTATCCGACCGCCACGTCGACCAAGCTGGGCACGATGACCACGCTGGGTGTGCCCAGTCACGGGCCGACGGCGTTCTCGTGGGTCCGGCTCACGTTTCACGCCGGGTTCACCACTGCCTTGCCGCAGCCGTTGGCGTGTGCGGCGGGGTGTCGGCTCTACGGTGATACGTCGGTCGAGCTGCTGTGGGTCTCGCTGCCGCAGGGCGTCAACAGTCTTTCCTTCACGATCCCGAACAACCCGGCGCTGCTCGTCAGCTACGGGACCATCGCGGTCCAGAGCTTGGCGTGGGTGCCGGGTACATCGTGCGTCGATTTGGACGGCGCGATCAGCTTCGTCTTCGTGCCTTGAGCGCCATCTCCTTGTGTGGTCCAAAACAGAGTCATAAATCGAGAATACGGCGCAAATGATCCAGATCTGAATCATTCTAGAAACTGATTCTCTTTTGGATCGTTGTCGCCGATACTCTCATCAGTGACTCGGATACGGAGCGTTGCTGAGGGTGCAGATGGGGAGGTCCTGGCCGAGCTGGGGCGCCGCCTCGCCCGATCTCGCCTCGACCGCAACTGGACCCAGACCGAGCTGGCACAGGAGGCTGGGGTCTCGCGATCGACGGTCCGCCGGCTGGAGGCCGGGGAGTCGACCCAGCTGACCAACTTGGTCCGCATCCTGCGCGCCCTGGGCTTGCTCGCCAACCTCGACGCCCTCGTGCCCGCGCCGGAGGTGCGTCCGCTCCAGATGCTCGAGCGCGAGGGGCGGCGACGCCAGCGGGCGACCGGGGGCCGGCGCAAGTCGACTCCGCGCGACTCGAGCTGGCGCTGGGGCGACGAGAAGTGACCACCGCGCGGGTCGAGTTGTGGGGCTCGCGCATCGGCGCGGTCCACTGGGATGCCGGCCGCGCCTTGGGGTTCTTCGAGTACGACCCCGCGTTCGCCGCGAGCGGGATCGAGGTGGCGCCGCTCACCATGCCGCTGGGGCGGCGTCCCTACTCGTTTCCGGCGCTTCCCCGCGACTCCTTCGCCGGGCTTCCCGGCATGCTGGCGGACGTGCTGCCGGACCGCTTCGGCAACGCGGTGATCGATGCATGGTTGGCGGCGCGCGGGCGCACGCCGGAGTCCTTCAACCCCGTCGAGCGACTCTGCTACACCGGTCAGCGCGGGATGGGGGCGCTCGAGTTCTCGCCTGCGCTCGGCCCTCGTCCCCGCAGTGACGAGCCCCTCGATGTCGCGGCGTTGGTCGCGCTCGCCGACGCGGTGCTCACCGACCGAGAGCACTTCGTCGCGCTGCTGAGCGACCGCCCGCAGCCCAGCGCCGTGCAGGACATCTTGCGCGTTGGGACGTCGGCCGGGGGAGCCCGCGCCAAGGCGGTGATCGCCTGGAACCCACAGACCGGCGAGGTTCGCTCCGGCCAGGTCGATGCCGCGGCCGGGTTCTCACACTGGCTGCTCAAGTTCGACGGCGTGCGTGGCAACCGCGACCGGGAGCTGGCTGATCCTCAGGGGTACGGACGCATCGAGTACGCCTACCACCTGATGGCCCGCGCCGCCGGGGTGGAGATGACGGAGAGTCGTCTGCTGCACGAGAACGGACGCAGCCACTTCGTCACGCGGCGTTTCGACCGCGACCCGGAGGTTGGCACCAAGCGCCACATGCAGTCGTTGGCGGCGATCGCACACTACGACTTCAACGCCGCGGGAGCGCACAGCTACGAGCAGGCGATGCTCGTCATGCGCCGCTTGGGTCTACCGATGGCGGCCATCGAAGAGCAGTTCCGCCGGATGCTGTTCAACGTCCTGGCGCGCAATCAAGACGACCACGTCAAGAACATCGCATTCCTCATGGATCGCCGCGGCCAATGGAGCCTGTCGCCGGCGTTCGACGTCACTTACGCCTACAACCCCGACGGGGCGTGGACAGGCCGCCATCAGATGTCGATCGCCGGCAAGCGCGAGGCCTTCGACGTGGCGGACTTCGTCGCCTGCGGCAAGTCGGTGTCGCTGCGGCGTTCCGGTGCAGAGGAGCTCCTGGACCACGTGCGCGGCGCGGTGCGTGAGTGGCCGCGCTTCGCCGAGCAAGCGGGTGTCGACGGCGACACCGCGGCGCGGATCGGCGCCGTGCACCGACAGCTGTAGCCAGCCCCCGGGCGGCCCTTGATCAGCCCGCGTTGGGGCTCGTCGTCGGGGGCTCGTTCTCAGCGGCGCTGTCGCCGTCGGTTGCGAGGGCACTCTCGAGGGCGTCGTCGTCGGTGTCGTCGTCGTCGCCGGACGCGTGGTCCAGCGGGCTGTCGACCAGCGTGGTGTCGGCGGCGCTCGCATGGTCGCCCGCAGCGTCGTCCTCTTCTGCAGGCGTATCGCTGGCGGCCAGTGCCGGCGCCTTCTCGCTGAGCTCCGAACGCCAGGACTCCCATTCGTTGAGAATGGACGAGGCGAGGGCCGCGGGGTTGTCTTCTTCGTCGCCGATGCGTGCGCAGTCGAGCAACAGCTGGTTGATGTCGAGGTCGACCTGGAACGCGAGCTGCACGTTGACGCCTTCTTGGAAGCGGAACACCGCGTGCTGGTGCCCGATCATGCGCGAGAACAGGCTGGTCGTTTGGTGCACCAGCGCCTCGCGCAGCTCTTCGTCGGAGATCATGCCGCTCTCCAGTAGCGCTTCGCCACACACCGCGTCGTTGTTGGCGATCTCCTCGCGGTTGAGGAAGCGCTCGAGCTGCCGCCGCGTCAAGAACCCGAGCCCGACCAGGACCTCGCCGAGCCGCAGCCCTTCAGGGGTGCTGTCGCTGCTGGCGTGCATCAGGCGACCTTCGACGATGCCGATCAAGAAGTTCTCGCCCGGACCGTCGACCCACAGGATGCCGGACTTGTGGGCGAAGGCGAGGAAGCCGAGCAGCTCGGCGATGGAGATGGTCCAGGCGTTGCCCTGCAGCCCTTGCGACGAGACGTCGAACGTCGGCAGGCCCGGGTCGGCCGCGCCATCCGCCGCTCCCGCGTTGTCGGCGTCGCGTCCGAACAGGCGGCGCAAGAAGCTCTTGCGCTCCTGATCGCGGTGCGCTCCCTGGTCGTCGATGACCCGCAGGATCAGCTCGACCTGGCGCATCGATGCGCTCAGGTTCTGCGCCAAGAAGGTCGCGGACTCGCTGGGCAGCGCGCCGATCTTGGTCTCGGCGCTAGCGCAGAGCTTGGCGCATTGCTGCACGAGCGCAGCCAGCTCCTCCGAAGAGGCGTGATCTTGCGAAGCGACGGACTTGTCCAGGCGACTCATACTCCTAACCCCGTTCGAAGCTCGCATCGACGCCGGCGACCCGCGGGGTTGAGGAGAAACGCGCGCCACGACCATGCGACCGCCGGGTCCCCGTGCCGTAGCATTGGCTGGATGGCCGAGAACCGGGTGCTGCTGGATGCCGCGAAGTTCATGGACTCCGTCCATGCGACCGGCATTCGCGGTCGCTCTGCCGACGAACAGCGTCGCATCGTGCAACACTTTGCGGCGACCTGTTACGAGGACGTCGGCAAGGCGCCGCGCCTGCTGGACGGGGACGACTTGGTCGTCGCACTGGCCGAGCACTTGCCGCGGCGCTTCGGCGTGCGCGATCCGCTGGCGGCCGCCGTGCCAGAAGTGCTGCCGGCGTTCCTCGAGCACCTGGCAGAAGAGCACGTCGTACCCGCGATCTACGAGCTGCGCGCCGGCATGGAGTCCGCCCTGGCGGCCTTCGCCCACGCGGTGTCCACCGGCGCGGCCCACCGTGACGGTGTCGTGCGTCGACCCGGCAAGACCGTCGTCCACCGCGCGGAAAAGACCGGCCGCAACGACCCCTGTCCCTGCGGCAGCGGCCGCAAGTTCAAAAAGTGCTGCCTGCGATAAGTACCGAGTCAGACTCGATTTTCTCGCTTCGCCATCGACCGCCGCCGCGGCCCGTCACTCAGCGCGCCAGCTCGACGAACCGCCGCAGAATGCGCACGCCGTGGTCGCTGTCGCGCGCCGCGGCGGCGCGCGCGCGCACGTCGATGCCCTCGTCGCCGAGCGCGTCCGCGCGGTGCGCAAGGTAGCCGCGGATGATGTCGGCGTCGAACTCCGGGTGGAACTGCACGCCCCACGCGCGCTCGCCAATGGCGAATGCCTGGTTGGCATCGTGATCGTTGAAAGCCAACCGCCGCGCGTCGCGGGGCAGTCGGCTCACGACCTGTCGGTGGCTACTCTGGACGATCAACGGGGACGGCAGGCCGCCGAGCAGTGGATCGCCCTTGGCGGTCTCGGTCAGCTGCACTTCGACCGTGCCGACTTCGCTCCCCTCGGCGTGATCGGTGACCGCGCCGCCGAACGCGCGGGCGAGCAGCTGGTGCCCGTAGCACACACCCAGGATCCACCTGCCGGCATCCGCCAAGTGGCGGATCCAGTTCTCGGTCTCGATGCTCCACGGCGCGGCGTCGGTGACCATGGCCGGTGAGCCCGTGATCACGGCGACCTCGACCTCGTCGAGCGTCGGCAGCGGCTCGCCGCGGTGTGGTCGGACCATCGGAGCCGCCTCGGCGGAGAGCCCCAGCCCCTGCCGGAACCAGTCCTCGAAGTCTCCACGAGTACCTTGCAGAGGGGCCACGGTCTCGCCGGTCTTCACGATCAAAACCCGCATGCCGCGATCCTGCCGGCCGACCGGCTTGGCCGCAACCGTCCCTGCACCGCGGCCGGCCGGCACGGCCTTCTGTATCGTTTGCGTTGCAATCGCGCCACTCGCCCGGCCGATCCGTAGGGTAGGAAGTCGGCGCCCGGCGAAGCGGCGCTGCTCAAGCTGATGAAAGCCCAAGCCACGATCCTCGGACTCGTCCTCTGTGGAGCGGTCGGGATGGCGGCTTGGTCGCTGGCGCCGGCAACCCAGGGTCCGCCGGTCGCCGCCCCCCGCGGCGGGACCGCGGAGTCGAGCCAAACCTCGACTCTGGCCGCCGACGCCGCCGCGAGCCGCGCGCACGCGCCGGAATCCGGCGGCGCGCGGCGGGCGCTCGACGCGGTGGACGACACCGCCGGTGCCGGCCGGTTGCTGCGCGTCATCGATGCCGTCACTCGCCAGCCGGCGGTGGCGGCGGAGGTGTTCGTCGCCAAGAACGACGCCGTCGACCGGTGGCGCGCCGACCGCCCGGGTTCATGGGAGCGCGCGCACTGGGCCGAGATCGTCGAGGCGCGCGCCACCGCTCAGCTGACGAACGCACAGGGGCTGGTCCGTTTGCCGGCGTTCGGCAGCCGGCTCCTGGTCGCGGCGCGGGCGCCGCAGAAGTTCGGGGTCCTGGCGCTGTACGGGCGCGCTCCCGAGAGCGAGGAGCCGGTGCTGGAGCTGCACGCCGACTACTCGGTATCGGCGCGCGTCGTCGATGCCGAAGGACTGCCGGTGCCGGGTGTGCCCGTCGGGCTCTGCAACGACCTGCTGGTCTCGCTGCGCCTGCGGCGCACCGAGATCAGCGATGCAGAGGGGCGGGTGCGGCTGTCGCACCTTCAGCTCTACCGCGAATCGGTGTCACCCCGCCAGGTCGCGCTCAAGGCCCAGCTGCGCGAAGCGGAGAGTGTGATCCGCGCGCATCGCGCCGAGATCGACGCCGCGCGGCAGCGCCGCCAACGGCAGGCGAGCGCCGCCAGTCGCGCGGCGGAGCAAGCGCTGGTGCGGTCGGCGGTGGAGAACCTGCGCCGTGTTGCCGAGCAGAAGCAGCGAGCCGCGGCGGAGCTGGGCTCGCTGGCGGGCACGACCCGTTGGCGGAAGCCGTCGGCGGCGGACGCGGCGGACGCGACCGACGCGGAGTTCGTTCTGCTGGTGGTGACGCCGCAGCAGGCACCCGCGCTCGCGCGGTTCGCGATCCATGCGGTGCCCGAGCGCGAGATCGAGCTGCGCGTCGGCGGTCTCGGTGCCGTCGAAGTAGTGCTGCGCGGCCCGGATGGAACGCCGTTGCAGACCCCGTGCAAGGTCGGGCTCCGGTTGGCGTCGTCGTCGCCGGCGTCGTTCGCCGTTCCAGCGGAGCAGGTCGAGAGCTTGCGCAAGCTGGCCGCGCTCGAGGTGTCCAAGCCACTCGGCGCGCACACCGTGTGGCTGGCCCCCGTCGGCGCGGGGCTGTTGCTCGACGCCGCGGTGCGCTTCGCCGACGACGATTTCGATTTCGTGCAATCCGATCTGCGCGGGCCGGCGGCGGGCGAGACCGTCACTCTCGCGCTGGACGTGCCCGACTGGGTCACCGTGCTCCGCGGCCGGCTCGTCGACGCCGAGCGGCGACCCGTGGCGCTCGACGCCGACTTGATGCTGTCCGGAGCCAGGGGAAGGATCGAGGGGGAGCGGATCTCCATCGGTGCCGACGGCCGGTTCGAGCTCATGTTCAAGCTCGGCGAGCCGAGGCCCCCCTACGCCCTCGAGGTGCGCATCGACAATGGCGATCGCCTCAGTGGAGCTCTCGTACCGGTGACGGCATTGCGCGCCGGCGGCGTGCACGACGTGGGTGACGTCGTGGTCTCCGAGTTGCCGGTGTTGGTGCACGGCGTCGTCGTCGACGACGTGGGGGCGCCGATCCGGCGCGCCCGGGTCTCGCTGCAGCAGCTGCGCGCGAACGGCGACCGCGGGCCCCGCTGGCGCGATGAGGCCGGGTTGCAGGTGCGCACCGACGCCGACGGACGCTATGAGCTGCGCGGCGAACGGCGGGCGGGGCGGGTCCGCGTCGCGGTCCGCGCTTCGGGCCACGCGACCCCCGACAGCGCCGAGATCGCGTTCGGCGAACGCCGCGACTTCAGCCTCGAACGGTTCGGCCAGCTGCAGGGCGGAGGCAAGGGTCCCGATTGGCTGCCCCGTGGTGTGCTGCGTCTCGAGCTGTGGCGGAATGGTGAACGCGTGCGCGACGACGAGCTCCGTGTCCGCCGTGGCAAGTTCGGTTTCCGAGTGAGGAATCTGCACGCCGGCGACTACACGCTGGCCCTCGCGCTGCGCGGCGCGGCCCGCCCGCTGCTGCGGGTGTCCGGCTTGCATGTCGGGCCCGGCCAACGGGTCGTGGATCCGCGCCTGCAGGGCGTCGACCTGAACGGTCGACTGTTTCGCTACGAGGTCGCGGCGTTCGACCTCTCGGGGCGCGCGCTGCGACCCGCCTCGCCGTTGCTCGTGCAGCTGACCGACGCGAACGGCGCCCGACAGACCATCGGCTACCCGTGGCGCGGCAACCGCGTCGAGTTCGTCGCGACGGACCCCGTCGTCGACGTGGTCGCCATGAGCAACGGCCACGCGCCGCGCCAGCAGCGGCTGTTTCCCGGCGAGGCGCGCATCGTGCTGAGCGCGCGACAGCCACTCGACGTCGAGCTGCCCGGACTGCGCGCGATGGTGGGTGCCGACCGGCGAGTGCGCGTCTCATTGGTCTATGCCGGCGACACCGGCTTGCCGATGAGTGACTTCGAGGCGATCGATCAGCGCACCGGCAAGACCCGGGGCTTTGCCCGCGCCGCCCTCGGCAAGAGCAGCGGGGCGTGGCTCGGCGACAGCGATCGGGTGCGGGTGCGGTTGATGCTCGAGGGGCGCTACGAGGTCGTCTGCAGGTTCTACGTCGAAGGCGTGCGCCGGCCGGTCTCCCGCTCGGTAGGGGTGATCGACGCGGTGCTGAGCGGCGATGAGGTGGCCCTCGCCACGCTGACTCCCGATGCGCGACTCGTCGAGCAGGCGCTGGCGGAGCTGGCGCTCGCCGCGAACGCGGCACTCCAACAGCGTTAGCTTGCGCTGGCGATGACGTGGCCCGTGTGTCGCGCGGCTGCAGGCCGAGCGGCCGCGCTGCCGATAGTGCGGCGTGAGGCCCGAGGTCGGTTGGGTCGAACAAGGGGCGGTTTGGTCAGATGAAGCGCGTTGCAGTCGGGTTGGTGACCTGTGGTTTGGTCGGTGGTTGCGGTGGCGGTGATGCGATCACTCTGCCCGGCGATGCCAAGGGGACGGTCGAGGCCGTGGTGTCGCATCTCGGGGCCGGCCGGCCCGCAGTCCTGTGGGCGGCGTTGCCGCCGAGCTATCGCGACGACGTCACCGCGCTGGCGCGGGCGTTCGGTGCGGGGGTCGATCCCGAGCTGTACGACGAGAGCTTCGACTTGGCGCGGCGCGTCGTCGGCCTGCTGCGGACCAAGAAGGAGCTGATCCTGGCGCACCCGATGATCGCCAGCCAGGTCGACAGCGACGTCGAGGCCGGCTGGGACGCGTTCGTCGGCATGCTCGATGCGATCGTCTCCAGCGATCTCGCCGACAGCGGCAAGCTGGCGCAGATCGACGTCGGCGCCTTTCTGGCCACCGACGGCGCGCGGTTCATGGAGCACCTCCGCCGCGGTGCCAGTCAGTCGGCGGACGACCCACTGGCCAAGCTGCGCGGAATGACGGTCGATGTGCTCACCAGCTCGGCGGACCGCGCCAAGCTCTCGCTGTCGACGCCGGGAGAGTCGCCGTCGACTCTCGAGCTGAAGCGCGTCGAGGGCCGATGGCTGCCGGTCGACATGGTGGACGACTGGTCGTCGGAAGTCGCGCGGATGCGCGAGCGGATCGACGCGATGGCCGCCTCGAGCTCGGCCAGCTCGACGCAGGCCCGGATGTTCTTGACCCTGGCCGGTTCGGCGGTCAGCCAGCTCGAGCAAGCGAACACCGAAGAGGAGTTCGCCGAGGTCGTCGAGGGGCTGCTCGGCATGGCAATGGGAGCGCCGCCCCGGGGTCGCTGACGCGACCACCATCTCAGCCGTTGGCGGCGACGAAGTCGGCGATCAGCCGGCCGCCGAGATCGTTGCCCGCGGCGTTCCAGTGGCCGTCGAACGGGAAGTGGAGCACCTCTCCGCTCGCTGTGCGGCGGGCGAACTCCGGCTCGAGCTGGAGAAACGGGATCGCGTTGCGTTTGCAGATGCGCGCCATGCGCCGATCCGGAGCGGTGAGATCCCAATCGCGCTCGGCCATCGCCGGGTAGGCGTCGGTCAGGTAGTCGAGGCCGGCGTCGGGGCCGAGGACGCCGTGCGGAGTGGGCGCCGAGGCGATCAGGTAGCGCGCCCCCAGGCTCTTGCACAGGGCGTGCGTGGCGCGGATCGCCCGCGCCGTGATGCGCCAAGCGCGCTCGAACCGCACGTCGATCGGGTCCTCGTACACCAGGTAGGACGTGGGGATCTTCTCGCTGCGCATCACCGACAGCTGCGCCAGGCGGTGGGAGAGCAGCTGGTTGAGCACCGAGCTGCGCACCAACAGCAGCGGCGCTTGGTCGACCCTCATCGTCCCCCAGCCGGGCTGGACCCGGCTCATCGCGCGCTGCTCCTGCATCGACAGCGTCTTCAGCTCGGGGGCGTTGTCGCTCAGGTCGTTCATGTGCAAGAACAGGGTCACCACGACAGCGGGATGGAACCGCGGGCCGAACCGCCGCAGGGCTTCCAGCTGGTGCGTCTGGCCCCAGCCGGAAACGCCCAGCGACATCACCTCCCAACGCGTTCCGCTCGCCGTCTCCAGGTGGTGTTGCAAGCGCTGGCCGACGATCTCGTGCATGGCGACCGACTTGGATTCGACGAACGAGTCGCCGAGCAGGATCAGCCGCTGCACGCCGGGTTCGCCGATCGCGGTGTGCTCGACGTCGTGGAACCCCAGCCGGTTCTTGGTCTGGTCGGCGATGAACTCGCGTGGTCGGCGAAAGACCTCGCCGTTGCAGCGAAAGCCGAGGGTCTCCTCCGGCAGCATGCGCACCGCGAGCTCACCGGCCCCGAGGGCGCAGCCGAGAGCGATGGCCGCCAGCAGCAATCGTCGGGCGAGCGAATGCCGATGGCGTCCCATCGCCCCACGACTCACGCGAGGACTGCGTGGATCGGCGTGGCTCCCTCGACACCGACGAGCTTCTGGTCCAAGCCGCCGAAGAAGTAGGTGAGTCGGTTCGGGTCACAGCCCAGCAAGTGCAGGATCGTGGCGTGCAGGTGCTTGACGTGGAAGCGATCCTCCACCGCGGCGCTGCCGAGCTCGTCGGTCTTGCCGACCGACACCCCACCGCGCACGCCGCCGCCGGCCAGCCACATGGTGAAGCCGTACGAGTTGTGGTCGCGGCCAGTGCCCTTGGCGTACTCGGCGGTGGGCTGCCGCCCGAACTCACCCCCCCAGACGATCAGCGTCTCGTCGAGCATGCCGCGGCGCTTCAGGTCGGCCAGCAGACCGGCGATCGGCTGGTCGGTCTCGCCGGCGTGCAGCTCGTGGTTGGTGGCCAGGTCGCCGTGTGCGTCCCAGTTGTGGTCGTTGTGGTTGCCGCCCGAGTAGATCTGCACGAAGCGCACGCCGCGCTCGACGAGCCGCCGCGCCAGCAGACATTGGCGACCGAAGACCGTGCTCTTCGGGTTGTCGATCCCGTACAGCGCGTGGGTCTCTCGGCTCTCTGCTTCCAGGTCGACCGCCTCGGGCGCGGATGCCTGCATGCGGTACGCGAGCTCGTAGCTGGCGATCCGGGCGCGCAAGGCGTCGTGCCCGCCCATCCGCGCCAGGTGCTCCTGGTTGTAGGCGGCGAGCGTGTCCAGCGTTTGCCGCTGCACCCGCCGGGAGACCCCGTCGGGGTTTTCGAGGTCGAGGATCGGTGTGCCTTGCGCGCGCACCACGGTGGCCTGGTAGTCGGCCGGCATGTAGCCCGCGCTCCAGTTCTTCGCGCCGCTGATCGGCCCGCCGCGGGGGTCCAGCATCACGACGAAGCTGGGCAAGTTGTCGTTGACCGAGCCGAGCCCGTAGTTGATCCAACTGCCCAGGCAGGGGCTGCCCGACAAGATGCGCCCGCTGTTCATCTGCAGCATCGCCGAGCCGTGGATCGGCGAGTCGGCGGTCATCGAGTGGAGGAACGCGATGTCGTCGACGTGCGCCGCCAGGTGGGGGAACAGCTCCGACACCCATTTGCCGCACTGGCCGTGTTGCCGGAAGCGCCAGGGCGGCTCGACGATGCGGCCCTCGTTCTTGTGCCCGCCGCGGCCGAACGTCTTGACCGCCACGGTCTTGTCGTTCATGCCCAGCAGCGCGGGCTTGTAGTCGAACGTGTCGATGTGGCTCGGGCCCCCGTACATGTAGAGGAAGATGACGGCCTTGGCCCGTGGCGCGTAGTGTGGGCCGGGTCGACGGCGGTCGTCCAGGCGGTACGGCGTGCGGCCGTCGGCGGCGGTCGTCTGCGCGGCCAAGAACCGACTGCCGAGCATGCTCGCCAGCGCGGTGCCCATGAATCCGCTTCCGCTTTGCCACAAGAATTCGCGCCGCGTAGCGGGGCATGAAGTCGGCGCTGGGTCGCTCATCGCGGCCGAGGCCGCAACCAAACGCGGAGCATTCGGCGACCCGAGCGTCGTTCGCGGGTCCCGCGGTCGCCGGCGGCCGCGCTGAGCCCAGAGGCCAGTGTTGTCTTCGAGCCTCCGGGAGCTGCGTTGTCGAAGTTCCAGCGGCATCGAGCCTTCCGAGAGGTTGTCGCCGCGCGAAGATTTTCGGACCCTGAGGCTCATCGCAAGTACACGAACTCGTTGAGGTTGTAGGTCAGCAGGCAGAAGCGGGCCAGTGCGTCCTCGGCGTCGTAGCCCTCGGACTGCCGGAGCGACTCGACGAACGCGGCCCCGCGCGTGACCTCGTCGGATCGCGGCGGCCGCTGAGTCGTACGCCAGAGCGCGAGCGCGACGCGGCCGTCCGGGTCGTCCGGCAGCACGCGGTACAGATCGCCGGCGAACGACGCCGCTTGACGAACGGCGAAATCACCGTTGAGCAGCGTCAGCGCCTGGGTTGGCTGGATGGTCTGAAAGCGCACCGGGCAGGTGAAGTCGGTGTCGGCCGCGTCGAACGCCTCGATCAGCGGGAGGCGCAACGAGCGCTTGGCGTGCACGTAGATGCTGCGCCGATTGGCCGCCGGCGCCGGCGTGGTCGGCCAGCCGTCACCGGGCCGCGACTGTCCGGCCAGCACCGCGGCGGGAATCTCGGGATGGACACTCGGCCCGTGCATCGCCCGGTCGAGCTGGCCGCTGACCGCCAACATCGAGTCGCGCACTTCCTCGGCGGTCATCCGCCGCGGCTCGAAGCGCCACAGCAGGGTGTTGTCGGGATCGACGCGCTCGGCCTGCGGGTGCCGCCGGAAATCCTGGCACCAGGTGCGGGACAACAGGATGAGCCGGTGCAGCGCTTTGAGGCGCCAGCCGCGCGCGACCAGCTCGGCGGCCAGCCAGTCGAGCAGCCGGCGGTGTGTCGGTGGTGTGCTCTGCGTGCCGAAGTCGTTGGCCTGCGCGACGATGCCCCGGCCAAAGTGGTGTTGCCAGATGCGATTGACGATCACCCGCGGGGTCAGCGGGTTGTCGGCGCTGGCGATCCAGCGCGCCAGGGCCAGTCGCCGGCCGCTGCTCTCCCCTTGCGGCGGGGGCTCGATGGCGGGGTCGGCAACGCCGAGCACCTCCGGCACTCCCGGCTCGACCGGCGGCCCCTGCACGTGCGGATTGCCGCGGATCAGGACGTGGGTCGCCGGCAGTGGGGCGGCGCGCTCGGTGACGCACAGCGCTTGCGCCAACGCCGGCGGCGGCGCGCGGCGCAGCGCATCCCGCTCGCCGAGGAGCGCCTCGAACTCGGTCAGTGCGGCGCGATCGAAACTCTCGCCGACGTGCTTGGACAGGATCGCGAGCTGGTTGCGCTCGTGCGCGAACTCCTCGTGGTCGACTGGCGAGAACCGTGGCCGCGCGCGGTCCGCGAGGGCTTCGATCCGGGTTTGCAGTGCGGCGAGCGCGGCCTGGTGTCGCTCGATCTGATCCGCGTGCTCCCGCTGCTCCTCGGCGCTGGCGATGACCCGCACCGAGCGTTCTTCCACGCTCGCCGGCGACCGGACTCCGTAGCGCCGGACGCCGCGAAAGAACGCGAGCATGCGGTAGTAGTCGGTCTGCGGAAACGGGTCGAGCTTGTGGTCGTGACAGCGCGCGCAGTTGAGCGTGAGGCCGAGCATCCCCTGCGCGGTCGTGGTGAGGATGTCGTCGAGCTCGTCGAAGCGGGCTTGCTCCGGGTCGGCTGGCTCGTCGTCCCATTGTCCCAGCCGGTAGTAGCCGGTGGCGATCCGCGCGCCCGGGTCTTGCGGTGCCAGCTCGTCGCCGGCGAGCTGTTCGAGCAGGAAGCGGTCGTACGGCATGTCGGCGTTGAACGCATCGATCACCCAGTCGCGGTAGCGCCAGGCAAACGGCTTTCTGCCGTCCCGCTCGAAGCTGTTGGTCTCGGCATAGCGCACCACGTCCAGCCAATGCCGGCCCCAGCGTTCGCCGTAGTGCGGAGACGCCAACACGGAGTCGACGAGTGCCGGCCAGGCATCCGGTGACGGGTCGGCGACGAAGGCGCGCACCGCGGCCGGGGTCGGCGGTAGCCCGAGCACGTCGTGATAGAGGCGGCGGATCAGCGTCGCGCGGTCGGCGCGCGGTGCGAGGTCGAGGCCCTGCTCCGCCAGCCGGGCGCGGACGAAGCGGTCGATCGGTGCGTCATCACTGCCGTCGGCCGGCGGACCCGGCTGATCGACCGGCTGAAAGGCCCAGTGCGCCCGCGCGGCCTCGGTGATCAGCGGTGGCTTCTCCGCCGACAGTGCCGCCGGCGTGGCGCTGGCCAGGGCCGGGTCGAACGGCGCCCCCAACCGCACCCACGTGCGCAGGGTCTCGATGTGCTCGGCCGCCAGCTTGCGCTTCGGCGGCATCTCGAACACCTCGTACTGCACTGCGCGCAGCAGCAGGCTGTTGCGCGGCTCTTCCAGCGAGATCGCGGGTCCCGACTCGCCGCCGCGCAGCACGCTCTCGCGGTTGCCCAGGAACAGGTGGCCGCGCAGCTCGGATTCCGGCCCATGGCACTTGTAGCAGTGCGTCTGCAGAATCGGATGCACGCGCTCTCGGTACCACGCGTGTGCCGCCGCGTCGGTCAGCTCGGGAAGCGGTGGGGTCAGGTCGATCAGCGCCACGTCGTCGAACCACACCGTCCCCGTTGACCGGCCCCAGCCGCCGAACAGTAGGTTGAAGAGCAGGCGGTCGTGCGCGCCGCTGTCGAACTCGATCGCGAGCTCGGTCCAGTCCTGGTCACCGTGGACAGCGCGGGTCGCGGCGCGCAACTGCAGCTGGTGCACGCCCAGCTGTGCGCCGCGCCCGCTGCCGGCCAGCAGGCCGCGGCTCCGCACCCAGCCGCTCAACCGGTAGCGCGTGTGTGGCTGGACCTCGACCTCGGTGCTCCAGCTGGCGTCGGCGCCCTCGGTCGAGTCGATGCGCACGCTGCCCTCCCCGGTGCGGGCCACCGCGAGGTCGAGCGCGAAGCGCGGTGCACCGCTCCACGTGCGGCGGTGCCAATCTGCCGGTGTGGTCGCCAGGTCCCCCTCGTCGCCGGCGGCGGCCTCGAACGAGGAGTTCGGCAGGAGGTTGGCGACGTCTTGCGCGACGATCGCGCCGCCGGTGCCGCCCAAGGCCAACACCAGCCAGCCCGCTGGCAGCGTCCGGCGCATGGTGCCCCGGACTGTAGCCGAGAGGCCGGGTGGCGACCAGCGGCGCCGGGCTCCCGGTCAGTGGGGTTGCTTGTGGCGCAGCAGGCGCTCGAGCTGCCGCACCAGGCCGCGCAGCTCGCGCACCTCCTCGCGCAGCTCGTTCACCGACTGCTGCATCTGCAGCACGACCGGGGCCGAGCCTTCCGTTGTCTCGGGGTTGGCTGCGCGCGGGCGCCGGTCGGCGCGCGCCGCGGCGCGCTCGCGATCGAGGTTCTCGTGCCGGGTGCGCAGGTCCTGTTCCAAGCGCTGCCGGTGTTGGTCGAGATCGGCGAGCTGCTGTTGCAGTCGGACCTCGAGGCGTTCGAGCTGGTGCTGCGATTTGGCCTCGGTGTCGGCGCGCTCCGTTGCGACGCGCTGGCGCAATCGGTCGAGCTGCACCTCGTGGCGTTGCAGCTGGTGGTGCAGCTGTTGCTCGAGGTCTTCGCGGGCGACGGTGGCGTCGCGCTCGGCCCGCACGCGCTGGTCTTGCAGAGCGGCCAGCTGGCGTTCGTGTTGTGTGATCACCGACTGCATCGCCTCCTCACCGGCCGCCGCCTTCTTGAGGTCGTCGAGCTTGGCTTCCAGCTCCACGTGCAGCTGTGCGGTCAGGTCAGTGACCTCCGCGTTCTCGCTTGCCAGCGTGCTGTTCATCCTGTCCAGCGCGCGCTGGTAGTCCATCTGCGCGTGATCGCGGGCCACCTGCAGGTCGTGGACCTCGTCTTCGAGCCGCTTCTCGGCGACCGCCAGATCGCGCTTTGCGCTCTCGAGCAGGTCCGCGCGCTCGCGCTCGTAGTTCTGCAGCAGGTGTTGGCGAAACTGCTGCAGGTTGTGCCGTTTGGCCTTGGCGTCTTGCCCGTCGGTCGTGCGCTGCGCGTCTCGGTGCAGCAGGTCGGTGAGGTTCGCGTACTGTTGCTCGAGCGCCTGCAGCTCGGCAGCGGTTACGTCGGCCTTCGCGTGTTCTCCTCGTGCCTTCAAGGCGTCGAGCTCGGCCTGCAGTTGGCTGACGTAGCTCTCGACCTCTTTCAGTTGGGAGTGCAGGGGATTGCGCGCGCGTTCGCCGCGGTCTTGCGGGGCCGCCACGGCGGGCGACGCGAGGATGATGAGAGTCGCGCCGAGCGCGAGCGGATGCTTCGAACGGATCATGGTCGTTCTCCTGGGCTTTCGGTTGAAACGCTGTCCGCCGCGGCCGGATCGCGCGCGCGCAAGGCGTCCAGTGCGGCGGGCAGCAGAGTGAGCAGGCGTGCGCGCTGAGCGCGGAGCTCGGCGGCGGCGGCCTCGATGTGACTGAGCAGGCTGTGGATCTCCGGGTCGTCGCGCCGCGCCGCGAGCCGTTGCAGGCTGGCGAGCTCGGCATCGAGCAGCGAGAGCTCGTCGTGCAGCGCGTCCAGACCGACGGGCAGCGACAGCGGGTCCGGTGCGTCGTTGTGCTCGGCGGGCACCGGTGCTGTTTGCGATCGGCCCCACGACGCCGATGGCAGGGCCAAGGCGACCGTGATCAGCAGCAGCAGGCCCAAGCCACGCCCGTCACCGCGCCGCGGCGCCGCGCCGGGCTCCGCCAGGATGCGGTCGACGCGCTGGCGCAGCATCGACCGCGGCGTCGCCATCGCCGGTGCTCCGGCGGGAGCTCGGTCCGCCGGCCGGAGCCAGCCCGCGACTTCGACCAGGCACTGGGCGAGCGGAACGCGCGGGGCGTGGCGGGAGGCCCAGGCGTCGCAACGGTACTCGGCCAAGCGGTCGAGCTGCCGCGCGGCCACCCAAAGCAGCGGCTGCCAAAACAGCACCCGCTGGAGGATCTCACGGGCCAAAAGCCACTGCGGATCGCCGTGCGCGAGGTGGGCGAGCTCGTGCGCGAGCATCGCTTCCTGCTGTTCGACGTCGAGCTCGGTCCGCGCGCGGGCCGGAATGCAGATCTCCGGCTGGCCGATGCCGAATGCGATCGGCGTGTTCAGACGGGCGGACTCGGTCAGGCGGACGGCCCGCCGCAACCCGGCCCGCTCGGTCAATCGCAGCAGCTGCAGCGGCAGTGGACCGTCGACGATGAGCTTGCGGTCGCGCAGCCACCGGTGCAGCAGCCATCGCCTGTGCGCGAGCTGGGTCAGCCCGACGAGGACCACGCCGCCGTAGAGCAGCATCAGCACGGTCATGGGGTCGCGCGTGGCGGGGTTCGGTGCCGCGCCGGCGCTGGGCGGGGATGGCGGGCGCACCGGCGCATTCGCCGGTGCGGCGCTGGAACGCGGCGGCGTCGCGGCCTGCGCCGCCGGCAGTGCTGCGTTCGGGCCGGGCGTCGACTGCACGACGATGTGTCCTGCCAATCCCGGTGCGTCGGTGGCGACCTGCCAGCTGGCGGTGAGCAGTCCGCCGACGACCGCCGTCTTCCACAGCTGCTCGCGCGCGGTGTCCGACAGTCCGCGCACCAGCACGATGGTGAGCCAAACTGCCAACAGCAGCACCGTGCTGTGCAGCGCAAACGTCAGCAGCCAGTCGAGCCCCGTCAGGGTCCAAGTCGGTTCAGGCATCGCGACCGTCTCCCGCGCGGCGGCTTCGAACCAGCGCGCGCAAAGAGTCGAGCTCGCGGGCATCGATCTCTCCCTCGCGGACCAGATGGTGGACCAGCGCGGCTGGATCCCCGTCGAAGGCGCGGTCGACCAGTTCTCGCACCATCGAGCGGTGTACGGCGTCTTCCGCGACGACAGCGCGGTAGATGAAGCGACGCCGGTCGGTGCGGTGCGTGACGACCCCCTTCCGTTCCATCTTGGTCAACATCGTGGCGACGGTGGTCGGTGCCAGGCCGCGGGCGTCGAGCAGTGCAGCGTGCACGTCGGCGACGGTGGCTTCACCGCGTTCCCAAAGAACGCGGAGGATCGCGAGCTGCAGCTCGCCGACGATTGGGGTTCCAGCCATGGCGACTTCTAGTGTTCGAACTACCGCGGTAGTTGTAGCGACTCTATCGGCCTTGACTACCCCGGTAGTTGAGATGTGGGAAAACCTCCCCGGGCGGCCGGATGTGCTGTCCGCGGACACGGGTGGCCGATCCGGCGCCGGCACAGTAGTTGTAAGGCGCAACTAAGAACTTGCTCTGTGCAACTAGTGAACACGATGAACGCCAACACGAACCCACCGTCGGGATGCCCGGACCGCCGCGGCATTTGCTCGAGCGCCGCCCTGCTGATCTTCACGCTGACGGCTGCCCTGGCCGGGCAGCCCGCTTACCGCGTCTCCTATCCGTCCGGGCTCGCGGGAGGCTCGCGGTGCGCCGGCGCCGGTCTGTCCCAGTTGGGCGACGTGACCGGCGCGTGCGTGCTCGCCAGCGGAGCCCTCGGTGCCTTCTACGAGCCCGCGGGCGGGGCGGCGGTTCCTGCCGGTGGGCTGGTGGGGCGCGTCGGGTCGAGCGGCCGCGCGGTCAACGACTCGGGCCGCGTCGCGGGGGAAGCCAGTGGCTACGCCTACGTCTGGGACGCCGCGGGTGGGGCTCGGCAGCTCGATCCGCGTCCCGCCCGGCCGCACGCGATCAACCAACGCGGGATCGTGGCGGGCACGCTCTACCCGGACTTCCTGCTGCGCTTCTCGCCCGTCGTCTGGGATGCAGCCGGCGTGCCCACCGAGCTGGTGCCGAGCGCGAACGGCCGCGCCTACGACATCAACGACCGCGGCGAAGTCACCGGCTACGCGGGCGCGCGCGCGTTTCGCGCGTCGCCGGCGGGCGTGGTCACCTACTTGACCATGCCGGCGCCGTTCGGCTTCAGCTACGGCATGGCCATCAACCGGCACGGCCAGGTCGCGGGCGTGATGAAGACCGCCAGTGGCAACACGGAGCACGCGTTCTTCGACGACGGCACGGTGGTGCACGACCTCGGCAGGGTCGGCGACAACGGTCGGGTGTACGGGGTCAACGCGGGTGGAATCGTCGTCGGAGAGCGGGTCATCGTCGGGTCGCAGGCCTTCGTCGCGAGCGTCGCGAGCGGCATGCGCGACCTCAACACCCTGATTCCCGCGGGCACCGGCCTCTCGCTGCGAAGCGCGAGGGACATCAACGACGCGGGCCAGATCCTCGTGCACGCGTTGGACGGCCAGGGAATGCCCCGCATGGTGCGTCTCGATCCGTTGTCCGGCACCGCCGCGGTCGCGCCGCTCGGCGTCGGTTGCGGCGCCCGGCCGGTCGTACCCCAGCTCGACGGCGATGAGCCGCGGCTCGGCACGCGCCCGACGCTGCGCATGGTCGGGGGGGTACCGGGATCGATGGGAGCACTTCTGTTGGGCACCGGGCGGCCGAGCTTGCGTGCCGCGGGGGCCTGTACGGTGTACCCGAGCCCCGACGTCGTGGTGCCCTTCGTCACCGGCGTGCGGGGTGGTCTGGTGCTCGGCTATGCGGTGCCGGCCACGGCGGCGATCAGCGGCCTCGTCATCACGGCCCAGACGGTCGTGACCGATGGCGCTGGAGGGCTCGAGTGGTCGAATGGGCTGCTGCTGATCGCCGGATCGTGACCCTCAGCGCGGCCACGGCCGCAACCAAACTCGGATGCCGCTCTTGCCGGAACGCTTTGGAAGGTCCGACCCATCCGCCGCCGCGCTGAGCCAGAAGGCACTGTCTCTCCGAGCCTCCGGCGCGGCAGCGTCGCTGCCAAGGCGGCGACGTCGCCTCGAGAATGTTGTCGACGCTCGACGATTCGAGGCGCCGGAGGCTCAATGGCAGTCGATGAGCAGCGCGTTGCTGCTGTGCAGCACCGGCGCACCCACCGCCGGCACGACGACCGGAACGGCCTGAATCCAAACGCGGCCGCCCAACGGGCCGGTGGCGGAGGCTGCCAGCCGGGCCGTGCCGGCGGCGTCGGTGTTCCCTGGCACTCCGACCAGCGGCGCCACCAGCAAGCGGCAGGTGCTGTTGGGCAGCGGCAGGTTGACCATTCCATTGCCCAACACCCAGACCACGGGTGTCGACGGCAGGGCGCTGTTCATGGTCAGCGCGAAGCGGTGCGTACTGCCTGGTCCGACTTGGTCTGCGCCGGTCAGGATCGCGCCGCACGTGGTGCCGAGCTGGGTGATGCCGCACGGTTGCTCGCCGAGCGGTTGGACGTCGAGGTCGAGCACCGCCGCGTAGCGCGCCCCGGTGGCGCCGGCCGGCAGGCTGACACTGCCCGTCAGCTGCACGAGCACGTCGGTGCCCGCCGGGCCGGTCAGCGGCAGGACCGCGGACTCCACCGTTCCGGTCACCAGCTGCTGCCACTCGAAGCTGCCATCGACGCCGACGTCGATCGCCACCAGCAACTGCGCGCCGGGGGTCGCCGAGCCGCGCAGGGCGAGCGACAGCTGCAGTGGCTGGGCCGCGGTCGAGGGAGCCTTGAGCACGAAGTCGTGTGGTCCCGGCGTCGAGCCGGGTCCGCCGCTCGATGCGGTCGTACCGGCGGCCGGTGCTGCCGGTCCGCGCAGCACTGCCGCGTTCTCGGTGATCGAGAACAGGTCCGGGCCGATCGCTTCGGCCGAGAGCGCGGCCCACGCTTCGCGGCCGATCACCGCGGCGGCCTCGGCGCGCTGCCCGATCGCCTGGTTGGCCGGGATCGCCTGCACGACCGTCGTGCTGCCGTCGGTCGCCCAGACTCCTGTCGGGGTGGCGGTCGTCAGGGTGGGGCCCTGGGCGGGGGCGGTGGCACCGGCCAGCCAGAGTGCTGCGTGGAAGGCGAAGCGCGTCGCGGGAGGGTAAGCAGACGACATCGGGTTCTTGCTGGAGGCGGTTGGAATGGGAGCGCCGGTCAGACGCCGATCTGCGCGGCGATCGCGTCACTGGTGGCGAAGCCCGCGGGTGCCGTCGCCTGCAGCCACTGGCCGAAGACGACTCCCCCGCGCAAGTCGAGGAGGTTGGGGATCGGCAGCGCCTGCGCCGCGTCGCCGGTGGCCGACGTGACGTGCGGGATGGCCAGCAACGGGGCGACGCGCAGCGCGCAACCGCCGGGCAGCGCGAGGGGCAGCGGCGCACCGGCGATGGATTGATCGTCGATGCCGAGCACGAACAGCGTGGCCGCGCCGGCGCGCGCGCCGGCCAGGGTCATCGCAAAGGAGGCGTTGCCGGGGTATGGCCTGCCGCCCGTGGCGCCCGCGCGCGGCCCGCCGCAGGACGAGCCCTGCGTGGTCACCGCCGCGGCACCGAACGGTACGATCGCCAGATCCACGGGATCCCCCGCGATCGGCCCGGCGAGCGGGGCCCACTGGCCGCCGCCGGCGAAGTCCAGGTCGAGGCGCTGCACGAAGGGGTGGGATGCGTCGCCGAGCACGATGGCCTCCCAGCCAAACGCGCCCGCCGCGATCGCGGTGGTCGCCCCGGGCGGAAGGGCGGGGCGCGCGGCGACGGCTTGCAGCGGGCCCCCGAAGATCGTGTGCCCGACCGTGCCGGCTGCGGTCGTGATCAGCTGCTGGTCCACGGCGCTCGGAATCGCGTGGACACCGGTCAGGTCGACCGGGCGAAAGCCCGCGAAGACCACGGCTCCGCCGATCCTCTGACCGGTGGTCAGGTCGACGCGCACCATGCTCGGTTCGATCACGGGCGGGCCGACGTCGCCGGACTGCAGCACGAGGGCAGAGCTGCGCAGCCCGTCGTGCTGCATGGCCGTGGCGCGGGGCATCGACGCGATCGACACCGCCGCTCCGCCGCCGGCGGCGACCCGGAACAGGGCGCCCGACGGACCCCCGGTGGAGGCGATCACCGCGCCGCTGTCGAGGCGGATGAGGTCGGTGACTCGACCCGGCACGACGGCCAGCCGGGTTTCGCCGATCACCTGGCTGCCGGCCAGCTGCAACTCGACCAGGTCGGTGTTGCCGGCGGCGTCGACGGCGACCACGACCAGAGCGCCGTCGTCGCTGATCGCCACCGCGCGCGGCCGAGCCGAGTCGGCGGCGAACCGGCCGAGCGGCGTCTGCAGGCCGGTGACCAAGTCGAGCTCGATCAGCGCCGTCGCCGGGCCTCCCGGCAACGCGGTCGCCACGATGGCGTGGTAGGGGCGCACTTGGGCGAGTGCTGGCGTGGAGTGCGCCGCGGCGATGGCGAGCACCGGCGCGGCGATGGCGAGAGCAGGGAGGTTGCGCATCGGGCAAGCGCTACGCCTGTGGCCCCACCCCGTTCCCGATCGGTCGAGAAAGCCCGCGCCGATTCTGCCCGGGTTCCGTTGCTTGGATCGCGGTCGAGCCACGGCTACGGTCGACGCCATGTTGGATGACGGTCGCTCGGCGTTGCGGGGTGCGGCAACGTCCCGGGGCTCGGTGTGGGCGATCGCTCTCGCCGCGCTCGTCTTGTGGTGCGTGGCGTGCAGCCAGGCCGGCGCGCACGCCCGGGAAGCGGGCGAGCCCGGGGCCGGCGCGTCGGTCGGCACCCGCTACTTCACCCGGTTCTCGCTCCGCTTCGAGCGCGACCTCTACCGCACCACCAACTACCGCACGACCAACGGTTTGTTGCTGCCGATCAACACCGAAGTCGAGCTGGTGTCGATGGGTGGCCGCCGCGCGGTCGTGCGCATCCTCGAGCACGACCGCGAGCTCACCATCGAGAACATCGAGCGGCACACGAGTGACTCGATGCAGGCGGCGTTCGCCAAGGTGTTCGCCACCGAGCCCGTCGAGCTGAGCCGGTTCTCGGCCGAAGAGCAGGCCGCGATCCTGGAGGGCAGGGCCATCGCGGGCATGGACCGCACCGCGGTGCTCGCCGCGATGGGCCCACCGCCGGCGGTCGGCACGATGTCGCTGCAGTCCGACGAGTGGAAGTACTGGAACACGCGGTTCACCACCTTCTTCGTCCGGTTCGGCGACGACGGACGCGTGGTCGACATTGGCCGCTGAACGACAGTCGCCGGGATCGCAGCGCGCGCTGATCACCGGCGGGGGGCGCGGTATCGGCGCGGCGATCGCGCGCCGCCTGGCGCACGCCGGTCACCCGGTCATCGTCAATTACCGCAGCGATGCGGACGCCGCAGCCGCAGTCGTGGCCGCGATCGAGGCGGGCGGGGGTGAGGCCGTGGCGTCGGGCTTCGACGTGGCCGACGCCGAGGCGACCGCGGCCGCGCTCGAAGGCCTGCTGGCCGATCCGCGGCCCATCGGAGTCATCGTGCACAACGCCGGCGTCACCCGCGACGCGGCGTTCCCGATGATGTCCGCCGAGGACTGGCACGCCGTGCTGCGCACGTCGCTGGATGGCTTCTTCCACGTCACCCGGCCGCTGGTGATGCAGATGGTGCGGCAGAAGTGGGGCCGCATCATCAACCTGTCCTCGATCTCGGCGCTGCGCGGCAATCGCGGTCAGGTCAACTACGCGGCCGCCAAGGCCGGCGTGATCGGCGCCACCCGCAGCCTCGCGCTGGAGCTGGCCAAGCGCCGGATCACGGTGAATGCGGTCGCGCCCGGCTTGATCGAGACCGAGATGATCGCCGGTGTGCCGGACTTCGTCGTCAAGCAGATCCCGATGCAGCGCGTCGGCCAGCCGGAAGAAGTGGCGGCGCTGGTCGCGTTCCTCGCCTCCGCCGAGGCCGCCTACATCACCGGCGAGGTGATCGGCATCGACGGGGGCTTCGGGTGACCGAGCGCTGTGACGTGGTCGTCATCGGCGCGGGGCCGGCCGGCTCGACGGCGGCAGCGCTGCTGGCCGAGCAGGGACACCGCGTCGTCGTCCTCGAGAAGGAGCAGTTTCCGCGCTTCCACATCGGCGAGTCGCTGCTGCCCGCCGGCCTGCCGGTGCTCGATCGGCTCGGGGTCGAGACTCCGCCGAGTGCGTTCGTCCACAAGCGCGGTGCGGAGTTCGTCTGCGAAGCGAGCCAGCGATCCCAGCAATTTCCGTTCGCCGCCGCGCTGCCGGGTTGTCCGGACCACGCCTGGCACGTCGAGCGCTCGGTGTTCGACACCGTGCTGCGCGACCGCGCGCTGGCCGCGGGTGCGGACGTGCGCCACGGGGAAACGGTGGTCGACATCGACATCGGCGACACGGTCCGCGTGGCGACGCGCACGGCGGGGCTGGTCGCGCGCTTCTTGGTCGACGCCTCGGGACAGTCGCGGCTGATGGCGCGCCGTCGCGCGGCGATGCAGCCCTACACCCGGTTCGGCACCTCGGCGGTGTTCACCCACTACGCGGGTCTGTCGGATGCCGCCCACGACGAGCTCGCGCCCCACTTCGACATCCGCATCATGCTTCGCGAGGAAGGCTGGGGGTGGGTGATTCCGCTGCCGCAGCGCAGATTGAGCGTCGGCATGGTGTCGAAAGGCAAGTTGACGCGCGAGGAGCTCGACGCCGGGCTGCTGAGTGGGCCGTTGGTGCGCCGGCTGACGGCGGGGGCCGAGCGGCTGGAGACCCGCGTGGTCGGCAACTTCAGCTACCAGAACCGGCAGCCGATCGGGGCCAGGTATGGCGCCATCGGCGACGCGGCGTGCTTTCTCGATCCGGTGTTCTCGTCCGGCGTCACGCTGGCGCTGCGCGGGGCCGAGGCGTTGGCCGACGCGGTCGGGCCCGCGCTCGCCGCCGGAGGCGAGGCCGATCCCGCTTTGCTGGAAACGACGCAAGCCGGGATGGACCGCGCCTTTCGCACCTTCGCCAACCTGATCGACCGCTTCTACAACTCGCGGTTCGCGGAGCTCATGTTCCTCGAACGTTCCACGGCGGAGGATTTGCGCCGAGGAGTAATGTCGGTTCTGGCCGGCGACGTCTGGCGCCGTGGCAACGCGTTTCAGGACATGCTGCTGGCCGCCCGCCGGCCGCGCGGCCATGGGCAGGGCGCCGCGGGGGAGTTGTGAGCGCTCGGACGCTGGATTAGCGTCGGATTTCCTCTGCGCCGCCAATGCCTGCAGCGCCGGGGAGTTCGGGTCCCGGCGCAGGACTCCGTCCACGAGCACCTCCACCCCCCCACACCACCCAGGACACTCCATGTTCTCGCGCAATCGTCTCTCCGTCGCCGCGCTTCTGCTCCTCGTCGCGCCGTGTGTCGCGCAAACGCCGCTGACCTCGGTCGAGATCGCCTCTGGCCTGGGCGACGCCACCGACATCGCGTCGGCACCGGGAGACGAGAGTCGGCTCTGGGTCACGCGGCGGCCCGGGACCATCCACCTGGTCAAGGATGGCACCCTGCAGACGACTCCGTTCCTCGATATCGGCCCCAACGGCACCGACAAGGTCGAGTTCGCCTTCGTCGAGCGCGGCCTGCTGGGCTTGGCCTTCCACCCCAACTACGTCAACAACGGCTACTTCTACGTCAACTACACGCGCAAGCCGGACGGCTGGACCGTCATCGAGCGCTACTCGGTGTCGGCGACCAATCCCGACGTCGCCGATCCGACCAGCGGATTCACGATCCTGACCCAGCAGCAGCCCAACCAGAACCACAACGGCGGCTGCATCAAGTTCGGACCTGACGGCTACCTCTACATCGCCTTCGGCGAGTCGCTCGGGCTGTGCGTGGCCACCAACGGCAATTCGTTCCTGGGCAAGATCCTCCGCATCGATGTCGACGGTGGCTCGCCGTACGCAGTGCCGCCCACCAACCCGTTCGTCGGTTCGCCGGGTGTGCGCGACGAGATCTTCCTGATGGGGTTGCGCAACCCGTGGCGCATGTCGTTCGACAGCGCGACGGGCGACCTGTACATCGGCGACGTCGGCTGGACCACGCGCGAGGAGATCAACGTCTGGCAACCGGGCAAGCCGGGTCGCCACTACGGTTGGCCGGTGTACGAAGGCACGTTTTGCCACGGAGCCATGTTCTGTGGCAACTGCAGCTCCGTCTTCGTGCAGCCGGTGTTCGAGTACAACTACTTGGGCGCGGGTAGCCTCTGTAGCGTGATTGGCGGCGCGGTCTATCGCGGCTGCGCGATTCCCGATCTGCGCGGCACGTACTTCTACGGCGATCACTGCGGCGGGACCTTCTCGATCATGTCGTTCCGGCTCGCGAGCGGCATGGCCACTGCGTGGCAAAACCGCACGTCCGAGCTGAGCGTGCCGTCGGCGCTGCGCCTGACCACGTTCGGCGAGGATGCACGCGGTGAGATCTACTACACCGGGCGCGCCGGCCGTCTCTTCAAGATCGTCGCCGCGGCGCCTGCTCCCGCGGTCTCCCTGGGCTACGCCAAGGCGGGCGCCAACGGGTTGATCCCCAACCTCGACATGTGCGGCCTGCTCAACACCGGCAACAGCGCCGAGATGCGGCTCACTTCGGCGGCGCCCAGTGCGCCCGGAGCGCTCTGGGTCGGCCTCAACTCCAACCCGTTCCCGTTCCAGGGCGGCACCATCGTCCCGGTTCCGCCGGTGGCACAGATCCCGATCGCCACCGACCCGCAGGGCGTGCTGCAGTTCAACGTCAAGGGCGGCGGCGGCCCGATCGACCTCTACGCCCAGTACATCATCCTGGACGCCGGGGCCTCCAACGGCTTCTCGCTGTCCAACGCGATCAAGATCACCGTGCAGCCGTAGCCAGCCGGCCGCCACGCGCCGGATCTGCGGCGCACCGAGGAAATTCGAAGACTTGCTGCAGTCGATCGCGATGCGGCGGCAACTCGAGTGGACTCGGTGAAACTCCCAGACCAAGAGGGCGATCTGGTCGCCCAGCGCGCGTGGCTGCGTCGGCTCGTTCGCCGGTGGGTGGCCGACCCCGACCTGGCCGACGATCTCGAGCAGGACGTTTGGTTGGCGGCGCTGCGCGGACCGCCGCCGCACGGCGGCTCGCTGCGCGCGTGGTTGGTCGGGATCACCCGCAACAGCTTGCGGTTGCGATTGCGCGGCGAGCGCCGGCGGGTCGAGCGCGAGAAGGTCGCGGCGGTTCCCGACCACTCCGAACCGACCGCGGATGTGGTGGCGCGCCAAGCGTTCTTGGCGCGGGTCGGCGAGGTCTTGCTCGAGCTCGAGGAGCCGTATCGCGGCGCGCTCTGGGCGCGCTACGTCGAGGGGTTGACGCCGCGCGAGATCGCGCGGCGCGAGCGGCGGCCGGTGCGGACCGTCCACTCTCATCTGGCCCGGGGACTGCGCATGATGCGCGGGCGCCTGCGCGCCGAGCCGCGCGCGCGGCGGTCGCGGTGGGCACCGATTGCGTGGTGGCGCGCCGGTGGACGGATGGGCCGCCGTGGCATGCTCGCCGCCGCGGGCTCGGTCGTCGTCGCGCTCTGGGTGGTGCCGTTCGCGCCGCGGGAGAGCGGCGACCCGTCGGCGACGCCCGCGTCGACGGTCGCGCTGCCGACCGCGCCCAGCAGCGCGGTCCGGGCGCCTGGCAGGCCGCGGTCGCCGCTGCTGTCGACCGCGGCCGCAGCGCCGTCGGTCGAGGTCCGTGGTGTCGTCGTCGACGCGCGGGGAGTGCCGGTGTCGGGGGCGACGGTGACGTATCGCGAGGGCGTCGTGCGCACCGTGCCGGGCAGCGAATCCCGCTTCGCCGCCGACGAGGCGCGGCCGCAGGTGCGCGCGCCGGCGGACGCGCACGGCGAGTTCGTGATGCGCGTGCCGCGCGGCAGCGCGGGCCAGCTGACCGCGTCGGCAGCCGGCTGGGTGCCGGTCGTCGCCGCGCTGGTGGGGCGCGGACCGGCGCGAGCGCGCACCCTGGTGATGGCGCCGCGGCGGACGTTGAGCGGAGTCGTGCGCGACCCGGCGGGGCGCGGCATCGCGGGTGCGGCCGTCCGCCTGGTCCATGCCGAGCGCTCTTGGCGCGCCGTGCCGCGCGCCTTCCACCGCCCTTACCCCGTGCATCCGTGGGTGGTGACGGATGCCGCGGGGCACTTCACCTTGCAGGCCGCCTATCGGGTGGATTCCGCGCACCTGGTCGTCGCGGCGGACGGCTACACCGGGCGGCGTGTGCCGCTGCCGCAGGACGCGAGTGCGGTGATCGGAATCGAGCTGACCGGACTGCCGTCGGCGGACGTCGTGCTTCGCGGCCGAGTGGTGGACGCCGCCGGTGCGGCGATCGCAGACGCGGTGGTCGGCTTCGGGCCGCGCATGGTCGGCGTCGACGCTGATGGCGGATTCGAGTTGTCCGTCGATCGGCTGGACCACATCGACGCGCTTTGCGTCGCGGCGCCGGGTCGCCGTCCCCGGTCGATCCCGCGTACCGGGCTCTCCGGTTCGCCGGGTGCGCCGCTCACGCTGCGCTTGGAGAACGCCGCGCTGCGCATCGCCGGCCGCGTCATCGACCACGGCGGCAACCCGGTGGCCGGCGCGGAGGTGTGGATCGCCGATCCGACGCCGATCGGCGACGACCACCGACCGTGGTTCGCCGAACCGCTCGTGCTCGGGCGGCGCACCGACCCGTGCGTCCGGGTCAAGTGCGACGATCGCGGCCAGTTCGCCCTGGGCGGCCTCGCCGACCGCGACTACGTCGTCCGCTGCATGGTCAAGCGATCGCTGGTCTGCACCGAAGCCGTGCTGCGCGCCGGCACCGAGGACGCGATGCTGGTGGTCGATACCGATCGAGTCCACGCGCGGCTGCGCGGGATCGCGCGCACGCCGGATGGCGCGCCGGTCGAGGGAGCGACCGTGATCGCGACCGTCCCGGTCCTGTCGATGCAGATTCCGACCGAGGACCCCTCGTCTCCCAAGCCGCTGTCGATCAACCTCAACGGCCGTCGGGCGCGCACCGACGCCGGCGGTCGGTTCGCGTTCGCCGGGCTGGCCACGGAAGGGGTCACGCTGCACGCGACGTCGCCGGAGACGCTGGTCGCCTACGCTCCGCTCACGGCGGAGACCCAGTCGACGGTCGAGATCACCATGGTGCGCCGTGTGTTGGCACAGGTCGAGCTCGAGGATCCGGCGACCGCGGACGCGTTCGGGGTCTGCAACGAGGCCGGCACCGCGCTGTGGCTGTACCCTCGGATCCATGGCGAGCGCAATCCGTTCCGCTTGCCGCGCGCCAAGACCCGACCGATCGAGGGCGGCCGCTCGGACGTGCTGGTGCTGCCGGAGACCGCCCGCTCGCTGATCCTGTTTCGCGTGGGTGTCGAGGTGGCACGCCACGAGATCGCCTTGCAGATCGAAGGACTCAACGTGCTGCGCCCGGGCGTGCTGCCGGTTGCCGGCCGTTCTTCGGGTCGCTGACGCGGTGCTGCGGCGGTATTCTCCGGCCCCCGCCGCACCATCGTTCGGCAGCCACGCACGCGCAGACCAGGTCCGATGTCGCCAGACCGTCACTTCCCGCTCCCGGTCACGGGCTACGGCTTGCTCAGCGCGTTGGGGGCGACGCGCGCCGAGCACGTCGAGGCCCTGGCCACGGGGCGGAGCGGTCTGCTGGCGCCGCCGTTTGCGCTGTCGTTCGAGACCGCGGTCGGCGCGGTGGACGCCGGTTTGCCCGAGCTGCCGCCGCCGCTGCGCCCGTGGTCGACGCGCATCGCGCGCATGGCGATGCAGCTGATCGGCCAGCTCGAGGAGCCGCTGGCGCGGGCTCGCGAACGGTGGCGGCCGGAGCGCATCGCGGTCTTGCTCGGCACCAGTACCGCGGGCGCAGAGACCACCGAGCACGCCTATCGCGAGTTCGTCGAGTGCGGTCGGTTTCCCGATGCCTACGACTTCCGCCGGCAGCACACGTTCGGTGCCGTGCTGCACGTCGTCGCCGAGCTCACCGGCGCGCGCGGCCCGGCGTGGATGGCGTCGACCGCGTGTACCTCCAGCGGCAAGCCGTTCGCCACGGCGGCCAGGCTGATGGCTGCCGATCTGATCGACGCCGCCATCGTCGGTGGCTTGGACACGCTGTGCGCGTTGACGCTGCACGGCTTTCAGTCGCTGCAGGCGCTCGATCGCCAGCCGTGCCGGCCGTTCAGCGCGGAGCGTGCGGGGATCAGCATCGGCGAAGGCGGGGCGTTGGCGTTGGTCGAGCGCCGCGGCGAGCCGCGGGTGTTGGTGACCGGGGTCGGCGAGACGTCGGATGCCTATCACGTGAGCGCGCCGCACCCCGACGGCCGCGGCGCGCGCGCGGCGATGGCGCAGGCGTTGGCGGGCGCGGGGTGTGCGGCGGCGGACATCGACCACATCAACGCGCACGGCACCGGTACGCGACTCAACGACGTCGCCGAAGCCAAGGCGATCGTCGAGGTCTTCGGTGACCCGCCGCCAGTGGTGTCGACCAAGGCCTACACCGGCCATACCTTGGGCGCGGCGGCGGCGTTGGAGTTCGGTTTCGCGGCGCTGGCCATCGAGGAGGGCTTCATGCCGCCCGCGCTCGGGCTCGAGCCGCAGGACGAGCAAATCGGACTCGAGATCCCCACGACGGTGACCCGCGGCCGGTTGGCGCGCGTGCTCAGCAACTCGTTCGCCTTCGGCGGCAACAACGTCAGTCTGTTGGTGGAGGCGCCTCGATGACCGGTCCCTGGGTGTCGATCAAGGGCCTCGGCCTCTGGGCGCCGGGCTTCCCGTCGATGTCCGCCTGGGCCGGCGGCGTCGCCGATGCCGCGCAGCCCGCGCCGGTCGGGGCGGCATTCGGCCGGGCCAATCGGCGACGCGCGGGCGCTCTCGGTCGGGCCATCGCCGATGCCGCCAGCGAGGCGATGACGGAGGCGCAGGTCGATCCCGCCGTGGTGCCGATCGTGGTCGGCTCGTCGGTGGGCGAGGCGGTGACGATGATCGGGCTCCTCGACCAGCTGTGGCGGACCAAAGAGCCGATGTCGCCGGCGGCCTTCACCACGAGCGTGCACAACGCCGCTTCGGGGCTGCTCTCGATCTCTCACGGCAACCGCGGGTTCACCACCTCGCTCGCCGCCGATGACGACACGCCCGCCGCGGCCCTGCTCGAGGCGATCGGGCTGGTGGCCACGCGCGGGGGGCCGGTCGTGGTGGTGTGCGCCGACGAGGCCGTGCCGGAGAGTCTGGTGGGCGACAACCCGCGTTGGTGTTTGCTGGCGGCTGCCGTGGTGCTCGCACCGCTCGGCGACGACGCTCGCTGCGCGCGCGTCGCGGTGGAGAGTGGCCCGCCCGCTGACTTGGCGCCGGCAAGCGTCGGGGACGCGCTGCGGCACAACCCACAGGTCGGTTTGCTCGATCTCGTCGACGCAGTCCTGCGCGAACGGCCGGGTCGCGTGGCCCTGGACCGCGGCGGTGGGCGCGGTTACGTCGCGCACCTCGGCTTCGATCAGTGAACGCGATGGTGCGCTATCCGGACATCCTAGAGCTGGTGCCGCACGAGCCACCCATGCTGGCAGTCGGCGCGCTCGTCGAGTGGCAGAGTGGGCAGGCGCGGTGCGAGATGACGGTGCCGGACGATCCCTGGCTCAGCGTCGATGGTACCGTCGACACCGTGATCGGGCTCGAGTACATGGCGCAGGGCGTGGCGGCTTGTCTCGGCCAAGAGGCGTTCTCGGGTGGCGGTGGCGTTCGGGTTGGCATGGTCGTCGCGTGTCGCCGGCTCGAGCTGGGCCGCCCGCGGCTGCGCGTCGGCGAACGACTGACCCTGCTCGCCGAGCGGGTCTCGGGCAACGACGACGTCAGCCAGTTCCGCACCGAGGCCCGCGATGCGCGCGGCGCAGTCGTTGCCAGTGCGCTGATGACGTTGGTGCACGCCGACCGCCCGCCGGAGTGATCGTCAAGTGCCGCTGTCGGCGACCGCGGCGACCAGCAGGTGGCTGGCGGCAGACAGCCGAACCGCGCGTTCGAGCCGCAGGCCGGCGGCGCCGAGCAGGCGTCGCAGCTCCGGCTTCTGCCGCTCGCGGCCCCGCGTCAGCACGTGCATCTCCAGATCGAGCAGGCAGGCCAGATCGGCGTGCGCGCCCGGGGTCAGAATCGTCTCGATCACCAGCACGCGACCGCCGGAGTGAAGTGCTCTTTTGCAGCGCGCCAACAGCGCCCCGGCGCGGGTGTCGTCCCAGTTGTGCAGCACGTGCTTGAGCACGTAGACGTCGGCACCCGGCGGCGGCGTCGCGGTGAAGTCCGCGGCGACCAGCTCGACGCGGGCGGCCGTCGACTCCGGCCACACCGCGCGAGCGGCGTCCACGACGTGCGGCAGATCGATCAGCACACCGTGCAGCTGCGCGTGGTGCTCGAGCAGAGTCTGCAACAGTACGCCACGGCCGCCACCGACATCGGCGACCGTCGTTGCGGTGGCAAAATCGTAGGCTTGCAGCAGCAGCCGTGCCTCGTGTCGGGTGAAGGCTTCGATCGCCAGGTCGTAGCTCGCCGCCGCCTCCGGGTGCTCGCTCAGATAGCGATACAGGTCGCGGTCGAAGGTCTGTTCGAACGGTGGGCGACTGCGGTCTGTGCGCAGGCAGTCGCGCAGGCGCGACCACGGATCCCACTGCGGCGGGCTGCCGGCGAACGCCGCCAGTGGGCCGAGAGCGTCGGCGCACAGCGCCCTGCCTCGTTCGGTCAGCGCGTAGACCCCCGGCATCGCCGCCGAGAAGAAGCCCAGGCTGGCGGCCACGCGCATCACAGACTGCAGCGCGCGCGCGTCGCAGTCGAGCTCACGCGCCAGGTCCTGCAGCGAGCGCGGACCGTCCATCAACCGATCGGCGACCCCGAGCGCCGCGACCGTCGAGACCGCTTGCGCGCGGTGCTTGCCGGCGAGCACATCGAGCAGCGCGTCGGTGTCGGCTGGCCTCATCGCGGGCAGCGGCGGGTGGCGAACGCGCCTATTGCGCGACGGTCACGATGCCGCCCCCTGCGCCAGCAGGTCGCGGCTCTGATCGGCGTGCTCGTGACGGTTGATGCGACCCAGGGTGTGCTCGACGTCGCGCGCGATCGGCGAAAGCCGCGCGCGGCGCGCACGGCCGACGAGCGCCTCGATGTCGAGGCGTTCCGGCGGAATCGGTAGGTCCCAGCCCGAGAACTGGATCTTGTCGAGCAGTCCGCGCGCTTGTTCCGGGCCGAGCTGCTGCACGACGCGGAGCACGATCTCCACGGCGATCTCCTCGGCCTGCGCCAGCCGTTCGCGCATGTAGGAGAGAGTCTCCTCGGTGGTCATCTCCTCCGCGACCTTGACGTGGGCGTCGATGAGGACGGAGGGAAACTGCGGCGCGCCGATGAAGATCGGTTTCTGTTGCTCGGGAGCGACCGTGGCCCACTCGCGCAGCAGCTGCTGCATGTTGGCGCCGAGCGCGACGAAGCGCCGTCCGATCTGGCTGAAGGGCTCGTACTGCTCCGGCGTGAGTCGGTACAGGTGCTGCTTGTAGTGATGGCAGGTCAGCGACCAATAGGAGAAGTTGTCCCAGTACACCTTGGTGCCCATCGCGCTGGGATGGCCGTAGACCGGCGCCGCGCTGCGGAACAAGTCGATGGCGCCGCTCACCAGCGCGCGGTACAGCGAGTTCAGCTGGTTGGCCTTCGACTCGAGATCACCGCCCTGGCGCTCCTGGCGGATCATTTCCACCGTGAAGCAGTTGGCGAGCGCGATGAAGTCGCTGCCCGGGCTGTAGAGCGGATCGACGAAGGCGCCGGCTTCGCCGACCACCGCCCAGCGCTCTGCCGACCAGCCGCGCGCGACGTTGTGGCTGTAGTTGTGCAGGCAGAGGAAATCGGCCGCCGCGTGTTGCTCGAGCAGGCGCGCCAGGTGCGGCTCGTGGTGCGCGAAGAACTCCTGCATGCGCTCGACCCCGGCGATGCAGCGCTTGTCGTGCACCTCGTCGTGGATGACGAGGCCGACGCTCGTGTAGCCCGTGCTCAGCGGGATCAGCCACGCCCAGTAGCCCGGCCCCATGAAGTGATTGGTCGAGCGCCACCGCTCCTCGGCGCACGGACGCTGGTGCCAGGTGGTGGCGCTGGCCGGCACCATGTCGTTGAGGTCGACGCGCCCCTTGACGCGGTACCAACCGGCGGACGCCGCGTGGCGCGAGCCTCGCGTCAGCTTGAGCTTGCGCCGCAACAGCGCCGTGCGCCCGGTGGCATCGACGACCCAGTGCGCGCGCAGTTGGCGCGGCTCGCCGTCCAGCTCGTACTCGATCCGGTGCGCGTCGCCGCCGTGGCCAAGGTCGATCGCCCGCACCCGAGCCGCCTCGATCAGCGTGTGTCCGTCGGCCTCCAGCATGTCGCGGAGGTCGCTCTCCAAGCGGCCGCGATCCAGCTGGTAGGAACGCACGATGGGCTCTGCGCACGGTCCGATCTCGGTGCGTTCGGCCAACGGCAGCTCGCCGCCGCCCGGGAAGAACCGCAGACCCAGCTTGATCAGATGTCGATCGAGGAGATAGCTCTCCAACCCCAAGCTCTCGAGGTACTGCGAAGCCAGCTCCACCGAGGACTCTCCGACCTTGTGGCAAGCGTCGGGCAGCGGGCGGGCGGTGCGCTCGAGGACGGTGATCGACAGGCCGGGGAGCTCGCGGTGGAGCTGTCGCGCGAGCAGCAGACCGGCGAGGCCGCCGCCGCAAATCACCACGTCCCAGGGGTCTTGAACTTCGCGAATCTTGTTCGGCTCGGTCATCGGCGTGGGATAGAGTCGATGCGGTCGCCCGCGCGGGGCCGCATCCTACTGCCATGCCGAACGCCGCCCAACTCCAGACTCGGGATGCGTGGGCGTATCCGGTGCGCAAGCTGGCCGTAGTGCTGACCGTCGGAGTCTACGCGGTGATCGCTCCGTTCGGCTGGGCCGGCTTCGCCGTGCTGTGCGCGCTGTGGCGCGCAGATCCAAACCGTCGGGCACGCCGGCTGCAGCGCGTCACGGTGGTCGCCTATCGGCTGATGCACGATTGGCTCCGCGTGTTGCGGATCGCCGACTTCGACCATCGCCGCGGCCTCGCCGGCATGCCGGAAGGACCGTGCGTCGTCGTCGCCAACCACCCGACCCTGATGGACATCACGGCGATCACCGCCACGCTGGGCGGTGGCTGCACGATCGTCAAGCCGGCGGTCTATCGCCGCTGGCTGATGCACCGCTTGTTGGTCGGTGCCGGACACGTGGAGGGACCGGGAACCGACGTCGTGGCGATCCAGCGCGTGGTGCAGGCCGCGGTCGAGCGGTTGCGATCCGGCTTCTCGGTGATCGTCTTTCCGGAGGGGACGCGTTCGCCGGCGGGCGGGCTGCACGGCTTCGCGCGGACGCCGTTCGAGATCGCCTGCCAGGCGCGGGTCCCCGTGGTCTCGTTGACCGTGCGCTGTGATCCGGTCTACTTGTCGAAGGACGTGCCGTTGTTCCGACCGCCCCGCGCGACGCCGAGATTGCGGCTGGCCCTGCTGGCGGTTGATCCGCCGGCGTCGTTCGAAGACGGTAGCCGCGGCTTGCGGGACCGGGTCGCCGCCCGATACGTGGACTGGCAGAGAGGTGCGTCGACTGCCGCCTGATCAGGATCCAACCGAGAACACCCAACGAACGAGATCAGCCCATGTCAGACCAGCTCGAAGACCGCATCAAGCACATCATCGTCGATACGCTCGGCCTCGAAGACGTCGAGCCGGCGAGCATCGAGACCGACGCGCCGCTGTTCGGGGAGGGGCTCGGGCTGGATTCGATCGACGCCCTCGAGCTGGCCCTCGCGTTCCATACCGAGTTCGGGGTCAAGACCGAGGAGAACGACGAGCGCAACCGCGACTACTACTACTCGGTGAAGTCGCTCGCCGAGTTCATCCGCAGCCGGCAGGCGGCGGCCGATCCCGCCGGCTCACCGGCTTCTGGTGCGTCGGCGTCGGAGCTGTCGTGAGGTCGTGACGTGGGGTCGACGCCAACGCCAGCGTCGCGCCTGATTCGAGTCGCGGCCGGCTGCGTATTGGTCGCCTATCCGGTTCTCGTCTGGTGGGGGCTGACCGCGCGCGGCCCGCGGTGGACGGCCTTGGTGCTGCTCGGTCTGCTGGTGCCGGCGGCACTGCTGCGGGGGCGCGCGGCCCGAAGCCCGGTGGGCGGAATCGCCCTCGTCCCTCTGGTCACGATTGCCGCGCTGGCGTCCGCCGCCGCGCTCGACCGGATGGGCTTCATGCTCGCCGTCCCTGTCGCCGTCAACGCCGTTCTGTTGCTGTCGTTCGGCGCGACGTTGCGCGCTGGCTCGGTGCCGATGATCGAGCGCTTCGCGAGGTTGCAGGAGCCGTCGTTGAGTCTCGAGCAGCGCGCGTGGTGTCGCGGATGGACGCGGATCTGGTGCGGCTTCTTCGTGGTCAACGGCGCGATCGCGTTGGCGCTCGGTGCTTGGGCGCCGGTGTCTTGGTGGGCGCTGTACAACGGCATGCTGGCTTACGGCCTGATCGGCGGCCTGCTGCTGCTCGAGTGGTGGTTGCGCCGCCAGCGGTTTCCGCGGCCGGTCGCCCGGCCAAAGGTCCGCGAGTCGTGACCGAGGGGTTGCGGGGCTTGCCGTTCTGGCTCTTGCGGGCAAGTGGCGACGCGGTCTTGGAGGGCAGCGCCGGCGGCACGGTGACCGTCACCGAGCTCTTGGCGCAGGCGGCGGCAGTGGCCGCGGTGCTGCCGGCCCCGCGGCCGGGATCTCACGTCGCGTTCGCCTTCGAGCGCGATCGACACGCGTTCGCCGTCGCGCTGCTGGGCACGTGGTTGGCGGGTCACGCCGCCGCGCTGCCGGAGACGGCCAGTCGCGTCGTCGTGGCTCCGGTGTTGGCGCGCGAGGAGGTCGTCGAGTTCTTGCACGACACCGGTGCCGGCCGCGGGCACTACGTCCCCGGGCTGCTGCGAGACGGATCGCGATTCTCGGCCGTGGCGGCCGCTGCGCCGGGTGCCGGCGACGAGGTCGCGTGGACGGGGTTCGCCCTCGACTGGCAAGGCGCCCTGCGATCCGACGCGTACAGCGTCGCCGCGACCCGCCGGTGCATCGAGGACGTGCGCGCGGGCGCGACGGCGGAGTCGCGGGCGGCAGCGCGCGCGTTGTGTCCGATGTACCCGCCGGCGCTGGTCGCGGCGCTGTTGATCCCGCTGCGCGAAGCCGGCCGCGTGACGGGCGCCGTGACGGGCGATCCCCGTGCCGGAGCAGTCGGCGTGCGGTCGGTCTCGTCGCTCGCGGAGTTGGTGCCGCCGGCGCACCGCGAGCCGGTGGCCGACGCCCTCGCCGGCGCGGCGCTCGAAGTCGATGGGATCGCCGACGCGGTGGCGCTGCGTCTCAGCGCGGAGGCCGACGCCGGCCACGCCGTCGCCGTCGTTGGCGATTCGGAGTCGGCTGGCGCCAAAGGTGACGCGGTCCGCGCCCGGCTGGCCGCGATGCAAAAAGCCGGCGCGGTTGCCGTGCACGAGGTTGCCGAGATCGCACGGGACGCCAACGGGCGTCCGCAGCGCAACGCGGTTCTGGCGGCTTGCCACCGCGACCGGACCGGAGTGCGCTTGACGTGCGCGCTGCGTTTCGAGCCGGCGCCGGCCGATGCGTCGGCCCTCGGAGCGGGCTGGCAGTGCTACCGCGTGCATGTTCCGCCCCGCTACGCGTTCTTCGCCGGCCACTTCAGTGGTTATCCCGTTCTCGCCGGCGCCGTGCAGCTCCACGAGCTCGTCTTGCCGTGTGTGCGGCGGGCCAACCCGGCGCTCGGCGACTTGCGTCGACTCAACGGGCTGAAGTTCGCGGCGCGCATTGCACCCGGGGACACGCTGACGGTCGCGGTCCTCGCGCCGCCCGGCTCCGGCCGCGTCGAGTTCTGCGTCCGCCGTGCTGCGACGCGCTGCAGCTTCGGGCGGCTCGAGTTTGCCAGCGTCGACACCGCGCCGGCCACCGTCGACGAGGTGCACCCGGGATGAGCTCGGTGGTCGAAGTGTGCGCGGTGGTGCCGACCTACGACAACCCTCGCACGGTCGCCGCGGTCGTCGAAACCCTCGGTGCCCACGGCCTCGCCGTCGTCCTGATCGACGACGGTAGTGCCGCCGAGGGGCGAGCGGCGTGTGCCGCGCTCGGCGCCTCGGGGGCGGCGACGGTGCGCCGCCACGACCGCAACCGCGGCAAGGGAGCCGCGGTGAAGACTGGGTTTGCGGTGGCGCGCGAGCTCGGGTTCAGCCACGCGCTGCAGGTCGATGCCGATGGACAGCACGATCTCGGCCGCGTGCCGGAGTTCGTCGCGGCGGCGCGCGCGGCACCGGAAGCGCTGGTGCTGGGCTACCCTCAGTACGATGAGACCGTGCCGCGCGTCCGTGCCGTGGGGCGGCGGTTCACGACGATGTGGGTCGCCCTCGAGGTCGGCCGGCAGGTGACGGTGGCGGATGCGATGATCGGCTTTCGCGTCTATCCGTTGGCCGCCGTCGAACGGCTGGGGCGCACGGGGGACCGGATGGGCTTCGACGTCGAGGTGATCGTCCGGCTCGTCCGCTGTGGCACTCCGGTGGTCAACTTGCCGGTGGCGGTGCGCTACTTGACCCCGGAGGCGGGCGGCGTGTCCCACTTTCGGCCGCTGCGCGACAACCTCGCGTTCGCCTGGCTGCATGCTCGGCTCTGCACGGCGGGCTCGGTGGGTTGGCTCTGGGACTCGGTCACCGGGCGGCGCCGGACCGCGGACGCCGGGTGAGCGACACCTGGTTGAGCCAGGGCGAGCGCGGGACCTTGCTCTTGATCCGCGTGACCTATCGGCTCGCGACCTTGCTCGGTCGTCGCGCCATGCGACTCGTGGTGTGGGGCGTCGCGCTCTACTACAGGCTGTTCGATCGACGCGCGGTCGCGAGCTCGAAGGCGTGGCTCGAACGGGTGCACGGGGCGCCGCCCGGGTTTTGGCAGGTGTACCGTCATATCAGGACGTTCGCCCAGGCCACCATGGACCGGGTGTTCCTCGCTAGCGGCCGGGTCGGCGCCCTGCGCTTCACGCGGACCGGGGACGAACACCTGCGGCGGCAGACCGACGCCGGCCGGGGCGCGGTGTTGCTCGGCGCCCACCTCGGCAGCTTCGAGGCGATGCGGGCGGGCGGCGATGCCGACCGCGTGCCGATCCACATCCTCGGCTACTTCAAGAACGCGAAGATGATCAACAGCCTGCTCGAGGCGCTGAATCCCGAGCAGGCCGCGCGCGTCATCCACCTCGGCGACGACCTCGTCGGTTCGATGGTCAAGGTGAAGGAGCGCGTCGATGCCGGTGACCTGGTGGCCATCTTGGGCGATCGCGTCGGCTTGAACGAGCGCACCGTCCGCGCCCGGTTCTTCGGTGACGAGGCCAGCTTTCCCGCCGGCCCGTTCCTGTTGGCATCGCTGTTGCGCTGCCCGGTCTACCTGGTCTTCGGGCTGTATCGCGAGCCCAATCGGTACGACCTGCACTGCGAGCCGTTCGCCGACGTGATCGAGCTGCCGCGCGCGCGGCGCGAAGAGTGCTTGGCCGAGGTCGTGCAGCGCTACGCCGACCGCTTGCAGGTCTACGCCCGTTCGGCGCCGGACAACTGGTTCAACTTCTTCGACTTCTGGCAGGCACCGTCGCCGGATGTCTCACCGCAGCGCGGAGACGAGTAGCAGCGGCCACGTGTCGTGCGCGTGGTGCTCGGTGCGGTAACGACTCTCTATCGCGGCACTCAGCGCGGTGGCATACGGCGTGGCGCGCGGGAAGTGTTCGAGGTGCCGCGCGAAGCCGAGGTCCCAGCCGACCCGACCGCCTCGCTCGAGGATGAGATCGATGTGCGCACAGATCGTCGAAACCATCCGCTGCGGAGGTTCGTCTCCCTCGACGGCGGCGATCAGCCGGGGGACGCGCTGCTGCGCCTCGGTTGCGCTCGCCGGGGCGTTCCAGCGTTCGAGGTGGCCGTGCGCCAGCCACCCTTGCGCGACCAGGGCGCAGCCGACCGACGTCCCCCAGACCGCGGTGCGCCAACGGCCGTGTGCCACCATCAAGCCCAGCATCGGCAGAGCTCCCACCGAGTAGCCGCCGTGTTCGAGGGCGCCGCTGACGATGCCGGTGGCCACCAACGGCAGCACGAAGACCGCGGCTGGCGCGCCTGCCGCGGACCGGAATGCGCAGGCGAGTGCCAGCCCGACGATGCCGGCGTTCGGCCATAGCCACCCGTGCCACAGCACGTCGAGCCACGACTGGTCGCCGGCGGCGAGAAGTCGGAGATGCCCGCTGGCCGCTGCCAGCGAGGGAGTGACGTCGAGGCCGTGCCGCCAGGCGGGAGCAGCGAATGCGAGCGTGACGGCGGCGGTGTAGGCGGCGAGCAGCAGCAAGACCGTGCCAAGAGTGGTTGGCGCACCCTGACGATGCCCGGCCCACACGCTGAGCGCGACCCAGCCCGGGAGGAGAGTCAGGCCGAGCTGGTGGGTCCAATAGGCACTGGCGACGACCAGCGTCCCGACGGCAGCGGCGAGGTAGCGGTGATGCCACGGCAGGATGGCGATCAGCGCATGGTGCGCCGGCTCGGTCTCACGACTGCCGAGCTCGGCATATGATCGTCTCGATGCCGTGGTTGTGTCGAATGCTCCGCGCGAGATGAGTCGTCGAGCGCTGTTGCGCGGCATCGCGGTGATCGGCGGGATGGCCGGCATCCTGCTGATGCCTCCCGTGGCCGAGCGCACGGTGGCGATGGGACCGCTGCATTCCGCCGAGCGGCTTCCGCTGTGGTGTGGCGCAGCGCTCTGTCTGGCGTGGGCCTGGGCCGTTTGGCGCCGTCCGTCCGGCGGCCGGCTGGCGGCCGCCGGATTGCCGCTGTTGCTGCTGGTCGGCATCGAGCTGACGGCGCGCGTCGTGATGGCGCGCGACCCGGAGCTGCGCCAGCACTTGCTCGACCTCTCGGCGCGGACCTATCCCGACCTCGTGGTGTTCCAGGCCCACCCGTTCTTGCAGTTCACCGGCCGGCCCAAGGCCCGGCCGCAGGACAGTGCGCAGATGCGGTGGCCGACCCCTTTCAACGAGCTCGGCTTCCTCGGTCCGATGCACGAGCGAGACAAGCCGGCGCATGTCTTGCGCGTCGTGTGCCACGGTGGCTCGACCACGGCGACGGGGTTCCCGGACATCGCGCGGGCCCGACTGCAACGAGCGCTCGATGAGAACGGTCCGGTGCGCGGCCGCACCGAGGTGCAAGCCTTCAATTTCGGCATCGGCTACTACACGAGCGCCCATTCGCTGGTGAATCTCGTCTTGAACGGCCTGTGGTTCTCGCCCGACTACGTCGTGTTCCACCACGCGTGGAACGACGGAAGGGTGCGGGACGTGCGGGCCGAGGCCCGCTCCGACTACAGCCATGTGCTCCGCCGGTTCTCGATGCCGCCGATTCCCGATCGCTGGTTGCTGCGTGCGAGTGTGATCTACCGCGGTCTGCAGGACGCCTGGTTCGAGACTCCGGCGTGGGGCTGGATTGGTGCAGCGGCGATGCGCGGTGACGTTCGCTATGCCGGTGCGAAGCGCGAACGTATGGAGGATCTCCGGTGGTACGAGCGCAACGTGCGCACCTTTGCCGACCTCGCTCTGGCGCGCGGCGTGGTTCCGGTGCTCACCACGCAGCCGTACAACCGAGCGCCAGAGATCGGTGAACCACAGAAGGCGCACGTCGAGCAGTGCAACCAGCGCATGCGCGAGATCGCCGAAAGCTATGGCGACGCGGTGTTGTTCGTCGACCTCGACGCCGCGATGCTGGCGGACTACTCCGATGTGTTCCTCGACCTGGGGCACATGAACGACCGTGGCATCCACGCCAAGGCGGCGCTGATCGCGGACGCCATCTGGGCCCACCTGAACTAGATCCTGTTGTGACGCGCATCCGACGCCCGGAACACGCCATCCTCAGCACGACCCGCGTGTCGTTCCACCACTGCGACCCGCTGAACGTCGCCTGGCACGGCCGCTACTTCGAGTGGCTGGAAGTCGCCCGCGCCGCCCTGTTCGCCAGCGTCGATCTCGAAGTGCACCAGATCCGCGAGCTCGGCTTCCGCATGTACGTCGTCGAGGCGAAGTGCCGCTACATGGCGCCTCTGCACTACGGCGACCCAGTGCACGTAACCGCGTGGTTCGGCCAGGTCTCGCCGCTGATTCGCATCAGCTACGACGTCCGCAACCCCGAGGTGGACCGGTGGAGCGCGCGGGCGACGACCGTGTTGGCGACCACCGACGCTGACGGGACGCTGTTGGCGACGACGCCCGACGCGCTGCTGGCGCGCCTGCCGGAGCCGAGCGTCAACCATGGTGAGTAGTCCCGCCTCCGGAAGCCCTCGGCCTCTGGATCGAGAGCTGGCGGCGGTCCCGGTCGTGTTTGATGGCCTGGCCCTCTGGGACTGAAGGTAGCGGAATCAAGATTGCGGTTTTCGTCGCGGAGTGGAGCGCACTCGCCTCAGCTCCGTCACCGTCGGCGGCGGTCGCACCCCGTGCCTCGTCTTGGACCGCTGTCGTCGGTGTTGCGCCTGGCATGGGCGCAGAGTTGAAGATGAAAGTTCTTTATGGATCCGTACTGGAGGAAACCATGAGTCGAAGGCAGCTGCACGAGGCAGAAAGGGGAGCCGTGTGCCGTCCGAGAGGGCGGTGCGCGGTGTTGATCCGGGATGCCAGAACAGGACGGACACCGTGCCGTGCTGTTCCCGCGAGGTCGTGTGGGATGGAAGCCCTAGACGCAGCGCAGCACCGAGCGAAAGCGAAGTTCCGTAAGGCTCTCGAGGTCTGGGTCAGCGTGCCATCCAACGTGACGCCCGATATCCAGTCGCGACCTCGGAGTACTGGAACCGGCGGCGGCGCGAAACTCTGCGTTCTTACCCAGGGAGATCTCTGTGTGTCCGCTTCGAGCGGTAGGTGGGGAGGAGGCAACGACGACCCACCAAGGCATGCAGCGAAGTCGGATCACCCCGTAGTAGTGATGAAGCCGGGTAATGCCGGTGGAGCGAAGGGGGTGACAGGATGAGAAAGCCGAAACCACGGCAACTGCAGTTCGCTTTCGCCGAGAGCCCGCAAGGGGACGGCGTGGCCGGAAGGGCAGACGAATCTGCCACGAAGTCCACGTCGGTGCCTACGACGGATTGCAGCCATCGATCGGAATCGGCTCCACCGCCAGCGGACGGCTACTGCCATCTGCTGGAGCTGGTCGCGGAGCAGGGCAACCTGCGAAGCGCACTGGCACATGTCGTAAGCAAGAAGGGCGCCCCGGGCGTCGACGGACAGACGGTGTCAGAGGTCAAGCGTCATGCGAAACACCTGCTCCCGAAACTCCGCGATGCTCTGCTCATGGAGACCTACGCGCCCGGCGATATTCGTCGGGTGTGGATCCCGAAGCCCAGTGGTGGGCAGCGGGGTCTCGGGATTCCAACCGTGATCGACCGCTGGGTCCAACAGGCCGTGCGCCAGATTCTGGAGCCGATCTACGACCCGACGTTCCACGACAGCAGCCACGGCTTCCGGCCGAGGCGGGGAGCCCACACAGCGATCGCCGAAGCAGCGGGTTACGTGAAGCAGGGTCGGCGGTACACGGTGGACATCGATTTGGAGAAGTTCTTCGACCGTGTCCATCACCAACGCCTCCTGGACCGGCTGGCTCAGAAGGTGAAGGACCGTCGGGTGCTGCGGATCATCCGCCTGATGCTGAAAGCGAACGTGGTTCTTCCAGATGGCACCCGCGTCATCACGGAAGAAGGAACGCCCCAGGGCGGCCCGCTATCACCTCTGCTGTCCAACATCGTCCTGGACGAACTGGACTGGGAGTTGGAACGACGCGGGTTGCGTTTTGTGCGCTACGCCGACGACTGCAATATCTACGTCGGTAGCGAGCGCTCAGGACACCGGGTCATGGCTTCGATTCGCAGGTTCATCGAACGTCGCGTGCGACTGAAAGTGAACGAAGCGAAGAGTTCCGTCGACCTGGCCCATCGCCGGCACTTCCTCGGGTTTCGCGTAGGCGCAACTCGAAAGGGCTGGCTGACGGTGCAGTTGTCCCGTCGCACTCTGGATCGCATCGACGCCCGAATCCGTGAGCTTACGCCGCGGTCCTGGGGTGGTCGGCTGTCCTGGTGCATCGAACGACTGAACCGTTACCTCCGTGGTTGGATCGGCTACTTCAAGCTGATCACGAAGGCCGCGTGGCGGACCTTGCGGAATCTCGATGGCCATATTCGACGACGCCTGCGGGCGATCATCATTCGGCAGAAGAAGAGACCGCGATACCTCTTCCGAGACCTTGTCGCCCGTGGGTGCAGCTGGCAGTCGGCTGCACGCACCGCGTTTGGCCGGCGTGGCACGTGGTGGCAGAGCAACTCGGGAGCGATCAAACGCGCTTATCCCAATCAGTGGTTTGCTGAGCGGCTGGTGTCGCTTTCCAAGCTCTGGGACGAGCGCCGTTACGACTGGCGGCCCCTTTGGGGGATACCGTCCTGAAGAGCCGGATGTGTGACCCACAAGTCCGGTTCTGTGAGAGCTGCGGGGGGGCAACCCCCCGCGGCTACTCGGCATGGTGGTGAGGCGAGCCTTCAGCTCTGGAGCTGGAGGTGTGTGGGAGCAGGAGAGGGAAGCGCGAGCGCTTGCTCCCTCGGCCTCTGGATCGAGAGCTAGCGGGGCTGCCCGCAGCTCCATCACCATCAGCATCGGTCCAAGACGAGGCACAGGGTGCGACCGACGCCGATGGTGACGGAGCTGCGGGCGGCGGTCCCGATCCTATTTGATGGGCTGGCTCTCTTAGACTGAAGGTCGCGGAATCAAGATTGCGGTTTTCGTCGCGGAGTGGAGCGCACTCGCCTCAGTTCTGGAGTCGAGATTGTTGGGAGCAGGGTAGCGTGCGATTCGCCGGCCGCTTTCGCAGATTCCTTGTCGGATTCTTGCATGTTGACTCCCTCTTTGATAAGGTCGCTAATTCAAATGACGAGCAAGGCAGTTCGATCGGGGCGCGGTGGACGACGCCGTGGGGTGGTGCAGGGTGAGTTGCCGTTTCGGCAGTGGGGTGGGGCTCGGGAGGGGGCTGGTCGGCCCAAGGTGAGTGATGAGACGGTGCCGCACTTGGCGCGGGGGGCGTTGGTGGCGCGGTATCCGTTGCACGTGACGGTGCGGTTGTGTCGGGGGTTGCCGGGCTTACGGAATGCGCGGACTTACTGGATGTTGGTGGAGCGGATCCGGGCGGGGTGTGGGCGGTTCGGGTTTCGGTTGGTGGAGTTCTCGGTGCAGCGCGATCACTTGCACCTCTTGGTCGAGGCGAAGGATCGGGAGGCGTTGACGCGGGGGATGACCGGGCTGTTGGTGCGGATGGCGCGGGGGTTGAACAAGCTGTGGGGGCGTTCGGGGCGGGTGTTTGCCGAACGGTTTCACGAGCGGGTGCTGCGCTCGCCGACGGAGGTGCGGCGGGCGTTGGTGTATGTGCTGCAGAATGCTTGGCACCACCGGCAGCGGCCGCGGCAGGCGATCGACGTCTACTCGTCCGGGCCCTGGTTCGACGGGTGGCGCGAGGGGGTGGAGCTGTCGGAGCCGGTGGCGCGGCCGACGGTGCGGGCGCGGACCTGGCTGCTGAAGGGGGGGTGGCGGCGGTCGCGGGGGCGGTTGGACTTCCGCGAGCGGCCGGCGTGAGTCAGTGGGCTTCTACTGCAGGGGCTTCGGCTCGGGCAGGGGGCGGCTGCCGTGAAACCCAAGCTCGGACCACGGCCACTCGGTGTCCCATCGGTCTGCGCTACACCGCTGGCTTGTGTCGTCGAAGCGCGACACAATCCACGCCTCCAAGCTTTGGACTCGACGAAATGTTGCGCACCTCCGTCCTCGGTTGCTGTCTGCTCGTGACGCCTCTGTCCGCGCAGCAGGTTGAGCACGAGGGCGCCGCGGTCGCGGCGCCCTCGCCGACGACCGCCGACGAGTTGCTCGCGCTGCTGGCCGAAGTGCGCGGGCTGCAGGCCGAGTTCGTCGAGGAGAAGCACCTGTCCCTGTTGGCGGTGCCGCTGGAGAGTCGCGGGCGGCTGTACTATCTGCACCCCGGCTTTCTCGCCCGGCACGTCACCGCTCCGGAGCGCACCGAGTTGGTGATCACGCCGAAGACTCTGCGGATGCGCGGGGAGGACGGCGAAGAGGTGATCGACCTGCGGCAGAACGACGCGCTGCGGGTGTTCGTGACCTCGTTGGTGCGCGTGCTGTCCGGTGATCGGGCCGGGTTGGCAGAGGCCTACGAAATCGAGTTCGTGCCGGCGCCGGATGACGGGAGATGGCGTCTGCGGCTGGTGCCGCGGCGCGAGCCGCTGACGAAGATGCTGCGAGTCTTGGAGCTGCGTGGCGTCGGCGCGGCGGTCGAGGAGCTGGAGGTGCAGGAGCCCAACGGCGACCGCTCGGTGACGCGGATCACGGCCGCCGATCCGCGGCGCCGCTTCAGCGCGGCCGAGCGGCGGCAGCTGTTCGGTCCGGCCGCTGTCGAGGCGGGGCGCGCCGAAGGCGGCGAGGCCAAGCGCGGCGAGCGCGCTGTGCGGTGACCGCTGGCCGGCGGGCCGCCGTCGGGATTGCCGCGCTCGCGGTGATGGCGTGGTTCGTCGCCGCGCGTTTGGCGGTGAACACCGACGTCGCGCACTTCTTGCCCGACGGCGCGCCTGGCGATGACGTGCGCCTGGCCAAGCAATTGGCTGCTGGTGAGCTGTCGCGCATGTTGGTGCTGCTGGTGGAGACGGGCAGCACCGAGGCGGCGGTGCGGGCCAGTCGCGAGTTCGAGGCCGCGCTGCGCGCGCAGCCGGGGGTCGCGGAGCAGCTGGCGTTCGTCGACGGCGGGCCTCCGCCGGACTTGGAGGAAGAGCTCTGGCGGTTGTACCACCCGCGGCGGTGGTCGTTCGTCGCGGGCGATGCCGACGCCGCGGCGCGGGTGTTGTCGACCGAAGGGATCGGCGACGCCGTCGCCGGCCTCAAGCGCCGGTTGGCGTCGCCGATGTCGACGTTGCTGACGCGGGTCGCGCCGGGAGACCCGCTGTTGATCCTTCCCGGACTGTTCCAGAGTTGGCTCGGCGGCAGGGCAGAGGGGCTGCAAGTGATCGACGGCCGCTTTGTCAGCGGCGACGGCACGGCTGCGGTCCTGTTCCTGGCGACTCGGGCGTCGTCGGTGGACGCCGGCCAGCAGCGGCCCTTCCTCGCCGGGGTGCGTGCCGCGTTCGAGCGCGTGCGCCGCGCCTCCGGCGCCGAATGGTCGCTGCTGCAGAGCGGTGCCCATCGCTACGCCGTCGCGGCGGAGGCGGCAATCAAGAGTGACATCCAGCGGGTCAGCATCGGCTCGGCGCTCGGCTTGGCCGTCTTGTTCGCGCTGTTGTTTCGCTCGGTCCGCCTGGTGTTCATGGTCCTGCCGGTGCTCGGTGCCGCTTTCCTCGCCGGCACCACCGCGGTGTTGCTCACCGGCGGCGCGGTGCACGGGCTCACCTTGGCCTTCGGCGCCGCGCTCATCGGCGTGTCCGTCGATTACGCCGTGCACTTCTACTGCCACCACGTGCTGGCGCCTGCCGCCGGCGGGCCGCGCTGCACGCTGCGACGGATCCTGCCCGCGCTGACGCTCGGTGCCGCCACCACGGTGCTGGGGTTCGCCGCCCTGTCGGTGTCGGCCTACCCGGGGTTGCGCGAGCTGGCGTGGTTCGCGGCAGCCGGGGTGGCCGCCGCCCTGGCGGCGACCTGGGCGTTCTTGCCACCGCTGGCCGGGGCCGGAGCGGCCGGCGGCTGTGCGCGCTGGGCGTCGCGCGGGCTGGCGCGGCTGCTGTCGCCACGCGGTGCGCGGCGTTGGGTCCTCGCGCTGCCGGTCGTGCTCGCGGTCGCGGTGGCCGCCGTCGGGCTGCCGCGCTTGCGTTGGAATGACAGTTTGGCCGGACTCAACGCTCCGGACTCCGCGCTGCTCGCCGAGGACCGAGCGGTGGTCGAGCGCGTGACGCGCTACGAGCAGCGGCGGCTGGTGGTCGCGGTCGGCAGCGACGAGCAGGCCGCGCTCGAGGTGAACGATGCGGTGCACGGTGTGCTGTCGGCCGCCGTCGACGCCGGCGAGCTCGGCGCGGTGCGCTCGCTTGCCAGTTGGCTGCCGAGCGCGTCGCGGCAGCGGGCGATCGACGCGGCCGCGCGGGGCGAGGAGGTCTGGCCACGGCTGCGGGCGGCGCTCGCCGCGCACGGCTTCCGCGCTGACGCGTTCGCCGAGGCGCAGGCCTCGCTGGCGACGGAGCCGCCCGCACCGTTGACCTGGGCCGCGCTGGAGAGCAGCGCCATGGCGCCGCTGGTGCGCTCCTTCCGCGTCACTCTGGGCGAGCGCGTCGGCTTCGTCAGCTTCTTGCACGAGCTGGCCGACGAGGCGGCGGTGCAGTCGCGGTTGGCGGCGATCGACGGCGCGCGGTTGGTCGACATCGAGGCCGTGCTCAGTCGCGCCTATGGTGCGTACCGCGCTGACATGAGCCGCCTGCTGGGCGGTGGGCTGGTGGCGGTCTTGCTGCTCGTGTTGCTGCGCCACCGCGCGCTGAGACCGACGGCGATCGCCTACCTGCCGGCAGTGCTCGCCGCCGCGGCGGCCATGGGCGTGGTGGCGTTGCTGGGCGTCGAGCTCAACACGCTCTCGCTGGTGGCGCTGCTGTTCGTCGTCTGCCTCGGCGTCGACTCCGGGGTGTTTCTGGCCGAAGTGCGGGGCGATCGCGGCGCCCTCGAGGCGACCCTGCTGGCGGTGGCGGTTTCTGGAGTGACCACGTCGTGGAGCTTCTTGCTGCTGGCGTGCTCCGGCCAGCCGTCGCTGGCGGGAATCGGTCTGACGGCGGGCGTCGGCACCTTGTGCGCGCTCCTGGTGGCGCCTACCGTCTGCGTCCTGTTGACGGTCGAGTCCGCCGAGCCTTGAGCAGAACGAAGTCGAGGGATCTTCTCTTGTTGGCGCTCGGCATGGCGGCGTGCGCGTCGCCGCCCCGGCCGCGCCTCGTAGACGCCGACTATCCCGGTGAGCTGCGCGCTGTTTCTGACCTGTCGATCGACGTCCTGTGGCGGCAGCGGGTCTCGGCGCAGTGGGGGGATGGCGAGCGGCGTGGGTTCGACGCAGTGGTGCAGAAGCGCGGTGACGAGCTCACGGTGTTGGGGCTGTCGCCGGTCGGGGTCGGGTTCGCCATCGAGCTGCACGACGGCGAGGTGAGCCTGCAGAACAACACCTCCGAGCCCCTGCCGTTTCCCCCGCGCTTCATCCTGCTCGACGTGCAGCGCGCGTTCTATCCGTGGTTGGCGGGTGAAGGCGCCGGCGAGCGCTCGGCCGAGGTCGATGGCGAGCTGGTCTCCGAACGGTGGGAGGGCGGCCGCCTGCTCGAGCGGCGCTTTCGCCGGGTCGACGGCGAGCCATCCGGCGAGATCGTCGTCCGCCACACCTGGGCCGACCCACGGTGGGCCGCGCCGGGACGCACGGTCGTCGACAACCACTGGTTCGGCTACCGGCTCGTGATCGAGACCCGCGAGGAGACGCGGCTCGAGCCGTCGCGCTAGACGGGGCCAAAACGAGAGCGGCGATTCCACCGGCACCGCCTTAGCATTCGCGTCGATGTCCGCTCCCGGTCCATCTGCCTTCGCGGCCGCACGCTCGACGCCGTGCTGAGTCGCGCGGTGCACGTCTCTGGCCGCGGTGCGGTCACCGGGTTCGGCGCCGGCGTCCCGGCCCTCCTGAGCGGGATCTTCGCCGGCGAGCGCGCGCTGCGCGCCCGCCGCCGCACTGCGGCAGTGGCGGTTGCGGCACAGGCCGTCGCCGAGTTCCCCGCCGATCCCTGGTGCGAGGGGATCGACGAAGCGTCGTTGCCGGGGGCTGCCGCGGTCGCTGCTGCCCGCGAGGCTCTGGCCGAAGCCTGGATCGATGCCGCCGCCGTGGGCTTGGTGTTGGCGACGACCAAGGCCGAGCTGACCGGCATCCACTGTCCCGGCGATGGCCTGGCCTCGCCGATGCGGCTGGCGCGCCGGGTCGCGGTCGCGCTCGGTTGCCGCGCCGTCCTCGGTGCCGTCTCCTGTGCGTGCGCCTCCGGGTTGGCCGCGATCGCCATGGCTGCGCGCCGCATCGCCAGCGGTCGCGAAGAGCGAGTGCTCGTGGTCGGCACGGATGCGATCAACCAGTTCATCCTGGCCGGATTCAGCGGAATGCACATCCTCGATCCGCAGCCGTGCCGGCCGTTCGACGCCGGCCGCCGCGGCATCTCGCTGGGCGATGGCGCGGGCGCGCTGGTGTTGTCCGCGCGCGAGGCGGAATCGGTCGGTATGCGCGTCGCGGGGTTTGGCGGCGGCAACGACGCCTGTCACGTCACCGCGTGCGACCGCGAGGGCGGAGGGTTGGCCGTGGCCGCCGAGCGTGCCTTGGTGCATGCCGGGATGAAGCCCGCCGACATCGATTTGGTGCACTTGCACGGCACCGGCACGCTGGCCAACGACTCCAGCGAGGCGCGCGGCTTGGCCCGGGTGTTCGGTGGCCGCACGCCTCCGGCAGTGGGCAGCAAGGCCCAGCTCGGGCACACCCTCGGCGCCGCGGGGATCATCGAATCGTTGATCGCGATCGCCGCGCTACAGCGCGGAATGGCGCCGGCCAACGTCGGGCTCGACACGGTCGGCGTCGACGATCGTCTCGCGTTGGTGCGCGCGCCGCGGCAGTTGTCTCGCTCTCGGAGTTCGCTCAAGGTCGCGGGTGGATTCGGTGGCCTGCAGCAGGCGGTGGTGTTCGCGTCGTGACCGTGCCGCAGCCCAAGATCATTGCCGTTGGCCACGTCGATCGGGACGGCATCGCCGGCAGCGCAGGTGTGCGGGTTGCTTGGTCGGAGCTCGGGGTGGCGGCCCCCGGCAGGGGGAGCACGCCGCGCACCGTGTTCGGCCGTCGCGACGACACGTTCCGTCGCCTCGACCGACAGTCGCGGTCGCTGGCGCTGGCGGCGATGGCCAGCGGGCTGGAGGGCGTGCTGGATGGCGGCGCGCGGGCCGGAGCCGCACTGGTCACCGAGACCCGGCGGGGCAGCCTCGAGGTCGACCTGCAGTACGTCGGTGGCCTGCGCGAAGGAATCGTCCAGGCTTCGATCTTTCCCTACACGTTGCTCAGCTCGTGCGCGGGCGAAGTGGCGTTGCGCCACGGCCTGCGCGGACCGACCCTGTGCTTGTCGGTGGAGCCCGGTGAGGAGGGAGCGGCGTTGGTCGAGGCCCAGGACATGCTCGCTGCGGGCGAGGCCCGGCACGCGGTCGTCGGCAGTGTCGAAGCGCTGGCGCACGAGGTGCCCGGTGTCGATGCCGCGCTGCGCGCCGCGGTCGTGGTGCTCGCGCCGACCGACGACCCGCGGCCGCCGGTGGCCTCGTGGCCGCTGCCCGCAGCCGACCCGTACGGAGACTTGGTCCGCGAGTGGTTGGAGCGGGAGCCCGCCCGCCGCGGGTCGTGACGGCGGTGATCGGCTACTGTTCGATGCAATGCGCACCCTGGCGATCGGATGGTTGTTCTGCTGGACCGCCGCGTGCGCGGCACAGGACACCGGCGAGGCGCCGGTCCTGCGCGTCGGCATCATCGGCTTGGATACTTCTCATGCCGTCGCCTTCACCCGGCTGTTGAACGCCCCGGACGCGCGCGGGTCGCTGGCGAGGGTGCGCGTCACGGCTGCGTTCGCCGGCGGTAGTCCGGACATCGCCGCCAGCCGGGACCGGATCGAGCGGTTCTGCGACGAAATCCGGGACATGGGGGTCACTCTCGTGGACAGCATCGAGACGCTGGTTGGCCAGGTCGACGCGGTGCTGCTCGAGAGTGTCGATGGGCGCAAGCATCTCGAACAGATCGAACCGGTCCTCGCCCGGCAGTTGCCCGTGTTCGTCGACAAGCCGGTGGCGGCGTCGCTGGGCGACGTGTTGCGTTTGTTCGACCGCGCGCGAGCGCGCGGAGTGCCGTGCTTCTCGAGCTCGGCACTGCGCTTCTGTCCCGACTTCGCCCGGCTTGGCCGGCCCGCGGCGCGTCGCGACGCGGTCGGTTGTGTCGCGTTCAGTCCGGCGCCCACCGAGCCGCACCACCCCGGCCTGTTCTGGTACGGTGTGCACGGCGCCGAGATCTTGGTCACCGTCATGGGGCCCGGTTGCGAGACCGTGCAGTGCACGCGGACGGCCGGCGCCGACGTCGTGACCGGAGTCTGGAGCGACGGGCGGGTTGGTACGCTGCGCGGCGTGCGCGACGGCCACCGTGACTACGGCGCCCTGGTGTTCGGTCGCGAGAGCATTACGCACTCGGTTGGGTTCACCGGCTACCGGCCCCTGGTCGAGGCGATCGCGCAGTTCTTCGTCGACCGGCGGGTGCCTGTGCCGGAAGAAGAGACCTTGGCCATCTACGCCTTCATGGCGGCAGCGGAGGAGAGTGCGGCGTCGGGGGGCACCGTCGTGCGCGTCGATGACGTGGTCGCCGCCGCCCGCCGAGGGTCGCCGGCGAGCGTCCGCTGATCGCGCGGTTGCACGTATGAATGCCGTGTGCGCGCTGCCTGCGCGGATGCGTTACCGTCTTGACCAGAACCCGCATGTCCGCCTGCCTGCTCCGAGCTCGCGCCGTGCTGTTGCCGCTGGTCTGCGCGTGTGCGCTACCTGCTCAGCGCTACCTGGTGCATTCCTACACCGAGCACGATGGGCTGCCGAGTTCTGTCGTCGACGACGTGAGCCAGGCAGAGGACGGTCGCATGTGGTTCGCGACCCGCGTCGGCGCGGTCAGCTACGACGGCACGCAATGGACCGGCCTACAGGCCGGTGCTGACGGCAGGCGGCGGGCGGTCATCTCGGTCTCGCCCACCGGACCCGATGAGCTCTGTCTCTTGAACCACGACGGAGTGGTTTGGCTGCACCGTGCAGGGCAGTGGCGGGAGTTGCCGCAGTTCGCGGCGAACACGGTTGCCACCCAACCCTTCACCGTGCGCGGAGTCGACGTCGGCGGGGTGGCCGGGCTCGTCGTCGGCACCCACCGAGCAGGAGTGTTCCTTTGGAACGGCGAGCGTTGGCTGCAGCGCTTGGCACCGGACAGTGGGCACGGCGACGTGCGCGCCCTCGCAGTCTGGCAAGGCGTGCTGCGCGTCGCCACCAGCAACGGCGTGTTCACGGTGTCGCCCGATTCCGTCGTCGAGCTGTGGGGCGGATCGGACGCGGCCGAGAAGGGCGTGTGGGGTCTCGCCGCGGATGGCGATCGCGGCCTCTGGCTCGCGGGGCTGGACTGGGTCGGGCTGCTGCAGCCCGACGGTGGCGTCGAGCACCGGGCCGCGAGCTTCGACTTCGACCGGCTCCGGCTGCAGCGGGTGGCGGTGACCGCGGACCGCCGGGGTGGGGTGTACGTGTCGGCGCGCGGCGGGACCTTCTTCGTGCACGGGCTCGGCGGTCGGATCGAGTCGCTCGGCACGCAGAACGGGCTCGTGTCCGGAACCGCCAACGCCCTGTACTGCGATCGCGAGGGGAGTCTGTGGTTCGGCACCGACATCGGAGTCTCGAAGCTGGTGAGTCGGCGGTTCGCCAGTTTCGGGCGGCAACACGGTCTGTTGCGCGACGAGGTGTCGTCCGCCGCAGAGCGTTCCACAGGCCAGGTGATTCTCGGCCACAACGGCGGCTTGACCCTGCTGCACTCCGGGCGGATCGAGTCGCTGCCGTTCAGCGCCCCCGGGCCGCCGCGGGTCAACGCCGAGCGGGCAATGGACCTCGCCGTCGACGCGGACGACCGCGTCTGGATTGCCGGATCGCAGCGAGGTTTCGGTTGTCTGACCGGTGACAACGGGCTCGAGTGGTTCGAGGTCGCCCCGGTTCCCGGCCTCGAAGTGGTCGGGATCGCCACCGATCCGCGGGGTGTCTGGCTGGCGACTTCCCGGGGCTTGTGGCGCAGCGAAGGTGGCGTGGTCCGGCCGGTGCCCGCGGTCGGCGACCGCGTCGTGCGTCGCGTCGCTTGGCGAGACGACGTGTTGTGGGCGGCGACCATCGAGGGCCTCTATCGGTTCAGCGGCGAACGCTGCGAGCGGCTGCTGCCCGAGGACGGCTCGCCCGGCAGCTTGTTCACGGTGCTGCCGGCGGACGATGCGGTTTGGGTCGGTGCGGGGGACGGGCTCTGGCGAGTGGACGGCCAGGTGTTGCGGCGCCCCAAGGCCCGTGCCCTGGCGATCGATCGTCCGGTGTACTCGCTGGTCGTCGACCATCGCGACGAGCTCTGGATCGGCACCGACTACGGCGTGTTCCGCTGGAACGGCCAACGCCTTCACCACGAGACGGTTTCGACGGGGTTGGCCGGGCACGAGACCAACCGGGGAGCCGCGTTGTGCGGTGCCGACGGGCGGGTCTGGATCGGCACCGACCGGGGCGTTTCGGTCTACGAGGCCAGCAGCGAACGCACCGTCCCGCCGCCGCGCGTCGCGGTGCAGCACGTGCGGGCGGACGGCGAGGCCCGGCATGGACCGTCGATCGACGTGGGCGCCGGAACCCGCCACCTCGAGTTCGCGTTGCGCGCGGTGTCGTTCGTCGACGAGCACCGCATGCAGTTCCGCACCAAATTGGTGGGGTTCGATCGCGATTGGCGCCTGTCGAAGGGCCGCACGCGCCTGACCGTGGACTACGCCGGCTTGCCGCCCGGGAACTACCGCTTCGTCGCGCAAGCGCGGCATGCGTGGTCGACGTGGGGATCGCCGCTGTCGGGGCCGATGCTCGCTGTGCAAGCGCCGATCTGGAATCGATGGTATGGCTGGCTGGTGGCGACCGCGGGCTTGGCGCTGGTCGGGTTCGGTTGGCAGCGTTGGCACTATCAGCGCCGCTACAACAAGGAGCTCAGGCGCGAGGTGCAGGCCCGTTCGCGCGAGCTGGCAGCGCATCAGATCGAGTTGGCCGACAGCGAGCGACTGCGGTCGTTGGGGGTCCTCGCTGGTGGCATCGTGCACGACTTCAACAACGTGCTGACCGCCCTTTCGTGCAATCTGTCGCTGATGCGCGAGAAGGCCGACCGGGCGGCCGGCGTCGGCAACGAGGTTCGGGCTTGTGAGCACGCGGTGCAGCGCGCCACCGAGCTCGCGGGCCAGCTACTGTCGTTCGCGCGGGGTGGTGTTCCGGTGGCCGACCCGGCGCGCTTGGATCGGTTGATCGGGGCCGCGGCCGACCTCGTCTTCAGCGGCGCGGCCGTCCGCTGCGAAGTGAGCTGCCCGGGCGATCTGCCGCCGGTGGCGGTGGATCCCGCCCAGCTGCAGCGCGTCCTGGAGAACGTGTTGCTCAACGCCCGGCAGGCGAGCGACCCGGGTGGTCGAGTGGAGGTGCATGCCGCGACTGAGCAGAGTTCGCGCGGCGAAACCGGCCAGGCGCGCGTCGTGCTCGAAGTGCGCGACCATGGCTGCGGCGTGCCCGCCGAGCTGCGCGAACGGGTGTTCGAGTCGTTCTTCTCCACCAAGTCGGGTGGTTCGGGGTTGGGCCTGGCCACCGCGCGCGCCATCGTCGTCAAGCACGGCGGTCGGATCGACGTGCGCGATGCCGATGGTGGCGGCGCGGTGTTTCGCATCGATCTACCGGTGGCGGCGACGGATCCGGAGGGAGAGCCGGAGTTGGCGCGCGCGACCGGCCTCGCCGGCCGTCCGACCGTGTTGGTGATGGACGACCAAGAGTCGATCCGCGCCGCGGTGCGCCCCTTGTTGGAAGGCTTGGGTTGCCGCGTCGTCTTGGCGGCGACGGGTGAGGAGGTCGTGCGCCTGCTGCGGCCGCCGAGCCAGCTTGCCGCTGACTGCGCGATCTTCGACATGACCGTGCCGGGGGGGAAGGGCGGCGCGGAGATCTTGCCCGTGGTCCGCGAGCTGGCGGGTGACTTGAAGATCATCGCCAGCAGCGGCTACTCGACGGTGCCGATCGTGGGCTTCGACGCCGTTCTCGCCAAGCCGTATCGGCGGGAAGACCTCGGCCGCGTTCTTCGCCAGGTGTTGGGGCAGGCCGCCGGGTGAGCCAGCCGGTGACGTTCACACCTGCCGCTGCTTCCAACGCCCTCGCCGAAACACCGCGATCGAGATCGCCGTCAGCACGGCCTCGGCAATCATCACCGACCAGAACGAGCCGTGCGGGCCGAGCCCTGCCGGTACCGACAACGTCCAGGCGAGCGGCAGCTGCAGGAGCCAGAAGCTGACCAGGTTGATCCGGGTCGGCGTCATCGTGTCGCCGGCGCCGTTGAAGGCCTGCATCATCACCAGTCCCCAACCGTAGAACACGTAGCCGTACGTGATGATGCGCAGCGCGTCCTCGGCGACGCGGCGCACGGGTGCGGCTTCGATGAACAGCGCGACCAGGTGGTGGCCGGTGGCGAGGAACAGCACCGTGACCACGGCGGTGTAGCACATGGTGTAGGCACCGGTGAGCCACACCGCGCGTTCGGCCCGATCGGGATTGCCGGCGCCCAGGTTCTGGCCGACCAGCGTCGCCGCCGCGTTGGTCAAGCCGAAGGCAGGCAGGTAGCTGAAGATCAGGATGCGGATGGCGACGGTGTAGCCGGAGACGGGCACCTTGCCGAACGTGGCGACGATGCGCATCATGCCGAGCCAGCTGGCCGTCGCGATCAGCATCTGGGCGATGCCGCCACCCGACACCCGCAACAGCCGGAGCATGGCGCCGTAGTCGGCGGTGAGGTGACGGTTTTGCAGGTGCAGGCGCCCGCGTCCCCGGCGCAGGCACGTGAGCTGATAGAGCACGCCGATGCCGCGCCCGATGGTGGTTGCCAGCGCCGCTCCGGTGACTCCCATCTGTGGGAATGGTCCCCAGCCGTGGATCAGGCACGGGTCGAGGACGATGTTGATGCCGTTCGCGAGCCACAGGCTCCGCATCGCCAAGGCCGAGTCGCCGGCGCCGCGAAACGCGGCGTTGATCAAGAAGATCAGCATGATCACCGCGTTGGTGCCGAACAGAAGCCGGGCGTAGCCCGATCCAGTGGCGACGACTTCGGCCGGTGCGTCCATCAGCGCCAACACCTGGGGCGCGAACAGCACGCCGGGGATCGCGACCACGAGGGAGATGCCGAGACCGAGCAAGATCGCCTGCCACGTCGCGGTGGCCGCTGCGTCTTCGTCGCCCCCGCCGATGCGGCGCGCGACCGTCGCGGTCACCGCCATGCTGAGCCCGAAGGCCAACGCGTACAGCAAGGTCAACACGGACTCGGTCAGGCCGACCGCGGCAATGGCGTCGGTGGCGTCGTGCAGCTGGCCGAGGAAGTAGATGTCGACGACGGCGAACACCGACTCCATCGCCATCTCCAGCATCATCGGCACCGCCAAGAAGAAGATGCCGCGGTGCAAACTGCCGGTCGTGTAGCTCTGCTGCTCACCCGCCAATGCGCGGCGGGTGGCTCGCCAGGCACGGCGCAGAAAGCCCGCACGCGCGGGCCGAGACTGTGAATCGTTCATGAGTGCTCGCCGCCGTCGCGCAAACGCGCGAGGGAAGGCGCCGGATCGGAGCGGTCCCCCGCCGGGGCGGGGAGGGGTCCAGGGGCGACATGGCGGGCGCGGGTGACCGCGTCCGCCGGGGGTTCAGCTCCGGTTGGTCTTCATGACGTGTCTCGTGACTACGCCGCCGCGCGCGGGGCGCAGCCGGCATCGACGCGTGGTGACGGTAGCGTTGTTTATGGACGGGGCAAGCCCCGACCTCGTCCTGGGCCGAACGGGGGTGGCGCGGACGGTCACGGGAGCGGGTCCAGGGCCACGGTTACAACCGACGGAGTTGTGGCCGTCCGCTGCGACCGTGGACCGTTGTCTCAGCGGGGTGCGGGCAGCGTGGCCGCGGGCAAAGCAGTGATGCGCACGGGGCCGAACTCGGCGCTGCACTCGTGCGCGATCAGCGCCACGGCGTACTCCGCCGGTGGCAACTCGGCGGCGCCCTTGTCGGTCGTCTCCAGCCACGCCGCGGGCTCGGGCGTGCCGGTGGGCCAGATCTTCATTCGCTGGCGATGCCGGAGATGCCGGCCGCCAGCGTCGCGTTCGGGCCAGCACTCCGCGATCAGCGACCACCGCGAGCCGGGTTCGGGCTCGGGTAGGGTCTCCCCGCTGAAGGAATCGTGCCGCGGCGCATCGCCGTGCTTGTTGGAGAACTCGCACCACGGTCCGTACGGCTTCATCCACCACGCGATCGCGTAGCGCCAGCCGCGTCGTGGTCGGTGTCCGTCGTCGAGATGTCCGCCCCACATGGTCAGCACGCCGAACCCGGCCCAGGTTTGCCAGGGGCTGAACGCGCGCAGCGTGATCTCGGTCTCCACCCGGCGCCCACCGCGGACGGCACCACAGACCAGCAGGAGCCGGTCGTAGCCCTCGGCGCCGAGCGCGGGCCGCACCCGGCGCTCGCCATCGACTTCGACGACCTCCCAACGACCGTCTTGTACGTCGAGCGGTCCGCTCCAGTCCTGCAACAGGGGCAATCGGACCGGGCTGTCGTCGTAGTTCAGCCGCAAGCTGCGCGCGACCGTTGCGCGGCCGAAGGCGGTGGCTTCGATCTGCAGGCGGTTCTCGCCCGGTAGGAGCTGCTCGCGCAGCAGCTCGATGGTCCAGCGCGGCGCCGGCGTGCGCGGAGCGGCAGCCAGGACCGGTTGCCATTCCGCGTCGTTGATCCGGTATCGCAGCGCTGCCCAGGGAAACGCAGTGCCGCAGATGTTGGCGCTCAGTGCGCCCGCGCGTCGGGCGAATGTCTTCGGCGCGTGCTCGACCTGCAGGAGAGGTGGGCGCGTCCACCAGAGCACGGCCGCGCCGGCGGCGATCGCACAGCCGACCGCGCCGAGCAGGAGAAGTCGGCGCAGCCATTGGGAGCGAAGCGTGATCGTCATCGTTCGGGTCGAGCTTTGGCCAGTCGTCGCCCTAGAGTCTACGCAAGCTTCGGGCGCTCCCTCTGCATCGGCGTCGGTTGGCGCGGGACTGTACGGGCAAGGCGGGTTCGCTGGTTCCCCGGCGGGATCGGGATCGATCCCCGCGCCCGTCGCCCTATGCTCGCCGGCCATGGTGTGGCCATGGTGCGTGTCGCTTCCTCTGCTGGTGCTCTTGGTCGGAGGATGTGCCGCCGTGCCGGCTGCGCGTTCGACCTGGGACGGCGACGATTGGGCGGCTGCGCTCGAGCGCAGGCTCCCATCGCTGGGGCACCGCAATTGGGTGGTCGTCGCCGATGCGGCGTATCCGGAGCAGAGCGGTGGCGGAATCGAGACCGTGTATGTCGGTGGTGACCACTTGGCCGCGGTGCGCACGGTGCTGGCCGCGATTGGCCGCAGCGCGCACGTCCGCGCCGTACCATGGACGGATGCCGAGCTCGGTCGGGTGTCCGAGGCGGACGCGCCGGGGATCGGCGAGGTTCGCCAGGCGCTGGCCGAGACGTTGGCGGATTCACGGCCGCGCTCGGCGCCGCACGGCGACATCATCGGTCAGCTCGATCGGGTCGCCGAGACGTTCTCCGTGCTGGTGCTGAAGACCGACATGACGTTGCCGTACACATCGGTCTTCATCGAGCTCGATTGCGGCTACTGGGATGAAGAGGCGGAGCAGCGGTTGCGTGCGGCGCTGCGGGAGGAGGCGCGATGAGTGACCGGGTTGCGCTGATCACTGGGGGTGCGAAGGGAATCGGGCGCGCCATCGGCCGCCGGCTCGCTGTGCAAGGCTGGCGCGTGGCGTTCTGCTACCGCACGAGTTCGGCGGCGGCCGAGAGCTTGGTCGCCGAGATCGCCGAGCTCGGCGGCCACGCGACCGGTCTGCGCTGCGACGTGTCGGACGGCGAAGCATGCGCGACGCTGGTCGACCGCGTGCTCGCGGATTTCGGGCGGATCGACGCGCTGGTCAACTGTGCCGGTCCCTACCACCGCGTGCCGCTGTTGGAGGAGAGTGTCGAGGGTTGGCACGAGATGTTCGACCACAACCTCCACCCGGTCTTCTACCTGGCGCAACGAGTGGCCCCCGGCATGATCGAGCGCGGCTTCGGCCGCATCGTCACGTTCGCCATGGCCAACGCCGACAAGATGGCGGCGCAGACTCACGTGACCGCGCACTACATCGCCAAGGCCGGAGTGGTGATCTTGACTCGTTCGCTGGCGAAGTCTCTGGCGGCGCACGGCATTACCGCCAACGTCGTCTCGCCTGGGTTTCTCGACTCCGGTGGGGCGCCACAAGAGGAGCTCCAGCGGATGGTGAAGATGATCCCCGCCGGCTACGTCGGCGCCGTCGACGATGCGGTGGCCGCGGTCGAGTACTTGCTCTCGGATGGCGCGCGCTACGTCAATGGCGCCAATCTGCAAGTCAGCGGCGGTTGGGGAGTGTGACAGCGTCGGTCTCCCCGGCAAGTGGGCGGTTGAGAAGGTGCTTCGAGGCGCCGGGTGGCGGGGCGAACGACTTTTTCAGCGGCCTGCCAGCTGCTCGGCTTCCGCGCGCGTGCGGCGCAGCGCGCTCGGGCTCAAGTCGAGCTTGCGCAGGAGGGCGGGTTGCTCGCAGAGCTCTCGACACAGGACCACGCCGCGATCCAGCAACCACTGCTTGTCGCGCTGCCGCAACGCGGTGAGTGCGGTGATCGGGTGCAGTCCGGCGCGGTCGATCCGCTCCCGCAGTCCATCGTCTCGAGGGTGGTCCCAGCTCAGCATGCGCAGCCCCATCCCCTCGCCGAACGCCAGCGCGTCGCTGGTGAAGCGGCCATTGGTGATCAACCAGAACCTCTGCTGCAGGCGCGGCGGAGGTGCCAGGTCGGTGGCGCGGCCGTAGACGTACATCGCCACCTTGACGTCGACCTTGCCGTCCGCGGCGTTGCGAAACTTGCACTCGGCCAGGTCGCGGTGTTTGCCACGCGTGGCGAGCAGGTCGATTTCGTGCCGCACGTACCGCCCCTGTAGATGGGTGCCGATGTCGACGGCATAGCCTTCCTCGCGCCAGAGAGCACCGACGAGCAACTCGAACGGATAGCCGCCCGGTCCCATGACCTGGATCGCGCGCTGTAGGCTGTAGCGGGCCGCCGTCGCCTGCCCGCCGCGGCGGAGGAGGGTGTGCGCGCGCCGGTACAGCTCCTTGGTCGTGGTCCCGTCGCGGATCGTGTCGCGCAACGCCGCGACCACGCGCCGCACGTCGGCCGGGCTGGCCCCGGCACGGCGCAGCGAGGCCGTGAGCTTGCTCTGCCGGAACGGCTCGACTTCGCCGGTGCTCTTGACGATCTGCGGCGGTCGCTTGCCCATCGTCGAGACTGTAGTCGGTGGCGACGGCGCCACACTGCTGATTGCCCGCGCTCGGCGAATCCGGGACGCGGGTGCCCAGAGCCGTCGAACTCGGTATGGTGCCGCGCCTGGCGGCCGGGGCTCGGCCTTGCCGGTGGACTGCCGATTCGATGCTCGCTTTCGATCTCTGGAATGTGCTCTGGGTTGCCCTCGGCGTGCTCGGTGTGCTGTTTCTGCTCTACCTCGTGCAGGTCATCCACCTCAGCACCGTGATGGCGTGGACCGAGCAAGAAACGCAAGGGCTCGCCTACTACGGCGCGCCGCCCGCGGAACGGGCGGCGTTCAAGGCCAAGCTCCGCCGGCATGCGGTGATGCTCTATCCCGTCCTGCGATGGATGAGCCGCCGCGACAACTTTACGTTCGATCAGGCCAGCTTCTCGGTCGACGGGGTTGCCGGGCCGAAGGGAACCTGCTCGGCGGAGAGCTTCTCTGCGGCCATGCGGTACCAGCCCGCGGCGCACGATGTGTTCGTCGTGACCCAGATGAAGTGCGGCACGACTTGGATGCAGCACGTGGTCTACGAAGTGTTGTTGCGCGGCCGGGGTGACCTCGTCGAGCGCGGCGCGACGCTGTATTCGGTGTCGCCGTGGGTGGAGGCCAACAAGAGCGTGCCGATCACCGCCGCGCCCAAGATCGGCAGCGAGCGTCCGTCGGTCGTGATCAAGACCCACCTGCCGCGATCGGCATGTCCGTACTCGCCGGCGGCCAAGTACGTCTACGTCGTGCGCCACCCGGTTTCTTGCTTCGCCAGCTGCGTGGACTTCATCCGCACCAACATCGGAGCGTTTGCCCCCCGGCTCGATGTGGTGGAGGACTGGTTCCGGTCGGAAGACAAGATGTGGTGGGGCACCTGGCCGACCCATGTCGAGGGATGGTGGCAGGCCGCCGCGGAGAACGACAACGTGCTGTTCGTCAGCTTCGAGTCGATGAAGGCGGATCTCGGGGCGGTGGTCGACTCGGTGGCCGAGTTCCTGCAGATGGCCCCCCTCGACCCGGAAGAGCGCTCTGCGGTTGTGGAGAAGTGCGGTTTCGCTTACATGAAGGAGCACGGAGAGGCATTCGAGATGCATCCACCCCACGTGCTGCAGACCGACGCGGAGCTGTTCGTCAGTGGCAAGGCCGACCGCCACAAGGATGTCCCCGACGAGGTTCGAAGCCGAGTCTTGCAGTGGTGTCGCGGGCGCGTCGATGGCATGGCGTTCCCGGCGGGCGAGTACTATCCCGACTTGGTCTCATGAAGGCGTTTTCCAGGGTTTCCATCCATGGCATCACCTGAGTCGTTCGTCGAGTTCCGTCAGGCGCGTACGCCCTTCGAAGCCAAGGTGATCGCCGCCGTCCTGCAGGATGCGGAGATCCCGGTCTTGGTACCCGGGGGTGGCATGCTCGCCGACGAGTTCGCGGTCAGCCAACGCCTGATGAACCAGCAAGGGGTCTCGGTGCGCGTGCCCGCGGACCGCGTCGCCGACGCCGAAGCGGCGCTGGCGGCGGCCAAGCGCAGCGGCGAGCAGCTGGCGGCCGAGTTGGGCGACGAGCCCTTGGCTGCAGAGGAAGCCGCGACCGCGGGAGCATCCGCGTCGGAGCGTGGGGGGGTGCGACCGTGGGGGTGGACTCTGGCGTTGGCCGGGGTCGCGCTGGTGTTCGCGACGCTGTGGGCCAAGTCGGAAACTGCGCTGGCGCACGCGACGCGATTTCCGCTCTGGGAGACGCGGAGCGTCGAGACCGGCTCGTTGAGCGAGTGGACCCACAATGGAGCGATTGCGTACGAGATGGTCGACGTCGACCGCGACGGAATCATCGAGCGCCAGCACAGCCACGACCGGCAGGGCAATCTGCGGTTCACCGCGTTCGACGAGGATGAGAACGGCATCTACGAGCGGTTCACGGCCTACGCGCTATCCGGGGCCGAGGCGGCCCATTGGTTCGATCGCGATCAGAACGGGATCATGGACGAGCTCGTCGAGCTGCGGGGTGCGGAACGCGCGGCGATGATCGACGCGGACCAAGACGGTCTCATCGATCGCATCGAGGTGCGTTCGGACCAAGGCGCGGTGCTGGCGACCCAGGAGTACCGTCCCGGCGTCGGCTACGTGAACTCCCGATGATGCATGCCCCGCGCGGCGGCGCGCCGGGCGCGGCGTCGTCCAGGGGTTGTGCCGGCGGGATCGGCCTCGTCTAATCCGGGCTGACTCGTTCGGGCGCAAATGCGAACCATGCCTCGAGGACCGATGATCGGCGCGCTGGCAGTCCAGCTGCTGTGCTGTGTGATCAGCGGACAGAGCCGGTGGATCGTCGATGCTATCGGCGGTCCGGGTTTCCACTTCAAGGACCTGCCGCCCGCTTTTGCAGTGGCGACCCACGGTGACACCATTGTCGTGCGCAATGGCACGTATCGGTCGTCACCAGTGGGCCAACCGGTGACCACCTTGTCGCAGGGGGTGACGATCCTGGGCGCGACCTCGACGATCGTGCAAGGGCCTCTGCGCATCGCCGGCGTTCCGACCGGCAGGCGGCTGAGCCTGTGCGGGGTGACGATGATCGATGACCGCCCCAACAACCCCGGACCGTTGTTGCGGATTCAGCAGAACGGCGGGTTCGTGCATATCGAGCGGGTCACGCTGCAGGCGAGCACGTGGACCCTTCCGGCTGGAGTGGTCGGCGCGGGTGGGATCGACATCGACCAATCCTCCATGGTCTCGATCACGGCGTGTGCCGTGGCTGGCGGTTGGCCGGCGGTCGACGTTGACAACAGTGAGGTGACGATCGCGTCCGGACAGCTCGACGGAAGCGCCGGCAGTGCGAATGTGCTCGGCCAGCTCTTGCCCGGCGGCGAAGGCGTCGTCGTCCGTTCGGGCAACGTCTACCTCTCCCGCTGTCTCGCCAGTGGTGGCGACGGCTTCATCGACCCGGTGTCGTCGACGGTCTTGCCCCCACTGCCGGCGGTCTCGCAGGTCGGCGGTGAGCTCGTTCTCGTCGGCGATGCCAACACCGTCTTCGCCGCAGGCCTCGGCCCGCAGCCGCCGGCGGGCACGGTGGCTCTGTTGGCGCAGAGCGGCAGGATGATATTGACGCCAGAGGTCGTATTGCTCCCCGCAGGGGGTGCCGCCGCGATCGGCGGTCCGGCGGGCGTCATCGTCCGCTCGCAGCCATCCCTCACCGGGCTCGGGGCGCCGCCGGGTGGAACGGCGTTGCTGGATTTGTTCGATCAGGTGGGGGCTTCCGCCGCGCTGGTGATCGCGGCCCCGGCCGTCGCGCCGGTGTCGACACCCTTCGGTTCGTTCTGGCTCGACCCCTCTTCGGCGTTCACCGTTCCGGTCGGTGTCGTCGGTGTGACCCGACACCTGACGATCGCCGTCCCGGTGCCGAACTTTCCGTCGGCTGCGGGTGCGGTGCTCGCCATCCAGGGGGGGACCGCCGGGGCGGCGGGAGCTCGGCTCTCCAATCCGCTGATGACCGGGCTGTTCTGAAGACCGGTCGGAGCGCGGCGGCGATGTAGAACGACCGATCGCACCTGCGTTTCGGCGTCCCCAGTCGCGACGTGTGATGCTCGCGGTCGCGCCGCAGTCTCGCGTCGCGCACTCTGATGGGAGGGCACCTGTCCGATCCTGAGGCGCTTCCATCAAGGCTGTGCACGGGGGGGTCGATAGCAGATCGAGCGAGGAGAGTACTGCTATGAATTCGATGGTGACCAGATCGGTCGGCGCGTTGGGGATCGTCGCCGGCCTCTTGGTGGGCGGCGTCCACGCCCAGCAGCGAGTTGTTCAGCTGAGCTTCGGGGTCTACACCTCGGACAAGCCGAGCGCGATGTACGGCAAGTTCCGGCCAGTCATCGAGGCGCTCGAGAACGAGGTGGCGGCGGTCCTGGAACGGCCGGCCGACATCGAGCTCCGCATCTTCAGCTCGTACGAGCAGGGGCTGGATGCGCTGGTGAAGGGCGAAGTCGACTTCGCGCGCTTCGGGCCGGCGTCCTACATCTTGGCCAAGCGCCGCAACCCGCGGGTTTCGCTGGTCGCGATGGAGACCGTGGGTGGGAAGAAGCGCTTTCAAGGCATGATCGTCGTGCGGGCGGACAGCCCGATCCAGTCGGTCGCCGACCTGCGGGGTCGCTCGTTCGCCTTCGGCGACGAGAACTCGACCATCGGCCGCTACCTGGTGCAGGACGAGCTGCAGAAGGCGGACCTGTTCCAGAACGACCTCGGCAAGAGCGCCTATCTGGGGCGGCACGACAAGGTGTTCCGCGCTGTCGAGTTCGGCGACTTCGACGCCGGATCGCTCAAGGAAGGCACGTTCGCCAAGCTCAACAAGGCCAAGCAGCCGCTCCGCGTGCTGCACCGATTCGACAACGTCACCAAGCCGTGGGTGGCGCGCGCCGGGTTGCCGGCGGATCACCACAAGGCCCTGCAGAGTGCCTTGCTGGCGCTCAAGTCGCGGGCTGCCCTGAAGGCCCTCAAGGTCTCGGGCTTTGCCGTTGCGACCGATGAGGACTACGCGCTCGTGCGGCGCGGGATGCAGGGAGCACAGCGCTTCGCGGTCGGCGATACCGCGTCCACCCCGCCGCGGGGACGATAGCGGCCATGCGCAGCGGTGTCGGGGGCCGGTGGTGAGTCGGTGATGTTCGGCGGGTTGCGCGAAGCTCTGCTGCGACGGGCGCGTCGACACAGCATCGCGATGCGCGTCGGCGCCGGCATCGTCGCCGTGCTCGCGTTGCTCCTGGTCGCCAGCGGCTACTACAACGTCGAGTCGCAGCGCCGCTCGATGGCCGACCTGCTCGACCAGCAGGGGCGGAGGATCGCGCGCACCGCGGCGCTCTCGTGCCGCGAGGCGCTGCTTTCGCGGGACTACCCCGTGCTGCAGAGCAACGTCAACAGTCTCGTCGGTGGAGCCGACGACGTGCGCTACGTCCGCATCCTGCGGGATGACGCCACGGTGGTGGCTCAAGCGGGCCAGCAGCCGGGGGGCGGAGCCGGCGTCGCCGAGTACCGCAGCGTCGTGTGCCTCGACAACGGTGAGGGCTGTCAGCACTCCCTGGACTCGTTTCCGGAGGATCACTACCCGCTTGGCGAGGTCGTCCTCGGCCTGTCCACCAGCGTCGTCGACGGGCCGGTGTCCGCCAGCCAGCGGCGCGTGATCTGGCAGGCGGCGCTGACGTTCTTCGTCTTGGCCCTGGTGTTGATTCTGTCACTCCGTGCTCTGGTCTCGCGGCCGCTCCATCGGCTGGAGGCCCACGCGTCGCGATTGGGGTCCGGTGACCTCGAGCAGGCCGTGTTCGCCGGGGACTCGATCGAGTTCGTGCGTTTGGCGGAGTCGCTCGATCGGATGCGTGACAACTTGCGGGCGTCCTACGTGGCGATCCGCGAGCAGAACCACCGGCTGCGGGAAGTGGACCGCTTGAAGAGCGAGTTCATGGCCAACATGAGCCATGAGATCCGCACGCCGATGAACGGGATCCTCGGCATGTCCGAGCTGCTGGGGGACACGAGCCTGAGCTCCGAGCAGCGCACGATGGTGGGCATGGTGCACAACTCGGCGGCGAGCCTGCTGGACCTGCTGGGCAACGTCCTGGACGTGTCCAGGCTGGAGAATGGCAGCCTGCAGCTGCAGAGCGAGCCGACCGACGTCCGCGCGCTGGTCGAGGAATCAGCACGCCTGGTGGCGTGGGACGCGCACGAGAAGGGCGTGGCCGTGGCCGTCGATATCGATCCGGATCTGCCCACGGCTCTCCTGGCCGACGCGTCGCGCCTGCGTCAGGTGCTGCTGAACATCCTCAGCAACGCGGTCAAGTTCACCGAGCGAGGCCAAGTCGTGATCACCGTCGACCACCAGATCGATGATGAGCGGCACGTGGCCGTCGAGATTCGCGTCGTCGATTCCGGCATCGGCATCGGGGAGCGTGAGATCCAAGCGTTGTTCTCATCGTTCCAGCAAGCCGATGGGTCGACGACCCGCCGCTACGGCGGCGCCGGGTTGGGGCTCGCCGTGTCGCATCAGATCGTCGGTTTGATGGGAGGCGAGATTCGCGTCGACAGCGAGGTGGGTCGGGGCAGCGAGTTCCGCTTGTCTTTGCCGCTCGAGCTGCCGCCGCCGAAAGACACCAAGGTCCGCAGGTCCTGGGACGGGCTCGACGTCGACAGCGCAGCGGTCATCGTGCCGCACCCGGTGCAGCGGGCGGCGCTCTGTCGGCAGCTGTCCTCGTGGGGTGTGCGGGTGCGGCCGTTCGCGGGGCTGGCGGAGGCGTGCACGCTCGTTCGGGCAGCCTGGGCGGATGTCGTGTTCGTCGACGCGTCGGCAGTGATGGCGAGCGACCGCGCGGTGCAGGAGGAGTTCGTCGCTGCCCTGGGGCGCACTCCACCGCGGGTCATCGGCCTGCAGCCGCTGGGGCAGCGCCCGGTGCGCATGTCCGGGGTCGCCATGGAAGACCTCGCAACGCCGCTGGCGGCGGCCGAGCTCGACGGCCTGCTGCGTCCGATGTCCCTGCAGGGAGCCGCGACTGCCGCGCAGCTGACGCCGCTGGCCAAGAGCGGCCGAGTCCTCGTGGTCGAAGACAACAAGGTCAACCAAAAGGTGATCGTCGCGATGCTGCGCACCCTCGGCTGCGATGCCGACGTTGCCAATCACGGCGGCGAAGCGCTCGATCTGCTCACCCGCGATGGTTGCGACTATGGCTTGGTCTTTATGGACTGCCACATGCCCGAGATGGATGGGCTCGAGGCGACGCGCCGCATTCGCAACATGGCGGGGCCGAGCGCGGAGTTGCCGATCGTGGCGGTGACTGCGAGCAGCACCGAGCAGGATCGACGCCGGTGCATGGACGTCGGGATGGACGACTTCTTGGCCAAGCCGATCGGCCGCAAGGGCCTCGGCGAAATGGTCGGCGTGTGGCTGGGCAGTCGCTCGTGCCGGGTCGCCACCGACGAGCGCTGACGTCACGGCCGGAGGGGGACGTGGCCGGGCCGGTCGGCGACCCGCTGCAGCCAGGCTTGCACCGAGGGATACGGGGCCAGCTCGAACGGGCCCTCTTCGGCGACGTGCGTGTATGCGTACAGCGCGATGTCGGCGATTCCGTAGGTGCCGGCGGCAAACCAGTCGTTGCCCTGCAGGTGGCGCTCCATGACCCGCAGCGCGCGGTTGCCCCCGGCACGCCACGCGGCGAGCTGCGCCTCACCGGGTTGCTCGTCCGACAGCGAGACCGCGTGGCGCGCCGTCGCGATGTTCGGCTCGTGATTGTTCTGCTCGAACGCCATCCACTGCAGTACGCGCGCTCGGCCGAGCCGGTCGGCTGGCAGCAGCGGCGTGCCTTCGGCGAAGTACCACAGAATCGCCGTGGACTCGGCGAGCACGGTGCCATCGTCCAAGACGACCGTCGGGATCTTGCCGATGGGGTTGCGTGCGAAGAACGTCTCGCCGCGCTGCGCATCGCGGTCGCCGGTGACCGAGACCGTCTGCGTCTCGAACGGAATGCCCAACTGCGCCAGCAGGAGGCGGACCTTGTAGCAGTTGCCCGATTCGGGGTGGTCGTACAGCAGTATCACGGTTCGGTGGGGAGGCGATAGCAAGCGGTTTCGGTGTCGCTGCGCACCAGGAGCAGGGTGCCGGCGAGCGCGGGGGGGTTCCAGGTCTTTCCCTCGAGGGCCGAGAAGTGGCCGAGTTCGACCAGCCCCTCGGTGGACGGATCGACGAGGACGACGTCGCCGTACTCGGTGTTGATCAGCAACAGATCGCCGACGCGCAGCACTTGGCCGTGCCCGTAGCGACCTCGCTTCCAGACGCGTTTGCCGTTGGACAGCGCGACGCAGGCCAGAATTCCGTCGTCCAGTCCGTAGACGTGATCGTCGATGACGATCAGGTTGGTGAACTTCGCCTTCATCGCCCGGCTCTTCCACACGGGTTCGACGGCCAGGCCGTCAGCGCGGCGCGTGACGCGGAGCAGCGCGGCACCGGTGCCGTAGCCGCTGGACACCAGCACCCGGTCGTTGCCCACTGGCACCGGTTGGCTGACGTGCGGGTGTCCGGGGCGCCACGGGAACCGCCACAACACGCGGCCGTCGCCGGGGTCGTGCGCGGCGACGGCCTCGGCGTTGAACAGCAGGATCTGGCTTCGTCCGGCGAGGTGGGCGAGCACCGGCGAGGAGTAGTGTGCCGGATCGCCGCCGCCGCCGAACAGCGTCGCGCCCGTGTCGGCTGCCAGGGCCACCAGGGATCGCTGCGGTCCGCCGGCTGCCGTGAACACGCGACTGTGCGCGGGAGCGGCCTCCGCCAATACCAGCGGCGAGGCGGAGACTCCCCACTCGGGCACGGTGCCGCCGTGCTCGGCGACGACATCGCGCGACCACAGCAGCGCGCCGGTGTCGAGTGCGAGGCAGCGCAGCACGCCGGTCGCGCCCTGCGCAAAGACCCGGTCGACATCGATGGTGGGGGTGGCGCGGGGGCCGTCGCCGCCCACCGCCGACGCGAAGTGGGCGCGGTGCCGGTGGCGCCAGAGCTCGGTGCCGGTGCCGATGTCGTAGCAGACCACGGCCTCGTGGTCGCCGTCCTGCTCCTGGGTGATCGCGCGGTGGCGAGCGACCGCGAAGCCCGACCAGCCCGCGCCCGTCGCGCGCCTCCACAGAAGCTCGGGCGGTTGCGCGGCCCAGTCGCGCGCCAGTCGTGGGCCGCCCAGGACACCGTTGCGCGCCGGGCCGAGGAACTGTGGAAAGTCGGCCAGGCCGGCGATCTCGGCGGTGCGTTCCGCGTCCGTGACGGCGGCTTGGGGCGGAGGATTCGGTGCGTCGGCGGGGGTGGACCAGCGCCACTCGAAGATCGGCAGCAGGTCGCCGGTCACGCCGCGCACCCGCAGCGATGCGAAGGCGATGACCCCTGTGGCCGCCAGCCCGGCCAGGGATCGCAGCCGGAGGCGACGCGAGCAGCGCGAGAACAGCGCGAACCAGACCAACAACAACGCTCCGGCAAGCGCGGCCACGCCCAGGCTGTGCACGTTGGCGCGCTGCTGGTTGTCCGTCTCACCGAGCTGGAGCACCGCGATCGCGAGGAGCGCACTGCCCGCGATCAACGCCGCCGGCCACCAGCGCACACCGACCGAGGCGGCGTGGGGTGTCAACGCGGGCGAACCTGCGCGAAGCGCTCGTGCATCTGTCGGTGGATGTGCTCGATCAAGCCGTTCGGCCACAGCTCATGGCTGCGCAGCACAGAGCCGTGGTCGCGGCCCTCGGCGAACACGATCTCGAAGTCGGCGCCGAGCTCACGCGTCGCCGCGTCGAACAGATACAGAGCCCCTTCGAGCCGGAACGTGTCCAGCGTCCCCATGTAGACGCGCACCTTGCCGGCGAGCGCCGACTGCAGGCGGGACCAGTCGCGCTGCACCACCTTGGTGATGTCGTACTTCTGCCAGGCCAGGGCGACGTCTGCGTCGATCGCCCCCGTGTCGCGGTCGAACATCGGCAGCGGGCGCCCGTCCTCGCCGCGCGGGCTGAAGACCGCGTCGAAGCTGGCAAACTGGCCGCCGTACGCCCGGCGCTGCACTTCGCGCTGGGCGAACTCCTTCAGCGACATCACCCACTCGCCGTCGCGCCGCACCAGCTGGATCGTCTCGCCGTCCGGCGTCTGGTAGGCGTTGTCGAACCGGTACACGTCGATGCCGGTGAAATCGCGGAAGTCGACGGAGTCCGGCGCCGTGGACCACACGCCGCCGAACTGATCGGGGTACGTGACCTGCAGCCACAGGCTGCTCCAGCCGCCGCTCGAGTGACCGGTCAAGAAGCGACCCTCGGCTGCGCCCCACCCCCCGTACTCGGCTTCGAGGGCCGGAATCAGCTCCTCGATCAGCGCGCGGCCCACGGGTCCGTTGTTCACCGAGTCGGCGAACACGTGGTGGCCGAGCGGACAGCTCGCGTCGAGGAATACGTACAGCATGCGCGGGTAGTCGGACGTAGCCATCGCCTCGACCAGCCGCGGCCCGACGCGCCACGCGGAGCGGTGCGAGCCGCCGAAGCCGTGGATCGAGTAGCACACGGGCAGACGCTCGTCTGTGCGGTGGTCGGGAGGCAGCACGACGCCCGCACGCATCTCCTGCGCCCGCCCCCAGAATTCGGTCAACAAGCGCGACTGCAGGGCGAAGCGCTTGACGTTGTCGGTGTCGGCCGGCTCGGCGCCTCCCCGCTGCGCCCCCAATGCCCCCGACAAGAACAGAGCCACCAGCAGAATCCGCATCCCGCGAAAGTACGGAGTCCGGCTCGATTTTCTCGCTCCGCGCCGCAATCCGCCGCCCGCGCTCACACCAACAACGAGCTCACGCCCACCACCAGCCACAGTGCGGCGCCCAGCAGCAGGGGCCGAAAGCCCATCTGCCGCAGACACCGGCGGTCGAGGCCGGCGCCGACCAGGAACAACGCCCCGGTCAGCACGGCCTTCGCCGCGGCGATGATGTCGCCGTCGATCGCCGCGAGCTCCGGGTTGGCCGTCCGCACGGCGGAGGCCAGGACGAACAGCACGATGAACCAGGGCACCGCGACTCTGGACTGTTTGGCGTCCGGGCTGCGCCGCCGGACGATGCCGGCCGCGACCAGCGTCAGCGGCAGAATCCACAGGGTGCGCGACAGCTTGGTCGTGGTCGCGGTGGGCAGCGCATCCTCGGAGTAGGCCATCGCGGCGCCGACGACCGAAGACACGTCGTGGATCGCGAGACCGGCCCATCGGCCGAACGCGTCGGGATCGAGCTCGAGCCGGGTGCCGCACCACGGAAACACGAGCAGTGCGACGGCGTTCCACAGAAAGACCACCGCCAGGGCGGTGCCGATCGCGTCGTGACGGGCGCGGACCGCGGCGCTGACCGCAGCGATTGCGGAGCCGCCGCAGATCGCGGTGCCGCAGCCGATCAGCAGGCCGGCGACGGGGTCGACACCCAGCCGGCGCGCCAGCCATCGGGCGGACACGAGGGTGAGCGCGATTCCCCCGGCGGCCACCAGGAGCCCGTGCGCGCCGACGCTGGCCAGCTCGCCGAGGTCGACGGCCAGCCCCAGGCCGACGACGCCCGCCTGGAGCAGGAGCTGGCGCAGCCGCGCGAAGCCCGGTCCGCTCTGTGCCGAACAGCCCCAGGCCGCCGCGGCCCCGAGCCCGAGGGCCGCGGCGGGGCTGACACAAAGCACGGCACAGAAGATGGTTCCGGCGAGGATCGTGGAGCTTGCGAAGTGGCACATGGCGAACGTCGAGGGAGCATCGGCGGTGCCGTGGCATTCCACAAAGACCAACAGGGAACATCTGAGATAACCAACAGTTATATTGGCTCCGTGCACCTCAACCGCCACCACCTCGCCGTCTTCGATGCCGTCGCTGCCGCCGGCCGTGTCGGCACGGCGGCGCAGCGTCTGCACATCTCGCAGCCGGCCGTGTCCAAGCAGGTTGCCGCCCTCGAGCGAGCCGTCGGCGAACCGCTCTTCGACCGCCTGCCGCGGGGCATGCAACCCACCGCGACCGGTCGGTTGCTGTTCGAGTACACCCAGCGCATCGAAGCGCTGCACGCGCGGCTACTGGACGCGCTGGCCGCGCATCGCGAGTTGCGCGAAGGCCAGCTCGCCCTCGGCGCCAGCTCGACCATCGGCGTCTACCTGGTCCCCGACCTGCTGCGCCGGCTGCGCCGGGCGCACCCGGCGATCGCGGTGCACGTCGCGATCGGCAATACGGCCGAGATCGAGGCGCGGGTGCTCGACGGCTCGCTCGACTTCGGCCTGATCGAGGGACCGCAGCGCGATCCGGCGGTGCGCGCGCGCGAGTTCGCCCGCGACCGGTTGGTGGCAGTCGCCGCACCTGGGCACGATTGGGCGCGCGGCGCACCGCTCACCGCCGCCGCGTTCTGCCAGGAGCTCTATCTGGCGCGCGAGGAGGGCTCGGGAACCCGAGCAGTCGTCGAAGGGGCGTTCGCCGCCAAAGGCATGCAGCTGCAACCCGCGATGGAGCTGGAGGGGACGGATGCGGTCAAGGCCTTCGTCGCCGCTGGCCACGGCGTCAGCGTGCTGTCTCGCCTCACCGTGCGCGAGGAGGTGAGCGCCGGCCGGCTGATCGCGCGCGACATCGACGACCTGGAGCTGAGCCGGACGCTCTCGGTGATCCGCGCCCCCGGACGGAGCGCGAGCCGGGCGGCCGCCGCAGCGCTCGCGTTGGTGCGCACCGTGCGCGCTGCCTCGCTACCGGAGTGAAAGGCCACGCCGCCAGTCTTCGGCGTCGCGGGCGGCGTCCGTGCCCTGGTGCTTGCGCAGGAACGCTTCCATCGCCTTGGCAACAGCACTCGCCGTCGCCTTTCTGCCGGAGAAGCGTGCTTGCAGCGCGCGGAAGTCCTCGATCGCCCGCACTTCGCTGCGCACGCGCGGATCACGCCGCCACGCGGCCAGCACCTGCCGTGCCTCCGCCCCCGGCGCGAGATCGCCGAAGTCGTCCGCCAGCTCCTCGAGGCCCTCTTTGGCGTCGACGTAGTGCCGCGTGTCGGTCAGCCAGCGCAGCGCGCGCTGGCCCGCGGCCTCCGCGCGCTGCTGGATGGCGATCAGCTCTGGCAGTGCCTCTCGGGTCGCGGCATCGAGGTCCTCGCGTTCTTCCATGCGCTCCCGCGCCGCCGCGAATCGATCCACCCGCCCGCCCGCGAGATGCCGTTCCATGCCCCCGAGGTCGGTGGCGCCACTCTCCGCCGCCAGCGCCGCGACCGGGTTGGGTCGATGGTAGCGAAACGGCGCCTGCAGGATCAGCGCGGCCATCGCGGTCGTGTAGATCCGCCCACCGCTCTCGCCCCAGGCGCCCACCGGATCCCACGACCCTGCGGCGTGCGCGTCGTCGCGCTGCTGGCGCAGGAGTAGATCAGCCAGGGTCTCGCGCCATTCGTCTCCGCGGTCGCACGACGCGAGCGCGTAGCACCCGTAGTACCAGTAGTAAAAATCGACCGCGCCGCCGGGCTGCCCGCGCGGCGGCGAGGCCTCGATGGCCTCGAACGCGCGCTCGTAGACGGACAAGTGCAGGATGCGATCGTCCAGCCAAGTGCGCCCGTACAGGGCGGCTGCGGTCAGCGCTTCGCCCAGATCGGGTGGGAACTGCGTTTGGTGGTCGGGACTGGTCCGAGCCGATGGTTGTCCCGCATCCGTGTATCCGGCCCGACCGGTGACCAGGCTCGTCACCCGGTCGTAGAAGCTGCTGACCGGTCCCAGCGCAGCGCGGTCGTCGACGAGACCCACCGCGTGCGCCACCGCGAGCGTCTGCGCGCACCACGTGGTCACGGAAGTGTCGCCGTCCTCGTTGCGTTGATACCGCCACCCACCGTACGGATGCCGGCGCTGGGCCAGGTCGCCGACGGCGCGTCGCGCGGCGGTGCCCCAACGATCGCCGCCGTAGAGACCGTGCGCTTCGCAGAGGGCGAGCGTGGCGATCACTTGGCCGTAGATGAAATCGTGGGCCGCATCGGTGCTGAAGACGCCGTCGTCGCGCTGCTCTCGCACCAGCCAGCCAAGTCCGCGTTCGATGGCGCCGTAGTGTGCCCCGCCGGGTTGACCGGACGGGCCTGCCATGAGCGCGAGCAGCGCCAGTGCACTGGTACCGACGTCGTAGGTCACACTGCCCGCGCCGGCGCACGGGTCGTCGGGAGGGCAGCACCGCTCGAACCTGCCGGCTTCAAAGCGGCCATCCCGGCGCGGATCGTCGGGGCTGCGCGCCTGGTGATCGACCAGCCAGCGCAGCGCGGCGTCGATCGCTTCGGCGTGCGCGCGCGGAATCCTGGAGTGGCCGTCTGCGCGCAGGGCAAACAGCGGATGGTCTTGGCAGGTGGCGCAGGCTGCCAGCAGGGGGAGGGCTACGAGCGACGCCGCTTCGACGAAGCCTTTGAAGGGCACGTCGTCATTGTGCCGTTCCGCGCGTGCCCGCGCGATGCCCCGTCAGTGGCTGGTGGGCATCGCCGCCCCGGTGGCCGCACGCCACTCCTCGAGCGTGGTCCGCATTGCGGCCGCGCGCTCCGGCGAAGACGCCGCGAGATCGCGGGTCTCGCCGGGATCGTCGCGCAGATCGTACAGCTCGAGCCGCTGGTCCTCGAAGAACTCGATGGCCTTGAAGCGACCGATGCGCACTGCGGCCGCAGGGGTCGTGCGCCACGGGCCCCCGCGCGCCGAGTAGGCCTCCAGGTAGGCCGGGAAGTGCCAGTGGAGCGCGCGCGGTTGCAGCGCCGCCTCGCCGGTCAGCAGGCCGCGCAGATCGACGCCGTCGAGGGGGCGGTCGGCGTCGGCTGGCACACCGGCCGCCGCCGACAGCGTCGCCGTCCAGTCGAGCGCCATCACGGGCGTGTCCTCGACAAGGCCGGCGCGCGTGACGCCGGGCCAGCGCGCGATCATGGGCACGCGGATGCCGCCCTCGTAGAGCATGCCCTTGGAGCCCCGCAGCGGTGCCATCGTGGTGAACCCACCGTGCCCGCCGTTGTCGGACAGCAGGACGACGATCGTCCGATCCGCGATCTCGTGCCGCCGCAACGCGTCGAGCACACGGCCAACGCTCTCGTCGACCGCGCCCACCATCGCCGCGTACTCCGCGCGGCGCCGCAGGCCGTTGGCCCCGCGGCCGCGGTAGCGCTCTCGATAGGACGCGACGAGATCGGCGCGGCCCTGCACCGGCGTGTGCACCGCGAAGTACGACAGCAGCAGGAAGAACGGCTCTCTCGCGGTGCTGTCGATGAAGGCGACCGCTTCGTCGGTGAGGCGATCGGTCAGATACTCGCCCTCGGGCCCATCGGGGAGATCGGGGTTGTCGTAACCACTGAAGTAGCTGCGCGGATGACCGGCCTCGTTGCCGGCGACACAGTGCTCGAAGCCCTGGCTCGCCGGGTCTGCGCCGAGGTGCCATTTGCCGATGCACGCCGTGCGGTAGCCGCGGCCGGCGAGGCCCTCCGCCAGGGTCCGTTCTTCGTCCCGGAGCGCCGTTCGATTGGGCGGTGGCACCAGCCGCCGGTCGGCGGCGCGGCCGCGCGCCGGAGATCCCACCGTGTAGATCCCGTGCCGCGGCGGATACTGACCGGTCAGCAGGCTGGCGCGCGACGGCGCGCAGTTGGGTGCGTTGGCGTAGGCGTTGGTGAAGCGCACCCCGTCGGCCGCCAGGGCGTCGATGTGCGGAGTGCGGTGGACTTCGTGCCCGTAGCAGCCGAGGTCGGCGTAGCCCATGTCATCGACCAGCAGCACGACGACGTTGGGCCGCGTCTGCGCCACTGCCGCGGTCGCCGAGGGTGCGCCGTGGACGGCGGCGATGTAGAGCATCGCGACACACGTTGGGAGGGGATGCACGGCTCAAGTTCTAACCCGTCGGAGGTCGATCACCGCAGACATGGTGGATCAGGAGCAAGCGACGCGGCAGGTCTCGATGAGCGGTAGCGAGTTGCGCGACGCCCTGGTCGCCTTGCACCAGGAAGTCGCCGCGCTGGCCAAGCAGCTGGGCCTCGACCCGGATCTGGTGGACACCGCAGCGGACGCGCTGAAGCAGCTCCGGCTGGCGGTGACCTTGTCCGCCGACTCGTCGGACGAGCTGTCGGGCAAGATCGGAACGTTGCGCACCAACTTGGTCGAGCTGATGGAGGCGCACGGCGATGACGCGCCGCGCCAGCGCGCGCTGCAGCGCGCGGCCGCGTTCGTCTCTGGCGCGATCTGCGAGCTGCGGCCGAGCCTGCTCACCTGACGGCGGCGGGCGTCAGCGATTCGGGGCGTCCCAGAACGCCACGACGTCGCGAATCCGACCGTCGGCGGCCAGCTCGAACACGTTGGTGCCGCTCGCGAAGGGCGCGCCGTCCGAGTCCACCGCCTCCCAGCGCGCCAACACGCGACCCTGGCAGTGGTGCACGTCGCCCGCGCGCCGCACGGTCGCTCGGCCAACGTGCTGTTGGACCGCGGCGACGTGCGCTTCGAACTCGCTCCGGCTCGCGGCGAGGCCGTGGCGGTCGCGGTAGCACAGGTCGTCGGTGACCGTGCGCTGCAGCTCTTTCCGTCGGGTCTCGTCGTCGGGGATCGACCAGCTGGCAAAGAAGCGATCGACCTCGCGGTCCGCGCGGGCGTGCTGCTCGTCGGCCACCAAGTTGGCGAACACCGCCAGCTGATAGCTCCAGCCGGGCAGGTGTGCATCGCGCAGCGCGGCGTCGCCGAGCTCGTGGCGCAGACACAGCGTCGTCCCGGGCGCATCGTCGTGCAGCTCGATGGTGACTCGAGTGCTCCCGAGTGGCAGCGGGGTGCCGCTCTCGTAGCCGTAGGTGAACACCAGCCGCTCGCCATCGACGACTTCGCGGACCTCGCCTCCGGCGATGACGCCGTTGGGATAGTGGATGCGCACGGCGCCGCCGGGTCGCGCGTCGATGCTGGAGCCCTCGCCCCACCAGCGCGCGAACCCGGTGGTCTCGGTGAGGAAGCGGAACACGACCGCGCGCGGTGCGCGGATGTGGATGCGGCGTTCGAGCGAGTGGGGGAGGTCGGTCATGTCGAAACTCATCGAGGGTCAGGGTGTGTGGGTCGCGGACCCCGGCGCGCGTGCTCGAGCTCGGCGGCGAGCTTGAGCCGATAGAGGGCGTCGTCCCAGCTGGCGAGCAGCCACTGGCGCAGGGGCCCCAGCGCCTCGGGTCTGGCGCGGTACAACCGGCGGCGCCCGTCGCGGCGGACTTCGACCAGGCCGGCCTCGCGCAGCACGCGCAAGTGCTGGGAGATCGCGCCGAACGACACTTCGGGCATGGCGGAGTGGAGCTCGCCGGCGCTCCGCTCGCTCTGCCACACCAACCGCAAGAGCTCGCGGCGGCGGGGAGTCTGCAGGGCACCGATCATCATTTCAGTATATACTCAACTATGTTGCGGCGCTGGCGGGCAACTATGGTGGCTCCATGCCGGCGTTCCGCTCGATCGGCGGGCCCGTCCAACACGAGCCGCCCAAGGTCAAGGGTTCGCGGTTCGTCGCGTCGGCGGCACCGGTGTGTAGCGAGGCCGAGGCCTTGGCATGGCTCGAGCGGGTCCGCGCCGCGCACCGGAACGCCACCCACCATTGCTGGGCCTACCGCCTGGGACTCGGCGGGCGCTCGTTTCGCTGCGCCGATGACGGCGAGCCGGGAGGCTCGGCGGGAAGGCCGATTCTGGCGCAGATCGAGGGCCACGACCTGAGCGACGTGGTGGTCGTGGTCAGCCGGTGGTTCGGCGGCACCAAGCTGGGGGTCGGCGGGCTGATCCGCGCCTACGGCGGTGCCGCGGGGCAGGTGCTCGATCGGGCAGAAGTCTCTATCAAAAATGAGGTTGTAGAGATTCTGATCCGGTTCCCGTTCGACTGCACGCGCGGGGTGGAAGCCGTGCTGGCCAGTCGGAACCTGCGCCTGTCCGATGCCGAGTACGGCGAGGTGGTGTCCGCCGCGGTGCGGGTCCCCGACGACCAATGCGCGTCGCTGATTGCTGCGTTGATCGACCGCAGCCGCGCGCGCGTCGAGGTGCTCTCCCCGCCAGGCGGCGGCACGCCGCCGTCGGATCGTTGACGGTGTCGGCGGAACTTCGTCAGCTGTGCTGGCGATGGCGCACGAGCCACCGGGTGGCCCAGGCTGCTGGGACGGCGGCAAGAGCCGTCGCGATCAACCCCACCGAGACGGCCGCCAACGGGGCCGCGAGCTCCTCACAACCCGTCCAGCGGGCCACGACAGCGACCGCAGACAGCAGGGCTGCCCAGAGGGGAATTGCCAGGAGTGTTCCGTAGACCAGCATCTTCGTTCGTAGATCGAGCGTCCGCTACGACGACAGAAGCCAGTGGGGGGCTCGGCTGCTGCCGACTTCAGCAGAGCAGTGCAAACCTCGTACCAGGTGAGTTGATCTCTCGGGAGGTGAAACGGAATGTTCAGGCCAGCGAGACAGGACCGGACCCGCACATGGGCGTCCGCGGCGGACCCGGCCGCCGGGTCGGCACGTCGGGTTATGTTGGGACTCATGAGACGGTCGATCGGCGGATGGGTGATCGCCCCGGTCTTCTGTGTGGTCGCGGCCGCACAGCGACAGGGCGAGGTCGGGCAAACGGATTGGGCGTTGACGCCCGAGCTGCAGGCCGCCGTCGAGCGCGGCCACGAATGGCTCGCTGCGCGCCAGCACGCCGACGGCTTCTGGGCGCAGGACATCGGCTTCAAGCTGCGGGCGAACTACCACGTGACGTTGCCGCGCGCGCCGCACGTCGGCGTGACCTCGCTGGCGCTGATGAGCTTCTTGGCCGGTGGGCACGTTCCGGGTCGAGGGCAGTACGGTGACCTCCTCGAGCGCGGTCTCGACTACATCGTCGGCTGTGTGCGGGACGACGGCTACATCACCGACGGCGACTCGCGCATGTACAGCCACGCGTTCGCCACCCTGTTCTTGGCGGAGATCTACGGGATGACGCCGCGCGCCGCGGTGCGCGCCGCGTTGCAGAAGAGCGTCAACCTGATCGTCGATTCGCAGAACTCGGAGGGCGGGTGGCGCTACCGGCCGTTCTCGAACGAATCCGACATGTCGATCACGGTGTGTCAGGTGATCGCGTTGCGGTCGGCGCGCAACGTCGGGATCAGCGTGCCGTTTCGGACCATCAAGGACGCCGAGCTCTACGTGCGCCTCAGCGCGGTGGAGGGCAGCGGACGTGGTCGCCGCCACTACCGCGGCGGCTACCGGCTGAGCCACATGATGGAGGACGGCGGCGCGTTCCGCTACCAGCTGCAGAGCCGCAGTAGGACGTCGTTCGCGTTGACCGCGGCGGGCGTCACCACGCTGTTCGCCGCGGGCATCTACGACGACGAGATCATCCGCCGCGGCATCGACTTCATGCTGACTAACCTGGCGCAGTTCAACAGCTACTACGCCGGGCACTACTTCTTCTACTACGGCCACTACTACGCGACGCAGGCGTTCTACATCGCCGGCGGCAGCGCGTGGCGCAGCTACTTCACCGCGACCCGGCGCCAGCTCCTCGACATGCAGGAGAGCTCGGGCGCGTGGCCGTGCACCGCGGGGCCCGGCGAGTCGTTCTCCACAGCGGTCGCCACCCTGGTGCTGCAGATTCCGTATCAGTACCTCCCGATCTTCCAGCGCTGAGCGGTCCGCTCACGGAGCCGAGCAGGGAAATCCTCCCCGACCCTGCTCAGTGGGACGCTCTCCGGCGAAGTCCTTATCAGCAGCGCGGACCTCGCCCGTCCGCCTGAGAATTGCACGATCAAGAGGAACACAAGAGGAAGCAGATGAAGAGTCAGACCATCACAGCGACGGTCCTCGGAGCCGCAGCCGCCATGCTCGCGGCGCCGTGGGCCGCCGCCGTCCCGCACGGTCCGCCGGCGCCTCCGCCCAACGCGTTCAGCCCGCAGCCGAAGCCGCCGCGCGGGCCGGGCACGTTCACACCGAGTGGGCCGTCGACCCCTGGGCCGAGCTCGCCGTCCTCGCCTGGCCCGGCATCGCCGACGTCGCCGGCACCGACGACGCCCAATGCCGGCGGCAGCAGCGGGCCGTTGACCGGTGGGTCGGCACTGCCGCGGGGTGTGGTGATGACGTTCACCCGGGGCGACACCAGCCGGGAGCGCCTGCGCGTCCGCTGGGACTATCCCGTGCCGCGCGAGACTGATCAGGTGCTCACCTATGAGGAGGTGCTGGTTCGCCTGCGCGGCGACGACCCGCGGCCGTTGCTGGTGTTGCGCGAGTGCGGCAACTGTGTGGGGACCAACAAGGCGCTGCTCGGCCATCAGGTGCGGGCCAACGAGCGCATGCTGTTGCTGACCCGCTGGTTCCACTGCATCAAGCTGCCGCCGCACGCGGCGGAGCCGGGCCACCCCTTCCACAACCTCTTCGCCGGGGACGAGGACATGATGTTGGTCACCGCCGACGAGGGGAAGCGCTTGACGTTCAGTGGCCGGCAGGCGCAGACCAAGCTGTGGAAGGCGATGAACGACATCCTGCGCCGCGAGTACGAGCGCAGCGCGAATGCCTCCATCGGCAAGCTGATGCGGTTGCTCGATGAGTTCGACACGCTGGACGCCAAGGAGCGCGACCTGCAGGAACAGCTGGATCGGGCGTTGGTCGCGGCCGGGCCCAGCGCGCCGCGCACGGTCAAGCTGGTGCGGCAGCTCAGCGATCTGCAGCGGCAGAAGCAGCGCGTGGTCGAGCGCGAGCGTCAGCTCGCCGACTTGGGCCTGCGCAAGCCCGAGATCGGCAAGACCGGCGACTGATCCGTCGCCCGCAACTCAGCTGCGCGCCGCCGGATCCGTATCCGGCGGTGGCGGGCCGAGCAGCACCGCGATGACCGAGTAGCGCGTGCTGTGCTCGAGTGCGATCTTCGTCGTCATCGTCAGAGGGATCGACAGCAGCATGCCGATCGGTCCCAGGACCCAGCCCCAGAACAGCAGGGACAGAAAGACCACGAGGGTCGACAGTCCCATGCGGCGGCCCATCAGCCGCGGTTCGAGGACGTTGCCGATCACGACGTTGATCAGCAGATAGCCCGTTGCGGTGAGCAGCGGCAGCGTCCAGGAGTCGCCCTGCACCACGGCGAGCGCGACCGGTGGCAACGCGGCGACTACCGAGCCGATCGTCGGGACGTAGTTGCAGACGAATGCCAGCACGCCCCAGAGGATTGGAAAGTCGACACCGAGCGCGGCGGTGAGAACGCCGGCACAGACCCCGGTCACCACGCTCACCGCGGTCTTCAGCGACAGATATTGATTGACGCGGTCGACGACTTCGCCGAGGGCGGCGCGCTTTTCGGGGTCGATCGCCCGCGCCAGCTTGGCTGGCAGGCTCTGCGCCTCGAACAACATGAAGACCGTGATGAGCGCGATGACGAACATGCTGGACAGCAGGTTGACCGCGCCTTCGGCGGTCGCCGTCACCGCGCGCATGACGGAGTCGGGTTGCAGCAGCAGGTCTGGCTCGGGTGCCGTGCCGAGGGTGCTCTCGGCCCACGTCACCAACGGTTCGATCTTGGCCTTGAGCCGCTCCAAGTAGGCCGGGGCGTTCTGCCGGAACTGGGAGATCGAGCGGACCACGGGCTGCGTGAGCACGGTGGAAACCACCACCAGCAGACCGCCGACGCCGGTCATCGCGAGCCCCATGGGCACGCCCCGTCGGGTCAGCGCGCGCAACGGCCATTGCAGCGCGATCGCGAGGATCGCCGCCACGAGGATTGGCAGGACCAGCGGCGCGGCGACCCGCAGGCCGGCGATCACGATGATCAGGTACGCCGCGGTCTGCAGCCAGGAGCCGGTGGCCGCGGTCTTTGTCATAGCGCCAAGTACTGATCGCAGAAGCTGTCGATCTCCGCGGCCGCCCAGCCGCGGCGCTCGAGATCGCGCCGGATCGCGGCGACGTCGACGTTGGGATAGGTGTGGCACTCGTCGAAGCGCTCGGTGTCCACATCGACGATGCGGAAGTCGAACGCGCGCGCCTCGCTCTTGAAGACCTCGTACTGCAGCACTTGGTCGACGGTGTTGTCCGGCATGAACGTCAGGATGCGCGGCTTGACGTTGTAGAGCTCGAAGACGTCGATCTGCTGGGAAGCGCAGACGATGAGCTCGTCGCCGCGCTGGCTCGTGCGGGCGGCGGCTCCGTTGAGGACGCAGCACTTGGAGCCCGGGTCGCCGTGGATCACGTAGGTCGACAGCCGCGCACCGGAGGACTTGTTCCAGATGTCGACGAACTCCATCGGGTAGATCCCGGCCAGGTCGCACTGGTCGGGGTCGAGCGTGATCGAGCCGTGGTAGTTGAGGTCGGCGTCGGTCACCCGAAGGCCGTGCAGCTTCGCGCGCACGATCTTCAGGGGGCCGGCCGCGAGCGGAGGTGACGACGGGCGGGGCGGAGATTCCGAATCCATGTCGCGTTCTCAGGGTCGAGATTGAGGAGAGTCTCCCCACTCAGGGCGTGTTGCCAAGGCCGCGTCGCGGAATCCGGGCGCCAACCCGTCGGCGATCGAGGTCGCCGGTGGCGGTGGCCGGGGCGCGGGGCGACGATCGGTCGCACTGCCCTGACGGCGGGCAGGCGAGGAACGCATGAACCAGGCTTCGAGCACGCGCATTCCGGCGATCGACGCGACCCGCGGGCTGGTCATGGTGCTGATGGCTCTCGATCACACGCGGGACTACTTCGGCAACTTCGCGGTGGACCCCGTCAACCTGCAGACGACGACGCCGGCGCTGTTCTTCACCCGCTGGATCACGCACTTCTGCGCCCCGGTGTTCGTGCTGTTGGCCGGGCTCGGGGCGGCGTTGTACGGGCGTCGTGCCGGGGTCTCCGCGATGTCGCGCTTCCTCTGGACGCGGGGATTGTGGCTCATCGTGCTGGAGTTCACCGTGGTCACGTTCGCGTGGAACCACACGCTGACTCCGATCGTGTTCTTCGTGCAGGTGATTGCCGCGATCGGTGCCGCGATGGTGTTGATGGCGGCTTTGGTGTACCTGCCGCGGCCGTGGGTCGCCGCGATCGGCGCACTGTTGGTCGCTGGCCACAATGCTACCGACTCCTGGTCCTCGGCAGACTTCGGCGCGAACGGCTGGTGGTGGGCATTACTGCAGGAAGGGTCGATGGGCCCAGGAGGAGGACCGTTCACTCCGTGGGACGGCGCCCCGCTGGTGATGGTGATCTACCCGGTGCTGCCGTGGCTGGGCGTGATGGCGCTGGGGTACGGCGCCAGCGCGGTGTGCGAGCTGCCGCCGCCGCGCCGTCGCCGCACCTTTGCCCTGCTGGGCCTTGGTGCGATCGCTGCGTTCGTCGCGCTGCGGCTCTCGACCGACTACGGCGACCCGGTACCGTTCGCCGCGCGAGAGGATGCGCTGGGCACGGTCATGGCGTTCATCAACTGCCAGAAGTACCCGCCGTCGCTGGCCTACGTCTTGATGACGCTCGGACCATCCCTGTTGGTGTTGGCCGCGTTCGACCGGCCTGTGGGCAGGGTGCTCGGATGGCTGACGACGTTCGGCCGGGTGCCGCTGTTCTACTACGTGTTCCACCTGCTGCTCATCCACACCGCCGCGCGCGTGATGTACTGGGCCATGCACGGCGAGCCCTATTCCGCGATCCAGCAAGGCCTCACCTTGTTGTTCAGCGGTCAGCCGTTGCCGGAGTGGTACGGCAAGCCCTTGTGGGTGGTGTACGCCGCGTGGATCGCCGCCGTCGTCGCGCTGTACCCGCTGTGTCGCTGGTACGCGGACTACAAGCGGCGCCACCGCTCGGTGTGGCTCAGCTACTTGTGACCGGCCCCACTCGCGTGCTCGATCGCGTCTGCCAGGGCGGTGTCGAGCTGCTCGCGGACGCGCGACGTCGGTTGGCGTGCCAGTGCTTCGCCGAGGAACGCGCGCAGCGCGCGGTCGATGGCCGTGCGGAGCGCTGGCGGCAGGTCCTGCACCATGCCGGGAGCCGCGTCGCCACCGGGCATCCGCCGCAGGTCGAGGTCGTCACCCCGCGCGTGGGCGCGCGCGCGCACGGCGGTCACGTGCAGGAGGGCTCGGTCGAGCAGCACCCACGCGAAGCGCGGGCCGGTCGCCGGCCCCATGATGAGGTAACGGCCGGTCTCGCCTGGGAACAGCGTCTGCGCGAGCTTGCTCTGGTTGCTGCAGATCTTGGCCACCTCGGTGCTGCCGAACCAACCCGTCAGCGCGCCGACGCCGGCCCCGAGCCCGGCGCCTGCGAAGAAGCTCAGACCGCCGACCATCAGGTCGATCGCCCCGCCGGCGACCGCGCCCCAGGCGGCGCCGTACTTCGCCAGCTGCGTGCGTGACAGGCCGAACAGCTGCCAGCTGGCCTCGCTGAACAGGTCGGCGCCGAGGACGTCCAGGTCCTCTTCGACCCGGGCCAGGCGCGGGTGCCGGTACAGCGTCTCGATCGCGGCGCGCGCGTCGCGTTCGAGCTTGCGCAGCCGCTCGTGATACGCGGTCTCCAGCTGCTGGCGCGGCGCCTCCTCGTCGGCTCCCATCCGTAGCGGGCAGCGCTCGACGTGGCCGAGGGCATCGCGCATCAGCTGGCCGACGATCGCGGCGGCGCTGCGCGTGCGCTGCTGCCATTCCGCCCGCATCGCCTCGAGCGCGCGGTCGAGCGGCGTGCGCCATTCGGCGCGCAGCTCGCGCAGCCCCTGCAGCAGGCCGACGCGCTCGGCGAACGTCGCCGCGTGGGCGTCGAACTCGCGCACCAAGTTGAAGAACTGCTCCAGGATCGGGCGCCACTCCGCCGCGAAGTCGCGCTCGCGGGTGTGGTTGATCAGCGCCATGCCGGGTTGGCCGGTCCAGCGCAGGATCTCCATCTCGGCCTCGTTGGACGGTTGGAAGCGCGCCGATGCGTCGACCACGTACAGCACGCCGCAGCCGGACAAGATCGGGGTCAGCAGCTCGATCTCGTCGCGGAACGACAGATCGTCGCGGTGCTCGCGGACGAAGGCCGCCACGGTCGCGGCGCGGTCCGCCACCGAAGCACAGCGCTCGGTCATCCATGCCAGCGCCCGCCGGGCGTCCTGAAATCCCGGCGTGTCGACCAGGCGAAACACCACCCGACCCGCGAGGGTGCACTCGTAGCTGCCGGAGCGCGTGGTGGTCCCCGGGTGTGCCGCGATGGGCACCGCGGGGTCCTCGATCAGGGTCGCGACCACCGACGACTTGCCTTGGTTGACGTTGCCGACGACCGCGAACACCGGCTCGCCACCGGCCTGCTGCCCTGGCTCGAGCGTCACGCCGGCTCCGCCGTGGGTTGTAGCCACAGGTACTCGTCGCCGCGGGTTGCCAGCGAGCGTTCCCAGATCGCGAGCTCCTGCGCTTCGGCGTCGTCGAACGTGCCACCGGCCTCGGTCTCGGCCAACAGGCACACCAGGAGTGGGTGACCGGCTGGCAAGTGCCGACGGACCTCGGCCAAGAAGCCGAGGACCTCGCGGGTTGGTTGCATGCCCGCCTCGAAGGCGACCACGACGCGGGCTTGACTGCCGCTGGCGAGGCTGGCCGCGACCTCGGTGTCGGGCTCTGGAGCGATGCCGCCGGCGCGCAGAGCTGGTCCGGCCAAGGCCTGCCGTCTCTCGATCGCGCGGCGGACCGCCGCCTCGTGCTGCGCCAGTCGGCCCCAGAGCACGAGCGTCGCCTGCTCGCCGCTGCGGGGCGGGAGAGTTCTTTCGGCGGCGGCCGCCGGGGCCTGCGAGCCGACGGACTCCGGTGCCGGCCCGCGCCAGTGGACGTTGGCCGGCAGCAACCGGTCGAACAGCTGTTGATAGCCGGCGTGATCACAGGGTGCCCGGCGCAGCACGCGCGCGTGGCTCCACGCTGCCCATCCCCAGGTCAGCAGTCGTGGTAGCAATCCGTACGCGACGACCGAAGCCACCAAGAACTGCCACCATCGCGTCGACAGGCGGGCCGCTTCGGCCAGCGACTGCTGGTTGGCGAAACCGCCATGCAGGCGTACCCATTGACTGCTCTCCACGATCTCCCTGCTGGGCACTGCGGCCTCGGCAAACGCGGCCCAGGGCAGCGTGAGCCCCTGTGCGATCCGATGCACGGTGTCGGCGTCGACGTCGAGCGTCGTGCTCCAGCAGAAGGCGAGGTCGGAGAACGTCACCAGGTAGAGGCAGGTGGCGATGGCGCCGGCGTTGAACGCCACGCCGAAGCGCTGTGCCAAGCCGAACAAGCGCCATCGTTCGGCATCGGCAACCGTCGCGCGCGTGCCGCGCAGGGTCAGCATCGCTTCGATGGCCGAGCGATCACTGCTGGCCAAGAGTCGATCCAGCCAGCGTCCCTGGGCCAGTCGGCCCAACAGGGCGCCGACCGCGCCACGGCCCGCCCGGCGCGGAGCCAAGACCAACCAGACGACGCCCAGGAGGAGCAACAGTTGGAGGCCGACGAAGAAGCCGATGAATGCCAAGACGTTGACCGGGGTGCGGCCGTCGTAGGCAGTGAACGCCCGCGCTGCCCCGGCGCCGGCGATCACCCCGGCGAGCGGGAGCAGCCAGCCGAGCGTGTCGTAGCCGCGGGTGATGCGAGCTCCTGGGCCGCGGTCTGCCTGGTTGCGGGGCAGCTCGTCGAGCCAGGTCCGGGCCAGCCGTTGGCGGAAGCCGACCTCACCGAGCTTCGCGCGGGCGCCCGCCGCGTTCTCCCCGAGGGCGGCCAACACCGGCCCGCGCAACGCCGCATCCCGCTCGGCCACCGCCGCGGCGTCCGCCGTCGTAGCGTCCGAGTGGAGCTGCCACTCGATGTCGATGAGGCTTTCGAAGTGCACGGCGGATCGATCGGGGCGTTCGGCGCCCATCCTCGGTCGCGGTCGAGCCGCCGGCAAGAGTCAGCCGCCGCTACGTCTTGCGCGGGTCCCGCATCTTGGTCCCGACGGCGAGGCCCTCGATCGCCGAGTGCAGCACCTCGAAGTGGGCCGGCGCGCGCCGGCTCGCCGGCTGGAACTGCAGCAGCGCGGCGACCCTCGGCGCCAGCGCCTCGCGGGTCGCGGTGACCAGCGGGTGGTCCGCAGGTCCGGCGCGGTCGGCGCCGGCTCGCTGGAAGGCGACCAGCACGCGGTGGCCGGCGAGCGCCTCGCCCCGCGCCGTCAGCGCCTGCGCGGTTTCGGCGATCTCTTCTGCATCGTCCGTCCACTCGACACCCAGCATGAGCATCGGCGGGGTCGCTCCGGGGCGGGCGCCCAGGTCGACCACCGGGATGCGCACCGGCTTGGGGTAGAGCGCGACCGGGTCGCCGTCGCCACTCTGCACTCGGACGGTGGCGGGGCCGGCGGCGACGAGCTGATCGAACAACTGGAGTGGGGCGCCTTCGAGCGGCTTCTGCACGCCGGGCCAACGCACCGTCACGTCGAAGTCGTGCAGCGTCCCGCTTTCGAGGATCGACCGCAGCTCGCGCTCCACCTGGCTCTGCAGGCCCTCGTCGTGGGTCGTCGGGTTGGCGCTGATCTGCAACACACCGTCGCCGCGCTCGACTGCGCCGAACAACGGGGGGTGGATCTGCACCGCGGGGTCTCCCGCCAACGCGATGCGGCCGACGCCGAACTCGATCAGGGCTTGCGTCAACGCCTCGTCGTGATCGGCGGCGGGCAGCCGGACGGTGAGCTGGCGCGGATTGCCGTGCGGCTCGAGCTCGCGTTGCAACGCGTTGGCGATCTGCTCGGCCGTGCGATCGGCGCGCTGCACGAGGGCGTCGAGCACCCCGTCGCCGCTGTCCTTGATGGTCAACAGCGGCGGCAGGAGCACATCGGTCGTGCCGTGGTCGGAGATTGCCAGACGCTGCGCCCCGGCTTGTTCCAGCGCGTCGACCAGCGTCCGGCGCAGAGTGCGCGATGGGCTGGCCTCGCCCCGAACCGCGATGGTGACGGCGGCGTCGCGCACTCGGTCGGCCAGCGCCGGCAGCCGCCGTTCGGCGGCGCGGACCAGCTCCGCCGGCTTGCCAGCGTCGGTGTCGACGGTGAGCTCGACGCCGCCGTCGCGCGCCTCCAGCTTCAGCGGCAGCGGCCACAGTGGCTCTCGGGCTGCTCCCGCGATCGTGCACGCGACGCTGGCGGGGGCCAGGGGCACCACGTGATCGCGGACGCACGCTTCGACCGCATCGTCGATGACGTCGTCCGCCGGCCAGTCGAGCGTCAGTGCGCGGCCGCGAACCTCGGCCGCCAGCGGCTGGATCTCGCGCGCCAGCGCGAGGAAGCGCGCGTCGCGGTCGCGGTCGGCGCCCGCGATGGCCACGGTCATGGCGTCACCCTGACGGGATACCTGCAGAGCGGGTGGCCAGACGACGTCACCGACGCCGTCCGGCGGCACCACCTCGAGCCGGGTCATCTGCATCGCCGCCGCCTGGCCACTCAGCTCGAGCAGCTCGGTGGGGGAGGGCGACCGGCGCGCGACCTGCACGCGGACCCGGCGGCTCGTCAGCTGGGTCGCTCGGCGGGGGAGCACGAGCTGAAGGGCCTGCAGAGTGCGCTCTTCGTTGTCGAACGGTTCCATCGCGACGACGACGTCGGCGTCGCTACTGGCGCTGTCTTGGACGACGATGCGCGCCGCGAGCTCCTGATCGTGCAACAGGTCTTCGCGCTCGCCTTCGTCGATCGCGACGCGCGATGCCCCGGCCTCGGCCAGCGCGTCGCGCAGTGAACCGCGCAGCTCGTCGAGCGGGAGCGGGCCCGAGAACCCGAACTCGAACGCGGTGTCGGTGGCGCGGCGCTGCAGTTGCTCCAGCTCGGACCGCATCACGATTCCCAGGTCTTCGGGCTCGAGATCGCGGTTGTCGACATCGACGCGCAGCCGCTTCTGGTCACCACCGACGGGCTCGATGCGCAGGGTGCACTGCGGCAAGGTCCCCTGCAGCACGATCTCGTCCGGATAGCCGCGCTGCACCGCGATCAAGAGCGGGCTCGCGGGCTCCAACGCGTCGCGCACCACGTCCTTGGCGGCACCGGGGATCAGCGCGTCGCCGTCGAACTCGACCAGCACGCGCTGCCACCGAAGCGCGGACCCCAGCCGACGCACCGCCTTGCGCAGCGGCTTGGTCAGCGCATCACAAACGTCGCTCTTGTCCATTGCGGCGACGGTGATCGCCAATCGCGCGTCGTAGTCGGCATTGCCCTCGAGCACTTCGTGGCGCACTTGCACCGGCCCGTCGTCCGACAGCGGGCGGGCGGCGGGCTCGTCCTCCTCTTCGAGGAGCGGCAGCGATTCGAGCTCTTCGATGGGCTCGAGCTCCTCGATGGGCTCGAGCTCGTCAATGGGCTCGAGCTCGTCGGGCTGCGGCGCGGCGGCGCCTTGATCGGCTTCGGTCTTGCGCTGGCGCGAGCGCTTGGCGCTTCCCTTGCGCGGGCGGGATCGTCGGGTCATCGGTGAGGGTCCTGCGGCTCTTGAGGCAGCCCCGCAACCTACCAAATGGGGCCGTGGAGTCGACCGGCAACCCCGCGGCGGGCGGTTCTGGCGGGGATCCCCGCCCGCGATCTCGGGGGCTCCCCTAGACCTGGAGCGCCGAGGTCACTTCTTCTTCGCCGCACGACGGCTTGTCGTCTTTGCGGTGGAACGCGTCGGCTTCGCGGTCTTGGCCTTGGTCTGCTTGGTGGAACTCGCGCTCGTGGTGCTCTTGGCGCGCTTCACGGCTGGTTTGGACGCCGGGCTCGGCAGTGGCACGGTGCGTTCCGGGGCGTTGCGCGGTTGGCTCACGGAGCAGAGCGTATCGTGCACCGGTCCCGCGGCGCCGTGGTGCGCGAGGTCGTTGATGGTGACGACTCCGGTGAGGTTGCCCTCGCCGTCGATCACCGGCAGGCGGTGCAGGCGCTCGCGCCGCAGCATCTCGTGGGCGGCCTCGACCGTGTCCTCGGTGTTGCAGGTGGTCACGGCCTGACTCATCACGCCGCCCACCTGCAGCTCGTGCAGCCGGCGATCCCGCAGCCATGCGGCCATGCAAACGTCGCGGTCGGTGACGACCCCGACCAACGATCCGCCGGCGTTGGCCACCGGCAGCCAGCCGAGGTCGTGGTTCCACATGAGTTCGGCGGCGCGCGCCAGCGAATCCTCCGGTCGGCAGAACACGACCGGTTGGGACATCAGCTCGGAAATCTTCATCTCAGTTTGTCTTTCGCAAAAACGAACAGTGCATTCGCAGTGCAGAATGCGCCGTGCGCCCCCGTCTTTCCAGTCGCGCTCAGCGAGGCGCCGTGCTGGGACCTTCGGATCGTGGCGCCATCGCCGGTGCACCGGCGGTGTGCGAATCCGCTAGCCACTGCAAGCGAGGCGATCGTGTCGATTCGAAGTGGGTCACCGCAAACTCGAACCACGGGCCGCGGGCCCCTGGCGCAGGTGCGGCCAGTGGCAGCCGTTGGCCGGTGGCGTCGAACACGAAGTGATCCGCCTCGAGTCGACCGCGAGCCCAAAGGCGGATGCCGTCGACGCCGACGTTGTTGCGCACGACGCCGTCGGCGAGCGCGGTGAAGTCCAGCTCGATCGGAGTGGGCACCCGCGCGCGCGCGATCTGCAGGTCGAGGTCAATCTGCGGGGTGGGACCGTACAGGCCCTCGAAGAGCTTCTGCAGACCCAGAAGCTCCTCGTTTCAAGTTCAACCGCGGAGCTGGACCTCGACGAACGCGAAGTCGTCCGGCTGCGCGGAGATCGGCTGACCCGGAGCGGCGCAGGCCCCGGCGAGCAAGAGGACGGCGATCGGGATGCTCGGCGACTTCATGCAGCCCAGATGTGCAGGACTCGGGACAAAAAGCAACCCCGGGCGCGGTCGAATCGGGCGCGCCTCAGAATCGGTAGCCGAAGGTCAGGTCGAGCGCCCAATCTTCGCCGAGCTGGGTGCCCGCCAGGCGTTGCCACAGGGGCACCTCGACGGCGACCTGGAAGTCGAGCGCCGGCTGCGGCCGGAAGGCGAGGTTGACCGTGGTCGTGGCGCGCTCGCCGCCGGTGTTGGGCAGGGCCCCCCGGAACCGGTCGTGGTCTTCGTGGTAGTAGCGCAAGGCGACATCCAGCCGCATGAACGGGCCGGGGTATGGCTCGAGCCAGAAGCGGTTGCCGGCAGCCGCCTCGACGATCCAGCGGTCGCCCCGCCGGAACCCGTCGTCGTCCGAGTCGGTGTGCACGCGGTACCAGGTCGCGAGGTTGAACCGCCAGCGCCCCGGCTCGTGCGTCGCGGCGATGCCGAGCGCCGGATCGATTCCACCCGAGCCGGGCTGCAGCTCCGGCTCGAGCCGCGTGCCGGTGGAGTCGCGGACGTCGTCCTTTCCGGTGGGCACCGAGACCTGGGCCACGAGCGCGACGTTCAGCGCCACCGCGTGCGCGTCCCAACGGTAGAACCGCCACTTCGTCAGCAGCTCGACGTCACCGAGGCCGTCGGCACTTTGCCGCAGTCCGGCGCCGCGGCGCTCGAGGTCGACGACGCTCAGGGCGACGCCGAGCTGCAGATCGTGGCGCGCGCCGTACTGATACGCCAGGGTGGTCCGCATCGCGGTCTGCTGGCGGGCCAGCGGGTCCGGGGCGCGCCGTGTTCCACGGCGCAGCACCTCGCCGCGGTCGAGCTCGAAACCCAAGGACACGAGCGAGCCCCCGTCGTACAGGGTCTCCCCGTCGAGCACGTCGAGCACGCCTTGCCCGGCCGCCGGGTCAGCGCCGGCGGCGAGCACGAGCAAGGTGGCGAAGGAGCGACTTGCACCGTCGAGCATCCACGCAGTGTCGGCGGAGTGCCGGGTCCGTGCTACCCTCCGCCTCATGTGGGATGCATTGTGGCTCGGTGCCGATCTGGCGACGATGTCGCCCGGCGGGGTGCCGTACGGTGCCGTCGAGGACGGGGCGATGGCCGCGACCGGTGGGGTCATCGATTGGGTCGGCCGCCGGTCGGAGCTGCCGGGCGAGCCGGCGCGGTTGGCGCGCGCGGTGCACGACCTCGGCGGTGGCTGGCTGACCCCCGGCTTGATCGACTGCCACACGCACGTGGTGTATGGAGGCGATCGCGTGCGCGAGTTCGAGGCGCGGCTCGGCGGTGTCAGCTACGAGGAGATCGCGCGGCAGGGGGGTGGCATCGCGTCCACGGTCCGCGCCACGCGGGCCGCGGCCGCCGAAGAGCTGGCCGACGCGGCAGCACGACGCCTGGCGACCATGAGGGCCGAGGGCGTGCGGGTGGTCGAAATCAAATCGGGCTACGGGCTCGACCTCGACACCGAGCTGCGGCAGCTGCAGGTGGCGCGTGCGCTCGGCGAACGCATCGGCATGCAAGTGCGCACCACCTACCTCGGTGCGCACGCCCTGCCGCCCGAGTTCGCGGGCCGCAGTGACGACTACATCGAGTTCGTTTGTCGGACCGTGATGCCGGAGCTCGCGCGGGCGGGGCTGGTCGATGCCGTCGATGCCTACTGCGAAGGCATCGCATTCTCCCCTGGCCAAGTGCGCCGCGTGTTCGACGCGGCCGCGGAGCTGGAGTTGCCCGTGAAGCTGCACGCCGACCAGCTGTCCAACCTCGGCGGCGCGGCGCTCGCCGCCGAGTACGGCGCGCTGTCGGCCGATCACCTCGAGTGGACCGATGCCGCCGGGGTCGCCGCGATGGCTGCTGCGGGCACCGTCGCCGTGCTGTTGCCGGGCGCGTTCTACGTGCTGCGCGAGACCAAACTGCCGCCGATCGACGAGCTGCGCCGCGCCGGTGTGCCGATCGCGATCGCCACCGACTGCAACCCCGGCTCGTCACCGGTCGAGTCGATCCTCGTGAGCTTGAGCTTGGCGTGTACGCTGTTTCGTCTGACTCCCGAGGAAGCGTTGGCCGGGGTGACCCGGCACGCCGCCGCGGCGCTCGGCATGTCGGCGAGCCACGGCACCTTGGCGGCAGGGAAGGTGGCCGATGCCGTGCACTGGCGCATCGCTCACCCGGCCGAGCTCAGCTACCGGGTCGGTGCGCGCCCGACCGCGACCCCACTGCCGGCGTGACGGCGGAGCGGGCGACGAGCTCGCGGCCGGCGTGTTGCATGCGCATCGTCGACCGCCCGCCGGGCGTTGTGGCCGCGGTGAAGGTGACGTCGAGCCGGTCGCCAGTGAACACGTCGAACGCGGCGAAGTGCCCGTCCCGCGTGCGGCGCAGCCGTCTGGCGGGAAACGCCGCCAGGCGTTGGCAGGCGATGACGCCGCGGCGATTCCAGGTCAGCTCCGCGAGCTCGGTGCCGAGCGAGACGACCGTGCGCGCTTGTCCGCGGCCGGCATCGTCGACGGCGGTGCCGACCACCGCCGCGCGCTGCGCGGATCCGGCCAGCACGCGCCGCAGGGACGCGTAGCTGCCGGGCCACACCCAGGCCGGATCGACCAGCGGCCGCGCCGCGGCGCGATCGTCGTTGCCAAGCGCGGTGATCAACTCGCTGGTCCGCTCCGCGCACGTTGCCGCCAGGGCCCGGTCGTCGTCGCCGCCCCCGCCGAACAAGAAGGCGAGGCCGTCGGCGTGGTCGGCTGCGAGCAGTAGAGCATCGCCGTCGTGCTCGACGGAGAACGAGACGCCGTCACCGGTCACGTAGCGACCCTGCAGTGCGGCAGCCTCCCCGGGGGCCACGGCCGTGCTTTCCGGTGGCCACGGGACGTCGCCGTCGGTCAACAAGAGGGCGATCCGTTGGACGACCGCTTCGCGCATCGACTGGCCGCGAGTGAACACGTTGCCGAGGTAGACGATGAACCGGTTCTCGTCGGGGTAGTAGCGCAGCTCGGCGCTGAAGCCGGAGAAGTCACCTCGATGCCGGATCACCCGCGAGCCGCGCATCGTGGTCAGCACGTCGAAGCCGCAGCCGTAGCCGCGGTAGGGTTCGTCGGGAAACGCGTGGTCGGTCCACATCCGTTCGACCAATCCGGCATCGATCAGCTCGCCGTTCGCCAGGGCGCGGACCCAGCGATGGAGCTCATCGATGGTGCAGGAGAACCCGCCGGCACCGCGCAGGGCGTCGTCGATCGCGATCGTCGCCGGCGTGCCGAGATCGCGGCCGTCGAGGTAGGCGTGGGCGAGATCGTCCCACTGCTGCGGCCGGCCGGTGACCGCGATCTGCTCGACCCCGGCGCGCGCGAACAGCGGCGCCAGGACTTGCTCCAGCGGTGCGCCCGCGCGCTCCTCGACCACGCGGCGCAGCACCGCGTAGCCGACGTTGGAGTAGGCGTGCGCCGTTCCCGGGTCGAATGCCAGCGGATGGTCGAGGAGCGCGCCGGCCGCCTGATAGGGCAGTCCGGAGAGATGCGCCATCAGCTGGTGCGGGGTGATCTCGGCCTTGTCGGCGGGGACTTCGCCGAGGATGTCCGCCAGCGGTTCGTGCAGGCCGAGCTCGCCGCGATCGACCAGTGCCAGCGCCGCGACCGCGGTGAACTGCTTGGCCAGCGAACCGATGTCGAACCGGGTCCGCGCCGTGATCGGTCGGCCCGTTGCCCGATCGGCGATCCCGTAGCCACCGCGCAGGACGACCTCATCGTCCTCGATGACGAGCACGGCGCCGTGCATGCCGAAGGCGGCCATCCGCGTCAGCCAGTCGTGCAGCGGTGCGCCGCGCCCATCGGCCGCCACCGGGTCTTGCGCCGGCAGCAGCGCGTGGGCGAGCGACAAGCCGAGGCCGGCGAGGAGCGTGTTCCGGGTCCGCATTCGGGTCAGTCCTTGGGGACGGGGCGCTTGTTGCCGTCAGCGTCGATCGCGACGTAGACGAACCGGGCCTCGGTCACCTTGAATCGAGCGCGGTCGCGCTCGGTCTCGCGCAGAATCGGCTTGACCCAGACCTCGAGGTCGATGGACATCGAGGTCGTGCCGACTGCCGTGAGCCGGCCGTAGCAACAGATCACATCGCCGACCTTGACCGGGGCGAGGAACTTCATGCCCTCGATCGCCACGGTCACACACCGGCCGCGGCACGCTTCCTTGGCGAGGATCCCGCCGGCGATGTCCATTTGCGAGAGGATCCACCCGCCGAAGATGTCCCCGTTCGAGTTGGTGTCGGCCGGCATCGCCGACGTGCGCAAGAGCAGATCACCGCTGGGCGACGGTGCGGATTCGCGAGGAGCTTCGGTCACGGCTTCGGGCTGGTCGATCGAGGTTCGGGGCGGAAACGATACGCGCACCGGCGCGCCCCCTCGAGTTTGTGCTCGACGCGATCGACCGCCACGCCCTCGCCGACCACCGCCTGGAACAGCGCGAGCTCTTCGGCACACAGACCGGTGCAGGCGCGGGCCGCGGCGCAGATCGGGCAGTGGTTCTCGACCAGCAAGACGCTGCCGTCGCGCTGGCGCACGGCGCTGGCCATGTAGCCCTCGGCATCGCGCAGCTTGGCGAGGGCCGCGACGCGCTGGCGCAGCGGCGCGGTCGTCGCCGGCAGCGCGTCCCGGTAGCGGTCGTGCTGGGCTTTCGTGCGCGCCGTGATCAGCCGCTGGACCCCCTCGGTGCCGAACGCCGCCTCCGCCGCCGCGAGGATCTCCACCGTCAGGTCGGCGTGGTTGTCGGGAAAGCGCCCGTCGGCGGCGCTCGTCAGGTGCCAGACCGACGTCGGCCGGCCGACGCCGCGCCGCTCGTCGCGCGCCGCCACCAGCCCCTCGTCCCGCAGCCGGTGCAGGTGCTGGCGGGCGGCCACGGCGGAGATGTCGAGGCGCTCGGCCAGTCGCGAGGCGCTCTGCGGCCCCTTGGTCTTGAGGTGGAACAGGATCCTGTCCCGGCTGTCGGCTCCTGCAGAGGGGCGCATCTCGGCAGGCTACCGCCGACGGATAATTATGCAAGTAAAGTCTTGCGTAATGATTGAAAAAGTGATGAGTTTCTAAATATGGAACCGACTCGATGGGTGGACGTCGCTGCCGAGGCCGACGTGCCGGTGGGAAGTGCGGAGTTGGTGCGGCACGAGGGGCGCCAGATCGCGGTGTTTCGGGTCGACGATGCGCAGCTCTACGCGGTCGACAACCTGTGTCCGCACGAGGGCTATCCGCTGCTGCAGGGGCGGGTGCGGGACTGCGTCCTGACTTGTGCGTGGCACAACTACAAGTTCGATCTTCGCACCGGCCGCTGCGTGCAAGGTGACGAGGACGTCGAGCGCTACGACGTGCGCGTGCGCGCCGGGCGCATCGAGGTGCAGGTGGCGCGTGCTGGCGACGCCGACGTCGAGCGCACGTGGGGGAGCTTGGCCGCCGCCATGATCGAAGACGACAAGGCGCGCATGGCGCGGGATGGCATGCGGCTGCTGACCGCCGGCGTCGACCCGAGCGACCTCCTGCTGGCGGCGGTGCGCTTCGACGCGGAGCGCGGTGAGTACGGCAGCGGGCATGCCCTGGCAGTGTGTGCAGACTTGTTGGGCTGGGTCGGAGCTCCCGAGCTCGGAGTGGAGTCGCGGCTCTTGGCCATCGTCTACGGTCTGGCCTGTGCCACCGAGTCCAACGCACGGCGCGCACCGCGGCCGACGCCCGACCCGCGAGAAGCCGCACCAGCGGCGAAGGCGGATGCGATCGAGGGCGTCCTGCGCCAGTGGGTCGAGGACGAGGATGCCGCCGGTGCCGAGGCGCTGCTGCGGACTGCCCTCGCGGGCGGGGCGCCGGCAGTCGACGTGCAGGCTTGGTTCTTGGCGCTGTGCAGCGACCACCTGCTCGACTTCGGCCACAGCATGATCTACACGACAAAGGCCTTCGACCTGCTCGCGCAGGTCGGATGGCGCTGGGCGCCGGCGGTGCTACCGGCCCTCCTGTTCAAGATCGTGACCGGCACGCGGGAGGACACGCTGCCGCCGATGCGCGCCGTGGCTGAGCACATCGACACGGTCGCCGGCGACTGGCCGACGTGGCGGAGCCAAGCCGGAGCGCTGGCGGCGGCGGATCGCGAAGCACTGCGGCACGCGCTGCTCGAAGGCCGGGCCCGCGAGGCCGCGGCCGCGATCTCCAGCGCGCTGCGCGCCGGCGGCGACCCGGTCGCGGTCTCCGACGCCATCGTTTCGGCGGCCGCGGAACGCATGCTGCGCTTCGATGTCGAAATCGATCGCGATCCCACCGTGCAGGAGGGATGGCTCGACGTCACCCACGCGTTCACCTACGCGCACGCCGTGCGCATCGCGCTGCAACGGGACCCGCGGCCGACCGCCTTGCGGTCGCTGTACTTCGCGGCCCACTTCGTGCAGCGCTGCAGGCCGTTGGACGCGCCCGCCGACCAGCGTGCGCCCTGGTCCGTGGTGCCCGGCGACGCATCCACGCCCGACGCGGTGGTCGCCGCGATCGAGGCCCGCGATGCCGCCGCGGCAGTGACGCGCGCCGCCGCGGTGCTGACCGCCGGCGGGGCGACCCCGCTCGACCACGCGCTGCGCGCGCTCGTGTTGGCAGCGCCGGGCACTCGGGCGATCTTCGTCGCGCATGCGATCAAGCTCACCGTGGCCGCGTTCGAGGCGCGCGCCGCGGTGCCCGAGGCCGGGGATCGAGATCTACCGGTGCTCGCGGTCGTGCGCTTTCTGGCGAGTCCTCCGCAGGAGCAGGCCGCGCCGCGATGGGCGCACGAAGCGGTGCGCTTCATCGGCGAGCGCAAGCCTCCGCGGCGGCTGACCTAGTACTAGAGCGGCCGGGACCATCGCGCTGCTACTCTTCGATCAGGTCGAGCATCGCGGTGGCCATCGCATTTCCGATCCGACAGAACCACACCGCGCTGCCGTAGTAGTGGTACGGATGGTCGGAGCCGGTGCGGTCCCACTCCTCGCGGCGCTGCTTCCACTCGGGATAGAGTGCCTCGGCGGCGTGGTCGACGAGGGCGTCGGTGGCCAGGGCGCGGACCGTGCCTTTGAACTCGGGTACGTCGTTCATGGCGAGCTGGGCGCGCTGGATGGCGCGCATCGTGCCGGTGGCTGGCGTCGATCCGTTCTGTCCCATCGCGGCGATCACGATCGGCAAGCCGGGAGCGTCGAGGTCTCGCCGCACGTCGCCGATCAGGTGGCGCAGGTTGGCGTCGTAGCTCGCGTGTGCGTTGTCGTACTGGTCGTTCCAACCTTGGAACCAGACGAAGCCGGCCAGGGAGGTCTCTCGGCCGGCCAAGGAGGGATGCACAGACTCCGGTTCGGCCAGCACTCGCTGTACTTCGGCGATCATCGCGCGGTACGAGCTGCCGTATGCGCCGGCGATCTCGGCGAGCGTGGGTAGGGGATCGTCGCGGTCGCGGTCTCGGTTGCGCTTCTCGGTGCGCTCGATCGCGCGTTCCAGCTCTTCCTGCAGCCGTTCGGCGTCCGGCATGCCGGCGGACGGCGGCCGGAACTGGCGGGCGAGCGAATGGCCGCCCCAGGCGGTCTTCACCAGCAGCACCGGTGCGTCGAAGTGATCCCCGAGCGCGGTGCCGAATGCCAACTCGACGCCCGTGCGGCCGGGCGAGCCGTAGCCGATGGTGAGCTTGCCGGCGCGGTCGCCGAACACCACGAACACGTCGTCGCGGATGGCCCACGCGTTGCCTTTGCGGTAGGGCGCCAGCAGTTCGGCAGTCGGTTCCGCGGCAGCTTGTGCTTCGAGCAGTCGGTTCTGTGCCTTGCCCTCCATGTTGGATTGGCCGGCGAGGACGAACACTTCGATCGCGGGTTGGGCGGCTGCCGGTGGACAAAGCAGAGCCGCGGCCCAGATCAAATGGTTGGAAAGCGAGTTTGGTGCAGGCATCGTGATGCCGATGGTATCGGCGGCCTGGCCGCTGCCACTGCAGCGGCTCCGCGCCGGCGTCGTTGACAGGACACGCGCGATGGTCAGACTCGGATGCGGCTCGCTCCCGCCTGGTTTGCCGTATGCCCCACTTCGCCCTCGTCGCCGCCGCCTTGGCGGTGCTCTCCGTCGTCGCGGTGCCAGCCGCGGCGCAACCCTACGGGATGACCTCAGCGCAGCCGATCGGCGTCTTCCTCAACGGGAGGATGCCAGCGGGCACTCCGGGGTCGGCCTCGGGCCCGTTGGCGTGGACCGACGCGTTTCCCAACCTCCGGTTCCGCGACCCGCTGACGTTCACGCCCGAGCCCGGCACGAACCAGCTGTTCGTCGGCTCGCGGGACGGGATCATCGAGCGCTTCGACAACAACCGGTTGGCCACCGTCAAGCAGCTGTTTCTCGACATCAAAGACCGCACCGCGGTGGTGTGGGACGGCGGCTTCCTCGGACACGCGTTCCATCCGGACTGGGGCGATGCCAGCTCGCCGAACCGCGGCTCGTTCTTCGTGTACTACACCGCGCGGGCGCCTGGCGCGAGCTACCCGACCGCGTCGACCAGCGGGTTCTTCAACTGCTACCTGCGGCTGTCGCGGTTCACGAAACCGGACGGCTCGAGCGTCGCCGATCCCAACTCCGAGCAGGTGCTGTTCAACGTACGGCTGTACAACGGCTCACACCGCGGCGGTGGGTTGCTGTTCGGCGATGACGGCTTCTTGTACCTGTCGATCGGCGACCAGTTCCGCTACACGACGGCGCAGGACATCAGCGACAACTTCGAAGGCGGCGTCATTCGCATCGATGTCGATCAGCGCGGCGGAACGGTCAGTCATCCTCCACGCCGGCGCATGGGGGTGCACGCCGGCAACAGCGACGAGACCAGCGGCAACGGCTACTTCATCCCGAGCGACAACCCGTTCTTGGACGGCGGCGGCGCCGTGTTCGAGGAGTTCTGGTCCATCGGGCACCGCAACCCGCACCGCATGACGATCGACTCCGCGACTGGCAACATCTGGGAAGCGGAGATCGGCCAAGGGACGAAGGAAGAGGTCAACCTCATTCGGCGGGGCATGAACTACCAGTGGCCGTACATGGAGGGCACGGTCCCGTTCCGATACGCGAAGCCCAGCCCTTTGATCGGTACCGATCAACCACCGGTGATCGACTTCGATCGCACCGAGGCGCGGGCGATCATCGGCGGCTACGTCTATCGCGGGCGCCTGCACCCGGGGCTGGTCGGTCAGTACATCTGTGGCGACTACAGCCGCGACAACGTCTGGGCGCTCACGCTGGATCCCGGCGGACAGACGGCGATCAAGCAAACGCTGCTGCAGTTCGGGCCCGGTGACCTGGCGACCTTCGGTCAAGACCACGCCGGCGAGGTCTACGCCTGCGGCCTCGGCGCGGATGTGCCGATCTACCTGCTCGACCGCCAGGGCGGCGGTTATCCCGAGGCCCCTGCGCTGCTGTCGCAGACCGGAGCGTTCAGCGACGTCACGGGCCTGGTGCCCGCCGCCGGGCTGATCCCGTACGAGGTCAATACCGAGCTCTGGAGCGATGGTCTGGTCAAGCAGCGGTGGCTGGCGATCCCCAACGACGGCACGCCCGACAACTCTGCCGAGCAGATCACCTTCCATGAGGAAGATCCCTTCGGGTTCCCGGTCGGGACGGTCATGGTCAAGCACTTCGAGACGCCGGACCGCCGGCGGTTGGAGACGCGGCTGTTGGTCCACGGTCAGGACGCTTGGTATGGCGTCACCTACAAGTGGAACGCGGCGGGCACCGACGCAGACCTGCTGCTGACGAGCCTGCAGGAGAACGTCGTCATCGATGGCCAGCCGGTGTCCTACTACTACCCGAGTCGGGCCGACTGCCAGCAATGCCACAACCCACAGGCCGGCTTCGTCGCCGGGATCAACACCCGGCAGCTCAACCGCGCGTTCTCCTACCCGTCCGGCGTCACCGACAACCAGCTGCGCACTCTCAACGCGCTCGGCTTCTTCTCGCCGCCGATCGCCGAGCCGGAGATCGCGGACCTTCCGCGCAACACTCCGGTCGACGACTCGAACGCCGCGCTGGAGGATCGCGTGCGCTCGTATCTCGATGCCAACTGCGCCCAGTGCCACCGGGCGGGCTCTGGTCGCAACAGCCTGGACCTGCGCGCGAGCCGAGCGTTGCCGTTCCAAGGTGTGGTCGACGGAGCGGTGTCGGACGATTTGGGCATCGCCGGCGCTCGGGTCGTGGTACCCGGTGATCTGGGGCGGTCGATCTTGTATCAGCGGATCAACAGCCGGAGTGGCTGCTGCGCGATGCCGCCATTGGGGCGCGCCGTCATCGATGCCGGCGCGGTTGCGTTGGTGCGTGCATGGATCGCGGGGATGGATCCGTCGGCCGTGTCGGGAAGTGTGGCGCAGTCATCGACCGCCTATTCGGCGCCGGCCGACCTGGCGGTCGACGGCAACATCGACGGGGTCTTTGCCAACGCCTCGGTGACCCACACGGCGACCGAGCTCGAGCCGTACTGGGAGGTCGACCTCGGCACCGCCTTCGCGATCGACCGGGCGAGGCTGTGGAACCGCACCGACTGCTGTTCGAGCCGGCTCTCGGACTTCCACGTGCTGCTGTCCCCATCGCCGTTCGCATCCGCGTCGCTGGGCGCCGCCCTCGCCCAGCCGGGCGTGGTGTCGGGCCACTTCCCCGGCAGCGCGGGGCGTGAGGAGTTCGTCGACCTGCAAGCGGCGGGGCGCTATCTGCGCGTGCAGCTCGCGGGGACCGATCCGCTCAGTCTGGCGGAGGTCCAACTCGGCGGGCACACGGTGGCGGCGGGGCCGATCCCGAGCGGACTGGCCGTACAACGCATCGCGGCGAGCGCCGACGATGCCGAGGAGCACTTGGGGACACCGGACGTCAGCCTCGGCAGCTCCGATCTGGAGCTGTGCGTCGATGGCAGCCGCACCCAGCTCTTGGGCTTGCGGTTCACGTTGGACGTGCCCGCGGGAGCGGCGATCGAGGACGCGCGGCTGCAGTTCACGACGGATGAGCTGAAGTCCGGCGCGTGCGACGTGCACATCTACGCCGAGGCCACCGACGATGCCGCGGTCATCACCGGCAAGGCCCAGAACCTGAGTGCGCGCGCGCGGACGTCGGCCTCGGTGCCGTGGTCGCCGGCGTACTGGGGCAAGATCGGGTTCGCGACGCCGGACCAGCGCACGCCGGATCTCAGTGCGGTCGTGCAGGAGATCGTCGATCGGCCGGGGTGGCAGCCCGGCAACCACATCCTCTTCTTGATCGAGGGCACCGGCACGCGCACCGCCGAGGCGTTCGATGGAAACCCCAGCCAGGCGCCGCTGTTGACGGTCGGGTACTTGATCGCCGATCAGCCGCCGACGGTGGACGCGGGCCCGGACCAGACGGCAAACACGATGGTGCCGGTGCCGCTCGTTGGCACGATCGCAGGCGCGACGGTGGCGGCAACGGTCGGTTGGGCACACATCAGCGGACCCGGGAGCGCGTCGTTCATCGATCCGAGCGATCCGCAGACCGCGGTGACGTTCGATTCCGATGGCGTGCATCTGCTGCGGCTGACGGTGAGCGATCGCGGCTACACCGTGTCCGACGATGTGACGGTGACCACGACGTCGGGTCCGGGCGCGGTCAGCGTGCAGATCACCAACGGTGCCGAGGACGCAGAGCAGCGCATCGGTGCGCGGTCGATCTACTACAACAGCAGCGATCTCGAGCTGGGAGTGGACGGTACGCTGCCGCAGCTCGTCGGTCTGCGCTTCTCGGTCGACGTGCCGGCCGGAGCCGTTCTGCAGGACGCGACCGTGCAGTTCACGGTGGACGAGATCGACACCGGCCCCGCGCAGATCCTGATCCACGCCGCCGCCGAGGACGACGCCCAGTCGGTGGGGATGGCCCAGCTCGCGACCCGGGTTACGACGGCCCAGTCCGCCAGCTGGGCGCCAGCGCCCTGGAGTGTCGTGGGCGCGGCGGGTAGCGAGCAGCAGACTCCCGACCTGGCCGCCGTGCTCCAGGAGGTGATCGATCGCCCGGGGTGGAACGCCGGACAGCACGTGATGCTGATCTTCTCGGGGACCGGCGAGCGCACGGCCGAGGCCTACGAGGGCAACCCCGTGGCCGCGCCGGTGTTGCGGATCAGCTGGAACTGATCAGCGCGGCGCGCGGATCACGTGGGTGTGTGACGATTCGACCGCGCTCAAGTAGAGCACCGCGGTCTCTCGGTCCGGCGCCTTGTCGAACACGCCGAGGACCGAGCGCAGCAGATCGCGACGGGTGACCTGGCCGATCAGTCGGTCGTTCTCGATCACCGGCAAGAAGCGGATCGGATTGGTCAAGAACAGGTGCGCGATGCCGAGCAGGTGGGTGTCGGGGGTCACTGTCAGCAGGTCCCCCTTGGTCATGACGTCTTCGACGATCGACCCCGGCAAGCCCTCCTCGACGGCGCGGATCAAGGCGCGGATGCAGTCTCGCTGCGTCAGCATGCCGATCAAGCGTTGGTCGTCGTCGACCACGGGCATGCCGGAGATGCCGAACTTGAGCATGGTGCGGACTGCGTCCCGCACCCGGTGCGTCGCCTTGGCGGTCTTGAGATCCGGCGCCATCATGTCGCGGGCGACGATTCCTGCTCTTTCTTGCATAGGCACCTCGGGGGCGACCCCCCAGGCTACCACAAGAGCACGTCCTTTGCTCAGGCTGGCCTCGGCCGCCCCTCCACGCGGCCGGGCCGGCGGCGCTCACTGTGGCAGCGCGGCCGGTGTGCGCGGGGAACTGCGCCGTGGCATGGGCAGTGGGATCAGACTGCGCGTCGTGCTGCGGTAGGTCGCGTACTCGGTCGGGTGCACGGCGAGCAGGCTGCGCTCCTCGATCGTCACGCCCACGAGGATGTAGAGCGACATGACCCCGGCGAACAGCAAGTGGCCGACGCTCATGTCCGGAGCGCTCCACATCGCCAGCAAGAAGCCGAGCATCAGCGGGTGTCGCACGATGCGGTAGAAGCCGCGCGTCTGGAACTGCGGTGGAGCATCTTCGCGGCCGCGGAATGCGAGCCAGGTCTGACGCAGCCCGAACAGTTCGAAGTGATCGATCTGGAAGCTGGCGACCAGCACGATGGCCCAGCCCGCTGCCGCGGCCGCGTAGATGGCGTAGCGGAGCCACTCGGTCTGCACGCTCCAGACGACGCCGGGGAGCGCGCGCCACTGCCAGAACATGAGACCGAGGATGGCGCAGGTGACCAACACGAACGTCGTGCGCTCGGCGGCCGCCGGGATGATCCGGGTCCACCAGGCCTTGAACCGGTGCCGCGCCATGATCGTGTGCTGCACGCCGAACAGCACCAAAAAGCCGATGTTGAGGATCCAGTCGAGTGGCGTGGTCGCGAGCGGGCCCGAGTCGATGGTGCGCGGTACCACCGCGCCGGCGACGAAGCCGATCAGGTACAGGAACGTGCTGAAGAACACGGCGTAGCCGACGACGCCGTACACGAGAATGGCGAGCTTCTTCATGGCTCCACTGGATGCGCGGGGTGGCGCCGGCGCCGGCCATACTTTTTCGGCGGCGGCTCCGGAAAGGAGCCAAGAAAGTGCTCTCAGGATCGGCTGCCTGCCGCGCTAAAGCCCCGTGGTGCGGGAGGTCGAGAGGCTTTACGGGCACGCCCTACCGGTGTGCTGCTCGGCAGCAGGCAAGGAGAGAGACATTGGCCGGAGTCTTGGTTCGCCCGTGGTGGGCGGTGGCGTCGGTGTTGGTCGGGGCCTCGCTGTCGGTACCTGCATCGGCACAGAGCGATGGATTGGCGGTGGATCTGAGCGAGGATTCGCTCGGCAGTATCCAGCAGGCCGGCCCCTCGCAGGAAGGAGCGGCGCGGCTCGGGCGGCAGTGGTTCGAGAACTTCCACCTGTCGGGGTTCGGAGCCGTTGCGTTCTTGGACACCGGCAACGCCGGCACGCGGCCCGAGGGCGGCTTCATGGTCAAGGAGGCATCGCTGTTCGTCGAAGCCGAGGTGTGGAGTGACGTCGGTTTCTTCGTCGAGGTGCAGACCAATCGGCTGGGCAAGGACGACTCCTTGTTCGTGCGCACCGGCGAGGTCTACGCGCACTTCACCAACGTCCTGAGCGACCGGTGGGGCGACGGCGCGCTTGGCATCAAGGTCGGGCGCATCGACATTCCGTTCGGCGAGGAGTACCTGTGGCAGGACGCCATCGACAACCCGTTGATCACGCAGAGCGCGGCGTACCCCTATGGCTTCGATGAGGGGCTCTTGCTGTACGGGACCGCGCGCGGCGTCAACTGGATCTTCTCGGTGACCGACGGCAATGACGAGCGCAGCGAAGAAGACGGCAGCTCGAAGGCGTTCAACGTCAAGCTGTCCACCGACGTGACCGATGCGCTGTACGTCAGCGCCAGCGGCATGGTCAACGGGTTGGCGGGGAAGAGCGCATTCGAGTTCGGCGGCAGCCACTTCCAGCCGATCGGCGCTGGCCGGCCGTCGGCCGCGGGCACCAGCCCGAGTGCGCGCGTCGACGCTGCGCTCTACGAAGTGAACGCGATCCTCCAGGTCGGCGAAGCGGCGCAGGTGTCCGCCTCGTTTGGTCAAGCCCATCAGTCCGACGACACGCCCGGGTTCGATCGCGACCTCATGTGGGGCATGTTCGAGGGGCAGGTCGATCTGACTGAGCGCGCCTACGTCGGGGCGCGGATCAGTGAGTTCGGCACCTACTCGGACACCAAGGGGTACCACATGGACGGCAAGATCATCGCGGGCGGCAACAGCGCGTTCGGCTACGACGCCAAGCGCCTGCAGCGCATCGCGGCCGGCGTTGGCTACCGGCCCAACGCCATGACCACGGTAAAGCTCGAGGTCGGGCGCGACCGGTTTTGGTTGATCGATGCCTCGCCGTTCTCGGCGAACGGGGAGAGTCGCTTCTACTTCGGCGCCGAGTTGGCGCTGCGGTTCTGATCTCGATGAGTTCGATCGCCATCGTCATTCTGCTCGCCGCGGTCCAGGGAGGCGCTGCGGAAGCGGCGGAGACCGTCGTCGAGCCGGTCCGGGTCGTGATGAAAGACCTGGCGCAAGAGCTGCGTCGCATGGAGGCAGGGCTCGAGAAGCAGCGCGTCGGGGTTGCCCGGGACGCATCGCAACGGCTGCGAGCGCTTGCGCATCGGCTGGCCGGCAGCGATGTCCCGGGCGCCCACCAGAACGAAGACCTGCGGCATCGCTATGCAGCGATGCTGGCGGGGTTGTCTACCCAGGCCGAGACCGCGCTCGAGCGCGGTGAGCTGCCGGCGGCGGGCAGCGCGGCCCGGGCGTTGCGCCGGGCTTGCATCGCCTGCCACGTCAAGACCAGGCCACTCGAGGACTTGTCCGGCTACCCGGCCATCGGCCGCACCGCTTGGGGAGTCGTGCGTCTCATCGACCGTGGCGGTGAACCTCGCGCATCCTCGGCGGATGTCGTGGTGTTCGTCGACCAAGCGCCGGAGCCGGCGTGGCCCGACTTCGAAGTCGAGATGCCGGTGGTGACCCAGGCGCAGATGCGCTTCTCGCCAACGGTCTTGCCGGTTGTCGTCGGCACTACGGTGGGGTTCCCGAACAACGATCGCGTGTTCCACAACGTGTTCTCGTTGTCGAAGGCGAAACCGTTCGACTTGGGCGTCTACGGCGGTGGCCGTTCCCGGCAGGTCTTGTTCGAGGAGACCGGCTTGGTGCGTGTGTTCTGCAATCTGCACGCCGACATGTCGAGCTCCGTCCTCGTGCTGCAGAACTCGGTGTTCGCGGTGACCGACGCCGACGGGTTCTACGTCTTGAGTGGAGTGCCCGCCGATCCGTGCAAGCTGCGCACTTGGTCGCCACTGGGCGCGGTCGCGGTGTACGACGTGGAGCTCGGTGTCGAACCCGCCGCGCGGCTGGACATGGAGCTCTTGGAAACGCGCCAGGAAGCGTCGCACCTGAACAAGTTCGGGCGGCCGTACCGGTCGAAGTACTGAGTCTTCGAGGCCATGAGCTTCCGACTTACGACAACCTCGAGGCGGTCCCGGCCGCGCTGAGCTGATGGTGCTGCGCACGGTCCGGGGACAGCTGCTGGTCACGACGTGGGGATTGGCCGCGGGACTGATCCTGATCGGCGTCGGCGGGGCCCTGTCGCTGACCGACGGCTTCTTGCAGCGCAGCCTTCGCGACCAACTCGCGATCAGCCTGCGCAACTTTGCCAAGTTCGAGGAGCTGACGTCGGCGTCACTGGCCCGCGCGGTGACATCGGTCGCCTCGATGCCGCGACTGCGGGCGACTCTCAACATCGAGGGGCTGGACGACGAGACCGCGAGCTTTGCCGCCCGAGATGCGGCGGCGCTGGTCGACGCGGACATCTGTCTCTTGCTCGACGCGGACGATACGGTGATCGGTTCCAGCCGGCGAGAGCTGTCGCCGGGTTGGCCTTATGCCGCCGTCGCCAACGTGATCGACCTGAGCGGCGTGTGCTACACGGTGGCGCGCGGCGAGGTCACGATCGGCAACATGGTCATCGGCCACGTCGTTCTCGGCGAGGCCATCGGCGAGGAGTATCTCGAGCAGGTCGCCGGCGTCACCGGCGCGGATGCCTTCCTGGTGACCCCGCACGGCGTCAAAGAGTCGAGCGTCGAGCAAGAATGGCGGGATGTCGCGAAGGTGCTGGCGGACGAGGTGCTGCATCGCCCAGCAGGGGAGCCGGTGCCCTTGCGGGTCGGCGCCGAGCCCTGTGTCGCGGGCTGGGCAGACATGTCCGGAGACTTGCGCATCGTGCTGGTGCGCTCGTCGGTCGGAGCTGCCGCCCTGCACGAGGACCTGCTCTGGTTGATCGCGGCGGGCGCGGCCCTCGCGGCCCTCGTCTCCTTGCTCGTCGCGCGATACGTCGCAACGCGCATCGTGACGCCGTTGCGTGATTTGACCGAGGCGGCGAGCGAGCTGGCGGAGGGCAACCTGGAGATCGACGCCCACGTCTCCGGGGCCCACGAGATGCAGACCCTGGCCTCTTCGTTCAACCGAATGGCGGGCAGGATCTACGAGCTGCTCGACGACGTCGCCCATCAGGCCCGGTTGGTCGAGATGGAGAAGGGCGCCCGCCGCATCGAAGAGATGCGGCAGGCACGCGATCGTGCCCAGGCCGACAATGCCGCCAAGAGCGAGTTCTTGGCCAACATGTCACACGAGCTCCGCACGCCGATGCATGCGATCTTGAGCTTCTCGACGTTCGGCGTGCGGCGTGGCGACTCGGCCGAGCGGGCCAAGCTGGTCGCGTACTTTGCACAGATCCACGAATCGGCGGACCGATTGATGCATCTGCTCAATGCACTGCTCGATCTCTCGCGGCTCGACGCCGGCAAGACCGCCATCGAGCCTGGCGACGTCGATCTGTCCGCGGTGCTGGGAGTGGCGACGCGCGAGATGGCGGCCGCGGCCGAGGCCAGGGGGCAGAGCCTCGAGCTGCGCGCCCCCGAGCTCATGCACGCACACGTCGACGAAGCCCGCATTCTGCAAGTCGTGCGCAACTTGCTCGGCAACGCGTTGAAGTTCTCTCCCGATGGTGCGGTGGTGGAGATCGAAGCGACGACAGACGGCGAGTCGGTGACCGTGCGCGTTCTCGACCGTGGCGTCGGTATTCCCGACGGCGAGCTGGAGCACGTCTTCGACCGGTTTGCACAGTCGAGCAAGACCGACACCGGCGCCGGTGGCACCGGCCTGGGGCTCGCGATCTCACGAGAGCTCGTCGCGTTGCACGGCGGTGAGCTGTGGGCAGAACAGCGCGAAGGGGGGGGATCGGTGTTCGCGATGCGGCTGCCTTGCCGGGTCCCGGATACGGCCCCGCTCTCCGCCGCCGACTGACGTTGTTCGGGAGGTCTTCCCGCCCGGGGTTTGACGCCGGGCGATGTCAGTGCGTACGGTCGCCAACGATGCCTACCCGGGTTGGCGCGTTGGCGCCCGTTCTGCTGCTGCTGGCTGCGGTGCCAGCGCAGGTCGCAGGTTCCCTCAACCCGTCTCCGTGGCCCGGCTTGCACCTGTCGATCTCGGTGCAGGGCAGCGCGCGGCTCGACGCGATCGACCTGCAGGGCCGCGTCGTGCATTCATGGCGTTCACCGGTCGCCGGCTGGAACTTCGTCGGCATGGCCAAGCCGCTGCCCGGCGGGCGGGTGCTGGCGTCGATCGACAATTCAGGCAATCCACAGCGACGGCTGATCGAGCTCGACTGGCAGGGCAACGTCTTGTGGTCGCACGATCCCTCCGCGGTCGGCCGGGTCGTGCACCACGACTACGCGCGCATGCGCAACGGCAACACGATCTACATCGCGCGCCAGCTGGACACGAGCCAGAGCGTCGTGGCGATGCCGATCTGGGACGAGTTCATCGTCGAGGTGGATCGAGGCGGGTCTGTCGTCTGGGAGTGGTCCTCGGCGGCGCACGCCGCGCAGATGCCGGTGACTCCTGCCGGCTGGAGCTCGCTCTTGCCACCGAGCGGGGTCGCCACGCTGTTCCACTTGAACTCGGTCGCCGTGCTGCCGAAGAACCGGTGGGCGGCGACGGACCCGAGATTCGCGCCCGGCAATCTGCTGATCAGCTATCGCGAGCTGAACCTGGTGGCGATCATCGACAAGCCGACCGGTAACCTCGTGTGGCAGCTGTACAACCGGACGATCGGCCAGCACCATGCGCGCATGATCCCGGAGGACTACCAGGGTGCCGGCAACATCCTGTTGCTCGACAACGGTGGGTTGGCTGGCGCGCCGCGGCTCCCGTTTCGAGAGCACTCGCGTGCGCTCGAGATCGATCCACCCAGTCAGCAGGTGGTGTGGAGCTACGGTGACACGCCCCGGCAGCGCTTCTTCACGATGTTCATGGGGTCGACGCAGCGCCTGCCGAACGGCAACACGTTGATCACCGCCTCCAACGCCGGCCGCGCCTTCGAAGTGACCCGCGGCGGGCAGATCGCGTGGTCCTGGACCGGGCCGGTCACCTACCGGGCCTATCGAGTGCCGCTGCAGTGGCAGACCGCGGCCAGCTTGTCGTTTCCCTGGTAGGAATCGCTGCGAGCGAGATCAAACGCACCAACAGCCGAGCGGTGGGATGCGCAGCGACAGGCACGTCAGGCCGCCGTCGCCGGAGTGGAACTCCGAGAGTGGCAGCTCGAAGGCCTGGAAGCCGAGGTCGCGCACCAGCTGCGCGGTTCGTGGTGCCGCGGCCGAGACCACCACCGATCGGCCCAGCGCCAGCACGTTCGCGCCGTGACGCTCCACAGCCGCGACGCACTCGAGGCCCGCGCGCCGCAGGGGTTCGGTGTCCACCGCGTCGGCAACGCAGAGGACCCGGCCTGGATCCAGCAGCGTGACGCTGGACTTCAGGTGTAGACCGCGCACCACGTCCACTGCCGTGACCTCGAGGTCGTCGTCAGCGAGGCACTCCCGCAGCGCAGCGATGCCAGCGTCGTTGGTGCGCGCCGAGCGCCCGACGAACAGCTGCCGCCCGACTCGGAGCACGTCTCCTCCGTCCAAGAATACGGCGGAGCCGGTCAGCTCGCGGACCTCGTAGTCGGCCTCGAGCAGGCGTCCGATCTTGGCCGTCTCGCCGCGGCGCTGCTCGGTCGCGCTGTTGGTGAGCACCGCGACCGCGTTGCCCAGCACGGCGTTGTCTTCGACGAAGCAGCAGTCCGGTAGAGCCTCGTCGGCCGAGGTCGCGTCGATGGGAACACCCAACTGGCTCAGCAGCTCGACGTAGCCGTGCCACTGGCTGCGCGCCCGCCCGACGTCGATCGCCGCGCTCCCCTCGCGCAGACACCGCGCGAAGCTCCGCGGGACCCAGCGCATCAAGACACGCGCAGGCGCTGCGAAACCCATCCGAGTCACCCCCCGGAACGTACCGAGTCCGGCTCGATTTTCTCGCTTCCCGCGGGAGCGTCGCCTCCGCATTTCCGATCCGTCGTCGGTTGCGTCATGATCGATGCCGCTGGATGACGATCGCCGCCTACCTCGATTCCGACGAACAGCTGTCGCTGACGGTGCCCTGGGCGGCGCGGATCGCCGCCGCGCGCGGCGACCACCTGGTGCTGATGGTCGCCCGTCCGAGCCGCGCCAACGGAACCTCGCGGCGGGTCGACCTCGACGCCGCGGTCGCCGGGGACGACGCGGATGCCCGCGTCGGCGTGCACGTGCGCGGAGTGCTGACGAAGATCCTGGGAGAGGGCAGCTGGCAGCCGCACGCCGAGGACGACGAGGAATCCGATGGTGCCGAGGTGGGGCGCGGTCCGCTCCGGGTGAGCCTCTGGTGCCTGCCTGGTCAGGACGTCGAAGAGCTGCGCGTGCGCATTGCAGAGTCGAAGCCGCGCGCCTTGGTCGCCGTCCAAGAGCAGGTCGAGGGCGAGGCGGCCGAGTCGAGCGAGCGCCGCCGCCAGATCCTCGGGTCCGTGACTTGCGAGGTGATGCTGATCCGCCCCGGGCGCCGCGAAGAGGCCGCGTCGCAGGGCTTGCTGGTCGCCGTCGGCTACGGGGAGCACTGCGGTGCGGCACTGCAGCTCGCGCGCGACCTGGCGCGGGCCGAGAAGCGATCGGTGACGGCGCTGTGGGTCGAACCCGACATCGGGCCCGACGCCGAGGCCGTCGGCCGGCGGATCGCGACGCGGATCGTCAAGCGGTGGCTGCCGGATGAGGTGAGCGAGATGACGGTGCGGGCGGTGGTCGAGGCCAGACCCCACGCGGGAATCGCCCGCGCCGACAGCGAAGAGCCGGCGGCGGCGATCCTGCTCGGCAGCTCGAAGGCCGTCGGCCTGGGAGGTTCGATGCGGCGCTCCGTCGGCATGCAGCTGCTGCGCGCCGCGCCGGAGCCGACCGTGATCCTGGTGCGCCGGTCGGTGCCGCTCGTCCGTCGCACGCAGCAGCGGCTGGCGGCGTGGCTGGAGCGCATCGTGCCGCAGGTGGAACGAGACCAGCGCCGCTCCTTGGTCGAGCGAGTGCAGTCCAACTCGCACTGGGACTTCGATTTCATCGCGCTGATGAGCCTGTCCACCGCGATCGCATCGATGGGGCTGTTGGCCGATTCCGCCGCCGTGGTGATCGGCGCGATGCTGGTTGCACCGCTGATGACGCCGTTGCTCGGTGCCGCCATCGGCATCGCGCAGGGCAATCCGGTGCTGACTCGGCTCGCGCTGCGCTCGGTGATCCTCGGCTTCGTCACCGCCTTCGCCATCGGTTGGGGGTTGGGATCGATCGGGTTGGCGGGCGAGGCGCCGACTGGCGAGATGGTGGCGCGGGACTGGCCCGACGTCCTCGATCTGCTGGTCGCGTTCGCGTCGGGGTTGGCTGCGGCCTATGCGTCCTCCCGCCCCGGCCTGCTCGCCGCGCTACCGGGGGTCGCCATCGCCGCGGCACTGGTGCCGCCGATCGCCACCGCTGGCCTGGCTGCGGCAATGGGCGAGATCGAGCTCGCCAGCGGCGCAGTGTTGTTGTTCGCCGCCAACATGGTCGCCATCGTGGTGGCCTCGGTGGTCAGCTTCTGGGCGGTGGGACTGCGCTACCCCAAGGAGGGGTCGCGATGGACGCGTTCGGTCGGCCGTGTCCTGTTGGTCGCACTCTTGGTGCTGGGGGTGTGGTTGGCGTTGTTGCCGCGCCAGTATCGCCCCACCGCCGCACCCCGGGAGTTCGTCGAGGCCGTGGATCGGGTCGTGGCCGAGCTGGGCGAAGGCGACGTGCGGCGCCTCGACATCCGCGTCGAGCGCGAGTCCGCCGAGCGGCGGGTTGTCGTCGAGCTGGGCGCCCGCCAGCCACCATCGGATGCCATGGTGGCGAGGGTCGAGGAGCTGGTGAGTCTCCACTTCGGCACGGAGGTGACGAGCCAGCTGCGGTGGACGTGGGTCGTGGTGGGATCTCGCTGAGGTTGTCGCTGCGCCGCGGCCGACTATCGTCATGCCGATGGCAATTGCTCGCGCACGGCTGGGATTGCTGGCGGCCGTCGTTGCGGCCGGCGGGACCATCGGGGGCCGCGGCGAGGTGACGCCGGGTGCGCTTGCCCTGCACCATCCGCACGACGTGGTGACCGACGTTGCGCTGGCGCCGAACTTCGCGACCAGCGGCACGGTGTTCGTGTCGTCGTCGGGTTCGATGAACCTGTTCTTGGTCAGCGACAATGGCGGTTACTCCTGGCAGAACCGGCGCGCTGGCTTGCGCGGCGGCACGACCTGGAAGTTCGTGCCGGCCTCGGATTGGCGGCGCAGCAGCACGGGCTACGCCGTGGTTGGTGGTGCCGGGCTGCAGCGCACGCGCGACGCGGGCGCGACTTGGGAATCGCCGCTGTCGGATGAGTACCTCACCGAGTTGGCGCTGGCTCCGGTTGGCGCCGACGGCGCGCAGACGTTGTTCTGCGCCGGCCGCGCTGCGCTGTGGCGCTCCGACTCCGGCGGCGAGTCGATGCGAAGACTGAGCTTGGCTGGCAAAGGAGAAGTGACCTGCATCGCGGTATCGGCCGGCTTCGCCGCCGACGGGGTCGTCGTCGTCGGCACCAGCGATGCCCGCGTCCACTACAGCAGTGATGGTGGCGAGACCTGGCGGGTCAGGCTGCTCGCGGGCGTGCCGCAAGACATCGCGGTGGCCAAGGGTTGGCGCGCAAACCACCACGTTTGGGTCGCGACGCACGGCGCCGGCGTCTTGCGCTCGACGAGCAGCGGGTTTCACTATGCGCCGGTCACCGGGATCGACGACTCCGACGTCAACGCAGTCGCCGTCGCCGCCACGTATCCGCGCTGCACCGAGCTGTTCGCGGCGACGAGGGACGCCGGGGTGTTTCGTTCGCCGGATGGGGGTGAGAGCTGGACGCAGACCGGGCTCGCCGTCGCCAAGACGCACCAGACCGACAACCACTACACGTCGGTCGTGCTGTCGCCGCAGTACCAGTCGGATGCGACGGTGTTCTGTGGCACCTTCGAGGGGCTCTTCTTCTCGCGGGACGGTGGCGAGCACTGGACCGAGGCCAACCTCAATCCGACCCGCATTGGCCGCGCCGTCGAAGTGTCACCGCGGTTCGTGCAGGATGGCGTGGTCTTCGCTACGACCTACGGGACCTCTCTCCTGGTCTCGGAGGACCGCGGTGAGAGCTGGCAGGTGCGGACGTCCAACTTCGATGGACTCAGCACCTACTGCGTGCGGCCGTCGCCCGAGTTCGGAGCCGACCAGATGGTGATGTGTGGGGTGGCGTGGGGGATCAGGAGGTCGACCGACGGCGGTCGGAGCTGGACCACGATCGACCTACAGCCACATTCCGCGGAGTCGGCTTATCGTCCGTACGAGGTGAGAGACATCGCGTACTCCCCGGACTTCGTTTCCGACCGGACCGTGGTCGCCGTCTCGGCGGGAGGCATCTATCAGTCCGAGGACGCGGGCATGACCTGGACCGGCCGGCCCCCGGTGACCGACTGGCAGCGTTCCCTGGCGTTGTCGCCGGCTTGGACGACCGACCGGACTCTCTTCGTCGGCGGGGGAACGCTGTCGCGGTCGACGGACGGAGGACGCACGTGGAGCGGGCCCCTGCTCGACGGCAGCGGCTTCGAGGAGGGCTGGACGAAGATCTTGCAAGTCGCCTGCGCGCCGGACTTCGCCGAGTCCGGCGAGGTCTACACCATCGCGCGGCACGGCGGCTTCCTGTACTCGACCGACCGGGGCGAGACCTGGCGGTCGGCGACCGGTCTGGATGGACACGCACCGTCGACGATGAGGATCTCGCCGAGCTTCGGCGCCGACGGTACGATCTGTCTGAGTACTCTCGCTGGAGGTTTCTTCGTGTCGTTCGATCGGGGTAGGACGTTCGCGCGCCTGTTGGCGCCGGGATCGCCGATCGACAGCAGCTTCAGCTTCGCCGTGTCGCCGGGCTTCGCTCAGGACGAAACCATGTTCGCGGCGACGTTCGACGGGATCTATCGATCGACCGACCGCGGTACGTCTTGGACGTTGGTGACGCGCATCGAGTTCTACGACGACGTGCGGGATCCGTGGATCAGTCGGGGTGACTGGGGAATGCGGCCCACGGCGCGCCACTTCAACTACGGCGTCCACGTGTCGCGGCAGGCCGGGGCCGAACGCACGTTGCCGTTTACCGGCACCGGCGTGCGCCTGTTCGGCGTACGCGGTCCCGATCACGGCCTCGCCGAAGTCCGCGTCGACGGGCGGACGGTTGCCGAGATCGATGCCTACGCCGAGAGCGAAGAACTGCAGGCCCTGTTGTTCGAGGCTGCGGACTTGGAGTACGGCTACCACGACCTGACGATTCGGGTTTCGGGTGCGAAGCGGGATGTCGCCAGCGACTGCTGGATCTCGTTGGATGCGGCCGAGATCGACTACGCGCGGCCGCCGAGCGGGGCGTGGGGCAAGACGCAGGTGTTCGCCGATGCCGAGCGTATCCGGGCGCCAGTGGCCCCCGCGTCGGCAGACATGCCGATGCCGGCGGGCCTCCGCGCGGTTGGCGAGGTGCGTGACGCCGCGGCCAGCGCCGACCGGGGTGCGTGGGTCGGATGGCTGGCCGGTCTCGGGGCCGTCGGCCTGCTCATCGCGTATTGGCTGGGCGGGCGGCGCGCGAGGGCCAGCAGTGCTTGAGCTCCTGTCACCCGCCGTGTCGGACAACCGCGCCGCTGCGGCGGTCCGCTTCGCCGCGGCGGTGCCGTTCCGGCACGTGGTCGTCGACGACTTCTTCTTGCCCGCGGTCCTCGAGGCGTTGCGCGAGCAGTTTCCGCCGTTCGCCTCCGGCTGCGCCGTCAACGAGCACGGCGACTTGGGCGGCAAAGCCACGCGAGAGGATCTGACCCGACTGGGCGAGCCCTACCGCAGCGTCGATCGCATGCTGCAGTCGGCGGAGTTCCGCCGGCTGATCAGCGACATCACTGAAGTCCCCGACCTCCTCTACGACCCCTTCTACTTCGGCGGCGGCACGCACGAGAACCGCGCCGGCCAGGAGCTGGATCCGCACGTCGACTTCAACTTCCACCCGGAGTTCGGCTGGCACCGACGGCTCAACCTGATCGTGTTCTTGCACGAGGTCTGGGAGTCCAGTTGGGGTGGGGAGCTGGAGCTGCACTCGGATCCGTGGGATCCCGCCGGCAACCGCGTACAGAGCATCCTCCCGCGGGCAAACCGCTGCGTGCTGTTCGAGACGACGGAGGCGTCCTGGCACGGGTTTCGAGCGGTGTCGCCGCCGGCCGAGCACGGTGAGGTCACCCGGAAGTCGCTGGCGGTCTACTACTACACGCGCAGCCGACCGCAGGATCAGACTGCGCCGCGGCACTCCACGGTCTACGTGCCGCGACCCTTGCCCGACCACCTGAAGGCCGGCTGCGTGCTGTCCGAAGACGATGCGATGCAGATCCGGGCCGCGGTCGCAAGGCGCGATGGGCAGCTGCGCTACCTGTACGACCGCGAGAAGCAGTTCGAGGACACGATCGCCCGTTTGCAGCGCAGCTACTACAGTGACCGCCCCCTGACCGGACTGCCGCGTCGGTTGGTGAAGCAGTTGAAGCGGTGGTGGCGCGCGCGGCGCGCGGTCGCCGACCTGCGCCGCTGACCGTCTCGTGCGCTCAGCGCCGCGTTCCCTCAGCGGCGCGGTCCTCAGGCCAGGAGGCCGTGGATCACCTTGCCGCCGACGTCGGTCAGGCGGAAGTCCCGTCCTTCGTGGAAGTGGGTCAGCTGCCGATGCTGCAGCCCCAGGCAGTGGAGAATCGTGGCGTGCAGGTCGTTGATGTGCATGCCGCCCTCGACCACGTCGTAGCCGAGGTCGTCGGTGGCGCCCCAGACGATGCCTGGCTTGATGCCGCCGCCGGCGAGCCACATCGAGAACGACTTGGCGTGGTGATCGCGGCCGTAGTTGCCATCGAGCATGCTGCCCTGGTTCATCGGGCTGCGGCCGAACTCGCCGCCCCAGATGACCAGCGTGTCGTCGAGCAGTCCGCGCCGCTCGAGGTCGACGACGAGCGCGGCCGCGGCGCGATCGGTCTCCGCGCACTTTTGCTCGAGCCGTGGCGGCAGGTTCTCGTGGTGATCCCAGCCGCGGTGGTAGAGCTGCACGAAGCGCACGCCGCGCTCGACCATGCGCCGTGCCAAGAGGCAGTTGGTGGCGAACGATGGCGCGCCGGGGCGCGCGCCGTACAGATCGAGCACGTGATCGGGTTCGCTGCCGAGATCGGTGACCTCGGGCATGCTCGCTTGCATGCGATACGCCAGCTCGTACGCCCGCATGCGAGTCGCCACGGCGGGATCGTTGGTGTGCGCGTGCTCGATCTCGTTGAGGCGTCGCACAGTGTCGAGCAGCCGCCGCCGGGCGGTGCGGTCGACTCCTTGCGGGTTGGACAAGAACAGCACCGGTTCTTCACCGGAGCGGAGCTGCACGCCCTGTAGGTGTCCGGGCAAGAAGCCGGCGCTCCACAGCCGCGAGTACAGCGGTTGTGCGCCGCTGGCGGCACCCGAGATCATCACCACGAACGGTGGCAGATCGGGGTTGAGCGGTCCCAATCCGTGCGTCACCCACGCGCCCATGCACGGCCGGCCCGGCTGCTGGAAGCCGGTCTGCATCATCGTCATGCCGGGGTCGTGGTTGATCGCCTCGGTGTGCAGCGACCGCACGACGGCGATCTTGTCGACGATGCTGCCGGTGTGCGGCAGGAGCTCCGAGACCTCGGTGCCGCACTGTCCATGCGGCGCGAAGCGGTAGCGCGAGCCGACGATGATGAGCTTGCGCCCGCGCAGTTGCGCGACCCGCTCGCCGGCAACCAGGCTGTCCGGCATCGGTGCGCCGGTGCGCCGCGCCAGCTCGGGCTTGGGGTCCAGCAGATCCATCTGCGATGGGCCACCGGCCATGAACAAGAAGATGACCCGCTTGGCGCGCGGGTGGTGGTGGGGTCGACGGTCGCCGGCGCCGATCGCGCGCGCGTGGCGTCCCAGGACGGTCGCACCGAGGCCGGCACCGACGTTGCGCAGGAACGCGCGCCGCGAGCCGTGTTCATCTGTCCGCCGGTTGCTCATGACCTCAAGGGCGCGTGATGGTCTCGCTGAGGTTGAGGAGGGCACTGCCGACCGTGGTCCAGGCCGCCAGCTCGGGGGCGGGGGCTTGCGGTGGCAGCGCCAGCGCGCCCGTGCTGAGCAGCTCGGTCGCCGCCGCGGTGTGCTGCGCGAAACGCTGGCGCTCGGCATCCAGCAGGGCTTGCAGTGCGTCGATCTCGCCCGGCCTCGGCTGGCGGGCGACGCAGAGCCGCAGGCCGTGGCGGAGGCGCGCCCGGTCGTCGCCATCCGCGGCCCAGAGCCGCGCCGCCAGGCCGCGCGCGCACTCGGTGTAGACCGGATCGTTGAGCAGCGTCAACGCCTGCAGCGGGGTGTTCGTCACCGGTCGCTCGGTCTCGCACAGCTCGCGCGTCGGTGCGTCGAAGACGCGAAACGAGGCGTACGGCGCCGAGCGCTTCCAGTAGACGTAGAGGCCGCGGCGATACAGATCGGCGCCCGCGCTCTGCTCGTAGGTCTGGCTCGGGTAGTTGCCGCCGAACGCGACTTCCTCCCAGAGACCGGGTGGTTGAAACGGCCTCACGCTGGCCCCCCCGATGCGAGCATCGAGAAGGCCGGCGATCGCCAGCGCGTTGTCGCGGATCGCTTCGGCGCCGAGCCTCGGTCGTGGGCTGCGCGCCAACAGCGCATTGTCCGGGTCGCGCCGCAGCAGCTCGTCGGTGACGAGACCGGTCTGGGTAAACGTCGCCGACGTGGCGACCAGCCGCAGCATGCGCTTGACGCTCCAGCCCGAGCGCACCATCTCGGTGGCCAGCCAGTCGAGCAGCTGGGGGTGGCTCGGCCGCGCGCCCAGCACGCCGAAGTCACCGCTGGTGCTCACCAGGCCGCGGCCGAACATCCACTGCCAGAGCCGGTTGACCAACACCCTGGCGGTCAGCGGGTGGTCGTCTTGCACCAACCATCGCGCGAACGTCAGCCGGTCGGCGCTGGCGCCCGCCGGCAGCGGCGGCAGCACGGCCGGCACCCCGGGGGTGACGCGTTTGCCGGGACTGCGGTAGTCGCCGCGCAGCAGGACGTGGCTCGGCCGGGGCTCGGGCAGCTCCGCCATCACCATGCAGGTCGACACCTCCGCCATCAGCGCGTCCTGCTCGGCCTTGAGGGCGGTCAGGTGTGCCGCGATCGCCCGCGACGTCGGCGAAACGTAGCGGCGAAAGTAGTCGCGCAGGACCGTCGCGTCCCGTTCCGACCGTTCGCCGGCTGGTACCGAGAGCGCGGCAGCCACGCGCTGCATCGCCAGCCGCGCAACCGCCTCGGCGGCGAGTGCTCCGTCGTAGACGCGCACGTCGTCGATCCACCCGGAGTACGGCAGCTCGGTCTCGCGGCGGCCGATGCGCAGGGGTTGGCGGTTGCGGATCGTGCCGGTGAGGGCGTCGGCCGCGACGGTCGTGGCAGCGGGACGCCCGTCGACGTAGAGGCGGAGGCCACTGGCGCGACCGGAGCCGTCGTACGTGCCGCAGATGTGGACCCACTCATCCAGCCGCAGCGGGGTGGTCGCCTCGACGCGAAGCATGTCGTGCGGCGCACGGTGGGCGAGCACCAACGCCAGGCGACGGTTGGTCGCGCCGAGCTCGAAGCCCCGGCCGCCCATCCCGTCCGTCATCCGGCTGACGACCGCGCCGCCGCTGGTGGGCCGGACCCAGGCGGCGATCGAGAACGCGCGATCGCGCTCGAAATCGACCGCATCGATGTGCTCGGCATACTCGAGGTGAGTGCCGTTGCCGGGTAGGCGGACCGCGTTGCCCAACGCTCCGGGCAGCGGCCGCACCTCGTCGGCGCCACGCACGTTCGCCGAGACGTCGCCCTCGAGCGGCAGGTGCAACAAGAGGCCCTCGCGGACCTCGGAGTCGATGGGCCGCGACGCCACGTCGGCTTGCCATGCCCGCTGCTCCTCGTTCAGCTCGTCTTCGATCGCGAGCAGCGCCTGCTGCTGTTCGGCCATCCGTCGGTGGATTTCGCCGAGCTGCGCGGTCTGCGCTGCGTCGGGCACCGGAATGAAGGGCGCGGCGTTGCCGTAGTAGCCGTCGAGCCCGGACTCCGGCACGTTGTTGAACAGGGCGTAGAGCCGGTAGTACTCCTCTTGGCTGATCGGGTCGGACTTGTGGTCGTGGCACTCCGCGCACTTGACCGTCAACCCCAAGAACACCGTGGCCGTGGTGTTGACGCGGTCGACGACGTAGCGAACCGAGTACTCCTCGGGGTCCGCGCCGCCTTCGATGTTGGTCATGTGGTTGCGGTTGAAGCCGGTCGCGATCCACTGTGGGATCGTGCGCTGCGGCAGCAGGTCGCCGGCGAGCTGCTCTACCGCGAAGCGATCGAACGGCTGGTCGCGGTTGAACGCGTCGATCACCCAATCGCGCCAGACCGTCATGTCGCGGTGGCCGTCGATGTGGTAGCCGTCGGTGTCGGCGTAGCGTGCCAGGTCGAGCCACCAGCGGGCCATGTGCTCGCCGTAGCGTTCCGACGCGAGCAGGCGGTCGACGTAGCTTTCGACCGCCGCACGCGTAGAAGCGGCGTCATCGACCAGCGCGTCGACCTGCTCCGGCTGCGGTGGCAGACCGGTCAGGGCCAGCGACAGTCGTCGCGCCAGCGTCGCGCGATCCGCGCGCGGCGAGGGCGTGAGCTGCTCGGTCCGCAGGCGCTCGAGGACGAATGCGTCGATCGGGTGTGGCCCCCAGTCGGGCGCAGCGGTTGCCGGTGGCACCGGCCGTTGGGGCGGCGCGAAGGCCCAGTGCCCCGCGGCTTGGTCCGCCTCTTGAGCCGTGACGGTGCCCGCGCAGAGAATCGCCAGGATCGGGCCGTGAACGCGCGCCATCACCCGAAGCGTACGCCATCGGGGCGGCAGCCAGCAACAGGGCCGGCGCTGCGGGATCACCCCCAGCGCGCGCGCAGCGCGTCGTGGATCGCCGCCGCGATGGCGCGGTTGCCGCGACTGCCGAAGTGGCAGGAGTCGAGGAAGATCTCGTGCTCTGCGCCGGCGCCGTCGAACAGGCCGCTGAGATCGAGGAACTCGAACGCGGGGTCGCGGATCTCGCCGAGGGCTGTGCGGAACGCGGCGTAGCAGTCGGCGGCGTAGCGCGTGGTGTCGGGATCGCTCAGGTACTGCCGTTCGCGCGCGCTGACGCGCTTGCCCGTGACGTGCAACGACGGCTGCAGGCAGAACACGTACTCGGCGCCGGCGATGGAGAGGGCGAGGTGGGCCAGCCGCGCGTTCTTGGCCAAGCGCGCCGCGACCACCGCCGGCGGCGGCCGGGGTGGTTCGAGCCCCTGGGCGTCGGGCAGAGGGGGGCGTCCGAGCTGCGCGCGCACGGTGTTGAGGATCGCGAAAAAGCCCTCGTCGCCGTAGCCCCGCAGCCAGAGAGTGTTGCGGCCGAGCTCGGCCCACCGCGCGTCGTTGGCGCCCGACAACGACACCACCGCGTCCGGCTGCAGCTCGGACAATCGGTTCTCGATGGCGACGCGCTCGTGGGTGGATGCCCACCCCGGGTTGGCGAAGGTGAACACCTCGGTGGTCGGGCCATCGCCGTCGTTCAGCATCGCTTGCAGCAGGGCGCCGATGGTGCGCTCCTGACTGGCGGCACCGGACCCGTAGGCGGTCGAGCCACCGGTCAGGAACACGCGGCGCCGGCCGCGGGGCTTGGGCACGGCGATCGGTCGATCGTCGCGGCAGCCGAAGTGGTTGATCACCGCGTTGTGGCTGGCGCCCGGTGCCGGCACGTGGCCGACGAAGGGTGCGGGCACCTGCGGCGGTGACCAGGAGTAGTGGTGCAGCGCGGTCTCGGCCTGCTCGTCCTCGAGGTAGGCGCCCGCCACGGCGTCGCGCTGGTCGGCGGGAATGACCTCCGCGAGCGAGCGCCCGCGGTCGATCGCGTCGCACGCGGCGCGCAGTGGGCCCAGCACCGTCGCGCGGCCCACCCAGTAGCCGGCGCCCGCGCACAGGGCCAGGATCGCGGTGAGCGCGGCGAGCGCGGCCAGAGTCGGGCGAGTGCGCATCGGCGCTCAGCATGCGCACCGGTGCGGGCGCCGGCAACCGGCAAGGGCGGGTGCGCCGCCGGTCAGCGGGTTTGGCGAGCCGGCGCCAGCGCGATGGCGATGGTGCGTGCCGTGAGATCGGCACCGACCGCGAAGTCGGCGTGCGCCCGCCCGTGCTCGCCGGCGTCCACCGTCACGGAATAGGTCCCTGCCGCGAATGCGCGCACCAGACGCAGCGGCGATGCGCTCTTCCGGTAGACATGGTCTCTGCGCAGCTCGCTGCCGTCGGCTCGCGTCCAGACCACCTCGCCGAATAGCGGCTCGCCACCCGCTACGAAGGCGACCTCGAAGGTGCAGCGCGCGCCCGCGGCGGCTTCCACAGCAGAATGCGTGGTGCTTCGCGCCTGCACCGAGACCACGCGCCGGGTCAGTGGGACGGTCGGCCCCCAGACCTCGAGCTCCCACTCGCCCGGCGGCAGTGGTGGCGAGGTGCCTTCCCCCAGCTCGAGCCGGCCGGAGAACCCCTGGCCGCCGTCCGCCGGCCGCAGCCGGTACGAGCACTCCTTCGGCGCTGTGCCGCCGTACTCGGTGACCCGCAACCCGATCCGGCCGGGGCGGTGCAGCTCGACCGGTCCGAGATCGAGGCGCTGACCGGGCGCCAGCCGGTGCTCGCCGAGCCACTGCACCGGCTCTTCGGGAAGGCGGACGATGACCCGGTAGAGCCCGGGCGGCAAGTTGGCGATCTCGAAACGACCGGTTCCCCCGGCGGCGCGCGTCTCGTGCGTGCTGGCGAACGGCTCGGGCAACACGCAAACCGCGGCCGAGGGAACCGGCGTGCCGGCGGTGAACAGTCGACCGGTCAGCGAGGCCGTCGCGCGGCTCGAGTCCGGCACGCGGATCTCCACCTCTGCGCCCGGGCTGGCCTCGGCGCGGGCGATCGCGAAGGTCGGTGGTGCACCGGGCTCGAACACGGCGAGCTCGAACCGTCGGTCATCGCAGTCGGGAAAGGCGAAGCGACCCTCGGAGTCCGACTCGGTCGACACGGACGCTCCGTCGCCGGGCGCGGTGGCGCGTATCACGCAGCCAATGAGCGGTGCGCCGCCGGTGTCGCGCACGCGGCCGCGCAGGCTCAGGGCGGGATCCAGCCGCGGCTCCCAGCGCACCGTTGCTCCGGCGGTGATCTGCAGGGTCGCGGTAGCCGCCTGCCACCCGCTGCCGCGTGCGTGGATGCGTCGCGTGCCGGCTGGCACTGCCCGCAATCGAAACCGTCCCTCGGCGTCCGTCTGCTGTGCGTGCCGCGCCCAGCGGGGCAGGCCGTGTGCGCCTTCGGCCTCGTGCGCCAACATGGTGACGTCGACGCCTGCGCACGGCGCGCCGTCGGGTCCGCGCAGCACGCCGGCGACGTCGCCGCCGGGCTGCAGCTCGACCACGATCTCTTCTGCGGACAACGGCGCCGGGCCGCGCCACATCGCGAAGCCGTCGGCGCGGACCCAGACGACCTCCGTCACGTCGGTGCGCACACCGATCGCCGCGAAGCGGCCGTGCGCGTCGGTCCGCGTGATCACCGGCGGCCGCGCGGGCGTCCGCGGCGAAACGAACGGGACGATCAGGTCTGCATCCACGATGAAGCCGACCACCACCGCAGCGCCGGCCACCGGCGTGCCGTCGGGGCGGACGACCCGGCCGCGCACGACGCGCCCCCCGCGGTGCAGCACCAGTCGCAGCTCGACGGTGCCATCGACATCCGAGGACGCCCGCAGGGCCATCGCGGATCGGTGTCCCGGAGCGCGTGCGCTGATCAGGCTGCGCCGCGGCACGCCGCGCAGCAGGAAGGTCCCGTCCGGCGCGGCCTTCGCGACCACGGCGGTATCGGCGAAGTCGTCGGCGTCGGACAGCGTGATCTCGGCGCCGCCCACCCCGCGGCCGTCATCGTCCACGGCGGTGCCCTTCACGGTGAGTGCCGGTGGCAGGTGCAAGTGGACCGGGGTCGAGCGGCCCGCCGTGGTCGCCGCCTCGGTCCGCGCCCCCCGATCCGTCTCCACCGTCCACGTTCCGGCGGGCAGGCCTGCCAGTCGGGCGCGGCCGTCCGGGTCGGTGCGGGCCTGTCGTTGCAAGAGGGCGGGAGTGTCGTGCGCCGTAGGCAGCGCGCGCACCTCGATGCCCGCCGCCGGCGACCCGGTGTCGCTCCAGGTCACGAGGATCTCGAGTGCGCCGCGCTCTGCGGCGCTCGAGGCGACAGCGCTCGGTGTTCGCGCCGCCGCCGGCTGGGGCAGCGATTCGGCCGTGGGGCGCGCCGCGGTCTCCATCGACCTTGATGCGGTCCGGTCGGTCTCGGCCGATGCGGGTGGCGCCGGAGCTCGCCACCAAAGCAAGGGGACCAGGCAAGCGAGCGAGACGGCGGTCGCCGCGATCAGCGTCTTCTTCATCAGGAATCCGGGCGTTGCGAGGTGCAAGACGGGCGTTGCATGGTGGAGGCGGGCACCCTGCAGAACCGCTCGGCGCACGGCGGCGAGGCCCGGGCTCGACAACAGCAGGGCAGGAAGCGCCAGCGCCGCGCCGGTGGGCAGGGCGGCGCGCAGTCGCTGCAGGCCGCGCTGCAGCTGCTTGCGCACGGTCGCCGGTGCGCGGCCCAGGTCGATGGCGATGTCGGTCGGTCCGAGACCGTGCCGCAGGTGCAGGCGCAGCACCGCGCGATAGCGCTCGGGCAGCTGCTCGATGGCGTCGCTGACCGCGCGTTCGAGCTCCTGGTGCGCCGCCGCCGCCTCGGGTGCCTGGGATGGAGTGAGGGGCGGGCGCAGGCGGGCCGGGTCGGGCCGCCGGACCCGTGTTTGTTGCTGTCGCTTGGCGTGATTGCCGAGGATGCCGAGCAGCCACGGCAGCACCGGGCGGCCCGGGTCATGCCGGTCGGCGGCCTGGATGGCGGTGACGAAGCATGCCTGCACCAGGTCTTCGGCGGCGGCGAGATCGGGCGCCAAGTGGGTCGCGACCCGCATCAGCTCGGCCGCGGTCGCGTCGAACAGATCGCCCATCGCCGCCGGTTCGCGGGTTGCGCGATAGCGGGCAAACGCGTCGTCGGCGGCGGATGCGGGCACGCCCCATCTTGCATCGAGCCGGGCGAGGCGTGACGGCGCGACGACCGGTTTCTGCGTCTTTTGCCCTACTCGGTCAGCGGCAGGGCGATTTCGGCGGGGGCGTTGAGCAGCCAATGGGCCAGGATCGCCGCCGCGTAGCCCAACGCGATCACTGGCAGGCAGCGCAGGTGGCTGCCGAATGTGTATGCGCCGCCGGAAGCGCCCATCAGGGCCACCCCGGCGGCCGAGCCCACCGACAGCAGCGATCCGCCGACTCCGGCGGTGAGGGTGACCAAGAGCCATTGGTAGTGGGCCTCGGCGCCCTGGCCCATCTCGGGGTTCATGCCCAGCACCGCGAACATCACCGGCACGTTGTCGAGCACCGCCGAGATGACGCCGACGCCGATGTTGGCGACGGTGGGACCCAGCTCGCCGTAGAGGTAGGTCGAAGCCGCGCCGAGGTAGCCCAGCTCGGAGAGGCCGCCGACGCACATGATCACGCCGAAGAAGAACAGCAGCGTGTCCCACTCGACCGCCGCGACGCTGCCGAGCACGTCGAGCGGTTGCCGAGAGCGGTCGCGGTGCGCAGCCCACTGCCGCGCGTAGCCGTAGAACATCAGGTAGCTCAGGCCGAGCATCATGCCGAGGAACGGCGGCAGGTGGAGCTGGGCGTGGAACAGCACCGCGGTGGCGATGGTGAGCAAGAAGAGCGCGATGACGACTTGCCAGCCGGCGACCAGCCGCACGTCCTCGCGCAGCCGCTGCGGAGGATCGTTGGGAATCGCCCAGGCCATGAAGGCAGCGGGCACCAGCCAGTTGACCAGTGCCGGGACGAACAGTCGGCCGAACTCGGAGGTCTGCACCATGCCGGCTTGCCACACCATCAGCGTGGTGATGTCGCCGAACGGCGAGAACGCCCCGCCCGCGTTTGCCGCGACCACGACGTTGGTGCAGGCAAGCGCGACGAAGCGCTGGTTGCCGCGGCCGACCTGAGCGACGACCGCGCCCATCAGCAAGGCGGTCGTAAGGTTGTCGGCGACCGGTGAGAGGACGAACGCCAGCGCACCCGTGGCCCAGAACACCGCGCGCAGGCCGAGGCCGATCGACACCAACCACGCGTTCAGCTTGAGGAACACGTTGTGTTCGGAGATGACGTGCACGTACGTCATCGCCACCGTCAAGAACAGGAACAGCTCGGCGAAGTCCTTGACGTGATGGCCGACGCTGGCTTCGAGGTCGATGCCGGGGATCTCGCCCATCACCAGTGCCGTCAGCACCCAGATCAGGCCGGCGGCGAGGATCACCGGTTTGGACTTCTTCAGGTGGATGACGTCCTCGAGCACGACCAGCGCGTAGGCGAGGCCGAACAGAACGAGGGCGCAGATGGCCAGCGGGTGGCCGAGAGCTGCTGTGTTGCCGAGCATGGTGAAGTTCCACTTCGGCATCGCCGCCTCGCGCCCCGGGTCTTGAGGCTGGCGGTGAAGGCGCGGTGCGGTCGGTCGGATGGCGACGTCGCAACCTGCGGCCGACGTGGCACAATGGCGCGGACTGTCCCGCGCCCGCGCCGCGCACTGTGCCTTGTCCATGGCTGTCGAAGAAGGTCTGACGGTGGTGATCCCCGCCCTCGATGAGGAGGGCGGCATCGCCGCCGTCGTGCGCGAGGTCAGGGATGCGCTGAACGCGCACGGGGTCGCCTTCGAGATCATCGTCGTCGACGACGGATCGACCGACGCGACCTCCGCGATCGCCAGCGCCGAGGGCGCGACCGTGATCCGGTTGCCGGAGAACCGGGGCTACGGCGCGGCCCTCAAGGTCGGGATCGAGCGGGCGCGGCACGACATCGTGGCGATCACCGACGCCGATGGCACCTACCCCGCAGGCGCGCTGCCGCAGCTGTACGACACGTTGTTGCGCGGCTACGACATGGTGGTGGGGGCGCGGCTCGGCGATGTCGCGATCCCCGCTGCCCGCCGCCCGGCGAAGTGGCTCCTGCAACGGCTGGCGACGTACCTCGCCGGGCGCCGGATTCCCGACCTCAACTCGGGCATGCGGGTGATGCGGCGCGCCCTTCCGCTGCGATTCGAGCACATCTTGCCCGCCGGCTTCTCGTTCACCACGACGATCACTCTGGCCGCGGTGTGCACGGATGCGTTGGTGCGCTACGAGTCGATCAACTACCGGCCCAGGATCGGACAGTCGAAGATGCGGCCCCTGCACGCGTTCGACATCCTGTTCCTAGTGTTGCGGTCCATCGTCTACTTCAACCCCCTCAAAGTGTTCGTGCCGCTCGCCGCAATGCTGTTCGGCATCGGCTTCTGCAAGCTGGTCTACGACCTGTGGGTGGGCGACTTCTCCGAGTCGGCGTTGCTCGGGCTGCTCGGCGCGCTGCTGGTCCTCGCGGTGGGGCTGTTGTCGGACCAGATCTCACGCGTCGCGCTGCGCCGCGGATTCGGGGAGTCGCGCCTCGGATGACGTCGTTGGCGGTACTCGGCGGCGGGCCGGCGGGACTCGGGGCGGCGCTGGCGTTGGCCGAAGGCGGCGCCGAGGTCACGCTCCTCGAGCGCGCCGCGGACTTCGGCGGCAACGCCGGCAGCTTCGAGTTGGCGGGAGTGCGCGTCGACTACGGCAGTCATCGGCTGCATCCGGCCGCCAGCCCAGCCGTCCTGACTCGGCTCGAAGAGCTGTTGGGGGACGACCTCTTGCGCCGCCCGCGCCGCGGGCGCATCCGGCTGCTCGGGCGTTGGCTGCGGTTTCCACTGCGGGCCGGCGATCTGTTGACGCGGTTGCCGCCGTCGTTTGCCGGCGGCGTCGCGCGTGACGTCTTGCGGCGGCGGTCGTCGGCGAACGGCAGCGAGAGCTTCGGCTCGGTGCTCGAGGCCGCGCTCGGACGCACCGTGTGCCAGCGGTTCTATTTCCCGTATGCGCGCAAGATCTGGGGCATGGAGCCCGACGAGATCGCGCCCGAGCAGGCGCGCCGGCGCGTCGGCGCGCGGTCGCTGGCGGCGATGGTGCGGCGCGCGCTGCCGGGTCCCAAGGCGACGCGCGGCGAGCGCGGCGTCTTCCTCTATCCGGCCGCCGGGTTCGGTCAGATCTCCGAGCGGTTGGCCGAGGCGGCGGAGGGCGCCGGTGCGCGGCTGCGGCGCCGCGCTCCGGTGACCGCTGTCGTTCGTCGGGGCGAGCGCTGGAATGTGCAGTACGGCGGCGACCGGGACGGTGCCGGCGGTGAACTCACCGTCGACCACGTGTACTCGACGATTCCGCTGACCGCGCTGGCGCGCGTGCTGCGGCCGGCGGCGCCGCCGGAGGTGCGCGAGGCGGCGGCGGCGTTGCGCTTTCGCGCGATGCTGCTGGTCTACTTGGTGATCGCTCGCGATCGCGTCACCGAGTTCGACGCGCACTACTTCCCCGAGCCGGACGCGCCGTTCACGCGCGTGTCGGAACCGAAGAACTACTCCGGGACGGACCAGCCGCCGGGTGTCACGGTGCTGTGTGCCGAGCTGCCCTGTGCGACCGACGATGTCGTGTGGCGGATGCCGGACGACGAGCTCGGCATGCTGGTGGTGGGCGGGCTGCGCCGTGCCGGCATGCCCGTGGACAACGCCATCGTGCGTCAGGTCCTCAGCCGGCGGGTCGAGCACGCCTACCCGCTGTATCCGGTGGGATTCGAGGCGTCCTTTCGGCGCATCGACGAGTGGCTGACGTCGCTGCCCGGGATTCTCACGCTGGGGCGGCAGGGCTTGTTCGCTCACGACAACACCCACCATGGCTTGGACATGGCCGCCACCGCGGCCGCCTGCCTGGGACCCGACGGCCGATTCGACGCGGACGCATGGCGGGCGGCGCGCCAGCGGTTCGCCACCCACGTGGTCGAGGACTGAGGTGCGGACGGCGGGGCCGATGCGGCGGTGGTGGCGCACTTGGCTGGCGCCGGGCATGTTGGGTGGCATCACCGCGGGTCGCTGGGCGCAGCTGGTGTGGAGGCACGGGACCGCGATCCCACCGCGTTACTGGCCGAAGGCGATGACGGTGACGGTCACCAGCGCCGTCAACTCGGTGCTGGGTGGGGTCGAGACCCTTTGCTACGCGCGGCGGTGGCGGCGCGCCACGCCTGTGCCGCCGGTCGTCGTGCTCGGCCATTGGCGCAGCGGCACGACGCTGCTCCACGAGTACCTGCGCCGTGACCCCGATCTTTCCGCGCCGACGGTGTACGAGGCCAGCTTCCCCTCGACGTTCCTGTTGACCGGCAGGTGGGGACCCCGCCTTCTGCAAGGCGTGCTCCCCGGCACGCGGTTGGTGGACGGGATGCGCTTTGGCTACGACGCGGCTGCCGAAGACGAGTACGCGCTCCTCGGTCTCGCCCTCGCTTCGAGCTACCTCGGGGCGGTGTTTCCGGCGGCGCGGGCGCACTACGCCCGCTGGATCTCCGGCGGGGCCGACGCCGGCGAGTCGGAACGCTGGGTCGCCGCGATGCGCACTTGGGTCGCCAAGCTGAGCCTGCGCCACGGCCGCGTGGTGCTCAAGGCGCCGGCACACACCGCGCGCCTGGGCTTGTTGGCGCGGGCGTTTCCCGGGGCGCGGTTCGTGCACGTGCACCGCCACCCGTACGATGTCGTGCGTTCGACGGTCGCCATGGAACGCGTCATGCAAGGATGGCTGCGCATGCAGCCCGGCGATGAGCAGCGCGACCCCTTTCCGCAGTGGATCCTGGACCGCTATCGCGACGTGCACGCGCGCTACCTCGCCGACCGGGCCGCGCTGCCGCGCGAGGCGTGGGTCGAGGTCGGCTACGACGCGCTGGTCGAGTCCCCGCTGGCGACCCTGCGCACGATCTACGAGGAGTTGGGGCTGGCCGGGTTCGATGCCGCCAAACCGCACTTCGCGCAACACGCAGCGGCGGTGGCGCGGCACCAGCGGCGGCCGGCCGAAGAATTGACGCCGGCGCAGCGCCGCGCGGTGCGCGCCATCGCGCAGCCCTGCTTCGCCGAGTGGGGGTATACGCCGTGACCGCGAGGCCGCGGCTCGGCGCTCGCCTGGCCGCCCGCCTGCCGGCGGCGTGGGTGCGGCGCGCGCAGTGCCGCGTGGCGTCGGCGGGTTGGCTGCACGCGACGCTGGCGCGCGCCCGGTTGCGTCGGTTGGAGGAGTTCGCCGGCGCGATCGACGCGCGGACCGATCGCGCCGCGGCGCGGGCGGTGCACTTGCTGGCCTCGCCGCTGTTCGGTGGTCGGCGTTGGCAAATGGCGATGGCGGAGCTGGCTCCGTGGTCGTCGCTCCGCCCCGCCGTGCGTTTGCGAGGTGTCGAGCGGATCACCGAAGAAGCGCGCGCTGGCCGCGGTGTCTTGCTGGCCGGTGCCCACGTCGGCGGTTGCCATCTGGTGCCGGTGTTGCTCGCCCGCGCCGGCATCGCGTTGACTTCGATCCAGCGCCGGATGCCGGCGCCGCGGCCAGCGCCGGACGCCGCGCCACTCGACGTGCTGCGGCTCGAGGGGCTCAACGGGGCGGCGGTCCTGCACCGGGCGTTGGCCGTGTTGAGCGGCGGCGGCGTCGTGCACCTCGCTGCCGACGGCCGCCACGGCGCCGCGTTCGCGACGATGCCGCTCTGCGGCCGGCGCTATCCGGTGCGCGATGGGTTCGGTCACCTGGCGACGATGAGTGGGGCGCGCGTGCTGACGGTTGCGTCGGCCTTCGGCGGTGACGGCCGACTGGCGATCGAGATTGGCGAAGGGCTATCCGGCGCAGCGGAGGATGCCCTGGATGTCGTGCGTTGGACCGAACTCTACGTGAGTTGGCTGGAAGACCTATGGCAGTCCGATCCAGGCAACGTCCACGCCGATTTCATCAGCCACTTCCTGGGATTGCCGCGGGTGTGAGGCTGCTCGGATCATCGGCGAGTTCGTAGTCCGGAGTCCGGCTGCCTCAGCCGCCGACACCGAGCGCGATGACCGGCCGCAACTTGCCGGTCGCGCCGCGCTGCAGCTCGTCGGCCCGCGCGGTGCTGACCTCGACCTTCATCTCCGGACCGAGCAGCTGCGTGGCGAGGTCGCGCAGGGCCGCGGCGTGCTGCTTGCCGAACCCTTGTTCGGGGACGACGACGAGTCGCACGGCGTGGGGCGCCTCCTGCACGATCTGCGCGCCGGCGATGCCGTCGACCATCTCGAACAAGACGAAGGCGGAGGTGATGAAGCGGCCGTCCGGGGTGACCAGCGTGTCCTGGGTCCGGCCGCGGACGCCGGCGACGAGTGGCAGGGTGCGCCCGCACGGACACGGCCGATGGGTGGGGGGCAGCTCGACGTCGTCGCCGACGTCGTAGCGCAGCAGCGGCATCGCCAGGTTGTAAAGCGAGGTGCCGACGACGCGCGCCAGGCGCGTGCCGTCCGAAGCCGTCCGCACGTCGCGCAGCTCGACGAGACCGTAGTCGCTCTGCACGTGGTAGCCGCCGGCTGGACACTGCGCGATGCCGGCGGTGCGCTCCATGTGGCCGTAGGAATCGAGCACCGGACAGCCGAACACCTGCTCGATGACTTGTCGCTGTGCCGCGGTGAGCACTTCGCCGGTCGAGAACACGCCCCGCATCCGGCAGTCGTCGACGCCGGCGTCACGCAGCGACCGGGCCAAGTGGAACAGAGCCGACGCCATACCCTTGAGGAACCGCGGGCGGTGCCGGCGCAGGGCCGCGGCCATCGCCGGGGCGGTCGACGGGGACACTTGCCCGCTGTTGAGCATCAGCCGGCGGAGCAGGGGCTGCCAGTGGACCGCGTGCGCGGCGCGGCCGCGGCGCAGGAAGTGCGTGCAGCCGAGCTCTGCGAACCGCGCGCCGAGCCGGTAGCCGGCCCAGCTCCAGTGCCGCCAGTAGTAGCAGAACTCGAGTGCGTTGGCGTCCCGGTCGAGAACGAACCGCAGCGGCTCGCCCGTGGTGCCGCTGGTTCGGTGCCAGCGCGGCTGGCGTCGGTCGGCGTCGTCGGCGAGCAGTGCCTCCGGCTGGCGCCGCAGCGTGCGCTTGTCCAGCAGCGGCAGCTGCTGCAGATCGGTCGCGGTCCGGATGTCCTCTGCGCGCAGCCGCAGGCGCGCGAATAGTGCGCGGTAGTACGGCACGTGGGCTGCGGCGTGGCGCACGACGGCCCGCAGCCGAGCGTCCTGGTACTCCTGCAGCGCATCCGGCGGCAACCACTGCGTGCGCCGCAGCGTGCGGTGCAGCTGCCCGATGCGCCGCGGATGGCAGAACTCTCGCAGCTTGAAGTCGATGGCCAAGGGTGATCAGCGCGCGGCGCGGAAGCGGGCGGGGCCGGCACCCCGCCCGTTGTAGAGGTAGAGGTTGTCGCACTTGGCGCAGATCGACAGGCTCTTGCCGTGCGCAAAGCGCTGGAATCGGCGGTTCTCCGCGCCGTGCCAGATTTCATCGGCGGTCTGCGTGTTGAGGTCGCCGACGGTGAGATCGGGAAACTGAACGCACGGCGTCACCTTGCCGTCGGGCAAGACGTCGAGCCGCAGCCACTGCTTGTAGCAGAGGCGGTTGGCGAGGATCTTGTCGGGCTGGCCGATGAAGTCCTGCACCCATTCCGGCTCCTTGAGGTGCGAGGCGATCTGGATCGGCCAGCGGCGCTGCCAGATCCGGCGCAGTGCGTCTTCGAACGCGGCGGCGTCGTAGTCGTAGGTCCGCACGTAGCCGAGATGGGTGTGCGGCTCGACGTCGAAGTTCTGCCGCAGCTCCTGCTCGTAGCGGCGCGCCTGTGCGTCGGACAAGAACCAGCCGGGGTTGAGCAGGATCCAGTCGACGCCGCGCGCCACCATCTCCTCGCAGAAGGACTCCATGTGGGCGACGTTCTCGGGCATCACCGTGAATTGGACGCCGATGAATGGCGGCCGTCGCAGTCCTTGCAGGCGCTCGATGTTTTGGATCACGCGGTCGTAGACGCCCTTGCCGCGCAGCTGGTCGTTGGTCTCGCGCGGCCCGTCGAGGGAGACCAGCAGCGTTGGATAGGGGTTGCCGTCGAGAGCGTCGGTGTAGCGATCGAGCCAGAGACCGTTGGTGCAGATGATCGCGAACTTGCGCTCCGTTTGCAGGCGACGCAGCAGGCGATCGAAGTGCGCGTACATCGTCGGCTCGCCGCCCGACAGGATGAACGACGCGTTGGCCGGCAGCCGCCAGTCGAAGACGCGCTCGACGGCCTGCCAGGGGAGCTCGGTGCCGACGGTGGCCTTGGTCTCCTGCTCCAGCCAACCGACCTCGCCCCACAGCATGCACATCGGGCAGCGCAGGTTGCACTTCCAGTTGAGCATTAGCTTGACCACCAGCGGCTTGGGCACCGGGCGGTCGGAGTTGCCGTGGCGTTGGATCCAGCGAAACCGGCGTGCGAACTGCAGCTTCTTGAGTGCCAGGTGCGCGAAGTAGCGCGGGTGCTTGCGCGCCAACCGCAGGTTGCCGCGCACGCTGCTCGCTCCGGAGTGGCTCGGCGTCGGTTTCGGCGGCAGCGCGGTGGGCGGGGAGGCCGGTGTCCGCAGGCCCTGGCTCATCCCTCCCCCTCCAGCCAGCGGCGCACGGCTGGCTGCGAAAAGCGCACCGCCCCGAGGTGGTCGAGGGCGTAGCGCGCGTTGTTGTCCTCGGCGACCGGCATGCCGCTCAGCAAGAAGATCTGGCGGCCGGCCGCGTGTGCCTCGGTGATCGTGGCGATGCCGGGCTTGGTGACGACGCCGCGGCAGCGCGCCATCAGCGGGGCCAAGCTCGGCACGACGCCGTGGCAGGTGACGCCGCGGTCGTCGCCGAAGCGTCGGCGCAGCCGGTCCAGCATGGCGTCGTTCTCGCCACAGACCGCATCGACTGCGGCGCCGAGCTGGCGCAGGGTGCCGACGACCCGGTCGATCCGGCCCTGCCCCCACATTCCACACACGACCAGCAGCCGGCGCGGCTCGCCCGCGTGGCCGCTCAGCGCGGTGAACTCGGCGCGCGCCGGCAGATCGATCTCGGTCACCTGCACGCTCGACGGCAACCGAAAGCGCAGCTGTCCAGTAGTGACCGGGGTCAGGAAGCCGTCGATCCGCTGCCACGGCTGGTAGCGCCAGCCGAGATTGGATCCGTACTCGCCGAGCACGCCGACCAACCGGGCCTGCAGGTCGTGCCGGAGCGCGGCGAACGCCGCCCAAAACGTCGGGCGGTGACTGACGCCGATGATGGTGCGAGCGCCGCTGCCGCGCAGGGCGTCGGCCAGCCCGTGCAGTGCCGTCGGTGCGAGCCGTCGTTCGCGCCAGAGCTTGCGCCAGTAGATCGGCGGAAACCGATAGGCGACGTGCAGCAGTGCTGGGAAGCGGCAGGAGATGTTCCGGTAGTGGCGAAGGTCCTCGGCCAGGGCGCGCCCGGGCAGATGGTCCTCGACGGTCTCGTGCGCGACGCAGCGGGAGCCCAGGCGCTGCGCGAGGGCGTCGCCCAACGACTGCATTCCGCGGCCAACGCGGGTGCTGAGCACGAACACCGGCGCGGGCCAGCTGGCACACGTGCGCTCCAGGGCGGTGGGTTCGCGGGGCGCGGGCTCCGGCATCGCGGTCATTGGGACAGGTCGAGAATACCGTTTGTCGGCGGCGAGGGATCCCAGCGGAGGATCCCAGACCCTGGCACGGACCGCGCCCATCGCTGCGCGAATTCGGCCGATTCGCGGCTGCGCCGGGTGCGGGGCCTGGGCCCGATCGGCTAGCCTTGCGCGCGTCGTCCGACCCTTGCCAGCGCTGGTGCCATGATCCCATTCCCCGAGTTTTGGCTCCCCATCCTCTGCGCGGCCGTCGCGGTCTTCCTGGTCAGCTCGGTGTTGCACATGGTGCTGCCCTACCACCAGAAGGACTACGGCAAGCTCGACAACGAGGAAGCCGTCCTGGCCGCGATGCGCGACGCGGGCGTGCGCCCGGGTCAGTACATGTTTCCCTGTGCGGGGTCGTACAAGGAGATGTCCACACCCGAGATGCAGGAGAAGCTCCGCCGTGGGCCCGTGGGCACCATGGTCGTGCTTCCCGGAATGCCGGCGATGGGCAAGAGCCTGGGGCAGTGGTTCGTCTTGTGCATCGTCGTCTGCGCCTTCGTCGCCTACCTCGCCGCGCTCGCGTTGCCGCGCGAGGCGGAGTTTGCCGCGGTGTTTCGCTTCTGTGCGACGGCGGCGTTCATGGGCTTCGGTCTCGGCGCGGTGACCGACTCGATTTGGAAGGGCATACGCTGGGGCGTCACGGCGAAGTTCTTGCTCGACGGACTGCTCTACGCCGCGGCGGCCGCGGCGGTGCTCGGCTGGTTGTGGCCGGCGGGCTGACCGGCCCCACTGCCGCAGGCGAGTCGGGTGGTGCGCATCGTCGAGCAGCTGCTCAACGCCGCGTGCGTCGCCGAGCTGGCGTTGGCGTCGACCGACAAGGTGCTCGATGTCGGGTGTGGTGACGGCGCGCTGACCGCGCTGATCGCGGCCCGTGCGGCGGCGGTCCTGGCGATCGACCGGAGCTCCAGCGCCGAGATCGTCGCCCGTGCCGCCGCGGCCGGGTTCGAGTTCCGCCGCGGCGAAGCCACCGCTCTGCCCTTGCACCCCGGCGAGCGCGGGCGCTTCGACGTCGCCCACGCGCGCTTCGTGCTCGAGTCACAGCGCGACGCCTTGCCGGTGGTGTGCTCGATGGTGGACGCGGTGCGGCCCGGGGGGCGGGTGGTCCTCGCCGATGACGACCACGCGGCCCTCTCGTTGTGGCCGCCGGTCCCGGAGTTCGAGCGCGTCTGGCGCCGCTACGCGACGGCGTTCGATGAGGCGGGAAACGACGCCCGCGCGGGAGCGAAGCTGGTGCAGCTGTTGGGTGACGCCGGTGCTCGGCCGCGTAAAGCGCGGTCGCTGTCGTTCGGCTGTTGTGCAGGCGAGCCGGAGTTTCCGGCGGCGATTGCCCGCTTGGGTGAGGTCGTGGCGAGCGTGGGGCTGGAGGCCGGCGTCGTGCGGGCGGGGACGACGGCGCTGCGGGAGTTCGCTGCGCGCCGCGACGCCACCATCTGGTACGTGCTGCGCTGGGCCGAGGCCACCGTCACCGCGGCGCGGCCGGCGTAGCCCGCAGCTCGAACACCCACATGGTGTCCTGACCGCTGTCTTGTGGTGCGACGGTGTACTCGGGGCTGTGGTGGCGCAGCCGCGGACGAAAGACCGCTGCGAACTCCGGATGGTCGACCAGCTCGCGAAACCAGCCGGGGAAGACGATGAGGTAGCGCAGGCCGGCGAGCCGCATCTGCAGACGCAGCGAGCCGGGGTCGGCGTACACCGTGCCCGCTCCCGGCGTCAGCAGCTCGGCGCAGTTGAGGCCGATCAGGTCGAGCACCGGGCGCTTGCCGAAGTAGCGGATCGCGCCGGCGTCGTTGACCGCGGCGCCATCGCCGTGCGGGCGCGCCGCCAGCCAGTGGCCCAGGCCGACTTGCACTTCTTCGATGTTCTGACAGTCCGAGGCGAACCGGTCGCGGGAACTCGCCAGGGCCGGAGCGTGCGGAGTCAGGCTTGCCAAGGCGAGCGCGGCGCCCGCCGCGGCCGCGACCCGGCGGGGCAGGTGGGCGGGTTCGCCGGCCCGCAGCAGAGCGGCGATGCCGAGGCCTGTGCCCGCGGCGACGATCGGCAACGCGGGCGCGAAGTAGCGCCACCAATAGAAGTGGTCGGCGAACGGCTCCGGCAAGCTTCGCGTCTGTGCGACCGCCAGGCAGAACAGCCACGGATAGGCGAGCACGACGGCGTGCTCGACCCGGAGGCGGTGGCGCGCGGCGCCGGCCATGGCGGCGCCGAGCAGCAGCAAGCCCGCGCCGTAGGTGTGGGCGGGAAGCATGCGCGCCACGTCGATCAGTGCCGCCAGCGTGCGTCCGTCGCCGGCTGCCTCCAGCTTGGCGTAGAACGTGCTGGGCAGCGGGCGGCCGGTCGCGACCATGCAGTAGAGGGACCACGACACGACGACGGCGAGGGACGGGGCGCAGAGGGCGGCCGCGGCGCGGATTCGTTCCGTGCCCGTCGCGGTGCGCCGGCGGACGACTTCGGCCACCGCCAGGACGGCGACCAACAACAACCCCTCCGGGCGGCTGGCGACGCCCGCCGCCAGCGCCAGACCGGTCAGCGCCGGACGGCCCCGGCAGTACGCGAGCAGCGCGGCCAGCGCGGCGCAGCTCGACAGGGTGACCTCCATTCCCGACAGGCCGGCAAAGACCGCGTGTGGACTCAGCGCGGCGAGGATCCCCGCGCAGGCGGCCGCGGCGACGTTGCGCGTCAGCTGCCAGGTCAAGTGCAGCACCAGGCTGGCCGTCACGGCACCGAGGGCAACTCCGCACGCCTTGGCCACCGCCCACGGTGCCCAGCCGGCGGCCTGCGCGAGCCAGTGCGCTGCCGCCAAGAGCAGCATCCACAGCGGGCTCGTGAAGCCGGTCTCCAGCTGGCCGGGGTTGTAGTGGGGCAGGCCCGTCTCGGCGACGGCGCGGCCGTACACCATGTGGATCCACGCGTCGTCGATCGGAAACCCGGTCAGCGCGGCGTCCGTGCCGGTCGACCGCCCGGCGACGAACCACAGCGCCACGCCGCAGTGTGCGGTGACGACGGCCAACGACAGCCACCACGCGTTGGGCAGTGGGGAGGGCGGGGGCGTGGATGGCATGATCGGCAGTGCCCGACGGGGAGGCTCTCCTTGCTCATCGGCTGCCCGCGCAGCTCGGCTGAACGCGCGCCGGCGCTACAAGCGCGACGGCACCGTGACCACGCTGCGCCGGTGCGCGTCCGCCAGCGCCAGGACCGCGGCGACGATCTGAGGATGGTGCGGGGCCACGTCGAAGCGCTCGCGCGGATCGGCCGTCAGGTCGTAGAGGCGCGGGGGGTTGAACACGACCCGATCCGCGGTCAGGGGGTAGGGCTGGCTGGTGAGGTGCGCCTTCCACTTCCCCATTCGCAGCGCGGCCAGGTGTCGCCCGAAGTAGAAGAACGCGTCGCGCCGCGGGCTGCCGCCGGTGCCCAGTAGCACGGGACTGAGGTCGTAGCCGTCCAGCAGCTTGACGTGGCGGTAGCCGATGCCGGTGATCGACGTGATCGTCGGGAACAGGTCGAGGACGGAGCCCAGCTGACCGGTGACCGTGCCCGCAGGGACGCGTCCGGGCCACCGGGCGATGCAGGGCACGCGGATTCCCCCCTCGTAGACGCGGGACTTCGCGCCGCGGAAGGGGCCGGTCGAGCCGCCCAAGCCGGTGCTGGGCCCGTTGTCGCTGAGGAACAACGACAGCGTCGACGGATCGAGCCCTGCGCTCGAGATGGCCGCCAGCACTTGGCCGACACCGGAGTCCAGCTCCTCGACGACGTCGCCGTAGAGGCCGTACTGGCTCGTGCCGGCGAAGGCGGCCGAGGCAACCAGTGGCTCGTGCGGCGCGGTGTACGAGAGCAACAAGAAGAACGGACTGTTGCGGTGGCGGTTGACGAAGGCGATCGCCTCTTGCGTGAACAGGCCGGTGAGCGCGGACTGCGGCGGATTCGCCTGCACGACCGTCGTGTTGCGCAGCAGCGGCAGCGGGCTCATGTTGTTGCTGTACGGAACCCCGTAGAAGGAGTCGAAGCCGTGCTGGGTCGGCAGATGCTGTGGCAGGTGGCCCAGGTGCCACTTGCCGATGCAGCCGGTGACGTAGCCCGCCTGTCGCATTCTCTCCGCGAGGGTCTCGACCGCCGGCAAGCCGCCGGTCGAGCTGGGTGTCAGAACGCGGGGCTGGTTGCCGGCGAGGCCGATGCGGACGGGGTGGCGGCCGGTCAGCAGCGCGGCCCGCGACGGAGTGCAGACCGAGGCGCCGGCGTAGAAGTCGGTGAAGCGCAGACCTTCCGCCGCCATCCGATCGATCGCCGGCGTCTTGATCGAACGATGGCCGTACACCCCGGTGTCGCCGTAGCCCAAGTCGTCGGTGAGAATGATGACGACGTTGGGCGGCGTTTGCGGCGGTGCGGGTTCGCCGCGGCTCCCGCCGGGGGTGGCGGGAAGTGATGAAATGGAGCCTGGCTCCGTACGTTCGGTTGTGTGCGGTGTGCTGAGGGTGGTTAGCGCGATCCAGAGGGCGGGCGAGCCGGGGCTACGGCGCATGCGCCCATTGTAGTGGTCCGCGGATTCCGCGCGCGTGCCGGCGAATCGACGACACGATAGAATCTCGCGCGCACAACCCCACTCTCGGAGGATGCCTTGTCTCGCACCGTTCTTACTCTCGGCTGCGCCGCCGCCCTGGCGCTGACTCTTCCGGCACAGGGTGAGCGACCCGACGTGTCGGTCGAGGATCTCGTCGTCCGCGTGACGCCGCCGCAGCTGACCTTGCCGGTCGGTCAGAAGGCTCGGCTCGACGCCGAGCTCGTCGACGTCGGCGGCCGGCCGGTCGACGGCGACGTGTTCTTCTTCTCGCGTGCTCGCCGGTCGCTGCGGGTCTCTCGCGACGGCGAGGTGCACGCCCTGCGCGCGGGCGCGTTCGAGATCGTCGTGCGCGCGGTGGTGGGGGGCGCGCGTGGCCCGCAGGCGACCGTGCCGGTCGTCGTGCCACAGCCGACTCCGGAGCGGATCGAGCTGAGTGGCGTCGGTGATCGCCTGTACACCGGTACGAGCGTGCGCGTCGTCGGCGCGGTTCTGGCCGAAGGTGATTTCCATCGCGAGGACCTCGAGGTTTCGCTGTCGGTGTCCGACCGATCGGTGGCCGGACTCGATGCGCACGGCCATCTCACCGGCTTGCGGCCCGGCCCTCTGGTGCTGCGTGCCGAAGGCGGCGGCCTCGCGGTGGAGCACGAGATCGAGGTCGTGGACAACCCGGTCCGAGGCCTGCGCATCGATGGGCTGCCCGCCGAGGCGCGCACGGGTGACGTGCTCCGCTGCGCCGCGTCGGCGGTCGACGGTGCTGGTCTGCCGGTCACCGGTGTGCCGGTCGAATGGACCTTCCGCGCCGCGCCCGACGACACGCTCGGCAACGCGGCCACCGGCCAGATCGAGCCGGATGGGCGGTTCGTCGCCGAGCAGCCCGGGCTGTACACGATCCTCGCCAGCTGTGGGGATGTGGTCGCGCGCCAGGTGGTGCGGTGCAAACCGCGGTTCGAGACCAAGCAGAAGCTGATCAAGGTCGGCCACGGCCCCGTGCTCGACGTGCACACCTCGGACCTTTGGGTCTGGGAGGGAGTCGATGGCCGGGATTACGCGGTCACCGGTACTTGGGGCGCCAACGGCGACGCCATCTTCTGGGACGTGACCGACCCGGCGCGGATCGAGCGCATCTCGACGGTCACTGTCGACGCGCGCACCGTCAACGACGTCAAGGTGAGCGAGGACGGCAGGCTGTGTGTGATCAGCCGCGAGGGGGCCTCCAACCGCAAGAACGGCATCGTGCTGATCGATGTCGCCGACCCGCGCAAGCCCGCGGTCATCTCGGAGTTCACCGAAGAGCTGACCGGTGGCGTGCACAATTTGTTCATCGACAAGGGCCACGTCTACGCGCTCAGCGCCGGCCGCCGCTACGACGTGCTGGACATCAACGAGCCCCGCGCGCCGGCGCGCGTCGGCTCCTTCCAGCTGTTCGAGCCCGGGGCTTCGATCCACGACGTGTGGATCGAGGACGGCATCGCGTTCTCCTCGAACTGGAGCTACGGCGTGCGGATGGTCGACGTCGGCAACGGCGTCGCCGGGGGCTCGCCATCGGCGCCGGTCGAGTTCGGCAGCTACATGTATCCCACCGGCTGGAACCACGCCGCGTTTCCGTGGCGCAGCCCGGACACGCAGAAGTTCTACGTCGTCGCCGGTGACGAGGCGTTTCCGTTCGGGCTCAGCGTCAAGAACGACCCCACCTACGCGCGGGGTTGGATCCACTTCATCGACTTCACCGACGTGGACGCGCCGGCCGAGGTGGCGCGCTACGAGGTGCCGGAGGCCGGGACGCACAACCTGTGGATCGAGGGCAACACGATGTACGTGGCCTACTACAACGGCGGCCTGCGCGTCGTCGACGTCTCCGGCGAGCTGATGGGCGACCTCTACCGGCAGGGGCGCGAGATCGCGTGGTTCCTGCCGACGCACCCCAAAGGCGTGGTCCCCAACGCCCCGATGGTGTGGGGGCCGCAGCCGCACAAGGGCCACATCTTCTTCTCCGATTGGAACAGCGGCCTATGGGCGGTCAAGCTGGTGGAGGACACCGGCAGGCGGCGCGGGTGATGCAGGCGCGGTCGTTCCATCGCGGCGCGCTGGCTCTGGCCGCGGTCGCCTTGTCATCGGCGGGGCTGCGGGCACAGGATGTCGCCCCGGCCGCCGTCGACGCCACGCCTCCGTATCGCGCCTACGTCGCGTGCGAGTCGGCGGACGAGGTGCACCGCGTCGCGTTCGACGGAGAATCGCTCCGCGTCGAGCGCGTCATTCAAGTCGGCTACCAGCCGACGGAGATCGAGGGGCCACACGGCCTGACGGTCGCTGCCGACGGCCGGCACTGGTTCTTGTCGATCGCGCACGGCAAGCCGTTCGGCCTGCTCTACAAGTACCGGGTCGAGGACGACGCGCTGGTGGGTGAATGCGAGCTGGGCATGTTCCCGGCCACGATGCAGATCTCGCCGGCGACCGGCCTGCTGTACTGCGTCAACTTCAACCTGCACGGCCGGATGCTGCCCAGCACGGTCTCGATCGTCGATCCCGAGGAGATGGTCGAGGTGGCGCGCACGCAGACGGGCCCGATGCCACACGGCTCGCGCCTGTCGCCCGACGGCCGGTTCCACTACTCGTGCGCGATGATGTCCGGCCATCTGTTCGAGATCGACGCGGTCAGCTTCGAGGTCGTGCGCGACCTGCAGCTCGACGTCGAGCCGCCCGAGGGCCACGCATCGGCGGCCAAGCCGACTTGGGTGCACGCCCACCCGCAGCGGCGCGTGGTCTATTGCGCGCTCAACGGGGCGGCCACGGTGGTCGAGGTCGATCTGCAGCGCTGGGTCGTCGTCCGCCGCTTCGAGACCGCGGCCGGCCCCTACAATCTCGAGGTCACCCCCGACGGATCTCGGATGGTGGTGACCTACAAGACCGCCGGCGCGATCGGGATCTGGGATCTCGAGGATGGCGTCGAAGTCGCCCGGCTACCGTCGGCGCGCGGGGTGACACATGGTGTCGCGATCACTGCCGACGGCCGCTACGCCTTCGTCACTTCCGAGGGCGTCGGCGCCGAGCCCGGTGCCGTCGACGTCGTCGACCTGGAAGCGCTGGCCGTGGTCGCGACCGTCGACGTCGGGCTGCAAGCGGGCGGCATCGCCCTCATGCCGCGTCCGTGACTCCCAAGCGTGATCCCGAGCCGCGGGCATCGGAGCCGGGAGCATCGGAGCCCGACCCGCGCGCGCGCTTCAGTGTGCGCGCCGCCGACTACGCCCGGCACCGCCCGGGCTATCCGGACGCGGCGCTCGACTTCGCGCTGTCGTCCGCCGCGGGACCGGTGGCCACCATCGCGGCCGACATCGGCGCGGGGACCGGGATCTCGGCGCGCTGGCTGGCGGCGCGTGGGCTGCAGGTGTTCGCGGTCGAGCCCAACGCCGCGATGCGCGCGCAGGCGGTCGCCGCGCCCAACGTGACGTGGCTCGCGGGAGAAGCCGCCGCCACGGGGCTGGCCGCGGGCAGCGTCGGTCTGGTCTGCGTCGCGCAGGCGTTCCACTGGTTCGACGTCGAAGCGGCGACCGCCGAGTTCGCGCGCATCTTGGCTCCGGCCGGCCGGTTGATGCTGGTTTGGAACAAGCGCGTGGCCGGCCACGCCTTCACCGACGCCTACCGGGCGCTGATGGAGGAGTTCGACGCCGAGCCACCGGTGGAGCGCAACAGGTTCGATCCGGCCGTGATCGACGCGACCGGCAGGTTCTTTGGCTTGCGGCACGCGGCGTTCCCCAACCAGCAGCTGCTGGACGTCGACGCGCTGTTGGGTCGCACCACCAGCGTGTCCACGGTTCCCGAAGCCGGTCCACGGCGGGACGACTTGCTGCGCAGGCTCGTCGTGCTGCACACCGCGCACGCAGATGCCGAGGGCCGCGTCGCACTGTGCTACGACTGCCACGTCTACACTTTGCAGCGGGCTTCGCGGCGCGGCTGATCGGCCCGCGGGTTCAGCGCCACGCGGCGAGCAACCGCTGGCACTCGGCCAGCAAGAACTCGGTCTGCAAGAACGGCTGTCGGCTGATGTCGGCCCACAGGATGCGGTCTTCCGCGTCGACCAAGAACGTGCCGTGCAGCGCTTCGTCGGCGAATTCGTCCCAAGCGCCCCAACGCCGGAACTCGGCGCCGTCGGGGTCGCACAAGACGTCGAAGTGCAGGGGGTCCACGCCGTTCTCCAGCGCGGCTTGGTGGGCGGCACGCACCTGGTCGCGATCGTCGGTGCCGATGCTGACGACCTCGATGCCGGCGCGGGCGAACGCCGGGGCCATGGGGTCCAGCTCACCGAGCTGGGCGACACAATGCACTCAACCAAACCCCAAGAAGAACACGACCAGGGCGGGCTTGCCGCGGAGGGACGCCGAAGTGCCGCGCCCACCGAGCCCGCGCTCGAGATCGAAGCCCGGTGCGCGGCGCGGCTGCCAGAGCAGGGGGGTCTCGCGATCGCCACCGCTCGGATCACGGAGCAGCGAGCGGAGGCCGGCGGCGAGCCGCGTGGCGTCGACGGCTGCGGCGGCGGAGTGGTGCGGGTGGCGCGGGAGACGTGCCAGCGCGGTGTTGCCGCCGGCGCCCGCCGCCGACAGCAGGCTGGCGTGACCGGGAATCAGGAAAGGCATCGCGCCGGTTTCGCGCAGGAACTGATGGGCGAGTCGGAGACACGTGCCGGCCTGCTCCGCTTCGGTCGGGGGCGGTGGCGTGTCCTGCTCGATCGCCAGCAGCTGCCGCGGAATGACGGCGGCCGGGTGTTGTTCCACGAGCGTTGCCAGCGCGGCGCGCAGGGCGGCGCGCCGCTCGGGGTCCGGCGGTGCGTCGAAGGTCTCGTCCGCCGCGGACGGGCGCGTCGCCGCCCGAAAGCAATCGCTGTAGGCGTCGATCACCCGCCGCGCAAGCGGTCCGGCGCTCTTCCGCGCGGCGGTCGCCTTGGCCATCAACTCCGCCGCCCGGCGCGGCGCAGCGCGCGTCGCCAGTGCCAACCCGAGGTAGCCGGTGGGCTCGTCGCCGCGCTCGACGAGCTCGCGAAACCACCGGCCGGCCTCCCACGACCACCCCGCCTCGAGCAGATCGAGGCCGCGCCGCAGGAGCTCGGCGTCGGGGATGTCGGCCGGCGGTCGCTGGTGGGGATGGTCGACGGCGGGGTCCTGGCAGAGACCGGGCCCGCCGATCGCGACGAACGCGGTGACGGCGACGAGCGTGGCAGCGCGGCACGGCATGGCGCCGAGCATCATAGCCGCGCGACTGGCCTTGATTTGGCGGCAGATGTCGCCTGGCGGCGCGGAGCACCGGGTCGCCCCTCGCTCCCGTGTCGCTGAGGATTCTCGCATGTCGGTGCTCGTTCGCAGCTCAACCCTCCTCCTCGCCCTCGTTGTCGGGGTCTTGCCGCTGGCGGCGGCGCAGCCTTCCTCGGCCGGCAGCTGGGTCTGCCCGCCGTGCAGTGTCGATTGCCACCGCGATCGCCATCCAGAAGCCGGTGCTTGCGGCCAGTGTGGAATGCAGCTGGTGCCGATCGAGACCGTCCCGCAGGTTGGCGTGCTGCTGTATCCCGGCGTGGACCTGTTCGAGCTGGCCGCCGCGACCGGTCTGCTGCAGGACTCGCGCGCCGTCCGGGTCTTCACCATCGCCGACACCCTGGACCCCGTGCGGGTGCAGGGCGTCGTGACCGCGGTCGCCGAGTACTCGTTCGCCGAGCTGCCGCCGATCGATGTCTTCGTGGTGCCTGGGGGCAACGTGCGCAGCACCGCCGGCGACGACATGGTGCTGGCCGCGGTGCGGAACATCTCTGCGCGCGCCCGCGCGGTGGTCGGTGTCGGGGCCGGTAGCTGGCTCTTGGCGACTGCGGGCGTCCTCGGTGAGGCGCGCATCACGGTGCCTTCGCCGATGGTTGCGCGGTTGCAGGCGGAGTACCCAGCGCTCACCGTGGTCGGGAATCGACCGGCAATCCGCTCCGGCCGGGTGTTCACCGCGCTGGATGGCTTGGCTGCTCTGGAGCTGGTGCCGGCACTGTTGGCCGCGCTCGAGAAGAGCGAGGAGGCCGCCGCCGTCGCCGCACGGCTGCAGATTCCCTGGCCACCGGAACCCATGCCGGAGGTGTTGTCGCGGCCGTCGCTGCCGGCCGCGCTTCCGTCGAAGGACCCCGACCGCCCGCCGCGCGAGGGCGCGCCCCGTCCGGCTGGCGAGGGCAAGGCGAGCCCGGTGGCGGACTGGCCGCAGTGGCGCGGGCCGAGAGTGGACAACGTCGGCGCGGACCCCGGCTGGCGGGGGGACGGGCCACCGGCGGTACTGTGGCGTGCCGCGGTGGGCCTCGGACACTCGAGTGTCGCGGTGGTCGACGGCAGCGTGTTCACCGCCGGACACGACGAGGAAGGTGGAGTGGATGTCGTGTGGCGGATCGACGCCGCCTCGGGTGAGGTCGAATGGGATGTGCGCTACCCCGCGCAACTGCGGGCTCTCGGTCACAGTGGTGGCACCTTGGCGACCCCCGCCGTGCACGACGGGCGCGTCTACCTGGCGCATCGGGAAGGCGAGTTGCGTTGCTTGTCAGCCGCCGACGGCGCCCTCCTCTGGCATCGCGCGTTGGCGCGCGAGCTGGGGTTGACCGGAACGGACTACGGCTTCGGTGGTTCGGCGATCGTCGTCGGTGACACGATCTTCTACGGAGTCGCCGACATGTTGGCCCTGGATGCCGAGACCGGCGATCTCCGCTGGCGGTCGCCGGACTTGGCTGCGATGTACTCGACGCCGGCGCCGTTCGCGTGGCGTGGTCGCCGACTCCTGGCGGCGTTCGCCAAACGGGGGCTGTTCGTGCTCGATCGCGCCGACGGCAGCGCCGTGGGCTTCCACGCTTGGCGCAAGGGGCCGGAAACCGTCAACGCGTCGACCCCTGTGGTCGTCGACGACCGGATCTTCATCTCGTCCGGCTACAATCACGGCTGCGCACTGCTGCGGATTGGCGACGACGGCTTGATTCCGCTGTGGCAGAATCGCGTACTGCGCACCAAGCTGTCGGGAGCGGTGCACTTCGACGGTCATCTGTACGGATTCGACGAGGGCACCTTGAAGTGTGTCGATCTCGCCGGTGCGGAGCGCTGGCGCAAGCGCGGTTTGGGCATGGGGGCATTGACGCTGGCGGGCGATCAGTTGGTGATCATCAGCGCGCGTGGCCGTCTGGTCGCGGCGGGCGCGACGCCCGCGGGCTTCTCGGAGCGGTGGGCGGTCGATGCACTGTCCGGAGGGGCCTGCTGGGCCAGTCCGGTCGTCGCCGGTGGGCGGGTGTACTGCCGCAGCAGCGCGGGCGAGCTGGTCTGCCTCGGGTACGCGGCGGACTCCTGAGCGCCGCGGCGGCGAACGGGGTTTCCGGGGTTGCCGACCCCGGATTCCGGCGCTAACACTCATCGTGTCCGGTCCCCTCCCCCGCGGTCCGCGCCCGCTCATCCCGCGATTCATGAAGCCAATGCGACTTCTCGTGCCGGCGGCCGCCGGCCTACCGGTTCTCCTCTGCACTCTACTGGTCGACCGATCCGGTTCGTTCGTGGGGGCGCAGCCCGCCCCGGCGGCGGTTGCGCAGGACCCGGCCGAGCGGCAGGCGCACGAGGCGGAGGTGATGAAGAGCGTCTTTTGCGCTGGGTGCCACCCGGCGATCTACGCCGAGCACGCGCAGAATACCCACGGCCGCGCGTTCACCGACGAGGAGGCCAGGCTGGCCACGGGCCGGTTCGATCACGGTGATTGCATCCGCTGCCATACGCCGCGCCCGATCTTCGAGACGGGCATCGGCATGAACCCGTTGCGGCGGCATCACAACCTGGAGGAGGGCAACACGTGCATGACGTGCCACTGGAAGCCCGACTACGACTATGGGCAGTTCCAGGGTGGGGCGGAGTGCAAAACGGCCTTCCACGACCAGGTCGGCACGGTGGAGGCCTGTGCGTCTTGCCACCGCAACCACGGCACTCCGTATCAGTGGGAGATCGCGCCGACCGGAAAGGCGCGCGGTCGCAAGTGCATGACGTGCCACATGCAGGTTGTCGAGCGGCCGGTCGCGGTCGGCCAGCCGCCGAGCCGGGTGCGGAGCCATGCTTTCCCCGGTGCGCGCAGTGAACAGCAGCTGCGGCGCGCGTACGACTACGAGGCCAGGATCGAGGGCAACGAAGCGGTCGTCGTGATCGCCAACACCGGTACGGGGCACAACTTTCCGACCGAGCTCAAGCAGCGGTCGGTCGAGTCCCTGATCGTCGTGCGCGACGAGAGTGGCGCCGAGGTCTCGCGATCGCGCATGGTGTTTCGCGATCCCTACAAGCGTCCCTACGGGATGAAGCTGCCGGTCAACACGCAGATCCCCGCCGGCGAGAGCCGCGAGCACCGGGTGCCGATCCGCGTCGCGGACGGCACGGTGGACTGCGAGTTGCACTTCAAGCTCTACTACCCGATCGAGGATCACCATCCGGATCTGGCGCGGCGGCTCGAGGTGCGGCGGTTGGCGTTCGCCGGCGTGACGCCGTCCGACAAGGAGGTCGTCTCTGCACCCGACGTGAGAGTGCAGACTCCGGAGGGGATCGCCGCCGAGGCGGCGGGCCCGGCGCACCTCGTCGACTACGCGAGACCGCCGATCGGCACGGTCGCCGTCGATGTTCCCGAGGGCGCGGACGATGCGACCATCGCCAAGCTGATCGAGATGTTCCAGTTCCCCGTGCCGGAGGGCAACCGGCGCGCGCAAGCGCGGTTGGTGGAGATCGGCGCCGCCGCGGTGCCGGCGTTGATCGAAGCGCTGGGGTCGTGGGACAACAAGACGTGGAAGCAGGCGCAGAGCGTGCTGCAGCGCATCGGCGCCCCTGCTGCGCCGGCGTTGCTCGCCGCCATGGATCACGAGCAGCTCTACGTGCGGGTCCATGCGCGAGAGTTGGCGGCGCGGTTTGCCTGGGGCGAGCACAAGGAAGCCGCGCTGGCGGCGCTGGCGGACGACCTCGATGCGGCGCAGCCGCTCGATCGGGCCGGTGCGGCGGAGACGCTCGGCTTGTTGTACGGCAAACAACACGCGGCGGCGGTGCGACCGCTCTTGGCGGACGGTGATCCCGACGTGGTCCGCGCCGCGGCGCGCGCGCTGGCGCTGTTCGACGACCGCGAGGCGTTGCCGGCGATCGAAGCGGCCTTGCGCGCCGCGCCGTGGTTGGAAACACGGCGCGACCTGGCAGAGGCGGCCGCGGCGATGGGCTCGCCGGCCGGCATCCCGGTGCTGCTCGAGCAGCTCGACCTGACCGACGACCTGCTGCGCGAAGCGGCGTTCGAGGCCTTCTTCGCGGTGACGGCCATGCACGAGGGCTACGACCCGTTCATGCCGCGCGACGAGCGGTTGGCGGCGTTGGCGCTGCTGCAGGCGCGGTGGGCCGAGAGCGGTGGAGCCGACGTGCTGCGCCGGCCGCCGCGGCCGGATGCGCGGACGCATGCGCACGCGTTCAGCCTGGTGTCGAAGCTGGGCGGCGGCGCGGGCACCGTGCCCGGCGGCGACGACCAAGAGTTGGTCGACGAGCTGCTGGCGATGGGCGAGTCGGCGGTCCCGGCGCTCATCCAGGGGCTGAAGTTCCCTGCCGGCTTCGACCTCAAGCGCGCGCGGATTTGCGAGTGCCTGGGCAACATCGGCAGCGGCAACGCCGCGCCGGTGCTCGCCTCGACTTTGCGCGACCCGGTGGTCGCGGTGGCCGCCTGGGCGTGCTGGGCGCTGGAGAGCTGCGGTGACGCGGCCAACCTGCCCGCGCTGAGTCGCTACCAGGACCGGCTGCTCACCTTGCGCGCTCAGGGACGCGTGCCGCAGGGTTTGGTCATCGACCGCTTGCTGATGCAGGTCGCGCGGACCCGGCTTCAACTCGGTGAAGACACCGCGAAGAACGATCTCGCCGGCCTGTTGATGTCGGCGGACGAGGGCACCAGGAGGTTGGCCATCGAGGCGCTGCAGCGTCGCTTTGGCGAGACCCGGGGCTACGACCCCGACGCCCCCGCTGCCGAGCGTCGGTTGGCGGCCGTTCGCTGGTACGAGTGAGCGGGCGGGTCCTGCCTCTTCGGCGCGCGGTCCGCAGCCGCGTCGCCGGAGGGTGCCGCGGCGGCAGCCGTGCGGCGTTGCTCGAAGAGCCACGCCAGTGCGCCGCTCCGGCGGTACGCGTGGGTCCACGCGTCGTGGCCGACGCCGTCGAGCTCGGTCAGCTTGGCGGAGCCGCCCGCTCTGCGCACGGCCTCGACCATGAGGCGGGACAGGCGCAGTGGGACGACGGGATCCTCGGCGCCGTGGAACGCCCAGATCGGCATCGTCTTGAGTGCGGCGGCGCGGCGGGCGTCACCTCCGCCGCAGATTGGCAGGAGCGCGGCGAAGCGCTCGGGCTCGCGCATCGCCAGCTCCCATGCGCCGAACCCGCCCATCGACAGGCCGGTCAAGTAGACCCGGTCCGGGTCGACCGGCTCGCGGCGCATCACGTCCTCCAGTGCTGCCAGCGCGGCCCGGAGCGAATTGGACGGGCTCGCGTCGACCGGCGCGTCGGATCGCAGCGCGCGCCGCGCGTCCCCATCGACCCACCATTCGCCCGGGGCGCACTGTGGGGCCAAGACGTAGCAGGGGTGCTCTCGGCGCGCTCGCTCGCTGGCGAGCCATGCCGGTAGGTGTCGGAGTTGGCGCGAATTGTCGCTGCCTCGCTCGCCCGCGCCGTGCAGGAACAGCACCAGTGGATAGCTCTGCTCGGGTTCCGTCTCCGGTCGCATCAGCCGATAGGACCGGACAATGGGTTCGCTTTGTCGATTGCCCGGGACCGTGGCTCGATGCTCTTCGTAGAGTTGTTCGAGCTTCGGCTGCGCGACGGCACAGGCCGCGAGCGCCAACGAACCGAGCAGAGTTGCGGTGGTGAACATGATGGACAACAGCCTAACGTGTCAGAGGATCGCGAGCTGGACCACGGCCGTGGCCCGGTCGATTCCGGTCTTGATTCTGTTGTTGGCGACGGCGTGCTCAAACTCGGCGATCGATCTCGCGGTCGGCTCCTCTGGAAGTGGAAGCGAGGGCAGTGTGCAGGAAACATCGACAACGCCGCCACAGAGCGGCACCGAAGTGGTGACGCTCGGCGCGGGCTGCTTCTGGTGTGTAGAAGCCGTGTTGCAGCAGGTCGAAGGCGTGCGCGAGGTGCGCTCGGGGTACATGGGAGGCGAGATCCCGGATCCGACCTACGAGCAAGTCTGCACCGGGCAGACCGGCCACGCCGAGGTCGTGCAGGTCGTCTTCGACCCGAGCGTTATCAGCTTCGCCGCAGTCATGGAGTGGTTCTGGCAGCTGCACGATCCGACGACCCTGAACCGGCAGGGAGCGGACGTCGGCACCCAGTATCGATCCGCCGTGTTCTACCACTCGCCCGAGCAGGCCGAAGCGGCGCGCGTGTCGATGCGCGCCGCCCAGGCGAACTTCGCGGCGCCGATCGTCACCGAGATCACCGCCGCCTCGACCTTCTATGAGGCGGAGCCCTATCACCAGGACTACTACTTCGCCAACCGGAGCCAGGGCTACTGCCGCGCAGTGATCGCGCCCAAGCTCGACAAGCTCGGCCTGCCGAAGTAGGCGGTGCGCGGTCCGGGGAGTCGCTGAGCAGGCTTGGCCGGAATCAACCGCGAAGGCAGCGCCGTCTCGAGAGCGCCGTCGCCGCTCGACTCTTGTCGGACCCGGTCGCTCAGCGCTGGCGCGCGCTCGCCTTCATCGTCGTCAGCCACCGCTGCGTTGCCGCGAAGAAGTCCGCGGCGCGCGCTGGCTTGGCCAAGAAATCGTCCATGCCGGCTTCCAGGCAGCGTTCGCGATCGCCGCTCAGCGCGTTCGCGGTGAGGGCGATGATCGGTGTCGAGGCGTGATCGCCGACCCCCTCGCGGATCTGTCGCGTTGCCTCGTAGCCGTCCATCCCCGGCATCTGGCAGTCCATGAAGATCAGGTCGAAGTGGCGGCTTTCGAGCTGGCAGAAGGCCTCGACCGCCGAGCATGCAGTCACCACTCGATGGCCTTGCTTGGTCAGGATCGTGGCCGCGACGCGGAGGTTGATGTCGTTGTCGTCGACGATCAGGATGTCGCTCTCCGGGACCGGTACGGCCTCGGTCGGCGCCCGGACCGGTCTCGGTGTGTCCGCGACCGCGTAGTCGAGTTCGAACCAGAAGCGTGTCCCTCCTGACAAGTGCTCGAAGCCGATGCGGCCACCTTGCAGTTGGACGAGCTGTTTGCAGATGGCAAGCCCCAGCCCGGTGCCGCCGAAGCGCCGGGCGGTCGAGGAGTCGGCCTGGCTGAAGGCAGTGAACAATTGGGGGGCGACCTCGGGTGCGATGCCGACACCGGTGTCATCGACCGCGACCCGGAGCGCGGTGCGGTCGGGCCGCGTCCGAGCGGTCGTCCGCACGGCGATATGGACACCGCCCTCGGCGGTGAACTTGACCGCGTTGGAGCCGAGGTTGAGCAACACCTGGCGCAGCCGCAGTGGATCGCCGCTGACGTGCCGCGGCACGTCGTCGTCGATCGAGCAGCGGATGTCGATCGCCTTCTCCGCTGCCATTTGCGCCAGTAGGTCGCGGACGTCGGCGACGGTCGCGTGCAGGTCGAAGTCGGTGTGCTCGATCTCGATCTGACCGGCTTCGATCTTCGACATGTCGAGCACGTCGTTCAGGATGCGCAACAGAGCCTCGGCCGAGTTCGCCAGGGTGGCGACCATTTGCTGCTCGGAGCTCTCCAGATCACTCTCTTGCAGGATGCTCGCGAGGCCGATGATGCCGGCGAGCGGTGTCCGAATCTCGTGGCTCATGTTGGCCAAGAACGCCGACTTCGCCCGCGTCGCTGCCTCGGCGCGCTCCCGGGCCTCGATCATCGCGTTCTCCATTCGGCGCCGGCGCGTGACGTCTCGCGCCGTCACCAGCAGCATGGTGCGTCCGGCGACCGTGACCGGGCACGCGGCGGCGTCGAGAAACAGCGTGCCGGTCGGGCCGGTGATCGGCCACTCCATCGGCAGGCTCGACGCGTTGGTTCGTTGACCATCGCGCTGCAGCTCGCCGAGCGCCCGCAAGTGCGTCATCAACAGCGGCGCGCCGCTGGCGAACAGGTCGACATCCGTCTCGATCCCGATCAGCCGCGCGGCGGCGGCATTGTAGTCGACGAGCTCGTCCCGCTCGGGGTCGTAGACCAGGATCGCATCCGAGGCGCTCATCATCAGCGTCCGGTACTTCTGCTCGTTCGCTTCGAGCTCACCGCGGGTGCGGGCGTGGTGCAGGACCACGGAGACCCGGCGCGCCATCGTGGCGATCATGCCGAGCGTGCCACGGGCGAATGGTGTCGCGTCGACTTTGCCGACCAGGAGCACGCCCAGAGTGCCGCGGCCGGTGTGCAGCAGGAACGCCGCACCGCAAGCAATCCGCGGATTGAACCGCCACAATTGCGCGCGGGCGGCCGTTGCCGTCTCGACCTCATCGGTCGTCTCGGACTCGGGAAAGCTGATCCGGCACTCCGGTCCCGACTGGCGCAGTTCAGTGAGGAGGTCGAGCGGAATGCGCATTTCGTAGTGCTTGCGCCGTACTCCGACAGCGGCGCGGATCGACAGCTCGCGCGGATCCGGGCCGGTGAATACCGCGACGATCTCGGCGCACAGCACGCGCGACAACTTCTCGGCAAAGTCGTCGAGGCCGCTGCTGCCGTCGAGCGAGTCGGCCAGCGTGGCCGTCAGCTCGTACAGCACCGAGAGCTCGGCGAACGAGCGCTCGGCCGGATCGGAGTCGCGCGCGCCGGGCTCTGCCATCGAACACGCGTGGTGGCTCAGGCTGCCGACGGCAGCGCGACCACCTGGATCGACTTGGAGTGAAACTGGGGCAAGCCCCCGCCGAGCGTGCCGATTTGGCCAAAGGTCAAGCAGCCGAACACCGGTGTCTCCCTACCCACGGCGCGGCGCACTGCGGCGAGCTCTCGGCTGACGTCCTGGGCCGCTCCGCCCAGCACGAGGTCGCGGGACACGCAGGCAAAGACCAGAGCTGCGGCGGGTGCACCGTCGACGGCGGCGACCGCCGCGGCGCCCGCATCGTGAGCCGCGGTCAGCAGCGAATCCTCGTCCCCGACCATGATGCGCGCGACGCCGTCGGAGGGGATGTCGGAGCAGCAGTGAATCTCTCCACTGGCACCGGGGGAGAACGGTGAACGGAGCACGAAGTTGCCGTCTTCTTGGGGCAAGCCGAGTGGGTGCAAGAGCGCGTAGCTCTGGAAGGTGTCTGCGGCGACGACTTCGCCCGAAACCTGCTCGACGACGCGCACGTAGTGCTCGTAGGCGGGCTCCCACTCCAGCTCTTGCAGGAGCTTCCCATCGCACCGGGTCACCTTCATCGGGGGGCCCCACGCGGAACAGCCGTGCCGCAGGGCCGTGCCGATCGGGCGGGATGCCGACAGGGCAGCGCTGACCACGGCCCCGGTGTGCGCGCGATCCGCGTACTGGTAGGTGCTCTCGAAACGCAGGTTGTCGCCTGCCCCGCCGCCGACGACGCGCACCGTGCCACCGACCGATGAGTTGAGGCCGCGAAGCGCGGCGCACGGGTTGCCGGCGATCGCGTCCGGAAACGCCAGCAGCACCGAGGTTTCGAACTCGGGCGATTGGTGGCTTTCGTCGAGGGCGTCCAAGGCGGCCTCGGCCGATCGAGCTCCCGCCGCCGCCGAGTCCACGTTGGCGCCTTCCGCAGCGGCGGAGTGCATCGTCAGCTGGCCGCCGCCCGCGACCAAGACGCCGATGCCGTCGTGCGTCACGGCGTCGCCGCACAGCACGCCGGGGGCCTGACAGCCGGCGACCGGAACGTCGCCAAGCAGGTCACGCAGCGTGCTCAGCACGGCGTCGGCGGGGTAGCCGTCCGTCGAGAAGACCAGCGCCAGCTCCGGCGCGCAGCCGAGGTCTTTGGCCGCACGCTGCGTGGCGTCGGCGGTCGTTGAAGCGGCGTCACTGCCGGACGCCAGCGCGATTCCAATCCTGCTCATCGGCGATCTAGCCGTAAGTGGCTCCCCCGATCGTGTTGTCGGTTCTTCGCCCCGGGGTCTTGAGTGCCGCCGCGCCACGCGCCGACGCGGAAATCGACAGCTCCGACGTCAAGTCGCCTAGGGACCGTACCCGATCTACCCTCCGGCCATCGGGACAGGGTCCCGAGGTTCGGCCACGTCGGGAGAAAGCCGTGAAAGAGAGCAGAGACCGCATCCTGTTGGTGGATGACCACCCGGTCAACCTGACCATCCTCGAGATCGCATTGGGCGATCACTACGAGCTGGCGACCGCGGCCTCGGGTCACGAGGCGTTGAAGATCGCGCCGACGTTCCGGCCTGCGCTGATCCTGCTCGACATCATGATGCCGGGCATCGACGGCTACGAGACGTGCCGCCGGTTGCGGGACTTGCCGGAGACCAAGAGCGCCAAGATCGTCATGGTCTCGGCTAAGGCGATGGCCGCCGAGCGCGTCGCCGGCTACGCGGCCGGCGCGGACGACTACATCACCAAGCCGTTCGACGAGGACGAGCTGGTGGCGAAGGTCAAGGTCTACCTCCAGCTCAGCCGGGCGGAAGAGATTGCGACGATGAAGTCGGATGTGATCGCGCTGCTGAGCCACGAGCTCAACACGCCGATGACGACCATTCGCGTGCCGCTCGAACTCATGCAGCAGAAGCGCATGGACGACTCGGAGCGCGACATGCTGGTCGAGATGGCGCTGGCCAGCGTCGACCGACTCGATCGCTTCGTGCAGAAGGTCACCATGCTGTGCGCGTTCCAGGCGGGGGTGAGCGGAGTCAAGCGCGAGCGCGAGGACATGGCGGCGCTCGTGACCGAGGCGGTCGACAAGTGCAAGAGCAAGTCCGCCAAGGTGAACTTCACCACCGAGCTGCAGCCGGTCACCGCGATGGTCGATGGCCGCCACCTGCGGTTCGTCGTCGCCGCGCTGCTCGACAACGCGAGCCGCGCCGGGCAAGACGTGCGCGTCGAGTTGAGTGGGGACGACAACACGCTGCGGCTCACCGTGCACGACAATGGCGACGGCATCCCGGCGGAGTTCCAGCCGCGCGTGTTCGATCCCTTCGCCTGCCGGGAGGTCAATCTGCACGGCGGCGGACACGGGCTCAGCCTCGCGATCAGCCGCTACATCGTGGCGGCGCACGGCGGAGCGATCGCGGTCACGAGTGAAACGGGAACCGGCACGACCTTCTCGGTCGAGGTGCCGATCGGTGTGATAGAGGAAGTGGAGAGCGAGAAGCGAGGAGTGCCCGCATGAAGACCTCACAAACAACTTGGCAACGGGACGGCGGTTGGAGCGAAACACCCAACGGCGTCAACGCCGCGCAGCTGGTGTTCGCGTTCGGCAGTACGTCGGCCATGCGCGACCCGACCTGGCTGACCGATCTGCGGAGCGCCTATCCGCAGGCGCACGTGATCGGTTGCTCGACAGCCGGCGAGATCCGCGACATCGAAGTCTGCGACGAGTCCTTGGTCGCCACCGCGGTCGAATTCGAGGACACCCGCATCGAGTGCGTGCGGGCCCACCTGGACGACGCGGACGACAGCCACGCGGTCGGCGCGCGGCTGGCGGGATCGCTCGCCACCGAGGGGTTGGTGCACGTCTTCGTCATCTCCGAAGGCCTGCAGGTCAACGGCAGTGAGTTGGTTGCCGGCCTGACCAGCAACCTGCCCGAGGGCGTCACCGTGACCGGCGGCCTTTCCGGTGATGGAGATCGCTTCGAGCAGACCCTCGTGCTGGCCGATGGCGAGGCCCCCGCCCCTGGCGAGGTCGCAGTCCTCGGCATGTACGGTGAGCGCCTGAAGGTCGGTTACGCGTCACTGGGTGGCTGGGATCCCTTCGGCCCGGAGCGTCTGATCACTCGGGCGACCGGCAACGTCCTGCACGAGCTCGATGGCAAGTCCGCACTGGCGCTCTACAAGGAGTACTTGGGCGAGCACGCCGACGGCTTGCCGGCGACCGGGCTTCTGTACCCGTTGGCCGTCCGGTTCCGCGACGGCGCGACGCCCGTCGTGCGGACCATCCTCGCCGTCGACGAGGAGACGCAGTCGATGACGTTTGCCGGCGACGTCCCCGAGGGAGCCTTCGCGCAGCTGATGAAGGCCAACTTCGACCGCTTGGTGGACGGTGCCGCCGGCGCGGCCCGCAGCAGCTACGAGGCGATCGGCAGCTCCGAGCCGGACTTGGCGATCCTCATCAGCTGCGTCGGACGGAAGCTCGTCCTGCGTCAGCGCATCGAAGAAGAGGTGGAAGCCGTGCGCGAGGTGCTGGGCGCCGGCACGACGATGACCGGGTTCTACTCGTACGGCGAGATTTCGCCGTTCACCCCGAACGCCGCCTGCCAGCTGCACAACCAGACGATGACGATCACCGCGTTCAGCGAACGCTGATCAGAAACGGCGGCATGCACCGGTTACTCCAGCGTCAGCTCAAGCGCTACGGCGGCACCGAGCAACAACCGCCGGATCGGTGGTCCGCCTTCGTCGCCGCGATCGACGACGCCTATCGCGAGAGTGACGACGATCGGGCCATGCTCGAGCGCAGTCTCGAGCTGAGCTCGAGAGATCTGGTGCAGGCCAACACCGAGATGCGGGCGGTGTTCCTGGCGTGTCCGGATCTGTTCGTGTGGCTCGACAAGGAAGACCGGATCCGCAACCTGCACGTCGGCGACAAGCGCGACTTGCTGATCACCGCGCCGGAGCTGCTGGGCAAGAAGTTCGACGCCGTGCCCCAGCCGCAGGCGGCGCGTGCCATCTGCGGTGCGCTGCGGAGTGTGCGTGGCTCGGATACGTCGGTTTCCGTCGAGTACGGGCTCGACCTGGACGGCCGCTCTGCATACTTCGAGGCACGGTTGTTGCCGATCGGGCGCGGCGATCTGATCGTGATCGTCCGCGACATCACTAGCCGGCGCGAGGCCGAGGACTTGTTGGCTCGCCAACACGAGTTCCTCGAGGCACGTGTCATGGAGCGGACCAGCGCCCTGGTCGCCGCCAAGCAAGAGGCCGAGCAGGCCAATCAGGCGAAGAGCGAGTTCTTGGCCAACATGTCGCACGAGCTACGGACGCCGCTGCACTCGATACTGAGCTTCGCCGGCTTCGGCATGCGCCGGATCGAGAAGGTGGAGCCCGAGCGGCTGCTGAGCTTCTTCGAGCAGATCGACCGCAGTGGACGGACACTCCTGGGTTTGCTCAACAACCTCTTGGACCTGGCCAAGCTGGAGAGCGGCAGGATGGAGCTGCGGCCGGAGGATGTCGATCTCGCCCACTTGCTCGACGAGATGGTCGACGAGTTTCGCTCCTACATCTCGGCGCGCGGTTTGAGAATCGTATGGCTGCACCCCGGGCAATCGGTCGATATGGCGCTGGACCCCGGACTCGCCAAGCAGGTGTTTCGCAACCTGCTGAGCAACGCGGCCAAGTTCTCCAGCAACGACTCGGACATCGAGATCGACGTGCGCGAATCCGACGAGTCGGTGACTGTCGAGATTCGCGACCGCGGCGTCGGCATCCCCGAATCGGAGCTGGAGACCATCTTCGAGAAGTTCGCGCAGTCGAGCCAAACGCGGTCGGGCGCGGGCGGTACCGGGCTGGGACTGGCGATCTGCCGCGATGTGGTGGCCATGCATGGTGGCACGATCCACGCGGAGAACCGCCGCGACGGAGGTTCCGTCTTCATCGTGCAGCTGCCTCGGCGCGCGCCCGTACCGGTCTGTCCGTAGACCGGCTTGGTGCGGAACATGCGGCGAGTGGTTCGGCCGCGTAGGTGTGGCCGATTCGTCGCGGTGGCCCTCACGTGCCGCGCCTCGTCCGGTCGATCAGGACAATGGGCATTGCTGACCGGCAGGGAATTGATCGATGTCGAGAGTTGGATTCAAGTGCATGACCGTCGCCTTCTTGGCGTCGGCCGTTCCCCTGCGCGGTCAAGATCCTGACCCACCGGCGCAGGTCGAACCGGCCGATCCACCGGCGGTAGGAACGACCGCCGAGGACGGCGTCGAGGAGTGGGACGATCTGCTGGCGTTCGAAGACTTGCCGGTGGTGATCAGCGCCTCCCGGGAGCAGCAGTCCATCACGTTGACTGCCGTGCCGGTATCCGTGCTCAGCTATGACGACGTCCACTACAGTGGGCAGACAAGGATCGCCGAAGTGCTGCAGTTTGCCCCTGGCGTCGACATGCTGCGCTTCGACCGCAACCGGCCGGCCGCCGGCATCCGCGGCATGCACGAGTCCTTCTCCGACCGGACGATCGCGCTGGTCAACGGCCGGACGGCCAGCAACCCGGTGTACGGCGGGCCCGAGTATGCGCGGATGCTCGTGTTCATGGAGGACATCGAGCAGATCGAGGTCGTGCGTGGGCCGGGCGGCGCCGCTTGGGGGCCGAACGCATTCAACGGGGTCGTGAACATCATTACGGCGCGCCCAGAGGAAGTCTCGGGGTTCGCCTCCTCCTTCACCATCAACGAGCTGGGAGACACGGACACCTACGTGCGGTGGGCGCACACGGCTGGGCCGCTCAGCTGGCGCGTCTCCGCGGGCTACTTGGAGCACGAGGCTTCGTCGCCTGCCGACAACCCCGGAGCACTGCCGCGTGACTTCGCGCGCAACCCGATGGTGACGTCCGACTTTCGCTTGTCCTTGGGCGAGCGGACGGCGCTCCGTTTCGGTGCCGGCTACAACGACATCGAGGTGGGCGACTACGCGATGTTCGGGGTGCAGCCGTCCCAGGACGGGCATCAGCGGACGACCAATGCCTACCTCCGTCTCGAGCACGAGGCATCGTCCGGCAGCAGTGGCTACGCGCAGATCGTACACAACCGGTACGACGACAACGTTCCCTCTCTCACCGAGGTCGACTCACGGGAGACCGAGGTCGAAGGGCAGTGGACGTTCGCGGGGGAGGGAGGCGCATCGCTGACCGTTGGCGGAAACCTCCGCGCCGTGGAGATCGACGGGCGTCAAGCCCAGCCGTTCCAGGCGGAGCCGACGCTGAACGGGTACGACGAGCTATGGGCGGGTCTGCTGGCCATCGGCCGCGTGCAGGTGTCGAGGGGAGTGGCGGTTGAAGCGCAGCTGCGGGGCGATCACTACTCCGAAACGACCGAGGATTGGTCGGGGCGCCTGACGGCCCTCTATCAGCCCTGGGAGGATCGGGCCACGACGCTTCGTGCCAGCGCAGCCCGGGCGTTTCGCGCCCCTCTTGCGGGCATTCGGCGGCTGCGGCTCAACCGCCCCGGGTTCGTGTTGCAGTCGGGCAGCGGACAGGAGCACGAGGAGGTCGCCGGCATCGAGCTCGGCTACTCCGATCGTTGGGCCGAGAGTCTCGACGTACGTGTCGACGGCTACTATCAGCGCTACGAGGACTTGATCGGGCTCGCCCTGGCGTCGCCGGGGCTTCCGTTGGTAGCCGAGCTGGTCAATATCGACGGCGGCGACGGCTACGGTGTCGAGGCCGAAGCGTCGTGGCGGGGCGAGTGGCTGACCAGTTCGGTGTGGTACGCGTTCCACGAGTTCGAGCCCGACCGAGGCAATCAGAGCATCCGCGCGCTGCGTCCGTCGCAGCACAAGGTCGGCGCGCGACTCCGGGCGGACCTGTGCCGGGATCTCTCGGCATCGCTCAACTACAAGTACAGCTCTCGCACGTGGGCGCAGTCGTTCCAGATCGAGCGGCTGCCTGAGGTGCAGCGGCTCGACTTGACGTTGGCACAACGAGTCTTCGAGGGCAAAGGCGAGGTGATGCTCGGCGTTACGGATCTGCTGGACGACTCCGACTACGCCCCCTCCGTTATCGGTACGGGGGCGGTGGTGACGCCCGGTCGCGCGGCCTTCCTGCGATTGCAGGTGAGGTTCTGAGCTCGGTCGCCACATGCAGCCGACGCCTGAGAATGCGCGCCCACGGACGCTCGTCGCGTCCCTTGTCCTGGCGTTGGTGGCTGTGCTCGGTGGGCACGCGCCGCTTGCTGCGCAGAAGGAGGTCATTGCGCTGCTGAGTCAGCAGGCGAAGCCGTACGAGGACGCGTTGGCGGCACTGCAGACGGCGCTGCAGAGCGATGGCTTGACGGTGCGCAAAGTGGTCCTCTCCGACTTGGATCAGGCCGCGCGCAGCTCGCTGATGGCGGGTCGCCCGGCCGCCTTCGTCGGCCTCGGTACGGCGGCGGCGAAGGCGCTCACGACCGCCCCGGATGGGGTTCCCGCGGTCTACTGCATGGTGTCCGCGCCGGCTCGCGTCGGCGCCGAAGCCGGCCGCTTGCACGGGGTGACGACACAGGTGGCGCCGGAGGTCGCGCTGGCCGTCGCGCGCCAGGCATTCCCCAGGACTCGCCGGATCGCGATGCTCTATCGCTCGGACTCGGAGGGAAGCGTGGCCACGTTGGTCCGCGTCGACGCGGCGTTGCGGCCGCAGGAGGAACTGGTGCCCATCGACATGGCATCGTTCTCCACTCAAGCTGCGGCGATCAAGTCACTGTTCGAGAGCGAGCCCGAGCTGATCTGGACCACTGCCGATCCCGCGGTGTTCCACGCGGCGACCGTGCGCCTCCTCTTGCTCAGCTCGATACGCAATCGAGTGCCGGTGTTCGGTTTCTCCCAGGGATTCGTCAAGGCCGGAGCCGTCGCGGGCGTGAGCGTCGACCCAGCCGATCAGGGCCGGCAGGCAGCCGACGTCCTGCGCGCGATCCTGCGCGGCGACGCGGTGACCGGCACCGCGCCCGAGGTCGTGCCTCCGCGCTATTCGATGGTCTACAACGCCGCGGTCGCCAACAAGCTCGGGATCGAGCTGCCGCAGGCGTTCGTCGACCGCGCGCGCTCGGTGACGGCGAGGGGGCGCTGATGGTTGGTGTGCCCACACGCGTTGGCCTGCGCACCAAGGCGACCGCGTTCGTTGCCACGGCGATGGTCGGCGCCTTGCTGGTCTCCGCCCTGGTGACGATCTACCGAGCCAACGCTCTCCTGCGCGAGGATCAGGAGCGGATGGCGGCCGCCTTGGCGCGAAGCCTGGCGCAGGCGAGCTCGCTGGCAATGGCGGTCGGCAACGCCGATGAGCTCGATGGCTTGGCGCGTGCCTTTCTCGCCGAGCCGCGGGCGTCGTTCGTCGACATTCGCAATGAAGCGGGAGCGATCGTCGCGAGCGCGTCGCGATCGGGCAACGACACCGCGAAGCGGGTCACGGGTGACGACGTGACGGTCGCCGAGTGGCCGATCCACTTGGACGCGGCGCCGTTGGAACAGATCCGGCTGGAGCCCGTCGGCAGCAGTGAACATGACGAGCCAGAGCTACTCGGCAGGGTGACCGTGGGGTTGTCCACGGCCGAGATCCGTGCCTTGGCTGCCGACAACACGCTGCTGGTGGCCGGCGTGGCGGTACTGCTCACTCTGGTGGTCATGCTCGTCGTCGCCTCGACCGTCGGCCGTTGGACGGGTCGGCTCGAGCGCGTCGTGCGGGCGACCGAGCGGATCGCGGCGGGAGACCTGCAGCACGCGCTGGACGACGAGGCCGGCGATGAACTCGGCCGGCTGGCGGCGTCGTACGAGGGAATGAGGACCGCTCTGGTGCTCCGTGAGGCCGAGAAAGCGCGGTTCAACCAGGATCTGCAGGCGCGTGTCCGCGAGCGCACCGCCGATCTCCACGCCGAGAAAGAGCGCGCCGAAGCGGCGAATGCGGCGAAGAGCGAGTTCTTGGCCAACATGTCGCACGAGCTGCGCACGCCGATGCACGGCATCCTGAGCTTCGCCAGCTTCGGCATCAAACGCGCCCACCGCATCTCCGTCGACAAGCTGCTCGGCTACTTCGAGAAGATCGAGACGAGTGCGCAGCGTCTGATGCGGTTGCTGAACGACCTCCTCGACCTGAGCAAGCTGGAAGCGGGCCGGGTGGAGCTGTCCGTCGAGATCGTCGATCTCGGCGACCTGGTGCGAGCCACCGCGGAGGAGCTCGGCTCGGCGGCGCACGCCCGGGCAGTGGAGATCTCCTTGCTCATGGAGCCGGCCCTCGCGGTGCGCGTCGACGGCCCCCGTACCATGCAGGTGATCCGCAACTTGCTGGGCAACGCGATCAAGTTCACCGCGGAGGGAACTTGCGTCGAGATCGAGGCACGCCACCGGCACGGTGAGGTCGTCGTCTCGGTGAGCGACCGCGGGCCCGGGATTCCGGACGAAGAGATCGATGGAATCTTCGACAAGTTCGTGCAGTCGTCCCGAACCAGAACCGGGGCCGGCGGTACCGGGCTCGGGTTGGCCATCTCGCGCGAGATCATGGATTTGCACGGGGGCTGGATCGTGGCCCGCAACCGGGCCGATGGTGGCGCTGAGTTCTCGCTTGGCGTGCCGGCGGAGAACCTGCCGACGGGCCCCCAATCGGCCGTTTCCCAGCGCGTCAGCGAGGGGACCTTCCAGGTCGAGAGCTGCGACTGAAGCCTCCGGCGCCGCGGATCTTCGCGCTGCGACGACTTCTTTCGAGGCAACGTTGCCGGCAAAGGCAACGGCGTGGCCGTGGCCGCGTGAGCCCGTCGCCGGCTGGTCAGGCATTATCCGGAGCTCTTGGTAAAGGGGGCCGCGCGCGAACGTCGATAACGACCTACCGCGATACCGCGCTTCAAGAGAGACCACGGTGAGCTACACCTTCCTGATCGTTGACGACTCCAGGACGATGCGAAAGATCATCAGACGCAGCCTGCTGCAGGCCGGCATCGGCATCGATGCTGTTCTGGAGGCGAACAACGGCACGGAGGCGTTGGTGGCGCTGAAGATGAATCCGGGCGTCGACCTGATTCTCAGCGACGTGAACATGCCGCGCATGGATGGGCTGAGCTTCGTGCACGCCATTGCCGAGAAGTTCCAGACACCGCCGCCAGTGGTCATGATCACGTCGGAGCGCAGCGCGGACGTCGAGCGGGAGGCGATGGGGCACGGTGCCCGCGGATACCTGACCAAGCCATTCACTCCTGAGCAGATGCGAGACGTGTTGGGCCCGCTGCTGCCGGACGAACAGAAGTAGTCGGGTCGCGCGCCGGCGGCTGACCACGACCGGTGTGGTCTGGAGCGGAGGTCGCCACAGAGTCGCGAGCGAAGAGGGGACAAATGACGACAGCACAGAAAGTCAGCTCGTACAAGTTGCTTGGCAAGCTGCTGGACTTGGATGGCGTTCAGGCGGCGTCGATCTCGGAGGGCGGGACCCTGCGCGCGGTGCTCTGCACCCCGGATGTCCAGCAGGTCGATATCGCTGCCGATGCCGACGCCGCTTGGTGCATGGTCGGCAAGCTCGCCGACCTCGGCTGCGAAGGGCACCGCTTCGATTTCGCCCGGCCGGAGTCCATCACCTGTGTTCAGCAGCTGGACAACTACGTGGTCGTCGTGGTGACGCGCTGCGACGTCAAGATGCCGCTGCTCGAGCTGAGCTTTCAGATGGTCGCACAGATCCTCGAGACTTCGGAAGTGTCGTTCTCGCCCGAGACCGAGCCAGCGGCGGCCGCGCAGCCCGCCGCAACGGAGGGCCAGCGATGAGCAGCAGCGGATTCAAGGCGACGATCAACCACGTCGGCATCCTCGATGTGATCCAGCACTTGATCTTCCAAGTTGCCGGAGGCCGGCTCGCCGTCACGCACGGTGACCAATCGGGCGATGTCTACTTGGCCGACGGCCGGTTCCTCCACGCATGCGTCGAGGGAGCCGAGGGGCCGGACGCGCTGCTCGAGATCGTCCGTTGGCCAACCGGAGATTGCGTGTTCCAGCCCGGCGTGACGACCGCGGAGCGTTCGTTCCCGGAGATGTCCGGTGACCGGATGCTGTTGGAGACCCTGCGGCGCTTGGACGAGTCGAAGTACACCGGGCGCGCGCCGGTGGCGACGCCGAACGAGACCGAGGTTGGAGACCGCGCCGAGGACCTGATCAAGCGACTCGCCGAGATGGACGGAATGGCGCGGGCAGGCCTGCTCGACCACTCCTTGGCGGTCGTCGCCGCCAGTGACGACGCGTTCGCGTCCGACCGTCGGGTCTTCAACGTGTTGATCGAGACCGCCCGGGAGATGTCACGGCGCGAGGGGCGCGACGAGACCAGCTACGCCCAGGTCTACGACGACGGCGACAGCCTGATCGCGATCCGCACCGGCCGTCGTTACGTGTGCTGTCGCACGGAGTGCACGGTGTCCGTCGACGACGTGTACGCCCAGCTCAGTGTCTGATGGAGTAGCCATGGACCGCTCGCAACCGGGCACGACCGACGAAGCCACGATCCGAGATTACGCGGCGCGTCATTGGAACGAGAACAGCATCGCCGCGCGCGGCGACGAGGTCTCCGCGGAGGCCGGGGCGGGCGCCGGTGGGGGGCAGAGCTCCAGTGCTGTGCCGCAATCCTCCACCGTGGAGCAAGCCAGTAGCGTGGAGCAAGCCCGCACCGTGGAGATCGCGGTCCCCGAGTCGGTCCAAGCCGCACTCGGACTCGGTGCCGATGATTTCCGCCGCGGCTGCGAGGCGGAGCAGCGCGGGCTGGGAGCAGGGGCGGTGACCTACTACTTGCGGGCCCTCGAAGGTGCTGGCGAGGGTTTCCTGGCCGATGTCGGCGGCTTGCTGCAGGGCAGCGAACGCGAGGATTTCCTTCGTCGCCTGAACGGAACCGCCGGCGCTCGCAACCGGCTCGAGTCGGTGCAGGAGTTGGCGCCGGCGCTCGTCTGCCCCGGTGGCGCGAACTCGCTACAGGCGTTGGCGGGGCTGATGGCCCGTGCCACGTCAACCCACGCCGACCGCGAGTGTCTGCAGCTGGCGGCGGAGCTCCGCGAGTCGCTGATCTACCTCGTGGGGCAGGTCGAAGTGGCGCAGCGGCTGTCGCCCGACTTCATTCACAGCCTGCGGCTCGCGACGACCTGACAGGCGGCGCGCGCAGGTCCGCGAACAAGCGGACGAAGTCGGGCAGCTGGTAGTGGGCGTTCAGACCGCTCGGGTTGGGCAAGGCCCAGACCTCGGCGCCGGCCAGCTCGAAGCTGGCGGGCCCGACGCGGGCGTGTTTTCGCTGGAATGCGGTGCGGAACGCATCCAAGCCGAGAAGGGCGAGCCGGCGCGGAGCGAACTGCTCGATCTTGGCGGCCAGCGCGGCGACTCCGTCGGTGAGCTCCCGCTTCGAGAGCTCGGCGGCGCGCGCCGTTGGCCGCGCGACGAGGTTGGTGAGGCCGAAGCCGAATTCCGGGGCGAGCCGGTCCTCCGCCGCCGAGAGCGCCCGGTCGGTCCAGCCCGACCCGTGCAACGCCGGCCAGAAGCGATTGCCAGGCCGGGCGTAGTGGTGGCCGACCGCGGCGGAGTACAGGCTCGGGTTGATGCCGCAGAACACGACCTGGAGACCGGGCGACAAGACGTCCGGCAACAGGCGTTGGCGGGCGCGCTGCAGCGCATCGGCGTCGGGCGTCGTCATCGGCGATGGGTGGAGCTGTCGGTACCGTGCCAGCCTATCCGATCGCGAAAGAACCGATCGTCGCGGTGCGTTGAAACCGCCACGGTGGGCGCGCAGCATCGTTCCGCGCCCCGGCTTCGCGAGAGGAGTTTCCGTTGTCCATGCGTTCCGCGATCGTCATCCCCGCCTTCGTTCTCGCGTGCCCTCTCGTGGCTCAGCAGTCGCCGGACCCGGCGTCCCAGCCGCCCGCGCCCCAGCCGCCGGCTTCCCAGCCGCAGGGGCCTCAGCTGATCGTGCCGGGGCTCGAGAGCCTGACCATTACCGGGCAGTACCGGTTGCGCTACGAGGCCAAGATCGACTTCGACTTCGACCGGGACAGCGGGGCTTCCAACGATTTCTTCGGCCAGCGCGTGCGCATCAATCTCGAGCCGCGCTTCAACGACGAGTTGTCGGCGTTCTTTCAGATTCAGGATGCGCGCAACTGGGGCGAGGAGGCGAGCACGCTGGACGACGATGCCGATGGGCTCGATTTGCACCAGGGCTACCTGCAGGTCGACGCCGTGCCGGGTATCGGCGGTCGCGCGCGCATCGGGCGGCAAGCGATCGCGCTGGGCAGCCAGCGCTTGGTCAGCTCGTTGGAGTGGGCGACACAGGGGCGCGCGTTCGACGGTGTCGTGCAGACCTGGGCGCTGGCTGACGATGGTGCGCTGCACGCGCTGGCGGTGCAGACCCGAGAGCAGCTGAACGCTGTCAACGACGACGCGTGGACGACGGGCGTCTTCGCCGAGCTGCGGCCGGACGAGGACCTCGGCGTCGACGCGTATCTCTTGTGGCTGCACGACGACGAGACTGCCGCCGGTGGTACCGAGAGCCGCCTGACCCTCGGCGGGCGCGCCGTGCAGCGGATCGGCCCGGTCGAGCTCGAGATCGAGGCCGCGACGCAGACCGGCGAGGTGGATGACGCCGACATCCCGCTCGGCGAGTGCCATGCGCTGGCAGCGGTCGCCACCGTGCGCCCGTTTGCGGATCCGCAGGCGTTGTGGACCAAGATCGAGGCCAACGTGGTGAGTGGCGACGACCCCGATACGGCCGACCGAGAGCGCTTCAACACGCTGTTCCCATTCGCCCACTACTACCTGGGCATGATGGACTTGGCTCTGTGGGAGAACCTGCAGCATGTGATGGTCGAGGTCGGCACGTCACCCGCCGAGCGATACAAGCTGCGCTTCGCCTGGCACTTCTTTCGAGCCGACGAAGGCGCGGACCGGTTCGGTGGCCCCAGCGCGGCGTTGTCGCCGGGGGCAGCCGGGCAGTCCCAGACCATGGGCAACGAGTTCGACGTCGTCTTGTCGCGAGCCCTGGACACGGCGCCGCTCACCGCGGCGCTCGAGGTCGGCTACGGCGTCTTCCTGCCCGGTCCCGGCGCGGAAGCCGTGGCCGGTGCCGACGATCTCGCGCACTTCTTCTACCTGCAGGGCGACTTTCGCTTCTGAGCCTCCGGCGCCACGAATCGTCGAGCTTCGACAACATTCTCGAGGCAACGCCGCTGCCACGGCGAAGTCGCCGCGGCGCCGGAGGCTCGGAGAGACAGGTCACGCGCGCGCGAACGCGCTCAGCGCGGCGGCGAGCATGGCGGGGTCGTCCGCCCCGCACAGCTCGCGTGCGGAGTGCATCGAGAGCTGGGCCAAGCCGAGGTCGACCGTCGTGATGCCGAGCTGCGCCGCGGTGATCGGTCCGATCGTGCTGCCGCAGGCGAGATCGCTGCGGTTGACGAACAGCTGAGTCGGCACTCCGGCGGCACGGCAGGCGGTTTCGGCAATTGCCTGGCCCATCGCGTCGGTCGCGTAGCGCTCGTTCGCGTTTCGCTTGATCACCGGTCCCTTGTTCAGCGCGATGCGGTGGTCTGGCTCGTGCCGGTCCGGGTAGTTGGGGTGTGTCGCGTGGGCGCCATCGGCGGAGATGCAGGACGAGTGTGCGAGCGCCACGAGCCAAGACGCTCGGTCACCGCCGAGTGAGCCGTGGATGCGCTCGAGCACGGTCGGCAGCAAGCTGCCCGTGGCGCCGCCGGTCGAGGTGCTGCCGACTTCCTCGTGGTCGAACAGGCAGAGGACGGGGACGGCGGGACCTGGCGTTTGCGCGGCGTCGAGCAGCGCCAGCACCCCCGCGTGGCACGACGCCTGGTTGTCGATGCGCGGCGCCGCGAGCATCTCGCGGTCGCGGCCGAGCAGGGTGCTGGGGGTGAGATCGTGCAGCATCAGGTCGTAGCCGGCGATCGCCTCCTCGTGGCAGTCGGTTCGCTCGGCGAGCCAGCGCGCGAACGACGCCTTCGGGTCCAAGCTCCAGACCGGCGACAGGTGGCGTTGTCGGTTGAGCACGAGCCCCTTGTCGTTGACTTGTCGATCGAGGTGGATCGCCAGCTGTGGAACGCGGGCCAGCGGCTCGTCGATCCTCAGCAGTCGAGTGCGCAGCGGTCCGCGCTCTTCGCGAACCACGACCCGTCCCGAGATCCCGAGGTCGCGATCCAACCACGAGTTGAGCAAGACGCCGCCGTACACCTCCACGCCGAGTTGGGCGAAGCCGGCTGCCGGCGATGCGGGCCGGGGTTTGATGCGCAAGTTGGGGCTGTCGGTGTGCGCGCCGATAATGCGGAACCCGTCGGTCGGCCCATGCGCTTGCCCGGCGACCCACGCCACCAGGGCACCGCCCCGGGCGACGAAGCGCCCACCCGTTTGCGGCTGCCATGGTTCGGTCTCGCTCAGCGCGGAGAACCCGGCGTCTGCCAGGCGCTGGGCGGCCGACGCGACCGCGTGATACGGCGATGGCGAGTCGTCGATGAAGCGGCCGAGGTCCTCGGCGACGGCGCGTCCGGTAGGCGGCATGGCCGCTGATTGTCGCGGCAAGCCGTCGCCGGATCGACCCCGACTACCAGATGAAGCTCGGCATCGACGACGGCCAATTCGCGTCGATGCGGTACGAGCGGTAGATGCGCGTGCCGGTGTTGCGCGACCAGACCACTTGGCGGTTGCGGTCGACCTCGAAGGAGCGGCCCTGCTCGGCCGAGCAGATCAGCGTGTTGCCGTTGGGCAGGCGTTGCACGGAACCCATGAAGGCGCTGGCGAACGTCGTCTTGCACCAGCTGCTCGGCGCCGCACCGACAACGCACTCGTAGCCCCAGACGATGCGGCCGTCGACGGGCCAGATCTCGATGATTCGGGACGAGTCACGCACCAGCAAGGGAGCTCCCGACGCGCCACCGTTGTCGAACAACAGGATGTTGCCGGCGCCGGGCAGCCCGAGCGGGATCATGCGCGCATGGTGCTGGCCAATCGTCCGGTTGATCATGCTCCAGGTGACGTTGCCAGTGCTCTTGCGGATCACCATCACCAAGTTGGTATCGCGGTAGCTGACGAGGACGTCGCCGGCGAGAAAGCGAGGGTCTTCGAGTCGGTTGCGCGGCAGCGACTGCACCGAGTTGAGGTGGAACAGCGTGCGCACGGCGCCGGCGGGGCGCGTCGACAGGTAGGTCCAGCCGGCGGAAGTGATCGGAAGCTGAGCCCGATTGGCGAGCGTGGACCACTCCCAGACCACGGTCCCGGTGGGGTCGACCTCCATGATGACTTCGTCGTACATGTTGCCCGGCGCAATCGTCGGATCGGTGACGACCTGTTGCGTGCACAGCAGCGTGTTGCCGTTGGCCAGGCGCTCGAAGTCGTGGTGCAGATAACGCCCGACCGTCAGTGGGTCATAGCTCCAAACGGTGTTGCCGAGCCAATCCAGCTCGACCAGGATCTTGTGGTGCGGCGGGCCCGGCAGAGTGTCGTCGATCAGCATCGCCAGGAGGTTGCCGTTCGGCAGCGGCTTGGCGAGCTCGGCGAAGCGGTGGTTGGCGATCGGCGAGGTCCACACGTTTACCGTGTGACCCTGCAGGTCGCGTAGGACCACGCGACCGCCCGCGGTTGGAAACTCCATGTGCCAGCCAGCGGACGGTTGGCTGGCGACACTCGCGGCGAGGAGAAGAGAAGCGAGTCCGATTCGGGACCGGGTGAGGGAGCCGTTCATGGGAGGTGTGGGGGTGGCAAGGTCCTCTCTTGTACTCCCGGATGACGTTCATGCGCAATCCGGGACCGGCTCGCGCGGCAGCTGCGATGCGGAGCAGCGCACTCGCGGGAATCCCACCCGCACCACGGGGGATCCCGAATTGCCCTGGCGATCGGGTTTTGCTCAAAGATCCGACCACCTCCTCTCGTCCCCGCTCCCGGGATCCATGCAACAACGAGCCCTCCGCAACCCATTGTTGGGCGCGGTGGTCGCGGCACTTACGTCAGTGCCGGGGATCACGCAGCGCAATGTCCTGATCGTGGTCGCAGATGACTTGGGTGTCGACGGCGTTGCTAGCTATCGAGAGGGCGCCAACCCGCCGCCGACACCGACCATCGACGGCCTGGCCGCCCGCGGGGTGTTGTTTCGCAACGCATGGGCCAACCCGGTGTGCTCGCCGACTCGGGCCGGCATGTTCACCGGCCGCCATGCTTTCCGAACGCTGGTCGGCCAGGCGTTGCCGTTCAACACAGGCGTCTTGGCAGACCGCGAGACGACGTTGCCCGAAGCCCTCGACCGTGGCGGGTCGGGATACGCGCATGCGCTGATCGGCAAGTGGCACTTGGGTTCGCCGGCCGGTGGTTCGCGCGGGCCCAATCGCGCGGGGTGGTCTCATTTCGCCGGCCTGTTGTCGGGTGGCGTGCACGACTACTTCGACTGGGATCGCACCGAGAATGGCGTGACGGCGAACTGCACGGTGTACGCGACCACTCAGATCGTCGACGACGCCATCGACTGGATCGATCGGCAGCGGCAGCCCTGGCTTTGTGTGGTGTCGTTCAACGCGCCGCACACACCGTTTCACGCGCCACCTCCGTCGCTGCACTCGCAGTCGCTCGCGGGTTTGGACCCGACCCAGACCCCGGTCCCGTTCTTTCGTGCCATGGTGGAGGCGATGGATCGCGAGAGCGGGCGACTGCTGCGTCACCTCGGATCGCGCTTGGCAAACACCAACGTCATCTTCGTCGGTGACAACGGTACGACCGCCGAGGTCAGCGAGCCCCCGTTCCAACCGACTCACGCGAAGGCGACTCCCTACGAGGGAGGTGTCAACGTTCCTCTGATCATCGCCGGTCCCGACGTCGCGCAGGGTGGCCGCGAAGTCGGTGCTCTGGTCAGCGCCGTGGACCTGTTTGCCACCTGTCTCGACCTCGTCGGCGTCGACGCCGAACAGGTCTTGGATCCCTGGATGCCGATCGACGCGATCAGCGTGATGCCGATCTTGGCCCAACCCGGAGCGGTCGCGACGAGGTCGTCGGTCTTCACCGAGTTGTTCTTTGGTGCGACGTTCTCGGGAACGGCCAGCGGGTTCGCCGCCGCGCGTGAGGCGCGCTACAAGCTCGTACGCCGGTACCCGGCGCCGACACTGTTCTTCGACGAGCTCTACGATCTCAGGCTCGATCCGTTCGAGACCACGGACCTGCTCGCCGCCGGCGGCTTGTCGCCGAGGGCGCAGGACGCCTACGAAGAGCTGGATGCGGTCGTGGATGCGGCACGCTCGCCGGCTGGTGGGTTCCACGTGTTCGGCGTTCGCGGTTGCACCGGCTCCAATGGATCGCCTGGCATCGGCGGTACCGCGCCCACGGTCGGTGCGATCTACCAGACCTATCTGTACAGCGCGCCGCCGGGCGGCAACGCGATCCTGGCGACCGGCAGCTCGAACACCAGCTGGCGAGGGTTGGCGCTGCCGTGGCCGCTGAGTGGGCTGGGGGCCGGCTTCGGTTGCGCGCTGCGCACCGGCATGAACAGCACTCTGCTGGTGCCGATTGATGGCCGCGGCTTGGGTGCGGCGTCGATTCCGCTGCCGGCCGACCGGGATCTGATTGGTCAGGTGGTGTTCCACCAGTGGCTTGTGGTGGATCCGCGCGCGCCGGGAAGCGGGCTCGGCCTGACGACGTCGGATGCGGCGGCGGCGTTGATCGGCGGTTGACGTCGGCCGGGCCGCGCCGTCAGTCGGGCGCGATGCAGTACAGGTTGCGACCGCGCAGGTACAGCTCGCGGCCCGCCAATGCCGGCGTCGCACTGAAGCTGTCGTCCAGGCGGTTGATCGCGACGATCTGCGGCTGGTCGTCGCCATGGGAAAGCACGACCGTGACCCCATCGCGGTCGCACAAGTAGATTCGGTTGGCGGCACCGACGGGAGATGCGTAGAGCTCGTACACCTCGGGGAGGCGAAACGGTCCGTCGGGTTCCTCGCCGGTGCGCGCGCGCACCCGCGTGAGCACTCCCTGGTAGTGGTTGAGGAAGTACAGCCACTCCCCGTACAGCAGTGGGGAGGGAACGTACGGTGTGCGCCGGCGACGCGACCACACCACATGGTCGGTGCCGGTGAGGTCGCCCTCGGCACCCTCGAGCCGGATCGCCAGCAGAGCCCGCTTCTCGTAGCTGCTGGCCGCATACACCATGCCATCGGCCGCGACGGGCGAGGCGACGACGTTGTGTGACAAGCCTCCGCACGCCCAGATCTCGTCCCCGTTCTCGAGGTCGTACGCCCGCACCCTTGTCGTGCCGCTCACGATGACTTGGCGCCGATCGCCGTGCTCGACGATGAGAGGCGATGCCCATGAGGTGACCTCGTCGCGCGGGCGCCGCCAGCGCTCGGTGCCGTCGCGCTTGTCCAGGGCGACGATGAAGGAGTCTCCTTCGTGGTCCCAGTTGACGATGATCGTGTCGCCGTGCAGGGCCGGGGAAGCACCCTCGCCGTGGCCGTGCTTGACCTGCATGTCGCCCAGGTCACGCTGCCACACGATCTCGCCGCGGGTGTCGATGCAGTACAGGCCGTACGAGCCGAAGAAGGCGTACACGTGGCCGCCATCCGTCACCGGCGACGCCGATGCCAGTGATCCGCTGACGTGGGCGCCCGCATGTGGCAGTTGCTCACGCACCGTCGTCGTCCACAGCAGGCCGCCGTCGGCGCGCCGGTAGGCCTGCACGACGAACGCGTGCTGTTGCGTGACGGGCGCGTTGTCGTGCGCCCCGGGTGCGTCGTCCGGCACCGGATCGCCGTGCTCGCCGAACGGGACCGCGCTGGTCACGAACACGAGGTCGCCGGCGACCACCGGGGAGCTGTGACCCGTTCCCGGCAGCGGCACTTTCCAGCGTACCCCTTCGGCTTCGCTCCATCGCGTCGGCGGGTCGGCGGCCGGGTTGGCTCCCGTGCCGAATGGGCCGCGCCAGTGCGGCCAGGAGTCGGCGGCGGAAACGTCGGACGCAACACGCGGGGCACTCGTGTCCGTTGGCACGGGTTGCTGGCCGGCGAGGGCGAGCAACGAGATGGCTAGGGTCGCACTCACGTCGCCAATGCTAATTGCGCCTCCCTTGGTGCGCAGGGCATTCGCTGGTGAGATAGTCGCGACCCCATGGGTTTCCAGTGGCCAAGACGCGCCGCCGGGTTGCCGCCCGGCCAACGCGAGTTGCGCCAAATGCCGCGCTTCTCGGATCGGCCGTGGTCGGCTCCGCCGGATCCGCTGCCACCGCCGGTGCTCGTCGTGCGTCGCGACCGAGAGCCGGTCGCGCAGCTCGATCTCGATGATTTCCGCGCGCTGGGCCCGCGAACGCTGCAAGCGGACTTCCACTGCGTGACGACCTGGTCGGTGAGGGGTGTGCGCTGGACGGGCGTGCCCCTGCGGCAGGTCCTCGAAGCACTGGGCCAACTCACGCCGCCCGCCCCCTACGTGGTGGCCCGCGCGGCGGATCACCGCCGCGGCCATTTCGTATGGGAGGATGCGCTCGCCGAGGACGTCATCGTCGCGACACACTTCGACGACCGGCCTCTCGATGGCCGTAGTGGTGGGCCGTTGCGCCTCGTCGCGCCGAAGCACTACGGCTACAAGAGCATCAAACACCTTGTCGGCATCGACCTGCGGCGCGCGGTTCCTCGACGACTCGGCTTGGAGCACCTGCGCGGGCGGGTCGAGCGCGAGGAGCGGCATCCCAAGCTGCCGAGCTGGGCCGTAAAGCTGCCGTACAGGCTGACGATTCCCCTCGTCGCGTGGGTTGCGGAACGCGCTGCTCGATGAAGTTCGACCTCACCTGGGGTAATCGTCGCCGTAGTACTTCGCGGTGATCCGGGTGTGGAAGTCTTCGGCCCGAACCGGCGGGTACGCCGGCTCGCCCAAGCCCGGGAGCACCTCGAGGATCTCGTCTTCCCACAAGTAGACGTTCATCGGAAAGCTGACGCGAGGTTGTCGGCGCAGGGCGGGATCGCGCGGCAGGCTGACGCGGTGCGTGGTCGACGGCAGGCGGTCATTGGTGATCCGTTGCATGTAGTCGCCCGTGTTCAGGATCAGGCTGTTCGGCGGCGCGTCGACGCGCACCCACGCCGCGCTCGCGCGGTTGAGAATCTGCAGGCCTTCGATGGTGGGGGCCGGCAGCATGGTGAACAGCGTGACGTCCTCGTGGCCCAGCAGCCGGCCGGCTCCGGTGGGGGCGTCTGCTGCCTGCGGTGGGTAGTAGTTGAGTCGGAGGGCGAAGTTGGTGGCCGTCAGTCGGGCGTCGTACAGATGCGGGTCGCACCCGAGGTAGCGCAGCACTGCCTGCATGATGGGCAGGATCAGCCTCTCTTGGGTCGTGCACAGTGGCCGCAACGCGCGCTCGTGTGCGGGGTCCGGCCAGAACGCGTCGACGTCGTAGTCGTCGCGCTCGCCCAGGTCGAATGCGCGCCGGCACAGGACCCAGCCCTCCACCTGATCGGGATGGATGTCACTGGTCTCCTGCAGGGGGAACCAGCCCGCGTTGATCGAGCCGTGGCGTCGTGCGCGGTATCGCTGCTTGGCGGCCTGCGGCGTGTCGCGCAGCATGCGCAGAGTGTGCTCTGCCGCCGTCGCGAACAGCCGCGGATCGGTGCCGTGGTCGGTCAACACGCAAAACCCGATCTCCTCCAAGGCGGTGCCCAGTTCGGCGGCGAAGGCGTCTTCGGGAAGACGCATCGACACGGTCCGCAGCTCGAAGTCGTCGTCGAAGCGTTCGGTCTCCGCAACGGAAGTCGTGCTTCGCGCCTCGGCGAGCCGGTAGCTCTGCCGCTTCTCCACCTGCTCGTAGCGGATGAAGTCCCGGTTGCGCGCGTTCACATCGCGGACCTCGGTGTCCTGCCTGCCGGCGGCCCTCGCGTGCAGGAGCAACCCCGCCGCGGCCCAGAAGATCCAGAGCTCGAGCGCGGTCAGATTGCCGGCCGACCATCGGCTGACGATGCTGTCGTTGGCGATCGCGGTGACGTCGTGGACGACCATGGTCCCGATCAGCGCGGCGAGGGTCGCAGCGCTGATCCAGGCGGCGGCGCGTAGCCGGCGGGCCGGAGTCTGACGGATGATCTCCGACCACAGCCGCGGCGCTCGCCGCTGAACGCACAACAGCGCGACACTGTGCAACAGGTAGACCAGCATCAGGCTGAGCACGGCGATGTTCAGGGCGAACGCGAGCTGACCGCTGAGCAGAAGCGCCAGCGCAACCCCGACCGTGGCCAACAGCGCCGGGCGCGGGGCGCCCGAGATCGAGTGGACCGAGCCCAAAGCGGTCGGCAGCAGCTTGTCGGCGGCCAGGGTCACCGCGAGCCGCGGTGGCACCGCGAGCGTGGCATTGACCGAAGTCGCCGCCGCCAGGACTCCGCCCAGGGCGACGACCGCGGCGGCTCCGGCGGGCAAGTAGGCCGCGGCCGCGGTCGCCATCGGCGCCGTGCTCGCTCGGATCGCGGCTCCGTCGACCGTTCCGAGTGCGACGGATGCCATCGCCACGAAGATCGCGGTGGTCATCGCGATCCCGCGCAACAGAATGCCCGGCAGCCGCCGGGAGCCGTCGCGCACTTCGGCCGCGTGGTGCGCGAGCGCCTCGAACCCCGCGTACGCAAAGAACAGGGGCGGCAGCGCGGTGACGAAGCCCGTCGCGCCCGCTGCGAAGAACGGTTGGTAGTTCTGCGGCCGGATCGCGAACACGCCGGGAATGACCAGCAGGGCGATTGCCGCCAGCAGTGCGAGAAACATCGCGGTCTGGGTGCGCGCGAACCAACGGGCGCCGCCGGCCTGCACCGACCAGAACAGCAGCAGGGTCGCGACGGCGATCCACGTGCGGTCGAGGGCCGCTGCCCCAGGCAAGCCGCAGGTGACGAGAAGCTCGACGCCGTAGTCGGCAACCGTCAGGGCCAAGTACGCTGCGGCGCCCAGATAGGAAATCAACTTGAGCCATCCGGCGAGGAAGGCCAACCGGCCGCGGCCGAACACCTGGGCGATGTGGGCGTAGTCCCCGCCGGCGGTGCCGCCCGCCGTGGTGCCGAGAAACGCCGCGTACGGCAGGGCGGTGGCGGCGATCACCGGCGCCAGGACCAGATAGCCCAGGATGACGCTCGGGCCGGTCAGGGCGTAGGCGTCGCCGGTGACCCGGAAGATCCCGGCGCCGACCAGAATGCCGACCAGCGCGGCGTAGCTGTCGAGCCGTCCGAGTGCTCGGCGGAAGACGGGTCGCGGAGTCGCCACCGCGGCATCGTCCCGCGTTTCGCGCGTCGGCGACAGGGGGCAGTGCCCCTCGATGCCCGTGCCGGCGAGGGGCGCTACGGGCTCTGCCCCTGCCCGGTGGTGCCGAACGCGCCGCGACGGTGACGCGCCCCGGGGGACGCTTTCAGATCTCGATCTCTTCTCGCTCGCTGTCGTCGCGGCCGGCATCGTCCGATTGCCGGCTCTCGATCACCGCCGCGAGATCGGCGACCGTCGGTGCTTCGAACAGCTGTCGCAACGGGAGCTCGACGCTCAGGCGTTCGCGGAGTAGGGCCAGCACCCGCGTCGCCGTCGCCGAGCGCCCGCCGACCTCGAAGAAGTTGTCGAGCACGCCGATCGAGTCGTCCTGCAGGCACTCGCTCCAAATGGCCAGAATGTCGCGCTCGAGTGGCGTGCGCGGCGCGGTGGCGGATCCGGATCGAGCGGGAGCTCGTGGCGTGGCGCCGGCGCGGCGCGCGTCGAGGTCGTAACGGGAGACGATGACGTGGCGCTCGGGGCTGGTGAGGATCCGGCCGAGAGCCGTGCGGCCGTCGTCGCCGAGGATCCCGTCGTGGTCGTCCCAGCGGTCCCAGGTGACGACGCGGGCGCGGGCGTCGGCGTCGGCGGCCAGGGCGATGCTCTCGGCCGCGGTCGCCGCGGCGGCGTCAGTGACGACCCCGTCCCCACCGAGCACGCTGGTGATGCAGGTCGTCAGCACCGTGAACTGCACCGGCTCGCCGGCGACTGCGGCGAGCAGCGCGCGGCTGCACTCGACGCCGCATCGAATCGCGTCGGGGCTGTGCAGGCGCGGCGTGGCCGCGCCGATTGCCCCGCGGAGCGGGCCGTTGTCCGCGCGCGATCGTTCGACGGTGTGGCGCAGCGCGGCCCCGTCCGCGGGGTCGAGGACTGCCACCTCGACGGTCGCGCCAAGGGCCTGCAGTGCGGCAATGCTCGCGCCGCGCTCATCGGTGTCCGGCGCTGCCATCGGCCGGCGCGTGGTCAGCAGCAGGTGCACTCCCGGAGCCGCGAGTTGGAGCGCAGCCGATTGGCCGACGCGGCCGAAACCACCGGTGATGAGTACCGTGCCGCGCAGCTCGTTGGTGCTGGCCACGGCGCTCGCGCGGAGGCGCGTGTGCGACTGCCGCCACCGGCTCAGGCCCCGGTAGGCGACCGTGCTGTTCGGTGCGGAGGTCGTCGCTTCGTCGATCACGATATCGGCGGCCGCGGCAGCGTCGGCCTGCGGCGGCGCCAGGCAAAGGTCCAGGTGGCGTGCCCGCAGACGTCGATGCTCACTGGTGAGCGCGCGGAACGCGCCCACTGCGAGAGCGCGTTCCGGGTCCGCGACCTCGCCACCCAATACGTCGCTCAGGCGGTCGGTGACCAGCATCACCGCACCGTTGCCGGCGCTCGCGTCGACGTGCTCGACGATGTGGCGCAGGCTGTCGACGCACAGCGAAACGCGCGAGTCGAGGTGTGGGTTGGCGGCCCCGTTCTCGCTGGCCGGCGCCAACGACCACAGGTGCAGCGCGTGCTGCGGTTGGCGACCCTGCGCCGCCAGCTGTTCGAACAACCTCTGCCAATCGTCTTTGCTGTCCGGTCGCAACGCGTAGCGACGGTCGCCGACCTGCTCGAATGCAGCCGCCGGTGTGATGCACGTGACCCCCGCTCCCCGGTGGCGAAGCCGGGCGGCGACGTGGTCGCCGACGCCCGTCGGGTCGGCGAGGACGAGCCACTCCGTGTCGCGCACCGTGACTCTCTCGGTCGGCACGGGCACGCGATTCCAGGTCGGTACGTAGAGCCACCCATCCACCTCGGCTTCCGGCTGGACTGTCGCTGGTGTTCCGTCGCCGGCGTCGATCCAATGCCGAGCCCGGGCGAACGGGTAGGTGGGGAGCGACACGCGCCGCGCCTCGAGCAGGTCGGCCCGCGGTTGCCAATCGATCTCGATTCCCTCACACCACAACCGCGCGATGACCGGCAGTGGGTCGAGGAGCCCACCGGTAGCATCCGCCTCGGATGACGCGGCGCCGATCACCAGGCGCGTCGCCGTGGGGTCGTCCGGGGGCTGGACCGCACCGGTCGGCGTGATCCGGTCGGCATGAGCCAGCCCGGTCGACAGATCACAACGGCCGTCGAGGCTCTTGGCGACCCACTCGGCGATCCCCGACCCGACGGTGCGTGCCGGCGTGACGCCGAACCTCTGCCAGCTCTTGGCCAGGGCGTAGAGCCAGGCAAACGCACTGCGCCCGCCGTTCTCCGCCAGCAGTGCCTCGGGATCGCCGCACTCCGAGATCGCGTCGCGAAACGCGTTGTCCTCGCGCTGCAACCGTCGCCAGGCCTCGGGCTCGGGGGCGCTGTCCGCGAGACAGAGGGTCAGCGCGCGACCCGGCGTGGCCACAGCCGGTGACGCGAAGTCTTCCAGTGCGGCCACTGCCGCCTGTGTCGTGGTCGCGACCACCGCGAGGCGGTGGTCGAAGGCGCGCCGCCCGACCTGCAGCGTGTAGGCGATGTCCGCGAGCGCCTGGTCGGGATGGGCTTGCAGGTGGGATCGCAGCCGCTCGGCGACGCGCTGCAGGCCCTCCGCGGTCGGTGCCGAGAGCGGTAGCACGTGCGCGGCAGTCTCCGTCGCCTGCCGGGGGTGGGCCGCGGGAGCCTCCTGGAGCACCGCGTGGGCGTTCGTGCCACCCATCGCGACCGCGTGAACGGCGGCCCGGCGCGGCGTGTCCGCCGCCCAGCGCTGCCGTCGATCGACGACGCGAAACGGGCTGTCTGCGAAGTCGATCTCCGGATTGGGCCGCGCGAAGTTGAGGCTGGCGGGCAGCTCGCGGTTCTGCAACGCGAGCACCACCTTGATCAAGCCGGCGACGCCAGCGGCCGTGTTGGTGTGTCCGAAGTTGGATTTGACAGAGCCGATGCCGCAATAGGCGCGCTGCACGGTCTGGTCGCGGAACGCGTCGGTCAGCGCCGCGACTTCGATCATGTCGCCGAGCTTGGTCCCGGTGCCGTGCGCCTCGACGTAGCTGATCGTGCCGGCGTCGACACCGGCGATCGACAGTGCGTCGCGGACGACCTGACGCTGCCCCTCGACGGCTGGTGCGGTGAAGCCGACCTTGGTCGCCCCGTCGTTGTTGATGGCGGAGCCGAGAATCAAGGCCCGCACGCAGTCGCGATCCCGCAGCGCATCCTCCAGCCGCTTCAACACCACGACACCGGCGCCGTTGCCGGCGGCCGGGCCGGTCGCGTCGGCGTCGAACGGGCGGCAGTGGCCGTCGGCCGAGAACAGGCCGTCGTCACTGCCGATGTAGCCGCGCCCGTGCAGCGTGGTGATCGAGACTCCGCCGGCGAGCGCGATGTCCGCGTCACCGCTCAGCAGGCTCTGACACGCCAAGTGGGTTGCCACCAGCGACGTCGAGCACGCGGTTTGCACCCCGACGCTCGGCCCGCGCAGGTCGAGGAGGTAGGACACGCGCAGCGGCACGAAGTCCTTGTCGTTGGTCAGCGTCACCTCGAGCGGTCCGGCGGTGGCCATCGCGCGGGCCTGCGGCAGGAGGTGCTCGAGCAGGTAGTGGTTGCGGCCGGCGCCGGCGAACAGCGCGATCATGCCGGGGTAACGCGTCGGGTCGTAGCCGGCGTCCTCGAGCGCGGCGTGGGTGCACTCGAGAAAGACGCGGTGTTGCGGGTCCATCAGGGCGGCTCGATCCGCCTCGATGCCGAAGAATGCCGCGTCGAACGCGTCGACGTCGTCGAGCACGGCCCCCGGGGACGCCACGTAGCGCGGATGCCTCATCCGCTCTGGCGTATCTCCCGCTGCCCGCAGCGCGTCCGGGTCGGGGAAGCGCACCGCTTCGACGCCGTCCCGGAGCAGGCGCCAGTAGCTTTCGATGTCCGGCGCCTCTGGGAATCGGCACGCCATTCCGATGATGGCGATGGCATCGGCGGGTGCGGGGGAGGGGGGTGGGCTCATGCGGGCGGTGGGGTCACCGGCAGGGCAACGGAGATCGTTCTGCGGGGCGGAGTGCGGAGGGGACCGGTTCCGACCCCTCAACGATACCTCGTGCCTCAGGGCCGCGGCCGCTCGGTCGCGGACCGCGGCGGGGCGCGCATTTTGGTGGTTTTCTGTTCCGTTCGGCTGCCGTTTATCGCTGAGGAAGGTGGGAAGACGGAGAGTCGACTGGACGAGACGAGACTTGAGAGGGCCGGGCGGCGATCCCGCAAGGGGTCGCCGCCCTGACTTTTGTCCGTCTGCGGGCTGGGGACAGCGCCAGCGTCGGAACCGGTCTTCGTGTTCTTCGGTCCTTCGTGGTGATGATGCACCACGTCCGTGGCCCCGACGCCCCGCTTAGGCCGTGGAGCGCGAACTCGGTTGGCTTGGACTTCACCACGCTGGAGCGGCGGACTCCGTCGCTGTCGCGAAGTGCTTCGTCTTGGGTCGCGGCCCCGGCCCGGGCCAGTCTCAGAGTGAGAGCACGGACACACTCGGTCTCAACCGAGCGGCGGCGTGTGCCGAAACAACCGACGGCTGCACTCAGCACGTGAGGCGGCCGCGGGAGGAGGCGCGGAGGCCAAGCCATGCACCAGACCCATTCTGAACGAGGAGCGATCCTCTTTGTCCTGTTCGCGATGCTCGTGCCGTTGCTGCTGATCGTCGGCGCGTTCACCGCGGCGATGTCGCGCCGGAGTGCGGAGGGCCAGGCGATCTTGGACCAGGAGAAGGCGCTGTTGGCGGCGGAGTCCGGCATCGACGACGCGATCTTCCGCGGCCGCTCCGGCCCGAAGGCGCTGCAGACGGGCGTGACCTACACCCGCGGTCTCGGCGGCGGCATTTCGTTCGACGTCACGCCGACCTACCTCGGCTCCGACGGTCAGGACAACGACGCCGACGGCTCGGTGGACGAGGCCGACGAGGATGCGTTCCAGGTGCTGGTGGCGGGGACCTACCGCAACACCACGCGCAAGGTCGTGGCCTATCTGGGCCCCGTGCCGTTGCTGCCCTCCATCTCCAGCGCGGTGATGTTCCTCAACTCGTCGATCGTGTTCGCCGGCAGTGGCACGCCGAAAGTGTCCGGCAACGAGGTGACGATGACCGGAGCGTCGACTGGCACGACGGTCACCGGCGTGACCGTGGCGTCGCCGGGGCCGTCCACGTCGTTCTCGACTTCGCTGTCGGGCTACGTGACCGGCTCGCCGACCATGGCGACGGCGACGACCTCGTTCAACTTTACCGAGATGGTGACGTCGCTGCAGAACATCGCCAACCTGATCCTGACCAGCAAGCGCTACTCCAACTACAAGTTCGGCAGCGGCACCGGTGGCGTCGCCAACATCGCCTACCGCAACGGCGACGTTCAGTTCTCCGGCAGCTGTCAAGGCGCCGGCATCCTGCTGGTCACCGGCGATCTGACCGTGACCGGCAACTTCGTGTTCGACGGCGTCGTGATCGTGCTCGGCGACATCGTCAACAGCGCGGGCACGGCGACGATCCGGGGCGCGCTGTTGCAGGGCCCGAGCGGCTCGACGTTCGAGATCAAGGGCACCCTCAACGTCATCTATTCATCCGCCGCCATCGCCCTGGCCAACAAGGCGAGCGGCACGTACGTCGCCTTCAACGGATGGCAGGAGATCGCTCGATGAGTCCCTCCCCCCGCCCCCCCTCGGGGTTGCCCGAGCCCCGCTTCAACCAGGTCGCGGTCTCACGCGTCGCTGGCATCGTGCTGGCCGGGGTCGCGGCGGCGATCGCGGCGCACGCGCTCAGCATTCAGCCGGAGATCGAGCTCGGCCCCGGCAAGTCGATGGCCGAGCGCCGGCTGCACGAGACTCTGCGCGCGCTGCAGGGTGCGTATGACCCGCGCGAGCGCGAGCGCATCCTGGCGGCAGCGCCGGGTCATGCGCGCGAGTTCGCGGCGCCGCTGCAGGCGATGCTGCGGCGACCGGTCGATCCCCTGCACGCCGCGGCGATCGACTACGTCGGCGCCGCCGGCATCGTCAGCTTCAGCGCGGAGCTCGAGAGACTGGCCGCCGATGGTCCACCGGAGCGGCGTGCGCGCGCCATCCGCGCTTTGGGGCAACTGCGCCCGTGGTCGCAGGAGCCGATCGCGCTGTTCTTGCTCGAGTCGCACGCCGCGGTGCTGCTCGCGGCGCTCGAACATGCCGCACCGTTCGCCGAGGACGTCACCGAGCAGGTCGTGTCCCTGATGGCCCACGACGACGCCGAGGTGTGCACGGCGGCGATGGACTTCTTGTTGGCCCACCCCAGCGAGTTGCTCTGGAGCGAGATCTGGAACCGGGTCGAGCTCGGCGACGATCGCGAGCGGATCCGCATCATCGAGCTCATCACTGCGGCCGGGGTTGCGGGTGACTACGAAGAGCGGCTGACGCGTGCGTTCTTCCAGTGGTCGCCGGATGTTCAGCGCGTAGCGCTCGCCGCGCTCGCCAGCCTGGAGGGCCCGTTGCAGGACCCGCGGTCCGTCTGGACGTGGATCCTGGAGCCGAACCTCGACCTCGAGATCCGGCGCCGCGCGATCTACTGTCTCGAGTCGACGCGATCGGTGGAGCCGGAGCAGGTGCGCGGCCAGCTGTCGATGTTGGACCCGCCGCTGCGCACCGCCGCCGTGCGCGCGCTGCTGAGCGCCGGCGATCGCGGCGCCGTGGAGCAGTTGCTCGAGCTGGCGGACGACCACGATCCGATCGCCAACGCGACCAGCCGGCAGCTGCTCAGTTGGTTCACCGGCTGCAGCGTGCACGTGGACGTCGAACGCTACCGCGAGGTGCTCGCCGAGCGGCCGTCGTTGCTCGAGCGCGCCATGCCGCCGCCCACGGCGTTCTGACCGGGGCCTGCTGACCCGCGGACGACGCGCCGTTCAGCGGGGCGCCGCCACCTGCCGGCGGACGTCGATCGCATAGGCCGCACAGGCGATCGCGATCAGCAGCTCTCGATACTCGGTCACCGACCAGATCCGCTCCTGCGCCGCGCCGTTGCACAAGAAGCTGGCTTGGATGCCCACCGTCGCGACGGTCAACCCCATCCAAATCCGCGCTTCTCGGCGCGCGCCGGCGCGGTGGGAGGCGAGCGCGAAGTGGCCGAGGATCGCCAGGGTGCCGGCCAGCGCGAGCTGCATCGCAGCGTTGTTCCACATGTCGTAGTTGAACGCGCTGCAGGGGGCGGCGCAGGCCACCGCGCGCCGACCGGGGACGAGGGGCCCGAGCGGGCCGAGAAGCGACCGCAGCGGTAGCTGCTCCGCGGCCCAGGGCAGCGCGACCAGCATGGCGAAAGCGCCCGAGTAGTAGAGGGTCTCGAGCTTGTCGGTGGCGAAGTTGTGCAGGTTGGTCTCGTTCTGCAGGTTGCCCTCGAACCACGCCGACGTCTCGATGTCCAAGACGCGTTGGAACCAAGAGACCTCCTCGAGCGCGCACAGGGCAAAGAACGCTGCCACGGCCGCAGCTGCCACCCTGAGGGCGTGGTGGTTGGCGCCGCGAACACACAGGTGGGCGCCGACGGCTGCGGCCAGCGCCATCGCCGCGGCCGACGAGTTCTCGACCCAAGAGTCTTCCTGGCACAGCCATTCGTAGACTGTCGGGGCAAAGGCCAGCAGCGCCACGCAGGTGGCTGCCAGCCCGAGGCACACCGCGGCCGGCGTTGCCGCCGAGATCGGCGCGGACGCGCAGGACCCCGCCCGCACGGGGCGTAGCCGCAGCAATGTCGAGATCGACAACAGGGCGCACGCGGCGATCGCCCCGCTGCGCAGCAGGTCCCACCAACTCCAGCGCGGCGGTGCGTCCGCGATCGGCGAGCGCTGCAACACCAGGTCGATGACGATCGCAGTGGCGAACGCGGCCGCGGCTAACCCGCCGCGGAAGACGGCGCCGCGTCGGTAGTGGACCGGGACTGTGTTCAACACGGGCATCGCTTGTCGGTGGACGCGGTACGCGCGGTGGCGCCGGTCGATTCTCTGTTTGTTTCGGGGAGTGCCGGGCCTCGACCAAAGGTGATTGCCGCTCGGTGTGGAGTCCTCCGTCCCACCGGCGCGTGGCGACGCGGTGTGTGACGTCAGGTAGACTTCGCCGGAGCCTCGACCCTCCATGCCCGCCCCGCCTCTTCCTCCCTCCGAATGCCGAGCCGCCGCGTCCACGCGAAGGCCGGGAGCCCGCCGGTGACGCTGTTCGAGCTGCTGTCGCGCCTGCGCGCGCTGGGCTGTCGGTTGTGGGTCGATGGCGGTGAGCTCTGCACGGGAATTCCCCGGGCCGAGCTGCCGGCAGAGCTCGCCCGCGAGCTCGAAGCGCAGCGCGACGAGGTGATCGCCTTCGTCTTGGAGTCGGAGTCGGAGTCGGAGGATGAGGAGGCACTTCGGTCTGGCGACCCCGCGGCGGCGGCCGCCGCCGATCCGATCTCGGCCGGTGCCGAAGACCCGCTGGTGATCCCGCCCGTGCCGCGTGACGGGACCCTGCCCCTCTCCTTTGGCCAGCAGCGGTTCTGGTTCCTGTGCGAGCTCGGCGGCGACACCGCGCCCTACAACCTGTCCCACATGCTGCGGTTTCGCGGTCCGCTCGATGCCGACGCGCTCGAGGGGAGCATCGCTGAGATCGTCCGCCGGCACGAGGTGCTGCGCACGACGTTCGAGACCGCCGGCGACGAGCCGGTGCAGGTGGTGCACGAGCCGGCGGCGTGGACGCTGGCGCGCACCGACCTGCGCGATCGGGACGATCCGCTCGCGGCGGCGCTGAAGATCGCGCAGCAAGAGAGCGAGACCGGATGCGATCTGCGCACCGGGCCGCTGCTGCGGTTGGTGCTCCTGCAGCTCGGCAAGAGCGATCACGTGCTCGTGTTCACCATGCTGCACATGATCACCGACGGGTTGTCGTTCGGGATCTGGTTCCACGAGCTGGCGACGCTGTACGAGGCGCGATGTGCCGGCAAGCGGTCGCCGTTGCCGGAGCTCGAGGTGCAGTACGCGGACTACGCCACATGGCAGCGCCGTTGGTACGACGCCCACGGTGGTGCCCTGCTGGCTTACTGGCGGCAGCAGCTGGCAGGCGTACCGGTGCTCGAGCTGCCCACCGACCGGCCACGCCCCGCGGTGCAGACGTTTGCGGGCGGCCGGCGCGTGTTCCGCATGCCCAAGCCCGTCGTCGACGACTTCAAGGCGATGGCGCGCGCCCGCGGGTGCACGTTCTTCATGGCAGCGTTGGCGGCGTTCAAGGTGCTGCTGGCACGCTACAGCGGACAGGACGACATCGTGCTGGGCACGCCGACCGGTGGGCGCGAATCGGCGCAGACCGAGCCCTTGATCGGTTTGTTCTTGAACACCCTCGTGCTGCGGTCGGACCTGTCGGGCGCGCCGAGTGTCGGCGAGGTGCTGCGGCGCGTGCGGGGCACCGCCCTCGACGCGTTCGAGCACCAGGGCATGCCGTTCGAGCAGCTCGTCGTCGAGCTCAAGCCCGACCGCGACCTGAGCCGCAACCCGCTGTTCCAGGTGCTGTTCAGCATGACCCAGGAAGCGGAGCTGCCGCGGCTCGGCGACTGCGAGGTCGAGCTGCTGCTGCCCGACAGCGGTCAGGCGATGTTCGACCTGACGCTGTTCGTCGGCGACAGTGCCGGCGGCGACCTGCAGGGTGCGTTCGAGTACAACACCGACCTGTTCGACGACGCCACCGTCGCCCGGTTCGAGCAGCACTATCTGCAGCTGCTGCGGGCGATGACCGCGTCGCCGGAAGCGAGCATCTGGGAGCTGCCGCTGCTGACGGAGAGCGAGCGCGCGGCAGTGGTGGCATCGAGTGCAGCGACGCAGCGGGAGTATCCGCGCGACTCGACGTTGGTGGCCGAGCTCAGCCGGGTCGCGGCGGAGCGCGGTGACGCGGTGGCGGTGTCGTGCGGCGGCGAGCGGCTGAGCCACGCTGAGCTGGAGGCGCGCAGCAACCAGCTGGCGCGCGAGCTGTCGTCGCGGGGCGTGGCTCGTGGCCAGCTGGTGGGCGTGTCGGTGGAGCGCTCGGTCGGGATGCTGGTGGCGCTGCTGGCGATCCAGAAGGCCGGCGCCGCGTACGTACCGCTGGACCCGTCGTTCCCGGCGGATCGATTGGCGTTCATCATGGAGGACGCGGAGATCTCGCTGCTGGTGACGCAGAGCGGGCTGCTGCCACGGCTACCGCCGTCGCTGCCGGCGGTGCTGGACCTCGAGGAGGAAGGGACGCGAGCGGCGATCGCCGCGCAAAGCGCCGCGCCGCTGGCGCCGGCGGCGGGGCCCGGTGATCTGGCGTACGTGATCTTCACGTCGGGTTCGACGGGGCGGCCGAAGGGGGTGCAGATCGAGCACCGGGCGCTGCTGAACTTTCTGTGCGCGATGGCGTCGAGCCCGGGGATGGGGAGCGAGGACACGCTGCTCGGGGTGACGACGATCTCGTTCGACATCGCGGGCCTGGAGCTGTACCTGCCGCTGTTGGTCGGCGGCCGGGTGGAGATCGCGACGAGCGCGCAGGCGAGCGACGGCGAGCAGCTGGCGGCGCTGATGGAGTCGTGTGGCGCGACGGTGATGCAGGCGACGCCGGCGACGTGGCACCTGCTGCTGGAGTCGGGATGGGGCGGCCTGTCGGGGCTGAAGGTGCTGTGCGGCGGCGAGGCGTTTCCGCGTGAGCTGGCGGAGCGGCTGCTGCCGCTGGTGGGCGAAGTGTGGAACATGTACGGGCCGACGGAGACGACGATCTGGTCGCTGTGCGGCCGGGTGGAGTCGGGGAGCGGTCCGGTGCCGATCGGTGCGCCGATCGCGAACACGGAGGTGTACCTGCTGGACCGGCACGGCCAGCCGGTGCCGGTGGGTGTTCCCGGCAAGCTGTTCTTGGGCGGTGACGGGCTGGCGCGGGGCTACTGGCGTCGCGATGCGCTGACGGCGGAGAAGTTCGTGGCGCACCCGTTTGCGGAGACGGGTCGGATCTACGAGACGGGCGACCTCGCGCGCTACACGAACGCGGGTGAGCTGGAGTTCTTGGGCCGGATCGACCACCAGGTGAAGGTGCGCGGCTTCCGGATCGAGCTGGGCGAGATCGAGGCGGTGCTGGCGGGGCACGGCGGCGTGCGAGACGCGGTGGTGGTGGCGCAGACCAAACGGCGCGGCGACGTGCAGCTGGTGGGCTTCTACCGCGTCGAGCCGGGCAACGCGGAGGCGACGGAGGGCGCGCTGCGCGAGCATCTGCGCGGTTCGCTGCCGGAGTACATGGTGCCGGGTGTGCTGGTGGAGCTGGCGGAGTATCCGCTGACGCCGAACGGCAAGGTGGACCGCGCGGCGCTGATGGGGCGCGAGGTGGGAGCGCGCGGCGGTGCGGGGTACGTGGCGCCGTCGGGGGAGCTGGAGGAAGAGGTCGCGGCGATTTGGCGGGAGCTGTTGGAGGTCGAGCGGGTCGGGCGCGGCGACAACTTCTTCGACCTGGGTGGCCACTCGCTGCTGATCGTGCAGCTGCGGCGGCGTTTGGCGGAGCGCTGTGGCGTGGAGCTGTCGATCGCGGAGGTGTTCCAGTATCCGACGGTGGGCGCGATGGCGGCGCACCTGCGGGGCGGCGATGGGGAGGAGGACGCGTTCGCGGCGGTGCGCGCGCGGCTTGTCCGCCGGGGCGATGCGGCGGCGGACGGCGAGGCGATCGCGGTGATCGGCATCGCGGCGCGCTTTCCCAAGGCACCCGACGTCGACGCATACTGGCAAATGCTGCGCGACGGTCGCGAAGGCATCTCCTGGTTCTCCGACGACGAGCTGCTGGCTGCCGGTGAACCCGCCGAGCGGCTGGCTGATCCGGCCTACGTCAAAGCGCGTGCGGTGCTCGACGACGTCGACCTGTTCGATGCCGGCTTGTTCGCGATCCCCGCGCGCGAGGCCGAGGCCATGGACCCGCAGCACCGGTTCCTGCTCGAGTGCTGTTGGGCCGCGCTCGAGGACGCGGGCTACGGTCCGCGCGGTGCCGGCTCGGTCGGTGTCTTCGCGGGATGCGGGCCGAACACGTACTTCAGCAACAACGTGCTCCGCAATCGCGCGTTCGCCGAATCCGCGGACGCGTTTCAGCTCGCCCTGTTCAGCTATGGAGGCGGCGCGCTGGCGACCCGGGTCGCCTACAAGCTCGACCTGCAAGGGCCGGCCGTGGAGGTGCAGACCGCGTGCTCGACGTCGTTGGTCGCGATCCTCCAGGCCTGCAGCAGTCTGCGCGGCTACGAGTGCGACATGGCGCTGGCCGGCGGGGTCTCCATCGCGTGCCCGCGCACGATCGGCTACCTCTATCAGGAGGGCATGATCTTCTCGCCCGATGGCCACTGCCGGCCCTTCGACGCGCGGGCGGCGGGGACCCTGGGTGGCGAGGGAGCCGGCGTCGTGCTGCTCAAGCGCCTCGCCGACGCGCTCCGCGATGGCGATCCGATCCGCGCCGTGGTGCGCGGCGGCGCACTGAACAACGACGGCAGCAACAAGGTCGCCTTCACCGCGCCCAGTGTCGATGGGCAGGCCAAGGTCATCGCCGCGGCGCAGATGGACGCGGGTGTCGATGCGACGAGCATCGGCTACGTCGAATGCCATGGCACGGCGACGCCCCTCGGCGATCCGATCGAGATCGCCGCGCTGTCCCGCGCGTTTCGCGCCGGCGGGGCGCCGGATGCGCAAGCCTGTGCGCTCGGCGCGGTCAAGTCCAACCTCGGGCACACCGATGCCGCGGCAGGGGTCGCGGGTTTCATCAAGGCAGTGCTGGCGCTCGAGCGGGAGGAGATCCCGCCGACGCTGCACTACGAGCGGCCCAATCCGGAGATCGACTTCGCGGGCTCGCCGTTCTTCGTCAACGCCGCGCTGCGGTCCTGGCCGCGCGGTGCACGGCCGCGGCGCGCCGCGGTCAGCGCGTTCGGCTTCGGCGGGACGAACGCGCACGCCGTGCTGGAGGAGGCGCCGGCGCGGCCGGTGCCGGCCGACGCGACGCGCGAATGCGAGGTGTTGACGCTGTCGGCGCACACGGTGGCGGCGCTGGACGAGATGTCGGCGCGGTTGGCGGCGCACCTGCGCACGCACCCGGAGCAGGGTTTGCAAGACGTGGCGTGGACCACGCAGGCGAGCCGTTCGGGGCTGGCGCACCGGCGCGCGCTGGTGGTGCGCGATGCCGCCGACGCGGCCGAGCTGCTGGCCGGCGGGGATGCCAAGCGCGTGCTGGCGGGAGCGCGGGGCGACGGTGAGGCGCGGGTCGCGTTCTTGTTCCCCGGACAGGGCGCGCAGTACGTCGGCATGGGGCGGTCGCTGTACGACGGCTACCCGGTGTTCCGCGCCGCGCTGGACCGGTGCGCCGAGCTGCTGCAACCGCACCTGGAGGGAGACCTGCGCGCGCTGCTGTATCCGGCGTCGCCGTCGGCGGAAGACGCCGAGCGGCTGCAGCAGACCCGATGGACGCAGCCGGCGATCTTCGCGGTGGAGTACGCGCTGGCGGAGCTGTGGCGGTCGTTCGGCGTGGTGCCGTCGGCGTTCTTGGGCCACAGCATCGGCGAGTTCGTGGCGGCGACGTTGGCGGGTGTGTTCGAGCTGTCGGACGCGCTGGCGCTGGTCGCGCTGCGGGGCCGGTTGATGCAGGCGCTGCCGGGTGGCGCGATGCTGAGCGTGCCGCTGGGCGAGGCGGAGGTTGGAGCGCTGCTCGGGCAGCGAGCTTCCGGCGGTGAGCTGTCGCTGGCCGCGGTGAACGGGCCGCGTTCGTGCGTGGTGTCGGGCCCGCACGCCGCCGTGTCGGCGTTGGAGGCGGAGCTGTCGGAGCGCGACCTGCCGTGCCGGCCGCTGCACACGAGCCACGCGTTCCACTCGTCGATGATGGAGTCGATCGTCGCGGAGTTCGAGCGGGCGGTGGCGGCGGTTTCTCGACAACCGGCCGGTGCGCGGTGTGTGTCGACGGTGACGGGGGACTGGATCGCGGCCGAGGACTGGCAGGCGCCGGAGTATTGGGGACGCAACCTGCGGCACGCGGTGCGCTTCGCGGATGGCGTGGGCAGGCTGTTGGCGGAGGAGGGGCTGGTGCTGCTGGAAGTCGGCCCGGGGCAGACGCTGAGCGCGCTGTCGAAGCAGCAGGGAGTTGCCGGCCGGGTGGTGGTGAGCTCGATGCGGCACCCGCAGGACACGGTGTCGGACGGCGAGGCGTTGTTTGCGGCGGCGGCGCGGCTGTGGCTCGCGGACGTCGCGCTGGACTGGCGCGCAACGCACGGTGAGGCACCGGTGCGCCGGGTCTCCCTGCCGACCTATCCCTTTGCCCGCACCCGGTACTGGATCGACGCCGACACCGGTGCGCCGGCCGCGGTGCCGGCGCAGGCGGGGCGGCGTCCGCTGCCCGAGTGGTTTTCGGTGCCGGTCTGGCGGCCCGCCGCCGTGCCCGCGGAGCGCTCGCTCCGGCGGGGGTGGTGGCTGCTGGACGCTGGCGGTTCGGTGGCTGCGGCCGTGCACCGCCAGCTGTCCGCGGCCGGTGAGCCGTTGCGCCGCGACTCGCTGGACGTCGAGCGCGCCGCGGCCGACGCCTCGCTCGCCGAGCTCCGCGAGCGGGGTGTGGACCGCATCGTCGTCCTCCATCTCGGTGGCCTGCGCGGTGGCGACGCCCCCACCGATGCTGCCGCGTGGTGGCGCAGCTTCGCCACCGTGGCTGCGGCGGTCGACGCGGCCAACGCGGAGGCGGATCTCGTGGTCGTGACCGATGCCCTGCGCGAGGCTGCCGGCTGCGCAGTCGAAGATCCCGAGCGCGCGGCGGTGTTCGGCGCCGCACTCGTGTTCGGTCAAGAGCTCGGCGGTGCGCGGGCGTGGAGTGTCGATCTCGAGCGCGATCCCGAGCCGGATCGTGCCGCTGCGGAAGTGCTGCGCGAGGCTTGCGCCGGCGGCGCGGCCGACGCGGTCGCGCTGCGGGGTGGTGCGCGCTGGGTGCGCGATTACGCGCCCTACGAGGTGCCGTCGACCGCGTGGCGTCCCCGCGACAACGGCGTCTACTTGGTGACCGGCGGTCTCGGCGGCGTCGGCGGATCGCTAGCACAGGCGCTCGCCGCGCCGGGGGTCACGATCGTGCTCGCCGGTCGGTCCGAGCTGCCGCCAGAGGCACAGTGGGCCGGCGCCGACGCGCGGGTCCAGCGCCGAGTGGCGGTGGTGCGTGCACTGCGCGATCGCGGTGCCACGGTGCGGACCCAACAAGTCGACCTTGCCGATCCGGCGGCGGCCCGTGCGTTGCTCGCCCGCGTCCGCGCGGAGCACGGCGCGCTGCACGGGATCGTGCACGCCGCTGGGGCGATCGCACACCATCCCTTGCCGTCGTTGTCGCCCGCCCAGGCTGCGGATGTCGGCGAAGCCAAGGTGGCGGGAGCGTTCGCCTTGGCCGATGCGCTCGGCGACGCGCCGCTCGACTTCGCCGTGCTGGTGTCGTCTTTGAGCACGGTGATCGGCGGCGTCGGCTTCGCCGACTACGCCGGCGCCAATGCCGTGCTCGATGCGTTGGCTCACCGGATGGGCGCGCCGTGGGTCGCGGTCGACTGGGATGCGTTCGCCGACGTAGGCTTCGCCGTCGAGCTGGCGCCACCGGACGAAACCGAAGCGCAGCGCCAAGAGCGCGAGCGCCGGCTCGGCGACGCCATCCGAGGCGACGAGGCAGCGCCGGCGTTGGTGCGCATTCTGGCGCAGCCGTACCGCCAGGTGGTCGTTTCGACGACCGACTTGCAGACGCGCCGGACGCGCGCGCGCGCACCCATCGACAACGCTCCACCGACCGATGGTGACGCGCCGGCACTGGCGACCCACGGCCGGCCGGAGCTGGCGCAGGAATACACCGCACCGCGCAACGACCTCGAGCGCGACATCGCCGAGATCTTGCAGGAGCTGCTGGCACTCGATCGCGTCGGGGTGCTCGACAACTTCTTCGACCTCGGCTTCGACTCACTGCTCGGCCATCGGCTGATCGGTCGCCTGAAAGACAAGCTGGAGCTGACGGTACCGCTGGCGACGATCATCGAGTCGCCGACGGTTGCCGACTTGGCGGCCTACGCCGAAGTCGCCCGTTGGGCGGCGACCATGGACGGCGGCGATTCGGGGTGACCGGCTCGGCTCACAGCCAATCCGGGCGTTCGCCGAGCAACGCATGCAGTCGCTCGTCGTGCGGCGCGAAGTAGTCGCGCAACCGGCGCGCCATGTGCGGTTCGATCGCGGGGTACGGGATGAAGTTGCGCCTGCCCGTGTCCGGCAGCTCGCGGATTGGCAGTCCGAGAAACTCCTGCACCCTCGCCAGCGTGCGCTGCCGGTCGCGCTTGAGCTGACTGTTGGTCAGCACCAGGAGCTGGTCGCGCGGAAAGTGCTCGAGCCACGACTGCAGTTGATCGGCGTAGACTCCGCGCGCCAGGTATGCGCAGTAGTGTCGTTTGAGGCTGAAGTAGTGCTCGTCTTCCCGCATGCGCTCGAGCTCGCCGTGCAGGCGCTCGGGCTCCCGCTCGATCGCCTCTTCGAAGGACAGCGTCTCGACTCCGCGGCGCGCGTTCATGCAGTAGTGCGAGTACGCCCGCTCGGCGGGATCGCGCAGTGACACGATCAGCTTGGCATGCGGCACGGTCGCGCGGGCGCGCCTTGCTGCGTGCGGGTGGAACATGTAGCACGGCGTGGCCTCGCCCGTGATGAACGGGCTGCCGTGGCGGCGTTCGTGGCGTCGTTTCTGGGCGATGGTGGGGAACCGGGCGCGGTAGTAGTTGATGCCGCGCGACCACTTCATGTCGAAGAAGTAGAGCTCCTTGCGGAACGCAGCGCCGATCGCCGGATGACCCGAGAGATAGGAGTACAGCGAGGTCGTGCCGGCCTTGGCTGCGCCGATGACGAGGAAGTCGGGCAACATCCGCAGCGGTGCACTCAGATAGCGCGGTCCCAAGCCGAGCAGCCGTTCGCGCAAGCTCGGGATCTCGGAGCCATCGCGGGTGGCTGTGCCGTCGGCGTAATCCAGCCCCTGCTGCAGGACCGACTTCGCGTCGTCCGGTCCGGTGATCCGCAGCCAGTGGGGCGCGTCGTTCGCGCCGCGCCGCAGCTCGATGTCGAAGTACGGATAGTGGCGCTGCAGAAACTGCTGCACCCGGCTCAGGTCGGTGGCCCATTGGTCGCCGCCCGGGTAGCGAAACTCGAAACCGTCGTCGAGCTCGCGGACCTCGTCGTAGCGCTCGGAGATCTCGCCGACCTCCCGATCCTTGCGCTCCCAATCCAAGTCCAGGCCGAAGGCGGCTGCTTCGCGGATTTCGGTCTCGGTCGGCATGGTTGCGGTCGCGCGTTCCTGATTCTTCGGTCGGTGGCCGGGTCGAGCAAGACCCCGGACTTCAACCCTGCAGCCAGTCGTGCACGGTGGCCGAGATCGCGTGCATCCAGTGGGCCTGCCCGGCGGCCGTGATGTGTAGGTGGTCGGATGCCAAACTCTCGGTGGCGCTGCCGTCTTCGTCGACGAACAGCCGGCGCAGATCCAGATAGAGGACGGTCTCGGGGAGCTGCGCCGCCGCGAGCGCCGAGTGCACCGCATCGACCGCGCGGCGGCGGGGGTCGTCCGGCCGGCCGCCGATGGGGAACGGGCCGCACACCAGGACCCGGGCCTGCGGCTCCCGCCCCTGCAGGAGGTCGAGGACGGCGAGGATTCCCTCGGCGGTCTCGGCGGCGGAGTGGCCGGCGGCGTTGATGTTGTTGGCGCCGATCTGCAGCACGATGACCCGAGGGTCGCAGAGCGACAGGGCACCGTGCTCGATGCGGAACAAGAGATGCTCGGTGCGGTCTCCGGACAGACCGAGGTCGACCGTGCGGCGTGCGCCGAAGGCGGCATCGATCGCGCGCTGGCCGTCGGGTCTTGCCCAGCGGTCGGCAGCACCGGTCAGGCTTTGGGTGATCGAGTCGCCGAGGAAAGCGATGTCGACTCCATCGCCCTGCTGCACGGTGGCGCGCATGCGTCCCAGCTGCTGCCACCACGTGCCGTCACCCCAGCCGGCGGCGCGGCCGCGGTACTCGGCGGAAGGCAGCGGTCGGGCCGCGGGGTTGTCGCCGAGCCCGCAGCTGCGCAGCAACGCGCGCCGCAACGGGGCCGGTGGGTGGAGTCCGTGGGGGTGGTGGCCAGAGCCGGGCTTCAGCCAGCGCGTGACCGGGCCGCCGAGCTCGGCGTAGCGCGCCGCCAATCGATGGCCGTTCTCCGCTGGCGGCACCACGGTGTCCGCCTCACCGACCACCAAATGGAGTGGGATCCGCGCGGAGGCGATCTGCGGCAAGGACTCCAGCGCCACCGCGTCGCGCTGCCACGCGTCCGCTTCGCGCAGATCCCAGGCCCGGAGGCTGGCCGTCCAGTCGGCGGCCGATCGCCTGCCGTTGCGCCCGCCGGGCCAGGAGCGCAGATCACAGACGGGGTTGTCGAGATAGAGCGCGGCGACGAGGTCTGGTTCCGCCGCGGCGAAGGTGAGCGCCGGCAGCCCGCCGCGGCTCATGCCGAGCAGCACGGGCCGCCGGTTGAGACCGAGCCGCGTGGCGAACGCGTGGAACGCGCGCCACCGCTCGGTGGAGGCCGGCGCGCCGTAGAGACCGGCGACGTCGCAGTAGGCGAGATGGAAGCCGCGGTCGAGCAACTCCAGGTCGAGGGCCGGCTGGTGGCCGAAGAAGCGGGCCCGCCACAACCACGGGTAGCCCTCTTCTGCGACGTGAGGGCGCACCAGGATGCAGCGTGCCCCGGAGTTTCGGAGGGTGAAATCGAGGCGCTCGAAGTCGTGGAACTCGCTCCGTGTGACGGCGTCGGCGTGCTGTGCGATGCGATCGTCCAGCGCGAGCCTCGGGGCGGGGCGGGCGCGCACCAGCTCGGCGACGCGGGCAGCCAAGGCATTGGCCCCCAGTGGCGTCGGGTGGACGCCGTCGCTGGTATCGCCGGGCTCGAGGCAGCGTGTGAGGTCGTGATACTCGCAGCCGGAAAAACGGGCGGTGGCCCACAGGGCCTCGCGCACGCGGGGCAAGCGCGCGGCTCGCCGCCGCAGGTCTTCGGCGCGAGCCGCGGGCAGGCCGCTGGCGTCGGCGAACATCGCCGGTGGGCTGCACAGCAGGACGCGCATTTGCGGGTTGCCTTCGAGCAGGTCGCTGACGATCGCCATTGTGTCGCGTTCGAGGTCTCGCTGGTGTTGCCAGCACCGGCGCCGCTCGTCAAGGCAGGTATCGTTCGTGCCGAGCAAGACGACGGCGACGTCCGGTCGCCAATCGAGGGCGGCGGCGAACTCCGCCGATCGGCTGTAGGGGCGGTCGGTGGCGCGCAGCAAAGTGGCGCCGCCGACGCCGAAGGCCTCGACCTGGGCACCGTCGCCGAGATGCCACGCCAAACGAGCCGCGTAGCCCTGGCGCTCGGGGTCGCCGAGCCGGGCACCGGCGGTGATCGAGTCGCCCAGGCAGGCGACCCGTTGGGCTGCGGCACCGGCGGCCAAGAGACCGGCAGTGGCGACCGCGACGGCGACACGCATCGGGGGAACTACCTGCGGCCGCGGCCGAGCTTGGCGCGCAGCCTGCCGAGGACACCGCGCCGGCCGTCCTCGCCCGTCGCGGGCGGCTCGGTCGGTTCCGTGTTCGCTGCTCCGCCGCGTCGCTGGTCGCAGGCTTCGGCGAACTGGCCCAGGTTCTGCAGCAGTAGCTCCATCGGCAGCATCCGCTCACCGAACTGTTGCTCGACTTCGTACAGCACTTTCATCGCCAGCAGCGAATGGCCGCCGAGGTCGAAGAAGTTGTCGAGCAGACCGGCCTTTTCGACGCCCAGCACGCGTTGCCATAGCTCGGCGAGGAAGCGCTCGGTCGGTGTGGAGGGTGGCACGTGGTCGTCGGCGGCGGCACCGCCGCCGGAATGGCTCGCCGCCAACGCCTTGCGGTCGATCTTGCCGTTGGGCGTCAGCGGCATTTCGTCCAGCATGGTGAAGGTCTGCGGGACCATGTAGAGCGGCAGCGCCTCGCGCACCGCGCGCCGCAGCTCGCTGACGGTGGCCGCGCTGCCGGGGTGCAGCACGACGAACGCCGCCAGCTGGGCGTCGCCGCCGCCGCGGTCCAAGGTCGTCACCGCGCACTCCTTGACGGCGGCATCGCGGCCGAGCACGTGCTCGATCTCGCCGAGCTCGATCCGATAGCCGCGGACCTTGACCTGGTGGTCGGTGCGGCCGAGGAACTCCAGCTCACCGGCATTGGTGTAGCGCGCCAGGTCCCCGGTCTCGTAGATGCGTGTGCCGGGGTGCACCGGGTTGTCGACGAACTTCTCGGCGGTCAGCTCCGGCCGTCGCCAGTAGCCGCGGGCCAGGCCGTCGCCGCCCAGGAACAGCCGGCCGGGCACGCCGACCGGCACCGGTTGTCCCTGCGCGTCGAGCAAGAACACCGTCGTGTTGGCCAACGGCGCGCCGATCGGCACCGCGCCCTCGCCTCGTTCGACGCGTTTGGCCAACGACCAGATCGTCGTCTCGGTCGGCCCGTACATGTTCCACAGCTCGCCCACCGCCGCGAGCAGCCGTTCGGCGAGCTCGCGCGGCAGCGCTTCACCACCGCACAGCACGCGCAGGTCCGCCTTTCCGTGCCAGCCGGCTTCGAGCAGGAGATGCCATGTCGCCGGCGTCGCTTGCATCACCGTTGCGCCGGCGCGCTCGATCAGGGCGCCGAGATCGCGGCCGTCGCTGGCCTCCGCCTCGGTGGCGATTACGACGCGGCCACCGCACAAGAGCGGCAGGTAGAGCTCGAGGCCGGCGATGTCGAACGAAATGGTCGTCACCGCGACCAGGACATCGGTTTCCGTCAGGCCGGGGGTGTGCGCCGTCGCGTGCAAGAAGTTGAGCAGCGCCCGGTGCTCGATCTGCACGCCCTTCGGTTTGCCGGTCGATCCGGACGTGAAGATCACGTAGACGAGATCATCGGCGGAGGGCGGAGGCAGGGCCGTGCTCGGTTGCGCCGAGATCTCCGCGGCATCCGCGTCGAGCAGCAGCACGGGAGGCAGGCGCTGGGGCAGCTGCGCGCGCAGATCTTCCTGGGTCACCAGCAGTGCCAGCTCGGCATCGTCGATGATGAACTGCAGCCGCTCCGCGGGGTAGGTGGGGTCGAGCGGGACGTAGCCGGCGCCGCTCTTTTGGATCGCCAGCAGCGCGACCAGCATGTCCAGCGAGCGCGGCAGCGACACGCCGACCAGGCTGCCGGGGCCGGCGCCTCGGCTCCGCAGGGCGTGGGCCATGCGGTTGGCGCGTTCGTCGAGCTCACCATAGGTCAGCACGGCATCGCCGCACTGCGCCGCGACCGACTCGGGGTTGCGCGATGCGGTCGCGGCGAACTCCGCGGAGAACGTGCTGTCCCGCGGGAAGTCGCGCGCCGTCGCGTTGCGGTCCTCCAGCAGCTCGCGGCGCTCGGCGGCGTCGAGCAGCGGGATCTGCCAAACACTGGCTTCGGGATCGGCGACGACTGCGTGCAGAGTGCCGAGGATGTGTCGGCCCATGCGCTCGATGGTGGCGTCGTCGAAGAGGTCTTCGTTGTACTCGAGGATGCCCACCAACTGGTTCGGGTCCCGGCGCACCAGCAGCGACAGGTCGAACATGGAGGCGCCGGCCTCCGGGAATACGAGCTCGACGTCGAGCTCGCCCAGGCGGGGCAGGGGGGCGTCGTTGAGCAGGCTGAACAGGACTTGGAACAACGGGTTGCGGCTGGGGTCGCGCTTTGGCTTGAGCTCGACGACGAGCTGCTCGAAGGGCATGCCCTGGCGCTCGAAGGCGTCGAGCGCGGTTTGGCGGACCCGGCGCAACACCTCGCGGAACGACGGATTCCCCGACAAGTCGGTGCGCAGCACGAGTGTGTTCAAGAACGGCCCGACGAGCGGCTCGAGCTCGGGCCGGTCGCGGCCACCGACGGGGGTGCCGAGCACGATGTCGCGCTGGCCGGAATAGCGCGCCAGCACGATCTCGAACACCGCCAGCAGTCCCATGAACAGGGTGGCGCCCTCGCCCTGCACCAGCGCCGACAGCCGGTCGATGTCCTCGCCGGGATAGACGATGGCTTGACTCGGGCCGCGAAACGTCTGCAGGGGAGGCCGCGGCCGGTCGGTCGGCAGCTCCAGCGTCGGCAGGTCCGCCAGCGTCTGCCGCCACCAGTCGGCGAGGGCGGCTCCCTCCGCGTCGTACCACCGCCGTTGCCACGCGGCGAAGTCCGCGTACTGGATCGACAGCGGCGCGGGCGCGGGGCCGCCGGAGTAGAGCTGCGTCAGCTCGGCGAACAGCACGCCGTACGACCAGCGATCGCCGATGATGTGATGCATCGCGATCTGCAGCACGTGGTCGTCCGACCCAAGGCGGAGCAGACTGCAGCGAAACAGGGGGCCCGTGTGCAGGTCGAAGCCGGTGCCGAGCTCTTCCCGCAGTCGCTCGCGCACCGCGGCCTCGGCATCCGGCTCGTCTGCCAGATCGATGACCCGCAGCTCGAGCCCGGACGGTGCCGCGGCGCGCTGCGCCGGCTCGCCACCGTGTTCGACGAACACCGTGCGCAGGACCTCGTGCCGGCCGACGATCTGATCGAGGGCGTCGCGCAGACGTTGCCCGTCGAGCGGTCCACGCAGGCGCAGGGGGAACAGCAGGTTGTAGGCGGCATTGTCCTCGCCGAGCTGATCGAGGAACCAAAACCGTTGCTGCACGAAGGACACGGGCAGCGGGGTCTCGCGCGACGCGGGCTCGATGCCGGCGGGCTCCGTCCCCGGCGCGGCGTCGGTCATCGCCTGCTTGAGAAAGTCGGCGATGCCTTGCGCGTGCGCCTCGACGGCGCCGCGGATGTCGTCGGGAAGCTCCGAGCGATCCGTACTGAGGCGGAGTTGCTCGGCCTCCAGCCAGACTTTTACGCCGAGCTGTTGCAGGCGGAGCAGAACGTCGATCGGAGTCATGGGCACGGCGCGCGGCGCGGCTTCAGGAGGCCGCCGGAGAGGAGCGCTGCGTGTTCTATCCGGTCGCCGAAACGCAGGCCAGGGGCGTGGCGGCGCCGAAGGGCCGCGCCCGAGCGGCGGCCGAGCCCCAAAAAGCGCCCGGGGCGTGCCGCAGATCGCCTTTCCGCGGCAACACCCTCGGAGTGGCCGGCTGTGCCGCTCCCCGGTCCTCCTTGCTTATCAGTCTGAGGAGTTGCCTCGATGTTCCGTTGTTCCCCTCTCCTGTCGCTCGCGACCGTGCCCGTCGCGATGGTTCTGTCCACGGCTGCCAGCTCCCCACTGTCGGGCCAGGTCGGCGTGACGCCCGTGTCGGCGCAGCTCGCCGAGGGCCGCTCGGCGAGTCTCGCGGTGGCCAACAATGCCCTGCAGCGGACGCAGACCATCTACGAGAGCCGCGAGGTCTACCGGCCCCTGCAGTCTTGGTCCGCGTTGCTGCTGCGCCCCGACAACGGCGGCACGTTCGGCTCGTTCGGTGCGTTTCAGCGGCGCCTCACGGTTCGGCTGAGTGCGCGCGGCGTGCCGAGCCCGGAGCTGGCCAGTCAGACCAGCTTCGCGGCGAACTACGGCGCTGATCTGACCACCGTCCTCGACGACAAGCCGGTTTCGTTCCCCGCACACGTGCCGAATGGCGCCGGGCCGGCATCTTTCAGCGTACGCATCCCGCTGGATCGACCGTTCTCGATGGTCGCCGGCGCGCACCTGTTGCTGGAGATCGAAACGGCTCCGGAAGCCGGCGGCCCCACCCAGTGGCGCTGGTACCCGGACGCCGCGCAGTGGAGCGGAGTGGGCTGGACGATTCAGGTCGCCGAGTTCGGCAGCGGTTGTGGTCCAACACCGCAGTCGTACTGGGCGTCGGCGGGCAGTACTTCTTTGCGGACGACTCTGCGCTTTCCGGCGTCCTCCACGAGCCACCCCGCGGTGGCGTGGCTCGGCGCGAGCCGCACTCAGTGGGGGCCGCTGCCGCTGCCCCTCCCGCTGATCGGCTTACCGGGCTGCGCGATCCTGACCGAGCCCGCGGCAGTGATCGCCGGCCGGACCCTGTGGGGCACCGGCGGCAGCGCGTCGTTCTCGCTGCGCGTGCCCGTGCCGCGTTCGCCGGCCCTGCTTGGCCGTCGTGTCCACAGCCAGACCATGGTGGCCGACGGCGTCGGCTTGCGGCTGTCGCCGGCGGCCGAGTTCTCGTTCAGCTCGCCACCGTCTCCCTATCGCGGCTTGACGTTGAGGCGCACCGGATCGTTGGCTGATGCTCCGCAGGTCGTGCTCGGCGACCGGGCACTCGTCGTCGGTATGCAATAGGCGCGCACGATCCGCCGGTGCCATGGCCCGACGCGCCGCCGGACACGCGACCCTTCGACTGTGAAGGAACCCGGTGTGCACCCGTGATGCCCTAAGGGGACACCGCCTGATTTGCCGAGCTGTTTAGGGTGGCGGCGTCGGTGTCGCCGAGGCAGCAGGTGAGGCAAAGGGCAATGCGGATGATCGTTTGGGCAGTCCTGCTCGGGCTGGTTCTCTCGACGGTAAGAGCGCAAGAAGGGCGCGAGCGGCCCGGCGTGGCCGGCGCCGCGTGGAGTGGACAGCCAGCAGAACCGAAGGAGGAGGCGGCGGACGAGCTCGCGCTGGACGTGCCGCTGCTTCCCATCCCGCAGGAGTTCGGCGAGGACCGCATCCGCTTCAACGGCTTTGCGGACATCACCCTCGGCACGGACTTCGGTGATCCCGCCAGCGGCCGGCAGCGCGCGCTGTTCGAGCAGTTCGGCGGCTACGAGCAGCCGCTCAACAGCTACGGCAAGGGCTTCGGCATCGTCGGCGCCGACTTCGTCGTCACGGCGGATTTGACCGAGGATCTCGTCTTCCAGGGCGAGATCAACTTCCAGACCGACCGCGGCGGCAGCGAAGAGATCGAGATCGACACCGAGCGCTTCTTCCTCGACTACCGCCACAGCGAGCTGATCAACCTGCAGGCCGGCTTGTTCTTCACGCCGATCGGCTACCACAACCGCTTCCTGTATTCGCGCTCCTGGCTGATGCACTCGGTGTTCGTCCCCGACCTGTTCGAGGAGGAGCTCAACCTGGTGCCGACGCACACGGTCGGTGCGAATCTGCACGGTCAGTTCGATGTCGGTGAGCAGCGATTCAAATACGCGGTCGGCATCGGCAACGGTCGCGCCATCGATCCGACGATCAACACGTTCGCGCGCGACGACAAGGGCAAAGAGGTCACCTGGTTGCTCGAGTGGCTGGTGCCGGGCGCCGCGGACTTCCGCGTCGGCTTGAGCGGCTGGTACAGCGAGATCCACACCTTCGAGGTCGGCGCGATCGGCAACACCGTGGACATCAACAGCGCGACTCCGCTGCGGCTCGACGAGGTCGGCTTCAACCCGTACGTCACCTACATGGGTGAGGACTTCAACCTGCTCGCCGAGGCGGCCTACGGCAAGATCGGCGGCGAGGCGCTGTTCGGGTTGACCGCCGAGCTCTCGCTGAATCTCGCCGACAACCACTTGCACCCGTACGTGCGCTACGACCATCTGGATCTGCCGAGTGGCGACCAGGGCAGCTACTACGGGCTCCGCCTCGATGGTGATCTGCTGACCAAGACGTTCATCCCCGAGACGCGGGTCGGCATCGTCGGCGTCAACTACGACGTCAATCCCAACACGCGACTCAAGGTCGAGTTCGCCCGGCACTTCGAGGGCGCGCACGACGAGCACTCCCTGGTTACTCAGATTGCATTTGGATTCTGATCATGTGGAAGACCACGACTTGGCGGGCCTTGCTGGCAATGGCCCTGGTCACTGCGGTGCTCCCGGCGGCGCAAGACAAGAAGCGGAAGGTGTGCGTGATCGTCCACGCCGCCAACCCGGCCGAGAAGCTGAGCAAGGAGATGATCCGTCAGCTCTACCTGAAGAAGGAGCACACTTGGGAGCGGGCGGTCGGCAAGAGCGCCGGCGCGTTCCGGCGACAGAAGGTCGTGCCGGTGGAGTTCCAGGGTGACGTCGAAGCACGAGACGCGTTCTTCCGCGACGTGCTGTCGATGAACGCGGACTCGGTGGCGCGCTACTGGATCAAGCTGCAGTACCAGTCGGCGATCAAGCCGGCCAAGCAGCTGACCGATGCCCAGCGCGTGATCCGCTTCGTCGGTGCGATGAAGGGCGGCATTGGCTTCGTTCCCGCGGACGAGCTCGACGCCGCCGCGCGCAAGAAGGTCAAAGTGCTGCTCGAGATCGACGTCTGACGTGCGATGGGGGTCCTCAGGGCGGTCGTGGTGGTCTGCGCGGTGGTCGGTTGCGCGACCGTCAGCCCGAGCGTCGGCGAGCGCATCGGAGCGCTGGACACGCTGGACCAAGAGTCCGCCGCCATCGTCGACTTGGGTCGCTCGCTGTTCTTCGACGAGCGGTTGTCGCGCGACCGCAGCTTGGCGTGCGTCAGCTGCCACCGACCCGAGCTCGGCTTCGGTGACGGCCTTGCCCTGGCTCGAGGGATGCGCGGCGTCACCCTCCGGCGGCATACCCCGCCGCTCTACAACCTCGGCTACAACCGCGTGTTCTTTTGGGACGGGCGCGCTGCCTCGCTGGAGAGTCAGGCCAAGCAGGTCATCGAGAACCCCGATGAGTTCGACATGAGCATGGCCGAGTTGGTGCAGCGACTGGCGGGGATCGAGGGCTACCGGCGGGCGTTTGCCGCGGCGTTCCCGGGGATCGGAGTGAGCGAGGATTCGATCTTGCGGGCCCTCGGCGCGTTCGTCGCCTCGATCGTCGTCGACGACACCCGCGTCGATCGCTACTTGGCGGGGGATACCGATGCGCTGACGCCGGCAGAGCAGCGGGGTATGCAGCTGTTCGGCGGCAAGGCGCACTGCATCGAGTGCCACAAGGGCCCCAACTTCACCGACCAGAACTTCCATCACACCGGAGTGTCGACCGAAGACGTCGGCCGCATGGGCGTGGTGCGCAACCCGCACTTCACGATGCGACCGTACCCCTTCTTTGCCAACCACAAGGCGTTCAAGACCCCTGGGTTGCGCAACGTCGGCCGCACGGCTCCGTACTTCCACAACGGTTCGGCGGCGACGTTGGAAGAGGTCGTCGACTTCTACATTGCCGGCGGTGTGGGCGAGGACCGCTACGGCCGGTCCCCGGAGATCTTCCCGCTGCAGCTCAGCGAGGCCGAGCGCGCCGACCTGCTCGCTTTCCTGCGAGCGCTGGATCAACCCGTCGCCGTGGCTGCGCCGGCTCCGATGCAGTGATCCCGAGAACCACACCATGAACCCTGTATCCAGCTTGCGGCGATGGCGTCGAGACCGGTCGATTCGCGGCCGTCTGTACGGGATGGCGGTGACCGTCGGGCTGCTCCTGTCGGTGCAGGTCGGGGTCGTGGTCTACGAGCTGAACGTCGTGACGCGCGATCTCAACGCCGTGTCGGGCTTGACGTCGATGCACATCAAGATCAGCACGAGCATCGACAAGGCCGTCGACGCGCGCGCCCAGCTGATCCAGCTGCTTCGCAGCGGCGATCTGGGGCTCGCCAGCGGCTATCAGGCCCGACGCGCAGACCTGCGCGCCACCATCGCCGAGATGCTGGCCGATACCAGTGACCCGGAGCGGCGCAAGGCGCTGCAGGACGTCGTGCGCGCTTTCCAAGAAGTCGATGCCGCCGTCGACGAGTGCTTGGCCAAGCTCGAGGTGGGTGAACTCGAGGACGCCGATCTGCACGTCGACATCATCGACGAGCTGCACGGCGAGGCAGCGCAAGGTCTGGTGCAGCTCGCGCTCGCGGTCCGCGACACGTTGACCCACGAGCTCCCGCAGATTGGCGAGCGCGCAGCGGCTCCCCAGCGCGCCGTCTTGATCGTCAGTGCCATCATCCTGGCGATCATCGTGCTGGGCAGTATGGCGCAAACCCGGCACATCCTCCGCTCGATGGGCGTGATGCTGAACGGTTTGCAGCGCGTGCGCGAAGGACACCTGGATCAGCGCGTGGGCGTGGCGGCGGACGACGAGCTCGGCAAGATGGCGAGCGCGCTCAACGACGCAGTCGACTCGATGCGGACGACGATCCGCTCGATCATCGACGAGACCGCCGAGATGGACGAGCGCAGTGGATCGATCCAGGCTTCCAGCCATTCGCTGTCGGAGTACGCCCTCGGTTGTTCGAGCGCGCTCGAGGAGATCTCGGCGCGACTGCAGCAGGTGACAGCGGCCGTCGGCCGCACCTCCGACCACACGCGCCGGGCGAGCGAGCTGGCGACGGGTGCCAACGAGTCGGCTGCCCGCGGCGTCGCGCAGATGGAGGAGCTGGGCGGCGCGATGCATCGGATCCGCGAGACCAGTCAGGAGGTGTCGCAGATCCTCGGCGTGATCGACAACATCGCCTTCGAGACCAACTTGCTGGCGCTCAACGCCTCGGTGGAGGCGGCGCGCGCTGGCGATGCGGGTCGCGGCTTCAGCATCGTGGCGCAAGAGGTGCGCGCCCTCGCCGGGCGCTGTGCGCGGGCCGCGACCGAGACCGCCGAGATGATCGCCCGTGCCAACGACTCGGCCGAGAGCGGCGACCGGCTTGCGACCAGCGTCGCCGAGTCCCTGCGGCAGATCCTGACCACGGCGACCGAGGTCAACTCCATCCTGACCGAGATCAGCGGCGCCGCCGCCGAGCAGAGCGGTGATCTGCGCGACGTGATGGTGCGGGCCGAGGAGGTCAAGGGCCTCACGGTCCGCAACTCCGCGGGATCGCAGGAGCTGGCGACCATGGCGCTGGACGCGGCCGGTCAGTCGACCAGCCTGCGCCGCCTGGTGTCGCAGTTCCGGTGCTGAGCGACGAGGGGGAAGAGCCACTGGCTGGTGGGTTGCTCCACAACCGTTGATGCAAGAACGGGTTAGGTGCTGATTGAGGCGCCGCTCGCCGGCGGATTCCATAAGATGCCCGTCGACCCGTCTCCTCTGTTCAGCACCGTGCCGCCGACGCCCGATCAGCCCCTGCAGGGACCCATGTCCGATCCGTTTTCGCCGCCCCCCGCCCAGGCCGACCGAAGGCTCTGCCGATGAGCGTGGTCCCTCTGTTGGCGCGGCTTCGCCAGCTCGGGGTGCGGCTGCGCATCGAAGACGGTCGTCTCCGGGTCGACGAAGGCGATACGCCGGTGCCGGCCGAGCTGCTCGCCGAGGTGCGCGCGCGCGAGGAAGAGCTCGTTCGCTTTCTCGGCGCTGCCAAGCAAAGCGCGGCGCCGGCGGCGGCTGGCATCACGCCGGCGGATCGGCAAGCGCCGTTGCCGCTGTCGTTTGCCCAACAGCGGTTTTGGTTCTTGCTGCAGTTCGAGCAGGACACCGCCGCGTACAACCTCGTGTACGCGGTGCGCCTGCACGGCGCCCTCGACCTGCCGGCGATGGCGTGGAGCTTCGACGAGATCGAGCGCCGGCACGAGATCCTGCGCACCGCGTTCCGGCTGGCCGGGGACGGTCCGGTGCAGGTCGTCGACGAGCCGCGAGGCGGCGTGCTGTCGGTGCTGGACTTCACCGACCGCGACGACCCGGGCCGCGCGGCGGACGAGTTCGCGCGGGCTGAGTTCGAGCGATCGTTCGATCACAAAGACCCGCCGCTCTACCGCTTCACGCTGGTCAAGACCGCCGCCCGCGAGCACCTCTTGGTGCTGACCATGCTGCACCTGATCAGCGACGGCTGGAGCTACGGCGTGCTGTTCAAGGAGATCGCGGCCCTGTACGAGGCGCGCACCGAGGGGCGTGCATCCCCTCTGCCGGCGCTGACGGTCCAGTACGGCGACTACGCGGCTTGGCAGCGGCGTTGGTATCCGACCGCTTCCGGGCGGTTGGTGGAGTACTGGCGCGAACGACTGGCCGGACTAGCCCCCCTCGAGCTGCCGACCGACCGGCCGCGGCCCCCACAGCAGACGTTCCACGGCACGCGGCGCGCCTTCGACATTCCGGCCACCACGCACGAGGCGGTCAAGGCCCTGGGGCGGAGCGAGGGCTGCACCTACTTCATGACCATGCTGGCGGCGTTCCACGTGCTGCTGGCGCGCTACTCGGGGCAGGATGACATCGCGGTCGGGACGCCGGTCGCCAACCGCGATCGCACCGAGACCGAGCCCCTGATCGGCCTGTTCTTGAACACGCTGGTGCTGCGCGTCGATCTCACCGGCGCGCCGAGCTTCCGCGCTTTGTTGGCGCGCGTCCGCAAGGTAGCGCTGGACGCATTTGCCCATCAGGAGATGCCGTTCGAGCAGCTGGTCGTCGAGCTCAAGCCGGACCGCGACCTGAGCCGCAACCCCCTGTTCCAGGTGCTGTTCAACGTCCTCTACGACGCGGACCTGCCGGCGTTCGGCGGCCTCGAGGTCGAGTGGACTTCGCCCGACACCGCGGCGGCGATGTTCGACCTGTCGCTCATCCTCGGCAACGACGTCGGTGCGTTCGAGTACAACAGCGATCTGTTCGACGAGCAAACCGTCGTGCGCATGACCGGCCACTTCATCGCGCTGCTCGAAGGCGTCGCCGCGTCGCCGGAAGCGAGCATCTGGGAGCTGCCGCTGCTGACGGAGAGCGAGCGCGCGGCAGTGGTGGCATCGAGTGCAGCAACGCAGCGGGAGTATCCGCGCGACTCGACGTTGGTGGTCGAGCTCAGCCGGGTCGCGGCGGAGCGCGGTGACGCGGTGGCGGTGTCGTGCGGCGGCGAGCAGCTGAGCCACGCCGAGCTGGAGGCGCGCAGCAACCAGCTGGCGCGCGAGCTGTCGTCGCGGGGCGTGGCTCCTGGGCAGCTGGTGGGCGTGTCGGTGGAGCGCTCGGTCGGGATGCTGGTGGCGCTGCTGGCGATCCAGAAGGCCGGCGCCGCGTACGTACCGCTGGACCCGTCGTTCCCGGCGGATCGATTGGCGTTCATCATGGAGGACGCGGAGATCTCGCTGCTGGTGACGCAGAGCGGGCTGCTGCCACGGCTACCGCCGTCGCTGCCGGCGGTGCTGGACCTCGAGGAGGAAGGGACGCGAGCGGCGATCGCCGCGCAAAGCGCCGCGCCGCTGGCGCCGGCGGCGGGGCCCGGTGATCTGGCGTACGTGATCTTCACGTCGGGTTCGACGGGGCGGCCGAAGGGGGTGCAGATCGAGCACCGGGCGCTGCTGAACTTTCTGTGCGCGATGGCGTCGAGCCCGGGGATGGGGAGCGAGGACACGCTGCTCGGGGTGACGACGATCTCGTTCGACATCGCGGGCCTGGAGCTGTACCTGCCGCTGTTGGTCGGCGGCCGGGTGGAGATCGCGACGAGCGCGCAGGCGAGCGACGGCGAGCAGCTGGCGGCGCTGATGGAGTCGTGTGGCGCGACGGTGATGCAGGCGACGCCGGCGACGTGGCACCTGCTGCTGGAGTCGGGATGGGGCGGCCTGTCGGGGCTGAAGGTGCTGTGCGGCGGCGAGGCGTTTCCGCGTGAGCTGGCGGAGCGGCTGCTGCCGCTGGTGGGCGAAGTGTGGAACATGTACGGGCCGACGGAGACGACGATCTGGTCGCTGTGCGGCCGGGTGGAGTCGGGGAGCGGTCCGGTGCCGATCGGTGCGCCGATCGCGAACACGGAGGTGTACCTGCTGGACCGGCACGGCCAGCCGGTGCCGGTGGGTGTTCCCGGCAAGCTGTTCTTGGGCGGTGACGGGCTGGCGCGGGGCTACTGGCGTCGCGATGCGCTGACGGCGGAGAAGTTCGTGGCGCACCCGTTTGCGGAGACGGGTCGGATCTACGAGACGGGCGACCTCGCGCGCTACACGAACGCGGGTGAGCTGGAGTTCTTGGGCCGGATCGACCACCAGGTGAAGGTGCGCGGCTTCCGGATCGAGCTGGGCGAGATCGAGGCGGTGCTGGCGGGGCACGGCGGCGTGCGAGACGCGGTGGTGGTGGCGCAGACCAAACGGCGCGGCGACGTGCAGCTGGTGGGCTTCTACCGCGTCGAGCCGGGCAACGCGGAGGCGACGGAGGGCGCGCTGCGCGAGCATCTGCGCGGTTCGCTGCCGGAGTACATGGTGCCGGGTGTGCTGGTGGAGCTGGCGGAGTATCCGCTGACGCCGAACGGCAAGGTGGACCGCGCGGCGCTGATGGGGCGCGAGGTGGGAGCGCGCGGCGGTGCGGGGTACGTGGCGCCGTCGGGGGAGCTGGAGGAAGAGGTCGCGGCGATTTGGCGGGAGCTGTTGGAGGTCGAGCGGGTCGGGCGCGGCGACAACTTCTTCGACCTGGGTGGCCACTCGCTGCTGATCGTGCAGCTGCGGCGGCGTTTGGCGGAGCGCTGTGGCGTGGAGCTGTCGATCGCGGAGGTGTTCCAGTATCCGACGGTGGGCGCGATGGCGGCGCACCTGCGGGGCGGCGATGGGGAGGAGGACGCGTTCGCGGCGGTGCGCGCGCGGCTTGTCCGCCGGGGCGATGCGGCGGCGGACGGCGAGGCGATCGCGGTGATCGGCATCGCGGCGCGCTTTCCCAAGGCACCCGACGTCGACGCATACTGGCGCAACTTGGCCGACGGGATCGAGTGCGTGAGCTTCTTCTCCGACGAAGAGGTCCTCGCTGCAGGTGTCGATCCGGCTTGGCTCGACCGCGACGACTACGTGCGGGCGCGGGCCGTGCTCGAAGACGCCGATCTGTTCGACGCCGAGGCGTTCGGCGTCAATCCGCGCGAAGCGGACGCGATGGACCCGCAACACCGTGTGTTCTTGCAGGTCGCGCACGCCGCGCTCGAGGACGCGGGCTACGACCCGCTCCGGGCGGGGTCGGTCGGCGTCTTCGCCGGCTGTGGACCGAACAGCTACCGGCGCAACCAGCTGTTGCGCAACGCGCGCTTCTTGGCGTCGATGTCGCCGTTCCAGGTGTTCCTGCTCAACTACTCGGGGTTCTTGACGACCAGGGTGTCCTACAAGTTGGACCTCAAGGGGCCGAGCGTGGAAGTCGACACCGCGTGCTCGACCTCGCTGGTGGCGGTGGTGCAAGCCTGCCAGAGTCTGCGCGACTTCCAGTGCGACATGGCGCTGGCGGGGGGCGTGCAGATCAATTTCCCGCAGAAGACGGGGCACCTCTACGAGGAGGGGCAGATCCTGTCGCCGGACGGGCACTGCCGGCCGTTCGATGCCGCGGCGAAGGGGACGCTGAGTGGCGATGGCTGTGGAGTCGTCGTACTCAAACGGCTGGCCGATGCGCTCGCCGACGGCGACCCGGTGCGGGCCGTCGTGCGCGGCGCGGCGATGAACAACGATGGCGCCAACAAGGTCGGCTTCACCGCGCCCAGCGTCGACGGGCAGGCCGAGGTCGTCGCCATGGCGCAGAGCATGGCCGGCGTCGATCCGCGCAGCATCGGCTACGTCGAGTGTCACGGCACGGCGACGACGCTGGGCGACCCCATCGAGATCGCCGCGCTGTCGAAGGCTTATTCCGCAGCGACGGTCGATCGCCAGTTCTGCGCCATCGGCTCGGTCAAGTCGAACATGGGGCATCTCGATGCCGCCGCCGGCATCGCCGGCTTCATCAAGGCGGTACTTGCCCTGCAGAACGAGGCGATTCCGCCGAGCCTGCACTACGAGCGGCCCAACCCGGAGATCGACTTCGCGGCGTCTCCATTCTTCGTCAACGCGGCATACCGCACGTGGCAGCGTGGCTCGGTTCCACGCCGTGCCGCGGTGAGCTCGTTCGGTCTGGGCGGGACGAACGCGCACGCCGTGCTGGAGGAGGCGCCGGCGCGGCCGGTGCCGGCCGAGGCGACGCGCGAATGCGAGGTGCTGACGCTGTCGGCGCACACGGTGGCGGCGCTGGACGAGATGTCGGCGCGGTTGGCGGCGCACCTGCGCGCGCACCCGGAGCAGGGTTTGCAAGACGTGGCGTGGACCACGCAGGCGAGCCGTTCGGGGCTGGCGCACCGGCGCGCGCTGGTGGTGCGCGATGCCGCCGACGCGGCCGAGGTGCTGGCCGGTGGGGATGCCAAGCGCGTGCTGGCGGGAGCGCGGGGCGACGGTGAGGCACGGGTCGCGTTCTTGTTCCCCGGACAGGGCGCGCAGTACGTCGGCATGGGGCGGTCGTTGTACGAGGGCTACCCGGTGTTCCGCGCCGCGCTGGACCGGTGCGCCGAGCTGCTGCAACCGCACCTGGAGGGAGACCTGCGCGCGCTGCTGTATCCGGCGTCGCCGTCGGCGGAAGACGCCGAGCGGCTGCAGCAGACCCGATGGACGCAGCCGGCGATCTTCGCGGTGGAGTACGCGCTGGCGGAGCTGTGGCGGTCGTTCGGCGTGGTGCCGTCGGCGTTCTTGGGCCACAGCATCGGCGAGTTCGTGGCGGCGACGTTGGCGGGTGTGTTCGAGCTGTCGGACGCGCTGGCGCTGGTCGCGCTGCGGGGTCGGTTGATGCAGGCGCTGCCGGGTGGCGCGATGCTGAGCGTGCCGCTGGGCGAGGCGGAGGTTGGAGCGCTGCTCGGCCAGCTGCCGGCCGGCGGTGAGCTGTCGCTGGCCGCGGTGAACGGGCCGCGCTCGTGCGTGGTGTCGGGCCCGCACGCCGCCGTGTCGGCGTTGGAGGCGGAGCTGTCGGAGCGCGACCTGCCGTGCCGGCCGTTGCACACGAGCCACGCGTTCCACTCGTCGATGATGGAGCCGATCGTCGCGGAGTTCGAGCGGGCGGTGGCGGCGGTTTCTCGACAACCGGCCGGTGCGCGGTGTGTGTCGACGGTGACGGGGGACTGGATCGCGGCCGAGGACTGGCAGGCGCCGGAGTATTGGGGACGCAACCTGCGGCACGCGGTGCGGTTCGCGGATGGCGCGGGCAGGCTGTTGGCGGAGGAGGGGCTGGTGCTGCTGGAAGTCGGCCCGGGGCAGACGCTGAGCGCGCTGTCGAAGCAGCAGGGAGTTGCCGGCCGGGTGGTGGTGAGCTCGATGCGGCACCCGCAGGACACGGTGTCGGACGGCGAGGCGTTGTCTGCGGCGGCGGCGCGGCTGTGGCTCGCGGACGTTGCGCTGGACTGGCGCGCAACGCACGGTGAGGCACCGGTGCGCCGGGTCTCCCTGCCGACCTATCCCTTTGCCCGCGTGCGCCACTGGGTGGATGCGGATGCTGCTGGCTCTGGTGATTCGGCCGGGGCGGGAACGCCGGCGGTCGGGCGCAACGACGACGTCGGACGTTGGTTCTTCACCCCGGGCTGGCGGCGCACCGCGGCCGCAGTGCCGGCTGCCGCCGCCGGGCCTGCGTGCTGGCTGTTGGTCGGCGACGGGAACGGGCTGGGCGACGCCCTGCAGCGCGCGCTCGCCGAGGCCGGCGATCCGGTGCGGCGTTGTCGGGCCGCGCTGGGACGGGAGGAGTTCGCCGCCGAACTCGGGCGGGCGCGCCAGGCCGACCGGCGGATGATCGTCGTGCACTTGGGCGCTGTCGTGGACGCGGCGCCCGGTGCGGCGGACGACGATCGCGACCTGCGGGCGGGCTTCGACAGTCTGGTCGCGCTCGCCCAGGTCCTCGCCAACCAGTCCGCCCAGCTCGAGGTCGTCAGCAACCAGCTGCGCGACGCCGGCGGAGTCACCGTGCGGCGGCCGGAGCGAGCGGCCGTCTTCGGGCCGGCGTTGGTGTTGGGCCAAGAATCTCCGCTGGTGACCTGCCGCAGCATCGACGTGCTGTTGGAACGCGAGACCGACGCCACCGCCGTGGCGGCGCAGGTGCTCGCCGAGGCGCGCGGCGAGAGTGCGGACCGGGTCGTCGCCTACCGGGGTCGCCAGCGCTGGGTGCGGTCCATCGTGCCGGCACCCCTGCCGCCGGCGGACGGTGCGCCGGGGCGCGTCAAGGGCGTGTACTTGATCACTGGCGGCTTGGGTGGCATCGGTCTGGCCCTCGCTCGTCGGTTGGCCGAGAGTGCCGGCGTCGTGCTCGTGCTGGTGGGCCGGAGTCCGCTCCCACCGCGCTCCTCCTGGCCGCAAGCGCCGGGTGGCGAGCCGCCGACCGACCGAGCGGCGCGCCGCATCCAGGCGGTGATGGAGCTCGAGGCGGCGGGTGCTCGCGTGGTCGTGGAGACCGCGGATGTCACCGACGCGGCTGCCATGGCCGGCGTGGTCGAGCGGGCACTCGGCCACACGGGCACCATCGACGGTGTGGTGCACGCCGCCGGTGCGATCGCCCACCGGATGCTCGATGAGCCGGATTCCGCGCAGGCCGCCGCGACCCTCGCTGCCAAGGTTGCCGGTACGCGCGTTCTCGCCGAGGTGCTCGGCGACGCGCCACGCGACTTCGTGCTGCTGTGCTCTTCGGTCAGCACGTTGCTCGGCGGGATCGGGCTCGCCGACTACGTCGCCGCCAACGCGGTGCTCGACGCGTGGGCTCTGGCGCGCGAAGGGGCCGGCGGGGCGGCATGGATCGCCGCGCAGTGGGATGCGTGGGCGGACGTCGGGTTCGCCGCCGACGCGCTTGCGGCCGACGCGACTGCCGAGCAGAGGAGCGCGCGCGAGGCGGCGCTGCGCGACGCGATTCGCGCCGCCGAGGGAGGCGACGCGTTCGCCCGGCTGCTCCGCAATCCGCTGCCCGAGGTGCTGGTGGTGCCAGGCGATCTCGAGCTGCGCTGGGCGAGGAGCCGCGGTGAGCTTGGCGCCACCGATGCCGCGCCGGCGGAGGAGCAGGCGAGTGGCGTCCAGGCGCACGCCCGGCCGCAGCTGGCGACCCGATACGTCGCGCCGAGCTCGGAGATCGAGTGCGAGATCGCGGCGGTGGTTGGCGAGCTGATCGGGATCGGCGAAGTCGGTGTGCACGACAACCTGTTCGAGCTCGGCTTCGACTCGCTGCTCGCCAACCGCATGATCGGACGCCTGAAGGAGCGGTTGGCGGTGGGTGTGCCGCTGCGCACCGTCCTCGAGTCACCGACCGTCGAGGAGCTCGGCAAGTACGTGCAGGCGGCTCGGTTCGCGGCGTCGATGGCGAAGATGCCGAAGTGATCGCCGCGCGCTGGCTCGGTCGCTACTGTGTGCCGAAGAGCAGGTCCTGCGCGTTGGAGAGCGCGATCCCCGGTGCGCCGCCGGCGTGGACCGCCTGCGTGAAGATGCGCAGGCCACACAGGGCGCTGTCGTTCGGGATCGCGTAGCTCAGCTGAGCGGTCGGACCGTTGAGCACGACCGGTGGGAACCACGCGCTCGGCGTCGAGCTGGGATCGACGAGCAGGAAGTAACCGTTCATGACGGCCAGCGTGTCCCCCCGGTCGTAGCCGAGGATGACCGCGCTGGTGTGTCCCGTCGTGGTGAGGTCGACGGTGGCTTGGAACGTGCTGCCCAGGATCGGTCGGGAGGCCGCGTAGCTGTCGACGTTGGCGCCGGAGTTGCGGTAGCCGACGCTGGCCACCGCGCACTGCGCGCCGAGGTCGGGGCGCCAGTTCTCGAAGGTGCAGCGCATGCGCAGTGCTTGCTCGGCGGTGAACCGCATCATGCAGTCGTCGTCGGCGTAGCCCATGTAGTTGTCGATCGGGTCGGGCGTGCCACAGCTGTTCGCGTTCGTGCAGCCGAACAGCGGCTGGGCCTGGTCGTTGGTGTCACAGATGAGGTCGCCGCTGACGTAGCAGCCGGCCGTGTCGCAGCCGCCTTGGAACGGGTGATAGAGGCCGAGGTAGTGCCCGACCTCGTGGGTCGCCGTGCGGCCCAGATGGAACGGAGGGCCGAACGAGGGCACGCGGCCGACCGTTCGCCAGTGGATGACCACGCGATCCCGCGTGGTTCCGACCAAGGTGCCGCTGGCGGGGAAGTCCGGCACGTAGCCGAGGAAGTTGGAGGCGGTGTTGCTGTAGATGTTGAGGTAGCGCGACGTGTCCCAGGCCAAGCTCTCCCAGTACGCGCCTTTGTCCTGGAACCAGTTGTTGTTGACCGACCGGGTGATCCCGTTGGTCGGGTTGCCTTCGGGATCACTGGTCGCGAGGTAGAACTCGACCATCGTGTCGTAGCCGTTGGCGCCGAGGGTCCCCGGCAGCGCGCGGAAGTCCTCGTTGAGGATGTCGATCTGTTCTTGAACTTGCTGGTCGGTGACCGCGCCCCATCCGTTCGTGTGCTCGATCACGTGCATGACGACGGGGATCCGATACAGGACCGTCGGCGCATAGCGCGGGTCGGGGTTGGTGGACCCGAGGTCGCAGTCGGATGCGGTCGTCCGTAGAGTGGGCGAGGGCGCCACGCGAGGCGCGGCGGGCGTGCCACAACGATCTTGGGCCGCTGCAGTTGTGGCGATGGTGGCGAGTAGTGCCGGCAGCGCGAGGCCGCCGCGGGGGCGTTGTGATTGCATTCTCGTCCGACTCCTTCTTTGGAACGGGAGGGATGGGGGGCAGTGCAACCCGAGTTGCAAACTCCGTTCCGCTGACGGGTCACGAAGTGCGCCGGGCCAGATCACTGGCGTCCGGGGCGGCGGCGATCGGACTCGAGAAAGCGCGTCTTCAGGCTCTTTGTCGCCGGTCGCGAGCGGCGTCCAGGTGCTCGAGCAGGGAGGTTGCTGCCTGGCTCCAAGTGAAGTCCCGTTGCGCCCGCTCGCGGCCCGCGAGTCCCATCTCGAACGTGCGGCGCGGCTGCGCGATCGCCTCGGCGATCGGGTGCTCGAGCTGCTCCTTGCGCCCGTTCTCCACCAGCCAGCCGTCGACCCCGTGGCGCACGACCTCCGGTACCCCCGCGCAGTCGTAGGCGATCACCGGGATGCCGCTGGTGAGCGCTTCCGCGCAGGCCAGGCCGAACGATTCGAACAGCGAGGGGAGCACGGCGACTTGCGCCCATTGCAGCTCGCGCACGAGGCCCGCGTGGTCCATCGGCGCGATCGGTACCACTTGCTCGCTGATGCCGAGCTCCGCCGCCCGCGCCGCGACCCTGTCGGTGTGCAGCCACACCACCTTGTAGACCCAGTCCCGCTGCCCCTTCTCCGCCAAGCTGGCGAGCGCCTCCATGGCTTCGAGGGCGCCCTTGCGGGGGTTCTGTGAGCCGTAGAACAGGAAGTTGCGCACCTGGTCCCGCGGCTCGCGGGTGGGGGTCGCGAACACAGGGTCGACACCCCAATACACCACGTGCACTCGGTTGGCGTCGAGGTCGAAGACGTCGACGATCTCGCTGCGCGACCACTGCGAGATGGCGAAGACGCAATCGACTCCTTCCAGACCCTGACGCAGGAAGTGCTTCTCCGCCCGCAGCTTCCAGCGTTCCTTGAGGTTGCCGCCGTTGGCGCGGATCTCATGCCGCCGAAACCGGTTGTACCACCCCGCGACGAACATGCCGGTGGGGATGCCACGCTTGGCGAGCGGGATCGGCAGCTTGGTCAGCTCGTGGTGCCAGCCGAGCACGGCGTCGACGGGCCGCTGGTCGCACAGCCTCAGCACGACGTCGCGCATCGGCAGGCAGTCGTAGAGAAAGTGGCTGCGCACCGGCGGCACGCGCACGATCTCGACGCCCAGGTCGCGCAGCATCTGCTCCGCCTCGCGTCCCTGGTACTCCTCCTCGAGCGGTGGGCAGCGGAACACGCCGCGGTTGAGGATGCGCGTGTCGGCCAGGCAGAGGATGACCTGCACGCCGGCCTGCTGTAGCGCCCGCACGATCTCGATGCAGCCGACCGTGCCGCCGCCGAGCACCCCGAGCGTGGTCGGGAAGGTCATGACGAGCGTCTTCGTCACGGCGGAGACGCGCTCAGGCCCACGCGCTGTGGGGGATCTCGTTCAACGGCGGGACGGACGGGCGTCAGTGGTGCAGCAGGATCTGATGGCCATTCGAGAAGCCGGCCTTCAACGGGTTTGGCGTCGACGAGTCCGCGGCCATCCACTGTGCGAACAACCACAGGCCACCGAGAGGGGCGAGGTTGGGGATCGGCAGGGGCTGGCTGGCGGTCCCCCCCGCGCTCGTGGAGTTGTTGAGGATGCCGTCGGGTGCGGCCAGCAGGAAGCAGCCGGGGGCGCCGTTGCTGGTGAGGTCCAGGGGCAGAAGGTTGCTGAACCAGACCGCGTTGCTCAGGCCGAGGAACAAGAACGCAGGGCTCGAGGACTGCGCGCCCGACAGCGTCACCGCGAAGTTCCTGCTGCCGAGTTCCGCGGAGTTGTTGGTGCCGATCGTCAGGCCACCACAGCCCTGACCGAACCACTTCGACGTGGCGGTCTCCCAGGTCGAGCCGATGCGGAGCTCGTCCAAGAGGGCCACCCCGTCATTGGTGGGGTCCGTGGACTGCGGCGTAATCAACAGGTGCGTTGCGACGACCTGGCTGCGCTCGGAGACGGTCATGGTCCAGTTGTTCGCGGCGGTGCCGACGCCGGACAGCTGCGACGGGTCGGTGTGTACGGTCTCGCCGGGCGCGTACGCCTTCAACGAAATGGCGTCACCACCGCCCTGCGTGCGAAGGATCTGCACCACGCAGAAGTAAGTCGTGGCGTCGTTCATGACCGGCCCCTGCAGCCCTCGGCGCAGGCCGAGCTGCCAGTTGCCGGTGTTGGTCCAGCCGATGACACACGCTAGCGTGCCAAACTCCGCGGCTTCCATGACGAGGCCACGCGTGGCGGTGCCGTCTTCGCGCCGGGCCAAGAAGCTGATGTACGTCTCGCCCGCCGACGTCGTGTCGATCGTCGATCCGAGGAACCGGATGGCACGCATTCCGGTCGAGTCCCGAAAGGCGCCGCCGCGCGAGTCCAGGCCGGTCCCGGCGTAGGCGCTGTTGCTGAGCGACTGGTTGGTCAACGTGGGGCCCGGGCCGAGCGACGTGCCGACGGCGCCGATCGGTGGGTAGAGCTTGTTGGCGAGGTCATCGATCTCTTGGTCGGTGAGCGCGCTGTTCCAGATCGCGAGATCGTCGATCTCGCCGATGAAGTTGTTGGCCTGGCCGCCGACCTCCGAGTGGCCGATGAACATCACGTCGGATGCCGGCGCGTAGCCGAAGAAGCCCTCGTTGCGGGTCGCGGATCGGGCTCCGTCGACGAAGATGTCGCAGTCGCCGTTGCCGTTGGCGCGCATGGCGACGTGGTGCCAGTTTCCGTCCGCAACGCCCGCCCCACGGAGGGCGGCGCCATTGGTATACACATCGCCTTCGACATCGAACGTCGTGTTGCCGGCGTTGATCTCGAGCGCTGCCTGATACCGCGGGATGGTGGTCGAGCTGATCACCAAGACCGGTCGGCTGGGCGCGCTCTCCGAAGTGCGCACCCAGTACGCGACCGTGCCCCCGTACATCGCCAGGTAGCGGCTCAAGTGCGCGGTCAGCTCGATGTGGTTGGAGCCATCGAGGAGCAGGGCATCGGTGGACCACGGCAAGTTGGTGGTCGCCGCGTACTTGGCGAAGAACTCCGTGCCGTGGCTGCCGTAGGGGCCCACATCGCCCGCCGACCCATCCAACGGCCACCAGCTGACCAGGCCGTTGATGTCCGGCTCGACGCCGATCCATGGCGCGGAGAAACCGTTGCCGCGGGCGGCGTTGTGCAGGGCCTGTTGGCTGTAATCAAAGCCCTCGTAGGCGTCGAGGACCGAGTTCTGGGCGGGGAGGACGTGGCCCAGGGCGATCAGCATGCACAGGGCAGCGGAACACTGAGGTCGAAGCATGGTCGTGGGAGGAGTGGTGAAATGGGGGAGAACCCGATCCCCAGGCGGAGGCTTTCCCGCGGGCCCACGCGGCGATGGCCGCGAAACGGATCTGCGTAGTATAACGCAGCTTGCGCTGGCTCGGAAACCGGTTCGGGCGCGCTTCCCGAGTCAGGATCCGGCGGTCGCACCCGTGCCAACGGCCGTTGGCCGACCGGATCGTTGCCCCGGCACCTCCTCGTCCCCTACCGTCGCCGCTCGTGTTGGCGCGATGGCTATTCCGGCTCGGTGTCGGCCTCATCGCCTGCGGCCTGGTCGCCGAGCTCGTCGGCTGCCGCGTCGCCGAGCGGGACGCCACGGATGCCGATGGGTCCCGTGCGGCCCGACCCCTGCCTGCCGCGCGTTGGTGGAAGGGCAACCTGCACACCCACACGCTCTGGAGCGACGGCAACGACTTTCCGGAGATGGTGGCCCGCTGGTACCGCGAGCGCGGCTACCACTTCTTGGCTTTGTCGGACCACAACATCGTCGCCGATCACGAGCGGTGGATCGACAACGATGATGTGATCCGCCGCGGTGGTCGGACCGGCCTATCGCGCTATCGGCGTGCTTTCGAAGGAGACTGGGTGGAGACCCGTCGGGTCGACGGTGCGCTGCAAGTGCGGCTCAAGCGGCTGGACGAGGTCCGCAGCCTGCTCGAGGAACCCGGCCGGTTCGCCCTGATCACCGCCGAGGAGATCACCGATCAGTTCGATTCGCTGCCCTTGCACGTCAATGCGATCAACCTCGTGCGCGCGATTCCGCCTCCGGGCGGGGACGACGTGCGCGATGTGTTGCGCCGGATTCTGCAGGCGGTGCATGCCGAAGCCGCTGCTTCGGGTGGTCCAATCCTCGCGCACGTAAACCACCCCAACTACGGCTGGGCGATCACGGCCGAGGACTTGGCGCACGTCGTCGAGGAGCAGTTCTTCGAGATCTTCAACGGCCATCCCAGCGTGGCGCAGGCTGGCGACAAGGATCATGCCAGCGTCGACGACATGTGGGACGTCGCCAACACGATTCGCTTGGCGGAGCTCGGCGCGCCGCCGCTGTTCGGCGTCGCGACCGACGACAGCCACCAGTACTTCGGCAAGCACGGGGCGTCGCCGGGCCGTGGCTGGATCATGGTGCGCGCGGCCGAGTTGTCCGCGCGCGCCCTGATCGAGGCCATGCAACAGGGTGAGTTCTACGGCTCGAGTGGCGTCGTGCTGGACGACGTCGTCTTCGACGCGGCCGCTCGGCGATTGCGCCTGCAGATCCGGCCGCAAGCGGGTGCCCGCTACGTCACCGAGTTCATCGGCACGCGGCGCGGCTACGACCGCCGCAGCGCACCGGTGGTCGACCAGGACGGCAAGGTGATGCGCGCCACGCGCCGCTATTCGGCCGACGTGGGTGAAGTCCTGGCTCGCGTCGAGGGGACTGCGCCCGCGTACGATCTAGCGGGCGACGAGCTCTACGTGCGCGCCGTCGTGTCCTCGTCGCTGGCGGCGGAGAACCCGGCGTTCGACGGCGCCTTACAGCAATCCTGGGTGCAGCCGGTCGGTTGGCGACCGCGCTGACCGGTCATGCCGCCCGTGACCCAGCGCGCCGCGCCGCCACCGGCCTTGGCCGCGACCCTGGTTCGCTACGGCCTCTTGCTGGTGCCGTTGCTGATGCCGGTGGTTGCCGGCTGGGGATCGCCGGCGCTGCTGTACCCGGCCGTCACCGCCAAGCATTTCGCGTTCCGCGCGCTCACCGCGGTGTTGTTCGCGCTCTGGCTGGTGCTGATCGGCCGGCACCCGGAGTTTCGGCCGCGGCGATCGCTCGCCATGTGGGCGCTGCTCGCGTTCGTCGTGGTGACGGCGTTTGCGGATGCTCTGGGGTTCGATCCGCAGCGCAGCCTGTGGAGCAGCCTCGAGCGCATGGAGGGGTGGATCGGGGTCGTGCATCTGGCCGGCTTCGCGGTGATGGCGAGCACGGTGTTCGATTCGCTGACTTGGTGGCGCCGGTTCGCCTGCTGCTCGTTGGCCGCGGCGGCGTGGATCGCGTTGTCGGGAACTCTCCAGTGGCTGGGAACCCATGGCTTGCTCGATCTGGAAGGCCGCCTGGGCGCTCTGTTGGTCAGCCACGCGCGGACCATCGATCCGCGCTACCTGCGCGTCGATGCCGCGTTCGGCAGTCCGGTGTTCCTCGGCGCCTACTTGCAGACGCACGCGCTGCTGGCGGTGTGGTTCGGGTTGCGGTGTCGGGGTGCGCGGCGGTGGGCGGCGCTGTTGGCGGCGGCCTGGTTCGTCTGCGTGTGTCATTGGACGCAAACCCGCATCGCCGAGCTCGGTCTGCTGACCGGCGGCGGCGCCGCCTTGCTGGTGCTGGCCCTGGATTCCGGGCAGCGCCCGGGCGTCCGCCGCGTGGCCTGGGCCGCGGTCGGGTGCACCGTGCTCGGCTTGGTCGTGCTCGGCGCGCTGGTCGTCACCCGGCCCGAGTGGCTCGCGAGCGTGGGTGCCGAACGGTTGAGATTCTCGGGCGCGACGCTCGAGCGCCGCTGGGACATGTGGGTGGCGGCTTGGCAGGGCGTCATGGAGCGGCCGCTGCTCGGTTGGGGCCAAGAGTGCTTCGGCGTCGTGTTCGACCGCCACCACCCGCCCGAGCTCTACGTCGACCGGATGTGGTTCGACCAGCCGCACAACGTGCTGCTCGGATGGCTGGTGGCGGGTGGCGTCCTCGGTGCGGTGGCCTACGTCGTGCTCTTGGTGCTGCCCGTGTTCATGGTCTGCCGCCACAAGCTGCTGCCGGGTGTGTTGGACCGGGCCATGGTCGTCGCCCTCTGGTGCGGCCACGTCACCTTCCTCAGCATGCAGCTCGACCACTTGGGCAGCTACCTGCTGATGTTTTCGCTCTTCGCCCTGGCCGAGAGCCGGGCGCGGGCGGCGGCGGGGCCCCCGCCGGGCAGGTCGTGGCCGGCGGCGGCCAAGGTCGGGCTGCTGGCGGCGGCGGTCGCGATTCCGGTGGCGACCTGGTTCGTCAACGCGCCGGCTGCCCGCAGCGCTGCGCTGGCGGCACGGGCGTTCGCGGAACCGGTGGTCGAGCGCCGGGGGCGGCGCGTGCCGGCGATCGGTGAGGCGATGGCCATCGAGTCGTTCGGTCGCTCGGACGTCCGCGAGCAGGCCGTCGTGCTGGCGACCGAGGTGCTGGGGCAGGGGCGCGCCAGTCCGCTGGTGACCGAGTTCGTCGACCTCGCCGTCGCCGGCATGCGCGACGAGCTGCGCGAGCGGCGGCCGACGGCGAAAGTGCTCACGCTGACCGGTGATCTTCTCAACAAGGCGCGGCGCTACTCCGAGGCGGTCCCGTTGCTGGAGCGGGCGCTCGAGTTGTCGCCGACCAAGCCGCAGATTCTGCACGCGCTCGCCGAGGCGATGCTGGGGCTCGGTCGCTGGCCGCGCGCCATGGAGTTGGCCCGCCGCGCGTACGAGCTCGAGCCCAGCTACCGCGAGGCAGCGCTGATCTACGCCGTCGTCGCTCTGCACGGAGGCGGGCGGGAGGACGCGCTGGCGGAGCGCCTCTTGCTCCGGATCCTGCCGCCGGATCGTTGGGTCGCGCCCGCGCCGGCGCTGATGGAAGTGCTGCGAACGCGCGGCCGGCACGACCTGGCGGAGACGATCCTGGCAAGGGCTGCCAACAACGCGCGGTTTGCGTTGCGGCACGGACTCGCCGAGCCGGCGGAGGTCGACGCAGTGTTCCGACAGCTGGCGGAGAGCCAGCGCAGCCAAGGCAAGGTGAACGATGCCGAGGCGACCCTGCGTCGCTTGCAGGAGCTCGGGCTGCCGCGTGGCTGAGGCGCGGCGACAACACTGCCGAAGGCCGGTTGTCGTGAGGATCTCGAAACCGCAACTCCGGGACGCTCGAGAGCAATACGGGCGTCGGCCCCCGCCGCAGCGTTGGTTGCGGCCCCCGTCACGCTGAGTTGGAAGCCGGTCCGGTGCTTGCGAAATCGGCTTCGGGCTCGAAAGATCCCCTCGACCAGACCTTCATGCCGCCCACCTCCGCGACAACGCAGCCCGACGAGCTTGCCGAGCGCGTGCTCTTGGCAATCGCCCGCTATGGCTTGCTCTTGGTGCCGTTCTTGCCGCTGGTTTGCAGTGGCCAGTCCGAGCCGATCCCACCGCTCTTCTTCCCGGACATCACACCGAAGCACTTCGCGTTTCGCTTCATCGTCGAGATCGTCACCGGTTGTTGGTTGATCCTCGCGATCTTCGATCGCCGCTATCGGCCGCGGTGGAACGGCGCGGTGCTCGCGTTCACCGTGTACCTGGCGATCATGGCGGTCGCCGACGTGCTCGGCGTGCACCCGCAGCAGAGCTTTTGGAGCAACTTCGAGCGCATGCAGGGGCTGGTCGCCGACCTCCACCTGTTCGCGTTCCTGCTGGTGGCCTCGATCGTCTTCGACCGCCGGTGGTGGGAGCGCTTCTTCTTGCTCTCGCTGTGCGCCTGTGCCGTCGTGTCGCTGTTCTGTGTCATGCAGTGGCTGCACAGCGAGGTGGGCGTGCAGTTCGACCCCGAGTTGCGGTGGCTCTACCGGATTCACCAGCAAGTGGGCGGCGAAGGACTCAAGTTCCGCATGGATGCGCGGTTGGGCAGCCCGGTCTTCTTGGCCGCCTACCTCATGGTGCACGTGCCGCTGGCGTTGTGCATGCTGTTGCGGGCGCGCAGTCTCGTGGCGCGGGTGGTGTGGAGCGTGGCGGTCGTCGTGTTCCTGTTCTGTCTCGGGTTCACGTCGACGCGCTCCGCCCAGGCCGGGCTCCTGCTCGGGTTGTCGGTGAGCCTGTTGTTCGCGACGCGGGCAGGGGGACGCGTGCGCACGTTGGCCTGGATCGCACTGGCGGCATTCGCGGTGTTGGTCGCCGCCGTGACCATCGTCGTCTACTTCGACTTCGATCTCGTCTGGACCTCGCCGTTCTTCAAGCGCTTCGCCACCTTGTCCCACGCCTTGTGGTTGCGAGAGACGTTGGCGGAGCAGGTGTTCCAGGGATGGCTCGATCACCCGATCCTCGGGTGGGGGCAGAACAACTTCCCGTACGTCTTCGACGCCTACCACAACCCCCGTCAGGTCCGGCTCAACAGCTGGTACGACCACTCGCACAACGTCTTCCTGGAGTCGGTGACCGCGGGCGGGATTCTGGGGCTGGCCGCGCTGAGCTGGTTCTTGTGGGCGGGGATCCGCAACACCTGGCGTACGTCGGCCTGGCCCGGGCTCGAGCGCGCTCTGTTCGCGGCGGTCTTGGTCGCCGAGCTGAGTGCGTTGTGCTACGAGCCGCCCAACCTGTGTGGTCAGATCCTGTTCTTCTCGGTGATCGCCGCGCTGCGCAGCGGTTCCCAGCCACCGCCGGAGGCGGCGCCGGCCGGTGGTTGGCCCCGCGGGCGGCTCGCCCTGGTCACCGCGGCCGTCGGCATCACCACCGCGACGGTCGCCTACCGGATCAACGTGCCCAACATCGAGGCCGCCGCGCGCCTCACCCGGGCGATCCAGCAGACCGGGCCTGAGGACCGACCCGACGTCTTGTTTCGCGAGCTCATGCAGATGGACACGTTTGCCACGCGCGAGATCGCGGAGCAGGCCGGAACCGTGGCGACCAGGTTGCTGTCCGATCCGCGCGCACCCAAGCCGGTGGCGTTCGAGGTCGCGCGCTTGGCGTTGCAGGCCCTCGAGGAGGAGCAGCGCCATGGTCAAGTGCGCAGCCACGTGGCGCTCGCCGAGCTCCTGGCCGCGTTGGGCAGAGCCCCCGAGGCCCGCGAGGTGTATGAGCGGGCGCGTCAGATCGCTCCCAACCGGATCCTGATCTACTTGCGGCTCGCCCAGCTCTTCGTGCAGGAGGGGCGTCGAGAGGAAGCGATCCATCAACTGCGCACCGCCCTCGGCCTCCTGCCGCGTTTCGTCGAGACCATCTCGATGCTGGCGCAGATCGCCATGGATCACGGCGACGAGGATCTGGCGCAGGAGATGCTGGCCAAGCTCAACCCGGAGCGGCAGACCCCCCGTTTCGTGCGCTCGCCGATCACCCAGCTGCTGATCCGCCACCAGCGTTGGCAGCGGTTGATCCACCTGCACCAGCGGCAGGTCGACTACGGCCTGCGGCGCTTCGGCACCCGTCGCTGGGACCTGAACTGGCTGGTCGACCGCTACGTTCGCCTGATCGCCATGACGGCGGGGTCCGGCGATCGGGAACGTGCGCTGGCACTGGTCGACGAGATCGCGACGTTCCACGCCGAGAACCGCACCGCCGGGGATCCGGACTGGTCTCCACAGGCCGCGCGCCTGAGAGACATCCTGCGGACCAACGACAGCGTGTTCTTGCCGTTGCAACCGAGGCCGCACTTGTTGGGCCGGTTCTCCGCGCGGCCGCGGCCGGACTTCTTCGAGGTGCCGCTGCGTTGAGCGAGCCGTGGCGCTCGCTATTGGGTTCCCAGCAGGCCGTTGAGAAAGTGCTTCGTCTCGCAATCCGGTGGTTGTCGATGCGGGTCGGCGCGCGAAAACGCAGGCGAATCAGTGGATTCGGCGAGGCTTTCGCGTGACGAGCTGCGCTAAGAGGCGCCGGGTGGCGGGGCGAATGACTTTTTTAACGGACTGCTAGACGGAGGTGACGCGCGATCCTGCGACGACGTCGGTCGTGCCGTCGTCGAATCGCACCCAGCACTTGGTGCCCCCGTCGTAGTCCGGAGCGCGCAGCAAGAGCTCGGCCGGTCTTCCCATGGCGCGGCAGCGCGAGGTGGCGGCCGAGGGTTGCGGTTGGTGCCAGGCGCGGACGAACGGGTTGTCGCGCAGCTCGCGCGCGACCGTGGTCTCGCCGCGGTGGCCGGGGTGGATGACGGTCTCCTCGGGCAGTCGCAGGAGCACCTCCATGATCGAGTGGCGCAGCTGATCGAAGGTGCCGTGACCCGGGCCTCGGGTGCCGCCGACGCTGCCGCGAAACAGCGTGTCGCCGGTGAACACGCGACGTTCGTTGATCAGGAAGGCGAGCTGCCCCGTGGTGTGTCCGGGGACGTGCAGCGCGCGCACGCGGAGGTCGCCGCTGCTGATCTCGGCCCCGTCCTCCAACGTCTGCTCGACTCGGTCGCCGAACAGCGGGACCTCGGCGGGATGTGCGCACACGGGGCAGGCATAGCGCTGCCTATAGTCGTCGTTGTGGGCGACGTGGTCGTAGTGGTGGTGCGTGCACAAGACGTGCGTCACCGTCAGGCGGTGCGCCTCGACCGCGGCCACGATGGGCGCCAGCGGCGCGCCGGTATCGATCACTACGGCATGACCGCCGGGCTTGTCGCCCACCAACCAGGTGTTCGACAGCCAGCCGTCGTGCATGCTGCGCTCGATGATCACTTGAACTCGATCACCGAGCGGATGCCGTCCTGTTGCTCCATCAGCTCGAAGCCGCGGTTGACGTCGTCGAGGGTGAGACGGTGCGAGACGAACCCGTCCAGGTCGATCTTGCCATCCAGGTACATGTCGACCAACTGCGGAACGTGCGTGCGTCCCTTGGCGCCGCCGAAGCTACCGCCTTGCACCCGCCGTCCCGTGATCAGCAGGCGTGGGACGATGCCCAGCTGCTCGCCCTTGCCGGCGACACCGAGGACCGTGCACAGGCCCCAGCCGATGCGCGCTGCTTCGACCGCCTGGCCCATCACGTCGACGAGGCCGGTCGCCTCGAAGGTGTAGTCGGCGCCGTTTCCGCCGGTCGCGTCCAGGATCTGCTGCACGCTGTCCTCGCCAGCCACGATCGTGTCCGTCGCGCCGTAGCGGCGGGCGAGCTCGAGGCGTTGGGGAGACAGGTCGACGCAGAAGATGCGTTCGGCGCCGCGCAGCTTTGCGCCGACGACGGCGCCGAGGCCGACCATGCCGGCGCCGAACACTGCGCAAGTTGCGCCGGCCTCCACTTCGGCCTTCCACAGTGCGGCCGCGATCCCGGTGGTCGCGCCGCACGCCAGCGTGCACACCGCGCTGAGGTCTGCGGCCTTGTCGATCTTGGCCAGCGCGACTTCGGGCATCACGGTGTACTCGGCGAACGTGCTGCAGCCCATGAAGTGCCGCATCGGCTCGCCGTCGCGGGAAAGGCGCGCGCTGCCATCCGGCAAGTAGCCCTGACCTTGCTGGGCACGGATCGCCGTGCAGATGTTGGTCTTGCCGCTGCGGCAGTGCACGCACTCGCCGCACTCGGGCGAGAACAGCGTGATCACGTGGTCGCCGACGGCGACCGAGGTGACGCCCTCGCCAACCGCCTCGACGACGCCGGCGCCCTCGTGGCCGAGAACCGTCGGGCAGTAGCCGCTCGGATCGGCGCCACTGGCGGTGTACAGGTCGGTGTGGCAGACGCCGCAGGCGTGCAGCTTGACCAGGACCTCGCCGGCGCGAGGTCCTTGTAGGTCGAGTTCCTGAACGACGAGAGGGGAGCCGAAGGATTCGAGGACGGCGGCGCGGATCTTCATTCTCGGAGGGGTGGGAGGGGCTGCCGCGGGATCGACCCGCGGTGGCTATGGCCAACGGGTGAGAGTGCTGCATGATGAGGGGAATGCGCGTCGTTCTCACGATCGTTCTGCTCGCCGGCTCGATCTCCGCACAGATTCCGCCCGAGCTCTTGTCGGGGCTCGAGGCGCGCTCCATCGGCCCCGCCGGCATGAGCGGCAGGGTGGCGGCGATCGACGCGGTCGTCGCCGACCCGAACATCGTCTGGGTCGGTGCTGCGACCGGCGGGGTTTGGAAGTCGAGCAACGCGGGCCTGACCTGGCAGCCGGTGTTCGACGAGCAGGACGTCGCCGCCATCGGTGAGGTCGCGATCTTTCAACCCAACCCGGACATCGTGTGGGTCGGCACCGGCGAGGGCAACCCGCGCAACAGCGCATCGGTCGGCAACGGCGTGTATCGGACGACCGACGGTGGCAGCAGCTGGGTGCACCTCGGCCTGAGTCAGACCGAGCGCATCCACCGCATCGTGCTGCATCCAACCAACCCGGATGTCGCATGGGTGGCGGCCCTGGGGATGACCTGGGGCGACAACGCGCAGCGGGGTGTGTTCCACACGAAAGACGCAGGCAAGACCTGGGAGCCCGTGCTGCAGCGCAGCGAGCGGACCGGAGCCGCTGATTTGGTCGCCGACCCGCGGGACCCCGACAAGCTGTTCGCGGCGCTCTGGGATCACCGGCGCTCGCCCCATTCCTTCCGCTCTGGCGGACCCGACTCGGGGTTGCACGTGACGCGTGACGGCGGTGATACGTGGCAGGAGCTCGGCGTGGAACACGGCTTGCCGGAGGGAGAGTGGGGGCGCGTCGGGATCGCGATCGCGCGCAGCAATCCCGACGTGGTCTACGCGTTGATCGAGGCGGAACGCAGTGGGCTCTACCGGTCGGCGGACGGTGGCCAGAGCTGGCAGTTGGTGAACAACGACCACGACATCGCGCCGCGGCCGTTCTACTACTGCGACATTCGCGTCGATCCGCGGCTACCCGACCGTGTCTACAACCTGCACGACGAAGTGGACGTGTCGGTCGATGGCGGGCGGACGTTCACCCCGCTGGTCACGGCGGCGACCGTGCACCCCGACCATCACGCGTGGTGGATCCACCCCGAGGACCCCGAGCTGATCTTCGACGGCAACGACGGCGGCGTGGCCGTCAGCCGCGATCGGGGCGCGACCTGGCGCGTAGTCGGCAATCTACCGCTGGCACAGCTGTACCACGTCGCCGCCGGCGAGCTCGATCCCGGTGGCATCGGCTACCTGGTCTACGGAGGCATGCAGGACAACGGCTCGTGGCGTGGCCCGGCCGTGGTCGCCGAGAACGGTGGCATTCGCAACCACCACTGGCAGGAGGTGGGCTTCGGCGATGGCTTCGGCACCCACCCGCACCCCACGCTGCCGGATGTCGGGTTCGCGATGACGCAAGAGGGCTACCTGCATCGGTTCGACCTGCGCACCGGCGAGCGGCGCAGCATCCGGCCGACGCGCAGCAACCTGCCGGAGGGGGACGCGCCGCTGCGGTTCGGTTGGAATGCCCCCCTGGCCATCCATCGGGACTCCGGCACCATCTACTTCGGCAGTCAATTCGTGCACCGGTCCGGCGACGACGGCGAAACCTGGACCACCGTCAGTGACGACCTGACGTCCGACAACGTCGAGTGGCAGCGGCAGGCCGAGAGCGGTGGGCTCACCGCAGACGTCACCGGGGCCGAGAACTTCACGACCCTGACCGCGATCGCACCGAGCCCGATCAGCGGTGACGTCGTGTGGGCGGGCTCGGACGACGGCCGGCTCCACGTCACCACGGACGACTGCGACAGTTGGGGGGACGACATGTCGGCGCGGTGCGCGGGAGTGCCGGAGTCCACCTGGATCGCCCATATCGAAGCCTCGTGGCAAGATGCCGGCGAGGCGTACGTGGTGTTCGACAACCACCGCCGCGCGGATTTCGAGACCTACGTCTACCGCACTACAGACTACGGCGTCTCCTGGCAACGGTTGGCGACCGACGGTGTCCGCGGCTACGCGCACGTCCTGCTGCAGGACAAGCTGCACCGCGAGCTGCTGTTCCTCGGCACCGAGTTCGGCCTGTGGCTGTCGATCGACGGTGGTCGCAGCTGGACGCCGTTCACGCACGGTTTGCCCACGGTCGCGGTGCGCTCGCTGGCGCTGCAGCAGGACGCGGGCGACCTGATCATCGGAACGCATGGTCGGGGCATCTACGTGATCGACGACATCGGCCCGCTGCGCGGGCTGAGCGCGGAGGAGCTGACTGCCGGTCTCAAGCCCTTTCCGGTGCGAGATGCTCCGCAGCACTGGGTCCGGCAAACGGACGCCTCGCGTTTTCCCGGCGATGGCGAGTTCCGGGGCGACAATCGCCCGTACGGCGCGCTGATCCGCTTTGCTGCCGACGGCGCCGCGTTGCCGAGCCCCGGCGTCAACGGCGTGGTCGGCGAAGCGCCGCGCGTGCGCGTGGAGGTCATGGACGCTGCGAAGGAGCGGGTCTGCGTGTTCGAGCGGCCGGTCGTGCGAGGCATCAACACCGTCGTGTGGAACTTGCGCCGCGATGGCTTCCGCCCCTTCCCGGGTGAAGAGCGGGAGGACGGCGCGCTGCTCGATCCGCATGGACCCGAGGTGCCCCCGGGAGACTACACCGTGCGTTTGGTGCTCGGAGTGTTTCACCCCGAGGTCTCGGTCAAGGTGCTGGCGGATCCACGCTTGCAGATCAGCGCAGAAGACCGGGCCGCCAACGAAGCCGCGGTGCTCCAAATGGGAGCGTGGAAGGAGGAGCTGATCGGCTTGCTCGACCGCTTGGAGGACGCGCGGGCCGACATCGGGCGGCTGCTGGAGAAGGTCGACGTCCGGCAGGCCGTGGACCCGACCGACGACCGCCTCGGCGAGTTGGTGCAGCGCGCGCAGACGGTGCGCGACCGCGTGGATGGCGCCTACGAGGCGTTGGCCGGACCGCGCGCTCGGCAGGGCGTGCACCCGCGCAACCATCCACGCGCGGCCATCGCCTGGGCGATGCGCTCGTTGGCCTCCTCTTGGCGGGCGCCGACCGACGCGCAAAAAGAGCTGATGGACGATGCGCAAGAGTCGTTGCGGACGGCTCGCGCCGAGGCGGAAGCCGTGCTCACGCGCGATGTGTCCGCGCTCGCAGAGCAGGCTCGTGCGGCGGGCATCGGTTGGTTGGCTCCCCCCGCGCAGGGGCGCGGAAGCTGACGGCCGGAGACGGGGTGAGCCGCCGACATCCTCCCGCCGTCGGGATACGCTCTCCGTCGCATGTCGCGTTCTCCCATCCCACCGGTCCGCTGGCCAGCGTTGCTCGCGGTGGTCGCCTCCGCGGGCGCCGCTGCGCAGTCGGCTCCGTACGTTCCCGCGATCGCCCCCGCCTCCGACGAGGCGCGCGCTGCGATCTCACGGTTCCAGCCAGCCGACGGTTTGTCGGTCGAGCTGGTGGCCGCCGAGCCCCTGCTGGCCAATCCAGTCGCGTTCCACATCGATGACCGCGGCACCTTCTACGTCTGTGAGACCTTTCGGCTGCACGCGGGGGTCACGGACAACCGCCGCCACACCTATTGGATCGACGATGACCTGGCGTGCACGACGGTCGAGGATCGCGTTGCCAAGTACGCGAGACACCTCGGCGACGAGTTCGACAGCTACGCGCAACACCACGAGCGCATCCGCTGCATCTTCGATGACGACGGCGATGGAGTCGCCGACCGCGCCAGCGTCTTCGCCGACGGCTTCAGCGATGCGGCTGCCGGGATCGCTGCCGGCGTGCTCGCCGCGGGCAAACACGTCTACTACACGTGCATCCCGCACCTGTGGCGGTTGGAGGATCGCGATCGGGATGGCGTCGCCGATGGCCGATCGGCGTTGCACGGTGGCTTCGGCGTGCACACGGCGCTGCTCGGCCACGACATGCACGGTCTCTGCTTCGGTCCCGACGGCAGGTTGTACTTCAGCATCGGCGACCGCGGGTTCAACGTGACCACGGCCGAGGGCGTCCGGCTCGAGTATCCGCACACCGGGGCGGTGCTGCGTTGCGAGCCGGATGGGTCCCACCTGGAGGTGTTTGCCAGCGGTCTGCGCAACCCGCAGGAGTTGGCGTTCGACCGATGGGGCAACCTGTTCACCGGCGACAACAACTCGGATGGAGGCGACGCAGCGCGCTGGGTCCACGTCGTGCAGGGCGGTGACAGCGGCTGGCTGATGAGCTTCCAGTACCTCGGTGACCGGGGTCCCTGGAACGAGGAGAAGCTGTGGCACCCCGCCTTCGCTGGGCAGGCCGCTTGGATCGTGCCGCCGGTCGCCAACTTGGCGAGCGGGCCGTCGGGCTTGGTCTACAACCCCGGCTGTGTCGCGCTGCCCCCGAGGTACGCCGATCATTTCTTCTTGTGCGACTTCCGCGGAGCCAGCGCGCCGAGCGGAGTGCACGCGGTGCGCGTACTGCCCAAGGGCGCCGGTTTCGAGTTGGATGCGCGCTCCGACCTGATTTGGCGGGTGTTGGCGACCGATGTCGAGTTCGGCCCGGACGGTGCCCTGTACCTGACCGACTGGACCGAGGGTTGGGATGCCCCGGGGAAGGGTCGCATCTACCGCGTGTCCGCCGCCGATCGCCGCGCGGCACCGGACGTGTCGCAGACCGCGGCTCTGCTGCGCGTCGGTTTCGCCGATCGATCGGTCGAGGAGCTGCTGGATTTGCTCGGGCACGCCGATCGTCGAGTGCGTCAAGGTGCGCAGTTCGCGTTGGCGGGGCAAGGGCGTCCGATCGTGCCGCAGCTGGTGGCAGTCGCGGGTCGGCCCGGGCGTCGCATCGCGCGGGTGCATGCACTTTGGGCCCTTGGCCAAGTGGCGCGGATGAGCGCGCCGGATGTGCTCGAAGATGTCGGTGAGTTGCTCGAAGACGGCGACGCCGAGATCCGCAAGCAGATGGCCCGCGTCGCGGGCGACGCGCGCTATGTGGCCGCGGCGCCCGCGCTGATCGAGTGTCTCGACGATCCGAGCGCCAGGGTCCGCGCCGCCGCCGCGCAGGCGTTGGGGGCGCTGGGCCACGCGCCCGCGTTCGCGCCGCTTTGCCAGATGCTCGCCGCCAACGCGGACCGCGACCCGGTGCTGCGGCACGCCGGCGTGATGGGACTGCTCGGCACCGGCGACGAGGACGTGTTGATCGAGGCCATCGGCACCGCCGACCCGTCGGTGCGACGCGCCGTGCTGCTGGCACTGCGCCGCTTGCGGCACGCGGCGGTTGCCCGCTTCCTCGATGACGAGGAGCGGAGCATCGTCGTGGAGGCGGCGCGGGCGATCCACGACGTGCCGATCGAAGCCGCCCGACCGGCGCTGGCCGCCGCCCTCATGAGTGCAGCGGCCGCCGAGCGTCCGTTCGCTCGCCGGGCGATCGCCGCCAATCAGTGGCTCGGCACGCGGGCGGCGGCGCACCGGTTGGTGGAGTTCGCCACGGGCGGCGCCGGCGATGAGGAGATGCGAGCGCTGGCTCTGGCCGCGCTCGGCGAATGGGCGGCGCCGTCGGCGCGCGACATGGTCCTTGGGCTATGGCGGCCCTTGCCCGCGCGAGACGCCGGGGATGCCGTGGCTCCTCTGGTGGCGGAGTTCGGTGCGGCCGTGGCGGCTGCGCCCGCGTCGGTGGTCATCGCCGCGATCGACGCGGCGCGGAGCCTGAAGGCGGATGCCGTCGTCCCGGAACTGATGGCGCTGGTGCGCGAGCCCGCGGTCGGCGCCACTACGCGGGCGACGGCGCTGTCGGCGGCGGGAGCACTGCGACCCGAGGCCGCGCGCGCCGAGCTCGAGCAGTGTGCCGCGTCCGCCGCGCCCGAGTTGCGGCGCGCGGCCGTCGCATTGGCGGCCAAGCTCGAGCCGCTGGCGGCGATTCCGGTCCTAGCCGCCGCGCTGACCCAGGGGGAGCTCTCGGAGCAGCGCCACGCGCTGCAATTGCTCGCCGCCATTCCCCATGCCAACGCCGCTGCCCTGATCGCGGCGCAGGTCGAAGCGTTGCGCGCTGGCGGCATCGCGCCCGAGCTCGCGCTCGACGTGGTCCTTGCAGCCCAGGCGCGGCCCGAGACCGAGATCCAAGACGCGCTGCAGAGCTACCGGGACGCCAAGCCCGCCGGGGATCCGCTGCGGGATTGGTCGGAGACGTTGGTCGGTGGAGATGTTGCCGCCGGCGAGAAAGTGTTCCGCGAACACGTCTCCGCAACTTGCACGCGCTGCCACCGCGTTGCCGGCGATGGTGGTGATGCCGGGCCCGTGCTCGATGGCATCGGCGCGGATCGGACGCGTCAGGATCTGTTGTTGGCGCTCGTCCAGCCGACCGCGGCGATCACCGAGGGCTATGGCACGATCGCGGTGACGCTCGACAACGGCACGACCCGGGTCGGTGCGGTGCGCGGTGAGTCCGAGACCGTGCTGCGTCTGAAACCCGAGGGAGAGGCCGAAGTCGAGATCCCGGTGTCGCAGATCGCAGCGCGCACCGAGCCTGTGTCGTCAATGCCACCAATGGGCGGCATTCTCACCGCCGCCCAGCTGCGCGACGTCGTCGCCTACCTGGCCTCTCTGCAGGAGCGCTAGTCGCCCGCGGAGAGCCTCGGGCTCAGCTGCTGCACCGTCTCCTGGTTTTTGCCGGTACGGTGACGGCGGGCGAGCGCCGATAAGCAGTGAGGAAGACGTCTTCACTGTGGCCAAACTCGACTCGTTCTTTCGGTTGATGCAGAAGCACGGGGCCTCCGACCTGCATCTCTCGTCGGGGTCCGCCCCGTGCCTTCGGATCCGCGGTGTCCTGCACCCGGTCCGCTACGAGCCACTGCGTAGCGACACCCTGCTGGAGTGGCTGTCCGAAGTGGCGCCGGCTCCGAAGATGAAGGTGTTCATGGACTCGGGCGACGTCGACTTCGCCTACGAGCTCGAGCAAGTCGGCCGGTATCGCGCCAACTACTTTCGCCAATCCAACGGCGTCAGCGCGGTCTTCCGCGCGATCCCCGAGAACATCCTCAGTATCGACGACCTCGGTCTACCGGAGATCTGCAAGCGGTTCGCTATGCTGCACAAGGGGCTGGTCCTGGTCACCGGGCCGACCGGCAGCGGCAAGACGACGACGTTGGCGGCGATGATCGACCACGCCAACAAGATGCGGCGCGACCACATCCTCACCATCGAGGATCCGGTCGAGTTCAAGCACCACAACTACAAGTCGTTGGTCAGCCACCGCGAGATCGGGGTGCATACTCGCAGCTTCTCGGCGGCGCTGCGCGGCGCGCTGCGCGAAGATCCGGACATCATCCTGATCGGCGAGATGCGGGATCTGGAGACGATCACGTTGGCGTTGGAGGCTGCCGCCACCGGGCACTTGGTCTTCGGCACGCTGCACACTGCCAACGCGGCGAAGACCGTGGATCGGATCATCGACGTGTTTCCGACCGATGCGCAGGAGCAGGTGCGCACGACCCTCGCCGAATCCCTCAAGGGAGTCATCGCGCAGAACCTGTTCCGCAGGATCAGCAAGGGCGGCGGTCGCGTGGCGGCGTTGGAGATCCTGGTCGGTACGCCGGCCGTGGCCAATCTCATTCGAGAGGGCAAGACGCATCAGCTCGTCAGCGTGATCCAGACCTCGAGGAAGCTGGGCATGCGCATGCTCGACGATTCGATCGAAGAGCTCGTGCTGGCCAAGTCGATCGATCCGGCCGAGGCGTTCGACAAGTGCATCTCGAAGGAGCGTTTCGTCGGGCACCTGCACACCGTGCCGGATGAGTACAGAGAGCTGTTGGATCGCGATGGTGGCCGCCGCCGGCAAGTCGGCTCCGGGCGCTGAGAAGGACGAACATGGACATCGACAAGATCCTGTCGACGATGCTGCGCGCATCGGACGGTGTCTCGGACCTCAACTTCTCGGTGGGACAACCGCCGCTCGTCGAGGCCAACGGCCGCTTGATTCCGGCGGTGCGCGATCCTGCCAAGTCGCAGTTGACTGGCGAGCGGACCGCGCAGCTGGCGGAGGCGATCCTCGGCGACAACGAGGACTTGCTCAAAGAGCTGGCGCAGAACGGCGCGTGCGACTGCAGCTACACGCTGGCGGATGGAACCCGCTTCCGCGCCAACGTCTTTCAGGTGCAGGGCAACCTGTCGATCGTGCTGCGGGTGCTGCCGACCGAGGTGCCGACACTGCAGGGGCTCGGTCTGCCCTCGATCTTCGACGAGATCGTGCGCACGCAGAACGGCCTGGTGTTGGTGACCGGCGCGACGGGCTCGGGCAAGTCGACCACGCTCGCGGCGATGATCAACGCCATCAACGAGTCACGCCAGGCGCACATCATCACGCTGGAGGATCCGGTCGAGTTCAAGCACGTGCACAAGCGCGGGACCATCAATCAGCGCGAGAAGGGAAGCGACTTCCCCACCTTCGCTGCCGGCTTGCGCGCGGCGTTGCGGCAGGCGCCCAAGGTGATTCTCGTCGGTGAGCTGCGCGACGCCGAGAGCATGGAGATCGCGCTCAAGGCGGCGGAGACCGGGCACCTGGTGCTCAGCACGCTGCACACCATCGACGCTGGGCAGACCGTGAGCCGTATCGTCGGCATGTTCCCTCAAGCGGAGCAGGTGATGGTGCGCACGCGCCTGAGCCAAGTGCTGCGCTACATCGTCGGGCAGCGCTTGCTGCCAAAGTTGTCGGGCAGTCGGGTGGCGGCGTTGGAGATCATGGGATCCACCATGCGCGTGCGCGAGCTGATCGAACGCGGTGAGAACGAGGATCGCACGTTCTACAACACGATCGCCGACAGCCGCGCCTTCGGCTGGCAGACCTTCGACCAGCACATCTCGGCGTTGTTCCAGCGCGCGCAGATCACGCGCGACACAGCGTTTGCCTTCTGTTCCGATCGAGGTGTGATGCGTGCGGAGATCGATCGCGTCCGCAGTGCGCGGGGCGAAAGCACGGCGGACCTCGGCGAGCTCGAGCTCGAGATCGTGCGCGAGTGACGGCGGCGCCGCGTCAGCGGGCGCGGATCGCCGCCAGCGCGGCCTTGGTCATCCGCCAGCTGTAGCCGTGCAGCTTGGTGTGTTCGGGCGCCCAGCCCGCCAAGAAGCGCACGAAGTCCGCCCATGACAGCGGGTAGGCGGCACGCCACTCCGCCTCCAGGGCGTCGAGGTCGACCGTCGTGGAGCGCTGCGCGAGGGTCCGGCGCAGGCATTGAAAGTAGTGGTCGAGATGCTCGTCTGCCCGGAGCTCGCACTGCTCTTCGTCGAGGCAGCTGCTGAACAGGTAGGCCACGTCCTGGACCCCGCAGCCACCCCCGACGTACTGGAAATCGACCGCCGCGACGCCGCCGTCCTCGGCGAAGCAGAAGTTGGCGATCTTGGCGTCGCCGTGCACCAGCGTCCGGTGGCGGACGGCGTGCAGGGCGGCGTCGAGCGCCGGGGCGGCGGCGCGTAGCTCCGGGTCGCGCGTCGCGGCGTGCTCCTCGGGGCGGGTCGCCAGGTGCCAATAGGTGCCGGTCGGCCACAGGTCTTCGGCAGTGACGCCCAGGAACGTGGCGTGGAACGCGGCCAACCAGCCGAGGCAGGCGCGCAGTTCCGAAGTGGTGGCGCGCGAACGACGGTGGACGTAGCCCGAGGCGTCGAGATCCTCGAGCACCAGGAGCCAGCCGTTGTCGTCCGCCGTGCAGTCGTACGCACGGGCGACGCGGCACGCCGCATCACAGCGCCGGGCGAGGCCGCGGTACCACGCGGTCTCGACTTCGTAAGAGCGTAGCTTGCGGCGGTGGCCGTGGTCGCCGTCCCAGCCGCGCGGGTGCCTGCGCTGGTCGGGAGGGCGTACGAGCTTGGCGACGACGCTCGCCACCGCGGCGCCGCGGAGGTGGTAGCGGCGGATTTCGCCATAGCCACTCCAGAGCGATTGAATCCGCTCACCAGCGATGACTTCATCGGCCCCGGTGGCACGGCGGATTCGCGTCAAGACGTCGGTCATCGGTGCGTTTGCAGGCGCGCCGCGGCGAAGCAGCGACGCGACCCTCACGGAAACAAGACGCGGGCCGAGTCGCTGCCGAAGCGGAGCTGGAGGATCTGCCGCTCGGTGTGGACGAGTACGGTGTCCTCGTCCAGGCACGCGATCGGCCGGATAGCTTCGCCGTGTTCGCGGGTCTGTGCCAGCGTCTCGTTCTCGCTGTCCAGGCGCGCCAGGCGGCGGCCGATCCAGAGGATCTCCGCCCCCGCTGGAGTGCGCATGCCGACCGGCCAGGAGTCGCGCGCGAGTCGGCGCCGCCCCCCGCTGCGCGTGTCCGCGACCCAGGCTTCGTGTCGCCGGGTGAACACGAGCACGCGCCAGTCGTCCAACGGCAACGCGCGGAGGTCGCTTGCCAACATGCCCGGTGCCTCGTCGTGGGTTTGGGTGTGGGGATCGAACAGAGTCCAGCGCGGTGCGATGGGGCGGCCGGTGGGGTCGGTACTGCGTCGACACAGCCAACGGCCCGGGCGGACGACGTAGCTCGCGTCGCGGGGCAGCAGGAATGGCTCGGTGCTGTCGCGCGTGAAGTCGACGATCTGCGCGACCAGCTCACCGGTGGAAGTCCAGCGTCGATCGATGCGCAGTCCCGTGCCGACCAGCCGGGCGGTGGCGTTGCGACCGACCGGCAAAACGACCCGTGGCTTGCCATGGCGATGGACAACCCACTGCTCGGCACTGAAGCGGCTGTGGTCGGGACGGAACGCGAGGTCGAGGTGGAAGGTGCCGCCGTCGGGGAGGTCGACCCGGGTCAGCTGGCGAAACCAGGCTGCGACGGCGGCGTCGGCGCGCCCGTGAGCGAGTCGCCTGCCCGTTTGGGTGTCGATCACTTCCGCAGTGGTGCCGTCGCGGGCCGCCAGTTGCAGGATGCGCTGTCCCGTGCGCTGGGGCGTCGCCAGCAGGCTGCGCGGCCAGACTGGGCCCCATTCCGAGCCGGCCGCCCCGGCGTGCTCGTAGCTGCCGTCGGCGACCGCGATGCGCAGCGCGTTGTGCGCCGCGGGGACGCGCCGATCGCGGACGTTGGCGAACACCGTCGCTCCGTCGGTGGAGGCATAGCAGTGGTCGATGGCGAAGCCGGCGGCGCGCGGATCGGGGTTGAACCAGGCGGTGGCGCGGGTGCCGCCGTGCCAGCAGAACGGTGCGACCGCGGCGCAGACGAAGCCGGCGCGCAGCAGGCCACGCCCGCGCTGGCGATCGCCAGTGGCTCCGCATCGGTAGGCAGTCCACGCGGCGGCGCCGCCACTGAGCGCGGCCATCGTCCAACCGGTGGTGAACCCGAACCAGCCCCGCAGATCGGCCTGCATGCCGAGCAGCCAGGGAACCGTGTGGTACGCGGCGATCGCCGCGCTCACGCCGCCGATGGCAGCACCCGGGCGCCGCCACCAAGCCGACAACGCCAGCAACCAGGTGGTGCTCGCGCACGTCGCGGCGCCCAGCGCCAGCAGCAGGTCGGTCTGTACGCCTTCGAACAAGCTGCCGAGGTCGTGGCCCAGGAGAGTGCGGCTGGCGTTGGCTCCGCAGCACCAGCCCCACACACCGATCGCGACGGTGGAAGCGGCGAGCACGGTCAACTTGGCTGCCAGCGCGGGGCCGGCGCCGCGGGGCAGCCGCGGCAGCAGCCGGCGCTGCGGACCGCGCAGGTCCATGGGGATGGCGTCGGAGGCGCCGCACACCAGAAGTGCCAGCATGCACAGGCCCGCCAGCAGCGGGCCGCGGTAGCCGAGGCTCGGTGCGGGCAGGAGGCAGAGCGCGACTGCTCCGATCGGCGCCAACAGGGCGATGGCAACGCAGACCGTGCGCTGTTGGCGCAGCTCGGTCAGGCAGTGTGCGCGAAAGACGGCGATCATCGGGCGACTCCCTCGCCGCGCGGGAACAAGACGGTGCGCGAAGCCGGGGTGAAGCCCCAGCGCTCCACCGTGGACTTGGTGTGGACGATCAGCGTGTCGTCATCGATGCACGCCATCACCTCACCGGCTGGCGCGGCGGGACCGGGGGTGAGCATGGCGGTGTGCGGATCGAGCCTTACGATGGTCGGGCGCCCGGCGAGTGACGCGGTGAGTACCGCCTGACCCGTCGGTGTCCACACCGGCGACACCGCCGGCCAGGCGATGCGCGGCGTGCGCAGCGGTGCGCCGCGCAGGGTGACTGCTCGGCGGTGGTTGCCCTCGGGGTGGATACACCACACCGCGCCGTCGATGCCGTGCGCGAGCACGCGGTCGTTGTCGAGATTGGCGACGATGCGATCGACGCCGTCCAGCACCGGGCACGCGCGCCGCGCGCCATCGGTCGGATCGAGTAGATCCCAGGCCGGCGTCGCCGACTGCCGGTCGAGGCGGGGGACCAACCAGTGTCCCGCGCGGCACCAGCCATTGCGGAGGGTGGGGCCGGTGTCGTCCCAGAGTCGCCCACTGTGAATGTCGTAGATCTTGGTGTGGCCGTCGACCTTGACGGCGTCACCACGACGCACCCACGGTCGAAGGCCCGGTGCCCACGGCATGGCGGTCCAAGCCCCGCCGTCGTCGACGTAGGGGACCTGCAGCAGCCACCAGACGCGGCGGCCGTCCCGCCGGCGAAACGGGGCGTTGTCTCGCAAGCTGCGGTGTGCTGCCGCGGCGTGCGCAGCGACGATGGCCGCGAGGGGGCCGGGCCCGGCGATGCGTCCGCCGCTGGTGCCGTCCAGGAGCTCGTGCTGCCAGCCGTCGGGGTCGTCACCCGTGTGTCGTGAGCGGAGCACGATCGCGTGCTGGCCCGGACTGCGATGGTCCAGACCCAGCGTGCCGACCAGAGCTCCTCGCTGCTGCCAGTAGTCTCCGTTCTCGAGGTCGACGGTCAACGCGTAGCGGCCGCCGGCACCGAGCACATCGAGAAACGCGCGCTGGGCGCCTGCGCCGACCACACCGGAGCTGATCGTGAAGCGCGGGTCCAGCGGGCGGACTCGGTCCCACGCGTCGGCGCGGGCCCAATACCACCCCGACAGCAAGGCGATTCCGGCGAGCGCGACGGGAATCCCGCCGTGCGCGGGCCCGACCGCTCCACTGGACCAACGCAGCCCGGCGAGCGACCGCCATGCCACCGCCAGGCCCAGCGCCGGCAGGACGCCGATGAGCAACAGAGCGAGATCGGTGCGGGGTGGGGCGAACCAACCGTTGGTGGCGCGCGCCAACAGGAAGGGCATGATCGCGGTGGCGGCGAGCAGGGCGGTTGCGGCCGCCGCCAGCGAGCCGCGCGGCAGCCAGGTCGAAACCGCCACTCCGAGACCGCAGATGCCGCAACCGGCGACCGCCGCCGCCAGTCCACTGCGCACGGCGAGCGGTGCGGTCGTACCGAGGGGCACGTCGTGCAGCGCGCCGAGCGTGAAGGCGCCGACGAGCACGGCGAGGGCGGCCGCCATGGCGGTGACTCCGCCGGCGGCCGCGATCTTGGCGCCGCCGGTCCAGAGGATGCCGGCGGGCAGGCGCCGGTGGAGCTCGAGCTGGCCGCCTCGCTGATCGCGTGGCATGCCTTCGCACGCGACCACCACGAGGACCCACGCCACCGCCGCCGTGGCGCACCAGGCGATCGTGTTGTGGTGGGCGTTGCCCTGGGCCGGCGCGATCGCCGCGATGGCAGCGGCGGTGATGGCGGCGCCGGCGAACGCCACGCGGCGGCCGCGCCGCTCGGCGTGGAGCTCGATCGCCACCAGAGTGCTGGCGATGCTCATCATCGGGCCTCGGCGAGTGCCAGAGTGTGCGCCAAGCGCGTCGGAATGTGCGTGGGTTGCTCGGTGCCGAGCACCTCTTCGACGGTGCCGTGGGTCGCCACCTGGCCGCCGGCGAGCACCGCGACTCGGTCGGCGATGCTCGCCGCCACGTCGAGATCATGGGTGGCGCACAGGATCGTGCGGCCGTCTTCCCGCAGGCTGTCGATCACGGTCCGCAGCACTTGCTCGCGCGCCAGCGGATCGAGACCGGCGAAGGGCTCGTCGAGCAGCAGCAGCTCCGGTTCCGGCGCGAGGGCCGCGACCAGCATCGCCTTCGTGCCCTGGCCGCGAGAAAGCTCGCCGAACCGCGTGTCGAGCGGCACCCCCAGGGTGGCGGAGTGCTCGGCTTGCACCTTGTGACTCCAGGTCGGGTACTGGGGGGCCAAGAACCGGTAGAACTGGCGCGGGGTCATCCAGGCGTAGGCGTCCGGCGTGTCCGGCACGTAGCCCACGCGTTCGCGCACGGCGCGGGCCTCGCGCACCGGGTCGCGACCGAGCACGGTGAGGCCGCCGGCGGTGGGCCGCAGAGTGCCGAGCGCCAGCCGCAGGAGGGTCGACTTGCCGACTCCATTGGCCCCGAGCAGCACGGTGACCAGGCCCGGTGGCACGGAAACCGATAGCGCGCGGAGGACGCGCACACTGCCGAAGCTCAGCTCGAGGTCACGCGCGTGTAGCGCGGCGACGGGGTGGTTCATTTCAACTCTCCTTCCGGCACAGGCCGAGCGTTCGCCGCCTGCGATACGGTCTGCATGATGGTCTCCGGGTCGTGTCCGGCGCGCAGCGCCGTGACGGCCGCCGCGCGCAGCGCCGACAGGGTCGCGTCGCTGCGCCGGCGGCGTGCCAGCGCGGGGCCGTCCTCGGTGACGAACACCCCCGACCCGTTGCGCGACTCGACGATGCCCATGCCCTCGAGCTCGCGGTATGCCTTGCTCACCGTGTTCGGGTTGACCAGGACCTGCGCGGCAAACGCGCGTACGCGCGGCAGGCGTTCTCCGGCGCCGATCTCCCCGGCCGCGATCGCGTCCAGAGCGCGCTCGAGGATCTGCCGGGATGGCGAGACCGCGGCGCGCGGGTCCACGGTGAAGTCGTTCATGTCCTAAGCGTCCTATCGGCCTAGGACGCTCAGACACTTGAGGCGGTATCGCGGCGCGGGCATCCGGACACCCTCGCCGTCGTGGAACGATCCGAGTCCGGTTGCGGTCGAGGCCGCGTGGACCCCGTGTGCGTTCCTACCAGGATGCGAGGGTCTCTGCTCGGATGATCCGCGGCGTGAACGGCGGGAGATTGGTCGGGTCGTCGAAGTCCGGATTGTAGCGATAGTCGCGCACCGGTGGTGCGCGCCGGGTGTACGTGAAAGGTGCGTCCGCGTATCGCGAGTACCACAACACGCAGATCGAGCCGAACACCCGGCAGACGGCGGATCCCGTCAGCCAGTCTTCGTGAAAGCGGGGCAGGTTCTCGAGCCCGCCGTTGTACGTCGAACTCGTGAGGGGGGTATCGCCGGTCGCGATGGCGACGTTGTACGTCGTGTCGGTCGCGATCGTGTAGATCGTGTGGTCGTTGACCCACGAGTTCGACAGCAGGTTGATCGCGTCGCAGATCACCGCCGCGGGCACGGGCGAGATCGTGTTGTAGTCACCGTTGAGGTAGGCCGGGCCATCCGTGACCACCGTAAGCGGTCCAGCGAGCTGGCTCGCGTTGTGGAGCTCGACGCCCTTGGCCAGGGTCCCGTTGCCCATGGTGTGATGGGCGACGAAGAGGAGGCCGTTTGCCGGGAACTGGCCACTGGCGTTGAGCGCACCGACGTCGATGCGTACGACCGGGCTGTAGCCACCCTGGCGATAGTCGTAGATGGCGTCGACGGAGATCGCGGTCGAGAGGGACGCTGTCACGTCCGCGCCGGAGTGTTCGGCGACGAAACCACTGGCATCACCGTGCACGAGTACGCGGAGTCCTGCGTCTCCGTTGTACGAGCCCCGAGCGTGCGTGCCGGTGCCGGGTGCCACGGACGCGACGAAGCGATGCGATGCCGCGTCCCACTCGTAGTCGCCGCTCGGGTCGGGAACAAAGGGATCCGTCGTCTCCGGAGTCGGAGGGGTACCCTGAGTGGCACCGTTCCCGCCGACGCGCAGGGTCGTTTGTCCGGAACCGAGGGGATCGGCGTATCGGTCCAGCGAGCCGATCAGAAAGGGTGGCCAGTCGCCCGCGTCGCCGAAGTCTCCGTCCCCGTTGGCGTCGAAGCCTTGGAACTCCGAGTCGTAGCCGGCAACACTGGGAACACCGAGCGCGGTCAGCGAAGTCACGTTTTCCAAGGCGACGTACGCAGCCGGTTTGCCGGTGTCGAACACGTCGTCGATCCAGCGCCGCACCCAGACGTCGTTGGCGGAGGAGATCGTCCCCCCCGGTTGAAAGCGTCGGTGGACCCGGCCGACGACCTGGACGTGGTTGGAGTTGAGGTGGATGTCGTTGCCCCAGCTCGCCAAGTAAAGGTCCGAGTTGGTGTGGATTCGACCGGTAACGGTCATGGGCGGCGTAGGAGTGATCGCCAAGTCGTTCTCGTAGAACACCGCGTGCTGGAACAACGGTGTCGCGTTCACCGCCAACCAGGCTCCCCTCGTGCTGGCGACCTGGCCGGATCGCGCCGTAGAGTCGGTCCGGTAGATCGTGGACTCGGTGGCCAATCCAGCAGCATCCGTGAGCGAGTGCGGGCCGGAGCCGAGGGCGACCCGGTAGTAGACGCTGTGCCCCGCTACGTTGACCACACCCTCCGTCGGTGGTGGTTGCCCGCGCTGGCTGGCATCGATGATCACGTCGCCGATCAGGCCGAACGCCGATTCCGCCAAGTGGTCGGTGCGCATCTTCGTCGCGTGCGTGCGGGCGATGCGCGTCGATGCGAGTGTGGAGAGGGTCGAGGCGACGATCATTCCCATCACCACGGCCGCCAGTACGACGGCCACGACCAGCGCGCTGCCGCTCTCGCAGGTGGTTCGCACGGCGTTCACGGGGATGCGAGATTCGTGTGTGCTCACGAGTTCAGGAGTCGTACGACGGCGGAAAGGGCTCGAGTCCGACCGGATGGGTCGAGTAGAGAGATCTCGATGCGGACGCAACCGAACGGGACCGTCCAGCCGGAGCTCTCCGGTGTGTCGAAGCGGACGCTCTGCACGGAGTCGAGCACGACGCGGGGCTGGCCGTCCTGTGTGCGCAGCAGGCGCGTGCGGCCATGGTGATGGTCGACGCCGTAGGTCACTGGTGTCGAACTCCACAGGACGCTGCCGGAGGAGAGATCGGGGATGCGGTCGCCGTTCGCGTCGCGCGGCACCAGAAACGCCATTTGGCGGTGGGTTTGGCCGGTTTGCGTGACGGTCACGTCGGTCACCGCCGGGTACGAGACGCCGGCGGAGGGCCGGAAGGAGCTGCGTCTGATGTCTTCCACGATGCCGCGCAGCGCTGCGGTTCCGCGCCGAAAGAAGGCATCGTGCTCGTGGATCGCGCGATTCAGCGAGCCTGCTCGGTGCATGGTCGCGGCCGCGGCGGCGGCGAGGAGTGCCAGCAGGGCCCCGGCCATGGCCACCTCTACCAGGGCGAAGCCGGTGCGTTGACTCGGGCCCGAGTCCCGCTTCATGGTGCGACGATCGAGGACGAGGTCAACCGGCGCACGCGCTTCTTGTGGCCGGACCAAGTAATGGTGAGCTCGACCGTCAAGCGGGCAGGCGCCGGAGCTCCGGGGGTGTAGCCGGGGAACTGGACATGTACGACCTGGTCGCGCAGGACGCGGTCCTGGTAGCCGGCGATCGGCAGGCCGGGCTGAAAGGGGCTGCTGGCCGACAACAGGTCGCGGACCGTTCTCGAGCGGGCGTCCTCCATGCAGAGATTGAGCTCGTTGGCCGCGATGACGAGCTCTCGGTTCTCGAGCGATGCCGACAGGTTCGAGGCCTGTGTCTGGATCAAAGCCAGGACGACGATGCTCAAGACGACGGTTGCCATCAGGGCTTCCGCCAAGCTCCAACCCGCTTGTCCCAGTCTTCGCTGTGATCGGTGCATGTGGCGGAATCGAGGCGAGCTGCGCGATCTGTCGCCGGATCTATCGACACGGGCGCCGGGAACCTGTTGCTCTTTTCGGCAATCGCGCGGGAGGCGTCTGCACTGTCTCTCCGGGCCTCCGGCGCCGCGGCGTTGTCTGCCTGTCAGGGCAACGGTCCGGCTGGAGGCAGCTCGAGAGCCCGCAGGCTCGTCAAGTCGGCTTCCCATGCGACCCAGTGTGCGCCGGTGGGACCCAGATCGGTCCCGGCTGCCGCGACCAAGACGCGGTGTGCCTCCCGAGCGACCGATGACGAGGGCGACGCGCCGTTGCCGAGTATGTCGATCGCGATGCGAAGACCGCGCCGGTCACCAGCGACGACCAAGCACCGCGCGCACAGCACTCTAAGCGCCGGCTCGAGTCTCGACGAGAGCACGAACAGTTGGGCGGTCGGGATCGCTGCGCCTCGCTCCAAAGCCTGCAGTGCCCCAGCGCGCTCGAGGAGCGGGCGATGGTGGTCGTTTGCGACCCGAAGCAGGGCGTGACGAGTACCCGCGGCGGTTGCGCTGGTCGGGTCTTCTTGTGGGTGGTCGGCGAAGGCGCGCAGTGCGGTTGTTCGCACCGCCCCGCTCGCATCGTCCAGCAGATCGGCGAGCATGTCCGCTGCCAGGGGGCGGTCGGTGTGCGGTGCCAGGGCCTTGATCGCGGTGATGCGCAATGTCTCGTTCGCCTCTCGGCGAATGCTCTGGCAGATGGCGAGCAGCTCGGCGTCCGAGGTGACGTGGTGCAGGAAGTCGGCGTCTTGGCCCAGCCCCGCGTGGTCTCCGGTTCCCTTGATGGTGCCCGCCAGCGTCGACTTCCGTCGGTGAGATCGCTCCAGGTCGCGAGCACAGGCGCCAGCGGCAGCCCGCAAGGACGCGTCGCCTGCCTCCGTCATGCGGGCCACCAACGGCAGGGCCGCGGTGAGATCCAATCGCTGCGCGACCTGCAGAGTGTCCAGGAGCAGCGGGTGGGCGCTGTCGCTCAACAGCGTGAGCATCGCCATCCGTCCCTCGGCACCGAGCTCTCGAATCCGATCGAGAATGGCTTCTTGAGCCCGCCGAGATCCGGCGTGGCGCCAGAGTGTCAGTAGGTCGAAGAGATCGCTGCGCGCGGCGTCGAGGTTCGAGGGAGTCGCCGGGCGCGCCGTCGAGCTGGCCGGCTGCCAAGCCAGCCGCGGGCGCTCGGGGGTCGGGGTCGCCGGTGACAGCGCGAGGCGCGCGGGCGTGGGGGGCAGTGGGGGTGAGGATTGGCGCGGCCACAGCAGCGCGATCAAGCTGGTCATTGCGGCGGCCGCCAGGGCTGTGGGCCCCCAGCGGTTCGGGCTCGAGTCCAAAGCGGCGGTGCTTTGGCCAGGGGAGACCTCGACCCACGCCAGGGGAGCGGAGCCGGAGCCGAAGCCGGTGAGCAACTCGCCGGCTCGCCGACCAAACTCGAGGCGCCGCTCGAGTGGCTCGCCTACGTGGGCGAACGCCTCGCGAACACACAGCTGTCCGACTTGGAAGGTCTCGTCCGGCTCGTCGACCTTCCGCACGACCCAAAGGCCCTCGTGAACCGCGTGATCCGGGCAATGGTCACAGGTCGGAGCCCGACCCAGCAGCTGATTGGGGTCCTCCCCCAGGCATGCCGTGACGCTCGTCGCGCTCTTCCAGCCAACCAGCTGATAGGTGTCCAGCCGGATCGGTGCGAACGTGATCTCCAGGTCGACGAGGACGTGTTCGACGGTTTCTCCGTCACGCACCTCCTCCATCACGCGCGGTTCGCCCTGCTGCACGTCGATGGGAGGGAGGCCGGCCGACTGCGCGGCGTGGCTGATCGCTTGGGCGCGGATCGTGATCACGCGCGCCTGAGCGAACGTCGTTGTCACCGCGATGGCCCTCGTCGGAGTGATCACGCGTACATATCGGCGGCCGTTGGCGCGCACTTTTGCGTGTGCTCCAGCCCGGGTGATCCCGTATCTGTTTGCCCCCTCGGGGCTCTGCGTAGCCCGCGCCGTGCTCTGGTGGCTGCCGTGGCAGTGGCCCTACCGGCTGCTGCAGGTCTGCGCGTTCTGTGCCGGCGCGTACGGCAAAGTGGCCGCGATGCCGGTGACGCAGAAGGTGAAGCGGCGCAGCTTGCCGGAGACCGCTGGGCTGAGCACAGTCGCGACGCCGTTCGCGTCGGTCGTGGCGGAGGCGCCGTTCGCGGTGACGTCGCCGGTGAAGTCGCCAGTGACCGTCGCTCCGGCGACCGGCGCCCCGAGGTCGTCGTACACGGTGACCCTGGCGCGCGCCTGCTTCTGCCGGCGGCCTGCCTTCTGCGTGCCGACCGCGATCGACTGCACGAACACCACGGTTGCCGTCGCGGGCGTCGCCTCGTCCAGCGATACCTCCAGCGGGATGGTGCTGCCGTACGGTCCGATCGACAGTGCATGCGTGCTGTCGTCGTAGCCCGGCGCCGAGAACGTGACCTGCACGTTGCGGTTCTCGGGGATCCACAGCGCGTAGCGACCGTCCCGTGCCCGACTGCGGTGCAGCTCGCCCTCGTCGTAGAGATCGGGTGAGTAGTGGATCTCCGCGGCCAGCGGGGCACCGCTCGCCGCATCGCGGACGTGGCCGCGCACCGATGGCTGCCAAGTCGTCAGTGCGCGGTAGACCCCGGGCCAGACGCGCGCCTCTTCGTTGACGGTCTCGCTCCAAGCCGGCTGGAATGCGGTGCCGACCTCGATCAGATAAGACAGCGTGCCGCCGTCGGCCCAGTGGTCGTGCGGGGCCTCACCCGACGCCGACGGTGCGCGCGTCGCGTAGCTCATCGGTGCGCGCAGGTCGTCCGCGTAGTGCGCGCCCATCTGCGCGATCGGGGTCTGCACGCTGGCGCAGGGCGGATACAGCGCCAGCACCTCCCGGCCGTAGCTGTGGAAGTCGAGGTAGATCTCGGGGCGAAGCAGCTGGACCGCGGCCCGCATCGTCCGCGTCTCTGGCTCGCTGGCGGCGGAAGGACCGCGGTAGGTCTGACTGCTGGTCGTGTTCGATCCCTGGCACGACGACGTCCACAAGAACGGGAAGTTGCGGTTGAGATCGACGCCGTAGATGCCCCCGCCGTTGTTGCGGCGGTTCTTGCGCCAGAAGTTGTCGCAGCACCAAACGTGGTCGACGCCGTCCGGGTTGACCGTCGGCACGAAGTAGACCTCGTAGCCGTCGACCAGCTGGGTCAGCGCGGGGTCGGTGCCGTAGCCGCTGAGCGTGCGCTGCATGGCCCGGATCACCATGTGTGGGGTGTTGAGCTCGCGCGCGTGGTGCTGCGCCGCCAGCAGGATCGCCGGCTCGTCTTCGTCGGCCGCGGCGTTGTCGGAGACCTTCAGCGCGAAGATGGAGTTGTCGTCGTGCGTCCGTGCGGCTCCCGGCCAGGTGGTGAGATCGATCTTGACCGCCAGCTGCGGGTACGCGCTCGCCAGCGCGTCGATCTCCTGCTCGACTTCCGCTGTCGTGTAGTACTCGGGCGCCGGTGGAGTCGCATCGGCCCCCCCGTCGATGCTCAGCTCGAGCCCGAGTTGGGCAAGTTGGAACAACTGGTGCTGCTGCACCCGGACGGCGAACGGGCGGCCCGCCGGTGGGCGTCCGCAGGTCAGTGGGTCGAAGCGCGCCAGCGCTTGCCACTGTCGGTCGGAGACCGGCCCGGTCACGGTGACCGTGTAGAAGGGCCCGAGGGTCTCCTGGGCGGGGAGAATCGCGGTCGCGGCGAGCGCGACTGCACGGAGCAGCTGCTTTTGCATGGGGGCGTTTCGAGAGGGAGGGAGGGGCGATTGTGGCCCTGACCCTGGCCAGAATCAGGCTGGGGACTCCCCCGAGTGCCCCTCCTCGGCGCGCTCCTCACTGCGGAAGTCGCAGGTCCCCGGCGTGCTCGGTGCGGTCTTGCACCAGCGAGACCGTTCGCAGCAAGTGGTTGCCGTCGGCGGCGATCACCTGGTATTCGCCGGGCGGCAGCGGGCCCACGTCGATGTGCCCCTGCGCATCGGCGGTCGCGCCGATCCGGCTCTTGCTCGAGCTGCCGGGACCGACCAGTCGGACGCGGGCTCCACCTGCGGCGCGGCCGTCGACAGTCAGCAGGCGTGCGTTGAGTCGCGCGGACGGAAGCCGCGCGGGCGCGACCTCGAGCGCGACCTCCGCGGCGCCGGGTGGCACGACGTGCTCGGTGACGACGACGAAGTGCGCTCCGCCGAGACGCAGCTGCAGGGACACCGAGCGTGGCCGATGGGGCACGGCGGAGGTCTGGAGCTCGAGCCGGCCCGAGAGCGGCACGGGTTGGATGTCGATCACTGGCTGTCCGGCGGCGTCGACGCCGTGCAGCATGAGCATCCAGGGCATGCCGGTGCCCGGGCTTGCCGGCTGGACCAGGACGTGCAGGGGTGCACCCGACCCGATGTGCACCGACAGCTCTTGGCGCGCGCCGGGGGCCAGCCGCAACAGCTCGCGATGCAGCTGGTTGCCGCGCCGTCCGATGACCTTGACCTCGTGCTCGCCCGGCAGCAGGTCCGATGCCTCGAAACGTCCGTCCGCGTTGGTGGTCAGCCGCCGCATGCCGAAGCTGTTGAGGGCGATGCCGAAGTTCTGATCCGGTGCGCTTGCCCAGAGCAGGACCGTGACGCGCGCGCGCGGCGCGCCGTCCTCGAACACCGAGCCGAGGACCGTCGCGGGCTCTTGCAAGCGGATGTCGGCATAGGCCGCATGATTGCCCGCGGCGAGGGTCGTGGCTCCCGGCGCACCGGCTCCCGCACCCTGTGCGACGAGCAACTGGGTCTCGAGCGAGACGCCTTCGAAGACGAACCGCCCATCTCGGTCGGTGCGCACCCACAGCGGCGAGCGCCACGGTGCGGCTGCGTCGGTGCGCGGCGTGCTCTCGGGATCGAGAACCGCAACCAGGGCGTCGGCAACCGGTTCGTCGGTCACCGCAGCGCGCACTGTACCGCGCACCTCGCGGCCGGCATCACCGACCGTGAGGACCACGGCGGCTTCACCTTCGACGCTGTCTCCAACGGCCATCGGCAGCTGGTGGACCAGCGATGGAACGCGCCCGGCCGCGTGCGCCATCAGCGGCATGCCGGGCCCGAGGTCGTGCAGACGAAACTCGCCAGCGGGGCCGCTGTGTGCCAGCACGTGGGGCGGCCGCGTCGTCATGCCGAGAACTGCCGCGCCGGGAACCGGCCGACCGGCGGCGTCTTGCACCGTGCCGGTGACCGTCAATCCGCGCGGCAGCTCGAGCTGGATGACGCTCTCGTCGCCGGCGGTGACGCGGCCGCCTCGGCCGCCGACGTCGCTTTGCATCATCCGCGCGAAGTAGGTGCCCGGCTCGAGCTGCTCGAACAACGCGGCGCCGTCGTCCCCCGTGGCCAGCACCTGTGGTTCGTCGGACAGCCCGGCGCCAGCTCCCAACCGATGCAGGGCGACGGCGACTCCGGGAGCCACCGACCCGTCTCGTTCCCGGCGGACGCGGACGCGAAGGCGGCCGGCAGTGACGGCCGCGGAAGAGGTCGCCGGGTCGGGTGTCGCGGCAGCCGGCGTCGCGATCGCGGTGCGCTCGGTTTCGCCACGATCGACGCCGGCGCTGGCGGTCGACGCCGGCTGGTCCTGCGTCGTGCGCACTGCCGTGTCCGTCGCGGCGGGCGGAGTCGCATTGGAGTTCAGTTGCCAGAGGAAGAGCAGCAGGGCGATGGCCGACGCTCCCGTGATGGCGATGGTCTTCATGAGCAGGGCTCCGGTCAGGATCGGGACGGCTTTGTGCATTGCGGTGCTCGACAGGCGCGCCAACACCGCGGCGCGCACCGCTTCGAGCGAGCGGCTCGGTGCCGTCTTGGTCTGCGGCTCGGTCATCGCCGGCGGCAGCAGGCCGCGGATTCGATCCAGGCCGCGGGCAATCTGCGCGCGCACAGTCGCCCCGGGGCGTTCGAGCACCCGCGCGATTTCGGCGGGTGCCATGCCCTGCTGCAGATGCAGGCGCAGCACCGGCCGGTAGGGTTCGCCGAGGCGGTCGATCGCGGCGGTGAGCAGGGCGTCGAGCTCGCGCTGACCCGCGGCTTCACCGGGGTCGGTGGTCGCTGCGTGGTGCACGCGGTCGGGATCGATGGCGCGCTGCGCGCGGCGCCGCGCGTGGCGTGCGTGGTTGGCCAGCACCCCCAGCAGCCAGGGCAGCAGCTCGCGGTCGGGGTCGTACTGGTCGGCCGACTCGATCGCCGTGACGAACGTCGCCTGCACCAGGTCGTCGGCACTGGTCGCGTCCGGCGCGAGGTAGCGCGCCAGCCGGGCGATGTCCGGCGCGGTCGCGTCGAACACCGCGGCCAGCAGCGCGGGATCGCGCGCTTGGGCGAAACGGTGAAACAGGCGATCGACCGAGCGAGGGCGCATTCCGCAGCATGTGGCCGCTACCGCGCGGCAGCGTTGCAGCAATCGCCTGCTTTTTTACTCGTTTACCCCTCCGCGCTGCCGCGCGATCACGCTTCGCCGGAGGGTGGGCGGCGGCCACACAGGCGCTGTACCACGGCCCGGCGCGGCGCGCAGACGTCCGCCTGCTCGCAGGCGAGCACTTCCATGCCCTTGCCAAGGGCCTGGTGCAGCTCGTCGGGCCCGGCCAAGAACTCGGGATTGCGCGGGCGGCCGTGCTGTTCGTTGCCGACGGCAAAGGTCTCGTAGATCACGATGCCGCCCGGGGCGATCGCGGCCGCCAGTCGGGGGAGGAGCGGCCGCCACAGGTAATTGGTGACGACGACTGCGTCGAACGCGCGCTCGCCGAGCGGCCAGGGGGCGGACTCGAGATCGGCGGTGACGACCTCGACCTGCAGCTGGGGCCGCTCGAGCAACGCGCGCTTCAGCGTGTCGGTCGTGCGGTCGATCGCGGTGACGCGGTGGCCTCGCTCGGCAAGCCAGAGGCTGTGGCGGCCGGCGCCCGCGGCGACGTCCAGCACCGCGCCCCCCGGCGCGATCGCGGCGGCGCATTGGACCACCCAAGGTGAGGGTGGTGCGGCCGCCTTCACTTGCTGGAGCGCGCCGGCGGGTCCCAACGCCGGCTCTTGTTCTTGTTGTACCACTGCTGCCACTGCGTGCCGTTGGCGAAGCTCTCGCCGGTCAGCGCCTGCAGCGTTTCGATCCACGGCCGCTTCACCGCGTTGAGTGTGCGCTGCGCGGCCGCATTGGCGAGATACTGCGGCGAGTTGGGGTCGGGAATGGCCTGCTGGCTCGCCGATGCCTCGAGCCCGCCCAGCTTGCCGACGATCGCCTTGACGATCTCCTTGCGCTTGCGCTCGTCGACGTGAGCGAAGTGGCGCAGCGCCTCGCCGGCAGCGGCCAGCTCGATGTCCTGGTGCTCGCGGGCGACCCGTTCGGTGAGATAATCGCTGGCCAAGTCGGTTTTCGTCTCGCCCAGCTTGCGCAGAAGGAACGCGCGGGTCGACAGCCACTCCGGCTTGGACGGGAACCGCTTGCCGTCGTGCACCCGCATCAGCTGCCGGGCACCGGCGTCGCTCATCGCCGCCAGCGCGTCTGCCGTGGCGCGGTAGAGTGCGGTTTCAGGCGGCCGCAGTTTGCCGGTGGTGAACGTCTTGGCCACCGCCTTGAGCACCTTCTTCTGGTCACCGCTGTCGAGCTCGTCGTAGGCTTCCGCCAGCCGCCGGATGGCGAGCACGGCCCGATCGTCCTGCTCCATCTTGCGGTCTCTGAGCGCCGCCTTGAGCTCGTCGAGATCCTGCTCGACGTCGATCTCTGGCGTGGTGCAGGCGCCGTCCTGCGCGGCGAGGGGTAGAACCGCGAGCCAGCCTACGGCCGCCGCGCACGCGATGATCCTTGAAGTCCGCATCGTCGGTGCATTGTAGGTCAACGAGCGTCGCTCCCGTTGCGGGGTTCCTCCCGATCACGGCAGCCGAAGGTGCTCGGGGGGTGTTACGCGGCGCGGGTTGGCGGCTACTGTCGGCCCCGGTCCGCCGCTCTTCGCGCTTCTCCGTCCGCCCAACCTCGGAGTTCAGTCGTGTCTCGACTCCCCGCCTTGCTCCGCACCGCGGCCACCGTTCCGTTTCTGCTCGCCGCGTGCTCAGGCCGCAGCGAGTCCACCCAGTCGCCGCCGCCCGCGTTTCAAGCGCAGACGGCCCGCACCGGACAGCTCGCCGACATCTACACCGAGGACGCGGCGACCGGTCGGCGCGCTCTCCACTCGGAGTGCGTGTTGATCGGCTGGCAGCTGCCGCCGGGTGCGGTCTACGCGGGGCGCAATCCGGCGACCGCCGCGGCGCGCGTGCTGGTGGCGTCAGCGTTGGAAACCGAGGCCTTCGCGCGCTGCCTGGTCGCGATGCGGGCCGGCTGTAGCGAGATCGCGCTGGATGGTGCCGTCGAGCTGCCGGCGGCGGCGGCGATCGAGCTCGACCACGGCAGTGCGTCGCTGGACTACCGCGCGCACGCTTCGGCCGACGGCCGGGACGTCGCGCTGCGGGTGGTCGCTCGCGGTGCGCGCGGCGTGCGCATCACGGCGGTGGGCGGCTGGCCGGAGGGCGAGGTCGTGCTGCGGGCCGGTGGGGTCGAGATCGCCGCACTCCGCACGACGCCGACGCCGGTGGGTGCGGCGCCGGTGCACCTGCTCGGCGAGCTCGACTTCTATCTCGAACGCGTCGACCCGGTGGCCGAGGCGATGCAGGTGACCGTGTACAAGGCCGGCATCGTGCACGAGATCGATGCCGGGGACGTGGTCGCGTTCCATGTCGGCGGCGCGAGTGCTCCGGCGCTGGTGTCGGAGATCATCGTCGACCCCACCGACGACGCCGGTCAGCCGGCAGTGCAGCACGTGCGCGCGGTGGTACCATCGAGCCCGGCGCTGGCGCGGCTGGACCCGCGGCATCTGCCCGGCTATCCGGCCAACCCGCGGTCGGCGGCCGGTCAGGCGTGGCTGATCGCCAACGCGCCGCGCGCGGAGCTGGTCGCGCCGTTTACCGGAGAGCGGCGCAGCTCCAGCGGTGCGGTGTACGGCGACGACCCGCGCTATTTCTTCGAGTTCGCCCCGGCGCCGCTGCGCGGCAGCGAGCCGAACCAGAACCTGTCGCCCTTCGTCACCGTGACCGCCCGCTTCAGCGCGCCGGTGGCGCCGCCGTCGGTGCGTCCGTTCGACACCTTCTTTCTCGGCACGCGTGACCTGCTGGATCCCGCCGCACAGGCGCAGTTCGTGGCGGCGCGCAACATGGATCCGGCGGCGTTCTCGGTCGACAAGTACTTCACGCCACACCTGATCGCCGCGCGGCTGACCCGAGTCGACGCCGCGGGCACGCGCTGGCGGCTGCAGCCCCCGCTCGGGCTGTACTTGGATGACGCGATGCGCCAGGCCGACGAGGGTGTGCCGTTCGCCAACAAGCAGTTTCGCTACTTCGCCCACCTGATCGGTGGCGCTGGTGGCATCCAGGGGCGTTCTGGAGCGCAGCTCGATCTCGGCTACTCGCTCAGCGTGCGCAACCACGTCGTGGTGCCGTTCTCGCTGGACACCGGGAGCTCGCCGAGCGGGGTGCCGCTGGCGCCCGACAATCGGGTCGCCAGCGTGGTGCGGCGGTTCGCTGCCCTCGACGAGGACGAGCAGCCCTCGTACGACCGGCCCGGTGAAGTCCAGCAGCAGGGCGCGCCGCTGACCGCGGCGAGCTTCCCGCTGGAGGACCTGTTCGGTGCAGTCGTCCACCGCGCCGATGGCCGGCTGATGGGGCGGCCGCCCGCGCGCATTCGCCAGGTGGTCGACGACCTCAACCAGCCGCCGTCGCCGCCGCAGAGCAGTGTCTTGCGGCACTGCCCCGAGCCGCTCGGCTTCGAGCCGCAGGTGGCGGCACCGACAGCGCGGAGCCGGTTCGCCCAGCCGATCCAGAATCCGCTGAATCCGTTCGGCGCGCGTCAGCAGATGGCGTGGCGCGAGATCGATCTATCGCTCAGTCGCTTCGACCCCAACGACATGAACCTGGACGTGGAGCGTTTGTACTGGGGCATGTTCACCGGCGCTCCGGTCCTGTTCGACCGGTTCGAGCGGGCGAGCGTGTTCCTCGGCCACGCGGAGAAGCGCCCGGAACCCTGCGTCGGCTCGTTCAGCGCGTTGCCGTCGATGCATCTCTCCGGGCTCGGGACCGTGTTCGCGGACAACTACGCGCGCGACCTCGACGTCGTCGGTTCCCCCGCGCCGTCGCCGCTGCCGCACGCCGGGTTCGTCGACCAGCCGTTGTTGGTCTCGGGTGCGCACCTCGTGCAGCAGCCCGGGCAGCCCTACTCGTACTTGGAGCTGCCGGTGATGCAGGAGCCGTACTTCGTCTGGCGCGACGAAACGGCCCGCGTGCAGGGTGGTGTCAGCGGCGTCGGCTCGGACCTCGACAAGTCGTTCTACCAGTCCTACGTCGTCTCGCCCTTCTTGGCCGGGCGGGGTCGGTTGGCCGCCGACGGCCCCGCGGGTGTGACGATCAACGTCGGCGCTTGGAACAATCAGAACGAGAAGAGCTTCGCCGCCGGCTCCCCACCCGACACTCGCACCGACGGCAGCATCGGTGCGATCGGGTTGCCATTGCTCGTCGACTTCTGGATGTACCCCTCCAACACCGCGCGCGGCCTCAACGGGGGGCAGGTCTCGCTCGCGGTCCTGTCGTCGGGCTTGCCGGCGTTTCGCGCCTATTCCGGCGGCGGGTCGCCCGCCGGCACACCGGTCACCGTTTCCCCCGCGAGCGCGCGCTGGCAGCGCGCCTCCGGTGGCTTCACGCCGGCCGGGCAGAGCACTCAGCCGGCAGACAACGCGGTGCAGTGGATCATGGCCGACTTCATCAAGCGCCGGTCGGTGGCGACGTCGGGGTTCGTCGACATCGCGGATCCGCACCGCATGAGTGTTCCACCGCGGGATCCTCGCCTGGGTCCGTACGCCCCGGCGGGCCAGCCGACCGGCGGTAGCCTCACCTTCGCCTGGCACGATTTTGCGCCGGACGAGATCGTGCGCGGCACGGCGGTGGCCGTCGAGTTCCGCGGTGCCGGCGCCGTCGATCCGCAGCCCTGGCGGGCACTGGTGGACGGGCACGGCGACCTGCCCGACGCGATCAACTTCCCGCTGGATCCGTTCAAGGCGGGCGACGCGCACCTGCGCAAGTTCGACGACCGGCCACTGCCACAGGGTGTGCGCAACGGCTGGACCCACTACTACAACCGCAACGTCACCGACTACACGGCCGACCTCAACGACCTCGCCGATCCGGCGTTCACGGCGCGCTTCGCAGCGCCGACCGAGACCTTTGGCCCCGGCGACGTGCGCTACTTCAACTGGCGATTGTTGATGCAGGCCGATCCTGTCGCCGGCCACGCGCCCGCGATCGACTCGTTCTGGGTCGCGTATCGGATCGAATGAGGTCCGGGCGTCGCTCGCCGGCGCCAGGGATCGCCGACTACAGGCGACGCGCCCAGATGTTGCGAAAGCGCATCGGGTTGCCGTGGTCTTGCAGCTTGATCGGCCCCTCGGCCTCGTGCGGCGCGTAGCTCGCCACCTGTCGGTGACGGGTCGCGCCGAGGAACTCCTGGCGGTGGTGCACGAGCACGCCGTTGTGGAACACCGTCGCCGTGGCCGGCCGTTCCAACGCGCCGTCGTCGGTGAAGCGCGGCGCGTGGAACACGATGTCGATGGTCTGCCACTCGCCCGGCTTGCGGCACGCGTTCACCAGCGGCGGAAACTGGCCGTAGAGCGCTGCCGCCTGGCCGTCGGCGTAGCTGGGGTTGTCGTAGCTGTCGAGCAGCTGAATCTCGTAGCGACCGAGGAAGAAGATACCGGAGTTGCCGCGGCCCTGGCTATCGCCCTCGACCTTCGCGGGCGTCGCGAACTCGAGGTGGAGCTGCACGTCGCCGAACAGCTCACGCGTCTGAATGTCACCGGTGCCGTTGACGACCGCGGCGCCCTGCTCCAGCGTCCACTGTGCATCGCCGTCGCGGCCGGACCATGCGTCGAGGTCGCTGCCATCGAACAACACCACCGCGTCGGAAGGCGCGGTGCCTGCGCGTTCCGGCGTGCCGGCCGACCCCGGCGTCACCACGGCGGGCCGCGGTCGATGCGCGTCGTGCACGCGCCACTTCGAGTTGGGCAGCACCGGCGTGTCGGTGTAGCCCGGGGGATCCTGGGCGAGCGCGGATGCCGCCAGCAGAACGGTCAGTGAAGCGCGCAGCGCGCCAGAGGGGGAGAGCACGGGCATGCCGTCCAGCGTAGTCCCTTGCCGGCCGATTGACATCGCGTAGGAGTCGCCTCTACTGGCGCGCATGTCCCTGCAGCTGCGGTCCAAGTGCAAGCAGCGCTACGACGTGATCGTCGTCGGCTCGGGCGCGGCCGGTGGCCAAACCGCCTACACGTTGAGCATGGCGGGGGCCAAGGTGGTGATGCTGGAGGCGGGGCGTCACTACGAGCCGACCACCGAGACGCCGATGTTCCAAGTCGGAGCCGATGCGCCGCTCGGTGGTGCTTCGACGCAAGACAAGCCGTTCGGCTTCTTCGACGCGACCGTCGACGGCGGTTGGACGGTTCCCGGTGAGCCGTACCGGACCCGCAGCTACCCAGAGGACGATGGCGGCTGGCACGACGGTGGCGCATGGGATCGCAACTGGGTGTGGTGGCGCGCCCGCATGCTCGGTGGCCGCACCAACCACTGGGGCAGGATCGCCCTGCGCATGGGGCCGTACGACTTCAAGCCGCGCGCGCGCGATGGCCTCGGCCTCGACTGGCCGATCGACTACGAAGACCTGGCGCCGTACTACGACAAGGTCGAGCTGTTGATCGGCGTGTGCGGTGCCGCCGAGGGAATCGAGAACTCGCCCGACTCGCCCGACGGCGTGCTGTTGCCGCCGCCGCCGCTGCGCATCGGTGAGCAACTCGCGCAGAAGCACTGCGCAGGCCTCGGCATCCCGATCGTGCCCGTGCACCGTGCCGTGTTGACCACCAAGCTCGACGCCGAACGGGTACCGGCCCTGCTGCACCCCGACAACCCCCGCGCGCAACGCATCCTCGCGGCCGCGATGCGTGAGCGCGCGGCCTGCTTCTGGGCGACTCCCTGCGGTCGCGGATGCTCGATCCGCGCGACCTATCAGTCGCCGACCGTGCACCTGCCGCCGGCGTTGGCCAGCGGCAATCTCGAGGTCGTGCCGCGCGCGTTTGCCCGCGAGGTCCTGGTCGGCGACGACGGCCGGGCGACCGGCGTCGTCTATATCGATCGCGAAAGCGGCGAGGAGCGCCGCATCGAGGCCCGCGTGGTCGTGCTCGCCGCCGGCGCGTGCGAGTCGGCGCGCATCCTGCTGAACTCCAGCTCGCAGCAGTTTCCCGATGGTCTCGCCAACTCCAGCGGCAAGGTCGGGCACTATCTGATGGACACGGTTGGCAGCACGCTGTCGGGGCAGTTTCCGGCGCTCGAAGCGCTGCCGCCGCACAACGAGGACGGCGCCGGTGGTTCGCACGCATATGCGCCCTGGTGGCTGTACGGAGCGCAGCGCGACGGCGCCCTGGACTTCGCCCGCGGCTACCACATCGAGCTCGACCAGACGCGGGGGATGCCGGCGGTGTGGACCTTCAACGGTCTGGAGAAGTACACCGGTGGCAGCTATGGCCGGCAGCTCAAGGCGGACGCGCGCCGCTACTTCGGCTCCTTCATGGCGCTGTCGGGTCGCGGGGAGATGATCCCCAACGAGCACTGCTACTGTGAGCTGGACCCCGAGGCGGTCGACCAGTGGGGCGTGCCGGTGCTGCGGTTTCACTGGCAGTGGTCGGAGCACGAGCTGCGGCAGGCGGCGCACATGCAGCGCACGCTGGCCGAGATCATCGAGGCGATGGGTGGCAAGCCCACCGCCGCGCCACGCCTCGACGGCATCGCCGCGATCGATCCACCGGGTGCGATCATCCACGAGGTCGGTACCACCTGCATGGGCTTCGACCGCGAGACCTCGGTGGTCAACCGCTTCAACCAAACGTGGGACGTGCCCAACCTGTTCATCACCGATGGCGGGCCGTTCGTCTCCAACGCCGACAAGAACCCGACCTTGACCATCATGGCGCTGGCGTGGCGTGCCGCCGACTACATGCTGGATGAGATGCGCAAGGGGAACCTGTGAACGGCGGCGGCGAGACCGGCGGAATGGACCGTCGCGCGGTGTTGCGTTGGGTGGCCGCAGCCAGCGCAGGGATGGGCTTGCGTGGCTTGCCTGTCGCGCAGGACCCCGTGCCGGAGCGCGCGCGACCAGCTGCCAGCGGCTACGGCACCGACCCCTTGCTCAACGCCACGCATGAGCGCGGCGCGTTCTGGCCGCTGACGCTGGAGCCCGACCAGCGGCGATGCCTCACCGCACTCTGCGATGTCATCTTGCCGGCCGACGGTGAGACCTCGCCCGCGGCCAGCGCGGTCGGTGTGCCGGATTTCATCGACGAGTGGATCAGCGCGCCGTACGAGCCGTTCCGCGCGCACCGCCCAGTCGTGGTCGGCGGCCTTTCGTGGTTAGATCGCGAGGCCACGCAGCGCTTCGGCAGCCCCTTCTCCGAGCTCGGCGAACGGCAGCAGCACGCGCTCTGCGACGACGTGTGCTCGTTGGCGCGGGCGCGGCCCGAACATCGAGACGCCGCCACCGCGTTCGCCCTGCTGCGCGACCTGACGCTCGGAGCCTACGCGACCACTCGCGTCGGGATGACCGATCTGGGTTATCGGGGCAACGTCCCGCAGCCCTCCTACGACGGGCCGCCAGCCGAGGTGCGTCGTCGCGTGGGACTCTGACGGTCGCGTCAGGCTGACCCGCCCGTGCCGTCCAGCTCCGTCGAGCCGTGAACCGTCACCGAGGGTCAGCCTACGAGGGCAAGAAGATCGCGCTGCTCACGGCGCCGAGCACGAAGGCGCCGATCACCCATGCCGCAATCCTGCGATAGCCGGTCGGTTGCGGTGTGGCGACCACGAGTGAGCCCAACACTTGGCGCAGCGTCAAGCTGGCGAGACTCGGAGTCGCCACTTCGATGACGGTCAGGTCCGGCGTCTCCTGCTGTGGCGCCACGCTGGTGTCGGCGCTCTGCAGCCAAGCTTGATCGGCCTCTTCCCAGTCGGGCGGCGGCGCGCCCGGCGTCGGCGCGGCGCGGGTCGCATCGACGTCGACCAGGGGCGCATCGATCGTGTCGAGGATGGCTTCCGCGGCGTTGACGGCGGTCGTCTCGCAGGTCTTCTCGGCGGCCGCCTTGCCGGTGCTCGGCGTCGCCTTCGTCTTGCGCTTGGTGGTCTTCTTGGCGTTGGTCGTCTTGGCAGTGGCTTTCTTGCTGCTCGCCTTCTTGGTGCCGGTCTTCTTGGCCGTCACCTTCTTGACCTTCTTCTTCGTGGCGGCCTTCTTCGCCGCCTTCTTCTTTGCCGGACTCTTGCCCGTTTTTGCTTTGGTGCGTGCTGCGCTCATGGTTCGTGCTTCTCCCGCGAGTGGTCTCTCACCGAATGTCATACGCGTGCAGGGTTCCGTGACTGGACGCGACCAGGGCGGCGCCGCCCGCGACGTCCAGCTCCGCGGCGATGGCAGAAGGCAGCTCGCGGCGGTAGCGCTCGCGACCGCTCCGGCTGCGCAGCGCGCACAGCGCATCCCCGGTCAGGGCGAACACGGTGCCTTCGTCGAGCGAGTGCACCGAGCGCACCCCGGTCAACGCGTCGTTGGTCCACTGCACTTCGCCGGTGATCGCGTCGATGGCGACGACGCCTCCGCCCCGGACCATCACCAGATGAGAGCCGCTCTGTGCCGGCAGCGACGAGATGCGGTCCTGCCGCCACCCGACCTTGCCGTCGTTGGGATTGATCGCGTAGCACCACCCGTTCTCGGTGACCGCGACCACGTTGCCACCGGCGATCATCGGACCGTGCGCAACGGCGGCACCGAGGTCGGTTTCCCAGCGGAGCAAGCGGCTCTCCAGGTCGAGGCAGGCGACCCCGCCGGTGCGGACCGCAGTGGCGGGCTCTTCGCCGCGGAGCTCTTCCTCGTAGCCGAACCACGCGACCTTGCCGCGCACGGTCACCCCGCGCGCCGTGCGATCGTCGTCGACGTAATAGGACCAGAGCTCCTCACCCGTGCGGGGATCGTGGGCGAACACGCCTTCCGCGGTGGTCAGGAGTAAGCGCCGTGGCTCGCTCGCCATCACCCCATTGCTGGCGATCTCGACTTGCCATTCGCGTGCTCCGGTGCGTAGCTCGAGGCTGATGAGCTGATCGTCGGTGCGCACGCAGGCGCGGTCGGCGGCGCGGTGGATCGAGCGGACCGCCGCGTCGAGTGGAAGCTGCCAGCGCTGCGCACCGCTGGCTTCGTCCAGGGCCAGGACACCGTCGTCCTCGGTGCCGACCACGACGCAGTTTCCCGTGATCGGCAGGATGGCGTTGATCTCGGCGTGCACGCTGGCGCGCCACTGCTCGCCCGGCTCGCCGAAGTCCGTCAGGCCGGCGACGAAGGCCGCCGCCGCGATCGCCGTGACTGCGCCGCCGACCTGCGCCGCTCGGCGCCTCCGGCTCACACTGCGCTCACCGGTCATCGCGCGCCGGAGCGCCTCGGGCCGCCGCTTGCGGCAGTCGAAGCACTCGTCCCCGTCGCGCAGGACGGATGTGCCGCACAGCATGCACTCGTAGCGCAATGCCTCTGCCGGTTGCTCTCGGTCCTCCATCCCGGTTTCCCCCTTGTTGCTTTCGGCAGCACGTGTCGGCGGGCTACACGGGGATTCCGGAGGTCGTTGGGCTCGGATTCGACTGTGGTCGAACGGGCGATGGTATGGCCCGCTCGGCAGGGGCCCGGCCGGGTCGGCTGGTCAGTGTGTCGCGATTTGGTCCAGCAGGGCGCGCAGGCCGTCGTGCTGCTGGATGGCGTCGCGCAGCCACTCCTCCACCCTGGGTGCACGCTCGATGGCGTTGCGCAGATGCCGGCGCCCCTCGATCTCGTTGCCGGCAAACAGGAGGGCAGTGCCGAGGCCGGCTTCGAAGCTGGCCTGGTCCGGAGACTGCGCCATCGCGTGCCGAAAGTCGGCGATCACCCGATCGAGCGCCTGCGGTTTTGCCCCCGACGCGACCGCGTACTGCAGCGCCGCCAGCGCCCGCCAGCCGCTGACGGCGAGCTCCGCGGTCTCGGCCCCGGCGGTCAGCGTCGCGTCCGGCGTGAACGATGCCCGCCACTGGTCCGCGGGCCGGGGCCAGTGCAACCCGCGGAGCGTCTGCGCCAGCAAGTTGGCGACCAGCCTCTGGCCCGTGGTCGTCGGGTGTACGGCGTCGACGAACAGCTTCGCGCGGGGGACCCCGGAAGCAGTGAAGTGGTGGTGCGCGTCGCAGACCGGCACGTCGCGAGCCGCGGCCGCCCGTTGCAGGGTATGTCGCAGCCGCCGGGTGGCGCCGAGCGGGCGGAGGTCGAGGTCCTGGGCGGTCAGATGGGCCTCTTCCGCATCGGGGTGGCCCATCGCTTGCAACACTCGCGCGCGGGCGAGGTGGGCGGTCGAGAACTCGGGAAACTGCCGGCAGGCGCGCTGCGCCGCGGTGAGCGCCGCCTGCAGGTCCTTGGCTGCGAACTGCTCGATCGCCGCGCCGACCGCGGCGAGCCCGAGCTCTTGCCGAGCGGGGTCACCGCCGTCGGCCAGGTAGGCGACGTGCGTGTCGATCGACTCGAGATTGGAGGCCGGGAGGACGCAGAGAACCCGCGCCGCGCGCTGCTGCAACGCGTCCAGCAGCTGGCCGTAATCACGTTCGATGTTGGAGTACATCCACTCGCGCAGCTCGGCTTGGTCGGGATCGGAAGTGAGCGGACCCAGCTTGTCGGGCTTGGCGGGCACGAACACGTTGGTGGTGCCGGAGATGGACAGTAGCCAAGACGGAAAGCGCAGGCGCAAGTAGGCCTGTACGGCATGGCCCAGCACCGTGCGTTCTTTCTCAGCGCGGCTGCGCGCGCAGTACAGGTCGAAGAACTCGTTGTGGCCGGCGTAGACGATGGCGAGGTCGAGCAGATCCCCCGGCAGCTCGTCGACCAGCTGCCGGACCAACTCCAGATTCGCCCCGGGTTGACCGAAGTCGAGGACCTCGACCTGAATCCCCGGCAGGCGGGCTTGCAGCTCGTCTTGCAGCCAAGTCCAGATGCGAAACGGTTCGAAGTAGGGTGTACCGGCCACCGTCGACGCGCCGAACGCGCCGATGCGCAGCACGCCGTGCGGCGCCTCGGCGGGGAAGAACTCGGTGTTGCAGCCAACGTGGTTGGGCGGTTGGCGGCCCTTGCCGCGGAAGCCGTCGCGACCGTCGATCGTCACCCGCTCGAGGAACTGCGGAGCGGCCCGGAGGCCGAGGATGCGGGCGACGACCTCGGGCAGCACGACTGCCGCGAGGAGGCCGACGACCAGCGCCGCGATGCGAGAGCGCCAGGAGTGGTCGCGGCGAGTTCGGGACACCGCGAAAGCATACGCCACGAGGCGTGAGCCAAAGCGTCGGCCGTGCATGCACGACCGAGCTTCAGTCGAACCGCAGCTCGGCTTCGACGGGCAAGTGGTCCGACAGCCGTGACCACGGTAGCCCGGTCAGCACCCTGACGTTCGCGATGGCGAGGCCGCGGACGTAGATGCGATCGAGGGGGAAACGCGGCCGGTGCGCTGGGTAGCTCCGCCGATCCGGCTCCGGCAGCTGCCACAGCGCGTTGCGCAGTGGGGAGGACCGCGCCCGGCGATCGAGCCGCCCGGGCCAGTCATTGAAGTCGCCGCCGATGATGACTGGCACGGTCGGGTCGTCGGGCAGCTCGGCGAGGAGCCGTTCCCACTGCAGCCACCGCTGGCGGTGGGTCAGGCTGAAGTGGACGTTGAACACTTCGATCGGGCCGGGGGGGCCGCGCAGCCAAGTGCGCAAGATGCCGCGCTTCTCGAGGCGCGCGTGGGTGACGTCGATGTTGAGGGCACGTTCCACCGGCAGATTGGCGAAGGTGGCGTTGCCGTGACAGCCGCGGCGGTAAAAGGCGTTGGGGCCGAACGCGTGGTCGTGGCCGAGCTCCTCGGTGATGAAGGCGCACTGGTGCAGGGCCTGTCCCGCGCCGGCGAACACCTCCTGGCAGAGAAGGATGTCCGGCTGGCGCTCGCGCAGGGCGTCGACGGCATCGTGCAGGATGCTCGCCCGCCAGCGGCCGCGTCCCTTGTGCAGATTGTACGTGATGACCTTGAGGTCGTTGTCGGAGGACGGGGTCACCGGGGTCACAGTACGGGTGACAGTACCCGGCAGATGCCGTTGAGCAGCGGGTCCCAGGGGCGCGTCGCGGGGGCCGCAGTTGGGTCGATGCGATGGGCGGGCCGCAACCGTTGCCGAAACAGCGCGGCGGCGGCCTCGCAAGCCGTGGCGGACTCGGTCACGATCGCGAGTTCGAAGTTGAGCTGCTCGCTGCGCACGTCCAGGTTGGGGCTGCCGACCAGCAGGCGGGCGTCGTCGACGATGACCATCTTGGCGTGGTTGTAGTCGTTGCCGCTCTCGTAGATCTCGACGCCGACCGAGAGCAAGGCGCCGTAGTGACTGCGTTGGGCGCGGTGGAGGATTGGTTGGGCGACCACGGCGCTGTTGGTGAGGATGCGGACGCGCACCCCGCGCGCGGCGGCGACCTGCAGCGCCGTGAGCGTCGGGACGTCGGGGACCACGTAGGGCGAGCTGATGTCGATGCTCGTCTCCGCGGCTCCCAACAGCTGAAACAGCGTCCAGCTGAAGTTGTTGTTCGGCGCGTCCGGGCCGCTGGCGACGATTCCCACCCGTTCGTCGCCGACGCGCTGCTGCTCCGGGAAGTAGCGCGGCTTGGCCAGGTCTTCGTCGCTGGCGTGGAACCAGTCTTCGACGAACACGCGGTGGAGGCGCGGGACCGCGGGTCCCTCGACCGCAATCATCGAGTCGAGCCAGCGCCCGCTGTCGGCGAAGTGGTCCGAGGCGTACTCGTCGCCGATGTTGCGGCCCCCGAGGATCGCGAGCTCGCCGTCGACGACGAGCAGCTTGCGGTGGTTGCGCAGGTTGAGGGTGAACGGCCGGCGCCGCCACAACAGTGGAGCGTAGGCCTCCGCCTTGCCGCCGGCGGCGAGCAGACCGCGCAGATGGCGCCGGCGCAGCGACCAGCTGCCGATGCTGTCGTACAGCAGTCGGACCTCGATGCCCCGGCGCGCGACCTCCGTCAAGCGCTCGATCAACGCCGTGCCCGTGCCGTCGGGGCGAAAGATGTAGGCCTCGAGGTGGACGAACGACCGGGCCTGATCGAGCGCGGCCAGGCTGCGGGTGACGAAGTCGGCTCCGGTGGGCAGCAGCTCCAGTTGGTTGCCATCGACGACCGCGTCGTGATCGAGCCGACACAGCAGGCGTTCCAGCGGTTCGGTGCGCGGTCCGGCCGGTGGTGTCGAGGGCAGCACCGTCTGCAGCTGTGGCTCGATCCAGGCCATCTGGTCCGCGCGCTTCGCCAGCCGGCGCAACAGCAGCCGCCGCGGCAGGAGGTAGTAGAGGGCGAGGCCCACGTACGGGGCGGACAGGATCAACAGGACCCACGCAATGGTCGTCGACGGGGACCCGCCTTGGCTCAGCACTCGGACCACGAACACAGCGGCGAGGAGTTCGCCGAGTACGACGACGAGGATCGGCACGCCGACGCTCCACCACGACTCGGCGGCGGCCGGCTCCTCGGTCAGCGAGGCAATCGTGCCCATCGCCACCGCCGCCGGCGCGACGGTTGATTTTGCCGCCGCCGCGGCGCACACAACGGTGATGACCAGGGCCGCCACCGAACCGCAAATCGCCATCCGGGTCGTGCGCAACACGGCCGGCATCGCGCTCGTGGTGCTGGGGATCGTCGGTCTGTTCCTACCGTTCCTGCAGGGGATCTTGTTCACGGTGCTGGGGCTGGGCCTGATCGACCTGCCGTTCAAGCGGCGCGCGCATCGATGGCTGCGGCACCGTGTGCCATGCTATCGAGGTGTCGCGCTGCGCTACCAGCGCGCGAAGCGCGCCCGCCGACAGCGGGCGCTGGCGGCTCGACCGTGATCGCCGCCCAGCGGGTCGGCTACTCGCCGCGGCGCCGCGCGCGCCGCTCGGCCCGGCGCTGGGCCTGCGCGCGTGCCGCGCTCAGCCGCTCCATCACGTAGAACGGGCGGCCCGGCCGATCGATGCCCCGGTTGTTGTCGTAGTGGTGCTGGCCGTAGTCCACCAGGGCCTCGATGTCGAAGTCGGCGAACGGCACCAGGGCTTGCATTGCCACCCGCTCATGGACGACGACGTGCAGCGGTTTCAGCCGCGGCCCGGACTGCGTCGGGTCGACCGTGTCGCGGGCCGCCGTCCGGTGGCGGCGCAGCTCGGTGTTGCGATCGAACGACTGCCACTGGCTCCGCGCCGCGGTGAGTTCGGAGCGGGTGCGCATGTGGTAGGCGCGCAGCTGCTCCAGGAGGGCGCGCTTGGCCTCGAGATCGCGCCCGGGATCCTGCCACAGCCGGTGGACGATGAGGGCGAACCGCAGCTCGTCGTGCAGGTCGTCCGGGTGCCAGAACCCCGGCAGGGCGTGCAGCACGGTCGAGTCGGGGGCCAGGACGAACAGCTGGACGTTGCGACCACCCGCGCCGTTGGTCGTGCCGACGGCGGTCTGGCCGCGGTGGTAGCCCCGCGATTTGCCGGTGTAGTCCTCGCGCTCGATGTTGTGCCAGCCGACGACGAAATCGCTGGCGAGGAGCTCGAGAACTCGATCGTCGGGAAGGGACACGCCCCTCAGGCTTTGCGCCGCGCTTCAGGTGTAACCGGTCAGCGTGCCCAGCGCGTGGATCCAGAGCACGGGCTTGGTCTGGTTGTCGGCGGCGCCGAGCGCGGCGTCGAGATCGTCGTGCCAGTGCAGGCGCTTGGCGACGGTCTTGATCGCCTTGTTGAGCGTTCGGTTCGCGACCCGCGTGCGCAGGAACGCGCGGGCCTCGGTGGACGCCGGCGATGGTTTCTCCGGCTTCGCCATGCAGGTGGCCGGCGTCGGCGCGCGAGTGGGCACCACGAGCTGGGGCTGGGCGCCGAGATGGGTGGCCGCCAGGACAGCGGCGAGCCACGGAGTGGGGTTCAGCATCGGACCTCTCTCGGTAGTGGCCTCCGCCCGGGCAGAGCGTGGCCGTCCACTGGTTGGACCGCCGGCCGGGCCGTCGCGTCAGGCGTCAAACCAAAAAAAGCTCTACAGCTCCACGATCCGGCCCAGGCCCCGCTGACGCGCGGAACCCAGGACCTCGGCACCGGCGGCGATGTCTTGCACCGCGAGGCCGACGGACTTGAACAGCGTGATCTCGGCGCTGGGCACCGCCGGTTGGCCGGCCTCGATCCATGCCCCCAGCTCGATCCAGTCGGCCGGGTCGGTCCCCTCGCTCGCGGCGGCGTGCAGCAGGTCGCCGGCCTCGAGTTCGGCGGAGGCCCGGGAGTCGACGAACACCGCTGCCCGCTGCACCGTCGCGTTGCCGATCTCTTGCATCGTCGCCGTGAAGCTGCCGATGCCGTTGACGTGGGCGCCGGCGGCCAGCGCGTCGTCCGGAAACACGGGCGCCCGAGACGTCGTCGCGGTGCAAACGATCTGTGCTCCGGCGAGCGCCGCGCGCGGCGATGCAGCCGCGGTCAGGCGCGCTCGCACGCGCGGTTGCAGCTCCTCGATCATGGCCTCCACTCGCGCCGGTGTGCGCGCGTACACCCTGATCTCGCGGAGCGCGCGCACGGCGTCGATGGCCAGCACTTGCGTCCGCGCTTGGCCACCGGCGCCGATCACCGCACCGACGGCCGCGTCGTTGGCGGCGATCAGGTCGGTCGCCGCGCCGGAGGCCGCTCCCGCACGCCACGCGGTCAAGAACGTGCCGTCGAGCAGGGCCTCGGGCTCGCCGCTCTCGGGCGACAGCAGCACGACGATGCCGGGTGTCACGGGTCGCCCGCGGGAGGCGTTGCCGGGAAACACCGAGACCAGCTTGGCGCCGAGCCCGACCCCGGGGATGCACGCGGGCTTGACCAGCAACGAGCCGTCGCCGGCATCGATGTGCGTGCGCTGCGGCACGGTCGCGCGGCCGGCGGAGAAGTCCGCGAACGCCCGCTTCATCACCTCCACGCACCGGTGCATCGGCAGCGCGGCTTCGATGTCGGCGGCACTGAGCAGCAGCAGCTTCACCGCAGCAAGAACCCCCGTGGAAACGGGTCATCGTCGGCCAACCAGTGCTCGGTTCGGCCGCACAACCAGGCGTTGCCCTCCACTTCGGGAACCACCGCGGGTAGCGCGCCACAAGTGGTCTCGCGCACCGCCCGCACCCGAAAGCGAGAGCCGACGATGCTGTCGATCGAGAGGTCACAGCCGAGCTCGAGCTCGCCGCGCGCGTGCAGCACAGCAGCGCGCGCGCTGACCCCGGTACCGGTTGGCGACCGGTCGACTTCACCATCGGCGAACACGCACACGTGACGGCCGAACAGGCCGGCGGCCGGCGCGGGGGCGGTGAAGATCACTCCGTACAGGAACCCCAACTCGGGCTCGAGCGGGTGCTGCATCGGCGCGGTTTCGTCGGCTTGGATCGCGCGCTTGATCGCCCGGCCCGCGTCGATCAGCGCCGGGACGTGTTGCGGAGTGCACGCCAGGCCGAGGTCGGCGGCCTCGACGAATGCGTAGAACGCGCCGCCGAACGCGATGTCGTAGCGCACCGTGCCCACCTCCGGCACCGCGACGGTCGCGTCCAGTCGCGCGGCGAACGAGGGCACGTTGTCGAAGGCGACGCTCTGCACGCGCGAGCCTCGCCAGCGAGGGCGGGCCCGCACGGTGCCGGCCGGTGTGTCGATCGCCAGCTCACCACGCTGCGCCGCGCCGGGCAGCAGATCGAGCTCCAGCAGCACCGTGGTGAGGGCGATGATCCCGTGCCCGCACATGGTCGAGAACCCCGCGTTGTGCACGAACAGCACACCGACGTCGCTGCCGGTCCGTTCCGGCTCGGTCAGGATGCCGCCATACATGTCGGCATGACCGCGAGGCTCGAGCAGCAACCATCCACGCAGGTCGTCCAGGTGCTTCTCGGCCCACTGCCGTTTGGCGAGCATGGTCGCTCCCTGTGGCTGTGGGGCGCCCTCGATCACGACGCGGAACGGCTCGCCGCCGGTGTGCGCATCGACTGTCACCGCGCGTTGCCAATCTGCCGGGGGTCGGAAGGCAGCCGCGCTCCGCGTGTCGATCATCGACGCCATTTCACCCGGCGGCGCCGCGCCGCGCGCGCCGGGAGGCGCACTTTTTCGATCGGCGGCGGCCGCTGGAATCGACGGTGGCGCCGCCCTCTACTTGCCCGTCGTCGTGCGCGTGTCGTTGTTCGTGACCTGCTTGGTCGATCAGTGTTGGCCGGCGGTCGGCATCGGCGCGGTCGCCGTGCTGCGCCGCCTCGGGTGCACCGTGGACTTCGACGAATCGCAGACCTGCTGCGGGCAGCCGGCGTTCAACAGTGGCTATCGCGCCCACGCCGCCGAGCTGGCGCGGCGCTGGATCACCGCGTACGAAGCCCGGCAGTGCGAGGCGATCGTTCTGCCCTCGGGCTCGTGTGCCGCAATGGCGCACCACATGGCATCGCTGTTCGCCGATGAGCCCGACTGGGCGGCGCGGGCGCGCGCCCTCGCCGACAAGACCTACGAGCTGAGTCAGTTCTTGGTGGATGTCTGCGGAATCGAGGACGTCGGCGCGCGCTACGCCGGCCGACTGACGTGGCACGATGCGTGCCATGGCCATCGAGACCTCTGCATCAGGGACCAACCGCGCCGGCTCTTGGCGGCTGTGGCCGGCGCCGAGCTGGTCGAGGTCGAGTCGGCGGCGTCTTGCTGCGGTTTTGGTGGCACCTTCTCGGTCAAGTACCCGGAGCTGTCCGTGGCGATGCTGGACGCAAAGCTGCAGGCGGTCGAGCGGGCCGGGGTGGATGCGGTGGTGAGCGGCGACGTCAGCTGCCTGATGCAGATCGACGGCCGGTTGCGGCGCACCGGTTCGGGCGTGCGCGTCGCGCACCTGGCCGAGGTGTTGGCCGAGGCCGCGCCGTGAGCAGTCACCTCCCGTCGGAGCGGTTCGCCCAGAACGCCGCCCAAGCGCTGCGCGACGAGCGGTTGCGCGGGGCGCTGCGCCGCGCGACCGGCTTGTTCGCGGAACGGCGTGCCGCGGCGATCGCCGAGCGCCCGGACTGGGAAGCGCTGCGCACGCGCGCGCGCGCGATTAAGGACGAGGTGCTGGGTGATCTCGAGGCACAGCTGGCGCGGTTCTGTGCCCGTGCCGAGGCCGCCGGCGCACGCGTCCATCACGCGGCCGATGCGGTCGCCGCCAACGACATCATCGCGGCGATTGCCGATTCCGCGGGGGCGCGCCGGGTGGTCAAGAGCAAGAGCATGACCACCGAGGAGATCCGGCTCAACGAGGCGTTGGCCGCGCGTGGTTGCGAGGTGCTGGAGACCGATCTGGGCGAATGGATCATCCAGTTGGCCGACGAGGTTCCATCGCACATCATCGTGCCGGCGATCCACAAGACGCGGGACGAGATCGCCAAGCTGCTCGTCGACAAGACCGGGATCCCGTGGACCGACGAGCCGGACCGGTTGACCGCCGCGGCGCGCGACTTCCTGCGCCAGCGCTTTGCGGAGGCCGATCTCGGCATCAGCGGTGTCAACTTCGCGATCGTCGAGACCGGCAGCATCCTGGTCCTGGAGAACGAGGGCAACGCGCGGTTCACGACGTCGTTGCCACGCGTGCACGTCGCGGTGATGGGCATCGAGAAGCTGCTGCCGCGGCTCGCGGACCTGCCGACGTTCTTGCGGCTGTTGCCGCGGTCGGGGACCGGCCAGCACCTGACCAGCTACCAATCGCTGTTGACCGGGCCGGCGCGGCAGGGCGAGGAGGGGCCGGGCGAGCTGCACATCGTCGTGTTGGACAACGGGCGGCGCCGCATGCTCGACCATCCGCTGACGCGCTCGGCGCTGGCGTGCATTCGCTGCGGCGCCTGCCTCAATGCCTGTCCGGTCTACCAGCAGATCGGTGGGCACGCGTATGGTTCGGTCTACCCGGGCCCCATCGGTGCGGTGATCACGCCGCAGCTCGCCGGCATGGCGAAGACCGCGCAGCTGCCGTTCGCGTCCAGCCTGTGCGGCGCTTGCCGCGAGGTGTGTCCGGTCAAGATCGACATCCCCGCGCTGTTGCTGCATCTGCGCGGCGAGGTCACCGGCAGCGAGTCGGCCGACGCCTCGATCCCGCGCGGCAAGCGGCGGCGCGAACGGCTCGGCTTTCGGTTGTGGGCGTGGTGCATGGCGGGGCGGCGGCGCTACGCGGTCGCCACCGGAATGGCGCGGCTGATGCAGCGAGTCTGCGGCCGGCCGCCGCGAGTCGGGCCGCTGCGCGCGTGGACCGCGGGGCGCGAGCTGCGGCCGTTGGCGGGCCAGTCGTTCCGCCGGTGGTGGCGGCGGGAGGGCGGGCCGTGAGGGTCGAGGAGTTCGTGCGGCAGCTGGAACGCGCCGGCGGCATCGCGCACGTCACATCGGGTGCCGACCAGATCCGCGAGACGGTCGCCGGGGTGCTCCGGGATCTGGGCGCGCGGCGCGTCGGCGTCAGTGACGCGCGCGACCTCGCCGAGCTCGCGCAGTCCTTGCGGTCGTCCGTCGAGGTGCGCGTCACTGCCGAAACCGAGCCGCTGCTGGAATGTGACGCCGGCATCAGCACTGCCCAGCTGGGGATCGCGGAGACCGGGACTCTGGTTCTCGCCTCGAGCCACGAGCGGCACCGGCTCGTCTCCCTGCTGCCGGAGGCGCACGTCGCCGTGCTGCCGGCCTCCGCCATCGTCGACACCCTCGACGATGCCTTTGCCGGCCTGGCGGACCCCGACACCGGCCTGCCCCCGCGAGCGGTGACCTTCATCACCGGACCTTCGCGGACTGCCGATATAGAGCTGACGCTGGTCATAGGCGTGCACGGTCCCCGCGCCCTGCACGTCGTCGTCGACGCGGGAGCCTGAACGATGCACGATTCGATCGCGAGCAAGTGGAACGAGGCCGATTGCGTGGGGATGACGGAGCCCGAGCTGCTGCGCTACCGGTCCAACCTGTTGGGATCCGACCTGCGCATCACCAACTTCGGCGGCGGCAACACGTCGGCGAAGGTGCGGGCGGCAGACCCGCTGACCGGTGAGCCGGTCGACGTCCTTTGGGTCAAGGGATCGGGCGGCGACCTCGGCAGCATGGGGCTCGATGGCTTCGCCACGCTGTACCAGGACAAGCTGGAAGCTCTCCGGGGGCTCTATCGTGGAGTCGAGCACGAGGATGAGATGGTCGGCTACTTGCCGCACTGCACGTTCGACCTCAACCCCCGTCCGGCGAGCATCGACACCCCGCTGCACGCCTACCTGCCGCACCGCCACGTCGACCACCTGCATCCCGACGCGGTGATCGCCGTCGCTGCGGCAGCGGACAGCGAGCGGCTGACGCAGGAGATCTTCGGCGGGCGGCTGGGTTGGCTGCCCTGGAAGCGGCCGGGGTTCGAGCTCGGCCTGCGCTTGGCGGAGCAGGTCGCGCAGCGCCCGGAGGTCGAGGGCATCATCCTGGCGGGCCACGGCGTGATCAACTGGGGCGAGTCGTCGGCCGAGTGCTATGCGACGAGCCTGCAGATCATCAACCGGGCTGCCGAGTTCTTGGCCGACCGCGCCGCCACCAACAAGACGGTGTTCGGCGCCGTCCGCGTGCCGGCACGCGAGCCGAGCCGCCGGCGCGCCGAGGCGGTGGAGCTGCTGCCGGCGCTGCGCGGCAAGCTCAGCGTGCGTGAGCGCAAGATCGCGCACTTCACCGACGACCCCGCCGTGCTCGAGTTCGTCGGCTCCGAACGCGGGCGCGCCATGGCCGACATCGGTACCAGCTGCCCGGACCACTTCCTGCGCACCAAGATCTGGCCCCTGTTCGTCGCCGACCGCGCTTCTCTGGACGAACAGCTCGGGGAGTACTCGGCGCGTTACACCGCGTACTACGAGCGCTGCAAGCAGCCGGGCTCGCCGCCGATGCGCGATCCCTTTCCGGTCGTGGTGCTGGTGCCGGGGGTCGGCATGTTCAGCCTTGCCAAGGACAAGGCGACGGCGCGGCAGGCCGCGGAGTTCTACGGCAACGCGATCCAGGTGATGCGCGGTGCGGAGCTGCTGACGGAGTATCGCGGGCTGGAGCAGCAGGAGGCGTTCGACATCGAGTATTGGGCGCTGGAGGAGGCCAAGCTCCGGCGCATGCCTGCCGAGAAGTCGATGTCGCGGCGTGTGGCGTTGGTCACCGGTGGTGCGGGGGGGATCGGCGCGGCAGTGGCCCGTAGGCTGGTGGAGGAGAAGGCGTGCGTCGTGCTGACCGATGTCGACGCGGATGGTCTGGAGCGGGCTCGGACAGAGCTGGCGGCCGAGTTCGGCGCTGACCAAGTGCGCGCGGTGGCCGGCGACGTGACCGACGAGAGCGCTGTCGCCGGCATGGTGGAACGGGCGGTGCTCGAGTTCGGCGGTCTGGATGTCGCGGTGTGCTGCGCCGGCCTGGCCTCGTCCGCGCCGCTGCAGCAGACCAGCCTCGCGCTGTGGCAGAAGAACATCGACGTGCTCGCGACCGGCTACTTCCTGGTGGCCCGCGAGGCCTACAAGGTGATGCTGGCGCAGGAGCTCGGTGGGTCGATCGTCTTCGTCGGCAGCAAGAACGGGATGGCCGCATCGCCCAACGCCGCGGCGTACTGCACCGCCAAGGCCGCCGAGCTGCACCTCGCCCGCTGCATCGCGCTGGAGGGCGCCGCGCACGGGATCCGGGCAAACGTGGTCAATCCGGACGCGGTGCTGCGCGGCTCCAAGATCTGGAGTGGCGAGTGGCGGGCAGCGCGCGCCGCTGCCTACTCGATCGGCGAGGACCAGCTCGAGGAGCACTACCGCGCGCGCAGTCTGCTGAAGCGCGACGTGCTGCCCGACGACATCGCCGAGGCCGTGCTGTGGTTTGCCGGCGACGCCTCGGCCAAGTCGACTGCCAATATTCTCAACGTCGACGCCGGCAACGCCGCCGCTTTCCCGCGCTGAAGGGCGGCGCGGGCGCCGATAAGATCCATTGATGATCGACGCCGACCTGGTAGCGGAGCAGAACCGCGCGCTGCGGGCGCAGATCGAGCAGGACTGTGCGCACTTGGGAATGCAGCTGGCGCGGCGCAACCTGAGCTTCGACGATCTGCTGGCGCGCGCGGCCGACTTCGGCGTGGCGCTGCCGTCGTGGGGCGTGGGCACCGGCGGCACGCGGTTCGCTCGCTTTCCACAGCCGGGCGAACCGCGCGACGTGTTCGAGAAGCTCGACGACTGCGCCGTCGTCCAACAGCTGACGCGAATCACCCCCGACGTTTCCCTGCACATCCCCTGGGACGTCACCGGCGACCTGAGCGCGCTGCGGGAGCACGCGCGGGATCGCGGGCTGGGGTTCGACGCCGTGAACTCCAACACCTTTCAGGACCAGCCGGGGCAAGCCGAGAGCTACAAGTTCGGCAGCTTGACGCACACCGATGCCGCGGTGCGCGAGCAGGCCATCGCGCACAACCTCGAGTGCGTGGCGATCGGTCGTGAGCTGGGCTCGACCGCGTTGACCGTGTGGCTGGCCGACGGCAGCAACTTCCCCGGGCAGCAACACTTTCGGCGGGCGTGCGAGCGCTACATCGAGAGCCTGCGGACGATCTACGCCGGTCTTCCCGCCGACTGGCGCATGTTCCTCGAGCACAAGCTGTTCGAGCCCGCCTTCTACTCGACGGTCAACCACGATTGGGGCACCAGCTCCTGGTGTGCCGCGCAGGTGGGCGACCGCTGTCTGTGCCTGGTCGACCTCGGCCACCATGCGCCCACGGTCAACATCGAGATGGTCGTCGCCCGCTTGGTCCAGTTCGGCAAGCTGGGTGGATTCCACTTCAACGACAGCAAGTACGGCGACGACGACCTGGACGCGGGGTCGATCCAGCCCTACCAGCTCTTCTTGGTGTTCTGCGAACTCGTCGATGCCGCCGCCGAGCTGGGGTCGGACTTCGCGCCGGCCTACATGCTCGACCAATCCCACAACGTCACCGATCCGATCGAGTCGCTCATGGTGAGCGCGATCGAGGTGCAGCGGGCGTTCGTCAAGGCGTTGCTCGTGGATCGGGACGCGCTGGCGTTCTATCAGGAGAGCAACGACGCCGTGATGGCGATGCGGACGCTGAAGGCCGCGTTCCACACCGACGTCGACGCGTTGTTGGCCAAGGCCCGCCTCGATGCCGGCGGCGCGATCGACCCGGTGTGGACCTACCGCGCCAGCCACTACCGACAGCGAGTCGCGGCGGCGCGGCCGGCCCGGACCGGCAGCGGCGCGGGCATCGTGTGAGAAGACTGCGCGGCGGGCGCGGCCGAGCTCAGCCGCCGCCGAGGCCCCGGGCCACGGCGCGCACCAGCGGGTTGGCATCGGTGCCGAGCCGGGCGAGAGCGGCCTTGGCGACCGGATCGCCGGCGTCGATGCGGGAGAGCGCGACTGCCACCCGCACGCGGGTCATGGGGTCGGAGGCACGAGCCCAGGCGGAGATGCCGGCGATCGCGGCCCGCGCGTTTTCGCCGATCTCCGCCAGCGCCCAGAGCGCGTGCGGCCGGGCCGCCGGGTCGGCGAGGCGTTCGAGCAGAACCGGGACCGCGCCAGGGTCGCGCAGCTTTCCCGCGCGCAGGATCGCGGCGGTCGATCCGGGTGCCGCGGTCCGCGCGCGGTAGACGCCGGTTGCCATCGCGAGGACCAGCACCGCCCAAGCAACCAGCGTGCTCTTCACCGGCGCCTCGCGAACAGCAGACAATCGGTTTCGGCGGCGACCACTCGCCAGCGATCACTGACGAGCTCTCGCAGCAGTGCGGCGGCGCGGGGCGTGCCGTAGTCCCAGCTGGAGAGCACCGCGTAGTCGGGGGTGCGCGGGATCGGTGATCCGGCCATCCACAGCTCGGTGTCGAGCCCGGGCCCATCGGTGTCGGCGAGCGCGCGCAGGCTGGCCGCCGCCGGCGCGGCCAGCAGGGCGTCGGGTGGCGGCGGATGCTGCCGCAGCAGGCTCACCAGCGCCCGGCTCTGCGGTCGCTCGGTCGCCGGCGTGACGAACGGTCCGCCGACGGCCGCGGCCAACGCCGTGGCGAGGATCGCCGCGCGGGCCGTCGCGTCCCGGCCGCTCGCGCTCGCACCGATGGTTCGCCAGCCGAGGCGCGCCAGTGTCCCCAGGCCGAAGAACACGCCCGGGGTCAGCGCCAGCAAGTACTCGACGCGCGGGCGGATCACCAACAGGGGAATCAGCGCGAGCGCGGCCGTGGTCATGAAGACCATCGGGAGCAACGTCTCCTCGGTTCGTGACTCCCGCCGCTCGCCTCGCCGTAGAACGACCGTCAGCAGGCCGATGACGGCGAGTGCGGCGGCCGACGCCGTGACTATCCCATGAACCACCGGCGCGTGACCCAGTGGGTGCGCCACCACGTCGATGACGTGGCGCGGGACCTGCAGCAAGTTGCTGCCGACGTGCCGCGCCATCGCAGCGGGGTTGACCATCGCGGCCTCGGCGACGCTGTCGGCACCGGGAAACGCGGCGGCGAGGCGGCGCGCCGCCCCAGCGTCCGCGGCGGCGACCATGGCCCGCGGATCCGCCAACCCGTAGTGCATGCCGAACACCGTCCACGCGCGCTGGCGCGCGGGTTCCCAGCTGGCCGAGCCGATCGTGGCGAGGCAGGCGGCGGCGAACACCGCGACGCTCCACCGTCGCAGTCGGGCATCCTTTGCGCGGTGGCCGTGGAGCGCGAGCAAGAACGCCGCGCCGGCCAACCAGAACAGCAGCTCCGGCCGGTTGCAGGCGGCGAGTGCCAGGATCGCCAGCGCCGCGATTCGGTGGCCGCGCGCCGCGGTGCCGACCGCCGCGAAGGTGAGCGCCGCGCTGAGCAGGTGGAGCTTGATCGGCGCGATCAGCCAAGGGTAGCTGACGGCGAACCAGGCGGCGGCCAGCGTGGCGGTCGCCGGCCGCAGCATTGGTCGCAAAGCCCACCAGATCGCGGTCGCGGTCAGCCCGTGGACCAGCACTACCATCGCGTCCTGCGCCTCGGCGCCCCCGGCGCCCAAGCCCAGCAGGACCGCGTACAGGGCGATGTGAACCGCACCCGATGCGAGCTGACCGGCGGCGAGGTCGCCGGCGATCATGTCCTTCGCACACTGCAAGAAGTGCGCTTCGTCGCCGACGTGCAGGTCCAGTACCTGGCGGAAGCCCTGCAGCATCAGCAGGGTGATCACCCACAGCGACGCGAGCTGAAGAACGCGGTCGACGAGCCGTTCTTCGTTTTGCACCGGCCGTATCCTAGTGGTGTGAAGCAGAAATCTGCGGCATTCTCCGAAGCCATCCGCGGCCGTCGCGGCGTCCTCGACGTATCCACCGATATGCCTGCGGCGAAGCGCCTTGCGACGACCACGGCTGCCTCTCGGACAGTGCCCCCTCTGTCTGATTCAAACCACTGGGCCCGCGCGCCGCAGTTTGCGTCGATCGGTTCCGATTCCGTAGCTTCGGTGGAACGATCCCGTCACCATGCAATACGTCGCCATCGATTTGGGGGCCGGCAGCGGGCGCGTCATCTTGGCGCGGCTCGAGGAGCGGCTGCAGCTCGAGGTCTTGCACCGCTTCGCCAACGAGCCGCGGCAGCGCGATGGACATCTGCGCTGGGACATGGCGGCGTTGTTTGCCGGCGTGGAAACCGGCTTGGCCCGGCTGCCCGACGGGGGCCGCCGGGTGCGCAGCATCGGCGCCGACACTTGGGGCGTCGATTACGGTCTGTTGGATGCGCGCAATCGGTTGCTCGAGGATCCGGTCTGCTATCGCGACGCGCGTAACGCCGCCGCCGTCGAGCGCGTCTTCGCCGAGGTCTCGCGGGCGGAGGTGTTCGCCAAGACCGGGGTGCAGGTGCAGCAGTTCAACACGCTGTTTCAGCTGTTCGCCCATCAGCGCAGTGGCGGGCTTCCGGCCGGTGCGCGCCGCCTGCTGCTGATGCCGGACCTCGTCCATCACTGGTTGTGTGGCTCGGTGAGCGCGGAGCGGACCATCGCGTCGACCACCCAGCTGCTCGAAGCCGGGACCGATCGATGGGCGGATGCGCTGTTCGCAGCACTCGGGCTGCCGCGGGCCCTGATGCCGCCGGTAATCGAGCCGGGTACTCGGCTCGGCGTGCTGCGCGAAGCGCTGAGCGCGCGCCTGGGGTTGGCTGCCGTCGCTGTCGTGGCTCCGGCCGCGCACGACACGGCCAGTGCCGTGGCTGGCACCCCGCTGTCGCCGGGTTGGGCCTACATCAGCTCGGGGACTTGGTCGCTGGTCGGCGTCGAGACCGCGGCGCCTGTGGTGAGCGAAGCAGTCGCGGCGGACAACCTCACCAACGAGGCCGGTGCTTGGGGCACGAACCGGCTGCTGCGCAACGTCATGGGGATGTGGATCTTGGAATCGTGCCGGCGGCGATGGCAGAGGAGCGGCAGCGCGATGGACTACGCCGCTTTGCTGAGCGCAGTCGACCGGGCGCCGCGATTCCGCGGCTTCATCAACCCCGACGATCCCCGCTTCTTCCACCCGCCGGACATGGCGGACGAGGTCTGCGCGGCGCTGCGCGAGAGCGGACAGCCGGCGCCGGATGCCGACGATCAGCCTGCCGTGGCGCGCGTCGTGTTGGAGTCGCTGGCCATGCGCTACGCCTCCAGCGTCGCCGCGCTCGAGCGTGCGACCGGCGCGCCGGTGCGCGGCGTGCACGTCATCGGGGGCGGGGCGCAGAACGAGTTTCTCAACCGTGCGACCGCGAGCGCTTGCGGTCTGCCGGTGCGCGCTGGTCCGATCGAGGCGACGGCGACCGGCAACATTCTCGTGCAGGCCATCGCCGACGGGTGCTTCGACAGTCTCGAGGACGCGCGCGCGTTCGTCGCCGCCAGCGCGCCGCCTTCGGAGTTCGAACCCGGGGATCGTCAGGAGTGGGCGGCCGCCGCGGAGCGCTACCGCGACGTCGCGGAATCAGCCTGACGAAACGGCCGCCGCGTCAGCGCGAAGGTGGGTCGTCGCCCAGGCCACTCGCGACGCGTGTCGCCTCCTGAATCGCGCGCGCCAGCGTCGAGCGAATGCGGCCGTCCTCCATGGTCAGCAAGCCGGCGATGGTGCAGCCGGCCGGAGTCGTCACCTCGTCCTTCAGCGCGGCCGGATGCCGGCCGCTGTCGAGCACCAGCCGCGCGGCGCCCTGCACGGTCTGCGCCGCGAGCTCGACGGCCGCGGCGCGCGGCAAGCCCATCATGACGCCGCCGTCGGCCAGGGCTTCGAGGATCACGAAGGCGAAGGCGGGCCCGCTGCCCGACAGGCCGGTGACCACGTCGAAGTGGCGCTCCTCGAGCACGAGGCAGCGGCCGACGGCTTCGAAGATCGTGGCCGCGCGCTCGATGTGATTCTCGTCCGTTCCTGGTCCACCGGTCAGCACGGTCATGCCCTCCCGGATCGTGCAGGGCGTGTTCGGCATGGCGCGCACCAGGTCGCTGCCCGGCAGCCATTCGCGCAAGTCGTCGAGGCGCAGCCCGGCGCACGTGGAGACGACCAGCTTGCCGTCGAGTGCGTCGGCGAGCTCCGGCAGCAGGGTGCGGGCGCGCGCGGGTTTGACCGCGACCACGACGAGGTCGGCGCCGGCAACGGCCGCGCGGTTGTCGGTCGTGGTCGCGACCCCGTGGCGGCGGGCGAGCTGCTCGGCGTGCTCGGCCCGCCGGGTGGTCGCGGTGATGGCCTGAGCCGGGACGCGTCCGGAGGCGAGCAGGCCACCGAGAATGGCCTCTCCGAGCTTGCCGCAGCCGACGATCGCGATGTGCATGCCGGCCTTTTACGGCGCCAGGGATTCCCGGCCAACACAGCGGGTGGCCGAAACCGTTGGCGGCCGCTCCCCGCCCCACTTCGGGACCTGGTTCTCATAGAATCCCCGCCGAGTGGGCCGGCCACATTCTCCGGTCCCGCTCCCAAGCTCAGCGAAGGATTTCCATGCTCTGTCTCGCACGCCCCACCTCCCTAGTCCTGGTCGCGTCGCTGGTTGCTGCTTCCGCAGTGGGCCAAACGCGGCTGATCGCACCGAGCGGCATTCCGTCGGGCACCGCGGGGTCGGTGCCCGGATCGATCAGTTTCCAGCTGGGGACGGGCATCGTCGGTTCGCCTTGCGCAGTGTTGTTGAGCATCTCGGCGGGGCCGACCCCGTTGTCGATCGTCGATCCCAACGATCCGCGCTCACTGCGCGTCGGCACCGAGTCGCTCGGCTTCTCTCTGGTGGGTGTGTATCTGCCGCCCAACAACAACTTCGTCACGCCGGCGGTGCCGACCGCGAACGCGTCGTTCATCGGTCGCACGCTCTACTTCCAGGGCGTGGACTTTCCCGGATCCGGCAGCCCTGGCTTCCTGGTGAACAACATCAGCAACGGCGTCGCCATTCGCTTTGCCGCGGCCAACTCGTTCCTCAGCGCTGCCACCCTGACCCTGGCCCGGAGTTTCGCCGAGCCCCTCGAGAATGCCGACGGCTCGATCACGCTGGCCGGCGGTGGTCAGGGGCCCGTGTTGGCCCAGGTGACCACCGACACGATCGAGCGCTTCGATCCGGTGACCCGGACTTGGACCATGCCCATCACGGTGATGAGCGCGGCGCGGTCGTTGTATCGGGCGCAGAAGCTCGATGATGGACGCTATCTGCTGGCGGGCGGCCTCGGCCTCGGTCAGGTCGCACAGGCGAGCGCCGAGACCTACGACCCGGTGACCGAGCAGTTCGCCCCGGTGGCGTCGATGAGCACGCCGCGCGCGGCATATCGGCGGATCAAGCGCCCTGATGGCACGGTGATCGTGATGGGTGGCTTCACCCACACGACCATCGGCACGATTGCGACGATCTTGACGTCGGCGACCAACACCACCGAGATCTACGATCCGGTGACCAACACCTGGAGCCCTGGCCCCAACATGGCGGTGCCGCGGGCGACGTTCGAGACCGTGGACCTCGGTGGCGGCAAGCACTTGGTCGCTGGTGGCGTCGGGCCGTTCGTGCACCCCACCTTCGGGGTGATCCCGCTCGTCTACCCCGTGTGTGAGATCTATGACGAGGTGGCGAACACGTTCACGCCGACCAACTCGATGAACGTGCCGCGCGCGGCGTTCGGCGCGCACAAGGTCGGCAACAGCGTGCTGGTCAACGGCGGCGGAGACCTCATCGACCAGGCCAACCCCAACGGTCGCGTCACCAAGACGGCCGAGGTCTACGACATCGCGACCGGGCAGTGGACGATGACCAATTCGATGGCCACGGAGCGGGCCTTCCACTTCTCGTTCGATGCGGCCGGTGGCAACGCGATCGCCGTCGGTGGTGCCAACGGCGACCTCATCGTCCTCAACCCGCTCGCTTCGACCGAGATCTGGGATCCGGCCACCGGGCTGTGGACGCCGGGCCCGAACATCCCGGTCGCGACCAACGCCTACGGCCCGTGGGAGTCGCCGCAGGGCGAGCTGTTCTTGTTCGGCGGTGCCACCACCGGTGCCGCGGCTCTGGACACGACCAGCGTGTACTACCGCTGAGCAAAGCGCTCGGCGCCCGGTCACTGCAGCCGGGCGACGAGCCGTCGCATGAGCGCGCGGGGCAACAGCCGCGACGCCTGCGCGCCGAGCTTGTTGGCGAGCCCGGGCACGGTCACGGCTCGGTTTGCGCGGTAGCCCCGGTGGCCGGCGCGGGCGACGTCCGCGGCGGTCATCGCCCCGCGCCGGAAGAGTCTGCTGTCGTCCATGTCGGCGAGCTCGGCGAACTCGCTCTTCGTCGGACCGGGGCAGAGGCAGCAGATGTGCAGGCCGCTGTCGCGCAGCCCTTCGCGCACCGCTTCGGTGAACGACAGCACGAACGCCTTGCTGGCGTAGTAGACCGCCATGTTCGGACCTGGCTGAAACGCCGCAGTGGAGGCCACGTTGAGCACGCCGCCGCGGCCTCGACTGTGGATCCCCGCCAACAGCCGGTGGGTGAGCTCGACGAGCGAGGTGATGTTCAGCTGCAGCATGGCCAGCTGCCGATCGAGGCTGAGCTCGTGGAATCGGCCGCGCATGCCGAAGCCGGCGTTGTTGACGACGACGTCGATCGGCTTGTCCTGCGACTCGAGGGCGGCGGCGAGCCGGGCGGGCGCCTCGCGGTCGGCGAGGTCTTCGGTCAACACGGTCGCGTCGACGCCGTAGCTGCCCTTTAGCTCCTCGGCCAGCCACAGCAACCGCTCGGCGCGACGCGCGACGATCACGACGTCACAGCCCTCGGCGGCAAAGCACTTGGCGAGCTCCAGTCCGATGCCCGACGACGCTCCGGTGAGCAGAACGCGTTCTCGCATGCGTGCGAACAATGCCGGACCGGCGCCAAGGGTTCCAGGGTCACCCGCGCGGGGGGGCGTCCCCGCTTCAGCCGCCGAGATAGCCCGCGATGCGGGAGTCGCCGTCGCCGCGCAGCGGGCGGCGCAGCTCGACCTTGCGCCCCTGCTCGACTCCGTCTCGGTAGGCCTGCGTCGCCGTGGTCGCCCCGACCGATCCGGTGCGCGTGTGCGGGTGCCGGCGGCGGAGCCACGCGGTGAGTGCGCCGTCGCCGCGCCAAACCAGGGCATGCTCGGTGCGCAGGCTGCGATCGCGCGCGCGCATGGTTTCGGCGAAGCCACGCAGCACCCCGGCGTAGAAGCGCATGCGCTCGCGGTTGCCGCGCAACCCGCGCCGTGCGCGGTACTCGTTCCAGAGCTGCTCGACGACGTGCGTGAGGTAGCCGTAGACGTAGTCGGCCATCTGCAGATTGCTCTCGGTGCCCGCCATCTCGAGAACCGAGCCGCTCGTCTGTCGCCGCGCGTCGTAGGTGTGCACCCAAATCACCTGCACGAAGAAGAACTCGGCGAGCAACCCGGCAAGGAGCTGCTCCCACAGCGGATGGCGCTGCTTGACCGGTCCGAGCCAGCGCACGCCGTACGCCGCGGGGTCGCCGTCCGCGACCGTGTCGACGTTGTAGCGGAGCAGCAGCTCGCGGGCCTTGGCGAGGGCGGCTTCGGCTTCGTTTTGGTTTGGGCTGTCGCCCAGCGACAGCAGCTTCTGCACACGCCGCGCGATGCGCGACGGCGCCGTCTCACCCGACATTGCGGCGTAGGATGACGGTTGGCCGGCGTCCGCCGCGCTGGAATCCGCGCGCAGGATCGCGGCCGCCCGTCGAAACGACGGGCCGTGCGGCGTCTCGTCCGCGGCGCCGAGGACCTCGTCGGCGTACTGATGCGCCATCTCGTGGCGCAGCGTCTCCATGACCTGCATCCAGGATGCGGATTCGATGTGCGTCGCGGCGATGGTCAGCGTCCGCGTCGACGCTTGCCAGGTGCCGAGATGTTCCGTCGCAACTACCGACACCCGCACGACCGGCGGCCGCATGCGACCCTCAGCGTACAGCGTGTTGTAGTAGTCCCACCACAGGGCGAGCTCGCGCCCCCAGCGCGCGCGGTCGGCGGTGGTCGACGGCATCGCTGGGGATGCTATCCCGACTCCTTGGACCGGGACAGGCTGCCAGCAGTGCCGACCACGGCAAGCTCTCTGCGGACTCCACGAGCATCGATCCGCCACAGCCCGTCCGCGGTGTACAGCAGCCCTTCTGCTTCGCCCGGCGATGCCCAGGGGACGTCGATGCCGATGAGTCTGCGGCCTCGATCGAGCCAGCCGACGTCCGGCACCAGGGTGTGGCCGACGACGATGTGGTCGATCTCGTGGCGTTCGAGCATTGCGGTCAACTCGGCGTCGGTCGGGAAGGCGCCGAACTCGTCCGCGTGTTCGGGAAAGTAGCCGCGGTACCAAAGGGGTCCGGGGCGACTCCAGCTCAAGCTCTCGGCGAGGTTCGTGGCCTGGGCCCGCGACCGACCGAGGGTGCTGCGGATCGCCGTGTTGATGTCGCCGGGCGACAGCTGCAAGCGATCGACCGCGGGTGAGTAGCCGGCGTGCACGAACAGAAGCCGGCCGATGCGGATGATCGTGTTGCGCGTGCGCAGCCACCGCCCGACATGACTGTCGGCGCCGTACAACGCGTCGTAGCGGACCCCATAGCGCCGGCACAGCATGCGGTAGCGCCGGTGGATGTAGCGCAGATCGCCCCCCATCACCATGACCTCGTGGTTGCCCAGCACGTAGTGGACACGTCCACCCGCGGCCAGCGCTTCGCGCTCGAGCCGGAGCACTAGCCAGAGCGTTTCGGTCACCTGCGCGCCGCGGTCGAAGGTGTCGCCATTGAACAGCAGGTGGCCGTCGCCGAACGCCCAGTGGCCATCCTCGTCGATCACCCCGTTGCCGGCCAAGAACGCGCGCAGCGCGTCGTGGTTCCCCTCGAGATCGCTGACGGCCAGGAGCTTGCCAGGCGCGGAGTACGACCAATCCGGCACCGCCGGCGGCGCCGGTGTGACGCGCACGGTCCCCTCCGGACTGCCGTTCAGCTGGAGCACGTGGCCGTCGTCTCGCGGCGCGAGTCGCTGCCGGCGGACCTCACCGTCGCCAAATGACCACGCTTCGGCGCCATCCTCTCGCCAGAACACGTGCGGGCCGTCGACGATGTCCTCGATCGATGTGCGGTGGGGCGCGATGAGGGTGGCCACGGCCTGGCCGTCGCGCATGAAGAACTCGACATCGGCGAGCGCCCCGGCGCGCGCTGGGTTGCGTGGGTCCAGCTCGGTGAGCTCTTCGAACGTGAACTGGACGCCGCCGACCGTCCATTCGCCGATCGATCCGCCCGGCGGCATCTGCTGGATCTCGTCGAAGAACGCCGCCGTCGCCGCTTGCGCCGCGATGGACGTGGACAGCAGCAGGACGGCGCTCGCGGCAGCGATGAGAGGCCTCGACGTCGTTGGCAGGTGGCTCACGCCGTGCAGTGTAGCGGGGGGTTTGCGGGGCAGCGCACGGACATCGCCGGAGCGCCTCGCAAAACGCGGTTATGCTCACGCGGTCCGCGCCATCTCGTCCAATCGGTTCCGGAGGTGTCGATGCAACGTGTCCCGCTCCGCGGCGTTCTTCTCTCCACGGTCCTCGCCGTCAGTTTGGCCGCGCAATCCGGACCCGGACTGCCGCAACGGTTCTACGACGCCAGCGAGCTGTTCCGCGTGATCGCCACCATCGGTCAGCCGGGGGGCGGATCGACCAACCACGGCCACTCGCTGTTGCACGACGGCTACCTCGCGGTCGTCCGCTACGCGCCGGGCGGAGTCGAGTTCTACGACCTGTCCAACCCCTACCGCCCCGAGTTGGTCACATCGATCACGTCGGGGATGGGGGATCTGAGCGAGCCGCACACGTTCGCGCAGACGACTGCCTACGGCGGCAAGCACGTCATCTTGCTGCGCGGTCCAGGTGGTCTCGGCGGCACGGGGATCGGGATCTGGGACTGGACCGACATTCACTCCCCGAGTCGCTTGGTTGCCTATGACATCCCAGGGGTTCCGGGTGGTTACGCGACCGGCCTGTTCTGGATGTTCTACCAGGCGCCCTACGTGTACTGCGGCGCTGGCAGTCTCGGGCTCTACGTTGTCGACGCCAGCGATCCGCGCCGCCCGGTGGTCGCCGCGCACTTGCCGAAGAGCGAGACCGGCGGGTTCAACGTCGTCAACACCTTGGTGGTGGGCAACCTGCTGATCGCCACCAACTCGGACGGCGGCTCCGGCTTTGCGCGTTTCGACATCAGTGACCCGGTCGATCCCGTCCTGCTGCAAGCCAGTGCCAACACGCCGATCCCGTACGGGGCGCAGCTGAACGGCAACAAGCTGCTCATTCCAGCGGTCAGCGGACCGGTGTCGTCGCCGACCGGCGGCAACGGTGTGTTTCGCGTGCACGACTTGGCCGTGCCGGGGTTTCCGATGATCAACGAGGAGCCGCTGCCCTCGCGGGGCGGATCCGCCGTCGTACAGGACGGGTTCGCGCACGTGGCGGCATCCACCAGCTACGTGAAGATCGACGTCTCGGATCCGGCCGACTATCGCACGGTGGGCACCGCGCGCGTGGTCAACTCGGGCGGCGACATCGACTGGGTCACGGTCGCGGGCAACCTGGCGTTGCTGGGCGATGACCAGGGATTCGGCACGCAGATCATTCCGCATGCGTCGCTGCCGGACAGCACGGGTCCGGCGGTCACCATGGTGGTGCCGGCCGACAACTCGGTGGGGCAGGCGATCACCAGTCGCGTGGGGCTGACGATGTCGGATCTGATCGACTTCGACTCGATCGACCCCAGTGCGTTCATCGTGCGCCCGGTCGGCGGAGCGCCGCTGTCCGGCAGCTTCTCGAACCAGTTCGGCATCGTCAACTTCTCGCCTTCGGAACCGCTGGAGACGGATACGACCTATCTCGTCGAGGTGCCGGCCGGCGGCTTGCGAGACTGGTCGGGAAACCCGACCGCGGTGGCGTTCCGCAGCCGTTTCTCGACCGGCGGGACGCTGGCCGCGGTCAACGTGCAGGCGGCCGCCGTGCCTCCACACCAGCCGGGCCAGTCGGTGGCCTTCGATGTGTCGGCGGCGAGCGGCCCCGGCACGCTGCGGTTCTCGTGGGATTTCGGCGACGGAACGCCGGCGACGCCACTGTCCACCGCGACGGCCGCCGCGCACACCTATGGCGCCGCCGGCCATTACTCGGTCGTGGTCACCGCGACCAACGGCACGCTGACGGCGACCGATTCGTTCTTGGCTACCGTGCACGAGCCGGTGACCGCCGTGGAGCCGACCCGGTCGAGCACGGTCGTGATGGACGAGGTGCGCCGCCGGGTCTGGTGTGTCAACGCCGACAACGACACGGTCACCGCGATCGACGCCGACACCTTCGGTGTCGTGTTCGAAGTCGGTGTCGACCGTCACCCACGGACCCTGGCGCAGGCGAGCGATGGCACGATCTGGGTCGTGTGCGAAGAGGACGCGGTCGTGCTCGTGTTGGACCCGAACCGTGGTGAGCGACAGGCGCGGATCGACCTGCCGGTGGGGTCGGCTCCGTTCGGGGTCTGCATGAGTCCGGACGGCAGTGCGGCGTACGTCAGTCTGTCGGCGGTGGGCCGTGTCGCGCTGATCGACCCGGTGGCGCGGACCGTGCTCGGCCAGATCGCTGTCGGTCCGGAACCCAAGGGTTTGGCGGTCGCAGCGGACTCGGAGCGCGTGTTCGTGACCCGCTTCCGATCGGGGCGCCATCCCCTCGATGCTCCCGTGGGGGAGGTCTACGAGATCTCGGCCGCGCAGCGACGTCGCGTCGCCACGCACGACTTGGCGTTCGACCCGGGCCCGGACACCGAAGCCGGTGGACGGGGACAGCCGAACTACCTGCGCAGCTGCACTGTTTCGCCGGACGGTCGCCGGCTCTGGGTGCCGTCGAAGAAGGACAACACGGCGCGGGGCATGTGGCGCAGCGGCGAGGTGCTGACCTTCGAGAGCACGGTGCGGACCATCGCCTCGCAGATCGACTTGGTGGCGAACGCCGAAGACCTCGCCGCCCGCGTCGACTTCAACGACCGCGACCTGGCGGCGGCGGTCGCCTTCAGTCCGCTGGGGGACTACGCCTTCCACGTGCTGCAGGGGTCGAATGCGGTCGACGTCCGCGACGTGTACAGCGGCGCGATCGTCGCGGGAGTGGACGGCACGGGGCTGGCACCGGATGGCCTGGTGATCAGCGCCGACGGCAGCCGGTTGTACGTGCACAACTTCATGTCGCGCAGCTTGGCGGTCTACGACGTCAGTGGCGTGACGAGCTCGACCGACTTCAGCATGCCGGCGCTGGCCAGCGTCAAGGTCGTGGCGCGCGAGCGGTTGTCGGCCGAGGTCTTGCTGGGCAAGCAGATCTTCTACAACGCCGCTGACCCGCGGATGAACGAGGACGGATACATCAGCTGTGCCAGCTGCCACCTCGACGGCGGGGACGACGGTCAGGTCTGGGACTTCACCGATCGCGGCGAGGGCTTGCGCAACACGATCTCGCTGCGCGGTCACGCGGGGACCGCGCAGGGCAACGTGCACTGGACCGCCAACTTCGACGAGATCCAGGACTTCGAGAACGACATCCGCGGTCCGTTCGGCGGCACCGGTTTCATGACCAACGCCCGCTACAGCGCGACCGTCGCGCAGCCGCTCGGCCATCCGAAGGCCGGTCTGAGCCCGGAGCTCGACGCGCTCAGCGCCTACGTCTCCTCGCTGGTGACCTTCGGGCGGAGTCCGCACCGCGACCCCGGTGGTGCCCTCACCGCGGCCGGGGCGCGCGGTCGAACCCTGTTCTCCAGCCTGGGGTGCGCGCAGTGCCACTCGGGTCCGGATTTCAGCGATAGCGCGACCGGCGCTCTGCACGACGTCGGCACCCTGCGGTCGAGCTCCGGTTCTGCCAGCGGCGGCCCCCTCACCGGTTTGGACACGCCGACGCTTCGCGGTCTTTGGGCGACGGCTCCCTACCTCCACGACGGCTCGGCGCCGACCCTGATGCACGTGATCCGCGACCGCAACAAGAATGGCCGGCACGGCGCGATGGCGGCGTTGAACGTCAAGCAGCTGCACGACCTGGTGGCGTACCTGCAGCAGATCGACGACCTCGAGCCCGCGCCGCGCTGAAGCGGGGCGCGGTGTTCGACGCCGGGTCGTCTACGCCAGCAGGACCGTCGGGCCGACCAGCTCGCGGGCCTCGAGGGCTCGAAAACAACACTGGCCTCTGGGCTCAGGGCGGCCGCCGGCGACCGCGGGACCCGCGACCGACGCTCGGGTCGCGGAATGCTCCGTGTTTGGTTGCGGCCCCGGCCGCGCTGAGCGGCCGTTGCCTCGGCCAGCGCGAAGGTGTGCGTAAAAAACTGACCCAATCGCGTGATGGACATCGGTGAGTTCTGTCGCGATCAAGATGTCCGTGAATCTTGAGGCGAAGCGGTGAGCCCTTCCTGTCGGGTGTCTCGTAGCCGCGCTCTTCGCAGTGGCCAGCCGAGTAGAATCGCCCCCGTGCCAGAATCTACCGTTCCCAACCGATCCGAGACCAATGCTCTGATGGCGCAGATCTACGAAGATCTTCGCTCAGCCGCGCGCCGGTTGATGGGCGACGAGCGGCGGGATCACACCCTGGACGCCACCGGTCTCGTCAACGAGGCCTACATCCGATTGGCGGAGAGCCAAGGTTGTCGCTGGCGTGATGCAACCCATTTTGCGGCGACGGCGGCGCGCGCACTCCGCCGCGTGCTCGTCGACCACGCCCGCGGCCGGCAGCGCGACAAACGAGGTGGTGACCGGCACCGCGTATCGCTCGCGACTCAGCTTCTCGCCGATGCGCGGCGCGATGTCGACGTGGTCGAGCTACACGATGCGCTGGACAGGCTCGAGCGCGAGGAGTCGCGGGCGGCCAGGGTCGTCGAGCTGAGATTCTTTGCGGGTTTGACCATCGAGCAAGTCGCGCAGCACTTGTCGGTGGGCAGCGCGACGATCGAGCGCGATTGGCGGTTTGCTCGGGCCTGGCTCTACAACGAGATGTTCGGCGACGATCCGCGGCTCGACATCGCAGCGGGTCAAGGTGGTTGACGAAGCCCGTCGCGCGCGGAGCCTGTTTGAGGAGGCGTTGAAACGACCTCCCGCGACGCGAGAGCCGTTTCTGGCCGAGGCCTGTGGAGGGGACGAAGACCTCCGCCGCCAAGTGCTGCGCTTGCTGGCGGCGGACCGACTGGAGATTGAGATTGTCCCGCGGCCCGAGGCGTCGACCCAGGGTGCGTCGGAGACGAGGTTCTTGGGCGAGCGCATCGGCCGCTACCGGTTGATCCGCCTGATTGCCTCGGGGGGCATGGGCACGGTCTACGAAGCCGAGCGGGATCACCCCAAGTTGCGGGTGGCGATCAAAGTTCTGGGCCTTGCCCTGGCTCACTCGGAGTCGCGGCGTCGATTCCTCGCCGAGGCGGAGGTGTTGGCGCGGCTTGATCACCCGAACATCGTACAGATCCATGACGCCGGAACGCACGAGGTGGCGGGTGCAGTCTTGCCGTACATCGTGATGCGGCTGGTGCATGGCGCGCTACCGATCACCGAGTACGCACAGCGCGCCCAGCTTTCGACGAACGCGCGGATCGCTCTGATGCGTCAGGTCTGCGACGCTGTGCAGTACGGCCACACTCGCGCGGTCGTGCACCGCGATCTCAAGCCCGGCAACTTGCTGGTCGATGGCCACGGCCGAGTTCAAGTCATCGATTTCGGCGTGGCGCGATGTGCTGAGTCCGATGGCGGCGCCGCGACGATGCACACACGTCCCGGCATGATGGTCGGTACACCGCGCTACATGAGCCCGGAGCAGTGTCGGGGCGAAGCGGCTCTGGTGGATGCGCGCTCCGACGTGTACGCGCTCGGTGTGGTGCTCTACGAGCTCCTGACCGGCGAGCTGCCGTATCGCCTCGACGACGACACGACCTTCTTCGCGATCCCCCGAGCAATCATCGAGCAGGACCCGGTACGGATCTCCTCGCGGGATTGGTCGCTGCGTGGCGATGTCGAAGTCATCGTGCATCGTGCGATCGAGAAAGACCTCGATCGACGCTACCAAACGGCTCGTGAGCTTGCCGAGGACTTGAGACGCCACCTGGTCGGTGAGCCCATCGAGGCGCGCCGCGATCACCCCGGCTACGTCCTGCGAAAGACCTTGGCGCGCCATTGGCGATTCTTCGGGTTGGTGGCGGCTATGGGTTTGGTCCTGACGGTCGCAACCATCGCTCTCGTCATTGCATTCATGAACGCGCGCGAAGCGCGGAATCGCGCCGATGCGAACGCGGCTTTGGCACAGCGAGCCGCCTACCGGCACTCGATCTCTCTCGCGCAGAAGGCAGTGCGGGAGGGCGATTTAATCTACTTCGACGAACTGATGCAGGCGTGCCCCGAGTCCATGCGTGGCTGGGAGTGGTCGTTCCTGCAGCGAATGGCCAACCGCGGCCGATCCGTCTCAGAGGGAGGCTACGACCTGCGTCTGGATTATCGGGAGGACGGAACGCTTCTAGTCCTTCGGCCGGACCGAGTCGACGCTCTCGACATCGAATCAGGCGAATCGACGACGGTATTTGCTCCGGCCGATCCCCTACCGCTCTCCGCTCTGAGAATCTCGCCCGGCAGCCGTTACGCGGCCCACTCGGCTCGGGAGGAGCCAGGCGTAGTGTACGAGGTCGCTACCATGCGTCCCGTCGTCAGCCTCGACAGGGGCGCGGTCACAATGGTGTTCTCCGGAGACGGCGACAGGCTGTTCACCACGACAAGAGTCGGTGCAATCGCAGAGTTCGACCTGCGAGACGGCAGTCGGCGCCAGTTCTCGACCAGCGACGTGAGGTCGCTAGCTCTCTCGGAGAACGGGGCCACCTTGGCTGCAGGAACGAGCAATGGGACAGTCGTCCTCGTCGATGTCGCGACCGGCGATGTGTTCGCAGAATGGTCCGCCCACAGCGAGGTTGTTGCGGCCCTCTGTTTCAGCCGCGATGGAGAGCGCTTGTTCACTGGAGGTTGGGACGGCTACGTCCGCTGTTGGTCGACGGCCTCTGGGATCCTCCTCGAGACTTTGCCTTCGATCTCACACTGGGTGCGTGGGATGGCCTTGTCTGAAAACGGGAGCGAGCTCTTTGTAGCTGGCCTGCGGCGTCTGGGGCTGTTCGACGCCCATACCGGGCAGCTTCTACAGGTCTTTGCCGGGCATCGCGGGGCGATTGATGCGTGCGCAATTGACCCACGCGGCGATCGCCTTGTCTCGGCAGGTCGAGACAGTGTTCGGGTATGGAAGCGGCATCCAGCGCAATGGCGTGTGACCGCCGCGCACGAGCCGTTTGTCGACCGGTTGGCGTTCGGATCCGCGGGTCGGTACTTGGCTTCAGCAGGCCGAGGCGGGGAAGTCGCGGTTTGGCGAGTCGATTCCGGCGAGCGCATCGTCGAGCTCGCTCCGGCGCTGGGGCGTGTGATGGATCTCGCCGTCAGCCCGTCGGACGACCGTTTCGCGGCGGTGGGGGCGGAGGGCCGCCTGTCGATTCGTACGTTCCCTCGAAGCGAGCTTCTCGCGGAGCTGGAGCTCGGTGGCGAGAGGCTGATGGACTGCGAGTGGCGGCGTGACGGCAGTAGCCTGCTGGTCGTTGGTCACGGTGGAGGACTCTTCGAGGTTCGCGATCGGGGTTCGAAGATCCGCCGGCACGACAGCGCGCAGGGTCGCCTTTCCAGTATCGCTCTTCGCCCCGACGGAGGCGGTGTCGCGACCGGCGCCTACGATGGGTCGGTGTGCTTGCGGGATCCGGTGAGCCTCGCGATCCTCTTGCGGGCTCCGCAGCTCGACGCCACCGTGAACCACCTCTGCTTCGTTGATGACACGCGTCTGTTGGCGGGCCTCGGGGATGGCTCGGTCGCTATGTTTTCGACGGAAGCCGGGAACTACGTCTACCGCACGATGGTCCACACGAGTGGCATTTCGTTCCTCGATGTTTCTCCGGATCGATCGCGTGTCCTGACTGCTGGCTGGAACGAGCGGCCACGGCTCCTCGAACTGCGGGACGGCAGACTGTTCCTCGAGCTGTTCCCCGAAGAGCGGCGGCGGGGGCCTTTCGCGATGACGCGGGATTGGTCGGCGATGGCCATGGCGTTGCCGGGTTCCGGACTCGAGCTTCGGACGATGGTTGACTTCGACTGGCCGCGAACGGGTCGGTAGGGTTCACGAGGAGGATCAGCGCTGTTGCTATGGAGTGCCGATGCTCAAGGCGAGTCCGTTGGTTGCGATCAAACCGAGCGGGTTGTGCCCGGGGTCGGTGATGACTCCACCGCAGTAGACGACTCCACCCACCAGCGCGCTGAGGGCTGGGACGCCGAGGCTGACCGACGCGGCGCCGCCGCTGACGGAACCGACGACGGCGAGATCGATGCTCGTCCAAAGCGTGCATCCCGGCGCACCAAACGGGGCGAGCGCGAGCGGGAGTGGGATCGCGCCCCACGACGAGTTCGAGTTGCCCAGCACGAAGAGGTAGTTGTGCAGCGCGCCGACGGGCCCGCCAGTGATCTCGAGCGTCAGTGTGCTACCGACGGTGGGGACCGCAACACCGGGAGAGTCGACCGTCGGGACGCCACCGCTCGAGCCTGCGCAGCCGCTGCCGATCGATGTGACGCTCCCTGTCGCAGGCGGCCCAGCGCAGGGTCCCGCGACCGGGGTCCCCAGTTCCCAAGTGTCGGTGCGATAGCTGAAACCTGCATTCCCGCCGTGCATGACGACAGTTCCGCGGCTGCAGTCGGTCGCCATCACCGCTCCCTCTCGAACCGTGACTCCATTGGTCGAGACCGGAATCCAGTCCATACCGTCCCACGCCCAGGAGTCGCCCTTCCAGTTGCCGCCGCCGAAGGTGTCTCTGCCGCCGAGGATTACGACGCGGCGGCTCGTGAAGTCGTACGCCATGGCGTGATTGACTCTGGCGGGAGGAGTACTCGTCATCGGGACTCTCAGTGCCCATTCGTTGCCGTCCCATTCCCACGTCTGGGAGGAAGGGCTGTTGTTGAAGTCGGTCCCACCGAACATCACCGTGACGCCGCGCGAGGGATCGAACGCCATGGCGTGAAAGCCCCGCAGGGGCGGGCTGATCGTGGGCGTCCGCTTGGTCCAGTCGTTCCCGTCAAACTCCCATGTGTCGTTGTAGAAAGCCGGGTAGTCCTGACCGCCGAACAGAACGACGACGTCGCGCCAGGAGTCGTAAACCATGGCGGTATCGCGCTTGCTCGGTCGATTGGCGGGGAGCAGTTGCGTCCAGTTGGAACCGTCCAACGCCCAGGTCTCGTCGCTCTTGGTGAACTGCTCGGAGCCGCCGAACAACAGCACTCTGCCGCGAGCGCTCTCGTAGGCCATTGCCGGCGCCGCTCGAGCGGACGGAGATGTGGCAGGGAAGATGCGCGTCCAATCGGCTCCATTCCATTCCCAGGTCTCTCGCCTGGCGTTCGGGATGAGCGACGGATTGGAGCCGCCGAAACGCACGGCGACCTTGCGCAACGAATCATATGCGAAGCCCGCGTGGGTGGCGAAGGACGGTGTGGTTGGGGGAGTAATCTGGTTCCACGATGGGATCACTTGAGCAACAGTGGCGCTGGCCATCCCTGTGAGCCAAAGGCAGCGTGAGGCCGCGACCGAGATGTGGCGGAGTGAGAGGTCGTGTTTCATGGTTCTTGCCTTGCAGTGCAGTTTTGGAGCAGCAGGCTCAGCGCGGCCTCAGCCGCAACCAAGCTCGGATGCCGCCCTTGCCGGAGAGGTTTGGAACATCTGCCCCATCCGCCGTCGCGCTGAGCCCGGAGGCACTGTCTCTCCGAGCTTCCGGGAGCTGCGTTGTCGAAGTTCCAGCGGCATCGAGCCTTCCGAAAGGTTGTCGCCGCGCGAAGATTTGCGGACCCTGAGGCTCAGCGAAGTTCTCCAATGACGAGGTCGCGGGCTTCCGATGACGTGATGCCCAGGCTGTTCGCCGGCGGGTCGACGATTGCCCACTGCGCTGTGACACTGGCGCCGACGAGAGCGGAGGTCACGGGGATCGGGATTGGCTGGCTCGTGGTGCCTTGCCCGCTGGTCGTTGTGACGAGTTGTGCCGCAGTGGAGAGATCGACGAAGAGCAAGCAACCAGGAGCGCCGAGGCCCGTCAGATCGAGCAACGTCGGGCTGCCCAAAAGCAGGGTAGCGGCGGTGCTTGGCGGTGCGGCGCGCAGCCAGACGTCGACGGTTGTGCCGAGGCTCGGTCGGGGACGTGCGTCGAGTCGCGGGATGCCGCCGGTGCCGGAACAGCTGATCCCGCGGTGAGGGGTGCGCGGTGGTGTGCCGCTCAGCTCGGTCGGTACCGCGATGATCGAGCGGAGCCAGTTGGTGTAGGGGTCGAGCATGCGATGGCCGAGAACCACGTCCGGACGGCCGTCCCCCGATACGTCGCCCGCGGAGAGATCGATTCCGGTGTGGAAGGCCCACCTCTCGGTCAACACGAGCAGGTCGGTCCCGTCGATGCCCGACTGGATGCGCACGAAGTTGAGCTTGGGCGAACCGACCAGCACATCGGGCCGACCATCGCCGTTGTGATCTCCGGCACGGCGGATTCGATCGCCCTTGCCGAACGCGCGCCCCCTCGATCCCCAGATGCGGCCGAGGTTCGCTCCAGAGAGTACCCAGACCTCGAGGTCGCTGAGAACGGCGAGATCGCCAATGCCGTCCCCATTCACGTCGCCGACGCCCTCGATCTCGTGAACCGGACCTGGCATCGATGCGGACACAAGAGCAATCGCCGTCCGGCCGTCCCAAACTGTCAGCGTGGTGCCATCCCATACAGCGATCTCTGGTAGGCCATCGCCGTCCGTGTCGTCGATTCCGGCGACAGGCGTGTCCGGCGCGGCAATCACAATCCCCCACATGTAGTTGCCGGTTCGCCCGGAGTAGATGTGAATTCGCGTTGTGGTGCTTGGGCTGGCGAAAGGGTGCGTCGTCAATCCGAAGTCGGCGTGGCCGTCTCCGTCGACGTCGCCGGTCGCGAACACTCGCTCGCCGAAATTGACGAACGCCGAGGTCGCGGGGATGTCGTGCAACTGGGACCCAGTGACTCCGCACAGAACTCGCGCATACCCGCCACCAACGGAGGACGCGAGCAGGTCGTCCAGCCCGTCCCCATCCACGTCGCCCACGGTCGCAAGAGCGCTCCACGATGATGCTCCCGTTGTGCTCCAGAGATACGTGCTCGTTTGCGCCGACACGCTTCCGATGAAGGTGTTGTGCGCCGTGACGATCTCGTCATGCCCATCGCGGTCGACGTCTCGGAGGGTGCTGGTGAGCGATGGGCCCCCGGGGAAAGAGATGGGCGGGCAGATCAACGAGCACTGCGTGACGTACCGGATACCTATATATGCATCGAGAGCCAGCGGGTCGAAACCTCGCACCATGCCCGCACCGACCTGTGGGACATCGGAGAATGGGACTCCCACGAACAGCTCGGGACCGCCCGAGTAGCGCTCTCCCGCGGCCAGTGCCCAGCCGAACCGGTCTTGCGGTTCGTCTCCATTGAGAAGCGCGATCACCTGGGCAGTGGAGCCGGAGTAGACGTAGACTGATCCTGAATCCAAGCCGTGGTGGTCCGTATTGGTCGCGCTGATCGCGTAGTCCGGGACGGAGTCGATGTCGAAGTCGCCGATTGCGAGCATCCTCGTCCCGAACCCGGATCCCGCGTTGGACGGACTGAAGCTCGCGGGGGTGATTGTCAAGACCGGCTTCCCGGAGAACAGGTACGCACGGCCTTCGTTGGATGCGCCGAATGTCGGTGAGCCGACTAGGAAGTCGGGCGCCCCGTCCCTGCCGATTGCCGGGAAGCTGGGGATCTCCACGTCCCCGACGCCGGCTACGGTCGATCCGAAGCGTTCGCCAGCGGTTTGGCCGACGTAGGTGGCGTCCACTTGGCTTCCGCCGGCGGAGCTCCATTTCAGAATCTGAACGCGACCGACCTCCGGGCCCGGGCCGCCATCGTAGCGCGGCGCCCCGGCGAGCAGCTCCGGACTGCCATCGCCGTTCGCATCGCCGAGCTCGGCGACGGAGTGACCCAGTCGCTCGCCCGCCACGTTGCCGTAGTGAGTGAACAGCCTCGATCCGGACTTGGAGTCGAACACCGTGACGAACCCAACATCGAACGAAGCCGTGTCGGCTCTCGGTGCGCCGACGACGACGTCTCGGCAACCGTCGCCGGTCAGGTCCGAAGCGGTGAGTGCCCAACCGAACTGGTCGCCGATCGCTCCACCGTTCCAGACCATCGGCGCCCGGAACGGGAAGATCCCTGCCTGCAAGATGCTGCCGTCGGCCCCGGAGATTACCGACACCTGGCCCGAGTTGGCTCCGGCCACGTCGGCGTCCGGTGCGCCAACGGCGGCGTCCGTGATGCCATCCCCCGAAATGTCGCCGAGTGCTGCGATGGTGTGACCGAACGAGTCGGGACCGACCGCGGTCCAGAGGATTTGGCCATCTCTTCCCGAGATTCCGCGTACCCGGCGGATCGCCCTATAGCCCACGAACAGGTCGCCGACTCCGTCACCGTTGAGGTCACCGGCGAACGCGACGCTGTAGCCGCATCCGTCTCCCGAGAAAGTCCCAGTGAGCTCGAAGGTGACCTTGTGCTGTGCGGTGAGGGACGCGGCCGCGATCCAGATGGTTGCGGACAGAGTGCTCACGAGGCGCTTGCGTGTGGAGATCCTCATGCCTGCCAAAGCGCTGGAATCGCAAGCCCCCCATCACCGGAGAGCCAAACGTCGATGAATCTGGCGCGGTCACACGCATCGTGCCGTGACCGCTGCCGCGGTGGTGAGCTCAACTCCTTACGACTTCCAGGTAGACAATCGCATCGAACGGGTCACGGAATGTGCGCGCTCGCGCGACGTTTCCCCGCGGGATCCCTTCAGCAACGGCCGCAAGTTCGTCCGGCGTCCGGTAGAGAAGCTGCCACCCCATGTAGCTTTCCATATACCCTGCATCGGGAACCGTAGGCAGGAAGTTGCTCAGCAGGAGAGTTCCGCCGGGGCGTAGCGTGTCGAATAGGGACCCGGTTAGTCGCATCGCGAGATTGTCATCGAGGTAGTCGTAGAGGCCCGCCGAGTAGATCAAGTCGAAGCGGCCTAGCTGTGACGCACGCCCGAGGAGCCGCGCAACCTGCATGTGGACGCATTCGACTGGTCCGTCCCAAGAGCTCGCGATCTCTTTCAGGCTATGCGGGTCGCCGTCGAGGGCAACGAAGCGGTCTACCCAGCCGCGTCGAACTGCCGCGGACAGCTCTGCTTCACGCAGGTGGCCGCAGGCTACCGAGAGAATGTGGGCACCGGCGTCGGTCCGGTCGGCCGCACGCTCTATGGAGTGCGCCAGCAGTGCGCGCCGGTGGCGCACCGCGCTTGCAGCCGCACGCCCGCAGGCGTAGTCGTAGACCACGCTGGCAAAGGGCGACTGCTCGTCGGGTTGTCGGATCCGATAGATGTAGTCCAGCAGCACCGCGTCGCCCGCGTACCCCCGCGGCTTGTCGAAGCTGCGCCGGGTCATCGGATCTTGATGGATCAAGTCTCGCACCGGGTGGTCGATGGCCTCGCCGGTGGAGAACGCCTTCCACGATTCTCCGGACATCGACTCGCGGAGCCTCTGTAGACCACCGAAGAGATTGCGCATGCCGACGTGGGGCGCTGCCGACTTCAGCCGTTCGTAGCAGTCATCGAGAACCGTGCGTGTGAGCCTGCTGCGAGACTTGCGTCGGTTGGAGATCGTGCGGTTCAAGTTGCTTCTCCTGACATCGAGTGGGAGTTGGAACGTAGGACCACTCGACGAGCGCGATCCCGATCGAGTAGCCGGTACCGAATCCGACGAGCAGTACGCGGTCTCCGGGGCTAAGCCTCTTGTTCGCGGCAGCGTCCTGCAGCAAGAGAGGGATCGAGGCGCTCGTCGTGTTGCCGAGCTGACTGATGTTGCTCAGCACAGAGTCGTCGTTGCGAAGACCGATCACTCGTGTGATTGCGTCGATCATCTTGGCGTTCGCCTGGTGAAAGGCGAACCGGTCAACGTCGCTGACGGTCAAGCCCTGGCGGTCGAGATAGCTGTGCACGACCTCGGGTATCATGCGCACCATGTCTCTGAATACGCGCCTGCCGTCCATCTTGACGCGCTGTCGGCTGCGGCGGTCTCGCGCAATCGATACCTGGTCGTTGCGAGCCACAAAGCGATAGACCGGTGTGTCGTCTTGTTCCGGAGCGCTGATCTCTATGCGCGGCCCGAACTCCCCGAGTGTGTACGTAGCGATCGCTTGCACCCGGTTCAGGCTGGACCGGCGCAGGACGACCGCACCGGCACCATCTCCGAAGATCGTGCACGTCGTGCGATCGGAGGCATCGAGCACGCGGAGCATGGTCTCGGCGCCGATGACGAGCGCGGCCGACGAACGCGGTCGAGCGCGAAGCATGCAGGTCGCAACGTCTAGAGTCGCGACGAATCCGTTGCACCCCAGCGTTAGATCGAAGCTCGCCGTGGTGCGTGGGAGATGTAGCTCTTCTTGCACTGACGTTGCGATTGCCGGGACTATCCGATCGGGAGTGACGGTGCTCACGATGACCGCTGCGATGTCAGTCCGCGAAACGCCGCTGTGTCGCAGCGCGTTTCGCGCCGCGGCGACAGCCAAGTCCCGGGTGCTGTAGCTCTGATCCAGGACGCAACGATTCGCGATCCCGATCCTCTGCCAGGGGAAGTCGGGCGTGCTTGCGGGGCGATGGGGGCCGCCAGCCCTGGCCAGCCGGTCGCACGCCGCTGCCGACAGTTCGGCAAGTCTCGCGTTGTCGAGGTGGACGCCTGGGAGATCTCGGCCCGGGAGCGCCGAGCCGACGCCGGCAATCGAGACTCCGGCGATGTCGTGGCCCGATCGGAGTCGCGGAGTCATCTCGGAGGTGCCTCCGGGATCAGGAGCGATACTCACCGATCGCGAGCTCGCGCGCCGTGGACACGGTGATGCCGAGAGTGTTTGCAGGTGGGTCGACGACGATCCACTGAGCGACGACCGATCGGCCGACCAACGCGGTGTTCGTAGGAACCGTCAGAGGAATGCGCGCAGTCCCCTGACCCGAGGCTCCGACCAGCACGCTGAGAGACGTTGCGATGTCGATGAAGCTGGTGCATCCAGGAGCGCCGAGCGCCGTGAGATCGAGGTTTCCCGCGGGTCCGAGGAACATCGCTACCGGTGCTCCACCAGGTGCCGCGCGCAACCAAACGTCCACAGATTCGCCGAGCCCGGGCTGTGGGCGGACGTCGAGCTGCGGTAGCCCACCGCTGCCGGGGCAGCCCGTTCCTTGAAGCAACACGCGAGGCGGAACGCCGGACAAGGGTGTTGGTACGGCGATGACGGTTCGCGCGTAACGCATCGTGACCGGTGGTACGAACGAGACCAACTGCCTGTCGAGGTAGCCGATCAGGACGTCGGGTCGGCCGTCGCTCGTGATGTCGCTGCCGGCATGCAGGTCAACGCCTGCGAAGCGAGCGTTCGTGTCTGGTGGCTTGACCAACCACAAGAGCCTCCCGTCATCCCCGGAGTGAATACGGACGACGTTGCTCGTCGGAGAGCCGTATGCGACGTCGAGGACTCCGTCACCGTTGTGGTCTCCAGCGCTGAAGACTCTCGCATCGGGGGTTGCTTGTAGGCTCCATAGAAAGTTGCTCGTTGCGCCGGAGAACACAGCGAGCCCAGTCGGGCGCACGACTGCATAGTCTCCCGCCCCATCCCCAGTGACGTCCCCGACGGCTGCGACCTCCGAGACCGACATGGGGGGGGCGACGCTGAGCGCCACGGCCGTGTTGCCGTCATAAATCGTTACTGTGTTGGGCTGGTTGGCGATCGCGACTTCGCCGAGGCCGTCGCCATCGGTGTCGCCGATCCCGACCGCCGGTGCGTCGGGTGCCGAGACTATGAGTCCCCAGTCGTAGAGTCCGGTTCTCCCGGAGTACATGTGGACGCGGGTGACCGGGGATGGACTACTGGCTGGGTGGGTCGTAAGGCCGAAGTCCGCGTAACCGTCACCGTCGATGTCGCCGACGCGGAAGATCCTCTCGCCGAATCCAACGTACGAGGTTCCTGCGTCGACGCGGTGCACGAGTGCTCCGGTGGCCCCCGAGTAGACCTCCACGAAGCCCGGGTTGACGAGAGAGAGGGACGGGGGAGTGGCCGAGATCAGGAGGTCGCCGAAGCCGTCACCGTCTACGTCCCCGACCGCAGCCAAGGAGCTGCCGAACTCGGGCGTCGACGAGACGCTCCAAAGCACAGTGCCATCGACGCCCGAGTAGACCGTGACCCGTCCTGGAACAGCGATCGCGAACTCGGAGGCCCCATCCAGGTTGACGTCGCCGAGGATCGCACTGCGGGTGGAGGCCGACTCGTTGGGATCGGGAGGGCAGCCGTACTGGCAGGTCACTTGCTGAGTGGAGGCGACGATCGAGTGCGCCGACTCGAGCTGAAAGATGTCGACGCCTCGAACGAGGCCGGCGCCGACCTGCGGAGTGTCGTGAAACGGCACTCCAACGAACAATTCTCTGACGCCATCTCGGTCCCCCGCTGTCATGGCCCACCCGAAGTTGTCGTGTGGCTCGTCGCCGCTGATCACCGCGATGAGCTCGGCCGGAGCGGCTCCCGAGTAGACGAAGACGCTCCCCGAGCCCTCGCCGTGGCTGTCTGCGTTGGTGGCCGCAACCGCGTAGTCCGGGACGGAGTCCCCATTCAAGTCACCTGCCGCGAGCAGTCTGGTGCCAAAGCCGCCGCCTGGAGTGTTCTCTTGTACCTGGAGATACGGGAATGGGAATCCTCCTGACTGCAACCGAACTCTGCCGTCGTTGATGCTGCCAGCACTGACCTTGGCATTGGGTGCCCCGATTAGGAGGTCCGGAACCCCGTCCCGGGGAATGCCGATGTTCACATCACCGACGCCGACCACGCTCGACCCGAATCGCTCACCCGCGCTGATCCCCTCGAACGTCGCGAAGATCGCGACGCCGGGCCCCGAACTCCATTGCAGTACCTGGACTCGTCCCACATCGGACCCCCGGGCGTTTTGGAATCGCGGCGCCCCCGCTGCAATCTCTGGCTCCGGCCCCGAGGTGACGTCGCCCAGCTCTGTCACCGCCTGCCCCAGTCGCTCGCCGAGCACATCGCCGTAATGGCGAAACAGACGGGTTCCCGCCTTCGCGTCGAACGCGGTGACCATACCGGGATCGATCAGCAAGGTGTCAGCACGCGGCGCGCCGACCACGATGTCCTTGCAACCGTCGAGCGTCAGGTCGGACCCAGCGACGCTGTAGCCGAATTCGTCCCCAGCCGCGTCGCCGTTCCAGATCATCGGGGCCCGGAACGGGAAGATCCCCGCCTGGAGCACAGTGCCGTCCGCACCCGATAGCACGGAGACCTGGCCGGAGTCGACGCCAGCGTCGTCGGCTCCCGGCGCTCCGACCGCGACATCGGTGACGCCATCGCCCGAGATGTCACCGATCACCGCCATCGCATGCCCGAACGTGTCTGGCCCAATCGCGGTCCACAGCACCTGGCCGCTCGCGCCCGACACCGCTCTCACCCGGCGAATGGCTCGGTAGCCAACGAAGTGGTCGCCGATGCCATCGCCATCGACGTCGTCGGCGAACGCCAGGCTGTAGCCACACCCGTCGCCGGAGTTGGTGCCGGTGATCTCGAACGTTACTTTGTGTTGGCCTCGAGAGCCGGTGCTGAGCACCGATGCAAGGAGCAGCGGAAGCGCAATCGATGGGATCGATAGCGCGCGTTGGTAATTCGCCCTGCGCATGCGTTCATCAGCGCGGGAACGCTCGTTGTCCCATCATCTCGACGAGGATTTCTCTGGCCGCAGTCTTCTCGCGGTCTTTGGGCGACGGCTCCCTACCTCCACGATGGCTCGGCGCCGACCCTTATGCACGTTACCTGCAGCAGATCGACGACCTCGAGCCGGCGCCGCGCTGAAGCGGGGCGCGGTGTTCGACCCCGAGTCGTCTACGCCAGCAGGACCGTCGGGCCGACCAGCTCGCGGGCCTCGAGGGCTCGATGAGCGGCCGCTGCCTCGGCCAGCGCGAAGGTGTGCGTGGGCTGGATCGGCAGCAGCCCTTGCCGGAGAGCGTCGAAGCACTGTGTCGCGAGTAGGTCGAGCTCGGCCGGTTCGGCGATGTAGTGAAACAGGCTTGGCCGAGAGAGCGACAAGCTCTTGGCGGCCAGATCGGAGATCTCGATCGGCGCTGGTGGGCCGGAGGCGTTGCCGAAGGAGACCAGGTGTCCGCGTGGCGCCAGGGCCTCGATCGAGCCGTTGATCGTTGCGGCACCGACCCCGTCGAACACGACATCCGCGCCCCGGCCATCCGTGCATTGCTGAACGCGGCCGACGAACTCCGTGTCCTGGTAGTCGATCACGTGGTGGCAGCCGTTGTTCCGGGCGGCTTCGGCTTTGGCTTCGCCGCCCGCCGTGCCGATCACGAGCGCTCCCAGATGGCGCGCACAGCGCGCGATGAAGCCCCCTGTTGCCCCGCCGGCAGCGTGCACCAGGATGCGATCGCCGGCGGCGACGGTGTGAACCCGTTGGACCAGCATCATCGCGGTCAGGCCCTTCAAGAAGGTCGCGGCAGCGGTCGCCTCGTCGATGCCCTCTGGCAACAGCACGAGGCGGTCGGCGTCGACGTTGCGCGATTCCGCGTAGGCGCCGGGCGCCGGCGTGACGTAGACCACGCGATCGCCGGGGCGGACGCGGTCGACGCCCGCGCCGACCGCGTCCACGACCCCGGCCGCCTCCATGCCCGGGCTGCCCGGCAGCGCGAGCAACGGGTAGGCGCCGGTGCGGACGTAGACGTCGATGAAGTTCAGGCCGACGGCGACTTGTCGGACGCGAGCCTCGCCCGGTCCGGGGGCGGGGACGTCGTTCGGGCGCCACTGCAGTACGTCGGGGCCGCCGGTGCGTTCCTGGATAATGGCGTGGGACATGCCGCTGCTATCCACGCGCCCTCGGCCGAATTCAAGGGGGGCGCCACACGCGGCGCGCCCGGTCAGCCCTTTGCGGGTGAAGCGGCGCGGAGCACGGTGTCGAACAGCTCGCGCAGCACCGACTCCTTGAAGGCCTTCTTGACCAGGTAGGCGTTTGCGCCCGCGGCAGCCGCGGCGCGTCGTGCGTCCTCCCCATCGCGCGTCGAGACCACGATGACGGGAATCGCCTGGCTCGGCGGTCGCGACCGCAGCTCGCGAATCAGCCCGAACCCGTCGAGCAGGGGCATGTCCAGATCGGTGACGACGAGGTCGGGCAACGACTGCGCGACCTTGTTGAGGGCGTCCTGGCCGTTGACGGCTTCGACGGTGGCGTAGCCGAGGCGACTGACGACCGACACCAGCATCTCGCGCGTCAGATCGGAATCCTCGGCGATCAGAACCGTCGAGCGGCGGTCGCCCGACGGTTCGTCCGCGACAGCACCGGTCGGTGTGCGCCTGCGCGTCGACACCAGCCGCTGCACGTCGAGCAAGGCGGCGAGCTGATCTCCGTCGAGGGTGACGGTGCCGGTGACGATGTCGAGGCCACCGAGCAGGGGGTTCACCGCCTGATGCAGTACTTGTCGCTCGCCCAAGAACCGGTCGACGCGGACCGCGACGCGACCGTCGTCGCAGCGGGCGACGAAGACCGGCAGCTCTTCGCCGCGGGCCTCGCCAGCAGAGAAGCCGAGCAGGTCGTCGAGGTCGTGCAGTGGCACGTGCCCATCCTCGAGGCGGAGGGCGGTCCCGTGGCCGGCGTGCACCAGATCCTTCCGCTGCACGACGTGGACACTCTCGACGCTGGACGAAGGGATACCGAACGTGCCCGCGCTGATGCGCACCAACAGCACGTCCGCGATCGCCGTACTGATCGGCATGCGCAACGCGATCTCGGTCCCGATCCCGGGCTGGCTGTCGAAATGGACGCTGCCGCCGACCTCGGCGATGCGCTCGCGCACCACGTCCAAGCCGACGCCGCGCCCGGACAGCTCGCTGACCTCGGCGCGGGTGGAGAAGCCAGGCTTGAACAGGATCTCGAAGAGTTCCTTCGTCGACAGGGCATCGATCTCGGCAGCCGGCATGTGGCCGCGCTCGGCGAGCGCGCGGCGCACCGTCGTCGGATCGATCCCGCGGCCGTCGTCGTGGACGGTGACTTCGACGAAGCCGCCGCTGTGGCGCGCCACCAGTCGGATGTGCCCGCACTCCGGCTTGCCGGCGGCGACGCGGGCTGCAGGCGTCTCGATGCCGTGGTCGATGCTGTTGCGCACGATGTGGATCAGCGCGTCCTGCAGGCGCTCGAGCACGACCTTGTCGGCGGTGACCCGAGTCCCCTCCGTGGACACGCGCACGTCTTTGCCGTGTTCGCGGGCGATGCGCCGCGCCGCGGTGGCGAACTGCGTGAGCACCGGGCGCAACTCGAGCAGGCGGAGATCGGTCAGACCGTCGAGCAGCTCCTGCGCGTTCTGCCCCAGCTCGAAGTCTTCGTCCTGCAGCAGGCGAATCCGGTCCGCCTGCTCGCGGACGAACGCGCGCAGCCTGGTCAGCGCCGCGTCGTTGGTGCGGTCTCCGATCTGCAGGCGATCGATGGCATCACTCCAGTCGTCGCCGAGCCGAGCCAGGTCGTGCGCGATGCGTTCGATCTGACTGCGCCGCAGCAGGAGATCGGCTGCCCGCCGGCTGAGGTCGTCGACCCTGGCCAGTGGAACGCGCAGCACTTCCGCGCCGTCGTCCAGGGCGGTGTCTCTGCCCGGCGGTGTCACGGGTTCCGAGCTGGTCGGTTCCGCAACGCCGCCGGGGCCTGCCATCGATCCACCCGGGCCGTCCACTGCGTCCCGCGCGCCTGTCTCCGGCCCTCCCAGGAGCTCGGCGGCAAGGGTCAGGAACGTCGCGCGGTCGTCGTCGTGGCCATCGCTCGCGGTGATCATCGCGGTCAGGCAATCGAGTCCGCTGTAGATCGCGTCGAACAACTCGCGCGACACGTCGAAGCCGGCGTCACGGGCCCGGACCAAGAGGTCCTCCGTCCGGTGCGCCACTTCGCTCAACCCTTCCAGGCCGAGCATTCGGCCCTCGCCCTTCAGCGTGTGGATCTCGCGCATGACGCGGGTCACGGCGTCCGCATCGCCGCCATCGCGCTCCAGGCTGAGCAGCCCGTTGTTGAGCACCTCCAGCCGTTCTTGCCCGATGGCGGCAAACTGGGCCAACAGCTTGTCGTCGGGCTTCATGGCGTCTCTTCCTCGGCCGGGTCGGGTGCCGTGACGCTGGCCAGATCGCTGGCCGACAGCAGCAAGTGGATCCTGCGGTCGACCAGGGCGAGTCCGCGCCAGCCGTTTGCGGCGAAGGTCTCGCGCAGCAGGGCGGGGGGCGGCATCCGCGCGCCCTCTTCGATCTGGACGAGCTCGAGGCTCGCGCCGAGGATCAGCGTGCAGTCGCCGCGCGGTGTCCGCGCGGTCACACACCGGCGGTGCATCGCCTGCTCCCGGATGCCGAGGCAGATGGCGACGTCGACGGGTGGGTTCGCGGTGCTGTCGTTGTTTTGCTCACAGGCCATCGCCGAGGCTTCGGTGATCGACACGATTCCGGCGGCGTCGACGACGACACCGATGCCGCCCACCTCGCTGCAGATTGCTGCCGTGAGGTCAGACACTGACCGCATCCAACAGGTGGGGTAGGTCGAGGACCGCGGCGATGCCGTGCGTCAGCTCGATCTCGCACAGTGCGAACGGCTGCGTCGCTGCAGTGCACACCGTGCCCGGCGGCTGCTCGTCGGCGCGGGGCACTGCGACCACTCCGAGCGCGCGGTCGACCGGGACGGCGGCGGTTCGGGCTCCGTCCGCGATCACCACCAGCCGCGGCATCTCCAAGCGATTGGCGCCCGCGGCGTCGGCACGGGGCAAGTCGAGGAAGAGCCCGAGGTCGAGCACGGGCAAGGCCTGCCGACCACTGGGGATGAGGCCGAGGATGTACGGGGGGACTCGCGGCAGCGGCATTGGCAGGCGGCTGTCGAGCACCGCCGTGACGTGCTGGGCGGGAACGCCCAACCAGGTCGGGCCGATGCGGAACACGAACGTCGCGCGCGTGTCGGTGCGGTGGGCGTCTTGCCCGGTGCCGGCCGCTGTGCTGAGGTCGTCGACGCTCGAAGTCTGGTCGTGCATTGCTCATCGCCTCCGGTTCGTGGGCTCTCCATGGCCGAGACTGGGCGCCGTCTCCGCATCCCGCCACCGGTCGCGGCGGTCGATGGCGGCCTGCAGCACTCCATCGCGGTCGAGGTGGACGCTGTTGACGACCGAAGCCACCGACTCGAATCGGGCGGCTCCGTCACCCAGCGCTTTGATGGCGCCGATGGCGCGGTCGAGCTCCAACTCGGCGTGCAGCAGGTCTCCTTTGGCCTCGAGCAGCACGGACAAGAGGTACGACGCGGGCCACCAGTCCGCGTCGCACCCCAACGCTTGTCGCAGCCGCGCCCCCGCGTCCCCGGTCCGACCGCTCTTGTAGAGTGCGACCGCAGCCAGATAGTGCGACTCCGCGTTCGGCTGCGCGCCGGGCACATCGTAGAAGGTGAGTGCTTCGGCGAACGCGTGCCGGCGGACCAGGAGGTTGCCGAGCGTCAGCCGGGCTGCCCGGTTTCGGGGGTCGCCTGCGAGCAACGCTCGCAGCTGGGTTTCGGCGAGTGAGTAGGCGCCGGCGGCGATGCGGGATGTGATCTCGTCATATCCCACACCGGTTGCGGCGGACTCCTGACGGCGGGCCGCGGGTTGCGCGGGCCGGTCGCGAGGGGTTGCCGGTTGGGCCGGGGCGTGACTGTAGATGCGTGCACCGGTGGCGTCTCGCCTGGTGAGGGGCACGTCGAGTGCCAGCAATGAATCGCTTGGCCCCAAGACCAGGCATCCGTGGGGAGCGAGGCTGCGCGCGAAACGCTGCACGGTGGCCTCGATCTGCGCGCGCGAGAAGTAGATCAGGACATTGCGGCAGAGGATCAGGTCCCACTGCGGTTGGTGCTCCGGTCGCGGAGGCGCGCTGGTGACCAGGTTGTGCTCGAGCAACCGGACTCGGTCACGCAGCGCCGCGTTGACCGTCCAGCGCGCCCCGACTCGGTGCAGGTAGCGCGCACGGATCTCGTCCGGAACGTTGCGCACGGCGGTCTCCGCGAAGCTGTCGCCGCGCCGGGCGTGGTCCAGCGCTCGCGGGTTGACGTCGGAGCCGAGGACGTGTGCGGCGACGTCTGCCGCGTCGAGTGCCATCGCCAGGGTGAACGGCTCCGCGCCGACCGAACAGCCGGCACACCAGAGCTCGAGCGGCCGGCGGAGGCTTTGGCCGAGGTGCGTCGCGATCTCGACCACCGCCGCGATCTGCTCCGGATGGCGGTAGAAGCTGGTTTCGCCGATGACCACCGCGTCCACCAGAGCCGCCAGGGCGGGGGCTTCGGCGGGACTCATGTCCAGCGCCCGGCTGAGCTCGTCCAGGCTCGAGAACCCCGCGGCCAACAGGGAGGTCGCCAGCTCCGGTCCGACGCGTCGATCGAACTCCTCCGGCGAGATCGCGAAGCCGAGGTGGCGCTCGATCGCGCGCAGGATCCGGACCGTCGTGGCGACCATCTGGAGACCGAAGTCGTCAGTCGACGACGTAGGTGTCGACGAGCTTGCGCACTCCCACCGACAGGATGTTGAGGCGATCGGCGGCGGTGACGACTGCCTTGGTGGCGGTCAACGAATCGCGAGTGACTGCCGAGATCTGATCCATCGAGACCGAGGACTCCTGCGTGCCGGCCTTCTGCTCGGCGACTGCGCGCTCGATCTCGCGGGCGGACTCGGTCGTATCGACGGCGATCTTGATCGCCTCCTCGCTCGCCAGCACGCAGCCGTTGGTGGCCTCCGCGATGTCGTTGACCAGCACCGAGATGCTCTTCACCGACCCCATCACCTGCTCGGCCAGGCGTTGCATCTGGGTGGCGACGAGGGAGAAGCCGCGGCCGGATTCGCCGGCCCGGGTTCCCTCCAGAGCGGCGTTCAGCGCCAGCAGATCGCTTTTGTTGGCGATCTCCTTGATCAGCTCGAGGATCTCATCGATGCGTTCGCTGTGCTTGGACAGGTCGGCGACCTTCTCGCCGATCTGGCCGGCGATGGCTTGCGACATCTCGGCGCGCTCTCGCACGGCCTGTCCGACCGAGAGCACGTGCTGTGCGCTGACGGTCAGACTCTCCAGCGACCGCCGGGACTCTTCGATCGAGGCCGCCTGTTCGGTGGCGCCGGCTTGGGTTTGTTGGGCGCTGCCCATCAGCTCCGTCGCCGCCGAGTCCAGGTCGGTCACGCTGGTCTGCAAGACACGAACCAGCTCGTGCATCCGGTCGAGGAACTTGTCGAACCGGACCGAGAGGATGCCGATCTCGTCCGACCGCGACGACAGCCGAATGCGCTTGGTCAGATTGCGCTCGCCCTCGACGACGTCACGGAGTCGGTCGAGAACGATGGTCAGCGGCCGGGTCAGGGAGTAGGCAATCAGAATCGAAACGCCGATACCGATGGCACAGGCGATCAGTCCGAGCAGCAACGCGGTGGATTCTTGCGCCTGCGCGAAGCTCGAGATGTCTGCCAGCTGAGACTTGCGTGCCTCGCGCGATCGGGTCGAGACGTCGTGTGCCACGGTGACGATCGCGGCGGTCGTCTCCGCCAGCTTGTCCGCCCGATTCTGGGTGACGCTGGACTGTTCGACGATCCACAGGAACGCATCACGACAGGTGCGCACCGTCTTCACCAACGCTTGAGACTCCTCCGGCGAGGCGCTCAGCTGCTGGATGTGCTTCTCCAGCGCGGCGCACGTCTGTTGGACGGTCGCTGCGTCGTTCTCGTCTTGCCAGAGCAAGTAGTTGGTCTCGAGCCGTTCGAGCTCGAGCAGAGTCGTGACGGCGGCGGTCGCGGCTTGGTCGTCGGCGCTGCGGGCGTCCAGCTCCTCCCGCAGTCGTTGTGCTCCGCGGTGGAACCTCCCCTGCAGTCCGGAGTGCTGGTCGAAGCCGAGCTCGGTCTGGGCCGTCACCATCTCGTTCCAGGAAATGAAGAGGGCGTCGGCGAGGCCGCGGAGGCGGTCGGCATCTTGCTGGGAGTCCGGGCCGCCGCTGTGCCGGAGCTGTTCGATGCCCGCCTGCAGCCGGGCGAACGACGTGGCGTAACGGTCCAGTAGCTCGGGGTTGCGGCGGCTGGAGAACTCGACCTCGAGCGCGCGGCACTCCTTGGCCTGGATCAAGATCTCGCTGGCGACTTCGTCCTTGGCGACGGCGCCGTCGATGACGCCGCCGATCCGGGTGTGCAGCTCATCGATCGCCGAGTAGCTGCGCTGCGCTTGCCAGACGACGATGAACAAGACCGCGCCGAAGCCGATCAACAGCTTGCGCGAAACGGATAGGTTGCTCCACCACATGGCTTGACTGTCGATGCTGTCGCGGTCAGTCCCGTGCGTCGGGTTCGGTGCTCAAGAACGACTGCAGCTTGCTGTGCAGGCCCGCCGCGTCGGCGCTCTTCTGCACGAACCCGTGCGCCCCGGTCTCGCGCACCAGCTGCCGGAGATTCGCGGCGGTGTTGCTGGAGTGCAGAATCACCTTGGTCGCGCCGTTGCGGTTGCGGCTCAACAAGAGCCGCGTCAGGCTCTCTCCCGAGAGCGACGGCATGTGCACGTCGAGGAGGACGATGTCCGCGTTCTCGTCGAGGATGCGCGCCGCGCCGGCGTTGACATCGTCCAGCGGTACTACGTCCCACCCATGGTGCAAGAGTGCGGACTCGACTGCCCGGAGGACGATCGGACTGTCGTCGACGACGACGACCTTGGGACGCTTGCTCATCAGTCTCCCCCCTGCACGCTGCACATCGCAGCGGCTGACAGCCATCTGGTGATCTGTTCCGGAGTCATCACACGCCCCGCCGCGCCCAAGCCGATCGCCGTCGACGGCATCGAGCTTGCCACGCACGTCGACGGGTCCTGCGCGATCGTCGTCGCACCGGTGCCGGCCAAGGCGAGCAGACCGTGCGCGCCGTCCTGTCCGAGGCCGGTCAAGACGATCCCGCTGGCCGTCGGGCCAAGGCGGACCATGGACTCGAACAGGGCGTCGGCGGCCGGCACGAACGCGTGCTCGCGGGCGCTCCTGGTCGAGAGCTCCACCCGTGCGGCGCGGGCATCGACTCTGGTATGCGTGCCCCAAGGCGCGATGAAAGCGACCCCCGCTTCAAGGCGCGAGCCGTGCTCGGCAACCTCGACGCGAATGGCGGCCGTGCGTTGCAACCACGCCGCGATCGGCGTCGTCCCGCGGCTTCGACCGGAAGTCGATCGCGCCGTGGCTGAGCGCGCGAAAGGTGAGGTCGGAGATCTCCGCGGATTCCGAGTCGGAGAGGACCAAGATCGGCACCGGGCAGGTGCGCATGATCTCGCCGACCGCGGTGATGCCGTCCATGACCGGCATCTTCACGTCCATGACCACTACGTCGGGGCGCAGGCTGTCGGTGAGTCGAACGGCGCTGCGGCCGTTGTTCGCCGCGCCCACGACTTCGATCGCCCCGGTTGTTTGCAGCGCGCGAGTGAGAAGCTCGACGACCAATGGGCTGTCGTCGACGAGCAGGGCTCGAGTGGGCTTCGTATTGGCGGCGGGCATCGCTGGCTCTCGGGCGTAGGCGCCGTCGCCACGGCTCCCAGGGAACTCCCCTTCTCACCCCCTGCGACATCGGCGTGTTGCGGCTGCGCGCTTGAGCGACGAGCGGGTGCCCGGGGCGTCGATGTCAAGGGACCTCTGGTGCGGGCGGCTGTCTGGATTGTCGACGTACCTAAAGAGATCTGTGCACCGCGCCGACAGGACGACCCAGTGGTGCCCTTTCATCGTCGGGTTGACGGGGGCACCGGGTTGGATGAGGGACCTCGGGAATCTGCGTGCGCGCCTCGGCGTGCTGGCCTCGCGTTGGGTGCTGTTCGCCTCGGCGGCGTGTCTGGCAATCACGGCGTTGATGAGCATGGCTTGCCTGCCGGTTCTCGGCAGGGGGTTGCCGCGATCCGAGCTCGTCTTCGTCGTCGCGGTCGCGGCGGCCACCGCCGCGGGGCTCTGTGTCGGCCGGCGTTGGGGAACCGCGAGGTCCGAGCGTCAGTTGGCAGCCGCTGAGTCGGCGCAGGCGCGCGAGACTGCCCAGCAAAGCGCCATCGTGAGCGAGAAGCAGGCGCGGCTGCTGGAGGTCAGCGAGCGGATGATGCTCAACATCGAGGAGACCATGCTGCGTGCCGAGGGCGTGGCCAAGGCCGCCAACTCGGTGGGTGAGAGCGTCCGTCAGGCCGCGGACGCGGTCGGCGATGTGCGCAACAGCCTGTTCGAGATCGCCGGAGAGGCCAACCGTACGACGGCGCTCACCGCGGACGCGGTGCGTTCGGCGCAGGAGCTCGGGAGCTCGGTGCAGATCCTGGAGAGCGGCAGCTTCCACATCGACGGTGTGGTCAGCTCGATCCGCCAGATCGCCGCGCAGACCAAGATGATCGCGCTCAACGCCCGCGTCGAGGCGACGCGTGTGGGGCGTCGCGGCGAGCCCTTCGCCGTGGTCGCCGATGAAGTTTCCAACCTGGCACAGCTGACCGCGCACGCCTCTCAGTCCGCCATGGATCGCCTCGCCGGGTTGCAGGCGGCGATCACCGAGAGCACGGCACGCATCGCCGAGATGCGCGACCTGATCGAAGGAGCCAGCACGGCACAGGAGACGATCGCCGGCCTCGTACGCGAGCACACGCTCACCGCCGATGCGATCCTGGAGAGCATCGCCGCCGCCGCGGTGCACACCGGCGACATCGCGCGCAGCGTCACCAGCGTGGCGCTGGCCGCGCGCACGACTCGAGACGGCGCCGAGGCCTCGTTCGAGACCGCCCGCCTCGAACGCTAAGCGACCAGTACCGAGTCTGACTCGATTTTCTCGCCAGACGCGTGAGGAGTCCGTCTCTAGCGGCGTTCGTTGGCCGCCTGGATGCGCTCGCGGTAGGCCGTCCACAGGCGCGCGCCAGTGGCCAGGGGAACTGTCCCCTCGCGCTCGATCACGGCTTGTCCGCGCGGACTCTGCATGAAGTCGAGGAACGCTGTGACCTCGGCGCGCGGCTTCTTGGCGGTCACCAGGTACAGCGGGCGGACGAGCGAGTAACGACCCGCGATGAGGTTCTCCATGCTCGGTGTCGAGCCGGCCAGCTGCAGGACCTTGACCGCGCGCTTCTTGGCGCTGGAGATGCCGGTCAAGGCGATTGCGTGGGGGCGCTGCTCGAGGGCCTGCTCGAGCGGACCGGAGCTCTTGAACTCGACCGCTTCGGGCAGGTAGTCCAGTTCGGGGTCGGCGAACAGGAGCTCGCGTCCCATCAAGCCCACGCCGGACGTCTTGCCGGTGCGGATCAAGACCTCGATCGGGACGTCCGCGCCACCCAGCTGCGACCAGGATCGAATCCTGCCGGTGAAAACGCCGCGCAGCTGTTCCACCGAGATGTCGGACAACGGGTTGTCGGGATGAACGATGGCGACGACCGCATCCCAGCCGACGGGGTGGAGCTCGCAGTCGAGCTCTTGCGGATCGAGGATCTTGTGCCGGCAGCTGCCGCCCAGGTCGGTGTTACCGGCGGCGACGTCGCGAATGCCGCGCGTCGCGCCGCCACCCTCGAGGGTGATCTTGGTGCCCGAGGCCTTCTCGTACTCGGTTGCCAGCGCGTGCATGAAAGCCTTCTTCGTGATTCCGCAACCCACCCAGCGCAACGTCTTGGCCGCGGGCCGCGGCGTGGACGCGGTCTCGACCGCCGGGGCCGGTGGGGGAGCGAGCGGCGTCGGGTTCGAGGTGGGTTGCGCCGGCTGTTCTTGGTTTGTCGGTGCCTGTTCGGCGCCGCAGCCGATGAGCATCGGCAGGGCGACGACGAGAGCCAACGAGGTCCAGACCTGATTCGTCATCTTGTGCTCGTGGTTCGGGGAGTTCGAGTCGGTGGAGGGCAGCCACGCGTGCACGAACGTGCGATGGCCCTGCACTTGGTGTCGGCCATCCGGGGGCGATTCCTGCGCACCAGTTCCACCAACTCGCCGTGTTTGCGGTGTGACGCAACCGCTTGGGCGGGGGCAGCTACGCGTAGACGCCCATATGCACCGCGCGCAGCAAGAACGCGCAGATCACGCCACCGATCGTGCCGACCACGTAGCCGAGGATGGCGAGCAGTACGCCGACCGGCACCAGTGCCGGGTTGAACGCGGCGGCGACGACCGGAGACGATGCGGCGCCACCGATGCACGCGCGCGATCCGATCGCCGCGAAGAAGATCGGTGCCTTCAGCCAGCGGCGCGTCGTCATGATCGCGCCGACGTGGATCAGCATCCAGAGCGCGCCGATGGCGACGAGCGGGAGGTTCTCCTTCGTGACCACTTTGGCGAAGTGTGCTTTGGCTCCGATGCTGGCGACCAGGACGAACAAGAGCACCGACCCGACCTCGCTGGCTCCCGCGCCTTCGAGTGCACGGCACCGGGTGAACGAGGCGCCCAGCCCGAACATCGTCACCAGGATGACCGTCCAGGTGAACGACCCGAGAATGTCGTTCTCCGGCAACACCTGCACGAGCCATCCCGAGAGCTCGCGGGCGACCGCGGTGGCGCCGAACGCCAGGGCGAGCATCGCCAGCAAGCTGCCGAGGTCGGTCGGGCGGCGCACGCGCTCCTGATACTCTTCGGCACGACGGCGGACTTCGTCCAGCTTGGCGCGGTCGGCACCCAGCGCGCGGTCCATCGCGAGCTCGCGGCCGGCGAACCAGAACAGGACCGCGGTCCAGATTTCCGCGACGAAGACGTCGACGACGATGATCGCGCCGAGCATGTCGTCGCTGGTGCCGACGCTCTCCTTGATCGCGGTCATGTTGGCGCCACCGCCGATCCAAGATCCACTGAGCGCGGCGAGCCCGCGCCACGTCTGGTCGAGGTGCGCGGGATCGATCAACCAGCCGAGGGCCAAGTAGGACAGCGGGCCTCCGATCACCACGCTGACGAACGCCACGACGAACAGCACCAGCACGGTGGGGCCGAGTCGCAGAATCGCGACGATGTCGACCGCCATCACCAGGAGGAAGAGGCTCGCCGGCAGTAGCCAGTCCTTGATGAAGACGTAGAGCTCGAAGTCGCCGTTGCTCGGAATGATGCCGGTGTTCGACAGCAGCGTTGGCACGAAGTAGCAGAACACCAGGATGGGAACGATGCGGTAGACGCGCGTTCCGATCGCGGTCTTCTTGGCCATGAAGAGCGCGGCCAGCACCGCCAGGAGCACCGCGAGTACTGGCATCGGCTGGTTGATGACGGCGTTGTCGGCAGTGGCGAGCGGCATGCTTTTGGCCACCCTAGAGGACAAGAGGTGGTCGCGTCATCCGAATCCCCCTTCTCGTGGGCTCGATCCCGCCGCCCCGTCACGGCCGCCGCGGCGTGCTCGGTTGCGCCGCTCGGTTGGTCGTGGCAGACTGCTGCGCCCTCGTCCACCGCATTCCGCCCCTTAGCTCGTGTACAAGAACCGGCGCGTCGCCGTCCTCACCTGCGCCTACAACGAGGAGCCGAAGATCGGTGAAGTGATGCGGCGCATCCCGCGCGACATCGTCGACGAGATCGTCGTCATCGACGATGGCTCGACCGATCGCACGGCGCAGATCTGTCGCGATGCCGGGGCGACCGTGGTCGAGCTGGGGGCGTGCGTCGGCGTCGGCAAGGCGATCCGCCGCGGGTTCGAAGTGTGCCGCGCCAACGGCCACGATCTGGTGGCGATGGTGGCCGGCAACAACAAGGACGATCCCGACGAGATCCCGCGGCTGCTCGATCCGATTTGCGACGAGGACTACGACTTCGTCATGGGGTCCCGCTACCTCGACGGCGGTGGCTACGGCGGAGACATGCCGTTCTACCGCAAGGTCGCGACGCGCCTGCACCCGTGGCTCGTCGGCCTGTTTTGCCGCCGCCGCATCACCGAAAGCACGAATGGGTTTCGCGGCATGAAGCTCAGTGTGCTCGACGACTCGCGCATCGACCTCTACCAGAGTTGGCTGGACCGCTACGAGCTCGAGGTCTACCTGCTGATGAAGTTGATCAAGCTCGGCTACAAGACCACCGAGGTGCCGTGCACCAAGACCTATCCGCCGAAGGAGCTGGGGCGGACGAAGATGAAGCCGCTGGTGGATTGGTACCGCATCCTGCGACCGATCTTTCTCGTCGGCCTGGGCCTGCGGAAGTAGGCGGTCGCGGCAGCTACACGGCCTCGACGCCGTCGTCGGTCGTGCGGAATCTCTGCTGACACTGCTCGCAGTCCGACAGGCCGTCATCCGCCACGGTCAACCGGCCGCCGCAGAAGCAGACCCATCCCCACTGCCGCCCGGGATTGCCTTGAATCAGCGCGTGCGCGGGAACATCCGTCACCACGACCGCGCCGGCAGAGATCATCGCGAACTCGCCGACCGTGACGCCGGGAGTGACGATCACGCCCGCGCCGATCGTCGCTCCCCGGCACAGCCGCGTGGTCAACAGCCAGTTGCGTTCGTCGGCGTAGCGCTGCTCGACGCCGGGCACTCCTCTCATCCGCGGTGAGCGCGGCGCGCCGTCGTTGGTGGTGACCGCCTGGGGTCCGATGAAGACGTCGTCTTCGACGTGCACGCCGAGGCCGACCGCGGCGTAGTCCTTGAGTGTGACGCGATCGCCGATGTAGCCATCGACGACGGCGTAGTCGCAGATGTTGCAGTCCTCGCCGATGTGCGCGCCCTTGCGGATGTTGGTGAACGCCCAGATGCGGGTGCCCTTGCCGATGTCGTCACTCTGGACCAGAGCCTTCTCGTGCACGAAAACGCTGTCGGGGATGGTCATGGCGGGCGTCAGCCGATGCGGAGGGGTTCGAGCTCGCCGGCGAGGTAGAGCTCGCGGAAGTGCCGGTTGCGGCGTTTGCCGCTGGAGGTCTTGGTCAGCGTGCCCGTGGGCACCAGGAGGATGTCGTCGAGCTTGACGCCGAGCTCTTGGTAGACCGCGGCGCGCATCGCGTCGAGCACATCTTCGGGATCGGCACTGCTCCCCTTGCGCAGCTCGGCGGCGAGCACGACGCGCTCGGTGCCCAGCGCGTGGTCGTCGATGCCGAACACGGCGAAGCAGCTCGGCCGCAGCTCTTGGATGCCGAGCAAAGCGCGTTCGAAGTCGCTGGGATCGAGCTTCTTGCCGAAGTACGCGATCCGCTCGCGCGACCTGCCGACCCAGAACAGCTCGCCATCGCGCTGGTAGGCGAGGTCGCCGGTGATGACCCAGCCGTTGTGCAGGGCCGTCGCGGTCTGCTCGGGATCTCCGTGGTAGCCGATCATGCGGGACGGAGTGTCGAGTGCGATGTCGCCGACGTGGCCGTCGGGAAGTGGCTGTCGATCTTCGTCGAGGATGTGGATCGTGAGCCCGGGCCAGGGCCGGCCGCAGCCGACGATGGGCACGCTTCGGGTGGCGTCCTCGGTTGGTTCGGCGATGCCGTCTTCGTACAGCCGGCGCCGGTCGACGGTCTCGACGAGATACCGACCATGAGGGTCGCTGAACGTCGCTCCACCGACGTTCTCGGCGCAGCCGAAATTGGTCTTCAGCGCCTCTGGTGCGACACCGATCTCGGCGAACCGCTCGGCGAACGCCTCCATGGTCTCGTGGTGGATGCGCTCGGCGGCGTTCCAGAACGCGCGTACGCCACTGAGATCGACTCCTACGAGGTCTTCGGCGCGCGCCTTGTCGGCGGTCAGCGCGAAGCCGAAGTTGGGCGACCAAGTCTGTGTTGCACCCGTCGCGTGCAGGGCTCGCAGCCAAAGGACCGGATTGCGGACGAAGTCGATGGGATCGAGCATGGCCAGCGGCACGCCGCTGGTGAAGCACAGCAAGAAGTTGTTGACCAACCCCATGTCGTGGTAGAGCGGGGTCCAGTTGAGGCAGATGTCGTCGTCGCGCAGATCCATGGACACCTGCATGCCCTCGAGCGACGCGATCACGTTTGTCTGCGTCCAAGCACAGACTCGCGGTAGGCCCGTCGTGCCGGAGGTCAGCTGGAGAACGGCGGTGTCCGCGGGGGCGGTGCTGTGGATCTCGATCGGGTCGGTGGGACCCGGGCCGGCGAGATCGTCGGTGCCGAAGACGAACCGTGCGCCGCCGTGCGCCCGTTGCAGCTCGGGTTGCATGTCGGCGATCTCGGTCGGGCCGATGACGACGCGCGGCTCGACCTTGGCGACGACGTGCCCCAGGACGCGGGCGAGGTTGGAGAATCCCTTCTTGACGTGGATCGTGGGTGGCGCGATGAGCAGCGGTTTCGCGCCAAGCATCAGGCTCGCCATCAGCGTCCCCATGCAGTCCTCGTCGCTCTGCAGGGCGAGGACGCAGACGTCGCCCGCACGCAGGCCGAGCTCGGTCAGGTGGGACGCGTAGCCCGATGCCCAGCGGTGGACGTCTCCGGCGGTCTTCCACGCAAAGCACCCCTCCGCATCGACGTGCGCCAACGCACGCTGGCCGGCGTTCTGCTCGAGCTGGGCGCGAATCCTACACTGAAGCGTCTTGTCCATGAGCTCGCCGTCTTAGCTGCAGCCGAGGCGGACGGCAACGGTGCGCCCGAGCCGTCGCAGCCGATGCGCTGCTTGTCGGCGGCTCGCGGGTCTCGTCTTGAGTCACGGCGACTGCTTGCCTGCCACGAAACGCGCCATGTCTTCGAGGGTGTCGAGATTGTCGGGGTGGATCTCGTCGGAACCGATCTGGATACCGAACCGCCGCTCCAAGAACGTCACGGCCTGGAGGATATCCGCCGACCGCATCAGTCCACCGGTGATCAGCGGCGTGGCCGGCTTGATGCGCTCGGGCTTCACGCCCTGCAGGTAGTGCTCGAGTAGGTGGGCTCGAATCGTCTCGATGGGATCGTCCATGGGGGGTGGAATTATCGGCAGTGCGGTTGCCGAATCCCACACGGTTGCCGCATTTGGTCTGCATCCTCCGCGACTGTCCGGCTGCTGGCGATGGTGGCGGCACTTCGCAGAAGGTCGTCGCCGGCAGATGCCGATGAGAGCAGGGTCCCTGGGCATCCCAGCGAGGTGAGGATGGCGCGCACGACCCCACGAAACGGCGCGGCGACCGACGGAGCCGCCAAACAGCTCGAGCAGATCGTCGATCGCGCTCGCGAGCTGAAGGCTTCGGACGTCCACATCGAGCCGAAGGAGAAGGAGACGCGCGTGCGCCTGCGCGTCGATGGCGTGCTGGTGCCGTTGGAGCCGCTGTCGGTGGAAGCCGGCAACACCCTCGTCTCGCGCGTCAAAGTCCTGGCGAAGCTCGACATCACCGCCAAGAGGCAGCCGCAGGACGGCACGCTGGAGCTGCCCGGCCCGGACGGTCGGCCGACGTCGTTGCGGGTGTCGACGTTTCCTGCGGTGCACGGCGAGAAGCTCGTGCTGCGGGTGCTGCGCAGTAGCGCGGTGATTCCACTGGCCGAGCTCGGAATGAGCGAGCGACAGCTGCGCGACGCCAAGCGGTTCTGCGCGAGCAGCGGTGGACTCGTGCTGGTGACGGGGCCAACGGGGTCGGGCAAGACGTCCACGCTGTATTCGATGCTGGGAGCGGTCGACACCGACGAGCGCAACGTCGTCACCCTCGAGGATCCGATCGAAGCGGTCATCCCGGACATCACGCAGGGCCAGGTCAATCCGCGCGGCGGGTTCAGCTTCGCCGACGGGTTGCGGTCGATCCTCAGGCAGGACCCGGATGTGATCCTGGTCGGCGAGATGCGCGACATCGAGACCACCGAGATCGCGATCGAGGCCAGTCTGACCGGTCACATGGTGCTGTCGACGATGCACACGAACTCGGCGATCGCCACGATCACGCGGCTCCTCGACATCGGAATCGAGCCGCACATCGTCGCGCATGCGTTGTCTGGCGTCATCGCGCAGCGCCTGTTGCGCCGTGTCTGTAGCTGTGCCCAACGCGTGAAGCTCGACCGCGATGTCGAACACGAGAGTGGCATCTGCGTTCCCAAGGGCAGCGTCGTGCCCATTGCCAAGGGCTGCCACAAGTGTCTCGACACCGGTTATCGCGGTCGCTGCGGTGCGTACGAGGTGGCCGCGCTCGATGACGAGTTACGCGACCTGATCAAGAACCGTGCGGACATCACGTCGATCAAGCAATCGCTGGCCGACAAGGGGATTGAGAGCATGCGTCGCCACGCCGTCAGTCTGGCGACGAGCGGTGTGACCACGCTGGGTGAAGTCGTGCGACTCACCTGAGACGCTGGCAAACGAGTTCTGGCCCCTGGGATCCCTGATCAGCGCAGATCGGGCGGCTTCGGGTCTCCCCTCCTCGGCCAGATCGTGAACATGCCGGCGATCGCCGCCCACACCCGGCCGATGCCGCGTGCGCCCTTCTCGGCCGGCGCCTCGTAGTTGCTCTGCAGGGGGTCTGGAGTCCAGCTTCCCATCTCCGCGTCGCGCCGGGCAACGACCTCGACCGGGTCGATGCGGATGCGGACGCGTTCGGTCACCGTTTCGGTGCCGTCGGTGCGCGACACCTGGAACTCGAGGTCCTCGGCAACGAAGACGGCGGGCGCTTCGAACTTGGGAGCGGTGGCCGACGTGTTGTCGAGCTGGACGGGCGTCCCGCCGATCTGCTGCCAGTCGACGGTGACCTCAGCAGCGCTTTCCGTCAGTGCCATCAGGGTGGGAAGCTGGAGGGCGACCTCCTCGCCCGACAGTGCAGTGCCGAGCAGTGGTGGGAGGTCGGCGCCTTCGCCTGTCGGCTTGATGGTGACCGCGACGCGGTCCGTGGTCGTGCCACTCTCGGTGGTCACCGAGAGCTGGAACTCGAACACCGTCTCGGTCGTGACTCCCGACGGCGCGAGGAAGCTGCTGGTGAGGTTCTGACTGTTGCCCAGCACGACGGGCGGTCCCGATAGCTGGTCCCACCGAACGCGCACGGAGCCGCTGTCTCCGTCCACGCGGCCAACCAGCGTGACCGTGCTCCCCGCGGAAGCGGTGAAGTCCGATCCGGCGCTGACGCGCAGGTCGTCGTCTTCGGTGGGTGTCGCAGTCTGCGAAGTCGTCGCCGAGGGTGGCTCGGTGGCCGGCTCGCGGCTCGCGGAATCGTCTGCGGGATCGTCGGGGTCGGCAGTGTTGTCGGGGCTTGTGGCGAACGGATCCTGAACCGGATCTTCGGTCGGTGGTGCCACGGGGGTCTCGGGCTCGGGCGTTGGCTGCGGCTCGGGCTCGGGTTCGGGTTCAGGCTCGGGTTCGGGCTCGGGCTCGGGTTCTGGCTCGGGAGTCGGTGCCGCCAAGACGTTGATGCCGACGGTGTCGCTCGAGGTGAGCTCTCCGTCGCTGACGGTGAGTTGCACGACCGCGAACCCCGAGTCTCCGGTAGCGACGATCGTAGGTGTGGGCGTCGTCGCGCCGGAGATCGTCAGCGGCGGTCCCGAGAGCTGCCGCCATTCGTACGTCAGCGATTGGCCCTCGGGGTCGATCGAGCCGGCTCCGAACAGCGTGCCCGTGTCCCCGGAGGTGAGGGTGATGTCGCCGCCGGCATCGGCAATCGGTGCGAGGTTGGCGTGTTCGACGTGGACCACGACCGTGTCCGAAACGGTCGTGGTCCCGTCGGACACGCGCACTTCGAAGACGAGTGTCTGGTCGTCCGTGCCGGCGGGGGACTCGAACGTCGGTGTCGCCGTGTCACCCCCGGCGAGGGCCACGGTGGGTCCTGAGATCTGATTCCACTGATAGGTCAGAGTGCCCTGCTCGGGATCGCTGGATGCACTGGCATCGAGGGTGACGGTGGTGTTCTCGGAGACAGTCTGGTCGGGCCCAGCGTTGGCGGTGGGTGCAGCGTCGGTGGCGTTGACGGTGATGACGACGGTGTCGGTCGTGGTGGTCGTGCCATCGTTGACGGCGACGTCGAAGGTCAGCGTGTAGTTGCCCGCGGCATCGGGAGCCGTGAAGGTGGGCTGGACCGCGTTGGCATCGCTGAGCGTGACGGCGGGCCCGCCTGTCTGCGTCCAGGTGTACGTGAGGGATTGCCCCTCGGGATCGCTGGACGCACTGGCATCGAGTGTGACGGTGGTGTTCTCGGAAACGGTTTGGTCCGGCCCAGCGTTGGCAGTGGGTGCCGCGTCGGTTGCGTTGACGCTGATGACGACGGTGTCGGTCGTGGTGGTGGTGCCATCGCTGACGGCGACGTCGAAGGTCAGCGTGTAGTTACCAGCAGCGTCGGGTGCCGTGAACGTCGGCTGGACGGCGTTGGTGTCGCTGAGCGTGACGGCCGGGCCACCGGTTTGGGTCCAGGTGTAGGTGAGCGACTGCCCCTCGGGATCGCTGGACGCACTGGCATCGAGTGTGACGGTGGTGTTCTCGGAAACGGTTTGGTCCGGCCCAGCGTTGGCAGTGGGTGCCGCGTCGGTTGCGTTGACGCTGATGACGACGGTGTCGGTCGTGGTGGTGGTGCCATCGCTGACGGCGACGTCGAAGGTCAGCGTGTAGTTACCAGCAGCGTCGGGTGCCGTGAAGGTGGGCTGGACGGCGTTGGCGTCGCTGAGCGTGACGGCCGGGCCACCGGTTTGGGTCCAGGTGTAGGTGAGCGACTGCCCCTCCGGATCGCTGGATGCACTGGCATCGAGTGTGACGGTGCTGTTCTCGGAGACGGTCTGGTCCGGCCCAGCATTGGCGGTGGGCGCGGCGTCGGTTGCGTTGACCGAGATGACGACGGTGTCGGTCGTCGTGGTGGTTCCATCGTTGACGGCGACATCGAAGGTCAGCGTGTAGTTGCCCGCGGCATCGGGAGCCGTGAAGGTGGGCTGCACCGCGTTGGCATCGCTGAGCGTGACGGCGGGCCCGCCGGTCTGCGTCCAGGTGTAGGTGAGCGACTGGCCTTCCGGATCACTGGATGCACTGGCGTCGAGCGTGACGGTCGTGTTTTCGGAGACGGTCTGGTCGGGTCCAGCGTTGGCAGTGGGCGCGGCGTCGGTCGCGTTGACCGAGATGACGACGGTGTCGGTCGTCGTGGTGGTGCCATCGCTGACGGCGACGTCGAAGGTCAGCGTGTAGTTGCCCGCGGCGTCGGGAGCCGTGAAGGTGGGCTGCACCGCGTTGGCGTTGCTGAGCGTGACCGCGGGTCCGCCGGTCTGTGTCCAGGTGTAGGTAAGCGACTGGCCTTCCGGATCACTGGATGCACTGGCATCGAGAGTGACGGTGGAGTTCTCGGAGACGGTTTGGTCCGGCCCAGCGTTGGCGGTGGGTGCCGCGTCGGTTGCGTTGACCGTGATGACGACGGTGTCGTTCGTGGTGGTGGTGCCATCGCTGACGGCGACATCGAAGGTCAGCGTGTAGTTGCCCGCGGCATCGGGAGCCGAGAAGGTCGGTTGGACGGCATTGGCATCGCTGAGCGTGACGGCCGGTCCCGCGGTCTGCGTCCAGGTGTAGGTGAGGGACTGGCCTTCCGGATCGCTGGACGCACTGGCGTCGAGAGTGACGGTGGAGTTCTCGGAGACGGTTTGGTCCGGCCCAGCGTTGGCGGTGGGTGCCGCGTCGGTTGCGTTGACCGTGATGACGACGGTGTCGGTTGTGGTGGTCGTGCCATCGCTCACGGCGACGTCGAAGGTCAGCGTGTAGTTACCAGCGGCATCAGGCGCCGTGAAGGTTGGCTGCACCGTGTTGGCATCGCTGAGCGTGACGGCCGGTCCCGCGGTCTGTGTCCAGGTGTAGGTGAGGGACTGCCCCTCTGGATCGCTGGATGCACTGGCATCGAGTGTGACGGTGGTGTTCTCGGAGACGGTCTGGTCGGGCCCAGCGTTGGCGGTAGGCGCGGCGTCGGTTGCGTTGACGTTGATGACGACGGTATCGGTCGTGGTGGTGGTGCCATCGCTGACGGCGACATCGAAGGTCAGCGTGTAGTTGCCCGCGGCGTCGGGCGCCGTGAAGGTGGGCTGCACCGCGTTGGCGTCGCTGAGCGTGACGGCGGGTCCGCCGGTCTGCGTCCAGGTGTAGGTGAGCGACTGGCCCTCCGGATCACTGGATGCACTGGCATCGAGCGTGACGGTGGTGTTCTCAGAGACGGTTTGGTCCGGCCCAGCGTTGGCAGTGGGCGCGGCGTCGGTTGCGTTGACGCTGATGACGACCGTGTCGGTCGTGGTGGTGGTGCCATCGCTGACGGCGACGTCAAAGGTCAGCGTGTAGTTGCCAGCAGCGTCCGGCGCCGTGAACGTCGGCTGGACGGCGTTGGCATCACTGAGCGTGACCGCGGGCCCTCCGGTCTGCGTCCAGGTGTAGGTGAGCGACTGGCCTTCCGGATCACTGGATGCGCTGGCGTCCAGAGTGACGGTGGTGTTCTCGGAGACGGTCTGGTCGGGCCCAGCGTTGGCGGTGGGCGCGGCGTCGGTTGCGTTGACGTTGATGACGACGGTGTCGGTCGTGGTGGTGGTGCCATCGCTAACGGCGACATCAAAGGTCAGCGTGTAGTTGCCCGCGGCATCGGGCGCCGTGAAGGTGGGCTGCACCGCGTTGGCGTCGCTGAGCGTGACGGCGGGTCCGCCGGTCTGCGTCCAGGTGTAGGTGAGCGACTGGCCTTCCGGATCACTGGATGCACTGGCATCGAGAGTGACGGTGGTGTTCTCAGAGACGGTTTGGTCCGGCCCAGCGTTGGCAGTGGGCGCGGCGTCGGTTGCGTTGACGCTGATGACGACCGTGTCGGTCGTGGTGGTGGTGCCATCGCTGACGGCGACGTCAAAGGTCAGCGTGTAGTTGCCAGCAGCGTCCGGCGCCGTGAACGTCGGCTGGACGGCGTTGGCATCACTGAGCGTGACCGCGGGCCCTCCGGTCTGCGTCCAGGTGTAGGTGAGCGACTGGCCTTCCGGATCACTGGATGCGCTGGCGTCCAGAGTGACGGTGGTGTTCTCGGAGACGGTCTGGTCGGGCCCAGCGTTGGCGGTGGGCGCGGCGTCGGTTGCGTTGACGTTGATGACGACGGTGTCGGTCGTGGTGGTGGTGCCATCGCTCACGGCGACATCAAAGGTCAGCGTGTAGTTGCCCGCGGCATCGGGCGCCGTGAAGGTGGGCTGCACCGCGTTGGCGTCGCTGAGCGTGACGGCGGGTCCGCCGGTCTGTGTCCAGGTGTAGGTGAGCGACTGGCCTTCCGGATCACTGGATGCACTGGCATCGAGAGTGACGGTGGAGTTCTCGGAGACAGTCTGGTCGGGTCCAGCGTTGGCAGTGGGCGCGGCGTCGGTTGCGTTGACGCTGATGACGACGGTGTCGGTCGTGGTGGTGGTGCCATCGCTGACGGCGACGTCGAAGGTCAGCGTGTAGTTGCCCGTGGCATCGGGAGCCGTGAAGGTGGGCTGCACCGCGTTGGCATCACTGAGCGTGACGGCGGGTCCGCCGGTCTGCGTCCATGTGTAGGTGAGCGACTGCCCCTCGGGATCACTGGATGCACTGGCGTCGAGAGTGACGGTGGAGTTCTCGGAGACAGTCTGGTCGGGTCCAGCGTTGGCAGTGGGCGCGGCGTCGGTTGCGTTGACGCTGATGACGACGGTGTCGGTCGTGGTGGTGGTGCCATCGCTGACGGCGACGTCGAAGGTCAGCGTGTAGTTGCCCGAGGCATCGGGAGCCGTGAAGGTGGGCTGCACCGCGTTGGCATCACTGAGCGTGACGGCGGGTCCGCCGGTCTGCGTCCATGTGTAGGTGAGCGACTGCCCCTCTGGATCGCTGGATGCACTGGCGTCGAGTGTGACGGTGGTGTTCTCGGAGACAGTCTGGTCGGGTCCAGCGTTTGCGGTGGGCGCGGCGTCGGTTGCGTTGACCGTGATGACGACGGTGTCGGTCGTCGTCGTTGTGCCATCGCTGACGGCGACGTCGAAGGTCAGCGTGTAGTTGCCGGCGGCGTCGGGCGCCGTGAAGGTGGGCTGGACGGCGTTGGCATCGCTGAGCGTGACGGCGGGTCCCCCGGTCTGTGTCCAGGTGTAGGTGAGCGACTGGCCTTCCGGATCGCTGGACGCACTGGCGTCGAGAGTGACGGTGGTGTTCTCGGAGACGGTCTGGTCGGGCCCAGCGTTGGCGGTGGGCGCGGCGTCGGTTGCGTTGACGCTGATGACGACGGTGTCCGTCGTCGTGGTCGTGCCATCGCTGACGGCGACATCGAAGGTCAGCGTGTAGTTGCCCGCGGCATCGGGAGCCGTGAAGGTGGGCTGCACCGCGTTGGCGTCGCTGAGCGTGACGGCGGGTCCGCCGGTCTGCGTCCAGGTGTAGGTGAGCGACTGACCTTCCGGATCACTGGATGCACTGGCATCGAGCGTGACGATGGTGTTCTCGGAAACGGTTTGGTCCGGCCCAGCGTTGGCAGTGGGTGCCGCGTCGGTGGCGTTGACGCTGATGACGACGGTGTCGGTCGTGGTGGTCGTGCCATCGCTGACGGCGACGTCGAAGGTCAGCGTGTAGTTACCAGCAGCGTCGGGCGCCGTGAAGGTGGGCTGGACGGCGTTGGCGTCGCTGAGCGTGACGGCCGGGCCACCGGTCTGCGTCCAGGTGTAGGTGAGCGACTGCCCCTCTGGATCACTGGACGCGCTGGCATCGAGAGTGACGGTGGTGTTCTCGGAGACAGTCTGGTCGGGCCCAGCGTTCGCGGTGGGCGCGGCGTCGGTGGCGTTGACGCTGATGACGACGGTGTCGGTCGTGGTGGTTGTGCCATCGCTGATGGCGACGTCGAAGGTCAGCGTGTAGTTGCCCGCAGCATCGGGTGCCGTGAACGTCGGCTGGACGGCGTTGGCGTCGCTGAGCGTGACGGACGGGCCACCGGTTTGGGTCCAGGTGTAGGTGAGCGATTGCCCCTCCGGATCGCTGGACGCACTGGCATCGAGGGTGACGGTGGTGTTCTCGGAGACGGTCTGGTCCGGCCCAGCGTTGGCAGTGGGCGCGGCGTCGGTTGCGTTGACGCTGATGACGACGGTGTCGGTCGTGGTGGTGGTGCCATCGCTGACGGCGACATCGAAGGTCAGCGTGTAGTTGCCCGCGGCATCGGGAGCCGTGAAGGTGGGCTGGACGGCGTTGGCGTCGCTGAGCGCGACGGCCGGTCCCGCGGTCTGTGTCCAGGTGTAGGTGAGCGACTGCCCCTCTGGATCGCTGGATGCACTGGCGTCGAGCGTGACGGTGGTGTTCTCGGAGACAGTCTGGTCCGGCCCAGCGTTGGCAGTGGGTGCCGCGTCCGTGGCGTTGACCGTGATGACGACGGTGTCGGTCGTCGTCGTTGTGCCATCGCTGACGGCGACGTCGAAGGTCAGCGTGTAGTTGCCCGCGGCATCGGGAGCCGTGAAGGTGGGCTGGACGGCGTTGACGTCGCTGAGCGTGACGGCCGGTCCCGCGGTCTGTGTCCAGGTGTAGGTGAGGGACTGCCCCTCTGGATCGCTGGATGCACTGGCATCGAGTGTGACGGTAGTGTTCTCGGAAACGGTTTGGTCCGGCCCAGCGTTGGCAGTGGGTGCCGCGTCCGTGGCGTTGACCGTGATGACGACGGTGTCGGTCGTGGTGGTCGTGCCATCGCTGACGGCGACGTCGAAGGTCAGCGTGTAGTTGCCAGCAGCGTCGGGTGCCGTGAACGTCGGCTGGACGGCGTTGGCATCACTGAGCGTGACCGAGGGCCCTCCGGTCTGCGTCCAGGTGTAGGTGAGGGACTGGCCTTCCGGATCGCTGGACGCACTGGCGTCGAGAGTGACGGTGGTGTTCTCGGAGACGGTCTGGTCGGGCCCAGCGTTGGCGGTGGGCGCGGCGTCGGTTGCGTTGACCGAGATGACGACGGTATCGGTCGTCGTGGTGGTGCCATCGCTGACGGCGACGTCGAAGGTCAGCGTGTAGTTGCCCGCAGCGTCGGGTGCCGTGAACGTCGGCTGGACGGCGTTGGCGTCGCTGAGCGTGACGGCCGGGCCACCGGTTTGGGTCCAGGTGTAGGTGAGGGACTGCCCCTCCGGATCACTGGATGCGCTGGCGTCGAGCGTGACGGTGGTGTTCTCGGAAACGGTTTGGTCGGGTCCAGCGTTGGCAGTGGGCGCGGCGTCGGTTGCGTTGACGCTGATGACGACGGTGTCGGTCGTGGTGGTCGTGCCATCGCTGACGGCGACGTCAAAGGTCAGCGTGTAGTTGCCAGCAGCGTCCGGCGCCGTGAACGTCGGTTGGACGGCATTGGCATCGCTGAGCGTGACGGCGGGTCCGCCGGTCTGCGTCCAGGTGTAACCGAGGGATTGCCCCTCCGGATCGCTGGATGCACTGGCATCGAGGGTGACGGTGGAGTTCTCGGAGACCGTCTGGTCGGGCCCAGCGTTGGCGGTGGGTGCAGCGTCGGTGGCGTTGACCGTGATGACGACGGTGTCGGTCGTGGTGGTGGTGCCATCGCTGACGGCGACGTCGAAGGTCAGCGTGTAGTTGCCCGCGGCGTCGGGCGCCGTGAAGGTGGGCTGGACGGCGTTGGCATCGCTGAGCGTGACGGCGGGTCCGCCTGTCTGCGTCCAGATGTAGGTGAGGGATTGCCCCTCGGGATCGCTGGACGCACTGGCGTCGAGAGTGACGGTGGTGTTCTCGGAGACGGTCTGGTCGGGTCCAGCGTTGGCGGTGGGCGCGGCGTCGGTAGCGTTGACGTTGATGACGACGGTGTCGGTCGTGGTGGTGGTGCCGTCGCTGACGCCGACATCGAAGGTCAGCGTGTAGTTGCCCGCGGCATCGGGAGCCGTGAAGGTGGGCTGGACCGCGTTGGCATCGCTGAGCGTGACGGCGGGTCCGCCGGTCTGCGTCCAGGTGTAGGTGAGGGACTGCCCCTCCGGATCGCTGGACGCACTGGCGTCGAGAGTGACGGTGGTGTTCTCGGAGACGGTCTGGTCGGGCCCAGCGTTGGCGGTGGGCGCGGCGTCGGTTGCGTTGACCGAGATGGCGACGGTGTCGGTCGTCGTGGTGGTGCCATCGCTGACGGCGACGTCGAAGGTCAGCGTGTAGTTGCCCGCAGCGTCGGGTGCCGTGAACGTCGGCTGGACGGCGTTGGCGTCGCTGAGCGTGACGGCCGGGCCACCGGTTTGGGTCCAGGTGTAGGTGAGCGACTGCCCCTCCGGATCGCTGGACGCACTGGCATCGAGGGTGACGGTGGTGTTCTCGGAAACGGTTTGGTCGGGTCCAGCGTTGGCGGTGGGCGCGGCGTCGGTGGCGTTGACCGTGATGACGACGGTGTCGGTCGTCGTGGTCGTGCCATCGCTGACTGCGACGTCGAATGTCAGGGTGTAGTTGCCCGCGGCGTCGGGCGCCGTGAAGGTGGGCTGGACGGCGTTGGCATCGCTGAGCGTGACGGCGGGTCCGCCTGTCTGCGTCCAGGTGTACGTGAGGGATTGCCCCTCGGGATCGCTGGACGCACTGGCGTCGAGAGTGACGGTGGTGTTCTCGGAGACGGTCTGGTCGGGTCCAGCGTTGGCGGTGGGCGCGGCGTCGGTAGCGTTGACGTTGATGACGACGGTGTCGGTCGTGGTGGTGGTGCCATCGCTGACGGCGACATCGAAGGTCAGCGTGTAGTTGCCCGCGGCGTCGGGCGCCGTGAAGGTGGGCTGCACCGCGTTGGCATCGCTGAGCGTGACGGCGGGTCCGCCGGTCTGCGTCCAGGTGTAGGTGAGGGACTGCCCCTCCGGATCACTGGACGCGCTGGCGTCGAGGGTGACGGTGGTGTTCTCGGAGACGGTCTGGTCGGGTCCAGCGTTCGCGGTGGGCGCGGCGTCGGTTGCGTTGACGCTGATGACGACGGTGTCGGTCGTGGTGGTCGTGCCATCGCTGACGGCGACATCGAAGGTCAGGGTGTAGTTGCCCGCGGCATCGGGCGCCGTGAAGGTGGGCTGCACCGCGTTGGCGTCGCTGAGCGTGACAGCAGGTCCCCCGGTCTGCGTCCAGGTGTAGGTGAGGGACTGCCCCTCCGGATCACTGGATGCGCTGGCGTCGAGCGTGACGGTGGTGTTCTCGGAAACGGTTTGGTCCGGCCCAGCGTTGGCAGTGGGTGCCGCGTCGGTTGCGTTGACGCTGATGACGACGGTGTCGGTCGTGGTGGTCGTGCCATCGCTGACGGCGACGTCGAAGGTCAGCGTGTAGTTGCCAGCGGCGTCGGGCGCCGTGAAGGTGGGCTGGACGGCGTTGGCGTCGCTGAGCGTGACGGCCGGGCCACCGGTTTGGGTCCAGGTGTAGGTGAGCGACTGCCCCTCTGGATCGCTGGATGCACTGGCGTCGAGTGTGACGGTGGTGTTCTCGGAGACGGTCTGGTCCGGCCCAGCGTTTGCAGTGGGCGCGGCGTCGGTTGCGTTGACCGTGATGACGACGGTGTCGGTCGTCGTGGTTGTGCCATCGCTGACGGCGACATCGAAGGTCAGGGTGTAGTTGCCAGCAGCGTCGGGCGCCGTGAAGGTGGGCTGCACCGCGTTGGCATCGCTGAGGGTGACGGCCGGCCCCCCGGTCTGAGTCCAGGTGTAAGTCAAAGACTGTCCCTGCGGATCGCTGGACGCGCTGGCATCCAGCGTGACCGTCGTGTTCTCGGAGACGGTCTGATCCGGTCCCGCGTCGGCGCTCGGCGCAGGATCGGCCAGCGTCGTCGGGTCGAGGGTGTAGTCCGCGAATGCGAACTCGTCGACACCGACCAACGTCTCGGAGCCATCGCGGCCTGCAGTGTTGTCGGTGACGGTGAAGGATCCACCGCCATTGTCGGTGATCGTGTAGTCCGCGTAGTTGCCCGTGAAGCGCGCGGTGTCGAAACCAGCGCCACCAGTGAATGTGTCGTCCGCGCCGGCACCGACGAGAATCACGCCGTGAGCCGACAGGACCCCCGAGGCGTCCACGACATCGGACCCATCACAACCGACGACCTCGAACGGTTGGCTTGCAAGCGTCGTGAGCGTGAAATCGCCCGAGATGGTGACGGCATCGCCGAGCAATCCCGAGTTGATGCGGATGTGCTCCACGTTGACGGCATCGACGACCAGGACACCGTTGTAGCTGATCAAGATGTGGTCAGCCGCAATGGACGAACCGGTCCGCGCGTTGTACGTCGACGCGTCCTCGACGAGGAACGTGCCGTTGCCGGTGTCGGAGCCGAACAGATCGAGCAAGTCGCTGTCCGCGCCGCCGTCGATAGTGTCCAACCCATCCCCGACCCGCCAGATTACGGTGTCGGCGCCGGCGCCGCTTTCGATTCCGTCGTTGTCGGCGCCACCCTCGATGGTGTCGTCGCCAGCCCCGGTGAAGATGGTCTCTCCTCCGGATCCAGTGCGGACATCGACGTTGTGCGCGGAAGTGATTTTGTCGGCGTAGACTCGGTCGACACCCTCACCGCCGACAAAGCGGATTCCATCGGTTGCCAGTGCGGTCGGGGTGAAATCCCCGTCCACTGTGAGGTACTCGTTGGCGTTGGTGCCGATGATCGTGATTCGCTCGACGTTGACGAGGTCGATGATTTCGCCGTTGACCCTGACGATCACGTGATCGGACGCGTAGCTCGTTCCCCATAGGGCGTTGTGTCGTGCCGCGCTGTAGATCCCTACCGAGGCCGACGAATGCAACAGGAACTCGTCGGTGCCAGATCCACCGTCCACCGTCAGGTCACCGTGACCGGACGAGTAGTAGATGACATCGTCCCCATCCCCGGCGGACACGCTGTCGACACCCTCGAGCGGCAGGATGAGGTCGGAGCCGGCGGTGCCGATCAAGCTGTCGGCTCCGGAGGTGCCGAAGATCACATTGGAATCGGACGATGTGAAGAGGCCTTCCGACCCGCCACCCTCGTAACGGACCATTGTCGCTGTTGCGTACGTATCGGTATAGGTATACGTGCCATCCGTCAGGTCGAACGATCCCGTTACCGACCCCGCGAGCAAAACACCGGAGACGCTGCCCAAGGTGACCTGGTCCAGGTCCCCGCCAGTCACAAAGCTGCCGGCGAGATCGCCGGATACATCGACCGTGCCAGTCGAGCCGTGGACCAGGACGCTGGCGTTTCCATCCACGTCCTCTCCGATGGTGAACGAGCCTAGGTTGCCACTGACTTCGACGTCTACGTTCTGGATGTAGTGGTAGACGCTGAAGGTGGTCAGGGTGCCACCGACGACGAGACTCCCGTTCGTGAAACTCTGACTGCTTCCGACCGCATCGCCGACATCGAACGTCTGCAAATCGCCGCCGATGTCGAAGTCGGCGCCGCTGATGCGGTTGTCGACATCAATAGTGCCTACGTTGCCGCCGACGGTGATCGTATTAGGGCCGCTGTTGATCTGATCTCGTACCTCGAACAAGCCGAGATCGCCACCGATGTTGATTGTAGAGCCGCGTACGTCGTCGTTCGAGTCGAGCGTTGTCACGCTCCCTGTAACCGTGAGAGATGAGTAGTTGAAGTCGCTGGTTTCGATCCGTCCCGCGTCTCCGTTGATCACGATCGTCGCCGATTCGTAGGACGCCGTGCTCGTGAACGTGCCGACGTCGCCGTTGAAGGTGAGGTTCCCGCTTACCCCGGGCATCTGTACATTGGTGACGTTCGCGTCGATCGTCGCCGTACCGTAGAATCTCGTTGTGCTCTCGATCAGGTCGATCGTGCCCAGCCCACTATCGATGACGACCGAGTCGATGGTGGCGTTGGCCCCAAGGGTGAGCGTGCCGATATTGACGTTGCTCGTGAACGAACCAACGCTCTCGTCGAGCACGATGGAGTCCACGATCAGATCGGATCCGGACAAGTCGGTGATGACGAGCGACGTACTGGCGTCGGTTCCGTCGACATTGAGCACGGAGACGGTGTCCGTGATCGCGTCGTAGGTGATGTCGGCGGTTCCCGCCCCCGTGAGGGAAATGGTGAACGTCTGTGGGCCATCGACGAACATCATCGTACCGGACCACGCGTCGAGCTCGGTGGATGAGTAGACCACCGACACGCCACCCAAGCTTTCGAGTCCGGTCAAACCCGGCGGCGGTTCGATGAGTTGTGCAGTGGTGTCGGAGAATACGATCGACTCGACATCCTGATAGTCGATCTGGAACGACTGCCCACCCCCCAAGTCAATGACGACGGAGCCATCCGAAAAAGTCGCGTCGGTCGAGGCAAAGCCGGACAGGTCGATCGTGTCGCTCCCGGCGCCTCCAAAGACCTTGTACACGCTTCCCGAGGTCGGCGTTGCGAACGCAAAGGTATCATCAAACGAAGTGCCAAGCACTTGCTCGATGCCGAGCAACGTGTCAACTCCGGCTCCGCCGGTGTTCTGCGCGGATGTGTCGGTCAGGTCGACGGTGATCGCGCTCGTCGCGGTACTGTAGTCCGCAGTGTCGGTGCCAGCGCCGCCCATGAGGGTGTCGTCGCCCGCTCCTCCTCTGAGGACGTCGCTGCCGTCGGCGCCGTCCAGGACGTCGTTGCCGGCGAGGCCAACCATCAGGTCGTCTGTGACATCGCCGACGAGGACATCGTCCCCTGCGGTTCCGACGTACGTCCCACCATCACCCGGCGTCAGTCCTCCCAGCCCGTCGTAGATGAACTCGGTAGGCACCGAGAACGTTATGACATCGGAGGTGCCGTTGTCGCTGATCGAAACGTCGCCGAACGCGTTGCCGATCCACAGGATTCCGGTGTAGTCACCGGTGAACGAGAACACCTGCAAGGTGCCCCCGACTTCGATGCGCTCGTCGCTCGTTCCTGTGAAGCTGATCGTCCCGGCGTTGCCGGCCACGCGGATCGTCGCGCCCGTCAAGAGGTCGTTGCCGCCGGTGAGTACCCCGAGGTCACCGCCGACCACGACCGCGCCGCTGGCGGTGACGTCACCGGATATGTCCAGTGTTCCGAGATCGCCGCGCACGATGACCGATGAGCCGAGGGTTCCACCGACGCTGACTTGCCCGGCAGCTCCGTCAACCTGCACGGTACCGAGGACATTGCCGGCTACGGAAACCGTGGTGGCATCACCAGAAATGGCAAAGGAACCGTTCGTGCTCACGTAGCCGGCGACGTCCAGGGAGTCGACGCTCCCGGTGACGGTGATGGTATGCCATACGTTGTCGGCGAACGTCAAAGATTGGACGTTCGCATCGACAGTCAAGTTGGCGTTCGTGCTGCCGCCGAACACCATTTGCTCCACGGTCCCGGTGCCACCGAGCATTACATCGATCAGATACCCGGAGTTGCCAACCGTCACGGTTCCGATGTCCACGTCAGCAATGAGATCGTCGATTCCGCTGTCGATCTGCACGCTCTCTACACGTAGCCCGGTGTCGTTCAGGTCGTCGATCGTGATATCGGTGCCGGAGTTCGTCGAGGCCGTCCCGTCGACGGTCAGCTCGTGCCGCATCGGGTCGTAGGACCAATCCATGGTGCCGGACCCGACGAGGGAAATGCGGGTTGCGTTTGCTCCGGAGACGACGATTTGCGTCCCGGTGAACCCGGTCTGCGTGACGGGGACGTCCGTGAAGATGGCCGTGCCGTTGGAGAACTGCACGGTCTCGATGGTGTCGTGCTGGATCGTGAACGACCCACCGCCAGCCATTGCGATCGTGATGATCCCGTCGGCGAACGTCGCGCTGGACCACGAGTATCCGCCGAGGTTTAGCGTGTCCGTACCCGCGCCGCCCGAGACGATGTACGTCGCTCCGTTCGCCGGAGTCGCGAGATTGAACGTGTCGTCGAAGCCGGAGCCGTGGACGCCCTCGATCGCGGCAAATGTATCGGTTCCCGCGCCGACCGTGTCCTGCGCGCTGGTGGAGGAGATGTCGACGGTGACAGCCGCGCCCGCGTCGGCGTAGTCCACGACGTCCGTGCCGAGTCCACCGTCGATGATGTCGTTGCCGGTGCCGCCGCGCAGTAGATCGTCGCCGTCGAGCCCATAGAGGGTGTCGTTGCCGCCTTGACCATCGAGGAAGTCGTTCCCCGCGGTTCCTGTCAGCACGTCGTCGCCGGAGGTCCCACTGGACGGAGGTGTGCCGACGCCTGAGTTCGTCGACCCGTCGTAGCTGACCACTGTTGCGGTGGCGTAGTAGTGTGCCGTGGAGTACGCACCGTCGACGATCGACAAGCTACCGACGACCTGATTGGCCTGCAGGACGGCCGAGTATCCGCTGCCGAAACGGAACGAATCCAGGTCGCCGCCGATGGTGATCGCCACGTCGCCGCTGCCATCGAAGTCCAGGCTGCCGGCATTTCCACCCACAGAGAAGCTGCCAGCGCCGGTCAGGCTGCCGAGGGCGCGGAAGCTGACCAGATTCCCGGTGACCGAGACCGTACCGCCGTTGATGCCGCCATCGAGGCGCACGGTTCCCGCATCACCACCGATGGTGAGAGCGCCGTTCAGGTCCCAGGTCGAATGCAGTGAGTGCAGTGACCCGTCGACCTGGAGTGTGGCGCCCGACTCGATCCGACCGATGTCGATGCCGCCGCTGACGTCGCCGATGACGTGAATCGTGCCATGGAGGCTGCCAGAGGTCGTGTACGTGCCGAGCGAACCATCGATGACGACCGACATGGGGAAGCTGGAGCTGTCGCCGGCGGTGCCGAGGTTCATCGCGCCGACGTCGCCGCCAACGTGCATCGTCCCGGTCAGTCCACTGGACAGGTTCAAGGTCGACAGCTCCCCGCCGACTTCGAGGTGTCCGCTCAACAGGGTCGCGCTGGCGGTCGTCAGGTTGCCGGTGACTTCAAGAGTTCCGGTCACCTGCTGCGCGGACACCGCTTCGACGTTGGCATCGATCGTCGTGGTGGCAGTGACGTTCCCGGAGTAGGTCAGCTGGCCGATCGCCCCGGTTCCGCTGGCCACCGAAACCGTGCCGAGCTCGGCGCCCCCATTGACGAAGATGGTGCCGATGTCGACGTTGCTCGTCGCCGAGGCCAGCGTCGTATCGATCGTGATCGTGTCGATGACGAGATCCGTGCCGGAAAGGTCCGTGATCGCGACGGTCGTGGTGGCATCGGTGGCGGTGCTGTCGGTGACGGTGAGCGTGTCGGTCGTCGCGTCGTAGGAGTAGTCGATCGACCCGGCCCCCGAGACGTCCACGCGGAACACCTGATCACCGTCGATGAAGACCTCGGATCCGGAGAACGCCGTACGGCTCGTTGATCCGGCGAGAACCGCGGCCGTGGCGTCGGCCAAGAGGATGGTCGAGACGTTGTCGAACGCAACCACGAACGACTGCCCACCGCCGAGGTCGACGGTCAGCTGCGTCGCTGAGTAGGTGACTGCCGCACTGGCGAACGACGTCAGGTCGATGGTGTTGTTGCCGGCGCCGCCGTCGACGTAGTAGGACGCACCGTCTGCGGGGCCGCTGAACGAGAACGTATCGTCGAATCCGCTACCGATCAGGCGCTCGATGCTCGACAGCGTGTCGTTGGCCGATCCGCCGGTCGCTTGCGACCCCGAGATGGTCAGGTCGACCGTGATTCCGGCGCTGGCGCCGCTGTAGTCGACGGTGTCGGTGCCGTCGCCGCCGTCGAGGTAGTCGTTGTTCGCCGTGGCGACCAAATAGTCGTTGAACGCCGTGCCGGAGATGACGGTCGCCAGTACCTGGGCGTCGCCGTCGTAGGCGATCGCGGTTGGCGTGGCATACGTGGTGGAGTCCGTGTGCGCACCGTCGGTGATGTCGAGACTTCCAACGACCGCGTCGATACGCAGGGTGCCGGAGTAGTCACTGGTGAAGACGAGCGCATCCAGATCGCCGGTGACGGTGATGTCGCCGGAGCCGGTCGTCGCGCTGATCGAACCGACGTTGCCGTTGACCGTGAGGTCTGCGTCGAGGGAGCCGGCATAGGTGATCGCGCCGACCGTTCCTGTCCCGCCATCGACGGTGACCGAGCCCAGCGTGACGCCGGAGGCGACGTTGATGGCCGCGATATCACTCGGCATCACGATGTCGCCGTGGGACGAGTTGAGCGAGATCGTGCCGATCGCGATCTCTCCGGCGAACTCGGTGACCTGCAAAGTGGTCGAGCTGCTGGACGAGCTCGTATGCGTGATGTCGAGGGTCTCGTTGTTGAAGTCGTACGAGAAGTTGTAGCCGGCCGCCTGCAGTCGGAAGACGCGGTCGCCAACGACGTAGGTTGCCGCGCCCGAACCGGAGCGGCCGGGAGCCGAGGGGTCGACGGTGCCGATCCATCCGTCGGAGAAGCGGAAGTTGGCTTGCGTGTAGTCGATGCGGAACGACTGTGCCGCTCCCATCGAGATGACGACGTAGCCGTCATACCAGGTCGCGTCGGCGAATGCGTAGTTACTGAGGTCGATCGTGTTGTTCCAGCTGTTGCCGACGACCGCATAGGTCGCGCCGTCTTGAGCATTGCTGAACAAGAACGTGTCGCCGTTGAACGTGCTGCCGATGACGCGTTCGATGCTGTCGAGGGTGTCGAAGCCTTCGCCGGTGTCTTGTGCGGTCGTGATCGTCAGGTCGACCGTGATGGCGCCCGTTGCCGAGGAGTAGTCGACAGTGTCGGTGCCGGCGCCGCCGAGGAGAGTGTCGTTGCCAGCACCGCCGGCGAGCACATCGTCGCCGGCGAGACCGGAAATGGAGTCGTCGCCGTCGTAGCCGTAGATCGTGTCGTCGTACGGAGTGCCGACCAGAGTGTCGTTGCCGGCAGTGCCTTCGATCGGCGTGTTGGCGAGCGTATTGGTGGCCCCGTCGTAGGTGACGGCCCGCGGTGTCCTGTAGGTGTCGCTGGTCGACGCTGCGCCGTCCGTGACGTCGAGAGAACCGATGACTGTCGCACTGATGGTGCCCTGGAAGTCGCTGGAGAACGATATCGCATCGAGGTCTCCGCTGATCGCCACCGCCGCCGTGCCACCGGCGGCTGCCAGAGTGCCGACGTTGCCGGTGACGTTGAGGTCGGTCGTGATGTTGCTCGCGTAGGAGACCGCGTCGACCGAGCCTGTACCGAGATCGAGAGTCGTGAGTTGCGCGGAGCCGTTGAGTGTGAGCGTACCGATGTCGGTCGAAGACGTGAGCGTGGCGAGATCGCTGTCCAACGTTACCGATGTCGTGAAGACGGGAGCGCCGATGATCGTCGTGAAGTCGACGGACGTGGTTGCGTCGGTACCAGTAGTGGCACCGAGCACCCAGGAGTTCGACGCGGGGTAGAAGTCGAAGTCGATGCTTCCGGGCCCTGCTGTCGTCACTTGAAAGATCGTTTCTCCGGAAATGAACAGTCGATCGCCGGAGAAGGAGCCGAACCCGTACGGTCCGGTGATGACATTGGCGCTGATGTCGGCGAAGTAGATCCGTTCGATGCCGGTGTACTCGATGCTGAAGCTCTGGCCCCCTCCCATGTCGATCGTCACGACTCCGTCGGCGAAGGTCGCGGCGGACGACTGAAAGCCGTCGAGGAACAGCGAGTCGAATGCGCCGGTGCCGCCGTCGACGGTGTAGGTCGTGCCGGCGACCGGATTGCTGAAGTGAAACTCGTCGACGGCGTGGCTGGTGCCGATCACGCCCTCGACGTTGGTCAGCGTGTCGGTGCCCGCCCCGAGCGTGTCCTGTGGGCCGACCTGCGTCACGTCCACGCGGACCTTCGAGGCCGCGTCGGCGTAGCTGACGGTGTCGTGGCCGTCGCCACCATCGATGGTGTCGTCGCCGATGCCGCCGACCAGGACATCATCGCCGCCGAGACCCGAGATCGTATCGTTGCCGTCCGCGCCGTCGATCGTGTCTGCGGCCTCGGTACCCGTGAGGATCTCTCCGGCGGCCGTGCCGGTCGTGTTGACACCGGTGACGAAGCCGTTGGTCGGACCGTCGAACGAGATCGCCGAGGTGCTGGCGATGTTCTGGATGGTGTAGAAGCCTCCGTCCGTGATCTCGATGTTGCCGATCACCGCGTCAGCGCGCAGAACGCCCAAGTAGTCCTGTACCGACGTGAACGACTCGAGGTCGCGGGTGACGTGAATCTCGGCGGTCTGTGTGCCGGTTCCGTTCAGGGTGAGGGTTCCGACCGTGCCGCGAACCTCGAGGTTCGTCGCGAGGTCGGAGCCCGCGCCGTAGGTGATGTCGGTGACCGTTCCGGAGCCGCCGAGATCGAGCTGCTCGAGCTGAGCGCCACCGTCCAAGGTGAGGGACGAGAGGCTTCCATCGATGGTGAGCGTGCCGACGGTTGACTGCAGGGTCACATCGCCCGTGCTGCCCACGCCGGTGAGGTGTTCGACCGAAATCGTGCTTGCGGCGCTCGTGCCGGACGTCGCGGTCAAGTCGAGGACGTCGGTCCCGACGTCGTAGGAGAACGTCGTGGAACCACCCCCGCCGATCGCAATGCGGAACGCGCTGTCCTCGTGGATCCAGATGTTGTCGCCGAGGGTCGTACCCGAGAACCCGCTCGCCGTGCCGACGACCGTCGCGGATACGTCGGCGAAATCGATGCGGTCGATGTTGCTGTAGTTGACCGAGAACGAGCGCCCGCCACCGAGGTCGACCTGCAGAGTGCCGTTGCCGAAGGTCACATTGGTGGCGACGACCCAGCTGAGGTCGAGGATGTCGAGTGCCCCTTCGTTGCCGTCTACGGTGTAGGTCGTGCCCGGTTCGGGGTCGCTGATGCGGAACGTGTCGCTTTCCTCGGTGCCGATCACGCCCTCGACGCTCCACAGCGTGTCGGTGCCGGCAGATCCCGTGTTCTGCGCGAGCTGGTCGCCCAGGTCGACGGTCACGGGACCGGTCACATCGCTGTAGTCGACGACATCGGAGCCGTCGTCTCCATCCATGAAATCGTCGCCACCACCGGGGTGGAAGGTGTCGTCGCCGCCGGTCCCGAGCATCTCGTCGTCACCCGAGGTGCCGAACTGGTGCAGTCCGAGGCCCAGCGTGTTGGTGTTGCCGTCGAACAACGAGTTCGTCGGTTCCGCGTAGGTCGTGCTGTCGCTGAAGGCACCGGAGGTCACGGAGTACGCGCCCACCGCGCGGTACGCCTCGACCGTGCCGGTGAACGCGGAGACGGAGGAGAACGCGTCGAGGTCGCCGGTGACCGTGATTGTCCCGGACCCACTGTTGGCGCTGATGAGCCCGACACTGCCCTCGACGAATAACGTCGAGGCCATCGCGCCGACGTAGTTGATCGTCCCCGCTGTGCCCGTGCCGCCGGAGAGGGTCAGGGTCTGTAGGCTGCCGGAGACGCCGACCGTCAGTGTCCCGATGTCGAGATCGGTGGCGAGTGATTCGATCTCGGTGGAGACGGTGAGGTTTGTCGCCGTGAACCCCGAGTCCTGTAGCTCGACGATCTCGATGGAAGTCGCGCTGGAGGTACCGCTGGTGCTGTGAATCTGCACCTGCTGCGTGTCCGCGTCGATGGCCAGGTACATGGTTCCGCCGCCGGACAGTTCCACGGTGAACGCGCCCTGGTCGGTGATGTACATGGACTTGCCGGAGTAGGCGGAGTTGCCGTAGCCACCCCCGTCATCCCGAAAGACCGAGGCGTCGATGTCGGAGAACTGGATGGTTCCGATGTTTCGATACTCGATCGTGAACGACTGGCCGCCGCCCATGTCGACCGTCAGCGAGCGATCGCCGAAGGTGACGTCGGTGCTGGCGTATGCGCCCAAGTCGATGTAGTTCGTGCTCAATCCCGCATCCTTGCCGTCGACCGTGTAGGTCATTCCGTCGACCGGGTTGGAGAACTCGAACCTGTCGACTCCGGAGCCACCAATTGCACCCTCGATGCCGGACAGAGTGTCGGTGCCGGCCGCTCCGGTCGCGGTTCCCGCGGTGACATCCACCGTGACCGCGCCGCTTGCGTCGCTGTAGTCAGCGACGTCGTGTCCTGCGCCGCCGATCAACGTGTCGTTGCCGGAACCGCCGCGCAGGACGTCGTCGCCCGCGCCGCCGTCTAGCGTGTCGTCGCCGTCTTGTCCGTCGAGGAACTCGTCACCGGCGGTTCCCGTCAGGTTGTCCCCCGCGGCCGTGCCCGCCTGAGGTGCCCAGGCAGTGATGGTGTCGTTCACTCCGTCGAACTCGATGCGCGTCGCGGTGGCGTAGTTCGACGTGTCCGAGAACGCCCCGTTCGTCACCGTCAGGGATCCCGTGACGCCATTGGCTACGACGACGGCCACCAGCTCGCCGGCGGAGAACGCATCGAGGTCTCCCTCGATCAAGTAGTGTCCGAACGCGCCGCCGGTGAAAGTGATCGACCCCGCGCTGCCGCCGACCACCAAGTTTCCGTTGTGAGTGTGCTTGACGCCGCTGAGGCTGGTCAGGTTACCGCCGACACTCACGTCGGTGATGAGGTCGCCGGCGAAGTCCAGTGTCCCGGCGGAGCCGGCGACCGTGATCGAGCCGTAGTTGGTCGAGGTGCTCGTGGTTGTCAGGCTGCCCAGGTCACCGTCGACGATGATCTCCGTTGCCGGACTGTTGCCGATGCTCGCGGTCGATAGCGAACCGAGGTTGCCAGTGACGTGCACGTCGCCGTAGACCGACGAGACGACGTTGAGCGCATCCAGGTTGCCATTGATCGTCAGCGGTGCGTTCCCGGAGATGGTCCCCGCCACGATCATCGTCGTGACGTTGCCGTTGACGGTCGTCGGGCTGCTCAGGTGGCCTGAGAACGACACCGTATCGACCGTGCCGGCCCCGCCCGCGATGGTCGCGTTCGTGAGTTCCGCCGCGGCCGCAAAGTTGATGGTGCCGACGTCGACGTTGGTCGTCAGCGAAGACAGCACGCTGTCGATTTGGATCGAAGAGATCGTCAAGTCACCGGAGTCGAGATCCGTGATCGACAGCGCACTGCCGCTGAGAGTTCCCGGCGAGCCCGTGACCGCAAGCGTGTCCGTGGTGCCGTCGTAGTCGACATCGATCGAACCGGCACCGCTGTAGCTGACCCGTACCGCGTCGCCTCCGCTCAGGAAGAGACGCTCGCCGTTGAGACCGCTGACGCTGATCGAACTCGTCACGACATCCGCGTTGACGTCGCTGAACGCAATCGAGTCGATGTTGGCGTACTCGACGCGGAACGACTGCCCTCCGCCGAGATCGATGTCGACATAGCCATCGCCAAACGTCGCCGCCGTCGAGGCGTAGCCGCTGAGTACGATCTGGTCGAACCCGCCGGCGCCACCATCGATCGTGTAGGTTTCGCCGGCGACCGGTGAAGACAGACTGAAGGTGTCCGCGCCACTGGTGCCGACGATTCCCTCGACGTCGATCAGCGTGTCGTCGCCGACGCTGCCGGTCGTGAGGTCGGCGACGATGGCCGTGCCACCGGCGAACGAGACCGTGTCGCGGCCTTCGCCGCCGTCGATCACGTTTGGGTTCCCGTCGGCGACGATGGTGTCGTCGTAGGCCGTGCCCACGACGTTCTCGACGTTCGACAACGTGTCGCCGTCGCTCGCCGTACCCGCGACGAGGTCGATCGTCATGCCGACCTCCGCGTCGGCGTAGCTGACGGTGTCGGTTCCGGCGCCGCCGTCGATGGTGTCCGCTCCCGCGCCACCCTCGATGTAGTCGTCGCCGCCGCGCGCGGTGATCGTGTCGTCGCCGTCGAAGCCGAAGAAGTACTCGGCGGTGTTTCCCGTGCCCGTCAGTGAATCCGCGCCGCTGGTGCCTCCGACACTGTTCGTCGGAGTGACCATCACGCGGACAGTATCTATGTGCGTCGTCGTGCCGTCGGAGACCTCGAGCGCGAACACCATCTCGGTTGGCTCGGTCACAGTGGGGGCGGTGAAGGACGGGGTCGCCGTCGTAGACCCTGTCAGGGTCACATGCGGCCCCTGCACTTGGGTCCACTGATACGTGAGCGTGTCGCCGTCGAAGTCTGAACTCGGGGCGGCGGTCAGGAACTGGCCGACGCCGGAGTCCACGACGATGTCAGCCCCGGCGTTGGCATCCGGAGCGTGGTTGCCGCCGGTGTCGGCCGTGACGATTGATTCGACGTTCGTGTAGTTGACGGTGAAGGAAGCACCACCGCCGAGGTCGACGACCATGGTCGACCCGTCGTCGGAGAGGAGGGCACCGCTGCCGAACTCGGTGATGTCGATCGTGTCGATGTCGCCGCCGCCGTCGACCGTGTAGAGGTCGCCGTCTTGCGCGCCGGTGAAGCGCAGCACGTCGTTGCCGGACTCGGCGAACAGCTGGTCGTTGCCGCCACCGCCGATCAGCACATCGGCGTCGCCGCCGCCGTAGATCACATCGTCGCCGCTACCGCCGTGGATCGTGTCGTTGCCGGATCCGCCGTCTAGGGTGTCGTTGCCCGACCCACCGAGCACGAGGTCGTCGCCGGACCCGCCGTTGAGGGTGTCGTCGCCCGCCGCCCCCCAAAGTGTGTCATTGCCTCCCGCGGCCGAGTTGGGGGCGTCGTCGGCGAGGGAGCCCTCGTACAGATCGTCGCCGGTCGTGGCGTCGGCCAGCGGGTTTCCGGTGCTCGGATCGATCCAAGTGCCCGAGAGCAGAATGCGAGACTCGATGCTCTCGCCGCGCAGCCGTTGCCTCTTTGCCGGTTCGCGTCGGCGCTGCTTGTCCTTGCGGGCTGGCCGGGATTTGCCGCGGCGCTGCGGTTCCGGACCGGGTTCGGGCGAGTCGTGCTTGGCCACTGGTGGTTCCTCGGATGCGTTGTCGAGATCCGCAGCAGTCGATGCGGACGCTCTTTGCGGTCATCGGGAAACACCGAGGTCGGAGTGGACACGATCGCGATTGGTGCCGTGGCAGCGGACGGTGAAGGCTGCCCAATCGTGCGGTGACCGTGGGGCGATGCGGCGGCGCGCGGGCCCGCGCTGGGTCAGACGCCGACGTGGATCAGCAGCCGGCGGTTGCCGGGGTGGTGGCGGTGCTCCCAGAGGAAGAGCCCTTGCCACGTGCCCAACGCGAGGTCGCCGTCGACCACCGGGATGCCCAGCGAGGTCGCAGTCAGCGCCGACCGGATGTGGCTCGGCATATCGTCCGGCCCCTCGTGAGTATGCGTGTAGAGCGGATCGTTCTCCGGCACCAACCGCGCCAGCCACGCTTCGAGGTCGCGGCGTGCCGAAGGGTCGGCGTTCTCCTGGATCACCAAGCTCGCCGACGTGTGCTGGACGAACACGGTGCACAGTCCCTCGTCGATGCCGCTGTGCCGCACGGTCTCGCGCACCTTCGCGGTGACTTCGTGCAGCCCTGGTCCTGGCGGGCGGACCGATACGGTTGCGATCATCGCAGCTGCAGGAGATAGCGCGCCAGCCGCTTGCGTTCGTCAGGCGTGAGCGTGTCGGTGTTGCCGTGCATTGCGTTGTCGAGCACTTCGCTAAGGTTGGCGGCTTGGCCGTTGTGAAGATAGGGCGCGGAGTTCCAGAGGCCGAGCAGGGTCGGGGTCTCGAAACCGAGGCCGGGCAGCGGGGCGCCGAGGCCCAGACCGGAGGACGGTTGGATCGTGCCGACATCGTGGCGCAGGCCGTCGGTGTAGGTCGGTGGCACGTGGCATCGCGCGCATTGCATTCGATCGAAGATGGCCTTGCCCGAGGTGCCGCGCACACGGGCCGTCGGGCTGCTGGCCTGTGCGAACGGGTTCTCGTCGAACGCATCGAGTGAGCCGACGTACGCGGCGAGCGCGTCGAGCTCGGCGGACATGCCGGCCTTGGGCGGCCCAAGCGGTGTCGATGCTGCCGCCAGCTGCGCCGCGGTCAGAAACCCTCGCCCGCCGAAGCCGTCGCGGATGTCGTGCTCGAAGTCCTGGATCTCATCGAAGTTCGCTGTCCAGTGCACGTTGCCGTGGTTGAGCCCGCCGCGGCCGCGCAGCGGGATCGTGTTGCGCAGGCCCTCCCCGCTCTGCGTGAAGTCCCATACCTGGCCGTCGCCGCCGCCGTCGAGGTGGCACGATGCGCAGCTGAGGTAGCCGTCCAGGTTCATCCGCCGGTCGTCGGCGTTGTAGAAGATCTGCTTGCCGACCAGCACCTCTGCGGGGAGCGCTTCGCGCGCGGTCGTGCCGACCTCGTAGAGGCGTGGCGCGACGTAGGTCGTGCCGGCCAGCATCGCGGCGATGTCGAACACGGTGACCGAGCGAGACATGAAATTGTGCACCAACAGGCGCTCGCGGTCGCTGTCGATGGCGAGCCCCTGCGGTGCCAGGTCCACCGGCAAGGTGGCGACCAGTGCGTTGCTCGCCGTGTCGAAGACGTCGACGACGTTGGAGCCCTGCGCGGCGACGAAGTAGAGGTCGCCGAGCGGGCTGTAGATCGCGGCTTGCGCCATGTCCCGATCGTTGAGGTCGATCCGGGCGGCGGTGTCCTCGACGCCCGCCGCGAGATCGAGGCGCGAGACGATCGTGCGCACGCGGCTCTCGAAGGTCAGCGGCTCGCCGCTGCGAAACAGGCCGCGCGCGGTGTTGTCCTTCTTCGACGGGACCAGTGCCGCGTTGCCGGATGGGCTGATGCGGACCGAGGTCAGGTAGTTGGGCACGCCCCGCCCACTGCTCTCGGTGTCCGGTCCGGGGTCGAAGCGCAGCGGGAAGACGCGCAGGGTCGCCATCGTGGCGGCGTCCAGCTCCCAGAGCATCCCGGTGGTTGCAGGTGCGGTCGAGATGAAGCGTGTCACCAGCACGCGCTGGCCGTCTGCGGTGACCGCGACCCCCCGCGCGCGGCCGTCGAGCCACTTCCGGCCGAGGATCTGGCCGTCGCGGTCCACCTTGACCACGCCGCCCACGCCCTGCAGCGAGACGAACGCCGCCGAACCGTCGGGGGCGAAGGCGATGCCATACGGTTGGGAGCCCCGCGGCAGGGCGATGTCGCGCGTGCGCGTGCCGAACCGGGTCTCGTAGACCGAGATCGACGCGTCGTCTTGGTTGACGACCCAAAGCTCGTCATCGGCCGCGAGCGCCAGAGTGCGCGGGTGGTCTCCGGTCGGCAGCTCCCACAGCTTGCGCATGGTGGGCGCACCGAACGCGGTCACCGTGTCCTGATCGGCGTTGACGCAGTAGACGCGCCCCGAGTGGTAGAGCATCGTCGTCGATGCGGCCGGGGGCGTGGGGGTGACCGGATCATGGATGATCTGCAGCGCGGAGCAGGAGGTCGTGCCGAGCGCGTTGGTGACTTGCACGACCACCGGATAACGACCGGCGTCGGCATAGGTGTGGGTCGCGACCGGGTTGCTCGACGGGGCCGTCGGCGGACTGCCGTCGCCGAAGTCCCAGCTGTAGGAGAACGGTGGTGTTCCACCGACGACGTTGGCAGTGAGGGTTGCCGACACGCCGGTCTCGGTGGCGTTCAACGTCGGCGGATCGCAGCGCGGCGGCGTGTTGAGCGGCACGACCACGACCGTGTACATGCTCTGCGCGCCCGCCATCGGCGGGTTGGCATTGCCGCCGAGAATGACCGTGCCCGCTGGGTATGTGCGTGCATGGACGTCGAAGCCGCTGGTGTTCTCGCCCGTCGGCGTGAAGGCGGAGAGCCACTCCGGTAGCTGCGTGGCCCGCTCGTCGTACAACACGTTGACCTGCGAGGCGGCGGAAAGGTCGAACGTCACGTAGGCCGGCCCCGTGCCGAACTTGTCGTCGTTGGCAGTGAGCACGTAGGGCTGGCCGTCGAAGCGCGGCGGCATCGCCGAGTAGCTGTAGGTGCGGTCGATGTACATCGGCGCCCCCTGGGCGAGGGTGCCGTTCTGGTAGGCCTTGCCACTGGCCGCCGCCAAGTTGGTCACCGGTGCACCACCGGTCGCCGCGGGGCGCGTCGTGAACGTGCTGCGGAAGGAGCCTCCCGCATTGCCGGCGACATCCCGCACGCCGGTGACCGACACCTCGTAGGTCGTCGCCGGCATCAGCGGCTGGTCGGGTGTGAAGTTGCACAGCCCCATCTGCCCGCTGTGTACGCCGGAGATCGAAGTGCTCGAGCCCAGCGGTCGGACCGCGAACGTGGACCCGTCGAGGCTGGCGAAGTCGACGTTGTCCGACATCGATATGCCGATGCGACTGGAGAGACCGACGCCGGTCGCGCCGTCCGCGGGGTGCACCCAGTGCACGTCGGGGCCGCGCCGGTCCGGGTCGGTGTCGTGCACGTACAGTCCCGAGCCGACCCCGTGGTCATCGCCGACGAAGGCGAGGTTGCCGAGCACCTGACAGAAGTCCTCGTCGCGGTTGGCGATCCCCGTGGTCGCCGTGCCGGCGACGGACAGGCCGGCGACGTCGATCTTCGCGTACACATTGGACATGCCGGTGTGGAAGAACCCGTCCTGGTAGGAGCCGTAGGCGCCGTTGCTGAAGCCGGAGCCCGCGCTGCCGACCAACGACATCGCGCCGCCGTGCGTGACGTCGTGCACCAGCATCTGCACGGGGCCGCCGTCGCCGCCCGAGGTGATGAACTTGCCCGCCGCGAAGATGCTGCTGTAGCCGCGCTCGCCGCGGATGGTCTGCGCGAAGACGGGGTTGAGCGGGTCTTCGGCGTTCAGCGTGACGAAGCCGAACTCCTTGCTCTGGCGCAGGATCATCAAGTTGCCGCAGGCAAACACCTGGCTCGGCGCGATGCCGGCGAGCTGGCTCGGCGGGATGGTCTTCACGTAGACCGGGTTGCGCACGTCGTCGACCTTGGCCACGTACAGCCCCGCGCTGCTGCCCGCGACGTAGAGGTATGGCGCCTGCCAGAACACCCACCAGATCGAACCGTACACGCCCTGGATGTTGGGCAGCTGCAGCTCGCTCTCGAACACCGGTGCCGCCGGGTTGCTCACTTCCCAGATCTGCACGCCGCGGCGCGACTGGAACGCGACGTGCATGCCACCGTAGCCGCCGCTCACGGCGAAGCTGTGCGACTCACCCAGCCGAGCCGTGTTGCCGTCGGCGTGCCGGTGCGCCAACCGCGGCGCGCGCGGATTCGACAGATCCCAGAACTCGATCGCGATCGGATTGGGCGAGTTGTCGCCCGCGTCCACCAGCATCAGATAGCCGCTGACCATCAGTGCGGTGCCGTGCCCGTTCTGGCTGCGAATGACCGCCGCGGGCTGGAACAGCTCGTTGCCCGCGTAGGTCAGGTTGCCGAGGCCGGGGCCGGGCTGCGCGGAAATGGGGACTGCGGCGAGCAGGGCGACGGCCGCGCTGCGGACCGTGGGGGCATGGTGGCGGCGCATTGCGTTCAGGATAGCCGGACCCGCGGCCTGTTGCGCTCTGAGTGGCGGAACGCGTGGGCCCTCAGCGCGGCACCGCGAGTCGATGCGCGCCCCGCGCCCCGACCTCGATCTCGGCCGTGCCGGAACCCGCGACCACCCGATAGCGTCCAGGCGGCACGGTCAAGCGGATCGAGCCCTCGCCGCGGAGCAGGAGGCGGTCGGGTTCGGCTCGATGCAGGCTCCACGCGCGCGCCGTTTCCGCGCCGTCGAGCACCAGCGTGCCGTCCTGCGGCAGGACGAGGGTGCCGGCGTCGGCGGGCTCTTCGTTGCGCAGCCGGACTTCGGCCAGCGGCGCCCACTGCCAGGGTTCACCGGTCACGACCAGGCGGTAGCTGCCGGGTGGAAAGCCGGCGGCCGCGAACTCGCCGGTTTCCGGGTCGACCTGCAGGTGTTCGGACCGCTGGCCGAGCGCGTGCTCGAGGCGCAGCTGGCGGCGGCCGAGCGCGCTGGCGGGCGTGATGCGTCCCGCGACCTCCGCGCTCCAGTCGCGGTCGTCGATCTCGATGAGGTGTGGGTTGTCGCCGGGCGACAGCGGCCCGGTGGAACGCAGGGGCCAGTCGCCGGGGGCGTCGCCCGACCAGAGCTCGAGGTGGACGGGGCCGGGGCACTGCGGAATCGCGAAGCTGCCGTCCGCGGCGGGCTCGACCGTGCGGCGCCACTCGGGAGCCGCCTCGCTGTGCGCGCGGATCTGCACCTCGTCGCACGGGGAGCCGTCGGGGTGGCGCAGGTGCCCGCGCAAGATCACACCGTGGCCAAGCGTCGGCTGCCATTCGACGGCTTGGCCTGGGAGTGCGTCGATCCAGCACTCGGCGCGGTGGCCCCGGGGGCCGATCGCGACGAGCAGGCACCGACCCGCCGGCACGTCTTCGAGGGCGAACCGTCCCTCTTCGTCGGTCCACGTTTCGCCGGTGCGGTGGTGTCGGTCCAACTGTACTGCGACCTCCGCGTCCGGCACCGACGCACCGTTGTCGTCGCGCACGACTCCGTGGATGGAGACGCCGGCGGTCAGCTCGAGACGCACCTCCGCGGTCGCGCCCGGCCTGAGATACACGTCGGTCCAAGCGCCCGTGTCGATGGCGGTGACGCGGTGGTACCCGCGTGCCAACCCCAACAGCCGGAACCGTCCGCCCGAGTCCGTTCGCACCTCGAACGCGGCCGGTGTGCCCGGGTCACCGCCTGCTGCGGATGGCGTGATCTGCACCGTCGCGTTGCCGACGCCGACGCCCGTTTCATCGACGATCAGGCCAGCGACCCCGACCCCATCGCCGCGGGTTTGCAGAGTGACCGCGGTGCTCGGCGGGATGTGGAGCAGCGGCGTCTGAAACACCTCCACGTTCGTCCTGCCGCTGGCGCCGTGCTGCGCGTGGAGGGCGGCGAACGCACAGCTGCGCTCGATCGCCAACGCGAAGCGCCCGTCGGCGTCCGAGACCGGGCCGGGTCGCAACGCATCGGCTGTCCCCTGGTAGACCGTGGCGTTCGGCAGCGGTTGCCCCCACGGATCCAGGACGACGCCGTGAACGAAGGTGAGGCGAGGCGGCATTGGCGAGACAGGGGGCTCGGTGCTCGCGCTCGCCGTCCGCGGCGGCGGGGCGGGAACTGTCGCGACGGGGTTTGCTGCAGGGGGGCTGCCGTCGCGCGCGGCGCGGGCGTCGCCCCCCTCGAAGTCGGCCCATTCGGTGAGAACGGTGGCGGACGGGAGCGGGTCAGCGTTGGGGCCAGTCGGCGTCGCACCGCTCCACACGAGAAGAGGAGCAGTGACCGCGGCGGCGGCCGCCGCCCCGATCAGCACGCGGCGTGCCAGGCCGCTGGCCGGCGTCAGCGGGATAGGCCGTCGCGCCAGCGCAGCCAGCGCCGGGCGCCAGTCTTCGCGATCGCGGTGGCGCCGGTCGAGGGCATCCCGCAGCTGCGCCGTGCCGCGCTGCACCCGGCTGCGCACCGTCGCGAGCGGGACCTGTTGGCGCTCGGCGATCTCGCGCGCGGACAGCCCGTCGTAGAAGCGCAGCAGGATCGTCGCGCGGTAGGGCTCGCGCAGGCGGGCGACTTCGCGGGCGACGCTCTCGATGAGCTCGTGCTTCTCCGCGACTTCGGCGGTCGGTGGGGCCGATGGCTGGGGGGCGGTGCGGCCCTCGTGCCAGCGCTGGCGCGTGCGGTCGCGCGTCAGCCGGCGCACGGCGTTCTGCGCGACGCGGCGCCACCAAGCGCGTGGGTCGCGGACTCCCGTCGGCAATGGCGCCAGCAGCGCTGCCATTGCGGCGTCGTGGGCGACGTCGTGGTCGCGGGTCAGGGCGGTGGCGATGCCGCGCACGAAGCGGGCGTGCTGGGCGAGCGTGGTCTCCAGGGATCGGTTGCCGTGCGTCATCGCTGGTGGAGAGCCCCGGCGCGGATCCGGTGATGCAGGCAATTCACGGATTTCGCGCTGCGGTCGTGACCCCATCGCGCGGTGCCGACGAATGCGGCCGACCGCGGGCGGTTTCTGGCCGCGCCGTTGCGCGCGCTCGGCACCGTCGCCATACACTCGGGTGCACCGCGCATGCGCCCAGAAGACTGCAACGACCAATGGCTGCTCAAGCCCCTCGCCGACATCGAGGGCGTGTCGGCCCGCATCGAGGTCAGCGAAGACGGCGTGACCATCGGGCGCGCCGACACCAACGAGGTCTCCATCTCGGAGGAGCGGTTCCCCTACGTGTCGAGCACGCACTGCCGCGTCCGGTTGATCGACGGCATACCGGTGATCGAAGATCTGGGCTCGAAGAACGGGACGCTGGTCAACGGCGAACGCGTCGAGCAGCGGCGGTTGGCCAACGGCGACATCGTGCAGCTCGGCCACATGGGGCCGCGTTTTGCCGCGGTCTGTGGCGGCGTGCTGCGCGACACGCTCCCCGGAGTGCCGCTGCCGCGGAGCCGCGAGAACCGGGATCTGACGCAGAGCGCGCTGGTGCGCATCAAGAATGCGCTCGGCGTGCCGAAGAACGTCGACGTCGACGACCTGATTCGCGGCAACCGGCGGCGGACGACGATCCTGGTCGCCACCGCCTTCAGCGTTGCCGTGGTCGCGACGGCCGGCGTGTTCTGGGCCACGCGCGCCCAGGCCGGTGCTGAGAACCAGCGGTTGCGCGCGCTCAACGAGGCGCTGGCGGAGCGGCTCGAGGGCGTGCGGCAGGAGTTGCAGACTCAGCGCTCGGCAGCGGCGCGCGCGGCGGCGCTGCAGGAGGCGGTTTGGTCGGAGGAGCGCACCCGACTCGAGACCGAGCGCGTCGGTCTGATGCAGCGCATCGGCAAGCTCGAGAACGACGCCGGCACCTCGGCCTCGCGGCTCGAGGGCCTGCGCGCGCAGCTGGCGACGACCCAGCAGAAGCTCGACCGCTTCAATCACGTCAGTCTGGAGCAGCCGCAGCTCGCGGCCGTCGAACGCGTCACCCGCGCGGTGGTCTACATCGAGGCGACCACCCGCCTGCGGCAACCCGATGGCGGTGACTACCTGCGGGTCGAAGAGGACGAGACGACGTTGCGATTCAACCTCGACGGCCGCGGCGAGCCGTTCGCCGTCGAGGCGTCGGGTTCCGGCTTCGCGGTCGGGCCGGATGGCTGGATCCTCACCAACGCCCACGTCGTGGACCCCGGCCGCACCAACCCGGTCGTGGTCCGCATGCGCTCGATGCTCGAGGTCGAGACCGAGGTGCAGGTCGTGTTCAACGGCACCGCCGAGCGCCACCCCGCCGCCGTGGTGCGATCGGTTTACGAGAACAACGACGACATGGCGCTGCTGTCCATCGAGCCGTTCGAGGGCATGCCGCACATCGAGTCGATCGACGTGACCCGCGCGCCGCCGTCGTCGGTCAGTGAGGTCTACCTGTCGGGCTTTCCGCTCGGCAAGATGGCGATCCAAGCGGGCGACGTCGTGATCGCTTCGACGTTCAAAGGCATCGTCAGCCGGGTCGTCGGTCCCTACGTGCAGGTCGACGCCGCGGTCCACCCCGGCAACAGCGGCGGCCCCGCGGTCGATCGCCGCGGCAACATCCTCGGCGTGGTCACGCGCGTACAGCGCACACCGGAAGGGCCCTACACGCCGGCGATGGGCTACGTCATCCCGGTCGCCGCTCTGCGCCGCGTCTGGCCACCGCCCCCGGGAGCCGACGGGCGGTGACCCTCGATCTGATCGACATCGGCGCCAACCTCACCGCCGCGCCGTTTCGCTCGGACCGCGATGCCGTCATCGCCGCGGCAGTCGATGCCGGCGTCAAGCGGATGATCGTCACCGGCGCGGACGTCGATGAGAGCCGGGCCGCATTGGACCTGGCCCGGCAGCACCCGGGAGTGCTCTGGTCGACCGCTGGCGTCCATCCCCACTACGCGAGCTCGGTCGAGGCGGACACCCCCAGCGCCCTGCGCGCGCTGGCCGCGGCGTCGGAGGTCGTGGCGATCGGGGAGTGTGGGTTGGACTTCTACCGCGATCTCTCGCCGCGCGACGTGCAACGGGAAGCGCTGGAGTGCCAGCTGGAAGTGGCGGCCGACTTGCAGCTGCCGGTGTTCCTGCACGAGCGCGACGCTGCCGAGGCCATGCTCGAAGTGCTGCGCGCTTGGCGGCCGCGGTTGGTGCGCGCCGTGGTGCACTGCTTTACCGGCGACGGGGCGACGCTGCGCGCCTACCTCGAGCTGGACCTGCACATCGGCATCACCGGTTGGATCTGTGACGAGCGGCGCGGAGCCCACCTGCGCGAGCTCGTGCCGCTGGTCCCTCCCGAGCGGCTGATGATCGAGACCGACGCCCCGTACTTGTTGCCGCGCACGATCCGGCCGCGGCCGAAGAGCCGCCGCAACGTGCCCGCCAACCTGCCGTGGGTGCTGGATGCGGTCGCCGACTGTGCCGGCCGGCCGCGCGCGCTGGTGGCGGAGCAGACCGCGCGCACGGCGGAGCAGTTCTTCGGCCTGTGACCGTCGTGCGCTCGCCGTCGCGCGTCACCGCCGCCGGGCGAGGGCGCCCGCGACGCAGCCGACGAGGCCGCCGGCCACCATCGTGAACGCGACCCAGAACCCGAGCTGCGCGAAGCTCGCCGATGACATGGTCTCGGCCATCGGCCGCTCGATGCCGCTGGGCCCGAACTTGGTGTAGTGCGTGTCCCACCCCTGGCTCTTCGCGAGCCAGGTCTGCGCGACGACGAACAAACGGACCAGCAGGCCGTAGCAGAACAGCGTCCAGGCCAGCCGGCGCCAGATGGCGACGGTGAGCAGCGCGAGCGCGATCGCGATCAGGATGATGTTGCGCACCGCCCCGCGCAGTGCTTCGTAGCCCGCCTGCGAGCGATCGGTGGGGTCGATCTGCGAGAAGTTGATCATCACCGCGGCAACGACGCCGATCATCGCCAGCAACGCCCACAGCGGCGCCTTGCGCAGGCCGGGTGCCGAGCCGCCGCGGCGCAGTCGCCAGCCGAAGTAGCCGCCGAAGACGAACGCCAGCCAGGTGATGCCGAGTGGGTGGAGCCGGCCTCCGGTCGCGGCGGTCACCGATCCCTGCACCTCGAGCCAGAGGCGTAGAGCGCCGACGGCGCAGGTGATCACGGTGGGCCAGAAGATGAGCCGGAAGGTCGAGGGGAGGGATGCCGTCACGCTGGGCAGCGGAGCGGGCGGATCGCGCCGGGGCAAGAGGCGAGCACAATCTCCGGCAACCCGGCACCTACTGCATCACTCCGCGCGGGGTTCGAACTCGGCGAACACCACGAGATGCCCACCCGGCTCGCGCACCGCGATCTCGGTAGCGCCGTAGAACGTCTTGCGCTTTGGCATCGCCACTTCGACTCCGGCCAGGGCGTCCTCGATCGGTTGCAGTGCGTCCACCTCGACGAACAGCACGGTCGCCCCGGTCACTCCGGCCGTCAACTCCGGCGCGTCCTCCGCCGCGTTTGCCCGGGTCTGCAGCATCACCTCGATCTCCCCGTGTTGCACCGCGGCGAAGTTCAGCCCGTCCTCGCCCGGCACCTTCAAGTGACAGGTGAAGCCCAGTCGCTCACACCAAAACGGCAGGCAGCTCTCGATCGAGTCAACGTAGAGAATCGGGGTCAGTTTCTTCATGCCGCGCAGCGTGCCACCCCCCGCCCGCCAGCACTTGAAGATTCGGAACCGACCCGTACCGAGTCAGACTCGATTTTCTCGCTTCGCGTTCACTCGCCGCGCTCCGCGATCAGCCCGGTCGGCGTCACCCCGCACAGCGCCTTGGTCTCCGCGATCAGGTGGGACTGATCGGCGTAGCCCGCGCGCGCGGCGATCGCTGCCCACGAAGGGCGTTCGCCGTACGGGGCCGGGTCGAGTGCCAGCGCGACGCCGCGCTGCAGGCGGGCGATCCGAGTCCACTGCACCGGGCTGAGTCCCGCGTGGCGGCGGAACACCCGTGTCAGGTGCTGGCGGCTGACGCCGAGTCCGCGCGCGACGGATTCGACCGTCGCCGCCGGGCGGGCCAGGGCGTCCGCCGCCGCCGCAGCGAGGCGGTGATGGGTCGACTCACCGGCCGCATCGAGGGTGAAGAACGCGCACAAGCGCCGCCGTGCGACCGCGAAGTCGGTCGCCGCCGCGACCCGCTCGGCTAGCTGCTCACCCTCGGCGAACAGTTCAGCCAGAGGGACCACGGTATCGGTCAATGCGTCGACCGGCAGCGGCAGCAGGCGGCCGGCGCGCCCCGGCCGTAGCCGCACCGCGAGGTGCGGTCGGTCCTGGGCCACCACGATCGCCCGCGTCATCGGGCCGACGAGCCGCGCGGTGCCGGCAGCGAGGTCGACGAGCACGTCGACGCAGCCGTCGGGCAGCACGCGGAACGTCGAATGCCGCGCGCCGCGCCCCGGGGCGAAGGTCCAGACACACTCCGCGGTGGCGGCGAGCGTGGCGTCTACGGGATGCTCGTGATAGCCGTCGTCGAGGGCGAGCACGGCATCAGCCTCGCATCTGGTCGAGCGCGGTGAACAGAGCGTCTACGTCTTTCGCCGTGGTAGGCAGGCCGGGCGAGACGCGCAGTGCGTCGAGGCCCTCGCTGTGGAACGCGCGCGTGACGATGCCGCGCTCCTGCCATAGCCGGTCCGCCACCTCGCGGCTGTCGCGACCGCGCACCCCGATCGCGACCAGCGCGCCGCCGCGCTCCCAGTCCGCGGGGGCCTCCCAGCGCAAATGTGGCCGCGCCGCGGTGCCGTCGCGCAGGCGCTGCCACAGTCCGCCCAGGTGCTCGTCGCGATCGCCCGCGGCGAGCGTCCGCATCCGCAGCGCGGCGTCGCCCAGCACCAGCACCTCCGGCAGATTGCGGGTGCCGTAGTCCTCGAACAACCGCGCCGTTCCAGCCCAAGGCTCCTGCCCCCAGGTGACCCACATCGGCTGCAGCACGTCGAGGACTCGGTTCGCCACGTACAGCGCGCCGAGTCCCTTGGGTGCCTGCAGCCACTTGTGCGGGCTGGTTGCGTAGAAGTCGACGCCGGCCGCGCGCACGTCGACGTCGACCATGCCGACCGTCTGCGCGCCGTCGACCGCGACCCAGCGCACGCCGCGCCGCCGCGCCGCGGCCACCAGCTCGGGCAGAGGATGGCGTCGGCCGATGGCGTTGTCGAGATGCGGCAAGACGAGCAACTGTGTGCGCTCATCCAGACCGTCGCAGTGCGCGGCAACGAGCTCCGCGTCGTCCATCGCCGCGGCGCGGTCGTAGGCGAGGGGGATGTCGTGCACGCTGTAGCCGCGGCGGCCGCCCCAATGGCGGAACGCGACGCTTGCGCCGGGGTGGTTGAGGCCGGAGAACGCGACCGCGCGCGGCCCGGCGAGCGGCAGCCCCGACGCGAGCAGGTTGAATCCCTCGGTGGTGTTGTGGGTGATGGCGAGCTCTTCGGCCGTGGCGCCGAGCAAAGCCGCCATCGCTGCCCGCGTGCGCTCCCTGGCCGCGTCCCAGCCGCCACCCCAGAGGTACAGCCACGGGTTCTCTTCGAGCGTCGCGAGGTAGCCAGCGCGTTGCTCCTGAAGCACGCGGGGCATGGTGCCGATCGCGGCGTGGTTGAGGTAGGTGACCTCGGCGCTCAGCGTGTACTCATCGGCTGCTCCGGGCCGCGGGGCGCGGTGTGGGCGTCGACCGACGCTGGCCGCGAGCAGGGGACGCAGCGCGGCACCAGCGGTGGCGGCGGCCAATAGCTGTCGGCGGCTGGGATGGAGAAGCCCCGGCATGTCGGCGAAGATGCTCGACGACCCGGCCGCTGAGTGCCAGCCCCTCTTCGGCGGGTCTCGGTCCCTTCTCCTTTCGCCGATGACGGATTCCCGAGCGCACGCACGAGACGCACCCCGAGCACTCCGCGTGCTTCCCGTCGAGCCCGCCGATGCCGCGGTCTGGACCGCGATGCGCCGCGCCCTTTGGCCCGACGGCTCCGCCGACGAGCATCGCGACGAGGTCGAGCAGTACTTCGCCGGCGAGTTCCCGCGTGGTCCTTGGATCGCACTGATCGCCTGGCGCGGTGGCGAGGCCGTCGGCATGGCGGAAGTATCCATTCGTCCGTACGCTGAGGGCTGCGCGACGAGTCACGTAGCGTATCTGGAGGGCTGGTTCGTCGGGGATTCCGCCCGGCGGCAGGGTGTCGGCCGCGCCCTCGTCACGGCAGCCGAAAGCTGGGGGCGCGCGCAGGGTTGTGTCGAGTTCGCCTCCGACGCCGCGCCCGACAATGCGGTCAGCGTGGCTGCGCACCGCGCCGTAGGTTTCGCCGATGCCGGGCTCGTGCGGTGCTTCGCCAAGCGGCTCTGATCACCGCTCCGTGGGGCGGGGCTTCCAAATCCGCAGCCGGCGTGCGAAGACTGGCGGTCCGCGACGACCCCTGACTGCCATGCTGGACCGGACCCAACAGCGCATCGTCGGCGTGCTGATCGAGAAGCAGCTCGCCGTTCCCGACTCGTACCCGATGACTCTGAATGCGCTGCTCGCCGGCTGCAACCAGAAGAGCAACCGCGATCCCGTCATGGAGCTCGAAGACTTCGAGATCGCCGGCGCGCTGATGGCCCTGCAGCTCGAGGGCTGGGTGATCAAGGTCGAGGGGGCGCGCGCCGATCACTACCGGCACGACGTCGATCAGAAACTCGGGCTCGACGAACGGCAGAAGGCAGTGCTCGCCGAGTTGTTGGTTCGCGGTCCACAGGCACCGGGCGCGCTCAAACCGCGGGTTGCGCGGATGGGGTTCCACGGTGGGCCCGACGACGTGCTGGCGGTGCTGGCCTCGCTGCGCGAGCGCGTCGGCGATCCGCTCGCGCAGCTCCAGCCGCGACGGCCGCGCGAGCGCGACGCGCGTTGGGCGCACTGTCTGGGCGACGGCACCGAGGTTGAGGCGAGCGCTGAGGCGGCCGTTGAGGGCGACACCCTCGTGCCGCGCCCCACATCCACGGCCCCGCCGACGCCCGCTCCCTCAACCACTGCGACCCCCGCGTTCTCGGACGACGACTTCCGTGCTCTCGAGACTCGCGTTGCACAGCTCGAGTCCGAGCTCGCCCAACTGCGCGAGCAGCTCGACGCGCTGCGGGGAGTCTGAACCCTCCGGCCCGTATCTCGCCCATGCAAGAGAACACCCGCATCGGTTTTTGTTTGGCTGTCGCGGGCCTGGTTTCGTCAGTGGTCGATGCCCAGGTCACGCAGCCCTCGTGGGTGCTGAAGACCGCGATCGGCCAGCCTTCGCAACGCGACCGGTTCGACATGGCGTTCGACGCGGCGCGCCGCCAGGTCGTGCTGCACGGCGGATCCTGGATGGCGGGGATCGTGCTCGGCGGCACCTTTGTTTGGGATGGCGTCGCGTGGTCGGCGGCTGGCGGGGCAGGTGGCCCGGGGGCGCGGCGCGACCATGGGATGGTGTACGATGCGGCTCGAGCGCGGGTCGTGCTGTTCGGAGGCGAGGACGGCAATGGGGCTATCCTCGGTGACACCTGGGAGTGGGATGGAAGTGCTTGGACTGTTCGGCAGTCGACCGGCAGTCCCCCGCGACGCTCGCGTCACGCCATGGGGTACGACCCCGCGCGCCAGCGCGTCGTGCTGTTCGGCGGTTCCGATGCGAGCGGGAGTCTGCTCGACGACACGTGGGAATGGGACGGTACTTCGTGGACCCGTCGTGCGCCGGCTGTGAGGCCACCGCCCCGGCGGGCCCACCGCCTGGTTGCCGGTGCGAGCCCCGGTCGGCTGCTCTTGTTCGGCGGGTTCGATACCATCGGGCGGGGATTGGCGGATTCTTGGGCTTGGGATGGCGTCGGGTGGAGCGCGATCGCCGGTCCGGCGCCGGCCGCGCGCGGGGAACACGCGATGGCGTACGACCGCGATCGCGGCGTTGTGGTCCTCTTCGGCGGTCGTGATCGGGACGGTGGTGGGCTCCTCGGCGACACGTGGGAATGGGACGGGCGGAGCTGGCAGCTGCGCTCGTTCGGGACCGCTCCGACCGCACGGGCAGGAGCCGGGGCGGCCTACGACGAGACGCGCCAGCGGCTGGTTCTGTACGGAGGTTTGGACGGGACGACGCTGTGGCAGCGCGACGCCTGGGTCTACGGCAACACAGTGCCGGCCTCGGTGCAGACGATCGGTGCTGGCTGCGGTCGAGGCGTGTCGACGCCGCTGTTGTCCGCGTCGGGCGTTCCGGCTCTCGGTTCCTCGAGCTTCTCGCTCGCGATCGCCGGTGCCCCGAGTCTGCACGCAGTGGCCTTTCTGTTGTCGGCGGGAGCCGGCCCCCGGCCGCTCGACGACCGCTGCGTCTGGTGGCTCGATCCGCACCGGCTGCTCGACGCGACCTGGCGCACCACGAGCCTCGGTGGCAGCCAGCGACAGACCGTGCCGATTCCACTGGATCCGTCGCTCACCGGCATGCGGCTGCACGCGCAGGCCGTCGTGTTCGATCCGCTGCGGGTCCGGCTCGTCGCGATGACGCAGGGGTTGGTGTTGGTGATCGGCGACTGAGTGGGCGCCGCGTTTGCTACCGCACCTGAGTGACGATCGCGTAGTCGCTCAACACCTGTGGCGTGGGGCCGCCATGGCTCAGCACAGCGGTGCCGGATGGGGCCGGCCTGGGCGCTGGCACGGTTTGGCGGAGCCCGTTGGAGAGACCGATCGGCAACCCGGGTTGGTTCGCGTCCAGCGTGGCGAACTGCGCGTAGATCGAGCCTCCCAGGAAGGCCGGACGAAACGCCGTCTGCAGGCGGACGCTGGCGTTGCCACCCGCGTCCGTCGTGGTCGGCGCGATGATCAGATCGTCGCTGCGAACCGCGGAACAGAGGCCCGGCACGGTCAGGTTGGGATCGCTGGCGCCGAGGAGCAGTGCGGCGGGTGCGAGCGGAGTCAGCACGCTGCCGTACACCAGCATGTCCAGCTGCTGCGTCGGATCGATCGCAGTCACGGCACTGCCGGCCGTCCTTCTCGTCTGTGGAGTCGAGAGGCAGCCCGTGCCGAGTGGTTCGGCCACAGCCAGGTTGTGTTGCGGCACCATGTCTGCGTGGCCGAGGACGTCGGAGGCCGCACTGATCTCCCACACGAACCCCGGCCCGGCCGGCAGGGCGAACGGTTGGCTGAAGGCGATCCCGAAGTCGAACGGCGCCGGAGTGGACGCGGCCGGCGAACGCCATTGCGGCGGCCAGACCGGCCCGGAGTAGACGATGGTCGATCCGCCGATGAAAATGGCGTTGAAGTCGCCGGTGGCACGCGCGGGGTCTCCCATTCCGACACGCACGATGACCTGGATTGGTGCGGGTTCGTCAGGGGCCCCGTTGGTTCCAGTGCATCGCGCCGCCAGGCGAGGGCAGTGATCGTGCGCGGGCCGCGAATGTCGCCGTGAATCTGCTGTACCCGAGTCAATCTGCCGGCAAGGCCGTTCAGATATGTCTCCCCTTCGATGCCTTCGTAGCCGGTCGGGGCCACTTGGGGCTGAGCGGCAATGGGTGCGGTGAGTCCGAGCGGACTGCGCACAAGGAACGAGCTTGCATGAGTGACCCCCTAGTCCGTGATGCGTACACGGTCTCGCCCGACGTGAGCGAGACTTGTGCACGGGGTCTGGTAGTCTGCGCCACCGCGGCGGTCACTCGCCGGGAACGGCTTGCGACCTGATCTCGCCCGAGCGCTACTTGCGCAGCACGAAGCGCTGCGTGCGCACCGGCACCTCGACGTTGCCGAAGCCGGCGTCGCGCAGTCGATCGGCGTGGATCATCGCCGGATCTTCCTCACCGTGTACGACGAACACGCACTCCGCGGCCGCGGCGAGGTGATCGGTGTGCTCCATCAGCTCGTTGTAGTCGGCATGCGCCGACAGGCCACCGACGGCGCGCACCCGACAACGCACCGGCAGCCGGTCGCCGAGCACGCGCACCTGTTCGTAGCCGTCGAGCAGCTTGCGGCCGAGCGTGCCGGTTGCCTGGTAGCCGACCATCAGCACACAGTCCTCGCGGCGAGGGATGGTGCGCTTGAGGTGGTGCAGGATACGGCCCGACTCGCACATCCCCGACGCCGAGACGATCACGCCCTCGCGCACGTCGTTGAGGCTGCGGCTCTCCTCGACGTCGGCGACGTAGCGCACGCCATCGAAGAAGAAGGGGTTGCGATTGCTCTCCAAGATCGCGCGCGTCTCGTCGTCGAAGACCTCGGGGTGGCGTGCCATGACCTTGGTGGCCTTGGTGCTGAGCGGTGAGTCGACCCAGATCGGGATCTCCGGGATCGCGCCGCGCGCCATCAGGTTGCCCAAGAACAGCACGACACTCTGGGTGCGGCCGACCGAGAAGGCGGGGATCAGGATGCGTCCGTGGTCGCGGATCTCGTCGTTGACGACCGACGCCAGCGCCTCTTCGAGATCGGTCTGCGACTCGTGCAGTCGGTTGCCGTACGTCGATTCGGTGAGCACGAACTCACTGGGCGGCAGTCGGTCCGGATCGCGGAGGATCGGCAGGTTCTTGCGCCCGTGATCGCCGGTGAACGAGAGCCGCACCTGGTGCTGCCCGTCGTCGAGATCGAGGACCACCATCGCCGCGCCGAGAATGTGGCCGGCGTCGAGGAACTCCACCGAGACGCCCGGCAGCACCTCGGTCCGCTGGTAGTAGGGCACGCCGCGGGTCATGCGCAGCGTGCGCTTGACGTCGTCGATGTCGTAGGCCGGCTCGACCTCGTGTCCTTTGCGCGCCAGGTAACGCGCGTCCGAGGCCTGGATGTGCGCCGAGTCGGGCAGCATGATGCCGAGCAAGCTCTCGGTGGCCTCGGTGCAGTGGATCGCGCCGTCGAAACCGGTCTTGACCAGCCGCGGCAGCGAGCCGGAGTGGTCGATGTGCGCATGGGAGAGGACGACGGCATCGACCTTGGTTGGGTCCAGCGGCAGGTTGCGGTTCGCTCGGTTGGCGATCTCCCGCGGGCCCTGGACCATGCCGCACTCGAGCAGGACGTTCTTGTCGTTGATCGAGATCAGGTACTTGCTGCCGGTGACGTGCCGGGCGGCACCCAAGAACTGGATGGCGATGCTCATACTCTGAGCCTCAGGGTCCGCAAATCTTCGCGCGGCGACAACCTTTCGGAAGGCTCGATGCCGCTGGAACTTCGACAACGCAGCTCCCGGAGGCTCGAAGACAACACTGGCCTCTGGGCTCAGCGCGGGCCGCCGGCGACCGCGGGACCGGCGACCGACGCTCGGGTCGCGGAATGCTCCGTGTTTGGTTTGCGGCCTCGGCCGCGCTGAGTTCCACAAGGAGCCGAGGCATTAGGGGAGCGTGGCGGGGCGGCTGTGTCGAGCCCGACGCCCCGGACTGGGTCGTCGAGGCTGGTCCGCGGACAGGCGGCAGCGCATCATGCGTCGGGGTTCACGCTGAGTGCATGATCGACCCGCGCGCTTTTCTGATCGAGTTGTTCGAAGCGGCCGTCGCTGCGGCGGCGCCCGAGCGCGTGGTGGCGCCGCACTTGCCGGCGCGGCCGCGCGGCCGCGTCGTCGTCGTCGGTGCCGGAAAGGCTGCTGCAGCGATGGCCCGGGCGGTGGAGCGCGAGTGGCCGGACGTGGACGGCCTCGTGGTCACCCGCTACGGCCACGGCGTCGATTGCCGGCGCATCGAGGTGGTCGAGGCCGGCCATCCGCTGCCGGATGGCGCCGGGCTCGACGCCGCCCGAGAGGTGCTGCGCCGCGTCGCCGGCCTCGGGCCCGAGGACCTCGTGCTGTGTCTGCTCTCGGGCGGGGGCTCGGCGCTGTGGACCGCGCCGATCGACGGGGTGCCGCTCGAGGAGAAGCGAGCGGTCACGCGGGGATTGCTGCGCAGTGGCGCGCCGATCGCCGAGCTCAACTGCGTGCGCAAGCACCTGTCGGCGATCAAGGGGGGGCGGTTGGCTGCGGCGGCGGCGCCCGCCGCCGTGCATGCGCTGCTGATCTCGGACGTCGCCGGGGACGACCCGTCGGTGATCGCGTCGGGGCCGACGGTGGGCGACCCGACCACCGCCGACGAAGCGCGCGCCGTGCTGGCGCGCCGTGGCGTGCCGGTGCCACCAGCCGTGGCGCGGGCGCTGGCTGCACACGAGACGCCCAAGCCCGACGATCCGCGGCTGGCGCGCTCGACGTGGACGCTGGTGGCGACGCCGGCGCAAGCGCTGCGCGCGGCGGCCGACCGGGCGCGGGCGCGCGGCGTGGAGCCGGTGCTCTGCGGGGCCGCGCTCGAGGGCGAGGCGAGCGCCTTGGCGGTGGAGCACGCGCGCGCAGCCTTGGCGACGGCGTTGGCGCCGCGGCCGCGGGTGTTGCTATCGGGTGGCGAGGCGACGGTGGTGGTGCGCGGCGACGGACGCGGTGGTCCCAACGGCGAGTACGCACTGGCGTTGGCGCGGGCGCTGGCGGGTGCGCCGGGAGTGTGGGCGCTGGCGGCGGACACCGACGGCGTCGACGGCACCGAGGACAACGCGGGCTGCCTCGTCGCGCCCGACACGCTGGCGCGGGCCGCCGCGGTCGGCCTCGACGCGGAGCGAGCGCTCGCCGCCAACGACAGTCACGCGTTCTTCCGCACTCTTGGCGATCTGCTCCACACCGGGCCGACCCGCACCAACGTCAACGACTTTCGCGCTATCCTGCTGGCGTGATGCGTGCCGCCCTGCTGTTGATCGCCAGCTCGACGTGGTGTGCCGGCGCCGCCTGCACCGAGGCCACGGCAACCGGCCCGGTTGCCGGCGGGGCGACCGCTGCCCAGGACCCGGCCCGAGTTCCGGCACCGGACCAACCACCCGAGGGCATGGTCTGGCTCGCGGGGGGCCGTTTTGCGATGGGCTCCGCCGAGGGCTTCGCCGACGAGCAGCCGGTGCACGAGGTCGTCCTCGACGGTTTTTGGATCGACGCGCACGAGGTCACCAACGCGCAGTTCACGGCGTTCGTCGAAGCGACGGGCTACGTGACCGTCGCCGAGAAGGTGCCCAACGTGCTCGACTTCCCCGGTCCCGTGGAGGAAGAGCCGACCGCCGGCTCGCTGGTGTTCACGCCGCCGCCGGACGCCGTCGGTCTCGAGGACTTCGCCGCGTGGTGGAGCTGGGTGCCGGGCGCGAATTGGCGCCACCCGCTCGGCCCCGACAGCTCCATCGACGGACTCGAGCAGCACCCCGTGGTGCACGTCGCGCACGACGACGCGGTGGCCTACGCGCGGTGGGCCGGCAAGCGCTTGCCGACCGAGGCCGAATGGGAATACGCCGCCCGCGGAGGACTGGCTGGACAGACCTATTGTTGGGGAGCCGAGAAGGTCCCCGGCGGCGTCTGGCACACCAACATCTGGCAGGGGCGGTTCCCCACCCAGAACGACGCCACCGACGGCTACCCGCGCACCGCCCCGGTGGGCAGCTTCAAGCCGAACGGCTTCGGCCTCTACGACATGTCGGGCAACGTCTGGGAGTGGTGCGCCGACTGGTACCACCCCGCCTACTACCGCAGCTCGCCCGAGACCAATCCGCAAGGACCGGCCGAGAGCTACGACCCGATGGAGCCCGGCCTGCCCAAGCGCGTCCTGCGCGGCGGCTCGTTCCTCTGCAGCGACGAGTACTGCACCGGCTACCGACCCTCCGCCCGCATGAAGTCCTCCCCCGACACCGGCCTCTCCCACACCGGCTTCCGCTGCGCCAAATGAACGTACGGAGCCAGTCCTGCCCCGGCAGATTTGTCGGCCCTTCAGGGCAGGAAACTAGCCGCTGAGGAAGGGGGAGGGGAACGTGTGAGGGGCCCGGCAGCTACGCCCCCAATAGCCACTGGAGCACGTTTGCCCCAGAGCCAGTCTGGGTCCGAGTTGGCCATCCTTCACTGGTGAGGGGCACGTCGCCGTGCCCACTCCCGCAGGTCAGATTCGTTTGATCGCCGCCTCGGGCCGGGCCCACCACAACAATGAGGATGAAGTATGGCTGGGAAGAGCAGAACGAGGAAGGGCAAGAAGCCCGCAGCGGAAGTATTGCCAGTCGTGAAGCCCAACGCCGCCGGAATCGACATCGGCAGCCGCGAGCACTGGGTGTGCGCAGCAGCACCCGACGGCAGTCGTCCGATCAAGCGATTCGGAACGACGACGCCCCAGCTAGAGGCGCTCGCGGACTGGCTGGAGGAGCTCGGAGTGCGATCCGTCGCGATGGAGAGCACCTATGTCTACTGGATTCCCGTCTACGAGCTACTCGAGTCGAGAGGCTTCGAGGTCATCCTCGCGAATGCCCGCGAGGTGAAGAACGTGCCGGGCCGCTCCAAGTCCGATGCCAGCGATTGCAGTTGGCTGCAGAAGCTACACACCTATGGCCTCATTCGCGCTTCGTTCCGGCCTCCGAAGGACATCTGTGCGTTGCGGACCCTGCAACGCCATGCCGCGTCTTTGATCGCGCAGCGCACGCGCCACACGCAGTTGATGCAGCGGTCACTGGATCAGATGAACGTGGCGATCCATCGCGCGGTAACGGACATCACCGGCAAGACCGGCCTCGCGATCATCCGCGCGATTCTCGCTGGTGAACGCGACCCTCGAGCGCTCGCCAGACTGCGTGATCCGCGCTGCAAGATCTCCGAGAAGGAGCTCGCGGATCACTTGCAAGGGACCTGGATCGAGGAGCACATCTTCACTCTCGCTTCGGGCTTGCGGATGCTCGAGCACACCGACCACGAGATCGAGTCGGTCGAGAAGCGATTGATGGCGATGATCGAGGACCTGCAACCGGAGGAAGCCAAGACGGCCGACGTCCCCGAGCATCCAGACCCCCGCAAGGAGAGGAGCATCCGAACGAAGGGCGGCCGGGAGCTTCGCGATGCCCTCTGCCGGCTCGTCGGGTGTGATCTCACGCGAATCGACGGTATCAGCCCGAGCACGGCCATGATCGTGCTCACCGAGGTCGGCTACGACCTCGAAGCTTTCCCGACCGAGAAGCACTTCGTCTCCTGGCTACGCCTGTGCCCACGTCAAGCCGTCTCGGGTGGAAAGCGCATCAAGAAGCACCGCAACAACATCGCGGTCAGCAGGATCGCCACGGTCCTCCGGATGGCCGCCCTGTCCCTCCAACGTACTCAGACAGCTCTCGGCGCACACTTCCGCAAGATCGCCCGCGCGAAGGACGGCAACGTCGCCATCTTTGCCATCGCCCGCAAACTGGCCCTGCTCATCTACCGCATGCTGAAGTTCGGCCAGGACTACGTAGACGAAGGCGCCAAGGCCTACGAGGAGCGCTTCACCCAGCGACGCATCGTCGGACTCCGACAGAACGCTAAATCCCTCGGGTACAAGCTCGTACCGATCGCCGAGGCTGGGTGAGTTTCAGGTCAGGCTCCCGTTCATCACCCGCCGACTCTTCTACCCGGTCTCAGCCCCGTACTCGAAGCGCAGCGTCTGCGTCAGATCCGCGTGCAGGCTGCGCGCCACCGGGCAGCCGCGCGCGGCCGCTTCCAGCGTCGCGCGCTGCCGCTCGTCGAGCGCGGTCGGGATGCGAAACGTGACCGGCAACGCCGAGACGCGGCGCGGGTCGGCGGCCATGTGCTTGTCGACGCGCGCGGTCATGCCGGCGAGGTCGATGCCCTCGCGCTGCGCCACGATGCCCATGATGGTCATCGCGCACGTGGCGAGCGCCGTCGCCAACAGATCGGTGGGGGAGAACGCCTCGCCGCGGCCGTGGTTGTCGACCGGGGCATCGGTGGTGAGGGCCGCGCCGGACGGACCGTGACGGGCGGTGCAGCGCAGCGTGCCTTCGTAGCGCGCGTCAATCGTGACCATGGAGCTCGAGAATACGCGAATCGCCGCCGCGGTCAGGGCACGAGATACTCGTAGGCCTTCTGCACCTCGCGGAAGCGCTTGGCGGCCTCGGCCGCCGCGACCTCGCCGAGGTGCGCGTGCGCGTCGGGGTGATAGCGCTTGACCAGCTCGCGGTGGCGCTTGCGGATGTCGTCGTCGGAGGGGTCGCCCTCGAGACCGAGCATCGCCAACGCCTGCACCCGGGTCGGGGCGCGTCGGGAACCCTGCCCCGCGCGGTCGTGGCGCTGGCCGCCGTAGTGCGCCCCGCGCGGACCGTGCTGCCAGCCGTTGCTGTTGGCCCGGCCCCACGTGCGCGTGCCGCTGGGGTCGCCGCCGCCGAGCACTCGCGCCTTGGCGTGGTGGAACACCGCGCGCGCCTGTTGGGGGTCGAGCCCGAGACCCTTGGACACGTCCTGCAGAGCCTCGTGCTCGAGCGGACGGAAGGTGCCGTCGGCGAACGCCACCAAACAAGCCCAGTAGAAGATGGTCTCGCACTCGGCGGGCAGCAGCACGCGGCGCACTTGCATCGCCAGGGCTCCCACTTGTTCCGGCGGAATGCGCTGCGCCTCCCAGGTGCGCAGGTCATGCGTGGTGATCGGGTCGACGAAGCGCTCGAGCAGGAACTTGCGGACCAGCTCGCGCTCGTCGTTCTCGGGCCGGCCATCGGCTTCGGCGACGGCGAACAACAACCAGAACACCTGCCGCGGCAGGCTGGCCCGCGCGAAGCTCTCGTGCGCCTGGCGGAACAAGTCCGGGCTGCGCTGCTCCTGCGCGTAGATGCGGATCAGTCGTGTATAGGCCGAAGCCGCCACGAGCGTGCCGTAGGCGACGACGACAAAAGTGACGACGGGCTGCTTGATGAGGACGCCGAACACGATCGCGGCGATGCCGAGCGTGCCGCGCAAGAACGCGCGCACCTTGTGGATCGCGTAGAGCGAGCTCATGTGCCGCCGCGAAACGCTCGGCCCTTGGCTGCGTGCTCGGCTGCGCTGAGCATCACGCCCCGCGGATGTCGATCAGCAGTGCGTTCCCGGGGTTGCCGATCTTGATCTCGACCGTCTGCGGCATGCTATCGGTCGGGACCTGACCCTGCCCGCTCGACTCGACCAGGTCGCGGAACCGCACCTCGACCTCGCCGATCATGTTCTCGGCGAGCGGGCGCAACTCGATCTCACCGTCGAGCGCGCGATCGATCAACCGCGTGATGGCCTCCGGGGCGAGGCCGGTGGTGCCGATCAAGAACTCGCCGGCCAGGCCGGAATGCGATACCGACCGCCCGTTCTTGAGCATCGGGCTGGGCATCGCGTCGGGATCGTCGGTCGTCAAGGTCGTGCGCAGCAGCGACACGTCGCGGTGCACCAGGGCGTCGCGCTCGACCTCGGCTTCGAGGCCGGGTGCCATCGTCGCCACGGAGCTCGTCCAGGCGGTGAACTCCTCGGTCGCGATGATGTCGCGCATGGCTGCCGCGTCGGCGACGCGGGAGATGAACTGCAGCTCTCCGCTGTCGAAGTCCATCGCCATCGAGAACCCGTTGCCGAGCGCGTCCCAGTACCGCTGCATCATCGCATTGCGCTGCTCGGCGGCCTCGGCCGAAGGTGCGCCGATCGAAGCCATGAACTCCGTCATCGCCGTCAGCGCGCCCGACAACTGTCCGAAATCGAGCGCGAAGCGCATCGCCATGGTCGCGTTGGTCTGCGTGAGCCGCGGCGCGCCCTCCCCCGCCGGCGTCAGCTTCTGCAAGAGGCCGGCGAAGTCGCTCTCTGCCGCAGGCGTCATCGACACTTGGGCGTGGAAGCCTGCACCGGGATCGTCGGGGTCGGCGTCGATGCGCAGCGCGAACGTGTCGCACTGCTTGGGCCAGGCGAACACGGCGCGCGCCATGCCGATGGCGTCCTTGGGCTGCACGCCCATCCGGCCGAGGGCCAGTGTCGCCATCCCATCCGCCATCCGTTGTGAGCGGCGGACCTCGTCGGCAAACAGCTCCATCAGGGCGGCGGGGCGGGCGCGGAGCTCGAGGAGGTGGCCCTCGGCCTGCGCGGCGCGGACCACTGCGCGGCCGCCGTCGTCGAGCAGGACCTCCCAGACTTCGCCCTCCTGCAGGGCGGGGACGTCGGTGCCATCGCCCATCGAATCGTTCATCCGCCGCGCCAGGCGCTCCTGCGTCGTGCGGACGACGAGCGCCGAGCCCTGGCTGAAGAGCGGCGTGGCGAGTGAGGTCAGAGTGAGTCCGAGGATGAGGGATCGTCGCATTGGTCTGCTCGTGAATCGGGGAGTCGACCCGATCGGGATTCTAGTTCCAGTCCGGCGCGGGCGCGGCACTCCATTGCGCCGCCGGCCCAGGCCGATCCGGGCGACCTACCGCCCAGCGGCGGCGGCATTCCGCGGAGTTCAGGGAATGTCCAACCCCGCGGCCAGGACCTCCGCCACGAGCCCCGGTGCGAGGGCGCTCGGTGTCAGCGTGCGCGTGATCTCCCCATACTCCTGAGCCGCCGGCGCGCCGAAGTAGAGCTCCGGGACCGGGTCGTCGGGCGGGTCGGCGCACCACTGACCGGTGGGGGCGGAGGTCGCCCGCCGCTCCAGGTGCTCGAGGCGCGCCGCCAGCGGCCGCAGATCCCGGCGCGGGGGCGGCCGGAAGGTGACCACTTCGAACCAGCTCTCGGTGCGGTCGTGGTAGCGGTAGCGCGGGCCGCCTTCGCCGCCCTGGACGTGCAGGACGCGGAACGCGCCGGCGCACGTGTTGAGCACCATCCGCGCGACGTCGCCCTCGCTGGTGAGCACCGCGAGCCCGGCGCTGCCGAACTCCTGCCGCCGCAGCGCGCCGGCCCGCGCCGCCGCCAGCTCCGCGGTGATCCGCGCATGCTCGTCGCGCCAAAGGAACGCCAGCTCCTGCGGCTGGTCGAGCACCAACGTGGCGTTCTCCAGCAACCAGCGATAGCCGCGCAGCGCGCGGTGCGGCGGCGACATCGCCGGCAGCTCGGCCGCCAGCGGCGATCGCGGGTGGCGCAGCAGCCCCAGCACGATGCGGTCGACGGCGAAGCCGGCCTCGCCCTGGTAGGCCTGGTAGTCCCCGGTGGCGGCCGCCTCGAGACACAGCGCCGCCCGCGGCAACGCCACGTCGGGCCTGGTGACGGCCAGCATCGACAAGAACCCATCGGTATCGAAGTGGTCGTTGACGACCATGCGCGCCCCCGCCAAGAACGCCGCGCGCTCCTCCGCCGGCGCCCGCGCGAACGCCAGACAGATGCCGGTGCTGAGATCGGCCTTGTAGCGCGCCGGCGTCCGGTTGCCCGGCCAGTGTGACAAGTTGGGCCCCGACACCGTCATGCCGTCGACCGACAGATGGGGCGTGGCCAGCGGCTCGGCGCCGACGAAACCGATGCTCAGCACGGCCGGGAGAATACGTCGTGCGCGGCGGGCGCGCGGGTGGCGAGCGTGCGGCGGAGGGGCGCGGATCCGCGGCTCGAACGCGCTTGCAACTCGAGGGGGCGGCGCTAGAGTCTGCAGCCCCCTGGTCTGGGGGCGTAGCTCAATTGGTTAGAGTACCGGACTGTCGATCCGGTGGTTGCGGGTTCGAGTCCCGTCGCCCTCGCCATTCGAAGGCCGTAAACCCTCACGGGTTTACGGCACTTCGTCCCGAAGCGGCCGTCGGCGCGACTTGCGCGTCGGGTCGCGGCGCGAGTACGCGCTGCGCCGCAGGCATATCGGTGGATACGTCGAGGACGCAGGAACGCAGCAACGCCGCGATGGCCGCGGATGGCCTCGGAGAATGCCGCAGATTCCTGATTCACACCACTGCTAGCGCGATCGGGAACTTTGGAGCGATGAGGTGAACGGGTGAGCCAAGGCCTCTCGCATGTGACCACCGAGGCTCGGTGTGCCACTACGTTGGCGGAGGACGAACCCGCCTTCACGCCATGGCCGCATGTTCGCGCCACTCTTGACGAGACAGCCTGGAGAAACTTGGGAGTGCTGGTGTGGGGGAAGACTCTGCAATCCTAGAGTTGCGGCCATGGAACCCGCGGGCTCATCGAATGGGTAGTCAGCGCAAGCTGAAGAACGCTCCGATCACGGAAGCTGTGATCGACCTGAGGCTAGCAGATTCCGTGTCGATCTCGGTTGACGATAAGGACCGGCTCCATGACTCGGTCGGCGCACGCGAGTTCCCCATCGTCGAGGTTCAGCAGGACTTCGTGGCGAGGTTTCGATCTCGCGTGCAGTCCGACCCAGGAGAGGTGGACCACGCGCTCGTCGGGTTTCACTTCCGGCAAGAGAGCGAAGTCGTGCAATTTCGCATCAACGGCTTCACGTTCAGCAGGCTGAAGCCCTACACAGATTGGGAACACGTTGTCGGTAACGCCATGAGGGGTTGGTCGGCCTACGTCGACGAGCTCGGTCCGATTGGCAACGTCTCGCGCGTTGCTGTGCGCTACATCAACCACATGACGTTCAAGCGCGGCGAGTTCAGTCTCGACGAAATCTTCGAAGCGCCCCTGCGCGGACCCGATGGCGTTCCGTCGGATGTGATGCAGTATGAGCTTCGGACGCTACATCGAGTGACGGAGCATCGCGCGGTTTTCGTGACCCAGGCCATGCTCCCGGCTGACGGAGGGTTCGCCGTTCGTTTGGACATCGATGCCTTCGAGGCGGGGTCGTTCAAGTCCGAGGAAGAGAGCCTGCTTCCTGTTCTCGGTGAACTGCGCGAGCTGAAGAACTCTGTCTTCTTTAGCACGCTGACCGATAAGGTGATCGAGAGATACGAATGAGTCGGGTCCTGAATCGCGCGCCCTTGGCCACTGGATTGTTCTTCGCGCTCGCACCGAGCGCGACCGCCTCCAAGGTAGAATGCGGGTTCGACCAGTCTGGCGGTAGTTCCTATTCCAGCGCGAAATCCAACCTCGAAGCGCTGGCCGAGTTGGATCGTGTCGCTCTCGAGGCGTCGACTGAGAATTGGGACGGGCGGGGCTCGCCCGCGGTGAGCACTGAGACTGTGGCGCTGGCCAGGAAGTTCGTTGAAGCGATTCCCCCTGGTTTCCCGGAGCCTGATGTGTTTGCCGACACCGACGGCGATATCCGTATGGAGTGGTTCGATGACTCCGAATGGACGTTCGAGGTCAGCCTCAACGAGGGAGGTGGCGTCAGTTACGCCTGCCGCTTCGCGTGTTCGAGACAGAACGGATCGGTTAGGTTCGGGGGCGAGTGGCCGCCCGAACTTCAGGTCAACCTCGTCCGATTCGCATCGCGACGTCGGCCATGTGCGTCCTGAAGCCAGACTCGGAGATTGCGAACTTCATTTACTCGAAGAAGGCGTACGGCAAGGAGAGACGTGTCGTTAGGAGTCGTGCGTTCGACGGGTTCACGTCTGCATGTCAGACGGATGGAATCGGCCCGAGAGAGATCGAATCGATCGCCGAAGAGTATGTTTCACCCGGTCGCGTCGCCAGTTTGAAGGGCTGGGCAGCACTCTCGGTCCGCGACGTGCGCGATGCTGGGCTGACGGCCGTTCGCGACGACGTGACCTACGAGCGACACGTTGAGATCGGTGGGTGGCCGCACCCGGGTGATGGGATCGAGCCAGCGCTCACCAAGAGTCGCAAAATGGCGATTGAGAAGGAGTTGGCGGCGCGATCGAGACTCGTGCTTCGCGGGGACTACTGACCGGTCTCGGTCGCGGCGATGCTGACGACTCGGACGCGACCATCGCCCCCCGGCACAACGCCGGCATCATGGACGGTACAGACGGGTGCGTCTGCCGCCGTAAGATCTGCGCCGAAAGGTCGATTGACTCTTGGACACCACCGAAACGAAATGTCACGCAGGGCTGAGAACCGTGGGAAACAAATGTCGGTGAGGACTCGAGCACTCGCCGCTCGGACTCTCTTGAGCGGTCTACCACTGCTCTTCGCCGCATGCGGCGAGCAGCAACAACCCTGGCCCTACGAGGTCGCGCACCTCGTACCCCGCCACCCCGGCGCAAACGCCGACGCGCCCATCGAGTTCTTGGTGCCCGGCTTCGAGGCGCAGCGCATCCCCGTCGAGCTGCCGAACGTCAACAACGTGCGCTATCGCGCCGACGGCACGCTGGTGGCGATGGGCTACAACGGCCGCGTCTACTTGCTGCGCGATACCGACGGCGACGGTTTGGAAGACGACGCGCGCGAGTTCTTGCGCGAGCCGGTCAAGCATCCGGTCGGGCTCGACGTCACGCCGCCGGGCTTCGCGCTCGGTGATGGCGTGCTGATCGCCGGCGTCGGCAAGGTGGCGCTGTGGCTCGACGTCGATGGCGACGACGTTGCCGACCGCGAGGTGGTGATCGCCGACGGGTGGGAGAAGCCCTGGAATTCGGGCGGGGGCACCGACGCGTTCGGCGCGGTGTTCGCCCCGGACGGCAGCATCTACTACGGGGTCGGCACGACGGACTTCAGCAACCCCTACCTGCGTCGCGGCGGGCGCGCGCACTACGACCCTGCCTCGGTGCGCGGCGCGATCCACGTGGCGCGCCCCGACCCAGAAAACCCCGATGGGCGGTGGCGCAGCGAGAAGCTCAGCACCGGCGTGCGGTTCTCGGTCGGGCTGGCGCTGAACGCGGCCGGCGACCTGTTCGCCACCGACCAGGAGGGGTCGACGTGGCTGAAGAACGGCAATCCGTTCGACGAGCTGCTGCACATCCAGCGCGGGCGGCACTACGGCTTCCCGCCGCGGCATCCGCGCTTCTTGCCCGACGCCCACGACGCGGCGTCGCTCTACGACTACGGCCCTCAGCACCAGTGCACGTGTGGGTTGGTGTTCAACGAGGGGAGTGCCGGTGGCGCCGGCTTCGGCCCGGACGAGTGGCGGGGCGATGCCTTGGTGGCGGGCTTCTCCCGCGGCCGGTTGTTCCGCACGCCGGTGGCCAAGACCCCCGAAGGCTACGTCGCGCGCAACGTCACTTGGGCGGTCGCGGACACCCTGATCGTCGATCAGTGCCTGACGCCGGACAACGGCCTGGTCGTCGCCGGGCATGGCGGCGACCCGGATTGGGGGAGTGGTCCGCAGGGCGTGGGCGCGCTGTTCAAGGTGCGGTACACGGGGAGGGACCGGCCGCAGCCGGTGATCGCCTGGGCCGCGGCGGAGGACGAGGTGCGCGTGGCGTTCGATCGGCCGTTGCCGGCGGAAGCGTTCGGCGATCTGTCCGCGGTGGAGCTGACCTTCGGCGATGCCGTGCGCGCCGGGGATCGCTTCGAGACGAAGAAGCCCGGCTATCAGGCGCGCCAAGAAGAGGGCGGCGACCGCAGGTTCCGGCTGCCGGTCAAAGGCGTGTCCCTCGCCGACGAGGGCCGGACGGTGGTGGTGCGGACCGATCCGCACCCGAGCTATCTCGCGCGCACTCCGTCGACGCCGGCGGCCCACGCGTGGAACTGGTTCGCCCTGCGCTTGCCGGTGCCGGACGTCGACGGCGCCGCCGCAGTCGGTCAGTCGATCGAGCTCGACTACACCCTGACGGGAGTGGTCGCGCATTGGCAGGGCGAGGCCGCGGCGCAGTCCGTGTGGTTGCCGCACACCGACCTCGGTGCCAGCCACGTCTTGACGCGGGGGAGCGCCGCGCACGAGGCGTTTTGGGCGCGTTGTCGCGAGCCCGGCCGCCTGACGATGAAGACCCAGGTGGACCTGCCCGCCGGGGACTGCGTGCTGCGGATCGAGGCGCCGCCGGGGAGCAGCGCTCGCGTGGACGGTCGCGAGATCGCGGCAATGGGGGAGGTGCGCATCGCGGCGGCAGCCGATCGGCCGCCGGTCTCGCTCGAGCTCGTCATGCCCACCGGCAGCGCGTCGTTGCCCACCGGGCGCGTGACGCTGAGAGTGGGAGACGCGCCTTGGCGCGACCCCGTCGGCATCGAGCGTCTGCTACTCCCCTGGGTGAGCGCGGGCGCGCGGCCGCCCGCCGCGCCACCGGTCGAGCACGAGCCGGTCGCCGGCGGCTTCGTGTCGGGCCGCGATCTGTTTCTGTCGCAATGCTCGGCGTGCCACTTGCACCGCGGCGTCGGCAACCCCGGCGGGCCCAACCTCGACAACCTGGTACACCGCGACCGCGCGTCGGTCATCCGCGACATCCGCGAGCCGAGCGCGGCGATCAATCCGGACTACGTGACGCACGAAGTGAAGCTGGCCGACGGCAACGAGCGCGTGGGGTTCCTCACCCGTGCGGGAGAGCAGGTTGCGGTGACCGACGCGGCCGGTGTGACCCACCAGATCGACGCCGCGGCGATCGAGTCGCTCACGCCGACCGCCATGTCCACGATGCCCGACGGTCTCGCCGCTCGCCTCGGCGAGACCGGGATGGCGCAGCTGTTGGATCACTTGATGCTCGATCCGGTGGCCTTTGGCCGTCTGCCGGAGAATCGGCCCGGTTGGCCCCCGGCTCGCGACGCCGAAGAGCTGGCCGCGCGCCTGCGCCCCGCAAGTTCGGAGAGCGGGCGGGCGGCGCTGCGGCTGTTGCTGCTCGGTGACGCCTCGGCCGACAGCGGTGGAGGGCTGTACGAATTCTTCACCTGGCAGAAGGCGTGGCAGACTCTGCTCGGCGGAGCGCCGGACACCAAGGTCGTGGTGCCCAACGCCAACTGGGACATCTTTCGCGCCAAGGGGGTCGACCTCGCCGTCTGCTATCGCGATGGAGTGTTGATCTCCGAGCGAGCGTGGAAGGGCTTGGCGCAGATTCGCGACGCGGGCAAGGGCCTCGTCTTCGTCAACGCCGCGCTGCGCGGCGACGCCGTCGCCTCGTACGTCGGCCTGAGCATGGACCCCGAAGTCGAGCTGCCGCGGACGTCGCAGACCGTGACCCTGCGCGTCGAGGCCGCGGCGGCGGAGCATCCGATCCTGGCGGGGCTGGAGCTCGAGGGGGTCGAGTTCCTCGACCAGCTCCTCCCGCTGCGCGGCGACCGAGCCGGCGTCGAGATCTTGGCGATGGCGCGTGCGGAGGACGGCAGCGAGCACCCCGCTCTGTGGACGCACGCCGCCGGGGACGCTCGGGTCGTGGGCTTGGCGATCGGTCAGGCCACGTGGACCTACAACGACCCGCTCTATCGGCGCCTGCTGTTCCGCGCCATGGCCTGGGCCGCGCGGCAGCCGCCCGGCCGGTTCGACGCCGTGGCCGACCGCTCGGCCGACCTGCGCTGAGGCTCGCTGCCGACGACCCTGCGCGCGTCAGCGCGTCAGCGCAGCAGCGGCAGCATGCCCTCGGTGGCGAGCGCGCCCACTTGCGCGCACCCCGAGATGTTGAAGTGGCAGTCGTCGTAGAACGTGGTCGTGTCGGGCGGCAAGCGGTCGGCGATGTCGAGGCAGGCGACCCCGGCCTCGCGCGCGACCTGGCGGGTCACGTCGTTGAAGCGGCGCACGACCGCGGCGATCGTGGCCGTCGGGTAGGCGCCGACCTTGGCGACGACGCCGGTGTAGAGCAGGGCCTCGAGGTCTTCCGGCAGGTTTTCGCGCGGCAAGAACGGTTGCGTCATGAGCACGAGGCGCTGGTCGTTCTCGCGCGTCGCGGCGACCAGATCGAGGAGGTCTGCGCGATACTGCTCCAGCGCGGCGTCCAGATCGGCGGGCAAGCCCTGGATGACGTTCTTCTTCAGCATCGCCTGGCGCTGCTCGCGCAAGCGGACCATCCACAGCCCGTTGGCGTCCTGGATCGTCCCCTCGCCGACATTGCGTCCACTGCGCAGCATCGCGGCGATCAGGCGATAGGCCGCGAGCTGCTTGTAGGGCGCCGCCTTCGGGTCGTAGCCGATCAACGTGTTGGCGAGCTGCGCGCCTCGCGACTTCTTCCAGTCGCCGCGGAACAGCCAGAAGGCCTCGTTGAAGCCCGCCAGCACGACCACCCAATCGAAGTCGGCGGCCGGTGGGTAGTGGCGGAGCATGAACGTGTGCTGGAACAGGCGGTGGCCGGCGCGCCCGGCGTTGGCGACCAAGACGCTGCGGTCGAGCTCTTGCTCGAGGTTGCGCTGCAGGATCTGCGTCCACGTCTTGGCGTCGTCGACGTAGAGGCACTCGGTCGTGCTGCCACCCAGGGCGAGAACGGAATGGTCGACCTCCTCGGGCGCGCGCTCGTCGCCGCGCAGGCCGTAGCGGTTGGTGGTCACGTTCACCGCGCCGCCCAGTCCCGGGATCGATGGGTCGACGTCGAACGACGCGTTGAGGTTCGGCACCCAGGGCGTCACCGAAAGAGGCCCCAGGGCCCGGTACGCCAGCTCGAACCCCACCCAGGCCAGCAGGCACGAACCCGTCAGCAGGGCGAAGCGCGCTGCCCCGCGGCGCGAGCGTGCGATGACCAACACGAGCAGCGTGTACAGCCCGACGATGGCGGCGACGACGTAGTCGCCGGTCTCGAATCGGGCCCGGGGCGTGCCGAACACGGCGATCCCGACCGCGACCAGATAGGCCGCGGTCGGCAGCAGCAAGACGGCGATGAGGGGCAGCGAGGCGGGGCGCATACAGCGGTCACCATAGGCGCCGACCGTCGCGAATGGCGAGGGGGGCCCGATTCTCTCGGCGCCAACGTGGGCTGCACCCATTCCCCCGCGTGCTGCCGGGTCACCCGAGTTGGGATTCCCGGGCGCCGCCGCTATCTTTCCTCCCCTGCATGCTCGACCTCGGACTGATTCCCGCTGCGGGGCGCGGAGTGCGCGCCTATCCCGCGACGAGTTGGATTCCGAAGGTCATGCTCGAGATCGCGGGCAAGCCGCTGATCCAGCGCAACATCGAGATCTTGCGCGACCAGCTCGGCATCCGCGACATCGTCGTCATCGTCGGCTACCTCGCCGATCAGGTGCGCGCGTTTCTGGGTGACGGGGAGCGCTTCGGCGTCCAGATTCGATACGTGCACTGTGCCGAGCCCAAGGTGGGGCTGGCGCGCGGTGTCCTGCTCGCCGAGCCGCTGTTGGACCGCCCTTTCGTCACGGTGCTCGGCGACGAGCTCTATCTCGGCAGCAACCACTCCGAGCTGCGTGTGCCCGAGGGCGAGTTCTTCGCGGTGTGCGCCGTGCGGCAGACCGACAATCCGCGGTTGATCGAGAAAAACTACTCACTGGTCATCAACGACGGCCGGATCACCGACCTCGAGGAGAAGCCCGTCAACGTCACGACGGACCTGCTCGGCTGTGGTACGTGGGTCTTCACGCCCGAGCTGTTCGGTCGCATCCGCGACACGGCCCCGAGCCCGCGTTCCAAGCGCGTCGAGCTGACCGACGTCGTCCGGGACGCTGCGCGTGGCGGCGATCTCGTGCTACCGTTCTTCCTCTCCGGCGACTACCTCAACGTGAACTCGATCGAGGACTACAACTACGCCAACTACAAGGCGCGGAGCCGCTCCTTCTCGGAGTACAAGATCAGCATCGTCATCCCCGCGTACAACGAGGAGGACTCGATCGGCTACGTCGTGCGCGACTTCGTCGATGTCGCCGACGAGGTCTTGGTCGTCGACAACTCCTCGAAGGATCGCACCGTCGAGGTCGCCAGAGAGAACGGCGCTCGCGTCGAAACGGTGCAGCAAGTCGGGTACGGCGACACGATCAAGTGGGGCCTGGATCACGCGATCGGCGACGTCCTGGTCGTCGTCGAAGCCGACCACTCGTTCCGCGCCAAGGACCTCGGCAAGTTTCTTCAGTACATGAAGGATGCCGACATGGTCATCGGCACGCGCACGACGCGTGAGATGATCGAGCAGGGCTCCAACATGGGCGGCCTGCTGCGGTTGGGAAACATCGTCGTCGGCAAGATCGTCGAGCTGATGTGGTGGAGCCAAGAGCCTCGGTTCACCGACGTCGGCTGCTCGTACCGGGCCATCTGGCGCGAGTCGTGGCACAAGATCCGCGACTCGGTCAACGGCGTCGGGCCGGAGTTCTCACCGGAGATGATGATCGAGGTGCTGCGCGCGCGCCGCCGCGTCGTCGAGATTCCGGTGAGCTACTACCCGCGGGTCGGTGGTGAGTCGAAGCACTCCGAGGGGTTTCTCAAGGTGTCGAAGACCGCGCTGCGCATGTTGAAGCTGATCTTCGCCAAGAGGCTGGGTTTGTCGTAGCCGTGCAGACGCCGGTCGGGTGGTGGATTGGCGTCGGCGCGTTGGCCGTGCTCGCGGTGGGGGTCGCCGTGTGGCGGTGTGTGCACCGCCGCGACCTGTCGCCGGGGTTGCGGTTCGTCGTGGCCGTCACGCCCTTGGCCTGCCTGCTCTTGCTGCTCGGCATGGTCGGGATCGTGGCCGAAGTGCCGTTCCGCGGCTGGAGCGCCGCGCGACTGTCGTTCGCGGCGGTCATGACGCATGGCGTGCCGCTGTATCCGGGGCCCGAGGAGGGTGCCGTGTTGCCCCTGCTGTACGGACCGGTGATGCCGTTGTTGATGCTGCCGGCGATGGTTGCGCCCGACATCACGTCGGCGATGCTGATCGGCGGCACCATCAACCTGCTCGCCGGGGTGGTGCCGATGTTCGTGTTGCTGATGCAGGGGCGATGGCGCGATCCCGTGCGCCGCCCCATCGCGATCGGCGCCTGCCTCGTCACGGTCGCCCTCCAGCTGTTCGTTCCCGGGCCGCGCTCGATGGTGGCCGGCATCCACGTCGACTCGACGGCAGTGGGGCTCGGGCTCCTGAGCTGTGCGGCCCTGCTGCGGCCGGACGGTCTCGCCCCCGGGGGCGGCCGGCTGGCGCTGTCGGCACTGTGCGCCGTGCTCTCGGTGTGGGCGAAGCAGATCGAGATCACCATGGTTCCAGGCCAGCTGATCTGGCTGTGGGTCGGGTTTGGCGGTGCCGTGGTGTGGCGCTACTTGTTGCGGCTGGCGCTGTTCGGCGCGCTGTCGGTGCCGGTGTTCGTCGGTGCATTTGGCTTCGAGAACATGTGGTTCAACGTGTTCACCGTGCCGCAGGCCCACCCGATGGCTGGCTTGTTCGGTGTGTTGAGAGAGCTCTCGCGCTGGAGCTTGCCGCTCGTCGTGGTGCTGGGGTTGCTGCATTTCACGGCCCCGCGCGCCCGCCGGCGCTGGGTGAAGGCGCCCTGGTTGTTGCCGGGCCTGGCCGCGCTGACCCTGTTTCCCATGAGCTGGATCGCGCGCGCCAAGATCGGCGGGTGGATGAACAGCTACCACACCCTCTACTACATGGTTGCGGCCATCGGGCTGGCCGTCCTGGCAGCGGCAGAGGCGAGTCGAGACGTGGACCGGGAGCCCCTGCTGCAGCGGGTCGCATTGCCCGTCGGCATGGCGATCGCCCTGGTCTTCATGTGTTGGCCGCAGAAGACGGTGCATCGGCTCGCGCGTTTGCCCGAAGTGGCCCACAACCAACAGCGGCAGGCCTACGACTTCGCCGTCGCCCACCCCGGCCAGGCCTACTTCCCGCTCAACACGTTGTCCACCTTGATGGCCGACGGCGAGCTGTATCACTATGCGTGGTCGCTGTTCGACCGCAGCTCCGCGGGCGTACCGATCTCGGAGGAGCACTGGCGCCGGCACTTGCCCCCCGACATGAAGTGGGTGTTGCTCTTCAAGCGCAAGCGTGCCGCGGGCCTACCGGAACGGCTGCCGGGTTTCTCGCGCCGGATCGAGCTGCCCGGGATGCCGGACTGGACGGTGTATACGCGCTGAAGTTTGCGACAATCCGCCGCCGCCGGTGTCTCTCTTGCGTAGACCGATGGCTGCGATCGATCCCGAGCTCTTGCTGCGACAGACGTCTTGGCTGCGCGCACTGGCAGTCGAGTTGATCGGCGACGCGCACGGCGCGGAAGACGCCGTGCAGGACGTCTGTGTGGCAGCTCTCGAGCGTCCTCCGCGGACCGCGAACGAGGCGGGGCTGCGCGCCTGGCTGGCGCGGGTCGTGCGGCGGCGAGTGGCGACCGTCACTCGCACCGAGCGGCGGCGACGCAGCAGGGAGCATGGCGCGGCGCGGGACGAGTGCCTGCCGGCCTCGGCCGACTCCGTGGTGCGGACCGAGCTGCAGCGCCGGTTGCTCGACGCGGTGATGGCGCTGGAGCCGCGCGACCGCGAGGTGGTGGTGATGCGCTACTTCGACGATCTACCGCCGCGCGTCATCGCGGCGCGCACCGGATCGACGAGTGCGGCGGTGCGCAGTCGGCTGGCGCGCGCGCTCGCCGTGCTGCGCGCCCGACTCGACCGTTCCTGCGGCTCGCGCGGCGGTTGGCTGGCGATCTTGGCGAACTGGGTGGACCCGTCGGCGGTGGCGCGCCGGTCGTTCGCGCCGCGGTTCGGCGGACTCGCGGTCTCGGCGGCCGTGGTGGTCGGCGCCGCTTGGCTCGTCCTGGCGTCGAGCCCGGCGGTGTCGCCGCCGACGCTGGCGGACGTGCGGGACTCCACTGCACGGGTGGGTGGCTTCGCGGCGCGTGCCGCGCAGCCTCGTCGCGAGGACGCCATGATCGCGGCCGCCGCAACGCCGAGGGTCACGTTGTCCGGCGGGCGCGTGATCGACGGCAGCGGTGTTTCCGTCGGCGGCGCGGAGGTGTCGATCGCGATGGATCGGGTGCTGACCCGCGTCGTCGCCGCCGCCGACGGCGGCTTCGCGTTCTCGTTGTACGGCGAACACGCGGTGCTCTGGATCGACGACGGCACGGTCAAGAGCCTGCGCAGCTGCATCGTGCACCCCGCCACGCCTGCTGACCACCGGGTGCTCGTCGTCGCGCGGGCGCGGTCGGTCGAGGGGCGCGTGCTCGACGAGCACGGTGCGGCGGTCGCGGGGGCGGACGTGCGGCTCGTGGTGCCCGACGATGCCTTCGCCGGCTTGTCGGTGCCGATGGACGCCATGCTCGGGGACCACGGTTCGGCGGCGGACCACGAGCACGCGACGGTGTCGGAGTTGCCCGCCGCGTTGGAGGCGTTGGTCCTGGCCACTGGCGCCGCGTCGCCGTCGGCACGCACCGGCGCCGACGGACGCTTCCGGTTGCGCGGCGTTCCGACCGCCGAAGACGCCGTGCTCACCGTGCGCGCGGCGGGCTACCATACGGCGCGGCGGCCGTTGGGCGCGGCCGGAGAGGTGATGGCGATCGCGTTGAGCGCCGAGCCGCCAGCCCGCCGCAGCCTGCGTGGAACGGTGGTGGACCGCGGTGGCTTGCCAGTCGCGGGAGCCGTCGTCCGGTGGGGCGGAGGAGAAGCGCGCGCCGGTGAGCGCGGCGAGTTCGCGATCTCCACGCCGTCATCGCCGGCGCCGCTGGTTGCCGCCGCGCCGGGGTGGCAGCCCGCGGTGCTCGAGAACTTCGGTGGGCGGCTGCCGCTAGGGGAAGCCCACGTCTGTCTTGTCCTCGGCGGGCCGGCGAGGTCGATCTCGGCGCGGCTCCGCCGCCCGGACGGCGCGCCCTGTGCGGGCTGGATGGTCAAGTTGCTCGATGGCGTCGTCGTCGATGACCGCGAGCTGCCCGTCGTTCTGGCGGAGGATCTGTCGCGTGGTGCGCCCAATCGGGTGCGCACGCGCGCGGACGGTTCCTTCGAGATGCGCGGTCTCCGTTCTGGGCCGTACCGCGTTTGGGCGTGGAATCCGCGCGACCTGCAGAGCTTCGAGTCTCCGCCGCTCGAAGTCGGTTCCCGAGACGTCGTGCTGTCGGTTCCGTTGCCGGCCCGCACCCGAGTGCGCGGCGTGGCGCGCTCGCTGGGCGGCCTGCCGCTGGCGGGCATCGAGGTCGCGCTCGGACTCGAGGTCGACGACAACGGGCGCGGCTACCGTCGCTCGACGCGTGGGCGCGTCGTGTGCACCGACGCGCGCGGTCACTTCGACCTGGGCGAGGTGGTGATGGCGAGCATGCGCCTCAACGCCAGCGGACCGGAGGTCTTGGACTGGAGCCGACCGGTCGAGCGCGCCGGATGGCACGAGCTCGAGCTGGCGCGGCGCTGTCGTTTTCGCTTCGAGGCCTCGCCGGGTTTGCCGGTCGATGCCTTCTCTCTCCTCGATGTCGAGGGTCGGCCGCTGCGACTGTACGCGACGAGCTACCGTGCTAGCGTGGGCGAGCTGCGATGCGGCCTCCGCGGCGGTGAGTCGCCAGTGCTCACCACCAGCGAGGCCGCCACCACTCTGGTGGCCTTCAGAGCTGGCGTCGAGCTCGGCCGCCGGCCGATTCGGCTCGATCCCGAGAAGATCGAGGTCCTCTCCTACTGACTGGAGGTTGTAGCGATGCACGCTCCGTTCTCTCTCCTCGGCCTGTTCGTCTGCGGCGCAGCCGCCGCTCAAACCGATGCCGGGCCGGACACGGACCGCGATGGTCTCGCCGACTTCCACGAGCTCCACAAATACCGCACCGATCCCGAGAGCGCCGATAGCGATGGCGACGGCACCCCCGACGGGGACTGGAACGAGCGCCGGGAGTACACCTATTCGCTCCGCTCGATCGTCCGCGTGATGCCGCCGTGCGGACTGGGTGACGGTCTCGACGACGACTACCAGGATGCGCGGGTGCTCGAGCAGACCGCCGACTACGTCGAGCTCGAGGTGATCCACTATCCGCTGTCGACCGCGGGCGACGCGATCGAAGGCACCCGTCGCTGGCAGGTGGCGGCGGCGCGGATGAAGGAGTTCTTGGCGCCGCGCATCAACACGAACTGGGACGCCAAGATGCGCCGGGATCTCCTCGCCGAGCTTGGCGCTGCCGGGATCGAACGGGACGCGTTGACCGACGTGGAAGTGGTGGAGAAGGTGTCTCGCTGGTTCGTCGACACCTACCGGAGCTACCCGCTCTTCAACGCACTGCACGTGCACTACCCGGACGGCGTCGTTCAGCCAATCCCGGGGCGCGAGCGGAACATCGACAAGGCCGACCTGTCGTGGAGCTTCGAGGAGTTGTTCGAACGCGAGCTGCTCGGTCGCTCGATGTACTACCACAAGACGCGCGGCACCTGCACGTCGTCGGCGATGGCGCTCACCACGGTGCTGCGCGCGGTCGGCATCCCGACCCGGATGATCTTGGCAATCCCGGTCGTCGATGGCTCCGATCCACGCCAAGTGGAGATGGTGCGCCATGGCGTGACCCACCACGCGGTGCGGGCCGCGATTCTGCGCGGGCTCGCGCCGCTCGAGAACGCCTTCGCGTCCCACACGTTCAACGAGGTGTACGTCGGCGGGCGCTGGCGGCGCCTCAACTACAGTCGGTTGGGTCAGCCGATCCTGGACCGCGGCATGTTCGGGTTGCTGACCCACGTCCACACCTTCAACGATCTGAGCGAGTGGGGGCTGCAGGACACTTGGGGTGTTTGGTCGGCCAAACACCGCAAGACGTTCGTCTTCAACCACAACAACCCGTACGCCGCGATCGGCATCTCCGACCGGTTCGGGGTGCACGCGGACCTCGACAATCCCGAGGTCGAGGATGGGCCGTTGCAGCGCTTGACCGTCTCGCGGGCTTGTTGGTTCCACGGGCCCGACCGGCCGGCGTGGATCGGCGAGGACGAGTGTGTGCGCGACGGATCGGGCCACGTCCTGATGCGTGTCGACGAAGAGTTCGACGGAGTCGATCGCTACATGGAGGTCTATGCGGCGCTCGACAAGGAGTTCGTGTTCGAGGCGGCGGGACACCCCGACGTCCGTGCCGAGGCGCGGCGCGGTTTCTGGACCAATGAGTTCTACCTGCAGATCGATCCCCCCGAGCTGGCGAAGATGACCGCGGGGGTCGCCTACACGCTCCGGGCGGTCAACGGCGGCGGCCCCCCGCACTGGAAAGTGCTCTCCGGAGTGACACTCACGCGCCCGGCCGATGAGGGGAGCGCGGAATCGGCTGTCGGCGCCGGCGGTCACCGGCGGCTCACCGTCACCCGGCTGTACTGGGCCAACGCTCCCGACACCCCGTCGTGGATTCGCGAAGCTCTGCCGGGATCGGGCCACTTGTTGGCGCACGTCGACGAGTGGATCGACGGCCAGGACGGGGATCAGCTCAAGGCGTTCACGCGCCACGCCGACCGCAGCTTCGTGCTCGAGGCGGCGGGGCAGCCGAGTGTCGCCGTCGAGGCCGCTGTCGGCTGCTTCTCATCGGCGGACGGTGAGTTCCGCGAGATCTACATTCAGGTTGCGCCCGCCGAGTACGCCAAGCTCGCGGACGGCGTGGACTACGCGCTGCGGCCGCTCAACGAGGTCGAGAGCCACACCTGGGCGGTGGCGCCGGGGGTGCGCATCCAGTGCCGCTGACGTCCTGCGGCGTGGCCGCCCTCAGTCGAGGCCGAGCAGCGCGTCGCGCTGTCGGTCCAGCTGCTCGAGCTGCACCGTTGCTTCGCGGTGTCGCGTAGTGAGGCGCGTGCCGACACTGCGCACTTGTCGCCGCGCCAGATCGACTTCCTCCCGCGCCTTGCCGATCTTCGACTGCACGATCCAATCGAAGAGCAGGCCGTCGAACACGTAGTCGCTCGCCTGCATCAGCCCGCCGACGTCGACCTTCAGGCGCGGAACGCGCGCCTCGACGTCCTGCAGCTCGCGGCGCAACCGGGACATCGCGCGCTGCGCTCTGCCGGCCGCGGTCTTCGCCGCTGACAGCCGCCCGTGCTTCAGCGCGGTGGTCAACAGGCCGCCGCCGGCCATGTCCACCATCCCCCAGCCTCGGGCACCGTCGAGCTCGCGTTTGAGCGACTCGAGCGCGGCGAGCGCGTGCTCCGTCCCGCTCCGCGCCCCGTCGATGTCGGCAAGTTCGGCGGCGAGCGCGGACCGTTGCTCGGCGACGGCCTGGAGCTGGCGACCGGATGCGCCGGCGGACTGGAGGATCGCCTTCTCCTTGCGCGCGCACAGCTCGGCAAACTGATCGTCCAGATCGGCCGGCAGCGCGTCGGCGGCGGCCTGCAGCTCGGCGACCTCGTCGCGCAGGGCCTCGACGTGCGTCATGTGCTCCTCGTAGCGCAGCTGGGCCTGGGCGAGCTCCTTCTTCTCCTTGTCCAACCGCCGGTCCTTGTCGCCGAACAAGCTGACGATCAGGTTGGTGAACGACATGCGCTCCAGCTCGGCGACGTCGGTGCCTTCTTTCTCGAGCTCGGTGCGCAGCTTCTGGCGCTGGCGGTTGGCCTTGGCGAGCTCGGCGCGGGCCGCCGTCAGCTTGTCTTGCAACCGAGTTCGCTCGTGGATCCGCTCGCGCAGCTGCGCGAGATCATGGTCGAGGGAGTCATGCATGCGTCTGACACCCTAACGGGGGTCCGCGCCGGTATTCAGCGGCTCGTCGCGGTGCAGCCGAGACGCATTCGAGAAACCCGCTGCCAAGCTCGTTGGCGGGGCAGTCAGCCCAGTCGAATCGCGCGCCGCACGCGGTCGAGCAGCAGCGCGCCCAGCGTGCGCCGCTCGATGGCGATCTCGGCGACTCCGGTCATTCCCAGCCGGAGCGTGCCGCCCTCGCCGCCGTGCCAGCGCGCGGGTTCACCCATCGCGACGCGCACTTCGAAGCTCGCCGCCGCGCCGCCGTCGCCGGCCTGGCGTGACCCCGCGTCGGGTGCGACGAACTCGATCCGCCCGACCACTGTGCCGTGCCGCTGATGGTCGAGCGCGTCGATCTTGATTCGCACCGGCATGCCGGCGGTCAAGTCGGCGACGTCGGCGTTGGCGACCTCCGCGGTGAAGCACAGGCGGTCGGTCGCCGCCAGTTCGAAGACGACGCTGCCCGGACGGACCAGGTCGCCGGCGGCGTGCTCGCCGCGCACCACGACGCCGTCGATCGGCGCGTGGATCGTCGCGCGCGAGCGCTCGCGCCGCCACTTGTCGCGTTCGGCCCGCGCCGTCGCCAGGACAGCGCGTTGTCGCTCGATCGCGATCGCGTGTTCCTCGACTTCGATGGCGAACTCGCGGTCGAGCAGCGCGCGGGCGTGGCGCGCTGCCGTGTGCGGCGCGTCGTCGACCGGGAGTGCCGCCAGCGCACGCTCTTCCCGCGCGCGCTGCAACGCGCCCTCGGCGTCGAGCAAGCGCTGGTGAGCGGCGGCGTCGCGCGCAACCAAGGTGCGCAGTCGGTCGACGTCGCGCTGGCATTCGGTCTGAGCGAGCTCGGCGAGCGCCAGGGTCGCCGCGCGCTGGCGCTCGGCGCGGGCAACGGTGTTCGCCGCGCGCTCGATGTCGGCATCCGCGCTCGCGGAATCGGCGGTGTGGCGCCGTGCCGCAAGTGCGGCCAGCGCGCGGAGGCGCACCAGCTCGGCCTCGGCGCTGCCGGCGTCGCGCTCGGCCTGGTCGAGTCGATCGACCAACCACCGGTCGTCGAGCTGCAGCAGGACGTCGCCTTGGCGCACGGTGTCACCGGGGGCGACGCCGACCGCGAGCACGCGGGCGCCGGCGCCGTCGTGATCGCCGCGCAGGCTGCTGAACACGGCGGTCGGCGGGCTGACGGGGCGCAGGCGGCCGCTCGCCATGACCACCTCGGTGGCCTCGGCGGTGGCGAGCCATACCGTCGCGGTGGCGAGCAGGGCGGCGGCGAGCAGGATCGTCGCGCGCGCGACCCGGGGCGGCCGCGCAGCGAGGGCGCCGCGGAGGGTGGCGCTGTCGTGGACCTCGAGCCAGGGGCGGTTCATCAGGCGGTCTCCTGCAGGGCGGCGTCGGCCGCGGGGCGATGGGGAAGGCGGGGTGCGTGCGGCGATCGCTGCCCGAGCTGCGCGTCGTACAACCGGCGGTAGGCGCCGTCGTGGGAGAGCAGGGTCGCGTGGTCGCCGTGTTCCACGACGCGGCCCCCTTCGAGGACGTAGATCGTGTCGGCGTGCTGGATCGTGCTCAGCCGGTGGGCGACCAGGACCACCGTCTTGCCGGCCGACGCGGCGCGCAGTGTGTCGTGAATGGCGCGCTCGGTCACGGTGTCGAGGTGACTGGTGGCCTCGTCGAACAGGAGGATGTCGGGATCGCGCAGCAGAGCGCGGGCGATCGCCAGGCGCTGGCGCTCGCCGCCGGACAGATTGGCGCCGCGCTCGCCGAGCAACGTGTCGTAGCGCTGCGGCTGGCGGGCGATGAACGCGGCCAGGCCGGCGGCCTCGGCGGCGCGCACGATGTCGGCCATCGGCGCGTCGGGTCGACCGAGCGCGATGTTCGCGCGGATCGTGCCGGAGAACACGAACGGCTCCTGCGAGACCAGGCCGATGCGGTCCCGCAGCGAATCGAGCACGCAGTCGCGCAGGTCGATGCCGTCGGCCAGCACCTGGCCCTGGTCGGGGTCGTAGAATCGCAGCAGCAGGCGCAGCAACGTCGACTTGCCCGATCCGCTGCCGCCGACAATGGCCGTCGTCTTGCCGGCGGCGATCTGCAGGTCGATGCCGTCCAGCGTCGGGCGTCCCGCGTCGTAGGCAAAGTGGACTCCGCGCAAGCCGATGCCGTCCCGCAGGGCCGGCAAGACCACGCGTCCCTCGCTTTCGTCGTCCTCGGCGTCGAGATCGAGAACGTCGTGCAGCCGCTCGATCGCGACCAGCGCCTCCTGCACCTGCAGGTGGACGACCGCCAGCTTCTGCAGCGGATCCAGCGCGTAGCCGAGCAAGGTGAAGAAGAGCATGAGCTGGCCGACGCTCAGCGCGCCGGACAGCACGCGGTGGCCGCCGAACCAGAGTACGGCGACCGTGGCCGCGCCGGTGGCGAGAGTCGCCAGCAGGCCGAGGCTCATGTTGAGCTGCCGCAGGTCGAACCCCGCGTGGGCGAGCTGCACCAATCGCGCCTCGCCGGCCTCGCGGCGCTGCCGTTGGGCGCCGTGTGCCTTGATCGTCTCGCCGGCGCCCGCGTCCTCGGCCAACTGCGCGTGCAACCGCGCCGTGCTCTCCATCACCGCGTGGGCGCGGCGGCGGGCCGCCGGCTGGTGGGCCAGCATGCACACCGCCAGCACCGGGGCGAGGCAGGCGGCGCACGCCCCCAAGCCCGGGTCGTAGGCCAGCATCATCGCCATCGCGGCGACGACGAAGAAGCCGTCGACCAGCACCGTGGTTGCAGTAGCGGTCACCGCCTCGCGCACCTTGCCGGCGTCGGTGAGGCGGGACAGGATCTCGCCGACCTGCCGGGTCTCGAAGAACCGCTGGGGCAGCCGCAGGATCTTGGCGGTGTATGCGCCGTGCAGCGCGAGGTCGAGGCGGCGTCCGACGTGCGCCAACAGGTACTCGCGGGCCGCGCCGAACAGGGCGCGGAAGGCGACGACGAGCAGCATGCCGGCGCCGAGACCGTCGAGCAGCGTGCGATCGCCGCGCGAGAACACCGCGTCGACGAGGTGGCGCACGAAGTGGGCTGAAGCGAGGCCGAGCGCGCCGACGAAGAGCGCGCAGACCGCGACTTCGGCGAGCAAGCGGCGGTGCGCTGCGATCAACCCGACGAACCGCCGCGCCGGGTGCGTGCCAGCGGTGGCCGTCGGCTGGCGCGTGCTGTCGGGGGTGAGCAGCAGGAGGTGCCCGGTCCAGCGCGCGTCGAACTCGTCAGCGGCGAGCTTGTCGATGCCTCGGGCCGGATCGGCGATGACAACATGGCGGCCGCGCACGGCGTGGACGACGACGTAGTGGCCGCCGCCGTCCGGCAGACGCACGTGTGCGATCGCCGGCAGCGGGCACTCGCGAAGCAGGGCGCGGTCGACGACGTCTACGGCGCGCGCGGCGAAACCGATGCGCTCGGCGGTCGTCGACAGGGCCAGCAGGCTGGTGCCCGATCGGCCCGTGTGTGTGTGCTCACGCAGGCGGTGGAGGGCCGCGGGCATGCGGTGGTGGACGGCCACTGTCGCGAGGGCCGCGGGCCCGCAGTCGGATTGGTCGTGCTGGCGCACGATGGCGCGGCGTCTCCACATCGCGAAACCCTCCGGAGGGACAAGCGGGAAGGACGGCACGCCGCGCCGGCCGTCGTTCGGCGGCCGGCGCGGCGGCACAGTGGGTTAGAAGTAGAAGCGCGGCGGTTCGGGCTGCGGGTTGAAGGCTCCCCAGCTCCAGGAGCCGCCGATGGAGCTCGACGTGGTGACCGGCGTGGAGCCGTCGCCACCGACGATCTCGGCTTGCTGCTTGGCGTTGAGCTCGCGCAGCTCGGGGCGCGCTTGTCGGACGTTCTTCTTGTTCTTCTTGGCGTGCATGATGATCTCGTTGCTTCAGGTCGTAGTGGGCGGCGGAAGGGCGCCGGAGGTCGGCGGAGCCGGCCGCCCGGGATCGGCTCCGTCCAGCGGGACGACAGGAGCGCGCGGAATCGACCGGAGAAACTCGCGAGAAACCGCGCCGGTCGGACCCCGTGGTTTGCCGGCGGCGCAAATCCCCGTGAACATGACTGTTACGGTTGATCGTGCGGTGGCGTCGTGTGCCGCGCAGGCGACGCACCAGGCGCGTTGCGCGGAGTGCTGCTGGCGAGCGGCGCGGCCGGCCTTGGCGCGTAAGGTGGCAGACCTGCGAGCCGCGTGCCCCACAGGCCGTGGGTCTGGACTGGCCCCTGTCCGCGCGCGTACCGTTGGTTCGTGTCCGAGGCTGTCCGCACGGCTGCCGCTCCCGGCGCGTCCGCGGCCGCACGACCGGTGTTCCGCATGCGCGGGGTGACCAAGACCTACCGCATGGGGGCGGTCGACGTGGTCGCGCTGCGCGGGGTCGACTTCGAGCTCGAAGCAGGTGAGTTTCTGGTACTGCTCGGACCGTCGGGCAGCGGCAAGTCGACGCTGCTCAACATTCTCGGCGGCTTGGATGTGCCGTCCGCCGGGCAGGTGTGGTTTCGCGACGAGGAGTTGACCGGTGCTGGCCGCAACCGCCTGACCGAGTTCCGCCGGGCGCGCGTCGGTTTCGTATTCCAGTTCTACAACTTGATCCCGAGCCTGACCGCCCGGGAGAACATCGCGCTGGTCACCGAGATCGCGCCGCGTCCGATGGCGCCGGATGCGGCGCTGGAGCTGGTCGGCTTGGCGGACCGCGCCGACCACTTCCCGGCGCAGCTCTCCGGTGGCGAACAGCAGCGCGTGGCGATTGCCCGCGCCATCGCCAAGCAGCCCGAGGTGCTGCTCTGCGACGAGCCCACGGGTGCCCTGGACGTGGAGACCGGCATCCGTGTGCTGTCCGCGCTGGACCGGATCCACCGCGAGCTCGGCACTGCGACGGCGGTGATCACGCACAACGCGGCGATCGCCGGTCTGGCGCACCGCGTGGTGCGCTTGGCCGGCGGCGCGGTGGTCGAAGTGCAGCGCAACGCACAGCGCGTCGCGCCCGAGTCCGTCGCCTGGTGATGCGCGCCCTCGATACCAAGGTCTGGCGCGACGTCGCGCGGATGCGCGGTCAGCTGCTCGCCATCGCGTTGGTCGTGGCCAGTGGCATCGCGCTCTACGTCGGCCTCGGTGCGACGATGCACTCGCTGCTGGCAGCGCGCGGCGACTACTACGCGCGCGAGCGCTTCGCGCACGTGTTCGCCAGCCTGGTGCGCGCGCCCGAGCACGTCGCGGAACGGTTGGCGGCGTTGCCCGGCGTCGAGCGGGCGCAGACCCGCGTCTTGGTCGACGTCACCATGCGGGTGCCGGGAGCCAGCGAGACCGCGACCGGCCGGCTGCTCTCGCTGCCCGAGGACGGGCGCCCGCTGGTCAACGACCTCCGCCTGCGCAGTGGGCGGCTGCCGGCGCCGCGCAGCGCCGCCGAGGTCGTCGTCAACGAAGCGTTCTTGCTCGCCAACCGGCTGCAGCTCGGCGATACCGTGCAAGCGGTCATCGAAGGGAGGTGGCAGGAGCTCGCCGTGGTCGGCACGGCGCTCTCGCCGGAGTTCATCTACACGGTGGGACCGGGCCAGTTGTTTCCGGACGACCGCCGCTTCGGAGTGCTGTGGATGCGCCGCGACGCGTTGGCGGCGGCCGTGGACATGGACGGCGCCTTCAACGACGTCTGCCTGCAGATCGGTCGCGGTGTGTCGATGCCGGCGACGCTGGCCCGCGTCGACCGCGTGCTCGCCGCCTACGGTGGCGTCGGCGCCGTGCCGCGCGCCGATCAAGTGTCGGCGTTCTTCGTCGAGAACGAGATCACGCAGCTGCGCACGTTCACCACCATGCTGCCGGGCCTGTTCTTCGCCGTCGCCGCGTTCTTGTTGCACATCGTCATCGGCCGGGTCGTCGCCGCCCAGCGCGAGCAGATCGCGGCGCTCAAGGCGCTCGGCTACCGCGACTTGGAGGTCGGCCTGCACTTCGCCAAACTGGTCGGCGTGGTCGTCGCCACCGGCTGTGTGCTCGGTCTGGCGGTCGGGGCCTGGCTGGCGCACGGCATGACACAGGTCTATCTGGACTACTACCGGTTTCCGTCGCTGCCGGTGGTCCTCGGCTTTGGTGCCGTCTCGCGCACTGTGGCGATCACGGCCGCGATCGCCGTGGTCGGCGCCTGGGGCGCGGTGTGGCGCACCGTGCGCCTGCAGCCGGCGGAGGCGATGCGGCCGGAGGCGCCGGCGGGGTACCGCCCGACCTGGATCGAGCGCCTGGGGCTGGCACGCTGGACGCCGTTTGCGGCCCGCATGGTGCTGCGCGAGCTGGAGCGGCGGCCGTGGCGCGCGGTGATGACCACGGGCGGCATCGCGATGGCGACCGCGCTGGTGATCACCACGGCGTTCTTGTTCGACTCGGTGTCCCATCTCATGCAGGTGCAGTTCGGTCTCGCCGAGCGCGCCGATGCGCGGCTCACCCTCATCGAACCGCGCGGCCCCGGCGTGCTGACCGAGATCGAGCAGCTCCCCGGCGTGCGCCACGCCGAGGCATTCCGGCTGGTGCCGGTGCGGCTGCGCGCGGGCTGGCGCAGTCGGACGACCGCGGTCACGGGCCTGACGGCGGACACCACGCTCCACGGCCTCTTGGACGTCGAGCTCCGCGACATCGAGCCGCCGCCCGCGGGCTTGGTGCTGTCGGGCATCCTGGCGCGGCGCTTGGGCGTCACCGCCGGCGACCGGGTGCGGATGGAGATCCAGGAAGGCGCGCGCACGGTGCGCGACGTGGCGGTCGCGCGCGTGGCCGAGACCTGGGTCGGGGTGTCGGCGTACATGCGGTTGGATGCGCTCTGCGAGCTGCTCGGCGAGACCCCCAACCTCAACGGTGCCTGGTGTGCGGTGGACGCGGCGGAGCTGCCCGCGCTGCATCGCGCGGTGATCGACACGCCGGCGATCGCGGGGCTGTCGGTGCGGGAGACGGCGTTGCGCAGCATGCGCACCCTGCTGCGCGAGAATCTCGGCCGCTCGGTCGTGGTCACTCTGCTGTTCTCGCTGATCCTCGCCGCTGGCGTGCTGTACAACACCGCGCGCATCACGGTCGCCGAGCGCGCGCGCGAGCTGGCGAGCCTGCGCGTGCTGGGCTTCCGCCGGCGCGAGGTGTCGGCGATCCTGCTCGGCGAGCTCGGCATCCTGGTCGCCCTTGCGTTGCCGGTGGGTCTGCTCCTCGGCCATTGGTTCGCGGCGTTGTTGGTCAACAGCCCCGGCTTCGTCAGCGACCAGTTCCGTCTGCCGCTGGTGATCGCGCCGGCCACCGATGCCCTGGCGGTGGCGACCGTACTGGTCGCCGCGGTGCTGTCGGCGTGGTCGGCTTGGCGACGGTTGGACTCCCTGGATATCGTGCAAGTGCTGAAGACCCGAGACTGAAGTGCGTTGGCTGAAACGATCGATCTGGCTTGTGGTATTGGGCGCGGTGGCCTTCGGGTTGTGGCGAGGTTTCCAGCCCCAACCCGTATTGGTGGACGCCGCTGGCGTGCGTCGGGGGGCGCTCGCCATCACCGCGGATGACGACGGGCGCACCCGCGTGCGCGACCGCTACACGATCAGCGCGCCGGTGCGCGGCCGGCTGCTGCGACCTCCGCTCGAGGCCGGCGACACCGTGCGCGCACGCGAGACCCTGGTGGCCGAGTTCGCGCCGATCGCCGCCGACCCGCTCGATGCGCGTGCCCGCGCCGAGGCGGTCGCCCGCGAGCGGCGGGCACAGGCCGCGCTGCGGCAGGCCCGCGCCGAGCTGGCCCAGGCGGCTGCGCAGGAGGAGTACGCCTCCGCCGAACTGCGCCGCGCCGAGGAGCTCCGCGCGCGGGACAACGCGCCGCCGCGCGCGCTCGACGCGGCGGTGCGGGATGCGCGCCAGGCGCGCGAAGCGGTGCGCGCCGCCGAGTTCCGCGTGGCGGTGGCCGAGTACGAGCTGGAGCTGGCAAACGCGACGCTGCGCGTCAGGGCGGCGGACCAGGACGGGTTGCCGGCGGCGGTGGCGCCGTCGGACGCCGGCGGCCGGACCGATGCGGAGCACGATGGCGTGCTGCGCCTGCGCTCGCCGATCGACGGGGCGGTGCTCCGCGTGTTCGAGGAGAGCGCTCGGACGATGCCGGCGGGGACCGCGATCTTGGACGTGGGCGACGTGGCCGAGCTGGAGATCGTCGCCGACTTTCTCTCGCAGCAGGCGGTCAAGATGCGGCCCGGCATGCCGGTCGAGGTGCACGGCTTCGGCGGCGAGACCGAGGCGGGCGCCGCCCGCGTGCTCGGTGGGCGGGTGCGTCGCATCGAGCCGGGTGGCTTCACGCGCGTCTCGGCGCTCGGCATCGAGGAGCAGCGCGTCAACGTGATCGTCGACCCGGACCCCGAGCAGGTCGCCGCCGGCGCGTGGGCGCGGCTCGGCGATGGCTATCGGGTCGAGGTGCGCGTCGAGCTGTGGCGCGGTGACGACCTCTTGCTGGTGCCGGCGGGTGCGCTGTTTCGCTGGCGCGATCAGTGGGCGGTGTTCGTCGTGCGCGGCGAGGTGGCGGAGCGGGTCATCGTTCAGCTCGGCCGGCGCGGCCCGCTCGAGTCGGAGGTACGCGACGGGCTGGTCGAGAGCGACGAGGTGGTGCTCTACCCGACCGAGATGCTCGTCGATGGCGGCTTGGTAAAGAAGCGCGGCGCCGAGCGGTGACGGTGGTCGCGGGCGGGCACGCCGTCAGGCTGTGCTGCGGCGCCCGCGCCCGAGCGCCGCACGTCGAGCAGCTCGTCGTGCGGTGTTTCGCGTGATCGGATCGAGCGCGCTGACCACCGATTCCTACTGGGTCAGGTCGAGGGGCACCGCATTGGTCGCCTGCAGCACACGGATGGTCGTCGGTTCGACGATCAAGAAGGCGTGGTCGAGGTGCAGCCCGACCAGCGCTGGCAGGCCGCTTGGCACGGTGAGCGTCGAGCGGGCGCGGCCGAAGCCGTCGAGCGTGCCGAGCGTTCCGCCGAACGCTCCGCTGTTGGCGTAGGTGGCGCTGGCGAGCAGGTACGAGTCCGGCACGAGGGGAACGGGTTGGCCGTGGATCGAGAACCCGGGCTGTGTGCCGGACGCGGAGCCCAGCATCAGGTAGAGCCGCGCCGCGTGCCCGGTGCCGGCGATCAGATCGAAGTTCACACTGCCGCCGGCGTTGGCCGACACCGACGCGCGATCGCTCCACGCCATGCGCTCGACGTAGTGCGCGTGGAAGATGGGCTGGCCGTAGTTGAGCGCGAACACCCTCCGTCCATTCGGGTCCACTTCCAGCAGATTGCCCTGCTGGCCGGCGCAGATCAGGGTGTTGCCGTTCTTCGCCCTGCGGGCGCTGGACACGATCTGGCTGGTGTAGCCGAGCTGGTGGATCACCGTTGCGGTCGACGGCCCGAAGGGTTGGCCGGGCGCGATCACGAATCTGCCGCTGGCATCCAGCGGCAGGACCAGCTCGTCCGCCGACGAGCCGCCCGGGCGCAGGTTGTTGAACAAGAGAATGTTGCCAGCGCCGGGGTAGCCCTGTGGGATGAAGTTGGACGAGTGTTGGCCGAAGGTCTGCTGGTTGGCCGCCGTGCCTCGCTGGTACACCTGTGGATTGCCCCAGCGGTAGATCAGGTCGCCGCCCATGCCGTAGTTGCCGCCGGTGTGGCCCGCCGCCTCGGCCGTGGTCGTCGAGTGGTCGATGATCCAGATCTCCTCCTGGAAGCGGCTACTCAGCACGATCCAGTCGTTCACCGGGTCGTAGTCGATGCCGTTGCAGTGGTTCCAGTCGCCCGAGTTTCCGCCCGGCGGGTAGTTGATGTCGACGAGCTCCGGGTGGTCGGCGACCACGCCGAAGTTCGCCTTCGTCGGATCGAAGTCTTGGATCAGGTGGTCCCAAACGTGCCACTGCCAGACGATGGTGCCGGTGGTCAAGCCGGTCTGCTGCACTTCGATGATGTGGTCGGGGCGGAACGGGACCGTCGACAGACTCGCCGGATCGCGCCCGGCTGCGATTGCCTCGGCCGGGGTCTTGTCCTCCCACGCGATCATCAGCACGTTGCCGTTGGGCAGTGGCTCGATGTCGTGGTGTGCCCAGACTCCGCCGGTGTCGTAGCGGAAGTCCCAGAGCACGGTGCCGTCGAGCGCCAATCGCTGCAGGCCGCCGCCGGAACCGCCGCCGGCGCCGGGAGGGACACCGGTGGCGATCGTGCGCAACAGCGTCCCGTCCTGGTCGAGGTAGACGCTCACGCCGGGTGGGTGGGGCGTGACCCACGTGTGCACCGTGTTGCCGTTGCGGTCGACCAGGTGCGCATCGGTCGTCGTCATCGGCCCGAACAGGAGGAGGGGCGGGGAGGCTCCCTGGGCCGCGACCGCGCTGCAGAGCAGTAGGCTCGAGATGATCGGGACGGAGATTCGGGGTGCGGGCATGGTCCTTCCTCGGTCGTGAAGAGCCGTCGCGGCCGCGGCGCTGGGTCTCGCGCGACGCTTGGCAGATCCAGCATAGCTGTTCTGCCTGCCCGCGTGCCGGCTGGTCGATCGCGCCGGCACCAGCGCAAGATCAGCCGATGGTGATCTCGAGTCCCTGGGTCAGGACGTCGAAGCAGCCGGCAAACCCGCACTCGTTGCAGAACGCCTGCAGGCTGACCTGGGCCCCCTGCAGGGCCGGGTTGTTGGGGATCGGCACGGCCAGCGCGCCGCTGGCGCCCACCGGTACACCGATTGCGGGAAGCAGGACGACGTCACACGGCTGGGCGCCGGTGATCGACGCGGAGAGCGTGACCGTCACCCACTGGCTCGCCGGCAACCGCGAGCCGAAGAACAGCACGCCGAAGCCGGACTGACCGGCGAAGCAGCCGATGTCATCGACGCGCGCCGTCGTGCCGATCGTGAGGCTGCCGGACACGGTTGGCGTCGAGCGGTTGGGACAGCCGCCGCCGATCGCGGCTTGGGAGCCCTGGGCGGCGAGCGGTGCGGTGCAGAACAGCGCTGCGGCGAGCGCGACGGAGAGGGTGAATTTCATGAGCGGTTTCCTCGGGTGCGGGCCAGGGTAAGGCAAAAGGGGGGGCCTCGGTGGCCGCCGTAGCCGTAGCGACGGTGCACGGTTTCGAAATGGGGCAAAGCTCCGTGCGCCGCGACCCGCGATCACGGCAGCGGCGCGCGCCGTTCGGGCCGCAGCAGCTGGCTCCACTCTGCGTCGTAGCCGTGGACGCGGTAGGTGTAGCCCTGCGCGTTGCGCAGCGGCCGGCCCGCGTTGGCCCACGCGAAGATCGATCCGTCGAGATTGGAGACGTCGGTGAACCCCGCCGCGCGCAGCTCCTGCGCCGCGGCCGAGGAGCGCCAGCCGACCGAGCAGTACAGGACGATCTCGCGGTCGCGCGGCACGCCGTCGAACGCGTCGACGAAGTCGGGTCCATGCGCGACGTGCCGTGCGCCGGGGATCCACGCCACCTCGAACTCCTCGCGCGCCCGCACGTCGATGAGCTCCGGTGGTGGGGAGTCGGCCGCGCGCCGCCGGTAGTGCTCGAGCGACAGCTGCGGCACCTCCGCGAACCTCTTGGCGATGCGGTTCTGAATGTCCTCCCATCGCTCTGCCGTGCCCGCGGGCGGCGGGTAGAACTCGAGCATCGGCGTCGGCTCGAGCTCGACGCCGAACAGGCGCCCGTGCGGCGCGAAGCGATGGCAATCCACGCAGCTCTGCAGCCGGCCGGCGGCGGTGACGCGCCCGCCCTGGTCGAGTGTGCCGTAGACCCAGCCGTCGTCGGTGCCCGGCACGTCGGCCGGCTCGCGAAACATGACGAACAGACCGGCGGGGGCGCCGGCGCGATAGACCTTGCCGCCGCGGTGCGCGAACGGCCGGTCGGAGCGCTCGTCGACTTCGAAGTCGTGCGGTGGACGGTCGCGCTCGACTTCCTCTGGCTGCCACGCCTCCTTGACGAGCACTTGCCCCGGCAGACCCATGTCGGGGCGCGTCTCTCGGTAGGCCGCCGCGTGCAGCGCGTACAGGTAGTAGAGCTTGCGGCCGTGTGCCGTGAGGGCTTCCGCCTCGCTGAACCGGCCGGTGCCTCGCGACGGCAAGCGGCAGTTGGCCGGCGCCCAACGCGGCGCTTCGTCGTCGACGCGTTCCCACTGGGTGTAGGTCTCGGCGATCTCGAGGAGACGGGTGCGCCAGGCGTCGGCGGGATCGGCTTCTTGCGCGGCGGTCGAGGCCGGTGCGGACGAGATCGCGATGGCGATCGCCAAGCAGAGGCGGAAGCCGCGCGCGTGGAGAAGAGTGCGAAGCATGGGGGGATTGGAGTCGATTCCCCGGGGTTCCTGCGTCACCGGATTGTATCGGCACCGCGAATCGCCGGGTCGAGTCGAGCCAACGCCGCTCACCACGCCAGCGACACGCTGTGGTGCCCCGGCCGCACGGTCACCCACTCGCCGACTCTGGATGCCTCGCGCGCGATCTTGGCGGCATGCGTTCGCAGCCTCACGCCTTCAGGCTTCTCGAAGACCGACCACAGGAAGAATTGTCCGTCGGCATGAACGGGGTGCGTCATGCCGCCCTTCACCTCGACTTGCAGGAGTGTGGGAGCGTGGTCGTCGAGAATACGAGGCACTACATGGCCTGACGCATACCGGTGTAGGCCAATCTCGGGACGCTCGACGATGAGAACGACCGGGGCGTCGCCACCGAGCTCGATCGTCCTCGTGACGGACGTCGATCGCCGATGAGCCCGCACTTCGAACTTCCAAGTGCCCCTTAGCAGCCTGCCGAAGTCCGCCCACCCATCTTCGTCGGTCGTTGCGTGGGGATATGCCCAAACGCGCAGCGACTCGGGGGGTGCGTCGATCATGCTTGCCAGCACCAGGACGCCACTCGAAGGTCGGCCGGCGTGATCCAGGGCGCGCAGCCCGAGCGGTGGCCCGCGATGCACGGTGATCGTCGCGCGCTGATGGAGTCCCCACCCGGCGATGCGCTCCGAGTTCACGCGCGCCGGGACATAGCCTGGTGCGTCCACCGTGACGAGTCCGTCGGTGGGCGCCCCTTTGGGAATCTCGACGCGGATGATGGCGTCCGGTCCGCTGTGCGCGACGATCTTGGGCTTGGTCCCCCAGAACATGAGTTCGGCGTTGTCGACGCGGCGTCCGATTTGATTGCGGATCTCCACTTCGACGCATTCGGGTACGTCGGGGTGCTGTACGCTGAGCGGCGTCGGGCGCCGCGAACTCCGGGCCTCCACGGCGCGCAGTTCTCTTCGGGCGCTTCGTTGCGGCGTTCTTGTCGCCGCTGGCTGGACCGAAGGGTTCGCCGTCTCGATTCGGCGCGGTGACTCGGACCTGTCGAGACAGAGCCACGCCAAACATGCGACCGCACCCGCGGCGACCATCGCGATTCCGCTCGCCTGCCGATGCTCCCCGAGCGTCACGGGGAGCTACTACTGTTGATCGTCGGGAGGGTAACCCCCCCGGATCACCAGCGACTCAGCACGGCCACGGCCGCAACGGTATGTGTGGTTCCATGATCTGCGAAGCTAGAGTTCTCCACACCCGTCGCGCCGTAGCGGTGTGGAAGACTCGCGCGATGGTGCAGCCGCAGGAGTCGTGTCGGGAGTCTGGTCATCGGCCGCAAGAGAGCTTAGGGTCCCCCGGCGTGCGACGGAGAGGTTTCGCGATCTGCCGCAATGGTGGCGCTTCGAGCGGCCCCTCATTTGGTTCTGCGACTCTCCTCCCGCGTGGGGGACCCGATTTAGGAGATTGGCGGCGTGAGAAATCACGGCCCCGAAACACGAACCGTTTTGGCGACTCGCCTCCTCAGGCGGACTGCGCGGGTAGGGAGAGTCCTCTCGTCGACACTCACTCGTTGAACATGGAGGGGACATGAATCGATTCGTTGGATTGGATCTCGGCTTGAGGAGCAAGCACCGAGCCGTCGTTCTGGATGGTGCGAAGTCTCGGGGCAGACCGTTTTCAGTCGAGAACAGCCGTGAGGGTATTGACCTTCTGCTGCGCCGTGCACAGGAAGGTGCCGAGGGTCCGGTGAGCTTCGTGATGGAACCAACGGGGTTGGCGTGGCTGCCCATCGCGGCGCACGTGAACGCCGCAGGGTTCCAGATCTACGTGAGCAAACCACAGAAGCTGAGCGACCTGCGGAAGTTCTATAGCAAGCACACCAAAACCGACGTAGTAGACGCCGAGGCCGCTGCGCGTCTGCCGCAGATGGATCCAAAGGGCGTCCACCAGCTGCGTGTTCCAACTGCCGACGAGACGACGATCCGTCGACTCGTGAAGCGGCGTGAGCGGTTGGCGCGCGAGCTCAGCGACCACAAGCGTCGTGTGCACGCGATACTGGTACTGGCGAATCCCAGCCTCATGAAGGCCTTGGGGGCAGAGAAGTTCAGTGCCGCTAAGATGGGGTTTCTGCGGCGCTACGTCGATCCGGTGAAAGCGGTCGGCCTTGGGAAGAGTCGCTTGGAGCGCTTCTTGACGAAGCGATCCAAGGGAACGCATGACCCGTGCTTGGTCGACCGCGTGCTCGAGTCCTGCCGACAGGCCGCCGAGTACTACGCTGAGCTGCGAGCTGCGGGGCAGATGCCGTTCGACTACGAGGCCATCCAAGAGGATGTGGTGTACGAGCTGGATGAGATCGAGCGCAAGAACACGGACGTTCGCAAGCTCGACGCAAAGATCAAGAAGCTCTACCTGGGCGTCGATCCTGACCGAACACTCGAGCAACTGCGCGGCGTCGGTCCCACGATCGCTGCGGCCATCGAAGCCTTGGTAGGCGACATCGCGCGGTTCTCGAACGGCAAGAAGTTCGTGAGCTACTGCGGACTGTGTCCACGCCGGAAGCAGACGGGCATGAGCGACCCCTCGATGCCAATCACCAAAACCGGCCAACGAGTACTCAAGAAGTACCTCTACCTAGCAGCTGACGTCGCTCGCCAGTGGGATCCGGATTTCGCGGCGTACTACGCTCGCCGCTACGCCGCAGGTGATCACCACAACCTCATCCTCATCGCATTGGCTGGCAAGATGGCGCGCCGCGTCTACGCCCTCCTGAAGCGTCGCGACAGCCAGCGCGCCGATGACAAGCCGGCGTCGACGCAAGTCCGCTACGTCCTGCGAGACGCCGACGGCAACGAGCTCACGAAGGTTGCCGCGCGCGCGCTCATCGCAGCCAAGTTCACGCGCAGCATCGTCGCGCCACAGCGGCATGAGCGCGACCAACGGCGACAGGGACGAGTGGGGACTCCGACGACGAGGGACTTGAGTGGCCGCCCAATGGACGCCACAGGCCTGGCCGTGGAATCCCCACGTCAACCTCACCCGATCGGTGATCTCATGCAAGAACACTTCCCTGGTCTTGTGGAAGAGTCCTGAACAAGCCGTGCACACGCGATGTCGAGCCCCAGCGAAAACCCCTTGACATGACTTAGGAGATATCAAACTCGGATGCCGCTCTTCCCAGAGCAGATGGAAGGTCCGACACATCCGCCGCCGCGCTGAGCCAGGAGGCACTGTCTCTCCGAGCCTCCGGCGCGGCAGCGTCGCTGCCAAGGCGGCGACGTTGCCTCGAGAATGTTGTCGCCGCTCGACGATTCGAGGTGCCGGAGGCTCAAGGGGTTGCGGTGACCACCGGGACACTGGTGACGATGGCGCCCGAAGTCGCCACGCCGGCTTGGGCCACGAGAGCGAGTCCGCGCGGCAGGGGCGGCACCGGGACGCTCGCGGCAAAGACGTCGCCGGGTCCGACCAGACCGCACGCGATGACCAAGTGGGTGGCTGGCGAGAACCACACCTCACCCCACGGCGACGTGAGGCGAGGCTGTGGCAGGCTCGCGAACAAGCAGAACGCGCTGCCCGCCGGTGCGTGCAGGGTGAGCTGCCAGTCGCCGCCCGATGGTAGATCGTCGGCCACCACCGACGGCACGGGCTGCACGACGACCGAGGCGGCACCGGCGATCCCCGGTGCGCCGCTCGTCGTGCGCAGCATCACCGCTGGGTCGACGGAGACGTTGCCCCCGAGTGTTCCGATCGCCGAGACCGCACCGCCGGTAGGGTCGTCGCCCGCTTGCACGAGAGTGCTCGACCCCGCGAGCACCAGGCCGCCCTGCCGCAGCTCGATGGCGGGAGAGCCGGGCGCCAGAGCTGAGGATCCCCCGCGGTAGGTGCCGTCGACGACCGTGGTCTCGCCACCGTCGACGAGCATCGCAACCGAGGTCGTCAAGAAACCGGCAGCGGCGACGGTGCAGTCGGTCAGGACCACGTGGCTGTCGGCGACCGTGACCGCCGGGAAGCCGATGGCGCTCAATCGCGTCAGCGTGACCTGAGCGCAGTCGGTGATCGAGAACGCGTTGGACACCGTGGTCACCGGTTGCGCGATCTGCTCCAGGTGAACTTGCCCGCGGCACTCGCGGATGGCGATGCGGCTGATTTGGCCGAAGCCGAGGCCGCGCACCGTGAGCGACGTGCCGGCCGGTACGCCGGCGACGTCGAGGTTGATGGGGGACAACGAGGTGATCGTGGCACCTGCGTCGCCGACCAACGTGATGCCCTTGCCGATGCTTGGCGCCTCGTTGTAGCTGCCCGCTCGGACAATGACGGTGTCGCCGTGTGCGGCGGCGTCGATCGCGGCCTGGATCGATGTGAAGTGCACGCCGGCGCCGGTGGTCGGCGCGACGACCCACGTGGTTTGGGCGGCTGGGCAGCACGCGAGCAGGATGGTGCCGAGGGCGGCGGTCGGGCGATGGCGCATTGCGCCATCATAGTGGCCTCGCCTACAGCGTGCCGATCTGCGCGTCCAACCCGTTGCTCGTCAGCACTCCGAGCGGGTTCACGCCCGGCACGAACGCCGCCGCCTGCACGAAGACGCGGACCCCTGCCAGTGCCGGCAGTGCCGGAACCGGAAAGCTCGCGGTCGCGAGCTGCCCCAAGGGTTGCAGAGGCAACTGTGCGGCCCCACCCAGGCCGACCAACGCGACGCAGCCGGGAGCTCCCAGCGCGCTCAAGTCGAGGCCCGGCACCACCTGCGTCGGGCTCAGGAAGAACGCGCCGCCGGCGGTTCCCGCCGGCAGGTTCTGCGCGGCCACGTCGAAGCGGGTGCCGGTCACCGGCCGGGTGATCGAGGTGAGGTCCACCGCGACGGCTCCGGCCGGGCCGCAGCCCTGGCCATACGGCCCGACCGTCGCCTGCCCGCCGCCGCCGAAGTCGATGGTGACGACGTGGGCGACGTCGTTGAGGACCGCTTCGCCGGTGACGGCGCGGTAGTGGAAGCGGTGCATCACCATCGAAGCCTCCACGCTGCGGCCGAAGCTGCCACCGGACTCGGCGTCGGTACGGGCCGCGGTCCCGCCGGTCCACGTGTCGGTGACGCCGACGTCGATCAGCAAATCTCCGCCGGTGCTCGGGTCGTAGGGGAACGGCGTGTCCAGAGTGACGTCGATGTAGAAAACGTTGGGGCTCTGCGTGCCGGTGGGCAGCAGGGTGATCGGCCCGCGGTAGACCGTGGTGCGATCCGCGCCGTGGTTCTGGTCGAAGGTCTTCGACAGGCGCCGGTGGTCGACCGCCGCGGTGGACATCTCGATGATGACGTCGTCGTAGCGCCCACCCGAGCTGCTGGGATTGCTGAGGCCGTCGGCGCGCCAGCGCAGGCGCTGGATCGGTCGGTTCGCGCTGAAGCCCTGCGCGGTGAAGTAGACCGTGTCGTACGCCATCTGCACCCGGCAGCCGAAGGAGCCCAGGTTGCCGCCGCGGCCAAACGGATACGAATGGCTCGACAGCGCCTCGGTGTTGGCGTAGCCCACGGGGAGGATGATGCGGTTCTGGGCGGCGAGGGGCGCGGCCACGAGAGCGGCGACGCCAACGGCAAGGGAGAGACGGTGCAGCATCGTGTTCTCGGACTCGCGGAACGGTCGGGAAGGACTCCGCTAACCCAACTTCCGCAGCTCGACGATTTTTGAGGCCAATTCGGAGCCTCGGCGCGGCGCCAGCCCGCTATCCACCGTCGCGGCGGCGCAGATCGGCCGTGTAGTGCCAACCCGCCCCGTTGATCGGTGTGGCAGGGAGCACGACAACTGTGTGCGAGGCGGCGGACGTGTACCTGCGACGCAAGACGGTCAGAAAGAACGGCAAGACCCACGAGTACTGGCTCCTCGTTCGGTCGGTGCGGCACGGTCGTCGAGTGCGGCAGGAGGTGATCGCGCAGCTGGGCAAACTGGATGCGAAGGGGCGACGCCGGGCTCGTGCGCTGGCAGATCGGATGACCGGTCGCCGAATGCACCCGAGCCTGTTTGAGCCACCGGTGACAGACGACGACCCGGTCGAGTCGATTCGCTTGAAGGAGGTCAGCCTCGACCGGACACGCCGCTTCGGCGACGTTTTCGTCGGCCTGGCGCTGTGGCACGCACTGAAGTTCGACGACGCACTCTGGGAGCTCATGCCGCGGGGCCGTGAAGATGTCCCGTGGTCGACGATGGCGGCAGCGATGGTCATCTGTCGGTTGTGCATGCCCTCCAGCGAGCTGCACCTGGCTGAAGTCCTGTACCGCCAGACCGCGCTTGACGACCTGCTTGGCCTGCCGGAAGGCAAGGTCAACGACGACCGGCTCTACCGGGCTCTCGACCAGATCCTGCCGCACAAAGAGGCGCTGGAGCAGCATCTCCGCGCACGGCTCGGCGAGTTGTTCGACGTTCAGTACGACTTGCTGCTCTACGACGTGACCTCGACCTACTTCGAAGGCCTCATGCTGGGCAACCCCCAGGCGCAGCGTGGCTACAGCCGAGATCACCGGCCTGACTGCAAACAGGTTTGCATCGCTCTGGTCGTGACCAGACAGGGAATCCCTCTTGCGCACGAAGTGTTCGACGGCAATCGGACTGACGTCACGACGGTCCGCGAGATCGTCGAGACGATGGAGCGGCGATTCGGTGCTGCTGATCGCATCTGGGTCATGGACCGCGGAATGGTGAGCAAGCGCAACCTGAAATGGTTGAAGGAGGGAAGGCGACGGTACGTCATCGGCGCATCGCGTTCGGACCTGCGCCGCTTCGAACAGGAGATCGTCGACCGTCGAGACTGGCGCAGCATTCGTGAGGATGTCGAGGTCAAGCTCTGCCCGAGCGAGGACGGGGAGGAGACGTTCATCCTGTGTCGCTCCCAGGCGCGCATCGAGAAGGACGCCGCAATTGTCGCGCGAGCAGCCGAACGCATTCGCGCGAGGCTTGCGTCGCTCGAACGCCGACTGGCGGCGTCGAAGAAGTCGATCGAACGGGACCGCGTCAATCAACAGATCGGACGCATCTTGGCCCAGAACTCGCGGGCCTCCACGTGCTTCTCGGTTTCGTTGATCGAAGCCCCGGATCGACCATCGGGGCTTGCCGTGGAGGCTTGTGAGAACACGAACTGGGTGGACCAGAGCGCCGGGTGCTACCTGCTCAGGTCCAACGTGACGGGTTGGACAGATGAGGAGCTTTGGCGGACGTACATCCAGCTCACTGATGCTGAGTCCGCGTTTCGGATCCAGAAGTCCGAGCTGTCGATCCGCCCGGTGTGGCATCAACGCGAGGACCGGGTCAGGGCGCACATCCTCGTCTGCTTCCTCGCCTACGCCTTGTGGAAAACGCTCGAGCTCTGGCAGGAGAAGGCCGGACTCGGCAACAGCCCGGCCGCCATCCTCGAGGAGCTCCGTCAGGTCCAAAGCGCAGACGTGCTCCTGCCAACTACTGACGGCCGCGAACTCCGGGTCCGCTGCGTGGTCACCCCCAACGAGGCGCAGGCGCACCTGCTCGACCGGCTCGGCATCCAGCTACCCAGGAGGCTATCCGTCCCCGCGCCACTCCGTTCGACCGCGATGTAGTGCCAACCAATCGACGTAAGTCGTTGCTTTTCAACGTGACGACCCGTCGAACTGCGGAAGTTGGGCTAAGAAGCAATCGTTGCCGAGCAACCGGCGTGCCAAGCCACTCCGAGCCGCGCTGCGTCCGCGCCGCACACGGCGCGGACGCCGGAGTGTTCGGTGGGGGGACAGTACTTGTCCCTCGGGCCCGCGGCACGCCCCTTGCCTCACGTGCGATGCCAAGGCGAGCGCCGCGGCGCTTGTCAGTATCTCCTGTTCCGCAAGACTGGTGGCCTACCCATGATTCCTTCTCCCTCGTTCCCCGCGCTCGGCCGGGCGGTTACTTGCGCAGTCGTCCTGGGCGCGCCGCTCGTCGCGCAGGGGTATCTGTACAAGGTCGTCGACCTGGGGTCCCCGGGCTATCCGTCGAGCGCGGCGATCGACATCAACGCCCGCGGCGAGGTGTTGGTGCACGCCGAGTGGCCGCGCGTCTCCTACGTGCACGATCCGCGCACGGGCGCGCTGCGTCATCTCGGCTCGCCGAACTCGCGGCGATTCGTCGCCAGCACGATCAACGATGCGGGCCAGGTCGCGGGCAGCGCTGGCACTTCGATGTTCGTGCGGACACCGGGTCAGGGCTTCGTCGACCTGGGCCAGCTGCCGCTCTCCAGCAGTCCGGGGGGGACGACTTGCGGTCTGAACAATCTGGGTGAAGTCGTGGGCAGCGCGAACGGGTTGGCGGCGGGAGGTGAGCCGTTCTTGTGGAGCCCGGCGGCCGGCATGCAGTCGGTGCAGCAGGGCGTGACCGGATACCTGTGCGACCTCAACGACGCCGGCGAGGCCATCGGTCAGATCGGCAACATCTATGGCTACTGGCTGCGGTCCTCGGGAGCCACCGGCCTGTTCGTGCCGCTCTCGTTTCGGCCGCAAAGCCTGCAGGCCGACGGCACGGTTACCGGCCGCACCACCGACAACCGCGCCCTCGTGGTGCGGGATCGCTTCGGCACCGAGACTCTGATCCCGACGCTGAGCGGTCAGTACAACGGTTGGACGGTCAACGGCCGCAACGCGGCCGGTCTGATCGTCGGGAACTGGCAGTACTACGTCATCATCGGCTCCTCCACGATCTTCCGTTCCGGTGCGTTCGCGTACACGCCGGCCAGCGGCTTGGTCGATCTGTCGCCGGCCACCAACGGCATCGTCGATCCCGCTTGGGAGGTCGACCAGCTCGTTGCGGTCAACGAGCTGGGCCAGATCGCGGGCTCGGGCAATCCGCGCAGTGGCACTGCTCCGCACGCGTTGCGGCTGGACCCGGTCTCGCCGGCTGCGGCCGTGACGGCGCTGGGCGCCGGCTGCGGGGCACTGCAGGTGCGCGCGGCAGCTCCGTTGATCTACGCCGGGCTCGACCTGCAGGTGGACGGTGCGACACCGGGCACCGCGGTCGCCGTCGCCGTCGGTCTACCGCTCGCCGTGCCGCTCTCGCTGTTCGGCTGTCCGGTCCACGTAGATTTGACCGGGCCGCTGCTGATCCAGTCGTTCGTCGCCGACGCCGCGGGTACCGGTGCCGTCGCGATCGGTGTCCCGCCCGACCCGGCGTTCCTCGGCGCCGACCTCGCCGCGCAGGCCGCGGTCCCAGGCACCGGGCGGCCGCTCGAGTTCAGCAACGGCCTCGGGCTCACCATCGGCTTCTGACGGGTCGCCGCTCGCGCAGCTGGAGTGCCGCAATCAGCGGACTTGGCTGATCAGCCCGTTGGAGGCCAGCGTCTGCCCCGTGCCGCCGTCGTACTGGAAGAACTGCCATACGACATCGGCGCTGAGGATCGAGTTCGGTAGTGCGACCGGCACGCTGAGCTTGCCCAGCGGATTGGTCAAGCCGGTGAAGACGTGGGTGAACCCGACAGCGGGGTCGATCAAGAGGGTGCAGCCGGCGATCGGGGTGCTGCCTCGGTTGAGGCCGAGGAACAGCGCCGCGGGCTGGTTGGGCACACCATCCAGGGTGACCTGATACCACTGCGAGCCGGCGAACGGTTGGTCGAACTTGCCGCGGTTGTCGCCGGCGATGGTCAACGGCCCACAGGAGAGGCCGAAGACGATGTTGGCGGCCGCCTGGTACTGAAAGCGCCGGCCCTGCAGCCGGTTGAACTGCTGCGTGCCGAACACGATCGCGAACTCGTGCGCGTCTTCGTTGTAGCAGAGGCCGGACGAGCCAGCGGCGTCGACGGGGTCCGCGTAGACGACCGCGCTCTCGACGACGCCGCCCCGCCAGCCGAGTCGGGCGACGAAGGAGTCGTTGGCGACGGTGCGGTAGCCCACCGCCCAGTGTGATTCGGTGTCCGCGTCGAACGCGATTGCTCGGTTGGTCACGTTGGTGCGCAGCCCGTTGCCGGGACCTGCGACCAAGGAGCGTGGGGCGCGGTAGGTCGGGCTCGCGAATGAATCCGGCCAGCTGAAGCGCTGGGTGAACATCTCGTCACCGGTCAGGTCGCTGAACGGCAGGACGTTGTCCCGAGTGAAGTACGTCAGCAGAAAGTTGCCGCCGGAGCCGGCCACCTGAGGTCGGAGCTTGTGCCGATTGGTCGCGCCAGGATCGCCCACCTTGGTCTCGAAGCCGATCTGGCCGAACGCGCGCACTTGCTGGATGTAGATGTCCCATGCGTCGCCTGGCCCGAAGGTGTGGTCCTGCTCTTGCCAGCCGATGATCCAGGCGCCGAGGCCGCCGTTGTCGGGGGTGACACACGGCGCCTCCGCGTCGTAGGTCGTGAAGACGGCTCTGGTGCGCAGGTTGTTGGCGGGGCCGAGGGTTTCGTTCTGCGGGTCGATCAGCACGCCGTAGATGCGCGAGTGCATCGTGTTTGGCGAGCCGGAGCCCTGGTCGCGACGGAACGCCAGGTAAGCGCGACCCGCGGCCGAGTCCGTCGCGTTGCCACCGATGCTCGGCACCTGGTCTTGGTAGCCAACGGGTCGCGGTACGAACACGGTGTTTCCGCTCATGCTCGCGGTGCTGGTGCCATCGTGGTAGTAGAGGCGGACTCCTGCACCCGGCAGGTTCTCGCGGCCAAACGCGATGATCCACTTGTCCGCGCTGCGCGCGTAGGCCACCGAGGCGTATCGGGTGCTCCAATTGGCCGTGATGTCCATGAACACCAGGCCGAGGTTGTTGAAGTCGTCCGTGAGTAGACGGCCGATGAGGTCGTAGTCCGAGCCCGAACTCGCGCGCGAGTAGGTCGTCATCAGCCGGTCGTTGATGGTGTCACGCGCGACGTTCGGGTAGTTGACGAACGCGGTCGTCACCGCGATCAGTTTGCTCGAAGTCAGCGGGTCGATCGTCACCGGAAAAGCGGCGTTGTCGAGCCACCGCCCGTCGACGGTCAACCGGATGCGCTCGCCGTCGAAGCTCGTCGTCACCGGGATGGTTCGACCGAGAGCGTCGAACGCAAGGGCCTCGCCGTAGCGCACGATCGGCCGCCCCGCGTCGTCGGCGAACGACAGGGCCTGAACTCTGGCCGATGTCGGTTGGCCGTGCAGCTCGGTGTCGATGCGACCGGTGACGACGACGTCGTGGCCGCCCGCATCTCGGTGCAAGACGAAGGTCTGCTCGACCCCGTCGGTGCGGATGTCGTAGGCCTCGGTGACAGTGCCGTAGCGCAGCTCGTAGCGCCAGTTTGCGGCGTGCCGGGACGCGGCCGGCATGGCCCCGATCAACGAAACACCCCCGGCCGAGATGTCCTCGGTGCGCCAGCGCAGGGGGAGGTTGCGGGGGTAGTCCTCGCCGAGCACCGGGTAGAAGGTGAAGCCGTCGTCGAACGAGGCCTTGTAGTCGGGGCCGGCAGCCCAGGTGCCGTAAGCGGCGCCATCGACGTCGTCGGGCTGGGTGTGGAGCGGGATCATCCACTCGGCTGCGGCAGCCTCCGGCGACGGCTGCGACCGGCTCGAGTCCTGGGCTTGGACCGGAAGGACGGCGGCCATCAGGCCGCCCAGAAGCTATAGGCGATTCATCGTTGCTCCAAGGGAAGTGGCATCACCGCGCACTCACGCGCGGCACTCTTTCACCCGCCGGCCGGAGCAAACGTCACGGTTGTTGCCGGCAAATCGCGCTCGCGCGCCGACCTCACGGCAGCGGCGACGCCTTGTCGTCGACGAACACGTCGAACACGACGAAGAGGCTCGGATCGTAGGGGACGAGGCTGGCGTGGTTGGTCACCAGCAGCGTCCGCTCTTGGTCGTTGAACGCGATGTTCGCCGGGTTCGCCCAGGGAATGGTCCCCCCTGCGGGGTTGGTCGCCGGTCCCGCATGGACCGCGGTGACGGCGCCGCTGGGATCGAGCACCTTGATCGTGCTGGACAGCGCTTCGGCGACGTACAGGTTGCCGGACTTGCCGAAGGCAATGCCGTCCGGGCCCGTGAACCCCAGCGACGCAAACACCTCGAGATCGCCGGCGTCGGGGCTGTCCACCAGCGGGAGGCGGTAGATGACCCCGTTCCACGACGTGTCGACCGTCACGGAGAAGTAGGCGTGCTGGTTGTTCCTGTCGATGCGGATGCCGTTGACACCGAACGGCAGAGCGGGGTGACCGGCGAGGGCGGGGTCGCTGAACCAAAGCACGGGCTGCCCGCCACCCGCGGGCACCTTGTAGATCGACGCGGCGAAGGAGTCGGTGACGTAGAGGTTGCCGTCCTCGTCGAAGGTGAGGTCGTTGAGCAGGGACGGCCCCATCGGCGCGAACGGCGCGTACACCGACTGAGTGTTGGCCGGGTCGAGATCCAGCTTGAGGATGCCGACGAAGGGCTCGACGACGAACAGGCCTCCATCGGGGCCGAACGCGATGCAGGAAGCCCCGCTCATGCCCGCCATCGGGTTGGTCAGAGTGATGGGGAACGTGGTCTCGAGGTTGCCGGTCTGCTTGTCGTACTTGTGCACGAAGGCCGAGCCCAGCGGCAGGCCGAACGCCGCGGGTCCCGAGACGTAGAAGCTGTTGCCGCGGACGGCGATGCCCTCGGGGAAGCCCGACAGGGGGACTGGGGCGATCACGTTCGAGTCGCCGAGAGTTTGTGTCGCGGTGGGGGAAGAAAGACCCAGGCCCATCAGCGCTGCCGCGATGAAGGCATGGGCGCCGCGCTTGCGCGGTCTGCGGCGGGCGGGGTCCGCGTGAGGCTCGGTCTTCGGCGTGGGGGAGGAGAGGGTCGTGGCAACGGTCATGGTTTGGCTCCAGGGCGGAAACGGTTTGCGGGTCAGCGATCGCGCTTGCCCGCGGGATACACCGGCCACAGGCCGGTGACGTCACGGCCGTTTGGCCCAAAAATCGCCTCGAAGCGCGCAGCGTTCCGGTGCCGCGTTGTCCAGGACCATTGCATGACGAACCTCCCCCTTCGTGTGCTGCGTCCGGCTCTGCTCGGCGCGCTCACCACCGCGCTTTCGGCCCAGATGACGTGGACCTCGGTCTACACCTGCTGTCCGGAGGCGTTGGAAGGCGCGATGGCCTACGATCGGGTCGGGGGGCGCGTGCTGCGCCACGGCGGCCGTGCCCTCATGGCGGTTTGGAGTCCTCAGAATCTCACCAACCTGTGGGATGGTAGCGCGTGGGTGACGGTGGCGTTCGGACCCCACCGCTACGGGCACGCGATGGTGACCGACACTCACCGCGACCGTATCGTTCTCTTCGGGGGATTCGACGGCAACGGGGACAGTGGCGAGACCTGGGAGTGGGACGGTAGCGCGTGGAGTCTGGTGGCGGCGGCCGGACCGCAACCGCGGCGCTACGCGTCGATGGCGTACGATGCACTGCGACAGCGCGTCGTGCTGTTCGGCGGCTTGGACAGCCAGCGGATGGCCCTGTCCGACACCTGGGAATGGGATGGCCAGCAGTGGCGCAAGCGACTCCCGCAGACTTCGCCGTCGTTTACCGCGCGCCACGCGATGGCGTACGATCCGAGCCGCGGGCGGACCGTCCTGTACGGAGAGCGTCAGACTTGGGAGTGGGATGGCGTGGATTGGTCTCAGCGGCTGACGCCGACGCGGCCCGCGCTCGCCTACACGGGCATCGCGATGGCCTTCGACACCGCGCGCCAGCGGATGATCATCGGTCAGGCGTCGGGCGCGCCACCCGGCTACCGATTCTCGGTCTGGGAGTGGGTGGACGGGGACTGGGTCCCCGGCGTGCTGTCGCCGGGATCCTCGATCGGACGCGATCTGGGACTGGCCTACGACGAGCGCCGCCGACAGATGGTGGGGACCTCGGACTCGGCGATGACGATGCAGTACCTGCCGGTCAACCCGGCGAACTACAGCTCGTTTGGCGCCGGTTGCGGAGGAACCGCGGGGACTCCCACGCTCCAGCCGGCCCCGCGTGCGTTGCCCTGGATCGGCGAGGAGTTTCGACTCCGCCTCGGGCAGCTGCCGGCGGCGCAACCCGGTGTCCTCTGGCTCGGCGCCTCCAATCGACAGTGGGGCCCGCTGTCGTTGCCGTTGGCGATGCAGCGATTCGGTTTCTCCGGCTGCGCGCTGTTGGTCAGCCCCGACGTCGGCGTGCCGTGGTTCAGTGGGGCGGGCAGCGTGAACCTCGCCTTGCCGATTCCGTCGGTGGCGTCCTTGGCGGGAGCCGAGCTCCACGTTCAGGCAATGGTCGTCGACCCGTCGGGCATCGGGGGGCTCGGCGCGTCGGCCGGCGGGACCGTGCTCCTCGGCGCCAAGTGAGCGTCGGTAGATCCAGCTTCAGGCGTCGCGCCGGTCGCGGCCTCGGAGCCAGCCGTAGATGTTGGCAGCGTCGAACCGGCGCAGCACGACGTCGACAGCCGTGCCGCACGCGCTCTCGAAGAACCCGGGAAGTTCGTCGTAGCGGAAGGCGTCGCCCATGTAGTAGTGGTCGTCGATCAGCGCCATCTCGGCGTCGGTGACCACGGCTTCCTGCACTTCCGCCATCTCGTCGTGGGCGCGCTCGACCGTCGCTGCCGGCGCTTCGATGCCGGTCGGATCGTCGGGGTCGGCGCGCACGTTGAAGCGCAGCTGTCCGCCGTCGTCGAGCTGGGCGAACGCGTCGCCGACCAAGGCTGCGATCAGCGCCTTGGGGCAGTGGATCAGGACCGCGAAGAACACGATGAGCCGGTAGCGCCGGTCGCGGGCCTCGGCCGCGATGCCATCGCCGCTGCTGACGAAGAAGCGCGCATTGGTGAGGTCGGCGCAGCGCCGGCCCGCCTCCTCGACCATGCCGGGCGCGATGTCGACGCCGGTGTAGCTGCGGACGCGCTGCGCGAGCGGCCGCGCCAGCCGCCCGACGCCGCAGCCGACCTCGAGCACCTCTGCGTCGGCGAGGAAAGCGTCGTCCAGGCCGGTGAGAAAAAAGTCGGCGTCGCTCTCGGCCTGCTGCTCCCATCGTTGCGCGTCGTTCCATCCCGGACACGACGCGACGTAGAAGTCGCGGGACGGGGACCGGGCGCGCTTCTCCCAATTGGTGCGGAGCAAGGCGGCCCATTCGGCTGGATCGCGCGGTGCGGGCGAGGTCATGCGGGCCGCGACTGTATTGCCGTTGTCGTTTGCGTCACGGTGCTTTCTCGATGCCGGGTCGGGAGCTCCCTCACAGGTCCTCCGTCAGGTCGTCGAGGTCTTGGGCGAGGTAGCCGGCCCGCTGCACAGCCCGCCGGGTCTCAGGAATGTGCCGAGTCGCGATGGCGACCTTCTCGATGCGCCACCCCCGGATGCGAGACGCCGCTTGCACGAACCGGCTGACGTGTCCGTCGAACGTGGCAAGGTCGGGGGCGAGTCGGTGGGCGGAGCGTTTGCACGTCCCCAACCGGACGATGCGCTCGTCCTCGTTGAGGGCTACCAGGTCGATTTCGGTTTGCCCACGGTCCCAGAATCCGCGCACTCGTTGGGTCAGCCGGAAGCCAGAAAGCCCCTTGCGACTGCGTTCCTGATACAAGGTCCCGACGAGCTTCTCGAGGCCATGACCCTCGGCATCGGCGAGGCGATCGCCAGCCTCTCGCACCAGTTCATCGAGTGGACGGAAGTTCACCGAAGCGGCGGGCGCCGCCAGCGCCGCCAGCCATGAACGGAGAAAGTTGTCGCTGATGTAGTAGCGGCTGTTTCGAGAGGTTGGCTTGGCGAAGATCGGCTGCAGTTGATCAACCATCTGGTAGCGCTCTCGAAGAACTTTCAGATAGCCGCCAACCTGTTTCGCACTATCGGGCTCGACCGACCGGGCGTGCGCATTGATCTCGCCGTTCGTGCATCCGGGGTTTCGAGCGATGTACTTCAGGACCAAGTCGTAGCGGCCTCGGAGCTCGCGCAAGAACCAGTTCTCCGCCTCCGTGCGGAGCGGGGAGGACCTCGAGAAGAAGAGCTCCTGCAACAGCTCGTTTCGGTCGGCTCCGAGGACGCTCTCCTCAAAAGCGTCACGGTAGAACTTCGGCACGCCCTCAAAGAGGTTCCAAAGGAACAAGAGCCGTTCGGCTGTCGGATCTGCGTGCGCGCCGAGTATCTCGAGTACGGACGCAATGTCGAGGTGTGGCACCTCGAGCGAGTGTGTCAGTCGCGCAAAGAGTGGCGCACTGCGATCCTCGAGGAGCGCTGCCATCTCCGTGTGGATCGAGCCCAGGACGATCAAGCCGCCTGGCACCTCTGCCGCGTCGCGAGCGAGACGGTCGACCTCTGCCTGTAGGTAGGAGGTGAACTCGAACAGCGCTTTTCGATGGAAGTACTGAAACGCGTCCACTGCGATGACGAAGCCGCGCCGCGCGAGCTCCGCGATGGAGGCGGCCAGCGAGCGAAGGTCCACCGGAAGTGGGTGAGTCACCCCGAACAGCTCGTAGAAATCGCGAGCGGAGGAGACGACGCCGGCCGGGTCAGAATCTGGAGTCTGTAGGTATAGGACCCTCTCTCGACCCTCTGCCCGGAGCGCTTGCTGAACCAAGCTGGTCTTCCCGATCCGTCGCCGCCCGGACACCTTCAGAAAGAACCAGCGTTCCCGACGCAAGATCTCACGGATCTCGTCGAGTTCTTGCCTACGGCCGTAAAAGCCCCATTTGGAATGGGTTGCAGCGGTCATTCTTATAAGCAAAAAGCTTTTGCCTTAGTCCGAGTGCCGCGTCAAGGGCGATCGCTCGCCGCCTCAGAGGGTGACCGTCACCGCGGCTGTCGCGAGTCCGGGCTGCGCCTGCGGCCAACTCGAGACCCGTCGCGCTTCTGGCCAGAGCAGGACGCCTTGGATGTGGAGCTGGCCGGTGCTGGCGCCGGACGGAAGCGTCGTCGTGGCGTGGCCGCGGTCGTCCAGCTCTAGCGCGATCGGCGCCGGGGGCAGCTCGACCATGGGGGGCACTCCGGGCGCGAATGGCAGGTCGAGGTGGATGGGGCCGAATCGAGTCTGCGCGGGACTGGGTCGTACCGTGGGCGCCAACCAGGCCAGCGCGTGCCAACCCGCAGGACCGGACCACTTGAGGTGGACTTGACGCGCGCCCTCGGCGCCAGTGATCTCGACCTCGAGCGGAGGCGCGCGGACGCGCAGGTGGCCGACCGTATGCGGGCCGTGTTCGGTGCGCAGCTCGACCAGGTGCTTTCCAGGCAGCAGGAGGGCCGGCAGCGAAACGCGCAGCTCCGGCCCCTGGCGGGTGACGTCGCTTGCCCAGCGCTCGCCGATCCACACCCGCGTGCGCTCATCGACCGGCGCTTCCGTGCGCACCGAGAGTGTGCCCGGTGCGAGGGCGTCGACAGCGGTCGGTGCGACGCTGCCGGCGAGCGCGCTCGCGAACGCGCCGTCGATCGCCGGCGGCGTGAGGTCGTCGATCGCCTCGGCGAGCGCGGTTGCCAGCATGTCGTGACCCCGCGCCGTCGGGTGCACCCAGTCGAGGAACACATCGGTGGCGCCGCCAGTGGCGGCGGCCGGCAGGGCGGTGTGCGCGTCTTCCAGCAGTGCGGCAGCGTCGATCACGGTCACGCCGCGACCTGCACGGGCGCGCACCGCTGCCCGGTAGTCGCGGGCGATCGGATTGGCCTCGATCCCCGCCGGGTGCAGCGGGGGCACCAGCAGCACGACCGCGGCGCCGGCGGCGCGCGCGTCGCGGACCAGGGCGTCGAGGTTGTGCACGAAGTCGGCCAGCGGCACGCGCAGGCCGGTTTCTCCGCGCAGTCGGCCGCGCAATCGCTCCCCCGCCAGCCAGATGCGCGGCACCCACGGATCGGCCGCCGCGGCGAGATGCCGTGACCAGGCGGCGTCGCTGCGCTCGCTCGCCGGGCGGTGGTCGTTCCACGCACCGAGGTAGGCGACGACGACGTCAGGTGCCAGCTGTCGGCCGTGATGGCGAAACAGCTGCAGCGTCTGGTGCGAGGAATGGCCGGGCAGGCCGCCGATCAGGCACTCGACGCGCTGCAGTGGTCGGTCCCGTTGCAGCCGTTGCTCGAGCCGTAGGGCATAGCAGTGCTCGTACAGCACGCCGACGCCGAACGTCGAGGAGTCGCCGAGGCAGAGGACGCGCAGCGTGCCGTCGGTCGCCGGCCCCGCCGGCCACCAGCCGCGGACTCCCGGCGGCGCCCCGCGGTACTTGGCGCTGTCGGTGCGCAAGCGCCAGAAGAGTGCGGCGTCGGGCTCGAAGTTGGCGTCCGCCCCCTCGGCGCGGATCAGGGCGAACGGGGGCACCACCGCCGGAATGCCCGCCAGCCGCAGCGCCGCCTCGAGCGCGGCCACGCCGAGCGTCAGTCCGACGGAGACCGCCAGCAGGCGGCGGAGCAGTGAGTGAGGGGTCCCCGGCAAATCGCCCGCATCCTACGCCATGGCCTCTCTTGAATGACCCGGCCGCGCCACTGCGCCGGCTGCTGTGTTTCTCCCGGCCTCGGCACCGTCGAGCCCCTTTCTGCGATACCACCGTGTGCGCTGCAGCGCGGCGCAACCCACCCCCGCGTCCCTACCCACGACCCGCGAGGCGCCATGCACACTCTCGTTCCGTCCACGACTCTCGCCGCCGCCCTGATCGTCGCCGCACCGGCCGCCGCCCAGGTGAGCTCGGTCCGCTACGTGGCCGCCACTCCCTTGGTCACCAACGCCGGCGGCGCCACCGCCACGCTGCCCGCCGGCACCGACCTGACGCCGCAGACGACGCGGCTCTCGGTCGCCGCGCCGGCGGCCCAGGGCCTCGGCGGCGCGGTCTCGTCGTTCGCCTTCCGCCACGACGCCGCGGTCGGAACCTCGCTGCAGATCACCGAGTCCAGCAACGTCGCGACTCCGGGTCTGCAAGCGAGTGTCGGTCCGCACACGACGTTGCTGACCCTCTTCGCGAATGCCCCGGCCGCGGCGACGGTGGTGCTGCGGCACTCCGCGAGCGCCCTCAACCAGGCGACCGCGCGCCATCTGGTGCGGATCGACGTCGGCGACGATGGCAGCTTCGAGCTCGTCGCGGGCTTCGGCGCGCAGAGCACCGTGTCGGTGCCGGTGGTGCTCACCGCCGCCGGCTTGGCCGTGCGCATCCACACCGACAACGCCGTGCGCTACCCGCTCACGGGCGGGCAGCGCACCCAGGCGTTCTCGAACGTGCAGATCGACGTCACGCCGCAGTCGCGATGTACGGTGACCGGTGGACAGGGCGGCTGCGCGTTCGCGCTGGTGCCGATGCTGCGCGGCGAGATGACCTACGCAGGCAGCCTGCGCTTGACCGGCACGCTGTTGCGGCCCAACGCGCCGGTGGTGACCGGCATCGGCGTGGCGCAGTCCCCGGTGTCGCTGCCCGGCGGGCTGTGCACCTACAACGTCGTGCCGCTGGTCGCGCTGCCGGGCCGGTCGGATGGCAATGGCGAGATCGTGCTCGACCTGCCCGTGCCGCCGACCGCACGGGGCTCGGTCCACTTCCAGCAGTTGCTGCATGACCCGGCGGCGTTCCCCTCGCTGATGAGCACGCCGGTGGTGACGCTGACCTGCCCGTAGCTCGTGCTCATGCGCCGGGCACCCGATCCGGCGCAGCCCCTTCGATCGCTCCCGCGAGACTGCGCAACACCTGGGCCAGCACTGCCGCGGACTCGCAATCGGCCTCGATGACCAAACCGCCGTCGGACCGGGGCTGCACGCTGAGGCCCGCGAGCAAGCTGCGAACCACGGTTGGCTCCGGGCTGGGCTCGCGCCGCCCCTCATGGTGTGCTCCTGCCTCTGCTTCCTTGTCGGGGCGAGCATCATGCTTCTGACGCTCCTGCGGGAAACGCTCTGCGGACCCGTCAGCAGGGGTTGTCTGTCCCACGCGGTCTACGCCAAGATCATCGCTTCCCGCGTCCGCCGCGACCCCATCGTCCGTTACGAGCTTGCGGGCTGCGCGCAGGAAGCCGCCCTGCTCCTCGAACCGAACTTCGTCGGTGTCCCCGTCGAACACGGCCGAGAACGTCGCCTGCTTGGTCTGCAACGCGCCCGCCATGCGTGTCTCGATACAGCGTTCGCCCACCAGCGAGTAGACGTCGACCTTCTCGGTCTGCCCGAGCCGCCAGACCCGACCGACGCGCTGCTCGAACACCGCCGGATTCCACGGCAGGTCGAAGTGCACGCAGCACGACGCCGCGCGCTGAAGATTGAGACCGACGCCGCCAGCATCCGTGGCGAAGAGGATGCGCGTCGCGGGGTCGTCGTGAAATGCGACGATGCTCTCGTCGCGGCGCCGCTGGGATTCGGCGCCGGTGAAGAATGCGCTGCGTACGCCGTGTTGCCGCAACGGCGCGGCGACAGCCCAGTCCGCCAGCCGCAATGCCCGTCGCCATGCGCTGAAGACGACCACCTTTCGCTCCTGCTCGACGACGATCTCGTGCAACAGCGCACGCAGCTCGGTGAGCTTGGGCATCGCCAGGCTGTTCAGCAGAGCACGCGTCGGACGCGCCTTCTCGATGCCGGGCCACACCTCCTCGAACTCGAACTGCGCCATGCCATTGGCCAGCACCCGCTGCTCGGTGAACAACATCATCAACCGGAGGAACTCGGCGCGCGTCAGTGGCCGGCGATCGCAGATCTGGAGGAGCCTGACGATCGGCTGGGTGCGCTCGTCGTGCTCGTCCCGCTGCTCGTCGGTGAGCGGCACGTCGATACACGTGTCGGTGCGTCCGGGCAGCTGGGAGAGCACCTCCTGGCGCCGACGTCGCACGAGCACGGGAGCCAATCGTTCGCGGAGGACGTTGAGGTGACGGAGCCCCTTGCCGTTCTGCATCTCGTGATACGGCATCAACCGCCAAATCGGTTGCAGCGGGCGGCGGTCGAGCCACTCGAGGATCGAGTCGAGCTCGCTCAGTCGGTTCTCGAACGGCGTCCCCGTCAGCACCAGCCGAAATGGCGCGTCGAGCTGCTTGATCGTCGCGGCGGTCTTCGTCTGCCAGTTCTTGATCCGCTGTGCTTCGTCGAGGAGCACGATGTCCGGCTGCCATTGCTTGGCAAGCTCGAGGTCTCGCAAGACCTGCTCGTAGTTGACGACGAGGAAGCCCTGCTTCGTGCGGCGGTAGCAGTCGGCACGGGCCTCGGGTGTTCCGTCGACGACCTCGATCGGTAGATCGCAACACGCATTCCACTCGCGCAGCCACTGCTGCTTGAGAGGCGCGGGCACGATGAGCAGCCCGCGGCGGACAACTCCATGGTTGACCAGGGCGTGACAGGCGGCGATCGCCTGCGTCGTCTTGCCGAGCCCCATGTCATCGCCGAGCAAGAGACGTCCGGTCGCGAGGAACCGCAGGACACCTTCCCGCTGGTACGGATAGAGCTTGCGACGGAAGCCACGCGGTCGCGCCGTGAGACGAGACAGCGGCAACAACTCGACCGCCGTCGCCAAGCGCTCCTGCTCGTCGCGCAGCCACCCGCGCAGCGCCGGGTCGTCGCCACACGAACGCAACCGACGAATCAGCTCGGCTCGCAAGCGGACGTCTCTTGCGTGCGCGTTGCGCAACCGCATGGTACCACCGTCGCTGCCGCCGTCGAACTCCAGCCTCAGCTCTCGCCACCGTGCTGCCGGCTTTCGGCCTCGCTTCGGCCAGAGCAACTCGATCTGCATCATCCAGTCGCCGGCTCCGGTCAACGGCTTGCATGGCGACCACCGCAGCTCCGGCTTCGTTCTCTCGGCCAACACCTCCACCCGGGCTCGGGCAAACGCCCGCCTGCGCTTGCCCAGATCAGCCAAGACGGCGAGCACGTGCTTGCAGAGCCCGAGCGAGTTGCCGCGAAAGTCCGGGCAGTCGCAGCTCGCCTCGAGCGGATCGAGTCGATAGAGCCGCGTCGTGTAGGGGCGCGGCGCCTGACGGGGCCGCGCCGTCCGATAATCGCCGAGCATTCCCCCTGCAGGTCGCTCCCGAACGCGGAGCTTCTCGCGGGCCGCGATCTGCATGCGCCGCTGCGTGGCTTCGGCCGCCGCGCGCAGGATCACGAACCCGGCCTCGCCGTGCAGGCGACACAGCAGATCGGTGAGCAGGTCGCTGGGAACCGCGGTCTTGCCAGTCTTCAGCAGCGCTACGACGTGGACCTTGGCCTCGTCTCCGGCAGGAGTGGGCCCTGGCGAGGGGTTGCCGGCCACACCCATTGCCGGCGAAGCGGGTCGAGGAGTTTCGGCATCGCGGGCCACGGCGGCTTCGGAGTTGGGCTGCATCACGACCAGAATGCACATGGCGATGCGGTCAGAGAAGCCTGTGATGACCGAGCCGGCAGCAGAGTCGTGTGCGTCGGACTCTGCGACCGGGCACTGGCGGCCGCGACGTCGTCAGCGGTACGATGTAACCGGCGCCGCCGCAGCAGGACGTTCCTACGCCTCCGCTGTGCTTCTCGGCAGCGCCGACGGCGCGCGCACGCTCGAAGAACAGGAGCTCGACGCGTGTCGGCGCATCCTCGGCGAGGAGCATCCCGACACGCTGAACTCGAAGCGCTGGTTGGAACGTCTCGAGTCTGAGCGTCCGCCTGATAGGGATTGAGTCGCCGGAGGCCGTGGTCTCGCAGGTCTTCTGCAGCTTGTTGGCAACGGCTACACCAGAGTTTGTCATGCACGGATGACCTGCAGGGGTCCCCAGCCCCGGGCGCGCGACTTAGGATCTCACAATTGTGCTGACGCTGGCAGCGCTCGTGGATGCCGCCTGTGCCGTCGCCGCGACGCGGGCCCGGCAGGCGAAGACTGACGCGCTCGCGGCCGCGCTGCGCGCGGCCGCCCCGGACGAGGTCGAGACCGTGGTCGCGTGGTTGAGCGGTCGCACCTTGCAAGGAGCCCTCGGCCTCGGTGGCCAGCGGATCGCGACCGTCGCGCGCGACGTGCCTTCATGTCCAGATTCGACGCTCACTGTCGCCGAAGTCGAGCGCGCGCTGGTCACCATCGCCGTCGAGCACGGCACGGGCGCGCGCGCCCGCCGCGAGACGACGTTGGCGGCGCTCCTGGCGCGGGCCACGGCCGCCGAGGTCGACTTCCTGGTGCGACTGCTTGCCGGCGCCCTACGCCAGGGCGCTCTGGAGGGCGTCATGGCCGACGCCGTCGCGCGCGCCTACGAGATCCCCGTGGCGGTGGTGCGTCGCGCCGCCATGCTGCGCGGCGATCTCGCCGGGGTCGCCGCCGTCGCCGCCCGCGGTGGCGCGCAGGCGGTTGCGGGGTTGGGGCTCCAACTGATGCGGCCGTTGCAGCCGATGCTGGCACAGTCGGCCGCGGACAGTTCCGAGGTGCTGGACGCCTTCGGCCGCGCCGGCTTCGAGGCCAAGCTCGACGGTGCCCGCGTTCAGGTGCACCGCGACGGCGATCGGGTCGCGGTGTTCTCGCGCCGGCTGCGCGACGTCACGGCCTCGGTGCCGGAGCTGGTCGAGACCGTGCGCGCGCTGCCTGCGCGCGCCGTCGTGCTCGACGGCGAGGTCTTGGCCTGGAGCGCCGACGACCGGCCGCTGCCGTTCCAGGTGACGATGCGGCGCTTCGGCCGTGGCGAAGCGGCGGCCGCCGACCGCGCGGCGCTGCCGCTGCGCGCGTTTTTCTTCGACTGTCTGCACCTCGATGGCGAGGACTGGCTCGATCTGCCGGCGGTCGAGCGCGCGGCGGGGCTGCGCCGCGTGGTGTCGGCTCCGCAAGCCGTGCCTCGCCTCGAGACCGACGCGCCGCCGGCGGCCGATGCGTTCCTCGAAGAGGTGTTGGCGACGGGCTTCGAAGGCGTCGTGGCCAAGGCGCTCGACGCTCCGTACGAAGCCGGCCGGCGAGGGGCGTCGTGGCGCAAGATCAAGCCGGTGCACACCCTCGACCTCGTCGTTCTGGCGGCGGAGTGGGGCTCGGGCCGGCGGCGCGGTTGGCTGTCCAACCTGCACCTCGGCGCGCGCGACCCCGATGGCGGTTTCGTGATGCTGGGCAAGACCTTCAAGGGCATGACCGATGCGCTGCTCCGGTGGCAGACGGACGCCCTGCAGGAGCGGGCCATCGGCATCGAGGGCCACGTGGTGCGCGTGCGGCCGGAGCTGGTCGTCGAGATCGCCTTCGACGGTGTCCAACACAGCCCCCAGTATCCGGGGGGCGTGGCGCTGCGCTTCGCCCGCGTGCGGCGCTACCGGCCGGACAAGACTGCGGCTGAGGCCGACACCCTGGAAGCCGTGCGCCGCTTCCTGCCGAGTTGATCGCGGGCGGGCGCAGGGCGCACACTGGTAGCCGATGTCAGAACCTGCGCGCGCGGATGGCGAGACCCGGCTCCCGGTCGTCAACTCTTGGAACGAATGGGATCCGCTCGAGGAGATCATCGTCGGCGTTCTCGACGGCGCCGTGGCGCTGCCGTGGGACGCCGCCCTGGAGGCGGTGACCGCGACTGAGCACCTCGAGCGCTCGCGTACCTACCACCTGACGCACGGCGGCCAGCGGATCGAGGCGATCTACTGCGCGGCCGCGCAGCGCGAGCTCGATCAGTTCGTCTCGATTCTCGAGGGTGCCGGCGTCACGGTGCGCCGGCCGCAGCCGATGGCGCACGACCGGCCGATCGTCACGCCGCACTGGACGGTGCCCGGTGGCAACTGCCAGGCGGATCCGCGCGACGTGCTGATCGTGCTCGGCAACGAGATCCTCGAGGCGCCGATGGCTTGGCGGTCGCGCTACTTCGAGGTGTTCGCCTACCGCAAGCTGCTGAAGGACTACTTCCGCCAGGGCGCGCGGTGGACGGCGGCGCCCAAGCCGGAGATGTCGGGCCCGGCCTATCGCTCGCAGCGCGGGGCGGATGCGTCGGTGCTCACCGAGTTCGAGCCGATGTTCGACGCCGCCGACATGGCGCGCTGCGGCCGCGACATCTTCATCCAGCGCAGCCACGTCACCAATGACTTCGGCATCGATTGGCTGCGGCGGCAGTACGGGGACACGTTTGCCTTCCACCGGGTCGAGTTCGACGACTACCGCGCGATCCACATCGACGCGACGTTCGTGCCGCTGTGCCCGGGCAAGATCCTCGTCAACCCCGACCGGCCGCTGCGCGAAGTGCCCGACGTGCTGCGCAAGGGTGATTGGGAGCTGCGGCCGGCGCCGCGTTCGACCATGGCCGAGGACCACCCCTGGTATCACTCGTTCCGCTGGCTGTCGATGAACATGCTCAACCTCGACGAGCGGCGCGTCGTCGTCGAGGCCGAAGAAGGCCCGACGATGGACATGCTCAGCGCGTGGGGGTTCGAGCCCGTGCCGTGCCCGTTCCGCAACAACTACAAGTTCGGCGGCAGCTTCCACTGCGCCACCGTCGACATCCGGCGGCGCGGCGTGCTGCAGTCGTACTTCTGAGCTTACCCGCGCCGTTCGGCGACCAGCGCGGCAATCGCCACGGGCGAGCCGAAGGTGGTCTCGTTCATGTCGTTGATGTCGAGGTCGACCTGCATTTCCGCCTGCAGGGCCATGACGAGGTTGACCATGCTCAGCGAGTCCAAGAGCCCGGTCTCGATGATGCGGTCGTCCGGCTGGACGTCGACTTCGCGACCGGTGCTGTCGCGGACGACGCGGTTGATGAGCGCAATGATCTCTTGCTGCAGGTCCATGTCAGTCTTGGCGGGTCTCGAGGGCGCGCACGATCGCTGCCGCTGCGGCGGCGTGCCCGGCGGCGTTGGGGTGGGCGTTGGCGCCTTCGGTGTAGAGGGCGCCCTCTTCTAGCACCAGAGCCGGCGTGAGGTCGAGCACCTCCGCGCCCGCCGCGGCGCGGAGGTCGTCGCACCAGCGGGTGATGTTGTTGGTCGCCCACTTGGCCCTAGTGGCCCACGACGGTGGCGCGACCGCGACGAGCAGCCGGCCGCCGTCGGCGCGCACCTGCGCGTCGAGGTGGGCGACCAGGGCGGTGGTGACTGGGTCCAGCGCTGCCCGGCGGTCGATGGAATCGAAACGGAACTGCAGGGCGCGCTGGGTGCGACTGCCCAGCGCGGTGTGCCGTGTGACCCAGGCGAGGAGAGCGTGCCAGGCATCGCCGGCCGAGACCACGGCGGCGTGCTCCTGGCGCGCGGCGTAGCGGATGCGGGCCTCCGGAGCGTCGGGGAGCGCGGGAATCGGGCCGCGGTACCAGTAGAGCTCGCCGTCGCGAAGAACGCACCATGGCCGTGCATGCCCCTGCACCGGACGGCTCTCGCGCTCGCTGGTGCTTGCGATCACCGCCAGCACGACGGCGTGCGGTGCCAGCGGCCGGGCGAAGCGCGTGTAGGCCAGGCCGATCTGGTCGAGCCGGTAGCCCGCGACCGCTTGGCAGACGATCTGATACTGCGGCAGAGCCGCCCGGATGCGCGCCGTCAGCGCCTCTTCCATCGGCACGCCCCAGCCGCGGCCGAACGAGTCGCCGACCACCACCAGGCGCGGTGGCCCGTCGAGGTCGATGTCTTGGTCGATGTCGAAGAAGCCGTGTGCATTCGTCGTCGACGAGATCACCGCGTCGCCGGTGCGTAGGTGCGTGGTGCGGTGCGGCTGCCCGACCCAGCCCAGCTCGTCGTCGAATCGAAATGCGTGCGGACCGCCGAGCGGCGGCCCACTCAGCATCCACGTTTCCTGCTTCACCCCGTCGCCCGCCCCCCGTTCCCAAGTCTCCAATACGGCAGCAGCGCTGACGAGCACGAGGGCCGCGTTGCGGCCCGCGAGCCACAGCTGGTGGGTTGTCTCGGCGGCGCTCGGTGCGCGCTGCAAGCGCGGCGCGAGGCCCCACCTGAGCACACCGTACAGGGCGAGGCAGCCGGCGATGAGCCAGGGACCCAGCACACCGACCGCGGCGCCGAACGCGCCGCCGGCGGGGCCCCGCGCCAGGGCGACGATGGTCGCCAGCAGCGCCATGGCGACGGTGATGAGCACCACGCGCCGCGGCCCGGCGAGGCAGTCAGAACTGGGCGTAGACATACGGATTCACCAGGACCGGAGTGGTCGACAGCAGGACGTCGGCCGTCGCGACCACGATTCCGACGCGCACCACGAAGCGCCAAAAGGGCCGCCAAGTGCTGAGCGGTGGCCCGGCGGGTTGGTTGTGGTAGTCGTCGAGGTCGAGCAGCACCGGGATCGCCAGCAGGACGAGCGCCTGGAGGGCGATCCCGGCGGTGGCGTCGCTGGCCACCGGATTGGCGAAGATGTCGCGGAACAAGTGCCAGGCGTGCTCGAAGTCTCTGCCGTAGAACAAGACCTCCGCGATCGCGACCAGCCAAAACGTGAACGCGACGCGGACGCAGAACCACAGCCGCCGCGCCCAAGCCGCTTGGAACTGCGTGCGCCGGTACAGGTGGGGGCGCAGCAGCGTGTACGCGTGGATCAGGGCGCCGTGGTAGGCGCCCCACAGCAGGAAGTTCCAGGACGCGCCGTGCCAGAAGCCGATGACGATCATGATCACCATCGAGATGCCTCCCGGTCCAAGCAGCTTGGCCCAGCGGCGGCTCAGCGCCATCGGATAGAACATGTAGTCCTTGATCCAGTTGGTCAGGCTCAGGTGCCATCGGCTCCAGAAGTCCTGGATGTTGGGGGCGAAGTACGGGGCGCGGAAGTTCTGGATCAGCTCGAAGCCGAGCATGCGCGCGCAGCCGCGGGCGACGTCGGTGTAGCCGGCGAAGTCGGCGTAGATCTTGATCGAGAACAAACCGCACGCCAGCAGGACGTCGAGTCCGGCATAGGTGTCGGCAGGATCGAAGATGCCGTGCGCGTAGCGGCCCAGTCCCTCGGAGACGACGACCTTCTTGTAGATTCCCAGCACCACCAGCCACACGCCCCCGGCGAACTTCTGCACGGTGACCGAGCGCGGGGCGGCGATCTGCGGCAGCAGATTGGTCGCCCGCTCGATGGGGCCCGACACCAGCTGCGGAAAGAACGCGATGAACAGCGCGAACTGCGGGAACGACCGCACGGGCTCGAGGCGGCGCCGATAGATGTCGATCGGATAGCTGAGGGCCTGGAACGTGTAGAACGAGATCCCCAACGGCAGGATCAAGTTCTTGATGTGCCACGACATGCTCAGGCCGACCAGGCCGAGCAACGCCTCCAGGTTCGCGGCGAAGAAGTTGTAGTACTTGAAGAAGCCGAGGATGCCGAGGTTGATCGCGAGCGATGTCCACAGCCATGCGCGGCGCACGCCGACCGAAGTCGCGCGGTGGATCGCCGCTCCGCAGACGTAGTTCGCCGCCGTGCTGAACAGCAACAGCAGGCTGAACTTCCACGAGAAGGCGATGTAGAAGTAGTAACTGGCCGCGAGCAGCCAAGTGTTCTGCGCGCGCCAAGAGCGCTGCAGGACCAGATACCCCGCGACGACGCTGGGGAAGAAGACGAGAAACTGCAGCGACGTGAACTGCATCGGGGGCCCGGCGGGAGTCTACGCGCAGTCTCGGGCGGCAACAGTGCCCGCTGGCGCCGGCCGGTTGAGCCGTTGCACGGCAACGGAGCCCGAGGAGGCGATGCGGTGGGCGCTGCGAAGTGGTCGGCCCGGCACTTCGCGAGCGCTATCATTCGCCGTCGTTGTCTGCTCCCGAGGCGGTGTCTCCTTGTCCACCCCAACCGCGGCGCCGCCGCCGTTGGCCGGCCGTCGTGTGGTCGGTCGTCGTCGCGATGGCGACGGTGGAGGTCGTCCTGCAGATCGACCGCGTGCTCGCCTGGCGCGCCGCGTGGCCGCGGCCGGCAGGCGTGGACGCGGATGCCGTGCTCTGTGTCGGGGAAGATTTGCTGTTCGGCGCGGGCGTTGCCCGCGCGGACGCGGTGCCGGCGCAGCTGCAGGCCGCGCTGCGCGCGGCGGGTGTCGTCCGCGCGCGGGTCGACAACGGGTGCTGGCCGAGCCGCACGTCGGCGGACATTCTGCGCGGGCTGCCGGATCAGCTGTCGATCTACCGGCCGGCGCGGTTGATCGTGCATCTCGGCGCGGCGGAGCGCGCGGTCGGCGACGATGCAGTGGCGCTGGCAGACTTGCCGGGTCGGGTCGGTCCGTTCGCTGTTGGCGTGGCGACCCTGGCGTGGCTGTGGCCGCCTGACGGGCAGGCCGACACCGTCGGTGTCGATGCCGGCGACGACGCAGCGGCCGCCATCGCCGGGATCTGGCACGCCGGAGAGACCGAGCTCCACCTGAGCCCGGATGGGAGCTTTCGCCTGGGCGGCGCGGTCGGTCTCTGGTCGGTCGGCAATGCCGCGCTGCAGGTCGAACTGGCCAGTGGAGGGCGCTGGCAGCTCGACTACGAGGGGGGCGGGGACATGCTCGAGGTGCGCTCCGCGCAGCTCGGAACCCTGCGTCTCCGCCGCGGCCCCGCGGCCGCCGGGGTGGCCGGCGCCGCGGTCCGCCGGATGGCGGCCGGCGAGTGGACCGAGGCGCGGTGGATGCTCGCCGTCGAGCAGGCCGGCACCACGCCCTCGGTCGAGGCCCGTGTTGCCCAGCTGGAGTTGAACTGGCTGGAAGGCGGGCTCCAAGCGGCGCAGCCGGCGGCCGTCGGGCTGCTCGATGCGCTGTCGGCGAGTGCGCCGCGCCCCGCGGCACTGCGCGGCCGCGTGCACCTGACGCAGCAGCGCTGGTCGGCGGCGGCGCGCGATCTGGTGGCGGCCATGGACTTCGTGTTGGGCGATGCGGCGACCTTCGACCGGGTCGCGCGCGCGGCGTGGCCGTCGGGCGCGCGCGACGCCCTGGTGCGCGCCGCGCGGCAGCGGCCGACGCCGTCGGCACGCCTGCTCGAGGCGTGGCTGTTGGCCGAGGCCGACCGTCCCGCGGCGGTCGCGGCGCTGTGGAGTGCGGTGTCCGCGCCGGTGCCGCCGGCGTCGGAATCCCTACCACCGGGGCTGTGGCCGTTGCGCGAGAGTGAGGTCGAGGCGTTGGCCGTGGCGGCGGAGGAGGCAACCCTCGGGGCAGGCCGGCGGTGGCAGCGCGCGGTCGGGCGCGTGCGGCGTGCCGCGGACACGACCGCGCACAACGTGCGCGGGATCGTGCAGGTCTGTCGCGCCTGGCAGGTCGAGCCCGTCTTCTTGCTGACGATCGCCACGCCGCGGTCGGTGCGTGAGGTCGTGCGGCGCGAGGCCGAGCGCACCGGCGCCCGGTGCATCGACGCGGTGGCGGTCGGCAGCGATGCGCGGCTGCACCGCGCGCCAGCGCTGCTGTCGGCCGCCGGCTGCCGGCGCCTGGCCGAGGTCCTCGCGGCGGAGCTCGGGCAGTGATCTTCTCCTCCTTCGTCTGCCTGTTCGCCTTCTTGCCGCTGGCCCTGGCGGTCTATTACGCGACTCCGGCGCGGTGGCGCAACGCGACCCTGACGTTGGCGAGCTACGTCTTCTACGCGTGGTGGCGGCCCGACTTCCTGCTGTTGATGTGGATCAGCACGGTGGTGGACTTCGTCTGCGCCCGGCATCTGCACGCGGCGGCGGGCGCGCGCCGGCGCGGCTGGCTGCTGCTGTCGTTGCTCACCAACCTCGGCCTGTTGGCCTACTTCAAGTACGCCAACTTGGTCGTCCACACGATCGAGGCCGCGATTGGCGGCAACCTGCAGTGGCAGGACGTCGTGCTGCCGGTCGGCATCTCGTTCTACACCTTCCAATCGCTGAGCTACACGATCGACGTGTACCGCGGCCAGGTGCGACCGGTCCGCTCGCTGCTCGACTTGGCGTGCTACGTGTCGATGTTTCCGCAGCTGGTCGCGGGGCCGATCGTGCGCTTTCGCGACATCCGGCAGGACCTGGTGGCACGGCAGCACACGTTCGCCAAGTTCTCGGCAGGGGCGCTGCTGTTCGAGATCGGCTTCGCCAAGAAGATCCTGCTGGCTGACAACGCGGCCCTGATCGCCGACCCGGTGTTCGCCGCCGCGGCGCCGGGTCTCTGCGAGGCGTGGCTCGGCGTGCTGGCGTATGCGCTGCAGATCTACTTCGACTTCTCCGGCTACTCCGACATGGCGATCGGCTTGGGCCTGATGCTCGGCTTTCGCCTGCCGGAGAACTTCAACGCCCCGTACCGCGCCGACTCGATCACCGAGTTCTGGCGCCGCTGGCACATCAGCCTCTCGAGCTGGTTGCGCGACTACCTGTACATCTCGCTGGGCGGCAACCGCGGCACCGCGCTGCGGACCTATCGCAACCTGATGCTCACCATGCTGCTCGGCGGGCTGTGGCACGGCGCGGCGTGGACGTTCTTGCTCTGGGGGGGCTACCAAGGACTGTTCTTGGTGATCGAGCGCTTGGCCGGCAAGCGTCCGCTGTACGCCGCGCTGCCGCGACCCCTGCGCGTCGGCGCCACGTTCGTCATCGTGCTCGGCGGTTGGGCCGTGTTCAGAGCCGATGGCCTGGACGGTCTGGGGGCGATCTTCGGCGGTCTGAGCGGCCTGCATGGCTGGGGCGCACTGATGTGGCCCGAACGCTTCGGCTTCGAGGCGTTCGCCGCCCTGGTCGTCGGCGTCGTCGTCGTCTTCAGTGCGCCGACCTCGGCGCGCCTCGAGCGCGGGGGCGCACCGTGGACCGACTGGTGGGTGCTGTTGGCTTTCCTCGTCGCGCTGTCGCAGCTGGCGGCGCGCGAGTTCACCCCGTTCATCTACTCCCAGTTCTGAGAGCGGCGCGATGACGACCGAGCGGAGCGGGGTGGGCGATGACGCGGGGTCGGTGGTGTCCCGGTTTTCTCGCCGCCTGTGCGCGGTGCTGTTCCTCGCCGCCCTGGTCGCGGGCCCGCTCCTGTTCTGGCTTGCGCCGGCGCGCACGCTCGCCACGGTCCGCGCGCCCGCTTGGAGTTGGACTGCGTTTCGCGATGGCTCGTGGACCGCGGCGCTGGGGCGGGCTTGGCGGGAGCGCCTGCCGTTGACGGTCTGGCTGCGCGGCGTGCACAACGACCTGCGCGTGCGCTGGGGGGCGCGCGACGATCCCCGCGTGCACTTCGGCCGCGGCCGTTGGCTCGCCCTGGCCGAGACCATGTCGCTGGACGAGGGCAGATACCGAGCCGACGGCCCCGAGCGACGGCGGCGGTTGGCGGAGCTCGCCGCGCGCGCTGCGGGTCTCGGCGTGCACCTGCTCGCCGCGCCGGCGCCGGACAAGGTGCGGCTCTACGCCGATCGCTTGACCGGGGATGGCGCCGTTCCGGCGTCGCGGGCGGCGCACTACGGCGACATGCTCGACGAGCTCGCCGCCGCCGGCATCCCCGCCGTGGATCTGGCGACTCACCTCCAGAGTGCGCGCGCACGCGCACCGGAGCGACCGCTGTACTTCGCCCGTGATCCGCACTGGCGCACCGAAGGGGAGTTCTCGGCGATGCAGGCGGTGGCTGCGGAGATCCGTCGTCGCGGTTGGCTGGCGCCTGGTGGGACGATGCCGTTCGTCGCGCTTGCGTCGCGCTGGCAGTCGCGCGAGGGTGGCGTCACTCAGCTGCTCGGGTTGCTCCCGGGTGGATCCCTCGCCGCGCGGTTGACCGAGCGGGTTCCGACGTGGGATCTGGGCCGCCGCGACGCGGGCGGCGCACGCGTCGCGGTCGAGCTCGAGGCGGAGGTCGGCAGTGCGACCGTCGCGGTCTGCGGCGACAGCTTCGCGCAGGCGAGCGGGCCCCTGTTGTCGGGACTCCTGGGGCGCGTCGTCGACTTCGCCGACGTCGTCGCCGGCGGCGGTCCGCTGGCCGGGGTGGAGCGCGCTCTGCAACGTCGGGCAGACGGCGCACTGCAAGCGCGCGTGCTGGTTTGGGTGTTCGTCGAGCGTTCTCACGCCGAGGGTGCGCATTGGCGCCGCGAGTGAGGCACTTTTTCCGGTTCCGCAGTGTCCGGCCGCGCGCGGGCAACCCGACGGCATGACGTACTCGCATGCGTGCCTTCGTCGCGCAGTCGCGCGCCCGCTGTCGCTCGCGCTGGGCGGAGCCTCCGCGCTGGCGTTCGTCGCCGTCACGCCGCTCCGCGCGCAGCAGGTGTCGCTGCGCTACCCGGCGCTGCCGGTGGTGATCAGTGCCGGCGATCTCGATGGCGATGGCGTGGGGGAGTTCGTGCTGGCGCCACTCGCGACCCACGGTGGGGGTGGCGATCGCGTGCATGTGATCTCCGGACGGGACGGGCGCTTGCACCTCAGTCTGACCGGAATCCGCAGTCATCCGTTCCAGCCGCTCGGCGCCGACGTCAACGGTGACGGAGTCGGTGATCTGTTGTTCGGCGAGCCGCCGCGGGCCGTAGTGCGCTCGGGAGTGGACGGCAGTCTCTTGCAATCGGTCGTGGGGTCGCCGACGACGGTGGTCGTCGCCTGTGCGGGCGTCGGCGACCTGGATGGCGATGGCGTTGGCGACTGGAGTGCCGCACTGCACGGTGGCGATGCCACGTCGGGCTACACGGTCGACTTTCACCTCGTCGCCGGCGCGAGCGGCACCACTCTGCGGTCTTGGTCGCGGCCGCGGTTCGACGTGCAGTACTTCGGTGTCGCCGGCATGGGCGATACCGACGCGGACGGTATCCCCGACTATGCGACCTGGAGCCCGGCCAACGCGCGCTCATCGCAGTCGGTGGGAGTGCTGTACTCCGGCGCCACGCATACCCCGCGCCGCCCCGTGACGGCGACGTTCTCCCTGCTGCCGCTGCGCGCCGACGTCGATGGCGACGGCGCCGCGGATTACGTCACCTCGGACTTCGGCGGGGTCGCCGTGCCGCAGATCGCGGTCGTCTCGGGCCTTAGTGGCAACGTGCTGCGCACCGCGTCCTCGGCTGGCGGCGCGTGGCCGGGCGCGGTCGCCGATGCGGGCGACCAGGATGGCGATGGCGTGCCCGAGCTGGCACGGTCGACGGCGGCGGGCATCGTCGTCGAGAGCGCGGTGACCGGTGTGCCCCTGTGGCTGTTGGCGGGATCGACCGCTGCGCCGCGTTTTTCGATCTCCGACCGCGACGGCGATGGCAGGGCGGAGTTGGTCGCCATGGAAGTGGACGAGGCCGTTGTGGTGGACACCGGTGTCGTCGACTTGGCCGGCGACCGGGCCGTGCTGCCGTCGTCGTCCGGCGGCTCCCTGCGATTGTCCCTGACGGCGCCCGCGGCCCACGCGGGTCGGCCGTACTGGCTGCTCGGGTCGCTCTCCGGTACGCGCCCGCCGATTCCGGTCGGCGCGGTGACGATCCCCCTGGTGGCCGACAGCTACACGGCGCTCACCGCGCAGCCGCAGCTCGCGTTCTTCGCCGGCCACCGCGGCACGCTGTCCGCGGCCGCGGCCGCCACCGCGACTCTCACCCTTCCCGCCCTGCCGGCGGCAGCAGGCGTGACGCTACACCACGCCTACGTAGTGCTCGGCGCGACCCAGCTGGTCTACGCCAGCCGCCCCGTCCCCCTGGCCCTGCTCGGACAGTAGGAAGCGAACGTACGGAGCCAGGCTCCGATTCATCACCCGGCGGCGCCGGGTGATGAATCGGAGCCTGACCTGAAACTCACCCAGCCTCGGCGATCGGTATGAGCTTGTACCCGAGGGATTTAGCGTTCTGTCGGAGTCCGACGATGCGTCGCTGGGTGAAGCGCTCCTCGTAGGCCTTGGCGCCTTCGTCTACGTAGTCCTGGCCGAACTTCAGCATGCGGTAGATGAGCAGGGCCAGTTTGCGGGCGATGGCAAAGATGGCGACGTTGCCGTCCTTCGCGCGGGCGATCTTGCGGAAGTGTGCGCCGAGAGCTGTCTGAGTACGTTGGAGGGACAGGGCGGCCATCCGGAGGACCGTGGCGATCCTGCTGACCGCGATGTTGTTGCGGTGCTTCTTGATGCGCTTTCCACCCGAGACGGCTTGACGTGGGCACAGGCGTAGCCAGGAGACGAAGTGCTTCTCGGTCGGGAAAGCTTCGAGGTCGTAGCCGACCTCGGTGAGCACGATCATGGCCGTGCTCGGGCTGATACCGTCGATTCGCGTGAGATCACACCCGACGAGCCGGCAGAGGGCATCGCGAAGCTCCCGGCCGCCCTTCGTTCGGATGCTCCTCTCCTTGCGGGGGTCTGGATGCTCGGGGACGTCGGCCGTCTTGGCTTCCTCCGGTTGCAGGTCCTCGATCATCGCCATCAATCGCTTCTCGACCGACTCGATCTCGTGGTCGGTGTGCTCGAGCATCCGCAAGCCCGAAGCGAGAGTGAAGATGTGCTCCTCGATCCAGGTCCCTTGCAAGTGATCCGCGAGCTCCTTCTCGGAGATCTTGCAGCGCGGATCACGCAGTCTGGCGAGCGCTCGAGGGTCGCGTTCACCAGCGAGAATCGCGCGGATGATCGCGAGGCCGGTCTTGCCGGTGATGTCCGTTACCGCGCGATGGATCGCCACGTTCATCTGATCCAGTGACCGCTGCATCAACTGCGTGTGGCGCGTGCGCTGCGCGATCAAAGACGCGGCATGGCGTTGCAGGGTCCGCAACGCACAGATGTCCTTCGGAGGCCGGAACGAAGCGCGAATGAGGCCATAGGTGTGTAGCTTCTGCAGCCAACTGCAATCGCTGGCATCGGACTTGGAGCGGCCCGGCACGTTCTTCACCTCGCGGGCATTCGCGAGGATGACCTCGAAGCCTCTCGACTCGAGTAGCTCGTAGACGGGAATCCAGTAGACATAGGTGCTCTCCATCGCGACGGATCGCACTCCGAGCTCCTCCAGCCAGTCCGCGAGCGCCTCTAGCTGGGGCGTCGTCGTTCCGAATCGCTTGATCGGACGACTGCCGTCGGGTGCTGCTGCGCACACCCAGTGCTCGCGGCTGCCGATGTCGATTCCGGCGGCGTTGGGCTTCACGACTGGCAATACTTCCGCTGCGGGCTTCTTGCCCTTCCTCGTTCTGCTCTTCCCAGCCATACTTCATCCTCATTGTTGTGGTGGGCCCGGCCCGAGGCGGCGATCAAACGAATCTGACCTGCGGGAGTGGGCACGGCGACGTGCCCCTCACCAGTGAAGGATGGCCAACTCGGACCCAGACTGGCTCTGGGGCAAACGTGCTCCAGTGGCTATTGGGGGCGTAGCTGCCGGGCCCCTCACACGTTCCCCTCCCCCTTCCTCAGCGGCTAGTTTCCTGCCCTGAAGGGCCGACAAATCTGCCGGGGCAGGACTGGCTCCGTACGTTCGCTTTGCGTCTCCACTAGGCTTGTCGCCGTGGACTCCTGGGTCGAGCTCGGCGCCGACGAGCGCCAAGCTGTCTGGGCCGCGCTGCGCGACCGGCTCGGTTTCGACCTGGCGGACCGCAAGGGCACGGGGTTGCGCGAGCCGGAGCACTCGGTGACCTACGACGTGGCCCACGTCTACGGCGACGGCCGGCGCTACCAGGCGTTGACCTCCGACTTGTGCGACAAGGTGCTCGCCGCGCTGCGCCGGTGCGTGGCGGAGAACGGGTTCGTCTACGCCACCGACGGTCGGCGGGTCTGCTACCGGTTCGCGCCGCACGAGTCGTTCGACTACGTCGGCGAGGACGATTGGACTGTGCCTCTGTTGCCCAACGCGGAGTTCACCTGTTTCGCCGATGGCGACCTGCAGTTCGGCCTGTTCGGCAATCCGTGGGCGCACACGATCTGCGTCTTCGGCACGCCCCTGCTGATGGCGCTCGAGGCGGATCCGCCGACGTTGTTCGACCGGCCGGTGCGACTCGGTGGACAACCGTTGACCTCGACGTCGCGTTGGGGCTACGTGCTCAAAGGTGCCGTGGCGCTGAGCCTGGTCAGTGCTGCCGCCGGCGCGATCGCGGGCGGTGTCCTGGGGTTGTCATGGGCGCGGTCCGGTGGGGTTTGCGGCCTCCTCGGCCTCGCGGCCGGGATCCTCGGTCGCCGCTGGGGGCGCGGCCGGACGGCGTAGCCGAAGCGCGCTCCCGGCCCGCTGTCATGCCGGGCGGTAGACTCTACTGCATGCGCGCACTGCCGTTCCTCGCCCTCTTGCCCCTCTGCGGCTGTTCTGGCGGCGGCGCTTCAACGCCCGTGCTGCCACCGTCCGCGAGCACGCCAGTACCGGTGGTGTTCGACACCCACGGCGGGGGCGCGTGGCTGACGGCTACGGTCGACGCCGTCTCGCTCGAACGCGTCGACGGCAGCTTGACCCCGGACCTACTGGTGCGGCCGGTCGCCGTCACCATCAGCGATCCGATCGGCGCCAGCAGTGGCATCGAGCTCCGGTCGCCACCGGCGGGCGACTACGTCGCGCTGCTGATGGCGCTGCGGCCGGGCAGCATTCAGGGGCATCCCTCCGGCGGGGCTCCCGCGGCGGTGGGTGATGTGCCTCCACCGCTGCGCGTGCCGTTGCAGCCGGTGTTTCGACCGGGGAGCGCGGCCCAGTCCTGGCTGTTGGTGCGCCACGGGGACGCCGTCGAGCTGGTGGCGAACGGCAACGGTGGCTTCGACTGGCGGCCCGACCTCGCCGGCGAGCGCCGGGATCTGCAGCCACTGTTCGATCTGGAAGTCGAGGTCGTGCGCGTCGATCGGTCGGGCCAAACGGTGACCGTCACGGTCGCGGCGTGGGGTGACGTCGCCGTGCGCCTCCTGTTCGACGTCGCCGTCGACTTGCAGCGCGCGGGACGCGCGGTCACGCCCGCCGAGTTCGTCGGTGGCGTCGGTTTGGGGGAACGCCTCGAGATCGACGGCTTGCTGCAGCGCCGCGATGCCCTGTGGGTGTTGCGCGCGACCGACCGGCCGCGCGGGCGCGGGCCCGCCACGGGTGGCAACGTCTCGGAAGCGCGGGGGCTGGTCGAAACCGTGGATGCAGCGACGGGGCGCGTCGACCTCGATGTGCTCGCGTGGCGCAAGCTCGGCCGCGGCGTCGCCGCGGCCCGCCGGCTGGTGCTCGGCATCGGTCCGAAGACGCTGCTGCGCTGGCTGCCGGCGTGGGGCCGCCCCGGTGCGGCGACCAGCCTCGCCGAGCTGCGGCGTGGAATGCTGGTGTCCGCCACCTGGCACGGTCCGCTGCAGAGTGGCGTCGCACCGCTGCACCGATTGGTGGTCGAAGCCGGCGGTCCGGGGCGCCATCGCGTCGCGGCGGACGGTGTCGTGCGCAGCGTCGACCCCACCTCGACCTCGCTGGTGCTGGCGCCGGCCGGCGGGACGAAGCTGGTCGTCGGACCGCATCAGGTGACCCAGCTCCCGGTCGAGCTCGAACCCGATGCTATCGTGGTGCGGCAGGTCGCCGGCGGCGGTCTGCGGCTCGACACGCTGGCCGGCGTGGGTGTTGGCGAGCCGGGCTGGGTGCTGGGGCGGTGGTTGGGCAACGGCGTACTCCGCGGCGATGTGCTGCTGCTGCGCCGCCCCTGAGACAGCATCTCCTGCGCGTCAGGCCAGCGGCAGATCCTTCTCGGCGCCACAGAGCGCGTCGTGCAGCACTCGCACGTCCTCGCACATCGGGTCGGCCGCGCCGGCGCCGAGGGTCTCCAGGTATCGACAGGAAGCGAACTTCCGCGACGCCTCCTCGTAGGCCGCGATCCACCGTTGGCGCGCCGCCCGATGCGTCTCGGGTACTGGCCAACGGCCGGAACGCGGCCGGATGTGCGCGCGGATTCCCGCGCGCCAGGGCTTGGGGGTGAGGCGCGCGCGGAAGCAGCGCTGCCGGGTGCACATCCGGGCGTAGACGGGGTCGACGTCCATGGCGGCGAACGCGGCGGCGACCTCGGTGCTGGTCGGGTCGAACCGCCGGTGCATCGCCAACAGCCGCAGGCCTGCCGGCGTGCGGTAGACGCGCACCCGCCAGCCCTCGCTCTCGGCATAGCGTCGCACTCGTTCGCGCGCGCGGCGCTCGAGGCCACGCGGTCGTGCGCGCGCCAAGCGGTAGGCCAGCCACAGCGTTGCCGCGACCGCGGCCGCTCCCAGCAGGAACAGGACCGGTGCGGAGCTGGCGCGCGCTTCGGGCTCGACTTGCAGCATCACCGCGGCGAAGACGATCCACGCCGTCGCCGCCAATCCCCACGGCGGGTCGACCGGCGCGTAGTCGATGTCGGCGAACAAGACGTCGGGCACGTTGAGGCACACCGCTCCATAGCTATTGCGGGAGAGGACCACCTCGCCGTGTTCGGCGACGATCTCCTCGCGGATCGGCACGCCCTCGGCGCCGTTGTAGGCGACGGCCGCCTCGCGCCGCGGTAGGTCTTGTCCGGCCAGGATCGCCGTCAGGGCGGTCTGCGCCCGTTCTCGGGCGTGGGCTTCCGCGGCTTCGACACTCTCGTTCGACCACCCCAGGCGGCGGACGGTGACCTGGCGGTGTGCGTCGCGGTGTCGGAGTCGCGCCTCCGCCCAATGGCGCGGGACGATCATCGGCGCATCATCGCGCGCCCTTGGCTGCCGGTCCAAACGCAGGTCAGCGAATGCTGACTTGTTCGCCGGACCGCGCCCGGCCCCAGCCCGCGATCTCGTCGCGAATCTGCGCGAACAGGATGGCGTCGAGGTTGTTGGCGGCCGATGCGCTGGAAACCCCGTGCGCCGCGGCGGAGGCCGCCACGTCGCCGCCGTACTCGATGAAGATGAACTTGCCGCGGGTGAAGTGCGCGATCTGGCGGAAGGCGCAGCTGCCCGCTGCATCGAGCCCGCTGGCGGCGACGGCGTGAATGCGCACGCCGCGCTCGATCGCCCGCACGAGGCTGTCTCCGTACGGAACGTCGCCGGCGTAGTCCATGTGCGGCGGCGCGTCGGCGATCAAGAAGACGAGCTTGGCGGCGTTGGCCCGCCATTGCATGCGGTCGATGGCGACCGCCAGCCCCTGGTTGAGCGACTCGGGTCCGTCGCCGCCTCCGTTGGCCTCGATCTCTTGCAGCGCGCCGGCGAACGCGTCGAGGTCCGCCGTGAAGGCGTGCTGCTTGGTGACGTAGTCGTCGCCGACATCGCGGTAGAGGACGGCACCGTAGCGCAGAGCGGACTCGCGCGAGAGGCTCTGCAGCCGGTCGGTGACTCCGCTCAGGGTGTCCTTGATGCGCTGGATCTCGTCACCCATCGAGCCGGTCGTATCGATCAAGAACACGACGTCGAGAGCGACTTCCTCGGGCGCGGAGTACGACGTGTCGAGCTGGACCCGGCAGGTCGTCTCGCTCAGCTTCCAGCTCTGCCGCACGCTCGCACCCGCCGCCTCGGCCTCGACCAGGAGCTCGGCACTCGCGGCGACCCCGGCGACGCCGGGGTAGAACGGCAGCCGTCCGTCTCCCATCGACGTGCCGCTCCACACCAGGGTGTCGTTCTGCAAGTCGACGAGCCGGACCCGCGCTCCGGGCAGGGGGGCGCCCTGGCTGCCGACGACGTGGATCCAACGCCGCTCCGCCACGTCGAGCTCGTGCACTGCTTCGCCGAGCTTGGCGAAGCTCTCGGCGAGGTACTCTGCGAACGCCCGGTGGTCGGCGTGATCGTCGGTCGCGCCGGCGCGCAGCGGGGGTGCTGCCGGGGCCGCGGTCGCCGTCATCGACGCCGGCGCCTCGGGGGCGAAGCCGTCGGCCACCGCGGACCGCTCGCCCTTGGCCGAGAGAGCCCGCCCCGACACACGGGTGCGTCCGCCGGCGCGGTCGAGACGGCGGACCGTCCACGCCCCGCTCTCACCGTCTTGGATCGGCTCTCCACACAGCGCGCGCAGTCGCTCGTCCAGAGTCGTGACCTGCGGCGGTGGTGGTCCGTCGGGCGAGCGGCTGCAGCCGAACAAGGCGATGACAACGGCGGTGGTGATGGTCCTGGTGGGCGTCATGCATTCTCGAACGCCGCCGCGCCGGTCGTGTTCCCGGCGCCGGTCGTGATTTCTCGACCAGGCCGCTCGTCAGCGCGGCGCGCGCCGGAGCACGTCATCGGCGACTACGGTCGCGATCAATGCGTAGCCACGGTCGTTGCAGTGGCCATCGATGGCAAACAGCCGTTGGCGGCCGCCGTCGCGGGCTGCCGCCGCGAACGCCGTCGGTAGCTCGAGCAGCGGAGTGGCGGTCGCGGCCGCCACGTCTCGAACCGAGAAGCTGGCGACCGAGTCCTCGGGATAGGTGAGCAACACCAGGGTCGTCGCGCGCTCTCGGCAGCGCTGGACGATGGTGTGCAGCTCGCGCGCGAGGGTGCCTTGCGCCGTCGTCGTCTGCTGCGTCGCCGTTTCGACGATCTGCGCGATGAGCGTGCGTTGGTCGGCGGTCGGTGCGAGACGGCCGATCGCGTCGGCGACCAGGTGCTCTCGGTAGCGGGCGGGAATGCGCGCCAGCATGTCACTGGCGATGCTGGTGTGCGCGCCGTGCAAGAGAGCGCTGCGGATCGCGTCGGTGAGGGCGCCGACCATGTCCTTGCCTTGCCGCTCCCGCAGTCCGGCGCGCGTGGCGTACAGCTTCCACTGCCATGCGGCATCTTGTGCCGTGGCGCGCAGCGCGCGGTCGACCAGGGCGATCGTCTCTCCGGGTTCGATGCCGCTGCCGGTGGCATCGAGCACCGCCTGCCACACGAAGCCGTCGCGCGGCTCCACGCGCAGTCGAGCGCGCGCGGCGGCGAGGGCGACGTCGGGGCGGCCGATCGCCAGCGCGGTGCGGATCAGCTCGTGGGCTGCGGCGACGTCGCCGGCAGCCAGCGCGCGCAGCTGATCCAGGGCCGCGTCGACTCCCGTGGTGGACTCCTCCGCGGCGGCGAGCTCGGCGGTCAGCCCGAGGCGTGCCGCCGGTGCGGTGACCTTCTCGCGGAGGGCGCGGGCGCGACCGAGGTCGCCCGCGGCGAGCGCGGCGCGGGCTCCTTCGAGCGGCCCCGGGTCGGCGCCGCCGGGCTGGAGCAAGATTGGACTGCGCGCGAACCAGTCCGCGTGCAGCTCGAGACCGGCGCTTTCGTGCCGCCACCGCGCCTTTCGGCGCTCACCGTTGTTCAGGTCGAAGATCAGGGTGTCGCCCACCGCCTCCCAGCGGCATTCGAGTCCGCCGATGTGCGCCGCGCCATCCGGTTCGAAGCGCACGTCGAAGGGGCCCGCGTGCCAACGGCCGGTCACCTGCAAGGGGTGTCGGCCCGCGGCTTCGCGCACCGCGCGGCCATCGGCGTCGAACGCGAACCGGATCCGCTCGAGCAGTTCCATCGTCCGCCAACGCCACTCGAAGCGCGGCGGCGACGGCGACTGCGCGAGCGGTGCTTCGTCGCCCGGCTCCCGCGCCGCCGCGCGCCGGTTGTTGTAGCCGATCATCAGGTAGACCAGCCGCGGCTGCAGGCTGCTCAGCTGGTGGTCGAGCTCTGCCAGGATGCGGCCGGTGTCGGCGCCCGGCCAGCCGCGGTTGACGACCTGCCAGTGTCCCGGCACGCGCTCGTCGAGGCGATCGGCGAGCTGCTCGGGGTAGCTGCGGTTGGGCGCCGAAGCCCCGAGTCCGTAGGTGAACGAGTCGCCGAGGCACAGCACCACCGGCCGGCGCGGGTCGAGGTCGTTTAGCGCTGCTCGTCCGGTCCGCCAGTGGCCGTAGGCGATGCACTGCATCACCACCTCGAGCGTCAACAGGGCGAGTGCCGTGCCGAGCAGCACGGCGGCGAGGCGAGCGCGCCACCGGCGCCGGCCGGGAGCGGCCGGATGGTCGGCGCGGGCCAGCGAGGTCATGGCGCCGTGCGGTCGGGCGGCGCCGGCGCGTCTCGGTTGATCAAGAAGGTCGCGACGTCCCCGAGAAACGCCTCGATCCGCGCGCAGTCGTCGGCGGCGAGCCCCGATTCCGCCAGCGACGCTGCCATCAGCTGCATCCACCGGTCGCGCGCGGCGCGGTCGATCGCGAACGGGGCGTGCCGCATCCGCAGCCGGGGGTGCCCGCGGTGTTCGAGATAGCGCGGTGGGCCGCCGAAGCGATAGACCAGGAAATCGCGCAGCCGCCGCTCGGCGCCTTCCCAGTCCTGCTCGGGGTACAAGGGGGCCAAGAGCGCGTCGGCGCGCACGCGCGCGTAGAAGCCGGCGACCAGCCGGTGCACGCCCTCCTCGCCGATCCGGTCGAAGGGGGGCAACGGCGGCGGGTCGGACTCGTGCACGGTCGACCGAGTGTGGCACGCCCCTGGGCGTTGCGCCAGAGCGCAGGTCGTCAGCCGGGCACTTCGAACGAGAATGTCTGGTGGATGCCGTCGTACACCAGCACCCCCTTCCACAGCACCGAGCGGCCGATCAGCACCTGGATGTTCGGTGCGCCGAGGACGCGGCTCTCCACGACGGTGAGGTTGGGCATGACCAGCCCACACTCTTCGAGCGCGAGGTTGACGTCGAAGACGTTGCAGGTCTCGATGGAGTCGTGCATGCCGGCGACTTCGATACGGTCGTGCGGAAAAATCCCGATGCGCTCGGCGAGCCCCGGGTGGATGACCGTGATGTCGGCGCCGGTGTCGAACAGCGCCGGCACCCGCACGCCTGGGCGGGGGCTGGAAGCGCCGCTCTCGACGGCCAGCTGCGACGGGCCGAGGGTGACCGGCGCGATCGCGCCCTGCGGGCGGAGAGAGCCCCGCAAGACGGGCATGTGTTGGGCCTCAGGACGCGCAGACGGGCCGCGCCAGCACCGGCCGGCGGCGCTCGGCGACTTCGCGCACCAAGAACGGCACGTTGCCGAAGCGCTTGTAGCCGTCGACCAGACCCTGATCGCGCGACTCGAAGATGCCGGCGACAGTGTCGTGGTAGATCAAGACCCACTTGCCCCGGTGTCCCTCCCGCAGGAGACGGGGAGCACAGCGCGCGTAGGTGGAGAGCTGGTCGTCGAGTGGGGACATGAAAGGCGTGGATCGTGGGACAGAGCGATCGCCGTCGCGGGCGATGCGCCTGACCGATGCGCGCCTCGCCCCAACCGCTGGCAGCGAGAGTAACAGCTCGACCGGGAAATTTCAGGTTCGCGCCGACGAGATCGCGGCGCGGTGGCGTCTGACGCTCGGAACCAAAACCGAACACGAAACCACAATGACCCACTCGCACCACTCAACGCAGCGCCGGCTGGCGCCGATCGCCGTCATCTCGCTGTTGTCCTTCTGCACACCGCTGGTCACCGCCGGTGCGGCCCGTGCACAGCAGGACGCGCCACCGCGGGCCGAGACCGTCACCGTCGAGTTCGACGGCGGCACCCTGGTCGAGTTCGTCGCTCGTCTTCGCGCCGCGAGCGGCGCCAACATCGTCTACCCGGAGAGTGCGCACCGCGTGCCGGTGCCACGCCTCGAGCTCGAGGACGCCACCGTGCAGGCCGCTCTCGAGGCGTTGGACTCGATTCTCGACCCCGACTACCGAGTCAGTGCCCGGGTGATCCGCGACCAGCGCTCGATCGCCAAGCCGGTGCACGCGCTCGGAGTGCGGATCAGCCCGAACGTCGACCAGCAGGAACAACCGCAGCATGAAGTGCCGGCGAGCGTCGCCATCTTCAGTCTGCAGTCGATCACCGAGGCGGGTGCCGCCGCGAAGCCGGCGCAGACCGTGCTCACCGCGATCGAGACCGTGCTCGCCGTCGCCGGTGGGGAGAGCGATCCGACGCTGCACTACCACGAGGACTCGGGGTTGCTGTTCGTGCGCGGAGGTGATCGGCAGATCGACTACGTGTCCCGCGTGCTGCACCAGATGGAGCAGGATGTGTACGGACGGATGCGCAACGAGCGACGCGGTTCGGCCGGGGCGGAGAAGTCGGGGGCGGAGAAGTCCGCGGCCAAGTAGGTCACCGAGGCTCGAGGCCGCTCGCGTGGACGCAGCGCAGTCAACCGACGAAAGCGTCGCCGCTGGCGTGGCGGTCGCCGTGCGTCCTCCTGGAGCGGTCGAGACGTGGCCGTTGACCGCCGCGATCGCGCGCGGCGACGAGGCCGCGTTCGCGCGGTTCTACGATGCGTGGTTCGCGCGGGTCTGCCGCCTGCTGCGGTCGTTCACGCGCCGCGATGACGCGTTCTGCCGCGACGTCGCGCAGGATGTGTTGGTCGCGGTCGCGCGGTCGATCCGCGGTCTTCGTTCGGAGGCGGCGGTGGAAGCGTGGATGGCCAACACGGCCGTGCGCAAGGCGTTGGACCAGCTCCGCGGTGAGCAGCGCCGGCGCCGGCGCGAACGCGACGCCGCGGTCGGCGAGCACGACGGCGCTGCGGAGGTCCTGGGCGCGGTCCTCGATCGCGAACAGCAACAATGGCTGCGGGAGCGGCTGGCGGAGCTGTCGGCCGACGACCGGCGGCTGCTGGACGCGCGATACGGAGATGGTGAAACCCTGGCGGCGTGTGGCGCGGCGCTCGGGATCAGCGGCCACGCAGCGCATGGCCGCATCTGGCGCGTGGTCCAACGGCTGCGCGCCGCGGCACAGGAGGTGTTCTGATGAGCGGTTTCTCCGAATGGTTCGGGTCGCACGGGGCGGACGACGGTGCGGCCGCTGGCACCGCGCCGGCGGCCCCGGGTGTCCTCGGTCGCGGTGTCTCTGTCTTGCGCCGGCGTCGGCGTCGCCGGCGCCTCGCACGGGCGTCGCTGGCCACCCTGCCGTTGGTCTTGCTGGCCGTGTGGTGGAGTCCGCCCGCACCCGATCTCGACCTCGGGCCGGCCGTCGAGCGCACCGTAGCCGGCACGGCAGAACCGCTGAGGATCGGCATCGTTCGCGACGACCCCCGCGTCCTGGCGCGGTGTCGCGTAATCGCGCAACCGCCGCGGGTCGAGCGGATCGACGACCGCGCGTTGTTGCGGCTGTTGCGCGAGTGTGGGCGGGAGAGCGGTCTGCTCCGCAGCGGTGAGCGGCTGATCCTGACCGACCCGCCCGAGACGGCGCTCGGCGAGTAGCCGCTCGGCGCGTTTCCGGCGCACCGCTCGCGACAACTCGGCGACGATTTCTGCCCGGGGATCGCGGGATTCGGCGCTACGCTCGGGCTCGAGTGACGACCGATCGATCCGCGATTTGACCGCTCCCGTCTACATCGACACCGACAAGGCACTCGCCAAGCTCGTCCAACGCTTGGCGACGCAAACCGCGATCGCCGTAGACACCGAGTCGAACCCACTGTTCGCCTACCGCGAGCGCCTCTGTCTGGTGCAGATCAGCACCGTGCGCCGGGACTACATCATCGATCCGCTCGCCGGCGTCGACCTGCGGCTGCTGCACGGCGTGCTGGCCAACCCCGGGGTCGTCAAGGTGCTGCACGACGCCGAGTTCGACGTCCTCATGCTCAAGCGAACGCACGCGTTCGAGATCGCATCGCTGTTCGACACCAAGGTGGCGGCGTCGGCGCTCGGTGAGACCAGGCTCGGTTTGGCGTCGATGTTGGCCGACCAGTTCGGCGTCGAACTCGACAAGCGTTTCCAGCGCAGCAACTGGGGGCAGCGGCCCCTGTCCGAGGATCAGCTCGACTACGCGGCGTGCGACACGCGCTACTTGTTGCGGATCGCGACGGATCTGCGCCGGCGGCTGGCGGAGGCCGGCGCGCCGGCCGTCTTGGAGGTCGCTGCCGAGTGCAAGCGGCTGTGCGAGCTGGTGCCGGAGCCGCGCCCGTTCGATGCCAGCGACTTCATCCGCATCAAGGGTTGGGATGGGTTGGACCCGCGCGCCCAACGGGTGTTGCAGGGTCTGTTCGTGATGCGGCACGAGATCGCGGACGAGCGCGACGTGCCGGCGTTCAAGGTGTTGACCAACGACATGCTGCTGCGGTTGGCCCGGGCGCGTCCATCGTCGCGGGCCGCGGTCGCGGCGGTGCGTGGAGTGCCCGAAAAGCTGTCCCGCCGCTACGCGGAGAAGATCGTCCGCGTGGTGCGCGCCGCCGAGCGCAAGGGCCCGCTGAACCGGCGGCCGCGGGCCAAGGTCGACCCGGGCGAGGTGCTGCACGGCGCGCAGCGCGACGTCTACGACGCCCTGCGCGCGTGGCGGAAGGGCATCGCGCAGCAGCGCTCCACCGACGCGTCGCTGGTGATGAGCCGCGCCGCGATGCAGAGGCTGGCCCGCTTGGATCCGGTGCCGACCACCGTCGAAGAGCTGGCGGAGGCCGGCGCGATCGAGCCGTGGCGGGTCGAGCTGTACGGCGACGCGCTGCTGGCGGCGCTGCGCCCGCGCCGCGCCCGCGCCCACTGATCGACCCGACGGTCGTGCTGAGGTCGCGGCCGGCTGCCGGGCTGGACTGCCGGTGGCATCGAGGGAACCGACCGCTGCGGCGGAGTGTCGCCGGCTGGGGTCAACCCGACGCCGGTAGCGAGCCGAAGTCTGGGTTGGGAAAGCAGGAGGAAGCAGCGGTGGGAATGGACGGGGTCATGCAGCAGTTGCTCCAGCAGATGCGCGAGCTGGAGGCGTCGGACTTGCACCTCAAGGCGTTGTCGCCGCCGGGGTTTCGGGTGGATGGCGAGTTGCGCCCCGGCGAGAACATGCCGCGTCTCGCACCGGAGCAGGTCAAGGAGCTGGCCTACAGCATCATGACGCCGCGCCAGCGCAAGGCCTTCGAGGAGGACAAGGATCTCGACTTCTCCTACTCGCTCAAGGACGGCGCCCGCTTCCGCATCAACGTGCTCTCGCAGCGCGGCACCATGGGCATGGTGGTGCGCTACATCCCCGACGTGATCCCGTCGATGCACCAGCTGGGCATGCCCGAGGTGTGCCGGCGCATGGCCGACCGCCCGCGCGGCATCGTGCTGGTCACGGGCCCGACGGGCAGCGGCAAGTCGACGACGCTCGCGTCGATGATCGACTACATCAACACCAACCGCGAGGGCCACGTCATCACGATGGAGGACCCGCTCGAGTTCATCCATCGCGACAAGCGCTGCTACATCACCCAGCGGCAGATCGGGCAGGACTCGCCGACGTTCTCCCAGGCCCTGCGGCGTGCGCTGCGCCAGGATCCCGACGTGATCCTGATCGGTGAGCTGCGCGATCTGGAGACGATTCAGATGGCGATGACCGCCGCCGAGACCGGCCACCTCGTGCTGGCGACGCTGCACACGGTCGGCGCGATCCAGACCATCGATCGCATCATCGACGTGTTCTCGTCCGAGGCGCAGCCGCAGGTGCGGTTGGTGTTGTCGGCCACGCTGGTCGGCGTCATCTCGCAGGTGCTGCTGCCCTGCCGCAGCGGTGGCCGCGTCGCCGCGCGCGAGATCCTGGTCGCCACCGACGGCGTGCGCTCGCTGATCCGCGAGGGCAAGACCTCGCAGATGCTGAGTCTGCAGCAAACCGGCAAGAGCGTCGGCATGTTGACCCTCGAGCAGGCGCTCGCCGAGCTGGTGATCGACGAGAAGATCGATATGGAAGCGGCGCGAGAGAAGGCCAACCGGCCCGACGAGATCGACAAGATCCTGCAGCACCGCGGCTACCGCGCGCCGAAGCGCGTCATCGACGAGATGGAAGAGCTGCGCCAGGGCGCGCGCAAGCCGGCCTGAGCCGCGGGCCCGCCGCGCAGCGAACGGCGAGCGGGAAGATCGCGTCCGGCTCCTACTTCCGTCGTTCTGAGTTAGCGGGCTGACCGTAGAATCGGCGGCCGACATGACGCCGCCGTTGGTCAGCATCGTCATTCCCTCGTTCCAGCAGGCACGCTTCGTGCGCGTCGCGATCGACTCGGTACTGAGTCAAGACTACGCGCCGATCGAGGTGCTGGTCTGCGACGGTGGATCGACCGACGGCACGATCGAGATCCTGCAGAGCTACGGCGACCGGATCACCTTCGAGAGCCGTCGCGACGGCGGGCAATGTGATGCGATCAACACGGGGTTTCGGCGCAGCAGGGGCGAAGTCGTCGCGTGGCTCAACTCGGATGACTTCTACTACCCGCACGCCGTGCGCAACGCGGTCGAGGCCCTGCAGGCCGACCGGGAGGCCGCGCTCGTCTACGGTGAGGGCAACCTCGTCGACGAGAACGGCGAGGTCCTGCGCCGCTTTCCCGAGACCGTGCCGTTCGACCTGTGGCGGCTGATGCACGTCGCCGACTACATCCTGCAGCCGACCGTGTTCTTTCGGCGGGCGGCCTTGTTCGAGAGTGGACTGCTGGACGAGTCCCTGCATTGGGGCCTCGACTGGGATCTGTGGATGCGGCTGGGTGCGCGGCGGCGCTTCGCGTACGTCGATTCCGTACTCGCCGCCGGCCGGCTGCACGGTGATACCAAGACCTCGACCGGGGGTATGCGTCGCCTGCGCGAGCTGTTGTCCATCCTGCGGCGCCACGGCGTGCACGGTTGGTCGCCGGCGGGCGTGGCCCACACGTCGACGACCGTGGCGCGGCGTTGTGGGTTGATCGCCGAGGAGGCTCCGGCGGTGCGCGGCGACGCGCCGGCCTCGCCGCGGATGGCGCGGATGGTGCGGCGCCCGGTCGCCACGGCGGAGCGGGTCTTGCGACGCTGGCTCGAGAACGCGCAGGGGGTCTGGCGCGATGGCTACGTCGGTGGCTTGGGCCACCTTTGGTTGCCGGACGACGGCCGCGCCACGCGCTTGACCGTTCGTGGCCGCAACCTCGATGTCCAAGGTCAGGTCGTCGGCGTCCGCTGCGGTGGCCGGGACGTACGCTCGGGGCTCTTGGCGCCGGGCGAAGAGTTCGAGCTCGCCATCGCCGTCGATGGCGGCCGCTCACCGGTCAAGGCCGTGTTGTCTTGCGCGCGCACGACCAAGGTTGCGCCGCTCGAACCGAGGCTCGGGCCGCGCCGTGCCGGTTGGCTGCTGCAAGCGCGGGAGCTGTGCGCCGGATGAGCACGCCCGCGATCAGCGTGGTGATGCCGTCGCTCGACCAGCGACCGTTCCTCGAGGAGGCGGTCCGCTCGGTGTTGGACCAGCCGGTGGAGAGCGAGCTGATCGTGCGCGACCCCGGCTCGGTCGATGGATCGCGCGACCTGCTGCGGCGGCTGCACGACGAGTACGGTCCGCGATTGCGCCTGTGCTTCGAACCGGACTCGGGCCAGTCGGACGCGGTCAACCTGGGCCTCGCCGCGGCCCGCGCACCGATCTTGGGTTGGCTGAACTCGGACGACCGGCTGCGCCCGGGAGCCTTGCGCCGAGTGGTTGCCGCCATGGCCGACAAGCCCGGCCCACTCTGGTTGTACGGCAGCGCCGGCATGATCGATGCCGGAGGGCGCCCTTGCAGCGCGTGGGTCTCGGCCTACAAGCGCTGGCGAGGCCGCCGCTTCTCGCGGGCGCGCTTGGTCACCGAGAACTTCATCTCGCAGATGGCGGTGTTCTTCAACCGGGCCCTGTGGGAGTCCGCCGGCGGCCTCGAGCCCGAACTCCACCTGGACATGGACTACGACCTGTGGTTTCGGTTCGCGCGGATCGCGCCGCCCACCGTGTTGCCCGACACGCTCGCCGACTTCCGCGTGCACGCCGCCGCCAAGGGTTCGCGCAGCACCAGCGCGCAGCTGGACGCCGCCTACCGCACCGCCCGGCGCCACGCCGCCGAGCTTGGGCCGCGCGGCTCCTTCGCCCTCCTGCTGCACCGCCTCTACGGCGCCCGCACGCGCCTGGCCTACCGGGTCCTCAAGCCCCAGCGATGAACGTACGGTGTCAGACTCGATTTTCTCGCTTCGCGGTGCCGCACCGGCCAACGGCCGGTGCGGCACCGCGAAGCGAGAAAATCGAGTCTGACACCGTACGTTTCGCGCGTCGGTGCGTATAGCGGAGTGTCGTTCTAGCGATGAGTCTGACGAGACCCGCAGTTTTCCTCGAGCGCGACGCGATGTTGGCGCTCGGTCCGGCCGATTCGGGCACGGGTGCGCCCGCACCGGTGCTGCGGCGGCACGCCGGCGTAACGGTCCGCGGATTGACCGAGCTGGGCTACCGGGTCGCGCTGTTGGCGCGCCAGCCGGAGATCGGCGAAGGCCGCCTCGCGCCGGTCGAGTTGACGCGGTGGCACGGCGCCGTGGCGCGGGGGCTGGGGTTGGCCGCCGACCGGTCGTTCTACGTATGCCCACACAGTGCCGCGGCCGAGCGGCGTTGTGACTGTGCGCCGCCGGCGCCGGGGCTCCTCGTGCGCGCTGCCGCCGAGCAGGCCATCGACCTGCGCCGCTCTTTCGTCGTCGCCCGCGACTGGAATTGGGTGCGCGCGGCGCGGCGCGCCGGAGCGCGATCCATCGGTCTGCGCGAGCCGCAGGGTCGAGAAGCGGATCGCCCGGCTGCGGACTACGAGGTGTCGGGGGTGGGCGGGGTCTTGCCAGTGGTGCGCGCGGTGCGGGAAAGCGAGCTGAGTGCGGGCGGATGAGCCGGCGCGTGCTGGTCACCGGCTGCGCCGGTTTCATCGGCAGTCACACCTGTGAGGCACTACTGCGGGCGGGCTATCGGGTCGCCGGCATCGACGATCTCTCCGCCGGTCGCGTGGAGCACGTCCCGGCGGGCGTCGACTTCGCCGGGCTGGACGTCCGCGATCCGGCCGTAGTGCCGCTGTTCGAAGGTGTCGACGCCGTGTTCCACCTGGCCGCGCGCAACTGCCCATCCGATTGTCTCAGCCATCCGGTGGAGACCGCTGACATCAACGTGCGGGGGACCGCGCAGGTGCTCGAGGCGTGTCGGTTGGCGGGCGTGGCCAAGGTGATCTACGCCGATTCGTCGGCCGTGTACGAGGGCATTCGCGACCTGCCCGCGGGCGTCGATCGGGTCGCGCCGTTGGGGCCGTACGCGATCACCAAACACGCCGGTGCCGAGCTGGTCCGCAGTCACGCGCGCTACCACGGCCTGCGCGCGACCGTGCTGCGCTACTTCAACGTGTACGGTGCGCGGCAGGACGACCGTCGCGCGGTACCGCCGGTGATGGTGGCGTTCGCCCAGCAGCTCTTGGCCGGACGAGCGCCGGTGATCTACGGCCGCGGCGACGTCCGCCGCGACTTCGTCGACGTCGAAGACGTCTGCCGCGTGCACCTGCTCTGCTTGGCCGAGCCGCGGACCGATGGTCGCACCTTCGATGTCGGCACCGGCCGCAGTGTCTCCGTCCTCGACGTCTACGAGGAGGTCGCCCGGTTGGTTGGCCGCCGCGTCCCACCCCGGCACCTGCCGGCGCTGCCGGGAGAGGCCGCCGAAACGCTGGCCGACCCGCGGCCCTTGGCGGCGCTGGGATGGCGCCCGCGGATGTCGTTGCAAGACGGACTGCGGTGTTGTATCCAGCACCTGACGGCCCGCGGGGGTGGGCCGGTGCATGGTGCGGCCGGTGTCGGTGCCGGCGAGAGGAACAGCGAATGAAGGCGGTAGTGTTGGCGGCGGGGTTGGGTGCGCGCCTCGGCGAGTTGACCGAGAACATGCCCAAGCCGTTGGTGTCGGTGGGCGGTCGGCCGGTGCTCGAGCGCAACTTGGACTGGCTCGCGGCGAGCGGCATCGAGGAGGTTTGGATCAACCTGCACCACTTGCCGGAGATGATCCCCGCGGCAATCGGCGACGGCAGCCGGTTCGGGTTGCGCATCCGCTATCTTCACGAGCCAGAGCTGCTCGGCACCGCCGGCACCTGTGCCCACCTCGCCCCCGAGCTCGGCGACGCCCCGTTTCTGGTGGTCTACGGCGACAACGTCCTCGACTTCGAGCTCGATGGCCTGCGGCGCGCACACGCCGCCAATGCCGCCATCGCCACCCTGGCGCTCTACTCACCGGCCGCGCACGAGCACACCGGCTTGTTCGGTGGTCGCGTCGAGATGGACCGCGCGGGGCGCGTGCTGCGCTTTCTCGAAGGCGTCGACGATCCCGCGCTGCCGTGGGTCAACGCCGGTTGTTACGTGGTCGAGCCCGCGTTGCTGGAGCACGTGCGCCGCGATCGCGCTGCCGACTTCGCGCGGGCCGTGTTCCCACACGTGCTGCGCAACGGGGGCATCCTGGCCGGCCACGCCATCGCTGGCCGTTGTCTGGCGATCGACACGCCCGCGGCCCTGGCCGCTGCGCGTCGCTGCTACGAGCCGCGCGTGGCGCGGCCGGCGTTGCGGTAGAGGGCGTCGACCACTCGCATCGCGCGCAGGCCTTCGGCGCCGCCGACGCGCGGCGGCCGTCCGTCGTCGAGGGCCGCCACGAGGTCGGCCCACTGCGCAGCCCAGCTGAGGTCCTCGGCCGCGACCGGGATCTCGCGTCGGACGGGCGCGCCCGACTCCTGGCGCTGCCAGAGCGTCAGCGTGGGAGCGCCGTAGCTGCCGGTCAACCCGTGCAGCTCGAGCGCGCCGGTGGCGCCGTAGACCTCGATCTGGTAGCGGTTGCGCCACTGCGTCCACGACGCGTGCATGCTGGCGATGGCGCCGCCGGCGAAGCGCAGCAGTGCGAAGGCGTTGTCCTCGACCCGCCCGTCCCAGTGCAGGCTGCCGAGCTCGGACTGCACGCGCTCCGGCTCGCCGAGCAGCCAGCACAAGAGGTCGACGAGGTGCACGCCTTGGTCGAGCAACTCGCCCCCGCCGGCGGTGGACGGATCGAAGCGCCACTCACTGTCGTAGCCAGCGCGCCCGCCGTGTCCGTACACCGCGCGCACGAACAGCACTGTCCCGATGGCGCCGCCGTTCACCATTCGATGGAGGGTGTCGACGGCGGGATGGAATCGGTGGTTGAAGCCGACCGCGAGCCGGCGCTGCTCCGGATCGGCGTCGAACATCGTGCGCGCCTCGTCCGCGTTGCGGCCGAACGGCTTTTCGGTCAGAACCGCGGCACCGCTGTCGAGCGCGGCGCAGACGATTCTGCGGTGGAAGGCGTTCGGGGTGGCGACGACGACCACCCGCGGGCGGGTCTCGACGAGCGCGGGCCGCCAATCGGCGAAGGCTCGACCGCCGTGGGCCGTCGCCACCTGCGCGGCCGCAGCCCCATCGACATCGCAGACACCGACCAGCGGGGTGCGTGGTTCTGCGGCGGCGACCGCGGCGCGGCGCTGGCCGATGGCGCCGGCGCCGACGAGGAGAGTCGGATAGTGGTCCGCCATGCCCCGCAGCATGCCGCGCGGATTCTCCGGAGACCATCAGGCGGCCTTTGACGGCGGCCGGGGGCGTGCCTACTCTCCGCCGTTTACCACGATCGCTCATGCGGGCTTCATCCGCGTTCCGGCCGTGACGTCCCCTGAGAAACAACGAGCCGGCGGCGGCCGGGCGCGAGGCGGCACAGCCCGGTACCTGCAGCGCGCACAGAGTGTGCTGGCGATGATCGACGCGCGCGCGGTCGACGCGTTGGTGGACGTGTTGTTCGCCGCGTGGCAGCGTGGCAACACCATCTACACGTTTGGCAACGGCGGTTCGGCTTCGACCGCGCAGCACCTGGCCGCCGATCTGTTCAAGTGCTGTCAGGTCGAGGGCAAGGCGCGGCCGCGGGCGCTGAGTCTCAACGACAACCTGCCGTTGCTGTCGGCGTTGACCAACGATGACGGCTTCGCGCGGGTCTACGTCGAGCAGCTCGAGACCTGGTGGCGACCGGGGGACGTGGCGTTCGGCATCTCCGTGCACGGCGGGGCCGGTGCGGACAAGGCGGGGCCGTGGAGCCAGAACGTCCTCGCGGCGTTGCGATACGCCCGCGCTCATTCTGGTGCGGCGGTCGGCCTGGTGGGTTTCGACGGTGGGCCGATGGCGGCGCTCTGCGACGCGGTGGTCGTCGTCCCGGTCGAGTCGACCCCGCATACCGAAGGACTGCACGCGGTGCTCCACCACTTGGTGGCGACCGCGCTGCGCGACAGGATCGAGTCTGCATGATCGTCTCCCGCACTCCGTTTCGCGTGACCCTCGGGGGTGGTGGCACCGACCTACCGTCCTATTACCGGCAGCACGGTGGACTGGTGTTGGCGATGGGAATCGACAAGTACATGTACGTGTCGATCAACCCGCCGGCGATCGATCCAAAGATCCGCGTCAAGTACACCAAGAGCGAGACCGTCGACCATCCCGACCAGCTGCAACACGAGCTGGCCAGGGAAGCGTTGAAGCGGCACGGCGTGCTGTCGCGGATGGAGGTGGCATCGATCGCCGACCTGCGGGCCGGCACGGGCCTCGGCTCGTCCAGCTGCTATCTCGTCGGCCTGCTGACCGCGCTGCGCGTCTACCGCCGCAACCTGTGTGATCTGCAGGAGCTCGCGGAAGAAGCGTGCGACATCGAGATCAACGCATTGGGCAAGGGCATTGGCAAGCAAGACCAGTACATGGCGGTGTACGGCGGGATGACCGTGCTCGACATCGCGACCGATGGTCGGGTCACCGTTCGCTCGGCGGCGATCAAGCCGGCATCGATTGCCGACTTCGTCGCCAATACCCAGCTGTACTGGACTGGCGTGCGGCGCAGCGCGCCGGCGATGCTGCGCGACCAGGACGAGGCGATGAAGTCGCCATCGTCTCCCGAGCACGCCGAGGTGCAGGACGCCCTGCACCGCATCAAAGCGCTCGGCGAGGAGTCGTTGGCCGCGATCGAAGCGGAGAACTACGACCGTTTCGGCCAGCTGATGGACGCCCATTGGGAGCAGAAGCAGCGGCTGTCCGCCAAGATCACCATCCCTGGCATCGACGAGCTCTACCGCGAGATCAAGGAGCGGTTCGGCGTGCTCGGCGGCAAGGTGTCCGGAGCCGGTGGCGGTGGCTTTTTCATGGTGTATGCGCCGCGCGCGCACCGCGAGCTGGACGCCTTCATGGGGAGGGCGGGCTTGGAGCGGATGCAGTACCGCATCGAGTTCGACGGCGCCAAGATCATCAGCAACACCTCGCGCAGCATGTTCGGCCCCGGAGATCACTCGGCGGTCGAGGGGTGGGTGTAGCGATGGTGCCGCGCAGTGGCAAGTTGCCGATCCCGGCGGGCGCGGGTTAGCATCCCGAGCGACCATGGTGCAGAGCCTGATCGCCTACCGCGGCTTCATTTGGAGCCGCGCCGTCGCCGATGTGCGCAATCGGTATGCCGGCACCGGCCTGGGCGTGTCTTGGAACGTTCTCCACCCGCTCGCCTCGATCGCGATCTATTCGGTCGTCTTCACCAATCTGATGCGGCCGACGCTCGACGTCGATCGCGGCGTGCTGACCTACGCCTTCTACTTGTGCTCGGGCTTCTTCCCGTGGATCGCTTTCGCCGAGTGTCTGCAGCGTGGCGCGACCTCGTTCGTGACCAACGCCAACTACCTCAAGAAGCTGCCGTTGCCCGAGCACGTGTTCGTCGCGCAGATCGCGGCGTCCTCGGCATTGACCCTGGGCATCAGCTTCGCGCTTCTGCTGGTGTTGGCGCTGGTCGTGGGTTGGGTGCCGACTCCGCTGTGGCTGCTGTTGCCGTTCCCCCTGTTCGCGCTGGTCGCGCTCGGCTTCGCCTTCGGGTTGCTGCTCGGCACGCTCAACGTCTTCTTTCGCGACGTGGCGCAGTGGATCGCGGCCTGGTTGCCGGCGTTGATGTGGACCGCACCCATTGTCTACCCCGCGCAGCTGGTCACCGAGTGGCTCGACCCGCGCTTCTACGCCCTACACCCGCTGGTTCCCGCGATCTGGGCGGTGCGCGATCTGTTCGTCTTCGACCGCATGCCCCCATTGTGGGCGTGGGCGGGTATGGTCGCCTGGCCACTCGCGGTCGTCGTCGTGGCGCGCCTGGCGGTGCGCCGCTTGCGGCATGAGATCCGCGACGTTCTCTGACAGCGATGACCCTCCCGCACCGACACTCCTCGCCCGGCGAACGCGCACCGCCACCGATGGCGGTGGCCGCGGGTCCGGCGATCCACGCGACGGGTCTCGGCAAGTGCTTCAAGCTGTACGAGCGACCGTACGACCGTTTGCGGGATTGGCTGTGGCCACGCCAGTCGCCGCGGTACCAGGAGTTCTGGGCGCTGCGCGACTTCGATCTCGAAGTGCAGCCGGGCGAGTGCGTCGGCATCATCGGACCCAACGGCGCCGGCAAGAGCACGCTTCTCAAGCTGTTGAGCGGGACGCTGTCGCCGACCGCAGGCAGCTTTTCGGTGCACGGGCGCGTGCTGTCCCTGCTCGAGCTGGGCACCGGGTTCAACCCGCTCTTGAGTGGCCACCAGAACGTGCTGCAGACCGCCGGCCTACTGGGCTACACGCGCGAGGAAATCGACGCGCGGGTGCCCGAGATCCGCGCCTTCGCCGCTCTCGGCGCGTTCTTCGAGCGCCCGGTCCGCCTGTACTCGTCCGGCATGACGGTGCGGTTGGCATTCGCGATGTTCGTCGCGATGCGGCCGGACGTCTTCATCATCGACGAGGCGCTCAGCGTCGGCGACGCGCGCTTTCGGCGCCGCTGCTACCAGCGCATCGAGGAGCTGCTCGAGGCTGGGACGACGTGCTTGTTCGTCACCCATGACCTCGGTGCGGTCACGCGCTTCTGTCACCGCGGTGTGGTCTTGCACCGCGGCGGCAAGGTCTTCGAGGGTTTGCCGCGCGATGCGTGCAACGTGCTGCAGAAGATCTACTTCGGTGAGAGCTCCACCGACGACACGATGGACTACGGCGACGGCACCGCCCGCATCGAGGAGATGTGGTTCGAGGACGAGAGTGGCGCGCGGATCCCCTCGGCGCACTCGAAGCAGCAGCTCCGATTCTGCTATTCGGTGCGGTTCGACGCCGATGTCGACGAGGTCGTCTGCGGCTTCCATATCAAGACCATCAAGGGCGTGGAGGTGATGCTGGTGTCGTCGGATCGGCTCGACCGTCGGTTGGGGCCCTTCGCCGCCGGGGATGTCGCGACCTTGCGGTGGACGGTGGATCTCGCCCTCACCCCCGGCAACTACTTCTTCGGTTGTGGTTGCCGGTACGCCGATACGCAGCGGTTCCTCGCGCGCCGGGTCGATGCGGTCAAGTTCCCGGTCATCGACCGGATCGCGGTGGACGGCATCACCAACCTGCTGCAGGCGCTCGACGTGGACGTCGTGCGCGCACCGGAGGTGCGGTCTTGATCATCTGGCTCGCGTCCTACCCGCGCTCGGGCAACACCCTGCTCCGCCAGGTGCTCAGGTCCGCCTTCGGTCGGTCGAGCTGTTCTCGCTACGACGACCTGACCGACATCGGTGCCGATCCCGCGCTGCGCGACGCGGTCGGTCACGAGTTCCTGGCCCGTCCGTGGGCGGAAGCGTACCCGGCGATGCGGGCGGCCGAGGCCCTGTTCTTCGTCAAGACGCACGACGCGCCCGCCGACGACGAGCGGGCGATCTACGTCGTGCGCGACGGCCGCGCGGCGGTCTCGTCCTACCACCGGTACTTGCAGGATTTCGTGGCCGGCGACGCGCGGCTGTCGATGGCCGACGTCGTCGCCGGCTACACGCAGTTCGGTAGTTGGGGGAGTCACCTCGACGCCTGGCAGCCCGAACGGCGCGCCGACACTCTGCTGTTGCGCTACGAGGAGATCGTGCGGACGCCGCGGGTGGCCATCGAGCGGATCGCGGAGTTCGCCGGGATCGAACCCACGGGTGACTGGCACAACGACTTCGAGGGACTGCAGCGGCTGAGTCCGAAGTTCTTTCGCCGCGGTGCGCACGTCGATCCCGAGAACTTGCTCGACGATGAGACCGCCGGATTGTTCGCGCGCTATCACGGCGACTGGATGGCGCGGCTCGGCTATTGGCAGGAGACCTCGACCGAGTCCAGCGCTGTCGCGGTCCGCCGGCAAAGCGAGCTCATGGGGGTTCGGATGTTCGAGGCGCGCCAGCAGGAGGCATCGCTCCGCGGTGGCCTGGCGGCGCTGCGGCAGGAACTGGAGGCAGTGCGCCGGGTCGCCGGGCACCGCCCGGAGCCAGACGCGGGACCGTGCATGCCGGTGCGCGTCGTGCCGCCGACCCAGCTGTGGCCGCTCGACGAGGACGTCGGCTTCCAGCGCAGTTGGCCGCGCGGTCCGGAGGGGGACGAGCAGAGCGAGATGGCCGCGGAGGCGCAACTCGAGAGCGGCGAGGGCACGGTGGGTGGTGTGGGCCGCAAGCTGTTCGAGATGGGGCAGAGTTGCGGTCGGGTGATCCTCGAGATCGGGTTGGAAAGGCCCGGCGGGCTCGCCGCGATGCGGGGGGCTCGTTCGGCCGGCGCGGGCTCGGCGCCGCAGTACTACGCCGTTGATCCTTCCTCCGAGCGCATCGCCGCGCTGCGGACTCGGCTGGTCGAGGCCGGTTGCGAAGACCGTGCGGTCGTGTTCCACGGCGAGGTCGCGGACTTTCTAGCTGCGGTGCCGATCGGGCCGAGCATGGTCATCGTCGGCGCCGAGCTGGTGCGTTCCGGGGCGCGGCCGCTGTTGGGCGCGCTGCAGTTCGCGGTCGAAGTCGGAGTTCCGGTGCTGTGCCGCGGCGCCGCCCACGACGGCGAGCTCTCGCCCGAGCTGCGCGCCGCGATCGCCGGCTACCAGAGTGTCGGCGTGTTCGGGGGAGCTCTGTTGCTGCGGGCGGGGCCGCGCTGTCGCGGCCGCGCCGCCCGGTTGGCGGAGTCGACCTTTGCCGCCCTGCGCGCGGCGTGTACCGGGGCCGAGGACGACGGCACCCTGGCTGCGGCCGCGGCGCGCGCCCGCCGCGACCTGCGCCGTGGCGCTGACGTGCCCGGTGCCGGTGGTCGCGGTGCGTGGCCCTGGGTGGCGCCGCGCACTGCCGCGCTGCCGCCGACCCTGCCGGGTGGCGCCCCCTGGCCGAAGATCTCCATCGTGACGCCGTCGTACAATCAAGGCGAGTTCATCGAGGAGACGATTCTGTCGGTGCTGCACCAGGGCTATCCCAGCGTGGAGCACATCGTGATCGACGGCGGCTCGACGGATGCGACGGCGGAAGTACTGGAGCGCTACTCCGAGCGGCTGAGCTACGTCGTCAGCGAGAAGGACAACGGCCAGAGTGATGCCATCAACAAGGGCATGGCGCGGGCTACCGGTGAGATCGTCACCTGGATCAACAGTGACGATCGGCTCGCGCCGGGAGCGCTCGCCGCGATGGCGATGGCGTTCCACACCTCGGGTGCCGATCTGGTGTGCGGCGTCTGCGAGCTCTACCGAGACGGAGTCCTGGCGGGCCGCCACCTGACCAGCTGCGCCGCCGGGCCGTTGCCGCTCGAGCAGCTGTTGGACTTGGAGGGGAGGTGGACGCGCGGGCAGTTCTTCTACCAACCCGAGGTGATGTTCACGCGGGCGCTGTGGCAGCGCGCCGGCGGCCGCGTCGACGAGTCGCTCTACTACTCGATGGACTACGAGATGTGGCTGCGCTTCGCCCGGGCCGGGGCGCGCCTCCACGTCATCGGTGCGCCGATTGCGCAGTACCGGGTGCACGAAGAGCAAAAGACGTTCAGTCAGGCGGACTATGGGCCGGAGTTGGCGAAAGTGCGCGACGCGTTCGCCGCGGCTGCCGGCGTGCGTCCGGCGCTGCGGCGCGAGGCGCGCCGGGCCGCGCTGCGGGTCGTGTTCTTCAACGACATGGGCTGGGTCGGTGGCGCGGGCATCGCGCAGCTGCGGTTGGTCAAGTCGTTGGCGCTGATTGGCCAGCGCGTCGAGGCGCTGGCGATCGCGCCCCACTTGAGCGAGGCGAAGAGCTCGGTCTCCGAGCTGATCGCAGCGATCGCGGATCGGCAGCCGGATCTGGTGGTCCTCGGCAACGTGCATTCGGCGCGTCTGCCCGCCGAGCTACCGGGGGCGATCGCGGCGCGGTGGCCGGTCGTGCAGGTGATGCACGACCTGTGGTCGTTGACCGGGCGCTGCGCGTACACCGGCGACTGCACCAAGTTCGAGTCGCACTGCGATCACACTTGTCCGACGGCGTACGATTATCCCGTGTTGGAGCCGCCCTTGATCGCGCCGGCCTACGAGGCGAAGCGGGCCGCGCTGGCCGCCGAGCGCGGGCCGGTGTTGGCCGGCGTGAGTGCGTGGACGGAGTCGGTGGCGCGCCGGTGCTTTCCCGGCGCGACGTCGCCGCGCATCATCGGTCTTCGCTACGGGCTGGAGATCGACGTCTTTCGGCCGCGCGATCCGATGGAGTGCCGGCAGGCATTGGGTTTGCCGCCGGACAAGTTCATCGTGCTGTTCTCGGCGACTTGCCTCAGCGACGAGCGCAAGGGACTGGCGCACTTGTTGGAGGCCCTGCGGCGCGCGCGGTTGAGCGACTTGCTGGCGGTCTGCGTCGGACACGTCGACATCGGCGAGATCGGCGATGACGTCGCGGTCAAGAGCCTCGGCTACGTCGGTGATCCGCTGACCTTGGCGATGGCCTACTCGGCCGCCGACGTGTTCGTTGGCCCGAGTTTGATCGAGACCTTCGGCCAAGTGTTCATCGAAGCGGCGGCCGCCGGCACGCCTTCCATCGGCTACCCCGCAGGTGGTGTGCGCGAGGCGGTGGCGCACGGAGTCAGTGGGTTGTTGGCGGACGCTGTCGATCCCGGCGCGCTCGCCACGGCCTTGGTGCGGCTGCACCAGAACCCCACCCTGCGGCGCGACCTCGGCCGTTGGGGGCGGCAGTGGGTCGAGAACGAGTGGTCGCTGCGCTCGAGCGGACAGCGCTTCGCGGCCCAGCTCGAAGCCGTGGGGTTGGCCGAGGAGCTCGGAGTGCCGCCGCGGTTCGCGCTCGGCGAGGCGGCGGGCGACGCTCCCGCCGTCGCGTTCTTGGAGTCGGAGCGCGCCGCGGGCCCGCCGACGACCAACGGCTCGAACGGCACGATGATGTTGGCGCAGGGGCACTTGCGCGAACGCATCGCCCGCCTGGAGGCGGAGCGTGCACGGCTGCGCGCGACCTTGGACGGGGTCACGCAGACGCGACTATGGCGGCTGGTGGCGAGGACCTATCCGGTCTACACGCGGGTGATGAATCACCCGCGCGTTCCGCGGCTGGCGAAGGCGTCGGCCGCGACGATGATGCGTTGGTTCTCGCGCCGGTCGTGACGGTCAGCGCGGCGCAGCGGTGCGCCGGGCTTGGTTCTGTAGAGCCTCGTGGTCGGCCTCGGCTTGGCGCGCGCGTTGCAGCTCGGCCAGGATGCGCTCGTCTTGATGCAGCGCGTAGGCATCGCCCAGCATCTCCTGCGCATCGCTGAAGCGGTTGGTTCGCAGCATCGCGACCCCCGAGTTGAACAGCGCCTTGTAGCGCAGCTCCTCCAGCGTTCCCTCGGCGGCGGCGAGCGCCTCGCCAAAGCTCTGCAGGGCGCGTTGCCAATCACCGGCCTTGGCGTAGCCGTTGCCGATGTCGAGCTGCGGCAGATCGCCGTCGATGAACAGCATCACGGTCTCCCAGTCCTCGTGCGGCAGTACGCGCCGGAGGTACTGGCCGACGACGTCGTCGCGCGCTCGTGCCAGCAGTGGTTCCGGGTCGATCGGCGCTGGCTCGGAGTCGAGCGCGTGGGTCTCGGCACTGTAGGCGGCTTGCAAGCGCACCGAATCGAACGGCAGTTGGCGCGGACCCTGTAGTGCTTCGACGGTGACCTGCAGGGTGGCCGAGCCATGCCGGCGCAGTGCGGTGTGCGGGTTGCCCTCTGCGTCGGTGACGTCTTGTTCGTGGAGTTCCTCGGTGTAGCGGTGCGTTTCGACGTGGCCGCGCACGACGAGGTCGGCCGACTTCCACCGCTCGAGCTGGGCGATGGTCTGCTGTTGCCAATCCTCGGCGCCGCTTTGCCGCACCCGATCGAGCATCGCGTCGAGCCCCGCGCGGTCGATGATGTCGAAGTCGCGGTTGCCGGTCAGGGGGTTGCGCGCGGCGCGCAGCGCAGCGCCGAACGAGTCGGCAACAGCCTCGGGCGCCTCGCCCGTCCAGCGGTCCAGCGCCACCAGCGAATGGCTGCCGAGATCGACGGGCGCGGGCCGGAGAACCCGGACCCGGAAGCTCTCGTGGGAGGCGCAGCTGGCGAGCACCAGCGTTGCCAAGCACAGTGGGATCGTGACGGGAAGTCGCATGGGCGATTCATCGGCGGTTCGCAGCCCGGGGCGTGACCCGAATGGGGAGAACCCAGGGTCGGCCGGTTCCGGGTGGGGGGCGGCGAAGCGAGAAAATCGAGCCTGACTCCGTACGTTCGTTAGTGGTGGCGGATGCGCCAGAGCTCGCGGGCGTTGCGCCAGCTGCCGGTGGTGGGGCGGAATCGTGAGTCGCGGTCCGCTGTCCAGCGGACGCCGAACTCGGCGATGTGCAGGCCGGCGCGGCGCGCGCGCAGGATCAGCTCGCTGTCGATCATGAAGCCGTCGGTCTGGCACTGGCCGAACAGGGGGCGCGCGATCTCGCCGCGGTAGAGCTTGAAGCCACACTGGGTGTCGCGCAGCTCGGGAGGCAGGTGGAGCAGGCCGGTTTGCACGAGGCGGAAGGCGCGGCTGCCCAGCCGTCGCCACCACGGCGCGGGATCCGCGATCTCGGCGTCGGCGTGGCGCCTGCTGCCGTGCGCCACGTCGGCGCCGCGAGCGAGCAGCGCCAGGCCGCGGTGTGCGTCGGCCAGCGGCACGCAGCCGCCGGCGTCGACGGTCAACACGACGGCGCCCCGGCTGGCGGCCACCCCGCGCCGCAATGCATGTCCCTTGCCTCGGTTGCGCTCGCTGCGCAAAACCTGCAGGGGAACCGGTGCGACGCGGGCCGCGCGCGCGGCCGCCCGCGTCGCAGTGCCGTCGTCGCTGCCGTCGTCGGCGACGACGATCTCACCCGCGTTGGCGAAGTCGCGCCGCAAGAAGTCGCCGGCGGCGTCGATGTCCGCGCCGATCTTGCTGGCTTCGCGAAAAGTGGGAATCACGACCGACAGCCGCACCAGCGCAGAGGCTACCGCGGCGTTGCTGGCGTTTGTTCCGCCTTGGCGCTGAAATGTCGGTGCTCACGATGGTGCAGGACGCGCGTTCCGACGGCGGCGGCCGGCTGGCGGTCACGGTGCAGCTCCGCGCGCTGGTGCCGGGGCGCATCGGCGGGATCGAGAACGTCACTCGCGACCTGCTCGACGCGCTGGCCGAGGAACGGGGCAACCACTTGGTGGTCACCGCGCTGACCGGCCCCGCCGGCCACGACGAGGTCGCGCGCTGGCGCGGAGTGCACCGGGTCCGCGCGGCGCCGCCCGACGCGGCCTTCTGGCGGCGGCAGCACGTGCTGTGGTGCCCGTTGATGTTCTTGGCGCCGTCGCCGCCACCGGTGCCCGCGGTCACATCGATCCCCGACCTACAGCACCTGGCGCATCCCGAGTTCTTCGCTCCGGACGAGCTGGCGCGCCGCGCGACCGGGATCCGGGTCGCCGTGCACCGCAGCGCACGCGTGCTGGTGCCGTCGGATTTCACGGCCCGGCACATGCAGCGCGCCTACGAGCTGCCGTCCGAGCGCGTCGTCGTCTTGCCGCACGGCTGTAGCCCCGACCTGTGTGCGCCAGTGGGGTCCGAAGTCTGCGCGCGGGTGCTGGCGCGCTGGCGGCTGCGGCCCGGCTACTTGCTCTATCCGGCGAGGGCTTGGCCCCACAAGAACCACGTCGGCCTGTTGCGCGGGTTGGCACGCCACCGCGCCCTCCACGGCAGCGCGCCGCGGCTGGTGTTGACCGGCGCGGACGACCTCGAGACGAGTGGCGTCGCTGCCCACGCCCGCGCGCTCGGCGTCGCCGACCTTGTCCACAGCCTGGGCACGTTGCCGCAGCGCGACTTGGCCGCGCTGTACGACGGCGCCGCCGCGGTGGTGGTGCCGAGTTTGTTCGAGGGGTTCGGCTTGCCGGCGCTGGAGGCGATGCAGCGCGGCGTGCCACTCGCCGCCGCGCAGATGACGAGCTTGCCCGAAGTGGCGGGCGACGCCGCGGTGTGGTTCGATCCCGCGTCGCCGGCGTCGATCGCCGCCGCGATCCGCGCGGCCACGCGGCCGTCGGCGGCGACCCGGCAGCGGGTCGACCGCGGCCGGCGCCGGGCGGCGCGGTTCAGCTACCGCGCTGCGGCGCGGACCTTGGCGCGGGTGCTGCTCGACGCCGCCGGCGTGCCGCCCGCCGAGCCATTGGCCGCCGCCGCACGGCGCTGGCGCCCGCGGGTGTTCGTGGTGACGCCGTCGCTCAACCAGGCGGCCTACTTGCCGGCCGCCATCGAGTCCGTGTTGGCGCAAGACTATCCCGACCTCGAGTACGCGGTCGCCGACGGCGGTTCCACCGACGCTACGCTGCGGATGCTCGAGAGCTACGGGGATCGCGTGCGCTGGTGGTCGGCGCCCGATGGCGGGCACGCCGCCGCGATCACCGCGGCGCTGCGCGCGTCGCGGGCCGAGGTCGTGGCTTGGCTCAACAGCGACGACACCTATCGGCCTGGCGCGGTCAGGGCGGCCGTCGACGCGCTCGCGCGCCACCCCGAGGCGGCGATGGTGTATGGCGAGGCCGACTACACCGATGCGGCCGGTGTGCCGATCGGCCGCTACCCCACCCGTCCTCGGTTCTCGCGCACCGCGCTGGCCGGCAACTGCTTCGTGTGCCAGCCGGCGACGTTCTTGCGGCGCGAGGTGTTCGACGTCATCGACCTTCCCGATCCGAGCCTGCGCTACGCGTTCGACTACGACCTGTGGATCCGCTTCGCCACCCACTACGACGCCGTGCACCTCGACCGGGTGCTGGCGACCTACCGGTTGCACTCCGCGGCCAAGACGGTGGCGCAGCGCGATGGCATCTACGACGAGGTGCTGCGGGTGGCCCGACGGCACTTCGGCTATGTGCACCACGAGTGGTTGGCGGGCTACCTGCACCACCGGTGCAGCCGACTGGCCCGGCGGGTGCCGTGGATCGTGCCGCGTCCGCTGGCGCGGGTTCTGGCGAGCTGGCGCATGCGCCGCCATCGGGTCAAGGTTCCGGCGCCACCGTACGGCGACGGCTGGGCCGGTCCGTTGACCACCCTGTTGGTCGACGGTGATGCCGCTCGGGTGCGGGTCATCGGCGAGAGCCCGTTCTGGCCGTTTCCCCGCCGTTTGGTGGTGCGAGCCCAGGTGGCGGGCCGCGAGGTGGGCCGGTGCGCGGTGCGGCGTCGTGGGCGGTTTTCGCTCGAGGTGTCGTTGCCACAGCGCCGGCTGACTCCGACGGTGGTCACCTTGGCCGCCAACCGCGCATTCGTACCCGCATCCGCGGGCGTCTCGGACGACTGCCGCGCACTGGCGTTCCGTGTGCTCTCGGTCGAGACGGTGGCCTGACACCATGGGGAGCCCAGCAGTGACGGTGGTCGTGCCCAACTTGAACCAGGGGCGGTTTCTGCGCGAGGCCATCGACTCGGTGCTCGCGCAGGCCGGCGTATCGCTCGCGCTGCACATCGCCGATGGCGGCTCGCGTGACGAGAGCCTGGCCGTGCTGCGGTCGTTTGGCGATCGGTTGACGTGGGAGAGTGGGCCGGATGGTGGACAGGCGGCGGCGATCGACCGCTGCTTTCGCGGCGTCCGTTCGGAGTTCGTCGCCTGGCTCAACGCCGACGACGTCTGGGCACCGGGCATGCTGCGCCGCGCGGTCGACGCGCTGCGGCGAAGTCCGGATGCGGCGTTCTGCTACGGCCACGGCGAGCGCATGGACGCGGCCGGTCGGAGCCTCGGTGCGTTCTCGGCGACGCGGCCGTTCGATCGCTGGCGCCTGGCCCACGTCGAGAACTACATCCTGCAACCGACGACGCTGATGCGTCGCCGGTGCGTTCTCGCCGCGGGGGGTGTCGATCCCTCGCTGCACTGGGCGATGGACTGGGACTTGTGGTTGCGGCTTTCGGCGCGCTGGCCGGTGGTGTTCGTCGACGCGCTGCAAGCGGCGGCGCGCGAGCACGCCCGCGCGAAGACCGCGTCCGGCGGGTGGCGGCGCTTCGCCGAGCTGCGTCGCGTGATGGCGCGCCACGCCACGCACCGGCGGTGTCCGGCCGCCTGGATCTACGGCCTCGACACGCTGCGCAAGCGCTGGCCCGGCGTCTTCGGTGCGAGCAGTGAGGAAGATGCGCAGGCCCTGCGCGGACGCTGGCTCCCGCGCGTGACGTGGCCGGTGCAGCGCGGCGTCGCGGCCCTGATCGCGCGCCAGCTGGCGTCCGAGCGGCCGCAGACCCACTAGGTGCTAGGATCGACCCGAATTGCGGATCCGGCGGTTTGCGGAAGAGTAGGAACAGCATGCGCTTCGTCCCCCTGGTGTGCCGCGGTCGGGTCATCCCCCTGCTGGTTTCGTGCGCGGTGATGTCCTGGCTCCCGGCGCAGGCGTGCGCGCCGAGCTCGACCGGCGCGATCCCGCTCGTCGACCTCGGCATCGGGACGTACCGCGGGTTCTTGGGTGGGTTGTACCGCGGCGGCTCCAACGCGATGCCGCCGGCGCACGCTATCCTCGGGCAGACGGCGGTGGCGGCGGTCCAGCCGGTCGATGGCACGGGACAGCCCAGTGCCAACGGTCGCATCGTGATCGCGTCGATCGGCATGTCGAACGCGTCGCAGGAGTTCTCGGCGTGGAAACGGATCAGCGATGCCGATCCGCTGCGCCTTCCCGCGGTGCGGGTGATCGACCTGGCGCAGCCGGGCAGGGGGGCCCCGGAGCTCGCGAATCCCGGGTCGGTGTACTGGACCGTCGCGTTGCAGCGCTTGGCTCAGGCGGGCTTGACCGCCGCCCAAGTGCAGGTGGTTTGGTTGAAGCAGGCCGTGCCCAACCCGACCACGACGTTTCCAGCCAATGCCGCGGAGCTGCAGGGCTACCTCGAGTCGATCGCGCGCAACATCTCAGCGGTTTTTCCGCGGTGTCAGATCGCGTTCGTCTCGAGCCGGACCTATGCCGGATACGCCAACTCGCACCTCAATCCCGAGCCGCATGCCTACGAGTCCGGCTTCGCGGTGCGCGGCCTGATCGAGCAGCAGATTGGCGGCGATCCCGGCCTCGCCTTCGATCCGCGCCCAGGGCGCGGGATGGCGCCCTGGCTCGCGTGGGGGCCGTATCCGTGGGCGGATGGGACCACCCCGCGCGGAGACGGTCTGACCTGGACGTGTTGCGAATTCCGCGGCGACGGCACGCACCCGAACTTGAACGGCGAGCGAAAGGTCGCCGAGATGTTGGATGCGCACTTCCGCGCCAGCCCGTTCGCGGCGCCGTACTACGGTGGCGGCGGCAGCGATCCCGGTGCCGCGGCGGTGCTGCCGTACGGCGACTGCTGTATCGGGAGCCGAGGTCCGCTCGACCTGCGTGTCGACGAGCTGCCGCGATTGGGGGTCGCGCGCCTCGCGCTGCGCGTTCGCAACGCGGTCGCGGGGCAGCCGGTGGTCGGTCTGTTGTCGGCCGCGCCGGCCGGGATCGCGTTCGAGGGCTGCACGCTGTGGGTGGATCCGGCAGGGCTTCTGATCGCCGCCCAGCGGACCGCCAACTCGGCCGGCGATGCGCAGCTGGTGGTCGCGGTGCCGAACTTGCCGGTGCTGGCTGGAGCGTCGGTCTACCTGCAGTGGGTGGCGCGCGATCCGGCCGCGGCCGGCCTCGCGTCGATCGGCGGTGGGCTGGCGTCGTTCGGCGTCGAGCTGCGCCTCGGCCACTGACCGCGTGATCCGCGAGCTCGATCAGCGCGGTGTCGGTCGGCGCGCGGGGGCGCGGAAGTAGAGGCGCAGCGGCGCGCCCTCGAGCAGGATCTCACCGGCCGCGCCCGGCGCTGGTTCGAACTCGTCTGCCAGAATGCGAGCGATGATGGTCCGTCGCTCGACGACTTCGCGGTTGGCGGGCAGGGAGTCGCCGCCCGACGCCCGGCCGTCCCACCACAGGACGACATCGCTCTGCCGGAGCTTGGCTTCGAACTCCGCCGCCGAGGCACACGCGTAGATCGAGTGCCCGAGGCCGTTGTCGAAGAAGCGCCGCGGGAGCCGGCCCTCGAGCCGAGCGCCCTGCACCTCGAGCATGTTGCGCGAGTGCGCTTCGATCAGCGGCAGCGTCGACAGCCAGACGTGCTGCCGTCCGCGCGTGTGCCGCAGGATCGCGCGGTGCTGCGCCACCACGCGATGGTGCCCCGCCGCCTGCCGGGATCGCGCGTCGTCGGCCGTGCGCAGCAGGAACCGCACCGGCCAGAGCGCCAGCCCGAGCGCGACCAAGGCGTACCACAGCCGCGGTTTCGGAGCCTGCATGCGCGGCGCGGCGAAGCCGGCGAGCAGCGCCAGCATCATCGCCGGCCCCAGGGCGACGCCGCTGACCGTGCTGCTGCGCTGCGGACCGAGGGCGAGCACAGCGAGTGGCGCCAGCCCGGCGATGGTCAGGAGCAGCGGTGACCAGACGTCGCGGCGGCGCAACCGCGCTCCCGATCGCAGCAGAAGGACGCCGGCGGTGACGCCGATGGCCAGCGCCGCGTAGCCGATGTGGTTCTTGCGCAAGCTCGATGCGTACCAGACCAGCTGCGTTGCCGGGTTGGCGTAGCCGAAACCGCGGGCGGTGTTCTCGGCGGCGGACAGGTGGTTGGCGATGTAGTAGTCGTAGATCAGATCGTGGTGGGCGACGAAGAACGGCCCGCCGATCAGCAGGGCGATGGCAGCGGTGAGCGCCAGGTTGGTCAACCGCCGCCCGCGGCCTCGGGCGTGCCGCACCCAGGCCGCGGCGAGGCAGAGCGGCGTGGCCGCGATCGCGTAGAACAGGGTCAGCGAACGCGTGCAGAACGCGATGCCGAGGACGGCACCGAGCAGCGCGCACGGCCATCGCCGCCGACCGGCGTCCGAGGCGAGCAGGAGTGCCGTGGCTGTCGCCCACAGCAGTTGGCCGGCGAGGTCGGGGCGGAAATCGCGCAGCGAGCCGACCGGGTTGAGCAGGCTCGTTGCGGAAGTCAGCAGAGCGATGCCCATCCACCCCGCCCACGCCCCACCGCCCGCGGTCGACAGTGCGAAGAAGATCGTCGTCAGGCAGCCGAGGAACAGCGCCATCATCGCGTGCACCGGATCGAACCCGAGGGCCAAGGCGATCCCGCCGAGCAACGGGTAGCCGATGCCCTGCGCCGTCGCGTGCTCGAAAGCGGCGCCCAGAGCCGCGCCGGGGCCGCGGTCGGCGATCGCGTCGGCGACCGCGGCGACCTCGACACGATAGCTGACTTGGTCGAAGAAGCGGGGATAGAACGGTGTCTCGGACCAGCTGAACCCAAGGCAGAACACCGCCGCGTAGACGGCGCAGATCGCCGACAGCACGGCGCCGTGCCGAGTCAGTCTGCCGACGGCTGCGCCTGCCACCAGTCGATGGTCTGCCGCAAGCCCTCTTCGAACCCGACGCGGGCGCGGAAGCCGAAGCGCTCTGCCGCGCGCGTGGTGTCCAAGCAGCGGCGGGGTTGGCCGTCTGGCCGCGAGGTGTTGAAGCGCAGCTCGCCGGTGAAACCGGTCGCGCGGGCGATCTCGGCGGCCAGGTCGCCGATCGTGATCTCGGTTCCGGTACCCAGGTTCACGGGGTCACCGTCGTCGTAGCGCTCGGTGGCGAGCACGATCCCCTCGGCGCAGTCGTCGACGTAGAGGAACTCGCGGGAGACCTTGCCGGTGCCCCAGACCTCGACCGAGTCGAGGCCATCGCGCACCGCGGCGGTGAACTTTCGGATCAACGCGGGGATGACGTGGCTGGTCTCCAGGTCGAAGTTGTCGTGCGGCCCGTACAGATTGACCGGCAGCAGATAGATGCCCGGGAACCCGTACTGCTCGCGATAGGCCTGCAGCATCACCAGCAGCGCCTTCTTCGCCACGCCATACGGCGCGTTGGTCTCCTCGGGGTAGCCGTCCCACAGGTGCTCTTCGCGGAACGGCACCTCGGTGTGCTTGGGATACGCGCAGATGGTGCCGACCTGAACGAACTTCTCCAGGCCGGCGCGCCGGGCGTGCTCGATCAGGTGCAGGCCCATGGCCATGTTGGCGAAGAAGTAGCGGCCGCCATTCGCCATGTTCGCGCCGATGCCGCCCACCTCCGCCGCGAGGTGGAGCACGACCTCCGGTCGCCATTCGCGGTACAGCCGCTCGACCTCGGCCTCGACGGTCAAGTCGTAGTCCGCGCGCCGCGGCACGATCAGCTCGTCCGGCTGACGGCTTGCGATGCGCTCGCACACGGCGCGGCCCAAGAAGCCGGCGCCGCCGGTGACGAGGACGCGCTTGCCACGCAGATCGAACGTCTGGCTCAACTGTCCGCCTCCATCCAGTCGCTGTGGCGCGTGCCGAACCCCTGCTCGGCCAGGGCGTGTTCACGGCGGGCGATCTCCAGGTCGGCGTCCAGCATCATGCCCACCAGATCCTCGAACGACACGCGGGGCTGCCAACCGAGCTTCTCGCGCGCTTTGGTCGCGTCGCCGAGCAGAATGTCCACCTCGGACGGCCGAAAATAGGAGGGATCGATGCGCACGTACTCGGCGGGGTCGAGCTCGAGACGGGCGAAGGTCAAGTCGACGAACTCGCGCACCGAGTGGGTCTCGCCGGTGGCCACCACGTAGTCGTCGGGCTCGTCCGCCTGCAGCATCCTCCACATCGCCTCGACGTAGTCGCCGGCGAAGCCCCAATCGCGTTTGGCGTCCAGGTTGCCGAGGAAGAGGTACTTCTGCAGGCCCAGCTTGATGCGCGCGGCGGCGCGCGTGATCTTGCGGGTGACGAAGGTCTTGCCGCGCCGCGGCGACTCGTGGTTGAACAGCACCCCGTTGCAGGCGAACAGGCCGTAGGCCTCGCGGTAGTTCACCGTTTGCCAGTAGGCGTAGACCTTGGCGCAGGCGTAGGGGCTGCGCGGGTAGAACGGCGTCGCCTCGCTTTGCGGGATCTCCTGGACCTTGCCGTACATCTCGCTGCTGGAGGCCTGGTAGAAGCGCACCGGGTAGTCCAGCGAGCGGACCGCCTCGAGGAGGCGCAAGGTGCCCAGGCCATCGACGTTGGCCGTGTAGATCGGATTCAGGAACGACACCTTGACGTGTGATTGCGCGCCGAGGTTGTAGACCTCGGCGGGCTGGATCTCCGCCAGCAGGCTCGCCAGGTTGCCGCCGTCCGACAGGTCGCCGAAGTGCAGGTAGAGGTTGGTGCTCTCCTCGTGGTGATCGCGGTAGAGGTGGTCGATGCGGCCGGTCGTGAACGTGCTGCTGCGGCGGATCAAGCCGTGGACCTGGTAGCCCTTGGCGAGCAAGAACTCGCACAAGTACGAGCCGTCCTGGCCGGTGATGCCGGTGATGAAGGCTTTCTTCATGGAGAGGCCCGCAGGTTGTACGGCAGGGGTGCGGCCGAGGCGAGCACGCAGGCGGCGCGGGTGGTCGACGGGGCTTCGCCGGCCGGAGTGCCCTACGGCCTCGATGTTGACGCGCTCAGGGCCCCCCTGGCCGCGTGCCGCCGCGGCGGCGGGCGCCGCCAAAATTTTGCCACCACGGGCTTTTCAACGCCCGGGGGCGTGGCTACCCTTCCCCGCCCTCGCTCGTCGAGAGCTCGCTCGTCCCCACGGACGGCGGCTCGGGCGGCAAGCGCGACGCCCGACCCTCCCACCCTCCCTCCGCTGACGGCGCCCCGAGTGTGTCGTTCGCGCGGTGGGTCGAGAGGCAACGGCCGGCTCTTTGACATTCTGGATAGCCTCGAAACAGCGTGTGAGCAAAAGCGTCCAAGGCCTTTGCCGCTGCGTCGTTGCCGCGTTCCGGTTCCGGCCGGGGAGTGGCGGTGTCGCGGTTGGCGGAGTGGTTTTGGCGACCAAGAAAATGGGATCGTGAGACGCCGTGCCTGCGGGTGCGGTTCGCGCAGCGGTGCGTTCGTCGTGCTGCTGTCTCTTGCGGAATCCCGATCAGAACTTCTAAGTGAAGGGTTTGATCCTGGCTCAGAACGAACGTTGGCGGCGTGGATGAGGCATGCAAGTCGCGCGTGAAAGTTTCTTCGGAAACGAGTAAAGCGGCGAACGGGTGAGTAACACGTAATCAAGCTACCCCCGAGACCGGGATAACCGCGGGAAACCGCGGCTAATACCGGATGTACTTGCGGGATCGCATGTTCCTGCATGGAAATGGTGGGGATCCTCCGGGACCTACTGCTTGGGGAGGCGATTGCGGCCTATCAGCTTGTTGGTGGGGTAACGGCCTACCAAGGCGACGACGGGTAGCAGGCCTGAGAGGGTGGTCTGTCACACTGGGACTGAGACACTGCCCAGACTCCTACGGGAGGCTGCAGTCGAGAATCTTCCGCAATGGGCGCAAGCCTGACGGAGCGACGCCGCGTGGAGGACGAAGGCCCTTGGGTTGTAAACTCCTGTCACGAGTTATGAATGCGTATGCGTAAATAGCGTATGCGTTGACGTAAGCTCGAGAGGAAGCACCGGCTAACTCTGTGCCAGCAGCCGCGGTAATACAGAGGGTGCAAACGTTGTTCGGAATTACTGGGCATAAAGCGCACGTAGGCGGTTTGGTAAGTGTGGAGTGAAATCCCACGGCTCACCCGTGGAGCTGCTTCGCATACTGCCAGACTCGAGGACGGTAGGGGAGAGCGGAACTCCTGGTGGAGCGGTGAAATGCGTAGATATCAGGAGGAACACCGGTGGCGAAGGCGGCTCTCTGGTCCGTTTCTGACGCTGAGGTGCGAAAGCCAGGGTAGCGAACGGGATTAGATACCCCGGTAGTCCTGGCCGTAAACGATGGGCACTAACTAGAGGGCTCCCTGTGGGTTCTCTGGTGAAGCAAATGTGATAAGTGCCCCGCCTGGGGAGTATGGTCGCAAGGCTAAAACTCAAAGGAATTGACGGGGGCTCACACAAGCGGTGGAGCATGTGGTTTAATTCGAAGCAACGCGAAGAACCTTACCCAGCCTTGACATGCAGGGATTATCCTCGTGAAAGCGTGGTGCTTGCCTTCGGGTGTAACCTGCACAGGTGTTGCATGGCTGTCGTCAGCTCGTGTCGTGAGATGTCGGGTTAAGTCCTTTAACGAGCGAAACCCCTATCACTAGTTGCCAGCGAGTCAAGTCGGGGACTCTAGTGAGACTGCCGTTGTCAAAACGGAGGAAGGCGGGGATGACGTCAAGTCATCATGGCCCTTACGGCTGGGGCTACACACGTGCTACAATGGCCGGGACAGAGGGCTGCCAAATCGCAAGATGGAGCAAACCCCAAAAACCCGGCCCCAGTTCGGATTGTAGGCTGCAACTCGCCTGCATGAAGTCGGAATCGCTAGTAATCGCGGATCAGCTACGCCGCGGTGAATATGTTCCTGAGCCTTGTACACACCGCCCGTCAAGCCACGAAAGCTGAGAGCGCCCGAAGTCGTTTGCCTAACCGTAAGGAGGGCGGCGCCGAAGGCGAGCTTGGTGATTGGGACTAAGTCGTAACAAGGTAGCCGTAGGGGAACCTGCGGCTGGATTACCTCCTTTCTAAGGAAACCGGCGCGTCCAGCGCCGGCTCAAGCACGGTTCGTGACCCTCGCAAGAGGGCTGCGCGCCGAGTGGCAGCCGGGTCGCCTGCACGTGCCGAGAAGCACAGGGCACACGCGACCTCGGGGCTATCCAATCTTCTTCTGCCTCGCGTCGGCCATCATCGGTTCGGCGCGGGGTGGCGCCCGACCGTAGGCCTATAGCTCAGTTGGTTAGAGCGTACGCCTGATAAGCGTAAGGTCGGTGGTTCGAATCCACCTAGGCCTACCACTTCTGGGGGGCCTACCGCGCGTCGGGGACGTAGCTCAACTGGTAGAGCACCTGGTTTGCAACCAGGAGGTCGTGGGTTCGAGTCCCATCGTCTCCACCAGTCTCGACGCCACGAGCCTCGTCCGGCGGTCGAGCCCGGTCGAATTTCGGCCGACGAGCCCGCGGGCGCCAAAGCAGTTACGAAGCTCTTTGACAAGTAGGGTGTGAGGAATCGTCGAGATCAAGAGGATCTCGCGTGAGGATATAGGTCAAGCTACGAAGGGTGCACGTGGGGATGCCTTGGCACCAAGAGCCGACGAAAGACGTGGCTAAGCTGCGAAAAGCCTCGGAGAGCCGCAAGCAGGCATTGACCCGGGGATTTCTGAGATTCGGAAACGACTCACGGTAGACCCGTGAGAGCGGCACGTGAATCCATAGCGTGTCGTAGGGAACGCAGAGAACTGATCCATCTCAGTACCTGCAGGAAAGGAAAGAAACATCGACTCCCCCAGTAGCGGCGAGCGAAAAGGGATGAGCCTAAACTCGGTATGTGTAAGCCCGCGAGCGTTGCATACCGGGGGTCGTGGGAGCTCCAGGCGGAGTTGCGGATCCGCGCTAGAGTCAACAAGTGTCGTGCTAGTCGAAGCGTTTGGAAAATCGCGCCACAGAGAGTGACAGTCTCGTAGGCGAAAGCACGGCGCCTCTAGGAGATTTCCCGAGTAGCGCCAGTCCCGTGGAACCTGGCGTGAATCAGCGGGGCCCACCCCGCAAGGCTAAGTACTCCTTGGTGACCGATAGTGAAGCAGTAGCGCGAGCGAAAGGTGAAAAGAACCCCTGTTAGGGGAGTGAAACAGTACCTGAAACCGTGCACCTACAAGCGGTCGGAGCCCTATGAGTTTACTCAGGGTGACGGCGTGCCTTTTGCATAATGACCCGGCGAGTTGGCGTATGTGGCGAGGTTAAGGGTTTTTGGCCCGTAGCCGAAGCGAAAGCGAGTGCGAAATGTGCGATTTCAGTCATATGTGCCAGACCCGAAAGCAGGTGATCTAACCATGGGCAGGGTGAAGCGGCTCTAAAAGGCCGTGGAGGCCCGAACCGGTGAATGTTGAAAAATTCTCGGATGACCTGTGGTTAGGGGTAAAAGGCCAATCAAACCTGCAGATAGCTGGTTCTTCCCGAAATAGCTTTAGGGCTAGCGTTGCGTGGTAGCATATGGGGGTAGAGCTACTGATCTGGTTGGGGGGGCTCACCGCCTACCCCGCCTAGTCAAACTCCGAATACCATATGTGAAATCGCGGCAGTCAGACTACGAGGGATAAGCTTCGTGGTCGAGAGGGAAACAGCCCAGACCAGCAGCTAAGGTCCCGAATCCATGCTGAGTGTGATAAAGGAAGTGGAGTTGCTAAGACAGCTAGGATGTTGGCTTAGAAGCAGCCATCATTTAAAAAGTGCGTAACAGCTTACTAGTCGAGCAACGCTGCGCCGAAAATGAACGGGACTAAGCATGGAACCGAAGCTCTGGAACACAGTTGGTGAACGACTGTGTTGGTAGGGAAGCGTTGGACGAACGAGTGAAGGGTGACGGTAACGACACCTGGACGATGTCCGAGTGATTATGCCGGGATGAGTAGCGATAAAGGGAGTGAGAATCTCCCTCGCCGTAAGCCGAAGGTTTCCTGGGGAAGGTCATTCCGCCCAGGGTTAGTCGGCCCCTAAGGCGAGGCCGAAAGGCGTAGTCGATGGAAAGCAGGTCAACATTCCTGCACCACAGAAGCGCGTTTGCACCGTGGGGTGACGGCGTTTGAAAGGCGATCAGGCTGTTAGAGTGCCTGTTTCTGCGGAGTGGTGGTCGGTAGGCAAATCCGCCGGCGTGATCCGCGAAGTGGAAGGAGCCCTCGAGGCGAACTTGCCCGAAGGACGTCCGAGAAAAACCTCGTTCGGAAGTGCTTTTTGTGACCGTACCTAAACTGACACAGGTAGGCGAGGTGAATATCCTCAGGCGCGCGAGAGAACTCTCGTTAAGGAACTCGGCAAATTAGCCCCGTACGTTCGCAAGAAGGGGCGCCACTGCCGCGAGGTGGTGGCCACAGGAAAGCGGTAGGAGCGACTGTTTACTAAAAACACAGGTCCCTGCGAAGTCCGAACGACGACGTATAGGGACTGACGCCTGCCCGCTGTCGGAACGTTAAGGCAACCGGTTAGCTTTTGCGAAGCTGGGAACCAAAGCGCCGATGAAGGGCGGCCGTAACTATGACGGTCCTAAGGTAGCGAAATTCCTTGTCGGGTAATTTCCGACCCGCACGAATGGCGTAACGACTCCTACACTGTCTCAACGAGAGACTCGGCGAAATTGTAGTCGTGGTGAAGATGCCACGTTCCCGCACCAAGACGGAAAGACCCCGTGAACCTTCACTATAGCCTAATACTGGCTCTAGGTGCACTATGTGTAGGATAGGTGGGAGACGTTGATGTCGGGGGCGCCAGCCCTCGAATAGTCACTGGTGAAATACCACTCTTAGTGTATTTGGATTCTAACCTGAGACCGTGAACCCGGCTTGGGGACAGTGTTAGGTGGGTAGTTTGACTGGGGCGGTCTCCTCCTAAAGAGTAACGGAGGAGCGCAATGGTACCCTCAGTGCGGTTGGCAATCGCACGAAGAGCGTAAAGGTATAAGGGTGCTTGACTGCGAGACCCATAAGTCGAGCAGGTAGGAAACTAGGCCTTAGTGATCCGGTGGACTCCGTGTGGAAGGGCCATCGCTCATCAGATAAAAGGTACTCCGGGGATAACAGGCTGATCTCCCCCAAGAGTCCATATCGACGGGGAGGTTTGGCACCTCGATGTCGGCTCATCGCATCCTGGGGCTGAAGGCGGTCCCAAGGGTTGGTCTGTTCGCCCATTAAAGCGGTACGTGAGCTGGGTTTAGACCGTCGTGAGACAGGTCGGTCCCTATCTGGTGTGGGTGTAGGACAGCTGTGGAGACTCTTTCCTAGTACGAGAGGATTGGAAAGAACGCACCTCTGGTGTTCCTGTTATCGCGCTAGCGGTAATGCAGGGTAGCTAAGTGCGGAACGGATAACCGCTGAAAGCATCTAAGCGGGAAGCCAACTCCGAGACGAGCTGTCCCCCGAGACGCGTGGAAGACGACCACGTTGATAGGCCGGAGGTGTAAGCGCGGCAACGCGTTCAGCTGACCGGTACTAACCAGTCGATCGGCTTGACCACATTCTCACCTTGGTCTTCTCGATCGAAGACGGCGCAAAGCGCCGCCTTCGCGACGTTCCTCACACCCTATGCGTCTTCTCCGGCGCACGACGCTTATCACGCGTCCACCGGAGAACGCATGCGTATTGCCCGGTGCCCATACCTGGCTGGAAATACCCGATCCCATCCCGAACTCGGTCGTCAAGCAGCCTGGGCCGATGATAGTCGAAAGGCGAAAGTAGGTTCGTGCCGGGCTCATTCTTCTACACAGCAACGCGCTGGCCGTTCGGGCGAGCCACATGGGCTCGCCCGATCGCATTTAATGGTCGAGCCCGGTTGATGAGCCCGCTCCCTCCGACTCACCCTGACGACGCAGACCCACCGGCCGACCGGTCGGGTGCCTTGCCGAGCGCGGTCGGGGGCTATCGGATCGTGCGGGAGATCGGGCGCGGCGGCATGGGTGTCGTCTACGAAGCGGAAGACGCCGGGCTCGGCCGGCGGGTCGCGCTCAAGGTGCTCGCGCAGCGGCTGCAGGCCAGCGAGCGGGCGTTTGCCCGGTTCGAGCGCGAGGTGCGCGCCGTGGCGCGGCTGCAACACCCCAACATCGTGCCGGTGTTCGAGGTCGGCGAAGCGGAAGGGTGTCCGTACTTCACGATGGAGCTGGTGTCGGGCGAGACGTTGCACCGCAGGCTCGAGCGGGTGCGCAGCACCGGCACCGCCCCCTCGCAATGGTCGGCGACGCAGTTGGTGGAGGCGCCGAGCGGCGCCGGCTTCGATGCTGCCTGGCCGACGTCGTACGTCGGCGCAGTTTGTCGACTGGCGTTGCAGGTCGCGCGCGGGCTGCAGCATGCGCACGCGCACGGTGTCGTCCACCGCGACGTCAAGCCGAGCAACGTCATGGTGGCCGACGATGGGCGTGCACTTCTCTTCGACTTCGGTCTGGCCAAGGTGGATGCGGAGCTCGGGCTGACTCACACCGGGGAGTTCGTCGGCACGCCCCACTACGTGTCGCCGGAGCAGGCGCGGCATGGCATCGCCACGGTGGATGAGCGCAGCGACGTCTACGCGCTCGGAGCGACGTTGTACGAGATGCTCACCGCGGCGGTCCCCTACAGCGGTGACACCCCGCACGAGATCCTGCGGCAAGTCGCGAACGGCGAGCCGCGCTCGCCGCGGCGGGTCAACCGCGCCGTGCCGCGCGACCTGGAGACCGTCTGCATGACGGCGATGGAGGCGGATCCGGCACGTCGCTATCAGACGGCGCAGGCGTTTGCCGAGGACTTGGAGCGGTTCCTCGGGTTTCGAACAGTCCGTGCCCGCGCCGCCGGTCCGTTGATGCGGGCGGCGCGGTGGGTGCGGAGGAACGCGCTGCTGACCGGCTTGAGCGTTGCACTGGCGCTGTTCGCGCTGGCGTCGCTGCTCGCGGCCTGGCAGTTCGGTGTCAACCGCGCGGTCGAGCGAGAGCGCCGGGTCGCCCAGGAGGCGAGCGCCTTGGCGTGGTTTCGCTCGGCACAGCTGCTGGCCCAGCGCGGTGACTGGCGGCAGGCGTTGGTGGACTACCGGCGCGCCGCGCAGACCGGGCACGCCGACCGGGTCGGGGTGACGGTCGGCATCATCGAGGCGCTGGAGGGGTGTGGCCAGCTGCGCGCGGCGCGGACCGAGTTGGATGCGCTGTGGGGTGTCGGCGACCTCGGCGACCGCGAGGCGGAGGTGCTGCTGCTGCGTGGCGACCTGGGAGTCAACCGGCATGACAACCCCGAGGCCGGCCTCGCGGCGGTGCGTCAGGCGCTGCTGCACGGTGGGTTGAGCGCGGCGCAGTCCGCCTACGCCCGCGCGCTGCTGGCGAGTGATTTGGTCGCGACGCGCACGCTGCTCGAGCAGGCGTTGGCGCTGCAGCCCTACCATCGGCGCGCGCACGAGTGCCTCGCACCGGTGCTCGTTTCCATGGGGGAGTTGCGGGACGCGCAGCAGGCGGCGGCGCGCATGGCGGCGATGTATCCGGGCGATCCGTATCCGCTGTTGATGCAGGTCGCGGCGCTCGGTCTGCAGCGGGACTTCGTGCGGGCAAGTCGACTGCTGGAGCGCGCCCGGGCGCTGCTGCCGGGCAGCGGCGGCGCCGCTCTGGATCGCTGGGCGGCTGACCTCGCGGTGGCAGCGGGCGTCGAGGACACCCTGCTGACCCGCGCCGCGGTCGGGGGCTTTCCCGAGCTCGAGGCATCCGAGCTCGTCTGGCAGCTTCTCGTGTCGCCGACGCGGGTGCTGCCCGGCGTGGGCGGCGGCGGTGGCGTCGAGGCGATTGCCGTGCGGCTACCCCCAGCGCTCGCGCGCAGCTACCGACCCCTGGCCGCGCTGCTCAGCTTCGTCGCGCCCGCGGAGGGCGCGCCCGTTGGTCCGGAGGATCTGCAACGCATCGAGGAGATCCTGACCGACTCGCTCGAGATCCAGCCGGATGGCTTCCGGCAGTTTCTGCGCGGGCTGTACCGGTTTGCGTTGGCAGCGGTGCGCGCCGGGCCGGAGCGAGAGGCCGCGCTGGCGGATGCGGGCGCGGACTTCGCCGCGTCGGTGGAGTTGCCGAGCATGCTGTCGGTCTCCCGCGCCGCGCCGCTCTACCTGATGTCGGCCCGTCTCTTGCGGTGGGAAGGCGCGGCGGCGCGCACGAACCAACGAGAGCGCTACCGGAGCGAGGCACTGGCCGCGATGAAGCAAGTCGTGCAACAGAACGAGCTGCGTGAGTCGGTGCTGCTGTGGACCGCGCAGGCGGCGCTGCGCCTCGAGGCCCTGGACTTGGCGCACGAAGTGGGGCTGCGCTGGCAGCGGCGCGGACCGGAGCCGCTGGCCGATCTCGTCGTCGCCGAGGTCGAGCTGCGCCGCGGTCACAAGACGCGGGCGGTGCGCCTGCTGGATCGCGTGCTGGCGCGGCGCCCCGACTTGTCCCGTGCCCGCGAGCTGCGCGCCGCGGCAGCGCAGTAGGGCGGGCGAGTGCGGCCGATCGTGGTGCGCGGCGCGGCGTGCCCGTAGGCTGAGGGGGACGATGTTCGGGGCACTTCGACTGGCGCGGGATTGTGCGGATGTCCGCCAACGCGAGGTCTACTCCGCCCATTTTTGCGCCGCCTGCCACGCGCTGCGTGCGGCGGCGGGGCGCACGGCGGCCGTCACCGTCAACTACGACCAGACGGTGCTCGCCCTGCTGCTGTCGGCACTCGCTGACCCGGCATCGCCCGTGGCACGTCCGTGCGTGGCTGTGCCGCTGCGGCGTGTCCGCGTGCAGCCGTTGTCCGCCGCGGCCGCCGAGTTGTTGGCGCTCGCCAACCTCGGGGCGGTGGAAGCAAAGCTGCGCGACGATCTCGAGGACGAGGGCTGGACGCGGCGTCTCTCTCGCCACGTGGCGCTGTGGGGGCTGCGCGGTTCGTTGGCTCGAGGACGAGGTCGGCTGGCGAAGCCGCGCTTCGCGGAGGTGCGCCGCTTTCTCGCCGCCTTGCCGGATCGGCAGCGCCGGGTCGAGCGCCAGCTGCGCGCTCGGCCGCGGGCCGTCGATCGTGCCGCGTGTCTGACGCGGGCAGCGGCACCGAGCGCGGCACTCGGGGGCGCGGTGTTCGCCGCCGCCGCCGAGCTCAGTGATCGGAACGATCTTCGCGCGCAACTCCGCCGCGGCGGGGCTGCGCTGGCCCGCTTCGTCTATGTCCTCGACGCGATCGAGGACTTGCATGCGGACCGGCGTCGCGGGCGCTTCAATGCGCTCGACGCTGCCGGCGCGGGGCGGGAGGAGGCGTCGGGCTACGCCAATGCGCAGCTCGCACGCGCTGGGCAGAAGCCGGTGATTGCGACGTGGGCTGCGTGACCGACTCATGTGGCGCAGACGCCTGCTGTGAAGTCGCGTGCTGCTGGGGCGAGCGGCGCCGCCAGCGTCGCGAGCGGCGCTGACGAAGCCAAAAGATCGAGCCCGGCTCCGTGCTCTCGCTACAGCCGAGCGACGGCATCGGCGAGCAGGGCGACCCCATAGCCGGTACCGCGATCGGCGCGCTGTGCTGGGCCGGCGAGGTCGACGTGGGCCCAGCGCGCGTCGGTGTCCTCGATGTGCCAGTAGATGAACTGCGCCGCGCAGCTGACCTGTGCGTTGGAGCGGTTCTTGACGGAGTTGCGCATGTCGGCGACCGGGCTGCGGAACTCCTGCTTGTAGAGCTCGGGCGCGAACATCATCGGGTGCACCAAGTCACCGCTGCGGTGGCCCGCTGCGACCATCGCGGCTTCGAGGTCGGCGTCGTTGCTGATCACGGCGGCGTGCAGGCTGCCAGTGCTGACCATCTGGGCGCCGGTCAAGGTCGCGGCGTCGAGGATGATCTCGGCGCCCAGCTTGCGCACCGCCCACGAGACTCCGTCGGCCAGCACCACGCGTCCCTCGGCATCGGTGTTGTTGATCTCGACCGTCTTGCCGGAGTGCATGGTCAAGATGTCGTCGGGCTTGTAGGCCGCGGCGCCGATCGCGTTCTCGGCGAGACAGAGCAGCATGTGGACGCGCCGGCGCACGCCGGTTGCGGCGATGACGCGGAAGGCGCCGAGCACGGCCGCCGCGCCCCCCATGTCGCCCTTCATGCCCTCCATGGCGCCGCGTCCCTTCAGGTGCAGGCCACCGGTGTCGTAAGAGATGCCCTTGCCGACCAGGGCGATCGCCGCGCCCTTGGCCCGTGGCGGCGCGTAGCTGGCGATCAACAGGCGGGGTTCGCTGCGAGCGGTGCGCCCGACGGCGTGGATTCCGCCGAGGCCGCGGTCGAGCAACTTGTTGCCGCGGATCTCCGTCCACCGCACGTGCTCGACGCCGCGCAGCATCGCCCGCGCTTCACGCGCCAGCGCTGCCGGGTTCATGTCGGTCGGTGGGCTGTCGACCAGCCGGGCCGCCTGCCGCGCGTGCTCGAGGACTTCGCGCGCGTGCGCCGTCGGCCGCACCGCCTTGCCGTCGGGGGTCACCGCCGCGATCTTGAGCTTCGCCGCGGGCCGGTTGCCGGTCTTGGCGCTGAACAGGGGGAACGCGCGGCCGACTGCGTTGGCCGCCGCCGTCAGGTGTTCGGCGTCGTCGAGCAAGAGCACCACCGCCGTGGTGCCCCGCGCGGTGCGCGCCGAAGCGGTGACGCGCCGGATCGCCTCCGCCCTTGCCGCGCTGTTGTAGCGCGAACCGCGGTCCGGCAACGACCCCACGGTGAGCCGTTGCGGCGTGGTGTCGGTCAGGGTGGTCGCCGTGCCGCCGAGATCGCCCGGCGAAGCCTCCTTGCCGAGGCGCGTGACCCATTCGTCGAGCGAGGTGCCGAAGACCTTCGGCCAGCGACGCGGAGTCAACCGCGCGGCCGGCGCGATCACCAGCGCGGCGTCGGCCCCGCGCAGCGCGGCGCTCGGCGAGGAGGCAAGAGAGACTTGGCGATGTACTCGAGGCAAGGGACCGTCCTTCGTGATCGAGGGGGCGCCGGCAGATGCGAGGGCCGCCAGCGCTCCACCGCGGTCAGCGCACGACGATCCAGCGCCCGGGCGGGAGGTTGAGTGGTGGCGCGGACACGCCCGGCCCGGGAAACACCGCGAGCTGAGCGATCCAGCTTCTGCCGATCAGGTTCGGATTGTTGGGGATCTGCAGCGGCAGTTGCGAGTTGCCGGCAACGATCGCCGGCAAGGGTACGTGCAACGACAGCCAAAAGTAGAGGTGGATCGGTTGCGGGCCCAGCAGTGGCAGTGTTTCGGCGAGCCCGAAGAACCACTGTCCGAACAGGTTGGGGGGCAGGTCGGTGGTCAGCGCCGCGGTGGTGTTGATCCGTGGCTCGAGGGGCGAGGCATCGCAGGAGCCGAGTTGTGGGGCGGGCAGGCTGCCGTTCGCCGAGACGTAGCTGCCCACCGTCGCGCTGCCCAGGTAGGTGTTGTTGACCGACACCGGCGCGGCCGCGGTGCCCGCGATGCCGCCGCCGACGAAGCGGCATCCGTTCAACGTCAGGGGTTGGCCCTCGCTCGTGCCCACGATCATGCCGTCGAAGATCGTCGTCGAGACGACCTGTGGCACGGTGCCGCCAAACGTCCAGCTGGCGCCGCGCGCCCGCAGGTTGCTCAGGGTGAAGTTGCCGAGCCCGAGGGTCTCGGCCGGGCCGTCGATGCGGCTGTCCTCGAGCAGTCCGGTGGTGCCGGCGCCGGCGGGCCACACCCGCAGCGCGTGCTTGCTGCCGGCGAACTCCGCCATGTGAAAATCCAGATGGTCGTTGCTGCCGGTGTGGCCTTGGAACGAAAACGCCGACTGCGCCCCGGTGATCAGCGCGTGCAGGCTGGTGAGGACGACGCTGCGCGTGTCGGTGGCGGTCGGCCGCTCGAATGCGATCCCGTGCGTGCACTGCTGCAACCGCAGCCGGTGCATCGCGGAGGTGAGCACGCCGCCGGGGCCGAGATGGACGCGCACGCCGTAGTTGCAGTTGCGGAAGGTCGAACCCTGCACCGTCAGGCTGCCGCGGCGATTGGTGCCGGTGTCGAACCACTCGAACCCGTTGGGTACCCCGTCGAACAGGCTGCGCTCGATCGTCAGCTGGGTCGTGTCGCCGTCGGTCGGCGTCGCGACGCGGACCGCGGTGTTCGAGATGTTGCGGAAGGTGACGCTGTCGACGACCGAGCCGTAGATCGCATTGCCCTGCGTGATGTCGATGGCGATCGCGGCGTTCTCGAGCACGACGTTGCGCACGTCGGCGAAGTTCGAGTTGATGACGATGCCGCGCGTGCCGGCCAGATCGATGATCGGTTGGCCGCCGACGCCCACCAGGTTGAGCCCGTGCGCGGTGTCGTCGATCGTGTCCAGGTTGCGCTCCAGCGTGATGCGCGGAACGATGGTGGCGTCGATGTTGGCGATGGCGACGTCGCCGCCGAAGCCGTTGATCTGCCCCTGCTCGGCTGCCGACAGCGAGCTCTGCAGCAGCACCCGCTTGTTGAGGAGGATGACCTCGTTGAGCGAGAGCTTGGTGTCACCGACGACGCCGTGCGACCGCGGGTCGTTGATGGCCGCCGTGGCGTGGTCTTGGGCCATGGCCGAGCCGGTCCCGAGCAACACGAGGGCGGCCGGCGAAAGGTAGCGCAGCAACATTTGGAGTCTTCAGGTGTGTGGGCAGGCTCCGCGGGGAGGGCCACTTCAAGTATCGCCGGTCGGCGCCGGTTTGCAAAGCGGCGGGGCCCCCCGGGGCCCTGCTTCGGCCGATGGCGGCGCGGGTTCGGATCGCGAATGGCATATGCTCTGCCGCATGCGACTGGCTCACACCATGATCCGGGTCCGGGATCTGCAGAAGGCCCTGGAATTCTACACCGGGTTCCTGGGGCTCCGCGAAGTGCGCCGCAAGACCATCGGTGACGAGGCGACCCTGGTCTTCCTCACCGACGAGAGCGGGGGCTACCACCTGGAGCTGACCCACAATCACGACGGGCGCGACTACGAGCCCGGCACGCAGTTCGGTCACCTCGCCTTCCACGTCGACGATCTGGGGCCGGTGATCGCGGACGTCGAGGCGCGCGGGTGGTGGTACCGGCGCAGCAAGCCCGAGGTCGCCTCCAACTACGTTTTCGTGCGCGATCCCGACGGCTACGACATCGAGATCCTGGAAGCGTCGTAGCCGAGAACGCGCAAGCCGATCAGCGACCCGGGGTCGCGGCTGCCCGCTGCAGGTCGACCATCCGCCGCACGACTTGATCGCGGCCCTCGGCGACCTGCTTGCCCTTCTTGTCGAACATGATCAGGTGTGGGAGCGACTTGATCTCGTACTGCTTCGCGACGGGGCTCTCCCAGTCCTTGATGTTGATCCGGCGGAGTGCGACGCCGTCGGTCTCGTTGGCCATCGTCTCCAACTTCGGCGCCAACTCTTCGCACGCGTGACACCAGTCGGCATAGAACTCGAAAACGGTGTATTGACCGCGAGCCAACACGGTCGTCAGCCGGATTCGGTCGCCGTTGCGGACCACCGTCCGCACCGAGCTGCCCCCGCGCTTTCTCACCCGTTCAGTGCGGCCCTTGGTGCGCGCGTCACGCGATGAAGCCACGGTCGCGGATTGCTGCACTCGCTTGAGAACGTCCTTTCCCTCGGCAACCTTGCGGCCGCGAGTGTCGAACATCACGAAGTGTGGAATCGAGCGGATCGAGTGTTGCTTGGCGACCGGGCTGTCCCAGCTCACGATGTTGATGCGACGCAGGACGGTGTCCTCGGACTGTTTGATGGCGGCCTCCAACTGAGGCCCCGTGGTGCGGCAAGCGCCTCACCAATCGGCGTAGAACTCGAACACCGTGTTCTTGCCGCGCACCACTTGCCGTCGAAAATCCACTTCCGATCCATCGCTGGACACAGTGGTGACCACACCGCGAGCGGTGTTCTGCGCCGGCGCGTAGCCCGGCAGCGACAGAGCGCCCGCGACGAGGACGCTCAAGACTGACGTTTGCTTCATGGATCTCCCCCCGCTGTGTCGTGCCCGCGGAAACCCGCGGCATCCCGTTCATCGGCCCAAGGCGGCGCCGGCTGGCCCCGAGAGGCGAGCAGTCTCGATGTGAGAGCAGCTGCATCGCAGCGACTCACCACGTCGCGATGCGGCGCTCGGCCTCGGTCGCGAAGTCGGGATCCCAGGTGACGAACGCGCGGACGGCGCGCACCGCGTCTTCCCGCCGGCCGCCGGCGACCAGGAGCTCCGCCATGCCGACGACGCGCCGTCGTGCTTCCTCGGGCGCGACCGCCCCTCGGTCGACCAGGCCGCGCAGCGCGTCGACGCGCGGCCGCAGCCGAGGCAGCCAGAACAGCGGGCGTTCCGCGGTGCGGCTCGCCTGCAGCAGGCGGTCGCTCGGCCACCGGTGCAGCGCACCGTCGACGGGATACAGCGGCGCGGCGAGCTCCTGCGCGAGCTCGAACCGCCGCAGCCCGAGCGCGATCGCGATCGCGTGCAGCGCGCTGCGGTGGTTGCCCGCCGCGACTTCGTGCGCCGTGCGCGCCGCCGCCATCGCCTGTCTGCGCTCGCCGGGGGTGCCGAGGTGGACCAACGCCATCGCCTCGTGCAGCGAGGCGCGCCGGGGCGAGCGTTCGAGAGCACGCTCCAGCAGAGCGCGGGCGCGCTCGAGGTGCGACTGCGAGCGCTCGCGGTCGCGGCGCACGCGTGCCGCGGTTTGGATGGCGACATTGGCTGCGAGCAGTAGCTCGTGCACGCGCGCCGGGCGCTCCGCGTGCAGCGCGTCGGCGGCGCGCTGGACCAGCTGTGCCAGCGGCAGTGCGGTGGTGTCGGCGATCTCCAGATCGCTCGCCGCGCGCAGCGCCAGCACGCCGATCTCGTGGAAGGCCTCGCGCGCGGTGCGCGTCCCCGCCGCTTGCTGCCAATGCGCGTCCGCGTGCCGGGGCGCGCTCTCCGCGATGGCGGGCGCCGCCCGGAGCTGCGCCAGCGCGCCGAGCCGCTGCGCGTCGCGGGCCAGCGCCAGTGGAATCGCGCCGAGCCCGGCGGCGATGGCGACCGCCAGCGCCAGCCGCGCCGAGCCCGCGGCGGGTCGAGAAGCGTGGACTGCGGGATCGGGTGGACGCCCGCGGCGGTCGACGAACGCCGCGATCGACCACAGCGCGATGTGGTCCCAGAGGGCGGTCGGCTGCAGCGCGGCGTGCGCCGCGTAGACGAGCAAGGCCGCGGTCAGCGCGGCGCGGGGGACCGGATCGGGATGCCGCCGTACTGCGCGCCAGAGCGCCGCCGCGAACAGCGCGACCCAGACCAAGCCCGGCAAGCCGGCGGCCGCCGCCCACGCCAGCGCCGCGTTGTGCGGGTGGTCGAACCGTTCCGCCGTGGTCCACAGGCGCGGCTCGAAGTGCCGGTCCCAGACCAGCTCGAAGTTGGCGGGGCCGACCCCCGTCCACGGCGCGTCTGCCAAGCCCTGCAACGCGACGCCGAACAGCAGGCCGCGGCGGCCGAGCTCGTGGATCGCGGAGACCGCGCGGCTCAGGCCGGGCCACTGCTCGAAGCGCACCGGGTCGATGGCCAGTGCCACCAGGGGGATCGCGATCGCGAAGGCCGCGGCCGCCATGGTCGCGATCAGCAGGCGGCGCCCGCGCGGCGAGAGCGTGCCCGCGCGCGCCGTGCGGATGCCGAGCCAGCCGGCGACTGCGCACAGCGCCGCGGCGGTGATGCGGGTTTGGCTGGCGAGGACGGCGGCCCCCGTCAGCGCCGCCAGCGCGAGCAACGCCAATCGACGCCGGCCGGTCTGTCGGGCGCCCGCCGTCATCAGCATGGCCGAGTGCAAGGCCCAGTACGACGCGGCGAACACCCCGGAGCCGAAACGGCCGGTGGCGCGAAAGAAGCGCGCCTCGGTTGGCGGGGGGACCGACGGGTCGGCGATCCATGCGGGCAGCGCGACACCGAGCAGGACCTGCGCGCTCTGCAGCAGTGCGACTGCGGCGAGCACGCAGGCAACCGCGACCGAGGCCCAGAGCCACCGGCGCCACCAGGTCGCGTCCATCACCGCCCGGGCGACGAGAAAATACGCGGCGCCGCTCGCGGTCAGCAGCACGCCGTCGAGGCGTTCGAACGATCCGGTCCACGACTGCGTGGCATCCGCGCCGAGGGCCGCGGCTACAGCGGCCAGCGCGACGCCGACGACCGCCAGCCATCCCAGCGGCGAACCGAGTGCCGCGCCCCGCCATCGCGTCAGCGCGAGACAGCAGCCCGATGCCATGGCCAGAAGCGCCAACCACCCCACGTGCTTGGCGGTCACCGCCGGAAAGTACAGGGCCGGCAGTCCGAGCTCGCCGCCGCAGAGGATCGGCACCAGCGTCAGCGCGACGATGGCCATGCGGGCCGCGGCGCGCAGGATGCGGTCGAGCGTCAGAGTAGGGTGTGGCGTTCCGGTACGCATTCCGAGTGGCGCCAAGCCGTGGTAGCCTACCGCGATGTACACCCTCCGCTGTGCGCTCCTTCTCGCGAGCGCCATGGCCACAGCGCCCCTCTCGGCGCAGATCCCCTACGGTCGCCACGTCGCCTCCTTCTACCTGACCAGCGCGACGTCGACCGCGCCAGACGGTCTGATGATCGTCGATCCGGTCAGTGGCAATTGCCAGGTGGTCAACGGCCTCGCCGCGATGACCGGCAGCCCGGACGTCAAGGCGGTGCAGATCGATCCCGTCAACGAAAACGTTTGGATCGGCGGGCACCGCGCCAGCGCGGGCCAGCTCAGCCGGCTTCTCATCGACGGTGCCGGCAACGTCCTCGTCTCCCTCAACTGGGGACAGATGGCCGCGAGCTCGACCATCAACGGCATCGCCTTCGACCGCAACGGCGACCCGCTCGTGGCGAGCGACGGTGGAGTGTACCGTTTCCCCCGTGGACAGCGGGGTGCGGCGGCGACCCTGGTCGGGGCGGCGAGTTCCCCGACGATGCCGGTGACCTCGGTCTGCACCGATCCGACCGGCAACATCTTCTTCGGTCAGAACAACGGCGACATCTACCGCATGGCCGTGCGTCCCGACTGCACCTATGCGCCGCCAGTGCTGGTGACCAACGTCAGAGGTGCTGCTGGGACCGGTCCGGTGTCGGGTGTCGACTACTGCCCGGGAGCCCCGGCGAGTCTCGGATTCACCGTCGATGGCGGCACCGGCGGCGTCGGGCTGTTCACCCTGCCCTCGGGGCCCGCGGCGAGCTCGAGCCCCCCGGGGAACTTCTACCACTCGCTGGAGTACGACCCTGACGACGACGTGTTCTTCACGACGACGCACACCGCGGTGCCGGAGCAGGTGCACATCGTCACCAAGGCGCTCGCCACGACCACGGCGTGCACGTTCCCGCCAGGTGGCATCTGGACCACCGGCGTCGACACCGTCGACACACTGCCGGGCCAGCTGACGGTGTTGCCGCGGTGTCCGCCGCGTGGGCAGCCGTTCTCCCTCGAGGCGATGCTGCAGTGTGAGCCGGGTCCCGGCAACGCGGGCGGGATCTTCCTGCTGGCGCCGGCGACGTTGACGCTCGTGGTCGGACCGGTGCCCAGCAGCGGCAAGGTCGGCTTCAGCGCCCCCAACGTCTCGCTGCCGCCGGGCTTCCCGCCAGGCGTACTGCTGTTCGCCGGTGCCTGCCTCGACGGCACCACCGGCCAGCTGACGATCAGCAACGTCGTCACCTGGCCCGAGTTCTGAGGTAGGGCGCGGCCAGCGGCGCTTGAACCCGCGCGTGCACTGGTGCGCACGCGCGGCAGAATGGCGCCCATGCGTCGTCGCCAACGCCAGTCTCCGCGCCCGGGTGCGCACGTCCTCGTGTCCGTGTGCCTGGTGGGAGTCGTGCACGGCCAAGCGGCCGGCTACGACCCCAACCAGAACATGGCCGCGGACGGCACCACGGTCGTCCGCCCGCAGCTGCCGGACGACCTGCCCAACCCCGAGCGGTGGCGCTACACGCCGGGCGGCCGGATCAAGCCGGGCGACATGTTCGACCGCTTCCTGGTCAGCAGCTTCATCACGCCGATCCTGTTTCGCGAAGAGGACATCGGCTTCGGCGGGGGCGTCGCCGTCACCGACGTGGACTTCCGCAACCGTCAGTGGCGCGAGCTGCTCAACGCGGTCGTCAGCTACTCGGAGGAGGGGCAGCAGCAGCTGTCGATGCACTGGCGCCGATGGCTCAACCACCGGTCGATTCCCGCCGGCGGCATCATCCGCGACGAGCGCAGCACGGTCGCGGTCAGCGCGCACTACTCGCGCACGCTGACGCGGCGGTTCTTCGGCCTCGGCAGCCGCACTCCGGAGAGTGCCGAGAGCTCCTACACCGAGGAGTTCGGCTTGGTCGGCGTCGGCACTCGGTTCAGCGTGCCCGAGGCCGGGGATGACACGATGCTGTCGTTCGGCGCCGAGGTGCAGCACCACGGCTTGCAGCGGGGCCGCGTCGAGGCGGTGCCGAGCACCGACGACGTCTTTCGCGCGCAGTTCGTCGAGGCCGACGGAGTCGATCAGCTGTGGCTGAGCGCGGGCGCGGCGTTCGATGCGCGCGACAGCCTCGCCAACCCGTACGAGGGGTTTCGCATCGGCGCGTCGGTGGCGGTCGCTCCCCTGCAGACCGGCTTGGATGCCGGCGCGTTGTTCTCGCTCGACGCCAACGGCGCGGTCCGGCTGCCCCCGCTGCTGCACGACGGGGGTTCCGCCGAGCAGCAGAACCCGCCGACCGACGTGCTCGCCGTCGGCGGGTTCGTCACCGCTGCCGCCGGTGAGCTGCCCTACTACAGCCTGCCGACGCTCGGCGGCGAGGATACGCTGCGCGGCTACATCCAGCGGCGCTTCACCGATCGCGTTGCGGTGCACGGCACCGTCGAGTACCGCTTCGCGATCGTGCCGTACGGGATCCGCATCACGGACACGATCCGCATCGAGCGCATCGGCGCGGCGCTGTTCTACGACTTCGGCACGCTGGCCGACGATCTGGATGCGCTGGGATCGGGGCGATTCTTGGACAGCTACGGCGCGGGCTTCCGGATTGGCTTCGCCCGCGAAGCGCTGTTCCGGGTCGACCTCGGCTTCTCCGAGGAGGACCGCCTGCTGACCATCGCGTTCGGCAATACGTTCTGACCGAGCCGACCTTCGCGCTTCAACGCGACGGATGGCCTCGGCCAGCTTCGTCTGTGTCGGTCGCGGTGGCGCCCACTGGATAGACCATCCATCCGCCGCGGCCGCGGCGCCCCGGGCTGCCGACGAGCAGTCCGCGCGGGCTCTCGCCGGAGGGGCCGGTGGCGGCGATGGCATCGCCGAACAGGTCGCCGATCGCCTCGCCGTGCAGCGTGGAGAGCGGCAGCGCTTTCGCTCCCGAGAAGATTCGGACGTAGCCGCGGCCCGCCTCCTGCTCCTGCGGTGCGCCGACCGCGAAGTCGGCGTGGCCGTCGCCGTCGATGTCGCCCAAGCCGGTGACCGAGGCGCCGAACCGGTCGTGCTCCGCGTCGCCGAACACGCGGTGCAGCGGCTTGCCGCTGCGGCCGGAGAAGACCATCGCCATGCCGGTGGCCCGCGCGTCGGGGTCGCGGCCGTTCCACGCGCCGACCAACCAGTCCTCCTTGCCGTCGTCGTCGATGTCGCCGGCGTTGGCCACCGACGTGCCGTGGTAGTCGTTCGTCTGGCCGCTGCGCAATTCGCGGATGCGCCGGCCACGGCGTGGATCGAACACGTACGCCGCGCCGGCCTGTCCCTGGTCGTTGGAGCTGCCTTCGGCGCCGATCAGCAGCTCGGGCACGCGGTCCCCGGTGCGGTCGGCGACCGATGCCAGCGACCAGCCGAACCGGTCACCCCCGCGCACGCCGAGCAGCTCGTGCAAGACCTCGCCGGTCTTGCCGGAGTAGATGCGGACCAGGCCGATGTCGGGCGCATCTTTGACGAAGTAGAACGGTGCTCCGGCGGCGACGTCGGCGTGGCCGTCGCGGTCGACGTCACCGACGCCCTGCACCGACCAGCCGAGGGCGGCGCCCTCCGAGGGGCCGCGCAGCGCCCACAGCCGCTTGCCGTCACGACCCGAGATCACGTGTGCGCAGCCGGCCCGCAGATGCTCGTGCCGGTCGTCGCGGTTGGCCTCGTGCGGCGCGCCGACGATGACGTCGGCATAGCCGTCGGCGTCGACGTCGCCGGCGGCGGCGACCGCGAAGCCGAACTGGTCACCGCTGCTGGCGCCCCGCAGCAGCTGCAGGACGCCGCCACTGGCGCCCGAGTACAGCCAGGCGCTGCCCGAATCCGTCACCACGCCATCATCCCGCGGCGATCCGGTGATGATGTCCGGCGTGCCATCGCGGTCGACGTCGCCCGCGATCGCGAGCGCGGCACCGAGGGCGTTGCCGTCGGCTTCGCCCTCGGCGGACAGGAGTGGCGGGGGGTTGGCCGGTTGGCCGGTTGCGGCGCCGGCGACTGCGGCCCAGAGCAGCGAGAGTGCCGCCATCTGCCCAAGCCGGGACTGGCAGGACCGGGCGACGGCGGTTCCCCTGATTCGCATGACGCCCGAGTGTATCTCCGACTCGGGGTCGAGTTACTCCATTGGGGCGCCGTCCGCCGCTGCGCGAGCCGAGGCGGCGAGGGCATCACGTTGCCGCGAGGGTCACCTTGTCTCTGGAGAAGCCCGAGATCAGGCTGCCCTCGAGCGCTTCATGAGAGTCAGCGAAGCACCGTGACCCGCAGCCCCGTCGACGCTCCGATCCCTTGCGGTGCTCCGGCGTCCAGGTGGTAGCTCTGCAGATGCAGAATCTGCCCTAGCAGGGGCATGGCGTTGGGGATCGGCAGAGGCAACGGTCCGGCCGCCGGCAATGCACCCAAGAACACCTGCGGGAACCCGAGCAGTAGCTCGAACCCGACAACCGTCGCCCGAGTCGGAGTGCCACTGGCAAAGACGACACCCGCTGTCCCCCCGCTTGATGCGAGGCTCTGGACGCCGAACTGGGCGTTGCCCAAGCGCGGCAGACCTCCCGGCGTGGGATCGACCTGCCATCCGTACGTCGAGTACCCCCCGGTCCCGGATCCATAGAGGGACGGAGCCGGAGCGCACGCGATGCCCTCACCATAGGCATTGAATGTCGTAAGTGGCGTCACCGATCCATTCGGGGAGACGTGCGAAACGGTCGACGTGCCACCGAACGGGCTGACCTGCAGGACCGCGACCTCATCTGTCGCGCGTTCGCGGCAGAACAACGAGGCCGGCACAGGTCGAGCCGCGGTCGCGATGCCTGTCTGCAGGTCGAGAGAGTACATCGTTCCGGTATGCGCAAAGACGAGATCGTTGTTGCGGCCTCTGGCGAGTGACGACAACGATCCCGTCGACCGGTAGACTCGCGTCGCGGTGCCACCGCCCGGAAGCGGGATGCTGTAGAGGTCGCTCGAGCGGGTGAAGAACGCAATGGAACCCGTCTGGTCCGTCACCACGTACTCGTTCCCGTTGGTTTGGAAAAACGATGCATTCTCGAGCGGAACCTTCACGCTCGTCCCGGCGTCATCCACGATAGCCAGAGGAGACCCCTGGATGCCCTGGACCATGGCCAACGCGCGCCCGTCGGGGAGCATTGCGAGGTCCGTCACTCGGGCGCCGAAGAAGGTCGGACTGGCCACTCCAAGAGCAGCAGATGTTGCCTCGACGACCGAGAGCGATTGCAGATGAAGCCAATGGAGGCGCACCTGCGTCCCTGAGACAGCTCGCGTGCCGACCAACAACATCCCGTCGGATTCACGCACAGCGAGCGAGAAGGGAAACGATGTCACGCCGTTCAAGGCCGGCGGCAGTTGCTGAACGAAGGCCCCCGGCCCCGGGATCCGAGGGTGCACGACTCCGATGCGGTTGGGCCGGAGCGAAACAAAGTAGTGCCCCGCGTGCGCCTGAGCCGCGGGGTTCGGTGCACAAAACGGAACGGCCAGACCCGCAATGAGAATCCTTGGGAGCGCTCGCATGCGCCCAGAGTAGCGACCGCTCCGACGTTCGCCCAGGCCCCGTGGCGGCCGTCGATCGCCTACCCAAGCGATGGGCTCGGTGGCCGCTGACGGGGCCACGGAAGAGCTTCGGCGTCGCAGCCAAAGGGGTTCCTCAGCGACTGTTGGGCAGCGACAGGCGCTCGTGGACGACGGCGGGATCGACAGTACTTCGGGCAGATTCAAGCGACACGCGCGGTCAGCGGATGACCCGCCTTGACTGCGAGTACTGGCGACCCGGGAATACTGGCTACGCGGGCGCGCATGGCCCTGCTCGATAGGAGACCTGACATGTCGACATCCATGGAAGTGGCCCCGCATCGTCGTAGGACCGGACTGACGATCGCGGCGATGGTCTGCGGTTCCGGCGTCGCCATCGGCGTGCCGTGGGCCGTCTTCCGGTACGGTCTCGAGATCGGCATCGGTGCGACGGGGGCGTGGGTTCTCGCTCTGATCGGGATCCTTGGAGGGATCACGGCCTTGCTGCGGGCAACCGCCCCAGCCGCAGCGGTAGTTGCGCTAGACGCAGAGCCGAGCTAGTCCATCGATGCGCGGTCCTTCGCGCTGCGCGCCGCCTTCGGCGGATTCGCGGGGATCAGGCAACGGCGGCCATTGCCGATCAAGTCGGTGCGGCCCGCCTCGCGCAGCGCCTGCTTGACCACGAAGTAGTTCTCGGGACGGAAGAACTGCATCAGCGCGCGCTGCACGCGGCGGTCGCGCAGCCGCCGCGCGGTCGACACCGGCTGCATGGTCAGGGGATCCAGCCCGGTGTGGTACATGCAGGTCGCGATGTCCATCGGTGCGGGAATGAAGTCCTGCACCTGCCGTGGCTTGTATCCCCGTTGGGCCAAGAACTCCGCCAGCTGGATCATGTCCTCGACTTCGCTGCCGGGGTGGCTGGCGATGAAGTACGGCACCAAGTACTGCTCCTTGCCGGCACGCGCCGACGCCGCTTCGAACCGGTCGGCAAACTCCTCGAACGTGTGCTGTGCGGGCTTCTTCATCTTGGCGAGGACGCGATCGCTGACGTGCTCGGGAGCGACCTTGAGGTGGCCGCCGACGTGGTGGCGGACCAGCTCGTCGAGATAGCCATCGGAGCGCCGCGCGAGATCCATGCGGATGCCCGAGGCGATGTGCACGCGCCGGATGCCGGGCACCGCGCGCGCCTTGCGCATCAGCTGAATGGTTGGCTCGTGGCTGGTGTCCAGCAGCTTGCACACGGTTGGGTGCACGCACGACAGCCGACGGCAGCGCTGCTCGATCTCGGGCCGCGTGCAGCGCATCCGGTACATGTTGGCGGTCGGTCCGCCGAGATCGCTGACCGTGCCCTTGAAGTCGGGATCGCGCGCCATGCCGTGCAGCTCGCGCAGGATGGACCCCTCGCTGCGGCTCTGGATGGCGCGCCCCTGATGCATCGTGATCGAGCAGAAGGTGCAGCCGCCGAAGCAGCCGCGCATGATGGTCACCGAGTCGGCGATCATCGTGTGCGCGGGAATGCGTTCTCGGTAGGAAGGGTGCGGCCGCCGCGTGTAGGCGAGGTCGTAGGCGGCGTCGAGCTCGGCCTCAGTGAGCGGTAGATCGGGCGGATTGATCACCACGGTGCGGTCGCCGTGCAGCTGCAGTAGGCGGCGGCCGTTGAGCGGATTGGTCTCGTGGTGCAGCTTCGCCGTCATCTCGGCGAACGCGCGTGGGTCGGTGCGCACGCGCTCCAAGGCGGGCAGTTCGACGTCGTCCACATCGCCATCGGGGTGGAAGCGGTGCTGTGGCACGGTCTCCGTGCGTCCGAGCAGATAGGCGACCCCGCGCAGGTCGCGCAGGTCCTGCACCGGCGCGCCGGCCTGTAGCCGTTGGGCGATGGCCACGATGGTGCGCTCGCCCATGCCGAAGCCGAGCAAATCGGGCTTGGCCGTGACCAGCACGCTGGGCCGCACCGCATCGCTCCAATAGTCGTAGTGGGCGATCCGCCGCAGTGACGCCTCGACGCCGCCGGCGATGACCGGCACTCCGGCGAATGCCTCGCGACAACGCTGCGCGTACACGTTGGTGGCGCGGTCAGGCCGTCGTCCGATCGCACCGCCGGGCGAATAGGCGTCCTCGTTGCGCCGCTTCTTGTTGGCGGTGTAGTGGTTGATCATCGAGTCCATGTTGCCGGCGCTGACGGCGTAGAAGAGCCGCGGTCGGCCGAGCTCTCGCCACGGTGCTGCGCTGCGCCAGTCGGGCTGGGCGAGGATCGCGACGCGGAAGCCGTGGGCTTCCAGGGTGCGGCCGAGGATCGCCATCGCGAACGAGGGATGATCGATGTAGGCATCGCCGGTGACGAACACCACGTCGACCTCGTCCCATCCCCGGGCCTCGATCTCGGCGCGGGACATCGGCAAGAAGGCGTCGGTGTCGTGGCAGAGCGGCCCCATGCGGGGGATGTTAGCAGGCCGCGCTCGCCGGATCGCGGTCGCCGCCGCCCCGGCGCGATCGGCAGTTTGCGCTTACACTGCGGGCGATGTCCCCGTCCGCGCCCGCCACGCGTGCCGCTCTGCGCGGCGCCGGTCTTCGCGCCACGCCTTCGAGGGTCGCGGTGCTCGACGCGCTGCGCCGCAGCGAAGGGCCCGTCAGCCACGGCGAGATGGCGGCCACGCTGGCCCGCGGGCCGTGGAACCGGACCACCGTGTATCGCAACTTGCTCGATCTCGCGCGGGTCGGGCTGGCGCGCCGTTTCGACGTCGGCGACCACGTCTGGCGCTTCGAAGCGGTGCTCGAGCGGGAGGCGGCCCATCCGCACTTCGTCTGCGACGAGTGCGGCACGATCGCGTGCCTGGAGGGAGTCGAGCTGGCCCTGCGGGGGGCGCGCGTCGCGCCGCGGGCGCTGCGCGAGCGGGATGTCGAGATCCGCGTGGTCGGGGTCTGCGACAGCTGTGCGTGACAGCCACGGTGACTGGTACGGCGGCGCAGCTATGCTCGGCGAGAAGCATGATCGACAGACGCACGTTCTTGTCCGCTGCCGCGGGCGCCGTCCCGGTGACCGCCGCGGCCGGCTGTGTCGCCGGCGCCCGGCCCGGCTCGCGACCGCCGTTGTTCGTCGCCACATGGCCCTTTGGCAGGTTCGCGACCGAGACCGCGGCGGCCGCGATGCGTGGCGGCGCGTCGCTGTTGGATGCCGTCGAGCAGGGCATTCGCGACGTCGAGAGCCGCGGTCCCGACGGCAGCGTCGGCTTGGCCGGCCGACCGAACGCCGCCGGCTACACCCAGCTCGACGCCTGCATCATGTACGGACCCGGCCATCGCGCCGGTAGCGTCGCGGGCCTAGAGGGCATCGTGCACCCGATCACCGCGGCGCGCCGCGTGATGGAGCACAGCAAGCACGTGATGCTGGTGGGTGAGGGCGCGCGGTGGTTCGCCCTGGAGCACGGCCTGGAGTCGGTCGATGTCTCGGGGCACGCCGCGCTGAAACAGGCGTGGCGAGAACGGCAACCACAGCCACCGGCACCGCTGACCGGTCACGACACCGTCACTCTGCTGGGCCTGGGCCCGAACGGAGACGTGGCCGGCGGCTGCTCGACCAGCGGAGCGGGCGGCAAGCTCCCCGGCCGTGTCGGCGACTCGCCGATTCTCGGCGCCGGGCTCTACGTCGACAACGAGGTCGGCGCCGCTGGGGCCACCGGTTTGGGAGAGAACATCATGCGGCACTGTGCGTCCTATGCCGTCGTCGAGCGCATGCGCGCCGGTGCGCCACCGCAGCAGGCGTGCGAAGCGGTGTTGCACGACATGGCGCGGCGCGACCCCAAGGGCTACGACCTGAGCGCCAGCTTCATCGCCCTCGACGTGAACGGCCGGTGGGGGGCGGCGTCGTCGAACCGCGGGTTCCCATTCGCTGTGACGATCGGTGATACCACGGAACGCGTGCGCGTTCCGCCGGTGGCCCGCTAAAACGGGTAGCCGACGCTGAAGTGCGTCACCCACTCCTTCTCGCCGAGCTCGCGGTCGGGGTTGTGGGCCAGGTCGAGGCGCAGCGGACCGATGGGAAGCACCAGGCGCAGGCCGGCACCGACCGCGTAACGCAAGTCGTCGAAGCCGTAGTCGTCCACACTGCGGCCGACGTTGCCGGCGTCGACGAACAGCGAGCCCTCGAGGGTCTTCCACACGGGGGCGCGCAGCTCGCAGCTGAGGATGTTGCGGAACTCGCCGCCGATCGGCGCGCCGAGCGCGTCGGTCGGTCCGAGACGTGACTCGCGGAACGACCGAACCGTGCTCTCGCCGCCATTGAAGAAGCGCTCCTGCAGCGGGATCTCGGCGGAGGTGTCGCCGGGCCACAGCCAGCCCTGCTCGGTGCGCAGCACCAGCCTCAGGTTCTCCGAGAGCGGCAGGTGCGCGGTCGCGCCCAGGCGCAGCCGCTGGAACGAGACGTCGGCGCCGAGGGTGTCGTCCATCACCTCGAACAGCACGAACTGCTCGTGGCCCGATTTCGGGAAGAGGATGTTGTCGCGGTGGTCGTTCTTGAGCTCGGCGAACACCCTGCCCTCGACGTAGTCGACGAACCGGCTGCCGGGGTCGACGACCTGCGCCAGGGCATCGGCATGGTCGCGGAACGAGTAGCCGATCCGACCAGTCGTGCGCGACAGCAGCCTGCGCGACAGCGACACCGTGCTGCCCACCGCGCGGTCGCGAAACGATGGTTCCTGCCGCTCGAAGAACTCGCTGCCGACCGTCAACGCGGTCTCGGTGCCGAACAGGTAGGGATTGGTCAGCGAAATGCCGGTGCGATAGCCGCGTTGGCTGATGCGGCCGAGCATGGTCAGCTGCAGGCCGGAGCCCAGCAGGTTCTTCTCGTCGTAGCGCAGGCCGGCGCGCAGGCGCTCGTAGCTGCCGTAACCGACCATCGCCTCGAGGGCGCGCGAGCGGTCCTCTTCCACTTCGACCGTCACCCGGATGCGGTCCCCGTCGAGCCAGTCGTGGCGAATGCGCACCTTGGTGAACAGGCCGGTCAGATACAGGCGGCGCAGGCCGGCGTCTTCGCGGTCGCCGTCGTACCGGTCGCCGACCGACAGCGCGAGGCGGTTGCGGATCAGCGCTTCGCTGGTCTTTTCGTTGCCCTCGATCTCGATCTCGCCGATCGCCGCCCGGCGGCCGGGCTCGCCGGTGATGGCGACCCGGACTTGGCGGCGCTCGGCGTCGATCGTCGACGCCACCCGCATCGCCGGCTTGGGGTGGCCGCGGCGGCGGAGCGTCGCGCGGAGCGCGAGGCTGTAGTCCTGCAGCCGGGTCGCCGAGAACCAGCCGGTCGGCGGTCGGGGCGCCACGCCTTCCAGGGCGGCGCGCAACGGGGGATCCAGCTCGACGGTCGCGAACTCGAACCGCGGGCCCTCGTCGATCGTCAGGTGTGCCGACGCGCGCGAGGTCCCGGTCGCGTGGTCGGTCGCGGCGGTCGCCGCGGCGAGCAGAAAGCCGTTCTCCTGGTACAGAGCCTGGATGTCCGCCGCCAGGGTGTCGAACTCCGCGGCGACGAAGATGGCGTCGCCGAGGCCGAGCAGACCGGATTGTTGGCGGGACCAGAGCCGGCGCAGCGTCTCGTCGTCGAAGTGCTGGTTGCCGCTGATCGTGGGTTCGTCGATCACGACCAGCGGACCTTCCTCGATGGAGAAGGCGACGCGCACTCGGGGTGGATCGCCATCCCCGACCTGAGTCAGCGCGTAGTCGACGCGCGCCTCGGGGTAGCCGGATGCCCGATACAGCTCGCGCAGATCCTCGGCCGCGTCGAACACGGCACCCTCGCGTTGTGGATCGCGCGACACGTCGATCAGGTAGTCCTCGATCTCCCGGCGCAGGCGCGGAACGCCGATGCCCTCGTTGCCCCCCACCGTGAGTTCCACGATGGCGGTGCCTGCGGCGTCGGCCTGGTCCCGGTCGGCTTGGTACGTCGGGTTCCACAGGCTGCAGCCGCCCATGCAGAGCGCCAGCAGTGCTGCAGTCGCCCTTGCGGGAGAAGGTGCTCGCGCTGGTGGTGCCACGGAGGATCAGAATCGGATGCGGTAGACCACACCCATGTTGAAGTCCTCGTAGACGTCGCGCTCGGCTTGCAGCGCCAGTCGTTCGTCGAGGTCGAACTCGAACAGCAGGCTCTCCTCGCCACGTGAGCTCACCTCTCGCCCCGACTCGATGTGGAACCGGTCCAGCAGCCGTTGGGTGTCCTCGGTGCTGTCGCTGCCGAAGTAGGTGTAGAAGATCTCCTCCGCCAAGAACGACCCGAGCAGCGTGGCTTGCCCCTGCGGCCCGAGGTTGCGCAGCGTCGACGGCAGGGCGCCGGTCGTCAGCAGCACGACCAGCTCTTGCGGGGGCACGGCGGGGGCCGACGTCAGCACGACTTCGGGTTCGTCGTAGGGGCCCTCGACCGTCATCTGCACGTGGATGCCGTGGCGTCGGCCGTTGGCGTGCAGCAAGATGCCGGGCAGCTGGGGCCGGTCCGCATCGAAGCTGAGCACCAGGCTGTCGAGCCGCAGCTTGGTGCCGGGAAACGCCAGCGTGCCGCGTTGCGCGGAGATGGTGCCCTCGAGATGCGGCTGGGCCGCAGTGCCGCGCAGGCGCAGGGCGGCGTCGAGCTGCGCGCGCAGGACGTTGGTGTCGGCGTCGAACGGCTCCAGGGTTTGCACCGCGACGTCGACGGCGATGCGCTCACCGACCGCGCCGATGCCCGGCAGCCGCAAACCGCTGCTCGCCTCGATTCCGCCGCCGCGGGCGGTCAGGTCTGGGAGCAACGGGATGCGCCGCACCAGCGCCGCATCGGTGATCCCGACGGTGCCGCTCAGCGCCATCTGCTCAAGGTGGCCTTTGAGCTCGAGCGCCGCGTTGGCGCGGACCTTGACGCCGCGCGCCCGGTACAGGAGCACGTCTTCGCCGGTGAGCTTCGCCTCGAGCTCGAGGGGCTCCTGCGTGTTCCACAGCGTGGCGCCGTCGGTCGTCGCGGCGCGCGCCGTCAGCTGGAACTCGCCAGCCCCCGCGCGCCCGCGGCCGTCGGCCAGCGTCGCGCGGTCCTCCTCCAGCTCCACCGTGCCATTGAGGCCGTCCAGGCGGGGCAGCTGCGCGAGCTTGAGCACTCCGTCCCGCAGGTGCACGCGCGCGGTGGCGCGCGGCGACGCCAGGGGACCGGCGAACGTGGCTTTGCCGGTGACCGTGCCGTCGGCTTGGCTGACGCCCTGCGCGCCGCGCAAGAGAGTGGCGAGCGGCACTTCTTCGAGGTTCAGGATGCCGTCCACGGTGGACCGGGTCCAAGCGTCGCCGCCGCCGAGCAGCGCATCGGTGCCGCCCTCGATCCGCGCCCTGCCGCGCAGCGCGCCGCCGTCGGACGAAGCGGTCAGCTGCTCGAGAACGATGTGGTCGGGATGGGCGACGATCCGCGCCTGCATGTCATCCAGCAGGATCGAGGCACCTTCCGCCAGGTGGCCGTCGCGGATCTGGGCGCGCCCGGCGACCGCCGGCGCCGCGGCCGTACCAGTGATCGTCGCCTCGACGGTGGCGGTGCCCGCCGCCGTCCACGCGCCGTCGAAGAACGCGGGCAGCGCGGCGACGTCGCCCTCGGTCCACGATGCACGGCCGTCGATCGCGATGGCGGCCGGCGACCAGGACCACAGCGGACTGGCGTCCGTCGTGCGCAGCGCACCCCCGAACTGCAGGCCGCCGCCGGCCCAGGTCGCTCGGCCATCGCGGACTTCGAGCTCGGTCGGTGTGCCGCGCAGCTGCGCCGTGAAGCTCTGCAGCGGCGGCAGGTCCTCCTGCCGCACCTCACCGTTTTCGATGGCGATGGCAAAGGTGCTGCGCGGGGTGCCCACCGAGCCCGCCACCATCACCTCACCGGTGGCGATTCCGCTGACGGTCAGCCCTGCGGTGTGCGCCGGCCACCAGGCTTGGTGTTGCAGGGCGCCGAGGTCGAGCTCGCTCAGCGCGAGGTTGGCGGTGAGCGGGGTCTCGGGCGCGAGCCCCTCCGGCTGCAGCAGGGCGGTCCAAGGGCCGGAGGCCGTGGCGGCACCGGTCGCGGCACCGGGGCCGACGCGCAGACTGGTCAGCGCGACCGACGTGCGGTCGCCGCGCAGATCGAGGCGGGCATCGCAGAGCGCAGCGCCAGCGCCGTCGCCTCCGGTAGCGCGCACGATCGCCGCGCATTGCGGGGTGCCGAGCCGCAGGCCGTTCTCGTCGAAGCCGACGCCGGGCACGCCGTCGACGAGCAGCTCCACGTCGACGGGGCCGTTGGGGACCGGTGCCGCCAACGCCGTGTCCGAGGGTGGTTGCAGGATGCCGTGTACCGTGGCCTGTAACGTCGGGGCGGTCCTCGGCCCGCGCAGCCGCACGCTGGCGTCGCACCGGCCCTCCAACGCTACGGTCAGGCCGGCGGCGGCGAGCGCCGACGACAGGTCGAGATCGTGCGCGGCGGCGTGCACGTCCACCAAGCCGTCGCTGGCCAGAGGGACGGTGCCCCGCGCGTCGAGATGCACGCCGCCGCGCGCGCGCAGCGCGCGCAGCTGCAAGGTTCCGCGCGCGTCGATGATCGCCGCCGTTTCCAGCGCGATCGGTGGATGGGGGGCGATGTGCAGATTGGGCAGAGCCAGGGCGGCGTCGAGCTCTGGCCATTCGTCGTGCCGTTGTCGAAACCAGCCGCGCACGGCGAACGGGGCCGCAGCCAGCCGATGGGCCCACTCTTCGCGCAGCTCTCCCTCCAGGATGGCCGGCGTCAGCACGCCGCGGAGCTCGCTGGTCTCGATGCGCCAGCCGTCCGCCATCAGCTCGAAGGCGAGGTCGCCGCGCAGCCGTGAGCCATCACCGGTGGCGCCCGCTGCGCGCACCGCGTCGATCTCGACGCCTGTCGCCGACGTGCGCGACCCCTCGTGGCGCAGTCGTCCGCGCACTCCCTCGAGCGCGTACCCCGCCACCGCGAGCTGTGCCAGGTTCACGTCGGCGTCGATGCGGGGTGCGTCGAGCGAGCCGCGCAGTGTGCCTTCGATGAGACCCTGGGCGGTGCAACCCCGGTCGGCGCCGATCGGGATGGTGCGCGGTGCGTCGAACGCGAGCCGTACCGCCAACTCCCCACTCGACTGGCGCGCGTCCGCGGCGAGCACGATCGTGCCGCGCCGGATGGCGAGGCGCGCGTCGCGGCCGTGCAGCACGCACTGGTCGATGTCCAGCGTGCCCGCGGTGAGCCGGAGCTCGGCACCGCCGCGCAGCGGCAGGAACTCGTGCAAGGGGGCCGGTAGCAGGTCGGTGTAGGCGGAGAGGTCGTCGACCGTCACGGATGCGGTTCCGGCGGCCGTTCGCCAGACCACGGCGCCATCGTCGGCGGGCAACTCGACGCCGGTGGCGCGCAAGCGCAGGCCGGGGAGATCCACCGTGGCGTCCGGCACGCGGATGCGATCCGCGCTGGCGGAGAAGGTGATCGACGTGCGCTGGAGGCGGCGTTCTCGGTGGGATGCGTCGCGCAGTTGCAGCTCGCCGCCGATGTGCGCGGGATCGAGCCCGAGCTCGACGGTGGCGCGCAGCTGACCGCCGCGGAGTCCGGTCTGTAGGCCGAGCGACGGCAGCAGCCGGCCGACATCGGCGACGCGCAGCTCGCCGTGTCCCGCGCGGACTCCGGCGCCCAGCGCCAGCTCCAGGCGGTCGGCGCCCAGCTGCAGCCGCAGCGTCCGCCCGCGTTCCGCCGCCGGCTTGGGCTGCAGCTCGAGCAGCGCCGCGGTCTCGTGCACGTCGTCCCCGGTGCGCAGCGTGAGACGGTCGACGGCGGCGCGGATGCCGTGCGGCGCGATCTCGTCGAGCCAGGAGAGGTCGGGGATTGGCTCCACGTCCGGCTGCGACGGCGGAGCGTCCGGTCCGGCTCCCGGGCGGATTTCCGCGGAGGCAGCCCGCAGCTCGACGGAGCGGAGGCCGGCCAGCGCGCCGGTGGCGAGCTCGACCGGCGCACAGCGGGCGGACAGGTGTCCGTCTTCGAGGGACGCGAGCACGCCGCCGCCGTTGCGGATCTGTAGGTCCCGGAGGTGGACGTCGAAGACCCAGCTGCCCTCGATCGCGCCCAGCTGAACCTCCGCGTCGAGGGCTTGACCGAGGCGCTGCTCGAGCGCCGTGCGGAGCCAGGACTCGAACAGCGGCCGGCGCAGAAGGTAGGTGGCGAGGACGGTGTTGAGCGCGATCAACAGCGCGCCGATCGTGGCACGCCGCCATCGCGGTCGAGGCTTGTTGGATGTCGGAGCCACGCGAGCGCATGAGCATAGCGCGGCACGGCTGCGGCTCACGCGTCAGCGCAATCGCGCTCGCGCGGGCCGCCGCCGATATGCTGGCCTCGGTCTCCCCACTCTTCTGAGGAACACTCACCACCATGCGGATGTTCGGTTTCGCGGCGGTCGTCGCCGGTCTTGCAGCCAGTCTCGTCGGTCAGCGCGGCGACGGGGCGAGCGGTCCCGAGCTGACGCACTTCACCTTGCAAGAGGTCGAGCTGCCCATTCCCGAGGGCGGCACCGCGCGGGCCCTGGTCTACCTGCCGGTCGACTATGCCGAGGCTGCGGCCGAGGGCACGCGCTACCCCTGGGTCGTCTGGCTGCACGGCCGCAACGAGAGCCATCGGAAGTTCCACGCCGAGGGCGGCGGGCTGGCGCTCGACGCGGCGCGCGCGGACGACGCGATCCCCGCGGTCATCTTCGTTTCACTCGGCGTCGGCCGTCGGCCGCTCTACATCGACGGTGGCCCCGACGGCGACCAGGAGAAGCTCGTCGTCGAGGCCTTGCCGCGGTTCTTGGCGGAGCATTACGCGGTCGATCCCGCGGCGCGCCGGCGCGCGATCATGGGGGTGAGCATGGGGGGCTTTGGCGCGCTCAAGATCGCCATGCGGCATCCCGGGGTATTCGGCATCGTCGCCGCGCATTCGTCTGCCATCATGCCGGCGGATCCCTCCGCGCTCGAGGGACGCCGCGGGCGCATGGTGCAGCGCTTGATCCAGAGCAGCGGGTTGGACGAGGTCTTCGGCGATCCGATCGAGCCGGCGAAGTGGGCCGCCGAGATGCCGCTGGCGCTGGCTCGCGATCTCGCGTCCGAGGCGCTGGCGCCGCTGCGCATGTACTTCGACGCCGGCACCGCCGATCGCTACGGCTTCACCCCCGCCAATCAGGAACTCGCCGAGGTGTTGACCGAACGAGGTGTCGCGCACGAGTTCGTGCTGGTCGACGGAGGCGGGCACTCCTGGGGCAGCGGCAGTCTGCAGCGGCAGCTGCCGCGTTCGCTCGCGTTCGTCGGGGCCGCGCTCCGCGCGACCTCGGAGGCGCCGCCCACCGAGACAGACGGCGGTCGCTGACGGTACGGAGCCTGACCTGAAACTCACCCAGCCTCGGCGATCGGTATGAGCTTGTACCCGAGGGATTTAGCGTTCTGTCGGAGTCCGACGATGCGTCGCTGGGTGAAGCGCTCCTCGTAGGCCTTGGCGCCTTCGTCTACGTAGTCCTGGCCGAACTTCAGCATGCGGTAGATGAGCAGGGCCAGTTTGCGGGCGATGGCAAAGATGGCGACGTTGCCGTCCTTCGCGCGGGCGATCTTGCGGAAGTGTGCGCCGAGAGCTGTCTGAGTACGTTGGAGGGACAGGGCGGCCATCCGGAGGACCGTGGCGATCCTGCTGACCGCGATGTTGTTGCGGTGCTTCTTGATGCGCTTTCCACCCGAGACGGCTTGACGTGGGCACAGGCGTAGCCAGGAGACGAAGTGCTTCTCGGTCGGGAAAGCTTCGAGGTCGTAGCCGACCTCGGTGAGCACGATCATGGCCGTGCTCGGGCTGATACCGTCGATTCGCGTGAGATCACACCCGACGAGCCGGCAGAGGGCATCGCGAAGCTCCCGGCCGCCCTTCGTTCGGATGCTCCTCTCCTTGCGGGGGTCTGGATGCTCGGGGACGTCGGCCGTCTTGGCTTCCTCCGGTTGCAGGTCCTCGATCATCGCCATCAATCGCTTCTCGACCGACTCGATCTCGTGGTCGGTGTGCTCGAGCATCCGCAAGCCCGAAGCGAGAGTGAAGATGTGCTCCTCGATCCAGGTCCCTTGCAAGTGATCCGCGAGCTCCTTCTCGGAGATCTTGCAGCGCGGATCACGCAGTCTGGCGAGCGCTCGAGGGTCGCGTTCACCAGCGAGAATCGCGCGGATGATCGCGAGGCCGGTCTTGCCGGTGATGTCCGTTACCGCGCGATGGATCGCCACGTTCATCTGATCCAGTGACCGCTGCATCAACTGCGTGTGGCGCGTGCGCTGCGCGATCAAAGACGCGGCATGGCGTTGCAGGGTCCGCAACGCACAGATGTCCTTCGGAGGCCGGAACGAAGCGCGAATGAGGCCATAGGTGTGTAGCTTCTGCAGCCAACTGCAATCGCTGGCATCGGACTTGGAGCGGCCCGGCACGTTCTTCACCTCGCGGGCATTCGCGAGGATGACCTCGAAGCCTCTCGACTCGAGTAGCTCGTAGACGGGAATCCAGTAGACATAGGTGCTCTCCATCGCGACGGATCGCACTCCGAGCTCCTCCAGCCAGTCCGCGAGCGCCTCTAGCTGGGGCGTCGTCGTTCCGAATCGCTTGATCGGACGACTGCCGTCGGGTGCTGCTGCGCACACCCAGTGCTCGCGGCTGCCGATGTCGATTCCGGCGGCGTTGGGCTTCACGACTGGCAATACTTCCGCTGCGGGCTTCTTGCCCTTCCTCGTTCTGCTCTTCCCAGCCATACTTCATCCTCATTGTTGTGGTGGGCCCGGCCCGAGGCGGCGATCAAACGAATCTGACCTGCGGGAGTGGGCACGGCGACGTGCCCCTCACCAGTGAAGGATGGCCAACTCGGACCCAGACTGGCTCTGGGGCAAACGTGCTCCAGTGGCTATTGGGGGCGTAGCTGCCGGGCCCCTCACACGTTCCCCTCCCCCTTCCTCAGCGGCTAGTTTCCTGCCCTGAAGGGCCGACAAATCTGCCGGGGCAGGACTGGCTCCGTACCTTCAGTTTTGTACGAAGGCGCTGCCGGTGCTGGCTTGGATGGTGAGGAGGGGGTCGAAGACCAGGGCTTCGAAGCCCATCGAGGTGCCGGTGAAGGCGGCGTTGGCCGGGATCGGGATCGAGAAGCCGTCTGCGGCTCCGTTGGGATCGAGCTGGAGTAGGCCGACGCCGGGGATGCCGCCGAAGAGGCCGAGGTTGGGGTCGGCCACATTGAGCTCGACGGTCTGGCCGAACAGCGGGAACGCGACCGGGATCCAGGGCCCGAAGTTGAACAACACGGCGGCGAAGCCGCCGGGGTAGTTGGCGGCGCGCACGCTGAGGCCGAGGTTGCCCGAGGCGGTGGCGATGTCGGAGTAGTAGGTCCCGATCGAGTGTCCCAACAGCGGGGTCGGTTGCGGCGGAAAGCGGCGTTGACCCCAGTCCGAGTAGACGTTGATCGTCGGCTCGGCCTCCATGTAGGTGGCCCACAGCACGAAGCGGGGATCGGTGCTGTGCGCGGTCACTCGGCTGGTCGGGTAGTAGAAGCCGGTTGTCGTCGACGGCGTCGGGCCGTCCATCCAGGAGCCGACGAAGCCCTGGGCGCCGTTGATCCACTTGCTCTCCCCGCCGCGGAACTTCAGCGCCAGGGCCAGGTGATCACTGCCCTGCGGGTTGCTGGGATCGCTGGGGACGTTGATCGGGTTGGCGAGCGCGCGGGTCACCGTCACTTGTTGCGTGCCCAGCGGAGGGACCGGGTTCTCGCCGATGCTCACCAGCACCTTGTTCCAGTCAGGGTTGAGGGCGCCTGCGACCGACGGGCGTGGGACGGTCGCCATCAGCTGCACCTCCGGCTCGTAGACCCCGGTCCAGCTGGTCGCGGTCTCGGCCGACAGGCGCAGGTCGTGGACGAAGCCCGAGACCTGCCGGTTGCCGGATCGGTAGTTGATCTCGCGGGGAAGAATGCGCCAGCTCCACGTGTTGGCCGGCACGCCGACGGGTGCGGCGAGCGTGCCCCGCGAGTACTCGCCCGGGTTGACCGGGTCCCAGTTGTAGTTTTGGCCGGTGGCCGCACTGGTGGCGGTCGCGGTGACGAAGTAGGGCTCGTTGTTGCGGATGACGGCGTTGCTGAAGCCTTGCGCGGCGAGCGGTGCCGCCAGCGAAGCCAACGCGGCGAGGCCGAGGAGCTGTTGCATGACAGTTCGGAGTAGAGGAGAGACTGAATGGGGCGGGGGCGGTTGCGGTGACGATCGACCGTCAGCGCGGAAGGGGATCCGGCTCCTTCGCCGGGGCGGTCGGACGCGGGGCCGGAGCCAGGCTCACCGCCGCGGTTTGGTCGTTGGGCGTGCAGTGGGTGGTCTCGACGTCGCGCGTCGTGACGCCGAGTGCGGTCACTTCGACCCACCGCGTGGTGGTCAGCGAGCCGTCCGCGTGCTCGTACCACTCGTCGCCGCCGGCGTCGGTGCGCTTGGCAACCACCGGCGGCAGCGGCCCGTAGCGAGCCAAGCGCTGGATCGGTGCCGCCTCGGGCACGCCGTTGAGGAGGGGGAGGAAGCTGCCGTCCGGGCAGCGCAGACCGCTGGTGAGGCCGGCCGGCAACCGCAGGCCGATCCTCGAATGCGGAGGCAGCGCGGCGAAGAACTCCGGCGGCAGGTCCGTCTCGGGCTCCTTGGGCTGCTCCGGGCGCAGGGCGGGCGCGGGACCGGCCGGTGGGCTGTCGGGCTCTTGCTCGGCGATGTGCTGCGGCGCCGCCGGGGGGGCGGCGCTCGCCGGCGTCCAGAGGCAGACGAGAAGCACCCCGCCGATGGCGGCGGCAATCACGAGTGAGCGCATGGAGGTTGGGGCGTCAAGCCCTGCAAGGTCGGCCGGCCGGCGGGGACGCGTGCGGCCCGCTCCTATACGACTAGTCGGTCGCCGTGCGGCGGTTGACCACGACTTCCAATTTTCCGCGCCGGTCCGAGCCGCGCCGGCGCGCACCTACATCCAGGCGCGCACGTGCGGCAGCGTCTTCCACCAGTTGGCGCCGAGCAAGGGCAGGATGTTGTGCTCGCCGCGCTCTTGCTTGATCCGCCGCGTGCGGATGATCTCGCGCGCCGCGACCCGCTGCTCGTCGGTGAACTCCCGCTGGACCTCCGGCGGGAAGGCGTGCCCGAACGAGAACGTGCGGTCCGGGTAGTACATCAGCAGGTAGGCGTCGCGCAGCGTCTCGCCACTGGTCGCGCGGTGGATGCCGTTGCCGTCCAGCAGCATCAAGTCGCCGGCTTTGCCGGTGGTCTTGAACGTCGGCAGGCTGGCGTAGCGCCGTTCGTACTCGTCGTCTTCGATCTCCGGCGTGCGAAAGCTCCGGTAGCCGTGATACAGCTTGTGGGTGCCCATCTTGTAGGCCAAGAACTGACCGTCGTCGCCGATGTCGGTGAGCAGGATGTGGACGTTGAGCTTGCGGCCCCACGAGTCGTGGTGCCAACGCCACTGGTAGACGTCACGCGGTGGGGATGGCAGGTGGCGGACTGCCAGTCCGCGCGCGACGTACGCCTGCCGGCCGAAGTACGAGTTGGCGATGCGGACCAGGTCGTCGCCGAGCGCGAGCTTCCACAGCTCCGGCCGCAGCTGGAACGGATCGTTGCTGGTGTAGATGCGGAAGTCCGGGTCGTAGCAGGCGGCGCCGGTCTGCTCGTCGAACTGGATGTCGCGGTGGCGCATCGGATCGAAGGAGCCGTCCGGCGCCATCGCCGACACTCGATCGGCGCGCGCATCGACGTTTTCGACCATCTCGCGGATGCCGCTCCGCAGACTCTCGAGGATGGCGTCCGGGACCAAGCCCTCGATGCGGGTGATACCGTGCTCCTGCAGCTCGGCCAGGGCCTTGCGCTGCAGTGGTGTGGTGGCCGTCGGGCCGCGAAATGCGCGGGCGCCGGATCGCAGCCGGCGTTCCCGCGCGTAGCTCAACGCGGCCAGGGCGCGGTGGCCGGTGTAGCGGATCGGAGCGAGCTTGCTGAGTGCCATGGCTCTTGCGGGGGGATGGGCAGAACAACGCAGCGGGTGGCGCCGAATTTACCCCGTGGGCACGGGATGCCTGAAAAGGCTACCACCATTTGGGGTTCCAGAAGATGTAGTCCAGCACCGCCCACATCTTGGGCGCGCGCAGCGGGTCCTGGTCCATGGCTTCGGTCAGTCCCCAGGAGCCCCATTTCGTGTAGGGCGACGTCGAGTTGTAGGCAACCATCAGGCCGCCGCCGGCTTGGCGCCACTTGTCGTAGAAGTAGCGCTGCAGCAGCCCCATGTGGGGGTGCCGGTTGGCGGCGACGAACAGCTGCGTCAGCACCGGGTCGTTCTGCGCACCGCCGAAGCCGACGAGGTGCTGGCCGCCCTCGTACGCGATCAGCGAGAGGCCGCGCGCAGCCGCGTTGTCGGCGTTTTCCTGCGCGCGCCCCATCACGTCGGTGACGTCCAGGTAAGCGTCGACCAAGACTTCGGGAACGGTCTTGCCGGTCACGGTCCACGTCGTCGATGGATTGCCGAGGAAGCCACCGAAGTACGGGGCGACGGCAAGCGCGTCGGCGGTTTGCGCGGCGTTGTTCCAGTCCATGATCTGCTCGCCGATCCACGGGTTGGCGTTCTGCGAGGCCAGCACGCGCACCAGCCGGCTGCTGCCGGCGAACACGCGTGTGCAGATGGTGTGGATCTCGCTCGAGCGCTGCGCGTAGAAGCGCATGCCGGCCAGCACGGGGTCGCCGGACAGGTTGCGCCGCAGGCCTTCTTGTTGGGCGTAGCCGCACTGCACGAACTGGCTGTTCCAGACCTCGTTCGAGTACTCGATGTAGGCGCGCAGGCCGGGATCGAGGCGGTCGCGCAGCAGCGACGCGAACTGCTGCACGTAGAAGTCGTCGGCCAAGTGCGGCACGCAGAACCAGCCGTCGACCCCCAGCTCGTTGCACAGATCGATCATGTACTCGAGCGCGACGCCGGCGTCGCCGGCCTGCGTATGAGAGGTCCCCGTCGTGCGCTGGCCCCAGCTGCGGATCGGCGAGTCGTTGGTGCGCTGCCAGTCCATGAAGCGCTGCACGCTGAACACCTTGCTGGTGTTCAGGAAGCGCGGATGAAACGCGCTGCCGTGGTTCTCGAAGCGGGCTTCGGTGATGCGCAGGTTGCGCAAGTAGTTCGCCGGATTGGTGCGCACGAGCTTGACGTAGATGCCGTTGTCGCTCGGCGACACGTCGATCTCGATCCGCCCCGGTTGACTGCTCGCGATGCGCGCGTCGAAGCCGAACTGCAGCTCGCCGTCGCCGTCGTAGGTCGCGATGTAGCGTCCGCCCGGGTAGCGCCCGCCGGTGTTCTGGTAGATCAGGGTGCCGGCGGCCTGGCCGGGACTCAACGACCGGATCCAGCCGTCGGCATCCTGGTCGAGTGGCAGGCCGGTACTCCACGTCGAGCTGGTCGTCGATTGGGCCCACCAGGGCGCGGCGTGCTTGAACACGTCGACGAACACCCAGCTGGGGGAGTAGTAGGTATGAGGCGCCAGGTTGACGCCGGCCGCCGAGCTGGTGATGCCCTTGATCTGAGGAGGATTCTGCGCGTTGAGTGCGGCAGAACCCAGCAACAGGGCGGCGCCCAGTGCGAAGACCGGCTTGCCGGGCAGGCGGTGGGTGCACCTCCTGCCCGAGGCATGGCGAGTTGGCGACGTGCAAACCATCATTCGATCGGCTCTCTCTTCTCCCGAGTGTTGCCAGCGGCGTCAGCCGCGCGGCAAGACCTGTATCGGAACGCGTCAACGGATTCCGCAGATGACGTCCCACAACGGGACGGTCGCGCCGTGGCCGAAGGAGCTGGGTGATCTACAGCGGCTGGCCCGGAGTGGCCGATGCAATCGGCAGGTGATCGATTCCGGCGGACGTGGGATGGCGGTCTGGATCGCGGCAGCCGTCGCGATCACCGCGGCGCTCAGCATGGGGGTGGTCCGTACCGTCTCCGACCGGGCGCGACTCGCCGCCGAGCCGACGGCGCCGCCGCTTGGCGAACTCGCCGCCGCGGTGTTGTACGACGAGGACGAGCAGCCGCAGCAGGTCTTGGTCGGCGGGCTCGAAGTGTCGCCGGAGGCTTTGTCCCGGGCCCTGCGCGGGGCGCACTTCGAGGATGGGATCGAGTACCACGCGGCCCCGGTGGTGGCCGTGGATTCTCTCGATGTCGTTCCGTTCAGCGAGCCGGAGGATCCGGAAGCGCGGGGCGATGAGGCCGATGGGTTCGTCTTGCTGGCCGTTCGAAATCGCGCCTCGGCAGGGGCGGACGCGGCGGCTGTCGAGTCCTCCATGCCGTGGTGGCTCGCCGCCGGCTTGTTGGCGTTGTGGAGTGTGCTCGGCGGAATGGCGCTCTGCGCCCGACGCTGGCGCCGGGCGATGCGGCACGCACTGCAGACCGAGGAGGCGAGCCACCAGGCGACGTCCAACTTCGTCGCCAACATGAGTCATGAGATGCGCACGCCGATGAACGCGATCATCGGCAACGCCGACCTGCTCGCCGAGGGCGCTACGGGTGGCCAGCAGCGGCAGTGCGTCGAGGCGATCCGGCGCAACGGCAAGCACCTGCTCGCGCTGATCAGCGATGTTCTCGACCTCTCCAAGATGGAGAGCGGCGGCACCGAGATCGAGAGCGTCGACTGCTCCGCGGTCGAGATTCTGGCCGACGTCGAGGCGATTCTGCGGCCGCGCGCCGAGGAAAAGGGGTTGCGGTTCTTGCTGGAGAGCACGACCCCGGTGACGAGTGTCGTGCGCACCGATCCGGCGCGGCTGTTGCAGATCCTGCTCAACCTGGTCGGCAACGCGATCAAGTTCACCGAGACCGGTGAAGTGCGGGTGATCGTCAGCTGCCCGGGCCTGGAAACCGCGGCGCCGCGGCTGCGCATCGCGGTCGCGGATACCGGGGTCGGCATGAGCGAGGAGGCGCTGTCCTCGATCTTCGAGCCGTTCCGCCAGGGTGACGGATCGATGACCCGCGCGTTCGGCGGCACCGGCCTCGGCCTGACCATCGCACGTCGGTTCACCCGGCTGCTCGGCGGCGACTTGACGGTGTCGAGTCAGCCGGGAGTCGGCAGCGTCTTCACCGCGACCATCGATGCCGGCCCGGCCGGCGGTGCGCTCGTGGAATCGCTGGCAGAGGCGGTCGCCGCGCGCCGCAAGCGCGACGCGCCGCAACAGTCTCCGGCGTCGGTGGAGTGCGCCGTGCCGGATCCGGGTGGCTCGGCCGACGCGCTGGATGCGAACGTGCGCATGCTGCTGGCAGAAGACGGGCCCGACAACCAGAAGCTGATCTCGCTGATCATGCGCAAGGCCGGCTTCGAGGTAGACATCGCCGAGAACGGCCGGGTGGCGGTCCAGCGCGTGCTGGACTCGTTTGCCGCCGGACGCCCCTACTGCGCCATCCTGATGGACATCCAGATGCCGGAGCTCGACGGCTGCGGCGCCACCGAGGAGATCCGGCGGCAGGGCTACCGCGGCCCGATCATCGCCGTCACCGCCAACACGTCGGCGGAGAACCGAGAGCGTGCGCTGACCGCGGGGTGTGACGAGTTCGTCACCAAGCCGGTCCGGCTCAAGGTGCTGATGTCGGCGATCGAGCGCCAGCTCGGACCGGCGATGCCGGTGGCGGGCTGAATGCGTCAGCGCAGCCGCAGAGTGGCCAACACCGCGGCGTGGTCGCTGGGCCACCGCTCGGCGTGCTGGTCGAGCATGCGGGCATCGGCGATCGTGACGTTGTCACCGAGTACGTAGACGTAGTCGATCCGATCCTGGCGCGCGTCGGTGAAGCGCGGCGACCAGGTGCGGCCGGGTTCGGCGACTGGATCGGGCCGTGCCCGGCGGAACGCGTCGACGAACCCGAGGTTCGCCATCGCGCGGCTGACCGGCCACCGCACGACCAGCCCGCGGTTGTGGTCGCGCGCCGCTTCGGTCCAGTCCAGGTGCGAGGGGCTGTTGAAGTCACCGGCGACCACCAGGGGGACGCGCTTTGCCGCGCGCACGTGGGGCAGCAGCGCGCTGAGGATCGCGTTGATCTCGCGCAGTCGAGTGGGGGCCTCGGCCAGGATCAGCTGTGCTGCGTCCGCGCCATCGTCGATGGCAGCGTCGTAGTCGGGCAGGTGGCGCAGCCAGATCGAGAACACCGTGGCGCGCCGGCCGGCACCCAGGTCGAGCGTGACACCACCGCTGTGGAAGGGCTCGAAGATGGCGTGCGTGTCGATGATCGGAAAGCGGCTCAGCACGCTGATGTTGCTCGAGCGGAGATAGAGCGTCCAACCGAGTGCGTCGGCGATGCGCGGACCCGACCCGTAGGTCTCCTGCATGGCGACCACGTCGGCGCCGCTGGCGCGGATCACGTCGACCACGCGGCGAACGCCGATCTCTTCGCCGTCGCGCCGGCCCCCGTGCCAGATGTTCCACGCCAGGACGCGGAGCGCGCCGTCGTCGAGGGTCGCGGCGGGCGGTGGCGCCGGCCGGCGGGAGGCGGCCGCCTGGAGGACGTCTTCAGGTCGCAGCAAGACGCCGGCCGCGATCGAGGCGGATTCGATCTCGACTTCACCGGAATCGACGGCGACGGCGGCGCCCGCCGGCAGCGATCGCAGCGCCCCCAAGTCGTAGACCGCGACGGTACGGCCGTCGTGGAACAAGCGCACCGTGCCGGCCTGGCGATCGACCACCGCGGCGAGGTGGTGCCACTCGCCGTCGGCGACCGGCTGGGTGCCCACCGTCGGCAAGTAGTCGAGGCGTGTCTCGCCGTCCCCGACGTTCCACAGCCATGAGCCATCGGGCTGCAGCGCGATGCACCAGCCGGCCGCCAACCCTGCGCGCGGCGCGCGACCGGTGTTGTGGTTGGAGGTGAAGTCGTCGATCACCTCTACCGACCACGGCTTGCTGCTGAACAGCGGAGTGAAGCCGGCTTGCTCCGGCGCTGCGCGGACCCACAGCGAAACGCTGAAGCCGACCGCCGCCGAGGCCTGGACTGCGCTGTCAGGCGCGTGGCGGGCGTCATTGGCTCGGACCGGCAGCTCCAGCCGAAACTGCATGCGTTGTCGATCAGCGGCGCTGGGCACTTCGACCCCGGTCCAGGGGATGACGCGCAACGGGCCGGTGGTGCGCATGCCGCGCCGTTCGGCGGTCTCTCTCAGCTTCGCGTGGGCGGCGCCGACCACGTCGTCCCAGGGGCCCGGCGCGGTTCCGATCACCAGGCACGATTGTGCCGGAGCGTGTCGGATGCGCTCGTCTTGCGCGGCGGCAAACGGGGCGTGGCCGCGGGCTGGATCCGGTCCGAACGGGACCCACAGCTGCCGGTGGCCACTGCCGAGCGCGACGTACGTGGGCAGTCCCCGGGGTGCCTGCCCCCGGTCGTACAGGGTGCCTCCCGCGGCCATGACCGCCTCGATGCGCGCCGGCCACCCACCGGGGTCGTCCAGCACCAAGAACGATCGCGCATCCACGTGCTGGAGCTCCGCTCGGCGCGGCAGCTCCTCGCCACCCGTCAGCTGCGCGGTGCGCGAGCGCGGCGGCGCGGTTTCGTCGTCGACGGACTGGTACGGATCGTGGAACACGGAGGGGTCGAAGCTCAGGTCGTAGCCCTCGAACTCCACGGCGTGCTCGCCCAGCGCGCCGAGTTTGGCGACCTTCGGCAACCGCGTGACTCCGGTCTCCAGCAGCGCGCGAAACACGACCGCGCCGTTTGGTCCGCGCAGCTCTTCGACGCCGCCGGTCGCGCTGCGCGTCAACCACCAGATTTCATCGCCGGAGAGCGCCAACCGCAGCCGGCCGTCGGCCGCCGGTTGCACCGAGCGCGCGTCGTAGAGCGGTTGTAGAAGCAGCGCCCGGACGTGCTCCCGCAGCGTCTCCAGCGCTGCCAGCGGCGCACCGCGCAACCGCTCGACGCCGCGGTCGGGCGCGCAGCTCCAGCCAGTGCCCTCGATCCACAGGTCGACGCGCCGATCGTCGTGATCGACGCGCATGCGGTCCGGCTGCAGAGCGACGCGAAGCGCGCGGTCCTCGCCTTCTTCGAGAGGGCGCAGCTGCAACACGCAGTGCGACAACCGGCCGCGGATCGGGCCGTGGTGGTGGTCGAGCAGCTGCTCGACCGCAGCGTCGGCCGCCGCGGGCGCTGGCGCTTCGGCCGGAGCTTGGCATGCGGCGGTGGTCCGTCCCGCGAGGCCGGTGGTGACGACGGCGGCGAGAGCCGCGGCGCACCAGCGGCGCTGGGCGACCGAGCGGGCACCGGTTGACATTCATCCGGTCGTAGCCGCGTTGGTCGCCACCGGCAAGTGGCTGCCCGCGGGCCGACCCGCGTTTCACGCGGTGGCTTCGACGCGCAGGCTCACTCCGCCGTCGGCGGCCCCATCGGTCGACTGCGTGACGTCGGCCTCGAACACCTCGCCAGCCACCGAGTCCGCCGGCGCGACCACGGTCATCGCCATCGGCAGGACTTCGCCAGCTTGCAGATCGAGCTCGACGCTGGCCACCGGGCCGCGCAGCAGAAGCTGAGGGCGTCCCCCGCGTTGGACGCGGACCGCGTTGCGCAGGGTCAGGTTGCCGAGGTCGGGCTTGCCACCGGGGTCGCCACACAGCATGCGCGCGCGGGTTCCGGCCTTGACCAGGATCTCGGCGCGACAGCCGCAGCAGTCGATCAGGACGCGGGCGTCGCTGCGCAGCGTCAGGCCGCACCCCTTGGCGCCTTGGGTCGGTTGCTTGTGCACGACTTCGCGGATGCGCTCGACGTACGGCAGGTCGTCGGCCGGATCGAGGTCGACGAACACCTCGGCGGCGCCGAGGCGGCGCAGGTCGAAATCGAGGGTGGCGCGTCGCGGGCGGCGCACCGACGCGTGGCCGACGGCGAAGGGCAGCGTGAACGTGCGCTGGTCCGCGTCGCCAGCAGTCCCGGCGCCGGCGGCAGAGAAGCCGGCGAAGGAGATGTTGTGCTGGGCGATGTTGTTGTAGTCGTACACCTTGGGGCTGAGATCACCGCCGACGTCCGCCGCGCACGTCGCTTGCACGACCATGCACGGGTGGGCGTAGGCCGAGGCGATGTCGACCAACGCCTGCGGCCATAGCGCCTCGACCGCCACCGACGCGCCGGCTGCCAAGCTGCCGATCGACGCGGATGCGATCTGGTTGCCCGCGTTCCAATCGGTCGGCCAGATCAGCTCGGTTCCCGGGTAGTCCATGATGTGCCAGGTGAGCTGGATGTTGGTCGCCGTCGCCGGCCCGTTGTTGGTGACGTAGGCGTGGACGTAGTTGTCCTGACCGGCCTTGGCCGGCTCGTGGTCGGTGGGCAGGGCGCCGGGGTTGCTGGCCTGGGTGACGTACGGCTGGTAGCGCCAGAACGCTCTCGGGGTCCACGCGCCGCCGACCAGCTCCGACGAGGGCACACTGCCGTCGTCGAGGTTGTGGTCCGAGATCATCACGTCGCAGTAGCGCAGCGCCGCGTCGCAGTCGATGCGGCCGTGGCCGACCTCTTGGTGCCAGGTGCCGTTCGGCCGGCCGGGGGTGTTGGCGTAGGCGTACAGTGCCGGGCTCACCTTGGCGCAGGTCCGTTCGATGATGTCGCGGACCTCCTGGTTGGTGAGTGCCGGGTACTGCGAGCGCAGGAGCCCGGCGAGACCGGCGACATGCGGCGTCGCCGCCGAGGTGCCGTCAAAGAGAGAAATGTAGTCGCCTGCCGCGTCCCCCGTGCTGGCGTAGGCGACGCACGCCCAGGTCGTGCCGGCGCCGCCGCTGTTGTTGTAGCCGTTGGCGCCCTGCTCGTCCGTGCTCCAACACAGGACGCCCGGTGCGAGGACATCGACCTCGGCGCCGAATTGGCTGCCCCAGCACTCACCGTCGGCGCTCGCCGGGCGCTTGCGCTGGTCGTTCTGGTCCGAGGCGCCGACCGCGATGACGTTGGCGTGGTTGGCTGGAAAGCTGACGGGGGGCGAGACCGCGTCGCCGCCACCGTTGCCGGTCGCGGCGCACAGCACCAGACCGGCGGTCCAGGCGTTGGCCATCGCCGCGGCGGCCGCGGCGGTCGGCGTCGTGCTCAGGCTCATGCTGGCCACCGCCGCGCCGTTGGCCGCCGCCCAGTTGACGCCGGCCGTGACCTTGCTCGCGGTGGGCACGGTGCCGAGCCGCACCGGCATGACGGTGCAGCCGCCGGCGACGCCGGCCACCCCGGTGTTGTTGTTGAGCGTCGCGGCGGCGAGGCCCGCCACTGCCGTGCCGTGGGAAACGCCCGCCGAGCTCGCATCGTACGGAGGCGCAGCGCCGCCGGCGGCCGCGTCGGCATTGAAGTGCGTGAGCGTGGCGCCGGCGTTGGGGGTGAACGCGAGGTCGGGATGGCCGAGGTCGAAGCCCGAATCGATGATCGCGATCCAAGTCCCCGCCGCCCCGGTCTGCACGTCCCAGGCGTTGACCAGATTGATGCGCTGCATGTTCCACTGGTTGGCCCACTGCGTGTCGTTCGGCACCAACAAGTAGGTCTCGAGCTTGAGCCAGTCGGCCTCGGCGAAGACCACCCCGGGGACTTGGCCCGCCCGCGTCAAGTGGTCGAACACGGTGCCGGACTGCTGCTCCTCGTCACCGGTCGTCTCGAAGTAGTCGAAATCGCCCAGCAGCTCCGACATGCGCTTGTTGTGCTTGAGGCCCGCGCTGGCGAGCTGCTTCAGCGCGCGGTCGCGCTGCCGGGCCTCGATCTCGAGGACCACAACATTGTCCACCGGCGCCGCCGCCGACTCCGGACCGTGCCCCTCGGCGAAGTAGACCGGATGCGCGGCTTCGACCTCGGCGATCTGGCCGCGCAAGGCAGCCGCCGCGTCGCCGGCGTCGCCCTCGAGCTGCTGGCCGCTGAGCTCTACCCAGCGCATCTTCGCCGCGTGCAGGGGGTTCGGCCCGCGCGGCCCGCTGCGTGCGGACCGTTCGGCGAGCTTGTGTCTGGCCAGGATGCGATCGATATCGCGGTCGCTGGTCTGCGCGTTGAAGCGCAAGAGGACGTGAGACTGCATCAGATAATCGACCCCGTAGGGGGCCTTGCCGACGCGAACGCGTTGCGGGTAGCTCGACATCGTGGGCTCCAGGGCTGTGCACCGGCACCAGGAGTCGGATCACTCCCACGCGCGCCGGTGCGGCTACCTGAAACAACGCCCCGCGCGCCCCCGACCCGCCACCGAATGAACGTACGGAGCCAGGCTCCGATTCATCACCGGCCGCCGCAGCGGCGGCCGGTGATGAATCGGAGCCTGGCTCCGTACGTTCATTACTGCGCGAATACGCGGCGCCACTCTTTTTGGTCGTAGCCGCGGTCGGTGCCGCCGGCGAGGGCTTGCAGCGCCTTGCGGATCGTCAGCCGCACGTTGGCGTTGGATTCCTCGGGGCCGAGGCGGGCGATGAGCGGCTCGCTCGCTTCGCTGTTGCCCATGTAGCCCAGCGCGATTGCCGCCGCCTGGCGGACCAGCGGGGTCGGATGCGTCAGATAGTCGGTCGGGATCTCGGCGTGCGCGCTGTTGCGCAGCTTGCCCAGGCCGCGCAGCGACTGGATGATCACCCAGGGCTCGGGATCGTGTTCGGCTTGGGTCAACAGCCGCATCCACACCGGGGCGACGGCGCGTGGTTCGAGCAGGTTCCGCTGCAGGCGCAGCAGACTCCACGCCGCGCCGATGCGCATCTTCGCCGGTCGCTGCTGGTCCTCGAGGATGCCGGCGAGCACGTCGATCGGCGTGTCGGGATCGCCGAGCATGCCCAGGCTGAAGACCGCGTTGGTGATCACCGCGTCGTCGCCGTCGCGGGCGGCGTTGAGCAGCGGGTTGAGCACGTCGCGCGCCGGGCCGTCCTCGCCTGGCACGTAGAAGCCGAGCGCGCCGACCGCGCGGGCCCGGTTGGCCCCGGAGTTCTCGGTGCGGTCGTCGGCGGTGACGATCAGCGCGTCGATGTGCTTGGTCACGGTCTTGCGCAGGTAGTCCTCGAGGCTGTGCGCCAGTCGATCCGCGCGCTGGAAGTCGTTGCGCGCGGTGGCCTCGACGAACTTGTCGATCGACTTGTCGAGGTTCAGCAGCACCATGTTGAAGTCGCCGAGCTTGGCCTCCGCCTCGGCCATCGCCGCCCGTTGGGCGCGGACCGTCTCCTCGAGGGCGGGGTCGTAGATCCCGCCCCGGTCGGCGGGGCCCGAGGCGCACGCGGCCAGCGCGACCGACGCGAGGGCGATGGTGAGCGAGAGGTGGCGATGCGTCATGAGTCGGCGGCGGTCGGGGTTCCGGGGGCGGTTGGATGGCGAAGGCAGTGATCTGCTTCCCAAAAACCGGCGGTGGCGATTAAAACGCCTCGCCCCGTGAGCCCCGCCCGCGATTCTGCCGCGTTTCCGGCGTTCGAGCGGCTGCACGTCGTGACGGACCCCCGATCCCGTGCCACCGCGGTCATCGCGATCGACAGCACCCGCCGCGGGCCCGCGTTCGGCGGGATCCGGCGCTGGAGCTACCCCGATCTCGGCGGCGCGATCGAGGACGCGCTGGCCCTGGCGCGGGCGATGACGCTCAAGTGCGCGATCGCCGGTGTGCCCGGCGGCGGGGGCAAGACGGTGCTCGTCGATCACGCGCAGCTCGACCGCGACGGCGCCTATCGGCTGATCGGTCGCGAGGTGGCGCGGCTCGCTGGCAGCTACTACACCGGGCCGGACGTCGGCACCACCGACCGCGACCTGCTGGCGGTGGCGGCCGGCACCGAGTTCGTCACGCTGCCCGGCGAAGGCGGCCCCGGCGATCTGGCGGAGGCGACCGCGCTCGGAGTGTTCGCCGGCATCGAAGCAGTAGTCGCGCGTTTGGGCAAAGGCGCGCTCGACGGGGCGCGGGTGGCGGTGCAGGGCGCGGGCGCGGTTGGTGGAGCTTTGATCCGTCGTCTGTGTGCCGCAGGGGCGCGCGTCTGGGTGGCGGACCGCGATCCATCTCGAGCGGCGGCGCTGGCCGCCGCTGGAGCCGTCGCGGTGTCGGTCGACGAGATCACGCGCACCGAGTGCGATGTCTTTGCCCCGTGCGCGCTCGGCGGCGTGCTCACCGAGGCGCTGGCGCGCACCTTGCCCGCGCGCGCAATCGCGGGATCGGCGAACAACGTGCTTGCCGGCGCGGACATCGCCCAGCGGTTGCACGAGCGCGGTGTGCTGTTGGCGCCGGACTTCGTCATCAACGCGGGAGCGTTGGTGCAGGGCGCGTGGTTCCACCTGCACGGCGCCGCGCCGGACGAGGCGCGGGTGCGCGCGCTCGGCGACACCGTCGGGGCGATCCTCGACGCCGCGGCCGCCGAGGACGTCTCGCCGCTCGTCGTCGCCGAGCGATGGGCCGCCGAACGAGCTGCGGGCGCTGGAGCCGGCCATGACTGACAGCGGAGCCGTGCATCGAGTGCGCGTGCGCTACTGCGAGACCGACCAGATGGGGGTCGCGCACCACGGTGCCTACGTGGCGTGGCTCGAAGAAGCGCGCACCGAGTGGCTCCGCGCGCGCGGCCGGTCGTATCGCGACTGGGAGGCCAGCGGTTTGTTGCTGCAGGTCGTCGACCTGCACGTGCGCTACCGCCGTCCGACGCGCTACGACGACGTCGTCGAGATCCGCACGCGCGTGGTCGAGCGCAAGCGCGCTTCGTTGTGTTTGAGCTACGAGCTGTTCGTCGAGGGCGGCGCGCTGGTGGCGGAGGCGACCACGACGTTGGCGTCGGTCGATGCCCATGGAACGCTCCGTCGCTTGCCGGCGGAGCTGTGAGCGGTCAGCGTCGCGGCGCTTCTTCGCATTCCAACGCCGCCACTTGCGCGAGCGATTGCTGCTGGCGCGCCGTCGGCGATCCGTCGGGCCGCATGCCATCGGCGCTCGCGTCGTCCGGGTGCGCCTGCCACCCCTCGAGGTCGGTGCGCGCGTCACTCCACCCCCCGTCGAGCGCGGCATCCAAGTGCCAGCGGACGTACTCCGCCAACAGGCACAGCAGCAGGTGCGCCTGGGCGAGGCGGTCGCGGTCCGCGCCGCGCCGGTCGCGCTCGGCCTCCAGCTCGGCTTCGACCGTGGCGAGGCCGGCGAACGCGGCGCCGAGCGGATGCCGCGCACCATCCACGGCGTCCTCGAATGGCGGGGATGGCAGCTCTGGCGCCAAGCTCTGCATCGCCTCGTCAAGCGCGCCGCGGTCGCCGCTACCGGTGGCCTGCGCGAACGCGGCCAGCGGACAGCCGCGCTCGGTGCTCAACACCGCGAGGTGCAGGCTGCGCGGCGGATCGATGCGCGGCGGGTGGCCCCGCATTGCCAAGGGGCACGGGGCGACGGGCGTCTCGACCGTCAGCCGGGTCCACCGCCCGCGCGCCGTGTTCGTCGCATGCCGCTCGCACAACCGCTGGTGCACGGTGTCGCGCTGCGCGAGCAGCCAACCGAGGGCGGGATCGATCTCGTCGGCGTCGGCATCGGTGACGCCCAAGACGAACGGCAGTGTGGAGCCGGACCAGAGCGTGCTGTCCGCGATCACCGCCTCCGGATCGAGCATGCGCACGGCGATCATGTAGCGCACCAGGTCGCGGTGGCGGCCGGTGTCGGGGGCGGTGTCCCACAGCTGGTCGAGCTGCAGCCGGCGCATTGCCTCGGCAGCGGCCGCGATGTGACCGTGGGCGCGCGGTGCGCGCTGCTTGGCCCGCCCGCTCCAGACCAGCCAGACCAGCGCGAGCATGAGCGCGATGCTGATCCCGAGGAGAAGCTGCGGGTTGGCGCCCGACAGACTCGTGTGGGACTCGAGCACGGCGCGCCGCAGCGCGTCGCCGCCGAGCAGAGCGAGCACTGCGCCCAGCGCCAGAAACGGCCCGAACGCGAGGTAGCGCGACGCGGTGAACAGCCGCCGGCCCAGACCCCAGACGGCGCCGATCAAGCTGGCGAGCAGAATCGCCAGCAGCGCGCCCTGCCAGCCAATGAACGCGCCGCAGCCGGCCATCAGCTTGACGTCGCCAAAGCCCATCGCCTCGGTGCGGAACGCGTGGCGTCCGAGCCAGCGGATCGCCTGCAGGCCGCCGCTGCCCGCCGCTGCGCCCAGTACCGCCGCCAACACCGTCTCGCCGACACCGGTGGCGCCGGGAATGCTCCACGTGCCTCCCAGCGCCGGCACCGCCGCGGCGCCCAACGGACCGACGCCGAGCAGCGAATAGGTGAAGGCGTCCGGCAGGATCTGTTGGCGCGCATCGACGATGCAGGCGGCGAGCAAGTTGGTGAGCAGGAAGCCGTAGCACAGCAGTGCGACCAGCCGTGCCGCGCCGGGATCGGCCGCGCCGGGCAGCCAAGGCCACGCGGCGGCGAACGCGGCCCCGCTCGCCGCCGCGGTCAGCAGCGCCCCCGCTGATGTCGACACCCGCAGCATCCCGCCGCGGCCGATCGCCGCGCCGCAGGCCGGACACGTGCGCGTGCAGCCGGTGCCGAACGGGCGCCGGCCGTGCAGCTCACGCTGCGCCGCCCACCACGCCAGCAAGCCGGCGCCGACGCCGGCGCCGATCCACGCGGCCGTGATCATGGAAGGGTTGTGCCGGGTTCGCCGGCAAAAGCCAACAGCGATCTGCCGCGACCGATGCGCGCCGGTCTACGACACCGCGCACAGCGCGGACAGGCCGCGCAGCCGCGCCGACGGCGGGGCGGCGATCAGATCTTCGAGGGCGGTGCGCACGTCGTTGCCGAGGGTGCCGGCCTTCTCGGCCGCCTCCAACGCCTTTCGCTCGCGCCCCGCGCTCGGCGTCCGCCGCGTGCAGGTGCCGAAGACGGTGAGCATCCGGCATTGGCTGCGCTCGAACTGCTGCGAGCTGAGCTGATCGATCAGCGCCTGGGACTCGCCCGGCGTCAGCAGGCCGCTGCGCAGCAGGCCGGTCATCGCCTGGTACTCCTCGACCAGCGTGGGCGCTACCAGGACCGTGGCGCCGAAGAAGGTGAGGGCCAGGTTGTGGTTCTGGCCGAGCAGGCGCGACCACAGGCCGCGGCGTTGCTCGCGCTCGGCACGCAGGTGCAGGATCTCGGCGGCGAGGGTGGGGCGCCGGAGCTCGGTGGCGCCGAAGAGCGTCAGAGCGGTCAGGCCGGAGGGCGCCATTTCGCCCTGGCCGCCGCCGAACAAGGTGATGTGGAACACTGCGCTCTGCCGTCTCCGGGTGGGGCCTCGAGATTGGTTTGCCGGCGGTCCGTGGCTTTTAGGCGCTTGCACCGGCCGGGCCAGGCACCATGCTGGTGAGCGTTCCGGATATTCCGGGTTTCGACCGTCACGCGCAACCGCGGCGGGGCGTGGAGCAAAGCTGTCTTGTTGTCCGCGCAAACCCACGCCCCCCGCGCCAAGGACCGCAGGCCGGAGAGCCCCGATGGACCCCTCGATGCGACAGTTCGTGCTACACCGCGCCGCCGGGCCGCGCGCGTGGTTGACCGTGTTCGTGCCCGGCGTGGTGTTGCTCGCGGTGGGCCTCGCCATCGCGATCTGGCCCCAGCTGTTGGCGGCCATGGTCGCGGCGGCGTTCTTGAGTCTCGGTGGCCTGTTCGTCCTGGTCGCGTTGAAGATGCGCGGCAGCGCGGGGCGGACTCCGTTCGACGGTATGGGTGGTTGGAGGCAGTGAAGCGATGAGTGCGAGCCCGACGATTCCGGTGCTGCGTTCGCTCGACGACGCGGCGGGTTGCGACGCCCTGGTGCTCGTGGGGCCGGCGCCCTGGGGAGCGGTGTCCCTGTCGCCGGCAGTGCGTGGCGCGCTGGAGGCGCGGCTGGCGATCGAGCCCGCGCCGCCCCGCGGCCAGACCGCGATGGCGGCCTGCGGCGACGCCCCGGGCGGCCGCATGGTGCTGGCGCCGACCGGCCCTCTGTCCCACTTCACCGACGACGTGCGGCGCTACGCCGAAGCCGCGGTGCTGGGCGTGCGGCGCGCGGTGCGCGCCGGCGCCAAGCGGCCGGCGCTGTATGTCGACGTGTGTGCCGAGCCGCGGTTCGCCCGCGCGCTAGTCGTGGCGGCGGCGGCGGCGGCCGACGTCGCCTGGGTGCACCCGCAGTGGGGCTCGGCGAGCGAGCTGGCGGAGATCGGCGTCGCCGCCGCCGATCCCGAGCTGTTGGCGCGCGCGGCGGCGCTGGAGGCCGGCCGGTGGATGGCGCGCGATCTCACCGCCGGCGATCCGGAGTTTCATGCACCCGAGGGATTCGCGGCGCGCTGTGAGGCCGAGTTCTCCGGCTCGGCGGTGCAGGTCTCGGTGGAGCGCGATGCCGCCGCCATCAGCCGGGAGTACCCGCTGCTCGGTGCGGTCGCCCGCGCCAGCTTGGCGGTGCCGCGACATCACCCGCGCATCGTGCGCCTGCACTACGACGGCGGATCGGGCACCCACTTTTGCTTTGCCGGCAAGGGAGTCACCTACGACACCGGCGGCGCCGACCTCAAGGTCGGCGGTGCGATGCGCGGCATGTCGGGCGACAAGGGCGGCGCGGCCGGCGTCGCCGGGTTCTTCCGGCTGCTGGCCGCGGCGCAGCCGCCCGGTTTGCGCGCGACAGCGTTGTTGGGCTGTGTCCGCAACAGCATCGGCGCGGACGCCTACGTCTCCGATGAGGTGATTCGCAGCCGGGCGGGCGTGCACGTGGTCGTCGGCAACACTGACGCCGAGGGCCGCATGGTCCTGGCCGACCTGCTGGCCGAGTTCCGCGAAGGTCTCGAGGACGGCGGACCGTCGGTGCTGTGCAGCGTCGCGACGCTGACCGGCCACGTCATCCGCGCCTACGGCCACTACGGCAGCGTCATGGGCAACGACGCCGCGCTGGCGGCCGGCTGGCCGCAGCGGCTGGTCGACGCCGGCGACGCGCTCGGCGATCCGTTCGAGCACTCGCGCATCCGGCGCGAGGACTACGAGATGATCGCGCCGCGCGCGGACGGCGGCCCCACTGTGCAGTGCAACAGCGCGCCGTCGTCGGCGACGCCGCGGGGCCACCAGTTCCCGTTCGCGTTCTTGGAGCGCGCGTCGGGCTTGGATCGCCACCAGCTGGGCACCACCGTGCCGACCCCGTTCTTGCACCTCGATATCGCCGGCGCGGCGGAGCATGGCGGCGGGCCGCAGGCGGGGGAGCCGACCGGCGCACCGGTGCCGGCGCTCGCCGGCGCCCTGCTGGAATGGGCGTGAGCCGCGGATGAGCGGGTCGACCGACCGCCGGCCGCCGTACCTCTTCGTGCACATCCCGAAGACCGCGGGCACGACGGTGCGCCACTTCTTGCACGACAGCTTCGCCGCCGACGAGGTGCTGTTCGTCTACCCGGCGCCGGTGGCAGTGCCCGGTGCCGTGCAGTGCACTCTGCAGGAGGCGGGCGCGATGCCGCTCGAGCGCTTGCAGCGCTTCGCGGTGATCTACGGCCACTTCGTCTTTCGCCCCGAGTGGCGCGTGCACGAGTCGTGCCGCAGCCTGGCGTTCGTGCGCGACCCGGCGGCGCGGGTCGTGTCGTGGTTCAACTACGTGCGCAGCCTCGACCCGGAGTCCTGCGTGCAGCCGCAGCGCCGCTACGTCGAGGCGATCCACGCCGGGGCGGGGTTGGCGGAGCTGTTCGAGCGCGAGGCCATCGCCGAGATCGACAACGGCATCGTGCGCTACCTGGGCAGTGCGCCCGGGGTCCCGGTGGGCGAGATCGGCGCCGCCGACGTAGAGCGCGCCCAGCACAACATCGAGACCTACTTCGACTTCGTCGGCCACGCCGGCCACTTCGAGCGCAGCATGCAGGAGATCGCGCGCTGTCTCGGCCGGACCTACAAGCCGCTGAAGAGCCGCAACGTCTCGCCCGGCGGCCCCGCGGAGCGCCGCCTCGACCAGCACAGTCCCGAGCTGCTCGAGCGACTCACGCGGTGGGACCGCGTGCTGGTGGAGTGGATCGAGGCGCGCTTCTTCGGCTGATCGGCTCGCTCAGTGTTTCCAGAGGCCGTGCTCGATGCCGCCCTGGATGTAGATGGCGAACTGGCCGTGGCCGGGAATCGGCGTTGGCGGCATCGCGACCTGAGCACCCGCCGCCTCGGCCGCTTGCACTGCGGCTTCGATGTCTTCGACGAGGCGATACGGTCGTACCACGGGGTGTTCGTCCGCGCGCATGGGCGCGCGGACTCCGATCTGTCCGCCGCCTTCGAGCGCCGCCTTGCGGGCGTTGCCGAACCCGGCGTCGGGCTCGCCGAAGCGCACGCCGTGCGTCTGCTCCAGGGCGTCGCACGTCGCATTCACGTCGGGGGTGACGATCTCGAGGTACTGGATGAGGATGCCTTCCTCCGTGGGCTCTTGCATGGCGTCGGTGGGTTGCGTGGTGTTGCAGGCGCAGACCGCGAACGCCAGTGCAATCAGTGCGACGGCGGAACGGGGCGTCGGGATGGTCATGACGTGGTTGTAGAGGGATCGCGCCTCTAGAACACGTCCAACACCCCCGTGCTCCCGTTCGTCAGCGTGCCGACCGCGGCCCGGTAGTTGATGTCGGCGGCGAGCGGCGCGTTCCACGGCAGCATTTGTTTGTCGGCGACGCTGCCCAGCGCGACGACCGCAAAGGCGCGTGCCAGGCCGGGCAGGCGCTCGTCGCGGGCCAGGGCGACCAGCGGTTCGATGGTGCGCCGGTCGCCGACGTAGCCCAGCGCGTTCGCGACCGCGCCTAGCCGGGCCACGCTGCGGCCGCCATCCGCGGCCAGCATCGCCAACAGCTCGTCGGTGATCGCCTTGTCGCCGAGCTTGCCGAGAGCGCTGGCGGCCTGCCGGAACAGCAGCGGCCGGCGCAGTGAGTCGTGGACCAACGCCTGCAATAGCGGCACGGCGTCGCGGTGGTCCATGAGGGCCAGCGCCGTCGACAGCGATCCCGCGACCTCGTCGCGCTGGCGGTAGCGGTGCAACATCTCGGTGACGATGTCGGCCGCCGGCCGGTGGCGGCACAGACCCACGGCGATCGCCACGGCGCGCTGCGCATCCGGGCTCGAAGCCCGCACCAGCTGCTGCTGCAGCGCGTGGCCGATCGTGTCGTCCGGCCCCGGTGTGTGGAACGCGAGCACGCCCAGCGCCAGCGCGGCCCAGGGTTGGACCAGGACCCGGTTGCCGGCGTGCAGCTGGCGCAGGAGTCCGTCGCGGTTGGCGTCCCCGCCGATCTGGCCCAGCGCCATCAAGCAGAACGAGCGCGCCTGCGCGTCGCGGCCTTCGCGCACGTACGTCCACAGCCCCTTCGAGTACTTGGCCTGTGCCGCGTCCTCTTCGGCCGGCTTCGCCATCCGCCCCAGCGCCAAGGCCGCGGCGCGGTAGATGTCGTTGCCCCGCCGGCCGCGGGCGCCGGTCAGCTCGGCGAGGATCGCGTCCTTGAAGGTCGCGCCCGGGTCGCCGTCGCGGCCGAGGAGGGCGCCGATCGTGGTCAACGCGTGGGATTGCACCAGCTGCCAGCCGCGGCCGAGGTCGCGGCGGTAGAACTTCCACGCCTGCGCCAGGCAGGTGTCGGCGGCGCGGTCGCGGCGCGCGCCTTCGCCCGGCGCCAGCAAACGCATCGCGCCGATCGCGGCCACCGGCAGGTCGCGGCTGGCGCCGCCCTGGCGCAGGATCTCCTCGACGACCTCGCCGAGCGCCGCGGCACACGCCTGACGCACCTGTCCGTCGGCACCGCCGTGGGCCATCAGCCCGAGGCCGTAGCAGGCGAACGCGCGCGTGCGGTCATCGACGTTGCCGCGCGCACACAGGGCGCGGCCCTTTGCGGTGTCCCGCGCCAGCGCGACGAGGTCTTCCACCGCGGCCGGCAACTGCGCGATGCCCAGCGCGACGGCGGCCGTCTCGCGGATCTCCTGGTCGCGGCTGCGCAGCTGCGCGCGGATCAGCGGCAGGATCTGGAAGTCACGGTGGTCGCGGCCGACCTTGGCGAGGGCGACGATGCTGGCCGAGACGATGTCGCGGACATCGGAGCGCAGCGTGTCCCGTAGTGCCGGCAGCACAAGGGCCTGCAGCTGCGCCGCGGTCGGTCGCAGACTGTCGTGGCCGCGCCGGCGCCGGTGCGCACCCATGTAGAACTCGTCCGAGCCGGTGGCCGTGCGCTGCGCGTGCACCGCGCGGCGCAAGTCCAGGAAGCGGTGGTGGTTGTAGCGCCACCACAGCTCCCAGACGGTGGGATCGGCCTGCAGCGGTGCGCCGCGCGGGCCGGTCGTGGGGCGGGCGGGCCCGGCGGTCCCGCCGCCGCCTGGCGGTCTCGGTGTGGTCGGGCCGAGCTGACTCGGCGGGGGTGTCGTCGCCGGAGCCGGCGGCGGGGTGGTCGGCGGCGCCGGTGACCTCGTCGTGGGTGCTGGTGGCACCGGCTGCGGCGTCGTCGGCCGCGGGGTGGTCGGTCCCGAAGGAGACGGCGCACTCGGCATTGGCGGACTGGTGGCCGGCGGCGGCGGCAGCCGGATGTCCCGAGGCAGCGAGGGTGGCGGTGGAAACTGGCCGCCGTGCGCGGCGAGGGGGGCGCAGCACAGCAGGATGGCGAGCAGGCAGGTCGGGCGCATCCGGGGACTCCTTTCCGCGGGCGACCGGGGGGACGAGCGACGGTCGGTCCGGGGGATAGTCGCGAACCGGGGCCGCGTCACTGACCGCGGTGCGGGTCGGTGCCGGGCATCGTCGGCCGGTGGAGAGGCGGCCAGACCGGCGACGCGACGACGGTATCGAACCCGAGTGCTCGGCTTGCGTTACGCGGGAGACCATGGTCGACAGCGCTCGGCCCCGCTTCGCTGTATCGTGGCGCACGCGGGCAGAAGCGGCCGAGCTCGCCCGCTCTTGTGACCCCCGCATGCTCCCGCCAGGTTCGAACCACTCGCGCAGTTTCTTGCTCGCCGTAGGCGCGGTCGGTGCCGTCGTCCCCGCGCAATCCGTCTCCTGGACGAGGTTGGCGTCGTCGTCTCCGCCGATCTCCCCCGCCCAGTTCGCGTACCATGAGTTTGCCGACCAACTGGTCATGCATGGTGCGGGCTTGAACGCGGACGAGACCTGGACCTTTCGGGGGGCTACTTGGACCAAGCAGAGTGCTCCCTTGGCCCTCGGGATGCGGGTGGGGCATGGGGCTTGCTATCGGAGTGCCACGAAGGAAGTCGTCTTGTTCGGCGGCAGCGCGTCGGGCGTGACCCTCGCAGACACCTGGTCGTGGGACGGCCTGGCGTGGCGGCCGTTGTCGGTGGGTGGCCCTGCCCGATCGTTCATGGCGATGGCTTACGACTCCGGGCGGGATCGGATCGTCGTCTTCGGCGGGGTGCGGACCGCGGGGTCGCCAGGGGGACCGGGGTTTCTTGGCGATACGTGGGAGTGGGACGGAGTCAGCTGGGTCCAGATCGTGACCCCGGTGGCTCCCAGTCCGAGGCTGGGCGCGGCAATGGCCTATGACGCGGAGCGGAAGCGCATCGTCCTGTTCGGGGGATACCTGCATCGCTGCTATGGCGACACGTGGTTGTATGACGGGTCGGTGTGGACGCAGGCGTCTCCGTCGAATGCTCCGTTTCCTCGGGCCACGTCGATGACTTGGGACGACGCGCGCAAGGTCGTTGTCTTGTTCGGCGGGTTCTATGGCTACTTCAAGGTCGTAGCTGATACCTGGGAATGGGATGGCTCCGATTGGAAGTCGAGGACCGTGCAGGGCCTCAACGGCCACACTCCGGCGCTCCCCTCGCTCAGCTACGATCGGCGCCGGCGGCGCTCGAGGGCCCTCCTGGCCGGCCCCAGCACGCCCACCTGGGGGCCGGGCGAACTTTGGTCGTACGGCCCCATCTCTCCAGCGAGCGCGACTCCCTATGGGTTGCCGTGCTCTGGCTCGTCGGGATCCCCTGCTCTGACCGCGACCTCCCTGCCCTGGGTCGGCTTCCCGGTCACGTGCGATCTGCGCGGCGCGATGCCCGGCACAGTCGTCGCGATGACTGCGGGCGTGTCCCAGACTCAGTGGCTCGGTGCGACTCTGCCGTTGACTCTCTCGCCGAGTGCCTGCCAAGTGCTCGCGTCTGTGGACCTCGCGTTCGCGGGGCGCGCGGATGCGCAGGGCAACACCCAGTGGAGCCTTCCCCTGGCGAACCTCCCCGCCCTGGTCGGGCGCTCGATGTTCCTGCAGGGCTACGCCGCGGACCCCGCGCTCGCGCTCGGGTTCGTCACGTCGAACGCGATCGACGCGGTGGTGGGAGCGAAGTGAATGCGGTGGCTTGCCGCAAGGGCCCACCGTTGGGGGGAGGACACCAGTGGGTGTGGATCCGCTATTGAGCAACTCGATCATGCGGCCACCTTCACGGCGGTACGTCGGGTTTCGTGGAGCTTGTGCATCGCTTGATCCCAACGGTCGCTGAGCGGCAGAGCACGCAGGCGGAGGACGTGTTCGCCGGTCGTCGACTTCCAGCGCGATCCGGCGCGTTTCATACGCACGGCCACGAGTGTCTTGCAGGTGGCCTCGACAGCTCCGCTGCCAATTGGCAGACCAAGGCGCAGCGATCTGGCGAACCGCATGCGCTCGGCGTGGTTTTCGAAATAGGTGATGGCCTCATGGACGGGCCGCTTCGAGTCCCGCCAAGTATCCTCGAGGCCGGAACCGCGCAGTTCGGCGCGGATCTCTTCGGCTGCGCTGTTCGCGCAGCGCAATCGAACGCGCCAACGGTGCAACTCCGACTTGGCGCCGTCTGCACCGAAGATCACCTCGGCGGCCGGCGCCAGCTTCTCGACCACGTGCCAGAAGTCGATGCCTTGCTCGACGTTGCCGAACACCGCGGCGGGGAAGTGAGTGTGGAGCAGGTTGCACATCTCGTGGGCACCGTCGGACAGCAGCTTCACTCGCAGGTCCGGGCTCTTCTGCAACAGCCTGTACGCCTCGCCGGCGATCTGAGCGAACCACAGGTCGACGTCGCTTTCCGGCATGCACCCGTACCGGAGCGTGTGCAGGCTCGCCCCTTCGGCGTCGTGCAAAGTGATCGTTGCGCAGTAGGCCATCCGGAAGTTCCGGTCTACGGGCCGCTTTGGCGCGTCCTTGCGCGGTCGGCCCGCCCGACGCTTCGCGGCCTCTTCCATCGGCACGGACACGCGGTCGACTGCCACGCTCATGGCGACGGCTTCCGCTGGCACGTCGAACTCCTGCGTGAGCATGTCCTCGATGTCCGCGTGTTCGCGAAGCCAGTGCTCGCCGACATGGTGCGCGACGCGCTCGAAGCTGGCCCGCGAATAGGGAAACCGACCTGTCTGGCGGGCAGCATCCGCCGCATCGCGCGACGGGCCGCGCTGAATGTCGTTCGCCATGCACTGGGCGGTGAGAGGAAGCCAACCGCGGCCGTAGGCACCGGTTCGCAGCTTGATCGGGTCGAGGATCGGTCCGTTGCGCACGCCGACTTGGCGATAGACGGTGCGCTCGACTTTGACCTCGCCCGCCATCGTGAAGTACGTGCCCGGCGTGCGCCGGAAACTGGCGTAGAGAGCGCCTCGGACCCGGATCCGTGGCGCGTCGACGTCGAGGGCGCGAAGCACCTCCGCGTGCGCTGCCCGCTCGACCGCGGCGGTCTGCTTGGCGATCGCCCTCTCCGTGTCCGCGTAGTCCACCGCGTGACCGCCGCGGCTCGACACCGCCGCCGCCACCGTTGCGTCGACCAGGCTCTGCATCGACTCGGCGAGCCCCTTGTGCTCAACTGGCACCTTCACGAGGACGTACCCTCGTGAAGCGCCCCTCCCAGGACGCTGGTGTTGCATCCTGTATCCGATAGGGAGGGGCGCATGCTTGTACAAGTGTCTTCTACACAAATACTTGCGGCGAGCCAGCCTGCGACCACCAGATCTCGGGTGCGATCACGCTGCTCCGCTCAATGCCGGAGCCACACCCACACCAGTCCCGAAGCACTTTCGCTTGGTTGGTGTCGTCGTTTGCTCGTTGTCGGCCTGTTGAGTTCGACCGTTTCCGCGCAATCGAGCTCCTGGACGTTGGTGTCCCCAACTTCGCCAGTGTGGCAGAGCCAGCTCGCGTATCACGATTCGGTCGACCGGCTCTTCATGTTCGGTGCGGGTCAGAATTTTGACGAAACCTGGACGCTTCAGGGGTCCACCTGGACAAATCAGAACCCCTCTTTGTCCCCTGGTCGCCGGGTCGGTCAATCATATTGTTACCGGAGTGCCGCCAAAGACATCCTCTTGTTCGGCGGCTTCACAGCGAGCGTGACGCTTGGGGATACGTGGTCGTGGAATGGGGTGGCTTGGCGCCCGTTGGCGGTGGGGGGGCCTGCGCGGGAGTACATGGCAATGGCCTACGACTCTGTGCGCGATCGAGTCGTCATATTCGGAGGTCGACGTCTTCAGGGCTCGTCAGGGGGCGGGGGATTGCTTGGCGACACATGGGAATGGAATGGCGTGAACTGGGTGCAGATCGCAACGCCGGTCGCTCCAAGTCCGAGGATGTCTGCTGCGATGACTTTTGATCCGGTGCGGAGACGCATCGTGCTCTTTGGAGGCTACTCGACTCGCCCACTTGGCGAAACGTGGTTATACGATGGGTCGGCGTGGACGCAGGCAGCTCCGTCAAATGCGCCAGCCCCTCGGATTACGTCGATGACTTGGGACGCCGCCAGAGAGGTAGTGGTATTGTTTGGCGGGTATTATGACTATTCTCGAAAGTCGTCTGACACGTGGGAGTGGGACGGCACCGATTGGAGACTAAAGATCGCGCAAATACCACTCTATGAACCTTTCGTACCCACGATCGCGTACGATAGCCGTCGTAGGCGGACGATGACTTTCTTGGGCGGTCCCTACACACCATACACGTCGGCGGAGCTTTGGTCTTACGGCCCCCTTTCGCCGGCGACGACCAGTCCCTACGGCCCCGCGTGCCCTCGCCCCTCAGGAACCCCCGCGCTGATCGCGACCTCTCTGCCATGGATCGGATTCCCCGCCACGTTCCAGTTGAGCGGCGCGATCCCCGGCACCATCGTCGCGCTCACCGCCGGAATGTCCCGGACCCAATGGCTCGGGGCGACTCTCCCATTGACTCTCTTGCCGAGCACGTGCCAGGTGCTCGCCTCCGTGGAACTCGCATTCGCGGGGCGCGCGGATGCGCAGGGCAACACCCAGTGGAGCCTTCCCCTGGCAAACCTCCCAAGCCTGGTCGGTCGGTCGATGTTCCTGCAGGGCTACGCCTCGGACCCCGCGCTCGCGCTCGGGTTCGCCACGTCGAACGCGATCGACGCGGTGGTGGGAGCGAAGTGAGGGCTCTCACCGCCGGTCGTCGTTTGCTCGTGATCGGTCTGCTCAGTGCCGTCGCTCCCGCGCAGTCGACTTCTTGGACGGTCATTCCGACTTCGTCTTCGCCGTATTGGCCGCCTCAGCTTGTCTACCACGATGCGGTCGACCAGCTGTTTCTCTACGGTGCGGGGCAGAATTCCGATCAGACGTGGACCTTCCAGGGTTCGGCCTGGATGAAGCAGAGCCCACCTTTGTCTCCTGGACGTCGAGTCAACCAGGCATACTGTTATCGAGGCTCTGCGAGAGACATCCTTTTGTTTGGAGGGGCAACTGCAGGCATGACGCTTGCCGATACTTGGTCGTGGGATGGAGTGGCTTGGCGTCAGTTGGCCGTCTCAGGACCTGCTCGGGAGGGGGCGGCAATGGCCTACGATTCTGCGCGAGATCGGGTCGTCATGTTTGGTGGAATGCGGCGTTCGGGATCTCCGGGGCGACAGGTGATCCTTGGCGATACTTGGGAATGGGACGGGGTGAACTGGATCCAAGTGGTCACGCCCGTTTCTCCGAGCCCAAGAGCATTCGCAGCGATGGCCTACGACCCGGTGCGGAGACGTATTGTGCTCTTTGGGGGGCATTCGAGTGGCCATCTTGGCGACACATGGCTATACGATGGCTTGGTCTGGATTCAGGCAGTTCCATCAAATGCGCCAGCTCCTCGGATTACGTCAATGACTTGGGACGCCGCCAGAGAGGTAGTGGTATTGTTTGGTGGGTTTTATTACTATTCCCGAACGTCGTCTGACACGTGGGAGTGGGGCGGCACCGATTGGCGACTGAGGTCTGCGCAGGTTCCTTTCGCCTATGCTCCTTTCGGACCGTCTATTGCGTACGATGTCCGCCGTCGGCGTTCAATGACCTTCCTGGCCGGTCCTTACACGCCTTACTCGGCGTTGGAACTCTGGTCTTACGGCCCCGTCGCGCCGGCGACCACCAATCCCTACGGCTCCCCGTGTCCCGGCTCGTCGGGAGTCCCCGCGCTGACCGCGACCTCTCTGCCATGGATCGGATTCCCCGCCACGCTCCAATTGAGCGGCGCGATCCCCGGCACATTCGTCGCGCTCACCGCCGGAGTGTCCCGGACCCAATGGCTCGGGGCGACGCTGCCGTTGACCCTCTCGCCGAGCACCTGCCAGGTGCTCGCTTCCGTGGATCTCGCATTCGCAGGGCGCGCGGATGCGCGGGGCAACACCCAGTGGAGCCTTCCCCTGGCAAACCTCCCAAGCCTGGTCGGTCGGTCGATGTTCCTGCAGGGCTACGCCTCGGACCCCGCGCTTGCGCTCGGGTTCGTCACGTCGAATGCCATCGACGCGGTGGTGGGAGCCAAGTGAGGGCTCTCCCCGCCTTGCCGTAGCACTGCATCGAACGTCAGCGCCGGACACCCTCGGCCAGCGGCAGGGAGTACCAGACAGTGGCGTCGTTCGCGGCGCGCCAACCCTGCAGCTCGGCCAGCGCGGTGTCCATCGCGCTCGCCTCCAGCTGCCCGGTCTCGGCAAGGCCGCCCGCGGCACCGCGCAGCACGCCGGCGAGGTTGTCGACCACCGCATCGAACTGCGGCATGCCGTGGCACGCGCCGTAGAACACTGTCGTGACGCGCGTGACCCGCGCACCGGCGGCGGTCAGCAGCGCGCCGAGCCGCCGGCCGACCAGCGGGTCGTGGCCGTGCAGCGCGTAGCTGCGCCAGTACACCTCCCACGCGTGCTGCACCGCGGCGGGTTCGGGCCACAGGCGCAGCAGCTCGTGGTCGTCGTCCATCAGCACCAGCCTGCCACCCGGCTTGACCGCCGAGACCATCTCGCACACGACAGCCTCCGGATCCGGCACGTGCTCGAGCACGAAGCGAGCGTGCGCCAGGTCGAAGCTGCCGCGCTCCGCCTCGCTCAGGGGCAGAGCCGTGGCATCGCCGGCGCGCAGCTCGACGAGATCGGCTTCGCCCGCGGCCGCTGCCTGGCGCTCTGCCTCGGCGCGCTGGCGGGGGTCGCGCTCGATGCCGAGGACGCGGCTGCCGGGGCCGAGCCGGTGGGCGATGGCGCGGGTCATCTGGCCGAGGCCGGCGCCGACGTCGAGGACGGTGCGGACGCCGGTCAGGTCGAGCACCGCGAGCTCGGCGTCGTTGACCAGCGTTTGCATGCGCGTCAGGCGCTGCATCTCCGCGTCGCCGTAGCCGTGCACGTAGGGTGCGTTCGGCTCCATCTCGGTCATTGCTGCACCATCTGCAACAGGTAGCGGTTGTCGGTCGCCGCCAGCAGCGCGAACGGCCGCGTGCTGCCGGCGGTGCCGCTGGGGAAGCTGCCCAGTAAGAACGCGCCGTTGGCGCCGCCGCGCAGCTGCACTCCGGCCGCCGGCAGCTCGGCGAGGGGCTCGCCGCGCGGGCCGAGAATGCGCACCGAGTTGCGCTGGCTGTTGTGGCGCAGGCGCTGCGCCGCGGTCGGCGTTGGTGTGCCGGGCAGCGGTTGGGCTGTGCCGCCGGCGCGGGCGACGGCGAGGTGCGTGCCGCTCAGGTCGAGGCTGGCGCCCGCGGGCAACCACTGCGCGCCGCTCATCTCGAACACGGCGATGCCGCCACCGTGTTCGAGCGCGACGACGTTGCCGCGCGCGGCGACGACCAGGCGGCCGTTGCCGATCGCGTTGGCGTGCACCTGCCGTGCGTCGGCGAGGCGCACGTCCCACACCGCCGCGCCGCGCCCCGGCGCGGTGACCACGGCATCGGTGAGGCGCACCGCGCCGCCGGGCAGCGACGGGCTCAGCACCTCGTCGTGCGCTGGCGCTTCGATCCACGCGGCGTCGCACTCCGTCGCCAGGTGGACGCGGACGGCGGTGCCGCCGCGGAGGCCGGACGCAATCAGCGTGCCGGCCGAGGCGGTGTACGTGCCGGCGCTCTGCTGCGTGATGCGCACCACCGCGCCGCCGGTCACCGCGCTCCCACCCGCACTTCCGCCCGCACTCCCGCCCGAGGGGCTGGAGACGAACTCCCAGCTCACCTTGTCGGAGTTGCAGGCGGCGAAGCCCGTGCAGACCAGGCCGAGCAGGATCCATCGCGCACAGTTCACGTGCGCTGCAGAATACCGCTTGGGAGAAGAATCGCGCGGCGTGGTAGCCTGGTCGGCATGCAGGCAAACGCGATCTCCGGCGCGTGCTACTGCGGGCGGGTTCAGTTCTCGGTGGCGCTGCCGACGCGATTCGTCGCGCACTGCCACTGCCGCAACTGCCAGCGCGCGCACGGCGCTCCGCTGGTCACCTGGGCGGGGGTGCCCGAGGAGCAGATGTGGCTCGAGGGCGGCGGCTCCTGCTTGGTCGACTACAAGACCGACACGGGAGCCACGCGCAGCTTTTGCAGCACGTGCGGCTCCACCTTGTTCTACCGCTCGCCGCGCTGGGAGGGCGAGGTGCACGTCGCCGTGCCCAGTCTCGCCGACCCCCTCGACCGCGAGCCGCAGGCGCACGTCTACGCGGACCGGGCGGCGCCGTGGTGCCCGACGCGGCCGGGGCTGCCGCGCCTGGGCGGCGATGACGGTATGCAGCGGCTCGCCGACTGAAGCGCGGTCACCGGCCGCAGCGCCCGGTGCCGTGGCGGCCAGCGGGGCGCTTAGAAAGCCCGCCGCGAAGCGCTAAGATCGACGCTTCGACTGCGCCAATGACGCTCCCCGACTCCAGCTCCGTCGTCGACCCCACTCGTGGCCTGACGCCCGAGGTCGCCTTCGAGCGCCATCGCGAGCGCTTGCTGTCGGTGATCTATCTGCGCATGGGGCCCGACCTGCGCGCCCGCATGGATCCCGAGGACGTGCTGCAAGAGGTCGCGATCGAGGCCATCCATTCGTGGACGAGCCTGGACGACCCGCAGCGGGTCGGCGCGTGGCTGGTGACCCTAGCCAAGCGCAAGGTGGCCCGGCTGTTGCGTGACCAAGTCGGGGTCGCCGCCCGCGACCCGCGTCGCGAGCGCACGATGCGCACCTCGATCCCGCTGATGGACCGTAGATCGGGCCCGGTGACCGCCGCCGATCGCCGCGACCGGCTCGCGCTGTTCGAAGAGGCGCTCGAGCGGCTGCCGGAGGACTACCGCGACGTGATCCTGCTGTCGGGCATCGAGCACCTGCCGGCGAAGGAGGTCGCCAGTCGCCTCGGTCGGAGCGAGAATGCCGTCTACCTTTTGCTCGGTCGGGCGCTGAAGAAGCTGCGCGCCGAGCTCCGCCTCTAGCGCCCCGTGGACGGCCCGTCGATCGAAGAGCACGAGGACGGCGCCCGGCGGGAGGCCGGCGGCGCCGACAGTGCCGACGAGCGCATGGCCGAGATCCTGCGCCGCAAGAAGGGGCCGCGCCGGGCGCTGCGCGAGACGTTGGCGGGGGAGCGGACCGGCGAGGCCGAGGACTTGCTCGGCCGCCTCAACGCGCTCGACTTCATCGACTCGTTGGTCGGCGAGACCAGCGACATCCCCGAGCGTCTCGGTGACTATCGGATTCGCGGCCTGCTCGGGCGCGGCGGCATGGGCACCGTGTACGAGGCGTTCCAGGAGTCGCTGGAGCGCGAGGTGGCGCTCAAGGTCCTCTCACCGGTCTACGCCGCCGACCCGACGATGCGCGCGCGCTTTCGCTCCGAGGCGCGCGCCACGGCGTCCTTGCACCACGCGCACATCGTGCCGATCTACGACTTCGGCGAGACCTCGGGCGTGCTGTTCTTCACGATGGAGAAGGTCCACGGCGTCAGCCTGGACAAGCACATCGCGGCGGCCCGTCGCCGGGGCGATGGCTGGATCGAGCCGCGCGAGGCGGCGGCGCGCTTCGCCGGCGTCGCCGAGGCGCTCGACCACGCACACCGGCGCCGGATCCTGCACCGCGACGTCAAGCCCGGCAATCTGCTGGTCGGGCCCGACGGCGCTCTCGCGCTGGTCGACTTCGGCCTGTCGAAGATGCTCGGCGAGCAGTCGCACAGCCTGACCGCGGGCGGCGCCTTCCTCGGCACGCTCGCGTACGCCCCGCCCGAGCAGGCTCGGGGCGACGCGCCGGCTCCGTCCGGCGATCTGTACTCGCTGGGCGTGACGCTGTTCGAAGCGGTCGCCGGTGAGCTGCCGCTGCGCGGCGGCAACACCGAGTCGATGCTCGACGCCCTGCTCAACGGGCGGCCCAAGCGCCTGCGCGAAGTCGTGCCACGCGCGCCGCGCGACCTCGAGGCGGTGGTCGACAAGCTGCTGCAGAAGGACCCGAGCGATCGCTACGCGGATGGCGAGGAGCTGGCGCGCGACCTGCGGCGCGTCGCCGAAGGCGAGCCGGTGCGCATCCGCCGGCAGCCGTGGTGGGTGCGCTGCTGGCGTTTGGTGAAGAAGCGGCCGGACCTGTGGGCGACGGTGGCGGTGGCGGGCGTTCTCGGCCTGCTCTCACTCGGTCTGGTCTTGGCCAACCAGCGCGTGCGCAGCGGCAGCGACGCGCTCTTGTTCGACAACCACCTGCAGGCCGCGGTCAGCGCCGCGGCGCGGCAGCCGGGTCCCGCAGCCGGGCCGCCGGGGTTGCTCTCCGGGTTGGTCGGCGTCGAGGTCGTCTCGCCGGTCGGACCGGACGAAGTGCTGGTGCACCTACAGCAGGCCGCGCTGCTCGACCACGGGGCCACGGTCACCTCGACCCTGCGCGAGGCCTACGAGTCGGACCCGCTGCCGGCGGCGACCCAGCTGCTGCGCACCGGCCGCGCGTATCGCGCCATGCAGCTGTACGACCCGGCGATCGCGGCGGCGCGCGCCGGCCTGGCGCCCGACGACGCCACGTGGTTGCGGCTCTACCGCCTCTACGTGGGGCGCGCGGTCGCCGGCCTGATGCGCGCGGTGGGCGACGTCGACCAGGCGCGCCGCGACCTGTCGGCCGCCGAGCTGGTGCGGTCCGCGGCGTTCTTCCCCAAGCTGCTGATCGCCATCATCGACTGGGATCCGGTCACTGGCGTGGACCCGCTGATGGCCGATCTCGAGCCGATCGTCGCCGGCGGGCCGCCGCGCGCGCGCGAGGTCGCCGGCGTGCTGCTGCGCGCGGTCGCCGGGTTGCAGCCGTGGCCGGGCAGCAACCTGGTGCACTTCGAGATGAGCTACGTGGTGCGCCGCGAGCTGCACCTCCGGTCGAGCGCCATGCTGCCCGACGAGCTGCCGGCGCCCGCCACCGGACACTGGAGTGGCTTCGAGGCCGAGCTGGCCGGCCTCGCGCAGGACATGACGTTCGGCGACGCCGTGCAGCAGGCCGCCGCGCTGCGCGAGCGGATGAGCTCGATCCAGCAAGACGTACACCCGCGCTCGCCGTTGCAGAGCTGGCGGACGGTGTTCGAGGTGCAGAGCAACGCGTTCTCGGTGGCGACGCTGCGCGTCGCCCGCGGCGCCGGCCAAGACGTGCAGCTGCGCGGGTGGCTCGACCTGCTGCGCGTGTTGATGCAGCTGGACTCGCGGCCGCCGTTCGTCGACGCGCTGGCGACGCGGTTGGCCGAGCTCGATCCGCCGCGCGACAGCCCGACCGGTGCGGAGCTGCGCGCGCGGGTGGCGCTGGTCACCGCGGACTTGCAGGCGTTGTCGCAGAGCGCGGACGCGTGGTATCGGCTGCAGCCGGGCGCGCCGGCGCCGCTGCTGGCCCGCTTCGAGGCCGAGGTGCGCGCCGGCACCGACTGGGTCAAGGCCGGGATGTGCGGCGTGGAGCTCTTGCAGAACGCGCACGACGCCGATTGGGCCCGCGGCGAGATCGACCGCGTGCTGCGGGCGGAGATCGATCGATCGCCGCGGGACAGCGCGCAGCGCGAGCAGTGCAGCGCACTGCTCGCTCAGTTCAGCCAGGAATCGCGATGACGGGACGTCTTGTAGCAGGGTTGTTGGTCGTGGTCGTCGCCCTCGCCGTCGCGGCCTGGCTCGTGCGCGGCTCCGCCGAACCCGGGCCCGCGCTGCCGGTCGAGCCGCCGCCGCCGGCCGGGGCGGCCGAGGCGCCGCCGCCGCGGGTGCCGGTCGAGCCGGTGGCCGCCGCCGACCCGGTGTCCGGTCGGGTTCTCGGTCCCGGTGGTGAGCCGGAGCCGTTCGTGCGGGTCGAGCTGCAGCGCGTGCTGTCGCCATGGCCGGCACTGCAGACCCAGCTGTTGGAGACCGTCGTCGCCGAAGCGGACGGCAGGTTTCGCTTTGCCACGGCGCGCGGTCCGGATCTTCGCGTGGTCGTCACCGGCGATCGGCTGGCGCGGACGGAGGTGACCGCAGCCCCGCTCGACCCGGAGCTGGTCGTGCGCATGGAGTACGGGTTTCGTGTACGCGGGTTGGTGCGCGGCCCGCAGTGGGAGCCGATGGTCGGCTGCGTCGTCGTGCTCGAGCCCTCCGCGGCCAGCAACCAGCGCTCGCTGCGCACCGTCACCGACACCAACGGCCGCTTCGAGTTCGAAGGCGTGCGCGCCGGGCCGCTGCGGTTGACCGCGCGGCACGCGCGCTACGGACCGGTGTCGGAGTCGGTGACCGTCGGCACCGATCGGCTGGAGCAGCTGCGGTTCAGCTCGCGGCCGGCGCTGTCGATGGGCGGCGTGGTGACCGCGGCGACCGATGGTCGTCCGCTGGCCGGTGTCGCCGTGCGAGCCTACCCGGACGCGTGGAACGGGCGGTTGTTCGTACCGTTCGAGACGACGACCGCCGCCGACGGTGGGTTTGTGCTGGACGGGCTGGACGTGGGCAACATGGTGTTCGAGTTCTCGCACGCGGACTTCTCGACTCGGCAGCGGTTGGTTTCGGTGAGCGAAGAGGCGGCCGACGTCGCCGTCGAGCTGTACGGGCGCACGGCGTTGACCGGCGCGCTGACCGGCGCACCGCTCGGTGCTGGTGCGCGGCTGCGGCTCGAGCAGGCGGGCGACGCGCCGGTCTACGCCGCGGTCGCGGAAGACGGTTCGTTCGCCTTCGAGGACAAGGTCTCGGTGGGACAGGCGGAGCTGCAGCTGCTGGAAGGCTCGCTCTGCTTCTCGCGGTCGGGCAGCCGGCGTGCTCGCATCGAGGTGCCGGAGCAGGAGGTCGCCGAAGTCGAGCTCGCGGTCGAGCCCGCGTCGGTGACCGCCGGGATGGTGATCGACGGCGAGGGTGCGCCGATCGCCGGCGTGCGGGTGCTGTGGCGCCGGCCGGACACCGGCCTGCGCGCGCCGATGCCGCTGCTGGCCGTGACCGACGCGGGTGGTCAGTACGAGGTGCGCGGCATGCCGCGCGCGTTGCTGCTGCCCGGGCTGGTGTCGACGGCGCGCTTCGTCTTCGAGTGCGAGGGCTTCGCCACGGTCGAAGTGCCGTTTCCCGGCGCGGCCCCCGGCCAAGAGCTCGAGCTGCCACCGGTGCGCATGGCGCGCCCCGGCCGCATCCGCGGGCGGGTCACAACGGCGAGCGGCGTCGGCGTCGCCGGCGCGGTGGTGTTCACCGGCAACCTGATACACTCGATGCAGAAGGCGGTCACCGGGCCGCAAGGCAACTTCGAGCTGGCGGGATTGCCGGCGGGGGAGTACCGGCTCAAGGTCTCGTACTCCAACCGCCCGCTGTGGTCGTCCGAGAAGACGACGACGGTCAGCGAGCACGATGTCGAGGAGGTCCGCCTGGTGCTGCCGGCGGTGCGCGAGGTGCGCGGTGAAGTGCGCGATCCGGACGGTGCGCCGGTGAGCGGTGCGGTGATCTTGGTGCGCGGCATGCGCGGCGGTACGCACATCAGCGACGCGAACGGCAGCTTCCGGATCCAGGTGCCCGAGCGCGCGGTCGATCTGGAGGTGTTCTCCAACCTTCCGCTGCACGATTTCAACGTGCGCAAGGTGGTCGCCGTGCCGGCGCGGTTCGCCGGCGAGCTGAGTATCGAGCTACCGCTGGTGCCCGCGGGCGTCCTGCAGGCGCGCGTCGCCGGTTTGCCGGACCGCACCCCGGTGGCCGGGGGCATCGTGCGGCTGCGCTCGCTCGACCCCGCGTCGGGTGACCCGGTCTGCGACCGGCAGCGCAACGTGCGCGCGCGCTGGGTCGAGATCGCGGCCGGCGAGCTCCGGCTCGAGCCGTTCCCGGCCGGTCGTTCGGAGCTCACCTTGCAGTGCGAGGGGTTCAAGCCGGTCACCGTGGAGGTCGACGTCGCCGCGGGGCAGACCGTGCCCCTGCCCGACTTGTTGCTCGAGCCGGGGGCGACGGTGCGCGGGGTGGTCGTCGACGAAGAGGGTGCGCCGATCGCCGGTGCCCACCTCCATCTCGGCGACGAGTTCGATCGCGTGCCGCTCCACGTCGCCAGCGAGCAGTCGTTTGCCGCGGCAGACGGCAGCTTCTCGCTATCGGGCGTGTCGGCGTCGTCCGGCCGCATCGTCGCCATCGCCAAGGGCTTCGCGGTCGCGGTGCACGATCTGAGTCTGCCGGCGGACCTGCTGCGTCCTGACCCGGTGCGGGTCGTGATGCGTCCAGGCAGCACGATCGAGGCACGCGTCCGCGGCATCGGCGGTGGGCGCGGCGAGCTCTACATCGTCGTGCTGGAGAAGGTGATCGAAGGCTCTCCGGAGCCGATCGACGTCGCACCCACCGACGAGGACGGTCGGGTGCGCTTCGAGCACCAAGGCCCCGGGGACTACGTGCTGCGCGTGTTGGGTGGGAGTGGCGAAAGCCGCCTTCGCATCGATGCCGCGGGTGCGGGCAGCGAGCTCGGGGGCGTGCACTCGGTCGAGCTGCCCAATCCCGACCATCGCGGTTGACCTCCGACTTGGCGACACGCCGGGCGGCCGCGCGCTGATAGGATGCAGGCGTTCGGCGCCGGCCGTCGCGGGGTGCGCCTGCCCGAACCACCTCGAGGTACCCATGACCAGCGCGAACACCACCTGCATCGTCTCGCGGAAGGCACTCTTCGCCGCCGCGCTCCTCGTCTCTCCGCTCACCGCGCAGGGCCAGCACCTGTTCGTCGTCGACCAGGCGCAGTCCTCGTTCTCGTTCTCGGGATCGGTCACCTATCAAGGCGTGTCCGGACCGCTGGTCGGCAACCCCTCGACCTTCAACGTCTCGGGCGAAGCCGACGCGGTGCTGACCGCGGCGGCGGGGGCGCTGACCACGGGTCAGCTCGTCGACGGCGGCTCGGAGGTCGTGGTGCCGACGCTGTCGGCCAGCGTGCCCAACCCGTTTCCGTTCCTGCCGCCGCTGGCGACGATCACGGTGAGCGGCGCGCGCGTGGCCTTCGCCTCGGTCGATCCCGCCACCCTCGCGCCGGCGTCCTTCGCGATCGGTGCGGGTGGCGCCTTCAGCACGTCGATGGTCGCCACCATGTTGGCGGGAACGGCCAACATCAACGCCCTGGGCTCGGTCCAGACCGTCTCGCTCGGCGGCCAGCAGAGCGCGCCGCAGCCGGTCAACGGGACGTTCGTGCCGACGCCCGGTGGCATCCGGCTGTCGGTGCCGGTCGCGACCACGTTCTCGTTCGCCGACCCGGCCACCGGCAGCAGCGGATCGCTCACGCTCAACGGCACGCTCGTCGCGGACGACGTGCCGTTCTCGAGTGACACCGACAGCATCTCGCTCGCCACCGGCGGCACGCAGGGGCTGAGGCTGTCGGCGGGGACGACGCATGGCGGCGCGGTGTACGTCGTCGCCGGCTCGATCAGTGGCACGTCTCCCGGCTTCACCGTCGGCGCGGTGACGGTGCCGCTCAACCCCGACGGCTACACTTCCCAAACGGTCAGCGCGCCGAACACGCCGCCGTTGACGGCGTCGTTCGGCAACCTCGACGCGATCGGCCTGGCCTCAGCGGCGTTCTCGTTGCCGCCCCTCGCCATCCCGGCGCTCGTCGGCTTGAACATCGACCACGCCTACGTCGTGCTGTCGGGGTCGATGGCGGTGTTTGCCAGCAACCCGGTGCGCGTGACCCTCGCGCAGTGACGCGCGGCTGGCACGCTCAGCCGCGCGCGAGGTGCGCCAGCGCCTCGTCGTAGATCGACCGGAGCTCGTCGTTGAACAGCACGACGCGCACCTGCGCCACGCCGGGATGCGCGTCGAGCGCGGTGGCCAAGGCGCGCAGACTCACCGCCGCCGCATCGGCCCAGGGGTAGCCGAAGGCCCCGGCGGAGATCGCGGGAAACGCCACGCTGCGCAGCCCGTGGTTGGCGGCGAGCGCGATGCTGTTGTGGTGGCAGGCGGCGAGCAGCTCCGGTTCGCCGTGCGCGCCGTCGCGGTAGATCGGGCCGACCGTGTGGATCACCCAAGCCGCGGCGAGCCGGTGGCCCGCCGTGATCCGCGCCTCACCGGTGGGGCAGCCGTCGGGATAGCGGCGGACGCACTCGGCCAGCAGCTCCGGTCCGGCGGCCTCGTGGATCGCGCCGTCGACGCCGCCCCCGCCGCGCAACGTCTCGTTGGCCGCGTTGACGATGGCGTCCGTCGACTCGGCCGTCAGGTCACCACGGACACAGGTGATGCGCGCGACGCTGGCCACCCTGCGTTCGCCGCTCACGAAGCGCGCTCCACCGCGGTGATGACGGCGTCGGCAAACTGCTGTGTGTTCGCGCTGCCGCCGAGGTCGCCCGTCACGGTCTCGCGCGCCGTGATCACCCCACGCACCGCGGTCTCGATGTTGCTGGCGGCGGCCTCCTCGCCGAGGTGGCGCAGCATCAGCGCGGCGGTCAGGATCAGCGCGGTCGGGTTGGCGATGCCGCGGCCGGCGATGTCGGGGGCCGAGCCGTGCACGGCTTCGAACACGGCGTACTTCTCGCCGAGGTTGGCGCTCGGCGCCATGCCCAGGCCGCCGACCAGCCCGCTGGTCAGATCGGAGACGATGTCGCCGAACAGGTTCTCCATCACCAGCACGTCGAACTTCTCCGGTTGCAGCACGAGCCGCATGGCGGTCGCGTCGACGATCGCCTCCTCGTACTCGATGTCCGGATACTCGCGCGCGATCCGGCGGGCGACTTCGAGAAACAAGCCATCGCTCATCTTGAGGATGTTCGCTTTGTGCACCGCGGTGACCTTGCGCCGCCCCTGCTGGCGGGCGGTGTCGAAGGCGAACCGCAGGATTCGCTCCGAGCCGCGCTCGGTGATGACGCGCAAGCTCTCGACGACGCCCGGGATGACGATGTGCTCCAAGCCGCTGTACAGCCCTTCGGTGTTCTCGCGCACGACGATCAGATCGATGTCCTCGTAGCGCGACGGGACGCCCGGGATCGAGCGCGCCGGCCGGAAGTTGGCGAACAGGTCGAGGGTCTTGCGCAGTGCCACGTTGACCGAGCGAAAGCCCGAGCCGACCGGCGTCGTGATCGGTCCCTTGAGAGCCGTGCCGCTGCGCGTGATCGCGTCGACGGTCTGCTGCGGCAGCGGCGTGCCGTAGCGGGCGACGACGTCACCGCCGGCCTCGTGCTCGTCCCAGTCGATCGAAACTCCGGTGGCGTCGACCACGCGCCGGGCCGCGCGGGTGACTTCGGGACCGATGCCGTCGCCGGGGATCAAAGTGACGGAGTGGCTCATGCGCCCATCTTGGCAGCTGGCGCCGGCCGCGTCTGCACCGCGTTCGGTGCGCGACGGTCCACCCCTCTCAGCCGCCGTCGGATCGCGTGGCCGCGACGCCTTGCAACCAGCTCTGCCACTGCGGTTCGATCGCCTCGAGCTTCTCGCCGAGGGCGCGGTCGAGCAGTGACGTGCTGCTGCCCTTGCCGCCGGCGTAGGCGTCGCGCACGAAGGTCAAGAACTTCTTGCGCCGCTCCGCGCCGGCGCCCGCGTCCAACAAGAACGACACGAACGACGAGGCCAGCGCCCAATGCTCGAGCGTGCGGGAGGCGGGCTCGTGAAACTGGCCGTAGCGCCGGCCGAGCAGATTGGTCAGCAGGGTCTCGCGATGCAGCGCGGTGCGGGCGTGCTGCCGGTCGGCTGCCGCCGGAGCCGGCTCGGCGTAGCCTGCCGGGCCCTGCATCCGGCGCTCGCACCACTGGCCCATGCCGATCTCGACCCACGCCGCGAGTCGGTCGCGCGGATTGGTGCGGCCGATGCTCATGCCGTCGGCGAGCGCGTTGTAGAGCAGCTGCTCACTCGCGAGCTGGAACAGGAGATCGGGCCGGCGCGCTTCGCCGGCGAAGAAGGTGTAGGCGACGTTGCCGTTGGGGTGCGGGAAGTAGTAAGGGAAGCCGAGCACGGTGAACGCCGGAAACGACGCCGCCGAAGCGTGCAGGTGGAACTCCAGCGGCTCGAGGATCTCGCGCGGGTGCAGCGCCTCGCCAAACGTGTCGTACCAGTCGACGTAGAACCGCTCGAGGTCGAACAGCGCGTCGATGGCGCGCCGCAGATCGGTGTTGGTGCGCACCACGAAGTGCTCGCTGTCGAGGATCTTCGGCGTGCCGAAGCTGCTGGTCTTCGCCTCGTAGGCGAGCAAGGTCATCCAGCTCGAGTTCCGCTTCCACATCCAGTGCTTGCCGCGCTTGCGGTGGTCGAGCAGCCGGTGTGCGGCTTCGTGCTCGGGCTCGAGCAAGAGGACGTGCATGGCCTGCAGCCGCGCCATCGCCGGCAGCTGGTTGGCCTGCGCCCACTCCGCCAGCATCCACTCGCGATCGATGTTGCCGGTGGTGCGATGCCGGTGGCCGAAGAACTCGCGCAGGCTGTCCAGCACCGTGCGCATCTCGGTGACGTGCTTCTTGGGCACGCGCACTCGCTTGCCCCCCTGCACGACGACGACCTCGTCCGCTGCGTAGCGCTGCAGGACGCGGCCGCGGACCTCTCCCCCGTTGGTGGTGAGGACTCGGTCGCGCAGATCCTTCTGCGCGACCGCGGTCAGACAGCAGCACAGGATGCAGGCGAGCCCGCGCAGCGCGGGCCGCGGAAGGTGTCGGGCGGTGTTCACGAGCCGGGTTCCTCGAAGGTGGCGATCACCGGCGCGTGATCGCTCGGGTTGGGGGCGCGGCGGGCGTCGACGTCGACCTCGATGCCGGTGCACCCCTCGAGGGCTTTCGGGCTCAACAACACGTGATCGATGCGCATCCCGTGGTTGCGCTGTAGGCCAGCGCCGCGGTGATGCCACCACGTATAGATTCCCGGTTCCTCGTGGAATCGCCGCAGACCGTCGGTCAGGCCAACCGCCATGACGTCGGCCAGGGCGCGCCGTTCCGGCGTCGAGCAGTGGATCGCCTCGTGCATGCCGGCGGGGTCCCACACGTCGCGATCGTCGAAGGTGATGTTGAAGTCGCCGGCGAGGACGACCCTGTCGTCCATCGAGTAGCGCTCGCCGACCATCGCCGCCAAGCGCGCCAGCCAGTCCAGCTTGTAGGTGTACTTGTCGCTGTCGAGCGAGTGCCCGTTGGGCACGTACAGATTGAGCAGGGAGAAGTCGCGGACGCGGCAGCCGAGCACGCGCCGGTCGCCGTCGGGCGGGTCGCCGGGCAGCCCGCGCACGACGTCCTCGATCTCCCACTGCGCCAGGACCGCGACGCCGTTGTAGGTCTTCTCGCCGAAGATCTCGATGTTGTAGCCCTCGTCCTCAAGCAACTCGTGCGGGAACTCGGCGTCCTCGACCTTGGTCTCCTGCAGCAGCAGCACGTCGGGCTCGTGCTCGCGCAGCCAGTCGACGAGCAGGCGCATGCGCGCGCGCACCGAGTTGACGTTCCAGGTCGCGATCTTCATGGCCGGGTCCATTCTGGCCGGAGCCCGGCCCGGATCCAGTCAGACGCGCGGCGGCCGGCCCCCGGCTTGCATTTCCGGCCGCTGTGGGGTTGTGTGGGCCCGATGAGCGACTCTCGCCCGTGGGCCCGGCTCTGCGCCGTCGTGATGTTGTTCGGGCTGGGCAGCTGCGCCAGCACCGCGGTGATGGTGGACACCTCGACCGGCGCCGCGGTCGAGACCGCGCGCGCCGCCGAGGCGCTCGCCGCCGCCGACGTCGTGTTTCTCGGCGAGAACCACGCCAGCGATGCCGGGCACGCGGCGCAGCTCGAGCTGGTGCGGCTGCTGCACGCCCGGCGGCCCGCGCTGATCGTGTCGATGGAGATGTTCGAACGGGATGTCCAGCCGGTCCTCGACGCCTATCTCGCGGGGGAGATCGACGAGGAGCAGTTCTTGGCCGACAGCCGGCCGTGGCCGCGATACCGCGATCACTATCGCGGCGTGGTCGAGTACGCGCGCGCCCACGGCCTGCCGGTGGTGGCGGCCAACATGCCGCGGAAGATGGCGGCGCAGGTGGCGAAGGAGGGGCCCGACGGCGTGCTCGGCAGCCCGCACGTGGCGCGCGAGAGTGCCGCGCCGCGCGATGCGTACTTCGAGCGCTTCGCCGAGGCGATGCGCGGGCACATGGGAGTCGACGATGATGTCGACGAGAACGATGCCGACGCCCAGGCCGAAGCGGAGGCCAAGCTGTACCGCTACTACCAATCGCAGTGCATGAAGGACGACACGATGGCCGAGTCCATCGTGCGCGCGATCCACGCGCACGGCGGCGAGCGGCCGCTGGTCGTCCACCTGTGTGGCAAGTTCCACTCCGACCACGGGCTCGGAACCCTGGCGCGGGTGCGTCAGCGCGACGCCGGGCTGCGCATCGCCAGCATGAGCATGCAGGCGATGCCCGACCCCCGCGCCGAGGCTGTCGGCCTGGAGGATCCGCCGGCCGACTTCGTCTTGGCGGTGCCGCCGGTGACGATGCGGGCGCCGGTCGCCCGCGCCTCGAGCGCAGCCGGCGCCGGCGCGGTACGGCCGGCAGACGAGACCGTCGCTGTGGCCGAAGAGACCGCCCCGGCCGCGCCCGAGGAGGCTCCGACCTCGCAGCCCTCCGCGCCGGAGGCCGCCGCGTCGGCGGCCCCGGCACCGGCTGGTCGCCCGGCCGGCGGCCGGCCGGCGCTCGGCTTCATGCCGGCCTACGAGGCCGATGTCGATGGGGTGCAGGTCGAGATGGTGACCGGAGGCGGTGCCGCGGCGGCGGCGGGCATCCGCGCGGGCGACGTGATCGTCGAGCTCGACGGGCGCGCGGTGCTCGACATGGAGAGCTACATGCAGGTGCTGTCTTCGCTGACCGTCGGCGCGCCAGTGCAGGTCGTCGTGCAACGGGGCGAGGAGGAGCACACGCTCGAAGCGCGGGTGGGAAGCCGCTGAATACGCTGGCAGCGCTGAGTTCCCGGCTACCCCAGGTCGTCGAGCACGGCCGCCAATGCCTCACGGGCTACAGACCCTGCAGGCGCGGCGGTCTCGCGACGCCAACTCCCGGCTGCTCCAGGCGATCAGGCCGTCGAGACCATCGACGCGGGCACACGTCGGCAGATGGAAGCAGCGCCCCTGGAGCGTGCCGACATAGGACCCTGCGCGGTCGCCTTCGGTCTGGTCCGTAGCGGGGGGCTCGAGAGAGCCCTCACCGTCCGAGTCTCGTCTCGGTGTGGCGTGCGTCCAGCGCATCCGGTCGCGTACCACGTGCCACGTCGCCCACGACGACAGCACCAGACAGACCGATGTCAGAACGAGCACCAGCCAGCGCCCGGTGTCGGCCTGCAGGTTCGTCCACGCGAAGGCCGCGATCGAGCCTTGGCACGCGAGCGGCGCGCCGAGCCCAACCACCAGCAGGGCGCGTAGCACCGAGCCGTTGGCCGCCACCGATCCCTCGAGGTCGAGGTTGCTGAGCAGCCACGGATACTCCCGCAGAGCCAGATCGGACCGCGGTCTCGTGCGCACGAGCTGAGCCAGGATGGCGCGGCGACGCCGGTACTGCCCGAGGAAGAGGTGGCCCAGGAACGTCAGTGCGAGCGGCGACGCGATCAGTAGCAGCATGCGCTCGACGCCGGTTGGGAGGAACGAAATGTCGACCTTGTCGCCACCCTCCAGCGACTCGAGGTTCTGCTTCTCGGCGGTCAAGAGACCGCGAATCCCGCGTGGTGTGTCGTTCGGGTTGGTGAGGTCGTTCTGCGCCGCGAAGTGCTGGACCGCAGCGACCGCGGCGCGGATCTCCTCCATGCTCGGACACGCCTCGATCAAGCGCACCAGCTCGTCGTCGCCGCGGACTTCGCGCGCGTAGTGCGGGAAGGCGAACGAGTTCGGCCACGGCTCCGGCGGCGCTGGCACCGCATGATCCAGACCTTCTGCGACGCGCAAGCCGGCACGCAGGTTTTGTACGAGCGTGGCATGGTCCAGTGGCTCGGGGTGTACGAACAGCCGGGCGAAGTCGATCAGGTTGAAGACCGGCAGCTCGCGGTAGTCGTCATTGCTGTAGAGGTCCAGCTGCACCCCTAAGCCAGTGAGCGAGTGGTTCGTGTCCCGGCTCGATCCAGGTCGCGCGGGTCGAGTTTCTTCCACTCGGCCGAAGACACGTCCGCGCCGACGATTGCGGTCACGGCCGTCGACTCGATCGCCGCGAAGGGCGCGAGGAACTGCTGGTAGTCGGCTGCCGTCCGTGGGTCTTGATACAGCGCGTCATTAAGCACCAGGAGCGGCTCCAGCGTCACCAACTGCCCATCCACGGCTTGGCGCACGCGGTTTCCCTCGTCGGTGGCGAACACACTGAACCCCAAGGCTTCGACCAGCAAATACAGAACCACCAGCGCGACGAGGAGCTGGAGGTAGAACAAGCGCTGCAGCGCCGTGCCGGCGGCAACCAGGCACTTGATGTCCTCGGCGTCGTCGACCTGCCCGGTGCTCGAATTGTTCTGTTGCTCGTCCACAACCGAACTATCGTGCCAGACTCGTTCTGCGTGATGAGGCGTTCTCGCTGCCCGGGGCGAGCCCGTGACGGTCGGGGCCGACGAGGCTTCTCATGTACGCGGCGCAGCGTGTTCGACCTCGGGCGCTTGCCACGCCGGCGGCTTGGCCGGAGGATAGCGGGACCATGCGGTGCGCCTTGATCATGGCGACGGGCCTGCTGGCCGTCGGTGCAGCGGTCGCGCAGTCTCCGCCCGACGCGGCGGAGAGTTCGGCCGATCTGCTCGAGATCACCAAGACCGCGATCGCCGCCGGGGGCGAGCGCGACGCCGACGCGTTGGCGTCGCTGCGCGGGGCAGCGGCCGCTCTCGAAGCGGCGCCTCCACCGTCGGGCGCGGAAGCGAAGAAGCTGGCGCGCACAGCGGGCGCGCTGCTCAACCGCGGGCGGCCACTCCCGCCCGAGCGCTACCCGCTGTACGAGGGAGTCGCGGAGGTCTTGGCACAGCTGGGCAAGGACGGACTCGCCCAGCTGCGCCGCGCCTACGACGGCAAGCGCCTCCCGACCCGCGGCGAGGCCGTCGAAGTGCGCTGCGCGCTGTTGCGCGCGATCGGCCGGACCCGGCAGCCGGCTGCGGTCGACGTCCTGCTCAAGGCCGCGTCGCGGGCGATCGAGCCCGCGCTGCAGGCCGCGGCGGGGGAGGCGCTCGCCGAGTTTGCCGGCGCGGCCGAGGCCGTGCGCAAAGACATCGTCAAGCGCCTGGTGCTCGAGCTCGCCGGCGCCGAGGGCCAAACCGTCATGGGGCGGCCTGGCGAACCGGTCAACCTCACCGCCGACATGGCCCAGCGCCGCCTCGACGCGATCAAGAAGCCCTGGCTCGCGACCCTCACCCGGCTGACCGGCGTCGAGCATGCGACCGGCGTCGCCTGGCAGAGTTGGTGGAACGACCACAAGTCCGCGTCGTGGCCGCAGCCGGAGAAGAGTGAGACCTCGCCGTTCCGGCCGGCGGGCACGAAGGCCCGCGGGGACTGAGCGGGCGGGTCATCCGCGGTGGCTGTCCGCCGCGGCAATGGGCCGCCGGCCCTGATCCGAGGGACGTGGGACGGGCAGGGTTCGCACCGTCCCCGTTGGCAGTGCGGACCCGCGGCGTGTTCGCCGGTCAATGATCCAGCCGACCAGCAAGAACAGGGTGATCCATCCGCAGAGGTACGACGGCATCAGGTAACGCCACAGGGTGGATGGCCCGGCGACCAGATAGCCGATGGGGTAGCTCAGGCCGGCGAGGCCGACCGCGAACAGCGGCGCGTCACGAGTCGCGACGCCCACCGCGAACCCGGCCAGCAGGATCAGCAGAAACACCCAGTGCTTGAAGAGCACGGACAGCACCGGGTCTTCGAGCAGCCGACCCATCAGGCTGGCGTAGGCCGCCCGAACCGCTGGCAGGCGCGAGTCCCATTGCAGGCCGTTGCGGTTGCGCAGCGCGACGACCCCGGGGTCGTCGTCGACGACGCCCCAACCCTGATAGGTGAGTTGCGGCCCTTGCGCCAAGCGCCAGAGGTAGCAGCGAACGTGCTTGAGCCAAGCGATCGGGTGGTGCAACGCGGCCGAGACCGTTTTGCTCGCGGCGAACTCCAAGCTGAGGCGGTTGCGGCCGATCACCGCCGGAACGTGACGGTGGACCAGGATGTAGTCACCCGAGTAGCAACGGTACGCCTCCAGCAAGGTGTCGAACGTGCCCTCGCCGAACTCCGCGTCGACCGCTGTTCGCTCGGCGTCTACCGCGCGCGCTTCCATGGAGTGCCGCGCGTTGACCATGGTCCCGACGTACTGATTGAAGACGCCGTGGGCGGCCGGGTGATCGAGCGTGCGGATGTCGGGGTGCAGCTCGACCAAGCGCTGGGGAATCAGAGTGGCGACGCCGAGCGCCAATCCCAAGGCGAGCTTGCGCGGACCCCAACGCCCGCGGTGGGCAGTGGACAGATACAGCAGGATCAACGCGGCGGCGACCAGGATCGACTCGCGCCGAAAGGCCACGGCCATGGCCAGGCTCAGCACCATGAGTGCTCCCCACTTGCCGCCGGCGGCAGGGACTCGTTGGGCGCGGAGCAAGAAGGCGAGCGCCAACAAGACGCACAGACTCGCCCAGGTGTTGGAGATCAGCGCGTTCGAGTAGAGCCACAGCGGCGGCAGCAGGGCGGTCGCGGCCACGGTGCTCCAGAAGGCGACCCTGGTCGCGAACAGCTGGGCCAACAGGTAGAACGCGGCGAACCAGAAGGCGGTGCCCTGGATCAGTCCGAGCAGCCAAGGACCATCCGCGAGGGTCTGGCTGGCGCGCATCAACAGCGCCAGGAACGGCGGGTGCCAGTTGTAGTAGATGTCGTCCCTGGCTTGCTCCCACTGCATCATGCCGTCGACCGACATGGCTCCGGGGTAGAACACCAGCAGCCAGAACCCACTGATCGAGAGCGCGAGCAGGCCAAGGGCGCCGGGCGACGGCCCGGGCCGCGGGCTGGGGGGCGGCTTGGGGTGGGGCGCGGACAGGGTGATTTCGGTTTGGCGATATGCGGGAAGCCGGGTCCGAGCGCTCTCGTCGTCGGTTGGGCTTCTGCCGTGGGGCCCTGATTGGTCGATCAACGGGTCGCCCCGTTACAGGGAAACCATTGGGTTGTTGGCCGGACCCAATATTACTCCTCCGCCGAGCGGTTGGCCGCTACTCGGCTACTGGGCAGCCAACACGACCGCGACCACCACCCCGAGAACCACGATCGCGATGGCGACCCAGACCAACCGGCGGCGCCGGATCGATCGTTCTGCCGCACGTTCCTCGTCGCCGAGCTCGGCGCTGGCTTCGCGCAGGCGTTGCTCCCATCGGTGGAGATCGCGCTGCAAGCTCTCCGGCAGCTCGACCGACCGGCGTTGGTGGTCGAAGGCCGCCACGCTCTCCCGGGCCAAGGCCTGGCGGGCGCGAGCGTCGGTGCACGCCGGCCACCGCTCCTCGGCTTCGGCGGCCCGCGCGGCCAAGATCTGCGCATCGACCTGGTGCAGGTCCGCTTCGTACGGAGCGACCCGCTCGCGCTGCAGGTTCTGGGTCAAGAAGACGAGCACTTGTCGGCGTTCGGCGAGCACCTCCAGCCGTTCGCGCGGGCTCGCGTCGGCGTCGTCGAGCGCCGCCACTTTCGCCGCCAGCTGCATGCTGCGCGCGGCGGCTTCCTCGATGGCTTGCTTGCGCTCGCGCGCGGCGGCCAGTTGCTCGGCCAGCCGCTGACCATCGCGTTCGAGCTCTCCGGTCTCGCCGCCATACTGATCGACGGCGCGCTCCATCTCGTAGAGCGCTGTGGTCAGGTGGCCGCGCTCGAAGGCTTCCTCGGCGCCGCGCGCCAGCCGGTCCCGTGTGGTGCGGGCCTGGTCGACCTTGAGCCGCAACAGCTCGTGCTCGTCGAGCAGCTGGGTGCGGGATCGGTCCGGCCGGTCGACGAGCACCTCGGCCAGGCGAAGCGTATCGACGCGGTTGATGATGCCGCTGAGCGGTCGGATCGGAATCGGTACCAGATCGAGCTTGCGCTGGCCGTCGGCGAGCTGATCCCAGCACCAGTCGGTCAGTGCGGCAAAGGCGTGGTCCAACGTCGCCAGAGCGGACGCCGCGCTCTCGCCGATGTGCGGGAACTGCGCCAGCAAATCGTGCACGGCACTGCGCAGGCTGCGCAGGGTCGGCGCCTTGTGGGCGGGCACCAAGCGATCCTCGTCGGGGGTCGCGCTGGCGCGCTGGCAGCGCTCCTGCAGGGCGCGCAGCGGCTGCAGGTCGACGTCGATGCCGGCCAGCGCGAGGTGCTCCTCGAGGCGCGGCAGTGCCGCTTCGCCGGCGGCGATGCGCTCGAGGTAGAAGCCCAGTTGGTGGATGCGGTCCTTCAGGCCGGCGACGACTTCGTTGGCGCCGCTGTACAGCGACGCCGCCGAGTCGAGTACCGAGGCGGCCTCGCCGAGATCGAACGCCGCCTCGGCGCCGCGCAGTCGCTCGAGCAGGACGCCGTGCGTGCGCGCCGCGTCCTGCACATCGCGCTGCGCGGCGTCCAAATAGCGCAGCGGGTCGCGCTGCATCGGCCCCGGCGGCTGCGCGGTGCCGGCGCGTGGCGCGCGGGGGGCTTGCACCCTCAACGCGGCTTGACCGGTCGCCAAGAGCAGCGCCTCGGCGGTGTCGAATTCGGCGGCGTACTTGTGGCGCGCCACTTGCTCGGGAATGCGCCCCAGCAGCTCTTCGAGCTCGTCCTCGACGCGCGCGCGCTGTTGCAGGAGGCGGGGCGAGCCGGGCATCCGCCGCAGCCACGCGTCGACGCGGGCATGCGTGCTCAAGACCCAGCCGAGCCGCTCGGCGATGCCCTCCGGTGGAGTGTCCGTGTCCGGCGTGTCGACCGCGGCCAGCAGGCGTTGTCGCCGGCGCACCATGGTGTTGAGCTCGATGTTGCGTTCGGTCTCATCGCCATCGCCGCTGGCGGCGGCCGCCGCGCGTTCGGCCTCGGCGAGGTCGCCGCGCAAGATCGCGGCGTGCACTCTGTCGAGCGGACTGTGCTCGCCGGCCAGCTGTCGCAGCTGCTCCGCCAAGGCGCCGCACGGTGGGCGCCGCTCGGGATCGGGGTCCAGGCAGCGGTCGAGCAGCGCGCGCAGGGCGGCCGGCAGGCCGTCGGTGGCGGGCCGCCGCCGGCAACCGTCGCGCACCGCCGCGGCCCAGTCGTCGGGGTGGTGGCCGCTCGCCTCGAATGGCGGTCTGCCGGTGAGCAGGGCGTGCAAGGTGGCGCCGACGCCAAAACTGTCGAACGCCGCGGTGGGCGGGGCGCCGGCGTAGGCTTCGGGCGGCGCAAAGCCGTGCGTGCCGCCGCTGAAGCCGGGAGTCTGGGTTCCGCCGATTCCGGTGGCGTGCTCGAGGTCGAGCACGACGACGTCGGCAACCGCCGGGTCGAGCGGGTCGCCGCCGCACAACAGCGCGTTGCTCGGCTTGAGGTCGCGGTGGACGATGCCCTGCGGGAACGCGGCGTCGCGGTGCGCGTGCATGGCCGCCGCGGTCTCGGCGATGGCCGCTGCGACAGCCGCCGCGCTCCGCGCTGGCAGCGGCCCGCGCGCGGCCAGCCATCGCGACAAGTCCGTTCCGCGGTGATGCTCCAGCCGGACGAAGGGCTTGTGGGTCTCGGGATCCTGGCCGGAGCCCAGGTGGCGGACGAGGCCCGGAATTGCGGCCAGGCGCTTGCCGCGCTCGGCCTCGGCATGGGCGTCGGCGGCGCTGCCCTGCTCGTAGACTTTGATCACCTCCGGCCCTTCGGCGCCGGCGCGCGCCCAGAGGGTGCGGTCGCGCGAGTAGGCCACCAGTTGGGGCTCGTGAGGCGAGGGGTCGGGCATGGAGAGGTGGGTGCGCCAAGGGCGCACGGGCGGCATTCTGTCGACAAGGCGCGGGCGGCTCCAGTGCCATCCGATCTGGTCGGAATTGGCGGATATTCGACGGTGAGTGCTGGACGGGTGGCCGGATTGTTGCCGAAAATCCGACGGCATGTCCGTCCACGTCGAAATCACTGACAGCGGAGGGTTTCGCGAGCTCGTGGTGGAGGACGCGGGGTTCTGGGTCGGCTCGCTCCGCTCGGGCTGTGAGGTCGAGGTCGAGTTGCCCGGTGTGGTCGGTCGCGCGGTCGAGGTCCGGGACGATCCGAGCAGCGGCCTCAGCGTGCGGGCGGAGGCGGGCCTGCCGTTTCCCGTGCGCAGCGTGACCGGCAACGTCGGCCGCCGGTTCGAGCGGCTGCTGGATGGCGACACCCTCAACGTGGGGGCAGCCATGGTGCGGCTTCGCGCCCTGCCGACCGCGGGTGAGGCGCGCGGGCAGGAGATCGATCCGGCCGCGCTGCACGACCACGCGGCCGGATCGCCGGTGGGGGCCTGGTACGACACCTTCATGGAGGTCGCCGACAGCCTCGAGGGGCTGCACGAACCCGCGCGGATGATCGCCGCCGCGATGGAAGCGGTGCTGAGTTCGACCGGCGCCGACCGGGTGCTGTTGGAGTTGGCCCCGGAGCACGCCGTCGACGGCACCGCCGCGTTCTATCTCAACCACAAGAGCGAGCGCACCGAGTTCGGCGTGTCGCGGTCGTTGATGGATCAGGTGCGCGCCGGCGGGCGCGTGGTGCACGTGCCGATCGCCAGCGCCGACCCGGTCGCCTCGCAGCTGCTCAGCGTGCGGCGCGAGGGCATCAGCTCCAGCATCGCGATTCCGGTGCGCGCGCTCGGCAAGACCATGGGGGTGCTGTACGCCGATTGCGTGCGCGACGGCACCGTCCTGACCGGAGAGGATCTGCAGCGCGCCACCTTCATCGGCCGCCTGCTGGCCGGCTCGCTGGGCAACCGCACGCTGGTCTCGAGCCTGGTCAAGCACGTGCCGAGCGGCGAGGGCAACGGCCACGTCGCGCTGCAGACGTCGAGTCCCGCGTGTGGCGAGATGGTGGAGCGCGTCAAGCTGTACGCGCCCACCGACTACACCGTGCTGATCCGCGGCGAGACCGGGACCGGCAAGGAGGTGATCGCGCGGGCGATGCACGAGCTGTCGCGGCGCAGCAAGGGACCGTTCGTGCCGGTCAACTGCGCGGCGATCCCCGAGGCGCTGATGGAGAGCGTGCTGTTCGGGCACGAGAAGGGGGCCTTCACCGGCGCCACCCAGTCGAGCCGCGGGCACTTCGAGGAAGCCGACCAGGGCACGATCTTCCTCGACGAGATCGGCGACATGGCGCACGACCTGCAGGCCAAGATGCTGCGTGTGCTGCAGGATCGGGTCGTCACTCCGGTCGGCTCACGGCGCCAAGTGAAGGTCGACGTGCGCGTTCTCGCCGCGACGCACCAGGACCTGGAGTCGATGGTCAAGGACGGGCGTTTCAGGGAGGACCTGTACTTCCGACTGCGCGAGCTGGAGATCGAGCTGCCCGCCCTGCGAGAGCGGCGCGAGGATCTGTTGATGCTCTGCAATCGGTTCTTGGCCGAGGCGGCCGGCGAGCTGGGCTACGACCAGCCACCCGAGCTGGCCACCGAGACGCTGGACTTCATGCACCGCCACGCTTGGCGCGGCAACATTCGCGAGCTGCGTCACGTGATCAAGGGGGCGGCGCTGCGCGCCACCGGTGGACCGATCTTGGTGCAGCACCTCGATCTCGGCTCGGTGCCCGCGGCGGCGCGCGATGAGATCCCGGGCGGCGAGGCCCTCGCCAGCGCATCGACGTGGAAGGAGCGCCTCGAGCTGCAGGAGAAGGCCGCGCTCAAGGAGACGTTCGAGCGAGCCGGTGGCAACCTCACCAAGGCGGCGGAGCTGTTCGGCGTGCCGCGGACGACCTACCGCGAGAAGCTGGTCAAGAACGGCCTGCTTGCGTCGGGCAAAGACGACGACGAGTGAGTCGCGTCGTCGGCGAGGGGCGGCGTTCAGGGGCGCGGACTTTCTATGCGAACTTTTGCGATGGCCCACTAGGATCCCCGTGTGCCAGGCCCCGCCACCTTCCACGTTGTTGGCGATCTGCATCGCCACTGGCGGAGCGCGGATCGCGAGTTCCTCGAGCGCGCCGACAGTGACTTGGCGCTGTTCGTCGGCGACCTCGGCGACGAGGACGTCGACATGGTGCAGCAGATCGCCGACATCCGCGCCGAGAAGGTGGTCCTGCTCGGCAACCACGATGCTTGGCAGAGCTTCTCTAGACGGCGTCCGACGAGCCGTCTCCGCGAGAGCTTGGCCGCACTCGGTGAGGATCATCTGGCCTACGACGTGCGCGAGGCCCCGCGCGCCGGCGTTTCGGTGATCGGCGCCCGGCCGTTCTCCTGGGGCGGTCCCAGCCTGCGCAGCCCCGAGGTCTACGACGAGCTCTACCAGGTACGCGACCGGGACGCGTCGGCGGCGCGCATCTACGACGCGGCCCGGCGCGCCCAACACCGAGACTTGGTGGTGCTGGCGCACAACGGCCCGACCGGGTTGTCGCGCGAACCACAAGACATCTACGGCAAGGACTTCGGCCACGACATCGGCGGCGACTGGGGCGACGCCGACCTGCAAGAGGCCATCGACCGGATCGTGCGCAGCGGCTGGCGTGTGCCCTGCGTCATCGCCGGCCATATGCACGATCGGCTGATGCACCCGCGCGGCGCCGAGCGGTGCCGATTCGTCCGGCGTGGCGGCACGGTCTACGTCAATCCCGCAGTGGTGCCGAGGATCCGCTCGTTCGGCGATGGCGCGACCGTGGCGTACTACGTCCGCATGCAGTGGGCCGACGGCGAGCTGCTGCGTCTACAGGAGATCTGGGTCGATCCCGAGGGGCGCGTGCGCGAGGCGATCGAGCCCGACGTGCGCGAGCTCTGAGAGGCAATACTGGCGTCGGCGCCCAAGCAAACGCCGGCGTGCGCGAGCGCCAACAGCATGCTCGGTTGTCACTCGGGATTGGCGATCGCGAACAGGTGGTGGCGGCCGCGCACGTAGAGCGTGCCGCCGGACACCGCCGGCGTCGCCATGCAGGTCTCGCCCATTTCGTTGCTGGCGACGAGCTCGTACTCGGGCCCGGCGCGGACCACGTGCACGGTGCCGACCTCGCTGGCGTAGTAGAGCATCCCCGCGGCGGCGACCGGCGACGCGGTGAAGCCGACCCCGGCCTCGATGCGCTCTCGGTAGTGGCGCTCGCCGGTGCGGGCGTCGAAGCACGACAGCACGCCCATGTCGCGGCAGGTGTACAGCAGGTCGCCGTAGATCAGCGGGGTCTGCATGTAGTTGCCGCCGCGCATCACGCTCCATGCGACCGCCTCGTGGGCCTCCGCATCGAGGCCGAGCTCGCCGCGCGCGCCGGCTTCGATCGCCGCGATCGGCGAGGCGGGACCGTGCGCGCTGGTGAGGAAGACGAGGTCGTGGGCGACGATCGGCGTCGGCACCGGGATGTCGCCGCCGTTGGCCAGCGTCCACAGCAACGCGCCGCTGTCGAGGTCGTAGCCGGCCATCTGGCGGTAGCCGTTGACGATCAGTTGCCGGCGGTCGCCGTCGACGTCGACGGTCGGAGTGCCCCAGGTCGGCACGTCGTCGCGCGCGGTGCGCCAGATGTCCTCGCCGGTGGCGACGTCCAGCGCGGCGACGAAGTCCTCGCCTTGCACGTCGCACTGGATGTAGACGCGGCCGTCGTGCAAGACCGGCGAGCTGGCGAAGCCCCACTGCGCCGACGGCATCATGAAGAAGCCGGAGTCCAGCACGCCGAAGTCCCGCTTCCATTTCAGCTCACCGTCGCGGTCGAAGCAGTAGAGACCCTCGGTGCCGAAGAACGCGACCACGTGCTCGCCGTCGGTGGCCGGAGTCGATGCCGCGTGGCTGCCCTTGGGGTGGCGCGCGATGGCCGGCACGCCTTGCCAAGCCGTGACCCGCCAGACCACCTCGCCCGAGGCGCGGTCCAGGCTCAGGACTTCGAACTGGTGCTCGCCCTCGTCGGCGACCGGTTCCACCGATCCGTAGAGCCCGACCTTGAGCTCGGCTTCGCCCTCCTTGGTGGCGGTAGTGAGGTAGATGCGCTCGCCCCAGACGATCGGTGACGAGTGCGCCAAGCCTGGGATCGGCGTCTTCCAGCGCACGTTGTCGCCGGTCTCGACGTTCCACTCCACCGGCGCGGCGACGTCGTCGGCGACGCCGCGGGCTTGCGGTCCGCGGAACTGCGGCCACGTGCCGTCCTGGGCGAACAGCGGCGCACCGGCGATGGTGATAAGGCAGAAGGCGAACCAGCGCGTGGCGGCGGATGAGTTCATGGTGTGATCGACTCCGTGGGCGGAGATGCTCAGTGTAGCGCTCGAGCCGTTCGCAGGCCGTCTCAGCGTTTGGCGTCGCGGCTCCACGCCGCGCGGTCGGGAAACGTCGGGTCGTCGATCTCGGCGCACAGCGCGGCGAGGGCGTCGGTGTCGACGCCGCCCCAGGCCAAGGCGTCCAGGTCGCTGATGGGCGCGTCCGGGCGCAGCGTGGCGAGCGTCCGGTACAGCTCCGCGTCGGCCCGCGCGTCGTTCAGGTTCTTCGCCAACGCGGCCTTGCCGCGCACCGCGACCTGCCACGCGTCGGCTTCCTCGGGAATCGCTTCGATGTGGCCGTAGTGCGCCAGCACCTTCGCGGCGGACAGCGCGCCCCAGCGCGGGATTCCCGGGATGCCGTCGGCGTTGTCGCCGACCAACGCCAGCCAGTCGGGGATCGAGGCGGGCTCGACGCCGAACTTCGCTACGACTCCGTCCTCGTCGAGCACCGTACCGCGGCGGCGGTCGAGCATCACCACGCGCGTGCCGCGCACGCACTGCGCCAGGTCCTTGTCGGGCGAGCACAGCACTACGCGCTCGACGCGCGGGTCGGCGGCGTAGCGCGCCGCGCCCGCGCAGAGCGCATCGTCGGCCTCGAAGTCGTGCATCGACCAGACCTCGATGCCGAGCGCCGCGGCGGCGCGTTCGGCCAGTGGAAACTGCGCGTGCAGCTCCGGATCGATGCCCTCTCCGGTCTTGTAGCCATCGAAGAGCTCGTTGCGGAACGACTCGATGACCGTGTCGAAGGCACACGCCACGTGGCTGACCTCGGGCTGCGCCAGCAGCGCGGCGAGCGTACGCAGCATCCCGCGGGTGGCACCGATCTGTCGGCCATCGGCGTCGGTGGCCGGCGGCGCGCCGTAGAACGCGCGGAACAGCTCGTAGGTCCCGTCGACGAGGTGGACTTGCACGCGCCGAGAATAACGAGCGCGGCGGCCGTGGTCACCAGCGACGGGCGTGCAGGACGAAGTCAGTGGCGAACAACGCGCGGAGCTTGGTGCGCACCACGGCTTCGAGTTCGTCGATGGTCAGTCCAGCGGCGAGCACGCGCCCGACGTAGGGAATCAGAATGCGGCCCGACTCGTCGATGCCCTGTGGTTTGCGCAGCTCGGCGAGAAGGGCAGCGCCCTGCTCGATGATGACCGGGTCGATCAGGAAGTCGATGGAATCGCCGATCGCCAGTGGCCGCGGTGCCGGCGTGGCTTCGCCGCGCGCCGGGCCCAGCGGCACGATCAGCACGTCGCCGTCGCGCACGATCACGTTGTTCGTGGTGGTGCCATCGAGGACCATCGCGCGCACATCGATCCGCAACAGCGTCGTGTCGCGGATCAGCAGGAGTCTGGCGAGGTCCGCGCCGTTGGTCGGCTCCGCCCCCTGCACGACTTCCAGCACGGTCGTCTCGGCACCGAGCTGATGCCATCCAGGGCGTTGGATTGCGCCGTAGACCTGCGCGCCATCCACCGGAGTCGCCTCCTCGGCGTCGTCGGCCGCCGTGGTGGTTGTCGCAGGCGTGGTCTCCGGCTGCGCGGGCAGTAGGCCGAGCGGCAGGAGAGCGGCGACGCCAGCGACGGCGGCGCGGCCGAACGGGCCGCTGCGCGGCCGAGAAGGACGGGTCAGGATCGCGTTCATGCGTTGCTTCCAGTGGTCGAGGCGCAGTGCGCCACAGGCAAATGAAGGTGGTTTCGGGGCGGCGATCGCGTCGGCGGCGGCGAGCAAGGCCTGCGCGTACGCGCGCCGGGCGTCGGGGCGCGCGGCGGTGACCCACGCATCGCAGGCGGCTTCCTCGGCCTCGCGCAGGCCGGCGCGCAGACACCACGCCAACGGGTGCCACCAGAGGCCGAGCAGCAGGGCGACCTCGAGCGGGCGCAGCCACGGGTCGCGGCGGCGGACGTGGGCGAGCTCGTGCAGGAGCAGGGCCTGGCGCTGCGCAGCGGGCATGCCCGCCAGCAGGGGCTCCGGCAGCAGGATCTGCGGGCCGCGCAGCGTGGGGTACACCAGCGGCGAGATGTCGGCGCGCACCGCGAACAGCGCTGGCAACCGGCGCAGGCCGACCTCGGGCAGCAGCGCGCGCGCCTCTTCTTGCCATGAGGTCGGTGCCGGTCGGGCGCCGCGCACCGCGGTGCGGAAGCGGTGGCCGCGATGCAGCATGCACGAGGCCAGGAGCAACGCGCCCAACGCCCAGGTCGGTGCCAGCAAGCTCGCCGCCGAAAGCGTGCGCGTTGGCGCAGACGAGGCGGGCGCCGCGCCGGCATGCGGAGCCGGAGGCGTCGCGCTGGACTGGGATGTAGCGGGCTTGGCGGTCGCGGATGCCGGCTGGGAGACGGTCGCTGGGCTTGTCGAAAGCGCCCCGTCCACGCGCCGTACTTCGGGCGGTTGCGGTGCCGGTGACCACGCGCCGACCGCGAGCCAGGTAGGGGTGACGAGCTCGAGTAGCGCCAGCAAGTAGATGGCGTGGGCAGTGCCGGGCCGGCCGGCCCGCGCGCACGCCCACGCCGCCGTGCCGATCGCCGCGGCGATCGGCGTATTGGCCAGGATCATGACGAAAGCGTCGGTCATCGCCGGCGCCTCCGTTTGGCGGGCGCTCCGTCGAGCTGCTCGACGAAGCGGCGCAGCTCCGCGCGTTCGTCGGCGTCGAGCCGCCGCCGCGCCAGGTGGGAGACGATGGGGAGGATCGAGCCCGCGCAGACCTGATCGACCAGGTCTTGCAGCCGCGTGTCGACAAGGGTCTCTCGAGGGGTCTGCGCCTGCCAGCGGTGTGGGCTGGCGTCGCGGTCGCAGCCCACGTGCCCCTTGGCCGCGAGCCGCTGCAACAGCTTCTGCACCGTGCCGTACTCGGGAGTGCCGCCGTCGGGATACAGCGTGTCGGTGATCTGGCGCACGGAGCGCGCCCCGGTCTGCCAGAGGACCTGGAGGACGGCGAGCTCGGCCGGCGTGACGTCGGGTTTGGGCATGCGGCGTGCCTTCTTAAGACGAGTCGTCTTAATCGAGCGCCAACGTTAAGACGTGCCGTCTTATAATTGTCAAGCGGCTGCGTCACATCGCCGGTGCCGCTACCAGTCGCGAGACAGCCGCGCGTAGCGGTAGTAGACCGCCAGCGCCGTCAGCTGGAGGGCGAGCGACGTCTCCGGGCCGGCGGCGCGGTCCCACGCGCCCTGCCAGTCCCCTAGCGGCCGCGCGGCTCCCGGCAGTCGCTGCCGCCGTTGGAACTCGCGAAACGGCTTGCCGCCCAGGTGGTACGCCGAGAAGGCGAGGAAGAACCAGTCGACCGGCTCGAGGTCAGCCGCGCCCGGTCCGGCGGTGTGCAGCAGCTCCAGGCAGGGCGCGTTCAGGTCCGCGAACTCGCGGACAGGGGTGCGCAGCGTCCGCACCGTCAGTGCCGCGATCGCCTGCCGGCGCGCTGCCGCGCCGGCACGTCGCGGTTTCGGTGCCGACTTGCGGCCTTCCAACCAATGATCCAGCCGCTGCCACGTGGACTCCTGCACGCGCAGGCCGAGAGGGCCGGCGAGGCTCAGCGCCCACACCGCGAAGACGCGCGTCTGGGGCTCGAGGGCCGGGTCGTCGAGCAGGCAGTGGTGCTCGAGCACCTGCACCGCGGCGGCGAACGCACTGCGCAGCTCGGGCTCCGGGGGCGGCTCGGCCAAGAGACCGAGCGCGAGCGTCGCCAGCGCGTGGTCCGACCTCCAGTCGGGGGCACGGGTGTCGGCCAGCGGCCCGCCGGCGGCTTGCGCGGCGCGGCGCAGCAGCGCGGCGGTCGCCGCGCCCTGTTCGCTCTTCAGCGGCGGAAGCTCTGGTTCGCCGAGGGCCAGGTGCGCGATCAGGGCCACGCAAGTCGCGCGCAACGACCCATCGCCCGTGGCTGTGGGCAGGTCTGCCTGGCTCGTGAGCAGCGCGGCACAGCAGAGGGCAGCGAGGCTGGGCATGTCGGTCCAACGAGCGTGCGGGGGGTGGTGGTTCAGCGCCGCACGTGCACGGCGAGCAGGGTTCCTCCGCAAACCGCCGCGGGCACTGCGAGCAGGTTGAGCAGCGGGACCGCGAAGCATAGCAGTGCCGCGCCGCCGAAGCCGATCGCGGCGCCCCACCGGCGGCGCAGCAGCTGGCGGGCGCGCCGCAGGCCGACGCCGTGGTTGGCGAGTCCGTAGTCGGAGAAGGAGAACGCGGTGACCCAGGCGGCGCACAGCAGCCACAGCGCCGGGGCGGCCACGTTGATGCCGGGGATCAGGAACAGCACCAGCGCGCCGCCGGTCCACCCCAGGGTGTAGACGACCTTGGCGGCTTCGCCGAGCAGCATGCGCGGTGCGCCGCGGACGGTCTCGCCCCACGACGCCGATGGAGGGGCTCGGCCGGTGGCGAGCTCTTCGACCGCGGCGGCGAGCGGTCCGTTGAACGGAGACGAGGCCAAGCTCGCGATCGCCCCGAACAGAACGACGAACGCGGCCGCCGCGCCGACCGCGAACAGCACCCAGAGCACGGGCTCGAGCCACTGCAGCCAGGTGGGAATCGTGCCGAGCAGCCAGTCCAGGAGACGCGAGAACAGGGCGGCGCCGGCCCAGACCGCGGCGCCGAGGGCGGCGATGGCAGCGGCGAACGGTGCCGCGGCGAGCCGGCGGATGCGCGGCCGCCGGAGCATCGCGAACCCGCGGACCATGAAGCCCGCGCCCCGCGCGAGGTCGATCAGCACGTCTCGAGAATAGCCACCGCGCCGGTGAATTCGGTCTCGGATCGGTGCGCTGCCGCCGGCGGTTCGGCGCTCAAGCTTGCCGGCTTACCAGTCGATCGGAGGGTTGTCGGGAGCGCGGTCCGGTGGGCGGTCCGATTCCGGGGGAGCACGAGTGCGGCTGATCGACGGCAGCGGGTTGGCGGTGGTGGTTCTCGGTGCCGTGGTGGCGCTGATCCCGGGCGGGGCGGTGGCGCAGACCGGTCACGTGCTCAACGGCGTGGGGCCAGCCAACCGGGCAATGGCCGGCGCGGCCACTGGCAATCCGGTCGACTCGCTGGGTGCGCTCTACTGGAACCCGGCCGCGATCGGGCACCTGGGCCGCAGCGAGTTCGGGTTCGGTCTCGAGCTGTTCGATGCCGACACGTCGCTGTCGTCGCGGGTCGACGGCGGTGCGTTCGCGCCGGGCTTCCCGTCGACCACGCTCGCCGGCAGCTCGAGCAGCCAGCGCGGTGCCTCGCCGATTCCCGGCATCGGTTTCGTGCTGCGCGAGGAGGGCTCGCGCTGGACCTGTGGCCTCGGCGCCTACGGCATCGCCGGCTTTGGCGTCGACTACGCCGTCTCCGGCACCAACCCGATCGCCTCGCCGCAGGCGCCGAACGGCCTCGGCTACGGCCGGATCTACTCGCAGTACCAGCTGATGCAGATCGCTCCGACGCTGGCCTACGCGGTGTCGGAAGGCTGGTCGGTCGGCTTCGCGCCGGTGATCAACTGGGCCTCGCTCGAGATGGGGCCGTTCGCCGCAACCGCGCCGGACGACGCCAACGGCGACGGCTTCGGCACCTACCCCTCGACCTCCGCGACGTCGGCGTTCGGCATCGGCGCCCAAGCGGGTGCCTTCTACGACGGCGGCGATTGGCAGTTCGGCGCGTCGCTCAAGACTCCGCAGTGGTTCGAGAAGTTCGAGTTCAACACCACCAACGAGCTCGGCGCGCCGCGCGCGTTCGGTTTCAACCTCGACTTCCCGATGATCGCCTCGCTCGGCCTCGGTTACTCCGGCCTCGACGACCTCGAGCTCGCCCTGGATGTCCGCTACATCGACTACGAGAACACCGACGGCTTTCGCGAGAGCGGCTTCGACAACACCGGCACGGTGCGCGGCTTCGGCTGGGACAGCATCTGGGTCCTGGCCCTCGGTGTGCAGTATCGCGCCACCGACACCCTGACCCTGCGCTGCGGCTACTCGTTCAACCAAAACCCCGTGCCCGACGCGATCTCGGCGATCAACGTCACCGCGCCGGCGATCATCCAGCACCACCTCGGCGTCGGCCTGAGCGCGGCGCTCAGCGACCACTGCTCGGCGAGCCTCACCTACACCCACGGCTTCGAGAACGAGATCGACGGCCCCTACCAGTCGATCGGCGGCGCGATCCCCAACACCTCCGTCCGCAACACCCTCTCCACCCAAAGCCTCGTCTTCGGCATCGAATCACGCTTCTGAAAGTACGGAGCCAGGCTCCGATTCATCACCTCGCACCCCACCCAGCCAACCGCCCGCCCCGCCCCGGCGCTACCTCGGCGGACCGCCCTCCACGAGCGTGTCCAGGAGCTCCCGCAACCGATCGGGAGTCCGCGCGACCCCGCCGTCGTTGACCACCACGGCACCGAAAGTGCCGCTGCGCACGTCGATGGCCACCTCGGCGTACCACATCGTGTTCGAGCCGTGGTGCCACCGGGTGGTCTCTCCGGTCGTGAACCAGCGGAGCCCGTACTGCGCCGCGAAGTGCGCGGTGTGCAGGGCGGACCAGCTGTCGGCGGAAAGGTAGTCGGCGCGCTCGTCAGCGTGGGCCGCGAGATAGCGCGCCATGGCGCCCAACGGCATGTGGATGCGCCCTGCCGGGCCGAGCGCCGGGGGATTGTCGCGTAGCGGCGGCGCGGGCACCGGCGTTTCGTCGGTGCGCACGTGCCCGCGAATCGCGGCCCCCGGCGGCGCGCCGAAGCCCGCGCCGGTCATCTGCAACGGTTCGAAGACCTCGCGCTGCACGAGCTCCTCCCAAGAGGCTCCCGTCACCGCCTCGAGCATCGCAGCGGCGACGATGAAGCCGTTGTTGGAGTAGTCGAAGCGTTCGCCGGGGCGGGCCACCGGGGGTTGTCGCAGGGCCAGGCGGACCCAACGCCGTCGATCGGCGATGGGGTCGTCCGGGTTCGTCGCGAACTCGGCGAAGCGGTGGAGCGGCAGATTGTTCGGCAGGCCGCCGGCGTTGGCGAGGAGATGACGCAGCGTGACCGGCCGGAACTCGGGCCGCATGTCGGGAATCGAGGAACCCAAGTGTCGCTCCACGCTGTCGTCCCACGTCACGAGCCCTTGATCGACGAGGCGCGCCGCGAGGGTGGCGGTGACCGACTTGGTGATCGATCCCCAGTGCCAGGCGTCGTCTGCTTGCGCGAGAGCATCGGCACCCTGCACACGGACGCCGGTCACCGCGATTTCGGGCGGGGCACCAGAGCGCCCCGCCAAGACGCCCAACGCGGGCGCGCCGACGAACGCGCGGGTCCGCTGCGCGACCGCGTCGAGATCCGGACCGCGGGTCGCGCAAGCGCTGCCGAACGCGCAGCCGATGAGCGCCGCCGCCTCGGCACAGCGTCGAGACCCAGGCCTCGCAGCGGCCCTCCGCACGCTACTTCTTTCCGCTGAACACGGTCTCCCGGGCAACGAAGCACAGTCGATTGCCGAACGGGTCGGTCACGTAGAAGCTGCGCTCACCCCACGGTTGCACCGCGATCTCCGCATCGAGCCGCCGCGGCTCGGCCTGACGACAACGCTCGTATGTCGCGTCCAGGTCGTCGACGGCGAAGTAGATGTGGTCCGGGTTCGGCGTCGCGTCGAAGTCGTCGCCGTCGGCGCGGGGGTCGAAGCACGCCAGCAGCGTCCCGCCGCAGTCGAAGTAGTGGCGTCCGGGCGACACGCGTTCACCGGCGAGGCCGAGAACCCGAGCGTAGAAGTGCTCGGCGCGCTGGATGTCGCCGACCGGGACGATGACACGAAACAGGTGCGGGGTCATGGGCGTGCTCGTCGAGTGTTCGAGCTTGGAATACTGCGCACACCCGCACGCGACAGCGATGATCATCCAGAGCGCGCGGTGAACCATGACCCAGATCCTCGGCGACCGCGGAGGCAGGTCAACCCGGCAGGCCGGCGCCAGAGCTCACGGCCTCTCAGCGCACGGCCTCTCAGCGCACGGTCGTCACCACCGCCTCGGTCACGCTGAAGAGTCCGTTCGGGCTGGCCGCATCCAGCACCAAGCCCTGCCACGTGAGCGTCGATCCCGCCGTCGCCGGCGGCAGCACCGGAACCGGCGTGGGCAGGAACCGATGGCCGTTGCTGCTCAGGGTCGCCGCGGGCACGGCGGCGACGATGGTGCCGCCGGCGTGCACCCTGCAGCCGCCGAACGACACTCCGGCGGGGTTGGTCGCGGTGCCGAGCAGCAGCGCCGTGGGGGCATTGGCGCGGCCCTGCGAGACCGCGAAGCCAAAGCGCGCGTTGCCGCTCGCATCGATGGTCCCACCGTAGGTCGCGAGCGTGGGCGCGCGTCCACCCGCGCCCGCACACGCGGTGCCCACGCGCAGATCGCCGTTCGCGATGCCCACCAGCGAACGCGCATCGAGCCGCGGACCGCTGGCGACATCCGGCACGCCGTCGCCGTCGGCATCGCCGAGCGCGATCACGTCCCTGCCGGCGAACAGATCGGGCGCCGTGCCGGCATTCGCGATTCCGGTTCCGTCTGCGCCGGAGAACACGTGCACTACACCGGGAAACGGAACGTAGAAATAGTTGTCGTCGCCCGGTGCGCCGACCGCGAAATCATCGACATCGTCGCCATCCACGTCGGGCATCGCGGTGACCGATGCGCCGAACTGCGCGGCGGTGCCGGTGCCGTTCACCGTGAGCAGTACCGCGCCCGTCCGCGCCGACAGAACCGAGGCATAGCCGGCGCCGGAGTAGCAGGTCATGTCGGAGCAGGGGTAGCGTTGCGGGGCGCCGGCGAGCAAGTCGGGCAGCCCATCGCCGTCGACGTCGTGCACGCGCGCGAGCGCGCTGCCGAACGCGTCGCGCACCGCGGCACCGCGGCTGACCCACAGCAGGCCTCCCGTGGCGCCGGAGCGGAGCTCGACGTAGCCGGTGCCGGTCGGCACGAACGGTGGGTCGAGCGAGTTGCCGGGCTCGGTGACTCCGATCGCGATCTCCGCGACACCGTCGCCGTCGACGTCTCCGGCGTCGAGCACGCTCGCGCCATAGCCATCGAACGGGCCGGTACCGGCGAGCGTGCGCAGCGGCAGGCCGGTGCGCCCGGAGGCGATGACGACCTGTGACGGAGTCGTCGCCGCGGCCAGGATGTCGGCCGTCCCGTCCGCGTCGAGGTCGCTCACGGCAGCGACGACGATGCCGAATTCCTGCGCGCCGGCCGGTGCAGAGACGCGCTCGAGCACCATGCCCGTCGCCGAGGAGACGACGAGCACGCTGCCCAACCCGGTCCCGGGAACGGTCGCGCGAAGATCACCGGCCAGAATGTCCGCTACCCCGTCTCCGTCGGCGTCGGGAAACGGGGCAAGCGCGTAACCGAACGCGGCGCTCCCCGCGGGAGCCGCGAGGGTCCGGAGCACGATGCCGTCGCGGCCGGAGACGACTTCGATCGGGCCGCCGCTCAATGGCACCGGGCCGCGGAGCAGATCGCGGACTCCATCGCCGTCGATGTCGCCGGTGCCCGCGCTGGGATGGACGGGCAACGCGGGCGACGTGCTCGTCCACAGGGGGTAGCCCTGCGCGGTGAGCGCGGTGCCGAGGGTCAAGATCGCCAGGGGTTTCAACGCAGGTGCGCGCGGCCGCATCGTGTTCTCCGTTTCGTGGTGCGTTCTCCTCGATCTTGCCCTTGGGGAGCCTCGTGGTCTTGATCTGGGAAAAGTGCCGTGGCCGTCCTGGCCCACGGCTACACCGCGACCGTGCGGTGGGTCAGCGGAGACACCCGTTCTTCTGGCGTCACGATGCCACTCAAGTTGAGCGGGTCGGCGGCCGCCACCTGCAACGGCGGCGCCGACCGCTTGCGCTGTGCGCGCAACAGCCGCACTGCCTCCGGCAGCGCGAACTGCTCGCCGTCGAAACCGGTGACGAACCGGCCGCCGCGGATGCGGCCGGCGAGTTCTCGGTGCCGTAGCTCACGCAGGAGCGTGCGCCATGGCACGGGGATGCGCTCCCGTTGGAGCAGAGCCCGGAACAACACCCCGTAGCGCGCGAGCAACCGGTCGGCGATGAAGTCCACGTCCGGCGGATCGTGCGCGGTCGGGTCGAGCAAGCTCCACCGTCCCGACGCCGTCACGCGGCGCCGGCGCCGACTTGCCGGGACGGTGAGCTGTCGCAGGGCGGAGAACGCGTCGCTGGTGGCACAGCCGCGCGCGACCAGCTCGCCCAGCGCGTCGTCGAGTCGACTCGGCAGCAGCTGCGTCGCCATCTGCAGCTCGAGGGTGAACATCGCACCGCGCGCCGCGAGAGTCTCGTGCACGATGGCCGCGTCGGCGCCGAGCTCCGGTCGCTCGCCGCGCGCGAGTGCGAGCCATGCCCCGAGATCCTCGCGCGGCACGACGCTGAGCGGCGCGCTGCGTACCGCGCACGCGCCGTTGCCCCACAGCCTGCCCCAGGCGAACTGGCCGGACAGCGTCAGCTCGTCCAGCCATTCCTTCTTGTAGTCGCGCACGCGGGCCTTCAGCACCATGGGCTCCCATGCCCACGCGGGTGCGTCGAGACCCGCCAGCTGGCGGAGCACCTGCTCGACGCCGGCCGGACCCTCGAGCCGGTGCTCTGGGTCGGCGTGCTGCCAGCATGCGAGAAAGCGCAGCAGCTGAGCGGGCGCCACCGGCGCGATCTCCTGGCGCAGCCGCTCGACGGTGTAGCGGTGGATGCGCGCCAGCAGCCGCCGGTTGCACCAAGCCGGCGCGCCGTCGACCGCGCAGCGCACCGCGACGCCTTCGGCCTCCAGGGTGAGCAGGAGCGGGTCGTCGGAGTGGATCGGCCCGAGCGCTTCGAGTCGACCGCGCAGCAGACCGAGCGCGTCGCCGCGATCGACCTCCGCCGCGAACCAGCGGTCGCCGTCGCGCACGACCCGGCCGGCCGCCGCCAGCGCCGTGAGCCACACCCGCCAGTCGGCGCACTCGTCGTCGCGGGCGTATCCCATCCACAGCAGTGCCTCGTGCAGCTCCTCGGCGTCGCGCGGCGCCGGCCAGGCCTCCTCGCGCACGCGCCGCACGACCTCGGGATCCAACGGCCCGCTCTTCTGCACCTTCTCCGGCACGAACGCGCGCCGGTTGAGCACGGCTTGGCTGCGCCGCTCCTCGAGGGGCGCGTCGTCGAGGAACGCGTAGGGCTGCGCGTTGAGGATACCCTCGGCGAACGGTGACGGCTCCGGGCGGTCGATGGCGACGACCTCGATCGCTCCGCTGCGCAGGCCTTGCAGGACCTGCAGCAGCCCGTCGACGTCCATCGCCTCGTGCAGACAGTCTTCGACGGTCTGCCGCACGATGGGGTTGTCGAGCGGGATCGGCGTGTCGCCGGGGGGCAGGTTTTCCGGACAAGCAGTCGCTTGCGGGAAGGCCGCCGCCAGCGCGTCGTCGGCGCGGAAGCGAAGCAGCGGGGCCGGCACGCGCTTGCCGCCGCGCGTGCGGCTGACCAACAGCGAGCGCGTCACGTTCCAGCGCCACCGCGTCTGGAACATCGGCGCCGCCAGCAGCGCCTGGCTGAGCACGGCGCGCGCGGTGTCGGGGTGAAGATAGGTGACGATCTCCGCCAGCGGGAAGCTCTGCTGGGGACCCAGCGACAGAAGAAACGCCTCCTCGTTGGCCGCCGCCTGCAGCTCGAAACCGAAGTGGCGGCAGAACCGTTTGCGCAGCGCCAGGCCGAAGGCGCGATTGATGCGCCCACCAAACGGCGCATGCACGACGATCTGCATGCCGTCGGCTTCGTCGAAGAAGCGCTCGAGCACGATGCGCTGCTGCGTCGGCACCGTGCCCAGCGCCGCGCGGCCGGCGTCGATGTAGTGCTGCAACTGGTCGGCGGCGGCCGTGCCGAGTTCCGCGGCTGCGGCGGACCCCGCCGGATCTTCGCGCACAGTGGCCACCGACGCCGACAGCTCGCGCGTGCGCGCCGGGCCCTCGGCGATCCAAAACGGCAGGGTTGGCGGCAGGCCCTCGGCGTTGGCGACGCGCACGGTGCCGGGCTCGACCCGCAGGATGCGCCACGACGTGTTGCCGAGCTGGAAGATGTCACCGACGTTGGACTCGATGGCGAAGTCTTCGTGCAGCGTGCCGACCACCTGCCCCTCGGGCTGCAGTACCACTTGGTAGTCGGCGGTGTCCGGGATGGCACCGCCGGCCGTCATCGCCGGAATCCGCGCTCTCCTTGTCGCGCGCAGTCGCCCCCCGACTCCGTCGACGTGCAGCAGCGACTGCCGACCATCGGCGTGCAGTGCGATCACCGCGTCGAAGTCGCTCCGCTCGAGCTCTCGATACGGCCATGCGCGCCGCATCCGCTCGAACAGCGCGTCGGCCTCCCAGGTCTCGGCCACGCAGGCGGCGACGACTTGTTGCGCCAGGATGTCGAGCGGCGCTGCCGGTTGGGGCGTGCGGTCGAGCTCGCCGCGGCGCACGCTGCGCAGCACGGCGGTCGCACAGACCAGCTCGTCCATCGTCAACGGAAAGATGCGGCCGATCGGCACGCGGCCGACGCCGTGGCCGGCCCGGCCCACGCGCTGCAGGAAAGCCGCGATCGACGGGGTCACGCCGATCTGCACCACCAGGTCGACGTCGCCGATGTCGATGCCCAGCTCGAGAGAGGCGGTCGCCACCAGTGCCTTGAGTTCGCCGTTCTTCAGGCGTTGCTCGGCCAGCAGCCGACGGTCGCGCGCCAAGCTGCCGTGGTGGCTGGTGACGGCTTCGGCGCCGAGCCGGTCGGTGAGCCGGGCGGCGACGCGCTCGGCGAGCTTGCGCGTGTTGACGAACACCAGCGTCGTGCGGTGCGCTTCCACCAGCTCGACGACGCGGTCGTAGATCTCGTCCCAGACCTCGTGCGAGCAAACCGCCGACAGCTCGGAGCCCGGCACTTCGACCGCGAGGTCGAGCGTGCGCAGGTGGCCGGCGTCGACCGTGTTGCACTGGCGCCCGGTGCCGACGAGAAACTGGCCGACCTCGCTGAGGGGCTTCTGCGTCGCGGACAGGCCGATGCGCTGCACGTCGCCGCACAACGCCGCCAATCGCTCGAGCGACAACGCGAGGTGCGCGCCCCGCTTGTCGCCGAGCACGGCGTGGATCTCGTCGACGATCACCGTGCGCACCGACGACAGCATCGCGCGGCCACCATCGCTGGTGAGCAGGATGTACAGCGACTCGGGCGTCGTCACCAAGATGTTTGGGGGGCGGCGCAGCATGCGCGCGCGATCCGCCTGTGGCGTGTCGCCGCTGCGCACGGTGACGCGGATGTCGGGGACCGCTGGGTCGAGCGCGGCGATCTGCTCGAGCGGTGTCGTCAGGTTCTTCTGCACGTCGTTGCCGAGCGCTTTGAGCGGCGACACGTACAGCACCTGCGTTGCATCCGGCAGCGCCGTGCCCTGCCGGACGAGGCCGTCGATCGCGCACAGAAACGCCGCGAGCGTCTTACCCGAGCCGGTCGGTGCGGCGATCAGCGTGTGGTCACCGGCGCGGATCGCACTCCAGCCGCGCGCCTGCGGTTCGGTCGGCGTGCCGAGCTGCTCGGAGAACCAGCGGCGGACAGCGGGGTGGAAGTCGGACAGCGGCATCGCGGCGGTCGATCTTAGCAGGATCGAAGAGACCGAGCGGTGCGCCCGCGACCGGTCCAGTCAGCTGTTGATGACGAAGTCGGCCGCGTTGGTGAACGAGAGCTGTCCGTTGGTACCGAGCACGCCGGCCTGCACGGCGAGGAGACCGCCGACGAGGTTGGGATCGGCGGGGATCGGCACGCTGGCCGTCGCGCTGCCCTCGCCGCCGATCGCGCCGACCGAGATGACCGCGAGGGGTTGGACGACGCCCTCGCCGCTGGCGCCCGGCCATGAGAAACGCGGGCCGAAACCGGCGCCCACCCAGGTGCAGTAGCGGCTGCCGGCGGCGGCGGTGACCGTGGCGTCGAAGCTCTGTGCCAACGCGAACACGTGGCCGAACAACGCCGGCACCGGATCGCTCAGCAGCACGAGGGTCGGCGACTCGACGTGCAGGCGAAGCTGCAGCGGAGCGCCGATCACCGCGGCATTGGCTGCGCCGGCCGCGCCCGAGCCGGCGGGGCCGAACGAGTAGACCGCGGCGGGCAGATCCGGCCTGCCGGGGTTGCCCGGCTGGTTCGCGGCCGACGAAGAGCCGCGGAAGCGGGCGTCGACCTCCTTGCGGAACTCGATCAGCAGGCCGCTCTTGCCGTCGTAGTCGAACGGGGTGTCGAACGGCAGGTGGTTCCAGCGTTGCTCGATCCAGGTCAGGACCGTGTCGGTCCGATCGACGACCGTGACCGGGCTGTTGAGGTTCTGCGCGAACGCGGTGCTCAGCGTCGTCCGGTTGGTGTGTGCCAGACTGATCCGCAAGGAGGCGTACGGGATCGCGTGCTCGGCACCGAACAGGCCGCCGATGACGACCGACAGGCCGCGGATCGGCCCGGGCCGGGTCGGCAAGTGGTCGGCGGGGATCAGCTGGTGCCAGCGGCCTTCCTCGACCTGGCTGCCGGCGCCTCCTCCGCCGGAGCCCAACGGCAGGAGGTTGCCGAGGCGGTACTGGAGAGTCTCTTGCGGGTAGGAGATGTGCTGCGCCGCAACGGCGGGCACCAGCGCGGCGAGGACCGCGGTGAAATGGCGTGCGTGCATGAGACGTCGCCCGCAGAAGCGGGCGGGTTCGGAACCTGGGGCTGCTTGGGTACTGCGCGCAGGCCGCACCAGGGTGCATCCGACTCGCGCTTTCTGCGCGGCCGGCGTGATTCAGGTAAGAATCCGTATGTGCGGAGCAGCCATGGACCCTGACGGAGCCCCCCGAAGCGAAGCGGTGCGCGCCCGACTGCGCGCCTGCTTTCCGATCGACCCCGTGCCGCCGTACCCGCCTGGCTTCGGCCTCGACCCGTCGGGCGTGGATGAGTACGCCGGCTTCGCCGATCGCCCGTGGACGGAGGTCGAGCCGCACGACCTCGGCGGCATGCGCTTCGACATCTGCGCCGCGATCGGCTTCTCCCTGCAGACACCTCCGCACCTGTTCAACTACTACGTGCCGGCGTTCCTGCACGCCGGACTCGTGCACGATGCGGAGCACGAGATCCTCGATTCGATTCTGTGGCGGATGCGCGAGCACTTGCCGGGCCTCGCGCCGTCCGACTCCGCGGCGCCGTGGTGGCACGGCGCGCGCCACTTCGCCAACTACTCGCGGGAGCAGAGCCGCTGCCTCGTCGAGTTCCTCGAGTACGTGCGCGACAATGCAGCCACCGACGTGCACGGTGCGCGGCGAGCTTGGTACTACGATTGGGAGGTCGAGGACACGCTGTCGCTCGAGGCGTGGCGGGCTCGGGCGGCTGCGCCCGTGTGAGCGGCACGCCGCAGGCGTCAGTGCGTGGCCGGCCGGAACTCACCGCGGAGCGCGCCCGGCTTGGCCGGTCGGGCGCGGCGCAGCGCGATGGAGCGGTCGTCCACGGCGCGTTGGACGGAGAGCACGCCGTCGAGGTGGTCGACCTCGTGCTGCAACAGCTCGGCGTAGTCGTCGGTGAGGTGGACGGTCTGCGGTTGCCACTGCGCATCGCGATAGCGCAGCCGGCAGCGACGCGGATTGCGCAGGCGCACCAACAGCTCGGGGAAGCTCATGCAGTCCTCCCAGTGCTCGAGCTGCTCATCGCTGTATTGGTCGAGCTCGGGGTTGAAGAACGTCAGCTGTCGGCGGCCGTCGTTCATCGCGACGATCCGCAAGGCGACACCGATCTGCGGCGCGGCGATCGCGCGACCCCAACCGTGCTCCTGCTGAAAGGCACGCATGGTGTCGTGCAAGTCGCGTGCAATCGGCGCGAGGGTATCGAGCTCGTGCCGCTCGACCGGTCGGGAACGCTCGTACAAGCGCGGGTCGCCGAGAAGCAGGATGGTGCGGACGGCCATGGGGCCTGCATGCTATCCGCGCGGTTCTCTGCGCCAAGCCGAGCCGAACCGGCTACTGGCGGCGGCGCTTGGCCGGCGTACGCCGGCGCTCCGGACCGGCGCGCTCGGTCTCGATGACCTCCACTCCGCTCGCCTCGGTTTCCACGGGTTCGACCTCGATCACCTCGATCTCCGGTTCGACCACTTCGACTGCTTCGACCCCGCCGATCTCCCAGGCCTCTTCGACGACGATGGGCTCGACTTCGAAGACCTCGAACGCCTCCTCGATGGCAATGGGCTCGACCTCGAAGGCCTCGAGCGCCTCTTCGACGACGATGGGCTCGACCTCGAAGACCTCGAACGCCTCTTCGGTGGCAATGGGCTCGACCTCGAAGACCTCGAACGCCTCCTCGATGGCGATGGGCTCGATCTCGACAACCTCGAAAGCCTCTTCGACGACAATCGGCTCGGTCTCGAAGACTTCGAAGGACTCCGGGCCGATCTCGATCACCTCGACGGGGAACTCCTCTTCGACCGGCAGCTCGGTGCCGACGATCTCGGCCGTGCGCAACACCCTGGGGGTCGGTGCGCTCGTTCTGCGCCGCTCAATGCTCTTCACCGACGGCGGCGCTTCCTGTTTCAGCGCGCGCAGCTGACTGCGCAGCTCGCGCTGCTCGGCCTCGAGCTGGCGGATCTTGGCCTCGAGCTGCTCGAGTCGGTTGCCCTCGGGGTCCTGCTGGCCGGCGTGCGCGCTCGGCATCAACAGCAGGGCGCCGAGTCCGGCGAACACGAAGCCGGCGAGGGTCGATCTGGTCTTCGGTGGGCGGTCTTGTAGCAGTCGCATGAGTCTTCTCCTGATGACGCGTTGGTGGCGGAACATGGCGAGCACCGGGCGCGCGTCCTTCTGGTGCGCGCGGGCCCACTCGACGACGGACAAGAACCCGGACCCGCAGGCGCGCCGCGACAGACCGCTCGCCACCCGAGCGGCTTCGTCGGCGGCGAACTCGCGCTGCTCGTCGATCAAACGGTTGGCGAGCCAGACGCCGGGATGGAAGAACAAGAGGGTTCCGATCACGTCCTGCAGCGCGGCCGTCCACAGATCACCGCGGCGGATGTGCGCGAGCTCGTGCAGCAGGACCCAGCGCAGCGACGAGGGTGTGAGCGATTCGGCCAGGCCGCGCGGCAACACTACGTAGGGTCGGCGCAGACCGCCCGCCGCCGGCGTGTCCAGCTCGTCGGAAACCAGGAGGCGCACGGCGCGACGCACGCGCATGGTGGCGCGTAGCGGTTCCAGGTCGAGCCCCGGTGCCGGTGGCAGCGGACGTGCGCGGCGAATCAGGCGGGCCACGTGCAGGCGCGCGCGGAGCCGCCACACCGCGAGTAGAGCGGCCGTGCAGAGCCACGTGCCGAACAGCCATGGGTGCCACCAGGGAGTCGCGAGCGCGGGCCCGTCGAGGAGCGCGGTCGACGCACTCCGCAACGCGGGCGCGGCCGCCGCCGACGCCGCGTTCGGCGTGCCGGCGAGCCAGGCCGCCGCCCACTGCGTCGGGTTCAGGCTGACCAGCCACGCCGGCATCGGCAGCGAGATCGGGGCCGCGATGCGCAGGAGCAGCAGGACGAACAGCGCGTGTGTCAGTCGGGCGGGCGCGCGGCCGCGCACCAACCACCACGCCAGCAACATCCCGGTGGCGATCACCGAGCCCTCGAACAGGCTGCTGCCGGCCCAGCGCAGCCAGTCGGCGGCGCACGCTTCCCATGCCGGGGTCATCGCTGGTCTCCGTCTCCGTCGCCGCGGTCGTCGTCGTCCGTCTCCGCGGGCGCGTGCCGATCGAGCAGCGCGCGCAGCTCGGTGAGCTCGTCCGACGACATCCGACTGTTCTCGATCATGTGGGCGAGCACGCGGCCGGCACCCTCACCGCGCGCGTGCTCGAGCAAGCGGTCGGCGGCGGCGCACAGCATGCTGAGCCGAGATCGCGTTGGCCGGTAGACGAAGCAGTTGCCCACCCGTTTGGTCTTCAGGTGCCCCTTGTCAGCCAGCCGGCGCAGCAGGGTCTTGACCGAGCTCGGCGCCATGCCGTGCTCGTCCTCGGCGACCTGGTAGATGTCGCGCGCGGCGCCGCTGGAGAGGCGCCAGACGATCTGCATCACCTTCCATTCGGCGGGGGACAGTGCGGGTCGGGCAGTGGCCATCAGGGTCTCTGGGTGTCAGATCGACGAACCGATCGATTCATTTTGAATCGATCGATTAAAAACTGCAACCCGCTCGGCGCGCGTGGTGATCGCCCCGGCGCCGCGGTGACGTATCCTCTGCCATCATGCGCCTCTGCGTTCTCCTCGCCCTTGCGTTCGGCGGCGGACTGCTGGCGGGTTGGGCGGGCGCCGTCGGCGGCTGGTGGCCCGCACAGGGAGCGGCCGGGCTCGGCGCGGAGGCCGAGCCCGGCGGCGATGCGGCGATCTCGCCGGCTCCGGCGAGGACGGGCGCCGCTCGGGCCAAGCCCGAGCGCGGCTTCTGGCACCGGGCTGCAGCCGGGCCGGGGGACGGTGCGCCGTCGGTGGAGGAGCTCGCCAACCTGCCCTACTTGCAGGGACACTCGGCGGGCACCGGCGCGGCTTGGGTGACGCACCTCGATGCCGACGCGGCGCAGGCCGGCGTCAACCTCGTGCTGTCGGGGCACGAGCCGGCGGCCGAGCTGCAGGATCTGCGCGGCACCGTGCTGCACCGGTGGGCGCTCGGCTGCGCCGAGGTTTGGCCCGGCGACGAGCACGCGCTGCTGGAGCCGCCGGTGCACCAGACGTTTTGGCGCCGCGTGCTGCCGTACCCCAACGGTGACCTGCTGGCCATCTTCGAAGGCATCGGCATGATCAAGGTCGACGCGGACTCGCGCTTGGTGTGGGCGTTCCGCGATCCGCGGTGCCGGCCGCACCACGATCTCGTGCTCGACGACGAAGGGCGCATCTACACGTTGACTCGCGATGTGCGGTTGCTCGACGAAGCGCGCGCGGGGCCACCCGCGCATCTGCTGTCCAGCTACCTCGAGGACTCGGTCAGCGTCCTGTCGCCGGACGGCGAGCTCCTCCGGTCGGTCTCGCTGCTCGAGTGCTTCGCGAACTCGCGCTATGCCGACTGGCTGCTGCGCGTGCCCAAGTTTGGCGACATCTTCCACTCCAACTCGGTGGAGTGGCTGGACGGAAGCATGGAGGGCGACCATCCGGCGTTTGCGCGCGGCAACGTCCTGGTCTCGGTGCCGACCATCCACGCGATCGCGGTGGTCGACCTGGAGCGAGCGGTCGTCGAGTGGGCGATGGCGGGGCCGTGGCGCTATCAGCACCACCCGCGGTTGGTGGCGGGGGGTGGAGTTCTGGTGTTCGACAACCAGGGCGAGAACCGGGGCCAGGGACCGCAGTCGAGGGTGATCGAAATCGATCCACACAGCTACGCGGTGCGGTGGCAGTACTCGGGGGATGAGCTGGCGCCGTTCTATTCGGCGATCCTCGGTGCCTGCCAGCGGCTGGCCAACGGCAACACGCTGATCACCGAGTCGGTGACGGGGCGGGCGTTCGAGGTGACGATGCTGGGCGACATCGTGTGGGAGTACCACAATCCCCATCGCGCCGGCGCGCAGGGCGAGCTGGTGGCCAGCTTGTTCGAGGTGTTGCGCTATCCGCGCGACTGGTTCGCGCCGGAGTTCTCCGGGCGTTGGCGTGACCACTGATCGGTGGCGGCCAGCCGCCGCGCTCTTGGCCTACGCGCCATGGGCGGCGGTGCTCGCGCTGTTGGTGGTCGAGACGTGGTTTCTCTGCGACGACGCGTTCATCTGTTTTCGCTACGCGCGCAATTTGATCGAGGGCGAGGGGCTGTGCTTCAACGCCGGCGAGCGCGTCGAGGGCTACACCCAGCTCTTGTGGGTGTTGCAGCTGGCGGCGGCGTGGGCGTGGCTGGGGATGCGGCCCGAGCTGGCGGCGCCGGTGATGTCGGTCGGCTGCACCCTGCTCACTCTGGTGTTGGTGTGGCGAGTGGCGCGCGCCGGCGGTCGAGTGGCGCCGTGGATCGCGACGGGAGTGCTCTGCGTCAGCGCGTCGTTCGCGGCGTGGTCGACGGGTGGGCTCGAGACCCGGCAGTTCTCGCTGCTGGTGTTCGCCGCGCTCTGGTTGCTGAGCGACGCCTCCGGTTGGCGGGCGCGGTTGGCGGTGGGCGGCTTGTTGGGGGCGGCGACGCTGACCCGGCCGGAGGCCGCGCTGATCGGCGGCGTCGCGCTGGGGGTGCGCTGGGCGTTGGGCCCGCGCACGGTCTCGATGCGCGGCTGGCTGGTCGTGATGGGACCGTGGTTGGCGCTGGCGGGCGCGCAGCTCGCGTTTCGCTGGCTGTACTACGGCGAGTGGTTGCCCAACACGTACTACGCCAAGCACGTGCGGCCGTGGCCGGAGGCGGGGGGGCCGTTCTTGCTCGCCGCGATCTGTGAGACCGCGCTGTACCTGCAGCTGCCGCTCGCGCTGGTCGGCGCGGTCGCGCGCCGCGGTGAGCGCCGCGGAGTCTTGCACCGAATGGGGCTGGCGAGCGTCGCTGCGCATGCCGCGTACGTCGTGTGGATCGGCGGTGACTACTTCGAGTACCGGTTCTTCGACTTCTACTGGCCCTTGTTGGCGGTGGCGGCTGCGGACGGAGTGATCGCGATCAGCAGGGGGCGTCCGCTGCCGGCGATCGGCTTGGGAGTGGTGCTCGTCGGCTACGTCGCCGTGCTGCAGGACACTGCGGTGTGGCGCGTGCGCGACTTGCAGTCGCGGGCGGAGACGTCGTACCTGTTCGTCGAGCACGATCCGGAGCGCAGCCCGTGGCTGCGGTGGTTGCCCGGGGTCTCGCGCGCCGCTTCGATCTCCAACCGCGCACGGCGGGCGAACCTGCCTCACTTGGTGGGGCAGACCGTGCGCGAGCACGCCGTGTTCGGCCGTGCGCGCGTGCGCGATTGGTCGCCATACGAGCGGATGCCGCGCGGATCATTGCCAAGCGACGCGGTGGCAGCGGCGTACGCCGTGGGCGTGATGCCGTTCTACTTGCCGGACCTCACGGTGGTCGACCGACTGGGGTTGTGCGATGCAGTGATCGCACACACACCGGTCTCGACGCCCAATGCGGGCCGCAAGATCGCGCACGATCGGCGCCCGCCGCCCGGCTACTTGGCGGAGCGCGGTGTCAACTTCGAGCCACGGCCGGCGGCGAGCACACAAGCGCAGGCTCTCGAGCGGGCCGAGTACGCGGTGCGCGTCGGGGACGGACTGTGGATGCCGTTCGAGTCGCCGGACGCGGAGTGGGTGCAGCGGGCCTTCGGCCACTTGCAGCTCGAGAGGCGGCCGCCTCTGAACCTCGTCGCCCGCTCCGAGGGGGTTGAGATCGACGGTGTCCGGGTGCGGCTGTCGTGGAATGCGCCGCAATGGACCGGGCGCAGCTATCGGCTCCTGTTGTCGAACGGCAGCGGTCCGACGACATGGCGCGGCGTGCAGCTACCACTCGACGCCGACGCACTCTTGCAGGCGACCGCGACCGATGCGCTACCGGCATGCGTCACCGGCGCGCGCGGTGTGGTCGACGCCTCGGGGGTCATCACGGCCGAGATCATCGTGCCCACGGGGACCGCTTGGCGTGGCCACACGGTCCACGCCGCCTTCGTCATCCTCGGCCCAAGCGGCATCGACGCGGTCTCGCCCCCCCGCCGCTTCGGAGTCTGACTCGCGCCATGAAGGTACGGAGCCAGGCTCCCGTTCATCACTTGGCTCAACAACCTCCTCCTTGGCGGCTGGCCTGGCCAAGTGATGAACGGGAGCCTGACCTCCGTACCTTCAAGACTCCGTACTTCCGTACTTACTGCCCGAGGGTGAGGACGATGGCGTTGGTGGTGTCGCCGCCGGCGGGGCTGGCGGTGGGCGCGAAGATGGCCTGGATCGAGACGTCGAAGCCGGCGAGGGCTGTGGCGTTGGGGATCGGTAGCGGGAGCTGCCAGGTGGTCGAGGCGGCGGGCACGGTCAGCGTCGCCAGCAGGACCGGCGCTGCGACGAACAGCGCGCAGGTGTTGCCGGGCTGGGCCGCCAGGGTGAGCGGTGTGCTGGGCAGGCCGAGCAGAAGGAAGCCGGGCGTTGCCGGTGGAGCTTGTCGGCCGAGGATGCGCGAAACGGCGCCGAGCACGGGGTCGGTGCACTCCAGCTCGGGGCGGCGGCCGGCTCCGCAGGCGAAGCCGACGGCTTGGTTTGCCGCGTCGAGGTCGAGGACGAACGGTTCGCGGCCGCGCAGCTTGTCGGCGGCGCTGAACAAGAGCTGTCCGCTGGCCAGGGTCAGGTCGGAGGGAGAGGTGCCCTCCAGCAAGCCCGAGGTGATCCGCACGGTGCCGGCGGCGGTGCCGTCGCTGCGCCACAGCTCGCGATCGCTGCCGCCGGACGCCGCGGTGAAGAAGACGAAGCGCGAGCCGGCCGGGGTGAAGTCCGCCGGCTGCGAGCCGTTGGTGCCGGTGACGAGGTCGGCGATGAGGCGCGTGCCAGCGGCGGTGCCGTCCGAGATCCAGGGCTCGCGGCCGCTCGCCGCGGTGAGCGCGGAGAACACGATGCCGTCGCCGAGGCGGGTGAGCTGGGTCGGCGAGGCGCCGAAGATGCCCGGTTCGAGGTCGGCGACGCGCACGGTCCCGCCGGCGGTGCCGTCCGACTTCCACAGCTCGGTCCCCGAGTTGCCGTCGGTGGCGGAGAAGAACACGGTGCCGCCGACCGCGGTGAGGCCGGTGGGGTTGCTGCTGCCGAGGCCGGGGAAGATGTCGGCGACGCGGCGGGTGCCCCCGGCGGTGCCGTCGGTGACCCACAGCTCGACTCCGCTAGTGCCGTCGTTGGCGCGGAAGAACACCAGGCCGTCGGCGCGCGTGAGCTCTGCCGGGCTGGAGCCGACCGAGCCGGGGAACACGTCGAAGACGAGCTGCGTGCCCGGCCGCGTGCCGTCGCTGATCCACAGCTCCCGACCGGTCTCGAAGCCGCCGTCGGCGGCGAACAGCAACACACCGTGCAGGCGGGTCAAGTCGCTCGGTGCCGAGCTCGAGAAGCCCTGCTCGATGTCCTTGACCTGGGTGGTGCCGGCCGGTGTGCCGTTGGTGATCCAGAGTTCCTGTCCGGTCGCCCCGTCGTTCGCGGTGAAGAACAGGCGGTCGCCGACCGCCGTCAGGAAGCTCGCGTTCGAGCTGGAGAAGCCCGGCCGAATGTCGCGCAGCATCTGCGTGCCGCCGCTGGTGCCGTCGCTGACCCACAGCTCGTCGCCGGTCGCCACGTCGGTGGCGCGGAAGTAGACCTTGTCGCCAGCCACGGCCAAGGATGCGGTGCTGGTGGCGGCGAGGGTGACCGACCGGACCAGCTTGGTGCCAGCCGCGGTGCCGTCGGTCTTCCACAGCTCGTGGAAGCCGGGGCCGCCGTTGGCGGAGAAATACGTCGTGCCAAAGGCGTGGACATAGCTCTTCGCGTTGGAGGAGTTGGTGGCGCCGGCAGGCGGTGCGAGCGTGTTGGCGAGCAGGACGGTTCCCGCCGGCGTGCCATCGCTCTCCCACAGCTCATCGCCGGCGATCAGATCGGGCGCCGAGAAGATCAGCTTGTTGGTGCTGGGGTCGACCACTTGGAACACCGGGGACGAGCTGAAAGTGCCGGGGATGATGTCGCGCAAGAGCACCGTGCCGCCGACGGTGCCGTCGGACACCCACGGCTCGCGCCCGGTCGGACCCAGCTGGTTGGTGAAGAACACACGGCCCGAGGCCGATGTCAGGCTCGCCATCAGCGCGCTGCCGATCCCAGGATTGGTATCGGCGAGCAAGAACGTGCCGGCCGGCGTGCCGTCGGACACCCACGGCTCGACGCCGGAGACTCCGTCGAGTCCCGCGAGCAGGACGCGGCCGTCCTGCAAGGAGGCCATCTCGCCGCGGTAGCCCGAGCCCGGCCCGGGTTGAATGTCGTCGGCGAGGCGCGTGCCGGCCGGCGTGCCGTCGGACACCCACAGCTCCAGGCCGTTGATGCCGTCGTGCGCGCCGAAGTACAGCGAGGATCCCGACACGGTCAGATCTTCCGGCTGGCTCGACGAAACCCCCGGGCGCAGGTCGATGAAGAGTACCGTGCGGGCCGGTGTCCCATCGGAAACCCAGATCTCCGTGCCCGCTGTCGGGCTCGTCGCGACGAAGAACACGTTGTTGCCGAGGACGGCGAAACTCGTCGGCGAAGAGCTCGAGCCGAACGGGTAGATGTCGGCCAGGCGAACGGTGCCGGCTGGCGTGCCGTCCGAGTAGTAGGGCTCGTGCCCCAGCGTCGACCACGCGGAGAACGCCACGCCACCGCGAAAGGCGGTGAAGTTTCGCGGCGACGCGTTGGCCCCACCGGGGTTCAGGTCGCCGAGGCGCACGGTTCCCGCGTCGGTCCCGTCGCTGACCCACGGCTCCTGCCCGGCGCTGTCGGTGGCCGCGAAGTAGACCTTGCCAGCCGAAGCGGTCAGCAGTTGTGGGAACGAGCTGGAGCCGCCCTCACGGATGTCCTTGACGATCCGCGTGCCCGCGGCCGTGCCGTCGGAGGTCCAGAGCTCGTTGCCCCTCGAGTCCGTGTGGGTGAAGAACAGCGCCGTTCCCGTCGCGGTCAGGTTGGCGATGTTGGCGCTGCTGTTGCCCGGGGCGAGGTCGACGACCAGCTCGATCGCCGCGCCGTCGGTGCGGAACAGCTCCCGGCCGGTGGTGGGGGTGGTGGCCGTGTAGTAGATCCAGCTGCCCAGCACCACTGCGTCACGGGGCATCGAGCTCCCTTCCGGGGGCTTTGTCGAGTTGACGTCGAGCAGGAGCCTCGGGCCTTGCGCCCACAGAGCTGGGACGCAGGAGCAGACCGCGGCGAGCGAGAACCAGACGAGACGGTGGAGTCGAAGCATGTTCGGTATTGCGCAAGTGCTGAGGCGCGAGGCTGCCCGAGTCTTTGCCGCCCCGCCTGGCACGTCCCACCCTTTTGGCAAAACCGGAATCGGGCTCCGCCCCTTTACAGTCGGGTGATGTTCTCGCTGACGATCCGCGACTATCTCAAGTGTGCGCACTCGCTGAAGGGTGACATCTTCGGTCCTGCACAGCTGATGCACGTGATCACCTACGAGGTGGAAGTGGTCTACACCACGCCGCGCCTCGACGAGCACGGCTTGATCGTCGACTTCGCGTCCGCGCAGGAGGCGCTGCAGAACATCCTCGCGCGGCTGAACTTCAAGAACTTGGACGAAGTGCCGGAGCTGAACGGTGTCAACACGACCACCGAGTGGTTGTGCCAGTACCTGCACCAACAAGTCAGTGCCGCCGTGGCCGCGGTCTTCGATGGCGACCTCAAGGTGATCCTGCGCGAGAGCCCGGTCGCCTGGACGACCTACGAGGCGCCGGTGCGCGCCTGACGCCTCACGGAACCAAGCCGTTTTCCAGCAAGCCCTCGACCAGCGCCTCGGCGATGACACCGTAGCCCGCGGGCGTGCAGTGTCGGTCGCGCGGCCAGTACAGCATCGCGTCCGCCGCCGCGCGCACGCGCGCTGACGGATCGATGAACGGGACGCCTCGCGACGCGCACCAGCGGCCCATCCGTTCCGGCGGGTAGGAGTGGAACTCGCGATCGGGCACCTCGCTCGGCACGTACAGCACGACGAGTCGGGCACCGTGCGCGGTGGTCAGCGCGAGCATGCGGTCGTACTCTCCCTCCAGCTCTCGCCAGGCCTGCTCGAACGCGGCGTCGGGTTGGTAGATCCGCATCCACCAGTCCGCCGGCCGCGCGCGATGCGCGCGCTCGACCCAGGCGCGCAGCACGATCCGCGCGACGTGGCTGTTGCGGTACAGGCGGACGCCGGTCTCGCCCAGCCGGGCGGCCTCTTCCGAAGTCAGGTAGCCCTCCTTGGACACGCGCAGCGCGCCGAGTCCGCGGTGGGTATCGAGCACGTCGTTGGCGACGAAGCCGACCAACACCAGGTCCGGGTCGAAGCGCAGACCGTAGTGCTCGAGCAGCAACCGCTGTGGCTCCGCGTAATAGCCGTTGATGCCGGCCTTGACGATCTCCACCGCCGGGTGGTCATCGGCGCGCGCGTTGAGCGCGTGCTCGGCCCGCCGCAGATAGGTCTCCTCGAAGGCGGCACCCCAGCCGGCGGTAAAGCTGTCCCCCAGGCCGAGGATGCGAAACACGCCCGCCGGCTTGTCGAGCGCGCGCTCGACGTCGCGGAACCCGTGGCTGTTGTGGCGGTGGTCGTAGTCGTACTCGTCGGTCTTCGAGCGGCCGCGGATATGCGAGCCCGCGACCGGTCGGTAGGGCAGATGTGGATCGGTCGTCAGCCATCCCATCTGCGTCTCGACCACGGGCGCGATGCCCGTCGCGCGAACCGTGACTTCGGCAGTTGCCAAGGACAGCGCGGTGGCCAACCCCAGAGCTGCCAGTCGGCGTGGCCACCGGCGACGAAGTCGTGGGTGGTGAGCTGCGTCGGTTCTGGTCACGTTGGCCGAAATTCTGCCCCTCGTCGTGCGGGTTAGTGGCATAGGCCGAGAGCCGCGCCCGGTACGATAGGAATCGCGTCCTGACCGTCCAGCGCTTTCGGCATCACCGGGCGTGCGCGAACCCGATGCGGATCATGCGGACTGCAATCTCGAAGCCGGCACGACGATGTTGATCGAGGCACTGCATACCGCGCGCGACTTGGGCCGTACGCAGGAGATCGCCCGCGTCCTGATTCACTACGGCCTTGGCGACTTGGTGCGGCGGTTCGGGATCGCCCGCGCGCTGGCGCGAGCCGGGCGGGCTCTGCGCCTCAACCGTCGCGCGCCGCCGGTTGAGCGTTCCGCGCCGGAACGGATGCGGTGCGCGCTCGAGGAACTCGGCCCGGTGTTCGTCAAACTGGGGCAGGTGCTTGCCGGTCGCGGCGACCTGTTGCCGCACGCGTGGACGGAAGAGCTGGCTGCGCTGCAGGACTCGGTGGCTCCGGCGCCGTGCGCCGAGGTGCTGCGGCAGCTCGAGGTCGACCTCGGAGCACTCCCGCACGAGGTCTTCTCCGAGTTCGAGGCTCGTCCGTTGGCCGCCGGCTCGATTGCGCAGGTGCACCGCGCCCGGCTGGTGGACGGTACCGACGTCGTGCTCAAAGTGCGTCGCCCGGGCATCGAGGCGGTCGTCGAGACCGATCTCCGCTTGTTGGCGCGTTTGGCGGCGTTGGCCGAGCACGAGATTCCCGACCTGCGGCGGTTTCGCCCGAAGGCGTTGTTGCGGCAGTTCGCGCGATCCCTGCGGGATGAGCTCGACCTGCGCCGCGAAGCACAGACCACGGCGCGCATGCGACGCTTCCTACAGGGGTACGCGGGCATCGTCGTGCCGCGAGTGCACGACGCCTACAGCAAGGCGTCACTCTGTGTCATGGACCATGTCGTCGGAGACGGGCTCCGGCGGGCGCTGCACGCGGGTCTGCCCGCCGGACTCGACCGCGCGGCGATGGCTCGGTCCGGAGCCGACGCAGTGCTGGGAATGATCTTCGAAGCCGGTCTGTTCCACGCCGACCCGCACGCCGGCAACGTGATCCTCTGCCCGGATGGTCGGCTCGCGTTGCTCGACTTCGGCATGGTTGGGCAGTTGACCTCCAGCCGGCGCGAGCAACTGATGGACTTGCTGAGCGCCGTCGCGCTGGGCCGCGAAGCGCCGGCGGTCGAGGTTCTGCTGGAGTGGTCCGCGGGCGATGACACCGACGGCGAGCTGTTGGCTGTCGATGTCGCCGGTCTGATCCAACGGTATCGCGACCTACCGCTCGCACAGCTCGATGCGAGCGCGCTGCTGACCGACGTGTGCCGTCTGCTGCGCGATCACGATCTGGTGTTGCCCGCCGACGTCGCCCTCCTGATCAAAGTGTTCCTCACGCTGGAGGCCCTCGGTCGACAGCTCGATCCGTCGTTTCGACTCGCCGCTCACCTGGAACCGGTGGCGCGGCGGGCGATCGGCCCGCGTGCGGCCCTGCGGCGCATGCGGCGCGGTTGGCGGCATGGCGCGGCGCTGGCAGCGTCGCTGCCGCGCCACATCGACCGTCTCTTGACGCAGCTCCGCAGCGGTTCGTTGCGCCTCGAGGTAGACCTGCGACGCCTCGATCGTCTCGCCGAACGGCTCGAGCTCAGCGCCAACCGCCTCGCCGTCGGCATGATCACCGCCGCGCTGATCATCGGTACGGCGATCGCGCTGAATGCGGCGGGCGGTCCGCGCATCGGCGAGCTGTCCGTGTTCGCCCTCGCCGGCTTTTGGAGCTCCATTGTCGCGGGTGTTTGGCTGCTGCTCTCGATTTGGCGCTCCACCCGACGCTAAGTACGGAGTCCGGCTCGATTTTCTCGCTTCGCGCCGCCCGCCCGCCGACCTGTTGCCACGCAGGATCGCGTGGCTACGGGGTGTCATGGTCGAGCCCCAGGGGTCCCGGAGCAGTCTCGCCGGCGCGGCACTGCTGTCTTCGCTCGCGGTGATCGGCTGTCACAGCGACAGCGGGCCGGAGACACCGTTGTTCCAAGTGTCCTTTCCCGGGCCAGTTGCGTTGGTCGACGGCGATGCCGTCGAGGTGCGCGGGGCAGCCGTGACCGTCGATGGCAATCGCATCACAGGGCTGCGCATCGAGGGGCAGGTTGCGCAAACCGACGATGACTACGCCACTTGGCGTGCCTCGCTGCCCCTCTCCTGGAGCGGGCCTCGCCTGATCGACGCCGAAGTCGAAGTCGCGGGCCGGTGGCTCGACGTCGCGCTGCCGCTGACGCTCGAGCCGGTGACCTGGACCGGCGTGTTGGCCTCCGTCGCTGCCGGCGCCGGGGGCGAGATGCTGGCGGCATCGGTCGAGCCGCCCGGGGTGGTGGCGATCGATATGGCCGGCAACCGCCGCGTTGTTTCGCGGGAGGCGTTGGGGCTGGGGCCACTTTGGAACGCCCCCGCCGGGATTGCGCTCAGCGCGAACCCGCGCTTCGCCTACGTCGGGGACGGTGACGCGCTGCTGTTGGTCGACCTCGACACCGGCGACCGCGGGGTCTTCAGCGGGTCGGCGCATGCGGGCCCGACGATCGCGCATCACTCTCGCGTGGCGCTGGCGCCGAGCGGCGACTTCCTGCTCGTGTTGAATGCCCCCGCCGGCGAGATCTACGTCGTCGACGTGGTCAGCGGAGCCCGCGCGCTGGTCGCCAGCGCCTCGGTCGGCACTGGCCCCGCGCTCACTGGCGCGGTCGACCTGGCGTTCGATGCTGCGGGCGCCGCCTACGTCGCCCTGGCCGACGCAGTGCTGGCGCTGGATCCCACCAGTGGTGCGCGGGCCGAGCTCTCCGGCGCCGGGCGCGGCACTGGCACGGCCTTCGGTGCCCTCGGCGCGCTCGGGGTGGTCGCCCCGGATCTGCTGCTGGCGGCAGATCGAGGTACCGGCGAGTGGATTGCGGTCGCCATCTCCAGCGGAGATCGCGCCGCGGTCGCCGCCCTCGATCCGGGCGACGGCAGTGCACTGCCGGGAATGGTCGTGGACCAGGCCGCCGCGCGCGCGTCGATCGGCGTCCCCGGCGTGGCGGGCGCCGTCGCCGCTCTGGATCTGACCGCGATGACCCCGAGTCAGGACTCCGGACCAGTGCTCGGCGGCGGCTGTTCCTGGGACGAAGGCGTCGGCGGGATCGGCGTCGAGACGGCGACCGGCTTGCCGCTGGGGAGCGGCGAGGAGTTGCTGGCGTGGACTCTCTTGGACGGTGACCCGCACGTGATGCCGCTGACGACGGCGTATTGCACTCAGGTCTTCGGTGGAGTCGTTGGCGGCTACGATGAATGGGTCGTCGATCGCGCCAGCGTTCCACCGGTGGCGTTGGCGACGCTGCCGTCGGTAGCGGGACCTCCTGCCAGCGCGCTGGCGCGCCGCGGCCAAGACGTGCTCAGACTCGACCTGGCGACCGGCAGGGAGGAGGCGCTGTTCACCATGCAGCAACCGGTCGTCGCCCTGGCGATCGCGCGCGAGGCCTTCGGCGTCGTCGCCGCGGTGGCGGAGACCGCCGCCGGTGGTGGCGACGAGCTCGTCGTGTCGCCCCCGGCCGGCGCGTCGATTTCCCTGCCGGACCGCAGGTTCGGGCCGATCGCGTTCGACGAGTCCGGCCGGGTGATGACGTTCGAACTGGTGGCGCCCGGCGACGTGCGACTCGTGCGCGTCGACCCGAGCGGCGTGACCAACGAAGTCACGGGCGCTGGCCCGTCGTTCTCGGCACCGGTCGCCATGGACCGTTGGCCGGGCCAAGAGCTGATCGTGGTCGAGCAGACGCGGGTCTTGGCAGTCGACGCGCTGGGCGGCCGCCGTCTGGTCAGTGGAGTCGAGGCCGGCGGCCTGCGGGGCGCTGGGCCACCGATCCTGTCGGCGCACGGCATCTCGATCGACCCGGTGCGCAACGTGCTCTACACCGTCGACACGGTGCGCCGCGCGCTGCTGGTCATCGACCTGGAGAGCGGCGACCGCGCGGTGGCGGCTCGTTGAGGGCGATCGCCGGCCGTCTCAGCGGCCGCCCTCGTCGGCCGGAGGCACGAACACCTCGGTCACCGACACCTCGCGGTGCAGGTCGCCGAAGCTGATCCGCAGCGAGAACTCGGCGCCGCTCGCCGGGGTCTCGCTCATGCGCTGCGTGGTGTTGTAGCCGCGGTGGATCGCGTACATCGCGAGGTGCTCCTCGTCGTCCGCTTTGAAGCTGTCGGCGTGTAGCCGGTAGGTCTCGGTCCCGCCGCTGTCCGCCAGCTCGGTGACCAGCTCGGCCAGCCGCTGCTGCGCTGCCTCGGCGCGTTCGCCGCGGGTGAACCGCGCCCGCATCTTCGCCATCGCCAGCTCGAGGTTGCTCAGCTCGAAGTGCCAGCCGTCCTCGGCGTGGACCGCGTCGAGCTTGTACTCGCCCGCCGGGATCGTCACCTCACCACACTGGAGCTGCACGTCGGTCTTCCAAGTGGAGAACCCGAGATGCCAGGAAAACCCCGGCTGCAGATTGGCGAGATGCGTCTCGTTGTACGGAACCGTGAAGTACGTGATGTTCACCGACCCCGCCGCTCCGCCGATGCGGATCGCCTTGGGGTGATGCGGATGCAAGACCGCCGGTGTGCCGAGCGCCACGACCGCCGGCAGCAGGGGAAGCAAGAAGGTCGTCAGAGTGATCATGACTCGGATCATCGAGCACCTGCGCGCTAGGTGGAATGGGCGCCGGCAGATTGCCCCGATCACCGCCGCGGAGCATCGGGGGCGGCGATGCATTTCGCGTCGTCGGGGAGGCACGCGCGAATCTCATCGGCTATTCCTGCTGTCGGCCATGGGCGGCACGACAAGCACACAGACCGCGGACGTCGTCGTAGTCGGCGGCGGCATCGTCGGCTGCGCGGTCGCGTACTACGCGACCCGCGCCGGCTTGGCCACGGTCCTGGTCGAACGCGACGGCATCGCCACCGGCACGAGTGGCTGCTGCATGGGGCATCTCATGGTCGTGCCGAGTCCCGATCCGATGCGCGCGCTGACCCTGGCCAGCGTGCGGTTGTGGCACGCGCTGCGCGCCGAGCTCGGCACCTTCGAGCTCAACGCCACCGGTGCGCTGTGGTTGGCAGAGTGCGCCGCCGATCTCGAGCTCCTGGACGAGCTCGAGCGCGTGTTCGCGGCGGAGGGCTGTGCCGGCGAGCGCCTCGATGCCGCGGCGCTGCGCGCGCGGGAGCCGGGCGTTGCCCCGGACTTGCCGGGCGCGTACTGGTTTGCGGAGGACGGTGTGCTGATGCCGATGCTGGCGGCGGGCGCGCTGTTGCGGGCGGCGATGGAGGCCGGCGCTGTGGTGTGGCGGAACGCGCCGGTGACGCGTGTTCTCCGATCCAACGACGGCGCGGTCACCGGTGTGATCACGCCGCGCGGCGCCATCGCCGCGCCTCACGTCGTGTTGGCCGCTGGCGTCTGGTCGGCCGAGATCGCCGCGTCGGCCGGTGTGCCCGAGTTGCCGGTCTACGCCCGGCGCGGCGACCTGGCGATCACCATGCCGCGGGAGACGCCGGTGCGCCACCAGCTGCTCGAGGTGGGCTACCTGCGCACGACGACGACGGCGGCCGTCGACCCGAGAGATTCCGCCGCCGACCCCGGTGCCCACGCGCTCAACGTCCAACCCCAATCCAACGGCACCTGCCTGATCGGTTCGACGCGACAGTTCGCCCCCGACCGCGCGGTCCAGCGCGCGCTGCTGCGCGACTCGTTGCGCACCGCCGCGCGCTTCGTGCCCGGCTTGCGCGGTGCCCGCGTCACCCGCACCTGGGCGGGGCTGCGGCCGTACACCCTCGACAAGTTGCCGTTGATCGGACCGGTCGGTGAGGTGCCGGGTCTGTGGTTGGCCACCGGTCACGAGGGGCTGGGGATCTCGCTCGCGCCGATCACGGGAGCCTTGATCGCCGACGCCATCGGTGGTCAGGTCGACCCGCTGATGCACGCGTTCCATCCGACGCGGCTGTCGGCCGGCAGCGGGGAGCCCGCATGACCACCGGCCGGTGGAGCCGAGCCAAGCGGCCTGGCGCGCCGGTGCGCTTCACCTTCGCGGGCCGCGAGGTGGTGGCGTACGAGGGCGAGTCGATCGCCGCCGCGCTGTGGGCGGCCGGCGTTCGCGCCACCCGCCGCTCGACCGTGATCGGCGCGCCGCGCGGCGTGTACTGCAACATGGGCGTCTGCTACGAGTGCTTGGTGCGGATCGAAGGTCGCGAGGTGCGCGCCTGCATGGCGGCCGTGCGTGACGGCGCGACGGTGGAGCCCGCATGACCGAAGCGCGCCGCACTCAGGTCGCCGTACTCGGCGCTGGGCCCGCGGGGATGGCGGCGGCGACCGAGCTGGCCAAGGTCGGCGGTCGCGTCGTGGTCATCGACGAGGCCGCGCGGGCCGGCGGACAGATCTTCCGCCAGCCGCCCCGTGGCTACGAGGTCGGTGCGTGCGTGGAGCTCGCATCGCCCAACCACGAGCGCGGGCACGCGCTGCTCACCGAAGTCGGCGAGCTCGAGATCGAAGTGCTGACCGGAGCGCTGGTCTGGGATGCCGGTCCCGGTTGGTTCGAACTCGAGGTCGACGGCGCGCGGCAGCGGCTCGAGTGGGAGTACGCCGTGCTGGCGACCGGCGCCTACGACCGTTCGCTGGCCTTTCCCGGTTGGACGTTGCCCGGAGTGATCACCGCCGGGGCGGCGCAGGTCTTGGTCCGCGGCTTCGCGATCGAGCCCGGCCGGCGCGCGCTGGTGGCGGGGACTGGACCACTCTTGCTGCCGACGGTCGCGGCGCTGCTCGCCGCCGAGGTCGAGGTGGTGGCTGCGCTCGAGGTCTGCACGCGGCGCCGCGCCCTGCGCGCTGTGGGTGGCGTGCTCGGCAGCTCGATGCGTCGCCGCGAGGCCTGGCACTACGCGCGGCTGATGCTCGGCCGCCGTGTCGACTACCGGCCGGGCTGGGCGTTGTTCGAGGCGCGTGGCGACGAGGCCGTCTCGGCGGCGGTCATCGGCAAGGTCGATGGTCAGGGGCGGCCGCGCCGCGAGACCGCAATCGAAGTGGACGTCGACTTGATCTGCGTCGGCTACGGCTTGTTGCCGCAGATCGAAGTCGCCCGGCTGTTGGGGTGCGAGATGCGCTATCACGCGGTGCGCGGTGGGTGGCTGCCGGTGCACGATCCCCAGATGAAGACCAGCGTCTCCGGGGTCTACGTCGCCGGTGAGATCGCCGGCATCGGCGGTGCCGATGTGGCGATCGCCGAGGGCGCGCTGGCGGGGCTCGCGATCGCCGCGGAAATGGCGTTGCCCGATGCCGCGCGGAACGACGCGCTGCGGCGGGCGGGCGCGCGGCGCGTCCGCGAGCGCCGCGCCTCGGACGCCATGCTGGCCGCCTTCGCGCTGCCGCCGGGCTTGGCCGAGCTGGCCACCGACGACACCATCGTGTGCCGCTGTGAAGACGTGTCGCTGGCCGCGGTGCGCGAGGCGGCGGAGCTCTACGGCAGCGATCTGCGGGCGGTGAAGATGGGCTGCCGCGCCGGCATGGGCCCGTGTCAGGGGCGGATCTGCCAGCCCTTGTTGCACGACTTGCTCGTCGATCGGCTGCGGCTGACCGACGGACCGCCTCCATGTCCGGTCGTGCAGGTGCCGATCAAGCCGGTGTCGGTGGAGACGATGCTGAGCGGAGCGGGCGAGTGACTGCGGAGCGGGTGGTGTCGCTGGTGCCGTCGTGGACCGAGACCGTGTGTGCGCTCGGTGCCGGCAAACGCCTGGTCGCCTGCACCCGCTACTGCGTCGAGCCCGCTGCCGACCTCGGCGGCGTGCCACGGATCGGTGGCACCAAGAACCCCGACCTCGAAGCGCTGGCCGCGTTCGATCCCGATCTCGTCTTGGTCAACAGCGAGGAGAACCGCGCGGACGACGTCGCTTGGCTGCGCCAGCGCTTCCCGGTGTACGAGGCGATGCCGCGCACCGTGCCGGAGGCTGGCACCGTGATTCGAGATCTCGGCCAGCACCTCGACGCCGACGAAGAGTCGCGCGCGATGCTGCTCGAGCTGGATGCACAGATCACGCGCGGTGAAGTCGAGCGGCTGACGCGCGGCACCGTGCGCGTCTTCTATGTGATCTGGCCCAAGCCGTGGATGAGCGTCAACCGCGACACCTACATCCACGATGTGTTGACCCGCGCCGGCGCACTCAACGTCGCCGCCGAGCACGACGATCGCTACCCGTCGTTCGACGCGAGCGCGTTGCGTCAGCTCGGTGCGGAGTTGGTGCTGCTGCCCGACGAGCCCTACGAGTTCGGCGTCGAGCACCGCGACGCCGCGGTGCGCGACCAACTGTTCGGCGCCGGGTGTCCGGTATCGCTGGTCAGCGGCAAGGACTTCTGCTGGCACGGAGCCCGCTCGGGTCCGGGCCTGGGCCGCGCCTTGGACCTGCTCGCGGCGTTCTGAGAGGGCATCGGGTCGCCCTCGGCTCGACTGCGTCGCGATTCCGGACAGGCCGTCGCAACGCCGGTCGCGGCACGACAGTTGCCCTCCGCGCTCGTGGCCTACTCTTGTCTCCAGTGGAACCGCCCATGAACTCCCGGTCCGTTGCGTTCTGTCTCCCCTTCTCGATTGCGCTGCTGGCGATCGCTTGGCTTGGCATCGTTGCCACGGCCCAGGCGCCCGCCCCGGTGTCGGAGTTGCCGGCGTGGCCGGGGGATGCCGCCGTCGGCCCGGCCGGCGGTGAGCAACACGAGCCGGCCGTGGCGCGCGGGCAGGACTCGTGGCTGGTCGTCTGGCCCGATCACCGGGAGCGCTTCTCGTCTCTCCTCAACGCGGAGCCGGCGCGCGGGCTGTACGCGATGCGCGTCGCCGAGTCCGGTCCGTTGGATGCGGTTCCGTTTCCGATCACCGATCTGTTCGGCGAAAAGGACGAGCCGAAGGTCGCGTGGAACGGCACCGACTGGCTGGTCGTGTGGCAGCAGCGCACGCCCAACCAGTTCTTCTACCGCGCCGAGATCATGGCGGTGCGGGTCTCGTCGAGCGGTGTCGTGCTCGATCCGACGCCGATCTCGGTCTACCGCTATCCGTTCTCCATCGACGCGGAGTTCGCTCTCGGCAGCGACGGCAACGGGTTCTTGGTGGTGTCGGCGGGCACGTCGGGCGGTGAGGACACGCCGCTTTCGTTCGTCATCGGCGCGGGTGGGCAGGTGCTCAATCCAGGCGGCACGCCGCTGCCGGACCAGTCGGGGCTGCAGTTCAACTACGACCTGGCGTTTGCCGGTGGCCGCTATCTGTTGGTGTGGTCGCAGACGGACGTGCGCGGCCTGCTGATCGACTCCGCCGGTGGCGCGGTGGGTGGCATCTTCTTCATCTCGCGAGGGTTTCGGCCGCGGGTAGCGAGCGATGGCAACGAGTTCCTCGTCGCGCGCTCGTACGACCCATCGATCGGGCCGGAGGAGATCTCGGTGCTGCGCGTTTCGCCGACTCGAGTCGTCGGCGCCCAGATCCGCGTCGCCACCGGAGTGGGCTCCGAGCGACTGGAGCACGTCGATGTCGCGTTCAATGGCAGCACCTGGGTCACGGGGTTTCGTCGCGCGGACTTGTTCGGCAGCAACGCTGGCCTTCGCGTGGCCCGCATTTCACCCGCGGGGGTCGTGCTCGACCCCGAGGGCGTGCCGTTGCCCGCCACCGCGTCGGCGGTCAACCCGGCGGTCGGTGCGGGTGGTGCGTCCGGCTCGGTCCTCTTGGTATGGGACGATCCGACCACGGTGCCAGTGCACACCGGGGACATCTTCGGCATGACGGTGTCTTCGGCGCTCGCCAGCGGTGCCGCGATGGAGCTGTCGACCGGTGCGCCGCGCCAAGCGGCACCGGAGATCGCCGCGGGTGGAGCGGGCTTTCTCGCGGTCTTCACCAGCGAGAGCGCGGCCGGCAATCGCATCATGGCACGCCGGCTGGACCGGCTTGGGCGCAGCCTCGACGCCGAGCCGGTGGAGATCGCCAACAACGCGACCTACGGGAGCCCGAGCGTTGCTTGGAACGGCAGTGTCTTCTTGATCGCTTGGCACGACCGCAATGGCTCGAGCCGCACCGACGATCGCGTTCTCGCCGCGCGGATGGCCGCCGATGGCACCGTGCTCGACCCACAGCCGTTACTGGTGATGAACGGGTTGTTGCCGTCGTGTGCCGCCGCGGGCGGGGTGTTTCTCGTCGCCGCGAGTCAGTTCTCGTCGTCGCAGATCCAGTTCCCGATCGCCGCGCGCGTCGATGACACGGGCGCGGTGCTCGATCCATCCCCCTTGGTGATCGGTACGAACTACAGCCAGTTCGTCGACGCCACCGCCATGGGCAACGACTGGGTTGTGGCCTGGCAGCGGCACGCCTCGCACGACAACCCCCGGTCGACCGTGCAGATGGCGATCGTCCGCAACAACGGCAGCGCGTCGCCGCCGCAGCTGGTGTCGGGCAGCCCGACCGCCGGGGGCAGCGCATCGGCGACCGTCGCGGCGTCGCAGGATCGGATCCTGGTCGCCTACGTCGACAATGCGAGTCTACCGACCGATATCGGCGCGGCGTTGTACGACGCCAGCGGCGTGCGGCTGCGGTCGGTGAGCCTGAGCGGCGCGACCGCCAACCAATACGCGCCGACCGCGACCTGGAACGACCGGGAGTTCGTCGTGGCGTGGCAAGACGAGCGCAACCAAGCCGCGTTCTTCGACTGGCGGACCGACATCTACGCCGCGCGCGTCAGCGCGGCGGGGACGCTTCTCGATCCCGATGGCTACGTCGTCACCGCGGGCGCGGAGCACGAGATCGGCCCGGCACTCGTCGGCAGTGAGGGCAGCAACCTGTTCCTCGCCGCCCGCTTCCACGCCGGCCCTCCCGTGGCCGCGTTCCGCGTCGACGCGTGGCGGCAAGGCAGCTGGCGCGACCTGGGCTTCGGCTTGGCGGGGGCTGGCGGCGAGCCGGTGCTCGAGGCGCACGGCGCGGTGCAGATCGGGTCGACGGTAACGCTGGCGGTCACCAGTGCTGCGCCGGCGAGTCCCGCGGCGTTCGTGCTCGGGGTGCAGCAGCTCAATCTGCCGTTCCTCGGCGGGACGTTGGTGCCGAGTCCGGATGCCGGCGTCCCGTTCGCCACCGACGCCGCGGGCGCGGCGTCGGCGCGGTTGCCCGTGCCGGTCGCCGTCGCCACCGGCGCGACCTTCTACGCCCAGGCGTGGATTCTCGATGCCGGTGCGCCGGCCGGGCTGGCGGCGACCAACGCGATGGCGCACGTCACCCCCTGACGAGCCTGCAGAGAAAAGATGTGGCCGGTGGGGCCACGGGGCTGCGCATGAGGAGACGGCGCCCGCGCGCGCGGGCGTTTCCATCCCGTCTCACAATCGAGGTTCCGACCCCATGCTGTCCTTCAAGTCCGTCCCCGCCGCCTTGGTTCTCGGTCTGGTTTCGATCACCGCTCCGCTGACTTTGCCGCTTGCTCCCACCGCGGAGTCGCCGGCAATGGAGCTTCCGGCCAACGCCGGCGAGCGTTTGGTGCTCGAGATGCGCGGTACCGCCACCGGCGAGATGCGCTTGATCGATGGCGTGATGCTCAACTGCTTCGACATCGACCTCGTCGACCTCGCCACGGGCAAAGTCATCGGCACCGCGTCGGACTGCCTCGACGTCAACACCATCTCCGGTGGCAACCCCATGCTCGGCGAGGGCTTTGCCATCACCAACACCTCGTTCTTCCACCTCCCCGGGGGCTCGCTCAAGTCCCGCAACCGCACCACGATTCAGCCGGTCGTCGATGGCGCGCCTGGCAAGACCCACGTCACCGGCAGCGTCCCCGATCAGGGCAACATCCTCTGGGGCTCGCGGCGGTTCGCCAACGCCCAGGGAATGGTGCGCCTGCAGGGCGCCGTCGACATGTCGCGGTTCTTCAGCGAGAACGTGATCAGCTTCAGCTGCCTGTTCGTGATCGAGCTCGACTGAGGTCTCGACAGAGGCCTCGACTGAGGGTCTTCGACGGAGCGTCTCGCGGCGGGCCCGTTTCTTCGCGGCGGCGCGCGCGCTACTGTCCAGCGCGATGCGACTGAGCCAGCTGCTGATCACCACTCTGCGCGAGGACCCTGCCGACGCCGAGGTGCCGAGCCACCGCCTGCTGGCGCGCGCCGGCTACATCGTCAAGACCGCTGCCGGGCTCTACACCTACGCGCCGCTGATGTGGCGCACCTTGCGCAAGGTCAGTCAGATCGTGCGCGAGGAGCTCGATGCACAGGGGGCGCAGGAGATGATGATGCCGATCCTGCATCCCAAGGAGCTGTGGGAGGCTTCGGAGCGCTGGGAGCGCTACGTCGGCGAGGGCATCATGTTCACGCTGAAGGACCGCCGCGGCGGCGAGCTGTGTCTGGGGCCCACGCACGAAGAGGTGGTGACCGACTTCGCCAACACGCTGATCAACAGCTACCGGCAGCTGCCCGTCAACCTGTACCAGATCCAAGACAAGTTCCGCGACGAGATCCGGCCGCGGTTCGGCCTGATGCGCGGGCGCGAGTTCATCATGATGGACGCGTACTCGTTCGACGTCGATCCGGCTGGGCTCGACGTGGCCTACGACAAGATGGCGCAGGCCTACCGCAACGCGTTCGCGCGCTGCGGGCTGACCTTCACCGTCGTGCAGGCCGACGCCGGTGCCATCGGCGGCAGTGGCAGCGAGGAGTTCATGGTGCTCGCCGACACCGGTGAGGACGCGGTGCTGTTCTGCGAGGAGTCCGGCTACGCGGCCAACGTCGAGAAGGCGACGTCGCGGGTCGCGGCGGTCGACGACGCCGGCGAGCCGCGGCCGATGCAGAGGGTCGAGACCCCCGACGTGCGCACGGTCGAGCAGCTGCAGTCCTTCTTCGATCTGCCGCCGCAGCGGATGGCCAAGACGCTGCTCTACACCGCGGTCTACGCCGAGCGCGAGCAGGTCGTCGCGGTGATGATGCGCGGCGACAGCGAGCTCAACGAGGTCAAGCTGCAGAACGCGCTCGATGCGTTGACGGTGCGGTTGTGTGACGAGCAAGAGGTCGCGCGCAGCACCGGCGCGGAGGTGGGGTTTGCCGGACCGGTCGGCTTGCCGGAGGACATCCCGCTGCTGGCCGATGTGTTGTTGAAGCGGCAGAACAACTTGCTGTGTGGCTGCAATGAGACCGGCTACCACTGCATCGACGTCAACCTGGGGCGCGACACGCGGCCGGCGCAGTTTCACGACTTGCGCACCGCGCGCGCCGGTGAGACCTGCCCGACCGGCGAGGGCACGCTGCGCGAGGCCCGCGGCATCGAGGTCGGCCACATCTTCAAGCTCGGCACCAAGTACTCGGAGACCATGGGGGCGACCTTCGCGGCGCAGAACGGCAAGCCGGCCCCGTTCGTCATGGGGTGCTATGGCATCGGCATCAGCCGCACGGCGGCGGCGGCGGTGGAGCAGTGCCACGATGACAAGGGCATCGTCTGGCCAGCGCCGATCGCGCCGTTCGAGGTCGTGGTCGCGATCGTCGACGTCAAGCGCGAATCCCAGCGCGCGCTCGCCGAAGAGCTCTACCAGACGCTGTTGGCCGATGGAGTCGACGCCTGCCTCGATGATCGCAAGATGAGCCCCGGCGCGAAGTTCAAGGACCTGGATCTGCTCGGTTTCCCCCTGCAGGTGGTCGTCGGTCGGCGCGCCGAGGAGCGCGTCGTCGAGTTCACCGTGCGGCGCGGCAGCGACCGCAGCGAGATCGACGCGGGCACCGTGCTCGAGCGCGTGCGCGCGGAGCTGGGAGGTGATGGCTGAGCCCGCGGCAGCCACTGGGGACAAGAGCGCGGTGCCGTTGCGGCGCCGGTCGCGGTGGCGGTGGCTCGGCATGGGCCTGCTCGGCGGGGGGGTGTTCACCCTGGCGGCCTGCACCGGGCTGACCAAGCTGACCACGCCGTTCGACGCCGTGATCAACCTCGGCGCCAATGCGCACCATCCGGCCCTGGTGGCGCCACCGGACGGGCGGCGACGGCTCGCGGTCGCGCTGCACGGCGTCGCGCGCAGTTGCTGGTCGATGTGGAAGATCGAGCGGTTGCTCGAGGCGCACGGGTATCCCGTGTTTGCCGAGACCTACTTCGGGCACGGGCGCACGCTGCCCGAGCTCGGCGCCTGGCTGGCGGAGCGGCTCGAGGCCGAGCTCGCCGCCCGCGGCTGGGACGATGGCCAACCCGTCGAGCTGTTCGGGGTGGCGCACAGCATGGGGGGCTTGGTGCTGCGCACTTACGCGGCGCGCGCGGACGCGCGGCCGTTCCGCGCGGCGGTGTTTCTCGGCACTCCCAACCAAGGCGCGGTGATGGCCGAGCAGCTGCACGACACCTGGTACTACCGCTTGATCCTCGGCTCTGCCGCCGCCGCCCAGCTGGCGCCGAGCAACGGCTACATCGCCACGCTGGGGCCGCCACCGATGCCGCTCGGCAACGTGTACGGCGGGCGCGGCGATGGTGAGGGATTCAGCGCTTCGATCCCCGGCGATGACGATGGCCGAGTCGGCACCGCTGAGGCGCGTCTAGCCGGGGAAGCCGACGCGATCCGCGTCCCCGTCGGTCACACCTTCTTGCCGACCGAGGATCAGGCCCTGTACCAAGTGCTGCACTTCTTCACGCACCGGCGTTTCGATCACCGCGAGCAGCGGCAATGAGTGCGCCGTCGGCGCGCGAGGCCGCCGCTGCGATGGCGCGCGACTGCTTGGCGGTGCGCGCGCGCGTGCTCAGCCGGGTGGTGACGCGGATCTACGACGACGCGCTGCGGCCGCTGGGGCTGCGCGCCACCCAGCTCAACGTGTTGGCCGCGCTGGGCGTTCTCGGACCGTGCGCGCAGCAGCGCTTGGTGGCGGCGCTCGAGCTCGAGAAGTCGAGCCTCAGCCGCGCCCTCGAGCGGCTGCACGAGCGCGGCTGGGTCGAGTACGGCGCCGGAGACGACGGCCGCAGTCACGAGCTCGCGCTGACGGCCGCCGGCCGGCGGTTGCTGGTGCGGGCGCACGCGCCCTGGAGCGCGGCGCAGCAGCAGGTGGCGGCACTGGTCGGCGCTGGCGGAGCGGCCGCGCTGCGCCGCTTGGGGCGCAGCGCGCGCGGCGGCGTCACTTGACGCCGTGCATCAGCTTGTTGATCAGCGGGGCGAGAATGAAGAACACCACCGCCGCGATCAGTCCGCTCCAGAACAGCTGGTCGAAGACCTGCACGTAGCCGGTGAGCGAGCCGGCTTCGGCATCGCCGCCACCGCTGGCCGCCATCTTCGCGATCTGTCCGGCCACGTAGTTGCCCGTCGAGATGGACAGGAACCAGCCGCCCATCGCCAGACCGGTCTCGCTCGGCCGCGCCAGCTTGGTCACCATCGACAGGCCGATCGGTGACAGGCAGAGCTCGCCCATGGTGTGGATCAGGTAGCAGAGCATGATCATGACCCACGGCACCCGGCCACTCTCGTCCTGCATGTTGCCGGCGGCAAACACGAGGGCGTAGAAGCCGAGGCCGACGCCGAGCAAGCCGAAGCTGAACTTGCGCGGGATCGACGGGTTCATCGACACCTGGTCGAGCTTTGGCCAGAGCGCGGCAAACACCGGCGCCAGCAGCAGGATGAAGACCGGGTTGACCGATTGGAAGGCGGTGAAGCCGCCGCCGACCCATTCGTCCATCGTGCCGAACATCGGCGTCGAGTAGTCGCGGGCGAAGAAGTTCAACGACGAGCCCGCTTGCTCGAACAGCGTCCAGAAGCAGATGTTGGCGACGAACAGGATCAGCATCGCGATGTAGCGGTGCAGCTGCTCGCGGCTGCCGCTGGTGATGCCGCTGTAGATGAACCAGCCGGCGAGGCCGAGCATCATGACTGCCAGCACGGTCGCCAGGATCTCGCTCCGGTTGAGAAACAGGTAGACCGGCGCCACCGCGATTGCGCACAGCGCGACGACCTGAATGATGGGGCCCAGTCCGGGCTTGTCCTCCAGGGGTCGCCCGACGTGGCCGAGCCAGCCCTTGAAGACCTGGAACACCATCAGTCCGGCCAGCATGCCGATGGCGGCGGCGAGGAAGCCGTACTCGAGGCCCCATCTCGCGCCGATCCAGGTGCCACACACCAGCGGGGCGACCAGCGCGCCCGCGTTGATCCCCATGTAGAAGATCGTGAAGCCCGAGTCGCGGCGCGCGTCCCCAGGCGCGTACAGCTTGCCCACCATCGTCGAGATGTTGGGCTTGAACAGGCCGTTGCCGACGACGATCACCGCCAGGCCGACCAAGAACGTGGTCAGGTCCGGCGCCAGCAGCATGAACATGCCGACCGCCATCAGTGCGCCGCCAAGCATGATGGAGCGCTGGTAGCCGAGCACCTTGTCGGCGACGTAGCCGCCGAGGATGCCCGTCATGTACACCATCGCGGTGTAGCCGCCGTAGGTCGAGCTGGCCTCGGCGTCGGCCCGTTCGCCGAAGTGCGCGAAGAACTGCATCGCCACGTACGGGGCGAGCACGGCGCGCATGCCGTAGTAGCAGAAGCGCTCCCAGAACTCGGCGCCGAACAAGTTCCAAAGTGCCGTGGGGTGGCCCAGGAACTCTCCGGCCGGCGGGGGTTGGAAGTCGGGTTCTTTCGCGGCCGCTTCGCTCATCGCTCGTCCTCACAAGGGGTTGGGGCGTCGCCGGCGCAGGCGGGCGACCGCGCAGGGTGTACCGGCGAGGGCGTGCGCGATCAACGACGAGTCGCATTCGGCAGCGGGCCGATCGCCGCCACTCCCGGACAACGGAAGGTTTCCTGTTTCGGTACCGCCCCCCGCAGCGCTTCGTAGCGCAGAGCTAGGTTGTATATGCAACAGTCTTCCACATCACAGCTGCAGCCCGCCGCGGGGTCCCCAGTCTGGGCAGCCGAAGAGCTGCGCGCTCTGTGCCGGTCTGCCGGCGCGGACGATGTCGGCTTCGTCGAGATCGAACGCCCGGGTCTCGTCGGCGAGCGGCCCCATCTGATCCGTGCGCTGCCGGGAACGCGCGCCTTGGTCGCGTTCGTCTGTCGCATGGCGCGCACACCGCTCCGCTCGCCGGCCCGATCGGTGGCCAATCTCGAGTTCCACCACACCGGCGACGCGGTCAACGAGGTCGGCCGGCGCATCGTCGCCGCGCTGCAGGAGCGGGGCGTGCGCGCGCTGAGTCCGTCGATGGGGTTCCCGATGGAGATGGAGCAGTTCCCCGGCAGGATCTGGGTCGTCTCGCACAAGCTGGTGGCACAGGAGGCGGGCTTGGGCGTGATGGGGATCCACCGCAATCTCATCCACCCCGTGCACGGCAACTTCGTGCTGTTGGGCACGGTGCTCATCGATGCCGCGGTCGATCACTATGACCGGCCCTTGGACGCCAACCCGTGTTTGTCGTGCAAACTCTGCGTCGCCGCTTGCCCGGTCGGTGCCATCGGGGCCGACGGACACTTCGACTTCTCGGCGTGCTACACGCACAACTACCGCGAGTTCATGAGCGGCTTCACCGATTGGACCGAGCAGGTCGCCGGCGCCAAGAGCGCGACCGACTACCGGCGTCGCGTGCGCGACACCGAGTCGGTGTCGATGTGGCAGAGCCTGTCGTTCGGCGCCAACTACAAGGCCGCCTACTGCATGGCGGTGTGCCCGGCGGGCGAGGACGTGATCGGCCCGTTCGCGGCGGATCGGCCTGCCTTCGTACAGCAAGTGGTCAAGCCGCTGCAGGCCGAGTCCGAGCCGGTGTACGCGCTGCCGGGATCGGACGCGGCCGCGCACGTGCGCCGGCGGTTTCCGCACAAGCAGCTGCGCCTGGTCGGCAACGCGCTGCGGCCGCGCAGCGTGCGGGAGTTCTTGGATGGTTTGCCGCTCACCTTCCAGCGCGGTCAGGCCGGGGGGCTCGACGCGGTGTATCATTTTCGCTTCACCGGCGCGCAGGCCGGCGACGCCACGGTGGCGATTCGCGACCGCACGCTGTCGGTCCGCGACGGCTTGCACGGGCGGGCGCACAGCACGGTCACGGCGGACGGCGAGACGTGGTTGGGCTATCTCGCCGGCGAGCGCAGCCTCGTCTGGGCGCTGCTGCGGCGCCGGGTCCGGATCCGTGGCCGACTGCGCTGGCTGCGCGCGTTCGCGCGCTGTTTCCCGTGATTGCATGAAGAAGCGTCGCCCCGGGTGCGATCGACTCTGGCGGCCGGCGCCGCCGTCGCTCACCATGGGGGCAAGGCGATGAGTGGTGCTGGGCAAGATCGGTTCGAGCGCATCGTGCGCGCAAACCTGGAGGTCGTGCGCGCGTTCGTGCTCGCCTGCGTGCGCGATCCCGGGGTCGCCGAAGCCGTCCTGCGCGCGACCTTCGGCGATGCGCGGCGCGAGCTCGACCACCTCGACCCGCGCAGCCCGGCCGGGCCCTGGCTGCGCGGTCTCGCCGCGCGCCGGCTGCTGGGGTTGCGCGGCAGCGTCGACCGCGCCGGGGTGTACCACTGTGATCGCCCGATGCTGGCGAGAATCGAGGAGAGCTTCGCGCTACTGGACCGGGTCGAAGGATCCGACGGCCGGCAGCAGATGGCGCGCGTCATCGCCGCCACCGATGCGCTATCCGAGCAGCAGCGGAGCGCGCTGGTGATGCACTACGACCGCGGTGCGTCCTGCGCGACGATCGGCGCCCATCTCGGACTCGGAGAAGACGCCGCGCGGCTGGTCGTGCAAGCGGCACGGACCGCGTTGGCGCGCGCGCTGCGCCGCCAACTCGTGCCGACCGCGCGCCGGGAGGTGCGGCGATGAGCGACGAGCGGGCCGCGTTGTTCGATGAGACGCTGCACGACGGGCCGCTGCCCGCGCCGCGCGACCCTGAGGTGTTGCGCTCGATCGCCGAGCAGAGGTTCGTGCACGGTCTCTTGCGCGCGGCATTCGCCGCGGACGCGCCGTCCGCCGAGGGCCGGGTGCTGGCAGCCCTGGGTGCGCCGGGCATGCCGTCGCCCACCGCCGGCCCGCGAACGCGGAGGCGCTTGGGGCGGGCGATTGCGCTGGTTGGCCTGCTGGCGGCCGTGGTCGCGACGGCGCTGTGGGCGCGGTCGCTGTGGGCGCCGGACGCGAGCCAGATCTTGGCGGCAGCCGTCGAGGGCGTCCTGCACGAGCCGAGTGAGTATGCCGTGCGCGGTTGGCGAGGGTGGGCGAGCCCGCGTGCCGCGCCCGCGTTCGAGGTCCGCGGCGCCGTCGAGCCCGAGGGCCGGTTTGCGCTGACGGGGACCGCCGGTGCCGCACCGGTGCGCATGGGCTACGACGGCCGGCGCGTCTGGGGCCTTCTCGGCGAACAGCGGTTCGAGCGGTCGGTGAGCGAGGCCGGCGCCGGCGAGATCGTCGAGGGCGTGCCGCTGTGCGTCGCGGACTTGGAGCTGCCGGATCTGCTCGCGGCATTGCGCCGCGACGCGGTGAGGCGTGCGCTCGACTTTCGTGCGCACGCCGACGCCGGTGGCGAGGTGTTGCGGGCTGGCGCCGGCGGGATTGGCGACGTGGGCGGTCGCGATGTCGCGTGGGTCGAGATCGATGTGGCGCCCGACAGCTACCGGTTGCGGCGGCTGGTGGTCACGTCGCTGCAGCCGATCGGCGTGCGCACCCTGGAGCTGCGGCCAGAGCCGCGCGCCGGTGCGGCGCCGAGCTTCGCGCCGCCGTGGTAGTGCTTCCCACTGACGATGCCGCTGCCCCCGCTCGAGCTCGACCGTCTGGCGCATCTGCGAGACCGCTTCTTGCTCGCCGGTGAGCGGCCGGGTCGGGTCGCCGACTACTGGCGCGACGATGCCGATCTCCTCCACTACGACGCGGTGTTTGCCGCGCGGATCGGCTGGAAATGGGACGCGGTGCTCGATGAGATCGCGCTGCGGAACGGGGGCGCCGACCACTTCGGCCTGGTCGTCGACTTCGGCTGCGGCACCGGTGTCGCGACTCGGCAGGTCGCGCGGCGGTGGAGCGTGGGCGAGGCGGTCCTGCTCGACCGCTCGGCGCGCGCGGCCGAGTACGCCGCGCGCGCCGTGGACGGGTCGGTGGGGCGCGCGCGCCCGGTCGCGGCGGCGCACGTTCTCGGTGACTGTCGGCCCGACCTGCTGCTGGTCAGCCATGTCTTGGACGAGCTGGGCGAGCGCGAGGTCGCGCTGCTGCTGGAACTCGCCGACCGCAGCCAGCGCGTGTGGTGGGTCGAGCCCGGCAGCCGTGCGGTCAGCCGCGCCCTCGGTGCGCTGCGCGGCCGGCTTGCGGCGGGGCGGTCGGTCGTCGCGCCCTGCACCCATGAAGCGGCGTGCCCGGCGCTTGCCGACGGCGAAGCAGGCCACTGGTGCCATTTCTTCGCCGCACCTCCACCGGAAGTGTTTCGCGACGCGGACTGGGTGCGCTGCGCCCGCGCCGTCGGCATCGACCTGCGCGCCCTGCCATACTGCTTTCTCGCCGTGCAAGCCGCGCCGGTACCTGCTGCTCCGGCGGCGCGGCGGCTCTTGGGGCGACCCCGGGTCGGCACCAAGCGGGCGCTGTTCTACAGCTGTAGCATGGATGGACTGGTCGAGAACGAAGTGGTCAAGAGTCGCGATCGCGAGCGCTATCGGAGTTTGAAGAAGTCTCCGCCGCGGTGGTGTTGACCGACCACTCGAGGCTTTGGTTTTCGACGGGGTAGACCACCGCTGTGCGGTAGAGCCCGGCGTCGACCTCGATCAGGCGGAAGCCGGGCTGGCCGCGCTGCACCGCGTGTGGGCGCCGGGCGCGCGGCGGAAACTGGTAGGCGGTCGAAGGCGTCGTGTGCACCGGCACGCCTTCCAGCTGCCCGAGCAATTGCTGGTGGACGTGGCCGGTGAAGATCGCTTCGACCCGAACGGGGGAGCGGTGCACGATGGCGGCGAGCGCGGCGCGGTCGCGCAGGATGTCCTTGTCGAGCCACCAGCATCCGACGCGGACCGGCGGATGGTGGACGAACACAAGAACTGGCAGATCGGCGCTGGCGAGCGCCGTCTCGAGCCAGCGCAGCTGCTCTTTGCCGAGCCGGCCGACGACCCGGCCACGCCACAGGGAGTCCAGTCCGAGCAGACGCGTGTCACCGCAGACGTCGTCGAAGTTGAGCGTCGGGCGCCCCGCGACGAACCGGTCGGCGAACGCCGCGCGGCAGAGCTCGCGGTGATCGTGATTGCCGGGCACGACGAGCAGCCGCGACCACCAGGGTTGCAATGCCTCCGCCAAACGCGCGTAGGTCTCCGCCCGCCGCTGGTTGACCAGATCGCCGGTGAGCACCAAACGATCGAGGGGTTCCAGCGCCTCCAACGCGCGCAACGCCCGGCGGAAGCTGCCCCAGACATCCGACCTCCACGCCCGGGCCCGTCCATCGGCGGTCAGGTGTAGGTCCGTCAGCTGCACGATCCGCACCACGGCGAGACGGTATCGAACGTACGGAGTCAGGCTCGATTTTCTCGCTTCGCCGGCGCGCCGCCGCAGGCGGCGGCGCGCCGGCGAAGCGAGAAAATCGAGCCTGACTCCGTACGTTCTGCGCGCCTCTCCGTACGCTCGTTGGGATGAGTAGCGATGCGTATCGGCTCGAGGTAGCGCGGCGGCTGCACGAGGGCGCGCAGCGCCGCGGCCGGAGTTGGTCGCCGCTGGCGCGGTTGGGGGCGGATGCCCGTTTTCGCTGGCGGCGCGGCTTGGATGCGGTGCGGCGGGTGGTGGACCGGGCGGCGACGCCGCGGCCGCAGCGAGCGACGGGGGCCGCGCGCGACTTCCTCGTCGTGGGCCACCGCGGCAGTCCGGTGCGCGAGGTCGAGAACACGATCCCGGCGATGCGCCGCGCGGTCGAGGTCGAAGGCGCCAACGCCGTCGAGATCGATCTGTCGTTCACCAAGGACGGGCACGTCGTGCTGTGGCACGACTGGCTGCCCAACGACGCGGTGGCGCTGGCGCGGCAGCTCGGGCTGGAGCCGAACGTCAAGTTCTATCCCGACGCGCCGGATCTATGGGACGACTTCCGCCGGCCGGTGCCCGAGCTGACGTTGGCGGAGCTGCGCCGGCACTATGGCTACAAGCGCAAGCGCTTCTTCCTGTTCTTCCGCAAGGTCGAGGCGCACATCCCGACCTTCGAGGAGTTCTTGCAGTGGGCCGGCCCGCGGCCGGAGCTGCAGGCGGTGTTCTTGGACCTGAAGGTGCCCGAAGACGACGTCGACCTGGTCCAGCCGTTCGTGGATTCGATCTGCGCGCAGCTCGATGCGCACCGGGCCGGGTTCGAAGCGGTGTTCATGACGCCGCACCAGGCCGTGCTCGAACGGCTCAAGCAGGTCGCGCCCGGGCGCCCGGTCTCGTACGACATCGAGGTGCCGCCCGGCGTGGTGTTGACGCCGACCGAGCACAGCGGTGCCAGGGCCGCGATCGAGCACGGCAACAGCTACGCCAGCGTCGGGCGGCCGGCCCTGACGCTGGGTGCGTGGCGGATCTACCAGGAGATCATCGAGCACGACGTTGCCTTGTGCGCCGAGCACAACGCCAACGAGCCGTCGACGCCGGTGCGGCGCTTGATCGGCTGGACCATCAATGACAAGGCAGAGAACCGCCGGTTGCTCGAACTCGGCGTGCAAGCCATCCTCACCGACAAGCCGGGCGCGCTGCGCCGGCAAGCCCTGCGCTGCGGTCGCCAGCTGGCGTGAAGAACCGCCGGGGCGGCAATCCGCGCGGTAGAGCAGCCAACTCCGTGACCGAAGTCGAGACCAACGCCGACCTGGATACAGCACTGGCGGACCTGCTCCGCGCGGTGCCCGAGGATCCGATCGAGCTGGTCGAGCGCCTGCGCACGGCGCGCGAGCGCGCCACGGAGGACACCGGTCTGCAGGTCGAGCTGCTGGCGGTCGAACGGCGGTTCTTGGCGCACCAGGCGGCGCGACCCGGCGCGTCGGCCGCGCTGCGCGACGCGTTCGAGGTCGCCAACGACCGGGCCCTCGAGCACGCCGAGCAGCAGCTGCGCAGCGCGCCGGACACGGACGCCGCCGTTTTGTTCGATCTGGCGGAGCTGCGTGCCACGCTGCGGGTGGCGGGTGCCGCGGCCCGCGCGGCTGCGCTCGGCGACGAGATCCGGCGCCGCGTCGATGCCCTGCCGCGTGATGCGTCGATCATCGATGAGGTGCGCGAGCGCTATGCCGCGGTCGCCACCGACGAAGAAGACCTGCAGCTGCCGCACCGCATCGCTCTGCTGGAGGAGACCGCCGATGTGCTGTTGGCGATCGGCGATCGCATCGAGCGCCGTTCGGTGCGTGCACTCGGCACGCGGCTGCGGCGGCAGGCCTGCGACCGCGTCCTGGCGCAGCGACTCGAGCGCTGGCTGACGGCGCGCGGCGCCCGCCTGCTCGAGATCACCAGTCTGCTGCTCCTGCTGCTGCTGATGGTCTTGCTGCTGGTGGAGACGGTGTTCGAACTGTCGCCGGCGACTCTGCGCCTGTTTCTGCGCATCGACATCGCGGTCTGCGCGTTCTTCGTCGCCGAGTTCTTCTTCAAGCTGGCGCTGGCTCCCGCGCGCTTGTCGTGGTTCTTGCGCAACGCGCTCACCGACTTGTTGCCCGCCCTGCCGGCGGCGCTGCTGTTCTTGAACGTGCCGCACATGCCGGCACCCAGCGACACGATCTGGGTGCGGCTGCTGCGGCTGATGCGGGTCGCCTACTTCGCGCGCTACATCAACGCACTCCGGCCGGCGCTGCGGTTGCTGCGTGTCGGCTTGCTGATGGTGCGCGGCCTCGATTTCCTCGTCGCCCGGTTCTCGTGGTTGCTCAACCGCGACTTTGTGTTCTTCGAGCGCGACGCCGAGGTCGGCGCCGAACCCAGCGTTGGCCGCTCGCGGCGGAGCCTGTTGTTCCGCGCGCTCCGGCGCGAGCACGTGCTGCTCGCCGAAGTGCCGCGCGGCGAGCGTGGCGCCGTGCTCGTGCAGCGCGCCGAGCGCTTGCACGATGCCTACGCGGCCACCGCTGCCGACGACGGTCCGGAGCCGGGGGCCGTCGAGTCGCTGCGGGTGCGCGGCGCGCGGCCGGATGGCCGCGACGTGCCGGTCGAGCGCGTTCTCGACCTGCTCAACGATCTGCGGCCGGACGAGCTGTCGCACTGGCTGGCGCGCCGGGACATCGACGCCCTCGACCGCGTCGCCAAGGTGATCAACAGCTCGGTGGTGCGCCGGCTGCCGTTCTTGCGCAAGCTGCGCAGCGGTCGTCCCGGGACGACGCCGGAGGATCGCGTGGTCCAGCTCGGCCGGCGCGTCGCCCACCGCTTGGCAACGTGGCGCGAGCGCGCGCTGTTCGTCGCCGACCTGCACGGCATCCTCACCGGGCCGCAGATCCTCGACCGAGTCGCCACCGCGATGGTGAATGCCAGCAAGCGGCCGGCAGTGCGCCTCTTGCTGTTCGGTGGCCTGTTCGTCGCCGTGCGGCTCGTGGTCGGCGAAGACACCATGGCGGGTCGGTTTCTCGAGCGCTTCGTGGCGACTCCGCTGATCGTGCTCGGTGCCATCTGCCTGGTTCTGCTGACGCTCGGCCGGTGGCTGAAGCGGTTGGCAGGCGAAGCCTCGGAGACGCTGACGCGCACCGCCGAGGCGCACTTCATCGGATTGCTGGACCTGCTCAAGCGGCGCGACGAGGACGTCGACGTCGCGTTTCTCGCGCGGCGCGTCTTCCGCTGGGAGATGCCGTCGGAGGAGGCCCAATGGGCGCTGGCCAGCCAGGTGATGGCGATCCGGCGCGGCCGCCTCGGTCCGGTGTCCGCCCTGCCGGCCAACGTGCGGCAGGACGCCTACCGCGTCGCCCTCCTGTACGTGCACTACCTCGACGGCGGCATCCTGCACCAGAGCGACGTCAGCACGGCGCAACAGCTGCTCGCCAACCTGTCGCTGCAGAACATCCGCAACGAGCACCTCCGGCACGGCAAGCGGGCGATCCGGCGTTTGCGCCGCCTGGCGCTGGAGGACGGCCCGGTGCTGGGTGGACCGTTCTTGTGGTTTCGGTGCATCACCGAGAGCCTCGCTCTGGAGAGCGCCAAGCGGGTGATCGACTACAATCAGCACTGCGTCACCAAGGTGCAGCGCGCCAAGCGGCCGCCCGAGGTCGGCGCCCGCATGGACCTGTGGGTGGCCAAGCGGAGGGCGCAGCTGTCCGGTCGGATCTTGGAGAAGGTCGAGGTGCCTGGTCACGGCGAGGGCTACACGACGACCGAGTTCAACGCGCTCGACTTCACCAGCGTCGACGCCGAACGCGACGCGTATCTCGCCGCCGAGTTCGGTGACGAGGTCCGCGACCTGCTGATTGCCGACCGGCAGCGCATGGTGCGCGAAATCTTCGGTACCAAGCCGCTCGACCGTTTGCCGCGCGAGCAGCGCACCATCAACTTCTACCGCTTCTACCAGCGTCGATTGTCGAGCGGTCGGATCCTGCTGCTGCCGTTCTATTGGCTCTGGGCCGTGTGCAAGCTGCTGCGACTGGGCGTGCTGAAGACGGTGGAGATCGTGCGCGAGATCATGGTGCCGGCGTCGGTACGCGCGACGCGGCTCTCCGGCCGCGCCCCCTTCGCGGTGGCGCTGCGCAAGATCCACCGCATGCGCGCTCCCGGCCTGCTGGAGGCGATGCGCACCCGGGTCGAGTTCGACCCCGCGTACTGCGGTGCGCCGATCGGTTGGACGGGGGACGGAGTGCTCGAGGAGCACGCCGAGCTCGATCGCGACATCGCGTTCCTGCGGCTGGACGCCGCCGAGCGCCAGCAGCTGTTGGCGCGGGCCGAGCGGATGCGGCGGCTGGTCGAAGCCGGGCACGTGCGGCTGCGCGCGTTACCGCTCCTGGATGACCAGGACGATCCGTTGGCGCGGCGGCTGGGAGAGCGCGCGGTCACCATCGCCTACGTCACCGATCGCCAGCAGCTGCGGACACTGCTGACGGCGGAGGAATGGTTCGAGAACCGGCTCGCGGTGTTCGAGAGCCGCGGGGTTTCCGCCCTCACCATCTTCCTCGAGGGGCTGCGGGCGCGGATCGCGTTCTGGCGGCAGTCGGTGGTGGCGCGCTGGTTGGCGGCGAGGCACGCCGACCGTCGTCTGAGTCGACGCGCGCGGGCGGGCTTCGAGCGAGACTACCGGCGCCGCGGCTCGCGCGCGCGCCGGACGATCGACGCGTGGGATGCGCTGCCGCCCGGGCAGTCGCCAGGCGAGTCCGCCGGCACGGTCGCGCGAGAGGTGTTCGCCAACCATGGCGAGGTCAGCCGCGAGCTGGCCGCGCTGCGCACCGTGCAGAGCGTGTCGGTGCTCGATGTGCGCAACTACAAGAAGTTGGTGTTCGATCTCGGCGGCTTTGCCGCCGACGGCGAGGACGCGGCCGTCGCCGAAGAGCTGCCCTGACGCCGGCGCGTCCGGCAAACGGCCGTCGTCATTGGCCGTTGGCGTGCAGCGCCGCAGCCATCAGCTCGGCGCCCCGACGGTGGGCGCGCGCCGACCAATGGAGGTCGCCGGGCAGCTTGAACAGCGGCGCGCCGCCGGCCTCCGCGGCGAACGCCGACAGGGTCGGCACGTGCAGCAGCGCGCGGCCGTGGCAGTAGTCCACGGTCAGCTCGTCCAGAAGATGCTGGAAGTCGCTGTAGCTGCCGTCGTCCTCCTGGATCGCGATGATCAGCGCCGCGAACCGGATGCCGCGCGCCGCGCACGCCGCGGCGAGCGCTCCGGCCTCGTCGTGGAGCGGTGCCAGGTTGGCGGCGACGGCGTCGCGCGACAGGTCCGGGCCGCGGCGCTCCTCGAAGGCGGCGCGCTTGGCGTTGCCGGCCGCGCGCAGCGCGAAGGCGCCGATCCAGCACCAGCGGTGCATCGCGTGGTCGATGCTCTGCATCGCCGACCCGCGGAACAGGGACTGAAAGAAACCGTCGTCTTCGAGCCGCAGCCGTGGAACCTGGGCATCCCGCACCAGGTACCCCTCGTACACGGTGAACGGCATTGCCAATCGGTCGTAGCCCATGGGGTACAGCCCCATCACGACGACCTCCGGCCGCACTCGGTCGAGCAGCTGCTCTGCCGTGCGCCGCGCCTGTCGCATGTTGTAGCCGGTGACTCCGGCATTGAAGACGCGCGCCGGTCGCTCGGGCGCGGCCTCGTTCAGCGCGTGCTCGAGCTGCCGCGGCCAGCTCTCCTCGGCCTCGAGGCCCCAGCCGGCAGTGAGCGAGCAACCGACGGTCAGGATCCGGCGAGCTGCCGCTGGCTGGTCGTCGAACGATCGGTCGCGGAAACCGTCGGCGTTGGTGGTCACGGTCGTGGTCCGCCCGGCGCGTTGCACCTCGCAGGAGAACGACGGCTGGTAGCCGTAGCCCCGGTCGTCGTCGCGGGCGACGAACAGACCCCGCACGTGAGTGCGCGGATACGGCTGGAAGCCGGGCGGCGCCACGCCGGCCAGGCGCAGTGCGCCCTCCACCGCGAGCAGGGCCATGCCGATGCCGATGGCGGCGGCCAACAGCTTGCGGCGGAGACGGGTGCGCATGGTCGCAGGATACCGCGCTTGGCCCTGGAAACGTGGGCGCGCGCGAGGGCGTGAGCTTACGCTGCGCTCATGAGATCGCCCTTCTGTCTCTTGGTGTTGGCGCTCGGCGGCGCGGTCGGGGCCCAGGGATCCGCGGACCTGGTGCTGCGTGGTGGCAAGATCGTCACCGTGGACGATCGCTTCGGCGAGGTCGAGGCGTTGGCCGCGGTCGGAGACCGCGTCGTCGCGCTGGGCAGCGACGCCGACATCGAGCGGTGGATCGGTGCCCGCACACGGGTGCTCGAGCTCGAGGGGCGCACCGCGGTTCCCGGCTTCATCGAGGGGCACGCCCACTTCACCGGCATCGGCGAGGCCCTGCAGGTGCTCGACTTGATGACCGTCGATTCGTGGGACGAGATCGTGGCGATGGTCGCCGCCGCGGCGCGCGAGGCCGAGCCGGGGGCGTGGATTCTGGGGCGGGGCTGGCACCAGGAGAAGTGGGTGGAGCCACCGCCCGATGCGGTCGCGGGCTTTCCCCGGCACGACGCGCTCAGCGCCGTGTCCCCCGACAACCCGGTGCGCCTGGTGCACGCCAGCGGCCACGCCTGCTTCGTCAACCAAAAGGCGATGCAGCTGGCGGGGATCGACGCCGGCACCGAGTCCCCCGAGGGCGGTGAGATCCTGCACGACGAGAGCGGGCAGCCGATCGGGGTGTTGAGCGAACGCGCGCAGGGCCTGGTCGGCGCCATCGTGCGCGGGGCCGACGTGCGGCGCGACCCGGCGGCGCGCCGGGCGCGGATCGAGCACGCCATCGAGCTCGCCGAGCGCGAGTGTCTGGCCAACGGCGTGACCAGTTTTCAGGATGCCGGCTCGAGCTTCGCCGAAGTCGATGTGATGCGCGATCTCGCGCTGCGCGGCGAGCTCGACGTGCGGTTGTGGGTCATGATCCGGGAGAGCAACCAGCGGCTGGCGCAGCGTCTGCCGCGCTACCGGATGGTCGGAATCGGCAACCACTTCCTCACCGTGCGGGCGCTGAAGCGGTCGATCGACGGCGCCTTGGGGCCGCGCGGCGCCTGGTTGTTGGAACCGTATGCCGATGCGCCGGACAGCACGGGGCTCGCCACGGCGTCGGTCGAGAGTGTCACCGAGACCGCGCAGCTGGCGTTGCGGCACGGCTTCCAGATGTGCGTGCACGCGATCGGTGACCGCGCCAATCGCGAGGTGCTGGATCTGTTCGAACGCGTGGCGGGTCCGCAGCTGGCCGGCCTGCGCTGGCGCGTCGAGCACACCCAGCACGTGCATCCCGACGACCTGGCGCGGTTTGCCCCGCTCGGAGTGATCGCGTCGATGCAGGCCGTGCACTGCACCTCCGATGCGCCGTACGTGATCGCGAGGTTGGGCGAGGAGCGGGCGCGCAGCGGGGCCTACATGTGGCGCACGCTGATCGACAGCGGAGCGCTGGTCACCAACGGCACCGACGCGCCGGTCGAGGACATCGATCCGCTGGCCAGCTTCCGCGCCGCGGCGACGCGGGTCATGGCGGATGGGCGGACGTTCTTCGCCGAGCAGTGCATGACGCGGCGTGAGGCGCTGCAGTCCTACACCTCGTGGGCCGCCAGCGCGGCATTCGAGGACGACGTCAAGGGCACGCTCGCGCCTGGTATGCTGGCCGATATCGCGGTGCTGTCGCACGACATCCTCACCGTGCCCGACGAGCAGCTCGCCGACGCCGTCGTCGAGGCGACCATCGTCGGCAGCGTGGTGCGCTACCAGCGCTAGCGGTGATGACGCGTCGGGTCGGGGTGGCGCGCCGGGCGCGGCCGGCACTGCGCCGGTTGGCCGCGCGCGCCGGCATCCTGGCCGGCTACGTCGATGCGCGCGGTGTCCTGCGGCGCACCGACGACGCCACACGGGTGGCGTTGCTCGCGGCGATGGAGTTGCCGGCGCGGTCCGAGCGCGAGGCGACCGCCACTCTGCGCCAGATGGACGCTGCCGCGGGCGAGCGGTTGCTGCCGCCGGTGGCCGTTGCGCCGGCCGCGGCGCCGATCACGGTGCGCCTGCAGGGCCCGCGACGGCGCGGTGGTGAGCTGTGTCTTCTGGGTGAGGACGGCGCCGAGGCACGCGTCGATCTCGCGCCTGGGCGGCCCGCATTGCTGCCGCCGCTGGCAGCGGGCATCTACAGGCTGCACGCGGAGGTGCGCGGCGCCGCCGGCGGTGTGCGGACGGGGGCGCAGACGCTGATCGTTGCGCCCGCTGCAGCGCACGCGCCGCCGGAGCGGGCGTTCGGTGTTTGGTGCAATCTGTACGCGCTGCGGGGCGGCGCCGAGGCCGGCTGCGGGACGACCGCCGAGCTCGGCCAGCTGATCGGGCACGCCGCCTCCGCGGGCGCCGACTTCGTCGGTCTCAATCCACTGCACGCGACGCGCTGCCAGCCGCCGGAGATCAGCCCGTACAGCGGCATCAGCCGGCTGTTCCGCAGTCCGGCCTACCTCGATGTGGCCGCGTTGCCGGAGGCGGGCGAGGCACCGGCCGGAGCGTTCGCGATGCCACCGGAAGCCGGTGGTCCCTGGATCGACTATCCGGCGGTTGCAGCGCATCGCGAGGCGGCGCTGGCGGCACTCTTGCCCGCGTTCCGCGCGGGTCGCGGCCGCAGCCCGGAGTTCGCCGCGTTCGTCGCCCGCGATGCCCGCGCGGCGTGGCGCTTTGCGGTGTTCTGCGCGCTGGACGCCGAGCACGGCACTGGCGACTGGCGGCGGTGGCCGGCGCCGCTGCGCGATCCCGCCTCCGCCGCCGTCGCCGAGTTTGCCGCAGCGCATGCCGACGCGGTGGATCGCCAGCTGTTCGCCCAGTTCGCACTCGACGTCCAACTCGCCGGCTGCGCCGCGCGCGCGCGCGCGCTCGGCATGCGCCTCGGTCTGTACCACGACTTGGCGCTGGGTGCCTTGGCGTCCGGGTTCGACGCCTGGGCCTTTCCCGGCACGCTCGTCTGCGACGTCAGTCTGGGGGCGCCGCCCGACGACTACTGTGCCGATGGCCAGGTGTGGGGCGTGCCGCCGACTCACCCGCACCGCGCCGCGGCCGATGGCCACCGCTACTTCCGCGCCGTGCTGCGCGCGGCGTCCGCGCACGGCGGCATGCTGCGCATCGACCATGCGATGGGGTTGCAGCGGCAGTACTGGATCCCGCGGGGAGCCGAGCCGGCGCGCGGCGCCTACGTGCGCTACCCGTTGGCCGAGCTGCTCGGCATCGTGACCGCCGAGAGCCGCGCCCGGCAGTGCGTGATCGTCGGTGAGGATCTCGGCACCGTGCCGCGTGGCTTCTCCCGCCGGTTGGCGGAGGTCGGGGTGCTGTCCTCGCGCGTGCTCTTGTTCGAACGCGACCGCTGCGGCTTTCGCGACCCGCGCCGCTTTTCACCTGGTGCGCTGTTGACCGCCAACACCCACGACCACCCCTCGCTGTGGGCGTGGTGGACCGGTGCCGACCTGGATCTGCGCGAGCGCCTCGGCCTGCCGGTCGACCGAGCCGAGCGGGCGCGCGCGCGCGCGGCATTGGTGCGCGGGATGCGTCGCTGTGGGTTGTCGTTCGGCGCCGCGCAGTCCCGGTCGTTCGTCGGCGCGGTGCATCGCTTTCTGGCCCGGTCGCCTTGTCTGGTGGGCGTGTCGTTCGACGATTTGATCGGTGGCGTCGAACCGGTCAATCTCCCGGGGGTCGGTACCGCGCTCTATCCGGCGTGGTCCAGGCGGACGGACTTCTCCATCGCAGCGGCCTTCGGGTCGTTCACCGGTTCGACGAAGCAGCACCCCGCAGACGGCGAAGACACGCTGCTCGGAGGCTTGGGACGGGAACTCCCGTAGTCGCCGGAGGCATCATTACCGTTCTGGTCGGCGACGATTCTGTTACTCTATGGGGTCGGAGTTCGGCGACTTTTGGAGTCGGCTCCATCCCTTCTTTCTCTCCCCACACCCCCCTTTCTCTCCTTCATCCATGCTCAAGCAAGCTTTGGTGGCGGCGACCGGCTGCCTCCTGTCCTTCACTCTCTCCGCGCAGCAGGCGCAGTGGAACACGTTTGGCGCGGGTTGTGCCGGCACCGGCACCGGTAGCGTTTGCGAGTCGTTCAACACCGCGAACACGGGCCCGCTCAACATCCAAAACCTCGCCAACGAGTACGCCTACGGCGTGAACATCACAGCCGACACGGTCATCTTGGGCATGCGCCTGTGGACCGCGTCCGCCACCTCCGGTACGTCCACGTTCATGACGTGTGGCCTCTACCTCGACACCGGCGCCGCGACCGCCACGGCCGCCACCAGCGCGGTCACGACGGGTACGATGCGCGTCGAGGGAACCACGACGCCGGCCTGGTACGAGGCCTACTTCAGCACGCCCGTGGCGGTGACCGCCGGTAGCACCGTCTGGATCTCCCAGTTCGATTCCGGCAACGTCAACGTCGCCGATGTCCTGGCCGGCACTCCCGCGGTCGTGCCGACGCTGTGGCGTCGCCCGGCAGGTGGTGGCGGCGGCTGGTCGGTCACCGGCATCGTGCAGAACCCGATCTGGGAGCTCATCTGCCTGCGCGGAACGGAGCTGCAGACCCCGCTGCTCACCTACCACGAGACGCCGGCCCTCGGTTCGACGTTCGAGGTGTTGCTGCGCCACGCGGCTCCGGGTCAGCCCGGTGTGCTGATGCTCGGCGTGTCCAACACCACCTGGTTGGGTCTGCCCTTGCCGTTCCAGAGCCCCGTCAGCCCGCCGGGATGCAACTTCCTGGTCTCGGGTGAGGTGTTCCTTCCGATCCCGGGCGTGCCGCTGACGAGCGCCGAGGGCACGGCCAACATGCCGATCGCGGTGCCGAACAACGCCGCGCTGGTCGGGGTCCCGCTGTTCAACCAGTGGTTCAACTTCGACACCACCGGCTGGCACGCCTCCAACGCCGGTACGTTCACCGTCGGGAACTGATGTCTCGGCCTCGCGGCGCGCCCTCGCGCGCGCCGCGGCTTCGGCCACATGCGCCGAAGCGAATTTGATCCACCGGCCCCACTCTCTCGAGGGGGGGCAGTGGCGTTTGGGTAGCGGTCCGCGCGTGCATGCCGTTGCGGTTAGACTCGCCGCGGGTAGACCATCGACCCGGGCCGTTTTTCCCTGTCGGAACTCTCCCCGCTCACGTCGTAGGTTCCCGCCCCCTCCCCCCTCCACGTTTTCTGTGGAACCCTGATGCGGAGCCCTGGTGTCGAACGCCTCGGTTCAGCTTCTTTCTTTCACGTCGAACCATCACCCACGAGTTCTCCTTCATGTTGAAGTTCGCCTTGGCGGCAGCGACGAGCTGCCTCTTGACAGTCTCTCTCTCCGCCCAAAGCCCCGAGTGGGATACGTTCGGCGCCGGCTGCGCCGGCTCGGGCACCGGCAGTATCTGCGAGTCCCTCAACGCCGGCACCACCGGCCCTCTGCAAGGCGTTTCCCGCCTCAACCAGGAATGGGCCTTCGGTGTTCAGGTGTCGCAGGACACCGTCATCCTCGGGATGCGGCTCTTCACCGCTGCTTCGAGCTCGACCTCGACCGCTTACGTCCCCTGCGCTCTGTACCTGGACAGCGGCGGTGCGGGCACCAGCACGGCGGCCGCCAACGCGGTTGCGTGCGCGACGATGCGCGTTCCCGGTGTGACCACGCCTGCCTGGTACGAGGCGTATTTCGATCAGCCGGTCGCCGTGACCGCCGGCAGCAACGTCTGGATCTCGCAGCTCGGCCGCAATGTCGCGGAAGTCGCGATGGTGCAGGCCGGCACCGCCCCCACCCTGTCCACGCTCAACCGTCCAGCTGGCTCCGGCCGGGCTTGGGGCTTCTACACCGGCGCCGGTTTCCCGGCGTGGGAGCTGATCTGCAGCCGTGGCACGGCGCGCCAGACGCCGGCGATCTCCTACAAGGAGACCCCGGTCCTGGGCAGCACCAACTTCGAGGTGCTCCTCCGTCACGCCGCTCCGGCTCAGCCCGGCGTGCTGATGCTCGGCGCCTCCAACACCACTTGGCTCGGTCTGCCGTTGCCCTTCCAGAGCCCGGTCAGCCCGGCCGGCTGCAACTTCTTGGTCTCGGGTGAGCTCTTCCTGCCGATCCCGGGTGTGCCGCTGACGAGTGCGGACGGCACGGCCAACTGGCCGCTGTCGGTCCCCAACCAGGCCAACCTGCTCGGCAAGACGCTCTACAACCAGTGGTTCAACTTCGACACCACCGGCTGGATCGCGTCGAACGCCGGTAGCTTCACCATCGGTCAGTAAGACCGGCCCTGATGGGCGAAAGCGCTCCCCGCGTCGCGGGGAGCGACCCCGCGCTGCGCGGCCGTTGGCCGCGCGCGCCGGACCGGCGCTTCGCCGGCCTCCCCTGGTCGAGCGGTTGCCTCGACGGACCGGACGGATAGTGTCCGGGTGCGGTCCCGCCCCGGCGTCCGTCGGGAATCGACGCCATGAAGCGCCTTTCAGCAGCCACCGGCCTTCTCCTGTTCGTCGTTCCGGCCGTCGCCCAGGGCGCGGCCGAGCGCTTCGTCGCCGACGCCGCGCAGCAGCTACACCGGCATGCCCAGCGCTGGTTCGACGTCGGCTTCGCCAACCGGGCGCGGAAGATCTGGGTCGAGGTCGTCACCGAGTACGACGGAGACCACGAGCCGTCGTGGAATGCGCTCGGCTACGTGCGCCTGGGCACGGCGTGGGCGCCGGACTCGTCGCGGCCATACCCCGAGCGGGACACCGCGCCACCGTCGCGGGCGACTGCGCTCGAGCGCGCCTGGCGCAAGCTCGGCGACAAGCTGGCGGCCGGCCACCGGCGCGTCGCCGAGCGCGCCGCGGCGGATGGCGATGAGGCGGTCGCCACGGCGCACTACCGCCGTGTGCTCCGCTTTCGGCCCGACGACGCGGCGGCGGCGGCGGCGCTGCAGTTGGCGCAGTTCGACGGTCTGTTCGGCACGCCGGAGGAGCTCGCCATCCTGCAGCGCTCGCACTACCTGCGCCACGTGGTCGCCTGGCTGCGCACCTACGAGCCGGTGGTCGAGGACATGGATCGCGACGCGCGGCAGCCTTCACTGGCGCGCGCCGGAGTCGAGCACCGCGGCGTCCGCACCGCCAATTTCGTCGTTTGGGGCGACGTGTCGCGCGATTGGTTGGTCGCTGCCGCGACGCATGCCGAGCGAGCGTTGTGGCTCGCGCGTTCGCTCTTCCGCGGCTTTGCCGACTACCGCGACGAGCCCCTGCAGTCCGCCGAGCTGGCGTTCTTCACCGAGCGCGATGCCTGGGAGGCCGTGGTCCGCGCCAACGAGGATGTCTTCGAGCAAGGCGAGATGCAGTTCTTGCTCGAGAGCTGCGCTGCGGCGCGGGTGCACAGCGGCGCCCGCTGGGTCTACGTCGCCTACGAAGATCTCCTCTCCAGGTTGCTCGACCACGTGGTGCGTGCGGTGGTGGTCGACTTGGCCGCAATGCGGCCGGCCGCGCTGAAGGAGGGGATCGGCCACGCACTCGTCAATCTGCTCCTGGGCCGCAATCTCGTGTTCCTGTTGGGCCGCGCCGGTGGTGAGTCTCGCCCCGGCACCGTCGCGGGCGGCGTCACCTTCGACGCCGAAGAAGCCGCGATGGTCGACGTCAACGACTGGGTCGGCATGGTGTTGGAGCAGGCGTGGCGGCAGGACGACGCGCCGTTCGCGCGGCTGCCCGCGGTGCCGGCGCACCGCATGGGCGGCGACGATCGGGTGCTGGCGTGGGCGGTGTGCGACTACTTGATGCGCCGCGATCCGGCGTTGCTGCGCGCGCTGTCCGATGCCGGCGTCGGTGCTGCGGTGCCGGGCGATGTCTGGTCGGCCTTTGGCGCGATGCGGGGTACGCCTCCGCTCGATGAGCTGCAGAGCGACTGGCGCCGCTTCTGGACCGAGGAGGGGATCTACCAGGACACCGTCTTGCGCCGGCCGCCGACCCGGGTGGCCGGCGCCGACCGTCGTGTGCGCGGCTGGCTGGATGCCATCAACCGCCTGCGCGTGGCGCAGGACATCGTGCCGATCGGCTGGGTGCGCAGTCGCGACTCCGCGGCGGAAGCCCTGGCGCGGGCTCGGGGTGGAGGGCGTGCTGTCCCCGCCGGAGCGGTCTCGTTGGCGCGTCGAGCAATCGTCGGGCAGGGCGATCCGCGGGCCGCGGCGGTCGATGCGTGGCTGGCGCGGCCCGCGGATCGGCACCGCCTCCTCGACCCCGGGTTGGCGCTGTTCGAGTGCGCCGACGCAAACGGGGCGACGGTCCTCGCGCCGGCGACGCGCCGTGGCGGCGCAGCGTCGATCACCGCGTATCCCCGCGACGGGGCCACCGGGATCGCCGCGGCCGTCGCTTGCGATACCCTGCCGCCCACGTTGGTCGCCGCGGTGACGGCGACGCCCCGCGTCGAGATCGGCTATCCGCTCACCCTGCACGTGCACGGCGCCGACGTCGACGCACTGGACGAGGTCGAGTGTCGAGTGCGGTGTGACGACGCGTTCGTCGAGGGAGTGGTTCTCTCCGGGGCCGAGAGTCCGGGCGGTGCCGGCTTCGCGCACGCCGGCGTGCACGCCTTCTATCCCCGCGCACCATTCGGCGCGGGCACCACCGTGACGGTGCGTTGGTCGTGGACCGACGCGCTGGGTCGGCGCCGCGAGCTCGATTCTGCCTTCGCGATCCGCTGAGGAGAACGGCCGCTGGACCCTCAGCGCGGCCGAGGCCGCAACCAAACACGGAGTATTCCGCGACCCGAGCGTCGGTCGCGGGTCCCGCGGTCGCCGGCGGCCGCGCTGAGCCCAGAGGCCAGTGTTGTCTTCGAGCCTCCGGGAGCTGCGTTGTCGAAGTCCAGCGCCATCGAGCCTTCCGAAAGGTTCTCGCCGCGCGAAGATTTGCGGACCCTGAGGCTCAGCGCGGCCGGGGCCGCAACCAAGAACCGAGCGCACCGCGACAGTAGCGGAGCCCGCGAATCCAGCGGTGCCGGACGGCCACGCTGAGCGCAGACGCCAGTGTTGTCTTCGAGCCTCCGGGAGTTGCGGTATCGAAGTCCCGGCGACGACGGGCCTTCCGAAAGGTTGTTGCCGCTCGAACATTCTCGGACCCCGAGGCTCAGCGCGGCCACGGCCGCAACCAAACACGGATGCCGCTTTTCCCGGAGCGGTTTGGAAGGCCGAACACATCCGCCGCCGCGCTGAGCCCGGAGGCACTGTCTCTCCGAGCCTCCGGCGCGGCGGCGTTGTCGCCATGGCAGCGGCGTCGCCTCGAAAATGTTGTCGAAGCTCGAAGGTTCGAGGCGCCGGCGGCTCAGCGCACCGCGTCCCAGTCCGCAAAGCGGTCGAACCAGCCGTCGCGAGGTGCCCGTCGCTGCTGGCGCAGTGCCCTCAGGATCGCGGTCGCGCGCTGCTCGAGCGCGGTGTCGCCGGCACGCGATGCCGCCTGCCGCGCCAGCTCGACCGCGCCGATGCCCCAGATCGAGAAGCCGGTGCCGTCGGCCCACTGCACGGTGCCGGCGTCGCTGGCCGCCAACGCGTCGGGGTCAGGCGCAGCGCCGTCGTCGTTCCACCGGATCGCCGCCGCGATCATCGGTGGTCGGTCTTTGGCCAAGCGCCAGCCGTGGCGCAGGGTGTTGGTCGCCAGGGCGTCTGCCAGCTGCTGGGCGTTGCGGTTGTCGCTGACCCGGGCGAACGCGGCGAAGCCGATCGCCGCGAGGGTCTCCTGCCACGGGGTCCAGAACGGACCGCTGCCGCCGATCATCCGGCCATCGGGCTCGTGCACGGTGAACGGACGCACGGCGGCGTGCGGCATCTTCCCCCCGACCCACTGCTTCGCGTGCACCGTGTCCGTGCGCGCATGCATGCGCTCCAGCAGCGCTGGATCGCCCGTGCACAGGTAGTGCCAGCTCGCGGTCAGCAGGGTGCGGCCAGCGCCGCGCGGCGCGCCCGAGCCCGACGTGCTGAGTGCGGGCGCGATGGTCTGGCCGGCGAGGTAGAGCCGGATCTCGTTCTCGATCTCGCGCCGCGCCCAGTGCGCACCGGTGAGCAGTGCATATGCGGCCAAGTTGAGGCTGCTCCAGTGCTGGCGGTCTTTGCCGGTCCAGCCGTGCGACTCGAACTCCGGTGCGGGACACGGCTTGCCGAGTCGGTCGGGCGACACCTTGCAGTGCCAGTGCGTGCGCCCGGCCCAGACCACCCATTGTGGGTGCGCGGCGGGTCGCACCGGGGTGGCGTCGGACTCGAAGAAGTGCACCGGCCGGCAAGCCTCTTGCAGGACGGACGCCTCGACCTCGAAGAGGAAGGTCGGATCGCCGGTGCGCGCGACCGGCGTCAGCTTGACCACGCCGAAGTCCTCCTGATCGCCGGTCTGGTTGGCGTTCTTGGCGAGCCCGAGCTCCGCTGCCGCGAATGGATCGCCGCGCCGGCGCGCACCCGCGCTGAACCGCCGGTGGCGCGCGCGCAGCACCGCGCGCAGCCGGCCGGGATCGCGCAGCCACGGCGGCAGCTCGGGGACGTGGCCGAAGGGGCCGAACGCGCCGCTCTCGGCCCAGCGGGTCGCCGCCAGCGGCGGGGTCCGGGCGTTGGCCAAGATGGTCTGGTCGGCTGCGCCGCCGTCGCCGGCCAGCGGCGGCGCGAGCACCCCGCTGCGCCGGATGCCCTGCCCGTCGCCGACCACGACGTCGGCGAGCAGCACCGTGGTCGAGCCGTCCTCTTCGAAGGTCGTGTCCATCGCCAGCCGTTCCGGATGGCGCAGCAGCAGGGCGTGTCCTCGACAGCGCACTGCGGCGCGCTCGATGTGCACCTGCATCGCCTTGCTGGCCGGGTCGCTGAACCAGAGGCCGAGGTCGGCGTCGATCAGCGGCTGATCGGCCCATTGGGTGACGATCAGCTCGCAGACGATCCCGGACCGGCCCGCCCGCCCGCGCAGTAGGGTGACGCGGCGCGCGGCGTTCTCCTCCAGGACAGTGGCCGCCCCCGGCCGGCAGTCGTGTACCCCACCGGAGGTGTGTACGGTGAGCATCACGTCGAGGTCGAGCGCGGGCCACGGCGCCGGTGCGAGCGCTGGCCCCGCGCCGGCGCTCAGCTCGAGCTCCGCACGACCTTGTGCGGGCAGGGTGGCGCGGAACATGCACAGCGCTTGCCGCAGCGATCCGTCGGGCCAGCGGGCGCCGAACGGCTGCCAGACCGTGGGGTGCCCGGCGACGTGCCACTCCGGCCGTTCGCCGGACTCCCCCGGTGCGAACGGCACCACCGCGGCAAACCACTGGGTGCGCGGGTGGGATGACAGGTTCTGCAGGGTCACGGTGCGCGGCTGCGCGCCGGCGAGGCTCGCCAGCACGATCGCCGCGCACCACACCCGATGCGTGTCGCGCAGGCGCATCGGGACAGCGTAGCGCGCCGGCGTCGCGCGGCGCGAAATGGCGGGCCCCGCCGTGCGGCGGGGCCCGCGAGCGGGGACGTCAGCCCGCGATGTTGACGTGCATGCCGTTGGACAGCTGCAGGCCGCCCACCGACAGGGCCTCGACTCCTTGGAAATAGAGGTCCGCGCCGATCAACGCGGGCAGGTTGGGGTTGAAGCGAACCTCCCAGGTGCCATCCGGGCCGAACACGCCCCAAATCGGCACCGCCGGCTCGCCGACGTAGATCATGGCGCCGATCCCGAGCGGGATCGCGGCGGGTTCGGTGGACACGAGCATCGCCGCCGGATCACCCTTGAAGCCGCCGACCAGCTCCAGCCGCGTCATCTGCGGCGCGCTGACGTCGGCCTGCAGGAAGAGGGCCGGGTCGATGGGGGTCTGGTACAAACCGGGGTTGCCGTAGGCGGTCGCGGTCACGGTGGCCTGGGCAGCGACCGATGCCGCGCCGATGCAAACTGCTGCGGCGATTGCAGCGCAAACTCTGTGCAGCTTCATGACGTCCTCTCTTGCGGTTGCGTCGGACACCCATGGAACGCCCGGCGCGGGCTGTGATTTTCTGCGATCCCCGGGTTGACGCGTGCGCGCGGCACTCGCTACAACCGCGCGCCGACTCATCGAGACCGGTCGAGGGACGGGCCCTACGACGCCGGGGCAACCACCGAGCAGCGCTCGGCAGGTGCCAACTCCCGCGGGAGCCTTGCGCTCGCCGAAAGATGGGTTCGGACGTCATCGCGACGCAAGGTCGCGCTGCGCCGGACCGACGGCGCGCGCTGGTTGTCGAGGGACTCGATCGCAGTCGAGTTTTTGACTCCAGCATCGCGATGAACCACATCAAGACCCCGTCCTGTCCATCCTCATGTCTCCCGGCGCACGCCAGCGTCGAGCCATTCTGTGCGTCGGGCTCTTCGCCCACCGTGCACCTGGTCGGCGCCGGCGCGGTCGGCCGCGCCTTCTTGCGGCGGCTGGAACAGTGTCCGGCCGCGTGCCTCGTCGCGGTCACCGATCGTTCGGGGACCGTGTTCGCCGAATCGGGGCTCGACCCCGCTCGCATCGCCGCCCACAAGGCGCAAGGGACTCCGCTCTTGGCGATCCCCGGCGCGGCCGCGGTGGGGGCGGCCACGGCGATTGCGGCCGTCGAGGCCGACATCGTCGTCGACGCCGCGAGCAGCGACCCGGCCGAGGTGCCGGCTGCCCTGGCGCGCGCACGCGCCGCCCTCCGCTGCGGCGCGCAGCTGGTGCTGGCCGCCAAGGCCGCCGCGGCCGCCGAGCCGCACGAGCTGCTGGTGCAGCACGGCGAGCGCGTCGGCATCAACGCGTTGCTCGGTGGCACGGGCGCGCGCCTGCAGCGCGAGGCCGACGCCCTGCGCCGCGATTGCGTGGCGGTGACTGCCGTCGCCAACGCGTCGAGCACGGCGGTGCTGACCGAGCTCGAGCGCGGCTGCGCCCTGGCCGACGCGCTGGAGCGTGCCCGCGCCCGCGGGTTGCTCGAACCGGACCCCTCGCTCGACCTCGACGGCACCGATGCCGCCAGCAAGATCGCGGTGGTGGCCGGTCTGCTGTGGCAGAGGACCGCACCGTTGTCGATCGCGCCCGCCATCGACTTCGCTGCCGTGGACGGCGCACAGCTGGCGCGCCGCGCCGCCCGGGGCCGCACCACGCGCCTGGTCGCGCGGGTCGACCGCGATGGCTCCGCCGCGGTGGAGCTGGTCGGCCTCGATCGCCGCGACGTGCTGGCGGTGCCACCGGACCGCGTCGCCTACGTGTACGAGGACGCCGCCGGTGGCCAGCGCGTGCACATCGGCCTGGGTCTGGGCCCCGACGGAACGGCCGAGGCGCTGCTGGAAGACGTGTCGGCGCGCTGCGCCGTCGCCGGAGGCCGGCGATGAGTGCTGCAGCGATCCTGGAGGGCGGCACCTCGGTGCTGCATCTGCCGTTGCAGCTGCCGCTGCGCCACGGTGGTGTGCTGCGCGGCGCGCGGCTCGCCTACGAGCTCGCCGGCGATCCGAGTGGTCCGCTGGTGCTGGTGCTCGGCGGCATCAGTGCCGGGCGCCACGTGGTCCGCGGCCGGGACGCGCAGCGCGGATGGTGGGATGGTGTGGTCGGGCACGGCAGCGCGGTCGACCTGAACCGCTGCGCCGTGCTCGGTGTCGATTACCTCGGTGGCTGCGGTGGATCGACCGGCCCCGAGGACACGGCCGGTCCGTTCCCGTCGGTGTCGACCGACGACCAGGCCGCGGCGATCGAACGGCTGCTGGTCCACCTGGGCGTCGAGCGACCGTGCGCCGTGGTCGGCAGCTCCTACGGCGGCATGGTCGGGCTGGCATTGGCGGCGCGCGCGCCGCACCGCGTCGCCCGGCTGGTGGCGATCGCCGCCGCCGACCGGCCCCACCCGCGCGCCACCGCGTGGCGCGCCCTGCAGCGGGCGTTGGTGCGCGACGGCCTCGACCGCGGTGAGGGCGAGCGCGCGCTGCGGTGGGCGCGGGCGCTGGCGATGACGACGTATCGCTCGGCGGACGAGTTCGCCGCGCGCTTCGACGCGCCGCCGCGCTGGAGTGCGGACGGGCCCCGCTTCGCGGTCGAGGACTATCTCGCGGCGCGCGGCGAGGCGTTTGCGCGGCGCTTCACGCCGCGCGCGTTCTTGGCGTTGTCGGAGTCGCTCGACACCCATCGCGTCGCGCCCGACACCGTTGCCGTGCCGCTGACGCTGGTCGGCATCACCGGGGACGCGGTGGTGCCCGAATCGCAGGTGCGTGGACTCGCCGACCGCCTGCCCCGGGCGACCTACCAGCGCCTGCAATCGCAGCACGGCCACGACGGCTTCCTGTTGGAAGAGGCGGCGGTGGGGGAGCTGCTGCGGCGGGCGCTCGTGGGGGTGGTCCGATGAGCGCTTCGATCCAGCAAGCCACCGTGGCCGTGCGCGCCGGGATCGACAGCGATCCGGCGCACGGGGCCGTCGTGCCGCCAGTCTATCTGTCTTCCAACTACTCGTTCGCGGGTCTCGGGCGCAAGCGCCGTTACGACTACACGCGGTCGGGCAACCCGACGCGCGACCAGCTGGCCGACGCCCTCGCCCGGCTCGAGGGGGGCGCGGGCGCAGTGGTCACCGGTTCGGGCATGGCCGCCGTGTCCCTGACCACGCAGTTGCTGCGCCGCGGCGATCGCGTGGTGGCGGCGCCCGACATCTATGGGGGCACGCACCGTTTGCTGTGCGCCCTGGCGGAGCGCGGTGATCTCGTCGTCGACTGGGTCGACCTGCGCGATGCTGGCGCCCGCGCCGCCGCGCTGGCGCGTCGCCCGGCGATGGTCTGGGTGGAGACACCGAGCAACCCCCTGCTGCGCATCACCGACGTCCGCGCGGTGGCCGCGGCCGCGCGCGCGGCCGGCGCGCTGTGTGTGGTGGACAACACGTTCTTGTCGCCCGCCCTGCAGCGGCCGCTGGCGCTCGGCGCCGACGTCGTCGTGCACTCGACGACGAAGTACCTCAACGGCCACAGCGACGTGGTCGGTGGGGCGGTGATGGCGGCCGATGCTGCCGTGCACGAGCGGCTGGCGTGGTGGGCCAACTGCACGGGGATCACCGGAGCGCCGTTCGACGCGTTCTTGACGCTGCGCGGTCTGCGCACCCTGGCGGTGCGCATGGCGCAGCACGAGCGCAACGCACGCGCGGTGGCGCGGTTGCTGGCAGAGCACCCGGCGGTGCGCCGCGTGCACGACCCAGGCGATGCCGCGCACCCCGACCACGCGCTGGCCCGGGCGCAGCAGACCGGCTTTGGCGGCATGCTCGCGTTCGAGCTGGTCGAGGCCGATGGTGCCGTCGAGGTGCTGCTCGACCATCTGCGGCATTTCTCGCTGGCGGAGTCCCTCGGGGGCGTAGAGAGCTTGGTCGCGCATCCCGCGACGATGACCCACGCCGCAATGGACGCCGAGGCGCAGCGCCGGGCCGGAATCAGTCCACATCTGCTGCGGCTGTCGGTCGGCATCGAGGACCCAGCCGATCTGTGCGCCGACCTCGCTGGTGCGCTGGACGCGGTCCAGCGGCAGTGCGCCGCCGGCCTCGCGACGCGCTGAACGAGCGCCTGCGCGGGCCGGGCCTTCCCCGGCCGCAGGCGCTACGATCCGGCGCGCAGCATGGACCCGATTCTCGACGACCTGAACCCCTCACAGCGTGCCGCCGTCGAGTACGGCGAGGGCCCGATGATGGTGATCGCCGGCGCGGGGTCGGGCAAGACGCGCGTGATCACGCGGCGCATCGCGCGCCTGCTGCGCGACGGCGCCGCCTCCGATTCGATCCTGGCGCTGACCTTCACCAACAAGGCGGCGGGCGAGATGGCGCGTCGTGTGCTCGATCTCGGCGGGCGTCGCGTGCACGTGGCCACGTTCCACTCGGCGTGTGCGCGCTTTCTGCGGCGGGACGGGCACTATCTGGGCTACCCGCGCGACTTCTCCATCTACGACACCTACGACCGGGACAGCTGCATCAAGGCGCTGATGCAGGAGCGTCAGTTGCCGCTGACGCCGATCAAGCCGTCGCACATCGGTGCGGAGATCTCGCGGATGAAGAATCTGCAGATCGGCCTCGCCGACTATCGCGAGACGGTGATCGACGTCGGACGGCCGACGGTGCAGACCCTGACGGCCGAGCTCTTCGATCCCTACATCCAGCGCATGCAGCAGCTCGGGGCGATGGACTTCGACGATCTGATCGGTCGGTTCCTCGACCTGTTGGAGCTGATTCCCGAAGTCGCGGAGCGCTATGCCGAGCGGTTTCGCTGGATCCTCGTCGACGAGTTCCAAGACACGAATCGCGTGCAGTACGAGCTCGTGTGTCGGTTGGCCGCGGTGCACCGCAACGTCTGCGTGGTCGGTGATCCCGACCAGTCCATCTACCGGTTCCGCGGCGCCGAGATCCGCAACATCCTCGACTTCGCCGACCACTTCGGCGACGTGCACACCGTGCGCTTGGAGGTGAACTACCGCTCGACGCAGAACATCCTGGGCGCGGCCCAGGGCGTCATCGTGCACAACACCGAGCGCCTGGAGCGGGACCTGACCACCGACAACGATGCCGGGTCACCGCTGGAATATCACCGCTTCGGCAACCCGTACGAAGAGAACGACGTGGTCGGTGGCAAAGTCGAGCGCTTGGTGCGCGATGGCGCGTCGCCGGCGGAAATTGCCGTGTTCTACCGCTCGCACTACCTGAGCCGTGGGATCGAAGAGGTGCTGCGCCGCGCTGGTGTGCCGTACTCCGTGGTCGGTGGTCTCACGTTCTTCGAGCGGCGGGAGATCAAGGACTTGGTCGCCTACTTGCGCGCCGTCGTCAATCCGCTGGACGACGTCAGCATGGAGCGCATCATCAATGTCCCGCCACGCAAGATCGGCGTGGCGACGTTGGCCAAGCTCAAGCAGCTCGCGGCCTCGCACGGACGTTCGCTGTACGAGTTGGTAGTCGACGAAGAGCTGCACGCCGAGGCGCCGAAGGGGGCGCGGCGCGGACTCGCACAGCTGCGCGACGTGTTCTTGCAAGTGCAGCGCGCCGCCGACGTCGGCTGTATGGACGCGGTACGCGCGGTGATCGATGGCATCGACTACATCGAGTACGCCTGCAACCTCGGCGATCCGCAGGACCAGACCCGAGAGGAGAACATCGGAGAGCTGGTCGCCGACGCCGCCGACTTCGACACGCGGCGGACCGGGGGCTTGGCCGGCTATCTGGAGCACATCAGCTTGCTGACCTCGGCGGACCGCGCCGCGGGCAAGGGACCATCGGTGTCGCTGATGACCATCCATGCCGCCAAGGGGTTGGAGTTCGACCACGTCTTCTTGATCGGGATGGAGGACGGCTTGTTTCCCAGCAGCCGGGCCGAGGAACAAGGGGATCTCGAGGAGGAGCGCCGGCTGATGTACGTGGCGATCACACGCGGCCGCAAGACCGTCCACCTCAGCGGGAGTGACCGGCGCATGGTGCAGGGCGATGAGCGCGACCAAGTCGAGTCGCGGTTCGTCGCCGAGATCCCGGACGAGCACCTGGATCGGCGCGCACCGCGCGCGGATGCCTGGCACGCTTGGGAGCCGGAGTTCGAGGACGACTACGACGATGGCGAGGCGGCGGCCGGGATCCGGCCCGAGGCCCGGGTGCAGCACGAGCAGTACGGCAGCGGGGTCGTTCTGCGGGTCAACGGCCGGGGCATGCAGGCGCGCGCCACGGTGTTGTTCGACGACGGTGCCGAGCGGCAGCTCCTGCTCGAGTACGCCGGCCTCCGGGTGGTGTCTTGGGAGGGCGACTGGTGAGCGACAGCGAGGCGATTCTCGAGGAGCTGCAGCAGCTGCTGCGGCGTGCGGTTGCGCTCGGCGATGCAGACTTGTTGGTGCGGATTCGGGCTCAGCTGTCGCAGCTGGCAGTCGAGGAGTCGGTAGGCGATGACGTGTGGCCGCAGTGGCACGGCATCGTCGGCGAGTGCGAGGCGCTCGTCGCTCTGCGGCCGAGGATCGAGAAGTTCGCCGGCGCCAGCGCGCCCGTGTTGATTCGCGGCGAGAGTGGTACCGGCAAGGACCTGGTCGCGCATGCCCTGCACGATCTCGGCCCGCGCGCGGCCAAGCCGTTCGTCAGCGAGAACTGCGCCGCGATTCCGGAGACGCTGCTCGAGTCGGTGCTGTTCGGCCACACCAAGGGCGCCTTCACCGGCGCGGTGCGCGACCACTCCGGGCACTTCGTCGCCGCGGACAAGGGCACCTTGTTCCTGGACGAGATCGGCGACATGCCGCTCGCGATGCAGGTCAAGCTCTTGCGCGTGCTGCAGGAGGGCGAGGTGCGGCCCGTGGGCGGCAGCAGCGTGCGCCGTGTCGATGTGCGCGTCGTCGCCGCGACCAACAAGAACCTCGAAGAGATGGTGGCCGCCGGTGAGTTTCGCGAGGATCTGTTCTATCGCATCAACGTCCTACAACTCGAGCTGCCGCCGTTGCGCGAGCGCGGCGAGGACATCGTGATCCTGGCGCGCTACTTCCTGGCGCTGGCCAACGAGCGCAGCGGCCGCGCGCTGCGGCTCGGCGACGCCGCGGCCGACGTGCTGCGCGGCAAACCGTGGCCCGGCAACGTGCGGCAGCTGCAGAACGAGATCCAACGGTTGTCGGCGCTATGTGATGGACCGGTGATCGAACCGAAGGATCTGTGAGCCCCGGCTCGAGTACGCGGCACCACGCGACTCCGTGGTGGGATGCCGTGTGGATCGCCGCGGTTGCGGGTGTCGTCTACGCAGCGCTCGGCCAACGCGCGTTCCACGGCGTCGATGTGCACGAGTTCTTGCAGCGTTTGGGGCGCGGCGACACCGAGCATCGCTACCACTTTCTCTACCTGCCGATCGCGCACGCGTTCGTCCGTGCGCTGCCGGACCTGTCGGTGTTCGAGGCGGCCCGGCTCGCCTCCGCGGCGTGCGCGGCCGTCGGCGTCGGTCTACACCATGCCGCAGCCCGCGCGCTCGGCCTGGCCCGGGGGGCGGCCGGCTTGCTGGCTGCGCTGTGCGCGGCGGCACCGGCGGTCGTGTTCTTCGCCACGGTGGTCGAGGTGCACGGGGTCTTCTTTCTCTTCGTCGGCGGTGCGTGGTGGTGTGTGGCGCGCGCCGTGGCACGGCCGTCCGCGGCGCGCGTCGCCGCCGTCGGTTTGTGTAGCGGTCTCGCCGGCAGCGTCCACGCCACCGGCCACCTGTTGCTGCCGCTCGCCGCGGCAGTGTGGTGGGGAGCGGGCGGTCACCGGCGGTGGTCCTGGTCGTCGACCGCTGCTTGCTGGGCCGGAGCTGCCGTCGCGCACGCCACCGAGGTGCTGCTGCTGTCGGCGCTGCTGCAGCCGGCGGCCGGCGGCGACGCGCCCTTGCAAGGCCAGGCGGCGATGCTGGTCGACAGCTTGACCCTGGGCGGGCCCGCGCAGTACGGCGCGATCGTCGTGCACGAGTGGTTGCTGGCCTATGCACCGGTGTCGCTGTGGTTTCTGCTCGGGTTCGCCGAGCGGAGCTGGCGCGTTCTCGCCGCGGTCGTGTTGGGATCGGTCCTGTTCTATCTCGGCGTGCTGTCGGTGTTGCTGATCCACTTCGGCACGGTCGAGCGGGGCGCCTACACCATGCCCTTGCTCTGGCCGGCGGCGCTGATCGTGGCGCGGCTCGCCGTCGGCTGGAGGGGATGGGCCGCGGTGGTCTTGGCTGCGGCTTTGGCCGTCGCCCTGGTCGTCGGTCATGACCGGCCGGGTCACCCGGATCGCTACGCCGTCGACCTGATGGCGGCGGTGGCGCCGGAGCGGCCGGTGGTCGTGTTTGGCGACGTCGAGGAAGGGCGCGCGGTGATGCGCGTCGATGCCGGCGTCGCCTGGGTCAACGCGGCCGAGTTCGCGCAGGCCGTGCGCCGCACTTTTGCGCCGGCCGGCGAGGACGCGGCCTACGGCGCCCTCTGTGGCTACTTCGATGGGCTGCTGCGCACGGCCTCGGCGTCGGGCAACGTCTACCTGTTCACCGACAGCGCGCTGCGCGCTCTGTCGGACGAGGCGATGGGCTTCGTCGGCCGCTGGGCGCGCGAGCACCTCGCCGCGCTGGATCGTACGGCGCTCCAGCGCGGTGAGTTTCGTGGCACGGCAGTGCGACTGCGGGAGTAGACGCGGACGGCGGTTCACCTGCCGGCGCGCAGCACGATCTCGACGACGGCAGGGTGCCCCGCCCGCACGGTCAGGTCTCCGCTGCCGCTGAATGCCTGGCCGTCGGTGCCGACCATGACGCGATAGGTCCCGGGTGCCAGCCAGGCGTCGATCTCGTAGACGCCGTCCGGCAATCGCTGCAGGATGCCGCCGCCCATCACTTCGCGCTCGCGAAACACGGTCATCGCGACCCACTGCGGCGTTGCCGATGCGTCCGGGAGCTGCGCGCGCACGGTACACTCGACGCCGGGGGTCGGGGTGATCGTCAGCTTCGTGGTCTGATCGGTGTGGATGGCGAACGGGTGTCGTGCGCGCGCGATGCCCGGCCCCTGCACCAGCAGCGTGTACTCCCCCGGTGCCAGCACCGAGCTGCGAAAGTGGCTGCCGTCGACGACCACGTTGCCTTGCGCGACGCCGTTCGGGTCGGCGACGGACAGTCGGAGGTCGGGGATCGGGCTCTGGTCGGCGGCGGCGACCGTGCCCTCGACGCGCCCGCCGAGCCCGAGCTCGATGTCGCCGAGATCGAGGGTCGAGGTCGGCGCCACCGAGACTGTCGCGATCCGGTGCCAAGGCAGGTCGTCCGGTTGCACCGAGACCCAGTACTGGCCGGCGGAGATCTGCTTGGCGGCGAAACGCCCATCGGCATCGGTGCGCAGGTTGACGACCCCACGCCGGTCGTGTCCACCGACCAAGACCAGCGCTTCGCCGACCGGTGTGCCGCTGGGCCCGACGATCCGGCCCCGCAGCGTGCTCGTCGGCAGGCGGTCGAGCGGCACCACGAAGTCGCGCACCGAGGTCGATGTCTCGATGTCGTCTTCCTCGACCACCGTGACGCCCTTGCCCAGCTCGCCGGGGCCGATGCGCAGCCGGTGGCGGCGTCCCTCGTTCGAGGCGATGGCGAACAGACCGTCCTCGTCGGTGACCGCCCGCCCGACGAAGCGGTTGTCGGCGATCAGCGTCGCGGTCCAACCGCTGAGGGGCCGGCGGGCCGTGTCGATGACGCGGCCCAGAACGCGGGGCCGCGGGACGACGCGGGGGTCCCACCGAGCGGTCTGGCCGGCGACGAGCTGCAGCGTGGTCTCGGCGACGACGTAGCCGTCGCGCGTGACCGCCGCGACCACCTCACCCGGCGTCACGTCGCGCAGCGTGAACTCGCCGTTCTCATCGGTCATCGCCATCGTGCGGTCGAACTGGGTCCAGCTGCGGCCGGTGCGCATCCAGAGTCCCGACAACGCGGCGCCGTCGGGATCGGTCACCCTGCCGGTGATGCTCGCCGGCGCGACGAGCTGCGCGGTCAAGTGAGCCCGCGCGCCCGCGGCCAGGGTCAGCTCTTGTCGAAACGTGGCGTAGCCGGGCGCTCGCACTTGGATCACGACGACCCCGGTGCCGAGGTCGCCCAGCTCGAAGGCCCCGCGTCCGTCGCTGTGGGTGCGCACCGGTGCCCAGCCGACCGAGATCCCGGCGCTCGATTGACGCCAGGGAGGCGCCCCGGCCGGCGCGCCGCGCACGATGGCGTTGGCCACCGGTTGGCCGGTGTGGTCGAGGACCGCGCCGGTGACCGACGCCGCGCCGGGCTGCACGATCAGCTCGTACGAGCGTTGCGTGCCCGGCTCGGCGTCGACGAAGTGCAGCGGCGAGGGCCGGTGCCCCGCTGCGCGCGCACCGATGTAGTGCTTGTTGGGCACGTCGCGCGCGACGAACCGGCCGCTCGCGTCGGTGCGCGCGATCACCGCGCCGTCCTCGGTCTGGTAGCGCACCGAGAGCCAGATGCGCGCGTTGGCGACCGGAGCGCCATCGGGGTTGCGCACTTCGCCGATGACTTCGCAGCCGCGCGCCAACGTGAGCACCACGGGTTCGAGTGGGGTGTCGGCGACGGTGGCCACGCGCTGCGCGCCGCGGTCGGCGACGAGCCGATAGCTGCCCGCCGGCACCGGTGGAAACTCGAACCGGCCCTCCGCGTCGCTGGTGGCGGTCGGCGTGTACTCCTCCATCGCGTCGCTCGCGATGCGCTCGCAGCGCACGAGGACGCCGGCAGCAGCGGCTCCGTCGGACCACCGCACCAAACCGCGCAGCACCGGTGTGGCGTTCTCGGCATCGCCGGCGGCAGCCCGAGCGGTCTCCGGCAGCGCGACGCGGTCTTGGTGACCGGCGGTCGGCCGCGGTGTGGGGCGCGGGCTCTCGGTTGCGGCCGGCTCCTGCACTCGCGGTGGCGCGATTGCGCCGGCGGGATCATTGCCGATCGGCGGCGAGGGGGTGGGAGAGGCCAAGATCCAAACCGCGGCACTGACGCCGATCGCGGTGATCGCCAGCACGACTTTCTTCATGAGCAGGGTTCCGATCAGCAGAGTGGAGACGGTGGTCGCGCCGGCCGTGGTCAGCGTCGCGCCCGCACTGGCGTGCGTGAGGATGGCCGTGCGCACGGCGGCCAGTCCGCGCTCGGTGAGCACGCCGGAGGTGAGCGCCGTGCCGAGCGCCGTCGGCAGCGACTGGCGCAGCCGCCGCAGTCCGCGCGCGAGCTGCGAGCGCACCGTGTTGGGCGAGCGTCGCAGGGCGTGGGCGATGTCCACCGGGGCGAGGCCGTGGCGCAGGTGCAGCACCAGGACCGGCTGCTGCCAAGCCGGGAGCTTGGCGATGGCGTCGTCGACGGCCTCGCTGAACTCGAGCCCCGCCGCGGCCTCCGCCGGATCCCGAGTGCCCGCCGCCGGCAGCCGCGATGGATCCGGCCTGCGCCGTTCGCGCGCCCGCCGCAGGCGAGCCTGGTTGGTCATGATCCCCAGCAGCCACGGCATCAGCGGCCGATCGCGTTCGTAGCGATCGCGCTGCTCGATGGCGGCGACGAACGTCGCTTGCAGCAGATCTTCGGCCGCACCGCTCGATGCGCTGAGATGCACCGCGGCGCGCAGCAGCCGCGGCGCCGCGCGGTCGTACACCTGGCCCAACACCTCGGGATCGGCCGAGTCCTGAAACGCAGCGAACAGCTCCTCGAGCGACAAAGGCACCGCGTTTCGAATTATGCGAACCCCCCTCCACCGTTGCGCCAAACCGCGGAAGTACGGTGTCTGACTCGATTTTCTCGCTTCGCGCCGCGCGTCAGAAGGCCGACACCGCAGCGGCCATCCGTTCGGCCGCACCGGTGGAACGGTGCAGAAACAGCTCGGGGTCGATGACCTCGAGCTCCATCAGCAAGAACCGGCCTCCGGCGTGTACGCCGTCGACGCGCGCGAAGGCGGCCGCCGGCGCAGCGTGGGCGACGATCGCGTCGGCGGCGCGCCGGGCCGCGGCCGGCGAGAGCTCGGTGTGGACCGTGCCGCCGTGCTCGCCCTGCACGCGAAAGTCGCCGCGCGCCGGCGTCTTGCGCACGGAGTGGCTGAACTCCCCGGCAAAGTAGACCAAGGACCACTCACCCTCGGTCTCGATCTCCTCCAGATACGGCTGCACCATCCAGTCGCGGTCGCCCGCGGCGTGCATCGACGCGACGACCTCAGCGGCGGTTTCCGGAGTGCAGCGCCACGTTCGATCCGCGCTGAGCGAGATGGCGGGCTTGACCACTGCCCGCGCCCATTGGCGTGTGCGCAGGATCTCGCGCAACACGCCGTGCTCGCCGGCGGCCAGCCAATCGGTGGGGACCACCGGGAAGCCCCGTGCCGCGAGCTCGCGGAGATAGCCCTTGTGCAGGTTCCAGCGCTGCAAGGCCGTCGGGTTGTGCACCGCGACGCCGGCGCGTTCGAGCTGCGCGAGCCAGGATCGATACTCGTCCGGCCGGCGGTGGTAGTCCCAAACCGAACGGACGACCACCGCGTCCACCCGGCTCCAGTCGAAGCTCGCGTCGGACCAGGGTCGGCCGCTCGTCGAGATGCCGCGGCGCTCGAGCGCGGTGGCCAGCAGCCGGTCGTCCGCGGTGATGTCCGGCGCAGCTGCGCACGTTGCGAGCACACAGTGGCGCGCCTCGGCGCGGCGACTCTCAGCGGCCGCGCTCACTGCGGTGAGTGTCCGGCCTCGGCCAAGACGGTCGCGCGGCGTTCCGCGGCCTGCGTGAGCTGTTCGCGCAGATCATCGATGGTCCCGAGCCAGCGTCGATCCCCGCTACTCGCCGCCTCCATGCGGGCGCGCTCCAGCTGTTCTTCCAACCGGCCGATCTCGGCGTCGACCGCGGCGAGGCGGCGTTGCGCACGCCGGCTGAGTGTGCCGGGGGCAGGTGCGTCCTCGGTCGTCGCGGCGGCCTGGGACGGGGTGTCTTGGATTGCCCGGTAGAGTTGCCAGGCCAGCAACGGCAGGGCGGCGACGACCACGACGAACAGAACGACGCCCAAGTCCACGCGCCGTCGGCGGCGGGGCGGCTCGACCGGAGGTTCGTCAGGCGTGTGCACGCGGGCATTCTAGACGGGCCGCTCTGGCTCACCAGGGCGTCGGCGACGCTCCATCGAATGCGCGGGGTGCGGGGTGCGAAGTGAGAAAATCGAGTCTGACTCGGTACTTCCGATTGGTGACAATTCAGGGCATGTCGCAGCTGGTGATCCGGCGGCCCGGCGGGGCGGTGGAGCGCGTGCCGGTGGGCGGGCGCGCGATCGTCGGCAGCGCGGTGGACGCCGATGTCCGGGTGGCTGCGCTGGCGCCGCACCAGCTCGTGGTGCAGCGCGCGGCGTCCGGGTTCCTGGCGATCGCTGCCAAGGGCACGACCGGGTTCATGGTCAACGGCGAGCGCCGGGCGCGCCACAAGCTCGCCGATGGCGACGTCCTCGAAGTGGGTGAGGTGCGCATCGTGTTCGAGGCGGCAGCGGAGTCCGCGACCGCGGCCGACCTGTCGTCGGCGGCCGATTCGATCGCGTCCGATCTCGGCTTGCGCGCGCCGGTGCGGTCGCGGCACCGCGCTTCCGCGCCACGACCGCGGCGCGGTCGCTCCGGGCTCTGGGTCAGCACGATGGTGGCGATCGCGATCGGCGGCGCGGCGGTTTGGTATCAGGTGGCGCAGGGGCGGACCACCGTCGACGGCCTGCTCGATTCCGCCGAGCGGTTCGTCGCCGGCGGCGAGGTGTCGCGCGCGGAGAGCGTGCTGGCGGCGGCGGAGGCGATGGCACCCGTGGGCGCTGCGCGTCAGCGGCTCACCGCGTTGGTCGAACGCGTCGAGGTCGAGCGCCGCCGGCGGTCCGGCGAGGTCGCGCTGGCCGCAGCGCGCAACGAGCTGCAGACGCTGCGCAACTTCGAGCGGGCCTACGCGGCGCGCGAGGGTGCGGCGGCGCGGGAGCCGGCGCGCGAGCTGGTGCGCATGATCGATCGCTGGTTGGCGCGCCACGCAGCGGTGTGCGAGCGCGTCGCCGGCGGCGAGGCGGAGCTCACCGAAGTGCGCGCGCTGCGCGCGCGCCACGCGACGGTGGCGCGCCTTGGCGAGCCCGATCGGGTCGACGACGTGCTGTTTCGCGCGCGCCACGCCGTGCGGCTCAAGCGCAGGCGGTACGCTGCTGCGTTGGCCGAGCTCGACGGCTACACCGCCGCCACGGAAGCGGAGCGGCAGCCCGTGCGCGCGCTGCGCGCGCAGCTCCTGGTCGAGGCGGAGGCATGGTTGGAGGACCAGGTGGGCCGCATCAAGGCGCTGCTGGAGCGCGGCGAGCGATCGCTGGCCGCCGACGAGTTGGCGCACTTGGAGGAGCACGGTCTCGCGGATTGGGGACCGCGGTTGCAGCCGCTGCGGGCCGCGCTCGACGCGCGTTGATTCACACCACTAGAGCTCGAGCCGCTGGCGTTGCCGAGCCTCGAGCCGCGCCGGTGTCGTGCGCCAACGGTCGTGGAACCAGGCCCACTGCGCCGGCTCGGAGCGGATGATCGCCTCGATGTCGGCGCTCCAAGCCCGCGTCAGGCGCAGGATCTCCTGGTTGCGCGGCGCGCGGCGGTCGGGATGGATCGGCGCGCTGACCACGACCTCGAAGCCATTGTCCCTCCGCAGCATGGCGCCGACCACGATCGGCACGCCGGCGGCCAGGGAAAGCCGCGCCGGACCGACCGGCGTATAGGCTGGGCGGCCGAAGACGTCGATGAAGACGCCGCCGATCGCGGCGACGTCCTGATCGGGGACCATGCCGACCACCTTGCCCGCGCGCAGCTGGCGCACCAGCTGCGAGGAGCTGTCCTCGCGGTATAGCGTGCGCATGCCGTGGCGGCCGCGGACGTCGTCGACGACCCGCGCGAGGTGCGGATTGGAGGTGCGGCGGGCGACGCTGCCCGCGTAGTCGAGGTCGGGATGGCAGGCGAGCCACTGGCCCATCAGCTCCCAGTTGCCGAGGTGACCGGTGACGCCGATCCAGCCGCCGTCCCATTCGCGGCGAAAGCCCTCGAGCATTTCCCGAGCGGCGGCATCGTCGCATCGTTTCCGCAGGAAAAGCGGACCCTGGGCCGCGAAGCCCAAGCACTCGGGCGCGACCAGCGCCGTGTTGCGGACCACGGCGCCCGCGGTCGCCTTGCGTTCGCCGTTGCTCAGCTCGGGCAGGGCCAACTGCAGGTGGCGGTCGATCTTGGCGCGGAACGACCACCAGAGGATCGGTTGGGTGAGGGCCGACAGCGTCGGTCGCAGTGCGCCGTAGGGTAGCCGCACCAGGACTGCCAGCAGCCCGCGCGCGGCGAATCCGTACACGCGTCGCCGGAAATTGCGCAGCCGGCGCTGCCAGCGAATCCCTACGCGTCCATGATCGGATGGGCGCTTGCCCACGCGCGCGCGCGCGCCGCGGTAAGCCGTCGGAGAAGCTTGCGTTTCGCCGGGTGAAGCAGACACGAGCGCGCCCGAGTATAGCGCCGCTCGAACGCCGCCAGGGCGCGCATCCCGCCGGGCGCCCCGGCGGCGCGGAATGCCGCCAGCAACCGCCCGAGATCGGCGGCCTGGCCGCGCGTGTCGATCGGCGCCTTGCGGCGCACACCGTCGAGATCGATCTGCAGGACGTGGCTCGTGTGCGGATCGCGCACCAGGTTGTCGAGCTTGAGATCGCGGTTGCGCAGCCCGTGGCCGTGCAGGCGACCGATCGCGTCGCCGAGTGCGGCGGCGGCGCGGACGACGTCGGCCGCCGAGAGCCCGCGTTCGAGCTCGTCCGCCAGGGTGGGCCACGGCAGGCGCTCGCTCACCACGCGGCCGCGGCCGCGGGCGACGTGCAGGACGACGGGGGTCGCGTGGGGCACGCCGGCATAGCGCAGCCAGTACGCCGCGCGGAACAGACGTCGTGCTGCCGCGGCCGTGCGTTCCTTGAGCACCAGCGCGTCGCCGAGGTGCACGCTGCCGCGTCGGCCGCGTTTGACCGCGGGGGGTGGCGCGTCCAGCAGCGCGCGCGCGGCGGCGCGCAGGCCGGCTGCCGGCCGGTGCCAGAACCACTGCTCGGTGCGACTGCGTTGGACCTCGGTGTCGCGGCAAGGGCGTTGCGCGCGGCGGCCGAAGGCCGACAACCCGCGGTGGCGCAGGCGGCGGCCGGCGCGGGCCGCGAGGGCGCACAGGGAGTCCGAGGCGCCGTAGCCCTCGGCCAATGGCTCTGCGAGCGGATCCGTCATGCCGCCGTCGAGCCCGGCGGCGAAGAACGCGAGCGCGCGCGCGCGCTCGGCGTGCTCGAGCGGGTTGGCCAGCGCGGCGCTGGTCAGGTCGAGCAACAACAGGCTGCCATCGGGTCGCTGCAGCATGTTCTCCGGGTGGAGGTCGCGGGCGTGCAGGCCGGCGTCGTGGGCGCGGCGCAGCAGCTGACCGGCGCGCTGCGCGACGTCGGGGGCGAGGGGGCCGCGCGCCAACGGCGCGCCAGGCTCGCTGCGGGTGAGCAAGAAGCTGCGGGCGCCGAAGCTACCCCAGTAGGTGCCGGCGGCGATGGGCTCGACGCACGGCAGTCCGCGGCCGCGCGCCGCCAGGAGATTGCGCAGCTCGCGCACCGCGCGGCCGCCGGCGATCGCGTCCCGGGCGCGGTCGGACAGCCGCACCGCGCGGTAGAGCTTGAGATGTACTGCGGTCTCGCCATCGTCGCCGGTGGCGGGCAGTCGGCTGGTGACGACCCGGCGGACGTTCGAGCGCTTGACCTCGGCGTCGACCGGCCAGTCGGCGGGATCGCCGGCGCGCAGCAGCGGCGCGACGCGGTCGGCGTGCGCGCCGGCCACCAGAGCGGCGAACTGCGCGCCGCGAACCTCGACGACCGCGGTCGGGTCGGCGCCGTTCTCGACTACACCGTTGCTCTGCGCCATCGCCTGGTCAATCATCCGGCCGTCCACGATGTGGAAGCTGCACCGATACTACCTCAAGGAAGTGGCGGCGAACGCGTTCCTGACGTTCGCGGTGCTGTTCGGCATCGTGCTGGTGGCGATGGTCTACCGCGGCATCGACCGGGCCAAGGGCGCGGACCTCGTGTCCGCTGCGGCGATCACCTTCTTCTACGCCGCCGACACCTTCCCGCACCTGCTGACCATCTCGCTGTTGATGGCCTCGGTACTGGCCTTCGCCCGCGCTTCCCAGGACCGTGAGATCACCGCGATCCGCGCCGCCGGCATCAGCCCGCGCGTGCCGATGGTCTCCGCCGTGCTGATCGGGCTCTTGTTCTCGATCGGCGGCAGCTACGCCCAGCACTACATGATCCCCTGGGCCCACTACTACAAGTACCGCGTGACCAGCGAGATCATCCGCAACTTCCTGGTCAACACGCAGATGTCGGGCAACAAGGTCGCCTTCGGGCGCACCGTGATCACTTGGGAGCGCGATGACGAGCGCGGCCACCTGCACGATGTCTTGATCCGTCGGCCGGGCCAGCTGATCTCGGCCAAGGAGGCTTGGCTGGATCTGTCGGCCGACGGCGAGACGATGACGCTTGCCACCGAGAAGCTGGAGCTGCTGCACGGCGCCACCGGGCGGTTGTCGGGGCGGTCGGGGCTGTCGTTCTCGATGCGCGAGTTCAACGAAGGCAAGCGGCGCAACGAGGGTGACAAGGACATCACCAGCGACCAGCTGCTGGCCGAGGTCGAGCGCGGCGTGCACGAGAACCCCGGTGGCGCGCGCTACACCGTGCACCAGCGCTCGTGCTTCGCGCTGATGCCGTTTCTGCTGACGCCGATCGGCTTCTGCATCGGTGTGTTGGCGCGGGACCGCGGGCGCATGACGGCGATCCTGTTCGCCATGGTGCCGTTGGTGCTGTTCTACGGTTGTGTGTTGATCGCACCGTCGTTGGTGCGCAGCTGGGACCAGCCGTGGTTGGCCTGGCTGCCGGCGATGGTGATCGGTCTGCTCGGTGCCCCCTTCTGCTGGCGCTTGCTGAGAGTGTGATGTTCGGCCGGCTGGATCGCTACGTGGCGCGCGCGGTGTTCGGCTCGTACGGCGCCACCCTGCTGTTCGTCATGGTGCTGTGGGCGGTCTACGACTTGCTGCTCGGTATGAGCAAGTACCGCGAAGCTGCCGAGCGCAACGACCTCGGCATGTTCGAGCTCTTGTTGGTGTGGCTGGAGCTCCAGCTGGTGCGGGTGCCGCTGGTCTTCGTCATCGTCGCGCCCTTCGTCACCGTGATTGCCAGCATGTTCGCGATTTCGCGGCTGATGGGCTCGAACGAGATCGGGCCGATGGTGTTCACCGGCCGCAGCATGATGCGGATCTTGCGGCCGGCGGTGACCGTGGCGCTCTTGTCCGCGGCGAGCATGGCGGCGGTGTGGGAGTTCGTGCTGCCGCCCCTCGCCGGCTCGATCCAGCAGCTGGGGAGCACGCTGGACAACGAAGACGAGCTGCCGCCGCGGCCGCTGACGCTGGTCAGCGCGAACCGCGGTCAGCGCTTGTTTGCCACGCGCTACGACGCGCAGCGGCAGCGCATGCACGACGTGTTGGTGCTCGATCGCGGCAGCGGTCAGGGCGACCACACCGTGGTCACCGCGCAGCTGGCGGACTGGAATCCCGAGCGCGGTGTGTGGGAGCTGGTCGACGGCAAGCGGGAGGTCGGCGACCTCAGCTCACCGGAGGCCGAGGTCATGTTGGAGGGCGCGACGCCGGCGTTGGTCGAGCTGGTCGGCAAGGAGGCCGACATGGCCTCGGTGCTGAGCTATTCCGACCTGGTCGCGCTGCGCCGCATGAGTCCTGGCCGCACCGATCTAGAGATATCGTTTCACTACCACTTCACCTGGCCGTTGGCCAACGTCGTGCTGCTGCTGTTGGCGCTGCCATTCGCGGTGCACTTCGAACGGGGCAGTAAAGTGGGCCGCGTGATCTTGGCGATCGCCATCTGCGCCGCCTACTTGATCGCCGACCTCGCGTTCCAGAACCTCGGCCGGGGTGAGTTCTTGCACCCGGTGGTCGCGGCCTGGGCGCCGATGATCGTGTTCTCGTCGCTGGGCCTGGTGATGTTTTCGAGTATGCGCACATGAGCGACCCACAGCAGTCACCGGAAGTCCGCGTCCCGGGCTTCGTGTTCGTGTTGATCCTGATCGGCATCCTCGCGGCGGTTTGGTTCGGCATCCAAGCCGTCGCCACCGGCGAGCCCTGATTCCGGTGAGGGTCGCGCGAACGTGATGAATGGGAGCCTGGCTCCGTACGTTCACTCTAGACCGTCGCGCGGGCTTGCACGAACGAGTAGAAGAACACGGCGTTGGGGTCTCGCGACACGCGCTGTAGCTCGCGCCGCATTTCGTCGACGTCGGAGCGCGGGATGCGGCCGGCGTCGACCATGCCGTCGGCGCCGCTCATCAGGAGTTCACTCCAGGAGGCGATCAGCTCGGCGCGCTCGCCCGGCTGGCGGTTGTCGAGGTGGAGCGTCCGCACCTCGGTGACGATGTCGCGGTAGCCGACCGCCTGCAGCAGGTTGCCCAGCTTGGCGCCGACGAAGGGGTCGCCGCCCAGCTCGAGCTGGTAGTCGTTGAACGCCATCCAATAGCGCCACGTCGCCGGGCTGTACGGGTCGAGGAAGAAGGTCGCGTTCTGCACCTCGGTGACGACGATCGGCGAGCCGGGGCGCAGCACGCGGCGCGCCTCGGACAGCACGCGCGCGGGGTCGCCGGTGTGCTCGAGGATCCAGCACAAGAAGGCGGCGTCGAACTTGGCGGCCTCGAACGGCAGGCCCTCGGCGTCGACCAGCTCGTGCCGGTAGCGGTCGGTCGCCCAGGGCAGGTCCGCCAGGTGCTGCGCCGCGCGCTCGAGGCTCTGGGGGTTGCGGTCGACGCCGGTGACGTGGATGTCGGGGAAGTGCCGCAGCAGGATCTCGGTCTGCGCGCCGACTCCGCAGCCGATCTCCAATAGCTGGCGGGCGCGGCGGAACGGCAGTCGGTCGTGGATCTCGAACTCGAGCTTGCGCGCCTGGCGGTACAGTCGGTCCTGCTCCTCGGGCGTGAAGCCGTGCACGTAGCCCGGAGATTGGTCGTCGGTCATCGTGGCTGCGCATCGTAGCCGCGCGTGCCCTCGGCCGCCTGGATTCGAAGAGCGTCAGTCCACCAGCCAGGCGTCGCGGTTGGCGTCGACGACCCCGCTCAGCAGCCCCGCGGGCTCGCGGTCGATGCGGCCGGTGTCGTTGAAGTTGTCGACCACGAAGTCGTTGCCGCCGGGCACCCACTCGCTGAGCAGGACGTGGTCGTGCGGTGCCATCCGCACCGAGAAGTCGTCGAGCACCTCGAGCTCGACCTCGAACGCCTCGCTGTGCGATCGGTTGGACAGGTTGGCGATGACTTGGGCGCTGCCGTTGTTGCGAAAGGCGTGCCCAATGCGGACGTCGCGCGCCGGCTCGACGGTGACGCGGATCGAGCGCGGTGTGCTGTCGCCGGGCTCGATCAGGATGCGATTGAGGCGCAGGCCGGTGCGGCTCTCGCGCACGGTGCCGATGTAGCGGTTGAAGATCGCCTCTTCCGGCAGCGCGATGAAACGGATGTGGTCGCCGAAGCGGAACCGCTGGGCGCCGAACACGACCGCCAGCTTGTCCAAACTGAGCTGGCCGTTGCGGCGCAGGGAATCCGGCAGGATTCCGTCCAAGGTGCGCACGCGGTGCAGCGGCAGGCGCAGGCTCTTGGCGGCGAGCGTGCGCAGTAGGCCGAGGCGCGTGGTGCGTCCGCTGAGGATCACCACGTGCGGGTCGCGCCCCTTGGCGGCCAGCGAGCGGCGCAGCTCGCCCAGGTAGACGAAGATGTCCTGGAAGCCCGGCTCGCCGTTGGTCTCCAGCGACAGCGACTGGCTGTCTTGGCTCAACCAAGTCCGCAGGGTGTCCTCGGTGATGCGCAAGAACGGGCGCTGGGCCGCGCGGTCGCGCCAGCCCTCGCCATCGAGGAGCGGGGCGAAGCAGGCCACCAGCTCTTGCTCGGCCTCGGCCTCGAGCTGCCACTCGCCCTCCGCGCCGGCGACGGCGCGCTTGCACTCTTCCGCCAGTAGCGAGATCCGCGACACCGCCTGGCGCTTCTGCGTCAGCGTGAACGCGGGCTCGCGCGACTCGGCCAGGAAGTCCAGTGGCTCTTGCAGGTCGTACTTCTCGGCCAAGAATCGCACGATCGCGGTGGCGATGATGTGCGACAGCCGGTCGCCGGCGCGGTTGAAGCGCATCGACTCGATCATCTTGAAGGTGACGTCGACGGAGCCGTCCTCGGTCTTGACGTTCCAACCGATGTCGACGCAGGCGATGTCGGTCGAGCCGCCGCCGATGTCGAGTACCAGCATGCGCAGGTTGGGCGCGCCGGTTGTGTTGCCCAGGGTAGCCGCCGCCAGCCGCAGGTTGGGGGCCTCGTAGTGGAAGATCGTCTCCCACAGCACGTAGGCGGCGACCGCCACCGGCTCGCTGCAGATCAGCTCGACTTCGAACTGCTCGCCGCGCTCGCCCTCGTGCGCCAGCAGCCGCGTCGCGGTGTCGTGTACGAGCTTCTGGAACAGCTGCCGGTCGACCCGCCGCCAGGTCAGCGGATAGGTCAGCATCACCCGCCCGATCTGCGGATAGAAGTCGGGCGCGTCCGAGGTGAACTGCGGGTTGGTGAGCGAGGCCAGCACGTGCTGGAACATCTGGTCCAGCGTCGTGCGCACGAAGTGCAGCATCGGGTGCAGGCCGACGCGCTGGCCGCAGATGCCGCGGAACTTCATCGTCGGCTCCGGCGCGCGCAGCGCCTCGGGCCAGTCGCGCACGTATTTCTTCGGCGCGTACAGGTAGCTGGTCAGCGGGTGGCTCCTGATGAGCTCTTCGGCGCGTTGGCCGAGCACGATCCACGGCGTCTCGTGCTCGTTGGGGCTGACGCGGAGCACGATCATGTTGGAGCGCAGCACGTGGCGCTCGGCGTCGCCGCGGCTGCGGTAGTCGGGGTCGAACGGGTTGTTGGCCTCGACGATGCGCGCCTGCAGCGGGCCGGCCCCGTCGCGCGAGAACACGAAAGCACTGCCGGTGTTGCCGAAGTCGACGATCAAGCTGCCCAGCTCGTTGCGGGCGTTCTGGTGGTGCTCGACGTAGATCTCGGCCAACGGTTGCGGCCGCCGCAGCGAGAGCGCGCGGCCGTCGACGCGCAGCGGCACACGGTTGCCGGCCTGCGCGCCGGCGCCGTTGCAGGTGTCCATCACCAGGTCGAGCTGCAGCTCGCCGCCGGCGCGCCGCAGCCGGTAGAACACGAACTCGTTGGGGTCGCACTGGACCCACGGGGTCGCGTCGAGGTCCTGGTTGCAGGCGATGTGCTCCTCGATCAGTCGCAACGCCTCGCTCTCGGTCTGCTTGTTCGCCAGCTTGGTCGCCGACTCGAAGAGCCGCTCCGCTTCTTGCTCGAGCGAGCCCGCGATCGGGAAGCCGCGGCAGATTTGCACCCCGGTGTTGGGCAGGACGATCCAGTGGTAGCTGCTGGGGCGGTTGGCGGCGGTGGAAGACTGTGGTGGTGCGGGCTTCATGCTTGGACCCCGTGCTTGGTGCAGAGCGTCTGGCCGTCGGTGCGCGCCTGCTCGAGCGCGCGCAGCGTGGTCTCGATCGCCGCCCGGTCCGCTTCGGTTTGAGCGAAGCTGCGGGTGGCATCGCCCCCCGTCTCGCTGGTCAGCAGTTGGTAGAGAATCTCGCGGGCGTGCAGGCTCAGGCTGTGGGCGACCAAGTCGCGCGTGCCGGCGCCGCTGTCCGGCGGCGGCAGCTCGCTCTCGGCGTAGCCCCAGCGAGCACACCACGCATTCGCCCGCTCGTCGAACAGGCGGCCGAACTCGGTCCAAATCGCGGCCGGCAGCTTGCTCTGGTTGGCGTCGATGATCGCCTCCTTGACCAGCTCGCAGGTGCGCTCGAACGCCTGGCGCACCCAGTCGTCACCGGCGTCCTCGTCCTCCTGGCACACCAGCCCGTCGATGTAGGGATCGATCTCGGCGCGCGCGAACTGCTCGATGCAAGTGAGGTCGCGCCGGTCGAGGAAGCCGAGGCACTGCGCCAGCGCCTCGTCCGCGGCGGCGGTGTTGAGCTGGCCGCGCGCGTCGTAGTAGCGGCCGAGCAGCTCGTGCAGGGCATCGATGCCCTCGAGCAGGCCGGTGCGCGCCAAGTGCTTGCGCGCCAGGATGCCGGTGCCGCGCTCGCCGATCAGCGCGAGCAAGGTGCGCACCAGGTGGCCCTGGCCGCGGTCCTCGGGGTCGGCCAGGGCGTCGATGTTCTCGCGGAACGCCTCGGCGCAGCCCAGCCGCGCCAGCGTGTCGTGGCCGGCGCCGCCGGGCTCGGCCCACGCCTCCATCGTCGGCCGGTGGCGGGCGTAGAACTCCTTGTAGTCGCCGAACGCGTTGACGATGTTGGCCGAGTCGAGGAACACGATGCGCGCCGGCCGCAGGTGCCCGCGCGGGCTCATGCGCTGCAGGATGTTGTCCTCCAGCGTGGCGGCGAAGTGGTCGCCCTCGCGGGCGGTGGTCGCCGGATCGGTGTACTTGGCGCGGATGTCGGGGTTGGTGAAGTAGATGTTCATGCCGTTGATCGCCAGGATCAGGCGCTCGGCGATGCCCTCCATCTCGGCCCGGCCGCACTCGCGCTCGATCTCGGTCCACAGGGCGTCGAACTGCGACTTCTGCCCGCACAGCACGAGATGCACCACGATGTCGAGCTCGTCGTTGCGCAGCAGCTCGAGCGCGATCTGGTTGCTCTTCTTGCCGAGGAAGTGGCGCAGCACCTCGTCCTTCACCACGCTGCTGACGGCCAATCCCGGCGTGTCGACGAAGGTGAGCGTCTCCACCGCGCTGCGCGCCGCGCCTTCGCCGGCCCACTGGCGCAGCTGGGAGAAGTCGTCGCGCAGGTCGACGGACTCGACCAGGGCGCGCAGCTGCAGCGCGTTGTAGCTGCGCCCGCCGTGCGTCAGGACGGGGCCGGGGTCGAGCACCGCGGACTGCTCCTTGACGGTCAGCGAGCGGATGAACTTGCGGTCCCGGCTCTCGCTGGCGCCGGCCTCGTACGGCGCGGCAAACGGGTGCAGCTCGACGCGGCGCGGATAGCGCCAGTCGGCGAGGTCGCGCGCATCCAGCGTCGTGCCGGTGCCGTCGACGATCACCGAATCCTCGAGGAAGCTGACCTCGATGTTGTCGTTCTCGTTCTGCTGGCGCACGTCGTCGTGGTCGAGCAGGTGCTTGATCTGGCGGATGGACCAGGAGTTGACCAGCACCTCGTCCGCGCGCGGGTCGCCGGGCGGCGCGTAGCGCAGCCGCAGCGCCTGCGACGTGGTGTCGGTGACGTCGGTCTCGAGCCAGCCGCGGGCGCCGAGCCCGGGGAACATCTCGTCGAGGATCGTGGTCTTGCCGTGCCCGCTCGAGCCGATCACCGCGCACGTCATCGCGCCGGTGCAGGTGCCGCGCACGTGCCGGTGCTCGCCGATCGCGGCGATGCGGTCGAGCTCGGCGGCGAGCTCGGCCGAGGTGTTGCAGAGCGTGCGGAAGCTGGGCGTCTCCCGCGCGGTCTGCACGGCGTCGAGGAACGCGGTGCGCACCGCGTTGATCGCTTCGATGGTCGCTTCGGGGATCATGATCTGGGCGTTCGGTGCGGGGCTGGTTGCTGGTGCTGGGCTATTGCGTTGGGGCGCGCGCGCCGAAGTGGCCGCCGAGCAGCTCGGCGAGCCGGCCGAGCCGTTCTTCCTCTTGGCTCTGTGGCTGCGACGCCGCGGCAGGCGCGGGCGATGGTGCTGGTGCGTTGGCGTCGGTGACGGCGTTGGCCGGTGCGTAGAGCCGCGGGGTGAGGCCGTAGGTGCGCGTCTCGATGCCGGCGAACGCGCCGCGCGTGGCCGTGCCGTCGGCCAGCATCTGGTCGATGCTGCCGTCCTGCGCGTCGGTGAGGACGATCAGGGTGGTCGGCTTGCCGAATTGCGCGACCTCGCGGGCGGCGACCTCCATCCCCGAGGCGAGGTTGGTGCCGCCGCCCGAGCGCAGGCCCTCGAGGAACGCCCGCAGCCGTTCCGCCGTGCTCTCGTCGAGCGGCAACATGCTGCCCAAGCAGCTCTCCGCGCCGGAGTCGTAGGCGATGACGTTGAAGTGGCTGCCCCCGCCCTCGATCAGCTCGTCGAGGACGCGGCCGGCCTCGGCGCGCAGCGAGGAGAAGTGCTGCTCCATGCTGCCGCTGCGGTCGACCAGCAGCAGCACGCCACCGGTGTCGATCGGCGCGCCGAAGAACGCCGCGTCGGGCTCGCACTTGGGAATCAACGCCAACAACGGCAACAGCAGAAGCCAGGGCCACCACACCCGCCGTCGCCGCAGCCGCAGCTGGTCCGTCCACTCCCGCAAGCCGGCGAGCCCGGTACGGCTGTCGAACCCCGTGCTGGGGTGCTCGACGACGAAGCCGGCGCGCCGGATCGCCCGCCGCGCGGCCCGATAGCAACGCCGCGCGTCGCGGCGCTCGTCGTTCTTCGCTGCATCCGGCCGCGGCCGCCGCAGCCCGAAGCGCAACCGCCGCACGTCCCCGCGCGGTGACGTGCGGAAGGTCTCTCCTGACAGCGCCAGCCCGTGCCCCGAAGGCTCGTCGCGCAGCTTGATCAGCGAGCTCAGCAGCCGATGAAAGTCGTTCTGCACCGCGCGCTCGGGCTCGAGATCCTCGCGCGCCGGGTCGGCGGCCAAGAACCGCACGCCGGTGATCCGCGTCCGCGCCGCACCGCGCTCCCCGGGCACCAGCCGCAACCGCGACCGGTTCCAGCGGCTGTTGTCGAGCGGCAAGAACAGCTCGTCGGCGACGTCGGCCCGCCGCATGCGCTGCCGCCACGCAGCGTCATCGAAAGCTGCCCACGGGCCCGCATCGGCGCCCGAGTCCTGGCGCGTTGCCGTGTTCGTGTTGTCCTCCCGCGCGTGGCGCGAACCGCAGTGGAGCACTCCGCGTCGTGTGGCCTGACCGTGACCGGATCGCGGAGCGCGCCGAAGGAGGCCAAGCATACCCGGGTGGGCGTGGGCGAGGCGAGCGGTGGGGGCGTGGGGTGGGGGATCGGGGAGGAACGCCCGGAGCGAAGGCGACAGCAACGGCTGACAAGCGCGTGCATTTGTTCACCTGGCCAGTAACGCCGTCGAGATGCTGGGTTTCACACTGGCGTGAGCCAAACAGGAGGACCACATGCTCTGGACATCGATCTCCCGAACCCTCGTTCTCGTTCCACTCTGCACCGTGTCGATCAGTGCCGACACCGTTGCGCAGTGGTTGCCGAGCGGCAACGACATCTACTTCGACGCCGGCCATGTCGGGATTGGCACGCCGGCGCCTTACGTGGGCTCGATGCTGCACGTCAGGAGCTTCGTCGAGAAGTACACGGTTTACGCCAACGCGTACGGGGCGAAGAGCCCTGCCTACGCGGTCTTTGGGCGGGGTGACGGGAGCTCCGCAAGCGGCGTGCTCGGCATGACCACGGCAGCCGACTCCACCGGTTGTGGTGTTCGCGGGAGTGCTGGGTCGGCAGCGGCGATCGGAGTCAGAGGCGATAATCGGAGCGACGAGCCGGGTGCCATCGGGGTGTTGGGTACGACCATTCTCGGGGTCGGTGTTCAGGGCGAGGCATCGGGCACGTCGGGGGGTGTCGGCGTCAAGGGAATCGCCAGTTCACCCGCGCCAGCGGTGATGGGCATCTCCACCGCCATGGGTGGCCAAGGCGTGCATGGCTTTGCCAAGGGCACCAGTGGTGTTGGCGTATGGGGCCATGGCCCGGGCAAGGCGGGGCGCGGTGCGGTCGGCGTCGGTGCCCAAGCCGGTGTGCAGGGGTTTGGCTGGACCGGGTCCGTCGCCGGCGTTGTTGGTACCCACAACGGGAGTGGCTATGGCGTGTTCGCCGAGGGCGGGCTCGGCGCGACCGGCATCAAGTCGTTCGTTCAGCCACACCCGGCCGATGCGGCCACCAACATCCGTTTCGTCTGCCTGGAGGGCAACGAGTCGGGGACGTATTTTCGGGGCACGATGCAGTTGCGCGGCGGTCGCGCCGAGATCCCGATCCCCGAGGATTGGCAGTTGGTGTCGGAAGACACCGGCATCACCGTGCAGGTGACGCCGATCCGAAGCCTGGCGCGGATCGGCATCTGGGAGAAGAGTCGCGAGCGGATTGTCGTGGTCGGTGACGACGACTGCACCTTCGACTACTTCGTCAACGGCGTGCGCCGTGGGTTCGCCGACGTTCCGCTGCGGACCGACAACCGGGCCTTTCGGCCAACGGTTCGTGGCGTGCCGTTCGGCCAGCAGTACCCACCGGCCGTGCGTCAGATTCTGGTCGACAACGGCACGCTCAATCCGGACTTCACTCCGAACGAGCACACCGCCGCCCGGTTGGGATGGTCGCTCCGCGATCCCGCCAGTGTGCCACCCGCCGAGCGGTATTGGGTGTCACCTGACGAGCGCAACCGGGCGATGCGCTGAGATACGTTGGTGTGGATCGCACCGAGGAGCGCCGCATCTGCGTGAGGGGGGCGCGTGTTGGCGCTATCTTCGAGGCGAGATGTCGGCGACCGACGTTCGAGTGCTCAGGGCGCGACTCCTGTTGGGTGTCCTGCGAAGCCACGAGTTTCCTGCCTTGGCAGTGAGGCTCTTGGAGGAAGGTCACGACGCGCCGGAGCTCGGTGTGCTCGCGACGGAGTCCAACCCCGTGATGTCTGAAGTCGAGCCTCTCCTCCGACGTGCCCTCGAGAGCCTGGACTGTCGGCCCCTTGGGGACGAGGAGGCGGTGATGGTGTTGCTTCGGGATTGTGTGGGGCGACTGGCTCGGGGCGAGCTACCGCCAAGAGAGGGGTTGCAGCTGATGATCGACGAAGTGGTTGATCCCGGACGATCGCGGGGAGTCATTACGTCGAAGGATTACGCATGCGATTCGCTCGGCTTGCATGAGCTATACGGCGCCTACTGGGCCTACGACGACTTGCTCGAACGACCGAGCGAAGTCTCTTTCGATGGCTCGTATGGCGATGAAGCCATCGAGCGCCTCGACCGACACGTGCGTGCGCTTGCCAGCGATTGGCTTGGGAGTCTTGACAGCGGGGAGTCTCGGGGGCAACCATGAGGGTGTTCGAGGAGAGCCTCGGACGCCTTCAGCAGACCAAACAAATCGGCGTCGCCCACGCAGCACGCCGTCGCCTTGAACAACTTGCTTCCGTTGCGCTTGTCGTCGCGGCCGGCGCTGTGTGAACGCTTTATCCACTTTCTTCGCTCCACCGAGCCGCCCCGTGCGGAGTCCTCCGTGGTCGTTTCGCCGGAGAGGTACCTCCGTGCGAAAGTCGCCGACCTTCTCGTGACGCTTGGCACCGGGGCGACGGACGACGCTCCGCTCGGCGAGTTTCGCGACGATGCTTGGACGCGACGCGAACTCGTGCCGGCGTTGCGCGCGCTCGCCCTCGACGAAGGCGAGGATGTGTGGGTGCGGCGTCGTAGCTTGGACGGCCTGCGCTTGCTCGACGTCGATCTCGCGGAGAACGAGGTTGCGTTGCTCCTCGATGAGTGGCCACGGCGGAAGTCGTGTCTGGACTCCGTGGGTTGAGGCGCGTGGTTCGAGTCGTTTGGCCTGGATGTCATCGTCCAGTCCATTGACTCCGGTGCGCAGGTCCTGCGTGCTTTTCTCGAGAACACGACAGCCGCAGCCCGTGCCGGCCTGCTCGCCGACAGCGAGGTCGAAGGCCTCGACGCCGAGCTCGTCGATTGGCTCGACGGAGTCTGGATCAACACGAAGCTCATGGACGATCCTCGCTCCTTGTCACCAAAGGAAGGCGCAGGCGACATGCCCTTCGCTCTCCTGACCAAGCTGGAAATCCTCGTTGGGACAGCCCTAGGCGACGGACGCGAAGAAGTTGCGGGCATTGTCCGCGACCACTTTCCTTCGGATCGGGCCACCCCACCCCGCTAAAGGGAGGTCTTCAGGAATTCGTGTGGGTAGACGGTGACTCCCTCTTCCTCAGGATCAAGAGCTGACGGGCGCTCACCCTTCGCTCCGCCACCCTCGGCGCCGGCCTTGGAGGGTGCGACCGACGCCGAGGGTGACGGAGCTGCGGGTGAGCGAGGAGCGATGCTGGTGGCGTGTGCCGGTAGATTGCACGGATGCGCGACCGTGATCTCTACGCCACGATTCTTGGGCTGAAGGCACCGTGGAAGGTGACCGACGTCGACTTGGACCCGAAGCTCGAGCTGGTCGCGGTGAAGGTCGAGGCAGGCAATCGGTCTGTGCTGATCTGCCCGGAATGCGGCAAGGACTGCCCGGGGTATGACACGCGGCATCGCCGCTGGCGCCACCTCGACACCTGTCAGTACCAAACCATCCTCGAAGCGGAGGTGCCGCGGGTGGAATGCGCGGAACACGGCGTCCGACAGATCGACGTTCCGTGGGCAGCTCCTGGCTCTCCCTTCACGGCGCTCTACGAGGCTCTGATCATCGACTGGCTGAAGGAGGCCACGATCTCGGCGGTCGCTCGACGGCTCGATCTGACCTGGGACGAAGTCGATGGCGTGATGAAACGGGCGGTCGACCGTGGCCTCGCACGGCGCGAGAAGCGCGACCTCATCGCCATTGCCGTCGACGAGACCTCGTTCCAGAAGCGGCACGAGTACGTCACGGTCGTCACGGATCTCACGACCTCCGATGTCATCTATGTCGCGGACCACCGCCGAAAGTCGTCCCTGGACGGCTTCTACAAGGCGGAAGGCGCAGAGCGGCTGGCCGGCCTCGAGATCGTCGCGATGGACATGAGCAAGTCCTACATCGCGTCGACCAGGGATCACGTCCCCGACGCCGATCGCAAGATCGCCTTCGATCGTTTCCATGTCTCCAAGGCTCTCGGCGATGCCTTGAACAAGGTCCGGTGCGACGAGCACAAGGCTCTGTCGGCAATGGGCGACATGACCCTCACGCGAACCAAGCACCTCCTGCTGCGACGCGGCGACTCGCTCGACGACCATCAGGAGGAGATCGTCGACATCCTGCGCCAGGCTGGCCTGAAGACCGCCAAGGCTTGGGCCATCAAGGAGGCCGCCACCAAGCTCTGGACATACCTCAGGCCCGGCAACGCACGCAGAGCCTGGAAGAAGTGGATCGGCTGGGCCATGCGCAGTCGCATCGAACCGATGAAGCAAGCGGCCCGGATGATCCGCGATCATCTCTGGGGCATCGTCAACGCCGTGACCCAGGGCGTGTCCAACGCCCTCAGCGAGTCGATCAATGCCAAGATTCAGCGTGTCAAGAAGATGGCCTGCGGCTTCCGCAACCGCGACCGCTTTCGCAACGCCATCCTCTTCCATCTCGGCGGCCTCGACCTCTATCCAGCTTCAGCTACCCACACAGATTCCTGAAGCGCCTGTTTGGGTCTTTCGCGCCAGCCGCAAGACCGGGACTATCGGGCGAGGACTCTTCGGAACTCGGTCACGTAGTCGATGAAGGGTGGTGGTTGTCCGTGGCCGAGCTCGATGTTCCGCGCGCCCATGCTGAGGGGAAACGTGCAGACCTCGACGGTTTTCGGCCACGAGAACTCGTATCGCTCTCCCTTCGCGCCTACATCGGTGCGCTTGACCCTCACGGTTTTCGGGTTGTGCTTCCCGATCGCGAAGAGGGCGAAACCAGCCATGTCGGCATTGTTCGGCGCGTCCTCGGGGAGGCCGTACCGGTAAACCTCCATGCCCCCGCGATATAGTCGGGTGAGCCCGACCTTCCCCTTGACCTCAGCCAAGTTGGTGAAGAGAACCCTGAGCTCGAACGGTGTCGAGGGACTGTGCTTCTCACAGAAGGCCATGGCGGCTAGCCGCGTGAAAGTCTCGATGCTGTACTCGAAGCCAGCCTTCCCCTGGGTTCTGCGTGGAAGCCCGAGCGAATGCCGCGTCGAGAAGCCGTCGAACCAGCGGCCCAAGCGCTCCCCGACGTCGTGAAGCAGAAGGAAGGGCACGTAGCGGAGTCGGAACTCAGGATCGCTCGGCGATAACTCCTGGCTGTACTGCCTCTGCACTAGATCGAAATGGCTAACGTGGGAGAAGTAGCGTGACAGCAGGTCGTGGTAGACGAACTCGACATCCGAATCCTCACTAGCAGCTGCGGCGACCATCTCTTGAGTCGCGTGGCGCCGCTTCTTCACATCTGAGCACTCGAGGTCCGCAAGGATGTCGGCGGGCTTCAAGGGGATGCTCGGCGAGTCGGTCCACAGTAGGCAGACTCGCTCTACCAACGACCGAAGCGTCAACGCCGCATAGAAGCCGTCGCCGTGCCGTACCGACTGCATACTGCGCGAATAGAGGTACACCGCAGCCGCGAGGAAAGGCCTCAATTCATCAGAGGTGAGGCCTTTCGCTACCGAGTGGCTCTTGAGCAGCCAATCATGCTGGAGCACGAGGTTTTGGGGGAGAAGGCACCACCATCGCTCATCGTCGGAGCGGAGTTCTTTGAAGAGGTCTACGGTCATTGATTCTCTGAGGCCCCCCAGCAAAGCTGAGTAGCTGACCAGGTCGGGGCCCACCATGATCGCTCCGCTGAGCGACTACGTGTAGGGAATCGCCGACAACACCACTCCTCTCCCTACTGCCCCGCCCGCGGAGCGGGCTGATCGTCTCAGCACTTGTTGAGCGTTCGCCCGGTGTCCGATCAAGACGCTCCTCGGGCGTTCTATCCGCGCACAGCATCGCCACTCCTTTGCGCGCGGTTTGACTTCCACGCTGACGTGAAGCCCGAGATCGTGTCGGCGCTGTTTGCGGGGTCACCGAAAGCGCGGCGCGCGGCCGCAGAGGCACTGGAGCTCCCGCTGCAGTTGCTCGTGGACGAGTTCGGAGACGAGGCCTTGGGGGAGCGCTTGGAGCGTCTCGTGCGATCCGACGTGCCGCGGCTGCGCTACGTTGTAGCGCCACGTATCGGTGGTGGTGGGAGGAGCAGGTGCACCGGCACGAGCAGGCCAAGCGCGCCGCGTCCTTGCTGGCGGAGGGCAATTGGCCGCGGCGGGTTGCCGAGCTGGCGCAGGATGCCGACCTTCTTCCACACCTGCGCAAAGTCTTGGTCAACGCCTGGGTCGGCCGGGACCTCGTCGCTGCTCGCGAGTGGGCGCTCTCGGTGGAGCCGGGTGGCTTTCACGCGGAATCGATCGCCACGGTCGCGCTCGCCTTGGCTCGGCGGGCATCGCCCGCGGATGCCGCGGCGTTCGCGTAGTTGTCTCGGTCTCCCCTTGGCCTGCTTGTCGCTTGGCCGCGCTGTTTGGCAGTCGACGTGTCGGCCCGGTAGCACCGGTTTGGGTCCGGTCACTCGCCAAGGATCCCGACGAACGTGTCCGTGCGAATGCCCTCGGGTGGCTCGCGGCCACGGGTGATGCGCGGTGCGTTCCGGCGTTGCGCCGCCTCGCGACCGATGCTGGCACGGTGCTAGCCCGTGCCGAAGCGTTCCGTCGGCTGGGCGAGCTCGATGCCGCGGAGCACTTCGACCTCGCCAGCCGCGCGCTGTTCCAGGACCGCGCGTTGTACGGCGGTGGATTCTACGCTCCCGTTGCGGAGGAAGCCGCGTGGATCGTGGCCTGCACCGGCACCGATGCCGCCTTGTCAACGCTCCTCAACGCGTCTCTGGATCCGCCGACTGGCTCGGTATCGGCCGCGCTGCAGTCCTACGTCGTTGCACTGGTCGCGCGCCGGGAAGGGAGTGACCGAGCACACGCCAAGTGCGGTGAGGTGGACAGTCGTGGTTCACGGCATCGGTCGGAGCCACGCGTCCAAGATGAGTTCTCGGTGGCCCTGTCTGGACGACCAGCAGCGGACTCGCGGTCGTTCCTGTGCGGTGATTGCCACGGCAAGCCCGGCGCGCGTCGGCGAGCCGCGTTGGTCTCCGGAGAGATCGGCTTCGATGTCGCCGTTGCTTTGGATCTTGGCGACGCCGTCGTGGAATCCATCCGCCGTGAACGCGGTGCAGTGCACCGTGTCATCGGTCGGGTGGTGATAGAGGTAGGCCTCGAGCAACAGCACTTCGCAGTCGGCGGCTGCGACCTGCACGGTGAGGACCTCGATCAGGGGGAGCCAGCGGCAGCGGAACCGCAGGTCGGCGGGCAGACCCACGCCAAGGTCGCGGGGTGCCACCCAGTCGCCACGGAACCAGGACGCGAATGGCGACATGGGGCCAGTGGGGCTCGCGTTCGTGGCTTTGGCCGGTGGAGTACCGGGGTCGGCGCGGACGAAGTCCCGCGTAGCCAGTGGGCTCATCTGCTCCCCCGGGGAAACCTCGAGCAGGGTCTCTCGGTAGCGATCCGGCGCTCCGAAGTGCCACTCGAGCCCCATCTTCCTCGGGGGGCGGGGGTGCCCGGGCTGGTAGAGATCAAACCGACCCCTGCCACCCGTCGCGTCGACGCGCATGGTGCCTGTGGCGACGCCGCGGCCGAGCGTGGGGATCGCGGGCCGCAGGCCGAGGAGGCGGATCTCCTCGCCTTCGGCATCCCAGTAGTAGAGGTCGAGAGCGCGCCACGGCTCGCCAGCGGCGCCTTGCCCCGTGGTGTCGTTGCGCAGCGAGCGGCGTCCCGGGCCCCAGGTCCAGGTTGCGCGTTGACTGGTCCCGCTGTCGAGCGTGACCCGCCACGTGCTCTCCGTGAAACGTTGAAAGGCGACCAGTGGGTCGTTGCTCGATGGCGTGCCCGGCTCGTGCGTGTTGCAGGCGGCGGCGAGCCCGGCAACCGGAAGCGCGATCGTCACCAAACGGGTCATGGTCATAGGGAGCTCCGCTACCCGTGCCCTGCCTCACTCGCGCAATTGCTCGACCCAACCCGCGAGCGCTTGCATTGCCTGCAGTGGCGTCATCGAGTCGAGGTCGAGCTTGGCGATCTCCTGCAGCACGCGTTCGCGCGGGGACTGGAACAAGTCGAGTTGCCGGGCCTGCGCCGGGGCCTCGGATTCGGTCTGCAGCGCAGCGCGGACGGTGTCGCCGTCTTCCTCGAGCTGGGCGAGAATCGTCCGAGCGCGGGTCAGCACTGACGCTGGCAGCCCCGCCAGCCGCCCGACGTGCAGGCCGTAGCTGCGGTCGGTGCCGCCGTTCTCGATGCGGTGGAGGAAGACGATCTCGTCGCCCCATTCCTTGACCGCCACGCGCTGGTTGACGACGCCGCGGCCGGGGCCGGCCAGGTCGGTGAGCTGGTGGTAGTGGGTCGCGAAGAGGGTGCGGCAGCCGGTGCGCTGGAGTAGGTCCTCGGCGATGGCCCAGGCCAGCGCCAGGCCGTCGAAGGTGCTGGTGCCGCGGCCGACCTCGTCGAGGATCACCAAGCTGCGCGCGGTGGCGTTGTGCAGGATGTTGGCGGTCTCGGTCATCTCGACCATGAAGGTCGAGGCGCCGCGGCTGATGTCGTCGGCGGCGCCGACGCGGGTGAAGATGCGATCGACCGCGCCGATGCGGGCGGCGGTCGCCGGCACGAAGCTGCCGATCTGCGCCATCAGCACGATCAGCGCGTTCTGCCGGATGTAGGTCGACTTGCCGGCCATGTTGGGTCCGGTGAGCAGCACCAGCTGCTGCGCGGGCGGATCCAGGGCGGTGTCGTTGGGTACGAACGAGCCCTCGGCGTGGGTCGCCTCGATCACCGGGTGGCGGCCGTCCTCGATGTGCAGCACGCGGGAGTCGTCGACATGGGGCCGGCAGTAGCGCCGCTCGGTCGCCACCCGCGCCAGGCCGGTGTACACGTCGAGGGCGGCGATCGCCGCCGCCGTCGCCTGCAGGCGCTCGGTGTGGGTGGCGACGCGCTCGCGCAGCGCGCAGAACAGATCGTACTCGAGGTCGCGGCTGCGCTCTTCGGCGGTCAGGACCTTGGTCTCGAAGTCCTTGAGCTCCTCGGTGATGTAGCGTTCGGCGTTCTTCGTCGTCTGCTTGCGCACGTAGTCGGCGGGGATCTCGGCGCCCTTGTTGCCGTGCGTGATCTCGATGTAGTAGCCGAAGACCTTGTTGTAGCCGACTTTCAGGTTGGCGGCGCCGGTGCGCTCCGCCTCGCGCGCCTGGAAGTCCGCCATCCACGACTTGCCGTCGCGCGTCAGGCTGCGCAGCTCGTCGAGCGCTGGATCGTAGCCGTCGCGGATCAGATCGCCCTCGCGGATGGTGACCGGTGGCTCGTCGGCGATCGCCGCCTCGATCTCGGCGGCGACGTCGTCGAGCGGATCCATGCCGCGGTGGAATGCGGCGAGCTCTTCCGAGCGGCATTCGCGCAGCGCGTCGATGAGCACCGGCACTCGCTGCAGGCTATGGCACAGGGCGACGAGATCGCGGCCGTTGGCGCGCCCGCACGAGATTCGGGTCGTCAGCCGCTGCAGGTCGAGCACACCGCGCAGCTCGTCGTGCAGCCGTTCGTTGAGCGAAGGCTGGTCGTGCAGCTCGGCGACGGCGTCCTGCCGGCGCTGGATCGCGGCGACGTCGATCAGTGGGGCGAGCAGCCAGTCGCGCAGCACGCGGGCGCCCATCGGCGTGCACGTGCGGTCGAGGATCTGCAGCAACGGCGTGCCGCCGTCCTGGCCGCGCATGGTGTCGACCAGCTCCAAGCTGGCGCGGGTCGCGCGGTCGAGCGCCATGACGTGGCCGCGCTGGAACACCTCGATGCGGCGGATGTGCGGCAGCGCTGCTCGCTGGGTCTCCTGCACGTAGCCGATCAGCGCGCCGGCGGCGCCGACCGCCATGGGTAGATCGGTGACGCCGAAGCCCTCCAGCGTCTGCGTGCGGAAGAACTCGGTCAGCGCCTGGTGCGCGGTGTCGTGGCCGAAGTCGTACGGCGCCCGCCGGCTCACCGCGGCACCGGTCTGTCGCACCAGGATCCAGAGCGCTTCGTCGTCCTCGGGGATCAACACCTCGCGCGGCTCGACCCGGGCGAGCTCGTCGGCGATCCGCGTCTCGGCGCACTCGGTGGCGACGAACGCGCCGGTGGACAGCTCGATCCACGCCAGGCCGGCGCGGCCGCGGTGGGTGGTCACCGCCAGCAGGTGGTTGGCGCGCGAGCTGACCAGCATGCTGTCTTCGGTCAGCGTGCCCGGCGTCATCACCCGCACCACCTCGCGTTTGACCACGCCCTTGGCGGTGCGCGGATCCTCCATCTGTTCGCAGACCGCGACCTTGTAGCCGCTGTCGACCAGCCGCTTGAGGTAATTGTCGGCGGCGCGCACCGGCACGCCCGCCATCGGCACCGCACTCTCGCCCTTGCTGCGCGCCGTCAGCGTGATGCCGAGCGCCCGGCTGGCCTCCTTGGCGTCGTCGAAGAACAGCTCGTAGAAGTCTCCCATGCGGAAGAACAGCAGCGAGTCGGGGTGCTGCTTCTTGGCGGCGCGGTACTGCGCCATCGCCGGGGTCGAGCTGCCCGCCTTGGCTGGACTCATCGACGAACCCCCTGCCGCAGCATCGCTTCGACCTGGTCGGCCAACACCGTGCCGGCACGGTCGCAGTCGGAGTCGCTCGTGTGCGGGCACACGGAGAGGCGGATCACTTCGCGCGCCTCGCGGCGCGACAGGCCGGCGGCCCGCAGGACGGGGTTGTCGGTGTCCTTGCCCGCGTGGCAGGCCGAGCCGATGGAGAACGCGACCCCGTGCGCGCTGCAGCGCTCCTGCAGCGTCTCGCCAACGACGCCGGGAATGTGCAAGGACAGGATGTGCGGCAGCCGGCGCTCTTCGATACCGAGCCGTGCCGCGTCGGGTCGTGCACGGCGCACGGCCGCCAGCAGATCGTCCAGTTGACGTTCCATCCGCGCGGCCGAATCCGACAGGTGGCTCAGGGCTTGTTCGGCGGCGATGGCCAACCCCACCGCGCCCGCGACGTACTCGGTGCCGCCGCGCAGGCCGCCTTCTTGTCCACCGCCGGCCTGCAAGGGCGTGACCCTGGCTGTGCTCGAGGTGGCGAAGAAGCCGATGCCGCGTGGACCGTGCAATTTGTGCCCCGAAACCGCGACCGAGTCGACCCCCGCGAGGTCGAGGTCGAACGCGACCTTGCCGTAGGTCTGCACCAAGTCGACGTGCACGTGCGCGTCTTTCGCGACCCGGCGGCACAGCGAGGCCAGCTCCTCGACGCGCGCCATGCCGCCGAGCTCGTTGTGGCCGTGCAGGATGGCGACCGCACGGACGTCGTTGCCCAGCAGCTCGAACAGCGCTTCGGGCTCCATGGTGCCGCCGGCGTCGACCGGCACCGGCGTCAGCCGATGGCGGCCGCGCGCGAGCCACGGCCGCTGCGCCAGGATGGCGGGGTGGTCGGCGGCGCCGACCAGCACGCGTCCCGGCGGGCGCTCGGCGACGGCGCCGAGCAAGCCCAGCAGGTCGGCTTCGGTTCCGCCCGACGTGAACGTCAGCTGCGCGGCGCCGACGGTGCCGCGCAAGAACTCGCGCGCATCCAACAACGCCTTCCTCGGGGCTTGCCCGAAGGCGTGCGTCGACGAGGGGTTGCCGAAGTGGTCCAAGTGGACGCGGCGCATCGCGTCGACGACGGCTTCGAGCGGCCGCGTGGTGGCGGCGTTGTCCAGGTAGATCGGCTCTTGGCCCATGGTGCTTGCCGGCATTTGAGCCGCGCCCGGCGCGGGGTGCCAGCCATCGATCCGCGATGCCCATCCGACCATGCCATCGCCGGCCCGGTGGCGGGCTGTCGAGAGCTGCGGCGGGACGGATGTGAGACTTCTCAGGGCCGGATTCCAGCCATGCCGCCCGAACGCCGATGGGGAGCGCATGGGTTGGGTGATCGCCGGCTGGGTCGCACTGTCGTTCTGCGGGGCGATGGTGTTCTCGGCTGCCCGCCGTCGCTACCGGCCGGTGACGATCCCCAAGGAGGTGCAGGCCTTTCTGCGAGTGCTCGAGGAGCACGTCCGAAAGCACCCCCAGTTCGAGCTGCGCGGCATGATCCCCGGCCGCTTCGCCGCGGTGTTCGCGGTGCGCGGCCAGGAGTTGCCGGCGTCGCTGCACCACCTGTTTCGCCGGTATGAGGCGTTTCCCGACAACTTCTCGGAGTCGGTGACGCGCTTCTTGGCCGAGCTCGAGCAGGAGGGGGTCGACCAGCCCTCCGACCACGACTTCGCCGACGCCGCCGCCAACGTGCTGCCGCAGATTCGGTCGCGGTCCTGGGTCGAGGAGCACGGCGGCCAATTCGGCGACCGCGCGTTGGTCCACCGCCCGTTCACCGACGACCTCGTCGTGTGCTACGTGATCGACGAGCCCTGGTGCATGACCTTCATCTGCCGAGCCCACCTGCGGCAGTGGGGCCGCTGCGAGGAAGACCTCTTCCACCTTGCGACGCGCAACCTGCACCAGATGGCCGGCGCGGCCGTGCCGCTGCCCGACGCCGAGGGCGAGCCGGTGCTCCTGCGCACCGGCGATGGCTTCGACGCGGCGCGCGTCCTCCTGCTCGATCCCGAGCAGGTCGAGGGCCTCCTGGTCGCGATGCCCGAGCGCGACGTGCTCTGGCTGGGGACCGAGAGCGAGTCCGACGTGTCCGCCCTGATGGACCTCAACCAAAAGCAGGCGGCCCAATCCGCGCACCCGATCACCCCCAACCTCTACCGCATGACCAACGGCGAGCTAGCCCGAGTCTCCCGCGACGAGTGAACGTACGGAGCCAGGCTCCCGCTCATCATCTCAACTCCTCCTCCGCCGGGTTCAGCGCGGTGTGCAGCGCGCGGTGACCGCCGCGTCCTCTGGCACCGAGAACTCGAGCACCCCACCGTCGTCGACGGCGACCCCGTCGAGCAGCAACTGGTAGCGGCCGGCACCGAGCTCCAGCGTCGCTTGTGCACCCGTGGCGCCGGCCGCCAGCGGCACCGCGGCGCCACCGCGACGACCGGGTGACCAGCCGGGGTCGTCGCTGCGTCGCAGCTCGGCCACCAGCAGGGGCACCGTCGCCGGCGGCAGTGCGGGCCACTCCAGCGCTACGCTGAGCCGATGGCGGCGCGGGTCGAGCGTTGCGGTCGCCGGCTCGGCCCCTTCGCCGACCGTCACCGGCACGCGGTGCAAGTACGACACGCTGGCGCGATCGCGGCGCTCGGCCACCACGGCGAAGTGCTCGCCCGGCGGGACGCGCAGCTCCGCCGCGCGTTCCCCGTCCTCGATCGACTGCCAGGCCAGCAGCGCGCCCGAGTGGCCGTCGACGATGCCGACCCCGACCCCGCCGCCGCCTTCGGCGGTCAGCTGCAGGCGGACTGGCGCGCGGATGCGCGCCGCTGCGGGCTTCGCCGAGGCGTCGGCCGCGACGCGTGCCTCGCCCAACCTCAGCTCGACCGGCGGTGGGCGGGTCGACTCCGGCGGCGAGAGCAGTTGCCACTCCTCAGTGGTCGGCACCGCCGCTCGGTTCCACAGGTGGAGAACGGCGTAGCCGGCAACCGCCGCGAGAGCAGCGATCAGCAGCGTCAGGAGGACCGCAGTCACACTTCGAATGAGAGGCTCCTCACGGCTGGCGGCGCGATGCCGGGGCAACGACAGGATACGACGTCTGATTGTCGCCGGGGTGGAGCACGATCTCGCGCTCGACGACGCGACCGTCGTCGAGCTGCAGTCGAGCTTGGTACCGCCCCGGCATCAGATCGACCATGGTGCCGACTCCGGCGCGAATTGGAAATGCCCGCGCGTCGGTGTCCGGTCCCTCGGCGCCCCCGCGCAGGAGCATGCGGCCGGTCGCATCGACGGGTTCGCTCGCCGCGTCGACGAGCTGCAGCCGGATCTGCGCGGTTTGGATCGTCAGCGAAAGCCAGGTTTCGGCGTCGCGCGCGACTGCCACGTCGCGCGCGTGCAGCACCAAGAACGGGCTCTCGCCGGTGCGGACGATGAGCTGGTACGAGCCCTCGGGGACCGCGTCGATGCGGAATCCGCCTTCGGTGTCGGTGGTCGCCCGAGAGCGAATGCCGATCTCCATTTCGGCGGCCACCGGGTGCCGCGCCTGTCGCTCGGGCAACAGCTCGACCGACAGCCCCGCGCGCGGCGCCCCATCGACGAGTGCCGTGCCGGCGACGATGCCGAGGTGCTCGACGTGCAGGGGCGGATCGAACCGGACGCGCGCGCCCGGGGACAGCACCACGTCAGCGCGCGGCACCGCGCTCTCGCGGTACGCGTCGACGAGTCGGCGCAGGTAGGTGGGTTGAAAGGAGGTCGAGTAGGCGAACACCAGGTAGCCGCCCGGTTCGAGCTCTTCGAACACGAACGAGCCGTCGCTGTGCGCGGTCGTGCTGCGCGACCGGCCGGCGCCGCCAAACACCGTCACGCGCACCGTCGCACCGGGTGCCGGCCGGTGCACCGTGCCGTACAGCGCGGCCAGCGCGCGCAGCTCGAGGACCACGTCGCTGCGGTCGGTGCGCAGCTCGAATGGAGCCGTGTCGGTGGCGGCAAACCGGCCGCGGACCGCCCGCAACGCATAGCGCCCCGGCTCGACCGGCGGCAACGCGAAGCTGCCGTCGGCCGTGGACTCGCACTCGGCGATCGTCCGGCCGATCGGCGCTCGGCGCTCCGGCGTGCTCCCGACTTCCAGCCGCGGGCGGTCGGTCGCCTCCGACAGGTCGACGAGGCCGATGCGGACGCCGGCGATCCCGTCGCCACCCGGCGCCGCCGACACGACGCCCGCGACGCGCAAGCCGGGTTCGAGGGCGACCTGCAGCGGGTCGAGCGCGCGATGTCGCGTCAACGCGAACGGCGGAGTACAGGTCAGGATGTGGGCGTCGGACGCCACGTCGACGACGTAGATGCCCTCGTCGAGCCCCGAGAACTCGAAGGCGCCGCCGGGATGCGCCGCCGCCGGCGGCAGCGCGCGGCGGCGCGGCCGCCGCGGGGAGTAACGCAGCGCGTCGTCGGCGCTGGCCACGCTGCGGTCGCGCACTCCGCGCAGCTCTTCGATCCGCCGCTCCAGCGCGGCGGCGGCCCGCGCGTCACCGCGGCGCTGCGCCTCCGCTGCCGCGCCGGCCAGCGTCGCCAGCTCGCTGTCGAGCCGGGCCCGCCGTCGGTCGGCGTCGGTGAGCGCCGCGATCCGCCGGATCGCGGCGGCGTAGTGCAGCACGGGAGCGCCCGTGCGCGCGTCGACGACGCGGCCGCGCGCGGCCAAGCCCGGCTGCAGCGTGATCGTCCACGGGCTGCGCCGCGGATCGGCTGCGCGTTCTTCGAAGCTGAGATAGCCGGTTGCGCGCACGCGCAACTCGACGGCGGCCGCCGGGCAGTGCGGCAAGCGAAAGCTCCCGTGCGCGTCGGTGTCGACGCGGTGGTTGCGGCGACTGCCGCTGTCGGTGGTGAAATCGATGCGCACTTCGGCGTCGGCGATCGCCGCGCCGCGATCGTCGGTGACCACGCCGTGCAGCACTGCACCGGCGGCCAGCTGGATCGCCGGCAGCGTGGTGCGCTGTTCTTCGGCGATCTCGAACGGCTCACCGAGCCGCTGCAGGTAGCCGTCGGCGCGGACATCGGCGTGGTAGCTGCCGGCCGGCAGATGACGCGCGTGAAACCCGCCGCTGGCGTCGGTCGTCACCTCGACCGGTTGCAGGCCCTCCGCGCGGCGCCGGCTCGAGCCCGACCTGTGCTCGGCATCGAGTCGCACTCTTGCGCCCGCGATTCCATTGTCGTGCGCATCGACCACGCGCCCGTCGACCTCGCCCCCGCGCGACAGCCGCAGGTCGCCGAAGTCGACGGCGCGCGCGTCGGGTGCGACGTTGGTGCGCATCGCGTGCAACGGGGCGTGCTCGGCGTGCGCGACCAAGAGCGTCAGCGTGGCCCCGGCCAAGTGCGGCGCCCACAGTGCGAAGCCGCCATCGCGGGCCGTGGTCGCTTCCGACCAAGAATCGGAAGCCGCCGGCGCGCCGTCCGGACTGGCGGCGGTGGCCCTCGTCCGGCAGCGCACGGTCGCCCCCGCGAGCGGTTGATCGCCCGCGCCGAGGACCCTGCCACGTACCTCGAGCTGTGCTGTGGCGGTGGCGCGGCTCCCCGCGCCCGACTCGCTTGCGCCGGGCTCGGCCACCGCGACGCGCTCGGGCTCGCCGCCCGCGATGGGGATCGCTGTGCCCGACGCCCCGGTCGGCGTCGCCGCGCGCGTCGGTTCGACCGGCGCATCGCCGACCGCACCTGCGGACAGCCAGACCGCCACTACCAGGGCGATGATCAGGCACGCGACGGCGGTGATGCGGAGCAAGTCAGGCGATCGTCAGTGGCCGGCTCACCCGGCGGGGTCAGGGGAGCACTGTCAGAGTGTAGACCGGTGTGCTGCCGACTTCGTTACCACTCCCGGCGACCGAACGCAGGGCGTAGGCCTGGCACGCCAAGGTCAATGCCGTGCCACCGGGGTTGCGGATGACGGTGCTCGCCAGGCCGGTGCTCGACGCGAGCAGCGGGACGACTACGGGCGGAGTGCGCCAGTCGAGCCCATTCCACACCGGCGTGCCGGACAGCACGAGCAGGGGAGACTCGGGCACGGCGGGGCGGTCGCTGAAGCAGAGCGCGACCGCGGCGAGCGGCGGCAGCCCATCGAGGCCGAACTGCACGTTGCCGGGCGGCGCCGGGCTGGAGGGCGCCGACACCAAGCCCGGACGGGCAGTGCGGACCTGGTGCACTTCGGCAATCGATGCGAAGTCGGAGAACGAGGCGTACAGCGTGCCGCCGGTGTCGGGTTGGAACGGATCGAAGGTGGCGGCGCCGGCCTCGATGTAGCTGAGGTGCAGGGCGCCGGGCACGATCGGGCCGGTCGGGCGCGGTACGAACGCGCTCGGATCGACGCCGGCGGCTCCCGGCAGAGTGCGGCGCACGTCGCCGTGCTGCGGATCGCTGATGTAGATGCGGCCGCGGTCGTCGCGTGCCAGGTCGAAGGCGCCATCCAATCCGCGCACCGCGACGCTCGCGCTTGCGCTGGTCAGCGGTGGCCCGCCGGCGATCGCCGCCGCCAGGGTCGCGCCGTCGAAGCGCAGCAGGTCGACGCTGCCCGCCGGCGTGGGAAAGGTCCACACCTGGGTCGCGTAGTAGAGCTCCCCGCCAGGGCCCATGGTGATCGGTCCCGAGGGTCCGGAAAGGGTGACGACCTCGCGGTGCTGCCCGCCCGCCATGTCCACCAGCCAAATGCCGGCGTCGCCGCCGGACAGCAGGCCGGGTACAGCGCTGGCCAACAGTGCCCCGCCGGGGGTGACCACGACGTCATAGGTGAACGCCGGCATGCTGCCGGACTGGACGGCACCGGTGGCCAGATCCAGCCGCCAGATCGACGTGCCGAAGTCGCCGAAGACGAGCTCGGTCGGCGTGATGTGGAGGAAGCCGACGCTGCTGTTCGGCGGCAGTGCGTGCACCAGCGTGCGGTTGCCGGTGGCATCGATTGCCACCACCTGGCCGGCGATGCCGGCGTAGACCAGACCGTTCCGGTCCACGGTAAACGTGGTGAACGCGGTCGGATTGGTGCTCTCGTCGAGGCGCAGCTCCTGGGCGTAGCCCTCGCGCACCTGGGGAATCGGCTGGGCGGCGGACAGACCGGCCGCGGTAGCCCACATCGCGTAGGCGAGTCGTCGCATGACACAACCCGCGGCGTTTCCTCGCGCCGCGGCTCCATGGGTTGAAACGATGCGCGCCGAGGTCTTCTGGCTTCCGGATCGTCCTACTCACCGCACCTTCCCGGCGCGGTGACACACGCGCGCCGGTGGCATTCCACGGCTTTCGTCCTCGGTTACAGCTGCGGGACAGCGCCGGCCTTGCACCGGACTTCCCTGGCACACGAACGAAGCACCAAGGCTAGCCCGTCGCGGCGGCGGCCGTCCAGCGGAATCGGCCGGGGGGCTGGGAGTCCGGGGGTTGCCTCGGCGTCGTCCATGGCGAATAAAGACGGGGCCCGGCGTGCGCGAGCGCGCCGCCCTGCCGGCTCATGCTGCTCTCGCCCGGATCTCTACTGGAGGACGCGCACCGCCGTGCTGCGCGGCACGGCGTCGACCTGATTGGCGTGGTCGACGTGCGGCAGTTCGACCGCTGCCAATCGGCGGGGCATCGGATCGGCGAGCACTGGCCGCACTTGCGCACCGCCTTGGTGCTCGCCGTCGCGGGCGATCGGGAGGTCGATCCCGATCTGCCCGGCCGCCTGCAGGCTGAATTGGCGCCGCGGACCGACGGAGCACCGTCGGTGGTGGCCGTGTGTCCCCGGCGCGAGGCGTGGCTGCGGTTCGGGGTTCTGGCGGAGGAGGCCGGGATCGCGGCGGTGTCGCCGCTGTTGCGGGGGCCGGTGCACCCGCAGTTCGGGCCTTGGGTGAGGGTGCTCGGTGCGCTCCTCGTCGACGAGGCTCCGCCGGCGGGCATAGGAGCGAGCGAGACCGATCCGCCGTGCACCGACTGCCGCGAGCGTCGTTGCGTGGTCGCGTGTCCGGCCGGTGCGTTGGACAGCGGCGTGCTCGACGAAGAGCGCTGCGGTCAGCACCGGCGTGCCGGTGGCTGTGTGACGCGGTGCGCGGCGCGCTGCGCTTGCCCGGTGGGCGAGGAATGGGCGTGGGGTGAGGTGCTGGAGCGGCGCGCGCAGGACGCTGCATTGCCGACTCCCGCGGTGAACGCGCCGCGCGGTGTGCTGCGGAGCGCGATCAATTGGCGGCGGTCGCCGCCGAGTGTTTGATTGCGGCTCCGACGGCCGCTTGGCCGAGTGTCGCGAGTTCGAGATGTAGGGAGACGTGCTCCGCTGACGATCGGTCAGCGGACGTGCGGACGGTTGGTCAAGTCGAGCTCCCAGTCTTGACCAACCAGATCGTGGCCGAAGCTGTGGTGGGGTTCTTCCTTCACCAAGCGGAACCCGGCTTGCTCGTAGATTCGACGGGTAGCGGTGAGAGCGTCGTTCGTCCAAAGAGTAAGGCGTCTGTTGACAATGACGAACCTGACGATGACAACCATCATGTTCGGGCTGGGGGGGCTCGCCGTAGCTTCTTCCGCAATGGGTCCCCCCTCCCCCAAGCGTCCGTCGACTGGCCCGAGGGGTTGGAGCAGGAACTCCGCGCGCTGAGGTCGGCGAAGTTCTCCGACCACTCCGACCTCGCCGAGAGCATGAAGGACACCCTCGAGGCTCCCTTGAGGCGGCGGTCGATGCGATCGAAGCATGTGTCGAGGGCTGCGCGTGCTGAGAACCGTGAGTTCTACGCGGTCAGGAGCGTAGAATCTTGGCTCGACAACGACCACCAACGGTGCACAGTGACGCCGCCGTCAGAGACCTCTACTTCGCGATACAGGTCCACACAATGCGTGAGAATCAGGATGACCGTTTGCTCAGCTTTGAGGAGTTCATATCAGGGATTTCTGGCTTCACGCTCGCATCCCGATTCGAGATTCAGAACGAGAATCCCGGGATCACCTACATAGAGCGCGGGCTGCCGGAGTTCGTTCCTCCTCAGCTAGCACTGCGCCGCGACGTCGAGCAACCCCGGGAAGCACACGTCGTGATCGTGTCTGCCGCAGGCGCAGTAGGCAAAACCACACTTGCGCGAGAGATCGCCGCGCGCGTGAGATGTCCGCTTTGGGACTTGGCCGCACGAGGACCACTCGCCGCAGACTCGTTCAAAGGCGCCCTTCTCGAAGCGTTCGGGGTGGAACATGTCGCCGATGTGCTCGGGGAGATCTCCGCAGGACGGCTGCCGCTCGTTGTGGACGCCCTGGACGAAGCCCGCTTGAAGTCGAACGAAGCTTCCTACGCGGCCTTTCTGCAGGACCTGGTGGAGATCGTCGAGGCACGTCGCGGGCCCGGCACGCTCCTGTTCGGCCGAACCAACATCTGCGAGCACACGTGGCTCCTGTTTCAGGAACGTGGTGTCTCTGCGCGCTTCCTCGTGATCGAGCCGTTTGCGCGACCAGAAGCCATGCTGTTCATCGACCGGAGAATCGAGGGCCTGGGTCGCCGGTATGCTGGCAGCGAGCAAGCCTTCGCAGGAGCCGCGGATCGGATCCGTAGGCACCGGCAACCCTTCGAGGGTGCGCGCGACCTTATGTTTCGCCATCTCGAGCAGGCGATCCAGGGGCCCGCTGGCGCGGCGCAAGCCGCGGCCGCTCGGGAGTTCCTCGGCTACGCACCTGTTCTTGAGGCCGTCGCGATCCTGCTCGCCGGCGAACGGAACTACTCGGAACTGCGATCGACCCTCGAGCAACAGCTCGTAGGTGTCGACAAGGATGCTCCACTTAATCTGCTCCGCAACGTTGTGGAACGAATCCTTGAGCGCGAAAGGGTCGAGAAGGTCCAGAGAAACCTGCGCCCGGCTCTCGAGAGTATTGCGGACACGTCGAATTGGTCCGATTGGGACAGCCTCTATACACCGGACGAGCAGTGTAAGCGCGTGTTGGGGCAGGTCCTGGGGATCGCTCCGGAGATCCCATTCGACGGCTCGAGCAGTCTTCGTGCGCAGTACGAGCTCCAAATCGCTACTTGGGTTCCCGAGCACCCCTTCCTTCGCGATGGACACACGATCGCCAACACCGTCTTCAGTTCCTACCTCGTCGCAAGGGCATTGGGTACCGAGCTAGGAGATGATCTCTTTCAAGCCGTGCGAAGTCGAGTTCAGGAGCCGACCTATCGGCCATCTCGGCTACTGGCGGACTTCTACTTCGGAAGCCGTTCCGACCTTGCTGCCGATTTCGTTCCGGCCGAACTGATCGGTATTCTGTATGACTCGCTGTCGTCTGCGGAGACGGACACGATTCGCGTCCGGTTCACCCTTGAGGGCGCCGACCCGCAGGACGTAGATCCGGAGGATTTGGCGGAGACCGTGGGGGAACTCGAGATCCTGCTCGTGGAAGGCGACGAGTTGTCCCCCATCGCGGACAAGAGTTTCGAGACGATACTCAGCTATGAAGATCGTCTTCGGTTTCCTCGGCAGCTTCGAGATGCCTCGCTCGTCGTCCCCTGCATAGTCGACCTCGGTGCTTCCGACGCAGATATGGACCTCGGTCCGTCGGTCCACGTGCGTTGCCGTCTCCTGGACATTCGGGCCAAGTCTATTGTCGTGAAGGATGCTCCCGCGCACGCGGGCATCAAGGAAGATGCAGACCAAGGCGTGCTGCTCGAAGCACTTCGATGCATCAGTTCCGTAGCCGTCCCCCCGGTCGTCCACGGCAAGTTGGGAATCCACTGGCCCGACGGGGCGGCCTATCCGTGGGTGGATTTCTATCGCCATGACCTGGCGACTCTCGATACCGACCCACGGATGTCAGCTGCCTACCGCCGTTTCCGGCGCATCGTCATGACGCTCCGTTCCCATAGCAAGGGCAGCCTCGCCCGATATCGAGACAAGGTCGAGCACGCCCGGATTCTGCAAGGTGAGCTTGGACAAGAGCTCTTAGCCAGGATGACCAGGGACGGTCTGCTTGCCATCGAGGGCAAGTTCTACCACTGGAGGCCGTCGATCGCGGCCGAGTTGGTTGGCATCGACTGGCAGGCCCTCCGCCGCGGAGATGTGTCAACGAAGCTCAAGGACTATCTCGCCAGCTTTCTCGATGCCGAGTGAAACCACGTAGCGGACGTGTCGACGGCTGCGTGAGTTCGCGCGAATCCGGCGGTTTGGAAGGATCTGGTTCTTCCTTCTGCAGCGTAGCTGTTGGTTCTGGTTCCCGGCGTCGGCGGCGAAGCCGCTGGCAACCTCTCGAGGCTTGGAGAGGGATGGTGCGCGGCTACAGCAGCTCGCCCCACTCAGTCCGTACAAGACGGAAGCCCGGCGAAATGTGTTGGTAGCGTCGGGAGGCGGGCCGTAACTTCATCGCGACTGCACCCGACCGGGGGCGGCCCGCCGGAATCGCTCGAGGGTGACCGCCACCCCCAGGGCGATTGCCGGCAGGAGCACGACGTCGAGGTCACTCCGGTAGCGTCGGATCGCGACCGCGTTCGCGACCAGGGCCAGGCCAAAGAGGAGGGCGAGCGCCATGCCGATCAGCACCACCCGTCCGGCCTGCCGCCGGCGGAGCGAGAGGGCCAGACCGACGAGCAGCGCGGCCATCGCGAGGAGCGGCACCGCGAAGCGAAAGAACACCTCGGCCGCCGCGATTGGCCATCGGCCCTGCTCGATCGAGACTTCGATCGGTTGGTCCATCGCCTCGAGGTAGTCGTCGGACAGCCACGTGAAGTCATAGGTCCCGAGCAAACGCGTCAGCGTGACCGCGCTCTCGAAGAGGTACGGCCCCGGCCGGGCGAGCAGGCTCTCCCGGGCCATGGCCATGAACTGCTCGTTCGCCTCGGTCCGCGACATTCCCCGCTCGATCAGCTCGCCGTAGACCACGAACGCGATGTCCCCACTCAGCCCGGGTCCGTCGCGGTCGGGGAAGCGCTCGCGGACGACTGCGGCGGTTTCGCGCACGACCCGTCCCTCGTCGCCGTCCGGTTTCAGATGCCAGGTGCGCAGGAAGGCCTGCACGCCCGACAACGACGCCGGCGCAAAGAAGCCGTGCACCGTCTGGTTGCGCACCATCCACGGCAGGACCAGGACCGCCGTGGCAGCCAGCACCGCGAACCCGCGCCGCCACCGCCCCTCCGCACTGCCTTGGATCGCCAGCAGTGCTGCGGGGAACGCCAGAGCCGTCCAGACCCCTCGGGTCAAGCCGAGCAGGCCGATGCAGACGCCTGCGGCGATACACCGCGACACGCTCGCGCGCTGCACGCCGCTCACCAGGGCCAGCAGGGCCGCGGCCAGCAGCACGCCCTGCAGCGACGACGAATACAGCTCACGCACGAACGCGAGTTGATCGCCGTCGACGGCCCAGAGGATGACCGCGGCCGCGGCGAGCCAACCGCTGCGGTCGGGAAACGTGCGTCGCATCAGCAGAACGCCGAGCAGCATCGACAGGATCGACAGCATGCCGAGCACGCGCAGCTGGGTGACGAGATCGTCGCCGAGCACGCGGTAGCTGAGTGCGAGCAGGTAGGGAAACAGCGGCTCGCGGGAGTGGTTGGCGTAGACGCCGGTCTCGAGGATCTCGTGGGCCGCGAGGTGATACTCCATCGCGTCCCAGCGGACGGGCGGGATCTCGAACAGCTCGGGGGAGAGTCGCAGGGCCGCGCCGGTGACCAGCGCCAAGACGATCACGCACCACGCCACCCGGCTCCATTGCGCCGGCGACGGGTGGACCGCACGTCGGGTGGCGTCGTCAGGCAGTCCCGGTTTCTCAGAGGGCGTGCTCACTCGCCCCCCGGCAATCGCCACAAGACCTGCCCGCCGAACGTTTGCGGCGCGACACCGAACAGCTCATAGAGCCACGGCATCTGGAGGAACATCAGGCAGACGAACACGCCGGTCGTGAGCATCGAGTACAGCAAGAACCCGCGCTTGCGGTGCAGCTTCTCCGGCGTCTGGACGACGCTGTCCGGTTGCAGCCCGAGCGACATGTAGTATGCGAAGAACCCGGCGATCATCGGCACGCTCAGGATCAACTCCAGCTTGTAGCGGACGATGAAGATCCCGGAAAACAGCGCCCCCGAGCTGACGTAGAACATCATGCTGACGAGCAGGCGGTTCTCGTTGTAGTGCGCGAACGAGTGGCGATAGCGCGCGGCGACGGCGGGATCGCCGAGACTCCGCAGCTCCGCGAGGCGCTTGGCTGCCATGAGGAACGCGCCCACCATCCAGTACGCGAGCATCAGCGACACCGGGGGCAGGACGTCCGGGATCAGGGCGAACCAGCCCAGCAGCAGCCGGATGGGGTTGTTGACCGATTCCGAGAGGACGTCGAGGTACGGGACGTCCTTCGTGCGGATTGGGGGAATGTTGTAGGCGCACGCCATCAGCCACAGCGCAACAAGCGACAAGACGAAGGGCGTGTTGACTGCGGTGCCCGCCCAAAAACCCACTGCGCCCAGGGCGAGGAACTCGACGAGTGCGATGCGAGGACGCACCAGCCCGGCTGCCACCGGGCGCAACCTCTTGGTTGGATGGAGGCGGTCGTATTGCGCATCGAGCACCTCGTTGAGCACGTAGTTGCTCGAGCAGATCAAGCAAGTCGCGGCCACCGCGATAAGCATCGAGGTCGCACTCGACCACGCGACCAGCTCCGGTCGGTAGAAGAGCGCGATGACGACCCCCAGCAGCATGAAGGCGTTCTTGAACCAGTGATCCACCCTCGCGATCTGCACGTAGGGCCGGAGTGCCCCCCAACGCGAGAGGGTGGAGGTGTCGTTGGCCGTCGTCGTCATGCGGAATCGGCGGAAGCGTGCCTTGGTTCGCTGGATGAGGGAAAGGGGGACGCGCTGGGACCGCACTCTACCGCGATCGCCGTCTGCTTTGCCGCGACTCTGCGTTGTCCATCGTCCGCAGGTGCTCGAGCGCGAACCACGCGCAACGCTCGATCGGAGCTTTCCGGCAGGTGCCCCGATCGGACGCGGAGCGCCTTGACGTGGGTTGTTCCACGCCTGGTCGGTGGCGGCGGAGCCCAGCTGGGGATCCCCGACCCGACGGAGCACTCCAGCATTGTGGATGGCTTGACTGACTGACTGAGGTGAATCAGCGCCGCTCTGTTCCGGGTGCCGTGCGGAGTACGTTTCGATTCTGGCGCCGGGGTCCAATTGGGTGAAGGACGTGATCGAAGCCGCTTGGGCTCCGAACTCCTCGCCGGCCTTTCGAGGTCCACCATCGTCACGTCCAAATCCGGCGCAGGACCTGACCACTTGGTCGATCTCATGGTCGACCTCGCCGCCATAGGGCTTCCGACCGCACCGGAGTATTCGACCCACCCGTCTCGGACGGACTTCACTCGGATGCCGTCACGGCGCAAGGCCGAGAAGCCGGTGCTATGCTTGGCGGGGCATGACGGAGGATCCGGCGGTCCCCTGGCCCGAAGACCTCGCCCGACGCGCGCAGGAAGGCGACGTTGCCGCGCTGCGCACGCTGCTCGCCGCCCACCTGCCCGAGCTGTCGGTGTTCGTACGCCTCAATGTCGGCCCCGACGTCCTGGCTCGCGAGTCGGTCAGCGACGTCACGCAGTCCGTGGCCGCGGACCTGCTGCCCGAGCTCGGGCGCGAGAGTTTCGCTGACCGCGCTGGCTTCCGCGCGTGGCTGCGGCGGGCGGCGCTCAACAAAATCATCGACAAGCAGCGGCACCACCGCGCCGGCAAGCGCGACGTGCACCGCGAGGCTGGCGTGTCGCCGTCGGTCGCGGGCGACTTCGACCTCGCGGCCGCCGTCCGCGCGCTGTCGACGCCCAGCGCCCAAGCGATGCGCGCCGAGGACGCGCGCATCCTCGAGCGCGCGCTCGAAAGGCTCCCCGAGGACCAGAGGCAGGCGGTCACGATGGCGCGGCTTCTCGGTATGCCACACAGCGAGATTGCGGCAGCGCTCGGTCGTACCGAGCCCGCGTCCCGCATGCTGCTGCGGCGCGGGATGGTCAACCTGGCCCGCGAGCTCGAGCGGATCGATCAGGGTGGCGTTGGCCGGCCCTGACCCAGGTAGCCGTCAGCATCCGGGTTTCTCGATCGCGCGCCGTTACGCCGCCCGCGAGGAATCCGTCCGAGACGGGGAACGCTTCTCTCAACTGGAAGACGACATGAACTCGCAGTCGATCCCGAGCCTCCGCAACGCAGGCCTCGTCTCCCTCGTCGTGACCGCCGCCGCCCTGGCGGCACCTGCCTCGTCGCAGGTGCCGGACGGGTACTACGCGGTCAGCTCATGGCGCCAGCCCGCGTCTGTGTTCACGGGCGATGGGGGCATCTACCTCGCGCACCCCCGCCGGCCTGGTTCGCTGCTCTGCGTCACCGGCCTGCCGGCCGCCCTCACCGGCGCCGGCTACGGCGGCTCCGGGTCCTTGGGCGCCTCGGGGATCGTCCTCGATCCGTCCACCGGCCACCTGGTCGTGGGCACGACCGCGCCGGCCAGACAGCCGATCAGCCTCCACGTCGTGTCGCTCACCGGGACGGCCGGCACTGTCGTGCGGACGATCCCCCTGGGCAGGGCGCGCAACCCGGGCGGCGCGATCTTGCAGTTCGCGTTCGTCCAGCCCGACGTGGTGCTGGTGGCGGCCAACAACCTCGCAGGGCTGCCCGCTGGCACCGGGCCGACCACGTGGGTCCAGGTGTTCACCACGAACCTGACCACGGGCGCTGTGACGCCTCTGAGTTTCGGTGGCTGGAACCCCACCGGTGCCGTCCGAGCCGTGGCCTACGACCGTGTATCGGGGATGGCCTATCTCGGGGTCGAAACGCCAACGAGCAGTGCGCTGTACCGCTTCCCGCTTCAGGCCCCGGCGCAGGTCAGCACGATGTTGCCAGGGATGAGTGGCGCGTGCCGGAATCTCGCGGTCGAATCCGACGGCAACGTGATCGTGAGTTCGGTGCAGCTCAATGGAGCGGGACTGCCCTCACTCCTGCGCGTCGACCCGGATCCACCGTTCGCCACCACGGCGCTGAGCACGACCTGGGCGAACGTCCGCGCAGTCGCCGTCGAGCCGACGACCGGCGCGCTGGCGTTGGCGGGCAGCCGCCTGCTCGCCAGCACGGCGACGGGTGGCGTACACTGGTTCGAGCAGGCGACCGGCGCCATCACGCCGCTGGCAAACCTCACTCTGTGCGGGGCCCGCGGGCCGTTGTCCGGCATCGCTGTGGCGCCTGCCCCCGTGCGGTGTGGCACGCCTTCGGGCCCGAGCCCCACCTACCGCTGGTCCACCTCCCCTCACCCGGATCGCCTGCCGCGCGCGGGCAACGCGGCCTTTTTCGTCGACGTCGCGTGGCCGGCGCCGGCGACGTCGCCAGCGCTGGGCGTGTGCTTCGCTGGCGTGGCCAAGGCCGCGCAGCCGATCCCGATCCCGAGCCTCGGCGTCAGCCTCCTGCTCGATCCCGCGGCACTGCTGTCCCTCCCCATGATCCTGCAGCCAGGCAGCCGGCGTAGCGTGCTGAGCTTCCCGCTCCCTACTTCTGCCCCCCTCGGGGCCGCCCTGTTCCTGCAGTCCCTCCACCTCGCCGGCACCGGCGTGCACGCCACCGAGGGCCTGAGGGTGACCATCCTTTGACGATCCAGCGCCTATCTTCGTGCCCATGCCAGACGCCGTACCGTCGCCGTGGTTCGAGGACGAACTCGACCGGCTCCTCGACCGAGTGCTGTCGGCGCCCGAAGCCGAGTGGAGCGGCGCGCTCAACAGAGTGTGTCGAGAGCACCCGGAGCGGGCCCGGGGTTTGCGGCAGCGGTTCCGCTACTTGCAGCGGCTCGGCGTTGCCCCGGACGACGCTCCTGCGGTGGCGCTCCGGAGCGGCAGCCAGTTCGGGGACTACGGCCTCGACGAGCTCCTCGGGGCTGGAGCGATGGGCGTGGTGTTCCGCGCCGTGGACCGTCGGACGGACGAGACGGTCGCGCTGAAGGTACTGCGTCCCGAGCTGATCGAGAGTGCCGCGGCCGAGCGGCGGTTCCGCCACGAGGCGGAGGTGCTGGCGCGTCACCGGCACGCAGCGCTGTGCCGCGTTCACGAGATCGGCGCGGTCGACGGCACGCCGTTTCTGGCGATGGAGCTGCTGGCCGGCGAGACCTTGACCGACCGGCTCGCGCGAGCGCGGCGTCACGTCGCTGCCGGCGCGCCGGATTGGCGTGCGGCGACCCGTTGGGTCGCGGAGATCGCCCGCGGCCTGGCGCGGCTGCACGCCGAGGGCGTTGTGCACCGCGACGTCAAGCCCGCCAACGTGATGCTGCGCGAGTGCGGCGCACCGGTGCTGTTCGACTTCGGCCTGGCCTGGAGCGACGCCGCGGCCAGCCTGACGCGCACCGGCTCGGCCCTCGGCACGCCGGCCTACATGCCCCCCGAGCAAGTGCGCGGCGACGCGAGAGTCACGCCGCGAGCCGACGTTTGGTCGCTCGGCGCCACCCTATACGAGTGCCTGGCGCTGCGGCCCCCGTTCGAGGCCGTGCACCGCGAGAACCTGTACCGCAGGATCCTCGGCGACGAGCCGACGCCGGTGCGGCGGCACAACCCGGAGGTCCCGCGCACGCTGGCGCTGGTCGTGCACCGTTGCCTCGAGAAGGACCGAGCGCGGCGCTACGCCGACGCGGGAGCTCTGGCCGACGATCTCGAGTGCGCAACGCGCGGTCAGCGCGTCACGGCCCGCGCTCCCGGGCCGTTGCGGCGCGCCGTTGTGTTGGCGCGCCGGCATCCCATCGCCGCGACGTCGGTCGGCGCGGTCCTGCTACTTCTGGCCTTGCTTGCGCGGCTCGTCTCGGTTGAGCGGGAGGCCGCGGACATCGCCGCGCGGCTCGAGGTTAGCGCGATGAACGAGCTGTCCGGTGGCGATCCGGCGTTCGGAGCGCTGCTGGCTAGGGACGCCTTCGACCGTGCTCGAAATTTCGCGACGCGCACGCGCCTCGTCGCTGCCTTGCTGCGGATGCACCAGACAGACGAGGTCCGGACCGGTGACATTGCTTGGTGGGCGGCGCCGTCGCCGAACGACGAAGGCACGCTGCTGTGCGGCGTCTGGGGGCCATCGGAGTCGCTCACGTCGACCGCGGGTACCTGGCGCCGCGTTCTTCGGGGGAGCGGTCGTTTCGCCGCCTGGTCACCGGACGGCACACGGTTCGTCGCAGGAAACCCTGGGCAGTGGCCACGTCTGTACTCGGCGGCCTCCGACGAGCAGCTCGACCTCCCGACGAAGCTGCCAGAAGAAGGCGCTGTGGGCGACGATGCTGCGCAGCAGACGCAAGCTGGCATGCGCACGCGCCCGGTTTTCGATCCGGCGGGACGGCTCTTCTGGGGAGACGCGTCGGGGCGTATCCACGCCGTCTCGGCCAGCGGAACAATGCTGTGGAGCGCTCCGGCGCACGACGATGGCGCCCAGGTGCTCGCCCTGTACGTGTTGGCCGAGGCCGACAAGCTGCTGTCGGTGGCGACTGACGGATCGGTTGTCGTCACGAACGCGACTTCGGGATCCAGGCTCCTTGCCCGCGCGGCGGTACGACCCGACGCGATGCGCGAGGACGCCACCGGAGTCATTCAGAAACAACTCCGGCGAGACGCTGCGGTCGTCATGCTCTCGCGTGGCGTGGGAGCCACGCAGGTCTTGAGAAGTGCGCTGTCACGCGACGGAAGACGGCTTGCGCTGGGGCTGTTGGACCGATCGATCGAGGTCCTGGACACCGAGTCACTCGAGTCGATCGCCGAGCCCAAGCAGCTAGCGCACACGATCACCTGTCTCGCGATGGACGACAAGGGCACTCGATTGCTCGTCGGCTCCCTCGATCGCAGAGTCCGCCTATGGGCGACGAACCAAGCCCGCCCCGAGTGGTCCCACCTCGGCGAGAGCAACCCGGAGTCCTGTGCGTTCGCGCCCGACGACGGATCCCTCGTCGCGGCGTTTCACCAGGGACCAATCCACGTCCTCGGCCTCAACGGTGAAGTTCGCTCGGTCCTGCGCGGCCACAGCGGAACCCCCTCGCACATCGCCTTCTCCGCATCCGGCCAAGAGCTCTTGAGCGCAGGTCACGACACGGTGCGACGCTGGAAGACGATGGTGCCCGGTTTCCCGGTGCTTCGCCCGGCCCAGCGGTACGTGTGGTGCGCGGCCTGGATCGACGAGCGCTACGTCGTCTGCGCTGCCGCGCCGAACACCCTGAGCCTCTGGGACACCGAGACCGGAGCGATCGTCGGCGAGGTACCCCTCCCTGAACTCCGCGGGGGAGCCGGCGGGGCCCTGCGCATCGCCGTCTCCCCGCAGCGGCTCCCGGACGGCAGCGTGCGCCTCGCAACCTGTGGCGCGCTCTCGCCGATGCGCCATTTCCGATGCCGGCCAGGAGACCCCGAGCCCTTCGCCGAGCTGCCGGTCCTCGACGGAGCCGGCCGACGGGCATACGCGATCGGATTCTCCCCGAGCGGTGAGCTCATCGTGCCGTACTACACAGGCGGCGTCACCTGCTATGCGGCGGACGGACGCGTGCTGTGGAACGTGCCTCTCACCACCGGGGGCGCGGCCGTCGCCACGGGTCCCAATGGAGTGTCGTTCCTGGCAGAGAAGCACGGGATCCGACGGCTCGCGGCCGGCAGCCACCGCCAACTCCACACCGAGGACCCAGTGGAATACCTGCTGGGTGTCGACGTCGATCCGCTCGATCCACAACGCTTGCTGGCCGCTGGAGTCGGCGGCTCGTTCTGGCTGCTGCGGACCGATGGGACGATCGAACGGCAAGAAGCAGCCCACGAGAGCCGGATCGAGTGCGTGGCGTTCTCCCCCGACGGTCGGCGGTTCGTGACGGCCGGCGCGGACGGTCGTGCCCGCGTGTTCACCCGTGAGGGCCGGCCGTTCATCGACCTGCCGCACGGAGGCATCGTGACCTGGGCGGCGTTCTCCCCCGACGGCAAGCGCGTGTTGACGGCGGGCTCGGATCGCGCGGTTCGGATCTGGCCCATCGACGACGACGAGCTGGAGGCGTTGGCGGAGGTGCTGTGTTTCCGCGACTTCACGCCGTACGAGAGACGACGCGTCGAGACGCTGTTGCGCCGCTGACGCGTCGGCTCGGTCCCGCGTGAGTGCTGCCCCTCGCGTCACGGGGCCATGGCATCCCTCGCTCGAGATGCACTCGCGCGGCAGTCGCTCTCGATTTGGTCAGCCGGCCGGCCATGGGCCGCTTCCTTGACCAACCGGACCACAGCTCTCTTGAGCGCAAGACACCGGTACCCCTCTCGAGAATGGCCCTCGATTTCGGGCAGGTGTGCAGTCGCCTTTCCGGGCCGGAGACCAACGCGGTGTGGCCGACGCTCGGCCAGTGACGTACTCGTGACCCCGCGCCGGCCGCGCGCGATGCATGCTGCTTCGTCATGAAACTCCTGAGCTTGTGGATCGGCGCCGTGCTCGCGGCCGCCGTGCCGGCGCAAACCGCCACCCTTGACGCCAATCCGCCGGCGAGCATCGGTTTGGTCGATTGGCACGCCTCCCTTGCCGAAGCCCGCTCCGCCGCCGCCGAGTCGGGGCGGCCGGTGCTGCTGTTTCTCCTACTCGGCGACCTCGACCGCGAGTTCTGTTGAACGAACGCGCGCCTGGCGAGGACCGTGCTGTTCTCCCATCCAGACGTCGTCCGGCTGATGAACACCGGCTTCGAGTGCGCCTGGCGAAAGGTGCGCGAGGCGCCCCAGGTGACCATCGACTTCGGCGATGGTCCCGGCAATGGCGTCACCGTGCGGCGCACGCTCAACGGCAACGTCGCAACCTGCGTGCTCGACCACGAGGGTCGTGTGCTGGACGTGGTCGGCGGTGTCTACACGCCGGAGGCCTACCGCGCGCGCTTGGTCGAGGCCGGGCGCTTGTACGCGAAGCTCCGCCCGAGGCATCCGCACTTTGGCGAGCGCGAGCGCGTGCGAGCCGCCCACGTTGCCTACCATCGCGCGCAGGGTGAGCAGCTTGCCACCGGCGGGCCGGCGCTCTCGCTGCAGAGCCAGGGGGTCACCAAGGCGGGTATCGAGATCTGGGCGCTCACGGCGCTGGGGCAGGGCCGTCCGAAGAGCCCAGGCGACGTGACCAAGCGTGCAGTGGAGTCAGGGCCGAAGCGCCTGCTCGCGACACCAGGCGAGCTGCCGTTGCCGGCAGACACAGTCCTGAACGAGACCGTGCGGCGCACAGCGATCCATCGCATCCTCGCCGAAGTCGGCGACGCCGTGTTGGACGAAGCCCTGATTCGGCGCGTCTACCGCGAGGCTCTGCACTGCGACATCGACGACCCGATGCTGGGCCTGGGTGGATTGCTGCGCGCGGGCTACCCGTTCGCGCGTTGATCGTCATCGTCCGCTAACAAAACTGATGGCTACGTTGTTGCCGAGAGAGTGTCGATGGACGGCATGCTTGTGGGCGCAGTTACCATCCTCTTGCTGTGGCTTTCGCACCAGCGACTCATTTGGCGTGACTCTCGAGTATCGGTCCACGCGAAGTAACTCTCCCGCCGCGAACTAGTCTATAGTCTGGTCGACCAAACCTCGTTTCGACGAGAACGGGGCAAAGTCAAGTCCGCCCTGACAACGAGGTGTCAGTCACGCGCTTCCTGGATTGTGCTTGATTTGCCGAATTTGGTGTATTTGTCGTGTATTGCTCCGCGCTCGAGCAAGTACTGCTTCGTCACGAATCTTCTGATGTCTGAGTCGTAGTAGAAGGCGCCACGCAGATCCGCGCCTCGGAAATCCGCTCCGCATAAGCTTGACCCGGTCAAGTTGACGTCTCGGAGGTCTGCGCTACAGGCCTTGAGTCCATCTAAGTCCCGCCGATCTAACATCGCGCGTTGCAAGGATAGGTTTTGTATGTCTACCGTTGTCAGTCTGCTGGGCCAGTGCACTTGGTAGCGAATCACTGCGACCGTGTAAGCTGTCGCGATTGCTCCTATAACAACAATGAGACTCAGCAAGTAGCGCCTGACTCTAAGCCAGCGCTTGTGCACGGATTCTGCGTCGAGCGTATACCAGCGCTCCGAGAGTTCACGAGGCCGCGCCCCTGTTTCTTTGCGGCTATGGGTAATCAATTGCAGGGCGCGACCCGCGAACGACACGTCTAGAGCCAATGCGCCAACGAGAAGAGCTACATGCCATCCAGAGATTAGGAGATTATGCTGTTGGATGTAGTGCAGCCAGTACGCAACTAGGCAGGCGGGCACGAGAAACCAAAACAACAACACCGTAATGCCAACGCGGCACTTGGAATAGCATGACGCCGCTCGCCAAAGAGTCGGGAAGACAAGCTCCGATATTCGTGCTAGTGGCCAAGGATAGATTTTCTTGTCTATTCGCAGCCCATCGGGGAAATACGTTGGTAGGTTTACAAGGGACTCCCACACCTTCTGGAGAGATAGGTGGAAATACGAGTACATCAGCAAGATCAGTAACGGTGCAAGGACGTAGAAATACGTAATATCTACACCTACCGCAACCACGGGCAAATCGGCGTGCACTGTCGCCAACGTCATTTCTGCGTCACTCGTTGATATACGTACCAACCAGCAAACAAACGCGGCCGCAAGTAGTGCGAGGAAACTTGTCTGACAAAGTCTTGCGGCGTCTTCGACCCGTTCTAGGAGGCTGAACTCCATATCCTTCGGAAGCTGCGCTCCCCGCAGGTCGGAGCCCGCGAGTGACCATGCCATGAGGCCCGTGGTTCCGGAAAGATCGACCCCGCATAGGTTGCAGTAGCGCAACGAGAATTGGCCGTAATCACCCGAAAGAACTATTGGCGCAATTTCATCTCTCACGCCGGCACTCACTGGTAGCTGATCGTGTGTCATTGTATCGCTTCCCGTGCAGGGATGTGTGCAATAGCCGCGCAAATGGTTCCCGAGGCGGTCGCCTTCCTGCCGATCGCGACACTCTCAGGCTGCCGCCGTAGTCCGCAAGGTAGGAACGAAACAGCTATTGGTGATTCAGTTGTTGTCAAATCATGCGTTACGCCACAGGGTTGGCTGCGAGTCCGTGCTCTCGCTCTCCCCTTTCCCAGGATGAGGGCGGTGCACTTTTGCATCCGACTCTGCATTCGTATCGAAGACGCGGCCGGCGAGTGCAAGGAGCCGAGGTGAGTGCCGTCTCTTGCGCGTCGCCACAGAGTCTTCCATCCTTGTGCCTCGGCGCCTCTGCCTTCGTCGTCAAGGGGCTCGGTCGATAACGGTGGTTTCTGAGCAATATCTCAGGCACACCGGGCGCACTGAAAATAGATAGTTGGTATAATCGTCCGATTGGTGAAAGTCCAGTGAGTTGCCCATCTCAGGAATCGTTGTCTTGTCAAGGACCGCCTGCGTGGAGCCTCCTGAGGCGCTCTTGGGCTGTCGAAACGACCGCCTCTCGATGACGGCGACGTGGGCGTGGTGCATGACGCGGTCCATCGCTGCGCTGGCGAGGAGCTCGTCGACGAAGAGTGGCGGCCACTCCTCCAGAGCCCGGTTCGAGGTGATGATCATCGCAGTCGCGCTCGTAGGGCTGACGGACCACCTCGTAGAGGTCGATGGGCTCGTCGTTCTCGAGCGGACGGAGGCCGAGGTCAACGACGATCAGCAGGTGCGGGGTCGCGAAGCGCGCCAGGCAGCGGTCGTAGCTCTGGTCGGCGCGTGAGGCGCGGAGCTTGGTGAGCGTGTCGTGCGCTGACACGTACAGGCTCGATCGACGTCAGCTGCCGCGGCGCCGGCAGCGACGGCGCGTGGAGCCTCACGGCTGCTCGCAGCGCCCCAACGTCCGGAAGGTCACCCGGCTGGCCATCGAATAGCTCGGCCGACCTCAGCGCCTCGCAGTAGCGCGACACCGTGTTGCGCCCCATCCGTAGCAGCCGAGCGATTGCGCGGGCTGGCAGCCCTTGGAGGTGGAGCCGGACAAGATCTTGTAGACGATGCATCGTGAGCCTCCCGTTGCCCATCTGGTCCTCGTGGTTGGTTTGGTAGATCCCTGAACCGCTCTCTTCTCCTACCCCCCGGGACCGAAGGCGCACTTGAGCTCGCGCCCGCCGTGAACCGCCCGGCTGCTAGTGCTTCGGCGGCTTGTTCAGCACGTTCGCGGTGCGTGAAGGTGTGCGAGTTGTGGCGATTGGGGTCATCGTGGACGATGGCTCTGCCCGCGGGAGTTCTGGGCTGCTGCCTGTCCCAGGGTGCGGCGCACAACTTCCGCGGCGCTGGTTCCCTCGGCGACAAGCGAGAATCGCTCCCCCCTCCCCGGATTATTGTTCCGGATCCACAACCGCACGACGCTGAGACGCGCTGGTAGCGTTGGAACGAACTCCCCGTGTTCCCAACGCTCCAAGTCTCGTCGTGACATACCTGAGTCCACCGGGCCCTGGGCCCTCCGACCATCGCTCGATCCACGATCTTGTCGTCCTTGCGCAGCAGGGCGATGACTACGCGCGATCCCATCTCGTCGACCGCTTCTACCCGAGCGTCCAGGATGCGGTTCATCGCCGGCTGAGCTACGACCTGCGGCGCACGCGGCCTTGGCTCGCTTCGCTGTTGAGTACCGGGGACGTCGTCCAGGAAGTGTTCTACGGCGTGCTGCGCGACCTCGACTCGTTCGAGGGGGACAGCGAAGACGACTTCGTGCGGTTCGTGTCCGCGACGGTGACGCACCGGCTGATCGACACGATTCGCTTCCACGAAAGCAAGCGTCGCGATGGTCGGCGGACGGGGCGCGACGTGGACGTGGCGCAGATCGGCACTGGGGATCCGAATGGTACGGTAGAGCGTGTAGTGTCTCGCGAGGAGACGGCTGTCGTGCAAGAAGCGCTCGCGGGCCTCGGCTCCCGGGACCGCGCGCTGCTCGAGCTCCGGTTTCGATTGAGGTCGACCTATCCGCAGATCGGGGCGGCGCTCGGCATGGAGGCGGACGCCGCCCGGAAGGCGGTGCGCACGGCGGAGGCGCGCTTGCTGTTCGTGTTGCAGCAGCGGGGGATCACGTCATGAGTGGCAAGGGGGAACTGGAACGGCGCGTTGTGGAGCGTCTCGAGCAGGCCCTCGACGCCATCGACCGGGGTGAAGACGTGGATCTGGAGGCGCTGTGTGCCGATGCCCCCGAGGTCGCCGGCATCGTCGCGAAGGCCCTGGAGCATCGATTGCAGCTCCGCGCTTGGGGAGAAGGCGAACCGCCGCCCGGTGGCTTCCGCGGCACCGTGTTGGCGGACCGCTACGTGCTGATCGAGCAGATCGGGGCCGGGGCAATGGGCGCGGTCTACCGCGCCATGGACAGCTCGCTCAAGCGCGAAGTCGCGATCAAGTTGCTGCAGCCCTACCTGTTCGGCGGGCGGGCGGCGGAGGAGAGGTTCGACCGCGAAGCCGAATCGCTCGCAGCCCTGGAGCACCCCAACGTCGTGCGGGTGTACGACCGCGGCGCGAGCGATGGGCACCACCGCTTCTTGGTGATGGAGTTGCTGCGGGGTGCGCCGCTGTCGGAGATCCTGACCGAGCTCGAGCGCGAGCTGGAGCGGAGCGGGTGGGATCGGGCGCGAGAGATCGGCTGGTTGCGCGAGGCGTTTCCCGAGATTTCCTGCACCGAAACCAGCACCATTCGGCAGGCCGCCCGCTGGGTTGCAGATCTCGCTGCCGGGCTGAGCGCGGTCCATGCGGCCGGGGTCTTTCACCGCGACGTCAAGCCGTCCAACGTGTTCATCGAGCAGAGCGGCCGGGCGACCCTCATCGACTTCGGCATCGCGGCGCGCCAGGGCGACGCAACGGTCGCGACCGGGACCTCGGTGGTGGGGACGCCGAAGTACATGTCGCCGGAGCAAGAGACCGGCCGCGCGCGGGATCTCGCGCGGGTGGATGTGTACTCGCTCACCGCGACCTTCTACCACGCTCTGACCGGTCGTCCCCCGCGCAACCACGACGACCCGACCACATCGTCGGGCCGTCGGCGCCTGCGCCCGCCGGCCCCAGACCGTCTACATCGCGGTCTGCCGGTCGATCTGGTGGCGATCCTGGAGCACGGGATGCGGGCGACGCCGGCGTACCGCTACCCGTCCACCGAGGCCTTGCGACGCGACCTCGAGGCGTTCTTGGCGCACGCTCCGGTGTCCGTGCGACGGCGCGGTCCCGTCCGCCGATGTTGGGACTGGCTGTCCCAATCGCGCACCGCGCAGGTCTCTGTGCTGCTCGTGTTGGTTGCAGTGTCCGCTTGGCAGATCCCCGGCTACCTGCGGCAGCGCGAGCAGCAGCTGGACGAGGATCATCTGTCGGCGTTGTCGTCCCTGCCGCCGGCACAGGGGTTCGGGCGGGTCCGCCGGGTCGCCGGCGACGGCGCACGGCGTGCGATCGCCGCCCGCCTCGATCGCGCGGTGGCAGCGCGGCCCGACCATGCTGCCTCGCGCGTGATGCGTGCCGCGTTCGCGTGGGATCACGGTCACCGAGACGATGCGGCCGCCGACATCCGCGCCCTGGCAGCGGCCCAGAGCAGCCCCTATACGACCGAGCTCGCGGCGCGCTATGCCGCGGTCGCCGCGACGGAGGAGGCTCTTGACCTCTCCGCGCTGCCGAAGCCGCGGACCGCCGCCGATCGCTACGTCGCGGGCTACCACGCGATGCGGCAGTTCGACTACGGCGGAGCGCTGCGCCTGCTCGACCCCGGTGACCGGTTCGCAGCGGCACTCCGGCTGTTGGTGAGGCTGCAGTACTCGCGCGACGAAGACGGGACCGGTGCGGTGTGGCAAGAGCTGTACGACGATGCCCGCGACTACGAGAATCGCGTCGGCAGGACGACCTCGATCGGTCGGTTCGTCGCGGGCACGACCCAGCTCAAGCTCGGCAATGCGCGCGGGGCGGTCGGTCTGCTCCGCGAGGCCTACGAGATCTCGCCCGAGAGTTGGCAGATCTCCAACAACCTGGCCCAGATCGCGCTGCAGGCCGGACGGTTGCTGCTCGCCGAACGCCATCTGGAGGCGGCTCGCCGCATTCGGCCGGAGTCACCGAAGACCCTGCAGGCGTACGCCAATCTCCGCACGCTGCAGGGGCGATTCGAAGAGGCCGACGCGATTGCCAAGGGCTTGGCCGGGTCCGGCTCGTGGCGGGGTCACGCGGCGCTGTTGACCAATGAGGCAGCGTGGGCGAGCCACCTGACGCGGAGCCGCACCGAAGCAGACGACGCGGCAGCCGTCGAGCACGCCCGGCGCGGCATCGAGTCCGGCGAGGCCGCGATCGAACATTGTGACGGCGGGCCACACGTCGTCGATCTGTTGCGCACCAACATCGCAGTGTGCCAGGGGGTGGTTTCCGGTGACCCCGACGCGCTCGTCGAGGCCCTGCTCACGCAGCTCGCCCGCGACCCGTTCACCCCAGGCTACCTCGACGGGTTGTATCTGATGTTCCCACAGCGACCGAAGCCGACCACGGTGCGGGCGCTGAGACTGTTTCTCCGGGGGCTCGAGTACCAAGTCAGGATCCGGATGTCGGATCCCGATGCGGACGAGCCCGATCCCGTGATTGCCCCGCCACCCAAGAAGTAGGTCCACGTCCGATGCTACATCCGAAGCTCGCTCCGTTCGTTGCTCCCTTTTGCCTTGCGGCCGCGGCCGTCGCCCAGTGCGATCCGACCCCGACTGGGGGCCACCTCATTGGTGCCCCCGGCATCGTGTTCGTCGACGACGATACCGCGACCGCGAACGGTTGGCCGGCCGCCGAAGGGCGCCTGAGGGTCGCGGGCCTCCGGTCGTCGCAAGAGACTCCGCGGCAACTGTGGAACCAGCAAGGGCGCCCGCCGTTGGCTCCGGGCTCTGTTCCGTGGGGCGTGTTCCCGGTCACGTCCTTCTCCTCCGGTATGGACTACATCGCGAGCACGTCCGAAGGTGTCGGAACCACCGCCGGAACGACTCCGGGATGGGCAGCGCTTCTCTTCTCGGTTTCCGAAGGCGCAAGCATCTTGCCGGAGTCCGTTCTTGCCGCGGAGAAGAACTGCGGCGGTGTTGGCGGAGACCTCTTTCAGTACGTCTGGCCGGACAGCGAAGCCGACGACGTTGAACCTTTCCTCGATGGCGTCATCAAGGTCGTCGACTCGACTTCGATGTATCTGGCCGATCCAAACGGGAAGAGGGCGGAGATCACCGCGTTCGACCCCTACACGGCGATGGCCCTCACGGAATGGAACGTATTTCCGAATGCCGCTGTGAATCTCAAGCGATTCTTCTTCACCTACAGCAATGCGGATGCGGCATCGTTTGCAGCTCTGCACAATTTGGGAGTTGAGGACGGCAGTACCGTGTTCGAGGCGGAATGGGACGCAGTAACGAACTCGTACCAGGTTCGCGTGTTTCTCCCCGCCGACCCCAATCGAGGGGTAATCACTGCGCTCGCGGTTGATATCGGGCAGAAGTACGTTCTATATGCCGAGCACGGATCGACTTCGCTGTGGTTCGGCGAGCTTGCGAGCGCGTCCGCCCCGTCATCGATCACGTCAAGGATTCAGTTCCAAGTCGAGATCCCGCAAGAGGCCATCCCTCCGATCGTGCGGCCGATCCGTGATCGGCTGGGTCTAGGGACTCAGCCCCTGCCGAAAGTCCATATCGACGCGATCGCCGCGATCGATCCGCGCGTCCCCGACTTCGCGAAGTTCATTGGCCGGCAGGCTCCGGTCGCGGTCCCATCGACAATGATCGCGGGCTTGGTTCATACGCCGGTGGACCCGGTGTCTCCGCCGCGCATGGCCGTGTGCGTGAGCGAAGTCCCTCTCGGCGTGACGTCGCTGTTCTACTACATGAAGTACCCGACCACCCAACCCGTACTGATGCACACCGCGACGCTCTCGGGAACCGCGGAAACCGATGAGTTCTCCTGGCCCGCTGGTGCACCGCTGGGAGCCGACATGTCGGTCTGGGTCGTCACGAACACGGGGCAGAGTACCCCTGTCGTCGGGATCAGCCACTGACGAGCCCAGAGCGCATTGCGGCGTCGCCGTCGATGCGGCGAGCGATTTGAGTTCCGTCACGAAGGTTCTTCCGCGCTTGGACGGCGTAGCCAGCGTCGCCGAGCGGCGGCGGGCGTCACAACCCCCGAGGACCCTTCATGATTCACCGGTTCGCTCTCCCCCTCCCTCTCCTGCTCACGGTCGCCGGCGCGCTTCCCGCGCAGAGCTGCCCACCTCTTGCGGATGACGGTCTCGACGTGGGGTGCTGCACGCACCCCGCGCCGATCCTGCCGGCCTTCCCGGCTCTCGCGAGCCACGCGAGCTTCGCCAGCCAGTTCAACCCCAGCTCCTGCACGCAACTCGCGCAGTGCCCGCTCGATGTCACGGTCGGGACGCCGACAGCGACTTCCTGCGACGAGTTCTTGATCTCGGTCAGCGCTATCAACGGCGCGGACTCGATCGCTGGCGTCATGTACGCCAAGTACGCACGCACGTTTACGTACGAGTCCGGTCAGGTCTGGCGATTCTTGCTCAACGGTGACCTCACGTTCGATAGCCAGTCCGGAACCTGTCCGGTCCCACCGTGCGAGCCCACCTACGATGTCGTTCACGTCGTCGGCAGCATCGACTACTACTGCGGCCCGCTGCCCAGCGGACAGGTCGAGTGGCGCTTTAGGTTGGACCTGACGCACCACATCAGCTGCATCCATCACGGCGCGGCGCGCCCGGATACCAGCCACCCTGGGACCTACTACACGTTGATGGCTCCCACACCCGCGACGCATGGCAACGCCGCGCTGTACCCGAGCGGCCCGTATTGGGATGAATCAATCCGGGAGTCGGATCTCGTTCTACAGCAGTGCTACGGCGAGCACGACGCAGTGGTCGCCACCGTTACCGACGTTGCTGCCTATGTGTGCGGTAACCGGACCGATCAGTCGTTGGTCGTCAATTCTCGATGCGGACCCGCGTCGACCTCGCTGACGACGAAGCCGCAGAACGGATGTCTTGCCCAAGGAGCGGGCATGGGCACCTTCTGGCTCGGCCTCCATGGCGGTGTGTTCGGCGAGTTCCCGCAAGGGCTGGCGGTGTACTCCCAGGTCCTGCTGCATGACTACGAAACCTGGCAGTGCAACCTGAAGCACAATGCTGGCAGCGACCTGATCAGTCACGGCGTGACCACGTACGCCCGGGAGACTGCCGACCCCACACCGTTCGGCTTGTTCGGTCTGATCATCGGCCCACCCGCGCCCGATTTCGGCGTGATGTTCGATTTTGCGGACCACGTCACGGTGGTTCCGGCGGGCGATCAGGTGGTGCCGGCGTTCGGCGTCCCGACGCGATCGGACTTGGTCGTCAACCTCACGCAGTGAGGTCGTCGGACCGGCGCCGCGGGCGGATTCCTGCTCCGTTTCGGGGCCGCACCAGCGCATGGAGGGGCACGCCCGAACTCCACGACCTTTCAGCGTTGGTGCCATGAACCTCCATCGAACCCTATCCGTCTGCACGCTGTTCTGCGCAGTCGGCGCGCTTGTCGCGCAGTCACAGCCGTTTTCGCTGCGCCACGCCCAAGCGCAGCAGTCCGCGACCTCGCCGCCCGAGACCTGGTGGAGCCTCGTGTTCCGCAACGAGGACGTGGCCGAGGGGGAGCTGGCAACCGTGTCTGCCTTTGCGCCGGCGGCCTTGACCGGCACGTCCATTCCGGTATCGCAGGTACCGGTGCCGACGTCGGCTGTCCCGGCCAACGGTAGCTGGTGGCATTTCACGCCATCTACGCCCGACCAAAAGGTCTTCGACGTGTACGTGGCCAGCTGGCCCGAGTCGACCAGCCCGCTACCGCAGAGCGCTCCTCTCCCAGTGCGCCTCAAGGTGTTCGTCGACTTCACGTCCCGTTCTGTGATCTCGAACTGGCAGCTCGAGCGGATTCAGGTCCCGCACGTGACGATCACCAGCGGTCCCAACAGCAGTGACGACTTTGCGGTGACTCCGGCATTTCGCCTCGGGCCGACGCGGACCGATTCGTACGGCACGTGGCCCTACTGGGACAAGATCGTCCGGGACCCGTTCGGCCGATCGGACGACTTCCGCTACCGGAACGCGCACCTGGGCGACTGGTACTTGTCGTTCTGGGGCATCTACAACACGGCTTCCGGCACCGAGAACGGTCTGCTGTTCGTGTGGGATGACCACGGCATCGGGACCACGGTCGCGAGCGCCTTCGCGCCCGCCGAAATGAGTGTCGAGCGCACCGCGGCCGGGGATCTCGAGTTCTGGATGGCCGAGAGGATGCGCACCGATCGCTACCCGTCGCTGAGCCCCCCTTGGACCTTGGCCGACAGCTATCAGTCCGGAAGCGTGTTGATCGAAGACGCGCCCGGGCAAGACGAGTACGGGATGATCGGTCGCTACCGCGACCTGGTGGCCAGCTCTCCGGCGCTGCTGGCGCGCAACGCCAGCCCGATTCCGCAGTTCTACGGGCAGGTGCCATTGGCTTTTGCGCCGCGCGGCCCATGGACCCGGTTTGGCGGTACCGTGGTCGAGGCAGACTTGTCTGGGGCATACCAAGACCTGATCAAGCAGAAGTTGCAGCCCGGCCCCTTTGGCGACTACTACGTCAACGGGCAGTCACCCGGGCTGTACTTCCAAAGCGATGGGCTGATGGAGTGGGAGGGACCGGTGCCCCTGCCATCGCCATTGGTCTACGGCCCGAGCGACTATGCCACGATCAAGCCCGGATACGCGGCGCTCACCAGCTGGGCCAAGAGCTTGGGAGGCCTGGCGATGGGCTACGCGATCCCGTCGTTCCCCAACGCGAGCTGGCCGCTGTTCAACTCCGCGGACTTGCTCCTGGATACTCTCGGCCAACGCAGCCCGTTGCTGAACAGACCACCGTTCTACGCTGCCGGGTGCTTCGATGCCGTCGGGATCGCCAACATCTATACGCAGTACGTGCGCGACGGCGCCTTGGCGCCGAGCGTCGGCCTCAATGGATTACACTTGGACGGCATCACGCCGTCGCTGCGTTGCGCGGACGTGAACCACTCGCACGGCACCAATCACCCGACGGTGCGCGCGGACCAGCTCCATGGCCTGCGCTCGCGTCTGGCTGCCGTGCGCAGCGCTCACCCGCACGTGGTCCTCGACGAGGAGGTTCCCACCGAGGCGCTACTCGATCTGTTCGACTCGGCCGACGGCGAGTCGTTCAAGGATCCGATGAGTCCGCCGATGTTTCGCATGACCTACGGGAACGTGATCCGCTACCCCGAGGTCCTCTTCACCTTCGGCACGCGCGTGGATTGGGGTGAGCACTGGCTGTTCGATCTGCACACGCTGCGGTCGTTGACCGACGGCGGCCTGCCCGTGATCTTCTTCTTCGATTCGGGCCACGACCCGATCCTCGCCTCGGGGCCCAATCCGGTGAAGGACGTGATCCAAAGCTACTTGCGGGGCTATGGTCACCTCGCACCGGCGTTCGGCGGAACCCTACTGCCGATGCCGGCCATCAACGCCCCGAGTTGCGAGGTGCATCACCGCCACACCCAGGTCCGGCGTAGGATTGACCTGACAGATCCGATCGTGCACGGCTCGGCATTCCGCTACGTCAAGAACTCGAAGCCCCATGGCGCGATCGTGCTGTTGGATTGGGGCACGACCCAGGATCTCGGCGAGCTGGACTTCTCGGTTTCCGTCAGTCAACTCGCTGAATTGAGTGTCGGGCTCCGCTCGTTCAGCCGCGCCGGTAGCAATCCCCTGTTTCGGACGGCGTCTGCGTACGACGCCCCCAACGAGACGGCGGCAAACGCCTTTGCCGTCGACCATTTGGTCGATGTCACGATCGATCTCGCCGCTATGGGGCTCCCCACGGCACCGGAGTATCTCGTCCGACTGACCCACCTGCAGCCGGCGCAGCAGCAGGTCAAGAGCACCTGGGGAGAGACCACCTACAAGCTCGGTGGTGCCAACAATCCCTCGGTCCGCACGTACCAGTTCTATACCAAGCCCTCGAGCCTCTACCTCGTGGAAGTCGAGCCGAAGCCCTGATCGACTGTGCCCGGCACGTTCACCGCCCGATGTCGAGGTCGACGCGCCCCGTCACCCCGTAGCCCATGAGCGGTCCGCCCGCCGTCGGCGCGGCGGCCTGTCCGTGCACGACGGCGCCGAGCAGGCTCGCATTGTCGGGAATCGGCAGCGCGAACGCGCCGAAGCCCCCCGAATTCGTCCAGGCCGGCAGCGCGACACCCGGCGTCGGGTTGACGAGTAGAGTGCAGCCGCCGCCGAGCGGGATCGTCGCGGCTGCGGGCGACAGCAAGACGGCGTAGGGCGCGTTCTGCCGTGCGCCGCGAACATCGAGAGCGAAGGCTCCGTTGCCGATCGCGGGCGGGCCGTACGCTGTCAGTCCGAGACCGCCACAGCCGTTGCCCACGAGAGTTGCCTTCGCTGCCGGCGCATTGCTCAAGACCCACGTGTCGTTGGTGGCGTACAAGAAAGCGTTGCCGCCGAACGCGACGGTCTGCCGGCGGGTGCGGTCGTAGACGAGAGCGTGTCCCGCCCGGGCATCCGGGCCGACGGTCGCGACTTGGGTCCAGCTGGTGCCGTCCCACTCCCAAGTGTCGCCGAGGGGCGTGTTGCGAGCAGCCTCACCACCGAACACGAGCACACGACCACGGACCTCGTCGAAGGCCATGCTGTGGAACGCGCGCGCGGGCGGGGCCTGCGCAGGCGCAGCCGATCGCCAAGAGCCACTGGCACTGTCCCACTCCCAGGTGTCGGCCTTGGGGAGACCGGTCGCATCCGTTCCGCCAAACAAGACGGCAACTCCGCGCGATCGATCGTAGGCGAGCGCCGAGGCGGAGCGCGGAGGCGGCGTGACTCCGCCCGTCACGCGGGTCCACTGGCTACCGTCCCACTCCCAGAGGTCATTCAGCGCCTGTCGGAATCGATCGGTGCCACCGAACAACAACACGCGCTGGCGGCGGACGTCGTAGGCCATCGCGGGGTCCCAGCGCCCAGGAGGTCGCACCGCGGGCACGATGTGGCGCCAGTCGCTGCCGTCCCATTCCCAGGTCTCATCGGCTGCCCAGCCGCCGCCGGGGCCGCTCAAGAAGCCGCCGAACAACACGGCGCGGCCGCGGCGTTCGTCGAACGCGAGGGCGGGGCCCGTTCGTGCGGTCGGCGTGTTGGCTGGCAGGTGGCGCCGCCAGGCACGGCCGTCCCAAGTCAGAGTGTAGAACTCGAGTGGCGAGGCCCACGCGCTCACCGCGACCACTTCGCGACGGGCCACGTCCCACACCGCGGCCATCCGGGTCCTCGGCAGCGTCTCCTCGGCCAGTCGCCACGAGCTGCCGTCGTACGTCCAAGTATCGCCCAGGAAATCGCCGCCGTGGAGCAGGGTGACGCCGCGCGCAGCGTCGAACGCGGCGCTGTGGTTGCCACGACCCGGCACTGCGCCCGTCGTCGTCTTCGTCCAGCGGCTGCCGTCCTACTCGTGCGTCTGCTGCACCAAGACTCCGGCAGTGTTGCGCTCGGTGCCACCGACCAGGACCGTGCGGCCTCGCCGCCGGTCGAACACGAGCGGGCCCTCGGCGTTGGGGCCGGGGCCGCGCAGGCTCCAGTTGTTGCCGTCCCACTCCCATGTCTCGTCGAGGCGGCCGTGGAACACGACGCGCGCGCGGACTTCGTCGTAGCACATGAAATAGGCGGCCTGCGGCGCGGGGGACGCCGTCGGCGAAGCCTGCGTCCAGCGCCGACCGTCCCAGAGCCAGGTCTCGTTCGTGGGCTGGCCGGGCCCGGTGTAACCGCCGAACAGCACGAGTTGGCCCCGCGCGGCGTCGAACGCGGCCGCAGCGCGCATGCGCCCCGCGGGCCGCGGGCTCGGCGACACCTGCCGCCAGTCGACGCCGTCCCATTCCCACTGGTCGTCGAGCAGCGGTGCGGGGCTCGTGAGTGCACCGCCGAACAGCACGGTGCATCCGCGCGCCGCGTCGTAGACCAGCACGTGGCTGCGTCTCACGGGAGGCGCGTTCGCCGGTGAACGCAGGGTCCATCGGTTGCCGTCCCACTCTCCCGTTTCTCCGTGGCCGCCGAAAGCCACAATGCGTTCGCGCCGCTCGTCGTACGCCATCGCGCCGAGCTGTAGCGACCGGGGAGTTGGCGTGCGACTCCACGATTGCGCCGAGCCGCGGTCAGAAATGAGTAGGCCGCTTGCCAGCAGGGCGACGCATGGTGCCAATGATTGCTGCATGGTTCTCCTCGACGTCCAGTATAACCTTTGTGCTCTGGCTGTCACCTGGACCACCCAGGACGCTCCGAGGTGGGCGCCCGTCGCTGTGCTCTGCAGGAGAAGATCGCAGAGGGGCTGGGCTCACTCGGCGGCGAACTCCAAGCGCCGATCCGATCCAGGCCGACCGAGCGCAGCAACATCCATAGCGGCAGGCGCGGTTGCCGCGCGTCACCGAAGCCGGTGCCCGACCTGCATCGCTGGCTCCACCGCATCGCCACCGGTCACTGGAGCACCGGCCAAGACCAAGAGCGGGCCGACGCGCGTCCCGGCACCGGCCCGGAACGGCCGGCTGGCGGACGGCGGGATGCTCGGCCCCTCCACCCCGGCGAGGGTCCAGCGATACTCGAGATCCTCCGACGCGGTCCGGTGGTCGTACGAACCGCTGCCGTCCAGCTCCACCGTCTGTCCGCCGTGCACGGCCTGGTCGTTACCGGTCACCGCCGTGGGGGCGTTGGTATGCTTGGGCCGGTTGCGCGCCGCGACCCAGTCCCACTCGAAGTGGGCGGCGGCGCCCGGGCCACGTGCCAGCGACAGTGGCGCGGCGCGCGCTCGCGGTAGTGCCAGACCACCTTCTCGAGCGGCGGGTTCATCGAGCCGCCCCCGTCGCCCGCCGAGAACTAGGCGAACGGCGCGCACATCGGGTGCGTGGGTTCGATGTCCTCGAGCTGTTCGACGAGCGCCTCGTCGTTCCACGACAGGCTCGGGCTCATGCAGAAGTAGGCGCTGAACGCCTCTGGCTGGTACTCCGCGTTGCGCGTTGCCACGAGAGAGCGCTACTGCCGGTCCCAGAGTCGCTCGGTGCCCGCGTGGGGTCCGGTCGTGACTTCGGACTTGAAGTCCCCGCCACCGTGGTCGTCCAGCGTGCCCTCGTTGCCGTTGTTGTTGACCCACTCGTAGCCGGTGCCATCTTCGCGGACCGTGATGAGCATGCTCTCACCCTCGATCGGCTCGCCGTCGAGGGTGACTTCCGCGACCCAGATCGGGACGCCGACGAACAGCTGCTTCACCTCCACCTCGGCTTTCTTGCCTCGGACCACCGGGGTTCCGTCCATCTTCTTGATCTCGTACTTGCCGGCGGGCGAGTTCGCTGGAGGTGTCTGGGCGGGCAGGAGGGTGGCGACGTTCGCCAGGGCGACGAGCGCTGCGAGCAGGAAGCGATGGGTGTTCTCGAATCGAATCATGGGATCGTGTGAGTAGGAACAAGCGAAGGGCGGCCGCGCCGAGCGCGCCCCGGTCGAGCGCGCTTCGGTGGCCTCACACCTCTCTCAGAGGCGCCGGGCCGCGGCGCGTGACACGATTCTCGTCGCGACGGCTCGACGAGCGTCGCCGGCGGGAACGCCGGGCTCCTCCCAGCTCGACTACGAGCCCATCGCCAGCCGCTCGAGCGCGAAGCCCCGCTCCCGCAACCAGGCCGCCACCTCGTCTTCACCAGGAGACCGCGCGAGCAGAGCGTCGAGGTCGGCAAGCACGTCGTCGGTGACGGCGTCTCGCCGCAGCGCCAGCACGAAGGCCCGCGTCGGTCCCTCGGCCGTGACCAGGCCAAACCCGGCGTGCGCGTGGACGCGGTCCGCAAAATTCGGGTTGCGGAGCACGACCGGCCGCGGCAGCGTGTGCGTGACGCCTGGCGCGAAGCGGTTGGCGACCTCGGCGAACACGAGCTCGCCGGGAGGCGCGGGATAGCGCCGCCGCCAGCGGCCGTCCACCGACCGGCTCACCACGATCGCCGAGCACGGCTCGGCGTCGGTGCGGAACCGCAGCGTGACCGCGACCGCGTCGGGCAACGAGAGCACCGCCGCCGGGCTCGCGAAGGCCGTGCGGCTACGGCGCGCCTCCGCTTCCCGTACCACGCGCTCGAACTCCGCCGCCGACCGCGGCTCGACCGCGGCCTGCCCCGGCTCCGCCGCGCGCAGCGCTTGCCGTGGCACGCGCTGCGGCTGCTCGACGCCGATGCTGGCCGAGTAGACCTGCAACGACGCGGTCGAGACGCTTGCCACCGCGCGCGCGTCGAAGGCGATCCCGGCGGGCCGCAGACGATCCCAGAGCCACGGTGCGGCGACCGCGACCAGGGCCGCCGCGGCTGCTGGCAGCAGCCACCGGCGGGTGCCGCCGCGCCCGCGGCTGGTGCGTTCGCGGGCCACGACGTCGGCGACGAGATCGACCTGCGCGAACCGCTCGTACGCCCGGGCGAGCGCGGGATCCGAGGACAGCCGCTGCTCGAACTCGAACCGCTCGGCCTCGGTCATCTCGCGCCGCGCGTAGGCCACCATGCGCTCGTCGTCGTCCCGATTGCGCGGGTTCCTCGTCGTCATCGTGTGCCTCCGGCGAGCTTGTGCTCCAGGCAGCTCCGGATCGAGCGCGCGGCGCGGGCGATCCAGGTCCGCACCGTCTCGGCCGATGCGCTGCCCGCCGCCGCGATCTGGCGCGGCTCCAGACCCTCGAGGTAGCGCGCCGCCCAGGCCGCGCGGTGGTCGGCGTTGGGCACGCCCCGCAAGCACGCCTCGATCATGCCGCGCAGCTCCTTGCCGGCGGCGCGTTCGAACGGCGACGGCTCCATGCCGGCGAGGTGGAGTGCGTCCCCCGGATCGAGGTCCAGGTCCGCGCGGCCACGCCGCCGGAGGAACTCGGTGATCTCCGCGCGACCGCGCCAGGCGAGGAACGCGTCGAGATTCGCCGTGGCAGCGAGGCCGGTCGCCAACGCCCGCAGGACGGACTCGGCGATCTCCTGCCGGATCTCTTCGCGCTGGTCTGCCGTCAGGCGGCCGAGCCGCGCTCCGGCGAGGGCCCAGGCGCGCGCGATCAGCCATGTGCGGGCGTCGGCGTCACCGCCAAGAGCCCGCGACCACGGATCGTCGCGAGCGTCGGTGCTCGGGCTTGCTGACTCGGACACGGGAGCAATACTGTCGCGCGGCATCAGGCCGGGGCCACCCGCGGGGCGAGGTACGACCCTCGAGGAAGAGCGCGCGGGCGCCCGGCCGTGGCACGAATTCCGAAACCGGAGCGGCGCGCGCGTCACGCGTGTCACGCGGGGCATGCTCGGCCAAGAACCGGTGGCGCGCCCGGCCTCTCAAAGCCCGGTCAAGACCCACGCGGCCCATTCCCGGTGCGCGGCGCCGAGCTTCCGCAGCGCCATCTTCGCGCTCCAAAGCGCATCGTGGGGCGCCTGCTTCTCGCTCCACAGCTGGCGGTAGAACTCCGCCATCAACCGGCCGGACTCCTGGTCTCCGACCTGCCAGCGCGACGACAGCACGTAGCGCGCACCCGCACCGTGCAGGGCGCGGTGTAGGGATGCGTGGCCCTGGCCTTGCGTGCGAACCCCCTGCGACGAGTCGCAGGCCGAGAGCACGGCCAGGAAGCAGCCGGACAAGTCGAGCGCGAACAGCTCCTCGGCGCTCACCACGCCGGGCGTGCGGCCGTCCCGGTCGGCGCCCAGGTTGGCGCCGGCGAGCGCGAGCCCGGTGAGCACCATGGGCGACAGGGCGCTCACCCGGCGCCCCGGCTCGGTGGCGTTCGCGGGGGCCTCCGGCGCGAAGAAGCCGTGCGTCGCGAGATGCAGGAAGGTGGTCGTCGGCGCCGCTGCAAGCAGCGTCGCCTTGCTGGCCTGGCTGCCCAGCGCGAGCCAGGCGCGCCCGGCGTCGAAGTCCTGCCGAAACAGCGCCCCGACGGAGCGGACCTCGCCGGCGGTGGCGGCGAGCGGAGCGAAGGTGCGCGGCTCGCCGCCGCGGGTCGCGCCCGGCACAGGCGCTGCATCGCGGTGCAGCGCCGGCAACACCAACTCCGCCGGCCCGTCGTAATCGATGCCACCGAACGCGAGCAGCTGCGCCGCTGCGCCGGGCACGGTCGTGGGGTGCTCGCACAGCTCGACCAGCGACGTCACGAAGCGCCAGGCGATCTGCTGCCCCACGGGCTCTCCGGAGTCCAGTGGCAGGGCATCGAGGGCAACGAGCTCGAGGGCCACGTCCAGACTGGCGTAGACGGTGGTCTCCGGACCGAGCGCGGCCAGGATCGGATCGACGACCCGACGGCGGAGGGCGAGCGCCTCCGCCGGGTCGGCGGCAATCCCCACTCGATCCTCGAACGCCGCAATGGCCGAGCTCGGTCCCAGGTCGACCCGCGTCCACCCGCCCCCGCGGCGCAGGACGAGCGCGGTGAGGTGGTTCTCGTACTCGAACCAGCCGGGCCGGCCCGGCAGCTCGGTGCGGTGACGGTAGCCGAGGATCGCCACGGCGGCACTGTCCTCCGGCAGAGCAGCCGCGACCTGCTGTGGCGTAGTCTGCTGCCGCGTTGGGGGGGTGGAGGCACGGACCTGCTCGAGAAGGCGCCGTTCCAGGGTTTCCTTCTCGTGCACTGCGCGCAGCAGCCGCTCGTTGCGCGCGCGCAGCGGTTCGTCGAGCGAACCCGACGCCGCCGGCGAAGGTCGCCCGCGCGCTGCGACGCTGACTGCCGTGTTGGCCGCCAGCAGCCGCTCACTGGATTCGCCGTCGACGGCACCGGCGAGCAGGGCCTTGGTCTCGCGCGCGAGGCGCACCGAGACGCCCCGGAGCAATTGCGATGTCCACAGCGCGTCGTACTCCAGCGCGCGGCGCTGGGCCGCGTCGGTCACCACTGTCGCCAGACTCAGACAGTCATGGACGCTGACCCACTCGCCCTCCGCCAGCGTCGCGGCGGGCCGCGGCGCCAGCAACAGCACCCGCAACGCATCGCGGGTCGCCGCGCCGGCGGCGAGCGCGAGCTCGACCGCGCGGTCCAGGTCGCCCTGGCTCCAGCACACGGAGAGCAGCATGCGCCGGGCAGCCTGGACGACCCGGTGGTGGCCGGGCAGCAACCGGGCGAGGGCCGCGTGGGCCTGCTCCAGCAGTCCCCGAGCCTCGTCGAGCTCCCCGAGCTTTTGCAGCGTGAAGCCCAGATTGAGCCGCGCCGTGTGCTTCTTGGGCTGATCCTCGTCCAGCGTGCGCTCGTAGACTTCGCAGACCTGCTGCATCAGGGCGAGGGACCGCTGCAGATCGCCGGTGCGCCGCAGCACCTTGGCCAGCACGTCGCGCGCTTGCTGCAGAGCCGGGTGCTCGTTCGGCAGCGTCGCGCACGCCACGTCGTGTGCCTTCTGCAGCAGCTCGCGGGCGCGCTCGTCGTCGCCGAGGTCTGCCGCCATCAAACCCAGCGAACTCCGGATGGACTGCAGCCGCGGGGCGTCGTCGGCCAGCGTGCGGCGGCGCACCTCGTACACCTGGTGTAGCAGTGCGTATGCGGCCTGGACATCGCCGAGCCCGTAGTACGCCGAGGCGAGATTCTGGCGCGCGACCTGCAGAGAAGGATCGTCCTGGTCTGCGCCATCGGCCAGGACCGCGTAGCGCCGCTCGAACAGGGCTCGCGCGGCGGGCAGATCACCGTCGCGGTGCCGGTAGTGGCCCAGCCGGTGCAGGACGGCCATCATCGTGGCATCGCCGTCCGGCAGGTCGAGACCGTCGAGGATCGCGAGCACGCGCTCCAGCACAGCGCGGGCGGCCTTGACGTCGCCCAGAGCGAAGTGGGTCTCCGCGAGCTGCCGTTGGCTCCACAGCAGGGTCTCGTCGCTGGCCGGCAGCTGCGCGGAGAGCTCGGCGACGACGTCGTCGAGCAGGGCCAGCGCGCCCTCCACGTCGCCCCGCGCGCGGCGACAAAGCGCCAACCGACCGGTCAGCGCCAGCGCCCGCGTGCTGTCCGGTGGTCCGACCAGCTCCCAACCCGTGATCGCGGCCGTGAACGCCTGCTCGGCGACCTCGAGCTGACCCGCCTGCAAGGCCAGCGTACCGAGCCGCTCGACGGCCGCGAGGTCACTCGCCGCGACCCCGGCCTCCCGCTCCAGCTCACCGAGCGCGCGCGCCGCCGCCCGTGCCGCTGCGGCGATCGCCTCAGCCTCACCGGTCCCCGCCGCGACCTCCAGGCGCTCGACGCTGGCGGCGAGGTCAGCCTCGGCGGTTTCCTGCGCCGACGCGGATGCGGCCGCCAACAGCCCCGGCAGGATCAGCCGGGCCATCGCGCGACCGACGACCGCGCAGCCGCCAGCGCCCGTGAACGAGAGTCGTGGTGGTGTCGTCATGATGGATGTCGTCGGCGGCATGGCCCGCGTCGCTCGCCGGCCTCCGGGCAACTATCCCCGGCTCGGGTCGGTGTTGCACCAGTAGCTCCGACGACTCGAGAACTCCCAATGCAGGCCTCGCGGTGCTCTGCCGCCGGCGAGTTCGCGGATGGGGTGGGGTTACTCGGCGGCGGCAGCCACCGAATCCCTGATCACCGCGACCGCGGCGCGAATGTCGTCCTCGCTGGTCCGGTGATTGACCACGCAAAACCGCAGCACGAACCGTCCATCGACCCGCGCCGAGGACAGCATCACCCGCCCGTCCTGCAGCAGGATCTCCACCAAACGCTGGCTCGCATCCTCGTCCCCCCGCACCGCGAACGAGAAGATCGACAGCTGCGGCTCGGTGACGATCTCCAGCCGCGGATCGGCGGCGATCAGATCGCGCGCCAGCCGGCACAGCCGAAGGTCGCTGCGGATCGCGACGCGGATCCGCTCCAGACCCACCGAGCGCAGCAACATCCAGAGTGGCAGGGCGCGGTTGCCCCGCGAGAGCTCGGGCCCGCGCTCGAAGAAGTTGACCTCGTCGCGCGGCACGTCCTGCAGGTAGTCGGCGTCGGCGGTGAACGCGCGCCGCAGCGACCCTGTGTGCGCAGTCAAGAGGCAGCCGCACTCGAACGGTGCGTACAGCCACTTGTGCGGGTCGAGGGTGAGCGAGTCGGCGCGCTCGATTCCGGCGAGTGCCTCGCGTTCCTCCGGCAGCAGCGCCACCGCGGCGCCGTACGCGCCGTCGACGTGCAGCCAGACTCCGAACTCGGCGCAGAGGTCGGCGATCTCCGTCAGCGGGTCGATGCTGCCGATCGAGGTCGTGCCGGCGGTGGCGCAGACGCAGAACGGCACTTCGCCCCCGTCCACGGCGGCTTGCAACGCGCCGCGCAGCGCGTCGACCCGCATGCGGCCGCGCGCGTCGGTCGGCACGGCGCGGATCGCCGCTTCGGGCAGCCCGATCACTCGTGCCCCCTTGGCGAACGAGTAGTGCGCGGCCTCGGAGGTGAACACCGCGCCGCGCTCGGGTGCACCGGCATGCGCCCGCGCCGCCGCCAGCGCGCTCATGTTGGCGACCGAGCCGCCGGAGGTGAGCACACCCGTCGTCCCCTCGGGAAGCTCGAGCGCTTGGCGCAGCCACTCGAGCACCTCGAGCTCGAGCTGCGCCATCCCCGCGCCCCCCAGCCAAGTGCCGACGAACAGGTTGGTGGCGGCGGCGACCCAGCCGCCGAGTGCACCGGCAAAGCTGCCCGGCCCCGGTACGTAGGCGAAGAAGCGCGGGTGGTTGGTGAAGGTCGCGGTGTCGAGCAGCTGTTCGAAATAGCGGTGCAGCGAGGACTCGAGGCCGTGGCCGGTCTCCGGCAGCGGCTCGCGGATCACCGCACCGGCCTCGGCCGCGCTCGCGCGCTGTCCGACCCGGCGCTGGCGGAGCGTGGTCCAGTGCTCCACCGCCAGATCGACCGCGAGATGGCCCAGGCGGCGCATCTCGTCGGGGGTCGGATCGAGCGTGGCGCCTTCGGCGGAGTTCGGGGAGTCGGGCGGGAGCATGGCGCGGCCAAGGACTCTACCCGGCAGTGCCTCGCCGGTGAGGGCGGGGTTTCGGCCGGTGGTCGGGGCCTGGCGGCGGAAGAAATTGACCCTCCCTCGCCGGCGTCCTATCGTCCGCTGCCCTTTTTCGCACACCACGTTGCCCGACCCCTCCGCGAGCCCCGCCCGAACTTCGGTGTCGGTGACCGACCGCCTGTCGATCGGGCCGGACACGTTCACCGTGATCGCCGGGCCTTGTGCGGTCGAGAGCCGAGAGCAGGTGCTGCACGCCGCGTGCGCCGTTGCCGGTGCCGGTGCCGCCATGCTACGCGGCGGGGCCTACAAGCCGCGGACGTCGCCGCGCTCCTTTCAGGGCCTCGGCGCCAAGGGCCTCGGCCTGCTCGGCGAGGCCGGCGCGGCCAGTGGCTTGCCAGTGGTGACCGAGGTGCTCGACCCGCGCGACGTCGAGCTCGTCGCCAGGCACGCCGCGGTGCTGCAGATCGGCTCGCGAAACATGCAGAACTTCCCCCTGCTCCGCGAGGCCGGCCGCGCCGGGCTGCCGGTGTTGCTCAAGCGCGCCGCGGCCGCGACGCTGGACGAGCTGCTGGGGGCCGCGGACTACGTGCTCGCCGAGGGCAACGACCAGGTGATCCTCTGCGAGCGGGGGATTCGCGGATTCGACCCCGGCGTGCGCTACACGCTCGATCTAGCCGCCGTGCCGCGGCTGCGCGAGCGCTCGCCGCTGCCGATTCTGGTCGACCCCAGCCACGGCACCGGCCGGCGCGCGCTGGTGCCCAGCATGGCCCGGGCGGCTTTGGCGGTCGGCGCCGACGGCCTCTTGGTCGAGGTGCATCCGCAGCCGGCAAAGGCGCTCAGCGACGCCGACCAGGCTCTGACGCCGGACGATTTCCGTCAGCTGATGGCCGACCTCGACCGATGGTTGCCGATGGCGGGCCGTCGTTGGAATCGGCCGGTGGCAACGGCCAGTCGGCCAACCGCATCGCAGGCCTGCCAGAACGAAACGCAAGAGGCGAGGGCCACATGACGCGGGTGCGCAAACCCTACATCGCGGGCAACTGGAAGATGAACCTGGACCGCTCCAGGGCCCTCGATCTGATCAAGACCATCAAAGGCCGCCTCGGCGACGGCAATGACCGCGAGGTGGCCGTCTTCACTCCGGCGGTCTACCTCGCCGACGTGTCGGCGGTGGCCCAGGGCTCTCCGCTCGGCGTCGGCGGGCAGAACATGTACTGGGAGGACGCGGGCGCGTTCACTGGTGAGCTGTCCGGGCCGATGCTGCGCGAGGTCGGCGCCGATCGAGTGCTGGTCGGCCACAGCGAGCGGCGGCAGCTGTTCCGTGAGCCCGACGACTGGATGGGCGACAAGATGCGCGCCGCCCTGCGGCACGACCTGCTGCCGATCCTCTGCGTCGGCGAGACCATCGACGAGAGGCGCGGCAACCGGACCGATCGCGTCGTGCGCCGCCAGCTCGAGGCGGGCTTGGCCGGGCTCGACGGCGAGATCCTGCACCGCGTCACTGTGGCATACGAGCCGGTGTGGGCGATCGGGACCGGCGAGGTCGCCAGCCCCGAGCAGGTCGCCGACGTGCACGCGACCATCCGCAAGTGGCTCGGTTCCAAGCTCGGTGGCGGCGCCGCCGAGGTGATCCGCATTCTGTATGGTGGCAGCGTCAACCCGGCCAACGTGGCGGGGCTGATGGCGCTGGAGGACGTCGACGGAGTGCTTGTCGGCGGTGCCAGCTTGAAGCCGGACTCCTTCATCCCCATCATCGAGTACGACCACTGATCGTCGAGCGACGACCAAAGCCATGTCAGCCATTCTGATTCTCCTGTGGATCGTGTTCTTCGCGGCGGCAATCCTGCTGTCGATCGTGATCTTGCTGCAGGAGGCCAAGGGCGGCGGCTTGGCCGAGGCGTTCGGCGGCATGGGCGCGGAGACGTTCGGCGTCAAGAGCGGCGGCATCAACAAGTTCACGTTCACGTTGGCGGGCGTGTTCATGGTGTCGGCGATCTTGCTTCACGTGCTCTGGACCGCGGGCTGAGTTGGCCGCGAGCGCCCCGCAGCCCGAATCCGGTCGGCCCGCGCGCGGGCCAGGAGCGGGCAGCGCGGCGAGCATGACCGGGGTCGGGGTCGCGCGCGGCGACACCGAGATCGGCGACGTGGTGATCGAGCTGCGTTCGGTCAACGGCCGCGGCCTCACGGTCAAGGCGCGGACGCCACCGTCTTGCGCCGGCTTCGACGCGGCTCTCGACGCGGCCGTGCGCCGTGCAGTGCAGCGCGGCACGGTCACGGTGTCGATCGAGTGCGGCGGCCCGGCGGCCGAGACGGTCGTCGACGAGGCGCGCGCGCGCGCGGCCATCGAAGAGCTGCGGCGCGTCGGCGGCGCGCTGGGATTGGTCGACGATCTGGCGCTGTCGCATCTCGTGGCGGTGCAGTCGCTGTTGGGGCCCGCGCCCGTCGGGCGTGTCAGCCGCGATCTGCCGCCGCAGCTGGCGGAGGTGGTGGACCGCGCAGTGGCGGCACTGGTCGCCGACCGGCTGCGCGACGGCGCCGCCACCGCCGCGGCAGTCGGCGCGCAGCTGGATGCGTTGGAGCGTTCGCGGCAGGCGATCGAAGCGCGGTTGCCGGCGGTGATCGACCGCTACCGGGCCGAGCTCCGGCGCCGGGTCGATGAGTTCCTCGACGGCCGGGCGCCGGCGATGCGCGACGCCGACGTGCTGCGCGAGGTGGCGCTGTACGCCGACCGCGCCGACGTCGGTGAGGAGCTGCAGCGGGTGGGCGAGCATCTGGTGGCCGCGCGGGCGCTGCTAGACGGCGGCGGTGCCCTGGGACGCCGCCTGGAGTTCGTCGCACAAGAGCTGCAGCGCGAGATCAACACCACAGGCTCGAAGGTGCCGGACGCCGGGATCGGCCAGCTCGTGGTCGACATGAAGGCCGCGGTCGAGCGAGTGCGCGAACAGGCGGCGAATCTGGAGTGAGCATGCACGAGCCGGGCAAGCTGATCGTGTTGTCGGGCCCCTCGGGGGCGGGCAAGACCTCGATCGTGCGGGTGCTGAAAGAAGACCCGCGGATCGAGTTCTCGGTCTCGGCCACGACGCGGTCGCCGCGACCGGGCGAGGTCGACGGCGTCGACTACCACTTCATGGCGATCGAGGAGTTCGTCGCGCGGCGCGATCGCGGCGAGTTCCTCGAGTGGGCCGAGTACAACGAGCGCTTCTACGGAACGCTGCGTGCGCCGGTGGACCAGGCGTTGCGCGGTGGCAAGCACTTCGTGCTCGAGATCGAAGTGCAGGGCACACAGCAGCTGCGCGATGCCGGCGTCGAGGCTTTGTTCGTGTTCATCGTGCCGCCCAGCCTGCAGCACTTGCGCGATCGGCTGGCGGCGCGCGGCCAGAACAGCGCCGAAGACATCGAGCGCCGCGTTCGAATCGCCGCCGCGGAGTTGGAGGCGCAGTCCCTGTACGACCACGTCGTGGTCAACCGCGACCTGGAAGAAGCGATCGCCGAGGTCAAGGCGCTGCTCGGCTTCGGGTCATGAGCCAGGGCACCGTCCTGCTCGGCGTCGGTGGCGGCATCGCCGCCTTCAAGGTGGCGGCCTTGGCCAGCCAGCTCGTGCAGGGCGGCGTCGACGTGCGAGTGGCGATGTCGCGCGACGCCGAGCGCTTCGTCGGCGCGGCGACGTTTGCCGGCCTGACCGGACGCGCGGTGGCGCGGTCGGCGACGCAGGTGGATGCCGACGGCCGGGTGCCGCACATCGAGCACACCCGCGCCGCGGATCTGCTCTTGGTGGCGCCGGCGACCGCCGATCTCATCGCGCGCTTGGCGGCGGGCACGTGTGACGACGCGGTGACCCTGGCGGCGGTCGCGTGTCGGTGCCCGCGGCTGGTGTGCCCGGCGATGAACGACGCCATGTGGCAGGACCCCGCCGTGCAACGCAATGTCGCGACGCTGGTGGAGTTGGGCTACGAGGTGCTCGGGCCGGTGGTCGGCCACTTGGCCGAGGGCTACGACGCCATCGGCCGCATGCTCGAGCCCGAAGAGCTGCTGCAGCAGGTGATGCAGCGGCTCGCCGCGCGATGAGCACGGCGGCGTGGGCCTGGGCGTTCACGGCGGTCTATGTGCTGGCGATGTTGGTGCTCGGCGTGGTCGCGGCCCGGCGGGTGCGCGCCGCCGACGACTTCGCCACCGCGCGCGGCAGCTACGGGCCGGTGGTGCTCGCCTTGGCGTTCGCGGCGACCACCGCCAGCGGCGCGACCTTTCTCGGCGGTCCGGGGTTGGCCTATCGCTACGGCACGGCGTCGCTGTGGTCGAGCTTGCTCTACCCGTTGGCGGTGTTCACCGGAGTGTTGGTGTCGGCGCGCGGGATCGCGGCGTCCGGTGCGCGCTTCGGTAGCCGTTCGATCCCCGAGCTGCTCGGCGACCGGTACGGATCGGATGCGATCCGCCTGGTGGTCGCGCTGTTCTCGCTGCTGTTGACGTTCTACATCGCCGGCCAGCTGGTGGCGGCGCTGGTGCTGTTCCACACCCTCCTCGGGCTGAGTTGGGGGTGGGCTCTGGCGATCACCTGCATCGTGCTCGCGTTCTACGTGGTCATGGGTGGGGCGCACGCCGACATCCTCAGCGACGCGGTGCAGGGAGTGATGATGCTGCTGCTGGCCGCACTGGTGGTTGGCATGTTCTTGGCCGGCGGCGGCCCCGAGCGCGCCGTCGACGGCGGTTGGCAGGGCGTGGTCGCCGCCCTGCGGCAGCAGGACGCGCAGCTCGTCGGCTGGCTCAACCCCACGACGCCGTTGTACCACTCGTGGTGGTCGGTGGTCGCGATCTTCTTGGCGCACCTGCCGATGGGGCTGTTGCCACATCTCGGCAACAAGGTCTGGGCACTGCGCGCGCCGCGCCAGCGCCGGGCGTTCGTCGCGTTGGTCGGTGCCTTTGGGCTGATCCTCGGGCTCTTGCTGTTGGGCGGCCTGGTGGCGCGCGGTCTGCTCGGCGATGCCCTGCTGCGAGAGGATGGCGCCAACGACGCCCTGCCCCGCCTGTTCTTGGCGACTCTGCCGCCTTGGCTGGCGGCGTTGATTGGCGTCGGCGTGCTGGCGGCGGTGATGTCGACCGCCGACGGCTTGGTCGTGGCGGCGTCGCAGGTCATCGCCAACGACATCTACCGGCGCAGCTGGCTTGGGCGCCGTGCCGCGGGCGTCGATCCGGCCGAACTCGACCGGCGCGTACTGCGCGTCGGCCGGTGGGCCTCGATCGCCGTCGTCGCGGTCTGCGCGGCGTTGGCGGTCGCGTTGCGCTCGCGCAACATCGCCCTGCTGATCTGGATCGGCCTTGGCGGTCTGATGGCGGCGTTGGCGGGTCCGCTCGTGCTCGGCGCGGTCTGGCGCGGCGTCACCAAAGCCGGCGCGGTCGCCGGCTTGGTGACCGGCTTGACCGTCTTCGTCGTGCTGCACGCGCAGCTCCTCCAGCCCGCCTGGCTGGCGCCTGGCGCGGGCAGGGAAGTGTTGGGCTGGCTCCACGCGGAAGGGGTCAACCCGATGTCCTGCACTGCGCTCGCAGAGATCGCCTCCGTGCTTGTGACGGTCGTTGTTTCGGCGTGCGCCCGCCGCGCGCTCAGAACTGGGTGATGCCGAACTCGACGGTCTCCTCGTAGCTGCGCACCCGAGCGAGGATCTCGGCAACCACGGTCTGGTGCGTCGCGGCGATGTCGATCTGCTCGCCGGGGTCGGCGCGGAGATCGAACAGCAGGGGTGCCGGCAGTGGCGTCGACGGTGCCCACGACGTCAGCTGGGTGCGCAGGTGGAGCTTGTAGTCCCCGATTCGACCCGCGATCAGGAACTTGCCGTGATAGTACGGGTGGAAGTCCCGCGCGCTGGCCGCTCCCTGCAGCCAGACCGCGCCCAAGTCGATGCCGTCCAGCGCGACGTCGGGCAGCGGGGCGCCGGCGATCGCCGCCACGGTCGGGAACAGGTCGAGCGTGTTGCAAAGCGCGCCGGACACCTGCTCGCCGGCGATGCGATCGGTCCAGCGCACGATGCACGGCACCCGCACGCCGCCCTCGTAGACGGTGCTCTTCGCCCCGCGAAACGGCGTTGCCGACCCACCGCCGTTGATCCGATCGGGACCGTTGTCGCTGGTGAAGACGACGACAGTGTGCCGTTCGATCCCGCGGGTCGCCAGCGCGTCGAGGATGCGCCCGACGCTGTGGTCGAGCTCCTGCACGACGTCTCCGTACGTGCCCGCGCCGCTTTGGCCGGCGAACTCGGGCGACGGGTGCAGGGGAACGTGCGGGGCGGTCGGCGCGAAGTACAGGAAGAACGGTCCGTTTCGCTCGCGCTCGACGAACGCGATCGCCTCCTGCGTGAACAGCTGCGTCAGGGTCGATTGGGCCGCGTTGGCATCGCCGAGCAGCGTCGTGTTGCGCAGCAACGGCAGCGGCGTCATGTTGTTGCTGTAGGGGACGCCGTAGAAGTAGTCGAAGCCGTGCTGGGTCGGTAGGTGTTCTGGTTGGTGGCCGAGGTGCCACTTGCCGATGCAGGCCGTCGAGTACCCCTCTCCGCGCAGCAGCTCGGCCAAGGTGACCTCGCCGGCGGGCAGCCCGCCCTGGTGCTGGGGCTGGAGCACGCCGGTCGTGTTGTTGGACATGCCGGTGCGCACCGCGTGGCGGCCGGTCAACAGATCGTTGCGCGTCGGAGTGCACACCGGCGCCGAGGCGTAGAAGTCGGTGAAGCGGATGCCCTCGCGCGCCAGCCGATCGAGGTTCGGCGTCGCGATGCCGGTGCCGCCGTAGGCGCCGAGGTCGGCGTAGCCCAGATCGTCGGCGAGGATCACGACTACGTTGGCCGTGGCCGGCGGGTGTCCGTGCTGGGCGATGGCGGCACCGGCGGTGAAAGCCAACGCGAACAGTGTGGCGCCGCGGTGGGCGCCGGGTGGGATGTGGGCAGGCAAGGGCGGCAGCGGTTCGGGAGGGACCCGGCGCGAAGCGTTCCGCCGGGCGGCTGAGCATAGCCATGGCTCAGCGCGGCCGGGGCCGCAACGGAGCATTCCGCGACCCGAGCGTCGGTCGCGGGTCCCGCGGTCGCCGGCGGCCGCGCTGAGCGCAGACGCCAGTGTTGTCTTCGAGCCTCCGGGAGCTGCGTTGTCGAAGTTCCAGCGGCATCGAGCCTTCGGAAAGGTTGTCGCCGCGCGAAGATTTTGCGGACCCCGAGGCTCAGCGCGGCCGGGGCCGCAACCAAACACGGAGCATTCCGCGACCCGAGCGTCGGTCGCGGGTCCCGCCGTCGCCGGCGGCCGCGCTGAGGCAGACGCCAGTGTTGTCTTCGAGCCTCCGGGAGCTGCGTTGTCGAAGTTCCAGCGGCATCGAGCCTTCCGAAAGGTTGTCGCCGCGCGAAGATTTGCGGACCCCGAGGCTCAGCCGCCGTGCCGGCCCGAACGACGCTAGAAGATCAGCGTCGGCGAGGGGTTGGAGACCTCGAGCGGGAACGTTACCGGCGGGGCGAAAGTGATCGCCTGGAAGTGGATCGTGCCCGGCGATGCCCCAAAGGGGACCGTCAGCTGCACCGTGGCCTCGCCGGCGTTGTCGGCCACCAGCGTGGTGACCTCGGTGAGCTGGCTGAAGTTGGCGCCGATCTGCAGGCTGACGATGCCCGGCAACGCACTCGGCGCGTTGGACCCCGACACCAGCAGCGTGGCGAACCAACCCGCATCGGTGTGCACGCTGTAGGGCGAGGCGAAGCCGCGCACGACCAGTGCTGGCGTGACCAGTACGCTGGGGTGGTTGCCGGTCACCGTCAGGTTGACCGGGCTGCTGCTGCCGCCGTTGTTGGTCGCCACGACCGCGTGCGTTTTGATCTCGAACGGGCTCGGGAGTGCGAACGTCAGCGACGTGGAGCTCGAGGACGAGAACGGCACGCTGACGCCCCCGACCGTCAACGAATCGACGCGGTCGAGGGCCGTTCCGGTCAGGGTGATCTGCGCCGGCTGGAACGAAGTGACCGTCGACGGAGTGATCTGGTTGACGACCGGTGCGGCGACGAACAGCGCGTTGCGGAACGCTGCGTTCAGGCTGCTGGTGCCGCTGTTGCAGCCGCCGCTGGGGCCACAGCCGGCGTGCGTGTGCACGCCGACGGCCTGGCCGGTGGTCTCGTCGATCACCGGCGAGCCCGAGTTGCCGCCGGTCGTGTCGGTCGAGTAGCACAGGGTCGTGCCGCCGTTGCGCCGCAGTGGACCTGCGTGGGTGGTCTGCGCGTTGTTGCGGTTGCCGCTGGCGCTGCCGTGGCCGGTCACGCGGATCGATCGACCGGTGGTGGGCCGGTAGAACCCGACGGTGAAGTGCTGGCCCTGGCGCTCGCCGGCGTGCTGCCCCGTCGAGGAGTTGACGCGCAGCAAGGAGACGCACCAGTCGTTGCCGATCCCTCCACTGCGCCTCTGGATCGTGCCGCGGTCGACCGGGTACTGGTCTTCCGGCGGTGGATGCCGGATCGCGCCGCCGGCGGTCGACGGCGGCACGTTGAACTGGGCGGTGCGGAACGAGGTGCCGCAGCAGTGTCCGGCGGAGACGATCATGTTCGTCGGGCTCGCCAGCCACCCGGTGCAAACGACCGGCATCACGCGGGCGACCCTCTTGTCGGTCGACAGCACGCGGTTGTCGACGCCGCAGATCGAGGGCGGCGGCGGTACCGTGACGCCGTACTCCACGTCGTCGGCGGCGATGCGGTTGCCGCGCGTCCCCGGACCGGTGACGAGGCGGACCAGCACCGTATCGCCGTTGAAGTACGCGGTGTGATTCTCCCAGCTCTGCAACGCCGCCGCGTCGAGCCGCTGGATCGCGCCGTCGTCGAGAGAGACGACCTCGATGTAGCTCTTGCCGGTCACCACGGCGGTGTCGAAATGCAAGCGCACCCACGGTGCGCCCGGTGCGACGACGAGCTTCGTGTAGACCGTGACGTTGGCCGTGGTCGGGTTGTCGAACGCGGCCGAGGCCAGGCTGATCGGCCGGGTCTGGGTGACCAGCGGTGCGGTCTGCGCCACCGCGGCCGGCAGGGCGAACGCGGAAAGAACGCCAGCTGCAGCCAGCAGCTGGGGGAGTCGGTGATGCATGGTTCGGGCCACCGCGAGGTCAGCGGCGGGGGGGTCGGGCCGGGGCAGGACGAAGACGAGAGGGAAACATGTTACCGGTACGCCGCAATTCTGTCCGCATCGGGATATCCCGCCCCCGGGGTCTTGCGGTTCGTGCCTGTCGGGAGGTCGTCGGAGATGATCCGTGCGGTATGAGGATCGTTCGCTTCCGCGATGACAACGGGGTCGTCGGTCTCGGCGCCCAGCACGCCGCCGGCGCCGTCACCCGCCTGGTCGGCTCGATGTTCGAGCGGCTCGAAGACACCGGTGAGCCGGTTCGGGTCGAGGCTCTCCTCGCGCCGCTCGTGCCCGCTGCCGTGCTCTGCATCGGCCGCAACTACGCTGCCCACGCCGCGGAGCAGAGCGCGGCGATCCCCGACCGGCCGGTCTTGTTCATGAAGATGCCGAGCGCGGTGCAGGGGCCGGATGCGCCGATCGTGATCCCTCGTCACCTCGGCAGTGAACAGGTCGACTACGAGGGCGAGCTCGCGGTGGTGATCGGTCGCGAGTGCATCAACGCCAGCCGGTCGGACGCGCTCGACTACGTGCTCGGCTACTGCTGCGCCAACGACGTCAGTGCACGCGACTGGCAGAAGCAGTGGGGGGGTGGCCAGTGGTGCCGGGGCAAGACGTTCGCGACCTTCTGTCCGCTGGGCCCCGTGCTGGTCACCCGCGACGAGTTGCCGGATCCGCGCGGCCTCCGCTTGCAGACTCGCGTGAACGGCGAGGTGCGCCAGGATGCACGCACGGATGCGATGATGTTCGACGTGCCTGAGCTGATCGAGTTCCTCAGCGGCAGCACGGTGTTGGCGCCGGGGACCGTGATCCTCACCGGTACGCCGGCCGGCGTCGGGTTCGCGATGTCGCCGCCGCGCTTCTTGCAGCCCGGCGACATCGTCGAGGTCGAGGTCGAGGGGATTGGTACGCTGCGCAACGCGGTCGTCGCCGAGGCGGTGTAACGCGCTGGTCGGCGGACGTCATCCGGTCGCCAGCCGACGCTGGCACTGTTGCACGCAGGCCGCGAGCATCTCCACCGCCTCCGCGTCAGCCAAGATCCCGTGGCGCGTGCACCAGGCGGTGATCTGTCCGCAGAGTTCCGCGGCGGCGATGGCGAACAGCGCGCGCCCGCGCGCGGTCGCCCCCAGGAGACGTCGATCCACGAACGTGGACTCGTTCGTGGCAAGGTCGATGGACGTGATCCCTCCCGACCGCAGTGGAACGCTGATCACCAGCCGGTCGTGGCGGTGCTCGACGAAGGGGTCCTCGATGCGGTGTGATGCACGCCCCTGCTTCACCGCCTCGTCGAATTCGGCGGACTGGACAGCGGCGAGGCCTTCTGCGAGTTCCCGCAGGCCGGGGCGATGGTGGTCGAGGATCGCGCGGAGCTCCCGTCGGAGGGCCGCAGGGATCGGCTGATCGTCGGGGTTCAGCTCGACGTGGCGCAACAGATCCTCGGGCTCCAACGTATGAGGCAGCCAGGCGGCGCGCTTGGCGAACGACCAGGCGGTGCGTTCCAGCCGCTGCCACTCGGGCTCCGCGTCCAGCAGCTCGACGTCGGATGCGTTCTCGGGCAGTGCCATGGTGGTGGGGTCGGCCCCGGCGCCGTCGCACCGGTCACCGAGAGCGAAGACGAGGACGGCCACGACGACGGCCACCAAGACCGCGCTGGCCGGTCGGGGACGGATTCTGGACATCGCACCCATCTTGGCGCTTTTCCGGAACTTTCAGAGGGAAACAACGCTGTAGGGGTGTCTCTAGAGTCATGGTCGGCGAGGGCTCTCGTGGAGGGCTCGACGCCGGTCACATCGCGCGACCCCGTTTCCACAGAGGTTCGATGAAGCCCGAACATCGGCCATCCGTTCCGACGCGTGCCGTGTGCGCGTTGCTCGGCCTCACGCTGACCGGATGGGCCGCGGCGCAGGAGCCGGCCGAGGCCGCCTGGCGCGGGCGCGTGCTGCCGCTGGCGGATCTCGAGGCGGCGGCCGAGCTGGACCGCGAAGCGACCAGCGCGGTGGAGCGGTGGTGGGCGTTCGCCCAGCCGCGCGGCTACCGGTTGGTGCTCAGTGCCGAGGGCCGGGTGCTGCTCGTGCTCAGTCCGTCGCGCAAGCGCCGGTCGCGAAGCAGCGAGGTCGGCGTCGTGCGCCGCTTCGTCGAAGCGGTGGATCGCACGGTGGGGGAGGTGCGCCGCCTGATGCCCGAGGTCCGGCAGCGAACGGTCGCCGTGGTCGGCGTGCGCAGCGAAGACTACGGCGATCTGCTGCGCGTGGTGGCCGAGCAGGAGAAGTCGCTGAGTGAGTGGGCGTCGACCGCCGCGGGAACGCGCTGCGGTTTCAGCCTTGGCCGACCCCTGGTGGGGGCGTGGATCGAGGATCCGGACGGCGTCGACGAATGGAGCGAACCGCACGAGGTCGTGCATCGCGTCGCCGCCGGGATGTTTCTCGGTCACGCGCCCGAGTTGCCGCCGTGGCTGGTGACCGGGCTGGCTTGGCACGTCGAGGACCGCGTGCAGGGCTCGATCTACTGCTTTCCGTTCCGCGCCGGCTTCGTGTCGATCCTCGATCACACCGACTGGCATCGCGCGCTCGCGCGCCGCTACGGCAAGCGCGGCGGCGCCGGTTTCCATTGGGATCACGTCGCGGCTTGGAACCCGCGGCAGGGATTCGAAGAAGAGCCGGCGCACGTGGCGTTCGGCGTGGCGCGGTTCTTGGCCGACGAGGTCCCGTTCTGCGTGGCCGGACTCCTGACCGAGCTGCGCGACGAGACCCGCGAGCGCCGTCGAGTCCGCACGGGCGAGTTCTCCTGGGAGATCGACGACGACTACGTCCTTCCGGTCGAAGTGCTCGGCAAGGTGTTCGACCGGCACACCGGCGGCGGGGTCGAAGACGCGCTCAGCGAGTTCTTCCGCCGCGGCAAGTCGAAGCCGCCCAAGGAGCGTCGGGCGCCCTGACGCCCATCCGCCGCTCGCAAGGGGCGCATGGGGTGTGGCGGGGTCGCGGCGTGGCGCGACGAGCGAGCTCGCCCTGGTGTTCCGATTCGCTTCAGCGGAAAAGGAGATGCTTGATCGGTCTATCCAGATATGTTGATATATCTGCCGAATCGAGAAGCAACATGACACAGACGACGCTCAACAAGACCGAGTTCAAGGTCGCCGACCTCTCTCTCGCCGAATGGGGCCGCCGCGAAATCGAGCTGGCCGAGGTGGAAATGCCGGGCCTGATGGCGATTCGCGAGGAGTACCGCAGCCAGCAGCCGCTGGCCGGTGCCCGCATCGCCGGCTCGCTCCACATGACGATCCAAACCGCGGTGCTGATCGAGACCCTGGTCGAGCTCGGCGCGGATGTGCGCTGGGCGTCGTGCAACATCTTCTCGACGCAGGACCACGCCGCTTCCGCGGTGGTGGTCGGCAAGAACGGCACTGTCGACAGCCCGCAGGGGACGCCGGTGTTCGCGTGGAAGGGTGAGTCGCTCGAGGAGTACTGGTGGTGCACCGAGCGAGCGCTGACCTGGCCCGACGGGCAGACCCCCAACATGATCCTCGACGATGGCGGCGACGCCACGATGATGGTGTTGAAGGGTGCCGAGTGGGAGGCCGCCGGAGCGGTGCCGGCGCTCGAGGCCGACGCCGCCGAGGACTGGGAGTGGCTGGTCAAGACGCTCGAGGCGTCGCTGCGCGACAACCCCGGCAAGTGGGCGGCGATCCAGGGCTCCATCAAGGGAGTCACCGAGGAGACCACGACCGGTGTCCATCGCCTGTACCAGATGCAGGAGAAGGGCGAGCTCCCCTTCCCGGCGATGAACGTCAACGACTCGGTCACCAAGAGCAAGTTCGACAACGTCTACGGCTGCCGCCACTCGCTGGTCGACGGGATCATGCGCGCCACCGACGTGATGCTGTCGGGCAAGGTCGCGGTCGTCTGCGGCTACGGCGACGTCGGCAAGGGTTGCGCCCAGTCGCTCGCCGGCCAGGGCGCGCGCGTCGTCGTCACCGAGATCGATCCGATCTGCGCGCTGCAGGCGCTGATGGAGGGCTACGAGGTGCTCACCATCGAGGACGTGGTCGACAAGGCGGACGTGTTCATCACGACCACCGGCAACTTCAACGTCATCACCGCCGACCACATGGCGCGGATGAAGAACAACGCCATCGTCGGCAACATCGGCCACTTCGACAACGAGATCGAGATGGCCGGGCTGGCGAAGATGACCGGTGTCCAGCGCGTCAACATCAAGCCTCAGGTGGACCGCTGGGTGTTCCCGGACGGCCACGGCGTGCTGGTGCTCGCCGAGGGCCGCCTGCTCAACTTGGGCTGCGCCACCGGCCACCCCAGCTTCGTGATGTCGAACAGCTTCACCAACCAGGTGATCGCGCAGATCGAGCTGTTCACCAAGACCAGCAACTACGACAACGGCGTCTACGTGCTGCCCAAGCACTTGGACGAGAAGGTCGCGCGTCTGCACTTGGACAAGCTCGGCGCCAAGCTGACCCAGCTGTCGAAGGCGCAGGCCGACTACATCGGTGTGCCGGTGGATGGGCCTTACAAGCCAAACCACTACCGCTACTGAGCTGCGCCGAGTCGGCGGCCCGACTGACTTGGTCGAGGTCGCCGCCGCGCGGACGTCCGAGCTCCCCGGAGTCCCCGTTGAAATACCACTCCCTCGCGGCCCTCACCGTGTGTATCGGTGTGTCTGCGCAAGCGCCGGTCGAGACGGTGATCCGCTACGACTTCGAGGGCCCGTGCGCGCCGGGCGCCCAGGGCGGCAACCTGGCGAACGGCGCTGTTTGGTCGTGTGGCCGCAGCGGTGATCTGCGGTCGGACCGCGCCATCTACACGGCGCCGGTCGGCATGGGCTGCGGGCTGCACCTCGACCCGGCGCAGTTTCCCGCGGCCGTCGCGGGCAGCGTCGCCTACGACAACAACACGCTGTACTGCTTGGCGTGGGCGGACGGCGGTGCCGCGGTCTCGGGCGTGCAGCTCTGCATGGACGTGTGGCGCAGTGCCGACTCCGTGATCGACGGCTTCGATCTGTTCGCCGACGAGGAGCCCGGTCCGGGTGGGGACAACTTCACCACGCTGTTGCGTACGGTGCGCTTCCCGCCGGTGTCGAGTACCACGCCGACTCGAGTGCGCATCTGCGTCGATCTCGACGACGTGCCGCTGCTGCAGCAGCAGAACCAGCTCGAGCTGCGTCTCAATCTGTTCGGCGTGGCGAAGGCGGGGGCGCCGGCGGTGACCGTGATCGACGACTTCGCGGTCACCGGTACCTGTGCCCCGTGTGTGCGGTCCGGGACCGTCGCGCGGCTGGGCGTCGCCAACTGCACTTCGGGCGGCAACCCCGTGCTGACGCTGCCCCCGTTCAACGTCGGCAAGCCCACCGTGGTGACCGTTGCCACGACCTATTCCGCCGGCCAGTTCTTCCTGATGGGATCGATGGTGCTCTACCCGCCACAGGTGCTGACGTTGATGCCGGCGGGGTGCGCGGTCTACGTCGATCCGCGCAGCGTGTTCAGCTATGGACCCACCGCCCTCGATGCCGCGGGCAGCGGCAGCTTCACGCTCAATGTGCCGAACGACCCCGGGTTGATCGGCGGCCAGGCGGCGATCCAGGGGATCATCGGCCACGCCGGTGGGCTCAACGTCTCCGACGCGTACGTCGCCACGGTCGGCTGCAACTGAGATGGCGGCGCGGTCCACGGGCTGCTGAACAGGGCGCGCGCGGGGTGGCCTACCGCTATGCATATCCGCGACCGGCGCTGACGGTCGACGTCGTGGGCCTGCATGTGGCAGAGGGCCGCGTGCGCGTCCTCCTGATCCGGCGCGGCCGGCCGCCGTTCGCCGGTAGCTGGGCCCTGCCGGGTGGGTTCGTCGACGAGGAGGAACGGCTGGAGGCGGCGGCGAAGCGGGAGCTGTTGGAGGAAACCGCGGTGCGCGCGCCGGCGCGGCTGTGCCTGCTCGGCGTCTACGATGATCCCGACCGCGACCCGCGCGGCCGGACGATCGGGGTCGTCTACATCGGTGTCTGGGGCGGGCGGTTGCCGCGGGCACGCGCGGGTGACGACGCGGCGGCGGTCTCCTGGCACCCGCTGTGGCGGCCGCCACCGCTGGCGTTCGATCACCGCCGGGTGCTTGCCGATGCGCGCGCCCGGCTTGCCGACTGGTCCGTGCGGCCGGCCGAGCTGCGGCGCCGGCTGCTGCCGCGCAGCGGTCCGGCGGCGCTGCGCGCCTTGGCGAGGGCGATCGCCGCGAGATGACGTCGTGTGTTTTTCTTGTTCGGCTTGCACTCCGGGCAGTCGCGAGACGTCTGAGGGGGGTCCATGGCCGAACCGTCGGACCGTGAGCTGCTGGCGATCGTAGGCGGGCACCACCCGCCGTCGCCGGTGACGGTGCGCCGTGCCCTGGAGCTCTTGTACGACCGCCACGCCACCGCCGTGCTCCATCTCGCCGAACGTCTGCTGCAGGATGCCTCGAGCGCCGAGGACGTGCTGCAAGACGTCTTCGTCGTGGCAGCGGAGAAGGCCCACGCGGTCGGCGGATCCGCTGTGGGTTCGGTGCGTGCTTGGCTGTTGACGATCGCTGGCAACCGTGCGCGCGACGTGCTGCGCGGCGACCGCCGGCGCGACCGCCACGAGCGTGCAACCGCGCACACGCGAGGCACGGACGCGGACCCGCTGCAGTCTTGGATCATCCGCGACGACTTGGCGGCGCGGGTCGCGGCGCTGCCACCACACCTGGCCCTGGTGTTGGAGTTGCGTTGGCGCGACGAGCTGACCCATCGGCAGATTGCCGACGCCCTGGGTGTCTCGGTGCGAACCGTCAAGTACAGAGCTGCCGGCGCGCTCGAGGCGCTGCGCGCGACCGAGGGCGATCGATGACCGAGCGCGCGGAGCGGTTGCGGAGTCGCGTCGTGGAGCGTGCCGAGGCGGTGGCTGCACAAGCGCACGGTGGTGTGCAGGTCGAGCGCCGCGGCCTGCGGGTGTCGGCCTGGGTGGCGGCGTGCATGGTGACGACGTTACCGCTGTGGGTCGCCGCTGACTCACGCCGCGACCAGAGCTTCGATCGCGGCGCGGCGATGACGGGACAGGCTCTCTGGGAAGGGTTGCGACAAAAGCTGTGGAGTGACGGATGAAGTCGAGCGAACGTCTGGAAGGCGGGCGCGGCGGTTGGCCGTTCTCGGTCTTGGTTCTCATCGCGGTGGCGACGGTTTGCTGGTTCGTGCGTCATCCGACCGTGCTGCTCAACGCGGTGATCCGCATCGGCGTGATCGCGGTGTTGGTCACCGTCGTGACCGGCGGGCTGCGCGGCCCCGGGGTCTTGCTGCGCGCGCTGCGCGCCGAGCGGTTGGGTCAACTACAGCTGCGCGTCCTGTCCCAGGCTGCCAACGCCAGCGTCGCCGCCGGCTTCGGCTTCGGGCTGCTTGCCGTCCTGATGATCTTGGTCGCGGCGCGATGGCCGGCCGGCGGGGCCAGCCCGGTCCAATACGTCCAATGGATGCTGTCGGCCCTGCACTACCCACTCGCTGGGGTGTTGCTCGGCCGCGTGTTCCTGGGGGCCTTGCTCGAACGGCAGGGCGCGGCGCCGCCTCCCGACCACGCCATCGTCACTGGAGGTGTCGCCATGGCCTTGGCGACCGCGTTTGGCCTCGCCCAGCCCGTGTGAGCCGCGCTGAAGAGGATTCGAGAATGATGATTCGCCTGTTCGCCGTCGTTGCTGCCTTCGCCGTTCTCGGTGTGGTGGCGGTGTTCGTCACCGGCGACGTCGCCCTGCTGCTCGATGTCCGTGCGGCGGCGGTCGTGCTGGGTGGCCCGTGGTTGATCGCGGTGACGACGTGGCCGGTGGCCACGGTGACCTCGGCCATCCGCGATGCGTTCGACCCGCGCGCGGAAGATCTACCGCTGCCGCGGCGTGAGCGTTCGGCCGACGTGCTGCGCGGCCTCGCGCGGCAGGCGCTGGCGCTCGGTGTCGTGATGCTCCTGGCCGGTGCCCTGCACGCGATGAGCCGGGTGGCCCATGCCGGCGGATCGGTGTCGCCGGCCGACATCGTGGGCACCTTCGGCGGCGTGCTCTTGGCGCCGGTGTACGGGTTGGCGCTGTCGGCCTTCTTCTACGAGCCGCTCGCCGCCCGGCTCGGAGGAATCAGCGAGACACTCAGCGCCGGATGGGGTCCGCCAGATAGCCGGTGAAGTGCGCGTCGATCGGATTCGCGTCGTCGACGATCCAGGCCTGCAGATACGGCACGGCGCCCTCCAGTGCCGGTAGCTGTGGAATCGGCAGCTGCAGCACGGCCATGCCGGAGGCGATCCCGATCGACACCGGTGGGAGTGGGTACAGGGGCGCCGGCTGCAGGTAGAGGTTGCCCCAGTTCTGGACCGGGATCGGCTGCGGAGCCAGGCCGACGCCGAGCGCAATGACAGCGGTGTGCGTCGAGGTGGCGTAGCCCCGCTTGGCGAACACCTCGAGCGTGTACGGTGCTCCCAGCACCGGCAGCGCCGGTCGGCTGAGCTGTCGGTGCAGGTTGAGATAGAGGTGATCGGGCTGCGCGGGGCCGATGCCGAAATTGCCGATGAGCAGGTCCAGGTCGTCGTCACCGTCTGCGTCGGCCAGGACGACGGCGCTGGTCTCGTCGCGGCGCACCGGCATACGGGCCGACGTCGCGTCGCGGAACACACCGGCACCATCGTTCAGGTAGAGTCGGTTCTGTTGGAAGGCGAAGTCGGGACCGCCGTTGCCCAGCACGAGATCCGTGTCGCCGTCTTCGTCGACGTCGCCGGCGGCGATCGTGTCCGTGTAGTTGTTGTCGGCCGGGAGCCGGCCCGCGGTCGCGTCCGAGAAATCGCCCGTGCCGTTGTTGAGGTAGAGGCGGTTCTGTCGCTGGTTGCCGAAGACAAGGTCGGCGTCGCCGTCGTTGTCGACGTCGGCGACTGCGATCGAGATCGACCAGTCGTTGTCGGGCGGCATGTGCGTCGCTGTGCGGTCGACGAAGGAGCCCGTGCCCGTGTTGAAGAACAGGCGGTTCTGGCGAGAGGTCGAGTTGCCGCCGTTGGCAGTGACCAAGTCGAGTGCGCCGTCGCCGTTCACGTCGGCCAATACCAGGTGAGATGTGGAGAACGCCGCGATGGGCATCCGGCTGGAAGTCACGTCGGAGAAACGGCCGGTGCCGTCGTTGAGGTACACCCGGTTTCGCCGTCCACCGAGAACGCCGTAGTTGCCGATGACGAGATCCGGATCGCCGTCTCGGTCGATGTCGCCGAACACGACGGCGGAGGTCTCGTCGCCGTCGCGCGGCATGTGGGTCCCGGTGACTTCGACGAAGCGGGCCGTGCCGTCGTTCAGATAGAGGCGGTTCTGGCTCCGGCTCCCTTGCAGGCTGAAGTTGCCGAACGCGACGTCCAGGTCACCGTCGCCATCGACGTCCGCGAGCGCGACCGCGGCCGAGTGGTCGCGGTTGGTTGAAATCGCTCGCCCGCGGAACGTGCCCGCACCGTCGTTGAGCAGAACGCTGTTGGGGTTCGCCAGGATCGATAGACCGCTGTTCGCGTAGACGAAATCGGTGTCGCCGTCTCCGTCGAGATCGCCGGCGGCGATGTCGTAGGGGTAGCTGACCCCGGTGGGAAACAGGGCAAGGCCCTCGATCTCCTTGAACTGCCGTTGGGCACCGGTGTGCGCGGCCGTGGTCAACGCCAGGAGAACGGATAGGGCGACTTTCGAGCACTCTCGCATGCAGGCCTCCTTGGGGCCTCGATCATAACCGCGTCAGTGCCCGACCGCGCGGCCGCCGCGGCGTGGATCCGAGCAGGCTTCGAGCGAGCCGTCGGTGTTGACGAAGATCGCCTGGATGTCGCCGATGTAAGGGTAGGCGGCACTCTCGTCGAAGCGCTCTTCGACCGCGTGCCCCATCGCGCGCAGCGCCGATATCGTGGCGTCGGTCAGGGCGCCGGGTTCGCAAGAGATTACGTCCGGCAAGTGCTGGTGGTGCAGCCGCGGCGCGTGCGTTGCGGCGACGACCCCCATGCCGAAGTCGATCACGTTGCTCAGGTTCTGGAACACGTTGGTGATGATCGTCGATCCACCCGGAGTTCCGGTGACGTAGAGGAGCGAGCCGTCGGGCCGGGCGACGATGGTCGGCGTCATCGCGCTGAGCATGCGCTTGCCGGGCGCGATCGCGTTGTTCTCGCCCTGCACGAGGCCGAACTGGTTGGCGCTGCCGGGTTTGGTGGCGAAGTCATCCATCTCGTTGTTGAGCAAGAAGCCGGCACCCGCGACGGTCACCTTGCAGCCGTAGAACGAGTTGATGGTGGTGGTCAGAGCGACGGCGTTGCCGTCCCGGTCGACGACCGAGAGGTGTGTCGTCTCGCTGGATTCGGCGATCGGACCCAGTCCCGGCTTCACCTCGCTGGCTGGCGTGGCGTGCTGCAGTGAGATCGAGCCGCGGCGCGCGGCGCCGTAGCCAGTGGACGTCATCTCGTGCAGCGGCATCTCGACGTGGTCGGGGTCCGCCAGGTAGGTGTTGCGGTCGGCGTAGGCGCGCTTCCACGCTTCGGCGAGCAAGTGGGTGTGCAGGGTGCCGTGCCACGGCAGGGCGCCGAGCTCGAAGCCAGCGAGAATGTGCGCCATCGCCGCCAACGTCGCCCCTCCCGAAGACGGCGGCGGCATCGACAGCACGCGATGGCCGCGGTAGTCGAAGGCGATCGGCGTGCGCCACACCGGCTGGTACTGCGCCAGGTCGTCGGCGGTGATCAGGCCGCCGCCGCGCTGCATCTCGGCGACGATCGCGGCTGCCGTGGCGCCGCGGTAGAACCCGTCGGGGCCGTGATCGCGGATGCGCTCGAGGGTGCGAACGAGATCGGGCTGAGCGAGCGTCTCGCCGGCACGAGGTGGCTCACCCTTCGGCAAGAACGCTGCCGCGGTGCTGGCGAAGCGGCGCAGAGCGTCGGCGGCGTGTGCCAGTGAGTGTGCCTGCCGCGGGCGGACGACGAAGCCTCGGGCGAGCTCGATGGCCGGTTCCACGAGCGGGGGCCAGGGTCTTTGCCCGAACCGTTGGTGCGCTGCCCACAAGCCTGCGACGGTTCCGGGCACCCCCGCGGCCCGGTGGCCCAGCAGGCGGTCGTCGGTGAGCTCGCCATCCGCGTCGAGGTACATGTCGCGGTGCGCGGCCGCCGGCGCGCGTTCGCGAAAATCGAGCGCCGCTGCCTCTCCCGATGCGAGCCGCGTCAGGAGAAAACCGCCGCCGCCGAGGTTGCCGGCTTCGGGGTTCACCACCGCCAGCGCGAACGCCGTGGCGACCGCTGCATCGACCGCGTTGCCGCCGGCGCGCAGGACCGCGTCCCCGACGCGGCTCGCGTAGTCGTCCGTCGACACCACCATGCCGTGCGCGGCGCGCACCGGCGCAGTGTGCAAGGCGAGCGGCCAATCGCCGGCGACACGAACGGCGGGGCCGCTTCCACAGGCAATGAGGGTGAAGAGCGCAGTGGCGTAGATCGGCGTGGGGCGCATGGCCGCGCACGATACCGCGAGCCACCGAGCGAAGCGCCGCAGTCGGCGCAATCACCGGCCGGGGACCAGGCGCGAGTGCGGCGTGTTCAGCAGCGCGCGGTGTTCGTCGGTGAGCCAGTCGTGGCCGTCGAGTACCAGCGTGCGCAGCGGCCCGGCGCGCGCCAGCAGCGGAATGCTGAACGCGGACACTCCCGGGCACCGGGAGAGGTCGAGAGTCGTCAAGTGCTCGAGCGCCAGCAGCTCGGCGACCGCGACGTCGGTGATGCGCTCGCAATCGGCGAGGCGCACTTCGCGTAGACCGGGCATCGACTGTCGCAAGCGGCGGACGTCGTCGTCGGTGATCGCGGTGCCGCCCAAGCCGATCACCTCGAGCGCCGGCAACTCGGTGACGAAGATCAGATCCTCGAAAGCCAAGGGCTGTGAAGTCGTCGGCAGCCGCGCGTCGTGCTGAAGCGCGTACAGAGCGGCGTCTCCCGGCTCGCCGATGAAGCCGCGAAAGCTGCGACCGATGTCACCCAAGTCGAGCTCTCGCAAGTGGCGCGCGCGGGTCAAGGCCTGTAGTGCGGCCCCGTCGAGCTGGCTGCATCCGCGCAGCAACAGCGAGCGCAGGCCGGGGCAGTCGAGCACCGCGCGGAGTCCGTCTGCGCCAAAGCCGTGGTTGAGCGTCAGGTCGACGCGCGCGAGCGACGGGAACTCGACCAATGCCGCGAGCTGACTGTCGCTGGTGTCGATGCGCTGTAGGCCGAGCTCGTGCAGCATCGGCAGTGCGGCGAGCTCGCGCAGCGATGCCGACTGGAGGTTGGCCTGGCCGTCCAGGTGGAGTGCGCGCAGACCGTGCATGCGTGCGACGATCCCCAGGGCACGCCCACTCGCGAACCGCAGCGGCCGGTCGCGGTCGCGGTACCAGCGCACTTCGAGTCGCAGTCCGCGCAGGTCACGCTCCGCCAGGGCGGCGATGTCGGCGTCGCTCAGGTTGATGCCGCGGACGTACTGGATTGCGGCGGGCAGGTCTTCGATTTCGCCGAAGCTGCGGACCGTGACCCACTCCGGGGCCGCGACCGGGTCCTGTGCGTCGCCCGACGCCCGTTCACCCGCGACCGGCTCCACGGACTCGGGCGCGCGTCTCGAAGCCCACGTGTAGGCCACCGCGAGGCCGCCGAGCAGCAACACCGCGGCGGCGGCGGCACGGCTGCGATGGGGTGGACGGGCTTCGCTCGCTGTCGCCGCGAGGCGGCGGCGGACCGCGCCGGTCAGATCGGGTGGCGTCTGCGTGCCAAAGGTCTCGGCGAGGGCCCATTCCAGGCGCTGCTCTTCGACGCGTGACTGGGGTGTACTCATGTCGGCTCCGACAAACGGTGCTGGATGCAAGCGCGCAGACGCGCGCGCGTGCGCTGTAACAGGGTCTTGAGTCCGTTGGGTTGCAGGTCGAGCTCGGCGGCGAGCGCGCCGCGGTCGGCGCCGTCGCGGTAGCAGGCGGTCACGGCACGCCGCGCCCGGAGCGGCAACGCCTCCACACAGGCACGCAGGGCGGTCAGATAGGCCTCGCCGCCGTCGCTGGCGCAATCGCGCTCCCAGAGGCGGTCCGCTGCCTCGGCCAGAAGCCGCAGACGCCGGCCGGCGTCCCGGCGCCGGCGCAGGTAGAGGTGGCGCGCGGTGGCCCGCAGAAACCGGCCGGTGGTGGCCTCGCCGTCGTGCATCCGCCGCTCGAAGGCGGTTGCCAGTGCATCTACGGCGATTTCGTCGGCCAGCGCGGGATCGGCACCGAGGCTGCGCAGATAGCGCCACAGCCCGCGTTGGTGGGTCTGCACCAGCGCGGAGATCGTGTCGTGGTCGGTGTGGTCGGCGGCGAGCGGTGCCGAAGTTGGGCTCACGGGTGGAGATCCCCCGAGCGGCGAGAAGCGATTCAGCCGATTCGCTCGATTCGCTCGATTCGCCAATCCGCGGCGCCTTCGGATCGTCCAGCTACGGCACGACCCGCATCCAAATGCGGTTGGTCAGCCACGTTCCCACCAGCCCCTGTAGGTACAGATCCAGACCGATCAGGGCCGGGTTGGGCGGCATCGGCAGGCGCAGGGTGTCGCGCCCGCTGGTCGCGTCGAGTGTGCCTTGGCCGCGGACGAACATCGGCACCGCGAGCTCGAGCCAGCCGAATGCGGGAATCGGGGTCAGCGAGGTGCCGAGCGACGAGATCACCGCCCACGGTTGGTTGTTGGGGCCGTGCAGATCGAGCACCGCTTCGGCGCCGATGCTCGGCCACGCGCGGAACCCCAGCGTGGCCGGACCCGGCCGCGAGGCCGCGCCGGCCAACAGAGCGCGGACGATCGCGTCTTGTCCGGGCTGCGTGAACAAGATCAAGTGCGGTGATCGGGGCACGAACTCCAGCACCTTCTCGGAGGTGACCGCGTTGTAGTACAGCATCCCCGACGGCACCCCGTCGAAGCAGTCCTGCGTGCCGATCAACAAGTGGGTCCGCGTATTGGGGTAGTGGGTGACGGCGTTGGTGTGCAGCACACTTTGCGCGCGCAGCTCGGCCGCCGTGGCGCCGGGGCCGCACTTGTCGCACAGGTTGAACGCCCGGATCCGCACACAAGCGGGCTGGCCGCACTCGAACACGTGCGCCGGGATCAGCGACGTGCATTGCTGCAACCAAGCCGCCGGGGGCGGGTCGGGGCACTGCAGATCGAAGCGGCACATCGGTGGCCCACCCGAGAACACCGCCAGGTCGAGCAGGTCTGGGGCATTCCATGTGGTCATCGCGTAGCCGAGCTCGGCGGCTCCACCGGATTGTCCGAAGGCGCCGAAGACGCCGGTGGTGTGGTACTGGTCGTGGATCCACTGCAGCGCGGTGGCGAAGCGGCACGATTGCTTGCGGATGCTCATCGTGTCCATGAACCACCCGGGCGCCCACAACCGGTCGACCAGGCGGAAGCCGTGCGCCAACAACCTCTGGAACAACGGGATCCCGTTCTGCTCCGAGCTGTAGAACACGACACCAGCGCCGCCGGAGCAGAACACGATGGTGCCGCGCACTGGAACGCCAGCCGGCGGCTCACTGATCTGCAGCGCAAGTCCGATCGGTGGGAGCCCGGCGCAGTCGATGCGCAGCACATCGAAGGTGGTGTTGGGCAGCGGGCTCGGCAGGGTGTTGCCTTGGCTGACGACGGTGACCTGTCCCAGGGTCGTCGGTGGTCCGGAGCCGCAGCTCTGGCTGCGCAGGCCGGTGGTCGCCGCGATGGCGATGGTGAAGAGTGTCCAGGTGGTGCGGCGTCGAGCGGATGCTTGCGGCAAAGTGGTTACTCCTTCAGACCCCATTGTAGGTGTCGGGGTGCTTCCGCAAGCCCCTGGCCCCGGCAGGTCTGCGGCTACGGCGCGGCCGCCGTCAGTCGAGCCAGCACCCGCTCCCAGTAGCCGTCGGTCGCGGTCTTCTGCGCGCCCGTCGGTCCACCGTTGTGCACGCGGGCGACGGTCTCGGCGTCGCCGTCCCGCCAGGCCTCCGCTGCCCAGCGCCGCATGTATGCGTCGATGACGCGTTCGGCGTAGCCGCGGTCGCGACAGTCCTGGTAGGTGCCGCCCAGCGTCGGGTCGTGCTCGATCGCGTCGCGCCAGTACACGTTGTGGATCTGGTACGGGCCGATTGCCCGACCCCCGTCGCCATCGGGAGGGTTGGGGCGGTCGCTGCTCTCGACGAACCGAATCGCTGCCAAGATCGCATCGCGGCCGTAGCTCTCGCGGCGCGCTTCGGCGGAGCGGCCGAACAGCAGCGCGATCGCCAGCACGAGGATGATCGGCACCGGCAGCCACTTGCTGCGCGGCAGATCGGCCAACCGGTCGACCCAGCGCGCCCAGGTATCGGAGGTGGCCACGCGACTCAATCGGCCTGGTCGGTCACCCGCTGGAGGAGGCGGAGGGTGGCGACGATGCCCTGCTCTTCGGTCAGGCCGCCGCCCTCGTACTCGACGCCGACCCAGCCGGTGTAGCCGGCGTCGGTGACGATCTTCATCATCTTGCGATAGTCGGTGTGCACCTCGTTGCCGTCGGCATCGAAGTCGTGGCTCTTGGCGCTCACCGCTTTGGCAAACGGCATCAGCTCGGCGACGCCGCGGTAGCGGTCGTACTCCCGGTCCTTGCCGATACGGAAGTTGCCGAAGTCCGGTAGGGTGCCGCAGCGGGGATGTTCGACGCGTCGCATGACGCCCGCCAGCCAGGCGCCGTCCGAGGACAGTCCACCGTGATTTTCGACCAGGACGTTGATCTCCTGGCCGTCGGCGTACTCGGTGAGCCGGCGTAGACCGTCGGCAGCCAGTTTCATCTGCTCCTCGGTCGAACCGCTGCTGTGTGCGTTCACCCGGATCGAGTGGCAGCCGAGGTGGCGTGCGGCGTCGACCCACTTGTGGTGGTTCTGGATCGCGCGCGCGCGCGCGGCTTCATCCGGGTCACCGAGCGCGCCCTCGCCGTCGCACATGATCAACACACTCTGCACGCCGACGTCCTCGGCGCGGCGTGCCAGCTCGTCGAGGTAGGCCCGGTCGCGGGCCTTGTCGGCGAAGAACTGGTTGACGTACTCGACGCCGGTGAAACCGAGCCGATGCGCAGTGGCGGCGAAGTGCAGCGGATCGATGCGCGGTTGCTGCTGACCGCGAAACCGGCGGTGCAACGACCACTGCGCCAGCGACCACTTGAACCGCGCAGCGGCTGGCTCTCGGCCCCGCGCCGGCTGGCCGCGCAGCGCGGCCGCAGCGCCGAGTCCTACGAGCGAGGAGGACAGGAACCCGCGCCGATCGACGTTCCAGCTCATCGCCGACAGCGTAGCGCCGTGGCAGCGGGCGGCCAGAGCGGGCATCGACCGCAAACGCCGTTGGCAGGGGCGTGCCGGCCTCCGCGCGGCGCGGATGGTAGGCTGTTCGTGTTTGACCATTCGCATCGTTCCCGGTCTGCGCCCATGTGTCTCCGTCGGCCGCAAGCCACCGTTGCGAATGGGGTTGGGACCAGCCGCAACGAGATCGTCGCGACTGCTCCGACAACATGGCGGGCGCTTGTCCTCCTGATCGGCGGTGCGGTCGGCCTGGCCAGCGTGCCCGCGCAGGCACCGGCGGGCTCCTGGCAGCTGGCGGCGGATCGGATGATCGAGTTCGACCGTCAGCTGCAGGACTTCTCGGTCCGCGCCGGGCGGCCCGCCGCGGACTTCGGCGAGCGGGTGGTGATCAGCGCGGCGCAGGGCGGCGCGCGGTGGCGCAGCTGGCAGGGCGACGGCGAGCCACCCGCGGGCTGGACCCAGCCCGAGTTCGATGACCGGCAGTGGTCTGCGAGCAACGGCGGGTTCGGTGGCGTGCTCGGCGGCCCGGCGCGGTCGGAGTGGACGGCGGCGCGCATTTGTTTGCGCACGACGTTCGACTGGACGGACGCCAGGCCCGCAGCGGCCGTGCTGACCGTGCGGCACGACGACGACGTCACGGTCTATCTCAATGGAACGCAGGTGTTCGCCGAGGAAGGAGCTCGCGGCTACCAACACGTGGTCCTGCCGCGGGCTGCGCTCGATGCCGTCCGCGCCCAGAACGTACTGGCCGTGCATTGCACGGATCGCGGCGGAGACCGTTTCGCCGACGCCGGTCTGTTGTTGTTGCGCCATGAGATGGACGACCACGCCACCTATGCTGCGCTCGCGACTGCCGCCGACGACGCGGGCCGCGGCGTGCAGCGCGCCCTCTTCACCGGAACGCGTGCGCCCGCAGTGCTGTTCGGCGCCGAGCTCGATGCCAAGCAGCGGCGGTGGGCCCGGCCGCCAGCGGATCTGCGCGACGTCGCCGCGCACTTCGCTCTGTCGCTGCACCGCGCGGGGCGGGCACACTCGATTGCAGAAGTGCTGCCGCGCCTGCCCCGCATCGGCGATCTGCGGGTCGTGGGTTCGGCCGAGGCACTCGATCGGCATGGCGAGCAGCTGCTGCGACTCGAGCTCGAGAGCACCGCGCCGGACGCGGCGCGCCAGGACCGGCGGTCTTTCGCGCGCAACGTGTTGCCACACTGCGATCACTCTGTGCGCGGGCACGCGGTGATTCGGCGAGGTTTCGACGCGGACTCCGGGCGGGTGAGCTGGTTTCGCGTCCGGCTCCAGTGTGCGATCGAAGCCCCGGCGGACACTACGGTCTCGCTATCGATGGTGGAGACCTGGCAGGCCAAGGCCGAGCGGGCGATCCGCGACGCGGACTTTCGCGTCGCGGTCGGCGACGCCCTGCGGCGCGGTGCCGACTACCTGCTGTCGCAGATCGATGAGCTCGACGCCAAACCCATCGGCGACGCCGTCGTCGAGCAGCGCAGCTACGCCAGCGGGCGACTGGCCTTGGCGTTGTTGGCGCTGGTGCGCACGGGACACCACGAGAATCCCGCTGTGCAGCGCGGGTTCGCCGCCTTGCGCCGTCGCCAGCTGGTCGATACCTACTCCCTGGCCAGCGCGATCATGGCGATCGAGGCCTACTACGCACCGCCGACCGAGCGCGATGACTTGCTCAGCGGTTTGTTGGCCGGTCCGCGCGAGCGGCAGCCGTCCGCCGAGGACCGGGCCGCGATCGAGCGGTGGGTCGCTGCTCTGCTGCAGAACGTCGACACCCGGGCCGACGCCGATCGCGAGCTGCGCTTCAACTACGTGCGCGGCGCGCGCTCGGACCTCTCGGTGCATCAGTACGGTCTGCTCGGGCTCTACTCTGCCCATCTGTGTGGCGTGCGCACGCCGGAGGCGAAGTGGCGGGCCGCGGCGCGCTACGTGCTCGACCGCCAAGCGGAGTCCGCGGCGAAGATCAAACTCTCGCTGCAGTCCGCGGGCGGCGGCAAACCGGCGCGCGCGCGCGCGGTGGGAATCGCGGGCTGGGCGTACCGCGAGTGGAAGGGGGTGGACGGGCTGGTGGCACCGGTCTACGGCGCCACCACCTCGGCGAGTCTGACCAGCTTGGCGCTGTGCAAGTCCGTGCTGGGCGCCCGCGGACTCGGTGCGCGCACCTACCGGGAAGTGCAAAAGGCACTCGACGCGGGGTTCGCCTGGGTTGCCGCCAACTTCAGCGTGCGCACGAATCCGGGCTGGGTGGCGCGCACCTTCGTCCATCAGTACTACTACCTCTACGCGCTCGAGCGGGCCTGCGAGCTCAACCGCGTGGCGGGGATCCAGGGCCGGGATTGGTATCGCGAGGGCGCCGCGATGCTGCTCGAGTGGCAACAGGCGGACGGCAGCTTCGCGCCCGATCTGCACGGCGGCGAGCCCCTCGAGCGCGCTGCCATGGCGGTCTTGTTTCTCGCCAAGTCGGCGCCGCCGGTGCTGACGCAGTCCTGAGCGTTAGGACGGTGCGTCTGCTGGCAAGGCAGGGTCGGAAAGCGCCCCTGGCGCGGTAATCTTCTCGGGACCTCCTCCTCGCGGTTCCGATCCCGACCATGGTTCTTCTTGCTGCGCGCGCCCGACCTCTGCCCACGCGGGGGGACCGGTGACTCCGACCGAACTGGTGATGCGGCTGCAGGAACTCGGCGTCGACGCGTGGGTCGAGGCGGGGCGCCTGTGCTACGAGCCCGAGGAGCTGGTCTCGGACGAGCTGCGGGCCCAGTTGCGCGCCGCCGAGCCCGGGGTGGTCGCCTTCTTGAACGAGCTGCTGGGCGAGGACGAGCCGGCGGTTGCCCCGCTGGCGCCGGTTCCGGCCGGGACGCGCCTGCCGCTCTCGTTCGCGCAGGAGCGGCTGTGGTTCTTGGCGGAGCTCGAGACCGACGGCGCGGCTCTCAACAAGACGCTGGCGCTTCGGTTGCGAGGTCCGCTCGAGGTCGCAGCGGTCGAGTGGGCGATCGAGCAGGTGCTGCAGCGCCACAACGTGTTGCGGACTCGCTTCTCGATGGTGGATGGCGAGCCGACGCAGGTCGCGGACGCGGCGTTGCCGCCGCTGGCGGTCGAGGATCTCGCCCGCGAGGCCGAGCCGGAATCGGCGGCGATGCAGCGGTTCGAGGAGCTCGGCGCGATTCCCATCGACCTGGCAGAAGGACCCGTCGCGCGGGCCCACCTGCTGCGCATCGGTGCCGACGATCACGTCCTCGTCGTCGTCGTCCACCACGTTGCCATCGACCGGGTGTCGTGGTCGATCCTCGTCACCGAGCTGTCGCAGCTCTACGAAGCGCGGCGCGGCGGTGCCGAGGCGTCGCCGCTGCCGGCGCTCGCGGTCCAGTACGGGGACTACGCCCACTGGCAGCGCTCCCGCTACGGCACTGAACGGGATCGGCTGCTCGAATTCTGGCGGAAGACCCTCGACGCGTTGCCGACCCTCGAGCTGCCGACCGATCGGCCGCGGCCGGAGGTGCAGCAGTTCCGCGGTGGGCGGGCGACCCACTCGCTGTCGCGTTCTGCCAGCGACGGGCTGCGCGCGCTGGGCCGCGGCGAGGGGTGTACCTGGTTCATGACCGTGCTGGCGGCGTTCGACGTGCTGCTCGCGCGGACCAGCAGCCAGGACGAGGTCGTCGTCGGTGTGCCGGTATCCAACCGCGAGACCGTCGAGCTCGAGGCCCTGGTCGGCCTGTTCGTCAACACGGTCGTGGTCCGGGTCGGGCTCGGCGGTGCGGTCTCGTTTCGCGAGGTGCTGCGCCGCGTGCGCGACGCGACCGTGGCGGCACTCGAGCACGGTGCGCAGCCGTTCGAGCAGCTGGTGCTCGAGCTGCGGCCGGAGCGCGATCTCGGCCGCAACCCGCTGTTTCAGGTGATGTGCAACGTGCTGGCCGACGCCGAGCCGTTGCAGTTCGCCGGCGTCGAGGTCGAGCCGCTGCAGCCGCAGCAGGTCGCGACCCGGTTGGATTTGGAGTTGACCGTCCTCGGCGACGCCGACGTCGAGTTGGTGCTCGAGTATGACGCTTCGCTGTTCGAAGCCGGGACCGCCGCGCGCATGCTGCGCCGGCTGCAGCTGCTGGTCGACGCCGTGGTTGCCGACCCAGACGCCGACATCTGGGCGTTGCCGGTGCTGTTGCCGGAAGAGCACCAGCGATTGCTCGTGGAACTCAACCGTTCGCAGCGCGATTACCCCCGCGATCTGCGCGTCCCGCAGCTGTTCGAGCGGACCGTGCGTGAGCACGGCGAGAGGATCGCCGTCCAATGCGGCGACGAGGCGTTGACCTACCGCGAGCTCAACGAACGCGCCAACCGGATCGCGCACGTACTGCGTGCCCGTGGTGCCGGGCCCGACGTCAGAGTCGGCATCGAAGTGCCGCGCTCGGTCGACATGGTCGTCGCCTTGTTCGGTGTGCTGAAGTCGGGTGCGGTCTACGTGCCGATCGATCCCGGCTACCCGGTCGCCCGCGTGCAGACCATGCTGGCCGACGCCGAGGTGGAACTGTTGGTCACGACCGCCGAGCGCTACGCCGAGCGCGGCGACATCGTGTCGGCGCCGCTGTTGCTGGACAGCGACCGCGAGCTGTTGGCCGAGGCCTCCATCGCCGACCCCGAGCCGGTCGGTGGGCCGCTCGACTTGGCCTACCTGCTGTACACGTCGGGTTCCACCGGTGTACCCAAGGGAGTGGAGATCCCGCAGCGCGCCCTGGTCAACTTGGTGTGTTCGATCGCGGGCCAGCCGGGGCTCGGTCCGGACGACGCGATGCTGGCGCTGGCCTCGATCGCCTTCGACATCTCGGCGCTCGAGCTGTTCACACCGATGGTAGTCGGCGCGCGCATCGTGGTCGTGCCGCAGGAAGACGTGCGGGACGGCCTAGCGCTGGCGGACATCGTCGACCGGCACGGCGTGACGCGCATGCAGGCCACGCCCGCCACTTGGCGGTTGCTGTTGGAGTCCGGCTGGCGCGGCAACGATCGAGTCGTCGCCCTGTCCGGAGGCGAGCTGCTGCCACGCGAGCTGGCGGAACGCATGCTCGAGCGCTGCGCCGGCGTGTGGTGCCTGTACGGACCCACCGAGACCACGATCTACTCGACCGGCGCCGCGGTGCAGTCCGATCCCGACTCCCCGATGGCCGGTGTTCCGGTCGGCCCGCCGCTCGCCAATACCGACCTCTACCTGCTCGACCGCAATCTGCAGCCGGTGCCGTTCGGTGTCCCCGGCGAGATCTACATCGGCGGCGACGGACTGGCCCGCGGCTACCGCAACCGTCCGGAGCTGACCGCCGAGAAGTTCATCTCTCATCCGTTCTCCTCCGATGCCGGCGCGCGGGTCTACGCCTCGGGCGACCTGGCGCGTTATCACCCCGATGGCGCGCTCGAGTTCATCCGCCGCAAGGACAACCAGATCAAGCTGCGGGGCTATCGGATCGAGCTCGGTGAGGTCGAGGCCGCGACCGTCGCACTACAGCCGGTCCGCGCCTGCGCGGTGCTGCTGGATGCGTCCGGCGAGCGCGCGGAGCTGATTGCCTACGTGGTGTTCGAGGCGGGCGCCTCGATGACGGCGAGCGAGCTGCGCACCGCGCTGCGCGAGCGGCTGCCGCGCTACATGGTTCCGGCGACGTTCATCACCCTGGGTGCACTGCCGCTCACCGCCAATGGCAAGCTCGATCGCAAGCGCTTGCTCGCGATGCGCGGCGAGCGCGTGGCAGCTTCGTCGGGTCCGCCGGTCGCGCCCCGCAACGATGTCGAACGCACCGTTGCGAGCGTTTGGTGTGACGTGCTCGGCTGCGAAGGAGTCAGCGTGCACGACAACTTCTTCGACTTGGGCGGCCACTCGCTGTTGGCGATGCGGGTCGTGCATCGGCTCGACCAAGAGCTCGGCAAGCGCCTCTCGCCGACGGATCTGTTCGTGCAGACTCTGGAAGAGGTGGCGCGGTCGCTGTCGAGTGGCGGTGCGGTCGAGCCGCAGAGCTCGGGTGGCGTTGGCGAAACGCGGTCCATCGATGCCGGCCGCAAGAGTGGTGATTCCCTGCTGAAGCGCGTGTTCCGCCGTCGGTCTTGACCGCCGAGCCAACCTCGAGCGTCAGTAGACCATCGGCCCGAGTGGGTCCCAGAAACTGTGCTGCCAGTACGGGCAGAGGTTGAAGTCGCCGTGCTTCGTCGGCTTGCTGTCGCCATCGACACCGAACGCCTTGACCGTCATGCGGTCGGCGATCTCACGGAACAGATGGAGCGATTGGATCGCGTTGATCCACTTGCCGACCCGACGATCCTGCGGGTTGACCGCTCTGCCGTAGAAATTGTCGATCCACTCGAGCAGGCTGCCGCGCGGCGGCAGATCGAGGAAGTTGGTCTCCTCGGCCTCGGCGTTGGGATGCAGCGTCAACAGATGGAAGCGGGCGGTCGGATGCGCCAACAGGTAGGGGACGACCGCCGAGGCCGTTTCGCCGACCGATGCCGCCGCTCCCATGTAGACGATGTGATCGATCGGCAGGTTGGCGCTGATGCCGCAGTCGTCGGTCGGTGGTGAAGTGAGTAGCTCGAGGGCGCTGTTGATGATGATCGCGCCCATGCTGTGGCCGACGAGGATGATCTGAAACCGAGCGCCGCGGTTGGCCGGCTTCGCCTTCTCTTCCTCGTAGAAGCGGCTCAACCTGCGCAGGAACACCGCGAACGCGCCGGTCGGCATCTGTCGAAGCTGCCTGCGCACGAGCTCGGGATCCCCTTCCTGCACCGAGAGCAGGTCGAACTCCTCCCAGCGGTGGAACAAGTTCGATGCAGAGTGCTGCATGCCGTCCCAGGACCCCTGGCCGAATCCCTGGCCGACGAAGATGCTGCTGATGATCTTGGTCGGCAGGGTGACCAGATAGCTGCAAAGGCGCAGTCCCTGTGCGAAGAAGCCGCGCGAGTACGGGCCGACGCGCGCCAGGACTTCGCCGCGCGACCGCGCACTCTCGGCGTCGACATCGGCCAATGCGGATGCGGCCCGCGCTGCGTTGCGCCACGACGGCAGGAGGTTGGTGTCGAACGCGACCTTGGCGCCGAGGGCGACATCCATGCCGGTCTGGAAGATCCAGTTGCGCGGCAAGCTGATGATGCCGTGCAGCAGGTCGGTCAGGAAGTACACCGGCGCGGTGATGGGGCCCCAGAGCGGGGCGTGACGACCACGCCGCAGGGTAGAGACGTACTCCCAGTAGCTCGAGACCAGGCCGGAGTCCCAGGTAATGAAGATCGGGTAACAGCGGTCGTCGGAATTCGGCTCTTCGAGGATGCGCGGGATGGCGCGGTCGGCCGCGCCCAGTGACTCCGCCTCGGTGTTGAGTCCGCCGTGGACGTGGATGAGCAGGCGGCGAGGTTGATCGGGGTGTGCGCGGGCGTCGGCGGCGAGCGACGCGAACGCACGGCCGAGCAAGCCGTCGATGTGAGCTTGCAGCTCGTGCTGGTTGAGTTTCGTGCCGGTCTTCGGGTCGTAGGCGATGCCTTCGCGGTCGCACGCGATCACGTGCCGGTTGAGGCGCTGGTAGTCGACGTTGAGCGCGCAGCCGGGCAGGGTTGCGGCGAGCAGCAGGCCGATCCACGGGCGACCGGTCATGGCGCTTGTCCTCCGATGCGCAGCGTGAACCCGCCCCGTGGGCCGCTCATGCGGATCTCGCCGTCGATGGCGGGATTCGGCATCTCCGCCAGCAGTCTGCCTTGATCGTCGATTGTCGATGCGAGCTCGTTGCCATCGATCGTCAACCCGCCAGCGGAGGCGAAGGGCGATTGCCCGTCGACGGCATCCGCGATGCTGAAACGCAAGGTCGCGCCCGCCGGGATCGACGCCAGTGAGGTGGTCGGGTTCAGCTGGCCCGGCGTCCCCGCCTCCAGCGTTGCATCCAGCGCAGGGGGCAGCACCCAGTAGCCGAGTCGATGGAGGACATCATCGAGCTCGACGACCAACTCGCCCTGCAGCGGCCGGTGTGCGGTGTCGGTGTTCGTCGGCAGCTGCTGGCGGACCGTGGTGAACGCCAGCGGCCCCACCGAGGTGGTTGAAACCGTGCCCTCGGCGGCATCCCGCACCGTCACCGAAGCGCCGACGGGATGCAGGACTTGCAGCTCGGCAGTCAGAGTCGCGCCGGTGGCAGTGCCGAACACGACCGTCGTCGCCAGTCGAGGTCCCAGTACGTCTCCGTCACCGCCGAGGTCGCGGTGCCGGCGCGCGGCGCGGCGCCGCAGCATCTGGCGCAGCTCGTGCTTGGCACGGTCGGTCACCTCCAGCTGGTCGACCCGCTGCACACTGGCGTCGTAGGCGGCCTGGATCTGTGCCGGAGTCGTGGCTGCGTCCAGGGCCGCGTCGAGCTGATCGCGCACGGCGCCGCCGTCGTGCGCGGCCACGATGCGGTCGATCGCCTGCTCGGCCAGCGCCTCGATCTCGTCGGCCTGGATCTGACCGGTGCGCAGGACCGTGTTGATGGATTCCTTGGCCTCGTTGGCGGCGCGCAGGACGTCGAGGTCGACACCTTCGCGCGGTTCGATCAGTGACAGCACGAGGTACGACTGGTCGACGAACGTGCGCGAGACGCCGCCGTCGCGGTACTCGAGCCGATCGCCGCGCAGATAGAGCCGGCCGCCGTTCTCAGGGATCGACAGTCGGCCAGCGGAGATCTCCGGCAGCTGCCAGCCCTCGAACGGGATTTCGAAGGGGCGACCGACGATCTGCATGTAGAAGTCGTCGTCGCGGTCGGCGCCGAAGTCTTCCCACCAACGCCAGTTCGCGATGTTGAACGTGGCCAGCTTGATCACCGTGCCGAGCAGCCATTGCACGCTCTCCAACGCCACGCCGAGGTGACTGTTCGGTAGATGCATACGTTGCCGGTGCTCGGTCTTCAGCACCACGTAGTCACCGAGGCGGGGCTGCAGGACGAGGTCGAGCCGCGCCCCGTCGGCGTCGCAGTCGACCAGCTGGATGCTGCCCTCGTTGGGGATCAAGCCGAAGTCGAACTGGAACTCGATGTCGTCGGAGTTGGCCGCGGTGACGAACGCCAAAGCGGTTTGGAACGCCGAGGCCGCCACAGCGGCCTCTGGCTTGAACGCCGCCACGGCCCCGGCGGCGGTGTTGACGAGCCGTTTGACCCGCTCGTTGTCGTCCTGGTCGAGCTCGATGATGCGCAGCGAAACGTAGATCTCCTGGTCGTCGAAGACGATCCCCGGGAGCAACGGGATGTTGATCCGTGGCAAGAACGTCGCCTTGTTGATGACGATCTGCTCGTCGGGGTTCTCGCTGGCGAGGTAGATCTTCTCCCAGACCAGGCGCTCCTCCGGCATCTGGGGATCGCGCACGCTGGCGCGCGCGAAGATCGCCACCTCGGGGCGCTCGACCGCTTCCAGGTACTTCAAGAAGCCGCCCTTGAGCACGATCTCCAGGTGGCTCGTCGGCATGTCACCGAGCGAGTCGTTCTGCCGTGCAGGCAGTTGCTCGTGGAGCGGTGCGAGCGTCGCGCTGCGATCGGCGCGCACCATCGTGTACGCCATACCGCTCGACAGAGTCGTGCAGCTGGCGAGGAGGGAAACGGAGACGAAGAGGCCGGGAGCGATTCGGAGCACGGGAGCCGGGAAGGGATGTCTTGGGTTGAACTCTCGAACACGAACGTCGATTGGGATTGGTTGCGGTCAAGAGATTTGTGCCGCGACACTTTTTCGCGGGTCCGGCCGGCTCGTCTCGGTTGTCGCGATCCGCCATGCTGTCGGCATGTGGTGTGCGCTCGCTCTGCTGATGGCCGTTCCGCAGGACGTCTCCGACCTCCGCTGGGTGGCGGCGACCGAACTGACCGTCGAAGGACAGGGGTGGCGGAGGGATGAACTCGCTGCGCCGTACGATCGGTTGCCGGCCCGAGCGGAAGAGAGTGTGCGGCCGCCGGTGTGGCAGCTGTCCCGCGACAGCTCCGGACTGGTGGTGCGCTTCCGCACCCGGTCGCCGCAGGTTCGGGTCCGCTACCGTCTGCGCCGGTCGGCGTTGGCGATGTCCCACATGCCGGCGACTGGCGTCAGTGGGCTGGACCTCTACGCGCGGGCCGGTGATCGCGGATGGCGGTGGCTCGCGGTGGTGCGCCCGGAGACGCGCGCAGTGGATGTGGTCTTGGTCGACGGCCTCGGTGAGGCCGATGCTCTCCGTGAGTTCGCGCTCTACTTACCGCTCTACAACGGCGTCGAACAGCTGGAGCTGGCGGTGCCGGCCGCCTACGAGCTGGTTGCGGCGCCACGTCGCGAGCGGGCGCCGATCGTGTTCTACGGCACGTCGATCACCCAGGGTGCCTGCGCATCGCGTCCGGGCTTGGCCCATGTCGCCCGAGTGGGGCGCCACTTCGACTGGCCCACGGTCAACCTCGGATTCTCGGGCAACGGTCGCTTGGAGCCGGAGATCGGCGTCTTGTTGGCCGAGATCGAGGCCGCGGCCTACGTCATCGACTGCCTGCCCAATGTCGATGACGCTCAGGTGCGCGCGCGGCTCGGTCCCCTGGTGCGCGCGTTGCGGACTGCACGGCCGAGAACGCCGATCGTGCTCGTGCAGGATCGCGTGTTCGACGACGCCTGGTTGCGGGAAGGTCGGCGCCGGCGCAATGATGCCAACCACGCGGCTTTCGACGAAGTGGTCGAGCGGTTGCGCGCCGAGGGGGTCACCGGCGTCCACGTGGTGGCGGCTGCAGCGTTGCTCGGCGACGATGGTGAGGCCACGGTCGATGGATCGCACCCCAATGACATCGGCTTCGCGCGGCACGCGGCGGCGTTCGTACCGGTGTTGCAGAAGTGTCTGCCGTCACGGGAGAAGGCGTCACCCGGGGAGCATCGGCGCCGGCAATGATGTCGATCGAGCGTCGCTGGCCAACGGCACCCGGGCTCGTCAGTGACGCGATCGCGGTGGCCGCGATCGCTTTCGTGGCGTACCTGCTTCTGGGCCAACGATCGGTATACGGCGATGGCTACGTGTTCCTGTTGCGCAGCGAGGACGGCGCCTACGATCATCGCAACCACCCGGCGTACCTGTATGTCGCGCAGGGGGTTCGCGCTCTGGGGCAGGCGCTCGGCCTGAGCCACTTCGAGTCGTTTCGGCTCTGCTCCCAGCTCGGAGCGGCCGCCGGCGCCGGCGCGAGCTGCGTCGCCTTTGGGCTCGCGGGCGTGCCGCGCCGGCCGGCGATCGCCGCGGCGTTGCTGGTGAGCTTCACCCCAGCCGTCTTGTTCTATGCCACGATGGTCGAGGTGGCGGGCCCCTTCCTCGGTTGTATCGGGGGCGTTTGGCTGGCGGCGGCGTGGTTTGCCCGCCGGCCGCGATGGCCGATTCTGATCGCGCTAGCACTCGCGACCTCGACGTCGAGTTTCTTTCACGCCTCGGCGGTCCTGTTGCCGGTGGCGCTGGTCCCGTTTCTGCTCGAAGGCTCCCGCTGTGGGTGGCCGATCGTGCTCGCGCTCTCGGGGCTGCACGCGGGGTTCACGATTGTGTTGCGCCTGTGGTACCAGGCGTTCTACACGGGGCCGCCGGGGCCGCACACCCTCGAGTTCGTTCAGCTGCACCTCGGTTGGGCCTTGGCCGACCCCGGCGCGGCCGCGGGAACCCTGTGGCGTGAGTGGCTCGTGCCGTTCTTTCCGCTGTCGGTCGTTGCCGTGGCGGTCCGCTGGCGCGCGGCCGGGTGGTTCGTCTTGGCCGTCGTCGCATACTGCGCCGCGACCTATTGCATGCTCGGAAGCCATCCGGAGTGGGGTGCCTATCTTCTGCCGCTGGCTTGGCCGGCGGCGTGGCGGATGGCGCGGTCTTGGTCGGAGCGATTGTTGGCGTGCGTGCTCGCGCTGAGCCTGCTGGCGGGCGTCCTCTTCGTCGCGCAGCACGACGCACCGGAGCGCCCCGCTGCCTTTGCCGCCGGGGTGCGAGAGGTGGCTGGGGACGGACCGGTGCTGTTGCTCATCGGCGGGCTCGACGACATCGAAGCGCGCTTCGTCGCGCTGCCCGACACCCCGTACTTCTTCTTGCCGGACGTGGCGATGATGTCCGACCGCAGCAGTGGGCTTGCGGCGTTCGACGCGGCTGCCGAGCGCTTGCGCGCGCGGGGTGGAACGCTGCTGATGACGCAAGACGCATTCGAGGTCCTGCACGACGAGCAAGCCGCGGCCCAGGGTGCGGGTCTGCGCTGGTTCGCAGAGCACCTCGAGCAGCGCTATCGGTTGACCCCGGTCAAGGCCGGAGGCTTCGCCGGCTGGGAGGTGCGCCAGCCGTAGGCGTGCGGCCAGGGCTTTGCGCTGCGTCGAACACCGCGTGATCGGGATGCCGGTCTGCGCAGTCTCGTGCCTGCAAACGAAGCTGCGATCGGCGATGATGTTGTCGGGCCAAGAGATGAGCGCCAGCGATCCCAGGAACTCGCAGTCGTGGCAGCCCGAGGCGGTCGGCGACGATGAATTCACGGGCACTGCCCCGTTGCTGCAGGAGCGGCAGATCTTCCTGAGCGGGCCGGTCGTGGTCTTCAAATGGCGCAACGCGCCCGGGTGGCCGGTCGAGTACGTCTCGCCCAACGCGGCCAGCGTGTTCGGTTATTCTCCGCGTGAGTTCCTCGAAGGCTCCGTGGTCTACGCGGAGCTGATCGAGCCGCCGGATCTCGACCGAGTGGTCGCCGAAGTGCAAGCCGCCACGGATGGTGGTGCAGAGCGGTTTGCGCACCTGCCGTATCGAGTGCGGCACCGCGACGGGAGCACGGTTTGGCTCGACGATTTCACCACGATCCTGCGTGATTCATCCGGTGCCGCCACGCACTACCTCGGCTACGTCATCGACGTCAGTGCACGCCGGCGGGCCGAGCTCGAGAGCGAGCGTCTCGAGGCGCAGGTGCTGCACACCCAAAAGCTGGAGAGCTTGGGTGTCATGGCCGGGGGCATCGCCCACGACTTCAACAACTACTTGACGACGATCCTCGGCAACGCGGAGCTGTTGCGCGCCGAGGTGACGGATGCCGCGCAGGGCCAGTCTCTCGACGATGTGATCAGTGCCGCCAAACACGCCGCTGCTTTGTGCACGCAAATGCTGGCGTACGCTGGCAAGGGTCGATTCACCGTGGAGGTGGTTTCCGTCAATCGGCTGATCGGCGGGCTGGCCAGCTTGCTCGAAGCTTCCGTGGGACGTTCGGCTCGCCTCGAGCTCGATCTCGGCGAGGACGCGCCGGCTGTGGAGGCAGACGCCAGTCAGCTGTCGCAGGTCGTGATGAACCTCGTCACCAACGCTGGCGAGGCGCTCGCCGATGCGCCCGGTGTCGTGCGGCTGTCGACCCGACGGCGGTCAGTGGACGGCCACCGGCTGATCGCCGCCGGCGCGAGCGACGAGCTGCCGACTGGGCAGTACTTGTCGATTGTCGTCGAGGACGACGGCTGCGGAATGGACGTCGAAACCGAACAGCACCTCTTCGACCCGTTCTTTTCGACCAAGCTGGACGGCCGGGGGCTCGGGTTGGCCGCCGTGCTCGGCATCGTCCGTGGCCACGGTGGTGGCATCGACGTGCAGACGCGTGAGGGAGAGGGAAGTCGATTCGAGGTCTTGCTGCCGGCGACCACGGTCGCGGCGGCTCCGCAGGCGGGATCGGCAGCGCGGCGGCCCAGCCTCGTGGAGGGTGCGGATGTCTTGGTTGTCGATGACGAAGGGTCGGTGCGTCGCTTGACCGAGCGTGTATTGCGCGGCGCGGGCTTTGGCGCGGTGGTGGTTCGTGACGGTGAGCAGGCGCTCTCGTTGTTGCGCGAGAGGCCCGCGCGGTTCTCGGCCGCGCTGGTCGACCTGACCATGCCGGGATTGAACGGCGCCGACACATGCCGTGCGCTGCGCCGCATCCGGAGCGATCTGCCCGTCGTGTTGATGAGCGGGTATGGGGCGGAGGATGTCTTGGGCCAGCTCGCCGACTTGGACGTCGACGGCTTCGTGCACAAGCCGTTTTCTCCCGAGCACCTCGCCGAAGTGCTGCGCATGGCCATCGGATCGACCGCCGGCTGAGGCGGTTGGGGGGCGGCGGCGCGCGTTCACAATGCGAACGGGCTCTGTGCCCATGGTGAACGCCGCGAGGCAGCGGGCGCTTGGGAAGTCGAGGGGTACCGGACTTGCAGCGAAGCGCGGCGCCCCGGTTCCGCACACCTATTGGAGGACATCTGTGCACTACGACCCCCGCGCCCGCTTCCCTCGTCTCCTCGGTGTGGCCTTCGCCACCTTCGGCGCCACGACGGTGGCGGCCACGGCGCAGGTGACGGTGAATCTGTCTCCCGTCGCCGACAACACGTTGTACGAAGACCCGAGCGGCGCGCTCAGCAACGGGTCGGGGACGCGGATCTTTGCCGGGGTGGACGCGTCGATGAACCCGCTGGCGCGTCGAGCCGTGCTGCGGTTCGACCTGGGTGGCATCCCGCGGGGTTCGACCGTCACTGCCGCGTCGCTGCAGATGACGATCGTCCAGGCACCGCCGTTGGCACCGTCGACCACGATGAACGCGCATCGATTGAGCGCGAGCTGGGGGGAGGGGGCGTCGGTGGCCGGCGGAGGTGCCGGCCCGGGATCCGGCGGCGGCACCGGCACCGCGGCAGCGTCCAACGATGCGACGTGGCTGCACCGCTTCTTCCCCTCCCAGAGCTGGTCGGCGGCGGGGGGCGACTTTGCCGCCGCGATCAGTGGATCGGTCGCGGTCGGCAGTGGCGGCCCGGTGGTGTGGGGCGGCGCGGCGATGGCCGCCGACGTGCAGGGCTGGCTCGACGCACCCGCCGGCAACCACGGTTGGATCGTGGTCGGTGACGAGTCGACCACGCGCAACGCCCGCGCGTTCGGTTCTCGCGAATCGAGCGCGGCGCCGGTGCTGACGGTGACCTACACCGAGCCAGCCGCCAGCGTCACGGTGTTCGGCACCGGCTGCAGCGGCAGTGGCGCGACCCCGCTCGTGGCCGGCACCAACGGCAACCCGACGCTCGGCAATCCAGGGTTCGCCTTGACGCTGACCGGTGGACCGCCCCCGCTGTTGCAGGTGGCCGCGCTGTCGGCGACGACCAGCCCGGTGCCCATTCCGTTCGGCGCACCCGGCTGTGCGATCCTCGTCGACCTGCTCACGTTCGGTGGGTTGGTGCCCGGCGCGGGCGGCACGGTACCGCTGCCGATTCCGGGGTCGGTCAACCTACTCGGCGGCTCGATTGCCGCGCAGGGGCTGGTCGGCGACGCGGCGACCGGGCTCTTGGTGTTCTCCAACGCACTGGTCCTGGTCATCGGCCGCTGACCTCCGTAGGGTCCGTCGCCCATGAGCGAATGGGCGTTCGACGTGCGCGCGGAGCGCGCAACCGACCGCGCGATGATCGGCGAGGTCCACCGCGCCGCGTTCGGCGGACCGGACGAGGCAGACCTCGTCGATGCCCTGCGCGATGCCGGTCGAGCAGTGGTCTCGCTGGTCGCCGACACCGGGGCGAAGATCGTTGGCCACGTGCTGTTCACGCCGGCAACCATCGAGACCCGGCCCGCCGATCTACAGCTGCTGGGCCTGGCCCCCCTCGGAGTCGTGCCCGCATGGCAGCGCCGCGGCGTCGGCAGCCAGTTGGTCGAGGCCGGCCTCGCCGCGGCGAGAGAGACGGGCGCCGCCGGCGTCGTCGTCCTCGGCCACCCCAGCTACTACCCGAAGTTCGGCTTCACCCCCGCCGCCGATCTCGGCCTGCATTGCGAGTACGACTGCCCGCCACCGAACTTCATGGCGCTCGAGCTCCGAGCCGGCGCGTTGGCCTCCGCGCAGGGCCTCGTCCTCTACGCCCCCGAGCTGCGCCCCCAACCCTGACCCAGGAGCGCACGCGGGGTTGCCATTTCGCGTTGCGCGGTGCGTACGGAGTCAGGCTCGATTTTCTCGCTTGGCGGCTGCCGCCAAGCGAGAAAATCGAGCCTGACTCCGTACGCACCGCGCAACCCACAAGGTTCAAGCCAACAGCGCGCGGACGACGCGTGCCGGCTCGACCCCGGTGAGGCGCATGTCGAGGCCTTGTTGGCGCACATGGAAGCGTTCGTGGTCGATGCCCAGGAGGTGCAGCATCGTGGCGTGGAGGTCGTGGACGGAAACGATGTCGTCGACGGCGTGATAGCCGAGTTCGTCGGTGGCGCCGTGCGCGACGCCGCCGCGGATACCGCCGCCACAGAGCCACATCGTGAAGCCGCGGATGTGGTGATCGCGGCCGGCGCCGCCGTCCTTGTGCTGGACCATCGGGGTGCGGCCGAACTCACCGCCCCAGACCACGAGCGTGTCCTCCAGCAAGCCGCGCTGCGCCAAGTCCGATACCAGTGCTGCGGTGCCGCGATCGGTGGCATGGCAGCAGATCGGCATCCACTTGTCGAGGCCGCCGTGGTGATCCCAGCCGCGGTGATACAGGTGCACGAAGCGGACTCCGAGCTCGACGAGGCGCCGCGCCATGAGACAGTTCGCGGCGAACGAGCCGTCGAGCCCGTCGACGCCGTAGAGGTCGAGAATGTGGCGCGGCTCGTCGCTGAGATCGGCGAGTGCCGGCACGCTCATCTGCATGCGTAATGCCAGCTCGTACTGCGCCAGGCGAGCGCGGACTTCGCGGTCTTGACCCAGGGTGGGGTGCGCCGCGGTGAGCGCGGCCACGGTGTCGATCGTGTCGCGCTGCTGGTCGCGATCCATGCCTGGTGGCGTTTCCAGGTAATGGACCGGGGCTCCTTGCGTCTGCAGCTCGACCCCCTGGTAGCGCGACGGCAAGAAACCGCTGTGCCATTGGCGCGCCGCGATCGGCTGCGGGTTGCGCCCCTTGATCGAGCTCATCACCACGAAGCCGGGCAGGTCGTCGGCCTCGCTACCGAGCCCGTAGGTGATCCAGGATCCCATCGACGGCCGGCCCGGGATCTGCGTGCCGGTGTTCATCACCGTGTGCGCCGGGTCGTGGTTGATCTGCGTCGTGGTCATCGAGCGCACCACGGCGAGGCGGTCGGCGATGCGTGCGGTGCATGGCAGCAGGTCGCTGATCCACTGACCGGATTGTCCGTGCTGCAAGAAGCGCGCCCGCGCGCCCATGATGCGCAGCTCTTGGCCCTGCAGCTGTGCGATCGGTTGACCGGCGGTGACCGACGACGGCATTGGCTCGCCGTCGCGCGCCGCGAGGGTGGGCTTGTAGTCGAAGGTCTCGAACTGTGAAGGGCCGCCGGCCATGCACAGGAAGATCACCCGCTTTGCACGCGGTCGGTGGTGTGGCAAGACGTGGGAGCTGGCGCCGCCCTGCAGGCGGGCCAGGGCGGCGGCGCCGAGGCCGAACGATGCGCGGCCGAGAAAGGCCCGTCGGCTGACGGCGAGCTCGGGTCGGTCGATCGGCGGAATGGGCATCATCAATGGCGGGTGATGGCTTCGGGCAAGTTGAGCAGCACGCGGCAAGTCGCGGTCCAGGCGGCCAACTCGTCGTCCGCCACGGCAGCCGGCCGGCGGGCGATGCCGACCGAAAGCAACGCGCGCGCAGCGCCCGGTGTCGCGGCGTAGTGCGCGCGTTGCCGCCGCAAGAACGCGAGCAGCGCATCGACCTCGTCGTCGCGCGCGGCGCGCGATAGCACGTGCCCGACCGCCGCCTCGAGCCTCGATCGATCCGAGGTTGCCTCGGTCGCAACGCGCGCCGCCAAGGCTCGGGCGGCCTCGACGAAGGTCGGGTCGTTGAGCAGAGTCAGTGCCTGTTGGGGCGTGTTCGAGCGGGGCCGCGCGGCGACCCCGTCCTCCCGAGACGGCGCGTCGAAGTTGCGCAGCTGGGGATGCAAGAACTGGCGCTGCCAATGCACGTACACACCGCGACGCCACTGCTGCGCGGAGTCGTCTGCGGCATACCTGCGCTTGGGGAAGTTGAGGTGGCGGTAGTATCCGGCCGGCTGATAGGGGCGCACGGCCGCACCTCCGTCGGTCAGCTGCAGCAGGCCTGCGGCGAACAACGCCTGGTCGCGCACGAACTCGGCGGCCAGCCGCCACCGCGCTTGGCGGCCGAGCCAGACGTTGTCCGGATCGTCGGCCGTGTTCCCCGCCGGGGTGTCCGAACTCTGTCGGTAGGTGCTGCTGCGCACGATCAGGCGAAGCACGTGACGCACGTCCCAGCCGCTCCGCACCAGCTCCAGCGCGAGGCTGTCCAAGAGCTCTGGATGGGACGGTGCGTCGCCCTGCACTCCGAGGTCGTCGACCCGGGCGAGGCCGCGGCCCATCAGCATCGCCCACAGACGATTGACCAACGTGCGAGCGGTGAGCGGGTTCCGCGGGTGGACCAGCCATCGGGCCAGGTCGAGCCGGGTGGCGCGCCGGTCCGCGGCGTCGAGCGGCACGCCGAGGAACGCCGGGACGGCGGGTTGGACCTCGGCACCCGAGTCGTCCATCCAGTCGCCCCGCGGGAGGACGCGGACGGCGCGTGGTGCGCAGGCGCGCGTGATCATCGTCCGCACCCCGCGCTCTTCGATCGCTGCCCGCTGGGCGCGCAGCGGCTCCGCCGATGCCGGATCGCGCTCGGTCGCTCGCGCCAGCTCGGTGTCGATCGCCGCCAGCAGTTGCCGGTCGGCGTCCGAGTGCACGCGCATCTCCGGCGGCCGCGTGGTCGGCGTGGTGTTGGGGCTACCGGCGAAGTCGCCCTTCTCCTCGACGTCGGCGAAGAACGCGGCCAGCTCGTAGAAATCGCGCTGGGTGAACGGATCGTACTTGTGGTCGTGGCACTGGGCGCAACCGACGGTCGAACCCAGCCACGCCAGCCCCAGGTTGCGCACGCGGTCGGCGGCGTAGATCGCCAGGTACTCGCCGGCCTGCGCGCCACCCTCGTGCGTGGTTTGCAACAACCGGTTGTAGCCGGTGGCGACGCGCTGCTCCTGCGTTGGCTCGGGCAGCAGGTCGCCAGCAAGCTGCTGGACCGTGAACTGGTCGAACGGGATGTTGCGGTTGAACGCGGCGATCACCCAGTCGCGATAGGGCGCGATCGCGTGTTCCTGGTCACCGTGGTAGCCGACCGTGTCGGCGTAGCGCACGAGGTCGAACCAAAAGGTCGCCATGCGCTCGCCGTGTCGCGGCGAGGCGAGGAGCTGTTCGACCCATTGCTCGTAGGCGTCGGCGCGGCGGTCGTCGAGGAACGCGCGCACCTCCTCCGCGGTCGGCGGAAGACCGGTGAGGTCGAGGCTGAGCCGGCGCAGCAGGGTGGCCCGGTCGGCGGGCGGTGCGGGCGTGCGGCCGCGTGCCTCGAGGGCGGCCAGCACCCAGTGGTCGATCGCGTTCCGCGGCCAGTCCGCATCGGCGATCGCCGGCAGCGGATGCTCGGCGGGCGGCGTGTACGCCCAGTGAGCGGCATACTCCGCGCCGGCCGCGATCCAGTCGCGAAGTTGCTCGATCTGCGCCGGCAGCAACGGCCGGTGAGCATCCGGTGGCGGCATCACGCGGCGCGGGTCGGTGCTCGCGATGCGCTGCAACAGCACGCTCCCGGTGGGGTCGCCAGGCACGATGGCGGCGCCGTCGTCGCGGGCCGCGACCGCAGCCTCGCGCCGGTCCAGGCGCAAGCCGGCTTTGCGATGCGCCGGATCCGGCCCGTGGCAGGCGAAGCAATGGCGCGCCAAGATCGGCCGGATGTCGCGCTGGAAGTCGATCGCGTAGTCGGCGTTCTGCGCGCGCACGGCTCCGGTCGCCAGCGCCGCGAGCGCTGCCGCGGCAAGCGTGCGAGCGGGCGATCGGGTCATGTTCACATGCTACCGCGCCTTGCGCACTTCCAGATAGCCGACAGCGGCGAACGGGTCGCTGTAGGTGCGCACTTCGCCGATCTGCGCCGCCGGAATCTCGGCGAGCAGCCGGGGCAGCTCTTCGAGCTTGCGGAGGATCAGCTTCCATCCCATCAGGCTCTCCATGTAGCCGACATCCGGCACCGAGGTGAGGAAGTTGCAGACCAGCAGGCGGCCGCCGCGGTGCAGCGTGTCGAACATGCGGCGCGTCAGCCGCACGGCCACCGCGTCTTCGAGGTAGTCGTAGAGGCCGGCGGAGTAGGTCAGGTGGAACTTGCCCAGCGGTGCTTCCCGTCCCAGCAGGCGCCGGATCGACAGGTGCCAAGGGGTGATCAGTCCGGGGTGGGCGGCGGCGGCGACCGCCAGGCTCTCGCGGTCGGCGTCGAGGCCGGCGATGTCGCGCACCCAACCGGCCCGCACTGCGGCCGAGTGGTCGGCTTCGCGCAGGTGGCCACACGCAACCGAGAGCACGCGTCCCGCGCCGCCGGCGCCGTCGGCGGCTTGGTCGATGCGGTGGGCGAGCAGGTCGCGCCGGTGGCGCACCGCGCAGATCGACGCCCGGCCGAGGCAGTAGTCGTGCACGGCGCGGCCGATGTCCGACACGCCGTCGAGCGTCTTGAGGCCGTAGATGTAGTCGAGCAGCTCCGCATCGCCGGCGTAGCCGCGCGGCTTGTCGAAGCTCCGCTTGCTCATCGGATCCTGGTGGATGAGGGCGCGCAGCGGATGCGCCTGGACCCGAGCGCAGAACTGCTGCCAACCGGCGGGCGTGCTGCGTTCACGGGCGGCGTCGAGAGTGGTGAACAGCCGGCACATGCCGCGGGCGACTTCACCGCGGGCGATCAGGCGGCGGATCGTCTCCAGGGGGTCGGTGCCGATGGTTGGTTGGGCGATTGTGGTGGGGTGTGCTTGTTGGCTGGCCATCTCTGTTTCCTCGCGTTCGGCGTGATGTCGCTCGCGGCCGCGTCGCTTGGCTGCGGCGCCCGAGCCCGCGGTGGAGATGGGGAGGCCCCCCCGGCCCGTGACGGGCTTCTCGCCGAAAAGCCGAGAATCCCCGGCTGCGCCCGCGGCGGAGCTACTTGCCGCCGACGTAGCCCAGGGCGCGCATCGCGTCCGTGAGCTGGAGGTCGAGGCTGCGCGCGCGCCGCGCCTCGACGTCATGGGGCGGTGGTCCGTCGAACACGTAGGCGCCGCCCGCGCCCGCCTCGATCAGCTCCTGCAGGCGACCTGGTGTGTACAACGCCGCGCGCAAGCGCCGGGACCGACCGTCTCGGGTGGCGCGCGGGCTCGCCTCGGCGCGGATGCGGTAGATCGTATCGACACCGGAGCCGTGGGGCGGCGCGATCTGCAGCCGGTCGCCGCCGTCGGCCGTGCGGTCCTGCCCGAACAGCACCGCGACGCGCTCGACGTCGGTGAGCTCCACCGGGTCGATGGGTTGCTCGCCAGCGAGCACGGCGAGGTATCGACCGGGGCGATGGCGGAGCACGTGATCGAGCACGTGGTGCCGCAGCCGAGCCGCGGCCCGCGGTTGTTCATCCAGGACGTCGGTGGCTTCGTCGGGGTCGGCGGCGAGGTCGTAGAGTCTCTCGGTGCCCGGCGTGTGGAGCACGTACTTCCATTGAGGCGTGCGCGCCGCCAGTCCGTTGGCCGAGGTCTCGACGACCGCGATCCGCGGGGGCTGTGGTGCGGCGTTGGCCGCCAGCAGTGGCACCAGCGAACGCGCGTCCAAGCCGGCTTCGACCGGTAGACCGGCGAGCTCGAGCAGCGTCGGCATGATGTCGAACGCAACGACCTGATCCGGCACCACGACACCGCGGGCGCGGTCGGGTCGGTGCGATTTGACCAAGAGCGGAACGCGGACCACGCTGTCTCGCAGCAACAGCTGGCCGTGGCCGAAGTGGCCGTGCTCCCACAGCGCCTCGCCATGGTCGGACACCAAAGCGATCGCGGCGTCCTCGTAGAGGTCGGCGTCGCGCAGCGCCTGGAGGAAGTGGCCCACACAGTCGTCGACATACGCCACCGCGCCGGCATACAGCAACCGCATCAACCGGGCCCGATGCCGATCGCGGCGCGGATCGACGAAGTGCGGTAACTGCACGCCGCTGGCCTCGGGGTTGGCGCCGAAGTGCTTGTCGAACGGTTGCGGTTGGGTGAAGGGTTGGTGCGGGTCGTTGAAGTGCAGAAACAAGAAGTTGCGCCGGTCGCGGTGTCGCTGCAGCCACGCCAGTGCCTCGGCGAGGTTCTCGGAGCCGACCTGGTAGGGGCGGGGCACGTTGAAGAAGACGTCGAACCCCTGGTCGTAGCCGGCGTCGTACAGCGGTGCCTTGTAGATGATGGCGCTGGTGGAGAATCCGGCCCGCTGGAATTGCTCGGCAATGGTGTCCAGCCGCTGCGGGAGCGGGGCCGTGGCGCCCCAGTCGAACACGCCGTGGCGTGACGGCGTCAAGCCGGTGAAGATCGACGCGAACGAAGGGCAGGTCCAGTTCGCGTTGGCGGCGGTCTGCTCGAACCGAACTCCGTCGGCCGCGAGTGCGTCGATGTGCGGAGAGCTCTCCCGGCGGAAGCCGTAGCAGCGCAAGCGATCTGCCCGGAGGGTGTCGATGGCGATCAGGATGACGTTGTGCGGGGTGTCGCCGGCGGCGGGCACCGCGATCTCCGGTGTTCCCCACAACGGCTGCGGCACACCCTGCTCGCCCTCCGTGCGCAGCACCAGACCGATCGGCTCGTCGGCCCACTGGTCGAGCGCCACGCGGTGTTCGTGCCACAACCAATCCTCGCCCGTGGCGGAGACCGTGTCCGACCACACCAAGTGCTCGGTTCCCGCGTGCCGGACGACCACCGAGAACCGCGCCCGGCTGGCTGGCGTGCTCTCACGGGCCAAGGTCGCGGCGAAGCGCAACGAGGCGCGCGCCGGGACGCGGAGTGCGAACTCGATCTCACCCGGCGCTGGGCTGTACAGAGCGGTGCGCACCGCGAACGAACCGTCCACCGGAGTCCGCGGTCCCGGGATGCCCCACATCGGCGGAAACTGCCCGCGTTTGACCAGACCTTCCAGGTGGCTGCCGCCGACATTGTCGCGGGTCTTGAGCAGTGCCACTGCTTGCTCGTCGTCGGGTTGAAGCTCGTGCAGGGCGATGTCGTCGAAGGCGATCTCGCGGCGTTTCGCCGCCGGGGAGTGCGTGCTGCGAATGGTGCGGATCAGCAGCGTCAGCGTCGTGGTCTCACTGGTGCTGAAGAAGGAGAACTTGTCCTCGTGCCACTCGCCGTCGGGCTCCGGTGGCTCGAACCAGTGCACTTTGAGCGAGTCCCGGTAGCCGGCGATCAGGTTGCGTGCGGTGCTGCTCCGATCCAGCTGCAGCGGCCGCGGGCGCTCGAGCACGCAGAAGTCCAGATCCACCGGCCGGTCGCTGCGGATGCGCCGCGACAGCACGTAGTGCCGGTGCGGTCGGGCGTCCATGTTGATGCCGAACAGCGTTCCCGGTGCCAGGTCGCGGACGACGAAGAACGAGTTGTCGCCCTCGCGTTCGACGGAGCCGCCGGCGTCCTCGGGCCAACCCAGCCGTTCTTGCTCGAAGTCGTCGAAGGTCTCGAGCAGCACGGTGTCGCGGGGGATGTCCGGCCGGTGCAGGGGATCGTCGATACCGCGGATCTCCGCCAGCGGGCCGCGGACCAGGGCGTGCTGGGCGACCGCGGCGAGCCGCAGACCGTGTGCGCCGACATCGATGGTCTCCTCGGGCGGGGCACCACAGGCAGCGGCAAGGCACAACACCGCGACGCTGAGCGAGGTCGTGTGGGAGCGCGCCGTGCAAGTGGCCGAATGCGGTCGGGTCGACACACCATGTAGTATGCCGCCGCGGTCCGTGCGCGCACGGCGGGAGGTGGACAACGGGCGGCGGTATGGGCTCGTACCGCGGGAGTGGACGCAGTCGCACGGCACCTCACATAATCGACGTCTCCGCCATGGCGGGCGACCGGTCGTCGTCCCGCTGCCTTGCGCACCCCGTTCCTCGCGACCTCTGCTCCCATGCGGTCATGCCCCTCCATCGCAGCGGCGTGCTGGCTACTCGTCGGCTGCGCCACTCCCGAGTTCGATTCTCCGCGGGACCGCCTGCCGTTTCACGTCGCCGTGCTGCCGGCGACCGTGGCGGTCGCCGATGGGTTTGGCGACCTCGTGTCGGGGGCGGTCGATCCCGAGCCGGCCGATCTGGCGATCTCCTTCGAATCCGAGCGTGTCACCGCGGAGCTGGTCGATGCCATGCGCGGCTCGTTCGCGCGCGTGACTCCGTTGACCGTAGCTGCCGCCGAGGGTGTGCCCTTGTCCGAGGCGCTTCTGCAAGCGGCGCGCGGCTGCGACGCGGACTTGGTGCTCGGTGCGACGTTGACCTACAGCCCGTCGATCCGCACCGGGCTGAACGACCGCTTCTGGCCCAACCTGTTGTTGTTCGCTCTGGGGGGGCCGGCGACTTGGTTTGTCAGCGATCGAAGCTACTACTACCGCGCGAATCTCGCGATGGAGGTGTTCGAGCTCAGTGCAGCGAGCTCGGCGGATGTGCGCGCGCTCGACGCGACGTCCCGCATCGCGCAGATGGATCGCGAGTCCCGTGAAGCGTCGTTGAGCTTCATCGACCGTGCTGCGGGCGTCGGCGCCTACTTTCTCGGAGTGTTGGTGCCTGCGGGTTTCGTCGCCACCGAGTCCGAAACGGTGACGACCGAGCTGCCGGGCGTGATCACCGAGCAGCTGTGCGCGGCGATGGTGCGCGCCGTCCACGAACGATCCCGCGACCTCTTGCGTTGGGATCGCGTCGACTTCACGCCGTCCGATGTGCGCTATGTGATCATCGAGGGGCAGCGCAGCCTCGTCGGCGAGATCACCCTCGAGCTCGGTGACGTGAGCGAGCTCGGCGATCTGCGCTACCGCGTCGATGGCGGGGATCCACAAGTGGCTCAGTGGGAGGAGGTTCGGCTGGTGGCGCCCGGAGAGACACGGCCTGGCCTCAAGCGCTATGCGTTTCGTATCCCGGCGAGTGAGGTGCGCGAAACCGTGCAGATCGAGGTGCACCAGCTCGACCGCTTTTCGAGTATGCGCACGTTCACGTACGCCGTCGACGCGGAGGAACAGTCGTGAAGAGCAACCCTACAGTGCGGTGCTCGCGGATGCGGATCGCGGCCGTCGTGGCTCTCGCCGGGGTCGGACTTGCCGGGTGTGGGTTCGGTACTGCCGGAGTGACCGCCCTGTCCAATAGCGGTGGTGGCAGCAGCAACGCCGAGTCGATCGTCAGCAGCATCACCGTGATCGATCCGGTGCTGTCTCCGGCGACGCTATCGCTGGTGGTCGCGGACCCCGAGGAGGATCCGGTCACGGTGCGGTTCTTCTATGTCGCACCGGACGACCCCCGTGGCCAAGAGCGTCCGATGGTGGGCCTCGACCAGAATCCCGTCACGCTGCAGTCCTCACGGGCCGGGCTCACCGCGCGTCTGGCTTGGCGCTTCGCCGACGAGACTCACTTGGATGGCAGCTATCGCAGTGGAGTCCGCGTGATCGCGCGGATCGAGGGCGGAGCCAGCTTGGCCGCGACGGCGAGCTTGGGCAACGATCTGCCGGTTCTCGATGTGCTGGAGCCGGCCCCGCCGGCCGCCAACTTGCAGGTCTCGGGCGTGGCGCGCCTGCGCTTCTCGGTGCTCGATCCCAATCACCGGGTCAACGTCGTGGTCGAGTATCGAGATCTGTCGCAGCCGGCGAGCGGCTGGCAGTTGGCGCGCCGCGCGGGTGCGAGCCAGACCGAGCCGGTCGCGTTGGTCGGTGTCGGCACGCCGGGGACCGAGTCCGTCGTCGACTTCTTCTGGGATACGGACATCGACTTCGCCGATCAGGAACGCCGTGTGCGCGTTCGCTTCACGCCTTCGGATCCGGTCGGCGTCGGATTGGCACGGGAGACGGTGGAGTTCTCCGTCGACAACAACGATGAGCCGATCGTGCAAGTGGACGGCGGCTTTCTCGCCGCGAACGTCGACAGTGACGGCGGCATCACCGTGCCCTACGTGGTCACGGACGAGGAGGCAGATCCGGTACGCGTGCTGTTCCAGTGGCGCCGGCCCGGCGAGGCGTTCGTCCCTCTGGGCACCACCGATCCCAATGAGCTGCTGCGATTGCTGGACGACCCGGCGTTCATCGATCAGAAGCGGATCTGCGTGCCGTACGACTCCTACATCGGTGGCTACGCAGTGCCCGTCGACCCTGCCACCGTGCGGCTGCCCTCGCTGGTGACCAGCGCGGCGTGGCTGCGCGTGGCGTTGGAGCACCGCGAAGTTCAGTTCTTGCGGTCGCGAGTGCAGCCGACCGGCCTGGTGGCGGAGTGGAGCGGCAGTCCGCTCCGGGCGCCGGTCGGCGCAGTGCCGGTCGGCGATGGGACCAGGGCGCTGGTGTTGGACGCGGCCAGCGGCGGCAGTGTGTTGTCGGAGGTCGAGCTGTCGACCGGGGTCGTCACGCGGACGGTGGCCACGTTGGCCGGAGCGCCGTCCACGCTGGCGGTCGACGCCGACAATCGCCAGGCGCTCATCGGGCACGATACCGGCGGGCGATGGCAGCTTTCGGCCGTGAGCTTGGACGACGGCAGCGTGCTCGCCACCATCGACGGAGGTGCTGGCTCGGGGCCGGACGGTGCGCCGCGTTCGGTGCTGCCTTGGGGGCCGTCGGCCGCGCTGGTGTCCGCCGATGACGCTCTGTGGCGGATCGACTGGAGTGGGGCACCGGTGATCACGCGATGGATTGGTGGCTTGGCGCATCCGTCGGGTTTGGCGTGGTGGCCGGGGCGGCCCGGCCGGTGCTTGCTGGCCGAGCGCGACGCCAATCGGGTCGTGCAGCTGGACCTGGCGACCCGCGTATTGGAGTCGGTTCGACCCGGTGGCGCTTCGGCGTTCCCTACCCCGACCTCGATTGCGCTGACCGACGATCGCCGTCGTCTCGTGGTGCTCTGCGAACCCACTCCGGGCGCGGATCGCGAGCTGCGTGCCGTCACCCTCGGCTCCGCTGCGGCGGCCGGTGCGAACCCGGTGACCAGCCTCGGCACAGTCGCCAACGAGGCCAGAGCATTGGCGGCCGGGCCACTCGACCTGGTGTTGGTCGCCGACCCGGTGGCTGCGGATCTCCTCGCCAGCGGAGGGGTCGCGCAGACCGCAGTCGTGCGCAGCGTCAGCGGCAAGACGGGAGACGTCACGTTCGTGGCGCCATTGGCCGCGGCGGTGTCCCCCGGTCAGAGATGGCGCGTGGCGGCCCGGGATCCGTTCCGGCACCCGGTGGCGAGTAGCCGAACGGGGCAGGTCGGGCACTTCATCTGGGATAGCCGCACGGTTGCCGTCGGTGGCCAGTTCTTGGTCCGCGCCATTTGCTTCGACGAGGAGCAGGGGTCCTCGTCGAGCACGACGGTGGCCAAGCAAGTGCTGCCGAGCTACGCGACGGTCTCGAGCCAGGCCGCGAGTCGCGCGCACCGCGCGACGGCGGTGGGTGACTTCGACGGCGATGGCGACACGGACTACGCGGTGCTTCAGTCCGGACCCGCGGAGGTGACCGTGATGATTCAGGGCGCCAACCGCAGCTTCGCGGCGCAGACCCCGATCGCGGTGCCCGGCACTGCGCCGGCGTTCCTGATCGCGCGGGACTTCGACGGCGACGGTGACCATGACTTCGCCGTGGGCGATAGTACGAGCAGCGACGTCACGGTCTTTCTGCAGGCGTCGCCGGGGTCGTTCTTCGCGCAGCCGTCGGTCTCGACCGGTGCCCCAGGGTTGGCGGCTCTGGTCGCGGCCGATCTGGACAGCGACGGCGATGTCGATCTGGCGGCCAGCCACGTCGGTGGCGAAGTGGTGGCCTTGTGGCGGAACGGAGCCACCTCTTTCTCCGTCGAGACCCTCGCGACCATTTCCGCCGGTCGACCCGAGGCGCTCGCGGCCGCAGACGTGGACGGCGATGGCAACGTCGATCTGCTCTCGGCCCACAGTGTGACCGACGATGTCGTCGTGCTCCGCCACGGCGCTGGCAGGACGTTTGCCGCGTTGGCGCCGGTGGCCACTGGCGGGATTCGGCCGAAGGCCTTGCAGGCCGTCGATCTCGATGCGGACGGCGACGTCGATGTTCTGTGTGCGCACCGCGGTTCCAACGACGTCACGGTGCTGCGCGCGTCGGCGGCGGGGGCCTTGGTCGCCGAAGCACCGGTGGCCGCGCTGCGCCCCGAAATCGAGTCCATGGTGGTGGCCGACCTGGATCACGACGGTGACTTGGACGTCGCGCTCGCCAGCGCCGGAGTGCGGTTTCCGGCGGCGCCCTCCGGCGTCACCTTCCTGTTTCAGGACTCGACGGGGGCGCTCGTGCCAGCGGGAGAGATGCGCGTAGGCACTCTCGGCATCAACGCGCTGGCGACCGCCGATTTCGACGTCGATGGCCGCAGCGACTTGCTGTTGGCGGACGCATCGGCCGCCACGGTGTTCTTCCAGAGCGCCGCCGGCGAGTTCACGCCCACTGATCCGCACCCCACCCGTCGGCTCAATCCCACCGCGGTGGCCGTCGGTGACCTCGATGGTGACGGGGACCTCGATGTCGTCACGACCGATCTCGACTTCGTCCCCACACCGCAGGGCAGCCTGACGGTCTTCTTCCAGGACGCGCCACGCGTGTTCACGTCGTTGCCGGAGATCTCGACTGTCGGCCGCGGTCCACTCGGTGTGGCTCTCGGAGACGTCGATGGTGATGGCGATCTGGACGTAGTGACGACGAACGAGCTGAACAACTCGCTGTCGGTGATCTACCAAGGCGCCGCGCGCACCTTCGGACCCGTGCAGACCGTTGGTGCGCGGGGGATCCGGCCCGCCGCGATTGCGATCGGAGATGTCGATGGCGACGGCGGCGTCGATCTGGTCTCGGTCAACCGCGGTGGCCGTTTCGTCGTACACTATCAGGGCGAGTCGGGCGTGTTCACGACCCCCGGTGGCATGCTACTCGGTGGTGCTTCCGCGACGGACGTGGCGATCGGTGATCTCGATGGCGATGGCGCGGTCGACGTGGTCGCTGCCAACGGCACCAGCAACAGCGTGACGATCGCCTTTCAAGACGCGCCGCGATCGTTCAGCGTCGGTGCTCCGATTGCCACGGGAGGCGGGTTCGCGAGTGCCGTGGTCATCGCCGACCTGGACCGAGACGGGGATACCGACGTCGCCTGCGCCAACCGCGACACCAACGACGTGACGGTGTTGGTACAAGTCGCGCCGCGTTCGTTCGTGGTCCGGCCGCCGGTGGGCTGCGGCGGGATCGCGCCCGAGTCCCTGGCGGCGTCCGACATCGACCGCGACGGGGCCATCGATTTGATTTGTGTCCACCGCACGAGCGCTGACTTCTCTGTCCTGCGCCAGGTCGACGGCGGCTTCGCGACGGGGGTGCCGATCGCGACGGGGCAGATTGGTCCCTCGGCGGTAGCGGTCGGCGATATCGACCGCGACGGCGACCCGGACGTGGCCATCGTGGGCTACGACAGCAGCGACTTGAGAGTGTTCTGGGGAGGGCGCTGACCCTCGCGGTAGGCCGAAAGTGGCCCGGTCGGCCCAACCGACTCCTTTTGCTTCGTGAACAACGGTGGCGGATAATCCCCGGCTGCGGCCGTGCGCTGTAGGCCCGTCGCGAGTGCGCCCCCAAGAATGCGCTGATGACTACGCCGAACCGTGTTCAGCCGGATCTGACCGGCGAGTTTCTCAGCGGTAAGTACCGGGTTCGGCGCAAGCTAGGCAAGGGGACGTTCGGCACGGTCTACGAAGCCGTCGACGAGATGCTCGGGGTGTCCGTCGCGGTGAAGGTGCTGAACATTGCGTCCACCGATGCGGCGGTGCTCGAGAGGTTTCTGGGCGAGGCCAAGCTGCTGACGACGCTGGATCATCCCAACATCGTCCGCTGGATCACGTTCGACAAGACGGAGAGTGGGTTGCACTACTTCGTCATGGAGTTGCTCCGCGGCGAGGAGCTGTCGGAGAGGTTGTCGCGGGACGGCCGATTCTCCACCGACACCGCGGTCGACGTGCTTCTTCAGATCCTCGCCGGTCTGTCGGCGGCGCACACCCTTCCCGACGGCACCTCTCTGTTGCACCTCGACCTCAAGCCGCAAAACGTCTTCCTGTTGCCGGGAGAGCCGTTGCGGGTCAAGGTGATCGACTTCGGCATCAGCGAGCACGTCGGCGCCGAGGGGCGGGTCGAAACCGATGTGCGCGCGCTCGTCGAGACCGCGCGGGCGTTCGATCTGACGCAGTCGATCGCCAGCTCGTCGATGCCGGCGGTGCTCGATGGGGGCGCCGACTCTTCGGTCAAGCGCGTGCGCGGTGGCACGCTGCTTTACTCGTCGCCGGAGCAGTGCAAGCACCTCCGGGGTGACGCGGACATCGTCGAGCTGGATGGCCGGTCCGATCTCTACTCGGTGGGGGTCATCGCGTTCGAGATGCTCACCGGCGAGATGCCGTTCTCCTGCACCACCCCGCAGGAAGCGATCGATGCACACTTGTCGAAGCCGCCGCGCCGCCTCGGCGAGTGTGGGGTGCGGGTTTCGAGGCGGCTGGAGTCGTTCGTCTCTCGCTGTTTGGCGAAGAGCCGAGACGATCGGTTCGAGAGCGCTCAGGCCGCCTACGCGGAGCTGGCACGGGTTGCCAAGCCGCCGGCGGTCTGGCCGTGGATCGCGGGGGTGGCTGTCGCCCTGGCTCTGCTGGCCCTCTGGGTGATGCGGCCGGCGCCGGGGCTGGATCCCATCGACCTGGCGATCGAGGGGGGAACGGTCTACTTGGGGCCGCAGCAGCCCGATCTACGCATCGGAGTGGCCAACCTCAAGCTATCGCATCAGGAAGCGCGGCTGCGGCTGGTGTCCGACCCGCAGACGGGAATCGACGTGTTGCCTGGCTGGCAGCTCGGCTTCGTCGGCGACGAGCGGGCGCACTCTCTCTCGATCGCGGCGCCCGGCGACCTGCAGCGCATGGTCGATGTGCGTGGCTACGTCGAGGTCATCGCCGGCGGCTCCACCCAGTACAGCGAGCCGATCCGCGTCGTCTACCTCGCGGGCGAGGCGTGGCGTCTCGAGCGAGTGGTCGTGCCGGGTCGTCAGGACCGCGTGCTGGATCCGGTGGGGATGGCGTTGGATGTCGAGATCTCCGGGGATCCGGCGTTCATCGATAGCGTGACCGTGGCTGCCGGCGGGCAGATGCGGGCCGCGCCCTTGGATCGGTCGCGATCGGTCAACGACAAGTCCGTGTTCTCGTTGCCTCTCAGCTGGTTGGCGGGTGAGGAGCGCGAGGCCCGCACGGTCGAGTTCCTCGTCGAGGTTGCCGACCACGCCGGTGTCGTGCGCACCGAGACGCTGGCGATGGACGTGGACCCGCGTCCGCTGACCCTGAGCCTCGACCTGCAGGGGTGTGTGCGCGCCCGCCCGGGCGTCTTCATCGTTCCGGCGCGTGCGGTGCCGAAGTTGGTGGCGGCCACCAATCGGCCGGCCGTCACGTCGATCGTGGTGCGCGATCAGGACGGAGCCGAGGTCGCCGTCGAGCTGCACGTCGAGGGTGATGGTACGAGGCTGTCCTTCCCGCAGCTGGACCGGCCCTACACCGGGGTGATCGAGGTCGCTGCCGATGATTCCAGCTCGTCGTTCCACGCCGATCGCTCGCGCGGCGAAGCCAAGGCCAGGGTCGAGTTTCTGTACGAGCCCCGTCCACCCGAGCTCACGGTGTCGCCTGAGGGCTTGGAACCCGTAGAAGCCGGTGGTGGGTCGCCGGAGTACTACACCAACGGCGATGCGGTGGTGCTCTCACTACAACGCAACCAGGTGCAGGTCACGGCGGAAGTCGCTTGGCGCGGCCCCGGCGGAACTGCAGCGACCAGGTCCGTGTCGTTGCACGGCAACTCGAGTGCGGCGACCGAGGTGCCGCTCGCCGTTGACGGTGAGTACGATATCGAAGTGGCCGCGTTCCGTCGTCAGGCTGGTGGCATCGACAAGCCCGAGGAACCGGAGTTTCGCTATCGGCTCGTGGTGATCCGCGACTCGACGCCGCCGACGTTGCAGCTGCGGAGCACGGTTGGCGCCACGGTGCAGAGCGACGTCGGTGCCGGTGAGCCCGTCGTCGAGGTGGGCGTGGAGGATGCCGGCGGCTCCGGGCGAACGCCGGTCTACCTGCAGTGGGTGGTGCACCGCGGAGGCCGACCGATCGACAGTGCGGCGCGCGCTCCCGATGTGCTCTTGCCGGGTCGAGCCGCCGTGCGGCGGTCGTGGGCGGACCTGGCCGTGGATCCGGCGACACTGAGCGACGGGGACTACCAGCTCGTCGTCTCCGGCCAGGATGCGGCCGGCAACGCACTGCACGTCGATCCGGACAGCTTGCCGCGGTGGACCGTGGCCAAGGACGGGCCGGCGCTGCGGTTTCAGAGTCCGGTCGGTGCGCGCTGGTTCTCCAAAGAGCGCAATCGGTTTCAGGTGGTCGTGCGGGCGGAGGATCCCAACGGGGTCACCTCCGTGCGGTGTACGGCGCGCGACAACGATGGACGGCTGTTGGGACCGATCACGCTCAGCTCGGCGACCGAGGATCGCACGGTTTCGCAGTGGGATGGGGTCTTCGAGCTGCCCGCGTCGTGGTCCGCTGAGCGGCTCGAGTTGGTTTGTGAGGCCACCGACTCCTCTGGCAACGTGTCGCGCGCGACAATCGAATCGATCGAGGTCGAGAGTTTCGAAGTGCAACGTCCGGCGTTGGTCTCGGTCCATCGCGTTCGCGCACCGGCGGTGGGCATCGGTGCGATGCGGCTGGTGAGCGGCGATGCGCGCTACGCGTTTGCCGGGCGTTCCGTGCGCGAAGAGCAGGCGACGTTCCGAGACTACGGGCTCGAGCACCGCGGCCAGCCACAGCTCGACTACCGGCCGGTGGAGACGTTCTATCTGGACGTCAACGAAGTCACCGTCGAGCAGTACGCGGCGTTCTTGCGCGCTGAGGACGGTTTCGGTGATGCGGGGCACTGGGATGGCGATCCGCCTGCCGCGGATCGCCGCGCGTCCTTGCTGCGCCGGCTGGAGCAGCAGGAGGGTGCCCTCCCGGTGACCGGAGTCGATTGGCGCGAGGCGTCGGCCTACGCGCGCTGGGCCGGCAAGCGGTTGCCGACCTTGGTGGAGTGGGAGTACGCCGTCCGCGGCGGTCGGTCCTACCGTCCGTACTCTTGCGCGCAGGTCGGAGGCATGCTCGAACCAGACGAGTTCAATGTCGACCTCGACATGACCGGCGGCCGTTCACCCTGGCCGGTCGAACGCGGCGGTGACGTGACCCCCGATGGCGTCGGCGCGGGCATTCGCAACCTGTGCAGCAATGTCGCGGAGTGGACCGCCACCGATGGAGGCGGCACCCAGCGGCGCTTTGCCGCGGGCGCGAGCTACGACAGTCTGGGTGCGTTTCACTTCTACGTGGCGGCGCCGCGCCAGATCACCGATCGCCGCCCGAGCCTCGGGTTCCGATGCGCGGTCGACGTTGCCACGGTGGATGCCGCCACCGAGTCGGGGTCGGTGGCGGGGGTCGAGTTCCGCTCGGCTCGCAACTGACCGAGCGCCTCACCGCTTGCCCGTTCACTCGGGCGCGGGCACGTGTTGGTCGATGAGCACCGGGTTGCCGTCGGGATCGAGCAGCGCGATGCTGCCCGGCCCGCGGCCGTCGGGATCGGTCTCGGTCTTGATGGCGATCCCACGGCTGCGCAAGGTGTCTTGGATCGTGCGCACGTCGGTGAACTCGGCCAGCGTCTCTTGCTGCGCGGTCCAGCCCGGGTTGAAGGTCAGGATGTTGCGGTCGAACATGCCCTGGAACAGCCCGATCAAGCAGTCGCCGTTGCGGAGGATCAGGTAGTTGTGGGACTCGTCGCCGCCGATGGGCTCGAAGCCGAGCTTGGCGTAGAAGTCGCGAGAGGCCGCCAGGTCTTTGACGGTGAGGCTGATGGAGAAGGCACCCAGGTTCATCGGATCGCGCTGGTCGTTGGAGAAGGGACGAGTTCCACCTTGCCGGCCGCGGGCGGGGGACGCTTGCCAGATCTTGCGATTCGCCGGTTGGACGGGCTGGGCTCGGTGTCGTTCCGCTTGCGTAACGGTGTCTGGCGGTGATCCGCTGACAGCACCGCGGCGGGGCGGCGGTACCCGGCTTGCTGCGAGTCCGGTCCCCCTCTAGCGCGAACATCCGAGGCCGACCCTTGAGAGTCCTGCTTGCATCCCTGGCCGCCGCCGTCATCTGTGTCGCGGTCGCTCCCGCCGCGCTCCTGCCGCACGGCGGTCGCGTGCCGGCGCCGCCGCCGCCGCCCGCCGAAACTCCGCCTCCGCCACCGCCGACTCTCGGCGCTCCGCCCTCGCCGACGCCGAGCGGTGGCGCAGCGGGCGGGCTGCAGCCCGCGCCCGCGAGCCCTGGGATCGCGCCGGCGACGGGTGCGGCCAGGCCGCAACGCTCGGGTGGGCCGACCGGCGGCTCCAGTGCGCTGCAGGTCGACTTCAGCGGATGGGAGTACTGGTGGCTGTACAACCGCGACCAGTTTCTCGGCCTCAGGGAAGCGGTGCACCGCGTCGTCACCACCGGCTCCGACGAATTCTACATGGGGGGAGCGAGGCGGCGCGTGGCGGGGACACTGGCGCCCAGCGAGCGCGATCTTGGCGAGATTGCCCTGCCGGTGTTCGAGGGGGTGCTCGCCGGCGATGACCAACGCGATGTCACCACCGCGGCGTTGATCGGCGTGGCGAAACTGCGGTCCGTCGGACGGCGTGCGGCGCGGGTGGCACTGCGCGCTCGACTGCGCAGCCCCTTGCGACCGGTCCGGGAGGCGGCCGTCCTCGGCATGGGGATCGGCCGCGATCCGGTGTGCTTGCCCTGGCTTGCCGAGCTGGCGTTGGACAGCGAGCTGGGGCGGACGATGTGTGGTACGACGCAGGTCGACGATCGGATGCGTGCGTTCGCCGCCTATGCGCTCGGGCTCAACGGGCGCGCGCAAGTCGGCCTGCAAGGCAAGCGTCGCGCGGCGGAACCGCTGATCGCGCTACTCGAGAGGGGTGATGCGCGGTGGGGCGTCACGTTGGCGGCCGTGCACGGACTGCGCACGGTCGATCTGGCGCCGGCGTCGCGGTCCTACCAGGGGGCACAGCTCGTGGACGCTGCATTGCGTGCGCTGCGGGAGTACCGTTCGGCGTCTCGCGGGCGCGGTGAGCGGGTGATCCAGGCTGCGGCGACGACGGCGATCGCGGCGATGGTCCGCGACGATCCCGCGCGGCGCGAGCGCTACCGGCGGGTGTGCGTCGAGGATCTGCGGGATCCGTCGACCGGCGCCGCGCCGTTCGCCCGCACCGCAGCGGTGGCGCTGGCCGATCTCGCGACCTCCGCCGATGCCGACGCCGGACGGGCGCTGCGCGTCTACTACGAGAAGGGCAAGGATCAACAGGCGCGCTACTACAGTGTGATCTCGCTGGGCCGCATTGGGGGAGGCGAGAATCGCGAGTTCTTGTTGCGTGCCCTCGCGCGCGCCAATCCGGCGACCGAGAGACCGTGGATCGCGTTGGCTCTCGGGCTGCTGGCGCGTGGTGCGCCGGGATCCGGGGGCGTCGCCGAGGCCTTGCGGCGCGAGCTCGCGGATACGGTCAGTCCGTCGTTGCGCGGGGCGTTGGCGGTGTCGCTCGGCCTGGCGCGCGATCGCGAAGCGGTCGAGCCGCTGCTCGCGCTCCTGCGCGAGAATGCCAGCCGCGAGCCGGTGGCGGCGCCGGTCAGCATCGCCCTCGGCTTGATCGGCGACCGGCGTGCCCTGGTGCTCTTGCGCGAAGTCGCCGTGCGTCAGGTGCACCGCCCGCGCATCCTGATCGAGACGAGCTCGGCGTTGGCGATGCTCGGCGACAAGAGCATTGGTCCGCGGTTGCTCGACGAGCTGGAGCGAGAGCGGCCAACGCTGGCCAGGCTGGCGTCGGTGGCGGTGGCGCTGGGCCAAGTCGGTGATCGCCGGGTGTTGGCCGGGTTGGCGCGGCTGGCGTCCGATGCTGAGCTCGGCCGGCTGGCGCGCGGCTATGCGATCGTCGCGCTCGGCGCGGTCTGTGACTCCGCCTTGGTGCCATGGCAAGCTCCGCTGTCGGCCGGCATCGACTACCGCGTGGTGATGCCGACGCTGACCGACGGCAGCGGCGGTGTGCTCGACATCCTGTAGCGATCGAGCGTCGCGGCCGTATACGGTGTCCCCGTGGGCCGACCGAACTCGATCGCCGCGCGCGCCGACTACGTCGAGCGCGTCAATCGCGCCATCGATCACATCGTGCGTCACCTCGACGAGCCGCTACCGTTGGAGACCGTGGCGCGCGTTGCGTGTTTCTCGCCATTCCACTTCCATCGCGTGTTCCGCGCCTTGGTCGGCGAGACCCTGGCTCAGTTCGTCAAGCGAGTGCGGCTGGAGCGTGCACTCATGCTGTTGTCGCACCCGCCGATGCCGTCGCTGACCGAAGTGGCGTTGCGTTGTGGATTCGCCTCATCGTCCGATTTCTCGCGCAGCTTCAAACAGCGCTATGGCGTGCCGCCGAGTGAGTTCGACGTCGGTGCGTTGCGCGCGCAGCGCCGCGATGAGCTGATTGCCGCGATGGGTGGGGACGACGCCCGCCATCTGCTGGCGCGGTTGCCCCCCGGTGACAATCCGGACGGGTTCTCGGCGACCGTGCGCGGGTTGCCGCCGCGGCGCGTCGCTTACGTACGCGTGGCCGATCCCTACCGCCGCGGCGTCGTCGTCGCCGCCGCGCGACAGCTCGTGTCTTGGGCGGAGCGGCGCGGGTTGGCCGACGGCCAGTGGCTCGGCTACATGTGGGACGACCCCGACATCGTTGCGCGCGAGGACTGCCGCTACGACGTCGGGGTGGTCGTGGACGGTTCGGTGACCTCGGATGGCGACGTCGGTGTCCTCGAGTTGCCAACCATGTGCGTGGCCGAGCTCGAAGTGCGTGGCGGCATCGACTTGGAGGTCCGCGCGTTGGATTGGCTGTTCGGCACCTGGCTGCCGGCAAGCGGCTACCAGCCGTCGGCGCACCCGTGTACCGAAGCGTGGATTGGTCGACCGTTCGCGCACGGGGAGCAGCACTTCGAGCTCCACGTCCAGCTGCCGGTCGAGGACTTGGTCTCGTAGGCCACCACCGACGGGGTCACCGCCGGCAGAAGAAGACCACGCGGTGCTCGGGATAGAGTTCCTCGCGCAGCTGGGTCGTCATCGTTTGGATGTGATCGATGTCGTAGCCGAGGGCATCGAGCTCCTGGTAGACCTGGCTGAGCATGTCGTCCTGGCGATACAACTCGCCGGCCTTCCAGGACGGTAGACGCGCCGGCCTGGTGACGAACACGCACGCCTCCGCGCGGCTCGCAGCCGGCGTCGAGGCCGCAGAGGTCCGTTGAGTGGCAGTCGGCGTCAGCACCGCGGTGGCGGTGAGCGCGCCCAGAGCGAGCGACAGGAGAGTGGACACGGGTGTGCGCATGCTGGCCCGACCCGCAAGTCCCGCGCCGGAGTCGGGCGGCTACCGCGAGCGGACTCGCAGCGGTAGCGCAGGAGCTTCGTCGCCCGTGTCGAGTGCGCCCCAGGTCAGCAGGCCGTCCTCGGATTCGGGCTCGAGCAGCTGGGCGGCGAGTCGGCCGAGGCGCTGGCGCGCCGGGACCCAGAGGCTCCCCTCCGGGCAGTCCTGAGTGCGCCGGACCCAAGTGCCGCGCACGCTCAGCTCGTGGTGTCCCTGGAACGCGCGGCGGGCGCGCACCAGCTCCTCGGTGACGAACACCTCGCACTCCAGGGTGCGGGCGTCGGCCAATTCCTCGAAGTCGAGGCCGTGCAGCTCGAGGGCCATGCGCGCCGCAGCGGTCGGCGCGACCAGCAGCCAGCCCTCCGGCAGGGGGCGGTGCTGGCGAGCGACGAAGTGATCGCGGACCGCCATCCGCTCGGCGGTGACGGTGTCATGGGCGACCAAGCGCAGGCTGCCGTCGTCGCCGGTAACGCGCTCGACGCTGCCGACCAAGACCTCGGCGTCGCGGGGCGCGCCGAGTACGGTGTCGAAGCCGAACGCGATCTCGTCTCCGTCGAGCAGTCGCCGGTCGGCTGCCGCGCACAACGAGCGGATGCGGTCGGCGGTCTCGACGGCGACGCCGACCGCGCGCAGCACGAAGGCCCGCGTCACCGCGATGCGCGTCGCGAAATCCAGGTAGGCGTAGGCCTCCGACAACAACGCGAGTCGGTTGCGCAAGCCGTAGTAGTTGGTGCCGAAGCGCGGTCGATGGTCGTAGGTCGACCAGCTCTTGGTCTCACCGCGACCGAAGTTGCCGTAGTGAAACGCCCGGAAGCCGTCTTGCTCTTGCAATGCCTCGGTGACCGCTGGCAGGAAGTCTTGGCGTGCGAAGCCATCGAGCTCGGCGTCGACGTTGGCGGACAGCGATGGCGCATAGGTCAGGTGGTAGCCGTGGTGCGAACCATTGGTGGTGTGCAGATCGATGAACAGGTGCGGGTCGAAGGCCTTGATCGCACCGAGCAGGCCGCGCACTTCGGGCGACTCGGCCTTGACGAAGTCGCGGTTGAGATCGAGCCCCTGCGCGTTGGCGCGGCGGCCGATCTGCCGCGGCCCGTTCTGTCCGCGCCGTTGGTTGGCCGCCAGCGCGTCGTTGCCGTCGGCGTTGAAGTCCGGCACGAACAGCAGTACCGCGTCTCGCAGCAGTGCATCGTGAGCTCCGGTGGCGATCTCCCGCAGCAGCATCAAGCAGGCCTCTTTGCCCTCCACCTCGCCACCGTGGATGTTGGCGTTGATCAAGATTCGCAGCCGGTCGCCGGCTGCGTCGGCACGCGTTTCGGCCAGGACCGGGACGGCGGCGGTCACGGTGAGGATCTCGCGGCCTTCGTTGGTCACGCCGAGCGTGCCAGCCCGCAGGCGGCCCGCGCCCGGCATCTCCAGCACGGCGTCGACGAAGGCAGACACCTCGTCGTGCGTCGAAGTGCGCCCGTGCTCGCTCTCCTCGGGCACGGTGCGCGGCGCTGGCTGGGCGGTGAGCGCGGCGCCGAGGCCGAGACTGGCGAGCACGCAGAGGGTTCGGGTGGTGGATCGGTCGGGCATTCCAAGCCGATCGTAGCGCCCGCGAGCGCTACTGCGCCGGCTGCCAGTGCTTCTCGAACTCGTCCCCGGGCGTCCAGCGCGGCTGGGCATCGGCGTTGGCGGTTTGCAGCAAGCACTCGAGGATCAGCTCGGCATCCTCCACCGCCCCGTCCAGGATCCAGCGGTCGTCGTACTCGTCCGACGGCTGGTGGTAGTGCACGGTGGTGTACATGGTCTTGACGCGCACGCGGCCGGACTTGTTCTCGAGGAAGTCACTCCCGGCCTTGAAGAACGCCGCGGGGACGCCGATCCGAGCGAACGAGAAGTGGTCGGAGCGGTAGAACAGACCGAGCTCGGGCTGGCTGTCGGGCTTCAGTGTGCGGCCGCGCCGTTGGGCGACCTCGTCCGCCAGCGCGGTGAGGGAGTTCTTGCCGTGGCCGATCATGCCGATGTCGTGGGTCGGGCCCCAGATGTTGATGCCGTCGATGTTGAAGTTGGCGACGATCTGCGCCGCCGGCACGGTGGGGGAGCGCGAGAAGTGCCGGGAGCCGAGCAGACCGGACTCCTCGGCAGTCACCGCCGCGAACATCAGGCTGCGCCGCGGCGCGGGGCGCAAGGCGGCGCACGCCCGCGCGATCGCCAGCATCGCGGCGGTGCCGGAGGCATTGTCCAAGGCGCCGTTGTAGATCGAGTCGTTCTTCTTCTCCGCGCCGATGCCGAGGTGGTCGAAGTGAGCGGTGACCACGACGTACTGGTCGCGCAGTGCCGGATCGCTCCCGGGAAGGACGGCGAGGACGTTGGCCGAGGGCACCTCTTGCACGGTGTTCTCGGTGGCCATCGCCACGGTGACGCCGAGCGGCACCGGGGTGAACGCGCGCTGCTCGGCGCTGGCGCGCAGCGCGTCGAGGTCGTGTCCACCCAATGCGGCCAACTTGCGTGCTGCGTCTTCGCTGCACCAGCTGCGCAGCTGCAGGGTCGGCATGCCGGCCTCGAACGGCAGCCAAAACGCCTCTTTGCCGTGCGTTGCTTGGATCACCTGAAACGGGTAGCCGGCCGAGGTGTTGGTGTGGATGACGATCGCGCCGACCGCGCCGCGGCGCGCCGCCTCTTCGAACTTGTAGGACCAACGGCCGTAGTAGAGCCGCGTGTCGCCGGCGAACAGCTCCGGGTCGCCGGACGGGTCGTTGTTCATCACCAGCGCGACCTTGCCGGTGAGATCGTAGTCGCCGAAGTCGTCCCATTGCTGCTCCGGTGCGTCGATGCCGTAGCCGACGAACACCAGCTCGGCGTCGCGCCACTGCGTCGTCGCATCGGGGGTGCCGGCCGCCGCGGTGTAGTCGTCGGGTGCGCTGAACGTGAGCTCGCCGCCGGCGCCGCGTGCGCTCAACGGTTGGGTGACGCGCGGCGTGATGCCGATGATCGGCACCGGTTGCTCGTAGCGGTCGCCGTTGCCCGGTTCGAGTCCGATCTGTTCGAACTGGCTGCGCAGATAGGCGCGGGTGAGCGCGTCCCCCCGGGTGCCGACCCCACGGCCCTCGAACAGGTCGCTCGACAGCCAGCGAATCTCCGCGGCGAGGCGGTCGGCGGTGATCGGGGACTCGGCCACGGCGACGGGGTCGCTGTCGGCAGTGGCTGGTGGCATGCTGCACGACAAGACCGGGAGTGTGCAGAACAGCAGCAGGGCAGAATCACGCATGCTGAGCATTGTGCCGTGCGGGCCCCGATCTTCGCACCGTCAATGGAATCTCGCGCCACCCCGCGCCTGTCCGGGCTACTTGACAGGTGCGCAAACTCTGCGTCCAGTGGCGCCGATGCGGTCCTTGTTCTGGTGCGCGCTGGCGATGTCGTTGTCGGCGTGCGCGGTGACTCACCGTGACTTCGAACCGACCGAGCGCGCGCACGCGCAGTCGCCCGATGGTCGTCCGGCGGCGGAGTACGAACTCGGCCACGAAGGCGTTCGCTGGGGCGAGGTGCGGGTCTGGTCGGATGGCATCACCATGTTCCGCGACGAGGAGCCGCCGATTGCGTCACTGCACGTCGGCTTCGAGGTCGAGAACGCGCTCGATGTTCCGCTGCAGCTGGACCCCGCCGGCACTCGAGTCGAGGACGTCGATCTCGGCGAGCGCACCTGGGAGGTGCTCGAGGCCGACGGCGAGGGCGGAACGTGGGAGACGCCCGCGGGTGCGGTGCGCCGCTTCGACCTCGAGTTCCAGTTGCCGGAGCACGACGCCTTGCGCCACGTGCGCGGCTTTCGCGTGCGCTGGAACCTGCTCGGTCCCGACGATTGGGGCTATGAGCAGCACACCGGCTTCCAGTTGCTGCGGCGACGCTACCGACACTGGTGGCCGGGTCCCCTCTTCATCGGCTGGCATTGGGGGCCGTCGTGGTGCTGGTAGAGCGGCAACCCGACGCACTCAGCCACGCAGCCGCAGGATGGGGACTTCCGGGCGGGCGCCGATGCGCAGCGGCACGACCGTGACTCCGAGACCCCGGCCAACGTAGAGCTGGCTGATTCCGTGCCGGTACAGCCCGGCGAGAAAGCCGTGCTCCGAGTGGTTCAGCGGGGCCCAGCCGAACAGGCGCAGCTGGCCGCCGTGCGTGTGTCCGGACAGCTGAAGGTCGACGCCGTGCTCGGCGGCATCGACGACGGCGTCGGGGTGGTGCGAAAGCAGGATCGTCGGCTCGTCGTCGCCGCGCCCCACCAGGGCGGCGTCGAGGTCGGGCTCGCCTTCGGTCATGTCGTCGATGCCGCACAGCCAGAACGTCGCGCCGCGGTATTGCAAGCGCACGCCGCGGTTGGTCAGCACTGGGACGCCGTATCCGCGCAGCGCGGCTCGCCAACGCGGGCCGAAGCGCCGGCCGAAGTGGTCGTGGTTGCCGGGTACCGCGTAGACGCCCAGCGGTGGTGCGATCACGTCCCAAAGCGGTGTGCAATGCGCGAGCTCTCCGATCCGCGTGTTGATCAGGTCGCCGCCCAGGCAGACGAGGTCGGGTTGCAAGGCGGCCACGCGCTCCGCGATCGAGAGGATCTCGGCACCCGTGAGGAAATGGCCGGCATGCAGGTCGGAGAAGAACGCGATCCGCAGGCCTTCGATCGAGCCGCCGCGGCGGATCGTGACGTCGACCTCGTGAATCTGTGGATCGGCCACGAGCCGGCGGCGCCACCAGCGGCCAACCGGGGTGGCATCGACCGAGCGCGAGGCGGTGGCGAGCGTCAGGCTGACCAACCGGCGGACCGGATGTCGCTTGCCGCGCAGCGTCACGAGCGCAGCACCGCTCGGTAGTCGCGTTCGATCTCTTCTCCGGCGCGATGCCGCCGCGCGGTCACCACCCACCGTCCCTGGACCATGACATCTCGCACCATGGCGTCCCCGGCGGCGAACACCCAGGCGTCGAGCAACGCATCGCCGGGGTCGTCGACCGCAGCCAGAGCGTCGAGGTGATGCTCGTCCAGCACGACGAGGTCGGCCGCGAGGCCGGGGGCAATGGCTCCGATCGGCTGGCCCGAGGCGGCGGCTCCGCCGGCCAGGGCGCCGCGCACCAGAGCGGCGCCGACGGAGGCGTTCGGCGCGCGGGCGGCGTGGTTGCGGGTCCCCTCGTGCAGACGCTGCCCGTACTCGAGCCAACGCAGCTCCTCGGCCGCGCTGCGGCTGACGTTGCTGTCGCTGCCGATCCCGAAGGCGCCGTCCGCGCCGAGCCATGCCCCGAGCGGAAAGACGCCGTCGCCCAGATTGGCCTCCGTCGTCGGGCACAGGCCGGCCGTCGCTCCGCTGCGGGCCATCGCCGCGACTTCTCCCTTGTCGACGTGCGTGGCGTGGACCAAGCACCAGTGCTGGTCGACCGGAGCGTGCTCCAGGAGCCACTGCACGGGGCGCAAGCCGGTCGCGGCGAGGCAGTCGTCGACTTCGGCAGGCTGCTCGGCGACGTGGATGTGAATCGGCGTCCGGCGGTCGGCGGCGGTCGTGGTGGCGACCGCCGCGCGCAGCATTGCCGGATCCACCGCACGCAACGAATGCAACGCGAGGCCGGTGCGCACCGTCGGATCCTCCTCGGCGTGCTGGTCGACTGCCGCGCGGATCGAGCCAAGTTGATCGGGGTCGGTGCGAAAACGTTTCTGCGCCTCGGCCAGCGGTCGGTCGTCGAAGCCGCCGCGGGCGTAGAGCACAGGCAAGTGCGTCAGCCGTATGCCGGCGCGCTGCGCCGCGTCGACCACGCGCAGCGACATCTCGCCGACATCGCGATACGGGCGGCCGTCGGGTTGGTGGTGCAAGTAGTGAAACTCACACACGCTCGTGAACCCGGCACACAGGAGCTCGACGTACAGCTGCGCGGCGATGGCGCCGCAGCTCTCGGGCCGCAGCTCCGCGGCCAGCTCGTACATCGATTGCCGCCACGTCCAGAACGAATCGGCGCAGCCAGCCGGTCCGCGCCGCTCGGCGCGGCCGGCCATGGCGCGTTGGAACGCGTGGCAGTGCAGGTCGGGAATCCCCGGGATCAGCGCGCCGCGCACACGTTCCGCGCCCGCGTCGGGAGCGGCTGAATCCACCCGTGCGATGTTGCCGAAGGCGTCGATGCCAACGGAGACATCGCGCGCCCAGCCGGTGGGCAGCAGGGCGCGCCGTGCGAACAGCGTGTGCAAGGTGGACTCGTCGTGGCTCGACATGGCGGACTCGGTGGAGGTAGGGGTGCCGAGCGCTGCCCGGCGCGCGGCCGACGGCGACCTATAATCTCGTCGCCTCGCCCCCGATGCACTCGCTCCTCGCCAGGTTCTGCCACGAATATGCCGGTACTCTGCGGCCGCTGTCCGCGCCGTTGACACGGGCGGCGGAAGCGATTGGCGAGACGGTACCCTCCGCGGCCGGTGCGAAGATGCGAGCCCGGCTGGAGGAGGTGCGCGATTCCTTCGTCACCCTCGCCGACAAGGTCGTTGGCCAGCAGACCTACGTCGCGATCTTCGGGCCGCTCAAGAGTGGCAAATCGACGTTGATGAACGCCATTGCCGGCGAGTACGTCAGCGAGGTCGGCAGCCTGCCAGCGTATCCGTGCATGGTGTTCGTCTCGCATGCGCCACGCGCCGAGTTTGTGTTGACCGACTACGACGGCCGCAGCGAAACGCTGCGCGACGTCGCCGAGTTGGACCAGAGGATGCGCGGCGCACACCGCGACCTCGCCGACCGCATTGCGACGGCGGAAGCGGAGGGCAGACCGTTCGACCCCGAACGCGACGGTCGCGGCACGATCCGGCGCATCGATGTGCGGATTCCAGCCGGCGAGCTGGCGCGCACCCGGGCGATGCTGGTCGACACGCCGGGCCTGTACACCCGGATGCGGTTCGGCTACGACCGTATGACGCGCGATTTCCGTGACGCCGCGGCCTGCGCGGTGTTCGTCGTGCGCAGCGACACGTTGTTCTTGGAGCAGGTCTTCGCCGATTTCCACCGCCTGCTGGCACAGTTCAGCCGCATCTTCCTGTTGGTCAATCTGGATGCCACCAAGCAAGACCTGGGCCCGGACGGTGACCTGCGGCCGAGCCTCGAGCAGCGCGATCCCGAGCGCATCGTCGAGGCGTTCGAGGGGCTGGCGATGAGCGCGACGCTCAAGCGCGCGCTGGCGGACGGCCGGCTGCAGATCCACGCCGTCGACTTGCTCCGCGCGGCCAGCACGCGGATCAAACGGCGCCGCGGCCGGCTGGCCACGGATGCGGCCAACGATCGCCGGTTCGAGGCGTTCTTCGGCGAGCTGCGCGAGTACCTGGGGAGCACCGCCTCGGTTGTCGCGTTCTTGGGCGACAGCCTGCGCCGGGCGCAGCGTTTGATCGGAGCGGCCTCCAGCGTGTGCGACCGACCGGAGGTGGCTGCGGTCGGGCGCCGCATCGCACAGCTGGAAGCGGCGCGTGAAACTTGTGCGGCGCGCAACGAGGCGTTGCGTCGAATCGACCGGCACGAATGGCGGCGGGCTTTCCGGACGCTGCGCGAAGCGCTCGCTCCACAGGTCGATCAGCTCGCCGACGACGCCGAGGCTCGCGTGCGCCGCGCCGCTTCGAACGCGATCGACAATTGGTTCCGCCGCGATTCGAGCTTCAACGAGCTCGTCAAGGGCGAGCTGATGCCGTTGCTCGTCACGTATCAAGAGGAGCTCACGCGCGCGGTGAGCAGTGAGCTCAGCGAACGCGTCGTCCGGGGCGCGGCGGGGTTGTCGGTACCGGAGCCCGTGGCCGCCGCCCTCGATGCCGTGCAGATCGATCTCGACGGGATTGGCCGCACAGCCCACGCGCGGACCGATCGCGCTGCCCTTGTCGTCGTGCCACCGACTCCGCTGCGACCGGAGATGATCGATGTGCGCCGCACGGTCGGCGATGCAGCCCGGCTGCGGCGGGGAGTGGCGGTGCGCGATTCCCTGTTCGGTCCGCGGCATGCGCCGACGCGCGTCGTGGACGCGGCGACCAAGCAGCGCCGGCTGGGCGAATCCGCGCGCATGGCTCTCCGGCAGCAGATGGCCGACTATCTGGATGAATTCGCAGGCCAAACGCGTCTGCGGCTGCGGGACGAGTTCATGCGGGCCTACCGCGGAGTGGTTTTGGGCGAGCTGATCGAAGCCGCGCGCATGCGCGAAGTCGAGCTGGAAGCGCGTGCCGTTGCCCTGCGCGAGGAGACGCGTCGACTGATGGGAGTGCATCTTCCGCTGCGCGAGCTACGACTGCGCCTCGATGCGGCGGCACGGGCTCTCACTGCGCTCGCCGAGCACTATGCGCGCGTCGACGTGGCGTTGTTGGATCGTGCGGTGGCTCCGGCCCAGGACACCCCGATCATTCGCGCCTGAGACGTTGCTGGCGTCGGCCGGTTCGGGCATGGCGCCGTTGCCGTCGGTGCCGCATGCTGTCGCCGGGCCCAGCGTCGGAAACCGCCCATGTCAGAAGCACTGCCAGGCGGAAACGGAAACTACGCGGTCGAGCGTGAGCTCGGCCGTGGAGGGGGTGGTGTCGTCTACCTGGCCCACGACCCAGACCTCGGGCGCAAGGTGGCGATCAAGGCGGTGCCGCCCGACACGGCGGCGGATGGCGAGCCTCCTGTCCACGTCTCTCGCGCCGCGCCACTGCTCCTGGCCCGCGACCTGTTTCCCGACGGCAGCCTACTCGCCGTCGAGCCCGGCCCCGAGGAGGAGCCGGTCACGCATCTCGGCCTCGTGCAGGGTCTCTCCGCGGACAGGTAGCTCCGAGCCCGTGGACTGACCCTGCTCGAGGACCGGCGTCTGTCTCTAGCGCTTCTGCGCGCCTGCCTTGGACGTGGCGGTGAACCGCCATTTTCCGTCCGGTCCGTCCACGTGGCTCGAGCCGCCGGGGCTCGGCGTCACCGAGAACGAGTGCGACTCGCCCGGCGCCAGTGTCATGTCCGGCTCGTAGGGAATGCTGATCGTGACATCGCCCTCGGTGTTGTTCTTGACGTTGACGATGGAACCGGACACGACGTTGTGGTCTCCGGGCGGTGTCGGGATCAAGTTGGTGGTGACCGACTGAGCGGACGACAGCTGCGCGAATCCCAGGGCGCAGATCAGGAAGGGAAGCAAGCGACGCATGATGATCTCACTGTTGGTTGGTTGATGGTCTGAGCGCGGACTCCCACGCTCGCATGCCAGCAACTGGCGCTGCATCGAGCGCGACCCGGACGGTTCCGATCGACAAAATGCGCGCGCCGCGCTCGGCCGAGGCCCGGTGTCGCCGCGCGATCGATTTTTTTGGTGCGCACGACCGGTCGCGCCGCGGTGCGTCGCCATGCACCAGTGATCGGAGTTGCCGGCGCAGCGTGCGCCGCGCGACCGGAAGAACTCTCGCTGGCGGTGCTTGGAGCGCGTCGCCAGCAATCACGACAACCCTGTTTCGGGGCCAGGCCCCGGGTCCGTACCGATGAAGACCACACCAATCACCGCTCTCGCTCTTGCCCTGTCCGCGCCAGTGTTCGCGCAGGGCCCCAAGTCGCCGACGCCGGTCGCCGACCTTCACCTCAACGAAGTGATGTTCGACCCGACCGGTCGCGCAGGCTCGGACAACGTCTGGCAGTACGTCGAGCTGGTCGCCTCCCGCACGGTGAGCACATCGGGCATGACACTCGAAGATCATCGCGGTCGGCGGCTCGTGCGGTTGCCGACGCACACCCTGCAGCCGGGCGAGTTCATGGTGGTGCTGCTCGGTGAAAAGGAGCGCACGCTGGAGAACTCCGATCCCGAAGACGGTCCCTACGCAGTGACCGCGGGGAGTGGGTTCGGCGCGTACCTCGGCGTCGAAGAGGGCGGCGTCCGGCTGCGGGACGGCAGCGGCGCGATGCTCGACCAAGTCTACTGGGGCTCGAACGGCGCCGTCGGCCAGCCGTTCGTCGACCTCAGCTACGCCGGTGGCGCGCCGTTCGCGGAGGGCGACTCGATCGGCCGCCGTGCCGACTACGCGCCCGGTTCGGCCGGCAGCAGCTGGGCGATCTCCGGCGGTTTGACCGCAAATGGGCCGAGCTTGGGTCTGCCGAACGTCGTCGCGCTGCCGTTCGAGGAGGATCTGGTGCTCTACCAGGACTCACTGCTGAACGAGGTGTTCACCAGCCTCGCGGCCAACTTCGAGAACCAGCACTGGCTCGACGTCGTCATGACGCGTCCGACCGTCGTCAGCTACAGCGCCGTCGGTGACGTGGCCAAGTTGGTCGCGCTGCACTCGTTCGACCTGGTGATCAACGGAGCGCCAGTGACGATGTCCGGCTCGGTCTCGACGACCTTCACCCGGACGACGACGCCGGGCGCGACCGGCGAGGACTTCGTGGTCACCGGCAGCCTGGGCGATGGCGCAGGCCAGTACGGCCTGGCGATCGATGCCCATTGCACGACCGCGGGACGCCATGGCCGGCAGGCCACCGACAGCCAGCAGACGACCTTCACCTGGACGCAAAACGGCGTCGACTACACCGCCAACGTCGCCGGCACGGCCACGGTGACCCATCTCGATGACGTGCAGACCAGCACGACCGAGCAGCGCTCCGGCAGCGATTGGGGCGGGGCTGGCACCAAGACGGCGACCAGCTCGATCCTGTCGATTCGCTTGGGCGACGGCAACTATCGGCAGAGCTCGACTCTACAGCGCAGCTATCCGGGCCTGCCGCCGATGCCCGGTGGCTCGCAGACCCCGAGCGGTGAGCTCGAGCAGATCGTGCAGGAGCAGACCTACGTGCTCGGCGATGGCGGCATGCTCGAGTCGGGCAGCATCACGCGCTACGACCACACCGTCGGCAGCTTCGTCTTCCTGACTCTGCAGCCGGGCGCCACCGGCACCTTGTCGATGACGCAGACGGTCGTCGGCAACGGCGTCGACTTCGTCTACATGCAGAGCTATCCCGCCCTGAACGGGGTCGGCGAGAGCTTTGTTCTCACCGCCGAGGTGCGCGGCTCGATCATCGAGCAGAACGGCAAAGAGCTGACGCTGGGATCGGCGGAACTGCGTGCTGGAAGCACTCTGGTGCGGCAGTCGACCTTCGCCATCGACCCGCCGGTGGCGCAGGACCCAGAGAAGCCCGAGGAGAAGCCCTCGTGGTGGAAGCGCGCTTGGAAGGGCACCAAGAAGTTTGCTGGCACCGCGTTGCTGTGCGTCGGCGGTGGCGTCGCCGGACAGGCTGCGGCCGGCACCAAGCGCGGTGGCGCTGCCATCGTCAAGGTCGCCGGCAAGAAGCTCGGTACCAAGCTGATCCCCGTCGTCGGCCAGGTCACCACCGCGCTGTGTGTCTTGCAGGCCGCCGGTGACGCAATCGTCGGAGAGTGAGCAAGAGCCAACCGGACCTTCCCCAACCCAATCCCCTTTCCAACAACCTCAACTGCAAAGAGAACGATGAACACCCTTCACAACACTGCTCTTCTCGCCGCCCTCAGTGCTCCACTGCTCGCACAGGGCAGCGCTTCCCCCCAGCCCACGTCCCAACTGCACCTCAACGAGGTGATGTTCGACCCGTCGGGCACAGCTGGTTCGGAGAACGTCTGGCAGTACGTCGAGTTGACGGCCAGCGGCGTGGTCGATACCCGCAACATGGAGCTACGCGATGCCAACGGAGCACGGCTCTTCCGACTGCCGGGCTACAACCTCGAGGATGGGGAGATCCTCTTGGTCTTGTTCGGGCCCCGGGAGTTGGAGCTCGAGAACCGCGACCCTTCGCTCGGCCCGTACGCCGTCACGACGGGCCACGCTTTCGGCGATCACCTCGGTGTCGCCAGCGGCGGCGTGCGGTTGCACGCCGCCAACGGTGCCACTCTCGACCAGATCTACTGGGGCAGCGGTTCGGCACCCGGCCAGCCGTTCGTCGATCTCTCCTATGCGGGCGGAGCCCCGTTTCAGGAGGGAGACTCGATCGGCCGTCGGGCTGACTACGCGGCCGGGTCTGCGCAGAGTGCGTGGGCGATCTCGGGTGGGGCGACCTCCAACGGGCCGACCCCCGGTGCTGCCAATCTCGTGCCGATCCCGTCCGACTCCGAGCTCGTCCTCTTCCAGGACTCGATCGTGAACGAGATCTTCGCCGGGCTGAACACGCCGTTCGATGGCCAGCAGTGGCTGGACGTGGAGTCGACCTCGCCGAAGGTGACCAGCTACCTTGTCAGCGGCGACGTGGCGACGATCGTCGTCGACCACTCGTTCGGCGTGGTCATCAACGGGGCGCCGATCACCCTCAGGGGCGCGCTGACGACCACGTTCACCCGCACGACGACAGCGGGCGCGACGGCAGAGGACTTCGTCACGCAAGGGGCGATCAGCAGCGTTGGCGGTCAGTATGGGCTGGACGTCAACATGAGCATCAACACCAACGGTCGCCACGGGCTGGCGTCGACCCATGCCTTCAGCACTTCGTTCGACTGGACCCACGCCGGAATCTCCTACTCGGCCAACGTCGCTGGGAGCGGAAGAGCCGAGTTCATCGGGCCAGCGCAGATCCGTTCGACCGAGAGCCGCTCTGGTTCTGACTGGGGTGGTGCGGGCCGCAAGGCGGCGAGCATCACCACGATCTCGACGCAGACCGGCGATGGACGCTACAGCTTGACGTCGACGCTGCAGCGCAGCTTCCCCGCACTCCTCCCGATCCCCGGCGGATCTCAGACTGCCACGGGGGAGATCGAACAGATCGTCGAGGACTCGCAGTTCGAGATCGGTGACGGCGGAATGGTGCGCAGCGGAACGACCACGCGCTACGACCACACCGTGGGCACCTTCCCCTACCTGTCGCTGCAGCCGGGCGCGCAGGGTGTGTTCTCCATGGTGCAAACCGTCAACGGCTCGGCCGTGGACTTCCACTACGAGGAGCGCTACCCCGCGGTCAACGGGCTGGGGCAGAACTTCGAGCTGCGGGTTGCCGCGATTGGTTCGGTGCAGGACCTGGGCGGCAAGCAGCTGAGCACGGGTAGTGTCGAGCTGTTCGGTGGTCAAACGTCGATCCGGCGAACCACCTTCGCGATCGATCCTCCGCTCGTGCAGGACCCAGAGAAGCCGAAGAAGAAGCCGTGGTACAAGCGGGCCTGGAAGGCGACGAAGAAGTTCGTCACCACCTCGGTGGCTTGCGCTGCCGGTGGCCTCGGAGCCGACAAGAAGACCGGCAGCTTCGGCACGAAGCGCGCGATCATGCGCACGATCGGCAAGACCGCCGGTCGCAAGCTGATCCCCGTCGTCGGTCAGGTGACCACTGCAGTGTGCGTTGGCAAGGCCGCCGGCGACCTGATCTTCGGTGAGTGAAGCCCGTGACGGGTTCGGCTGGCGCTGCTGGCCGAATGCCGCGACGATCGGTGCCGCGCCATCGACCCAGCTTCTGGGGCGATGGCGCGGCCGTCGCCAGCCAAGCCATGCGTGCCGCCGCGCTCTGTCTGCTCCTCGCGTCTGCCGGCTGTAGGCCGGCGCCCGATGGAGTGCGCGTATTTGCCGCCGCGAGTGTGCACGATGCCGTCGCGGCTTGGGCGGAGCGCACCGGCACCCCGCTGCGTCTCAGCGGTGGGCCTTCCAGTGTGTTGGCGCGGCAAATTCGCGCCGGTGCGCCGGCGGACGTGTTCGTCTCCGCCGACCGCGCGTGGCTCGAGTGGCTGCGCGCCGCCGACTGCCTCGGCGGCGAGCCTGCGCGGATCGCCCGCAACACGGTGGTGTGCATCGCACGACCCCGTTCGCCGCTCGCGGATGCCGGGATCTCCGGGCCGGCGGCGTTGGCCGATGCCCTCGGCAAGGGCGCGCTGGTCGGCGTCGGCGACGAAGGCGTGCCGGTCGGGGACTACGCGCGGGCCGCGCTGGGGGCGGCGGGCCAGCTGCAGCGGTTGGCGCCGCGGATGGTGGGGCTGCGCGACGTGCGGGCCGTGGCGGTGGCGGTGCGCGACGCGCACGTCGATGCCGGCTTCGTCTATCGCAGTGAGCTGCGGAGTGGCGGCGTCGCGGAGTTGTTCGAGCTGGTGATGCCGGACACGGCGGACGTCGCGCTGTGGGCGGTCCCGCTCGCTGGCTCCGCGCCCGCCGCGGCCGCCGTGGTTGATGCCCTGACGGGGCCGCCGGCGCGCGAAGTGCTCGCCGAGTTCGGCTTCGCCCTGCCGTAGCGCGATCCTCTACCCTGACCGCCCCCCCGTTGCCGCAACGATGAGCGAAGCCGAGCTCTCCATCCTGTTGCTCTCCGTCCGCGTTGCCGTCGCCTGCGTCCTGCTGTCGCTGGTGCCGGCGGTCGGCGTGGCATGGCTGCTCGCGCGCTGGCAGTCGCGTTGGCGCGGCGTCGTGCACGGCGTGGTGCTGTTGCCGTTGGTGTTGCCTCCGGTCGTGACCGGCTACGTGCTGCTGCACACCCTCGGTCGTGGCAGCGCGTTGGGCGCGGCGTGGCACGCCCTCACCGGCGGCCACCTCTCGTTCACGACTTCGGCCTGCGTGATCGCGGCGGCCGTAGTCGGCTTTCCGCTGTTCGTCGAGAGCACTCGTCTGGCGATTCTCGGCGTCGACCCCGAGCTCGAGCACGTGTCGCGGTCGCTGGGGCGGGGGCGTTGGTCGACCTTCGCCACCGTCACGTTGCCCCTGGCGTGGCCCGGTGTCGCCGCCGGTGGGGTGCTGTGCTTTGCCCGGGCGCTCGGTGAGTTCGGGGCGACGATCGTGTTGGCCGGTGACATTCCCGGCGAGACGCGGACGATTCCGGTCGCGGTCTATGTTCTGCAGAACACGCCGCGGGGCGATGCTGCGGTGCTGCGCTTGGTGGCCGCAAGCGTCGCGTTGGCGTTGGCTGCGCTGTTGGTCGCCACGTGGTGGAATCGACGCGCCCGGTCGGGGGTGATCTGATGCTCGACCTCGTCATCCAGCACAGTTACGCCTCGTTCACCCTCGACGTCGCCGTGCGTTCCGCCGGACCGGTGTTGGGGGTATTCGGCCGCTCGGGCTCGGGCAAGACCACGCTGCTGCGCGCGGTTGCCGGCTTGCTGTCGCCGCGACGCGCGCGCATCCAGCTCGGCGAACGACTGTTGGCCGCGCGGCCCGGCTCGGTCTGGCTGCCGCCGGAGAAGCGGCGCACCGCGTTGGTGCCGCAGCGGGCGCTGTTGTTTCCGCACCGCTCGACGCGCCGCAACCTGACCTTTGCTCCGGTGGCGCGCGGGGCGTTGGAGTCCGACACCGGCCGGCGTGTCTGTGAGGTGTTGCGGCTGGTGCCACTCTTGGACCGCGCTCCGAGGACGCTCTCGACCGGCGAGGCGCAGCGCGTCGCTCTCGGCAGGGCACTGCTGGCGGCCCCCGACCTCTTGCTGTTGGACGAGCCGACCGCGTCCCTCGACGCCGAGCTCGGCCGCGACGTGCTGGCGTTGCTGCGCGAGGTCAAGCGACAGCTGCGCACACCGATGCTGTTCGTCACCCACAAGGCAGACGAGTTGTTGGCGTTGGCCGACGACTGCGTCGTGTTGGACGAGGGCCGCGTCGTCGCCAATGGACGCCCGCTCGAAGTGCTGTCGCGCCCGGCCGCCATCGGCGTGGCCAATCTGGTCGGTGTCGACAACCTGCTGCGACTCGACGTGCGAGGTCACGAGCCCTCGGGGGGCGTCAGCTTGGTGGGGATCGGCGAGCAAGACCTCGCGGTGCCCTGGTGCGACGTCCCGATCGGTACCGCGCTCGACCTCGGCATCTATGCGGACGAGGTGATCTTGAGCTTGGAGCGGCCGGCCGCGATCTCGGCACGCAACGTGTTGCGCGGCGTGGTGCGGGCCATCGATCCCGTCGGCCACGAGCGGCTGGTGCGCGTCGGCGTCGGTCCGGCGGAGCTGCTCGCGCGGCTGACGCCGTCGGCGGTCACCGAGCTCGGCCTCGCCCCCGGCGCCGCGGTCTACACGGTGATCAAGACTTCGGCCTGCCACTTGCTCGGGCGCTAGGGCTCGGCCTAGCCTGGCTCGGGTCTGTTCTGCGCGGCTTGTCTTCGCGCGGAAGATCGCGTTTCATGCGGCGATGGACATCAAGATCCTGCACTGCACCGCTTGAGGCTATGGACCCCGCGCGGCGAGTCTCGCCGCGCACCTGCGCGACCGCCTGGGAGTCGAAGTCGAGACCGAGCCCGGGTCGCTCGGCCAGTTCGATGTCGTGGTCGACGGCCAAGTTGTCGCCCAGCGTGGCAAGGGCCTGATGCAGCGGTTCCTGGGCGGTGGGTGGCCGGACCCGGACGACGTCGTCGAGCGAGTGCGCGCGTTGCGCGATGCCGCCGCGACTTGATCGGTTCGTGATTGGAAACGGTTGCCCGGCCGGGCCAGTTTGGTCACTGCATGAGTCCGCATCCGAAGCATGGTTCTGCACCAGTTCCGTCGCCGACCAAGGGCGATGGAGCCAACGACGAGCTGCAACGCTGGATCGAGCAGCACTTCGCCAAGCTCGGCACGATCGGGATCGAGGCCGACGGCTCGATCACGCGCCTGGCGTACAGCGACGAGGAGTCGGCGGCGATGGCGTACGTGCGCGCCGCTGGTGAGGCGCACGGGCTCATCGGGCACTACGACGGTGTCGGCAACCTGATCCTGTCTACGCCCGAGGGGGCGAAGCAGCGGTTCATGATCGGCTCGCACCTCGACTCCGTGCCGCACGGCGGCAACTTCGACGGCGCGGCCGGAGTGATCGCCGGCCTCGAGACGGCGCGCGTTCTCACCGAAACGGGGGGCACGGGCTCGTGTGGCGTCGACGTCGTGGCGTGGCGCGGCGAGGAGTACACGTACAACGCCGTCTACAAGGGCAGCGCCGCAGCCTTCGGTCTGTCGTCACCACAGATCCTTCACAACATCTACGGCGACACGTCGCTTCGCGACGCGATCCGCTCGCAGGGCTTCGACCCGTCGTACATCGACGAGGGCCGGACGAGTCTCGATGCGGAGTACATCGACAACATCACCGGGTACATCGAGCTTCATATCGAGCAGGGAGTCACGCTGGAACGCGAACGCGCCGACGTCGGCATCGTGACCAGCATCGCGGGCGACCGACGTTTTCTCGTGGTTCTGGAGGGCCGTTTCGACCACTCCGGCGCTACCCCGATGGGCGCCAGATTCCGGGGGGATGCCAACCTGGCGATGGCGTACGTGCAAGTGCGGCTCGACGAGCTCGCCCGCAAACACCTCTCTGATGGGCGGGTGTTCACGCAAACGGTGGGCATCGTCAATGCCGACCCGGAGATCGATCGACGCTATCCCACGGTTCACGGCAACTCCGTGACCAAGGTCAGCGGGATGGGCTACTTCACCCTGGACCTGATGAGCCACGACGACGAGTTTCTCGATACGTACGCCGCCGAGGTTCATCGCGTGATTTGGTCGACGACGCGTGAGTTCAACGTCAAGGCGTTCATCGAGCAGACCGATGCTTCGCCGGGGCTCGCCATGCTCGACAAGAAGCTGACGCTCGAGTTGACCGAGAGTGCCGACCGGATCGGTGCCAAGCACATGCCCTTGCCCAGCGGCGCCGGTCACGATGCGGTGATGGTTGGAATGGCAGAAAAGTCCACCGGCGCCAAGATTCCCGTGTCGATGCTCTTCGTGCCGTGCCGTGGTGGAATCAGCCACAGCAAAGAGGAATACGCAGACGCTCGGCACGTCGCCGTGGCGACCGAGGTGATGGTCGAAGCGCTGCGCCGACTTTGCGCCTGAGACAGCCCGGTCGTTGCTCAGCCGAGCAGCGGCAGGGGGGCGAACGCGGGGCCGACGACGGTGCCGGGCTCGATCCCGAGCCAGTCGCCGAGCACGCTCGCGTAGATCCGGCGGAAGTCGATCGACGCCTTCGGCTCGCCGTCCTCGAGGTCGATGAGGTCGGGTGCGCGGCCGAACAGCGGAGTGGCGACGCGTGGTGCCAAGACCAACACCGGCCCGGCGGTGCCGTGGTCCGTTCCGGTCGAAGCGTTCTCCCGGAGCGTGCGGCCGAACTCGCTGAAGACCAAGACCAGGACGCGCTGGTCGAGGCCGGCGGCGGCGAGGTCGTCGATGAACGCGGTCAGTGCCTCGGCGAGCTCGCTGAGCAGTGCGCTGTGCCGCGGCAGCTGGCCCGCATGCATGTCGTAGCCCGTCTGCTCGGTGTAGTAGACCCGGGCGCCATGGCCGCATTCGAGCAGCTGGGCGATCTGGCCCAGCCGCTGGCCGAGGCCGCTGCGCGGATAGCGGGCGCCGTTGCGCATGTGCGCGCGCAGGGCGGCGATGCGATCCGCGGTCTGGCAGGCGTCGATCAAGCTGCGCTGCACGAAGCCGATCAGGTCGGTGTCCGCTCGGAGAGCGGCGAGAGCCGCGCGCGGGTCCGCACCGGTGGTCAGGGCGAAGTCGTCCAGCGACTCGAGCGAGGCCGCCGCGGCGCGGGCACCGCGCACGGCGACCGGAGGTGCGCCAGTGCCGATGAACAGCGCGGCCGGGTCGCCGGTGGGGCGCCGTGGTGCGCGGTCGAGGGCGCGCCCCAGCCATCCGAGGCCATCGTGCGCGCTCGGGTCACGCCGACCGGAGTGCCAGATCGCCATGCTGCGAAAGTGGGAGCGATCGGGTCGTGCATACCCGACTCCCTGCACGATGCAGAGCCGCCCGTCCTCGAGCGGCCGCATCAGCGGCTGCAGCGCGGGATGCAGGCCGACGTGGTCGTCGAGGTGCAGGAGCTCCTTGCGCGGCAGCCGCAGCGCGTCGCGGTTGCGGCCGTAGCCGTCGTCGGCAAATGGCACCACGGTGTTGATGCCGTCGTTGCCGCCGCCGAGCTGGACGACGACGAGGACTCGGTCGCCGGCATCGGTTGGCGTGGGCAGCCACCCGCGCGTGGCCCGCAGCGCCGCGGCCGATCCGGCACACGCAACACTACCGGCGAGAAACCTGCGTCGGTCGAAGGACATGATGTAGTTCGGGTGGAATGGTAGTCGACGGATTCAAGCGAGCTGGTAGGCGGGCAGCATCAAGAGTGCCGCGGCCGCTGCGGTGGCACCGTCTCGTTGCGCCAAGAGATGGAGACGCTCGTGCACCGGATCGGGTGGCATCTCGCCCAGCAGCAGCTGGCTCAACCAGGCGGTAGTCGCGGAGAGATCTTCGTTCGCGTGCCGCTGTGCCAAGGTCTCGAGGTCTGGTTGGCGGGGGCGTCCCGTGACGGTGCCGGTGACCAGTGCGTGGGCGAAGTTGCACCGCGCAATCAGCGTGCGACTGGACAGCCAGGATCGGCCTCCTGGCCAGCCTCCGACATTGGGGGGCGCGAACAGCTGCTGCCCGAGCCGCGCAACCCACTCGGCGACGAGGATCGTGCGTGGCGGTGGGGTGTGCGCCTCGAGCGCGCGCAGGGCGGCGACGACGTGCGCCGCCGGATCGGAGACGCGGCTGCCCAGGTTGGCCCGCGAGAAGAACCGTTCCGAGTGCAGCACCGTCGCGACCGCATTGCCGATGTGGAGATCATCGGCAGCCAGCTGGTCGGCGAGCGCACCAATGGCGTCCATTTCCGCGACGCCTTCCCCCAGAAACTGGTCGCACAGTCGCCACGCCAACCGTTGCGCGGTCGCTGGTTGGTCGAGAAGGAGCGTGAGGAGCGCGTCGCCGTCGTACGCCGCACGCTCGCCGAGGATCGTCTTTTCGCCGTCGTCGTGCCGGTCCGGTCGGTGCGCGAAGCCTCCATCGATCACCGTCCAGCCGGTGAGGGCGCGCGCCGCCTCCTTGACGTCGGTCTCCGTGTAGTGGCCGACGCCGAGCGTGAACAGCTCCATCAGCTCCCGCGCCAGGTTCTCGTTGGGGTGCCGGGCTCGGTTCTGGGGAGCGTCGAGCCAGATCAGGAGCGCGGAATCGCGCATGACGGCCCGCAGCAATTGGCCGAACGGTGCGCGGGCGTGCGCGCGCAGCAGCGCGTTCTGGCGCTGCATCGCCGCCAGACCGACCTTGAGGTGGCTGGTGGCGAAGTGGTTGTGCCACATCAGCGTCAGCCGTTCGCCGAGTGGGTCGCTGCCGAGCAGCATGCGGAACACCCAGCTGGCCTGCAGCCGCAGCGCGTCGTGGTTCTGCGCCGCCGCGCGTGCCAGCTGGTCGGCCATGGCGTCGGTGTCGGTGTCGGCGGGCCCTGCCAGCAGACGGCCGACGGCGGCGTGTGGACCGGCGCGCAGATCGCGTTGCAGCTCCGGCCAGGTCGCGCCGAACGCGGCGCGGCGGTGCAGGTGCACCACGCGGCGTAGGTTCCACGGAGTCTCGGCGCTCGGGGTGTAGGGGCGCCAAGGCGAGCGGCGCGCGCTCACGGCGACTGCTCCGCCCGCACCGTGCCGAGGTCGAGTTGCTCTCCGGTATCGACGACGATCTCCCGGCGCACCATGGTGTACTCACTGTCTGCCTCACCGACCTGCACTTCGATGCGATAGGCTGCGCCAGGAATCACGGGCGCGATGCGGAACGAGCCGTCAGCGCCGGTGCGTGGGTATGCGTCGTGGGTGTTGTGGTGTTCTGTGCGGCCGTGTGGCACGAAGGTCACGCGCAGCGAGGCCCCGCCGCGCGGCAGACCGTCCTCGTCCTGCAGAACTCCGGTGATCGTGCCGGCGGGGCCCAGTGATAGACGGAGCGGCGCGCTGGCGTCGTCGACCGTCAGGTGGCCGGCGAGATTGCGCGCTTCGTCGATGGCGTACACGGTACGCGGGCGGCGTGGATTGAACCCGGCCAGAGTCGCCGTGCCCTCCTGGGGTGCCGGGCTCCAGCCTCCGAAGTGCCGCGCGCTGAACAGCTGCGTCGCTGCGGTAGCCGCCCCGTTTTCGTCGAAGAGTTGGAGAGAGTAGTCCCGGCCACGCACGAGCTCGAATGTGAGCTCGAGCTCTGAGGTGCCCACGGTAGGTTCGATCACCGCGTAGGCGTGCGTGGCGTAGTCACGGAAGCGCACGATGGAAGCGCCTTCGTCGATGCTCGCGCCCTCGCGCTCCGCGAGGGTCAGATACTCCGGCCCGGCGAAGACGGCGACGGCGCCCTCACCCGGTAGAGCCAGCAGCTCATGCAGGGCCGAGGGGTTCGTGTGAACACTTCGAATGCCGCGAGTGCGGAGGTTGGGGTTGTCCCGGGCTGGGGAGTAGACGACGTCCGCCTCGGTAGGCGTGCCGGTGCCCTGCTCGATGATGCGGACGCGCAGCCGGACCGCCGGGTGCACCTCGAAGTCCTGGATCAATGGGTCGAGGCCCGGTGGGTTCGGCAGGGCGCGGTCGGTGCCGGCGTAGCCGAGCGCGAGCGACTCCCGCACGCAGACGCGGCCGTCGTCGGCCTTGCGCAGGCCACGCAGCTCGTAGCGTCCATCGGCATCCGTCACCGCGCGGACGTGGCGTGCACCGCGGCCGGTGGCGTTGACGCCGAACGCCGCTTCGAGTGTGAGGCCTGCGATCGGCGCGCCCGTGTTCGCGTCCCGGACGACCCCGGTGACGGGTCGCTCGGCCGTCGCGATGTGAGTGATGCGGCGACCGTAGTACGACCGCGGCTCGAGGTAGCCGCCGCGCAGGAGAACACCGCCGTAGTGGTGGCTCTCGAATGCCTCGACGTCGCGGGTCACGAACCCGATCTCATCGGTGGCAATGCCGTCGCCGGCGATCGTCGCGTGTATCAGCTGGTCGCGGCCCAGACCACGCAGGATGAAGCGGCCCTGCGCGTCGGTCACCGCCGCCGGCCAGTGACCGGGTTGGTTGAGGTTCACCGGCTTGCCCATGTAGTCCATCGCCGCGGCGGGGGATACGGCGTCCACCGCGGCAAGCCACTCGCTCAGCGTTCCGCTCTTGGGTGCGTAGCAAAGCAAGGGGGTGATGTGTGCGCCGGCGACCGGCTGGCCCTCCAGGTCGAGCACGACCCCCTCGGCGGAGGTCGGCGCCGGCAAGCGGATCTGCAGTGCGCGGTCGAGCTCGTCCTCGACCTGCACCCAGCCGGGCCCGTGGCTCTTGGCGATGGCAACCAGCACGCGGTAGCGCCGCCGCATGGCGTCGAAGTCGGTCGCGCCGACTGCGGCGGAGAAGCGCCCGTCGGAGTCGGTCGAGCCGATCGCGCGCCATTCAGTGATGTCATGAGTGCGGCCGGCGATGGCGAGGAACAGGGTGGCGTCGCCGACTCCGCCGCCGGTCTCGTCGATGACGCGGCCTCGCACGGTGCGCGTCTGGTGTGGGCGAGGATCTTGGCGGTCGTGGGTCGAGAGGCCGGGGAGCGCCAGGCTCGCGGCGACCGCCCAAGCACAGATGGCCGCGCGCCGTTGCCACGAAAAGGACCGGGCGTCGAGCGGCCGCCGTCCCTGGCTCATGATGCGCCGCAGCCGTGTGCCCAAGCGGTGGCGCAGGATGTGCGCCGCCGCGGGAACACTGCGCGAAGCGGCCAGCAGCGCCGCCGCGCGCAGCAGCGTGTGGCAGTAGCGCTGGTTGGTCGTGATGCCGCGCGCCAGCACGGCGTCGTCGCAGCAGTCCTCCTGCGCGCTGCGGATCGCCCGGGCGAGTGGCCACAGCAGCGGGTGGAACCACCACGTGCCCAGTACAAGCTGCTGCAGGCGCTGAGCGAGCAGGTCGCCGCGGCGATGGTGGGCGACCTCGTGGGCCAACACGGTCTCCAGCTCGATGCGCGACAGCAGCAGCGCGCTGGGCGGCATCAGGATCGAGCGGCGCAGCACTCCACACGCGGCGGGGCCGACCGGCCGGTCGCTGAGCAACAGCCGCGGTGGCTTGGCCAGCTGCATGGTTTCGCACACTCGGCGCAGCGCCGCGGCGATCGGGCCGCCGGTGACGGGCGTTGCCTTCGCGGTGAGCCGGTGCAGGGCGCGCGCTTGGCACAGTAGCCATGCCAACAGCAGGCCGCTGCCGGCCCAGTGGATCAGCATCAGGCACGCGGCCGAGCTCAAGCGTGGCGCGGAAGCCGCTTCCGGTGCGCCGGCGGTTGGCGGGCGCGCGGCCGTGTCGGTGGATGCGCGGCGCACGCTCTCGGCGGCGCGCTCGGCGGCGACAAGAGCGGTGACGCTCGGCGGACGGTCCTCGGCCGGCGTGCCGTGCGCGGCGGGGTGGCCGAGTCTCGAACCGACCGCGCTGAACACGCCGGTCGGCAGTGCCAGTGTCGGCGGTACGGCGAACTTCGCCAGCGCCAACAGCAGCAGCGCGTAACGCCAGCTCGAGGGCATGCGCGGGCAGCAGCGCACCAGGATCAGGATCGCCGCCGCGACGCAGGCGGCCTGCCAGCCGGCGTGCCACACCGTCTCGGTCCACCGGGGGGCAATCTCGTTGAGCGTGTCGGTCCAAGTGTGCATGACGTGTCCTCAGCTCTTCTTGCGCTTGGTGGATGCCTTGCTCCGCTTCTTCAGCTTGTCGAGCAGGGCCTGCAGCTCGACCAGCTCGTCCTGCGTCGGGGGCTTGGTCTCGAACAGCGATGCCACCATGGCGACGCCGTCGCCGCGAAAGATGCGCTGCAGCACGTCGCCGAGGACCGTGCGGAACGTCCGCGAGGCTGGCAGAGTCGGCGTGTAGACGAACGCCTTGCCGACGTCGGCCTTGCGCCGGGAGACCAGCCCCTTGGCTTCCAACCGGCCGAGCAGGGTGACGACGGATGCGTGCGCGAGCGGGCGGTAGTCGGCAATCGCTTCGCGCACCTGCCGCGCGGTGGCCTCGTTCTGCTGCCACAAGCAGGCCAGGACTTCGAGCTCGGCGTCCGGCAGGCGGGGGGTGCTCATCCCATCCTGGAATATCGACGGTTGTCGATATTGGCAAGGCTGTATATCGACAACCGTCGATTTTTCTAGGACCAGATCTCGCCCAACAGCGCGCGGATCTCCGGGGTCCCGCCTTGGAAGACCAAGTAGCCGTCGTGCGGCTCGCGCGCGGTCATCTCGCCGGCGATCGGCGTCTCCATCAGCGCCCGCACGGCCTTCGGATCGTCGGGGTGCAGGCCCAGCGCCCAGCCGAGCTTCACGTACGCCACCTCGGGCAGCATGTTCGCCAAGGGGACGACGCCGAGCTCCAAGATCTCGCGGCCGGTCTCGTAGACGTGCATCTGCACGAACCCCCACAGCGTCTGCAGCGTCATGTAGACCTGCACGCCGGCGTCGCGGGCGCGCTCGAGTGCTGGGTAGACCAGGCGGTTGACGTGGCCGAGGCCGGTGCCGGCGAACACGATGCCTCGATAGCCGCGGTCGACGAGTGCGTCGATCACGTCGGCCTGCATGTTGGGATAGTAGTACTGCAGCGTGACGCGTTCGTCGAAGCGGGCTTGCACGATCACTTCACGGTCGTCGCGGCGCGTGCGCACCGAGTCGTGGATGCGGATCAGCGCACCGTCCTCGATGCGCGCCAGCGGCACGTCGCCGAGCGTGCGGAACGTGCTGCGGTACGAGCTGTGCATCTTGCGCACGCGCGTGCCGCGGTGGAGCAGGTTGTAACGGTCCGAGGTCGGGCCGAACATGCAGACCATGACCTCGGCGATCTCGCCGTGCGCGGCGGCATGCGCCGCCGCGATGAGGTTGCGCGCGGCGTCCGACGACGGCCGGTCCGAGGAGCGCTGGCTGCCGACCATGACGATCGGCACCGGCGGTCGCTGCACCATGAAGCTCAGGGCGGCCGCGGTGTGGTGCATGGTGTCCGTGCCGTGGCCGACGACGACGCCGTCGTAGCCGTCCGCGATCGCGCTGCCGATGCGCTCCGCGAGCGCCAGGTAGTGTCGGGGACCGATGTTCTCCGAGAACTCGCCGAACAGCTTCTCGGTCTCCAGGTTGCAGACCTCGGCGAGCTCGGGCACCGAGCCGTAGAGCTCGCCCGGGCTGAACGCCGGGATCACCGCGCCGGTGCGGTAGTCGAGGCGGGACGCGATCGTGCCCCCGGTGCCGAGCAGCATCACCTTCGGCTTGCTGGGGTCGACCGGAAACTCCTCCTCGGGGATCTTGTAGAGCGCCTCGCGGTAGCCGGTCGCGACCATGTCCTCGATGACGTCGTGGCGCAGGCCGATGTTGTAGCCACTGACGAGCTTGAGGACGAGATGGTCGGCGTCGGCGGTCTCCGAGCGCGGCAAGACCAGGCCTTCGAAGGTTCCGCGGCTGGTGCGGACGGTGACTTCGGACCAGACTCCGACGTCGAAGCGCTGCATCAGGTCACGCATCGGTGGGCGGTAGCCCTTCAGCGGATCCGCGGCACTCATCGGCGCGCCTCCCGTGTCAACCGCATCAGCGCCGCGCGCAACGCCAGCGGATCGATGATGCCGCGGCGGCGACCGCGCTGCAGTCGGCCCATGGCGCACCGCAGGGGAGCGCCGGGATCACCGCGCCGACTGGCTTCGGCCGGCAGCGCGCGGATCAGCTCGGCCTCGGCCGGCAGCGGGCCGGGGCGGTGCTCGGCGAGGATCTCGCCGACCGGCCGTTGCTCTTCGCGCAGGACGCGGTCGAGCACCGCTTCCAACGCCGACGGCAACAGGCTCCCATCGCGGAGCGCTGCGACCAGCGGCGTGAGCCGCGCCGCAGTCGGTTGCGTCGCATCGCGCCTGCTGCGGTGCCACGGCGGCAGGCGTTTCATCAGCGCGAATGCGAGCCGCCGCGTGGTGATCGCGTCGGCCGAAGGCGCGATGGCGTCCAGCAGCGGGGCCCACGTCGCGTGCGCCGCCGCAGTCGCCAGCGCGGGCCCCAGGCCCAGGTCGCGATAGCGCGCTTCGCGTCGCCACGGTGCTTCGCCCAGGCTTGCGTCGGCCGCGGCGACCCACGAGTCCGGGATCGGCAGCGGCGGGGTGTCGGTGTCGGGATACATGCGCTGCGGGCCGGGCAGGATGCGCTCGAAGCCGGTGCCGCCGTCGGCGTGGGCTTGCCGGGTCTCCGAAGGCACGCCGACGGTGGCGTCCGCGGCGCGGATCAAGACTTCGCGCGCGGCGGTCGCTGCGTCCGCGAGCTCCCCCCACACCAGCACGACCGCATCGCCCTCGCCGGCGCCGCAGGCCTGGCGCAGCTCGCGCCACGCCAGGCTGCCGAGCACCGTGTCGGCGTCCGAGGTCGCCAAGAACGGATGGTGGGTCGGACAGGCGATCACGCGCACGCGCTCCGCCAGCTCCTGCTCGAAGGTCTGCCCCGGCTGGGTTGGATGCGTGATCAACCCCTCGAACCCCGGCACGCGCACCGCGCACACGCGCTCGCCGCGGTCGATCGCCGCTCTCACGGCGGGATGACGGCAGCCGCGCAGCTGTGCGCGCACCTCGGCCACCATGTCGCTCTGCTCCCAGGGCCAGCCGCCGTCCGGAATCGCGAACGCGTCCGGCCCGATGCCCCGGTCGTGCAGGGCGGCCCGCAGCCGCAACAAGTTCAGGTGGCGATAGGCCTCGTTGTGCACGAGCCGCGGCACCAGACGGATGCTCGGCACGCCCTTGATCTCGATGCGCCGGCTGCCGGCGATGGAGACGTTGACGTCTTGGCGGGCGGCCCCGGCACCCCGGCGCACGCGGCCGCTCGCGCGCGCGACCGAGGCGAGCAAGCGGATGCCGCGGGCGGCGTCCATCGGCGTGAGCAGGTCCGGCTCGGTGACGGTCTCGATCAGTGGCATGCCGAGTCGATCGGTGCGAAACGTGATTCTGTGGCCGATGTCGCTGACCTCGCGGCAGGAGTCCTCCTCCAGACTGAGCTGGCGGATGCGCAGCACCCGGTCGCCCGCAAGCTCGCTGTCGCGGAACGGGATCGCCCCGGATAGCCCGACCATGCCGGTTCGCTGGAAGCCGGTGGGAATCGAGCCGTCGAGATACTGCTTGCGCATCACGTGCAGCTCGGAGACCAGGTCCAGGCCGAACAGCCGCGCGATCTCGATGGCGAACCGCACCGCCTGTTCGTCGATCGGGAACGGCGGGGTGTCGTCCATCTCGTAGGTGCAGACCGTCCGCCGGTCGAGCAGATAGATGATCTGCTTGCGCGTCTTGAACTCCATCAGCGCGGTGCCGTCGTACTCACCCATCTCCGACAGCGTAGGGCGCATGTGGCGCAACACCTCGGCGTCGACGCTGCGCCCGACCACGCCGCTGGGGCAGCGGCAGAACAGCTTGGAGGTGGTCGCCAGCTGTTGGTGGACCTCGACCCCGCACAGTAGACCGAGGCGGTCGTAGTCGGCGGCGCCCAGGGCTCCGAAGTCGGCGTCCGGGAAGTCCAGAGGCGGATCGGTGCGCGGGTTGAGATCGATGGGCGGCGGTGGTGAGGCCTTGCGCACCGGCAGCGGACGAGGCTGTGTCACGGCATGTCTTTACCGTTGGGCCAGACCGCGGTCGACCCCTGAGCGCGAGCGCCGGTGAAGCGCTACGCTTGCCGACTTGGCGAAACGCAAGCGAAAGAACGACGAGCCGAACCGGTCGTTCGGCAGCTTTCAAGATCTGCAGAGCGCGCGGGGCGAAGCGCCACCGCCGGCGGACGCAGCGCCAGAGCGCGGCTGGACCCTGGAGCGCGCGGACGGCGGCGCGCCCGGCGGGGACGACGTCGACGAGAGTGGCGGGGACACCGTCCGCGCGCAGATCGTGTCGCGGCCGCCCGCGTTCGGGCCGATGGCGCACGGGCCCGAGGTCTACCGCGACCTCGAGTCGGACGAGATGCAGCTGCTGGCCTCGTTTCGGGTGCGCACGGTGTTCCCCGACGACGTCGAACGAGAGGTCGAACGGCTGCCGCGCGACCCGGATCCGGCCGACTACGCCGGTCGGGTCGACTTGCGGGGAGAGACCATTTTCACGATCGATGGCGACGACGCGAAGGATTACGACGACGCGATCGGGATCGCCGCCCTCGACAACGGCAACGTCGAAGTGGGGGTGCACATCGCCGATGTCGCGCACTACGTCCGCCCGGGCACCGCGCTCGATCGGGAGGCGTTGGCGCGTGGCACCAGCGTCTACCTCGCCGACCAAGTCGTGCCGATGCTGCCGGAGTCGTTGTCCAACCACCTGTGCTCGCTGGTGCCGGATCGTGATCGGCTGGCCTACTCGGTGGTGATGGAGTTCACGCCGCAGGGCGAACGCGTCGCCGCGCGGGTGCACAAGAGCGTGATCCGCAGCGTGCAGCGCAACACGTATCGCGTGGTGCAAGAGCTGCTGGACGGGGTGGACTCGGCCGAGACCCGTGCCATCCGGCACTTGGCGCCGGCGCTGCAGGCCTTTCGCAAGTGGACGCAGCGGCAGCAGCAGATCCGGGATGCGCGCGGTTCGCTGCGTATGCAGTCAGTCGAGCGCAAATGCGAGTTCGACGCGCAGCACGAGATCGTGCGCATCGTCGATGCGCCGCGCTACTTCTCGCAGACCCTGATCGAGGAGACCGCGTTGGCCGCCAACCAGGCCGTCGGCGACCTGTTCCGCGGGCGTGGACTGCCGACGATCTACCGCGTGCACCCCGAGCGGCCGCTCGACGAGGTGGAAGCAGTGGCCAAGATGCTGTTGGACCACGGCATTCGGGTGCCGGACAAGGAGCGGCTCACCGGCCGGGACATCGGTCGGTTGATCCGCCAGGCACGGGCGCGGCCCAACGCCGAGGCGCTGATCCAGCGCATCATGGGGCTGATCGAGCGCGCGGTGTACGAGGTGCGGGACCACGAAGACGTCGCCCGGCATTTCGGCCTGGCGCGGGAGGCCTACCTGCACTTCACCTCGCCGATCCGCCGCTACCCCGATCTCGTCGTGCACCGCTGGCTGTGGGCGGTCGAGAGCCAGGGGGCCGCCGCGGCCGAGGAGCTGCAGAGCGAGCAGTTGGTGCAGGCGCTCAACGAGCAGGCCATGCACAGCTCGGTGCAGGCCGATGTCGCCGAGATGGCCGAGCAGGCGATGTTCGATCTCAAGGTGTGTCAGCTGATGGCGCCGCACATCGGCGAGGTGCACCGCGCCAAGATCCGCCGCGTCTCCAACTTCGGTTTGGAGGTGCACCTGCCCGAGTTCAACATCAGCGGGTTCTTGCCGTCGCGTTCGATCGGCGAGCGGCCGAAGGTCAAGGGACCGACGCTCCAGCTCTCCGCCGGCGGCCGGCTCTACTCGTTCACCGAGGGCTACGCCATCCAGGTCCAGATCCGAGAGGTCGACTTCGTCAAGCTGCAGGTGCTGCTCGAGCTGGTCGACCAGCGTTCGAAGTAGTGGGGTCGCGGATTACGCGCGGGAACCCTTGAGCCACTTGCCCTTTGGCGGGGCCTGCGGTGCCACGACATTCTGGGGTTCTCCGGCGCTCGTCAGATCTCCTGAGCTCGTGGCTGACGTGTTGGGGGACGAGGATGGCGGGGGGCCATCGGGGCGACTGGCCGAGCCCGGGTATGCCTGAAGCTGATCGCGCAACATCCACAGTGCCAGTGCCCCGTAGCGATACTCGAGCGATTCGAGGTCGCGGTCGGAATTGGCCGGTACCGGCGGGTAGCTACTACGCAGTTTGCGGAATCGCGCGTCGCTGAACTGTCGCGCGTAGCCCCACGCGTTGTAGCTGGAATCCCTGCGTGGACCGCCATCCCAGCCGATCTCGGCAAACACCTCGGCACCACGGACGAAGCTGTGCAGTGAAGATCGCCAGATGTCGGGCGTCAGCCCGAGCTGTCGAAACAGGATCGCCATCTCGGCGAACAGCAGGACTTGGCTGGAATCAGGGACGCCGTACTCGGAGTTTCTCCAGCGCAGCTTGCCGAGGGCGAATGCGTCGAAGGCATCGGCGAGGGCCTCTCCCGGCGGCTTCTGGCCCACGACGAGATGTTTGTTGATCAGGGTGACGAGCCAGTTCGAGATCTTTGTCGCCGGCTCCCGGACTCCGTTGTTCTCGGCATCGAGTCGTTGCTTCTCCTCCGGTGTCGACCCGAGACTGCGACCGCAGCGGATCGCCACGGCGCGCTGCTTCATGCGTGCGGACAGTCGCACGCGCAGAGCTTCCGCGGGTGCTCGAAACTCGGAGTACTGGGTCTGCGCCGGATGGACTTCGATTTCGATGCTGTGAAAGAACAGGCTGCGTCGCTTGATGGCGACTTCTTCTTCCGTTCCGGTGGGCAACTCGTCGATGTAGCGGCACCACTGATCGATGATGTCGGGCATCGTCTTCTCCAATGGGGCTTGGATTCGATGGGCTTGCGAGATCAGGATGGTTCAATCTGGCCAACTCCGAGATAGATGACGTCTTGGACTTCTGGCTTCTCGATGCGAAACACCACGCCGACAAAGTCGTCGCGCCACCTCTCCCCATTGTCCCAGGTCGGGTTGACCGCGGTGAGACGCCAGCCGGTCATGGATGGAGACCCCAGGACGTCCAGGATGCGCTTCGTGCCATTGTGCACCATGTCCTTTCTCAGCTCTTCCGGTTGTTGCGCGTCGTCGTACGTGTCCATTCCGAGCGCTCTGACACACTCGATGATCGCGTCGTGCCAGTCGAAGCTGGTGCCGGTCTCGTAGTCGTTGAGGAAGGTCTTGAGGATGCGGACGGACACGCGAGGCTTGAACATGAGATCTCCTCTCTCGGGACGGGGACTCTGGACTAGGGTGTGGCGCTGCGAGCGCAGCGAAAACCACGGGTTGGACTGCGGAATGACTTCTCGGCGCCGAACATGCCGATCTGGTACAGCTTGCCGTTGCGCGCCTCTTGCATGTGCCAGCAACCGCCGACGACGATGATGTCGTCGACGCGCGGCCAGATGGATCCGTCTTCTGCCTGTGCGAACCCGGTGCTGCCGGTCCACTCCGACACGTTGCCCATCAGGTGGAAGATGCCGTCGGGCGTGGCGGCGTCGGGGTGGGTGTCGACTGCTTCGGCGCTCTCCAGATAGACGCGAAAGAAGTCGTCGTCGGCCGGCGGCTCGCGCAGCGGTTTGCGAGTGACTCCGCGGTACTCGGTCTCGGGTCCGCCCCAGGGAGTCGCCCGAGGCTCGGGGCCGCGCGCCGCCCACATCCACTCGGCGTGGGTTGGCAGCCGCTTGCCAGCCCACTCCGCGTACGCGACCGCATCATTCCAGCCGACGTCGACGACGGGCAACTTCCCGTGGCGATCGAGGTCGATCAGATGCCAGTAGTCGGGCGGCGTGCGACCGGTCTCGCTCAGAAACCGAGCGTAGTCCGCGTTGGAGACTTCGAAACGGTCGAGCCAAAAGTCGGCGACCGGCACCTCGCGGTGGTTAAGGCAGGACCGCGACTTGGCATCGCGCTGTGCCAGCTCGCCACCCCGGATCAGCACCATGCCTTCGTTGGTCAGAGGCTCTGACCGCACGCGCGCGGCGATGCTGTAGAAGTGACGGCCCGACCGGACCACGCGATCGAACTCGCGCGTCGTCTCGTCATCGATCTCGACGACGAAGCGGTGGTGGCCCGCGTCGATTGGACAGCGGTCGAGTGGGAGTGTGCCGAGAACCCGGGGTGGCTTTGCGGTGCCAGTGATCGGATCGAGCGTGCGCACGGAAACTCGGCCCCCGGCGGGTGTACCGTCCGCTGTCGCAACCCGAACGGAGACTCGCGGCAGCCCGAAGGCCGTGAGAGTCTCGGAGAGATCCAGCTCCTCTGGGAACAGAGCCGCGGTTCGCTGCAGCTGGAGCACGGCGTCGACGATCCCTGGTTGGTACGGTGAGTTGAGGTTGTCCGCGGCTCCGACGTCCCGCAGCAGCGTGTTTGCCTGCGTCAGCCAAGGGTCACGAATGAGGTCGATCCTCGACTTCGCCTCTCGCAACGCAGCGGACTCTGGTGACAAAGAACCGAGAATGTCGATGCTCGAGCGACCGGCGCGCAAACGGTCCGCGGACAGGGTCTGCCAATCGTCGTGTTTCAGCTGTTCCGACACGATTTCCTCGGCATTTGCGACGCGCGCCCGTCGGTCACGCTCCCCTGCCCACCACACCCCGCCGGCAACGGCCAACAACAATGCCGCCGCGGTCACCAGCCGGCCGCGGTTGCGCCGACACCACAGCCAGGCGCGCGTCGCCCACGGCGTCGGTTGCGCGTGGATCGACTCGTGGTTCAAGAAGCGGTCGAGATCGTCCGCCAGCTCGGCCGCGGTGGCGTATCGATCCTGCGGTCGCTGCGCCATCGCCTTGGCGCAGATCACCGCCAGATCGCGGGGCACGCTGGGGTTGTGGTTGCGGATCGGCCGGGGCTGGTGGCGCTGGATCTTGCCGATGACCTCGAACGAGGTTTCGCCCTCGAACGGGCGGTGGTGCGTGAGCAGCTCGTACAGCACGACGCCGGTGGAGTACACGTCGGTGCGGTGGTCGACGCGCGCCTCGGAGACCCGCGCCTGTTCCGGGCTCATGTAGTAGGCGGTGCCGGCGATTTCGCCGGTGGCAGTGACGTTGCCGAGGTGCGGCCCGCGGGCGAGGCCGAAGTCCACGAGCTGGACGACGCCGTCGCGGCGGAGGATCAAGTTCTTCGGTTTGACGTCGCGGTGGACGACGTTGTGGCTGTGGGCGTGATGCAGGGCGCGCGCCACGTCGCGGACGATTTCGGCGATTCCGCGGACGTGACCGGCTGCCCCCGGGGTGGGCAGCTGTGGCGAGGCGGTGGCCGGAGTCAGCTCGCGCTGCCGGGAGAGCTCTTCGGCGAGGTCGTGGCCGTCGACCAGCTCCATCGCGAAGTAGTGAATGTCGCCGACCGATCCGGTCGTCAGCACCTTGACGATCGACGGGTGGTCGAGCTTGGCGATCGCTCGGGCTTCGTGCGCGAACCGCTCGACGTCGTAGCTTCCGGCCCCCGGCGTCGCGGAGATCACCTTGAGCGCAACGGTGCGTTGCAGGTCGCGCTGGTAGGCTCGATACACCACCCCCATGCCGCCGCGGCCGATCTCGGAGAGGAGGTCGAAGTCGCCGAGGCGATGCGGCACCGCGTCGCGCTGGATCGCGACTGGCGAGTCCAAGAAACTGTCGTCGACCTGTGCCATCGACACCAGTTCCTGGACTTCGCGCAGCAGTTCGGCGTCGGCGCCGCACGCTTCCGCGATGAAGCGCGGGCGCTCGGACTCGACCAGCTCGAGAGCTTGCCCGACGATGTGTTTGACCCGTTCCCAGCGTGCGTCGGTCATCGATCGATCACCCCAGCTCCCGGCGCAGCCAGCTGCGCGCGATCTCGAACTGCCGGCGCGCGTGCCGTTCGGAGATCCCCAGCGTCTCGGCGGACTCCTTTGCCGTGCGCCCGGTGAAGAACCGCAGGCGGACGAGCTCGGCCAGCAACGAGTCGCGCCCCTCGAGGCGGTTGAGGGCCTCGTTCAGATCGAGGAGATCGATGGCACGGTGGTCGAACGCGCGCGCCAGCTCGTCGAACTGCCACTCGCTGGCGAGCTCGGGTTTGCGGCGTCGCTTCTTGGCGTGATCGACGAGAATGTGATTCATCGCGACCGCGGCGTAGCGCAGGAAGTGTTTCGAGTCCTGAAAGCGCTGTTCGCGGCTGCCGATCTTCAGCCAGAACTCGTTGACCAGCGCGGTGGGCTGCAGCGTGTGGTCCGGCGCTTGGCGACCCATCTGCCGCTGCGCCAAGTGATGGAGTTGCTTGTAGAGCTCCTCGAACAGGTCGCGATCGAGGTCCAGCTTCTCGGGCGTCAGGCGGAGGGGATCGGGAGGTGGGCCGTGGTTGAACGAGCTGGATGGAGACTCGGGCATGGGAGCCAGCCGCCGGCGGGGATGCGGTGGGCGATTGGGGGCACAACGTCAAACGACAGTTTCCGCCCTGCGCGGCCGCACTTTCGGATGGGGGCCGCGCGAAACCGTTTTTTTCGACGGGCCAAGTCTGTCCGCCGCAAGAGGAATGCGGCGTGGCGGATCAGTCCCGAACTGCAGCCCTTCCGTGGTCCGGCACGGCCGCAAGAAACTCAGGCAGAGCTCTTCAGGAAGTTCTCGATCGGTTTTGCGTTTCGATCCAGCGGATGGCCGCTGCGCGTGCCCCAGTCCTGGCGCCAGGATAGCACCTGGTTCAGCCGCAACTTCTGGGGCAGCCAGCCAACCAGCATCGCCGGCGTGTCTCGGTCGAAGTTGAAGCGCGGTCGCGTGAAGTTGCGGTACGCGATGTAGATGTGCAGCTGCAGGTTGAGGAAGCAGCGCTTCTTGCTGACCAGCCAGGACTCGCGCCGCAGACGACCGTTGAGGTCGCGCGCCATTGCCTCGGTATGGTTGATCGCGAACAGCGGGTTCCAGGTCTCGCGCGGCAGCGTGCTTGGTGTTCGCCGGTGCTCGAGCCGCGCGCCGAAAATGCCCCTCGCGAGTCCTGAGTAGGTCGTTTTCTCGTCCGTTTCGAGCAACACGGTGGTCAACCGAGTGCAAGCGCGCGCGCCCCGGCACAGCGCATTGCGCGTTGCCGCGCGCGACCGCGACGGCCGCCGGCCAAACCGCCGCGCGTCGGCCTCTATCGCTCGTCGGCGCGCAGCCGGTTTGGGGCCACCGGGGCGGATCGGGGCCGACCGCGCTGCGAGGATGAAGCGGCTCCCGCGCTCGATTAAGACAGGCAGCGTCAGGGGCCGCGTGTTGCGGCGGCCCTCGTAGCTCTCGAGTTCGTCGAACTGCAAGCTCGAGCCGACCGGCAGGTCGCCCCGTAAGTTGTTGTTCAGGCGGCGGACGTGACGACCGATCTTGCGGAACTTCATCTCGGTGTTGCGCGCCGTGAGCCCGGCCAGGCGTGCGGTCTGTCGCAGGCCCAGGCCAGAGCAGAGCAACATGACGATCCAGGCGTTGCGGTCGGGCTTGTGGTCGCGGTAATCCATGCGGAACGTCTGCCGCGAGAAGCCCTGCCGGCAATGGCGGCAGCGGAAGCGCGGCACGCCTTGGGCGCGGCACTTGGGGTAGTAGTAGCCACGGCGTACGAAGAAGCCGGGCCGCGGGCTGCGGTTGTGCGGGCAAGCTGAGTTGGGGCAACGCGGGGGAACGAACATCGGCGACCTCCGGGACAAAACGCGGGGGGGACCAAAAGGGCACCGTTGCGCAGCTGGCCCTGCGTCACTTCCTGTGACTCGGAAGAGGGCTCCGGTTACGTCTCGGTCAGCGTCTCTCAGCTAGCCAGGCCCACGGAAGGGCTGCAGTTCGGATCAGGCTCCGCGCAGGCTGCGGATGCGGGCCAGGTGGTGGTCGTCGTGTTCGGCGAAGAAGGCCAGGTGGTCCACCAGCCGGAACGGCTGCTGCAGTCGCGGGTGCAGCGCGCGCCGTGCGAATTGTTCGGAGGATAGCGCGTCGAGGCGACGCACCCACGCGGTGCGGGCGGCGCGAAAGCCGGTCAGGATCTCGGCCAGCGGCCGGGTGTTGTAGCGCGCGTTCTCGGTGTCGGGGTTGGCGAGGTCGGCTGGGCTCAGGGCGTCGGCACCGGCGAGAAACTCGTCGAGGCGTTGGTCGGCGAGCCGCTCGAGGTCGATCAAGTGCCCGGCGTTCTCCTGAATCGACCACTTGCCGTCGCGGCGGCTTGTGAGGATCGATGGGGCCAAGCCCTGCACGAGTTCCTCGAGCCGTGCGGGCGTGCCGGCCAGTCGCGCGATCAGGTTGGGGTAGTGCTCGGCCGGAAAGTCGAACACGAACTCGCGATCGGCCCAGAGCCGTGGGTTGGCGTGGATCATCGCCGAGAACCCGTCGCCTCCAGCGCGCGGCCGAGGTCTTCGGTCAGATCCTGCGGGTCTTCGATGCCCACCGACATCCGGATCAGTCCGTCACCGACGCCCATGCGTGCGCGCTCTTCCGCAGACTGTCCGAGGTGCGAAGTGCGCGCGGGCACCGTCAGCAAGCTCTCGACGCCACCCAGGCTGGCGCTGACCATCGGGATCGAGACCGCATCGAGGAACGGGTCGACAGCGTCGCTGCCGCCGGCGAGCTCGAACGACAGCATCGCGCCGAAGCCATCGAACAGCTCGGTCGCCAACTGGTGCTGCGGGTGGTCTTCGAGTCCCGGATGGTTGACCCGGGCGACGGCCGGGTGCTCGTGGAGAAAGCCCGCCACGTGCATCGCGATCTCGTTCTGTCGCCGCACTCGCAGCCCGAGCGTGCGCAGTCCGCGGTACAGCAGGTAGCACGCGTCGGGATCGAGCGAGCCGCCGAAGTGATTGACCGTGAGATGGACCTTGTCGACGAGCTCGGCACTGCCGATGACCGCTCCCGCGGCGACGTCGCTGTGCCCGTTGAGGTACTTGGTCGCGCTGTGCAGCGACAAGTCGTAGCCCGCACCACAGGGGCGATAGTTCACCGGCGTGGCGAAGGTGTTGTCGATCATGGACACCAGGCCGTGCTGTTTGGCGAAGGCGACCACGGCGCGATGGTCGATGACCTGCAGCGTCGGGTTGGTCATCGCTTCGACGTAGACCGCGCGCGTGTTGGGTCGCACGAGGGCCGACCAAGACTCCGGCGCACCGGCGTCGATGACGTCGTACTCCATGCCGAGGACGGCGAGGTCATGCTGCACGAAGCTCTGCGTGCCACCGTACAAGCAGTCCTGCACCAGGACGTGGCCTCCCTTGCCCAGCACGCTGATCAGCGCGCTGGTGATCGCCGCCATCCCACTGGCGGTGACCATGCCCGCCTCTGCTTCCTCGATCGCGGCCAGCTTCGCGCCGAGAACCTGCTGGTTGGGCAGGTTGCTCAGCCGTGGATATGGGATGGCCGCGTACGACGTGCCGCCCCGACACGCCCAGACCGTGGAGCGGTGGATGGCCATGCTGCCGGCATCCCGCGGCTCGGGCTCGCCGGCATGCACCAGCAGAGTGTCGATGTTGGTTCTCGCTGTCATGGGTGGATCCTCCGTCAGCCATCACCGGCTGACGTTCGGGCGAAGCATAAAGGTGCAATACGGGGAGTCAATGTGTAGATTGTCACCCATACATTTGCCGCTCCCACACCGGATCGCGGAATCACCGTGAGGCGCTCGCAAACCCGGTCCGCTCGCGCGGCCAGCTCCACGTGGGCATCGGCTCGGGGTGGAGCCGACCGGGCGTGACCGAGGTGTCGAACAGCCGGCGCGCGCGCGCGACCAGCGTTGGATGCTCGGGCCCGACGTTCGTTCGCTCGGCCGGATCCGCGATGAGGTCGAACAGCTTGGTGTTGCGCCTGGCATGGGCGCAGAGTTGAAGATGAAAGTTCTTTATGGATCCGTACTGGAGGAAACCATGAGTCGAAGGCAGCTGCACGAGGCAGAAAGGGGAGCCGTGTGCCGTCCGAGAGGGCGGTGCGCGGTGTTGATCCGGGATGCCAGAACAGGACGGACACCGTGCCGTGCTGTTCCCGCGAGGTCGTGTGGGATGGAAGCCCTAGACGCAGCGCAGCACCGAGCGAAAGCGAAGTTCCGTAAGGCTCTCGAGGTCTGGGTCAGCGTGCCATCCAACGTGACGCCCGATATCCAGTCGCGACCTCGGAGTACTGGAACCGGCGGCGGCGCGAAACTCTGCGTTCTTACCCAGGGAGATCTCTGTGTGTCCGCTTCGAGCGGTAGGTGGGGAGGAGGCAACGACGACCCACCAAGGCATGCAGAGAAGTCGGATCACCCCGTAGTAGTGATGAAGCCGGGTAATGCCGGTGGAGCGAAGGGGGTGACAGGATGAGAAAGCCGAAACCACGGCAACTGCAGTTCGCTTTCGCCGAGAGCCCGCAAGGGGACGGCGTGGCCGGAAGGGCAGACGAATCTGCCACGAAGTCCACGTCGGTGCCTACGACGGATTGCAGCCATCGATCGGAATCGGCTCCGCCGCCAGCGGACGGCTACTGCCATCTGCTGGAGCTGGTCGCGGAGCAGGGCAACCTGCGAAGCGCACTGGCACATGTCGTAAGCAAGAAGGGCGCCCCGGGCGTCGACGGACAGACGGTGTCAGAGGTCAAGCGTCATGCGAAACACCTGCTCCCGAAACTCCGCGATGCTCTGCTCATGGAGACCTACGCGCCCGGCGATATTCGTCGGGTGTGGATCCCGAAGCCCAGTGGTGGGCAGCGGGGTCTCGGGATTCCAACCGTGATCGACCGCTGGGTCCAACAGGCCGTGCGCCAGATTCTGGAGCCGATCTACGACCCGACGTTCCACGACAGCAGCCACGGCTTCCGGCCGAGGCGGGGAGCCCACACAGCGATCGCCGAAGCAGCGGGTTACGTGAAGCAGGGTCGGCGGTACACGGTGGACATCGATTTGGAGAAGTTCTTCGACCGTGTCCATCACCAACGCCTCCTGGACCGGCTGGCTCAGAAGGTGAAGGACCGTCGGGTGCTGCGGATCATCCGCCTGATGCTGAAAGCGAACGTGGTTCTTCCAGATGGCACCCGCGTCATCACGGAAGAAGGAACGCCCCAGGGCGGCCCGCTATCACCTCTGCTGTCCAACATCGTCCTGGACGAACTGGACTGGGAGTTGGAACGACGCGGGTTGCGTTTTGTGCGCTACGCCGACGACTGCAATATCTACGTCGGTAGCGAGCGCTCAGGACACCGGGTCATGGCTTCGATTCGCAGGTTCATCGAACGTCGCGTGCGACTGAAAGTGAACGAAGCGAAGAGTTCCGTCGACCTGGCCCATCGCCGGCACTTCCTCGGGTTTCGCGTAGGCGCAACTCGAAAGGGCTGGCTGACGGTGCAGTTGTCCCGTCGCACTCTGGATCGCATCGACGCCCGAATCCGTGAGCTTACGCCGCGGTCCTGGGGTGGTCGGCTGTCCTGGTGCATCGAACGACTGAACCGTTACCTCCGTGGTTGGATCGGCTACTTCAAGCTGATCACGAAGGCCGCGTGGCGGACCTTGCGGAATCTCGATGGCCATATTCGACGACGCCTGCGGGCGATCATCATTCGGCAGAAGAAGAGACCGCGATACCTCTTCCGAGACCTTGTCGCCCGTGGGTGCAGCTGGCAGTCGGCTGCACGCACCGCGTTTGGCCGGCGTGGCACGTGGTGGCAGAGCAACTCGGGAGCGATCAAACGCGCTTATCCCAATCAGTGGTTTGCTGAGCGGCTGGTGTCGCTTTCCAAGCTCTGGGACGAGCGCCGCTACGACTGGCGGCCCCTTTGGGGGATACCGTCCTGAAGAGCCGGATGTGTGACCCACAAGTCCGGTTCTGTGAGAGCTGCGGGGGGGCAACCCCCCGCGGCTACTCGGCGGACCGTCCGGGCGCCAGCGCACGGCTTTCCATTGGCCGAAGCGCACGGCTTGCGGTGCCTGCGCGGTCGGCCCGCCACGCAGGTTGGCGACCACGCCCCAGTAGAGCACGCGGTCGGGCAAGGGCGTCGAGCTGCCCATGAGGCGCGCCGCGAACGACTGCCCGTCGAGACCGACCGGCGGAGTCGCGGACGCGATCTCCGCCACCGTGGGGAGCAAGTCCCAGTTGGCCCACACGAGGTCGTCGACGCGGCCGGCGGGGACGCGACCCGGCCACCACGCCAAGGCCGGCACCCGGATGCCGCCCTCGTAGGGCTGGCCCTTGTAGCCGCGCAAGCCACCGTTGCCGCGCAGCGGGTTGCCGGCCGCGATGCGATACGTGCCGTTGTCGCTGGTGACGACGACGAGCGTTCGGCGATCGACCCCATGGTCGGTCAGGCGATCGAGGATGCGGCCGACATCGCGGTCCAGTCGGCTGACCATCGCCGCCACGGTGGTCACTGCGTCGTCGCAGTCGACGTAGTGCCCGGTCGCGTCGGTGAAGCGACGCGGTGCTCCAAACCGCCCTCGCAGCGGCGCCACCGAGTCCTCCGGAACGGCGAGGTCCATGTGTGGCAGCGGCAGCGGTAAGTAGAGGAAGAAGCGTCGATCACGATGGCGATCGATGAACCCCAGGGCTTCGTCGACGATGCGGTCTTGGGCGTACGTGCCTTGGCCGCCGTTGGCATTCTCTGGCAGCGACTCTCGCTGATCGCCGCGCCACAGCCACAGCGGGTAGTGGAAGTGCGCGTGCACCTGGTCGAGCTGGCCGTAGAACTCGTCGAAGCCTTGGTGCCAGGGCGCGCCGCTGCTGTCGGCGTCACCCAATCCCCACTTGCCGAACATCCCGGTGACGTAGCCGGCGCTGCGTAGGACTTCGGCGATGGTGATGTCACCATCGAGAAGCGCGGTGTTGGCGCCGTTGACCCGCACTGACGTGTGGCCGGTGTGCAGGCCGGTCATCAGCGTGCTGCGCGAGGGCGCGCAGACGGGGCTGCCGGCGTACGCCTGGGTGTAGCGAGTACCCTCGCGACTCATCTGGTCGAGGCGCGGGGTCTCGAACGAGGTCTGCCCGTAGCAGCCCAGGTGGCCGTAGCCGAGGTCGTCCGCGACGATCAGGACGATGTTTGGCGCTGAGGGATCGGAGCCGCAGCCGGCGGTGAGGGCGAGCTGTGCGAGCAGGATGCCGGAGCGGACGGGTGGCGCAGTCTGGTCTCGGGGCATTGGCGGTGATCGTATCCAGCCTCGAGAGGGGGGGCGTAACCGGCGGGCGCATGCAGGGCACTCGACTCCGGGTGTCGAGGTGACGCCACAAACGCCAAATGGTCTGCCCTCTGGTGGTCGCGCAGGTTGTCTTGTCCGTCCTCGTGCAGGGCGAGGGTCCGGTCCGTTTCGGTGTTCCGCTGCCCGACGCGGCGCTGCGGCGCGGCTTGCGCGCGGATGGCGGCGCGCGTTTGCAGTGGCGCGCGCTGCAGCGGCGGCCCGACCCGGTCACCGGGCGCACGTGGGTGGAGGTGTGTTTGCTCGGCGCGAGTGCGCGGACGCGGATCAGCGTCGGCGGCGTGCCCGCTGCGGAAGACGAGGGTGGCGACGTCGTCGTGCGCCGGTGCGCGGTCCACCGGGATGGCGACGTCGAGATCGAGCGCACCGAGTGGCACTGGCGCGACGGCACGGTGGATTGGCGCGAGCGACGGTTGTTCTCCAACGCGACGCACCATGCGGGGGAGGCGTTCGCGGCGGGTGAGGCCTGCACGGTGGAGTCGGAGCAGCTGCGGCAGCGGGTGACGCGCGCGCGGATCGAGCCCAAGTGGTGGCGCGGTGCGGGTGTCTTGCCTCCCGGCGGCCGGCGGTCCGCGCAGCGGCGCCACGACCTGGTCGAGATCGCCAAGGCGATGCAATCTCTGCCGGGTCTTCGCGGCCGGGGAGACTACGCGCGTTCCGGCGGCGTCGTGACCAACCTGGAGTTCGACACCGTGCTGGGGCTGGTGCGCATGGCGCTGGCGGTCGGTGACCCCGGCTTGCTGATGCGAGCGGTCGACTCGGCGCGGCATCTGATCGATATCGATCTGCACCGTGGCCAGGGACTGCCGTACCGGCACGGGACGACCCACCGTTCGGCGCCGCCGGAGGCCGGCCACGTGTGGCTGTCCGGACTCTTGCTCGTCGGTTGTGTGATGGCCGACGACTCGCTGGTCGCGGCGGCGCGGACGATGGCGCTCGGCCTGGCCCGACAACCCGCCCGCGTGCAGCGCGACGGGGCCGCCACCGACCGCGCACGCGACGTCGGCTGGCCGTTGCTGGAGATGGAGGCGTGGTTGCGGTTCGAGCCGCATCCGGTCGTCGCGCGGGCCGCCGACGCGCTGGCGGCGGACGTTCGTTCGCGCTTCGACGCGCGTGCCGCGGTGTTTCGGTTCGGTGAGGGGGAACGCCGTCGCGGGGTCTACGAGGAGCGGGCGTGGTTGACCGGCGGCATCCTGCTGCCGGCCCTGCGCGCGCACCTGCGGCGGCGCCCCGATCCCGGATTGCGCGAGCAGCACGACCGTGCAAAGCGGCGACTGCTGCGCGTCCTCACCGACGGACGACCGGGTCTGCCGGTGCGCTACTGGGTGGCAGACGGCGCGACCCGCGGGCAGGTTCGGCTGCGCCGTGTACCCGAGTTGTTCCTATTGCTCGAAGGGCTCGACGCGCAGCAGCTCGACCGCGTCCTCGCGCGTTCGGCCGTGCGCCGGAGTCTGGCGGGGGTCCCCGATCGCGACCATCCCGATCTGGCGACGCACTGGTCGATGGTCGCCCGGTGCGAATGGGTGCTGCGGTGAGGGTGGTCTGACCAACCCTATTCGCACTGCCCGTCGCGGGCGCAGACCAACAGCGTGCGCAGCGTCTCCGCCAGCGCCCCAGCGCGCCGTTCGTCGTAGATCACCGCGGCCTCGTCCATGTAGGTCGATTGCGCCAGCTCGAGCTGCACCGCATCGATCCCCCGGTCTGGCGCGCCGTAGTGGCGCGTGATGTAGCCGCCGCGAAAGCGGCCGTCGAGGACGTGGGTATGGCCGGAGTCCGCGGCTCGTTCGGCGAGGGCGGTGCGCAGCGGGGCGGCGCACGAAGCGCCGCCGGCGGTGCCGAGGTTGAGGTCCGGCAGCTGGCCCTCGAACAGGCGCGGGGCGCGGCTGACGATCGAGTGCGCGTCCCAGAGGACGGCCCGGCCGTGCTCTTGGCGGAGGGCCTCGAGGGTGCGCGCGATCTTGTCGTGGTAGGGCTGCCAGTACGCACGGCGTCGCTCGTCGATCTCCGCGGTGTCGGGTGCGTCGCCGGCCCAAATGGGCTCCCCGGCAAAGGTGTGCACCGGCACCAACCCCGGCGTGTCCCGTCCGGGGTAGAGGTCGGCGCCGTCCGGGGGGCGGTTGAGGTCGATGACGTAGCGCGAATGCGTGGCGACCAGCATCGACGCGTCGAGCTCCGTGGCGAAGGCGTACAGCCGGTCGACGAACCAGTCGGTGTCGGCCAGCTGGCGGCCGGCGTCGGTCAGCTGGGCGGCGATCTCGCCCGGGACGTGGGTGCCGGCGTGCGGCACGCTGATCAACAGAGGTGAGGTGCCGGCCGTGAACTCGAACAGGTCGGTCATTGGCAGCTTCAGCCCTGGTCGAAGTCGCTCGGCAGTGACAAGCCGGCGATGCCGCGCAGCGCGCCGCTGCGCACCCAAGCGCCGGCGGCGGCCAGGTCGGGCGCCAAGAATCGATCGGCGTCGATCCGCGGCACGCGGGTCCGCAGCGCGGTCATCGCGGTTTCCAGTGCGGTCGAAGTCGTCAGCGGCCGGCGGAACTCGATGCCCTCGGCGGCAGCGATCAACTCGATGCCGAGAATCGCGGATGTGTTGTCCGCCATCTCGCTCAAGCGGCGCGCCGCGAAGGTCGCCATCGACACGTGGTCCTCCTGGTTGGCCGACGTGGGCAGGCTGTCGACGCTGGCTGGATGCGCCAGGGTCTTGTTCTCCGAGGCCAGCGCGGCGGCGGTGACGTGGGCGATCATCAGCCCCGAGTGCACTCCACTTCCCGCGGCCAAGAACGGTGGCAGGCCGGCGGTCAGCGTCTGGTCCATCAAGAGGGCGATGCGGCGTTCCGACAGGGCCCCGGTCTCGGCCAGAACCAGCGCCAGCCCGTCGGCGGCCATCGCCACCGGCTGCGCGTGGAAGTTGCCGCCGGAGAGCACGTCATTCGCCTGCGCGAACACCAGCGGATTGTCGGTGACTGCGTTGGCCTCGCGCTGCAGGACACCTGCTGCGAATCGCAGGTGATCGAGGCACGCGCCCATGACCTGCGGTTGGCAGCGCAAGCTGTACGGATCCTGCACGCGGTCGCAGTCGGCGTGCGCTTCGACGATGGCGCTGCCGGCGAGCAGGTGGCGCAGGGCCTCGGCGACGTCGACTTGGCCGGGTTGGCCGCGCAGCTCCTGGATGCGGCTGTCGAACGCGCGGTGTGAGCCCATCACTGCTTCGACCGACAGCGCGCCGGCAACGAGGGCGGCGGCGCACGCGTCCTCGGCGGCAAACAGGCCTTGCAGCGCGAGTGCGGTCGAGACCTGCGTGCCGTTGAGTAGGGCGAGACCCTCCTTGGGCCCGAGCTGCAGCGGCTCGAGCTCGGCGTGCCGCAGCGCATCGGGTGCGGCGACCTGCCTGCCGTCGATGCGGGCGGCGCCGACGCCGAGGAGCAGGGCGGCGACGTGCGCCAACGGTGCCAGGTCGCCGGACGCGCCGACCGATCCCTTGGCCGGCACACACGGCAGCACGTCGCGTTCGATCAACCGCTGCAGCGCCTCGATCACGCTCCAGCGCACACCGGAATGCCCGCGCGCCAGGGATGCCACCTTGAGTGCGAGGACCAGGCGCACCGCGTCGTCGTCCAGCAGCTCACCCACGCCCGTGCTGTGGGACAGGACCAGATTGCGCTGCAGCTCGTTCAGCTTGTCGGTGGGGATCGAGGTGTGCGCCAACTTGCCGAAGCCGGTGTTGATGCCGTAGACGGTCGCGCCCTTGGCGAGGATCTCCTCGACAGTGCGGGCGCTGGCCTCCACGCCGGGGCGTGCATCGGCGTGCACGCAGACGCGCAAGCGATCGCGCGCGATGGCGCGCAGCGTGGACAGTGACATCGCGCCGGGGCGGATCGTCTCGGTCGTCACGCGTCCCCCAGCATCGGCAGATCGAGGCCGTGCTCGCGGGCGCAGTCGCGGGCGATCTCGTAGCCGGCGTCCGCGTGCCGCATCACGCCGGTGGCCGGGTCGTTCCACAGCACGCGGCCGACGCGCTTTGCCGCCTCCTCGGTGCCGTCGCAGACGATCACCAGGCCGGCGTGCTGGGAGAAGCCCATGCCGACCCCGCCGCCGTGGTGGAACGACACCCAAGTCGCGCCACTCGCCGTGTTCAGCAGCGCGTTGAGGATCGGCCAGTCGCTGACCGCGTCGGAGCCGTCCGCCATCGCCTCGGTCTCGCGGTTGGGGCTCGCGACCGACCCCGAATCCAGGTGGTCGCGGCCGATCACCACCGGTGCCTCGAGCTCGCCGCGGGCGACCATCTCGTTGAACGCGAGGCCGAGGCGGTGGCGCTGGCCGAGTCCGACCCAGCAGATGCGTGACGGCAACCCCTGGAAGTGAATGCGCTCGCGCGCCATGTCGAGCCAGCGGTGCAGGTGCGGATCGTCGGGGATCAGCTCCTTGACCTTCTGGTCGGTGCGGTAGATGTCCTCGGGGTTGCCGGACAGTGCTGCCCATCGAAACGGACCGATACCGCGGCAGAACAGCGGTCGGATGTAGGCCGGCACGAAGCCGGGGAAGTCGAAGGCGTTCTCCACACCGGCTTCCAGCGCGACTTGGCGGATGTTGTTGCCGTAGTCGAAGGTCGGCACGCCCTGCCCGTGGAACGCGAGCATCGCGCGCACGTGCGCGGCCATCGATGTCTTGGCCGCGGCCGCCACCGTGTCGGGGTTCTGGGCGCGTTCTCGATCCCACTGCTCCACGGTCCACCCCTGGGGTAGGTAGCCGTTGACCGGGTCGTGCGCGCTGGTTTGGTCGGTGACCGCATCGGGGCGCACGCCGCGCCGCACGAGCTCGGCGAACACGTCGGCGGCGTTGCCCAACAGGCCGACCGACAGTGCCTCGCCCTGCTCGCAAGCTTCGGTCACCAGTCGCAGCGCCTCGTCGAGATCGTGGCTCTCGCGGTCGAGGTAGCCCGTGCGCAGACGCATGGCGATGCGTTCGGGGCGGCACTCGACCGCCAGCATCGACGCGCCCGCCATGGTCGCTGCCAGGGGCTGGGCACCTCCCATTCCGCCGAGGCCGCCGGTGAGGATCCACTTGCCGGCGAGGTCGCCGCCGAAGTGCTGGCGGCCCATCTCGACGAAGGTCTCGTAAGTGCCCTGGACGATGCCTTGGCTGCCGATGTAGATCCACGACCCGGCCGTCATCTGGCCGAACATCATCAAGCCTTTGCGGTCGAGCTCGCCGAAGTGCTCCCAGGTGGCCCAGTGCGGCACCAGGTTGGAGTTGGCGATCAGCACGCGGGGCGCGTCGGGGTGGGTTTGGAACACGCCGACGGGTTTGCCGGACTGGACCAGCAGGGTCTGGTCGGCCTCGAGCCGGCGTAGCGCGTCGAGAATGCGCTCGAAGCACTCCCAGCTGCGCGCGGCGCGACCGATCCCACCGTAGACGACGAGCTCGTCCGGCGCCTCGGCCACATCGGGATCGAGGTTGTTCTGCAGCATGCGCAGGGGGGCTTCGGTGAGCCAAGACTTGGCGGACAGACTGGCGCCGCGGGGAGCGCGGATCACCCGGGGTTGGGCGGGATTCGACATCGGCGACTCGAAGGGGAGGGCGCGACATGATCGACTGGTCGGGTTTGCGGCGCAACGGCGCGGCCCGAACTGTGTCGGGGTTTGCCGGAGGCCAGGTTCGGGGTGTCCCCGTTTGTGCCGTTTGCTTTGGGGAGTAGCGTTGGGGCAATGTCCCGAGCCGCAGGAACGTCGACCCGTCTCTGTCTCCGGCGCGGTGCGTCGGGGGCGCTGTTGGCCGTCTTGGCCGCCTGTTCGACGACCAGCGCCAGCTACGTCGACGACCAGCCGGGCCGCTCGGTCTTGAAGGGCCGGATCCAACGGGTCGAGGGCTTGGTCAGCGAGGACTTCCGCCACCTGGCGGACGGAGTGGCGGTCGTGGTCGCCGCCACCGGCTGCGCCGTGACCATGCAGTTCGACGACGGCAGCCAGCAGGTCATCGCCATGGTGCCCGGGTCGATGCTCGTGTGGGGCGGTTCGCACGACTACGTTGTGCGCCGGGAGCCCGGTCAGCCCGCGAGCGAACCGCACCCCCTGTCGCCCGCCCGTCGCTGAGCGTCCGGGGCCGAGAATCTTCGCGCGGCGACAACCTTTCCGAAGGCCGGTCGTCGTCAGGACTTCGATACCGCAACTCCCGGACGCTCGAAAGCAACACTGGCGTCCGGCGTCACGAATCGTCGAGCTGCGACAACATCTTCGAGGCGGAGGCTCGGAGAGACAGTGCCCGAGAATCGGCCTCGGGTGGCGACGCATGGCGCGTGCTGGACGAGAGCCCTCGTGCATAATCCGGGCCACAGACCGATGACGACGAGCGGAGCGGTGGGTGGCGAGGAAAGGGAGGTCGAGCCCCCGCTCCGGTCGTTCGGCACCTACGAGGTGCACGAGTGTCTCGGCGTCGGCGGTATGGGCAGTGTGTGGTTGGCGCTGCAGCGTGTGCCGTTGCGGCGGTGGGTCGCCCTGAAAGTGGTCAAGATGGGGCTGACCGGCGCCGAGTTCACCTGGCGATTCGCCGGCGAACGCCGCGCCCTGGCACGCATGGCGCATCCGGCAATCGCGCGGATTCACGAAGCCGGAATCACTCCCGACGGCCGGCCGTACATCGCGATGGAGCTGATCGACGGTGAGCCGATCACCTCGTTCTGCGATGCCGAGCAGCTCGGGCTGGCCGCCCGCGTGCACTTGTTCTTGTCGGTCTGCGAAGCCATGCAGCACGCACACCAGCGCGGAGTGGTGCACCGCGACTTGAAACCATCCAACATCCTGGTCGTCGACACCGAAGCCGGCTTTGCGCCCAAGGTGATCGATTTCGGTGTGGCGATGGCGCTCGATGCGCGGCGCCGGCAGGGCGACGTCTGGTTGGAGCGCGGGCAGGTGCTCGGTACGCCCGAGTACATGAGCCCGGAACAGGCGGCCCGTGGCGAAGCCGGCGTCGATCGGCGCACCGACGTCTACGCGCTCGGCGTCTTGCTGTTCGAGCTGTTGACCGGGCTGCGGCCGACGCATCACCTCGACCTGCGCACCGCCTCGGCGGCTCAACTCCGCCGGCTGCTGCGCAAGGTCTCGGCGCCGTTGCCGAGCGCAGTGCTGGCCGCGGCGGGGGCCGACGCGCTCGGGGCCGCAGCGGTGGCCCGCTCGTGCTCCGCGGGAGAGCTGGTCGAGCAGCTGCGCTACGGCCTCGACGACGTGGTCGTGCGCGCGATTCGGCCCGACGTGGAGCAGCGGTATCAGTCGGCGCGCCAGCTGTGGACGGACTTGCAGCCGTTTGCCGGCTCGGCCGATGCGCCGGCGCCGCGCCGCGCGGTGCGGCGTGGCCGCCGCCGGTGAGTCGGTTCAGCGCTCCGAGTGACGCCGCCGTCGGCGACCGCCGGCTTCGCGGCGCGGCGGCCGCGGCGCGGCTGCCGGTAGTACCGAGTGCCCGCTGCGCTCATCGCTGTCGCGCTGCAGCAGATCGGGCACCGTCTTCTCGTACTGCTTGGACAGCGCGTACACTTTGCTGCGGGTGTCGTCGGCTCGCTGGGCGAGCTGCTCCAGCGGTGCCAGCAACTGCTGTAGCTGTCGTCGTTCGGCACCGAACCGTTCGATCCGAGTGCGGATGCGCGGCTCGCGGGCACGCAGCGCGTCTCGCAGCGCCTCGACGGTCGCCGCCCGTAGATCGTCGGTGTAGCGCGTCAAGGCCTCGCGCAAGTAGCGCGGGAACACCTCTTTGCGAAAGCGCATGAGGGTCTCGCGCAGGTAGTTGTGCGCTGGTTCGCCCAAGCGGGTCTTCTTGATGCGCGCGGGGATCTTCTTGTCGGGGCGCTCGCGCGGACCGAACAGCTTGACGCGCACGCTGCGTTCCGAGCGCAGCGTCATCAGGTCGAGGACGCCGCGACGGATCGGGATCTGCTCGCAGTCGACGGGAACCAGCGACTCCGGGCTCGGCTTGGCCGGCGGCGTCCGCTCGAGAGCGGCCCTGCGTAGCGCCCGCACGTCGATCTCCAGCGCCGCCAAGAACTCGCGCACTTCCGGCTCGAGCTGCATGCCGGCGTCGCTGGCGGCGACACTCTGCTCGGCGCAGCGGCGTGCCTCGGTATCGATGCCGGCCTGAAAGTCGCGCAGCAGTGGACTCCATTCGCCGGCGATCAAGTGGTGCAGGCTGTGGCTGGACAGCGACCACGTGTCGATCGCCGCACCCATCGTGCGGGCGACGCGTCCTCCATCGTCGCGCGCGCGTCGCACGACCTCTGCCTCGAGCTCCTTGTGCGCGGCTTCGAAGGCGGGGTCCCAGTCGCGCGACAGGCAGGCCGCGATGGTCTCGAGGTCCTCTTCGCCGGCGGCGCAGCGGCCCTCCAGCTCGACGGCTTCGGCGCGCATTCCCTCGATGGACTCGTGCGTCGCCAGGGCGTGGATGTCGCCGGCCAGACCGTGCGCGCGCTGGAGGCTGTCGGTGAGGAAAGCGACCAAGTAGTCGGCGCTGGCCAGATAGGTCTCGAGGTCTTTGCGAAACACCTCGAAGCTGTTCGGCACCCGGTCGCGCCCGGGCTTCTCCTTCGCCGTTCGCTTGTCGTTCTTGTCCGCTGCCGCGTCGCGCTTCGAGTCTGGCTCCTTGAGGACCGCGCTGGCGGCGTGCAGCAGGTCGACCGGATACAGGCGCAAACGCCCGTCGGCCGCCGCCTGCTTGAGAGGCGCGCTCATCGCGAAGTTCTCGAACGCCTCGATGATCCGCTGCGGCGAATGTTGCTCGACGCTCGGCACGAGCTCGCCCGCGGGGCCGACGTCGCGCTTGGTCGTGTCGACGTTCACCACCAGGAAGATCCGGCTGAACAGCTCCAGCAGCTGGTGGAACTCGGTGAAGACCTGCTCCAAGAACAGGTTGTCCGTCTTGACGACGAACACCGCGCACGCCGCCGCGTTGCGGAACTCGCGCGTCATGCGGTCATAGCCGAACCGCATCCGCGTGTACAACCCCGGCGTGTCGACCAGGACCGCGCCCGATCGGCGCAGCGCCGGTGCGGGGAGCGCGACGTCGATCCGGTGGATCGCGGCCGGGAAGTGCTCGACCGGGTCGAAGCTCTCCCCGGTCCGTTCTGCGCGCCGGATGTGATCGACGAGATCGCCGTGCGCTTCTTCGATCTTGGTGCGCAGCGTGTCCGCCGAGGTGATGCGTTCGCCGGCGCCCTCGTAATTCGTCAACCCGTAAGCGCGTTCGGCGCCATCGCGCACGAAGACGAGGCACGGATAGGCCGGCAGGCTGGACACTTCGCTGACGTAGGCGCCCGAGAGCGCGTTCATCAGCGTCGACTTGCCGCTTTTCAGTGGGCCGAAAATCAAGACGTACGCCTGCTGGTCGCCGACCTTGTCGATCAGCCCGGCGAGCAGCGTTCTCGTCTCCTCGAAGGCGTCGCGAACGGCGGAACTCAGACGCTCTGCGGGCGTGCTGCGCAGCTTGGCGAGCGCCGCATCGAGCTGCTCGAGCAAGGGGCGGACGGTCTTGTCGAACTGCTCGCAGTATTGGCTGAGTTGACTGCGCATGGTCTGTCGCCGGGCCGGGACAACCCGGCGCCCGTTTGCGGGGGGCAAAGCCTACCCGGGAGCCCGAGCGAAGGCACGCTGAGAGCGGAGGAGGCGGCGCCGGTCTTTTTGCTGGTCCGTGCGCGCGCCGTCGGCGCGGATGGTCCGGTCGTCAGACTGCCTGCTGTCGCGTCGCCTGCACCAAGCCGGGGACGTCGAGGATCAGCCCGACCTGGCCGTCCGGCATCACCGCGCCGCCGGAGAGGCCCGGTGAGCCGGCGACGATGTCGCCCAGCGGCTTCACCACCACTTGCTGTTGGCCGATGACCTCGTCGACGACGAATGCGTGCGGCTTGCCGTCGCACTCGACGACCAAGACCGCTTCGCTCGAGCGGGGCGTCGGGTCGGCCGGCATGCTCAACACTTCGCTGAGACGGTAAAGCGGAATCAGGCCGTCGTGGTCGCGCAGCATCCGGCTGCGACCGAGGATGTGGGCGGTGTGCTCCGGGTTGATGTCGAGCAGGCGGCGAATGCCGAGTGTGGGAACCACGAACCGCTGCCCCGCGGTGCGCACCACCATGCCGTCGATCATGGCCAGGGTGAGGGGCAGGCGCAGGCGAAACGTGGTGCCCTCGCCGAGCCTGGAGGTGACCTCGACTGCTCCGCGGACGCCTTCGACGTCACGCTTGACGACATCCAAGCCGACGCCGCGGCCCGAGATCTCGGTGACCGACTCGGCGGTCGAAAACCCCGGCTCGAAGATCAGGTTGCAGATAGCGTCCTCGCTGAGCTTGGCCGACACATCGACATCGAGCCGTTCGCCGGCCTTGGCGAGGATGGCGCGCGGGTCGAGGCCACGTCCGTCGTCGGAGATCTCGATGTAGATGAAGCCGCCGCGGTGGGTCGCGCTGACGCGGACTCGGCCGCGGGCCGACTTGCCGGCGCTCGCGCGCTGCAGCTCGTCCTGCTCGATGCCGTGGTCGATGGCGTTGCGCAGTAAGTGGAGCAACGGGTCGGTGATCGTGGCGACGATCGTGCGGTCCAGCTCGTTCTCGTGCCCTTCGAACACGAGGTCGATGTTCTTGTTCAATCGCCGCGCGACGTCGCGCCCCAGTCGGGCCAGCCGCCGGAACAGCGCCCGCAGGGAGACCATGCGCAGGGCCATGGCGACTTGGTGCAGCTCCGAGGTGATCTTGGCGAGGTTGCTGATGGTCTCCTTCAAGGTGTCGCCGCGGCTGCCGAGATCGAGCTGGGTCAGCTCGCGGGAGACCAGCGCTTCGGCGATCAACAGCTCGCCGACGGCGTCGACCAGCGTGTCCAGCCGTGCGGCGGGCACGCGGATGGTGGTGCCGCCGTCTTGTTGGGCTCGGGTCGCGGCGTCGTTCGACTCCTGCTCGCCGTCGCTGTTGTCGTCGTTGTTCGCGATCGGCGGCTGCGCGGCCTCCGCGCCCGCCCCGGTGATCAACTCCCGCAGCTGGTCACAAGCGCGGAACACGGACTCCAGCGGCTCGCCACTGAGCTTCACCTCCCCTTGCCGGGCTTGATCGAGCAGCGACTCGGAGGTGTGTGCGATGGTCTCGATGTCCGCGAGCCCGAGGAAACCGGCGACCCCCTTGATGGTGTGGAACGCGCGGAACACCGCATCCAACGCCTCGGAGTCTCGCGGGTTGTGCTCGAGCGTCAGCAGCTGGGTGTCGATTTCGTCGAGGTGCTCTGCGGCCTCGCGGCCAAACTCCTCCAGCAGCTCGCCGTCCTGCTCGATGCCGTACTCGGGTTCGTCGTCCGCGGGTTCTTCGCCGTCGACCGCCTGCTCTCGCTGCGGCTCCTCGGCGGCGACCGGCTGTTCCGGTTGGGGGACGCGCTCGGACAGCTCGTCGACGACGTCGGGTGCGGCGGCGGCTTCCAACGGCAGGCCGAGGGCGGCAAAGAGCTGCTCGTGCGCGACGCGCACCGCTTCGAGGATCTCCTCGGCCTCTCCGCTGCGGTGGTCGGCCAGCTTGCCGACCGCCGCGGCGCCCCGGCACGCGGCAGCGGCCGCTTCGGGCACCGGTAGCGCCTGGGCGAGCTCCAAGAACAACTCGAGCACGTCGTGCCGGTTGTCGGCGCCCTCGAGCAGCGCCGCGAGGCCGCCCGACAGAGCATCCAGTCGCTGTTGTGAGCTGTGGTCAACCACGGACATCCCCCGTCGACACTGGCGTATCGGCCCTTTCGGAGACTGGCGGCCGCGAGCTTGACCTTCCGTGCGGGCGGCGATCGCCGCGCCTTGTCGACCCTGCGTTGTCGACCCCTACCCTCATACCGGATGCCGGGCGCCGAGCATCTCGGCGGCGATCGAGTGCAGCGGAGTGGCACGCGAAGCGGCACCGCGCTCGAGCGCGGCGCGCGGCATGCCGAAGACGACGCAGCTGTCCTTGCTCTGAGCGATGGTTCGCGCCCCCGCGGCGCACATCGCGCTCAGCCCCTCTGCCCCGTCCGACCCCATGCCGGTCAAGATCACGCCCACCGCGTCGGACCTGGCCTGCTCCGCTACCGAGCGCAGCAGCACGTCGACCGCCGGGCGGTGCCCGTTGACCGGGGGATCGTTGTGCAAGAGGGTGCAGAAGCCGCTGCCGTCGCGCCGCACGGTCATGTGCCTACCACCCGGCGCGATCAGTACGCGTCCCGGTCGCACGCGGTCGCCGTGGCCCGCTTCGGTGACTTCGAGGGCGCAGCTCTGGTTCAGGCCGTGCGCGAGCGTGGCGGTGAACTCGGCCGGCATGTGCTGGACCACGACGATGCCGGGAACGGTGCGCGGCAGCGGCGACAACAGCACGCGCAGGGCGTCGGGGCCGCCCGTCGACGCGCCGATCGCGATCAAGCGGCGGTCGGCGTTGTCGGTCTCCGGCAGCGGTTGGCGGCGGCCTTCGAGCCGCCGCAGCATGGTCCTGGGGATGTCGGCCGCGGCGCGCACGATGCCGACCAGTTGGGCACCGACGACTTCCCACGGGGCCTCGCGATTGGGCTTGCGCACGACTTCCACGGCGCCGCACTGCATCGCTTGCCAGGCGAGCTGCCCGCCAGTGCCGGTCAGTGCCGATACGATCACCACCGGCATCGGGCGGTCGGACATCAGACGGCGCAAGAACGAGATGCCGTCCTCGTCGGGGAGGCCGATGTCGAGGGTCAGCACGTCGGGCGACAGCCGGTGGATCAGCTCCTCGGCTTCCCGGGTCGTGCCGCAGGTGCCGACGACCTCGATCCCGGGGTCGGCGTCGAGGAGCTCCGACAGCATCCGGCGTGCGACGCGCGAGTCGTCGACGACGATGGCCCGCTTGCGCCTCACCAGGTGAGCCTCGCAGTGAGGGTCTCTTCGCCGACCAGGAGCTGCACGACGATGGTGTCTTCGGCGTTGGCGCTCGGCCCGCCTGCCGCCAGCGGCTCCGGCAGCGCGTCGCTGGGTGCGGCGTCGGTCGTCATCGCGTCTCGGACGTGGCTGGAAGTGACGTTGGCGAGCTCGGCCAGTGCGTCGAAGGCCTGTTCTTTGGCCAGCTCGCTGTCGGCATCCACGCCGAGGACGTTTGCCGCCAGCATCGTGGCCAACACTCTGCTGGCGCCGATCTCGAGGAGCAGCGGGTGGTCGGCGGCGATCTCCATCTGCACTCCCATCTCGGGCTGCCAATCGACGAGATCCTCCACCGTTTCGTGGAGCTCGGTGACGGTGAAGGCAAAGTCGGCCAACACGCGCCGCAGGACCTGCTCGAACCGCTGCCGGCGTTGGTCGGCCATCGAGCGCACGACTTGCCGCACGACCGTGGCGAGCTCTTCGGGCGCGAACGGCTTGCGCAGGCATGCGGCGACGCCGAGCGCGCGCAGCTTGTCGATGCGCGCGCCGTCCGCGTGCGATGTGATCAGCACGAACGGGATCGGCGCCGTTCCGGTGCGACTGGCGACTGCTTCGACGAGGTCGGCGCCGTTCATGCCCGGCATGTTGAGGTCGGTGAGCACGACGTCCACCCACCGGTGAGCGAGCACGTCGAGAGCCTCGGCGCCGTTGCTGCAGTGGAAGATCTGCCGCACCGGCAGACTGCCGAGGCGCAGGCTCTTCTCGATGATCGAGCGCGCTGTGCGCGAGTCGTCGACGACCAAGAAGGTGAACCGCCGGCTCGTCGGCGGGGCGACGGCGGTTGACCTTTGCTCGCTCAATCGTCCGGCTCCGTATCGCTGATCGGTGCCTCGGTGAGGGCGTCGGTGGCCAGCTGTGACTCCGCCAACAGCGTGTCCACGTCGAGCAGGATGTGCACGTGATCGTCGGCTTTGGCGAGTGCGTTGATGAAGTCGCGGCGGATGTGTCCGGCGAGCTCCGAGCGTGGTCGGATCTGATCCGGATCAATGTCGACGACCTCGAAGACGCGGTCGACCAGCAGACCGACGGCCTCGCTCGCGGTATCGGCGGTGTCGAGCACCAGGATGCACGTCTCCTTGGTGTCTTCGGGTCGCGGCAGCCCGAAGTAGGTGCGCAGGCACATGATGGTCAGCAGCGTTCCGCGTAGGTTCGCGATACCCCGGACGTGGTCTGGCGTGCGCGGAACCGGTGTCGTCGTTTTGTTGCCGACGATCTCGCGGATCCTGGAGATGTGGATGCCGTACCGCTCGTCGTGTAGACCGAAGAGCAGATACTTGCCCGCGAATGCCTCGCGGGTCGCCGAGCTGTCGGCACGGATGGTCTGGGAAGCGGTCATGGCAGGTCGACTGTCGTGGTTATCGGCGCAAGCGGCTGCATCCCTTGAGCGGGCGAATCGAGGTAAGCGCCTTGGCAGGAGTTGTTTCGGCCAGATCTCCTGCTCACAGCGGGTTCGTCTTGTTTTGCGACAGCACGCTGCAGCGACCGTCGGCCAGGTGCAGCGTCAGCGTGCGCGCCTTGCTGCCGCCGATGTCCGACGACGAGATCAGCAGGTCGTTGCGCCACAGCACCTGCCGCAGCGCGGTGAAATTGCGTTCGCCGGCCAGGAAGTAGTCGGTCTCACCGAGGCTGCGGGCGCCGCCGGCGACCTTGACGACAAGGCGATTGCGCAGTGCGCCGAGGGCCAGCATGTCTTCGAGGAGCGCGGGAATCCCGGTGTCGACGAACATCCCGGCGGCGACGTCCGTGGCCCTGGTGCGATTGGTCGGCAGTGCACAATGCGCGAGCCCGCCGACTCTCGCGGCGGGGTCGTAGATCGCCACGCCGAGGCACGAGCCCAATGCGTATGTGCGTAGCGAGCCCGTGGGGCCGCTGCGCGCCACGTACTCGCCGACGCCGACGATCGTCGTCGTATCGGCTCCGGCGATCGAGACTGGCCCGCGCGAACCCGATCCGGCGGGGCTCACCTTTCCGTACCCGCCGGCATCCGGTGCCCGTAAATGCTCGGTCCACGTTGGTCGAGGGCGTGCGCATTGCAATCGACCCGGTCGGTGAAGCCGAGAAGCAGCAGACCGTCCCTCTGCAGCTGTTGCAGGCACCCGTCGACGATGCGCCCGGCGAGCTCCGGCGCGAAGTACATCAACACGTTGCGGCACAGCACGATGTCGAACTTGCCGGTGACCGCGTACGGTGGTCGAGCCAGGTTGAGGCGGCCGTGCGAGACGAAGGCTCGCAACCGAGCGTCGACTTCGTAGACGTTGCGCCCACCGTCTTCGCGGTGGTGCAGGTAGCGGCGTAGATCGCCGGGCACGTCGGTCAGCGCCGACTCGGGATAGGTCGCGGCGGCCAGGCGTCGCAGAGCTTCGCCGCACAGATCGGTGGCGTGCACGGAAAAGGTGCCGGACCAACGAAAGCGTCGCGCTGTGGCGTCCAGCAGCATCGCGACCGAGTAGGGCTCCTCTCCGCTGGCGCAGGCTGCCGACCAGACTCTGATCCGCTGCCGCCCTTCGCGCATCCAGCGGGCGGCGGTCTCGCCGATCACGCGAAAGTGCTCCGGGCCCCGGAAGAAGCTGGTGACGTTCGTGGTCACCAGATCGATGAAGTGATCGATCTCGTCCGCGAAGCGGCTCTCGAGGTAGGTGAGATACTCCTCGGCCGAAGCGCAGCCGAGCTCGCGCTGCCGGCGCATCAGCCTCGACGCCAGCATCGCGTTCTTCTTGACCGTCAGGTTGATGCCGCTCTCTCGATGGACGATGTCGCGCAACGCGTCGAAGATCAGCGGCGGGAGGCGGTTCCGCGTGGTCACGTTTGGCGACTCGCTGCGGTGCTCAGTCGAGCTTGAAGTGCGCGATGGTCTCCGTGAGACGCCGGGTCATGTCGTTGTTGCGTTGCGCCGCGCTGGCGAAGCCGTCGGCCTTGCCGGCGTTGTCGACCGCGATGCGATCGAGCTCCTGCATCGCGCGCTCGAACTCGGTCACACCGACAGCGTGGTCGGCGGCCGATTGGGCGATGCTCGACAGCAGGTCGTTGATGTCGTTGGCGCCCTTGGCGATCGAATCGAACGCCGACGCGACCTGCGTCGCCATGTCGACTCCCTGGTTGGCACGGGCGTTCGAGCGCTTCAGGGTCTCGGCGGAGTCCTTCGCCGCCTCGGCACTCTTCCGCGCCAGGTTGCGTACCTCGTCGGCGACGACGGCGAAGCCCTGGCCGGCCTCGCCGGCACGGGCCGCTTCGACGGCGGCGTTCAGTGCCAGCAGATTGGTTTGGAACGCGATGTCGTCGACCACGTTCAGGATGCGCTGCACTTCGAGGCTGGCGTCGCGGATGCCTACCATGAACTCGGCCATGGTCTTGGCCTCGATCGCGCCGCGTTCGGCGGCCTCGGCGGTGGTGCGCGAGAACTCGTTGGCCTTGGTCGCGCTGGCGACGCTCGAATCGACGGTCTCGGACAGGCGCGCGATGGCGCTGCCCATCTGCTGCAGCGACGCGGCCTGCTGCGAGGCGCTGGCCGACAGGGACTGGCCGTTGCCGGCGAGCTCGCCGGCGCCTTCGCCGAGGTCGGCGGCGACGGCGCGGACGTCGTGGAACACCAGCCGAATGTCTTTCGCCATCTCGTTCATGGCGGCGGACAGTTCGGAGATCTCCGCATAGCCGTCGATGTCGTCGGCCTCCGAGTTCAGCTCGCCGTGCTGTAGCTGGCTGATGCGCGCCGCCAGCTGGTGCAGCGAGCTCGACAGCCGCCGCCGAAACAGCAGCCACGCCACGCCGAACAGCAGCAGACCGGCCAAAGCGAGCAGCTGCGCTGCCAGCGTGGACCGCGAGCGCAGCGAGTTCGCGGTGCCGATCGCGTTGTTGATCTGATCCCGCAGCTCGACGTGCTGCGACTCCAGCTGGTCGAGTGCTTCGAACAGGGCGACGCGGACTTGCTGAGTGGCGTCCCGGGCATCCGTCGAGCCGGCACGGGCTTCGGTCGCCGCGCGGTGCGCGTCGGCGATCGCGGCGGTGGCGAGCTGCGAGGCGCCGGCGTTGCTGGCCATGGTCTCGAGCTCGGTCAGGGCGTCGGACACGGCGCCGAAGCTGGCCTCGGCGCCCGAGACGCGGCGCACCAAGCGCGCGGCGGCGCGTTGCGCCTCGTCGAACTTCTGCTCGGCACGGTGCAGTCTCTCGACCTCGTCGACCGCGGGGCCCAGTGGAGCCAACACCGAGTGCATCATCAACACCAGCGCGGGAAGCGTGGCTCCCACGAAGGTCCACGCCAAGAGGACGTGTCGGATCCCCAAATTTGCAGTCGACATAGGCTTGGCTCCCCCGGGATGTGCCAATGGAGCTCGATCGGCTTTCTCGTCAGCCATCGGCCAAATCGGCGTCGGAGTTGACCTCGGCGCGCTCGAACACCAGTGCTTTGCCCGAGTCTTGTGACTGGGGTGTTGGATTATTGGCCGGTAGGATCGACTGCATGAGTGATGCGTGCCTCGCTGATGTCGACCGCAGTGTGGTCGTCGTGATCGATCTGCAGGAGTCGCTCATGGGGGCGGTGTACCGGGGCGAGCTCGTCGAACGTGGCACGCTGCGCCTGCTCGAGCTCGCTGATGCCTTCGGCGTTCCCGTGCTGCTCACCGAGCAGTATCCCCGCGGGCTGGGGGCCACGGTGGCGCCGGTGAGGGCCGCGTTCGATGCGCTGACGACCCGCAGTGCATACTTGGAGAAGACCTCGTTCGGCTGCTGCGGAGAGGATCGTTTCGAGACCACTCTGGCGGGCCTGTTGCCCGGAGTCGAGACCGCCGACCGGCATGTGGTCATCGCCGGGATCGAGGCGCACGTGTGCGTGATGCAGACCGTGCTCGAGCTGCGTCGCAGCGGCTCGGCGGTGCATCTGTGCTGGGAGTGCGTGAGTGGTCGCGGAGAGGAGTACCGCGAGTACGCGCTGCAACGCATGCAGACCGCCGGCGCGCAGCTCACCAACCACGAGTCGGTCGCGTTCGAGTGGGCGCGGCGCAAGGAGCACAGCGCGTTCAAGGCGATGAACCGGATCCTGCGCGCCGGTCAGGTCTGCTGACGCGTCGCCCGGCAGTGCTCGTCGAAGAACGCTCCGATGCGCTGCTCCGCCCACGATCCAGGTCGCCAGGGCGGGCCCGAGACGAATCCGACGTGGCCGCCGCGGCGAGTCCACAGCGCGGTCGTGTAGGCGGAGGTGTGCACCGGGCCGCGCGGCCAGCTCGCCACCGGGACGAAGGGGTCGTCGGCGGCAGCGACGATCAAAGTCGGTGTGCGAATGCGGTGGAGGATCGGGCCACAGCTGCAGCACTGCCAGTAGTCCTCGGCGCTGGCAAAGCCGTGCAGTACGGCGGTGGCGTGCTGGTCGAACGCCGCCATGGTGCGACTGCGGCGGACCTTGTCCGCGTCCACGATGCCCGGGAACCGTCGCTCGACGTCGAGTACTTTGGCGATCAGCGGCGTGAGGAACGCGCGACGGTAGGCCCACATCGCCGGGCGGTCGATTGCCGCCGCCGAAGCGGCGAGATCGAACGGCGCCGACAGCAGGGCGGCGGCACGCAGCTGGGGCGGCTTCGCCGCGGCGCGCTCCGCCAGCCAGCGTGCGAGCAGGTTGCCACCGAGCGAGACACCGACCACGAACAGCTTGGCGCGCGGGTGCGCCGCGACCAGGCGCTCGATCACACAGTCGAGGTCGTCGGTGGCGCCCGAGTGATACAGCGTCGCGGTGCGGTTGGGCTCGCCCCCGCATGAGCGCAGCTCCATGGCCGCGACCCGGGCACCGCGGCGGCTGAACTCGCTGCCCAGGCCGCGCATGTAATGGGCTCGGGCGCTGCCCTCTAGGCCGTGCACCAGCAGGGCGATCGGCGCGTCCGGCGGGGCTCCGGTGACGTGCACGCGGACGAAGTCTCCATCGCGCGTATCCCACCGCTGCAGATGCCAGTCCACGGTCGCGGGCCTGCGCAGCAGGGCGGCAAACACGGTCTGCGCGTGTCCGCTGGGCAACCACCACGGCGGGCGGTAGTCGGCGGCGCCGGCCGACGCCGCATCGTGGTGGTTCATTCGCGGCGACGTTACGAGAATCGTCGCGGCCACGCACTGCAGAGGACCGACGCGGAGCCTACAGTGGGCCGCCGTGAAACACCCCGACCTACGCGCGGCGAGCGACGTCGCTCTGGCAGCTCAGCTCGGAGAAGAGCGGGCGGTGACCCAGGCACAGGATTACTTCGAACGTCACGCCGACCAGCTGGAGACGCGTCGGCGTCTGTTGTCGACGGCGGTGCGGTTGACTCCTGCGTTGACCCCAGAGCTGTTTCGCACCGTTGATTCCTGCGTCGAGAAGCTGCGGGTCGGCACGACGGTCGAGCTGTACGTGCAGCCCAGTCCGCACCTCAATGCCGCCTGCTTCCGTCCCGAGGCAGGGCGTGTGTTCCTGATGTTCAGCTCGGAGCTGCTGGAGGCGTTCGACGCGGAGGAGCTGGCGTTCGTCACCGGCCACGAGCTGGGCCATCACGTGTTCGACCACCACTCGATCCCTGTCGGCCTCTTGCTGCACGGCAAGAGCAAGGTGCCGCCACGTCTCGCGCTTCAGCTGTTCGCATGGTCGCGATTCGCCGAAGTGTCGGCGGATCGGGCCGGCCTGTTCTGTTGTGGCGATCTCAATGCGGTGGCGCGTGCGCTGTTCAAGCTGGCGTCGGGGCTGCGCAGCGGTGCGGCGCACATCGTCATGGATGCGTTGTTGGCGCAGGTGCAGGACATCGAGTCGTTCGGCGATGCCACCGCCGATGCGGGGCCGCGCGCCGATTGGTTCTCGACGCACCCGTTCAGCCCGTTGCGATTGAAGACCGCCAAGCTGTTCGCTGACTCGGCGATCATGCGCGATGGGGGCGTGGAGCGCGACGAGCTCGAGCGGAGTACCGACGCGGTGATGTCGCTGATGGAGCCCGGGTACCTGAAAGAGGACACCGACGCGGCCATCGCCATGCGCCGCCTGTTGTTGGCGGGTGCGATGGTCGTCGCCGCGGCGTCCGGCGGCGTGAGCGAGGCCGAGGTCGAGGCGATCGAGGAGTTCTTGGGCGAGGGCAAGGTCACGCGTCATCTGAGCGTCGAAGCCCTGCGCGAAGATCTACCGCGCCGCATCCAGGCGGTGGTGGACGAGGCGACGAAATCGCGACGAGCACAAGTGCTGCGCGACTTGTGCGTCATCGCCAAGGCCGACGGCCCCGCGACCGGGGACGAACGCCGCGAACTCGAGGCCATCGCGCGTGGGCTCGGGCTCGGCGTGGAGATCGTCTGTCGCACGATCGACTGCTCGAGCGAGCTCGACTGACGGCGTGTCGGCGCGGCGCGGTCAGCGCGGTTTGATGCCGGCCCGCGCGAGCGCGTCCGCGCGCTCGTTGTCGGCGTCCCCGGCGTGTCCCTTCACCCAGATCCACTCCACGTCGTGTTGCTCCCGCGCTTCATCCAGCTCGCGCCAGAGGTCGGCATTCTTGACCTGCTTGCGATCGGAGGTCTTCCAGCCCCTCTGCTTCCAGTTGTGGATCCAAGAGGTGATCCCGTTGCGCACGTACGTGCTGTCGGTGTGGAGCTTGACCGTTGAGCGGCGCGTAAGGGCGCGCAGGGCCTCGATCGCCGCGCGCAGCTCCATGCGGTTGTTGGTGGTGCGCGGCTCGCCGCCGTTGAGCTCCTTCTCGTGGTCCCCACAGCGCAGCACGACGCCCCAGCCGCCGGGGCCGGGGTTTCCACTGCAGGCGCCGTCGGTGTAGGCCGTCACCTCGGGGAGGTCTCCGTGCATCGGCATAGCCTAAGCCGATGCGGTCGACCGAGAATGGAAATCCGGACGGATCCGTCGCGGTCGTGCGTCCTGCCGTTTGGCGCAGATGACCGACCCGTTCACGATCAGCTTGGTAGAGCGCGCCCGCGCCGGGGATCGCGCGGCGATGGCGTCGTTGTGGGCGAGGAACCAGCGGCGGGTCGCGGCGACGGTCTTGGCGCACGCGCCCTCGTTGCGCGGCGCGGACTTGGACGACGTCGTGCAAGAGGTGGCTGCCGCAGTCGTGGCGGGCATCGGCCAGCTCCGTGACGGCGCGGCGTGGGGAAGTTGGCTGCGAACCATCACGGTGCACGCCGCGACGAGTGCTGGCCGCCGGCGCATGGTCGCACCCCGCTGCGACGGGTCGATCGACGAGAAGCTCGTCGATCCCCGTTCGTCGGCCAAGGGGCCGTCGCGTTCCGACCTGTTGGATGCGGTCGCCGCGCTGCCCACGGAGCTGCGCGAGCCCCTGTTGCTGCGGACGGTCGACGGCCTTTCGCAGCGCGAGATCGCGGCGGCGCTCGAGCTGCCGGTGACGACCGTGGAGACCCGGTTGGCGCGGGCCCGCAGGCAGCTGCGCGGGGGTGTGCTCGGTCGCGATCACGGCGCGGCCTTGGCGGTGAAACCCGGTCCGAGGAGGGCCACCTGATGACGTTCGATATCGAGATCCCGTTGAACCGAGTTGTCGATCGGACCGAATCGGTCGACGACTGGCGCGCACTCGAGGCAGCCCGGGAAGCGCGCCCGCAGCTCCCCCACGAGCTGTGGGACGCGCTGCGGTTGGACGCCACGCTGCGGGCTGAACTGGAAGAAGTCGTCGGCGCGGTGCGCCCGGCGGAGTTGCCGGCGTCGACGCAGCGGCGCAGCCGCCGGCCCGGCCTCTCGGGTTGGTTCGTGGCTGCCGCGCTTGCCGTGGCCTGGGTGTGCACCAGCGTCGGCCAAGCTCCGGCTCACAACGCGGAGGGGGTGGGGGAGAGCGATGGTCAGTCGCTCGCGCCGGTCGTACTGCAGGCGCGTCCGGTGCAGGGTGGTGTGGAGATGCTGGTGCTGCGCCGCTCACTGGAGCGTCGCGTCGTGCCCGAGTTGTATCGATTGACGCCCGACGAGCACGGAGTGCCCGTCTCCGCGCCAGTCGACTTGGCTTCCTACACGCAGCCGGTGCGCTACTGACCGGCGGTGTGCTTTCCCAAACCGAAGAGAGCGAGAAGAAGACGATGATGGACAAGAGACGAGTGGAGTCGGCGTGGCTGCGCGGCAGCGTCGTCGCGGGGTTGTTGGCGGTCGCCGTGTCAGCGCAGTCCGCGCAGCCGGCACCGAGCAAGCTCAGCCTCGGTGTCGTCGACGGTGAGGAGCACATCACGGTCACGGTCGAGGGTGAGTCGGTGAAGATCTCGGCCAACGGTCGTGAGCTGGCGGACGAGCGCGTCACGCGGAACGGCTCCAGGCTCACGATCAAAGATGTTCAGGGCCGGCCGCTCGCCGTGGTCACGCTGCCCGGTAGTGGCCACGGCGTCATCCGCACGCTACCGCGCAGTCGACCTCGACTTCACCTCGGCGTGTCGGCATCTCCGCCCAGCGATGGACTGTGCCAGCACTTGAACCTCGAGCAGGACGAGGCGCTCTACGTCTCGGCAGTTCCAGAGGACGGCCCCGCAGCTGCCGCGGGGGTCGAAGTCCACGACGTGCTCGTGAGCCTGGATGGCGCGCCCGCGACCATGGAGCGGCTACGTCAGCTGCTCGAAGATCGTGAGGCAGGCGACGTCATCCCCGTGCGCCTCGTCCGCCGCGGCGCCGAGCAGGAGGTCGAGATCGAACTCAAGGCCATGTCGCACCAGCACCTCGTCGGCACCGCTTGGTCTGTCGACCCCTGGAAGGCCGCGGACCTCTACTCATCGAAGCTCCAGGACTACTGGTCAGCCAACGTCGACTTCGACACGGCCCTGAACCACGCCAAGATCAACACCGGCTACCTCTTCGACCCCGATGCCACGGGCAGGTACCTCGCCCCCTGGGGCGCCCCCACGATCACCCCCTACACAGACCCCAAGACCTCCGCCCTCAACGAGCCCGAACCAACCCTCGAAGAGCAGATCATCCGCCTCGAAGAACGCCTCGCCAAGATCCAAGAGCTCCTCGAGACCCGAGCCGAGCGCAAGTAGCCCTTCTTCACGGAGTGCTGAGGCGAGCCCTCAGCTCTGGAGCTGGAGGTGGTGGGAGCAGGGTTGCGTCCGATTCGCCGGCGGTTTTCGCAGATTCCTTTGTCGGATTCTTGCGCGTTTACTCCCTTTGTCATAAGGTTGCTAATTCAAATGGCGAGCAAGGCAGTTCGATCGGGGCGCGGGGGACGGCGCCGTGCGGTGGTGCAGGGCGAGCTTCCGTTTCGGCAGTGGGGTGGGGCTCGGGAGGGGGCTGGGCGGCCCAAGGTGAGTGATGAGACGGTGCCGCACTTGGCGCGGGGGGCGTTGGTGGCGCGGTATCCGTTGCACTTGACGGTGCGGTTGTGTCGGGGGTTGCCGGGCTTACGGAATGCGCGGACCTATTGGATGTTGGTGGAGCGGATCCGGGCGGGGTGTGGGCGGTTCGGGTTTCGGTTGGTGGAGTTCTCGGTGCAGCGTGACCATCTGCACCTTCTGGTCGAGGCGAAGGATCGGGAGGCGTTGACGCGGGGGATGACCGGGCTGTTGGTGCGGATGGCGCGGGGGTTGAACAAGCTCTGGGGGCGCTCGGGGCGCGTGTTTGCCGAGCGGTTTCACGAGCGCGTGTTGCGCTCGCCGACGGAGGTGCGGCGGGCGTTGGTGTATGTGCTGCAGAATGCTTGGCACCACCGGCAGCGGCCGCGGCAGCTGATCGACGTCTACTCGTCGGGGCCTTGGTTCGACGGGTGGCGCGAGGTGGTGGAGCTGTCGGAGCCGGTGGTGCGGCCGACGGTGCGGGCGCGGACTTGGCTGCTGAAGGGCGGGTGGCGGCGGTCGCGGGGACGGCTGGACTTTCGCGAGCGGCCGGCGTAGGCCGCGGGTTGCTACTGCAGGAGCTTGGGCTCGGGCAGAGGGCGGTTGCCGACGCGGGTGTCGGCGCCTGCGCGGCGCAGATCCTCGCTGCTCGCGGCGGCGCCGAGACCGGTGAGCCAGGCGAGGAGCTGGCGACTCGCGGTGCGGACGTCCGAGTTCTCGTTGTCCGCCAGGTCGGCGAGCACGTCGGTCCCTTTGGGGTCGGCCTGGGCCACGAGGCAGCGGGCGGCGAAGTGCAGGAGCAGTGGATCCAAGAAGAACAGCTGGTCGCGGATGGCGTTGGCGTCGGCGCTCTTGGTGCGCTCCAGGCAGTGGAACGCGTGTGCGCGGACCATGGGCTCCTGGTTGACGTCGGTCGCGAGCTGCCAGACCGGCGTTGGGTCGGCCAGGGGGCTCCGCTTGACGGTCAGGCAGGCGAGGGCCGCGCGCTGCGCGTCCATGTGCAGGCGCGGAAGATACTCGAGCAGGGAGTCCTCGAAAGTATCGACGTGGCCGCCTTCGGCGATTGCTTGGAGTGCCGCGACGCTTGCTTCAGATCCTTCGGTGATCATTTGCCAGAGCGAGCGTTGGGCCGACTCGGATTCTGCCTGCACCAAGAGGGTGAGTGCGGCGTCGCGGACTTCGGTGGACTCGTGGCCGATCAGCTGCGCGGCACGGTCGTACGGAGCATCATCGCGGCCATCGCTCAACTGGAGAGCCGCGACCAGCAGTTGCTCGTCGTCGCCATCCAACCAGAGAACCAGCTGCTCGGTGGGCCATGCTTCGATCTCGTTGGCGGCCAGCGCGGCGCGCCCTCGCAGAGGATGTTCCAAGTCCGCGGTCAGTGCGGCCAGTGGTGGGCGCAGGTCTGCGTGACGCATCGCACCGGCATACTCGATCGCGCACTGGCGTTTGGGCGGGAGCTGCCCGTGCTCGAGCATCGCGATCAAGGGCGGCCCCAGGGTGTCGGCATGGTCGGGCGCGGCGGCCAGGATCCGAGCGCGAACGTGCGGCTGCCACGCGGCGGCGAGGTCGTCGAGCCTGGCGTGCAGCTGGGCTGTGCCGTTGTCGGTCGGGGTCGGTGCGGCCCGCGGGGGTGGTTCGGGCTGGGATTCGCCGGTCAGTCCGACGATGACGAGTCCGACTCCGACCGCGATGAGTGCGATGGCCGCCGCGCGCCACGCCGGCGCAGCCGAGGGCGGCTCTGGAGGAAGCTTCACGGCGGCCCGCTTGCTGCCTTTGGCCTGTTCGGCTGCTTTCGTCGCGGGTTTGCGAGCGAGCTTCCAGGTGATGTCGGTCGGTGAAGGCGACTCGGCATCTGCAGTCCGGGGGCGCGGGGCCGCCTCGGCCTTTCCCTTCCGCGCGCGCGGCGGGGTTTCGCGCGCCCGGCGGCGGCTCACCGACCGAGCTCCTGCCAGCCGTTGAACGTCACGTATGTGCCGCTGGTGACGTTGGCCAAGTTGAGGCCTTCGCTCGAGTAGCGGATGTCCGCCGTGCCCTTGAGGGTGAAGCTCGAGCCGCTGGAGCCCTGGATCAAGCCACCGTAGATCTGCGCGGTGCCCGCCGAGTTCTCGATGTTGCCGAGCACGATGATCACGCCGTCGAAACGGAACGTGCCGGTCATCGTCAGGTTGCCGGTGACCACCATGATGCCCGAGCCCTGGCTGTTGCCCGAGAACGTGACGTCGCCGTTGCGGTAGATGATGTTGGCATCACCCTTGCTGCCGTCGCCGAAGAAGTAGCTCGAGTACTTGTCCGACGTGAGCACGACGTTCGCCGAGTTCTGTACTTGCGCGACGATCGTCGCCAGATCTTCTGGCGATTGTGTGCTGACGCTCGGCGAGCCACCATCGCCGAGGATGTTGGACGCTTCCTTCTTGGAGATCGTCTTGGTCAGGTCGGAGACGGTGCCTGGTGTGGCGACGGTCATGCCGTACTCCGAGCTGCCGGTCAGCGATCCGTCGATGTTGGTGTCGATGCCCGACACCTGTGCCGTGCCGCCCATGCTGATCGTGACACCCGGGTTGTAGAACGACATGGCGCCGGCCAACGACAGCGTCGGCAACAGTGGCACCGGGCCGAGATACGCTGCCAAGCGGCGCTCGGCATTCTTGTAGGTGCCGACAACCTCGACCTGGAAGACGTCCTCGTCGCTCTCGTCGGTGTTGCCGTCGCCGTCGTTGTCGCTGCCGTCGCTGCCGAGATACGTCGGCGAAACCACGAACTCCATGCCGCCGCCGAGGTTGCGCTGGAACTGCTTGCCGTCTTCGAGCTTGCCGACCTGGGCGCGGAACAGTGATTCGTCGATGCCGGACTCGGCCGCCAGCAGAGCCCGCTCGGAATCGAGTACGCCCTGGTGCTCGGCCGTGCGGGTCGACATCGCCGCGGTGAACGCGCCGACGATCAAAAGCAAGGGCACCATGGTGGTGACCAAAGCCAGTAGCACGACTCCTTCGTCTCGTCTCGCGTTCATCGGCGTCTCATCCCGGTTGTCCGTCCTTTGGGTGTCGATTCAGTTGTTGCGCAAGTAGATGTGCTGCTCGATCTTCGAGGTGTGGATGCGCCCTTTGGAGTCGCGGTTGGCGAGCTCGAACTGCACCGTCAGCAGGCGACCGTCGAGCTTGAACTCGCACTCCATGACGTTGCGCACCACGGTGATCGTCACGCCCTCGTGCTCGAGCGAGACGTAGCCCTCGTCGACCAAGTCGTCGCCGTCGTCGTCGATGTTGTTGCCTGCGATCTCGCCCGGGTCGGTGGTGAAGATCAGCTCGCGCGTCGCCGTCGACAGCGCCGCGTTCATCACCATCTTGCCGCCGACCGAGCTGGCGGCGAGGAACTGGATCCCGGGCCGGTAGTCCTCGGGCGTCGCTCCGATCGGCGGTGGATCGATCCACTCACCGACGTTCGTTGCGTACCCGTACTTCACGTCGATGGCGGTCGCCTGGACCTTGATCGTCGACAGCTTGGCCGGCCGCGTAAACCACGACACACGCTGCAGATTGCGGCGAGCCATCGTCGCGACCTCCGCGCTGCGGTTGTGGATCTCGACCGCGTCGTTGGTCGCGCTGGTCACGTTGCCGATCGCCGACATCATGATCGCCAGCACGCTGACCGCGATCAGCAGCTCGATGAGCGTGAAGCCGTGAGCGGCTTTCTTCCGTGGTGCGTTCATTTCCGCTCTCCAACCAGCGACTCGAGCCAGAGCGAGCGCTCGCGGTTGCCGTCGCGCCACGTCACCGTCGCGGTCACTCTGTAGAGCGTGACGCCGGCCGACGTCTGATCGATGGTCACGGTGAACTCTCCCGGTAGGCCGTCCGGATCACCGGCGATTGGCTGCAGTCCGCCCGTCTCACCACCCACGCCGAGCACATCGAAGTCGGTGCCGTCGAGCTTGGGCACGTCGGAGATGTCCATACCGCGGACCTCCTCGAGTCTCGACAGTGCTGCGTTGGTGGCCAAGGTCGTCTGTAGGTTGGTGCGTCGATGAACGCCTTGCTGGGCGACCAGCGACATGACCGAGCCCAAGAACGTCACTACGAGGATCGAACCGATCATGATCTCGATCAGCGAGAAGCCCTCGCAGCGCCGTGTACATTCGCCGCCGGCGACGGCGGCTTCGGGCGGCGGATGGATGTTCATGTCTCTGCGCTTCGGGTATTTGTCGGCGCACGTTGAGTCGTCGCTGCCCGCGGCGTCTCGTTCTTGGACACGCGATCTGTACACTCGACTCCTGATGCGCCCTTGGCACCGGGCCTACACGCCCTTATTTGGATGACGTCGCGGAGCGCCACCAACGCAAGACGGCGTTGGCGGCAAGGGCGTGGCCGATGGCGTTGGGATGGGTGTCTGCGGCGAAGTACGGGATCGCTCCCGCGCGCGCGGACTGCTGCATCGGCTCGGTGAGATCGATCAGCGGACAGCCGCCCTCCGAAGCCCAGCTGCGGATCGCGTCGGCCAGTGGACTGAGGTGTGGCGATGGTTGGCGCAGCGGTGACTCTTCCGGCCAGCGACACAGCGCGTGGAGCACGCGATACTTGGAGGGCATCAGCACGACCGCGTAGCGCCCACCGGCGGCGACGACGTGCGCGCGCGTGTCCCCCAGTTGCGCCAACACTGGCTCGACCTCGCCACGCAGCGCGGGCGTGTCGCGTTCAATCCAGTGGAACAGATACTCGGTGCCGTCGATCGTGCCGCGGCGCCAGTGCGCCTCGTACGGCACCGGCTGGAGCAAGCGTTGGAGCCACAGCACCGCGTTGTTGGTGAAGCTTTGCGCAGCCAACCCCGGCGCCGGCTCCGGGGCCACGGCGCGCTCGCGCCGCGAGTCCTCGAGGTCGTTGGCTTCGGTGACGAACTGGAGGACGGTGCGGTTGCGCAGTGGCAATCCGCTCTGCACGAGGAGCTCGTGCTGGCGGGCTGCGCCGATGCCGATCAGGGCGATGTTGAGCACCGGGCGTCGGAGCTCCGCCTCGAGTCGTGCCGCGATGGTCTCTTCGAAGGGCAGCATCCCGGCGACTAGGACGGAGTCGCCGAGCAAGTACACGTCCGCCTCGTCGCGGTCGGCGTGGTTGCGGAAACCGCGTCGGTCGGTGCGGAAACTGAACGGAGTCGGTTGGGCCGGCAGGTTCCATGCGGCGGCGATGTCGGGCAACGTCTCCCCCGCGATCTCCACGTGGGGCGTCGCGGCGGCGCCGAGGGGTGCGTCGGCGCGGTTTCGCATGATCCTCGCCCAGTCCGCCACCCCGGCGAAGGCGGACACCTCGAGCAGGCTCAGCGTCGCGACGCACAGCCCTGTGCCGAGCAGCCAGGAGAAGAGGGCGCGCCGGCGACTCGTGAGAGCGAGGGCGATCGCGAGCCAGAGCAGTGCCAGCGCGACCAGCAGAGGCAGCGTGCGCCAGGCGCCGAAGAAGTTGCGGCCCTCGCTGGGTACCGGACCCCGGGTGGCCCAAAGCCAGATCACCGCGATGACGACGCACGCGGTGGCGGCAGAGAACGCGCGCCGCCGGAGGCGGCGCTTGGCTGGACCGAGAGTGGACGAGAGCGGCAACGGTCGGTCCATCCTACCCGGCCCTCTTGGTGGTCACATCTGGATGGTGATCACCAGTCCGTTGGAAGCTGAAAGGCCAGCCGCAACGCCGGCATCGAAGAACACTCCCTGGAAGTACAGCTTGACCCCGACCAGCGTTGGATCGAGGGGGAGCGCGAGCGGCAACGTGGCCGTTCCCACGCCGGGTGTGCCGGCCGGGCCGGTGGCCACGACGTTGACCGGGACCGCGGTCGCCAGGTCGACGTGTAGCTCGATGCCGGCGGCGAAGGCATTCGCGGGTGCTGTGCCGAGGAAGATCGAACCTTGCGCTCCGCCGAGAAGCTCGTCGACGACGATCTTGAAGTTCGAGTTGCCGATCGTCGGCTCTTCGCCGCCAGTGCTGGCAAGGGCGTAGAAGTTCCCGCTGCCGACCGACGCGGCGCCGTAGCGGCGTCGAGCACCGTAGGTGACGTCGATCGGGATCACGAGCGAGCCAGCGGTGGCCGGGTTGGTGACCGTAACGGTGGCCTGACCCTCCCCGGCAACCGTGATCAGACCGTCGGTGCTGACCGAGGCCACGGCGAGGTTGGAAGACGTGTACACCGTACCTGTTGCCGAGCGCGTAATGTCCCGCGTCACTCCGTCGGAGTAGCTGCCCAAGACCGCCAGCTGATGGGTTTGCAAGGGGTGGTAGAGGTCGACGGCAGAGGTGGTGGCGGCGATGGACTGCAGAGTCGCGGGCACCTGGACGGGGATCGTCAGGGGCAGCGACACCGCGCGGTTGTTGGCCATGTCGATGCCGAACCCGTAGAACGTGATGTCGCCCACCGCGGTCAGCGGAACGTTGACCGAGAACGTGAACGGGGCCGTTGACGATTCGCTGCTGAACTCCGCGGTGACCAAGTCAGTATCGATCGGCACGAAGCCGTTCTTCCCCCTGATCTCCAGGTTGAGCTGCTGGTTCGGCTGCACGCTCGCGTGCCCAGCGAGGTCGATGACCTCGACATCGTCGACCTGAACGGGTCCTGCGGTTGCCGATGACGTCGAGCGGCGGCTGTGTGGTGGTGCTGCGAGGCGCGGAGGATTCAGATTCGGGCCCGGGATCGAGCTCGAGAACGAGGCCGCGATTGGCAGGTGGAGCAGGTCGTCGATTCGCTGGTACGCCATGTCCCAGCCGGTGACGTTCATGTGCAGGGAGTTGAACGAGAACGAGCTGTCGATCAGCCGCGATGTGTGCGGGGACAGACCCGCTTCCTGGCTCTCGGACAAGACGATCAAATCGTGCTCGCGGAGCCCGCCAACCGGATATCGAAAGACGGTGTTCGCGACCAGTTGGCCGAAATGGTCGATGCCCTTGAACACCTTGCCGAAGGCTCCCGGCACCCACGGGGCCAGGTCGCGGAAGATGCCCTGCACGGTGGCGATTGGCACCTCGACCCCCGTACAGACGATCGAATGGGCGGGAATGTCCGTCGTACCCATCTTGATGAACTGCTCGCTGCCTTCTTGCAGGTCGCGAATCGCCCCACCAATGGGCTTGCCCAGCATGTTGAAGAGGCCTTGGGCGGGGCCGCGGATGCTCCACAGCAGGTTGGCGAGTGGGCTACCCCATTGCGGAGAGTTGAGCATGATGATGCGGTTGATGTCGCCATCACCGTAGTTGTCCGGCCTGTCCCACAGCCGTCTACCGATCCCGCGCTGGGCCAAGCGGTACTCAACGCGCGGCAGGACCGCGCCCATGCTGTGTCCGACCCAATCGACTTTCGCGCAAGCGACGCCACGAGCTCGCATCTTGTCCTGGGCTCTCTCGATGTGGAGGGAAACGTATTGGGCGTTGTGTTCGAACGTGGAGTGCGCTGAGCCGCGGTAGTCGACCAGCTCGGTGACGAAGCGGGGGTCGGTCCCCGCGGCCCACGCCGAGAACGGCCCCGTCCAGGTCTTGGGGCTGGACCAGAGACCGTGGCACAGGACCAGCGGTGGCCGGAAGATCTCTACCTCCGCTTGAACCGTGTTCGGGATCGCGACTCCCTGCGGCCAGTGCAAGATCGTCACCTCGACCGTTCGCTGGACGTCGTTTTGGTTGCCGATCGTGAGTTGGTTGAAGTCATCGGGTGCCCGGTAGATCACGAACCCCTGCCATCCCTGGCTGGTCTGCACGAGCTGGGTCATGGGGCCGGTCGAAGCAAAGGTCCGCGGTGGCGTGGAGAGAGCGTCCGCGACGCTTCCCTGCTCGTGGATCGGGGTGCTGACCGACGCCTGGATCGTGCCCGGTTGGTCGGCAGTGAAGCGAAGCAGGATCCGGGCCGACCCATCGGCCGTTACTGCGAGTGTGGGAGTGCCACCGGTCGCGAGCGTTGTCGCGTTCGCAGCGATCTGTGTCCCTTGCATGAAGATGAACTCCTCGTTGGCGTCCTGGGAAGCACCGTCCACAGCTTCCAGCGACCAACCGGGGTAGCTCAGGAAAACGTCGGCGCTGCCGTTGTTGTCGTTCTGCACCAGGTTGGTGGCGCTGCTGACGTACGCGACCCGACCACTGTCCGTGACCGTTGGTGTGACGCAGTCCCCGTTCGCGCCGAGTCCATTCCAAGTGACGCTGACGAGCGAGGTCTGTCCGGTCCATCGATCGCGGAGGAACACGTCGGTCCCCGGGTTGTTGTCGACCGGAACGAGATCGTTCGCCGCGCTCTGGAAGGCGCAGTAGCGGCCGTTGAAAGACACGTCTTCGGCGTTCCCGAGCGGCACGCTGACCATTCCCGATGCGCCTCCGCTCGCGGACTGCATGCCCTGGGAGTCGACGCTGACGATCTCGGAGGATCCAGTCAGAAGATCGTGCAAGAAGACGTCCGCAGCAGGGTTGTTGTCCGGAACAACGATGTCCTGCGCGTCGCTGGCGAAGATGACCCATCGCCCGTCGCCGGAGATCCGGGGTGGAGCTGCGATTCCCGAGCTCGGCGCGCCGGTGGACGTCTTCGTGACCAGAGTCAGCGAACCACCACTCCAAGCGAAGACGTTGCGCTGGCCCGGTTGGGTTTGCGGGTGGAGGTTGCTGGAGAGCGAGTAGAAAGCAACGGTGTTGCCGTCGTCCGATATCTGGGGGGAGGACGATATGAAGTCCCCCAGAGCTCCTCCCCCGGATTGACTGAGCAGGATGACCGCCTCCGTCTCCAGATCCTTGCGGTAGATCTGCCAGAAGCTGTTCGAGCCCGCTGAGGTGAAGGGGTAGTTCGACGCGAAGACCGCGAACTTGCCGTTCCCCGAGAGCTGGACGTCGGCTCCCTCGATCGCGTGTCCCGCTGTCGATGGTCCGGAGATCAGCGAGTTCATCGGGGTCGGCCGCAGTCTCAGGTACGCTGCGTCGCCGAAGGACAGGACCCCCGGAACCACGCCGTTGGTAGTGCTGTTGAACGCGGCGTAGGTGCCACCTCTGGTAATCGAGCCGGTGCGATCGCCGACCGAGAAGGGCATCGACCCAGAGGTCGTGAGGGTCAAGACCTCTGTGCGCCCCGTCACCGTGTCGAGCAGGTACCCATTCAATTGGAAGGGCTGGGTCAGCGATGGGTGTTGGAAGTCGTTGGCGTCGAACAGCACGTACCGGCCGGTGGCGGACACCGTGCCAGTGACCGCCCCGTTGACGAGTTCTTGGCCCGGACCCGCTGTGCTTTCGGTCAGGCTGACTCTCTCCGTGAGCGGCGTTTGCGCGGCGCTGCTTGCAGCCACGAGGAGGGTTGCCAGTGCGGCCGCGACGTCGATGTGGCAGCTGCGTTGGCGGTGGATCCGGCGACGGTCGGAGTGTCTCGAGATCATGGGTGCGTACCTCTGGGAGTCGGCTCGGGACGATGTTCCCGAGGGGTACGAACGTAGCGCGGCTCGTCCGACCGGATCGTCCGCCAGGCGCACTCCCGTCGATTGTGATACGAGTGTGTGACCCTCCGTTCGTGAAAGGTGCGCCAACGGCGCGGGTGTCACGGTCGTGGTGCTCGGCGGAGCCAGCGTCGACTGCTGCAGTCCGCACCGATGCGCGGGGCCGGGCCTGGCTGGATCGGGTGTCTTGGGATGGGGAGCCGGGCACGCTGTCGGTGCGGCTCGGCGAACGCCAGCTGCGCGTCGCGAGAGTTCAGGGCGGGGATGCGGGCACGGAGCGCGCAACTCGCGGTGCCTGAAAATCGAACGGTCGCGGACTCGCGTCCGCGACCGTTCCCAGTGGTGGAGATGAGGGGAGTCGAACCCCTGACCTCAGCATTGCGAACGCTGCGCTCTACCAACTGAGCTACATCCCCGCACGCTGGGGGGCGGGCAAGATAGCGATGCCACTGACCGATAGCAATATCACGGTTTGGCGGGACTTGACCGGCCGCCGCGGGTGTCCCAGGATGCGGACCAGAGGGCCTTCGATGATGTCGTCTCTGCACAGCTGGCGCGCGTTCGTCGCGCTGTTGCTCGCGCTGCAGCTCGTGCTGCCGCGGGCCGGGCGCTGTGCAGCCGGGGTCGACCGGGACGCCTGCTGTTGCGTGTCGGTCGCTGCCGTGGGTGGGGCCGACCGGTGCTGCGGCACCGCTGACCCGCGCGGTGCGGGCGACCCAGAGCTGCCGGGCGAGCCCGGGTGCGGGTGCACGCTCGACGACGCGCCGGCGCCGGCGCCGGAGCCGTTGAGCGCGCCGCTCGACGAGATCGGCACCGCGTTGCCGGACCCGGTCGCCGTTCCGGCGTGGAGGCGCCCGCCGGGACCGGCGGCAGCGGCGCCGCGGCCCGTGGCCCGGACAGGGCCGCCGCTCTATCTGCGCTACTGCGTGCTGACGCTCTGAGGGCTGCGGATGGCTGCGCCCGCGCGGCGGTCGTCCGTCGCTCGCGGGTGCCGAGGCTCCGTCTCCGCAGTTTCTTCGATCGTCGGTCATGTCTTGCCAACCTCATCTCCACGGCCGGTCCGCCGCTGTGGTCACCCTCATCGTGGGCTCTGTCCTCGGGCCCTCGTGCCGCTATCGAGAACCCGTCTGGGTCGCCGAGCGCAGCGAGGAGCTGTTCGGCCGCTCCCGGGTCGGCGACGCTGACCAGCGTTTGGCGCCGCCGCGATCGGACGCCCATCCACTCGATCTGGCGGGCTACCTGCGCGCGGCATTCTTGGACAACGCGGGCTTGCGCGCGGCCTACCACCGCTGGCGCGCCGCGGTGCATGGCGCGGCCGGCGCCGGGTGGTGGCCGGAGCCGAGTCTGACCTACGCCGGCTTCGTCGAAGAGCTGCAGACCCGCACCGGTCCGCAGCGGCATCGGCTCGGCCTGACGCAGCCGCTGGCGTGGCCGGCCCGGCTGTCGGCCGAAGAAGACGTCGCGCGCATGCGCGCCGAGGCCGCCTGGTGGGAGGTGATCGGGCGGCGGTTGGCGATCGAACGCGAAGTGCGGCGGACCTACTTCGAGTACGCCTTCCTGCGCCGCCAGGTCGAGCTGGACGAAGAGAACCTCGAGCTCTTGCGCGGACTGCTGGACGTCGTGCGTCGGCGGATCCAGGCCGGTGCCCCGCAGGCCGACTTGTTGCGGCTCGAAGTCGAGATCGGGCAGCTGGAGGATCACCTCGCCGGACTGCGCGAGCTGCGACCGGTGCACAGTGCGGCGCTGGCGGCGGCGATCAACCGCGATGGCGGCGCGGTGTTGCCCTGGCCGATGCTGGAAGTGCCCGAGGTCGTGGCGGTCGAGTTCGAGCCGCGGCGTCGCGCGCTGCTGGCGCACAACCCGACGCTGCACGCGCTGCGGTCCAGGGTGCGTGCCGCAGAGCACGGCGTCGACGTGGCAAGCTACCACGGCTGGCCCGGAGTGAGTGTCGGCGTCGACTGGATGGAGACCGGTGCTGCACTGCTCCCCAACACGCCCGACAGCGGCAACGACCCCTGGGCGCTGCGCGTGCAGATGTCTCTCCCCGTGTGGCGTGGGCGCTACGCCGCGGCGCGGGCCGAAGCGCAGTCCAACTTGGAGGCCGCCACCAGCTCGTTGATCGAGCGTCGCAACACCTTCGACGGCGAGCTGGCGATGGCGGTCTACGCGCTCAACGACGCTGCGCGGCAGGTGGCGCTCTACCGCGATCAGCTACTGCCGCGGGCCCGGCAGACCCTCTCGGTGACCCAATCGGCCTACGTCGGTGGGCAGACGAGTTTCCTGGAAGTGATGGACAGCCAGCGCACGGTGCTGGCGTTCGAGCAGAGCTACTGGCGCGCGTGCGCCGACTACGAAATCGGGCGCGCCGACCTCGACGCCCTGTGCGGAGGAAGCAGTGATGAGTGAGTCACGAAGCCGGTTGTCGGTCTGGATGCCCGCGATCCTCCTGCTGATGGGCTTGTCGTTCGGCGTCGGTTGGCTGTGGCGCGGAGCGCTCGCGGTCCCCGACGAAGAGACCACCGAGGAGACCCTCTACTACTGCCCGATGCACCCGGCGCTGACCAGCCCGGACTTCGCGCTCTGCCCCGATTGTGGCATGGACATGATCGAGCTCGACCCCAACCAGGAGCTGTTGGCCGACGACGAAGTGCTGCTCACGCCGCGTGGCCGCCGGATGACCAACGTGCGTACCGTTCCCGTCGAGCGGCGGACCGTGAGCAAGAGTGTCCGGCTGGTGGGGCAGCTCGACTACGACGAAACCCGGCGCTCGGTGGTCTCGGCGCGCGTGTCGGGATGGATCGAACGCCAGTTCGTCGACTACACCGGCATTCGTGTGGCGCGCGGCGACCACCTGCTGCAGATCTACAGCCCAGAGCTGCTCACCTCCCAGCAAGAGCTCTTGTCGGCGATGGCGCTGCCGGATGGCGAGCTCGCCCTGCAGACGGCGCGCGAGAAGCTGCGGTTGATGGGGCTGACCGAGGAGCAGATCGCCGCCATCGAGGAGCGTGGCACCGCCGAGGACCGCGTCTTGGTGCACTCTCCCGCCGCGGGCATCGTGACCCAGAAGCGGGTCAGTGAGGGCGATCACGTCGCCGCCGGCGCGACGCTGTATTCCATCGCCGAGCTCGATCAGCTGTGGCTGATGCTGCACGCCTACGAGTACGACGTTCCGTGGATTCGCTACGGGCAGCAAGTGGAGGTCGAGACCGATGCGCACCCCGGCCGCGCGTTCCGCGGTTGGATCAGCTACGTGGACACCGAGATCGATGCCAAGACCCGCACCGTGCGTCTGCGCGTACAGCTCGACAACGAGGACGGTACCCTCAAGCCGGGGATGTTCGCGCGGGCGATCGTGCGCTCGCAGCTGAGCGATACGGGCGCGGTGATCGCGCCCGAGCTGGCGGGCAAGTGGATCAGTCCGATGCATCCCGAGGTCGTCAAGGACGGCCCGGGATCCTGCGACGTGTGCGGCATGCCGCTGGTGCCGGCCGAGAAGCTGGGGTTGGTCGCCGACGCCAGCCCCGAGCACCGGCCGATCGTCGTGCCGGCGTCGGCGGTGCTGCGCACCGGCCGCCGCGCCGTGGTCTACGTCGAACGCTCCGCCAACAACCCGAGCGAGCGCCGGTACGTGGCGCGGGAGATCTCGTTGGGACCGCGGGCCGGTGAGGTCTACATCGTGCTCGACGGTCTGGCGGAGGGCGAGCACGTGGTCGCGAACGGCGCCTTCAAGCTCGACAGCGAGCTCCAGATCCGCACCCAGCAGGGAATGATGGCGTTGGCGGCGGACGGTGCGTGGCTCGGGCCGGAAGCGATGCTGTTCCGCCGCAGCGTGACGCCGCTGTTCGAGCGCTACTTCGAGGTCCAGCGCGCCCTCGCCGCCGACGATGCCGACGGCGCGCACCGGGCTTGGGCCGGGCTGCAGGAGGCTCTGGACGGGGTCGACGGGGCGACGTTGCCGCTGGCGGCGCAGCTCGATTGGCGCGGGTTGCGCGAGCTGCTGGAGCGCTCGGTCGCGGCAGTGGAGCCCGAGGCGGACATCGAGACCTTGCGCATCGCGTTCGGTCCGCTGGCCGTCGCGGTGCTGCAGCTCGAGCACTCGTTCGGGCACCAAGGCGCCGGTGTGTTTCGCGAGGTCTACTGTCCGATGGCCTACGACGATCGCGGCGCGGCCTGGCTGCAGACCGAAGACGTGATCGCCAACCCCTACTTCGGCGCCACCATGCTGCGCTGCGGGATGATCGAGGGCGAGCACCACGGTCGGCCAGCGCCGCGCGAAGGAGGGCGCTGAGCCGATGAGCAGGCCATCCGGTGCGCTGGAGCGCTTGGCGTCGTGGTGCCTCGACTACAAGCTGGTCGTGGTCTTGGGGCTGGTGGTCGTCGCCCTCTGGGGCGTTCTGGTGGCGCCGTTCGACTGGCGCATCGGCTTGCCGCGGGACCCCGTGCCCGTCGATGCGCTGCCCGACACCGGCGAGAACCAGCAGATCGTGTTCACCGATTGGCCCGGGCGTTCGCCGCAGGATGTCGAGGACCAGATCACCTACCCGCTCGGCGCGGCCTTGCTCGGGGTCCCCGGCGTGCACGCGGTGCGCAGCACGTCGATGTCCGGTTTCTCGTCGGTGCACGTCATCTTCGACGACGACGTCGACTTCTATTGGGCGCGCAGCCGGCTCTTGGAGAAGCTCGCCAGCTTGCCGCCCGGCACCCTGCCCGACGGCGCCAATCCCACGCTCGGGCCCGACGCGACCGCGCTTGGCCAGGTCTTCTGGTACACCCTGGAGAGTGTCGACGAGGCGGGCGCGCCGACGCCTGGCTTCGACTTGCACGAGCTGCGCGCGGTGCAGGACTGGCACGTGCGCTTCGCACTGGCGGGGGTCGAAGGTGTGTCCGAAGTGTCTTCGGTCGGCGGCTTCGTCCAGGAGTACCAGGTCGACGTCGACCCCGATCTGCTGCGCACGCTCGGCGTGACCCTGGAGCAGGTGTTCGAGGCGGTGCGTCGGACCAACGCCGAGGTCGGGGCGCGAACGATCGAGATCAACCAGGTCGAGTACCTGGTGCGCGGGTTGGGCTACGTCGAGAGCGTCGAGGACATCGAGCACACGGTCATCAGCGTCGTCGACGGGGTGCCGGTGACGGTGGGACAGGTGGCGACCGTGCACATCGGGCCGGCCCTGCGCCGCGGCGCGCTCGACCGCGCCGGCGCGGAAGCCGTCGGTGGCGTCGTGGTCGTGCGCTACGGCGCCAACCCCCTGCAGGTGATCGACCGGGTCAAGGCGAAGATCGCCGAGATCGAGCCCGGTCTACCGCGGCGAGTGCTGTCCGACGGAACGGAGGTTCGCGTCTCGATCGAGCCGTTCTACGACCGCACGCGGCTGATCCACGAGACGCTCGACACGCTCCGCACCGCGCTCACCGACCAGGTGCTGGTGACCGTGATCGTCGTCCTGGTGCTGGTCGCGCACGTCGGTGGATCGTTGCTGGTGTCCGGCGTGTTGCCGTTGGCGGTGCTGTTGTGCTTCGTCGGCATGCGCTACCTCGGCGTCGATGCCAACGTCGTCGCGCTTTCCGGCATCGCGATCGCGATCGGCACCATGGTCGACATGGGAGTCGTGATGGTGGAGAGCATCCTGCGCCACCTGCGCGCGCGGCCGCCATCGGCGCCACCGCGCGACGCGATCCTCGCCGCTACGGCCGAGGTCGGCGGCGCGGTGCTGACCTCCGTGCTGACCACGGTGGTCAGCTTCTTGCCGGTGTTCGCCATGCAGGGTGAGGACGGCAAGCTGTTCAGGCCGCTCGCCCAGACCAAGACACTCGCCTTGGTGGCGGCGATTGCGGTGACTCTGATCGCCGTGCCCCCGATGGCGAGAGCGCTGCTCGTCGGTCGCGGGGGCCGCGCACCGAGCGAACGGCCGGGGGTGGGCATGCGCGCCGTCAACGCAGTGCTCGTCGTCGTGGTCGGCGTGTTCCTGGCCCGGCACTGGCAGCCGCTCGGGCCGCAGTCCGAGATCGGCAACCTGCTGTTTACCGGCGTCGTGCTCGCCGCGGTGCTCGGCGCGTTCGCGCTGTTCCACCGGTGCTACGAGCCCGTGCTCCGGTGGTGCTTGGCACACAAGCTGGTGTTCTCTTTTCTGCCGTTGGCCGCCGTCGGCTTCGGCCTGCTGGCGTGGCTCGGCTTCGACCGCGTCGTGCGCCAGCCGTTGCAGGGGCTCGGGGTGCCGGCGGACGACACCGCCTGGCAGCTCGAGCGGCGGTGGTTCCCCGGCCTCAAGTCCGAGTTCATGCCGCGGCTCGACGAAGGCTCTTTCTTGTTGATGCCGGTGACCAGTGATCACGCGTCGATCGGCGAGGCGATCGACGTGCTGCGTCGCCAGGACGAGGCCATCGCCCAGATCCCCGAGGTAGAAGACGTGGTCGGCAAGATCGGCCGCGTCGAGAGCGCGCTCGACCCGGCACCGGTGGCGATGGTCGAGACGGTGATCACCTACAAGCCGGAGTACGGAGTCGACGAAGACGGCGAGGTGCGGCGCCAGTGGCGGTCGCACATCCGCAGCCCGGAAGACATCTGGGAGACGATCGCCGCGGTGGCGTCCCTGCCCGGCACGACGGCGGCGTCCATGCTGCAGCCGATCGGCACGCGACAGATCATGCTGCAGACGGGCATGCGGTCTCCGTTCGGCGTCGTGGTCTCCGGTCCCGACCTGGACTCGGTGGAGCGCACCGCGATCGCCATCGAGGGCGTGCTGAAGGAAGTCGATGGCGTCAAGTCCAACACCGTGCGCGCCCACCGCATCCGGGGGAAGCCGTACCTCGAGATCGACATCGATCGCGAGGCCATCGCTCGGCACGGGCTCACCATCGGCGCGGTGCAGCGAGTGATCGACGTGGCCGTCGGTGGCCGGCACGTCACCACCGTGTTGGATGGTCGAGCCCGCTATCCGGTACGGGTGCGCTACCTGCGTGAGCTGCGCGACAGCATCGAGAGTCTCGAGCAGGTGATCGTCGCCGCTCCCGGTGGCGCGCAGTTGCCGCTCGGCCAGCTCGCACGACTGCGCTACACACCGGGGCCGCAGAGCATCCGCAGCGAGAACACGTTCTTGGTCACCTACGTGACGTTCGACAAAACCGACGCGGTGAGCGAGGCCGAGGTCGTCGAACTCGCCGCGGCCCGGCTCGATGACGAGATCGCGCAAGGTGGATTGATGGTGCCGGCCGGTGTGAGCTACCGCTTCGCCGGACGTTACGAGAGCCAACTGCGAGCCGAGGCCGTGCTCCGCGTCGTGTTGCCGCTGGCATTGGTCGTCATCTTCTTGCTGCTCTATCTGCACTTCCGCTCGACCGCCACAAGCCTGCTGGTGTTCTCGGGAGTTCTGGTCGCGTGGGCCGGTGGCTTCGTCTTGCTGTGGCTGTACTCGCAGCCGTGGTTCTTGGACGTCGAGGTCTTCGGCGTGCACCTGCGCGAGCTGTTCGGGGTCAAGACGGTCAACATGAGCGTCGCGGTGTGGGTCGGGTTCCTGGCGCTGTTCGGCATCGCCACCGACGATGGCGTGTTGCTGGCGACCTACTTGCGGCAGCGCTTTGCGGAGGGCGTGAACGCCGACGTGCAGAGTGTGCGCGACGCGGTGGTCGAAGCCGGCAAGCGGCGCATCCGCGCGTGCTTGATGACCAGCGCCACCACCGTGTTGGCCCTCCTGCCCGTGCTCACGTCCACCGGCCGGGGCGCGGATGTGATGGTGCCGATGGCGATCCCGACGTTCGGCGGCATGCTGATGGTGCTGATCAGCGTGTTCGTCGTACCGACGCTGTACTGTTGGGGGCAGGAGCGGCGGTTGCGGCGCGCGGTCACCTGACCGGCGCGGCGGACTCCGGTCCGCCGCGCAGCAATGCGTGGCGGAGGGCGGCGAGGGGTGCGCGGTCGTCGAGGCGGATGCCGGTGTGTGTGCCGGCCACGCCGAGCGCCGACCACAGCGCGGCGGTGTCGATGGGGCGCCGGTCGAGCTCGACTTCGCGATACAGATCGCGCCAGACCGCACAGTTGGGGAACGCCGCGTCCGCGCTGGCCAGCACCGTGTCGAGCGTCGCAGTCGTGGCGATCGTCAGCCCGTCGCGCACCCAGTGCCGCACGCTCCGCCGCAGACCGCCCCGACCGGGGTAGAGCTGTCGCAGTCGGACGTCCGCCACCAGAAAGAACAGGGCGCCGCCCCAATACAAGGATGTGCGATCGTGCGCGCCGTCGAGGGGGCGAACGCCGAGTCGATCGCGAGGCATGGCGTGGAACCACCTTCGCCACACTTCTTCCGCGGGCAACAGCCCGCGCGAGGCGGGGATGACGGATTCCAAGTAGGTGGCCAATCCCTCCTCGAACCAGTGGTGCGCTCGCGGCAGGTTGGCGATCGCGAGGTGCGCGAGCTCGTGAGGCAGGATCGTGTCCTTTGCAAGCGCCGCGCGCGTCGCGGCGCGGCCGATGCGCAGCCGGATCGACGCGCCGCCGAGACCTCGGGTCGACGCCGATGCGACGCCGAGCCCGCGCGTGCTCGCCAGGAACACTGCGGCGGCAGGCACGGGGAACGTCCCGCAGTAGTCGCGCAGACCGACCGCGGCGTCGAGGATCCAGTCGTCCAGCGCGCCGTCCGTCAACCCGAGCCGGTCGTCGAGCCGGACGCGCGACAGCGGGATGCCGTCGCCGAGGTCGAGAGCGTGCACCGCGGGAGGATCGATGGCCGTCCACGGCAGTGCTCCGGCAAACCGCGCCGGGACGCGATACACCGTGCCCTTGGTTGTGTGCACAACCGGAGCGAGGCCAGTCGACACGGCGCGGCCGGCGCTGTGCTGGATCCGCAGCACGGCGTCGCCGGCGGCGGGAGCTTCGGCCGGTCGCAGCAAGAGACACGACAGCGGGAACAGTGGTGTCGCCGCCGCGTTCGTGAACACGGGGACCTCGTAGTCGAACCACAGCCGGCCACCGGCGTCCGGCGTTCCCCAGAGCGTCCCATCGCGGCGGTGCACCGGGCCGCGGATCCGCGTTGGGGGGCCGCAGGTACCGTCGTGGTCGGTGCTACAGACCAAGGGGCCGGGGCCTCGGGCGTGCAGCTCGGCCCGCACGCGTGCGCGCTGGGCAACGTCATCGATCTCGATGTCGTAGACCCAGATCGGTACCGGCGTCGAGGGATGCGGTGCCACGCAGGCGCCGGCGAGCGCGGCGCAGCAGAGGATCGACGAGCGGGCGGGCATCGGCCCGAGCAGGATAGCGCCGAAGCTGGGTAAAGAACGCGGCGCCGAACCGCCGGCTCACGGCGCGACGTGCAGGTGGCGCACTTCACCCGGTTCGAGGGTGACCGGTTGGCGGTGCACGATCTCGCGGTCGCGCCAGATGCGCAGCTCGGCCGCGGTGTCGGCGACGGCCAAGACCTCGGTCCGCCCGTCTTGCAGCGGCTGCAGGCTCGAGCTGCGCGACGACCTGCCGGAGAACAGCACCAGCGCGAGCGCGCTGCCGCTGGAGTCGACCAGCTGGGCGTAGGTCCCGTTCGCCAATGGGGCAGTGGCGTGCACTTGCACGTGGCAGCGACGCGGAACGACGAGCGTCAGCGGCGACCGATCGGCGTCGTCGAGGGGTTGGCGGCCCGGCATCACCGCGTCGCCGCCGTAGTCGACGAAGGCGACGTCGTCGGCGACTTCGTCCAACGCGAACCTCCCGTCCGCGTCGGATTGGGTGTGCGCCGCGGCAAAGGTGTGGGTCGCCGGATTCCCGGCCGGGTAGCGCACCCGGCGGTAGACCTGCGCGAAGGCGAGCTGCACGCCGGCGACCGGCCTGCCGTGGTGGTCGACCACGCGACCTTCGCGCCGGTGGCTGGGCGGCGTCGGTTGCAGTTCCAGAACGAGGTTTGTCGTGCCGGCGGTCGCGGTCTGCGGCGCCAGTGCGCGGCCCTGCTCGAACGCGAACCCGGTGACGCGGTACGGGCGGTCGAGCAGGCCACCCAGCGTGAACCTACCGGAGTCGTCCGTGGTCACGGCGTCACTCCATGGCTGCTCATGAGCGAGGTGTTCGACGAAGCTGGCGCTGTCGTCGACCAGGCCGGCGTAGGTCGGGTCGTCGATCCAGACCGAGGCGCCGGTGATGGGGGTTCCGTCGGGCGCACGCGCGACTCCGCTGATGGTCATTGGTGAGCCGGTGACGACGATCTCCAAGAACGGCGGCCAGCCATGCCGATCGCCGTGGGGCGACGGGTCTTCGACGCGGGCCGGTTGTCGGCCTCTGGCGATGGCGTACAGCGGTGTCCCCGGCGGGGTTTTGTCGAGGCTGAGCGCGAACTCCCCGGTGTCGTCGGTGCGGGCGCTCGCGCGACCCAGCACGACCACGGTGTTCGGCAGCGGCGCACCGTTGCCGCCCAGTACGCGGCCGCGCAAGCCGCTCGGCGCGGCGCGACGGTCCAAGACGATCGACAGGGAGCCGTGGTCGTGCTGCGGCAATTCGACCTCGGTGCCCAGCAACGCGTCCGTCCCGTCGACGCGCAGCAGGGCGCCGGGAACCGCCGCCGCCGCCAACGCGAATCCCCCGTCCGCATCGGTCTGCGTGGTCAGCGTCATCGGCTGCGATCCGTCGAGCGCGATGCCGACCGACCGGCGGGCCGCGCGGTCGAGGTCGGCATACAAGGCAAGACCGGCGACCGCCGCGCCATCGCGCGTCACGACGTGGCCGCGCAGCTCGATCTTGGGTGCGACGACCACGACCGGCGGAATCGGCGAGGCCGGGTCGTGGATGCCCAACAACACGGTCCGCACGCGAGCGTCCTCGACCGAGAACCCGACCCGGCCCGTCGGCATCGGCAACTCGAACACGCCGTCCGCACCCGGCTGCACAGCGATCGCGGGCGGCTCGATTCCCACCTGCATGGACCAACAGCGCACCTCGTGATTGGCCGGCTTTCCGCGCACATCGAGCACTCGTCCGCGCAGCGTCGTCGTCGAGGGCACGGTCGTTGCCACGGCCGCGGCCGGGTCGGTGGTCGTCGGCGTTTCCCGGTCGGCCGCGGCGGCGCGGCGTGGTGCGGCGTCGTCGGCCAGCGTCGTCGACGCGGGGATCGCTTCGGGGGCCGAGGCCAGCGGCGGGGGCGTAGGCCCGGTGTCGGCGAGGAGCCAGAGGGCGGCGCCCGCCGCGGCGAGGGCGGCTGCAGCCGTGATCCAGGTCTTGGCGGTCATGGTCAATGTCATCGCGGTCAAGGTGATCAGCTCGCGGCCCGCCGGTCGGCGCAGAGCGCCGACACCGATCAGGGCGGAGGCCCACGCGCGGCGGTCACCGCCGTGCCGGGCGTCCAGCGATTGCCGCAGCATCTCGAGGCCGCGGGCGAGGCGCGATTTGATGGTGGGCAGCGGCAGCCCTGCGCGCGCCGCGATCGCCGTCGGGCCGAGGTCGCGGTAGTAGCGCAGGTAGAGCGCCTCGCGGTAGTGTCCCGGCAGGCCGCGCACCGCTGCCGAGAGTCTCTCGTGCAGCTCGAGGGCGGCGACGACGTCGGTCGCCTCGCTCGCTTCGGCGGTCGCCGCGTGGCGCTCGTGCCGCGCGCGGCGTTGCTCGCCGCGGCGCAGCCGATGCGCCAGGTGGCTCACGGTGCGCGCCATCCAGCCCGAGGCGCGCTCGTCCGCCGGCCGCTTGGCAAGGGCCGTCAACCACGCCTCCTGCAGCGCGTCTTCGGCCAGGTGCACGTCGCCGAGCAGACCGTCCGCCAGGCGCAGCAGCGCCGCGCGTTGATTGGCAAGCCGGGCCGGGTCCAAGGGTTCGGGTGCGGGACGGTTCATCGCCACCCATCCATCTCCGCCCGCGCGCGGGCGGATGCATAAAATCACGGCGTGCCTGCGCCGCCGCCGGCAGTCTACCGAGAATCCGTTGGCAACTCGGGCGCCGGCGCGTGGCTGTGGTCATGGCCGTGCGCGTGCGCGTGGTCGTGCGGCGCCAGCACCAGGACGCCGGCGTTGACCGCGATCGCGATCAAGAACGTCGACAGCACCGGCCCGACGCGTTCGCGCGCCAGGTGCTCGACCCGCGGCACCAAGCTGCCGGCGATGACGTACAGGAGTGCACCGGCCGAGAGCGCCAGCAGGGGCGCCCACAGGGTGGTCCAGCGCGCGACCTGCGCGGCGAGCAGCAGGGCGAGGGGTGTCATCAGCAGGTAGCCCAGCAGGATCGCGGTGGCACGCCGGCGGCCGCCCAGCGCGCCGAGCTCGCGCAGCAGCATCAGCAGGGCGAACGCCGCGGTCGCCTTGTGCACGCACATCGCCCACAAGAGTGGCGAGGCAAAGCCGCGATCGATGTCGCTGTAGAGCACGACACCGTCGTTGATCGAGCACAGGCACAGTGCCAGAAAGCTGGGCAGGCCGGCGTGCCGGGCGTGGTCGTCGTGGCCGCAGCACGGGTCGGCCTGCAGGCCGTGCTGGTGGGCCAGCAGCATGGCGACGAAGCCGGCGACCATCAGCAGCATGGCGTGGCTGGTGCCGGCCATGGCTTCTGGAATCACGTGCAGGAGCACCATGCTGAGCAGGGTGCCGGTGGCGAAGCCGAAGCCGGCGCTGCGCAGGGCCAGCTTGTCACGGAGCACGCGCGCGCCGTAGAGGCCGGCGAGCCCCGCCGCAGCCACCGCCAACGCGAACCCTAGCTCCATGACGCGCGGAATCTAGGCTTCTCGCAACTCGATTGCAATCAGCGCCGGTGGCCGGTGATCAGTGTTTCGGGGCTGGCGCCGAGGTGGCGCGGGTTCGATGGTGTGCCGCCGATGAGATCGCGCGGAACGGTGTTGGCCAAGCTCTACGACGCCCGGTGGCCATTGACCGGGCTGGCGGTTGCCGCCGTGGCCGGCGCCGCGATGCTCGGCTGGCAACGGGTCGAGCGCTTCTCCCGGCAGGTCGATTCGCTGTCGGTGCCGCCGCCGGAGGAGTTCAAGCCCAAGCTCTTCGACGCCCGGTACGACGTTTGGTTCGACCCGGACGATCCCGGTCTGCAGACCTATCAGCGGATCGAAGAGCAGTTCGCCGCCGAGGATTTCGTTCTGGCCGCGTTCGAGGTGGTGGATCACCCCGACGGAGTGTTCTCCCGGCCCGCCCTGGAGGTGATCGAGGAGCTGACCGCGCGCTTCGAACGGATCCCGGCGGTGCGCCTCGCGCGCAGCCTGACCAACAGCCCGTGGATCCGCACCGGTGACCTCGACGATGGCGCCGGCGGCGTCGAGCGCGGGTTGCTCGTCACCGACCTGTTTGCGGGTGGAGTCGCTGGGGTCGACGACGCCGGCATCGTCGAGCGCGCGGTGGCAGTCCTCGGCGGGGCCGGCGCGGCCGCGCTGCTCGGCGAAGCGCGCGTGCGCGCGGTGCTCGGCGAGGACGCCGACTTCGCTGAGTTCATCGGTGAGCCGCGGATGGTCGGCAACGTCGTCAGCGCCGATGGCCGCACCGCTGCGATCCAGGTGCAGATGCTCAACCCGCGCTTGTCGGTCGAGGAGCTGCGCGCCGCGTTCGGCGACGACCCCGCCGCGCACGTCGTCGGCCGTCAGATGCACGGCAACAGCGCGCAGTGGCGCGCGCTCGACGCGATGCAGGACGCGATCGCCGCGGCCGGCGGCGGCTTCGAGTTCCACTTGGCCGGCATGCCGACGTTCGAGCGCAATTTCTTCGTCGTCGGCGAGCAGGACATCGGCGTCGCCGGCTGGATGTTCGTGGTCATCGCCTTGGTTCTCGGCCTCGCGTTCCGCCGGGTCGCGGGCGTGATCACGCCACTGCTCGTCGTGTTCGGCTCGATCGCGGCGATGCTCGGCACGATCTGGCTGTTGGGCGACCTGCTCAACAACATCACCGCGACTGCGCCCAACATGGTGACCGCGATCAGCATCGCCGACGCCGTGCACCTGTGCGCCGCCTACTACGCCCTGCGCCACGGCTTCACCGAGCGTCGTGCGTTGATCCTCGAAGTGCTGCGCCGCACTGCAGTGCCGGTGTTCTTGACTTCGGTGACGACCGCGATCGGCTTCTTCTCCCTGACCACGGGAAACATCATCCCGATGCAGATGCTGGGCTACACCGCCGGCATGGGCGCGCTGTACGCCTACGCCCTGTCGATGACGGTGGTGCCCGCCGTGCTCTCGCTGCTGCCGTTGCCGGCGCCGAGCGCCGTGGCCACTGGGGCAGCGGACGCGCCGCACTGGTCGGCCGCGGTACTCGCCGTCGGTCTGCGCTTCCGGCACGCGATCGTCGCAGGCGCGGCTGTCGTCGCCATTGCCGCGCTGATCGGGCTGACGATGATCGAGCTCAACACCGACTTCCGCGCGGCGTTCCCCGACGACAACCGCACGATGCGCGACCTGCAGTGGATCGAGCATCGGCTCAGCGGCGGCGGTGATCTCGAGTTGGTGTTTGCCGCGCCGCCGGCGCCTGAGAGTGGTGAGCGCCAGCGGGCTCGCGAGCGTCGCATCGAGCAGCTCGCGGTGCGCGTGCTCGGCGCCGAGCAGCAGCTGCCGGACAGCGCTCCGCTCGATGACGCCGAGCGCCAGGAGCTGGCGCAGCTGCGGGCCGAAGAGGCTGAGGTGCAGCGGCGGCGCATCGCGGTCTCCGCCGAGTTTTTGCGCGAGCTGCGCCGGTTCACCGACGCCCTGCGCGTCGAGATGCGCGATCCCGACTCTCCGCTGCACATCGTCACGCGGCTGGATGGCGCGCTCGACGTGCTGCGCAAGATGCACCAGGTGCAAAACGACAACCGAGCGGCGTTCTACCGGCCGCCGACCGAGGACGACGTCGCAGCCGACGCGCGTGCGCCGCGGTTGTGGTTCGACGAAATCACCGAAGAAGTGGAGCTGATCCCGGCGCAGTCGGCGTCGACGCTGGTCGCCCAGTACTACCTGCAGTACGAGAACGGCGCGCGGCCCGCCGAGAACCTGTCGACGCTGATCAGCGCGGACCGCAGCACGGTGCGGGTCCAAGGCAGGCTGCGGCAGGCGCCGACGACCGCGAATCTGGCGGCGTTCGCCCGGATCCGGGAGATCGCGAAGGCCGACTTTCCGACCATCGCAGCGAGTCTCGAGGAAGTGCAAGGCGGCAGTGCCCTGTCGAGCCTCACCCTGTCGGGAAAGATGCTGCTGTACGCCGGCATGACCGACAAGTTCGCCCGCGGCTTCGTGCGCTCCATGGCGTTGGCGCTGGCGCTGATCACCGTCCTGATCGGCATCATCTACCGGTCGGTGGTGATGGCGGCGCTCAGCGTCGTGCCCAATGTCTTGCCGATCGTCGTTCCGATCGGCGTGTTCGGCCTGTTCGGCTGGCAGGTGGACGGGCCGGCGGTGTTCGTGTCCTCGGTGGCGCTGGGGGTGTGTGTCGACGACACCATCCACCTGTTCACGCAGTTCACCCGGGCGCGGCGCGCCGGTGCGACGACCGAGGCGGCGCTGCGGGTGGCGCTCGGCGAGGTCGGCAACGCGATCACGTTCACCACCTTGATCCTCGTGCTCGGCTTCGCGGTGCTCGCGCTGAGTCAGTTCAAGCCCAACGCGATGATGGGCAAGCTGGCCGCGGTGATGATCGCCCTGGCCTGGGTCGCCGACTTCGTCGTGACGCCCGCGCTGTTGTCGCTGTTGCCGGATCCGAATCGGAATCGCGCGGCTCCCGGCACCGTCGGGTAGCCTGGCGGTCGTCATGCGATCGTTTGCCGCCGTGATTTCTTGTGTTGTCGTCGCCGCCGGTGCTCTCCCGGGCCAGGGCGACGCCACCGCCGTGCCGCCGCTGCCGGAGTTCGAGCGGGGTGATGCGACGGTGTTCGGCCGGCAGCTCGCCGACTATGCCGATCGATTCGACAGCGGTTGGCGCGACAGCTACGCCAGCAGCGTGATGACGCTGTACGACGCGGGCGGCGATTCGGTGCAGCGCGCCGTCGTGCAGCTCATCCTCGAGGGGGCGGACGGCGACAAGTCGATCGTTCGCTTTCGGTCGCCGGCCGAGGTCAAGGGCGTCGCCGCGCTGACCCACGAGCACCCGGACGCGACCGACGACAGCTGGTTGTACCTACCTGCGACGAAGCGCGTGCGCCGGATCTCGGGCGCCAACAAGACCGCGAGCTTTCAGGGCACCGAGTTCACCTACGAGGATCTGTCCAACCGAATCGTCGACAAGTACGACTGGCGGTTCGTCGAAGAGCGCGCGCTCGATCGGGATGGCGAGCCCGCGCCGGTCTACGTCGTGGAGGCGGTGCCACGCGATCCCGACAGCGGCTACTCCAAGCTCGTCGTCTACCTGCATCGGGAGCATTGGCGTCAGGAGCGGATCGACTTCTACGACAGGGCGGGCACCCTGCTGAAGGTGTTGCGCTTCGGTGAGTGGGAGCATCTGCACGGCCGCTTCTGGCGGGCGAAGCAGTTGTCGATGGACAACGCCCAGACCAAGAAGCGGACGGTGTTGGAGATCCGCGCCCAGTTGCTCGATCTCAGCCGCTACAAGTCGCGAAGTGGCGAGCCGCGGCGCAACCTCACCGATGAGGACTTCACTACCCGGGCGCTGAGCCGCGGCCAGTGATCCGCGCGCGCGTCGCGGTGCTCGTTGTTGCCGGCTGCCTGGCGGCGCAAGAGCCCGTCGCCGTCGAGCCGGAGTCGGTCGACGATTTGATCGGGCTCGACGAGCTGGACGCCGACGAGCTTGCCGCGCTGGACGAGTTGGACGTCGGCGGCGAGCTGGGCGGAGGCCCGGAGGGCGGCGTGGATGGCCTGCGGCTGACGGTGTTGCGCGGGTTCTTGTCGTCCCGCTGGCGCAGCTTCGTGCGGCAGCGGGGCCGGGGTCTCGAGGACGACCGCTGGATTTCCGAGCTCCAACTGGAGCTTGGCGTGCGCTGGAACGAGGCGGTGAGCGCGTTCTACCGCCCGCGGTTCTTGATCGATGCGCTCGATCAGGACTTGGTGCGCACCGACCCGCTCGAGATGCACGTCACTTGGGAGGGGCAACGCTTCGATCTGCGCGCCGGCATCCTCCTCGAGAGCTGGGGTATCGCCGACACGTTCCAGCCGCTCGATGTCCTCAACCGCCGCGATCTCGCCACCGACCCGCTCGATCTGCAGCGTCTCGGCGAGTTCGGTGCGCGCGGCCGCCTCTGGTTCGAGGGTGGTGCCACACTCGGCGAGCCGATGGTGTCGCTGTACGCGATGCCGGTGTTCCAGGAGGCCGAGTTGCCGACGCCGCGCGGGCGGTTCACGTTCGCGCGCGCCGGCACGCGACTGGCGGAAGAACAGTCGGAGACTCCGCGGGGCGCCGACAACGCGCTGCTGGCGGTGCGCGCGCAGGCGACGCTCGACACCGCCTGGGCCAACGCCGATCTGCAGCTGATCGCCGTGCGCGGCCCGCAGCGCTTTCCCGCGTTCGAGTTCCGCCGCTCGGGCACCGAGCTGGTGCCGGTGTATTTCGGGGCGACGGTGCTAGGCGGTGGTTTTCGTGCGGTGCCGGACTTCGACTGGGCCGACGAGTTCACGGTCAAGCTCGAGGTGGCACACACCCAGCCGTACCGCCTCGACGGCCGGCCCACGCAGCTGCCCGATGGCTACACCCAGTACGCGGTCGGCTTCGACAGGTTGTTTCCGAGCGTGTTCGCGGCCCAGGACCAGCTCACGGTCACTGCCGAATGGGTCGGTGAGCACGGCGCGCACGACGCCATGGCGCGCTTTCGGCCGTTCGACGAGGACCTCGTGTTGCGGTTGTTCTGGGAGGCCAACGACTTCGCGCGCAGCAGCGTCGAGCTTCGCGGGCTGCTGGACTTCGGCAAGCAGGAGTACATCGTCGAGGCTCTCTCTCAGCGTCAGCTGCGGTTCGTGCACGAGGACTTGGCTCTGCAGGTCGGCGTGCAGTGGTTCGACGTGGCGCGTGACGAGCCGGGGTTCTTCGCGTTGTTTCCCGACAACACCAACGTGCACGCCGAGCTGCGGCTGGACTTCTGAATCACGCCGTTAGTTTCCGCGGCGGCGGCGGATCACGAGGGCGAGACCGCCGAGGATCGCGCCGCTCGCCACCGCCGTGTTGCCGTCGAAACGCTCGCCGAGCAGAAGTACCCCGGCGAGACCGGCGATGAGCGGCTGGGCGAAGACGTAGACCGCGGTGGTCGAGGCGGTGACCCGGGCCAGGGCGTACAGGTTGAGCAAGTAGCCGAGCACCGTGGGGAACAGCAGGATCAAACCGAGCGAGAGCCAGTGGCGTGGTTCGGCGCTGTCCGGTGCCCATTCGGCGTCCCACATCAACCACGGCAGGATCGGCAGCGACAGCACGTAGGCCCAGAGAATCACGACGAGTGCCGAGTAGCGCTGCAGGAGGGGCCGCGACAGCACCAGGTAGAACGAGTAGGCGAGCGCGTTGGCCACCAGCAGCAGGTTGCCCACTCCGGGTTCGAGCGACAGTGAGTCGGTGGCGCCGCGTGCGACGAGGACGACCGCGCCGGCGAACGCCAGCGCGATGCCGGCGGCGCGCCGTGCCTCGAACTTCTCCTGCCGCAGGGCCACGGCGATCGCGGTAGTGAAGACCGGGATCAAGAGGATCAGCAGGCCCGCGTGCAGAGCGGTGGAGCGCTGCAACCCCTCGAGGTAGAGCGCTTGGTTGAGCGCGATGCCGAGCCAGCCGCACACCGCGAGGCGCGGCAGATCACTCGGAGCGGGTACGACATTGCGGCCGTAGCGCAGGACCGCGATGGCGGCGAACGCCGCGGACCCCGCACACAGCCGCCAAGCGGCGACCGCGCTCGGCTCGAAGCTGGCGAACGCCCACTTGCCGAGGAGTGGGAACAAGCCGAAACACAGCTGCACCGCGACCAACGCGAGGTGCCCCTGCACACGGCGGCGCTCGGCGATCGTCTCGGCTTGAGGACCCACGGGGGCCGGCAGCGTAGCCCCCCCGCCAACAACCGAACGTACCGAGTCCGGCTCGTTTTTCTCGCTACCGCTCCCCGCCGTCTGGCGGGGTCGCCGGCCTCAGCGGACGAACACGCGTGTGTAGCGGTAGTACGCCTCGAGCGTGAGCACCATGAGGGCGGTCGAGTAGACACGTCCGCCGACCTCGCCCCACGCCCCGACGGGGTCCCAAGACCCGGCCGCGTTGCCGTCACGGCGTTGTCGGTCGACGACCGCGGCTTGCAGGGTCTTGGCCCAGTCCTGCCAGTGCTTCTTGCCCATCTGGTACATCGCGTAGGTGCCGAAGTACCAGTAGTAGTGGTCGATCGCGCCGTTGTCCTCGTTCCACTCCGGCTTCTTGGCTGCGATCAGGTCGGCGCCCTTGATCATCACCGGGGTTTCCGACGGGCGCTGGCCGAGGAAAAAGCGAGAGAGCAGCGCGACAGCGGTCATCGCCTCACCGCGGTCCGACGGGAAACGCTCGGCGTGGTCTCCGGCGTTGCGGGACGACGGCTCGCCCCGGCGGGTGTAGCCGGCGCGGCCCGTGGCCGGGTCGGTGATCTGGTCGAGCCAGGTGCGCGCGATGACGAACGCCTGCTCGTTGACCTCGAGCTTGAAGTCCTGCGCGGACTTGTACGCCATCAGGCACCAACCGGTCACCGAAGTGTCGTTGTCGTTGTCGCGGGGCTGGTAGCGCCAGACCCCGTATGGGTTGCGGTGCGCCTCGAGGTAGTTGATCGCGCTCTGCGCATACTTGCGCAGCATCTTGATGTCGGACAACCCATAGGCCTCGACCAGCGCCAAGGTGGCGATCGCGTGGCCGTAGATGAAGTCGTGCGACCGATCGGAGCCGATCAGGCCGTTGTCCTGTTGTTGGTTCATCAGCCACCGCACGCCCTTGGCGACCTGCGGCTTGTACGGCCCCGAGCGCAGCGTCGAGCCGTCGCCGAGGAATGCCAGCAGGGCCAAGCCGGTGATGCCCACGTCCTGATGCGCGAGGCCGGGGCCATCCGAGGGTTCGCCGGCGCGGTCCGCCTGCATGAAGCCATCGGCGTCCCAACGTCCATCCTCGCTCTGGTGGCTCTTGAGCCATTCCAGGCCGGCGCGGATCGCGCCGGCGCTCTTGGCGCCGCCCTTGACTTCGAGGCGCGCCCGGCCGCCGCCGCGACCGCCAAACTTGCCGCCGGCACCACCGCCGCGACCGACCGCCGCGCCGAACTCGTCCGCGATCTCCGCGTCCTGTAGCACGGGCTCCTCGGTCTCGATCGCCTCGGTCTCTTCGATTTCCTCGGGCTCTTCTGCTTCCGCCAGCTCGAGGGCGGGCAGCGGCGGGTCGCCGGCCGGCAGCATCGTCTGGTTGACCAACCGCAGTGTCGTGGCGTCGAACTGGAACAGCCGTTCGCCCCGCAGGACGTAGACGAAGCGGTCGTTGACGGTGATCGATGTCGGTGGGGTCGCCGGGGCGCTCCGCCTCTGTGCCACGATCCCCGTCGCCAGGAGCAACGGGACGAGGGTTGCACAAGTGACCGAGAGCGCGGCCTTGATGATGGTCGCGGGCATGGCTCGAGCTGGTTCCTTTGCGGGTTGAGGGCGCGCGCAACCCTCCCGGTTGGCAGTCGCCTCGTCAGCCAACGGTACGGCCCCGGCGATGGTTCAGTCGCGAGCAGAAAAAGTCCCCCGCCCGCGGGGACGGCGTCACTCCGGTGTCGCTTCTGACAACAGTGCGCTGAGATCCGTGCCCGACGGGACCTCGACCGCTGTTTCTCCACGGCGGAATAGCCGAAGCGCGTGGGGCCCCAGCAGCGTCATCGTCCCCGCCTCGACCCGCAGCATGCCACCCTCGCGCAGGCCGAGTACCGGCGGCGCATTCTCCTCGTGGAACTCGCGGATCCGGGTCTCGCGGCTCTCGCCCATGTGGGTGGAGTCTGTCGCCGGATCGAGATAGTGCGGGTTGAGGTTGAAGGGCACCAGCGCGAGCGCGTCGAAGGTCCGCGGGTAGACGATGGGCATGTCGTTCGTCGTCTTGATCGACAGACAGGCGACGTTGCTGCCGGCGCTGGTCCCGATGTACGGCATGCCCTGCCGCGCGCGCGCGCGGATGGCTTCGAACAGGCCGCGCTCGTAGAGCGCCTCCAGCAACCGGAAGGTATTGCCACCGCCGATGAACACCGCGTCGGCGGCGTCCACCACCGTGCGGCCATCGCCATCGTGGACAGAGCGCAGGGTGTAACCCATGCTCTCGTAGGCGCCGCGCGCCGCCGCCGTGTACGCGTCGTGGTCGGCCAGCGCGAACGGCACGAACGCGACGCTGCTGCCCGGGGCGAGGAACTCCTGAATCGTGGCCGCACAGTGCTCCAGATAGCCGCCGCCGTGCTGCGTGGAGTTGCTGATCAACAGGAGCCTTCGCATGTCGTCGAAGTGAGCGCATCGGCTGGACGGAGGCAACCGCTCGGCTGCGCAATCCACCTCTCCCGTCCGAGCCCGGCGCAGAATACATATGGCGGCATGCAAGTGGCCCGCATTCACCTGTGTCGGCACGGCGAGGTCGACGCCGCCTGGCACGGCCGCATCTACGGCGCGCAGGACGTCCCGCTGGCGCCGGAGGGTCGGCGGCGCTTCGATGTCCTCGCCACCGAGCTCGCCCACCTTCCGCTGGCCGCGGTCTACGCGTCGGACCTGGTCCGCGCGGTCGATGGAGCGCGGCGCATCGCCGCCCCGCACGGCCTGTCCGTGCAGCAGGATCCCCGTCTGCGGGAGATCGATCGGGGAGAATGGGTCGGGCTGACTCCGGCCCAGGTCGACGAGCGCTGGTCGGACGGTATGCAGCGCTATCTCGAGGACCCCGACCACTACCGCGAGCATGGCGGTGAGAACCACGTGCAGCTCGCCGACCGCGCCATGCCGGCGCTCGCCGAGATCGCGGACCGCCACCGAGCGCAGCAGGTCCTCGCCGTCTGTCACGCGCAGGTGATGCGCGTGGTGGTCGCCCGCGTGCTCGGCATCGGTGGCGCGGCTTCGCTCAACCTAATGACCGGCCACGGCGGGTTGACCACCGTCGACCGGTATCCGGACGGCGTCTGGGTCGTGCAGGCGGTCAACGCGCCGACGGTCCGCGCCGGCGCGTGGGGTGGCCGCACGTTCAAGCCGTGACCGTCAGCTCGCTCTACCGCGGCAAGAACCGCGACACCGCGCGGAACTTGGGCGACTCGGCCGAGTCCGGCCCGTAATGCTCGCAGAGACCCCACGAACCCCACTTGGAGTAGCTGCCGGTGGAGTTGAACAAGCAGAGCGCACCGCCGCCGAGCGCGCGCCATTCGACGATGTAGCGCTGGTAGAGATCGCCCATGCGGGCATGTCGGTTGGCCGCCTGAAACAGCGTCGCCAGCGGTTCGTGGTTCTCGGCGCCGCCGTGGCCCACGAGGTGCTGGCCGCCTTCGTAGGCGAGCAGCGCGAGCCGGTGGCGTCGCGCGTGCCGATGGTGGTCGCGCGCGTGCGTGAGCGTGCGTTCGATCTGCCGCGCGCAGCGGTCGAGGACCTCGCCGACCGATAGCCGGGCGATGCTGCGCGCGCGCTCCATGTCGCCGACATCGAGGCCGAAGTACGGTGCGATGGCGAGCGCGTCGGCGTAGCGGTGGGCGTCCTCGTGCCCGAGAATCTGCTCGCCGGTCCACGGGTTGCCGCTCTGGGCGGCGAGCACCCGCACCGTGCGCGCGCGAGGAAACGCCTCGCCGAATACGGCGAAGATCTCGACTGCTCGACGGCTGTGGTAGCTGAGCTGTGCGACGAACGGATCGTGGCTGAGCGCCAGCTTCATCCCCTGCTCGCGACACCACTGGGCCTGGCTGAACTGGTTGTTCCAGGTCTCGTTGCTGTACTCCAGGTAGACCTTGCGTTGCGGCTCGAGCTGTTCTGCCAGCAGCTCGGCGAGACCGCGCACGTAACCGTCGTTGGCGCGGTGCGGGATGCAGACCCATGCGTCGGCGTCGAGCGTGTTGCACAGCTGCGCGATGTACTCCGGTGCGACGCCGCGCGGCCCCGCTTGAGTCTGTCCGTCCGGCCGGGTGCGTTCGTCCCAGGTGACCGTGTTCGAGTCGTTGGTGCGCATCCAATCCATGAAGCGCAGGGTCGACACGCCACGCCACCGGTCGAGGAAGTCGGGGTGAAACGGCGCGTCGGGCTCTTCACTCTCGATCCCGGGCATCAACAAGCGGATGTTGCGCACCGGGTCCTCGGGGTCGGTGCGTCGGATCGTCAAGTAGATGCCGCCCGGATCGTTACGCACCGCGACTTTGATGCGGCCGGGCGCGCGCTCGAGCACCTGCGCCGCGTAGTCGAACTCGATGTCGCCCTCGCCGTCGTACAGGCAGGTGTAGGTGCCGCTGGGGAACTGGTCGATGTCGCGAAAGATGAGCGTGCCGGCGAAATGGCCGGCGGCGAGCCGCGCGGGATAGCCGTCGTTGCGCAGCTCCATCGGTGTCTCCACCGTCCAGCGCCCATCGGCCTGGTGCAGGAACGGAGCGGACAGCTTGAACGCGTCCACGAAGGGGTACTCGGTGGAGTAGAAGGTCAACTCTGCCAGGTTGATGCCGACGCTGGCGGTCGAGTTCTCCCGTTGGCGGACTTCCCGCGCGGCGGGAGTCGCGGCCAACGGAGGCGGCATGGCTGGCGGTGGTTCGGACGTGATCGGAGCCAAGTGGCTCGCCGTTTGGTCGTCGACTCCCTCCGGAGCTGCCACTGGAGGAGGATCGTCGTTTGCGGGATCCGGTGCCGGTACCGTGCCGGCGCGGTCTGCTTCCGCCCGCGGCCCGCCAGCCTCGGGCTGGCCACTCTCGTCGTCGTTGGAAGTCGCCAGGGGCGCCGGCTGCGCGCGCGGCGAGGGCGAACTCGTGCCAAGACCTGGCTCGCGCGCGACGAAGGCGAGGCCCGCGAAGGCGACGACGCCGAGCAGGGAGCCGATCAACAGAATGCGGAGAGCGGTGGCGTCGGACATCGGAGATCGGGGCCGTTCTCAGGATGAGATCGGTCGCCGGGCCCTGTCGACTTTAACCGCGGATGCCGTACAGCGGTCCGAATGCCGCGCAGGCCCGATAGTCGGCGGCTTCGGCGTCGGCGGTGCCGAACGCCTGCCACGCCCCGGGCCGAAAGACGTCCTCTTGGGAGACGTTGTGCATGTAGACCGGGATGCGCAGCATCGCCGCCAGCGTCAGCAGGTCGGCGCCGATCCACCCGTAGCTGATGCTGCAGTGGTTGGCGCCCCACGCGTTCATCACCGTGTAGGCGTCGGCAAACACCCCGGTGCCGTCCGTCCGCGGCGCGAACCAGGTCGTCGGCCAGGTCGGATTGGTGCGCTCGTCCAGCTGCTCGTGCACCGCGTCGGGCAGCTCGACGGTCCAGCCCTCGGCGAGCTGCAGAGCGGGGCCGAGCCCTGCCACCAGATTGAGCCGGGCGATCGTCACCGGCATGCCGCCGCGGGTGGTGTACTTGGTCGACCAGCCGCCACCGCGGAAGTACTCGGTCAACGCCGGGTGCCAGGTCGTCGCGGCCAGGCATGCCTCCATCTCGGCCTCGGAGACCTCCCAGAATGGTTTGATCGCCGGGGCGCCATCGCGCTCGTGCCGGCCGGTGCCGTCCAGGGTCGCCGGCCCGGAGTTGATCATGTGCAAGAGGCCGGCTCGGGCGTGCCCGTCCAGACGGTGTCCGGTGACGCGCTCGACCGACGCGGGACTCCAGTAGGTGCGCACGTCGGCGAAGATCTGTGCCGTGCCGGTCAGCAGGTGACCGAACAGCATGCACACGCCGTTGAGGCTGTCGTTCTCGGTGGCGACGAGGTAGGGCTCGCGCCGGCCGTTCCAGTCGAACGACGTGTTGAGGATCGCCTCCATGAAGTCGCCGTTGGGGAAGTGGTCGGTCCATTGCCGCTGGCCTTGAAAACCGGCGAGGATCGCGTTGCGGCCGAGCGCTTCCTCGCCCCAGCCGAGCTCCGCGAGGCGCGGGTTGCCGACCATGAGGTCGCGCGCGATCAGCGCCATTTGCACCGACAGCTCCCAGTCGTGCTGCTTCTGCTCGGCGCTCCGCTTGTGGCTGGCGGCGTTGTAGTCGCGGCCTTCGCGGCAATGGGTGCGCACCCATACCATCGCGCGCTCCATCTCGTCCGGGTCGAACAACTGCTGGTCGAAGCGCCGGGTGAACTCGGTCATGTCGATCGGTTCCACGCGCATGCCGAGATAGCGCTCGAAGAAGCCGGGGTCGACGCACGAGCCGGCGATGCCCATCGAGGTGCCTCCCATCGACAGATACGTCTTGTTGCGCATCGTGGTGACGGCCAGCGCCGACCGGCAGAAGCGCAGGATCTTGCCGCGCACGTCGTCGGGAAGGTGGGTGTCGCCCTTGTCCTGCACGTCACGGCCGTAGATGCCGAACGCCGGCAGACCCTTCTGATTGTGAGCCGCCAGGGTCGCGGCGAGGTAGACCGCGCCCGGCCGCTCGGTGCCGTTGAAGCCGAAGATCGCCTTCGGCCGCAACGGGTCCATGTCCATGGTCTCGGCGCCGTACGCCCAGCACGGGGTCACCGACAGCGAGACCGCGACGCCTTCACGCTCGAACAGGGCGGCAGTGGCGGCAGCCTCGGCGACCCCGCCGATGCACTGCTCCGGCACGACGCACCGCACCGGCGACCCGTCGGTGTGGCGCAGCGACCCTTCGACCAGATCGGCGACGGCGCGGGACAGCGCCATGGTCTGCTCTTCCAGCGACTCACGCACTCCCTGGCGGCGGCCGTCGATGATGGGGCGGATTCCGATCTTGGGCGTCGGGCCGATCAGGCGCGGGCGGGTCTGCATCCGCGTGATCGTAGCACTGGCCGGCGTCGCGCCTCCAACCGTCGCGCGGCGCGAGTCGGTCTCAGTTGTCGGTCTTCAGCGGCAGCTCGTGCTCGCTGCCGACGTAGCCCAAGACCACCGCACGCGCGTCGGCGAAGGAGAACGGCATGCCGGTCTGTTGAAGGTCGAGGGCCGTGCGGACGAACAGCTGCATCGCGTGGCCGACCAGGTCGTGGATGCGCTCTTGGACGAACGCGCGCACCCGCTCGACGTCGGCGGATGTCGCCGCCGGCGCGCCTTCGGCGGGGTGGTGTTCCGCCAACACGGTGAGCTCGACGACTCGCTCGGAGATCCACTCCGAATCGCGGACCGACTGCGGGTTGGCGATCATGAGTGTCGCCAGGCCGCCGACGATCTTGAGCTCGGTCGGTGGCAGGGCCTGCAGCGCCGCGAGGACCTCGGTCGATGTCGGTGGCTCCGCCATCGTCGTGTCAGCGGCCGGAGCTCGGTTGGCGGTCGCGCTGCCGCGGTGGCGATGGAATCGCCGCGCCGCACCGCAGGAGTTCGTCGCGCGCGGCGCGATCCCACTCGAGGGCGCAGCGCAGCTGTTGACAACTGAGGCCACGAGCGCCGCGCAAGTCAGCGCCGCCGAGCTTTGCCGGTTGCGCGGCGCCGGTACCGTCGTGTCCGTCGGTGCGAGCGCTGGCTTCGCGCACCGCGCTGGTGCCGGTCGGCCCCAAGGTCGCGCCGGCGAGCAGTGCTTCGCGCAGGTCGGCGCCGCGCAGGTCGGCACCGTCGAGTCGGGTCTCGCGCAGGTCGGCGCGCTGCAAGATCGCGCCGGCGAGCAGTGCTCCACGCAGATCGGTCTGCGACAGGTCGGCATCGCTGAGCACCGCGCCGCGCAGGTCCACGCCGCGCCAGTCGAGGGCGTGCAGGTCGAGTCCCACCGCGCGCAAGCCACCCAGCCGCGCGCCGCGCAGCTTGACCGCGCGCAGCGCCGCGGTGTCCAGCGCCGCGCCATCGAGGTCGGCACCGCGCAAATCGGCGCCCTCCAGGCGAGCGCCGCGGAGATCGGCACGCGCCAGCCGCGCGCCGTCGAGCCGCGCGCCGCGCAGATCGGCCCCGGCGAGCTTCGCGCCGGCGAGCTCGGCGTCGCTCAGCTTGCACCAACGCAGGTCGAGGGCGCGCAGATCCGCGCCGTCGAGGCGGACTCCGGCCAGACCCGCGCCGCGCAGCTCGACCCGGCCGAGCTCGACGCCGCGCAGGTCGGCGCCGCGCAGCCGGCACTCCGACAGGCAGGCGCCGGCGAGGTCGGCGCCGCTGAGCAGCGCATCGTCGAGGACCGTGCGGATCAGCACCGCGCGGCCGAAGCGCGTGCCGCGCAGGTCGCAACCCGCGAGGTTGGTGGAGTCCAGATTGGCGTGGCGCAGGTCGGCGTCGGCCAGGCTCGCATTGATCAGGCTCGAGCCGGTGAGGTCGGCGCGGCCGAGGTCGGTGCCGTCGAGCTGCGCGCCTTCGAGGTCGCAGCCGATCAGCCGCGCGAAGCGCAGGTCGGCGCCGCGCAAGTCGGCGCCGCGCAGGCTCTGCGCGCTGAGGTCGACGTGCCTGAGGTCCGCACCGGCGAGGTGGCGAAGGTCGGCGAGCGAGCGCGGCAGTGGCCGCCAGCCGATCAAGGTGGCGGCGCCGGCGACGATCAACGCCAACGCGACCGTCCACGCGCCGGCGCGCAACCAGGGCCGGCGCGGTCCCCCGTGCAACAGGGCGTGGCGCATGAGCCCGGCACCGGTCCACGCCGCGCACGCGAGCAGCGCCGGGCCCAGCGGATGGCGCGGCCACGCCTGCCACGCGAGCATGCTCAGGGCTGCGATCGGCAGACCGGACAGAGCCGCGTGCGCCAGCAAGCCGCGGACGCGCGGTCGGCCACGGCTGTGGGCGGCGGCGCACAGCGCGACGATCGATGCCGCGCCGACGACGTAGAACACGGTGATGTCGAGCGTGCCGCCGAGACCCGGCAGCTCGAACGGTGCCGCCGGTGGCAAGCTCGGCAGCGCCGGCGCCGAGGCGAGCGTGAGCACGGCCAAGCTGGTGCCCACCAGCGCCGGCCGCGGCCAGCGTGGCGCGGCGGGGGCGGTCGGCGCCGGAGGCATCGGTTCCGGCTTGGGCCCCGGCTCCGGCTTGGGCGGCGGCTCCGGCCGCGACGCGGGAGGTGGAGTCGGATCCGGTTCGGCCGGGCTGCCAGCGGCGAACCAGCCGCGGATCTTGTGCTCGGCGTTGGCGTCGACCTCACCCAGCGGGTGGCTGATGATCGTCAGCCCGTCGGTCTCACAGCGCTCGAGGATCTCGCTGGCCGGCACCCCGAGCTCTTGCGCAAGCTCCCAGAGTCGCATTGGAATCGATGCGCGGGATCCTAGTGGCGCGGGGCCGAAGTTGGTCCGACAAAACGGCGGTAGGGCCGGTGGAACGCCCCGGTCGGCCGCGGGGCTTCGGCCGGCGCGCTGGCCAGGACGAACTTGGAGCTCTTGTCGACAACGGCCGGCAGCTGCTGCAGGAGTGCGTGCGCGGCGGCCTCGTCTGCCGGATCGATCTTGATCTCCAGCACGACCACGGCGTGGCGGCGGAAGATCCCGGTCGCGCCGAGCACGGCTGCCGCTGTCAGGTCGAGCGTGCGCAGATCGGTGTCGACGGTCACCCGCATTCTGCCGTCGGCGGAGATCAGGTAGTCGCGGTGGTAGCGGATCCACTGGGCCGGTTCGGGCGCACTCGCGAACCAGGCATGCGCGGCGGGCGGGCAGAGTCGGCGCAGGTCGGCGACGAAGCGCCATCGGTCGGCGCCGCGCACCGCCAGCGGCTCGGGTGGTGCGACCACGTCCTTTTCTCCGAGTGCCCCGATGCGGCGTTTGCGCTCGAGCCGTCCCCGCACCGCGCCGTCGTCGGTGCCGTACCAGCGCCAGCGGAGCTTGGTGCGCACGGCGATGCCGGCGACGTTGTCGGCCACGGCCGTGCGTTCGGGATTGTCGAGATACACGCTCTGCACGACCCGCCGCGGATGGTGCCGCCGCAGACCGCACGACGCCAGGGCCAGCGCTGCGCGCAGCTCGGCCTCGGCGTCGCACCGACTGACGGCCTTGATCTCCAAGCGCCGCGCGGTCGTGCGGACCGCGGCGTCCGCGCTGCGGGTCGGGTTCATTCCTGTGCCTCGCGGTCGATGACGCTGACCGATGCCCCCGGGATGATCTGTGCGACCCGGTCGAGCAGCGAGGCGATGTCGTCGGCGGAGCGGAAGTCCACGATCATGCAGACGTGGGCCTCGCCGTCGTGCTGGTCGACGCGGCGTAGGTCGACGACGCCGCACACCTCGTGCGCGCCGGCGAGCACGCGCGGCAAGAGCGCGGCGATGCTGGCGGGGGGTTCGAGGGCGGCGCTGATCTGCAGCATCGTGCGCTGTCCCGTGCTCGCCAGCGGCCGGCGCCACACCAGCGCGGCCGCCAGCAACAGAACGAACACCAGACCGGTGGCGAGCCGCTGGCCTGCGCCGAGACCGACGCCGACGGCGATCGCCAGAAACAAGTAGGCGAGCTCTTCGGGTTCCTTGATCGGAGTGCGGAAGCGGATGATCGACAGCGCGCCGATCAGGCCGAGCGACAGCGCCAGCGAGCTCTTGACGACGGTGACGATCAGCAGGGTGGTGCCGGCGATGAGTGGGAACACGCGTGCCAGCTTGCGCTTGTTCGACAGCACCTGGGCCCATCGCAGGTAGTGCCAGCCCAGGATCGCTCCCAGCGCCAGGGCGAGGACGGTGTCCACCGCGATCGCACCCAACGGAATGCTCTGCAGGAGGTCTTGGCTGGCGGTGGTGAGGGACTCCATCGGTCTGTCATCCTAGCCGAAAGTTTTTGGCCGCACGCGGACCATTCAGCGGAAGCCTTTTCCCATTAGTGGGTTATGGTTTTGGCCGTGAGCCGGGGTGGCCGCGGCCTCAGGCGCCCCGCGGCGCTTTGTGCCCCCGGGTAGGCTTTGGCGGCGGCGCGGCGCCTTTCCAGATTGTTCTTTAGATGATGATCCCAGTCGGCCGGATCGAGCAGGCTTCCGTTTCCCCCGGCTGGCGCCGGGCGGCTCTCGGAGTGCTGGCGATCGGTGTCGGGCTGCGCCTGGTCCTTTGGCTGCAGAACCCGGCGCTGTGGTTCGACGAGGTCGCGGTCGCGCTGGGTGTGCTCGAACGCGACGCGGGCGAGCTGCTGGGGCGGCTTGGGCGCGCGCAGGTGGCGTCCCCGGGTTTCTTGTTGACGACCAAGGCGTTGGTCGCCGTCGCCGGTGACGGCGAGCTCGTCCTGCGGCTGCCGTCCCTGCTGGCCGGTGTGCTCGCGCTGTTCCTGATGCACGACCTGGCGCGCTGCGTGCTGCCAGCGCCCGCCGCAACCGCCGCCCTCGCGCTATTCGCGGTGGCACATCCCGCCGTCTTCTACTCCGCCCAGGTCAAGCCGTACTCGATCGACCTGGCAGTGGCGCTGATGCTCACTTGTGCGGCCTGGCGGATCGTCCGGCGATTCGCCACGCCGGGTGCCGCGGCTGCGTCGGCGTGGGGGTGGCTGGTCGCCTGTGGGGCCGTTGGATTGTGGTTCTCGCTGCCGGCCGTGTTCGTCGTCGCGGGCCTGTGGTGTGGGCTGGGTGCGGTTGCGTTGTACCGGCGCGCCCGCGGGGTCGCGACGCCGCTGTCGATCGCGTTCGTCGTGTGGGCCGGCAGCTTCGCCGCCCTCTACTTGGTCCACTTGCGTCATTCGCTCGGTGACGCTTGGTTGGTCGAGTTCTGGGGCGGCAGCGGCGAGCCGGGGTCGCCGGTGGATGGCGCGTTCGCGCCGTTGGGGGCCTCGCTCTCGGAGGCGGTGCGCTGGACCGGCGCGGCGATCATCGGTTTGTTCGACCGGGTCGCCTACTTGCAGTGGCCCGGACTCGGCGTGTTTCTGTTCTCGGTTGGCGTGGGTTGGGCGCTGCTGCGGCGCCGCGCCCTCGTCGCGCTCTTGCTGCTGCCGCCGTCGATGGCGTTGGTGGCCTCCGCGTTGCGCCTGTATCCCTTCTTTGGCCGGTTGATGCTGTTCGCCCTGCCGGCGCTGTTGATCTTCGCCGGCATGGGGCTGGCGGTGATCGCCCGCGCGCGACCAGCCGGCCGCTGGATCGCCCTCGCGCTGTTCATCGCGGTTCTCATCGGCCCGGCGCGCCGCGCGGCCCGCGGCGCCTGGCTGGGGCCGACGCGCCCCGAGGTTCGCGCCGCGTTGCACGATCTGGTCAGTGACCGTTTGCCCGGCGAGCCGCTCTACGTGTCGCGGGGAGCGGCGCTGTTGTGGTCGTTCTACGCGCCGCGCGTGGGAGTGGGGCAGCAGGACGTGATTCTCGGAGGGCCGCCCGGCACCGAGCGGGACGACATCGAGCGGCTCTGCGAGGCGGGCGGCGGTCGGGCGTGGATGCTGGTGGCGCACGCGCTGGCGCGCGACGAGCGAACGCTGCGCGGCGCGGTGGCGGACCACGGATCCGTCCTCGAGGAGCGTCGGTTCGGTTCGGCCTGGTTGTGGTGCTGCAGCCTGACGACGCGGTGAACGCGCGGACGGCTCACCGATCGTCGTCGAGCCGCTGCACGTCCCGCATGTCGACGGTGGCGCCGGTGCGCGTTTCCACCGCTTTGCCACAGCGCGCGATGCGCGCACCGAACAGCTCCGCCAGCGTGCCGTCGTCGAAGCGCAGGGCGGCGGTCGGCGCGGCGTTGCCGACCGCGTTGCCGACCGACTCGACGGCGACCGCGCGGGTGAAGACGCGGCTGTTGGTCGCGTGCAGCGCGCTGCCCGACAGCTCGCCGAGGCGCGCGTGACGCAGGGTGCCGCAGGCGTCCAGCAGGCGGAGTCCGGTGCTGCCACCGGTGATCGAGAGCCCGTCACAACGAAAGTCGAGGTCGCTCCAGTGCGCGCCGCCGCCTCGCCCATCATGTCCTCCGATGCGGAGATCGCGGACCACGAGCGTGCCTCCGCGGATGGTGAGGGCGGCCGGCATCGTCGCGGAGCTCGCCGACAGGCCTCGCAATCGCACGTGTTCGAAGCGGGATGTTTCTCGACTGTCGACGCGGATGCCAACACCCGTTCCGTCGGTCGAGTGGAGCACGACCGGGTGGTCGGCGGAGCCACACAGTTGCACTGGCGAGAAGCTGCCGAGGTAGGCGCCGTCGCGGAGATCGAGCCGCACGCCGGGACCGGCGACCAACCGCGTGCCGAGCGGGATCAACAGCGGTCGACGCAGCTGCCAATGACCGGGGGTGACGTGCAGCTCGTTGCGCGCCGGAACGTGCACCAAGAACGTGTGTCGGGCCAGCAGGTCGGGCACCGCCGCCGCCTCGGGCATGGCGGGCAACGGCGTGGGGCGATCGACCGCCGTGCGCACTGGCAACGGCCGCTTCAGGCCGTCCACGTTGGCGGCGACCGGTGGCAGAGGGTGGCCGGACGCCAATGCGGATCGGGCCCGACGCTGCAGCTCGGTGCCGAGCGGCACGTCGTGCCAGCGGACGATGTCGTTGCGCTTGCGGCCGGGAATCCGCGTGCCAGTGCTGGCCACGCCGTCGGTGGTGATGCGCAGGGCGAAGTGGCAGAGGTTGCCGACGCGTAGGGTGGCGCGGTCGTCGGTGATCGCCCAGTGCGCGACTGCTGCCGGTTCCGGTCGCAACGCGGAGTGCACCGCGTGGGCGAGACCGCGCAGCGTCTCCACCGGCAAGCTGCTGTCGGGAAACTCGCGCGCCAGGATGGCGTGATTGCGCGCCAGCTCCCGCGCGTGGCGCTGCAGCAGGGACTCCAACCACTCCGGCTGCGAGATCCGCTCGAGGTGTTGGGTGTAGCGGCGCAGCAGCGCGTGGTCGGCGAACAGTTGGGCGGCCAACGGGGTGGCCCGGCCGTCGACTTCTCCGTCCACCCACCAATGGTGCTCGTCCGGTCGCGGGCGGAAGTGCACTTCGCGCCCGATCGGCGCCAGCCGGTCGGTCAGCGGGTTGTAGTGAAACGGCAGGTCCTTCCAATCGAGCTCGGCGGAGCCCATTACCGCGCGGACCGCCAGGTGGCGTGCCAGCGCCTCGACGTCGAACACTTGGCTCGCGCGCAGCGCACCGGAGCGGAACCCCGCGAGCAGTGCGATGGCCTGCGCGGGCAGAGGCGCGGCCGGTGTCGTGTCGGGACCGCCGCGCGCCTCGACGGCGGCCTCTTGGTAGAACCAGCGCGCCTTCCAGTAGCCGAGCTGCGCGTGCGCCGAGCGAAAGCGCCAGTACGCCAACCAGTCGCGCTTGTCGAGGTCGACGACCGGACCGTCGCGGTGGCCCTGGGCCTCGATGAGGTAGCGGTCGGGTTGGCCTTCGAGAGTGAAGATGCCGAGCTCCCGCCCCTCGAGGGCGACGTCGACGAACTCGACGCGCGGCGCCAGGCAGCCCTCGTCGCGCAGCGCCCGCGCGAACAGCCACTCGTGCAGGAACGACCGCGTGGCGGGATGCTGCAGCGAGAACCGGCGCATGCCCAGCAGTCGATCGTCGCCCTTCAGTTTGACCTGCACCGACCACTTGGTCGGGTGCGACCAGTGATCGCGCAGCGCTCCCTTGAGCCGGACCTCGGCGCGCATCTCGACGCCATCGAAGGCGAGCCGCGCGGCGAGCCAGCGGTTGGTTGCCGAGTCGGCGAAGCGCTGCCGCAGCGCGCGGTCGCGGTCGGCCCGCAGCTGCTGCAGGCCGCCGGCACCCAGCGTCAGCTCGATGCGCGCTGGCTGGCTGTGGGTGCGCGCGAGCTCGCGGGTCCACGCGTTGCGCGCGGCGTCGACGGCACGGCGGCCGGCGTCGCGCAGCGCTCGGTTGGCGTCGGCGTCCAGCCAAGCCCAGAGTAGCAGTGCCGCGCCGAGGAGCGCGGTGTGCGCGGCCCACCAACCGAGCCAGCGGCGCCATGGCCGGCGGCCGGCGCGGACCACGCGGCGATCGGTGGTGATCAGCATCGCGGGGGCTCTTGGTCTTGGGCAGCTGATTGTCGCGCGCGTCGGTGCCGCCAACCCGCGAGCAGGAGTGCCGCGGCGAGCACCGCCGCCGGCGGCAGCACCCAGCGCCATTGGCCGCCGCCTCGCTGCGCGCCCGCCGGCAACGGCCACGCCGCCAACGCGTCCGGCGTGCAGTCCTCGAGCCGGAGCGGTGGTCGCGCCGGGTCGATGCTGATGCAGCGCGCCGCGATCGCCCCGGCTTCGACTCTGATGTCCAACAGGCAGCCGTCGTCGACCTCGCCCATTCCGCAGGCCATGAAGGTGACGTGGCCGAGCTCCTCGTAGAAGGCCGGCACGGCGTCCGGGTTGCCGCCGAGGTCGCCGGCGATCACCGCGATCGGCTGCGGAGCGCGTGCCTCCAGCCGGGGGTGCACGTCGTCCCAGTAGTTGGAACCCGCCGAGCGTGCTTGGCGCGAGCGCCGGTTGGCGCGCACCGCGGCGTAGCGCTCGCCCCGCGACAGCCACAGCAGCTCGTGGAACAGCACGAACACCGGCTGGCTCGCGTCGCTGGCGGCCAGCGTCCGGTCGAGGAGCTGGAGCTGCGGAGCGTCGATCGAGCGGGGTTGCCGCTGACTGTCCAGCACCACGAAGTGGGCGCCCCCGTGCTCGAAGGCGTAGAACGTCTCGCCGCTGCGTTGTCGCAGCAGTGCTGCGCCGGCGGGGTTGGCCTCGTGGTTGCCGCGCACGAGGTGCGTCTGGAACGGCAGCCGGGCCAGCTGTTGCTGCAAGGCGGCGAGCGAGGTCTCGTCGCAGCGGCGCACGAAGTCCCCCGTCAGCACCAAGAACGCCACTTCCTCGGGTGCGTCGACGCGGTGCAGGGCGGCCAGCAAGCGCGGGTCGAGCGCCTCGTTGTCGCCGTGGTGGCTGCCGTAGCCGTGGCCGGCGGCGAGGAAGCGCAGTTGCGCCGGTACCGGCATCGCGGCGGTGAGCGCGATGCACGACAAGAGCCAGGGTGCGGCGGTCAGCGCTCGGCCTCCATGAGGTCGGCCACGCTCCGCTGTTCGCCCGGCAGCGTCGCGCCATCGATGCGCAGGGTTGAGCCGCGCTCGACGATGGTCTCTACGGTCGCGTCGAGCGCGACGTCGGTGGCCTCGAGGTCGCCGCCGTCGAACTCCGGCTTCTTGCGGTAGACGGCCAGGCCGAACTCGCCGCCGCTGCAGCGCACGGACCGCAGCTGGACGACGGAGCCGTCCTTGCTGGCGACTCCGGTGCGCGCCCCCAGCAGCGTGCAGTCCTCGACGGTGGCGCGGCTGCGTTCGCCGAAGCTCATGCCCTTGTCGCCGGCGCCCTCGACGTGCACGCGGCGGACTTCGACCGTGCTACCCGACGTGTCGAGTGCGTCGTTGCCACAGCGCGCGAAGCGCACGTCCGACAGCACGCCGTCGGAGAAGTCGACGTCCAAGGCGTCGGCCAGGCTGTCGCGCAGCTCCGAGCGGTGTAGCGAGAACGACGAGCGAAACAGGTTGACCAGATCGTCGCCGGCGCGGTTGGCGGCGAAGGTGCAGTCCTCGATCCGCACCGGCGACTCGTAGAACGTCACCGCGCCGGTGAGCTGCCAGCGGCCGTGCGCCGGCGGCGACAGGTCCCGCGCCACCACGTGCTGTAGCGACGACATCTCACCGGCGTTCAACACCGCCAGGCCGCCGCCGGAGCCGTCGCTGGAGTACAGCACGAACGGGGCTTCGGCGCTGCCGGCCAGCCGGACCGCCGAGTGACTGACGATGAAAGCGCCGCCGCGCAGGTCGATGCGTGTGTTGGCGCCGCCGATCACGGTGTGGCCCGAGGGCAGCACCAGCGGCCGGTCCAGCACCCAGTCTCCGGGCAGCAAACGGATCTCGTGCCGCGTTTCGTCGACGGTCACCCAGTCGAACTCGTCGAGTGGGATCGGTTGGCGCAGTGGATCGGGAGCGACATCGTAGCGACGCACGTCGGCTGGCCATGGTGTCGCCTTGGCGCTGAACACCGCGTCGAGCCCCGGCGCCATCAGCTCGACCTCCAGCCGCGTCTGCCACTTGCCGCTCAGGGTCGTGCCGTCGGGCAGCTCCAGCCAGACCGGCTCGGTGCGCACCACCTCGTAGAGGCGCTTGCCCGGCAGCGTCGGGGGATCGAGGACGCGCAGTCTGCCGACGCGCTCGAGGCTGGCGCCGATGACGCGCAGCGGGAACGCGTGCACGTTGCCGATCTCCACGAGCAGCCGGTCGCCGTCGGCGCGGACGAGGTGCGCGGTCGCCGCGCGCGGCGGGCGCAGCGTGTTGCGGATCACGTTGGCGATGGCGACCAGCTCGCCGGGGTCGAACTCGTGGTCGGTGAACTCGGTCGCCAGCAGCGCCTGGCAAGCGGCGAGCTCGGTGCGGTGGCGTTCCAGCAGCGCCGCCAGCCACTCCGGGCGCGAGACCCGGTCGAGGTGGCCGAGGTAGCGCTCGGTGAACTCGGGGTCGGCGAACAGCTGGGCGACGAACGGATCGTCGTCGTCGGTGTTGCCGTTGCGCCACCAGCGGTTGGTCTCGACCAGCGGCGCGTACGGCAGCTCTGCGCCGATCGGCACCAGCTGCGCGGTGATCGGGTCGTAGTGGAAATCGAGGTCCTTCCAGTCGAACTCCGCGCCGCCGAGCACGGCTTGCACGGCGGCGAGGTTGGCCATCGCCTCGATGTCGAACACGTCGTGTGCGGGCAGCCGACCGCTGCGGAACGCCTCCAGCAGCGCGACCGCTTGCAGCTGCGCATCGGCTTCGGCGGCCTCGCCGGAGAGGCGTTTGGTGCGCGCCAGGCGCACCGGCGCCGATTGGTAGAACCAGGCCGGGTTGCTGTGGCCGAGCCGCTGGTAGCGCACGTGCTCGCGCCAGTACGACACCCAGTCGCCCTTGTCGAACGCGACGATCGGTCCGCGCCTCTGCTGGTGGCGTTCGAGCAGGGCCGCGTCCGTGGTCTCCTGCAGCAGGTAGAGGCCGTGGCTGTCGCCGTTGATCTGCACTTCGACGAACTCGACGCGCGGCGAGAGCAGACCCTCGTCGGCCAGGGCGCGCGAGAACAACCACTCGAGCTCGAAGGCGCGCGTGCCGGGGTGCTGCAGCGAGAAGCGTCGCAGTCCGAACCAGCGGCCGTCGCCGGCTAGCTCGACGGCCAGCGACCACTTGTCGGGGCGCGCCCAGTGATCGCGGCGGACGCCCTTGAGCCGGACCCGAGCCGCGCCGGAGGTTTCGTCCCAGCTCGCTTCGGCGGGCAGCCAGTGGTTGTCGGAAGAGTCGACGAACAGCTCTTGGAGGGCGCGTTCGCGGTCCGCCGCCAGCTGGGCGGTCGCCTCCGCATCCAGCCGCAGCGCGAGCCGCGGCGCGGCGTGCTGCGCCGGCAGCAGCTGGCGCTGCAGGGCGTTGCCGGCGCCGGCGATCCGGCCGGGAAGCTGGCGCAGCAGTGGCACGAACGCGGGGTTGAGCAAGCACAGCAGGCCCAACACTGCACCCGTGTAGCCGACCAGCAGGGCCGCCGCGAGCCAGTAGCGCCGGCGTCGAGTGGGGGCGGTTGGCCGGGCGTTCGGCGGGCGCGCGGTCGGGGGGGTGATCAGCATCGCGCCGAGGCGACGTGCGCCACGCTACGGAAACACCAGCGGAACTGCGGTGGAGACGGTGGGGATGGTGCCGCCGATCGGGTCGAGCACGGTGTGCGCGGCAAACGCGGGCAGGCCGCTGACCACGGCCGGGGTCACGATCCGGTGGCTGCGGTAGCCCTCGGCGGGCAGCGGGGCGATGAAGCCCGGCAGCTGCAGGCTGGTCAGCAGCAGCGAATCCGGCGCCAACGGGATCGTCGCGCCGAGCACCGTCGTCGCCGGGGTCGTCGACAGGGCCATCCCCACCACGCCGATCATGCCGCCGTGCGACAGCGCAGTGCTGTGGAACAGCAGGCCGGCGCCGTCGGTCTCGACCGCGAGAGCGGCGGCGAACGCCGAAACGTCGGTGCTGTTGCGCCGGGCGGGCGTGCCCAGGTCGCCGCGACCGTAGCGCGTGGTGGCCACGGCGAAGTTGGCAGCACCGGGGTTGCGCAGGTCGGTGAGTTCGGCGGCGGCGCCGGGGCCGCCGGCGAAGCCCGCTCCGTAGGTCAACGTGTCGAGGGTCACCGGCCCCCGCGTCAGGGTGATGGTCTCGCTTTGGTCTCCGAGCGAGAGGCTGTTCGGCGGCCAGACGAGCGAGAGGCCGAGGCCGCCGTTGCGCGCCGGGTAGCCGTCGGCGGAGGCGAGCACGGGGCGTCCCGGCAAGAGCATGACCTGTGCCGCCCAGCGGTAGGAGCCCGCGCTCGTGGTGACCGTCACTTCCTTGAGCGACACCGGGGCGGTGCTCACGTTGGTCAGCTCGAGGTACTCGCCGTTGACGTCCGGCACCTGTGCTGGGTCACGCATGACCTCGCTCAGTACGATGTCGCCGGCGCCGGGTTGGCGGCCGCGAACTTCATCGACGAACAGGTCGAGGAACTGCCCATCCTGCGCGGTGGCGCGATAACGGGTGCCGTCGGTGGTGATCGTCAAGTTGCCGACCACGGCGAAGCCGAGGGTTCCCATGCCCGGGGTCGTGCACACCATCGGCAGGCCGGCTCCGAGCCGGTTGAGGCGCGTGATTGCGCCAGTGGTCGGCGAGCCTCGGGTGTTCTGCGCCGCGCTGAAGACCGCGAGGTCCGGACGCAGGTTGGCAACCAAGTTGTCGTTGGTGGCGTCGTCGGCGCCGTGGTGGTTGACCTGATAGACGTCGACGTCGCCGCACGCCGCCGAAGCCGGCGTCTCGACGTCGGGGGTGTTCTCGAGCCCGCCGGTGAGGTCACCGGCGATCCACATCGAGAACTGACCGTAGTCCAGCCGCAGCGCGATCGAGCGCGCGTTCTCCTCGCCGTTGATGCCGGCGACGGGCACGGTGGTCCCGCCGACGATCTGGCCGTTGGTGGAAATGACGGTCAGCGTCGCACCGCCGCCGAGCTGGAAGACCTGGCCGGGCGTGACGGTGCGCCGCCGCGCGCCGGCTGCCGCCAGGTACGCCGTGCCGGCAGAGGACTGGAAGAAGTTGTCATCGCCCCGATCCCACACCTCGGGGAACGGCAGCGCCTGGATCACCTCGTCCAGACCCCCGATGTGGCAGAAGTGGTAGTGCGTCGCGATCGCCACGCCATACCCCGTCGGCGCCAGCGACTGGATCACCGGCACGACCGCGGAGGTGCCCATGTTTTCGACGCCGGAGTCGATCACGTGCACGGTGCCGTCCGGGGCGCGGATCACGGTGCCGTCCCCGTGGCCCACGTCGACGCAGACCACGGTCAGCCCGGTCGGGGCCTGCTCGAAGCCGGGGCTCTGGGGCGCCGCCAGGCAGAGCGTCAGAGTCAGGGCAAGCATTCCTGACATTGTAACGCCTGGTTCTCGCAGCGGTGGCCGCGGGCGTGTGGCCGGCCGGACCGGCCCGGCGGGAGCGCGGCCACCGCAACCAAGTGCTCGGATGCCGCGTTCAGAAGGTCTGACCCCATCCGCCGCCGCGCTGAGCCAGGAGGCACTGTCGCCGCTCGAGGATTCTCGGCCCCGGACGCTGAGGGCTGCAGTCAGCCCGGCGGTGCCTCGGCGGCCGCCGGCGCGCTCGCGGTGCGGCCGTCCGGCAATCCCGGCAGATACACGATCTTGGCGCCGAGCGGCGGGGCGACGTCATCGCTGACGACGATGATGCGGTCCTGGTGGAGCGCGAACAGGAACAGCGCCCCGCGGTTCTTCGTCAAGACCTCCTCCCACGCGTACTGCTCGCTGGTCTGCGTCACCTTGAAGCTCGAGCCCTGCCAGAACCTGCGCGCGATCGCCCCGTACGACGCCTGCTCGCCCCAAGGCGAGACTCCACTCATGTGTGCCGCCGCATCGCGGCCCTTGACGCTGCCCTGCGCGGCCACCGGCGTGAGCTGCAGCACTCGTTGCCGGCCGAGCTCGTGCGTGTAGTGCACCGAGACCAGCGCGTTGTAGGAATCGTCGGCGGTGGCGGCCAGCAGCCACGACACCCGCTCGAGCGGCAGCTCCATCGCGGTTTCCTCGGAGAGCACGTCGCCGAAGTGCACTTCGACGCCGGACTGGCGCGCCAAGGTCACGCGCCGGTAGCGTGTGTCGGCGAGCACGACGAAGGCGCCAGCGCGGGCCAGCGCGCGCGCCAGCTCGACCGCCCACGTGGAGGCGCCGACGATCAAGATGCCGTTGCCGGCGCGGCCGGCGAGGCCCAGCATGCGCGCCATTGGCCGGATCGACAGGCCGTGCAGCATCACGGTCGAGGCGATGACGCCGAACACGATGGGCTGCAACAACGCGGCGTCGGGGTGGTTCTCGATCAATCGGCTCTCGAACGCTCCGGCGACCGCCGCCGCGACGATGCCGCGCGGCGCGATCCACCCCACCAGCGCGCGTTCGGACCACGGCAGCGTCGAGCCCGCGGTTGCCGCCAGCACGACCAGCGGTCGCACCACGAACAGCACCAACGCCACCAACAGCAGCGGCGGGCCGAGCAGGGCCTCGACGGCTTCCGGCTGCAGCTGTGCCGAGAGCACGACGAACAAGAAGCCGACCAGCAGCGTGCTGACTTGCTCCTTGAAGTGGCGGATGTCCTCGAGGCTCGAGGTCTCGGAGTTGGCGAGCGCGATGCCCATCGCGGTCACCGCCAAGAGGCCATTCTCGTGCTGCAGGTACTCGGCCACGCCGAACACGCCGAGCACCGAAGCCAGCATGACCGGGCTCTTGAGGTCCTCGCGGATCGCGCCGCCATCCAGCAAATACGCCAACAGCCAACCCATCGCCGCGCCGATCGCCCCCGCCAGCACGGCGTTGCCGACGAACGACGCGACGACGAAGGCGACGCTGCTTCCCGGCTGCTCGAGCAACAGGGTCAGCTGCAGGACCAGGATCGCCAGCAACGCGCCCAGCGGGTCGTTGACGATGCCCTCCCACTTGAGCAGCGCCGCCGGCCGGAACGAGATCCGCGCGCTGCGCAGCATTGGGATGATGACGGTCGGGCCGGTGACCACCAGGATGGCGCCGAGGGTCGCGGCGACCGGCAGCGACAGCCCGCCGACGGTGACCGCGAGAACGGTGACCAGGCTGAAACCCAGCACCAGCCCGGCGAGGATCAGGCGCCACAGGGTGGTGCCGACCGCGCGTGCTTCCCGCAGGTGCAGCGACAGGCCGCCCTCGAACAGGATCACCGCGACCGCGAGCCGGACCATCGCGTCGAGGGTGTCGTCGTGGAACGTCGTCTCCAGGTCGAGGATGTCCCAGCCGATCGGCCCCAGCGAGAGTCCGCTGCCGAGCAGCAACAGCAGCGCGGGCAGGTGCAGGCGCGACGCGACCCACTGCGCGCCAACCGCGACCACCAGGATCAGGATGAGCAGATTGAGGGTATCCAAGGCGCGCGGAAGCGAGACAGACGACCCACGATGTAGCAGGAACGCCAGCCGGATGCACCTCGGCTTTCGCACACTCCCCACCGCGGCGTTCCCGGCGCCTATGATGGCGGCATGGTGGACCCGAGGATCGGCGCGGCGTTGGTGATGGTCGGTGTCGCGGGTGTGGTCGGGGCACAGAGCGTGACGCCGGTGGTGACGGCGGGCTCGTACTACGCCAACGCAAACGGGCAGACCCAGTCCAGCACCGGCGGCCCGACCGGCGGTCAGGCCGCGGCGTCGGGATTCGCGGGCTTCTCGTGCACGGTGTTGGCCAGCGCGAGTGCCGCGGTGGTGCGAGAGTCGCTGCAGCTGCAGGCGTCGGCGGGGATGTTCTCACCGCTGGGCGAGCAGTGCACGGCCACCATGGCCGCCGCCGCAGCGGTGACCGCGCGCTTTCGCGCCGAGGTGCCGGTGGCGGGCGTGCTCGACGTACGCGCGCGCGGGTTCGCCTTCCTCGACGTCGGCGACGATCGCGTCGCGGAGATCACCGGCTTCCCGGTGCCAGCCCGGCTCTCGATTCCGGTGGTCCTGGACGCCAGAGGCCTGGTGGTGCGCGCTTCGGTGGGGCAGCTGATCCCGACTTCGTTCGGCGTCGATGGCCAGCTGGATCTCACGTTCGTGCCCGGCGCGGCCGGCTTGGCCACGTCCGCGTCCGTCTGCGGCACCAGTGCCCACGGTCATCGCTCCGTCGACGCCGCCAGTGGCGTGGAGGGCGTGCGTCTCGTCGCCGCGCCGTCCACGGTGACCCCACACAGCTATTTCGTCCTCGGCCTCGATGCTGCCGCGGTGCCGGTGCCACCGTCGGGGTGCCGGCTCGCTACGACTCCTTTGCTGGGCGTTCCGGCGGCGGTCGGCGCGAGCGGCGAGGCCGTGCTCGCGTTCGCGTTGCCGCCGGCGCTTCCGGTCGCCACGGTGTACCTGCAGCACTTGATTGGCGACCAGCGTCCCTCGGGCACGCACTGGGGTACCGGCAACCGGATTGCACTGCAGTTGCCCTGACCGATCGCCCTGACCGGCGCGGCAAACTCGGAAACGCTGCCGGCGCGGCGGTGTTGAATGGGGCGACATGGCCGCGGAGTCCTCCCCGACAGCCCTGCTGCAGCACACCGAATTCGTCCGCCAGCTGGCGCGCGATCTGGTCGGCGACGACGACGGTGGCGACGAGCTGGCGCAGACGGTCTGGCTGCGCGCCTTGCAGCGGCCGCCCCGCCACGACGCCTCGCTGCGCGGCTGGTTGGCGACCCTGGCGCGGCGCACGTGGCTCAACCAGGCGCGTTCGGCGCGGCGGCGCAGCGAGCGCGAGCGCGCCGTCGCCCGGCAGGAGACCGCGCCATCGCCGGCCGAAGTGCTGCAGCGCGAATCGGCCCGCGAGTGCGTCGTCCGCGCACTGCTGGTGCTCGACCCGCCGTTTCGAGAAGTGCTGCTGCTGCGCTACTACGAAGGCATGATGCCGCGCGAGATCGCGCGTCGGCTCGGGGTGCCACCGGCGACGGTGCGCACGCGCATCGCGCGCGCGCTGCGGCGGCTGCGCGGCGAGCTGGATCGATCGGCCGGGAATGCCGGCGGTTGGCGGGCGCTGCTGGCGCCGTTGTTGGTGCCGCGCGCCGGAGTGACTTGGTTGGCGGGAGTGACCGTGAAGAGACTCGTCACCGTGGTCGCCGCGGCGGCGACCGTTCTCTTGTCGTGGAGTGTGTGGCGTGGCCTGCGCGGCGCAGCCGCCGAACCGGTCGTGCCCGTGGCCACGGCGCAGCTCCGTGCGGAGGCGGAACCCGTGGTCGCTGCGGCTGAGGCGGCGGGGGAGAACGCGCGCACGCCGGTGGCCGTTTCGGCGGAGCCATCCGTCGCCGCCGCGCCACGGATGTATCCTGGCGAGCGCGGCGTCGGCGGATTGCGGGGACTGGTGATCGGGGCAGGCGGCGAGGGGCGTGCGGACGCGACCGTCACCGTCGAGCCGTACCTCGGCCCCCTGCCACCGATGCAGTCGATCGCCGACGACCGCGCCGCCGTGGCCCGCGCGCGCACCGATGCGCGGGGCCGGTTCTCGATCGACGAGCTGGCGGCGGGACCCGTGCTGGTCCGGGCCCGGGCGCCCGGACTCGAGGCGCGCCGCATCACCGCGGTGGCGGCGGGAGCGCCGGGGGCACCGCTCGTGCTGCGGATGGAGCCGGCGTCGGCGGCAACCGACGCGCTGCGCGTGCTGGTGGTCGAATCCGGCGGAGGCGCGCCGGTCGAGGGCGCACGGGTCGAGCTGTTCGGCTGGGCGTCGTCCAACGAGTGGCCGCCGGCGAGCGGTACCGCGGGAATCGTCGCGGCGACCACCGGCGCGAATGGAGTGGCGGTGTTGGCGCGCGACGGCGTGCGCCTCGGCGGCGTGGCGGCCACTGCGCCCGACGGTCGTCTGGGCTGGCGTTCGCTGCCGACCGACGATCGCCGACAGCCGGTGGCGCTGCACGTCGAAGTGTCGTCACCGGGGACGGTGTCGGGGCGGATTGTCGGAGTGCCGCTCGCGCAGGTCGAGGGCGCCGTCGTCACGCTGCACACCGGCGGTACGCATGCCTATCACGTGGCCTTTGGGCGCCGCCGCGATGCCGTTGTGCGCGGTGGCAGGTACGCGTTCGAAGGCGTTCCGCCGGGTACCCATGGCCTGTCGCTGCGCTCCACTATGGGCCTGCGGATCATCGCCGCGCCGTTCCGCTGGGGCGACCAACCGCTGGCCAACTCGGTCTCGATGCCGACCGTGTCGGTCGCGGCCGGTGAGGACGTGCGGCACGACTTGGAGGTCACCGTCGGCGGCCGCATCGAGGGCCGGGTGACGGCAGCGTCGCTGCCGGTGCCGGGTGCGCGGGTGCGCGCGGTGCTGGCTCCGCGCACGTCCAACTTCACCGCGGGGTTCGTGCTGCACGGCGTGCACGTCTGGCGACTGGACGGGGGCTGGGAGAACGCGCCGCGCAACCCGGCCGGGCACTTCGCAGCGGTCACCGATGCCGCGGGTCGCTACGCGCTCGATGGTCTGCCGCCCGGGCGTTACCGGTTGGAGGTCGCCGCGGCGGGCTGGTCGTTCGATCGCCGCATGGAGGTCGCGGTCGAAGACGGCGCCACCGTGGTCGAGAAGCACGTGCTGCAGCCGGCCGGGGTGTTGCAGCTCGCGGTGCGCGACGCGGTGTACGTCGGCGTGGCGCGCCCCGGCGCGCCCCGACCGCACGCGATCGCGGTGATCCGCGGCGGCTGCGCGACGATACCCGGGCTGGCGGAGGGCTCGTGGGTGGTCGGTCGCTACCACTCCGATGTAGGGGTCGCGGTGGCGCCGCTCGCGACGGTCGAGATCGTCGCCGGCCGCACGACCTGGGTCGATCTGCGCGACCGCGACGTCGCCGCGCGCTTCAGCGGCCGGGTGCGCAGCGGCGAGGCGCCGGTCGATGGCGCCGTGGTCTCGGTCGGGCAGGCGAGCACGGTGACCGGTGCGGATGGCGAGTTCCGACTCGCGCTCGGCTATCGCCCCGACTTCTCCGGTTCGATGCCCACCAGCCGGCTCGTCGTGCGCCGCGGCGCGATCACCTATGAGTGCCGTCCGCCCGGGGAGGGCCGCACCAACAGCGGGGACTGGAGCGTGCAGCTGGGCACCGCGACCGCGCACCTCGAGATCGAGGGTGGCGGGAGCGCGGTTGGGCCGGCCGTCATCGAGGTCGCCGGCGCGCGGGCCGATGGCGAGATCGGTCTCGTGCGTCGGGTTCGCGTCGACGCGCGCGGAGCTTCTGGTGCAGTCGTCGAGATCGGCCCGTCGCCGGTCTGGCCACTGGCAGGCCACATCGCGTTCGCCGACGGTCTGCGGCTGCCAGTCGCCCTGCCCGGACCGGGAGCGGTGGTCCGGGTCGCCCGGCCACCGACGGCCGTCGTGCGCGTGCGCGTCCTGCAGGACGGAGTGCCGGCGGCGGGCGCGTGGGTCCGTGTGCTCCACTGGGCCGCGGATGGGCCGGCGCCGGCCGCCGACGAGGCCTTCGTGCAGCGCGCGCAAGAGGTGGCCGTCAGTCGCACCGACGCGGATGGCCGCGTGGCGATCTCGGTGCCGACGGGGACCGTGCGGGTGGCGGCCAGCCGTTCGTTCTCCCGCTCTGCCGCGCACCGCGTGGTCGCCTCTGCCGGGGCGACCGCGGATCTCGAGCTCGAGCTCGGTCGGTAGTCGGTTCGGGTAAAATCCAGCTCCCATGGGGCGGGCTGCCCCCACCGATGCGAAGGTTCCGCGCGACACTCCTGCTGCAGAGCGTGATTCTGGCCGCCTGCATGGCGCTCCTGACGGGTGTCCTGACGCTCGGGGTGTCGATCGGCTGGACGATCGGGGTTGTTGTCCTCTTCCCCGTGGCGTGGATCGTCGTCATCGAGCTGATGCCGATCCTCATCGAGCACTCGGCAGTGCGGCGTGCCGAGGAGAGTGGCGGCAGGTTCTCGTCGCTGTGGTTCGTCGACATGGGGTCCGAGCGATCTCACGACCACGCGCGGCTCCGAGAGGACACCAAGAACAACCCGACGCTCTGGTAGATCGAGCTGCGGCCGGTCCGGTTCGCCTGGTGGCATCGGCCGGACGCCGCCCCAGGACCGATTCACGCCGCCGAACCCGTAGATTCCGCGGTTCCCCCGGTCCGTGATAGAACTAGTGTGGGTCGCCCTGCACATGCGGGGCACCGCACATCCATGCTGTCGCGCCGCAAGTCCGACCGACGTTGCTATCCCGCGAACCGGGTCTGGCTGGGCCTCGTCGCGACCGCCGGTCTCCTGCTCGCCGCGGGTTGCGGAGGCGGTGGGGGAGGCGGCCCGGCCCCGCCACCTCCCGGCCCCGGCGGTGGCGGAGGGGGCGGAGGAGGCGGCGGTGGGCCGACCGCCCCGGCGCTCGGCACGGTGACCGAGCTGTCGGCCACCACCTGCCCGAGTGGGCCCGGCCCGCTTGCCAACACCACGTGCCGCCTGCTGCGCGTCGATTCCCCGCAGGTGCCGTCGGTCGAAGTCGAGTTGCGCGTGGTCGAGCCCGACCCCAGCGTGCCGCTGGTCGGGACCATCCTGGTCGGAGGCGGCGGCTTGGGTACCGACTTCACCACCCAGATCAACGGCGGTGACGAGCTCGTGCGGCAGCTGGTGGCTGCCGGTCTACGGGTCGTCGACCGGCGCTGGACCAGCGGATGGTGGTTCGGCCACAGCAGCTTCAAGGAGCTGTCGAACCGATACGCCACCCTGCTGACTTGGGTGCACGACCAAATCTACGGCGGCGTCGGCTCCTTCTGCGCCACCGGTAATTCCGGCGGTGCCGCCGAGATCGGCTACGCGCTCACCACCTGGCAGCGCGACACCTTGCTGGATGCCGTCGTGCTCAGCGGCGGGCCGCCGATGACGCGGCTCGACTGGGTCTGCGGCACGCCGCCGGCAGCGTGGTCGACGCAGTGCGCGGGTTTGGTGCCGGCGGGCGCGCTGCAGTGCGGAACCGCTGCCTGCGTGTTCGAAGCCAGCATGACCATCTGCCAGCGGCTCGCCGCGATCGGTCAGCCCGCTCTGCTGCCCGAGGACGGCGTGCTGCATTCGCAGGCCCAGCTCGACTACCCCGCCACCGCCGTGCACTTCGTCTTCGGCGATCGGGACTGCACCGCGGCGGTGCCGCAGGGGTTGCTCTACGTCAACGCGATCCAGAGTCCCGTCACCTGGGAGATCGTCGGCCGTGTATGGCACTACGCGCCGGCGACCGAGCAGGGGCGGCTCGCGATCCTGGCCGCGCTGCAGAACGCTCTGGCCGGGGGCACGCCGCGACTCCGAGCGGCGCCGCGGGTCGCGCTGGGCGCGCACCTGCCGTTGGAGGTGAGCGGCTTGGCGCCGGGCGCGGTGTTCGATGTGCTGGGCGGCCTGCCCGTCGTGCAGGACGGCGTCGCGGACATCTCGCTGTGGCCCGCCGCCCGCTTGGCCGGCGGCCGGATCGACGCCGCGGGCCGGGCGCGCCTGCTGGTCGAGGTGCCCGCCGATCCCGCCCTCGTCGGGCGGACCCTGTGGCACCAGGTCGTCGCCGCGTCGACCCTCTCGCCCGCGGCGCCTAGTCGGGTGACGCTGCCGGCGGAGCCGGGGCGGACCGAACCGCCGCGATCGGGCCGGTGACGAGGCGCGCGCCGCGGCGAAACGTGACGTAGCTCCAAGCCCACGACAGCAGCACGAAGACGCGGTTGCGAAAGCCGATCAAGAAGAAGACGTGGATGCCCATCCAGGCCACCCACGCGAGCCATCCGCCGAAGCGCAGCCGGCCCAGGTCGGCGACCGCGCGCGCGCGGCCGATGGTCGCCAGCGACCCCTTGTCCGAGTAGCGGAACGGTGTGCGGCGGTCGCCGGCGAGGTCGGCGCGGATCTGGCGGGCGACGTGCGCGCCCATCTGGATCGCGGCCGGCGCGACGCCCGGCACCGGGCGGTCGTCGCTGCGCACCGCTGCCAGGTCGCCGGCGACGAAGACGCGCGGCAGGTCGGGCACCGACAGGTCGGGCGCCACCGGCACGCGGCCGGCGCGGTCCAGCGGACGGTCGAGGGCGCGCGCCAGCGGCGATGCCTGCACGCCAGCGGCCCAGAGCACCGTCGCGGCCTCGAGGCGCGCGCCGCTGCGCAGCGTGATCCCGTGCGCGTCGATCGCGGTCACCGTGTCGTCGCAGCGGACTTCGACGCCCAGGCTCTCGAGCTGTTGGCGCGCGCTCGCCGACAGCGTCTCCGGATAGGCGGGGAGGACGCGGTTGCCGCCTTCGACCAACACCACTCGCGCGCTGGTCGGGTCGATCGCGTCGAAGTCCTTCGCCAGGGCGTGCACCGCGATCTCGATCAGTGCGCCGGCCAGCTCGACGCCGGTGGGACCGGCGCCGATGACGACGAAGGTGAGCAGCCGCTCACGCTGCTCCGGCGTGCGCTCGGCGCGTTCGAAGGCGAGCAGGACGCGCCGCCGGATCTCGAGCGCATCCTCGATCGTCTTCAGCCCGGGTGCGTGCTGCTGCCACTGGTCGTGCCCGAAGTAGGAGTGCGTCGCGCCGGTGGCCAGCACCAGCCAGTCGCAGGCCAGGCGGGTGCCGTCGTCGAGCTCGACCGCGCGACCGTCGGTGTCGATGCCGCGCACCGTCGCCAGCAGGATGCGCTCGACGTTCTTCTGCCGGCGGAAGATCGAGCGGATCGGATAGGCGATGTCGCTGGGGTCGAGGGCGGCGCTCGCCACCTGATACAGCAGCGGTTGGAACAGGTGGTGGTTGCGCCGGTCGATCAGGGTGATGCGCACGCGGGACCGCGCCAGGCCGCGCACCGCGTGCAAGCCGGCGAAGCCGGCGCCGACCACCACGACCCGTGGTCTGGAATCCTCTGCCTGGGGCTGCGTGCTGCCGGCCATTGCTCAGCCCTTCAAGACTCGGATGTCGACAGGGCTTCGATCAGGCGCGCCGCCGACAGGCTGCCCCCGCTGAGGATGCACACGCTCGTGCCGCGCGTGCCGCCTGCGGCGACCGCGGCCGCAGCGGCGATCGCGCCGGAGCCCTCGACCACCAGCTTGTGGTCGAGCGCCAGCCGCCGAATCATGCCGCGCACGGGGCCGTCCTCGACCGTCACCACTTCGTCGATCACCGAGCGCAGCAGCGGCAGCATCTCGTCGACCACGACGGGCACGCTGGTGCCCTCGCACCACGTCGGCCGCGACTCGACCCAGACGGGTGCGCCGCGCTCGAAGCACCGCGCCAGCGCCGGTGACGCTGCGGACTGCACGGCGACGATCCGCGCGCGCGGGCAGCGCAAGCGCAGCGCCGCGCCGACGCCGGCGATCAGGCCGCCGCCGCCGACCGGCACGAACACGGTGTCGACCGCGGGCAGGTCTTCGGCGATCTCCAGGCCGATGGTGCCGTTGCCAGCGATCATGTCGGCGTCGCCCCATGGGTTGAGGTAGCAGCGCGGGTCGTCGCGCCAACGCTCTTCGAGCATGTAGAGGATCAGCTGCTCGAGTGGCATGCGCACCGGCTCGATGCCGTAGCCGCGGATCGCCGCGAGCTTGTTGTCGGGCAGGCTGTCGGGCAAGTTAGAACACGCCGTGACCCCGTACTCGCGCGCGGCGTAGCCGAGGGCCTGCGCGGTGTTGCCGGCGCTGCAGGTCAGCAGGCCGCGGCCACGCGCCTCGGCGGGGAGGCGGTGTGCCCAGTAGAGCGCGCCGCGCAGCTTGTAGGAGCCGATCGGCTGCAGCACCTCGGGCTTGAGGAAGATCGGCGCGCTCGCGTCATCCGCCAACCGCAGCAGCGGCGTGCGCACCACGCGGCCGTCGAGCCACTCGGCAGCTCGCTGCAGCTCGGCGAGGGTGGGCGCGGCCACCGGCTCGCCACCCCAGCCGGTCGGGCGGTGGTTGCGCATGCGCGCGCCACGGTAGCGCGGTGGCCCCGGGGGCACCATGACCGGCGGCGCATCGGTTGTCCTGTTTGCGTCAGTGCAAGATCTCGCACTGCGGCAGGCGCGCCTTCAGCTTCGCCAACAGGGTGGCATCGACGTCGCAACTGGTCAGGTCGAGCCTGCGCAGCGCCGACGCGTCGAGCAGGTTGCGCAGCATCTCCGGGGTCGCCAGCTGGCTGCGCGCCAGCCGGAGATCGGTCAGCGTGCCGCGTTCCGCCAGGGTGCGCGTGGCGATCGCGATGGCCTTGAACTCCTTGCCCTTGCTCTTCGCGGTGGTCGGTGACGGCAAGAACAGTCGAGTGTCGGTCAAGTCGAGCGTGCGCAGAGGGCTGTTCTCGCAGATCGTCAGCAGGGCGAGGGGCCAGACCGCACAGCCGGTCACATCGAGCTCGACCAGGGTGGGCAGTTTGGCGATCACCTTGAGGCCGGCGCCCATGGTCTTGCGGCACCCGCTCAGATCGAGGCGCTGCAGCGCCTCGAAGCGAGCCAGTCCCAGCAGGCCGCGGTCATCGATGCCGAACAGTCGCAGCGCCGGCGCGTCGTCGGCGATGCCGAATGCGGCGTCGAGCTCGGCACTGGCGAACACCAAACCCTGCGCGGCGCGGACGCGCGCATCGAGGGCGTCGAACGAGGGCTGCAGGGCGGCCGATAGCTCTGGCTTGGCGGGCAGATCGCCGAGCCCGTCGACGCGCCATCGCGCCGGGGTGCCGGGCAGCAATGCGGCGAGCAGGTAGCCGCCGGGCACGGCGAGCTCGAGGCGGTGGCCCGCCACTTCCAGCTGCGGCGGCAGCGGCGCGGTCGAGCCGGCGGAGGCGATCGCGGCCCGCGCGAACGCGTCGACGGCGGTCCCTGACAACGACAGCTCGCGGTCGAGGGCCGGGTCGAACAGCACGTCGTGCCGCTGGCTGCGCAGCGCGGTGATCCGCACCGCGCGGAGCTCTGCCAACAACGCGCGCAGCTCGGCGACGTCGGTGGGGCGGATCTGTCGATCGTCCTCCTCTCGCAGCCACTGCACCGCCATGACCACCAGGACGCCGGCGGCCAGCACCGCGGCGACACGTGGCCACACTCTCGGCCCGCGGGCGTTCTGCGCGCGGTCGGCGCGGCGCGCGGCCGCGCGCCGGTCTTCGGCCGAGGCGCCGAGGACGCGGTCGCGCAGATCAGGGGCGGGCTGTGCGCCGAGTCGCTCCTCGAGCGCCGCTTGCAGCAGCCGGTCTTCGAGCTCTTCGCGCCGAGTCACCTCACCGTCCCTCCTGCTGCAGGCGTGCTCGCATGCACTGCCGCAAGCGGTCCCGGACTCGGCGCAGGAAGGCCTTCACGCCGGCTTCGCCGATGCCCAGCGCGGTCGCCATCGCGGCGCGCGATGCACCGTCGGCGTAGCGCAGCTGGAGTGCCCGGCGCTGGCGGTCGTCGAGGCGGTGCATGCAGTGGTCGAGGGCGGTCATGTAGCGGTCGCCGTGCTCCTCGTCGCCGAGGTGGCGTTGAAATACCTCGTCGGCGAGGGCGATGTCGCGGATCACCGGCTGCCGTCGCTGGCTGCGCAAATGCATGTACCACAGATTGCGGGCGGTCGTGCGGAGCCAGGCCGCGGTGGTGGCCGGCTGCGCGGTGGCGATGCGGTGCTCGATGGCGGCGAGGAACGCGTCCTGGGTCAAGTCCTCGGCCAGGCCGGGCGGACACCCGAGGAACCGCAAGTAGCGCCAGACCGCTGCCTGGTGGCGGCCGATCCAGCCGGCTTCGCCGCCATCCGCGGGCTCCGCGCGCCCGGCGGGGTCACGGCCGTCGGGTCGGTCGGTGGGTGCGATCCGCATCTCTGCGTCCAGGATGCAGCGCGCGGCCCTCGGGGTACCGAAAAAGTACACCGTGGTCCCCACGGGTGTTCACCACGGCGCGCGCGGGCGGCGGCTGGCGGTGCGCGAGACGGGTCGGGCCGATCAGCGCAGCGTCTTGGCGCCCCGGTCGCTCTTCCGCTTGCCGTCCTTCTTGGCCTTGGCCTTCGCCTTGGTCTTGTCGTTGGCCTTGTGCGCCGTCTTCAGCTTCTTGATCTTCTTGATCACGGCGCGCTGGTCGTCGGGCAGCGCGGCGACGTCGAGGTTGCCCGCCTTCCAGTCGGCCCGCACCTCCTCGGGCAGCTTCATGAACAGCTCCTTGATCACCGCCTTGGTCTTGGCCTCCGCACGGGCCACCTCTGCCTTCTCCGTCTCGGCGATCTTGGCGCGGAAGGCCTTGATCTTCTTCAGCAGCGCGCGGTCGTCCTCGGTGAGCTGGTCGGCGGGCGTCGACTTCAGCCGCTTCAAAGTGCCCTCTGGCAGCTTGGCCGCGAACTTGTCCCACTTGGCACGCAGCTGGTCGGCAGTCGGCGCCGGCTTCGTTGCGTTGGCGACGGCGGTGTCGCCGTTTTGGGCGGTCAGCGGGGCGCACGGCGCGAGCAGCAGAATGGCGGTGAGCAGGGGAGAACGCATCGGGATCCTCGTCGTGTTGAAGAATGGTGCGACCCGAACGCCGGCGGGGTAGCGCGCGCTGGCGTCGGTCAATCCCTTGCATGTCGGGGAGCTGCAAAAGGGTGCGCGGCTTTCCGCCGGTATCCGCGCGCGTCGTTTCACCCGGTGAGATAGACGTCCCAGCGCACGCGCGCCGCGCGCACCACAGCGTCGGGTGTGCCGCCGAGCGGCGGGGCGTGCAGCGGTCGCTTGACGACGCACCGGCGCCGCGCGTGGGTGCGCGCCATCGCGAGCAGTGCCGCCGCGTCGGAGTCGTCGCCGACCAGCGCTTGGAACAGCTGCATCTCCTTCTTGACCTTGGCGCTCTTGCGCCGCTCCGGGAACATCGGATCGAGGTAGACCGCGTCGGGCGCTCGGTCCGGAGCCAGCTCGGCCAGCACGGCGTGCGCGTCCGCCCAGCGCACCGACAGCCGCCCGCCCAGCGCGGCTCTGGTTTCAGGGTGCGCCGCAGCGCGGCGCGCGCCGTCCTCGAGCAGGGCGGCGATGGCTCCGACCCGCTCGACGGCCAGCACCTCGAGCCCCGCACACGCGGCGACGAACGCGTCGCGCCCGAGCCCGGCAGTCGCGTCGAACACGGTGCGCACCCCCGTGCGCTGGCCGAGCGCTCGCAGCAGCGGCTGGCGTCGCGTGGGGTTGCCTCGCCAGCGGTGGGCGGTGGCCCCGGCGACCCAGTCGACCTCCACCGGACCCGGCGCTTGCGGCCCCGTCCACGCCAGCTTCAGACGGTCCTCTTCATGAATCAGCACCCAGGGGATTTCGGTGGGCATTTCCGCGGCCAGGGGGAGCTGGAGCCGGGCGGCCAGGGCGCGAGCGCGGACCGGGTCCGGGGGCTCCAGGACCGCGAGCGGAGGGTGCGGAATCGGGGACTTTGACCGTGACAGAGTGCCCATGGCATCGGCAAATCCGCGGTTCCGTCCCCCGAGCACCCGCGCAAGGGCTTGTCGCTGCGGGGGTTTCGCCGTTGGCGTGGCGGTTTCCGCGGGCCGTGCTGCATGTTACTCTCCTCCGTCCTCCGAGGGCCCTCTCCCTCGCCTCAGTTCCGCCCCCTCCTGCCCCAGCTCCCATGCAGCGACTCCACCTGAAGCTGTTCTACCTCCGCACCCGGCACAAGCGCGAACCGCAGGGCGCCACCGCGAAAACCCTCGGGGTGCGGCCGGCGACGATGTCGCACCTCGAGCAGGGTCGCTCGTTGCCGACGCTGCCGATGCTGTTGTCGCTGTGCAAGCACTACGACGTCACACCGACGTACCTGTTGGACGATGACCGTCCGATCGAGCCCGAGAACCGGGACCGGCTCTCCGAGGCCGGTGGTGCCATCGCGCCCGGCGACTGGCTCGAAGTTCCCGACGGCGCCGCGGTGCGCAGCACCGACGGGGTGTGGCTGTGCCCGGTGATGAAGGGTGCGCGCGCCTACGATTCCAAGGCGCAAGCGCAGCGACTGGTCTGCGGCAACGCCGGCGACGCCGATGCCCTTTTGCGATCGATCGTCGAGCAGCGCCGCAATGCCGACCACGACCTCGGCGAGCAGCTGCAGCGCGAGCTGCTCGGCCAGCGCAAGCCGCGCCGGAAGGACGCCGCGGCCGGCAATGGCGTCGTCCCATCGACGCCGCCCAGCCCGGCGCCGCGCGAGCTCGGCGCCGAGGGCTGAGCCGCCCCCTCCGCTGATCGCGGGCGCGCGCATCCATGTCGACCGACGCCTGGAACGTTGGGTTGACGACGGCGCGGTTCGGCCGTCGCTTGATCGCCGCCGCGCGCGTCGACTCGACCAATGCGCGCGCCATCGACGCGCTGGCGGGCGCGCCGCTGCCCGAGGGCACCACCTTCGTCGCCGATCGGCAGACCAAGGGGCGCGGCACCGGCGGTCGTCGCTGGGAGTCCGATGACGCCGACGGGCTTTGGCTCTCGCTCGTGTTGCGGGCCCCGTTGCGCAAGATGCCGGTGTCATTCTTGCCGGGGATCGCCTTGGTCGATCTGCTGCGGCAGGACTACGGCCTCGACGCCCACGTCAAGTGGCCGAACGACGTCTTGGTGGGCGATGCCAAGATCAGCGGTGCGCTGATCGAGTCGGCGCGGCTGCCAGATGGCGAGACGGCGTGGGTGCTCGGCATCGGGGTCAACATCAATCAGAGTCGCTTGCCGGAGTGCATCGCCGACATCGCGGTCTCGATGCGCATGCTGAGCGGTCACCGCCACGACCGCGGCGCGCTCTTTCGCGGGTTGATGGCTCGGCTCGAAAAGCTGTACGACGGCGGCGCCGACCTGGTCGCCGAGTGGCGCGAAAGGACGCGCATGCTGGGCCGGCGTGCCCGCGTGGTGCGCGCCGGCACGGCCGAGGCGGAGGTCACCGTGCTCGACCTCAGCCCGGAGGGCTACTTGCAGGTCGGCTTCGACGACGGCCGCCGCGAGCAGTGGGTCGCCAGCTCCGACCTTCAGCTGCGCTCCTGCTAAGAGTCTCTGGCGCCACGAATCGTCGAGCGGCGACAACATTCTCGAGGCAACGCCGCTGGCCAGAGCGACAACGCCGGCGCGTCGAGTCGCGGAGAGACCCTCCGCCGGCCGAACGCCCTCGACCGCGATGCGCTTTCAGTGGTGGGCGGGCTGGGTCGGGGCCAGCGGCCAGGTCGGTCCGGGTCGGTAGCGCAGCTCGGAGGAACACAGGCCGGCGCGCAAGCCGCCCTCGATGCCGGCGATCAGGCCGTTGAGGCCGTTGTGGTCGGGGTGGTCGGCCGCGCACCAAACGTGGTCGATGCCGAGGTAGCCGGTCAGAAAGCGCTGGCCTTCCGCTTCGCGGTCGACCTCCAGCTCCTCGGCGAGGTCGGCAGCCAAGAGGTCGATCGAAGTGCGGCGGGCGATGAAAGCCCAGGGGGCGCGGCCGGTGTGCAGCACCGGCGTGCCGGCGAGGAGAGCGCCGACGGCGGCCGGGTGGTTGATCGTCACCGTGGCGATCGCGGTGAGGATGACCTCGGGGCCGACGCCGGCCGGTACCGGCAGGATGCCGGCGTGCTGGAGGGCGGCTTCGGCGGCGGCGGGCATGCCGCGGTCGGGCAGCACCGCGACGACCCGGAGCTGGGGATCGATGCGGCGGGCCACCTCGGCCGTATGGACCGCCAGCCGGATCGAGTTGGCGTCCGGGCCGGCGTCGAGCAGGAGGCGGACGTCGTCGGGAGCCTGCAGCAGGACGGCGAGGAACGGTGGTGGGGGGATCGGCGCCACCCGCGGGGTGGGGGGCGCGACCGGCAGGGCGCGGCGCCAACCGCGCAGGCAACGCCACGCCTCGCGCCCGCGCAGTGGCACCGCCATGCGCAGCGCCGCCCGGGCGCGGGCGGCCAGCGAGGGGCGGCAAACGGGGTCGCGGGCCAGCGGCGGCGGCAGGCTGCGCGCCAGCCAGCCGGCCAGCGCGGCGCGCAGCAGCACCTCGTCGGCCGCCGCCCGCAGCGCCTCGCGCCGCGACCGGCGGCAGACCGCGGCGTCGCCGTCGATTCCCTCCCCGTCCCACTGCATGGTTCCGGGCAGCATGCCGTCGCCGGTGTGCAGGATGGGGCAGCCGAACTCGCGCGCGGCGAAGTGCAGCAGCTGGTGCAGGCCGCTGCGCTCCTGGTGCAGCATGACGAAGTCGGGGCGGTCGCGCTCGAACAGCTCCGTGACGCCGCCCAGCACGCGGGCGTACTCGGCCGCGCGGCGCGGCCGCGCGCAGGCCGGGCCCAGCAGCTGGTCGCGGGCGGCGAACTCCTCGAGCGGGGCGTGGCCGGTTCGGGGTTTGCCCTCCATCAGCCGCTCGGTGGCCAGTCCCTGGGCGCCGTAGGTCTCGAGCTCCGGCCGGTCCGGCGACAGCACCGCCACCCGGTGGCCGCGCGAGACGAGCGCGCGCGCCAGCAGTTGGTGCAGGTGCAGTCGCCGGAGGCCGGGTGCGGCGAACAGGATGTAGCCCATCCGGTCGTTTTCTCGACCACCGGTCGGGGGTCCCTTGACCACCGCGCGCGGAGTGGTCACCTGCGGAGGAGGCGCCGGCTCACGGGCAGCCCGGACTTGACCCGGGCCACCGGCGTTCCCACAATCCCCGCCCCGTTTTTCGGGCCGCATCCGCTCTGGCCCCGCCATGACTCGTCCGCTCGCCGTCGTGATCCTCGCCGCCGGTCTCGGCAGCCGCACCAAGGTCGATTTGCCCAAGGTGCTGCTGCCGCTGTGCGGCCGCACGTTGTTGCAGACCGTGCTGGACACCACTGCCACCCTGGCGCCGGTGAAGACGGTCGTGGTCGTCCACCACGGCAAGGACAAGGTCGTCGACAGCGTGCCCGCGCGCGACGATCTGTGCTTCGTCGATCAGGGCGAACCGCTCGGCACCGGCCACGCCGCCCAAGTGGCGATGCGCGCGCTGGAAGGCTTCGACGGCGACGTGCTGCTGCTCTACGGCGATGGCGCGCTGATCACCGCCGAGACCCTGCGCGCGCTGATCGCGGCGCGCGGCGGGGCGGCCATGTCGCTGTTGACCCACCGGCCGGCCGATCCCACCGGCCTCGGCCGCGTGCTGCGCGGCGATGATGGCGAGGTCCGCGCGATCCGCGAGGAGCGCGACTGCAGCGACGAAGAGCGCGTGGTGGATGAGGTCAACTCGGGCTTCTACTGCTTCGACGCGGCGCGCTTGCCGGCGGCGCTCGCCAAACTCGAGCGCGGCAACGCGCAGGGCGAGTACTACCTGACCGACACCATCGCCGATTTCCTCGGCCAGGGCGAAGCCGTGCGCGCGCTCTTGACCGAGGACGTCGAGGAGACCCAGGCGGTCAACTCGCTCGCCGAGCTGGCGGTGGCGCGCAACATCATGCAGGCGCGGATCCTGCTCGAGCACCTGAGCCGCGGCGTGCTGATCGACGATCCGACCACGACCTACATCGAGCACGACGTGCGCATCGGCCGCGGCACGCGCGTGTTGCCGTGCACGGTGATCCACAGTGGCGTGCGCATCGGCGAGGGGTGCGAGGTCGGCCCCTTCAGCCATCTGCGCACCGGCGCGGTGCTCGAGGACGGCGCGCAGATCGGCAACTTCGTCGAGATGAAGAACAGCGTGCTCGGCCCGCGGAGCAAGGCCAAGCACCTGACCTATCTCGGTGACACGACGATCGGCACCGCGGCCAACATCGGCGCCGGCACGATCACCGCGAACTACGACGGCGTGCGAAAACACAAGACCACGATCGGCGACCGCGCGTTTCTCGGCAGCGGCACCGTCGTCGTGGCACCGGCGGTGATCGGCAACGGCGCGATGACCGGGGCCGGTGCGGTGGTGACGCGCAATACCGAGGTCGGCGACGGCGAGGTCGTCATCGGCGTGCCGGCGCGGCGACTGACCAAGAGCAAGGACGGGCAGCGATGACCAAGGATCGGCTGCGGATCTTCACTGGCAACGCCCACCCCAAGCTCGCCGCGGACATCTGCGCTCACCTGGGCGTGCCGCAGGGCGAGGCCACTCTGGCGCGCTTTCCGGACGGCGAGATCAACCTCAAGGTCGAGTGCGACGTGCGTGGCGCCGACGTGTTCGTCGTCCAGTCGACGTGTCCGCCGGTACACGAGAACCTGTTCGAGCTGCTCACCTTCATCGATTGTCTGCGACGGGCGTCGGCCGACCGCATCACCGCGGTGATTCCGTACTTCGGCTATGCGCGCAAGGATCGCAAGGACGAGGGGCGCACGCCGATCACCGCCAAGCTGGTCGCCAACTTGATCACCAAGGCCGGCGCCGACCGCGTGCTGGCGATCGACTTGCACGCGGCGCAGATCCAGGGCTTCTTCGACATCCCCGTCGATCACCTCTACGCGCGTCCCTGCATCATGCAGGCGGTCGCGCAGCTCGAGCTCGATCACCCGATCGTCGTCTCGCCGGACGTCGGTGGCGTCAAGCTGGTGCGCGCCTACGCCAAGTCGCTGTCGGCGGAGATCGCCATCGTCGACAAGCGGCGGATCACCGGCGACACCACGGTCATCGAGCACGTCGTCGGTGACGTGTCCGGCCGCGACGTCCTGATGGTCGACGACATGGTCAGCACCGGCGGGTCGATCACCGACGCCGCGCGCATCGTCGTCGAGAAGGGGGCGCGGCGCGTGTTCATCGCAGCCAGCCACGCGGTGCTCGCCGGCAGTGCCGTCGAGAAGCTGAACAGTGCGCCGGTGGAGCGCATCATCTTCAGCGACACGATCCCCCTCGATCAGCATCCGTTGGAGCGGCTCACCGTGGCCTCGGTGGCGCCGTTGTTGGCCCGCGCGATCGACCGCATCCACCGCAGCGAGTCGGTGAGCGTGTTGTTCGATGGCCGTTCCGAGCGCTTGGACAAGTAGCCTTCACATCCGAGAAACACCGTTTCGCCGAGTAGCACTGTCATGGAAGTCACGAAGATCGATGTCGCCCCCCGCTCCGAGCGTGGCAGCGCGCAGGTCGCGCGCCTGCGCGAGGCCGGGCGCGTGCCGGCCATCCTCTACGGCGGTGGCGGGGACAGCCTGTCGCTGAGCGTCGACGAGCGCGAGCTGATGGGCCGCATTCGCAACCACCACCGCGTCTTTCGGTTGGCGATGGACGGCAAGGAGCAGGCGATCTTCCTCAAGGAGGTCCAGTGGGACTGCCTGACCGATCGCCCGCTGCACGCCGACTTCCAGCGCATCGACCTGAACAAGCCGATCGACATCGATGTCGAGCTGACCTACCTCGGCCACCCCGTGGGTGCCGGCAAGGGTGGGCGGTTGATCCGCGACATGAACGCGCTGCCGATCGCCTGTCTGCCCGCGTCGATGCCCGAGACGATCGAGATCAAGGTCTCCGAGCTGGACCTCGCCGAGAAGATCCTCGCCAGCGAAGTCGAGCTGCCGTCGGGGGTCACCCTGCGGGTTCCCGACGATGCGGTCGTCTGCCACATGACCGGTGACGAGACCGCCTTGGTCGAGGAAGAGGCTCCAGCGGAGGGCGAGGGCGCCCCTGCCGAGGGCTCTGGCGAGGGCGACGGCGGCGGCGACAGCCCGTCGAGCTGACCGGCCGCGAGCCGGCCGGGCGGGGCGTGGACGGGTTTCCGCCCGAGCCCCTGTTTTGTCGCCAGCCCCTGGCGACAGCCGGCGCGGATGGCTAGAGTTCGCCGCCCCCTTTTCCGCCGTTCGATCCCATGCAGTGGACGCGCGTGGCGCTGGGCATCGGCAATCCCGGTGCCGAGTACGTCGAGACTCGCCACAACGTCGGCTTCATGGTGATGGATCGGGTGGCGGAGCGACGGGGTCTGCAGTTCGCCCGACTCAACCGCCGGGACTACGGGTTCAGCGGCAAGGTCAAGGCGCAGATCGCGCTCGCGGGGGATGGCCCGGACGACCCGTTCGCCCTGGTCAAGCCGCTCACCTACGTCAACCTGTCCGGTCAGGTCGCCGGCCCGCTGTTGCGGATCGCCGAGTTGCCGGCCACCTCGCTCTTTGTTGTTGTCGATGACCTGAACCTGCCGCTGGGCCGGATGCGCATCCGGCCGGCGGGGAGTGCGGGTGGCCACAACGGCCTGACCTCGATTCAGGACGCGCTGGCCACCGCCGAGTTCCCCCGTCTCCGTCTCGGCATCGGGCACGCGAGTGGCGCCGCCATGGTGGGCCACGTGCTCGGCGCGTTTGATTCCGACGAACGGGAGGTCCTGGGTCCCGTTCTGGATCGCGCCGCCGACGCCGTGCTCGAGTGGCTCGGAGGCGCGCCCGTCGAAGACTTGATGTGCCGTTACAACGGCCAAGCACCGAGCCAAGAATCTTGAATACCTACGAGTGCATGGTCCTCCTGGACAACCGGGAGGTGAAGCAGGGCTGGGAACCGCTCAAGCAAGCGGTGACCGGTCTGTTCGAGAAGTGCGACGCGGAGATCCTCAGCGCGCGGCACTGGTCCGAGCGCCGGCTGGCCTATCCGATCAAGGGCCAGATCCGCGGCACCTACCTGCTGGTCTACTACAAGGGCGACCCCGAGCGGAACACGCCGCTGCGGCGTGAGCTCGAGCTGAGCGAGACCGTGCTGCGCTACATGATCTCGACCTGTGAGGAGATCCCGGCCGAGGCCTACGAGCCGGAGGCCGAGGTCGACGTCAGCGCGATTCCCGAGCCGGGCGAGGAGGCTGCCGAGGCCGAGGCGTCCGACGAGAGCAACGCCGAGCCGGAGGCCAAGGGCGAAGCCAAGGCCGAGGCCAAGGGCGAAGCCAAGGAGAGCGGTGACGCGCCCGCCGAGGGCGAGGCGCCTGCCGAGACCGAGGCTCCCGCCGAGGGCGAGGCCTCCACCAACGCGGAGGCGGGCGCCGGTGAGGCCGCCGCTGCCGAAGCCTCGGCGGAGACCGCGGAGAGCAGCGAGGAGAAGTCATGAAGAACGGTGATTCCCGAGGCCGCCGCGGTGGCGGCAAGTTCGGCCGCTTCGGTCGCCCGCGCAAGTCGGCCGTCCCCGAGGAGCCGCTCGACTACAAGAACGTCGAGTACCTCGGCAAGTTCGTCACTCCACAGGGCAAGATCTACTCGCGCAAGCGCACCGGGTTCTCCGGCCAGCACCAGCGGCGTCTCGCCCTGGCGATCAAGCGCGCGCGGCACATGAGCTTGCTGCCCTACATCGCCGGCAGGAGCTGACCATGGAGATCCTGCTGAAGAGGAGTATCGAGAAGCTGGGGCGCATCGGCGACGTCGTCTCCGTGCGCACCGGCTATGCGCGCAACTACCTGTTGCCGTACGGCTACGCGGTGCCGGTGACCAAGGCCAACATCGAGCAGATCGAGAAGGAGCGGGCCTTGGCGATGGCCGAGGAACGCGCCCGGATCGGTGATCTGAAGGAGCTCGCCGAGCGTCTCGCGCAAACCTCGGTGACCATCGAGGGGCGCGCCAACGAGGACGGCCACTTGTTCGGCTCGGTGACGGCGCCGCAGATCGCCGCCGAGCTGCGCGAGAAGGGCTTCCAGCTCGACGATCGTGCGGTGCGCATCGCCGCGCCGATCAAGGAGATCGGGGTCTTCGACGTCGTGGTGCACCTGCACGCCGACGTCGATGCCACCATCAAGGTCTGGGTCGTCCAGGCCAAACCCTCTTAAGAGAGCCGGGCCCCCCGGGCGTCCATGGTCGACACCGTCCGCGTCGCCGTGATCAGCCTGGGTTGCGCCCGCAACCTGGTCGACTCCGAGGTGCTGCTCGGCCACGCGGTGGGCGACGGCCTCGAGGTGGTGCGCGAGCCAGTCGACGCCGACGTGGTCGTCGTCAACACCTGCGGCTTCATCGAAGCGGCCAAGCAGGAATCGATCGACACCATCCTGGAGGCGGTGCGCCTCAAGGAGCAGGGGCAGGTGAAGGGGGTGGTCGCGGTGGGCTGCCTGGCGCAGCGCTACGCCGGTGAGCTCGCCGGAGAGCTGCCCGAGGTCGACGCGGTGATGGGCATCTCCGACTACTCGGGGGTTCCGTCGGTGGTGCGCAAGATCGTCAACGGCAGCGAGCGGCGGTTCGTCGCCACCGTCGACGGTGGCGCGGCGAAGACCGCGCGCAGCGACATCGGTCGGGTGGTGCTGACGCCGCAAAGCTACGCCTATCTGCGGATCTCGGAGGGCTGCGACCACAAGTGCACGTTCTGCGCGATCCCGTCGATGCGCGGCCGCAACCGCAGCAAGCCGATCGACGTGCTGGTCGAGGAGGCCGAGCGGCTGGTGGTGCGCGGCGTCCGCGAGCTGGTCTTGGTGGCCGAGGACAGCACCGCCTACGGCTTGGACGTCGATGCCAAGCGCTCGATCCACAAGCTGGTGGAGCGACTGGCGGACGTCCGTGGGGTGCGGTGGGTGCGGCTGATGTACGCCTACCCGCACACGGTGCTGCCCGCGTTGACGGCCGTCATTCGCGAGCACCCAGCGGTGGTGCCCTATCTCGACATCCCGATCCAGCACGTGGCGACGCCGATGCTGCGCGCCATGAAGCGCGGCGTGTCGTCCCAGCAGGTGCGCGACATCCTGTGGCGCTTGCGCGACGAGGTCCCCGGCATCGCGGTGCGCAGCACGGCGATCGTCGGATTTCCGGGCGAGACGGAGGCCGATTTCGAGGAGCTCGTGCAGCTCGTGCGCGAGTACCGCTTCGAACGCTTCGGCGTGTTCACCTACTCGGCGGAGGAGGGCACGCCGGCTTTCGACCTGGGCCGCGAGGTGCCGGCGGAGGTCGCCGAAGAGCGCCGCGACATCTTGATGCGGCTGCAGCGCGAGGTGATCGCCGAGCTCAACGCGGCCTGCGTGGGCCAGTCGTTGGAGGTCTTGGTCGACGGCCGACACCCCGAGCGGGACGGCTTCGTCGGGCGGACCTACCGCGACGCGCCGGAGGTGGACTGTGCCGTGTTGCTGCCGCCGACCGAGGCCGTGCGCGCCGGCGACCTCGTCCTTGCGCGGATCGAAGGGGTCGATGACTATGACCTCGTCGGCCGGGTTTCGGCCCCCTCGGTGCGGTGAATCTCCCCAACACCATTACGGTCTCGCGGCTCGTGATCACGGCCGCCTGCTTCACGGTGCTCGAGCTCGTGGATCCGGCGGCGCCGGACCCGACTGCCGTGTGGTGGGCGTTCTGGTTGTTCACGGTCGCTGCCGTGACGGACTACGTCGACGGTTGGTTGGCGCGGCGGATGCAGGCGGTGACCGCCTTCGGTCGCGTTGTCGACCCGTTCGCCGACAAGGTGCTGATCTGCGGCATCCTGGTGATCCTGCTCAAGTTCCAGGCGGCGCTGACGGTGTTGGAGACCTGGTTCGTCGTGGTGATCTTGGCGCGCGAGTTCTTGGTGACCACGATTCGCGGCCTGTCCGAGTCGATGGGAGTGCCGTTTCCCGCCGAGCAGGTCGGCAAGTGGAAGATGGTGGCGCAGTGCGTGACCGCGGGGGCGCTGCTCACCGTGGTCGCCGGCGAGATCCAGTTCACCATCATCGCCGAGGTCGCGTTCTGGGTGACCCTGGTGCTGACCGTGGTCTCCGGCGTACAGTACGTCCTGCGCGCGCGCCGGCTGCTGTTCGTGACGTAGAGGGCTTTTGGGACAATGAGTCGCGGGTCGAAGCGGAGTGGATCGGGCGCGCTGGCGCTGAAGCTCGGGTTGGTCTGCGGCTTGGCCGGCATCGCGGTCACGGCGATCGCGCTGCTGATCGTCAATCGCACCCTCGGGCCGGGGCAGGCCGACCAAGACCTCGTGCAGCGCGCTTGGCTGTTGAGCGGGGTGTTCGTCGTGCTCGCGGGTCTGGTGGTTGGCGCGGTGGCCTACGTGCAGGGCGCGGCCATCGCCAGCCGACTCACCGAGCTCGGTCTCGGTATCGCCAAGATCGGTCGTGGCAGCTCCGAGGTGCGGTTGCGCGTGTCGGGCAACGACGAGGTCACCAAGGTGGGGCGGGCGCTGCAGTATCTGGCGACCGACATCGCCGCGGTCGCCGCCGAGGCCGAGCAGAGCGGCGGCCTCGGCGTCAACATGGACCCGCAGGTCCGCGGTTTCCGCGACGCCGCGCTGCCCGAGGAGCTGCCGGAGCAGGAGGGCTTCGAGGTCGATGGTGCGCTCAGTCCGGGCACGCGCGGCGGGGTGGAGTACTACGGCGGGCACGCCGGCGACGGCTTCACCGTGCTGTTCTTGATCGGCAACGAGGGCGTCGGCGCGATCTCGGCCACCGCGGCGCGGATGGCGCGCGACGAGGTCGTTCGCGCGCTCAACGCCGGCGCCGCGGCGCGCAAGGCGCTGCACCACACCAACCGCGTGTTGCACAAGCAGCTGCCGAAGGGAGCCTGCGCCACGGCCTGTCTGCTCGAGCTGCGCGACGAGGCGGTCAAGCTCTACCAGTGCGGCTTTCGCGCGCCGGCGTTGGTCTGCCGTGCGGGACAAGTCGAGGAGGTCAACGCCGAGGGGCTGGCCCTGGGCTTGGACGCCGGGCCGGTGTTCGAGAAGGGGCTGCGCTCGGTGAGCGTGCCGGTGGCGCAGGGCGTGCGCCTCGCCCTCGCCAACGACGCCGCGCTGCGGCTGGATGGGTTTGTCGACCTGGTGGCCGAGCACGCGCCCAAGCACACGGCGCCGTTCATGAACCTGGTGCTCGGCGGGCTCGAGAGTGATGCCGGGGACGGCGGCTTGCGCGAGGACGTCGTGCTGCTCACCGCCAAGAGGTGGTGATGGCCGAGTCCTCGTTCCAGCAACGCATCGAGGCGATCTACCTCGAGCGCGATGCGGCCCGCGGCATCGCCGGCACCACGCTCTGGTTCGTCGAAGAAGTCGGCGAGCTGGTGCGGGCGATCCGGCGCGGCGAGCGCGACAACCTCGAGGAGGAGTTTGCCGACGTGTACGCGTGGCTGGCGACGCTGGCGTCCCTGCACGGGGTCGATCTGGATGCGGTGGGGCGGGCCAAGTACGCGCGCGGTTGCCCGCGTTGTGAGGCCACGCCGTGTGCTTGTCCGAAGGCCGCGCGGGGGCCGGCGTGAGGCTCGGCGCCGCGGTCCGCGCCCTCGAGCAGTTGGCGCCGCTGGAGTGGGCGGAGGAGTGGGACAACGTCGGGCTGTTGGTCGAGCCGCCGCGGCGCCGGACCGTGCACCGCGTGCTGGTGGCGATCGACCTCACCGAAGCGGTGTTGAAGGAAGCCGCGGCCCGGCGCGCCGACCTGGTGGTCGCCTATCACCCACCGATCTTCGACGGGCTGCGCCGGCTGACCAGCGGCTCGGGAATCGAGCGCGTGGTGCTCGGTTGTGTCACCGCCGGCATCGCCGTCTACTCGCCGCACACTGCCCTCGATGCGGCGCCCGGCGGCGTCAACGACTGGCTCGCCGATGGGCTCGGGCGCGGTGAGCGGCAGGGCCTGCAGCCGGTCGGCGAGCCGGCCAGCGGTGCGGCGCAGGGGCGCCGAGTCCGGCTCCAGCGTCCCGTGCGGTTGTCGACCGTGGTGCGACGCATCAAGGAGCATCTCGGTCTGCGTACCGTCCGAGTCGCCACCGCGGATGCCCACCGCCGCGCGGCGGTGCGAGACATCGCGCTTTGTGCAGGCGCTGGCGGCAGTGTCCTCGCCGGCGTCGCCGCCGACGTGTACTGGACCGGAGAGATGCGGCACCACGACGTGTTGGCCGCGCTGGCGCGCGGCTGCAGCGTCGTGCTGTGCGAGCATTCCAACACCGAGCGGGGCTACCTGCCGCGACTGTGCGCGCAGTTGCGCGCCGCCCTTCCCGGGGTCGAGGTCGAGCGGGCGGCCGCCGACAGCGAGCCGCTGCGGCCGGCCTGAGCGGCGGGTCAGAGTTGGCGCAAGCCGGAGACCAAGTCGTCGAGCTGCGCCGCCAGGTTGTTCAGTACGCGGCAGGCTTGCCGCGCCCCCGTGGCTTCGCGCGTGGTCTGCTCCACCGTGTTGCCGACGACGGCAGCGCTGTCGGCGATGCTGCGGCTGCGGGCGACGCTGTTGGTGATCGACTCGGCGACCGACGTCGCCGCCTGCGAAGTGGCGACCAAATCACTGGAGATGCTGGACGCGACTTCGCGGTGCGCGCCGACTGCCTTGGCGATCTCGGTGGACGCCTCGTTGGCGCGGGCGACGACCTGGTGGATCTCGGTCATCACGTCGATCGTGTCGGTGGTCGACGCGCGGATGCCCTCGACCCGCGTGCAGATGTCCTCGGTGGCCTCCGCGGCCTGCTCCGCCAGCCGCTTGACCTCCGCCGCGACTACGGCGAATCCACGGCCGGCCGCGCCGCTGCGCGCCGCCTCGATGGTGGCGTTGAGGGCCAGCAGGTTGGTGTGCTCGGCGATGCCGCGGATCGTCTCCAGCACGCGTTCGATCTCGGTGGCCGCCTCGCCCAGGCGCGCGACCCGCTGACCGCCTTCCTCGGCGAGCTGGGTGGCGTTGTTGGCGAGCTGCGAGCCGCGGTCGGCGAGGCCGGCAATGTCGGTGACCGTCGCCGTCGCCTGCTCGACCGCCGCCGAGACGCCGGTGATGTCGTGCGTCATGCGCGACGTGGAAGCGCCGACCTGGGTCAAGTCGCGGCCGACCTCCTCCGCGCAGCTCGTGACGTGGTCGGTGCTCTCGGCGGCGTTGGCGGCGCCGGCGGCCAGCGCATTGGCCATCTCTTCGATCCCGCGCGCGGCCTCCGACAGATCGTTGGCCGACTCGCGCACCGCGATCAGCGCGACCCGGACCGGGCGGATCACGCGGGCGGACACGAACCACAGCAGCAGAAGAGTGGCCGCGATCCCGCCGGTGACCAGGGCGACCTGGGTCGACTGGCTGTCGGCCAGGCGGTCCGCCGACGCCGTGTTGCTGTCGTCGATGGCCCGGTCGACGTTGCTGATCAGCCGTTGTAGGGCATCCCCGTGCGCGCGCTGCGTCGTGTCCAGGACCCGCGTGGCCGCCACCAGGGAACGCCAGCTCGCCTCCAGCTTGTCGAGCTTGGCCACGCAGTTGTTGACGGCCTCGATCACCGCCGGGTCGGCGGCGGCTTCGATCTCGAGTTCGAAAGAACCCTCGATGATCGAGTTCAGCGCGTCGCGTCCGATTTCGTACCACACGTCGACTTCGCGTGCGGCGCCGCCGCGGTCGCCACCGACGGGGATGTTCTGATGCCGCAGGATCGCCCCGCGCAGCGAAGTGGTCACGTCGCGGGCCTGGGTCACGACGGAGAGCTGGCTGCGGGTCGTGTCCAGATCGATGTCGCCTTGATCGGCCAGCTCGCTGACCGTCCCCTCGAGGTGCGACAGCGACGCGAGCCAGGGGCTGAAGCTGTAGGCCGTGAGCTGATCGGCGGCCTCTGCCTTGGCGACGTCTTCGGCGAGGCGCCGGGTGGGGTTGGCGAACGCGTGCCACCGCTCGGCCAACTGGTAGCCCGCTTCGTCGGCGTCGGTCCCGATCTCCGGTCCGCCGGTCCGTTCGGCCGTTGCCGCCAGGATGTCGATTTCGTTGGACACCGCGGTGACGGTCTGCTCGATCGTGCTGGCGACGTCTTGGCCCTCGCGCAGTTGGGTCGACATCAGCGCGAGATGCAGGACCCGGCCCCGCAGCCAGTGCAGCTGCGCGCGCGCCTCGGCGTCGGCCTGCAGCGTCGCCCCCTGGCGATTCGTGACGTACAGAATCGCACACTGCATCGCTGCGCCTGCAATGACGGCGGCGAGGATCTTTTTGCGAATGCTCACCCAGGGCGGATATCGGGCCTGTGCGCAACCTCCCTTGAGGTTGCTCCGAGCCCCCTTGGCCGGCAAATCATTTTTGTGGGGTGGTTGGCGGCCGGTTTCGTGGCTCTCCGGTTCCAATGAAGTGGCTCCCGCGCCGCACTTCTTGTGGATGGAGCTTTGCCGAGTCGGTGGCGGGGCCGTTTGATCCGAGGGCCCAGGCGCCCGCAGGACCGGGTGCTCCGTGGATCCGCATGTCGACCCCAGAACCGGTGGTGCAGCCCGGCGACCGCGCCGGTGCCTTCGTCGAGGTGGCGCTGAAGTTGCCGCTGCGGACGACGTTCACCTACGCCGTGCCGGCCGGCATGCGGGCGCGGGTCGGCAACCGGGTGCGGGTGCCGTTCCGGGGTCGAGCGCTGCCCGGGGTCGTGGTGGCGGTCCAGGAGACCTGCGCGCTGCCGGCGGAGAAGGTGCGCGCCGTCGAGCGCGTGCTGGACCCCGCCATGGTCCTGCCGCCGGCGGTGCTCGCCCTCGCCGAGCGGATCGCCGCGGACTACGGCTGCAGCCTGGGCGAGGCGCTGGACGCGGCGTTGCCGGCGGCGGCCAAGCGCCGTGGCGTCAAGAAGGTGCCGCACCTGGAGCTGGCGACGCCGCCGGAGCTGGCGCAGCAGGCGGTGCTCGAGCTGGAGGAGCGCTTCTCCTCGCGCTCGCGGGTGTTGCGCACCGTGCTCGAGTACGGCGGTCCCGCTCCGCTGAACGCGGTGCGCCGGCGGACGCAGACCAGCGACAGCCCGTGGAAGACGCTGGTCAAGCAGGGCCTGCTGCGGCGGGTGCTGCTCGATGAGGAGGGCGATGATTGGCAGCCGGATGCCAGCATGGCGGCTGCCGACGTCGACCTCAACGCGGACCAGCGGCGCGCCGTCGACACCATCGTCGCCGGCTTGCAGGGTGGTGCGCGCCCGTTCTTGCTGCACGGAGTCACCGGCAGCGGCAAGACCGAGGTCTACCTGCGCGTGCTCGAGGCGGTGCGCCAGCGCGATCGGTCGGCGATCGTGTTGGTCCCCGAGATCTCGTTGACGCCGCAGACCGTGGGGCGCTTCGCGTCCCGCTTCGATGATGTCGCGGTGCTGCACTCGGGCCTCACCGAGGCGCAGCGCGGCCGGCAGTGGCATCGGCTGCTGCGCGGACAGGCGCGCATCGCGATCGGCGCGCGCTCGGCGCTGTTCGCGCCGGTGCGCGACCTCGGTCTGATCGTCGTCGACGAGGAGCACGACGGTTCGTTCAAGCAGGACAGCACGCCGCGCTACCACGCGCGGGAGATGGCGGTCGAGCGGGCGCGGATCGAGGGCGCGGTCGTCGTGCTCGGCTCGGCGACGCCGACGCTGGAGAGCTACGGCCGTGCCAAGCGCGGGGTCTACGAGCTGGTCGAGCTGCCGAGTCGCGCCGGCCAGGGCACCCTGCCGCGGATCGTGGTCGAGGACCTGCGCGTCGAGGGGCGCGAAGCGCAGATCGACGGCGTGCGTCTGTCCCGCACGCTGCAGGTGATGATGCGCGAGCGCCTACAGGCGCGCGACCAGGTGCTGCTGTTCTTGAATCGCCGCGGCTTCGCCCCCGCCCTGATCTGCCCCGGCTGCGGCGCCGCCGTCAAATGCCAGCGCTGTGACGTCGCGATGACCTTCCACCGCCGCCGCGGTCGGCTCGTCTGCCACTACTGCTGCGAGGAACGCCGCCGCCCCGAGCTGTGCGACGTCTGCGAGCACGCTGGCTTCCACGAGCTCGGCGCCGGCACCGAGCGCCTCGCCGCTGCCGTCCAGCAGCTGTTCCCCGAAGCGGTCGTCGCCCGCATGGACGCCGACACCATGGCCGAGCGCGGCGCGGTCAACCGCGTCCTCGGCGCGTTCCGCAAGCGCCAGATCGACGTTCTGGTCGGCACCCAGATGATCGCCAAGGGCCACGACTTCCCCGACGTGACCCTGGTCGGCGTCGTCTCCGCCGACACCGGCCTGTTCATGCCCGATTTCCGCGCCGCCGAGCGCACCTTCCAGCTGCTCTACCAGGTCGCCGGCCGCGCCGGCCGCGCCGCCAAGCCCGGCGTCGTGGTCTTCCAGTCCCTGTGCCCCGAGAACTACGCCGTCGCCGCCGCCGCCCGCACCGACTTCGAGTCCTTCGTCCAGCGCGAGCTGCGCTACCGCCGCGACGCCGGCTACCCCCCCTTCAGCCGCCTGATCCGCGTCCTCTACGAGTCGCCGCGCGAGGCCGAGGTCCACACCTGCGCCCGCGCGGTCCGCGCCGACCTGCCCGACGGCGAAGGCCGCCGCACACTCGGCCCCGCCCCCGCGGTCGTTGCCCGCATCAAGGACCGCTTCCGCTGGCACACCCTGACCAAGTGCTTCACCGAGCAGGCGTTCACCGAAACGATGGACGTGCTGCGCACGGTGGAGGACCGGGCGACGCGGAGCTTGCGGGTGACGCTGGATGTGGATCCGGTCGCGATGCTCTAAAGGGGGTGGGGCGCGGGCCGGACGGTCGCGCTGAGCCCCGGAGCGTTCTTGCGCGGGTGCTTGCGGCGGGGCGTGGGGTGGCTAGGCTACTCGTCCCCAAATCGGGCCCCTCGCGGGGCCCACCCCCGGTCGGAGCGTGGCGCAGCCTGGTAGCGCACTACAATGGGGTTGTAGGGGTCGCTGGTTCAAATCCAGTCGCTCCGACCAGTTTATCTACTTGCCGATCACGCACTTGCGCGAACCAGCTCTCGAGCTGGGCGGCCGCTGAAGCCTGGTTTTGGGTAGTCCACTACCAGCAAGCTGCCGTTCGAATCGTGAGCAAGAAACGAACCCAAGTGCCGAGCTACCGTCTGCACGACGCAAGCGGTCAGGCTCGGGTCACGCTCTCCGGGAAGGACTTCTACCTCGGCGTGCACGGCACTCCGGAGAGCCGGGCGAAGTACGTCCGGCTGATCCAGGAGTGGGAAGAGAACGGGAGGCGCGAACCACCGAAGCACCCCGAGGTCGAGAGTAGTCGCCTTCGCGTCAACGATCTGATCGATCGCTACCTGGACTACGTCGAACCACTCCACGCAGTCGACGACGTAGCAAAGCAGCACGCACTGCTACGCATCAAGCTGGCCCTCAGGCCGCTCATGGAGACCTGCGGGAAGATGCCGGCCAAGGACTTCGGCCCCTTGGCCTTGGAGAGAGTGCGGGCGCACTTGATTGACCAAGGTCTGTCCCGGGGCGTGGCTGATCGAGAACGACCTCGACCTCGGGCTCGAAAGCTATCGGGGTGCGCCACCCCGTAGCTTCGTCCCCCTCGGCGCCGGCCCGAACGCTTCGCTCACCGACGGTGCGGCCGACACCGACGGGGACGAAGCTACGGGGTGACGGGCGAGGTCACGTCAGGCGCGCATCCTCTCGCATCTTGGCGCTCCCCGTTTCCACTTGAACCCCGTGCCAAGACAGTCAACCAGAGACGCTGCCATGGACTTGGCGTGCACGGGGTCCGCATTTTCGGTACCGCACCACCTGTGGTCGTCGGGTGACAGAAAGATGCTCGGAGTCTTGGATGGCGCTTGAAGGGGCTTGACGACCCGGTCATCACTGATTGTCACGGCTGCTCGCCAAGGCGAATTCTCGGATTGGTGTGCCGTTGGTGGTACGCGGCGAGCGAGTTCCTGTTATGTTGTTCGCTTGTGAAACGCCTCCGTGGGAAGCCTCCGGCGACTGGAACCTCGCATTCCCTACCGTTCGAGAAGCTGTCACCAAGTGAGTTCGAGCGTCTCTGTCTTTGGCTGGTGCAGTTAGAAGGCTTTGAGAACGCGCAACATTTCGGAGCTGCAGGGCGTGACGGAGGACGGGACATCGTGGCTACTGTGGAGGGACGAAGATGGGTCTTTCAGTGCAAGCGGGTCTCGACCTTCGGACCCCGAGACGCTGAACGGGAACTGGAAAGGGTCTTTAGCCTGCCTTTGGAAGAAATGCCGGAGGTGTACGCTTTGATAGTTAGCGGCACGGTATCGGCTGACACCCGCAGTCGAGTTCGAAGCAGGGTGGCCGGAAAGTTCGACTGCCGGTTCTGGTGTGGTTCCGAGCTCGACGAACGGGTCAAAAGACATCCAAGAGTCGTCGCCGAGTTCTTCCAGCTTCCATTCGCTAGGCTCAAGTTTGTGGTGATCGCTGGCGTTCTGTCAGTTACCGGGCTCGGTATCGGGCTTTGGTGGGACAGCCGGGTCACGGCGCAGCGATTCGCTCGTGTTGAACTGGAGCTGGATCGGCAGCGGCGGTACATCGGCTCGGTAGCCAGTGTTTACGTTCTCCAGCAAACAGAGATGGCAGCTCTTGAGATGACGGGCGACGAGCTTTTCGATCGCGCCGTAGCTGTCGTTGCTGAGCGTAACGCGTTATCCGAAAGCGATTTGAGGGCAGGGTTCGCTCTCTTTGTTGCTGCCACTAATAATGACCCAACCGCTAGTTCCATGGACCGAGCTCTTGCGCATTTTGCGCAAAGACAGTTCTCGAGTTCCGCGGAGCATGCAGCGCTGGCAGCGCAGAGTGCACGGAACCGGCGACACGCGGCAGAGGGGCTCGCACGACGCGCTGCCGTGGAAACGCAGGCTGCTCGTGATGAGGAGCGCAAGGCTTGGGTTCTAGAGAGCCAGGCGCTGTTGGCAGATGATTTGGCGCATCTCGCAGTAGCCTCGCTCGAGAATGCATTGGCGCTAACGCCGAGAGCGGAAGAACCGAGTGATTGGGCCATGATACAGTTTTTGCTTGGCACCGCGCTCAAGAATAGCGCGCTAGCCTCCGAGGGCGCGGTAAGCGTCACCAAACTACGAGAAGCAATCCATGCACTGCGACTGGGGCTCGAAGTTGTGACGCGCGAACAGCATTCGCAAGACTGGGCGGCTGCTCAGAGCAACCTCGGCAGCGCGTTAGTTTCGCAGGGCAGTCGGACCCGTGGAGAACAGGGAAACGAGCTCCTTGCGCAAGCTGTTGCGGCCTTCCGCAACTCTCTCGAGGTGTTTCGCCGCGAGTTGTATCCGGAAAGTTGGGCGTCTATCTCTGTGAACCTGGGTGTTGCGCTCTGTGCGAAAGGAGTACGAACGGCCGGACGCAAAGGGAGAAATTTTCTCGCCGAGTCAGTTAGCGCTTACGAAAGTGCGTTAGAGGTTCTTACTAGAAAGCGTTTCCCACAGGGATGGGCCACTGCACAATACACTCTCGGTAACGCGTTGATGTGTCAAGGCCGGCGAGCTGCAGGTGATGAGGGTCGCTTGCTTCTGGGTAAGGCCGTTGCGGCTAGCCGCAGTGCTCTGGAAGTTCTTGAACGTGAGGACGCCCCTCTGAGATGGGCGGATGCGCAGGGCAACTTGGCCGTCGCTTTGACTGAGCAGGGGATCCGAGCAAGTGGAGATGAGCGGCGCACGCTTCTTTCTGAAGCGATCGCGGCCTACCGAAGTGCCCTAGAGGTGAGAACTCGGGAACGCTTCCCGCAAGATTGGGCGAGGACTCAGAGCAATCTGGGTGCGGTTTTTAGGGTCCTCGGAAGCGAGTCTATTGGCGTGAAAGGCAAAGAGCTGCTCGCTCAAGCCGTCGTCGCGTATCGGCACGTTCTCCAAGTCCGAACCCGAGAACACCTCCCCCAAGATTGGGCTGCAACCCAAAACAACCTGGCCATCGCGCTTACCGAGCTGGGTAGACGAACTGAGGGAGAGGAGGGGCGGAAATTGCTCCATCAAGCCGTCACTGCTTATAGGCAGTTGGTTCGGGTTCGCACCAGGAATGATCTGCCTCAGGATTGGGCTGCAACTCAGAACAACCTCGGTATAGCACTGCACATGTTGGGCGTGGGCAGTAAGGGGGAAGAGGGGCGGCAATTCCTTTCACAAGCCGTAGACGCCTACGAAGCTTCCCTAGAGGTCAGGACTCGGAGTGATCTCCCGAGGAAGTGGGCGATGACGCAAACCAACTTGGGGAACACGCTTCGCGTTCTTGGCAACAGGACCGAGGGTGATGTTGGCAAGGAGTTCCTTGCCAAAGCACTTGAAGCTTATCAGGGGGCCGTCCAAATTTTTCGCACAGGGAGTTCTGATGCGCTAGACGCGAAAACAAAGCATCAGCTGTTGAGCTAGAGTTGCGGCTACGATGATGGGTTTGTCCGCAGGGGGGGGGATCCGGAGGCGACGGTTCTTGTTGAGGGATCCTCGAGCGATGCTTGCCGAGCCCGCGATCTGCGGTGGCGAGTTCAAGGCGCGTGAACGTTCTGCTGGAACCTTGGCTCGTGATTCGGAGTTGTGGGCTTGGCGTTACACAGCTACCCGAGCAAGCGCATTGTGATGGGGAAGTGGTCCGAGAAACCCGTGTCGTCAAAAGTCTTGGGGCTTGACGGTCGCCCAAACGGGATATGAACGGAAGTTGTGGATGACCGTACAGACACGCGGCGTACCTTGGCAGTTGTTCAAGAAAGCCAAGCGCCCCGGAAGGGGCAGGTACGCCACGACATGCAAGCTACGTCACCCGCTCTCTCAGGTCCAGGTTCCGTCCAGGACGCGCTCACCGAAGTTCTCCGCGCCGGAGCTCAGCAGATGCTCGCGACGGCTGTGGAGGCCGAGGTCGCAGCCTACATCGAAAAGCACAAGGAGGATGTCGATGCCGCCGGCCGTCGCCTCGTCGTGCGAAACGGTCGCCACCGGCGGCGCACGATCGACACTGGCGTCGGGCCGGTGGAAGTCGAACAGCCGAGGGTGAACGACCGACGCGTCGACAGTGACGGTGTCCGGTTCCGGTTTACGAGCAAGATTCTGCCACCGTACCTCCGGCGCACGAAGAGCCTCGAGGACTTCATCCCGTGGCTGTACTTGAAAGGGATCTCGACCAACGACTTCTCGGAGTGCCTGCAGCACCTGACGGGCAACAGCTCGGCCAGCCTGTCAACGACGACGGTTGTTCGGCTCAAGGAGATCTGGACCAAGGAGTGCCAGGAGTGGAGCCGTCGGTCACTCGCGGGCAAGCGCTACGTCTACTTGTGGGTTGACGGCGTCCACTTCAACATCCGCCTGGAGGAGGGCCGGCAGTGCATTCTGGTGGTGATGGGAGCCACCAGGGACGGCAAGACGGAACTCGTTGCGATCGACGACGGCTACCGCGAGAGCGCCCAGAGCTGGAAGGAGATCCTGCTCGACCTCAAGGCTCGGGGACTCGAGCACGACCCTGCTCTGGCAATCGGCGATGGCGCGCTCGGCTTCTGGAAGGCGCTCGCCGAAGTGTTCCCCGAGACCCGCGCGCAGCGCTGCTGGGTGCACAAGACCGCGAACGTGCTCAACCACTTCCCGAAGCACAAGCAGGCCGCCGCGAAGGCCGATCTCCAGGACATCTGGATGGCTGACACCCGCGACAACGCGACCAAGGCCTACGACTTGTTTGTCTCGAAGTACGGGGCCAAGTACCCGAAGGCCGTCGCGTGCCTGCAGAAGGACCGCGAGGAGCTGCTCGCGTTCTACGACTTCCCGGCCGAACACTGGGTGCACCTGCGCACGACCAACCCGATCGAGTCAATGTTTGCCACGGTGCGCCTGCGACATCGCCGGACCAAAGGCTCGGGCACGCGCGCCGCATGCCTGACGATGGTCTTCAAACTCAGTCAGGCGGCTGAGAAGAAGTGGCGCCGACTCACCGGCGCGCTACTCGTCCGCGACGTGATCGAGGGAGTTCAGTTCAAGGATGGAGTCAAGGTCGACGCCGCGTGATCAAATCGCCATCCACAACTCTTGACAGTATCCCCGCCCAAACCGCCTAGGCTTCTTGCTGGAGCCGACTTGCATTTCCGGTGGCGTGAAGATCGTGGCGGAGTTTCGGTCAGCGCGAAACCCGCTGGTTCCAACAAGGGGCTTGTTGACCAAGAACTGGTCGAGCATGTTCCAGTCCGACTTGTAGAGATAGGTGCCTGGATTCACGTTCGACTGGTCGCTGAACATGAGTGGCCACATGAGGTTGAGTGCCATGGGGTTCTTCGCTGCGCGGACCCGGCCAACGTCCCTGCTCCCCAGGAGATACTCCTGCATCGACCGATCGAATGGTTCGTCGTTGAAGTCTCCCATCAGGACCATGGGAATGTCCGCGCCGAATTGCGCACGAAGCTGCTCCATAAGAAAGCTCGTTGTCTCCCCAGCCATCATGCGAAATGGTTGCGACGCGTATTGTCCACCGGAGCGTGACGGCCAGTGGGCAGCGATGGCGACAAAGGCGTTGCTGCCTTGCTTGGTTTCAAAGCGAGTCCAGAACAAGTCTCGTGTGGCGCGGCGCTTCTGAATCATCACGAAGTCGCGCTCTTTTCTGCTCAGCATCTTCTGGTCGAAGACGAGGGAAGTGTCGATACCGCGTGCGTCCTGTGAGTTGTGGTGCGAGATCCTGTAGGTTCGATTCGGCAAGTCCTGGTTCATCCGGTCGACGAGAAGCTGCAGGACGGCTTCGCTTTCTACCTCGCAGACGCCGAGCAGGTCGGGGCCAGCGCCACCGAACAGTTGTGAGATGATCGACGCGAGCTGATCGAGCTTCTTGTCTCGAATCGCTGCGGTCCAGCCGAGCAGCTCCTTGCCTATCCGGTCAGCTAGAGATTGAGGACGAGACGCGCCTTCGCGGTCGAACAGGTTTTCGAGGTTCCACCAAGCGATGTTGATGTCAGGCACCGAGAGACCTCCGTGAGTCTAGGGGGGTCATGCTAGCAGAGTTTGGCCCGGCGCGCGCCGTGGCCTGCACGCGTGAATGGCGTCCGACACTTGTAAGCGTCCGGTGAAGGCATCTCGAAAGCCGCTGGCGGATCGGCAGGATGCGGCGGATGACGAAGAGAATCCCCGTGTGGGCTCGAGCGGAGATGCGCGAGCTACTTCAAGAGCTGGACACCTCAGGCGTGACGGTCGCCGAGTTCGCGCGCCGGCGTGGCGTCAACGCAAACCGCATCTACTGGGCAAGGCGGCAAGCCCGAGCTGCGGCGGCGCCTACGTCCGCGCCGGCGGTGTCGGACTTCGGTGAGCTGGTGGTCGCCGCAGACCCGTCTCCGCGACGAGCAGCGGCCATTGAGTTGCGGGTGCCGTCGGGCGCGGTTGTCGATGTGCAGCGCGACTTCGACGAAGCGACGCTCCGACGGCTGCTCGGAGTCCTGCTGCCATGCTGAGCTTTCCTCCCTCGCCGCAAGTCAAGATCTTCGTTTGCCGGAAGCCGGTGGACATGAGGAAGAGCTTCAGCGGTCTGTCCGGTGCGGTCATCGACGTGGTCGACCACGACCCGCAATCTGGTCACCTCTTCCTCTTCTTCAACAAGCGCCGGACCATGATGAAGGCACTGGTGTGGGAGCCGTCTGGTTACTGGGTGCTGGCGAAGCGACTGACGAGCGGCCGCTTTCAGGTCTTCGATCGCTCGGCTGAGAACAACAGCCGATTCGAGATTGCGAGTAGCGATCTCGCGCTCTTGTTGGACGGCATCGACCTCCGTGGCGCGCGACGCAGAGAAGTTCGCGATCAGGTGCTGCAACGACTGGCCGCGACTTGATCCGTCTCCGGTTTGTGTTAATCAGAGGGAGTGACGCCGCTCACGGACCTCGACGAAGCCAACTCGACGATCGTCAAGCTGCGCGCCGAGATCGAGCGCCTTCGCGGGCAGCTCGAACTGATGAAGCAGCGCACGTTCGGACGGCGCCGCGAGCACATCAATCCGAACCAACTGCTGCTGTTCGAGGCCGGCGTCGCGCAGCTCGAAGAGCTGCAGAAGCAGGCGCAGGAAGCGGAGCAGTCGAGCGAACTCGCGAAGCCTGACCCGAAGAAGAAGCGGAAGCGCGGTCACGGTCGCGGTCAGTTCGCCGAGCACCTGGATCGGCATGTCGTCGAGGTCGACGTGCCGGAAGCGGAGCGCTGCTGCCCCGAGTGCGGCGAAGCCATGCACTGCATCGGGACTGACGTCACCGAGCGTGGCCACATCATCCCAGCGCGGTTGGTCGTGAAGCGCTACGTGCGCAACAAGTACGCGTGCCCGCACGGGCACAGGATGAAGATGGCGTCGATGCCTGCCGGCGTCGTCGAGAAGGCGAAGTACGAGCCCTCCGTCTACGCGCATCTCGTCACAGCGAAGTACGGCGACCACCTGCCGCTGAACCGCCTGCAGGGGATCTTCCGCCGCTTCGGGGCGCACGTCCCGAAGCAGACCATGTGGGACATGCTGGCGCGCTTCGACGAGATCGCGGCGCGTCCGATCCTGGCCGAGATGCGGCGCCAGCTGCTTCAAGAAGATGTTCTTCAAGCCGACGAGACCCCGATCAGGGTGCGACTGGAAGGCCAGAAGGGCACCCGGCGCGGTGTGCTCTGGGCCTGGCGGAGCGCTCGCGGCAGCCCCAACGAGATGGTCGTGGCCGACTTCAGGGACAATCGATCCGCGAAGGGGCCCAACGCTTTTCTCGGCGCGTGGTCCGGGACCTTGTTGACCGATGGCTACGACGGTGTGAACCCGAAAGCGCAGCAGAACGCGATCACGCGGGCTGGGTGCTGGGCGCACGCCCGTCGGAAGTTTCGGGATGCGCTCACTGCTGGTGCATCACGGGCTGGTTTGGCGCTGCGACCGATCCAGAGGCTTTTCTGGATCGAGCGCGCCGTACTGTCCCGAGCGAAGGACCGGAACCTGACCCGTGAAGCCCTCATCGAACTGCGTGAGACCGTTCGCAGCCGCAGATCCAAAGCGGTGCTCCACGGCCTCTACGAGATCGTGTTCAGCCTCCAAGAGGACCCGGCGACCGCGGGCAACGAGCTGCTTCGCAAGGCGGTGAGCTACGCCATCCGGCAGCGGAACCCGTTGCTCGCGCACCTCGACGACGGCCGGCTGCCGATCCACAACAACGACACCGAGCGTGACCTGCGCCACGTCGTGACCGGCCGGAAGAACTGGATGACGCTCGCCAGCGAGAAGGGTGGCAACGTGGCAGCTCGCCTCTACTCGATCGTGCTCAGCTGCAAGCTGGCGAAGGTCAACGTCGAGCGCTACCTCGAGGACGTCCTGGTCGCCGTCGCCACCACGCCGTCGTCGCGCATCGCCGAACTCACGCCCTGGGGATGGGCGAAGGCACGCGCTGCCGGCCAGTCCTGCTGAGACGCGTCGGCGGTCGCTTTTCAACCGCTGGCCGCCATGGCGTCACCGGACGCTTACCGACACTTGGCGCTAAACGGTAAGCGGCTACGAGCTTTGAATGCCTGTTGAGATGAAGGTACGGCTGCCGCAGTAGGAGAACGCGCCGGCGATCACTTGTGTCTTTTCAGGGTCTTTGTAGTAGAGGGTCGTCCGAGAGCCAAAGTCGTGGTCTGTATCGTCGAGCGCCACATCTGGAGGGCAACGGACGCCGCGCGCTCAGGCGCTGCGACAAGAAGTGGAACAGAGCGCTCAGGAACTGGAGCGCGTGGTCGGCCAGTTTGCCATCTACTTCAAAGGACGCATCCCAACCCTGTAACCTCAACCCCGCGCTCGCCTGCTGATGAAACGCTTCGTCGTGCTTCGCTTGAGCTCGCCGAGTTCGTGAGGGGCCAATCAGCGTGGCGGGTGACACTTGACGAAGACGGGTAAGGGAAGTCCTCTCAGGCACCTACGTGGCAGGGCATGCGTCCGACGTCGTTCTCTGCTAGACTTTTAGGAGATGGGCATTCAGATGGCCCCAGAATTAAGGCAGCAGCTCGAGTCTCTCACTCTAGAGCAGAGGACCTCTGTCGGCGAACTACTCCGCGATCGGGTTGAGCAGGCTCTGATGGGCCGAGCTGCCAACGGTCACCGAAACGCACAGGTAGGTGAAGCCAGCTCGTTCCCGGCAGCTTCCGCAGACGTTCTCCGCTGGGTTGCCTGCATCGAACTGCCGCCCCAAGAGCGAGGTAGTCTGCTGGTCACACCGAAGCAGGGCGACATCCTCGAAGCTGCCCGGTCATCATCCCTGCGCCGAGCCTCGCTCCCGAGAGGGCAGGTGACGCAGTCGTTAACCGGGAGGCATGCAAGCCCATCGAGCTCTCCCAGACTGAGATTTGGTAAGGGACCGAGAGAGCGCCGGAGAAGTGCTGCTCTGCTGGGAAGAATCGATGCCATTGAGCGCATTTGTCTTTTGACGCGTACATGGAAAGGCGTCGACGCTGCCGCGGGATCCGTACGCATCGCATTCGCAATCCAACGCAATCGGGCTGCCTAAACAGATATCACCACTACGGCTGAGGAATCAGGGGTACCGAATTGCGTTCCAATCCGCGCAAGCCCCGGTCGATGCCGGCAACCAACCCTAGCGAAGCATGAAGAAGTCCACGAACCTAGCTCCGTATACAGGAATCATCCCCTACGCTAGCGAAATCTTCGGTGTCTATCAGCCGATGCTAGGTTGGCGTTCACAACGCATTCAGCGCCGGATCGCCAAGGGGTTTGCCAATGACAAAATGGAGCTCTACGAAGCTCTGTACGAGCAGTCAACACCTCACTTTGCGGCACAGCTTGATGGCCAAGGGCGTGTTGCGAGCATCGCTGAAATCACGCCGTCCGATCTGGTGGCAAAGCCGCTCGTTCAAACCAGCAGTTTCCTGGTGAACGAGCTGGCCAAAGCGTTGCCCAAGAGCGTCGATTACGACGACGGCGTATGGGAAACTTTGCTGAGCGATGACAAGGTCCAGGCCGTTCTCAACCAGCAAGTAGTGGCTGAGACCTCAAGTTGGTATGAGCGTTCCTCTGACGATCTTCTACAACAAGGCAAGTCCCTTTCTCAAATCAACCAATTGGTTGCCGAGCAGCTTACTCGAGAATCGAAGGTTGCAGGGCACTTGCTACGTCTGAGGCGCGCAAAGAACTACACCAAACTCAGGAGCATGTTTTATGCAAATGACACCACAGACCGATTGATTGCTGCTCTACAGTACGAAGATCCGTTAGACGTAATTGATCCGAGCAGTGAGATTGATCGGGTCAGTCTCTCTCCGATCGGTATCGTCCATCTATTCCGTCAGTACTTCTTCGAGCTCGACACGTTTTTGGGGCCTTCGGTCCAGCACGTCTGGCTGAGTCCTGGAGCCACGGTTGAGCTGATGGAGGTAAGCACGCGAAAAACCATTATCGAGCGAACATTCGAAAGTAGTATCGACACGACGGTCAAAACGGAAAAGTCAACTACGGAGGAGGACGAATTGTCGGAAGCTGTAAAGCAAAGCAATCAATCCGACACGAAGTTCGGAATGAACGCAACTGCGCACCAGAGCTGGATTGGGGGTAGCGCCAGCGCATCTGCGAGTATCGACCTTGCAAAGACACAGGTAAAAGCTCGCGAGACCACGCATCGACACATGCGCCAACAGACCGAGAAGCTTTCGACGGAGATTCGCAGGAACTACACCTCAACATTCCGTACCGTCTCTGAGATCACGGACGTTTCGAGCAAGCGCTTTGTTTTGAGCAACAATACTCCCGACCTTCTCAACTACGAGCTCCGCCGCAAAATGCGTCAGGTTGGTGTGCAAGTGCAAGATATCGGAACATATCTGTGTTGGCAGACCTACGTCGACGATCCTGGGAAGCAGCTCGGTGTTGCCGAGCTCATACACGCCTCGAAGAAGCCGGATCTCAGCAGCACGCCACCACCGGAGTCTATTCCGCTACCAGAACCGACCACAACCGAAGTCGCGATCGACATTCCGTTCGTGCAGACGTCCAAGGGTCGAGGTGATCTTGACGAAGGATTCAAGAACGGGGTTGAGGTAGATACGGATATGTTTGAAGGAGATCGCGAGAGAATCCAAGCGCAGTTCGATGGCTACACAGCAATATGCGATCAACCGGGTTATGAGTTTGAGAGTATTACGTGGGATTTGAACGGTAATGACGTGCGGCTGCATCACACGGACTTAGAGAAGCCGACACCGGGTAAGATCAAGTTTGGCATCTACCTCGACTACGTGAACTTCCGCGGCAACTCGCCGATTCGAGTTACGGCAAATATTCGATGGGTTCCGACCGATGCCACCATTAAGGAGATCACAACGGAGAACGAGGCGAAGTTCGCTCTTTTTACAGCTAAAGAACGTCGCGCATATGAAGAAGCCTTCGTCAAATCTGCCCGCGAGCGAATCAAGCTCGCCAGCAACATCGAGCCACGGAAGTTTGAGGAGCTTCGAGACGAGGAGCGGATCGTTGTTTACCGAAGTCTCATTCAAGACATGCTCACGAAGACAATTCCGGCCCCTGACGACCGGACGCGGCACGTTGTATCTGAGCTGATCAATACTATTTTCGACGTTGACAAGATGCTCTACTTCGTGGCCCCGGAGTGGTGGCGTCCACGTCTCCATCAGAGTCACCAGGACCTCGGGGCGCCCAGTGCAACGAACGGCACAACAAGCTACAAGACACTGGCGGCCTACGCACTAGCAGAGCACGAGAAGTCGAACATGGCGCCCGCAAATACTTCCACGCAGACACAGGTTGCGCCAAGCGAAACGGTGTCATGGGGCGGTTCTGGCGAAGGACGCAAAGATAACTACTACATAACCGAAGACTCTGCCACTGCAAAGCTTGGTAGCTCCTTAGGCTGGCTACTTCAACTTGATGGCGACAACATGCGCAACGCTTTCTTGAACGCGCCTTGGGTCAAGGCCGTGATTCCCATTCGTCCGGGCAAAGAGCGTGCTGCCATGAATTGGCTGCAACAAGTCGAGGTCGAAGGCACCGAAGGGCTCGCGGACGTTTATATAGCCCCGCCCGATGAGCTGGCTAGCATACCACATGGCGGTGTGGAACCGACCGTACTCGATGCGATCAATCATTTGTGTGATGTCGTGAAAGAAAAGCACGAAGCGTCACTGGAGGTCGGACGATACCCGACCGAAGAGGTCAGCGACGACAACAAGGTGAGTGCGACTCCACTCGACAAAGTCTATGAGCACGGCTTCTACCCACTTCAGGGAGGTTTTCGTGCTCAACCAGGAAATGAGCCGTTCGAGGTCTTCGACCAGTGGATTGAGGTGTTGCCAACGGATCAAATTGTCCCTGTAGAAGTCTCCTATGACCCAAAGACGGGGCGGCAGGTCTAGGGAGGTTGCAACGTGGCGAATACTGACCCTGACCACTGGTTTTTACCTGCACGGCATATACCAAGAAGTCCCGCGTACACATCCGAGAACAGCGCGCTCGCTCTAGTCGACGGCCAGGCGTACTTCGACCACGTGGCTTCTCGGGTGGCCAAGATGGTCGATGGAAACGAGATTTACATCGCCGGTTGGCGCGTTAGCCCTGATCAGCACTTGCAACCGTTGGTTGGGCCATCGCCGGTGAAGTTTGTCGATGTAGTTACCAGCCTCGGCATAGCCGGTGTTCGTATCCGATCTATGCTCTGGTACGTGGTCGGGTCTTCTATAGCGCTAGTTAACTCGCAGCTCACTGCGCATCCCAAAGGAAATGTAGATTTTACGAAGGCCGTGATCAAGGCTGGAGGCCATGGAATCCTAGACGAGCGCCTTCTTCACAAGCGCTCCTCGCATCATCAGAAGTTCATAATAGTGCAATCACCAGGAAGTTGGTGGGCGTACGTTGGAGGTATTGACATCGCCCTGGATCGCTGGGACATGCCAAGCCACAAGAGCCACCCGGCCAGGCAGAGAGAGTTCTTGGATGCATGGCACGACGTGCAATGCGGAATTCGTGGGCCTGCCGTTACTCAAGTTTGGGAGAATTTCCGTGAGAGATGGGACGACCCAAGGCCTCCTGCGCGCTCCCCAAGCCCTGTTCCCACGGCTTCCCCGCCACGAATCGGTGCCCCACCTCCAGTTGGGTCACTCCCTCCACCGCCGGCGTCTGCCGGCAGGCAACACATTCAGGTGCACCGGACCTTGGTCTGCAAGAACGTCTATAGCTTCGCCCCCAGGGGCGAGCAAACTTGTCAACTTGCATATGAGCGGGCGATCGTTCGCGCCGAGCACTTCATCTACATAGAAGAACAGTATCTTTGGCCATGCCGGGTTGTTGACCGATTGGCTTTAGCTGTCCGATCGAACGCGAAACTGAAAGTCGTGATTGTTCTTGCGCGAGACTACGACCTCCCTGCCCCGATGGATGCGATCCACTACGATATGCGTCGGGAATGTCTCCAAAAGATCAAGGGGTGGTCCAAGGGCCAAGTGTTCGCGTTTCACTTAGAGCAAAATCCTGGGAGTCAGCAGGTCTACGTTCACTCGAAACTCATGATTGTGGACGATTGCTACGCGACAATCGGCAGTATGAATATCAACAAGCGTAGCGCCACTACGGACAGCGAGTTGGGCGTTGCAGTTGTCGATGAGGACACGCTTACTGGGGCCATGGACGGCGAGAAGGTCACCGTGTGTCGGTTCGCACATGAACTACGGGTTAAACTATGGGCAGAACATTTGCGTGTCCCGAATCACCTTCTCCGGGATCCGATTGCAGCGTTACAGTACTGGCCGGACTGCACGAGATCCAGCTGGAGGAGTCCAAGCAAAGTTCATCACGCCGTATGCCACCATTCACCACCTAGGACAACTACGCCGACGGACTGGATTTCTTTGCTTGAAGCTATTCTCAGTGAACTCAACCTGCCAAGCGAAACTGAGATGACGGTGCGTGAGGCTCTCGCAAAGTTTAGAAGCCTACCGGCATCCGACTTCGTGTTTGGCGACATTCGGATAAAGATCGGGGCGCTCCTTTGGGAGCAGCTCAGGAAGTTGATACGCGACCTCCTCATGAATGTTGAGACTGTTTGTTGAGTTCAGCGATTTTTCCGCGTCGATCGTTATCGACCACTCGTCGCCGGCGAGGTCGTCGAAGCGGTAGTGTCCCTCGGCGTCGACCTCTTTGGCGTCGTTCTGCAGGGTCGCCAGCGCGAGCATCAGCGTCGCGTCGGATACTGGATTGCCCTTGCGATCCAAGACTCGTTCAAACAGCGAAGGTCCGAGGCGAAGCTCCGCATTCAGGCGGTTGAGCGCGGCGGGTAGGCAGTCTACTTCCTACTTCGCCTTTCCAGCGCTCGAAGCGCGCGGCTAAGACTTGGACTGGAACGGTCCCCGGGTGTAGCCGGGAGACTTCGAGAACGGCGTCGTGGTCGGTGAGCACGTGGGCCGCGGGCGGGGCAAGCAGGGAGCCTCCACCGGGCAGCTGCTGCCGCTGTTCCCTGGTTCCTCTGCCGCCGACGCTGACCCATGCACCGTTGACGGATCTGCGCCTGTCGTCGGCCGACTTCGACAGGCTGGTTCCGGCTGTGCTCGCTTCCTCGCGTACGTGGACATCCCGAACAGCCGACCCCTACAACATGGAGGAAGAGGTCGAGTCCCGGTATTCGAGGCAGTATTCCCTACCCACGGACTACCTGGGCTACCAGAACAAGCGCGACTTAGGACGACTGAACGCATCGATTGCAACGAGTGCGAATTGCGCTAAGATGATTCCTGCCCACAGGCTACAGTCGCTGCGGCACCGAGAAAGTGTGCCATGGGGTTGTAGGGGTCGCTGGTTCAAATCCAGTCGCTCCGACCAGTTTATCTACTTGCTGATCGCGCCCTTGGGTGAACCAGCTCTCGAGCTGGGCGGCCGCTGAAGCCTGGTTCTTGGGTAGTCCACTACCAGCAAGCTGCCGTTCGAATCGTGAGCAGGAAACGAACCCAAGTGCCGAGCTACCGTCTGCACGACGCAAGCGGGGTCTGCCGCGCGCCGGTCTGAGCGCGCTACACCCCGAGCGTGAGTTGCAGTGCCGAGGACAACGCGACCCCGGCGCTCTGACTGGCGTCCAGAATCCCTGCCTGACTCCATAGGGAGCTCCCGCCGAGCACAGGTGCACTTGGCACCGGTAGCGTGAGCGAAGCCCAACCACGGCCATTGGTCACAACCCCGAGCGCCGCCGAGCTGCCGGTCATGTCCACCAGTAGCGTGCAGGCCCCGCCCAACGGGATATTGGCCGGCCCGGTCGACAACAGGAGCACCGCCGGCGCCGTGGGCTTGCCGGTATCCAAGTCCAACGCGAATCGCGGACTGCCGAGGACCGGCTGGCCCATTGCCGCGAGCTGCACCGCTCCGCAGCCTGTGCCCACCGCCTGCTGGCTCGCGAGCGGGCTAGCGCCGTACAGCCAAGTCTCGGTCTCGCCCTGGTACTCCGCTAGCAGGAGCAAGTGCTCCTGGTTCTCGTGGTAGGCGAGGCCGAACACCGGAGACCGGGCGACGGCGGCTGCTGGCTGCCAGTTCGTGCCGTCCCATTCCCATGGCGGGTCGTTGCCGTTGTGGAGCACGACGCGCTGACGCCGGGCGTCGTAGGCCGCGAAGAACTCGCGATGCGCGGGGGTTTGCGTCGGCGTGCGCAGCTGCCAGGTGGATCCGTCCCACTCCCACGTGTCGTTGAGGCGGAACGATGCGGCGTCGGTGCCGCCGTACAGCACGACTCGCCGACGGGCCTCGTCGTACGCGACCGCGGCGCCGGCGCGCGCGCTCGGCCTAGGGCTCACGGTGATCAGACTCCAGCGCGAGCCATCCCACTCCCACATGTCATCCAGCGGCGGACCGGTCCGGCACGCGCCATCGGTCGACACACCGCCCATGACCACGACGGTGCCTCGATTGGGGTCGAAGAACATCGCGTGCCTGGTCCGGCCGCGCGGCGACTCCGCCACCGTCTTCAGGTCCCAATCGGTCCCGTCCCATTCCCAGGTCGACCGCGGCGTCGGACACGCCTGACCGCCGAACAACACCGTGCGCTTCCGGACGCGGTCGTAGGCCAGCCGGTGCCCAGTCAGGACCCTCGGACTCCGCGACGGGTCCCGCGGCGTCCATCGGCGGCCATCCCACTCCCAGGTGTCCGAGCGCCAGGGGTACGCGCTGTCGGTCAGGCCGCCGTAGAGCACCACCCGGCCGCGATCCCGGTCGTAGGTCAGCGCGGTCTCTCGGCGCGCCGCCGGTGCTGGCGACGCCGCGCGCTCGGTCCACGTCGTGCCATTCCACTGCCATACGTCGCGCACGACGCTCGAGCTGGCGGTCCCACTCTGGCCACCGGAAAGCACCACCTGCTGACTGACTGCATCGTACGCCATCGAGTGCCAGAATCGCGGGCCGGGGCTACTGGGTGGCATGATCTGCTGCCAATCCGCCCCGTCCCATTCCCAAGTGTCGCCAAGGACCACACCGCCCGGCCCAAATCCGCCATAGACCACGACGCGCTGGCGGCGCGCGTCGTACGCCATGCTGACGTACGTGCGAGGCGGCGGCGCCTTCGCGGAGGATCGGTCGATCCAGGTCGAGCCGTCCCACTCCCAAGTTGCACTCGTGCGTCCCAGAAAGAACGGTCCACCACCGAACAAGACCAGACGCCCCCTAGCCCGGTCCTCGACCATGCCGTGCCCCACCCAGGGACCAGGCGACGACGCCGGTGAGCGCAGGGTCCAGTTCGCGCCATCCCACGCCCACGTTTCACCTTGTGCTCGGCTGCGCGAGTCGAGCCCGCCGAACAGGATGGTCCGGCCGCGCGCCGAGTCGAAAGCCATTGCTGTCATCGTGCTGGCGTTCGGGCTTGCCGCTGGCGACCGCTGTGTCCAGTCGAAGCCGTCCCACACCCAGGTCGCGGCGCGCAAGTACAGCACGCTCTCCTGACGCAGCGCGTCGTAGGCCATCGATGAGCGCGCTCGGCCCGCCCGCATGCTCGCAGGTCTCGGCGCAAAGGAGACACCGTCCCATTCCGCTGCCGCGTGGACGGTACCGAACAACACTGCTGCGCCTGCCAACACCAGTCGCTGCCGCGACTCGTCCCACACCAGGCGCTGCTCCGGCCCCACGAGCGGAGATGCGATCCGAACCCACGCCGATTGGCACGGCGACTCGGCGATCGTGGTGAGCATCGCCAAGACCCAGCACGCACTTGCACAACAACTCCTCATCCAGACACAGTAGAGGTCGGGGCCAGAATCCGCAATCAGCGAGGACACGCCACGCGATTGCCGAGCTCTCCATTGTCGCCGAGTGGACGTTGGCGCGACGGCAAACAGCTCCTCGCGCGCCGCCGCGGTCCGCGCCGCGAACAGCAGACGGTTCTCGACCCGCGTCATGCCGCTCGGCGAGGCGTCCGCGGGGCCGAGTGCGACAGCATGCGCGTGCCGGCCGCGGTGCCGTTCGAGACCCACAGCTTGCGGCCGTTGGTGCCGTCGTTCGACGAGAAGTAGAGCTCGTTACCCACGGCCGTGGGCTGTCGGGGGAACGACGCGCCATTGGGGTCGATGTTCCTTCACCAGCCGGGTCCCGGCCGTGGTCCCGTCGGTGACCCTGAGCTCGAACCCCGAGTAGACCGGTGTCGTGCGCGATCGGGTACGTGCCCACGGTCGTGCCTTCCGAGCGCCAGAGGTGGGCTCCGTGGCGCTGCGACGCGGCGAAGAAGTCGCCGACGCGGGTGGCAAACGCGTCGCCGTCCGGGCTCGTGGTGTGGGGCCGGCAGCTTCCGATCGCCGTCCGTCCATTGGAGCTGGGGCGAAGCGGCCGTGGAAACCGCTCGTCTCAGGCCGAGGACGACGGTGACTGCCCAAACCGGGCTGCCCAAGGCAGGGGGCCCCGCTTCGGTTACCATCGAGGCGGAAGGAAACCGGCATCATGCACACGACCCTGCGCGCGGCGCTCATCCTCACGGCATGTTGGTCCACGGCGACCGCCCAGACCACGTGGGTCGTCGACCAGGCAGGCGGCGCGGGCGCCCACTTCACCGACCTGCCACCTGCGTTCGCCGCGGCCGCCGATGGCGACACGGTCCTCGTGCGGCGCGGCTCCTACTCGCCGGGCAAGGTGACGACGGGCATCCGTCTGCTCTGCGAACCGGGGGTGACCACATTGGCACTCGAGGTCGACGGTGTCGGAGCCGGGCGCTCGTTCTTGTGCAAGGGACTGACTGCGAGATCGCTCGGCTTGTTCGGCCTTCTCACGTCGAGTCTCACGGTTCGCAACTGCTCGGGCCAGCTGCACTTCGAGGGCTGCACGTTCAGCGCCTCGACATCACCGACCAACCCGAACGCGATCGCGGTGGTGATCGACGGCGCACACCACGTGACCTTCGCCAACAGCTCGCTCAACACCATCGGCGCGACCGACTCCATCCTGTCGTTCAGCGACTGCCGGGTGACCGGAATGATGGAAGCTCCCGGGCTGCACCTGCAGAACAGCCACCTCCTGTTCGCTGACGGCGAGATCCTCGGGGGTGACGCCCTCAAGGGTTTTGGCGGTACGCCAGCTCCGGCGATCCGATCCACCGGCAGCACCATCCTGGTGACGGGCCGCGATGCGACGACCCGGATCGCCGCGGGTGGAGTCTGCCCCTTGTTCCCGGCCAGCTGCGCCATCACGGGCCCTGCCATCGTCGGCGGCCCCCGACTCTTGCTCGATCCAAGAGTCCGTGTGCAAGGCCCGATCGCCGGCGTGCTCTTCCCTACGATCACGCACGTCCCGGCGCTCACGGCGTCGGGCGCAGGCCCCGGTGGGACAACGCGGGCGGACCTCGTGACCCAGCCGGGCAGCCTCTACGCGCTCGTCGCGGGGCTCCCGACCGGACCGATTCCGACCGCCTTCGGCCCGCTGTGGGTCAGCACGAGCCTCGTGGTCCTGGCGGCGGGCACGACCGTGACCGGACAAGTGTCGTTCCAGACCACCGTCGGTCCGGCGTTCAACCCGAGCGAGCAGGTGCTCACCTACCAGGCGCTGGTACAGACACCGGGCGGCAGCCTGCAACTGTCGAACCCCGCCATGGTCATCCTGTTCTAAACGTCCTCTTCAAGGCCTACATCGACGAGCACAACGACGATCCGAAGCCGTTCGTGTGGCGGAAGACTGCCGAGCAGATCCTCGTAGAGGTCGGCCGAGCACGCGCGGCCCTGCATAAGTCCCCAACAGGGCGAATCACACCCCGGCACCTAGGCGCGTCAGAACGTCCCGATCGTGGTTTGGATTCCGTTGGTCGAACCGACAAAAACGATGCCGTTGGTGCCGAACTCGAGCTCGATGCCTTGGTGAAAGAGGTCGGTCCCCGCGAACATCGGGTCGATGGGAAGATCGATATCCCAGCTCACTTCGCCGTTGATCGGGATCACCAGCGTTGACAGTTCCGGCGTCGCGAGAGCGAGACAGGTCGGGCCCGCGATGCCCGCGAACTCAGGGGCAGTCGAGAGCAAGACATTCGCCTGCGTCAAGCTCAAGATGGACAGGCCGAGCGAGTTGGGGCCGAAGCCGGAGGCGTTCATCGAGATTGTCGTCCCGCTCCAGGGAAGCATGTCGCTCGTCAGTGTCAGGAAACCGCCCTGACCAGGGCAGCCCGTTCCGTAGGGGGTGGTTACGGGCGGGCATCCGGAAACCAGGCGAGCGAAGTACTGGGTCGTAAAGCCAGCGGCTGTCGCGAACGTCGCGGCCGCGATCTCCCCTTCCGTGGTGAGCTCAAGTGCGAGCACCTGCCCGTTGCTGCCTGTTGGAGCCAGCGCGACCCATGTCGACGTCGTCTGATCGAACCGCGCGATGTTCGTGATGCCCGGATTTGCAACTCCGGTGAAGTTGCCGCCTGCCACAAGATCGCCGCTGGGCAAGACCTCGATATCGTTGACGACACCGGAGAGTCCTGCACCCAGCTGCATCCAGCCGCCACCACCCGGGCGGTACAGCGCAACGCCGTTCGCTGGGAGGCCGCCCGCGGTCGAGAAACCGCCGCCAACGATGACGTCACCGTTGTCGAGCACGCGAATGCAGCGCACGGAGCCGTTGAGCCCTGAACCGAGTGCGGACCAGGACGAGCCGCTCCATCGCGCGATCCGGTTCGCAACGGCGCCACCTGTGAGTGTGGTCGTGAAGTCTCCTCCTGCGTAGAAGCCGCCGCCCGGTGCAGTCGCCAGCGCCTTCACGTTCCCGACGTTCGTGGGGAGGCCCGACCAGGCGCTTCCGTCCCAAACCGCGATGTTCGGAGCAAACGCAATTCCGGCGGAGTTGAAGTCGCCACCGACGACGAGGTCCCCGTTCGGAAGCTCAGTCATCGCGCTCACCGACCCGCCCGTGAATCCCGGGAAAGCTGGGCCCCAGGACGTGCCATTGAATCGGGCGATGTGAGCACTGGGATTCGTCGGGAAGCCAATCGAGCCACAAGCGAGAAGGTCACCGTTGTTGCGCTCCAGGAGCTGGCGTACCTCGGAAGCCGTGCTGCCGATGGAGCCAGCATTCTGCCAAGCCGTCCCATCCCAGCGCGCGATGTTGAGCGCCGGGAAGCCAGCGACTGTGCTGAACCTGCCGCAGGCAAAGAGACCACCGTCTGTCTGCAGCAGATCAAGCACCGGATTGTCGAAACCGGGAATACCGCCAGCAAGGTTCCAGGTGGCATTGCACTGAGCGAAGACCTGTGGTGCCGCGAAGATCGCGGGAAGAACGGTCACCGAGGCGGCGACTAGACTCGAACGTAGAGCGTGTAGATCCATGCACACTTCGTGTCGCCACACGCACCAGAGTTCTGAGGATTTGTCGGCAAGAGCGCCGGTTTGCACCGGTTCTCGTGTTGGTCCGACGAGCAAGCTTCGGAGGTTGTGCAGCCGGATGAAGAATGCCATTTCGTGCTTCGCGGCCAACACGCGCAGGAACGAGCCGAACCGCATCGCCGAGTCGTCGCCGCTGCTCAAGCACTTTGGCAAGTTCGTGGAGTCCGTGACCGGGATGATCCGTGACGGCGCAAGGGATGTGCGGCGCACTGGGGCCGGGTACTGCGTCAGTCTAGCGGCGACCGAGCTGGGAGGCGTCGGGGGACTCGCGAGGGGCAGCATGAAGATATAACCGGAAAAAGTCGATAGGAGGTTAGAATAGTCCAAGCATGAGCGACCACTACCACCTGGCTCAGGCCAACGTTGCCCGCATGCGCGCCCCTCTGGAGGCGCCGGTCATGGACGGGTTTCGCAAGCAGCTCGCGGCCATCAACGCCGCCGCCGAGCACAGCCCGGGGTTTGTGTGGCGGCTGCAGACCGAGGCCGGCGACTCGACGGCGGTGCGCGCGTTCGAGGACGAGCTCGTCCTGTTCAACATGTCGGTGTGGACGTCGATCGACGATCTTCGGTTCTACGTCTACCGCGGTGCGCACTCCGGGCCCTTCCGCGACCGGATGCAGTGGTTCACGCCGCTGGAGCCACCGTTCGTCCTGTGGTGGATTTCCGTTGGGCATGAGCCGACCGTCGACGAGGCGAAAGAGAAGCTCGACCGGCTCCGGTCGATGGGTCCGACCGCCGAGGCCTTCACGTTCAAGAGGCCCTTCCCGGCGCCCGGCTCGTGATCAAGTCATGGCCCGTCCGCGAAGCTACCCCTACGGCGCGACCATTCGCTCCAAGCACCTCACGTTCAGCGCCGGCGTGTCGTGCCTGGACTTCGCGAATACTCGCGAGTTGCGCAGGGGGCCGAACCCCCAAGAGTACCTGCATGACTATGAGGACGTCTTGGTCTTCGCCCGCCGGGTTGCGTTGCTGCCCTCGCAGGAGATCGGCAGGCTCCGGGGCGTGGCCTCCGATCGTTCCCGCGCGGCCGGAGCGGCGTTCGAGTTCGCCGTGGAGCTGAGAGAGTCCATCTACGCTGTCGCGTCCGCGCTGGCGCGCGGCAGCGCCCCACAGTCTCGCGACTTGCACGTCATCGATGCAGCCCGTCGTCATGCCGCGCAAGCGTCGAAAATCACGTTTCGAACTGGTCGCTTCGTGCGAACTTGGACCCCTGGTCCCGAGGAACTGGACCTTGTCTTGTGGCCGATCGCGGAGTCGGCCGCCGCGCTTCTCCTCGACGATGTGCGCGCACCTCTTGTTCGCGAGTGCCACGGGGTCGATTGCGGTTGGCTGTTCTTGGACCAGAGTCGAAGCAAGCGGCGCCGCTGGTGCGACATGAGCGCGTGCGGCAACCGTGCCAAGGCGGCGCGGCACTACGCCAAGGGCCGCTGATGAGGCCGCGTTTGGGGGCGATGTGGTCGCGGCCGAATCTCAGCCTCGCTCGCCGTCGGCGGCGACGTACGCGAGTCGTCGTTCCAACAGTTGCCTCACCGCCTGCGTGGGGGCAGCGTCCAGAGCTGCCTCGCGATAGTCGCGCGCCCTCTCCGCGTCTCCGCACCGTCGATGCAAGTCCGCCATCACCGCGGCCCAGAGGTATGAACTGGCCAACCAAGTCGGAGGCACGAACCCCTCGAGCGTCGCGAGACCCGCGGCCGGCCCCTTCCACTCGGCGACCGCCACGGCGCAGTTGAGCCTGTGGATCGGGGACGGGGCGGTCTTCTCCAGCAAGCGGTAGCACTCCACGACCCTGTCCCAGCGCGTCTCGTCGAACGAAGGGGCGAGGCAGTGCTCCGCCGCAATGCCGGCCTCGGCGTGGTATCGGGAGAACGCGCTGCCCTGTGCCGACTTGGCCAGCCACTCGAGCCCAGTGTGCATCCGCGCGCGGTCCCAGAGCTCGCGGTCTTGCTCTTCGAGGAGGAGCAGTCCGCCGGATGCGTCTTGGCGAGCGGTCATGCGCGCCGCGTGGAAGTGCATCAGAGCCAACAGCGCGAACGTCTCGGGAACTTGGCCGGCCGGGTGCTCTGCCAGGATCTCCGCCAGCCGGATCGCGTCGGCGCAGAGCTCGGTCCGCAAGGACTCTCCCAACCGGACGGAGAGGTGTCCTTCGGTGAACAGGACGTAGAGGACCTTGTGCACCGCGGGGAGTCGCGATGCGCAACGCTCGTCTTGCAGCTTGCCCCCGGGAGGGGGACGCTCGCGCAGGCGGCGCCGGGCCCGATCGAAGCGCTTGTAGGCGTTCGCCTCGGTAATGAACAGGCGCAGCGCGATCTCTCGGATGTTGAAACCGCAGAGGGTCTTGAGGGCCAGCACGAGCTGGGATTCGACCGCGATCGTGTCGTCGCAGCAGGCGAACAACATCCGCAGCAGGTCGTCCTGCATTTCCTCATCGCCAAGCTCGGATGGGTCGTCGGACTGGACGTCCCTCCGCGGGCTCTGCTCGAGAAGGCGGCGCTCGCGCGCGCGTTTGCGCAGCTGTCCGATGAGATCGTTGTGCGCAACTCGAAAGAGCCAAGCCGATGGGTTCTCCGGCAACCCCGTCCGCGGCCAGGAGTCGACGGCCATCAGCAAGGCCGACTGCGTGGCGTCCTCGATCAGCTCGAAGTGCTGCGCGCCGGCGCGGCGCACCAACGTGGCGACGAGCTTCCCGTACTCGTGCCGGAAGAAGTGCTCGGGAAGCGAGGGCGCGGTCAAGGAGTGTGGATCTCCCGCACCTCTACCGACGACCCCGGCATGGCGACTCCGGGGCTCTCACGAGCGACTGCGATCGCCTCCTCCAGGCTGTCCGCGGCGACGATCATGAATCCGCCGACGATCTCTTTGGCCTCCACGAACGGGCCGTCCGTCGCGCGGTCCGCAGTGACCACGCTTCCGCCGCCGAGCTTGCCACCCATGTCGACGATGTTCTTTTGGAACTTGTCCTTCCAGGCGAGGAACGCAGCGTACAGCTCCTCCATCTGGGCGGGAGACGGCTGGTCGCATGGTCCGCCGGGTTGGCTTCGCTGGATGCAGAGGTAGTTGGGCACGGCGTGTCCTTTCCGAGGCTTCGGGTCTGTTTCGTCAGTGGTTCTGGTTTCGCCGGTCGAATCGGCCGACACCAGGCGACGCGTCGCGGTGCCCGGTTTGGACACCTTTCCGCCAAAAAACCCGAGCCTAGCCCGACTCTTCCAACAGCCAATGCGTGCCGTCGCACCATCCCAGGAATCCCGGCACTCGGTTGCGCCGAGAGTCGTCGAGCTGGCCACCGGCGACGAGCACCAGCCCATCCAACGCGGGGCGGAAGCGCGCGCCGAACTCCGGTCGCTGTTGGCCGAGGACCCCGTCTGCCCAGTGCAGGAACTCATCCGTCGCGCCCGATGGTTGCAGCGCGAGATAGAACAGCATCTGACGCCATGCGTAGGCGGCGTTCTTGGTCGCGATCAGCCGATCGTGCCAATCGGTCGGCTTGACCTGGAGGCGCTTGCAGATCCAGGTGAAGCAGCCCTTGGCCATGCCGTCGAGGTGCGGCCGTAGCGGTTCTTGCAGGTCGAGCCCCGAGACGAGAACCGCGAGATTCTGCGTGGTGAGGATCTGCTGCTGCTCGATGACCATGCCGTTGATCGCCGGCGCCCAACGGTCGAGTTCGACCCCGGCGCGCGCTGCGCACAGGCGGGCGAGGGCATCGTTGGGGGGCCGGTCGGTCGGGCGGCGAAAGAGGCTGCGCCGGGGGGAACGGTCTCTGGCGACGGCGGCCACGGCCGCTGGGTAGTCGATCTCGTAGTAGGTGGCGTAGATCGATCCATCGAGCAGTTGGGCGGCCCGTTCGAGAGCAGCGGTGAACTTGCCGGTGAAAGTGCCCGCGAAGATGTCGGCCGCAAGCTCGTCGACCAGAGCCAGGTCGATGCCGGCGGCACGGCTCAGCGCGCGAAACTCCTGCAAGAGCTTGTTGGGCACGAGCGCGTGGGGGAACGACGTCAGGGTCAGCAACGCGGCCTCACCGAGCGTCTCCCGCGCCAGATCGCGTCCGGTGCGGCTGCGGGTGCGAAACTGCGCGGTCACGGCGATCCAGGGCAGCTCTTCGAGTTGGACTTGCTCTTGCAGATTCAGCAGCAGGAGTGATCGGCGTCTGCGGAAGGCGCGGTAGACCGCCGCGTACAGCGGTCGCAGCTCTGGATCGTCGATGGCGGCACCGCTGACTGCCGCACTGAGCTGTGGCAGGATCCGGGCCAGCGTGTCTCCCGACGTGATCAGGCCCTTTCGGATCAAGGCGACCGGCGTGTCCGACAAGCAGCGTTCCGCCTTGCGGCCGATGCACGGCGGGATCGGAGTGCCCGCAGGGACGTCGCTCCGCGCTTCGACCTCGCTCACCGCCGCGGTCAACACCTACACGTCCGCCAGGGCTGCGTCGCCGGGATGCCGGTTGAGGCGTGCGACGACGAGCTGGGCGATGGCGGCAAAGACAGGGGCGCGGACATCCTCGGCTTGCCGCGCGCGCGCCTGCGCGCACGCGGCGGACCCCGGAGCTCCCCGCTTGCGCGAGAAACAGCGCAGGATCCGGCGGACCATGCCCGCGGCGCGCCCGTCGAGGGCGGCGGGGTCTTCTGCGCATTGCTGCAGGAGCGTGCGGAGCTGCAGCTGGTGTCCTCCTCTTCGATCCGGCTTGCTGCAGAGCACGTGCTGCGCGCGCAGCGTCGAGTACTCGTCGATCAGGGCGCGCGCACGCTCCTTCCAGTCCGGCGGATAGTGCCGGCACGGCCAGTCGTCGACGACCGTCTCGCAGAACATCGAGACCACGCGGTCATGGAACGGAGCCCAGATCTCGACCGCCTCCTTCTGCGCCAGCACCTTGCGATTGGGCTGGATCTGATCGAGGTCGGCGACGGTGTCGCCGACGGTCTGCAGGTGGACGTGCGGTCCGCGGGGCGGAGGCCCCGAACGCGGCACGGGGTAGAATCGCACGCGGTCGAATAAGGGCAGCAGCTGATCCAAGAGCGCGTGGGCCTGCGTGACGTGACCGTGCCGCACCAGCCACGCGACGGTCAACAGGGCGCCTTCCTCAGGGACCGTGACGTCGTACGTTCCCGCGCGCAAACGCTCGCCCAACTCGGCGAGCCCGGGCTCGCTCACGAAGTGCGCGTTCAACGCGGCGCGTTCGCGGCCTTTCGGTGGCTTCGAGAGCTCCTCGAGGAGGGCGAGCTCGTGCGGTTGCAGCGGCCCCCCGGCGACCAGATTGCCGGTGGCGAAGCCGCCGGTCATCACCTCGAGGGTGACCCACTCGGGGACGTTCTCGAGCGGGGCGCGGCTTCCGTGGTCGACAGCGCCGGTGAGAAGGTCGCGCAACACCGTCTCCCACCGAGTCACCCTCGCTGCCGCGCGACGGCGGGTCTCCGGATCGGCGTGGGTGTCGCGAGTGTCCAGCGCCTTGGTGAGCTGGTATGCGGCGTAGCCAGGATTGGCGCCCGATGGGGTCGTCCTGTCGTCGCCGGGCATGGTCACCGTCGTTGGGTCGAAATGGGTCCGGGGGCTGGATTCGAACCAGCGCCCTCTCGGTCCGAGCCGAGCGATCTCACCTCTGATCTACCCCGGAGAACGTGAACGTGGACGTTAGCCACTGTGCAGCGCCACCGCCACGATAGGAAGCCTCAGCGCGCCCGGGTCCACCGCGCGGCTTGGCTCTCGAGCAGCAACGCCTGCAGGGCCACGACCCGCTGCTCCTCCGAGAGCTCGGGATCCGCGCGCACCCTCCGCGCCAATTCCGCCGGTGCCCGACCTCCCCGCAGCTCCGTGCGGATCGCGACCCGCGCCCGCTCTCGCGCGGCGGCCCGCGCGCGCGCCGCCGCGCGCACGACTCCATCCGGCGCGGCGTCCCACAGCCGCACCGTCAGGTCGCCGGACGTGGTCGCCAGCTGTTGGCCGTCGGGGCGAAATGCGACGGCGCGCACGTAGGTGTCGTGGCCGCGCAGCTCCGCGACGTGCTCGAGCGACTCGGTGTCCCACAGGCGAACCGCGCCGTCGTTGCCTGCGGTGGCGATCCGGCGCCCACAGGGACTGAACGCGACGCCGTAGACCGGTCCGAAGTGCCGGTGCACGGTGCGCACCTCGCCGCTGCTCGCATCGACGACGTTCAGCGACCCGTCCTTGCGGCCGGCGGCGACCCAGCGGTGGTGGGGGTCGATGGCGAGGCTCGGGGCGTAGAGGATGTGGAGCTCCGCCAATGCGGCGCGCAGCCTGGCGGCGCGGCCGGGGCCGCCGCCGTTCGCCGGCGGGAGCTCCAGCGTGATCAGGGGATCGCCGTCGGCGTTGCGCACGAAGAGGTGGGTGCTGCTCGCAACCGCGTGGAGAGCGCCGTCGTCGCTGGCCGCATCCCACGCACCGACCTCGCGCGCCGCGGCCGTGGGTCGACCGGGGGCGGCGAAGGGTGCGTCGACCGGCGCCGGGGCGCCAGTGGCGACGTCCCAGCCCTGGTCGGGAGGTCCCGCCAGGATCAGCCGCCGGCCGTCCTCCGAGAAGCGGAGCGCTTGGCCGCGGTTGGCCGACTGGATGGTGGCCAGCGGCGTGCCGGTCAGCGGATCCCACAGCACGACGCGCCGGTCGGTGTCCATCGAGGCCAGGAGCGCGCCGTCGGGCGAGTACGCCACCAGGAGGCCGTAGGCTCGGTGTGCCGCGAGCACCCGCGCGCCGCGGTCGGTCAGGTCCCACTCCACCGGGCCGGTGCTGGTGCATGCGGCCAAGCGGGTCCCGCTCTCGTCGAACGCCAACCACTTGGCGGCGTCGGGAAACCCGCGCAGCACCGCTCCGAGTTCGACGTCCCACACCAGCACGGCTCCGGCGTAGTCGGCAGCGGCCAGTCGGCGTCCATCGGCCGAGAACACCATCTCGTGCGCGTGGCTGCGCAGTCCTGTCAAAGAACGCTTCGGGGTCGCGGCCGACGCCTCGGCGAGCTCGATCGTCCGTCGCCGCCATTGTGCGGTCGCCAGTGTCCCCTTCCGCGTGCGCGTCATCTGCCACACCGCCGCGTCGGTGGCGTCTTCCGCCACCAACTGCCCTGAGTGGGTGTCGTAGACGCGCGCGCCGATGCGCGTTCGATGTCCGTCGGCGACGAAGCTGGGTGCCGGCAGCGGTCCGTGCACGACCTCGGGCGCCGGTGGCAGCTCGATGACGGTGCCGCGGTCGACGTCGACGATCGCGCCGCCGTCGCGCCAGCGCGCGAACGCGGCGATGCGCCCGTCGCCGCGCAGCGAGAACGGACCGAGGTGTTCGGCGGGCAGGCCCAGCGCCAACAGCTCTCGGCCGGAGGCGGCGTCCCAGACCAGCAGGCTGCGTTGGGATCCGTTCCGCAGGCGCGCGGCCACGCGGGTGCCGTCTTCGCTGAGGGCGGGATGTTCGAGGGCGCCTCCTGCCCGCAGGATCTTGCGCACGGTGCCGGTGCGCACGTCGATCAGCCGGAGCCCTTCCGAGTCGGTGCGCGCGTACAGCGGCCCGTCGGCGGGAAACGCCACCGCGCACTGCTCGTGCCAGGCGGCCTCGGCAGTGGAGAACGCGTCCACCAAGGCGTGCCGCTTGCTGTCGACGCGCGCCCGCGCGTAGTGCCACTCGAAGCCGCGGAGGCCCGGAGCGGCGCCGTCCAGCAGCTCTTCGGCACCCACCGGATCGCGGCTCATCATCGCCAGCGCTTGCGACATGCGCACCGCGTACTCGCGTTGCGCGGCGGCGCGCTCGTTTTGCACGGCGCGCAGCGCAAACAAGGCAGTCGCCACGACGCCGACGGTGATCGCGACCAGAGTCGCGGCGGCGCCACCCACCAGCGCGCGGTTGCGTCGAGCGAAGCGGCGGGCGCGATACCAAACGCTCGGCCGGCGCGCCTTCACCGGCAGGTGCCGGAGCCAGCGCCGCAGGTCATCCGCCATCGCCCGTGCCGAGGCGTAGCGGCGGTCTCGGTCTTTGGCCAGCGCCATCCCCGCAATGGCTTCCAGGTCGCCGCGCAGCCGCGCGTCGTGCGTGCCGAGTCGAGGCGGCTCGCACTGTGCCACGCGCCGCGCGAACGCGTGATAGCCCTGGCCGTCCATCTCGTGCGGCCGCCAACCGGCGATCAGCTCGAAGAACAGGACCCCCAGCGAGTAGAGATCGGAGCGAGCGTCCACGGCGCAGTCACCGCCGAGCTGCTCCGGGCTCATGTAGGGCGGCGTGCCGATCGGCTGCTCGGTCAGATCCTGCGCGGTCGCATCGCTTTGGTCGAGCAGGCGCGCGATGCCGAAGTCTAGAACGACCGGCTGCGGTGGCTCGCCAGGGTCAGCGTCGACGAGGATGTTGGCGGGCTTCAGGTCTCGGTGGACGACACCCCTCTCGTGCGCGTGCTGCACGGCGTCGCAGACCCGCGCCAGCATGGCGCACCGCGCACGACAGTCGAGGCCATGGCGCTCGGCGTACTCGGTGATCGGCACGCCCTCGACCAGCTGCATGGCGAACCAAGGCTGGTCGCCGTGGCTGCCCCCGACGATCCCCGCGTCGTGGACCTGAGCGATGCCCGGGTGGCGTAGCCGACCGAGAGTCTCGACCTCGGTGCGGAAGCGGCGCAGCCAATCGCCGCCGGCTCCAGTGGGGCGGACGACCTTGAGCGCGACGGTGCGACTGGGAAGCTCCTGCCGCGCGCGGAACACGACGCCCATGCCGCCGGCGCCGATGCGTTGTAGCAAGGTGTAAGGGCCGACGGTACTGGGTGGATCGAGGCGGTCTCCCTGGCCGGAGAGCCGGTCCGCGGGCGATCGGTCGGTCTGCAGCTCGGCGGGGAGGTCCTCGTAGGCGGCGATCAGCTCTTCGACCTCGGTGCGCAGGCGCGTGTCGGAGCAGGCCTGCTGCAAAAATCGACGCCGTTCGGCGTCTCTCAGCCCCTGCGCCGCCGCGAACAGCTCCACGACGCGCGCCTCGTTCAATCGTCCGACCTCACCGCGCGCGCCAACCAGGCGATGGTGAACTGCCACCGCTTCTTGGCGGTCGAAAGGGGCCAGTCGAGGATCGCGGCAGCGTCGGCCAGGGACCGGCCGGCGAGCAGCCGCAGCTCGGCCAGCTCGGCGAGCTCGGCGTGGGATGCCGCCAGCGCGTCGATGGCCTGGTTCAGGACGACCGCGTCGAGCAGTGCGGTGGCTTCCGACCGTGGCGGCGCGGCCTCCAGCGCGACGCGCTGCCAATCACCTCCACGCTTCGCCGATCCACGCCGGCGCGCGCGGTCGACCAACACGTGGCGCATGGCACGCGCCGCGCGCGCGGCGACGTGGCTGCTGGTGATCTCGTCGAGAGCGCGGTTGCCGGCGAGTCGCAGCCAGGCCTCGTGCACCAAGGCCGTGGGTTGCAGCGTCTGGTCGGCACCGCCGTGGCGCAGATAGCGCCCTGCCAACCGGCGCAGCTCGTCATACGCAAGCGCCAGCTGATCCGTCCCGTTCTCGTCGCCGCCACCTGCCATGGGATCTCCCTCGCCTTGGAGATCGCGATCTCCGGCCCGCACCGGACTCATCGTCCAGCGTCGCGAATGTGATTGATCCGCATTTCGGGAGCCGCCGGTGCTGCGCTTTGCGTGTGTGGGCCGGCAGCGGCGCGCACGCGTGTGCGCGGCCCCGCACCACATCTATTGGATCCCTGTTCAGGAATGCAACAACCGATGAAACGAAGAGACTTCGGCTTCACCTTGATCGAGCTGATGATCGTCGTCGCGATCATCGCGATCATCGCCTCGATCGCGATTCCCAACCTGCTCAGTGCCCGGCTCAACGCCAACGAGTCCGCGGCGATCGCCACTCTGAAGAACATCGCGTCCGCGCAGTCGCAGTGTCAGGCTGCTGCCGTGATCGATGCCAACGGCAACGGCGCCGGCGAGTACGGCTTCTTCGGCGAGCTCTCGGGCGCGGTTCCCGTGCGCAACAACGAGACCGGAGGCGTGGGCACCGAGCGGATCAACCCGCCGTTCCTGTCGGGCGCGTTCGGCAATGTCGTCAACCGCCAGGTGATCCGCTCGGGCTACGTGTTCGGCGTGTGGCTGCCCAACCGTGCGTCCGGCGGCGTGCCGGCCGCCGAGGCCGGCACGCCCGGCGGCGGCGCCGCTGGCCAGCAGATCGACGCCGCCCTGTCGGAGGTGCTGTGGATGAGCTACGCGTGGCCCTCGAGCTACGGCAACTCCGGCAAGCGCATCTTCTTCGTCAACCAGGCCGGCGACGTGCTCGCGTCGCGCAACTCCACGACGCGCTACTCGGGCACCAGTCCCACGCTCAACTGGCCGGCGGCCTTCCTCACCGGCATCAGCAGCGTCAGCATGGCGTCGACCACCGCCGCCAACGCCACCGGTCAGGACGGGGAGCGCTGGACCGTCGTCAACTGACGCGCAGTCGCTCGCCACTACGCGCGGCGCCCGAGCTCCGCTCGGGATCCCGCCGCCGCGCGTGGTCTTCGCCTTGTCTTGGTGCCCACGGCATGTAGTCGGGCGCCGCGGCTGGTATGTACTGACTCGGCGTGATTCCGGCGAAGGCGCGGAACTCGCGACACAAGTGCGGCTGGTCGGCAAAGCCGCAGTGGTAGGCCGCACGCGTCCAAGCGAGCTCTCCCATCGTTTGCATCGTGCGCACCAAGCGGCGGAAGCGACTGACGCGTTGGAATGTCTTGGGCGCGAGGCCAACGTGGCGCTGGAACAGCCGGCCGAGCTGGCGCTCGCTCACCTTCAGCTCGCGCGCTGCCCGGGCGATGGGGTGGGCGCACAAGGCGCTCCCCAAGTCGTCGATCTTTTCGATGAGGCCGGTGCTCGGTAATCGCCGAGCGTCGAAGCGACGTTCGAGCAAATCTTCAAGAATGTCGATGCGCGCCGCCGGCGTCTCGGCCGCGGCCATCCTGTCCGCAATGCGTTCCGCGTCGGCAGACCAAAACGCGTGCAGGTCGATCACCGCGTCGCGGGCCTCGATGGCCGGTGCGCCGATGAGAGGGGGGAGTCCCCACGGCCTCAGGCGAGCGCCCACGATCGTGAAGCGCTTGGCCGGCAGATCGATCCGGATCGGCGCGGTCCGCTGGCCCGAGATCGCGGCGCCACGCCAACTCTGGGTGCGTTGGCCGCGGGTCAGCGTCATCGAGATGTCGAGCGCGAACATCAGGTCACAGCAGCCGTCGGCGAACAGTAGCCCGGTGGCGACGGGCACTTCGTAACCTTCGAAGGCCCAGTAGTGATCGACGATCGTGTCGAGCGGCAGACGGGGAGGGCGGCGGACGTAGCGCATCGAGCTCGGTGTCCCATTCTGCCGCGCCGAGCGGTGCCGTGCAGGTGTCCGATTCGTTCAAGCCTCACCGGATCGCCGCGCGGACAGTGCGTGCATGCGCTGTACGTCGCTCTTGCTGGCGAGCTCACTCGCCGCTGTTTTCTCTCCGATTGTCCTTCCGTCGAATCGTCTGCAGGAGTCGAACCAGGCCATGGACCATGATCTCTTCGACCGTCTACTCGGCGAATGGCAGGGGACGTGCAAGGCCTGGTCGGCCGGCAAGCTCCTCGACGACGCCGTGATTCGCGGGCGCTTCGAGCCCCTGCTCGAGGGGCGCATGGTGCGCCACTGCTATACGCGCGCCCGCGACGGCAAGACCTCGGCCGGCGAAGAGACGATCGCGTTCGATCGTGTCGCGGGCGATCTCCAGCTCGTGTGGTGGGACGCCTTCCACATGTCGAACGCGCTGATGGTGTCCCGCGGGAAGCCCGCGCGCGATGGCTTCGCGGTCACCGGAAGCTACCGCATGCACGCGGCGCAGGAGCCGTGGGGGTGGCGAACGGAGTACGCGTTTGCGGCCGACGACCGGCTGACCATCTCGGCGTTCAACATCGCTCCCGATGGACGCGAAGAGCTCGCCGTCGAGACCGCGTACGAGCGGGTCACCCACGAGGAGGACCGATGAGTCAGCCGCGCTTCCTCCTGCTGCTCTTGTCGACGGTCGCGGCTGCGCCGGTCGCCGGCCAGTCCACACAGCTCCTGACGTTCTCGGGAGGTGGCACCGCGGCTGCGTTCTTGGTGACGACCGAGCCGCGCAAGGACGGCCTCGAGCTGGCGTTCGACGGCGAGCCCCTCGCGCTCGTGCGGATCGCGTGCGGGCAACCGCGGTGGAAGCCAGAGCACGAGCAACTGCTCTCCGCTCCAGCGCGCGACCGTTGGTTTCGGCTCGGCCGGAACTACTGGGCCACGATCGACAACAACCGAGCGATCGTGTTCGGCGACCAGCGGGTCGCATCGGGGCTGCGCTATGTCGGATGGGGGTTCGATGTCGCGGGTCGCATGGCACTGCGGTTGATGGAACCCGCCGACGCGCATGCGCGCGGCGCCTACCCGCCGTTCGGCGACCGCTATCCCGAGGGAATCGAGATCGCGCTGCGGCACGAGCTCGTCGACGAGGTGGTCGAGCTGCTCGAGGTCACTCTGCGCACGGCGGGCGATGGCTGCGAGATGACGCTGCAGCTCGCCTGGGGGCCCCATCGGTGGACCGCGCCGGTTCGGTTTGCCGAGGCCGATGAGGGTGGGGCCAGCACACCGCTCGCCGCGGTCCACCGCTTTGTCGCCGCCCTCGATGCGATGGACAGCGACGCGGTGCAGGAGGAGCTGACCGAGGATGCCTCGATCTACTTTCCTCACGCCGATGCGACCCGGCTGGTGACCGGTCGAGATGCCATCGGTGACGCGATGACCCAGCGCTTCGCGCAGTGGCGCGCCGCTGGCGGCAGCGCTCCCCTCGGCGTCCGCGACGCTGCGACCGACTTCTCGGTGACCGAGCTCGGTCCGCGGAGCGCGCTGGTGACCTGGCGCGTGGAGCGCGCCTCGCGCCCGGGGCGCCGCACCGCGGTGGTCGTCCAGCGTGGCGGTGAGTGGCGCGTCGCGCACTTCCACTCCTCGAACATCGGGGGGTGAGGTGATGCGAGGGGTGCGCACCGTCGGCGAACGGACGAATGGGTGCCGATGCGCCGATGTCTGTGCCCGGAATCGACCGCGCGCCCGCGCGTACGGCGCCTGCATCGCGATTGCCGCTGCCGGCACGAGACTTGCGCCGTCCAAGGTGTTCCGTTCCCCTCTCGAAGGAGCTTCGCCCCAATGCTTCCCCACACCCGTGTGGTGGCCGTCGTTGCGATCCTCGCTGGCATCGCCACCGGCCAGCAAACTCTTATCGTCGACCCCGTAGCCGGCCCCTTTCAGACCATTTCGTCAGCTGTGGTCGCGGCGGCTCCGGGTGACATCGTGCTGGTGCGCGCCGGGATCTACTCCGAGTCCAAGGCCATCAAGATCGACAAGGGCATCCACCTGATCGGGAGGGGGGCTCGTCTGGAGCCTTCCTTCTCGCTGTCACCGCCGGGCTTCTTGGGCATCGAAGTCCACGACGTGCCGTCGGGGCAGACGTTCGCGATGCGCGGCTTTGATGCGTACACCGCCTCCTACACCGCGGGGCCGTCCTATCCACTGACCGTGCGCGACTGTGCCGGGTCCGTGTCGCTGCGTGACCTCGGTCAGTCGAACCTCGCCCAGTGGGATCTCCGAGTGTCTGCGTCGGCGCAAGTCCACGTCGCCGACGCCGTTGTCGAAACCCTCTCCATTGGCAGCGCGTCGGTCGTGGTCGAGCGTTGCGTGTTCGACCCCAACCTGTTCTCGGGGTTGACTGTCGCCAGCGGCGACGTCAGTTGCGTGTCGTGCTCGATTCGCGGGAGCTTTGGCACGTTCCCTGGTGCCGGATTGACGCTGATGGGCGGCCGAGTGACCCTGACCCGCACCACGGTCCAGGGCACTGGCACCGTGTTTCCGCAACCCGCCATCCGGACCTCGGGTGGCGTCCTGATCCTCGACCCGTCGGCGACGGTGACGCCCGCGCCCGGCGCCGTTCCGATCGAGGGACCGGCGACGGTCATTCATCGCGAAGTATCGAGCACTATCGCCGACACCACCGGCCAGCGACTCGACGTCGAGCTGCACGGCCCGGCGGGAGCGGACTTCGCAATCCTGATCAGCGACCCGTCTCCGGCCCTCCTTGGCCCTCTCGGCGCCCTTTGGGTGAATCCCGCCGATCACGTGTTCATCGGCTACGGCACTCTGCCCGCTAGCCGCCTCCACCGTCTGGCGATCAACCATCCGCCGCTGCCCTTGGGGTTCACGGTCGCGTTGCAGACGGTGCTCTACGACCAAAGTCTCCAGCTCAGTTCGGCGACCATCGTGACGACGCCCTGAAGATGACCGTCGGGATGCTCAGCGCGGCCGGGGCCGCAACCAAACTCGGATGCCGCTCTTGCCGGAGCGGGTTGGAAGTTCTGACACATCCGCCGCCGCGCTGAGCGCAGACGCCAGTGTTGTCTTCGAGCCTCCGGGAGTTGCGGTATCGAAGTCCCGGCGACGACGGGCCTTCCGAAAGGTTGTTGCCGCTCGAACATTCTCGGACCCCGAGGCTCAGCGCGGCCACGGCCGCAACCAAACTCGGATGCCGCTCTTGCCGGAGCGGTTTTCCAGACCGATTGCATCGGGCCGACCAGCGATTCGGCCAAATGGATGCCGCGCAGCTCTGGGCTCTGGGCCTCGGCCAGTAGGGCGTCGAAGTCCATGCCCGACGCCAACGAACCCCAGAAGCCATCCTGCAGGCCGGCCTCTGCCTCGAGGGCGAAGTGCACCAGGTCGTGCAGCAGAACGCAGCGGGTCTCGAGCTCGCGCTCGATCCGGTCGACGTCGGGGCGTTCGACCACCAGCCGGTGGCGGTCTCGTTCAACTGTCGTCGTGCCGACGTGCAGTCGCGTTGCAACTTCTTCGATCGTCAGGCCGCCGCAGAAGCGGAGTTCGACGACGCGAGCTGCCCGGGGTTCCTGATTCTGCAGAGATGTGAGCGCGTCTTTGCACCCGACCCGGGGTCAACAGGCGTAGGAGTCCATCACGGTCCCCCGAAAAACCGTCCGGTGCAGGGGGGCCTCGCCGAAATCGAAGGGAAATGGGGCTCTCCGTGATGGACGACTCGACTGAATCGCGCTGCTACTCACGATCGCCGTCGGCACCGTTGCCCCGTCGTGGGTCTTCGCGATCGGGCTGCCGATGGCTGCGCGGCGCTGCTTTACGTGTCGCGTGAGCCCGTCGTACATCTCGAATGGAGATCTCATGAACAGGTCACCGATGACCCTAGTGTTGGCAATCGGACGCGCTTCGGCGTCTTTGGTTCTCGGCCTGAGCGCGGCAGCCCAGCCATCCTTCTTCAGCGTTGATACCGACAACGACAGCCTCGTGTTGATCGATGGTGTCACGGGCGACGTTTCGCCAGTCGGCCCACTGGGGCAATCGGTCTTCGCCAACGTCCAGATGGCGAATTTCGATGGGCGGCTCTTCGCGTTGGCGCGCGATGCACTGTTCACGAACCCCCAGCTCGTGGAGATCGACTCGCTGACAGGGGGCATTCTCAGTTCGGTCACCACTTCTCTAAACGGTGTCGGCACGGTCGGTGAGTCTCTGTTCGTCCTGAACGGTCTGTTGCACATGAGCGCTGATCCGGGCCAGGACGCTACCTCCGAGATTCTCGCCGCGCTGGCTCTCGATGGAACCATGACCGTCATCGCGGACTATTCCACGGCGAGCGACGACGATCTGGACGGTGTCATCGTGGACCCGGCCACCGGGACTATCTACAACCTGGACCACGATGGTACCGGCATTACTGACCTGTACGAGCTGACCGTCAGCCCGGCAACGCAGTCCGTTGTCCGCCACTACCCACCTCCGGGTTTGGTTGCGAGCAATCCACTGATCGCGGGAGGAGCGATGTGGGCGCTGGGGTTCAATCCCGCCCGGCTGTTGCAGATCGACCTGGACACCGGGGACGTGCTGCTGGAGGTGGCTCTGAACACCTCGAACCGGCTCGTCGGTTTGGCCTTCGGCGACCGTGACGGAGATGGTCTGGACGATGGCGAAGAAGCTGAGATCGGCACTGACCCGCTGAACGCGGACACGGATGGCGATGGGTTGCTCGATGGCGTCGAGGAGGACATCGCGATGGGTACGGGCTGCCCGAGCCCGCTGGATCCCGACTCCGACGGGGACAGCCTCCCTGATGGGATCGAGGTGCTCGCTCTGGGCTCCGACCCGTGCAACGTCGACAGTGACGGAGACGGTGTGAGCGACGATGTTGATCCGTCGCCGACGATCCCGGGCGTCACGACAGGTTTCCTTGAAGACCAAGTGCGGGTTCTCGCCGCGGTTGTCGACGCGTATGACCTCGACTTGTTCGTCGGGGCCAACGACAATGCGAGAAAGGGGCGACGTAACTCGCTGGCGAATCGTGTGCGCAACGCTGCGAATGCGATCGCCAACCTGGATACGTCGACCGCCACCAACCTGCTCACCAATGTTCGGCTGCGAGTTGATGGAGTGTCACCGCCACAAGACTGGATGGTTGGGTCGGTCGAGCAGGCAAGCGTGCGAGACGAGCTCGACCTATTGCTGAGCCTGCTCTCGATCTGACTTGCTCAAGGGGCGGATCGGAACGGGACGGATCCGCTTGAGGAGAGCGGGGCGCTGGCATGCTGGATGGACTCCTGAGCCGGCGCGCGACCTATTGCCCGGCACAACGTGTCCTTAGGCGTAGTCTCTTCGCCTTCTCTCGGTGCCCACGGCATGTAGTCGGGCGCCGCGGCTGGTACGTACTGGCTCGGCGTGATCCCGGCGAAGCCGCGGAACTCGCGACACAGGTGCGGCTGGTCGGCAAAGCCGCAGTGGTAGGCCGCACGCGTCCAAGCGAGCTCTCCCGTCCGTTGCATCGTGTGCAACAAGCTGCGGAAGCGGCTAACGCGCTGGAATGTCTTGGGCGCGAGGCCGACGTGGCGCTGGAACAGCCGGCTGAGCTGGCGCTCGCTCACCTCCAGCTCGCGCGCTGCCCGGGCGATGGGGTGAGAGCGCAAGGTGCTGCCCAAGTGGCCTACCGTCCCGCCTTCGGCGGCGGCCAGGTGAGCTCCATGGTTTCGTGAAATGGCGTGCCGCACCAGTGGCCCCACAGGTGGCGCATGCGGCGCAGGACCCCGTCGACGAACGAGCGGTCGACGAACGGCGCAGTGCGGCGGGCGGTCTCGACGTATCGGTCGACGGACAGCTGCCCCTTCCAGACCGATTGCATCGGGCCGACCAGCGATTCGGCCAAATGGATGCCGCGCAGCTCTGGGCTCTGGGTCTCGGCCAGGAGGGTGTCGAAGTCCATGCCGGACGCCAGTGACCCCCAGAAGCCGTCTTGCATACCGGCCTCTGCCTCTAGGGCGTAGTGCACGAGGTCGTGCAACAGCACGCTGCGGGTCTCGAGCTCGCGCTCGATCCGGTCGCCGCCGGCGCGTTCGACCACCAAGCGGTGGCGGTCGTTGCTGAGTCGGGACAACAGGACTTTCATCGGGGCATCTTCGCCTGCGCCGTGCAATGCTGCACGCCACTCTGTCTCTCCAGCTCGCCCGCATGCCGCCGATCGTCGTTGCCTGCTGTCTTCTCAGTCTCTTGCCGGCCGCAGCGCAGCCGCCGGCCGATACCTTACCCAACGATGCGAATCGTCCCAACGTCCTGTGGATCTACGTCGAGGACACCAACGCGTGGATGTCTTGCTACGGCGACCGAGTGATCCAGACGCCGCACATCGACGCGCTGGCCGCGGCCGGCACGCGGTTCACGCGCTGCTACATGCCCGCGCCGGTGTGCACGCCGACCCGGTCGGCGGTGATCACCAGCATGCACCAGACCTCGATCGGCGCGCACCAGCACTACAGCTCGTTCGAACAATGGCGCGGCATCGAGATGGACGCGTGGGACCCCAACTACCTCGCCGTGCGCACGATCCCCGAGATCTTGGCGTTGGCGCGCTACTTCACCTTCAACAAGGGCAAGCTGCACTACAACTTCGTCTACGACGTCGATCGGCTCTACGACTGGTACGACGCGAGGATGAACTTCCACGGCGCGGAGGACGGGCGCTGTTGGAATGCCGATCCCGCTGCCGGAACGCGGCCGTTCTTCGGCCAGATCCAGATGACGGGTGGCAAGACGAAGGCCCCGGCCGTCGTCGACCCGGCAGCAGTCGACGTGCCGCCGTACTACCCCGACCATCCCGCGTTCCGCGAGGCGATCGCCAAGCACTACGACTCGATCCTCGATCTCGACGCCGCGGTCGGCCGCATCGTCGCCGCGCTGCGCCGCGACGGATTGCTGGAGCGCACGGTGATCTTCTTCTTCTCCGATCACGGCATGGGCTTGATGCGCCACAAGCAGTTCTTGTACGAGGGCGGCATCCGCGTGCCGTGCATCATCGCCGGCCCCGGCGTGCCGGAGGGGGTCGTGCGGGACGACCTGATCAGCGGCCTCGACCTCGCCGCCACCACCTTGGCGTTGGCGGGGATAGCCGTGCCACCGCACATGCACGGTCGCGATGTGTTTGCGGAGGGCTTTCGCCGCGATCACTTCGTCGCGGCGCGGGATCGCTGTGACTACACGATCGATCGCATCCGCGCCGTGGTCACGGCGCGCTACAAGTACATCCGCAACTTCATGACCGATCGTCCATACCTGCAGCCGCAGTACCGCGACGATTGGCCGACGATGCGCGTCCTCAAAGAGCTCTACGACGGGGGCCGCCTCGACTCCGTGCAGAAGCGGTTCGCCGGACCGCACCGGCCGAGCGAAGAGCTGTACGACCTGCACACCGACCCACACGAGACGCGCAACCTGGTCCACGACCCCGCGCACGCGCAAGCCTTGGGCGAGATGCGGGTGCGGCTCGCCCGCTGGATGGTTGAGACGGGTGACTTAGGGCAATACCCTGAATCCGACGCCGCCCTCCGCGCCGTCGTGCAGCGTTGGGGCGAACGCGCGGTCAACCCGGAGTACGATCGAGTGCGCTGACGGGGGCCGGCGCGCTTTTTTTGAGAGTGTTGGGCCGCTGCGCGCCACGGCGCTCGCCTCGTGCCGCATCATGGTCGGGGTGCTACACCCAAATTCGCCTGAGCGGCCGGCAGCCGGAGAGATCGAGCGTCTGATTCGGCGTGCCCAGGCGGGCGACCTGCCGGCACGCGACGCGCTCATCGAGCGCTTCTACCCGGAGGTCAGTCGCATGGTCCGGCGCCAGCTGGACTTGCAGGTGCGCAACAGCAAGCAGGCGCTGGCCGCGCTGTTCAGCACGGGCGACGTGGTGCACGAGGTGCTGATGGGCGTGATGCGGGATCTCCGCCGGTTTCGGGCCGGCGATGAGCGCGCCTTCGTCAGCTATCTGGCCACGACGGTCACCACGCAGCTGATGGACACCATCCGGTTCCACCGGGCAAAGTGCCGCGATCGCGGCCGCGACCGGGCAGGGACGGTGCTGGCCCGCGCCGAGCTGTCCAGCGACATGACTTCGCCGACGCGCGCGGTGCGCAACCGCGAGTTCGACGCGGCGGTGGACGAGGTGGTCGCGCTGCTGCCTCAGCGGCTGCGCGACGTGTTCCGGCTGCGGTTCCGGCAGGAGCGACCCTACGCGGAGATCGCCCGGACGCTCGGCATGTCGTCGGCGGAGGCCGCGCGCAAGGCGGCGCGGACCGCGCACGCGCGGGTGTTGGTCGGGCTGCGCCGGCGGGGTTTCGAGGCGTGAAGGGCGCGGCCGACGATCGCGACGGCACGCTGGCCGGTCTGGTCGAGCGCGTGCTGGAGCTGCGCGAGAACGGCGCCGATCCCGACTTGGCCGACGTCTGCGCCGACCACCCCGAGCTGCTGGAGGCGCTGCGGGAGGCGTTGGCGATGGGAACGCGCGTCGACGCCTGGCGAGGCGGCGTCGGTGCCGTTGGCGATCTCGAGGGCTTGTGCTTTGCCGATCGCTATCGCGCCGAGGCGCGCATCGGGGCCGGCGCGATGGGCGCGGTCTACCGTGCCGTCGACCTCGAGCTGGCGCGCCCGGTCGCGGTCAAAGTGCTGCACCCGCACCTCCTCGACGCCTCCGTGGCCGCGGACCGCTTCCTGCGCGAGGCGCAGGCGATGGCGCAGATCCGGCATCCCAACGTCATCACGGTGTTCGACCGCGGCTGCACCGACCAGGGCCTCCACTACCTCGTGATGGAGCTGCTGCAGGGTGTGTCGATGGCGGCGCTGCTCGACGAGCGCGAGGCGCGGGCGGCGACGGTCGGCGCCGACGTGGGGACCGCGTGGATCAGCGAACGGCTCGGCAGCGGTGCCGAGCTGGGCAAGGGCTTCCTGCGCTTGGCGGCGCGTTGGGCCGCCGAGCTCGCCGACGGCCTCGCCGCGGTGCACGACGCCGGCGTCCTCCACCGCGACGTCAAGCCGTCCAACGTCTTCATCGCGCGCGATGGCCGCGCGGTGCTGCTCGACTTCGGCATCGCGGCGCAGCTGGGGGATGCCACCCTCACCGTCGGCGACACCACGCTGGGCACTCCGAAGTACATGGCGCCGGAGCAGGCCGAGGGGGGTCACGAACCGAGTCCCGCCCTCGACATCTACTCGCTGTCGGCGACGCTCTACCACCTGGTCACCGGCCGCGCCCCGTACGACGGGGACGTGCGGCAGGTGATCGCCGCGCTCCAGCGCCAGGCGCCGCCGCCTCCCGATCGGGTATGTCGCGGTCTGCCGCGCGACTTGGTTGCGATCCTCGAGCGCGGCATGGAGCGGCGCGCCGCCGACCGCTATCCCACCGCGGCCGCGTTGGCGGCGGACCTGAACGCGTTCCTGGACTTCCGGTCGGTGAGCGCGCGGCGCCGGGGGCCCGTTGCCCGGACGTGGCGCGCGGTGTCGAGGGCGCGCCACCTGCAGGCGGGTGTCCTGGGTGCGGGGGCTTTGGCTGGAGTCCTGGGCTTCGTCGCGTGGAGCGAACGAACCCGGTCCCTCGCCACCGGCCAGATGCTGGCGGTCTTTCGCCAGCTGATCCCGAACTTGACGCTCGGGAAGAACCCCGAAATCGGTGATGCCATCGAACGCCACCGCATGGAGCGGTTGCTCGACTCTGCGGTGCGGTTAGTGCCCGACGACGTGATCGTCCGGAGTTATCGGGGAGCGTTCCGCCAGGATCACCACGATCCGGCGGGGGCTGCGGAGGATTTCGCGGCGGTGGCCGACGTGTTGGGGACGCCGTATGCCCGAGCCCTGGCTGATGTTTCCGTGGCTGGACGGGAACCTGGACCTCAGACTCCGGAGCCGCAAACCGAGGTGGAGCACTTCTTGGAGGCACATCGGCTGTTGCGAAGCGGAGTCGCCGATGCCTACCGGCGCGCATTCGATCACCTCCGAGTCGCTGGATCGGATCTGCGAGTGCGCCAGCTCCGGCTGACCGTCGAGCTGGCGCTCTACAAGTCCGCGCGGGCACCGAGCGTCTACGTCGAAATCCGCAAGCTACAAGCCGAGCACGGCCAACCGTCGGTCTCGTTGCAGTATCTCGAAGGCACGGCGCTGACTCTGATGCAGCAGTGGGCGGACGCCATCCTCCCCTTGGAGGCTGTCGCAGCTCGGGCGCCGCGCTACTACAACGCGCACACCAACCTGGCAGTCTGCTACAGCAGGACGGGAGACTTCGAGAGGGCTGCGCAGAGCGCGCGGCATGCACTGGAGATTCGTCCCCGCGGCGCCAAAGCCGCACTTGCTCTCGCGAAGGCCCTGGCGGATGCGGCGCTTTCCGACGGAGGCGACTTCGAGGAGGCGGCGCGCGCCGCGCGCCGGGCCGGAGAGCCGCAGCTGTCCCATCTGCGATGGGAGGGCGAGGGCTACGTTGCGTTGAGCGAAGCGATCGGCCGCATCTGGGCGGGGCGGCGTGAGGATGCAAGAGACAGTGCTGAACGCGCGGCAAACGCGTTTGCCCAGGCCCTCTCCGAGCTACCGCCGGGTCAGTCCACGCGCCGAGAAAGCTACGAGAGAGATCGCCGTGCTGCGATCGCGATCAGCTCGGGAGAGGCAGTGCTGGACGAGTTTGTGTTCCAGCTCGTGTGCGAGCGAGCTCCCCAGAGTCCGGAGTACTTGCGCCAGGTGGCGGACGCCTTGCCGGAGGACCTCAGCCGCGAGTCGCACGAGGCCGTGCGGCACCTCTTCACGCTGTTGGCGGAAAGGGAAGCGCAGCGCAGTTTCACAATCGAAGACCCACCCCCAACCGAGAAGGAGTGACCGATGCTACTCGAGCTTTGCCTAGCTCTCCTGCCGCAGGAATACGGCAACCTCTACGACATGCCACAGACGGTGGTCGTGTCCCCAACGACGGCGAACGACGAGGGTCTCATCGATCCGGGAGATGCGCTGCCCGGCTGGCTGAAGAACAGGAACGACATCGGCGCGTCGCCGCTGCCGTTTCCTGCTCCGGGGGCGCAAGATCCCGACTTCAGGATCTTGCCGTGGAGCAATGGTCAGCAGATCGAGATCGATGCGCTGTCGACCAATCATGTCTTCATTCCCGTGGACAAGGGGCGATTGCAAGCCCCGTCGACCGCTGACGGGTGGATCGCGGTGCTGCTCTCGGTCGATCCGTCCACCACCGGCGAAGCTGGTTCCTACCTGAACCAGCAGCCGGCCTCGGATCGCGCCGGGATTCACTTCCAGTACGTCGTCGACGGGAGCACCGGGCTGCCGCCCGAGTACATCGACCAGCTGCTCACCGCGAACGACGTTTCGGACATCAGCCTTGTCACGCAACCAAACACGCAGCCGGACACGGTCGCGTTGGAGTCCTACATCCCCATGCTGATCAACGATCCCGAGCCATGGGGGGGTACGAAGCTCATCTTCTCCGTAACCAACGGGTCCGCGGCGGCGGCGACGAACCAATGGACCAACATCGGACCTGTTGACGGAAACGATGTTCTGTTCACGGAGTGGACAGGATCCGAATGGACGGAGCCGACCGTGTGGCTCGATGGCCACAGCGCTTTCGGTGTTCCGCCGACCGGGGAGATCTCCGGCCTCGCCTGGGACGAGAGCGTCGGCGCCATCGTGTTCGCGTCGGACCATCCGACCGACCCGTTGATGGTCGCTGAGCCGAAGGGGCAAGGTTGGAGGGTCGATCCACTTCTGACTCCGACCGGGTACCGGGTCTCGATCAAGATCAAGTTCTTGTCCACGGACAAGTGTGACGCAGTGTGCATCATCGATCCTCGATCGGATCGAGTTCGCAAGATGATCGGTAGCCATCGTGCGCCCGGCGGTAGCCCACTGCTGAGCTCGGGGTTGTATCGCGCGGACTTGGGGGCGGACCGGTACTACGTGCCGCTCCGATCGCAGGTCTCGGGCACCGCTGCCCTGTGGATCGCGCATGCATCTCCGGCGTTGTTCAGCTCTCCATCGCCGATCGTGCCGCCAACAATCATCGACGTGAAACCGGTCGGCGCGGGCGACAAGATTCGATTCATCTTTCCGGCGATTCCTGGGACGGGGGTTGGCGCCCTCGATGGGAAGGTTGGAGTCGATGACACCGTTAGCCTCTTCGAGACCCCGTGGATGCGAGTGCAATACTGAGGGGACTCCACCCAGTGAGCAGCGACTCGAGTCGGTCGCGCGCCATGTGTGTCGCGTGACCCGGCTGAGGGGTCGATTTTTTTGCAGCCGAGCCTCCGTCCGGTGCCCGTCGGTGGGAGCCCCGCAACGGCCACAGGAGAGAGATCAAGATCTGAATCCACGGGGGGTTTCGGTCCGCGCCGTGGCGGTTGTCGGCGTTCCGACGGCCCGACGGCAACCCGACGACCGGGGCCAAACTCCCGATTTGAGGCCCAAACCCGGCCTCGACCCCCTAGCCAACGCGCGAGTCTGCGCTAGGCTTCTCCGCGCTCACCCGAGCCGGGGCGCCGCGAGGCCGCCTCGCACCCCACACACCTGACAACTAGGAAACCATGCGTAACCTCCTCCATCTCGCGGTGGTGGCGACGATCGCCACCCCCGTCATCGCTCAGCCCGATCACTTCACCTCGAGCCCCGCGGGCTACGAGAGCACCGAAGGGTCGCTGTCCGTCGACCTGATCGGCAAGGAAGCGCTGCTGCGATTCCAGCAGATCGACGCCACCAACTGGGGCTCCAAGGCCGACCGCAACCGCATCGCCTTCCGTCGCGACGGCCTGATGCCGTTCGATCCGAACTACGTCGCGCGCACGCTCGACATGGAGCTGGTGATGGGTGAGGGCGATCTCGCCACCGCGACCAGCAACTTCGACGGCAACTACACCGCCGGCACCAAGACCGTGGTGATCTCGCGCAAGCGCGTCAGCTTCCCCGACTGGCAGGCCGCGCCGGCGCTAGCGCCGCAGTCCGAGTCGAACTGGGCGATCCTGTGGCTCGACTCGCAATGGAGCTACCTCGGCAAGCAGGCCACCGGCACCGACCTGGTTTGGGAGGTCCGCGTCTGGGCCAACGACCAGGCCGGCAAGTCCTACCCGATGGACGCCGACCCGGTCGTCTTGTCCGTGATGCAGGGCGCCACCGGGAGCACCGGTAACTCGTCGTGCGTGACCACGGGCCAGACTCGCGGCATGAACAACCACGTCGAGTTCTTCAACCACGGCACCAAGATGTCGTCGGCCTTTGACATCTCCCGCGCCGCGCCGAACTCGCCGGCGACGATGCTGCTCGGCACCACCGCGCAGTCGATCGCCATCGGCGGCCTGTGCAGCACGCTCGAGCTCATCCCGGTCACCGACGTCTTCATGGGCAACACGGATGGCACCGGCTTCGCGTTCCTGTCGATCGACCCGATCGCCTACAACACCAGCCTGATCGGCCAGAGCTTCTACTCGCAGGCCGTGGCTCTGGACAACACCCAGCCGGGTGGCATCGGCCTTGGTGTCGGCCGCAAGACCTACGTGCCAATCGACCCGTCGACGAACTCGCAGTGCGTGCACCTCTACTCGCTGGACCCGAACGCGGCGTCCGCGAGCTCCGGCGTGCTGGACGGTGGTCTCATTCTGCACACCAACCACCCGTGATCGTTGCGTGAGCTGCGGGCGGGCCGACTGGGGGCGGCCCACTCCGCAGTGCCTCGGGCGCCGCCCGGGGCGAAACCGGAACGGCACCGCTCCTTGCGCTTATCAGGGGGTGGTGCCGCTGGCGTCCGCCCCCGCTGCTCTTTACTGACTCGCGTCCGCGAGTGTCCGACATGCGAACCCTCCTAGCCGTGGCCGCGCTCAGCGCGACCCTCTCCGCGCAGATGACGGCGATCGTCAGCGACCCCAAGTCGCACGGTCAGCTCAACGACGGCCTGTTGTCGCTCGACGAGGCGATCCGGGTGATGAACACGACCCTGTCGTATTCGTCGCTGTCGGCGGCCGAGCAGGCGCAGTTTCGCGGCATGCCGACGACGATCCTCGACACCATCGAGATCGACTTCAACGTCACGCCGGTGATCACCGTCGAGCAGAAGCTCACTGAGGTGATCGGCGACACGGTGGCGCACGTCGACTGCAACTTCTTCGGCATCAACGGCCGGCCGGTGATCGACGCCACGGGGGTCAACCCGACCGAGATCTTCCCGTCGCGGACCAACCACTTCCACCTGCGCGACATCATCGTGCGCGGTGGGCAGATCGCGATCAGCTACGACACGCTCTTGCACTACCACCCCGGCGAGTTGTTCTGGGTGAGGAACTGCCTGTTCGAGGGCCAGAGCAAGAAGGCGATCGAGGTGCGCGTGCCGGCGTTCCCCCCGGGTGGCATCCAGCCGGGCGAGATCTTCGACACCGTGTTCCGCGGTCTGCCGACGGCGATCGAGTTCATGGATCAGGGGTTTGCCGGCGATACCGACATGCGCATCAGCAACACTCGCTTCGAGAGCTGTGGCGAGGCGCTGCGGTTCACGATGGGGGGCACCGTCGGGGCGGTCGATGTGGTCGTCGACCGCTGTGCGATCGTCGGCGCGACCACCGGCATCGTCGCGACCCGCACCGTGGCGACCGACAGCACGCTGACGCTCGACGTCGAGCACACCACGATCGCGGCCAGCGGTTCGGCGATCGACCTCGCCGGTGACACGATCGGCGCAGGGGTGGTGACGGTGCGGCACAGCGATCTTCGCGGCGGCCCGGGCACCGGCGACTTCGCCCTGCGCACGACGCCGAGTGGCGCGCGCTTCAACATGACGGTGAGCGAGACGCAGGTCGACGGCAACGTCTTGCTGCAGCTGGGTAGCCGCGCGAGCGTGCTGTCGCTGCACAACAACCGCTTCGCCAACGGTCAGGTGGTGCTGCGCACGACCGGTCCCGGCGGCGACCTCGCCGACAACGCCCACACCAGCGCGCCGCTGATGATCGACGCAGCGACCACCAAGAGCGTGCGCGCCGATCGTTGCGATTTCGTGCGCAGTGACATCACCGACGCCACTGCCGCCGGCGTGACGACCTTGGCCAGCGCGTTCTTGGGCTCGAGCACCGCCAGCGCCAACGTGCAAGTTCAGAGCCTCGCCAGCCAGCCGTGGATCGGCTCGGCCTGGGTGACGCCGACCGCCGCCACGCTGGGCGGCTCGGTCGACCTGGCAGTCGACCTGCAGCCGGGCACCGCGGCGGTGTGGATGGTTGGCTTGTCGACAACGCGGCCGTCGGTGGCGCTGCCGCCGTGGACGCTGTATCTCGATCTCGCCAAGCCGACCGTGACCCTGCCGGCCCTGCTCAGCGCGCAGGCGAGCCTGCGCGTCCCCTTGCCCAACAACCAGTCCCTCTCCGGCATCGAGCTCTACGCGATGCCGTTGCTGGTGCCGACCACGGCGCAGAGCCCGGCACCGGTGTTCCATGTGATGCGCGGCGGGCGTTTCGTCGCCCGCTGACCGAACTCTGTGAGCGAGGCTCTAACCATGCAAGTCTTCAGATCGCTGGCCTTCTCCGCGGCGCTCGCGATGCCGGCCGCCGCTCAGATCCTGTACGTAGACGCCAACGTCGCCACCGGCGGCAACGGCTCCAGCTGGGCAGCGGCCTACAAGGATCTCGGCGCTGCGCTCGCCGCCGCCGGGCCGGGGACCACCCTGTGGGTGGCGAGTGGGGCCTACATCGGCGCGTTCAACGTGCCCGCGGGCGTGACCGTTCTCGGTGGTTTCGTCGGCGACGCACAGTCGGTCGTCGGCCGCGGCGATCCCGATCTGCTCGCCCGGTCGTTCCAGAAGGTGACCAACCTGGTCGGTACCGGTACCGGCACCGTCGTGACGATGGGCCAAGGGGCGGTGTTGGACGGCATCTGGGTGCTTCGCGGCCAAGCGGGTGCGCCGGGCGGCGGCGGCGTGTTGATGGATGGGGTCAACGCGACCCTGCGCAACAGCTTCATCCGTTCCAACAACGACAGCGCCGACGCCGGCGCCGGCTTGCTGGTGCGCAACGGTGCCGTGGCCCAGGTGGAGAACAGCGTCTTCGCCTACAACGGTGATGCCAGCAGCGGTGCCGCGATCGACGTCGACAACGCCACCGGCACGTTCATCAACTTGACCATCGATCAGAACGAGAACAGCGGCATTCGGTTGCGCAACGGTGCCAACCCGACGATCCGCAACTGCATCTTCTCGGACAACGGTCTGGCCTCCGGCGGCACGGTGTTCGGCATCGACCAGGTCGACACGTCGGTCGACCCGACCGTCGAGTACTGCATTTTCGACGGCAACAACGCCGGCGCGTATCGCCGCGGTGCGACGGTGATGACGGCTGCGCAGCTCAACGGGCAGGCGTTCGCCAGCGGCAACCTGGATGCTGCCCCGGCCTACAACGGCCTCAACGACTGGCGGCTGACCGCCGGCTCACCGGCGGTCGATGCAGGCCACCCGACCGCGTCCCCGCAGCGCAACCAGGGGCTTTATGACCAGCCGCGGCGCTTGGACGGAGACTTCGACGTGAGTGTCGCGATCGACATCGGCGCTGCCGAGTTCAGCAACGTCACCCTGACCCTGCCGGTCGACCAGCACACGCACGTGCACGTCGGCATCGGTGGTACCCCGGGCCTACCGGCGTTCCTGCTGATCGGCGGGTCGTCGTTCCAGAGCGGCCTGTTCGTCAATCCCGCCGGCCATCTGTTCGTCAACCCGGCGGTCTCGATCCTGGTGCCGTACTTCAGCATTCCGACCCCGGCCGGCCAGGCGATCAACTACCCGGCGGCGGGGGTGACACCGTTCGTGCCGACCTACTGGCAGGCGCTGACGTCCAATGGCGTCGGGGTCAACTTGTCCAACCCGAGCGTGCACGTGACGAACCCGTAAGGAGAGTGTGATGACGATTCGTTCAATCTGGGCGCTGCTGTGCGCCGCGGTGCCGTGCGCGGCGCAGCCGCTGGTGTTCCCCACTGCCGCGGCGACGGCCGAGGGCGAGACCTCGGTCGGCGACCACCGCGGCGGCGCTCCGTGGTGGGCCAATCCTGATCAGACCCCGGGCGCGTCCGAGTTCCGCATGCAGCTGATCAGCGATCTGCCGTCGACCTTCAACGGCACGATCAGCGAGCTGCGCTTCCGCCGCGATGGCGCGATCCTCCCGGAGCTGACGTTGCAGTCCTTCTTCTCGGAGATCGAGGTCACCCTGGCGACCTCGGGCAACACCGCGGCCTCGGCGTCGACCACGTTTGCCAACAACCTGGGCGCTGACGCGACCCTGGTGCTGCCACGGCAGCCGGTGCTGTTCGGCGCGCAGCAGTTCAACGCGACGTTCCCCGAGCCGTTCGGCTACCGCATCCGCTTGGCGACGCCGTTTCCCTACAACGCCGCCAACGGCTCGCTGGTCATGCAGGTCGTGCATTGGAAGAACGATCTGATGGACCCGAACCGCCTGACCCAGGCGACGCGCGACCTCGACGCGATGACCAACTCGACCGAGGCGGCGTGGCTGTCGGCCGGGAGCCGCTGCTTCTCGCCGCGTCGCTGGTCGCCGGCGATCGAGCTGCGGCCCTCGTTGAGCGTCGATCCGAGCACCAACCGCTTGAACTTCCACGCCACGAGGCACCACGCCGAGCACCACAGCCGCGGCTTCTTGTTCGGCGCCCTCGACATCGTCGGCTTCGGTCAGGGGTTCCCGGTCAGCACCTTGCCGCCGAGCTTCAACGGCTGTGGGACGATCGACCTCGACCTGACCACGCAGATCTTCTTCGGCATCACCGGCTCCAACGAGTACGGGCAGGCGCGATGGCCGACCGCTGGTGGTCCGTTCTGGTCGGTCAACTACTCACCGGCGTTCATCGGCTTCAAGTTCTGGATCCAGGAGCTCAACTTCGACGTGCACACGCAGGACTACGCGGTGTCGGCGCCGGTGATGGTGCAGACGCCGACCTACGTCGGTACGGGGCAGCCGTTCGGGCTGCGGACCGTGTGGGCCGAGGGCGCGGGAAGCACGACGGCGGTCACCGGGACGACGGGAACGTTCGGACTGGGTCCGGTGATCGAGTACCGCTGATTCCAAGGAGGTCGCCATGCGGCGGAGTACGGCGTTTCTGTGGGTGGTCGCGAGCTGTGCCATCGCCGGCTTCAGCGCCGCGCACGGCCCCAAGTCCAAGCCGTTCTGGAACGGCAAGCACAACGCGGTGACGCGGGGTGCCGCGGGTGCCGCGGCGACTGAGCTGATCATGATGCAGCCGCCGCTGCAGGTGACCGGCCGCCACGATTTGGTCGGCTTCGACGTCACCCTTCAGGACGAGGACCCGCTGACGTTGGAGCGGCTGACGATCAGCGCGGTGCGCTTCGCGGCCAATGGCGTCGATCCCGACCTGTCGCCAGCTGGGCTTCTGACGTCGCGCTCGTTCTTCGCGTTCGGCTTCCCACCGCCCGGCGGGGGCAACGCGTTTCAGTTCACCATGACGATCGGGCTGCCTGTGCGGATGCCCGACCATTTCGGCGTGGTCGTCTCGTTGCCGGCGGCCTCGGGTTGGCCGCAGAGCGACGGCCTGTCGGTACAGGCGCAGCTCAACTTGCCCAACGACCCGTTGCGGCCGCGGGTGCCCGCAGCGCGCGCCGGCGCGGTGTGGGCGTTCGAGCGGCCAGCCGGGACCTCCGCAGCTGTGCCGTTGGGAGGGCGCACCCTGGACACGCTGGCGGTCTCGCCGCTGTTCGCCGGTTCCGTGCTGCAGGGCTTCGTGCGCAGCAGCGCCTACGGCAATCCGCCAGAAGATCTGTACGGCCCCGAAAGCCTCTTTCCCGAGGCGGCGCGTGGCGACGAGTTCGGCCTGAGCGTGCACGCTGCCAGCGCGACCTTCCCCTTTGCCCTGGTCTACCTGTCGCCGACCCAGCTGCCGACTCCGTTCTGCTGCATCGGTGCGCCCAACGACCACTGGTACCTGGGGCTCGCGCCACCGTTCCCACTGCAGCTGGGAGCGATCGTCCTCGACCCGAACGGCTTCGGCACGGTGGGGCCGTTTCCGATGCGCGCGATTCCACCGGCGCTGCGCTCGTTCTGGGTGCAGGCCGCGGTGGTCAGTCAGGCGATGCAGGTGCAGCTGACCGACGCGGTCGGCTTCGCCGGACTCTGATCAGGCGTCGCCTTCACCGTCCAGTCAGCGCGCGTTGGAGGTGCTCTCGGTGCGTGACCGCCGAAGGATAGCCGGGCCGCAGCTCGAGCGCGCGCTCGACGTGGCGCACCGCCTCCTGCAGCGCGCCGGTGCGCGCCAGCGCCGCGCCGAGGTAGTTGTGCGCGACCGCGTCCTCGGGCCGTAGGTCGACTGCGTGGCGCAGGTGCTCCACAGCTTCCGGGACCGCACCTGCTTGGAGCAGCGCGAGGCCGAGCCCGCGGCGGCTGCCGGCGTCGTCGGGGTCCAGCCGCAGCGCGCGGCGGTAGGCCTCGGCGGTGCCAGCGTGGTCGTCGCGCTGGCCGCGGAGGTCACCGAGGGCGCGGAGCACCGCGATGTCGTCGGCGTTGGCCGCGATCGCTTGGTCAAGCGCTGTGGCCGCGGCGTCGAGCGCGCCGGCCCGCTGATGTAGGCGTGCCAGCCGGAGGTGGGCGCGCGCCTCCAGGTCATCGAGGTGGGTCGATCGCCGCTCGGTTGCCGCCGCCAGGGTCTCGGCGCTCGCGCCAGAAGCCACCGTCGCGATTGGATCGAGCGCCGCGCGCAGCAGGGGCACCGACTGCAGCTCCATGCGGGCGCTCTGCTCGACGCCGGCGGCGATGGTTTCGAGCAGCGGGCGGTCGTCGCGCAGCTGCGGCGTACCGGCGGGCGCCAGGCGCGCCAGCCCCGGGCTGCCGCAGAGATAGCCGGCGAGGAAGACTTCGGGCTGGCGCACGGCCCACGCCGGGCCGCCCCAATGGGCGTAGTCGAGGTCGGTGCCGAGCCGGGGGCTCTGCAGCCGAGTGCGCAGCTGCGCGATGTCGAGGACGATCGGCGCATCGCGCGTTCCCAGCAGCAGCAGCTCTTGCGTGTTGTACCAGAGCTGCGCGTGCGGCAGCGCGTCGAGGAAGGTGCGCAGCAGCGCGCGGAGCGCCTCCGGCGGCAAGAACGCCAGCGGCACGAACTGGCACAGGATCCCGCCCGGTCGCAGGCGCTGTACCGCATGCTCGTAGAACTCGGCGCTGTAGAACGCCGCCGCCCCGGGCCGAAACAGCTGGCCGATCTCGATCGAGATCACGTCGTAGCGCGTTGCGGTGTGCGCCAGGTAGTGGCGGCCGTCGGTCCGCAGCAGGCGCACGCCTTCAGCCTGCATCCAGTCGGCGTGGAAGAAGCGCGGCACGAAGTCGAACAGCGCGGGCTCGATGTCGACGACGTCCAGGCGCTCCGGTTGCCAGCGGGCGAAGGCCGCTGGCGCCTGTCCGGTGCCGAGGCCGACCACCAGTACCTTTTCCGGCGACGGGTGGAGGAGCATCGGGACATGGGCCGCCATGACCTGGTGGTTGCGCTCGTTGCTGCCCTGCCACCAGCGGTCGATGTCGAGCTGTCGGACGCCGTCGTAGCGGGTGACGGCGAGGTTGGCGGTGCGGCCCTCGACGTGCGCGATCAGCGCGTCCCGCGGTGCCAAGAAGTCCTGCGGAACGCGCGTGCCGAGCACTGCCGGCGCCCCGGCCCAGATCGCCAGCAGCGCGAGACCGGCCACGACCGCCGCTCTTTGGTGCCGTTCCGGCGCCGACCACCAGATCCACAGTGCCAAGACCGTGGCAGTGGCGGTCAGCAACCATGTGGTGCCGGCCAACCCGAGCGTGGGCAGCGCGACGAAGCCGGTGGCGACGGCGCCGATGATGCCGCCGGCGGTGTTGACCGCGGTCCACCGACCACTCGCCGAGCCCGCGTGCCGCGGGTCGGGAATCGCCAGCCGCAGCCCGAGCGGAAAGGCAGCGCCGGCGAGGATCATCGGCGGCAGCATCAGGAGCGCGTACGCGCACAGCTCGGGGCGCAGCGCGCGCCAGGCGGTCGGCGGGAGCGCGAGCAGGAGCTGCACGATCGCGCCGAGCGCCAGCAGCAGGCCGGCGAGCCACAGCCGCGGGTGGCGGACGGCGTCGAACCAGCGCGTGGCGATCCAGCTGCCGATCACGATGCCGGTCAGTACGGTGGTGAGCGTCAGCGTGGTGGTGTGCACGGTGTTGTGCACCAGCAGGCCGAGGTGGCGCGCCCACACGACTTGCAGGCCAACCGTGACGAAGCCGCTGCCTGCAAAGGCACCGACAAGCCAGGCGGGAACGCGAACAGCGGCGCTCGAGGGACCGTCGGTGGCCATGGCGGGCGCGTCGTCGTCGTCTCGCTCCGCGTCGCTCGGGAGCGCCGCTGCGCGGTCCAACCAGAACGCGCCCAGGCCTGCGGCGGCGCTGAGCGCGGCGCCGCAGGCGATCGCGGCACGGGTGCCGAGCACTGGCAGCAGCACGAACCCCGTGAGCGCACAGCCCAGCGCTGCCCCCAATGTGTTGCAGGCATACAACCGGCCGAGCGACCCGGCGATCCGCGCAGTGGCAAACTTGGCGCAGAACAAGGGAAACGTGCCGCCCATCAGCACGGTCGGCGGCAGCAGCAGGACCGCGACGATCAGCATCCGCGTCCAGGTGGGGTCGTCGGCGGTATCAGTGCCGGCGACGACGGCGCCGTAGCCGGTCTCGGCCGCGGCGAACGCCCAGGGGCTGGCCAGCGCCAGGGCGGCCAGTGCCAGCTCGATCGCTGCATAGGCGCGCAGCGGGGAGCGCAGCTTCTGCGACCAGCGGCCAAACCCCCAGCTGCCCAGCGCGATGCCGGCGAAAAAGACCGCCAGCACCGTGGCCAACGCAGCATGCGTCGAGCCGAACGCGAGACCCGCCAGTCGCAGCCAGCACACCTCGTACACCAGAGCCGCGGCGCCCGAGGCCGCGAAGCAGATCAGGATCGCCCAGCCGGGCTGGGGTCGTGGAGGAGCCGGCGAGGAGTGTGGCACGGGCGGAACGCATGCTGCCCGCTGGCATTTGCCGAGTCCATGTCTCCCGGTGTTGTTTGTCGGCTCGGGGTTTCGCCGCCGTCGTCGATGCCCTCGAATGGCGCGCCGATGCGCCCTCTGTCCGCGGTGACCGGTCTCGATCGCCCGGGCTTGCTCGTGCTGCTGCTGGTCTCGGTCTACTTGGCGGTGACGCTGGGACCGGCGATCGGCCGCACCGGCTTCATCGAGCAGGACGCTGCGCTGTACTGCAGCGTCGCCGAGCGATGGTTCGACGGCGAGGGCTGGAACAGCCTCGCCGACCGGCGCGGCCCAGCGCTGCCGGCCGAGTTTCCGCGCCCGGCCGAGATCCGCACCTGGTGGCCGGCGCCGCTGGCGGTGCTGTACTGGGCGACCGGCCGCACGGAGATCGCCGGCGCGGTCGTCAGTCTGCTGTCGTTGATCGGCGCGGTCTGGTTGGGGACCGTCGTGGTGGTGCGCGCGTTCGGCGTGCCGGCGTGGTTGGCGGCGACCTGCGTGTCGCTGGCGCTGATGACGCGCTGGCTTTGCCATGTCGCGACCCAGCCACTCACCGACGCGCCGTCCCTGCTCGCCAACATCGCGGTCATCGGCGCGGTCGTCGCGCGCCGGCCGTGGATGGCGCTGGGGCTGCTGGCTGTCGCGGTGGTCGTGCGCTGGCAAAACGCGGTGCTGCTCCTGCCTTGGCTCTGGGCTTGGCCCGCGACCGCGCCGGCCTGGATCTGGATGCGCCGCGCCGCCCCGCTCGTCGCCCTGGTGGCCGTCGCGGCAGTGCAGCCCCTTTGGCTGGAAGGCCTGGGCGTGGCGGTGGACCCGACACACCGGGACTCGCTGCCGCGCGCGTTGCGGCACTGGACCTTGCCGCTGCTACTGGCGGGGTGGACCCTGCGGCGGACGCCGCAGGCGGCACCGTTCTGGATGCTGGCGGCGGCGCACACCCTGGCCTGTCTCGCCTACCCCGACTCCGCCAACGACCGGCCGTGGCTGTTCGCCAACCGCCACGGCATCCCGCTGCACTTCACCGCCGCTGCGCTTTGTGCCGCGGTCATCTGCAACGGCACGCGTTGGGTGCGCGTGCTCGCGTGCGTTGCGCTGATCGTCGTCGGCATCGACAACATCCGCCGCCCCTACAAGTGCCTGGCGTCGCGCGAAGACGTCACCGGCAGGCCGGACATCGTGCTCGCCCTCGACCAGCTCGGGGCGCGGCCGCTGCCCGCGGACGCGGTCGTCCTCAGTCACGACTGCGACATCATCGCGCGCGCGCTCGGCGTGCCGGCGATCCACTTGCGAGGCTTCTCACCCGATCCGCCCGATGCGGACGGTCCGCTGCTGTGGAACCACCTGGCCGCGCGCGGGGCGACGCACGCGCTGCTGACCTGGCAGCGCAAGCCCGTGCTCTTCCAGCGCAACGCCTGGCTCGACGCGATCCTCGCGAGCCTGGCACCGCCGATGGCGACCGTGTTCGACGTCGAGTCCGAAGACGGTCTGGCACGGGCAGTGTTGCTGCGCGCGCCGCGCTGAGTCGTGCACTCCGCGCGCCGCGCCTTGGGATCGCGGCCTGTGTCGGTATTCTGCTCCGCCCTCATGGCGTCCGAGTTCCGCCGCCTGCTGCCCTACGTGCGCCGCTACCGCGCCAGCTACGCGGTGGGGACCGTGTGCGTGGTGGCCGCGGTCGCGCTGCGGTTTGCCGTGCCCTACTTGCTGGGCGACTCGATCGACGCGCTGCGCGCCGCCGAGGTGCCGGCGGGGGATGACGCGGTTGGCGAAGGCGCCGCCGCGCTGCGCGTGCGGATCGGCTGGGCGGCGCTCGCCATGGCCGCGGCCGCCGCGCTGGGGGCCGCCGTGCGCACCGCCAGCCGCCTCACCCTGCTCGGCAACAGCCGCCGTGCGGTGCACGACGTGCGCACTGACCTGTTCGCCCACTTGGCACGGTTGTCGCCCGCGTTCTTCGTCCGTCACCGCACCGGCGACATCATGTCGCGCTGCGTCAACGACATGCAGAACGTGCAGGGGCTGCTCGGCCCGGTCTTCATGTACCTGGTGGAGACCGCGGTGCTGTTCGGTGTCGGCATCGGCTTCATGGTGGTCGCGCATCCCGGCCTCGCCGCGCTCGGCTTGCTGCCGTTTCCGGTGTTCTTGTACTTCGCCCACGGCCTGGCGCGGCGCGTGCAAGAGGGATCGCGTGCCGGGCAGGAGAAGCTGGGCCGGATCGGGGCGAAGGTCGACGAGAGCTTGAGCGGCCATCGGGTGATCAAGAGCTTGGTGCTCGAGCGGCCGGACCGCGCCCGCTTCGAGGAGATCTGCGAGGACTACAGCACGACGATGCTCTCGGTGGCGCGCACGCGCGCCTCGCTGTTGTCGCTGATGGGCGTGCTGGCGTCCCTCAGTACGCTGCTCGTGTTGGTCGCGGGAGCTCCGCTGGTGCGCGCCGGCAGCGTGTCGGTCGGTGATCTCGTGGCGATGGTGCTGTACTTGGGAATGCTGGCCGTGCCGGTGCGCACGCTGGGGTTCGTGCTCAGCTCGCTGCAGCGCGGCGCGGCCGCACTGGCGCGGATCGGCGAGTTGCTCGACCTGCAGCCGGAGATCGACGACCACCACGCCCGCGACGCAGCGCGCATCGAGCGCGGTGCGCTGCGCGTCGATGGGCTGACGGTCGAGCTGCCGCCCCCCGACCGTGCCGGGGGACTGAGCGGCGCGGTGCGTGAGGACTACGCATCGACGGGGCGCGACGAACCCGGCGGCCGGGTGCTGCTGCGCGACGTGTCCTTCTCGGCTCCCGCGGGCAGCACGGTCGGGGTGGTCGGACCGGTGGGGTCGGGCAAGACGACGTTGTTGCGCGCGCTCGCCCGGCAGCTCGACGTCAAGCCGGGGCAGATCTTCGTCGATGGTGTCGATCTCGTGGAGCTGCCTCTGGAGCGGTTGCGTGCCGCCGTTGGCATGGCGCCGCAGGACGCGTTCTTGTTCAGTGCAACGCTCGCCGACAACGTGCGGTTCGGCGAACCCACGGCCGATCGTGCCGCGGTCGAGGACGCCGTCGATGTGGCCGGCCTGCGCACCGACCTCGGCCAGCTGCCGCGCGGTCTCGACACCATGCTCGGCGAGCGCGGCGTCAACCTGTCGGGTGGCCAGCGGCAGCGCACCTCGTTGGCGCGGGTGGTGCTGACCCGACCCCGTCTGCTGCTGTTGGACGACACCCTGTCGGCGGTCGATGTCGGCACCGCCGAGGAGATCCTGCGCCGGCTGGAGCCCGTGCTGCGCGAGTGCACGACGATCATCGTCGCGCACCGCCTGGCGACCGTGCAGCACGCCGATCAGATTCTGGTGCTCGAGGACGGCCGCGTCACCGAGCGCGGCACGCACGACGAGCTGCTGGCGCGGCGCGGCTACTACGCGGAGCTGTTCGCGGTCCAACAGGTGCAGCAGTCGCTTGCCGATGAGCTGGGCTTGCCGGGAGCGGAGTGGTGACGGCGCTGGGAGCCAGGCTGGAGGCCACGCGGCTGCCGCGCGGCGAGCTGTGGCGGCGGTTGCGCGGGGTGATGGCCCGGCAGAAGGGCTGGATCGGGCTCAGCTTCGTGCTGCTGCTGCTCGCGTCCGGCTGCCGGCTGGCGCAGCCGTGGATCCTGATGCGGGCCATCGACCGCCACCTGATCGGGGCGGAGGCGGGCGGGTTCGGCGCCCTGATGGCGGCGTTTGCCGGGGTGGCCGTGGTCGAGATGGGCGCGCGCTGGTTGCAGCAGCTGGCGCTGGAGACCGCGGGCCAACGCGCGCTGCTGCAGCTGCGGCGGCAGGTGTTCGCGCACTTGCAGCGTTTGCCGGCGGCGTTCTTCGACCGCACCCCGATCGGCCGCCTCGTCGGGCGCGTCACCACCGACGTCGAGGCGCTGCAGGAGATGTTCTCCTCCGGTGTCGTCACCATCCTCGGCGACGTCGTGTTCTTGATCGCGGCGGTGTGCCTGATGCTGAGCTTGAGCCCACCGCTGACCGGGGCGACGCTGCTCGTCGTGCCCGTGCTGGTGGCGGCGACGATGTTCATCCGCGGCCGAGTGCGCACGGCGTACACGGCGATGCGCGGCCGCCTGTCGGAGCTCAACGGGTTCTTGCACGAGCAGGTCTCCGGCATGCCGGTCGTGCAGATGTTCGGCCAGGAAGAGCGGCGCGCGGGCGAGTTCGGCGTGATCAACGACGGCGTGCGCGCGGCCCAGCTGCGTTCGGTGTGGTGGGAGTCGCTGCTGTCGGCGGTGATGGAGATGCTGGGCTCGTTCACCACCGCGCTGATCCTCTGGTACGGGGGTGGGGTGGTGCTCGGTGGCCTCGGTGCGGACGCGGCGGCGGGCTGGGCGGGGGCGCTCACCCTCGGCACGCTGTTCGCGTTCGTCGACACCATGCAGAAGTTCTTCGGGCCGGTGAACGACTTGAGCCTCAAGTACACCGTCATGCAGAACGCGTTCGTCGCCAGCGACCGCATCTTCGCGCTGTTGGACGAGGAGCCGGAGCCGCCCGAGCCTGCGGGCATGGTCGCGCCGGAGGGCGATGGCGGCCGGCGCGGCGCCCTGGCATTCGAGGGCGTCACCTTCTCGTACGGCGATGCGGAGCCGGTCCTGCACGACGTGAGCTTCGCGGTCGAGCCTGGCGAGACCGTCGCTCTGGTCGGGGTGACCGGCTCCGGCAAGAGCACGATCCTCAGCTTGTTGACGCGGCTGTACGAGCTGCAGGAGGGGCGGATCACGCTGGATGGTGTCGACGTCCGGCAGCTGCCGCGTGCCGATCTGCGCCGCCGGATCGGGGTCGTGCCGCAGGACCCGTTCTTGTTCCACGGCACCATCCTCGACAACCTGTTGTTGGGGCAGGAAGGCGTCTCGGAAGCCGATGCCATCGCCGCCGCCAGCCGGTTGCACCTCGACGAAGTCGTGGCGCGCTTCCCAGCGGGCTACCACGAGCCGATCGCCGAGCGCGGCAAGAACCTCTCGGCCGGTGAGAAGCAGCTGGTCGCGTTTGCCCGCATGCTGGTGATTGCCCCCGAAGTGCTCCTGCTGGACGAGGCCACCGCCAGCGTCGACACCCACACCGAGCATCTGCTGCAGGACGCGGTGCGCCAGCTGATGGCGGGCCGCACGTCGCTGATCGTCGCCCACCGGCTGTCGACGGTGCAGGACGCCGACCGGATCCTGGTGCTGCACCAGGGGCGGCTGGTCGAGCACCGGCGCCGCGGTCAGCGGCGGTAGGGGGAGTCTGGCAGCACGACCCGCGGCGGCCGCCCGCTGCGGGCTCCGTCGAGGTGCAGGAAGAACAGACCGACACCGGCCGCGCCCTGCATGTAGCCGGTCTGCGCCAGGCGCAGCTGGGGCCGCACGCGGTGCTCGGCCTGGACCCACCGCAGTCCGTCGGCGTCGGTCGTGGCGCGGGCGAGCAGGTCCGCGGCGATGTCGTCCAAGAGCCCGGCGTGCCGCAGCGGATCGACTTGCAGCAGCATCTCGCCGATGCCGGCGGTTCCGCAGCACTGGCCGACGGTGTCCCAGAGTCCGGGGTGTCGACCGGGCACGCCCAGGGCCGTGAGGCCGTCGACCGACTGCCGCAGCCGCTGCGACCAGGTGGCGTCCCCCGTCGTCCATGCCAAGCGCTGGTAGAGGCGCGTGGTGCCGGCCGGTCCGTGACACCAGCCGAGGTAGAACAGGTCCTCGCCGCCGGGCTCGTGGTGGTGTACCAACCCGTCGCGTTCGACGCTAGCCAAGAACGCGGCGCCGTCGACCGCGGCGGCGAGGAACTCGGGATCGCCCGTCGCCGCGTGCAGCGTCGCGAGGTAGTAGGCGACGCCGGCGGTGCCGTGCGAGAAGTTCGGATAGTGCCGCTCGGTGCGCGCCGACATCGGCCACCACCGGCCGCGGGCGTCTCGGCGATCGAGCTCGAGGAGCCGCCGGCCGGCCGCGACCGCGGTCTGCAGTGCTCGCGGCGCTTCGAGTTCGGCGGCGGCCTGCAGCAACCACAGCCCGATGCCGGCGCCGCCGCCGATGATGTCGGTGACGTGGTTCCACTCGACGCCCGCGCCGGCTGGTGTGGCCGTGTCGCACAGCACGGCGGCGCAGCGGGCTGCTGCCTCGCGGTGCTCGGGCGCGCCGGTCACACGCCACGCCTGTGCCAACGCGTAGCCGATGCCGGCGCGCCCCGTGTACAGCCCGGGCGGCATCGCCGCCTCGTCGCCGGCGACCGCGGCCAAGTGGTCGGCGGCCCGCCCGACCGCCGCGGCCCAGCGGGGTTCGCCGGTGACCGCGTGCGCTTCGATCAGCAGCAACACTGCACCGGCGCTGCCCGAGTAGAGCGCGTCGCTGCGCGTCTTCGGGTCGGTGGGGTCGGCGGCCCAGGCGAGACCGTGCTCGGTCTCGGTCGCCGTGTGCAACAGCCACTCCGCGGCGCGCAGTCCCGCCTGCCGCGGGTCGGGCGGGCCGGGTTCGGCGACCTCGCCGGTGACCGGTTGGCCGGCGGCGGTACTGGCGAGCACCGTCGACAGCGCGGCCACGGCGATGGCGCGCCGCGGGCGCTCTGCCGGCCGGTCGCGGTGGTTCGAAGGGGTCATTGCAGGCGACTGTAGCGCCGTTGGGGCCGGCCGTTCGCCGTGCCGTGCCGGGTCTGGTGGGCGCTCCCTCGATTTGCACCATCCCCATGCCAGAGCTAGTGTTGTGTAGTTGCGGCGAGGCGTGTCACTGCGCCCCGTTCGCGTTGCCCTTCGCCCTCTGCCCGTTGTGCCGCGCCAAGACCGCGGCCCCGCTCCATGTCCGATTCCAAGCGATCGATCCCGCTGGTCGATCTCAAAGCGCAGCGCCAGCAGATCGCCGCCGACATCGACGCCGCCTTGCGCGGTGTACTCGACCGCTGCGACTTCATCCTGGGTGAGGACCACGAGCGATTCGAGCAGGAGTTCGCCGCGTTCTGCGGTGCGCGCTACGCCATCGGCTGCGCCAGCGGCACCGATGCACTCCACCTCGCGTGCCGCGTGCTCGGCGTCGGAGAGGGGGACGAGGTGATCCTGCCGGCGTTCACCTTCGTCGCGACTGCCCTCGGCGTGACCCTCGCCGGCGGCCGCCCGGTGCTGGTGGACGTCGACCCGGCGCGCGGCCATTTGGATCCGGAGCTGGTCGAGGCAGCCATTACCGAGCGCACCAAGGTGATCCTGCCGGTGCATCTCTACGGCCAGTGTGCGGCGATGCCGGCGTTGCAGGCGGTGGCCGACAAGCACGGCTTGCCCGTGCTCGAAGACGCTGCCCAGGCGCACGGCGCGGAAGCGTTTGGCCGGCGCGCCGGAACGCTCGGCCGGATCGCTGCGTTCAGCTTCTACCCGGGCAAGAACCTCGGCGCCTACGGCGACGGCGGCGCGATCACCACCGGCGACGAGGAGCTGATGCGCGAGCTGTCGCTGCTGCGCAACTGGGGCAGCGCGGTCAAGTACCACCACGAGAGCATGGGGCTCAACAGTCGCCTCGATACGCTGCAGGCGGCCGTGCTGCGCGTCAAGCTGCGCCATCTCGACGCCTGGAACGCGCGGCGCCGCGAGCTCGCCGCCGCCTATCACGACGCCTTGGCCGGCATCGATGGCGTCGAGCTGACCGACATCGATCCCGGCTCGGTGCACCACCTCTACGTGGTCCGCGTCGGCAACCGGGACGAGTGTCTGCAGGCGCTGCACGCGGCCGGGATCGGCGCCGGCATTCACTATCCGTTCGCCGTGCACGAGCTCGGTGCCTATCGCTGGTTGGGCTACGAGACCGGGCGCTTCCCGGTCTCCGAGCGCTGGGCGCGGCGTTGTTTGAGCCTGCCGATCTACGCCGAGATGCCCGACGAGGCCGTCGGCCGGGCGGCCGAGGTGTTGGCGCGGACTGCGCGGAACTAAGAGCATGCACCACATCGGACTCGTCGGCGTCGGGCACTGGGGACCGAACATCGCGCGCTCGTTCGCGCTCACCGGCCGTGCCCAGATCAAGTGGGTGTGTGACCTCGATCCGCGGCGTCTCGAACGCTTCGCCGACAAGCAGCCAGGCGCTCGCACGACGCAGCAGCTGGACGACATTCTCGCCGACGACGAGGTCGCGGCGGTGGCGGTGTCGACGCCGGTGCACACGCACTTCGAGCTGGTGCGGCAGGCACTCGAGGCCGGCAAGCACGTCATGGTGGAGAAGCCGATCACCAAGACGGCGGCGGAGGCGCGCGCCTTGATCGAGCTGGCCGAGGCACGGCAGCGCGTGCTGATGGTCGGCCACGTGTTCGAGTACAACGCGTCGATCCGAGCGCTCAAGAAGCTGATCGACGCCGGCGAGCTCGGCGACATCCACTACCTGAGCTTCGTGCGCACCAACCTCGGACCGGTGCGCACCGACGTCAATGCGCTGTGGGATCTCGCCAGTCACGACATCTCGATCATGACCTACTTGATGGGGCGGCCGCCGCTGGACGTCACCGCGCGCGGTCAGTCCTACCTCAACGCGCAGATCGAGGACGCGGTCTTTGCCACCTTCAGCTTCGCCGACGGTCCGCTGGCCCACGTCAACGTCAGCTGGCTCAACCCCCGCAAGGTGCGGCAGATCACCGTCGTCGGCAGTGCCAAGATGGCGGTCTGGGACGACCTCGAGCTGCAGCGGCCGGTGCAGGTCTACGACGGGCACGTCGAGGCGCCGCCGGATGCCGACACCTACCTCGAGTACAAGACCTCCGTGGTGGACGGCGGGGTGTACATCCCGGCGATTCGGCTGAATCAGCCCTTGCAGGCCGAGTGCGAGCACTTCCTCGACTGCGTCGAGCGTGGCGAGCCGGCGCTGACCGACGGCCGCAACGGCCTGCGCGTGGTCCAGGCGCTCGAGGCGGCGACGCTGAGCATGGCCAGCGGCAGCGCGGTCCAGCCGATCCCCGCCGACGACTGACCTCAGCGCGGCCGAGGCCGCAACCAAACACGGAGCATTCCGCGACCCGAGCGTCGGTCGCGGGTCCCGCGGTCGCCGGCGGCCGCGCTGAGCCCAGAGGCCAGTGTTGTCTTCGAGCCTCCGGGAGCTGCGTTGTCGAAGTTCCAGCGGCATCGAGCCTTCCGAAAGGTTGTCGCCGCGCGAAGATTTGCGGACCCTGAGGCCCGGGGGGCCTTAAGGCTCACGAGCCGCCCTTGCCGCGGCGGATTGGCGCCCTGTCGCAGGATCGGACTGCCTGGGCGCCCGTTCGGGCCGCGGGCGGCCGCGTACGCTATCATTCCCATGGCGTCGCGTGGCCAAGGCCCACGCCGCCACACACACCACACCTTTGGCCCGTCGCAGATGAAACACCGGCTCCTCCTGATCGCGAGTCCGGCCGCGCTCGTGCTCGCCGCCACCGCCCTCTCCTACAGCAAGGGCGCGTTGCCCGGCACGACCGGCATTCCCGGCACCGTCCCCAACACCGTGGTCCGCACCGGCCAGGGTTGCGCGCAATGCCACTCCGCCACCGCGGGAGTGCCGCTGCCGCACCTCGAGGTGTCGCCCACGCAGTACTCGTTGGATGCGGGGCAGGCGATCCAGATCACGTCGACGACCACGGGTGGCGTGTCGACCTCGACCTGGGGCGGGTTTGTCGCCGAGGTGACGCGCGGCGCGCTGGCGGCGGGGTCGATGACGAAGACCGATCCGGCTGGCAAGTTCATCACCCACAGCTTCGCGTTCTTCGGCCGCAGCTGGCAGTACGGCTACACGGCACCGGCGACGCCGGGGTTGGTCGAGCTGTACACGGGGTCCAATACCGCGGACGGCGACGGCACCGAGAACGGTGACCAATGGGCGTTCTTCGGCGACAGCCAGCAGCAGTCCGTGCCGGTGCGCCTGTTCGTCAACAGCGCTTCGGTCACTGACCACGGCGCCGGCTGTGCGGGCGGCACGGGGGTGACTCCGGTGCTGGGCTCGGCGCAGACGGCCTCGGTCGGCAACCCCAACTTCAACCTCGAGGTGCACGGCGCGCCGCCGGCGGTGCCGTGCGTGTTCGTCTTCGGCGCCAACCCGACGTTCCAGGTCGACCTGGGCTTAGTCGGTGTCACCGGCTGCACGCTGTGGGTGCAGCCGCTGCTGCAGCTCGGCTTCGGGACCACGCCGGGCACGCCCGCGCTCGCCGATGGCACCGCGGTCTTCCCGGTGCCGATCCCCAACAGGGCGTCGCTGGTCGGCGCCACGCTCGAGGCGCAGTGCCTGCTCGTCGATGTCGCCAGCGGGCGGCAGACGCCGTTGACGTTGACCAACGCTGTCTCGTTCACGATCCAGTGAGGCGAAGAATGGGAGTTCGGCGGGGACGGCGCATCGCTGCGGCCGCGGTTCTGCTGGCGGCGGCGATGCCGGCACAGCACGTCGACTGGAAGTTCGAGCGCACGCTGGCGGCCCGCCTGGCCAACACGCGCGGCGACGAACCGATGCGGGTCTACTTCGTGATGCGTGACCGGATCGGGCCCGGCCACTGGTCTCCGCGCGTGCGCGACCTGCCGCTCGCCGCGCGCCGGGCCGCGGTGGTCGCGGACTTGCGCGCCCATGCCGCGCGCAGCCAGCGCCCGATCGTCGAGCTTCTGCTTGCGGAGCGGCAGCGCGGTCGCTGCCGCGACATTGCCGCGAACTGGCTCGGCAACTTCGTCTGCGCGGAGGCGCACGCCGACGTGGTCCGCGCGGTCGCGGCGCGCGACGACGTCTGGGAAGTGTGGCCCGACGTGGTCCTGCCGCCAGCCGCTTACGAGGACGGTGCGCCGCGCGCCGCGCACTCCGGCGCCGCGGGCTGTGGGCCTGCGGGCAACGGGCCGGCCGAGGTCGGCGCCGACAAAGTGTGGGCGATGGGCTTCACTGGCAAGGGCGTCGTCATCATGAACGCCGACAGTGGCGTCAACCAGTTCCACCTGTCGCTGCGCAGCGGGCTTTGGGCCAACCCCGGTGAGATCATCGGCAACGGCATCGACGACGACGGCAACGGCTACATCGACGACGACATCGGGTGGAACTTCGCCGCCAACAGCCCCAACGTCGACGACAACGGCGGCCATGGCACCGCCACCGCCGGCGTGATGATCGGCAATTGCTTCTGCGACGGCACCGCCTACGGCATCGCGCCGGGGGCCGAGTTGATGACCGGCAAGCTGTCCAACGAGGTCAGCCAGTGGTTCGCGTTGCAGTACGCGGTGCAGATGGGCGCGCACGTGCAGACCAGCTCGCATTCCTACAAGAACAACTTCCTACCCTCACCCAACTATCGGATGCACCGCGAGATCGCCGACGCGACGTTGGCGGCGGGGCTGATTCGCACCAACTCGACGTCCAACAACGGCAACTCGTGCCAGGATCCCACAAGCGGGGTGCGGCGCCCATTCAACGTCTCGGCGCCGGGCAACGTGCCCTCGCCGTACATGGATCCGGCGCAGACGCTGGTCGGTGCCCGCAGCGGGGTGATCGGCGTCGGCGCGTACGACCTGTCCACGCGGCAGCTGCAGAGCACGACGCCGTGCGGGCCGGTGGCGTGGGATCTCACCGAGCTGCTCGCGGTGGTGCCGACGTTTCCGACGATCTACTGGAGCGCTGCCCACAACGACTACCCGTGGGCGGGAGGTGCCCAGCTGGGGTTGCTCAAGCCGGACGTGGTCGCGCCGTCGGGGACCGACACGACCGTTGGCAGTGGCTTCAGCTGCCAGATCCGGCCGTTCGGCGGCACTTCGAACGCGACCCCGGTCGTCGCCGGCATCGCGGCGCTGTGGAAGAGCGCCAACATGAGCCTGACGCCCGAGGACGTGGCGATGATCGTCCACCAGACCGCCGATGACTTCGGGCTGGTGGCGGGCAAGGAGAACACCTACGGCGCCGGCCGCGTCGATGCCTACGCCGGCGCGAAGCTCGCGCTGGCCGTGCACCGCGTCAACGGCGAGCCGGCCTGGCAGGTCCAGCACCGCTCCGGCACGCCGGTGCGGCTCGAGGTCGACGGCAGCGCCGGCAAGCCGGTGCTGATCCTCGGCGGTCTGTCGCGGACGACCTCTTCGCTGGGGCCGTTGACGGCGAGCGTCGGCGGGCCGTGGTTCGAGATCGCGTGCGGCATGACCGACGCGGCCGGCGACCTGGTGCTGAACCTACCGGTGATCAAGGTCGGCGCGCCGGTGACGATCTACACCCAGGCGTTCGTCGACGACCGCACCGGGCCGACCGGGGCGATCCTGGCGTCGAATGCCATCGGCATCCGCCTGCTGCCGTAGACTGTCGCGGTCTTGGATCGTTTGCGGCAACACGGGCGCGGAGTGAATTCGAGGTCGGTCCCTCGATACCCGTGCGTCTTGGGCTTGGTCGCCGCGCTGCTGTCGTGCGGCGGAGATGGTATGCCAGAACGCAACTACGAGTGGACCAAAGAGCACGAGCGGCTGTGGGACGAGTTCGTGCCGACCCACGGGCAGGCCGACACCCTGCAGGGCGAGCTGATCCGCATCGCCGGCAAGCTCACAGACGAGGCCTACCGCAACGGTAACGCCAACTGGGACGCGGACTGCGAGCGCATGTGGCGCTTCGTCGGCCACCACCTGGACGATCCGGCGACGTTCACCGAAGCCGAGCGCGAAGCGATCGCCGCGGCCATCGACGAGATCGTCCGCGACCGGGACCGGCCCGACCTGTCCGGCCACGGCAGCTGCTACTACCTGATCACCGAGCGCGTGGTCGATTGGTGCATGGCGCACCCGGAACCGGTCGCGCACGCGCCGGATCCCACGCTCGGCCGTTGAGTTTGGTTGCGGCCTCGGCCGCCGGCGACCGGGGGATTCGCGCCCCACGCTCGGGTCGCGGGACGCTCCGTGTTTGCGGCCGTGGCCGCGCAGCTCTACTGCCCGAGCTGCGCGACGATGCCCCCGGCGAACGGGCCGTTGGCGCCGCGAGTAGCGGCCGGGTCGGTCGACCACAGCCGTCCCATGGCGGGGCCGCGGGGGTCGGTGGGGATCGTCATCTTCGCGCCACTGCTCAGCGCCAGCGGCACGCCCGGCTGGCTGGCATCGGGCGCGACGCACTGCGCGTAGACGTCCATGCCGATGATGGCGGGGTTGTACGGGATCGGGTCGATGTCGATGTCCATATCGCCGATGCCGTTGGACATGCCGACCGGCAGGGCGATGCCGGGCAGAGCGAAGATCGTGGCGCAGAAGCCGGGCGGCTTCAGGCCGGCGTTGAAGAAGCCCAGGTTGAGGATCACCGGCGCGTTGGCGGCGGTGTGTAGGTGCGCGTCGAGGGTGAACTTGGAGCCGAAGTTCCAGATGTCGATGTCCATGTGGGACTCGCCGGTCGCCACCTGACAGCCGAAGCCGAGGTCGACGTGGCCGCTGCGGGTCGGCACCAATTGGCCGAAGATCGCGTTGGGCACTACCTGCTCCAAGTCGAACGGGTAGTCGCTGCCGGCCGCGCTGTTGCTGTAGATCTTGACGTCCCACACCAGGTCCCGTCCGCTGACCGAGGCGCCGCTGTAGTGGAACGGCTGCGCGAACGGCAGGGTGAGCAGCGCGCTGCTCGGCACCTGGCCGGGAGCGGCGCTCCAGTCGGGAAACTGCACTTGCTTGCGCGGCAGCACGGTGACCGCGTTGGCCACGTGGTTGTTGGCGAAGGTGCGCGAGAAGTTGTTGATGTCGCCCTCCGCCAAGATGAGCTCGAGGTCGACGGTGCGGGCGCCATAGGCCGGGTCGGCGCCGAGCCGGCCGTCGCGCCGCAGCGACAGCGAGCGGATGCCGGTCAGCGGCCAGACGAGCGTCGAGTCGATCTGCTGGTAGCGCGTCTTGGCCAAAGTGCCGAGCACGTCGCGGCTGTCGCCGCCGCCCTCGACGTAGAGCATGCCCGCGGGGCTGGCCGTGACCGGGCCCTGAGGTGCGGCGGGAAGCAGTGCAGTGATGCCGAGGGCGGCAAATACGTAGCGCAGTGGAGTCATCGCGTGGTCCCTCTCACTGATGGTTGGTCCAGATGATGATGCCACCCGGCAGTGGGCCGGTGGTGGCCGTGGTGGCGTTCGGATCGAGCGCCCACAGGCGGCCCACCTTCGGTGGAGCCGGGTCGGCCGGGACGGTGGCGGAGAGGCCGCCGGTCAGCGCGACGGCGGTGCCAGGCTGGCCGAGATCGGGAGTCGCGGCCTGCGCGAACAGAGTCGCTCCCAGCAGCGAGCGCCGGTACGGCAGGTTGAAGCCGACGCTCGTGTGGCCAGCGCCGTCGGCGATGCCGTGCGGGATGGTCATCGCCAGAGCGTGGACGGTGGAGCACAGCCCGGGCAGCTGCAGCTGTTGGTCGATGCCGTCGAGCAGCAGCGCGACCGGCGCGCCCGGCGTGCCGAAGTAGGTGTCCGACTGCCAGCCCAGCGCACTGCCGGTATTGGTCAGTGCCAGCTGTAGGTCGAACGGCGCGGCCGCGCCGATCGCGCAGCCGGCGCTCAGCTGCACGCCGCCGTTGATCGCCGGAGCCTGTGTCCCGAAGGTCGCGTTGGGCACGACGTACTCGAGGTCGAACGGGTAATCCTTGCCCGCCATCGTGTTGCTCCAAACCCGCACCTCCCAGAGGAAGTCGTTGCCGCTGGCAGGCCTGCCCAGGTAGCTCCAGAGTTGGTCGAGCGCCAGCACGTTGGTCACGCCTCCGGGCAGCACGGTCGGTGCGAAGCTCCAGTCGGCGAAGGCGATCTTCTTGCGAGACACCACCGTCGTCGTGTTGGTCTTGTAGTTGGCGGCGAAGTTGGTGGAGATCGACGCGAGGTCGGACTCCGAGAACACCACCTCGAGCTCGATGGTCCGGCCGAGGTAGTCGAAGTTGTCGGGCAGCCGACCATCGCGCCGGAACGCCATCTTGTTGCGCGACTGCAGGTCCGTCAGGATCGTCCCGTCGATCTGCTGGTAGCGCAGGAGGGGTTCGGTGCCGAGCAGATCACGGCTGTCCGAGTCGCCCTCGACGTAGTCGTAGCCCTCGGGTGCGGTGGTGAAGTGGTCCGGCTGCGCGCGGACCGGTACTGAGACAGCGCAGAGCGCTGCCAAGAGCCAGATCTTCTGCATGATGGGAGGTGTGTGGGGGTGCTCGTGCCGACGGCGGAGCGACGCCCAGCCAGCCGGGAGCAGCAGAGACCCTTCTAGCATACCATCGCCGCGCACGGTCGAGGCGCTCGTCGCGGGGCCGCCGATCGTGGTAGAGTCGGCGGGCGGCCCGATCGCCGCGATTCCGCGTTGCAGAGGGTTTGATTGCATGCGACAGATCGCCCCCTGGCACTGGCCTCTGATCGTCGTTTGTTCCGCGCTCTTGGCGGATACGTCCACCGGTCAATCGCCCGCCGACAACCTGCTGGAGAACCCCGGGGCCGAGGTCGGGGATGGCGCGCCGGCAGGCTGGCAACGGAGCGACCCGCCGCCCGGAGTCGAGTTCGTGTGGGCTGACGCCGGCGCTGGTGGAGACCGGAGCTTGGGCCTGGCCAAGACCGTCGAACGCTACTTCCCGATCGCCCAATGGACGCAAACGCTGCCGCACGAGGATGGCCGCGGTCGGGTGCACGTCGGTGCCCTGATCAAGGCTTCGAAGGCGCACAAGGCGGTGATCGATGTGCAGTTCGAGGATGCACAGGGCGGGGCGGGCCACTGTTGGGCGGCCTACGTCGGGGCGACCCGGGTGGGGGATCCGCCCGCGGACCACGACTGGCAGTGGTACAGCGGGGTCGTGGCGGTGCCGGAAGGCACGCGTCGGTTGCGCGTCGCGCTGCAGATCTACGGACCAGGGCAGGTCTGGTTCGACGATGTCTTGGCGCGCTACGTCGCCGAGGACGTGGCGGTGACCGATGCGCTGAAGCTGTCGCCGCAGCCGGCGGTGCGCGCCGGTGCGCTGCCGGTTGGCGCCGAGGCGCCACCGTCGCCGGAGGCGACGCGCATCGATGACGACGAGCAACGGCAGTACTTCTTGCACGGTCCCGCTGGCGAGGCGCCCGCGGATGGCTTCAAGCTGTTGTTGGTGCTGCCCGGTGGCGACGGATCGGCGGAGTTTCGGCCGTTCGTGCAATCGATCGCTCGCCACGCGGCGCCGCCGGGGTATCTGGTGGCGCAGCTGGTCGCTCCGCGATGGGGCGACGATGCCGATCGCATCGTTTGGCCGACGCGCAAGGCGCGCGTGCACGGGATGAAGTTCACGACCGAGGAGTTCATCGCCGCCGTCGTCGCTGATGTCGCGGCACGGCATCCGATCGACCGTCGCAAGGTGTTCGCGCTGGGCTGGTCCTCGGGGGGACCGCCGTGCTACTCGGCGAGCCTCACGCCGAAGACTCCGCTCGCCGGATGCATGGTGGCCATGAGCGTGTTCAAGCCGAAGGTGCTACCTGCATTGCGCGGCGCCGTGGGCAAGGCGTACTACGTGCTGCACTCGCCGCAGGATTTCATCCCCATGCGGTTTGCAGAGGACGCGGTGCGCCGCTTGGCCAAGGCGGGTGCGGAGACCGTCCTCGTGGAGTACGAGGGAGGCCACGGCTGGCACGGTGATCCCCACGCGCAGATCCGCGCGGGGCTCGAGTGGCTCGAGACGGCCGCGCAGTAAGCGCCGCGTCTCTTACTCGGCCAACATCGTCACCAAGGCCGCGGCGATGTGCTCCGCTGCCTTGCGCGAACCGGCGTCGTTGAGGTGGTAGGGGTCGTAGACGAACTCCTTCGTCTGCGGGATGAGGCTCGCCAGATCGACGACCGCAACGTCTTCGGCGCGGCCGACGTCGCGGATCAGCGCGTTCATCCAGTGGTAGAGCTCGTGGTACTCGGAGTATTCCACACCGAAGTCCAGCCGCAGCCGTTCCGGCAAGTGACCGAACTGCGCGTCGGGCTGCTCGGTGATCCGGTTGGCCTGCGTCATCAACACCGGGCGAATGCCCCATGCGCGGCAGATCTCGACGAAGGTCGTCAAGCTGCTCTTGAAGTGGGACTCGATGAACGCGCGATCGACGTTCGCCTGGCGTCCGCGCAGGGCGGCGAGGTCGTCGGCGACCATCGTCGGCGAGAACAGCTCGAGGACGTTGGGAAACATCTGCCGCACCAGGTCCTTGGTGCGCGTGCCGACGGTCTCCTGCCGGCGCCGGTGCTCGAGCATGTTGCGGTAGGCGATCCGGGTCGACCAGTAGGTCTCGTGCTGCAGCAGCACCATCAGGTCGTTGCAGTTGTGCAGCAGCACGCACACCTGTGGCCGCAGCGGGACGACCTTGCCGATGAGGGCCGCGATCGAGTGCAGCGAGTGGTTGGCGGAGCGGCCGGCGTTGATGCTGTTGACGCGGCTGTAGCGCGGGCCTTGCTCGAGCAAGCGGCCCACGACGTAGGGAAAGCGATTCTCCTCCTGCACCCAGAGGCACTCGGTCGTCGAGCCGCCGAGGAAGACGACGCTGAGCTCGGGGTCGTCGTGCACGACGGAGGGCTCGATGAAGCCGTTCTCGTCGACCGCGAGGTGCACGCGTTCCGTCGTCAATGAATCCGGGTCGCGCAGCAGCTCGGCGGGCATGTCGATCCACTCTTCGTGGCCCGGCTTGTGCTCGCGCAGCCGAATCGAGCGGTGCGAGCTGACGCCGGCGCTCGGCGCGTTGCGCGCCAACAACGCCTCGACCGCGAACAACAGCCCCGTGCAGAGGACCGCGGTGACGCACAGCAGCGTCAGGCGAGGATGGCGGTGGAAGATGCTGTTCGACACGCGGGCGCGAGGGTAGCTGCTGCCGGCGCGGACCACCAGTCCACTACACCGCTCGCGTCGCACTGCGTGCTGCGGTGCCCAGGGCAATGGCGAGCGCGGCCACCGGCAGCAAGGTGGCCCCTGCGTACCAGCTGCCGCCGAGCTGCAGCGGAAACGACCCCAGCAAGGTGACGATGATGAAGCCCACGATCAGGGGCAGCAAGCCGGCGCGGATCGCCAGCGCGGTGATCACCGCGGCGATGACGGCGACGTGGATCGCGTGCCGGAGCAGGTCGTGCGGTGCTCCCTGCATGGCGGAAGCGCTCCAGACCGCGGTCCACACGGCGACGTTCGCGGCGAACACCAGCAGCGGCTTCTTCAGCAGGAGCTTGGCCAGGACCAACGCTGCAAAAAACGTCATGCCCTGGCGGGTGGCGTCGACCGCGATCTCGAGGAACGCGCTCGCCGAAGCCCACGGCCCGGCGAGCGCGTCGACTCCGGTGGGGTGCACCAGCAGGGGGCGTGGCTCGATCGTGCCGAGCCAGCGTGGCACCAGCGAATGGAGATACTCGACCAACAACACGGCGGTACCGAGCACGGCCCCCAACAACACGTGCTGGCCGACCAGCGGGTCCCGCCAGCGCCCGGTGAGCAGCCGCGACCAGGAGATCATCGTCTCCGGCCACCGGCGCCGCACGTGCGGTTCCAACGCGAAGTAGAACAGGGCCAGCTCGGCGCCGACCACGACGCCGTGGATCAGCCCCTTGACCAGTAGATTGCCGATTCCGCTCCAGTGGCCGCCGGAGTCGCCACCGAGCACCGTGAAGAGCACGACGGTGACGACCATCGTTGCGCCGAGTCGGCGCGCGCCGCGCAGGTCGCCCCGCCGTCGTCGCATGGCGTGCCAGGCGAGTGCGGCGATCGCCACGAGCAAGGCGACGCGCAACAAGAAGCGCCACGATCGCGTCGTCGGGGGAATCGTCTCACCGGTGGTGTCGCTGCGGTCGGGCCACCGCTGCTCGACGATGCGCAGGCTGACCGGTCGCCCGGCCAAGAACGCCGCCTCCAGCCGGACCGCCAGCTGGGGGTGTTCTGGGTAGACGCCGCGCCAAGCCCGCCGTCGATCGGCGTAGGTGCGTGGTAGCAGCGCCGGCTCGACTTCTTCGAACCGGTTCGGGTCGAGCCCCACGGCCGTGAACAGTGGGCCGGCGTCGACCGGCGCTCCTGGGTCGGTATTGCGCGTCGCGCCGGTGCCCTCGATCGTCGGTCGGTCGGCGATCGCGGCCGGCACCGCTTGCAGCGCGCGCAGACGGCCCTCGCCGTCGAGCCGAAGGCGCACCTCGCCGGGCCGGGTCAGCGGCGGGTCGTCGGGCTGCACGCGACCCTTGATGTTGTTGGCCTCCAGCCGTTGGTCCGGCGGCGCGCGGCGCAGCCAGAAGTCCATCACCGCTGGCCGCGCCCGCGACAGCCGCTCCTGCCAAGTGTCGCCGGTGGGGGAGTGGGCCTCGATGGCGTCGACGTAGGCCCGGTCGATCTCGAAGCCCCACGCCACGGAGCCGCCGTCGTCGGCGTAGCCGAGCTGCTCGAGGATGCGCGCGGCGCGGTCGGCGAGCACGGGTCCGGACAGCGGCAGCGGGCTTCGCGCGATCAGCTTGACGTCGGCCTCGAGGGCCACTGCCAGCAGCACGCCGAGGATCGTGGTCACCACCATCGCCACCGCACCGCGCATGGTCAGCACGCCGCTGCCGCCGGCCTGCGCGATCAACTCGGGGGAGGGTGTCTCGCCCGACGCCAACGCCGCGGCGAGTGGGTCGCCGCCAGGGAGCGCGGCCAGCACCGCCATGGCGGACCGCGGCCGTTCCTGCGGGTTGGCGGCCAGGCAGCGCAGGATGATCTGCTCGACTCGATCGTCGATCTCCGCCACCACGTGGGAGGGTGGTATCGGTGGTTGGCGATGGGCGCGCAGGAGCTCGGTCATCGAGCTGGCGCGAAACAGCGGCCGGCCGGTGTAGAGCTCGAACAACACCAGGCCGAGCGAGTACACGTCGCTGCGTGCCGAGGCGGTGGCGCCGCCGAACAGCTCGGGTGCCATGTAGGCCGGAGTGCCCGGCGTGGCGTCCTCGTCGCGCAGAGTCTCGACCGCCGCCGCGATGCCGAAGTCGGTGATGCGCACGTCGCCGTTCGCATCCAGCATCACGTTGGCCGGCTTGAGGTCGCGGTGCAGGACCCCGCGCTCGTGCGCGGCGTGCAGCCCGGCGCACAGCTGGCGGGCGATCTGCGCGCACTTCTCCGCCGACGGCCGGCCGATGCGCCGCAGCAGCGATGACAGGTTCTCGCCCTCGACCAGCTCCATGCTGATGAACGTGCGGCCGCCGACCTCGCCGAGGTCGTGTACGCGGCAGACGTTGGCGTGCGTGACCCGGCGCGCGGTGCGGACCTCGTTGACCAGCACCTCGATCGCCTGGCGATTCTCGGACAGCTGCGGCGCGACGAACTTGAGCGCGACCTGCTGGCCGAGGACCTGGTCCTCGGCGCGGTAGACCGTGCCCATGCCGCCGGTGCCGAGCGGCGCCAGCAGTCGGTAGCGATCGAGCAGCAGGGCGCCGGGGCGCAGCATCTCGTCCGCGCGGGCGGGCGCCGTCGGCTCCCCACCGGACGGTGGCGGCCAGGGCTGGGTCGAGGCCAGGGCCTCGGTCGGGGCCGTCGCCGGCGCCGCCCCGCAGCGGGGGCACGCCGCCGTCGCCGTGCTCAGCTCCGTGTCGCATTGGGGGCACCGGTACATCGCGAGCCGATGGTAGCAGCGAGCCGCCGTGCAAAAACCGTTGGCGGCTCCCGCGAGCAGCCGCAGAATCCGTGGGCAGCACGCACGCGGGCTTCCCCATGACCTCCTCGGTGTCCAAGACTGGCTGGATCACGGGTCGGCGGTTCGACTTGGCCTGGTACATCGCCCCAGGTCTGGTGGCCTACCTGTTGCTCTATCTCAACCTGGCGCTGGCAGTGCCGGTGATGGTGCTGTGGTGGGCGTGGGTCGTCCTGATCGACGGGCCGCACGTGTTCGGCACGCTGTCGCGAACGTATTGCGACGCCGAGGAGTGGCGGCAGCGCCGCGGTCTGTTCCTCGGCGCTCTGCTGTGGTTCTTGCCGGGACCGATCGCCGTCGCCCTCGGGGTTTGGGCGGGTAGCCGGCAGCCGTACTTGCTGTTCTTGGTGTTCGCCAACTTGTGGGCGTACTGGCACGTGGTCCGCCAGCACTACGGCTTCATGTGCCTGTACCAGCGGGTGCGCGGCGAGCCCGCCGGCCGCGACAACGCCTTCGACTACTGGCTCTACTACACGGCGATTCTCGCGCCGCTCGGCTGCTTCATCCTGGTGAACGCGCAGGCCAGGGAAGCGATGCTGCTGAGCGCGGCACCCGGCGCCGGCGACCTGATCGCGCTGCGACTGCTACAGGGTCTCGTCTGTGGCGCCACGGCGCTCTACCTCGCGCGCCAGTGGTGGTTGTGGCAGCACGGGCGAGCGGTCAACGGCGTCAAGAACCTGTTTCTCCTGTCGTGCGTGCCGCTGCATTGGACGGTCTGCATGGTGCCGGCGGTGGCCGAACGGCTGGACTTGCTGATGTTCTCGGTGGCGGTGACCTTCCACCACAACATCCAGTACCACGGCATCGTTTGGTACTTCAACCGCAACCGCTACCACCGCGACGACGCGCGCGCGCGCCACGGTTGGCTGGCGACGGCGGTCAGCCGCAACTTCTTGACCTACTACGCCGCCGGTCTGCTCTTCACGTTCTTGGTGCGCTACTCCAGCTGGTTCTTCACCGGCATGGAGGACATCCCCGGTGGCCCCGGCCCCAACGCGGTCAGCGCGACGGCTCTGGGGAGTGGATACACGGTGTCCGAGTTGGCGGTGGCGTTTTGGTGGGGCTTCGCCTTCCACCACTACTACCTCGACCAGAAGATCTGGCGGGTGAGCCGGGACCGCGGCGTGCGCGACGGGTTGCGGGTGGCGTAGGCCACGCGGACCGCGGTCGTCCGTGATGAATGGGAGCCTGGCTCCGTACGTTCGGTTAGCGTTTTGCGAGGAGGCACTTGCGGGTGCCGCGGGCGACTTCGGGCAGGGAGCCGAGCGGTCCTTCGAACGGCAGGAAGCCCTCCTTGGTGATGCGCACGACGTCGCTCTCGTAGACGTCCATCGGGAAGTCACAGGGGGCGCGGTAGGTGCGGTTGAGGCGCTCCAGGTGGACGGTGGCGTCGCGCGGCTCGGTGACCAGGCGGTGGACGGGCTCGAGGCTCTGGCTGCCGTGTGGGTTGCTCCACGCACAACCGGTGAGGAGTGCGAACGAGACGCACGCCGATGCGGTGAGGAACGAACGCGAGGCGGCGCCGCGGAAGATGGATGAGCTCATGGTCGGGTGTCGGGGTGAAGGATGAAGGGGTCCGAAGTCAGCGGCGGCGGCCCTCCGCGCAGCGTCGGGACGAGAGCCAGGACATAGCTGTTGAAGCCGTCGCGCACGAGCACGTCGACGTGCTGCGGTGCGCCGACGGGAGTGCCGCCGGCGCCGGCGACGATGGTGATCCGGTGGAGACCGACCGGCAGCTCGAGGCGCAGAGCCGCGAAGCGGGCCGGCAGCAGGCTCCAGCAGCGCAGGTCGGCGCGCTCGACGGCGGTCCACAGCAACCCGCCGAGCGACACGGCGAGATCGATGAGCGGGTTGGCTTGGGCGCGCGGGGGCGGGTTCCGGCGCGGTCGAGGGTCGCCGCCGCTGCGTGGTCGAGAGCGCTGCCGCTGCTCCTTTGGATTGATCGCCTCCTTGAGTCCTTCGGTGACGGCGATCTTGACCACGCGGCGCAGCACTGCGCGGGCTGTGATGAAGCGCCCCATCGCCTCGAACTCGCGTTGCGCGGTCTGCTCGACGTCGGTGACGACCTCCGCGACGCCGGCCCAGCGTCCGTCGGCCTCGACGTGCACCTCGGTGGGGTTGTCGGCGTGGAACGCGAGTGCGGGCACCAGCACGCGACTGATGTTGGGAAACGTCACCCGCCCGCGGATCTGCGCCCACACCAGCTGCGCGATGGCCAGCACGTCGCGCGTTGCCGGGGCATCGACCTCGACCCGATACGGGCCGCGGCCGACCAAGGCGAGGACGTGGACGACGCCGTTGCCGCGGGCCGAATGCTGGCCGTCGGTGGAGCGGGCGAGGCCATCGTGCGCGAGCTGCAGCTGCGGCTCGAGGTCGAGCGTCGCTTGGTAGGCATGGCGCGCGGCGTCGCGGCGCAGCGGGTCGCCCTCGGCCAGGATCGCGCGCAGGTAGGAGCCGAAGGCGACCAGCTTGTAGGCCTGCTTGGGGTGTTCGCCGCCGGCTTCGAAAGCGGCCATGAGCGCGCGTTGCACTTCCAGCACTTGCAGTGCGTAGGCGCCGGCATCGCGGCCGCCGCGCATGAGGTTGGCGACCGCCAGCAGCGCGCGCACCAGCACGGTTTCGTAGTCCGCGCCGGCGTAGTCGGTCTGCCGCTCGTCCAACAAGACCGCCCCGAGCCACTCGAGAGCACCGCCGCCCTGCAGCGCGTCCAGGCGGTCGCGCGCCGCGCGTAGCGCTGCTTCGGCGGCGTCCGGATCGCCGACCGCCAGCTCCGTCACGGCGCGTTCCAAGGCGTAGACGTGTCGGTCGCCGCCGGCCGCGGCTTCGGCCGCGGCCAACGCGTCGCGGGCAGCGTCGTACCGCCCCGCCGCGAAGTCGCGGCGGATCTGCGGCATCGGGTCGCTGGCGCACGCGGTGCTCAGCGCCAGGGCGGCGAATGCCAGCGCGCGCGCCACCGTCAGTCCACGCCTTTAGCGGCGATACTCCTTGCGCACCCGCTCGGAGACCCGGCGGCTGTAGCCGCTCTCGAGGTCGACCAGCTCGAGCGCGAGGTCGTAGTTGCGCTGCGAGGAGTCACCGGTGCCCTGCGTCGTGCCGCTGGTCAGCGACGGGAACAGCATGGCGTCCACCGGCGAGCCGGCACTGCCCAATGCCTCGGCGAACAGGTTGCGATAGCGCGGCAGGAACAGCTGGTCGGCGCTCACCCGGGTCTCGCGCAGCGCGGCCTGTACCGCGCGCCGGCTGATCAGGTCGTAGCGCTCGGAGCGGGCGATGCTGGTGGTCAGCAGCGAGTACAGGTGCTCTTGCCAGTCGCCGAGCTCCTCGGCGCTCAGGTTCTCGACCTCCAGGCAGGCGATGCGCAGCCGGTCGTCGCCGGCGCGCTGCGCGCTGACGTCGCCGAGCAGCTTGGTCACCGTCTCGCTGATCAGCCGGTCGTAGGTCGGCGCCCCGGCGCTGCGATCACCGACCAGGTCTTGGTCGCTGTCGCTCATGATGCGCGCGCGCGGCTGCTGGCACGCGCAGATCGCCAACAACAACGCGGCGAGACCGAGATGGCGGTATGGCATGAGTCCTCCCTTGGCTTGCCCGACCGGCTGGCGCACCATCGCCAAAGTCGAGCGGCTACTTGGTGGTCGAAGCGCGGCTCGTCGGCGCGCTGTCGTATGCGTTGTAGACCTCGTTGTCGTCGGTGTCGACGCCTTGAATTGCCTGGTGCGGCGCCCGCTCGGGTCCGGCGCAGCTGCTGAGCAACGCCAGGCCGGGCAGGGTCGACAACCACACCACGAGCATGGCTTTCTTGCGCTTGGTCATCAGCATCGTGCCGGCGATCGTATCCCCGGGATCGACCACTCACCGCGGAGAACTCCAGCATGAACCCCCAACTCTTCATCGTTGCCGTTTGCCTGATCGGGGTCCTGGTCGTGCAGCAGGACCCCGTCCGCCGCGCGCCGGAGACCGCGACCGCCGCGGAGACCGCGGCCACCGCCGAGCCCCCCGCCTGGAAGGCGTTCTCCATGGAGGCCCTGCTGCGCCGGCGGGCCGCCAGCGAGCGCGCCTATCTGCCGTTCCTCGACGTGCCCGCCCTCAGCACCGGTCTCTACGTCTTGCCCGCGGGTGCCGAAGATCGCCAGAGTCCGCATCGCCGCGACGAGATCTACGTCGTGCAGGCGGGACGGGCGGGTTTTCTCGTCGACGGCGAGAGGATCGCGGTCGAGCCGGGCACCGTGCTCTACGTCAAAGCGGGAATCGAGCACCGGTTCGTCGACATCGAGGAAGACCTGCACGTGCTGGTGGTGTTTGCCCCGGGTCGGCGATAGGCGAGAAGGTCCGGACGGGCCTCGCCTCGGAGCCGCGGAGCTGGTCGAATCGGTCATCCGTGGAAGCACTGAAGCTGTTGCGCTGGCTGCTGTTCGGCCGCAAGAGAGGAACCATGCTCCAAGCTGGAGACCCGGCACCGGCGTTCTCGGTGCCCGACCACACGGGATCGGTTCGTACCCTCGAGGAGTTTCGCGGCAAGGTGCTGGTCTTGTGGTTCTATCCCAAGGCCGACACGCCCGGTTGAACGGTCGAGGGCGGCGGGTTCCGTGATCGAGCCCGCGAATTCGAGGCAGCTGGTGCCGTGATCCTCGGCGCGTCGTTCGACACGGTCGAGGACAACCGCGCGTTCGTCGACAAGCACCGGTTTCCGTTCGCGCTGCTGTGCGACGTCGACCATCGCTTGGCTGTGGCGTACGGCGCTGCCGCCGGCCCGGACGCGGCGTACCCCAACCGGATCACGGTGGTCGTCGGCGCCGACGGCAACGTGCTGCGCGTCTACGACGACGTCGCGCCCAAGGAGCATCCGGCGCGCGTGCTGGCGGACCTTGCGGCGGGCTGATTTGGCGGCGTCGCTACCGCGGCGCGAGCCAGCGAATCTCCAAACCCGCCGTGCTCGCGAGGCCGCCGGGCATGCCGGGGTCGAGGATCGCCGCTTGCGTGAACAGCTGACGGGTGGCGAGGGCCGGGTCGGTGGGCAGAGCGGTGCTCCACGAGATCCACGCGCCGCCGGGGCCGCCGCCGGCGAGGGCACCCAGGGGCGCCACACCCAACGCCGGACTGCCGGCCACCCAGGCGGGGATGCCGGCGATCGGGGCGCCGTTGCCGCGGGCCAGGTCGAGCAGTAGCACCGCGGCGCTGCCCGGAGCTGCGCCTTCGATCGCCATGGTGAAGCGCGTGCTGCCCAGCAGTGGCGGCTCCGGCGCGATCATCGCCGGCACTCGGCCGTTGCTGCCCGCGGCGCCGAAACCGTAGGCGGTTGGTGCGCGGCTCGATTCGGAGAACAGCGTGGGGCGGTCGAAGGGCGGTAGGCCGGCGGCGACGCGTGGATCGGTCAGCGCGTTGGTCAAGAACGCCAACAGGTCGGCCTCTTCCTGCGGGCTGATGCGGAACGGCTGGATCAGCGTGGTCTGCCCCTGCTGGAAGTCGCCGCCGCGCCGGTAGAACCGGACCACAGCCTGCAGTGTCGGCATTCGGCCGTTGTGGAAATAGGGCGCGCGCAGCGCGATGTTGCGCAGCCCCTGGACCTTGAACGCGCCCTGGTCGGCGGGATCGCCGGTGATCGCCCCGCGGCCGGGGTCCTCGAACGCCGGCCGCACGCCGATGTTGAAGTACTGCTGGTTGGTCAGCAGCGGGCCGCTGTGGCAAGTGTCGCAGCGCGCCGCGCCGCGGAAGACCTGCAGTCCGCGCTGCTCCTGCGGAGTCAGGGCGCCCGGTTGGCCGGCGAGGAACGCGTCGAACGGCGCGCCATCGGCGATCAGCGTGCGCTGGTAGGTCGCGATGGCCTGCAGAATGCGGACCGGTGTCACCGCGGTGCTGCCGAACGCCTCGAAGAACAGCGCGGGGTAGTCGCGGCTGCCGATCCACGACTCCAGCGCCGGCGGTAGGTTGCTGGCCAGCGCCAGCGGCCGCGCACCCGCGATCTCGGCAGCCAGAGCCGTCCAGTTCTCGCCGGCGTGCGCCATCTCGACGGTCGACAGCGGCGGCTCGGATGCCTGTTGTTCGAGCGAGCTGCCGGCACCGAACAGCGCGGCGCCGCTGACCGGGTCGGTGAAGGTCGGGGTCGCGCGGCCGTCCCAGAACTGCTCGCGGTTGAACGCCGCCATGATGGTCGGTGGCGCCTTGCGGCCGGTGACCTGTGGGCGCAGCCCGAACGGCTGCTGTCGGGTGTACTCGCCGTTGGCGAGGTTGGCGATCACCCCCGGCGAGCCGAACACGTCATCGGCCGTGCCGAAGGTGCCGTCGAAGCCGGGATGGCGCGCGGTGCCGGTGCGCGGGTCGCCGCCACCGGCTTCCGGCAGATGGCACGTCGCACAGGCCACGGTCTTCGTCGCGGACAGCTGCTCTTCGAAGAACAACGCCTTGCCGAGGTTGATCTTGGCGGTGCTGATCGGGTTGGCCGTTGGCACCCGCAGCGGGGGCAGGCCACGGGGTGGTCCGCCCTGCGCGGTGATGGTGGTGCCGCAACCGAGCAGCAGCACGGTCGCGATCAGGCTTCGGGTGGACGGATGGTGCATCGCAGCTCCCTGTCTTGCAGTGGTCACGCACGCGGCGGTGCGAACGGCGCTGCCGCGCAATGCACGAGGTCCCGGCGGCGTCCGGTTCTCGCGCGCAAAATCCGCCGGCGCCCGGCGGAGAGGCGCTGCGGCTGCAACTCGCCGCGGGCACGGGCATACTGCGGACCTGGTTGCCGCTCGGGCGACTTCGTCAATTCCCGTGACACGCGAGCTCGACACGTGCTGGTCCCTGATCGACCGCGCCGCCGCCGGTGATGGCGCCGCGGGCAGTCGGTTTGCGCAGGCCTACCTCGACGTCGTGCGCGCCTTCTTTGGCGCGCGCTGGCGTGGGTCCCCGCGCGCCGCCAGCGTCGAGGACGCCGTGCAGGAGGTGTTTCTCGACCTGTTTCGCTCCGGTGGTGCCCTGCAGAAGGTCGATCGCGAGCGCGGCGCGAACTTCCGCAGCTTCCTGTTCGGAGTGGCGCACCGCGTCGCGCTGCGCCACGAGGAGCGCGCCGCGCGGCAGGCCGGCGCCGTCGCGCTCGACTCCAGCGTCTCGAGCGCGGACACCTCGGTGTCTCGCGTCTTCGATCGGCATTGGGCCCGGGCGATGATCGCTCGCGCGGTCGAGCGGCAGCGCCGCCAGGCCGCGGCGTCGGGCGCGCGGGCAGAGCGCCGCGTCGAGCTGTTGCGGCAGCGGTTTCAGGAGGGGTTGCCGATCCGGGAGATCGCCGCGGCATGGGGCGAAGACCCCGCGCACGTGCACCGGGAGTACGCGAAGGCGCGCGACGAGTTCAAGCAGGCGCTGCGCGCCGAAGTCGGCGAGCACTTGACCGGACCGCCCGGAGCGGTCGACCGCGAATGCCGGATGCTGCTCGGCCTGTTGTGAGGGCAGTGATTCTCGCCGCGAAACCGCGTCGTGCGCGGGACACTACTCTGGTTGTCCGTTTGTCATGACCGCGCCCGATCCCGTCGAGTTGCCCCCCGCCGAGGAGCCGATCCCCGAGGCCTCGTGGGACCGGGCGTTGGAGTCCGCGTTCACGACGTGCGGGGGCGCGTCGGACGCGAGAGTCGACCTCGATCTGCGTGGTCGGTCCGGGCTCGGCCGCTTCGAGCTGGGCGAGGAGATCGCCCGGGGTGGGGTCGGCTCGGTATGGCGCGCGCGCGACCTCGACCTGGGTCGGGTCGTCGCGGTCAAGCGTCTGCACGTCGAGCTGGCCACCGATGGTGAGCTCGTGCGCCGCTTCGTCGAAGAAGCGCAGATCGCCGGTCAGTTGCAGCATCCCGGTGTCGTGCCGATCTACGACTTCGGCGTGGATCCCGACGGGCGGCCGTGGTTCGCGATGAAGCTGGTCGAGGGCGAGACCTTGTCCGCGCTGCTGGCGAAGCGGTCCGACGTCGAGGACCAGCGCGGGCGGTGGCTGCGGGTGTTTGCCACGGTCTGCGATACCGTCGCCTACGCGCACGCGCGCAGTGTGGTCCACCGCGACCTCAAGCCGCACAACGTGATGGTCGGCGCGTTCGGTGAGGTGCAGGTCATGGACTGGGGCTTCGCCAAGGTCGTGGGTGAGGCTGCGGGCTCGCCCGGCCGTGCGGTGGAGACCGTGCGCACCGGTGTCGATGCCGCGGTCTCGCTTGCCGGCTCGATGTTCGGGACGCCGGCCTACATGGCTCCCGAGCAGGCGGCGGGCGATCACGAGGCGGTCGACGCCCGCACCGACGTGTTCGCGTTGGGGGCGATGCTGTGCGAGATCTTGACCGGGGCGCCCCCTTATGGCGGGGACGCCGCGCTCGAGTCCGCCCGCACCGCGCAGCTCGACGACGCGCGCACGCGCCTGTCGGGCTGTGGCGCCGAGGCGTCGGTCGTGCAGCTGGCACTTCGCTGTCTGGCCGCGGATCCGGCGGCGCGGCCGCCGTCCGCGGCGGAGGTCGGGGCCGCGGTCCACGACACTCTGGAGCGCGCCGAGCAGAATGTCCGCGAGGCGCGCATCGCCGCCGCCGCTGCGGAGGCGCGGGCCGGCGCCGAGCGCCGCGCGCGGCGGGTGACCGTGTTGCTGGTCGGCATCGTGCTGTTGGCGTTGACGGCGGGCGTCGCGGGGTGGTGGATTCGCACTGCCGAGCGCGACGACCTGCGGCGCGCGGTCGTCGATGGCATGCGGCAGGCGACTGCGTTGGCGGCCGGCGACCCGGACGGTGCCTTGGCCGTGCTCGAGCGCGCCGAGGGCCTGGCCGGCGCGGACGCGTCGGCGTTCGGTCTGGAGCAAGCGCTGCGCGATACGCGGGCGCACGTCACCGCGCACCGCCGGAGAGCACACTTCGCCGAGCAGGTGCTGCGCCTGCGTTCGGACCCGGACCCGAGCCCCAAGGTGGTGCACGCTTACCAGAGGCTGTTCGAAGAGCACGGCATCGCGGTGCTGGGCAACGCGCCTGCGACGGTCGCCGCGTCGGTCGCCGGTGACGCGCTGGGGGCGGCCGTGCCGCGGGCTCTCGAGGACTGGGCCCGACGCGCGCGAGAGCACCGCCGCGGCGGCGACGTGGCCCCGCACCTGCTAACGGTCGCGAGTGCGATCGACGCGGACCCCACCCGCGCCGACATTCGCACCGCGTGGGCCGCCCACGATGCCGATCGGCTTGGCCGCCTCACCGACCGGCTCCTGGCGGGAGAGGCCGCAAAGGTGCCTGCCGAGACCGCGCTCCTGTTGGCGCAAGCGTGGATTGGCGAGCGCGCGGCTGCCCGGGCCAGCGAGGTGCTGGCGTTCGCCCTCGACGAGCACGATGCCGATCTCTGGCTGCACTGGGTGTACGCACAAGCGTGTTTGATGATCGACCCTCCGCAGCGCGAGCTCGCTACGCAACACTTGGAGTTGGCGAAGGTGCTGCACCCCGACCGGCGCTGGCGGCCTCTGCTCGGGCCGGAGGCGCGCGGTTTGCGGCCCGGCGGCAGACCGCGCGCGCCGGGGTTCGGTCGCAGCCGGCGTTGAGTCGCGGCCCGCGGCCGCCGGGTGCGCCGGGTGCGCGGGGACCGTATTCTCGCGGTCCGCGATGAGTCTCGCCCGCCGCGCCAAAGATCTGTTCGACCACGCTTTGGAGCGGCCGACCGAGGAGCGCGGCGCGTATCTCGACCGCGAGTGCGCCGGCGACGCCGCGCTCCGCGCTCAGGTCGAGACGCTGCTGGTGGCGCACCGCGAGGCCGGCGCGTTCTTGGCGGCGCCAACTGTCGACCACGCTGCCGGCGGCGAGGAGCGCGGCGCGGTGATCGATCGGTACAAGCTGCTCGAGAAGATCGGTGAGGGGGGATTCGGCGAGGTCTGGCGGGCGCAGCAAACGGAGCCGGTGCGGCGGCGCGTCGCCCTCAAGGTGATCAAGCGCGGCATGGACACCAAGCAGGTGGTGGCCCGCTTCGAAGCCGAGCGGCAGGCCCTGGCGCTGATGGACCACCCCAACATCGCCACCGTGCTCGATGGCGGGGCGACGCCGCGCGGGCGCCCCTACTTCGTCATGGAGCTGGTCTCGGGGCTGCCGATCACCGAGTTCTGCGACGCCGAGGGCTTGGAGCTCCGCGCCCGCGTGCAGCTGCTGCGCACGGTGTGTCTCGCGGTGCAGCACGCGCACCAGAAGGGCGTGATCCATCGCGATCTCAAGCCCAGCAACATCCTGGTCGGCGCCGACGGCGGCGAGCCGACGCCGGTGGTGATCGATTTTGGGGTGGCCAAAGCGACCAGTCAGGAGCTGACCCAGCAGACGGTGTTCACCGAGCTGCGCCAGCTGATCGGCACACCGGAGTACATGGCGCCCGAGCAGGCGCGCAGCGGTGGCCTCGACATCGATACGCGGGTCGACGTGTACAGCCTCGGCGTGGTCCTGTACGAACTCTTGACCGGCACCAAGCCGTTCTCGGTCGAGCCGTCGGCCGCGGCGGGCTACGTCGAGATGCTGCGTCAGATCAGCGAGGAAGAGCCGCCGAGGCCGAGTACGCGCATCAGCACGCTGGGCGAGGATTTGCAGGCCGTCGCCCGCCGGCGCCGCACCGATCCGGCGCAGCTCGGGCGCGTGATGCGCGGCGACCTCGACTGGATCGTGATGTGTGCGATCGACAAGGACCGGTCGCGGCGCTACCCGACGGCCAGCGCGCTCGCCGCCGATCTGCAGCGTTACCTCGACGGCCAGGCGGTCGAGGCCGGGCCGCCGGGCGCGGGCTACCGCCTGCGCAAGTTCGCCGCGCGTCACCGGCAGGCGCTGGCGGTCGCGGCTCTGGTGTTGGTCGCGCTGCTCGCCGGTGTGGTCGGCATCGCCTGGGCCCTGCAGCGCGCGCTCGTCGCCGAGGCGGCCGAGCGCGATCTGCGCCGCCGGGCGGAGGACAGTGCTGCCACCGCGCGCGCCGAGGCCGAGCGCACCGCGGCGGTGCTGCGGCTCACCGAGCAGATGCTCGGCGCCTCGGATCCGCACGAGCGCCACGGTCCCGACTTCACCGTGCGCCAGCTACTCGACGACTTCGAGCGGCGGTTGGGCAAGCAGATCGAGGCCGAGCCTGCGGTCGAAGCCGTGCTGCGCTCGACCATCGGCTGGGCGTACCTGAACCTCGGCATGACCAACGCCGCCGAGCCGCATTTGCGCCGGTCGATGCAGCTGTGGACGGCGGGCGAGGCGGCGGATCCCGAGCGGCGGGCGTTGAGTGAGGCGCGGTGGGCGTGGTTGCTGCACGACCGCGGCGACTTCGTCGGGGCCGAGCGGCAGCTGCGCGACGCTTTGCGTGGGTTGGCCGACGTGGATCCGGCGGTGCTCGGCGAGCAGCAGGTGGTGCTCGCCGATCTGTTGCGCCATCAGGGGCGGTTGGCAGAGGCGCAGGCGTGCGTCGAAGAGGCGTTGGCGCTGCTCGTCGAGCGCGTCCCCGACCACCACACCGAGATCGGCAAGGCGTGGTACATGGCCGGGCGGGTGGCGGCGGCGGCCTCGCGCTTCGACGACGCGCAGGCGGCGTTCCGGCGTGCGTTGGCGTCGTTCGAGACGCGCGGCTTCGACGACACCACCGTGGCCTCGACCCTGACCGAGTTGTCGGCGGTGTTGGCCTACGTCGGTGAGACCGGCGACGTCGAGTCGCTGCGCCGGCGCGCCTGGGAGATCGCGCAGCGGACCTATGGCGACGACCACCCCGCCACCGCCGTGCACCGCAACGCCCTGGCGCACGCGATCGGCCTGACCGGCGACGTCGAGCGCGCCGATGCGATGCACGCCGAGGCAGCGGCGGTGGCGCGGGCACACCGCGCCGCGCGCCCGCGCAGCTTGGGCATCGTGCTGTTCGACTGGGCCGACACCATCTGGATGCGGCACGCCGAGCGCGCCGAGGAGCTGTTGCGGGAAGCGCTGGCGATCCAGACCGAGCTCGGCGGGTCGGATGCGCCGGCGGCGGTCGAGGTGCGCAGCCTGCTCGGCCGGGTGCTGGTGCACCGCGGTGAGGCCGCCGAGGCGGAGACGATGCTGCGCGCCGTGCAGGAGCGGCAGCGCGCGCTCTACGGTGCGCACCACTCCGATCTGGTCTACAGCCACTTCCGGCTCGGCCTGGCGTTGCTGGCGCAGGGTGATGCAGATGGCGCCGGCGCCGAGTTCGAGAGCTCCGCCGCGGTGGCGCGCGCCGTGTTCGGCGAGCAGCACTCCGCCGTTGCAGAAGCGTTGGAAGGGCTCGGGCAGGTGCGCCGCCGGCAGCGCGACTTCAAAGCGGCTGCCGCCGCTCAGGCGGAGGCGTGCGGCATCAAGGTGGCGTTGTTCGGTGAGGAACACGTCGACGTCGCCGGCGCGCTCGGCCGCTGGGCGGGCAGCTTGATGAGCGCGCGCGACTTCGCCGGAGCGGAGACGGTGTTTCGCCGCTCGCTCGCCGCCTGGGAGGCGGTGCGCCCCGAGGCCGAAGACCGCTGGCAGACCAGCGGCATGCTCGGGCGCAGCCTGCTGTCGCAGCAGAAATACGCCGAGGCGGCGCCGCGGCTGCGCGCCGCGGTGGAGAACCTGACGTCGAAGCGCGCGCGCGGCTCGCGCAAGGCGGTGGCGCGGTGGTTGCTGGAGCTGCACGGGCGCGCGCCCGAGCTGGTCAGCGAGGCCGAGGCCGCCGGCTACCGGGCGATCGTGGACGGCGATTGAGTGGGCGCGGTGCGGGGTCGCGCTACTTCTTGCCCTCGCCCTCGGTCTTCTCGCCGAGCCCGAACACTTCGTTCCAGTGCTCGGTGCGCGACTCGAACTCGTAGAGGTCTCCCAGAGCCTGCTGCGCGACGCGGCGGTTGTCGCCGTCGGGGTCACGCAGGGCTGCCATCAGGTGCGGGACCGTGCGGCGGTCGAAGCTCGCGGCGAGGGCTTCGATCGCCGCGCGCCGCACGCGGTCGGAAGGGTGGGCGAGCATCGGGCGGAGGACGTCGCAGTGATCGGCGGAGCGGGCCGCGGCGAGCTTCCCGAGGGCCAGGCTGGCGATGAGGTGTGGAGTCTCGGCGCCGTTGGCGAGCAGCTCGATGGCGCTGGCGACGCGTTGTTCGGCTGGCATCTCGTTGAGGTAATCGTGCAAGACCCACCCCGGATCCAACTCGTCGGGGACGCCGCGCAGGACGGCGAGCATCGCCGACCGGATCTCTTCATCCGCCGTGGCTTCGCGCGCTCCCGCGACCAGGGATAGGAACTCGTGTGCGTCCGGCCGCTGCAACACTCGTCGCAGCAAGGCGACCCGGTCGCCGGTGATTTTGAGCAATACCCTCAGTGCGTGAGTCCGCACATGGTCCTCTTCGAGGATTGGCAACAGCGCTGCTTCGGCGAGTGGTCCGCCGGCGCTTCCAAGGGCGGAGACGACCCCTTGGATCCATTTGTGTCGAGGGAGCGGTGCGCCGGAGTTGTCGTCCGGATTCAGCTCGGGAGAATGCTCTCGCGCTTGCTGAAGGCAGTCGGCGAGCGCCGGAGCGGCTGCTTCGGTGGCGTGCTCCGCGCACAGGCGCAGGATGGTGTTGCTGACCTCCGCGTCGATGTTCGGGATCGCCTGCACGGCGGCGGCGACGTGCTCGGATGCGAACCAGCGTTCGAGGGCTCCGTTCGCGGTGCGGCGGAGATCGTCGCGGCGCCCGTAGGGGATCGGGTTCTCGACGAGGACGAGGATGTCCTGCAGGTTGGAGCCGTCGCTGCGGTGCGTGACGACCCACTCGAGCCACTCCTCCCATTCGCGCTTGAGACCGCGCGCCGCGTAGCGCGCGTGGTCGGGGCCGGCGTGTTCGCGCAGCCACTCCTTGGCGGTTTCGCCGTAGATGAGGTCGGGGGTCATGGCGGCGAGGCGGTCGGGCGCCCGCTCCTCCAGGATCGCGAGAGCCATCGAGCCGAGGTCGGTGTGGATCGCGCGCCCCAGTGCCTCGAGGGCGAAGTCGGGCAGCGGGTGCATTGCTTCGGTCGCGGCCAGCAGCGCGCTCGCCCGGGCTGGGTGCTTGTCGATGCCGTTCTCGTCGACGTGTCGCCACAGCAGTGTCTGCATGGACTCTCGCGGGATCGGAAGCCCCAACTCGACGGCGAGATCGAGCGCGCGGTCGTCGCCGTCGCGGAGGCGCGTTTCGATGGGGCGTGGCCATGGCTTCTTGGCGTAGACCGCGTGCTGACAGAACGCTTTGGCAAGCTCTGGCGTGTCGCGCTCGAGAAGGTCGAGCGTCGCGTCGGCTTGCGCTTGCGCATGCGCGGGGATCGCGTGTGCCAGCGTCGCCACCGCCGTCTCCGCCAAGTCGGGGTCGGACAGCGCGTCTTTGGCGATCGCCTGCGCGCGTTCGAGGTGTCCTCCCGCGGAGGCCAAGGCGAGCGCTGCTCGCACGCGGATGGCAGCGTGCTTGCTGTCGAGCAGGGCTGCGCCACACGAGGGGTCGTCGGTGGAGTTCATCAGCTCGAGCGCGGCGACTTGCGCGACCTGATCGTCGCGGCGTGCGAGGCGGCGCACGGCCTGAGCTTCCGCGCCCTGGTTGGCGAGCACCGTGGCCGCGCGGTGGATGCCGTAGGCTTCGAAGTAACCCAGCGCGTCGAGCAGGGCGGGGACCGCGAGGGCTCCGAGCCGCCTGAGCTCGCCCATCGCGACGTCGCCGCCCGACCCGTCCAGTCTGCCGATGAGCTCGCGCAGGGGCGCGGGCTCCTGCTCGGCGTTGCCGCGCGGTTCCGCGGCACCGGACAGCACGCGCTGTGCCTGTTCGACGTCGGGGTCCTGGGCGGTGAGAGCACCGCCGACGACGCCGAGCACGACGGCGGCCAGCGTGGAGAGATGGTGGCGGGGAGTGTTGTTGTCGGTCATTTGGGCCTCCGGGTTCAGTGGCGTCGGTGTTCTTTTCGCCCGGTGTCGCCGCCGAGTTGTCAGGGCGGCGTCAAGGCCGCTCCTCGCCGCCGGGATTGACACCTCCCTGACAAAGTCGCGGTGCCGTGCAATATGTATGGGCACCGGTAGTCCCAAGCGGCATCCCATGACCCACGCCACGTCGACACTCACGCGCAGCTCGGGTGCGCCTCGCCGGCTTTGGCGCGCGGCGGCCGCCGTGTTGGCAGCGCCCGCGGTGATCCTCGGCGCGTGGGCGTGGACCGCGTTCGGTGGTCAAGTCGAACAGCTACGCGCCGACGAGCGCCGGCGCGCCGAGTCCGCCGTGGCTGCGGTGGCGCGTCGGTGGGAGCAGTCGGTGGGCGAGGGTGGGGGAGTTGCGCTGCGGCGCGGCGATGGCGCCTGGGCACCATTCATCGCCGTTTCGACACCCGCTTCCGACGGCGCCGCCGCGCGGATCGCGATGGCGACGATGGTCGAGGACGCGGCGGCGGCGTTGCCGTTCTTCGCGCACGCTGTGGCGCAGGACGGGCTCGGGGTGCGCGGCCACATCGCCTGGGCGCGGTGCCTGTGGCAGGTCGGTGATCGAGAGCGCGCGCACTCGGTCGTCGATGCGCTGCGTGGTTTGCGGCCTGCCACCGAGGCTGGGGTGTCGGCCAAGTTCGCGGCGGCGCTGCTGCGTGCCGAGTGGGCGGCTGCGGCGGGCGATGACAGCGCAGCCCAAGAGCTGTGGACGGACCTCGCGCAGGTCCGTCTTCGACTCGGTGCGGCGGCCACACTCGCCGGCATCGCCGCGCTCGAGGAGCTGGCACCGCCGCCGGATCCCGTCGCCGTCGCCGATCTGGCCGCCGCGGCGCGGGTCGCGGGCGCGTTCGACCGCGGCGAGCTTCAGCCGCCGCAGGTTCCGCGCATGTTGCCCGACGGCTCCCTGCTCGTGCCGCGCGAGGACCGTCGGTGGGACGTGTGGTCGTCGGCGCGCGTCGAGCGCGTCTGGGGCGAGTGCATCGCAGGCGTCGCACCCCAGCACCTCGGCTTCACGTTCGACAGCTCCTCCGGCGCGGTCGCGTTGCGCGCGGTGCAGCCCGGCAACCGGGTTGTCGGCGTGCGGCCGGACGGCGTCCCGGCGAGCGAACGGTGGGGCCAGCTGCAGGGCGCACTGCTGCTGGCGGCGGGCCTGGCCTTCGTGCTGGGCAATGGCCTCTTGGTGCGGGTCGTGCGCCGCGAGGTGCGCGCGTCGCGCGCCCGCGCCGAGCTGCTCGACCTGGTTTCGCACGAGCTGCGCACGCCGCTCGCGGCGCTGTCGTTGCGCACCGAGATGCTGGCACAGGGCGTGGTGTCCCCGGCCAAGCAGGCCGACTACCACCGCAGCGTGCACGGCGACGTGCAGCGCCTGGCGACGCTGGTCGAACGCGTCCTGGACGCTGCCCGCGCCGAGCGGATCGCCGTCCCCGCGGCGCAGCCCGTGCCGGTCCGCACCCTGGTGGCGCGCGGAGTGCGCGCCGCGCGCGACGCCACGCGCCTCGCCGGGCAGCGGCTTTCGCTGCAAGTTCCGCGCGACCTTCCCGCCGTGCACGCCGACGCCGAGGTGCTGGCGCGCGCGCTGCGCAATTTGCTCGAGAACGCCGCCAAGTACTGCCCCGCGGGCAGCGCGATCGACGTGCGCGCCGAGCTGCGCGATGGCGAGCTGCGGCTGACGGTGGCCGACCGCGGGCCGGGGATTCCGACCGGCGAGCGCGAGCGTGTGTTCGTGCCGTTTCAGCGGGGCAGCACCGCCCCGTCCTCGATCTCGGGCAGTGGTCTGGGGTTGGCCTTGGTGCAGAGCGCGGCCCGCCAACACGGTGGACAAGTCGAGGTCGAGGATCGCGAGGGCGGCGGTGCGGTGTTCACCCTGCGGCTCCCGGCGGAGCGAGGTGCGTGATGCGGTTGTTGGTCGTCGAGGACGAGGCCGGCATCCGCGACAGCCTGGTCGATTACTTTTTGGCGCACGGCGCGCTGGTCGACGCCGCCGCGACGGTGGCCGAGGCCGAAGCGCGTCTGGGTGCCGCGTCCTACACCGTCGTGCTGTTGGATCTGGCGCTACCCGACGGCGACGGAGTGACCGTGCTGCGCGCGCTGCGCCGCCGCGGTGACCGGACGCCGGTGGTGGTGTTGACCGCCCGCGGCGAGGAAGACCAGCGCGTGCTCGGCCTGCGCAGCGGGGCGGACGACTATTTGGTCAAGCCATTCAGCGTGCGCGAGCTCGAAGCCCGCATCGAAGCCGTGCTGCGCCGCACCGGTGCCGCGCCCGGTCCGGTGACCGCCGGCAGCGCCGAGATCGACCTCGCCGGCCACACCGTCCGGCGCGCCGGTCGCGAGCACGCGCTGTCCGCGAAGGAAGCCGAGCTCCTCGGCTTCCTGATGCGCAACGCCGGCCGCACCTTCGCCCGTGCCGACCTCCTGCGCGAAGTCTGGGGCCACCACGCCATGCCCACCACCCGCACGGTCGACACCCACGTCTTCCAACTCCGCAAGAAGATCGAGAGCGACCCCACCCAACCCGCACACCTCCTCACCGTACACCGCGTCGGCTACCGCTGGGTCGACTAGCGAAAGTACGGAGTCGCACTCGTTTTTCTCGCTTCCCCGCGCGGCCCCACACCGCCGCGCGCCCTCAAGCCGGCCGCTCGCGGAAGTCCAACCGCCCCCGCGACCGCCGCCACCCGCCCTTCAGCAGCCAGGTCCGCGCCCGCACCGTCGGCCGCGCCACCGGCTCCGACAGCTCCACCCCCTCGCGCCACCCGTCGAACCAAGGCCCAGACGAGTAGACGTCGATCAGCTGCCGCGGCCGCTGCCGGTGGTGCCAAGCATTCTGCAGCACATACACCAACGCCCGCCGCACCTCCGTCGGCGAGCGCAGCACCCGCTCGTGAAACCGCTCGGCAAACACCCGCCCCGAGCGCCCCCACAGCTTGTTCAACCCCCGCGCCATCCGCACCAACAGCCCGGTCATTCCCCGCGTCAACGCCTCCCGATCCTTCGCCTCGACCAAGAGGTGCAAGTGATCACGCTGCACCGAGAACTCCACCAACCGAAACCCGAACCGCCCACACCCCGCCCGGATCCGCTCCACCAACATCCAGTACGTCCGCGCATTCCGCAGACCGGGCAACCCCCGACACAACCGCACCGTCAAGTGCAACGGATACCGCGCCACCAACGCCCCCCGCGCCAAGTGCGGCACCGTCTCATCACTCACCTTGGGCCGACCAGCCCCCTCCCGAGCCCCACCCCACTGCCGAAACGGCAGCTCACCCTGCACCACCCCACGGCGCCGGCCACCGCGCCGGGATCCAACTGCCTTGCTCGTCATTTGAATTAGCAACCTTACTCAAGTGGAAGTCAACATGCAAGAATCCGACAAGGAATCTGCGAAAGCGGCCGGGCGAATCGCACGCTACCCTGCTCCCAACAATCTCGACTCCAGAACTGAGGCGAGTGCGCACCACTCCGTGACGAAACCCGCTCTCTTGAGTCCGCGACCTTCACTCCAAGCGGCACATCTACGCACCACGAACAGGACCGCCGCCCGCAGCTCCGTCACCATCGGCGTCGGTCGCACCTTGTGCCTCGTCTTGGACCGGCGTCGATGTTGCGCCTGGCATGGGCGCAGAGTTGAAGATGAAAGTTCTTTATGGATCCGTACTGGAGGAAACCATGAGTCGAAGGCAGCTGCACGAGGCAGAAAGGGGAGCCGTGTGCCGTCCGAGAGGGCGGTGCGCGGTGTTGATCCGGGATGCCAGAACAGGACGGACACCGTGCCGTGCTGTTCCCGCGAGGTCGTGTGGGATGGAAGCCCTAGACGCAGCGCAGCACCGAGCGAAAGCGAAGTTCCGTAAGGCTCTCGAGGTCTGGGTCAGCGTGCCATCCAACGTGACGCCCGATATCCAGTCGCGACCTCGGAGTACTGGAACCGGCGGCGGCGCGAAACTCTGCGTTCTTACCCAGGGAGATCTCTGTGTGTCCGCTTCGAGCGGTAGGTGGGGAGGAGGCAACGACGACCCACCAAGGCATGCAGCGAAGTCGGATCACCCCGTAGTAGTGATGAAGCCGGGTAATGCCGGTGGAGCGAAGGGGGTGACAGGATGAGAAAGCCGAAACCACGGCAACTGCAGTTCGCTTTCGCCGAGAGCCCGCAAGGGGACGGCGTGGCCGGAAGGGCAGACGAATCTGCCACGAAGTCCACGTCGGTGCCTACGACGGATTGCAGCCATCGATCGGAATCGGCTCCACCGCCAGCGGACGGCTACTGCCATCTGCTGGAGCTGGTCGCGGAGCAGGGCAACCTGCGAAGCGCACTGGCACATGTCGTAAGCAAGAAGGGCGCCCCGGGCGTCGACGGACAGACGGTGTCAGAGGTCAAGCGTCATGCGAAACACCTGCTCCCGAAACTCCGCGATGCTCTGCTCATGGAGACCTACGCGCCCGGCGATATTCGTCGGGTGTGGATCCCGAAGCCCAGTGGTGGGCAGCGGGGTCTCGGGATTCCAACCGTGATCGACCGCTGGGTCCAACAGGCCGTGCGCCAGATTCTGGAGCCGATCTACGACCCGACGTTCCACGACAGCAGCCACGGCTTCCGGCCGAGGCGGGGAGCCCACACAGCGATCGCCGAAGCAGCGGGTTACGTGAAGCAGGGTCGGCGGTACACGGTGGACATCGATTTGGAGAAGTTCTTCGACCGTGTCCATCACCAACGCCTCCTGGACCGGCTGGCTCAGAAGGTGAAGGACCGTCGGGTGCTGCGGATCATCCGCCTGATGCTGAAAGCGAACGTGGTTCTTCCAGATGGCACCCGCGTCATCACGGAAGAAGGAACGCCCCAGGGCGGCCCGCTATCACCTCTGCTGTCCAACATCGTCCTGGACGAACTGGACTGGGAGTTGGAACGACGCGGGTTGCGTTTTGTGCGCTACGCCGACGACTGCAATATCTACGTCGGTAGCGAGCGCTCAGGACACCGGGTCATGGCTTCGATTCGCAGGTTCATCGAACGTCGCGTGCGACTGAAAGTGAACGAAGCGAAGAGTTCCGTCGACCTGGCCCATCGCCGGCACTTCCTCGGGTTTCGCGTAGGCGCAACTCGAAAGGGCTGGCTGACGGTGCAGTTGTCCCGTCGCACTCTGGATCGCATCGACGCCCGAATCCGTGAGCTTACGCCGCGGTCCTGGGGTGGTCGGCTGTCCTGGTGCATCGAACGACTGAACCGTTACCTCCGTGGTTGGATCGGCTACTTCAAGCTGATCACGAAGGCCGCGTGGCGGACCTTGCGGAATCTCGATGGCCATATTCGACGACGCCTGCGGGCGATCATCATTCGGCAGAAGAAGAGACCGCGATACCTCTTCCGAGACCTTGTCGCCCGTGGGTGCAGCTGGCAGTCGGCTGCACGCACCGCGTTTGGCCGGCGTGGCACGTGGTGGCAGAGCAACTCGGGAGCGATCAAACGCGCTTATCCCAATCAGTGGTTTGCTGAGCGGCTGGTGTCGCTTTCCAAGCTCTGGGACGAGCGCCGTTACGACTGGCGGCCCCTTTGGGGGATACCGTCCTGAAGAGCCGGATGTGTGACCCACAAGTCCGGTTCTGTGAGAGCTGCGGGGGGGCAACCCCCCGCGGCTACTCGGCGTGGCGGAGTTGCGGGCGGCCCCGCAGCTCTCGATCCAGAGGCCGAGGGAGCGCGCACGCGGCACGCCCCAGGGCTCCCACCACCTCGAGCTCCAGAGCTGAAGGCTCGCCTCAGCACCATCACCGCCGACAGCGGTCCAGGACGAGGCACGGGGTGCGACCGCTGCCGACGGTGACGGAGCTGAGGCGAGTGCGCATCACTCCGCGACAAACCGCGCGATCTTGATGCGCGACCTTCTATCCAACGGCGCAGCCACGCAACGCGACCGGGACCGCCGCCCGCAGCTCTCGATCCAGAGGCCGAGGGAGCGCGCATGCGGCACGCCCCAGGGCTCCCACCACCTCGACTCCAGAGCTGAAGGCTCGCCTCAGCACGCCGAGTAGCCGCGGGGGGTTGCCCCCCCGCAGCTCTCACAGAACCGGACTTGTGGGTCACACATCCGGCTCTTCAGGACGGTATCCCCCAAAGGGGCCGCCAGTCGTAGCGGCGCTCGTCCCAGAGCTTGGAAAGCGACACCAGCCGCTCAGCAAACCACTGATTGGGATAAGCGCGTTTGATCGCTCCCGAGTTGCTCTGCCACCACGTGCCACGCCGGCCAAACGCGGTGCGTGCAGCCGACTGCCAGCTGCACCCACGGGCGACAAGGTCTCGGAAGAGGTATCGCGGTCTCTTCTTCTGCCGAATGATGATCGCCCGCAGGCGTCGTCGAATATGGCCATCGAGATTCCGCAAGGTCCGCCACGCGGCCTTCGTGATCAGCTTGAAGTAGCCGATCCAACCACGGAGGTAACGGTTCAGTCGTTCGATGCACCAGGACAGCCGACCACCCCAGGACCGCGGCGTAAGCTCACGGATTCGGGCGTCGATGCGATCCAGAGTGCGACGGGACAACTGCACCGTCAGCCAGCCCTTTCGAGTTGCGCCTACGCGAAACCCGAGGAAGTGCCGGCGATGGGCCAGGTCGACGGAACTCTTCGCTTCGTTCACTTTCAGTCGCACGCGACGTTCGATGAACCTGCGAATCGAAGCCATGACCCGGTGTCCTGAGCGCTCGCTACCGACGTAGATATTGCAGTCGTCGGCGTAGCGCACAAAACGCAACCCGCGTCGTTCCAACTCCCAGTCCAGTTCGTCCAGGACGATGTTGGACAGCAGAGGTGATAGCGGGCCGCCCTGGGGCGTTCCTTCTTCCGTGATGACGCGGGTGCCATCTGGAAGAACCACGTTCGCTTTCAGCATCAGGCGGATGATCCGCAGCACCCGACGGTCCTTCACCTTCTGAGCCAGCCGGTCCAGGAGGCGTTGGTGATGGACACGGTCGAAGAACTTCTCCAAATCGATGTCCACCGTGTACCGCCGACCCTGCTTCACGTAACCCGCTGCTTCGGCGATCGCTGTGTGGGCTCCCCGCCTCGGCCGGAAGCCGTGGCTGCTGTCGTGGAACGTCGGGTCGTAGATCGGCTCCAGAATCTGGCGCACGGCCTGTTGGACCCAGCGGTCGATCACGGTTGGAATCCCGAGACCCCGCTGCCCACCACTGGGCTTCGGGATCCACACCCGACGAATATCGCCGGGCGCGTAGGTCTCCATGAGCAGAGCATCGCGGAGTTTCGGGAGCAGGTGTTTCGCATGACGCTTGACCTCTGACACCGTCTGTCCGTCGACGCCCGGGGCGCCCTTCTTGCTTACGACATGTGCCAGTGCGCTTCGCAGGTTGCCCTGCTCCGCGACCAGCTCCAGCAGATGGCAGTAGCCGTCCGCTGGCGGCGGAGCCGATTCCGATCGATGGCTGCAATCCGTCGTAGGCACCGACGTGGACTTCGTGGCAGATTCGTCTGCCCTTCCGGCCACGCCGTCCCCTTGCGGGCTCTCGGCGAAAGCGAACTGCAGTTGCCGTGGTTTCGGCTTTCTCATCCTGTCACCCCCTTCGCTCCACCGGCATTACCCGGCTTCATCACTACTACGGGGTGATCCGACTTCTCTGCATGCCTTGGTGGGTCGTCGTTGCCTCCTCCCCACCTACCGCTCGAAGCGGACACACAGAGATCTCCCTGGGTAAGAACGCAGAGTTTCGCGCCGCCGCCGGTTCCAGTACTCCGAGGTCGCGACTGGATATCGGGCGTCACGTTGGATGGCACGCTGACCCAGACCTCGAGAGCCTTACGGAACTTCGCTTTCGCTCGGTGCTGCGCTGCGTCTAGGGCTTCCATCCCACACGACCTCGCGGGAACAGCACGGCACGGTGTCCGTCCTGTTCTGGCATCCCGGATCAACACCGCGCACCGCCCTCTCGGACGGCACACGGCTCCCCTTTCTGCCTCGTGCAGCTGCCTTCGACTCATGGTTTCCTCCAGTACGGATCCATAAAGAACTTTCATCTTCAACTCTGCGCCCATGCCAGGCGCAACATCACCGCCGACAGCGGTCCAAGACGAGGCACGGGGTGCGACCGCTGCCGACGGTGACGGAGCTGAGGCGAGTGCGCATCACTCCGCGACGAACCGCGCGATCTTGAATGCGCGACCTTCTATCCAGGCGTAGCCACGCAACACGACAGGACCGCCGCCCGCAGCTCTGGATCCAGAGGCCGGGGGAGCGCGCATGCGGCACGCCCAGGGCTCTCACCACCTCGAGCTCCGGAGCTGAGGCTGGTTCGCAACGGTTCTGCGACGATCCGGCCGGGCTTGATGCCGCGGTTGAGTCGTCTGGGGTGGGGGGGCTTCTTACGGTAGTGGGAAGCGACTGCAGAGGGTGGCGATGGTCGGTTTGAAGGACTCTGGTGCTTCGCCGCGGACTAGGCCGGCGAGGACGCTGGCGATTTCGTCCATCTGTTCGGCGGTCATGCCTCTGGAGGTGACTGCGGCGGTGCCGATGCGGATGCCGCTGGTTTCGCGGGGCGAGCGGGGGTCGCCGGGGATCATGTTCTTGTTGAGCACGATGTCGGCGGCGCGGGCCTTGGCTTCGATTTCGGCGCCGGTCGCGTCTGTGCCGCGTAGGTCGACCAGGACGATGTGGCTGTCGGTGCCGCCGGTGACGATGGCGAGTCCGTGGCCCAGGAGAGTCTTTGCCAGGCGTGCGGCGTTCTCCTGCACCTGCGCTTGGTAGTCGCGGAATGCGGGTGTCGCGGCCTCCTGGAAAGCGACCGCCTTGGCCGCGATTTGGTGCATCAGCGGCCCACCCTGTGCGCCCGGGAACGTCGAGCGGTCGATCTTCTTGGCGAGCTCCTCGCGGCAGAGGATCATCCCGCCGCGGGGGCCGCGCAGGGTCTTGTGGGTGGTCATGGTGACCACGTCGGCGTGCGGCAGCGGCGAAGGCATGCAGCCGGTGGCGATCAGACCGGCCGGGTGGGCGATGTCGGCGAGCAGCAGCGCCTCGTGCTGGTGAGCGATCGAGGCCATGCGCTCGTAATCGATCGTTCGCGGGTAGGAGCTGCCGCCGGCGATCAAGACGGCGGGGCGATGCTCCTTCACCAGGGACCGCACGGCGTCGTAGTCGATCAGGCCGGTGTCGGGGTCGACGGTGTATTGCGTCGGGTCGAACAGCTTGCCGGTGTGGCTCACCGGATGGCCGTGGCTGAGGTGCCCGCCCGCGTTGAGCGCCATGCCGACGATCTTGCCACCGGGGCCGGCCAGCGCGGCGAGCACGGCGAGGTTGGCCGAGGTGCCGGAGTGCGGCTGCACGTTCGCGTGCTCGGCTCCGGGGAACAGCGCCAGGGCGCGGCGACGCGCCAGGGACTCGATCTCATCCGCGATTTCACAACCGCCGTAATAGCGGGCGCCCGGATACCCCTCGGCGTACTTGTCGGTCAGCCGACTGGCGACTGCGGCGCGCACGGCACGCGAGGTGTGGTTCTCGGACGCGATCAGGGTGAGCGTGCCGGCCTGGCGCGCGTCCTCCTTGCCCAGCCATTCGGCGAGCGTCGGATCGAGGTCGGCGAGTGAGGGATCGGCGGAGAGCGGTGTGGTCTCGGTCACGGGTCCGGGCTGTCCTTGCTTGGGCCGGCGCGGATTCTAGCGGTGATGCAGCGGAGAGCGAGGCGCGGATTCGGGGCAAAACTCCGACCCCTCCGCGCCTTGACGCTTAGAAAGCTAAGTTTAGAATGGTCAGCTATATGGTCGAACTGCCCGAGCCGACCGAGCGCGAGCTCGACATTCTCAAAGTGCTGTGGGAGCGCGGCGAAAGCACCGTGCGCCAGGTCTACGAAGCGCTGCGCGACGACCTGCCCATCGTGCAGAACACGGTGCAGGCTTTCTTGCGCACGATGGAGGAGAAGGGCTTGGTCGTGCACCGCACCGTTGGCCGCTCGTTCGTCTATCGCGCTGTGAGGCCGCGCGAATTGACCAGCCGCCACGTGGTGCGCGGCGTGCTCGAGCGGGTCTTCGACGGTGCATTGGATCAGCTGGTGGCGAGCGCGCTGCAGGCGAGGCGGCCAAACAGCGGCGAGCTGCAGAAGATGCGGGCGCTGCTCGACGAGGTCGAGCGCCGTGGGCGGAGGCGATCGCGGTGATCGGCGACGACGGGGCCGGAGCCGTGCTGGGACTGCCCGTGGATTGGGTGTTGGAGCACGCGCTGTTGTGGGGTGGCGGCGTCACTGCGCTGCTCGCGGTCGGTTGGTTGGTCGGCCTGCGCTGTCGGCGTGCCGAGCGCAGACAGCACGCCGCCGAGCTGGCCGTGGCGGCGTCGCTGCTCTGGGCGCTGCTCGCGACCCTCCCGCTGCCCCGGCTTTGGAATGACTGGACAACCGCGGCCGGGCAGCCCGTGCTCGGGGCCGAGCCCCTCGAGCCCCTCGAATCGCCACGGAGACCGCCACCGTCGACCACGGCAATCGAGGTTGCCGAGCAGCCGGCAGTCCCGCCCGGAGTGCCGCGTGCAGCCGTCGTGGACGCCGCGTCGGCTCCCGCGCCGCGTCACCACCTCGCCGAGCCGCTCGACTTGCTCGGAATGCGGCCCTCAAGCCCCGCCACGAACGGCGGAGGTGCACGCTGGCTCGTCGCCGCGCTGCTCTTGGGCAGTCTCGGTTGGGTGCTGTTCGGCTTGCTCGGCGTGTGGCGCTTGGCGCGGCTGCGGCGGGCGGCGATCGCTCCGCCGGAGTGGCTCGTCGGCGAGCTGGGTGCCGCGCAGCGCGCTGCCCCGTGGATCGCCGACGTTCGAGTGCGCGTCGTCGCCGGTCTGCGCTCGCCGTTGTGTTGTGGCTGGCGCCGGCCGGTCGTGCTGCTCCCCCGCGCCCTTTGCGAGCCGGAAATGCGCGCGGTGCTCTGGCCCGTGCTCTGGCACGAACTCCAGCATGCGCGGCAACGCGATCCGCGCGGCCGTGCGCTGTTTGCGGCAGCGGCCCCCGCGCTCTACGCGCACCCGCTGTTCTGGGTGTTGCGCCGGCGGGCCGAACTCGCCAGCGAGCAGCGCGCCGACCGTGGCGCGGCTGCCCGCGTCGGCACCGCGGCGTATCTGCGCGCGTTGCTCGCCCTCTGCGAGCGGCCGGCGCGCTGCACGAATGGTCTCCAGGGCGTGGCGCCGATGGCCGGCGCGCGCTCGCAGCTGTTGAAGAGGATGGACATGTTGGCTCGACGGAAGAACTCGATGGACGCGCCGTGCTCGGTGCGCGAACGATGGGGCGCGGTGGTCGGCACCACGGCGCTGGTCCTGGCGATGGCGGCGACTTTCGGTGTGCGGCCGGCGGTCGCGCAGGATCCCGAGCGACGGCCGAGCGCTGAGCAGCCGAGCGTTCGTCCGATCGAGGCCGAGCCGATGGCCGAGTCGAAGCCCGAGGTCACGTACGACGAGAGTGTCGAGTACCTCGAGCTGGGCGAGCGGATTCGCGTGCTGCATGCCGAGCTCGAGCGGCTGTTGCAGCGACAGGCGGAGCTCGAGGCGCCGGGAACGGCAGTGGCGCCGGCAGACAGGGTTGCCGCGTTTCAGCCCGTGGCTGAGGAGCCAGCGGCTCGGGATCCGCTCGTCGCGCGACCCGGATCCGGCGGCCGGCGAGACCCGGTGACCAACGTCGGGATCGGTCGCGGAGCGGTCGCTTCCGATCTCATCGATCTCGTGACGCGCACGATCGAATCGCGCGGTGCGACCGAGCTGGCGAAGGCGCGCTTGGCGCTCGTCAATGCGCGTTCGGCCTCGGGCGTGATCGGCTCGGAGGAGGTGCACGTCGCCGAGATCGACTACCAAGTCGCGCGCGACAAGTTCGAGGCGCTGCGCGGCATCGCGCGCGCCGAGCTGGAGGTCGCGAAGTCCGAGGTCGAGGTGCTGGAGAAGCAGCTCGATCGCAGCCGCGTGCTGGCCAAGCGCGGCTTCATCACTGCGACCGAGGTGGCTCGGGACGAGAGCTCTCTGGTTCGTGCCCGCACGCGCCTGGAAGTGTTGGCGGGCTTGTTCTGAGCGCGTTCTGCAATCACGCCATCTGCAGGAATGCCTCGGCCGCCGGCGTGCGTACGCGCGCCGCGCGAGTGACCACATAGAACGCGCGTGCCGCTTGCCAGCCCTGCACTGGCACGATCACGACTCCGTCGCGCGCGTTCCCTTCGACCGCGAGCCGCGAAACCAGGCTGACGCCGAGCCCGGCGCGCACCGCGGCGATCGCGGCCTCGCTGCTGCTGACTTCGAGCACGACCTGCGCCGGCTCGCGGCCCAGAGCGTGCAGTGCTGCCTTGCGCGTGCCGGAGCCGCTCTCGCGCAGCACCATCGGCGCCGCCAGCAGCTCGTCCCGCTCGACCTCGTCGCGATCGGCGAGTGGGTCGCCGGCCGCGCAGATCAGCACGATCTCATCGTGCGCGATTGCGCGCGCCTCGAGTGCCGCGCTGGCCGGAGCCGAGCCGACGACGGCGACGTCGATCTCGCCGGCGGCCAACGCCGCCAGCATCCGCTGCGAGCTGCCGGTGCGCAGGCGCAGCTCGACCGCCGGGTGCGCCGCGCGGAACGCGGCGAGGCGCTCGGGCACGAGGTGCACTTCCGGGATCGAGCTCGCGCCGACGACGAGCTCGCCGGCGAGCACGCCGCGCAGGGCGGCCGCTGCCTGACGCAGGGCCTGCTCGGCACGCACCGCCGAGCGTGCGTGCTGCAGCAGGGCCGCCCCGGCGGTCGTCGGCACCACGCCGCTGCGGCGCCGCTCCACCAACCGGAGCTCGAGCCGGCGCTCGAGGTCGGCGACGTGCTCGCTGACCGTCGACTGGCTCAGGCCGAGCCGTCGCGCGGTCCGCGTGAACGAGCCCTCGTCGGCGAGCGCCGCGAGGAGCTCGAGCTGGCGGAGGGAAAGCGGGTCGGTGGTGGCCACGGCAACGGGGGCGTCCGCTTGCGCCGCTCCGGCGGCGCGCTAAGATCGCCAAGACCGATCCATTGTATCGGAAAAACCGATGTACGAAACGAACCCGACCGGCCGCGGCCGATTCTCCCGCGCGGTGCTCTCGGCGCCGTTGCTGGCTCTCCTCGCCTTCAGCGGTTGCGGTGACGCCGCCGCCGGCCCCAAGACCCTGCGCTTCACCGCGATCCCCGACGCCGACCCGACCGCGCTGCGCGCCAAGTTCGAGCCGGTGGCGGCCTATTTGGCCGAGCAGCTCGGCATCGCGGTCGAGTACGTGCCGGTGACGCGCTACGCCGACTCGGTCGAGCTCTTCAAGAGCGGCGATGTGCAGCTGGCGTGGTTCGGCGGACTGAGCGGCGTGCAAGCGCGGCACGCGGTGTCCGGTGCGCAGGCCATCGCCCAGGGCGCGGCCGACCCGAACTTCCACTCCTACTTCATCGCACATCGCGACACCGGTCTCGAGCGCAGCGACTCGTTCCCGGCGGGTCTCGGCGAACTGAAGTTCACCTTTGGTTCGGAAGACTCAACCTCCGGTCGGCTGATGCCGGAGCACTTCATCCGCAAGCACACCGGCAAGTCGCCGGCCGAGTTCTTCGGTGCGCCCAACGCCTACTCCGGCAGCCACGACAAGACCATCGAGCAAGTCGCCGCGGGCACCTACCAAGCCGGCGCGGTGAACTACAAGCGCTACGACCGCTTCGTCGCCGAGGGACGCATCGACCCCGACGTCTGTCGGATCGTGTGGAAGACGCCACCCTACGCCGACTACAACCTCACTGCGCACCCTTCGATCGACGAGACCTTCGGTGCCGGCACGACTGCAAAGATCCAAGAAGTCCTGTTGGCGATGACCGACCCAACGCTGCTGGCCGCATTCGAGCGTGAGCGGCTGATCGCCGCCAAGAACGAGGACTTCGCGCAGATTCGCGAGTTGGCGCTGGAGCTCGACTTCGTGCGGCAGTGAGTCCGCGCGGCAGCGAACTCGCCGAGAACCCGCCCGGAGCTGCGCTGGAGCTGAGGGGGGTCTCGGTTCGCTTCGGCGCACATGCCGCGCTCGAGGGCGTCGATCTGCACGTCGCCGCCGGTGAGCACGTCGGACTCATCGGTCCCAGCGGAGCCGGCAAGACGACGCTGCTGCGGCTGTTCAACGCGATGACGCGGCCGACTTCCGGAGTTGTCGTCGTGGGCGGCGAGCGGCTGGACGCGCTGTCGCCGCCGCGGCTGCGCACAGCCAGGCTGCGCATCGGCTTCGTGCCGCAGGACCACGGCCTGATCCCCAACCTGCGCGTCGTGCACAACGTGCTCGCTGGCCGCCTCGGCAGGCGGTCGCTGCTCGGCGCGATGCGGAGCGTGTTCTGGCCCGTGCGCGGCGAAGTCGACGAGGTGCACGCGCTGCTGGCGCGCGTCGGCATCGCCGACAAGCTCTACGAGCGCACCGATCGGTTGTCCGGCGGCGAACGGCAGCGGGTCGCGATCGCCCGCGCGCTCTACCAGCGCCCGTCGGTGTTGCTCGCCGACGAGCCGGTGTCGAGTGTCGACCCGGCGCGAGCACGCGACACGTTGGCACTGATGACCCGCTTGGCGACCGAGGACGGCTGCACGTTCTGCGCAAGTCTGCACAACATCGAGCTGGCGTGCGCTTTCTTCCCGCGGCTGATCGGGTTGCGCCGTGGCCGGGTCGACCTGGATGGCGAGGCCGCGCGCATCGACGACGGCCGGCTGCGCGCCCTGTTCGATCTCGAGCGGGAGCCCGCACCGCTCTCGTGACGCTCGCGGGCCCGCCACGACCGCGGCCGGCGGGACGGTCGCTGGTCATCCTCGCCATCGCCGCCGCCGCCCTGCTATCGGCGCACTGGTTGGAGCTGAGCTTGCGCGACCTGTGGCCTTCGCCGGCGGGAGTCGACGTGCTGCTCCAATTCCTGGCGCGTGCGGCCACGCCGGCGCTCAGCTCGGAGGCCGAGTTCGTGCCACCGGGCGCTCCGTCGCTGCTGTGGGGTGCACTGATCGCCGCGGGCAATACGGTGAAGTTCGCCGCGGCGGCGATGGCCTTGGCCTTGGTGCTGGGTGTCGTCATGGGCTTCTTTGCCTCGACGGCCTGGTGGGCCGGCGACCCGGCCGGCGCGCGCTCGCCCTGGCGCGCGTGGCTGCGCCGAACGGTGGCGCCGCTGGTGTACGGCGGGACGCGCGCGGTCTTGGCCGTGCTGCGCTCGGTGCACGAGATCTTGTGGGCGGTCCTCCTGTTGATCGCGTTCGGCTTCTCCAACGCCGCCGCCCTGATCGCGATCGCGCTTCCGTTCGGTGCCACCCTGGGGAAGATCTTCGCCGAGATGGTCGACGAGGCGCCGCGCGATGCGGCGCGCGCACTCCGTGCGGCCGGGGCCAGCAACGGCGCGGTCTACCTGCTCGGCCTCGTCCCGCGCGCCATGCCGGACATGGTGAGCTACGCGTTCTATCGCTTCGAATGCGCCCTGCGGGCATCTGCCGTGCTCGGCTTCTTCGGCTTCGAAACCCTCGGGCTCTACTTGCGGCAGTCGTTCCTCGCCACCAACTACGGCGAGGTCTGGACCTATCTGTACGTCCTGCTGCTCCTGGTGTTGGTCTTCGATGCCTGGAGCGGAGTGCTGCGGCGCCATCTGATCGGTGGCGGCGTGGCGTCGTGCCGGCCGCTGCTCGGCGGCGGCGCGCGCGCGCTCCACCGCGCCCGGCCGCGCAGCCGGTTCGTGCGCATCAGTGTGGTCGTGGCTGCGGGTCTGATGCTGTGGGCGTGGTGGGCGGGTGGGTTCGGTGCCGACTTGGCCGAGCTGACCAGCGAGCGGCGCGCCGCCAACCTGCAGCGCTTCGCGCGCGAGGTGTATCCGTACCCACTGCGCGACCAGCCGTGGAGCTGGACCGCGTTCGGCGGCTGGCTCGGTGAGCTCTGGGATGCGCACGGCGCCGCCGCGACCGCCGCGACCTTGGCGATCTCCATCCTGGCGATTGCCATCGCCGGCGTCGGTGCGCTGCTGCTGTGCTGGCCGGCGTCGCGGGCGTTCGTGGCCGGTGACGGCTTCGCGGCGGTGCGCGCGACCGCCGCGATCGGGCCGCTCGGCGTGCTGACCCTGTGGGTGGCGCGCGGGGTGCTGATCGTCTGGCGCGCGATCCCGGAGTACGTATGGGCTTTCTTCGCCGTCGCCGTGCTCGGTCCCGGCGCATGGGCGGCCGTGGCCGCGTTGGCGATCCACAACGCGGGCATCCTCGGCCGTCTCGGCGCCGAAGTCGTGGAGAACGTCGATCGCCGACCGCTGGCGCCACTGCGCTCGATCGGCGCGCGGCGGCCGCAGATCGCGGTGTTCGGCGTTTGGCCGGTCGTACTGCCGCGCTTCTTGCTGTACTTCTTCTATCGGTGGGAGACCTGCGTGCGGGAAGCCACCGTCCTCGGCACGCTGGGGGTGGTCTCGTTGGGCTACTGGATCGCGGATGCGCGCGTCCGCGGCCAGTACGACGTGCTTTTGGTGGGCATCGCGTGCGGTGCTGTGCTGGTGCTTGCGGGAGACCTGCTCAGCGCGGTGGCGCGCCGCGCCGTCCGCTGAGTCCGCTCTCAGAACACCGTGCTGAGCGCGACGTTGGTGACCTCGAGCGGCAGTGTGATCGACTGGCCGAAGGTGATCGCCTGCCAGTACAGCGGCGTCGACGATGGCACCGTCAGTGGTAGCGTGAGCGAGACGCGCGCCCGGCCGGTGTTGTCGGCGGCCACGTTCATCAGCGGCGTGAGGCTGGTGAAGCCGGCGCCGATGCCGAGCGAGACGACGCCGGGGAGCGCGCTCGGCGTGTTGCTCGGCGAGACGAACAGGGCCGCGACCCAGTTGCGGTCGGTGTGCACGTCGTAGTCGAACGCGAGCTGTCGCAGGACCAGGATCGGCGCGACGAAGACGCCCGGGTGGTTGCCGGTGATGGTGAGGGTCGTGCTCGCGCTGCCGAGCGGGCTGCTGACCGCGAGGGTGTGCGTACCGATGTCGAACGGGCTCGGCGGCGTGAAGGTGAGCGAGCCGGCGGTGGGCGCGGAGAACGACGCCACCGGCACGTTGTTGAGGGTGACGCTGTTGACGAGGTCCAGGCCGGCACCGGTCACGGTGATCGTGCCGGGTTGCCACGAGGTCGTCGCCGAGGGAGAGACACTGTTGATCGAGGGTGGTGGCCCCGCGGGGGACAGGCAGCCGGCGCGGCTGGAGAACGCGGTGATCGTGCTGATCGTGGAGGGTCCGAAGGCGTTGACCGTCGTGCCACAACCGTACAGCTGAGCGCACATCAGGTGACAAGGCGAAACCGAGTTGCAGTGCCGTGCGTTGAAGCAATGGCCGATCTCGTGCGCCATCACACCAGTGCGGACGAACACACTGCTCTGGTGCCACGTGACCGCATAGCCACTGCTCTGACAAACGGATCCGCGAAAGGCGACGCCGCCGACCGTCGTCGTCGATATCCCCGCCAGCATGTGCGCGACGTCGCGCCGGACGCCCGAGTGCAGTGCGGTCCAGCGGTTGGCGAACTCGGTGAGGAGGGAGCCTCCCTGGGTCGCGTTGTAGACCCTCGTCGTGCGGATGATCGTGGTCGTGAGCAGGAACGTGATGTTGACGTCGCGCTGGTAGATCACGTCGACGGCATTGAGTGTGCGGGTGATCGTGCTCTGCACGTTCGTCGTGCTGCTGCCCCGCAGCTGGTAGAAATCGAACGTCGCATCGAACGCGATTTCGGTGAGCAGCGTGGCCCCGTTCGGCGCCGGCGGGACGGTGTCCGTCGGAGCCGGCACTCCGCCCTCCGCCAGGCCGCAGGTCGGCGTCGCGGTCACGGCATCACCCCGGTAGACGAGGTGCGCAACCGGCGGCGCACCGGGCACGTGCTGGCTCAGCGGCTCGACCCACCACGTGTCGGTCGCGGTGCTGACCATGCCCTCGATCTGGCCGCCGGCGAGACTGACGGCGACGGCGGAGCCGAGCTCATCGCGGACCGTGCCGCGATAGGTGTGCGCCCGCGGGGTCGGAATCCGCGTCAGCGTCGCGCCGTCGTCGACGAGGAGCTGGAAGTCCGGTGCGAGCAGGTCGTGCGCGTGCAGATCGAGCGTGCGCAGACGACCGCCGAGCAGGAGGCGAACGGTGCGCTGCCGGGTGTCGTTTGGCGACGCGGCCACATCCACGATCTCCGCGCTGCTCAGCTGCAGGCGGTCGAGAAGGAATGCGGGTGCGGCCATCGGCGCCGGGGTCTGCGCACCGGCGCAGGTGGCGAGCAACGCGACGACGGCGACCGGTACAGGGCGAATCGGGGATCGGTGCATGGTGGGTGGGCGGGAACCGGACCCGCTGATTATCGGGGACTGCCACGGCCGGCGATAGGACCCTCCGGGGGAGCGCGCTGGCACCGGCTCGGATAAGGTCTCGGCGCCCCACACTCACGGGCGCTTTCACTGACCTGCTCTCGACGCAATCCCCCTGGTGGCAAAGCCCCTGAAGACAGCGGCGGACTCGATCCGCAACATCGGCATCATCGCCCACATCGACGCCGGCAAGACGACGGTGTCGGAGCGGGTCCTGTTCGTCACCGGCCGCAGCCACAAGGTCGGCGAAGTGCACGATGGCGCCGCCACGATGGACTTTCTGGCCGAGGAGCGTGAGCGGGGCATCACGATCACTTCGGCGGCGACCACCTGCGAGTGGCAAGGGCATCAGATCAACCTGATCGACACGCCCGGGCACGTCGATTTCACCGTCGAGGTCGAGCGATCGCTGCGCGTGCTCGACGGCGCGGTGGGTGTGTTCTGCGCGGTTGCCGGCACCCAGCCGCAGTCGGAGACCGTGTGGCGTCAGGCCGACCGCTACGCAGTGCCCCGGATCGCGTTCATCAACAAGATGGACCGCGTCGGTGCCGACTTCGATGCGGCCGTGGAGTCGATGCGCCGCAGACTGAATGCCAACCCCGTGCCGGTGCAGCTGCCGATCGGCGCCGGCGCCGACTTCAGCGGGGTGATCGACCTGATCTCGATGCGCGCGTATGCGTGGCCCGCCGATGCGCGCGAGCGCGTCGAGTCGGACATCGAGGGCGCGCTGCGCGCCGAGGCCGAGCGACGTCGGGCGGCGATGATCGAGGCGCTCGCCGAGCACCACGAGGGTTTGCTGGCGAAGTTCGTCGAAGGCGTGACGCCGGAGCCCGCCGAACTCGTCGCCGCGCTGCGCGAGGCGACGATTGCGCGGCGCGTATTGCCGGTGTTGGCCGGCGCTGCCTTTCGCGACAAGGGCATCCAGAACCTGCTCGACGCGGTGGTGTCGTATCTCCCCGCACCGGCCGAAGTGCCGGCCATCGTGGGGCAGGATCCGGAGACCGGTGACGAAGTGCGGCGGCCGCTCGACGCCGAGCAGCCGCTCGCGGCGCTTTGCTTCAAGACAGTCGCCGACGCGACGGGCGACCTCAGCTTTCTGCGCATCTACACCGGCGTGTTGGCGGCCGGGCGGCGGCTGGTGGTCGGCTGCACGGGGCGGGTCGAGCGCATCGGCCGGCTGCTGCGGATGCACGCGGACGCGCGGGAGATGCTCGATAGTGCCGCGGCGGGCGACATCGTCGCCGTGATCGGCCTCAAGTTCGCGGTCACCGGCGACACTCTTTGCGATCCCGAAGCGCGCGTCGTCTACGAGTCGATGCGGGTTCCGGACGCGGTGATCTCGATGGCGGTCGAACCGGTGGCGCAGGGAGACCGGGACCGGCTCACCGCGACCCTGCAGCAGATGCGCCGCGATGACCCGAGCCTGCGCGTCACGATTGACGAGCAGACGGGGCAGCTGCTGATCAGTGGGATGGGAGAGCTGCATCTCGAGGTCGTGTGCCAACGATTGCTGCGCGAGCACAAGCTGAAGATCCGGACGGGCAAGCCGCGCGTCGCGTTCCGGCAGACCGTCGATGCCGCCGGCGAGGCAGAGGGACGCCACACGCAGCCGGTGGCCGGGGTCGAGCACACCGTGGCGGTGCGGTTGTCGGTCACGCCGGCGCCGGAAGAGGACGAGTGCGCGTTCGAGATTGTGGGGGAGCCGCCGCCGCCCGCGGTCGGCGCCGCGATCCGCGCCGGCGTGATCCAAGCCGCTGCCGCCGGTGGCGCGTGGGGCTACCCGTTCGTGCAGCTCTCGGTGCGTCTGCTCTCGTTCCAAGGTGTCGACGGCGAGCTGCCGGAGACCGCCTTCGAGGCCGCCGCGGCGTCGGCGCTGCGCGAGGCGGCGGAGGCGCACGCCGCGCTGTTGGAGCCGATCGCCCGCGTCGACATCGAATGTCCCGAACCCTGTGCGGGCGATGTCATCGGTGACCTCAGCGCGCGGCGTGGCATCGTCGACGACGTCGAGCCGCAGGGAGAGACCGTGCGCGTCCAGGGCCGCGTGCCCGTCGCCGAGATGTTCAAGTACAGCACCGACCTGCGCTCGATGACGCAGGGGCGCGGCCACGCTGCCTTGGAGCCGTGCGGCTACGAAGTCGTGCCGCCGGAAGTGCGGCAGCGCCTGCTGCCCGACTATTGAGCGGTAGGTTTCGTTAGCGCGAGGTTTTGTCGCGCCGCGATGTCGAGAAACGGCGCGCGATTGCGGGTTGTTCCGGTTGTCGGCGATCCCGCTGCTGCCTAGCGTCGGCCGGTGAGATCACGGTCCGTCGTGCGGTGTTCGTGCGCACGGGCCGCCTTCCCTGCAACCCGGAGGACCGATCTTGAACACCTCGTCTCTCGTGCGTTGTGCGCCGGCAATGTTGGCCGGTGTGCTGTCCCTGTCCACAGCGGCCCAGAATGCACAGGATGCGCGCCGGGCTGTGCTGGATGTCGGAGCTGCGCAGCAGCAGCTCCGCACTTCGGATGGGGTCGTGTTCCACACGACTCCAGCCGCGGTGCGCAACCTGCGCACCATTCGCGGTCCGCGGCGCGACACGCTGCTCTTCCTCTGGGATGAGCAGGACGCCGGGGGCACCAGCAGCTTCTACGCGGTGAGCACCGACGGCGAGTCCGTGACGGGACGCGCGCGGAGCAGCGACTACCGCGTGCGGCTGCTGGGTCTCGACGTCGATCCTCTGCGCTCGGTGCCGCTGGTCGCGCCGAGCCTCCGCGCACCCGCCGACAACCGTCTGTTCCTCGTGCAGTTCCACGTGCCGCCGCTGCCGGAGTTCCGCGCGGCCGTCGAGGCGCAGGGCGTACGCGTGCACCGGGCGCTGCCCGAACACACCTTCTTGGTGGCGGGTGACGCCGGTCGAGTCGCGGCGCTCTCCAGCCTCGATGTGGTCCGTTGGATCGGACCGTACCACGTGCAGTACCGGGTGGCTCCGGAGCTGCTGGGTTTGGTCGATGCCGGCATGGTGCCGGCGGCCCGCTATTCGATCATGCTGATCGAGCGCGGGCGCGCGGCGCAGGACGCGGTGGGTGACTTCATCCGGCGGATCGGCGGCGAAGTCCACGTGGTGACGCCGGAGGGCTTCCGCATGGAGGCGACGTTGACGGGCGATCAGCTGTCGGCGTTGGTCCGGCGCAACGACGTCCAGTACGTGGATCCGTGGGGCGGTCCGGGTGAGACCGACATGAACATCGTGCGTCAGGTCGGTGGTGCCAACTTCATCGAGTCGACGCTGGGCTACACCGGGCAGGGCGTGCGCGGCGAGATCTTCGACACCGAGCTGCTGACTTCCCATCAAGAGTGGGGGCCGGCGCCGATCATCCACAGCAGTGGCACGTCGGGGAGCCTGCACGGCACCTCGTGCTACAGCATCAACTTCGCCACCGGCGCGTCGTCCAACGCGCGCGGCATGTGCCCCGACGGCCAAGGCATCTTCTTCCGCTATTCGGAGTCGACGCAGTTCGGCGGCGGGACCAGCCGCTACGTGATCAACCAGCAGCTGCTCGATCCGGCCGGTCCGTACCGCGCGGTGTTCCAGACCTCGAGCGTCGGCAGCGCACGCACGACCAGCTATACGTCGATCTCGGCCGAGACCGACGACTACCTGTTCTTGCACCAAGTGCTGAGCACGCAGTCACAGAGCAACGCCGGCAACCGCAACTCCAGGCCCCAGGCCTGGGCCAAGAACATCGTGGCCTGTGGCGGCATCTACCACTTCGGCACGGTGTCCTTGAGCGACGACAGCTGGAACGGTGGTGCCAGCATCGGCCCGGCCGCCGACGGCCGCATCAAGCCGGACCTGGCCTACTTCTACGACGGGATCTTCTCGGCGTCGGGTTCGGGCAACACCAGCTACACCAACTTCGGCGGTACCAGTGCCGCGACGCCCGAGACTGCTGGCCACTTCGGCATCTTCTACCAGATGTGGCATCAGGGGGTGTGGAGTGGCTTCGGCGGGGCAGCGTCGGTGTTTGCCAGCAGGCCGAAGATGGCCACCGCCAAGGCGATGATGATCAACTTCGCCCAGCGCTACGACTGGAACCAAGGCGGTGCCAACTCCGACATCGACCGCAACAAGCAGGGCTGGGGTCTGCCCAATCTGCAGCGGTTGTACGACGGGCGCGACACCGTGTTGATCGTCGATGAGACCGATCTGCTGGCGCCGTTCGGCACCAACACCTACTCGGTCGCAGTGGCCGCCGGGACGCCCGAGCTGCGCGCGACTCTGGTCTACGTCGATCCCATGGGCCTGGTGGGTGCCTCGCAGGCGCGCGTCAACGACCTTTCGCTGCGACTCACGTCGCCGTCGGGCACGACCTATTGGGGCAACAACGGCTTGACCGCCGACAACACGTCGTCTGCCGGCGGTAGCTCCAACACCGTCGACACGGTGGAGAACGTGTTGCTCGTCAACCCCGAGGTCGGCACCTGGACCGTCGATGTGATCGGTGACGCGATCGTCGCCGACAGCCACCTCGAGACCGGCGCGGTCGATGCCGACTACGCGCTCGTCGTGGCCGGCGTCGGCACAGCGCCGCCGCCGACGCCGCCTGCGGCGCCGACCGGGCTGACGGCCGGCGCGAACGGCCAGGCGATCGACCTGGCGTGGGCCGACAACTCCGGCAACGAGGACCGCTTCGAGATCGAGCGTTCCACCGATGGCGTCAGCTTCGCCAACATCGCCAACGTCGCTGCCAACGTGACGTCGTTCGTCGATAGCGGCCTCGCCGCCAATACATACTTCTACCGTGTGCGTGCGGGCAACACCGCCGGTGTCTCCGGCTATACCAACACGGCCTCGGCGACGGTATTGCCCGGGCCGGTGGACGTGGTCGCCAGTGGCGAAAGTTCGACGTTCGGCTCGGTGTCGGGCAGCTACGTCGACACGACCGCCAACGACGGCGTCTACGAGTCGATCCAGGAAGTGACGGTCGGTGGCGGCCGCAATGGTGTGTCGCGGCTCGAGCACGAGTGGACCTTCACCGGGGTACCGAGCACCGGGGCGGCGACGTTCATGATCAAGGCCTACCAGGGTAGGACCCGCGACAACGACAACTTCGACTTCGAGTGGTCGGCGGACGGTGTCAGCTGGAACTACTTGCTCACCGTGTCGCGGACCAGCGATGACGGGACCTACGAGACGGAGCCGATCGGTACCGCGGGTGGCACCGTGATGGTGCGGGCGACCGACACCAACCAGGAAAACGGCAAGCGCAAGGACCGCTTGTACATCGACCACATGCTGATCCGCGTGCAGTAGCGCGGGCTAATCGGTGGCCGGATCTCCGTCGAAGAGCTCGATGCCTTCGGCGGAGATCGCGAAGAACACACAGTCTTCGCCGGCGAGGGCCACCGGGTGGTGACTGCTGCCGTCCTCGTAGCGGACGTACTCGCCGGCCCGGTACTCACCGCGCTCGTCGCGATAACCGCCCTGGAGGATCAGCAGCTCCTCGGTGCCGCGGTGCCGGTGGCGCGGATAGCTGCAGCCCGGCTCCATCTTGATCATGACCGCGGCGTTGCCGGTCTCGCGGTCGGAGTGGAAGAAGTGAATCCACACGCCTGGGTATCGTGTGGACTTGAACGGGACGTGCGCCAAGTCCATGGTGGGCGGCCTTCTCTTCGCGGGCGCATGCCATGGAACGCTGGTCGATCGAAGTTCACAAGGACTACCTCAAGTTCAGTGCGGCGCACTTCTTGATTTTTCCCGACGGCACCGCCGAGCGGCTGCACGGCCACAACTACAAGGTCTACGTCGCCGTGCAGTCGGGCCTCGATGGCCACGGCCTGGTGCTCAACTTCAAGCAGATCAAGCCGCTGGTGCGGACCCTGTGCGACGAGCTCGACGAGCGTTTGCTGATCCCCGGCCAGCACGCCGAGCTGACGCACCGCATCGCGACGGACAGCGGGCAGATCGAGATCCGCTATCGGGATCGCCATTACTCGATCCCGGCCGAGGACGTCCTCGTGCTGCCGATCAACAACACCAGCGCCGAGAATCTCGCGGGTTGGATCGGACGGGAGATCCAGCGCCGCATCGGCGAGCAGTTCCCGAGCGTTCGGCTGGAGGAGCTGCGCGTCGGTGTAGAGGAGACCCCCGGCCAGCGGGGCGTCTTCGTTTGGCGGCCGGACGATTAGGCGGGTCCGCGCACCGCCTCGAAGCGCGCGGTCGCGGTCGGTCGATCCTGTCTCGCGACAACGATCTGCGGTTCGGGGCCGACGGCCGCCCGTGCCGCTGCGAGCGCGCGTTCCGGTGTGTTGTTGCGCCGTGAGATGTGGGCGACGAACACCAGCCGGAGCCCCGGCCACTTGATGGCGTCCAGCAGGCTGCCGGCGTCCGTGTTGCTCAAGTGGCCTCGGGGCGAGGCGATCCGCGCGCGGAGCCGCGGCGGGTCGGCGCTGCGCGCCAGCAGCTCTACGTCGTGGTTGAACTCGAGCAGCACGACGTGGCAGCGGACAAGCCCGTCGCGGACCCCGTCGTCCCAAGAGCCGAGGTCCGTGGCGTGGCCGAGCACGGTGTCCCGATCCCAGACCCGGTAGCCGACGGTTTCCGGCGCGTCATGTGGCAGGGCGAAGCTGCGCACGCGGAGGTCACCGATGCGGGTCTCACCGCCGACGGCGAGCAGGTGCACGCGACGGCGCGCCTCGCTGCCGATCGACCGCACCGTGCGCCGGCTGCCGCGGATCGCGATGCGATGCCTGGCGGCAAACTCGGTGGTGCCGCGGATGTGGTCGCGGTGGCGGTGGCTCAGAAAGATTGCGTGGATACCGCGCGGCCTGACGCCGAGTTGTTCGAGGCGCGCCTCGAGCTCGGTTCGCGGCAGGCCGCAGTCGATGAGGATGCGCGTGCGGCCGCTGGCGACGAGAGTGGCGTTTCCGGCGCTGCCGGAGGCGAGGGGGGTGACGTGCATGGCGCGGAGGGGCGTCGGCGATGAGGCTATCGATTCGGTGGGCGAAGCGATGCGCTTCGCGCAAACGTCCAAAGCGAGGTGCCGATGCCAGCTAGCTTCGAGCACTGTTCAAGACAAGGAGTTCGATGAATCTTCAACCCATTGGTGGTGTGTCTCTTTGCGCCTTGCTGATCGTGACGGCGGCCTGTGGGACGGCATCCTATTCCGACCCGAGCATTCTGTGGGGGAGCGAGGAGTATCGCGGGGAGCTGACCGAGGCGCAGGTCCTCGATCCGGGCCGGCTGGCGCCGGGTTGGGCCGGGACCGCGCCATTGGCTCCGCCGACGTTGCACGCCGGCGATCGAGTGATGCTGATCCAGTCGGGGGCGAGGGTGCCCGACCCGGAGCTGGTCGGCGCGCTCGGCGGGCCACTCGAGGTGACGACGTTCTCCGGCCTTCCGCCCGTGGACGGCGAGATGACGACGCCGATTCGACAAGCTGCTGCTCAGGCCGGGATCGGCCGCGTGCTGTGCGTGTGGGGGCGACTCCGATCGGAGGATCGCGCCACCCGCGGGACGTGGGTGTCCTGGGTGCCGGTGCTCGGTTGGAATCTCGATGATGCCGAGCTGACCACCGAGGTCCAGCTGCGGTTCGTCCTGGTCGATGTCCCGTCCGGTGCGTGGAGCGAGTTCCTCTCCGAGCCACTGCGAGACGTCGTGACCCACGCGCCGATCGACCGCGACCTGCGGGATGAGCCGGGGGGGGTTGCCGTCGAGCAAGCCCTTCGCCTGAAACGCGCCATCATCGAGGCGGCGGTCCCCCGGTTTCTCGCTCGGTATGGGATCACCGGCGAGTAGGCGAGGCGCCGGACAGCTCTACACCAGCGCGTCGGCCGCCATTTCTCGATCTCGTGCGGGGATCGGGAGCCGCCGTGGTCAACTGGCGAGCATGGACCGACGCACTTTCTGCAAGTTCGCGGGTGGATCGTTGGCCGCGGTGGCGGCGGACCTCCATCGCCGACCCGGCCCGGCCGCGATGGCGACGGAACCCTTCGCAGCCAAGTTCGCGCCGCACTTGAACCTGCTGCCGACGGCGCCCGAGGGCTTCGTGCCGCAGCTGCAGTTCGCCTACGACTTGGGCTTCCGCGCCTGGGAAGAGAACTGGTTGATCCGACAGGAGCCGGAAGTCCACGAGCAGGTCGCCGAGTTCTGCAAGGACAAGAAGATGCACCTGGGCGTGACCGTGATCAGCGGCGGCCAGGGGGTGCGCTTCTACGAGCCCGGTGAGGAGGGCGCCGACAAGGTGCTCGCCGACATGCGCAAGGGGGTCGAGTTCGTCAAGCGCACTGGGCAGACCAACATGACGATGATCCCCGGGCCGCGCGACGAGTCGGCACCGCGCGAGAAGCAGATCGAGGGCGCGGTCGACCTGATGCGCCGCTGTTGCGACGTCGTCGAGGAGCACGGCATCATCTTGGCGCTGGAGCCGCTGTCACACGGCATCGCCGGCGGCCCGCCACTGCTGCGGTCGTTCGCCGATGGCCACCTGCTGTGCTCGCTGGTCGAGCGCCCGTCGTGCAAACTGCTGGCCGACTTCTTCCACGAAGCACAGATCGGTCACCGCGAGCGGCTGATCGAGAACGCCGAGCAGGTCTGGGACCAAGTCAGCTACGTGCAGTACGGGGCGTCACCCGGCCGCAAGGAGCCGGGGACCGGCAAGGTCGATTACGTCGCGCTGACGCGGTGGCTGCGCGCGCAGGGCTACGACGGGATCATCGGCATGGAGCACGGGGCGAGCAAGGCGGGTGAGGAAGGCCTGGCGGCGCTGTTGGCGGCCTACCGGCGCATCGACGCTTGAGGCCGGGGCCGCGCGTCAGTTCCCCAGCGTCAACTGCATCGCGTTGCTCAGCGCGATCCCGTTGCTCGTTGCGCCGGCCTCGATCGTCGCCGACTGCGCGAACAGCCGCGCACCGAGCAGGCTGGTGAGCGGCGGCAGCCTCAAAGTCAGTGACGAGAACCCGAACGCCGTCGTCGTGAGGGGCCAGCCAGCGACGAGTGTGCTTGGGTCGAGCCAGAGGGTGCATGCAGGACCCATCGAAGAGGAGCCCGGTCCGGCCGCGATGGCAAGGCACCCCGGCACCGATGCCGACGCGCCGTTGATGTCCAGCGTGAAGCGCCGCTGGCCGACCAGCGGAGCGCCGAGGGTGGCCAAACTGGGTGGAGCGCCGAGACCGCTGCAACCGGGCCCGGTCGCCAGCGCGGCTGCCGGCGTCGGGGTCCACAACCAGGCGTCGCCGGTGAAGGTCTGCACCGTGTCGCCGCCGACCAGGACCAGGCTGCCCGAGATCGCATCGAACTCCATCGCGTGATCGCTGCGCGCGGTGTCCTGGATCGCGGATCGGTGCTGACGAGCACGCCCACGGTTTCGATTCTCGAGTGAGGCTCGGGTCCGCGACTGCGGGCGGTGGGCGCCGGTCAGAAGCCGAGCGTGCCGTGGATTCCGCCGGTCATCGCGAGGCCTCCCGCGGACGCCGGATCCAAGACGATGCCCTGGGTGGTCAGGGGTGCGCCGAGCAGGCTGGTCCTGGTCGGGATCGACGTCGAGATCGAGGCGAAGCCGTGCGCGTTGGTGATGGCCGGGGCGACGACGGCGCCGCCGGCCCGCGGGTCGACCAGCAGCGTGCAGTTCGTGCCGGTGGGCCAGGGAATGCTGGCCGTGAGCGGGCCGAGCAGGAACAGCGCCGGTTGATTGGCGGCGGCGCGGACGATGTCGATGGCGAACTCCTCGCGGGCGAACGCCGGCTCGCCGAACCAAGCGAGGATGGGGGGCGCTTGGCCGCAGCCGCCGCCATAGGCGGTGTGGGTGGCGAGCGCGCCCGCGCCGAGGAACCAGACGTCCGGCGCCGCGTGGCTGGACATCAAGCGGTTGCGGACCGGGTCGAACGCCAGGGTCGTCAGCCGTTGGATCGTCTGTGAGTGGACGAAGCCCGAGGGTTGGACCGGCTGCCAGCGCTGGCCGTTCCAAGCCAGCGTGTCGTCGGCGACGAACGGCGAGTCGTAGCGACTGACGAGCACCGGCTGGCCGCGCGCCTCGTCGAACATCGCGACGTCCTCCTGGCGGGTGGACGGCAGCGAGGACGCGTCGACCAGTCGCCAGCTGCCGTTGGCCCAAAGCCACGTCGCGCCGGATGGGATCACCAGTAGCACTCCCCCCAACTGGGGGTCGTACGCCATGGCGGCCGAGTGGGTGGGTGGCGGTGGTGTCGTGGGACTGCGAGCGCGCCATTGGGAGCCGTTCCACTCCCAAGTATCGCCGAGCGGAGTGCCAGCGGGCGTGCGGCCGCCGAACATCACCACCAAGCCGGTGGTGGGGTCGAATGCCATCTGGTGTCGATCGCGCGAACGCGGCGCCGACGCCAGGGAGTGGCGTTGCCACTCGCCGCCGTCGAGGGTCCAAGTCTCGGTCCCGTCGTAGTGAAGAACGCCTTGTCCCTGCGCATTGGTGCAGAGCACCGGAACGCCGGTGGGCTCGACACCCGAGGGCGCCGGCGACCAGCCGAACCCGTCCCACACCCACGTCCGTTGTTGCAGGGCCCCCGGGTAGCGCGCGCCCAGGGCGACGACCCGGCGGCGGGCGACGTCCTGCGCAATCGAGACGATCGCGGGTGGCAGCGCAGCGGTGATGCGCTTGGTCCACTCGGCGCCGTCCCACTCCCAGTGGCGTTCCTCGTAGCAGTTCTGCCGCCCGGAGCAGGTGCCGGGTCCCGATGGCGACTCGAACAGGACGACCCTTCGGCGCCGGTCGTCGTAGGCCAGGCGAGGGTTGCGCCGCGGGGTGGGCGCGACTGCGGTCGGCCGTTCCCGCCACTCGGTCCCGTCCCACTCCCAGGTGTCACCGCGCAGCTGGAACCGGTTGTCGGCGCCGCCGAACAGCACGACGACGCCGCGCGCGTCGTCGTACGCCATCGCGTGGAAGTGGCGTTCTGGCGGTGACGTGGTCGGACGTCGCTCGGTCCAGCGGGTTCCGTCCCATTCCCACGTGTCGCGCAGCGAGCGTCCGGCGGCCAAGTAGCCGCTGAACAGCACCACGCGCTGCCGCGCGCGGTCGTAGGCGAGCGCCGTCCGTCGCCGCGCAGGTGGACCGGCGTTGCCGAGCAGCTGCCAGTCGGTGCCGTCCCAGCCCCAGGTCGCGCTGTTCTCGTCGACCAGCACCAGCGTGCGCCGCGCCGCGTCGTAGGCCATCGGCATGGTGATGCCGAGCGCTGTGGGCATCGGCTTCGACAGCGTTGCCTGTCGCCAGGCAACGCCGTTCCACAGCCAGGTCTCGCCGACCGTCACGTGCACGACCTCGCGCCGGTCCTCGTCGTAGGCAGTGTCGCCGGGGTAGCTGGCGACGCGGGGGCCGGCCGTGGCGCGCAACGTCCACGTGCCACTGCCCAGCTCCCACAAGTCCCCGCCGGCGCGGCCGTGGACGTAGGACACCAGTCGCCCCCGCGCGCGGTCGAACGACAGCGACCCGTTGCCCGTCGCGTCGAGGAAGGCCTGTCGCCGCCACTCGCTCGGTTGCGCGACGACGAAGTTGGCGGCGAGCAGGGTCCCGGCCAGGATGCGTAGGGTGAGCTGGGTCGGCATGCGGTCTCTTTGCCGATTCTGTTCCCGCCGTCGCGCGTGCGCTGCGCGGAATCTCACAACGTGTGATTGCGTCGAGCCGCAACGAGATGTCGGCAACCGAGCGCGGACGGGCTGTGGGGCGGCTTGTCGCCGTCCTCGTGAGGTGATGTACTGCCGCCATGCCGCGTGCCGCCGACCCGCTCGCTGCGATCGCCGACCAGGCGGGAGCCATGCCCGACGTCACCGAGAGCACGTCGTGCAACCAGCGCGCGTTCAAGGTCGGCAAGAACGCATTCCTGTACCTCGGTCCCGGGCCGAAGGGGCAGGGCTTCAAGGCGATGTTCAAGCTGGAGCGCTCGCGCGCGCGCGCCGCCGAGCTGGCCGAGACCCAGCCCGACCGCTTCGGGGTCGGCTCGACGTCTTGGGTCACCGCGCGCTTCACGGCGGAGAAGCCGCTGCCCAAATCGATCTGGGCCAAGGGGCTGAAGGAGTCCTACGACCTCAGCGCGCCGCGTCGCTGACCGCGCACGCGCCGCGGTTAAAAGGCGCGAGGCGTGTCTGCATGGACGACACGCCTCGCTGTTGGAGAGGACTCGCCGCGCGGCTCGCACTTCCGCGCGGAGATGGTGTGGTTGCGGGTCACTGACTGTCGCGGCCACCGGCGGCGCGGCTGGGCATTGCACCCACTGTCAAGACCCCTCTTGGACAGGGCCGCGTCATGGACGCCGGTGGTTCGACGAACCCGGAACAACCTCACGTTTGGAGAGAGCAAACGGGAGCGGATGCTCCCGTCGATCGCACTCCTGGGACGCGGGTGGGCCCTGCCGGTGTTCCGTGCACGGCCAAAAAAAGTGGCGCCGTCAGGGCGAGGCGAACACCGGCCGCGCCGGATCCCCCGTGGCGGCGATGTCCTGCACGTGCCGGTGGACCTCCATCGCGCGGGCGATGCACTGGTCCGAGTTGTGGTACTCGTAGCGGCCAAATCGACCGAACGTGATGTAACCCGAGCTGTCAAACCACTTGCGGACGCGGCCGACGCGCTCTTCGAAGGCGAGGTCCTGGTCGATGTAGGCGAACTCGCTGGCGGCCCAATCGGTGACGACCACCCGCGACGCGTCGAACAGGCCTGCCTGCCCCAAGCTCTTCCCCAGCGCCGCGATCCACTCCGGCGTTGGCTGCAGCTCGCCCCGGTGGGTGACCTCGGCCATGAAGGATGCGTGGCCGGGTGGTGCATTCTCAGGAGAATAGTTGCTGAAGAAGGTGACCCGGTTGGCCGGTCCCTGCTCGGGGAAGGGGAGATACACCCAGGACAGCGGCTCCGGCGGCTCGTCCACCTCGACGCCGAACAGCACGTTGACCAGGCTGATCGGTCGGAGCGCCTGGATGTCGGCGCGCACGGCGTCCGGGATATCGGCGAACGCCGGCTCGATCGCGGGCAGCGGCACGGTGTTGATCACCAGGTCGAAGGCCTCGTCGTTGACCACAAAACCCTCGGCGGTGCGCGTGACCCGCTCGGCCGGAGTGCGCAGGCGCAGCTCGAATCCGCCACCTTCGACCGTGCCGTGCACCATCGCCTCGAAGCCGCCGCGCCGCGGAAAGTAGAAGATCGACTGGTGCGTGTAGCCCTCGGTGTCGACGCCGACCGCGGCGCTGAGGATGTCGCGCACCGGCGCTTCGGGCACGCGGCCCGCGACCCAGCCGCTCGACATGCTGCGCAGGTCGCACGACCAGATCTTCTCGTTGTAGGGCACCATGAACTCGCGGGCGAAGCCGGCGCCCATCCGCCAATCGATCCAGTCGCGGAAGTTCGCGGGGCACGATACCCCGAGCCGTCGCTGCACGTGGGCTTCGATGTACCCCTCCATGCAATCGACGATGATCTCCTTGGGCAGGTGACCGACACCGTTCTCGAACGGGTACGGCACGTAGCGGTCGCGCCACCGGATGCGCGTCTGCCGTTCGGTGCGCACCACGCCCTGCTCGCCGCCGCAGCGCGCCAGCTGCCAGTCGAGCACCTCGCGGTTCTTGCTGAACAGGATGTGACCGCCGGCCTCGTCGAAGGTGAAGCCCTCGGTCACGCGCGACTTGCACAGACCGCCGGCGCGGTCCGAGCTCTCGAGGACGACGACGCGGTGGCCGTCGCCGGCCAGCAAGCGCGCTGCGGTCGTGCCCGAGATGCCGGCACCGAGAATGGCGATCTTCATGAGGCGCGGACCGTCGTGACCGACTGGCGCGGCGGCGCGCCGGCCGACGCGCGGCGGTGGGGGCGCCCGCCGTGGTGCGGGGCCGAGGGAGTCGACTTCGAGGGCATCACTGGTCTTGCCGGGGCGACGGGCCCCGAAGTCTATCTCGACTGCGGCGCGGCGCGACCTTTTGCCCGGCCGGTCGGCGGGAGTGCCGGCTTTGCAATCCGCGGCGCCGCGCGCTCCAGTGTCGCGATGACGGCGAGGTCCGATTCTGTGTGGCGCTGGTCTCGCCGCGGCCGGCGTCGAGGCCGGGCATGACCGAGGTCGTGCTGAACCGGTCCCGCGAGCGGCTGGCGGTGATCGCGCTGGCGTTCGGCGCCTTCGTGGTCACGGTCAACGTCAGCGTCGTCGGGGCGCTGATTCCCTTCCTGCGCGAGGACTCGCTGTACTCGCAGCTCGCGCCCGAAGTGGCCAAGACCACGATCGGGCAGCTGGTCTGGGTGGCGAGCGGGGCCGGCGCGCTGGCCGCGCTGCTGTTGGGGCCGTGGATCGACGCCGCCGGGCGCCGGGGGCCGATGGTCGTCGGCGGGCTGCTGACCGCGATCGGGCTCGCCATGCACGGCATTCCCGGCGATCACCGGTTGCTGTTGGCGGCGCGGGCGATCGCCGGCTTCGGCGGTGGTCTCGCGTTCACCAGTGCCTCGGCGGCGGTCGCCGATCTGGTGCCGTTCGAGCGGCGCGCGGCCGCCATGGGAGTGTTCTCCATGGGCTTGTTCTTGGCGACGCCGGTCGGCTTGCCGTTGGCGATCCTGATCGCGCGCACCGGGGGAGACGCGTGGCGGTTCGTCTTCGTCGGCTTGGCGGTGCCGGCCGTGTTGGCGGTCGCCGGCTACCTCGCGCTGTTGCCGGCCGGCCTGGGGCGCAGTCGCACGCGCGTGTCGCAGCTGCAAGTCTTGACCCAACCCGGCGCCGCCGCGGCGCTGGCTTCGGTGTTGCTGTACACGGGCGCGTTCTTCACTACGGTGCAGCTGGCCGCCGATTGGCTCGACGAGTCCGCGTTGCTGGTGCGCGATCGCCAGTGGATCGTCTGGGTTGGGCTCGGCCTGTTCACCGCCGCCGGCAGTCTGGTGCTGCCGCGTTTCGCCGATCGCGCCGGCAAGCGCAACACGGTGCTGCTGACGACGGCCGGTGTCGCGGTGTGTCTGGCGTTCTTGGCCCGCGTCGACGGCATGGTCGGTTTGGTCGCTGTCGGCCTTCCGCTCAGCCTGCTCGGCGCCGCCCGCACGCCGTCGCTGCAAGCGCTGATGTCGGAGATCGTCGAGCCGCGGATGCGCGGCACTCTCATGGGGTTGCGGGCTGCCGCAGTCAACTTGGGTGGCGCGGTGTTCATGTGGCAGGGCAGCGCGGTGTACGCAGCGCATGGGTTCCACACCTGGGCGATGGTGGCAGCGGCGACGATGGTGTTCGCCTACCTGACCATCCGCTGGTTCGTCCGGGTCGACCTGTGAAACTCCGTCTCGCCGCCATCGCGACCCTCGCAGCGCTGGCCGGTGCGTGGTCCGGTCCTTTGGCTCAAGTGCGGGTGCAGTTGGCCGGGCCAGCGGTCGTCAACGACGTGCTGGCCGCGGAGCTCGCGCTGTGTGGCGTGCCGGTCGTCGTCGAGCGGCGGGGGAGTGCTGCCATCGACGACGGTCTGGCCGGCGTCGACTTGTGGTTGGGCGGAGATGGTTGGCACATCCGCCGGCTCGCGGAGACGGGGGCACTGTCGCCGCTCGACGCCGAGTGGGTGGCTGGGCTGGCGCCGGCGGCGGTCGACGAGGCCGGGAGATTCGCCGTCCCCTGGGTGGTGCCCTGGGCGCTGTTCTCGGCGGGCGAACCGGCCGGTGGCGGCGCCGGGCCGGCGGGCCTCGAGGCACTGGCGTTCGATCGGAGCTTCGACGCCGCGGCAGCGGTGTGCGCGGCGCCGGCCTGTCCCGATCTGTGGTTGGCGCTGGTGGGGTGGCGGCGTTCGCAGGGCGCGCCGACGGCGGCGGTGTCGGCGTGGTTGCAGGCCTTCGACGCCGGAGTGGCTCTCTACGCCGCATCGCCGACCGAAGCCGCGCGCGCTCTGGATTCCGGTGCCGTCCGCATCGCCCTGCTGCCGGTGGTCGGGCCCGCCTGGCTCGCCGACCCGCGGTTGGTCGTGCCGGTCGAAGGCGCGCCGGTCAGTGGCGCTGCGTTGGGGCTCGTGGCCGGTCACCGTGCGGAGGCGCGCGCCGTGGTGCGCGCGCTCTTGTCGCCGGTGGTGACCGAACGGTTGGCGGTGCACGGCATTCTGCCTTCCGGCCCGCGCGCGCCGCTGGCCGGCGCTGGCGCAACGGTGGCCGAGACGTTGGCGGTGCGCCGGTGGCCCTACTCACTGGCCGCCCTGGAGCCCGGCTGGATCGAGCGCTGGGCGGCCGAGGTCCGTGGCCGCGGCCGCTCGGCGCGCAACTGGTCGGATCGCTTCGACGTGGTCTTCGTCCTCATCGTCGCGGCAGTCGTCGTGATCGTCTACCTTCGCCGCCGCCGTGTGGCCGCCGCCGATGCACCGGCGGAGTGACGACACGCACCGCGCTCCTGCTCGCCGCTTGCACCCCATGGCCTCGCCCGTCGAACCCCCGCCCCCGCTCGGATCCTGGGCGCGGCTGTACGCGGTCGTGATCGCGATCGCCGTCGGCATCATGCTGCTGCTGTACTGGTTCACCGAGACCTACGACTACGGGGGACCGCCGTGAGCTGGATCGACTGGGTCGTGTTCTTCGCCTTTCTCGGCTACGTGATCGGGGACGGCATGCGCCGGTCGCGGGGCGCGCGCGACTTGGAGGGGTACTTCGCCGGCAACCGCGCGATCCCCTGGTGGGCGGCGGGGCTGTCGGTCATGGCGACCCAGGCCTCGGCGATCACGGTGATCGGCACCACTGGCCAGGGGCACGACCACGGCATGGACTTCGTGCAGATCTACTTCGGTCTGCCGTTCGCGATGGTGATCCTGTGCGCGTTCTTCGTGCCGCTGTATCGCAAGAACCCGGTACTCACCGCGTACGAGTTCCTCGAGCGGCGCTTCGGCCCGGCGACGCGCGCCGCCGCCAGCGCGGTGTTTCTCGCGTCGCGCTGCATGCAGTTCAGCATCGTCATCTTCGCTCCCGCCGTCGTCTTGTCCGCGATGCTGGAGCTGCCGATCTCGTTCACCGTCGTCGCCATCGGTGTGTTGACCACCGGCTACACGCTGGTCGGCGGGGTCAACGCCGTGATCTGGACCGACGTCAAGCAGATGACGGTGATCATTGGCGGGCTGTTGCTCTGCCTGGGCATCCTTCTCTACCAGGTGCTGTCGGTCGTTTCGTTTGGCGGCATGTTCTCGGTGCTCGGTGCGACCGGTGCGCTCAACGCGTTGGAGGTCGAGCCGGCCAGCACCGAGATGATCCCGCGGCTCGCGGGGGACGACAGCGGCCCCAAGAGCTTCTGGGAGGAGAAGTACAACGTCTGGTCCGGCCTGATTGGCGGCCTGTTCTTGCACCTCAGCTACTTCGGTTGCGATCAGAGTCAGGTGCAGCGCATCCTGACCAATCCGACCGCGCACCAGAGCCGTCTGGCGCTGCTGATGTCGGCCTTTGCCAAGGTGCCGATGCAGCTGCTGGTACTGTTCATCGGCGTTCTGCTCTACCTGTTCTACGCCTTGTTCGGCGGGCCGCTCCTGTTCAACCCCGAGCACCGCGAGGCGGCCGCGCAGAGTGCTGCGGTGCGCCAGCTCGAACAGCAGCACGCGGACTTGCAGCGTGAGCGCGCGGCGATGGTGCAGCAGCTGGCGGCCCTGCCGGAGGGGCCGCGCGGCGATCCAGCCCTGCTCGAGCGCTATCGCGAGAGCGTGCGGGACGCGCGCGCCTTGCGCACCGCGGCGCTGGAGGAGCTCAAGCCCGCGGGGCAGGACAAGCCGGATCGCGACACCAACTACGTCTTCCCGCACTTCGTTCTGCAGCACGTCCCCGTCGTGCTGCTCGGGCTGATCATCGCGGCGATCTTCGCGGCGGCCATGTCGAGCGCGGACTCGACCCTCAACTCGCTGACCGCGGCCACGGTCGTCGACTTCTATCGGCGTTGGCTGCGGCCGGACTGCTCCGAGCAGCAGGCGCTGCGCGCCAGCCGTGTCGTCACTCTGCTCTGGGGAATCGCGGCGACGGTCACCGCGCTGCAGATGACCGGTGGTGGGTCCATCGTCGAGCAGATCAACAAGATCGGCTCGTTCTTCTACGGCTCGCTGCTCGGCGTCTTCGTGCTCGCGCTGATTTGTCCGCGCGCTGGCCCGCGCGCCGGCTTGTACGGTCTGTTCGGCGGTCTGGCCGCGGTGATGGCCGTGCACTGGACGCTGCGCATCGAGTTCCTCTGGTACAACGTGATCGGCTGCGTGGGCGTCCTGGTGACCGGCACTCTCGTCGCGCTGTTGGCCGAGCGGTCTACGGCGCGCCCGGCGTAGCGCCCCACGGGGCGCCGCTCACCAGCCTTCGCGCCGGTGTGCCAGGAACAGCCGGCGCGCGGTCGACCGGGGCACCATGGTCATATCGAGATCGACCATGAGAACGTGGTCCTCGTCGCGCGGCGCCCGGGCGATGACGCGGCCCTCGGGATCGCACGCGAACGACTCTCCCGCAAAACGCATCTCGCCCTCCGCGCCCACTCGGTTGCACAGCGCGGTGAAGTAGCCGTTCTGGAACGAGGCCACGCGGAGCTCGGCTTCGTAGAGTCCGTCCGGCCACTCGCCGACGGTGCCGGCCTGTGGCACGACGACGAGCTCGGCACCGTCCAGGCCGAGGCGTCGCATGACTTCGGGATAGTGCCGGTCGTAGCAGATGGCGACCCCGACTTTGCCCGCGGCGGTGTCGAGGACGGGCGCGCCGAGGTCGCCGGGATCGTAGTAGTCCTGCTCGCGGAAGTGCTCGTAGTCGGTGATGTGCAGCATGCGTTGCACGCCGAGCAGGCTGCCGTCGGCGTCGATCACCGGTGAGCTGTCGAAACGACGTTCGCCGTCACTCTCGTACAGATTGGCGATGAGGACGACGCCGTGCTCGCGTGCCACGGCGGCGAGCGCATCGGTGGTCGGCCCCGGAATGGTCTCGGCCGGCGGTCGGGCTCGGTCGCCCCGCTTGCGGCAGGGGAAGAACGGCTCGAAGGCGAGCTCGGCAAAGGCGGCGAGCCGGGCGCCGCCGCGCGCGGCGGCGCGAACGCTCTCGATGCCGCGGCGCAAACAGGTCGCTTTGTCGGCGTCCACCCGCTGTTGGATCAAGGCGATGCGCATGCCGCGCCATGCTACCCGCCGGTGGTTGTGGGTACGGATGCAAGCGAAGGGTCGGGGAGAACTTGCGGCACTGCTATCAGGCCGGCACGGGCGGTGGTCCGGAGGGGCAACCGGGGGGCGTTGACGACCTCACCCCCCCAACTACCATTAATCAGATGCGGCACGTTTTTAGGAGCGTCGCGCTTGCCGCGATCTCATGCACGGCTTCGGTGTCTGCCCAGACGATCGGTCGGTCCAACCACGAGGTTGTGCCGATGCCCGGGGGCTACACCGTGGTCACCAGCGTCAACAACTGGACCTCGGGAAACGACGAGTCGATGTGCTTCGTGCTCGACCCAAGTCGGAAACTGGTGCACTTCTGGCCGGTCTCGACACGTGGCGCGCACAGCGCCCAGCCGACGACGGGGTGGGATGCGCTGATCACCGACTTCTCGCGCAACCGGATCATCGAGGTCGCGCCCGACGGACGCATCCTCTGGGACAGCGATACGGTCGTGCCGCTGTCCGACGGGACGCGCATCGAGTTTCCCAACGACGCGAAGGTGCTGGCCAACGGCAACATCTTGTTCTCCGAGCTCGGCAAGCACCGCTGCGTGGAGATCGATCGCGTGGGCAACGTCGTGTGGAAGTATCCGCCGCTTCGCAGCAACCCGCTGATGAACCACCCGCACAACCCGAACCGACTCGCCAACGGCAACACGTTGATCGCGGATTCCGGCAACAACCGGATCATCGAGGTCGACCCGGCGGGTCAGGTCGTGTGGAGCTACGCGCCGACCGGCGCGGCGGTGATGAACAGTCCGCGCGACGTCGATCCGATGCCGAACGGCGATGTGTTGATCGCCGACTCGTTCAATGGCCGGCTTCTGGTCGTCGATCGGATGGGAGTCGTGCAAGCCACCGTGCCGACGCGCTCCTGGGTCTACGACGTCGACCTCTTGTCGAGCGGTAACTTCTTGATCAGCGGGTCAGTGCTGCGCGAGATCGATCCGGCGGGCAACGTCGTCTGGGAGTATCCGCCGCCGGCTCCGACCCTGGTGCGCGAGCTCTTCGTGCAGAATCCGACCACAGGCGTCAACCTCTCCTACACGGTCTACGTCCCGGTCGACGCGGGGCCGGCCAATCGGCGCCCCGCCGTCGTGTTCGTGCCCGACCGTTTGGACCCGGGCGCACCGTTCATCGACGCGTGCCGCTACTTTGCCGCGCAGGGGTTCGTCGCGGTGCGTTTCGATCCCGACGGCCGCGGGGTCAGCACCAACGGCGGGACCTACACGATCGAGGACTACGGCGGCCATCGCCAGCAGGACGGTCTGCGGACCGTGTTGCAGGCAGTGGCGGCACGGGCGGAGGTCGATGCCTCACGCCTCGTCGTGGCCAGCTACGGCTACGGAGTGACGATGGCCGCCGGCTGCCTGGCACGCTATCCCGGCAGTCCAGCGGTTGCGCTGCTGCGCGACTTCGAGGGGCCGGCGACGCGGGCCGAGACCGCCGCCGCGAGTGGCGGCTTCGTGCCGGTCGTGCCGACGGATGACGTGTTCTGGGGGGAGCGCGAGGCGCTCTCCTTCATGCCGCAGGTCGATGCGATCTACGTGCGCCGCCAGACCGCGGTGGACCACGAGCCCGGTACCCACCCGCAGAACTTCCACGCGATCGACCTCAACGCGGCCGCGGTGGAGACCGCGTTCGGTGGCGGAGGAGGCGCGCCGATGGCCCAGGTCAACGGCCACTGGATGAACTCCTCGGACGTGGTCTGGACGCTGGCGCGTCAACCGGTCTGGGTCGATGAGAGCATCGACAACCAGACGCACGACTTCGTCGCGTTGCACGCCACGCTCGATCGAATGCTGTGGTTGCCGCAGATCTCGTTGGCCGCGCCCGCAGTGATCGGCTCCAGCGCTCGGTTGGATCTGGACGCCGGTACCGCCCGCGCGGGCGGCGCGTACTTCTTGCTGTTGTCACTGGGTGTGCCACCGCTGCCGCCGGCGTCCGCGGTCGTCCTTACGATCGGTGCTCTGGATGCGAGTGGCCGCGGCGGGATCACCCTGCCGGTGCCGAGCGATCCCGCCCTGCGTGGGCTGCCGCTGTTCGCTTGGGGCGGCATCGCGCTGCCGGCTGCGCCGACTCCGTTCGTGCTCGCTCCGTATTTGCCGTTCACCATCCAGTAGGTCGCTCGCAAACAGCGTCGGGTCGCGTTGGGCCTCGGTGAGTCCGTGTAGTACAAAAACGCGCGGGCGCCGATGTCCGTTCCTCCTGCGATCCACGTCCACGCGAGCAATCGCGCCGAAGAGCTGGTGCGCCAGCTGGCCGAGATCACCGCGACGCCACCCGGTGGGGTGTTCACGCCGGAGTGCGTCGTGGTGCAGAGCCGGGGAATGGCGACCTGGTTGGCGATGCGGCTCGCCGAGCATCACGGCGGCTTTGCCAACGGTGAGTTCCTGTACCCGCGGCGGTTCGTCGAGCGCACCGCCGCAGCGGTGCTCGGCGTGGCCGTGGACCCGGATCGACACGGGCGCGCGCGGCTGTACTGGGCGGTGCTCGCGAGTCTCGGCGACCTGCTGGCGGACCGCAGGTTCGCGCGGTTGCGGCACTATGTCGGTGAGGATGTCCGCGGCGTGCGGCGCAGCCAGCTGGCGCGCCGGGTCGCGTCGGTGTTCGACCGCTACCTGACCTACCGTCCGGAGCTGATCCGCGCATGGCAGCAAGGCGGCGAGGACACTCCCGGCGTTTCGGGTCGCGAGCTCGCCTGGCAGCCGCCGCTGTGGCGCGCGGTGGTCGCCCGGCTCGGCAGCGAGCACATCGCAGGGCAGGAGCCCGCGTTGGAGGCCGCGTTGCTCGGGCGTGGCCCCCTGGATGGGTTGCCCGCTCGGGTCAGCGTGTTCGGCGTCTCGGCAGTGGCGCCGTTGTTCTTGCGCGCGCTGCTCAATCTGGCGCACCGGACCGACGTGCACCTGTTCCAGCTGGCGCCGACGGCGGAGTTCTGGGGAGACCTGCTGTCACCGCAACAAGCTGCCCGAGTGCTGCGCGCCGGCAGCGATCCCGCCGATCTGCACGTCGATCTCGGTCACCCGCTGTTGGCGTCGATGGGCGGGGTGGGTGCCGAGTTCGCGGCGGCGTTGATGGATGGTGTGGAGGTCGCGCGACTCGACGAACAGCGGCACGAGGCCTTCGTCGAGCCCGGCTCGAACGGGCTGTTGGCGCGGCTACAAGGCGACCTCTTGCACCTGCGCGTACCGACCGCGGCGCGACCGGATCGGTTCGAGGAGACGAAGCCGCGACGGCGGCCGCGCCGCGCGGCCGATCATCCCCTGCTGCCGTTCGCCGACCCGAAGCCGCAGCCGATCGCGGTCGACCCGAGCGATCGGTCGATTCGCGTGCACTCGTGCCATGGGCCCATGCGCGAAGTAGAGGTGTTGCGTGACCAGCTGCTGGCGTTGTTGGATACCGATCCAACTCTGCAGCCGCGCGACATCGTCGTGATGATGGCCGACGTCGAGGCCTACGCGCCTCTCGTGGAGGCCGTCTTCGACCGGGAAGACCGCGCTCGAATCCCGATGCGCATCGCCGATCGCACGGTGCGCAGCGAGAGTCCGGTGGTCGATGCGGTGTTGCGCGTGTTCGCCATGGTCAACGGCCGCGCTCCGGTTTCGGAGATCCTCGACTTGCTGCGGCTCGCGCCCGTGCACCAGCGCTTCCGCATGGCGCCGGCAGAACTCGATGCCGTCGCGCGCTGGCTGAGCGAGAGCGCGGTGCGGTGGGGAATCGATGCCGACCACCGGGTTCGGCATGGCCATCCGAGGTGCGACGACAACACGTGGCAGCGCGGCCTCGACCGCATGCTGCTCGGCTACGCGATGCCGGGTGATGGAAGCGGCATGCTGGGCGACGTGCTGCCCTTCGATGAGATCGAGGGGCATGACGCCGATCTGCTCGGTCGGCTGGCGGAGTACGCCGCCGTGCTGTTCGGGTGGCTGGAGCGTCTTGCGCGCCGCCGCACGGTCGCCGAATGGGTCGAAGCCGTCAATGACTTGCTCGTGCAGATGATCGGCGTCGATGGCGACCGCGAGGCCGAGTGCCACCGGATTCGCGACGCGATGGCGATGATCGCGGCGGAGGCCGCCGACGCCGGCTTCGGCGAGCCGGTGGATGTTGCCGTGTTGGCCGGGTTGTTGCAGCCCCGTCTCGACGAGGCGCACGCCGAGCGCGGCTTCCTCGGCGGCGGCGTGACGTTCTGCGCGTTCTTGCCGATGCGCAGCATTCCGTTCCGCGTGGTGTGCATGCTCGGCATGAACGACGGCGCGTTTCCGCGGCAGGATCGCGCCGTCGAGTTCGATCTGACCGTGCGCGGCAAGCGCCGGCCGGGCGATCGGTCGCGGCGCAGTGACGACCGCTACCTGTTCTTGGAAGCGCTGTTGTCGGCGCGCGACGCGGTGCTCATCACCTACACGGGGCAGAGCATTCGCGACAACCGCATTCTGCCGCCGTCCGTGGTGGTTGCCGAGCTTCTCGATGCAGTCTGCGACGCGCACGGCGATCCTTCGCTGCGGCGGGTGCTGGTGGTCCGGCATCCGTTGCAGCCGTTCAGCCGCGCCTACTTCGATGGCAGCCAGCCGGAGCTGTTCAGCTACGAAGACTCGCTGCTCGCCGGGGTCGAGCAAGGCGACGCCGGCGAAGCTGCAGGCGTGCAGCTGTTCACCGCGCCGTTGGCGGAGGAAGAGCCTGCCGCGGAGATCGAGCTGGACGAGCTGGTGCGGTTCTTTCGCAACCCGGCGGCGTTCTTGCTCAACCGGGCGTTGCGCGTCTATCTCCGTGACGACACGGTGCAGCACAGCGACGAGGTGCCGCTGGAGCTGGAGCCGCTGGAGACCTACTCGATCGGCAATCGACTGTTGAACCACCGGCTCGCCGGTCTGCCGGCCGCGGCGCTCCTGGAGCTCGAGCGGGCGCGCGGCGCCCTGCCGCCCGGCGCGGCGGGGATGCTCGCCCACGAGGACGTCCTGCGCAACGCAGAGGAAATCGTCGCGGCGGTGCAGGCCGCCGGTGGGCCTGGCGATGGAGTGCACCCCGTCCGGCTGGCGTTGCCCGACGGCACCCGCATCGTGGGCATGCTGCCGGGAGTCGGGCCGACCGGCCTGGTGCACTGCCAGTTCTCGCGCGTGTCGGCCAAGGCCGAGCTGGGCGCATGGATCCGGCACGTCGTGCTCTGCGCGGTGGGGCCGCCCGGAGTCGCGCCACGCACGAGCCTGGTCGGTCGGGTGCCGAGCGGTGGGCGCAAGGACGGCGACGAGCAAGTGGTGACACGGCACTTCTCGGCGGTGGAGGCGCCGCTGGAGCGATTGCTCGAGCTGGTCGAGCTGTATCGGATGGGACAGCGGGCTCCCCTGCTTCTGGTGCCGTCCACCAGCCTCGATCTGATCCACCGAATGGCGCGCGGCACCGAGCTCGAGCCGGCCCTCCGCCTGGTCGCTGGCCGATGGCAGCGGCGCGGCTACGACGAGCAGCGCTACGACGAGCACACCGAGCGAGTCTTCGGCAGGTCGAAGCCGCCGTTCGACGACGTCGTGACGGTCGGACCGACGTTTGCCGAGGTCGCGTGCACCGTCTGCGGCCCGATGCTGCACTACACCGAGGAACGGGCCTGATGGCGATGCACGCCTTCGATGCGCTGGAAGTGCCGCTCGATGGCCGCGTCCTCGTCGAGGCCAGTGCGGGCACCGGCAAGACCTATGCCATCACGACCCTGATGTTGCGGCTGCTGTTGGAGGCAGAGCTCGGCATCGAGCGCGCGCTGGTGGTGACCTTCACCGAAGCGGCGACGGCGGAGCTGCGCGACCGGGTCCGCGACCGGCTGGTCGGTGCGCTGGCCGTGTTCCAGAGCGGCGACCCCGGCGGCGACCATGTGCTGGAGGTCCTGTTGCAGCGCTGTGCCGATCGGCGCGGCGCCGTGGCCCGGCTCGAAGCGGCGCTGCGCAGTGTCGACCTGGCACCGATCTCGACGATCCACGGCTTCTGCTATCGCGTGCTGCACGACAGCGCGTTCGACAGCGGCGTGCTGTTCGAGCACGAATTGATGACTGACCCGCGCGGGCTGTGGCGTCAGATCGCCGGCGACTTCTGGGTGCGGCGCATGTCCGCCGGCGATGAGGCGGCCGCCACCTCGCTGGTCCGGCAAGGCGTGCAGCTGGCGACGTTGGAGGCCATCGTCCGGCGAGTGGACCAGGATCCGGACCTCGTCTTGGTGCCGCCTCCCGCGGCCGAGTCGGAGGCCGACTGGCGGCCTGGCTTGGAGTTGGCTCTGGACGAAGCGCGGGCAGCGTGGGATGCGGAGGCGGTGCTGGAGCTGCTGACATCGGGCGCCCTCAACCGACGTTCCTACCGCGAGGACCGGATGCCGCAGCTGTGCGCCGCGGTCGGCGAGTTCTTGGCGGCGCCGCGATTGCCGCCGCCGGCGGACGCGGCGTTTCATCGACTGCGGCAGAGCAGCATCGATGCGGCGACCACTGCGCGCGCGCCGGCGCCGGTGCGCCACCCCTTCTTTGCCGCATGCGACGCGCTGGCAGTGGCGGCCGCGCGGGCGGCGGGGTCCGCCCGCGCGGAGGCGATCCGGTTTCAGCACGAGCTGGTCGACTACGCCCGCCGCGAGCTGCCGCGGCGCAAGGAGGAGCGCGGCGTGCTGTCGTTCGACGATCTCCTCCTCGTGGTGCGGGACGCTCTGCGCGGTGCCGCGGGCGGCGCGCTGCAGCGCGCCGTCGCCCAGCGCTACCCGGTGGCGTTGGTGGACGAGTTCCAGGATACCGATCCAGTGCAGTACGAAGTGTTCCATCGCCTCTACGGGCAGTCGGGCACGCGCTTGTTCTTGGTCGGTGATCCCAAGCAGGCGATCTACTCGTTTCGCGGTGCGGACGTGTTCGCCTATCTCGAGGCAGTCGCGGACACGGATGCGACGCGGCGCTACACGATGCGCCACAACTGGCGGTCGGCACCGACTCTGGTCGAGGCCGTCAACCGGGTCTTCCGGCAGTCGACGCGGCCGTTCCTCTTCGCCGAGATCGACTACGTCGACGTTAGCGCGCGGCCGGGGGCACGCGACCAGCTCGAGATCGACGGCCGGCCGAGCGAGCCGCTGCAGTTGCAGTTCGTGCCGCGCGACGAGACCGATGCGTCGTTCCGCGGCCAGCGGCGCATCAGCGCGGCGTGGGCCGAGGTCGGCATTCCGGCGTTGGTCGCGAGCGAGATCGCCGATCTGCTGCGGCGCGCGACGATCGCCGGCCGGCGGCTCGGGGCCGGCGATGTCGCGGTCCTGACGCGCACCAACAAGCAGGCGTTCGCGGTGCAGGATGCGCTGCGCAGCGCGAGGATCCCGTCGGTCGTGCTCGGTGACCGCAGTGTGTTCGAGACCGCCGAAGCCGCCGATCTGCAGCGCGTTCTCGCCGCTGTCGCCGAGCCGGTCAACGGCAGCGCCCTGCGCGCGGCGCTGACCACCGAGTTGCTCGGCGTCACTGCGGGCGCGCTGCAGGCGATGGAGGAGGGCGGCGATGACTGGGAGCGCTGGGTGCACGGGTTCCGCGCGTTGCACACGGACTGGGTCGAGCGCGGCTTCGTGCAGATGATGCGAGGCCTGTTGGCGACCGGTGGAGTCCAGCGGCGGCTGTTGGGCCTGGTCGACGGCGAGCGACGCCTGACCAACCTGCTGCATCTCACCGAGCTGCTGCATACCGCCGCGACCGGCCAGCATCTCGGCATCCGCGGACTGCTGCACTGGTTGCAAGAGCAGCGCGCGCAGCAGGGATACGCGGCAGAAGTGGCGCAGATTCGGCTGGAAAGCGATGCGCGGGCCGTGCGGATCACCACGGTGCACCGCGCGAAGGGGTTGGAGTACGAGGTCGTGTTCTGCCCCTACCTGTGGGATGGCTGGTTGCTGCACCCCGACGATCGGCGTGCCGTCGTCTATCACGACCCGGACGATGCCGCGGTGCGGGTCGACGTCGATCCGCAGCGGGCGGACGACGGCGTCGCGCTGACGGCGGCGCGGCGCGAGAGCCTCGCCGAGAACGTGCGCTTGCTCTACGTCGCGCTGACGCGGGCCCGGCACCGCTGTGTCGTGCTGTGGGGTGGGTTCTACAACTTCGACACTTCGGCACTGGCCTACCTACTGCACTCGGGCGACGACCCGCCGCCGGGGCACGAGGTCTCGGCGTTGCACGAGTGCATGCGCAAGGCCGATGATTCTGCGTTGTGGAACCGCTTGACCGCGCTGCGTGATGCGTCGGACGGCGCCATCGGCATCAGCCGCGCGGCGCGGGCGCTGGCGCCGGCGGTGTTGCCGGCGGTGAAGCTGCCGTCGCCGCCGCTCTCGGCGCGGACCTTCGGTCGCATGCTCGACCGCAGCTGGCGGATCGCGAGCTTCTCGCAGCTCGTCGGCCAGGCGGTGGTGCACCCAGAAGATGCTCGCGAGCGCGACGATCGCTCGCCGGCGGATGCGGCCGCGCGTCCCGCCGAGCCCGTTGCCGCCGGCGAGCCGGTCACCCTGGCCGAGTTTCCGCGCGGCGCGCGTGCCGGCAACTTCTTCCACGACTTGCTCGAGCACGTGGAGTTCCAGGCGGCCGCGGCGACGCATCGTCCACTGATCCAGGAGAAGCTCGCGGCACACGGGTTCGACGCGGAGTGGACCGAGATCGTGCAGCGTGCGCTGACCGAGATCCTCGGCTCCGAGATGCCGGTCGCCACGGGGTCCGTGCGGCTGGCCGACGTCCGGGCCTCGGCGCGGCTCAACGAGTTGGAGTTCCAGCTGCCGGTGGCGAACAACGAGTACCGGGTGACGCCGGCGGACTTGGCGGCGGCGCTGCGGGCACACCCCAGCGCGGAGCTGCCGGAAGAATGGGTGGACTACCTCGCCGGGGTGCGGTTCGCTCCGCTGCACGGTTTCCTGAAGGGGTTCGTGGATCTCGTCTTCGAACACGGCGGTCGCTACTACGTGCTCGACTACAAGACCAACTACTTGGGCCGAGTCGCGAGCGACTATCAGGGCGCCGGGCTCGAGGCGGCGATGCGGCACGGGGACTACTTCCTGCAGTACCACCTGTACGCCGTGGCCGTGCACCGCTATCTGACGCAGCGCCGCGCCGACTACCGCTACGAGGAGCATTTCGGTGGCGTTCTGTTCGCGTTCCTGCGGGGGATGTCGCCACGGGTACCGGGCGCCGGAGTGTTCTTCGAGCTGCCGCCGCGGCCCAGGATCGAAGCGCTGGCCACTCTGCTGTCGACCGGTGCGCTCGGGGAGCAGCGATGAGCGCGCTCGGCGGAATCGATGCGCTGATGCACGCCGGCGTGCTGCGGCCGCTGGACCGCCACCTGGCGGCGAGCCTGGCCCGCGCGGGAGGTGGCGACGACTCGTCGCTCGTGCTCTTGGCGGCCGCGCTCGCCAGCCGCGCAGTGCAGCGCGGTCATGTCTGCGTCGACCTGGAGCGCTTGGCCGAGGCGCCGTGGTTGGCGACCGAGACCGGCGTCGACGTCGCGCTCGACCTGCCTCCGCTCGAAGAGTGGGTGGCGCTGTTGCAGGACAGTGGACTGGTCACCACGGTCGACGTCGGCGCCGACGTCGGCGAACGCCGGCCGCTGGTGCTCGAGGAAGGCCAGCGACTGTACCTGTTCCGCTATTGGCGCTACCAGGCGCGCCTGGTCGCTGGCTTGCGGCCGCGCATGGCGCGGATGGCTCGCATCGACGAACGGTTGTTGACCCTTGGGTTGGACCGGTTGTTCGCGACCGATGGCGCCGGCGAGCGGACGCAGCGCGCGGCGGCACGGTTGGCGGTCGAGCGGCCGTTTGCGGTGATCTCGGGTGGGCCCGGCACCGGCAAGACGACGACGGTGGTCAAGGTCCTAGCCCTGTTGCAGGAGCAGGCCCGCGCCGCCGGTGGAGAGTGGCTGCGGATTCATCTGGTCGCGCCGACGGGGAAGGCCGCGCAACGGCTGAGCGAGTCGATCCGTGGCCAGCTCGAGCGTCTCGACGCGGATGCCGACGTCCGCCGCGCGATCCCGCATCAAGCCTCGACGATCCACCGCGCTCTCGGCTACCTCCCGGGGCAGCCGACGCGCTTTCGCCACGACGCGGCGCGACCGTTGCCGACGGACGCGGTCGTCTGCGACGAGGCCTCCATGGTCGATATCGCGTTGATGGCCAAGCTGGTCGACGCGGTGCCGAAGAACGCGCGTCTGCTGCTCCTGGGTGACAAGGATCAGCTGGCTTCGGTGGAGGCCGGTGCGATCCTCGGCGACCTCTGCAGTGGAGGGCTCGGCGACTCCGTCGCGGAGCTGACGCACAGCTTTCGCTACCGGGACTCCGGCGCGATCGGACGGCTGGCTTCGGCGATCAACCGCGCGGATGCCGGCGCGGTCGTCGACGAGCTCGGCCGCGGCGACGAGGCGGTGGAGTGGTTGGCGGATGCCGGCGAGGCCGCGCTGCGGGACTGGCTGCGAGCGTTGGCCACGCGCGGTTTCGCCGCCCTGGCCGAGCGCGACCCCGAGGAGTTGCTGCGCGCCCTGGAGCGATTCCGCGTCTTGTGTGTGCATCGCTCGGGCGAACGTGGCGTGGACGCGACCAACGCCTTGATCGAAGCCGAGCTGGCAGCCGCGGGAGTCGTGGACGCCACTAGCGAGTGGTATCCGGGACGGCCGGTGCTGATCACCCGCAACGACTACCAGCTGCAGCTGTTCAACGGTGACGCGGGTGTGGTCGCGCCCGACGAGAGCGGGCGCCTCAAGGCCTGGTTCCGCGGCGAGCAAGGCGAGCTTCGCGGTGTGCTGCCGGCGCGGCTGCCCCCACACGAGACCGTGTACGCCATGACCGTGCACAAGAGCCAGGGCTCCGAGTTCGACGAAGTCGCGCTACTGCTCCCCGAACGACCCTCGCCGGTCCTGACCCGCGAGCTGATCTACACCGGCGTCACCCGCGCGCGCGCGGTAGTACGAATCGCCGGCACCGAGCAAGTCCTGCGCGACGCCGTACCCCGGCACATCGAGCGCGCTTCCGGCCTCCGCGCCGCGCTGAAGTGACCGCGCTTTCCGGCGAAGTTGAACGTACGGAGCCAGGCTCCGACTCATCACCCGGCTCCGCCGGGTGATGAGTCGGAGCCTGGCTCCGTACGTTCAACTTCGCCGGAAAGCCCGGTCAGTATTGGCAGTGCGGACAGTAGTAGCTGGAGCGGCCGTGCTGCGTGATCGCGGTGATCGGCGTGCCACAGTGGTCGCAGGGCTCGCCGGCGCGGCCGTAGACGGATAGCTGTTGTTGGAACTCGCCGGCGTTGCGGTCGACGCCGGTGTAGTCGCGCAGGGTGGTGCCTCCTTGCCGGATCGCGTCGCGCAGTACGGAGCGCACCGCGTCGACCAGGCGGGCGCAATCGGCGCGGCTCGTGCGGTGGACGCCGCGGCCGGGGCGCAGGCCGGCGCGGAAGCACGCCTCGCTGGCGTAGATGTTGCCGACGCCGACCACGCGGCGTGCGTCCATCAGGTAGGTCTTGCAGGCGACCCGTCGACGCCGGGTGTCGGCGTAGACCGCGTCGGCGTTGAACTCGGCGGCGAATGGCTCGGGACCCAGGTCGGCGAGCAGCCGGTGGTGGTGCAGGCGGGGGGTGGTGACGATATCGAGACAGCCGAAGCGTCTTGGGTCGACGAAGCGCATGCAGCGGTCGCCGAAGTCGACCCGCCAGTGCTCGTGCAGCTCGAAGGCCGGGCGGCGCTGCCGGCGGCGCACCGGATCGACCCACAAGCGGCCGCTCATCCCGAGATGCACGAGGGCAACCGGCGCGGCATCGCCAGAGAAGTGGAGTAGCAGGTACTTCGACCGGCGGTCGACGTGCGTGAGGCGGCGGCCCGTGAGTCCGCGGACTGCCCGCACCGGGATCGGCCAGCGCAAGTCGCGGCGCGTCAACGTGCTGGCGACGACCGATCGGCCGCGCACGCTGCGGTCCAGGCCGCGGCGAACCGTCTCGACTTCGGGAAGCTCGGGCACCCCGCTCAGTAGGCCGCATGAGTGTCCGCTTGGCAACGTCGCGGTGTTCGGTTCCGATGCGGGCTCCGGCCGGTGGCCGCAAGACAAGTCCGGTGCAATGGTATCCATGGTTGCTCGCGGCCCTCTGGCTGAGCGTCGTGCTGGCGGCGTGGCGTGGCCGCCGCGTGCTACGGCCCCTGCCGCCGCTCGAGCGGCTACCGTCCGGCCGCGTCCGTGTGGTGGTGCCGGTCCGCGATGGCGCGCGGGCGCTGGACGAAACCCTGCGTTCGCTGCACGCGCAGCAAGCCGTCGACCTGCGTGTCACCGTCGTCGACGACCGTTCCACCGACCGGACCGCTGAGATCGCCGCGGCGTGGGCGGCCCGCGACCCGCGCTTCGAAGTGCAACGGATCGAGGCACTACCGGTCGGCTGGTTGGGCAAACCGCACGCCTGTCAACGCGGCGCCGAGAACGCCGACTCCGAGTGGCTGCTGTTCGTCGACGACGACACGTGGCTGTCGCCGACGGCGGTGGCGCGCGCCCTGGCCGTTGCCGAGCAAGCCGCCGCCGATCTGCTGACGCTGGTGCCACAGCTGCGTGGCATGCGCTGGTCGGGCGCCATCGCCGCGGTGCCGCTGTGTGCAGCCATGTTCGGTCACGCGGGCCGGGTCGACGCCGGCCGCGACGCGATGGGGGTGGGCGCGTTCATGCTGGTCCGCACATCGGCATGGCGCGAGCTGGGGGGCCACGCGGCCGTCGGCAACGCGGTTGTCGAGGACGTCGCGCTGGCCCGCCGGATTTGGCGGGCCGGCGGACGCGCGCTGATGCGCAGCGCGGTGAATGACTTCTCGGTGGAGTGGTTCACCACGTTGGGTGGCGCCTTCCGCGCGCTGCGCAAGAACTTCTTCGCGGTGGCGGACGGCCGGGCCTGGCTGACGCTGCCGGCGGGAGCGGCAGCGGTTGGCGCCTGGCTGGCGACGGTACACGCCGGCTGGTCGGTGACGCCGGCGGGTTGGGCGGCCGCCGGCGCGCTGGCCTCGATGGTGGTCACGGGCGGCAGCGTCGCTCGTCACTACGGGTGGCCGCTCGGTTACGCACTGTGGGCGCCACTGGGGCCGCTGGTCGTCGGTGTCTTACTGCTCGACAGCACGTTGGCCGCGCTGCGGCGGGGGGGAACGGTTTGGCGGGGCACGTTCTACTCGTTGGCGCAGGTGCGCGGTCAGCCACCGCAGCAGTGACAAATCGGCGAGGCCGCCTACAGTGGCGCCGATGCCGATCACCGACCACGTGCTGCGCGCGATGACCGACGACGGCGCGTTCCGCGTGATGACGATGCGGGCCACCGACACGGTGCAGGCCATCGTCGACGCACAGCGCGCCGCCGGCATGCCGGCGGCGCAGCTGGGAGAAGTCGTCTGCGGCGCGGTCCTGGTGCGCGAGACGATGGCGCCACCGTATCGCGTGCAGATCCTGTTGCGTGATGCCGCCGACAACCAGATCGTCGGGGACGCCTTTCCGGAGGGCCGCACGCGCGGGCTCGTGCGCGTCGACGACGATGCGCTCGGCGTCCAGCTCGCCAATGGCGGCTACTTGCAAGTGATGCGCTCGATGCCGGGACGCGCGCCGCATCAGGGCATCGTGGCGGTCGCGCCCGGCTGCTTCGACGAGGCCTTGATCGAGTACTTCCGCCAGTCGGAGCAGGTCGAGACCATGGCGGCGGTCACCGCCGTGCTCGATGGCGATCGCGTCGCCGCCGCCGGCGGGTTCGTGGTCCAGCTCCTGCCCGAGGTCACCGAGCCGCCCCTGCAGGCGATGCGCCGGCGTCTGCGCGACGTCTCGGACTTGGGTCGCCGGCTGGAGCAATCGGACGCGGATCCGCAGCAGCTGCTGGACGTGCTGCTGGCCGGCGTGGACTACACCGAGCTGGCGGACTCGACGGTCGAGTTCGGTTGCCATTGCGGCCGCGAGAAGGCGGTGGGATCGGTGTCGGTGCTCGGCGACGACGAGGTGCGTTCGCTGCTGGCCGAGGGCAAGCCCGTGCGGGTGACGTGCGACTACTGCAACTCCGTCTACGAGGTCGGTGTCGACGACTTCCGCCGGATCCTCGCCGGCGAAGTCCGCTGAATCAGCGTCGGGCGCCGAGGCTGCGCCTCAGTTGCACAAAGCCTCGAGCGCGTTCGAGAGTCGCGCCAGCTGGGTCTGCAGGCTCGCCAAGTTCTGGCGCTCGCGCTCGACCACCGCGGCCGGCGCCTTCTGCACGAACGACGCGTTCTGTAGCTTCTTCTCGATACCGGCGATCCGCTGCTGCAGCTTGCCGTGTTGGTCGGTCAGCTTGGCACGCTCCTGCTCGACGTCGACGATTCCGGGCACCGCGATCTCGACGTTGCCGATCACGCCGGTGGCCGCGTCGGCTGCGTCGGTCTTGTGCTCGGCGAAGGTGACGCGCTCCGCTCCCATCATGTGCGCCATCAAGGCCGCGGCCGGCTCCAGCCGTTCGCGCTCCGCCGCCGGTGCCACCAGCTCCACCGGAACTCGTGTCGACGGTGGCACCGAGTAGCGCGCACGCACTTCGCGCGTCGCCTTGACCACGTCGCGGGCGAGGGCCAGCGTTGCCTCGGCGTCCGCGTCGAGCCAGTCAGGCCGTGCCGCTGGCCACGCGGCGTTGACCAGCAGGGGACTCTCGGGCAGTGCCGTGTCGATCCCGCGCCGTGGCGCGAGCTCGTCGAGGGCTTGCCACAGCTCCTCGGTGATGAACGGGACCACCGGGTGCAGCAAGCGCAGAGTGGTGTCCAGCACGGTCGCCAGGACCTGTTGGGCGGTGCCGCGTTCGGTCTCGCTGCGCAGTCGCGGCTTGATCAGCTCGACGTACCAGTCGCAGAACGTCGACCAGAAGAACTCCCGCGCGGCGGCCAGAGCAGCCGATGGCGTGTACGCCTCGAGGTGCCGCTGGACCTCGTCGCGCGTCGTCGACAGACGCGACAGGACCCAGCGATCCTCGACCGGCAGCTGCTCCCGCTGCAGTGCGACGAACGGTGTGTCTTGCAGGTTGCCGAACGCGAAGCGGGCCGCGTTCCACAGCTTGTTGCAGAACGCCCGGCCGACGTCGAAGCGCTCGCTGTAGGGCTTCGCGCTCGGCACGTCGGCCATCGTGCCGAGAACGTCGAACTCCTTCTTCGTCGTCGGACACACGTAGGTGAAGACGGATTGGCCGTGCGACGCGGTCGCCAGATCGATGCGGTCGCCGGTGAACGGGGAATCCACCTGCACGGGCAATCGCACGTCTTGCGTGCCGGTCTGTAGCTCGGCGATCACGTAGCGCATCGCGTCAGCACCGTACCGATCGATGATGTCCACCGGATCGATGCCGTTGCCCTTGGACTTGCTCATCCGCTCGCCTTTGCCGTCGAGGATGCTGGCGTGGATGAACACGTCGGTGAACGGGACGTCGCCGAGGTTGTATAGCCCGGTGATCACCATGCGCGCGACCCAGAGCGTGATGATGTCGCGCCCGGTGACGAGGCACGAGCCGGGGTAGTAGTAGGAGAGACAGTCGGAGTGGCCGCCCGTCGCCGCCAGCGGACTCTGTCCTGGATCGATCGCCGCGGTGGCCGGGTTCGGCCAGCCGAGGGTGCTGTGTGGCCACAACGCGCTGCTGAACCACGTGTCGAGCACGTCCGGGTCCGGGCTCAGGCCGGCGCCCTCGAGCATCTGCGCGGCGTCGCGCTCGACGTCGGGGTCGAGGAAGCAGACCAACACATCGGCTTCGGTGATCGACGCGTCGGCCCGCAGGCGTTCGAATCCGGCGCGCGGCGCCAACCACTCGTCATCGCCCAGGACGATCCAGGCACAGATCTCGTCGTCGTCCAGCCAGGGCTGGACCAGAGACTCCAGAATCAGCAACTTGTCGCGTGCGATCCTCCCGCTCCACACCGGGATTTGGTGGCCCCACCACAGCTGCCGGCTGATGCACCAGTCCCGCTTCTCCGCCAGCCAGGCGACGAAAGTGCGCCGGTAGCGATCGTCGGGGTGAAACTGGACGTGCTTGCCGGTCGCCGACCGCCAGGTGTCGCCGACCGCGTCGATCGCGGCCTGCGCGAGCCCGGGAGTGGCGAACTCGTGCGCGGTGCCGGTGCCCATGCGGACGCCGCCGTCGACATCGGCCATGCGCACGAACCACTGCCGCGACACGTAGGGTTCGACGATCGTCTTCGAGCGGTCGCTGTGCGCGATCTCGATCTCGCGGTCCTCGACGGCCTCGAGCAGATCGCGCGCGCGCAGCGCCTCGACCACCGCGTCACGCGCCGCAAAGCGGTCTTGGCCCGCGAACTCGCCGGCGGCGTCGTTCAGGGTTCCGTCGGGGCAGAGGATGTTGATCAGCTCGATCTGCTCTTTGTGCCGCGTCCAGACCTCGTAGTCGTTGGGGTCGTGGGCGGGAGTGATCTTGACGCAGCCGCTGCCGAGTTCCGGCTTGGCCCATTCGTCGGTGATGATCGGAATCGGACGTTCCATCAGCGGCAGCAGCACGCGACGCCCAGCGCGCGCCATTGCGGCGATCGCGCGGAGCGACGGCAGATGCGATTGCCGGCGTTGCTCGAGACGCTCCAGCTCGGCGGCCGCCGCGTCCCGCTCCTTGTCCGCAGCGTGATCCAGCCGTTGCCGCGCGGCCGTGATCTGCGCCTCGAGTGCCGCTTCGGGGTCCGGATGGCACGCGACCGCGGTGTCGCCGAGCATGGTCTCGGGCCGGGTCGTGGCGACGACGATGTGAGAGGGCTCTCCGGGCTCCGGATCGATCACTGGGTACCGCAAGTGCCAGAAATGGCCCTGGACCGCGACCGTTTCGAGCTCGTCGTCGGCGACCGCGGTCTGCAGGTGGCAGTCCCAGTTGACGAGCCGGTCACCGCGGTAGATCAACCGATCGCGGAACATGCGGAAGAACGTGTGCCTGACCGCCCGCGCGCACACCGCGTCCATCGTGAACCGCTGTCGGTCCCAGTCGCACGAACAGCCCATGGCCTGCTGCTGGGCGACGATGCGCTGCTGGTACTGGTCCTTCCACTCCCAGATGCGCTGCACCAACGCCTCGCGGCCGATGTCATGCCGGGTCTTGCCCTCCATCGCCAGCAGCCGCTTCTCGATCACCGCCTGCGTGGCAATGCCGGCGTGATCGGTGCCCGCCATCCAGAGGGTGTTGTCGCCGGACATCCGATGCCAGCGGATCAGCAGATCCTGCATCACGTTGTCCATGGCGTGGCCCATGTGCAGCGCGCCGGTCACGTTGGGCAGCGGCATCATGACGACGTAGCGCTGCTCGCGTTCATCCGGCGTCGCTGCGAACGCGCGGTTCTGCAGCCACCGCTCGCTGGCGCGGGGCTCGGTGGCGCTCGGATCGTACTGTTTGGCGAGTTCGGTCATTGCAGGGTGGGGCCGGTTCGTCGGCTCGAGCGACCACCATCCCCGGTCGAGGTGCTCAGTCAACCTCCCATCGGAGGGGGATCGCGCGCTGGAAGCTCCGCCGGAAGGCGTTTTGCGTCGCCGGTCCGCCTCTCAAGGAGGCGCGAGGTCTGGTCGAAGGGAACACCGGAGCAACGGGGATGGACATCGACAAGCTACTGGACTGCCGCGAAATGCGCTGCCCGATGCCAATCGTCGAGATGGCGACGGCGATTCGCGAGCTGCAACCGGGCGAAGTACTCGCCGTCGAGGCGACCGACCCGGCGTTCCTGGCCGATGCCCGGGCCTGGGCCGAGGTCACCGGCAATGCTCTCATCGAGGAGCTGGACGGGGACGTGAAGCGGATCGTCGTCCGCCGGGGGCAGACGTGAGTGCTTCCGCCGAGCCGGTCTCGGCGGTCGCATCGGACGAGCTCCAGGCCAGGGTCGCCGAGCTGGTTCAGCAGCAACTCGCGGCGGCCCGTCGCGGCAAGCGCGCCACCTTCGTCGTGTTCAGCGGTGAGATGGACCGCTTGTTGGCGGCGTTCACCATGGCCAACGCCACCGCGGCGATGGGCATGCAGACGACGATGTTCTTCACGTTCTGGGGGCTGACCGGAGTGCGCTGCCGCCGGCGCTATCGCGGCAAGGGGCTGATCGGCCGCATGCTGTCTCGGATGCTTCCGGACGGCCCGCAGTCGGTGCCGGCGTCGAGGATGAACTTCGGCGGTGCGGGGCCGATCCTGTTCCGCCACCTGATGCGGCGAGAGGGAGTTGCCGACCTCTCAAGTCTGGTCGAGAGCGCCCGCCAGCTGGGGGTCCGCATGGTGGCTTGCGAGACCTCGACCGCGGTGATGGGCATCGGCATCGACGAGCTGTTGCCTGGGATCGAGGTGGCGGGCGCGGCGGCCTGCATGGCTGACGCCAGCGAATCCGACGTCTCGCTGTTCTGTTGAGGGATGGACTCCGGTGTCGCAGCTACAAGTCGTGGTCTCGTGCGGTCCCGAGGACGTAGCGCGCGCCGAGTTCGCCCTGCAGACTGCCCTGGCCGCGGCGTGCAGCGGCGTTGAAGTCACCGTGTTCTTCACCCTGCGGGGGTCGCGCTGGGCGTGCGCGCAGCCGGTCGAGGGTGAAGCGGCCGCGCTCTCGGAGTTGATCGAACGGTTGCGCGGGTTCGGCGCGCAGCTCGAGTGCTGCTCGCGGTGTCTCGAGAAGGTGTGTGGTCAAGAGCTCGACGTCGACCAGGTCGGTGGCGTCGATCCGCGCTTCGAGTCGGTCGGCCTGACGCCGCTCGCGGTGCGCGCCGCCCAGGGGCAGCCGACCATGGTGTTCTGATGCCGAGCACGCCGACACCGGATCCACGCGTTGGGCAAGACGTCGATCCCTGGCTGGTCGTCGAGGAGCTGCGCAAGGAGAACGCCAAGCTGCGCGAACAGGCGCGCGGCGTGGCGTCGGCCAACGTCCACGCGGCCCTGCAGCTGGTCGAGCTCAGTGAGGCGCGGCAACGGGATCTCGAGGAACGCAAGCGCGAGGTCGAAGAGGCGTTGTCCATCGCCGAGCACGCCTCTCGACAGAAGTCGGAGTTCGTCGCCAACCTGAGCCACGAGTTGCGCACGCCGTTGAACGCGATCGTCGGTCTGGCGACCTTGCTGCTCGAGACCGGCCTGAGTCCGACACAGGAGCAGTACGCGAGCACTTTGCTCGAGGCCGGCCGCGGCTTCCTCGGGATGCTCAACGACGTGCTCGATTTCGCCAAGATCGAGGCCGGCAAGCTCGAGCCCGACCCGCAGGAGATCGACCTCTGGCAGCTCGCGGAGAACGCGCTGCACGTCCTCGGGCTCGGCGCCGCCGGCCGCATTGAAGTCGGGCTGCTGATCGACCCCACCGTGCCCCGCCGCGCGCGGGTCGATGAGCTTCGATTGCGGCAAATCCTGACCAACCTGATCGGCAACGCCATCAAGTTCACCGCGCAAGGCCGTGTCACGTTGGAGGTGCTGCGTTGCAGCGAGCCGGACATGTTGGACTTCATCGTCCGCGACACCGGCTGCGGCATCGACGAGGACGTGATGCAGCGGCTGTTCGTGCCGTTCAGCCAGGGAGACCCGTCGACGGCCAGGCGTTACGGCGGCACTGGCCTGGGACTGGCCATCTCGCGTCGACTGGCGCAGCTGCTCGGCGGCGACATCACGGCTTCGAGTCGGGTCGGCGTGGGCAGCGAGTTCCGCGCGCGGATTCGCATCGCCGACGCGACCGAGCAGGTCGTCGAGCCGGAGGTGCCGCGCGTGGTCTGCCTCAGTGGCGACTTCAACGTGCGGCGCACGGTGAACGCGCATTGTCGGGCCTTGGGAGTGGCCGTGTCGGTCGCCCTCACACCGGACCAGGCAGAGGACCTCGTCGGAGAGATCGAGGCCGGGGAGGTCTGGCTGATCGACGACGCCGCCGACGCAGGGGAGATCGCCGCGCGCGCACTCGACGCCGGCGCCCGGGTGGTGACCCTGGTGGAGCCGGGAGTGGCGACGGCAGTGGGCGAGGTCCTGCTCAAGCCACTGCGCCCGACGAGCGTCCTCGCTTTGGCCAGCGCCTCGGATCGCCACGACGAGGAGCGCGAGGTGCCCGAGGACCTCGGTCTGCGGGTGCTGTTGGTCGACGACAACCGCGCCAATTGCATGGTGGCTGGAGCGTACTTGCGCAGACTGGGATGTGACTACGACGTCGCGTCCGATGGTCAGCAGGCGCTCGAGCGCTGGCGGGGGCGCCGCTACGACGCGATCCTCATGGACTGTCAGATGCCGGTGATGGACGGCTTCGAGACCGCGCGGCAGATCCGCGCCCAGGAGGACTCCGAGCGGCGCACGCCGATCCTCGCGTTCTCCGCCAGCGCGCAGCCGGAAGACCGCCAGCGCTGCCGCGACGCAGGCATGGACGACTGCTTGGCCAAGCCCGCCAACTTGCACGAGCTCGGCGCGGCGCTGGCTCGTCTCGCCTGAGGCCGACGAGCGTGCGGCCTCAGCGACCGCGGAGTGCGCTCAGATTCCTCTGCATGCGCGCCGCCTCGTCGGCGAACTCGGGCAGATTGCCGACCGCGCGCTCCAGCGTTTGCTCGGCCCGATCCCACATTTGCAGCGTCGCGTACAGGTTGGCCAAGCTGGTGTAGGACTGGCGCAGCTGCTCGGCGATGAACACGCCGCGCGGGTGGCGCGCTTCGAGCCGCGCGACCCAGTCTTCTTGCAGGCTCAACGCGGTCTCGCCGCGGCCGTGGCGCACGAGGCCCTCGAGGATTCGCGGGTCCGGCTGGCGCGGTCGGCGCGCGGGCGGGTGCAGCTTGGCGAGTGCCTCTTGCTCGAGCTGCGATCGGCCGTTCTCCAACGCCATGAGCACCATCCGGACCAGGGGCTCTTTGGATCTGCTGAGAGCCTGCGCGCTGCGCAGCACGCGCTCGGCGTCGTCCAACCGCCCGAGCAAGTGGTACTGCAGACCCAGCTCGCACCGCAGCATCACGTTGCCCGGCGACAGCTCGACGGCGCGCTCGAGCACGGCGGCGGCATCGGTGTGCCGGGCCGCCTCGGAATACAGCAGGGAGAGCTGCAGGAGCAGGATGACCGACACCGGGCTCTTAGCCGCTGCCTGCTCCAGCTCCTCGATCCCGCGCGTGTTGAAGCGAGTGACCATCGCGCGCGGCACGCGTTCGTCGGCGGCGATGGCGAGTGCCGTCGCCGCGAGCTGCATGCGGGCTTCTTCCCGGCCGATGCTGTCCACTTCCACCGCGCGCTCGAAATGCTGCAGTCGTTGGTCGAGGCGCCGCTCGGTGAGGGCGAGGCCGATCCAGTGGCACACTCGAAGGTCGACGAGGACGAACGCGCGCAACGCGGTCGCGGTGGCGCCGACGGCGGCGACGGTGACCAGCAGCGCCAGCGCGGGGTGCGGCCGCCGGCGTGGGGTAGTTCGGGCAGGTGCGTGCTGCGTGTGCAAGTACGCGAGCACTGCGAGCCAGATCGAAGAGCTCGCGACGACGTCGAACTCGAACTGGTTGAAGAAGAAGTGGGTCACGACGATCGCCGTGAGGGCGGCCTTTTCGAATGCCGCCGCCGGCCGGGCGGGGCGCCAGATCATCGCGAGAGCCGCGGCGGGCACCGCCAGCCAAGCCAGCAGCCCTGGGATGCCGGCACTCACCAACGCCTCGACCAACCCGTTGTGGGCGCGATCCCAGTGGCTGCGCAGAGAGGTGAGGGGGGGGATGAAGTGGCGCTCGTACGCGTAGCGGAAGCACTCCTGCCCCCAGCCCAGCCACGGGTGTTCGGCGACGCCCCGCAGCCCGACGTCCCAGACGTTGAGCCGCCGCTCGATGTGGAACGAGATTCTGCCCCAGCGCGCCAGTGCGTCGCTGTCCCATCCCCATCCCGGCAGCCACCATGGGAGCGTCACCAACCCGACCCCGAGCAGGGCGGCGATCGCGATCAGGCGGCCGCGGTGACGACGAGACAGTCTCCGCCAGCCGCTGGCTGTCGCGACGAGCGCACCGAGCGCGAGGCCGAAGATGGCGCTGCGTGTGCCGGTCGGCAGGAGCGCGATCAGCAGCAACGTGCCGACGGCGATGTATCGCCAACGGTGTGCCCCTGGGCGCAGCGCCCAGTGGGCGGCGATGAGAACGTGCAGTGCCAGGTACACACCCAACCAGACGGGATTGCCCAGCCGGGCGTCGGCGCGAAAGCGGAGATCCGCGTGCCGGTCGTAGACGTGGGCGCGGCTCAGCCAATCGGGAAGCCATTCGATGCCCCAGTGGAACCGCGCTGACTGTGCCAGGGCGAAGATCGCGACGACAACGCTGACCGCCAAGGACCACGTGAAGTAGCGCCACCACAGGCGGCGCGTTTCCATGACGCTGCCGAGCACGACGAACAGCGCCAGCAGGTGCAGTTCGCCGGCCAACCCGCCGAGCCGCTCGAGGTTGCCCCAAACCGAGCGTCCGGGGTCGATGCCGCACAGGTCTGCGATCCCGAAGATGGCCGTCGACGCGATCAAGGCGAGCAGGACCGGCGATCGGCGGGGCCGGTAGCGGGGCTCCCAGAACGCCAACAGCAGCCATGCTCCGAACGCGAGCTCGACCAAGATGCGGAACGCGAACCCCTTGGCGGTGCTGTCCGGAAAGAACAGCGCGGGAGTACTCACCGCCGCGCCCGGCGGGTCGTTGCCGCAGAGAAGCGGAAGCGCGGGGACCAGGAACAGGCAGGCGCGAATCGCTCCGAGCAGGGCTTCGGTGAGCTTCATCGGACGACCGGATAACGCGTCATCGAGCGGAGGTCGGCCAAGCGCCGCGGCTCCGCCCTCTTGCTTAGCGTCTTCGCCGCGACAGCGAAACGCTTTGCGGAGATTCGGCGCGCGTTCGACGCCGATCGGGCGCGCCGGCCGTCAGGCGGCGATGTTGTCCGCGGGTTTGTTGCCCTTGCGCGCCGTCAGCATTCCCTTGATGTTGACCTTGATCTTTCGCCGGATGTCGATCAGGAAGGTCTCCATCTTGCGCGTCTCCTTGCCGGTGAACGAGTTCCACAGCGTGGAGAGCAAGCGCCACGGCCGGGTGCCGTAGGAAATCGCGTAGAAGTTGAGCAGCGTCCAGTAACGCCACCGCGTGAGCTGCTTGGCGGACAGGTTGTAGCTGTAGTTGTTGGCTTCGTCGACCTTGGCCTCGTTGGCGAAGATCGGGGTCAACAGGAAGTCGTCGGTCAACTCGATCCGACCTTCCTTCTTCAGCTGCCAGTAGAGCTCGGTGTTCGGGATCGGGAAGAAGAAGCCGAACGCCATGTCGGTGATTCCGTGCCACGCGAGACGCCGCGCCAGCTTGACGGTCTGCTTGAGGTCGTCGACGGTGTCTTCGGGAAAGCCCGCGACGAAGAAGGACGCCACCACGAGACGGTGCTTGGCTGCGGCGCGCACCGCGCGCAGCAGGGCCTCGTCCTTCATGTGCTTCTTGATGCGCTTGCGCGTGGCCTGGCTGCCGCTCTCGGGCGCGTAGTTGAGCGATTTGCCGTTGGTGCGGGCCAGCCACATCGCGACCTCGTCGTCGATGACCTCGACGCGCGTTCCGGAAGGCAGCTGCCACGAGACCTTCTCGTGCAGTCCGCGCGCGTGGAACTCGCGGCAGAACTGCAGGATCCAATCCTTCTTCAGGATCGCGGTGAGGTCGTGGAAGGGAAAGTTGGTCGCCTGGTAAGTCTCGTGCCAGTGTTGGATTTCGTCGACCACGTCGACCGGGTTTCGCGCGTACCACCGCGTGCCCCACATGTTGGCGTTGGAGCAATAGGTGCACTGGTACGGGCATCCACGGGTCGCCATGATCGGGATCGTCATCCCGTAGTGGATGCCGGTCACCAGCTTGCGCTCGTCGTACGCGCGGACGTCGAAGAGGTCCCACGCCGGCCAGGGGATGTCGTCCACTGCCTTGGTGCGGGCGCGCGACGCGGCGCTCGCGATCGGCTTGCCGTCGGCGTCGCGGTACCAGATGCCGGCGATGCTGGCCAGGTCGGTGTCGCCGCGTGCCATTGCGCCGAACAACTCGACCGCACCCTCCTCACCCTCGCCCAGCACGATGCAGTCGATCGGCGACTGCTCCATCGAGAACTCGGGAAGACCGGTGAAGTGCTCGCCGCCACAGACGATCGGCACGTCCGGCCGGGCCGCTTTGATCTTGATCAGGATCTCGCGCACGATCGGCCAGGAGAACGACCACGTGTTGGTCAGCGCGAAGGCGTCCGCGTCCGGCGCCAACCGCTCGACGATCTCGTCGGCCGTGAGGCCGAGCGCGGAGATCTGCCGGCGCAGGCCCGGGGTCACCTGGTCGGGGGCCTCGCCGACGGCGTCGAGCACGCTGACGTCGTGGCCGGCTTTGCGGAGCGCTGCCGCGACGTAGGCGAGACCGAGCGGCAGACTCGGCCGCAGCGCGGTCATCGCATAGACGTTCAGATAGACCGGCGGGTGGATCAGCTGAATCTTCACGTGCGCATTCCGTGTTGGCGAGCGAGGGTGGAGAAACGCACTCGGCGCGGGCCGAGCCACCGGATTGGCGGTCCGTTGGTGGCCGGTCGTGACCGGAGGGGCGAGAGGACGGATCGTACACCCGCTGGGTGGGACCGTCGATCCCCGTTTCCCCATCCCATTCTACCCCGTCCGGCGGCGGGAGGCCGGGCTTCCGGCGGGGGCGCCTCGTTCTACAGCCAATTCAGCGACAGCGAATCAGCAGCTCTTCCGGGAATTCCCCGTGCGCGAGGACCGGCTGGATCGCGCGCACGAATCGGTGCCCGTCGGAGTAATAGCCGGCGGTCGGGGCAAGGTCGGGCACGCGCTCCTGGAACCAGCGGTTGAGCAGATGCATCAGCAGCTCGCGGACGTACTTCGCCACACAGCTCGCCAGCGCGGTGGGGAAGGAGCGGTCCTCACCCTGCACCGCAAACGTCACGCGCACCGGATCGGCATCGGCGCCGATCTCATATCGAGACTGACCGGCGCTCTCCTCGACCGTGCGCAGCCGGACGCGGCCCAGGCCTCGCCGCAGGGCGGGCACGTAGTGGGTGATGCCGCCGCACCGGTCGGCCACCAGGTGCGCGCCCGCCGGCAGCACGTCGAGCAGGGTGCCGAGCACGCGGGAGTAGGCGGCGAAGTGAGTCCGGCTCTTGTTGTCCGTCTCGGCGATGAGATCGTTGAACTCCTTGGCGTCGATCACCGCGGCGACAAGGTGGCCGACGCGCAGGTCGCGGCGCGCCATGCTGCGGGCCAGGTTGTGGGCGCGCAGCTCCAGGGTGTCTGCTGCGTCCCGCAGCGGGAGTGGCTGGGACAAGTCCCGATACCAAGGGCATTGGCGCAGTGGGGCGACGTCCACGCCAAGCCCGGACAACAAGTCCGCGACGGTGGCGGGTGGGGCCCCCTGCATCGCGCCGAGGAACGTCAGCACCGTCTGCTCCAGGCGCAGCAGGCCGTGTGGGCCCTGGTTGACCTTCTTGCTGTCGGCGACCCGGATCTTGTCCTTCTCGGCCTTGTGCCGGCAGACCGTCGTCCGCAGCGCCCGCCACGGGTCGACCCCGGCGGGGCCGGCCATCGCCACGCCGCCGACGACCAGCGGGCCCAGGATCGGCCCGAGTCCGGCCTCGTCGACTCCGGCGAGCCAGTTCAAGCGCCGTCCGCGGGTCGCCGAAGATAGAGACGGAGTGCCCCGATCCGGGGTGCGGGCGCCCTCGCCGAAAGCCAGATCATGGACATCCTGCTCGTCGTTCGGGACAACCTGGTGCGCGACCAGATCAAGGTCGGCCTACAGCAGTTCCCCGAGTTCAACATCACCGTCGGCGAAGGATACGCATCGATCAACGAGGTGCGCCAGCACCAATACGACTGCGTGTTCTTGGCCATCGACCCGCGCAACCGGGATGGCCTGCGGCTGCTCGAGCACCTGCGCACCTTCGACAAGCACACCGACGTGGTCGTCGTCACCGAGGAGCGCCAGGCCCGGGATCTGGCGGGTGAGAAGTCTCGGCTCAACATCGGCTCCTTCCTCCATACGCCGCTCGATGTGACCGACTTCTTCCGGCTGGTGAGTCGGTTGCACTCCCGTCGCAAGGAAGAGCCGGCGCGTCGCTGAGCCGGCCCTCCGCCGGCCGTGGGGCGGCCCGAGAACCGCGGTTTGCGGCCTGCGCCCGCCGGGAATAGCCTGGCGGCGTGAGTGCCGAGCAGCAGACGCGGCCGGTCGGGCACCGACCGCGGCCCAAGGTGTCGATCTATCTCGAGTCCGCCTACCAGAAGCTGGTGCGCGGGCTGCCGCAGACGATCTTCTACTGTCCCGAGTGCAAGGGGCACCGGCGGCGCCGGCAGGGATGCGCGCGGTGCGGGGGCCGGGGCAAGCTCACCGACGAATCCGTGCAGGAGCTGATCGGGCGCCAGGCGTTGCCCGCATTCCGCGCCCGCGACGGCAAATTCCACGGCGCCGGCCGCGAGGACATCGACGTGCGCATGCTCGGCGATGGGCGGCCGTTCGTCTTCGAGGTGGTCGGTGCGCGTGCTCTCGAGGTCGACCTGGAGGAGCTGCGCCGGCGCATCCACGAGCGGGACGGCGACCGCATCCAGCTGGCACCGTTCGTGCGTGTGCCGCGCGCCCGGGTGGCGTATTGGAAGGAATCTCGCTTCGACAAGGTCTACCGCGCCGAGGTCGAGCTCGGTGCCGCCGTCGACCCCACCGCCGCCCAAGAGCTGATCGGGCAAGCCCTGGACATCAGCCAGCGGACGCCCCAGCGGGTGGCCCACCGGCGCGCCGATCTCGATCGGGAACGCCGCGTCGAGATCGTCGGCGTCGCGGTTCTCGACAGTGGCGCCCTGCAGATCGACGTGCGCTGCGCGCACGGCACCTACGTTAAGGAGTGGATCAGCGGGGACGGCGGCCGCACCCGGCCCGCGCTGGCGGACCTCCTCGGCGTCGCCTGCGATTGCCGCCAGCTGGACGTTCTCAAGATCGTCCTGGAGGGCGCCGACAGCGACTAGAGGTGGGACTCGGCGTCGCCAGGGGCGGATCGCGGAGCCTCACCCAGGGTCCGCCTTCCGCCATTGCCGGCGCCGAGGTACTCTGAGAGGTTCGCCCTGGGGCCAGCGCAGACCGTGACCAGCAGCTCGTCGATCGTCCACCACTACTCGGCCGAGACCGCGCCGCGGGGAGTGCTGCGGCACGCCCTGTGGTCCTACCGCTATCCCTCGCTGGTCGCGGATTCGCGGATCCTGGTCTGGCACTTTGCCCGGCGCGCGCTGCTCGGCCGCTTCCGCGGCAGCGCCGGCGGGTTGCTCTGGGTGCTGGTGCAGCCGGTGTTCCAGTTCTTGGTCTACTTCTTCGTCTTCGGCTACCTGTTCGGCGGCAAGGGCGAGGGCGGGGCATCGCCGAGCGTCATGTTCGCGGTCTACCTGTTCGCCGGGGTGCTGCTGTTCGGCACCATCCAGGAGTCGGCCAACCAGGGCCTGACGGCGATCGTCGGCAATGCCAACCTGGTGAAACGGGTCGCGTTTCCCTGTGAGCTGCTGCCGCTGACGCCGGTGCTGGTCGCGGTCGCCGTGTACGTCGTCGCCTGCGGCATCCTCTTGCTGTTCGGTGGGCTGACCGGAGTCTCGGCGCTCGGTTGGCCGATGCTGGCGTGGCCGCTGCTGATCGTCTGTCTGCTGGTCTTCTGCCTCGGGCTCGGGCTGATCCTGGCGACGGTCAACGTCTTCGTGCGCGACGTGTCGCAGCTGTGGCCGATCTTGTCGCTGGCGTGGTTTTTCGGCTCGCCCGTGTTCTGGCCGGCCAGTCAGGTGCGACCGTTCTTGGAGAAGATCGCGCCCGACAACCCGTACGACCTGTTGTTCCTCAACCCGGCGTACCCCTTGCTCGCTGGGCAGCGCCTGGTGTTCGGCGTCGGCGCGGACCTCGATCCCGCCATGCGCGCAGGCTACATCCCGCATTCGCTCGGCACGGTCTTGGCAGTCGGTGCCGGCTGGGCGGTGCTCACTTTCGTGATCGGCTACGGCCTGTTCATGAGCCGCAAGCACAAGTTCTCGGACCTGGTGTGAAGGCGATGGACCCCGCGATCAAAGTCGTCGACGTCTCCAAGGTCTACCGGCTCTACCGCAGCCCCTGGGGGCGGTTGCAGGAGAAGCTGCCGTGGGACAAGACCAAGCGCTACCGCGAGGTGCACGCGCTGAAGAACGTGTCGTTCGAGGTCGAGCCGGGCTCCTGCGTCGGGTTGGTGGGGGCCAACGGCGCCGGCAAGTCGACGCTGCTCAAGATCCTGACCGGCACGTCGTACCCGACGTCGGGCAGCTACACGTTGCGCGGCCGCGTCGCGAGCTTGCTCGAGCTCGGCGCCGGCTTCAACCGCAACTTCACCGGGCGTGAGAACATCTACATGAACGCCGCCTTGATGGGTTTCACCCGCAAGGAGGCCAAGGGCAAGTTCAACGAGATCCTCGACTTCTCCGAGCTGCACGACTTCATCGACGCGCCGATCCGCACCTACTCCTCGGGCATGGTCTGCCGGCTGGGCTTCAGCGTCGCCGTCGCCGTGGAGCCCGATGTGCTGATCCTCGACGAGATCCTGGCGGTGGGCGACATGCACTTCCGCCGCAAGTGTGTCGAGCGGATCATGAGCTACCGCGCGCGCGGCAAGACCATGTTCTTCTGCTCGCACTCGCTCTACGACGTGCGCCAGATCTGCGACCAGGCACTGTGGATGCGCGATGGCGAGATCGCGCTGCACGACAGTTCGGTGGTGGTTACCAACGAGTACGCCACGTTCCAGAAGTCGCGGTCGGCGGAGCCGGAGGACATCTCGCCGTTCAACGAGGAGAGCGGCCGGCCCGAGCCGCAGCGCGTCGACCGCCCCGATCCGGCCTGCATCATGTCGGCCGAGCTCGTCGATCCGCGCACCGGCAAGCCGCGCAACGTGTTCGCTCCGCGCGAAGACGTCGGCGTCCGCGTGCACGTGAAGAACGGCGCCGTCTACGAGCCGTTGACGCTCGCCGTCGGTTTCACTCGTTCGGATGGCACTCTGTGTTTGGCGATGACCTCGGAGTTCGACTCGGTGGTGATCGAAGCCGAGGAGGCGGTGGTCACCTTGGTGTTGCCGCAGATCAGCCTGCTGTCGGGCAAGTTCGTGGTGCCGGTCTGGCTCTTGGACGCGCGCGGTGTGCACCGCTTCCACGAGATGCCCTGCCGGCAAAACCTGGTCATCCAGAACCGCGACAAGGAGCTCGGCCTGTTCTATGCGCCGCGCCGCTGGCAGGTCGAAGTGCTGAAACCGGCCCCCGACGGGGCGCCGACCGGCAACGGGTAGCGCGTTGGCGAGCGCGACGACGTCAACCGCGCCCGTGCTCGCTCGGCGCCGCTCGTGGGTTGCTCGGCTGGCGGCGTGTGCCGCGGCAGGGCTGGTCAGCCTGATCGTAGCGGAGCTGGCGGTGCGCTGGCTGGCACCGCAGGCCGGGACCTTCACCGGCCACGGCATGTACCAAGCCGATCCGGACACCGGCTACCGGCTGCGCCCGGATCACCGATGGGGCAACGTGCAGACCAATGCACAGGGGCTGCGCGACATCGAGCGCGCCGTGCAGAAGCCGTCCGGCGTGCGGCGCGTGTTGGTGCTCGGCGACTCGTTCGCGTTCGGTTCGGGCATGCGGTTGGAGGACACCTTTGCCCGCCAGCTGCAGACGCGCTTGGCCGACTCGGTCGACGTCGTCAATGCCGGCGTGCCCGGCTTCTCGACGGTCCAGCAGCGCGCGTGGCTGGAGAAGTTCGGCCTCGCCTACGAGCCCGACGTCGTCGTGGTGGCGTTCTTCGTGGGCAACGACCTGTGGGAGAATCTCGGCCTGCGGCGCACCGTGGTCGTCAACGGCGAGCTGGCGCCCGAGGGCTTTGCGCCGCCGCCCTGGTGGCGCCGGCAGCTGCGCCGGTCGCACCTCTACCGGTTGATCGCGTCGGTCTTGACCCCGCCGCCGGACCGGCACGCCTGGTACTTGGACGTCGAGTGCAAGCGGATGGACATCTGCGCGGACCCGGAGCGCGCTGCCGACGACTACGACCGCGCCTGGCAGATCTCTGCCCAAGAGCTGCGCCGGATTCGCGATGCGGTCGCTCCGCGACCGGTCGTGGTGCTCGCCATTCCCGACGAGTTCCAGGTCAACCTGGAGCTCCGCGCCGAGGTGCTGGAGCTGCTGTCGCAGCGTGGCCGGACGGCCGACGAGTTCGACTTCGACCGGCCGCAACGTCTGCTGCGGGCGGTGTGTGAAGGCCTGGGGCTGCAGTACGTCGATCCGCTGCCGGAGCTGCGGCGGCGCACCGCGGCCGGCGAAGCGCTCTATCTGGTCGACGATTCGCATTGGAACGCCGCCGGCAACGCCCTCGGCGCCGAGACGATCGCCACCGCGCCGGCGTTCGAGGAGCTGCGGCGATGACTGCGCGGGACGCCGTCGTCGTGCTCGGCATGCACCGCAGCGGCACATCCTTGGTCACCGGCTTGCTGAGCAAGCTCGGCCTGTACTTGCCCGGTGCGTCCACGCTGTACGCGCCGACCGAGTTCAATCCGCGCGGCAACCAAGAAGTGATGGAGTTGACCGCCACCAACGAGCGGCTGTTCGCCGCGTTCGATGGCGAATGGTCGGCGCCGCCGGAGCTGGCGGAGGACTTCGCCGACGATCCGCGGGCGCAGGCTCTCGTCGGCGAAGCGTCCGCCGCCTTCCGCCGCAACTTCCCGTCCCGTCCTTGGCTGTGGAAGGACCCGCGGCTGTGCTTGCTGCTGCCGTACTGGGAGCGCCTGTTGGCGGTGCGGCCGATGATCGTGCTGGTTGTCCGCAACCCGCTGGAGACTGCCGACTCGCTGGCCCGGCGCGACCGCTTCCACCCGGCCCACTCGGTCGCGCTGTGGGAGTGCTACCACCGCGCCGCCCTGCGGTCGGCGGCCGGCCACTGGGTGCTACCGACCACCTACGAGCGAGTGCTGGCCGACCCCGTGGCCTGGCTGGCGGCGGCACGCGAACGCTTCGCCGATGCCGGTCTCCAGCTGAACGACCCCGGCGACGCCGCTGCCGAGTTCGCCGACCGCAGCTTTCGGCACTCGGCCTACGACAGCGACGACCTGCGGCGCAGCTCGTCGGTGTCCGATGAGCAGCAGCGCCTCTACGAGCAATCGTGCGCGCTGACCGACTGCGTCACCGACTTCGAGCCCCCAGACCTGCCGCCCCCCACCGGCTGGGCCGCCGCCCTGCTCGCCGAGCGCCGCACCGCGCGCGCCCAAGCCCGCCGCTGGCGCAACGCCGCCAACGCCCCCCTCTGGCGCCGCGCCCTCCGCCGCCTCCACCGCTGAACGTACGGAGCCAGGCTCCCGTTCATCACCTCGCGCCGCACGCCCGCGCTGGCTTTAGAACGACAGCCGCAGACCGAAGACGTAGCCGTCGATCAGCAGGTCGGCGTCGAAGCGCCGGTCGTCGCGGTAGCCCTCCGCCTCCAGCTCACTGCGCCGGTAGCCGCCGAACGCGGTCACGTCGTGGTCCGCGAACCGGTAGGCCACGGTGGCCTCCAGATCGTGCATGGTGCCGCGAAAATCGCCGCCGAAGGTCCAGTCCGGGCTGACCCCCCAGTCGATCTGGAAGCCGAGGGGGCCGACGTCGAGGCGCGCGCGCGCGCCGATGTAGGCCACGCCGTCGTCCTTGATCTCGAGCGTCTGCGCCCGGGCCAGAGTCTGTTCGATGGTCTGGAACTCGATCTCGCGGTGGGTGAGCGCCACCGCGGGGCCGGCGCGGAGCCTCGCCCCGTCGACTGGCTCCCAGTCGACGATGCCGGCGGTGTAGCGCAGCCGGAACTCGTCCATGAAGACCTTGGTCTGCACCACGTCGCCCGCCTCGATGGCGCCGAAGGCGGCGCCCAGGGTGCCGGTGCGCGAGGACTTCTGGTCGAGTCGCTGGTAGTCGATTTCGAACCCCGAAAAACCGTCGCCCATCGCGATCGTGCCGCCGACGTCCTCGTCGCGGTCATCGACCCCCAGCTCGGACAGACCGATGCGCGCATTCGAGCGCACCGCGCCACCGGTGGTGGTCGACTGCATCGCCGCGTCTCCCTTCACGCGCAGGATCGCGAGCTTGGGGATCAGCTCGACCTGTGGCGCATCCAGGCCGGGCAGTCCGCTGCACCCCGCGCACAGCGAGGCGAGCGGCAGGAGCAACGCCACCTGCCGAGTGATCACGCAAGCGATGATAACGGCAGGCCGCACGCGTCCCGAGATGGTTTCGGCGTTTGCTGGCGTGCGGCGTGCGCCGCGGTATCGTTCGCGCATGGCAGCCGACCTCGAGCCGTTTCTCGTGCGCGACTTCCTCGCCTACGAGAAACACCGGCAGAGGGACCCGGAGTACAACGCGCTGCGTCTGTCGGTGCGTCGCAAGCTGAAGAAGATCGCCGACGCCGTCAAGAAGAGGGCCAAGACCGAGGCCAAGGTCGAGCTCTCGAGCCAGGCGGGCCTCCACCACCCGTACGTATTCAACAGCTTTCGCGTTCGCGAGCAACGCGCCTACCTCTGCCGCAATCCCGCCGAACGAAAGAAGTTGGCGGCGTTCTTCGGCGAGGCGCTGGGCAAGGATGCCGAGACCCACTACATCCAGCCGGTGCTCGAGGTCTCGCTGGACGACCAGGTCGTGGAGGCGGCGTTCCGCATCCACCCGCTGGCGTGGTGGGATGGCGAGCACTTGAAGAAGCGGCTCGCCGACGATGCGGGCCGCCACGAGTGGTGCGCGATGCTCAACGCGCTGCCACCCGGGTTCGGGCTCAAGCTGCACGACTGGCGCAAGGTGTACTGGGCGTCGTCGGTGAAGCCGCACGACTTGGCCGAGTACGTCGGTTCGTACACACCCGGTGAGCATTGGCTCCACTTGGTGCGAGAGCTGCCGAAAGAGGACGCGGTCGAGCTCGGTCTCGACGCGCCGCAGTGGATCGTGACCTCGCTCCTCGCCCTCCTGCCGATCTACCGGTCGGTCCTCTGGCAGCCATGAGTCCCTTGCCCGCACCGTTCGAGTTGCGCGAGCCGTTCGCTCTACGCGTGCTGCAAGAGGACCCCGATTCGCGGGTCGAGCAGATCGACAGCCCGGACGGACGCGTGGTGCGCAAGTGGTACCGCACGCCCCGGTGGCTGCGATGGCGTAGCTTTGGCGTGCGCTCACGCGGCGGTCGCGAGTTCGCCAATCTCGCTCGGATCCGGGCGGCCGGCGTGCCCTGCGTCCGGCCGATCGCATGGGGCGAACACCGGCGCTGGGGCTGCGTGGCGGTCTCCTACTTGGTGACCGAGTATCTCGGCGAAGCGCCGAGTCTGGAGCGCGCGCTCGGCGCGCTGGCCGTGGGCGGTGACACGCGGTCCAAGTGCCGGCGCCGCTTGCTGCAGTGCTACGGCAGCATCGTCGGCGCGCTGCACCGCGGTGGGATGGCCAGCACGACGTTGCAACCGCGCAACGTGCTGGTCGAGGGCGAGGTCGCCAACGGCGCGTTGCGGCTGTGCGACCAGCCCGTGCTGCTGGCCTGCCGCGGCTCGATCGTCGGTGGCCGCTTGGCGCAGGTGGACGTGTACGACATGGCGTTCTCGGCGCGCCGCCGGTCATCGTGCACCCGGGCGGAGCGAATGCGGCTGCTGCTCGCCTATGCCGATGGTGACCGACGACTGGCGCGCCGGCTGTGGCGCGCGTTGGCCGGTCGGCCGCGCGCCCTGCACCACTTGCAGAAAGAGCTGACGCGCGCGCTGGCCCGACTGTTGCCGGTCTCCGTGCAAGCCGGCTGATCGCCGGCCGCGCTCACTTGACCGCGTAGTTGGCCAGCACCCACTCGCGCCAGTGCTCATCGAAGTTGATGGGCGAGAGGCCGTAGACCTTCTGCAGTGCTTGGCGCGTGGCGCCAACCAAATCGTCTTGGTCCGCCAACCAGGTGTCCGGGCGGACGCGGCCCTTGACCTCGAACAGGAAGCTCTGGAAGTCGGGCACGCCGCGTGACATCAAGTAGTCCCAGCGCGACCACAGCAGCACGTGGTCGTTGAACGAGATCGCGCTGAAGTTGCGCCACGTGTAGACCTCGGAAAACGGCGTCACTTTGCCGGCGGCGAGCAGCTTGCGCGTCTCCGCCTCCCACTGCCACTCCTTGCGGCGTTGCAGACCGCCGCCCTCGCTGAGGGTGAACGTGTTCCAGCGCGGATCGACGCGTCGCTCGAACCAGTGGGCAATCCCCTCCGAGATCCACACTGGTAGGTCGTAGGCGTAGTAGCGGAAGCCGGCCAACAGCAGGTGGCTGACGTTGAACGTCAGGTCGCAGTGCAGCGCTGTGTCGTGCTTCAGCGCGTTGTCGTCGAACTTCGTCGCCACGCCGTAGAACAGTCCGCCGATGTCCTTGAAGTGCCAGCGTTGGCCGAACGCCGAAGTCTTGCCGATGAAGGCCGTTTGGTAGTCGAGATAGGTGCCGCCTTCGGTGGTCACGAAGACGAGATACTTCTGCCGCATGCCGAGATACGGCCCGTAGCCCAGGTAGCGGCCCTGGCCGACGACGACCTTGTCCATGCTGGTCGGAAACTCGCTCTCCTCGACGCCGATCAGCTCCAAGAACTCGCGATACAGCTTCTCCAACCGATAGGCGGTGAGGTGCAGGCGCAGCCACGGGTCGAGTCTGCGCGTCTTCGGGTTGATCTTCGGCAGCACCTTTTGCAGCTCGGTCAGCTCGGCGCGGATCTTCTTCTTGGTCTTTGCCTCCTGTGGCAAGGGCCACGTGCGCAAGCTGAGTCCAATGCGAAAATGCGCGGTCTCGACCCACAGGATCTGCGCATAGGGCACGGTGGCCTCGATGTCCTCGGTCGTGGCGATCGCGGTGCCACGCTGGCCGAACTCGAACGGGCCGTAGGAGACGTAGCCCGCCCGCGCCATGCGTTCGGGCTCGTTGTCCGTGTACGGATCGAGTTGCCAGCGCGGCAGTCGCTCTTTGACCTGCGCCCAGCCGCCCGCCGCCAGGGCGAGCGCGGCTGCGACGGCGGGCATCTGCCGCCGCGCAAACGTGCTGCCGGCCCGGATCACAACCGCGCCTTCCACGTCTTCGCCATCTCGATCGCCTGAAACACCGAGAGCTTGTCGAGTGGCGGGTCGCCATCGACGATGCCCCGCAGCGCGTTGATCGCCGCGCGCTTCAGGTTGTGGTTCTCCGAATCGAGGAGGGGGGCGATCAGCGCGGTGGACTGCCGGTCGCCGGCCACGCGCAGCATGCGCAGTGCGGCCACCTTGCGCGGCTCACTGTCGTCGCTCAACGGTGTGGCGAGCCACTCGGCGGCCGCCCGGCCCTTGACTCCTGCCAGCGCGGGCTCGGCGCGCGCGCGCACGGCGTGCCAATCGGCGATGCAGTGCTCCAGCAGCTGCGGCAGCGCCGCGGTGTCGCCACAGCGCGTGATGCCGAGCACGGCCGCGAGGCGCACCTCGTCGTCGTCATCGCCCAGCGCATGCCGGAACACCGGCAGCATGTCGCGGTTGCCAGTGCGCTCGAGCCTGCCGACGACGTAGCGCCGGATCGCCAGCCGGTCGTCCTGGGCGCGGCGCGCGAGCAGCGGTGCGTCGGCGTCGGTGACCAGGTGCTCCAAGACGCGTTGCAACGGCGCGTTGATGTTCTTGCGCATGTCGCTGAGCCGGTCGATCAGCAGCGGCGCCGCGCCCGCGCCGAACTGCTGCAGCCGCTGCTCGAGGTCGGCGATGCGCTCGGCCTTGCCGGTCTTGCGCAGCTGGTCGCACGTCTGCTTGACCTGGGTCTGCTCGCGGCGCGAGAGCTCCGGCCACGCCGGGGGCTCGGGTGCGGCATCCTGGCTCGGGCCACGGATGGCGAGGACCGCCAGCGCAGCGGCGATGAGGCATCGGTGGATCATGGAGAGCTCGTCTTTCCCTGCAGCCATGGGGGCAGCGCCTCGGCGTAGTCAGGATGCACGTAGGTCAGCTTGGCGGCAACCTCCACCTGGTGCTGTCGCAGCCACGCGTCGAACTCGGTTGGGCCGAGCACGTAGAACGGCACCTGGAAGAACTCCACGCGGTCGGCCGGGCGCGCCATGCCGCGCTCGATGTTGAACACCGAAACCAACGAGAAACCCTGCGGCGTCTCGATCACCGGACTGAGGAGGCCGATCCGGGTCTCGTCGAATGCGTAGCGCTGGATCGCGAGCGGCAGCTCGTAGCGGGACAGCACCAGGTTGTCCTGATTGCCGACCAACGGTCCTCCCTTGCGCAGCAGCGCGGGATAGCCACCGTTGCCGACGGCGTGGGCGAGCGCTTCGCACTGCGCGCGCAGCGCTTGGCGCTGCTCGGCAAACGCCCGCTGCGCCAGCCGCACCGGCAGAATGTGCTGGTCGAGAATCGCGCGCACCATCTCGCGTTTGCCGGTGCGCTTGTCGACCGAGAGGATGTAGTCGACGTATTCGGAGATCTCGGCCTCGGTGACTTGGATACCGTCGAGCTCGAGCACCACGCCGGGTGGGGCATCACCCGCTGGCGTGTCGCTGTCGCCGCAGCCCGCAGCGAGCATCGATAGCGCAGCGCAGCACGCCGCCAGCTGCAGCCGCGTCACGGTCGGTCGAAGTGCCCGATGAACGCCATCGCCTGGCTGGTGGCGAACTTGTAGGTCGAGAACATCAAGTTGCTGAGGTCCGGCAGCCGTTCGGCGGCGACTTGCCCGGTGAAGCTGCCGACGTTTTCGATCCAGAGCGAGCGCGGGTCCTGCGTCCAAGTCTCGATGCGGATGTTGTAGACCTGGGGATGCTCCCCGGTCTGGGGGAAGGTGAACGACAGTCCGGCCCGCTGCATCGGCCGTCCGAACTGCGCCCAGGCTTCGTCCGGGGCGCCGATCATCCGGCCGACGATGAACTCGGTGCTGTTCTCGGTGTGCCGGGGGCTGATCAGGGAGCGTACCACGAACTGCTGGGCGACGCTGGCCTGCACGCCGAGGGTGCGGAACGCGATGCTGCCGACGTTGACCAATCGCGTGGCGAAGTCCTCGACCGTGGTCGCGCGGAGCTCCTCGCGGATCACCAAGCGGTCGGGGGCGAACGAGGCGGCCGAGACCGCGCCGGGGGTCTGTGCCGTGTTGGTCAGGTGGATCCCGTCGGGCCCGATCTGGAAGTTCTGGTAGCTGATCTCCGGTTGCTTGAACAGGGCGTTGTGGATCTCCTGCACGGCAGGCGCCTTGAGTTCGATCGGCGGGAACAGGACCTCGGCCATGAAGGCGATGGTGCGGGGGTCGTAGCTCATTGGGGAGGTTGGCCGAACGGGCGCCAGACGGTAACACTGGGGCGGGATTTCCGGGAGGAATCTCGGCGCCGGTGCCGTTGTGGGAATCCGAGCAGATTGGCCGCGAGCCGAGGCCTGGTGGGTAAGCTGCTCGGCTGCTTCTCGGGTGCCAACGGGCGCGACGCCCTCCCCTCAGCCAGCTCGACCCTGATCATGATCCAACGCTATGTGTCCACGGCGGTTCTCGCCGTTGTCGGCCTCGCGCCGGTCTCCGCGGCTCAGTCCGAGCCTTCGCCCGAAGTCGAGGCCGCGCTGCGGGACAGTGTGCAGGAGCTCGAGCAGGAGCTGTCGATCGCCCGTGCCTCCGGCCTGTCGTCGGTGACCGTCAACGGCGTGACCCTGCCGCCCGAGACCGTGCGCCGGGAGGCGATCTTCTTGGTCGGCGCCAAGATCGTCGACGCCAAGATCGCGGACTTCTTCGTCGAGGAGTGGAAGGAGCGCGCCATCGAAGAAGGGCGCGACCCGGCCGAGTTCGAGATCTCCGAAGAGCAGGTGATGAAGGAGCTGCAGGCCAGCGTGGCCGAGTTCCTCGCGCAGAATCCCGGCGTCGAGTTCTGGGAGGCGGTGCGCTCGCTGACCGGCCTCAGCAAAGACGGGTACATGCAGCAGCGGCGGCAGACCGAGCTGTTCAACCGCGTGTTCTTCCCTGGGCCGGCCAGTGAGTGGCCGACGATCACCAAGGAAGCGATCATGTCCGCCGCCCAGGGCGACAACGGCCCCCAGTTCTGGGAGAACATCGTCAAGAGCTCGGTGGACGAAGAGGGCAACCCGAGACCACTGCCGCCGTTCTGGATGCAGCTGTGCCGCGGTTGGGTGCAGAACCAGCTGAAGAAGTGGAGCGACATCCGCTATCCGGCGGACGGGCTGCCGCCCGAGCTGGTACTCAGCGTCAACGGCCGCGAGTGGCGCACGGACCAGGCCTTCGAGTTGGTGCGGCCCGGAGTGTTCCTGCAGGACATCGAGCGCGCGATGACCGAGGTCGTGGTGCGCGAGGCGCTGAAGCAGCGCTTGCAGTCCGAAGGCGCATACCTGAGCGACGAAGAGTTCCGCGACGAGTTCGCCGAGTACCGCAAGGAGTACGACGAGACCCCGTTCACCACCGAGGTGATCGCCACGGCGTTCAAGGGATACCCCAGCCTCGAGGCCTACCGGCAGCGCTGGCGGCTGATCCGTTCGTTCGAGAAGATGATCGCCGACGACATGAACGACGAGAGCCTCGCGGCGCACGCCGAGCGCTTCAACCGGTTCTTCTCCGACGGTCAGGTCAACGTCGACCTCATCCAGTTCATGGCGCGGGATGTCAAGACCGGCGGCTGGGTGCCGGACGGCTTCGCGGGCGCGAAGCAGCGCGCGGAAGCGGCGTTCGCCGAGATCGAGGGCGGCGCGTCGTTCGACGATCTGATGAAGCAGCGTGGCGAGTACTACGCGAACGACGAGAGCAAGGGCCGCCTGGGCTCGAAGTCGCTCAACCAGCTGCGTCAGCAGCTGCACGAGAACGAGTTCACCGATCTGTTGTTCGGCTACTCGATCGGCAACCACCTGTTCTACGACGCCGAGCCCGGCACCATCGTCGGTCCGCTGCGCGGCCCCAGCGGCTATTACGTCGCCCGCGTCAACTCGCGCTCGCCGGCGCGCTCGACGGCGTCGATCGAAGAGGCGCGCACGCGCGAGCTGGTGCGGCAGGACTTCGTCACGCACCGGTTCCAGGAGTGGGCCAACCAAGTGTTGGCCGAAACCGTCATCGAATGAGCCGCTGACGGCCCAGCGCCGACGGGACCGAGTCCCGCGCGCGGTGGTGCTCGGCTGCGGAGGGCTGGGCGGTCGACAAATCGGCCGGACTTTCCGGGCAGCACGCCACTAGAATCCGCGGCGCCGTGACCACTTCCGGTGCTGCCCAACTGCCGCCGCGCTCCGAGCGCGGTCTGCGCCTCCTGCTGAGTCGCATCTGGCAGGCGGTGCTGGCCAACCGCGGTCTGGTGGCCGCGATCGTCCTCGCCGGTGTGGTGCAGGCGTTTTGCGCGAAGGGCTCGTTCGTACTGGTCGGTCCGCTGCTCGAGGCCTTGGCGCCTGCCGCGGAGCCGGCAGCGGGTGTCGTTGCCGAGAACCAGGACCGCTTCATGCAGTGGTTCGACGGCGTGGCCCGCGACCTCAGTGCCGCGCTCGGCATCCTCGAAGGGAATGCGATGCGGCCGATGCGTCTGTGTCTGGCATGCGCGGTGATCGCCATCGTGCTCGGCGTGATCGGCGCGGTGTCGATGTATGCCACGCTGCTGCTGACTCGCTACTTCGCGGCGAAGATCGTCGTCGACTTGCGCAACGACATCGCCGCCCACTTGCTGCGGCTGCCGCTGGGGTTCTTCGGCCGGCGCCGGATGGGCGAGCTGATCTCCAACGTGACCACGGACACGACGGTGTTGACGCGCGCGTTCCAGCTGGCTGCCGACCACGTGGTCATGGATCCATTGCTGATCCTGGGCAACGTGCTGGTGATCATCTGGGCGGTGCCGGAGGCGGTCTGGTTGCTGGTCTTCTTGGTGCCGGTGATGGCGCTGCCGCTGGTCCGCCTCGGCAAGCAGGTGCACAAGAACTCGCGCAAGAGCCTGGCGGCGATGGGGGATGCCACCGAGGCGATGAATCAGATGCTGTCGGGCATCAAGACCGTCAAGGCATTCCAACTCGAAGAGGAGCGCCACGCCGAGTTTGCCGACAGCAACGCGCGCTACCTGCACCGCACGCGGCGCTTGCTGCACGCCAAGGCGCTGTCGCAGGCGATGGTGTTCTCGGGCTACCAGGTCGGCTTCGCGGTCATGCTGCTCGGCACCGGCTGGCTGGTGGTCGGCGAGAACTACCCGCTCAAGTACCTGTCGGTTGCGCTGATCGCGATCAGCACGACCTACACGCACGTCAAGCGCCTGGCGCGCGCGTACAACACCCTGCTGGAGTCCAGTGGCGCGATGGATCGCATCGAGTCGATCCTCGGCGAGTTGCCCGACGCGCCGGAGCCGGGCGCACCGGTGGGCCGCGTGCGGGGTGACGTCAAGTTCGAGGGCGTCGGGTTCTCGTACGGGCACGAGCCGGTGCTGACCGACGTCACGTTCGCGGTGGAGGCGGGGCAGACCGTGGCGTTGGTCGGGCCCTCGGGGGCGGGCAAGACCACAGCGCTCGATGTGCTGGCGCGGTTCTATCGGCCGACCAGCGGCCGGGTGTCGGTCGACGGGACGGACATCCAGACCCTCGACGTCGCGGGCTACCGGCGCAACATCGCGATCGTCACGCAGGAGCCGTTCCTCTTCAACACGACGCTGGCCGAGAACATCCGGCACGGCCGGCCGACGGCGACGCAAGACGAGGTCGAGGAGGCGGCGCGGGCGGCGCAGATCCACGACTTCATCGCGTCGCTGCCGCAGGGGTACGCCACGGTCGCGGGCGAACGCGGCAGCAATCTCAGCGGCGGTCAGACCCAGCGCGTGGCGATCGCGCGCGCGATCTTGCGGGATCCCGCGATCTTGATCCTCGACGAGGCCACGTCGGCGCTCGACGCCGAGCACGAGGCGGCGGTGCAGACGGCGTTACAGAACTTGATGCGCGGCCGAACTTCTTTCGTCATCGCGCACCGCCTGTCGACGATCAGCAGTGCCGACCTGATCTTGGTGATGCAGAACGGCTGCATCGTCGAGAAGGGCACCCACCACCAGTTGTTGCAGGAGGGTGGGTTGTACTCTCGGCTCAGCCAGCTGCAGCGGCTGGCGTGAGCCGCTCGCTCAGAGAGTCGTGACGCGCAGGGCGTTGGTGCCGATCACCGGAATCGCCACCGAGAAGCCGGTGTCCAGGCCGAACAACTGCGCAGAGAAGAACGCCCCCGAGCCGACGTTGGCGAGCGGGATGTTGAACACCACGTGGCCGAACGGGGAGGGCCGCGGCGTGGTCGGCTGGTCACCGATCTCGGCGACGCCGGTCGCGCTGAACACGCTGGCGGCGATGTCGGTGTTGAGCGCGGCGCCGGGCGGGAACAGACTGCCGAGCGGCGCGCTCGGCCAGGTCGGGTTGACGCCGATGACCAGCACAACGGTGGCCCCCGGCCTCAGGTTGGTGCCTTGCAGGCGGAAGTCGTTCGCGCCGGCGACCGGGTCGTCGTTGGTGAACACGGTCGGCAGCTGGCCGACCGAGCTGGTGGTCGGCGGACCGAACGCGGCCACGTTTTGGCGGTCGAGCAGATTGCAGAACAAGCGGAACTTGATCTCGCCGCTGCCGAGTGAGCCCCAGGGGTTGGTCGTGGCGCGGGTGCGCCGCGGCAAGGGGGTGCCCCCCGGCTCCTCCGGCAGGATGAACGCGCCCGGCTCGATCATCACGAACCAGTAGTTGGTGCCGGCGTTGAGCGTGACGGCGGCGTCGAAGTTCGTGCCCAGCCAGCTGGCGGTCGCCGACATTGGCGAAAAGCCGGTGCCCACGGCCAACCGGTTGGCGGGCTCGTTCTGGGCGGCGTCGTTGTCCCAGATCTCGAGGCGATAGAAGTCGTCGCGGTTCGGCGAGCCGCTGAACACGGCAGCGCTCTCGACGGTGACGGTGGACTGCGGCGAGAACTGGTACGCGCGCGAGCTCGGGTTGAGTCCGACGAACGGACTGGCGGTGAGACTCGTGCTGACGTTCGTGTTGGAATCGTTGCGCGCCTCGCACGGTGCGGTTTGGCTGTGGACGAGGGCCGCGAGGGCGGCGATGGAGAGCGCGGTCTTGGCGAGCATCGGCGTGGCTTCTCTCGTTGGAATCGGAGGTGGGTGCCCGGACGAAGCGTTCGCCGGGGCACGGAGGCCTCGGATCTTAGAGCTTCCCGGAGATCCCCGTGGGCCTCCCTGGCCTCATTACGTATCTGCGTATCTTTGCCCGCCTGCCCTCCGGGTCGCGCGGAACGAGCTAGACTGGGCCCCGATGCGCATCTCTCTGCTCGCGGCCACGGCCGCGTTGACGGTCGCCGTCTGGCCCTGCCGAGCGCAAATCGCCGGGGCATACCAGCTGACGTTCGAGGGCTGCCCGGACGACAGCTTGCTGTACGAGACCTTCGCCCCGGGGTCGTTCGACCTCAACGCCGTCGGCTCGCTCGATTGGGTGCCCAACGGCCGGCGCGGGTACACGGTCTTTGCCGGCTCGACCGCCTTCCTGCCGACCACCACCGCGGTCGACCTGGGTTTGGTCGACGAGCAGATCTCGACGCCGCAGTCGTTGCTCTTCAACTTCCCCTACCCCACGGGCCTGCAGTCGACCAACCAGATCGAAGTGTCGTCGAACGGCTACGTCTATCTCGAGCCGGGGACCATCACCAGCCCGCGCTGCTGCTCGGCGACGCCGCAGCTGCTGCGCGAGTTCTTCGAGGACGCGCCGAGCTGGGCGGTGCTCGGCATGAACCTCGACCCGACCAACATGGGCGCGGTCTACTTCGACCAGACGGCGAGCGTGGCGTGGGTGACGTGGGAGAACGTGCCCGAGTGGGGGCAGACCTCGCCCAACAACATGCAGATCCAGTTCCACGCCAGCGGTCAGGTCAGCCTGATCTACGGTGCCTCGGTGATGGCGCACACGGCGCTCGTCGGGTGGTCGGGGGGCAACGGCGTCGATGACGATGGACCGTTCGATTTCTCCGCGGGGTTGCCGCACGACATGGGGCCGTCGTACGGACCACTCACCGTGGGTGCGCCCGTGTCCCGGGTGCCGACTCTGGGACAGCCGTTCACCATCGACATCACCCGCCTGCCGCCGGATGCGGTGCTCGGTGCGGTGATCTTCGGTGCGAGCCAGCTGCAGCTCAGCCTGACCCCGCTGGGGATGACCGGCTGCGACCTCTTGGTGGGGACGCCGCTGCTGTCGTTGCCGGCTGCTCTCAACATTCCCGCCCGCACCGGCAGCGTGACGCTGCCGTTGCCGGCCGGTCCTCAGTTCGCCGGCGCGATCGTCGAGACGCAGGCCGCGGTGGTCTCGCCGACGGTCAACCCCGGCGTCCTGGAGACCTCCAATCGCGGGTCCTTGCTCGTCGGTGACTTGGCGGCGCCGGTGATCGTGCGCGCCGAGGGCGCGGACAACTTCAATTCCGACGACAGCGACGGATTCTGGAAGGTGATCAATGCCTCGACGCAGAACGTCGTCGGGCTGCGTCTCGACTGGGTGCGGTCGTCGATTCCCAACACGACCTACTTCGACACCAATCAGACCGGCATGGCGGATCGCTTCGACGGCGGCGGCAGCAACGTCCCGTTGTGCATGGGCACCTATCGCAACGGCTCCGACGTCGACGTCGGTCTGGACTACACGGCCACTCCCGCCACGCCGTGCGGCGCCGGCACGACCGGGTGGGTCGGGTCCAACTTCGGCCGTTCACCGGGCGACTTCCGCACGTTGGACTTCAAGTTCAACGACTTCAACCCGGGTGAGGTGTTCGAGTTCGACGTCGACACCGACACTGGCCCGGGCAACGGCGGCGCGATGGAGGGGCTCGTGGTGACCGTGACTTTCGCCGACGGAACGTCGCGCACCGGCGAGCTGAAACGAATCAACAACGACCTGGCACAGGTCGGACTGTGATGCGGCGCGTGGCGTCGGTCTCGGTCGTCGTCCCGTTGATCGCGGCGGCAGCCGTCGCTCAGCGCGGCCACGGCCGCAACCAAACTCGGATGCCGCTCTTGCCGGAGCGGGTTGGAAGTTCTGACACATCCGCCGCCGCGCTGAGCGCAGACGCCAGTGTTGTCTTCGAGCCTCCGGGAGTTGCGGTATCGAAGTCCCGGCGACGACGGGCCTTCCGAAAGGTTGTTGCCGCTCGAACATTCTCGGACCCCGAGGCTCAGCGCGGCCACGGCCGCAACCAAACTCGGATGCCGCTCTTGCCGGAGCGGGTTGGAAGTTCTGACACATCCGCCGCCGCGCTGAGCCAGGAGGCACTGTCTCTCCGAGCCTCCGGCGCGGCGGCGACGTTGCCATGTCAGCGGCGTCGCCTCGAAAATGTTGTCGAAGCTCGAAGATTCGAGGCGCCGGAGGCTCAGGGGCCGCAGCTCGTGCTGACGGATGTCACTGCGGCAGCCGGCATCGATTGGGTGCAGCAGGACGACAACACGATGATGGGCGCCGGTGGGGCCTTCCTCGACTTCGACGGGGACGGCTGGCTCGACGTGCTGCTGGCGGGCGGGGTCTCGACGCCAGGGCTGTATCGCAATCTGCGGGACGGCACCTTTGCCGAGGTGTCGCCGTCGCCGTTCGCGGTCTCGCTCGGCGAGGAATACCTCTGCACCGCGGTCGCCGACTTCGACAACGACGGCGATCCGGACGTGTTCTTCGCCCGCTACGGGCCCAACCTGCTGTACCGGAACGATGGTGGTGGTCGGTTCGTCGACATCACGACGCCGGCACTGGCGATGGGGATCTACACGTTCACCACCGCGGCGGCGTTCGGGGACTACGACCGCGACGGCAACCTCGATCTGTACGTCGGCAACTACATCGCGCCCGGCTCATCCCCGCCGGTGCACACGCCGTCGGCCAACTTCCTGTTCCGCGGGCATGGCGACGGCACGTTCACCGACGTCACCGACCCGGTGCTCGCCGGTGCCGGAACTGCGCTGGCGACGACTTGGTCCGACTTCGACGGCGATGGTGACGCCGACATCCTGTTGGGCAACGACTTCGGCTCCACGGTCGAGCCCAACCAGATCTACCGCAACGACGGCGCCCGGGCCGGGGGGTGGAACTTCACCGAGTGCGGCGCGGCAATGGGCGCCAACATCGCCATCTACTGCATGGGGATCGCGATCGGCGACTGCGACCGCGACGGCGACTTCGACTACTACTTCACCAACCTCGGCCGCAACGTGATGCTGCGCAACGACGGGCCGACGTTCGTCGATATCACCACGCAGACCGGCACCGAGGTCACCTACGACCCGAGTACCTCGCCGCCGTTGTTGGCGACGAGCTGGGGTTGCGGCTTCGTCGATTTCGACCACGACGGTTGGCTCGACCTGTACGTGTCCAACGGCTTCGTGCCGGCGTCGCCACCATTGGTGAACGGCACCAACACCCGCAACACGCTGTTCCATCACAACGGCCCTGCGCTGACGTTTTCCGAGGTGCCGCTGCAGCTCGACGACGGCATCGGTCGGGGCGCGGCGTTCGGCGACTACGACAACGATGGCGATGTCGATGTCCTGCAGTGCAACGTCTCGGGAGCGCAGGTCTTGCTCCGCAACGACTCTCCGCGCCGCGGCAGCTGGTTCGGCCTGGACTTGACCGGACGCAGCAGCAATCGCGATGCCCTCGGCGTGCACGCCAGCCTGATCGCTGGCGGCGTGACGTTGGTCCGCGAGCTCAGCCGAAACCACTCGTTCGAGGCCTCGTCGTCGCCGCGCCTGCACTGGGGGCTCGGTCCCGCCCGCATCGTCGAGCAGGTCTCGTTGCGCTGGCCTTCGGGAGTCGAGCAGGCCATCCACGATCTTCCCGTCGACCACGCCTTGGCGTTCGCCGAGCCCTCGATCGACATCGTCGCCGCAAGCGTCCGCGCCGTGGGCGGGCCGTCGGGCGCGGTCCTGTTGTTCTCGGCCGATCTGCGCAACGTGGGAGAGGCCGCGGCGACGGCTGTCTACACCTCCCAGCTGCGCGCAGCGCACTCGAGCGCGGCCACCGGGCAAAGCGGAGGGGCGGTGTTGTGGTCGGACCCCGGCCGGCCGATCCGGCTTGGCCCGAACAGCCAGCGCACCGTGCGCCGGGCGCTGCGGTTGCCGCGCGGACTCAGCACGCTGCCGCCTAGCCTGGACTTCGTCTGGGTCGTCGCCGACGCGGGTGGCGCCGTCGACGAGGCCAAGCTCCCGTCTCGGTGAGGCCTTTCGTCTGCGTCAACCGTCGGTCGCGTGGAGCAGGGCGACCGCGGTGGCGCGCAGCGCCTGGCGGCGGCCGATCGGGTCGTCCAGCCCTTCGCCGCTCTTGCCCTTGATGTTGACCGCCTCGGGGGGCGCCGCGAACAGGGCGGCGATGCGGGCTCGCATCGCGCTTCGGTGCGGCTTCAAGACCGGCCGTTCGCACTCCACGACGACATCGAGCGAGCCCACTGCCAGTCCCGCGGCCGTGATTCGCTCGGTGACCGCGGCGCAGAACTCGGCCGAGTCGCGATCGCGGTGGGCGGGGTCGTCGTCCGCGAACACGGTGCCGAGATCATCGAGGCCGGCGGCGCCGAGCACTGCGTCGCAGATCGCGTGTAGCACGGCGTCGCCGTCGCTGTGGCCGACCGGTCCGACCGGGGACTCGATCTCGACGCCGCCCAGCACGCAGCGGCGGCCTTCCGCCAGACGGTGCGTGTCGATGCCGAGTCCGATGCGGAGCTTGTTCATGGTCGTTCGATCTCCTGCGCGATCCGCTCGGCGAGCGGTAGATCCGCCGGGCTGGTGATCTTGATGTTGGTGGGGCTGCCGGGCACGACCTCGACCGGCACGCCACAGCGCTCGAGCAGCGAGACGTCGTCGGTGCCGGCAAAGCCCTCCCGCTCGGCGCGTCGCAAGGCGTCCTCGAGCAAATGCCGTTGGGCGACTTGTGGGGTTTGTGCCAACCAGAGGTCGGCGCGGTCGACCGTTTCTTGCACGCGCTGGCCCGGGCCGACTCGTTTCAGCGTGTCCGGCACCGGGATCGCCACCAACGCCGCGCCGACGGCCGCGGCGCGCGAAATGGCCTGCTCGGTCGCCCGCAGCGGAAAGAACGGGCGCGCTGCGTCGTGCACCAGGACGAGGTCGCAGTCGGCCGCGCTCGCCGCCAGCGCGCGGCGCATCGAGACCTGTCGGCTGTCGCCGCCGTCGACGCAGCGGTGCAGCCCGGCGGCGCGCAGAGCGTCGAGGATCGGCGCGAGATGCGGTGCCCGGTCGTCGGGATGCACCGCGGCGATGATCTCCCGGTCGACCGGCAGCTGCGCGAGGCGCACCACGCACCGCTCGAGCAGCGACACGCCGGCGCAGCGCAGGAATGCCTTGGGCACAGCGGCACCGAGCCGGGTGCCGCGACCCGCGGCCAGAAGCAGAATGGCGACCTTCACGCTGCCGGCAACCTACCGCCGGCGGCGCCGGCGCCAACCGCGTTTCACAAGCACTTTGCCTCACCGGCGGCCGCAGCGCACAATGCTCGGTGGCACATGGAGGCGGCGATCAACGCGGGCGGAGCACGCGGGCTGCGGATTCTCGGCATCGATCCGGGCAGTCAGGTCGTGGGTTATGGCTGCCTAGAGCTCGCCGCCGCGGTGGCGGACTCGGTCGCCGACCGCGCCGCGCCGCCGCTGGCGTTGGCGGCCGGCAACGTCGTGCGCCGCGGGGCGTCCCTCGTGGGTATGCGGGTGGTGGACGCCGGCGTGCTCTCGTTGGGCGGCCGGGCCGTCGCGCTCGAAGATCGACTCCTGCGCCTGCGCCAGCTGCTCACCGAGTTGCTGCAGCGGTTGGCCCCCGACGAGCTGGCGATCGAAGGGGCGTTCTACGGCAAGAGCGTCGCGGCGGCACTGCGCATCGGTGAGGCGCGCGGGGTGATCCTCGCCGGAGCGCGAGAGCACGGCCTCGTCGTCCATCAGTTCGCGCCGGCCCGCATCAAGCGCGCGGTGGCCGGCCACGGCCAGGCGAACAAGGACGCGGTCGCGGAGATGGTCTGCCGGCAGCTGGCGTTGCCCGCCGCGGCGGGGCCGCGGGATATCACCGATGCGTTGGCGGCGGCCTACTGCCGCGCGCAACAGGGCGGCACCGCGGGGCATCCGGACGACCGGACTTCGGGAAACCACCGACTTCGCCGCCGCCGGACCGACGGCGGCTAGGAGTGGTGGGCGGGGGGCGTCAAAACCCCTCCCCATGGGGTTGTCAAGACCCCTCTCCTCCGCCGAGAATGGCGTCAACGGAGCCGATCGGGTTCCGTCAAGAGAAACGACTTCGCGTTTGCAAAAAACTCGGGCAAGCCTGCGTTCGCGATGCACCGGTCAGGGTGCTCGACGGGACGCGGTGTCCGTATCGGGGAGGGCCGGTGGGTTCTCCAAGGGAGGGATGCATGATCTCCGGCCCACTCAGCCACCCCCAGCGTAGCGCGGGGGAGTTGATCGAGCGCTACCTGGCGGACGTTGAACGGGGCATCACAGTGGTGCGCCGCGATCTCGAGCTGGCAACTGGCTGCTCGGTCGAGGCGCTGGCCGCCGACGCCGCCGGCCGCCCGGTGTTTCTGTTCGTCGCCGATGAGCGCGTCGGCCGCAGCGTTGCCGCGGCGGTGCTCGGCACGCGCGCCTGGGTGTCGCGGCGCATTGAGCTGCTCAGTCGGGCCTGCCCGGACGCGTCGATCGACTACGCCTTGCCGCCCCGCTACGTGGCGTTGGGGTTCAACGTCTCGTCGGGCTTGATCGAGCAGCTCGAACAGCTACCTGCGGGTGCCGTCGAGCTCTACGACCTGATGTCGTTCCGGGTCGGCAGCGAGACGATCATCGGCGTGCGCGCGCTGCTGGGGCCATCGGCACTGAGCGCCGAGGATGGCTTCTCGGTGCCCGGCGGTCTGGACGGCGTCGCGGTGCGCGCGGCTGCCGAGGCCTTTCTGTCCCGCGTGCAGGCATTGGATCCGGACTTGTTGGCGGAGGGAGATCGCTACACGCGCCGCGTGCGGCTCAGCGGGGAGCAGTTGTGTGAGCTGCGCGTGCGCGGCCGTGACGTGCTCGTCGTGGTCTGCGGCGAAGGCGATGCCGAGCCGGCGCCGCTGCCGTTGGTCACTGCCCGCGAACGTGCGGTCGCCGTGGACGCGGTCGCGCGCCGCTACCTGGCGCTGCTCGGGGGAGGTGGCACCGAGGAGGGTGCCGACCCCGGCGACGGTGCCGAGGGCTGTACCAATGGCCGCGGGGCCGCCGGCCAGGAGCTCTCACTGGAGCCGTTACGCCGTTCGATCGAGGGTGCGCAGCACCTCGTCGAGGGTGAGATCAAGGTGTTCGAACGCGAGGGCTGAGCCGACCGCAATGCACCCTTGCGCGAGGCAATGAAGGTGGTGCGACGCGCCGACAGCGAGCCAGTGGGCGGCGGCGTCCTGCGCCGTCTGTTTGGCCAACGCGCGGCCGTCGGCGCGCCGCGCGGCCAGGCGTCGGTGGTGGCGATCTGCAGCGGCAAGGGTGGTACCGGCAAGTCTTTCGTCGCCAGCAACCTCGCCGTGTTGTTCCACCGCCGCGGCCAGCAAACGACGCTCGTGGACTGTGACTTCGGTCTCGGCAACGCCCATCTGCTGCTCGGTCTCAACCCACGCCTCACCCTGCAGCACGTGCTCAACGGTCAAGTGTCGGTCGACGATGCGCGCTGTCGGACCGAGCACGGCCCCGACCTGATCCCCGCGGGTTCCGGGATCAGCCGGCTGGCCGACCTCGGCGAACGCGAGCTGTTGGCGCTCGCCCACGCGTTGGAGCACCTGGCTGCCGGCGACGATCTACTGCTGCTGGACACCGCCGCCGGCATCTCGCCACAGAGCTTGCTGACGCTGCTGCTGGCGGACCACATCGTGCTGGTGACCAACCCGGAGATCGCCGCGCTGACCGACGCATACGCGCTGGTCAAGTGCTTGGCGCGGCAGCCGTCGCGGCCTGCGATCTGGGTGGTCGTCAACCGCTCGCCGCACGCCGGCTTCGGCCGGCTGACGTTCGACAAGCTGCGCACCGTAGCGCGCCGGTTTGCCGGCTGTGAGCTCTGCTACCTCGGCGAAGTGCTCGAGGATCCGGCGGTGACCCAACGCCGGCTGGGGCAGCCGCCGATCACCGTCTCGGCGCCGCGCAGTGCATCGTCACACAGCCTGAACCGCATCGCCGCCGAGATGATCCGGCGCGGCGATGGCTTGGGCCGCCGGCCGACGCCACCGGAGCGCGCGCTGGTGCAGCGACTGCGCAGCCACCTGACGCGCCGCTGACGTCGCCCGCTCGAGCGCCGCTGGCCAAATCCGGCCGGAATCACGCTGGCGGTGACCATCGGAGGTGGATGACGAGTCCATCCGCCAGCGTCACGGTGGCCGACGAGCCGGCGGCGGGCCGTCAGCCGCTCTCGGCCAGTCGGCGACGGCGGCTGTTGTGGGCCTGGCTCGCGCTCACGGTGTGGTGCGCGTGGGGTGCGTTCTGGCGCGGGTGCGAGCGCCTCGCGTCGGGTGGACCACCGCTGCTGCAGCCGGTGTGCATCGACGTGAACCGCGCCACGGTGGCAGAGCTCAGCGCGCTGCCGGGGATCGGGCGCGGCCGGGCGCGGGCCATCGTCTTGCACCGAGTGCGCCACGGCCCGTTCTCCACTGCCGCGGACCTCGCCGCCGTGGATGGGCTCGGCGTGGCAACGGTCGAGGGTCTGCGGCCGTGGCTCTTGTGGCCGACTACCAGATGACTTCGCTGCGCACGCCGCGTTGATCGGCGTAGGTCGTGCCCACCATGGTGTGGGCGCCGTACTGCTGGGTGAGCTCGGCAATGCGCTGCAAGCAGGAACCGACCACTGCGGCGACCTGCCCCCATTCCTCGCCTTCTGCTTCGTCGAACAGGAGCGATTGGGTTCCCTCGAGGATCGGTGGAAGCCGGGTCACCGTGATCCCCTGCCAGCCCGGGGTCACCTGCTCCAGGAGTGCGGCCACGTGCGCTGGGGGGGCGATGGAGTCACCTGCCGACGGCTGTCTCTTGGCCGCATCGAGGATCGCGCGGAGCTCGCCGGCACCCGGTTCGCCGAAGCCGAGCAGCAAGAGGTCGTCGGTGACGCAGTAGAACAAGCGAAACGCGCCGAACAGCGACAGGTCGAAGACCTCCTCGTCGCGATAGACCTCCTTCCTCCGCGTCGCGTGCAGGCCTCGGCTGCGGAGTGCGCGTTCCAAGTGCTCGCCGAAGGTCCTGCCGTCGCGCAGCTGCAGGCCCCAGCAGGTGCCCTCGCCGCCGTCGTCGGCCGCATCGGGGTCGAGCCCGGCGTTGGTGCCGGCGCCGACCGAGAGGAGCTCCTCGCCGACGTGGTCCAGGAGGTCCTCGCGCAGCCGCACGCGAAACATCGCGGCGAACTGGTCCTCGAGTTCGGCGGCGGTTTCGCCGGTGACGTCCGCCAGCGCGTCCGCGGTGGCGACGGCCGCGTCGTACAGGGCGTGTAGGTTGTACTTGCCGATCGACCAGTAGTCGCGCTCGGTCGGGATCGCGCGCAGCAGCGATGGCGGCCCTTTGCTGATGTCGGTGAGCGCGGAGATCAGGCCGTCGGTGTGGTCCAGCGTCAGGTTGGTGCGCAGCACGACGCGGTCTTCGCGCGTGCTCAGCGCGAGCCACGCGGCGCGCAGCGCGTCGATGCCCAAGAGGTCGGCAACCGTCGCCGCGGTGTCGTCCTGAGCCTGGAGCAGAGACTGCGCGAGTTGCGATACTGCCGCGGCGTCGATCCACACGGCAGCGGATTCGTCGGGCGGGGTGCAGCGCTCGAGAAAGCCGCCGCGCGGTTCCGACAGCAGGCGCTGAGCGGTGCGTTCGACGTTCTCGCCGACCAGCACCATCAAGTGGTCGTCGACGAGGAACGGCAGCGTGATCTCGACGTCGCCCGGCTGGAGCACCTCGATCGTGTGCCCGGCCGCATCGATCTCGGTGATGCGATCCGGATCCGTCGCTTGGCCGACGTCGCGGAGGGTCAGGGCGACTTCGCCGAGGTCGATGCCGTCGGTGGCACCGAGGATCAGCGCGCACCACGGTGCGAAGTCGATGCTGTTGGCCGTGGTGCCTTCGGCAATCGCCGCGCGCACCGCGCCGATGTCGATGCCGGCGCCGATCACGACGCGCCCGGAGTACTCGGCGAGCTGTTCGAGCAGCTCGTCGGCATCGATGTGCGCGTCTTCCAGCGCGGCACGCATCGGCGCCATCCAGTCTTCGTCGACGCCGGCGGCCCGCCACAGGGTCGGATCGCGCAGCACTCTGGCCAGCCGTGTCCGCGACAGGTCGTCGGCGAACTCGCTCGGTGCGTCGACCCACGCGACCGCCAGCGTGTCGGCGGGGAGCAGCTCGAACGGTCCCTGCGCCGAAAGCGGCGCTGCGCCGGCAATGGCGGTCAGCGCCATCGCCGCAGAGAAGGGCTGCAGACGGGCGGAGCGGTGGGTTCGTGTGGCGTGCTTGTTCATCGGTTCGGCGGTGGCATCAGCGCCCAGTTTGGCGGGGTTCCTCAGGAGTCGCCCTGGCTTGCAGGTAGACCAGTGCACGGTCGTGGCAGAGGACGACGAGGTCGTCGGCGCCGTCGCCGTCGACGTCACCGGCGGCGAACTCGTGTGGCTCGTTGTTGCCGTCGCTGCCCTCGGTCAGCTCGAAGATCGGGAACGACAGCGCCCGCGCGAGCCGGCGCCCGTCGGTGGTGAGCACGTGGAAGCCGTGCAGGTCGTCGCAAGCGACGGCCAGCTCGCGAACACCATCGTTGTCCCAGTCACCGGTGGTGCCGCCGTAGTAGCTCGTGTCGTCGGTCGGAGGCTCGTGGTCGCGCAGGCGTTGCAGCTCCCAGGCGGTGCCGGCGAGCGGCACCCGCAGGATGCCGGCGATCGCCAGCAGTAGCACGGCGTCGTCCTGTGCGAGCAGATGCGTGATGCCGAGCTGCGGGATGTCGACCGATACCGGCGCGTTCTCCGGTCGGGCGAGCCAGATCTTGCCAGCGGCGAGATCGGCGTAGGCCCGCCCGCCCGCCGGCAGCTCCGTCGCCAGATCGAGCCGCTCGGCACCCTCGGGGCCGTTGTCCTGTGCCAGCACCTCGGCATCGCCATTGGCATCGAGTCGCAGCACGCGCGTGAACCGCGGCTGCACCACGAGCAGTGCTGGCCGACCGGCGTGCTCGATCAGCTCGACCGCACCGTCCGCCACCTCGAGCATCGCGGGTCCGCGGTCACCGCCCTTCGGCATGTGGAAGTCGCCGTTGGCCTTTCCCCGGAGCACGCGAAGCCCCTTCTTGGGTTGCACGAAGGCCAGGTCGGTGTGGCCGTCGCCGTCGAGGTCGGCGGCCATCAGCCGCAGTGGTGCGTCGGGCATGCGGCCGAGGTCGAGTACGCGCTGGTTGCCGGGTTGCGCGGTCGGTTGGCGCATCCGCCACAGGGCGACCTTGCGATCCTTCTGCGCCAAGTAGAGCACGTCGCCGCCGGTCGCGACCGCCACGAGGGGCTTGTCTTCGACGGGCAGCCGAGCGGGAAACGCGTCCGCTGGCGCGGTGCCCGACTTCCAAGCCAAGGCGCCTTCCTCGGCGCTGGTGAGCAGCAGGTCGGCGGCGCCGTCGCCGTCCAAGTCGGTGATCGAGAGGCTGTCGATGCCGGCGAGGGAGGGGGTGGTGTGCACCGAAACGCCGTCTTCGCCAAACAGGTAGGTGCGCAGTTGCGCGCGCTCGGCATCGGCAATCACCAGATCGGCGTCACCGTCGCCGTCGAGGTCGCCGTGCGCGAACGCCCGCGCGCCGCGGCTGGTGTCGGTCGGCAGCGGCAGGAGCTCGAGTCCGGGCCGCACGGTGCCGTCGACGCGCCGCAGGCGTGACTCGACCACGCGGCCATGGCGGCCCTCGATGGTCGCCAGCGTCGGACCGTCGCGGTGGGTGCCGGGGAACGCGTTGGTCATCGCCGCCACCGGCATCGCCAGCCATGGGCCTCCGGTCCCGTCCTCGATCGTGCGTTGGATCCACAGGCCGTGCGTATCGTCATTGACGGCGACCACCACGTCTGGCCGGGTGTCGCCGTCGGCGTCCAGCAGGTGCACATCGCGCAGCTTTCGTCCGAGCATGGGGTCGGCCGGGGCGACCCGCGGGGCGGCGGCGATGTGGGTGACGCGCCGAAAGCCGGTCGCGGTGCGCACCAATGCGTCGCAGCGGCCGTCGCTATCGAGGTCGGCAGCCCGCAGCGCGTCGCCGTCGGCTGGATCGCCGACATCGATCGCCGCGGTGGTGCGCGAGGGGTCGGCGCCGCCCCAGACCACCAGTCGTCCCCGTGCTGTCAGCGTGAGCAGGTCGATTACCCCATCGCCATCGACGTCGCCGGTCGCCAGGCCCGCGAGCGCGCCGTCGGTCTGCAGGTGCTCCACTTCGAGCGACCCGTCCCGACACCGCAGCACCTCGAGCCGCGACCGCCGCGGGTTGGCGACCACGATGGCGGCCGGCTTGTCGGCGCCGTCCAGCCGGGCGATGCGCAGCAGCCGAACACCCCAGCCAGCCTTGTGCATCAGGGGACCCGAGAAGCCGAAACGCGCGCGCAGCGCGGCGGGGACCGGCTCCGCGCGGCGCTGGGCGGCGGCGGCCGCCATCGTTGCCACCAGCGCGGCAGTCGCGGTGGCTGCCACGGCCAAGCGGCGGGAGGCGTCGACGATCGAAGATTGCTGGCCCCGGAGATTCATTCCGCAGATCACTATAAGCTGCGGTCGATGCTGTCGATGCTGACCACTCTTTGTTTGCTGCAGGCGCCAGCGGCGGCAGTCGATGTCGATGTTCGCCTGCATTTGAGCCAGGGGCGGCAAGTCGTCGGCCGCCTGGTCAAGGAGACCGCCGAGTCGCTGTTCTTGGATGTCGGCTTCGACATCTTGAAGATCCCGCGGCAGGCGGTGTTGCAGCGCGAGGCGGCGGGCGAGCAGCCCGAGGCCGTCGTGCGCGAGGAGATCTTCTCGCGCGGCAGTCATCCCGAGGAGTCGATCCCCGAAGGAGTGCGCCGGGTCGAGCAGGCGGTGGTCAAGATCGAAACCGGTTCGGGCCAGGGGTCGGGGTTCGTCATCAGCGAGGACGGCTACGTGGTCACCAACTTCCACGTGGTCGCCGGCGAAGTCGCCGCCGACGTGATCATCTATCTCCGCAGCCGTGATGGGTTCGACGTGCGCACCGTGCGAGGTGCCGAGGTCGTCGCCATCAATCCGCATCTCGACTTGGCCATGGTCAAGATGGAGCCGCCGGACGACGTCGAGTTGGCGATCGCGCACATCGGCGACAGCGAGACCGTCGAGACCGGTGATCGCGTCTACGCCATCGGCGCTCCGATCGGCTTGGAGCGCACCGTGAGTGCCGGCATCGTGTCGGTCACCAACCGGTCGTTCGGCGGGTTTCCGCACTTCCAGATCACTGCTGCGGTCAATCCCGGAAACTCGGGCGGGCCGCTGTTCAATCTGCGCTCGCAGGTCGTCGGCGTGGTCAACGCAAAGATGGTGGGCGTCGGTATCGAAGGTCTCAATTTCGCGATCCCCGCCAAGTACTTGGTGGATTTCCTGCGCAACCGCGACGCGTTCGCGTTCGACTCCACTCGGTCGGAGCACGGGATCCACTACCTGCCGGCGCCACCGAGGCCGCCGTTGCCGACGCCGCGCGGGGAGCGGTGACGGCGTCCGGGATCGCCCTTTGCCGCGGTCGCGCCGCACGGTACCGTGCGCGGCGATGCCGATCGATGTCGACCTCCTACGCCAAGTCGTCCAGCGCGCCCTCGACGAGGATCTTGGCGCCGAGGGCGACTTGACGACGCGGTTGTGCGTGCCGCCCGAGGTGCGTGCGAAGGGGTGGATCGAAGCGCGCGAGCCCGGCGTCCTCGCTGGCCTGGACGTCGTCGAGCACTGCTTTGCCGCGGTCGACGACGCCATCGAATTGGAGCGGCATTGTCAAGAAGGAGCGCGGGTGACGCCCGGGCAGATCGTGGTGAGCCTGGTCGGCCCCGCGGTGGCTCTGCTCGCCGGCGAGCGCACCGCGCTGAACTTCCTGCAGCGGTTGTCGGGCATCGCCACGATGGCGCGCACCTACGTCGACGCGGTCGGCGAAGCCGGCGTCCGCATCTACGATACGCGCAAGACCACGCCCGGACTGCGCGCCCTCGAGAAGTACGCGGTCGCGGTCGGTGGTGGCAGCAATCACCGGTTCGGTTTGTTCGATCAGGCGCTGCTGAAGGAGAACCACTTCGCCTTGGCGGCGCCGACGTCGTACGTCGACGTGGTGCGCGCCGCGGTGCGCGGCAGCTCCGCGCCGGTGGTTGCCGAGGCGCGGACCTTGGAGGAAGCGCTGCACGCCGTCGACGGCGGTGCCGCGGTCGTCATGCTCGACAACTTCGCCCCGGGTGACGAGCTGCGGCGGGCGGTGTCGGCGGTGCGCGAAGCAGCCAGTGCAGCCGGGCGCTCGGTCGAGATCGAGGCCTCGGGTGGCATCCGGCTGGACAACATTCGCCAGTTCGCCGCGTGCGGCATCGATCGGGTGTCGGTCGGGGCGTTGACGCACTCGGTGCGCGCGCTGGATCTGTCGATGCTGATCGAGGTCGAACGGTGAGCCTGCCCATGCCGGCGGGCGCGCGGTTCGAGCTGGAGTTCCCGGCGCGACGGCAGACCCTGGGTCTGGTGCGCGGCGCGGTGCGCTCGCGGCTCGAGTGGTTGGGAGCCGACGAGGACTTGGTCGACTCGGTCGTGCTGGTGATCGACGAGTTGGTCAACAACGCCATCGACCACGGTGGGGACTACCGGGCGGGCGATGCGCGCTTGCGGCTGGCGATCGCACTGGAGCGCGACGAGGTTCGACTCCTGTTCGAAGACCCGGAAGTGCCGGGCGACATCGTGCGGGAGATCGAGGGCCGGCTGTCGGCGTCGCGCAACGGGACTCCGCCGCCGGTGGACAGCCCCCGCGGTCGCGGCCTGTTTCTGATCGCCGCCGCGATCGAGGACCTGCAGGTGGCGGTCTCGAACACCGGTGGCCTGCGCCTGACCGGTCGCATCGCCGGCGTCTGATCGCGGTCTGGTGGCGCGACGCTCGGTGGGGTCACCGGTGTCTCGCGGAGCGTACAACCCGGCGGGTCGGTGCCGCCGAACAGCCCGTGTACGCCCTCTCACGGCCGTTTCGGCGCTTGGCACGCCGTTCGCTCCATGTCGGGGGTCATGTTGAGAACCACCCTGATGCTGATCGTCTCTCTGCTCGCGTTGTCTGCGGTTTCGACTGCGCAAGCGCGGCGGGGAGCTCACGAGCGCGGCGTCAGCCGCGCGCACGCCGCGCACCGTGTCCACGGGCTGGCAGCCACGCACTATCGCGTCCCGCGGCAGTCGGGCCTGCGGCGCGGGTACCGCTCCCACCGCCACGCCACACCGCACCGCCACTTCCGACCCGTCGTGCACGCCTACCGCACGGTGTACGAACGCGTGTGGGTGCCGGGCTACTGGGAGGACGTGTCGGTGCCGCCGCGCTACGAGACCCGCTACGACTCCTGTGGGCGGCCGTACACGGTGCTGGTCGCCGCTGGCTACTGCAAGCGCGTGTGGCACCCGGGCTACTACAAGCGCGTCGCGCGCCGCGTGCTGGCCGACTGCTGAGTGAGTCGGGCACCGCGCCGCGATGGCCATAGGCCAGCGCATGCGCTACCGTTGGGATGCGCTCGACCTCGAGCGCAGCCCAGATGCACAGCTCCGACGCCGCCGATCGGTTCCAGAACCCGCTGACCGAGCGCTACGCCAGCGCCGAGATGTCGCGGCTGTTCTCGGCGCGCACGCGCCACGGCACGTGGCGCGACCTCTGGATCGCCTTGGCCGAAGCGCAGGGTGAGCTGGGGTTGCCGATCAGCAAGGCGCAGGTCGCGGGCTTGCGCGCGCGGCGCGATGAGTTCGACTGGGAGCGCGTCGCCGAGTTGGAGCGCGAGCTGCGCCACGACGTGATGGCGCACGTGCACCACTACGGTGAGCTGGTGCCCGAGGCGAAGGCCATCCTCCACCTCGGCGCGACCAGCTGCTACGTCACCGACAACGCCGATTTGGTGATCTACCGCTCCGCGCTGCGGCTGGTCGCGGCGCGTCTGCGGCGCGCGATCGCGCCGTTGGCGGAGTTCGCCAACACTCACCGCGCGCTCCCGTGCCTCGGCTACACCCATTTTCAGGTGGCACAGCCGGTCACCGTCGGCAAGCGGGCCAGCCTTTGGCTGCACGACCTTCTCCTCGACTTGGACGAGGTCGAGCGAGTGGCGGCGTGGCTGCCGTTCCGTGGCGTCAAGGGCACCACCGGCACCCAGGCGTCCTTCTTGGCCCTGTTCGATGGTGACCGAGACCGCGTCGAAGAACTCGACCGACAGGTGGCGCGGGCGTTCGACTTCGAGCGCCGGTTGCCGGTCTGCGGGCAGACCTACACGCGCAAGCTCGATTGGACCGTCCACGCCGCGCTGTCCGGAGTCGCCCAATCGGCGGCGAAGTTCGCCAACGACGTCCGCTTGCTGTCGCATGAGGGAGAGCTCGGCGAGCCGCGGGAAACCCGGCAGATCGGCTCTTCGGCAATGCCGTACAAGCGCAATCCGATGCGCAGCGAGCGGATCGGCTCGCTGGCTCGATACGTCTTGGCGGCGGCGGACACCAGCGCCCAGACCGCGGCGAGCCAGTGGCTCGAGCGGACCCTCGACGATTCCGCCGTCCGCCGCATCGCGATCCCGGAGAGCTTCCTCGCCGTCGATGCGATCTTGCTGCTGGTGGAGAACGTCGCCCGTGGCCTGCAGGTCTACCCCAAGGTCATCGAGCGCAAGCTGGCCGAGTCCCTGCCGTTCCTGGCGGCGGAAGAGATTCTGATGGCGGGCGTGCGCGCGGGCGGGGACCGCCAGCACCTGCACGAACGGATCCGCGTGCACAGCATGGCGGCGGTCGCGGCGATTCAGGAAGAGGGCGCTGCCAACACGCTGTTGGAGCGGATCGCAGCCGACGAGGCGTTTGCTCCGCTGCGAGACCGGTTGCCGGAGCTGGTGGCTGCCGAGCGCTTTGTCGGCTGCGCCGCGGCGCAGGTCGAGGCGTTCTTGGTCGAACAGGTCGAGCCCCGGCTGCGGGCAAGCGCGGACACTGCCGAATTGTCAGCAGAGATCAAAGTCTGACATTTTGGCGTAATCCGGGCCCCGTTTCGAGGTTCCACCGACGCCATAAGTCACGTATTAGCAGTGGCTTGAGGTCTTCATTCGCGCGGCACGGGATGTGTTGGGTGGTGCAGCGACACGCAACCGTCTCAGGATTGAGGGCCCACACATGGACATGAACAAGCTCACCCAGAAGTCGCAGGAAGCGATGGCCGCCGCGCAGAACAAGGCCGTCACCTTCGGCCACCAAGAGGTGGATCTGCCGCATCTGCTCGCAGCCCTGCTCGAGCAAGGCGATGGTCTGGTGCCGCGCTTGTTGGCCAAGATGGACGTTGCCCCGGACGCGATGGTCCGGGAGCTCGAGGCCGAGCTGCGCAAGCGGCCCAGCATGTCCGGTCCGGGCTACGAGGCCGGCAAGATCTACGTCTCGCAAGCGCTCTCCAAGGTGCTGGTCGACGCCGAGCGGCAGGCACAGCGGATGAAGGACGAGTACGTGTCGGTCGAGCACCTGGTGTTGGCGATCTTGGGCGTCAGCAGCGGCACGCCGGTCGGAGTACTGCTGCAGAAGCACGGGGTGTCACCGGACGGGTTCCTGCACGCCCTGAAGGAAGTGCGCGGGAGCCAGCGCGTGCAGAGCGCGAATCCGGAGGCCACCTACGAGGCGCTCGGCCGCTACGGGCGGGACCTGGTCAAGGCGGCGCGCGACGGCGCCCTCGATCCGGTCATCGGCCGCGACGAAGAGATCCGTCGGGTGATTCGCATCCTCAGCCGCAAGACGAAGAACAACCCGGTGTTGATCGGCGAGCCCGGAGTGGGCAAGACCGCGATCGCCGAGGGACTGGCGCAGCGCATCGTGCGGGGTGACGTGCCGGACTCGCTGCGCGATCGCACGGTGTTCGCGCTGGATCTCGGTGCGCTGGTCGCGGGCGCCAAGTACCGCGGCGAGTTCGAGGAACGGCTCAAGGCGGTGCTCAACGAAGTCCGCGACGCCGAGGGACGGATCGTGCTGTTCATCGACGAGATGCACACCATCGTCGGCGCCGGCAAGGCGGACGGCGCGATGGACGCCGGCAATCTGCTGAAGCCGATGTTGGCCCGGGGCGAGCTGCACTGCATCGGCGCGACCACCCTCGACGAGTACCGCAAGTACGTCGAGAAGGACGCCGCGCTCGAGCGTCGCTTTCAGCCGGTGATGGTCGAGCAGCCGACCGTCGAGGACACGATCTCGATCCTGCGCGGGCTCCAGGAGCGCTACGAAGTGCACCACGGAGTGCGCATCCAGGACAACGCGCTGGTGGCGGCCGCCACCCTGTCCCACCGCTACATCACCGATCGGTTCTTGCCGGACAAGGCGATCGATCTGGTCGACGAGGCGTGCGCGATGATCCGCACCGAGATCGACTCGATGCCGGCGGAGCTCGACGCCTCGACCCGCCGTGTGATGCAGCTGGAGATCGAGGAAGCGGCGTTGGCAAAGGAGAAGGACAAGGCCAGCCGGCAGCGGCTCGAGGACTTGCGCCGCGAGCTCGCCGACCTGCGCGCGCAGGCCGACGCCCAGCGCGCACGCTACGAGGCCGAGAAGGCGGCGATCCAGACGGTGCGCGATCTGCGCGAGCGGATCGAGGAGCTGCGCCGCGAGATGGCGGCGGCGGAGCGCGCCTACGACTTGAACCGCGCCGCGGAGATCAAGCACGGCAAGCTTCCCGAGGCCGAGAAGCTGCTCGCCTACGAGGAGGCCAAGCTCGCCGAGCGCGATACCGGCGACGCGCTGCTGCGCGAAGAGGTCACCGACCAGGAGATCGCCGAGATCATCAGCCGTTGGACGGGCGTGCCGGTGGCGCGGCTGGTCGAAGGCGAGCGCGAGAAGCTGCTGCACCTCGACGGAATCTTGCACCAGCGGGTCGTCGGACAGGACGAGGCCGTGCAGCTGGTCGCCGACGCGGTGATCCGCAGCCGGGCGGGCATCAAGGACCCGCGCCGCCCGATCGGTTCGTTCCTGTTCCTCGGACCGACCGGTGTCGGCAAGACCGAGCTCGCGCGCGCGCTGGCGGAGGCTCTGTTCGACAGCGAGGACAACATCGTTCGCATCGACATGTCGGAGTACATGGAGAAGCACTCGGTGTCGCGGCTGATCGGCGCTCCGCCCGGCTACGTCGGCTACGACGAAGGCGGGCAGCTGACCGAAGCGATCCGCCGCCGGCCGTACTCGGTCGTCTTGTTCGACGAGATCGAGAAGGCGCACCCCGACGTGTTCCACGTGCTGCTGCAGATTCTCGACGACGGCCGCGTGACCGACAGCCAGGGCCACACCGTGGACTTCAAGAACACGGTGCTGATCATGACCAGCAACTTGGGCGCGGCGCACCTCCTCGAGGGAATCTCGGCGGACGGCGAGATCGACGAGCAGGCGCGGGGCGCGGTGATGACCGAGCTGCGGCGCGCGTTCCGCCCGGAGTTCCTCAACCGCATCGACGAAACGGTGCTGTTCCGACCGCTGCAGCGCAGTGAGATCGAGCAGATCGTCGACCTCCTGGTGGCGCAGCTGCGCGGCCGGCTGGAAGATCGCGGCCTCGGCTTGGAGCTCACCGACGGGGCGCGGACGTTCATCGCCAACCGCGGCTACGACCCGGTCTACGGCGCGCGGCCGCTGAAGCGGTTCTTGCAGCGCGAGCTCGAGACGCGCATCGGTCGCGCCTTGATCGCCGGCGAGGTGGGCGACGGCACCACCTTGCTCGTCGAGGTCGAAGACGGGGAGCTGCGCTTGCGCCAGCGAGCTCCGGCCGAAGTGCAGTAGGCGAACCGCGGGGGTGTGGCCGTCGCGCCCCGGCGGGCGAGCTGTCGAAACGCCGCGCGAAGCTTGGCCGGAAGACAAATGTCTGACATACTCTCGGCCGATGGCGTACTCTCCCCCCGGCCTCAACCGAGAGAGAGTCTTCACCTACGTCCGCGACCGTTTGGCGGCGGGCGCTCCGCCAACGGTTCGCGAAGTACAGCAGGCATTGGGCTTTCGCGCGGTGGAGTCGGCGCGCAAACACCTGGCGGCGTTGGTCGCCGCTGGGCGGCTCGAGCAGGCGGCCGGCGCGCGCGGCTATCGGCTGCCGGGGGCGGCGGGCGTTCCGCCCCGGCTGGTGCCGGTCTTGGGCGATGTGCCGGCTGGCGATCTGCAGGCGGCGATCGAGGCGCCAGACGGGTTTGTCGCGATCGATGCGCGCTTGCCGGGCGAGGCGTTCTTCGCCCTGCGAGTGCGCGGCGACAGCATGATCGGCTTGTCCATCCTCGACGGTGACGTCGTGGTGGTGCGGCGGCAGTCCGAAGCGCAGAGTGGCCAGGTGGTGGTCGCCATGGTCGGGGACGAGGCGACGGTGAAGACGCTGCGGCGCCGGGGCCGCCGGGTGGAGTTGCACCCCGAGAACTCCCGCTTCGCGCCGATCGTTCCGGACCCGGCGGTGCTTCAGATCCTCGGTGTCGTGGTCGAACTGCGGCGTTCGATGTAGCGGGGCTCGGTCGGGCTGAAGTTGCCCCCCCAGATCGGGCCGCAGCGGGACTACAATCGGGGTTTCCCGGTCCTCCAGCAATGTCTCCGGTGCTCGCCTCCTTGGCGATGGTGCCGATCCGGTCCCAGGTTCTCATGCCCGAGCGCTCCCCTGATCGCGTGGTCGAGTCCCGCCCTGCCCTTCGGGCCGGCCGCTCCTTGGCCGGGCTCCTCGGAGTCACGATGGCGCTCGGTGGTGTCGGGTGCTCTGGCGGCGGCAGTGCTGGACCGGTGTTGCAGTCGTCGTGCACGGCCCCCTCGGCCGCGGGGCCGGCTCTGTGTTTGCAGTCGTGCAACCTGGGCTGCACGCAGGCCGGATGCGGCATCAACCAGATTGCGCAGAACCAGCCGATCGTGCTGGTGTTCAGTCAGGATGTCGATCCCGCGACGGTGTCGTCGGCGACGGTTTCGCTGCGCACGACGACCGGTGAGGAGCCGGTGGGTCAGTTGCTGACCAATGGCCCGACGGTGATGTTCGTGCCCGAGATCCGCGTCGTGGGTTCCCAGAGCTTCTTCGGCTTTCGTCCGGCGGAGACCTATCAGCTCTACGTGCGTGGCGGCAATCAGGTCGGCGTCTTGCGCTCGACGGCGGGCGATCCGTTGCTCGAGGACTATCGGTGCTCGTTGAGCGTCACCCTTGGCGTCGTCGATTTCGACGGCCAGCCGCCGAGTGCCGAGCTGCTGTCGCCGGTGTTGGCGACCGGCGTCGATCCGCTGACCCCGATCGTGCTCGAGTTTTCCGAGGTGATCGACCAGGCTCCGTTCATCACGTCGAGCAACCGCGCGCAGCCGGTGGCGGTCACGGTGCGCGACACTCGCCCGGCCCCGGGCGGCGGTGTGCAGTGCGACCCGGCCTCGGCGCCCGTCGTGGTGCCCGGCACTTGGGACCTGTTCAACGACCCCTTGCGTCAGCTGACGGTCGGCAGCTTCCGGCCCGACTCGGAAGTCCCCGGTGGGCTCTGTGTCGAAGTCCGGGTGACGCCGCGCGTCGTCGATCTGTCCGGCAAGCCCGCCGCTGAGAAAGTGTTCTCCTTCGTCACGGCGCCCTCCCAGCGCGCGGAGGTGGCGCTGGTCGAGACCTTCGACAACGACTTGCAGCTGGACCACCGGGCGTCTTCCGGGGTCTGGGCCAACGGTGAAGCCCTGCCCGGTGCCATTGGCGGCGACGCGATCCACGGCGTGTTCGACCCGGCCGACGGCACCGAAATCGCGCCGGGGGTCTACGAGTGGAACACCGAGGACTCGCTGATCTCCCGCGTTCGCACGCGCACCGGCACCGACCTGCGCGTGACCGATGGCGTTTACCGTTTCTCCCAGTTCCACATCGGCGCGGGCACGACGGTGCGCTTCGTGGGAGCCCACCCGGCGCGCATCTCGGTCAGCGGCAACGCCGTCATCGACGGCGTGCTGGACCTGTCGGGCGTCGGGCGGCCGATGCCGGACGGCGACTCCGTCACCGGGCAGCCCGGTGCCGATGGCGGCGCCGCGGGTGGGGCGGCCGGGAGCGCACGCGGTGGGGCCGGCGCGGATCGATGCAACGGACTCGGCGCCCTGCCGCGCTTCTCCGGCGAGAGGGGGCGGGACGCGGTCTTGTCGGCCGGCCACGCCTATGCGGCGCGCGCCGCGGGCAGCGGCGGACGGGGTTCTGCGTTGTTTCCCGCCGATGGACGCAACGCGTCGGTGGTCACCACGCAGGTGGCGGGGTTGTACTCGTCGCAGGTCGCGGCGGGTGGGGGTGGGGGCGCGCTCATGGCGCCCGGAGAGGCCGGCACGGTCGTCGCGACCCACAACGGCGACCCGGCCGAAGCCGGCCCCGACGGGCGTGCCGGCCGCGAGTTCTCTTTGTTGCCGCGGCCGGCGGGGTCGAGCTCGTTGGACCACTTCGTGGTCGGCGGGGCGGGCGGCGGCGGCGCGGGCGGCCACCCGTTCTTCTCGATCGCGGCGTTGGTTTCCTGGCGGTCGGGCGGCGGTGGTGCCGCCGGGGGCGGCGCGGTCGCGGTGCGCGCGGGCCGCGATCTGAGCGTGTCGGATACGGGTGCCATCGACGCCTCCGGCGGTTCCACCACCGGCATGGCCGGCGTGTTGGCGCCGACCAACGCCTACGCGGTGCCCGGCGGCGGCGGCTCGGGCGGCAGCATCCTGTTGCAAGTGGGCCAACGCATCGACCAGGACGGTGGGTTGGACGTCGCCGGCGGGTCGGCGGGCACGACGTTCGGCCCGCCGGCGGCCACGATGGAGGCGCGCGGGGGAGCGGGCGGTCGCGGTCAGGTGCGCGTCGAGGTCGCCGGCGGCGGCGCGGCGTCGTTGATCGGGAGCGTGACGCCGGCGAGTGGCCCGGGCACCAGCATCGCCGGGCTCGTCGACCGCGATCCCGTCGTCGCATCGCAGTCGCTCTGGATCGGCACGCAGCAGCTGTTCCCGCCGGAGTTCTTGCGCTACGAGCTGGACGCGATCGTCGATGGCGTGCCGATCACCTACAGCGACGATCCCACTGTGGGCGTGTTGGCGACCGATGGTCAGCCCGTGCGTCTGTGGATCCAAGGTGCCCAGTACGACCCCGGCGGCAACGTCGACCCGACGACCGTGAGCGGATGGCTGCGCTATGTCGGCGGCTTTGCCCCGGCCGGCGAAGTGGTGCTGGACACCGCCGACGCCACCGTCCTGCGCTTCCAGCTCCTGTTCGACCGCGGCCTGGCCCAATCCGTGTCGGTCCAGGAGCTCCGCGTCTTCTACCGCCCCTTCTGAAGGTACGGAGCCAGTCCTGCCCCGACAGATTTTGTCGGCCCTTCAGGGCAGGAAACTAGCCGCTGAGGAAGGGGGCGGGGAACGTGTGAGGGGCCCGGCAGCTACGCCCCCAATAGCCACTGGAGCACGTTTGCCCCAGAGCCAGTCTGGGTCCGAGTTGGCCATCCTTCACTGGTGAGGGGCACGTCGCCGTGCCCACTCCCGCAGGTCAGATTCGTTTGATCGCCGCCTCGGGCCGGGCCCACCACAACAAGGAGGATGAAGTATGGCTCGGAAGGGCAGAACGAGGAAGGGCAAGAAGCCCGCAGCGGAAGTATTACCAGTCGTGAAGCCCAACGCCGCCGGAATCGACATCGGCAGCCGCGAGCACTGGGTGTGCGCAGCAGCACCCGACGGCAGTCGTCCGATCAAGCGATTCGGAACGACGACGCCCCAACTAGAGGCGCTCGCGGACTGGCTGGAGGAGCTCGGAGTGCGATCCGTCGCGATGGAGAGCACCTATGTCTACTGGATTCCCGTCTACGAGCTACTCGAGTCGAGAGGCTTCGAGGTCATCCTCGCGAATGCCCGCGAGGTGAAGAACGTGCCGGGCCGCTCCAAGTCCGATGCCAGCGATTGCAGTTGGCTGCAGAAGCTACACACCTATGGCCTCATTCGCGCTTCGTTCCGGCCTCCGAAGGACATCTGTGCGTTGCGGACCCTGCAACGCCATGCCGCGTCTTTGATCGCGCAGCGCACGCGCCACACGCAGTTGATGCAGCGGTCACTGGATCAGATGAACGTGGCGATCCATCGCGCGGTAACGGACATCACCGGCAAGACCGGCCTCGCGATCATCCGCGCGATTCTCGCTGGTGAACGCGACCCTCGAGCGCTCGCCAGACTGCGTGATCCGCGCTGCAAGATCTCCGAGAAGGAGCTCGCGGATCACTTGCAAGGGACCTGGATCGAGGAGCACATCTTCACTCTCGCTTCGGGCTTGCGGATGCTCGAGCACACCGACCACGAGATCGAGTCGGTCGAGAAGCGATTGATGGCGATGATCGAGGACCTGCAACCGGAGGAAGCCAAGACGGCCGACGTCCCCGAGCATCCAGACCCCCGCAAGGAGAGGAGCATCCGAACGAAGGGCGGCCGGGAGCTTCGCGATGCCCTCTGCCGGCTCGTCGGGTGTGATCTCACGCGAATCGACGGTATCAGCCCGAGCACGGCCATGATCGTGCTCACCGAGGTCGGCTACGACCTCGATGCTTTCCCGACCGAGAAGCACTTCGTCTCCTGGCTACGCCTGTGCCCACGTCAAGCCGTCTCGGGTGGAAAGCGCATCAAGAAGCACCGCAACAACATCGCGGTCAGCAGGATCGCCACGGTCCTCCGGATGGCCGCCCTGTCCCTCCAACGTACTCAGACAGCTCTCGGCGCACACTTCCGCAAGATCGCCCGCGCGAAGGACGGCAACGTCGCCATCTTTGCCATCGCCCGCAAACTGGCCCTGCTCATCTACCGCATGCTGAAGTTCGGCCAGGACTACGTAGACGAAGGCGCCAAGGCCTACGAGGAGCGCTTCACCCAGCGACGCATCGTCGGACTCCGACAGAACGCTAAATCCCTCGGGTACAAGCTCATACCGATCGTCGAGGCTGGGTGAGTTTCAGGTCAGGCTCCGTACCATCAGGGTTGGATCGAAGGTACGGAGCCAGGCTCCGTACCATCAGGGTTGGATCGTGACGGCGAGTCCTTGCGTGTGGGACAGCCCTGGCGCAGCGGCGGCGTCGGCGAAGAAGCCCTGCACGAAGAAGCTGCCGCCGATGAGACTCGGTCGTGCGGGGATCGGGATCGGCACGACGACTTGCCCTGCCCCGGCTTGTCCCGTCGGCCCGCTCGCGACCATCGGGAAGTTGATCAGCAGTATGGGTAGGAACAGGATGCGGAGACCCTGCCAGCTCAGGTCCGCCGGTTGGGCGGCGATGATGAGCTGTCCCGGTGCGCCGCCGCGGATCCGGTCGAAGACGAGCTGAAAGCCGGGATTGCCGGGTTGTGGTAGGCCGCCGCGAGCATTGAGGGTGGGCACCAATCCGCCGGCACCGGCGGTTCCCGTGCCGTAGCCGGTCGTCGCAGGGAAAGCGACGTCGACGTCGGTGTTGCCCGACAAGCCCGCGTTCGACGCGGTGATCGTCGCCGTGCCTTGGCCGGACACGGTGACGTGTCCATCCGCGGAGACGCGAACGATCCCGGCTGGCGCGGCCGAGTACGTCGTGCCGGTCGCGGCGCGCGTCAGATCGCGCGTCACGCCGTCGGAGTACTGGCCGAGGACTTGGAGCCGGGTTTCCTCGAGTGGCTCCACCAGGGCGGTGCCCTGCGGCCCGACCGTCACTGATTGGAGGGTTGCGTTGACGTTGATGCCGTGCGCCTGTGGGCCTGCGAGTGCCGGCGATCCTCCGGCATCGACCCCGATCGCCAAGATGTCGATCGCGCCCACCGATTCGGCCGGCACGGTGAACGTGTGTCGCCACGGCGGGGAGGTCACGGTGGCGTAGTCGCTGCCGAGGAAGAGGTCCACCGAGGTCGGGGTGAAGCCCCCGGTCGGTGTGACCTCGACGGTCACCGATTGGTTGGGCTGCAGCGTCGCGCCCAGCGCAGGTGTCACGAAGCTCAAGTTGGCCGTGGCTGTGGGGGTGGGCGGTGTCGCCAGACGCGCGGGATTGAGGTTGGGCGCCGGCAGCGGCGCGAACTCGGGCCCGGCGACCGGCGCGTGCAACAGGTCGACGGTTTTGTCGTAGTAGCTCTGGTTGCTGGTGACGCCCATGTGGAGGTAGGTCAGGCCGCCGTTGTAGATCGTGACGGCGTTCGTGGGGAGGCCCGCGGATTGGCTGTTCTCGAGCACGATCAGGTCGTGGCGGTGGCCGCGGTAGACCAGCGAGTTGGTCAGGCGCGCGAACAGCCCGGCAATCCGCAGAAACGTGCTGGTTGGCGGTGGCACAAACCTGGCCAGAGCATTCACCGTCGTCGTCGCGCCCGCGATCTGGGTCTCCACTCCGACTCCGACGAGTGCGTGGGTGGGGATCGGAGTGGCGCCGATCGATTGATACGCCGGACTGCCCTCGGCCAGATTGGCGATGGCTCCATTGTCCTCATACCCCTCCAGGTACTCCTGGACGAAGCCCTTGATCGCGAGATTCTGGGTGACGATGGGCAGCATGTTGCCGAACGGTGAGCCCCACTGCGGCGAGTTGAGCACGATCAGCTTGTGGATCTCACCGCCGCCGAAGTTGGCCGCGTTCTTCCAGGCGACCCCGACGTTGCGTGCAGCGCGCTCGTAGTAGACGCGTGGCAGCACACCGCCCATGCTGTGCCCGACCCAGTCGACCTGGGATGCGGCGAATCCGGCATCGTGCGCGAGTTTGCGCGCAATCTGAATGCCGAGCCGGACGGTCGGCACGTTCGCCGAGAACGGCGCCGATGCGAGTGGGCCGCTGTAATCGATTGCATGGCTGAAGAAGCGCGGCTCGCTGCCGGATTGCAGAGCGGCGAACGACCCCTTCCAGGTCGCGGCATCGGACCACAGCCCGTGCGCCAGGACCACGGGTGGGCGGCAGAGCTCGATCTCGACGCGGTCTCCGGTAGTCGGTCCCGCCGTGGGTTGGAACTCGACGTCGATGGGGACAGCTCGGGTTGCCTCGCCGTCGTCGTTGGTCGCCGGCCGGACGAAGTCGGCGGGCCCCCGATACAGGCAATAGCCGCGGTAGTTGCCGGTGGGATTCGCGTTCGTCGCGGCGGCGGTGACCGCACCGGTGCCGAACGCACTGCCGGGCGCAGCCAGCTCGCCTTGCCCGCTGGCGCTAGGCTCGGCGAACTTGAACGTCACCGTGCCGGGCCCCGGCACGGTGGCGCGCAACAACAGCTGTGCAGCGCCATCGGCGGCTACGCCGATCCGTTCTTGGCCGTCTTCGCCGTCGAGCTTCTGTGGCGAGCTGTACACGGTCAGCGTCGCGGGGTCGACGAAGTCCACGGCGTCGCGGATCTCGGTCGTGGTGCGGCGGGCCAACAGGATCGCCGACGAGCCGTCATCGAGGCTGGCGAAACAGCAGACGTCCCCGCGGTCGTTGATCGGGTGATGTAGATCGACGTAGGTCAGGTTGGCGCCGCCGACCGCGGTGCTGATCGTCGCGATCTCGGTGATCGACTTGCGGTCGACCATCAGCGTGCCCGACACGTCGCGAACTCGCAGCTGTGCGAAGTACACCCCGCTCTTGCCGCTGCGCGTTCCATGGAACGCGAGCATGACCCACTTGCCCGTGCTGAGAGAGCCGGATGCGGTGACTCCTGCGCGGTGGTTGCCGTCGATGGCGGTGAAGTTCTCGGTGCCGGCGCCAGCGACCAGCAACTGGTAGGAGGCTCCCATGCCGCGCAGCCCGATGAAGATCCCCGAGCCCGCGCCCTTGTCGCCGATGTAAGCGACGGTGCTCCCGTCATCGCTGATGCCGGGCTTCACTCCGACCGAGGAGAAGCCGCTCCCTGGGCTGGCAAAGACTTCGCCGGTCCCCGTGGGATACGGCCAGGTGACGACCCGCGACTGCGGATCGGTGACCACCACCACGTCGTCGTCGGAGATCTGCGGCCACAGCTGCTGCAGGCCGGAGTAGGTCGCTAGCCGAGTCGGAGGAGACGCCGATCCGGCGACGAGTGCGGTCGACGAAAGACCCCCGACGAGTGCGACTCCAACGACCGTCGAGCGGTTGTTGATGTCGAGGCGAGACACGGCCGAGTCGAAATCTCCGGGCGAACGCCCGACGATGGTCGCGGTCAGCCCGGAAGTGCTCCAGCGACGGAAGAAGTACACCGGCGGCGCTCCCGAAGCGCGTTCGCGCGTGGTGACCTCAGGAACCAGGGTGTCGTTGATCGCGGCAGCCGAGTAGTTGCGGCTGCTGGCCTGTGGCGCGAGGGCTCTTGGTTGTCCCTGGTCGGGCATCGCGAACACACCGTTGCCTTTGGCATCCGCGCCGGTGAACGCGATGGTGCGCTGATCGTTGACCGCAACCTGCGCGTCGATCGAGCTGAACGTCGCTCCAGTGCGGACTGCGATGTCGAGCGTGTGGGTCTGCGAACTCGTTGGCGCGGCTGCGGCGAACGCGACCGACAACCCGTAGAGAGAGGCTCGTAACGAGGGGGGCCTTGGGAACATGGGCGCCATGATCTCGGCCGGTACGGAGTCAGGCTCGATTTTCTCGCTTCGCCGGCGCGCCGCCGCCAGGCGGCGGCGCGCCGGCGAAGCGAGAAAATCGAGCCCGACTCCTGATGGTGGACAAATGTCTGCTAAAACGGTTCCGATGGCAAGTGCGTTGGAGCTGAATGGCCTGCTGGCGTCCGGCCGGGTGTGGTGGGGGGCGACCTCTTCGGTGGCGTCCGATGCGCCCTCGTGGTGTCTGGCGGAGCTGGCGGGGCGCTATGTCGAGCTGGTCGGCGGTGCGTCGGCGGGCGTGTCGACGGCGGCGGTGGCGATGGTGCGCGACGCGCAGCAACGCCGTGAGCCGGTGGCCTGGGTGACGGAGCCAGGGGTGACCTTCTTTCCCCCCGACGTGGTGCGCATGGGGGTCGACCTCGAGGCTCTGGCGGTCGTGTGCGCCGACGGCATGGCGGCGATGCTGCGGTCTGCGGACCACCTGCTGCGCTCGGGGGCGTTCGGCCTGACGGTCGTCGACCAGCGCGGTGCGCGTCTGCGCGGCGAAGGCGCGGTGCCGCTCGCGGCGCAGGTGCGGCTGGCCGGCCTGGCCAAGCAGCACGACAGCGCGCTCTTGTTGCTGACCGCGGGTGCCGGCCGGGCGGCGGTCGAGCGCGGGGGATCGATGGCTTCGCTGCGCGTGCGGTCGGTGCGGGTGCGACTGGCAGCCGGCCGCTTCGCGGTGTCGGTGCAGGCGCAGAAGGACAAGCGGCGGGGGATGGCGTGGGAAAGCGTGCGGGTGTTGCGTGGACCGCTGGGCTTGCGTTGACGTCCCGGCCTTGGCGTTGCAGCTCTTGCTGCGCCGGCGGCCGGAGTGGCGGCGGCACGCGGTGGCGGTCGTCGACGAGGACCGGCCGCAGGGCCGGATCCTGTGGGTCAACGAACGCGCGCGCCGCGCGCGGATCTGGCCGGGGCGGCGCTACGCCGAAGGCTTGTCGCTGCTCGCCGATCTGCGCGCGGGGGTGGTACCGGCGGCGGAGATCGAGGCTGCCGCCGCCGAGCTGCTGCGGGCGTTGCGCGCGTTCTCGCCGGAGATCGAGCCGGGGGCGGATCCCGGCGTCCACTGGCTGAACGCTTCCGGCGTGGAGCGGCTGTACGGCAGTCGGTCGGACTCCGGTGAGAACGCGTTCGCGCGGTGGGGGCAGAAGCTACTGTCGCGGTTGGCAGACCTGCAGCTGCGGGCCGCCGCCGTGGTGGGGTTCGATCGCTTCGCGACCTACGCCTTGGCGCGCGCTAGTGCGCCGGGGCGCGTCACGGTCTGCGGTAGCGCGGCCGACGAGCGCGAGGCCAGCGACCGCGTGCCGCTGCATCGCACGGCGATCGAACCGAGCCTGCGCGATGCGTTGCTGCAGCTCGGCGTCGAGGATGTCGGTGGCTTGCGTCGGTTGCCGGCGGGGTCGCTGCGCACCCGCTTCGGAGCAGAGGCCGATCGCGTGCACCGCGCGGCGTGCGGTGGCGGAGCGCCGCTGTCGCCCGCGCCGGTGCGCGATCCGCTGCGCGAGCAGATGGAGTGCGAGCCAGGTGCCAGTGGCTTCGATGTGCAGGGGTTGTTGTTCCTCTGCAAGCAGCGGCTGGCGCGGCTGGCAGCGGGCTTGAGTGGGCGAGGGGAGGCGGTGGCGGCGTTGCACTTGACTCTGCGGTTGGAACGCGCCGCGCCGCACCGCGAAACGGTGCGGCCGGCAGAGCCGACTCTCGATGAGGTGCAGCTCATCGACCTGTTGCGGCTACGGCTGGAGAGCGTGCAGCTCGAAGCCGAGGTCGAGGGCTTCGAGCTGACGGCCGAGACCGCGCCGGCGGGCGTCGTGCAGCGGCAGCTGTTCGCCGCCGCGCGGCGGCGCGATTTGGCGGCGGCCAATCGAGCGCTGGCGCGCCTGCGGGCCGAGCTCGGCGACGCGGCCGTGGTCTGCGCCGTGGTGCGCGACGGACATTTGCCGGAGGCGAAGTTCGCCTGGCAGCCCCTGCAGCGCATGCGCGCTCCGCAGCCGGAAGAAGTGATCTCACCGCGGTTGGTGCGGCGGGTGCTCGACCGCCCGCGCCTGCTGGCACCGGCGAGCGCGGACGACCATGGGCGTGGCGAGCCGGTGCCCGACGTGCAGGGCCTGTCGGGACCGTTCGTCGTCTCCGGCGGCTGGTGGCGGCGCGAGCAGCACCGCGAGTACTACTTTGCCGAGACCCGCGGCGGTGACGTGCTGTGGGTGTACTACGACCGCCGGCGCCGGCGGTGGTTCCTGCAGGGAGTCGTCGATTGAGCGCGTCGGCCGTCAGGGCTGCGTGATGCGATAGTGGTGCACGCCCGCCGCGCCCGCGGTCGACGACCGGCTGCCGTCGGGCCACGTCACGTCGATGCCCTCCACCGCGGCGCCGCCGGTGCCGAACGCCAGAGTGCTCGACGACTGCGACAAGTAGCCACCGCCGGCGTAGACCTCGGCGGTCTGGGTGCGCCCGTCTGCCAACCGCAGAGTGACGCGGCTGCCGGCGGCGTCGAGATTGCCGGCGGCGCCCTGCAGGTCGACCGTCACCGAGCCGCCTGTGCCGGCGCGGCTCGCGAACGCGACGACCGGGCCGTCGTTGACAGTGATCACCAGGTCCAGGGCGCCATCGCCGTCGAGGTCGGCCGTGGTCAGCGCCTTGGCGTCGCCGGGGACCGACAGGCCGCTCTCCGCCGGCCACATCGGTGCGAGCCCGCTCTCGGTTCCGCGCAGCACCAGGCCGAGGCCGCTGTCGAACCGACCGGTCTCGGCCTGTGGTGTGAAGAAGTTCTGTGCCAACACGACGTCGGGGTGGACGTCACCGTTCAACTCGGTGACGACGACGCCGAACCCGGGCGAGATCTGCGCCAACCGCGGCAGAGGCTCGACCGTGAAGCGACCGGCGCCGTCGTTGCGCAAGACGGAGGACGCCAGCGTGGTCGCCGCCAGCCGGACGGCGTCGTCGAGACATTGCTCGGTGTAGATCTCGCTGAGGTTGGCGAGCGCGAACTCGCGATAGCTGCTGATCTTCTCGCCCAGCGAGGGCATCGCATGCGTCGAGCAGCTGCGGCCACGCACCGGAAATAGGTGGTCCTGCTCGAACTCGGCCTCGACCAGTCGCTTGACCCCGTTGCCCTCGAAGTCGCCGTAGTAGAGCAGCGCTGGATGCTCGTTCGAAGCGTGGTACTTGGTGTTGTAGCCGTTGTTGGTGACCACGTAGTCGATGTCGCCGTCACCGTCGAGGTCACGGCCGGCGATGCCGTTCCACCAGCCGGTGTGTCGTGCCAGCCCGGCTTCATTGGTGCCGTCGGCGAGCGTGCCGTCGCGGTTGCGGAACAGCCGCACGGGGCCCCACTCCAGCGTCACCAAGAGATCGCACCAGCCGTCGGCGTCGACGTCGGACCAGAGCGCCGACGTCACCAACCCGGCGCGCCGCAGGGTCTCCGGCGTGCCGTCGACCTCGGTGAAGCGGCCGCCGTCGTTGCGCAGCAAGCGGCTGTTGGCGGCGAGCGGGTACTCGCCGCGCACCACGCGCCCGCCGACGAACAGGTCGAGATCGCCGTCGCGGTCGAAGTCGGCGGCGCAGACGACGCTGCCACTGTCGGTGGCGCGCGGCAGGGAGCCACGCGGCGCGCTGGCGAAGTTGCCGGTGCCGTCGTTGATGTAGAGGCGGTCGCTCAAGAACGGTAGGCCGGGCGGGATCTCGACGCCGCCGCTGACGACGAACAAGTCCTGATCACCGTCGCTGTCGGCGTCGAAGAACAAGGCGCCCATGTCTTCGCAGCGCTCGCTGCGTCGCAGCTCGAAGCAACGCACCGCTTCGAACTTCCCGTCACCCAGGTTGCGCCGCAGCTGGCCGGCCTGTCCGCCGGCGCCGCCGACGTACACATCGTCGTCGCCGTCGCCGTCGATGTCGCCCCACGCCATCCCCGGGCCCAGCTGCGAGAGCTGGTTGGGCAGCAGCGGCTGCAAGCGGAAATCGTCGAACTCGGTTTCTTCGTGCCGAACGTCGGCCAACGCCGTCGATGGTGCGAGCCACGGCGTCGCTGCCGCGCGCGCCACTTCCACCGGCTCGCCGGCCTCCTCGACGGTGTGGAACTGGCAGACGCCGAGGTCGGCCAGCTCTTGCACGATGCCGCTCGGCCAAGACAAGCGGGCGCGCACGAGACCCTCCACCTTGCCGAGTCCGAAGTGCACCACCGGTTGGTTGCTGCCGTGCAGCATGTACGGCGTCAACACGCGCACCTGCCGGCCTCCGGCGTGCTCGATCTCGATGCGCGTGCCCAAGCCGAACCGGTTGCTGCGCGTGCCCCGCAGCCGCAGCCCGACCCAGTCCTTGTTCTCGGTATCGGTGGTGTTGCGGTAGAGGCTCGGCGGCTCGTCGAGGTTGCCGACCACCAGATCGAGATCGCCGTCGCCGTCGAGGTCGCCCTGCGCGGCGCCGAAGCTGATGCCGACATGGGCCAGTCCCCATTCGGCGCTGGCGTCGTCGAAACCGAGGTCGCCGGTGTTGCGGAACGCCAGGTTCTGCTCGCGGCGCGGCGGCGTGTCGCGATAGACGTCCCAGTGCGTGCGGCCGATCAGCATGTCTTCGCGGAAGGCGAAGTCGGAGTCGTTGAAGCTCCGCGTCATGCCGTTGGTGATGAACGCGTCGGTCCAGCCGTCGTTGTCGAGATCACCCAGCTGGACGCACCACGACCAGTCGCTGTCCGCCAAGCCGAGCAGATAGGCGGCTTCCAGCATTCGGCCGGTGCCGGTGTTGAGGTACACCGTGTTGCGCATGTACTGCGGCGGCGGGCCGGCGACGGACTTCAGCTTGGCGACGTTCATCGCCCCCATCGTGGTCTTCTGCATGAAATGCGTCGTCGCCGACATGTCGGTGGCGAGCAGATCGATGTGGCCGTCGTTGTTGAGGTCTCCCGCGGCCGAGCCCATCGAGAACCAGGTCGTGTGCGGAACGACGTCGACCAGGACGTCGGAGAAGGTGCCGTCGCCGTGGTTGCGGAACAGCTTGTCCGGGCCATCGAAGTCGTTGCACACGTACAGGTCCGGCCAACCGTCCTCGTCGTAGTCCCACCACGTCGCCGACAGGCCGAAGCCTTCGTGCTGGACGCCGGCTGCTTCGGTGACGTCGGTGAACCGGCCGCCGTCGTTGCGCAGCAGGTAGTCGTGGCGGCCGTAGGTGCGCAGCCGATAGCCGGGGTGCTCGTCCGAGCCCGGCGGCCTGGGGTTCTCGGCGACGCGATAGTGCTTCTGCTCGTCGTCGACGATGTGCGGCACTCCGTCGACCATCTCGATCGGTGCGGTGGCAGGCTTGCCGCCTTCCCGGTAGTAGCGGTAGGTGACGACGTACAGGTCGAGATCGCCGTCCCGATCGTAGTCGCCGAACGTGGCGTTGACGCAGGAGTCGACCAGATCGACGCCGAACTCCGCCGCGCGCTCGGCGAACACGCCGCTGCCGTCGTTGACGAACAGCTGGTTCTCACTGTCGTAGTTGCAGACGTAGAGGTCGAGATCGCCGTCGTCGTCGATGTCCACCAGACAGGCGCCGGCGCTCCAGCGACCGGCGCCGGCGACGCCGGAGCGCGCGGTGATGTCGTCGAACTCGAACGGAGCGGTCTGCCGGTAGAGGGCGTTGTCCTCGGGGCCGGCGGCGAAGAACAGGTCGGGCCGGCCATCGCCGTCGACGTCGCCGATGGCGACCGCGCCGGCGGAGAACCCGGCGTGGTAGAGCCGGGCGAGGGGGTGGTCGGCAGCGACGTCGGTGCGGAAGTGAATCCCCGCCGACGGCGGATCGACGCGTTCGAAACGAGGAGCGGGATTCTGCGCGAGCGCGGGCTGCAGGCAGGCCAGCGTCGCCAGAACGGGGAAATGGTTCTGGGGCATGGGGCCCGGGCGATTTTGATGTGCTACTCCAAGCGTTGTCAACGTGACCGGCACGGGTCGGGCACTGCGCCCGGGCCGATGGGAAGGGTTCTTGCGTGGAAGACATTTGTCTTCCATCGTGTCGCGGTGGTCGACGCCTACGTACCGCTGTGGTGCAAGACCAACTTCTCGTTCTTGCACGGAGCCAGCCACCCCGAAGAGCTGGTCGAGCAGGCGCATGCCTACGGCATCGACACGCTGGCGATCACCGACCGCGACGGCCTCTACGGCGCGCCGCGCGCGCACGTGCGCGCCGCCGAGCTCGGCGTTCGTTTGTTGCTGGGCAGTGAGGTCAACCTGCCGCGCGGCCGCCGCGTGTTGCTGCTGGCGACCGATCGCGACGGCTACGGCAACCTGTGCGAGCTGCTGACCCTGGGGCGGCGCCGGGCGCCGAAGGGGGAGTGCTGGCTGCAGCTCGAGGACGTCTGCGCCCACGCCCGTGGCCTTCTGGCGTTGGCGCCCGAGCCGCGGTCGCTGCGGCCGCTGCGCGAGGCGTTCGACGATCGCCTCTACGCCGTTGTCGCGCGCCACGCCGGTGCCGCCGACCACGAGCGCGAGCATGCGCTGCGCACCCGCGCGCGGCGGCTGTCGGTGCCGGTTGCCGCCGCCATCGAGGTGCTCTACCACACGCCGTTGCGCCGGCCGCTGCAGGATGTGCTGACGTGCATCCGGCATGGCGTCTCCTTGCACGACGCCGGCGATCTCACCCGCGCCAACGCCGAGCACGCGTTGGTCGCGCCGCGCGCGTTCGCGGCGCGCTTCGCCGACGACCGGGCCGCCGTGCACCGCACCCTCGAGATCGGCGCGCGCTGCGCGTTCGGCCTGCAGCAGCTGCGCTACCGCTACCCTTCCGAGGCGCTGCCCGACGGCACCACGTCGGCGCAACACCTGCGCACGCTGGCGCGGCGCGGCGCGCGCGCGCGCTACGGCGACGCGGTGCCGGCCGCGATCGCGGCGCAGATCGAGGTCGAGCTCGACTTGATCGAAGAGCTCGAGTACCCGGGCTATTTCTTGACCATGTGGGAGATCGTCTCCTTCTGTCGAGAACGCGACATCCTGTGCCAGGGGCGTGGCTCGGCGGCCAACTCGGCCGTGTGCTACTGCCTCGGCATCACCGCGGTGGATCCGGCGCGCATCGATCTCTTGTTCGAGCGATTCTTGTCGCGCGAGCGGCACGAGCCACCGGACATCGACCTGGACATCGCGCACGAGCGACGCGAGGAGGTGATCCAGTGGCTGTACGCGAAGTACGGCCGCGCCCACGCAGCGATGGTGGCCAACGTGATCCGCTACCGGACGCGGTCGGCGATCCGCGATGTCGGCAAGGTGTTGGGGTTGCCGGAGACCTCCCTCGACCGCTTGGCCAAGCTGTCGTCGCGGTGGGGCGGAGCGCTGGAGCCGTCGTTGGCCGAGGCCGGGTGGGATGCGGGCGCGACCGAGCACCGGTGGTTCGCCGCGCTGGTCGAGGAGATCCAGGACTTTCCGCGGCACTTGTCGATCCATCCCGGCGGCTTCTTGCTCGGCCACGAGCCGGTGAGTCGGCTGGTGCCGATCGAGAACGGCGCGATGCAGGACCGCACCGTGATCCAGTGGGACAAGGACGACCTCGAGGCCTTGGGGTTGTTCAAGGTCGATCTGCTCGGGCTCGGCGCGCTGACCATGGTCGACAAGGCGCTCGCGCTGCTGCGCCGGTACGAAGGACTCGATGCGAACCTGGCCAGCATCCCGAAGGAGGACCGCGACACCTACCGGATGATCGGGCGCGGCGACACCGTCGGCGTGTTCCAGATCGAGAGTCGGGCGCAGATGGCGATGCTGCCGCGGCTGCGGCCGGTCAACTTCTACGACTTGGTGATCGAGATCAGCATCGTGCGGCCGGGGCCGATCGCCGGGGACATGGTGCATCCCTACCTGCGCCGCCGGCACGGCACCGAAGACGTCGTCTACGCGCACCCCTGTCTGGTGCCGGTGCTGGAGAAGACGCTGGGGGTTCCCCTGTTCCAGGAGCAGGTGATGAAGCTGGCGATGGTCGCCGCCGACTACACGCCGGGGGAGGCCGATCAGCTGCGGCGAGACATGGCGGCATGGCGTCGCAGCGGCCGCATCGAGCGCCACCGCGAGCGACTGGTCGGCCGCATGCGGGAGAAGGGGATCGCGGCGGAGTTCGCCGAGCGCGTGTTCGAGCAGATCCGCGGTTTCGGTGAGTACGGCTTTCCCGAGAGCCACGCGGCGAGCTTCGCGTTGATCGCCTACGCCACGGCATGGCTGCGTTGCCACCACCTCGACGTGTTCACCTGCGCGCTGCTCAATTCCCAGCCGATGGGCTTCTACGCGCCAGCGACGTTGGTCGAGGACGCCAAGCGGCACGGCGTCGAGGTGCGGCCGGTCTGCGTGTTGCGCAGTGACTGGGACTGTGGGTTGGAGCCGCGGCCGGGGCACAAGCATCGCTGGCGGTGGGCGCTGCGCATGGGGTTGCGCTATGTGAAAGGGCTGGGCGAAGAAGCGGGTCGCCGGCTCGAAGAGGAGCGGCGGCAGGCGGCGTTCGCCGACGTCGCGGATCTGCGGCGGCGCGCGCAGCTCGACGCGCGCCAGCTGTCGGCGTTGGCCGAGTGCGGAGCGCTCGATGGTCTCGAGCCCGGGCGCCGGCAGGCGCTGTGGGAGGTGCTCGAAGTGGCGCGTGAGCCGCGCCGGCGGTTGCCGTTGGTGGCGAGCGAGCCCCGGCCCGAGTTCGCCCAGCTCGATCCGCTCGAGACCGTGGCCTGGGACTATCGAGCCAGCCAGCACAGTCCCCGTGCGCACCCGCTCGAGCCGCTGCGCGCCGCGCTCACCGGCCAAGGCTTGCCGGATGCGGTCACTCTCAACGCCATGCGCGATGGCGCGCGCGCGCGCTACGCCGGTTTGGTCATCTGCCGGCAGCGGCCGGGCACCGCCAAGGGGGTGGTGTTCATGACCCTCGAAGACGAGACCGGTTTCGTCAACGTCGTGGTCTGGGAGAAGGTCTTCGACCGCTTCGCGGTGTTGGTCAAGGCGGAGCCGTTCCTCGGCGTGCGCGGCGTCGTGCAGTGCCAGGACAAGGTCGTGCACTTGATCGCCCGGCACATTTGGGTGCCGCAGGTGGCCGCGCCGGCGACCTCCGGCAGCCGCGATTTTCACTGATGGCACCCGAAGGCGCGACGCGCCACGTGGGTCGCCGTCGCCGTCGGAGTCTGGCGTCCGGGAGCCGCACGCGCTGAAGTGGGGCGCATGGCCGCTGCCCCTGTCCGGGTCTTGTTCGTATGCACAGGCAACATCTGCCGCTCGCCGACCGCGGAGGCCGTGTTCGCTGCAATGGTGCAGGAGGCCGGTCTGCAATCGCGGGTCGAGGTCGATTCCGCCGGCACCATCGACTTCCACACGGGCTCGGCTCCGGATCCGCGCACGCAGCGTACCGCGGCGGCGCGCGGCATCGCCATGCAGCAGCTGCGCGCGCGCCAGCTGCGCGATGACGACTACGTGCGCTTCGACTTGCTGGTCGCGATGGGGGGTGAGCACGAGCAGGTCATGCGCTCCGCCGCGCCGCCGGAGCATCAGCACAAGATCCGGCAGTTCACCAGTTTCTCACCGCGGCTGCCGCGCGGTGACGTGCCCGATCCCTACTACGGCGGCGCGGGCGGGTTCGACTCCGTGTTCGACATGGTGGAGATCGGCGCCAGGGCCGTCCTCGACCACGTGCGCGCCGAGTTCCTTGCCGGCTGATCGCATCGTGCGGTTGGGCGAGCGAATCGAGCGGGCGCTCGGCGTCGGTATGCTGCGCTCGGCGGCGCTGGGTGGAGGTTGTGTTGCCGACGTGCGCCGCGTCTGGCTGGCCGATGGCCGGTGCTGCGTCGCCAAGCTCGATCGCCGAGCGAGCGCCGGCCTCCTCGACGAGGCGTTCATGTTGGCCGAGCTCGCGGACCGGTTGCCGGTGCCGCGGGTGTGGCACGCCGAGTCCGATCTCCTGTTGATGCAATGGATGGAGGGCACTACCGGTGCGTCGGGTGCAGCGGAAGAGCACGCCGCCCGACTGCTGGCGGCGCTGCACTCGACTGGGCCGCCGGCCGACGGATTTGGCTTGCACCGCGACACGCGCATCGGCGGGTTGCGGCAGCCCAACGACCGGTCGGCGTCCTGGTGCGAGTTCTTCGCCGAGCGACGGCTGCGGTTCATGGCCAACGAAGCGCGCGAGGCCGGCCGCTTGCCGGCGGCGATGGTGCAGCGCGTCGAGTCTCTGGCGGGTCGCTTGGAGCGTTGGATCGATGATGCGCCGACGCCGTCGCTGGTGCACGGCGATGTCTGGTCGGGCAATGTGCTCAGCCGCGGCGGCCGCGTCACGGCGTTCTTGGATCCCGCCATCTACTACGCCGACGCCGAGGTCGAGCTTGCCTTCGTGACGCTGTTCCACACCTTCGGCGAGCGCTTCTTCGCCGCCTACCGCGAGTGCCGCCCCATCGCGCCGGAGTTCGAGCGCCGTTGGCAGCTGTACAACCTCTACCCATTGCTGGTGCACGTGCGGTTGTTCGGCGGTAGCTACGTCGGCAGCGTGGATTCCACGCTGCGCACCTTCGGTTGCTGAGGGGGTCTTCGACGGCGCGGGAACTGTCAGCCGACGCGGCCGTCGCGGCAGAACACCAACAGGGTCACCGGCCCGTCGTTGATCAGCTCGACCTGCATGTCGGCCGCGAATCGTCCGTTGGCGACCGGCAGCCCGGTGGCGCGCAACCGCGCGCAGACGCGCTCGTACAGCCGTTCGGCGGCGGCGGGGTCTTCGGCGTCGGTGAAGCTCGGGCGGTTGCCCTTGCGCACCGAGCCGGCCAGGGTGAACTGGCTGACCACCAGGCAGGCGCCACCGATCTCTGCGACGGTGCGGTCCATCGGCGTGCGACCGGGGAAGCAGCGCAGGTTGGCGATCTTCTGCGCGGTTGCGTCGGCGTCCGCTTCGGTATCGCCGCGTTCGATTCCGACCAGCAGCAGCAGGCCGGCGTCGATGCGACCGACGCAGTCGTCACCGACGTCGACGCGTGCGCGGGCCACCCGCTGGACGACGGTCTTCACCGCGCGCCTGCGGGGTTGTCAGGGGCCGGCCGAGCGTGTCGCACACGCGACAGCGTAGGCTCGGCTCAGCGACAATGCACCCAGGCGCTCAAGGTCAGCGCATCTTCGGTGCGCAAGCGCAGCCAGTGCGCGGCAAACCCGGCCGGGAAGGACAGCGTGGCGCCACCGTCCACCTGCATCGTCGCGAACGTCAGCCAGTCGCCGGCTCCACTGGCGTCGATCTCGACGTGCACGACTCCACTCTGATCAGCGGCGGCTACCAACACGCTCTGCGGCTGGAACCCCGTCAGCGAGACCGGATCGGACTGCGCCCCGGCGGCGAGGTCCGCGCGGTGCCAGATCCCCGCCGAGCACGGCGCCGGATCGCCGAGGTCGTCGGCCCGGCCCAGCCAGAGGTTGGTCTGCGGCTGGCCCGCCGAGGCGCGCACGCCGCCGAACGCGACCGCGAGCATGCCGGCGTAGCTGCAGAGGTCGTGCACGGGGAGCACGTGGTTTCCGATGGGGCGCAGGCGCGGCATCGGGGTGGCGTCTTCGCTCAGCGTCAGGTGATAGAAATGCCCGCCGGCCACGACCAGATGGGTCCCGCCGGCGATTTCGCGCAGCAGCAGCGATGGCTGCCCAGGATCGGGGGCGTGGGTCGACGGCAGCGTTCCGCGGAACCACTGGCCGCCGTGCTGCACCCGCAGCGCCACCGCCGCCGATGTCCAACCGAGGGCGACGACGGCGCGCCGCCCCGACGGAGTCGCCGCGCTGTCGATCGCGGCGAACCGGCCGTGCTCGAGCACGCGAAAGGCGGAGCCGTCCCACTCGATCAGGCCGGGCGCGTCGGGCGCGCCGGCGTGCGCCAGCAACACCTTGCCGTCGGCCGTATGCGCGGCAGTGAAGTGAGCGTCCTCGGCGGCGATGCCGATCGCCTGGGCCGCGTCCGCGACTTCGGTGGCGAGCAGCGATTGTGTGTCCACGGTGAGCAGCGTGCCGTCGACCGCCAAGGCGTAGATCATCGACGTAGGCTTGGTCAGATGCTCGGCGAACGCGGCCACGTTTCGCTCGCGCAAGCGGTGTAGCGGTCGCGGGGCACCGGTGGCCCCGATCGCGAAGCTGCCCAGGAAGACCTGATTGGAGGGCAGGTGGAGCAGTCGGCCACGTGAGCTGCTGCTTCCGGCCGCGTTCCCGGCGGCTGCCAGTGACAAGCTCGGGTCGAGCGACAGCAAGTCGGCGCTGGGCCGATCGTCGGTCTGCTCGACCATGGTCGCTACCCAGAGCCGGTCGCGCCAGGCCGCGAGGGAGCCGATCTCGTGCCGCTCGACGTGGTCGGGAATCGGCAGCGCACGACAGAACAGCGCGTGCTGCGGCAAGATGCCGGGGACCGGCGCGGGGGGGAGCTGTGCCAGCGCTGCCGTTGGCAGTGCGGCGGTGGCAACAAGGTGGATGACACGCTTCATGAGTGCTCTCGGACAGGGACGGCGGGCGCCGGGCTCATATTCCGCAAGCCCCGTTCCGAAAGCTCGATTCTATTCGAGTGCCACGAAGCGCACGGGGAACACGTCCCGGTGCACGATCCGTCCGTCGTCGGTCTTGGTCACGAGCTGAAGCACCTGGGTGTCGGACGGTGGACCGATCGGGGCCACCAGCCGTCCGCCGGGGGCGAGCTGCTCGATCAGCGCCGGCGGGATCTCGCGCACCGCGGCGGTGATCAAGATGGCGTCGAACGGTGCTCCGTCCGCGATCCCCTCGCGGCCGTCGCCCCGCCGCACCTCGACGCTGCGGTAGAACAATCGCGTCAACGTCGCCCGCGCCGCGGCGGCGTAGTCGGGGTCGGAGTCGATGGTCCAGACGCGCGCACACAGCTCTGCGAGCACCGCAGCCTGGTAGCCGGTGCCGGTGCCGATTTCGAGCACCGCCTGACCCGGCTGCACGGCTGCGAGCTCGGTCATGGCGCCGACGATGTACGGCTGCGACAGCGAGCGGCCGGGAGCGAGCGACACCGCGTGGTCCTCGTAGCTCTCGTCCCGCAGTGCCAACGGCACGAACTCGTGCCGCGGGACCGTGCGCAAAGCCGCGACGACCTCGGGGCTGCGCACACCCCGCGCCTGAATCTGCTCCGCGACCATGCGCCGGCGCAGGACGACGAACGGATCCCGGTAGGTTGTGCGCGGCGCGACCACCGAGCTATTGTAGCTCGAAGGAGACGGCGAGGGTGCCGGCCTGAGGACACTCGCGCTGCGCCGCGGTCAGTCGTTGATCTTGCCCTTCGGGCGGGCCTCGAGCCTTTGGATTACGGGCCGGGCAGGCGGCACCGGAGTGGGTTGGCTCGATGGGGCCGGGGTTGCGCGCCGCGGCGCGGGACCGCCGAGGTGGATCGTGCCCGAGCCGAGCTGCAGGATGACGTCGCCGTCGCGGGTGTTGATGTAGATGTCACGCGTCGGGGATTGCACTGATCCGGTGGTGGCCGGGATCGCGGCCCCCGGGGCGCTGTCGTGGTCGGGTGACGAGCCTTCCGAGGAAGCGTCCGCGAAGGGGGCTTCCACGGGGGCCGCTCCGGCCGCGTCTGTCGGTGTCGGGGCGGGGGAGAGCCACGACTCGAGGGCGGCGCGGACCGCCTCGAGGTCGTCGCGGGCGTCGGCGGCGGCGCGCAGAGCGTCGGTGCGCATCGCGGCGCGGGTGCCGTGCACGCTGCGCTGTCGATCGTTTTCGGCCTCGACTTCTCGGGCGTGTTGCCGGGCTGCCGCCAGCTCGCGTTCGCGGGTGCGCAGCGCATCGGCGGACTCGGTAGCGCGGCGTTCGGCGTCGGCCGCGCGGCCTTCGGCGGCGACGGTGGTTTGCTCGGCTGCGGCGATGCGTTGCTCGGCGTCGGTCACGCGCTGGGCGGCCGCCGCCGCGCGCTGCTTCAGCTCCTGGTGCTCGGCGAGCAACTCCTGATGGCGCCGGTCGAGCTCGCGGGCGTGCTCGGCCTTGCGTCGGAACAACTCGATCTCCCGGTCGCGGTCGAGCAGTGCGCGCTTCTGGCGCGCGATCTCATCGTTCGCGCTGCTGCGATGAGTCGCGAGCTCGCGCAGCTCTTCGCTCGCCGCGGTAGTGCGGGCGATGGCGGTGTCGTGCGCCCGTTGCAGCTGCGCGAGCTGTCGTTCGGCCTGCGCCAGCGCCGTGGCGGACTGCGCGGCGCGGACGCGGGCCTCCTCGGCCTGCCGTCGCGAGCTGGTCAGCTCGGCCTGCAATGCCTCGGTCCGCGCCGTGTGCTGGCGCAGCTGCTCTTGATGTTCGAGCGCCGCTTCACGCGCGCGCTCGGCCGCCGCGGCCTCGCTCGCGCTGAGAGCTTGGCGGTGCTTGCTACCGAGCGATTCGATCTCGGCCAGGGCCTTCTCGTGGGCCCGGCGGGTACTGGCGTGCTCGGCCGTCATGCGCTCGATCCGCCGCTTGGCCTGGTCGAGCTCCTGTGCGGTGGAGGCGTGCTGGCTGCGCACGTCGGCCAGCGCCGCGAGCTGCGCCTGCGCGTCGCGCAGACCTTCGCGCGCGGCGGCCAGCTCGCCGCGCAGGGCGTCCGCCTCCTGGGCTGCCTGCTCGGCATCCGACGCCGTTGCCCGGGCCTCGGCCAGGCCGGCCTCGACCGCTCGCAGTTGGCTGCGCACGCGGTGGAGGTCGGTCATCGCCTGTTCGAACCCGGTCGACGCCGAGGTGAACTCCGCGCGCAGCTGACGATTGGTTTGTTGCAGCTCCTCGAGCTGGCCGATCGCCTTCTTCTGTTGCGCCAGCTCGGCCTCGGCGCGCGCGGCGCGTTCCGCGGCGCGCGCACTCTCCACCGCGAGCTCCTCGTGCGCCGTGATCAGCTTTTGATGCGCCTGCCGTTCGGTGGTGAGGTCTGCGGTCAGCTGCTCGAACTGCTGCCGCAGCGCGCCGACGTCGATCGTCGGCGCAGCCGGAGTGCCGCGCTGGGAGAGTGCCGATTCGATCTCGCCCAGCTTGGCCTCGAGGCGCTGCACGGCACTCTGCACCGGCGATGTTTCGGCGGGCGACGCGGTCCCCGGAGGAGACTCGTTCTGCGCCGTGGCGGTGGCGCAGAGCAGGACGGCGAGCGAGAACGCACGGGGAGAAGCGGCGAGGTGCATTTCTTGTGCTGGCTTTGGTGGAGAGTCGAAGGCCGCGCCGAGGGGCGCTTCGCCTTCACAGGACCCGGGCCTTGACCCTACCATCTGCCGCGTTCGAACTGTGCGATGGTGAGCCAACGATTCATGAGCGCGGCCTGGGCCAGCGTCCACGCCCCGGCGGAGGCGTCGCGGGCCTGGACTTGGCTGTTGGAGCGCGGTTTCTCCGGGCTGGTCGCCGGCCCGGCGCCGCGGCAGGTGGACTGGGGGGGGCTTGCCCGGGCGATGCGGGACCTTCCGGTCTCGGTCCTGGCGACCCGCGCCGACAGCGCCCTACAGCCCCTGGCGGCGGGCGAGGCCAGCTTGGCGTCGCGCAGCTCGGGCGAGCGCGGCAGCGCCGCGGACCGCATCTCGGCAGCCGTGCGATTGGCTGCCCAGCTGGGGTGCCGCCGGGTGATCCTCGATCCCGGGCCCGTGCGCGTGGCCGGCGACGTCCCCCACGACGACCTCGGCGACGCCGGAGCGGCATGGAACCGCGACACCGCTGCGGCGCTCCTCGCCCGGCGCAACGTGGCCCGGGACGCGGGCCTCGACTCCGTTTGTCGCACGCTGTTCGAACTCTTGCGACAGCACGACGATATGGAGTTCTGTCTGACGCCGAGCCGCAGTCTGCTCGGCCTCGGCGAGCCCGAGGCCCTGACCTACGTCTTCGCGGACCTCGGCAACGCGCGGTTGCGCTATTGGCACGACGCCGCGCTCGCCGCACGGCGGGCCGAGCTGCTCGATTCGGAGCAGGGCGCGTGGCTGGAGGCGTTTGCTAACAATATGTCAGGAATGACGTTAGGTGATGTCTCCGGCGTCGACCTGTACCTGCCGCCCGGCGCCGGGGGTGTAGACTATCCGCTGCTCGCGGCCTATAGACGGCGGTTCGGGCGGCCAATTCCCACGGTGGTGGAGCTGGATCTGGCCGTCGAACCCTCGGAGATCCCCGGCGTTCATGCCCTCCTCGACAAGTACGGTCTCTAGACGCGGGTGCTGGCGAGCCGAAGAGCCCCGCAAGGGGGCGAGCGGTTCTCCTTTGCCCCCCGGCGAGTCATGAAAGCGCGAGTGCAACCCAACCGCACCGAGGCGTTGGCGGAGGTGATGCGAGGCAAGCGCCGCTTGCTGGTGCTGACGCACACCAACCCGGATCCCGACTCGATGGGCAGTGCGATGGGGCTGCGCTACCTGGCTCGCGAGGCGTGGGACGTGCCCAGCGACTTCGGCTTGGTCGGCAGGGTGATGCGGGCCGAGAACAAGGCGATGGTGGCCTGCCTGGGCATCGACCTGACGCCGATCGGCGAGCTCGATCTCGACTGCTTCGACTGCATCGCGCTGGTCGACTCTCAGCCGGGGTTCGGCCATACCTCGGTGCCGGATGGCCGCCAGGTCGACATCGTCCTCGACCACCACGTCTCGCCGGATGCCTCGCGCGCCAACGACGCCCGGTTCGTCGACGTGCGGCCCGACGTCGGTGCCACTTCGAGCATCGTCACCGGCTACATCATGGAGCTCGGGATGGAGGTGCCATCAGCGGTGGCCACAGGCTTGTTCTACGGCATTCGCACGGACACTGCCGACCTGTCGCGCGACACCAGCGAACTCGACGAACGCGCCTATCAGTTCCTGATGGCGCGGCTGGACCGGCAGAAGCTGGCTCGGATCACGACTCCGGCCCTGCCGCTGGCCTACTACCGCGCGCTGCGCGACGCCCTGACCAACATGCGCATGTACGACAAGGTCGTGCTGTGCTCGATCGGCCGGGTGAGCAGCCCGGAGATGGTGGCCGAGGTCGCCGACTTGCTGGTGCGGCTGGAGGGCAAGCAGGCCGTGTTTTGCGGAGGCATGGTCGAGCGGACGTACCACGTGTCGGTGCGCGACGAGCTGCGCGAGCGCGACGCGTGGCAGCTGATCCACGACGCCTTCGACGGCGAGGGGTCGTACGGCGGCCACGGCTCGATTGCGGGCGGCTCGATCAAGCTCCCCGATGGTGACCAGCGGACGATCAAGCGCCTCGAGCGACGCTTGGAGCGCAACATTCTCCGCAGCATGGGGGTCGAGGGCACGACCGTGGTCGGTTTGGTCGAGAGCTGAGTCGCCGGCAAACCGCGTGCGTTGACGCCGCCGTTCGGCGACGATGACCGCCAACGACATGGCCGCGGATTCTCCCAGTTCGTCCCGTCCCCGCGTCCTGGCGATCGGTGGACTCGACCCGTGCGGCGGTGCCGGAGTGACTCTGGACGCGCGCATCGCCGAGGCCCGCGGTGGCTTCGCGCTGACCGTGCCGGCTTGCTTGACCGTGCAGAGTCGGCGCGGTGTCGTCGCGGTCGAGCCCGTCGGCGCCAAGCTGCTCGCCGAGATGATCGGCGCGGCGGTGGCCGACGGTGCGGTCGGTGCGGTAAAGCTGGGTCTGTTGGCCTCCGATGCGACCGCGGCAAACGTCATGCAGGAGCTCGAGCGGAACGGGTTGCTCGAGGTGCCGCTCGTCGTCGATCCGGTGTTGGGCACGACGGCGGGGGGGTGGCAGGCGTCGGAGGACTTGGTCGCCGCCTATCGGCGGACGGTGTTGCCACGAGCCAGCATCGCGACGCCGAACCTCCCAGAGCTCGAGCGGCTGTCGCCTTCGGGGCCGCGGGCGCTGTTGGACGATGGCTGTCGTGGCGTGCTGGTCAAAGGAGGGCACGCGGACGGCAAAGCCGTCGAGGACCTGTTCTACACCGCGCGTGACGAGCTCGCGTTCCACCACCCCCGGCTCGATCGCGGTCCGGTGCACGGCACCGGCTGTGCCCTCGCGACCGCCCTCGCGGTCGGCTTGGCGCGTGGGCTCGACGCGGAAGAATCGTGCCGGCAGTCGGTCGCCGCGGTTGCTTCATGCCTGGCCGCGACGCCGGCCTCGCGCGACGGCATGCCGGTCCCGCTGCGCGTGCGCTGACTCGACGTCATGCGCCGTCCCACTCCGATCCGATGCCTCGTCGCCGGGCTGGGTCCCTGGGGGGTCGAAGGTGCGATGGTCGAGCCGCTGCGCTGGCAACGTCGAGCGCTGTTCCGCGCGTTTGGGTTGCGTTCGACGTTCGTGCGCGCGCCGACGCTGGACGACCTCGGTGCGGCGGTGCGCGAGCACGGCCCGCAAGTCGCGTTCGTGTTGACCCACTGGGCCACGCCGGTCGAAGAGACGACCCGCTTCTTCGAGCGTTGGTGTGCCGAGCCCGGGCGCAGCCGCATCGTGTACCTGGATTTCTTCGACGCCACGGCGTCGCCGTTCTTCGGCATCGTTCCGTTCGTCGACGTCTACGCCAAGAAGCAGCTGCTGCGCGATCGAGCGCTGTACCGGGCCGATCTGGCCGGCGGCTACATCCACACCGATTTCATGGTCCGTCGCGGCACCAAGCTCGCGGACTGGCACTTCGGCTCCCATCTCGACGAAGGCGTCGACGGCCGAGTCCAGCTCAGCTGGAACCTCGGTGTCACCCGCGAGCACTACCAGACGCTGCGCCGGCGCGTCGCTCCGTTGCGGACACGCCCCGTTGACGTGCACTGCATCCTCAATGTCGGGCGCAACGGCGAGGACGGTTGGTACACCCAGCATCGGCGTGACTTCCTCGACGCCGCGGCGGGGCTCGGCCGTGACTTCGCGATCGACATCAGCGGGCACGAGGCCGGTGCCGGCCTGTCGCGCCGCGCGTTCTTGCGCGGCATGGAGCGTGCCAAGCTCGTCGTCAGCCCGTTCGGCTGGGGTGAGCTCTGCGTGCGTGACTTCGAAGCCTTGGCGCGCGGCTGTCTGTTGGTCAAGCCGGACGTGTCGCACCTGGTGACCGTGCCCGACTTGTTCGAGGCGGGTGAGACCTACATCCCTGTGGCCTGGGACGGCAGTGATCTCGCTGCGGTCTGCCGGGACTACTTGGCACGGCCCGAGGAATGCCAGCGCATCGTCGACCGTGCCCGCCAGCGCTACCTCGAGTTCTTCGAGTCCAATGGAGTGGTCGAGCGCGTCGGGCACCTACTGTCGGCGGCCGGTGCCCTGAGCAACGCCGCGAGTGCAACTGAGCGCGACGTGTGAGGTCACGCCTGCGCGGTAGCGAGGGCCGCGGCCGTTTCGTTCAACGGTAGCTCGCCGGTGGGCAGGTCGACGATCAGTCGCGCGCCGCCACCCAACCGGTTGGTTGCGCGGATGCGGCCGCCGTGGTGCTGGACGATCTGGCGGCAGATCGCCAGGCCGAGGCCGGTGCCCCCGGCGCCGGTGTTGGTCTTGCTGGATTGCACGAACTTGTCGAAGACGAGCTCGAGCTCGTCGTCGGGAATCCCGGCGCCGCGGTCGGAGATGGAAAGGCGCGCTCGGTCTCCGTGCTCTTGCACGACCGCGTCGATGGTGGCGCCATCGGTCGAGAACTTGATGGCGTTGCCCAACAGGTTGCGCACGACCTGTGCGAGCCGCGTCTCGTCTCCTCGGATCCTCACCGACTCCGGTGTCCGCACGCGCAGCCGCAGGCAGCGTTGTTCCAGCAGGGCCGAGAACTCGGTGGCGACCGTCCGGGCGACGTCGGTCAAGCACATTGGCAGCCGGTCGAGCGCGACCTCCGCGGACTCGAGCTTGGACAAATCGAGCAGGTTGTTCAGCAGCGACATCAGGCTGGCGCCGGCCGTTTGGATGCGCCAGAAGAACGAGTGCAGCCTGCCGTGTTGCTCCGGCGACGAGCGCGAGGCACCGAACTGAGCGAAGCTCAGAATCGCGTGCATCGGCGTGCGCAGTTCGTGGGACATGTTGGCGAGGAACTCGCTCTTCGCCTGGTTGGCGCGCTCGGCCCGCTCCTTGGCCGCGGTCAGGTCACGGGTGCGTTCCTCGACTTGCTGCTGCAGCGAGTGGTTGAGGAGCTGCAGCTCTTTCTCCCGCTGTTGGAGCTGGGTGGCCGTCGCGCCGAGCTGCTCGATCGTCCGCTCGAGCTCGGCGTGGGTGCGCAGCATGGCCCGGCGGCTCTGCTCGAAGAAGGCCTCCGCAGTGCGCGCTTCTCGGGCGAACTGCTCGGCCCGCCGTTGCTCGCGGCGGATCTCCTTCTGCAGCCGCCGGATCTCGGCCTGGGCAAGCTCGTCGGATTCTCGCGGTGGTTCGTGCATCGCACCACTAGGCCCAGTTCGGACTAGGAGCCCAGCAGCACGCTCACACAGGTTTCGTTGTGGAACTGAGTGGCGCCGCCCGGGCGGAACGGAGCGATCTCGCCAAAGCAGTAGAAGCCGGCCATCGGGATCTGCGCGCGCATGCTCGAGAAGCTGTCGTGTAACAGCCCTGCCTCCTCTTCCGCCTTGGTGCCGAGCACCCACTTGCGCGCGGCGCAGCTGAACGCGAGCGCCAGGGCGGGGTCGGAGCCGCGGTAGCCGGCGACGGCGTCCTTGGTCGCCGCCTCGGACCCCGCCAGGATGCCGTCGGGCAGGACCTCGGTGATGCGCACCAGCGATCCCATCGGCACGTCGCCCGCGAAGCGGATGGACCCGGTGGACGGGTCACAGCCGAGCGCGGCCCGCAAGAACGACGGCCCATCGCGACCCTCCGGGAACACCGCGAGCGGGTACTCGCCGAGGCTGCCGGTCGGTACGTCGCCCCAGTAGTCGCGATACACGTCGATCGCGCGCTTGCCGTCGATCGACGACACCACGTGGCCGTCGGTGGCGGTGACCTCGTGCCAGCTGCCGATCGGGAACCAGCCGGAGCCGATGCCCCAGCTCACCTGCAGGTCGCCGAACAGCATCAGCGTGGTCAGTGAGTCGGTGGACACCTGGCGCGACGAGAACTCGGACATGCGCGAGTACTCCCGGTGGTCGGCGGTCAGCCCGCCGAGGACGGGGCAGCCCGCGAGGCGGGCGTCGAGTGCCCGGATCACCGCCGTGCTGTTGGTCGTGGGGGCGAACGCGGTGAGGCACAGCTGCGGCGCGCGGCCGCCAGCCGCAGCGACCGCCCGGTCGACGGCCGCGTCGATCCCGCCGGACAGGTCGAGGGCCAGCCCGCTGACGGCCTCGATCTCGTCACCCACCAGCAGCGTGACCAGCAGCGAGTCGCGCTGAAAGCCGCGCTCGGATGACAGCTCGCCATCGGTGCTGCCGCCGATCAAGGGCAGGCCGGGCCAACGCTTGTCGAGCAGGTCGAGCGCCACCGCGTGCTCGTAGTCGGTGCTCATGAACACGAGAGCCGCCACGGGCTGTTCGCCGTCGAGCTGCGCTTCGCATTGTGAAACGATTTCCGCGACCGCGTCGCGGGTGTCGATGTCGTCGCTGTGTCCGACGATGGCTCTCATGTGTTCCTCCGGAGTACCCCGTGCGGGATATCGGCCGCCGCCGGTGAGGCCTTGACGCGGACCCGGGCCCGTTTCGGGCCAATCGCGGAGGCCGCCGGTCGATGATCTCGAGACTGGCTCCGCGTACCCGTGCGAAACGGCGGCGGTGACCGTCCGGTCGCAGCGGGCGTACCCCCCGCCCCCTCGTTCGCCGATGTCCCGGAGTTCGCTACCAGGATGGCGCCGGGGGCCGTGCCAACTGGCTCGGGCGGAAGATGTCCTGCCGATCGATCCAGGCGTTCCATGCCTCGACGTCGGTGCCGTGGTGGAGTCCGGACAGGTCCTCCAAGAGAGCCACGGCCTCGCGGCCCGCGTAGGTGTTGCCGCTGAGATCCTGCGCCAGCAAGGATGTCGCCAGCTGCGCACCCTCACGTTCGCCGCCGGTCACCAAGCAGCGCGCAACCAGGACCTGCAGCGCCGGCGCCATGCGGTCGACGTACTCCTTGAGCTGGTCGACCGGGATGTGGCCGCGCCGCTCGATGACCAGCAACGCCATGGCCACCTCGCGGGAGCGCGTGCCCGGGTTGGTGACAATGCGCAGCAGCTCGTCGATCACGCGCTTTTGCTGTTGGTGGTTGGCGTTGGGCGCGAATGGCAAGTTGGCGAGCGCGTCGAGGGCGGCGCGGCGCACCGCGGAGTCATGGCTGTTGAGTTGCTCGGCGATGCATAGATCGGCCACCGCGGTCGGCTGCAACCGGGCCAGCGCGCGGATCCCTTGCAGCTTCTGGATGCCGCGCGTGGCGCTGCGGACGAAGTGGCACAGCGCGAGAACGTCCGCTTCGGTCGCCAACCCAGGCTTGAGCTTGAGCGCTTCGAGCAGCGTGTCGGGGTTGGACTCCGCGGTCGTGATCGAGAACGCGTCGCTACCGATGCCGTCGACCCTGGTTGTCACCAACGGCGCGGCCTTGTCCTGCCACCAGTCGCTCAAGCTGGCTCCCGCCTCGGTCGCCGCCGCGCGCACCGGGACGCGCGAGCTCTGCGCCAGATGCGCCAGCATCGGCAGGGCGTCGCTCACCTTGTAGGTCTTCACGACCCGGATCGCGTCCAGGATCATCGGATGATTGGCGTCCGCCAGCAGCCCGAGCAACGCCGGCAACAGCTGTTGCATGCGCGTCTCGAGCCGGTTGTGCAGCTCCTGGCGTTCATCGCTGGATTCGGCGGCGCGCAGGCCTTTGAGCAGCTCCCACAGCTCGATCTGTGCGGACTCGAGCGCGGTCAAGCGCCTTCCGCTGCCGGGTCCACCGCCGCCGCTCGAGCTCCAGTCGAGCTTGACGCCGGTCGGCCGCTGCGCTCCACCGGCCCGCGCCTGCTGCTGTTGCTGGGTGACCGGCTCGTTCGGATCCGCGGCGCGCCAACCGACACCGAGGCCGAGACCGGCGATGACCGAAGCGGCGACGATCGCCGTGACCACGTGCGGATGGAGGTTGCGGCTCGGGTCCTCGACCTTCTTCTTCGAGCGGACGCGCCAGACGAGACTGGGATCCTCCTCGTCGTCGTCGACCATGCCGTCGAGCAACAGCCCGACGCGGGCCGCATGCTCGAGGACCTGGTTGTGCGCGACCTGGATGTGGGGAAACGCCTGCACTAGGCAATCGCGCGCGATCTGGCAGTCCGATTCGTCGCCGCGACGGAAGACGTACACCAGGTCGTGGACGAGGTCGTCGCCGCAGTGGTCGCAGACCGGCGGTCGTTGGAACAGCGGGCTCGGGTCCTCACCCAAGAACGCGCTGACCGAGATCGCGGTCTTTGCGCCGATGGCGAGGTAGTCGTCCCACTGGATTGGGCGGAACTCGAGCTCCAACGGCTGAACGACGGTCTCGTGGACGCCGCCTTCGTGGTCGATCTCGACCGAGATGATCGGATCGTCGGTCTCCCGCAGCTGGATCTCCTGCACGCCCATCAGCCGGGCGGAGTAGTTCAGCGTACTGACGCGCACACCGAGCACCCGCGCCTTGGCGGGGCTCAGCTTCAGGTCGATGAACTTGGGTTCGGTCTTCACGGCGGAGATCCGGCTGGCCATGCCCAACCGTTGTCGGTGCTATCGGCGTGCGGCGCGCCGCAACCTCATCGCTCCAGTCCCTGGCTGAGAATCCCTGCCGGGGATTTCCAGTCGAGGCCCGCGCCCGGCGCCGCCGGTCGCAGTCCGCTCGGCGATGTCCGCGGTCAAGAAAGCATGTTCGCTGCGCCGCCACAGGCGCGGTGTCACGGGCAGGCTGCGGTGGCGTCGGTACGGTCGTCCAAGTCGGGACCACATTGTGTTCAAGCGCTCGGCAGTGCACACCGATCATGCGGACAATGCGCCACTCCACCTCGACATCACTGTCCGACCACTCGCGATCGTCCGAAGCCGGCTCGGTGATGCTCGTCCTGGTGATCATGCTCGTCACGGTGGCGACCGTGGTCACCTCGCAGCTGACGGTGATCATGGGTGAGCAGCGAGCGGTCGAGAAGCGATACCACGCGCACCGCGCCATGGCCGAGGCGATCGCCGAACTCGAGATTGCCAAGAACATCGTCAATGCATCGAGCTACGTCGCGGGGCAGAACACTGTCCTGCAGCAGGCGGTCTCGAGCGCGCCGCCGTTTGTGCCTGGGACCAGGGTCATGGTGACGCGCGTCGGCAGCGCTTCGGCGCCGTGGTTTCGGCTGCGCGCCCGGGGCGAGGAGCAGGGCGTTTCCAAGCTCGCGCAGGCCTACGTGCGCGAGACGCGGCCGATGACCTCGTACTCGTTCTTCGTCGAGGACCACCCGCTCGGCGTGTCCGGAGCGCCGCGCGGCGCGATCCACACCAACCGGCAGTTGAAGTTCTACTTTCCGTGGGGTCTGTATCGCGACTCGGTCACCGCCAGCGAGGGCTTTGGCTACGAAGCCGGGGCGACCGAGGGCAACACCCGCATCTACGGTCCGTCGGACCCGCATTCGCCGGTCAAGGAGCTGCTCGCCGGCCGGGCCGCGGCCGACTACGCCAGCAAGCCGACCACCTACAAGGTGGTGGACGACCTGGTCGCGGAGCTGACAATCGACAACACCTCGTTGCACGTCGACCTCTTTGCCCAGGACCAGTGGGTCGAGGTCGAGCGCACCGGCATCCGGCAGGTCTTCAGCCACTACGAGCAGGTGCCGTACGAGGAGCAGGTGCCGGTCTACACGACCAACGTCTACGACGTGGAGGAGCCGGTCTACGAGACCGAGGTGGTCCTCATCGAGGTGACGAACCCGATCTACGACACCGAAGAGGTGACGATCACCGAGACCGTGCCGATCTACGAGGAGCAGACCGTGACCACGACGGCGCTGACCCCGGTCTACGCCGAGCGCACCGTGCTGGTCGAGGTCACCGAGGAGGTCTGGGTCGAGGATCCGCCGCCGACCGAAGAAGAGATCAGCGGCGGCATCAGCGTCGGCGGCGGCAACGAGGATACCGTCACCGGCCACTGGGAGACGGTGACCAGCTGGGAAGAGGTCACCGAGACCTACATCTCGCACTACGAAGAGACCGAGATCACGACCACCCAGCAAGTGCAGGTCGGCACCGAGACCGTGACCCGCACCGAGACCAATCTCGTCGTCGTCGGCTACGAGACCGTGCTCGAGGAAACGACGCAGCTGGTGCAAACGGGGACGCAGACGGTGCAGGTCGAGGAAGAGGTGTTCTCGCACTACGAGACCGTCACGAAGTACGCCGATGAGCCGGTCTACATCGAGGAGGAGTACACCTACACCGAGACGGAGCTGGTGCCCGGTGAGCTGGTGCGGTCGGAGACGACGGCGGCGAACGGGTTGGTCTACTTCGAGGGCTCGGTGCGTCGTTTGTCGGGGCAGCTCAATGGCCAGATGACGATCGTCTCCAACGGCAAGATCACGCTGACGGGCTCGCTGCAGTACGTCGACGACGAGGGGGATACGCGGATGCTGAACGGGACCGACCCGGACCAGCCGTACGACTCGAACCCGGCGTACGACGGCAGCTCCGTGCTCGGCGTCGTTGCGCAGGATGACATTCTCTACGGCTTGGAGATGCCGAGCCGGGTCGAGCTCAACGCTTCGCTGATGAGCTTGGGCGGCAAGATCGGCTTCGAGGTGCTGTCGGTCACCGAGGACACGGGCGACGTCTACGTCGACGAGTCGCTGGTGCAGGATCCATCGACATGGCTCAAGGAATCGATCCGTCGCCTGGGTGGAGTGGCGTGCCGCAAGCGCCCGGCCGCCGCGATCCTCGATGAGAACAACGAGCTGCTGGCCGGCTTCCAGACCGGGGTGGCGATGATGGATCGCGGTCTGATCCTCGAAGAGGGTGGCATCGCGCCGCCGTCGGCCCTGGAAGAAAACGAGCCGGTGTGGTCGCTGTCGTCCGCGGGCCAGGTGGTCAGCGTGCAATGACGGTCGCGGCCTGAGGAACACCACGGGAGATCGGGGGAGAGGGAATGCGCTACATCGCGGTTCGAGTCGGGTTCGGCATCGGCGCGGGGCTGTTGCTGGCGGATCTCTTGGAGACGCTGTGTGCTCCGGCCCCGCCGGAGCCACCGGCGGAAACGCCCTCGAGCCGGGCGGCCGAGGTCGATGTGCCGCCGGGCGAGTTCGTGCTGGTCGGCGCGAGCTGGTCGGCACCGGGGCCGGTCCTGCAGGGCCCGCCCGGGCCGCCGCCAGAGGTCAGCGGTACATCGGCAGCGCCGACTGGTGAGGCGGCCACCGACCCGGAGAAAGTCAAACGAGCGGAGGAGGCGAGAGATCGATGGCAAAACCTCGAGATTGCGTACCGAGTGCGCTGAGGTCGATGCGCGCCCCAGGCGGTCGCGCGCGGCAGGGCGAGCGCGGCTTCACGTTGATCGAGCTGTCGATCGCGATGATCGCTTCGACGGTCGTGATGTTGGTGCTCTACGGCAGTGTGACGATGTCGGTGCGCTCGCGCGCGACCGTGCAGCGCAAGCACCACGTCAGCAAGCTGGCTGCGGACTACCTCAACCGGTTGCGTGAGATCCCGTTCGGCACGCCCGCCGACCCGACGGCGACCAACGCCGAACTGACCGAGTTGCTGGACGACGACTACGATCTCGGCACGGGTTCCCTGTATGGCATGCTCGTCGGCCCGACCGCGGCCGGGTACAGCTTTCAGATCCGCACGCACGGCGACCTGACCACCTGGCGCATCAAGGTGACGCAAGACTTGGACGGCAACGGCGTCGTCAGCGGTGGTCGCGAGGGGCGGTCGGACATCCTGCGCATCGACATCTTCGCGCAGAACCGGCGGGTCATGTACAGCATCCGCGCGGCGGAGCCGTCGCTGACCATCAAGGATCCGTAGACGCGAGGAACAGGCGAAGGGGAGGAAGTGATGAAGGCGTGGATCGGTGGTTTTGGCGTGGCGCTGGCGTTGCTGGCTGCCGCGCCGTCGGCGCAAGCACCGGCCAACGGCCGGCAGGAGTTTCGCGGAGCCTACGCGGATCTCCGTTTCGCGCTCCGGCTGTTGGAGACCAAGCAGTACGCGCAGGCCGAGGGCATGCTGCGCACGTTGGTCGAGGTGCAGCCGGGGTCGGCAGTGATGTGGACCCAGCTCGCGTTGTGCCTGCAGCTGCAGGATGAAAACGAGGAAGCGCTGGCCGCGGTGCGCCGTGCCCTCGAGATCGAACCCGAAAGACTGCAGGCGCTGTGGATCGCCGCCGAGCTGACCGCGCCGACCGACCGCAAGGTCTGCTCCGGCTACGTCGATCGCATCGTCGAGCACGCGACCGACGCGCGCACCCTGCGGCGCGCCGCGCGCCTCAGCCTGGCTTGCCGCGAGCTCGACCGGGCCGCTGAGCTGGCGTCGCGCGCGCGCGAGATGCAGCCACGCGACGGGGAGACCGCGCTGTTGGTGGCGGATGTCGCCCTGCGCCAGCGCGACTTTGCGACGGCGGAGGAGGCCTACCGGCAAGCCGCGGAGCTGCGGCCGCACGACCCCACCGTGCTCGAGAGTCTGGGGCGGCTGCTCCTGCTCCAGGGCCGCCGCGAGGACGCGGCGCACGCACTGCACGCCAGCCTCGAGATCCGCCCGTCCAATCTGGGCGCGCGGCGGATCCTGATCGACGTCATGCGCGCGCTCGACTTGCCGGCGGAGGAGATCCAGGCACAGCAGGCTCTGCTGAGCTACTACGAACCGCGCCAGCGCCGCGTCGCGCGGCCGCCCGGCAGTCCGCGCGGAGCCGCGCAGCCGAGCGGGCGATAGACCACCGCCGTCACGCGACGCGGCCGTCCGCTTGGTGCAGACAGACGTCGCCCTGGTCGGTCGTGACCCAGACGCGCTCGTCGCGCTGCTCGACGTCGAACACGCGCTCTCCCGACCACGACCAGGCGAGGGCGCCACCGCGAATCGCGACGACCCCGCGCTCGCAGACCAGCAGCGGCAGTGTCGCCGACTCGAGCTGGCCGTCGACGACCCCGCCGCACTGCTGTGCCGCGGCGCGCACCGCCTCGTCCATTGCCAGCACCGCGCCATTGCCGTCGGCGCCGGCGCCGCAGACCGGGCAGTCGGCGCGGCTGCGCGGATAGGTGTGGGTGCAGTTGGAGCAGTCCTGGTAGTCGTCCGCGGACGGGCTCGGTGGGACGGCGAAGAGCGAGCGCAGCCAGTGCAAGAAGCGCATCATTGTCGAGCAGCGGTTTCGCGCAATTCCCGGGCCCACTGATCCAAGTAGCGCGAATCCGGGATCAGCGGGTTGTCGCGGAGCCGCTCTAGATCATCGATGAATTCGGGCACGGACGCCAGCAGCGCTTGCCGCATGTTGCTCTCGTCGGTGGTGCCGGAGTTGGCGCGGCGCAGCAGGCCGGGCAAGCCGGAGCGCTTGACCCAGTGGATCGCGCCGTACAGCTCGTACTTCTCCAAGAACCTGAAGGTGCGCTCGCGCACGGCCTCGAGCCAATAGCTCTTCGGCACGAACCCGCGGTTGCGCACGGCATCCGGTTGGGTGGGTCGGAACTCCGCATCGACGCCAAGCAGCGCGAATGCCTCCGCGATGACGCGTTCCGGCTCGTCGCGAATCTGCTCGAAGTAGAAGACCTTGACCCGTTCGGGCGGGATCCGCTCCGCCATGACGTCGAACCAGAAGGAGAACTTACTGCAGCGGATCACCATGCGGTGCTTGACCAAGAACTCCGCGTACTCCTCGGCGGTTCCGCCGCGGGCCAACGCGCGGTTCTCGGGCGAGCGCAGCAAGTGCTTGAGCTGGGAGATCGAGCGCTGCAGCGGATGCCGCAAGAGGACGATGATCTTGGCGTTTGGATAGTGGGCGGCGATCCGTTCGAGCGCGAAGCGACAGTGGATGTAGCTGGTCGAGAACTCGCCCCGAACCCCTCCCTCGCGGCTCCAGTTGCGGCCGTACCAGTCCCAGCCGCGGTGCCAGTTCCACTTGTCGGTGAAGAAGTGTGGCTCTTTGTTGTCGGCGACGTTGAGCTGCGGATGCTGGCGCAGCATCTCGCTCAGCCAGGTCGAGCCGCACTTGTCACCGCCGACGCAGAAGAAGTCGACCGGCACCGGTGCCGCGGTCTTGGCCGGTGTGCTCACGACCGCTCGAACAGCGCGGCAATCACGTCGGCGAACCGCTCGGCCACGACGTGGCGCTTGATTTTCAGGGTCTGCGTCGCGAGTCCGTTCTCCGGGCTCATCGGTTGATGCAGGATGGCGAACGCGGAGACTCGTTCACTGGGCCGAAAGCCGTTGGCGCGGTCGAGCAGACGATCGAGCTCGGGCCGCAGCAGCTGGTGCAGCCTTGCCGCCTGCACCAAGTCGCCCTCGACTTGCCACTCGCTGCGCGGCACCGCTTCTTCGGCTGCGTCCGCCAGCACCAGCAGCGCGCCGAGCGACTTCCGGTCCTGCCCGACGACCACCGCCTGCTGGATCCACCGCGACTTGACGATCGCACCCTCCACCGGCTCGGGCTCCACGTTCTCGCCGCTGGCCAGAACGATCGTGTCCTTGGCGCGACCGGTGATGCAAAGCTGGCCGTCGGGCTCGATGTGGCCGAGGTCGCCGGTGTTGAACCAGCCGTCACGCAGCGCGTCGGCGGTGCGCTCCGGGTTTTGGTAGTAGCCGCGCATGACGCAGGGTCCGCGCACCCAGATGACGCCGCTGTCGCCGGGAGGGAGCGCGGCGCCGTCGGCGCCGCGGATTTCAACCCTCGTCTCCGGCAGCGGGTGGCCGATGGTGCCGCCGCGGTTGGTCTCCGGGGTGCGCACCGAAATCACCGGGCTGGTCTCGGTCAGGCCGTAGCCGTTGCAGATCGGGATGCCGAGGCCGAGCAGGGTCTCGTCGACGTGCGAGGGTAGGGCGCCACCGCCGGACACTGCCAGGCGCAGACGGCCGCCGGTGATCCGTTGGAACTTGGGTAGCAGGGTCGCTCGCAGCAGGCGGTGCGTGGCGCGGTCCCGCCAGTTCGCCCGGCGTCCGCCGACGCGCTGGCACAGCTGCAGCACGCCGAGCATCATCTTGCGTTTGGCCGGCGGCAGCTTGTTGGTGTGGCCGACGATGCCGTCATAGATGGTCTCCCAGATCCGCGGCACCGCGGCGAACAGCGTGGGCCGCATCGCGCCGAGGTCTTCCTTGATGCGGCGGCGATCGGTGTAGACGAGCTCGGCGCCGACCGCGAGGGCGACGTAGTCCATCATCCGCTCGTACATGTGCCACGGGGGCAGGGCAGACAAGAACCGGTCGCTGGCACCGAGGTCGAGCACCATGTTGACGGTGCGCACGTTGCTCAGCACGTTGCCGTGGGTGAGCATCACGCCCTTGGGTTCGGCGGTGGTCCCGCTCGTGTAGACGATGGTGAGCAGGTCGTCGCCGCTGACTGCCGAGGCGCGCGCCTCGAGCTCGCCGCGGTGGTCGGCCAGCCACCGCTCGCCGCGGCGCCGCAACGCGGCCAACGAGTCGACACCCTCGACCTCGGTCTGCTCCTGCAGCGAGCCGATCCCCTCGAGCGCCGGCAACTCGGCGCGGAGTCGGGCCAGCTCGCCGGCGACCGCATCGTTCTCCACCAACGCGAGCCGCGCCGCCGAGTGGCGCAGGATGAAGGCGAGCTCCGCGGGGGCCGTGTCGACCCCGCGCGGTACGTCGACCGCGCCGAGGGACGCGATCGCCAGGTCGGCGGCGAGCCACGCCGCGCGGTTCTCCGAGATCAGGGCGACCCGATCGCCGTGCGAGATCCCCAGCGATGCCAGTCCCGCGGCCAGGGTGCGGACCTCGTCCCGCAGGGCGCGGAAGCTGACCGGCTCGCCGCCCCGGGCATGCTGGCGGGGCAGGAACGTGCGGTCGCCAAAGCGCTCGGCGCTGCGCTCGAGCAGCTGGCCGAACGTCTGCGGATACGTCACGGGCGACGGGGTCGGCGGCGCCAGCCGGTCGTGGTCGTTCGGCGAACGGTGTTCCGGGAATCGGCTCTTGACTTCCATCGGGGACTCGCTTCGATGACCCGCCTCACGCCGCCGGCCTCCGACCGGCGGACACCGGCGAGCGGGTGTAGCTCAGTGGTAGAGCATCACGTTGCCAACGTGAGGGTCGTGAGTTCAAATCTCATCACCCGCTCCATTCTGTCCTCTGCGCTGCCTTTGGCAATGTCCGGCTGGTCGGAGTTGCGACGGCGCGATCGCTGGTTCGGGCGGGACCGCCGCGCCAACGGCGCCGTGGCACCGGCGGCACCCTCGATCCGGAACGCTGATTTGACGGACGTCGCCACATGGCTCGGCGGCGGTGCTACTGACCGCGCGGGAGCTTCGGCGCCGGGTGCTCGGCGTAGAACTCGCTGATCATCTGCCAGACCTCTTGGGCGGACTCCGCGTAGCTGATCATGTCGAGGTCGTCGGGCGAAATGGTGCCCTCCTCGACGAACGCGTCCCAGTTGACGAGCTTGTTCCAGTAGTCGCGGCCGAACAGGATCACCGGAATGCGGTCCATGCGCTGGGTCTGCATCAGCGTCAGCGTCTCGAACAGCTCGTCCATGGTGCCGAAGCCGCCCGGGAACGCGATCATCGCCTTCGCCCGCATCAGGAAGTGCATCTTGCGAATGGCGAAGTACTTGAACTCGAAGCACAGCTCCGGCGCGATGTACGAGTTGGGCTCCTGCTCGAACGGGATCGTGATGTTGAGACCCATGCTCTTGGCGCCGACGTCGTGGGCGCCGCGGTTGGCCGCCTCCATGATCCCCGGTCCGCCGCCGGTGACGACCACGTAGTCGCACTGGCCGTCGACCTGGCAGCTCGAGCTGACCAGGCGGCCGAGCTCGCGCGCCTCGTCGTAGTAGTGCGCCTTCTTGATGAGGTTGTTGGCGATGCGCACGTCGCGCTGCCGCGCCGGATCGTCCGGCGCGGCGGCCAGCGCCGCCTCCGCCGCCGCCAACCGGGCCTCGGCCTGGGGGCGCTCGATGACGCGGGTGCCGCCGAACACCACGATCGTGGAGTGCACGCCTTGATCCTGCAGAATCAGCTCGGGTTTGAGCAGCTCGAGCTGGATGCGGACCGGGCGCAGCTCTTCGCGCGACAGAAACAGCTGGTCGGTGTGTGCCTGCCGGTAGGAGGGCGAAGCGAGGATGGCCTCGATACGCGCCGCGCGCTGCGCCTGGCGCGTGCTCGCGTCGTCGGGGGGGGTCGCGCTCATGTCGTCTGTTTCGTTCTATCGTCCATCGCCAGCGGGGCTGTTGAAGAAACCGGCTTTTTGCCGGTGCTCGGGCGTTGATCGCAGGGGTCGCGTATGGTCCGCCGTCGCTGCGCTTCGTCATGCAGGACCGAAAGATCACCTACTGCGGCAACGTCCACCCGACGGAGGATCTGGACGCGTGGCTCGCGGTGTTGGCGTCGCACGCGGCGCCGGTGGCGGCGCAGCAGCCCGCGCCGTTCGGTCTCGGCGTCTGGTGGAACGCGCGCTGTGCCGCCGAGCTGCTCGCCGACGTCGCGCGCCAGGAGCAGGTGCGCGCCGAGTTGGCCGCGCACGGGCTCGCGGTGTGGACGGCGAACGCGTTTCCCTACGGCGACTTCCACACCGAGCGCGTCAAGTACGCGGTGTACGCGCCCGATTGGGCCGACCCGCGCCGGCTGCGCTACACGCTGGACGTCGCCGAAGCGGCGTGTGCGCTGGTGGCAGCCGGCGAATCGGTGCCGATCTCGAGTCTCCCCCTCGGTCACGGCGCGGTCGATCTGCGCGCGTCCGCTGCCCAGCTGCGCCGCGCGGCCGCGCGGCTGGCGGAGCTGGAGGACGTGCACGGCGTGCGCTGCGTGTTGGCGCTCGAGCCCGAGCCGGACTGCGTCTTGGAGACTGCGGCGCAGGCCGCGGCGTTCCTCGAGGATTGGGTGTTTGCCCGCGCCAGCGGTCACGCCGACGACGAGAGCTTGTTGCGCCGGCACCTGGGCGTCTGCATCGACCTCTGCCATGCGTTCGTGGTCGGTGAGGAGCCGCTCTTGGCGCTCGCCGGCCTCGCCGCGCGCGGGGTCGCAGTGCCCAAGATCCAAGTGTCGTCATGCCTCGAGCTGCGCGCCCCGGAGCACGCGCTGGATGCCCTCTTGGCCTTCGACGAGCCGCGCTACCTGCACCAGACGGCGAGCGACACCGGTCTGCGGGCCGCCGATCTCAGCGAGGTCGCCGCGCGCCGCGCGGAGTTCGCGGCCGCCGGTCGGCTGCGCACCCATTTCCACGTGCCGGTGTTCTGGGACCGCGACGGGCCGCTGGGCTCGACCCGCGCCGAGCTCCAGCGGGTGCTGCGCGGTTTGCAATCGCCCTATCCGTTGCTCGAAGTCGAGACGTATACGTGGAGCGTGCTGGATCGCGGCGATTTCGGCGTCGACGATCTGGTTGCCGGCCTGTGTGCCGAACTCGAAGCCGTGCGCGACTGTTCATGACTGACTCTTCTACCGACGTTCAGCGGATCGCGATCGCGATCCACGATCTGCAGAAGGCCTACGACCGCGGCGGCGAACGCGTCATGGCGTGCGAAGTGAAGGCGCTCGAAGTCGAGCGCGGTGAGCAAGTTGCGTTGATCGGTCGCTCCGGACTCGGCAAGACCACCCTGCTCAACTGCATCGCCGGCATCGCGCGGCCGGACCGCGGCACCGTCGCGGTGTGCGGCACCGACGTGACCCGCATGTCGGAGGGGGCGCGCGACCGCTTTCGCGCCCGCCACATCGGCATGGTGTTCCAGACGCTCAACCTGCTGATGCCGTTCACGGCGCTCGAGAACGTGCTGCTCGGCGCGGTGTTCGCCGGCCGCTCCGGGGCCGACTCGCGGCGCTGGGGCGAGGCGTTGCTCGAGCGCGTCGGCCTCGCCGATCGCATACACCACCGGCCGAACCAGTTGTCGCTGGGCCAGGCGCAGCGGGTGGCGATGTGCCGGGCACTCGTCAATCAGCCCGAGCTGGTGCTCGCCGACGAGCCGTTGGGCAACCAGGACCGCGACACCGGCCGCGCTGTCCTGCAGCTCTTGCTGCAGCTGGCGGCGGAGGACCAGCGGACGGTCTTGATGGTGACTCACGATCCCGACAGCGCGGCGCAGATGCAGCGCACGGTCGATCTCGCCGACTTGAGGAGCGCGTCGTGAAGCTGGTCTCGGTCAGTCTGCGCAATCTGCGCGTGCGGATGTTGTCGTCGGTGCTCACCGGCATGTCGATCTTGTTGGGCACCGGCCTGCTGGCGTCGCTGTGGTTGTTGCGGGACGAGCTCAGGCGCGGCTACGTGGCCAGCATCGGCGGCTTTCCGGCGATCGTGGGCTCGAAGGACAGCTCGCCGCTGGAGATCGTCACCAGCACCGCGCTGAACCTCGGCTCACCGCAGGGCGTGGTCAAGCTGCAGACCTATATCGATCTGCACGAGGACAAGCTGCCTGCGCGCTACCACGTGCACTACGCGATCCCGCAGGCGCGGGGCGACACCTACAGCGACCGGTACTTGCCGATCATCGGCACGACCGACGAGATGTTCTCGCGCTACGAGCTGGGCAAGGACCGGCACCTCGAGTTCAGCGCCGGCGAGCCGTGGCAGTTCACGCACGAGGACCTGATGCTGTTCGCGAGTGACAAGGCCGAGCTCGCGGCGCACATGGCCGAGCACGAGGCCACCGGCGAGAGTCACGATGGCCACGACCACCACATGCACGTCCCGGTCGCCTGGCGCCGGGCGGTGATCGGCTCCAAGGTGTCGCGGTGGCTCGGGCTCGGGCTCGGTGCCGAGATCGTGCCGGTGCACGGCCGGCAAGACGAGGTCGGCGCCCACACGCACGACGATTACTCCTGCGTCGTCTCCGGCATCCTGGCGCCGACCAACTCGCCGATCGACCGGGCGATCTTCATTCCGCTGGGCACGTTCTTGTCGATGGACGACCACGTCGCGGTCCGCGCCCAAGACGCAGTCGATGCCGAACCCGGCGACGTGTTGCTGAGTGCGATCCTGGTCAAACCGCGTCACCACATGGGCCCGCGCTACCTGGAGCAGTACTTCCAGACGCGGCCCGACGCGCAGGTCGCGCTCGCGCAGAAGGAGATCCCCCGGCTGATGGAGATCGTCGGCAGCGCCCAGGACGTGCTGCAGGTCGTGTCCCTGCTCGTGCTGATCGTGGCGGCGGCCGCTGTGTTGGTCGCGCTCTACAACACGATGAACGAGCGGCGCCGCGAGATCGCGATCATGCGCTCGCTCGGCGCCCGCCGCATCCAGGTCATTTGGGTCATTTTGCTGGAGGCCCTGTTCGTGTCGGCGGTCGGCGCCACGTTGGGGGTGCTCGCCTGCCATGGCGCGGCGTGGGCCTTCGGCGGGCTGATCGAGGACGTCGCCGGCGTCGCCATCGACTGGGCGCGTTTCTCGAAGGACGAGCTTTGGCTCATCGCGGGCGTCACCGCCCTGGGCGGCCTGGCGGGAGTTCTCCCCGCTATTAAGGGATCGCTGACCCCGGTGGCAGACCATCTCGGCCCGATCTCCTGAAGGGGCGATCGCCGCCCGGCGGCGCTTCTCTTGCGGCCCGGCGTGCAATATCGTGAGACGAGATCCATGACGATGCAGCACACGCTCTTGTCCGTCCTCGCGCTGTCCGCTGCCGCGGCGGCGCAGGCCCTGCCGGCGGTGGGTGGGCCGTCGCTCGAGATCGGCGTCACCGCCAACGGCGCATCGGGCGTCGACCTGCGCGCCGAGAAGCAGCGGCTGCTCGTTTGGCTGCAGACCGCGGGCAATGCCACGCGGCTGCGCGCCGACCCGCAGCGCGTCGCCGAGTACAACCGGCTCTCGCCGGCGCAGGGCGGCGCCGACGCGCGCCTGCAGTGGTTGCCGCACGCAGTGCAGCGCGGCGGTCCGGTGTTCAGTCGCGCGGCCGGCGGAGTGACCGCCGTTCCCCTGTTCTCCGAGGCCGAGCTGAAGACCGGCGCAGAGGCTCCGCTGTGGGAGCTGATCGCGATCGATCGCCGGGCGCCGCGCTGGACCGCCGCCGACCTGACGGGTGTGCGGGTCGAGGCCAGCACGGATGGCGAAGGCGCCGTGCTGGCCTGTGCACCGGTGCCCGCGCGGCGCGCCGAGTTCGACCGCATGACGCGGGAGCGCGAAGGTGCCCACCTGGCATGGATTGTCGATGGTGAGGTGCGGGCCGCGGCGCGTTTGCCCGCGGCCGGCGCCACCGACGTCGTCAGTGGCGCGCGGCCGCGCCCCGTTCTCGACGAGCTCGTCGCGGCGATGCGCAGCGCGGCGGTGCCAGCTGCGAAAGCCGTCGGCGAGACGGTGGTGTCGGCGCCGGTCGTCGACGAAGTGCCGGCCTCCGCCGACCCGGAGGACATCGCCGCGATGCAGAGCGCGCAGGCGATGTTGGCCGCCGAGCGCCGGCTGCGCGAGCTGATCAAGGCGGGCAAGCTCGACGGGATCGACCGCATCCTGACCTTCGAGGAGCTCGAGTCCTGGCCCTACGAGGACGGTCTGCTGGGCATGCCGCCATCGGTCAAAAAGCTGCATGGCAGCCACGTGATGATGACCGGTTTCATGCTGCCGATCGACGAGGTCGAGAACATCAAGGAGTTCCTCTTGGTGCAGTCGCTGTGGTCGTGCTGCTACGGCCAACCGCCGGACATCAACGGCCTCGTGCGCATCGTGATGCAGGGCGACGCGCGCATCGATTACCAGTTCGAGCCGATCAAGGTGGTCGGCAAGTTCGTGGTCGAGGCGGCGATGGAAGACGGCTACTGCGTCGACATCTACCAGCTGCACGCCGAGTCGGTGGAAGTGATCGAGTAGGTGGCGGGGCAGCGCCTGCGCCTGATCGGGCCGGGGCTGCTGGTCGCTGCCACGGGCGTCGGTGCCGGTGACCTGGCCACGGCGGCGTTCACCGGCAGCCAGATCGGTGTCGCCGTGCTCTGGGCCGTGTTGCTCGGGGCGGCGCTCAAGTTCGTGCTCAACGAGGGGTTGGCCCGGTACCAGCTCGCCACGGGCCAGACGCTGCTCGAGGGCGCCTGCACCCACGGGGGCCGGTGGGTGGGCTGGGTGTTCCTGCCCTATCTGTTGCTGTGGAGCTGGTTCGTCGGCTCGGCCCTGGTCAGCGCTTGCGGCGTCACCGCACACGCGCTGTTCGGCGGATTCGCCGACGTCGAGGTCGGCAAACGGTGGTTCGGGATCGCCGCCAGCGCGCTCGGCGTGGTCTTGGTGGAGCTCGGTGGCTATCGCGTGTTCGAGCGGCTGATGCGACTGTGCATCGGTGTGATGTTCGTCATCGTCGTCGCCACCGCGGTGCTGGTCGCGCCCGATTGGCCGGCGGTGATGCGCGGCTTGTTCTTGCCGACCGTGCCCGACGCTCAGGGCGAGGGCTTGAGCTGGACGGTGGCGTTGATCGGCGGCGTCGGCGGCACGCTGACCGTGCTGTGCTACGGCTATTGGATGCGCGAGGAGCAGCGCGATGGCGCGGACGGGCTGACGGCGTGCCGGATCGATCTGGGCGTCGGCTACGGCGTCACCGCGGTGTTCGGTGTCGCGATGGTGATCATCGGCAGCACCGTCGAAGTGGGGGGCGGCGGAGCATCCCTGCTGGTCGCACTCGCCGATCGATTGGTCGAGCCACTGGGAGAGGTCGGTCGCGTGGCGTTCTTGATCGGGGCCTTCGGTGCCGTGTTCTCCAGCCTGTTGGGGGTCTGGCAGTCGGTGCCGTACTTGTTTGCCGACTACCTTGGGGTTCGGCGTGGCGGCGCGGCCGTCGACCCGCGCGGCGCGGCGTACCGCGGCTACCTGTACGGTCTCGCCACCCTGCCGCTGGTGGGGCTGTGGTTTCCGTTCCGCAGCATGCAAAAGGCGTATGCCGTCTTTGGCGCGGCGTTCCTCCCGCTGCTCGCCTTGACCCTGCTGTGGCTGAACCGGCGACGCTTCGTGGGGCCGGAGTTCGCGAACGGGCACGCCTCCGCGCTGGCGCTGGGCGCGGCGCTGGCGTTCTTCCTGGCCGTCGGCACCGGCGTTTGGCTGGGCTGGGCGGGATGAGAGTGGGATCGCGCGGGCGGAACGCGGCTTGCACCACCATCCGTCCGCCATGTCCGAACGTCCACTCCGCGATACAGCGCGCCCGCGCGGCGCGCTGCTCTTGGCCTGCCTCTCACTCGGCGCCTGTGCCTCGGTGCGCTCCGTCGCACTCGGTGAGGTCGCGCATTCGGCGCGGCCCGAGACCCATCCGATCGCCGTGTTCCACGAGCTCGCCGATGTGTCCAAGCCCTTCGTCAAGGTCGCGCACATCCGCGCTCGCGATGGCGATTTCGGCCCGTCCGCCATGGATTGCGTGCTGCGCGAGGCGCGCCGGCACGGCGCCGACGCCGTGCTGCTGCTCGAGACTCCACAGTGCACCTGTGGCGAGGGAGCCGAAGTGATCGAGACCGCGCTCGCGCTGCGTTGGGTGAGTGGGTGAGGCGTTGATCGGGCGCGGTTGCCGGCCGACGATGCCGGCATGGACGCCCTCCGCGCGCTGGCCGAGACCCGCATCCGCGAGGCCATTGCCCGCGGCGAGTTCGACGAGTTGCCGGGGCGCGGTCGGCCGCTCGCGCTGGAGGACCTGTCGGCGGTGCCGGATGACCTGCGCGCGAGCTACCTCGTGCTGAAGAGCACCGGCTGGCTCCCCGAGGAACTGGAGCTGCGCAAGGAGCTGGTGACGCTGCGGAGTCTGCTCGCCGCGTGCACCGATCCGGGGGACGCGGCCGCGCTGCGGCGCGATCTGCGGTTGCGCGCCCTTCGTCTCGCGGTGTTGGCGGAGGACCGCCGGCGTGATGCGGGCAGTCCCGCGGCCGGGGCGTGGCCGCCGCTCGCCGGTTGGGCGCCCAGCTGAGGGCTTCTGACGCCCAGACCTGCCGGACGCGGGGGAGTTTTTGCCTGAGGCCCTGCATCCCGCAACGCGCTGAAAAGACGAAATGTCTATGAAGTACTTGCCTCCTCAAGACGAAACGTCTAGCCTGCCGAATAGACATTCTGTCTAGATCATGGCGAGAACACCCAAAGACGTGACCGACGCCGAGCTGGCGGTCCTCGAGCTACTGTGGCAACACGGCCCCGCCTCGATCCGCAGTTTGAGCGACGCGCTGTATCCCGGCGGTGGCGCTTCCGAGTACGCCACCGTGCAGAAGCTGTGCGAGCGGCTTCTGGCCAAGGGCTTCGTCGGCCGCGACCGCGATGCGCGACCACAGCGGTTCGCGGCCAGCGTCGATCGCGACGCGCTGATCGGCCGGCAGCTGCGCACGGTCGCCGACAAGCTGTGCGGCGGCCGCTACGCGCCCTTGATCAGTCAGCTGGTCGAGCAGGCGGGCCTGTCCGGCGCGGATGTCGACGATCTCCGCGCGCTGGTCGAGCGGCTCGACCGCGAACGTGAGGACGAGCGCGGAGGTCGACCATGATCTCGTTTCTGTGGGTGCTCGCCTGCAACGCGCTGGTCGCCAGCGGCCTCGCCGTGCTCGCGCTGTTGGCAGCCCGCTGGCGTGCGCGACCGGCGCTGACGCATGCGCTTTGGCTGTTGGTCTTGGTCAAGTTGGCGACGCCTCCCTTGGTGCCGGTGCCCGTCGAGGTCGCGGCATGGCCCACTGCGCCGGCCACGGCCACGGTGACGCCGGCCGAGGGCGGTGCGCTGTCGGTGATCGAGCGAATGCCTTTCGTGCCCAACTCGCCGCCCGCTGAGGTGCGCGGAGAGCGGCCGGCGCACCCGACGGCGGCCGCGGTCCCGGCACCGACCGGGCCACCGCCGTCGAGCGCACCCGCCACTCCGTGGTGGGTGTGGGTCACTTGGCTGTGGGGAATCGGCGCCGCCGTGGTGTTGGCGCGCGACCTCGGCAGCTTCGTCGCCCTGCACCGCGCGGTGCGGTCCGCGCGACCGGCGCCGGCCGCGTTGCGCGAAGCCACCGCCCGCCTGGCGCGCTCGCTCGGTATGCGCCGCTCGCCGCGCGTGGCCATCCTGCCCGCAGCGGCGTCGCCGATGGCCTACGCGCCGCCCTTCGTGCGGCCGGTGATCGTGCTGCCGTCCGCTCTGAGCGCCAGCATGTCGACAGCGCAGCTGCACGCGGTGCTCGCCCACGAGCTCGCGCACCTGCGGCGCGGCGATCACCGCGTGCGCTGGTTGGAGTTGGCGGTGCGAGCCGGCTACTGGTGGTTCCCGTTGGTCGGGCCGGTGTGTCGCCGGCTCCGCGAAGCGGAAGAGCATTGCTGCGACGCCTGGGTGCTCTGGGCGTTGCCGAGCGACGGGCGTGCCTACGCCGATGCGTTGGTCGAGACCGTCGCGTTTCTCTCGAAAGCGAAGACCCCGACTCCGGCCCTCGCCAGTGGCGTTGGTCGGGCAGACGACTTGAAAGGCAGGTTGACGATGATCATGCGAGGACGAACCGATCGAACCATGACTTGGCGAGCCCGCGGCGGCGTGGGTGCGCTGGCGGCGTTGGTGTTGCCGGCTCTGCCGGTGTTGGCCCAGGACCCTGCCGCCGTGGCCGAGGTCGAGGAGGCCGTGCGCGTGCTGCAGGACGAGCGCGCCGCTCTCGAAGCGGAGCGGGCCGCGCTGTTGGCGGCGGTCGCCGCGGCGCGCGATCCACGTCCACCGGAGTTGGCGCTCCCGCCGCTCGCCGAGCGCATGCACGCGGGCTTGCAGGGGGACGTCGACTTGTTGCTCGCGGGCGCACGCGAAGCGCATGACACGGGCAGGCACGCGGAGGCCGCGGATCTCCTCGCTCGAGTCGAAGTGCTCCGGCACCGGCAGGCCGATCTCCTGCCGGCTGGATTGCCGGCGCCCGCGCAGGACCCGGCGCCCGCCGAAGCACCGTCGGCCGACCGCGAGCGGATGCTCGAGGCGTTGGACTCGGCCATCGAGGCGCTGCGTCGCGTCGATCGCGACGCCGACGCCGGTCTGTTGCGCCAGCTGCGACGGCAAATGGAGACCGGACACGCCCGCCGATCGGCGCCGCCGGGGCTGGGTCGCATCCCGCTGATCGCCTCCTTGTTCGACGACCGCTCGCCGCCAGCCCCCGGTGCTGCACCTGGAGTTGCCCTGGACGTGCCTCCGGCGGTTGCGCCCCCGGGGCTGGCGCCGCGGCAGCCTTCCGTGCCCACCGCGCCGGTCGCCGCTGGCCCGTCGCGGTCTGGTCCGGGTGGCGCCGGTCCGTCGCTACCTGGGGCTTCGCGGCTCGGCCCGTCCGGTCCCGGCAGCGCGGGCCCCGTCGGCACGGGTCCAAGTGGTCCGGCGGGCCCCAGCGCGGGGCCGTCGGCCCCGATGCCGCCGTCGGTGCGCAGCGCCGACCCCGAGCTCATCGAGCTGCGCGCGCAGGTCAGCGAGCTCGCCGAGATGATGCGCCGCATCACCGAGCAGCTGGCGACGCGCGGTAGTGGGGAGGTCCAGCCGCTGCCTGGCCCGAGCCGATCTCGCGCGCGCTGAGACGCGGTGGCGCGGCCCGCCCGCTTCAGTCGCGGCGGGCTTCTTCGGTCCGCCACGGGCCGGGGGGCCGCCATGCGAAGCGGGCGGCGGCCGGGTTGGCGCGGCCTTCGACGACGTCCGCGATGATCGAGCCGAGGAGCGGGGTGAACTTGAAGCCGTGGCCGCTGCCGCCGGTGGCGAACGACAGCCGCGCGTGCTCCGGGTGGCGAGTGATCCAGAAATCGCCGTCGAACGAGTCGGTGTAGAAGCAGACGCGCGCGCGGGCGCACGGCGCATCGCGCAGCGCGGGCAGCCTTCGTGCCAGAAAGGCGCGCACTTCCGCCTCGAAGGCCGCGGGCACGTCGCGCGGGTCCTCTGGTCCCAGCGCCGCGCCCGGGCCGTGGTTGGCGATCTTGACCAAGCCGGAGGCAGTGGCGCTGAAGCCGTACCAGCCGCTGCGGGCGAGGTCGGCGCCGAATGGCGGGAACACCGCGGCCGCGAAACGCTCCGGCTGTTCGGGCCGCAGGTAGAGCACGGGCTGCGCCGTGGCCCGCAGCCGATCGGCCAGCTCGGGCCACAGCGACGGGGTCCACGCGCCGGTGGCGAGCACGACGTGGTCCGCGGACAGGTGCGTGCTCGGGCCGCGCAGCGCGATCCGCGCGGCGGCGGGCTCGATGGCGCGGATGAGGGTGTGGGGACAGAGCTCTACCCTCGCCGCGCGCGCCCGCGCGCGCAGCGAGGCCAGCACCGCGTCGGCGTCGATCCAGCCCGCGGCCTGGCTCAGGTAGCCGTCGGCGAAGCCGGCGTCGCGCCACAGCGGGAAGCGGCGCGACAGCGCCTCGCCGCGCAGGCGTTGCACCGGCGCCCCGCGCCCGCGCAGCTGGCAGAACGAGCGCCACTCGAACGGGCTGTCCTCGAGCGCGGCCTGCGTGGCGAACAGGAAGCCACTGCGGTGGAAGACCGATCCCCACCGCGGCCATGCGCGCAGAGCGCGCAGCGCCAGATCGGTGTAGAACGCGTCATCGCCGTAGTCGGCGCGGGCCGCCCGACTGCTGTCGGACGACGCGTGATCGGCGTCGTCGAGCGCGCCGGCGCTCAGCACCCGCACTTGGTGGCCGCGCTCCGCCAGGGCGATGGCTCCGCTGAGGCCGAACACTCCCGCGCCGACCACGACCACTCGCATGGGCTGCCTTGGCTACGGGGTGTCCGTGCAGGGGCGGTAGCCGAGAGCCTCGAGCTGGGCGCCCATGATCTCCTGCAGTGCGCGCTTTTGATGCTCGGAGAAGTAGGCGCGGCCCTTGCCCGGGTTGCGGGCGTTGATCGGCTTGGTCACCTGCCGATGCCAGCTCCACTCGGGCACGTCACCGAGCTTGGCCGCCGTGCCTTCGGAGTGCAGCATCGCCGGCTCGAACTCGACGCCGAGGAACTCGCAGACCCCGCGGATCGTCGTTTCCGAGTCCGCCACCAGGTCCTCGTAGCGGAGCTCGTGGCACGCTTGCGGGTACTTGCGCACGAAGTTGAGGGTTTGGCCGACGGTGTGCGTCCAGCGCCAGGCGGCCTCGGTGGGGCGCGAGACGAAGTTGCCGCGCAGGAACGAGTAGGCGACGTCACAGCCGTCGCGGTAGATGTGCAGGAACTGCGCGTCGGGGAAGACTCTTCGGATGCGCTCCAACGTCTGTGGAGTGCCGTGGCCCAGCCGCCTCGGCTTGTCGTTCTCCACCATCGTGTCGTCGAGCGAGTAGAACGGAGTCTTGTCGCCCCATCGCTCGAAGCGCACGCCGTGCTCCTCGGCGTGGAACTGGTAGATCGAGTTGAGCACGTGGGCGAGGTTGCGCAGGCTGGGATCGCAGTTCGTCAGCCGGTCCGCCAACGGCCCGAGCCACGTCTCCATCGTGTGGAACTCGGGATGCAGCTCGTACTCGGCCAGCGTCAGGTGGACCAGGTCGGGCCAGGCGAGCTTGCTGCTGTAGCGCTGCCATTTGCGGATGCACTGGCCCATCGCGAACGTCTCGGGCGGGATGTGCAAGCCCGAGTGGGATGTCAGGATCCGGCGGAACAGAGTGTTGCCCGAGCGGGCCACACCGATGACGAAGAACGGGCGGTGCCGGCGCGCACTGTGCAGCGGATAGCCGAGGAACGGCACCCACCGGCGCACCTCGCCGCGCCGGTAGGCGCGGTGCAGGCTGAGGGGCACCAGGGCCTTGGCCAACGTCCGCCGCTGCTTGAGGCCGGGGTGGAGTCGCCACGCCCGCCATGCCAGGCGCAGTGCCTTGCCGCGCTCGTGGTCCTCGTAGTTGGAGTAGGCGGCGCGGTGGTAGAACATGCTCAGCAGCCGGTCTGCCTCGCGGGAATCGGCGAACAGCGCGCGGTTCTTCTTGTCGATGTAATCGCCGATGAGGTGGTCCTCGAGGCGGCACGCGAAGGTCATCGACGAGTGCGAGATGCGGTAGTGGTAGAGCGGTTCGGGGACGCGCTTCGCTCTGCAACCCTTTGCGAACGCGCGGATCCAGAACTCGAAGTCCTCGCGGCCGCGGCGCAGCTCGTCATCTTCGTCGTAGCCGCCGAGCCGCTCCCACAGCCCGCGCCGCATCATCGTGCCGGCGCCCGGGATCGTGTGGTCGGTGTGCAGCACGCGGCCGTGCTCCGGTGGCGGTCCGGAAAACACCTGCACGTCGTTGCGCCGGCCGAACAGCTGGAAGTCGGGGTAGACGCAGTCGAGGTCGGGATCGGCGAGCAGTGCGGTCACCAGCAGCTCGAGGCAGCGGGGAGCGAACTTGTCGTCGGCATCGATCGCCAGCAGCACGTCCCGGCCGCTGTCGCGAAAGCCGGTGTTGCGCGATGCCGCCAACCCGCGGTTGCGTTCGTGCCGGACGACTCGAATGCGGGGGTCGCCGACCGCGTCCAACACCGGTTGGATCTGATCGGCATCCGGCGAGCAGTCGTCGATGACCAGCGCCTCCCAGTGCTCGTAGGTCTGTGCCACGAGACTGCGCAGACACTCCTCGAGGTAGTGTGCGTGGTTGTAGCAGGGAATCGCGATCCCGACCACCGGCGGTGCCGCGGTGGCCGCACCGTCGCCGCCGCTCAGCTCAGCAGGCCGGCCCACCTCGCCCATTGCTCGGTCCTCTGCATGCCTTGATCGAGGTCGAACGCCGGCTCGTAGTCGAGCAGCCGGCGGGCTTTGTCGATGCTCACGTGGGTCTTGCTCGCCTGATAGCGCACTGCCGACGGGCTCATCGCGTGGATCGGCGCCTCCGGCTCGACGGCGGTCGCGGTGGCCACGGCCGCCGGCGCGGGCACCGCTCCGTTCTGCTTCGCCACCTGGCGTTGGATCGATCGGCGCACACCCGAGGGCAGCACCATGCGGGCCGCGCGGCAGAACACGCGGCCTTCGATCGAGCTGAGCACGCGCTGCCGCACGCGCTGCTCGTGGCGCAGGATGCTCATCGCCTCACGCACTACGCTGCGTCGCTTCTTCTTGACGAAGCGCTCCTCGTAGTCGGCGATGGCTTCGGCGGCCGACATCGGCACGGTCGCGCTGCGGCCGAGCATGCCCTCGTAGCGCCCGTAGAACTCGTGCCACGGCACCGGCTCGCCGCCGGACAACAAGAAACACTCGCCGATCGCCTCCGGCCGCGTCGCGGCGCGCAGCATGCCGTCGACCAGATCGTCGATGTAGACGGCGTTGCACAGGCCGTCCCCTCCGTTGATCAGGGGGATGCGACCGCTCGTCATCTCGTTGAGGATGCGGACCGTCCACGCCAAAGCGAACGGGCCGTAGACCACGGTCGGCTGGACGACCGTGACCGGGTCGCCACTCGCCGCGTACTCCATCGCCAGGTTCTCGGCGTCGAGCTTGGAGTCGGAGTAGACGTCGCCGAAGTAGCGCCGGCGCGCGGTCTCGTCGAGAGGCCCGTCCGGGGTTTCGCCGTAGACGTTGATCGTGCTGACGTGCACGACCCGCTGCACACCGTGCCGCCGCGCGGCATCGAGGATCGCGCGGGTGCCGTCGACGGTGACGCGGCGCATCTTCTCCTCGTCGCCGTCGTTGCCATAGGCGCAGTGGATCACCGCCGTGCAGCCCTCGACGGCGGCGTCGACGGCGGTGTCGTCGAGCAGATCCAGGCGCAGCAGCTCGACCGGAAACCGCGCTGCGCGCGCCGCTTTGGCGTACTGGCGGACGGGCACGCGGACCGTGGCGCCGTGCTGCCGGACGAGATGCTCGACCAGCCGGCTGCCGATGAACCCGCTGCCACCGGTGACGAGAACGCGCTTGCCTTCTAGGTTCAGCATGAGGGGCCCGGGCCAGCAGGGCGGGCGATTCTGACGGTGTGTGGCATGGTGTCAAGGCGCGCGGCGCGCCTTGGCCCCGCACTGAGGGCAGTCTAGCAGGTCGTTTCGACGGGGCCCGTGCGGTACTGCGCCGCTGGCTGGCCCTCGCTCGCGCCGCCCGCCCGTCGGGGCGGTGCCAGCGCACCTTCGCGTCGGCCCAGGCTTGGCGCCGGTGGTCGGGGTAGCATACAAGGGAGCCCAACCATGCCACTCCGACCCGAAGTCATCGACATCCTCGCTTGCCCCAAGTGTCACGGGGCGCTTCACCTGCGCGCGGACGAGAGCGCGTTCGAGTGCCGTGCCTGCCGTCTCGCGTACGCGGTCGAGGACTCGATTCCGAACTTCCTGATCGACGAGGCGCAGCCGCTGTCCGGCGAGTCCGCCGCGGACGCGGGCGGCGACTGACTCGATGAGTGCCGGAGGGCGAACCGTGCAGACGATGCTGCGCTGGTCGCACCGCTGCGGGGGCCCGTTCGTCTGGGACCTGCTGCGCGGTGGACGCACCAAGATCCTGATGTACCACGGGGTGCCGCAGCGCGAGCAGTTCGACGGCGTCGAGAACCTCTACGGCTACAACGTTCCGCTGCGCGAGTTCCGCACCCAGCTCGAGTACCTGGCCCGCCACTGCAACGTGCTGTCCCTGCGCTCGTTCGTCGCTGGTGAAGGCCTGTCGCGGCGGCGCACCAACGTCGTGTTGACCTTCGACGACGGCTACGAGAACAACGTCGCCAACGCCTTGCCCGAGCTGGAACGGCTGCAGTTGCCGGCGACGTTCGCCATCACCACCGGTTTCGTGCTCGACCGCAACCCGCTGTACAACGACGTCGTCGAGTGGCTGGTGCAGCGCTGCACTCGACCGCTGACGCTCGCACTCACCGATGGCGAGCGGCGCTTCGACCCCGCGTCGGCTGCCGGTCGCCGCGAGCTCTACGACTGGGTCATGTACGAGTGCGTGCGCTGCAGCCAAGAAGAGCGCGGCGCCTTTATCGATGAGTTTGCTCGGCGCGTCGGCGCGGAGCCGACGACGGAAGAGCTGTTCGCGCAGGCCGACTACCGGCCGATGACCGCGAGCCAGTTGCGCCGGGCGGCCGAGCATCCGCTGGTCGAGATCGCGTCGCACTCGGTGAACCACTACCTGTTGTCGCGAGCACGGACCGAGACCAAGCGCTACGAGCTGCGCGAGTCCAAGCGGCGGCTCGAGGAAGTGCTCGGCCGACCCTGCGTGTCGTTCTGCGTGCCGGGCGGCGCGTGGGATCAGGAGATGGTGGATGAGGCGTACGCCGCCGGTTACACGAGCGTGCTGACGTCCGACGTCGGCGTCGCTCGCCGCGGTGAGCGCGTGCTCAAGCGCTATGGTGTGTTCCGCCGGCCCGTGCACTGGTTCGCCGACCAGGTGCGGGGTCCGGTGCACGAAATGATGGATGTCGCGCGGCGTGCCCGCGCCAAATTGAAGACGGGATAGTCGACCGATGGATATGCAGAAGTTCTGGGACCAGCAGGCCGGCACCGGCACATGGGCTGGCTACTACGACGGCGCCCAGACCGCGAAGACCTACAATTTCTTCACGCGCCGGCAGACGGTGCGCAAGCTCTTGGAACCCGACGGTCGGTTCGAGCGAGCGCTCGATGTCGGCTGTGGTACCGGCGACTACGCGCCGATCGTTCTCGACCACGACGGTCAGTTCTTCGGCATCGACTTCGCTCCCGAGATGATCCGCCAAGCCGTCGACCGCGTCGGCGGTCAGGGCGAGCAACATCTGTGCTTGGTCGGGATGGGCCATCAGCTGCCGTTTGCCGACCGCTCGTTCGATCTGGTGATGGCGTTGGGCTACATCGAGTACTTCGAAGACCCGACGCAACCGATGGAAGAGATTCGGCGAGTGATGAAGCCCGGCGGAACGCTCGTCATGCAGTCGTTCAAGTGGGAGCTGTTCGGCAACCTGGGCCGCAAGGTCGTCGGTCCGCTCAAGCGGGCCATCCGCGGCAAGCCCGCCGCCGGCAACCCGATGGGTCTGCCGCCCGACTGGGTGGACAAGAAGTACTCCAAGAGTGAGCTCGACGCGCTGATGCGCCGCCACGGGTTCCACTTGGTGTCGGGCAGCTACAACAACTTCCACTGCCTGCCGCGGCGGCTGCGCGGTCGTCTACCGGGCTTGTATACGCGTGGCTCCGAGTTCCTCGGCAAGCTGGCCCCGTCGATGTTCGGATTCTTGGCGGTCAACTACATCGCCAAGTACCAGCTGGAGAGCCCCGGCGCCTGAGCCGTCGCGGGACGGAATCGACCATGAGCCAGACACCGCGATCTGAAGAATCTCCGCTGCGGGTCGCCGTGGTCGGAATCGGCGCCGTCGCGCAGGCGCACCTGCCGGCGCTGGCCAAGCACGACGGCGTCGCCGTCACCGCCCTCGTCGACCGCGACCGGGGCCGCGCGGCGGAGGCGGCGGCGAGCTGGGGCGTCGAGCACGCGCTCAGTGATGCGGCCGAGCTCCCGGGCGTGGCCGACGCCGCCGTGCTGGCGCTGCCGCACCACCTGCACGCGCCGATCTCGATCGACCTGATGCGCGCCGGCCTGCACGTGCTGGTGGAAAAACCGATGGCGCTGACGGCCGCGGAGTGCGACGCGATGAACGAGGTCGCCGATGCCGAGCGCCGGGTGCTCGCGGTGGGGCAGGCGCGGCGCTGGTTCGACTCGTCCCGCTTCGTCAAGCGGTTGATCGACGAGCAGTGGTTGGGACGCATCCTGCGCTTCGACATGCGGGAGGGGTTCGTCTACGACTGGCCGGCCGCCTCCGACTTCACCTTCCGCCGCGAGGCGGGTGGCGGGGTGCTGGCCGACTCCGGTGTGCACGCCCTCGACACCCTGCTGTGGTGGCTGGGCGACTACGAGCGGTTCGAGTACTTCCACGACGCCGCCGGCGGCGTCGAGGCCGACTGCGAGCTGCGTCTGACCCTGCGCTGTGGTGCGGAGGGTGTCGTCGAGCTCAGCCGAACGCGTGCGATGCGCAATACGGTCGTCCTCGAGGGCGAGCGTGGGAGAATCGAGATCGACTCGCGCTTCAACTCGCTGATCCAACTGCAGCTCGGTGACCAAGACCTCTTGCTCAGTGGCCGGGCGGTGGCTGCCGGCGGGCGCGAAGAGGACGTTGCCGATCTGTTCGACCGCCAGCTGTCGGACTTCGTCGACGCGGTCCGTCGCGGCCGAGCGCCGTTCGTCGACGGCCGCGAAGCGCGCCGTGCAGTGGCACTCATCGAGGCCTGCCACGCGGCCGCGCAGCCGCTGTCATTGCCCTGGTAGAGGGGACTGGTAGAGGTGGGGCCCGGCCCTGAGTCGGGAAAAGTGCCAGTACTACTTCGCCCGGGCGGCGCCGTCCGCTCTGCCGTTACGGTAGCGTTCACGAACCGGCGGTATCGCCGGCGCAGAGAGCCGATCGCCGCCGCACCCCAACCCCAAAAAGGATCGAGGAACCGAATGCGCACCCCCCATCTCGCACTGTTGGTCTGTGGATTGTCGATTGCCCTACCCGCCCAAGAGGGCGATGCCGAGAAGCTGCGCCAAGAGGCGCAGATGGCGGCGCAGGAGCAGCGTTGGGAGGACGCCGCCTCGGCGTTCGGCAAGCTGGTCGAGGTCGCGCCGAAGGACGCGCAGGCCTGGCACATGCTCGGCTACACGCTGCACGCGTCCGGCGAGCTCGACAAGGCGCTGAAGGCGCACATCAAGGCGACCGAGTTCGACCAGACGCGGCCGGTCGCCAGCTACAACGTCGCCTGCGTGCATGCGCTGCAGGGCAACAAGGACAAGGCGATCGAGTGGCTCAACAAGGCCGCCGAGGCCGGCTTCAACAACGTGTCGCACCTCGACACCGACCCCGACATGGACTCGCTGCGCGACGACCCGCGCTACAAGAAGGCGATCGAGGCCATGAGCGCCGCCGGTGACAACTACGGCGCCGGCAAGATGCAGGTCTGGGCCAGCGAGGGCAACCGCAAGGACTTCCGCGTGCTGTTCTGGCGCGGTCAGTCGTCGCCTGGCCAGATCGTCGTCAACTACGGTACGCCGAAGTGGGACGACAAGTACACCGAGCAGCTCGAGTCCGACCGGGCGATCGGCCGGCGCTGGCGCCTCGGCCAGAACTTCTGGACCACGATCGACACCAACGTCGATCTCGAGATCGCCGATGTCGACGTGCCTGCCGGCTACTACTACCTGACGCTCGAGCAGGTCGAGAAGGGCGTGTTCCATCTGGCGCTGCTCGATCCCGCCAAGGTGCGCGGCTACAAGACCGACGCGTTCCTCGCGCACCAGACCAAGGGCGGCATCGAAGTGCCGATGACGTTCGCCAAGTCCGAGAAGACCTTCGATGAGCTCACCATCTCGATGAAGGCCTCCGGCACCGAGGGCAAGCTGATGATCGGCTTTGGCCCCTACACCTTGACGGCGCCCGTGGCGATGCACGTCGAGTGACCGGCGCGCCGCGGCACCCCGGCAGGTCCTGATCCAGGTTTCTGCCGCCTCATCCACCCGCTGGCGCCGGACCGCGATTCGGCGCCTCCGGGCTGGCTGCTTGCAGTCGGGCGGATCTCGGCCTAATCACGGGGCAGTGTGATGTCCAAGATCGTGCCGTTGTTCCCGTTGCCCGGGGTGTTTCTGTTCCCCGGTCAGGTCATGCCCCTCAACGTCTTCGAGCCGCGCTACCGGCAGATGGTCGAGGACATGCTGGACGGGCCCGGGCGAATGGTGGTCGGCACCCTCCGCGATGCCGAGGTGGGCCCGGACGACGCACGGCCGGCCGTGCTGCCCGTGGCCGGCCTCGGCGAGATCGTCCGGCACGAGCGCCTACCGGACGGCCGCTTCTCCATCCTGGTGTATGGAGTCGAGCGCGTGCGGATCGCGGAGGCCGACAGCGAGGCGCCGTACCGCCGCGTGTCGATCGAGTCGGTGGCCGAGGCCCCGTGCTCGGACGAGGACGACGAGCGCCTCAAGCGCCCACTGCTGGCCGCCATTCACGAGCGCACCGGGCACAAGGTCGAGGAGCTCGACGACGTCAGCACCGGCCAGCTCGCCGACGTCTTGGCGCAGTGCCTGCAGATCCCGCAGGACCGCATGGCGGAGATCTTCGCCGATCCGCGGGTCGTGCACCGCGCCGAGCAGGTGCTCGCCGCGCACGGCGAGTTCCCGCAGAAGTGAGCCGCGCCACCGGGCGGTCTTGATGAATCCGCAGACGTGGTTCTACCGCGGGCAGGAGCGCGCGGCCGAAGCGCTGCGGGGGCTGCGCGATCGCTCGGCGTGCGACCGCGCTGCGGTCGCCGCCGCCGCCGCCGAGGACGTCGGTGATGCCTCGCCGGCGCGGGCGGACCGCGCGTGTGCCGCCGGCTGTGCCCATTGCTGCCACGTGCCGGTCGGCGTGGCGCCGTCCGAGGTCGAGCGGCTCGGGCAGGCACTCGGTGATCGCGCCACGCCCGCCTGGCGCGCGCAGCTGCGCCGGCGGGGCGCGGAAGCGGAGCGCGACGGCTGGCGGCGCCTGGCCGCCGCGCGCCAGCGCTGTGTCCTGCTCGATGCCGCCGACCGTTGCTCGGTGTACGAGGCCCGACCGATCGCGTGCCGCGGCTGGCACACCAGCGACCGGGCCGCTTGTGCGGCCGACCACCGCGGCGAGCCCGCGTGGCCGGAGCCGGACGGAGCCGCCTTTTGCGCAGCGCTCGGTGCGCACGCGGCGCTGGTCAGCACCGACGGAGGCGAGAGCTACGAGCTGTCCTCGGCGTTGGCGCGCTGGTTCGACGGGCGCTCAATGGACGGTGCCCTCGCCGCCGGTCACAGCTCGCGCACGGTGTAGACCCAGTCGAGGTTTGGATTGGCCGGCGGTGGGCCGGGGACATGGGAGCCGCCGCCCGAGAACACCACGCCACCGCCAGCGCTGCCGTCGCGCGGGTTGAACCACTCGCCGCGGTAGCTGTTGGCGGGGGAGGTGTGCGTCAGGTCCAGGGTTCCGGTCGCCGAGGCGTTGGGGAAGTAGACGATGTAGTCGACGCCCAGCCGGGCGAACACTTCGCCGCCGCCGAAGCTCTGGTCCTCGCCACTCAGCAGGTTGTCGTGTGGCTCCATGTTCCAGAACTCGAACGACTCGATCAGCTTGCGCGCGTAGCGCATGAAGCGCCACATGTCGTCGCGGGTGCGAAAGTCCTCGGTGCGCAGGTCGCCGCCGAGCGGCAGCGGGTGGTAGCCGAAGTACCACTCGATGTTGGCGCCCGACAGATAGACGTCCCACAGGATGTCGCGACGGCGGTTGTCGTGGTTGGTGTCGGTCAGGCCTGTCCCCGGCGGACCTTGTTCGTCCTGGTCGATGATCACCTTGCGCGGTGCAAAGATCGCTCGCGCTGCTTCGACGTCGGCGCCGTAGCTGTGGTGCAGCTGCAGCGAAGTGGCGGTGAGCCAAGTGCCGCCGGCTTGCTCGATCTGCGTATACAGCGTGAGGTCGTTGGGATCGATATGGACGGCCATGGGGTGTGCCCAAGTGGTCCACGAGCCGAGGTAGTCGGCGAAGGCCTGTAGCTCGGCGACGCTGAACTCGTCGCCGCCGGCGGCGCTGTTCTCCTCGCAGAAGTTCCACTTGATCGCCATGTGGTGGCTGAACATGGAGGCGAGAAGCTTGAAGAACAGCTTGCGTTCGGTGTTGAGCGCCGTGCCACCGAACCACGTGGTGTTCTCGAACTCCTGCTCCGCCAGCACGAAGTGCAGCAGGATGCCCTTGCGCTGCGCGTGGGTGAAGACGACGTTCCACTGCTCCATCCGTCCGACGTCGTAATGGGTGTTGTCGGTGGTGGTGCCGCCCGCCGAGACGAACGGGTAGCAATCCTCGCCGTCGCCGCCGAGATTGTTCGGCAGGAAGTAGATCGAGTTGACGGCCTCATCGGCGAGGTAGTTGAGGGCGCCGATGATGCCGCGGCCGGCATTGGGGTTGCCGCCCGAGGCCCAGTCGGGGTCGCCGGCATTCCAGTCGCCGATGTGCGGCCCGTAATCGTGCAAGAAGGGGCCTCCCGGAGGATCGCCGCCTTGGTCTTGCAGGTTGTCGAAGCCGGAGTAGGCGAGGAAGTTCTCGGGGCTGTCGGTGCCGCCCTTGAGGAAGTAGCGGCCGTTGCGGAACCGCAGGTAGTGCTCGCCCACGTACTCCAGTGGGCCGGTGGCGTGAAACCCGGGGCGCGGCAGGTTGGCGGTGACCGAGAAGGAGAACGTGGCACCGTGGATCCCGGTCGGCGTGCCCGCCACGCCGAGATCGGCGACGTTGAGATCGGCGCCGTACTCGAACGCGATCGAGCCGTTCCAGGTGCCGGCTTCATCCGGCGAGAACCGCACTTTCCAGATGTCGCCGCTGTCGCCGCCGCGGCCGTCGGCCGCGTAGAAGCCGTGCGCCAAGTAGATTTGGCCCGACGGTCCGGTCAGCGTCACGACCATGCGCCAGTCGAGCCACGGATTGTATGGCGACGCGGTGGTCTCGGTGAGGCGGGCGCCACCTTGGCCGGTGACGCCGGTGATGAACGCGAACTCGCGCGGCTGCCAGACGCCCGGGGGCACCGGCGATGGAGCGATCTGCGCGCGTGATGGGGTCAGTACGGTGGTGGTGAGGAGCAGGGCGGCGGGGAGAGATCGGCGAAGCACGGCGTGACCTATGGAGTAGCGGAACATCGGGAGCCGAGTGCACGCGTCGTGGCACTCGGCGCGGTTGCACAAATCCGTCACGCGGGCGTCATCCGACTTGCCCCGCGAGGATGCGGCCGAGGCGGTGCAGGCCGCGGTAGTAGCGCGTCTTCAAAGTGTTCGTCGACGTCCCGGTGCGTCTGGCCATCTGGTCGAACGTCATGTGGTCGAAGTGCTTGAGCTCGATCGTGTCGGCCTCCACTCCGCCGAGTCGGCGCAGTGCTCTGCGCAGCACCGAGCGCAGCTCGCGGCGTTCGACCGCGGCGGGGTCGACTGCCGGGATGGGGAGCGGGTCGAGAAGCAGCGGTCGCCGCCGCTGCCGCCGCAGGTAGCTGCGGAACTCGATCGTGCACACGCCGTACACCCAGCCCTCCAGTGGTGCGCGCCCCGCGTACGATTCCAGCTTGTCCAGCACGATCACGGTGGTGTCCTGGGCCAGGTCGGCCAGGTCGTGCTCGTCGAGCGGAGCGCCGAGGCGGGCATTGTGGGCGCGCAGGAAGTCGGTCACGCACGCCAAGCGCCGACTGAGCGCGCGCAACGCCGTCGGGCATCCCCGCCGGGCGGCGCCGGCCAAGTTCAGATCACGGGATCGGTCGCGCTCGGTTCGCTGCTGCGCCACGTTTCAGTCGGCGCAAGACGAGGCGCCGACCGGAGGGGGCACCTCCGAGAAAACTGTGCGGCGCCGCCGCGCCGGTCAGCGCTTCGCCGGCCGTCCGAGCCGTGCGTACATCAGGCTCAGGCCGAGGAAGATCGCCCCGGCGAGCATCGACCACGACAGGAAGTCCCAGCTCCACCGGGTGTTGCGGCGATAAGTCAGCTCCGCCGTGCCGCCTTCTTCCGAGTTGGCGGTGGCGTCCCGAGCCGCGGCGCGCGCCGAATCGACGATGGCTTCGAAGAAGCCCCCCTCGCCGTCGTGCGTCGAGATTTGCTGGAAGGTCAGCCAGGGGGAGGGCGCGCCGACCTCGACGATCTGAGTGGTCTCGCCGCTCTCGGAGGTCCAGCGCTCCTGGTGGATGGAGCCGAAGCCGAGGAACGCCGCGGCGATCGGCGGCAGCAGCAACAATCTCAACAGGCGGCGCACGCGGCCTCCTTCGAAGCGGTGACCCCGGTACTCGGGAAATCCGCGCTCCTCCCCGGCCGGTGGGGGCGGGTCACGGTTGCTGGACCTCCTCGACCGCCAGGCGCAGCGCCTCGCCGTCGGCGGCGGTCTCGGCGGTCTCCTCCGGGGCGTTCCCAAAGCGCAGCTCCACGCTCAACGTCTCGCGCTGCAGGACCTCCTGCCGCGCTCGACAGACGCCGAGGACACGCTCGCTGCCGTCGATCGACAGCCGGATCCGGGCGGCGTAGTCGAGCTGGAGCTCTTTGCGGCGGGCTTGGATGCGCGACAACACCTCGCGGAACAGACCCTCGTCGAGCAGATCCTGGTCCAGCTTGGTGTCGAGGACCACGACCCCGACCGCGTCGCTGGCGGCCGCGTAGCCGTCCCGCGCCTCCACCTGAACGACCAGCTCGGTGCGGTCGAAGGCCAGCGCTTCGCCGTCGACGTCGACCTCGACGCTGCCGTGCCGGTCGAGCGCGCCGACCAGGTGGGCCGGGTCGGCGGTTGTGATCGCCTTCTGCGCCGCCTTCATGCGCGGTCCGAGCCGCTTGCCGAGAGCGGGGAAGTTGGGCTTGACGATGTAGTGGACGAACGCGCCGGCGTCCTCGGCAAACTCGAGCTCGAGCACGTTGAGCTCCTCGCGCATCATGTCGCTGTGCGGTTGCAGCGCCGCGGTCAGGCTCGGGTCCGACAGCACGACCGTCGCGCGGCGCAACGGCTGGCGCGTCTTCAGCTTGTTGGTCGCCCGCACCTGTAAGCCGAGCGACACGAGTGCACGCACGGAGCGCATCTCCTCGACGAGGTCGGTCTCGATGAGGTTCGTGTCCGGCGCGGGAAAGGGCGCCAGGTGCACGCTGTCCGGTGCACCCTCGTCGTGGCGCACCACCAGGTTTTGGTACATGTCCTCGGTGGCGAACGGCAGGAACGGCGCCAGCGTCGTGCACAGCGTGGTCAGGCACTCGTAGAGGGTCCAGTAGGCGTCGAGCTTGTCCTGGGCGCGGCCCTCGCTCCAAAACCGCGGTCGCGAACGACGCACGTACCAGTTGGACAGCCCCTCGACGAACGCCGACAGCTCTTGCGCCGCCTCGTAGCTTTTGTAGTCGTCCATCGCCGCGACGACGGCGCCGACGGTGCGCTCCAGCTCGGCGCGCACCCAGCGGTCGAGCAGGGCGCGCTGCGCCACCGGCCGTCGGCTGCTCGCGTCGGCGACGGGATCGAAGCGATCGATGTTGGCGTAGGTGATGAAGAACGCGTAGACGTTGCGCAGCTTGATCGGCAGCTCCCGCTGCAACGCGCGCACGTTGGACAGCGAGTGCCGCGTGTTGTTCCACGGCGGGTTGGAGGCGAAGAAGAACCAGCGGAATGCGTCGGCTCCCGGCGCCCGCACGCCGTCCGCGGTCACCATCACGCGCTGGTCGGCGGGCAGGTTGGGCACCTCGACCGGCATCACGTCGGCGGGGCCGTGCTGCAGCGCCAGGGCCTCGCGGTCGTCGTCGGCGAGGATCACGACGCGGCGGGGCAGCGACTTCTGGACCCGCAGCTGCACTCGTCGAGGTGCGCCGCCGGCGCCGCGGAGCGTCGCCGCCGCACCATCGTTGAGATCCAGACCTTCGAGGTCGGCGCGGCCGATCCAAGCGGTTCCCGCCGGCGGCGCCTCGAGGCCGTGCGCGTAGCTGGCGTCGAGGCTCACCGGCGCGAACTCCATCTGCACCGCGTCGAGGATCACTTCGGGCGGCGTGTAGTTGCCCGACGACTTGGACTCCTTCTTGCCGGCTTTGTCGAGGACGTGGCCGAGCACGATGCAGCGGCGGTACGGGTGCGGCGCCGCGTGGTCGAAGACCAGGTTGCTGATCATCATCAGCGAGTAGAACCAGCCGCGGGTCTGGTCGATGGCCTCGCTGATGAAGTCCGCCGGAAACGCGCGTTCGAACGCGCCCTGGCTGCCGGGCACGTGCGGGTAGCCGAGCTGCGCGAACGGCATGCAGCCCGAGTCGAACCAGCAGTCGATGACCTCGGGCACGCGCCGCATGGTCGCGCCGCAGCGCTCGCAGGGCAGCGTGACCTCGTCGATCCACGGCTTGTGCACGACGAGGTGCTCGGACAGCTCCGGGTTCTCTTGCCGCGCTTCGGCGAACGCGGCGAACGCTCGAGGGTTGCGCGTCTCGATCTCGGCGCACGAGGCCGGCGCGATGGTGTGGTCGCACTGCTCGCACTCCCAGACGTTGAGCGGGGTGCCCCAGAACCGCTCGCGCGACAGCGCCCAGTCGACGTTGCCGGCGAGGAACGCGCCGAAGCGGCCGTCCTTGATGTGTTCGGGCGCCCAGGTCACCAGCTGATTGTTGGCGATCACGGCGTCGATCTCCGCGGTGGTGCGGATGAACCACGCGCTGCGCGCCATCTGGATCAGCGGGTCGTCGTCGGAACGCCAACAGAACGGGTACTCGTGGCGGTAGCGCTCGGAGTGCAGCAGGATGCCGCGTTGGCGCAGGTCGGTGATCAGCCGCTTGTCGCCGTCCTTGACCCAGGTGCCTTCGAGTCCGAGCTCCGCCAACCGCTGGTCGAACGTCCCGTCGCTGCGCACCGCGCAGAACAGCTGCAGCTCACCGTGCGCACGCTGCTCGTTTTGCCATGCCTTGAAGTCGTCTTCGCCGAACGCCGGCGCCATGTGCACGATGCCGGTGCCCGATTCCAGCGTGACGAACCACTGCGGCTTGCCCGAGGCGGCGCGGTTGCCGGCGACGACCCGCCAATAGCGCTCTGCCTCCGCTTGCTCGAGCCCCGCGGCGAAGCAGTCGAACGGTGGGGTGTAGCGCTTGCCGAGCAGTGCGCTCCCCTTCACCGTGCGCTCGATGGACAAGCTGCGCCCGAGCTTGTCGCTCAGCGCCGGCACCAGCGCCTCGGCGAGCACCAGGACGGTGCCGTCTTCGTCGCGCGCGTAGGCGTAGTCGAACTCGGGGTGGACCGCCGCGAACATGTTCGACGGCAGCGTCCACGGCGTCGTGGTCCAGACCACGAGCGAGGCGTCCTCGTCGGCCAGCGGCAGCCGCACGTAGACCGAGGGGTCGTCCACAGTGCGGTACGAGTTGCCGACCTCGCCGGCCGACAGCGCGGTGCCCCCTTGCGCCCACCACCACACCACCTTGTGACCCTTGTAGAGCAGGCCCTTCTCGAACAGGCGGCTGAGCGCCCACCACACCGATTCGACGTAGCTCTTGTGGAAGGTCACATAGGCCTGGTCGAGGTCGACCCAGAAGCCGATGCGCTCGGTCAGGTGCTCCCATTCGTTGGTGTAGCGGAACACGGACGCCAGGCACGCTTGCGCGAAGCGGTCGACGCCGTAGTCGACGATCGCCTGCTTGCCCGAGATGCGCAGCTCCTTCTCGACTTCGACCTCGACCGGCAGACCGTGTGTGTCCCAGCCAGCGCGCCGTTCCACGTGGCAGCCCCGCATCGTGTGGTAGCGGGGATACAGGTCCTTGACGACGCGCGTCAGCACGTGACCGTTGTGCGGCAGGCCATTGGCCGTGGGCGGCCCTTCGTAGAACACGAACTCGGGACCGTTCGCGGTTTGGGTCAGGCTGCGGGCGAACACGTCGCGTTCCTTCCACAGCGCGAGCACGTCGCGCTCGAGCGCGGGAAAGTCGGGGACCGCTTGGTCGACGGGATCGAAGGTCATGGGCGCGGCAGGAGAAGGTGCGAGCGCGAAGGGTCGGAAGGCGGCACACTAGCGCGCCGGCGCCCGTCGAACCAGATTTCGGCGCGCCGCTACCGTTGGCTGGCACGCACTGGCAGGGCGCCGTCCCACGCGCGCGGCGCGGCCTGCGCGCGGCCGTGCAGCCGGGCCATGCGCTCTTCGTACTCCTGCCAGGGACCCAGCCCCATTGCGCGGCGGCGGTCGTCCAAGCTGGCCGTGTCTTCGACCACCGGCGTCAAGTAGAGCACGCGGCCGTCATCGCCTGCGATCGCGACGCCGGCGTCGTTCTCGGCGGCGTGGTACTGGGTGCCGTAGAGCTGTGGTCGTTGCTGAGACACCCGTACCCGGTCGGTGAGATAGGCGACCGCGCTCGGCGACGCCTCGCCGCGAGCGGCGGCGGCGGCCAGCATCGGCAGGCAGCGCGCCTGGAACTCCGGCTGTTGGTCGGCGTGCTGCACCAGCAAGAACGCGGCGCCCGCCGCCTCGTCCCCGAGCCACTCCGCCGACGGCCAACCGTAGCGGTCGACGGAGAGAGCGGAGAAGTCGACCGAGCGCACTGCCTGGTCGCGTTTCTTGCGCTGCAAGAGCTCGGTGCGCAGCGCGGCGGCTTCCTCGGGACTCGGCCGTTCCCGCCCGGTTGCGGTCGGCGCGGTCCGCGCCGCGCGCGCGCTGTAGGTCTTGTAGCGCTGGGCACCGCCCCAGCCGGCGTACGTGCGGACCGCCACCGGGCTGTAGGGGTTGGTGGGGTCGTTGTCGCGCGGCTGTGCAAAGTACTCGGCGCCACCGCGGTAGCCCATGCCCGGAGCGTCGGCGCCCTCGGTGTGCGGCCAGTCGGAGTTGGTGGCGCGAGCGTTCTCGTCCAGGACGCCGTCGCCGTGCGAGCCCGCGAAGGCGCGGCCGCGCTCGTGTCCGGCGCTGACGACGCGTTCCCACAAGCTGCCGGACAGGTCCATGACCCAGTAGTGGGACGCGCCCAGCTCGGCGGTCGTGGTCTCGTCGAGAGCGCTTTCGGCGGTCGCGCCGGAGGCTTCGAGGTCGCGAGTCGACGTCACCCGCCGGCGCAGCGCGTCGGTCGATGCGGTACCCCACGGGTAGTCGCCGGCCACCGGCCGGTGCGGCCCGCGCGCTGCCTTCTCGTACTCGAGCTCGGTCCATGGGCGCAGGGCCAGCCAATCGTACAGAGCACAGGTGTCGTCCCAGCTGACGAAGTTGCACGGCCGCTCGGGCGCCGCGGCGACGAACCCGGCCTCGGTCCGTCGGATGCTGCACGTCTCGGTCTCCTCGCCGTCGAGCTGCAACGGCGCGCGCAGGCTGGCCCACTCCTCCGGCAGCGCGTCGAGGAACGCGGCGTAGGCACCGTGCGCGAGCTCGTGCTTCATCACGTAGAACGCGGCCGTGCCCTTGGGCCACGCCGCCGGCAGAGGGCCGCCGCGGTCGCCCCGGTAGCCGTGCCGATCGGTCTCGTACCACAGCGCGCCCGAGCGCTCGGCGATGTCGAGTGCAGCCTCGGACGCGACGCGGATCGGGCCGGCCGGGGTGCCGTCCTCGGCGCGGCGGTAGAACGCGCCGAAGCGGACGGCGAGCGGGTCGTCGTCGCCGAGCTCGTAGCCGCCGGGTGGGATGAAGACCATGCCCACCGCCCACGCGTGCACCTCGCTGGGTGGGGCCTCGGCGAGCGCGAGCGAGACGCGCCAGCGGACCGCGCCGCGGTGGGGGGCGGCGGGGGCGATGAACGCGCCCACCCCGTCGTCGCTGGGGGTGATGGCGGCGGGCACGGTGCCGCCGTGCGCATCGTGCCCGGCCGGGTTCAGCCGCAGTGGAGCGCGGCGTGCGTCGGGGCCGCGGAGCAGCAACCACGCGGCGTCGTGGTTGCGCGCCGTGTGCCACCCGTTCGGCCATGACAGCGTGAAGTCGACGCGCGGCGGGGTGCTGGCGGCGTGGACGACGAGGTCTTCGACCAACGGGCGCACCGATTGGGCGTTGGCACCGATGCAGAGCAGGACGAGGGGCAGGGTGGTTCGCATTGGCGGAGAGCTGGGTCGGCGAAACCCCGAGTAGAGCCGATGTGACCGTCGGGGCGTGCGCGGAGGTACTCCCGTTCCGGAAGGAATCCACGGCGGGGGTGAGGCGTCGGCCCCTGCGCGGGTAGCCTGGTCGGCAATGAAGAAGCTGCTCCTCGTCCTCGTGTTCCTGGTCGGCCTCGTGCTGGTCTTGGGGTTGGCGGCGGTGTGGTTCGGTGACTCTCTGGCCACCGGTGCCGTCGAGCGAGCTGCGACCAATGCGCTCGGAGTCCCGACCGAGCTGGGCGAGATGCGTCTCGGGGTCTTCGACGGCCGGGTCGACCTCGCCGATCTGCGCATCGACAACCCCGACGGCTTCGATCAGGAGCACTTGCTCACGCTCGGCAGCGCCGGTCTCGCGGTCGCCCCATGGTCCTTGCTGTCGGACACGGTGCGGGTGCCGGAGATTCGCCTCTCGGGCCTTCGTCTCCATCTGCAGCAAGCCGGCGTCCGGTCGAACATTCAGTCGATCCTCGAGGCCATGGGCAGCGACGAGTCGGCGCCGGCCGGCGGCGACGGTGGGGTCGGATTCGTCATCGAGCAGCTGCGGATCGAGGACGTCGAAGTCGAAGTGCTGTTCGCGCTGGCGGCGGAGGAGCCCTCGCGCGCCGTCGTGCCGCTCGCGCCGATCGACCTGAAGAACATCGGCAGCGACCGGCCGGTGTCGCTCGACAAGGTCGTCGGCATCGTCGTGCAGACCGTGATCGCGACCGCCCTGGCAAACGGTGGCGACGCGATCCCGGCGCCGCTGCGGGCCGTGCTGCAGGCGGGCATGCAGCCCCTGGAGAGCCTCGAGGCCCTGGGCGTGAAGTTCGCCGGCGACCTCGCCGGCACCGCGGCCCAGCAGCTCGAGAAGGCCGCCGCCGAGGCCGCCCGCAAACTCCACGAGCAGCTGGGCGGCCGCAAGTGAAGGTACGGAGCCAGGCTCCGTACCGTCACTCGTCGTGTTCTGCCAGCTGCGCCGCGAGGGCTGCGCGGGCGCGGTGCAGGAGCATGCGGGTCGCGTGCTCGGTGCGGCCGAGGAGGTCACCGATCTCGCGTGCGCTGAGGTTCTCGACCGAGCGCAGCAGTAGGGCGCGCCGGTAGTCGTCTGGCAGCTCGCGCAGCGCAACTGCGACGCGTTGCTGCAGCTCGGCGCCGCGCGCCTCGCTGCTCGGGGTGCGGTCGGGGCCGGCCGGAGTCACCTCCATGGTCTCCAGTGACTGCTCGCGCTGTTGGCGCTGATGCGCCGTGAAGTAGCGGCCTTTGCCGCGGATCTTGTTCTGGACGATGCGGGCTGCCCACGCCAAGAAGGCATCCTCGTCGTCGCCGCGGAACGAGCCGATGTCGCGCACGATGTCGACCGCCGCGCTCTGCACGATGTCGGAGACGTGCATGCGGGCCTTGAGGTCGCGGCCGAGCCCCCGCTCGGCGATGCGCGTCAGCTGCTGCTCGTGGCGGAACAGCAGCTCCTCGAGCGCATCGGAGTCGCCCTCGCGCGCGCGGCGTAGGCCGTCCTCCGGCTTTCCTTCACGATCCGAACCCAACTCCCTCACGTTACCGCTCCGCTGCCGCGCCGGCAACCCACCGGCGGAGGCGGACAAAAACTGGCAAAATCCGCGTGACGTTCTCATCGGCCACCCACCCGGCGGAGTGGCCCGTTTGGCCCATCGAGCAAGAGCAACGAGAACGCCTTGGAGCGCAACAACATGACCCGAAGCATCCTGACCTCCGTGGCGGCGGCCGCGGCAGCCCTGTCCCCCGCCGTGGTGGCGCAGTCCGTGATCACCCCCAGCATCAGCGTCGGCGGCTACTTCGGCGGCACCTACCAATGGCAGCCCCCGGCGACCGGTAATCCGACGTTGGTTCCCGACGACCCCTGGGTGGCCTTTCAGGTGGATCTGAGCCCCGGTTGGTGGGTCGTCCTGCTGTTCCACGGCCGCGCGACGCAGTCCTCGATCATCGACGATTACTCGTTCGGTCCGGCGGAGGCCAACGTCCACACGACGCTCTCCGAGTATCTATGGCAGCGCGCCAACGTGCAGAACGATCCCGTGGCCTTGGATCTGAGCGAGGTCGATCCGCAACTCGGCCTGGCGGTGCGCCCGTCCATCCTGCACGACGTGCTCGATCGGATCTTTCCGATTGGCAGCTCGACGACCGACGAGCTGAAGTGGAGCCAACCGATCAAGGTGAACGCGGGGGACAACCCGGGGCTCAATGATCCGTACAGTCTGACGTGGGTCGGGGAACCGCCGTATCAAGCCCAAGCGCCAAGCGCATACACGGAAACCTGGAAGCAGATCGACACGACCGTCATCGACGTCAGCGGCGCGGACTCGTTCGACCTGCACGGCATGGTCGACGTCGCAGCAATCCAGCAGTCCGGCGCGATCCTGAGCGAGGATGACATGCAGCTGGGATTGTCCAACCAGTACCTCCATGTCGATGTGCAGGCGTTCGCGTTCCGCGCGTCCCTGGAGAACGCGATCGGAACCGGCTGGTACGGGCAGCCCGCATCGGCAACTCCCGGCCTCGGAGTCGGCGGCGACATCAAGATTCGCGTGAGCGACTGCCGGTCGATGCTGATTCCGGTCGGGCGGCCGACGCGCGGCCGCAACGCCGACTACGAGCCGGACTTGCTCGCCGAAGTCGCCGCGGCCCCGAGCCAGATGCTGGCGATCACCTTCGGCCTGATCACTCCGGGCTCGACCGTTCGGTTCCAGCTCGAGGGCGGCGGCTACAAGGACCAGCCCATCGTCAAGGTCGCGCCGCGCGTCGGCTTGGTGCGCGCACCATTCAACGTCGCCGACAACTTCTTCTTGAACTTCAGCAACGCGTACGGCGTCCTCGACGGAGCGTCGGTGCCGGCGTCGTACGGGCCGATGCTGTTCCGCAGGCTGTGAGCGCGGGCCCCGATCTGGAGCGGGTGCTGACCGCGGTCTACGCGGCGTTGGACGCCGGCGCGGCCCCCGATTTGGATGCGCTGTGTGGCGGGGACGCGGCGCTGCAGCAGCGGGTGCGGCGGGCGCTGGCGCAGGACCCCGACATCGACTCGGCGTTCGCCGAGCTACGGCGCGCCGCAGCGCCGTGGGTTGGTCCCGGCGCGCTGCTCGGCGGCTTTCGACTCGGACAGCCGCTGGGCGAGGGAGGCATGGGGCGCGTCTTCGCCGCCCGGCACGAGCGGTCGGGTGCCGACGTCGCGGTGAAGGTCCAGCGGCTGACCGACGACTTGTCGCGGCTGCGCTTCCAGCGCGAGACCGAGATCACCTCTGCCCTGGCGCACCCCAACATCGTGCACGTGCACGAGTTCGGTAGTCAGGGGGAGCTCGCTTGGATCGCGATGCAGAGATTGGACGGCCCCTCGCTCAGCGAGTGGAGCAAGGGCAGGCCGGCGGCTGAGATCGCAGCCGTGGGAGCCGCCGTCGCAAGCGCCCTGCACGCCGCGCACACCGTCGGGGTCGTGCACCGCGACGTGAAGCCGGCCAACGTGCTGATGCACGCCGGCGTGGCGTACGTCGTCGACTTCGGTTTGGCGCGTGGTGCGGAGCACACTGCAGTGACGCGCGAAGGAGAGGCGCCGGGGACCCTCGCCTACATGGCACCGGAGCTGCTGCGCCGCGACGGCACCGCGGCGGACGCGCGCTCGGACGTGTACTCGCTGGGAGCGGCGCTCTACGAGGCGGTGGGCGGCGTGCCGCCGTTCGCGGCGGCCACGCCGGGCAGTCTCATCCGCGCGGTGCTGCATGACGAGGCCAAGCCCCTGCGTTTGGCCGCCGAGAGCCGTCCGCTCAACCACATCCTGCTGCGCGCGCTCGCCAAGGAGCCGGCCCGCCGCTTTCGCTCCGCCGACGAGATGGCGACCGATCTGCGGCGGTTCGCGGCCGGTGAGCGGGTGCGCAGTCGGCGGCCGGGGTGGGTCGCGCGTTGGGGTAGCCGCGCACGCCGCCATCCGCGGCTGAGTCTCACCACCGGCTTGCTGGTGGTCACGGCTTTGGTGTTGGCGGGGTGGCTGTGGAGTCAACGGCTCCGTGCGGAGGCAGTGCTGCACAGCTCGCTGGCCGACGTCGATGGCTATCTCGACCGAGGTGAGCTCGAGTATGCGCGCGCCCTGCTGGCCGAGCTTCAGCGGCGCGACCCGGACCACGTCCGAGTCGCTGACGCCGAGCGCCGGCACGCGTCTCGGCTCCGGTTGGAGGAGTTGCTCGACCGAATCCACTTGGCGCACGAGCTGACGCCCGCGCGCCGGGCGGCGCTGTTGGTCGAGCTGGACGCCAGCGGTGCGGCGCCCCTGTGGCCAGAAGACGTCGCGATGGCGCGTCTCTACCTTCGGCTCTTCGATGAGGATCGAACGGAAGCGCGCGCCCAGTACGACGAGTTCCGCGGCCGCTACGCGGCGACGATGCCGGTGGCGTTCCGGATCGCGACGGCCATCGTCGACGAGCGACCGCCGGCCGACGATCTGCCGGTGCCCGCAAACGCGAACGACCGCCTGGCCGCAGTCACTCTGCTCCGTATGGCGCGTGTCGCGCCGGCGGCGCGCGCTCGACTGATCCCGCTGGACGACGTCACTCAGAGCAGCTATCGATTGCACTTCGAGCTCGCCGCCATCGAGAGCGCGGCACGCAACCACGATGCCGCCGCGGCCCTCTGGTGGTGCGCGGGGATCCTGCGACCGGGGCGCGCGGCCCCGGAGCGCAACCGTGCGCGCGAGCTGATGCTGGCGCGCGAATTCGATGCCGCCGAGCGCGTCATGGCGTCGTTGTTGGGTGATGGAGACGTGCCCCAGGGCCGGGCCGATGCGCGGATCTGGTGCGAGATCGCGTATCTCCGCGGCGATGTGGGCGCCCTCGAGGAGCGCCTGGGCGTGGCGCGCGCGGCGCACCGTTGGCCCGACGACGTGAGCTTGATCTTGCTCCAGTTCAACGCGCTGGAGTTGCGCATTCTCGATGGCAGCCGACCCGAGCGCGACGTGCGGCCGGAGCAGCGTGCACTGCTGGCCGGAGTCAGCGAGCTCGATTGCACCGATCACGAGCGCTACACCGCGCAGCTGCGCCTCTGGCGGTTGGACGCAAGCGGGTGGGACGAGGCCGCCCGCGTAGAGTGCTTGGTGAAGGTCGAGGAAGCCCTGCGTCACGTTCGCCGGGCCCAGCTCTTGGCCGACTACCACTTGTTTGCCTTCGAGCTGTGTCGCTCGCAGCGCGCGCGCGCGTTCGCGCACTGCAGCAAGGCCCTCCAGCTGGATCCGGGGTGGGCGGAGGCGTGCCGGCTCATGGTGGTCGCGCTGCGGGGGTACGCCGCGGAGGCTCCCGCCGGCGTGATCGAGGAAGCGGCGCACCGACTCGACGTCTGGCGCCGGAATCCCCACTCGAGCCTGCGGCCGGAGTCCGACTTGGACCGTTACCGTGGCTTTCTCGCCGGCGTAGAGTTCGCCCAAGAATCCGGCAATGGACCGCGGCTGCGGGACTGGTCCATGGCAGCGGTGGAGTTCGCCGATCGGCATGGCCTCGAGAACCCGCCGTCCTACGGCGCACTGCGCCAGCTGGCCGGCTTGCCCGAATAGCCGTCGCTTCGCTCGAGCGAGCGGCGGTTACGATGCCGCCGATGACCATGTGGGTCCCCGATCTCGACGGCGCCGCGCCGCCGAAGTACGTCGCCCTGGCGGACGCGATCGCGCGCGGTGTGGAGGACGGCACGCTGCCGCTGGGCAGCCAGCTGCCGCCGCAGCGCGACCTGGCGCGCGCGCTCGGCGTGACGGTCGGCACCGTCACCCGGGGCTACGCCGTGGCGCGCGAGCGCGGGCTGCTCAGCGGCGAGGTCGGTCGCGGTACCTTCGTGCGCGGTCCGCGCGGCGAGGACGTGTTTGCCGCGTCGCACGGCGACACCGAGCTCCTGAACCTCGGCCACAACGCGCCGCACTGCACCGACGTCACCGACCTGCTGGCTCCGGTTTGGAGCGCTTGGTCGCGGCGGTTCGGCGAGATGCGACTCGGCTATGCGCCCCCCGCGGGCGATGTGCGCGCTCGCGAGGCCGGTGCGCGCTGGCTGGCTCGCAGCGGCCTCGATGCGTCGCCGGACTCGGTGGTCGTCGTCTGCGGGGCGCAGCACGCGATGATGGTCGCGCTCTCCGCCTGCGCGTCTCCCGGCGAGCGCGTGCTCACCGAGTCGCTCGCCTACCCGGGGATCAAGAGCCTGACGCGGATGCTCCGGCTATCGCTCGAGGGAGTCGCCATCGACGCCGAAGGCGTGCTACCGGCCGCGTTCGAGGATGCCGCCAAGCGAGGACACGTCGCGGCGCTCTACTGCTCTCCCAACGTGCACAACCCGACCACCGCGGTGATGTCGGTCGCGCGGCGCGAGGCGATCGGCGCCATCGCGGACCGGTTCGGCGTGACCATCGTCGAGGACGACACCTACGGCTTCTTGCTGGACGAGCCGCCGCCGCCACTGGCTTCGTTCGCGGCGCGCGTCAGCACTCTCGCGGGATTGTCGAAGCCGGGCCTGCCGGCGTTGCGCGTCGGCTACCTGCACCTGCCGGCCGGTGCCGACACCGCCGCCGTCGGCGCCATGATGGCTTCGACCATCATGGCCTCGCCGCTGACTGCCGAGCTGGCTGCAGACTTGATCCACGGCGGAGTCGCCGACCAACTGGCCGCGCGCCGCCGCGCGGAGGCGCGCCACCGCAATGCGCTCGCGCGCCGGCTCCTGGGCCCGCCGGCCGCGGACGGACTGCGCGAGAGCGCGTTTCTATGGGTGCCGCTGCCGGACCCGTGGCGGGCGGACGAGTTCGCCGCCTGCTGCCGCGAGCGCGGAGTCGCGGTGGCACCGGCGGAGGTGTTCGCGGTCGGGCGCGGAGCGGCCCCGCACGCGGTGCGCATCAGCCTCGGCGCCGTGCCGCGCGAGGACGATCTGCGCCGCGGGTTGACCGTCGTCGCCGAGCTGTTGACCACCACGCCGCCACCGCGGGCGGCGAGCGGTGTCTGAAGCGTCCGGGGCCGAGAATCGTCGAGCGGCGACAACATTCGCGAGGCGACGCCGCGGCCATGGCGACAACGCCGCGGCGCTGAGCCCGCGTCCGCGCGCTCGTCAGGCCGGCACCCAGCCCGGGGGTGCGTCGAACTCGGAGTCGGATCGCTGGGCCTTCGACCCGCGCCGCGCGTCGCGAATGACCTGCTCGAGCTCGGCCAGGTAGGCCGTGAACTGCTCGCGGCCGTGGCCGGTGAGTCGGATCAGGGTCTGCGGGCGGCGGCCCTCGTGTCCCTTCCAGATCTCGACCAGCCTCGCCTCCTGTAGGACCTGCACGTGCCGGCTGAGGTTACCGTCGGTCAGCGTGCACAGGTCCTTGAGATCGGTGAACAGGATGCCGTCGGCACGCGTCAGGAGAGCGGTGAGGATGCCGAGCCGCGCCTTCTCGTGGAGGACGCGGTCCAGGCCGGCGTACGCGTACGCGCCGGCATCGGCGGTCTTGCGCGGGCGCACCTTGCGAGGGCTCATGGACCCTCCTCCAAGTGGACGTGCAGGATCAGCGCGATCGCCGCTTGCCCCAAGGCAAACGTCAGTCCCATGCTGGCGGGGGCGAGGCTGGGTTGCTGCAGGCCCGCGAAGAACAAGCCCGCGCCCGCGCACAGATAGAACGCGGCGACCCAGCCGATGGCGCGCGGCAAGTAGGGCAGGGACGCGAAGATGCCGAGCGCGAACAGCATCGTCCACAGGCCGGGAAGCAGCGCGCGCACCTCGTGCTGCATGGCCAGCGCGCCGGTCACCACACCGCCAGTGATCACGACCGGGATGAACTGCGCGACCACGTAGCGGGCCTGGTGGCGGAACGCGCGGCCGCGCAGCCAGCAGTGCACCGCCAGGTCGCCACCGCAGATCAGGCCGCACGCGGCGGCGTAGCCCAACCACAGCAGCAGCGCGTGGCTCAGGGTGTCCGGCCGCAACAGCGTCTCGTGGGCCATTGCGGTGACGATGGCGAGGCCGCTGGTGATGGCGACGGGCACCGCGCGGTAGCCGCGGAACAGCTCGCTGCGGGCGACTTGGGCGTGGATCGCCGAGATCTGATCGATGGCTCGTTGCAGCTCCAACGTGCGGCTCCTGCACTCGAAGAGCCGCCGACTTTACGCTGCAAAGGACACCTGTCAAGGTGCCCGCGTCAGCGCCTGCGCAGCGGCCGCACCGCCAAGTCCTTGAGGGCGAAGTTGCTGCCTTCGCCGACGCGGGTGACGAACAGGTCGTTGTGGTGGCGGATCAAGCCGAACTCGTCGAGGCAAGCGACGCCGCCGCAGATCTCCATCGCTTGCACCAGCAAGTCGCTCGCCACGCGGCTGCAGTCGATCTTGACCTTGGCGGCTTGCTCGCGCTCCAACGTGCCGCGGTCATAGCGGCGGCACAGCTCCATCAACCACGTGACGTTGCGCTCCAAGGCGATGTCCATGTCGAGGATCACGTCCTGCACACGCTGGAAGCGGCCGATCGGCTTGTCGTCGAACTGGATGCGTTCCTCGGCGTAGACCCGGCACTTGTCGAGGGCGAACGCCAACGACGCCAGCGCCAGGCCGGCGATGAACAGCCGGCCGCCGTTGAGCGTGGTGACCATCACCTTGAAGCCGTTGTCGATCTCGCCGAGGATCGCGTCGTCACCGATGGCTACGTTGTCGAACACGATCGAGCCGGTGCTCGACTGCTCCCACACACGCTTGCCCATCATCTCCTGGTAGTGCACGCCCTCGGCGTCCATCGGCACCACGAAGCACGTCGAGCGCTTGCCGTTGGGCCCGTCGGGGTTGGTCAGCGCGTGCACGACCACGTGGCTCGCCCAGGCCGCGTTGGTCGACCAGCACTTCTCGCCGCGCACGATCCACTGATCGCCGGAGCGCTTGGCTTCGACTTCGGGGTTGGCCGCATCCGAGCCGCGACCGGGCTCGGAGAGGCCGAAGACGAACATGCGCTTGCCGGCGGCGAGGTCTGGCAAGTGCGCGGCCTTCTGCGCGTCGGTGCCGCACAGCTGCAGCGGCTTGGCACCCAACGACAGCGCTGCGCCCGGCGTGATCGCGACCGACTGGCTGTGGTAGCCGAGCGCCAACCCCATCAGCACCAGGTCGGTTTGGTCGCCGCCCTGGCCGCCGTACTGCTCTTCGATCGGCAGGCCGAACAACCCCAGCTCGCCCATCTTCTCGATGCAGTCGTCGGGCACCAGCTGGTGCTCCCGCTCCCAGGTGAGCAGATGCGGGGCGACCTCCTTGTCGGCGAAGTCGCAGACTACCGAGTAGAAGTCGAACTTGTCTTCGGGGAGGAGGCCGCGGAGGTAGGTGTCGATGCGTCTGGCCATGGCGGCGGCGATTGTGCATCACCGCCGCGTCCGGCTCAACGCGGACGAGGCCGACAGCGGGCCTTTCGGCCGCCGCGCTACTCGAACGAGCGGCGCGACGTCGGCTCGGCGGGCGCGGCCTTGCCCGCGCCGGCCTCGATGGCGGCGATGAACGCGCTCGCCACCGCGTCTTCGCCGTCGATCTCCAGCACGCTGCGGAACGCCGCCAGCGCGCCCTCGGGGTCGCCGGAGAACCGCAGGTTGTAGCCGAGCACCAGCCGCGCGGCGGCGTCGAAGGGCCGCTCGTCGAGGTAGGAGCGCAGCGCCTGCAGGTGCTCTTCGAAGGTCTTCGGGTTCTCGTAGAACGTGCGCTTGTCGGCCTCGGCGTGCGCCAGCTCGGGATCGAGCCCGAGCGCCTTGCGGATCATGTACGCCGCGTAGTGGTAATCGCCCGTCGCGAACAGCGCGTCGGCGAGCACCAAGTGGATCGTGGCGTCCTCCGGCCGCAGCGCGAGCGCCTTGAGATAGCTCTCCGCCGCTTCGGCGAAGCGCTCGCTGGCGAAGTACGAGTCGCCCAAGCGGACGAACTTCTCGGCCGGTGCGAGGGTGGAATCCTCGATCGGAGCGGGCTCGGTACTCTCGGCGCCAGCGGCGACCACGCGGCCGTTGGCGACCGAAGTCGAGTAGTAGTGGCCCTCGGAGAAGCCCGACTCGTAGCCGCTGGAATAGCCGCTCGAGTAACCGCTGGAGTAGCCGTAGCCATAGCCGTAGCCGCCGTAGCTCGAGTACGTGTAGAGCGTGGGGCAGTAGTACGAGCGCGGCCACCACCAGCTCTCGGCGGAGTACCACGGGTGGTGTGCGCCGTAAGAGAAGCAGTACGCATTCCGGTAGCCGCCGTACCAGCGTGGCCAGTGCAGCGCGTAATAGAACGGGAAGGAGTACAGACCCCATCGGCACCAGCGCGGCGTGTAGCCGAACGAGAACGACAGCGACACCGAGTGTCCGTACCAGCTGGAGCGGCCGTAGAAGGAGCGCCGGGCACCGCCGGCGTAGGTCGCTTGGTAGACGCTGGGACGGACGCGGTCGATCGACCGTGCGTCGACGACGGTGGCTCGCCGCGGTCGCGGCTGCAGCGTCGGCGTCAGCGCGCGGCGGGGTGCGTCGACGGGTGTCGCCGTCGCGCGCGTCCGGTCGCGCGGCGTGACGTAGCGATCGCGCACCGCGCTGCGCGGCCGGGGCGCCGGTCGCGCCTCGGGTCGGGCCGCCGGTCGGGCTCCTGGCCGCGTCGCCCGCGGCGTCGAGTCACTGCGGGGATTCGACCGCGGCCGCGCGTCGGTCCGCGGCCGCGCGTCACCACCGCGGTCGGCGCGGCGCGGGGTCTCCGCGCGCGGCGTGGCCGTGCGGGGTCGACTGTCGCTGCGCGCGCGGTCGGCGCGGTCGCGCAGGCTGCGCCGGTAGAAGCCGGACGCGCTGTCGGAGCGCGGGGTCGGCTCGGTGCTCCGCCCGGTCGATCGCTCGCGCACGCTGGGTCGCGGGGAGGCTTCCGAGCGCGGGGTCTCGGTGCGCGGCCGGTCGCCGGACCTGGGCCGCGGGCTCGACCGCGGAGAAGAGCGGTCGGCGCCCCGGTCGCCGCGACTGCGCGAGTATCGGTCGGCGTTGGTCGGCGTGCTGCTCCGCGGGCGAGGAGTCGAGCGCGGGCTCGAGCCCCGGTCGCTGCCCCGGTTCGTGCGCGGGGTCGGGCGTTCGAGGCGCGGCTCGGGTCGGCTCGAGCGGGGTGTCGGCGTCGATCGCGGTCGGCTGTCGGCGCGTGGGGTCGACCGCGGGGTGGAGCGGGGAGTCGACCTGGGCGTGGAGCGAGGGGTCGATCGCGACCGGCTGTCGGAGCGCGGTGTCGACCTGGGCGTAGAACGAGGGGTCGACCGCGACCGGCTATCGGATCGCGGTGTCGACCGGGGCGTCGCGCGCGGCGTCGGCCGGGGTGTCGAGCGCGGCGTCGAGCGCGGGGCGGGCCGCGGCGCCGCGCGGGGCGTCGATCGCGGCGCGGGGCGCGCGCTCCGGCCGGGGTCGCCGCGCCGCTGCGCGGTCAGGTCGCTGGTGCAGAACAACAGCAGGGCGAGGGCCGAGATCAGGGCGTAGCGCATTCCAGTCCAGGTCACGAGGTCGGTGGTGGGCTGCAGAGGTGCAAAAAGGATACCGGTCTCATCGGGTGTGTGCCGGCCGTTCGCAAGGGCGTTTGGCGGCCGCGGATGGGCCCGAAGGGCGCCGGCCGCGCCGCGCCGCATCGGCCGGGAGACGCGGTGTCCTCCCCGCGGGACACCGGTGCGCAGCGCTGAGGCGCCCTCCGGAGGGCGCTTCAGCGCTGCGTTGCGGCCTTGGCCACCGCCTCGGCGAAGCGCTCCGGGGTGCGCGCGTAGCGATCCCGGCAGTCCGGCTTGCAGAAGCCGACCACCTGCCCGCGCCGCCGGGTCAGGGCGTCGGCGACGATTGGCTCACCCGAGAACGGGCAGCGCGCATTGGAGGCGTCGGCAATCGCGAGGACCGGCCGCTGCGGGGGCTCCGCCGGCGGCGGCTGCCACACGACCTGGCGAATCTGCCAGCCGTCCTCGCCGTCCGCCAGAGCCATGTAGTCGAAGCCCCAAACGCCGACCAGCCGGACCAGGGCGATGTGCGTTCGGCGGTCGAGCACCTCGACGACGCGGGGCGGATCGGTCAGCTTCTCGCGCTCGGCATACGCGGTCGCGCACAGTGTCCGCAGCTCGTCGAACGTCATCGGGTGCTCCTCGCGCGCCCCGTCCCGGTGGCGCACGCCGACCTTGACCAGCTCCGGGTGCACCCCGCGATCGGTGAGCTCGGGCTGCGCCTGGTAGAAGCCGTCGAGATAGTCGAAGCCGGCCCGCTCGACCGCCCGCTCGGCTTCCGCGTCGGCGGCCATCCGCGCGCCCGGCGCGTCCGGCCAGCTCTGCCAGAGGAGGTGGCGGATGCGCCAGCGCCCGTCGGCCTCGCGCACCAGCTGCGCGTAGTCGACGCCCCAAACGGCCTCGATCTGCCCACACGCGATGTCGTCGGCGACCTCGAACACCTCGACGCGGCCGACCGCGCCGTCGCCGACCCGGTTGCCGTCGGCATTCCACCGGCCGGCCAGCTCCACGAGCTGCTCGTAACTCATCGGCGCCGGCACCCAGCGCTGGTTCTCGTCATCGCGCCAGAAGCCCAGCTTGTGCAGCGACGGTGACACGCTGCGCTCGATGCGCTCGGGCGCGGCGTCGTAGAGGCCGCGCAGGTAGTCCTCCAGCGCGGCGTGCACGGCGTCGACTGCGGACTCGGGTTGCGCGGGCGCGACGGAGGCGACCGCGGCGAGAACGAACGATGGAAGGAGCGAGGATCGCATGGCGGGGGGCGATGCTACGGCGAGTCGTCGACGTTGGGGCGTCGCGTTGCAGGGTCAGGAAGCCTTCCCTATGGATGGATCGTGCTCGCGATCGCCCGATCGCGTTCGAGGCGGATGCGAAGCGGTGACCAGTTTATCGCCGAACTGTCCAGCAGTTTGCCCTCGGCGTTGCTCCAATCAGTGCAACCCGTCGCACGATTTGCGCGCAAGACGCGAGCATCCAGGCGGCGAGCGTCCAGTGAGGCGGTCGACGCCATCAGGCGTCGCTCTCGCATGGGAGTGCCTCGGGGTACGCCGGGGAGATGTCGAAGGCTCCCCTTCGCTTCGTCCCCGTCGGCGCCGATCTGAGGCGGGCGCCATGGTGTGGCCTACGTCGACGGTGCGGAGCAGAGAGAAGGGAGTAGCCCCGGAAGGGCGCTGAGCCTCGGGGGCCGCAAGTCTTCGCGCGGCGACAACCTTTCGGAAGGCTCGATGCCGCTGGAGTTTCGACAACGCAGCTCCCGGAGGCTCGAAGACAACACTGGCCTTTTGGGCTCAGCGCGGCCGCCGGCGACCGCGGGATTTGCGACCGACGTTCGGGTCGCGGAACGCTCCGAGTTTGGTTGCGGCCTCGGCCGCGCTGAGTCCATGCGCGCTGCCGGCGGTGCCGGAGCGGCCGCGTGCCAAGGCCCCTTGGCGTCTCGGCACCAAACTCACGCAGCAGCTACCCACGGAATTGAAAGGAACGTCGATTGTCCCCCCGATCGCCTCAGGCTAGGGGCACTCGACAGCCCCGCAGGTGTTCGCATCGCATTTCGCGGTGAAAGACGCTACGACCGAGCATTCCCAGCACGTCGCATGGAGCTCATCGGGGCAATTGCACTCCCAAAACTGTAGCGGTGTCGTGTCGCCGCACCCATTCGCTGAGATGGTGGCGATCACGTTCCCCGACGTGCAGTCCGAGAGGTCGTTCTTTGCGCACTTGCCGGCGCTGGGCGTGTAGGTGCCCTTGTACTTCGCCAAGCACCGATTGTTGGGATCTTCTTTGCATAGAAGATCCTCGGTGTCGCACTTGCAGGTCCCTCGCCGAGATCCGTTGTTCACAACGTTGAGCTGACCCTGGTTAGGTCCACTTCCAGCTACCCAACGATGACCGCAGGCGTCCCGGCCGTCACACAGGTTGCGCGGGGCGGACACTGCCGCAAGCAAGAAGGCAAGTAGGCCGAGGAATGCTATTCTTAGCATCGTGTACTCCGTTGACTAGGATAAGGGGGGCAAAGAGGTTTGCGTCAGATTCGAGATTCAGGGAATCCTCTTGATCAGTGCATTCATGATCTGTTGCTGTTGATCGCTCGTGAGCGCGACGGTGCTTCCGAACCATGAGACCACTTTGCTAGCAAGGTCTATCGACAGGTGCACTCTGAGCTCCTCCACCTGGCTTGCCGCAGGCAGGTCTTCGAGAACCGAGTAGAAGATCCGATCTCCGTCAACGTTGGTCACGATCGGCATTCTGCGGCCAGGAAAAAGGAGCGGGCCGACGATGATGGCCATGCCCTCGTCCCCTCGCTCTCGTGCGGCGCCTTCGCACTCCCGCGTGAATTTCTGCCTTTGAGGGGCGGGGATGCTGGCAACCGCCTCGTGGAAGTTGATGAAGCGCGCACGCCCCCGAGACTTGAGGCGATCGAACTCCTCGCCGGCCAGGTCCGAGCGGAAGTCAATCGCAGTTTCGAGCAGAGCAGTTCGCTTCTTTAGCAGCGTGTCGAACGCATCCCGAGCGGCCTTGCAGATGAAGCGGTCGTGAGGATTGAGTTCCTTGTGCCGAAACAGAGTTCGTCCCTCGAGACTTTCCGATTGGTCGTGGAGTGTCTCCACTATTGAGAAGCCAAGTCTCGGCAATGCTTGCCACTCCGGGTCCGCCGCTGATTCAGCGTCTTCATCGTGCACCGGGCTGGGCAGTGCATCAGACGCCGTGGCGCGAGCGACGATGTGTTGCATCTTCAGGTTCACTTTCGCGGTGAGATCTTCCTCTCGCTCGAGTAGCGCTCGTCTTGCGGCTGAGCCTGGGAAGAGATCCTCGGGCGAGGAGTGCTCGGTGACGCGTGGTATGGCGAAACCGAACCAGGCACAGATGCCAAGAAAGCAAACGGCCGCAACACTCTTAATCACTGTCATGCAACCTTCTCGTGGTGGTCCGGCCCGCTGAATGGAGAGGCTTCGTCGATCTGTAGCTGTGACTCGCTCATGGCAACAGGCACCTCCCAGCAACCCGCTTGAGCGACGTTTCAGCGAGGGCGTGCGCGGCTGACCACATGAGCGAGTGTCGGCCAACCTGAGAATGCCTCAGACTGACCGGACGAGGTGGCGTCTTCTGGCCCTGTTTTTTATTTTTTAAGCGTACGCAACGGCGCAAAGTCACCGTTTGGTCAGGTAGAGCGTTCTGAGCACGAATCGAATCCTTTGCGATGAATCCCGACGTGACCACGTGGCGCGTGTGTTGCTCGCGCTACGAGGAGCTGTGCCGCCACGCAACCTCGCGGTTGGCGTGCATCGTGAGCTCGGTTTCACCGGAGGATGCCGTACACGAAGCGGTAGTGCGTCAACTGGGAAGGCAGCAGCATTGGCGCGATGCGAACCACTGCTACTCCGTGCTCGTGACGGCGCTACGTTCAGTCATCATCGACGGAGAGCGTCGCCGGACCTGCGAAGCTCGTGCTCGGAGCGAGCTTGGAGGGGTCGCTAGCGCTGCGGCTGCCCGCTCCGCATTGGATTACGGAGTCGATCTGGAGGATGCCCTGAGGTGGCTTGGCGTCCGTGCACCGCGGCAGGCGGAGTTGTTGCGGACGTCTCTCAGGCTCGGTCAGTCTCCGAGCGTCGTGGCCAAGCAGCTCGGTTGCGCGCCGTCGACGGCGAGGCACCGTTGGAGTCGCGCGATCGCGAATCTCCGCACCTACTTCGAACGTGATTGAGGGGGGCGCGTCGGCCGGCATTGCGGCTCTCTATGGCTGAATCGTGCATTCGATCGCGTTCGACGTGGACACGGCGAGAGGCGGGCACGGCGGGGGAAAGAACGGCGTCAGCCAGACGAACTGGGCGCTGAATCGAAAGCCGAGCAGGGCGCTGTTGGCGGGGATCGGCAGGGGGAGGTTGCCGACGCCGCCGGCGTCGGCGCGCAGGGTTGGTGTGGCGATCGTCCTGCGCGGATCGAGCCAGAGCTCGACGCCGAGCGTCGACACCGGAAAGCGCAGGCCTGCCCGCGACAGCCAGGCGATGCCGGGGAAGTGGGCGCCGGCGTTGCTGCAGGTCAGGGCGAACGTCGTGCTGCCGAGGGAGGGGATGCCGGACACTCCGGCTGCCAGGGGCCCAGTGCAGCCCGGACTGGAGCGGCCGAACGTTCGGACTCCGTCGGGGAGGAGTTCGACGCGGGCGATGAACGCGTCGGTGCCGACACCGGGCGGCTGGGTCATCCAAGCGCCGGTAGTGGTCGGGAAGTTGAGGGATGCCGTGCCGCCGACGATGACCGCTGCCGTGGTCTCGTCGAGGGCCACGCCCCTCGCGATGTCGAGGTCGAAGCCGCCCAGGAAGCTCGAGTAGCGGAGCCCGCCGGTGGGCTCCAGGCGGGCGAAGAAACTCTCCACGGACGAGCTGCTGCGGAGCGGTTGAAAGGCACCGCGTGTGATCGGCAGATTTGCCGAGGTCGTGTCGCCGACGATCGTCGCATCGCCACTGGGATCGATCGCCACGGCAGCTGCGCTGTCGATGCCGGAGCCGCCGAAGTAGGTCGAGAAGCGCATCGCGGTGCCGGTTGGATCGAGGCGTGTCACGAACGCGTCGGTCGCGCGCGCCCGCACGGGCAGGATCGCGCCGGGAGTCGTCGGGAAGTCGCGCGAGTCCGTGTAGCCGGTGACCACGGTCTCCCCGTTGCGCAGGTCGACAGCCACCCCCGTGGCGCGGTCGACGTCGCTGCCGCCGAGGTAGGTGGCGAACAGAATCGTGGTCAGCTGTCGGTCGAACCGCGCGACGAAGGCATCGCCCAGACCCTGGTGGGCCGGCCCGACGACACCTGCAGTGAGCGGAAGGTCGAGAGAGTTGGTGTTGCCCGCAATCGTCGGTCGTCCGGCGGCATCGAGTGCCAAGGCGTATCCCCGATCGAACCTGGACCCGCCGAAATAGGTGGCGGCCAGGAGTGCCGCGCCGCTGGGGGCGATCTCGGCGAGAAAGACGTCCTCGGACGCCGTCCAAGAGCGCGAGACCGCACCGGTTGTCGTCGGCAGGTCGTCGGAGTTGGTGATTCCCGTCACCCAGACCGAACCGCGCGGGCTCAAGCGCATCGCGTGGAGGGTGTCATCAAAGCTGCCTCCGAGATACGTCGACCACTGCAGCGCGCGCGCCCCGGGGGCCAGTCGCGTGACAAAGCCATCCGTCCGTCCTTGCGCTGTCGGCAGGTAGGCCGTCGGTGTCGCGGGAAAGTCCGCGGAGGATGTGAATCCGGCCACGGTGATCGCCCCGGTTGCGTCGACTGCGACCGCGGTCGCGCTGTCGGCGTCCGCGCCACCGAGGTAGGTCGCCGACAGGAGTTGGCTGCCGTCCGCACTCAAGTGCAGCACGAACGCGTCACCCGCATAGGGCACGGACGACCCTTGGTAGGAGGGCCCCACTGCGCCAGCCGTGACCGGAAGGTCCGCCGAGTCGGTGCCGCCGACGACGATCACCGAGCCATCCGGGGCCAACGCGGTGGCCGACGCCATCTCCGAACCCGTGCCGCCAGCATACGTCGCCCACGTCAGCGCGGGATCGACGACCAGGGAAAGGTCGGCTCGGTGCCGGTCCACCGAGAAGCCGAAGCGCTCTTCGTCGAGCAGAGTGAAGTCGCAGTCGACCGGCTCGCGCTGCCCGTCCTCGCCGGCGTACCACGCCACGGGGCGGGTTTGCCGCAGGACACCGTGGTCGGTCTCGGCGCACAGCCCTCCCGTCGCGTCGCGCGACAGACCACGCGCGCCGCGGCAGTGGATCACGACCTGGCTGAGATCCGTTCCGGGGCGCAGCTCGAAATCGTATTGGAGTGCACCGGCGGCATTCGGACGCAAGCGCAAGCCAATGCCCGGATAGATCTCGGAGTACACGACCTCGCGGAAGCCGGAGACGCCGCTGCGCCAACGGGTCGCGTCCCGGCCACGGAAGAAGTTGAACGCAGCAGTCGCGCGCCCCTCGCCGTGCACGCGCGCCGTCGGCGCGGCTCGCTCGAACCGCAGCTCCAGCGTCTCGGACCCCGACTCCGCCCGCAGGTGCAGCCGCAGGCCCGCCGGAGTCGCGCAGAGGGTCAGGCCATCGCTGCGCGCCGCGAAGCGGACGTCGTCCGGCCATTGCCCGCGGTTCTCGAGGAACAGGCCGCCGGTAGGCGAGCGTGGAAGGGGCCCGGAATCGGGTGCGGTGGGCGCGCGCTCGCCGCCAGCGGGGCTCTGGGCATTGCCGAGAATCACGGCTGCCGCGGTCATCGCCACGATGCCCACAGCGAAAGGGCCGCGCCACCCGACCCTGAGACTCCGGAAGGACAGCATGACGGAGCTCCTCTCAATGACGCCGACCGTGCGCGACAAGACCGGGGGGCACGCGGCGGGCACACGGCCTGCGCATTATAGCGGCTCGATCGCTCTTACGGACTGTGGCGAGTCGCCCCGCCTCCCCCGGCCCGCAACAACACCTCCCGCGCGGCGCTGCCGAACGTCCACCGCTCGAGGGTCCGCCCGTCGACAATCACCAGCACGTGATCGTCGTCGGGGAACCCGACGAGCTCCAGCTGTTTCACCCAAGGGCAGAGTGACAGCGAGTTTCCGTCGCGCCTGCCGACGGACGACAGTCTGCTCTGTGGCTCGCCCTTGATGGCCAGGCACACGTCGTAACCGGACGGCGTGCGGGCCGCGCGCTTGACGCCCGACGGCAAGACGTATCGGAGTTGGCACTCCTCGACGGCTGGACCGTCGAGGGTGAGTGCGATCTGCTCGTTTGCTTCGGGGTCGAAGAGGGCGTAGCCGCTCGGCGAAGCCTCTCGTCGCAGGATCAGGCGCCCGTCGCCGCACAGCATGACGAAGTCGGCCTCGGTGTCGACCGGCAGCGCGCGCTGTGCGCCGGTGTCCGGGTCGAAGAGGTAGGGGCCGCGGATTGCTCCGGGCGTCTTGGGATCGTCGGTCACCACCCAGCTGCCGGGGCGCGCCAGGGGCCATCCGTTCCATCTCTTTGCCGGGGGCGGCTGCACGTCGCGCCGCCGGGCGAGATCGAAGAACCGGTTCGTCAAGCTGCCGCCGCGCCCCCAGCGAAAGCCGAAGCCGTTCGTCGAGCTCGACGGCCAGCAGCCGTCCGGCCAAGCGAACTGCTCGCGCGTGCCCGCCGGACTCTCGATCACCGTTGTCCGGCCCTCGAACCAGGCCCGCGTTCCATCTGGCAGCACGAACGGTGTGGCATTGCGCGCGAATGTGCGACGTCCCTCGATGGGCAGCGTCGCGGCAGCGGCCTGCAGTGGTTTCGTCACGCCGGTCAGGTGCCGGGCGGTTTCGGGGAGTGCCAGGACTGCGCCGGTGGTTCCGTCGACCGCGTTGGCGGTCCGGACCGTGTAGCCGGACTTGTTCAGCTGCGCGCGCCCGAGCCAGCGCTGCGGCAGCAATCGGGAGACCTGCGCGGAGGAGCCCGACGCACCGGTCCACTCTCGGAACCATCCCTGCGGTGGCCCGATTTGCCACCAGCGACCCGACTCGGGCTCGCACGCCACCCCGTAGATGGGCCCGCTCCTGGACCAGCAGCGGTTGGCGTTCAAGAAGACCAGCCCGCCGTCGCCGATCAGTCCGCCGCTGATCACGACCTCGGGGTTGTCCAGGTCGACGTGGTGCCACGACCACGCGCGTTCGAACGACCAGCCAACGGTGGGCACGACGAACACCAGCGACGCCAGTGCCCCGCGCGCGAAAGCGTCGCGCCGCCGGCCACAGCGCAATCCCCGCACGAACGAGGTCCACGCCGCAACGATGCCGCCGGCGAACAGCAGCACGATGCTCAGTGCGATCGTCGCGTCGCTTAGAGGTGGCCGATAGGAAACGGCGACGACCACCGGCGGTGCGCAGACGACGAGCAAGACCAGCGCCGTCGCCGGCACGACGCTGGCGCCGCGGGGCAGCCAGCACGACACCGCGAACCCCCACGGCGCCGCCACCGCGACGCCGCACGCGATGCCGGCGATTGCGGTCGTGACGACGCCGGGTCCTCCCCAGCGCGCGGTGCGCTCGCCGACCTCGCCGGCCAGCGACGAGCACAGTGCGCCCGAGGCCCAGCCGACGAGCCACAGACCGATCAGCCCTGCGCACAGCACCACGCCCTTGGCGACGAAGGCGGCGCGCAACGCGCCCGGCGCCCGGATCAGAAAGGCGAGCTGCCCGCGCCGGGCCTCGCCCGGCACGAGGTCACCCGCGAGGATCACCAGGCCCGCCGCGACGGCGACGATGGTGAACCAGACCTCGACCTCGGCGGGGATCAGTCGCCCCGGCACGCTCCAGCCGACGGCGAGCGCGAGCGCCAGCAACACGAGTGCGGCGCTGCCCAACACCAGACGCTGCTCGCGCCATTCTTTGCCGAGATGCGCGCTGATCGTCAGCATGTCGCCGCTCCCGCGATCGTCCCGATGCGCCGTCCGGTCGCGCGCTCGAGGGCCTCGTGCAGCCGACGCGGCACGTCGGCGACCTCCGCCGCGCCGTCGCCGAGCACTTCGTCGACGGTGCCGTGCGCCCGCAGCACGCCAGCAGTCACCACCGCGACGCGGTCGGCGATGCGCGCCGCGACGTCGAGCTCGTGCGTGGCGCACAACACCGTGCGCCGGTCGTCGCGCAGCGCGCCGAGGACGCCGCGCAGCACGTCCTCGCGCACCAGCGGGTCGAGGCCGCCGAACGGCTCGTCGAGCATCAGGAGCTCGGGATCGTGCGCCAGGGCGAGCACGAGCATCGTCTTCATCGCTTGGCCCTTCGACATCGCGCCCAGCCTCGTGTCGACCGGCACCGCCAGGCGATCGGCGAGCGCGCGCGCCGTGTCGAGGTCGACGCCAGGCCAGTGCGCGGCCGCAAACCGCAGCAGCTCGTTCAGCCGCATCCAGGCCGGCGCGTCCGGCCGATCCGGCACGTAGCCCACGCGGCGGCGCACGGCGTCGGGCTCGCGGACCGGATCCCGGCCCAGGACCGACAGCGTCCCGGACCGTGGCCGCAGGACGCCGATCGCCAGTCGCATCAGGGTGCTCTTGCCGGCGCCGTTCGGCCCGAGCAGCACGGTCACCTTGCCGGGCTCGACCTGCAGGTCGAGTCCGTCCAGGGCGACCGTGCGGCCGAAGCGCATGACCACCCGATCGGCGCACAGCGCGCCGTCACTTCGATGCTTCATCTCTGTCCCCCGCGCTTACCGCGCTCTGTTCCCCCAACTCCTCCAGTGCCACCTCCTCCAGTGCCACTGCCAAGGCGCCCGCTTCGTGACCCGCGCGCCGCGCGGCCCGGGCCGCGTCGACGAACGTCGCCAAGGTCGCGGCGTGGCGCAGGGCGTGTGCCGTTTCCGGCCCGCCATCGGTGACGTACACCCCCGAGCCGTTGCGCCCCGCCACGACGCCCAGCCGCTCGAGCTCGGCGTAGGCCTTGCTGACGGTGTTCGGGTTGACCAGCACCTGCACCGCGAGCGCCCGCACGCTGGGCAGCTTCGCGCCCGCAGCGAACCGGTTGGCCGCCAGTGCGTCGAGGATCGCCTCGACGATCTGCACCGATGGCGGTACGTGCGAGCTGGGGTTGACCCAAAAGCCGTCCACGAACCGTTCTATCGCTCTGGTACGGTAGGACACTTGAGTGCAGCTTGACGATTTGTCGCGGCTCTCGGTCACGCCGAGGCCGCGGCGTCGTATTGCTGCCATCCACCGTTGCCCCGAATAGGAGCTGGCCTTGCTCGACCTACGCCTCTCTCGCGTCACTGCTCTCGCGGTCCTCGCCACGGCCCCCGCCGTGATCTCGGTGCACGCATGTGCCGCGCAGCCCACCTCGCAGCCAGTGCCGACTCCGGAGTCGGACGACCCGCACGCGGGATTCGATCGCCTGCTCGCGGCGGTGGTCCGCGACGAGCGCGTCGACTACGTCGCGGTCGCGACCGAGCACCGCCAAGCGCTGGCGCAGTCCTTGCAGTCGATGGCAGCCGTCGAGCCGGCCGGCCTCGACGCCGACGCGCGGCTCGCGTTCTACATCAACCTCTACAACGCGACGATGATCGAGGCGGTGGTCGAGCGGCTGTCGGCGACGTACTCGCCGGCCGACGACGACTTCGCGGTGTTCGACGCCCCGCTCGTGCGCTTGGCTGGCGAGCGCGTCTCCCTCAACCATCTCGAGCACGAGATCATCCGCAAACGGTTCGACGAGCCGCGCATCCACGTCGCCTTGGTCTGCGGTGCACGCTCGTGCCCGCCGCTGCTGCCGCGGGCCTACCGCGGCGATGACCTGGCGACCGTGCTGGCCGCCAAGATGCGCAGCTTCGTCACCGGCGGGTGGCGCAATCAGATCGACGACGACGCGCGCGTGCTGCGCTTGTCGAAGATCTTCGAGTGGTACGCCGAGGACTTCGGCGGTCCCGACGGCGTCGCCGCCTACGTCGCGGGGGTGGCGGGGCGTCCCGAGCTGGCGCGCTACTCCGTGCGCTACGTCGAGTACTCGTGGCAGCTCAACGCGGCGCCGCCGCGCCTGGGTGGTTGGCGCGTGGTGCAGGCCGCGGCTCGGCTCGCCGACACGCGCGGCGGCGAGGCCGCGGGGCCGGCGCTGGCGGCCGGCGCGCTGGTGCAGGCGGTGCGCGAGGACTCGGGGTGGTTCGAGGTCCGTGCGCTGCGCGGCGAGCGGAGTGGTTGGCTGCTCGCAGCGGCGCTGGCAGAGTACCGACCGGCTGGTCGCTGATCCCCGGCGACCGCCCGTCTACGGCGCGTGCGCGCCGGCGGGATGCTGCCGCGCCATGCACTCGAAGACGAACTCGAGGATCTCGGTGCGGCGTGCCGCTTCGGCGATGCTCGCGCCCCAGGTGTAGAGGCCGCCGCCGTCGACCAGCAGACCATCGGCGCTCGGCCACTCGGCCAGCATCTCGACGATCGCGGTCGCCAGATTCGTCGGGTTGTCCGCCAAGGGCACGATGGGCACGAAGACCTCGGCCCGGGCGCTGTCGATGCCGCGCAAGCCGCGCAGGATCTCCAGCCCGGTGGCGGTGACGCCACCCTTGGGGCGCTGTCTGCTGGCGAGGACGATGCAGGACACGCTGGTGACGTGGATCACCGCGGCAGAACCGGTCAGCTCGGCGAGCCGGGCGTGCACGACCGCTTGCTTCGGTAGGGGGGGGCCCAGGGTGCTGGCGCCGTCGGGGCCGATCTCGACCAGGTCGTCGGTGGTCGGCGGGGTTGGCCCGGCCGTGGCGCGGCAAAACACCCAGCGCGGCGGATCTTCCTCGACCCGCGCGCTCAGGCTCGCTGCACCCGCGGGACTCAGACCGCGGCGCTCGAGGTGCGCGGCGGTCGCCAGCAGGGCATCGATGACCTGCTGGCGGGTCGGGATGGGCGAATGCGGGCCTGGGTCGGAAATCGGAGAGACTCGGGTCGAGACCCGCGGATCATAACCGGCTGTGTCGCCGGTGGATCGTTCAGCTGCCGATTTGGAACTGCTCGACGTCGGAGGTGCAGGCGTCCAGGCTCGGACGACCGCTGCCGAACGAGAAGGCGACGGTCATCGCCTGCGCGTGCAGGGTGGTCAGCGGAATCGGCGCGGTCGGCATGGTGACGCTCAGGCTCGCGTCGCCGTTGCCGTCGGTCATGCCCAGCGGCACGATGCCGAACGGCGAGGCCAGGCCGATGGTCACCGTCAACAGCGGGTTGGAGACGGTGGTGGAGCCGGTGGTGTCGCCGACCGCCATCAGCGCCAGCGCGTTGGCATCGGCACCGGTCAGATCGAACGTCAGGGTGCCGCCGGGGGCGCCCGAGCCAGAGATGGTCAGGTCGGAGCAGCTCTGAGCCGTGGTGGGTGCGGCGAGGAGGCCGGCGAGCAGGAGGGCGGGGGCGAGGAGTGCTTTCATCGGTTGAGTGTCCTTGTGGCAGACAGGGAGACGAGACAGCGCGGAGCGCCGATTGCAGAACCGTATGAACGCGCGGCGCCCGGTTCCATCCGGGTGGACCCGGAGGCCGCGCGCATTTCTCTGCAGGGCATCCACGCGCGCAGGCCCCGCGCCCGAAAGCGGATGCGGTGAACCGGATGCGCGGGGTCTCAACTCGCGTCGTCTTCGAACGGATGCGCGCAGGGCTGCGGTTGCGTCCCGCCGCACAGCGCCTCGTCGCCACCTTCGACGTCCTTGCCGAAGGCGTCGAGCAAGCCGCGCGTACTCTGCATCTCGCCGAGACCGCCCAGCACGCGGATCCCGCGGACCTTGTCCTTGAGCATTCCGCACTGCAGCGCGGCGAGGCGCTGCACGCTGGCCGGCGCGCCCGCCGCGTGGTGGCACAGCACCAGCATCGACACCAGGTGCTCGATCGACTTGCCGAAGCGTTGCAGCGGAATCTGCGCGCGCGTCAGCTCCAGCTGGAAGAACAGGTTGATGCCGAAGTAGGTCCACCGCCGCGCGCGCAGCTGGCGCTCGGCGTAGCGGGCGTGGCCGCGCAGCGCCGCCGGCAGGCCGCGGTAGCGCGGCAGCCAGGCGGCGGGCAGCAAGCGCAGCGGTGCGCGCAACAGGTCGGCCATGGCGTTCGTCGCGGTCCAACCGACCAGTCCCCAGAAGCTGCCCTTGCCGAGCAGCCGCGCGGTGGCGGTCATGCAGCGACCGGGCTCGCGCAGCAGGGTTGCGGGCGTGATCCGCAGCAGCCGTCGTTCGCGCGGCAGTGGCGCGCCGCTCTTGTCGACGTTGAGCGACTGCAGCACGCCGAGCATGCCGGCCATGTAGCGGTCGGTGAAGCTGCCGGTGACGTCCTTCACCATGCCCATCAGGATCAGGTCGTCCTCGCCTTCGACGACGCCGAACACGTGCATGTTGGCGCGCGCGTCGTTGACCCGCGAGCTGGCGTCGAAGCTACGCCCGCCCAGCACCCGCTCGCACGCGATCAGCGACTCGAGCGCGGTACCCGCGGCGGCGGACTTGGTCAGATCGCGAAGACCGGCCAGGTCGACGCCATCGGCGTCCTGCTGCAGCGACAGGTGCGACAGCGCGCGCGCCTGCAGGGCGCCGCCCAGCATCCGCGCCAAGTTGAGGCGCGGCAGCTCGTGCTTGATCACGCGCCCGCCGACGCCGTCGCGCTGCCGGGCGTAGTCGGCGGCGTCGGCGGCGAACATGCGCTGGTAGCCGGCCGACATGGCCGCCAGCATGCAGCGTCCCATGCGCAGGCAGTAGAACAGCACCTCGACGCCATCCGCTTGGATCTGCTGGTCGAACGGGATCGGGTAGCCGTAGAAGTGCAGCCGCGAGTTGTAGTTCGCGCCGAACGCGTCGACGCCCGACGGCCGGCACCAGAACGCGGGCTGGTCGCCGTCGCCGTCGAGGTCCTGGTCCGGTAGCCGCAGCACGAAAAGGCCGACCTTCTTGCCGTTCTCGCCGATGCGAGCGACCAGCCCGACGAGGCCGCCATGCGTCGCGTTGGTGATCCACAGCTTGTTGCGGTTGCCGTGGGCGTACAACCGCCAACAACCGGCGTCCTCGTCGCGCTCGACGTAGGCGCGCACCTTCTTCGCGTTGACGCCGACGCCGACCTCGGTCAGACCGAACGCCATCATCTGGCCCTCGGCGATCAGCGGCAAGAACGTCTTGCGCTGCGCTTCGGTGCCGTAGCCCAGCAGCGATCCCGCGCCAATGGTGAGCTCGCCCGAGATCTCGACCGCGAGCGCGCCGAGTCCGTTGGCGGCCAGTCGTTCTTCGGCCAGCGCCAAGTCGCCGTAGCCGGCGCCTTTGCCGCCGAACTCGGCCGGGACGGTGAAGCCGTAGCCGCCCGCGCCGGCGACTTCGCGCCGCAGCGCGGCCGACAGCCGGCCGTCGGCGGTGAACGCCTCACCGCGCCGCAGACAATCGATCGCGGTGTCGACCAGCGTGTCCACTGCCGCGCTCGGCGCCGTCGCGATGCGCGTCCCCGAGGCGAGCTCGTCGGTGGTTGGTACGGGACCGTAGATCAAGCGCTCGACCAAGCCGGTCGTGCTGCGGCCGAGCTTGCGTTGCGCCGCCAGCGCGGCGTCGTCGAGGGCGCCGACGTCCTGCGCCGACTGGGCGTCCCCGGCGGCGGCGAGCGCGCGCGCCGCGGTCGAAGTACCCGGGTCGGTGGTCGCGGAGTCGGCGGTGGGGTCCGCCGCCGGGGGGGGCTGATTGTCGAGCTCGGTCATGGTGCGACCCCCCATCGTGCGGCCAGAGCCCGGGCGGGGAAAGAGGCGACCGCGCCCACCGCCCACCGGCTGGAGGTCAGGCGTTGGCCGGGACCGCCGTCTGGTGCACGTGGATGTCGCGCTGCGGGTAGGGAATGCTGATCCCCTCGGCGTCGAAGCGCTCCTTGACCGTGCGCGTGAGATCCCAGTAGACGGTCCAGTAATCGCCGCTCTCGACCCACGGCCGGACCACGAAATTGACGCTGGAGTCCGCCAGCTCGTGCACCTTGATCGTCGGCTCAGGCTCGTCCAGCACCAGCGGGTGGTCGGCGAGGACGCGCTCCAGCGTCGCCTGCGCCACGCCGAGATCGTCGTCGTAGCCCACCCCGAACATGAGGTCGACGCGGCGCGTCTCGCTGCCGGTGACATTGGTGATGACGTCACCCCAGATGGAGCTGTTGGGGACCACGACCCGCTGGTTGTCGCCCGTTGTGATCGTGGTCGACACCAGCGACATCTCCCGCACGGTCCCCGACACTCCGGCGACGGTGACGAAGTGGCCGAGATCGTAGGGCCGGTACAGCAGGATCATGATGCCGCTGGCGAAGTTCGACAGCGTCCCCTGCAGGGCGAAGCCGATGACGAAGCCGGCGGCACCGATCGCCGCGAGGAACGGGCCGATGTCCACGCCCAGCGTCGACAGCGCCAGGACGGCGCCGAGGAACAAGATCAGCCGCCGCGCGGTGTTGACGAAGAAGTCGCGCAGCAGCTGCGAGGTGTTGCCGAACCGCCCGAGACCGCGGCGCAGCAGGCGCGCGGCGGCCGCGGCGAGCAGCTTGAACACGGCCAGAATGAGCAGCACCTTGCCGATGTTGATCGCCCACCGCATGCCGCCGTCGGGCGAGAGCAGCCAGCTCTTCGCCATTGCCAGCACGCTGCCGGCATCGGAGATGTCGAGCAGCGGCAGTACGTTGGTCGCGCCCTTGATGTAGGCGCGGTAGGCGCTGCCGTCTCCGCCCTTCTGCTCCAGCGCGGTGACCACGGTGCGCAGGCGCTGCACGGTCGCGTCGCGCGCCGCGCGCCGCTGCCGCAGCTCCGCATCGTCACCGGCGCCGCTGCGCGTGGTGGCGAGCTCGCGCTCGGCGACGCGCGCGACGGCCGCACTCAGGGCGTCGCGCCAGGCGTCGGCGTGCTGCACGAGTTCGTCGGTGGTCAGCGGCAGCAGCGAGTAGGCGAGAGTGGTGGCGTCGACGTCGGGGTCGACGTCGACCGCCGCCGCTGGGTCCTCGCCCGCCGCGGGATCCTCGCCGGCCTCGGGCGCCGCCGCCGGCTCTTGCGGAGTGCTCCCGCCGGTCGGCGGCGGCGCGGTCGGGTCCTGGGCGCGGGGCGCCGGCATCGAGGTGGCAAGCAGGAGAAGAGCGGTGATCCACGCGGTTCGCATCGTTTGCGTCCGTTGGGGAAGAGATCTTTGCGGGTGACGAGTGACGGGGGTGGGCCGCGCCGTCGACCCGGCGCGGCCCTCGCTCCTATCATCGACGACAACCGATGGCCGAAAGGAGCCTTCATGCGACAAGCTGACCGAGCGCGATTCTCTCCCCGCGGTGGACGGGCGTTGCTGGCACTGGCGGGGGTGGTCGCCGTGGCGGCGACCGCTGGGTTCGGTCCACGGCAGGAGGCCGCCGAGCCGCAGTTCCGCGGCGAGCCGCTGGCGGCCTGGCTCCCCCGTCTGTCGGACTTGGATCCCGACGTGCAGCACACGGCGGCGTTCGCCATGCAACGCTTCGGCGGCCGCGCCCGCGATGCGGTGCCGGCGCTGGTGCGCATGCTGGCGGCGGCGGAGACCACTCGTGAGCTGGTTCCCGTCCGTTCCAATGCGCAGGCGGCCGCCGAAGCGCTGGGTGCCATCGGCGTCGTCGGCCCCGGCGTCGTCGACGGCTTGGCGGCGACGGCGCGGCGCCAGCACGACTTGAGCCAGCTCGGTCACGAATCGGCGCGGGCTGCGCTGCGAGCCCTGGGCGCGCTCGGCACCAGCGCCGCCGACGCGGTGCCCGTGCTGATCGAGGTGCTGCGCCGTCCGCCGCCGCCGCACCCTTCGCGCTTTCAGGAGCTCGCCCCGTTGCAGCGCGACGCCGCGCGCGCGCTGGGCACCATGGGACCAGCGGCAGAGGTCGCGATCGACGCCCTCGAGCAGGTGATGCAGCGTCCCGGCGACGTGCTCACCTCGATGGCGGCCCGGGAGGCGATCGGCGCGATCAAGACCAGCCTGGTCGGCCGGCCGCGCGAGGACAAGCAGTAGCCCTCTGCACGAGGCCGGCGTCTCGGTTCGAGACGCCGAGGGCCGTCCGGGGCCCGTAGTTCTACAGTCGCTGGCGTCGGACGGTCGATGGTCGAGTGTCGATGATTCCGGCTACGCGACCGAGAGAAGCCGGCGCGCTGCGCGCCGCCCGGGGGTTCACGCTGATCGAGCTGATGATCGTGGTCGCGATCATCGCCATCCTGGCGTCCATCGCGATCCCCAACATGATCTCGGCGCGGATCAACGCGAACGAGAAGACCGCGATCGCCACCCTCAAGAACCTGATGTCGGCGCAGGCGCAGATCTCGTCGACCGCGTTCATCGACACCGACGGCAACGGGGCGGGTGAGTACGGCTACTTCCAGGAGCTCACCGGCACGCGCGGCGTGCGCGAGGGATCCCCGGCGAGCGGAACCAGTGCCTTCCGCGTCTCACCTTCGATCCTGCCGCAGTCACACGCGTTGCTCGACGCCGATGGGCGGATGCTGCACTCGGGCTACTACTTCGAGCTGTTCCTGCCCGGCGGCGGCGGCGCCTGGTTGGACGAGGAGGCGACGTCGGCGTCGTATCCGGCGGTCGAGGCGACGCTGGCGAGCGGCTATTGGGCATGCTATGCCTGGCCGTCGGTGTACGGCATGAGCGGGGTGCGCGCGTTCTTCGCCAGTCAGAACGGCGAGGTCCTGTCCGCCAACAACCAGACCACGCGCTACGGCGGCACCAACGTGCCGGCGGACAACGCCGCCCTCAGCGCGGTCGCCAGCAACAACACGCTGATGGTGCACTCCGTGGCCGCCAACGCCACCGGCGTCGACGGCAACTTCTGGGTGGTCGTCAACTGACGTCGGGTCACTCGCCCGGCAGCTTGACCACCGCGGTGCGCTGCAGCGTCGCGGTGTCGTGGGCGGTGATCGCGCGGTTGCTGATCGCGTACACGTGGTCGTCGAAGAAGATCGCCCGGCGGATGGCGGTGTCGTTCCAGACCCGCCCCGGCGCGCTGTTGAAGAACTCGGCGTGGTCGATCGCGCCGTACGGCTGCAGCGTGCCGTTGGTGCCGACCGCCAGCAGCTGCAGCTGGCTGAAGTTCTCGTAGGTGTTGGTCAGCGGCCGCCAGCGGCCGCTGTCGACGGGAACGGCCAGCAGGCCCAGCCGCTCCCAGTAGTTGAACGCCCGCGGGTCGAACAACGCCTGGCTCCAGATGCGGCGCCAACCGCCGGTCTGGCTCGGCACCGGCAGGTCGCGGCGGGCGGCGAGGGTCGGTGACTCCGGGTTGCGGACGTCGAACAGCGAGATCGTCGGTTCGGAGTTGGTGTTCAGACCGATGGTGAGCAGCTGTCCGGCGCTGTTGCGCTGGTGGATGTAGGTCGAGACCCCTTCGACCTCCAACTCGCCGCGCAGTCGCGGCCGGCGCGGGTCGCTGAGATCGATGACGAACAGCGGGTCGATGGTCTCGAACGTCACGACGTAGCACTCGTCGTCGCCAAACCGGCACGACCACAGGGTCTCGTCGATCCCCAGTCCGCCGACGTGGCCGACGACGCTCATCTCGCGGCCTCCCTCGAGCACGTAGACGTGACTCTCGAGCACCGGCTGCTGGGTCGTCGCCGCCGCGCGGATGCGGCCCTGGTGTTCGGACAGCGCGAACGAGCTCGGGATCGTGCCGTCCACGCGGCCGCTGCCGGTGTAGTGCGTAGCATGCGGGTCCGAGATGTCGAACCGGTGGATGTTGCTCGCCGGTTGGATCGGCCGGGGCAGCACGCTGTGCCACCATTGGCCCTCGGCGGGCTCGGCCAGCAGCAAGGTCGTCGGCGAGGCGTAGACCCGCGGCTCGTTGGCGATCACGTGGTCGGTGTCCAGAATCGGTCGCGCCGGAGTCAGGCCGAGCGTCAGCACGGAGGTGACACCGGTGGCGAACGCGTCGGCCGCGACCGAGAAGTCGCGGGCGCCGTTGCGGTTCAGGTCCCACGCGGTGAGGGCGGTGCCGGGTGTGCGGTGGTAGATCAGCGGGACGAAGTCGGCCAACGTCGTTGCGGCGAGGCGCTGCTCGTTGGCGCGGCTCGCGGCTGCGGCGCCGGCGATGCGCGCGCGTTCTTGTTCGGCCGGGGTGAGTGCGGGGTAGTTGGCCGGCAAGAACGGGAAGTAGGCCAAACCGCTGATGTGCAACTCGGCGTGCGTGATCATCCGCACCGCGTCGCCGATCTGGCGTGCGGTCTTGTAGCTGGCCTCGACGAAGATCTCGTGATCCACCGCTGGCGCAGTGGGGTCGGACGTGTCGACGACCGTGACCTTGGTCCACAGCGGGCTGCGCAATGCCGGCGCGGGCCCGACCGGGACTTTCGGCGCCAGCGGCAGCAACGCGTGCCCCGGCGGGAGCGCGGTCAGGGACAGGATGGTGAAGACCACCGCTTGGTCGCCGCGCAGCAGGAGCTCGATCGGTTCGCCCTCGAGGGCCAGGGTTCCCCGGTGCGTGAGCTGGCCGACGGCCGGCACCTCGAGGATCTCGAGTCGGTCACCGTTGAGCAGGTGGATGCGCTGCCCGTCGGTCTTCACGATGTCGGGCTCGTCGACGTCGGGCTCCTGTGTATTGGTGCGGGAGAACGTTGGCGTGCCCTGGCCGGCGCCGGCGGCGATCGGCATCGTGTGCGAGCTGGGCGGCTGCAGCGCGCGCTCGAGAAAGGCCTCCGTGCGCTCGCGCACATTGTCGCGCAGCGTCGCCAGCAGCTCTTGCTCCGAAGCGAAGGTGCGCAGCACCGGCGAGGTGCGCGGCCTGCCGGTGCCGACGGAGTCCCCACCGGAGCCGCCGCAGGCGAAGGCGATCAGGAGCAGCGCGCCGAGTGCGGCGTATCGGCTGGGGTCGTCCGTGTTGGGCTGGAGGCGTCGGAGCATGCGTCGGCTCGGCGGCAAGTAGAGCGGGGCGGGGTGTCGCGCCCGGGCGACAGCACACCCGGGCACTGGGCAACCATGCAAATCGTGCGCCAACGGGCGATCACGAACCCGCCCCGCCGGTGCCTTCGGCGTCCCGCAGAGTGTGGCGCAGGGCGGCAAACCCGACGACGTGCCCGCGGGCGGTCACCTCGATTCCCTCTTTGCGGAGGCGGCGTGCCTGCTCGACGCTCGGTCCCCCGTCGGCGCGCAGTGCCAGCCGCCCGCTGGCATTGACGACCCGGTGCCAGGGCACCGTATCGTCGCCGGCGGGCAGTGCCGCCAGGGCGAAGCCGACGTGGCGGGCAGCGCCGCGCAGGCCGAGCGCCGCCGCGACGTCACCGTAGGTGGTGACCCGCCCGGCGGGAACGCGGCCGACGACGGCGCGCACTTGGCGGTGGAACCCGTCGCCGACGACGCGTTTGGGGCCGTGGCGCTCGGGGTCGTACGGCACTGCGAGCTAAGACTACAGGCCGCCCAGCGAGTGATCGCACCCTGCGGTCAGCACGACGCTGCCGGGGGCGCTGAAGTCGACGACCAGCGCTTGCGTATAGAGCGAGACGCCGGCGAGTGTCGGCAAGGTCGGCAGCGGGAAGCTGATGCTGGCGGTGCCGGTGGGGGCGACCACCGGTGGTAGGTTCAGCACCGGGTCCACCAGAAGGTTGCAGGGGATGCCCAAGAAGAGCAGGGAGAGCGGCAGTGGAACTCCGCCCGAGGTGGTGGTGTTGGACAGCCCGGCGACCAGGCCGATGGGCGCGCCGGCCGGTGCGCCGCTGACCGTGACACCGAACACCGAGCCGAGCCAGGCGGGCGGGCCGCAGCTCAGCGCCGGCGCGCCGCACGCGCTGCCGAACGGTTGCACCGCGGCCGGAAACTGTGGTCCGTACAGCCAGGTGTCATTGACGTTGCCGACGCGGCCGATCTGCGTCGAGCCGCCGAACAGCATGGTCTCCATCGACGTCAGATCGAAGGCGATGTCGGTGAAGTAGCGGGCGGTCGGCGACGGCGTGACCGGCGTGCGCGGCAGCCAGTTGGAGCCGTCCCATTCCCACACGTCGTTGGCCAGCGTGCCGTTGGTGTTGCCGCCGAACATCACGATGCGGTTGCGCTGCAGGTCGTAGTCCATGGCGTGGAACACGCGCGCCGGGGGCGACTGCGCCGGCGCCAGCTGCTGCCAGTTGGTGCCGTCCCACGCCCAGGTGTCGTTGGCGATGCCGATGCCGTCCACCGCGCCACCGAACATGATGACGCGGCGGGTGCCCGGGTCGTAGGCGGCGGCGTGGCCGAAGCGCTTGCCCGGAGACGTCGCCGGAGTCGTGAGCGTCCAGGTGGTGCCGTCCCAGAGCCAGGTGTCGTCGAGCTTGTTGATCGGCAGGGTCCAGTCGTGGCCGCCGAACAGCACGCTCACCTGGCGCGCGGTGTCGTAGGTGAGCGTCCCCCAGTCGCGGCCCTGCGGAGCGGTCGAGGTCGACGATGCCGGACTGTTCCAGGTGGTGGTGCCGGGATCGAACTCCCAGGTGTCGTTCGGGTAGCGCGCGCCGTCCCAGCCCGAGAACAGGACCACGCGGTCGCGGATCAGGTCGTAGCACATGGCGTGGCCACCGCGCCGCGACGCGGCGGTGCTGCTCGCCGAAACCAGATGGGTCCAGGCGCCGTTGGCGTAGGTCCACGTGTCGTTGAGATAGCCGCTACCGTTCGTCGTCTCGCCGCCGAACAGGAGGACTTGGCCGTGGCGAGACATGGTCTCGACCGCGTGCATCGACCGCGCCGAAGGCTGCGTCGCGGGGCCCTGCTGGGTCCAGGTGACTTGGCCGGGGGCGGCGGTGCTGGCGAGAAGAGCGACGAGGAAGAGGTGGCGTCCGTGGGGCATGGCGGGAGGTTCGGATTCTGGAGGAGTCCTCCGGGTCGGATGGGGGGCAGACGATAGCAGGTGCGCGGTGGCCCTGCAGTAGCCCGCGGGCACCGACGGCGGGCCGTATGCGTGCTCTCCGCGTCCGGCGCTTGCGCCGGCCCGGGCCCAGCCGCCACGATGGGCGGATGTCCGACTCTTCGCCGCGTTTGCCCTGATGCGCAACGGCCTGCTCGCGGTCTCGCTGTTGGCAGTCGGCGCGCTGCTGTTCGCGCTGGTCGGCGGCGAACCCGCGCCGGGGGCGGCGCGTGGTCTGCTGCCGGGCGCGCGGCTCACCGGCGAGCTGCTCGACGACCGCGGCGAGCCGGTCGTGGGCGGCCTGATCGAGTTGGTCGCGGTGCTGCGCGTCGGCAGCCACGAAGACCGCAAGGCGTTTGCCTCGGTGCGTGCCGACGCGCAGGGGGCGTACCGCGTCGATGGCGTGCCGGCGGGCGACTACGTCGTCTACGGCGAGGCCGAGGGGCACCTGCCGGCGGAGACGACGGTGCACATCGAGCCGCAGCGGCGGCGCGCCACGGCGTCGCTGACGCTGCCGCGCGGTGGCAACGTCGCCGGCCGGGTGCGCACGCCCAATGGGGCACCGATCGCCGGTGCGCAGGTCATCGCGGTGCTCGACGCGCTGACCGGGGCGGTGCGCGACGCGGTGGCCTTCACCGATGCCGAGGGCGGCTATTCCGTCGGGCCGCTGCCCGCTGGAGTGCCGGTCACGATCGAGGTGCGCTGCGCCGGGTACGAGTCGGTGGAGCTGCGCGACGTCGCGGGTCGGGTGGCGGGCCTGGAGATCGAGTTGCGGCCGGCCGGTCGCATCGAAGGGGTGTTGGTCGGCCGCGACGGGACGCCGCTCGCCGGCAGCGAGGTGGTCGTGGTGCGCGCCTCCGCTGATCGCGCTCCTCACTCGGTGGTGCAGGAGGTGTCGACGGGCGCCGACGGCGGCTTCGTCTTGCCGGCCGTTGCTGCCGGTGCGATCCGGTTGCAGGCGCGCGGCGAGGACCATCGCGTCGTCATCGGAGAGCTGTTCGAGCTGGCCGCGGGCGGAGTCGTCGACGGTGTTCGGTTGGTTGCCGCGCGCGGTGCCCGGCTCGAGATCGAGGTGGTCGACCGCAACGGAGTGCCGGTGTCGGGAGCCGAGGTCGTCGTGCAGCCGCCCGGCGACGCCGGGTCCGCGGCCGCCGACGAGCGCCCGCGCGCGAGGCGCACCGACGGGGCGGGGCGGGCCGTGTTCGGTGCGTTGCCGGAGACCAGGGTGCGCCTGCACGCCATGCTTGGAGACGAGCGGTCCGTGGTCCGCTCGGTGGATCTCACTTCGCCGGTCGGTCCGCAGCGACTGGTGCTGCGGGCGACCGGCTCGGTGGCGCTTTCGGCCGTCTTCGACGACGCGGAAGCGCCGGCGGAGGTGCTGTTGCTCGGGCCGGCGGACGCCGCACCGTGGCGCGCATTGCGGCGGGTGACTGCGGACGTGGGGCGCGACGGGCCGGTGGAGCTGATCAGCGGGGAATACGACTTCGCTCGGGCGCGGCCCGGCGCGGTGCTGGCGGCGGCCGACGGCGGCTGGCGGGTCGCGGGTGCGGAAGTGCACCGGCTGTCGGTGGCGGCGGGCGACACGGTCTCGCCGCCGGTCGGCGCGTGGCGGGGGGTGACTCTGTCGGGAGTGGTCCGGAGCGACGGAGTGGCGGTCGCCGGCGCCGCGGTGCGACTGCAGGCGCTGCCGCCGCGCGACACCGCCGGTGTCCAGGCGCTGCGTCCGTTGGCTCCGGCTCCCTCAGCGCAGACCGACGCCGGCGGTGCCTTCGAGTTCCGTGGGCTGGCCGGTGGCGACTACGTGGCGGCGGTCCGCATCCCCGGCGCACCGGTGTGTGCCCTGCGTGTGGTGGCTGTGGCTGCGGAGGCGACTCCGGCGGAGCTGTCGGTGGTCCGGGTCGCGGCAGTCGAGGTGGCGGTGCGGCGCAGCCCGGCGGCGCCGTTGGCCGGGGCAAAGGTGCGGCTCGTGCCGCTGGTCGTCGCCGGCGATGGTGAGCTCTGGGGCGTGCCGCCGGGCGCCGGCATGCCGGGGGTCGACGCGGTCGGGCACGCGGACGCGAACGGGGATGTCCGGTTCGTCGGCGTGCCGGCCGGGCGCTATTCGGTCGAAGTCTCGCAGCCCGACGGGCCGGTCGGAGTGCGCGAATTGGTGGTCGCGCCGGATGCGGAGACGGCGCGCGCGGTCGTCGTCCTCGAGGCCCGCGCGGGAATCGAGGTGTCGGTGATCGGTGACCTCGGCACGTCGCTGGCGGGCTGCCCGGTCGTCGTCCGTGCGCTGGCAGGTGGCGACCGCGATCGCGTGCGGATCACCGGACCAGACGGCATCGCGGCGGTCGCGGACCTGTCGCCGGGCGAGTATCGGATCACCGCCGCGCACCGCGATCGATTCGGCCGCTGGCGGCAGGGCTCGGCGCAGCTGACCGCGGTGGCCGGCGCCACCGGTGCCGTCACGCTCGTGCTGTCGGGGCGGTGACCGATTAGGGTGTGTGCGTCGCGCGCGCCGGCGGTGCGCCAAAGCCAGAACCCGCTCCGAGGTCTCCCATGTTGCTCGCACTCGCCTTCAGTACCTTGCTCGCCGGTGTCCAAGCGCCATCGGACGCCGCGGTGCTCGACGTCCTCATCGTCTCCGGCCAGAACAACCACGATTGCGAGTGGACTGCGCCGCAGCTGGCGGAGCTGCTCCAGGAGACCGGCCGGTTTCGGGCCGAGGTGACCACGGAGCCGGCGGAGGCGCTGGCCGATGCGGCCGCCCTGCAGCGCTATGCCGCCGTCGTGCTGGACTACAACGGCCCCCGCTGGGGCGACGCCGCGGAGCAGGCATTCATGCAGGCGGTGCGCAGTGGGCTCGGCGTGGCCGTGATCCACGCTGCCAACAACCCGTTCCCCGGTTGGGCGGAGTACGAGGAGATGGTCGCGCTCTGTTGGCGTCGCGGCACCGGTCACGGCCGCTTCCACGCCTTCGACGTCGAGATCATCGACCGGCAGCACCCGATCACCCGCGCCATGGACGACCTGCGCGCGCATCCGGACGAGCTCTACCACCGGCTGGTGCCCATGCACGACAGTGAATACCGATTGCTGGCACACGCGCTGTCGTCCCGCGAATCCGGCGGCACGGGCGAGTACGAGCCGATGGTCTTGGTTCGGCAGCACGGCGAGGGACGCGTGTTCCACACTCCCTTGGGGCATGTCTGGCGCAACCAAGAGGCGACCCGCGCGTCCTTCTTGGATCCGCAGTTTCGCCTGTTGGTCGCCCGCGGGACCGAATGGGCGGCCACCGGCGCCGTCACCCTGCCGGCGACGGTGCCCAACCGGCTGTCCGCCGAGGAGCAGCAGGCGGGCTTCGAGCTGCTGTTCGACGGTCGCGACCCCGCGGCTTGGCGCGGCTATCGGCGCGACGCGTTTCCGGCATCGGGTTGGCAAGTCGAGGACGGCTGTCTGCGCCATGCCGCTGGCGGCGGCGGCGGTGACCTGGTGACCCGCGAGCAGTTCGGCGACTTCGAGCTGCGGTTCGAGTGGGCGGTCGCCGAGGGTGCCAACAGCGGCGTGATCTACCGCTGCACCGAGGCAGAGGACGCGTGTTGGAAGACCGGTCCCGAGTTCCAGGTGCTCGACGATGGCAAGGCGCCGCGGCAGCAGCCGATCTCGGCGGGCGCGCTCTACGGCCTGGTCGCGCCGCAGGGCGTCGTCCTGCGGCCGCCCGGCCAGTTCAACACCGCGCGCATCGTCGTGCGCGGCCGCGCCGTGGAGCACTGGTTGAACGGTGTGCGCGTGATCGAGACCCGCATGGCGGGCGAGGACTGGGAACGCCGGCTCGCGGCGAGCAAGTTCGCCACCATGCCCGGCTTCGCGGCCGCGGAGCGCGGACACATCGCGCTGCAGGACCACGGCGACGAAGTGCGCTACCGCACGATCCGGGTGCGGCGGCTGGACGGCGATCGCTGACTGCGTCTCGAAAGCAGCGTCGTCACGTAACGGCAGGAGGGGGCCTCCATTGGATGTGCGTGGCGGTGACGTCGCCGGTTCCACCGAGGCCTATGGCGTGGCTGCGCAGTGGCCGTTGGCCGCCGAAGCTGTAGATCGCACCATTCGCCGAGCCTCGAGCTGCCCAGCGAGTCCCAGTGGGGGGGCGCGCGTGCCGGGCGGGAACCAGCACTCCCTGGTCCACAGGGGCCTCGGCTGCCGCGCTGCGAGGCACGGCCAACCTGTGGCCGCGTTTTGGCGAAGTGCGCGATGGCGACGGCGAGCGGCTGGTCGAGACCGGCACCGAGCGCGTTGTTCGCGGCGGTAGCTTCACCGGTCGCGCGCATCAGGCGCACTGCGGCGCCCGGGGGTTCGGCGAGGCGGGGCGACGCGATGGCAAGACCGGCGTGCCGCCGATTCGGGCGGTGCTGTGAACAGAGGTCCGAAGACAAGTGCGTGAGGGCCCCCCTCCGGGCGGTTCGCTGAGCTACTATGTCACCCATGCCCGATGACAGCGCGTCGCGCGAGGTCTCGCGCATCCTCCAGAGCGACGACGTGGACTTTGGCAAGTTGTTGCCCCTCGTGTACGAGCAGTTGAGGCAGATCGCGCAGCACCAGATGGTGGGCGAGCGCGGCGGCCACACGCTGCAGCCGACGGCACTGGTCAACGAGGCGTTCGTGAAGTTGGTCGGCCGAGACAACGGCGACTTGGTCAGCAAGGGCCACTTCTTTGCCGCGGCGGCCGAGGCGATGCGGCGGATTCTGGTCGACCACGCCCGCGGGAAGGGCCGGCAGAAGCGTGGCCGCCAGTGGTTGCAACTTCCCCTCGATGTCATCGACCTTGCTCAGCGCGACGATCTCGAAGAGATCGTCGCGGTGGACGAGGCTGTGCAGTTGCTAGAAGAGCGAGACCCCCGCTTGGCGGAGGTGGCGAAGCTGCGCTTCTACGCCGGCCTTTCCGACCAAGAGATCGCTGCCACGCTGGGGGTCACCGACCGCACCGTGCGCCGCGACTGGGTGCTGGCGCGCGCGTTCTTGCAACGAGCCTTGGGCTAGCGTGATGACGGACTCTTGGGATCGGGCCAAGCAGCTCTTCTACCAGGCGCTCGAGCGACCCGTGGCTGACCGCGAGCGGTTCCTAGCAGAGCAGCCCGCCGCCGAGCGTGCCGAGGTCGAGAGCCTGCTCGCCGCCCTCGACCGCGCTCCGTCCGAGCGCCGCGCCGAACAACCCGGAGAGCGCATCGGCCACTATCGGTTGCAGCAGCGCATTGGGGAGGGCGGCTTCGGAACCGTGTGGATGGCGCAGCAGATTGAACCGATCCGGCGACAGGTCGCACTCAAGGTCGTCAAGCTCGGCATGGACACCGACGAGGTGCTTGCCCGCTTCGAGGTCGAGCGACAAGCACTGGCGCTGATGGATCACCCCAGCATCGCCCGCGTGCTCGACGCCGGCGCGACCGATCGGGGTCGTCCTTACTTCGCCATGGAGCTGGTGCGCGGCGTTCCCATGACGCGCTACTGCGACGAGCAGAACCTCGCCACGCGCCGCCGTCTCGAGCTGTTCTGCCAGGTTTGCCAGGCGGTCCATCACGCGCACCAGAAGGGCATCATCCACCGTGACCTCAAACCGTCCAACGTGATGGTCACGCAGCAGGACGGCGAGCCCCTGCCCAAGGTCATCGACTTCGGCATTGCCAAAGCCACCACGCGACGGCTGACCGAGAAGACCGTGTTCACGCAGTTCGGTGTGTTTCTGGGAACCCCGGAGTACATGGCGCCGGAGCAGACCGAGATCTCCGATCTCGACGTCGACACGCGCGCCGACGTGTATTCACTGGGAGTCCTGCTCTACGAGCTGGTTACCGGCACCAAGCCGTTCGAACTGCGCGCCGTGCTCCCGCGCGGCTACTCCGAGCTGATCCGGGTCATTCGCGAAGAGGATCCGCCAAAGCCATCGACCCGCATCGGTGCCCTTGGTGAAGAGCTCGGCGCGATCGCGAAACAGCGTGGCAGCAACGCCAAGCGACTCGGCAAGCTGGTCGAAGGTGAGCTCGACTGGATCGTGATGAAGGCGATCGAGAAGGACCGCCGGCAGCGCTACGACAGCGCCGGCGCGTTCGCCGCCGACGTGCGCCGTCACCTGCGCGACGAGCCGCTCGTCGCGGGTCCGCCGACTGCGGCCTACCGCCTGCGAAAGTACGTGCGGCGGCATCGCGTCGCAGTGCTCACCGGGTCGCTTGTTGGTGCAGCATTGCTGATCGGCACCGTCGTTTCCACCTTGGGGCTCTGGAGTGCCAGCGAACGAGCGGCCGAAGCCAAGGCTTCCGCGGTGCGCGCCGAGACCGTCGTGCAGCTGTTGACCGACATGTTGAGCGCCGCAGACCCGAGCCGGATCGAGGGCCCGCACTACACCGTGCGCCAGCTGCTCGACGACTTCGACGCCGGGCTGGGCGACCGCCTCTCGGATCAACGCGAGGTACAGGCAACGGTGCACCAAATCATGGCGCGTGCGTACACCAACCTTGCTGCGTTCGAACGCGCAGAGCACCACGCGGATGCCGCACTGGCCGCTGCCGAGGCGATCAACGGCGACAGCGATCTGGTCGTCACGGCTCTGCTCGACCGCGCACGCATTGACACGATTCGCGGCGACTACGCGGCGGCCACCGCGTTCCTGACGCGGGCGGAAGAGACCTGGCGGCGGCCCGACCGCGCGCCGGATGTGTTGTTCGCGCGGCTGCTCTCTCACCGTGCCGAGGTCGCTCGCCACCAGAACGACCTCGAGCGTGCAGAGTCATGGGCGCGCGAGGCCGTTGTTCTGCTCGAACGGCGGGGTGGCGACGACCCCGCTCGGGTGACCGGCCTGCTCGCGCTGGGTCACGTGCTGGAAACGCGTGGCGACATCGACGAGGCGGAGCGCACGTTTCGGCAGGCGCACGCAGCCGCCCGCGGAATTCGCGGCGAGCAGCACCCCGACACGTGCGCAGCGCTGGCCGGTGTGGCCCAGCTGCTGCACAAGCACGGTCGGTTGGTCGAAGCGGAGGTCGCGTACCGACAAGTACTTGCCGCGTTGCGGTGCATCTATGCGGGCCCAAACCAGCCGGAGGCGACCACGTTGGACGGTCTCGCGGCCGTGCGCTCTAGTCTCGGCGCCCACGACGAGGCCGAGCAGCTGGTGCGCGAGAGCCTGTCGATGCGGCGACGCCTGTTCGGCGACCGCCATGAAGACGTCGCCACGTGTCTCGATGACCTCAGCATCCTGCTTGCGCGCCGCGGCAAACTCGATGAGGCCGTGCCGATGGCTGAAGAAGCGCTCTCGATTCGGCGGGACGCGCTTGGACCCGACGACATCTTTGTCGCCCTCAGTCTCGACAACACGGCCTTTGTCTATCGATTGAAAGGCGAGTTCGACCGCGCCGCATCGCGGTCGCGCGAGGCGCTGGCCATGCGAGAGCGGGTGCTGGGTGCCGACAACCGCACCATTGCGGCCACGGCCGCGGCGTTGGCCGAGGCCTTGGTGGAGCAGGGCCTGCTGTCCGACGCCGAGGCCGCCGCGCGGCGCGCGCTGGCGGTAGCGCGCCTGCACGAGAAGCGGCCCCACGTTCTCGCGCGACGGGCAGCGCTGCTGGGGCGCGTGCTGTTCCGCCGGCGGGAGTTCGCCGCGGCCGAGCCAGCTCTGCTCGAGGCGTGTGAGCTGTTGCCCCCCGGCGCGCGCGGTCGGCGGGCGGCGATCGAGGCGGCGATTGCGCTGTACGATGCCTGGGAGAAGCCGGACGACGCCGCGGTCTGGCGCGCCGCGCTGAAGGCTCTCGCGAACGGCAACGACCGCCACTGACCCGTCGGAGCCGACTCGGCGGGCAAGAAATGTTGTCCTAGTCCGTGCCGGAAGGTCGCTCGGTCACCCGGACGGAAGCCCACATGAGATCCCAGCCGCCCTTCTACAGCTCTTTCTGCGCGATTGCGCTTTCACTTGGCCTCGCGCGACCGGCGGACGCACAGCTGGCGTGGACAAGGCTCTCGCCGGGGGCCTCGCCGTCCAGCCGCGCTGGCCACGCAATGGCCTACGACGAGGCCCGCGACCGCGTCGTCCTATTCGGCGGCGTCGGCTTGTCGGGCTTTGTCGCGGACACCTGGGAGTTCGATGGCCAGAGCTGGCGCGACCGAACGCCGGCCAACGCGCCGCCGGGTCGCGTCTGGGCGGCGATGGCGTACGACTCCCACCGCGGGCGAACCGTGATGTTCGGCGGCGATCGCTTCGGATACTTCTCGGACACTTGGGAATGGGACGGCAACCAATGGACCCGCGTGCAGACGCCGACCAGTCCTCCGGCGCGCTCAGCGCATGGCATGGTCTACGACCGAGCCCGCCGCTGTGTGGTTCTGTTCGGCGGCACCAGCGGTCCCTCGCTCGGCGACACTTGGGAGTACGACGGCATCGATTGGCGGCGGCGCGCGCCGGCCGCGGCGCCACCCCCGCGACAGCAGTTCGCGATGGCGTTCGACGAAGCGCGGGCTGAGACCGTGGTGTTCGGTGGCCTCACCGTTGGTGGACCCTGCTTGGCGGACACCTGGACGTGGGACGGCGCGACTTGGACGCGATTGGCCTCGACGGTCCCGTCGCCGCGGGCCGACTTCTCGATGACCTACGACCGCGCTCGCCAACGCGTTGTCCTTTTTGGTGGGGGAACCTGCACTCCGGCGGGCTTGCGGCGCGATACGTGGGATTTCGACGGGATATCTTGGAACGAACGGCTCGTGGGGCAGGGTTCCGCGGCGGTGGTGGCGGGCTTGGTCTACGACACGGCGCGGCGCCGCTGCGTCCTGTTCGGCGGGGACTTCGGGCCGGCGCCGAGCGACGAGACCTGGACGCTCGCACCCGTCAACCCATCCGTCTCCACGCCATTCGGTCCGGTATGCCCCGGCTTCGATCGCACGCCGGTCCTGTCGTCGAGTCTGGCTTGGATCGGCGACCTGCTCGCCGTCGACCTCGCGGGCTTGTCGACCACCGTGCCTGCCGTGCTCGCGCTTGGAAGGTTCAACACGCGCATTGGCTCTCGCTCGCTGCCCCTCGAGCTCGGCTTCGCGGGGATGCCGGGCTGCTGGCTGCTGACCAGCGCCGAGGCCGCGGTACCGATGGCGAGTGTTGCCGGGGCCGCACAATTCTCGGTGTTGATCCCCGACGACCCTGCACTGCTGGGCACGACCCTCTACCTGCAAGGGCTCATTCCGGGGGCGGCCACCGTCTCGAACGGGTTGGCCGTGATCGTAGGCGCGCGGTGAGCGCGGTTGCCCCTCCCCTAGACGACACTACGGGAACGTCACCTGCAGCGCGTTGGACAGCGTGATGCCGGTGGGGACTCCGCTGTCGAGGATGCCCCACTGCCCGTAGATGACCGCTGGGCCCAAACCGCCCGTCACCGTGAACTGCACGCGACCACCGCCGTCGGTGATGAAGGGTTGGACGATCTGCGGGGGCACCGGCACGACGGTGCCGAAGGCGAGCGGCGTCGGTTGGTTGGCGGTGGACAGCACCAGGGCGGCGGCGGTCGCGGGCGGCGCGTTGCGCAGGATCAGCTCCGCGGTTTGTCCCGCGCCCAGCATGCCGCAGAGCTCGAAGGTCGGGCGGCCGTTGCTGCCGGGAGTGGCGAAGCCGAGGTTGACCGCGGCCGGTGGGCCGGCGGGGACGATCTTGAAGACGTCGCCGTCGAGGTCGCACAGATAGATCTCGCCGCACGAGTCCTCGCCAAACGACGTCACCTGTCCGATCGAGCCCGCGTTGGGCACCAGCTCGGTGGTGCGGTTGGTCAGCTGGGTCACGCTCTGGCCGTCGTAGCGCAGGCTCCACACCGAGCGGGCGCAGTAGTCGGCGAAGAAGTACGTGCCCTCGAGCCCGGGGATCCCGCAGCCGCGGTAGACGTAGCCGCCGATCACCGTGCAGTTGGCGCCGGTGCTCGCGTAATCGTGGATCGGCAGCTCCAGCGCCGGGCTATTGCACGGGGGAGGGTTGACGCAGTTGGCGGTCGAGAAGCAGTTGGTCCCCTCCATGATCTTCCAACCGAAGTTCTCGCCGCCGGTGCTGCTGCCCGCCTGGAACGACACTTCCTCCCGCGCGCCCTGGCCGACGTCGCCGACGTACATGTCGCCGGTGCCGCGGTCGAAGCTGAACCGCCACGGGTTGCGCCAGCCGTAGGTCCAGATCTCGTCCCTGAAAGCGGGGTTGCCGACGAACGGGTTGGTCGGCGGCACTGCGTATGGCGTGCCACCGTCCACGTCGATGCGGACGACCTTGCCGAGGAAGAGCTGGCCGTTCTGCGCGTTGCACTGGCGATCACCCGCGCCGCCGCCGTCGCCGAAGGCGATGTACAGGTAGCCGCCGGGCCCGAATGCGATGCAGCCCGCGTTGTGGTTGGATTGCGGCTGGTTCACCGGTCCGAAGATGATCGTGCCGCTGTTGGGGTCGACGACGTGGGGGTTGGAGCTCGACACCGTGAAGCGCTCGACGATGGTGGCGCCGTCGCCCGTGCGCGTGTAGTTGACGTAGACCAGCCCGTTGTTGACGAAGTCGGGGTGGAATGCGACGCCGAGCAAGCCGCGTTCGCTGCCGGTGAGGATGCGTGACTTGACGTCCAAGAAGGGCGTCGCCAGCACGTCCCCGCGCAGCACGATGCGGACCAGGCCGCTGTGCTGCTCGGCGACGAAGAGCCGGTCCTCGTCGCCGTTGGGGGCGCCGACGTAGATCGGTCGGGCAAAGCCGGTCGCCACGCGCACGCTGGTCAGGGCGGGCTGGGCGACGGCGGTGGACAGAACGAGCGCTGCACTGAGCGGGCCGAGTGCGGCCCGGCTGGCAGTCGCGAGGGCGAGGTGTGCCATGGCTAGCAGGTTACGGCAGGGGACACCGGGTGTGCCGGGCCGTGTTTCCCGAGTTACGAATCTGGCACCCCGGGCGGTGGGTCGGGCCGCCTCGGGCGGCGCGGATTGGGCGCGATGGGAGTCGATCCCGGCGCCGGCTGCGGGTTAGGATGACCGCCGTGTCGATCGACCCGGACTTCCTCGCCACCCTGGTCTGCCCGGTGACCCGGCAGCCGCTGCGCCCGGCGTCCGCCGGCGAGCTGGAGCGGGTCAACGGGCGGATTCGGGCGGGGGAGCTGCGCAACCGCGGTGGCGAGCCGGTCGCCGAGCCGCTCGACGCCGGTCTGGTCGCAGGCGACGGCCCAGTCCTCTATCCAGTGCGCGACGGGATTCCGATCTTGCTCCGCCACGAGGCGGTTTCACTGGATGGCTCGGCGGAGCTGGATGTTCCGTCGGATTCGGGGGGGGCTGGGTGACCGCGCCGCGGAGAGTTTTTGCAACCGGTTTTCGTCAGTAGTCAACACTGAGCGAGGCGGCCCGAGCCGGGCTGCCGCGAGGCGCCCGTCAGGCGCGTTCCAACGATGGCTTTCCAGTTCTTCCGCAAGCACCAGAAGCTGATTCTGTTCACTGCCGGCATCTTCGCCCTGGTGAGCTTCTCGATTACCGGCGCGATCATGGCGTTCTTCGCGCCGGGGGCGCAGGCGCAGTACCAACCCCCACGGCTGACCCTGCCCGACGGTCGGTTGGTCGACGTCACCTACGAGGACTGGACAGTCGGACGCTCGATGGTGGCGGCGCAGAACCAGCCCGCCGTGGTGTTGCCGAGCATCGCCGATGGCGACGATCGGGAGTCGCTGGCCGAACGGTATGCCGCCGTGCGGCGGTTGGCGATCGAGTACGGCATCGATGCGGCCGACGAGGAGGTCGACCGCGCGATCGACCAAGCGGTGCAGCTGTACGAGGGCCGCATCGAGAGTCCGACCCGGCTGGCGCTGCAGATGGGCTACTCGTCGCTGGCCCACTACCGCCGCGTGGTGCGCGAGGCGATGCGGATCGGCACGTTCTTGCGGCTGCAGGCGCTGGGCGTCGACGTCCTCGATGCCGCACTGGCGGCTTCGGTACTCAAGGACGAGAAGGTGCTGACCTACTCCGTGGCCGTGCTCGACAAGAAGGCGCGCCAGGAGGCTCTCGAGGAGGTCGATGTCTCGGACGACGATCTGCGCGCGTGGCTCGAAGAGCTGAGCGAGACCGATCGCGTGGCGTACGCCGACACCAACCACGTCGCGATGGGCGCGGTCGGTGTGTTGTTCGACGAGTTCGATGCGGCCGAATGGGCCAACGAGCTCGCTGGCTTCGCGGTCGACCAGCAGAAGATCGAGCAGGAGTACGCGCAGCGCAAGGAGCGCTGGTTCCGGCGGCCGGAGCCCGAGCAGGAAGAGGGCGACGAAGAGGAAGGCGACGAGGACGGGACCCCCGAGGAGAGCGGTCAGACCGAGGGAAGCGGTGGTGGTGGCAATGGTGCCGATGGTGGTGCCGGGGCGGGCCGCCAGGATCCCGCGGAATCCGAGGAGCCTGCCCCTGCGGTGCCCCAAAGCCCCGAGACCCAGAACCCCGAAACGGAGCAGAGCCCCGCGGCCACCGAGGGCCAGGACCCCGAAGGTGAAGTCGCCGCCGAGGGCGAGACGCAAGGGCCGCCGGCACCGCCGCCGGCTCCGGACCCGTACTTCCCACTGGCAGAGGTGCGCGAACAGCTGGAGCGGATGCTCCGCGCGGAGGCGGCGCTCGACGCGGTCCGCACCGGCGTGGTGCAAGATCGCATGGCCGAGCACATGCGGGCGGTCGTCGGCACACGCAACAACGCTTCCCTTGGCGTCAGCAAGGCGCGGGAAGCGTTGGCTGAAGCGGAGACCGCGCTGGCGGACGAGGGCGAGAGCGACGAGCGCGAGGCGGCCGTGGAGTCGGCGAAGGCCGATCTCGAGGCCGCTGAGGAAGAGCTCGAGGCCGCGGTCGAGGCCATGAACGCGCGCCGCGCGGAGTTCGACTTCGTCGGCGAGATGCTGAAGGTCATCGAGGACCGCGCCGGCGTGCGGACGCACCGGGTCGAGGAGCCGGTCAACCAGGACGGGCTCAAGGAGCTCGGCGAGCTCGGCACCTGGGACAACGCCTGGGTGGCGACTTCGATGACCGCCGACGGAGATCTGTCGACCCAGGTGCAGCGCACCGACACCGCGTGCTTTCACTTTCAGGTGCCGGACGTCGTCGTGCGGCCGCTGAAGCCCTTCGACGAGATCCGGGACAAGGCGCGCAGCGACTACTTCGCCAAGAAGGCTGACGAGCAGTCGAAGGCCGACTCGGAGAAGCTGACCGAGCTGCTGCTGGAGCTGGCGAAGGCGAAGATCGGCGACAAGATCGCCGAGATCGAGGAGGAGGTCCGCGGCTCGATCGACACCGACTTCGATGCGTGGAAAGAGGAGCTGGATGCGGGCATCGCCAAGGCCAGCGAAATGGTGGCCGGCAGGCCACCGCAGTCGGCGATCGCCCGCAAGTGGCAGGCCGAGCGCGATCGGCTGGAGGCGGAGCTCGCCAAGGCCGACGACAAGCGCAAGGAGCTCGAGGAAGCCGCCGACGAGGCGATCGAGGAGCAAGTCGCCGAGGCCGCGGCCGAGGTGTACCACGAGGTGTTCGAGGAGGCGGCCGCACAGGTCAACTTCGAGCTCCGCACCATCGGTCCGCTGCCCGCGAGCCTGTCGCGGCAACCGCGCTTTGCCGACCGCTTCGGCGACGACGTGCGCTACCTGTTCGGCAACCCCGACGTCACTTCGATGGACCCCGGCGAGGTCACCGAGGTCTTGGACGACGCGACCGGGCGGGCCTACTACTTGGCGCATTGCATCGCCAAGGATCCGGCCACGGTCAAGGACATCACCCGGCGCCAGCTGCTACAGGCGCGCGAACAGTTCGAGCGCGAGCGCTACGGCAGCGTGCTGCCGCAGTCGTTCACGCTGGAGGCCCTGAAGGCCCGCTGGAACTACGACAGCCCGACCGCGGTCGAGGAGCCCAGCGCCAGCGCGGCCCAGCCCGCCGAGACTGAGGGCAGCTGACGCGACCAGGCGCGCTCTCGTCAGCGTCCGATCGCGGCGCGCAGGGCGCGCCACGACTCTCGCTCGTGCGACGCCAGCGGCGCCAGCTGGTCGTCGTCCCAGACGAAAGCGAGTGCCTCAGAGGTGCGCCACCGCTCGCGCAGCGTCTGCCAGGTCGTTTCGATCGCCTCCTGGTCGGCACATGCCCCGGACAGGCGGGTCGAGATGCGGTGCAGATGGTCGAGGGCCGCGAGCCGTTCTTCTGCCGACGACCCCACGCCTTGCGGTAGCAGCTCGGCCGGCACGCCGCCCAGGTCTCGCAGATACGCCAGGCAGATGTCCGCCGCCTGAGGGATCTCGAGGGTGACCACGCGGATCGCTCCGTCCGCCGCGTTGGAGTAGTCACGCCGATCGCGAGCGCAGCAAAACAGCGCCCAGCTACAGGACGGTAGCAGCGCTGCATGGGCGCCGCTTTCGTCGTGCTCGGCGAGGACGGCACGTGAGTAGCGGATTGCCGCGTCGGTCAGATCCGCGGTCGTCAGATCGGGATTGTGCAAGAGGACGCGATCGGGCTCGTGGAGCCTGCGGACGATCTCGCTTGCAAACACGCTGTAGGCGTTGGCGTGGTCGGGAGCGCGGCATGCCTCTCGCAGCATGCGCCAACCAGCGGCGTCTTCCTCCAGAGCAAAGTGGGCGCGCGCGGCGGTCAGCTGCGCGTCCGCGCGCAGGGAATGGCTGCCGTGGCCGACGAAGCGAGCGGCGACGTCCGCGGCCCGGATCGAGATGCTCCGCAGCGCGTCGCGTTGTGTCAGCCGGGCATCGGGGTCGAGGGCGGACACGGTTTGCCCCAAGCTGGCCACGGTCTCGGTGAGTTCCGCCTGCACGATTGCCAGGTCCACGAGGCGACGCGTGTCGTCGTCGATCTCAGGACAGGCGAGCGCGCGGTGGAGCAACTCGAGCCCCCGGGCGGTGTTGCCTTGGCCAAGCGAAACGTACGCCCCTTCGAGCCAGTAACGCGCGACCGTCGTCAGGGATGAGGCGCCGTCCCACGTGGCCCAGAAGTCCTCGTATTCGCGCAGGCTGCGCAAGGCCTCCAGCGTGGACATCGTAAGGATGGACTGCACGCCTTGCGTGGTCGCGGAGTCGAGCACTGCGGCGAGCTCGGTCAGGTGGCGGCGAGCCGCGGCTCCTCTTCCGAGCGTTGCGGCGATCCTGGCTTGACTCGCGACCGCGAGCGGGCGGGTGGCGGCTTGCTTCGCGACTTGCGCAAGAGCCTCGTAGGCAGTCGGAAACCGGCCGGCGCGGACCAGCAGCGTGGTTCGGAGTAACGTGAGGCTCGAGTTGGATTGGGTTGGGGAGCGCTCGACTTGCTGCCAGAGCTCCTGCCATGGTCGACCGGCGACCCACAGGCCGACCGTCGCCAGAAAGCGGTCGTGATCTTCGTCTTCCGCCGTCGGCAGGTCCGTGCGAATCGATGAGATCACACCCGCATCCCCGCCGCTTGCGATCGCGGACAACACCGCGGTCGCGCGTGGATACTTCGAGGGTTCGACCGAGGCTAGGCGCTCGCGTGCGCGCTCTGGTCGAGCCAGGCGCAGGTCGGCCGCTGCTAGCGTCAGGGCGGCGAGGCTCGGGTTGTCGGCGGGTGGATTCGCTGCGAGCTGCGCCGACAGGTCCTGCAGCGTGTTGCTGGCATAATCCCCGGGGGCGCGTGCGAGGTGTGCGTGGAGTGCGAAGACCGACTGTGCGGACCTCAGTTCGCGGTCGAGGCCACGGAGGACGGGCGTTTCGCCGTGCGTCGTGCGCAGGCGCTGGAGCTGGCTGGTGGCGGCGTTGAGAAACCCTCGCCGCAGGTTGTCTTGGACCTGCGCACTCCCCTCGCGGATCGCGGCGGCTCGACTGCGACGTGCATCCACGGCGAAGCCGAGCGCGATGCAGCTCGCGATGGCGACGAGCCCGAGGAGGGCGGCGGCGGCGGGGTTGCGTCGCGCGCGCCGGCGCAGCCGTTCGACCGGGCCGGGCGGGCGGGCGAGGATCGGCCTGCCATCGGCGAAGCGCTGCAAGTCGTCGGCGAGGGCTGCAGCCGTCGGGTAGCGTCGTGCCGGCTCTTTTTCGAGGGCGCGTCGGAGCACGACCTCCAAGTCGCGATCGTCGCCGGTGAGACCGAGGCGCGGTGGCTCTTCCGTCAGGATCTGCCGGATCAGTGCTGGCTCAAGCGACGCGTCAAAGGGCGGCTTGCCCCGCACGGCCTCCCACAGAGTCGCGCCCAGACCGTAGACATCGATTCTCGGGTCCCACACCGGCGATGACGAGCGCAGCGTCTCGGGCGCCATGTAGGCCAACGTTCCCGGCGCCTCGCGCGATTGGGTGAGAGCGGACGCTGGGTCTCGGAGGCGCGCCAGGCCGAAGTCGAGCAGATAGGGGGTGTCGTCCGCGAGCACGATGTTGCCCGGCTTGACGTCGCGGTGCAGGACGCCGACTCGGTGGGTGGCCTCCAGGGCTGTGCCGACGCGGGCTCCGATCTCGGCGACGCGGCGGGGGGGCAGTGACGTTCCCTGCGCCAGCGAGTCGCCGCGCAGGAGCTTCATCGCGAGGTAGACCACGCCGTTCTCTTCGCCGGTGTCGTAGACCGGCACGATGTTCGGATGATCGAGGGCGCCCGTGATTTCGGCTTCCCGGCGAAAGCGAAGAACGCTGGCGCGCCGTTCGGTGCCGAAACGCAGCAGCTTGAGGGCGACTCGGCGTTTCAGCGAGCGCTGTTCGGCGACGTAGACGTCGCCCATCCCCCCCGAGCCCAACGGGGCGATGATGTCGTAGTCGCCGATGGCGCGTGGGGGGATCCGCAGCGTCGCCGAGCCGCTGGGAGGAGTGTCAGCGGCCCCGTCCCATGCAGCTTGCTCGCGCGCGAGGATCTGCCGCACGCGCCGTTCCAGGTCGGCGTCCGAACTGCACAGGCGGCCGATGTCGGGTGTGCGGCCGGCGATGATCTCGCTGTAGCACTGTTCGAGAATGCGCTCGAGATGGGCGTCGGGGGGCATGGACGCGGTCACGGAGGCGAGGGCTCGCGCCGCGATGCGCGCGCTGCGCTCATCCTACCGTTCACTATGGAATGTCGTAGGTCGCGAACAATACGCCGCCCACGTACGGCCCGTCGACGATTGCATGCTGGGGCCAGACCACGTTGTTCTGCAGGTCAGTGATGAACGCGACTCCGGCGCCCAAGTTGGGCGGAGTGGCGAACGTGGCGCGATACGGATTGCACGGGCCTGGGTAGCCGACGACGCTGGGTACCGGGGAGTAAACCCCCTGATCGTCGGGCAGCCAGGCCGTGAGGGTCAGTTGGCTGACGTCGGACTCGAAATCGAGAACCAGGTACTCATTGCGAAAAGCGGCCCAGAGGTGCGTCGATGATGCGCCAGGGGGCACCGGTAGCGATCTGGGTGGGTAGTCGCAGGGCGGATGTTGCGACTTGACGCCCATCGAGATCTTGATCGGAGGGGTGATGACGATCCGGATCTTGTCGGTGGTACCGATATCCCCGCCCAGCCCCGCAGAGAGTGCGTTGGGTTCCCGGGAGAACTCCGTCGAGACGAGCAGTGCCTGAACGAGGATGTCGTAATGGAAATGGGTGACGAGGTAGTCGGCCCAGTTGCTCGCTTCCTGGTCCGAAGTCGACGAGTGAGCTTGGACTTGCGACTTGATCGTCTCACGGGCCCAGGAGTGCGAGTCGTAGAGCGTTAGGCCCGCTTGCTGCGTCGTCGTTGCATTGCAGACGACGGTTCGGTCGCTGGAGTTTGGGGGTGGCGGAGAGCAGAACAGACCCGTCACATGGGCGAAGCCACCAGTCGCATTGGCGTAGGAAATCCACTCACTGGCGACCGAAGTGGGATCGGCGACGATGGCGTTGATGTCGCGAATGAGATCGGCGAATGGAACGCGAACCGGAATCGAGTCCTGCGAGGTGTCGTGATCGCAGTCGCTGGAGCTGAAGTTCGACATCAGCGCTCCGAAGTTCCCGTCGTTCGCGGGTCGCGACCACGGATGGTGCAGCTCGATCAGGTTCACCATGTCTCGGGTCTGGTCGTTGGCGCGGAGCTGGACGTGAGTGTGCAGCACGATCCACTCTCCTGCCTGGGGGTTGACCCTCAGAGCGATCCATGCCGGATCTTCCTTCTTGGCACGGCTGAACAAAGCGGTCGTCGCCAGTTGTTCGGAGTAGGCCTGTGACTCGACGGAACGCAGGGGGGGCTGCGCGTGGAGCGGCGCGACGCAGAGAGCGGCAAGGATCGCAGATGTGAGGTACGTAGAGAGGGACGGCTGATCGGGCATGATCATCTCGGGGTTAAGGTAACGACCGTGGTCGACGGACTGGGCTGTGGCCTGGTAGGTTCGGGACGCGTGGTGTTGTCACGCCGGCATCGCTCGGTTCTCGAGTGGCCACCGATTTCATGGCGAGCTCAGGAGAATCCCCGAACATCGCGGCAGAGCTGGTCGCGGTACGCGATGGAGACCGGGAGGCGCTGGGCCGGCTCCTGGGCCGCATCGAGGAGCCGCTCACGCTGGAGATCGAGCGTCAGCTCGGTCCATGGTTGCGCGGCAAAGTTCGACCTTCGGACATCCTCCAGAACGTCTACCTCGAGGTCGTGCGGTTGTTGCCCAGCTTCGAGGGCGAACACGTGAACCAGCTGGTCGCCTGGGCGAACACCATCGTGCGCAGCGAAGTCCTGCGCCAGCACCGCTGGTTCTCCGCGGCGCGGCGCGCTCAGCCCGAGCGTACTTCGGAGCGGAACCGGCTGGCACGAGAGCTCCAGCCCGACGTGACCACGCCGTCTCGGCTGGCGCAGGCGCGCGAGGAGGGGGCGTTGCTCGCCACCGCGCTGGCGCAGCTGCCGGAGGCATACAGCACCGTGATCGAGCTGGCCGTGGTGCAGGAGCTGCCGCATGCGGAGGTCGCCGCGCGGATGGGACGCAGCGAAGGCGCGACCCGCATGCTCCTCATGCGGGCGCGTGCTCAGCTCGGCTTGGAGCTCGAGCGCCTCGAGGGCGACCCGGAAGACTCCGGCGAGCGGAAGATCTGACGGGTCAGTCGCGTGCGCCGGCCAGCGCGATGAGTGAGTGGCCGAAGGGGAACTCGATGTGGCGCAGCATCCAGCGCTCGCCGCCCATGATCCAGCCGAACAGGCCGTTGACCGGCTTGCTGAACTGGTGGTGCAGGTTGGTCTGGCCCTCGTCCAGGCCGAAGAGGCGCTCCTTGAGCTTCAGCATGCAGACCGCGGCCAGGATCAGTGGAAACAGCAGCGTGTTGAAGTAGGTCAGCTTCTCGGTGCGCAGGCCGGCGCCGTCGACGACGCGCCGTAGGCCGGTGGCGGTGTAGCGGCGCAGGTGATGCACGACGCGGTCGTTTTGCGAGTAGAGCGCCTGGTACGCCGGCACCGAGACGAACACCTTGCCGCCGGGCTTGAGCACGCGGTTCGCTTCGCTCAGCACGCGTTGGTCGTCCTCGATGTGCTCGATCACGTCGAACAGCGCGACGATGTCGAAGCTGTTGTCGGGGAACGGAAGATCGGTGCCGGAGCCGGCGGCGACGCGCGGGAAGCCGCGCGAGCGACAGTACGCCATCGCCTCGGGCGAGAAGTCCATTGCCGTCACCGTGCCGAACTCGCTCAGCGGCTCGAGCATTCCGCCGGCGCCACAGCCGATCTCCAGGACCTGCAGGTCCTGGCCAGGCCGGTAGCCGGCGCGCCGCAGGCTGCGGCGCAAGAGGTCGAAGAAGATCTGGCGGCGGCCGTGGAACCAGAAGTGGGACTTCTCCAGCTCCGCGAACTGGTCGTAGACGTGGGCTTCCAAGTGTCGTGCTAGGTGGGGATGGCGACGGGGGCGGGGTCGGGCGTGCGCTCGGCTACGGGGCGGGCCACGACCACCATCTCGTCGCGAAGGTTGACGTAGACGTTGGCGCTCTTGAGCAAGGCCAGGGGCTTCAACAAGAAGCTGACCGCGCCGTGCAGGCGCGCGGCGCGTTCGGCGATGAAGGCGAAGGACACGTACTTGCCGCCGAAGGCCGCGCTGTTGTCGACGACCTCGAAGCCGCTTTGCCCGAGCAGTCGCTGCACGGTGTCCGGGTTGAAGTGGTACAGGTGCTCGCGGTGCTTGTAGTGGTGCCAGCGCTTGCCGAGCATGCTCGCGAACCGGCTGTCGACGTTCTGCGTCTCCAGGATCAGCGTGCCGCCCGGCGCGAGCATCGACTTGGCCTCGCGCAGCAGCTGTTGTGGGTCGGGCACGTGCTCGATCACGTCCCACATGGTGACCAGGTCGAAGCTGCCCGGCGGGCAGCGGTCGGCGGGGGCGCTGTCGAGCGTTCCGTGCCAAACCCGATCCTGGCCGAGATGCGACGCGGCGCGCTCGGCGATCGGCGACGGCTCGACGCCGAGCACGTCCCATCCCTCTGCCTGCATCACCCGCAGGAAGTAGCCCGCGGCGCAGCCGATGTCGAGCACGCGCCCCGGCTCGGGGCAGTGGCGCGCGACCAACCCGCGCCGCCGCCGAAACGTCTTGAGGTAGAGCGGCTCATCCTTGGCGTAGTCGGCGTAGCCGTGCTCGCGCGGCCGGTCGCTGCGCCAGTACTGCTCGCTGTAGACGTCGCGGTGCAGGGCCTCGGCGGTCAGCCGCGGCGAGACGAAGACCAAGCCGCAATCCACACAGCGCCGCACCGAGAACGGAGCCTCCTCGAACTTGAGCTCGCTCCGACCCGAACCACAAACCTGGCAGGTGGAGACCTCGACCAGGTCCGCGGGGTTCACCCGAAGTACTCCGATCCAGTCGCCACGGCCTCGTGACCGGTGGCGTCGCCCGTCGCCAGCTCGATGCCGACCTTGCGGCCCATCTCGACGGACTGGTCCATGTTGTTGTAGCGGAAGTTGCCCTGACGGCCGGTGGTGTGGATGTCCTGCAGGCCGTTGACGAAGTCCATGATCGGCGCCAGGTGCTGCTTGTACTGCAGATCGTACACCGGGTAGGCGTACGGAATCTTCTTGATCACGGTGCCGATCACCTGGCCCGGCTCGATCAGGCCGATGTCCACCAGGTCGCGCTCGGCGGTGGCGGTCAGCTCTTCGGTGCTGGCCCGCCAGATCGCGTCGCCGCGCCGGCAGGTGATCTCGGCGCAGACCATGGTCTTGCCCTCGGGCGCGCAGTGCGGACTGAAGTTGCGGAACTCCGAGATCCGGTGCACCGTCAAGTGCTTCTCCGGCAGGTAGACCCACGAGTCGGGGCTGACGCTGGGCCGGTCGAGCTTGAGGTAGACGAACACGATCGAGATGTACTGCAGGGCGTTGACTGCGGTCAGCACTTCCTGCGGCGCGGCCGGGGCGACTGCCCTGGCCAGCGAGGTGATCGGGATCGTGGTGACGTACTCGTCCGCCTCGATGTCGATGCGCTTGTGCTTGCCGTACTGGATGCCGGTGACCCGCATCCCGTCGCGATAGACCTTGATCGCCGGCGCGTTGACCAGGATCTCACCGCCGAGCTCCTCGATACGCCGCGCGTAGCCGCGCGCCAGCTCGCCGATGCCGCCGTACTTGGGGTAGATGAAGTCGGTGACCAGGGTGCGCGGCGTGTTCTTCTTGTTGGGGAACAGCGTTTTCTTCACCGTGTCCCAGAGGCTGAGCAGCGAGATCCGCTGGCTGGCCCAGTCGGAGGAGATCTCCTTCGGCGGCATGCCCCACGCCTTTTCGGTGTACTGGCCGAAGAACACCTCGTACAACGTCTTGCCGAACCGGCGCGTGACCCAGCCCTCGAAGTTGTCGTCGGAGTGCTTGGAGATGCCCAGCGTCTCCTGAGTCCGCACCTTGGCGTAGTCGTAGAAGGCGCGCAGCAGCAGGCCGCGCGGCATCTCCCGCACGACGTTCTTCGCCACCAGCGGGTAGTCGAAGAACTTGTTGAACAGCACGATGCGGGACAGCCGCTTGGCGTTGACGATGTTGTCGCCGAGAATCTCACGCACGTGTGCGATCAGATTCTCGTCGCGGCTGTGGAAGCGGTGCGGTCCGAAGTCGTAGCACCAGTACTCGTCCCCGTCCTCGATGAAGGACGACGCCATACCGCCGACGTGCGGTTCGCGTTCGAGGATGGTGACTCGGTGACCGCGCGTCGCGAGCTCGTAGCCGCACGACAGCCCGGCGAGTCCCCCCCCGAGGATGACGACGTGTTTGCTCATGCTGATTCCGTCCAGGTTGCAGGGCCCCGGTGCAATTTCACTGAGGCGGGGTGGCTTGCACGAGTGCGCCGTGCAAGAACGGAACCGTCGCCCAGGGAACGAGGTGTGTGGAAGAGTCTACCGCCCGCGGAAGCCCGGACACCGGCCATTCGTTGTTTTGTTAAACTGCTCTTGTCAATGAAGTTACGGACGATTCGAGGAGCCGCATCAGGGCTCTCCACGAGGCCGCCCGCCGGTGCCCTCGCGGGGTCCGACGCGGTGCCCACCCGCCGCCCGATCGGCGGTCTGCCGACGATGCTCGAGGGCTGCCGTGACGGAAAAGCGCCGGTTGCGCACCAGAGGAAGCATCGGCATCCGGGCCGTCGGGCTGCAGTTTCGCTGCGGGCGGCCGCCGGCTTCGTCGCGATCTTGGCTTGTGCGGGCGCGGGAGTCGCCCAGCGGTCGGAGGCGCCGGGCGCCGAACCGCCCGTGCCGTCGGAGGTGGCCATCCTGGGGGCGAGTCTGAGCAACGGCTTCACCACGCCCTTTGGCGACGCCGATCGCAACCGGACCATGCGCTTGGGCGTGGCGTTGGCCGCGTTTTGGCCGGCGGCAAAGTTGCGCGACTGCAGCAGCAGTCTGTTGTTCATGAACCCGCTGAAGCACGCCCGGGTCGCCGTCAAGCGCGCCGCGCGGCGGACTCCCGAGCTGGTCATGGCGGTCGATTTCCTGTTCTGGTTCGGCTACGGGGCGGTGCGGGGTGCGACGCCCCAGGATCGACAGCGGGAGCGCCTGGCGCTGCAGCGTCAGGGGCTGGCGATGCTGGACGAGTTCGAGTGTCCGATCGTCGTCGGCGACTACCCCGACATGACCGGCGCCGACGCGCGGATGTTATCGCGGGCGCAGATTCCCTCCCCCGATGCGCTGGCCGCGCTCAACGCGCAGCTCGCCGAGTGGGCGGCAGAGCGCCCCCGGGTCTCCGTGTTTTCGCTGGCCCGTTGGGTGGCGCAGGTCAAGGCCGAGGGCTACCCCGTCGAGGTGGCCGGGGAGCAGCTGCAGCTGGAGGAGGAGATGCTCCTGCAGTCGGATGGGCTGCACGCGACCAAGCTGGGCGTGGCGCTGTGCGCGCACCGGCTGACCGAGACCGTCGACGCGCTGCTGCCGGCAGACCACGCCCTGGTCGCCGGTCGACCCGCCCTCGAGACCGTGCTCGAAGAATGCCGCGTCGAGCTGCCGGAGAGCGTGGGGGGTGGGCGGTGAGGCACGGCCAATCTGGGCGAGTGCGAAGCCGCATGCCGATCGTCCTCGCGTTGTTGGCAGCCATGGCGGCTTCTTGCCGGCAGGCTCTGCCCCTGGTCGCTCCGCCTTCGCCGAGCTCGGACGTCGAGTTCGAGGAGCCCGGCCCGGACGACGGGGTCGTGCTGGGCAGCCCGTGGGGCCACGGCGTGTTGCGCTGTGAGCGCGATGGGGTCACCGTGCGATGGCAGCCCGACGGCGGTGCGCCGGTCGACGTCCGGCTCGGCGCGCTGCAATCGACGGGTGGGCTGCGGCTGGAGTTGGCGTCTGCGATCGCCCGCGTGCACACCGCGAGCGGCTCGATCGAAGTCTTCGCCGCCCTGGACGCGCCGGTGCTGGTGGTGCGCGCCGCGGACTGCGCACCGGCGGTCGGGCTGCGCGCCGGTTCGCGCGAGGCGGTGGCGGAAGACGAGCGCTGCGTGCTGTCGATCACCGACGGCGAACGTGCGGTCACCGCGGCCGCTGTTTGGGCGACCACCGCGGACGGGCTCCGCGTCGCGGTCGGTTTCGAAGCCAGTGACCGCGCGGCCGCGGTCACCGCGGCGCGGGCGGCGGCGGAACGCGCTCTGGCAGAGGAGCACGAGGTCTTGGCCGAGCGCCAGCGCGCGCAATGGGCCCGCTATTGGGGCCGGTCGCGGATCGACTTCGCCGACCCCGACCAGCAGGTGGGCTACGACCGCGCGCGCTATCTGCGCGCCGTCGGCGCGGCCGACGCCGTCGAGGCGGTCGTCGGTGGTGAGGCGAAGGTGGTGGATGCGGACGCGGTCGAGGCGGCGCTGTTGCGCGAAGTCGACGGCGTGCTCGAGGTGTTTCCGCAGACGTCCGCGCCGTTCGGCGACGTCGCGTTCACGCATCTACGCACCAGCGGGCGCCACCTGGTCTCGGCGCGCCGGATCGGCGGCGTGGTGGAGAGCGTGGCGGTGATCGCTCCCGAGCCGATGCGATTGCGGCTGCGCAACCCGTTCGGTGATCGCATCGTGTTCTGGACCGACGAGGTGCGCGTGGTCGACGGTGTATGCATCGCCGACCTCGAGGCGGGGACCCGGCTGCGCGGCAATGTGCTCCTCGATCCGGCGCGCATCGGCGCGACGCTACAGCAGCTGACCGGCGACGGCTGACGGTCGGCGCCCGGCCCTACCGCGTCGGCTGAAGCTGCAGGTCGCGCCAGCCTTCGACCTCGGCCAGCGAGCGCAGCAATGGGGCGAGCAGCCGGCGGTGGCGCTCCGCCAGCGGCAGGCCGGCCGCGCGCCGGCCGTACACCGCGGCCTCGGCGGGGGCACCGCGCTGCAGTGCGGCGGCGGCGTACAGGATCAAGGGCGACATGTCCGGGGCAACGAGCCGGTTCTGCAGCTCCTGCAGCTCCTTGGCGTAGCGGTCGGCGGTCGATGGATCGTCCGGCAACGCATCGGCGCCGCGGATGCGCAGCGCTTCCTCCGCGTACAGCAATGCCGCCGCGCGGTAGCCTTGGGCGCCCTCTCGATCGGCGGCGTCCGCCCGCGCCGCCGCGAGGTCTTCCGCGGTCTGTGCCAGCTCGGCGAAGCGCGTGGCCAGCGACGCGCGCAAGCGGGGATGCGGGTCCTCGAACAGCGTGTCCACCACCGCCGCGGTGCGGCCGGTGACCAGCTGCAGCGCGGCCAGCGCCACGCGCGATTCGGGATCGCCGGGATCGGCGGCGAGCGCTTGCCGCAGGAGTGCGAGCCCGGTCTCGGCGTCGCCGCGCAGGTTGGCGTAGAGCGCGCGGGTGCGCAGGGTCGTTGGCGCGTAGGGATCGAGGCGGGCCATCGCCTCGAGATCGTCGGTGACGGCGGCGCTGGTCCGGGCGTCGCCGGCGGACGGCCGCGGCGGCCACGGTGTGCGCAGGGCGCGCAAGCTCGGGTCATCGGGATGGCGGGCGATCGCCGCGTCGAGCTGCGCGGCCGCCGCGGCCGGGTCGACGGCGCGGTCGCGGATGGAGGTCGCCGCTGGGCAGTGGGCGGCCAGTCGCCACGCGCCGAAGATGGCGAGCCCCACCCCCAGCACGGCCGCCGGCAGCCACAGCCAGCCCCCTGGGGGCGTGCCCGCGCGCGGTCGGATGCCCGCGCCGCACAGGGCGCCCGCGCAGCCGGCCGCCAGCGCGGCCGCCGGTGCATTGCCCAAGGGGGAGCGCACTGCCATCAGGGCTCCGAACGCGATCAGGACCGCGCCGGCGGCCAAGCCGCGCCGCCGAATGGCCAAGCCGAGAGCGATGATCGAAGCCAGACCGAGAACGGCACCCACGGCCCCGGTCTCGGCGGTGAGCTCGAGGTAGTCGTTGTGTGCGGTCTGCGGCCGCGAGGCAAACGCGCGTTCGAACGTGGACAGCTCGATCTCCTGCTGCGAGCGGTAGCGCGGGTAGTGCACCGGCCACTGGCCGCAGCCGACTCCGGCGAGGGGGTGCTCGGCGATCATCTGTGCCGTGCCGCGCCACAGCTCGATGCGCACCCGCACGGTCGATGGGCGGGGGGCGTCGCCCGGCGCGTCGGTGGCCGTGCCGCCCGTGGTTGGCTCGGGCGCGGGGGTGGCGAGGACCGCCGCGAGCCCGCCGCAGCCGGCGCCGGCCAGCAGCGCGGCGAGCACCAGGGCGCGGCGTTGGCGGCCGACGCCCCGGGCAGCCAGCCCGGCGACCGCGGCCAGCGGGAGGGCGACCCAGCCCGAACGCGAACCGTTGACGACGAGGTAGGCGGCGGCGAGCGCCAGCGTGGTCCACGCGGTGCGGCGGTGCGCGTCGCCGGTGGTCAGCAGGGTGATCGCCGCGGCTCCGCCGACCGCGACGACCTCGGCGGCGACGTTGAGGTTGCCGAGCGTGCTCACCGGGTCCCTTGGCGAGCCGCTCTCCAGCAGTCCGCGCAGCGCGAGCGTCCAGCTGCCTTCGCCGGCGGCGCGGTGCAGGGGCAGCAGCAGCGTGTGCACCCCTTGGGTGACGCCGGCCGCTTGCAGCAGCCCCCACGCACTCACCGCCAGGGTGACCGGCAACGCCGCCCACAGCCAGCGCTGCAACGGGACGCCCGCGCTCCAGCAGGCCAGCGCGAACAACGCGGTCAAGTGCGCTGTGCGGTCGAGGCCGAAGCCGGGATTGGTTGCGTCGAACGTGCGCACCGCGGCCCACACGACGAGGGCGCCGGTCCACCACAACGCCGCCGGTGGTGGCCGCAGCCAGCGCCGCGCGGTCAGCGCCAGTGGTAACATCGCCAGCAGCAGGGTGGCGCGCCGGCTCGCCTCGAAATCGATCCAGTGTGCGTGGAACGGCAGCGCGACGGCGCAGAGCAGCGCCGCAGGCAACCAGCGCATCAGGCGGTCTCGCCGGTGGGCTGCAGGGTGAGCACCGCGTCGACGAACGCCTCGGGGTCGAAGCGCAAGAGATCGTCGAGCTTCTCGCCGACGCCGACGAACACCACCGGCAGCGGCACGGCGTCGCGGATGCCGAACACGGCGCCACCCTTGGCGGTGCCGTCCATCTTGGCCAACAGCAAGCCGCTGACCTCGGCGACCGCGCTGAACTCGCGGGCCTGGCGGATCGCGTTCTGGCCCGTCGTCGCGTCGAGCACGAGCAGGGTCTCGTGCGGTGCGTCGGGGATCTGCTTGGTCACCACCCGCACGATCTTGCGCAGCTCCTCCATCAGGTTCTTCTGCGTGTGCAAGCGGCCCGCGGTGTCGAGAATCAAGAAGTCGACGCCGCGCGCCACGGCGGCCGCGCACGCGTCGAAGGCGACCGCGGCCGGATCCGCCCCGGTCGATTGCTTGACGATGCCGATCCCGAGGCGGTCGGCCCACAGGGTGAGCTGCTCGACGGCCGCGGCGCGGAACGTGTCGCCGGCGCCGAGCAGCACCTTGTGGCCTCGGCTGCTGAGATGGTGCGCGAGCTTGGCGATCGACGTGGTCTTGCCCGAGCCGTTGACGCCGACCACCAGGATCACGGTGGGGCCGCTCGCCGCCCGGCGCAGCTCACCGCCACAGCCCTCCAGCCGCTCGAGCAGCAAGCGCCGGAGATGCGGGACGACCTCGCTGGTTTCGCGCAGCGTCTTGTTGCGGTACGCGGCCTTGAGCGAGTCGACCAATTCGGCGGTGACCGGGCCGAGGTCGGCCGAGTACAGCACCTCCTCCAGCTCCTCGAGCAGATCCTCGTCGAGCGCGCGGCCGAGCGTCAGCAGTCGCGAGAGGCCGGAGCTCAAGCGATCGCGCGTCTTGCGCAGGCTGGCGAACAGCTTGCCGATCACCATGCCGAGCTCGCCCGGAGGCCAGTGTTGCTTCTGAGCGTCTGGGAGTTGCGGTATCGAAGTCCTGACGACAGCCGGCCTGCGGCAACGTTGCCGCCGCAAAAAGATCCGCGGGCCCAGACGCTCAGCGCGGCCGGGGCCGCAACCAAAAACCGAGCGCACCGCGACAGTAGCGGAGCCCGGGAATCCAGCGGTGCCGGACGGCCACGCTGAGCGCAGACGCCAGTGTTGCTTCTGAGCGTCTGGGAGTTGCGGTATCGAAGTCCTGACGACAACCGGCCTGCGGCAACGTTGCGGCCGCGCAACGATCCTCGGGCCCAGACGCTCACTCGGCGGCCGCCTGCGCGTCGCCCGCCAGCAAGTCGATGCGCACGCGGTCGAGGATGCCGTTGATGAACGCGCCGGAGTTGCCGGTGGAGAACTTCTTGCCGATCTCGATGGCCTCGTTGATCGTCACCTTGGGCGGGATGTCGTCGCAGTGGAGCAGCTCGTAGATCGCCATCCGGAGCACGTTGCGGTCGACGATCGCCATGCGCTTGAGGTCCCAGTTGCGGGTCACCGACCGCAGCAGCTCGTCGGTGCGCGTGATGTCCGTGCGCGTGCCCTCGATCAGGCGGCGAGCAAAACGCCGCGTCTGCTCGTCTTCGGTTTCCTGCGCCAAGAACTCGTCCAACGACGAGGCGATCTCGTCGCCCCTCATGTCGAGCTGGTAGAGGAACTGGACTGCGATTTCGCGGGCTTTGGTCCGGCGGCGCATGGGAGTCGGCCCGAGAGCGGGCCGGCAAAGAGCGGAGAGGCGGAGAGCGTAGCGCCGGGCAGCCGCCCGGGCAAAGAACAGTCCCCCCGTTCTGCCCTCCGAGACGCCGGTGCCGGTCAGCGCCCGTCGGCGGTGAGCTGCTGGCGCAGGCCGATCATCTCGAGCACGGTGAGGGCGGCGTCCGCCCCCTTGTTGCCCGCCTTTCCGCCGGCCCGTTCGAGCGCCTGGTCGGTGTTCTCGGTCGTGAGCACGCCGAAGGCGACCGGCACGCCGCTGTTGACCCCCGCGTCGAGGACGCCGCGCGCCGCCTGCTGGCAGACGTAGTCGTAGTGGGTGGTCGCCCCGCGGATCACCGTGCCCAGCGCGATGACGCCGTCGTGGCGACCGCTCTCCGCGAGCCACCGGCAGGTCAGCGGCAGCTCGAATGCGCCCGGCACCCAGACCACGCTGATCGAATCGGCATCGGTGCCGTGCCGCAGCAGAGCGTCGATCGCACCGTCCAGCAAGCGGTTGCCGATCAGCTCGTTGAAGCGGCCGACGGCGATGGCGATGCGTCGGCCGGCGCCTCGGATCTCGCTCTTGATCTGGTGCACCATGGCCGCCACGGTACTGCAAAGCCCCGGGCGCGCAACGAGTGTGACCGCGCCCGCGAGCTCCACGCCATGATGACCATCGGCTTCTGGATCGCGTTCGGCGTGACGCTGGCGCTGCTCGCCGCGGCCCTGTGGTCGGGGTTTCGCGGCGTGCGCCGTTGGCACCTCCTGCTCGGGCCGGCCACGCTGGTCGCGCTGTGCGTGGCGATCGCCTTCGCGGTCGCCATGGGGCGCGAGCGGGCGTTCCCGGTCGAGGTCATGCGCATCCACCGGCCGCTGGCCTACGCCGCGGGTGCGTTCGGGGTCGGGGTGGCCGCCTCGGGCGTCGCCCTCTGGCGATCGGACAGTGCACGGCGGCTGCACCGCGTCCTCGTAGTGGCGTTCTCGGTGGCGGCAGTGGCCGCGACGGTCACTGGCGTGTGGGCGTACCTGGGCTCGACCCCGGTCGCCGTCAGCGGATCTTGAGCACCAGCAGTGAGACGTCGTCGTCGCAGCCGCCGGGGCCAGCGAACTCGCTGACCGCGGACGTGAGCGCGCCGAGGATCTCGGCGGCCGACCCGGGTGCGACGCCGATCAAGGTGTCGCGCAGCCGCTCCTCGCCGAACATGTCGAGGTCGTTGCCGTCGCGCTTGGCTTCGACGATGCCGTCGGTGTAGAGCAGGAGCACGTCGCCCGCTGCCAGCGTCAGCCCGCGGGTCTCGTAGTCGGTGTGGCGGACGAAGCCGTTCGGCGGGCCGGTCGAGTCGAGCTCCTGCAGGGTGCCGCTGCCGCACCGATAGAGCAGGACGGGGGTGTGCCCGGCGCCGGCGAAGGTCGCGCGCCGCCGATCGGCGTCGACGCGCAGCACCGCGCCGGTGACGAACATCCCGGTGTCGCCGCTCTCGTGGTGCACCTCGCGGTTGAGCTTGGCGAGCAGATCGGCCGGCGAACGCCGGAAGTACTCGGCGCGGCAGGTCGAGCGGTAGGAGGTCATCAGCAGCGCCGAGTTGATGCCGTGGCCCGAGACGTCGGCGACGACGGCGTAGAAGCGGCCCTCGGCATCGGTGAGCAGGTCGAGGTAGTCGCCGCCGACGTGGGCGGCCGCCTGCGACGAGAACGCGCACTCGATGCCCTCCAGCTCCGGCGTCTCGGTCGGCAACAGGCGCGCCTGGATGCGCGCGGCGATCGCGATCTGCGTCTCGACCTCGCGACTGCGCACCGCGAGGTCCTCCAGGTGGATGCGGTGGAACAGCGCCGCGCCGAGCTCGCCGAGCCGGCGCACGCTCTCGAGCTTGAAGGTCAGCTCCGGCGAGTCCAGAGACGCGTTGACCACCAGCGCCAGTCCGATCTGCAGGCCGTGGAAGGAGAGCGGGCACAGCACCAGGTTGTCGATCGCCGGCGGCAGGCCGGCGAATGCCGAGCAGTCCACGCCGCCGGGGTCGGTGCCGGTGACCTCGAACTCGCCGTGCGCGCCGCGTCGGGCGATCACCGGGGTCACGGTGTCGACGTCCTCGAGGCACCACACGCCGTCCGTCCGGCGCAGGGGCTCGAGCAGCGGTTCGGGGATCGCGAGCACTTGATCGAGTTGCAGCCGGCGGCCGGTGGGGCCGGCGCTCGGTGTCGCCCAGGTGAACAGGGCGCCGGGATGGGTGCTGAAGATCGACGTCAGCAAGCTCAGCAGGCGGGCGCCGACGGTCGCGCGGTCCGCCTCCTGAAACAGGCCGACGCCTTCTTCGAACGCGTGCAGGCTGGCGAAGTAGACCTCCGAGCTCTGTGCCGTGTCGGCGCCGAGCTGCAGGTTGACGCGCGCGACCGCGTAGTGCTGCAGCAGCTCCGCCAACGGCGGCAGCGCCGAGGGTGCCCGGGCCAGCAGCAGCGAGCCCAGCGGTTCGCCGCGGTAGGTGACTGGCACGTGCACGGTGTGTGCCGGGTCCCACGGCGGCGCGTCGAGCGCACTGCCCTCGGGGACCGTGGCGTCGCCGTGCGCGATCTCGACCCGCGCCGGCGTGTCGTGTCCGTCGTGCAGCAGCAGCGCTGCCGCGATCGGACCGAGGTGCCGGGCGAGCGCGACACGCATCTGCGCCTGCAGGTCGGCGAGCGTGCGCGCCTGGTGCAGCTGTAGGTGTTCGGTGTCCGGCGCGGCGGCGATCATCGCGGCACGTCGACGGCGATCTGGTCGGCGGTCGCCCGCATCGCTTCGAGCAGCTGCGGCTCGCGCTGACTCCACGCGTCGCGGTCGGTGCACAAATGGTCGAGATCCTCGCCGTCGAGCTCGGTGTGCAACGCCGGTTGGGTGAGGCCGATCCCGGCGCGCTTGGCGAGTGCGTCGGCGACGCGGACCGCGGCGATCGCCTGGCGCAGCGCCGCTGGCGGGCTCTCGGCGTGGTGGTGTCGCAGGATGTCCTGCACGCGGGGGCTGAGGTTCCAGCGCGCCGCGACGAGAGCCCCGGCCTCGGTGTGGTCGATGCCCAGGGTGCGCTGCTCGGCTTCGGTCAGCGGCGAGCCGAGGTCGAGCTGGAGCTCGTTCTCGCGCAGATACGGTGCCAAGACCAGCTTGCCGATGTCGTGCAGCAGACCGGCGACGAACAGCTCCTCGCGGTCGGCGGCCGGCAGCGACGCCGCCAGCCCGCGGCAGCCGGCGGCCACCGCCAGCGAGTGTCGCCACAAGCCGGCGCGGTCGTGGCCGTAGCACTGGAAGTCGCTCTGCAGGTACTTCGAGGTCCCCGATGCCAGCACGAGGCTGCGCAGGCCGCGGAAGCCCAGCACCACGACCGCCTCGACGATCGACGAGATCGTCCGGTTGAGGCCGTAGAGCGGGGAGTTGACCGTGCCGAGCATGCGCGCCACCAGCGCCGGGTCCCGCTGGAGATGCCGCGCGAGGTCCTCTGGCTCGGTATCGGGCGCCTCGAGCAGCTGGATGACCTCGACCACGACTTCGGGCAGCGGGGGCAGGCGGTCGCAGCGCAGCAGGATCTCGCGTCGGGCGCGTTCGTGCGTGGCGAGCCGGGCGAGCGGGGACTGTGTCATGGTTCGCTGAGTGCCGGTCCTGGCGGGTCGCGGAGCGACCCGGCGCTGTCGTCTTGTCGGAAACGCCCGTCAAAGCGCTTGAGAAACTTCGGCAGGCCGCGGCGCCCTGGCATCGGCGGCACCGGCAAGACGCGGCAAGGCGCGTTCGCCGGGGGCTCGGCCGGAGCCGAGAGGCGCGCAAGAGGTCCGCCGTAAAACCCGATGAACAATGGCGATGACGCGCCTGGGGGGAGACGAGGCCGGGCTGTTGGAACGGCTCGGCAGCGCACTGGTGGAGGACGTTGGTCGGTCGTCGCTGGCCGAGATGATGGCGGATGCGGGCCCGCACCGCGCGCCGGTGGGCGACCGCGTCGCGGTCCGCGTCGGCCGCCGTCCGGAGCCGTCGCGCAGCCCGCGCCGCCGGTTTGCCCGGGACCTGTTCTGCGGCGCCGCCATGATCCTGGTGCTGCACCTCTACGTGGTGCAGATTTCGGTCGTGCGTGGACACTCGATGCGGCCGTCGCTGTGTGACGGCGATCGGCTGGTCGTCGACCGGCTGGCGTACGAGCTCGCCGACGTCGATCGCTTCGACGTTGTCGTGCTGCGCTACCCCGCCGATCCGACGATCGACTTCGTCAAACGGGTGATCGGGTTGCCCGGCGACCGCGTACGCATCGACCGCGGCACGATTTACGTCAACGACGTGCCGATCGCCGAGGCGTTCGCGCACGTCGCCGATTGGGCAGTGATGCGCGAATGCGTCGTTCCGGCGAACAGCTACTTCGTGCTCGGTGACAATCGCCCGATCAGCTGCGACTCGCGCGAGTTCGGCGTCGTCGGGCGCGAGCTGCTCAAGGGGCGTGTCCGGGTGTGTTTCTGGCCGCTGAATCGCGTCGCGGTGTTTTGACGGTCTGCCGGAAACGGCGGGGCTCCGGCGCGCGCGCCGAACGCGCATGCAAAGTGCCGTTGCGAAGGCTACCATTGCTCTCGTGGTGGTCCCGCAGCAGCACGCCCTCACCGAGGTGGTGGCCGAGCGCCTCCGGTTGGCGCGGTTGCGCGCCGGCCTGACGCAGACCGAGGTGGCACAGCGCCTCAGCATCGCGTCGAACACCGTGAGTGGCTGGGAGTCGGGGACGCGCAGTCCGCGCGCCCCCGAGCTGTACCACCTGGCCAAGCTGTACCGCTGCACCGCCGATTACTTGGTCGGCGTCTGTGAGTCGCCGAGCGAGCTGCCGGTCGGCGACCTGTTGATCGACATCGACCTGGCGGAGCGCATTCTGCGCTGCCGCAACGAGGTCGACATCGCGCGATTGGTCGAGTGGGATCCCCACATGATCACCTTCTGGCACGTCGTCCGCCGCGGTACCCGCGTCGGCAGCCAGCCAGAGGTCGAGGCGTGGGTGTCCCGGCTGGTGGATCACGTCCGCAAGATCGCTCCCCAGCTCTGGTTGGAGTTCGAGCAAGCGCGGCGTACGCTGACCACTCTCAAACAACGCTCGTGGACGCGCATCAGCAACGAAACCAGCGATCAGCTCTGAGCGAACGCGCCGCCCGCGTCGGTCACGGCGGGGTCGGCGACGCGGCGCCGAGTGCCCCGCTGGAAGGTCGTTCGCGGTGGACGAAGCCCGTTCTGGGTTTCGTCGTGCTCGCGTTGGTCTGGGTCACCCTGGGCTCGGGATTCGGCTCGGTGAAGTTCTGGTCGGGCCAGCAGACCGATGATCTGCGGTTCGATGACGCGATCGAGATTCTGCGGAATCCGGACGTGTCGAGCGACCGGCGCCGCAACGCGCTGGGCACCATCTTTGCGCAATCGTCGCAGGGGATCGCGGCGATCGTGGAGGCGGCGCGCGGCGATGACGAGGAGCTGCGGCGGCAAGCCGAGCTCTTCGTCGAGATGCTGGGGCGCAAGCTCGAAAAGCCCTGAGCGCGCGGGCCGCTTCGGGCTCGCGGTCGGTGCCTCGGCACGATTCTCCCGAGTGAGCTCGCGGGTCGCAAAACGAGACCGACTTTGCGATCTGCCATCCGAACGGATGGTCGGCGCGTTCCGCGCCTTGACGTCGGGGGTTGAGACGCGCGGTTTCGGCGGCGGCCGCGCCCAGCGCCCCGGTCGCCGCACGGGATGCCAGCCGACCCACGTTCGGTGGGGCATACTGGCAGTCGATCGTCGCGGAGTTTTGCCGTGCCGATGCCGGGTGCCGTGCACCCGCCGCTTCAGGCTCTTTCTCAATCCAACCGGGTCCGTGTGGACCTCCCTGACGGCCGCGGTACCGGCTTGCCACCTACGAGGAGATCGAAATGCACCGAATGGGAGTCATGTTTGTGCCGCTCTTGCTGCTGCTGACCAGTGCGATGGTGATGAACCCGCCGCAGCGGTTCGAGGGAACGGAGAGCACCATCAGTCAGGGGCAGACCCTGACCATCCACTACGAGAACTCCGCGTTGGCTGGAGAGAACGTCACCGTCGACGTCGTCAGTCTGCAGTATCCCGACCAGAACACCACCGTTCAGATCACTCTCGATGCGAACGGAAAGGGCACCGCCGACTTCACGCCGCCGAGCTCCTGGGAGGTGCTGCGGCTGGAGCACTCGACGAGCCGAGACTACACCGTCGCGATCGGTCCGTGATCGGAGCCGCGCACCGGCGAGCACGCGTCCGTCAGCGGGCGCAGTGCTCGAGCGCCAGCATCGCGTAGGCGGTGCAGACCATCGGCTGGTCTTCCCACCAGCGGCCGTTGCGCTCGTTGAGCCAGGAGCCGTCGCCGCGCTGGAGCGCGGCGAGGTGCTCGGCGAGCGCGTCGCGCCACTGCACCGGGGCGGCCTCGTCGGGCGCGACCTCGTCGATGCCGGCGAGGCTCAGCGCCTGCGCCATCACCATGTAGTAGTAGTACAGGCCCTGGTAGGCTGTCTTTTCACCCAGGGCCGGGTCGGCTCCGGGGTTGACCTCGAGGGTCCAGTGGCGGGTGATCCAGCCGGCGGCGGCGCGCACGCGCGGGTCGTCCGCGGGCAGGCCGCACAGGATGTAGGCCTTGAGCAGCGCATAGGTCATCGAGCCGTAGCTGCGCGGCACGCGGGTCCCATCGGCGAGCTCGAGGTAGCCGGCCGGGGAGTTGCCCGGGTAGTACGCGGCGCCGCCGTCGTCGCCGCTCGCCACCTCGTACCAGCCGTCGTCGCCCGGGACGCGGTCGCGGAAGTCGTTGACCGACTTGAGGTTTTGCACGCGCTGCAGAAAGACGAGCGCCTTTTGGAAGGCCTCGTGCTGCGCGTCGAGCTCGGTGCGGCGCAGCGCGTCGATCGAGAACTGCAGGTTGCTGAGATCGCCGCGCTCGTCGCCGCCGTAGCCGATCGAGCCGTAGTCGCGGTCCTGCCGGCCGTAGCCGCGCTCCTCGATGTTCTGCAGGAACAGGACGAACTTCTGCGCGCTGGCGAGCGCTTCGGCGAAGCGCGCATCGTCGGCGGCGGCCAGCGCCATGATGGCGGCGCAAGTGGTGTAGTTGATGTTGGACTGGCCGAAGCCGCCCTGCTCGTTCTGCTGGGCCAACAGCCAGGTGAGCCCCTGCTCGATCACCGCGCTCTCCGCCTCGGTGCGCAGCGCCGAGGGCTTGGTCTGCAGCGCCGACAGGCCGATCGCCGTCAGGCCGGCATCCGGAAACCGCTGGCCGCCGTGTTCGACGAAGAACGCGCCCCCGTCCTGCTGGGTCAGCAGGAAGTCGAAGCCGCGCTGCTGGCTGTCGAGCCACGCGGGCGGGGCGTCGGCGGTCGCGGCTGCGGCCTGCGGTGGCCGGCCGCCGGCGCGGGCGGCGACTTGGCACGCGACCAGCTCGACCAGCAGCGCGGGGATCGCTTTGATGTCGGGCTTGCCGTCCTGCATCGGGATGCCGCGCGCGGTGTTCGCCAACAGCCGATCGGCGCGCGCCTGGACCACCGCCAGCGGCTTGGGCTGATCGCCGACTTCGGCGTACACGGCCTGCACGACCTTGCCGAACGGCGACGGCACCTCGCCGTCCTCGCCGAGTCGGGCGAGCTCGGTGGCATAGCCCTCGGGGTCCATCACGCGCAGGGCGTCCTTGACCCAGGCGCTGGCCTCTCCGAACGAGCCACTGGCGGCGCGCTGCCGAAACAGCGACTGCAGCGCGGCGCGAATCCACGGGCCGTCGCCGGCGTAGTAGGTGCGGTGGCAGTGGCCCGCGGCGGTCAGCGCCATCGCGGTGTGCTCGATGCTGCCGTCGCCGAGGCCGCCGTGCGGTTGGGCGTTGTGGCGCAGCATGCGCACCAAGCCGTCGACCTCGGTCTTGAGGATCGTGGGACCGCGCTGGGCGGCGACGCTCGGGAGGGCCACCGCGGTGGCGGCGACGGCGAGAAGCACGCAGTGGGCGCGGACGGGGTTCATGCGCGAATCCATGGGGTGGATGGGGGCTGGGCGCGATGGTAGGAAGGCGCCAGTGGCGCCTCAAACGGATTCGGCCGGCGGCGGTTCACGACGCCGCGGCCCGGCGGTGGTGTACTTCGCCAAGGCGCCGGTGCCCGGGCGGGTGAAGACGCGGCTCACCCCGCCGCTCACGCCGGCCGAAGCGGCCGGATTGTACCGGGCGTTCTTGATCGACGCCGTGGTGCCGATCTCCGGTGCCCGCACCTTGGTCTACGGCTGGCCTGCGGCCGAGCTGGCCGTGCTGCGCGGTTGTGTCCCCGCCTCGATCGAGGTGCGGCCGCAGCGGGGAGACGACCTGTTCGCCCGGGTGGAGGCGTGCTTCGACGAGCTCTTCGCCGAGGGTCACGCACCGGTGGTGGTGCGCAACACCGACTCGCCCGACCTGCCGGTGGAGCGCGTCGAAGAAGCGATTGTCCGCTGCGCTCCGGCCTCGGTCGTGCTCGGACCCGATCAGGGCGGCGGCTACTACTTGGTGGCGTTGGGCGGGCGCTGCCCCGGCCTGTTTTCCGGGCACGGCGAGGGCGGCCCGGACGTCCTGGCGCAGACCGCGGCGCGTGCCCGCGCGCAGGGTCTGCGCGTCGAGCTGCTGGCGCCGGCGCCCGATGTCGACACCTTCGAGGATCTGTTGGCGCTGTGGCGCCGGCGGCCGGGACCTCGAGAGGCGTGAGCGGCGCCCCGGCGCTAGGTCATTGATCCTTGATGCGCACCGCGGTGCCGTAGGCGCACAGCTCGGCGGCGCCGCGGGTGATGCTGGTGGTGGCGAAGTGCACCGCGACCACCGCGTTCGCGCCCAGCGTGCGCGCTTGGTCGCACATGCGGTCCAGGGCTTGCTCCCGCGTCTCCGCCATCATCTTGGTGTAGTGCCGCAGCTCGGCTCCCACCAGGTTGCGCACCCATTCGCTGAAGTCCTTGAAGACGTCGCGCGAGCGGATGGCCGAGCCGCGCACCAAGCCAAGGGTCTCGATGACCTCGTAGCCGTGCAGCGCGTCGCTGCTGGAAATCAACATCAGCGCATTACCCCCCGATACCGGTCGAAGTGGCTGGTGCGGAGCTTGAGGCGCACCGCGTTCCAGATCAGGATCAGGCCACCGGCGACGGTGAAGAGCACCGCCCCCTTGAGCCACCAGCTCCAATCGCAGACGACCAGCAGGTAGAGACCTTCGCAGGCCAGCACGACGAGGCCGGACAGCAGCATGATCCAGCCGACCTGCCACTCGGTGCGGTTGTAGAACCGACCCCAGAAGCGGCGGATCTCGTGGTCGGTCGGCTCGGACAGCGCCATCGAACGCGACAGGTCCATCAGGTTCTTGAACTTGACGGTCTCCAACGACAGCTCCGGATCCTCCTGCATCGCTTGCTCGAAGCTGGTGCGTTCCGACGGCGACAGCTCGCCGTCGATGTAGGCCATCATCATCTGCTGCTGCTCGGTCAGCGGTGCGTCGTCGTTGACGTCGCTCACGTCGTGCACTCCACGTAGGACTCGAGCGCGCTCTTCAGGTTTTGGCGCGCGTGAAACAGGCGGGACATGACGGTGCCGATCGGGATCTCGAGCACCTCCGCGATGCTGGCGTAGTCGAGCTCCTCGAAGTGGCGCAGCAGGATGATCTCGCGGTGGTTGCGACTGAGCGCCTCGAGGGCTCGCCAAAAGACGCGTTGGGACTCGGCCAGCTCGGCGCGCTCGGGCGGCGACAGCGAGCCGTCGGGGAGCGGGTAGTCCTCACTGTTGGCATCGGTGGCGTGGATCGAGAAGCGACGGATGCGCCGGCGCTTCTCGATGAAGTTGAGGCAGGCGTTGCGCAGGATCTTGTAGAACCAGGGCGCGAAGCGCTCGCCTTCGCGGAATCGGTCGAGGTTCTTGTAGACCCGGTAGAAGGCCTCTTGTGCCAGCTCCAGCGCGTCCTCGCGATTGGCGGTGTAATTGCGGGCGACCGCGACCGCGCTGGCCATGTAGCGCTCGACCAGGGACTCGAACGCGGTGTGGTCGCCGTGCTTCGCGCCGGCGATCAAGCGAATCTCCTCAGCGGGGTTCAACGGCCTGCGATAACACGGGGGCTCGGTGGAATTCAGGAGCGCGGTTGTAAATCTCCCGGAGGTGGCAGGAAAGGACGAACCTGCGCACGGCTGGCCTTGCCGCGATCCGGCCCGCCGGCGATGGTGCCGGCATGAACGACCGGCTGCGGGCGCTGCCCACCTATCCCATGGTGCGGCTCGAACAGCGCAAGGACGAGCTGCGCGCTCGCGGCGTGGAGATCTTCGATTTCGGCACCGGTGACCCGATCGAGCCGACCCCGCCGGTGATCAGGGCGGCGATGCGAGATGGCGTGCCAGAGATCAGCCAGTACCCGCCGGTGGCCGGCACTGCCGGCATGCGGCGAGCTGCCGCCGAGTACCTGCGGCAGCGCTTCGACGTCACCCTCGACCCCGACCGCGAGCTGTTGCCGACGCAGGGCAGCAAGGAGGCGATCTTCCACCTGCCCATGGTGGTTCTCGACCCATCGACGCCGGTCGACACGGTGGTGTACGGCGTGCCGGCCTATCCGGTGTTCGAGATTGGCGCGCTGTTCGCGCAGGCGCGTACCCACGAGGTCGTCCTCCATCGAGGCAACGACTACCTGCTGACGCCCGACGAGGTGGGCGGCGATGTGCTGGACCGCACCGCCCTGGTGTTCCTGAACTACCCGCACAATCCGACCGGCCAGCTGATGCCGCCGTCGCTGTTCGCCGAGTGGGTGGATGCGCGGGCGCGGCACGACTTCCTGCTCGTGTCCGACGAGTGCTACGTCGACCTCTACTACGGTGAGGCGCCGCGCAGCGTGCTCGAGTTCGGTCGCGCCGGATGCCTCGCGGTGCACTCGCTGTCCAAGCGCTCGGGCATGACCGGGTACCGCTCCGGTTTCGTCGCCGGCGACCACGAAACGATCGCGCACTACCGCCGGTTCCGCGCCGGCATGGGCGAGGCGCCGACGCTGCCGGTGCAAGCCGCCGCCGAGGCGGCGTGGTCCGACAGCGCTCACGTCGAGGAGCGTCGGGCGTGCTTCGCCGCCAAGCGGGCGGTTCTGCTGGCGCTGTTCACCGAGATCGGCCTCGAGGTGTACCCGGGCACCGCCGGCTTGTTCTTGTGGGTGGAGGTGCCGCAGGGAGCGACCGACGTCGACTATGCGGACCGCCTGCTGGAGCGCGGCATCGTGGTGTCGCCGGGCTCGTTCTTCGGTCCGCGACAAGAGCGCTACGTGCGCCTGGCGCTGGTGCCGAGCGTCGCGGACTGTCGGGCGGCGGCGGCGCGCTGGCCGCGATAGCGAGCCGGGGCGACGCCGCGCGCGCTGGAGTCGTCCACTTGGTATCTTGCGGGGTCCAAGCCCCCACCCTCGATGCCCAAGGAGGTCGTCGTGCCCGCTCTCTCGCTTCTCCTTCTCCTGGTTCAAGGCGAGCCGCCAGGCGTGTTGGCCGACGAGCACCGAGTGCTCCCCACGCTCGGTGTCACCGTGCGCGAGCAGCGGTGGCTCGATCCCGACAGCCGGAGGATTCGGCGGCGGACGACCGACGCGCGGACCGGCGCGCCGATCGACGCCGATGCGCTGTTGCGGCGGGAAGCGAGCACCCGCGATGTGCAGAACGGCAAGATGTGGCACGCGCTGCGATCGCAGCTGCCGGTCGCCGCCGCCCTCGACGTCGTGTTCTGGCTGCACCGGCCCGCGGGGCACCCGGACTTGCGGGCTACGCTGGATCGGGCCATCGACGCGGGCCAAGCGGCGGCAGACGCGCGGCGCACGGCGTTGGACGAGGCCCAGCGGCTGGCGGCGACGGTCACGGGTCCGTTTGCTGCCGCTCTCGGTCGGGCGGGTTTTGCCGTGCGCTACGTGGACCCTTTCGTGCCGTTCGTCTGCGCGACGATGGCGTCCGACCAGGTGCCGGGGTGGGCGGCGCGCGCCGAGGTCGACCAGGCCTACTACTGCTTTCCCACCGCCGCGCCCGAGGTGTGTCCGGCGCCGATCAACGAATGGGCCTCGCCGACGGCGCGCACCGACTTCGTACATCTCAAGGGAATTCGCGGCCAGGGAGTGCGCGTCTTGGTCAACGACGTCGGCAACGTCACCACCGCCAATCCCTACCTGCCGCCGGTGACGCGTGGCAACAACGCCGCCGACGACTCGCACGCGGCGGCTGTCAGCGGCATCGTCTGCTCCAAGCACCCGCAGCAGACCGGCGCCGCGCCGGGCATCGACCGGCTGTTCGTGCAGCCCGGCTACGACGACGTCGCGACGCCGGCTGCTTGGGCGTTTGGCATGCAGAACGGCATCTCGTTCGGCAACTGCTCGTGGTGGAACGGCAACCGCGGCAGCATCGTGTTCCTCGACCGCTATTTCGACTACATCATCCGCAACTTCGGCGTGATGATGTTCAAGTCCTGCGGCAACCAGGGCAACAACCAGCCGACCACGACGCCGGGCAACGGCTTCAACACAACGGCCACCGGCAACGCCGACGAGCGCAACACGCACGACTGGGACGACGACCGGATGAACACCGGCTCGAGCACGCGCAACCCGCAGCCCAGCAATCACGAGAAGCCCGAGCTCGCTGCGCATGGCACCGGCATCAGCACCACGACCAACCGCAGCCCGTGGATCACCAGCAACGCCGGCTCGGGCACGTCGTTCGCTTCGCCGGTGGTGTGTGGCACCGCCGCCTTGTTGGCGTCGACGGACAACGCCCTGCTCGCCAAGCCGGAAGTGGTCAAGGCGATGTTGATGGCGGGCGCGTGGAACAACATCCACGGCGGCAAGCCACTCAGCGACTTCGACGGCGCCGGCGGCGTCGACGCGGCGGCGGCGCAGAGCGCGGTCGAGGACGGCCAGTACCACTCCGCGACGCTGACGCCGAGCTCGTTTACTGCCGGTGTGTATCGGCACACCCTCTACCTCGATCGCCACGACACCGCCCGCGTCGTCGCGTTGTGGTTCTCGCAGGCGGACTCTTCGTACAGCACCGACGTGCTCGAGATGGACCTCGACATGACGATCGAGGATCCGGCCGGCAACGTGGTGGCGGCGTCGGCATCGCCGTTCAACCCGTTCGAGATCGCGATGTTTCGTCCGCCGGTGAGTGGCACCTACACCGTCGTGCTGCACGTGCACCGCTTCGATGGCGACCAAGAGCCGTTGGCGATCGCTTGGACGACGGCGATGGACACCGCCACCGACCTCGTGTCGTTTCGCGGGCCGGCCAGCCTCGGTGCGACCGTCGGCGTCGAGTTCTCCGACCGCTACCACCCGCGGGCGCCGTTCTTCGCGTTGCTGTCGACGGTCGGCTATCCGGAGACCGTGCGCGTCGCGCCGGGGCGGGTGCTGCCGATGGGGGTCGATGTGCTGACCGCGGCGGTGTTGGCCGGCCAGCTGCCCGGGTTCCAAGGGGTGTTGGACGGCAACGGCGAGGCGCAGACCGTGTTGCCGATTCCCAATGACCCCGGCTTGTCCGGGCTGCAGCTGTACGCGGCGATGTGCACGCTCGAGACGACTTCTCCCGAGGTCGAGGAGACCTCGCCGGTGGCGATGCTCGAGATTCGCTGATGCGCGGCGCGGCCGGGCCCATCCGACATCGCTGTGAACCGTTACCCAGGCCGGCATGCCGACCTGCACTGTTGTCTTGTGTGCTGAATATGCCGACGGGGGAGAAGACCCTCTACTAAGCGCTCAAGGAGAAAGAGGCCGAACGCTTGGCCTTGGCACCCGAAACGCCGTGGCGGCACGGTAATCGCCAGCTCGAATACGCAGGCACTCCGGTGCGCAGAAGAACCAGCTCACGTCAGCCAAACAGTATTGCGACGAACTTGCACGAACGTAAGGCGTTGTGGAGGTGGTGACGACGCGCCACTGGACCTAGACAGAAGCCCAAGCTACCTCGATTGGCTCTCGCGGTAGCTGTTGGAAATATTCCGTGACGCGGGGGCGCCACTTTGGTTACGCTTAAAGTTACCGTCCGGCAGTGGTATGGCGCTCATCTTTCGATGGGACAACAGTAGAGAAGGGTGATGAGCAACAAATCGAAGAGCAAGAAGCCCGGGAAGAGCAAGAAGCCCGGGAAGAGCAAGAAGCCCGGGAAGAGCAAAAAGGCCGGGAAGCCGTCGATCGTATCGGACACAGTCTACAAAGATTGTCGTATTGTCGTGCAGCTAGATGGGGCCGACGAACAAGTCAAGATAGATGACGAGCCCATCTTGTTCGCGCGCGATGCCGACACTGGCCAGTATAATTCGACCGAAAAGCCATACGAGAGGTACGGTTCGGCCAATGAACTCGCGCGCGCGATCGTAGACGGTCGCGCGTGATAGGCGATCACACGCAGCGATCAAGAGAGGAGGAAACCGAGATGAACGTGCGCAAGAACGCCAGCAGTCTCTCCGCTGAGGAGTGGCACAGGTTCCTCACGGCGGTTGTCACACTCAAGCACACGTTTCCGCCAGGATCGGGGATCAGTGTGTACGACATGTTCGTAGCCCTTCACGTTGGAGTTACTCAGCTAAATGGCGCGCAGACCACGGACGGTGCCCACGGCGGCCCCGCGTTCTTGCCGTGGCACCGCGAGTACTTGAAGCGGTTCGAGCAGGCCCTTCAGTCGGTCGATGCCCGCGTGACGCTCCCTTACTGGAATTGGGGCCTAGGCGACGACGACGACGAGATTGGTCTGTTCGCCGACGATCGGCTCGGCCCGCTCGGCGCGGCCGGGACGTTCACAGTCGACTCCGGCTACTTCGCACGCGACCCCAACGCGCTCAATCCGCTGGGCTTTCCGATTCGCGCGGAACTGCAGAGATTCGGCGACGGGTTGCAGCGGAACACTGCCCTCAACCGGGGCGCACCGTGGCCAACGGCAGCTTCGGTTGCGGCTGTCTTGGCGCTGCCAACTTTCAACCTTTTCCGGCCCGCACTCGAATGGCCGCCACACGGGATTGTTCACGTTCGGCTTGGGCGTGACATGAGCCAGATGACTTCGCCCAACGATCCGATCTTCTGGTTGCACCATGCCCAGGTCGATCGGATCTGGGCCAAGTGGCAAAGAGATCATCCAGGTGCCGCAAACTACAACCCCCTAAACACGGGGGGGCAGGGACATCGTCTGACTGACCCTATGTGGCCGTGGGATGCGAGCGCATCGGAGACAACCGCCGCCGGTATGGCCGCGTTGGTGCCGAGCTACCCCGTCACGGATGTTGTTACACCTGAAATGGTCCTCGATCACCGGGATGTAGGTTACTGTTACGATGACGAAGAGGGCTGCCCGTGCCCCGAGCGCGCGGCTCGTCCAACCTTTCCCCGCTGGGAGGAGCCGATATCCCAGTGGATTGGCGAAGAGGCCGTGCCGACCCTACCCCAAGGAGAGGACCTCACAACGCTTCGTGTCGGGGAGGAAGGCGGTCCGACAACGCTGCGTTTGGGCGAGGAAGGCTCGCCGACGAGGTTCATTGGCGAGGGCCCGACCGACCCGCGCATCGACGATCCAGAGCCATTCCGCGGAGGCGATCCGCGGAGCCCTTTCGGTGGGTTCTGATAGGTGTTTCTGATCGCCGGTGGCCCTGACGACCCGAATCTCAGGCGGCTTGCCGCTTGCGCCAGAACGCGCGGCGTCGAGACACTCGAACTCTGGGTAGGTCCGGGTCGTGCCCCGCGCTTGTCCTGGGACGTCGTCGAGGATCGGCTGATTGTCGAGGGGCGCCATGTTCGGCCGTCGGCTGGGTTCGTCCGCTACGACGTGTTTTCTGAGCTCGACGATCCGCGGCCCGTCGTCGCGCGACGCGCTCACGCCTGGTACACGACGATCCAGGGATGGCTGATGGCACACACGGATGTGGCGATGCCCAACCGAGTCGCGGGAGTCCGAGTCACTAACAAGCCCCAGATGTTGGCGCTTGCTCGCGAGGTCGGATTCAGTGTTCCGTTCACTCTGGTCTCGAATGAGGTAGACCGGATCGCGAGTGTGGCCGGTGCGTTGGGGCTCGTGGTGAAGCCTGTTGACGGTGGTGGATTCTGCGAGACCGCGGATGCAGCGATCGCTGCGGCGGAAGAGAGGGGCGGCGTTGCTGCTGCGCCAGCGATCGTGCAGCCACGGCTGGTTGCACCGGAGTACCGCGTCTACCGGATTGGCAGTCGGTGCTTCGGATTTCGGATGGATTCGAGCGAACTCGACTACCGGCGAACGGGCGCATGCGAGGTCGTTCCAGTGAAGCTGGACGTGTTGCCGCCATCGCTGCCGACGCAGTTATTCACTCTATGCGACGGCGTTGGTCTAGACTTCGCGGCAGCGGACTTCAAGACCTGCGCTGACACAGGTGACTTGATGTTTCTCGAAGTCAACTCGTCGCCGATGTTTGCCGTGTTCGACGCTAAGGTCGATGGCGCATTATGCGATGCCTTGCACGATTGGTTCAGTGGTGTGATGCAGAAGTGCAATCTCTCGCGGAGAATTCAGGGATCACGCAGTCGATATTGAATCGAGTGTGGAAGCAGAATGGGCTTATTCCGCACAAGGTCAAGGCGTTCAAGCGTTCAAGCAGAGCAAGGACCCTTCGAGAAGAAGAGTCAGAATTGCCGGCCCCGAGGGACAGAATACAGGCGTTGGAACGGACGCAGCAGTCGTTGCCCGTCTGACGCGCGGACACCCGTCGTCCTCGGTTGTTTGCGTAGAGGTAGCTGGTGACTGGTGACTACAAACCGACCCCTCCCTCGCTGCCCGCTTCGCTGCTCCTTTGCACTTCGCGATCTGGTGACGAAGGCAGACACTTCCTCGTGTACCTCCATCCTCCATCGGCAACCCCTTGCGGATCACGGTCAGGCTTGAGCGCTCCAGCGGGGCAGACCAAGGAAGTCCTGCACGCTCGGTTTTGGCCCCCCGGCCCCACCGCTTACACGCGGATCCTCACCGAACGTTTACGCGTTGGTGTCAGGGGATTCAGCAATGATCAGTTGGCGCTTCGCCGGCTCGCTCCGCCTAATGCTCTGTCGTTCCACGCTCGACGGGCAGCCCGCGCGCGAGCCAGTGTGCCATGCCGCCGTTGAGGTTGGCGATCGCGGCGAAGCCGTGCTCGACGAGGAGCTCGCAGGCCGCGACGCTGCGCACTCCGTGCTCGCAGACGACCAGGTAGCGTCGTGCGGGATCGAGCTCGTCGAGGCGGCGTGGCAGCTCGTGCACCGGAATCAGCTGGCTGCCCGGCAGGCGGTGCCGGGCGTGCTCGGGCGGTGTGCGCACGTCCAGTACCGCGAGCTCGGGGTCGGTGCGCAGTGCGGCGTCGGCGTCCTCGGGAGCCAGGTCGCGGTAGGGCTCGAGCTCCGAGTCGGCGAGTTCCGCGGGGGAGGCCAGCGTCGCCGCCAACCAGCGCGCGACGCGCTCGCTGGCGCCGGCGCCGCCCAGGCGTCGCCGGACCGCCGCCAGGCCCGCCACGCATGCCTCGCGGGTCTCGCCGTCGCGCAGCAGCGCGCGCAGCGACTCCTCGACCGCGGCCCAGCCGTCGTCGTCGAAGAACACGTGCTCGGGTACGACCGGCGCGTTGGCGACCAAGTTGGCGGCCGCGACCCACGGCACGATCAGCGCGTTGCGGTGCATCCACTGCCAGGAGCGGCCGCTCAGCTTGTAGACCACCACGCTCGGGGTGCCGTGCAGGCAGGCCTCGAGCGATCCGGTGCCCGACTTGACCAGGACCGCGCGCGCGCCCGCCAACCACGCACCGATCGCGCCGACGCGCAGCTCGATGAACGGTGCATCCAGGCCGGCCAGTCGCTGCTCGATCTGGCGCGCGCGGCGCGGGTCGACGTGCGGGATGACGAAGCGCAGGTTGGGGTCGTCGCGATGCAGCCGGCGGGCGATCGCGACGAACGGGGCCAGGTGTTGCTCGATCTCGGCGCGGCGACTGCCGGGCATCAAGCACACCGTCGGCCGGGCGCACACCGCCGCCAGCTCCGCGGCGACCGGTGGGTGCTGGCGGTAGTGGTCGAGCAGAGGGTGTCCGGCGTAGCGCGCGGCCAATCCCCGGCCTTCGAAGAACGCCGGCTCGAACGGCAGGATGGTCAGCGTGGCGTCGACGCAACGCCGGTAGCGCGCCATCCGCCACGGCGCCCACGCCCAGTACTGAGGCGCGACGTAGTGCACGACGGGCACGCGGTGTTCGCGGGCCAGCTGGCCGAGCACCAAGTGCAAGCCCGGATAGTCGACGAGCAGCACCAGGTCGGGGCGCTCGACTCGCAGGAGTCGGACGAAATCGGCGACTGCCTTGACCAAGAACGGCAGCGCGCGCAGCACGCCGCCGAGTCCGATGATCGAGTGCGCGCTCAACGGCACTCGGACGTGCGCGCCGGCGCTCTCCAGCAAGGGGCCGCCGAACGCCAGGCACTCCGCGTCGACGCCCTGCGCGCGCAGCGCGCGCACCACGTTGGCGGCGTGCACTTCGCCCGAGGTCTCGCCGGCCGAGACGAACAGGCGGGGGCGGCGACCGTGCGTGCTGATTGGCGGTAGCAGCGGTCCGTCCTGCGGCGGCGTCGGCTGCGCCGCCGCCTCCAGCGCCGCGCGTGCCCGCGTGCGCCAGCGCTGGCGCGCCGGGAGGTAGAGCACCAGGTGCAGCGGAAACGCGATCGCCCGCACGAGCTCGCGCGCCAGCGCGATGCCGACGCGAAGCCAGACCGGCAACCAGACCGGCCAGCTCACGGCTCGAGCCTCCGAAAGCCGCGCAGCGCCAGCCAGAAGCAAACGGCAGCGAACAGCAGCAGGCACAGGCCTGCACCCGAAAGCAGCTGCCATGCCGACAGGTTGCCGGCCAGCACCGGGGCGTAGATGTCGTAGTCGGACAGGCGGAACACACTGGCGCGGCGGATCTGCTGGACGAAGTAGAGGCCGACCTGCAGGACGGCGAAGCCGCCGACCGTGGCGATCACCCCCAGCTGGGTGCGCGAGTACACCGACAACAGGGTCGCCAGCGCCAAGAACGCGGTGCAAAACAGGGCGCTGTAGAGCGCGCCGACCGTGAGCGGACCGAACGGCAGTCGCTCGTCGATCAGCCAACCGATCGGAATCGCGCTCCAGGACGTCAGGACGATCGGCAGCACCAGGGCCGTGCCGACCACCGCCAGCTTGCTCAGCAGGATCCGGCTGCGCGGCAGTGGCCGCGCCAGCAGGAACTCGAGGGTGTGGTTCTCGCGTTCGCGCGCCACCAGCAGGGCGCCGAACAGCACGGCGAAGGCGAGGCCGACGACGTTGACGCCCTTGAAGAACAGCTGCAGGGCCATGTAGGCGCGATACGCGGCGTCGGCGTCGGGATCGGTGATGCCGTCGATCCAGCGGCGGATGAAGCGCGCCGGCGCCAGCCGCGCCAGGGCTGGCGACTGGTCGCGCAACCAAGGCCACAGCAGCACGGCGAGGGCGACGCCGAGCTCGAGCAACGCCGTGTAGAGCAAGACCAGCCAGCGGATCTCGCGCCAGGTCTTCCAGGCAATCACTGGTGGTTCTCCGGGTCGGCCTGCAGCTCGGCGTAGAGGTCCTCGAGCCGGGTCGCGCCGACCTCGAGCGTCTCGACCGCGTCGGCGGGCAAACGCCGCACCCAGTCGAGCGCGGCGTCCGCCGGTCGCGCGCGCAGCGAGCCGTCCGGCTCGGGTGTGATCCGCGCCCCGTCGGGGAGTTCGACGGGTCGCCGCAGGCGCAGGCGGACACTGTTGCGCAGCGCGGTGCGCGCGCGTTCGACGCGGGCGGCGGGCACCACGCGTCCGCCCAGCAAGAACTCGGTGCGCTGCGCGCTGAGCTCGAGGGCGGCGAGGTGGTGCGAGCTGAAGAGGATCGTCCTGCCGCGTTCTTGCAGGCTGCGGATCGCGTCGCGCAAGACGGCGCGCGCGGTCGGGTCGAGGTTGCGGTCGGGTTCGTCCAACAGGAAGACCTCGGCACCGGTAGAGAGCACGGCGGCGAGCGCCAATTGCTGCTTCATCCCGGCGGACAGCTGGCGCGTCGGGTGGTCGAGCGGCAAACCGAACCGACCGGTCAGCGACTCGGCCAAGCCCGGGTCCGGCTGCGGATAGCCGTGCTGTGCCAAGGCCAGGAGTTGCCGGCCGGTGAGCGCGTCGTAGAGGCTGGTCTCGCCCGGAAGGTAGGCGCAGCGCCGTCGCACCTCGACCCCTTGCCGGCCGGGGTCGAGGCCGCAGACTTGCGCGTCACCGCCATCGCGAAACGTCATCCCCGTCAGAATGCGCAGACACGTCGACTTGCCCGCCCCGTTGGGACCGACGAAGCCCACGGTCTCGCCGCGCTCGAGCTGAAGGTCGACGGAGTGCAGTGCTGTGCGCCGGCGGAACGACTTGCGCACGTTCTGCAACTGCAGCGCCGGGACCGCGGTCATCAGGCGCACTCCACGAAGTTGCGCAACAGTGCGGTGCCGTGCTCGGTGCGGAACGACTCCGGGTGGAACTGCACGCCGAAGGTCGGCCGGTCGACGTGGCGCAGCGCCATGACGATGCCGTCCGGCGTCTGCGCGTCCTCGGCCAGCTCGGCGGGCAGGCTCTTCGCGTCCACGCTGAGCGAGTGATAGCGGCAGGCGACGAGCGGGTTGGGCATGCCGCGAAACAGGCCTGCGCCGCGGTGCTCGATCGCCCAGGGTTTGCCGTGGCACGGCGCGCAGCGCACGACGCGCGCGCCGAAGGCGGCGGCGATCGCCTGGTGGCCGAGACAGACGCCGAGGATCGGCATCTCCGCCGACAGCGTGCGGACGGCGGTGATGCACACGCCGGCGCTCTCTGGCCGGCCGGGCCCCGGTGACAGCACCAGGGCGTCGGGTTTGCAGCGGCGGATGGCGCCGACGTCGACCGCATCGCTGCGCAGCACCGTGACCTCACAGCCCAAGCCGCCGAGGGCTTGCGCCAGGTTCCAGACGAACGAGTCGCGGTTGTCGAGCACGAGGACGGAGCGGGCCACTGCCCTCGGTTTAGCCTTGGGTACTCACTTTGCCAAGCAAAGTCACGCCCGTGCCGTTGCATCGGGGCTGGCTGCCGCCGATCGTGCCGCCAGCATGAACGTGCTCATCGTCGGGCTCGGCGAGGTCGGAACCCACCTCGCCAAGGTCTTGTCGCAGGAGGGCAAGGCGGTCACGGTGCTGGACTCCGACCCGCACCGCCTGCGGCACGTGTCCGAGAGCCTCGATGTGCGCGCCATTCTCGGCGACGGGTCGCGGCCGGATTTCCTCGACAAGGCGGACGCCGCCGCCGCCGACCTCCTGCTCGCGGTGTCCAACGACGACAACGTCAACATGCTGACCTGCCTGTTCGGCCGGCGCATGGGGGCGAAGAAGACGGTGCTGCGCGTCAAGGACCTGTCGTCCATTCGACGCAACCGCACGTTCTTTCGGCGCAACCTACAGTACGACCTGGTGCTGTCGCTCGAGGACTTGGCGGCGGAAGAGATCGTCAAGACCGTGCGCCAGAACCAGGCGGTCGGCGTCGAGACCTTCGCCGAGGGTCGCATTCAGCTGCGGCGGCTGCGGCTCAACGAGGACTCGGTGCTGCTGGGCAAGCCGGTCAAGGGGCTCAAGCTGCCACGCGGCGTGCTGATCGCCGCCATCGACCGCGAGCACGAGATCATCATCCCCGGTGGCGATGACCAGCTCGAAGCCAAGGACGAGATCTTCGCCCTGGGCGAACCGAAAGCGGTCGCCAGCCTGGAGAAGAAGACCGGCGTGCGGCCGACGTACCTGCGCAACGTCGTCATGTATGGGCACTCGGGAATCGTGCGCCACGTCTGTGAGCTGCTCAACCGGCTGCGCGCGCAGACCCGCGTGCTGGTCGACGACCGTGCGCGGGCCGAGGAGCTCTCCGCCGAGCTGGAAGGTCCGGTCGTGCTGCACGGCGACGGCACGGATCTGGCACTGCTGCAGGAGGAGCGCGTCGGCGACGCGGACGCGTTCCTCGGCCTGTCCGACGACGACGAGCGCAACCTGATGTCCTGCCAGCTGGCGCGCAGCTTGGGCGTGGCGCGCACCGTGGCCCTCGTCAAGAAGTCGGATTACGTCAGCATCTACGAGACGCTGGGGATCGACGTCGCGGTTTCGCCGCGCCTGCTGTGCGCGACGCGCATCCTTTCGTTCATCCGCAGTGGGAGCGTGAGCACCATCGCGACCTTCGAGGAGGGCAAGGCGGAGGTCCTGGAAGTCGAGATTCGGCCGGGGAGCAAGCTGATCGGTCGGACCCTGGCCAAGGCGGGGTTCCCTCGCGGATGCGTGGTCGGTGCCATCGCGCGCACCACGGGCGAGATCGTGATTCCCCGCGGCGAGGACGAGATTCTGGCGGGGGACTCCGTCGTCCTGTTCGCCCTCAAGGGGGTCGTCGACCGCGTTGCCGATCTCGCCGGCGTCAGCCGCTGAGCTGACGCACGGCGTTCGAGTCAGCGCGTCACCGTGATGTCGTCGGGCCGGTGAATCACCTCCGGCAGGCTCGGGTGCGGCCGCGCTGCCGCGAGCGCCTCGCGGACGCGGTCGGTGCCGGTGAACACCAGGAAGCGCTCGCTGGTTTCGCCGCGTTGGACGGTGGCCTCGCCGGCGACCAAGCCGACGAAGCGCAGCGTCTCGGTCAGCTGCGCGAGGATCGCGGTGCCGGCCGGCAAGCTCTCTCCCGGCCACTCGAGAACGTCGCCGCTGACGTCGTCGCGCTGTGCCAGCCGCACCGGGACCCGGTGCACCTCGCGGCCGGCGTGCACCATCGCGACCAGGGTGTCGGCGGCGGTCGGCTCGCGCTCGAGCACGGGCACCGCCGGTGTCTTGAGATCGATCACGGCGCGGTAGTAGACCCCGCCCAGGTGGTGGATCGTGCCGTCGTCGACGATGGGCGTCGCGCGCGGACCCAGGAAGAAATGCACCCGGCAGGGGCCTTCGCTGGCCGTGCGGCCGAGGAACAGCACCCCCTCCTCGGTGCAGGCGCCGTACTCCACCCCGCCGCGGGTCTCGATGCGGACCACGGGACGGCTGCGATCGGGATACGCGACGCCCGAGAGCAGGCCGTGCGTACACGCCGTGGTGCAGGCGAGAAGGCTTGCCGTAGCGATTCCGGCCGCCCGATGGCGCTTCACATGCTTCACGCCCCCCAGGGTACGCCACCGCCACCGTACGGTCGGACCGAAACCCCGGCTTTTCTGGTAACGCCCCAGCGAGCCAGGCTCATAGCACGCGACTCGTACCGAGTCAGGCTCGATTTTCTCTCTCCCCCCCTGAAACCGACCATGCAGAACCGTTCCGCGTTCGTCGCTCTCGTCGCCGGCCTCTCCCTGGCGGGCACCGCCTCCGCGCAAGTCTTCTCGCCGGCGATCGCCGGCGTGCCGGTCGACGGCAATCAGATCACGTCCTATCCCTTCGGGTTCACGGACTTCCGCTCGCAGATCGTCCTCGACCAGACCACCGTCGCCGGCACTTCGGCGGTGATCACCGCGATCAGCTTCCGGCCGGAGAACAACAACTCCAGCGGCTCCCCCGCGGTGACGGTGAGGAACGTCGTGATCCAGATGGGCGAGACCACGGTGGCTCCGGGCGCGATGGGGACGACCTTCGGCGCCAACGAGACCGGGCCGATGACCCAGGTGTTTTCGGGCTCGGTCAGCCTGCCCGCCTACAGCTCGGTGGCGCGCGGCGTCGGCCCGTGGGTCACGATCAACCTGGATCTGCCCTACGGCTACACCGCGGCCAACGGCCACCTGCTGATCGACATCGTCGCCACCGATCCGAACGGCTCGACGCGCACGAGCTACAGCTTGGACTGCTACACGCCCGGCGGCGCTGTCAACAGCTTCGGCAATTACGGCCAGACGACGTCGCAGCCGTTCGTGCCCAACATCTCCGTCCAGGGGCCCAGCGGCTTCGGGACCTATGGCGGGATCGGTCTCGGCGGCACCGTCCAGGTCAGTGCGGGCAGCCCGCTGGCGGCGGCCACCCCGGGTGTCCTCGTGGTCGGCAACGAACTCGGGACCCCGCTGGACTTGAGTGCGGCCGGCGTCGTCGGCAGCACTCTCTACGTCAATCCGCTCGTGACTTGGGCGATCGTACCGTCCGGCCCCTTCGGCAACTGGGCTGCCAGCTTCGGCGTGCCGAACAACGCGAACCTCCTCGGCGCGCAGATCGCCGCCCAGGCGCTGTTCACTGATTCTGGCGCGCCGTCGGGCTTTGTGACCACCGCGGGGCGCGAGGTCACGATTGGCCAGACCATCATGCACGCCAACCAACTGCGCACGAACGACTCGACGTCGGCCACCGGGTTCCTGGACAAGACCACGGCCGGTGGTGGTCCCGCCATGCGCCTCGACGGCACCTTCCAGTGAGTCGTCGGCCCGCCGGCTGCTAGGCGCTAGCGCTTGCTACCGCTCTTCTTCGAGCCGGCCTTGCCCTTCTTGGCGGCGGGCTTCTCGGTCTTCGCGGGCTTGTCGGTCTTCGCCGGCTTGTCCGCGCCGCCGCTGTCGCTCTTCTCGCCCTTGCCTTTGGGCTTGTCCTCGGAGCTCGCGGTCTTCTCGTCTTTCTTGTACGAGTCGCTGCGGTAGTCGGTGATGTAGAAGCCGTCGCCCTTGAACAGGAAGCCGGCGCCGGGGCCGATCAGCCGCTGCAGCTTGGGCTTCGCGCACTCCGGGCACTTGCGCTTGACGCGCGCCGTCATGCTCTGGAACAGCTCGAAGCGGTGTCCGCAGGCCTGGCATTCGTAGTCGTAGGTGGGCATCGGAGGGGCTGCTTCTCGGGTTGCTCGTCCTGCGTCAGGCGTCGTCGGCCTCGGGAGCGCCGGCGCTCGTCGGTGGCGCGGCGACCATCACCTTGGCGGGACGCACCAGTCGGTCACCCATCAGGTAGCCGGTCTGCACCACGGCAGAGACGGTGTTGGGCTCGGCATCGGACTGCGTGTCGACGCCGACCGCTTCGTGCACGTTGGGGTCGAACGCGGCGCCGAGCGCCTCGATCTCGGCCAGGCCGTGGCGTTCGAGCACTCCGCGCAGCAGGCTCTGCACCATGCGGACGCCCTCGACCATGGCGCTGGCGTCGCCCTGCGGGGCATCGGTCTGCCGCTCTTGCGCGGCGAGCGCGAGGTCGAAGTTGTCGAGAACGGGCAACAGCTCACCGGCGAGTGCCTCGACCGCCCGGGTCCGCGCGTCGGCGATCTCCTTCAGGTGCCGTTTGCGGATGTTCTGCAGGTCGGCCATGGCGCGCTTCAGCTGCGCGTCCAGCCGGTCCCGCTCGCGGCTGACCGCGTCGCCCGGGGCGTCGTCGTGTGGCACGGCGCCTTCGGCCTCCGCGGATGCGCTCTCGGCCTGGGGCGTCGGCTCCTGCTCGTCTCCGGCGCCGGGCTGGGGCGTCGAACCGAGGTCGTCTTCGGTCTTCCTACTCACTGAAAGATGTCCTTGACCTTCTCGAAGATGGACTTGCGCTTGGACTTCTTGCTCTTCTCGTGCTCGACGGCGTCGAACTCGTCGAGGGCCTGACGCTGCTCCGCGGTGATGCTCTTGGGCACTTCGATCTGAATGCGCACCAGCAGGTCACCGCGCCCGTAGCCGTCCGCCCGCGGCAGCCCGTGTCCGCGGACGCGGAGCGACGAGCCCGGCTGGGTGCCGGCCGGAATCTTCAGCACGACGGTGTCGTCGGTGATCGTCGGCACGTCGATCGAGTCGCCGACGACGGCCTGGCGGTAACGCACGACGGCTTGGGCGCGCAGGTCGTCCCCGCTGCGCGTGAAGACCGCGTGCGGCTCGACGTGGATCACGACCACCAGATCGCCGGGGGGGCCGCCGTTGTCGCCCGGTTCGCCCTGGCCGGGGATGCGTTCGACGTGACCCTCCTCGATGCCGGCCGGGATCTTGATCGACACCGGCTCCTTCTTGGCGATGGCGCCGCGGCCCTTGCACTTCGTGCACGGCGACTCGATCACCGAGCCGGCCCCGCGGCACGACGGACAGGCCTGCCGAATCTGCAGGAAGCCCTGGCTGCGCAACACCGCGCCGGCGCCGCCACAGGTTGCGCACTGGGTCGGCTGCGTGCCCGGTTGTGCGCCGCTGCCGCTGCAGTTCTGGCACGGCGTCGGGCGCGTGATCTCGATGGTCTTGGTGGTGCCGGTGGCGACCTCCTCCAGCGTCAGGCTGAGATCGACGCGCAAGCTGGCCCCGCGCCGCGCACGGCTGCGGCCGCCACCACCGCCGAAGAACTGCTCGAAGATTCCGCCACCACCGCCGCCGCCACCGAACAGGTCGCCGAAGGCGGAGAAGATCTCCTCGAAGCTGGAGAACCCGCCTCCGGCGCCGAACTGTCCGTCGACGCCGGCGTGGCCGTAACGGTCGTAAGCGGCCCGCTTCTGTTGGTCCGACAGGACCGCGTAGGCCTCGGCGGCCAGCTTGAAGCGCTGTTCCGCCTCGGCGTCTCCCGGATTGCGGTCCGGGTGGTTGTCCATGGCCTTCTTGCGGTACGCCCGCTTGATGGCGGTACCGTCGGCATCCTTGGCGACGCCGAGGACCTCGTAGTAGTCGGGTTTGTTGGCCATGGTGTTGCGGTTCCGCGCGGCCGTGCGCGCGGCGGTCGAGTCGGCGACGTCTTCAGCCTCGGGCGGGCCCGGGCGGCAGCGCCACCCAGGCCATCGGGTCGGCCGTTGCCGTCACTTGATGGCGCCTTCGACCGAGGAGGAGTCCTCCTTGATCGAGGTCACCAGAGTGTCGGTCGTCAGCATCAGCCCGGCGATGCTCGCGGCGTTCTGCAGCGCCGTGCGCACCACCTTGGTGGGATCGATGATGCCCGCCTTGAACATGTCGACCATCTCACCGCTCACCGCGTCGAAGCCCTGCGACTGCTTGCCGGCCAGGACCTCCTCGACCACGACCGAGCCGTCCTCGCCGGCGTTGTCGGCGATCTGCCGGATCGGCGCCTGGCAGGCGGTGCGCACGATCGCCACGCCCAGCTTGCGGTCGCCGCGCTGCCGCAGATCCTCGAGCACGCTGCTCGCGCGCAGCAGCGCGCAGCCACCGCCCGGCACGATCCCTTCTTCGACGGCGGCGCGCGTCGCGTTCAGGGCGTCCTCGACGCGCTGCTTCTTCTGCTTCATGTCGGCTTCGGTGAGCGCGCCGACGCGGACCACGGCGACGCCACCGGTGATCTTGGCCAACCGCTCCTGCAGCTTCTCGCGATCGTAGTCCGAGGTGGTCTTCTCGATCTGCGTGCGGATGGTCTCCGCCCGCGCCTTGATGTCGGCCTTCTTGCCGGCGCCTTCGATCACCGTGGTCGCGTCCTTGGTGACGCGGATGCGCCGCGCGCTGCCCAGGTGGTCGAGCTCGACGGCCTCGAGCTTGATGCCGAGATCGTCGCTGACGAACGTGCCGCCGGTGAGGATCGCGAGGTCCTGCAGCATCGCCTTGCGGCGATCGCCAAAGCCCGGCGCCTTGACCGCGCAGACATTGAGCACGCCCTTGAGCCGGTTGACGACCAGGGTGGCCAGCGCTTCCGACTCGACGTCCTCGGCGACGATCAGCAGCGGCTTGCCGGCGCGGGTGACCTTCTCCAGCAGCGGCACCAGGTCGCGCACGCTCGAGATCTTCTTCTCGAAGATCAGGATGCGGGCGTCCTCGAACACCGTCTCCATGGTCTTGGGGTCGGTGATGAAGTAGGGCGAGATGTAGCCCTTGTCGAACTGCATGCCCTCGACGAACTCGAGGTCGGTGGTGGAGCTCTGCCCCTCCTCGACCGTGATCACGCCTTCTTGGCCGACCCGGTCGACCGCGTCGGCGAGCAGCGCGCCGATCTCCGGGTCGCTGTTGGCGGAGATGGTGCCGACCTGGGCGATCTCCTCGCGGTTCTTGATCTTCTTGCTCATCCGCTCGAGCTCTTCGACCACGGCGGTGACCGCGGCGTCGATGCCGGCGCGCAGCTCGCTGGGGTTGACGCCCGAGGTCAGATAGCGCTGGCCGGTGCGCAGGATCGCTTCCGCCAGCACGGTGGCCGTCGTCGTGCCGTCACCGGCGACGTCGTTGGTCTTGCTGGCGACCTCCTGCACGAGCTTGGCGCCCATGTTCTCGAACGGGCACTCCAGCTCGATCTCCTTGGCCACGGTGACGCCGTCGCGGGTCACCTGCGGGCCGCCGAAGGACTTCTCCAGAATGACGTTCTTGCCGGCCGGGCCGAGGGTGACCTTGACCGCCTTGGCCAGGCGGGCAACGCCCTGCAGCGCTTTCCGTCGGGCCGCCTCGTCGAACATGATCTGCTTTGCCATGATCAGACCTCCACCTTGCCGAGAATCTCGTTCTCGCGCAGGATCTTGTAGTCCACGCCGTCGACCTTGACGTCGGCACCGGCGTACTTGCCAAACAGCACCACGTCGCCCTTCTTGACGTCGGGCTTGGCGCGGCGGCCGTCGTCGAGGCGCTTGCCCTCACCGACGGCCTTGACCTTGCCGCGCTGCGAGCTCTCGCGCGCGCTGTCGGGGATCACGATGCCGCCCGCCGTGGTTTCCTCGGCGTCGAGCACTTGCAACAGGACGCGGTCGTCCAGGGGTCGAATAGCCATGTCTGTGTTTCCTTGTCTTGTAGTTTCGAAATTGGATTCGCGGGGCGCCGGTCGGCGGCGGCTGCGGCTCAGAAGCCCATGCCTCCCATGCCGCCCATACCACCCATGCCGCCCATTCCACCCATACCGCCCATGCCACCCATGCCGCCTCCGGGCGGGCCGCCGGCCGGGGCGTCGTCCTCGTCCTTCGGCGCGTCGGTGATCACGCACTCGGTGGTGAGCAGCAGCGAGGACACCGAGATCGCGTTCTGCAGCGCGGTGCGGGTCACTTTGGTGGGGTCGACGACACCGAACTCGATCATGTCGCCGTAGTCTTCGGTCAAGGCGTTGAAGCCCTGGTTGGCGCCGCGGTTGGCCTCGACCTTGCGCGCCACGACGCCTCCGTCGAGGCCGGCGTTGGCGGCGATCTGACGCAGCGGTTGCGCGCACGCGTTGCGGACGATGTCGACGCCAAAGCCGGCGTCGCCCTCGAGCTTCAGCTTGTCGAGCACCTTGCGCGCCTTGAGCAGGGCGGTGCCACCACCGGGCAGGATGCCCTCTTCGATCGCCGCGCGCGTCGCGTGCAGGGCGTCTTCGACCAGCGCCTTGCGCTCCTTCATCTCGGTCTCGGTGTGGGCGCCGACCCGGATCTCGGCGATGCCGCCGGTCAGTCGCGCGAGTCGCTCTTGCAACTTCTCGCGGTCGTAGTCCGAGGTCGTGTTGTCGATCTCGCGCCGGATCTGGTCACACCGCGCCTTGATCTCCTTGGTCGTGCCGGAGCCCTCGACGATCGTGGTGTTGTCGCCGGTGATGACCACCTTGCGCGCCTGACCGAGCTCCTTCAGCGAGATCTTCTCCAGGTCCATGCCCAGGTCTTTGAAGATCGCCTGGCCGCCGGTCAGGATGGCGATGTCCTGCATCATCGCCTTGCGGCGGTCGCCGTAGCCGGGCGCCTTGACCGCGGCCACCTTGACGATGCCGCGCAGCTTGTTGACCACCAGGGTGGCCAGCGCCTCGCCCTCGATGTCCTCGGCGATGATCAGCAGCTGCTTGTTGGCCTCCTTGAGCTTCTCGAGCAACGGCAGCAGCGGGCGCACCGACGAGATCTTGTCCTCGTGCACCATCACCAGGCAGTTGCGCAGCTCGCAGGTCATGCCGTCCGAGTCGGTGACGAAGTGCGGCGACAGGAAGCCCCGATCGAACTGCATGCCCTCGACGACCGTCACTTCGGTGTCGAGGCTCTTGCCTTCTTCGCAAGTGATGACCCCGTCCTGACCGACCTTGGCCATGGCGTCGGCGATGATCTTGCCGATCTTGGCGTCGTTGTTGCTGGCGATGGTGGCCACCTGCTGGATCGCCTTGCTGTCACTGCCGGGCACGCTGACCGCGACCCGCTGCAGCTCCTTGGTGATCGCCTCACCGGCAGCGCGGATGCCGCGGATCAGCTCGGCGTGGTTGGCGCCGGCCGTCAGATACTTCATGCCGCCTTCGAGAATGCTGCGCGCCAACAGGGTCGCGGTCGTCGTGCCGTCGCCGGCGACGTCCGAGGTCTTGCTGGCCGCTTCCTTGACCAGCTTGACGCCCATGTTCTCGAACGAATCCTCCAGCTCGATCTCCTCGGCGACGCTGACGCCGTCCTTGGTGATCGTCGGGCCGCCCCAGCCCTTGTCGAGCACGGCGTTGCGGCCGCGGGGGCCAAGAGTAGAGACCACTGCCTTGGCGAGTTTGTTGACGCCGCGCAGGACTGCCTCGCGCGCATCACTCTCGAACGTTAGCTGCTTGACCATGAGTTTTCGTATCTTGGTGGACCGTATGGATGCTCCGAGAACTGTGGGTGCACCTCGGGTTGCGCGCGCGGGAAGCAAACCCGGTGCCAGGGCTGGCCGCGTTTCGCACAACCGCAGCTCGCTAGACGTAATCTCTGATTCATGAGTGATTTGTGTGAGTTGATCCCGGGGAGGGCAGGCGCCGATCCGGGTACCACCGGCGGCGGCGCTTCGCCGTCCGCGCCAAACTGGCAGGCTCGATGGTTCGGCACCGTTTCCGAATGACAAACTGACATGATGCGATCGACGCTGTGGTCGGGGTTGTGGGTGGTGGGGGCCGCGCTCGCGGCGCTCCCGGCTCAGGAGGTGCGCGTGCTCACGGTGGAAGGCCGTTGGCTCGAAGGCAGCTTCGGCGGCTGGCGCGCCGGCACCACGCCGGGGTTGGTACTGCGCTCGGAGGACGGCAACCGGACTCTGGCCGCTGCCGACGTGCTGTCGGTGCACTTCGGTGCCCCGGCTCCGCGCGGCGAGGTCGAGGTGCACTTGGTGGGCGGCGATCTGCTGCGCGGCGCGATCTCGGGCGGAGACGAGGTCGGCGAGACCTTCACCGTGCAATCGCCGTCCCTGGGGCCCGTGCCGGTGTGGATCGACCGGCTGCGCATCGCCGTGTTCGCCGCTGGCGCCCGTGGTCGCGGCGCGGATGCGTTCGTGTTGCCCGAGCGCGCGAACGGCGAAGCCTTGTTTCGCCCGGTCGAGCGTGGCTACGAGACCCTGCTCGGCGGCATCCATCGCTTCACCGAGGACGGCATCGTGTTCGAATGGGAGCAGGGGCGCGGGCCGCGTCTCTACCGCTACGACCGGCTGGCGGGGGTCGCCCTCGCCACCGGCAGCGCGGCGGAGCGGCGCGGCGATGTGCGGCTGGTGACCCGCGCCGGCGACCTGATCTCGGGGACGATCGCGGCATCGCCACCGGACCGCGTCGTGTTCGTCGACGAGCAGGAGCGAGAACGCGCGCTGCCGCTGGCGGAGGTCAGCGCGCTCACGCTCATGCCGGCGACGCGGCAGCCGCTGTCGGCGTTGGCTCCGGTCGAGGTCGAAGAGCGCGGCGCGGAGTTCGAGGATGCGCGAGCGCCGCTCTATCCGTTCCGCATCGATCGGGCGGCGACCGGCGGCTTGTTGGTCGCGGGCGGCATTGCCAGCGCGACGGGGCTCGGGGTCCATGCCCGCTGTGCCTTGACCTATGAGGTGCCGCCGGGTTTCCATCGCCTGGTGGGAGCGGTCGGGATCGACGACTCGGCACAGCGCACCGGCCTGCGCGCCAGCGCCTCGGTGTCGGTCGAGGTCGATGGCGAAGTGGTCTTCGGCCCCGCCCCGGTGCGCGTCGGTCAGCTGCCGCGCAGCCTCGGTGCCATCACCGTGCGCCCGGGCAGCCGCGTGATCCTGCGCGCCGACTTCGGCGAGGGCTGGTTCTTGGGCGACCGCGTCGATTGGTTGATGCCGGTGTTCCTACCGTGAGTGTCCGGGGCCGAGAATCTTCGGGAGGCGACAACCCTTCCGAAGGCCGGTTGTCGTCGGAACTTCGATACCGCAACTCCCGGACGCTCGAAAGCAACACTGGCGTCTGCGCTCAGCGCGGCCGTCCCGCACCGCTGGAACTGCGGGCTCCGCTACTGTCGCGGCGTGCTCGGTCTTTCGTTGCGGCCCCGGCCGCGCTGAGGTCCCGGTGCTGAGCGGGGCGCTGGCCATGACCGCGGCCGTGGTGGCGGCGATCGGGCTGTCGCGCCGGCGTTCCGGCCCGGCGGTGGCGCGCGTTGCGGCCGCCGTGGCGGTGGCACTGCTGTGTTACGCGGTCTCCGATCCACGGGTCGAGTGGCGGCGTGCACAGGGGGTCGAGTTGGTCGTCGTGCCGACCGACGGGGCGGTGTCATTGTCGATGCCCGCAGCGGAGCCCGGGGTGTCCGGCACGGCGCGGGCGGACGCGCGGACCACGTGGCGGGACATCGCCGGGAGCGCGCCGGTCGGCGAGCGACTGGCCGAGGCCGCGCTGTTGCCGGTGCCGGCGGGTCGCCGGCGCATCGTGCTGGCGGTGTGGAATGGGCGGTTCGCGCCGCTCGGCTCGCCGGCGCGACGGGCCGATGCCGCCCTCACCATCGCCGGACCGCCACCGGTCGAGCCCGGCGACTGCGCGTTGTACGCGCTGGGGGCCACCGCAGTGCACCGGCCGGCGGCGCTCGAGATCGTGCTGCCGCGCGCGGCGCCGGTCGAGGGCGGCGCACTGGAGATCCGGGTCGGTGAGCGAGCTGTGCACCGCGCCGCGCTCGACGCCGGAGTCCTGCGCCGCGACGGGCGGCAGCGTTTCGATTGGACGCCGGAGGTCGAGGGTGAGCACTCGATCGCGGTCGTCGTCGAGACCGCGGACAACGCGCTGACGATGGCTGCCTCGGTCGTCGCGGTGCCCGGGAAGCGCGTGCGGGTGATCGGTGTCGATGGCGAGGTGGTGGCCGCGGCCCTGCGCGTCCAGGGCTTGGCGGTCGACGCCGCGCCGCGCGTCGAGGTGCCGCCCGGCGACGACGTCGCCGCGCTGGTGCTGCTCGATCCGATCGGCGCCGAGGAGCAGGCCGCCCTCGCCGACTGGGTCGACCGAGGCGGCGGCCTGTTGGTGGTCGGTGGCGAGCGCGGCGGTGCGTTGGTCGAGCCGGGAGCGCCGTTGCACGAGCTGTTGCCGGTGCACGTCCGCGCGGTCGCCCGCCCACCCGCGGTGGGGCCCGGCGGCGACGGCAGTGCGGCGGTGTCGCCGGACGATGCGTCGCCGGCGCCGGAGTCGTCCGCGCCGCTGCCGCCCCCCGCCGACCCGCCCGCCGAGCGCGAGCCCCGGCCGCAGTCGAGCGAAGCGCCGACCGCCGCGGCCGAGGAAACTCCTCCGCCGCCGGCGGGAGATGCCGCCGCGGAGGGCGACACCAGCGGCGCGCGCGCCGTGCCCGGGCCAGAGGTCGAAGTCCAGCGTCGCACGGTGGCGATCGTGTTGGTCGTCGACCGCTCGCGTTCGATGCAGGAGCGCTCGCGAGAGGGCTTCACCACCATGGACTACGCGCGGGAGAGTGCGCTCTTGACCGCCGAGGGCCTGCGCGATGGCGATGCGGTGGGGGCGGTCACCTTTGGCTTCACCGGCCAGGTGGTGATGCCGCTGACCCCGGCCGAGCGGCGGGCGGAGATCCGCGAGATCCTCGAGCGTCGGCTGGTGGCGACCTCCGAGACGACTCTGCTGCGCGACGCGCTCGACAAGGCGACTGCGCTGCTGCCGGCCGGCGTCGCGGGTGTGCGGCACATCGTGGTGATCTCCGACGGGGACATCTACGACCCGGAGAACGCGGTGTTCGCCGCCGCGGCGGCGCGCGCTGCCGGAATCACGGTGAGCGTGATCCAGGTCGTCGCCAACGAGAACGTGACCGCCTACGAGCCCAGCCGCATCGCGGAGCTCGGCGGTGGCGTGTTCCGCCGTTCGGTCAACCCCGCGGAGATCCCGCGGCTCATGAGCCTCGAGGTCGAGACCGCGCTCGGCAGGGTCGGCCGTTCGACCGGCGACGGAGACGGCGCCGGCGATGGTCCGGCGGACGACGAGCCGCCGCCGGATGACACGCCGTCACCCGAGCCGTCTCCGCCCGAGCCGGAGCCGCCGCCGGAGCCGGAGCCCACGCCAGCGGACGAGGCGCCACCGGAACAGCAGTGGTTGCCGGTCTTGGCGGTGGCCGAGGCGTCGCCCTTGCTCGAGCCCAGGGTCGTCGAGCTGCCGCCGGTCGGCGGCGTCGCCGATGTCGCCGCCCGCGCCGACGCCCGGGTCCTGCTGGTGGCGCGCCGCGCGGACGAGGGGGTTCCACTGCTCGCGTTGGCCAACCGCGGCCTCGGCCGGGTCTTCGTGTGGACCTCTGGGTTGACCGACGGTTGGGGGAGCCGGTGGCGCGCGGCGGCCGAGTTCCCGGCCTGGCTGGCGCAGTGGGTCAGCGCGCTGCAGCCGCCGCAGGCCGCGCCGGTGCGCGATCTCCTCGCGGACCGGGTGCTCACCCCACCGGCACCCCGCCGCGCGGAGCGCGAGTGGCTGGCGGCCTGCGCCGGTGGCGACCTCACTCCACTCGAAGACTACCGGCCGTCGCCGGCGGCCCAGGTGAGCACCTCGACGAGCATCGCCGCTGACCTGGCGGGCATCGCTCTGCTCGCGGTGTTGCTCGTCGTGTTGGTCGAGTTCGTCGCGATGCGTTGGCGGCGCCGTGCCACGGCGCCGCGTGGGTCACTGCACTAATGCGGTTGCCGCCTCGCGCAGCTCGGGATCCCCTGGCGCGAGCTCGAGCGCGGCGTCCGCCAGCCGGCGGGCCTCGCCACGGTCGCCGGTGAGTGCGTGCGCGCGCGCCCAGGCCACGAGCTGGAGCGCGCGTTCCTTGGCCGCTGTCGCCGGATGGTCGGCCACGGCCCGTGCCACGCGCTGCAACAGGGAGTGCGCCTCGTCGTCGCCGAGATCGGCGCGCGTGCGCCAGTAGGTGTCGGCGACCTGCGCGGGCCAGAGCGGCGGCGGCGGGTCGCCGGCGCGCTCCCAGCCGCGGTCGAGCGCGCGCCGCGCCGCGGCGCCGTCGCCGCGCTGCTCTTCGGTCTGAGCCAGCCAGCTCCAGCCGGCGAACGCGACCACGTCGTGGCGCAGGGACTCGACCACCGCGTAGACGTGCTGCAGGTCCACCGCGGCGGGGTCGGGCGCGGCGCTGAGCGTGGCCTGGGCCGCGTCGGTGGCGTCGCGCAGCAGCAGGCGGGCTCCACCAATGGTCGCGCCGTTCGGATCGGCCGTGCGGATCGAGTCGAACAACAGCTGGCCGCCGTCGCGGTCGCCGACGTCGAGCAGCTTGGCGGCCAGCGTGAAGCGCAGGTCGAGATCGTCGGGGGCGCCCGAGGCGCGTTCGCGCAGCGCCGACACCGTGCCCGTACCGGCCTGCGCCAGCGCCAGCCGGCGGTCGAACTCGGCGGTCGGTACGTGGCCCCAGATGGCCTCGTCGGGGCGGCCCGCGCGGTCGAACAAGAGCACCGCCGGCAGCGACCGCACGCCGAAGCGCTGGGCCAGGGCGTGCCCTTCGCCGGTGGTGACGTCGGCGCTGAAGCAGGTGAGCCCGCTCAGGCGAGCCGCGGCCGCCGGTCCGTCCAACGTCTCGCTCCACAGGTTGGCGCAGTGCTGGCTGTCGGGCATCCAGAAGTAGCCGAGCAGCGGCGCGCCGGCGCGGGTCGCCACCTGGACGGCCGCGTCGAATCCGGAGCTGTACCAGGTCGCGGGTGCGGCCTGGTTGTCGCTGGTTCGTGGGGCTGCGGCCCCTGGGGTGGCGGCCTGCGGGATGGCCGACACCGGGGCCGCCGCCAGGCACGCGGCCATGCTGATTCGAACGGCGGGGTTTGGCATGCGTCGGCGGCTCCGTGCAATCGACCGGGTTGCCGCTCAGTCGGCTGGGGACTCGCCGATTCTGACCTCTTTCTCGCGGCGCGTCGCCGGAAGTGCGCGTGGAGGAGCATGGTCCGGGCGTTGTTCCGTGGTCTGGGCGGCCTCGCCGGCGTTCCATTCGCGATGATGGCATTGCCCGGGTGCGCCGCGGATCTGCCGGATTTCGGAGTCCCGAGACTCGCCGGCGACAACGAGGCCTTGTGGAACACGTGCAACTGGCAGCGAAAAAGGCATGGCGGACGCTCGAGCGTTGATCGGTGAGGTGTCGTGGGTGCGGGCCTTGGCCCAGCAGCTGGTGCGCGACCCCGAGCAGGCCGACGACCTCGCGCAGGAGGCCTACCTGGCGGCGCTGACCAGTCCCGACGCCGAGCTGCGCGCGCCGCGGGCATGGCTGGGAAAGGTGCTGCGCAACCAGCTCTGGTTGCAGCGGCGCCGCGAGCGGCGCCGGCGTCACCGGGAGGTGGAGGCGGCGTGCGACGACCACAGCCCATCGACGTTCGACGCGGTGCTGGCCGATTCGGTGCGGCGGCAGGTCACCGAGGCGGTGCAGGCTCTCCCGGCGCCCTACCGGCAAGTCCTCTTGTGGCGCTACTACGAGGGCTGGACGCCGAGCGAGATCGCCGCCCGAGAGCAGATCCCCGTGGCTACGGTCAAGACGAGGCTGCAGCGCGGACTGGTGCGGCTTCGCGGCGAGCTCGACCGCAGGCACGGTGGACAGCGGGAACCCTGGGCCACCGCCATCGGCGCCTGGCTCGCGGCGGATTCCGCCGGGCGCGTCTCGACCGCGGCGCCCGCGGTCGGCGTGGCCGTCGTCGCCGGCGCGGCCGTGGTGCTGTTGGCCGCTGCCGGCGCGTGGTGGATGCTGGCCAGCCGACCGGCAGGCGCAGTGCAACGCGGGCGAGCCATTGCGACTGCTTTGCCGGCGCCCGCCGTGGCGCCCGCCGTGGCGCCAGCGGCGGCGCCGGCTGCGCCGGCGCGCGCGGCGCTGGCGGGTAGCGCGCACGACGTGGTGGTCGAAGCGTTGGACCCGACTGCCGTGCGCGTCGCCGGCCGCGTCATCGATCTGCGCGGGCAGCCGGTGTCGACGTTGGTCCGCGCCCCGGCGAACAGTGGCGTCGCCACCGCGATCGCGTTCACCGACGGCGATGGTCGATTCGAGCTCGAAGCCGCCGATCCGCGGCTGACCGCGATCCGGCCCGGGCCGAATCACACCGCGCTCTGGGTCGATCGGCGGACGCTCTCGGCCAACCTGGTCGAGGTGACGCTGGTCGTCGCCGAGCGGCGCGCTGTGGAGGGCACCGTCGTCGCGCTCGGCGGCGAGCCCGTGTCTGACGCCCTCGTCGAGGTCGTGCTGCCCGCCAGCCTGCAAGCCGGCCTGCCCGCGCCCCTGCACGACCCGCGAGCGCGGCGACCGCGCGTGCTCACCGGCGCCGACGGTCGGTTCTCTCTCGCGGCGGTGCCACGGTGCGAGGGTGTCGTCGTGCAGGTGTGGGCCGATGGCCACGAGACGCGCCGCTTCGCGGCGGTCGACGTGCCGCCCCTGATCGAGCTGCGTTCGCTGTCGGCCGGCGGGCCGGCGGTCGCCGGCGCGGTGGTCGATTCGTCCGGGCAACCGGTGGCGGGCGCGCGTGTCACCGACGGAACGCACATCACCCGCACCGGACGCACTGGGTCGTTCGCGCTGCCGTGGCGCGCGGGCCCAGTGGAGCTCACCGCGGTCGGGGCTGGTCACCAGCCGGCGCGCGCCGCGTTCTCTTCGCGGCCGACGGCGGGCGAGGCGCTGGTCCTGGAGCTCGGCCCCGCTCCGCGCCGGATCGAGGGCCAGGTCGTCGATGCCTCCGGTCGGCCCGCGGTCGGCGCCGAGGTCTGGATCGACGATCCCACGGTGGCTTGGGCGACCGTCGGGCGTGCCGACGAATCGCTCGAACGCTGTGGCGAAGCCGCGCTGGCCGAACCCACGCCGGCCCAGCCGTTGGTGGTGGAGAACGCGATTGCCGGCGGTGGCGCCGTGCTGTGGCGCCCGGTGATCACCGGAGTGGACGGCCGCTTCGCGCTCGAGGGACTCGAGGATCGTGCCTACCGGTTGGCGGCGCGGTGGCCGGGGGCGGGGCCGATCGTGCGGCGCGACGGGATCGCCGCCGGGGCGCGCGACGTTTCGATCGCGTTGATCGCTCCCGCCGCGTTGCCGCCCGTGCGTGGCCGGGTCGTCGATCAGCGCGGCGCGCCGGTCGCTGGCGCCAGGGTGCGCGCGCAGCGCACCGTGTTTGCCTTGGCCCGCGATGGATCGCCGTTCTGGCGGCGGCTCGAGCTCGGCGACGTGGCGCGGACCGGTGCCGATGGAGGATTCGAGCTGCTCGGGGTGCCGCCAGACGCGAACGCCGTGCGCGTCGATGGCGCGGGTGTGCTGACCGCGATCAGGGAGCTCGCGCAGCGCGCGCTACCACTCGAGGTGCAGGTCGACCGGCGCACCATGCTGCGCGTCGATTCGCCCGTGGTCGGTGACGCCGTGCGGCTGTTGACCGCAGCGGGGGAAGCAGTCGGCGCGCAGAGCTTCGAGGGCGACCGGCGCCGCAGCTGGCGCGACGTGCCGCTCCGCGGTGGCTCCACCGGCTGGTTTACCGCGCCGGCGGCGGCGGCGTTCGCCGTGCTCCTCGAAGGGGGCCTCGAGCGGCAACGCGCGGCGCTGACCCCGACGCCGAGCGGGCGTCAAGTGATCTCGTTCGCGCCTTGAATGGGGTGGCTGCGGCGCAGCCGCGCCGGCCCCACCCGCGAGTGTCAGGATTGTGGTGCGATGCGCACCAACCTGCTGGGCACGGTCGCCGCGTGCTCCGCGCCCGGATCCCAGTAGGTCTCGCCGTGCGCGGTGACTTCCTTGTAGCGCGTCGTCGTCGTCGAGCCGTCGGCGTGCTCCCACCACTCGAAGCCCTCGTAGTCGACGACCAGAGCGACGACCGGCGGGAACGGGCCGAACTGCGGGCCGCGCTGCACGGCCGGTGCCCACGTCATACCGTTGAGGTACGGCAGCACCGTGCCGTCGGGGAGGAAGATCCCGTCGCGCACTTTCGGCAGGTCGCGCACCTCGATCCGGGTGCCGGGCGGGTAGCCCGACTTGCGGTGGTGGGGGCGATCACTCTTGCGGTCGGTGAGGAAGGCGACGGGTTCGGCGCGTCGCGGCAGCCACTGGCCGGTCATCGCCGCCGTGGTCGGCGCCGGGGGGTGGTCGGCGAGAACGTCGGTCGCGGCGCGAGGGGGTGCGTCCCCGGCGCCTGGCCACCAGACCAGCGCCGCCGCCGTCGCGGCGCACGCCGCGACGATGGCCGTCGTTCGCCGCGCGCTCATCCGCTTACTCGATGATGAGGCCCGAGGCGGTGGTGAACTGGGCGTTGGCGAAGCCCGAGTTGAACACGATTCCCTGCGCCTTGATGATCATGTTGCGCGACGAGCGGCCGAGCGCCGGCACGTTGAACTGCTGCGAGGGCATCGAGTCGCCCTGGTAGATGCCGTTGGCCTGCAGCACGAGCGGCAGGAAGCTGATCACGCCGAGTGCGGGGTCCGCCGGGTTGAGCAGCAGGTTGCCGAAGCTGCCGATCGGGATCGAGGCCGGGAACCAGCTGGTGCCGACGTTCAAGAACACCACGCCGACGCCGGTCGAGCCGTAGTTCTGGCCGGCGCGGATGTTGAAGAACATGTTGGGCTGCACCGGAGGCGCCACGCCGCTGCCGCTGAAGTAGGCGCGCGCCGCCGACACCCCGCGCCCCTCCTCGCCCGCCAGCGGCGGGTTCTCGAACGCGTTGGCGTAGTTGCCGGTCATGGTGAACACCGGCTCGTCGACCAGCAGGCCGATCTTGGGCCGGTAGCTCTGCGTGCCCCACTGCTGCAAGGTGCGCGGGTTGGAGCCGAGCGCCCATCCGGCGAAGCGCTGGCGCGCCGGTCCGGGGATGCCCTGCCAGTCGGCGGCGATGGTCTGCCCGCCGTTCGGGTCGTCGCGCCACTCACCGCCGCGGTACTCGACGTAGAACAGCCACTCGGTCTGCGCCGCCAGCTGCACCGGCGTGGTCACCGTGACGAAGTGCTCGACGATGCCGTTGGCGTTGACGGCCAGCGAGGCGTCGGCGATCGAGAAGATGTCGGCGCCGGTGGTCGCGTGCTCCAGCATGTACGGCAGGCCGGGGTCCTGCGTGGGCGCGATGCCGCAGCGGAACTGATAGTGGTTGGGCGCTGGAAAGGTGGTCACCGCGGAGCCGGCGAAGATCGCCTGCGTCATGCCCTGGATGGTGATGTAGTGGCCGACGGTGGCGCCGGCCTGGGCGCGCAGCTGCGGCGTATGGGTCCAGGCGCGGGTGCCCGCCGGGACGCCGGGGGCCGCGACGAAGCCCGGTGGAGTCGTGCCCGCCGCCGGGTAGTTCGCACCGGTCACCGGGTTGGTGCCGGTCGACACGACGCGGAACGTGTTGTTGACGCCGAGTTCGGGGATCGGTCCCTGGTAGCCTTGCACCTGCGCGATCAGCGCGGGCGACAGCACCACGGGAAGGACGGCCGTTACGAGCTTGTGCATGAGAGTCTGCGGTCGTTCGAAGGGGATAGAGGTCCGGGCGCGGATTCCGATGGACCGTGCCTTGGTCCGCCGAGTGGCGCCGAGGTGTGCCGTCGGGCATCATACCGCAGACCGTGCATGCGCTCCGGGAGATTCACCGCCCCTCGGCCGTCCCCTTGCCGCGGGGCGTGGGCGCATGCTGAACCTCGGCTCGGAGACGCCCGCCGATTGGGGGGTGGCCGCGCTGCCGCATCTGGACGAGATCCTGATCGAGCAGGCCCACCTGGAGAAGAAGGCCGCCGCCGCCGCGCTGCGCTACCTGTTCCGCTATCCCGCCGACGTCGGCCTGCATGCCCCGCTGGCCGCGCTGGCGAGGGAGGAGCTCGAGCACTTCGCGGCGGTGCTGGCAGTGCTCGAGCGTCGCGGGATCCAATTCGGCCCACAGGTAGCGAGCCCCTATGCGCGCCGGCTGCTCGGGGCGGTGCGCGGCAACGAGCCGGAGCGGCTGCTGGACACCCTCTTGTGCAACGCCTTGATCGAGGCCCGGAGCTGCGAGCGCATGCTGTTGCTGCAAAACGCGTTGAAGCCGATCGACCGCGAGCTCGCCGGGCTCTACCACGAGCTGGTCGGCAGCGAGGCACGCCACCACGACCTCTACCTTGGTTTTGCGGTGGAGCGTTTCGGGGCGGAGGGCACGCGCGCCAGGATGGTCGAGCTCACGCGGCACGAGGCCGCCGTGATCGCCGCCTTGCCGCCGATGCCTCGGCTGCACGCCGCCGCCGTCTAGGACCCGGCGTCTTCCTCCGGGCCAACCCGGAACGCATTGCGGCGAAGAGCAAGGTAGAGTTCTTCGGTCTGACCGGGGCTCCGACTCTTTGGTCCGGTCGGGCCCACACTCCCTTTGGAATCCTCCGATGCAAGCTTCCTCCCCTCTCCTCGTCGCAGCCACCGCTGCGGCCCTGGCGACGTTCGGCGCCGCGCAGGGACCTCTGCACACATTCGCCGGCGCCGCCGGGGGTGACAACCTCGGCGCGGCAGTTGCCGGTGTCGGTGACCTCGATGGTGACGGCCGCAGCGATGTCGCGCTCGGTGCACCGCTCGACGACACGGTCGGCGCCGATGGCGGTGCGGTCATTCTGGCTTCGGGTGCAACCGGTGCCGTGCTGCGCACGCTCAACGGCGACGCCGCCGGCGACCAGTTCGGCTTTGCCGTCAGCGGCGCCGGTGACGTCAACGGCGATGGCCGCCACGATGTGATCGTCGGCGCGCCGCGGAACGACACCGCCGCTGCCGACGCCGGTCGCGCGGTGGTCTATTCGGGTCTCGACGGCACCGTGCTGCACGTGTTCGACGGCAGCGGCGCCAACGATTGGTTCGGCTACGCCGTCGGTGGTGGCGGTGACGTCAACAACGACGGTTTCGACGACGTCATCGTCGGCGCGCCGCAGAAGGGCCCCGGGGTGGGGGCCGGCTATGTGCGCGTGTTCTCCGGTCGGGACGGCAGCCTGCTGCACGGCTTTGCCGGTGACTCGATGGACGACGCGTTCGGTTGGTCGGTCGCGCATGCCGGCGACGTCAATGGGGATTGCTTCGCCGACGTCATCGTCGGCGCACCCGTCGACGACAACAACGGCAATGGGTCCGGCTTGGCCCGGGTGTACTCCGGCGTCGATGGCAGTGTGCTGCACGCGTTCGTCGGCGATTCGCCCGGCGACCACCTCGGCTTTGCAGTGTTCCGCGCCGGCGACGTCGACGGCGATGGCATGAGTGACGTCATCCTCGGCGTGCCGAACGACGACAACAAGGCGGCTGATGCCGGTAGCGCGCGCGTGATGTCGGGGGCGGACGGCTCTCAGCTGCTGTCCTTCGATGGTCTGTTCGCCGGCGATGCGTTCGGTACTTCGGTCGGCGGCGGCCACGACTACGACGGCGATGGCCGCTCGGACGTGATCGTTGGTTCGCCGTGGCGCGACACGCCGCGCACCGACGCCGGGTTCGCGACGGTGTACTCCGGCGCCGACGGCACGCCGCTTTGCTCGCAGCGCGGTGAAAACGATGCGGATTGGTTCGGCGTGGCCGTGGCGTTTGCCGGCGATGTCAACCGCGACGGCCTCGGCGATCTGGTGATCGGCGCGAGCCTGGTGGACGTCGGTGCCAACGCCGATGCCGGAACCGCGTACCTGTTCCAGGCGGTGCCATGCGAGTACTCGGACGCCGGCACTCTGGCGCCGGCCGCCAGCAATGCCTTGTTCGGGCGTCGCATGGCGCGGCTCGGCGATCTCAATGGCGACGGAGTCGACGACTTCGTCGTCGGCGCCATGCAGGAGTCCACCCTGGGGCGCACCCGCAACGGCGTGGTCCGGGTCTACTCCGGCAGCGACCGCTCCGTGCTGTTCACCTTCGAAGGTGACGACAGTCAAGACGAGCTCGGCTCCGCCGTCGGCGATGCCGGGGATGTGGACAACGACGGCGTGTCGGACATCATCGTCGGCGCGCACGGCGACCGCACCAACGGCGCCAACGCCGGGCTGGTGCGCCTGTACTCCGGGGCGACCGGCGCGGAGCTGCGCACGCACTTCGGCGCCGCTCTCGGCGATCGGCTCGGCTCCGCCGTCGATGGCCTGGGCGATGTCGACAACGATGGCATCGACGACTACATGGCGGGCGCGCCCGAGGCGCTGACCACGCGCGGTACCGTCGTGGTCTACTCCGGCCAGTCGGGGACCCAGCTCTACAGCGTCGATGGCACGCTGAACAGCGAGTGGCTTGGCGTGTCCGTGGCACGGATCGGTGACCTCAACGGCGATGGGGTCGACGACTTCGTCGCCGGTGGTCCGCAGCTGGTGCCCGTGGCCGTCGGCCGCGGCACCGTGCGGGTGTGCTCGGGAGTGGACGGCACGACCCTCTACTCGCGCTGGGGAACGCGCACCGGCGATGCCTTCGGTCAGTCGGTGGCCGGGCTCGGTGGCGACATCGACGGCGATGGCGTCAACGACTTCGTCGTCGGCGCTCCGTGGGGCAATCAGAACGGTGCCGTCGCCGGCTTCGTCCGGGTGTTCTCCGGCGCCAGCGGCGCGGTCCTGTTCGAGAACCGCGGCGCGGGCCCGGGCGACCAGCTCGGCGGTTCTGTCGCCGCCGCCGGCGACATCGACTCCGACGGGATCGTCGACTACCTGGCCGGCGCGCCCCGCGCCGACACCGTGGTCGGCGTCGACGCGGGCGCGGTCGCGGTGATCTCCGGCCGTTTCGGTGGCCCGCCCCTGCTCAATTTCGGTGGCGCCAATCCGGGCGATCTGTTCGGCACCTCGATGCTCTCGCTGCCGGACGTCAACGGTGACGGCCGTGCCGAGATCGCCGTCGGTGCGCCCACCGCGGACCCCAATGGCCCCGAGTCCGGCCTGGTGCAGTTCCTGCACAGCGTCTTGCCGGCCAACCCGGGTTTCTTCGAGAGCTACGGCGTCGGCTGCGTTGGCAGCAACGGCAGCCTGCCGCGCGCCAGCGGGCGGGGGCGGCCTGGCATCGGCCAGCCGGTGCAGATGTATCTGACGTCGGCGCCCCCGACCGCGCCGTTGATCCTCGCCTTTGGCGCGCCCCGCACCGCGCTGCCGCTCGGTGGCATCGGCATGCCGGGTTGCACCTTGGCCACGCAGCCCATGGTGTCACTGCCTTCGTTCTCCGACGCCATCGGCAAGAACGTGGTGCCGGTGGGGATCCCCAACAACCCGGGCTTGATCGGCGGTGCCGTCGACATCCAGTGGTTCGCCGTCGATCCGCCGGCCAACCCGCTGGGCGTGATCGCCACCAACGGCCTCGAGCTCGTCGTCGGCAGCTGAGTGCCTCAGCGCGGCCGGGGCCGCAACCAAAGACCGAGTGCGCCGCGACACTAGCGGAGCCCGCGAATCCAACGGTGCCGGACGGCCGCGCTGAGCGCAGACGCCAGTGTTGCTTCTCAGCGGCCGGGAGTTGCGGTATCGAAATCCCGACGACAACCGGCCTTCGGAAGTGTTGTCGCCGCTCGAAGATTCTCGGCCCCGGACGCACATGGGGGCGGCCACGGAGGGCCGCCCCCGTTGGCCCTGCCCCCCCCGCCGCGTTTGCCGCTTGTGCGCGGCTGCGTCTGGCGTTCTGCTGATGCGCGCGCACTGCGCGCGACGCGCCATGGGGCAGCACGACAAGGTCTCCGGACGGCTGAACGACGACGAGCTGCGCTCGTTCACGCGGCATCTCTTGGCCGACGTGCGCGCGTTGGAGCGGATGCTCGACTCCGGCATGATCGAGTCGGGTGTGCGCCGCATCGGCGCCGAGCAGGAGATGTTTCTGCTCGACCACGGCGGCCGTCCCGCACCAGTGGCGACGCGCGTGCTCGACCACCTCGGCCACGATCAGTTCACCACCGAGCTGGCGCTGTTCAACCTCGAAGCCAACCTCTCTCCGTACGAGCTGAGCGGTGACGCGCTGCGTCGCATGGAGGACGAGCTGCAGACCCTGGTCCAGCACGCCCGCGAGGCGGCGGCCGCGTGCGATGCCCGCGTGTTGTTGACCGGTATCCTGCCGACCTTGCAGCGGCGCGATCTCGGTCTCGACAGCATGACCCCGAACCCGCGCTACCTGGCGCTCAACGACGCCATGTGCGCGTTGCGCGGCGGCGCGTTCGATTTCCGCATCAAGGGGATCGACGACTTCGACATCACCCACGACAACGTGATGCTGGAGTCGTGCAACACGAGCTTTCAGGTCCACTTCCAGGTGGCCGGGCCGGAGTTCGCCAAGCTCTACAACCTCGCCCAGGCAATCACCGGGCCGGTGTTAGCGGCGGCGGTCAACTCGCCGGTGTTGCTGGGCAAGCGCTTGTGGAAGGAGACCCGAGTCGCGCTGTTCCAGCAGTCGGTGGACGTCCGCAGCCAACTGCAGACCGCGCGCGGCCAACGGCCCCGCGTCAGCTTCGGCGACTCCTGGGTGGAGAGCTCGGCGCTCGAGATCTACCGCGAGGACATCGCTCGGTTCCGCGTTCTGTTGTCCACCGAGGCCGGTGAGGACCCGGAGGAGATGGTCGCGCGCGGCGAGGTACCATCCCTGCCGGCACTGCGCTTGCACAACGGTACGGTGTATCGCTGGAACCGGGCCTGCTACGGGGTGAACGCCGGCGTCGCTCACCTGCGGATCGAGAATCGGGTGCTGCCGGCGGGGCCCACAATTCGCGATGAGATGGCCAACGCGGCGTTCTTCTTCGGCCTGATGTCCGCCCTCGTCGACGAATTCGGTGAGATCCACCGCGTCATGGACTTCGATCACGCCAAGGAGAACTTCGTCACTGCGGCGCGCCGTGGCCTGGAGGGACACTTGACTTGGATCCACGGCAAGACCTACCCGGCCGCCCGGCTGATCCTCGATCACCTGGCGCCGCTTGCCCGCCAAGGGCTCGCTGGCCGCGGCGTCGCCAGCGCCGACATCGACGAGTACCTCGGCGTGCTGGAGGATCGCGTCAAGGCCGGGCGCACCGGCGCGCGCTGGGCGCTCGATTCGCTGGCGGCGATGGGAAGGCAGGGCACGGGCGATCAGAGAATGCGCGCGTTGACGCTCGGTGCGGCCGAGCGCCAAGAGGCGGGGATGCCGGTGCACCACTGGGAGCTTTGCAGCCTCGACGAGCTCGGCGATTGGCGCACCAGCTACTTGCAGGTCGGTCAGTTCATGACCACCGACCTGTTCACCGTGCAACCGGGAGACATCGTCGACCTGGCGGCCAGCTTGATGGAGTGGGAGCACATTCGCCACGTGCCGGTCGAAGACGCCGACGGCGTGCTCGTCGGCCTGGTCTCGCACCGATCGCTGTTGCGGTTGGTCGGCCGCGGTATCGATCGCGAGCGCGGCGAGTCGTTCTGCGTGCGCGACGTGATGAAGCGAGATCCGGTCACCGTCGGGCCGGAGACGCCCACCCTGCGCGCGATCGAGCTGATGCGCGAGCAGCAGGTCGGTTGTCTGCCCGTGGTCGAGGCCGGGCGGTTGGTCGGCATCATCACCGAGCGCGATCTGATCGGCGTCGCGGCTCGCCTGTTCGAGGAGCATCTACGGGAGTCCATAGACTCGTGAATGGCAACGCGGTCATTCCACCCCCCGAGGGGCGTCGGGCCGAGCGGCTGATCGGCCACTACACCGCGGGCCGGCCCGGTCCGACTCTGGTGATCGTCGCGGGTGTGCACGGCAACGAGCCGGCCGGCCTGGAGGCGCAGCGCCGGGTGCTGGATTCGCTGCAGCAGCGCGGCGCGCCGCTGCATGGTCGGGTCGAGGCGCTGGCCGGCAACCTGGGGGCCTTGGCGCGCGGCGAGCGCTTCTCGCAGCGCGATCTCAACCGGCAGTGGTTGTCGGGGCAGGTCTCGGCGCTGTTGAGCCGGGACCCGAGCGCCGACGACGAGGAGGATCGCGAGCAGCGCGAGCTGCTGCGCGAGTTCGACCGCTGCGTCGGCCAGAGCGCGGGCCCGGTGGTGTTTCTCGATCTGCACACCAGCTCCGCCGATGGACCGCCGTTCTGCTGCATGGGTGACACCATGCCCAACCGGCACATCGCGTTCTCGCTGCCGATCCCGGTGATCCTCGGCCTCGAGGAGACCATCGACGGCGCGGTGATGGAGTACTTCAACGAGCGCGGCTTGGCGGCGATCGCGATCGAGGGAGGTCGCCACCAGCACCCGGCGACGGTGGATGCGCTCGAGGCGGCGATCTGGCTGGTGATGGTCGCGATCGGCGCGATCGCCGCCGACGACGTGCCCGATCTGGAGCAGCACCGCGAGCGGCTCGGCGCCGCCTCTCGCGGCGCGCCGCACGTCGTCGAAGTGCGCGACCACCACCGCATCCGGCCGCAGGATCGGTTTCGCATGCGGCCGGGCTACCAGAGCTTCGATCCGGTGAGCAAGGGCGACGTGCTGGCCGACGACGCGCGCGGCGAGGTCGTGGCGATCGAGAACGGCATGGTGTTGCTGCCGCTGTATCAGGGGAAGGGCGAGGACGGCTTCTTCCTGGTGCGCGAGGTCGCGGTGTTTTGGTTGGTGTTGGCGCGGTGGCTGCGCCGGCTGCGACTGGACGCGATCGTGCCGGTGCTGCCCGGCGTGCGGCGCCATCCGGATCGCGTCGATGCCCTGCGGGTCGATCCGCGCATTGCCCGCTGGCTGGTGCGCGAGCTGTTTCACCTGCTGGGCTACCGGCGGTGTCGGCCGGAGGGGCGTTGGCTGGTGTTTTCGCGGCGCCAGGTCACCGCCTCGACCGCGCAGTTGCCCTGGCGCCCGCGTTGAAACGAGGGGAGGGGCGATCCGCCCCACGCACGGCTCAGCGACAGCGGGCCCGCCGGCGTGGGATGACGTGCACGTGAGGTCGGGGCGCCGGGTGGACCACCGTGTGGCGATGCTGGTGGTGCCGGTGCGAGTGGTGGTGGCCGTGGTGGTGCAAGAAGTGGTGCGCGAGGATCGCGTGGCAGCCGGTCAAGCTGCCCGCCATCAGCAACAGGGCCGCCGCCGCGGCGAGGCGCCCGGTGGTGCGGGCAAGGCTCGAGGTCGCGTTTTTCATGCCCTTGCCGGTGCAACGCGTGTGCCGCGCTTCCGGGCGCCGTCTCGCCGTTCGCTGCGGCGGTTGAGCGCGGATTTCCGTTGAGCGCTGTCGTCCGAGGGCGACGCTGCTGTAGCGCTGCGGCGGCACCCAAGACGCCGGACAAGGCCGTTGCCGGGCCAGCAGAAACGCCTTGCCCCGGTCCCCGCTCCCGGTTTCAGTGAGCGCGTCCATGACCACCACCGCCTCTGCTCCGTCGATTCCGGGTGGCCACGAGACGTCGTTCGGCAAGACGGCGCGAACCGACCGCTGGTGGGTCGGACCGGCGTTGACCGTGTTCGGCCTCGGCGCATTCGTGATCTACTCGACGTGGGCGGCGTTCCAGGGGGAGCACTACTACTGGGGCTCCTACCTGTCGCCGTTCTACTCCCCGGTCCTGTTCGCGAGTCCGCCCGGAACGGTGGGTGCGGCGCCGGCGCACCACGCGTGGTTCGGCGCCTGGCCGAGCTGGTGGCCGTCGTTCCTGCCGGCGTCGCCCGCGTTCTTCATCCTGGTGTTTCCAGGCACGTTCCGCTTCACCTGCTACTACTACCGCAAGGCCTACTACCGGTCGTTCGCCGCCACGCCACCGGGCTGCGCGGTGTGTCCGATCGGTCAGGCCAACTACAAGGGCGAGACGCGGTTGCTGTTGTTCCAGAACCTGCACCGCTACGCGCTCTACTTCGCGGTCGCGTTCATCGTCATCCTGACCTACGACGCGGTGATCTCGCTGTTTCGCGAGGTCGGCGGTGAGCTGCACTTCGGCATCGGTGTCGGTTCGCTGGTGATGTTCGTCAACGCGATCCTGCTCGCGGGCTACACCTTCGGCTGCCACTCTTGGCGTCACCTGATCGGCGGCCGGCGCAACACCTTCACTCGGCAAGGGCAGCCGACGCTGTCGTACAAGCTGTGGCAAAAGGTCAGCTGGCTCAACGCGCGCCACCAGCTGTTCGCGTGGCTGAGCTTGATCTGGGTCGGCTTCACCGACTTCTACGTGCGCATGGTGTCGATGGGCTACCTCCGCGACTTCAACACCTGGGACTGAGGGCGGAACGAACGCGATGGTCAATCTCTCCGAGCTGCAAACCTTCGAGCACGACGTCGTCGTCGTCGGCGCCGGTGGCGCCGGTCTGCGCGCGGCGATCGAGAGCTCTGCGCGCGGCCTCGACACCGGCATCGTCTGCAAGTCGCTGCTGGGCAAGGCGCACACCGTCATGGCCGAGGGCGGGATGGCGGCCGCGCTGGGCAACGTCGACCAGCGCGATGGCTGGAAGATCCACTTCCGCGACACGATGCGCGGCGGCAAGTTCCTCAACAACTGGCGGATGGCGCAGCTGCACGCGGAGCAGGCGCCGGATCGCGTGCACGAGTTGGAGGAGTGGGGCGCGGTGTTCGACCGCACCGCCGACGGCCTGATCAGCCAGCGCAACTTCGGCGGTCACCGCTATCCGCGACTGGCGCACGTCGGCGACCGGACCGGCCTCGAGATGATCCGCACCCTGCAGGATCACGGCATTCACCAGGGCTTCGCCGTGCACATGGAGTGCACGGCCCTCGACGTCATGCTGGATGACGGTCGGGTGAGTGGGGTCCTCGGCTATTGGCGCGAGACCGGACGCTTCGTGCTGTTCAAGGCCAAGGCGGTCATCTTCGCCACCGGCGGTGCCGGCAAGTGCTGGCGCGTGACGTCCAACAGCTGGGAGTACAGCGGCGATGGCTTTGGCATGGCCTACCGCGCCGGCGCCGAGTTGATGGACATGGAGTTCACCCAGTTCCACCCGACCGGCATGGTGTGGCCACCTTCGGTGCGGGGCACGCTGGTCACCGAGGGCGTGCGCGGTGACGGCGGCATCCTCAAGAACAAGGACGGCGTGCGCTTCATGTTCGACTACATCCCCGAGCGTTTCGCGCCGGAGACGGCGGACTCGGAGGACGAGGCGGCGCGCTGGTTGGCCGGCGACCGCGAGGCGCGCCGTCCACCCGAGCTGCTGACCCGCGACGTGGTGGCGCGCGCGATCACCGCGGAGGTCAAGGCCGGCCGCGGTTCGCCGCACGGCGGCGCGTTCTTGGACATCGCCTCGCGGCGCGACGCCGAGTTCATCAAGCGCAAGCTGCCGTCGATGTACCACCAGTTCAAGGAGCTGGCCGAGGTCGACATCACCGCGCAGCCGATGGAGGTCGGGCCGACGCTGCACTACTACATGGGTGGCATCCGCGTCGACGCCACCACGCAGATGACCAACGTGCCCGGCCTGTTCGCCTGCGGCGAGTGCGCCGCCGGCCTGCACGGTGCCAACCGCTTGGGCGGCAACTCGCTGTCCGACCTGCTGGTGTTCGGTCGGCTGGCCGGCGTCGGTGCCGCCGAGTACGTCGGTGGGCTGACGTCGACACCGGAGGTCATCGAGGATCAGGTCGGCGCGACGATGCGCGAGGCGACCGACATCCTCAACCGCGAGTCGGGTCCCAACCCGTACGTCGTGCACGAGCGGCTGCAGGAGACCATGGAGGCGCGCTGCGGCATCGTTCGCACCGAGGAGGACCTGGCCGCCGGCCTGGACGAGCTCGAGCCGATCAAGGCAGACGCCGCGGTGGTCAAGGCCCACGCCACGAGCCAGTACAACCCGGGTTGGCACGAGGCCTTGGATCTGCGCAACCTGTTGGTCTCGGCGGAAGCCACCACCCGGGCCGCGCTGATGCGGCAGGAGAGCCGAGGAGCGCACACGCGTCTCGACTACGAGGGTGAGCGCGACGAGTGGCTGAAGTACAACGTCATCATTCGCAAGGGTGCCGACGGCATGGAGATCGAGAAGTGGGAGCGGCCGGCGCCGCCGGACGACCTCGGTGCGATCGCGCACGCCTCCTTGGAGGAGCTGGAGAGCGGCAATGGCTGAGCGACACTTTCGCGTCTGGCGCGGCGACGCGTCGGGCGGCCAGTTTCAGGACTACAAGACCAACGTGGAGACGGGCATGGTCGTGCTCGACGTGCTGCACCGCATTCAGGCGGAGCAGGCGGGCGACATGGCCGTGCGCTGGAACTGCAAGGCCGGCAAGTGCGGCTCGTGCAGCATGGAGATCAACGGCAAGCCGCGGCTCTCCTGCATGACGCGCATGAACGCGTTCTCGCCGGACGAGACCATCACGGTGCAGCCGCTGAAGGCGTTTCCGGTGATCAAGGACTTGGTCTCGGACGTGTCTTGGAACTTCGAGCAGAACAAGCGGATCAAGCCGTTCCAACCAAGGGCGCGCGATGCCGATGGCAACCACCGGATGCACCAGCTGGACGTCGACCGCGTGCAGGAGTTCCGCAAGTGCATCGAGTGCTTCTTGTGCCAGGACGTCTGCCACGTGCTGCGCGATCACAACAAGCACGCCGCTTTCGTCGGGCCGCGGTTCATGATCCGTTTGGCTGGCCTCGACATGCATCCGCTCGACACCGCCGACCGCATCCCCGAGGTGCGCAAGGAGTACGGGTCGGGCTACTGCAACATCACGCGCTGCTGCACCGAGGTGTGCCCGGAACACATCGGCATCACCGACAACGGCATCATCCCGCTCAAAGAGCGGGTCGTGGATCGCTACTTCGACCCCATTGCGCGTCTGTTCGGCGGCGGCAAGAAGCGCGGTTGACCGCGCGCCGCCCCGCGTTCAAGCGCCCGGCGCTCAGTTCCGCTGCGGGTCGAAGTCGACCGGCGCCTCTTCGTCGGCGAGCAGGAACAGCTCGTCGTCGAGGTCGAGGTCGCTGAGATCGTCGGTGAACAGGGCGGCGACGGCTTCGGGTTCGGGGGTCGCCGTCGTTGCCGGCGTATCGGGTGCGGCCTCGGCTGCGGTGGTCTCCACCGCGGGCTCTTCCTCCGCGGGCTCGGCGGTAGCGGCCGCGGCGATCGGTGCCGCCGCCGCAATCGCCGCGGGTGCGGCGGTAGCCGCCAGCGACGCCAACGGTCCCTCGTGGAACGCGGCCAGCTCGGCGTGCTCGAGGCCGCGCTCCGGGTCACCGCGCTCGGTGTCGTCGCCGGCGGTTGCCGCGGTGCCGCGCCTGCCCCGTGCGAGCCAGCCAATGCTGAGCAGCAGGTTCCAACCGATCAGGCCCCAGCCCCACCACGGCAGGCCGGCGATCGTGGCCGCCGGCTTGGTGACGGCCGGCGTCACCGGCTGCGGCGCCGGCCGTGCCGTCTCTTCCGGCGTCGGCTGCGCCAGCCGCAACAGCGCGTCCAGTCGTGATGTGACCTGGTCGAGCGCGTCGATCACCAGCTGTTGATCGCGCTGCAGCTGGTCCACGTCGCCCTCGAGGGCTGCGGTGCGATCGGCGCGGCCGCCGTCGTTCTGCCCGAAGGCTCCACCGGCGGTGATGGCGACGACCGCGCACGCGGCCAGCGGCCAGCGAGGGGGCGCCCCGGAGAGATAGCCTTTGGGCGGAGATGCTGGCCGGGTCGGTGTCGCGCTCATGGGCTGGAGTTCCACCCGCATCGTCAGCCACGCCCGACTCGCATGCAAGGCCGCGGCCGTCGACAGCGGGCTTTACAAACACCGGCGCGGATCGCGATGATCCGCGCATGGCCGACGCGCAAGGGCAGAAGCCGCGGATCGGAATCCTCACGGTGTCGGACCGCGCCAGTCGCGGCGACTACGAGGATCGCTCCGGGCCCGCGATCGAGGCGGTGCTTCGCGAGTACCTCGTCACCGACTGCGAGTACTCGCGCACCGTGGTGGCCGACGAGGTGGACGCGATCGTCGCGGCGATCCGCGGCTACGCCGACCGAGGCTGCGCGCTGATCTGTTCGACGGGGGGGACCGGACCGGCGCCGCGCGACGTGACGCCCGAAGCGATCGAGAATGTGTGCGACAAGATGATGCCGGGCTTCGGCGAGCAAATGCGGCGCGCGTCCCTGGACGCCGGCGTCCCGACCGCGATCCTCTCGCGGCAGACCGCGGCGGTGATCGAGCGCAGTCTGGTGGTCACCCTGCCCGGCAAGCCCGGCTCCATTCGCGTCTGCCTGGACGCGATCATGCCGGCGATCCCATACTGCATCGACCTGATCGGCGGCCCCTATCTGGAGGGCAACCCCGACCGGGTGCAGGTGTTCCGGCCGGCGGCCAAATGACCCGAGAGACACGACCGATGCCCAGCCAAGAGATGCTCGACTTCGCCGCGGTGGTGGCACCGCTCGCCGAACGCTTGGCCGACGTCGACCTGCGCGACCCGGCGCGCGCGCGCGCCGAGATCGAGCGGTTGGCGCCGATCGACGGCGACCTCGTGCGCGGTATACGCGCGGCGGCGTTTGCCGGCGCACGCGCCGGGTGGCTGCTGCCGAAGGAGAACGGTGGCCTGCGCTTCGGCCGCGTGGCCAAGGATGCGGCGGGCTTCAGCGTCGACGCCGTCTGGATGGGAGAACCGCCGGGCCCGCGCCACATCCACCCCAACGGCGAGATCGATCTGTTGTTCGTCGACGAGGGCACTCCGCGCTTCGACGGCAACGACCCCGGTTGGGCGGTATACCCGCCGGGCAGCGAGCACGTGCCCGCGGTCACCGGTGGCAGCATGCTGATCCTCTACTTCCTGCCCGGTGGCGCCATCGAGTGGACCGGCTGACAGCGGCGGCCCCGCGGCCGCCGCCGCGCGCTGGTTCGTCGCCGTTCGTCCGACACCCAAGGCGCGCCTGGTTCTAGAGCGCGGCCGGCGGCAGCTGCGCGCGCGTTGCCCGGCCGTACCCTGGCTGCCGCTCGACAAGCTGCACGTGACGGTCGCCTTCTTCGGCGCCGTCGCCGCCGGCGCCCAGCCCGGGCTGCGGCACGCGCTGCGATCGCTGCGGCTCCAGCCCCTCGATCTCGGCTTGGCCTCGCCCGGAAGATTCCCCGCCCGCGGTCGCGCGCGCGTCGTCTGGGTGGGCCTTCACGGCGACCTGCCGGCACTGCACGCGATGGCCGGCGCCATACGCGCCACCGCCACCGACTTCGGGGTCCCCATCGATCCACGCCCGCTGCATCCACACCTCACGCTGGCACGGTTGCGCAAGAGCGCGCCCACCGCCGAACACGCGGTCGCCGCGATCGACTGGCAAACCCAGCCAGAGCCCGTCGACGAGCTGGAGCTCCTGGCCAGCACACCCACCCCAACCGGCGCGGCCTACCAGCCCCTCGAACACCTCCCGCTCCCGCGGTAGTACGGTGTCTGACTCGATTTTCTCGCTTCGCCGCCCCGCCCCCCGACTGCGCTATTTGGCGGGAGCAGCCGGATCGCGCAGGCGGAAGACGACTTTCTCGTCCTGGCCGAACGCTTCGCCGAAGACGACGTAGTGCTCGCTGGTGAAGTGCGCGACTGGTTCGAAGTAGCGCTCGAACTCGTCGTGCGCGACCAAGTCCGGGAACCACGAGCGGAAGATGATCAGGTGGCGGGCTCCGTTGGCGTGCATGAACGTGGCCATGGCGGCGGGTGTGCTGCGCACCGCCAGCAGCCGGTCGATGTCGTCGAGCAGGGCACCGCAGTTGAGGCCCTGCACGTCGAGACAGGTGCGTTCGCCGAAGTAGCGGATCGCGCCGGCATCGTTGATGACCACGGTCTCGCCGGGGGGCACGTGATCGGCCACCCAGCGGCCGCAGGCGACCTGCACTTCGTTCATGTTCTGGCAGTGCCAGGCGTAGTCCGCACGCGAGTCCACCAAGGCGGTGGGATACGGCAGCAAAGTGGCGGCCGCGACCCCGGCGGCGAGCAGGCCGCGCACCGGGGCGCCGGCGCCGGCGCGGTGCGCGACGTGCAGCAGCGCGCCGAGCCCGATCGCCGCGGCGGCGAGCAGCATCGGAACGACTGGTTGGGCATAGCGGGCGAAACAGAAGTAATCGGCCCATTCGGCCGGTAGTGCGCGCGTGCGCGCGAGCCCGAGGATCCACAGCGGCGGCGTCACCAGCAGCAGGATCGTCGCGGTCCGCGGTCGCCTTTGGAGCAAGCCGAGCGCGGCTGCGAGCAGCAGCGCCGGGGTCGCCCAGCTGCCGTTGGCGGCGACCGCCTCCCAGGCCGCGGTGGCGATCCGCGGCAGCTCGGCGGTCTGCGTCTCGGCGGAGAACTTGGCGTAGAACGTGTTGGGCAGGGGGCGGCCGTGGGCCGCGACACAGAATCCGACCCAGGCGCCGGCGGCGATCGCGGGCGGGAGGCCGAGGCGCAGCGCAGCTGCGCGGCGACGACCTGGCGTCTGCACCGCGACCCCTCCAGCGACCACCAGGGCGACCAGCAAGAGCAGCTCCGGCCGCGCCCAGTAGCAGGCGGCGGCGCCGATCCCGGCCCACCACAGCGCGCCGCGGTGCAGCGCGAAGATGGTCCACAGCCCCGTGCTCGCCGCCAGGCTGACCTCCATGCCGGAGATCTGCGCGAACTGCATCTGGGGGCTGGCACCGACCAACAGAGCCGCGAATGCGGCCGGCAGCCGCCGGCCGGTGACGCGCCACGCCAGCAGCGCCGCGCCCGCCGTCGCGGTGGTGCCGACCGAGACTCCCAACGCCTTGACCGCGGTCGCCGTGGCTACGCCGGTCAGCTGCGCCGCGCCGTAGACCACCGCCAGCAGCATCGCCCACAACGGGCTGGTGAAGCCGGCCTCGAGCTGCCCCGGGTTGTAGTAGGGGCCGCCGTGCTCCACCAGGCTGCGGCCGTAGACGAGGTGGATCCAAGCGTCGTCGAGGGGCAGTCCGGTCTTTGCCGCGGCGGTGCCCGGCGATACGTCGGTGACGTACCACAGCGCGCCTGTGGCATGCAGCGCGGCGACGCCGAGCCAGAGCGGCCAGACTGCTGGCCGGGGCGGGGTGAGGAGGGAGGACACTGCCCGTGTTATCGAGATCTCCGCGCCATTGGCTGGAGCCGAAGGGGTGCTCGCCGAGGATTGGCTATTTTTGCCCTTCTCCGGTTCGGTCCGCGCCGGCGGGGCGCTGCGGGGAACATGAGCACTCCCTCCCGCCGCCCCTCCGCGCGGCTTCGGCTTTGTTGCACCGTCGTCGCCGGCGCACTCTCCGTTCTGGGCCTGCCGGCGCAGAGTGAATCGGCGACGACCGGCCCCGCGCGCGCGATCGCCGGCTTCGATTGGCGAGTGCCGATCCACGGCGCCGGCGCCGAGCACTGGGCGGCGGGTCCCGGGTATCGCGTGCGCTTCGCTCGGGGGCCGCACTTCTACCCCGTCCTCGCCCCGGACGCGCCGGCCGAGACGCCCGTGCAGTGGCGCACGACCTCGGTCCGCCTCGGCGACGTCGACCTGTTGTCGGCCGGCGAGCCGGTGGACGTGTGGCACGACGACTGGCGGCTGGAGTACCGGTCGCGCCTCGTCGCCGAACGCTACGACGTGCGCGCCGAGGGCGTCGAGCAGTCGTTCGTCGTCGCGCAGCCGCCGCGGGGCCGCGGCGATCTCGTGATCACGGGCCAGTGGCGCAGTGCACTGACGCCCGTGCGCGATGCGGTTCCGGCGCGCGCGCCGGCGGCGCTTCGGTTCGTCGACCGCTCCGGCCTGGAAGTCGTGCGCTACGGGCGCGCGATCGCCATCGACGCCGGCGGCCGTCGCATCGACGTCGCCACTGTGCTCGACGGCGACTCGATCCGGCTGGTCGTCCCGGCAGCTTGGCTCGAGCGCGCACGATGGCCCGTCACGGTCGATCCGCTGCTCAGTCCGCAAGTGCTGTCCTCACCGGTAGCGCTCGCCGCGTTGGTCGAGCACACGGATGTGGTGGTTTCGCCGGGGCCCGCGGTGCATCGAGTCCTCGTCGCGTTCTCCGTGCGGACCTCGGCGGGGGATCGCGACGTCTACGTGCTGCTCACCGACCGAGACCTCGCCAATCCGGTGCTCGTGTTCGCCGACGTCTCCGCACTGGCGCGGACCGGCCGCCCGCGCGCGGCGTTCGTCAAGGGTGGCGGGACGACCGGGCGGTGGGCGATCGCCTACGAGCACGACCGTCCCGCGTTGCAGCCGAATGCGCAGGTGCGCGTCTGGCTACACGACGGCGGCGACACCACGTTCGGCAGCGGATCGTCGATGGTGCTGCCGGTCACCGTCTCCGGCCGGGATGATCGGCGCCCCGACATCGGCGGCTCGTTCAATGACCAGTACGCGCTCCTCGTGTACGAATCGGACGCCGGCACGCTCGGCACGGTGCTCGACGAGACCGAGCTCTACCGCGTGTTGCTCGACGCCAACGCCAAGACGTTCGGTGCGCCGCAGCTGCTCGACGCGACGCCGGTCGCCCCCGTGTCTGCCCAGGTGGACCGCGGCAACCCGAGTGTGTCGCCCAACTCGAGTGGGGCACCGCTGTCGTGGATGGTTTGCTACCAGCAGCGCGCCTTCTTGCCGGCCGGCTGGTCGATCCGGGCGCGGTTGATCTTCAACGACGGCAGCGCGCGGCCCTCCGCGCTGATCGTGCCCACCGGCGGCGCGCAGGCCAGCAAGATCGAGCCGTCAGTGGATGGCGGCAATACCCGCTACGGGGTGGCGTACCTGCAATCGGGCGCCAACACGGCCACGCGCGGCGCGGGCTTGAGCATGACCCGCTTCATGTGGGCGCCGCAGTCGCTGCTACCCACCGTGCAGTGGAGCGCCCCGGTGGCGACGGGACCGACGGTGGTCGAGACCCTGGACGAGCCACGCGCGGTCTACGACAGCAATGCCGCTCACTGGGCAGTGGCTTGGCGGAGGCGCAGCTCGCTGCTCGGGCGGTCGGATTCGATCGGCGCCGCGCGGGTCGGCTTCGACGGCGCGGTGGTCGAGACGCAGACCGTGTCGAGTGCTTCGTCTTCGGACGCCGCCGCTCCGGCGATCGCGTTCGACTTCGCCACCACGCGGTTCCTGTTGACCTACACACCCAACCAGACGACGTCGCCGGTCATGGGGCGGCTGTGGACGTATCCCACCGCTGCCGTCAACGTCCCCTACGGCGTGGGTTGCGGCGGCGGCTTCGGCCGGGTCAGCACGCCGCTCGTCGGCACCGAGTTCTTCCGCGTTCGGCTGACGGCAGCTTCGGCCAATGCACCGGCGGCGTTGCTCGTCAGTGCCGGCGCGGCGGGCTTCCCGCTCGCGTTCGCCGGTGCGCCGGGATGCACGCTGCTCGTCGATCCCGGTGTGATGGTTGCTCTGCCGGCGACGACCGACTCGATGGGCGACGCTTTGGTCACCCTGATCCATCTGACCGTCGCCGGCGACATCCACCTACAGTGGGCGCACGCCGCGCCGGCGGCCAACCCACTGGGGTTGTTGCTCACCGACGGCTTGCGTTGTCAGCTGCGCTGATCCGCGCCGCGTCCTCGACTACGGCGCGGTCAGCAGCAGCGGCACCGCGTTGCTGGCAAAGTGCAGCTGTCGCGGGGTCAGCACGACGTAGGCGTGGTGCAGCGACAAACCGTTGAGGGCCGCCGGAATCTCCGGGAGCACCAGGGCCGCCGCGGCGCGGCCGTGCGTATCGAGCACGCCGGCGGTGTTGAGGTGCACCGCGGTGTTCGGGTTGGACAGCGTGAAGTCCGTGTACGAATCGAAGTTGAGCGGCAGGGTCACGCCGCCGGCGGTGATCCCGGGCGCGGTGCCCGAGGCTGACCCGAGCAGCACGTAGCCGCGCTCGGCGTGGGCCGTGCCGGCCACCAGCGCGAACCCCTGAGTGCCGCCGCTGGTCGGGATGCGGTGGACGTCGGCGGCCAGGCTGCGGTCGCGCGCGGCGAGCACGAGCACGCGGCGGTTGGCGGCGATCGCCACATCCTCGGTGCCGTCGCCGTCGAGATCGCCCGCCGAGCGCACCCGGTGCACCATGCCCGCCCCGCCGGCGCGGTGCTCGAGGATCGGGTCGCCGGTCGCGCCGGACACGACCACCGAGTAGCCGCCCCGGCTGCCGATCGCCAGATCGTCGACGCCGTCGCCGTCGTGGTCGCCCAGCGGAGCGAGACTGTCACCGAAGCCGTCGCCCGAGGCGGTCCCGCCGAGCTGGCGGATGCGATCGCCGGTTGCGCCGGAGAACACGTCGACCCGGCCGTTGCCGGCGTCGGGGTAGCCGAAGGCGTAGTCGACGACTCCGTCGTCGTCGAGATCGCCGGCGAACGCGGCGCTGCCGGCGCCGCCGTCGTGCGCGAACAGCTGGTCGCCATCGGCGCCGGAGTACACCGCCGACGCTGGACCGTCGGCGGCGACCAGCAGGTCGGGCGCGCTGTCGCCATTCACGTCATGACCGCCCGCCAGGGCAGTGGGGCCGGCAAACGCGGCGCCTTGCGGCACGACCGCGATGCTGTAGAGCACCTGCGCCGCGGCGTTCATCACGTGCACTCGGCCGGACTGCGCGCCGGCCGGGCTCGGGTTGGGCTCCGCGATCGCGAGCTCCGCGCGGCCGTCGCCATCGACGTCGCCGAGGGTCGTGATGTCGGTGCCCAGCTGGAAGGGCGCCGGCGCGCCCGCGATGCGGAACGCCCGCGCACCAGTGCGCCCGAGGAACCCGTACAACGCGCCGGGTCCGGGTTCGCCGGCATCGTTCGGCGCGGTGACGAACACCTCCGCCGCGCCGTCCCCGTCGACGTCCGCGGCCGCCATCGCCGTGCCGAAGTTGAGATCGCCGCTCAGCCCGTCGGCGAACCAGTCGTGGATCTGCCGGCCGGTCGCCCCGTCGAACACCCGCGTGCGCCCGCGACCACCGACCGCGTCGGGATCACCGACTGCCAGATCCGCCGTCCCGTCCCCGTTGAGATCGCCAACTGCGAGCACCGCGGGGGTCACGGCTTCGGTGTCGAACGAGATCAGCGCCCGCCGCTGCGCCGCGGTGAGCGGCGGCGCGGGCGGGGTGGGAGTCGTCGTCGCCGAGTGCGAGTCGTCGCTGCAGCCGATCGCCAGCAGGGGCAGCAGGAGCGCGGGCAGTGGGTTGCGCCGTGGAGTGGCGGCCGGGTCACGGCGGGATAATGAGCTGGAAGACATGGTGTCGCGCATGAGGTGGTTCCGTCCGGGATGCGCGGTCTCGCGACCGCGCACCCACCAATGTATCGGGGTGCCGCTGGGCGTCGCGCGCTAGCGAGAAAATCGAGTCAGACTCGGTACTTTCAGTGCGGCGCGGGGGTCGGTTGGTAGTAGCGGCCGAAGCGGTTGGCGATGAAGCGCTCGTAGTCGACCTGCTCCTGACGCACGAAGCCGCGGTCGGGCAGCGCGCCCTCGAGCAGGAGGTCGAGCACGGCGCAGACGCCGGCCGCCGTGGTGATCTGGATGCCGCTCCAGTTCTCGCCGTCGATGCGCTGGTGGTAGACGGTGCGGGCGTAGGTGTTCTGGGTCAGTCTGCCGCGGTAGGTGCCGGTGGCGCTGACGTAGATCACGATCTGGTCGTGGAAGGTCGTCGGCAGCGAGCGGTCGAAGATCTCGCGCAGGGCCTCGCGGTGGTCGCGCATGCCGAGGTCGTCGAGCAGGAACTTGATCAAGTGGTTGTGGCCGGGGTAGCGCAGCGACTTGTAGTTGACGTTGCGCACTTTGCCGAGCAGCGATTGGGCCAGGCTGCCGAGACCGCCGGAGGTGTTGAAGCCCTCGTACTCGACGCCGTCGATGCTCAGTCGTTCGAGGTTCTCGAGCGGTTGCACGCGCCGCAGCTTGCCGTCGAGGATCACCTCGCACGGATTGCAGTACTCGTTGATCAGGCCCTCGGTGCTCCACGTCAGGTTGTACTTCAGGCGGTTGTTGGGAAACCGCGGCAGCGCGCCGACCCGCATGCACAGGTCGGTGAGGTCGCTCATCGGCTGGATCAGGTGGTTGGCGACGATGGTGATGAAGCCCGGCGCCAGCCCACACTGGGGGATGAAGGCGCACTCGGCGTCGGCCGCGAGGGAGACGACCTGCTCGGTGACCGCGACGTCCTCGGTGAGATCGAGGTAGTGCGCCCGGTGGTGGCGGGCGCGCTCGGCGATGAGCGGGTTGCAGTGAAACGGTGCGCAGGAGATCACCGCGGTGGCGCCGTCGAGGATGTCGTCGAGGGCCTTCTTGTCGGTGAAGTCGACGGTGTGCGGACGCGCCGCCGGAGTGCGGTCGGCGACTTGCCGCGCGGTGTTGCCGTCGGCGTCGCCGAGGCGTGTGCGGTAGTCGCCGGATGCGCCGAGGAAGTGCGCCACCATCCTTCCGATCTTGCCGGCGCCGAGGACGACGACGGTGTGCTGGGCCCGGTCACCTGCCGCGGGGCGCCGCGCGGATTGGTGGCGCGCCACCAGCTCTGCGATGGCCTGAGGGGTGCGGAGGGTGCGCGTATCGAGCTCGGCGCTGTCGAAGGTCACGCCGAAGCGCTCCTGCAGCGCCATCGCCAGGGCCGGCACCTGCAGCTCCTCGAGGTGGGCGTCGACCGCTTCAGCGGGCCCGATTGTGACGCTGCGACCCGTCTGCTCGAGGATGACCTGGGCGACGATCTGCTGCGCCGCGGCGGTGAGCGCCTCGACGGAGGCGAGCGAATCGGGGGAGGAGGACTCGTTCTTGCGGCTCATTGGGGCGGAAGAGGGTAGCGCGGTCGCGTGGGCGGGCCCAGCGTCCCGTCGTGTCGGTTCCGTGCTATCATCGGGGTCTCGGTCTTCCGTGGCTTGGGGTTGAGGTTCCATGAACGCGTCATTCGCGGCCATCGCGCCGGTGTTCTTGCTCGTTTCGGTGGTCGCCGCGCAGGCACCCGCGGGTTGGGTCGTGACGGCGTCCCGACCCAACGGGTTCTTTCTTTCCTCCTCACGCACGCCGGGGTCGCTGCTGCCGCTGGCAGGGGTGCCGAACGAACTCGCCCAAGGCGTGAGCGATGTGATCGTGCATTCCAGCGGCGCGGTTGTGGCCGGCATGGTGGCCTACCCGAGCGGGAGCCCGATTCGGCTGTATGCGCTGACGTTGTCCGGCAGCACGGTCTCGGACACCCGCTCGTGGTATCTGGGTTTCGCGCTCTCGGTCTTGGGAGGTGGCGTGCGACGGCTGGCCGAGCACCCCGACGGACGCGTGGTCTTCTTGGCGGACGGGATCGGCGGCTCCCCGGTCACCTGTGTCCAGCTCGGCGTTCTCGATCTGCAAACGCAGTCGCTGAGCTGTCTGATGACTGTGCCGCCGACGGCGGGCGTATTCGATGCGCTTTGCTTCGCGCCGGACGGGAGCGAGGTGTACCTCGGTCAGAACATCGGCAACAGTGGAACTGTGTACCGCACGCCGCTGGCGGGTTGGAGTCCGCAGATCGTCGGGACGACCCCGAACGCGATCTCCGATCTGGTGGTGGATTCTGGCGGTGACCTCGTGGTCGCGACCACCGGTGTGACCAGCGGCGTTGGTCGCATGAACACGCAGACCGGAGTCCTCACTCCGATCTCCGGCACTCCCCCCATCGTGACCGGGTTGTCGGTCGAGCCCGAGACCGACAACCTCTTTCTCACGTCATCGAGCGCATCGGGTTGGGCGTTGCACTACGTGGAAAGCGGCGCCCTGCGTACTCTGGGCACGTACCAGACTCTTCCGCGATCTTCGGTGTTCGGGCTGGACTTGGTGCCGTCGATCGAGCGCTACGGCGACGCGTCAGCGGGAGCCAACGCCTACTCGTGGGCCGTGCACCCCAACGCCGGCGGCATCCCGAGCCTCGGCAACAACTCGTTCTCGGTCACCGCGACCTCGGCCCCTGGCACCGCGATCGCCTCCGCGCTGTTCCTCGGTCCTCGGCCGGGTTCGCTGATGGTCGCGGGGGTCGAGATCCTGCTCGAGCCGGGGCCGGCGGTGGTCGCGTTGCCGTTCGCCCCGGGGGCGACGGTCGCGATACCGCTGCCGATTCCGAACGTGGCCGCCCTCGCCGGGAGGTCCGTGTTCGGGCAGACCTTCCATGTCGAAGGCAGCGGTCGGTTGGCTGCCTCCGACGGCGTCTCGGTGCACGTGATCGTGCCCTGATCAGCGCACCGCGTCCCAGTCGGTATAGGCGTCCCAGCCGCCGTTGCTCGGTGCCTGCCGCTGGTTCCACACCGTTTGCAGCACGGTCATCGCGCGGTTGACGATGGCGGAATCGCCGTACATCTTGCCGTAGCGGATCGCCAGCTTGACCGACGGGATGGCCCACTCGTTGAAGCCGGTACCGTACGACCACAGCGCCCAGGTCGGGTCGTTCATCTCGGCCGTGGTCAGCGGCGCGCCGTTGCTCTTCCAGCCCAGCCCGGTGCCGATGACGGTGTCGTTGGGCAGCACCTTCCAGCCGTACTGGATCAAGGTGTAGGCCAGCATCTTGGCCAGGTCGTGCGCCTCCTGCACCTGCATCACGCGGCTGGCGGCCTCGAGGCCCATCGCGGCCTGCGACTCCTCCCACGGGCGCCAGTGGTCGCGCATCAGCTGTCGTGGGTCGGGCGGGGTCAGCACCAACGGCTTGACCGGTCCGCTGACCTGCAGCCCGATGGCCGCCGGCACGATCGATTGGCGCACGCGTTCGGCGACGTGGTACTTCAGGCCGTCGTTGGCGGTGAGCAGGTAGTTCCACGCCATGCACAGCAGCGTCCGCCCGACGCCGCGGGCGGCACCCGGCGCGTTGGTCGCGGTCTTGCGCGCGCTCGGCAGCGTATGGCCGGCGATGTAGAGCTCGGCGTCGTTGTCGAGCTCGTAGCGCAGCGATGGACTCATCGTCAGCAGGTAGGCATTCGACAGGATCAGCGTCGACCAGTGCTGCACGTCGCGGCCGACCCAGCCGTTGGCCTTGAGCTGCGGCTCCGGCGTCGGCTTGCCCAGGCGGTCGGGGCTGACCTGCGGGTGGTAGTGCGTGCGGCCGTCCCAGGTGACCCAGGTCGGGTGGTTGGCGGCGCGCACCATGGTGCCGTCGGCCTCGCGGTGGTGCACCGGCCGCAGCGCCTCTTCACTGGCGTTGAGCCGGGCCTCCTCGATCCGGTCCGGCATGCCGGAGGCGAAGATGTCCGCCACCTGGGTCGAGCCGAAGTCGGGCTGGTAGCCGGTCTGTCCCGGAAACTTGTTGAGGCCGAGAGGCCAGTTGTCCCAGGGGCTGCCGTCCTGCTCGAGCCACTGTTCGAAGCTCTGTCGGGCGGCGATCGCCGCGGCGCGGCCGCCGTCTTTGATCCACGGCGGTGGCAGCGGGACGTGGCCGAACGGACCGTACGCCCCACTGTTGCCCCAGTCGGTGCTGACGCCGAAGAACGACGAACGGATCGTCGACATCAGCGTGTCGGAGCGGCCGCCGTTGGCGGTGCCGTTGGGATAGTAGAACAGGAAGTCGCCGCACCACTCCTGGCCCTGTCCGTCCCAGAGCGTGCTCGGCCCGAGCAGGTGGACGACGTTGGGGCCCTTGGCGGAGAGCACGCCGTAGCCGGCGCCGCGGCGGCGCGCGGCGCGCACGTGCGCGGCGGCGCCTTCGACCCACAGGTGCGCCGACTCGATCGCCTGGGAGAACAGGGGGCTCGCCGTGCTGCTGGCGGTCAGGCGCAGCTCGAACGGCATGTGGTCTTGGCCGGAGAAGATCGTGTACCAGAGGTCGCACACCAGGTCGGTCTGCGGCACGCGGCCGCGGAAGTAGTGCGTCTTGCGGATGTCGGTGTCGTGCTCCATGCGCACGAGCGCCGGCTCGACGACGCTCAGCTTGCCGCCGGGCAGCACGACGACGACCTTGACTTTGAACGCCGGAAGACCCGCCTGTACCCACGAGGAGTACTGGAACGAGTACGGCGTTGGCGCCAGCTGGGTCACGTCGACCAGGGTCTCGGCGCCGGGTGCCAGGTCGAGCGGCACGGCGAGCTGCGCGAATCGAATGCTCCCGTCCGGCCACGACGCGCCGAACGGGATCAGCTCCGATGGCAGGCCGGCGACGCCGAAGTTGTCGCCCGGAAAGAACGCGCCCTGCGGAAACGGCACCGTCGCCTGACCCCACTCGATGCGGCGGTGCGCGGTGTTGTTGGCGAACCGCACTTGTGTGCTGAAGCCGCCGCCGGCGGTTGCCGCCGACGGCCGCGCAGGATGACCGCTTGTGGCTGTGGCCGCCCCCGCGGCCGGCGCAGCGGCGGCCAGGGCCAGCAGACCCCAGATCGCGGCGCCGGGACGACTCCCGGTAGGACCGTGGACTCGATGCGTCATTGTTCTCTCCGTGCTCCCCTGTTGCCTCGAGCCGAGGCCGCACGTGCGCGGCGGCTGTCTCGGTCTGGGCTCACGCCGAATTTCGGGGCAGTCGGCGGCGCCCTTGAGCGGCGCGACTGTGGAGAGGCTCGATATGAGCCGTGCGCGTGCGGCGAAACCCGGCGCAAAGCGTCTCGTTCCGAGCCAGCCTTGGCGGCCGGCCGGCGGCCACCGGCCGCGGTCAGCCCCGCTGCACGGCGGCCACGATCGCGGTGCGATCGGGCTTGCCGCTCGCGGTGCGCGGTAGCCGAGCGAAGCACACGAAGCGCTTCGGCCGCTTGTGCGCGGACAGGTGTTCCGCACACCAGTGCGCCAGCGCCGACGTCTCCGGTGCCGCGCCGGGGACGGGCTCGACGCACGCCACCGGCAGCTGGCCGCCCACCGGGTCGGGTAGACCGACGACCACTGCTTCGTGGATCTCGGGGGCAGCGCGCAGCACCGCCTCGATCTCGGCGGGCCCGACGCGGTGGCCGTGCACCTTCAAGAAGGTCGACCCGCGGCCGCGCAGCAGCAAGACGCCGTCCTCGTCGGCGCAGGCGAGGTCGCCCGTGTGCAGAGCGCCATCGGCATCGAGTAGCGGCTCGAGGTCGCCGTCGACGAGCCGGGCGCAGCCGGCGGTCGGGGTGCGGACGACGAGCTCCTCCGCCGGCGCGGACGGCGGCGGGAGGGGCGATGCGAGCGTCGCCCCGGCGATCAGGGTGCCCACCGCGCCGGCGGCGGGCAGTGGCGTGCCGGCCGGGTGGTGGCCGCGGGCGAGGGCGCCGACGGCCTCGCTCAGGCCGTAGCGAAGCTCGAGCGCGGTGTCCGGCAGGGTCGCGCGCAGTCGCTCGAGCAGCGCGCGGTCGACGGCGGCACTGCCGAGCACGATCTCGCGCAGGCTGCGCGCGCGGGCCAGCACGCCGAGCCGCAGCATCATCGCCGCGTAGCTGGGCGGCGCGACCAGCATCTCGCAGGCGTGCTCGCTCAGCCGTTGCAGATGAGCGGCCGGTACGAACGCGTTGGTGTTATGCACTCCGATGCCGGCGTCGAGCAGCTCGAGGATCGCGGCGTTGCCCATCGCGTGGAACTGTGGCGTCGGGCACCAGGCGTTGTTGGCACGCCCCGCCAACGCCGGGCGCGAGCGCTCGAGGTTGGCGCGCAGCGCGGTGGAGGTCAGCGCGATGCCGGCCGGCTGGCCGGTCGAGCCCGAGGTGAACTGCACCATGCGCACGTCGCCATCGCCGGGCGGCGCGGCGGCTGGTGCGGTCGGCGGTTTGGCGGCCGAGCGCCAGTCGTCCCACGACTGGGGACGTGTGCGGGATGCCGGGTGGAACGCTGACGCACGTCCGGCGTCCTCGACCAGAAGCACGTCGGCGGGCAGAGCGGTCAGGTAGGCGGCGGCTTCGCCCTCGGTGCAGCGCGGTGGGATCGGGGCGAACACCGCGCCGGCGGCCCACGCGCCGATCTGTGCGGCGGTCAGCGCCGGCCCGCTGGGCAGCGCGGCGACGACCACCAGCCGGCGGTCGGCCCGCCGCAGCCACTCGGCGAACGCCGTCGCTTCGGCGTGCAGCGCGGCGAACGTCAAGGTGCCTTGCTCGGCGCTGATCGCGGTCCGATCGCCGTGTTGGCGGGCGAGGGAGGCGAGGCGGTCGAGCATGTTGCGCCCTGGCCTACCGCTCCGCGCCGGCCGCGTCTTCGGGGGGTAGATGCTGGTTGCGCAGCGCGTCCTCCGGCCGCCCAGCAGCGCGCACGACATGGGCGTCGCCGTCGGCGACCAAGACTTCGGCCGGCGTCGGGTGACTGAGAAACATGGTGTTGCTGAACGTCAGCCCGTAAGCGCCCGAGACGAGCACCGCCACCAGGTCTCCCGCGCGCAGCGGGAGGGACGTGGTGGCAAAGGTATCGATCGGCGTGCAGAGCGGTCCGGCGATCGTCGTGGGTGGCCCGTCACCGCCAGTGAGGGGCGTGCCGTCGGGGCGCGCGGCCCACACCGGAAACGGGCGCGGCACGACGGCGCCGATGCCGGCGGCGGCGGCGTGGTGGTGCATGCCGCCGTCGACGATGGCGTAGCGCGCGCCGCCCGACTCCTTGCAGTAGAGCACCCGGGTCAGGTAGACACCGGCGGGCGCGACCAGGTAGCGACCGAGCTCGACCGCGTAGCGGCGGGAGTCGCGGTCGGCGGCGATGGCCGCCCGCAACCGCGCGCCCGCGGCGTCCAGATCGAACGGGTTGTCGGTGGCGAACACCGGCACCGCGAAGCCGCCGCCGAAGTTGAGCGCTGGGAGATCGACGCCGGTCGCTTGCTCGAGCTCGTTCGCCGCGGTGATCAGCGCGGCGGCGGCGTCGGCCCACGCGGCCGCGTCGAAGCACTGCGTGCCGGCGTAGACGTGCAAGCCGTGCAGGGTGCAGACGCCGTCGTGGTGGATGCGCTGCAGGAGCGCGCCGACGTCATCGGCGTCGACGCCGAACTTCTTCGCCCCACCGCCCATCTGCAGGCGCGCGCCGGCGACCGCCGCGCGCGGGTTGACGCGCAGCGCGACCCCGGGCCGCGTCCCGTGCTGGCGCGCGTCGGCGAGCACCGCCTCGTACTCCGCCTCCGACTCGAGGTTGAGGCAGCCGACGCCGGCGTGCCGCGCGTAGGCGAGATCGGCCGCGTTCTTGCCCGGTCCGGCGAACTGCACGGCCGCGCCATCGAACCCGGCGTGCATCGCGATGGCGATCTCACCCGCGGACGCGACCTCGGCGCCGGCGCCGCCCGCGCGCAGCACTGCGGCGACGGCGGCATTGGGGTTGGCCTTGAGCGCGAAGAGCACCGTCACGCGCGGACCGAGCGCCGCTTGCACCGAGGCGAGCCGCTGGCGCAGCACGCCGGCCGAGAACGCGTAGAGTGGTGCTCCGAAGCGTTCGACCAGTGCGGTGGCGTCGACCCCGTCGATGCGCAAGTGGCCGTCGTCGTTGCCGAGCGCGCGCAGCGCAGCGGCGACCTGGGGCGAGCGGGCGGCGTCGACGAAGGCGGGCTCGGTGGGCATCGCAGGCGGCGGTGGGGACGGTCAGCATCGCCGGCGGGCCGGTTGCTGCCAAGGCGCTCGACTGTGGCGTGGACGCGCTCTCGGCGGGAACGGTAGCATGGCGGCCAGGCGCGTCCCGCGCCGGAGTCCGATTTGACCGCCAAGTCCCTCGCCGCTGCCGATCTCCGCGTGTCGCCGGTCGACGCGGTCGCGCTCGAGACGCGCGCCGCCGAGTTGGCGACGCGCTCGATCAAGCGCGAAGCCAAGCGCGACGGGCTGGCGATGGCGATCGCGATGACCGATCTGACCACGCTCGAAGGCCGTGACTCGCCGGGCAAGGTGCGCGCGCTGTGCCACAAGGCGATGCATCCGCTGCCGGGGCACGCCGTGCCGGCGGTGGCCGCGGTGTGCGTCTACCCCGACCTGGTCGCGGTCGCCAAGGGGGCCCTCGCCGGCAGCGGGGTCGCGGTCGCGTCGGTGGCCACCGGCTTTCCCTCCGGCCGCACCGCGCTGCAGGTCAAGCTCGACGAGACCCAGCGCGCGGTCGACGACGGTGCTGGTGAGATCGACATGGTCATCGATCGCGGGGCGTTCCACGCCGGGCGCTACGGCCAGGTGTTCGACGAGATCTGCCGCATCAAGGAGGCCTGTGGGCCGGCGCACCTCAAGGTCATCCTCGAGACCGGCGAGCTCGCCACCTACGACAACGTGCGCCGGGCGTGCCGCATCGCTCTGCTCGCGGGCGCCGACTTCCTCAAGACCAGCACCGGCAAGGTGGCGCCGGCGTCGACGATGCCGGTCGTGCTGCTGATGCTCGAGTGTGCGCGCGACCACTACCTGGAGACCGGTCGCGCGGTCGGGGTCAAGGCCGCCGGCGGCATCCGCACCGCCAAGCAGGCGTTGCGCTATCTGGTGTTGGTGAACGAAACCTTGGGGGACGACTGGCTCGACCCGAGCCGGTTCCGCTTTGGCGCGAGCACTCTGCTCAACGACCTGCTGATGCAGTGGGTCCGCCTCGAAACCGGCGTCTACCAGCGCGGTGACGACTTCAGCCGGGACTGATTTGCGATGACCGAGACCCGCGATCCCCGTTCACCGACCCAGGCCGCCCGCCCTCGGCTGCGCTTCGGCGACAAGTGGAACTACGCGCCGGCGCCGGAGTCCATCGACCACTTCGACATCGATGCGCGGTGCGGGCTGTTCATCGACGGGGAGTTTGCCGATGCCGCCGATGGCGCGGTGTTCGACACGATCAATCCGGCCGACGAGGAGCGCCTCGCGCAGGTGGCGCACGGCGGCGACGCCGACGTCGAGCGGGCGGTGGCCGCGGCGCGCCGCGCGCAGACCGAGGTCTGGGGGCCCATGTCCGGTGCCGACCGTGCCCGCTACCTGTACCGGATCGCGCGCCTGCTGCAGGAGCGCGCCCGCGAGTTCGCTTGCCTGGAGACCCTGGACGGCGGCAAGCCGATCCGCGAGGCGCGGGACGTGGATGTGCCGCTCGCCGCGGCGCACTTCTTCTACCACGCCGGTTGGGCCGACAAGCTCGAGCTGGCGATGCCGGGGGGCACCACCGCGCCACCGTCGCCGATCGGAGTGGTCGGTCAGGTGATTCCGTGGAACTTCCCGCTGTTGATGGCGGCGTGGAAGATCGCGCCGGCGTTGGCCTGCGGCAACACGGTGGTGCTCAAGCCGGCCGAGACCACGCCCCTGACCGCGCTGCGGCTCGCCGACCTGCTGCGCCAGGCCGAGCTGCCGGCCGGCGTCGTCAACACCGTCACCGGCGATGGCGCCACCGGTGCGGCGCTGGTCCGACACCCCGGTGTCGACAAGGTGGCCTTCACCGGCAGCACCGCCGTCGGCCGGCAGATCCAGCGCGCGCTGGCCGGCACCGGCAAGCCGCTCACCCTCGAGCTCGGCGGCAAGGCGGCGCACGTCGTGTTCGAGGACGCCGCTCTCGACCAAGCCGTCGAAGGCGTGGTCCGCGGCATCTTCTTCAACCAAGGGCACGTGTGCTGCGCCGGCTCGCGGCTCCTGGTGCAGGAGAGCGTGCACGATGCGCTGGTCGACAAGCTCCTGCACCGCATCGAGCGGATCCGCGTCGGCGATCCGATGGACAAGAACACCGACATGGGCGCGATCAACAGCCGTGCCCAGCTCGAGCGCATCCGCGCGCTCGTCGCCAGTGGTGAAGCTGAGGGCGCGGTCCGCCACGAGTCGTCGTGCGCGCTGCCGGAGCGCGGCTTCTGGTGCCGGCCGACGGTGTTCACCGGCGTCAGCCAGAGCCATCGCATCGCCCGCGAGGAGATCTTCGGCCCGGTGCTCTCGGTGTCGACGTTCCGGACTCCCGACGAGGCCGTCGACAAGGCCAACAACACGGCCTACGGCTTGTCGGCCGGCATTTGGACCGACAAGGGTGCGCGCATTCTGTGGATGGCCGCGCGGATGCGCGCCGGCGTGGTGTGGAACAACACGTTCAACCGCTTCGATCCGGCGAGCCCGTTCGGCGGCTTCCGCGAGAGTGGGTTCGGCCGTGAAGGTGGGCGGCAGGGGCTGCGCGCCTACTTGCGCGTACCCGGCGACTTGGCGCACGGGTGATCCGCAGCGTGGATGGCGCGCGCGCGGGCCGACCCTTAGCATCGAGCCGCCGCGGCGACGCGAGCCCGATGCCATGACCGACCGTCCCCGAGTCCGCAAGACCTACAAGCTGTTCGTCGGCGGTGGGTTTCCGCGCAGCGAGTCCGGCCGCAGCTACCGTCCCGACGCCGCACCCGGCGTCAATGTCGCGCGCGGCAGTCGCAAGGATCTCCGCGACGCCGTCGTCGCCGCCCGTGGGGCGGCGCCGCGGTGGGCCGGTGCCACGCCGCTGCTGCGCGGTCAGATTCTGTATCGGCTGGCCGAGGTGATGGAAGTGCGGCGCGCCTCGTTGGTGGAGGAGCTCGCCGCCGCTGGCGTCGACGCCACCGCGGCCTGCCGCGAGGTCGACGCATCGGTCGATCTGGTGGTCTGGTGGGCCGGTGTGCCGGACAAGCTGCAGAGCTTGCTCGGCTCGCAGAACTCGGTCGGCGGACCGTTCTTCAACTTCAGTACGGTCGAGGCGGCGGGCGTCGTCGGCATCGCCGCACCGGAGCAGCCGGGGTTGCTCGGATTGCTGGCATTGCTGCTGCCAGTGATGGCCGGCGGCAACACCGCGGTCGTGCTGGTCAGCGAGTCCGCGCCGCTGGCCGGGCTCGCCTTGGGCGAGCTGTTGGCGGTCAGCGACGTGCCGGCCGGGGCGGTCAATCTGCTCGCCGGCGAGCGCGCGGAGCTGCTGCCACAGCTGGCGAGTCACCGCGATGTCGACGGCGTGCTGGCGGCCGGCGCGCCGCAGCCGGCGGTGGCCGAGGCCGCCGCCGACAACGTCAAGCGGGTGCGCTGGGCGGATCTCGAGGGTGAGGCCTGGTATGCGGCGCCGGCCGGCCTGGTGTGGCTGGAGCCCTTTGTCGAGGTGAAGACGTTCTGGCATCCGGTCGCGCCGTGAGGGGGCGATGCAGCATCACCCGGCCGAGCTGATCGCGATCAAGCGCGACGGCGGCGAGCTCGACGAGGCGCGGATTCGCGACCTCGTCGGCGGTGTCGTCGACGGCAGTCTGGGCGACGTGCAGCTCGGCGCTTGGCTGATGGCAGTGTGCTGCCGTGGCATGAGCGTGGCGGAGACTTCGGCACTGACCCGCGCGATGCGCGATTCGGGCCGGTGCATCGAGCACACCGGCCTCGCCGCGAAGGTCGTCGACAAGCACTCGACCGGTGGCGTCGGCGACAAGGTCAGTCTGCTGTTGGCGCCGTGGGTCGCCGCGGCGGGAGTGCCCGTGCCGATGGTGTCCGGCCGCGGCCTCGGCCACACCGGCGGCACGCTCGACAAGCTCGCCGCGATCCCGGGCTACCGCACCGCTCTGTCGATCGACGAGATCCGCACCACCGTCGCCGCCTGTGGCTACGCGATGGCGGCGCCGAGCGGTGAGATCGCGCCGGCCGACGCGCGCATGTACGCCGCGCGCGACGTGTCCGGCACGGTCGAGAGCGTGCCGTTGATCACTGCCTCGATCCTGGCCAAGAAGTTGGCGGCGGGCATCGAAGCGTTGGTGATGGACGTCAAGTGCGGCCGCGCGGCGTTCATGCGCGAACGCGCGGCGGCCGAAGCGCTGATGCGCAGTCTGGTCGAGACGGGACGCGCCGCCGGAATCGAGGTCGTCGCTCTCCTCACCGACATGGATGCGCCGCTCGGTCGAGCCGCCGGCAACGCGCTCGAGGTGCGCGAGGTCGCCGCCTGCCTGGCCGGCGACGGCCCGCCCGATCTGCTCGCCGTGACCCGCGCCCTGGCCGCGGAGATGCTGGTGCTGGGCGGCGTCGACGCCGATGTCGCGGCGGCCGGGGCGCGGCTCGACGACTTGCTCGGCAGCGGCGCGGTGCGCGCTTGCCTCGAGCGCAACGTCCAGTTGCAGGGCGGCGATCCCGGCTTCTTGGACCGCCCGGATCGGCTGCACCCCGCGCCTGTGGTGCGCTGCGTCGAGGCGGGGGCAGACGGCTTCGTCGGCGACGTCGACCCGCTCGTCGTCGGTCTGTGCGTGCGCGATCTCGGTGGGGGGCGCACGCAGCCCAGCGACGCGATCGATCCCCGCGTCGGGGTCGTGCTGCGCGCGGTGGTCGGCGACCGCGTGGCGCGCGGTGCTCCGCTCGCCGAGCTGCACGCCGCCAGCGAGGCCGCGGCCGCCGCCGCCGCCGGCCGGTTGGCGTCGGCCTTCACCGTGACCGAGGCGCCGCCACTGCCGCGGTCACTGATCCTCGGCCGCCACGCCTGACGGCGGGCTCAGCTGTCGGTCGACTCGGGCGGACGCACCGGCTCGGCGCTGCCCTGCCGGTTGGCGATCACCATGCGGACCAAGCCGGCCAGCGACCCCGCCTCCATCTTCTGCATCACGTTGGCGCGGTGCACTTCGATGGTCTTGGGGCTGACGCCGAGCTCGTCGGCAATGACGCGGTTCGACTTCCCCTCGACGACGAGGTCCATGACCTGGCGCTCGCGCGGGGTCAGCTTGTTGACGCGGCGGGCGATCTCGCTGAGCTGCGCGTTCTCGCGGCGCTGCTGCAGATCGATCTGCACCGCGTTGGTCACCACCGCGGCGATCTCGTCCTTGGTGAACGGCTTCTCCAGGAAGTCGATGGTGCCGAGCTTGAACGCGCGCACCGCGGTCGACACCTCGGCCTTGCCGCTGATGATGACGATCGGAATGCGCCACTGCAGCTCGGAGATCCGCTCGAGCAGCTCGAGGCCGCTCATCTGCGGCAGCTGCACGTCGAGGATCAGGCAGCCCGGGGTCTCGGGGTCGTAGTTTTCGAGAAACGCCTCGGCGCCGGAGTAGGTCTGAACGCGCAGTCCCATCTGAGCGCAGATGCGCTCGAACAGGCGGCAAATGCTCGGCTCGTCATCGACCACGTGGATCGTCGCGACACCGGCGTGCAAAGGCATGGAGTCCGTCATCGACAATAGGTTGCTCATGGTCGATCCGAGGTCAGCGACCGTGCTGGGAACGGGTCTGTAGGCCACCCGGGACCGGACCGCACCCAGAAACAGGCTACCAGTGGCGACAGGTGTTTTTCCAGCCCCGCGGTGAATGGGGGCGTCGCCGCCCGTCAGGACGCCGCCGGATCGCCCATTCCGCGCACGTAGTCCTCGATCATGCGCATGAAGTCGCGGCTCAGCTCGGGACCCTCGAGGGTGCACGCGTGCTCGCCGTCGACGTAGACCGGTGCCCGCGGCGCTTCCCCGGTGCCGGGCAGGCTGATGCCGATGTGCGCGGCCTTGCTCTCACCTGGGCCGTTGACCACGCAGCCCATCACGGCCACCTGCAGGCCGACGGCGGCGGGGTAGCGCGCGCGCCATTCCGGCATGCGCTCGGCCAAAAAGCGCTCGACGTCGCGCGACAGCACTTGGAATGCGTCGCTCGTGGTGCGGCCGCAGCCCGGGCACGCGGTGACCTGCGGCATGAACGGGCGGATGCCCATCACCTGTAGCAGAGTCTGTGCGGCGCGCACCTCGACGCTGCGCGACGCGCCGGGCTCGGGCGTCAGCGAGACGCGGATGGTGTCGCCGATGCCCTCTTGCAGGAGCAACGCCAGACCGGCCGCCGACGCCATCAGTCCCTTCATGCCCATGCCCGCCTCGGTCAGACCGAGGTGGAGCGCGTGGTCGGTACGGCGCGCGAGCTCGCGGTAGACCCAGTTGAGCTCTTGCACGCGGCTGATCTTCGCGCTGATCACGATCCGTTCCCGCGGCAGACCGAGCGCCTCGGCTGCCTCGGCCGAGCGCACTGCGCTCTGCACGATCGCCTCCAGCGTCACCTGCTCGGCGGGCTGTGGGTTCGGGCGCCGGGCGTTCTCCTCCATCAGCGCCGACAGCAGCTCCTGGTCGAGCGAGCCGGCGTTGACGCCGATGCGCACCGGACGGTCGTGGTCTTTCGCGACCTGGATCATGGTCGCGAAGTTGGCGTCGTGCTTGGCGCCGCGGCCGACGTTGCCGGGGTTGATGCGATACTTGTCGAGGGTCGCCGCGCAGGCGGGCTCCTCGCGCAGCAGCACGTGGCCGTTGTAGTGGAAGTCACCGATCAGCGGCACGTCCAGCCCCTCGTCCTCGAGCCGCCGCCGCACTTCCGGTACCGCCGCCGCGGCGGCGCGGTTGTTCACCGTGATGCGCACCAGCTCGGAGCCCGCGCGGTAGAGCTCCGCGACTTGGCGCGCGGTCGCCTCGGCGTCGGCCGTGTCCGTGTTGGTCATCGACTGGACCGCGACGGGATGGCCGCCGCCGACGGTCACGGTGCGGATGGCGACGGGGGTCGAACGGCGGCGGGTCGGCGTCAACACGGGCCGCGCATGGTAGCGCGGCGGCCTCCTCAGTCGAGGCGGCCGCCGTCCAGATAGACCCGCATCCGCCCCTCGCGCACGAAACCGGCCAGCGTCGCGCCCGCGGCGCGGCACAAATCGAAGCTCTGCGCCGAGGCCGCCGACACCGACAACACCACGCCGATCCGCACGCGCAGACACTTGAGCACGAGGTCGAAGCCGGCGCGGCCGGAGAGGACCGCGATGCCCCGCGCCAGCTCGTGCTGGGCGCGCGCTGCCGCACCGATCGCCTTGTCGAGGGCATTGTGTCGGCCGACGTCCTCACCGCTGCCCCAGAGCGTGCCGTCGGCGGCGAACACCGCGGCCGAGTGAGAGGCGCCGGTGGCGGCGAAGTGCGGCTGCACGGCCGGCAGGCGCGCGACCAGCGCGCTGGCGGCGGCGGCGGTCAGCCGCGGCGCCGCCGGCAGCAGCGCCGGCAGATCTTCGAGCAGCTCCTCGGGGTTGGCGAAGCCGCACAGACCACAGGACGGGCGGATCTCGTGCGTGCGCGTCAACCGGCCGCGCGGCGCGGTGGCGGCGGAGCGCAACCGCAGCCGGATGGTGTCGGCGCGCAGAGCGGCCGGGTCGCCGGCCTGCCAATCGGCGTGCTCGATGTCGGCGGGAGACTGGATAACGTCCTCGGTCATCAGGAATCCTGTCGCCAGCTCCTCGTCGGCGCCGGGGGTTCGCATGGTCAGCACGCTCTCGCCACCGACCTCGATCGAGAGCGGCTCTTCACGGATCAGGACCTCCGGTGACCCGTCATCCAGAATGCGCTCCGCCGTGCCGGGGAGCGGCGCCGCGAAATCCGCGTCCGAAGAGCCCGTTGTCATCGAGCGAGTTTTGCACCACTTCTCCTTCCCGCACAAGTTGGGATCCTCGGCCCCGGCTGCGAACGTCGAAGTCCGGAGCCCCACACACCAAAACCCGCTGGCCGCCAGTACGGCTGACAGCAACAACCGGTTTCTACCGACCTCTCTTCAGATGAACCGCGGACGATTGGGCAGACGATGGGGCCGCCACGTGGCCTCGGGGGGCTCCGCCGACTCGGCGTCGATGATCCAGCTGGACACCTCGAGCGGCGGAGTGTTGTCGCGCGCCCTGACCTGGGCGTGGCGGTTGCGCCACCCCGCGGTGGCGTCCGAGCACTTGCTGCTGGCGCTGCTCGAGGACGCCGGCGTGCGCGATGTCTTGGCGCGCTCGGGTGTCACCTGGGTCGATGTCGAGGATGCGCTGCGCTCGCGATTGTCGCGCGACGGCCGGCTTGGCTTCGAGGACCACTTGCCATGGACGCGCGACGCGCGCGAGGCGGTCCACATGGCGCGCCAAGAGGCGCTCGGGCTGGGGCATGCCGAGACCGAGGCCGGGCATCTCTTGCTCGGCGTCGCCGCGCAGGATGATGGCGTTGCCGCCGAGGTGCTGGACCGCCTCGGGCTCAGGCTCGAGGGGTTGCGCGTGGAGATCCTGGAGCAGGTCGCCGAGCGCGACCTGCGCTGGGACGACGAGCTCGGCGCCGCCTGACGGCGCGGCCGGCCGCGGCCGGTGGAATCGCCCGCCGCGATGGTGTCCGATGCAGCGCCGATGCTGCAGCTGTGGTCCCTGCTCGGCGTGGGCGTGCTGCTCGGCGCGTGCGTGCTCGCCTCACGCGACCGTCGGGCGATCTCGTGGCGGCTGGTCGGCGCCGGCGTGTTGCTGCAGGTCGTCCTCGGCGGCGCGTTCCTGTACTGGGACACCGGCAACCAATGGCTGCAATCGCTCGGCCGCGGGGTGAAGGGGTTCTTGGACCTGTCGGCGCGCGGCACCGAGTTCGTGTTCGGCGACCTCGGGCGCCAGACCTCGACGCGGGATCTGCATCTGTACGAAGCGGACGACGGCGTTCGCTTCGAGGCGCGGGGTTTGCTCGCGAGCGGCGCGTCGGCGCCGACCTTCGCGGTCGCCGCCGACGGTGTCCCGCGGGCGGTGTTCGAGTGGGGCGATCCGGCGCTGCCCGCATCGCTCGCCGGCCTGGCGGCGGCGGAGCGCGCCGCCGACGGCAGCTGGTCAGAGCCGGTGCCGCTCGTCATCGAAGGCTTGCCCGCCGACGTGCGCACCGTGTTCGACCCGTGCCTGGTGCGCGATGGCGATGCGCTGCGGCTCTACTTCGCCGCGCACCGCGACCGCGCCGGCGAGGCCGTGCTGCTGTCGGCGCGCTGGCGTCCCGGCGGGCAATGTGTTCTGGAGTCCGGCGAGCGGCTGCGCGTGCCGGGCGCGGTGTTGGCGGCTCCGGCCGTGGCTCGGCTCGGCGACACCTGGCACTTGCTGGCGCCGGTGCGCGGAGCTCGCGACCGCGCCCACCACGCCACGTCGTCCGACGGACTCGCGTTCGCGCTGCGACCGCCGGTCGAGCTGCGCGGCAGCGGTGATTGGCGCGGCACGCTGTTGGCGGACAAGCAGGGCCTGCTCTTCATCGGGGCGGGATTCTCGGCGCGCAGCGAGGACGGCGTCGCGTGGAGCGCGGCGCCCGGTCCGATCGTCGCCGACGCCAACCTGACCGACCCCGGCGTGTTGGCCTTGGACGACGGCACGACCTGGATGGCGCTGCCCGGGCGTCCCGGGTTCGCGTTCGTGTTCGCCACGCAGGTGGTGCCGACCCTGATCTTCTTCTCCTCGTTCATGGCGGTGCTCTACCACCTCGGCATCATGCAGCGGTTGGTGTCGGCGATGGCGGTGGTGATGGCGCGGCTGCTCGGCACGTCGGGCGCCGAGTCGCTGTCGGCCTGCGGCAACATCTTCGTCGGGCAGACCGAGGCGCCGCTGATGGTGCGCCCGTACCTGGCGCGGATGACGATGAGCGAGCTGCACGCCGTGATGACCGGCGGCTACGCGACGATCGCGGGGGGGGTCTTCGCGCTGTACGTGGCCTTCGGCATCGACCCCGGCCACATGATGGTGGCCAGCGTCATGGCGGTGCCGGCCGGCTTGGTCGTGTCGAAGATCCTGTGGCCGGAGACCGAGACCAGCGAGACCATGGGGCGCGTGGTGCGCGGCACGGGCGACCGCGCCAACAACGTCGTCGAGGCGGCGGCCAGTGGCGCGCTCGACGGGCTCCGGCTGGCGCTCAACGTCGCGGCGATGCTGATCGCCTTTCTCGGCCTGGTGTCGGTCCTCGACTGGATGTTGGCCGGCGTTGGTGCCTGGGTCGGCGTCGAGGGGTTGTCGGTGGGCGTGCTGCTGGGATGGCTGTTCAGCCCGGTGGCCGCGGTGATGGGCGTGGCGGCGGGCGAGATCCGGTTGCTCGCCGAGCTGCTCGGCACCAAGATCGCGCTGACCGAGCTGGTCGCCTTCCAACAGCTCGGCGCGATGGATGCGGCGGGGGCCGTGTCGGAGCGCACGATGCTGATCGCCTCGTTCGCCCTGTGTGGTTTCGCCAACTTGGGCAGCGTCGCGATCCAGATCGGCGGGTTGAGTGCGATGGCCGAGAGCCGCCGCGCCGACATCGCCGCCTTGGCGGTGCGGTCGATGTTGGCGGGGGCGGTGGCGACGTGCGTCACCGCGTGCATGGCAGGAGTGATGCGTGGCTGAGAGTCGACGACTGGACGAAGCGGTGGCGGCGCTCCGCGCCCGGGGGATCGACGGCGCCGACCTGGGTCTGGTGCTGGGCAGCGGCCTGCGCGGCTTTGCCGAGCGGTTGAGCGATCCGCTCGAAGTGCCGTTCGGCGAGGTGCCGCACTGGCCCGTGCCGCGCGTCGAGGGGCACGGCGGCAGCCTCACGGTGGGGCGGCTGGGCACGCTGCGGGTCGCCTGCCTCAGCGGCCGGGTGCATCTGTACGAGGGTTGGTCGCCGGCCGAGGTGGCGCGGCCGCTGCGCACGCTGGCCCGGCTCGGGGTGGGCCGCATGGTGATCACCAACGCGGCCGGCGGCATCGATCCCTCGTTCTCGCCCGGTGACTTGATGCTGATCGTCGACCATCTCAACCTGACCGGGCAGTCGGCGCTGCTGGGCGACGCCGAGCCCGCGCTGGGTCCGCGCTTCCCCGACCAGACCGCGGTCTACTCGCCGGCGCTGCGCGCTGTGCTGCGCGGGCTGGACGCCGACTTGGTCGAAGGCGTCTACGCCGGCAACCTCGGCCCGGCCTACGAGACGCCGGCGGAGGTGCGCATGCTGGCGGCGATGGGCGCGCACGCGGTGGGCATGAGCACGGTGCTCGAGGCGAGCGCGGTCGCCGCGATGGGGGTCGAGCTCGCCGGCATCTCCTTGATCAGCAACTTGGCGGCGGGCATCGGCGAGCGTCCGCTCAGCCACGACGAAGTGATTGCCGAGGGGGCGCGCGCGGCGCGGCGATTCGCCGACTTGCTCGACGGGTTTTGTCGCGCCACGGCGTCTACGCCGTGATGCGGTGGCGCATGGTTTGGATCGTCGTCTCGGCTGTCGCCGCCTGCTACGCGCTGATGGTCGGCCTGGTCTGGGTCAAGCAGGAGGCGCTGGTGTTTCCCGGTGCCGGCAGGGGGCGGGGCGCGGCACTGCCGTCCGTGCAGGGGGCGGTGGTCGAGTGGCTGCAGCGCCCGGGCGGTGAGCGGTTCCGCATCGCGCGCGCGGCGCCGAAGGGGCCGGCGCGCGGCGTCATGCTCTACTTCCTCGGCAACGGCGAGGACCTGCGCAGCGGCATTGGTTGGTCCGCCGAGCTCGCCCTCTACGACCTGCAGACCATCGTCGCCGAGTATCCCGGCTACGGTGACAGCGACGGGCGCGCTTCGTACGACGCGCTGCGCGAGGCCGCCGAAGTGGCGCACACCTTTGCGCGCGCGCGGGCGGAGGAGCAGCAGTTGCCGCTGGTGGTCGGCGGCAGCTCGCTGGGCACGTTCTTGGCGGTGCACACCGCGGCGCGCGGCGCCGACCGCCTGGTGCTGCTGGCGCCGCCGACCAGCGTCGCCGAGGCCGGTGCGCACCACTTCCCGTGGCTGCCGGTGCGGTGGCTGCTGCGCCATCCGTTCGACAACCTGGCCGCGGCGGCGGCGGTGTCTTGTCCCGCGCTGGTGTTGCACGGCGACGCCGACCGCGTCGTGCCGCTCGAGCACGGCCGCCGCGTGGCCGCCGCTCTCGACGCGCCGCTGGTCGTCGCGCCGGGCGCCGGGCACGACGCCCTGCCGCTGTTGCCGGACGGACCGTGCGGCGACTCCGTGCGGGCGTTCCTCGCCGGCAAGCCGTGAACGCGGCGGGGCCGGCGCGTGGGTACGAGGTCGCGGCGCTGGTCGTGATCGCGGCGGCGGCGGCGGTGGCGGTCGTGCTGCGGCTCGACTTCGGCGCCATGCCCGAGGTGACGCGTTTTCGCGACGATGCCTACTACGAGTTCGCCTGGGCGCGCAGCGTCGCCGCCGGCACCGGGCCGTGCGTCGTGCCCGGGGTGGCGACGCACGGTGTGCAGCTCGGCTGGTCGGCGCTGCTCGCCGTGGTCGCAGCGGGCTGGGGCGCCGGCGTCCTGCCAGTGGCTGCGCATGGTCTGGGCCTCGTGCTACACGTGTCGACCGCGGTCGGAATCGGTGTCTTGCTGCGCGCGCACGGCGCGGTCGCGGTCGCGGCGGCGCTGTTGTACGCGGGCAATCCGTTCCTGCTGAGTGAGGCGCAGAACGGGCAGGAGACCGCGCTCGCCGGGCTCGCGGTGTTGGCGCTGTGGTGGGCGGCGCGGCGCGGCGGAGTGTCATTGGCGATCGTCGGCACGCTCGCCGGGCTGGTGCGCACGGATCTCTTGCTCCTGCTGCCGTTCCTCGGCATTGCGGCGCGGTCGGGCGGTGGCGTTGCGCGGGCGCTGATGCCGGCCGCGGTCGCTGGCGTCGCGGTGGCGCTGGTCTGTGTGCTGCTCACCGGTCGCGCGGTCCCCGACAGCGCGCAGCCGATCCCGTGGTTGTTCGAGCAGCACTTCGCCGCCACCGACCCCGGTCTCGCCGAGCGCGGTGCGCGGCTGTGGTGGTGGCTGCGGCCGTGCGCGTTGGGTGGGCCGTGGACGCTGGTGTCGGTGGTGCTGGCAGCGGTGTGGACGTGGGCCGTGTCGTGGCGGTGGGTGCCAGCGCGCCGCCGGTGGTGGCCGGCGGTCGCGGTTGCGCTGGCTGCCGTGGCCGGGGCGCGCGATCTCGAGGTGCCGGCGGTTGCGGCGTTGTTTCTGGCGCTGTCGCCGGCGGCCTCGACGGCGTCGGGCTCGGTCGCGAGCGCGCCTGCGCGCGAGGCGCGGATCGCGTTGGCGCTGTTCGCAGGAGCCATCGCGCTGATGCTCTGCCACCACGTTTGGCGCCACTACCCGCGGCCGTACTACTTCGCGCCGCTGGGCGTGCCTCTGTGCGCGGCGCTGGGATTGGCGGCGGCGCGGCGGCCGCCTTGGCTCTGGCCCGCCGCCGTCGCCGCCGCGTTGCTGGCTGCCGCACAAGCGCGCGCGCTGCCCGAACAGCGTCCGTGGCAGCACGAGATGAAGATGGCCGCACAGCTGGTCGACCGCGTGGTCCCCGCCGAGGTCCCGATCGGCGTGTTCAACGCGGGGTTGGCCGCGTGGTACCGGCCCGGGCCGGTCGTCAACTTGGACGGCGTGGTCAACGCCGAGGCGTTCGCCGCGCTGCGCGCCGGCGCGCTCGACGACTACCTCGACCGGCGCGGCGTGCGGTTCGTCCTCGACCATCCGGTGCAGTTCCAGCAAACCAGTGCCGAAGCGCCCCAGAGTCACGCCAGCGGGCGCTGGTTCTCCGCCGACTTCGACGCCGGCCGGGCGCTGCGCGCGCTCGCCCGCTTCGACGTTCCCGGCGTCGACGCCGGCCGGTCGGCGACCGATGCGGTGGTGCTCTACTGGCGCGTCGGCCGCGGCGAGCCGCCGGCCGCGCCGCGGCCGGGCGACTTCGCGTTGCTCGAGCGGTCCGCGGACGCGCGCTTCCGCTACGTGCAGTGGTGTGGCGCGCCGGGTGCCGTGCTGTCGGTCGAACACGATGGTGACCGCCGCCCGCTGCTGCGTGCCGAGCCCGGTGTCTGGCTGTTCGTCGCGGTTCCTACTCCAGCCGCGGGGCGCTACATTGTCCGCTCGGATCCCGGTGGGCCACCGCTGGCCACTTTCGTCGTCAAAGCCGTGCCATGACCCAAACGAGCCGCGTCACCCTCTCCGACCAGATTCTCCGCGACCAGGCCGGTTCTCCCGGTGCGACCGGCGAGTTGTCGTCGATTCTCAACCGCGTCACCCTGGCCGGCCGCATCATCGCGAGCGAGATCATGCGCGCGGGCTTCGTCGGCAAGCTGGGTTTCACCGGCGACCGCAACGTGCAGGACGAGGAGGTGCGCGCGCTGGACGTGATCAGCAACGACGTCTTCATCGAGGTCTTCCGCAACGTCGAGAGCGTCAGCTGCATGGCGTCGGAGGAGATGGACGACATCCATCACTTCGAGGGTCAGAAGCCGGGCAAGTACCTGCTGCTGCACGATCCCCTCGACGGCTCGAGCAACGTCGACGTCGACGGCGGCATGGGCACGATCTTCAGCATCCACCGCCGGCCCGGCTCCGGCGATCGCGTCGCCACCGAGGAGTTCCTGCAGAAGGGAGCGGACCAGGTCGCCGCCGGCTACATCCTCTACGGGCCGAGCACGATGTTCGTCTACGCCATGGCGGACGGCCCGGTCAACGGCTTCACCCTCGACCGCTCGATCGGCGCGTTCTTCTTGACCCATCCCGACATGAAGATCCCCGACGGCAGCGGCACGTACGCCGTCAACGAGTCCAACCAGAGCAAGTGGGACGACAAGACGGTGGAGATGGTGCGCCGGTTCCGCTGCGGCGAGGCCGAGTGCGGCAAGCGCTCGGCGCGCTACATCGGCGCGCTGGTCTCGGACTTCCACCGCACCATGATCAAGGGCGGCATCTACATGTACCCCGGCGAGGTCGAGAAGCCGCAGGGCAAGCTACGTCTGTTGTACGAGTGCGCGCCGCTGGCGTTGGTCGCCCGCCAAGCGGGCGGCGATGCCACCGACGGCCGCACGCCGATTCTCGACCTGATGCCGAGTCAGCTGCACGAGCGCACACCGCTGTTCATCGGCTCGCGCGGCGACGTCGCCGAGGTCGGGCGCTTGCTGGCGGAGTAGTGGAACCAGTGCGCGGCCGTCTCCAGTGTGCGCTCAGCGCCGTGGACCGAGCAGCGCACGCTTGATGCGACGGGCGCGGTGGTACGCAGCCCGCCTGGCTCGATAGACCATGCTCGTGCGCATGGCCTCGCAGTGCCGAAGAAGATCCTCGACCACCGTCCCCATGGCGGGCATCGGCGTTTCCGGTTCGGGCTCCGCGAGCTCGCAGACCACCTCGACGCTCTGGTCGTCTTCGGTGCTGTGGATCGGGCGCCATCCAGCGCGGCGCGCCATCGCTTCCACGTGTGCGCGCTGGAAGTCCCAGAGGTGCGCGAGTTGCCAATAGCGCCGGCTGTCGCACTCCAAGGTCGCGCGCACCCGGCGGAAGTGGGGGACCTCGACGTAGAGGTGGCCGCCAGCGCGTGCCAACGGCCGTAGATCCGCAAGCCAACCGACGGGGTCTTTGGCGTGCTCGAGGACGTGTGCCGCGATGAGCACATCGGCTTCCACGCCGTCGGCGCGCGCTTGCGCGGCGTCTCCGCGACGTAGGTCGAGCCGGTGACTGCGCCCCATCGCCAGGAACTCCTCGTCGAAGTCGTAGCCGATCTTCGTGCAGCCCTCAGCACGCACGGCTCGCAGCGCCCACCCACCGCCGCAGCCGACATCGAGCAGCGTGCGATCGGCCAGCTCGACCCCCGCTTCGCCCAGCACGCGCGCCGCCAGCTGGCCCTTCCAAGCGTAGGCGTCGTACAGCGAGTCGGCCGCGACGTGCGGGCCGTAGATCGCGCGGTAGTGGCGGGTGTAGAACCACGCCAAGGTGTCGGAGCTGGGCTGTGGGTTCTGACGGATGATCCCGCATGCTCGGCACAAGACGAGGCACATGGGCAGCCCGTTGCGGTCGACCTGGACCAACGCGAGGTCATCGCTGGCGGCGCACAAGCACCGCGTCGCGTCGCCGGAAGCGGTGCCCAAGTGGTCGTGCACTGCGGCGAGGTGGGCCGCGACCGAGGCCGGGCCCGGGTGGTGGTTGCAGCCCAGCTCTGCGTAGCGGGGGTCGGAGAAGGGGGATCCGCTCACTCACGTTGTATCGGGAGCCCGCCCGGCACGACTTGAATGCGAGCAGGGGCCAACGGCCCATGGCAGGGGGGCTTCATGGCGCTCACCCCTGCCGCAGGTCGTAGAACGCGGCGTCGCGCAGCGCCGGCGCGTGCTCGGGCGCGAGCAGCAGGGTGCGCGCCGCCCAGACCTCGGTGAACACGCGGTACTCGAGCGCGGTGCGGTCGAGGTAGGCGACGCCGTCGGAGCCGCCCGTGCCCACCCGGCGGCCGATGACGCGCTCGACCATGCGGGCGTGCCGCTGGCGAAACACCAGCAATGCCTGCTCGAGCTCGATGAGGCCGTCGACGATCTCGCCGGGCCAGGAGAGCAGCGGTAGGTCGCGGTTGGTGTCGATGAACAGGATTGCGGCGCGCAAGCGGCGCAGGGTGCGGCGCGTTTCGCCCTCGGCCTCGCGCGCCTCGAGGTAGCGCCGCGCGCTGTCCTGCTCGGCGCGGTAGCGCTCGCGCAACCGCTTCTGGTCCGCCTCGGTCAACGCCTGCGCGCCGGCCGAGGTCTCCTGCTGCCGCTGCAGCGCGGCTGCGTGGCACTGCAGGAACTTCTCGATGAACGCTTCGACGACGGCCTCGTCGCCGGCGTCGGCCGGTGACGAGCCGTCGATCGGTGTGCGGTACAGCCAGGCGTAGACCGCCTCTTTGAGGGTGGGGCGGTCCGCCTGCCGGCGCTGCACGCGCTGCAGCGCCGGGGTCATCTCGCCGCCGGCGCCGCGCATCGCGTCGGTGAACGCCGCCTCGTTGCCGAACGGCAGTCGGTCCTTCTCATCGAGGCCGATCAGGATCTCCAGCTCGCGGAACTGCGCCGACTGGAAGCCGCTCGCCGGCGACAGCTTGTCGCGAAAGCGCAGGTAGTCCTGCGTCCGCATGGTCTCCATCAGCTGGAAGTGCCGCGCCGCCAGGTCGAAGATCAGCACCGCGCGGCGCAGGCCGGCGGTGACCTTGGAGAGCTCCGTCTCCGGCACGCGATCTGCCCGGAACACGTCGCGGGCGGCCTCGAGCTCGCGCAGCGCCAGCTTCATCCACAGCTCGTCGATCTGGTGGATGGTGATGAAGCGCACCTCGTCGTTGCTGAGCTGCCGGTCGTCGTCGCCGAGCCCCCCCTGCAGCGACAGCAGCTCCTCGACGCGGATGTAGTCCCAGTAGCTCGGGCGCGTGCTCATGCGCATCATCATCGCGCCAGTGGCGCGGTGCACACGGCCCAAGCGCAAAAACCGGCGGGAGGCGGCGCTCACCGTCGCGTGAGCGTCACGCCGTACCGATTGGCCTCACTCGGTGATCGAGAAGGTGAGGAAGTGCTTCTCCTTGCCGCGCGGCAGGGTGATCTCTTGCTTGGTCTTGTGGAAGTCGGCGATGGTCAGCAGCGGGTTGCTCAGCATCTGCCGCGCCGCCATCACCTGATAGCGGCCGGGCGGAATGCGCTTGGGCATGGCGAACTTGCCATCGTTGTCGGTCATCGCATCGCAGCTGAACATGCGCGGCGCGGCGCCGCCCTCGGTGTCGGGCAGCGAGCTGATGGTGATCTTCACCTGGCTGCCGGGCTCGCCGTTGACGCGCACCGTTCCGTGCAGCAGCGTCCCGGTCTCGAGCGACTGCGCCGGCACCGACGTCACGCTGCCGTCGGCGACCTCGTGGTTCTTGGAGAACACCTCGTAGTAGCGCGGGTGCTCGAACTTGAGCTGGTACTGTCCCGGCGTCAGCAGCGCCAACCGATAGCGGCCCTGCGCATCGGTGTTCACCGACTGCTGCGTGATCTTGTAGGGAATGATCCCCTTGAACATCGTGGTGAACGGGTTCTCTTCGAAGTGGTTGGGCAGCGTGCGCACTCTGACGTTTGCCACCGGCTGGCCGCGGACGTCGGTGACCGCACCTTCGATGACGCCGCCCTCGGTGAGGCGCACGTCGACGATCGGCTTGGGCTGTCCCATGGCGATCGTGAACGGCTCGGAGAACGTCTTGCAGTGGCCACGCGCCTCGACCTGGAACACGTAGCTGCCCGGGTCGAGCCCCGTGATGGTGGCGATTCCGCTGCCGTCGGGCTTGGCCGTCTGGGTCGGGATGTCGGTGTTGCCGTACAGCTCCTGGTTCTCGGTGTAGGTCTTGATGGTGACGTTGAACGACCGCATCAAGCGGTTGTTCTTGTCGTAGGCGCGCACGCCGGCCTCGCCCTGGCGCTCGAGCACGACCTGCACCGACGCGTCGGGCGCCTGCACCGGCTTGATCTGCGCGCGCACGAAACCGGGGGCGACCGCGGTCAGCATGTAGGGGCCGTCGGTCAGGCCGACGACCTCGAAGCTGCCGTCGGGCTCGCTGTGCGTGCGGCCGGTGGTCGGCGACTTGGCGCTCATCGCGGTGGCCTCCAGCCGGGCTCCCTTGACCGGCAGGCCGTCGACGTCGGTGACGAGCCCACTGAGCGTCACGCCGGCCGGCAGCTCGAACATCACCTGGTTCTCGACGTGCTCGTCGATGGTGACCGACTGCCGCTCGATGCGGGCGTAGCCGGGTGCGACGGCGGCGATGTTGACCACGCCGGACGGTGCGTTGGCGATGCGGAAGCCACCGGTGTGGTCGACGGGGATCTCGATGCCCTCTTCGCGGCCCGGCGTCGGGTTGACGCTGGGGAAGTAGTTGTTGGGCTTGACCAGGACGATGGCATCCGGCACCGGCACGCCGCCGCTGCCCTCGATCGTGACCCGGCCCCACAGCGTCGCGCCGCGCGCCAGCGTGATCCGCTTCAGGTCGTACCACTGGTTCTCGAGGATCGCCACCGGCGGGACGTTGTGGTCGACGAAGTCGTCGCTGACGATGCGGACCTCGTAGCGCTTGGTCGCGTCGACCCGCTGCACACCCAGGCGGAACGCGCCGGTCTCGTCGGCTTCGGTGCTGGCCAGCGGCGGGATCCGGATGCCCTTGTGCGCCAGGCGAAGCTGCTGGAACAAGTCCGTCGTCGACGCCTCCATCAGGAAGATCTTGGTGCCGACGGCGGGCGCGCCCTGCGGGGTCAGCACCTGGCCCATCACGCCCTGCGGGTGGTCCCGGCCGGCTGGCGCCGCGGGGACTTCGGTCCGGGTCGGGGTTTGGGCGGGGCGCGCCTCGACGGGCTGGGGCTCGGTCGACTGCAGGGAGGTCGCCTCGGGGTCGGTCGCGCGCGCGACCTGGGTCTGCCCCGTGGCGGGGAAGTTGGGCTCACCGCCATCGCCGGAGACCAGCGTGAAGACGCCGGCAGCGGCGGCGCCGAGGATCAGCAGGATCAGGATGGCTTTCGAAGAGGTCATCGTTCGAGTCAGTCCGCGTGGTGTGTCGGGAGGAGGCGCCGGCGAAAAAGCGCGTCACCGCTGGGCGCCCCTGACGGGGGCCCGCGGGACCACGGTGGATCCGCACACGGCCCGGCGTAGACGCCCCTCTGCGTGAGATTATTCCCGTCGACCGGTGGTCGCCGCCGACCTTCCGAAAATCCACTGGGATCGGCATGTCGGACGCGGTGCTCGGCGCGCTGGGCTACGGGGGATTCCTCAGCTGCGGGGCGCCGTGCCGGCCGGCCCGGGGCCGGTCGTGGTCGGGCCGCGGTCGGCGTGCTCGGCGAGCAGGAGCAGCAGGTCGATGCGGCAGGTCCCACAGCCCGACGCCGCCCGGGTGCGGTCGCGGAGCGCCTCCACGGTGGTCGCGCCGGCGCGGATCGCGGCGACCAGGGTGCTGCGCGAGACCTTCATGCAGAAGCAGATCCGGGGATCTTCCTCGTCGGGTGCGCCGGGGGTCTCGGGCGCGCCGGGGGGCGGGGCCTGGCCGGGCACGGGTCGCGGCTCCTCGGGCTCAGCCCGCCGGCACCCGGGCGAGCACACCCTCGACGTGCTCGGCCACGCGCGGCGCCGTGAAGCCGAAATGCTCTGCCAGGTCGGCGGCGGGCGCGCTCGCGCCGAAACCGTCGACCCCGATCACGTGTTCGAGCCGGCCGGTGAACTCGCACCAGCCCTCGCGGCGGCCCATCTCGACGGCGAACGTCGCCGTGCCCGGCGGCAGCACGGCCGCGCGGTAGTCGTCCGATTGCAGGCGGAACAGCTCGACGCAGGGCATGCTGACCACGCGCGCGTTGATGCCGCGCTGGTCCAGCTCTTCGGCGGCCGCCAGGGCCAGGGCGACTTCGGCGCCGGTGGCGATCAACACGGCCTGCGGATCGGCGGCGGCGCGCAGGGTGTATCCGCCGCGCAGCACGTCGCGCACGGTCAGATCGCGGTCGCGTGCCAGCGCGGGCACCTTCTGCCGGGTGAGCGCCAGCGCCACCGGGCCGTCGCGGCGCTCCAGCGCGTGCGTCCACGCCGCGGCGACCTCGAAGCCGTCCGCCGGGCGGAACACGTGCAGGCCCGGGATCAGGCGCAGCGCCGCGAGGTGCTCGACCGGCTGGTGGGTCGGGCCGTCCTCGCCCAGCAGCAGGCTGTCGTGGGTGAAGACGAACGCGGTCGGCAGACGCATCAGCGCGGCGAGGCGGATGCTCGGCCGCATGTAGTCCGAGAACGTCAGGAAAGTGCTGCACAGCGGCAGCGCGCCGCCCTGCAGCGCCATGCCGTTGCAGATCGCGGCCATCGCGTGCTCGCGGATGCCGAAGTGGATGTTGCGGCCGCTGAGGTCGTCACGGCGCACCGCCGGGGAGTCCTTGAGGCGGGTGTTGCAGCTCCCCTCGAGATCCGCCGACCCGCCGACCACCGAGGGCACCAGACGCGCCGCCGTCTGCAGCGCCACGCCGGACAAGACACGGGTGGCGGCCGTGTCGTCGCCGATCGCGGTGCGCAGCTGGTCGGCCAGATCGGCCGGCGTCCGTCGCGCGCGGTAGCTCTGATGCGCGGTTGCCAGGGTCGCGTTTGCGCTGCGCCAACGGGCGACGGCGTCCTCCCACTGCGCGCGCGCCCGGCGGTTGGCTTCGGCCCGCGCTGCGAACGCCGCGCGCACCTCCGGCGGCACGTGAAACGCCTCCTCGGGCAGGCCCAACGCGCGCTTGGTCAGCGCGATTTCCTCGTCGCCGAGCGGCGCGCCGTGCGACGCCGACGTGTCGACCTTGTTGGGGCTGCCCTTGGCGATGTGCGTGCGACAGATGACCAGCGTGGGGCGTTCGGCCTCGCCGACCGCGGCGTCGAGTGTGCGCCGCACCGCGTCGAAGTCGTGGCCTTCACAGCGCAGCACGTGCCATCGCTGCGCGGCGAACCGCTGCTCGACGTCCTCGCTGAACGTCAGGTCGGTTTCGCCATCGATGGTGATGCGGTTGTCGTCGTACAGGTAGACCAGGTTGGCCAGCCCGAGGTGTCCCGCGAGCGACGCCGCCTCGGCGCTGATGCCCTCCATCAGGTCGCCGTCCGAGACGATGCCGAACACGCGCGTGCACAGCTCCGGGCAGCGGAAGCGCGCCGCCTCCATCCGCGCCGCCAACGCCATGCCGACGCCGGTGGCGAAGCCCTGGCCGAGCGGGCCGGTCGTGGTCTCGACTCCTGGGGTCTCGCCGAACTCGGGATGACCGGGAGTCTTGCTGTGCAGCTGCCGAAAGCGCTCGAGCTCGGCCATCGGCAAGTCGTAGCCGGCGAGGTGCAGCAAGCCGTAGAGCAGCATCGAGCCGTGCCCCGCGGATAGAACGAAGCGGTCGCGGCCGGCCCATTCCGGGTCGTCCGGTAGGAAGCGCAGGTGCTCCAACCACAGCACTGCGGCGAGATCGGCGGTGCCCATCGGCATGCCGGGGTGCCCGCTGTTGGCGCGCTGCACGGCGTCCATCGCCAGGCCGCGGAGGGTGTCGGCGGTGCGCTTCAGAGTCTCGGGGCTGGTGTTGCTCATGCGTCGATGTGTGATCCCAGCCTGCAGACCATAGCCGTCCAGGGCACGCGGTTCAGCGCCGGGTTTGCCGGCCCGCGGCCTCTCAGCAGTGTGGAAACTGTGGATAACGGCGGGCGGCCAGGGCGCAGACAGCGAACACGGCGCCGAACGCGGTCACCACCGCCGCCCCGACGGGCCAGTCGAGCCACGCGCTGGCGCACAGACCGGTGGCGCTCGCCAGCAGGGCGAAGCCCCAGGCGACGAACAAACGGGTCGTGGTGGTGTCGCAGAACAGCGCGGCGCAGGCCGCGGGCACGATCAAGAAGCTGAACACCGCCAGCACGCCGGCGAGCTGCACCGAGCTCGACACGACGATGCCGAACGTGGCGTAGAACACGAAGTCCCACAGCGCTGTCCGGCGCACCGTCTCGCCGCGCGAGATCGCGAAGAACGGCCGCCGGCACAGCGCGTGGATCCCGGCCACCGCGGCGTAGACCAGAGCCGCCGCGCCGATCTCCGGCCAGTCGACGAACAGCAACCGGCCGAGCAGCATGTGGTCGATCTCCTCCTTGTCGATGGCGCTGTGCGACAGGATCAGCACGGTCACCGCGGCGCTGACGGCGTAGATGATGCCGATCACAGCCTCCTGCGGTACGCGCCGGTGGTCGAAGCGCCACCACGCGAACAGCGCCGCGCCCAGCGTGGAGAAGCCGGCCGACCAGAGATAGCTGCTGGCCGTGTGCGGCAGCGCGCCGGCGACGGCGCCGACCGCGACGCCGAGCGCCGCGATCTGCGCCAGCGCCAGATCGACGAACACCACGCCGCGCATCAGCACGTGCAGGCCGAGGTAGCAGTGGATGCCGGCGAGCACGACGCAGGCCACCAACGGCGCGAGCAGCAGCTCCAGCACGTCAGTGGCCGCCGGCGTTGGCCTTGTCGGTTGCTGCCAGGGCGGTGGCGAGGGCGGTGGCGTTGTGCTCGAGCAGCTGCTCGTACGAATCGACGTCCGGCAGGGCGCCGACCTCGTGCGCCAGCGTCAGCGCGCGCCCGCCGGCGCGCTCGGCGACGAACTCGGCGTCCTCTCGGCTGCTGTAGGTCTCCACCACGACCAGCCGGGCGTCGGCCGCGCGCATTGCCGTCACGCACTCCATCAGGTGGCGCGGCCACGGTGAGATGCCGGGTTGAGGCTCGACCTCGGCGACCTTCTCCAGGCCGTAGCGCGCCATCAGGTAGCTCCACGTGCGGTGGTAGGTCGCCAGTGGGGCTCCGCGGTGCGGTGACATCTGCTCGGCCAGGCGTGCGTCGAGCGCCAGCAACCGCTCCTCGAGCTGCTGCCGGCTCTGCTCGAAGTCGGCGGCGTGCGCGGGTTCCGCGGCGGTCAGCGCGGCGGCGATCGTGTGGCTCACGCGCACGCCGTTGCGCGCGTCGAGCAGGTAGTGCGGGTTGCCGTGCACGTGCAAGTCGCCGGCGGCGCGGGTGAGCTCGGCGGCGGCCGGGACCTCGAGCAGCTCCACGCCGCGCGCCGCGTTGATGTGTCCCTTGCCGCCGGGTCGCAAGTGCGCTCGCCGCGCGCTCTTGATCAGCATCGGGATCCAGGGCTCGGCGTCGAGTCCGGTGTGCACCAGGAGGTCGGCGCGCTTGAGCATCATCACGAAGCTCGGCTTGGCGGCAACGTGGTGCGGGTTTTCAGGCCCGCGCAAGATGGACTGCACCGTCACGTGCGGGCCACCGATCTGGCGGACGAGGTCGGCCAGGGTGGGCGTACTGGTCACCACCCGCAGCTGGGCGGGAGCGAGTGCGGCGAGCGCGCCGCCACAAGAGAGTGCAAGGGCGAGTGCTTTCATCGGTTGACCCAGTAGGGATGCGGCGGATGAGCGCCGAAGGTGAAGGTGAGATTGAGGAACAGCCGGTCGACATCGCTGTCGAAGCCCGCGGTTTCCTGCTCGAGGTGTTGGTACTCGAGGCGAAGCCGCACGAACTCGGTGGGGTACCAGCTGACGTAGCTCGACAGCCCCAGATCCCGGTCGACCGGGCCGCGGTCCTCGTCGTTCGGAAACTCGGTGCGGTCCCCGCGCACGCCGACGTACCAGTCGCGGGCCAGCTGCAGCTGGGCGAAGGCGTAGTAGCCGGCGCTGCGGTTGCGGAAGCCGGTGCCTCCGTCGTCGATGTCGTTGCGCGCCCACAGGGCTTCGCCCTGCAGCAAGAGGCTGCGCGAGTCGGGTGCCTGCGGCGAGCGCCAAGTAAACGTGGCATCGGCGCCGGCGACGTGGGCGTCGAAGCCGCCGCGGTCGCTGGTCGCGGAGTACAGATACGAACCGCCCAGCTCGACGTCCCAGTCGTCGCCCAGCGTGTCGAACCATTTGCCGCGGACGACCAGCGCGGGGTTGTCGGCATCGGGCCCGCCGAGCAGTGGCGCCTCTTCTCCACCGTCGGCGTTGATTACGGCCGCGCGCAGCTCGACGAAGTCATCCCACGGGTTGGGCACGTGCCAGCGGGCTTCGACGCCGGTGGTGATCAAGCCCTCGTGGCCGAAGAACGCGCTGTGCGCCAGTGGTCGCGTGACCTGAGGCGTGTCGTGCGTGTGCAGCTGGTTGTGCCGGCCGAAGTGATTGCGCAGCACGCCGACGCGACCGGCGAGGTCGTAGCCGAGATCGAAGAAGTCGAGATAGCCCTCTTCGATCTCGATGTGGTGCCCGATCTCGGTCGAGCCGCCGTCGTCCTCGATCTCTTCGTGCAAGGCGAGGATCAGCACGCCGTCGGCCCAGGGCGCGACCGCGGCGCGCAGGTCGACCTCGACCTCGCGCAGACTGAACCGGTTGGTGGTCTCGTCAGCGCTGTCGCTGGACAGGCTACCGAGTACGTCGGCGAAGACGGTGATCTGTGGATTGAACGCGTTGCCTTGGCCGAGCGCGCCGTCCGGCGCTTCCTCGGCGGGTGACTGGCAAGGAATCGGGGCGAGCAGAGCGGTGCACGCGGCACACGCCCACAACGCCCCACGGGAAATGGGGTACATCGGGTTCTCCTGTTCGTGTGTAATTCGGTCGGAAACCGCGCACCGCGCGCGGTCTCCACGGTCTCGAGCTCACACGAACAGGGGTGGTCCCCGGGCGCGGCCGGGGCCGCTGCGTTCTGGACACCGCGGGCCACACTGGGCGGCGTCGACCTCGCCGCAAACCACGATCGCCGGCGCGCCGGAGCGTGGCGGGAGCAGCACATCGTCGCGCTGGCCCAAGCTCTTGCAGAGCAGGCAGGCTCCCTCGTCGAACGATGCGTGGTGGTGGTGGCCGGGATGGTCGCAGTGACCATCGCAGGCCGCCGAGGCGACGGCCGGAGTGGGAGGGCCGCCGTGGTGCGCGGCGTGGTGGTCGTGCCAGAGCAGGTGCGCGTCGGCCAGGACCGCAACCACGCAGTACAGCGCTGCCAGCACAGCGGTGCGGCGGCGTTGGCGGTCGGCGGTCGAAGGGCGCGGCGCGAGGTGCATCGGCGGCGGACAGCGTAGGTCGGCTGCGTCCACGGAGCAACCTCGGTCGCGGTTGGAGCAGTGGGTGGCGGCCTCAACCCTCCGGGCGTTCGAAGGCGCCTTGTGGGATCTCCGCCACCAGCGCGGCCTGGTCCCATTCCTCGGCGGCGGGTGCGCCGTCCGCCGCCGGCGCCAGCGCAGTCCGTGCCAGGGGCATCAGGACGCCGTCGACCTCGGTCCAGCCGCCGAACCGTTCGCGCACCGCGCGCGTGCGGCCGTCGTTCAGGCGGCCCCGCCACGAGATGCCTTCGACCCGGTGCGTGTCGCGGGCCAGGTGCAGGGTCGTGGCCATGCCGAAGACGAAGACCTCCAGGTCCTCGACCGGCAGGTCTGCCAGCGTGCTCGCGCCACGGTGGCGGCAGCGGAACGCTGGCTGGTGCCGTGCCCATAGCAACGGCAGTAGCTCACGCAGGGCGTGGCGGCGTGCATCGTGCTCTTCGGCGGCGCAGAGATCGAACACGTCTGCTTCCTCAGTGGTGAACGCAGTGCCGGCCGAGCCTTCGCCCGGCGGTGTGATCCACGTGGTCGAGAACCCGCGCTGTTCGCCGGTCGCCGGCGGATCCCAGCGCGAGGTGCGCCGCGTCGCTCCGGTCGGCGTGCACAACAGCATGAGCTCGTGTTGCCAGCCCTGCTGCTCCCGCGACCGCGTGAATCGCACCGCCGCCGCCGCGTCGGCGGCCTCGCCGCCGTGTGCTTCGACCGCCAGCGCGAACAGGGCCAGGCCTCGCTGGTGTGCCGCGTCGTCGATCTTCGGCAGTGCAGGTGCAGTCGCCGTGTAGCCGTGTGGTGCTCGCGCGAAGCCCGCGCGGCAGGCATCGGAGGCGAACACCCAGATCTTGCCGTCGTACACCGACCAGCGCTCGGGATCGCCGCGGCCGCTGAGTGGTCCCATGCGCGCACACGCACCGTTCCACTGGATCGCGTAGCGTGATGGGTCGGCGAGGAACCGGGCTTGGCTCGCCGCGTCCGCGAACTGGTAGCGCAGCCGGCCGTGGGCGGCCGTCAGCGCGGGGTCACCGGCGCGTTCTTCTCCCGCGCACAAGGCGACGGGATCGAGACCGGACAGCGCGATGGTCTGGGCGTGGACGTCACCGGCGGTGGTGGCCACCAACAGGCTGACTGCGCCAATGATGCGGGGGGACGGGGCGCTCGCGGACATGGCGCGATTCTACGGCGAACCTCGGCAGGATTGGTCGGTTGCGGTCGGCGGCTTCAGCCGCGCAGGCAGACCGCTGACGTGTCCCTTCGCGCGACTTGGCGTGCGCCCCGCCGGCGCCAGCGCAGATGGTGCGCGATCGCCGCCAGCTCGTCGGCGTCGAAGGTGTAGCGTACCTCGAGCACCCGCGGATCGTCCCGCCAGGGTGAGGGCAGGTCGTTCCAGACCCGCGGGGCGACGAGCACCGGCGTGTTCGGTGCCAGCCGTCGCAGGCTCGTGATCGGTCGCTTGGTCGCCTTCGGCACGATCTGACAGCGCGCCTCGGGCAGCAACCGCGCCACGTCTTCGGCCATGTTGTCGGCCATACTGCGTTCGTACTCCAGTAGGGTCACTTGCGCGATCCCTCTGCGCGGGAGTCGCGAGAGCAGCCGCTCGCCCAGTCGGTGGTCCGGCCGGATGGATGCAAAGTGGATGGACGCCAGGCGGTGGCGCCATCGGCGTGCGATCTCGGCGTAGTGGAAATACGTCGCCAGGACGGGGCCGGGCGGCTGTTCACCGTCGCCCAGGCAATAGGGGTGCGCCGCGACCGCGAGCGAATCGGCGACCTGGACCGCCAGCGCAGCGCCTGGGTTGGATTGCACTCGACCACGGCGACGCCTCCATCGGCGGCGTTCGTTGCAGCGCTCGGGCGGTTGAGCTGGCGGTGAGCCTGCTCCGACGGGCGGCGGCCGGCGCGATGGCAGACGAGTCCCTCACGCCGTCAGACCGCGCGGCGCGCCGCGACGACTACACAACACGCACGGCAGTGGCGGACCAGATCGTCGAAGCGATCCGTTATCAGCTCGCCACCGGCCAGCTGGTGCAGGGCGAGAGGCTGCCGTCGGCGCGGGATGCCGCGCAGCGCTGGGGTGTCAACTTCCACACCATCCGCCGCGCCTACGCCGAGCTCGGGCTGGTCGCGGTCCGGGGCGCGCGCGGTACGGTCGCGCTGCGCAGGCAGACCGGCGCCGGCACGGATCCCGCATGCGCGTCGTTCATCGCGCGCATTCTCGACGAGGCCCAGCGGCTACAGCTGACGCCCGCGGAAGTCGCCAACCTCCTGCATCAGCGCACGGGTCACTCGACTGCAGCGTCTGCTCTGTGCTCACGGCGTCATCGACAAGGTTCGGGGCACGCATCGCTACCGGGTCACGACTGCCGGACGTCGCCTCATCGCTGCAGTCGTCGCCGCTGGCGCGGCCTCCCTATCTCAGCTCAAGCAATCGCCAGATGGCGGCTGGTGAGTAAGCGTCCGGTGACGCCATGGCGGCCAGCGGTTGAAAAGCGACCGCCGACGCGTTTCAGCAGGACTGGCCGGCCAGGATCGGACGCGCCGCGATCTCGTCGAAGCGCGCCAGCATGTCCCACATGGTCTACTTCGGGACGTGCGCCCCGAAGCGGCGGAAGATCCCCTGCAGGCGGTTCAGCGGCAGGTGGTCGCCGTACTTCGCTGTGACGAGATGCGCGTAGACGGAGGGCTCGTACTTCGCCTTCTCGACGACGCCGGCAGGCATCGACGCCATCTTCATCCTGTGCCCGTGCGGGCACGCGTACTTGTTGCGCACGTAGCGCTTCACGACCAACCGCGCTGGGATGATGTGGCCACGCTCGGTGACGTCAGTTCCGATGCAGTGCATGGCCTCGCCGCACTCGGGGCAGCAGCGCTCCGCTTCCGGCACGTCGACCTCGACGACATGCCGATCCAGGTGCTCGGCGAACTGACCGCGACCGTGACCGCGCTTCCGCTTCTTCTTCGGGTCAGGCTTCGCGAGTTCGCTCGACTGCTCCGCTTCCTGCGCCTGCTTCTGCAGCTCTTCGAGCTGCGCGACGCCGGCCTCGAACAGCAGCAGTTGGTTCGGATCGATGTGCTCGCGGCGCCGTCCGAACGTGCGCTGCTTCATCAGTTCGAGCTGCTCGCGAAGGCGCTCGATCTCGGCGCGCAGCTTGACGATCGTCGAGTTGGCTTCGTCGAGGTCCGTGAGCGGCGTCACTCCCTCTGATTAACACAAACCGGAGACGGATCAAGTCGCGGCCAGTCGTTACAGCACCTGATCGCGAACTTCTCTGCGGCGCGCGCCACGGAGGTCGATGCCGTCCAACAAGAGCGCGAGATCGCTACTCGCAATCTCGAATCGGCTGCTGTTCTCAGCCGAGCGATCGAAGACCTGAAAGCGGCCGCTCGTAAGTCGCTTCGCCAGCACCCAGTAACCAGACGGCTCCCACACCAGTGCCTTCATCATGGTCCGGCGCTTGTTGAAGAAGAGGAAGAGGTGACCAGATTGCGGGTCGTGGTCGACCACGTCGATGACCGCACCCGACAGACCGCTGAAGCTCTTCCTCATGTCCACCGGCTTCCGGCAAACGAAGATCTTGACTAGCGGCGAGGGCGGAAAGCTCAGCATGACAGCAGGACTCCGAGCAGCCGTCGGAGCGTCGCTTCGTCGAAGTCGCGCTGCACATCGACAACCGCGCCCGACGGCACCCGAAACTCAATGGCCGCTGCTCGTCGCGGAGACGGGTCTGCGGCGACCACCAGCTCCCCGAAGTCCGACATCGCCTGCGCGGAGGTCGGCGCCGCCGCAGCTCGGGCTTGCCGCCTCGCCCAGTAGATGCGGTTTGCGTTGACACCACGCCGGCGCGCGAACTCGGCGAACGTCACGCCTGAGGTGTCCAGCTCTTGAAGCAGCTCGCGCATCTCCGCTCGAGCCCACACGGGGATTCTCTTCGTCATCCGCCGCATCCTGCCGATCCGCCAGCGGCTTTCGAGATGCCTTCACCGGACGCTTACGCTGGTGACACGAACTCTGGTTCTGGGCCTAGAAGGCCGTTGGTGCGGGATCGAGCGCAGCCGCTCGTAACTGTTCCGGCAACCACGTCTGCAAACGCTCGAGTCGTTCGCCACGATGGCGGCCATGTCGAAGCGAGCAAGTCGTCGCCGTGAGATCCGGCAGGTTCTCGCGCTCCGCGAGCAGGAAGGGTTTTCGCTGCGTGCGCTCTCGGAGCGGTTCGGTATCCCGATCGGGACGCTGAGTTGGTGGTCGCATCGGTTGCGATCGGAGGAGAGCACTGGGTTCGCGGAGGTCCGAGTCGTCGATCGCGATGGTCGGGGCCGGACGAGTAACGACGAGGGCGAGAGCTCGAGCCTTGTGCGGCTCAGGTTCCCGGCGGGCGTCGTCGCGGAGTTCGAGGGCGCGATTGCTCAAGACATCGCGTACCGCTTGCTGGACTCTGTGGCCGACTGATGCTGGCCTTCCCAGCGGGCGTGCGCGTGTACGTCGCCAACGAGCCAACCGACATGAGGAAGTCGTTCGACGGGCTGAGCGCGATCGTCCAGCACAGCTTTCATCGGGATCCGTTCGATGGCGACGTCTTCGCGTTCTTCAACCGGCGTCGCGATCGCGTGAAGATCTTGTTCTGGGATCGCAACGGTTTCTGGATCTCGATGAAGCGACTCGAGCGCGGCACGTTTGACAGTTGGCGTCCCAAGAGCGGCGACGCCACACATGTCGAAGTCGAGCGCGCACAGCTCGTGATGTTGCTCGAAGGGATTGATCTGAAATCCGCCAAGTTTCGTCGGCATTACTCGCGCTCTGTTCGTATCAATGGTCGCGATGGGCGGTCGCAAGCAAACGGTCAACGTCGACGCACTGGATGAGGCGCAGCTACGTGCCTTGATCCCGGATCTGCTCACGCAGATCTCGTCGCTGAAGTCGCAGATGTCCGACCTTCAGCGCATGCTGTTCGGTCGCCGCTCGGAGAAGAGCCGCTACATCGACCCGCGACAGCTGCTGCCGTTCGCGCAAGAGGCTGTAGAGGAAGCGGGAGCCGACGCCAAGGCGGCCGAAGAAGAGGCCGAAGAGATCACCGTCCCCGAGCACAAGCGCAAGCGCACCAAGCGACGCAAGGACTTCCCAGAGCATCTTCCGCGGCAACGCTCCGTATTCACGATCGAGGGCGAGGACCTGCTGTGCCCTTGCTGCGGCAACGGCCGTCGGGAGTTCGGCGAAGAGGTCTCGCAGGAGCTCGAGCGCATCGAGCTCTCGTTCGTCCACCAGATCGTGAGGAAGAAGTACTCCTGCGCGACCTGTCAGGGCTACGTCGTCGTCGCCGCGGGCCCCACCCGAGTCCTCGACAAAAGCATCCTCGGCCCCGGCTTCCTTGCGCAGATCATCTTCGACCGCTTTGCCAACCACATGCCGTACGCGCGGTTGGAGAAGAAGTACGCAGCCGAGGGGCTCAGCCTGTCGCGTAGCGTCCTATGCACTTCGGCGATGCGCTGTGCCGAGCTCCTGAAGCCCGTGTTCGATGCCCATGTCGAGCAAGTTCTCGAGAGCCTCGACACCTCCGTCCTGCAGGTGGACGACACCTACGGCAACCAGCGCAACGGCCGAAACCCCGGACAGAAAAAGATCCACGTGTGGGCGTGGCGCGATCAACACGCCGGGGTTTTCTACACCGCTACGGACTCACGCAATCGCGGCAGCCCCAAAGAGGTCTTGGGCGACCGCGGTGGTCGGTTGCAGTGCGATGGCCATGACTGCTACAGCGATCTCGATCCAACCAGCATCGCGCGCATCGGATGCTGGGCACACCTTCGTCGCTACTTCGTGAATGCGCGGAAGCTCGGCGACTCGACCACGGAGAAGGCTCTGGGCTGGATCGGCAAGCTGTTCGCGATCGAGAGCGTCGCCAAGAAGGGCAAAGATGGTCGACCCTTCACGGATGACGAGCTGGTCGAGGTCCGTCAGCGCGACTCTCGCCCGATTGCGAACGCGCTCAAGGCTTGGCTCGAGCAGATGCACATCGACCAGCCGAGCCTCCCGAAGGGGCCGCTCATGGAGGGAGTTCGCTACGGGCTCAACCAGTGGCCTGCTCTCGAGCGCTTCCTGACCGATGGCCGCATCCGCGAGATCTCGAACAACGGTTGCGAGCGTGCTCTGCGTGCAGTCGTGATCGGCAAGAAGAACTGGCTCTTCTTCGGATCCGAGGACGGCACCCAAGCTTCACTCATCCTCTTGAGTCTCGTCCAGTCGTGTCGAGAGCATGGCATCAGCCCGCTGCTCTACCTGCGGGATGTGCTTCACGCGATCTCGACCACTCCTGCCTCCCAGGTCGGTCAGCTGACTCCGCGTGGCTGGATGCTGGGACGGCAACGGCGTGCCCAGATCGCCAAAGCCGACAACGCGATCGACAACATCGTGCGTCAGTTGTTCGTGGGCTCGTAGCCCAGCCAGCTACGGACGGTCACCGTCGTGGCCGGCGCCGGTGCCGACACCCGGTGGCGGAAATCTCTGTTCATGCGCCGGTTCGGCGCGGCGCGAAGAACGTGCGTGCCGGAACAGTTACAGCCGCTCTTGCCGATGCGACCCACAGTCAATGCTCGGCAAACCGACCGCTACATCCGACATGGTACGACGACTCTGTTCGCAGCACTCGACGTGGCGACGGGCCGCGTGATCGGGAAGTGCTTCAGGAAGCACCGGGCTAAGGAGTTCATTCGCTTCCTCGACGAAATTGACAGCAACGTGCCCGCGCACCTGGACATCCACGTCATCTTGGACAACTACGCGACACACAAGACACAAGACTGCCGATGTGAAACGTTGGTTGCTGCGGCACCCTCGATTCCAACTTCACTTCACGCCAACCAAGTCTTCTTGGTTGAACGTGGCGGAGAGCTTCTTCTCACTGCTCTCTCGCCGAAAGCTCAAGCGAGGCGTGCACCGCTCGACCCGTGCCCTCGAACAAGACATCCGCAGCTTCCTCGATGAGCACAACGACGATCCCTCCCCGTACGTATGGTCCAAGACAGCAGACCAGATCCTGCGATCTCTCCAGCGTTACTGCGACGACATCGCTGCCAAGTAGCTGGATATCTATGATGCGAATTTCTGACCAGCCCCACTAGCAGAAGGTTTGCATGACCTTACGGCCCAACGGTGTTCGACGCGCTTTTCAAGCAAGTGTTCATCTGCGAGCCACCGGTCCCACATGTATTGGTCGACGCTGACTCACAATTGTTGTTCGCACCGATACCAACACACGTGTTCGATTCCGAGCCCCCGGAACACTCGTTCCGACCGGAACCTATGCTCTGGCAGTTGTTGCTCGAGCCAGCGGAGCACTTGTTGCTCATTGCTCCCGTGCACCCGTTACCTGTATCGTCGCCAATTCCAGGCGTGCAGTTGTTCTGCGCCTGAACAGGAGTGCAGGTGTTGGACGAGCCAACGTCCCCGGTCGTCGAACACGAATTGCCCGAAGTCTGAACCTCGCAGTTGTTGCTAGCTCCTAGGTCGCACCAGTTGCTGTTGGTGCACGTGTTGTCGCTCGAGCAGTCGTTCGTCGTCCCAGCACCTTCACAGGTGTTATAGCTGGTGCAGGTGTTGACACCTGAGCAAGTGTTGTTCTCGCCGCTCACGCATTCGTTGGGCTGTGTGGCGCTACACGTGTTGGCCCCCGTGCATTCTGTAGAGAATGTGGATGACGACGTCGGAACGGCAGCACTCGCCGCCCGCCCCAACACTGCGGCCAGCCCCATGACTGCCGTCCGCATCGCCGTTCGGCGGGTTACCAGTTCGGTCACAGCCTCGACCAGTTCTTCCTGATTCATCTGCCAGACTCCTCTACCGCAACGAAATGTCACACTGATACCGTGCGCCGCCAGTGGCAACTTCCGGTATCGTCTTTCCAACAGTTTTGTCGCCAGCGGTCACCCAGACCCTCTGCCGCACCGTCCCGGGCACGACTCCGTCGACCCGGTAACTGCCGTCCTTGCTTGTAACGGCCAAAAGTCGCTCAACGTCTCTGACGACGCGCCAGCCCCGCGGGAGCCGCTTACGACACCTTTTCTCGTGTGTTGTCAGCCCGCGCACACCGCTCCTAATCAAGGAACCTTGTGCAACAACGATTCCCGCGCCCACGACAGGATGACCGTCCGCGCCCGTCACCACACCAAACACTATTGCGGCCTCGGGGACCTCCACCTCGCCACACCATTGCCTCCCACCCGGAGCGCCGCGGCGCCGAAACTCCAACCGCACACAGCCCTCTTTCCGCAGCTGCAGGTTCACAGCGCCATCCACTGGCGCGACTTCGACAGAGAAGCTGCCGTCCTCGGCTGTTACTCCCAGTGGTTCGCCGCGCAGTCCAAGCCTAGGGTCCACCACCTCAACACCGCTCAACGGAGCGCCATCCCGGCTTCGCACAACCCCAGCCAACGAACAGGATGCCAGGAGCTCCACCACCGCTCTCCTGTTGTGGCCCTTGACCCAGACCTCCTGGAATGGGTATCCTGGTGCGGCGACGCCCACCGCAAACCCGCCGCGACCACTCGCACGCAACCACACGCAACCGACCTGTGGGTGTTCTTGCTTCACAACAACATCTGTCGGTAGCACTTCAAACGTAGGCACAGGGACCGTCGAAACAGCATCGACCACACACAGCTCTAACCAGTTCCTTGGTGTCAAGCGGACAGTGTTCTCCTGCTCGATACGCAGCTCCCGACTCCAAGGCCAAAAGCCTCGAGCAACTATGTCAACGGGTGCAGTATCGCCGACCTCCGCTCCAATAACGTACCGCCTCCCCTTCACCTCCTGGCCGCGCGCTCCTGCGACCACGACCTCCGCCCCCTCTACCAAGCGACCATCTTGAGCGAGCACACTCAGCGTGGGCGCTGGTGCTTCGATGCGCAACCTCGATGTCACTCGCTCCGAATCACGGACGAGCACACTGTCCGACTTGTTGGCCGGGCCACCGTCAGGGGGCCTCAGCCCGGTCGACGCCTCTGCAGCGAGCCAAATGACTGCCAGCAGGGCTAGACCAGCAACCAGCAGGGCTAGACCAGCAAGTAGTCTCGCCATTTCTCTGAACTCCTTGCACTGGCGCTGCGTTCTCGTTCGCCTTCGGCGGCGCGCGCGGTCAAGCAGGACGCCAAGACGGCCTTCCGCAAAGCACACTCCATCGCGACATCTTGGTCCACCAACATTGGTCCAACCCGTGTGACGAGACAGAACGCCCGCCACGGACAGGCTGGACAGCGCTCCCTGCGGAGCGTCCAGCGCGCTGCCGACGCTGGAGCCGCATGCAGATACTCCCGCTCCTCCAACATCGGAGCCAGTATGCTCCTGAACGGCTCACTCCGCAAGACGGCGTTCCCCAAGAGTGCACCAGCCCTCAAATACTCTTCGACACGGTCATCCTGGCTCATACCGCCATCTCCGACTGCACTCAGATGCACGGGGCTGGCTCTCCCCGCAGTCGACCAGAACTCTACGCGGCTGAGCAAATCCGAGGGGTAATCATGGCGCAATTCTACCTCCACCAGCAAGCCCTCAGCCTCCAGGCCCGCGTAGCGTTCCCCGGCTCTCAGTAGGTCGTTGCCTTCCAGGCCCTCATCCACTATTCGCAGCCGTTGCACCGATTCCGCGAACTGCCACTCTTCAGCTGATGGCTCAACCAACCAAATCGCCGGGACTGACACCACGACCCCCGCGACCCCTTGCAAGAGTTCGGGCAACCTCTCGAGGTCCTGCTTGTCATGACAAGTCACCTCTAACGCAACGCTAGACATCGGTCGTAACGCGCGCGACTCCCACTCCTTCGCGAGTTGGACCGCGTCGGAACCGGACGCGTCGACCACACCGACCCAAGTCTTCGGTAGCACGGGCCGCGGCCGCCTTCGAACCACTAGCCCATCGCGTTCCTGGGTGAGCACGCCGTAAGGGCCACGCAACTCCCGCTCCGCTGCGCTAGCGTCCATCGCTGTCTGTCCCCTCGCAATCCTTCAACAATCTGTCCAAGAACCCACCGCCCGCTGCTAGGGAGTAGAGATGGTCAGCTGCCCGGTAGAAGCCCTGCGATAGCACGCAGTAACCGTCATGCGGCGTGTAGATGTTGCCTGAGTCTTGGAGATTCGCCGCGGGGCAGAATCCGCCACAGACCGGGTCGACCGGACATGTATCACACGACTCTTTCCTCTTCTTGGAGTGGTCAAACTCCAAGAACGCCTGCTGTAGACTCGTATGAAACCCGGGCTGGTAGATGTTGCCCATTCGCATGGACCCCTCAGCCCCTACATCCTGGTCAGCACCATCGAAGCGGTGGCAGGGCCAGATGTCGCCAGTGTGGTCGACCATCAGATACCCCTTCCCGGCACCACATGGGCTATCTCGCCGCTCAATACGCTCCGGCTTCCCTTCTCTTCGGTGCCGAACTACATGGTCAACCAGGTATTTCAGAACCGTCATCTGAAAGGGCTTTGCGCCTGTATACGACTGGCCGATGTCCTCCACGATTCCGGCCAACTGCTCTCGAAAAGTCGCTAGGTCCAACATGGACCATGACCCGTAGTCCGCCGTCCCGACGGTGACCTCCGAAAAGCCAATTTCTACTAAGTATGCTACGCTCTCTCTGAATCGGCCTACGTAGTGTGGCGACAAGGTCATCCGCGCTGTCGACCGTTGGCGCGTCCTCAACAACGACTTGGCCCAGCGCTCGACCGTCTCCGACATGGGGCGGCCGTTCTTGGCCGGCCGCTGAGCATCCTGAACGTCGGGGCACCCGTCAATCGACATAAGGATACCGAACCCATACTTGTCAACAAAGTCCCGTATCTCGTCGGTCCACAACGTCAGGTTCGAGGTCATGCTAAACGTCGCCAGCTTGCCCTCCGCCAACGAACGACGGCGAGCCCAGGGCACAAACGCTCGAATCTCCTTCCACCTCATGGTGGGCTCGCCACCCATGAAGTTGAAGTTGATTTGCTCTGCACCTCTAGAGGCTGCCGATAGCCAGTCGTAGCATTGCTTGAGCGTTTCGAGGGACATGTGATTGCCCTCCAACTCGCCTTTGAAACAATATGAGCAGGCGAGGTTGCACCCCTCGGTTATATCGATATCCAAGTTGGTCACCGGGACAGGCGGAATCGAACGCAAGTCGACATCCTTTGCCTGGACGCCCTTCTTCGGCTGCCGTACTCCCGTCGACGGACTGTGCTGGAGGAACGCGTGATTCTGGTACTCCACTCTTCCCTTAATAGCGAAGGTCCCCCGCACCGTCAAGCCGACGTAGCCGGCGGCGCTGACGATTGCGTCACGGCGGAAATGGTGCACGCTCGCGCGCGCCGATGACCGGGGAATGGCGTCTTGCGATGTTCAGGCGGTGCTGGGCTACCCCAGGTCTTCTTCTGTCACCTATCGCGGGCTGACGCCCGCAACACAACTGGGAACGCCGCGGTGGGCGATGGCGTCGGGCTGACCGCGGGAGAGCGGCGAGCACACGATCACGGCGATGGCTGCCGGACGCTTGAAGCGTGAATACGGCCCCGGTCCTCGGTACGACCGAAGTTGTCAACACAACAGCCGAGGTCGAGGAGCGGAAGTTGTGCAACGTTTCGTACACCGTCACGCCGCGAAGATCACCGGCATCCTGCGTGGTTTCGACCGCCTTGTCTTCCGGGGCCACCTGCTGCCACTCTGCCACGAGAGCGGCGTCCGGTCGTTCTTGTCTTCGCAAGGCGTGCTGCTCAAGGACTTCGGCAAGTTCGTCGAGTCCGTGACCGGCATGATCCGCGCTGGCGCAACGTCCGTCGCCGAGCGGCTGCAGCTTCCGGCCCGCTAGCTCGAGTCCAGCCGGATCCGGAAGGAGGACGTCGCCAAGAAGATCTTGGCCGAGCGCCCGATCCGCTCCGGAGCGATCTGCCTGCTCTCCATCGTCGAACCATGCTCGAGCTGGCAGGTGCGCCGCTCCCGCGAGCACAAGCATCCGCAGCAAGTACGGCAGTACGGCGGCGCGTCACGAAGTGTCTGCACCACTACCACTACTTCCTCGATCGCGAGCTTGGCCTCTGTTGCGTCCGTGTCCAGACCTGGATGCCGTACACGGTCCAGATCTGCATCAACGGCCGCGAGTGGCTCGGTCGTCAGCTCGCGCGCGAACGACTCGTCCACACCCGCGCCGACAACTGCTTTCCGTCCTTCGCCAGCCCCGAGCGTGTCCAGGAGATCATGGGCCGAATGCTCCGCCTCGACTGGAGCGCGGTGCTCGGCAATCTGGTCCACCGCGCGAACCCCGCACTGGCCGCAGTCGCCAACGCCGCGCGAGCGGACTTCTACTGGACCGTTCACCAGGCCGAGTGGGCCACCGACGTCATGTTCGCCGACGCGGCGACCTTGGCCCGGTGCTATCCGTCGCTGGTTCGGCACGCCGTCACCGACTTCCACAGCCCCGACGTCCTGCGGTTCCTCGCCAAGTCGCCATCGGTCAGCTACCGCGGCGAGGCAACCACGGACTACAAGCGCCGGATCGAGGGAGTGCGCGTCAAGCGCTCCGCCAAGGCAAACTCGGTCAAGATGTACGACAAGGCCGGCAGCGTGCTCCGAGTCGAGACCACGATCAACCAGCTCAGCGAGTTCAAGACCTGGCGACGCCTAGGGGGGGGCATATGGGTGTGGCTAGCGACGGTTCGGCGTGGCCTGATGGGCGAGGACACGGAGCCTGTGGTCCGCGGCGGACTACGCAGACCGCCTGATGCAGACTCCGTTCTACCGGTTCACGAGAACGACGGACTGGGCGTACGGGCTCGGTGTTCCGTCGTTGACACGGAGGACGTCGGTGCGCGTATGATCGCCCACGGCGGTGACGTCGATGGCGACGCGGCTTCCGTACGGGCAGCGCCTGCGCGCCGGATCGCCACCTTGACCAACGCCGGGATCCGAGATCAGGACCTCGGCGGCTTCGAGAGCTGGCTTCTCACCGCGGCGCTCGCCGTGTTCGGCAGCGGTGAGCAGAGCCGGTGAACTGTCTCAGCGCCCCTCCAGCTCGCTCTTCAGCGCGCGGTACGGCGCCGCCGAGAACGACGCGTCGTCGAGCGCGCGCAGCACCGCGTCGTGGTGGCCGGCGTCGGCGGCGGCGCGCAGTGCCGCCGCCGCGCGTGCCGTGTAATCGTTGCGGCGCGCCGTGCGATCGGAAGGAGTGAGAGACTCGTCGTCCATGGCGGCCGCGGCTGCCCGTCGGAGCAAGCTCACCGCAAGCTCGAAGTCCGGCCAGCGCGCCAGGCCGTGCGCGATGGCGGCGTCCGCCGCGGCCGCGCCCCGCTCGTTGGCGTTCGGCGCTCGAAGGTCCTTCAGCGCGAGCATCAAGCCGTAGAAGCTCATCGCGCGCCCACGGTGTTGGACCGAATCCGGGCCGTGCCGACCCGCGGTCTCGGCCAGGTCATCGGCAGATCCCTGCAGCGCGTCGGCGGCGGTGGCGAAGTCGCCGCGCATGGCGGCGACAAACCCCAACCCCTGTCGCGCGAAGCCGCGCGTGGCGATGTAGTTGGGGTTGCCGGGATACACCGCGGCGAGCTCCTCGGCGATCAGCGCCGCCTCGCTGTAGTGCGCGTGCATGCCGTCGAGGTCGCCACTGTCGCGCAGGGTGTTGGCGAGCACGATCGAGATCTTGGCGAGCTCGTAGCGGTAGTCGGGACCGGCCGGGAACTCGCGCACCAGCTGTCGCCGTTCGGCGTGGGATTGGCGAATGTGCTCGAGCGCCGTTTCCGGATCGCCGGCTTCGCGCGCGGCGATGGCGAGGTTGTGCAGCTGCGAGGCGAGCAGCGTCCGGAGGTCGCGACTGTCGGGAGTAGCGGCCAGCAGCGCGCGGATGATCGCGGCGCCGCGTTCGTAGGCGTCGATGGCCTCGGGATAACGTTCGCGATCGAGCATCAGGTCGCCGCGGCGATTCCACACTCTCGCCAGTGCGGCGGCGACTGCCGGCTGCTCGGTCCAAGCCGCTGCCGTGGCGCCGTGCTGGGCGGCGTCGTCGAGGGTGGCTTCGGCGGCAGCGACGTCGCCGCGCAGCGTGGCGATGTGGGCGCGCTCGGCACCGACCTTGATGCGGGCGGCAGTGACTGCCTCGGCGCTCGTCGGTAGGGTTGCCAGCAGTGCGTCGGCGCGCTGTTGCGCGCGTTCGGCGTCTTCGAGCCGCGAACGGTGCCGCGCGAGGATGCCGCGCTGATGCATCAGATCGGCAAGCCGCAGCACGTCGGCCTGTTTCTCTGATGTGGCCAGCCGCTCCATCGTCGGCTGCAGACGGTCGAACGCCGCTTCGGCGTCGTCGTAGTTGCCCAGCTCGCTCTGCAGCATCGCCAGCTTGAGCTGCGCTCCGCAGGCCCCCCGGGCGACGTCGTCGCCGGCGCGGCCGCGCCCCTCGAGCTCGGCGAACAGCGTCGTCGCGTCCTGCAGCAGCTGCTGGCGCACTGGCGTCAGCTGGGGCACGTGCCGCAGCTCGCTGGCGCCGACCCGCGTCAGCATGGCGTCGACCGCGCGCAGCGCGGTGACCAGGTTGGCGTCCGCGATACGTGCCTCGGTGCCGATGCGCCGGTTGGCCACCAGCTGTTGGATCGCGAACGTGGTCGGGCCGACGACGAGCACGAACGAGCCCAGCGCGGCGCCGACCGCGCGGGCCGGGTGCCGTTGACACCAGCGCCGCAGCCGGCGCGCGCGGCTCGCCGGACGGGCGGAGATGGGTCGGTGCGCCAGCGCAGCCGCGAGGTCGGCCGCCATCGCGCCCGCGGTCGGGTAGCGGCGGTCCGGCTCGATGTCCATCGCCGTCAGGCAGATCGTCTGCGCCTCCCACGAGAGCGTCGGGTCGTGGATGCGGGGCGGCCGGACGTCGCCGCGTTCGATCGCGGTCAGCACGCGGGCGGTGGTGCCACCGGTAAACGCGCGGCGCCGAGTCAACAGCTCGTAGAGCGTCACGCCGAGCGCATAGACGTCGACCGGCGGGCCGAGGCTGTCGGACTCGCCGCGGGCCTGCTCCGGCGCCATGTAGTGTGGTGAACCGAGGACGGCGCCGCTGTGCGTCAGCTGCCGCGAAGTGGTCGAGCTGGCCAGACCGAAGTCGACCAGCATGACCCGGCCCTCTGGCGTGATCATCACGTTGGACGGCTTGACGTCGCGGTGCACCACGCCGCGGTCGTGGGCGTGTTGCAGCGCCTCGCCGATCGCGCGCGCGATGCGCAGCGCAGATTCCTCCCAGCTGCCGGCGAACAGCTCGGGAGTCTCCGCCAACTCGACGCCGCTGGCCTCGCACACCGCGGCGTACAAATCACGCGCGGTGGGGCGCGGTTGGCGCGCGCAGCCGACGATGACCTCGTCCAGCGAGCACCCCCGCACCAGCTCCATCGCGAAGTAGGGCAGGTCGCCGGCGACGCCGGCGCCGTACACCGGCACGATGCCGGGATGCTGCAGCTGGGCAACCGTCTCGATCTCGCGGCGGAAGCGTTCGCGCGCACCCTCGAAGAACAGCCGGTCCGGGCGCACCAGCTTCAGGGCGACCGTGCGGCCGAGCGACATCTGCTCGGCGCGGTAGACCACGCCCATGCCACCGCCACCGAGCTGCTCGAGTAGGCGAAAGTCGCCAAACCGTTCGGGGAACGCGGTCTCGGCGCGGGCGATGTCCAGCAGACCGAGGTCGCGCAGAGTGGCCATGCGCTGGCGGATCTCGCTCGCGTGCGCCGGATGGAGCTCGCAGAAGGCGTCGACGGCGGTGTCGCCGCCTTGTTCGTACAGCGCGACGCACTCCGCGGCGAGGTCGTCGAGGCTGTCACCGCCCGCGGACAGAGTCTCGGCGTCGCGCTGGTCCACAGGGTGGATTGCAGCACCGGAGCGGCCGCTGCACAACTGCCTGCGGGGGGCGCTCAGCGAAGGACGAGGCGGTGCCGCGGTGGCGCGGTGCCGCCGACCGTCAACCGCAGCTCTCCCTGCAGCCCCGCGTCGGTCCAAGCGCGCAGCGTGAAGGTCCCGTCCGGCAGCGCCAGTCCGTACAGCACCTGTGCGTGCTCGGGCTCCGCTTGCGCGGATTCCCGATGCGTGCCGCGACGGAAGAGCGTCTGCTCGTCATCCCGCACCTCGTAGTGCAGCGTGCGCCAGCCGGCGCCCGGCAGCGTGCACTCGACCCGCACCTCGCGCGCGGCGTGCGCGGTGACCGAGATGCTCGCGGTCCGTCCCGCGGGCACTTCGATCTCTGCCGGCGACACGCACCAGCGCTCGCCGCCCGCGCGCAGACTCCACGTCCCGGGCAAGAGCTCGCGTGAGACGAACACTGCGTCGCGCAGATCGAGTGTCTCGGTGCCGTGACCCGGTCGATCCATGCGCAGCGACAACGCACTCCGCTGCGCGTCGTCGATGCCGGTCACCGACAGCTCGACGCGACCGCCCGTCGCCAGCCGCAGAGTGCCGGCGTCGGTTACTTCGCCGGAGCTGAGCTCGAGCGGTGGGCTCTCGTACACCATCTGCCCACCGCGCAGCGCGCGCAGCCGATACGTCCCGGGACGCAGCGAGGTCTTCTCGAACGTTCCGTCTTCGGGGTCGACGGTGAGAAAGCCGCCCATGTTGCTCCCCTCGGGATAGTAGGTGAGCTGCACGTTGGCCGGTGGGCGGCCTTCGCTGCCGACCAACTGGCCGCGCACGCCGGCGTCGGGCACGGACGCATCTTCGATGACGAACTGGAGAGCCGTGGCCGACGGCCGCACGCCCCGCCGTTCGGCGCGTGCCGGCACCGGCGGATCACCCGGTGCACTGACCCGGACGATGTAGGCGTGATCGGGCTCGAGATTGGCCAGGCGGAAGGTGCCGTCGGCGGCGGTCTCTGCCTGACGCGGATAGACGCGGCCGTCGTTTGCCGTGTGCACTCTCCAGCCGCCGAGCGGGTCGCCTTCGCGATCGAACACGGTGCCATCGATCGTGGCGCCGGGATCGAGCACTAGGTCGAGGGTGATCGACGCGCCGTCGGTGGCCTGCAGCCGGGTCTGTGCCTTGCCCAGGCTCGGCTTGCGGGCGACGGACGCGTTGAGCTCGATGTCGCCCGGGGCGACCAGCTCGAGGACGTAGTGCCCGGTGGTATCACTCTTCGCCGTGGCTGGCGGGAAGGTCTCGAAGTACCAACCGCCTCCGACTTCGACGGCGGCGACGACCTTGGCGTCGGCAACCGGAGCGCCCTCGAGGTCGAGCACTCTGCCGGTGATCCGCACTGGACGTCGCAGCACGATCTCCAGGTCGGCGGTTGCGTTTGCGCGAACGATGATGTCGCCCGACCAAATCGGCGATTCCGGCGCCATTGCCGCCACCGGATGGGAGCCGAGCGGCAGGTCGCCAGACGTCGCGAACGCGCCGGCGGCATCCGTCGTCAACAGCATGGGCCGCGTGGCCGTGGCCCGCAGACCGTCGTCGAGATCGACGATGTGTCCGCCGCGGGAGCCGATCTTCACCACCGCGCCGGCAACCGGCCGGCGGTCGGCGTCGAGAACTCGGCCGGCGACGCGGCCGCCCGTTTCACCGAGGCGGAGGTCGACCTGGCGCCGGCCCCGCGCGTCCTCGGGCAGCGCGCTGGGCTCGACCAGCACCGACGGAGTGAAGCCGGGCGCCCAGGCGCCGATCTCGGTGCGCGCCTCCACCCCCTCGACGGTGAAGCTACCGTCGGCGGCGGTGCGCGCGATCACACCGGAGGCGTAGAAGCCCGGGTGGTGGCGGTGTGCCCAAATCTCGGCACCCGGCACCGGGCTGCCGTCGGGCGCCGTGGCGCGCCCCGCGATGGTGGTGCCCGCCGGGACTTCGAGCTCGATCTCGCGGTCTTCGCCGGCCACCACCTCGAGGCCGCCGAAGCGATGGCCGCGGTCCAACCACAGCGTCAGGTCACCGGCGGGCATCGCGGCGAACACCGCGACGCCGCGCGCGTCGGTGCGCGTCGCGCGGCGGGCGCGGCGCGACCCGTGGTCCGCGCTGCCGTACGCGGTGACGCCGACGTCGGCGGCCGGGCCCTGCGTGCCGGTCCACCGCAGCCGCACGCGCAGGCTGCCGGTGCGCGCGGCGGTGGGCACCGCCGCCGAGCGGTGCGGCGCGGCGGACGCGATCGCTTCGGAAGTCGCGTCCCGAGTCCGCGCCGCTCCCTGCGCGGGGGTCACCGTGCCCGGGGAGGCTGGGATGGTCTGGGGCTCACCGCCGCCGAGGGTCAGCCAGCCGGTGAGGGCGATGGCCGCTGCCGCGGCCACGATGAGGGTCTTCTTCACGAGCAATGCTCCGCCGGGGATGCTGACCGCGGCCAGCGCGTTCTGGTGCAGTGGAATCAGGGCCGCGACCCACCGGCTCCGGTCGCCGCCGCACCGGCGGTCGAGGCTGTGGCGCAGAGCGTCGAGGCCGCGGTAGAGGTGGGTCTTCACTGTCTTGACGGGAAGGCCGAGGCGGCGCGCGATCGCGCGCGGCGGTAGGTCGTCGAAATAGCGCAGCCAGATCGCGGTGCGGTAGGGCTCGCGCAGCGCGCGCACTTGCGCGAGCAGCGTCTGCTGCACCTCGAGTCGATCGAACACGTCGGTCGCGGCGGCGTCGCCCTCGGGCTTCGCCGCGGCGCGCTCGTGCCGCGCGCGGCGGGCGGCGGCGCGGCGGGCGTTGCTGGCGCGGTGGCGCGCGATCACGCCGAGCCACGCTGGCAGTGCCGCGCGGTCGGAGGGCGCCCGTTCGAGGGCCGCGGTCAGCGTCTCCTGCGCGACGTCGTCGGCCAGGTCCGGGTCGGCGACGAGCTGCCGTGCCAGTCGTTGCACGAAGGCGGCGTGCTCTGCCAGTCGTTCGGCATGTGGGGAAGTCACGGGAATCGGCGGCGGTCGCTGGGGCTGTGTAGAGGACACCGCCCCCGCCGGGCGGACTTCAAGGAAATCGCGGTGTCAGCTCTTCGGTCGCAGCTCCGCGGGGATGCGCCGCCAAATGTCCTTCAGCACGCGCGTCAGCGCTGGCCCTGGCCGGGCCCGCTTCGCCTTGCCGGCGTGGTCGGCGCCGCTGCGCGCCAAGGTGCGGTGCAGCTGGGTCAAGAACCGCGCCGCGCCGCTCGCGTCGCCGGCCGCCTCGAGCCGTTCGCTGCAGCGCGCGGCATGGGCGTGGAACGCGATGTGTCCCAGCGTGCGCACCGCCGTGCGCGCGCGGCGGAGCAGCGCGCTCTGCATCGTCGCCCATGCCGCGTCATCGACGGGGAGCACGCTGAGGCGCCGGCGGTCGCCGTCGACGGCGAGCTGCTTGAAGCGCTGTGTGCGCGGCATCGCCGTCGCCACCGCCGCGTGCACCGACACTCGCCGCTTGGCGCAGCGCTCAGCGACCGCGCGCAGCACGTCGTTGGCGCGCTCGAAGTGACGGCTGCCGCCCAGGGCCAGCACGCGGCCGACGTCGTCGGAGAAGTAGTCCTGGGCCAGGACTTCTTCGCGCTTGGCGCCCGGTGGTGCCACGGTCAGCGGCAGGGGGTTGGAGACGATGTCGGTGCCGCAGATGCGCAACCCGACCTGCACCGTGTAGCGCCCCGGGTCGGCGAGGTCCCAGCCGTTGCGTCCCGTCGAGACTTGCAGCGAGCGGTAGACCGCCTCACCCGGACCCAGCGCGCGGGTCGCGTCGACGCTGCAGGTTCTGGCGAACGGCAGCCACTGCCGCGCCGGCCGCCCGTCGCGCTGCACGATGACCGTCAGCGCGTCGGTGTCGGCCAGCGGCTCGAGAGGAACCTGTTGCTCGCGGTCGCCGGTGTTGCACAGCTTGAGCTCGAGCAGGATCGGCTCGAGAAACTCGAACTCGGTGCGCGCCGGCCGGACCCGCAGCTCGAGCGCGAGCCCGCAGTCGGGGTCGGTGTGCGCCAGCCGGAAGCCGTGGTCGTCGAACCAGTCGGCGTTGCCCATCTGCACGAAGCGCTCGGGCGCGTGGCGCAGGAACATCAGGTCGGTGTCCGAGAAGCGGTAGACGAAATCGTTGAAGAACGCCGCCTCGCCGCCGCGCACCCGCTGCGGGTAGTTCATGAAGCTGCGCGCCTCGGCCTCGTCGCGGAGCGGCATCCACGGCGTCTCCAGCGCCTTCTGCCACGAGTGTGCCAGGTTGAAGGTGTGGCCGAGCTCGTGCACCAGGGTGAAGAAGGTCATCCGCGCCCGCCAAGCGTCGCCGTCGGTTTCGCTTGGCGGCGGCCGCTCGAGGTTGCTCTTGGTGAACACCGCCATGCCCTGGCGGTGGTTTTCGCCGATGTCGTCGAACATCACGCCGCACTGACCGCGGCCGGCATCGTGGCGCGCGGCGAACAGGGCCCAGACCGCCCATTGGGGCGCGTCGGTGCGGCGCGACCAGTAGACCTGCATCGCGTCGTGCAGCTCGGCGTCGTTCCAGGTCGCGTTGTGGCCGGCGGCTTCGAGCGGGACCGTGCCACCGCTGCGCACCTGCGCGTCGACGCCGGCGCGGCGGAACACCGCGGCGAGGTCGAGCGGTTCGGTGGGCAACGCCGCCGGCCGCACCGGATGCGTGCCGGTGTCGTAGACCAGGGTCGAGGCGACGCCCTCGACGGTGTCCACCTCGATGTCGATCTCGCGGAACGAACTGGCTGCGCGCGCGAAGTGTCGCTGTGGCGCGGCCTCCCCGCTCCCCATGCGCAACCAGATGCCGGCATTGTCCGCGCGCAGCTCGATCTCGGTCTGCGGCAGGTGCTCGACCGCGCCGCGCTTGTAGGTCACGACTCCCGTCCAACCGCCGTCACTGTCGCCGGCGAGCGTCGCGATCCAGTCCACCGCGGTGTGCACGCCGGCGGTCAGCGTGCCGCTGGCCACCTGCTGTGGCGCGTCGCCGTCGACGTCGAGCCGGAGCGTGGCCCGGGCCCAGGGCCAGCCCGCGCCGCCGGCGTCGTCCGCCGCGGCGCTCCACTCGTAGCGCCCGCTGCGCGCGCTCATCGCCGGCAAGGCGTGCCGCTCACGGCGTCGCGCCGGTGTGCGAGACCACCAGCGAGTAGGTGCCGGCGCGGAAGCCGCGCACCATGACGAACGCCTGGGTCTCGGGGGATGGCACGTTGAGGTCGCAGCTCTCGGTGGCGCCGTCCAGATAGGGCCGGCAGTCGAAGAACGACGTCGTCGGCGCCTGGTCGAAGCGGACGTACAGATCGGGGTCGCCGCTGCCGACCATGTGCGCTTCGAACGTGGTCCCCGGCGTCACGGCGAAGGGCCCGTGGATGCGCTCCTCACCTTGGCCGACGCTGCCGGAGAAGGTCTGCGTGCGCGGTGCGCACGCCGCACCCACGACTTCGCGGCAGCCGTTGAGCTGAATGCCCGGAGCGGGCGCAAAGCCCTCGGCCGGCCCGTAGACGCACGCCACGCCGGCGCGGTCCAGGTCGGTCAGCGTCAGCGACCAGTCGCCCTCGCCGTTGCACTGCGGGTAGTGCATCACCGAGAACGGGTCGTAGTCGGTGACCGGCCGCCAGTTGTTGTCCTCGAAGCAGCGGCCGGCCTCGGGCCGGGTGTGCTCGTGGCGGAAGCCCAGCGCGTGGCCGAGCTCGTGCCGCAGGATGCCCAGCAGAGTGAGGTTGCCGTTCGGGTTCAGGTTGAAGGCCGACTCGTCGATCAGCACGTTGCGGGCCGCGCGCGGCTCGTTGGGGAAGAACGCGCGCGCCAGGTAGTTGCCGTTGACGTCGACCGGCCGCACGTCGAACACGATCGCGGCGTTGCCCGCCGTGCAGTTGCCGTCCTCGGAGGCGCTGTGGATGAAGTCGATGTCGGCGGCGGCTTCCCACGCGGCGGCGGCATCCTGCATGGCCTGCACGACCTGGTTGTAGCGCGCGCCGAACTCGGTGCTGACGCAGTAGGTCAAGCTGTGCTGCACGGTGTCGGGCCAGATGTCGTCCTGGCCGCCGTGCGTGGCCAGCGTCAGGGCGCGCACGTCCTGCATGCCGCGCGTCGGCGGTTCCTGCTGCACCTCGCGCTCGAAGAACTCGCGCAGCTGCTTCTCGTTGAGGATCGGCGTGTCGCCGTTGACGAGGTACTTGCCGCCGATCTCTTCCGGCTCGCGGAACACGGTGGCCGCGAACTGCTCGAACGTCATGTTGGCGAACCGCGACCGCGCGTTGCGGGCGTTCTGCTCGAGCATCTCGAGGCCTTGGTCCGGCGATTGGCTCGGGCCCTGGGCCTCGGTCGGTTCCGGGGTGACGCGGGGGATACCGCCACAGCCGATCAAGGCGGCGCAGCAGAGAGTGAGAAAGGGGAGCGTGGGGGACTTCACGGGCGACCTCGCGCGTTCTCTTCGGGGCTGTCGGAGAAAGCCGGGCGCGGAGACAGCCCACGCCCTCGGCAGGAGAGCCTCAGGAGCCGGGGGGCACCTGGGCGACGTTGATCAGCTCGACCCCCTCGACGACGGCGCGCAGCCGCTCGGCCAGCGCTTGCCCGACCTTGTGGTCGGCGAACTCCAGTCGCAGCTGGACCTCGCCTTCGAGGCCGATGGTGTTTTGGGAGACGTCGATCCCCGCCCCCTCGGCGACGGCGGACTCGACCAGCGCGCGGCATTCTCCGAATGCTTCGCGCGCCGCCTCGGGCACGCCCTTGCCCCGCGATAACGCCTCGACGGTGAGGACGAACGGGGTTTGTGGGGTGGACACGGGCTGGTTCGAGTGCTGGCAGCCGAGGAAGACGGCTGTGAAGGCCAACGCTGTCGGGGAACGCATCCGCCATGTTTTGACGGGAACTCTGCAGCCGTTGGGGCAGAAGAGGGACTCGCGCGCTGGCTTGCCCATGATGTCGCAGATTAGGGGGATCGACCGATGGTGCAAGCGCGCTGGCGGCGCGTTGGCCGGTTCGATGGCCTACGCGCGAGGATGTCGCGTAACGCGAGAATTCATCGCAGTCCTCATCCGTCGTCTTGTTCGAGGAACGCGTAGTACAGCCGCCACACCGTCAGCGAACGCTGGGTCGACATCAGCCGGATCCGGTGTGATCCCGCGTCGAGTCGGCCGAGCGGGATTCGATCGAAGGTGCCGCGCTCCGTTGCGCACCACTGCGGCACGGCGGGCTCGCCGTTCAACAGAACCCGGACCTCGGACCACGCGAGGTTGTGGTCTTCCCAAGACTGGTGGTGGAACGCGAGCGTGAACCGTGCCGGTGCGTCGAGGAAGAGCTCCATCTCGAGCCAGCCGTGGGCGTCGAAGAGCCCGCCGCCGCGATCGTTGCAGGTCGTCACTTGCACGCCAGAGACTGCGTAGGGCGTGACCGTGAGATCGACGCCGCGCACCACGTTCTGGCTCGGTTGGGTCGAGGGGATCGCGACTGGCTCGGGGTATGGCGCCAGCGGGGCCAAGAAGGGGAGGCTCGCCAGGACGACGGATTGCGCATAGGTCAGCGGGTACTCCGCCAGGGTCTCGGCGAGCTGCTGGCCGAGCTCTCGCTCGCGGCCCGCGGAAAGCGTCGCCAACGGTTCGGTGTGGCCGCGGTACCACGCGGCGATGGCGTCCCACAGCCGAGCCTCATCGTCCGCCGCTAGCTGCTGTGCCAGCGTCTGCGCGCGCGCGTAGGCTCCACCGATCACGTTCGCGATCAGGTCGTCGGTGGCTGGCGCGGGAGCCGCCGACAGCTGGGCGAACGGGCCCCACGCGGCGACCTCGCGCCGGTCGTGCCCGATGATACGAGGCGCCGGCCCGCCCAGGAGGACCACGTCGCGGTCGCCCATCGGCAGCGTGTGCCGGCGCCGGCCGCGTGCGTCGTAGACGACGATGGTCGTCGCGGGATGCGGTGCGCGCTGGCGCATGGCGACGGCGATCTCGCGCTGGCGGTCGCCATCGAGGTCAACCAGGGCGATCTCGCCGCGGGGAGAGGCCGCTTCGAAGGAGCCCGTGACCCAGGCGACGCTGAGGTCTTGGCCAAACGAGGTGATGCCGAGAGCGGTCGCGACGACGACCTGGGCGGGCCCGCCGTCGGGCCCACCCACAACTTGCGCGGCGGTGAAGAACGGTGATCCATAGCGCCGCGTCGACTCCTGCACCAAGCCTTCGCGCGTGGTCCGCAGCACGAGCAGGGTGCCGTTGGGCGAGCTGACCAGGACACGCTGCGCGCCGTCGGCCGCGCGTCCGAAGAGCTGGAACGCGTGCTCTTGCAGTGGTCCGCCCGCTTGCTCCCTTCCGATCACGGCGCCGTCACCGCAGCGGACCAGCAGGAGCTCTCCCGCGCAGCTGCCGGCGAGTACGTGCTCGGTCTGCTCATCGCCGTCGAGGTCGAGCGGCAGCGGCCGGGTCTCTACCCGACCGACCAAGCGGTGTTGCCAAACGGGCGCATCGCGGTCCGGCACGAGGGCGAACAAGCTCCCGTCGGCCTGGCCGACGATGGTCTGGTTTGCCGCGAAGCCGAACGAGTGGGCGGTGTCCGCTGCGCCGAGATCGCGCACGGTCTCGCCGAGCAGCACGACGCGGTGGTCCTGTCCGGCACCGGTGAGCTGCCCCGTCGCCGGATCGTGCGCCGGAGTCTGCCAGTCGCGCAACGCCGGCAGCGGCCGGTGCGCACCGGTCTCCGGGTCGACCGCGGCCCAGCGGAAGCCGGTGTCGTCCTGCCCCCGAACCAGCACCTCGGAACCCCGCCATGCGCGCGCCTTGACGTCGCCGAGACCGACAGTGGTGCGCCAGGCGGAGCCGTCGCCGGTCCGTTCGGGGGTTGGCTCCGCGGGTCCCCTACCCCAAGCGGCGACACCCCAGGCGAGACTGGCGCAGCAGATCAATAGCAGTCCCGCCCACGCCAGGCCGCGGCGCGCCGTGGCGCGGCCCGCACGGGCGTGCGCACGGTCGGGGTCAGAGCGCTCGAGCGCCTGGGCGAGCTCGTCCGCCGAGCGGAAGCGCGCCTTCTTGTCCTTCTCGAGACAGCGCATCACGACCTGTACCAGGGAGCGCGGCAGGTCTCCCCGCAGCGAGGAAGGGTCCGCCGGCGGGTGTCGCGCGATCGCGTTCAAGAGCTGGATCAACGTCTCGACCGAGGCGAACGGCGGCCCGCCGGTCATCATCGCGTACAGCGTCGCGCCCAGCCCGTAGACGTCGGAACGCTCGTCGTACTCGGCCGTGTCACCATCGACCTGCTCGGGCGACATGTAGGGCGGCGTGCCGAGCAGCTGACCGTCGATGGTGCCGGGGTGGGCCGAGCCGATCAGGCTCGGGCTCGCGGCGCCGGTCAACTTCGCCAAGCCGAAGTCGGCGATGCGGGCAACGCCGTTGCCGTCGAGAAGCACGTTCTCCGGCTTGATGTCGCGGTGCAGCACGCCGGCGCGGTGCGCGTGCGCGATGGCACGGGCCAGCGCGATGCCGATGCGGATGACCTCGGACACGGGCAGCGGTCCGCGCCGTTGGATCGCATCCTGCAGCGACTCGCCCTCGACCAGCTCCATGACCAAGAAGGAGCGCTCGCCGTCGGTGCCGAACTCGACCACCGAGACGATGTGGGAGTGGCGCAGCCGCGCCATCGCGCGCGCTTCGAGCCGGACGCGGCGCTCGCGCTCGCGGTCGGCCGGGGTGGAGAGGAGCTTGATCGCGACGCGTTTGCCGCTGTCCGGATCGACGGCGGCGTACACCACGCCGGTGGCGCCGCGCGCGATCTCCTGCTCGACTCGATACCGACCCACCCTGGCGGGGACGGGGTCGAAGCGCGGATTCGTGTCGGAAGCGTCGGGGACCGTCACGGCAGTCGGGGCGCCAGAGGAGGACAGCCGAGTGTAGTGCGAGTGTCCGGGGCTTCCAGGACCGTCGGCATGGCCGTACGATGCGCAGCGGTGGTTTCGAACACGCGTTGGACGAACGTGTGGGAGGCGCGCGGCGGCGACGCGGAAGCGCTCGACCTGTTGTGCGCCAAGTATCGTCCGGTCGTCCTCGCGTACTTGCGGCGGCGCGGTCTCGGAGACGACGCGGAGGATCTCGCCCAGGAGGCCATGATCGGACTCCTGGCCGCGCTGGATGACCTCGATCCGTCCGCCGGCAGCTTCCGCGCCCTGGTCCAGTCGATCTCGCGGAACAAGCTGCTCTACTACCTCCGCGAACGCTCCGCGCAGGCGCGACCGGGGGGGCCGGCCCCGCTCGTGGCGGAGGACGCCGACGACGGGTTCGACCGCGAGTGGATCAGTGCACTGGTCGATCGCTGCTTCGACCAGCTGCGTGCCGAGCAGCCCGCGCTGTACCAGGCGCTGCACGCCGTGGTCGTCGCCGGGCGCACCTACGCGGGGCTGAGCGCGGAGCTCGGCGTGTCCGAAGGCGCGCTGCGCAAGCGCGTGATGCGCGGTCGGCGCCACCTCGCTGGGCTCGTCGAGCAGGAGATCTGGTGCTACGGCCACGCGGCCGCGGACGTCGACGCCGAGGTGAAGTACCTGAGCGGCTTTCTCGGACCACACCTGCGGTGAGTGACGACGGTGTCGTCGTCACCGTGCAGCGAGGGCCGCGCGCGGGATCGGTCTTTCGGCTGCCGCCGCGGCAGGTGCGGGTCCTGGGCAGCGACCACCGGCTCTCGTGGCGCTTGGGCGACTTGCCGGGCAGGGCCGCGGTCTTCCGCCGCACCCGCCGGCTCGAGGTGCAGCTCCTCGTCGCCGGCCGGATCAACGGCCAGGTGGTGGCGGTGGGAACCTGGCTCGAGCTGCGCTGCGGCGATCACGTCGCGGTCGGGCCGCACGAGCTGGTCGTCACGCGGACTGCGCCGCGTGGTCCTTTGGCGGCACCCGCCGGCTTCGAGCTCGAGCGCGAGCTCGGCCGCGGCGGCGCCGGCATCGTGTACTCGGCGCGACGCGCCGCCGACGGCGCGCGCGTCGCGCTGAAGTTACTGCACTGGGCCCGGCCGCGACACCTCGAGCGGCTGCGCCGCGAGGCCGCGACCTGTCTGGCGCTCGACCACCCCGCGATCTCCCGCGTGCTCGAGATCGGCGTCGACGACACGCCGCCGTGGGTCGCCCTCGAGCTGGTCGACGGGCAGGACGCCGCGGCATTGGTGCGCGGGGCTCGTCTGCCGATCGAGAGGGCGGTCGCGATCGCGGCCGACGTCGCGTCCGCTCTGGCGTGGCTCGGTGAGCGTCACCTCGTCCATCGCGACGTCAAGCTGGAGAACGTCCTGGTCGGTGCGGAGGGTTCGGCCAAGCTGACCGACTTCGGGCTGGTCAAGGATCTCGGCGAGGACCTCACCGCGTTGACCGCGACCGGCACTGCGTTGGGCACGCTCGCGTACGCCGCGCCCGAGCAGCTCGAGAACGCCAAGGACGTGACTCCGGCGGCGGATGTCTTCGGCCTCGGCGTGACTCTGTTCGGTCTGTTGACGGGGCAGTTGCCGTGGTCGCTCGAGGCCGGGGGAGCCGGCGAGACGCGGGTCGCGGCGCGCGGGCGGCCTCGGCGCGACGTTCGGCAGCTGCGGCCCGAGGTGCCCAACATCCTCGCCAAGCTCGTCGGCGCCATGCTGCGCGACGACCCCGGCGAGCGACCGCCCGCCGGCGACGTGGAGAAGCGGCTGCGCCAGCTGCTCGACGTCCGGATCTGAACCGATCCGAATCCACTGCTTGCGGGCGGGGATTTCGACCCGAGTTTGTGGAATCGTGGAACGGGGACCCACGGCCGGCAATGAGCGCGCGGAGGTTTGCCGTGATCGGTCGAGGTGTGGTGTCCGTCGTCGTTTCCGTCGCGCTGTGGTTGAGCGGCGCGGCATGTTCGAACTCCGGCGCTCCATCCGCGCCGCCGCTCGCGATCACCAGCGTGAGCCCCGTCGTCGGGCACGTCGCCGGTGGCACCGGGGTCACGATCACCGGCGCATCGTTCGACACCACCGTGGCCGTGACGATGGGCGGTGTTGCGCTGCAGAGCGTGGCCGTGGTGGACGACACCACGATCACGGGTCTGACTCCAGCGGGTTCGATGGGTGCGGTCGACGTCGTCGTGCAGCGCGGAGCGGAGGTCGGGACCTTGACCGATGGGTTCGCTTACTTGCGGCCACCGACCGCCGCGTCGATCGCGCCGACGGTCGGCACCAGCGGCGGCGGCACGCCGTTCGTGGTCGTCGGTTCGGGCTTCACCGCAAAGACCACGGTTGCGATCGGCGGCGTGCCCGCGACCAGTGTGGTGATCGTCAACGAAACCACGCTGACCGGAGTGTCGCCGATGGGCTCTGGCACTCAGGACGTGGTCGTCACCAACGAGCTCGCGGCGGCGACGCTCGCCAACGCGTTCGATTTCCAGCCGTGGGTTGCCGTCGACCTCTTCCGGGCCAGCGTGCGCGACGTGGCTGCGCACCCGTTGGACCCCGACGATGCGTTTGCCTCGACCGGCAGCGGGCTCTACCACACCGCCGACGGGGGGAGCCTCTGGTCCGTGGTCGATGGTGGTTTGCCGTCACCCGACACGGGCGCGATCGCGCGCGACCGCGCGGACCCGAACACGCTCTACGTGTCGGTCCTGAACCACGGGGTGTTCAAGACGGTTGACGGGGGGGCGACCTGGAACGGTGCCAGCGCCGGGCTGCCGACTCTCGCCGTCATGGATCTGGCCATCGATCCGGTGACCACGTCGACGTTGTATGCCGCGATGTTCGGTGGCGTGTTCAAGTCGACCGATGCCGGCGCAACCTGGAATCCGACGGGCTCCGGCATGTCGCCCGCCACGATCCGCGTCTGGGTCGACCCCCACACGCCCTCGACGGTGTACGCTTCCGCGTTGCTGTTCGACTCGTTCTACATCAGCACCGACGGCGGTGCGTCGTGGAGCTCGAGCAACACTGGGCTCAACAGCGCGGGCCAGATTCTCGACTTGGCGGTCGATCCGGTTGCTCCGGCTCGGCTGTACGCGGCGAGTACGAGGCGTGGCATGTTCCGCAGCGTGGACGGTGGTGCGAACTGGGCCGAGATCAGCAGCGGAATCGGTTTCACCGCGGTCCGGCGCGTGCTGGCCGACCCGATGGCGCCCGGCACGCTGTACGCGACGAAAACGTCGGGTGTGTTCCGCTCCACGGACGGCGGCGACTCTTGGGCCGCGGCGGGCGCGGGCTTGCTGCCGGGGGGCGCGACCGGCATCGACCTGTCGCCCAGCGCGCCTTCGACAATCTACGTCGGCACCGAGGGCGTGGGCGTCGCCAAGTCGACCGACGGCGCCACGACATGGACCCCGGTGACGACGGGGATCCGCGGCAGCGCCAGTCGATCCGTGGTCTTCGATCCAGTCGCGCCGGCGACGGTGTACGTCGCGTCGAAGGGCTCGGGGGTGTCGGTCTCGCACGACGGCGGGCGCACCTGGGCTCTGGTGAGCAACGGGCTGGCGAGCCTCAGAGTGGAGGTGCTCGTCATCGATCCACTCGATCCGCAGACTCTGTACGTCGGCACCGACGACATCGGCGTTTTCAAGACGACGGACGGCGGCGCGAGCTGGACGGCGGCGTACTCCGGCCTGTTTGGCTTCTCGACCCGGGTCGTCGCCCTGGCGATCGATCCCTCCGATCCGCTGACGCTGTACACGGGTAGTCGGCTGGAGGGCGTCTACAAGACGACCGATGGCGCCGCGAGCTGGGTGTTCCGCAGCACCGGTCTCGGCAGTGCCGACGTGAGCGGGTTGGCCGTCGATCCCAGCGCTCCCGCAACCGTGTACGCGGCGACCGCCGGCGGGGTCTACCGTTCCCTCGACGGCGCCGACAGCTGGGCGGCGATCAACTCCGGCTTGACCAACCTCGACGCCCGCCACGTCGTCGTCGATCCGACCGACTCGTTGCGGCTCTACGTCGTGACCGCGGGCGGCGTGTTCGTCTCGACCGATGGCGGCGCGAGTTGGCTCGAGCGCAACAGCGGCCTGGTGGGCGGCACCGACCTGCGCACGCTCTGCATCGACCCACAATCGCCGCAGACCCTCTACACCGGCCATACGATCCTCAACAAGTCGATCGACGGCGGCGCGACCTGGCTCGCCGCCAGCACCGGGATCACCGGGCTCAGTAGCCCGCGCGCTCTGGCGGTCCACCCGGCCGACTCGGGCTCGCTCTTCGTCGGAGGATCGGTGCTGCTGTTCTGGACGAGCTCTGGCGGCGAGTAGCGGGCTGCGTCGATTCCTTCGAGCGCCTCGCCAAGGGGCAGATCGCGAGCGGCTGGCAGCCGTTCAGCGCAGCGCATACACTGACCCGGTGAGGAGTCGGCGAAGAACAAGCGAGTGCGAGATGATGGAGTCCAGGCTGATCGCTCCCCGCGGTCCTTTCTCCTGCCTGCGGTCCTGCCGGGGCGCGGCCGCCGTCATGCTGACGGCTTCCGCTCTCTCCGCGCAAGTCGTCGGCTGGGGTGACCAGACGTTCAACGGCGCGTGGCGGAGCGAGTCGTTCACCCAGGTCGCCGGGGGGCTTCACCACACCCTCGCGGTGCGCGCCGATGGCTCGGTGGTGGGTTGGGGATACGACGCGGCCGGGCAATGTACGGCACCGCCGTTGCCGCAAGGCCAAACCTACGTGCGCATCGCGGCGGGTGGAAGCCAGTCGCTGGCGGTCCGCAGCGATGGCGCGGTCGTCGCCTGGGGCGCCAGCGTCGGCCCCGTGCCCGCCCTGCCCGCGGGGATGCGGTATGTGGCCGTGGCAGCGGGGAGCTTCCACGCCGCCGCGGTGCGCAGTGACGGCGCGGTGGTCGCCTGGGGTTCGGATCTCTACGGCCAGCTCGCGGTGCCGGCTCTTCCACCGGGACTGAGCTACGTCGAGATCGCGGCCGGTTGGCACCACAACGTGGCCCGCCGCAGCGATGGCTCGGTCATCGCCTGGGGGCTCAACCGCAACGGTCAGACCAACGTTCCACCGCTGCCGGCGGGACTCGCGTACACGGCGGTCGCCGCCGGCCAGGATCACTCGGCCGCGGTGCGCAGCGATGGCGCGATCGTGGCGTGGGGCGCCAACTTCGCCGGGCAGACCGCGGTGCCGCCGTTGCCGGCCGGCACGCGCTATGACGCGGTCGCCGCCGGTCTCTTGCATACGGTGGCGCGGCGGAGCGATGGCGCGGTCGTGGCTTGGGGCGCCGACTCGCTCGGACAGGTGACGGTGCCGCCGCTGTCGAGCGGGCAGACCGCGGTGGAAGTCGCGGCCGGGGGGTTCCACTCCCTCGCGCGGCAGAGCGATGGGGTCGTGTTGGGCTGGGGCAACAACAGCTCTGGCCAGACCAACGTGCCTGAGTACCGCTCACCGTTGCCGGGCCCGGTCCAGCCGTGGGAGTTCGCGGTCGGGACGGACTTCACGATCACGCGGTACAGCGACGGCAACGTCACGGCCTGGGGCGCGAACGACCGGGGGCAGCTCAACATCCCGACCCTGCCGAGAGGCGTGCGTTGGCTGCGGGTTGCGGCGGGGGATGGCCGCGCTCTGGGGTCGGGCAACGATGGCTCGCTGTTCGCTTGGGGGGCCTTCACGGCGCCGCCTCCGGCGAAGCCGCCGGGGAAGACCTTTGGCAGGGTGACGGTCGGCGTGTTTCACGATGCCGCTGTTCTCAGCGATGGCACGGTCGTGGCCTGGGGAGACAACACCTATGGCCAGACCAGCGTGCCCGCGTTGCCCGCGGGCGTGCGCTGCGTCGACGTCCGCGCCGGCCGCACGCACACGGTGGCGCTGCGCAGTGATGGCACCGTGTCGGCGTGGGGCGACAACCGCCTGTCACAGACCAACGTGCCCGCGTTGCCGCCGCAATTGGTCTACACCGCGATCGACGCGGGCTGGGATCACTCGATCGCGTTGCGCAGTGATGGCGCGGTGGTCGCTTGGGGTTCGGGGCGCGCGGGGCAGACGCGGGTGCCCCCGGTCAGCGCGGGCAAGCCGTTCATCGCGATCGCCGCCGGCCGGGATCACTCGGTTGCGCTGCGGAGCGACGGAACGATCGCGGCCTGGGGTGCCAACGGCTCGGGCCAGGCGGAGGAGTTCCAGCTGCCGGCCGGAGATCGCTTCTCGGTCATCGCCGCGGGTGGGGCGCGGACGATGGCCTACACGCAATCCGGTTCCGTGCTCAATTTCGGCGGCTCCGGCTGCGGCGGGGCGACTTGGGGTGCGTCTGGTGCGTTCGAGCCGCGGCTCGGTGGTCGACTGATTGTCGGGCTGGGCTACCTGCCGCGCCACTCCGCGGTGGCGATGATCGGCAGCAGCAACACGGCGCTGGGGCCGAGCCTTCTGCCGATCAACCTGGGCGCACTCGGGTCGCCGAACTGCTGGCTGCGGATTGCGCCGGTGGCCAGCGTGCCGATGCAGGGCAGCGCGGGCACCGCGCATCTCGCCATCCCGATTCCCTCGAACCCGATCTATTTGGGCGCGGAGTTTCATCTGCAGGCCGTAGTGCCGGACCCCGCGGTTTCGGCGGGATTCACCCTGTCTACAGCCGCGACCTGCGTCGTCGGATCGTGACCGCGGCCCGGGTCGTCTACTGAACGCCCCACTTGCCGCTGAGATGCGTCCGCAGCGCGTTGCGCTGCGTCGCAGTCGGCAAGCCATCGCAGATCACCAGCTCGCACAAATAGTCGTCGTGCTGCGAGGTGCCGGCGCCGTCGTAACCGAATCCCGACAGGGCGAAGACGCCGGGCATGAAGATCCCGGGTGGCGACACCACGTTGCCATTGGCGACGCAGACGATCTCTCCGCTGGCCTTGCGCCAGATCTCGAGCAGGCTGATCCCCGCCGGCAAGGTGCCGTCCGGAGCGATCTCGCGCGTCGTGCCGTGCACCGTGAGGGATACGTTGTCGCGGCTCTGGTCGCAGCGCACGACGTCCAGCGCGGTGCGCCCGAGGAGCTCGCGCGTGCCTCCCGTGCGCGTGTTCATGGACACCACGGCCAGGTAGAACGCGCCATTGGCATTCAGGCTTTGCTCCTGGTCATAGACGTTGCCGTACAGCTCGCAGCCCGAGGGACAGGGCGGTGAGTACTTGTCGAGGCCGATCAGCGGGAGCGAGGTTTGGTAGGCGCCCCCCTTCGTCGTGGCCGGCAGATCGAGGCCAACCTGATACCCCGGCTGGTTGGTGCCGTAGCGGAACCAGTGGTGGCCGTTGCCGGAGAGATCGGCGAGGAACTCGATCAGCGGGCCGCGCGGGCCGGGCACGATGACGACGTGCTGCCCGTTGGCGCCGGCCCAACCCCAAGCCCACAGCAGCGAACCGAGGATGGTCTGTGGGTTGATCTGCTGCGGAGGCTGGCTCGGCGAGGCCGGCGGCGCGCTGGCCTGAGCGGTGATGGTGGCGGCGGTGAGCGCGACCGCGCCGGCGGTCGCCAACAGTGAGGCTCTGCTGTGCATGTGGTTCTCTCTTTGGGTCGTGGACTCGTGTGCGCCGGCATCGAGGCCGCGCGCGCACGCTTGGCGCCGAGATCGCGCTGGCGTTACGGAGCGTGCTGCGCATGGCGCGCGACGCGTAACGCTTCGGCCGATGCTGCGCTGGACTCCCTCGAAAGGAGCTCAACATGCACAACGCACATCCGATCCGAACGCGGCACGTCGCCGCGCTCGCACTCTCCATCACGACGCTCGCCGCCATGTCCGCCGCGCAGGTGGGCCAGCAACCTCCGGTCGCGGTTCCACCCGACTGGGTCGTGCGCGCGAATCCTCTGGGCTACAGCCCCTATCCCAACTTCTCTTGGACCGACACGCCCGGCAACAACCCGGTCGAGGTGTTGTGGAACCAGGGGATCGCCGTGCCCGGTGACCGTATCGCCGTGCGCAACGGCAGCTACCCGCACCTCAGTCTCGACCGGGTCCAGGGCGGCGCGACAACGCGCATCCTGCCGAACAATCCGGGCATGGTGGTGTGGACCATGAATCCTGTGGGCGGCAGCGACACGCTGGAGATCAAGCGCGGTAACGACATTCTGTTCAGCAATCTTCTGATCGAGCCCGACGATCGCGCCGCGGTGATGCTGTCCAACACCACGGTGCACTCGCGTTTGCACTTCGAAAACTGCAAGGTCGGGTTAGGCTCGGGCGTCGGCTGGAACGCTGAGACGGACAGTGGCTTCAGGGGGAAATGGGGGTTCCTGACGTACTACGTGGACGACTTCGTCTTCAAGGGCGGTGAGGTGAAGGGCATCGGAGAAGAGCATGCGTTCTATCACCACAACGTGCAGGCACCGGACGCGAACAGCATGGCGGTCTCGATTGAGGATGCCGAGTTCTGTTGGCTGGGGCGCACCGTCGTGCAGGTTACCGCCCGTACCACCGAGGGACCCAAGGGTCGCGGTACGATCCTGGTGCGGGGTTGCTACATCGAGGACGTATGCCTCGAGCAGGGAGGCGGCGGGTCGGCACTCACGTTCAAGGGCAACCACAGCGGGACGGTCATCATCGAAGACACTGTCGTCCGGCTGGGCGCCAACCCTAACCTGCACCCGAACGTCTCGGGCAACATCACCGGGGCGCTCGTGATGAGCCGGGGCTCGAACGCGCCCACGGGTACCGATGCGCTGGTCATCCGCGATTGCGACTTCCAGGTCGGGCCGGTGTTCGTCGGCGTCGGCTCGGCACGCCGCCCCAACGTCAACATCTCGCACTGCAAGTTTCTGGAGATCACGGGCACCACGATTACCCAGTCGCCGGGCGCGCGTGAGGCGCTCGTGATCGGCCCCGCGGTCGGTGAGACCGACACGGGCTTGCCGATTCCCGGTTCGATCGTGCTGTCGCAGAGCAACAACATCACAGGCGAATGCGTGGCCGAAGGCCAAACCCACGGGACCTATGCCGCCATGCTCACGGCGGTCGCCAGCAACCCCAAGTACACGATCGTCCCGTGACAGCCACGGTTCGGCACGGTCGGGAACGCGTTACAATGGACCGATGCCGTTCTCGTCCGTGTCGACCGAGCCACCGCGCCGTGGCTGTGCGCGAAGGACTGCGCGGTGAGTGCGGGCGACGCGTTGGAGCGCGCGCGCAGCGGAGACCGCGCCGCGCTCGAGCAACTCCTGGCGCGCATCCGCCGACCGCTGCAGAGTGCAGTGCGCCGCGAGATCGGACCGGTGATGCGGCCGCACGCCGATTCGTCGGACATCCTGCAGTCGACCTACCTGCAGGTGTTGTCCTCGCTGCCGAGTTTTCGCGGCAAGAGCGAAGGCGAGTTCGCCGCCTGGGTGTTCCGGATTCTCGAACGCACGGTGCGCCAGCGGTGGCGGCGGGTGCTCGCCGGGCGCAGGGATGCGCGCCGCGAGGAAGCCGCCGACCCGGGCGCCGTGTCGGCGGCACAAGCGACGCCCAGCTCGGAGGTCGCCGCCGCCGAGGAGCTGGTGCTGGTCGCCCGCGCCATGGCGCGCTTGTCCCCGGACCACGTGCGCATTCTCACGTTGCACATGGATCCCGAACAAACCCACGCGCAGTCGGGCGCGGTGATGGGCCGGTCGGCGGGTGCGTGCCGTGTGCTGCTGGCGCGTGCCCGCGCGGCGCTCGTGATCGAGCTCGGCAAGCCGCGGTCGGACGATGAGTGAGCCGACCCGAATCGACGGTGGCGACACCCGGCTGTTGGATGTGCTGACCGAGTGGTTCTTGGCGCAGGAGCGGGGCGAAGAGATCGACCTCGCCGCTCTTTGTCCGGGCGACGAGGTGCTGCGGGCGCGCGCTCTGGCAGCGATCGAGGAGCACGCGCCCACGATTGCCTCGGTAACGCCGCCGCGCGCGGCGAGGGCGGGGGCGAAAGCGCTGCCGCCGCCGTTCGACCGGATCGACGATTTCGAGCTCCTATTCCCCCTCGGCCGGGGCGGGATGGGGGTGGTCTACTCGGCGCGGCAGCTCTCGCTCGGGCGGGAGGTCGCGCTCAAGCTCATCGACGCCGATCGCTGGACGGACGAGCGCGCGATGCTGCGGTTTCGCCGCGAAGCTGAGCTCGCGGCGGCCATCGAGCATCCGAACGTGGTGCCGGTCTACGCGACGGGTGCGGAGCAGGGCTTTGCCTTCTTGGCGATGAAACGGCTCAGCGGCCCGCCGCTCGATCGCGCGGAGTTGCCGCTGGCGCCGCGCGAAGTGGCGCGCATCGGCGTTGCCATCGCCGACGCTCTCGATGCCGCGCATCGTTGCGGCGTGGTACACCGCGACGTCAAGCCAGCCAACATCCTGATGGACGGGAACGTGCCGGTGCTGGTCGATTTCGGTCTGGCGCGGGCGGTCGACGACGCCACCGTGACGCGGGCGGGAACGGTCCCCGGCACGCTGGCCTATCTCGCGCCGGAGGTGCTGGCGGGCGCGCACGTGCGCCCCGAGCCGCGGATGGACGTGTACGCGGTCGGCGCGACGCTCTACGAGCTGGCAGCGGGACGGCCGGTCGTCGACTCCGACGAACCGCAGCGCATGGTGGCCAAGATCATGTTGGAAGATCCCCCGCCGCTCCGGCTGCCGCCCGGGGAGCGCGACCTCGGCACGGTGATCGCGAAGGCGCTGGAGAAAGACCTGCGGCATCGGTTCTCGAGCGCGGGCCAGCTCCGCGACGAGCTGCGGCGCTACCTCGCCGGCGAGCCCCTCGGTGTGCGGCCGGTGTCGGTGGTTGCGCGGATGTGGAGGCGGTGCTTCCGTCACCCGCGGACCACTGCGGCTGCCGTGGCTGCCGTGGCAGTGCTCGGGATCGCCGGTGGATTGGCTGCAGTCCGCGGCGTACAGCTGGATGGCGAAGTGCGTCGGGGCAGCGCGCGCATCGAGAGCGCGCTGTCGAGAGGGGAGATCGACGAGGCGGTCGCGCGCCTGGCCGACTTGGTCGCGCTCGCGCCCGACGACCCGCGCATCCTACATCTCGCGGCGACGGTCGACGCCGACGTCGCGCTGCGCACGCTGCTCGACGAAGCGATCCACGCCACCGGTGCCGCGGATGCCGAGGTCCTGCAGCGCGGCATCGCCGCCGTCGAGCGCCCGGCGGTGTTGGAGCGCCACCCACACCGCGCGCGACTCGCGTTGGCGCTGGCGTGTTGGGCTACCGACCGCGTCGAGGACGCCAAGGCGCACTTGGCTGCCGTCGAGCTCGGGGAGGCTGGTTCGTCACCGGCCGCGCAGGCGTTGGCCGAGCTCTTCGATGGCCAGCGCCGTGACGTCCTCGGAGTCGAAGCGGGGCATCCCGACGACCACGTCGTCGCGGCGGCGGCGATGCGGGCAATCCCGCGGAGCTGGTCGGAGACCGCGCGTGCGCTCGCTCCGGCTACTTTGGCGTCAGGCGCTCCGAGGCGGCGCGCGCACTTGCTCGAGGCGGTGTTGGAGTTGGATGCGGGTGAGCCCGCGCGTGCGCGCGCGCGGTTGCGCGACCTGGTGGCGCGCGCGCCGCAGTCGCGGCACGTGCGTCGCAACCTTGCCCGCGCAGAGATGTGGGCGGGCGACTTCGCTAGGGCCAAGGCGACGCTGGACGCGATCCCTCTGCACAGGTGGTCGATCGTTGAGCGCGTTCTGGATCTCGAAATCGCGCACCGCGCTGGTGACGATGCGGCGTTTGGTTCGCGCCTGGCCGCCCACCGGAGTACGGGGGCGGACGGTCCGGCGTTGCGCTGGGCAGAGGCGCACCACGTGCTAGTGGCGACCGGCGATGTCCCGCGTGTGCTGGCGATGCTCGAGCAAGTCGAGCGCGATACACGGCAGTTCTGGGTGCGTGACGGTGCGGCGGCCGATGCCTACGAGCTTCGGGTGCTCGGAGCACTGCGTGGGCACCGACCAGCAGCCTGGGATGAGCTCGTCAACGAGGGCATTGCACTGCTCGACTCGATGCGTTATCGGCGTGCACGCGCGAAGGTGGCGCGGCGGTTGGCGCAGGTCGCGGCTGCCCGCGGGGAGCCTGCGGCTGCGATGCGCTGGTTCGAGACTTCGATCGAGTGGGCCCCGATGGTCGTCGACGCGCGCCGGCACTTGGTCGAGCTCTTGCTTCAGATCCGCGATCTCGGCCGCGATCCGAGCAGGCTCAACGAGCCGATGGCGCGCAACGCTGCGCTGCGGGCCCGCGACCATCTGCGGATTCTGGTGCCGCTGTGTAGACCGTCAGGCTCCCTCGCTCCTGAGACGGCTACTCGCGTGCTCGTGGCGGCGTTGGAGGTCATGCGCGAGCTCGAGGACTGGAGTGGTGCAGAGACTGCTCTGCGGTTCCTGGTCGAGCGCAGCGGGCCAGGTCCCGAGCAGGCCAATTGGCAGCGCCAGCTGGCCGAGCTCCAGGAGTTGCAAGTTCGGAACTATGGCCGCTGACCCCGCTTCATTGGATGAAACCCCAGTCCCGAAAGTTCGGTGGCACCGCGGTGAAGTCGAGCCCTTTGTAGTAGCCGACGATCGCGAATTGCCACCCCGACAGTGCCCAGGAAGGCAGCATCAACCCAGCGCCGTGCAGTCCACTGCCGGGGAACATGTCGCACTCCACTCGAGTGTTCGGGTTGTTGTTGAACTCGACGACAGCAGTCGTCTCGTGCTCTAGCCCGATGATTTCGGTGTAGAAGGGACTTCCCGGCGCGTAACTGTTGCCCTGGTTTGGCCACGGCGCCAATGCCTTGGCAATCGGGTTCATCCACGGCATCGGGATGTAGTACGGGGGCTTGCCCCCTGAAGTCCCGGTCCACGTATATCGACGGTCGTTTGATGTGCCGACGGTCAAGGTCGTGCCTGCCGCTCCCGGTGGTGGGTCTGTGTCATTCGAGGGGAACCCGATCCTAGATGCGTCAATTCCATCGCCCCAGAACTGCAACGCTTGTATGTCGATGTAGATGTTGCCGGCGGCGTGGTTCCTCCAGAATAGGGAGTCCGTGAAAGCGTTGACCTGGGTGGCGGTCATAGTTGGGTCGACTTCCTGGATCTGCTCTAACAACGCGAGCTTGAGTAGGGCAGGCATCGTCATCTGGACTCCGTCGAAACCCATTGCGACGGATGCCCAGCGATCCTTTGTTGCGCTATTCCAGTGTGGGTAGTCGCCGCGGATCAAGCGGGTCGCCGGTGAGTTCTGCTGTTGGAGAATCGGCTGGCAGGTGTCGTTGACGACTGCCGGGTTGCTTGCGTGGCCGGCGCTCACGGCATCGAAGATCGCGTCCAACTGGCTCTGCGGCAGGATGCAGGGAGGCATCATGTCGGTGGGATCCCAAGCGGGAATGCGGTTTGCGCCGGCGGCTTTCACCCCGATCGGGGGGTGGTGGCCCAGGGCCGTCGTGTCGTTCCACGGCGGCGGGGGGGCCGCGTCGAACCAGGCTTGCGAGCACGTCAAGCGGTACCCCAACAGCACGTATGAGCCGACCACGTCGGGGTCGCCGGAGACTTGGAACTCTAGAAAGTCGTAGAACGTCGAGTCGACTGTCGCGGCTGGGATGAAAGTCGTCTGGGAGGGGGCGCGCCAGTCGAGCACCAAGGGGCCCGACAGCACGGGCGGGGTTTGAGCCGGGATCAGGGTCGCGGAGGCGAGAACGACGATCGCGAGGGAATGAGTGTGCATTGGTGAATCTCCTCGGGGGCCCGCTGGTCGGGCACCACCTTTGTCCGGTGGTTGCGCGACATTCCGACACGTTACGCGGAATTCTCCCCACCGTCACTTTTTGTGACGGACTCACCCCCGGCGGCGCACAGGCGGGCCAGCTCGATCGTCAGCCGCGCCCGGGCGCGCGCTAACAGGATACGGCAGGCTCCTGTCGAGCGGTCGAGCACGTGCGCGGCGCGATCGTGCGTGAAGTTCGGTTGCATGCGCAGGATCAGCACGTGACGCTGGTCGGGACTCAGGTGGGCCATCGCCTCGCCGACCAGCAGCAGCTGCTCACGGGCGATTGCTTCGCGGCTCGGGGTCACCGTCGATTCGCCGCAGAGACTCGGGTCCAGCGGGACGAGCTTGGACGCGCCGCGCTTGCCTGCATGGTAGTGGCGGTGGGCATCGCGCAGGTTGTTCTCCAGCATCTGCGCCGCCCACGCGTTCAGCTGGTGGACCGTGCGACCGCGGAACGCGCGCAGTGACTCGACCAGCTCGAGCAGGGTCGATTGCAGGATGTCGGACGTATGTACGCGCGCGGCCAGGCGCGCGCCGAGCCGTCGGTGGGCGGCCGCCGCGAGCCACGGGCGCAGGCGCCGGAGCAGGCGGTCCAGCGCCGCGGCATCGCCGCGCCGTGCGCGCATCAGATCGGAGTCTTCGGCGGGATCTCGGACGCCATCGGCAGCATCGACCATGCTCGGGGGTGGTGCGCGCGGTCCGGCCGTTACGCGGGTTTCTCGATCGCCCGGCGGGATCTGGCGTAACGATCGAGAGCGCGCTGCGCCCGACCCGTGCCACGGTGCCGCCCGCGCGGTGCGCGCTTCGCTATGCTGGTCCGTCTTCGGGAGCCCCAAGCAGGAGTCCAACATGCACCATCGCACTCTCTTGCCGGTCTTGGGATTGGCCCTCGCCGGATCCACCGCCGCGCAGTCGATCACCAACCTCGACACCGGCGCTCAGTACACCGCGCTGCAGGCCGCGATCGATGCCGCCAACTCCGGTGCTCGGCTTGGCATCGCCGGCGGCTCGCACGGCGCGGTCGTCATTACGAAGTCGATCACGCTGATCGGTGACCAGGGCGCGACCATCGCCTCGGCGCCGAATGGCGGCTGCACTCAGCCGCCGGCGATCACGATTCGCGGCGGCGGTGCGGACCGAGTGTCGATCAGCGGGCTGACGATCGGCGGTACCGCGACCTGGCCCACCTGCACGCCCGGCGCGGGTATCAGCGCGACCGGGTTGGCCGAGCTGCGCGTGTACCGTAGCTCGATCACGGGGCACGTCTACACGGGTGTGCTCACTGGCATCCTGGTCAGCGCTCCGGGCATCCACGTGCCGACGGGCGCGCCGCTCATCGTGCTCAGCGATTGCGTAGTGGACGGCACGGCATCCGATTCCGATGGCACACAGACCCCGACGCCCCAGGGAGGAGCCGCCATCGATGCTCCGGGTGCTTCGGTGGTCGCGGTCGGCAGCACGCTGACCGCCGGTGACGGCGGGGACAGCTTCTTGATCTCACCCGTGCAGCCGACCGCGTGCCCCTGCGCGTGGGGAACGATGAGCTACGGAGGCGACGCGGTCGTCGCCGACGAGTACTGGCACGCCGACACCACCGAGGTCCCCGGCCGCGGCGGCCGCGTGTTCGTGTTGGGAGTCAGCTGGGGCCAGCAACCCGACGGGCAACCGGTCATCGCCAACAGCGTCGACTCGTTGGGGTTCTCGATCAGTGCGACGGCGCCGCCGCGGCTCGGCCAGATGTGGTCGCTGCAGTTCGTGCCGGTGTTCGGGTCGGCCTCGGCGCTGGTGGTCGGCGATCCGGCCGCGCCGCAGCCGTTCGCCGGCGCCGGCTGGCTCTGCATCGACCCCAACGGCGTCTACAGCTGTGTCGCCCTCGGCAGCCAGACGCCGGTGTCGTTCCCGGTGCCGACGCAGACCGCAGTGCTCGGCGTCGAGTTCGCCGCGCAAGTCGCCACCGTGTGGGCCAGCCAGGCGCTCCTGTCCCGCCCAATCTTCGAGCAGGTTACGTTCTGACTGCACCGCGCGCAGCCGAGACCAGTTCTTTCGCTGCGTCATCGCGCCGACAGGCGCTCGCCCCGCAGACCGCGATGGGCGATGGGCGTGCGGGCGAACCGCTCGTCGAACCAAGTGCGGAAGCGCGCCGCGTTCGGCACTCCGCGCTCGGCTGCCCGATGCAGCATCGCCAACGCGCGCTCGGTGATGACGATCGCCTGCCCGGTGTCGAGCAGGGCGAGCAGGCGCTGCTCCGCGACCTGGATTGCGGAATCGAGGTCTGCGACGCCGACGAACGACTCGGTGACGAATGCGCATGGCGGTGACGGCTCGGTCAACAGACAGGCCTCCCAGTCGCGCCAGTCGCCGATGATCAGCAACGGCGGCCGATCGCGAAACGCTTCCTGCAGGCCGGCGGCGAACTCGACGTTGCGGCGAAGATCGACGCCCCAGCGGATCTGCAGCTGGCCCACGCCCAGCGCGAGCAGAACGCAGCCGATGAGCGCGGTCCGCGGCAAAGCTCGGGCGACCAACCACGCGCACGGCCACACCAACGGCAAGAAGTAGGCGCCCTTCTCGTGGGCCGGCGTGCCGGTCGGCGTCTCGAACGCCAACAGCAAGAACGTCAGCACCGCGTACGGCACCGCCACGACCGCGACCGCGAGGACCAAGCGGCGCTGTCCGGTCCACCATCCCGCGACGAACGCCAGCGAGAGTGGCAGATAGGCCCACACCCATTCGCGCGCCAGCACCCCTACGAGCTCCGGCCAGTTGGCCAGACTGGCGCGCGCATTGCGTAGCAGGAGGTCGGCGGCGAGGTCGGGCTGGGACGGTGCCAGCAGCGCGCTCCCGGCCATCGCGATCAGCCCGTGGGCGGCGAGGAGCACGGTGGTCAGAACCGCCAGCTGCTTGGGCGCTGTCGTGCCACGCGCCGCCAGCAGCGCGATGGGCAACAGCGGCAGCAACGCCCCGGTGCGGTGCACGAGATACGACAACCCGCAGGCGGCACCGGCCAGCAGCGCGGCCCGCGCGCCCGGCCGCGAGCACAGCGCGGCCGTGGCCACTGCGACGAGCCCGCAGGTGGCGAAGAACATCGCGTGAATCTCGACCGTCGTCGCGAAGAAGAACACCGCCGGGCACGAGGCGGCGAGCGCTGCCGTCCAGCCCGCGACCGCGGTTGCCGCGAGCCACCGCGTGGCGCCGTACAGACACCCGACCCCGATCCCTGCACACACCGCGCTCAACGACGCGGCCGCGGCCAACCCCGAGACCCCCAGCGGCTCCCACACCGAGCGCCAAAGCGCGAGCCCCGGCGCATACAGCAGATGCACGGCCCCCGGCGCACCATCCCCAGCCAGCAGCCGGGGCCCATCGCTGTGCAGCACCGGCTGCAAGTTCACCAGGTACACCGCGACCGCTGCGACGCCAATCGCGACGGAGTGAAAGTACGGAGCCAGGCTCCGACTCTTCGTCAGTGGCCTTCCTTGACGAGATTGACGTTCCACGCCGGGATCTCGACCGCGATCCGTCCTTCCCGCGGCACCCGCTCGAGCCGTGCTTGGCAGCCGAGCCGGCTGGTCAGGTCGACGCCGCGCGCTTCGTCGAGCTGGTCCTCCTCGTCTTCGGAGGCTTCGTTGAACGCGTCCGCGCCGGCGACGATCTTGACGTGGCACGTCGAGCACGCGCACACCCCGCCACAGGCGTGGTCGAGGTCGATGCCGTGCTCGCCGGCGAGCTCGAGCATCGATTGCCCGAGCCGGGCCTCGATCTCGCGACCGTCGAACGTGATCTTCACCGTGGGGTCGGTCATCGTTGTCTACTGGGTTTCCGGGCCCAACAGGGACTTGGTCACCGCCGAGCTGACGACGTCGTCGGCGATCTGCGCGGTGAGCTTGGACAGGGTGTCGACGTGCTGGCGCAGAGCGTCGTCGTCGCCGTCGTCGAGGGCTTTCTGCGTGGCGCGCACGGCCCTCTTGACCGAGTAGGTCTGGTCAGGCGGTAGATCGGACAGCTCGAGCGCCTTCCTGGTGCCGCGCACCATCGCGGTCGCCTTGTTGCGCAGCTCGGCCGCCTCGCGCGCCGCCATGTCCTCGCCGGCGTGCTCGATCGACTCGTGCATCATGCGGCGCACTTCGTCGCGCGTCAGCCCGAACGACGGCAGCACGCTGATGCTGGCCGCGGCACCACTGCGCTGCTCGGTGGCGTTGACGCGCAGCACGCCGTCGGCATCGACCATGAAGGTCACTGCGACGCGGGGCAGTCCCGCCGGCGCCGGCGGAATGCCGGTGAGCTTGAAGGCGCCGAGCTTGCGGCAGTCCTCGACCTTCTCGCGCTCGCCCTGGTAGATGTTGATGTCGACCCCGGTCTGGTTGTCGACCTGCGTCGAAAACTCCTCGGTGACGGCGGTCGGGATCGTCGAGTTACGCAGGATCAGCTTGCTGACCACGCCGCCCATGGTCTCGATGCCGAGCGACAACGGAATGACGTCGAGCAGCAGCACCGCCTTGGACCCGCCCGAGAGCACGTCGGCCTGCACCGCGGCGCCGAACGCGACTGCCTGGTCGGGATCGATCTCGGTGTGCGGCTGTTTGTCGGTCAGCTCGGCGAGGGCGGCGCGCACCATCGGTACCCGAGTCGAACCACCGACCAGCACCACGTCGTCGAGCTGCGAGAACTCGAGGCCGGCGTCCGCCATCGCGCGCCGGCAGCTCTGCAGGGTCTTGTCGACCAGCGGGGCGATCGCCGCCTCGAATTCGGCGCGGGTGACGACGAGCTCGGTCTGCCGCCCGTCGCCGAGGTCGAGTTGCAGCGCGGCGCTGTCTTCCGTCGACAGCCGCATCTTCAGCTGCTCGGCCGAGCGGTGCACGGCCTGGCGCACGTAAGGCGACAGCGTGTCGGCGTCGGCGTCGTTCTGGCGCAGCACGTCGAGAATCCGTTCCACCAACAACCGGTCGAAGTCGTCGCCGCCGAGGTGGGTGTCGCCCGCCGTCGCCAGCACCTGGAACACGCAGTTCTGGATCTTGAGGACGGTGACGTCGAAGGTGCCGCCGCCCAAGTCGTAGACCATCACGGTGCCCTCGTGCCGGCCGCCGAGGCCGTAGCCGAGGGCAGCCGCGGTGGGCTCGTTGACGATGCGCAGGCACTCGATGCCGGCCAGCGCCGCCGCGTCCTTGGTCGCCTGCCGCTGCGCGTCGTCGAAGTATGCCGGCACGGTGATGACCGCACCGCGGATCGGCTGGTCGAGGGCCGCCTCGGCGACGGCGCGCACCTTCTGCAGCACCAGCGCCGAGACCTCTTCGGGTGAGATCTCTCGATCATCGATGACGATGCGCGCCAGGCCGCGCTCGCCCTGCCGCACCGGGTAGGCGAGGTGGCGCGCCTCATCGTCGACCTCGTCGCCGGCGCGGCCGATCAGTCGCTTGACCGAGGACACCGTGCGCGCCGGCAGCTCCAAAGTCAGGGCGCGCGCCTCGCGGCCCACCACGTGGCCGCCGCCCTCGAGATAGGTCACCACCGATGGGATCAACGCCTCGCCCTGCGCATCGCGCAGCACGCGCGGCCCGTCCGCCGTCATCACCGCGGCCAAGCTGTTCGTGGTGCCGAGGTCGATGCCGAGCACCAGGCCCGCCGGCGCCTGGCCGGTCGGAGTCGCGGGAGTATCGCTCACGTCTTGTCTCCGAGGTCGGCGATCGCCTTGTGGAAGTAGCGCGCCTCGTGCAGCGCGGTCGCGGCGCGCGGCCAGTCGTCGGCCGCCGCGGCGGCACACAGCGTCGACCAGCGCGCATCGCGTTCTGCTTCGGCGCGGGCGCGCAGCGCCGGGTCGTCGCCGTCGGCTTCGGCGACTGCCTCGGCCAGCTCCATCGCCTCGGCGAGAAACAGCGGATCGAGCTTCTTGTGCGCCTCGATCACGCCCGGCGCGCGCAGCTCGAGCAGCGCTTCGGCGCGCCGCCAGCGATCGCGCAGTGCCCGGTAGGCGTCGTTGATCTGCGCGGCGCGGGTCAGGATCGCCACCTGCTCGGTGGCGTCGGCCGTGCCGTGGTGGTCGGGATGGGTTTCGCGCGACAGCTGCAGATAGCGCTGCTCCAGCGCCGTCTCGGCGAGCTCCAGGTCGGGCTCGAGCCCGAGCACGGCAAACGGATCCACGGCCAAGAGCTCTTTTGCTTCAGGCCGAGAACGACGTGCCGCAGCCGCAGGTGCCGGTGGCCGACGGGTTCTTGAACGCGAACCCGCGGTTGAGCAGGTCGTCGTTGAAGTCGAGGATCGTGCCGGCCATGAAGAACTCGCTCTTCTTGTCGACCATGTAGCGCACGCCGTGCATCTCGTAGGCGAGGTCGAACTCGGTCGGCCCGGTCTTGTCGAAGTCGAGCACGTAGCTGAAGCCGCTGCAGCCGCCGCCCTTGGCACCGATGCGAACCCAGGTCTCGCCGGCGGGAAACTGGTTCTCTTCGATGACGCGCTGGATCTCCAACGCGGCGCGCTCGGTCACCACCACACCGCGGCCCTCCTTGGGCGCGGTCGGCGCCACCGCCGCCGCTTCCGGATCGGTGTTGGTCTTGGCTTCGGTCACGACTGCTTCTCCTCGCTGCTCGCCACCGCTGGCGCGGCGGCATCGCGCTTGGATCGGTAGTCCGCGATGGCCGCCTTGATCGCGTCTTCGGCGAGCACCGAGCAGTGGATCTTCACCGGCGGCAGCGACAGCTCCTCGACGATCTGGGTGTTCTTGATCTTGTCCGCGTCGTCGATCGAGGCGCCCTTGAGCCACTCGGTCGCCAGCGACGAGGACGCGATCGCCGAACCGCAGCCGTAGGTCTTGAACTTGGCGTCGACGATCTTGCCCGCATCGTCGACTTGGATCTGCAGCTTCATGACGTCACCGCACTCGGGTGCGCCGACAATGCCGGTGCCGACGTCGCGGCTGCTCTTGTCGAGCGAGCCGACGTTGCGCGGGTTGTTGTAGTGATCGAGAACTTTGTCGCTGTAAGCCATGGCAAGTCAGTTGGGTGTTCGTTGGATCAAGTGGCCTCGTTCGAGGGCGCTCAGTGCATGGTCCACTGCACCTTGGAGAGATCGACTCCCTCCTGCACCATCTCCCAGAGCGGAGACATGGCGCGCAGGCGCTCGACCTCGTGGCAGACCTTGTCGACCGCGTAGTCGACTTCGGCCTCGGTGGTGAACCGGCCGAGGGAGAAGCGGATGGAGCTGTGCGCGAGCTCGTCGCCCAAGCCGAGAGCCTTGAGCACGTAGCTCGGCTCCAGACTCGCCGACGTGCACGCCGAACCGGACGAGACCGCCAGCTCACGCACGCCCATGATCAGCGACTCGCCCTCGACGTAGGGGAAGGAGAGGTTGGTCAGATGCGGCAGCCGGTGCTCGGCGTCGCCATTGAGCACGACGTCGGCGATGCGCGCGCGCACGCGGTCGTCGAGACGGTCGCGCAGGGCGCGCAGCCGCGGCACCTCGGTGTCGAACTCGACGCGCGCCAGCCGCGCCGCCTCGCCCATGCCGACGATGCCGGTGACGTTCAGAGTGCCCGAGCGCATGCCGCGCTCGTGGCCGCCGCCGTCGATGATCGGCGTCAGCCGCACGCGCGGGCCCTTGCGGCGGACGTACAGGCAGCCGACCCCCTTGGGCCCGTAGAACTTGTGCGCCGACAGCGACAGCAGGTCGACGTTCTGCGCGATGACGTCGAGCGGCAGCTTGCCGGCGGCCTGGGTGGCGTCGCTGTGGAACAGAACGCCCTTTTCCTTGGCCAGCGCACCGATCTCGGCCAGCGGGTGGGCGGTGCCGATCTCGTTGTTGGCCGCCATCAGCGAGATCAGAATCGTCTTGTCGGTGATCGCCGCGCGCAGGGCGTCGAGGTCGATCCGGCCGACGCCGTCCACCGGCAGGTAGGTCACCTCGAAGCCGTTCGCCTCGAGGTGCTTCATCGGATCGAGCACCGCCTTGTGCTCGGTGACGCAGGTGATCAGATGGTTGCCCTTGGGCGCGTACATCTCGGCGACGCCCTTGATCGCCAAGTTGTTGGCCTCGGTCGAGCCGCTGGTCCAGATGATCTCCTTGGCCACGGCGCCGATCAGGCGGGCGACCTCCTCGCGCGCGGTGTCGACCGCGGTCTCGGCCGCCCAACCGAACGCGTGATTGCGGCTGGCGGCGTTGCCGAAGGTCTCGCCGAAGAACGGCACCATCTTCTCCACCACCCGCGGGTCGCACGGCGTGGTGGCGCTGTAGTCCATGTAGATCGGGAGCTTGATGGTCATCGCGTAGCGGTCGAGTCGGAGCGAGGGGAGGGGGAGGAGGCCTTCGCGAACGCCGGCTGCAGCGTCTCGCCGGTCAGCTCGGGCAGGCGCAGGTCTTCCAGCAGCGCGGCGATGCGGTCGTGCAGCACCTGCATCGGCCGCTTGGAAGGGCAGAAGCTCATCAGCGCGCAGGCGCTGTCGGAATCGGGGGTGGCGCAGTCGACGAACGCGAACGGTCCCTCGACCACTTGCAGGATGCGGCCGAGGCTGATGTCGGCGGCCGGCTGGGCCAGCCGGTAGCCGCCGCGGATGCCGCGCACCGACTCGAGCAGCGCGGCCCGGGTCAGGTCCTTGAGCAGGTTGGCGACCACCGACTTGTGCAGGCCGGAGCGGTCGGCGATCTCCTGGGCACTGACGACGTCGCCGTCGGGCACGGCTCCGTTCTGGGCGAGGTAGCCCATGATGAAGACCGCGTAGTCACCTTTCTTGGAGATGCGCAGCACGTCGGATTCGCAGGTTTGTCGTTCGCAGAGGCGGGTTGGACGGCATGGCGAGAAACTGCTCTTGCCCGGCGCCGTGCCTTGGATGAAACTAGAACCGAAACGGGGCTCTTTCAAGTCTGTCGTCAAAAAGCGCCCCAATCCGGGTCTCATTCTGTGGGCAAACTCTGGAAACTGGTGTGGACAACTTCCCAACTCCCGATGCCACCGGCGCCGCCGGTCTCGGTCTCGATACGGCGCGCACGCGGCATCCAGCCCCTTTCGGCCTGATCTCGGTGCGGGGACCGGACGCGCTCGACTTCGTCCAACGGCTGTGCAGTCAAGACGTCGTGGCGATGCGCCCGGGCGAAACTGGGCTGGGTGCGTTCCTCAACGCGAAGGGCAAGTTGATCACCACCGCGGTCCTCGGCCGCGGTGAAGACCAAGTGTGGGTCGAGACCCAGGAGGATCAGCGCGACCCGCTCGCCGAGCTCCTCGAGCGCTACCACTTCACCGAGCGCGTGGAGATCGAGGTGCTCTGGCCCGGTCGCTGTGTCGAGGTCGTGGGGCCCGGCGCGTTCGCCGCGCTGCGGCCGGCCGCGGCTGCCGCTGGTGTCGACGCCACTGCCGATGGCGTGGTGATCGCGCACCAGCGCGCCGGACTGCAGTGGGGGCGGGCGCACGGCGTGGCACCCGAGCTGGACCTGCCCCCGCTCGACGACGCCACCGCCGAGCTGCTGCGGATCGCCGCGCGCATCCCGCGCATCGGCGTCGACACCGAGGCCAGCACGCTGGCACTCGAGGCCGGGCTCGACGACCACGTGTCGACCACCAAGGGCTGCTACACCGGTCAAGAGATCGTCGCGCGCATCCACACCTACGGCCACGTCAACCGCCAGCTGTGCCTGCTCGAGATCGACGGCGAGGAGGAGGTTGCCCGCGCCACGCCCTTGCTCGAGCCGGACGAGGGCGATCCGGTCGGACGGGTGATGAGCGCGGCGCCGGTGGCGGGCGAGCAGCGATCGCTCGCGCTGGGCTACTTGCCCGGCGAGCTGGCGCAGGCCGGGCAGCGCGTCTGGCTTGTGAGTCTCGACGGTCGCGCGGCGCGTGTGCGCTGAGGCTCCGGCGCCTCGAATCGTAGAGCTTCGACAACATTTTCGAGGCGACGTCGCTGCTCTGGCGACAACGCGGCCGCGCCGGAGGCTCGGAGAGACAGTGCCGCCGCGCTGAGGCGAACCGGCGTCAGGCCTTCGGGCCGGCGCCGATCACCACTGCGTGGCAGCGTCCGGCGCATGCCGTGAGCGTCGCGGCGTCGCGTCCCCAGAGCACCGCGTCCGCGTCGCACTCGGCGTCGCCGACGCGCGCGGTTCCCTCGGTGCGCAGCACCACGGCCCACTCGGAGAGAGGGGCCTCGCCGTAGGCGGGCAGCGCGAGCGCGGCGCCTGGTTCGAGCACCGCCTCCAGCAGCGTCAGCCCGAACGCCTTGTAGGCCGGTGGAAACACGCGCTCCGCGCGGCAGCCGCCGGCGGTGTGCTGCTCGATGCGGCGGGGCAGGATCGCCTCGGGTGAGTCGGGAAAGCTCTCGATCGGCCGCCACGACCCGGTGGCACTGTCGAAGGCCTTGTTGCTGCCGGCGAGCGGCAGCAGCGGCTTGGCCGCCGCAGCTTCGGTCGCCTCGGCTGCCGGCGCCGGCGGTGGCGTCGGTCGCCGGACCGAGGCGACCACGAGCTGTCCCTGGCCGCCGCTGGTGCGAAAGCGCGTCTTGGGCGGCAGGTAGAGCGCCACGGGGCGGCCGTCGAACGGCGTCGCGCGGACGCCGCGGCTCACCCATGAACCGCTGTTGGCCTCGAGGTCGTGGGTCCCGGACAAGACCAGGGCAAAGGCTTCCTCGTCCTCGCCGATGCGCAGCTCGAGCGGCGTGCGGTCGGCGGTGAGGAGGCGCGCCGCGCGCAGCCACTCGGCCTCGGCGAAGCGCGCGGTGGCGATGCCATCGGCTTCGGTCGCGACGGCGACGGGACGGGGAGCGCTCACGAGCCCGCTCCGCCGACGATCTCGATCCGCGCGCGCTCGAGCAGCTCGCCGCGGAGCTGCAGCGCGCGCTGCTGTCGCATGCGGAACTTGAGAGTGGCGTCGTTCGGCGTCGGCTCGATGCCGGTGACGCGGAAGAGGTAGGCCCCCTCGGCTGTGGCGATCGGCGCCGACAGCTCGTGCGGCTCGGCGGCGAACGCGGCCTCGCGCACCGCCGCCGGCAGCGTGGAGTCATCGCGGTGCAGCCAGCCCGCGTTACCGCCCGACACCCGCGTGTACGGATCGTCGCTGTGTTTGGTGGCGGCGTCCTCGAACGGCAGGCCGTCGACGATGCTCTGCCGCAGCGTCGCGGCGCGCGCCATCGCGTCGCCGGCGCTCGCTCCATCCTTCAGCTGAATCACCTGCAGCTGACGCCGAGGGCCGAATTCGCGCAGCACGGTGTCGCGCTCTTCGGCCAGCCGCCGCTCGAGCACTGCGTCCGGCGCCAGCCGATCGAGCAGCTTGCGTTCTTGGATCTGGGCGCGCAGCACCGGCGACCGCCGCAACTCCTCCACGCTGGTGCCTTGCGAGGCCAGTAGATCGTCGAAGGCGATGCCCTGGTACGTGGGGTTGGCCTCCGCCTCCGCGCGGCGTTGTTCGACCTCGCGCGCCATCTCCGCGGCGCTGACTTCGATCTCGTGCCGCGCGGCTTCGTGGGCGAGCAAGCGCTGCAGGATCAGCTGGCGCGTCTGCTGCTCGCGCACCTCGGGGTCGATGCTGCGCATAAGCACGCGGCCGAGGTCGAGGGCTGAGAGCGTGCGGTCGCCATAGCGCGCCATCGCCCCCGCGGGCAACCGGTCGCCCTCGGTGATCACCGGGTGCTTGGCGCGCGCCTCCTCGATCCACAGCTTGAGCATCGCGGGTGTCACCGGCTCGTCGGCACCCAGCCCCAGCGCGCGCCGCACCAAGCGTTCCTGCGCCAGCTGCACCGCGGCGTACTCGGCGAACGCCGCCATCGACATTCCCTTTTGTTCGCGCAGTTGGCGAAGGTTCATGCCTGCGCCGCGCAACTGGGCGCTCAGCTTCTCGATCCAGCGCCGGGTGGCGTCGGCGTCGGGCATCACCCCGGCGGCGACCGCCGCGTCGCGGATCAACGCGACGTCGACCGCGAACTGCAGCGCCGCCGTGCCCTGCTCGGTGCGGCCGAAGCGCCGGCACAGCTCGAGCGCGAGGTCGTCGCGCGAGACGATCTCGGCGCGGTCGGGGCCCTGGTAGCGCGCGATGACCTCGCCTTGGGTGCCTTGCGCCTGGATCGGCACGCAAAGCAGGGCCGCGGCGCAGAGCGCGGTGCGGCGCGGGAGGTGCCGGTGGGGGTGGACCGGTCCGGCGGGCGGGTGAGGGTCGTACATCGTCGCCGGAGTCTACGCGGCGGCTTGCGGCGGCGCGAACGGTGGGTTCGCCGCCTGGGCTGGCACTCAATTCAGGAGGCAGATACCGGGGACGGGGCCGGTGCGTCCGAGTGGGCGTGCCAACGGGGAGCTGTCGCGTGCGCGCGGACCGACGGGGGCGCGACGGTCTCCAGGGAAGAAGTGGTGATCCCGGAGGCGGGCAGCGCGCTGCTGCGCGTCCGGCTCGAAGGCGGAACGGTCGCGCGGTCACGCCGCGCGCATGGTCTTCCACCCGCCGCCCCTGGCGCAGTGCGCGGGTCGAGCGCAAAGTAGCGTCGACATGGCATCCCGCAGCGACGCTCTGGAGTATCACGCCTCGCCCCCGCCCGGCAAGCTCGAGGTGCGGCCGACCAAGCCGTGCCTGACGCAGCGCGACCTCACGTTGGCCTACTCCCCGGGGGTTGCCGAGCCGTGTTTGGAGATCGCGGCCAACCCGCAGGCGGTGTTCGACTACACCGGCAAGGGCAACCTGGTCGCGGTGGTGACCAACGGCACCGCGGTGTTGGGTCTCGGCAACATCGGTCCCCAGGCGGGCAAGCCGGTAATGGAGGGCAAGGCGGTGCTGTTCAAGCGCTTTGCCGGCATCGACGTGTTCGACATCGAGCTGGATGCGCCGGACGTCGACACGTTCTGCAACGTGGTGCGGGCGATGGCGCCGACGTTCGGCGGCATCAATATCGAGGATGTCAAAGCGCCGGACTGTTTCTTGATCGAGGAGCGGCTGCGCGAGGAACTCGACATCCCGGTGTTCCACGACGACCAGCACGGCACTGCGATCATCACCTGTGCCGGCTTGGTCAACGCGTTGCACATCGTGGCGAAGAAAATCGAAGACGTGCGCATCGTGTTCTCCGGTGCCGGCGCCGCGGCATTGGCGACCGCGCACTTGCTGCTGTGCATGGGCGCCAAGCGCGAGAACATGCTGATGTGCGACAGCCGTGGCGTGGTGCGCAAGGGCGCCGCGTCGCTGGAGGGCAACCCGTACAAGGCGCGCTACGCTGCGGATACCGAGCTGGAGACGTTGGCTCAGGCGATGGAGGGCGCGGATGTGTTCATCGGTGTCTCGGTCGCCGGCATCGTCAGCCGCGAGATGGTGCGGTCGATGGCCGAGCAGCCGATCGTCTTCGCGCTGGCCAACCCGGATCCCGAGATCCCCTACCCGGATGTGTTGGAGGAGCGGCCGGATGCCATCGTCGCCACCGGCCGCAGCGACTACCCCAACCAGGTCAACAACGTCCTCGGCTTCCCGTTCATCTTCCGCGGCACGCTCGACGCGCGCGCGACCACGGTCAACGAGCCGATGATGATCGCTGCGGTCAAGGCGTTGGCGGAGCTGGCGCGCGAAGACGTCGGCGATGAGGTCACCGAGGCCTACGGTGGCGTGTCGCTGCGGTTCGGCCGCGAGTACATCATCCCCAAGCCCCTGGACACCCGCGCGCTGCTGCGCGTCGCGCCGGCGGTGGCGCTGGCGGCGACGTTGTCCGGCGTCGCGCGGCAGCCGATCAACGACATCGATGCCTACCGCGAGGAGCTCGAGCGGCGGCTCGGCAAGCAGCGTGAGGTGATGCGGTTCGCGGTGATGCGCGCCAAGCACCAGCCGCGGCGCGTCGTGTTCGCCGATGGCCAGCACGACAAGGTGCTGCGCGCGGTGGCCCAGATCCTCGAAGAGGAGATCGCCCAGCCGATCCTGATCGGCGATCCCGAGATCGTGCGCCAGCGCAGCGAGTCGCTGGAGCTGCCGCTGCTGGCGGAGATCGAGCGCGGGCGTTGCACCGTGGTCTCGCCAGCGCAGTCGCCGATGGGGGCCGACTTCGAGAAGAAGATCTTCCAGCGGCGGGCGCGCAAGGGGATGACCCAGCGCGACGCCCGCCGGCTGATGCGCACCCGCAATTGGTTCGGCGCGATGATGGTGCAGGAGGGCTTGGCCGACGGCATGGTCTGCGGCCTCGGCGGCGGTTTCCCCGAGACGCTGCGGCCCCTGCTCAAGGTCATCGGCACCGCGCCGACCTCGCGCCAGGTCGCGGGCGTGCACCTGATGATCCTGCGCGACGAGATCTACTTCTTCACCGACACGACGGTCAATCTCGACCCCAGTGCGGAGGAGATGGCCGAGATCGCCAGCATGGGGGCCGACGTGGCGCGCTGCTTCGACGTCACGCCGCGCGTCGCCATGCTGTCGTTCAGCAACTTCGGCTCGGTGCGCAACGAGCGCTCGCAGAAAGTCGTGCGCGCGGTCGACCTGCTCCGCACTTGGCGCCCCGAGCTCGAGGTCGACGGCGAGCTCCACGCCGACACCGCGCTGATGCCGGACATGGCCAAGAGCCTCTACCCGTTCAGCCGCCTGTCAGGCAAGGCCAACGTCCTGGTGTTCCCGTCCCTGGAGGCGGGCAACATCGCGCAGAAGATCGCCCAGTGCGCCGGCGCGGAAGCCTCGATCGGCCCCATCCTGGTCGGCCTCAACCGCGCCGTCAACATCGTCTCGCCCTACGCCAGCGTCACCGACATCGTCCTCACCGCCGCCATCACCGCCATGATGGCCGCCCAGGGCGAGGGCGACGTGCCGATCGACGACGGCGGCGACGTGCTACGCCTCGCCCGCATCCGCCAAGCCAGCAAGTACCGAGTCTGACTCGATTTTCTCGCCACCGAAGCCATGAGTGCAGAGCATCGAGATCCCGGTCGCAGGGGTGCCGACCCTACGCAGACGCGTGATGCCGCCCTCATCGCGTGGTTTCGAAACCACAAAGTGTGGAGCGTGATCATCGTCGTTGCCGTGATCGTGATTGGCGTTGGACAGTTCACGGATGCGCTGAGCAAGATCTTCGGCGCGGCCAGTGCCTTCTCCAAGTCGCCGTCCGGGGATGCCGTTCCAGACCCGGCCGAGGCCCCAGAGCCGATCTGGGTCGGGCTCGCGAGCACGAACGGTGTCGAGCACGCTGCCCCCATCGTGTTTCGCTTCGAAGCTCCGCCGGACTCTGCGGTGGCGATCGGGACCCTTTACAACGCCGCGTTCCCGAGTGGAGCGGGGTTCAACTCGCGCTTCGACGAAGGCCACGTTCGCATCGTGGTCGACTTCGAGGACGCTCTCAGCCGAGATCGAGCCGTCTATCGCGGCAAGTTCACCCCGTCCGCGATCTGCGGAGCTTGGTACACCGAGAGCGGGTCGTTCGAGGGCGACTTCACGATTGAACTGGCCGACCCGGCCGCCGCAGAACAACTGTTCGCGTCACGCTGGACCGGTGAGGCCCACAGCTCGGCAGATCGGGAAGGAAAGATGCCGTGCGCACTTGCGATCGATGATGGCGATCCGAGTGCGCCGGTCTCCGCGCGGCTCGCTCTGTCGGGGTTCCCGGTGTCACCATGCACGGCACGTGTCTTCGGCAACCACGTCGTCGTCGGCTTCTCCGACCACGAGGGTGGTGTCCACGGCATCGTGACCGGCGACGCGATGACAGGATGGTGGTTCGACAGGCGGCGCTGATCGCTGCGGCTCGACGGCGGCCCGATCTCAGGATCGCCGAAGAGACGGGCTCGTTTCGACTGCACCGCGAGAAGTAGCGAAGCGGCACCACACCCTCACCGAACCTCCACCTCGAGGCCCTGCGTCGCGCTGAATAGACCGTTCGGCGCCGCACCATCCAGCACCAACGCCTGCAGCGTCAACGTCCCGACGATCTCGCCGCTCGCGTTGATCGCGGTCGCCACCGCCTGTCGGTGCCCGGGCCGCGCGCCGAAGGTCGACGGCCTGCGCCAACAGGCCCCTGGTGGCGAGGAGGGAGGCGAGGGTCGTGGGTGCGATGCGCATGAAGAGGCACTCCAGGAGACCGGTAGGCTGGCGCCGAAACGTCCCAGGGATCGACCTTCTCGGTCGACCTTCTCGGTGGCCTGTTCCCGCCGCCGCGTCCCTGCGACGATGGCCCCGTGCAGTGCTTGGTCCTGGGCGCCGGCGTATCCGGCTTGGCGGTGGCTCAGCGGCTGAGCCTTGCCGGCATGCACGTCGACGTCGTCGAGGCCGCTGGCGAGACCGGCGGCCTCGCCAAGACCCACCACCTCCGCAACTCGCGTGCCTTCGTCGACATCGGAATGCACTCGCTGCGCGCCGCGACCGCTCGCCGGCTCGAGTGTCTCGAAGACTGCGTCGCCGTCGACTTTCGCCAGCAATGCCGGTTGCCGAACGGCCTGGTCGACTACCCGAAGGGCTTGCTCAAGCGGCCGCGCTACCTCGTCTCGGCGATCGGTGCGCAGGCGAAGCGCGCGGTCCGCGCCCGCCCCGAGGACAACAGCTACGACTACCTCTGCCAGAACTACGGCCGCGCGGTCGTCGACGAAGTCCTGGAGCCGATCGTCACGAAATGGCTCGGCAAGTCGCTGCGCAGTCTGTCACGGCAGTGGGCGCTGCAGCGCTTGCGCGCGCCGCGGATCGGCGCGATGGTGCGGCAGCTGCGGCTGCCGCGCGGCAACATCTACCACTACGCCGAGGCCTATCAGCCGCGGCGCGGCATCGTCGACGCGCTCCAACCGCTGATCCGCGACGTGTCGGGCGCGGTCCACTTGCGCAGCCCGGTGACCCGCATCGACACCGAAGGCGGCCGCATCGTCCGCGTCGTTGCCGGCGAGCACGTGCTGCGACCCGACGTCGTCGTCTCGACGATTCCACTCGATGCGCTCGGGCGGCTGTTGGCGGCGGTTCCCGAGATGGCGTCGTTGGCGAGCCTGCGCTACCGGCACTTGCGCTTCGTCATGTGTCGGGTGGCGATGGGGCACTTCCGGCCGAGCATGCTGGCCTACGTCCCCGAGACCGACTACAGCTTCTACCGTATCGGCATCCCGAAGACCTACTGGCCCGAGCACTGCGAGGCCGATGAGTTCGTCGTTTGTGCCGAGCTCGGTCATGACGGCGAGCCCGTCAACGAGCCGGCAGAGGACGTCGTGGTCGAGCAGTTGTGCCGGTTCTACGGCATCCCTGTCGCGGCCGTGCGCGGTGTCGATACCGCGTGGCAGCCGAATGCGTATCCGATCATGGCCGCCGCCGACGAGCGCATCTTTCAGGGACTGCAGCACGAGACCGCGGTCCCCAACCTGTTTCTCTCCGGCCGCACCGGCCTGTTCCGCTACTGGCTGATCGCCGAGTGCCTACAGGCGGCGGACGAGTGCGCCGACCGCGTGCTGGAGTGGCGGCGCGCTTCGGTCTGATGGCCAGCCACGCGCAACTCAACGCCGACTCAAGGCCAGCACCGTCAGGGCTGCTTGCCGCCGCGCCGCATCGCCGGCGTAGTGTTCGTCGATCGCCATCGCGATCGCCTCGTGTTTGCCGAGTTCCGCGATCCAGGCGCGCACTCGCGGCGCGACCTCCGCCTCCAGCGGCAGCGCGGCGCGCACCTTGTCGTAACGCACGGTTGCGGGCACCGAGTCCCAGAGGCGCACGGTTCCGTCGCCGGAGGCGGATGCCAGCATGGAGCCGTCGGGGCTGAAGGCGACGGCCTTGACGTAGAGGTCGTGATCGCGCAAGTCGAGCAGCGGCTCCAGGGTCGTCGCGTCCCAGATCCGGATCGACGTGTCGTTGCCGCCGGTGGCGATCCGGCTGCCGTCGGGTGACCAGTCGACGGCGTAGACCGGGCCGTCGTGGGCCGCAATCGATGCCCGCCGCTGGTGGGTGCTCGTGTCCCAGATGTCGAGTCTGCCATTGGCACCGCCACAGGCCAGGACGTCGCCTTGGGGAGCGAGGGCAACGCCGTAGTAGCGTGTCTCGTCGGTGCGGTAGTCGGCCAGCAGCGCGCCGGTGCGAGCGTCGCGCAGCCGTGCCGTGCGGGGCCACTTGGTCGTGCTCTGCGCGATGAAGCGGCCATCGGCGCTGCGCGATCGACCCATGCTGATCCGGCGAGTCGAGGCGTTCTGCCAGCCATTGGAATGCACGCACATGTCGCGGATCGCGTACGTCGTCGAGCGCGGGCTGAGCCACGAGTCCGTGTGCTGGCCTTGCCAGCAGACGGTGATGCGCGGTCGGCCGGCAGCAGCTGGCAGTGGGGTTTCGAGCCAGCGCGCATGGCTGTGGAGATTGGAGAACTCGACGCGTTGGGGGAGGGAATCACTCGCGTCGAGGAACCGGATCGAGCGCGGTGGATCGCCGGTGGCCAACAGCACCAGGCGGGGATCGTTGGTGGCGCGCCAGGTGTGCACCGAGGTCGTGGGAGTGTCGCCGTCGTCGAGCGTCGCCACCGTCTCGTCATCCGCGCGAAAGTGGGCGATGACTTCGGCGTCGGCGAGCGGCGGCAACGCGACGTCCGCTCCGCTGCGCCGCTGTCGCAGATAGGCCTCCACCGTGGCCGCGTCGTCTTCGGTCAGCCAGTCGTCGATCACGATCAGGTCACCGATCCAGCCGAGCATCGGCGCCGGGTGGGGGCCCCCGCTGCCGACCAGAAGAACCGGTCGTTCGGCAGGTCGGGGGGAATACGAGAGGTTTCGAGGCTCGGTGGTGCGTGCCGAACCGTCGACGAAGACGCGCGCCGGCGTGCCGTCCGCGTGGACTCCGTGCTCGATGCGAAACGAGTGCACCGCGTGGGGCGTAGGCCACGGCAGGCTGGTCTCAGCGGTGGTGAAGACGTCGTGTCGGGCGAACCAACCGTGGGTGATCGATGCGGGCCGTGGCTGCTCGACGGCGACCCCCCCGTGCCACGGTTGAGTGAAGTTGCGCGGACTCAAGCCGAGCCGAAGGCCGCCGCCCTCTTCGAAGAACAAACTGTCGATGTGCTGGAGGTCAGTGGCGTGTTGTGCCAACAAACGGCCCGATGCCGTGTCCCACAGCATCAGCTCCTTGCGGAATGGCGCGTGCGAGGCCAGCAGGCTGCCGTCGCCCGAGAACGCGAGTTCGTACACATACCCGCCATGCCCGCGCAGCGTGCGCCGCTCGTCGGTCGCCAAAGTCCACAAGCTCAGCTGTTTTCCGTTGGACGAGACGATCCGGTCTGCGGTCGCGAACGTCGCGCGGAGCACGCCCGGTGCCGGCAGAACCGACGTTGCCTCGTCGTCCGTCCACACCCTGATCGTGCCGTCCGTCGACGCCGAGAGGAGTCGGCCGTCGGCCGCCGAGGCGAGGTCGATGACCGGTCGGCTGTGGCCGGCGAGGAGCTGGCGCCGCTGCAGATCGCGCCCATCGAGGCTGCGGATCGTTCGCTGGGTCGTGCCGATCACGATGCGCGTCCCGTCGGGGGAGAACGTCACCGAGCGCGGTCCGTCGGGTTCGTACCTCGTCGCCAGTCGAGTGAGATCGGTGGTGTGGAACATCGAGGAACGGCCGTTGGTCAACACGATCAAACGCGTGCCGGTCGGGTCAAAGGCTGCCCGCAATGGGAAGCGGCGTTTGGGCAGGGCGGCTTGCGTGAAGTTCCGGTCGCGGTTGCCCAGCCACAGCCTGTCGTGCTCCAAGACCGCCAGAGTCGAGCCGTCGGGCGAGAACACGAGCTGATCGACGGGGGCCTCGCAGCGAAGCCACTGCTGCCAGGCGGAGTCATCTTCGCCTTCGCTGACAACCACGGAGCCGTCCTGCAGTGCCGCGGCCACGCGGTCTCCGTCGGGGCTGGCCCCCCACCGCTGCACCACTCCCGGCGCGGTCCGCGAACCGAGCTCGGCGCCGGTTGCGAGTTCCCAGCGGCTGAGCCGGCGATCGTCGCGGGGTGCAAGCACTTGACCGCCATCGGCGATGACCACCAACGGGCCGTCGCCGGTCGTAGTGCCGAACTCGAGCAGCTTTGGGCGCAGTCGGCTGTCGAGATACCGCCATTCCCAGCCGCGTTGCGGTGGCGGCACATCGTCCAGGGTCGAGCGCGCGGCGAGCGGGTCGCGGTGGAGCAGGGCGTTGGCGGCGGCAAGGGCCGAGCGGTACGCATTCCTGACGGCACGCTGTTCGTTCTCGGTGGCGTGGATCGCGAAGATCACCGCAACGATCAGGCCGACGACCAACGCCAGGAAGCTGGCGACGACTCCGCCGACCACCGCCCGGTTGCGGTGCGCGAACTTGCGCAGCTGGTACCACGTGCTCGGTGCGCGCGCTCGGATCGGTTGCCGTTCGAGGTGCCGTCGCAGGTCCTCCGCCAGCGCCTGTGCCGACTCGTAGCGGCGCGCCGGGTCCTTCTCGAGGGTCTTGGCGGTGATGATCTCGAGATCGCCGCGCAGTCGCGGATCCGCGCTGGCCAAGCGGGTCGGCTCGCGCTCGCGGATGATGCGCAACGCCTCGACCAGGGGGGCGGTGCGCACGTCGTAGGGCAGTTTCCCGGTCAGCAGCTCGAACAGCACCACGCCAAGCGAGTAGACGTCGCTGCGGGCATCGACGGCGCTGTTGTCGCCGGCGGCTTGCTCGGGGCTCATGTAGGGCAGCGAGCCTATCAGCTGGCCTTCGCCGGTGGCGAGCGTGTGCGCTTCGCCGTCGACCAGTCGGGCGACACCGAAGTCGAGGACGATCGGTTGGCCATCCGGCGCGCGCGAGCCATCGGATGGGTCGGCCTGCTCGAGGACGAGGATGTTGTCGGGCTTCAGGTCGCGGTGCACGACGCCGTGCTCGTGGGCGTAGTGCACCGCGTCACAGATGCGCAGAAACAGCCTCTGGCGTGCCGCCGGCGTCAGCCGGTGGCGTCGCGCGAACTCGAGCACCGACGGGCCCTGCACGAACTCCATGGCGAAGAACGGCCGGCGGAGACCGTCTTGCTCGAACTCACCGGCCTCGAAGATCTGGGCGATGCCGGGATGTTGGAGGCGGCCCAGGATCTCGGCTTCACGGTGGAAGCGGCGGATGACGCCACGGTGCGGCATGCCGCGCTGTACCACCTTGATCGCCACGCGGCGACGCGGCGCGTCCTGCTCGGCTTCGTACACCGTCCCCATGCCGCCAATGCCGCAGACGCCGACGACCCGGTAGCGACCGATCTGACCCGGCATCGTGGCCACCTCGGCGCGCGCTTCGCCGGTAGTGCGTGCAACCGCCTGGTCCAGGGCGTCCCCGGCGTCGGTGCCGTCGATCTGCAAGAGCTCCTCGACGGACCGCCGCAAGGCCGCGTCGTCACCGCATTGTTCGGCCAAGAACGCGGCGCGGTCCGAGGCCGGCCGCGCGCAGGCCGCATCGAACAGCTGCTTGATGCGTCGGTAGCGGTCCTGGTCCATGGGCCTGGGCGATCATGCCGCCGTGCGGGCCGGGGCTGCCACCCCGCCGTCCTTATTGCGGTCCTGCGAAGCGAGTCGTCGACGTCAGGCTGGTCCAGAGGGCCTCGACGAGCAGTTGCAGGAGATCGGCCAGCTCTTGGCCGAGGAGCCAGAGGCCGAGACCGCCATACCACGCCAGCGGCGCCACAATGGCGAGCACACACAGCGCTTCCGCGACCCGCGCGAAGCTCCGTGCGGCGCGGACCGAAACGGCGGCGATGGCGCGGTGCGAGACCGATGCGCGCGGCACTCGCGGGGTCGCCGTGACGGTGGCTGGCAGGGCGATGATGTTGGTCATGGCTGTCCCCGCAGCGGTGGGGGCGCCGTCTCTGCACAACGAAAGTCGGCTCTTTTTTGGCAGAATCGGACCATGGCCTCCGACCACGGTGACTGCCCGACCCAGCTGCTGGCCGGCATCGAGGCCGGCCGGCTGCCCTTTTCGGCGCTGATGCCGGTGATCTACGACGAGCTGCGCGCCGTCGCCGACGACCTGATGCGGGTCGAACGCGGCGATCACACCCTGCAGCCGACCGCCTTGGTGCACGAGGTGTTCGTCCGCTTGGCGCAGGGCGAAGCGGCCCTCGGGCGGGGCCGGCGCGAGTTTCTGGCGGTCGCGGCCAAGGCGATGCGGCACATGCTGGTGGACCACGCCCGCGGGCGCCGCACCGACAAGCGCGGCGGCGCGTGGCAAAGGATCACCCTCGGCGGAGTCAGTTCCAGTGATGCCGAGGACCTCGAGGTGCTCGATCTGCACGAGGCGTTGGAGGAGCTCGAACAGCTCGACCGCCGCCAGGCGGAGATCGTCGAGATGTGCTTCTTTGCCGGGATGTCCGGTCAAGAGATCGCCGAACAACTGGGCGTGCACCGCAACACCGTCGTGCGCGAGCTGCGCATGGCGCGCGCGTGGTTGCGCCGGCGCATGCAGCAAGGCGAGCCGGACGAGCCGGACGCAGGGGTGCGCAGGCGACCGCAGTGACCGCGGCCGACGCGAACCGGAGTGGCTTGCCGCTTCGCGATACCGCGGTCTTGGTCGCGATCGCTTTGGGCAGCTATTGGGCGCTCGCGCAAGACGTGTTCTTCGGCTCGGTCTTCACCTCGGATGCGTATCGGTTCCTGCGGGCGGTGGCCACCGGCGCGGATCCGGGCGGCGCGCATGCGCTCTACGTCCCCCTCAATCGCGTGGTCGCTGGGTGGCTGGAGCCGCTGGGCGTGTCGACGTTTCGGTCGATGCAGGCGGTGAGTGCGCTGGGCGCGGCGCTGTCGGTGGCGGCCTCGCACCGCGCGGCGGGTTGCCTGGGGTTGGAGCGGCGTTCTGCAGCGGCTGCGGCATTGCTGTGCGGTTGGACTCCGAGCGTGGTGTTCTTCGCCACGATCATCGAGATCCCCGGCGTGTTCGTCGGCTGCGTCGCGGTGGCGTGGTGGCTCGGTTGTCGACTTCGGGTGCGGCCATCCGCGTCGCGCGCCGCCGCGCTGGGAGTCGCGACGGCGGTCGGTGCCGGGGTGCACGCCAGCGGGCACTTGCTGTCGATCATCGTGCCGGTCGCGGTGCTCGCCGCCGGCAACGGGGACGAACGCGCCGCGCGCGTCGCGCGATACGTCGCGGTCACGGTCTTGGCGCATGGGGCCACCGCGGTCCTGGTGCGGATCGGTCTCGGTTGGCCCGAGACGGACGCGCTCGGTGCCGGCACGCTGTGGTCCTACGCCGTCACCGTGGGCTCGTTTGCGTCGCTGCCGCGAACGCTGTGGAACGAGGGGTTGGTTCCGCTGGCACCGCTCTCGGGGCTGTGCCTGTACGGCCTGTTGCGCGGGCCGCGGCGGCCCTGGGCGGCGTACGCCGTGCTGATGGCGGGCTACCTCGTGCTGTCGCACGTGTTGCTGCGCGGCGTGCAAGACGAGCGCGGCGGCTACCTGATGCCCGTGGTGTTCCCGGGGGCCGTGCTGGCCGTGCGTTGGTGGCGGCCACCGGTGGTCGCGGCAGCCGCGTGTGCCGGGCTCGGCATCGGGGTGCTGCTGGTCTCGGCGCACGACCGGCTCGTCGATCCGATCGACGCCGGCGACGCGCTGCGGGCGACCGCCGCGCACAATGCCATTCTCCTGGGCAGCGGTCGGGCGGAGATCGATCCGATCCTGCGCGCCGATGCCGGTGCGCCGGTGATGCGCGTCGAGGAGCTGTACAGTGGCGTGACATCGGTCGCTGGGCTGCCGTCGGCCTGTGATGCGATGCATCGCGAGCTGACCCGGCGCGGCTTCGCGGTGATCATGACGCGGCGCGCGATGGACAGCGTCGCCGCGCGCGCGCCGGCGCTGCACGCGCACCTGACCGCCCGCTACGCGCTGACGCCGCTCGAAGTCGGCAGCTTCCGCGGCATCGTCATCGGCGCCTCGCCGTGATCGGACCGCATCGTCGGCGTCGGGTGAGCGGCGGTGGCAGTGATCGGATACCATGGGCGCATCGCTCCGCGGGAGAAACTTGGAGAAGCGATATGAGTGAACCGAAGCGAGAGCAGAGCGTGTTGGTCGCGGTCGGTGTGTGCGTCCTCGCCGGTCTTGCCGCCGGTCAGTCGGCGCGGTGGAAGGCCCTGCAACAGCCAGTGCTGCGCGCCGGAGCGTGTGCGGCGTTCGACGTCGCGAGAGGCCGAGGTGTCATGGTCGGTGGGGCGGCGCCCGGCTTTGCTTCCGCCGTCGCCGGAGCCGTGGAGTGGAACGGCGACGCATGGCGTGCCTCGGGGCCGGGCGCGTTCGTGGAACCGCCGCCGCGCGTTGGTGCGGGCGCGGCCTGGGACGCGGCCCGCAGGAGTGTTGTCGTGTTCGGCGGCAGTGACGGACAGCTCTTGCTCGACGATACGTGGGAATGCACCGATGGCGCGTGGCGCGTCCACGGTCCGGGCGTGCGGCCGCCGTCGCGCGCGGGGCATGCGATGGCCGCCGATCCGCTCGGCAGGGGCGTGTTGCTGTTCGGCGGTCGCGGTTGGCTGGGAGAGCTCGGGGACACGTGGTTGTGGGACGGTGCGCAGTGGGCCCGATTGACGACGCCCGTTGCTCCGCCGCCGAGGACCGATGCAGCGATGGTGCTCGATCGAGCCCGCGGGCGACTCGTACTGTTCGGCGGTTGCGCGACCGGTCAGAGCACCTCGTTCTTCGCGGACACGTGGGAGTTCGATGGGCAGCAGTGGCAGGCGATGGGGCAGGGGGCGCCGGCCGGCCGCTGTGGCCACGTTCTGGTCCATGACCCGGGTCGGGGGCGCACGCTGATGGTCGGCGGCCGCGCGGGCTCGACGGGTCTCGCCGATGCTTGGGAATGGGACGGCGCCACTTGGCAACCGGCAATCGGCACGGGCTTCGCGTTGGTCGACCACGTTGGCTTCTACGACGCCGATCTGCGGCGCGTCGTGATACATGGCGGCACGAGCACGGTGCACAAGGTGCAGCCGGTGCATGCCGCGCACACTTGGGTGGGCGACGGCAGCGGCTTCGCGCCACGCGATTTCACGCCCAACGTTCGCGACGGGCACGCCATGCTTTTCGATGCCAAGCGCGGTGAGACCCTGCTGGTGGGCGGCGGCAACGGGCGGCCCGAGCAGGCGGTCGCATGGCTGTGGAACGGTGCCGCGTGGCGTGCGACACCGTCCGGCCCGTCGGCGCGACGGGGCAGTGCGCTGGCATTCGACGCACGGCGCGGTCGCGCCGTGCTCTTCGGCGGTCGGCTCCCCAGCGGGGCGGCGCTGGCCGACACCTGGGAGTGGGACGGAGTGGCGTGGCAGCAGAGTGCCGCGTCCGCGCCCGCCGCGCGGCATGGCGCGGCGATGGTCTACGACGCCGCCCGCGGCCGTGTCTTGCTGGCCGGAGGCGAGAGCTCGGGCGGGGTGTTGGGCGACACCTGGTCGTACGACGGCACGGCTTGGTCCGTCGCGCCGGCGAGCATGCCAGCGCGCCGGGGACATGCGGTCGCGTATGATCCGTCCCGCGCGCGGGTTGTTCTGTTCGGTGGCATCGATGCCGCCGGGTTCGAACGCGCGGATACTCTCGAGTGGGATGGAGTCGCGTGGCGGGGAATCGCGGTCGCCGGCAGTCCGCCCGCGCGCAGTGGCCACGCGATGGCGTTCGACCCCGGCACCGGGCGTGTTCTGCTGGTCGGAGGGCGCGCGGGTGGCGTCGCTCTCGCCGACGCCTGGGAGTTCGGCGGCGCTTCGTGGACGCGGGCGGCGCCGCTGGCGACGCCGCGCGGGGGACACGCCATGGTGCACGACGCTCGGCGCGGCCAAGTCCTGGTCTACGGCGGCGGCCCCGACGCGGCGCGGCCGACGGCCGACCTGTTCTCGCTCCTGGACCGGCCAGCCGCGGCGAGCTACGTGCCCGCCGGTTGCAGCGCCGCTCTGCTCAGCTTCGGCGAGCCCGTGTTGGGGAGTCGCAGCTACGAGCTCGAGGTGCGCAGCGGCCTGATCCGGCAACCGGCGGTGCTGTTGCTCAGCGCGGTCGGCAATCGGGCCACCTTCGCGTGCGGCCAGCTCGCGGTTCTGCCTCTGGCGGCGAGCTTTCTGTCGGGGACCGGAACCGGGGGCGGGGCTTCGTTTCCGTTGCCGTTGCCGAGTCTGCCGGCGTTGGCCGGGGTTTCGGTCTTCGCGCAGGCCGCGATCCAAGACCCGGGCGCCGCGGCGCGCTGGGATCTCAGCCACGCCCTGCGGCTCGATCTCGGCTGGTAGGGCCGGGATCAGCCGCCGGTGCTCGGTGCGCCTTCCGGGTCCAACACGGCGCGGATCGCGGTCTCCAGCTCGTCGGGGTGGAACTCGAACGGACCCGGCCCGCCGGCGTAGGCGACCGTTCCGTCTGCGTTGATCAGGTAGAGCCGCTCGGGCCAGGCGTGCCAGCGGCGGTTGACCGCGTCGTCGATGCCGTCGACCAGCGCTGGCATGGTCAGACCGAGTTCGGTCGTGCAGCGTTCGGCCAGCGCGTGCCGCCCGCGGTCGGTCACCGGGTCCTCGATCATGCCGAACTCCATCGGCAGCTCGCTGTCGATGGCATGCGCTTCGCGAATGTAGACCAGCAAGAACGCGACGCGATCGCCGTAGGTCTCGTGCAGCTGCGCCAGCCGACCGGCTGACTCGCGGAACGGGGGTCAAGTGTAGGAGCCGAAGAGCAAGGCGACCGGGCGGTCGCCCTCGAAGCTCGACAGGGAGACCGTGTTTGCCGGATCGCCGGCGATCGGCAGCTCGAAGTCGGGCGCCGGCTCACCAACCGCCGGCAGCGGTGCATCGGGCCGCTGCATCGTCCGCCGGTGCCGTTGCATCTCGGCCTCGGCCACGGTGCCGTCGCCGTCGGCGTCCAGGTCGTGGAAGAGGTGGCCGAGATCCTCTGCGGTGAAGCGGCCATTCTCGTCCTGGTCGAACGCCAGCAGGAAGAGGTTCCAGTCCTTGTCGCTGTCCAGCGGCCAACCGCGCAGCGTCGCCGCCAGGCCGGTCCGGTCGGGTTCGCCGTCGCTGTCGCCGTCGATCGCGTCGCAGAACGTCGACCACTCGCCCCGCGAGACCGCATTGTCCCCGTCGGCGTCCGCCATGCGCGCCAGCGATGGGCTGAACGCGTTGAACTGCCGGTCGGCCGGGAAGTCGGTGACGTTCAGCACGCCGTCCCCGTTGCGGTCGAAGTTGGCGAACCGCACATCGCCGCGCGGGTACTCGTCGCGGCTGATGCGGCCATCGCCGTCGGCGTCGTAGCGCGCGTGGAGGTGCTGCCAAAGTGCGGAGTAGTGCACCCTGGAGCTGCATTGGAACGCCGGCCCTTGCGCGACCATGGTCGCGGCCAGGGCGGTCGCCGTGAGCGTTGTGCGCATCAGCATCGTGACACCATCAGTTGCGAACGAAAGCCGAGCCCGTGCTGGCCCGCACCTGGCCGGTCCGGTCGGCGATGAAGGCCTCGAAGCCCAGCGTCGTGCCGAGCCAGGCGGCGTTCTGCGGAATCGGGATCTTGGCACCGTCGGTGTTGCCGGCGCCGTCGAGTGGCAGCAGGCCGATGCCCGGTAGACCCAACAACAGCGTCAGCACCGGATCGGTGGGGTTGAGCTCGAGGGTTTGACCGAAGAACTGGAACGAGCCGGCGAAGTAGGGGCCGAAGTTGAGCAGCACCAGCGCGATGCCGTTGGGGTAGTTGCCGGCGCGCACGCTGACGCCGAGGTTGCCGGCGGTGCTCGCCAGATTGCCGAAGTAGGTGCCGATCGAGTGGCCGAGGATCGGCCCGGGCAAGCCCCCCGCGCCGGTGCTCTGCCAGTGACCCCAGTCCGAGTGCAGGGCGATCGCCGGCTCCGCCTCGAGGTAGTTCAGGTAGAGCACGAAGCGCGGGTCCGTGTTGAACGTCGTGGTGTTCGTACCCGGGTAGTAGAAGCCGCTCGTGTTCCATGGCGTCGGGCCGTCCCACCAAGTGGCGGCGAATCCCTGCGCTCCGTCGATCCACTTGCTCTCGCCCCCGTTGAACTTGACGGCGAGCGCCAGGTCGATGGTGCCGCTCGCCCCCGGGCTGCTGGACACCGCGATCGGCGACGCCAGCGTGCGGGTCACGCGGTACAGCTGCGAGGGGGCTCCCGCCGCGGCCAGCGCGGGGATCCGCACCAGCACTTTGCTCCAGTCCGGGTTGCGGGCCCCGGCGGGCGCCGACGGTCGGGCGACGACGCCGGCCAGAACCGTCTCGGCTTCGTAAGCGCCGCCGTAGTTGGCCGGCTGGGTCTCGCCCGACATGACCTGTGAGTGGCGGAAGCCAGCGACGCGCCGGACGCCGGCGCGGAAGTTCGCAGAGCCCGGGATGATCCGCCAGCTCCAGGTGTTCGCCGGTACACCGACCGGACTGCCCAGCGTCCCGGCCGAGTACTCCGGAGGGTTGACCGCGTCGTAGTTGTAGGGAAGCCCGGTGGCGGTGCTGGTGGCGGAGGCGAAGACCACCCAGGGTTCGTTGCTGCGCACGACCTCGTCGTAGGTCGACTGAGCGAAGACGGTGCCCGCGAGCAGCAGGGCGGCCATGACCGGTCGGGTGTGGATCATCGTTGGGTGGTCGGCGCCGGGATTTTGGAGGAGGGCAGCGGTCGCGCGTGCGCGTCAACCGGCGCGTGGTGGCTGGTGACGACGTCTGGGCGCACCACGCCGCCGACTTCGACGTCGACCCAGCGCGTCGTGGTCAGCGAGCCGTCCGCGTGCTCGTACCAGTCATCGCCATCGGCGTCGGTCCGCCTGGCCACGACTGGCGGCAGCGGGCCGTCGTGCGGCGACCGATGGATCGGGCTGGCGTGCGGCACTCCGTTGAGCAGGGGCAAAAAGCTGCCGTCCGGACAGCGCAGGCCGGAACGCAACCCTCGCGGCAGGCGCAGCGCGATGCGTGCATGCGGCGGCAGCGGGAGGTGCAGCTCCGGTGGTAGGCGGGGGGCGGCGTCGGTTTGACCGCCACCGGGGTTCGCGGTGATCGTCGCGACGCGCGGTGTGCCGACGGCAGGGTCGGATGAGGTCGGCGTGACGGGGTCCTGCTGCGGTGCCAGGCACAGCGCAGCCACCGCGGCGGCCGCGGCGCCGGAGACGAGGACGGCGAGGTTCATCGCCGCTACAGCCTACCGCCGGCCTGCGCGCGCGATAGGTGGGCGCCACCGCATTCGGGCGAGGTGCCCGACTCCGCGTTGCGATCGCTGTTTAGACCGACTGCATCGCCGGGCGGCCGTTCTCGACCACGGCGATCTGCGGCGTGCCGCTCTTGATGCGCACCGACAGCCGGGCACCCACGCCCAGCGAGTCCGACAGGATCAACTCGGTCAGTGGGTCTTCGATGCGCCGCTTGACCAGCCGCCGCAGCTCGCGCGCGCCGTACTCCTCCGAGAAACCCTCGCGCGACAACGCGTGACGCACGCCGGGGGAGAAGTCGACTTTGATGCCGTGCCGCGACAGCAGCTCGGCGACGTCGCGCAGCATGCGTTGGGCGATGCGCGCGCACACCTTGAGATCGAGCGGGTTGAACACGACGAGCTCGTCGATGCGGTTGACGAACTCGGGGCGGAAGGCCTCCTTGAAGGCTTCCAGGGTCGCGGTCTTCAGGTCGGTGCCGGCGAGGCCGGCGTCTTCCGGGCGGCGGAAGCCCATTCGCGAGCGGATCGCGTCGATCTTCTCGATGCCCAGGTTGCTGGTCAGGATGACCAACGTCTTGGCGAAGGACACCACTTGCCCTTTGCTGTCGGTGAGGATGCCCTCGTCGAGCAGCTGCAGCAGCAGATTGTGCACCTTGGGGTGCGCCTTCTCGATCTCGTCGAACAACACGACGCAGTTCTTCTTCTTGCGCACTGCCTCGGTGAGGAAGCCGCCCTCGCTGTGACCGATGTAGCCCGGCGGCGAACCGATCAGCTTGGCGTACTCGTGCGGCAGGGCGTACTCCGAGCAGTCGATGCGCACCATCCGGCCCGGATCGTCGTAGAGCGTGCGCGCGATTGCCTTGGCGAGCTCGGTCTTGCCGGTGCCGGTGCGCCCGACCAAGAAGAACGTGCCCACTGGAGTCGTCGGTGGCTTGAGGCCGACCGCCGCCTTCTTGATCGCGCGCACGAAGGTCGAGATCGCCTCGTCCTGGCCGACGATCTGTCCGCGCAGCGTCCGCTCCAGACCCATCACCTTGCGAAACAGCTGCTGCCGGTCGCGCTGGCCTTCCCGTGGCAGGACGTCCCCGGCCTCGCTATCCGGATTGGTCGGTAGGTTGACCTGGTGGATCTCCAGGGCCGGGTTGACGTCGATGCAGATCTGGTAGAGCAGCTCCTCGACGATCTCGGCGTCGTACTCCTCGTCGAGCTTCTCCAGCGCGTGGAGGATTTCCGTCTCGAAGTCCGGGACGCAGACCTCGACAATACGGCGGCGGTAGCTGGCCTTGTTGTGCACCGGCGAGCGGGCCAGCTCACTGAGCACGTCTTCCGAGCAGCTGCGGATCTTGATGAACTCGTCGATCAGGTCGAAGTACTTCACCACGACGTGGTTGTCCGCTTGCTTCACCGTTCCCCCCCAGTTTCGCGCCTTGGTTTCTACTTCGGCCGGCCTGCAGCTGGACTTGACGCTCGCTGCAAGGCAGTGTGCGAGCGGGGTCTGAGACGATGACTGATCCGGCCGAAACCAAGCTCCTGGCGCTGCTGGTGCACCGTGGTCTGCTGCCGCGGGACATCGCCGCCAAGGCGGTGGCGTCGGGGACTCCGCGTGAGTTCTTGGTGCGGGGTGGCACGGTCAGCGACGAGCAATGGGCGACCTGGATGCGTACCGATGCCGGCACGCGCCCCGAGCTGTCGCGATACGAACTCGGCGACCTGCTCGGCGAAGGCGGTACCGCGCGCGTGTTCCGTGCGCGCGACCGAAAGAGCGGAAACAATGTTGCGCTGAAAGTACTCAAGTCGCAGCTCGCCGCCGATCGGACAGCACTCGAGTCGTTCGTGCGCGAGTCCAAGCTGTTGCTCGAGCTCGACTGTCCGCACATCGTCAAGGGATTGCGGGTGGCGCGCGAGGGAGACGTCTTCTTCTGCGCCATGGAGTGCATCGACGGCCGCTGTCTGCAGGACGAGGTCGGCGATGACCGCCGCTTGGACGAGGACCTAGCGCTGGACGTGGTGATGCAGATCGGTGCCGCGCTGGGCTATCTGCAGGGCCGTGGTCTGGTGCACCGGGACGTCAAGCCGGGGAACATCATGCTGACCGGCGATGGGCGTGCGGTGCTCATCGACCTCGGCTTCGCGGTCGCGACCACCGATGCCGGCGCGGCGGACGAAGCGGCGACCACCGCGGGTACGGTGGCCTACATCTCGCCCGAGCAAGCCAAGGGGCAGCGCGAGCTCGACGTGCGCGCCGATATCTACTCGCTCGGTGCCACGCTCTATCACTTGGTCACCGGCTCGTTGCCGTTCGCCGGCGAGTCGGGCGAGGAGATCATGGCCAAGCAGGTGCGCGAGGCGTTGTCCGGTGACGCGATCCGCGCGCTGCAGCTCAGTCCCCAGACGCACTACTTCATCGAGAAGATGATGGCGAAGGACAAGGAGATCCGCTTCCAGAGCCCCGACGATCTGGTGGCCGAGATCCGCAACCACCTCGACGCGCGGGCGCGCGAGCGCGATGCCGAGCGGGGTGTCGCCCGGCGCGGCAAGGGGAAGCGCCGCATGCGGCGCTTCATGTGAGCGGGCGTCGATGCGCGAGTTCGACGGCAAGAGCGAGACCGACGGCGACGCGGAGCGCGCGCGCACGTTCGGCTTTCGTTTCCGCTGCCGGCGCTCGGGCAACTGCTGCGCGCGGCCCGCCGGCGTCGTCCGCGTCACTGACGCGGAGGTGGGAGCGATGGCGGCGGCGCGGTCGATGAGCACCGCCGGGTTCCGCTCGCGCTTCGTCGATCCGCGCGGGGATCGACTGCGCGACGGGCCGGGGGGGCGGTGTCCGATGCTCGCCGACGGCGCAGTGGCGCGCTGCACCGTCTACGAGGCGCGGCCCGCGCAGTGCCGCAGCTGGCCCTACTGGCCGGGCATGCGGATCCCCGCGGTGGTCGAGCAGGCGCGCCGCTTTTGTCCGGGCATCGAGCTCCTCGCGCCGGACGAGGCACGGTGACCAAGGCGCCGGTCGCGTGCGCGACCTGGTCCGATTTGGCCGACGGGCTGGCGCGCGTGCTGCTGTGCGTGGTCGTGGTGCTGAGCGTCCTGCCGTTCCGCGAGGCGCGGGTGGCGATGGGCGGCGTGCCCGCCGCGCAGGCCATCGACATCGCGACGGCGCCGACGCCACGGGGGGTCGGGGAGCACGTGCTCGCCTTCGGTGCGCTGGGACTGATGCTCGCCGCGGGCGGTGTGTTGCGGCGGGGGGGCGTCGCGGCGGTGTTCGCCGGCGGCCTGTGCTCGGTGTTGGAGCTGGCCCAGCTGTGGGTGCCGGGTCGACACGCGACCGCGTGGGATTGGGCCACCAACTGGCTGGCCGTGCTGGTTGGACTGATGGTCGGGCGCCAACTGCAGCCGATTCTGGCGCGTCCGGCCGACCGCCGGTTGCCTGTGCTGTGGTGGTTGTCGGCGGTGGCGTGGCTTGTCGGCTGCGTCGTCTGCGTGTGGCGTGCGCACACGGGCTACGGGCTGGACCCGTGGCAGCGCGACGCGCCGCTCACGGTGGGCAACGAGGCCGATGGTCAGCGACCGTGGCGCGGGCGGCTCGGCGACCTGGTCTTCTTCGAGGGAGCGCTGCCGGCGGACGCTGCCGCCGCGCTGGCGGCGACGCCGCTGCGTTCGGCCGCCGGCCGGGCGGTGCGGGCCGGGCGCGGCATGATCGCCGCGTTCGACTTGGCCGGAGATGCGCCGGTGGGATCGGCGCTGATGTTGGCGCCGGCCGTGCCCGGGTCGGCGGAGGTCGCGGCGGGTGCTCTGCGCGTGATCGACGGCGAGGCGAACCCGTGGCAGGTGCGCGGCGATACCGCGATGTTGACGGGCGCGCTGGCGCAGGACGACGCGTTCTCGATCGAGTTCCGCTGTGCACTCGACAGCACGGCGCAGGGCGGGCCGGCGCGCATCGTGACCTCGTCCACCGATGTCCACGAGCGCAACTTCACCATCGGCCAGGACGGCGCGGCGCTGGTGTTCCGCGTTGCTTGCGCAAAGACCGGTCGTCGCGATGCCCGCCTGGCAGCCCGCTGGTCGCCGGTGTTCCGCCGCGGCGAGGAGTTGCACTTGGCTCTGGTCTACGACCGTGGGACGTTCGCGCTGTATCGCGACGGCCTGCCGTGGGGTCGCCGCCACTCGCTGCGCGCGGCGTTGGCCGGCGAGCGGCCGCTCACCGGTGCGAGTGCGCGTTCGGTCGGCTTGCTGTGGTTCTTGCCGGTGGGGTTGGCGGTGGCGCGCGGCTGGCCGCGACGACGTGGCGTAGAGCGATGGTTGGTCGTCGCCGCTGGCGGCGGGCTGGCCGTGCTGTGTGTCGCGATGTTTGCCGGCGATGCTGCGCGCCGCGAGCCGCCGTTGCCCTTGCTGTTGTGGATCGCCGGGGGAGCGGCGGTGGGCGAGCTGCTCGGGCGGCGTGCCGCCGACCGTGCCGTGACGGTCAGTGCACCACTTGGGTGATCTCGCCCGGGACCAGCCGGATCGGGATGCGCAGCCGTTCGCCGCCCAGCTCGGCGATGGCGGCCGCGGCGTCTTCGCTGACGGCGAGCACCTCGGACTTGCCCTCGACGAGGTCGGTGACGGTGTAGCTCGCGCTCGACGTGGCCAGCTCCATTTGAATGCCGAGCGTCCGGTCGTGGGCGTCGACGAACGAGATCGAGGCGCTGGCCCACCGCGGGTCGGTCAGCTGCACGCGGACGTGGCAACGCCGCAACAGCTCGACCTGCAACGCGCGCCCCGAGGGGTTGTGTTCGAGCTCCACCGAGCGCGACACCAGCGCCACGCCGCCGAAGTCGAGGCGGACGCCACAGCGCGGCACGCGCGCGAAGCGAAAGTGGCCGTCGCCGTCGGTTGTGCCGAGTTGCTCTCCACCGCGGTGCGTGCGGCCACCGTCAGCGGCGTGCACCAGCACCCATCGGTGCACCGTGACTCCTCCCAGCCCGTTGCCGTCGCGGTCGACGACCCGTCCTTCGACGTCGATGAACACGTCGGCCGGTAGCGGGATCCGGTGTGCGTGCGCGCGCGGTCGCAATGGGCTCGTGGTAAACGCCCACCCGTCGCGGGGATCGTAGATGTGCAGCCGGTACGGCCGGTCGCCGAGGCCGCCGAGCGCGAAAGCGCCGTCGCCTCCGGTCCGGGTGATCGCGCGGTACCGGGGACCACTCAGGGTGATCGGTTTGGCGTCCGCCGGCATCGCCAGATCCTCGGCGCGGTCCATGCCGTTGAGCGTCGGCTCGCCGAACGGGAACACCAGCAGCTGTGACATCGGGGTGTCCTCGGCATCGACGACCACGCCGTGCAGAGTCAGCGGCGGACCCTCGAGGTGCAGGTCGTGCTCCACGTTGGTCCGGTCGGCGACGCGCGCGCCGAAGCCGTCGACGCGCGCCGGCCGATGGCCGGCGGCGGCCGCCCAGAGGACGGCATCGGAGTGGATCGTGCTGCCTGGCGGGAGGATGAGCCGGTAGGCGGCGTTGGCGTCGGTGGTGGTCTGCCGCCCGCCGAGCCCGACCGTCGCGTTCGCCATCGGCGCACCACGGTGGTCGAAGACCCGGCCGGCGATGTGACGAGCACCACCCTCGATCGCCTGCAGGACGACGTGCGGCGTGGTCGGCGTGGTTGCGTCGACCGGCAGCCGCACCGTGGCGAAGCCCGGCTTGCGGAACACCAGGGTGGCCATGCCGCGCGGCACGCGCAGCGCGACGAACGCGCCGCGGTCGTCGGTCGTGAGCCGCGGTGGAGTCGGGCGCACGGTGTGTTCGAGCTGCTGGGGGAAGTCGACCAGCCGGGCGTGCTCGATCAAGACGTCGACCTCTTCGAGGGGAGTCCCGCCTGCGTCGGCGACGGTGCCGCGCAGCTCGACCGCCGGCGCCACCACGACCAGGACGTCGGCGCCCGGTGCGGTGTGGAACGAGTGTGTGTGCAGCTCGACCCACGGTGCGCCGGCCGTCAGGATGCCGTCCTGGGGCGCGCCCTCCAGCTGGAACGCACCGTTGGCATCGCTGCGGGTCAGGGGATTGAACGTCGTCCACGTCCGGTGCGGCCGGGCGCCGAGCGGCACCTGACCCACGGGTTGGCCGCGGGTGTCGAGCACGCGGCCCGCGCGGCGGCTGGTCGGCGCCGCAGTGCTCGATCCGGTCTCCTGCGGCGAGAGCACAGCGCGGCGGCCGCTGGGGTCCGCAGCGGGAGCCGCCGGCGCCGGCGTGTCGTCGTGCAGCTGCGCCCCCTCCGCCGCGATGGTGGAATCGGAGACCGGAGGAGTGTCACCGGGGGCGATGGCGAACCACGTGGCGACACCCGCCAGCGCAATGCCGACGGCGGCGAGCAGAGGAGCTTTGTTCACGGCGATCCAGGTCAGGGTCAGGCCCCCCGCCGGCGCCGCGGTCGAGGCGCCGGCCGACGGGCCGGGAACGGTTGGAGCGGGCCGGGCCATCGCCAGCAGCGCGGGGCTCTGCCGCCAGCGCGCGCCGAGGCTCCGCTCGAGCTGGGCGCGCATCTGCTGCAGACCGCGGTGCACCCGCTGGCGGGCGTTGGCCTCGGAGACGCCGGTGTGGCGCGCGATCTCCGCCATGCTCATGCCGCGGTCGTGCCGCAGCAGCACCGCGGAGCGGTAGGGCTCGGCGAGCTGCAGGACGGCGTCGGTCACCGCCCGCTGTGCTGCCAGTCGATCGACCAGCGCAGCCGTCGACGGAGCTTCGTCGGCGCGCGCCGCGCGGGCCTCGTGCCGGTGCCGGCGCGCGTCGGCGCGCCGCCGGCCGCGGGCGGCGTTGGTGGCGACCCGCCGCAGCCAGCTCCGCCACGCACGCTGTTGGCGCGGTGGCGTCTGCAATGCCCGCAGCCAGGTGTCCTGCAAGACGTCGTCGACCTCGTCCTCGGCGACCAGCGAGCGGACCAACGGCCGCAACCACGCGGCGTTGGCGCGCAGCGCGTCCGGATCCCAGGTGAGTCCACTGCTGTCGGCCATCGGGGCGAAGGATGTCTGTCAGCGTGGAGCGTGACAAAAACACTCGGCCAATGGCAGTTGGCGGTCGCCGGGTGTGGTGGCCGGGGTTGCGGCGGCGTATGGTCCGCGCCTCCCGATGTCCGCCGAATTCTCGACAGCACCGCGCTATCTACCCCCGGATACCTCGCGCACCGCGCTGGAGCGGGAGCGCGTCGCCGGCCTGGTCGTCGCCCTGCGGCGGCGGGGGGTGCACCACGGCTGGGTGGCGATGCCGCCGGACTCCGCGCCTCCCGAGGATGTCGAGGAGCGTTGGCGGGCGGCCCGGCCGGTTTACGTCCCAGGTGTCCTGACTCCGTACCTCGAGGCCGGCGCCGGCTTGGTGCGGGACAGCTTGGAGATGTTCGACCGCCTGCGCCGCGGCCGGCGGTTCCTGCCCGAGCTGCGTGACCGGCTGCTCGCCTCCGACGAGACCGGGCTGCAGATCACCAGCAGCACGGTCGACCTGCTCGACATGCGGGAGATCGAGAAGGTGTACACCGATGCACGCGACGGCGACGTGCTGCTGGCGCGCGACGTCTGGGCCAAGCTGAGCTGGATCGCCGACGACGACACCGACGTGTCGCTGCGGATTCGGTTCTCCTGTGGCGTCGAGCGGCTGGAGGAGTGGGTCGGGGATAACGTCGGCGCGCTCTGGGCCGACCGGCTGGCGACCGCGGTGTTTCCCGAGTGCGCGATCGTGGCCGAGCACCCCGACCTGCTGGCGGCGTTGCGCGCGCTGGTCGGCGGGCCGGTGCGGTTGTCCGAGCGCATCGTCTACTCCAACGCGCCGCTCGGCGGCGCCGTGTTTCACCACGACGCCGACCCCGGCCAGCGCGCGGTGGTCTACGGTCAGATGTCGGGTTGGACGGCTTGGCTGGCGTTGCCGGTGCGCGAGCTGGCCGCAGTGCTCGTCGAGCACGCCGCCGGCACGCCGCTGGCAGCGCGGCTGGCGTCTGTCGACGACGCGCTCGCGGCTCTCGCCGACCCGGACGACGCCGAGCTGTGGCGTCTACTCAATTTCGAGCCGGCGTTCACCGCGCGCTTGGTCGCGCGCGGCGCCCTGTACTTGCTGCGCGCCGGGGATGCGCTGCTGTTGCCGAGCCACGCGGCCGACGTGGTCGCTTGGCACGCGGTGTTCGCGCTCGGTCGGCGTCCCAGCTTGGGCCACAGCTACGCCGTGTTCCCGGCCTGACCGCGCCGCCGTCCGGCCGGTCCCCGCTCACTGCGCACGAGGTTGGAGCAGCTCGGGTCTTGCCCGGAGCTCGGTGAGCAGCCGCTCGGCGATGATTTCGTGGCCGGTCGGGTTGGGGTGGTAGTCCCAGTCGGCGAGGCGAATGGTGAAGATGTCGTGGCCGTCGTACACGCCGAACAGCTCGATGACTTCGAGGTCGGCGTCGGTCGCCAAGGCCGTCAGCCAGGCGAGCTCATCGCGCTCGCCCGCCATCTCCAGCGTCGGCAGCAGCACCCACACCGGGCGAACGCCCGCTGCCCGGGCGGTCTCCCCGAGCCGGCGGTAGATCAAGGCGATGATGTCACGCACGTGCGGATCGAGCGCGTTCTCGAAGGCCTCGGTCGCCATCTCGTCCGTGATCCCGGCCTGCTCGTAGATGCGCTGCAGCTCGGGATAGGGCAGCGTGAGTCCGCGCTCGCGCGCCGAGGCGAGGTGCCGCTTGATGCGGTACTCCTCGTTCTCGTGGCCGATGTAGATGACAACGTCGGGCGCGAAGCGGAGCGCGCGGTGCTCGAACGCCCAAACACGCTGCATCGGGCCGTAGCCGGCGACGGAGAAGTTGAGGATCTCGTAGCGCTGGGCACCGCCGGCGGGGGGCTCGGCGTTGAGGCGATCCTCGATGAGGTTTTCGAAGGTCTGATCGTTGCCGACGCCGGAGCCCATCACGTAGGAGGCGCCGATCAGCGCCGCCCGCCAGGTGCCGTCCGGCTTGGTCTCGGCGTAGTCGCGGTCGCGCAGCCCGAAAGCGTTGGTGCGCAGGGTGGCGCCGTGGTACTCGATCTCGATTCCGGGCCGGAGCTCGGTCAGGGCGAAGTCGTCGGTGGGCTGCATGGCCGGCGTCTTGTCGAGGTTGACCCAGTCGCGCGGCTTCGACTTGAACGCGTTCCACAGCTCGGAGTTGAAGCGGTCCACGTCGAGCAGGTCCTCGTAGTAGCCGCGCTGCAGCTTCTCGGCGTCCAGGCGGTTGAGGCGGGCGACGCGCAGCGACTGCATCACCTCCGAGGCGTCCTGCGGCAGCTTGGCATGCAGCCAGGACGTGCTCAGCACCAACAGGATGCCCGCGCTGGCCACGGTGGTGACGGCGTTGGTGACGAAGTTGCGCGTGTCGTCCGCGCTGCCGGTGGTGGCGTCGGTCAGCCGGTGGCCGATGGCGCTGCCGCCGATCAGGATGGCCAGCACGCCGATCACCATGGCCCACGCCACCGCGGGTGGCGTTGCGGGCGTGCCCTCGGTGCCGATCGTGCCCCACATCGCCACCCATGTGCTGGCCGACTCGCAGGTCCACACCGACCACAGCAGGGAGATGAAGGCGAAGGTAGCCAGGATGCCGCCCGTGCGCGTCAGGAATGCGCGCATGCCCTGGGCCGCCGCCCGGCGTCCGCGGGCGCGTGACAGCCGTTGCTCGCGGAGCGTGTTCCACACCATGAGCGCGCCGATCACGCACCAGAACACGCCGTCTTGCCACTTGACCGGGAATTCGCCGCGCAGCCAGAACCACTGGTACGAGTGCAGCCACCAGGTGGAGAACACCACCCACGCGGTGGCCAGCACGAAGGCCTGGGTCTGGCCCTGCTTGCGCAGCCGGAAGAAGGCGGGCAGGTAGAAGAGCTTCAGCATGAAGTCCTTCCAGTAGATGTTCGCCCGCCGCCAGAAGTCGTTGACGCTCGCCGAAAGCCAATACAGGAAGTGGGTCTCGGGCAAGCCGAAGCCGAACAGGCGCAGGATGCCGATCGCGACGTGGAAGATGCCGGAGACGCGGAAGTAGAGCCCGAAGGTCGCCACCACGTACCGGAAGATGTCGCCCGCGCCGTGCACCTCCTCGGGGGCCAGCACGCCGTAGTAGTAGATCAGGCGGTAGAGCAGCAGCTGCACCACACCACGCACGATCCAGCGCAGGCCGGTTTGGCAGCACTGCCACGCATTCTCGGCGTAGTAGGTCTTGCGGAACGTGGCGAAGTCGACGACGGGAAACAGCACCATCGCCACGTTGGGCAGCATGAAGAAGTAGGCCAGCGCCTCCCACACCGACCGCGGGCGGATGTTGTGGGTCAGGTCGTAGACGAAGATCGCGACCCGGAACATCAGCAGCGAGCCGATCACCGGCCAGAGCGCGCTCGACCACGGCGCCGAGATGGTGTCGTTGCGCAGCAACGTCAGCGCGGTGCCGGCGGCCAGCAGCGTGACCACTTTGGTGAGGGTCTTCAGTGGCGCGCAGCAGATGGCGAGGAACGCGACGCCGATGCCGATCACCACGCCGGCGCCGCGCGGGCCGAGCACCGACACCAGGCCGGCGCCCGACAGAGCGACGAAGAACGCCATGCGGAAGCGCAGCGGCAGCAGCGCGTGGATCACCGCGCCGCCGGCGGCCAGGGTGAAGACGCGGCTGAAGGCGCGGCTCTCGATCTGCCAGCGGTCGATGACCCAGGCCAGCAAGAACAGCTGGACGACGACCAGCGCGAAGCGCTGCCACTCGGCAGCCGTGGCCGGCAGGCGCGCCGACCGCTGCTCGACGTCGACGTCCACCGGCGTCGACAGCCAGCCTGATAGCGAGGGGAGGCTCATCGCGGGCAAATCCGTGATTCCCAGCGGGGCGAAAAGCGTGGCTGAGCGTCAGCGCGCGCGGCGTGCCACGGACTTGGCGGCGCTCTTGCCGGCCTTCTTCTTTCGCGGCTTCTTGGCCGTCGTGCCACTGCCGTTCTTCGGCGTTGGCTTCGGCGTGGACGGATGCAACGCGGCGTGGGCGCGGTGCTCCTCCATCAGCGAGTGGAACACGGTCGACCGCTGGACGTGGCAGGTGGTCGCCTGGAAGTCCGGCCGGTCGATGACGAACGACTTGTATTTCGCGAACAGCTTGGGGTCCTGCAGCGTGTCGATGAAGTCGCTGTACTCCTGGTGCCGGTCGAAGAAGTCGCCGGCCAGCAGGTAGTGGCCGAGCGCCATCGCATCCTCGTGCCGCGAATGGATGATCGAGGTCGCGCTCCCCGCCTGCGCGAAGTTGATCGCGCCCGGGTTGTAGAACATGCGGATCGCCTTGTCGACGAGGCGGTACGCGCCATTGACCTTGCTGTAGGCGTTCGCCATCGCGTCTTCGGCCACGCTGTTGTCGCGGCCGCGCAAGCGCTTGTGCAGGGCCTCCGAGACCAGGTTGGCGGTGTTCATCGACAAGTACACGCCGCTGGCGAAGATCGGGTCGATGAACGCCGACGCGTCGCCGACCAGCGCGTAGTTGGCGCCCCACTTCTTGTCGGGGTCGACGAAGTAGGAGTAGTCGCCGTTGAACATCAGGGGCTGCGCGATGCGCGCGTCGGCGAGGATGTCGCGCACGAAGTCGGCGGTCTGCAGCTCCTGCACGTACAGCGCGCGCTTCCAATCGCGCACGCCCTTCTTCTGCAGCTTGGCCTTCTGCTTGCGGATGTAGCTGTGGTTGAGCACGACGCCGATGCTGAGGCGGCCCTCGGCGACCGGGATCACCCAGATCCAGCCCTTCTTCTCGCCACCGAGATAGCAGATCTGCAGCAGGCCCTCGTCGATGCCGCCGACGAACTTGCCGCCGAGCCAGTGCGTCGACAGGGCGGAGCGGTCGAGGTCCGGGTGGGGCGACTTCCACTTGTGCCGTTTGGCGAGGAACGTGTCGCGACCACTGGCGTCGATCAAGAAGCGGGCGCGGTGGACCTGCTCCCCGCCGCGCGGGCCCTTGGCGTGCACCGTGACCGACTCAGGGTCGCTCAGGTCGACCTTGGTGACTTTGGTTTGCTCGCGGACGTGGACTCCGTTGTCGCGCGCGTTGTTGAGCAGCATCTGGTCGAACTGCGCGCGCACCACGTGGAACGACAGGTGGCTGGGGTCCTTGAGGACGTGGCCGAAGCACCAGGTGGTGAACTGCCGGCCGTCGGTGTCGAGGAAGCGGACGCCGGGCTTGCGCACCCAGCTCTTCTTCATGTTGCTCAGCACGCCGAGCTTCTTGAACAGGCCGTAGCAGTACGGCAGCAGCGACTCGCCGACGTGCTCGCGCGGGAACCGCTCCTTCTCGAGCACGGTGACGTTGTGGCCTTTCTTGGCGAGGAGGCAGGCGGCGGTCGAGCCGGCCGGGCCGCCGCCGATGACGAGGACGTCGGACGTTTGGGGCATGCGGGTTGGGAGAGCGTCGAAGAGGCGGACGAGAGCGGCGCGCAGCGCGGCAGCCCACGTCCAAGCTAACACCATGGCGTTGCCTCCGGCACCTCGATTGCCCGACACGACCGTGGCGTCGGGACGCCGCGGTGGTGGTGGCGAGGCTGAGCGCGCGGCGGAAGCACCGGTGCTGTCGGCGCCACCGTCGCGACAGCACCGCCGCGCGTCAAGGGGTCAAGAGATGGCCTCGGCGGCATGGGGCTCCGCCTCCTCGGCCGTGACCGGCCGTTCCGGCACCAGGCGCTTGCCACACCGGTAGAGCACGTGGAACAGCAGGTTGGCGGCCAGCACCGCGGCGATGGCGAGGCCCCACATCGGTGCGGAGAGCTGCTGGTCGATGCAGGTCCAGATCAGCTGTAGGACGCAGAGGCACGAGACCAGCACGAGGGTGAGCGTGCGCGGGATGATGCGCATCATCAGGACGCCGATCGGGGCGCCGATCGCGACCACCGGCGCCGCCGCGACCCAGTGGTCGAAGACGACGCGGTCGAGCTGCCCGCCGCCGGCGCTGGCCACGACGCCGACCATCGAGCCGTACGCCATCGCCAACACGCTGGTGCCGATCGCCGCGCGGAGGTCACAGCGGTAGAGCAGCACCATCACCATGTAGAGCATCATGTCGACGCCGACGCCGGTCAGCCCGGTCGCGACTCCGCCGAGCACGCCGGCAGTCGTGCCCAGCGCCATGTCCCAACCGTGCGACAGGTGCGGCATGTGGTGGGCGCGCAGCAGCTGGCGCAGGCGCACCAACGTGGCCAGGCCGAACGCCGCCCAGAGGCAGGCGAACAGCAGCTTGACGGTGAGGTCCGAGGCCAGCGGCGCGATGTGGCGCAGCGTCAGCGGAATGCTGACGGTCATGCCGAGCATGGTCCACAGCAACAGCCGGCCGCCGATCGGTGCCCGGCTCGAGAGCAGGAACAGGCCTGCCGAGGTCATGCCGATCGACTGGATGCAGTAGCTGAAGCCGCGGCCCAGAGCCGCCGGGCCGTCGAACAGCAGGACCAGCACCGGAAAGCCGACCGTGCCGCCGCCCATCGGCGTCGAGCCGGCGACGTACGATCCGGCGGCCATCGCCGCCGCGATCGGCCAGTGCTGCAGCACCGTCGGCCACAGCTCGCCGAGCAAGACCAGCGCCAGCCACGCGCTGTAGAACCAGACCAGCCACCACCAGAACGGCAGCAGCCGGGACAGGTTGAGCCGCAGACGGCGGGCGCTGGGCGAGGGCGAGGGCATGGGCGGCGACACTACTTACCCTACCCCGGCGCCGCGGCGAAGGGCCGCGCCCGGCGGGCGGTCAGCGGTCGTCGCCGCCGCCGGTCTTGTCCGGCGTGTTACCGGCGTCCGTGGCCGGCTTCTCCTCGCCGGTGCTCTCGGCTTCCTTTGCCGCCGGCGGCTCGCACGCCGCGACCGACACCTTGGTGTGCACCTGACCGCCGGCCATCATCGAGTCGAACTCGAGCTCGAGCTCGGCTTCCGCCACGGTCGGCAGCAGCTCGAAGCGCTCCAGCTGGATGGTGCCGACGCCCTTGTTGGTCGTCATCTGGAACTCGCTCTCCGCATCGGTGGAGCCCGCGATCTGCTGCTCGATGGTGATGGCGTTGCCGTCGACGGCGGTCAGCTTGTTGGTGGTCTGCATGCTGACCGCACCCATCTGCCCCATGCGCTGCTCGCTGTCGACCTTCCAGGTGGCGCCGATCTCGATCGGCTCTTCCGGGAACGTGGGGAACAGGCGGGCGAGGGTCTGGGACACGTCGCCGGCGCCGAGGTTCTCGACGAAGCCGGGCACCTCGACGTCGCTGGTCTGGCCGCGCGGGTCGATGGTGGCGCTCATCTTGCTGCCGACCAGGTCCAGCATCTGCTCCATCGGGCCCGCGTCCGACTCCTCGTCGTCGCTGTCGAACGCCAGCGAGCCCATCATCGGGTGCTCGAAGGAGCCCTTGACGCGAAAGCACGTCTGCTCGACGCGGGCGTTGCCGTCTTCGCCGACGCTGACGACGTTCAGCGTGTAGAAGGTCTGCATGACCGTCGTCATCTCCATCTCCTGCCCGCCGGCCTCCATCAGCATGCTGGCGTTGTTGGTGACCGAGAAGTGCGCGGTCGCGCCCTCCTTGAACGTGTGGCGCAGCAGGTGCGCTTCGGTAGCGGTCGCGGCGTCTTGCGCGGCGAGCGACGGGGTGAGGCTCGCGACCAGCGCGAGGGCGAAACGGTAGTTGGAGTGCATTGCGAAAAAAGCGCGGCTGGCGCTTCAAGGGGATCGGGGAGGCCCGGCCGGCGGCCGGCGCCCGTGCCCTCTGGTGTACCCGCGGCGGGCCGATCTGTCGCCGCGGCCTGAGTGGAATTGCCGTGCATGCGTCACCGGCACGGGCCCGCACGCCACAACACGGTGGAGGACCCCCCGCCAAATGCGACGACCGATGCAAACCGGGCCGCGAGAGCGGATGCTGCTGTTCGGCGAGCAGCAGCTCTCGGACACCGAGTGCCTGGCCGTGCTGCTCCGCACAGGCCGGCGGGGTGAGGGGGTCCAACAGCTGGCGGAGCGACTGCTCGGGACATTTGGCGGGCTGGCTTCGTTGGCCCGCGCCGACGTCCGCGAGCTGGGCCGCTGTGCGGGGATCGGCGAGGTGCGCGCCGCTGCGCTGGTCGCCGCGTTCGGCTTGGCACGGCGGCTGAGTGCCGCGCGGATGCGGATCGGGACCGCGGTCCGGGATGGCCGGGACATCGCCCGGCTGGTGCGGGAGCACACCCGTGCGATGGCACAGGAGGCCTTCTTGGTCGCGACGCTGGACGCGCGCCACCGGGTCCTGGGCATGGCCGTGGTCAGCACTGGCGGCCTGTCGTCCGCACCGGTGCATCCGCGCGAGGTCTTCGGCCGAGCGGTCCGCGCCGGCGCCGCCGCGGTGGTCCTGGCGCACAACCACCCCAGCGGGGATCCGCAGCCGAGCGAAGACGATCGCCGCGTCACCGAGCGCCTGCGCGCGGCGGGTGAGCTCTTGGGCATCGAGCTGCTCGACCACGTGGTGGTGGGCGATGCCCACTACTACAGCTTCGCGGATGGCGCGTTCCACCCATTGGCCGCGTTGCGGCTGCGGGGTGGCGGTGCGCAGGTCACTGCACCACGAAGCCGAAGCCCCGGGTCGCCATGACCCCGTTGCTGCCGCAACCGACGGTGTCGCGATAGGCGAACTGGGCGGCCAGCGGTTTGCCGATCAGCGCTGGAGTGCTGGGGATCGACAGCTTGTAGCGGGTGATCCCGGACGTGAGGGCGAGGCCGGGCGTGGAGGCCACCAAGAGGGTGCTCGGATCCAAGTGGAACGCGATGCCGCCGCCGACGATGGGGGTCTGCAACAGCTGCGCCGCGAACAGCGCGGTGGCGAAGCCCGACGGACCGTCGTAGACCGCCAACGAGAACTCGTTGTTGCCGCTGACCGGTAGTGAGCCCGCGGTCATCACCGAGGTCTGGTTGCAGAAGTTGGTCTCCGCACCGTGGCTGACCGCGCCGCTCCAGCGAGTCGGCATGTTGGGCACGCCGGCGACCCAGGTGCCGCCGACCAGGGTGCCGCTCCGCCCGCCCGACGAGTCGGCGACCGTGCCGTTGTCCAGGTTGAACGAGGTGATTCCGGGCAGACCGCGGATGCCGTACTGCATGCCCTCGAGGATCTCGGGCGCCGAGCGGGCGAACGGCCAGATGCGGAACTCGTCGATGGCGCCGTGCCAGCACTCCAACCCCGGCGTGCTCGAGTCGCCCTCACCGATGCGCAGGACGCCTTGGTTGTCGCGCAGGTCGCCGCCGACGCCGCGGCGCGCGACTTGCACACCGTTCACGTACAGGGCCGAGTTGCGGCCGTCGTAGGTCGCGGCGATGTGGGTCCAGGTCTTGAACTCGCCGATGCCGAACGAGTAGGAGAGCGTGCTGCTGCCGCTGCCATTGTTGATGGTCCAATCCAGCTTTCGCGCGCTCGAGGTGTTGGCGGCCACGCGCAGGAAGTAGCTCTCGCCGCCCGGTCGCACGTCCTGGCGGGCGATCGTCGGCCAGCGTCCGCCCTGGCCGCGCGGCACGGTGGAGTCGTCGTACGTGATCCAGGCCTCGATCGTCAGCGCGCGCGTCGGCAGGAGGCCTGGGTCGTACGGCACCTCGACGTGCTGCGAGACGAACCCGTTGGTGAACTGCAGCGCGTCGGCCTGCGCGGGCGCCGCGGGGCACGCTGCGAGCGCTGCCAAGCCGGCGGCGAGCGAGTGGTTGGAGGGATGCATCGGGTCTGCCACCAGTGTAGCGGAGGTGGGCCTGCCAGCTCGAAAACCGACGACGCCGCGCTACCATCGCTGCGCCCATGCGCGATCTCACGATCCGGCCCTACCAGCCAGGCGACGACGGCAGGATCCTGGCCTCCTTCAACACGGTCTTCGAGGAGGTGTCCGGCGCCGGCTACGAGCGGCGGGACATGACGCTGTGGCGCTGGCAGTACCTGGAGAACCCCGCCGGCCATCGGATCCACCTCGCCGTCGCCGCCGATGGCACCGTGGCCGGCCACTACGCCGCGTTGCCGATGCGCGTCGTCACGCCGCAGGGGCCGACGGTGTTCAGCCAGATCGTCGACAGCTTCGTCCACCCCGACTACCGCCACGGTCTCAAGCGCCCCGGTCTGTTCGTGCACACCGCGGTCGCCGCGCTGGATCGCTGGACGGAGGAGCTCGGCGATGGGGTGTACTGGGGGCTGCCGGTGCCGCAGGCCAAGCGCATCTCGATCCGCTTTCTCGACTACATCGAGTGGCGGCCGATCGAGTACCTGTCTCTCGATCTCGCCGACGCGGAGTTGGCGGCGCCCGACGGGATCCGCATCAAGAAGGTGAGCGTCATCGGCTCCGAGCTGGAGGGCTTGAGCACGCGGTTCCTCGCCGACAAGCGCTGCACGGCGGTGCGCGATGCCGCCCACCTCAACTGGCGTTACGCGCGCTGTCCCGAGCGGCGCTACGACCTGTACGAGGCGTGGCGCGACCATTTGGTGGTCGGCTTCATGGCGCTCCGGCCGCGGCACGAGCTGCTGCCCGGGTCGTGCTGCATCGCCGAGCTCATGGTGCACGAGGGGGACGCCACCGTCCTCGACGCGCTGCTGGCGTCGGCCGCCAACCGCGCGCGCATGCGCGACCGATCTCACCTGGTGACGATCCTGGCGCCGTGGACGTGGGAGGCCGAGCAGCTGCGGCAGCGCGGTTTCGCCACGGTGCCGTCCTCGGCGTCGATGTACCGCAGCATCGGCTTGCGGCTGCACCAGCCGGGGTTGAGCGTCGACCAGCTCGAGCAGGGCTGGTGGTACTCGCTCGGCGACACCGATTTGGTCTGACCTCCCGGGGTCCGCACCAGGATCACAGCAGACGGCAGGCTCCGGCCAGCGCCGCGGTTTCGGTGCGCAGCGTCAAGGGTCCCAGCCCGCGCGGATCGAAGCCGGCCGCCGCCAGCTTTCGCAGCTCGTCGTCGGCCAGGCCGCCGGGCGGCCCGACGACCAGGATCGCGCTCGCGTGCGCGGGCTGCAGGCGGGCGCCGCCGGCGGTGGCGACGTAGCGCTCCGGCGGCAGTGGCTGCGCCAGCAGCTCGGCCAGCGAGGCGGGTGGGTGCAGCACCGGCAGGTGCGAGCGGTCGCACTGCGCCGTGGCGGCGCGCGCGATGCGCAGCCAGCGTTCGCGGAGGTTCGGGCGCGCTTCCGTGCGGGCGGTCAGGAGCGGGCGAAAGGCCGCGACGCCGACCTCGGTGGCGTGCTCGAACAGCCAGTCGGCCCGGTTTCCTTTCGGTAGACCGAACGCGAGCTCAACGGCGACCGCGGGACCCCGGTGCTCGGCCCGGTGGGCGCCGACATCGACGTGGACCCGGGCGCCGTCCCGGTGCCGGACGACCGCCCGGCAGCAATGGCCGCGGCCGTCGAACAGCTCGAGCTCGGCCCCCGGGCGGGCGCGCATGACGACGCCGACGTGGTGGCCGACGTCGCCCTCGAGCGTGGCCGATCCGGCGGCCGGAAGATCCGGCAGGAGGTAGCGGCGGGCCATGCGAGCGGGGTCTTTGGATGGGGCTGCTGGCTTGCCTCGTCCAGCACAGCCACCTACCTTAATATGCGCCTCCCGGCCCCGGAACCAGGGGCGATGACGACGGCGGCGTCGATGCCTGGCAACCGCGGCGACGTCGGTGACGTGGTCGTTACTCCGGCGAGCACCGGCGGTAGGGCGGAGTGAGACTCTGTCCGGAGCGCTGCCCCTCTTCCCAACCCAAATCGCACAGTAGCCCGGCCGCGCGACGGCGGGGCAGCGGCACAGCAATGACTCAATACGTCCTCGAGATCCTCGATGGGGATCGCGCGGGGGAGACGGTCCCCCTCGGCACCGAGCCGTTGACGATCGGCCGCAAGCCGGCCAACACCCTGCGGCTCGCGGACGAAAAGGTCTCGGGCGAACACGCCACGATCGTGCTCGAGGGCGATCGCTACGTGCTGCGCGACCTGAAGTCGACCAATGGCACCCTGCTCGACGGCCGTCGCATCGACGAGGTGGCGCTGACCCCGTTCGACACGTTCCAGGTCGGTCGGGTCAGAGTGGTCTTCAAGGAAGAGGGCGCGGCCTCGCCGGAGGCGGCGCTCCAAGTGCACCGGCTCGACACGGCGCGGGCGGGACGCCGCCGTGGCGGCGCGGGTGTGCTGCTGGCGGCGGTCGTGGCAGCGGCCGGGGCCGGTGCATGGTTCTATCTGCAGGGCGACGCGGCGCGCACCGAAGGCGGCGGCCGCGCCCAGCCGGTGTTGGAGATCGCCGGCAACCGGCTGCCGGTGGCGGCGGCCTCGTGCGAGGACGGCGAGGGCTGGGATCTGCGCGTCGCCGGCGCGTCCTTCGATTTGGACGGGGTCGCCAATTCGGGCACCGGCTCGCTGTACGCGGCCCTGTTGGCCGACGAGGACGCGCCGGTCAGCGCCGGGTTCGCGCTGGCGCGCACCGCCGAGCCGGCCAACGTCTTGTCGGGACGGGGGGTGCGGGCGACCGCGTTCGCCCGCACCGAGGGGGGCGCGCGCGCGGCGCTGCGACTGCGCTTCACTTCGTCCACCGACGAGTTCGAGCCGATCTGGGCGGGCGCGGCCCCGGCGACCAGCGAGGCCTTTGCCGAGATCGCGCTCGAAGTGCCGGTGCCGGATGGCATGGACCGCGTCGAGGTCGAGCTCTTGGCGGAGCTGCCGAGCGAGGACGCCGCGGCCTGGTTCGACGACGTCGCGCTGGTCGACGTCCAAGCCGACGGCGGCGCGCTGCGCGCCGGCGCCTGCCAGCTGGTGTGCACCGGCGCCGATCTCGCGCTGCGCAGCGGCAACGACGTCTTGGTCTACGCCGCCCGGCCGATCGGTGCAGTGGAGGGGCCGGCGCCGCGGCTGATCAGCGACCTCGGCGGAGCCCTCGCGGCCACGGCCGTCGACGGGGGGTTCTCGGTGGCGGTCTCGGGGATCGACGGCGTCGAGCTCGACTTCGCGGTCGAGGCCGCCGCCGGCCTGCGAGTGGCGGCGGATGGCGCGGCCTTCGCCGCGCGCAGCGGTGACCTCGAGCTCGCCGGCGGCAGCGCGTTGTTGCTCGGCAGTGGCCCGACCCGGGCGCTGGTGCGCAGCCCCGGCGCCTCGGCGATCCGCACCGAGCTGCGTTCCGACCGCTTCGCGGTGCGCTTCGTCGGCGCGACCGAGCTGCGCTTCGCGGTCGAGTTCGAGCAGGAGCGCGCCGTGGCCCGCGAAGCGCTGCGCGCGGCGCGCGGGCTCGCCGAGGGGAGCCCCGGGCGGGCGATCGACGCGCTGACGAAGCTGGCGTCGCAGTGGCCGCACGACCGCGAGGTGCTCGGCGAGGCCGAGCGGCTGCGGGGCGAGCTGATGCTGGCGGCGCGGCAGGAGGCCGACGCGCTGGCCAGCGAGGCGGATGACGCCGAGTTCTTCGATGGCCGGCGGGCGTTCGGTCGCGTGCGGCGCGGACTCACCCGGTTGGTCGACCGCTACGGAGCTCACAACCTGCCCGAATCGGTGCCGCCGCTGCTGGCGAGCGTCGAAGCGCGGTTGCAGGCGTTCGCGGCGGCCGACGGCGAGCGCCGCCGGGCCGAGCTCGAGACCCTCGCCACCGTGCTGTCCCAGTCGGGCGACGCCGGCCTGCTCGCCCTGGTGCGCTCTCATCTCGGCCAATGACCCCGCTGTCCCCTCATGCCCGGTAAAGCTGTTTCGGTAGATCCCGGCTCGCACCAGTGGAAGGTGCTGGCCTGCAAGGACGGCAAGGGTGGCCTCGCGCTGACCCGATTCGGTGCCGTCGACGCGGCCGAGGGCGCGCGCGGCCTGGCTTCGCTGGGCGTTCCGCTCGGCGGTGCCGTGCTCGGGCTGTCCGGCCGCGACATGACCCTGCGCTACACCCAGGTGCCACCGTCGCCGGATTGGCAGCTGCGCAACCTGATGGAGCTGGAGATCCAGGATCTCGCCAGCCAGTCCGGTGGCTCGCTGTCGGCGGACTACAACCTCCTGCCGGTCACCGGCGAGGAGGTCGAGATGGACACCATCCTGTTGGCGCTGGCCAGGGACGAGGCGCTCGACCGCGTCGCCGACGTGGTGCGCGATGCGCAGGGCAGTGTCAGCGGCCACGTGCCCAACTGCGTCGCCCTCTACAACGCCTACTTGCGCACCGCGCAGGTCGAGGACACCGACGAAGTCGTGTGCTTGGCCAATCTCGGCAACGAGACCATCGACGTCGCCCTGCTGCGCGGCCACGAGCTGCTGTTCGCCCGCAACCTGACCGGCGGCTGCAAGGTGCTGGATGACGCGATCAGCAAGGCGTTCAACGTCAGCGCGCGCAAGGCGGATCAGCTCAAGCGCGATCTGCTCGACCTCGATCCGGACAGCCGCGGCCGCTACGCCTCGGGCCAGGCGGAGAAGGTCACCGTCGCCGCCGGCGGCGCCGCCAGCATGTTCGTCTCGGCGATCCAGAGCTCGGTGATGTTCTGCCAGTCGCAGACCAAGGTCGAGGGACTGCGGCTCGACCGCGTGCTGATCAGCGGCGGCGGCGCCAACTTGCGCGGCGTCCGCGGCATGCTGCGCGAGGCGCTGCGCTGCCCGGTCGAGCGCTTCGATCCGTTCGAGGCGGTCGATCTCTCCCAGCTGCCGGCGGAGGACGCCGAGCAGCTCGCCGCGCTGCGCAGCGAGGCGGCGGTGGCGCTGGGGCTGGCGATCACGCGGCTCGACGACTCGGTCTACTCGCTCGAGATCCTGCCGGAGTCGGTCAAGAAGCGGCAGCGCTTCCTGCAGCGGACGGCGTGGAACGTCGCCGCCGGCGCGATCGGCGTCGCCCTGCTGGGGTTCGGGGCCGTGCAGGCCAAGGAGCAGCTCGCCAGCGCCGAGCAGGCCGAGCGGCGCGTCTCCAGCGACCGGCGGCGGATCGAGCGCACCCACGAGGACGCCGACGAGCTGATCGCGCAGAACCGCGTCGACCAGGCGATCGCGGACGCGCTCGCCGCGCGCGCGCTGCCGTTGCACGGTTTGCTGCGCACGATGCGCGCGGTGCGGGACACGGTGCCGCCCGAGCTGTGGATCTCGTCGATCGAGGTCGGCATGGCGGGTGGCCGCGAGCGCAACGCGCAGCGCAAGCAGGTGATCAAGGTCAAGGGCGCGGTGCGCGCGATCGGCGGTGCCGACGTCGGTGCGGTGTACGAGGAGTTCAACACCGCGTTCCGCCAGCACCCGTTGATCCCGGCCAACGGCGTCGTCGCCGAGACCGACACCGGGCGCGCCGACGAGACCGAGTTCACGCTGACCATCGACTTCCTGCCGGAGGGCGCCTGATGGACTTTCACGAGTTCTGGCAGGAGAACAAGCGCTGGATCCTCGGGGTCGCGCTCGGCTTCCTGGTCTACTGGATCGGCACTTCGATCATCGGCAGCGTCTACAGCACCTCCGGTGTGCAGCGCAAGATCAGCGCCGCGCGCAACGCGCTCAAAGGTGACGACCTCTACGGTCGTGACGCGCTGTCCGCCGCCGAGGACGAGCACGAGCAGCTGGACTCGGTGCGTGCCGAGCTGCAGGCGGCGCTGGGGTTCGCCCTGCCGGCCGAGTTCTCGCTCGACGGGGTCGACGTGCCCGATCTGCACCTCGCGTCGGTCGGCCGCGGGGTCCGCCGCGAGCTGCTCGAGCGCACCGAGCTGCTGGGGATCGCGGTCAACGGCAGCAACGTCACCTGGGCGACGCCGACCGACCGCGACGAGATCCAGAGCGTGCTGGCCGGAATCGCCGTCGTGCAGGCCGTCGCGGCGCGGCTGTCCGCGGCGCACGAGATCGTGCGCGAGGCGGATCCGGACGCGATCGGCGTCGCCTCGATCGAGCGGCTGCAGGTCAACGCCGCCCGGCGCTCGACCGGCCGCCGGCCGCGGCGGCGCCCGCGCGCCGAACGCGGTGGCATCGACCTCGGCCAGCTGCTCGCCGAGGTCGCGGTGCGGGTCGAGTTCACCGCCGACGAGGGGGCGGTGAAGGCGTTCTTGGAGGCTTGCCGCCGCGAAGCGCCGTCGCTGGTGGTCGGTCCCGACTTCAAGATCTCCGCCGGGCGTTCGGCCGGCGATCCACTGGTCGTGCAGGGCACTCTGAGCGGCGTGCAGATCCTCGAGCAGTCATGAAGGCCCACCACAACGCCCCCCGATAGGTCGACCGCGCATGCAGATTCGCAAAGAGCAGGGACTGTTCCTCGTCGTGCTGGCGCTGGGCGCCTGGGCGTGGACCTCGATGAAGCCGACGCCGATCAGCAGTCGCGTGTCGGTGAGCTACGCCGAGTACGAGGCCGGAGAGGCGCCTGCCCACCCGCTCGTCGAGGCCGCGGCGGCCGCGCCCCGGCGGCCGGGCGAGCGCGATCCGTTCGTCGAGCCGTCGGAGACCGCGCCGCTCGGACCGCGGCCACTGCCGTTCCCGCCGCGCCGGACGCTGCCCCTGGTGGCACCGCCCCTCGACCCGGGGCCGGCGCCGCCGGCCTACCGCCTGCTGCGCGTCGACGGCGCCCCTGCCACGCAGGTGGCGCTCGGGCCGGGCACCGAGGGCGAGGGCGACCCCTCGTCGACGCCGTTGCTCGGCGAGGGCGGTGCCGGCGAAGGGCTCAATGGCGGCGCGGGCGGCGGCGATGGCGACGACGACACCTACGACACGGTGGTGCTGGTCTCGACCGGCCTGCCGCTCAAGGGCTACGTGCGCAACGCCAACAAGTACGAGCTGCACGGCGCGACGCAGTTCCGCGAGCCGGTCCGTTTCGATCGGGTGTCGATCAACACCGGCCAGATCATGCGGTCGGAGACCTTCGAGCCCGAGGAAGTGCAGCTGGTCGAGCTGGCGGACACCCTGCGCAACCGCCTCGAGGTGCGCCGGCGCGATCTCGGCGACGGTGAGGCCTCGCAGGTGCGCCGCCGCGAGTATCTGCTCGACGCGCTGCGCATCGCGCGCCAGCACGCCTGGGTCTACGCGATCGCCGCCGACGAGGTCGAACGCTACGTCGAGATCTCGGGTGGCTCGGTCGAGGCCTACCGCCTGAAGGCGCGCGTGCTGCGCGAGCGCGGCGCGCTGAGCGAGCTGCTGGCCATGTACCAGGGATTGTCGGGCGAGCTCGAGGGCAGCGCCCTGCAGCTGGCCGGCCTCGCCGAGGTCGAAGTGGCCCTGGGGCTGGACGTGGCGGCGCTGGAGCACCTCGGCCAGGCCGCCGCGGCGCAGCCCAGCGATCCGCTGGTGCGCGCCGCCCATGCGCGCGCGCTGCTGACCGCCGGCGATGTCGAGGCCGCGCTCGAGGAGGCCGATGCCGCCTGGCGCAACCGCACTACGCTGACCGACGACGAGCAGCTGCTGCAAGTGTGCGCCAGCGTCATCGCGGTGCAGCTGGCGCGGGGTGACCTCAGCGCGGCGCGGAATGCGCTGACGCGGGTGCCGCGCGGCGAGGCCGTGCGCGCCCGCCGGGACCTGCTCAAGGGCGCGATCGCCTACACCGCGGGTGAGTTCGACGAAGCCGAGAAGGCCTATGCCGGCGCCGTGCAAGACCTCGCGGTCGGCGACCGCGCCGCGCTGGGGCAGGCGCTCTGTCGGGTGCTCGATGGCCGCTGGCGCGCGGCGGAGGCGAGCCTGCGCGCAGTGGTGGAGTCGGCGCCGTTGCAGCGGCATGTGGCCCTCGCCGGTCTCGGCTTGCTGTACTTGCGCACGGCGAACCCACAGCTGGCGGTCACCGAGCTCGAAGCGGCGGTGGAGGCGGCACCCCACGACGCCCACGCGCAGTATCTGCTCGGTTGTGCGCGGCGGCGGCTCGGCGATTCGAGCGGCGCGCTCGACGCGCTGGCCGCGGCGCTGGCCGAGAGCGATGACTTCGTCGAGGCGTTGGCGGAGACCGCCGAGACCTATCTCGGCATGGTCGAGAGCAACGCCGGCGCGGCGGCGTTGATCGTCCGTGCACAGCGCTACATCGATCGGGCCGTGGTGCTCGAGGCGCAGCGCGGCGAGGTCGATCTCGCTCTGTTGGAGCTGCAGGGGGCGATCCGCTTCCGCGCCGACCCGATCAGCGCGACCCAGCCGTTCAAGGCGGGTGACGAGCGCGGCAGCGAGTTCTGCAGCGTCGGCTTGGCGTTGGTCGAGTACGCCCGCAACCGAGTCGTCGAGGCCGCCAATCGCTTCACCGACTTGGTGACGCGCACCCGCAGTGGCGATCCGCTGCGCGCCTACGCGGAAGAGGTCTTGGAGCTCATCAACGATCACAACCAGAAGGAGCAGCTGCGCGACGCCTTCGAGCGCGAGGTGCTCGGTGACCGCTGGGACGTCGACAAGCAGCCCGGCTTCTTGCCGATGCTGAGCGACGGGCGGCTGCGACTGGCCGGACAGCAGCCCAGCGGCAGTCAGCCGATCGTGGCGCGCCGCAGCCAGCCGGTGGCCGGCAACTTCCTCGCCGCGGAGGTGGTGATCCACCGCCGGCCCGGTGACGCTTCGCGCTTTGCGGGCTTGCAGATCTCGACGTTGTCCCGCCGCGGGGGGGCCGGACCGGACTTCCGCGCGCGGCTGGGCTTCAGCGAGGGCCAGCCGTTCTTGTTGATCGAAGACGGGCGGCCCGACAACGCCGACGAAGACGAGCGCGCGCTTTGGGACCCGGTCGAGCTGGAGGAGTTGCCGTTCGATCAGTCGGCGCCGCAAGCGCTGGCGTTGTCGGTGTATCCCCAGCCCGACGACGATCAGCGGTTCGTGCTGCGCGCCGAGTGGAACGGCGTCGTGCTGCACGAGCGAGGAATCGAGAAGCTGCGGCGGTCGACGCGCTTGGAGATGCCGATCGAGCTGTTGGCCTACGCCAACGCAGGCAACCGGGTGGACGTCGAGTTCGACGACTTCCGCCTCGTGCGTCGCAAGGAGCAGCGATGAAGAGAACCGACATGACGGATGCGCGACGCCGGGGCCGTTCGCTCGGCTTCACCCTGATCGAGATGCTGGTGGTGCTCGCCGTGCTCGGTGTGTTGGCGGTCGCGATCCTGCCGGACGTGCTCGGTGCCAGCACCGCCGGTGAGGTCGCCGCCACCGAAGCCCGCGTGCAGTTCCTGGCGCAGGCGATCAAGTCCTACGAGCGCAAGGTCGGCCACTACCCCGCCGACAACTTCGCCGACCTCGACGGGGTGCAGGTCAAGGCCGACAACGTCAACAGCGGCATCGAGTCCCTGCTCATCGCTCTGACCCAGCAGCGCCTCGGCCGCGACCAGATCACCGACCACGAGGACTGGCTGGCGAACACCGACAGCGACAAGGCCGGTACCACTCTGCGCGGCCTCGACCGCACCGAGAAGGTCGAGGTGGTCGACGCGTGGGGCATGCCGCTGGTGTACTTCAACAGTCAGAACGGTGGCTTCGGCCGCAAGCAGCAGGTGCGCACGCCGGAGGGCGACACGGTTTCGGTGCGGCCGCGGACCAATCCGCGCACCGGCAAGCCGGCCGGCCAGTTCCAGGTGCTGTCCGCCGGTCCCGACGGCCAGTTCGGCAACGACGACGACGTCTGCTTTCCACCGATCGTGCGCGAGGAGGAGTGACGCCCCACCCGCAGCAGCTGGCGCCCGCGCCCGGGACCCGCGCCCGCCGCGCGGGGTTCACCTTGCTCGAGCTGTTGGTCGTGCTCGCGGTCGTCGCCACGCTCATGGGGGTGGGGGTCGGTTTCCTGCAGCGCGGCGCGACCGATCTGGACGCCGCGCTGCTGACTGTCGGCGACCAGATCCGGGTGGCGGCGACCACCGCGCGCGCGCGCAGTCTGCCCACCGAGGTGCAGGCGACCGGCGGCCGGGATGGGGCGCCGGTGCGGATCCACGTGCGTGGCTTGCGCCACGTCGGCAGCTGGCACTTCGAGGAGGGCGAGCGGCCGTTCGATCGGCGGCTGACCCCGCAGCTGTCGGGGCACGCCGAGCCGGGCCGTTTCGGCCAGGCGCGGCGGCACGATCTGGACAGTGGTGCCGCGCTGCTCACGGTGCACAACCGAGAGGGCGCGCTCGCCCTCGGCACCGGCTTCGCCGTGCGGGTCGACGTGCGGCCCGACAGCTACGGGGCGGCGATCGTCGTGCGCTACGGGCGCGCGTTCACGCTTTCGCTGGACCCCGACCTCGTGCCGCAGGCGGCGGTCACGCTGGCCGGCACCGCCGACAACCCCGGCACCACCGTCCAGCTGACGGCGCGCTGGCCGCTGCGCCTTTCGCAATGGGCCGCCCTCGAGCTCAACCACGACGGTCGCGAGGTTTCCCTGTTGGTCGACGGCCAGCTGGTGGCGCGCGAGGTCGCCGGCGGACGCCCGTTCGATCGCAGCGGCGCGGTGCTCGAGGTGTCGCCGGGCACCGATGCGTTCGATGGTCTGGTCGACGAGGTGCAACTGCTGGCCTACGAAGACGGCGATCTGCAGCTGCTGCCGGTCGGGGTCGAAGTCCAGCCGGCGCCGCCGTGGCGGTTGGCGTTCGGCCGCGATGGCGCGCTGGTCGAGCCGCAGGAGTTCGCGTTCTCGTTGGTGATGCCGATGGGGGACGACGAGCTCACCGAGCGGCGGCGCGTCGCCCCCGGAGGTGTGTTGCAGCCGGTGTTCGCCGCCGGCGCAAAGGAGATGCCATGATGCGGGCGCGGATCGAACGGTTCGGATCGAGCGCGGCGATGTCCGCCAACCGGCTACCCGCCGCTGGCGGCTTCGCGCTGCTGGCGGTGCTGGTGGTGCTCAGCATGCTGCTGGCGTTGTCGGTGCCGTTTGCCCTGTCGATGGACAACGGCGACGCCGTGTCCCGGCAGATGGCCGACGCGGTGCACGCCGAGATGGCATCGGCGAACGCCCGCGATCTCGTCCTGCACCGCGCGTCTCTGACGCACGACACGCTCGACGAAGACACGGCCTTCGACGCGCGCCACGAGTTCCCCTCGCAGCTCGAGGTGCCCGAGGCGTTCGCCGCGCTGCGCGGTCAGGGCTTCGACCAGAACTTGCTGGCCGCCGAGGTCTACGACCTGCAGCGGCGCATCAACCTCAACACCGCGACGCCGCTGGTGCTCGGCAACCTGCTGGGCCTGGTGGCGCGCACCTCCGAGCAGCACGATCCGGACTTCAGCGAGCTGGTGCTCGCCGGGGCCGCCAACTTCAAAGACCAGGGCTACGTCATGGTCGGGCGCGAGCTGATCCGCTACACGCACCGCGACGGCAACGTCCTCGGCGGCTTGAGCCGCGGTCTGCTGGCGGTGGACAAGGGCTACCAGCCGTACGACGAGGAGCGGACCCTGCCGCCCGGCGCGCTGGTGTTCGACTACCGCGTGCTGCTCGCGATCAGCGACTCGTTCTACCACGCCGAGGACGACCGCCGCGACCGCCGCCGGCCACTGGGCTCGATCGAGGAGATCAACCGGATCGGCGAGCTGGGCTTCGGCGAGTTCTCGCCGCAGGAGATCGACCTGCTGCGCCAGCACTGCACGGTGGCCTCGGTGCGCGAGCGGGCCGCCGACTGGGGACGGGCCGAGCGCGTGTTCGAGCCGCTCGACCTCGGCCTCGAGCCGTGGTCGGCGGTGGTCGTGACGGTGCGCTCCGCGCGCAGCATCGGCGCCGGCTCGGTGGTGCGGATCCGCAACCTCCGCGATGGGGGCGTCGAGTACGGCGTGGTGTGGGCGGTGCGGCCTGCCGGTGACTCCGGCACCGTGGCCCTGCCCTCGCGCCACCGGTTGGTGCTGATGCGGCCGCCGTCGCGCAGCTTGGCCGCCTTCGACACCGTCGTCGAAGTGCTGCTGCCGCACCCGGTCAACGTCAACACCGCCTCGGCCGACGTGCTGTCTGCGCTGGTCGCAGGGGTCGGCTCGCCGCCCGTCGGCGTCGAGCAGCACACCGCGCCGAGCGCGGCGCCCTTCTCGGCTGCCGAGGCGCGCGCGGTCGCCGAGTCGCTGCTGGCATTGCGTGGCGACGAGGACTACCTGGACGCGTTGGCCGGCGGGTTGGCGGACGCCGACGAGCTGCGGCCGTTCGACGGCTTCGAAGACCTCGCCGAGCGCTTCTTCGAGCCGCGCTTCGCGCAGGCGGAAGGCCGCGCGTCGGCGCGGCTGCTGCAGCTCTACCGCAGTTTTCTCGGCCAGGACATCGGAGTGCTGCGCATGGCCACGGCGCCGCTGTCGTTCACGTCGGCGCCGGTCGTCGCTTATCGCGCCGCGGCGGCGCGGGTGCGCGGCACCCAGACCGCCGCCCGGCACGAGCGCACCGGCGTCGCTGTCGCGATGCCCGACGCCACTCTCGATCTTGTGCTGGCGACTCAGGCGCAGTTCGAGGAGGCAGTGCGGGTCGATGGGCAGATCCCGTTCTACACCACGCACCCGATCAACCTCGGTGCGCCCTCGGCCGCGTCCAACCCGCCGTCGCGGCACATCCCGCACGTGCTGGCGACCGCCTATCCGGACCTCGGCTTCGGTGAATCGCGCTTTGCCAGCGTCGACGGGGCCAGCGACGGCTTCCGCCTGGCGCCCGCGGCGACGCGGCCCAACTACCGCGGCAACGAAGTGGTGTCGGCGTTCGAGTCGATGTCGACGTCCCGCCACCCCGAGGGGCGCGACGTGGCGCAGGAGGGCGGCTACTCGCTGTTCAACACCGGCCCGCGCACCGGCAGCCAGGCGGTGCAGAGTCCCAACCGGCACGCGGCCAGCTTTCCGTTCACTGGCGAGGGCGGTCTTCCGCAGCCGCACGCGGTGCAGTTCTGGTTCCAGGTGCGCGACGTCGACGACCAAATCCTGTTCGACTTGGCGGCAGACCGGGTCGACGCCAACCGCATCAAGCTGTCGATCGAGGAGCAGCACTTGGTGTTCGAGGTGCTGGATGAAGCCGGCCTCGATCCGGACTCGGGACAGAGCGCCGCGGCCGGCACCGCGCCCGAGCGCACCGCGGGCACTTGGCGGGTTCCACTGACCGACATCGACCTGCGCCCCGAAGTCTGGTTCCACGTCAACCTCGCCGCCAGTGGCAACCAGCCCGGGCAGCTGAGCATGACGGTCGACGGGACGCAGCGCGGCGAGCCCGACCTGCGCACCTACTTGGCGGCGCCGATCGACCCGTATCAGGAGTCGCAGGAGCCGATCGAGCCGTTCTTCCAGGACGCGCTGAAGTACCTCGACATCCGGGTCGAGGACACCGAGGGGTTCCCGCCGCAGGGCGTGCTGCGCATCGGGCTCGAGCTGTTCGAGTACACCTCGAAGACCGCGACGACCTTCCGCTGCGCGTTCGACAACTCGATGGGCGGCCGCACCGCGCGGATGCGCATCGACGAGTTCGCGCCGACGATCCCGGTGGACAACAACGGCCGGCCGACGGTCAACGTCGAGAGCATCCAGGGACTGCAGGTCGCCGCCGGCCACGAGCTCGGCGCCGCGGTCGAGCTGTACGGCTACACGGTGCCGGTGTATCGCGACACAACCGTGTACGTCAGTGCGGGGCGGCTGCAGACCAGCATCGGCGCCTTTGCCGTCGCCCGCGCCGTCGTCGACCCGGGAGCGTCGATCCAGTACGTCTTCAACGGCCGGCCGCGCGAGGTCGGCAAGGGCATCGACGTCGACAGCTCGGAGGATATCTCGCTGGCGGATCCGATCGCCGACCGGCAGTATCCCCCCGCTCCCGCGAGCCAGCCGATCCTCGACGCCTTCCCCGCGACCGGCGGCTACGCCCTCTTGGTGCAGCGCTTCCTCGCGGTGCAGTCGGCGGGCAACCCCGGCAACAGCTCGAACCGCGACATCGGCGGCATCGAGCTGATCCGCTACAGCGCGCGCACCGGCGACGTGCTGTCGGGCATCCAGCGCGGGCTGACGCTGCCGCCGGTCGAGGGGTACGAGTACCGCCGCGTGTTCGACGGCAAAGCGCGCCACTTCGTCACGCAGTGGACCAACCTGACCGTGATCAACGGCAACGAGCGGATTCCGGCGGAGGAGCTGCACCAGTACCTGTGCTACGTCGTGCCGATCTCGCTGCCGGTCGCCGGCGCCAACCTGCCGGACCCCACGGTGATCGGGCGCAGCGAGTGGGCGCAGATCTACAGCGAGGGCGACGAGGCCAACACCGAGTGGGTGCGCTACGACTACCTCGACCCGCAGGGCTGGCTGGTGCGCGCCAATCTGCACCGCTGGCTGGCGGTCTGGCGCGAGCTCACCGACACCACCGCCGAGGATGGTGTCGACAACGGCGAGGGCGCGGCGTTGGGTGGACAGCTCGGCGCCGAGGAGCTCAACGCGCTGCTGACGCGCTTCCCCTACCCCGAGGTGCGCCGTGAGGCCGGCGTCGGCTACATCGGCTACACCGACGACGTCGAGTTCGACCCCAACTTCCCGCAGATCCAGCTGGTGCGGCGCGCGCTCCGCTTCCGCGGCGACCCGCTGACCGGCACGACGTCGCACGCGCACGGCAGCAACGCGATGGTCCTGCCCTGCCACCGCTTCGAGCTCGATTGGGGCAACTACGGCGCGCGCTCGGGCCGCGCCGGCCGCAACGACCGCATCGCGCTGGTCGCCGGCAGCCAGGCGTCCGGCACCGAGCGGCCCGGCGTCGAGTGGCACACCGTCAACTGGGCGGCGCGGCGGTTCGCCTTCGACGCCGATCCGGGCAACGTCAACGACCCCTACTACTTCATCGAGCCCGACGAGGGCGTGCCGCGCGAGATGCTCGGGTTGTATCCGTTCCAGCTCGTCGGGCTGAAGGCGGGGGTCGGCGGCACGCTGTTGATCGGGCCCGAGGAGCGCAACTTCAACACCGACTCGCGCCAGCTCGACCGCATGGTCAAGTTCCCATCGGGAGAGCTGCCGGCGGCGGCCGCCGAGAACGGCGAGTTCGGCACGACGCCGCTGCGCGACCTGCGCGACTGCAGCGGCATCGTCGACGACATCGGTGTGGTCAACCGGCGCGCGCGCGCGCTGCTGCTCGACGAGGAGCTGGCCCAGGACGGTCGCACCTTCTTGGTGCGCACCGACCTGGTGGTGACGCCGTACGGCTACGCGACCTTCAACGGCGACCTGACGCGGACCGTGCCGCAGGCCGGCGGCCTGGTGTCGATCGACGGCGAGATCCTGGCCTACGAGTCGCACTCGGACGGCACCTTCGTCATCGCCAGCGAGGGGCGCGGGCTGCTCGGCTCCGAGCCGCGGCCCCACTCCGAGGGCGCGCTGGTGTACTTCCTCGACCACATCCCGGCCGCCATCCTCACCGCGCCCGTCAACGGGAGCGCCAGCGAGCTGGTGGTCGCCGACGCGGCGGACCTGCCGGCCTACGGCGGCACCCTCCTGTTGGCGCGCAACGAGCTGCTGCACTACGCCTGGGTCGATGCCGGCGCGGTGCTGACGATGCCGAGCTGGGACGACCCGGACGCGCCGCAGACGCGCGGCCGCGGCCTACTGCGCGGGCGCTACGGCACCACGCCGGTGGGCGCGGGGGTGGGCGAGCCGGTGATCTGGTTCCCGCAGCGCTATTGGGACCGCCACCACGAGCGGGCCGACGACCCGGAGCTGGCCTACTTCCAGATCACCTGGGATCTGGCGCCGGTGTTCTTCCGCGGGCTGCTCTGGGAGGAGGAGCGCGACGACGAGCTGATCGACGTCGAGTGCTTGGTGCGGATCGATGGCCGCGGATCGTTCGCCGACGATCCCGAGACCAGCCCTCACCTGTTCCGCTTCGATCGGGGTGGCGTGGAGAATCCGATCGGCCGGCAGGGCAGCCGCATCGAGGCGCGGTTCTCCACCGTCTACCGGCCCGGGGCGTTCGACCCGCAGACCTTCCGCGCCAACACCTGGAAGAAGGCGCCCATGGTGCGCGCGCTGTTGCTCGACTACGAGGGCGAGGGCCGCGTCTTGGACGAGAAGGTGACCGCGCAATGAGGGTGCAGAGGCCTCCCTCCGCGCGCCGCGGTGGCTTCACGCTGCTCGAGCTGACCGTCGTGCTCGGCCTGCTCGGCGCGTTCTCGGTGTTCTTGGTACAGATGCTGACCAGCGGCGTCGAGCTGTTCGACGAGGGTCAGTCGAGCCAGGAGCTCGCCGATCTCGGCAACACCGCCTCGGGGGCCACGCGCGGCGCGCTGGCCGCGATGGTGGGCCCGCGCCGGCAGGCCTACGAAGAGCAGCCGCCGGACGCGCGGCTGCTGGTGCAGTGGGTGCCGTTGGGCTTGGTGCCGGGCGAGTCCGCCGATGGACGGGTGCAGGCGCTGCGCGCCACCGTGGCGATTCCGCCGGCGGTCGAGGAGCGTCTGTTGCGGCGGCGGCTGCGCCCGCTGGCGGAGCAGACGGCGGAGACCATGGAGGAGGCCGACGTCGAGGTGGCGCTGGTCGACCTGTTGGTGGCGGCGCCGCGCACCGGCCGCGCCGAGATGCTGCTGCTGCCGTGGCCCGCGGGCGACCCGGACGACGCGTTCTTGGAGCTGCGCCGCGGCTTGTGGTTGGCCGACGAGGAGATCGTGCTCGACCAGCGCCGCGTGGCGCGGCTGATGGAGATCGAAGAGCTCGGCGACGACGGCATGCCGCCACGGGTGGTGGCGGCGGAATCGGCGGTGATCGCCAGTGGCCTGCTGCACTTCGAGCTCTCGTTCTGGTCGCAGTACACCAAGGACTTCGACCGCGAGCCCGGTGGCGAGGGACCCGAGCTGTGCTGGGATTCGGCGCGCGCCGGTTGGTCGGTCGAGTTCGAGGAGCGCGAGCGCCAGTTCAGCCTCGACCTCGGCGATTTCAGCCTGACCGATGCCACCGACGACGTGTTTCCCAGGGCGGTGCGGGTGACGCTGGTGGTCGCGCGGCAGGGCCAGGAGGCCCAGCTGGCCGCCGATCTGGCGCCGGGGGCGGTGGAGCTGCCGCTGCGCAGTCTGCGGCCGCTCGGCGACCTGCCCGACGCCGGCTACCTCAAGGTCGGTTCCGAGTGGGTGCGCTACACTGGCGTGCGCGGCACCACGCTGACCGGGCTGGTGCGCGGCGCGCGGCACACCGCCGCCCGAGCGCATTCGCGCGGCACGCGCGTGCGCGCCGGCAAAGAGGTTTCGTTCGTGCTGGAGCTGGCCCATGGCAGGGACAACTGGAATGGCTGACCGCGACCGGCGTCACGTCGGAGTGGGATGCCGCCGTGCCGGTGGCTTCACGCTGGTGGAGATGCTGGCGGCGATCGCCATCCTGGTGTTCGGCATGACCGGCCTGGTCGCGCTGATGAGTGCCGCGGTCGACACGCGCAGCACTGCCGAGCTGCGCGACCGCGCCGTGCGCGCCGCCGACGCCGTGTTCCTCGACCTCCAGCATCGCGTCTTCCCGGCGCGCTTCGGCACCGATGGGGTGCTGCTGGACGAGGAGGACGCCGAGGACGATCCGACCGCGCTCGAGAAGATCGTCTACGACCCGATTCCGGGCTTCCCGCGCCTGCGCGCCAGCGTCGAGCTGGCCGAGGGCGTGGAAGCCCCCGGCTTGCTGTTGGTCACCGCGCGGATTACTTGGCTGGAGGCCGGCGTCGCCGTCGGCGAGGTCTTTCAACGATTCTTGCAGCGCGGCGCGTCGTTCCCCGCTCGCATTGCCACTCTGAGGAGCAACTCATGAAGATCCTGTTGCCCGTGCTGACCGCCTCGATCGCGGCGCTCGCCGCCAACGCGGCGCCGGCACAGCTGGTGCAGCTGAAGAGCGGCGACACGCTGCTCGGCCGCATCGACCCGCCGGACGAGAACGGCTTCACCCTGCACCGCCTCGACAACGGCGGCGTCCTGCAGCTGCGCTGGGACCATCTGTCGCCGGAGTCGGCGACGCGGCTCAAGCAGCAGTTCAACATGGCGTGGGAGGAGGAAGGTGAGGTCCTGGTCCGCGCCGTGTCGGTGCGCTACGAGATCGCCGGCGTGCTCGAGCAGCTCGTCGGCCGGGTCGTCGACGACGGCGACGAGCGGCAGATCACCGTCCGCCGCCAGGGCATCGACTATCCGATCCAGCGCTCGGCGCTGCGCGCCATGGACCCGGTCGAGGTGCCGGCGACCGAGGTGTACGCGCGGTCCGACTTCTACGCCGAGAAGCTGGGCGAGTACTCGCCGGGCGACGACGCCAAACAGCACATCGCGCTGGCCGACATCCTGCTGCGCGTGCGCGATTACGAGCACGCCGAGCTGCACCTCGCCGCCGCCGCGGAGAACGACGACGGCAGTCTCGCAGCGACGATCGAAGGCAAGCAGCGGCGCTTGGCTCGCTTCAAGGAGTCCGCGCGCGAGGCCGAGCTGCTCGACCAGATCCGGGTCTGGCTGGAGCGGCGCAAATTCGACAAGGGCCTGGCGGCGATCGCCCAGTTCGAGGAGCAGTTTCCGGACAGCAAGCTGGCCAGCGAGTTCGCGCACGTCGTGCGGCGCTTCCACCGCGCCCGCGACAAAGCGCTGGTCGCCGAGGTCACCCGGCTGTGGGACAAGGAGATCTGGACCCTCGCGCGGCAGAAGGCGACCGACGCTTCGGTCGACTTCGAGTCGGCCAAGAGCTACGCCGAGGGGCAGATGGGGGCCGAAATCCGCGAAGCCGTGCGCAAGAAGTTGGACCTGGAGGCCGACGTCGTCGACGAGATGTGGACCAAGCGCTTGGAGTCGCGCGGCGCCGGCGAGCGCTACCACTACGGCGTGGGCTCTTGGACACTCGGTCGCGACGCGATCCGCAAGGGCACCAGCTCCGAGGAGCAGGAGGTGCAGATCGAGGTGAGCGCCGAGCAGAAGGCGGCCGAGCGCGCCAAGCGCCGGGTCCGGGAGGCACAGGAGCGTGCCAAGCGAAGCGCTGGTGCTCGTGGCGCCGGAGAAAGCATCGCCGACACGCCGGAGCAGTGGTGGCGCAAAGCCGGAAGCGATGCGCGCGCGGCCTGGCTGCGCGCCTATTACGTCGAGTTCGGCGGCGATCTCGAGGTCCGCGCGGCGTTCTTGGACAACTGCGCGCAGTGCGGTGCCACCGGCCACACCATCACCTACGGGCAGTCGGGCGACCCGCAGAAGGTCAAGTGCGCCACATGCCAGGGCACGCAGTTCAAGCGTTGGATCCGCGCCCACTGAGCGTCCGGGGCCGCAACTCTTCGCTCGGCGACAACCTTTCGGAAGGCTCGATGCCGCTGGAATTTCGACAACGCAGCTCCCGGAGGCTCGAAGACAACACTGGCCTGAGCCTCGGGCCGGCTGGTGTGGCCGCGGCCGCGGCCGCGCTCGTGCTCGCCGCCTGCGCGGCGTCGCCGGGGGTCGCGCCGAGGCCGTCGCGGGCAACGCCTCCCCCCGTCGTGGAGGCGCCCTCCGCCGTGGTCGAGGCCGCGCTGGTGCAGCGCGGTGGCGGCACCGGTCCCGAGATCCTGCTGCCCGCCGGCGACAGCGACGACGACGTCGTCGTGCGCAGCGGCGGCCTGGTCGTGCACAAGCGGCATGTCTTCGATCGCCTGCTGGAGGAGGAGCCCGGCGGTGTCCGCGTCCTGCTCGAGCGCATGCAGCTGGACGCCATCGTGGCGCGCGCGGCGCGCGAGTGGGGCATCGAGGTGCAGCCCGACGAGATCGAGGCCCTGGTCAGTGCCAGCGAGCGCACGCTGCGCGATGAGGTGCAGAGCGAGTTCGGCGGGCGGGTGACGTTCGCCGGCTACCTCGACCGCCGCTGGGGGATGAACGAGCAGGAGTACCACCGCTGGCTCACCGTCAGCCGGGTGCGCGAATTCTACCGCGGCTACGCCCTGCGCTACGCCGCGCTGCGCGAGGATCGGGTCGAGGTGCGCTACATCGTGCACTCCGACCTCGATCTTCTGACCGAGCTGGCGGCGCGGGTGCGGCAGGGCGCGGACTTCGCGACCCTGGCGATCCGGCACACCGAGGGCGCCAACCGCCTGGACGGCGGCAAGCTGCCGGCGTTCGGCCGCGGCTTCGAGCACCCCGTGGCCGACGTCGCGTTCTTGCTCGAGCCGGGCCAGGTGTCGGACGTGTTCGAGCGCGAGATCGACGGCTCCAAGCGTTACTACCTGGTGTACTGCTTGGCGCGGATCCCGGGGCGCGACGTGCCCTTCGCGCAGGTCAAAGAGGAGCTGCGCGCCGACATCTTGGCGCGCGATCTGAGTCCGGCCGAGTTTGCCGCCGCCTCGACCCAGCTGCGCCAGGCCATGCGCGCGCTTCAACCCAGCGGGGCTCCGCGCTAACGTGGAGCGCCATGGACGACATCTCGCGCCCGTTGCCGGGCGAGCCCAACGCCGAGTCGGTGCGGCCACGCGACCGCAGCAGCGCGGTCGGCGATGCGTTCGACGAGATTGCCGAGGAGGCGCTCACCGATCTCGACGAGGATGCGGGGACGGTGGGGGAACCGGGCGACGAGTACGAGCCGGTCGAGTACGACGCCTCGGCCGAGCCGTTCGATTTCGCCAACCGGTTCGGTAGCGCGGTGCTCGACCCGAGTGGCGATGGGTCGGACGCGAGATCGTCGGACGAGGATCTGCCGCTGGAGGAGGACACCGCTCCGCCAGTCGCGGACGGCGAGGCCGATGTGACCGAGGCCGCTGCGACCGAGGCCGACGGGGGGGCTGCCGCGACCGACGTGCCGCCGCCCGGGGTGGACGCGCCCGGCGTCGCACCGCCACCGGGCGCCGCCGGTGCCGAGCCGGCGGAAGCCGCACCCCTGGCCGACCCGGTCGAGCTGTCGCGCGTGCTGATGGCGGTGATGCTGACCGCGCGCGAGCCGCAGTCGCTGCTGCGCCTGGCCCAGGCCTGCAACGCGACCCAGGCCGCGGTGCGCGAGGGGCTGGAGCAGCTGGAGCGCGACCTGCGCGCGCACGGCTTCCCGCTCGCCGTGGCGCGGGCGGGGGAGACCGCGCGCCTGCTCACCGTGCCCGAGGTGTTTCCATACTTGGAGCGGCTGCGCGGCGTGCGCCGCGCCGAGCGGCTGTCGCCCGCCGCGCTCGAGACCCTGGCGGTGATCGCCTACCGGCAGCCGGTGATGCGGGCCGAGATCGAGGCGATCCGCGGCGTCAAGGCCGGGCCGATGCTGCGCACGCTGCTGGAGCACAAGCTGGTCGACGTGGTGGGCCGCGCCGACGTGCCGGGACGGCCGCTGCAGTACGGCACCACCGACCTGTTCCTCGACCGCTTCGGCTTGTCGTCGATCAAGGACTTGCCGAGCGTGCGTGAGTTCAAGGGCCTCGGCTGAGGCCCGTCGGCTGCGCGCGCGTAGGTCCCCCGGGGCTTGAACCGGCCGGGCGGCGCGCTACGGTCCTCACATCGGAGGTCCCGTTCGTCTAGTCAGGCCTAGGACTCCAGATTTTCATTCTGGCAACAGGGGTTCGAATCCCCTACGGGATACCAGAGGGCCGCGCCTTCGGGTCGCGGCCCGTTTCACGTCCGCCGGCGGACGACGGACGCGCCGGTGACGGATCCCGCCGTGCCCTCGCCCGCGCGCGCGCGCTTCGCGTGGTGCTTGTTCGACTTCGCCAACAGCGGTTTCAACACCGTGGTGGTGACGTTCGTCTACGCGCAGTTCTTCGCCCGGCGGCTGGTCGGCGACGCGCAGCGCGGGGAGGCTCTGTGGGGCTTCGTCATGGCGGGCGCCGGCCTGTGCGTCGCGCTGCTGTCACCGTTCCTCGGCGTCGCCGCCGACCGGAGTGCGCACAAGCTGCGCTACACCATGGTCGCCTCGGCGATCACCGTCGCCGCCACCGCGGCGCTGTTCTGGCCCAGCGTCGATCCCGTGCTCGGCACCGCGACCACGGCTGCGTTGGTCGCCGCCGTGGTCCTCGTCGCGATCGCGGTGGTCGCGTTCGAGGTGATGTTCGTGTTCTACAACGCGCTCCTCCCCAGCCTCGTCGCCGGCTCCGCCCTCGGCCGGTTGTCGGGCTACGGCTGGGGCGCGGGCTACGCCGGCGGGCTGCTGTGTCTAGCGCTGTGCCTGGGGTGCGTGGCCGGCTTCGGCAGTGGTCCGTGGCTGCCGACCGAGGGGGACGTGCACCTGCGCGCGACCAACCTCGTGGTGGCGGCCTGGTTTGCGGTGTTCGGCCTGCCCCTGTTCCTGTGGGTGCGCGAGCCGGCACCGCAGCCAGCCACTGGCGAGCGGCCGGCCTCGGTGCTGCGCGCGACCTGGGTCGCCGTCCGCTCCCTCTCGGCGCAGCCGGACTTACTGCGCTTCTTGGTGGCGCGGCTGTTCTACAACGATGCCCTGATCGCCCTGATCCAGCTGTCGGGGCTCTACATGGCGTCCAACCTGGGCATGGCGCCAGCGGAGATCCTGGTGTGGGGCATCGGCCTCAACGTGGTCGCCGGCCTGGGCTCGGTGTTCTTCGGCCACGTCGACGACGCCCGCGGCGCCAAGTTCGCCGTCGCCGTCAGCCTCGGCCTGCTGATCGCCGGCTGCCTGCTGGCGGTGCTGTCGACGCGGCGCGAGGTGTTCGCCGTCGCCGCCATCCTCGTCGGCCTCGGCACCGGCCCCAACCAGGCCGCCAGCCGCACCCTGCTGGCCCGCATGATCGACCCGCGGCGCGCGGCAGAGGCCTACGGCCTCTACGCCCTGTCCGGCAAGGCCACCGTCTGGCTCGGCCCCCTCTGCTTCGCCATCGTGCGCACGGTCTCCGAAGAGCCGCGCTGGGCCTTCGTCCCGCTCCTCCTCCTCTTCGGGGTCGGCGCCTGGCTGCTCGTCGGCGTCGACGAACACCGTGCCCAAGCGAACGTACGGAGCCAGGCTCCGATGCATCACTGACGGCCGCGGCGTGCCCGCAGCCGCGCCGCGACGTGCGGAGCGAGGTCGCGCATGAGCTGGTCGACCGAGTGCTGGTTCAGGTGCGCATCGCCCGGCCCCATTTCGAACGGTCGGGTGGTCACCTCGATGCCGAGCGGCGCGAACGGCTCGAGCAGCGCGTCGACCAGCGCTTCCTGTTGCGGACCGCTGACCCGGTAGTGGCGACCGTGCAGCTGCTGGACTTCTTCGGAGATGCCGGCCGGTCCCTGCGGGGTGAGTGCGCGAAACACGGAGAAGTCGGCGCCGTGCGCGTCGCAGAGGTCGCGGATCGCCGCCAGCAGCCGGCCGGTGAGGCGCAGCGAATAGCGCGTGCGCGGGCTGGGCGGCTGCAACCTCAGCTGGAAATGGGTCTTCTCGAGGCCGAAGTCCTCGGCCCGAAAGCCGTGCTCATCGGCCTGCCAACGCTCTTGCCAATCGCGCGCCACCGGACCCGACCACGCGACGAGTGGCTGGTAGGCCGGCGGCAGGTGGCGCGCGGCCCACGCCTCGTCTTCGCCGCGCGGCAGCACATGGCGGCGGACGAAGGTCCACAGCCGCCATTCGCCCTCGGCGTCCGCGACGCCCATCGGCTGGTGCGGCCCCAGCAGCGCGTCGCCCGCCAGCCAGAACGTCGGCTTCGGCGTGCCATCGACCGGCCAGTGCGTGGGAAACGTGTTGTTCCAGACGTCGTTCTCCGGCGTGAACCACAGCAGCACCAGCGCCGCGTCGAACCGGGCGAAGTACTCGCGCAGGACGAGCAGCTGCTGGTCCTGGCCCCAGCCACCGGCGCCGAGCGAGAACACCCGCGCGGCAACGCCGCGCTTGCGCAGATGCAGCTGCAGCCGGCGCTCGGGCATCCAACCAAACGCGCAGCCGTTGGCCTGCACCTGCGAGTCCCCGACCAACACCACGCGCCGCTCGCCGTCGACGACCTCGATCGTTTGGCCGCGCATCCCGAGCTGGTTGCGCTCCAGATCGTCGCACTGCGACCGCCAACCGACCCGCACCTCCCGCGGCTTGTAGAACAGCTCGAAGCCGATCGCGGCCGTGATCAACGCGGCGATCGACGCCATCGCGGATAGCGCGAGGCGTCGCCGCAGGGTGGGGCGCGGCGCGACGTGCTTCAAGGGTTCCTCGCACCGGCCGCCGCGCCGATCGCAGTGCCGGTGTAGGTGAACAGACGCGCCAAGTAATCCTCGAACACGGCGGTCGAACCGGCGACGTAGCCCTCGACCGAGACGCGACCGATTCCCTTGATCTGCTGGGCCATCCCGTCGTGCCAGAGGTCGGGGATCAAGCGCGAGGGTGGCTCCGCACCCCGTCGCGTCCGCCACAGACCTGCCGCGATCGCGAACGCTTGCTCGCTCACCCACGCACGCTTGTGGCCCAAGTCGACGAGCGCCAGGAAGTCGTCGCGCCGCCTCGCGTCGGGCTCGAACTCGGCGAACAACCGGCGCATCGCCGCCTCGGTCTTCGGGCCGCGCTTGCCGTCGACGGCGAGGTCGACGGCCAGGACATCGCGCATCAAGTACTGCAGGGCCGCCGTCCGGCAAGCGCCGCGGCCGGTGTTGAAATCGGCGAACACGAACGCGACGCGCGGGTCGTGCGCGAGCCGCGGCGTGATCGACCGCGGCGCGCGGACGCCGTGCTCGTGCTCCCAAAGCGAGTGCACGGTGGCCGAGACCCAACCGCCGTCGAGCGGCTCGACGAGCAAGCGGGCGCGGTCCTCGCCGTCGAGCCGCGCGGCCACGGCGTGGGCCGCGCGGCGCGTCTCTTCGCCGATGACGCCGTCGAGCGCCAGCGGAGTCCGCGTCAGATCGGACAGCAGCTTCTGCAGCACAGCCAGCCGCGGCCGCTCCGCCGGCAACGCACCGAGCCAGTCGCGCGCCAAGACCCGTTCTTCCGGCGCCTCCATCCCGGTCGGTCCGGACGACGTCGCCCAACCCCGAGGCGTCCGGTCGGGGATGTGGTCGGCGACGATGGCATCCAGCACGGCCACGCAGGCGGCGACGCCCACCTCGACGTCGGCGGCGAGGCCTTTGACCTCGTGCGCCGTGACGCGGCGGCCCAGCGCGCGCGTGAACACATCGCCCAAAGTCCAGCGCTGCACCTGCATCGGTCCGATCGTGTTGATCGGATCGGGCATCCCGAGCTCGTGCGCGAGGTCCGGCACCAGCTGGCGGAACAGCCACTCGAGATCGGCGGCGAGGAAGTGCGACTCGCGCCGGATCTGGGCGGCGACCAGCGCGACGTAGCCGAGGTCGGTGGTCGGTGCCGCGCGCACGATGGCCTGCGCCCAGCGTCCGGCCTCGCCGACGCCGTCCTCGCTGAGGATCCGCGCCAGCGCGCTGACCACGCGCTCTTGCTCCGGCGCCAGCGCGCCGGCGACCGACCAGGGTTCGCCCGAACGCGGCAGCCGACTCCACCCGAGACACAGCGTGCTGGTGAGGTGGACTCCGCCGTAGAGGGCGAGCAGGCAGACGACGGCGCGGCCCGTGTTCCTCAGCATGGTGCGCATGCGTGCGAGCACCGGAGTCTAAGCGATGCTGCCGCGAACGCCCGTCGCCGATGCGAATCAGCGCGGTGGCTGGCTCGGCGCGAGGTCGGTGGCCAGCCGCTCGGCCTCGCGCAGCAGCGGCGGCGGCAGCTCGTCGCTCTTGGCGATCTCGGCCGCCAACGCTGCCAAGTGGGGCTGCTGGCGACACCAGGCCGGCGCCGCGAGGAAGCTCGCGGCGAGCTCGCTCAGCGCCTCGCGGTAGTGGCCGCGGCCGGCGTAGGCCTGTGCCAACCGGGCGCGCAGCTGCGGCTCGTGCGCGTCGCGCTCGCGCTGGCGGCCGTGCAGTGCCGCCGACCAGCTCATCACCGCGGCGTCCTCGTCGCCGATCTCCGCCTGCAGGTCACCCAGTGCGGCACGCGCGGCGACGTGGCCGGGATCGTGGTAGACCGCGGCGGACAGGTGTTCGATCGCGTGCACGACTTCGCCGCGCTGCGCCAGCAGGAGACCCGCCTGAAAGCGCATCTGCACCGATCGCGGCTGGTGCAGTGCCTCGTGCAGGATCAGCGTCTCGTTGTCGCGGAACACGCGCGTGCGCTGCGTCAGGATCAACGCGTTGGCGCCGAGCCAAGCGCCGAGCAGCATCACCGGCCACAACGCCCGCGGCGCGCCGCCCGGCCGGGCCGCCGGCGCCAGCGCGACCACGACGAACGCGACCGCCGCGCTCGGTGCGTAGTACAGCCGTTCTGCGTACAGCGTGCCGATCGGCAGCGCCAGATTGCTGGTCATGAAGCCGAAGCCCAAGAAGCACGCCGCCGCCGCCAGCAAGCCGGGCCGGCGCATCGCTTGCGCCACCCCGATCCAGCCGACGAGGGCGAGCACGGCACCGCCGAGCAAGCCCAGCGCGAGACTGGGGTCGCGCAGCGAGTCGGGCAGCGGCAGCACCGCGGTGCCCCAATCGGCCGACAACCACAGCGGCAACAGCGTCGTCAGCAGGCCGAACGCCCACACCGCGCACGCGCCGAGGATGCGGACCAGCGGCTCCGTGTCGAACAGCGGGTTGTGGATGTGGTCGGGCGCCCAGGCGGCGTCCGCCGGCAGGTCGAAATCGAGCGCGGCGGTGCGCAGCCAGAGGTAGACGATCACCGGGAGCGAAAGCGCCGCAGCCTCGGCGAGCGCGATCGGCGACAGCCACCAGCGACGGTGGCGGTTGCTGCACCACCGCGCCAGGCCGTAGCACGCGGCGAACGGTACCCACGCGAGTGCGCTTTCCTTGCCGCCGAGCGCCATGAACAGCGCCAGCGCGGCGGCACCCCAGCCGAGGATGCGGGCGGCGCCGAGCTGCTCGCGCGCCCAGCAGAGCAGCAGCAGCGCGGTGGCCCCGCCGCAGAACGCCAGCAGCTCGGCGCGGCCGGCGACGTTGGCGACGACCTCGCTGTGGATCGCGTGCACCCCGAAGCACAGCGCGCCGAGCGCGGCCAAGGGTGGCTGCGCGCGCAGCCCGCGCAGCAGCCAGTACACCAACAGCGTCGCCAAGCCGTGCAGGACGAGATTGATCGCGTGCGCCACCACGGCGTTGTCGCCGCACCAGTAGTGCCGCAACGCGAAGCTGAGCACGGTGACCGGACGGTAGAGCCGGCTTTGTTCGGCGCTCCCGCGCCAGTAGTGCGAGCCGAAGTACTCCCCCAAGGGCTGCAGCTCCGCGACCATCGGATTGGTGCGGGCGCCGTCTTGCCCCATCGCCACGTGGCGGTCGTCGTAGGTGAAATCGTTGGCGAGCGCTGGCAGGTAGACCGCCACCGACACCAGCACGGCGAGCAGCGGCCACCAGAACGCGCGGCCGCCGGGACCGGGGCCGGCGGGCTCGGGCGGAACGACGGGCGCGGTGGGCGGGGACACGGTTGGGGAAGGAGGCTCTTTGCGCGGCGCCCCGTGCGAGGCCCGGTGTCGATATTGTCGGCACTCCGTGCCGCTGGAATTGAGTGGGCGTGGACTTGCTACAATGCCACCCGTGCGGGCAACGCCAGGGCAAGCTGGGATCGCTCTCGTGGTCGTCATCGGCCTCGGCTTGGTGGTCGCGGCCATGATGGCAGGTCACGGTGCGGCCCCGTCCCGCGGCCCCGCGCGCCAAGCGATCGCGACGGATGACGCCGTAGAAGGTTCCACCACCGAGTTCGCGGCCCAGGCGACGGCCGGGCCACGCCGCCGCGTGCGCGGTGTGGTGGTCGATTGGTTGGATGGCGGCGGCACCCACGCCGATCACTCGGCGCCCAATGAAGCGCGGCCGGCCTACCGTGGGCAGCTGGTCTCGCGCGTCGGCTTGCAGCCGTTGGCCCACCTGCCCTTGCGGCTCTCGCCTGCGTGGTTGGACCGGGCGCTGCCGCCAAGTGGTGAGGATACCGCGGGCGGCCGTGACGGCGACCCCACGCTGCTCGAGTGGCGCGGGACGACCAACGCGCTGGGCTATTTCGAGATCCCGTTCGTCGCCGAACGCCGTGACTTACTGCTGGTCATCGACGGGGATGGACCCTGGCAGGACTTGGTGGCGCTGGCGCACGCGGCGTGGGAGGGACAGACCGTGGAGCTCGGGACGATCGCCCTCGAGCCGCGCGGCGCGCTACGAGGAACGGTGCACCGCGCCGGTCGCCTCCTGGCCCGTGTACGCGTGGTCGCCTACGACGCCGCCCTGCAGCTTGGGCCGGCGACCGAGGGCGCACTCGACGCGGTCACTGCCGGCGCCGAGGGGATCACGCATCGCCGCCGCCTGCTGACGGCGGCCGGTGTGGCCCGGACGCCGGCTTGGTTGTTGCGGCGCAGCGCGGTGACGCCGTTTCCCCGAGGGGAGACCGACGCGCGCGGGTTCTTTGCGTTGCCGTTCGTGCGTGCGGGCGCGGTGCGGTTGTTGTTGCAGACCGAGGACGGCACCGATCTCTGGCGGGATGTGGTCGTGCACGCCGGTGGCGAGCGGGTGCTCGATGTCGACGTCGGGGTCGACACCGAGGCGTCGGCCGCGGTGACCTTCTTCGACGCAAGCGGCGTTCCGGTGGACGTCGACGTCGTGCTGGCCGGCGGCGAGCAGCGGGTGCTGCAGACCGATGTCCCCACGGCTGTCGCGCCGCCGCGACGCACCGTCAACTCAACGGTCTACTTGTCGAGCTCCGGCCTGGAACGCAGTGAGGGGTTGTTGTCCGTCCGCAGGCACTCCGACTGGCCGTGGGAGCTGGTGCGTGCCAGGCCGGCAAAGAGTGGTTTCCACGCGGAGCTTCGTGAGCTCAGCAAGCTCACGGTCATCGTCACCGGGGTGGGGGGCGAGGTGCCGCGCGACCTCGCGGTGCGGCTGTTGCCGCCCGACCCGGAACCCGACGCTGGGCCGAGGAAGCCGGCGTTGGGCGTGCAGGTTCCCGGGCTGCCGGCCGCGCTGCAGCCGCGGGAGCAGCGGCCGGGGAAGTTCGTGGCCGATGGGCTCCCACCCGCGATGGTGCGGGTTCTGGTCACCGCGCCGGGATATGCGCCGGCTCTCCTGAACACCGGCGCGTGGGGAAGCGAACGGGTGGAGCTCTTGCCGCAGTTCACGATGGACGTGCTCGTCGTCGATGCCGCGGGTGCGGCCGTGGAGGGAGCGCGCGTGCGCGCCGTGCCGCGCGACGGCAAAGACGACGGACAGCGGCTGTGGTCTCGGCTATCGCGCGATCCGGTGACCCTCGGCCGGACCGCAGAAGATGGCGTGTTGTCGGTGTTCGGGTTTTGGGACAATGGCTTCTCGCTGCACGCCGAACACGAGCGCGGCTACGGCTACTGCGAGGTGCACCGGGCGCGGCCAGACGGCCGCGTTGTGATCCGCCTGCAGCGTCACAACCGGCTCCTGGTACAGCTGCTGGACGGCGAGGCACCGCCGGCCGAGCGCCTCGAAGTGCGCGCCGTACCGGGAGGGAGAATCCGCGAACACCACCGGGACAACGCGATGTTGGGGTCGGTGCAGGTGCGTGCCGACGACCACGGGCGATGCGAGCTGCGCGACTTGGTCGTGGGAAAGTGGCGGCTCGAGGTGCGCTACGCCGGCGAGCGGCGTCCCGTGGTCACCGATTCCGTCGACGTGCAGGCAGGACTGCAGCTACTGGACTTGCAGCTGCGCGACCGGACCGGCAGCGTCGTGCGCGGTTCGGTCACCGTCGACGGTGCGGTGCCGCGCGACGTGGTGGTCGAGCTGGAGCGCTTGCCGCCGTCCCCGCCGAAGCGTCTACGACCCTACTTCGAACAGGAACCCCCGGCGCGTTGGGCCGAGTACTTGGATCGGAAGGGTTGGGAGAAGACGGTGCGGCGCGCGACCCTGTCGCCGCAGGGAACCTTCGAGCTGCCGGTCGACCGGGGCCGATGTGCCCTGCGCGTGGTCCGCAACCGCCACGGAGTCGGCGAGGTGTTGGCGGAGGCTCGCTACGACAAGGATGTCGAGTCCCACTCGTTCGAGATCGTCACCGGCACGCTTCTCGCGCAACTCGTCGGCAACCGCGGTCCACTGGCGCGCTGCGCTGTCATCGTCGAGCACGCCGAGCATCAAGGCGTTCGCTACGACTTGTCGAGCGACGCCCGCGGAGAGGTCGAGCTGCGCGACCTGCCGGCCGGCAACTACCGGCTGACTGCCATGGTCCACGGCCAGCGGCGCTCGGGCGAGATCGTGCTGCGCGCGGGCGCTCGGCAGGGTGCCCGGGTGCAGATGCGTTGAGAGGGCGTTTGTGCCCGTCACGCGCCGGCGCGGCGCCGCTTGTGGATCAGGCGCAGATTGCGCGCATAGACTACGATGCCGGGGGCTTGCCCGAGCACGCCGACGATCTCCTTGCGCCAGACGAAGTAGGTGAACAGCGCGATGGCGCCGCCGAGGCTCAGCCACCAGAACGCCTCCGGCACCACGCTGTCGCGGCGGCGCTCGGAGGCGACCCACTGCACGGCCATGCGCAGAAAGAACGCGAGCTGACCGACGAAGCCGAGCAGCACCCACGCCAGGCTGTGCCAGGACGTGATGTTGAGGATGCGGAACAGCCAGTTGGGTGGCGCGTCGAACAGAGTGTCGAGGACTTCGCCGCCGAACACCCGGCGCATGGCGTCCTCGTCGAGCGGCGCGGGCGAGCCACGCCCGCCCGGAAACAGCACGCGCATCGAGCCGTCGCGCACATCGCGCTCGAGCACTCCGCGCATCGTCTGGCCGACCCGCACCTCGACCGTCGCGGCGCCGTCGCGCACCGGCAGCGGTGGCTCGCCGTCGCGGGCGACCAGCCAGATCGCCAGCGCGATCAGACCCAGCATCGCGATCAGCGCGTCCCACCTCATGGTTGGCTCAAGAGCGTCGCGGATCGCCGGCGCGAATGCGAGCCGCGGTTCCGCGCCGCGGCTCCGCTGTCAGGGCGGCGGCAGCGACCGCACCCAGACGTTGCGGAACTGCACCGGGGCGCCGTGGTCCTGCAGCCGGATCGGCCCCGCTAGGGCGTGCTCCTCGTAGGCTGGCGCGCGCCGGTGGCCGGTCGTGCCGAGCAGGGCGACGTCGTCGTGCACCAAGACGCCGTTGTGCAAAGCGGTCAGCCGCGCGGGCTGCGCCACCGCGCCGTCGTCGAAGCGCGGCGCGGTGAACACGAGGTCGTAGGTCTGCCATTCCCCCGGGGCGCGGCAGGCGTTGACCGCGGGCGGGTGCTGGCCGTAGACCGCGGCCGCGCCGCCGTCGGCGTAGGTCGGGTTGTCGAACGAGTCGAGGATCTGCACCTCGTAGCGGCCGTGCAGCAGCACGCCGCTGTTGCCGCGCGCCTGGCCGTGCTCCTCGGCGCCGGGCGGCACGCGCCACTCGAGGTGGAGCTGGTAGTCGACGAACTGCTGCCGCGTTTCGATCGGGCCCGTGCCGTCGGGGTGCATGGCGCCATCCGCGATGCTCCACCGCGCTGGGGCGCCGCGCGTGTGCCACTGGTCGAGGTCGTCGCCGTCGAACAGCACGATGGCGTCGGCGGGGACCCGTCCGGCGGCCACGTCTGCATCGTGACGCCCCGGGTCGACGCGGGCGACGGTTGCCGCCGCGCGCGGCAGGCGCTGCAGCGTGTACCACGCCTCGGTCGACCACGCGCGTTCGCCGTCCGACGAGACCGGATCGGCGCGGAAGGCGACGACGCGACCCGCGCGCAGCCCGGGAACGCGCAGGCGCACCCCGCGGCCGTCGGCGTCGGGCGTCGCGCGCGTCGCGACCAGCACGTGCTCGTCGTGCTTCGGCGCGCCGTAGGTGGGCGCGCGCTCGTAGGTCCACGTGCGGATCGCGAAGTTGCGCGGGTCGCCGAGCCAAGCGCGGTCGATGGGCTTGGTCCAGCGCAGCGCGAATCCGTCGGCACGGGCGTGGATCGAGTGCATCTCGAACACGCGGTGGCCGTTGGGCACGAGCCGCTGCAACCCGAACCTCGTGCCGCGCCACGACCAATTGCCGCGCTCGCCGACCATGCCGGCGTAGAGCGCGCCGTCCGGCCCCCAGCAGAGCCGGTGCACGCCGGCCTCGAGCCCCTGGCTGAAGCGGAACACCGCGCCCTGCAGCACGCCGTCGACCTCCTCGAGCTGCAACCGCCGGATGCCGCCGAGGGTCAGCTCGGCCAGCAGCAGCTGGTCTTCGTAGAACGGGTCGCGGATCGGCACCATGTCACCCGGCGAATTGCACACTTCGTTGTGCGGCAACCAGACGGCCGGCGGCGTGCAGGGCCGGTCCTGGAACGGCGTCGGCGCGCCGCCGTCGGGATAGGTCGCGGTCTGCGTCCGGGTGTCTGCTTCGAAGCCGTAGAAGTGGCCGGCACGGATGTGGACGACCTTGCTCGTCGGCACCCAATTGCCCTGGTTGTCGGCGACCAACAGCGCGCCGCCGGCGCTCCAACCGATCCCGTTGGGAGTGCGCAGCCCGCCGGCGATCGGCTGGACCGCGCCGGTCAGAAGATCGATCTCCAGCACGCTGCCGCGCAGCGGAGGGTTGGGCCCCTGGTCGAAGCGCCCGGGTGGCATGCCGAGGCGCTCGCGCAGCGGCGCGAGGTACAGCGCGGTAGAGAGCGCAGTGTAGAGCTTGCCGTTGCGGTGCCGCAGGCCGCAGGTGAACTGGTGGTAGTTGTCGCTGGTCCAGCCGCCGGCGAGGCGCCGGCGCCCCTCGTAGCTGCCGTCGCCGTCGTCGTCGCGCAGCTCGGTGATCGCCTCGGCCTCGGCGACGAACACGCGCTCGCCGACCACGCACAGCCCCATCGGATCGTGCAACCCCTCGGCGACGCGCGCGAGCACAGCCTCGTCGCCGCCGCCTTCGTCGACCCGCAGCGCCCAGAGAACCCCATCCGCGCCGCGCATCTCGGTGTCGTTCTTCGGCGCGAACGTGGCCACGCCGAGTCGGCCGTCGGGCAGGAAGGCCATCGCCCCGACGGCCGGCTCGAAGCCTTCGGGGCGGATGTCCTCCACCGTCCAGCCGGGATGCACGCCGTCGAGCGGAAGGCCGTCACCCGCTCGAAACGCGCACACGTCCCGCCGCAGCCGTTTGATGCCGGGCGACACCACGGGAGTTGCGCCGACAAACCGGCGCAGCGCATCCGCCGGGATCGTCACCAGCTCCGCGCGGCCGGGCTTGCGCCAGAGCAGGCGCAGCGCGGCGGACGGTGCGGCGTCGACGGCGGTGCGCAGCCGCAGCGGATGGTCGCCGGCGGCCAGATAGGCGCTGCCGCGCGCGGTGGGGGAGCCACCGGCTTTGGCCAGCACCGTGCGCTCGCCGATCTGCAGGGCGGCCGGCCCGGGCGCGCGTAGCTCGAACCCGTGCTGACCCGCCGCTTCGACGCGCAGCAGTGCCTCGGCCTCGACGTGGAGCGCGCCGCCGAGATCGGCGAGCGCGGCGGTTGGGATGGTCGCATCCGCAGTGCTGAGCTCGCGGTTGGGAGTCTGGTCCTGCACCAGCTCGTAGATGGCGTCGACCGGTGCTGCGACCGAGTACAGGCGAATGCGCCAGCCCCCGACGGTGGCATCGGGTGTGCCGACTTCGGCGTGCGGTGGCAAGAGCCAGATCGCTGCCACGGCACCCGCGACCAGTAGGGCTGCGCCGGTGCGGATCGCTCTGCGGCCGAGTGCGGTCCGCTCGTTCATCTCCGCAGGCGGCGAATGCCGGCGAGCAGCCTGGACCAGTCAGAGCCGGGTCCGGGGCCGAGTGCGGCGGCGTCGAGGTGGTGGGCAGCGGCCAACCCGCGGAGCGCGCCGCGCTGGTCGGCGGGCAGGCTCGTATCGACGACCGTGCCGTCGGCGTCGGTCGGAACGCGCGCCTCGATCGCCGGCAGCACCGCCATCAGCGCCGCGCTCAGCGTGGCGAGCGCCTCGTACTGCTCGTCGGTGAAGTCGTACTGGTGGTGCGTGCGGCCGTGCAGCGTGCCGGCCAACAACGCCGCCCGCGCCGGCCGCGCGGTGAAGCCGGGGGTGCGCACCCCCCAGTCGCCGGTTCCACTCGGCCAGCGCAGCACGGGACCGCGCGCGTCGCGCGCGTACCAATTGGCCAGCGCGGCGTGGCTCGCAGTCGCGTAGATGCCGGTGTGCGCGAGATGCACCACCACGGCGGTCGGGTCACCGCGACTGCCGCGCGCGGCGCAATCGGCAATGTCCAGCGTCTGGTAGACCACTCCATCGACGTCGACGATGAAGTGCGCGGTGGCGTGCGTGTGCTGCTGCGCGGCGAACGCGGCCCGCGCACTGCCACTCGCGCCCGAGTCCACGATCAGCGTGCGGACCACTTGGCCGAGGGCCGCGTGATCCCGCGCCTTGGGCAGCCGTGCGCGCACGCCGCGCCCCGTGGCGCTGGCCTCCTGCGCGACGCCGGTGGGGCGGTAGCCGTCGAGACCTCCCGGGTCGTTCCACAGCACGACCTGCGCGCCGGTGTGGAACAGCTGACCACCGATGACGATCTCATCGCCGCGCCGCACCAGTGGCGTGCCCGGCCGCGGCGCGTGCGCGCAGCTCGTTCCGATCAGCACGGCGGCGGTGGCGGCGATGGCGGCGAGTCCGGGCCTCATCGGGTGCTGGTGCCGAGGTCGAGGCGCACCGCCTCGGTGGTCGAGCGCACGTAGAGTTGGCCGTCGGCCAGCACTGGTGTGCTCCAGCACTTGCCGTCGAGGACGTCGGCCTCGGCGAGCGGGCGATAGCCCTCCGGCGTGGGCTCGGCCAGCACGACGCGGCCGTCATCGGCCAGTGCCACCAGCGCGTTTGCGGCGGCGATCGCGTTGCCCGGCCCGAAGCCCGGCTCCGACCAGCGCGTCTCGCCGGTGCGGATGTCGACGCAGGCCAGCGGCCCCTCGCCGTACTTCTTGAAGCTGAACATGCCGTAGAGGTAGCCGTCGATGCAGACCGGCGTGCTCCAGTGGTTCATCAGCTTGTTGCGCTGGCGCCACAGCAGCTCGGTCGAGAAGCCGTCGTCGCCGCGCACGATGCGATAGGCGCCGGCGCCGACGCCGTAGCCGGCAGAGAGGTAGACGACGTCCTGCCACACGACGGGCGAGGCCGCGCTGGAGATGCGGAAGGGGTACTTCAGCCGCCACAGCTCGGTGCCCGACGTGGGCTCGACCGCAATCAGGCCGGAGTGGACGTAGAAGATCACTTGGCGTTGGCCGTGGATCGTCGCCGCGATCGGCGTGGCGTGGGTGATGGTCTCGTTGCCCTTGGCCCAGGCGAGCGTGCCGTCGCGCTTGTCGAACGCCATCAGCGACTTGCCCTCCCCGCCACCGGCGACGAAAACGAGCTCACCGTCCACCAGCGGTGAGGCCGCGTTCTGCCAGCGCACGTTGCGCCCCTCGTGGTCGGCGATCAGATCGTGCTTCCAGCGAGACTCGCCGGTGCCGGCATCCAGGCAGTGCAGCACGAGGTTGGCGTCGAACACGTAGACGCGGTCTTGGTCGATGCTCGGCGTCGAGCGCGGTCCGTCGCCGCCGCTGTTCTCCTCGGTGCCGGCGTTGCCGCCGCGGTCGTACTCGGCGGTCGACAGCGCCTGCGCCCACAGCTCGCTGCCGTCGGCGGTCGCCAGCGCCAGCACGGTCTCCACGCCGTCGCGCGTGATGAGGGTGAAGGCCCGGTCGCCGAGGACGCTGAACGAGCTGAAGCCGCCCGGGGTTGCCACCCGCCATGCACGCGGTGGTCCGCCGTCCTGCCACTCGGTGAGCGCGATCGATTCGGCGCTGGCGCGGTCGCCGTGCGCACCGTGGTACTGCGGCCAATCGCCGGCCAAGGTGGCGGCCAGCGCGGGAAGAACGAACGGCGGGAGGATAGCGTGGATCATGGGTTTGGAGCGGGCCGGCAGGATACTCGCACCGCGCTCGGCGGTGACCGGGTGAAGTTGCGGAGCGATGAAGACGTGAGCTTCTTCAGCTCGGCCTCGAGCGTCCGCATTTTGGCGTCGGCATCGCGCCCCGCCGTCCCGTTGGCATTCGCGATCATCTGCCAGAACCCGGTCTCGTCCATGGCAGCTACCCTGACCTCGGCCTCGACGTCCTCCACCTCGTTGGCGGTCGTTGCGAGGGGTTTCTCGCACGCGGCAATGAACGCCAAGGGGACCATGACACCTGCACCACGCACCGGGCGGCTCCGAGGTCAGTCGAGCGGCGGGCGTCGCCGGTGCCACTCGGAATGGGCTTGCCAATGCTCGGCGACGGTCGTGATCGCCGCCTCGCCCCACATCCGGCCGAGCACCGTGATCGACAAAGGGCGGCCGTCGTCCCGCGCGGCCAACGGCATCACCATGCAGGGATGCCCGGTGAGGTTGCTGAGCGTCAAGGCGGCGTTGCCGAAGGTCGGCGCCAACCACACGTCGACTGCGTCGAGGGCGCGGTGGGTGCCGGCGATCACGTCGCTCCGCAACCGTTGCGCCGTCAGGTACTCGACCGCTGGGATGGTGCGCGCCGTGCGCATTTGATTGGGCCAATCACGATCCCGCTGCCCGGTGAGCCCGCGGACGCCGCCCTCTCGCACCAGGCGCTCGAACGCGGCCGACGCCTCCGCGTGCAGGATCACCAGCATGTCGCGCAGCGGCGCGTCGGGCAGCTGCACTTCGACCGGTCTCGCGCCGGCTTTGCCAAGGGTGTCGAGAAACGCGGCCTCGGGTGCCTCGCGCCATTGTTCTTGGCCGAGCACGCCGATGCGCAGGCCGTCGAGCGACCGCCGCGGCTGCCAGTCGAACGCGGTATCGCGGCTGTCGGGGTCGCGCGGGTCGGCGCCGCGCATCGCGTCGTACACCAGCGCGCAGTCGGCGGCGGTGCGGGCGATCGGGCCGAGCTTGTCCATCGTCCACGACAGCGGCATGGCGCCGGCACGGCTGACCGCGCCGAAGGTCGGGCGCAGGCCGGTGGCGCCGCAGCGCGTGCACGGCGACACGATCGAGCCCAGCGTCTCGGAGCCGATCGCGAACGGCACCAGGCCGGCGGCGACGGCGGCGGCGGAACCCGCCGACGAGCCGCTCGATCCCTGCTCGGGACGCCACGGGTTGCGCGTGCGGCCGCCGTACCACAGATCGCCCATCGCCAGCGCGCCGAGCGACAGCTTGGCCACCAGCACCGCGCCGGCATCGCGCAGCTTCTCGATCACCGCGGCGTCGGCGTCGATGACTTGGTCGCGAAACGGCGCTGCGCCGAACGTGGTCGGTGCGCCGCGGGCGGCGAGGAGGTCCTTCGCCCCGTAGGGAATGCCGTGCAGCGGCCCGCGCCACTCGCCGCGGGCGATCTCGGCATCGGCGCGCTCGGCTTCGGCGAGCGCCTGCTCGCGCAGCAGGGTCACGACGCAGTGCAGGGTTGCGTCGTGCGTCTCGAGCCGCTCGAGCGCGAGCTCGGTCAGCGCTCGCGAGCTGGTCGCGCCGCTGCGCAACAGCGCGCCGAGCTCCTCGACGCTGGCGAACGCGAGGTCGAGCGCGCTCTCGATGCGCGGTGCGGGCGGCGGGGTCCACTGCGGCATCGGCGCGGCCGCCGGTGGCGGGGCCGACGGATCGAAGCGCAGCGCCGGCGGGGTCTGTCGGTCGAGCGGCGCCGCGCGCAGCGCGTGATAGCTGTCGCGCAGCGCGGTCAGTCGGGACTCGGCCTGGCCGCGTTCTTCGTCGAGGAATTCGAGGCCCAGCAGCCGCGTCGTCGCGGCCAGATCGGCGGCCGGGTCGCGCCGCGTTCGCGGCAAGACACCGGCGGCGCCGGCTGCCAGGGCCCCGCCGAGCACCGCGCGGCGGCTGAGCAGCGCGCGGCGGAGAAGCTCCACGGACGTCGGTTGCACGCGGGCCATGGTAAACGCCACTCACGCGGCGCGGCCAGCCGGCGTATTGACAGGTGGGGCCCGGCGACGGCTACGTTTGGGGCCAGCGCGGCGTTGCGCCGCGGAGGTTGTGGCATGCATCGATTCTCGGCGGTGGCGTTGGTTCGGTTCTCTTCGTCGGTGGTCGCCGCGGCGGCAGTGGCAGTGGCCCAGGCGCCGCCGGCTGCCGCCACGCCGCCCGACGGCATGGAGGCGATCGATCGGGTGGGGCTCCTGGCGCACGCGGAGCATTTGTCGTCGGACGCGTTCGGCGGTCGGCTGACCGGCACTTCCGGCCAGGTCGAGGCCGCGCGCTACATCGCGGCCCGGTTCGAGCAGCTCGGCCTCGAGCCGATGGGTGATCCACGAGAGGACGCCGGCGAGGACGGCGCGCGCAGCTATTTCCAGCACTACCCGATCGAGCGCACCAGTCTGTCCGGTGCGGCGCTGCGGATCGGCGAGCAGCGCTACGGCGCCGGCTTCGGCGTGCTGCCGTCGACGTCGATGGATCCGGTCGAGGGTGAGGGCTGGGTCTTCGTCTCCGCCCGCGAGCCGCTGCCCGAGCTGACCGGCAAGATCGCGGTGGCGACGCTGCGGGCGCCGAAGCTGCGCACCACCAAGATCGAGGAGGTCTTCGGTGCGTCGCTGCGCACGTTCGGCCGCGCGCGCGGGCTGGCGCGGCGCGCCGCCAAGGCCGGTGCGGTGGCGATCGTCTACTGCATCGACGACGACCAGTGCATTCCCACCGCGATGAACTACTTCGGCCTGTCGCCGGGCAAGCCGCTGGTGTCGTTCGGCGACGATCAGGGCATGGGCGAGATGGCCAACGCCTGGAGGGTGTCGGTCCCGCAGTGCTTCTTGTCGGCGCGGCTGTCGGCAACCCTGTTGGAGGCGTTGGGGGTCGAGGATCCGGTGGATGCCGCCGCGGTCGGCGCTTCGTGTGCGGGTGGTCTGTCCGTGGCGGTCACCGTCGAGCAGGACGCCAAAGCCGAGAACGTCGTCGCCGTGCTGCGCGGCAGCGATCCCGAGCTCGCCGCCGAAGCCGTGGTCTACTCCGCGCACATGGACCACGTCGGCACGCGCTATGACGGCGAAGTGTTCAACGGCGCCGACGACAACGCGTCCGGCACGGCCGGGCTGCTCGAGATCGCCGAGGCCTACACCACCGCGGCCAATCGCCCGCGGCGGTCGATCCTCTTCCTCGCGGTGTCCGGCGAGGAGCTCGGGCTGTGGGGCTCGCAGTGGTTTGCCGAGAACCCGACTTGGCCGCTGCCGTCGATCGTCGCCGACGTCAACATCGACATGATCGGCCGCGTCGGCCCCGAGTCGGGCGCGGACGAGATCACGGTGACGCCGAGCTACCGGCACTCGATGTTCTCGACGATCGTCAAGGATGCGGCGGTGTTGGCTTCGCACTTCGACCTGAGCTTCACCAACGGCGACAAGTACTACACGCGCAGCGACCACTTCAACTTCGCCAAGCGCGGCGTGCCGGTGGTGTTCTTCTGCTGTGGCGAGCACGAGGACTACCACCAGGTCACCGACCACGCCGACAAGCTCGACGGCGACAAGATGGAGCGCGTCGCGCGGCTGGCGTACTGGATCGGTCATCAGGTGGCGCAGGCCGACGAGCGCCCGGAGCGGTTGGGGCGGGCGTCCGGCTGGTAGGGGCTGCTTCGCTTGTCAGTGCGTGCGCCCGGCGGCGTGGCCGCCTACAGTGGGCCGCGACCATGCTGATGCGGCGCGCGTCTCCCTCTGCTCTCGCGGCACCGATCTCTGCTCTGGCGTTGGCCGTGCTGTTCGCGTGCGAGGCCGCCGGCGATGGCGTGCCCGAGGATGCCTCCGCCGCCGCCGCGCCGGCGAGCTACACCGAGACCATCCGCGGCACCGAGATCGCGTTCGACATGGTCTGGGTCGAGCCGGGCGGCTTCTGGATCGGTCGCACCGAAGTCACCTGGGATGAATACTTGTCCTACTGCGACTTCGACGGCGCGCTCGGCCTGTCGCCGCCGGTGGACGCGGTCGCGCGGCCGTCCAAGCCACTCGATGACGTCACTCCGTACGATCGCTACTGGGGCACCGGCCGGCGGCCGGCGGTCGGCATGAGTTGGCAGGCCGCGCGCCGCTACTGCGAGTGGCTGTCGGCCAACACCGGCGCGTCGTATCGGCTGCCGACCGAGGCCGAGTGGGAGCTCGCTTGCGCCGACTCGGGTGCTGGGGGGCTCGACGCGGCCGCGTGGTACGAGGCCAACAGCGACGAGATGACGCACGAGGTCGGCGGCAAGGCCGCCAACCGCTTCGGCCTGCACGACATGCTCGGCAACCTGTGGGAGTACTGCGCCGGCCCGTTCGACCCGAGCCAGCCCGATCGCGCGGTGTTGCGCGGCGGCTCGTGGTCGGATGAGGCCGCATTGGTGACGCCGACCGCGCGGTTGGCGTTCGAGCCGGATTGGGTGCTCGACGACCCCAACGTGCCACCTGGCGTATGGTGGGTGCCGGACGGCGATCACTTGGGCTTTCGCGTTCTCCGGTCGCCGCCCGGCGCCGGTCGATAGCAGGCAAGGCCGCTGCTCGTAAGAAGAGGAATCATGCACAAACGCAACCGCCGCGAGTTCTTGGAAGACAGCCTGCTGGCCGCCGCCGTGGCGCTGCCGGTGCCGCTGGTGCAGCCGTCGGACGACGCACAGCGCCGTCGCCCGCGGAGAGACCCGCTGCGGGTCGCGGTGCTCGGCGTGCGCGGCCGTGGTCGCGGTCATGTCGGTGCCTACAAGAAGAGCCCCGACGCCGAAGTCGCGGTGATCTGCGATCCCGACGAGGGCGTGATCGAGCTGGCGATGCAGGCGGCGCCCGACGCGCGCTACGTCAAGGACCTGCGCGCGGTGATGGAGGACGACACCATCGATGCGGTGTCGATCGCCACGCCCAATCACTGGCACGCGTTGGCGGCGGTGTGGGCGCTGGACGCCGGCAAGCACGTCTACGTCGAGAAGCCGGTCAGCCACGACGTGATCGAGGGGCGCAAGGTGGTCGAGGCAGCACGCCGCAGCGGCCGCGTCTGCCAGCACGGCACCCAGGCGCGCTCGATGAAGGCGACCCACGACGCCATCACCTGGCTGCGCGAGGGCGGACTCGGCCGCGTGCAGGTCGCGCGGGCACTGTGCTACAAGCGGCGTGAGACCATCGGCAAGGTCGACGGGCCGCAGGTGCCGCCGGAGACGCTGGACTACGACCTGTGGACCGGCCCGGCGCGGCTCGAGCCCTTGCGGCGCAAGGAGGTGCACTACGACTGGCATTGGGTGTTCAACACCGGCAATGGCGACATCGGCAATCAGGGCGTGCACCAGATGGACATCGCGCGCTGGGGGCTGGCTTGGGCCGAGCTGCCGGACAACGTGCGCAGCGTCGGCGGCCGCTTCGGCTACGACGACGACGGCAACACCCCGAACACGCAGGTCGCGCTGTTCGAGCGCGGCGACCAGCAGCTGATCTTCGAGGTGCGCGGCCTCAACACGCGCGGCTACCGCGACACCGGCATCGGCGTGGTGTTCCACTGCGAGCACGGCTATCTGGTCAGTGCCAGCTACGGCAAGGTGGTGGCGTTCGACCACGACGGCAAACCGATCAAAACGTTCACCGGCGGCGGCGATCACTTCCAGAACTTCGTCGACGCAGCCCTCGCCAACGACGCCTCGGTGCTCACCGCCGAGATCGCCGAGGGCCACCTGTCGTCGGCGCTGTGCCACATGGCCAACGTCTCGCACCAGCTCGGCGAAGCGCGGCCGCTCGCCGACGCGGAGACGCCGTTCGGCGACTGCGAGCCGGGCAACGAGTCCTTCCGCCGCTTCCGCGACCACCTCGTGCAGAACGGCGTCGACGCCGGCTCGACCGACTACACGCTGGGGCCGCGGTTGTCGTTCGACGCGCAAGGCGAGCAGTTCGAAGGCGAGCACGCCGACGCCGCCAATGCGCTCGCGTGGCGGCCGGGACGCGGCCCGTTCACCTTCCCGCAGGTCAGCTGATGCGCGGCGCCCTTGGGCTCGCGGCGTCGGTTGCGTTGGCGGTAGCGAGTGCGGCAGCTGCGCAGCCACAGTGGCGGCCCCTGCTACCGGGTGACGGTCTCGAGGGCCTGCGCATCGTCGGCGGCAAGGCGACCTACGAGCGCGACGGCGATGTCGTCACCGGCACCACCGTGCCGTCGTCCCCCAATACGTTCTTGTGCACCGAGCGCGAGTACGGCGACTTCGAACTCGAGCTCGAGCTGCAGGTCGACCCCCGCATCAACAGTGGCGTGCAGATCCGCAGCCACGTGCGGCCCGAGAAGAAGCGCGTCTACGGCCTGCAAGTCGAGATCGACCCCTCCGATCGCGCCTGGTCGGGCGGCATCTACGACGAGGCCCGCCGCGGCTGGCTCGACGATCTCGACGGCCAGGACGAAGCGCGCCAAGCCTTCGACGTCGAAGGCTGGAACCACTACCGCGTCCTGTGCATCGGCGACCACATCCGCACCTGGGTCAACGGCGTCCCCGCCGCCGATCTGGTCGACAGCGAAGACCTCACCGGCTTCATCGCCTTACAGGTGCACGGCGTCGGCAAAGACGCCGACAAAGTCGGCCGCCACGTCCGCTGGCGCGGCCTGCGCATCAAAGACCTCGGCCACCACCAGTGGCAGCCGGTGCTCGACGAAACCCTCGCCGGCTGGCAGCTTCGCGGCGGCGGCACTTGGCGCTTCGAAGACGGCATCCTGATCGGCGAACAAGAGGCATCCGACCCGAGCCACGGCATCCTGCAGAGCGAAGCGATGTATGGCGACTTCACCGCCCGCCTCCAGTTCCGCTGCCTTAGCGGTAACAGCGGCTTCTACTTCCGTTGCGAACCGGTCGAGGCGAGTGTGATGGTGCACGGCCTCCAGGCCGAGATCGACGCCGACCCGGCCAAGCACACGGGTGGGTTGTACGAGACCGGTGGACGGCAGTGGTTGCAGCGGCCGCCGGCCGAGAGTGGGTTTCGCGCGGGGGAGTGGAACACGATGACGGTTTCGGCGCGCGGGGGGCGCGTGACGGTGCACCTCAATGGGGTGCGGACTGCGGAGTTGCGCGGGGATGCGGGGCGCAGCCGCGGGCACCTCGGGTTGCAGCTGCACGGGGGGCAGGACGTGCGGTTGGAGGTGCGGGGGGTTGAGGTGTTGCGGCGGGTGGAGTTGGCGTCGGGGCGGTAGCGGCGGCGCGACTTGCTGCGCGTTGTTCGCCTCGCAACGAAAGCAGACGGCGGAGTCAGGAGTCGGCGCCGAGGCGACGCGCGCGCCGCTTGGCTTCCTTGCGGCGCTGCTGCTTGTCTTGCTGGGCGCGCGTTTGCTCCTCGATCGACTGCAGTAACTGTTCCGGCAACCACGTCTGCAAACGCTCGAGTCGTTCGCCACGATGCGGCCATGTCGAAGCGAGCAAGTCGTCGCCGTGAGATCCGGCAGGTTCTCGCGCTCCGCGAGCAGGAAGGGTTTTCGCTGCGTGCGCTCTCGGAGCGGTTCGGTATCCCGATCGGGACGCTGAGTTGGTGGTCGCATCGGTTGCGATCGGAGGAGAGCACTGGGTTCGCGGAGGTCCGAGTCGTCGATCGCGATGGTCGGGGCCGGACGAGTAACGACGAGGGCGAGAGCTCGAGCCTTGTGCGGCTCAGGTTCCCGGCGGGCGTCGTCGCGGAGTTCGAGGGCGCGATTGCTCAAGACATCGCGTACCGCTTGCTGGACTCTGTGGCCGACTGATGCTGGCCTTCCCAGCGGGCGTGCGCGTGTACGTCGCCAACGAGCCAACCGACATGAGGAAGTCGTTCGACGGGCTGAGCGCGATCGTCCAGCACAGCTTTCATCGGGATCCGTTCGATGGCGACGTCTTCGCGTTCTTCAACCGGCGTCGCGATCGCGTGAAGATCTTGTTCTGGGATCGCAACGGTTTCTGGATCTCGATGAAGCGACTCGAGCGCGGCACGTTTGACAGTTGGCGTCCCAAGAGCGGCGACGCCACACATGTCGAAGTCGAGCGCGCACAGCTCGTGATGTTGCTCGAAGGGATTGATCTGAAATCCGCCAAGTTTCGTCGGCATTACTCGCGCTCTGTTCGTATCAATGGTCGCGATGGGCGGTCGCAAGCAAACGGTCAACGTCGACGCACTGGATGAGGCGCAGCTACGTGCCTTGATCCCGGATCTGCTCACGCAGATCTCGTCGCTGAAGTCGCAGATGTCCGACCTTCAGCGCATGCTGTTCGGTCGCCGCTCGGAGAAGAGCCGCTACATCGACCCGCGACAGCTGCTGCCGTTCGCGCAAGAGGCTGTAGAGGAAGCGGGAGCCGACGCCAAGGCGGCCGAAGAAGAGGCCGAAGAGATCACCGTCCCCGAGCACAAGCGCAAGCGCACCAAGCGACGCAAGGACTTCCCAGAGCATCTTCCGCGGCAACGCTCCGTATTCACGATCGAGGGCGAGGACCTGCTGTGCCCTTGCTGCGGCAACGGCCGTCGGGAGTTCGGCGAAGAGGTCTCGCAGGAGCTCGAGCGCATCGAGCTCTCGTTCGTCCACCAGATCGTGAGGAAGAAGTACTCCTGCGCGACCTGTCAGGGCTACGTCGTCGTCGCCGCGGGCCCCACCCGAGTCCTCGACAAAAGCATCCTCGGCCCCGGCTTCCTTGCGCAGATCATCTTCGACCGCTTTGCCAACCACATGCCGTACGCGCGGTTGGAGAAGAAGTACGCAGCCGAGGGGCTCAGCCTGTCGCGTAGCGTCCTATGCACTTCGGCGATGCGCTGTGCCGAGCTCCTGAAGCCCGTGTTCGATGCCCATGTCGAGCAAGTTCTCGAGAGCCTCGACACCTCCGTCCTGCAGGTGGACGACACCTACGGCAACCAGCGCAACGGCCGAAACCCCGGACAGAAAAAGATCCACGTGTGGGCGTGGCGCGATCAACACGCCGGGGTTTTCTACACCGCTACGGACTCACGCAATCGCGGCAGCCCCAAAGAGGTCTTGGGCGACCGCGGTGGTCGGTTGCAGTGCGATGGCCATGACTGCTACAGCGATCTCGATCCAACCAGCATCGCGCGCATCGGATGCTGGGCACACCTTCGTCGCTACTTCGTGAATGCGCGGAAGCTCGGCGACTCGACCACGGAGAAGGCTCTGGGCTGGATCGGCAAGCTGTTCGCGATCGAGAGCGTCGCCAAGAAGGGCAAAGATGGTCGACCCTTCACGGATGACGAGCTGGTCGAGGTCCGTCAGCGCGACTCTCGCCCGATTGCGAACGCGCTCAAGGCTTGGCTCGAGCAGATGCACATCGACCAGCCGAGCCTCCCGAAGGGGCCGCTCATGGAGGGAGTTCGCTACGGGCTCAACCAGTGGCCTGCTCTCGAGCGCTTCCTGACCGATGGCCGCATCCGCGAGATCTCGAACAACGGTTGCGAGCGTGCTCTGCGTGCAGTCGTGATCGGCAAGAAGAACTGGCTCTTCTTCGGATCCGAGGACGGCACCCAAGCTTCACTCATCCTCTTGAGTCTCGTCCAGTCGTGTCGAGAGCAAGGCATCAGCCCGCTGCTCTACCTGCGGGATGTGCTTCACGCGATCTCGACCACTCCTGCCTCCCAGGTCGGTCAGCTGACTCCGCGTGGCTGGATGCTGGGACGGCAACGGCGTGCCCAGATCGCCAAAGCCGACAACGCGATCGACAACATCGTGCGTCAGTTGTTCGTGGGCTCGTAGCCCAGCCAGCTACGGACGGTCACCGTCGTGGCCGGCGCCGGTGCCGACACCCGGTGGCCGAAGTTTCTGTTCATGCGCCGGTTCGGCGCGGCGCGAAGAACGTGCGTGCCGGAACAGTTACCGCAGATTCGGCACCGACGAGCCGTGGTAGAATGACGGTATGTCGTCGACCGAGTGCATCGACCGCTCACCAGAAATCCTCGGGGGCACGCCCGTGTTCCGGGGCACGCGCGTGCCGGTCCAGACTCTGCTCGACTACCTCGAGGGAGGTCAACGCCTCGACGACTTCCCGACGGTCTCGCGAGACCAGGCCATCGCCGTGCTTGGAGTTGGCCCGCGATGTGTTGGTGAGCGATGCGCGTCCTGATCGATGAGTGCCTGCCGCGCCGGCTTGCGGCGGCGCTCACGGGAATCGACGCACAGACCGTTCCCGATGCGGGCTGGGCCGGAAAGACCAGCGGTGAGCTGATGGGACCCGCCGATGCGAAGTTCGACGTCTTCGTGACCATCGATCAAAAGGTCTTCGAACAGGACGTTCGCGCTCATCGCGACCGGCAGCGGGGTCGGATCTGCCGTTGCGCTTGGGCGACGTCGTACGACGAGCCTCGGCCACCGTTGGTCCGACAACGGACTCGCAGACCGCGGACCCGATCGATGACGCGCTGCGGGAAGTGTTCTTCGGACGCATGAAGCCGGGCGGCGTATTGAACAAGGCGGATCAGGACGCGACGACTTTCGGGCGCTGCTCTGCGGCTTGGTGCGTAACGTCGAACGCCGGTTCGAAACTCGCGCCGTCGACAAGAGCGTGCACCTAAGAGGATCTGCACCTCCGACCCCCTGCATCCTACCCCGACTGGAGGCTCCTACGTGGAACCCGTATTCGGGCTCGAGACGCGCGAGACGCCCTCTCAGCAGTTTAGTGGGTGTCTCGACAGTCTCAACGGTCTCGCGAATCTCAGTTGAAACGGGGTCAGAGGGGGTCAGGTTCCGACCGGTCCTCCAACTCCACCACGGGCTCCTCTCGGACCGCGCTCTCCGCCGGCCAATCGTCCGTCTGTGCATACCCCATCGCCCGGTACCCAGCCGCACGTCGCTCGAACATGCGGGCCAGCATCGGGACGGCGCCGTCCACGTAGTCGAACACAGCCACTTCAGCCTTGTCGGAGTGCATTCGATGCAGCCTGCCGGCGTACTGCACGAGGGTTCCGCGCCATGACACCGGCATGGTCAAGAACAGCGTGTCGAGACGAGCATCATCGAAGCCTTCGCCGACGAACCTGCCGGTCGCGATCAGCAGCCGTTCTTCACTTCTCGGGATGGCCGCCATCTTCTGGCGAAGCTCTCGCCGCTGCTTCGACCCCATGCCGCCCCGAAGCACGATGAGGTTGCGGGCGACACCGCTCAGTTGACCCACGAGATACTCCAGGTGATCGCGTCGCTCGGTGAGCACGATCGGCGACCTGCCAGCTTCCAGCGCCGTGATGATGTCGTCGACGATCATCCGATTGCGGTCGGCGTCCAGAGCAAGGCGCCGATAGACGTCCTGGATCTTCGGACGGGTCGTATCCTCCTCGAGCCGGAAGGTCGTGGCCCGAACGACGAGGCGATGCTCAAACGCTCGGCGAGCCGCCTGACGCTTCGGATCGACTGCATGCCGCACCGGACCGAGCTGGAACTCGACGATCGGATGGTGCCCGTCCCTGCGACGCGGGGTCGCCGTCAGCCCGAGGACGTACCGAGCGCGGACCCCACGTAGGACCCGCTCGAAGGACACGGCGGAAACGTGGTGGCATTCATCGACGACAACGTGCCCGTACTCCGCGACCATCGGATCGACCTCGTCTCGCCGCACGAGACTCTGGATCATCGCCACATCCAAAGTGCCGGTGACCTTGCGCTTGCCGGATCCCACCTGACCGATCTCGCGGAGATCGACCCCGAGAAACGCCGCGAGCTGATTTCGCCACTGATCGAGGAGTTGGCTGCGGTGGACGAGAACGAGGGTACTTCGCCCGCGCGCGGCGATGGCGTGAGCGCCAACAACGGTCTTCCCCGAGCCGGGTGGCGCCACGAACACCCCGATCTCGTGCCCCAGGAGATCGTGCGCTGCTCGCTGCTGCACCGGAGTCAACGCACCACCGAACTCGACCACCAGTGGGGCTCCGTCGAACCGCTTGTCTTCGACCACGAGCTCGACGTCGTGCTGGCGCAGCAACTCCGCCAGCGCGGAGTAGCATCCACGTGGAAGCCCTATGTGCGCAATCGTCCGTTCTGCGCATCCGATCAGCCTGGGCGTCCGCGCGGTCGACAGTCGCATCGCCTGCTTCTGGTAGAACTCGGGGTTCGAGAACGTCGCAAGCCGCAGGATGCGATTGAGGAACGGCGACGGCAGCTCTCTCGTCTCCACGAAGACCTGCTGGGCGAGCACCGCGTGGACCGAACTCGGAAGCGGAACGTCCAGCTTCGGACTCTGCGCAGCTCGCGACGGCGAGCGCAGCCACGGCTCGAGATCGATCGCATCGCCCGGTTCCGAGACGCATGCGCCCACGACCCTGCCGCACTCGCTGGCTTCTTGGGCAAGCTCGAACATGCGCGCCACAGGTATCCTCGGATACGACGCTAGGAATGCCCACTGGTCGGCGATCGGTCGCAAGCGATCGTCGACGAAGACGGTGTTGCCCACTTGCCGGGCCTCGTGCTGCAACGGCAGCGCGATCAGGTTTCCGAAGCCACCGCGCGGCATTGTGTCCTGGTTGGGAAACAACCGGTCGTACGATGCCAGCTCCAGCTCGGGGCGCCGCTCCATTGTCTCCGTGATGACGTGGCTGGCGACCTGCCTTGCCGTGACCGCGGGCAGAGGCGCATCGAAGAAGAACCACACATGCGCCCCGTTGCCCGACCGTGATCGCTCGACCGCGACCGGCAGCTCGAGTCGCGAGCAGGTCTCGACGAAGGCAGCGACATCTTCCTGCCATTCGCTCTTGTCGAAGTCGACCGCGAGGAACCAGCAGGTCTCGTCCTCGAGAAGCGGGTAGACGCCAACGACATGGCGACCCTGCAGATGGTCGCGAATGACCTGGTCGTCGACCGACACGAACGCTTGGTCCGGGCATTCTCCGCACTTCACCTTCGGCTTTTCGCAGATGCCCCGGACCCAGTCGTTGGAACACGCCGGCGAGTAGCCCCGCTTGCCGCTCCTGCTGTTGATCCAGAGTCGCGGGAACACGTCTCCACGCCCGCGGAACAGGCGACGGAACAGCGCAATCTTCTCCGCCGGAGTGCTGGGACCGGCGGGCGGTTTGCGCTTCCCGGTCTCCTCGTCCGACGACGAACCTCGGGAATCCGCCAGCTTTTGCCGCAGGTGCTCGACCCTCGCGCGAACCTGCTCCTGCTCACGAGACAAGTCCGCGAGCCGAGCCTCTTCCCGCCTGAGCTCTTCTTCGATTCGCTCGCGCTCGGACACCATCGCCCAACCCCGTGCTCCTACTTCGGGGTCGACTGCGCCCAGAGCCTCGACGGTGACCATCGCGCACCGAAGCCTGAACCTCTCACGATCGCGGCCAGCACCGGCCTCAGGAACGCAGCCAGCCGCTCGACGACCTCATGCAGATCGCTCGGCGCCTCCGCGAGGCGGATCTTGCGCAAGAACGCCTTCCACTGCGCTCGCTTCTGCGCGTCCGAGGCAAACTCGCCGGTCAGCGCAACCGGCTCGGTCGGAACGACAGTCGCCCGACGAGCGAAGGTCTCCTGGATCGCCTCGGCAAGCGTGGCTTCGTCGAACTCGAACTGCCGCGACAGCAGCCAGAGATCGAAATAGTCGCGCATCCTGCTGTTGAGGAGCCCGCGCTTGACCATGGCGTGGAACTTCTCGGCGACAACGCTCTCGCGCTTGTAGCCGCGCACACGAGGCGCGGGAAGATCGAGGATCGTCGGGTAGTCGGAGAGCACCGGACCGGGGATCACCGCGTCGCCGAAACCAATGTCGAGTTGCATGGATACACGCGCCGTGCCAAGCGTGCCGCGGAATCGAACGCGCACGCCTTCGTACTCCGCGTCCTCCGCAATCCTCGGGCCCTCGACACTGGCGGCATCGAACGACATCCCATCGGGTTCGACTTGCTGCCCGCAGACGTCGCGCGCTACCGACGTCAGCACGTCGATCTCGTTGTCGATCTGAGCCAGGAGATCGATGTCCATCGTCGGACGCGAAACCGGCACCTGCCAGACCATCATCATCAGCGCTCCCTTGAGCACGAAACGACCGCTGTGTGGCGACGCGGCGAGCCGGTAGAGGAACCGCTCCATGGCGAAGTGCTGGAGGACTTCGTTGAAGGGCCGATTCGACGAGCGCGCGATGTTCAAGAGTCGCTGCCGCACGGATGCCGCGACGTTCGTGATGTCGCGACCCATCAGAGGAGCGCCTCCACATAGGGTCGCATGACGGTCTCGACCCGGCACACGCGAGCGAACCGCATCAGTTCGTCGACGCTGCTCTTCCTGCCTGCCAGGTATCGCTTGAGTCCCTGGAGCGCGAGGTCGATGCCGAGCTTGTTGCGGAACTTGAAGCAGTCCGCGATCGTCTTCGCGGCGCTGTAGACCCGAACCTCGCACCCGTCCACGTCGTGCATCTCAACCCCTTCGGAGAGGGCCGCCCCGCTGAAGCGGAACACTCGAAGCGGGGGGTGTTCGAGTCGCGGCGTCTCGGCGCCGCGCGCGATGGCGACGTAGATCTCGTGAGGGATCTCCGTCGTCAGTTCGTGAAGCGACAGCGCCGAAATCAGGCAAATGACACCGGAGGGGACGCGCTTGGCGACCGCCACCAGGTCCGGGGTGCCGAGCGGTGGCAGGTCGGCCAGTCGGTAGAGCCCGCGGGAGAGCTGCTCGAGGGTGCCGTTGTCCCGCATCGTGTACAGCGTCCGCGGGTGCACGCCGAGGCGGACCGCCTGCATGGTGCGCAGGACGCCGCCATGGCGCCGGAAGATCTCGACCGCCTGCTGGTGGGACTCGCGGATGTCGTGGATAGACTTCACTTCGACTACCTGTATCTGTAGGTAAATCTATCCCATTCGAACATTCGAAGTCGCCACTCCACCCTGCGCGCCAGTGCTCTGAACTCTGAACCTCCCAACCCATGGCCCGTAGGAGAACCGGACGACGCAACGCTGCAACGTAAGCGTCCGGTGACGCCATGGCGGCCAGCGGTTGAAAAGCGACCGCCGACGCGTCTCAGCAGGACTGGCCGGCAGCGCGTGCCTTCGCCCATCCCCAGGGCGTGAGTTCGGCGATGCGCGACGACGGCGTGGTGGCGACGGCGACCAGGACGTCCTCGAGGTAGCGCTCGACGTTGACCTTCGCCAGCTTGCAGCTGAGCACGATCGAGTAGAGGCGAGCTGCCACGTTGCCACCCTTCTCGCTGGCGAGCGTCATCCAGTTCTTCCGGCCGGTCACGACGTGGCGCAGGTCACGCTCGGTGTCGTTGTTGTGGATCGGCAGCCGGCCGTCGTCGAGGTGCGCGAGCAACGGGTTCCGCTGCCGGATGGCGTAGCTCACCGCCTTGCGAAGCAGCTCGTTGCCCGCGGTCGCCGGGTCCTCTTGGAGGCTGAACACGATCTCGTAGAGGCGGTGGAGCACCGCTTTGGATCTGCGGCTGCGAACGGTCTCACGCAGTTCGATGAGGGCTTCACGGGTCAGGTTCCGGTCCTTCGCTCGGGACAGTACGGCGCGCTCGATCCAGAAAAGCCTCTGGATCGGTCGCAGCGCCAAACCAGCCCGTGATGCACCAGCAGTGAGCGCATCCCGAAACTTCCGACGGGCGTGCGCCCAGCACCCAGCCCGCGTGATCGCGTTCTGCTGCGCTTTCGGGTTCACACCGTCGTAGCCATCGGTCAACAAGGTCCCGGACCACGCGCCGAGAAAAGCGTTGGGCCCCTTCGCGGATCGATTGTCCCTGAAGTCGGCCACGACCATCTCGTTGGGGCTGCCGCGAGCGCTCCGCCAGGCCCAGAGCACACCGCGCCGGGTGCCCTTCTGGCCTTCCAGTCGCACCCTGATCGGGGTCTCGTCGGCTTGAAGAACATCTTCTTGAAGCAGCTGGCGCCGCATCTCGGCCAGGATCGGACGCGCCGCGATCTCGTCGAAGCGCGCCAGCATGTCCCACATGGTCTGCTTCGGGACGTGCGCCCCGAAGCGGCGGAAGATCCCCTGCAGGCGGTTCAGCGGCAGGTGGTCGCCGTACTTCGCTGTGACGAGATGCGCGTAGACGGAGGGCTCGTACTTCGCCTTCTCGACGACGCCGGCAGGCATCGACGCCATCTTCATCCTGTGCCCGTGCGGGCACGCGTACTTGTTGCGCACGTAGCGCTTCACGACCAACCGCGCTGGGATGATGTGGCCACGCTCGGTGACGTCAGTCCCGATGCAGTGCATGGCTTCGCCGCACTCGGGGCAGCAGCGCTCCGCTTCCGGCACGTCGACCTCGACGACATGCCGATCCAGGTGCTCGGCGAACTGACCGCGACCGTGACCGCGCTTCCGCTTCTTCTTCGGGTCAGGCTTCGCGAGTTCGCTCGACTGCTCCGCTTCCTGCGCCTGCTTCTGCAGCTCTTCGAGCTGCGCGACGCCGGCCTCGAACAGCAGCAGTTGGTTCGGATTGATGTGCTCGCGGCGCCGTCCGAACGTGCGCTGCTTCATCAGTTCGAGCTGCCCGCGAAGGCGCTCGATCTCGGCGCGCAGCTTGACGATCGTCGAGTTGGCTTCGTCGAGGTCCGTGAGCGGCGTCACTCCCTCTGATTAACACAAACCGGAGACGGATCAAGTCGCGGCCAGTCGTTGCAGCACCTGATCGCGAACTTCTCTGCGTCGCGCGCCACGGAGGTCGATGCCGTCCAACAAGAGCGCGAGATCGCTACTCGCAATCTCGAATCGGCTGTTGTTCTCAGCCGAGCGATCGAAGACCTGAAAGCGGCCGCTCGTCAGTCGCTTCGCCAGCACCCAGTAACCAGACGGCTCCCACACCAGTGCCTTCATCATGGTCCGGCGCTTGTTGAAGAAGAGGAAGAGGTGACCAGATTGCGGGTCGTGGTCGACCACGTCGATGACCGCACCGGACAGACCGCTGAAGCTCTTCCTCATGTCCACCGGCTTCCGGCAAACGAAGATCTTGACTTGCGGCGAGGGAGGAAAGCTCAGCATGGCAGCAGGACTCCGAGCAGCCGTCGGAGCGTCGCTTCGTCGAAGTCGCGCTGCACATCGACAACCGCGCCCGACGGCACCCGCAACTCAATGGCCGCTGCTCGTCGCGGAGACGGGTCTGCGGCGACCACCAGCTCACCGAAGTCCGACACCGCCGGCGCGGACGTAGGCGCCGCCGCAGCTCGGGCTTGCCGCCTTGCCCAGTAGATGCGGTTTGCGTTGACGCCACGCCGGCGCGCGAACTCGGCGACCGTCACGCCTGAGGTGTCCAGCTCTTGAAGTAGCTCGCGCATCTCCGCTCGAGCCCACACGGGGATTCTCTTCGTCATCCGCCGCATCCTGCCGATCCGCCAGCGGCTTTCGAGATGCCTTCACCGGACGCTTACGCTGCAACGCTTACAGTACACCCCCCCATTCACTCCGGGCGACGACCGCAACCCGCAACCCAACTCGATGAGGCTGGGGTTCCAACCAAGGACAATCAGAAGCTGCTTGCTGCTTGGGCACAAGCAGCTCAAGACCACCGAGGGCTACATCAAGACCGCCCGCTCCACAAAGCAGAGCGCGTCACACAGAATTCCCTACTGAGTCACCTAGTGGGTCGAGCCAAAAGTTCGGGTGATTAGTTTCACAGCGGTCGTTCCGTATCTGTTCGCATGGGCGCGATGGGTAGACCGAAGGCGGTTCTGAAGCTCACGGACGACGAACGGGGCGTGCTGCAGCGCCTCGTACGGCGTCGGTCTGGTAGTGCGGCATCCGCGATTCGGGCGAAGATCGTTCTGCGATGTGCCACGGGTGCGGAGAACCAGCATGTTGCGGAAGAACTTGGTGTCAGCCAGGCAATGGTCGGCAAGTGGCGCAAGCGCTTCGTTGAGCAACGACTCGACGGCCTCTTGGACGAGCCCCGCGTCGGGCGTCCGCGCACGGTGACCGACGCCGACGTCGAGCGGATCGTGGACGTCACACTGCACGAGAAACCGCGAGGTTGTACGCACTGGAGCTCACGGAAGCTCGCCAAGGAGCTCGGAGTGTCTCCAAACAATGTGGCTCCGCGGGACTCTGGCGGTTGGAGCGGTAGCCGAGCGCGCGCCACGAGCGGCCATCGGCATGCCTCTGGTTTCAAATCGGTCAAGCTGAGCTGGTTATGGTTCCTCACGCGGTCGTCCCACGACCGGCTGAGAGGCAGCGGCCTGCCCGGCTCCCGCAGCGCCTACAACCGGTTCCCGGATGTCCGAGAAACTTCTTGGGCCCAATCACCGGACCCGGCCTCTGGCTAGCCATACTCACTGTTGGCCCTCGAGTTTCCCGCCTTATTTTTTTTCACCGTGATCCGCGCAATGATTTCCCCAAGGTCGGAGGATGCCATATCGCAATACGGCGACACGAGCTTCCGCCTGAATTCGTCGTCGACGTTGATCACCTCTTTCGGCTCGTATCTGGTTACCGTGAACCCGCCAGACTCGAACTTCGTTATCCACTCACGTGGACGTACGCGATTCTGACGCACTCGCCAGGGCTTGCCTGGCAAATCGGTAACATCTCCTGCGGCATTAGAAGCCTCATGAGACAAGTAATCCAATGGGTGTACATTCCTGTCCTGGTATCGCCTGTGATCCGTAGCGTCGACCAAGTGAACACCAAACCCACCCGCAGAAGTCACTCGCGACAACTCTCCAACCACACTGTCAGGCTCAAGCACATGCTCCAAGAACGCGTGCGACACCGCCAAGTCCACCTCACCATCACGTATCGGTAGGTCCGCGGCATCAGCACATCTCCAGCACAGCTTTTCCCCATCGATTCCAGCAACATCCCCTTGGGCAAGCCTGTCCACACCAAAGCTACGGAGGTTCTGCAAAACCTCAAACCGGCTTATGGCGTACCCACCCACAACCGATGTCGGGTGCAGCAGCATCGCGGCGATCAAATCCGCTAGCGCTCGCGCTGCCCGAGGCTCGTGTTTTGGACGACTAGTATCCACAGCATACGCACGCGTCGCCCCCAACATAATGTGCAGCATTGACAGGCCACCGGGGTTCCAGGACCCACACCCCAGGTCAAGAACTGTCCTCCCACTTAGAGAATAGCCGCTGTCCCCCAGGGCTTTGTACGTTCCTCGGAAATCTCGACCAATTCGACGAGGAGAGAGTCTGTTTGTCGGTCTCTCTAAGAGCGCCGCTGCTGTATCGATGAAGGGTTTCAGCTCCCATGATACACCACTCGTAACCTCCTTGCTGGAAAGCCGTGCGATGAGTTCACCGCAGAGAGCTTCGGTAGAAAACTCCGAGAGGCGGGGATCGTCGTCAGGAACAGAATCGACGCCCCATGAAGGGAGTTGGCCAGACATCGCTCTACTTGTAAAGTGGGATAAACCGCTTGTCGCCGCCAGAGGCACGGAGCCTCACCGCCAGCCAGCCATCAAGCAAGAGCTCGGGTCCACTGGAGACGATTGCGTCCTCCGCTTGGAGGTCCAGAATCGTCATGTCTTGTCCAGCCCCATTGGGCAGCTGTGTTATCAAATTCCTGTACCTCCTCGTTCCAACCCCATCGTTGTCAGTCGCCATATTGTTGAAAACAACAGCACCACTAGCACTGCTTCGTAGCTCAATAAATGGGACCACCGCTGTTGCTGGGTACTTGGTCTTGAAGAAATTACCCGTGATCACATGGTCGGAACCACCAATGCTCAGGGCAGGGTGGGTCGTAACTGTGGCTGGCGTTGTAGGTGTCGAGTCATCCCCTGGTTCCAAGAACTGGTTGTCTTGGATTTGACAGAACCTTGACCCCGAATTCAGGTAAACTAGAGTACCCAATTCCGGAGAGGATCCCCCGACGTTTTTGGCAAAGAAGAACCGGTTTCCCGCTATTCTCCCGTGAGAAACTTCGCCAACGAAGCAAGGCCACGCGTCCGCGCCAACCCCGAAATCCTCGAACTTGCTGTTCACTAGGTAAATCGAACCCGGTGGCAGCTGCTGCTGGCTTACGTTCAGCCTAGAAGAAAAAATGCCGGGACCGAGTCTATTCTGCCATGTACACTCGCTTATTCTCCAATAAGCTACTCCGGGCCGGTCAGGCGACGTACCGATACCAACGACAGCCGCCCTATGAAACTGGCCGTTGGTAGTGGTGCTGTCCCCGCAGTCCCCGAAGCCACAACGAGTGGTCTGGAAATCCCAGCCATCCTCATTGTAAATGGCTGGAGCACACTCCACGAACCCGCAGTCATCGATTTCCACTTTTGCACAATTTATGAAGTGTAGAACTTTCGCGTCCCTACGCCCCCCAAGGAACGTGAGCCCTTTTAGGGCCACTCGGTTAATCCGGTTGTGCAGATCTTTTGGAGGCTTGCCGCCAGGATCATCCGGAGCGTGAAACTTGAACATGGGGACATCGGCACCAAGGCTGAACACTGTGGAGCCGAGGCGGAGCCCCGCCGGTGCACTGTTGCTAAAATCAAGATCAGCAGGCACGGACTGCCCCTCTAGCGTGAGTTCTCCCGCGAATCCCCAAACCTCATTCGCTGGAGGTGTTCCGCCAGGGTTGTCCAGGCGAATGTCTACCGTCGAGTTAAACTGATAGTCGCCGTCGAGAAACACGATGCGTCCGGTGTTAGTTCCCGCACCTCCGACCGTTGCAAGCGCCTTGATTGCAGCAGCGACCTGCGGGGCGGAGTCCGCCGGAGGCGGTGGGCACTGGAAATCGGATTCCAGAGAGTTCTTGGAGTTAGAGGCGCTGACTACGATTGTGCTGGTGCGGATATCGGTGGCGAACAAATTCGCCGTGGGGCCACGTCTGAAATCCGACGAAATAGAACCTGCTGCGGCAGAAACAACAACCAGAAACGCGACGTCACGCTTTCGGGGCATGATGCCTCCTATTGGGCATAGCTAACCTGGGGGGCCACGACCCTGTACCTCAGGGGGCGCCGAAAGGCAAGTCTGTTCGGCAATAATTTCCGAGGTGTCGCGGGCCGCCTCAGACGAGCAAGGTCGGCCCCGCCCGAACGCGAGGTCGCCTCTCACGAGACGAACCAAGAGAGAGGGGAGCGCTCTGAACCTCCCCACGGAACAGCAGCCTACTTGAGCTGTTGCAGCACTTCTTGCAGGAGCAGAGAGCCCGCCGCAGCGAATGCAATCAGGCACAGTGCCGCGCCGAAAGAAGGCGCGACCGAGACCGTACGCGGAACTCGGCGACTGACACGGCGCTTAACGCTGATTATCACGCCGGAAGTTGGGCGCGATAGTAGCGTCTCCTTCCAATAGTAGTCGTGTTGCGGCGCCAGCTGCTTGCGCTGACATAGCTGCTGCACTCTGGGTTGCTGTCGTTGTGTTGGATGTGCCATAATGGCCTCCTGTTTGGTTCTGCCTTCTCTCCAATCCGGGCCGCTTGCAGGTGAGCAAGTCCGGGCTTACGTCCGACGGACGCAAGCCTACACTTGCAATAATAAGCGGTGGGGTAGGTAGGTCCTGCCACTCCCCGTCGTTGACTCGATACTGAACGTTTCCTGTGCCGGAGTACTCGACCTGCACTTCTCCACCTTCCGCGACGGTCTCGGTGCTGACGGTGATTGTCCCGCCACTCTGCACGGCTACCTCACCTCAACACGCGCCAACCACGGCAGCATGTAATCGGGAGCGGCGTCGTGGCGCGCAAGCCTAGCCAGATGCTGTGGCAACGTACGATGGACCCTCGCACGTCCTGCGCAGCGGCGTCTGCCAACCGGGCGATCCCCATCCACACCGCAGGATCCGGGGGCATCGTGTCGAGCACGACCGTAACAAAGCCGATCTGCGCTCGCAGCAACTCTGAGAGCGGTCCGCGTGCAACTGCGCGCAGCTCTTCCGCGCGACGACCTTCGACGTTGGAGGGGGTGACGGAGGGCGCCGCGCTGCCACGGGTCAGGAAAACTCCTGCCGTCGCGGCCGAACCGACTGGCATGGCCCGAACTACGCGCCAGCACTTGATTTGGCGCCTCCTCCCGCGCAGAACCCGTTCATCTGGTCATCACTCCAGGCCGTCGCCGATCCACCCGTACGATCGCCAGCCGCTCACTCCACACGACGCACATGACCAACCGACCGCTCCCCCAGAAGGCCCGCGACTGGATCGCCGCCCGCAAGCGCCACCGGCTATCGCATGCCCACGTGCAGATGGCTCGCGAGCTGGGCCTGAGTCCAAAGAACCTCGGGAAGCTGGACAACCACGATCAGCAACCCTGGAAGGCACCGCTGCCGGAATACCTCGAGCACCTCTATCGGAAACGGTTCGGTCGTGACCAACCGGAAGTGGTGCAGTCGGTAACTGTTCCGGCACGCACGTTCTTCGCGCCGCGCCGAACCGGCGCATGAACAGAAACTTCGGCCACCGGGTGTCGGCACCGGCGCCGGCCACGACGGTGACCGTCCGTAGCTGGCTGGGCTACGAGCCCACGAACAACTGACGCACGATGTTGTCGATCGCGTTGTCGGCTTTGGCGATCTGGGCACGCCGTTGCCGTCCCAGCATCCAGCCACGCGGAGTCAGCTGACCGACCTGGGAGGCAGGAGTGGTCGAGATCGCGTGAAGCACATCCCGCAGGTAGAGCAGCGGGCTGATGCCATGCTCTCGACACGACTGGACGAGACTCAAGAGGATGAGTGAAGCTTGGGTGCCGTCCTCGGATCCGAAGAAGAGCCAGTTCTTCTTGCCGATCACGACTGCACGCAGAGCACGCTCGCAACCGTTGTTCGAGATCTCGCGGATGCGGCCATCGGTCAGGAAGCGCTCGAGAGCAGGCCACTGGTTGAGCCCGTAGCGAACTCCCTCCATGAGCGGCCCCTTCGGGAGGCTCGGCTGGTCGATGTGCATCTGCTCGAGCCAAGCCTTGAGCGCGTTCGCAATCGGGCGAGAGTCGCGCTGACGGACCTCGACCAGCTCGTCATCCGTGAAGGGTCGACCATCTTTGCCCTTCTTGGCGACGCTCTCGATCGCGAACAGCTTGCCGATCCAGCCCAGAGCCTTCTCCGTGGTCGAGTCGCCGAGCTTCCGCGCATTCACGAAGTAGCGACGAAGGTGTGCCCAGCATCCGATGCGCGCGATGCTGGTTGGATCGAGATCGCTGTAGCAGTCATGGCCATCGCACTGCAACCGACCACCGCGGTCGCCCAAGACCTCTTTGGGGCTGCCGCGATTGCGTGAGTCCGTAGCGGTGTAGAAAACCCCGGCGTGTTGATCGCGCCACGCCCACACGTGGATCTTTTTCTGTCCGGGGTTTCGGCCGTTGCGCTGGTTGCCGTAGGTGTCGTCCACCTGCAGGACGGAGGTGTCGAGGCTCTCGAGAACTTGCTCGACATGGGCATCGAACACGGGCTTCAGGAGCTCGGCACAGCGCATCGCCGAAGTGCATAGGACGCTACGCGACAGGCTGAGCCCCTCGGCTGCGTACTTCTTCTCCAACCGCGCGTACGGCATGTGGTTGGCAAAGCGGTCGAAGATGATCTGCGCAAGGAAGCCGGGGCCGAGGATGCTTTTGTCGAGGACTCGGGTGGGGCCCGCGGCGACGACGACGTAGCCCTGACAGGTCGCGCAGGAGTACTTCTTCCTCACGATCTGGTGGACGAACGAGAGCTCGATGCGCTCGAGCTCCTGCGAGACCTCTTCGCCGAACTCCCGACGGCCGTTGCCGCAGCAAGGGCACAGCAGGTCCTCGCCCTCGATCGTGAATACGGAGCGTTGCCGCGGAAGATGCTCTGGGAAGTCCTTGCGTCGCTTGGTGCGCTTGCGCTTGTGCTCGGGGACGGTGATCTCTTCGGCCTCTTCTTCGGCCGCCTTGGCGTCGGCTCCCGCTTCCTCTACAGCCTCTTGCGCGAACGGCAGCAGCTGTCGCGGGTCGATGTAGCGGCTCTTCTCCGAGCGGCGACCGAACAGCATGCGCTGAAGGTCGGACATCTGCGACTTCAGCGACGAGATCTGCGTGAGCAGATCCGGGATCAAGGCACGTAGCTGCGCCTCATCCAGTGCGTCGACGTTGACCGTTTGCTTGCGACCGCCCATCGCGACCATTGATACGAACAGAGCGCGAGTAATGCCGACGAAACTTGGCGGATTTCAGATCAATCCCTTCGAGCAACATCACGAGCTGTGCGCGCTCGACTTCGACATGTGTGGCGTCGCCGCTCTTGGGACGCCAACTGTCAAACGTGCCGCGCTCGAGTCGCTTCATCGAGATCCAGAAACCGTTGCGATCCCAGAACAAGATCTTCACGCGATCGCGACGCCGGTTGAAGAACGCGAAGACGTCGCCATCGAACGGATCCCGATGAAAGCTGTGCTGGACGATCGCGCTCAGCCCGTCGAACGACTTCCTCATGTCGGTTGGCTCGTTGGCGACGTACACGCGCACGCCCGCTGGGAAGGCCAGCATCAGTCGGCCACAGAGTCCAGCAAGCGGTACGCGATGTCTTGAGCAATCGCGCCCTCGAACTCCGCGACGACGCCCGCCGGGAACCTGAGCCGCACAAGGCTCGAGCTCTCGCCCTCGTCGTTACTCGTCCGGCCCCGACCATCGCGATCGACGACTCGGACCTCCGCGAACCCAGTGCTCTCCTCCGATCGCAACCGATGCGACCACCAACTCAGCGTCCCGATCGGGATACCGAACCGCTCCGAGAGCGCACGCAGCGAAAACCCTTCCTGCTCGCGGAGCGCGAGAACCTGCCGGATCTCACGGCGACGACTTGCTCGCTTCGACATGGCCGCATCGTGGCGAACGACTCGAGCGTTTGCAGACGTGGTTGCCGGAACAGTTACAATCTGCGGTCACGTCTAAGGGCCGCGATCCGCCTGATCCCGAAACGGGTCGATGTGACCCCCTTCCAGAGCAAGAGGTTCAACGGCCGCTTCTTTTCCGAGGGTCGCGACGAGCCCTCGGATGACCCCGACCAGGACTTCCCGATCGTCGAGACCGTCCACGACCATTCCGGAACACCGCGCCGCTTCACGATCGAGCTGCACCGCGTGGGGCTCGGGTTCTCGCTGCGCGCCCAGGAGGAATCCGAGAACGAGAATGGCTACGAGTTCAGCGCGTTCGACAGCACCTGCCCCTACCTCGCGCTCGGCGAACTCCGCAACAAGATGCGCCGTGCCCTGGCCACGCGACACCTCGTGTCGCCGGCGCAGGGCGCCGATCTGACCATGCTTCACGACGGTCTCGCCGGACACATTGGCTGGTCGGAAGAGGCCGGCGGAATCGTGTTCGTCGTCGACGGCAGTCCTCTCACCTTGGAGGACATCGAGAGGCTCGCGTCGATGCACGAGGGCTGGCAGTTCTCACTGCGCTTCGCAGACCCGTCGGGCGATCTGCTCTGATTGGACGAGTCGTGGGTGCGGGGGTGCCAGGACAAAGAATCGCGGCGAGGTTGGTCTTCGGTTCGGCCGACGCCATGCTGGGTGTCACCCGGGCTGGACTCGGACCACGAGGTGTTCATGTACGTGCTCGTAGATCAAGTTGGATTGGGCTCGCGGATCATCTTCGACCGCAGTTTGATGTCGAAGATCGGGGTCGCCGAGACCGGGACTCAGGTTGTCGAGGTCGAGATCGAAGACGGCGCTCTGGTGATTCGAAGTGTGCGCCCCGAAGCACGCGCCGCGGCCTTGGCGAGCGCTGAGACGGCCAGGGACGATCGCGAGCGCAGACGGGATGAGGCCATCCGAGCACGGATGCCGCGACCGATCCATGTCCGGCCGATGCCGGGGATGGACCCGGAGGAAGGCTGATCGGCTCGCGATGAATTTTGGAGATCCTGGCCCTGCGTTTTCCGCTGCTTCGCTCGACCTCGTCTCCGAACAGCTTGCTCGACTCGGATCCGGAGGCTCGGGGAGCTTCGTCACCCGAGGCAGCGCGCCGGCAACCGATCTGAGCATCGAGGTCCGCGGCGTCGGCAAGCTGCGTCTACCGGTCACGGCGGCGCAGGCCGAAGAACTGCGCCGGGTGGCCCGCCCGGCGCCATTTGGCTGGCAGGACCAGACGCTCCACGACAGCGCCGTGCGCAACACCTGGGAGATCGCAAAGAGCCGGGTCAAGATCGCCGCGCGCGGTTGGAAGGCGACGCTCGCAGCCGAACTCGACAGGGTTCGACGCGAACTCGGCTTGCCCGAGGGGTGTGTCCTCGAACCCGTGTTCGACAAGATGCTGCTCTACGAGCGCGGGCAGTTCTTCAAGAGCCACCAGGACTCGGAGCGGGACGACGCCATGGTGGGCACCTTGCTCGTCGTGCTCCCGTCGCGATACACGGGCGGCACCCTGCGCGTCGAGCACAAGGGCGAGAGCAAGAGCCTGCACCGCTTGAAGAGCCAGGCGAGTGAGCTCTCGCTCATCGCGTTCTACGCTGACTGTCGACACGAGATCGCGCCGTTGAAGAGTGGCCACCGCGTTGTGCTGACCTACCACCTGCACCTCAGGGAGTCGCGTGGGGTTGCGTTGCCAGCCGTACGCAAGACCGCCGTCGAGACGCTCGCGGCCCACGTGCGCGCGCATTTCGAGACGCCGGTCGAGAAGAGTTGGTCGAGCCAGGCAGCGCAGCCACCCGAGCGCCTCGTCTACCTTCTCGATCACGAGTACAGCAAGCGCAGTCTCTCGTGGGGTCGGCTCAAGGGCGCGGATCGGGTGCGCATCAGCGCGTTGTGCCAGGTGGCGGATCAGCTCGACTGCGAGTGCTTCCTCACGCTGGCCGACGTCCATGAGGTCTGGGACTGCTCGCCCGAGTTCGAGCCAGTCGGCTACTGGGGACGCGAGTATCGAGAAGTCGAAGGCGGCGAGCATACGCTCGAAGACCTGATCGACGACAGCATCGAGCTGCACCACTGGATCGACCGCGATGGCGAGATCGAGAAGTCTGCGCACAGCCGCGTCGATGCAACAGAACTCTGCTTCACCCTGCCGTCGAAGGACATGGACCCGTTCGAGAGCCAGTACGAGGGCTATCAGGGCAACTACGGCAACACCGAGGAGCGGTGGTACCACCGGGCGGCGCTGGTGATGTGGCCACGGCAGAAGGCGTTCTTGTTGCACGCGAAGGCCTCGCCGACCTGGGCCGTCGACACGCTGGCGGCGCATCCGCGGAGCGCCACGGCGGAGCTCGAGGCGAAAGTCAGGACCCTCGTGCCGAGTTGGACCAGCCATGCATTGCGCGACGAGAAGCCGCGCTTGTTCGCCAAGCTGATGAAGGTCGCGGAGAGGCTCGAAGACTCCGAGCTGGCCGCCGACTTCGTTCGTCCGGTCGGCATGGAACGTCTCGGCACCGCGGCCGTGCGCCGTGCGCTGGCCCGGCTGGTCGGCACGCACGGCGAGGATTGGGCCGGGACCTTGTTCGCGGCTTGGACCGAGCGCGAGGGGTGGCGGGGCTCGCCGGAGTGGCTTCCATGGCTCGCCGATGTCTGCGAGGAACTCTGCGCGGGCGGGGAGCCGGCGGGGCCGGGGCTGGCGGCGTGGCTGCTCGACCGCGAGATCGCCAGGGCCCACGAGCGCTGCATCGCCGCGCGCGAACGGCGAACCGCCTGGCTCGACCTCACGGCGTTTGCGAGCGAAGCCGGGAACGTGGCGCAGGTGCTTGCCGCCGCTGCGCGCCTCCGTGACCACGAGCTTCTCGCGACCGCGACGGACAGCCTTGCTACACAAGAGCCTGGCTTCCCGATGCTGCTCCGCCTGGCCGTGATTCGTCAGGGCATCGCTCAGGCGCCGGAGCTCCGCGCGCTCCTCGTCGAGACCGCACTCTATGGCGGTGTCGTCGACGAGCTCGGGGAGGTCCTGTCGAAACCAGCCCGCGACCCGAACGACTGGTCCATCGAGCACCCGCTCGGCTGCACCTGTGGCGACTGCGCCGAGTTGGTGCGCTTCCTCCGATCGTCAAAGCAAGGGCTCGACTGGTCGCTCAACAAGGAACGGCGCAGACACATCCACGGTGTGCTTGAAATGCACGAACTACCGGTTTCGCACACGACGCTGCGTCAGGGGCGACCTTTCGTGCTGCAGTTGCGGAAGCTCCGGAGCCTGTTTAGCCGCGAGGCCGCTTACTGCAAGGCGCTACGCAGAGTGCTCGGTGAGCTGAAGGCTGGTCGCGCGCGCCGTTGATCAGGCGGTCGGTCGCGGCAGTGGTGTCTGCGAGTCCGTTGTCGGAGCAACGGTGGCCGAGGTTGGCGTGGTATGGCTGCGTGCGACCGACTTGCCCCCGCGTCTCCCGCGGAAGCGGCGCGCGGCATCGTCCAGCAGGTCTCATGGGGGAGGGCGGATATCTTACATTCCTCCGCCCCAGCGCCATTCCGCCGGACTCCAGACGACACCAGTCTCGCCCTCCTCGAGCACCGGGCCGAGGAACTCCTGAACCGCTCGGTGCAGCTCGTCGATCGTGCGCCAGATCAGCTCGCCGGACTCCGCCATCGCCGCGAACGGCGCTTGCCAGTTCGCTGGAGGTGGTGGAACGTCGGCGGGCGGCTCCCTACAGCCCTCACGGTCGGAATTGCGACGGCGAATCGCCCCTTGTGCTCGTTGCTGCGCCGCAAACGGTGCGGTGTCGACCAGCACCCCGAGCAGGGTGAGGGACATGGGAAGCCCGGGACGAGACCAGTTCGACGTGGCATGCGGACGCCGCATCGCTACGGCCACTTTCTCCCGTCCGCCGATCGGGAGTCCGTCTCCGGCTTCTTCTCGGCCTGCTGTTTCTCGGCCTGCTGCTTTTTCACTTCCTGGATCGCGCCCTTGATCAGGCTGGCGAAGAAGTCTCCCTCCTCTTTCTGCTTCTCGGCCGCGGCCTCCAAACAACGGATCGCTTCGTCGAAGCGACCGGCATGGGCCAGGACGCCCCCGCGCGTCAAGGCGAGCTCAGTCGGATTCGTGCCGAGTGCTTTCGCGGCATCGAGAAACGCGAGCGCATTCTCCACTTGCCCGTTCCTCGCGATGCGCAGTGCGGTTCGCGCGATCACATCGCCGGTCGGCTTCAGCTCGGTACCGTACTCCTTCTCCAGTTGGTCGTAGCGCGCTTGCAGCTCGGCAAACGACGTGATCGCCGAATCTTCGAAGACCATACGGAGCGGCTCGAAGAACGCCATCAACCCGTCGTAGAGCGACGGACTCGCGACCGGACAGTGGTCCATGCCGGGAAAGCGGGCCACGTGCCAGCGGCAGTCGCTCGGCGCGCGGTCCTTGTAGTGCCAGACCACCCGCTCGAGCGGAAGGTTCATCGTGCCGCCCTCGTCACCGACCGAAAAGTGCGCGAACGGGCCGAACATCGGATGGTCCGACTCGAGGTCTTCGAGCTGCTCGACGAGCGCCTCGTCATCCCACCACAGACTCGGGCTCATGCAGAAGTACGCCGAGAACGAATCGGGCTGGTGCACGAGCGTGTCGAACACGAACAAGCCGCCGAGCGAATGGCCGATCAAGATGCTGAGGTCCGTCGTGCGGTAGTTCTCGCGAAGGAACGGTCGCAGGTCCTCGACGAGGAAATGACGGAAGTCCGCCGCTCCCCCGGCGGTCTCGAACATCGCCTCTGTGCCACAGCTCTTGGTAGCGGGCGGCGACAGATCTCGGGTGCGATCCGTGTTCTCGATGCCGACGACGATCAGCGGTATGTGCACTTGCGCGTTGTGCCGCACCGCCGCGACCGCCGTGGCGAACAACCAGCCGCCATCGAGCAAGTACACGATGCCGTACTGCTGCTCGCTCTCTTCGTAGCCGTGCGGTAGCGAGATCATGAGCTTCCTGGTCTCGCCGAGGATCTCGGACTGCAGTTCGCGGCGGTGTCCGATGTGGATCCGCTCGTGTGCGGCCTCGTTCTCTTGCTTGCGCGCGGCCGGCGGTTCTTGGCTCAGCAACGCGGGGGTGAACGCAACTGCAGCGACCACCCGTCGCACGGCGAAGGGAATCGTCATTTCGAACTCCTAGGCGTCGTTCCGGCCGCCCGTGCACCACGCTTTCTCGTCAGGTGCTGCGAGCGAGCACCTTGACCCCGGCCTGGCGCCGCGCCTCGTCGTCGGCAAACGGGCTCAGCGCGGCGGCGGATGTGTCTGGCCTTTCAAGCTGCTCCGGCGAGAGCGGCATCCGAGTTCGGTTGCGGCTGTGGCCGCGCTGAGTCCATCGCATCACCGGAGCTCCACGCGCTACCGCGCTTCTGCGTGCCTCGTTACGTGGGTGCGCTTTGCGTGCGTGGCTGCAACACGAGCTCGAGGCGACCCAGGCCGACGTCGGCGACAACCGCGAGCAGTGCTGCGGGCACGGCACCTGCCAGGATCAGGGTCGTGTCGTTCAGGTAGAGGCCTTCGACGATTGGTTCGCCGAGGCCCCCGGCACCGATGAACGCGGCCAGGGTCGCGACGCCGATGCTGATCACCGTCGACGTGCGGATTCCAGCCATGATCGTGCGCATCGCGAGCGGGAGCTGCACTCGAGTCAGGATCTGGCTCGGGCGCATGCCCATGCCGCGCGCGGCATCGACAAGGTCCGGATCGACCTCCGTGATGCCGGTGTAGGTGTTCCTGAGGATCGGCAGGATCGCGTAGAGGAACAGCGCGGCGATCGCCGCTTTCACGTCGAGACCGAACAGCGGGATCATGAACGCCAAGAGCGCGAGGCTCGGGATCGTCTGCACCACCCCGGCAGCACCGAGCGCTATTTGGCGCAGGCGCGTCCGCTTCGTGATCATGATGCCGAGGGGAACTGCCAAGAGCGCGGCCAGCAGCACCGAGACGAGAGTCAAGGCGAGGTGCTCGAGCAGGAGACGCAGCAGCTTGCCAGTCTGGACCGCCCTGGACGCTGTTGACTCCCCGGGCTCGGGGCGCTCTGCCAGCACTTCGACGAGCGCAGCGCGGGCAGACCTGGCATCTTCCCGCTCGCCCTCGACCAGCTCTTCCATTTCGAGGAAAGCCCGGGCCGCAGCCGAGAGCTGCTCCCCCTTGGCCTCGACGACGTAGTTCAGCGCCTGCGCCTTGTGGTCCGGCACGCGGAACGCCAGCCGAGAAAGGACGCGCCCGATCTCGGGATGTGCTCTCAGCGTGTCCGCACGCACGAGCGGCGCGGCGTTGTACGGTGGGAAGAACTCGCGGTCGTCCTCGAGCACGCGAAGCCTGAAGCGCAGTAGCTTGCCGTCGGTGCTGTAGGCGTCCATCAGGTCGATCGAGCCGGACTGGATGGCCTGGTATGCCAGACCGTGCTCCAGCGTTGCCGGCTTCAGGTCGAGCCCGTAGGCCCTGGACAGTCCGGGATAGCCGTCTTCGCGGTTGCCGAACTCGATGCTGAAGCCGGAGCGGATCTTGCTCTGGTGCGATCGCAGGTCCGAGATGCGCTCGATACCGAGCTCTGCCGCCTTGGTCTCCGCCATGGCGAGCGCGTAGGTGTTGTTCAGCCCGAACGGCTTGAGCCAGTGGATCTGGTATTCCTCCAGGTAGCGCTGCTGGACGTGGAAGAACGTGCGCAAGGGGTCGGTGATCTTGCCCGGCTCTTTCAAGACGATGGCCCAGCCCGTGCCGGTGTAATCCGCGTAGATGTCGATCTCGCCCTCGCGCAGCGCACCCCAGCAGATCATCGTTCCGCCGAGGTTGATGCGCCGTTCCACCGTCAGGTCCGTGTGAGCCTCGAGCATCTGGGCCATGAGCTCGGCGAGGATGCCCGACTCGGTGAAGTTCTTCGCGCCGACGACGATCTTGGCCGTCTGGCCATTCGCACTGAGCGCCAGCGACAGCGCGGCGAGGCCGGTGCACAGCAACCTTGCCAAGCTGATCAACGAGTTCCCCCGACAACGTGGCTGGCGAGGAAATCGGCGACGAAGGCGTTCGCGGGATTGGCAGTGAGCTCCGCCTCCGTGCCGGTCTGGATCAGCGTGCCCCGATCCATGATCGAGACCCGGTCAGCGAGCTTGAAGGCCTCGCCGAGATCGTGCGTCACGAGGAGCACGGTCTTGTGCTGCTGCGCGATGAGCGGCTTGAGCTCGTCGTGAAGCTGGGCCCGCGTGATCGGGTCGAGCGCACCGAACGGCTCGTCCATGAGCACGTAGTCGGGGTCGAGTGCGAGCGCGCGTGCGACACCGACGCGCTGGCGCTGACCACCGGACAGCTCGCCCGGATAGCGCGTGGCGAACTCGTCCGCCGGGAGATTCACGAGGCGGAGCAGCTCGGTCACGCGTCTCTCGGTGTCCTCGGCGGCCCAACCGGACAGCTCGCACATGATGCCGACGTTCTTGGCGACGGTCATGTGCGGGAACAGACCGCCGGTCTGGATGACGTAGCCGATCCTGCGGCGCAGCTCATAGACGTCGAGTCCGGTCGTATCGTCGCCGCCGACCAGGAGTCTGCCGGATGTCGGCTCCTCGAGGCGGTTCACCATGCGCAGCGTCGTCGTCTTGCCGCAGCCGCTGGTGCCGATGAGGCAGTGCGTCTCGCCATCCCGCACGACGAGATCCAGGTCACACACCGCGGTGATCTGGCCGCCGCGCGAGTCCGGAAAGAGCTTGCTGACTCCGCGAAACTCGATCACGACGACACGGGGTGCGGCTGGGGTTCTCGGCAGGCGTCCTCGATCTGGCGACTCCGGTGTGTCCAGTCTGGCATGGCCTGGCCTCCAGATCAGGCGTTGCGAACGAACTCGTTGAGCGAGAAGAAGCGCCTGCTGTCGAACCACTGCCGCTTCAGCTCGAGGCCCGCGAGCGCTCCGAGGCGCTCGATGTCCTCGACCCGGAACTTTCGCGACGTCCCGACTTGCACCGAGTCGCCCTCGTCGAGGTGCACCTCCATGTGCATCGAAGAAATGTATACATCCTGTGGCCGCTCGGTGGCCAGGCGAAGCTGGACGCAACGAGTCTCGAGGCCGCGGAACGGAGGGTCCGCCTCGTACGGAGAGCGTTGACGGAAGGCTGCCAGGTCGAAGTTCGCGCCGAGCTCGCGGTTGATCCGGCGAATCATGTTGAGGAAGAACGAGCGATTGCGCGGGCCGGCCTCGTAGGCGGCGCGAAACACCTCGTCGTCCTTGTGTAGATCGATGCCGACCACGAATCGGTCGGCGGTCGTCATCCGGTCGCGGATGCTCTCGAGGAACGTGACCGTCTCCTCGGGGGTCTCGAGATTGCCGATGGAACCGCCGAAGAACACGATCAGCTTGTCTTGCTGAACGGGGACGCTGGCGAGCACTTCGTCGAAGCGGCCGCACCGGGGCGCAACGTCCACGCGGCCTTCGAATCGGGCATCGATCTCGGCTTTGGTGGCGTCGAGAGCACCCTGCGACACATCGACGGGCGTGTAGGTGAAGCCCGCTCCCGAGCCATCGGCGACCGCGGCGTCGAGCAGGCGCGAGATCTTCTTTGCCGAGCCGCATCCGAGCTCGACGAGCAGCCGCCCATCGTCGAGGATCTCCGCCGCGTTCTCCGCGAGGATCTCGACTTCCGCGTCGGTCAGGTAGTAGTCCGGGCACTCGGTGTAGCGGTCGTACAAGCGCGAGCCGACCGAGTTCCAGATGAATGCGTGGTCGATGCGCTTGACTGGAGAATTCGCCATGAAGGCCTCGCGCACCGCCGCGGCAAAGGCCTCGTCCACCGGCGGAGTCTTCGTCTCCAGGACCCGATAGCACCAGACCCGAAACAAGGCCCGAGGGTCCTTCTTCGGCAGGTACTGCTCCGGCTCGGTGATCTCGAGGAGCTTCCACGCGTGAGCCTGGTCCAGCTCCTCCATCTTGCTGCGCACGGACATCGCGTCCTGTTCGAAGAAGTCGACGCGCATCGTGAAGGTGATGACCCCTCCGGGCTTCACCAGCCGAACGATCTCGTCGAGGGTGTGCGCCGGAGCCTGGCCGAAGGAGAACACCCCGACCAAGACGGCCGCGTCGAAGTGGTTGCACGGGAACGGATCCAGGGGCTGCCCGAGGTCGGCCTGAGCGAGGTGCCGGTAGATGCCCTTGTCCTTGGCCCGCGCCAGCATCTCCTTGGACAGGTCGACTCCGGTGAGGTTGCGAAAGCCGTGCGGCCAAAGCGCTTCGCCCGCGGCCCCCGTTCCGCAGCCTGCATCGAGGACGCTGGCTACCTCGGCGAACGGGGTGTACTTCGCCAGCGCGCGAGAGGCGGTTCGATGGCCGAAGAAACCGATCGCTTGGTGGTCTTCGTCGTACGTCTCTGCCCATTCCTCGTAGAGACGGAGCAAGTCGTCGCGAGTGGAGGCGGCGTAGGCCTTCTTCCAGATACGTTCGAGTCGGGCAGAGGTCGCTTCGTCGAGCTGATGCTCGGTCGTCGAGGGAACCATGGTGTTGATTTGGTCAGCCGGCGTTCGGTGGTCAGTTCAGGCGGGAGGGGTCGTCGGGTCGACGTGTGCGCGGGGGTCGATCGGCTGCTGCGGCTGCATCATCATTTGCTCCCACGTCTCCAGGTCGGCCCGCTCTTGGCGGGACCGGTCCCGCAACAGGGATGGAGCACGTGCGAGCGCCTCGTTCCCGATCTCGGTGCCCGACAGCACTACCGTGCGTCGGTCCGTCTCTCTTCGGGGGCGCTCGACGAAGCCGCGCTTCTCGAGCCGTTGAGGAAGCCGGTCATCGTCGCACTGCTGAAATGCACTGCGCGGTGCGTCGGCGCCTGGATCCACATGCTAGCGCTTCGCCCCCCGATATTTTCAATGCAAATCATCTGGGTCGCGGGAGACCAAAGTCGGTCCAGATGTCGTTAGATCAGAGATCGCATCTACTTAGGATGGTCTTGGAGCATTTCCGGTGCAAGAGAACTCTCGAGGCCACGGCGAGCGAGGAGCTTCCTACGCAAATGATTTCCGCGGGGACGAAGATCGCCGAGAGAGCAGGGGCTCCCGGCCTCGACGGCAGGCGTTCCTCGGTCCCTTCTCGGTCCCCGGGCCAGCCCCGCAACCCTGCTACACTCCGCTCCGTGCCTTCCGCGGAGACCTGTTGGACCCTGATCCGCGCGGCCGCCGACGGCGACGACGCGCAGCGTGAGGAGTTCGGCCGGCGCTACCTGCCGGCTGTCCGTGCCATCCTGACAGCGAGGTGGAAAGGGACGCCCATGGCGGAGGACATCGACGACGCCATCCAAGAGGTGTTCGTGGCGTGCCTGCGCAACGGAGGTGCGCTGGAGCGCGCTGACGGGATCACCACTGGCTTTCGCGCTTTCCTCTTCGGCGTCTCGCGAAACGTCGCACTCCACTGGGAACGGACTCGGGCACGGAGAACGGCCAGGATCCAGCTCGGCCACGTCGATGACTTGGCATCCGATGAGTCGGGTCTCTCGCGCCTCTTCGACCGAGAATACGCGCGAGCCATCGTGCGCGAAGCCATGGCGACGATGGAGCAGCGCGCTCGGATTCAAGGCGAGGCCGCGCTGCGGCGAGTCGAGCTGCTTCGGGAGCGCGCGGAGAACGGGAAGTCGATCCGGGAGATCGCTCGATTCTGGCAGTCCGACGGTCACGAGCTGCACCTCGAGCAGGCCAAGGCCAAGCGCGAGTTTCGATCTGCACTCCGCCAGACCGTGGGCCTGGCCGAGCGATGCGCCGGTGCGCACATCGACGCCGAGTGTCACCGTCTGATGGGCCTACTCGAGTAGTCACAGCCGATCCGACAGCTCGGGAGCCGGGTGCCGCGGGTCAAAATCGCCGTCGGATCGCCAGTTTTCGAGATTGGGTGCGAGAATGCGCGCTGTCGGCAACTCCCGTGTGTCCGGCCAGCCAAATGCCCCCGCCTTCGATGACTCTGTCTACCTTCTGCTTCACCCGCGGAGGGAACCGATCGTGATCGGCTCCCGCGTGGCTCACTATGAGATTCAAGAGCCTCTTGGCAAGGGCGCGATGGGCGAGGTCTACCGCGCGCGCGACACCAAGTTGGATCGCCTCGTGGCGCTCAAGGTGATGCCCGAGAGCACCGCGAGTGACGCGGAGCTGCTCCATCGCTTTCAGCGGGAGGCCAAGGCGCTCGCGGCCCTCGACCATCCGAACATCGTGGCTGTGCACTCGGTGGATGAGCACGACGGGCGCCAGTTCCTGACCATGGGCTTGGTCGAAGGCCGGTCGCTGGACGGGCACATTCCACGGGGTGGAATGACCGCGAAGAAGTGGCTGGACTTCACCAGAGCCATCGCGGAGGGCCTGGCCGCAGCCCACGCCAAGGGCGTCATCCACAGGGACCTCAAGCCCGCGAACATCATGGTCACTCCGGCGGGCAAGGTGAAGCTGGTCGACTTCGGCCTCGCCAGACTGAAACAAGAAGAGGGCGATGCGGAGGCGTCACGCTGCGTCACCAGGTCTGGTGTCGCTGTCGGCACGATCCCGTACATGTCTCCCGAGCAGCTCAAGGGGCGGCCCGTCGATGCGCGGTCGGACATCTTCTCTCTCGGCATCGTCCTCTACGAGATGGCGACCGGGCGGCGCCCGTTCGCAGGCGAAGCCTCTGCGGAGGTCATGGCGGCGATTCTGAACGACAATCCGCACCCTCCCACAGGCGCCGCGGTCGAAGAGGCACCGATCATCGAGCACATCCTGTGTCGATGCCTGCCCAAGGACCCCGACGACCGCTACCCGAGCATCAGCCAGCTGCTGCGTGAGCTCGACTCTCCCGAGGATGCTGCCGCCCTCCCGACAGGAGTCCACGAGTACACGTTGAGGGATGCGCCGCAGGAGCCCCTCGTGGACATGCCGCTGCCGTCGAGGCCATCGGTGGCGATCCTCCCGTTCGCGAGTCTCAGCGGGCAAGCGGACGATCAGCACCTCGCCGACGGTCTCTGGTTCGATCTGCATGCAGAGCTCGTCAAGCTGTCGGGTCTGTTCCTGGTCGCGTCACCGACCATGGCGACCTACCGCGGCCGCACGGCAGATCCGCGGTCGATCGGCGCCGAACTGCGTGTTCGCCACATCCTCGAAGGGGCGGTGCGCCGCGCCGGCGATCGAGTCCGTCTGACCGTTCAGCTCCTGGAGGCCGAGACCGGTCAACCGGTCTGGGCAGAACGGTACGACCGCGACATCGATGAGCTGTTCGCACTGCAGGATGAGGTCAACGCCAAGATTCTGGCCGCGCTCGACGTCAACCTTCTACACGGCGAAGCCAGCGTGGTGATGGCGAACGAGTTCCGCGACCGTAGGGCGCGCGAACTGTACTACCAGGCGATCCCGTTGGTGTTCTCGCCGCGCAGAGACGACCTGGTCCGCGCGAGGCGACTGCTCGCCGAGGCCGAGGAGATCGAGCCGGGGACCTGGTTGGTGCCGACTCACCAGGGCTGGTCCTACTACACGGAGACGATCAACGGCCTCGCCGAGGACTTGGCCGGCACCATGAGCCGGGCCGACGAGTATGCGGCATCGGCGATCGAGCGCGGCGATCCCGGCGGCCTCGCCTACATGCTGCGTGCCACCCTGCTCGTGCGTCGTGGCGAGCACGCGGCTGCGCGCGGAGCGGCGGAGGTCGCGTTGACCCGGCGCTCGGGTTGTCCATGGATCTACGCGCTGCTCGGGAACATCTACAACTACACCGGCGATCCCCAGCGTGGCATCGAGTTCGCCGCGATGTCCTATCGGCTCTCGCCGTTCACCCCGCATCTGTTCCCAGCGGTCCTGGCAACGAGCTACTACCTGACCGGGCAGATGGACAACGCCGTGGCAGCGGCCAAGCGCGCCCTCGAACTCGATGCAGAGAGCATCGATGCGTACATCGTGTTGGCCGCCGTGTGTGGATCGACGGGACGCACGAAAGACGGGGCGCAGGCCACCGCCGAGATCAGGCGCCTCAAACCGAACTTCTCGCTCGAGGCCTTCGCCGAGTCCCAGCCGTACGAGGATCCGGCCGTCAGAAGCAAGCTGATCCAGGACCTGCTCGATGCGGGCCTCGAGGACGACAGGCGGACACCCGACATTCCATGAGCAACGAGCTGACCTTTCGCGACCATGGGGGCGCCGAGCATGAGCTGGCACCCATCGACCTGCAGAATCTGCGAACCTCGCACAGGGGAGCATGCCTCACCCAAACGGATCCCGGATACGACGCGGCTCGGGTGATATGGAACGGGGCGATCGACGTCCGACCCACCGTGGTCGTGCAGGTGACCGGCGTCGCGGACGTGATCCGCGCTGTGGAGTTCGGTCGGCGGCATGGAATGCGCACGGCGATCCGCGGTGGGGGGCACAACGTCGCCGGCAACGCTCTCGTGGATCAGGGGCTCGTCATCGATCTTTCTCGCTTCCGCAACGTGGTCGTCGACCCAGCGCGGCGACGCGCATGGGTCAGCGGTGGCTGCACGTTGGGAGACGTCGATCGCGAAACGCAGGTCCATGGGCTCGCGGCCCCTCTCGGCGTCGTTTCGCAAACCGGAGTCGCTGGGCTCACCCTGTGTGGAGGCTACGGCTGGCTGAGGCGGCGCTTCGGGTTGGCCTGCGACGCCGTCAGGACTTTCGAAGTCGTGACCGCGGACGGTCGAGTCGTGCGCGCCTCTCCGGACCAGAACGAGGATCTCTACTGGGGGCTGCGCGGAGGCGGCGGCAACTTCGGTGTGGTGACCGGGTTCGAGTTCGAGCTCTACCCCGTGGGCCCAGAGGTCGTGCTCGTCGGGATCGCCTATCCGATCGAGAAGGCGCGATCTGTCCTGGCGGCATGGCGCGACTTCATGCAGGAGTCGCCACCAGAACTGGCTTCCAACTTCAATCTGTGGACGATCCCGGACGCCGACTCCTTTCCCGCCGAAGCCCGCAACCAGCCCGTCTGCATGATCGGCGGATGCTGGACGGGCCCCGTGGCCGAGGGGCTCGAGTTGCTCGCTCCATTGCGCAACCTCCACGAGCCGATCCTCGACATCACCGCGCCGATGACGTGGTGTGAGTCGCAGCAGATACTCGACCCGTTCTTTCAGCCAGGCGAGCGGCGCAACTACTGGAAGTCCATTTATCTCGACCGCTTCGATGACGAGGTTCTGGACTTCATCGCCGAACGTGCGGTCGCCCGACCCGATCCCTGGGCCCTGGTAGCGATCTGGCACCTCGATGGCGCGGCCTCGGAAGTCGCGGAGCACGAGACCGCGTTGGGCAACCGATCCGCGAAGTACTTGTTCAGTTTGGACACCGGGTGGCAGGACCAGGCCAAGGACGAGACCTGCATCAGCTGGACGCGGGAGCTCTGGCAGGAGATGCACGCCTTCTCGGGCAGTGGTGGCGCCTATCTCAACTTCCCCGGACTCGGCGAGGAAGGAGAGCAGCTGGTGCGCGCTTCACTCGGCGTCGACAACTACGAGCGCCTGAGGCGAGTCAAAGCCGCTTGGGACCCCGACAACTTCTTCAGGGTCAACCAGAACATCCTGCCAGCGGACGGCTGACCTGAGGCGACGCCGCTGCCCTGGCAACGGCGCCGCGGCGTCGGAGGGTCGGAGAGGCAGTGCCTCTGGGCTCAGCGCGGCCGCCGGCGACCGCGGGACCCGCGACCGACGCTCGGGTCGCGGAATGCTCCGTGTTTGGTTGCGGCCCCGGCCGCGCTGAGATTCTTCGAACTCGGACGCGAACCGAGAAGCGCGCGGCAACTTCATGTCGGCCGATCGTCGCCTGAGGGTTGGGCGACGGGCGCGACGAACACGACATGAAGAACCGCATCCCGCTACTCCTCCTCTATCTCGGCTCCTGCGCGGCGCCTTCTACGCATGGCGACGTCCCGCTGTTCGACGGGATGGGCGCGTACGAGTTGAAGGTCAGTACGCAAGATCCTGTGGCACAGCGCTACTTCAACCAGGGGCTTGCTCTGTGCCACGGCTTCAACCATGACGAAGCGGCGAGGGCATTCGGAGCCGCAGCAGTCATCGATCCAAACTGTGCCATGGCGCGCTGGGGTGAAGCGTACGCTCTCGGACCCAACTTCAATCTCTGGGACGAAGGAGCTGACTACAGCAAGCGTGCGTTCCAGGCACTGGAGCGCGCTCGAGCGCTTGCGCCGCAGGCGACCCAGCTCGAGCGCGACCTGATCGCTGCCCTGTCGACGCGATTCGCATGGCCCCGTCCGGAGACTCGAACGTCACTCAACTCGGCCTACGCCGAGGCCATGAGACGCCTCTGGCGCAAGTACCCTGACCACACCGAGGTCGGCTTCTTGTATGCCGATTCGTTGCTCAACCTGAACCCCTGGGATCAGTGGCATGTCGATGGGACGCCCAAGCACGACACGCTAGAGGTCATCGCCGTTCTCGAGCGGGTTCTCGATGTCGACCCCCATCACCCCGGTGCCAACCACCTCTACATCCACACCATGGAGGCCTCGCACGAGCCCGAGAGGGCCGAGGCGGCGGCCGACCGTCTCGGTGGCCTCATGCCCGGTGTGGGCCACATGGTGCACATGCCCTCGCACATCTACATGCGCACCGGGCGCTACGACGACTCGGTACGAGTGAACGCCGAGGCGGCCCGGCTCGACCGACAGTACTTCGCGAGGACCGGCACGTCCGAGTCCACCGGGATCTACCACAGCTATCACCTTCACAACCACCACTTCATGATCTGGTCGGCGATGTTCCAGGGCCGCTACGAGGACGCGCTGGCGCAGTACGACGAGCTGCTGGCAGACTTCCCCGGGGCACTGCGGGGCGATCCGAACTACGCGGATTGGCTGACGACCAATCTCCACGTCTACCTGCGCTTCGGCGAGTGGCAAGAGATCTTGCGCAGTCCACGTCCGCGTCGCGATCAGCCCTATGCAGTTGCGATCTGGCACTACGCACGAGGCATTGCCTTCGCCAACACGGGACGAATCACCGAGGCGAGAACCGAGGCTTCAGCGTTCGAAGCTCAGGCGGCGAAGGTCCCCGAGACGCAGCACATTCACGTCGTACCGGCCCGCGATGTCCTGGAAGTCGCTCGCCACATGCTCGCGGGAGAGACCTCGTTCAAGCATGGAGACTCGAAGGCGGCATTCAGATCACTGCGCGCCGCAGTCTCCGCAGAGTCCGCGTTGCGCTACACGGAACCCAACCCGTGGATGATGCCGACGCGCCACGCTCTCGGCGCCCTGCTCCTGCAGGAAGGTCACGTCGCCGAGGCGGAGCAGTGCTATCGAGACGACTTGCAACGATACCCGGGCAACGCGTGGTCGTTGCACGGCCTCGCAGAGTGCTTGGATAGACGCGGTGCCAAGGAAGAAGCAGCGGCAGTTCGCGCCGACTTCGAGACGGCATGGTCGAAAGCCACCGTGACCATTGCGGCGTCCTGTTTCTGTCGTTCGCGCTGATGTCGGCGGTCACGTAGCCCCGGTGGCCTTTTGCCACGTCTTCCGGTGCGGCAGAGTGACGACGCGACCTCGGCGTTGGCCTCGCCAACTAGCGTAGCCCAGCCAGCACGCGAAACGCCGCGAGCCTCCGCCGATCGTCGGCTCCCCATCGCTCGCGAATCCGCGGCAGCACTCCCTCGGGATCGTCCGCGTGCCACGCGCGCACCTCGGCGCTCACCTCGACATCGAGCTCCCGGGTCTCCAACCACTGGCGGTAACGCCGTTCTCGCGGCACCGAGTCCCAGACTCGCACGACGCGATCACCGGACCCTGACGCGAGCATCGTGCCGTCCGGGCTCCACGCGACGCTGTGCACGTAGCTGCGATGCCCGGGAAACTCGAGCAGCGGCTCGAGCGTCTCGGCGTCCCAGAGTCGGAGGCGGTTGTCGTTGCCGGCGCTCGCGAGGCGCGAGCCGTCGGGGGAGAACGCGACGTCCAAGCACGCGCTGTGGTGCGCCGACTCGATGTGTCCGAGTGGTCGACCGGATGGTACTTCGAAGATACTGATCCCGCCGTCCTCGGTGCCGCAGGCGATGCGCTGGGAGTCGGGGTGGAACGCGATCCCGCGATACCTGCCCTGGAACTCGGCGATGCAGTATCCGCTGTTCGCGTCGCGCAGCCGGACCCGGCCCGGGGTTTCATCGGAGCCGCTGTCGGCCACGAATCTGTGGTCGCGACTGAACGCGAGGACGTTACTCGGCTTCTCGATGCGTTCATCGCGATCCGAACCCGCATAGGGCAGGGACAAGGTGGCGATTCCGTATGCAGTCCCGCGGTGCGCGGGACTGAATGAACCGAGCCATAGCACAGTCAATTCCCGCTTGCCGGCGAGTTGCGGTGCCGGCATCTCGAGCCAGCGCATTGTCCCGTAGCCGCTATTGAACTGCACATGGGGCGGCAGGTCCGCAGTCGCCTGCGCCAGGCGAATGGCGTGTCTGGTGCTGCCGTGAGCGATCAGTGCGAGCGTTGGATCGTTGCAGGCTTGCCAGCGGGATACTCGCCGCTCCTCGTCGCAGGCGATGGTGTCGGCACTGGCACGGAAGTGGGCGAACAGGCGGGCGCCTTCGTTGGAGAGATCTGGGAGTACGCCGGTGCCGCCTGCGCGGCGCTCGGCGAGATAGGTGTCGAGATCGGCAGAGGATCGCTCGGACAGCGCGCCGTCGAACACGAGGAGCTCCACGACCGCGCCGCCAAACTGATAGGGGTGCATTCCACCGATCCGCAAACTCGGATACGGGCCGAGATCGGGTGCTGGAATCGTGCGGTTCGGCTCGATGTGCATGCCGTCACAGAAGACGCGCGTATTCGGCCCGTGCACCGTGCGCATGGCGATCAAGCCACTTGCTTTGAACGCCAGATCCGCGCCGTCAACGACCAAGACAGACTCGTTCCGAGCGGCCATCTCGATTCCGAACCGGGTCGGTTTCCATGCCTGCGCGGCCCCTTCGACAAGCCACGGTGCTCCGGTCACGTAGTTGCCGGCCCAGTGGAACCACGCGGTGAGCAGGTGTGAGCCCTCACGGTCGAAGGCGATCACGTGACGGCGCTCGGCCGGCGCCGTGCGCAGCGGACGCGCGCGAAGCGGATCCCAGACACAGATGTCGGCCCATGGTGCAGTGCTCGCGAGCAGACGTCCGCTGCCGGAGAACACGACGTTGTAGATGTGCCCGCTGTGGCCGACGAGCTCGCGGCAGCGACGGGCGTCCAGCGTCCAGAGTCGCAGCCTCCCGCCGGTCAGCGAGAGGATGTGGTTTGCGTCGACGAAGTCGACGGCGGTCGTGCCGGGCGCGTCGAAGACTCCGATCTGCTCGGCGCGCTGGAGATCCCAGACGCGGATCGTCTCGTCGAGACTCCTCGACACGAGGCGGCTGCCGTCATCGCTGAAGGCGACCCCGGTCACGCTGACGTTGTGTCCGAGCAACTCGACGTCGTAATCGCCGGTCTGCGGATCGAACAGACGGATCTCGCGCCGATACTGGCCGGCCGCGACGCGTTTGCCGTCGGGCGCGAACGCGATGGCCCAGTGGCCCTGGTCCGACTCGATCGTCGGTCCGACCGGCTGGCCGGAGGCGACCTCGAAGAAGCGCATGGGTCCCGCAAGTGCGCCCAGATGTGTCCCGTCGGGGCTGAAGTCGAAAAGAGGCGGTGTGTGGAAGGTGCGGGGTCCGACATCGACCTCGTGCCAGGCGCCCGGGCGGCCGAAGTGCAGCCGACCGGCTGCCTCGAACGCCAGGCATCGACCGCGACGTTCGACGCGGATCCCGGTGATCGCTTCACCTCTTCCTTCGATCCAAGTCTGCCAGCGTGCTTCGTCGGAACGTAGGTCGGTCACGACGACGCGGCCGTCGTCGAGCGCTGCGGCGAGCAGGCTGCCATCATGCGACGCGTCGAACCGCTGGATCGCGGCAGGTGCCGTCAAGGTTCGCGCGACCGTGCCGGTCCACACGTCCCACACGCAGAACTCATGCGCGGACACCGGAGCGATGACCTGACCGCGCTCGGCGAGCAGTGCGAAGTCGGGCTTCGAGGCGCTGTGGAAGTCGCCAACTTCTTCGCGACGTCGCGGTCCGACGACACTGCCGAACTCGAGCAGCAGCGCGGACTGAGCCGACGACAGGTAGGCCCACTCCCAGCCCCGTTGTGCTTCGGCGACCCCGTCGAGGACGCGGGCGGCGTGCGCAGGGTCCGACTCGAGCAGGGCCGAGGCCGAACCGATGTTGGCGCGGTAGGCCTCGCGCTCGGAGCGCAGCTGGTTGTCGTTGGCGCGGAGTGCGAACATCAGGGCGAAGACGGCGCCGGTGACGATGGCGAGTATGGTCGCGACCGTGCCACCCACCAACGCGCGGTTTCGCTGCGTGAACTTGCGCAGCTGATACCACGTGCTCGGCGCGCGTGCCGCGATGGGTTTGTTCTGTTGGTAGTGCCGCAGGTCTTCGGCGAGAGCCGAGACCGTCGGGTAGCGTCGGTCCGGATCCTTCTCGATCGTCTTGCCGACGATCGTCTCGAGATCGCCGCGCAATTGGGGTACGACGTTGCCGAGGCGGCTCGGCTCGTCGTAGCGAATCGCGTACAGCGCGTCCGCGAGTGGGCGGTTGCGCACCGAATAGGGCAGCCGTCCGGTCAGTAGCTCGAACAGCACGACGCCGAGCGAATACAGATCACTCAGCGTGCCGACGCGCTCGCTGCCGACCGCTTGCTCCGGGCTCATGTACGGAACCGAGCCGAGCAGCTGGCCCGCGCCCGTCGCGATGGTCATCTTCCGGTCCGCATCGGCGAAGCGCGCGACGCCGAAGTCGAGCACTTTCGGCTGTCCTATCGGCGACGTCGTCGCCGCGCTCCCACTGCTCGACTCGACGACGAAGATGTTGTCCGGCTTGAGGTCGCGGTGCACGATCCCCTGGCTGTGCGCGTACTGGATCGCGTCGCAGATGCGCAGGAAGATCTCGATGCGCGCGCGCACATCGAGCCGGTGCCGCGCCGCAAAGGAGAGCAGCGGCGAGCCGTCGACGAACTCCATCGCGAGATACGGTCGGCTCACTCCGTCGTGATCGAACTCGCCGGCGTCGAAGATCTGTGCGATGCACGGGTGATGCAGCCGAGCCAGGATTTCCGCCTCGCGCCGGAAGCGACTCAGTAGGTCCGGCAGCGGCGTCTCCGATTGGAGAACCTTCAGCGCTACGCGTCGCTGCGGGGAGTCTTGCTCCGCCTCGTAGACAGTGCCCATGCCGCCGGAGCCGCAAATCCCGAGGATCCGGTAGCGACCGATCTGAGTGGGCCGCGTACTCGGGGCCGGCGTGAACACCGCGTCGTCGGCAAGCGCTCGGTCGACGGCGTTTCCGGTTTGGCGAGCATCCTCGGCGAGGAGCCCCTCGGCTTCTTCGCGCAGCTCCGCATCGTCGCCACAGGCCGCGTCGAGGAAGCCCGCGCGACGTTCGACCGGCATCTCACGCGCTTCGGCGAAGACCTCGCGGAGTCGAGCAAACCGTTTCGGGTCCATGTTCTACCAGGCACCAGGGGCGAGTCCGAAGTATCGTCGATTCGGCGTGACGACCCACGACTTCAACTCGATCCTCAGCCAGCTGGGCGCTGGCGAGCGTGCCAGCGCCAAGCTGATGGGGGCGTTGTACGGCGAGCTGCACGCGATGGCGAATCGAATGATGCGTCGTGAGCGCGGTTCGCACACCCTGCAACCGACGGCGCTCGTCCACGAGGCGTTCTTGCGACTGGTCGACGCGGAGAAGGCCGGCGCGCAGGGCCACCTGCACTTTCTCGACGCTGCGGCAGTTACGATGAGGCGTGTGCTCGTCGACTACGCGCGCGCCGCGAGTGCGGAAAAGCGCGGGGGGGCAGACAAGGGTGAGCGGGTGACGGTGCGCGCACTCGTCGACGATCAGGGCGGCGGAGCGGTCGACATTGCCGCGCTCGACGAAGCGCTGAGCGAACTCGCGGCGTTCGACGAGCGCCACGCGCGCATCGTCGAGCTGCGTTTCTTCGGTGGGATGTCGGGAGATCAGATCGCGGAGCATCTCGAGATCTCGCGCAGCACCGTGGGCAGGGATCTCGCGTTCGCGCGGGCCTGGCTGCAGCGGCGTCTGCGACAGTAGTGGCGGAAGGCCACGGCGATCGACTCACGAATTCGCGGCTCTTTTTCTGGGGATTCCTGACTCAGTCGAGGGCGAGTTCGCGCCACAGCGACTGGACCCGGTGGCCCGTGCCGAAGGGTCCTCGAGCGGCATGTCGCCGCCCGACACAGCCAAACAGGAGACCCTCAGTGCTCAACCCAGTCCTCGCCGTTTCTCTCTTCACCGCGGTTTGCGTCGGGATCCAGCCGCTGCTACCGACGGCGGCCACGGCGCCGCTTCCGACGCCTTCGACCGCGACCGTGACCCCGAGCGATGATCCCGCGCAAGCGGAGATCGAGCAGCTGATCATGGAGCGAAGCGCGCGTGTCCGTCGCGACAAGACTACCGACGCATCGCACATCTCGCGCCGCGGCGCGATGGAGTTCTGGTCGAGCGGAGGATTGCTGAACGAGGTGCATCGCGGCATGCCGCAGATGCGCTTCAAGCAGTTCAGCTTGCAGCCGAAGCACATTCACGTCACGACCTTGGTCGAGGGGAAGGCCGTCGTCGCCCACTACTACAGTGAGGGAGTGATGGAGCCGGCCGGCAGCAGTGCGGTGACGCGATACTGCACGCGGGTCACCGAAGTGCTCGTCAAGGAAGACGATGCTTGGGTCGTCCGCTCAGCGCACTTCTCGCCGCTGGCTGGTGGGCAGGGGACGACCATGACGGCGCTGCCGCAGCAGCCTCGGGGGACGGTCGAAACCGCCCAGTCGGCGACAGCTGAGAGCGGCCAAGACTGAGCGTCATTGCCGAGCGGTCACCCGCGTGATCTCGTCTCGCGTCAGCCCCGGCAGGTCGATGGCAGCGACCACGTTCCGCAGCGAATCGGCCTCCGTACACCACCACCGGACGGTGCCGTCCGAGCCGGCGCTGACCAGGCGGCCCGCTCGGGTGAACGCGATGCGGCGGACGCCCTCGTGACGCAGGTGCAAGATGGGGCGGGGATCGGGGTCGCGGCTCCAGACTCGAATCGTGCCGTCCGTCGACGCCGCGGCGACGGTGGCGTGGTCGTGGCCGAAGGCAACGCTGCAGACGCGTCCCTGATGGCCGGGAAACCGGACGGGAGCTCGATCCGGCCATTGCGTGTCGTACAGGTAGGCGTTCTTGTCCAGTGCGCCGATCAGCAAGAAGCGGCCATCCCGCGACCAGCGGGCGCACAGGATGACCCCACCCTCGGTTCCGATGCGCTGCTGGAGACTCCAGTCGATGGTCGAGCGAATGCGCACCCCACCCTCGCCGCAAAGAGCCATCCGCGTTCCGTCGGGAGACAGCGCCAGATCGGTGCAGAAGTCGTTGGATATCTGCTGGGTCTGGTCCGTGGCGGGGCGCCAGGTGTGAGCACGCTGCATCTCGTTGACGAAGACGATCGTGCCGTCGGCAAGAAGCACCGGCGGGCATTGACCGACCGCGACGGTTTGCGGTGGGAGCCGGAGCGTGACGTGAGCGTTCGTCTCGATGGTCCAGTGGGTCATCCCGAGGGTGTGCTCACCACCGACTACGACGGAGTCTTCGTCGACGTGCCGAATCTGAGGCACCGCGATCCCGCTCGGTAGAGTGGCGGTGGTGGGCAGCGGCCGGTAGGCGTCGCCAAGCAGAAAGGCGCCCTCTCGATCCGAGACGACGATGACCTCATGACCCGACGGCGAAATCGTCATGTCGGGATTGCCGAGGCCCCGGAGCCCCGGCACTCCGGACTTCATCGCGAAGCTCCAGATTCGGGTGGTGTGGCCGCCGACGGAGACCAACTCGTCGCCGCGTGGCGACCAGGTCACTTCCATGACTTCCTCGTGACCGCGGAGCGAATCCACCGGGGTGCCGTGGATGTCCAGGATGCGAATCTCGCCGGTCTCCGACGCAATGGCGATGCGCCGGCCGTCCGGCGAGACGCGCACGTGGTGTGGGTCGCCGCCGGCGGAGTACTGCTCGAGAATCTCCAGCGATCGTGCGTCGAGCACCCAGAAACGCGATGGCCGGCCGAGGCCCGCGCGTGCCAGAATGCGACTGCCGCCAGCGAACACTTCGAGGTCGTCACCCCTCCACGGCACCGAGCCCTCGACTTCGCACAGCAGCTCGCCGATCGGTGCGCCGCCAAACGCGTAGCTGCGGAGTCGGTTGTCGTAGCTTCCGGTGACGAAGTTGTCCCGCGCCACCAGAACGTGGTCGATCTTGTGCGGCGAGGACAAGGTCGCGATGACCTCGCTCCCGTCCGCACTCCAAACTCGGTCCTCTGCGACGATCTCGCCGCCCGGGAGAAACGCGGCGTCCAACCATTCGATCCACTTCGGACGATCGCTGCGCTGGTCGAATCGGCGGATCAACTCACCCGACCGACGCGAGCGCAGTTCGGTGCACTCGCTGTACACCGCCAGAAACCGGTCGCGGCTCGCGTCGGCGTCATAGCGGATGGCGAAGAGCGGAGGCGCGGCCTCGGGGACCGGCACCGGCAGCGTCCGAGCCCCCGAGTCGGTCACCCGAAACCGGTGGATCCTGCCCGAGAGCAGGCCGCGCATCGCGAACTCGTCGCCCGACGGGGTGAACTGGCAGACGGCGCCCCGCTTGAACTCGCCGCGGCAGTCCGTGTCCAGCGCGATGGAACGCCAACCGTCGGCGCGACGCCGGAGCAGGATCGGCGGTGTCCCAGGGCCGCTGACGACCAAGGACCGGCCGTCCGGGGAGAAGTCGGCTTTGTTCGAAGCGCGACGGTCGATCACCGTGTTTTCTCGCAGCTCGAACATCAATTCCTGGACGCGCGCCATCACCCGCATCTCAGGGTCGTCGTGCATGAGCAGCGCGTGGCGCGCGTAGCGGAATGCCAGTTTGGGATTCCGCTGCTGCGCCTCGTCCGCGGTTTGCAGGAAGGCGATTGCCAGCAGGCGCTGCTCGGAAAGCAACGTGGCGCGCAGGAGCACGAGCGATGCGACCAGCCCGAGGGCTGTCGCGGCGAGGATTCCGGCGGCCGCTCGATTGCGTTGGCACCAGCGCAGAGCGCGCAACGACAGGGACGGACGGCGGCTGTGGATCGGTTCGTGGTCGAGGATCCGGCCCAGCTCGTCGGCGAACAGCTCGGCGGTGGCAAAGCGATCCGCGGGGTCTTTCGCCAACACCTTCTCGATGACGACCCGCAGGTCGGAGCCGATCCGGCGATTGTATCTTCGCGGGTTCGGGACGGGCTCGTTGGCGATTCTCTGGTAGAGCACGTGGCGGGAGGGCGTGCCGAACGGTGTCCGCAGCGTGAGGCACTCGTACAGGGTCGCGCCGAGTGCATAGACGTCAGCCCTGCGGTCGGTGCTCCCGTTGCCCGTCACCTGTTCCGGCGCCATGTACGCGGGAGTGCCGAGGCGCTCGCCGGACACCGTCAGGGCAGCGGCCTCGGCGTTCGCGTCCCGGGCGAGACCGAAGTCGACGAGCACCGGCTCGCCGCTGCGGGCCACCATGATGTTGCTCGGCTTCACGTCACGGTGCACGAGCCCCGCTTCGTGCACCATGTGCAGGGCGCGCGCGATCGTCTCCACGCGCCGGATGTCTTCGGCGTCCGTGGCACCGGTCGAGTGGACCCCGCTTCGTTGCCTCCCGTGCGGTTCGCCCCGACGCCGCGCAAGCCGAGCCGACAGGGTCTCGCCGTCGACGAAGCGCATCGCCAGGTAGGGCACACCATCGATCTCGCCCGCCTCGTAGATCGGGCAGAGGTTCGGGTGGTCGAGCCGGCTGGCGGCGTTCATCTCGCGAAAGAAACGCCGCCTCGACGTGGGGAACCAGAGGTGGTCGCCGCGGATCAGCTTCAACGCGACGCGACGATCGAGCTTCTCGTCGTGGGCTTCGTAGACCACTCCCATCCCGCCGCCGCCCAGCGCGCGCACCAGCCGAAAGTGGCCGACGCGCTCCGGGCTCTTGGCTGTGTCATCGAGGGCTGCGGGATCCACCAGCCCGAGTGCGATCAGCTTCTCGAATCGGCGGCGAAGCTCGGCAGCGGCCTCGGGCTTCGCGGCGCAGAGCTCATCGATGTGGCGCTTCCAGTCGGTGGCGGGTTCGTCCAAGCACTGTTCCAGCAGGGCATCCACCGGATCCTGTTCAGCTGGGTTCATGCGGGTTGTCACCTGCGCTTCGACGCGATAGCTATGCGTGGGTGGACGAGTGTACCGAATCCTCGGCGAGCCTCTCAGCGACTCGGACCAGAGCCCTCGTCACGGCCGCACAGTGTGGCGAGAGTGGCGCGATCGACGAGTTGATCGCCGAACACCTGAGCGACGTGCGCGCGTTCGTGCGGCTGCAGCTCGACCCACTGGTTCGGGTGAGGGAATCGTGCTCCGACGTCGTGCAGTCGGTCTGCCGCGAGGTGCTCGAAGACCTGCCGCGGTTCGAGTATCGCGGCGCGGGCTCGTTTCGGGCGTGGCTGTTCACGGCAGCCATGAACAAGGTGCGACAGAAGGGCAACTTCCACCGAGCGCAGAAGCGCGACGTCGCGCGAGAGGTCCACGTCGACGCGGTCGGTCAGAGCGAGGCCAGCGAACCGAGTCGACTCTACGCAAACCTGTGCGCCCTCGAGCCGAGTCCCAGCGAGCAAGCCGTGGGCAACGAGCAGGCAGCCCGCCTCGAACGAGCCGTCGACGCGTTGCCACCGGACTACCGCGAAGCCCTTCTCCTCTCGCGGTTCGTAGGGCTGCACCGGCGCGAGATCGCCGAGCGCATGGGGCGGAGCGAGAAGTCGGTTCGTCATCTTCTGACGCGTGCGGGCGTGCGGTTGTTGGCTGCGCTCGAGGAGCGGTCTTGAGGTGATCTCGAGTTCCGGCCATCTGCGCTCGGGGCGCGCTATTGCACGGTGACGAGGAGCGCGTTGGTCGCGCTGAAGGTGTTGCCGGGGCAGGGTTCGAACCACACGAACTGGCACGCGACGCCGAGGCCGCCCCATGTTGAGGCGAGCGGGAGGTTGAGCTCGACCAGATCATCGACCGGGTTGGTTGGGACGGCCAACATTGGCATCGACGTCTGGAGGTGGAGGGTCAGCCCTTGCGGGACCTGCGTGCCACCACAGTTCGGGGCGCCGAAGAACAGAGCCCCGAACGTCGGACACACGGACGAATGCGGAGCACCTCCCGCCAGGATCGAGAAGCCCGGGTCGCCGGCCACCGGTTGCCGATTGACACCGATGTAGCTCGGTCCCTTCGACGAAGGGGTGGAGTCGCCGCAGCGCGCGGCCCCCGCCGGCAACTGGTTCAGGCGCGCGATCCAGAAGTCCCAACCGCCCCCGAACGATGGCCCGGCGGTCACCGGGAGATCCGGCGCTTGTGTTCGCCCGACGGCATATACGCCGCCGAGAGGGTCGAGCGCGATGCTGGTGCCCAGGGTGTCGCGCTGTGTTCCGCCGACGTAGGTGGCGTACAGGATTCGTCCCTGCACGGCGTCGGGATCGATCCTGGCAACGTAGGCGGCGGTCGTGCCCGGTCCGGGCGCCGCGGGGAGCCAAGCGCCTGACGTCGTCGCGAAGTCCGGCGAGTTGCCGTTCCCGCAGATGGTGATCATGCCGCCTTGGTCGACGACCAGGTCGTTGACACCGTCGGTGCGGCTTCCACCCAGGTAGGTCAGGTACTGAAGCTGACTGGAGCCGGTCTGCGCGGGGTCGAGCTGCGCCACGTAGCCGTCGTCGATTCCCCCTCGATAGTTGCTGTGGACGGCTCCCGCTGTCGTCGGCAGGTCGGTGGACCGGGTGAAGCCACCCACTGTGACCAAGCCTGCGGCCGTCACGTGCAGGGCATTCGCATTGTCGAAGCCGTTGCCCCCGAGGTACGTTCCCCACACCAGCTGCTGGGCGGGGGGCAGGCCGGGATCGAGCCTGATGATGACCGCGTCAGAGGAGCCGGACCCCGCCGTGAACTTGGCAACCGGTTGGAAGGCCGTGGACGTCGTCGGAAAGTCCGCGGACTCGGTCTCTGCCGAGGTCGTGAGGATGCCGGCGGAATCGACGTGCAAGTCGCCCAGGTTCCAGACCCTGCTGGAACCGCCGAGATAGGTCGCATAGCTGATCGCGCCAGCGCCGGGTGTGTCGGGGTCGATGCGTGCCAACACCATGTCGTTGAACCCGCGCAGGGCCGACTGGTAGGCGCTTGCTCCGACGGGGAAGTCCTTGGATTGCGATTGCCCCGACAGCCAGAATCCTCGACCGCGAGCACCACTGCCGTCGGGCGTGATATCGATGCCGTAGTCGATATCGCTGCCGCCGAGGAAGGTCGCGTAGACCAACGCCCCCGTTTGGGCATCGAGGATGGCGGCAAACATGTCGGTCGCACCGGCGTGGACCTGCCGGGCGGCGTTGGCGGTGACCGGAAAGTCGGCCGAATCGGTATGCCCTGTCACGTAGATCCACTGACCCGTCGGATCGCCGTTCAGGCCCTGTGCGCTGTCGTTGGCGCTGCCACCGAGCGTGACCGCCCAGCGCAGCGTGCCGTCGTCGGCGGACACGCGCACGATGACCGAGTCCGTCAAGCCCGCGGACTGTGGTGCCAGGGGAAAGCCGCCGTCGGTTCCCCCGCAAACCAGGACGTCGCCGCCCGGCATGGTATGGACTCCGTGGAGCCAGCCGGTCAAGTCGTTGCCGGGCCCGCCGAGATAGCGGGCCCAGTCGACGCCGCTGTTCTGCGCGGCCGGGGTCGTGGACAGGAGTGCGGCGAGGGCGAGGAACGAGAACAACGGCACGCTACGGGCCTGCAGGGAAGAAGGGTGGTCGCCGGTTCGGGCGTGGGCGGTGGTCATGGAGAGGTTCTCTCTTGGAGTTCGTGGACAACGCCGAGAGTCGGTTCGCGGCGCTCCTGCCCCACCTGCGTTGGAAGTTTTTTGGCTGCCCGCGGCTTGTTGCGTGTTCGCCGCCTCCGTCGAGGAGCGATCCTCCTTAGCATCGGGGCCATGGACACGAAGCAAGCCATGGCCCGGCTCGAGAAGCTGGGTGACGAGAAACGGCGCGCTTTCAACGCCAAGCGTGGTGCGGGCGACAATCAATTCGGCGTGAAGACCGGCGACCTCCGCAAGCTGGCGAAGGAGATCAAGATCGACCACGACCTCGGCCTCTCGCTGTGGGAGACCGGCAACGCCGACGCGCAGATGCTCGCCATCCTGATCGTGCGCCCCGCGGATCTCGACGCGAAGCAGCTCGCCCGGATGGTCAAGGAGGGCACCTGCGAATGGGTCGCGGATTGGTTGGCTTCCTACGTCATCAAGAAGCACCCGGCCAAGGAGTCGGTGCGCGAGCCGTGGATGAAGTCCAAGGACGCGATGACCAAGCGTGCTGGCTGGGGTCTGACCTCCGAGCGGGTGGCCAAGCAGCCGGAAGGGCTCGATCTCGGTGCGCTGCTCGATCGAATCGAGAAGGAGATGCCGAAGGCTGCGCCCCAGGCCCAATGGACGATGAACACTTGCCTGGCCAACATCGGCATCTACCACGAGGAGCACCGGGAGCGCGCCATCGCGATCGGCGAGGCGCTCGGGATCTACCGTGACTACCCGGTGTCGAAGGGTTGCGTCTCGCCCTTCGTGCCGATCACGATCAGCGAGATGGTGAGTCGGCTGTAAGCGCTGCGCCGGGCGTCGGGGCCCCGAACTCGCCCTGGACCCTCTCGGCCTCACGGCCCGTCGAAACGGCAGACGAACCCCTCGTCCGCGCGCACCGATCCAGTCGGGCCGAACGAGCTGGTGGCGTAGACCGTGCCGAGCGAATTCGACCAGGGCGCCAGCACCTGATGCTGCACGCCGTTGCTCGAGACCACGCCCCACGAGTTCGCGGTCGCGTCGAGCGTGACGGCCTGCGTGAACAACGATAGGCCGTTGAACGCCGGCGTTGCGGCGAGGCCGAGGCTGAAGCTCAGCTGGCCGGAGCCGTTGGTGACCGCGGGAATCCCGAGCAGGGCGTCGGTGAGCAGGGAGCAGGTGCCGGACGGAGCGATCGCCGTCCCCGGCAGCGCCAGCGGCAGTGGGAGGCCCGCGAACTGTGCGTTGCTGCCACCGATCAACAAGCCGACCATTGCGCTCGCCGGGAACCGGCTGCCGGTGTAGGTGAGACTGACGCCGCCGGTCGTCCAGCTGCCCGTACCCGCGCCGTCCAGCCGCACGGCGGCCGTCTGGCCGGTCGCGATGCAGCCGCTGCCGTAGCGCAGCGTCGTGGGCCGGGGGTTCAGGCGCGGGTTGTCGCTGACCCAGTCGAACAGCACCGTCTGGGTCGTGCTCTTCGACACCAGCTGGATCTCCAGACACAGCGGCCCGCCGCCGGTCCATGCGAGAGGTTGGTCGAAGGGAATCGACAGGTCGAAGGGCGCCGGAATTGCGGTTGGCGGTGGCATGGCGGGCACTTGCACGAGGCCGAAGGTCACGACCTGCTGCTTGTCGGGGCCGTGGTTCTGTGCGAACGTCGCCGAGGGCGCGGAGGGCGGTGTCGCCGCGGTGGACACCCAGACGTTGACCACCATGGTGAACGCGCCGTAGCTGCTGGTGTTCTGCCCCTCGCGCCGGAACGAAACCCCGGTGATGGTCGCCGGGCGACCCTGCATCTCGCCGTGGATGGCGAGCATCGCCGCCGGCGCGCTCTGGCCGCCGATGCCGAACGAAGCCCACGACGTGGCCTCGGCCGGCCCGAACGTGCTGGGAGAGACGATTCCCTGCGCGGCGAGACCGCCGCAGAGAGCCACGACAGAGGCGAGCTTGTGGATCATGCTTAGCCCCACCCGCGAACGCGGGCGGGCGTCACTGGAAATCGGTTGGCTCGGCGTGCCGTGCGCTTCGAGAAGGCGCGGCACGGCGTAGGTGGTCGCGTCAGGTCCGGCTGCTTCCTGACGCGGGCGGACGTCGAGTCGCGTCGGAACCGGAGGTCGGTCCATGGCGTGTCGGTGTCGTTGAAGCACTCGTGTTCGACCGAGAACTCGTGCAACTCGTCGAGATCGAGCTGCAGAAACCCGCTCGGTTTCCTCTCGCCTCCTTCGCCGCTCCGGGTTGTGAACTGCAGCCCTTCCGTGGTCCGGCACGGCCGCAAGAAAGTCAGGCAGAGCTCTTCAGGAAGTTCTCGATCGGTTTTGCGTTTCGATCCAGCGGATGGCCGCTGCGCGTGCCCCAGTCCTGGCGCCAGGATAGCACCTGGTTCAGCCGCAACTTCTGGGGCAGCCAGCCAACCAGCATCGCCGGCGTGTCTCGGTCGAAGTTGAAGCGCGGTCGCGTGAAGTTGCGGTACGCGGTGTAGATGTGCAGCTGCAGGTTGAGGAAACAGCGCTTCTTGCTGACCAGCCAGGACTCGCGCCGCAGACGACCGTTGAGGTCGCGCGCCATTGCCTCGGTATGGTTGATCGCGAACAGCGGATTCCAGGTCTCGCGCGGCAGCGTGCTTGGTGTTCGCTGGTGCTCGAGCCGCGCGCCGAAAATGCCCCTCGCGAGTCCTGAGTAGGTCGTTTTCTCGTCCGTTTCGAGCAACACGGTGGTCAACCGAGTGCAAGCGCGCGCGCCCCGGCACAGCGCATTGCGCGTTGCCGCGCGCGACCGCGACGGCCGCCGGCCAAACCGCCGCGCGTCGGCCTCTATAGCTCGCCGGCGCGCAGCCGGTTTGGGGCCACCGGGGCGGATCGGGGCCGACCGCGCTGCGAGGATGAAGCGGCTCCCGCGCTCGATCAGGACAGGCAGCGTCAGGGGCCGCGTGTTGCGGCGGCCCTCGTAGCTCTCGAGTTCGTCGAACTGCAAGCTCGAGCCGACCGGGAGGTCGCCCCGTAAGTTGTTGTTCAGGCGGCGGACGTGACGACCGATCTTGCGGAACTTCATCTCGGTGTTGCGCGCCGTGAGCCCGGCCAGGCGTGCGGTCTGTCGCAGGCCCAGGCCAGAGCAGAGCAACATGACGATCCAGGCGTTGCGGTCGGGCTTGTGGTCGCGGTAATCCATGCGGAACGTCTGCCGCGAGAAGCCCTGCCGGCAATGGCGGCAGCGGAAGCGCGGCACGCCTTGGGCGCGGCACTTGGGGTAGTAGTAGCCACGGCGTACGAAGAAGCCGGGCCGCGGGCTGCGGTTGTGTGGGCAAGCTGAGTTGGGGCAACGCGGGGGAACGAACATCGGCGACCTCCGGGACACAACGCGGGGGGGGACCAAAAGGGCACCGTTTGCGCAGTTGGCCCTGCGTCACTTCCAGTGACTCGGAAGAGGGCTCCGGTTACGTCTCGGTCAGCGTCTCTCAGCTAGCCAGGCCCACGGAAGGGCTGCAGTTTGTTGCCGGAGGACCCACTACAGCCGGTGTGGATTGCGATTGGGGCACGACCGCAGCGAGCAACGGTCGGGAATCGTCTTCGTTCCCTCGACCATCAAGGCGCCACACTTCTTTCCCCTGACCACATAACCGCACTTCTTGCCGGTCGGGCGCGCGTCGAAGAAGTGCTTGCAGGCCGGCCGGTTCAGGCAGCGCCAGACCGGCCCGAATCGACCCTTGGCAGCCTGAAATCCCCTGTGTCCGCACTCGGGGCACTTCACGGCAACGGGCTCGAGATCCTCTTTCGTGTGCTGCCCGGTGACGAAGCGCTCGGCCGTGGTCATGCGGTCGGGAGTCCTGGTCTTCGCGGCCTTCTTGGCCGGCGTCTTCTTTGCCGCGCGCTTCTTCGCTGCCATGACGAAAGCGTAACATCGGCGGCCCGCAGTGGCGGTAGCGCGTCGGCAGAGACTGCGGTCATCCCGCGGCCAAACACTGCAAGCCGTGCGGCTTCTCGAGCGGTGTGAGCTCGTAGACCACCAGTGCGCCACAGGTCTTGCGGAACAGGTTCCAGTCGGTGTCCGGCGGAAGCGCCGGTCGTGGGTCGGTGGCCGCGGGCACGACGAACAAGAACACGTCGGTCTGCGGAAGCACCGAAAGCGCGAGTACCCGCAGGCCGTTCGGCGGGCGCGGCTCGAGGCCCCGCTCGAAGCGCACGCCCTCGGCGTCGCGCCACACCAGCGGGGACGGGAGCTCGGGGGCGAGCGGTTGGACGTACTGTGGGACCTGGCCTGGGGACGCGCAGGCGGGCTCGGCGGGGCGAGGGTCGGGTTGTTCGCAGACCGCGAGCCAACTGCGACCCACCGCCATGCGCATCAGCTCGGTGCGGTTGGCCCACGGCTGCAGCCAGACGAGCAGGACTGCGGCGGCACTGGCCGCGCCCGCCACGAAGAACGGCCATCGCGGTGGCGCTGCCGGCGCTGCCGGCGCTGGGGCGTTGATCTCCGGTACCGAATGGCTGCGCCGGATCGACTCGCCAACCTGCTCGTGCACCTGCAGCTCGGCTCGAAGTTCGGGGTCCTCGTCGATGCGTCGCTCGAAGGCGGCGCGTTCTTCGGCCTCGAAAGTGCCGTCGAGCCAGCGTTGGAGGTCGTGCCGATCCCTTTGGTTCATTGGGCCTTCCTCGCCTCGGTGGTCGTCGCGGCTGCACCCCTCAGCTGATCGACGAGCTGCTGCCGCGCGCGGTGCACGTGACTCATCGCCGTGCCTTCGGGCATGTCGAGCATCTCGCCGATCTCGCGGTAGGGGAGATCGAGCACGGGTGCGCAACAGAAGGCACGTGCGTTGTGTCTCGTGCAAGGCGTTGAGCCCGTGCAGCACGTGATCGTCGAGGTCCGTCTGCTCCGGCAGGATGTCCCCGACCTCCGACACGAGGGGGGACGTTGCTCTGGGTGCGACCGGCTCCGGCAGGTTGGATCCGAGGGATTTGGGTTCGCGGTCCACGCGACGCACTTGGTTGAGGGCCGTGAAGCGGACGAACTGCGCCATCCAAGCGGTGAAATCGCTGTCCGCGCGGAATGTCGGCAACTTGGCCATCGCGTGCAGCGCCGCTTCCTGCACGACGTCCTCGGCGGCATCGGGCGAACCGAGGACCCCTGCCGCGACGCACCACAGCGCCGGTGCCGCGCGCTGGAAGCGTGCGGCAAACTCGTCCAGGTCCAGGGTCTGCGCGGGGTGGTCGGACATCCGCGATGCCAGACGTAGATGTCAGGGCCGCGCTCCCACATTGCAGAAACCGGGAGATCCTCGGATTTCTCGAGATCTGCAATCGCCCGCCCGCTCGCCGACATCTGGCGAGACATGCAGACTCACAGCTCCATCCTGCTCGCCACCGCTCTGGGCGTCGCGGCGTGCGGTGACACTTCCATCCTGACGTCGGTGCGCGAGGGTTCGGCCCCCGGACCAAAGCTCGTCGTGCACATCGTGGAGGCGGACGGCGGCGGTTGAGGCGCCACCGCCAAGGCCCGTGCGGCCATGGAAAGTCTCGATGGAGTCGACCGGTTGATGATGAGTGGGGTGCGCGCGACCCTCGTGCTCGACGAGGGCGCGACGCTCTCCGAAGACGATGCGAGGAGCGCGCTGGAGGAGCAGGGCTTGAAGTTCGGGCACTTCGAACGGCGCGAGATCGTGCGGCCTTTGGCGGCGTTCGTCGCCGGCACGCCGAAGCCCCTTTGAGCGGCCAGCGCCAAGAAGGCCCGTGCGGCTTTCATGAAGAGCTTCGCCAGTGTTCAGGATGTCTTCTTCGGAGCGGAGACCATCGTGCACATCAAGCGCGGAAGCGCGGTGCCCGAGCCGGCAGAGATCGCCGAGGCGCTCGCGGTTCTCGAGATCGCGTGTGATGGAGTCCGGCGCGACGACTCGCTGGTCTTCTAGACGGCGCCGGCCCTCCGCGAATCACGACGCGTCACTGGGCCGACTCGCGCTCGATGCGCGCGCGCGCCGATGCGAGGGCCTCGTGCTCGACCAAGCAACCGACACGTTCGTTGCGCTTGCGCGCCTTGCTCCAGCGCACCACGACGGCGGTCTGTTTGCTAGCGGCACGGGCGCGGCGCGTCAGTAGCGCGTCGCCAGCTGGCAGCAGCTCGAGGTGATCGAGACCGACGCAGGGAAGGCAGGCTGGGCCGGGCGGCTCCATGACCAGGAGCGCGCCGCTGCCACCGCAGTGATGGCATTCCCAGTCGGGGTGCAGCGCCATGACGACCACCAACTCCGGCGGCTTCTGTGCATTCGCTCGCACCCGCCCGCGCTGGGCTGTCGAGAGCCTGGGCGAAATCCACTGGGTCCGCCATGCAGCCTCCAGCGCGGCGGCGCCCGACAGCGAGAACTGCAAGCGCTCGCGGTTTGGCGTGCGGGCGACGTAGTCGGCCTCCGCGGGCTCGAGCTCGGCTTGTTGGGCCCATTCCCGAAACAACCGCAGCGCCAAGCGCACCCGTTTCGGGTCGGTCTGGATGGCGTGCTGCAGGGCTGGCAGTCGCCGTGTGCGCCATTCGACGAGACAGCTCGGGCTGAGCCACCGAAGACCGAGCATCACGTCGATCGCGGTGACGGAGCCCTGTGATTCGAGGGCGGTCGTTGCCGCGCGTGCGACGCGCTCTGCCAGAGCCTGCCGGTTCCTCTCGGCCACGACTCCAAGATTGGCACGTGAGCGCGCTCTGCGCCACTGCCGCCTCAAACCGGCGGAACGTGCCCGCAACCCCGCACGCAGGGCATAATGGAGCCGCATGTCCAGCCACGACGGACCAGGGCATCCGCAGGGCCTGCCCGAGCCGGTCGAGAATGCGTGCTACGAGGCCTGGTACGGATCGCCGGCGGACCAGCGCACGGTTGCGGTCGAGCAGCTTCTGGATCGTCACCCCGATCACCGGGAGCGGATCCTGTCGCTCGCGGCGAGACTGGCGCAGGGAGAAGAGCTGGTGGCGGCGTTTGCCGACCCGTGTCCGCCGCCAGACATCGATGCCTACGCAGTGCTGGACGAGCTCGGCCGGGGTGGGTTCGGGGCCGTCTATCGCGCGCGGCAGAGCCAGCCGGTGGAGCGGGAGGTGGCGATCAAGGTCCTCCAGGTTCGGTGCAGCGATCCGCGTTCGGTGGCGCGCTTCGCGATGGAGCAGCAGGCCTTGGCCCGCATGCAGCATCCTTCGATTGCATCGATGCTCGACGCCGGCACGACCGGTGACGGGCGCCCCTACCTCGTCATGGAGTTAGTTCGCGGCTCGCCCTTGACGAGTTACTGCGACGAGCACCGGCTCGGCGTCTCCGAGCGGCTGCGGCTGTTCTGTGACGTGTGCGCGGGCGTGGCGCACGCACACCAGAGAGGTGTCGTGCACCGCGACCTCAAACCGACGAACATCCTCGTCGTCGACGACCGTGACCCGCCGCAGCCGGTCATCATCGACTTCGGCTTGGCCAAGGCCCTGTACGACGATGGCGGGCGTGCCAGTCTGACGATCGACGGCGCCTTCGTCGGCACGCCCTACTACACCAGCCCGGAGCAGGCGGGTTCCGCCGCCGTGGATACGCGCACCGACGTGTACGCGCTGGGGCTGCTTCTGTGCGAGCTGCTCGTCGACGACCTTCCCCACGGGCGGCAGCAGCTGCAGGAGGTCTCACTCTCCGAAGCGCTGCGCATCGTGCGCGAAGAGGATCCCCGTGCGCCCAGTCGGCTGTTGGTCGGGCACGCGAGTGCGTCGTCAGTCGCGGAGCGTCGGGGTACGTCGGCGCATGGCTTGCTGCGGCGCGTGCGCGGTGACTTGGACAAGATCGTGCTCAACGCAGTGCACCGCGACCCAGATCAGCGCTACTCGTCGGCTTCGGCGCTGGCCGACGACGTCGCCCGTCACCTGCAGCACCTGCCGGTTGCGGCACGGAGCCCGACTCTGGGCTACATCCTGAGCAAAGTTTGGCGGCGCCATCGTCCCGTGGGGGTTGCCGCGATTCTCCTGGTCGTCGCGGGACTGCTCGCCGTCGGTTCATTCGTCTGGGGGGTGGTCCGAGTCGGCCGCGCGCAGTTGGAGACCGCAGAGCAGCGGCGGGTCGCCGATTGGCGGGCCTACGCGCTCGATGTCCGGGCGGCGAGTTTGGCGTTGGATCAGGGGCAAACCGCCGCGGCGATGGGTCATCTCGATGCGACGCCGGCGCACCTGAGGGGATGGGAGTACGGCTACTTGAAGGGGCGCATCAACGATGCGGCGGGAATGATCCCGACCGAGCCGAGGACCTACGCGCTGCACTGGGTGGACGATCACCGCATCGCATTCGGGGGTGCGCAGGGGACGCTGACGCTGTGCACCTATCCTGAGGGAACGCCTGTGCTGGCAATCGATCTGGGCGCCGAGATCGGGAAGATCGAGGCCACTGCGGTTCCCGATCGTCTGCTCGTCGGCTGCTCACAGGGTTGGACCCGCTTCGTGAAGCTGGTCGACCTGAGCCAGCAAACCGTGACGACGCTCGTCGACGGCGCCGTGGGGGGCGCCCTGTGCGTGTCGCCCGACGGGTCGCGGTACGCGCTGTGCGAAGGACCGGCTCTGCTCTTGGGGCCCACCGACGGGAGCGAGCCCGCGCGCCGCGTCCCGCTCGTTGGGGCGCGAGACCGAGTGAGCGAGGCCGTCTACGTATCCCCCGACCAGATCATCGTCGGCACGCATCGGGGCGAGCTGTTTCGGCTTCGCGCGGACGGGGCACACGTGGAAACCCTCGCGGGCCCCGACGATCTCGAGTACTCGGCGACGCCGATCAGTGGGCTCGCGGTGTCTCGCGATCGCGGCCTGCTCTTCGCCGGGAGCCGACATCGTGTGGCGATCCGCGAGCTCGACTCGGGACGCCTGCGGTCGGTGCTGGCGCTCTCGCAGAACGTCTACACCATCCGCGTCGACGATACGGCCGGCGTCGCATACGTCGGCGGAGGATGGGGGCTCGGCTTGATCCACTGCTACTCGATCGACTCCGGGGAGCAGCTGGGCACTCTGGATGGCTCCCAGCTCGGGGTCAACGACCTGCAAATCTCTGCAGACGGAAAGCGGCTCGCTGCCGGTGGAATGGATCCCGCGGTTCGAGTTTGGGACCTGCCGCCCAAGCAGGACTGCTCCGTCGTTCCGATCGGTCTCGATTGTCGCGATCTCGCCTACGGTGCGGGCGGCCGGCGGGCGGCGTTCTGTAATCAGGACCGGCTCGTCCAGATCATCGACTTGGACAGCCTTGAGATCCGTGCGTCGATGCAGCTCGAGGTTGCCGGGATGACGGGAGAGCACAGCGCTTTGATCGGTGATCAGGTCGTCGTGGTGGGGTGGGACGGCGTGCTCCGCGCCATCGACGCAGCGCGGGGTACCGTGGTGCGTTCTCGCCCTTTGCTCGCCCGGGGCGAGCGCGCGAATTCCGTGAGTGCGAGCGTCGACGGTGCCTTCTTGGCCGTGACCTCGTATGAGGCGCGTACCCTGTACGGAATCGACAGCGCCACACTCGAGACTGTCTGGGAACACTGTTTCTCCGACGAAGACAAGCAGCCGCTGCACGCCTGGATCGCCCCCGATCAGTCCGAGGTGTTCTGCTCGACCTACGCCGGTGAGCTGGTGGTGTTCGACCGGATGTCCGGGGTGGAGCGGCGTCGCCATCGGCTTCGCAGCCGGATTCACGACGTCTCGTGGACGCCGCGCGGCGAAGCCCTCGTGGCAGGGCTCCACACCGGCGAAGTCCTCCTTCTGGATCACCGTACGTTGGCGCCCCTGCGCGCGTTCCCCCGCCACACGCTGGCGACGTTCTCGGTTTGTGTCTCGCCCGATGGCCAGAGACTGGCGACGGCCGGGGCTGACGAGCCCGTGCGCGTCTTGGACTTCTCTTCTGGGGTCAAGCTGATCGAGCTCGAGGAACCGGACCGTCCAACCCAAGACCTGTTCTGGTCCAACGACGGATGCCGACTGTTCGCCCGCGCGCACCAGTGGGACATGCCGAGTCAGATCTACGTCTGGACTGCCGAGCCCTTTTCGGATGCCGGCCGCTGACGTTTCGCGAAGCCTGCCGCTTCAGTTCTTGGAGCGGCGTTCGTAGGCGCGCGACAGGCGCGCCATCGCTCGGCCCAACCGCGCCTGCGCCGCTGCCGGTGAGCAGTCCATCTGCTCCGCGATCTCAGCGCACGACATGCCGATGACGCGCGAGAAGAGGATCACGTCGCGGTCGTCGTCGGTCAGGCTGTGGAACGCGTCCTCGATCATCGCGGCGTTCTCGCGCGCCATCGCGCAACGGCTCGGCGTCAAGAGGGTGTGGAGCTCGGCGACCCCCTCCTCCCGCAGCTCTCGCGCCGGCGTGCGCCGCTCGCGATGGTGATACCGGTGTCGCTCGCGGACCTTGTTGAGCGCGGTCGAGAACAACCAGCTCAGGAACGCCGCGCGCCCGCGGTACTCGAATCCTTCTCGGGCATCTTCGAGCGCCTCGCGACACGCGGACTGGACGATGTCCTGCGAGGTTTCTCGGGCCCGCAGTCCTGGCCCCATGTGCAGCCGGACATACGCCAGGACCCGCGGAGCGGATAGGGCGATCAGCGCGTCGACGTCTGCCTGACACCCGGAAGTCGCCGAGCGCATCAACTCGTCGCTGAGCTCGCCCGACGCACTCAGGTCGTCACCGGCCACGGCCTACCTCGTGACGTCGACGGTCAAGCGACTGGTCGTCTGCGCGAGGCCCGTGGTGATGTCGAGATGCACGTCTTGGAATTGGAGCGTGATCGGAGGCAGGAACTCGGGGAGGGGGAACGGCCATACCGCTTCCGGTCCGGACCGAGGGCCGCTCCAGAGGAACTGGAACGGCACGAGTTGCCAGCAACCCGGTGCAACGCCGGGCCCGACCAGGGGGACCTGGACGCTCGTCAGGCTGACCAAGAGGTAGTGCAGGGCGCCGATGGGAGCTCCAGCGACCCGCACCTCGGTGTAGCCGTGCCCGATCTGCTGGGCGTGTTGGGGGAGGAGCTGCTGTCGCCATTGGGTCGTCCACTCGATGGAAGCCGGGCTACAGCTCGGGCCCGTCGCCGATGCGCGTGGAGGCGCGTTGACGCCGTGCGTGATCGCCGTGATCGAGGTGCGGCCGTTGTAGAGGGCAACGTAGCCGCCGTCGTCGAGGGCGTCGATTCCGCCGGTGTGCGGGTCGCCGCCGGGAACCGTGATCGGAAAGCGCTCCAGAACACCGCCTCGATACCCAACGCGCAGGAACACCTCCGGATCCTGTAGCGAGATCGCCCAGTGAGAGCGGCTGAAGCTGTCGAAACTGCAATCACCGACCCGAGTCGATGGGAAGCTGCCGAGGTGGAGCGTGGCGGTGGACATCCGCTTGGCGCTGCCGCCCGAAGGCCAGTCGATCCGCTCGAACAGGACGTCGTGCCCGGTGTTGGGGTACGGAGTGAACCCCGACAACACCGGTGATTGGACGAAGGCGATCCCGTAGTGGGTCGAGCGACGATCACCCGCGATCTTCGGGGCCATGGCGTGAACCACGCCGCCTGCGGACGAGGTCCACGCCGCGGCGCTCTGCTTGCCATCGGCAGAGATTTGGCGGGCGGCGACCCGCCACACGGGCTGGCTGCTGGTGGCGTCGATCTCGCAGAAGGCGACGACCCAGTCGTTGCTCTGAGGACTGCCGCCGACCTTGTTGATCGACGGCCTGCTCAGGACCGGATTGGCGCTCGGGCTGGAAGTCGTCGGTTGGATGCGGACCGCGGGCTTCTGGATCGGGGTGGGGCCGGAGAGGTCGATGGGAACCGCGATGATTTCGGAGCGTGCCGTAGGACTCGAAGCGGAGGACGTCGTGCGTTCCATCACGATCATGGCGGCGGTGCCGTTTGTCGTGCGGAGGGTCCCTCCGACATCCGGCCGGCGATCGTCCCACCCGGCGGGGGTCGGGATCGTGTAGACGGTGGAGCCGAAGATCGTGCCGCCATTGCGCACATGGTACCGAGTCGACGTGTTGGTCTGCCCTCCAACGCCCTGCGGAACACCTCGGGTGTACGCGATCGTCTGCATGCGTGGGTTGAGCGAGCTGGCGATCGCCGGCTCACGGGACGACCAGCCGACCTCGATATCGTTGAACACGTTTGCCGGCGGGCCACTGAAGTCTTCTGGATAGACCTGTGCGTGGAGATCCGAGTCCCCGGCGAAGGACCAGAGCGAGAACGCGATGAGCAGCTGTTGGTTCGGCCGGTCGTAGCCGACGGCGACCTTCCCATCCAGCGTTGGCATGCTGATGTCGGCGCGGCGGATCAGCGGGTCGACGACGAGCGGATAGTGCGCGTCCTCCAGCACGTTGGCCGGAACAACCAGGCGGACCTGCCCATCGGTGTACTCGGTGTCGATCGCGTGGTGACGACCGGCCGCGTCGATGGTGGTCGCGCGTCCATAGCTGACGATGCCCAGCCCTTGCCCGTCGGCGAACACCAAGCGCTGGTGGTCGGCGGGATGCGCCGGTGCTTCGAGACCGGTGTCGATCTGCCCAGTGATGACCAGATCTCCGGCACACGGTGGCCTGGTGTCGAGCACAAAGGTCTGCTCGACACCATCGTCGAGCACATCGTAGGCCTCGACGACCGCGGTGTAGCGGTACTCGAATCGGTAGTCCGAGCGCCTCGTGAGTGGCCGTTCGCCGGGACGCAGCAGCTCGGTTTCGCCGGCGCGCACCGAGGTCGTGTGCCAGCTCCAGCTCTGCAGCTCGGGGTAGTCCGGCCCCAGCATCGGGATGAACCGCATGCCCCCGTCGAAGCTCACCTTGTAACCGTTGCCGGCGGCCCACGTCCCGTAGGGGCCGAACAGCGGGTCGGGGTTCGACGTGTGGATCGGGATGCGGCCGATGTCGGGACTGATCTCGATGGAGAGCTGGCCGGCGACAAAAGGCGACACGAGGGGGATCGCGATGCCGAGGGAGCAGATCGACCGGAGTCTGCCAAGCGGGGATTGCTGCATGGGAAGCTGCGCTGCGAAGGGACGCGGCCGCTGGTTGGGCCTGGGGATGCGTGCGAAGTGACACGGCGCTGCCGGTCCGACACGAAATCTGCTCGCCGGGCGCTTTTTTTGCGACGCGCGGCGCGAGGCCGGCTGCCGGTATCGTCGAGGAACCCCCGCGCCGCCCTCGACAATCGTCTTCCTATGCCGCGACACGGCACTCAGTTGGCCCTGTCGACCCTGGTGTCGTTTCTTGTTGTGGCGGCGTACATCGCCTGGCCGCGCGAGGGGAGCCCCGTGGGTCCCGCGGGGGATCGAAGATGGGTTGCCGGAGGCATGCGGCCCGTTGCGGCCAAGGTCTCAGTCCCCGTGGAGGGGAAGGAGGCCGGTGGGCTCACGCCCCCGCGCGAGGTCGTGGCTGCCAGCGGCTTGCGCATCGAAGATCGTGCACTCACTGACGGGAAGGCGACCGTTGCCGGGCGTGTTGTCGCTGCGGAGACCGGACGGCCGTTGGCCGGAGTCGAGGTCTTCGCCGTTGTCGTGACCCACTCGTTGCGCTTTCCCGGCAGTGCGCACGGTTCGGTCTTCCTGTCCACGCTGGGTGGCGGCAACCGCGCGGACGACCTGTTGTTCGCGCCGCGGGGGCGTGTCGCCGCCCTTCGGGACCGTCCGAGCGCTTGGTATCGCAAGCCCGACACGGTCACCGGAGCCGATGGTCGCTTCGCGGTGCGACTCCGCCCAATACGGGATTCGTTGGTGGCGTGGTCGTTGTTCGTCGCGTCGGCTGGGCGGTGTCCGCGCGGAGTGAGGTCGGGCTTCGGGGAACTGGTCGTGGAAGCCGGGACCGCTACCAACCTCGGGGACATCGCGCTTTCCGTTGGATACCGGCTGCGCGGGCGGGTGGTCGACGGTCACGGAGCCCCGGTCGTCGGTGCGCGGGTGGAGCTGCGCGGTCTGCCGACCGGTGCCGTTCGCCGTCGCTCCACGCGCCGCACCCGACTATCATCCGCGCGACCACGCAGTCGTGCGTCATGCCCGCGGGGATGGCGAAATCGGCAGACGCAGCGGACTTAAAATCCGCTTCAGGGCAACCTGAGTGGGGGTTCGAGTCCCCCTCCCCGCATCACTCCAGCGCAACCCGCGGCACGACGCGCTCGGCGGCCGACTCGAGCTCGAAGTAGCTCGGGTCTTGGATGCCGAACATCGCGGCGAGGATCGAGGTGGGGAACATCTCGCGCAGCGTCTTGAGCTCGCGCACGTTGGCGTTGAAGAAGCGGCGGGCGGCGGCGATGCGGTCCTCGGTGATGCCGAGCTCCTTCTGCAGCGCCAAGAACTGGGTGTCGCTCTTCAGCTCCGGGTAGCCTTCGGCGACGGCGAACAGCTGCTTGACGCCGAGCATGAGGGCGCTCTCGTCGGTGGCTTGGGCCGCGGCGGAGCCGCGGCTGGCCACTGCCGTGTTGCGCAACGCGACGACGCGCTCGAGCGTCTCGCGCTCATGCTTCGCATAACCCTTCACCGTCTCGACCAGGTTCGGGATCAGCTCGTAGCGGCGCTTGAGCTCGACGTCGATGTCGGACCAGCTCTCCTTGACGTACTGCCGCAATCTGGCAAACCGGTTGTAGTTGACGATGACCCACACCAGCAGAATCGCGCCGATGCCGAGTGGGACGAAGACGATCGGTTCGGTCATCCGCGGTCCTCGAGGTCGCGCGCGACGTGCTCTGGCCACAGCTCGCAGATGCGGTTGAGCAGGCGCGCCTGGTACTGGAAGTGGGCTGGTTCCCAGCGCTTCTTGCCGTCGCCGGTGCAGCACTGCGCGTGCGCGATCTCCAACCGCGGTGGGTTGGCCTTGAGCAACAACTCCATCATCCGCGGGTGGATGACGTCGTAGGCGAAGCGCTTGTCCGAGCTCTTGACGTGGAACTTGCGGCTGAATTCCGCCGACTCGAAGTCGATGTCGTCGAAGCCGAACGAGGCGGCCAGCTTGTCGAAGACCCCCTCGCGGCGAATCGTCAGCGTCGGTGTGTCGTCGAACGGAAGATGCACCAAGAAGTAGCTGAAGCGGTGCGTCGTGGTCGACGTGCGTCCGTCACTGTCGGTGCTCTCGGTGATGTAGTGGTAATCACCCGCGCGCACCGCGCACGACCACGGTCCCAGCTCGAGCTCACCCTCGAGGGTGTTGTGGGCGTAGCGGTCCTTACCGCGCGTGAAGATCTCGAAGTGGTCAAATCGTCGGGCGTGGTTGCGACGGCGATCGGCCGAGAACCGCAGGCCGAGGCCGCGGGCGACCGCGGCGAGTCCCTCGCGGCGCTTCTTCTCGGCGAGGTGCGACAGGTACGCGGCGACGCCGATGACCGCCACAACGAGTACGACGAGTCCGATGATCGTGGGAGCCGACAGGGACACGGAGCCAGTCCTATTCGGCCGTGCGCCCCGATGCAAATCGAGGCGTGGGGCGCGTCAGCTGGCCGCGTTGGCCGGCCCCGAGGATCGGCTGCCGGCGCTGGCGTCGGAGGTCGACTTCGCCTTGCCGGTCGCCGCCTGAACGACCGCCTTCAGGACGACCATCGGGATGTACAAGAACACTACGATGATGGCGGAGCCCGCGATGCTGAGGGTCATCAGCACGGCGAAGGCGAGGTAGGAGAGAAGGCGGGCGAGCATGACCTGTAGTCGGTGCGCAGTATAGTCGCTCGGCGACTGACGCGACCCAACTCAAGCGCGAACCTGGATCGCGCGTCCGCTCATGAGCTCAGATTCGGTAGCACGCGCGGCGGCGCCGCGCGCCCTGGTCCTCCTCGCCGATGGTGCCGAAGAGATGGAGGTCACCATCGCGGTCGACGTGCTGCGGCGGGCGGAGGTCGACGTCGTGCTCGCCGGGGTCGACGGGGCCGGCGCCGTCACTTGCAGCCGCGGCGTCCGGTTGCTGCCGGACGCCGCGTTGAGCGCGGTGGACGGTGCGGCGGATGGCGCGTTCGACGTGGTGGTGCTGCCCGGCGGTGTCGGCGGCACCGACCGGCTGTGCGCCTCCGGGGCGGTGGGGGCGGTCCTTGCCGCGCACGAGGGCGCGGGGCGCGACATCGCGGCGATTTGCGCGGCGGCGCGCGCGCTCGTGGTGCACGGCGTCGGTGCCGGCCGCGCGTTGACGTCGCACCCGTCCGTCCGCGCGGAAGTCGCAGGCCACGGCGCCTATGACGACGCGGCGCGCGTGGTCGAGGACGGCCCCCTGATCACCAGCCGCGGTCCGGGGACCGCCTTCGAGTTTGCCCTCGCACTCGTGGCGCGGCTGCGCGGCACCGATGTCGCCGCGGCCGTGCGCGCACCGATGCTGCTCGGCGAGCCGTAGTGGTGACTAGCGCCGCGCTTGCTCGAAATCGGCGGACACCGCGGGGGTGGGATCGGCGCCGGCCGGCAACGGGTCGTCCGCGCGCGGACCGGGACACACGATCGTCAGCACGCTGCCGCCGTCCCCGCGTGCCGTGACCTCCACCTCCGCGGCGTCGGCGACGCCGTCGCCATCGGTATCGATGAGTCGATGGGGGAGTGGTGCGCGGCCGGTCTGGTAGAACGCGACCGAAGCCGGGGTGAAATTGTCGAGGCGCGCTGCGATCTCGGCGAATGGTACGCGGACGCGCACGCCGGCGTGGTCGGCGCCGTCTTCGCTGCGCAGCGGGACGCTGAGATAGCCCGCGGTCGAGGGAAGGCACGCTGGTAGGGTCAGCAGGACGGTGGTCACCAGGACGCGGTGCACGCCGCCATCATCGCGCCGCCAGGGCGCGGCGCAACGGTTCGACCAGGAGTGCCGCGGCCTGCGCGTGGCCGTGCGCGTTCCAGTGGCCTTCGCGGTGGAAGCAGCTGCGGCCGGCGACGGCCTCGGCCTCGAACGTGGGCAGCGTGTCGACCACGGTGAAGCCGCGCTGCTGGAGCGCGGCGACAAAGCCGTTGTGGAACGCGGTGCGGTCGCAGGCCGAGGGGTCCTCGTGGGCAGCGGCGAAGTCGGCGTAGCGCGCGGGCTCGGTCTGCAGCGCATCGGGAATCAGCAGCACCAGCAGCTGCGCGCCGAGCTCGGTGCACGACCTGCGCAGCTGGTCGAGCTCCTCGATCAGCGCGTCGCGCATCTTCAGCACCAGCTCGGGCGGGTCGCGGCGCAGCGCGCCGTTGAGGAACAGGGTGGTGTTGACGACGGGGTCGATGACGCCGAGACCAACCAACAACGGGTCGAGCCAGGGCCGGTTGCGCTGCACCGTCGCGCACGACGCGGCCCAATAGCGGTAGCGGCCGAGGGAGCTGCAGAACGCTCCGAGCGGCGAGGTCGCCGCGCGCGATCGCTGGCGCGCGACCGCGGGTGCGCGTTCGGACGACTTCTGCACTGCCGACCAGTTGTCTTGGAAGTCGTTGCCCTCGAACACGCCGACGATGACGACGTCTGGCCGCGTGCGCGGCGCCAGCTCTTCGACCAGCAGCCGCTCTTGCCGCGTGCCGAAGCCGGGGATGCCACCGCCGTAGACGCGCAGTGCGGCCACGTCGAGCTCGGCAGCACGCTGCTCGAGCAGCTCCTGGTAGGTCTCCTCGAGGGCGACGCCGGTGCCGAAAGTGAACGAGTCACCGACGACGAGCACCGAACGCGCATCGGGGTCCGGCGGCCGGGCCTCGTCGGCGCTGTCGCGCAGGCCCCAGTCGTTGAGCTCGATGCGACTGCCGGGAAACTCCGGGTGGTGGTACGCGCCGCGGAACCCCGGCGTGCCGCGCCACTGCCCGGCGGCGTTGCGCTGGTGGGAGCGCGGGCCGCCCGGATCGTCGGCGACGATGTCGTAGACCGCGACCGGGAACAGCGCGCGCAGCAGGGCTTCGACCGCGGTCAGCGAGCCGAGCAACACGGTGGCGAACAGGCCGGCGCGCAGAAGCCAGCGGCGGCCGGCGCCGCGGGCGCGGGTGCGGTCGAGCGCGACGAGGATCGTCCCGTGCAGGACGCCGCCGGTCAGCAGGGCGAACAGGCCGAGCGCCAGGGGGGGCGAGCGGCGCACCAAGAACTCGAGGGCGACAGCCCAAGACGCGAGCACGACCGCGAGCGATGCCAGGGCCTGCAGCCAAGCCGGTCCGGGGCGGCCGCGCGCGGCGGCGATGCCAAAGGCGAGGCCCAGCCCTGCGCAGGCCGCGAGGCCCACGCGCCAGGGCTCGGCGCCATCGCGCAGCGCGCGGTAGGAGTGCCAGGCGAGGGCGAGGGCGGATGGGATGGCGGCGAGCAGGAGGTGGGGCATCGGCGCGTGGCGAGGGCCGAGACGTTACCAGGTCGGCGGGAGGACCGGAGAGCCCGCGCCGATTCGGATCGCATCCTCCAAGGCTCGGGCTCCGAGTCAGGAGCCCGTGATCACCGGGTGGCCGGATCCGTTGGGATCGGGATCGGCAGCCGGCGGCGTGCGCCGTCGCGGTCTTCGACGACGAGAGCGATGCGCCAGACGCCGGCCAAGGCCAGGGCCTCGTACATGCGGCCGACGCGCTGCCAAGGCCGGTCGGCGTCGAGCAGCAGCAACATCTCGCCATCGATGATGCCCGGCATCCCCGGCGCGGTCGGCGGCTCGCGGCGAAAGCCGAGTGCTTCGGGTGCCGACTGGATCGCGTGCTGCTCGACGCCGGTCAGGCGGTCGCCGTGGATCCCGCCAAACGCGATCATGGAGAAGCCGGCCGCGTGCAGCGCGTCGAGGGCGTCGACGATGGCCTGTAGCGGCGCTTCGGCAGTTGGAGTGAGGAGGGCGGTGGCTTCTCGGTCGCCGCGTGCCAGCTGCAGCGCGTCGATGGCGTGCTCTCGGTTGGCGAGGGATTGTGGCGGGCTGCGGGCGATGCGGATGGCTGGTCCGTCCTCGGCGGTGAGCAGCTCGATCGCGACCAGCCCCGCTGTGGTGGTCGCGGAGGTTGGCGTGGCTGGGTCTTCGGGCTCGGCCTCGGCCCCGGCTTCGGCTTCGAGTTCGATCTCTTCGACCACGGCGCTACCCAGCTCCGGCGGCGTCGGCGGCGCCACGTCGGCCGCGCGCGGCCGCTCGGCGCGGGGCAGCGCGACCGCCCGCGGCAACTCTCCGTCGCGCCAGACCAACAGACCGCGCGGGCCGCCCTCGGCGTTGATCGGCGTGCCGGTGGATGCGCGCGGCAGTGACACGCGTTCGCGCTCGACCACTTGTCGTACCAAGTGGTCGTCGAGCGCTGACGGGGCGTTGCGCTGCGCGGTGAGTGGCGCCACCAGCAGGAGCGGCAGGACCGTTGGGTGCGTGGGGAACAGAGGCATTCCGGGCGCAAACGCGCGGCGGAACCAGCGGTTCAGCTCTCCGGAGTGAGTATGATGGGTGAATGAGGATTCTGGGAAGTCGGCGGTGCGTAGCGCCGCTTGTTCTGGTGTTGCTGGGTGGGGGAGCGGAAGCTCGCGCCCAGGGGATCGCAACGGTCATCGACGTCAACACGACGCCGCGGCCAAACCTGTCGGGGAACCCACAGAGGTTTGCGTCGGCTGGAAACCGTGTGTTCTGCTCGGCGATACAGTCGGCCGTTGGCGGTGAGCTCTTCGAGCTCACGGGAGGAGTGGTGCGCCCTTTCGATGTGTATCCCGGCCCTTCAGGGCTTGGCGCGACGCCGATCGGGAGCTTGGCGGGAGAAATGGTCTTCTCAGCGACGGACCCCCTGCACGGACAACTCGTCGGCGAGCCGTGGATCACGGTCGGCACCTCGGCGGTACTCCTGGCCGACATCAACCCCGGCGGCAGCGGGTCGGCGCCGGCGCCCGGCGTGGTCGTCAGTGGCGTGCTTTACTTCAGCGCCTTCGATTCCGTGCGCGGGCGTGAGTTGTGGCGCACTGACGGGACCCCGCAGGGTACCCGCCAAGTGGTAGACCTCGCCCCGGGCAGCGCCAGCTCCGACCCGCGGAAGCTCGCGACGCTCAACGGGGATGTGTACTTCTTCGCCGGTCAATCGTCGGCGTTGGATCTCTGGCGCACGGATGGCACGACGTCGGGGACCGCGCTGGTGCGTGCGGGGATCGCGCCGGCGTCGAGCGATCTGGTGGCGGCCGGCGCGCTCTTGTTCTTCGTCGGCACGGATGCGGCGACCGGCGATGAGCTCTGGTGCACCGATGGTACGCCGGCCGGAACGCGCATGGTCGTGGACTTGAACCCGGGCCCGGTGAGCAGCTGGCCCGTCGCCGTGCAGCGTTTCGGCAACGAGGTCGTCTTTGGCGCGACCCACCCGCGCTTTGGGACCGAGGTTTGGCGCTCGGACGGTTCGGCGGCCGGGACGCTGCTCGTGGTCGACGCCTACCCGGGGTTGGGCAGCGGCTTTGCGGGTCGCTTCAAGCGCAGTCTCGCCGTGTCCGGATCGTCCATCGCCTTTACGGGAGTCGAGCCGTTTGGTGGCTACGAGCTTTGGTGCTCCGATGGGACTCCGGGCGGAAGCCGCTCGCTCGACTTGCTGCCGGGCGTGTCATCGAGCTGGCCGGAAGACGTCGTAGCAGGACCGAACGGGACGTTTCTGTTCACGGCGGAGAACGGTCGGATCGGGCGAGAGCCGTGGGTCACCGATGGAACGCCTGCCGGCACCAGAGGTGTCGATGTCTGGTCCGGTCCAGCAAGCTCGTCGCCTTCGCGACTCACCGCGAGTGCGGGTTCGACGCCGAGCTTGTTCGCCGCCGACGATGGAGTGCGAGGGCTCGAGGCTTGGTCGTTCGATGGGCGAAGCGTGGCGTTGGTGGCTGACATCGAGTCGGTGCCTTTCGGAGCGACCCAGGACTCGTCGCCGCAGATGATCACCGAGTTCGGCGAGCTCGCGCTCTTCAGTGCGGACGACGGCGTTCATGGCCGCGAAATTTGGGTGAGCGACGGTACTTCGACGGGCACTGTGCTGTTGGCCGACACCCAGCCCAGAGGGTCGCCGGGTCCGAGTTTCATGGCCGTGGCGCAGACCCAGGCGTTCTACTTCTCGCAGGCCGTGCCCGGCCCGCCGTGGAACCGACTATGGCGCACCGACGGCTCACCCGCGGGAACCCGACCCGTGCCCGCGCCCACGGGCGTCGATTTCGAGCCGCAGCGGTTCCAGCCGACGGCTTGGCGAGACCTCGTGCTCGTCGTCGCCCATGATCCGTTCGCGACTGGAAGCGAGCTGTGGCGTTCGGATGGCACCGCGAGTGGCACGTATGTCCTGGCGGACATGACCACTGGCCTGGCCGACACTCTGATCGCTGGAGTGCAGCCACTGCGCGACCGGCTGCTGATCCTCACGTCGTCGGGTGCCGGCAGAGAGCTTTGGTCGACGGATGGAACGGGCGCCGGGACCCGTCGCGTGCGGTCGTGGCAATCTCAGGTGCCCGGGGTCGGCTGGCTCGGCGTGATCGGGGGTGTCGCCTTGTTCTCGATGGACGACGCGGCGAGCGGGCTCGAGCTGTGGCGGACGGACGGAACAGCGGTGGGGACGACGCAGGTCGCGGACGTCAATCCTCTGGGGTCATCATCGCCACGGCTACTGAGCACCTTCGGTGGCCGGATCGTGTTCTCGGCCGACGACGGCTCGGCCGGCAAGGAGCTTTGGATCACCGATGCGACCAGCGGTGGAACCGTTCGGCTCGCGGATCTCGAGCCGGGTCCTGTGGGCTCGATGCCGCGCGTCCTCGGTGTCGGCGGGAGCAGGATGCTGATCGATGCCGGGTCGGCTTCTTCGGCCGAGCAGCTGTGGGTGTCCGACGGGACCCCCGTCGGAACCGTGCCTGCCAGCAGTGTTTTTTCCGGCCAACGGCCGGTGCGAGGCGCGGTTGCCGGGAAGCTGCCGGGTGGCGTCGTCTTGGTGGAGTCCGACAGCGGCGGCCTGTGGTTCTGGGACGGGATGCGCTTCGCCTTGCTGCACCAGCCGAGCAGCAATCAGCGCTGGTGGCCGTTCGAGGTCCTGCCGGTGGGAGCCCGCCACGCTTTCGTGCACATGCTCGTCGACGGTGCCATGGAGCTGTGGCGCACCGACGGAACCGCGCTCGGAACGGGGCTCGTCTTGGCGACCCAGTCCGCTGGCGGGACGACAGCGCCCGTCAACGCTTTGGTTGGCGGGCGGCTCTTGGTCAGCGCGCGGGACCCGGTCCTGGGCCGCGAGCTGACCGTGATCGACCCGGGCGCGACTTCGCAGTCGACTGGTGTCGGTTGTGGCAGTGTCCTCGGAACGCCGCCTCGAATGGAAGGAGTGACGGACCCCGTTTTGGCAGGGGCGCTTGTGCTTGACGTCGCGGGTCGAGTCTCGGGAGCCGCGGGTCTACTCCTCGTCGGCGTGCCGGGCAAACCATCGCTGGCTCGATCCCCCGCGTGCTATTCCCACCTTGCGGCGGCCCCGCTGGTTGCATGGCCGGCCATGTCGACAGCGAACGGATTCCGTGCCCAGTTGCCGGTGCCGAATTCTCCCGCCCTTCTCGGCGTGCGCATCGTGGCGCACGCCGTGAGCGGGGTCGTCGGTGTGCCGGGGAGCTTCGCGATGAGCAACCCCGTGCGGGCGACGTTGGGACGCTGAACAGCGCGAACAGGCGCGCCGCCCGGCCGGCGCCGCGTGGCAGCCTACTTACCGCCGATGGTCGCGGTGCCCTTGTCCGACATCGCAAGCCCGCTCGGTCCTGCTGGGTCCGCGTGCAACGCTTGGTTGTAGAACTGAGTCCCGACGAACGCGGGGTTGTTGGGGAGCGGTAGCCCGATCGCGCTTCTCCCAATGGCATCCGCGTTCGGCATCGGGAGCAGGATCACGGTCGGGGAAGCCGGGTCGACGTAGAGCGTGCAGCTGCCAAACGGAATCGGAGCGCTGCTCTGTGTGTCGAATAGGAGTGAAGTCGCGTTCCCGGGGATCAGCCCGAACACTTCGAGGTCGAACACCTCACCGACCCAGGGGAACTCGCCATATGGAACACTGAGTACTGGCGTGGATTGACCGGAACATGGCGTGCCGGATGTGGTGTAGGACGGCGGGTTGGTGACTGCGTAGCGGTGGGTTCCGGTGGCAGTGACCGCGATGCAGTCGTAGTCATCCGTCCGATAGGCCCCGTCGAAGTACGGTATGCCGCTAGATCCTATTGGGGCGGGCCCTGCCGACCGCTGCAACCAGGTCGAGGCCAGGTCGTCGTATTCCCACGTGTCGGTCAACGACCCAGCGGGGCCGGTGCCGCCACTGACGATGATTCGTTGCCGCTGGAAGTCATAGGTCATGACGCCGAGCTGTCGCTGCTGAGCCTCGGGTGGCAGAGCCAACATCTGAGTCCACTGCAGCGTCGTGTCGTTCCAGATGTGCATTCCATCGGCGACGTATGCGCCGGCGCCGTCAATTCCTCCCATCATCGCCATGCCCACCAGGCCCGTGGGCGTCTCGATGTACGAGCAAAGCGCGTTCGTCCTGAGCGCGGGATCGCTGGCTTGCGCACCCAAGCTGGTCCACGTTTGCGTGCCCTTGTTGAACCTCCAGGTTCCGACCTGCATGGTTCCGAGGTTCGCCTTGCCGCCGTACATGATCGCCCCCCCGCCGGTGATGGATCGGTCGGCGGCCATCGCATGGCCGTACCTGGCGCTGGGCCAGGACCCGGGGATCTTCGTTGCTTGCGTCCAGTTCGTGCCGTCCCAGATCCACGTGTCGTCCAGGAGCTGGCCCGCCAACGCCTTGCCGCCGAATAGAATCAGGTCGCAGCCGTCGTTGGCGAGCCCGAACTCTGTGCGTCCCGTTGGGGCGTTCGCTGGAGTGACATTCACCCACGAGCCGCTCGCGCCGAGGACCCAGACTTGCTGGATGGAGCTGTTGGTGGTCGAGCCGACCACGACGAGTTGCTGGCGGCATTCGTCGTACGCCACCTGCGCATCGATGATCTGAGTCGCGGGTACGGACACGGGCAGCTGTGTCCACGCGGTTTGGCAACGGATGCCATTGACAGAGACGGCGGCGAGCAAGAGTGCTGGCGCGCCACAAAGAGGGTTGGTTACGTTCACCATGACAGCGGTGTTCTCCTTTGGGGTCTAATTCCGGCGGAGGGACACCGGCGTCCCAAGCGAGCAAACGAAAACCGAGTGCCGTGGGTGGCGCGCGCGGTCGCGTTCTCGAGAGGAAGAACGGGCCGGCGGCGCGCGGGAGCAACCGTAGCCGCCTTGGCGTCGCGCTATCGAGAACGCTTCCGCTCTCGCCGGCGAATCCGCGCAAGTCGCCGGGCGGCGCGCGGGCGAAGCGAGAAAATCGAGTCAGACACCGTACGTGCCGGATGGAGGTGACGAGCGGAATCGAACCGCTGTAGCAGGATTTGCAATCCTGTGCCTAACCACTCGGCCACGTCACCTTGCGCGCGGCAGACTCTCCGTCCGGGACCGCTGTAAGCGGCCCTCGGCCGGCGAGGGGCAGAGAGGCTACGGGCGCGCGGGGGCCGGATCAAGGGAGGCGTGCTCGCGATGGCGTGGGAGAAAGTGGGCCGCGGCCAGCGATTTCCATGGATAGGCGCTACGATCGGGAGAACGCGACCCGGGCGCCGCCGTCGTGGCGGGTGCCGGCGGTGGGCGCGCGTTCCCTCCCGAGGCCCTTGGTGACCGTCAAGCGCAACATCCACTTCGAATTCTCCCAGGAGCTGGTGCAGCAGCCGCTGCTCTACCAGCTCAACCGGCAGTTCGACGTCGTCGTGAACATCCGCGGGGCGTCGGTCAACGAGCAGGGCGGCTTCATCGCCCTCGAGCTCGAGGGTGCGCAAGAGGAGATCGACCGGATCCTGGTGTACCTCGACGAGCGTGGCATCGTGGTGGTCGACGGGCTGGGCGAAACCGCGCATGACGCCTGAGCTCGGCGCGGGCGTCTTGCTCGCGGGGGTGCTGGCCGCCGCCGGCGGTGGCGGTGGTGGGGTCAACGATCGCGTCGCCGAAGGGCGTGCCGGAGCGGTGGTCGCGGCGGAGCCGCACGCCGCGGCGGCCGGCCTGGCGATGCTGCGCCGCGGCGGCAACGCGGTCGACGCGGCGGCGGCGACGTTCTTGGCCTTGGCGGTGACCCACCCGCAGGCGGGCAACCTGGGCGGTGGCGGTTTCGTCGTGCTGCGCACGGCGTCGGGAGCCAACATCGCGCTCGATTTTCGCGAGCGGGCTCCCGGGCGCGCGACGCGCGATCTGTACCTCGCGGCCGATGGCACGGTCGACTTCGAGCGAAGCCAGGTGGGTGCGACCGCGGCGGGAGTGCCGGGCAGCCCCGCCGGGATCGCGTGGCTGGTCGATCGCTATGGCACTCTGACCCTGGAAGAAGTTGCCGAGCCGGCGATCCGGCTGGCGCGCGAGGGGTTCGTCGTCGACCACTTCCTCGCCGGATCGTTGCGTCGGAGCGCGGCCAAGCTGGGGCGCTTTCCGACGACGCGCGCGGTGTTCTTCGCCGACGGAAAGCCTCTGGCCCGCGGTGATCGTCTGGTGCAGCCTGAGTTGGCGGCGACGCTCGAGCGGTTTGCCGCCCGCGGTGCCGACGGCTTCTACCGCGGCGAGACCGCGGGGTTGGTGGTGGCGCAGATGGAGGCGAGCGGTGGCTTGATCGATGCCGAGGATCTGCGCGCCTACACGCCGGTGGAGCGGCGACCGCTGGTCGGCCGCTACCGCGGCTTCGAGGTGATCTCGATGCCGCCGCCGTCGTCGGGTGGAGTCGCTCTGCTGCAAATGCTCAATCTGCTCGAGCCCTACGATCTGCACGGAATGGGGTTCGGCAGCAGCGCGACGCTGCACTTGATGACCGAGGCAATGCGGCGCGCGTTTGCCGATCGCGCGCGCTGGCTCGGCGATCCCGACCACTACGCGGTGCCGGTCGAGGGGCTGGTCGCCAAGGACTACGCCGAGCAGCTGCGCGCGGGCATGCGCACCGACCGGGTGTCCGAGGTCGCTCCTGGCCGACCGGCCGGCGTGGAGGAAGGCGAGGACACGACACACTTCTCGGTCATCGATGCCGAGGGCAACGCGGTCGCGTGCACGACGACGATCAACTCGACCTTCGGCAGCGGGCTCGTCGTCGGCGGGGCCGGGTTTCTGCTGAACAACGAGATGGACGACTTCTCGGCCAAGCCGGGCGTCCCCAATCAGTTCGGCTTGGTCGGCGGCGAGGCGAACGCCATCGCCCCGGGAAAGCGCATGCTGTCGTCGATGACGCCGACGGTCTTGGTGCGCGATGGGGCGGTGCGCTACGTGCTGGGCAGCCCCGGCGGCGGGCGCATCATCAACACGGTGTTGCAGGTCGTGCTCAACGTCGTCGACCACGGCATGCCGCTGGCTGCGGCGGTCGATGCGCCCCGCATCCACCACCAGTGGAAGCCCGAACGCCTGGTGTACGAGCGGTTCTTGCTCAGCGCCGACGTGCGCGCGCGGCTCGCCGAGATGGGGCACACGTTCGCCGGCGCGCCGCGCGCGATCGGCCGCTGCCAGGCGATCGAGGTGCGTGCCGACGGCTTGCGGGTGGCCGTCGCCGACACTCGTTCGGGCGGCGCGGCGTTGGCCTACTGAGGCCGGCCGCCGTCGGCCGCCTCACCGGGCGGCGCATCGCCCTTCGGCGGCGCTGTCTCGTAGACGCGTACCACCCGGAAGCCCAAGAACAGCGCGTCCGTGTGATACCAGATGCTCTTGGGGATTTGCGGGTCCTGCTCTTTCCACGTCGGATCGGAACCCAGCCGCGCCGCGCTGCGCAGCATCCCCGGCTCGTCTTCCCAGGAGCCGCCGCGCACGACCCGGGGGTAGAGCTTGGTCGGCTCGAGCAGCGGTGCCACCGTCGACGATTCCCGGCTGCGGCCGGCATAGGTGTCGGGCGCGTACGCATCCAGCACCCACTCCGCGACGTTGCCGTGCATGTCGTGCAGGCCCCAGGGATTGGGGCGCTTTTGGCCGACGGGGTGGTACTCCTCGTCGCTGTTGTCGACGAACCACGCGTACTCGTCGATCTGTTCCGGGTCGTCGCCGAAGCTGTACGCGGTGTCGGTGCCCGCGCGGCAGGCGTACTCCCACTCGGCCTCGGTGGGCAGCCGATAGTGGTGCCCCGTGGTGGCCGACAGCCACTCGCAGTAGGTGCGTGCCGCGAGCTGAGTCATGCAGATCGCCGGGTAGCCGTCGTGCCCCATTCCGAACGTCATGTCGCAGTACGGCGGGGTCGGCCGCGCCACCGCATCCACGCCGGGCGGCGGCTCGCGGTCGAGCTTCTGCGACCAGATGTCGTACTCGTCCCACGTGACTTCGCACTTGCCGATCCAAAAAGGCGCGAGCTCGACCGCGTGCCGTGGGCCTTCGTCGTCGTTGCGGCCGGTCTCGGTCTCCGCGCTGCCCATGGTGAAGGTGCCGCCGGGCAGGGCGATCATGTCGAAGCCGACCCGGGTCCCGGGGATGGTCTGGCGGTACGAGCGCATGTCCGCCGGCAGCAGCTCCTGCGGTGGCGCAGGAGCCGTCGGCGCCGTCTGCGGCGCGTCGGCCCGCACGGCGGAAACGGCGATTCCGACCGCCAGCAGCACGGACACTGCGTGGCGGTGGCGCGAGGGCGTGACTATGGTGAGCATCTCGTCTCCGACGTTATCCTGACCGCAGGTCGATTGGAGTAGGCATGAATCGCAGGGCCTTTCTCGCCATCGGTGCCGGTGCCACCGGCACCGGCGCGGCGCTCGCCGCCGTCCGGCCGCGCCGGCCGGCGGAGCCGTTTCGCATGAAGTACGCGCCGCATTTCGGCATGTTCCGCCACCATGCCGAAGACCTCGTCGACCAGGTCAAGTTCATGGCCGACCAGGGGTTCCGTGCCATGGAGGACAATGGCATGCGGCGCCGCGAGCCCGCGTTGCAAGAGCGCATTCGCGCCGAGATGGACCGTCACGGCATGGAGATGGGAGTGTTCGTGGCGCACGCCTCCTTCCGGGAGCCCAATTTCGTCAGCGGCAAGAAGGACGACCGCGACGCGATCCTCGCCGACATCCGCGCTTCGGTGGAGGTCGCGCGCCGGGTGCGTGCCAAGTGGGTCACCGTGGTGCCGGGCGGCTTCGACAAGGGAATGGAGCCGGAGTACCAGACCGCCAACTGCATCGACACCCTCAAGTACGCCGCCGAGATCTGCGAGCCGGCGGGCTTGGTAATGGTGCTCGAGCCGCTCAACCCGTGGCGGGACCACGGCGGCGTGTTTCTCACCAAGATCCCGCACGCCTATCAGATGTGCCGCGCGGTCGGCAGCCCGTCGTGCAAGATCCTGTTCGACATCTACCACCAGCAGATTGCCGAGGGCAACCTGATCCCGAACATGCAGCGCGCTTGGGATGAGATCGGCTACTTCCAGGTCGGAGACAACCCCGGCCGCAAAGAGCCGACCACCGGCGAGATCAACTACAAGCACATCTTCGGCTGGCTGCACCGGCGCAAGTGGGACGGCATCCTCGGCATGGAGCACGGCAACTCACGCGGTGGCCGTGAGGGCGAGCAGGCGGTGATCCGCGCCTATCGCGAGTGTGACGCGTTCGGCACTGGCGGTTAGGTCGCCGGTCAGGGCAGCGACGGTTGGATCGCGCCGAAGGCGCGATCCAGCGCCGGCGGCGTCAGCGGCACTCGTCTTCGGGCCACGTCTGGCAGATGCGGCGGTCGAGATCGCGGAGCAGGCCCTCGAGCAGCTGGCCGATGCGGTCGAGCGTCGTCGCGAGGCCGCGGACGTTGCCGCGCTCGAGGTCGCGGCGCAGCGACTTACCCGCCTGTTCCAGCGCGCGCCGCAGGCCGGGTGATACGTGGGCGTCGGCGGCGGCGCGCGCCAGCCGGCCGAGCTCGCGGGTGGCGAGCTTGGTCAGGCGTTGCTCCCAAGTCTGCTCGGCGCGCGCGCGTTGCATCGCCAAGCGGGTTTCGCGCAGGCCGCGGACCGGATCGCGCGTGGTGGACATCGCGTGGACGCTCATCGACGGCCGCGGCGCCGGGTACCGGTCGCGCACCGTGAACAGGGACGCGACGGCGCCGACCAACACCAGCAGCACGGCCGCGGCGGCCAGCATCGGGGCGCGGTTGGTCTTGGCCACGCCGATGGCGTGCGCCGTGGGTGGGGTCACCGGTGCGGTGGGCGCTGGCTCCAGGGCTTCGATCAGCTCGTCGACCGACTCGAAGCGGTCGGCGGGATCCTTCTGCAGGCAGCGGTCGATCACCGCGCGCTCGTTGGCCGCCAGCCGGCGCGGGATCTCCGGCTGCTCGGTCTCGTGCTTGCGCAGCACCTCCCACTCGGAGTCACCGTGGAACGGCACATCTCCCGCCAGGCACTCGTAGAGCAAAACGCCGAGCGAGTAGATGTCGCTGCGCTGGTCGCCCCGCCGGTGCAGCACCTCGGGCGCCATGTAATACGGTGTACCGCGTCCGAAGGTCAGTGAGTTGCGCGACTGCGTCACCAGCCGGGCCAACCCGTAGTCGCCGACGCGGACCAGGTCGCCGTTGAGAAAGATGTTCGACGGTTTCAGGTCGAAGTGCACGATCGAGTGGTCGTGCAGCGCGGCGACGCCGCGCGCCACCTGACCGAAGATCGACAGGGCCTGAGTGCGGGTCAGGCTGCCGTCCTCCAGCAGAGTGCGCAGAGTGCGGTCGCCGGCGTAACCCATCACGATGTACGGGATGCCGTCGACCTCGCCCTGATCCTCGATCGACACCAGGTTGGGGTGGTCGAGCTGGGCGAAGTGGCGCACGCTGCCGAGCTCGCGCAGGAACGTGTCGCGCACGGTCTCGTCGTCGACCTTGAAGAACTTGATCGCGTAGTCCTTGCCGATCGACTCCTTGCGCGCGCGGAAGACGATGCCGAACGCCCCGCCGCCGATCTTGTGCAGGATCTCGAACCCCGGCACGTAACCCGGCTTGCGGTAGCCGTGGTAGAAGGCTTCCCAATCGATGGGCGAGGGGTCTCGAGGGGTCATGAGATCGTTCCGGCGGAACGCGCCCGCCTACCGAGGACTACGGCCCCGGCGGGCAAGATTTGTGGATGTCGGAGGTTTGTCCCGGGTGGGGGCTGTTGTTTTCGTTCGGCCGTGGAGGCTCGTGGCTTCAGGGACTATTTCTCGAGCCTCGACTTGGCCTGCTTCTTGAGCTCTTCGTAGCCGTCCGGCGTGCCGTACTTTCGCGCCACGGACTGCCAAATGCGCACGGTCTTGCCGTTCCAGTCGGCGTCGACGAGCGGAATCTCGTCGCCGTAGCCGTGCACGCGGAAGCCCGCGTTCTTGCCGAACGTCATGCTTCCCAGCATCTTGTTGAGTTCGTAGGCGAACATGTCGTCGTCGCTGTCGAGATAGTTCAGCTCGCGCAGCTGGTTGACGACGCCGGTGATCGCAGCCGGCACCATTCCTTCTAGCTTGGTCTTGGCGCGGTTGCCGGCCAATCCGCCGTCGCGGACGTCCTGCAACAGCTCGGTGATCTCGGCCTGCTGCTCGGCATCGACGGACTCCGGCCACGGCACGGGCTCGAGCTCGTCGGCGGGCTTGAAGATCTGGTCGGGAGACGTGATCTCGGCCGGCTTGGGCTTCGGCTTCGCCGCGGGCTCCTCGCTCGCGTCTTCCTCCGGCTTGGCTTCGGCGTCGGGGTCGCTTTCCGGCGCCGTCTCATCGCCTTCGGCGGCCGCTTCCGCGGGCGTACCGCTCTCGCTCGCGGCAGCCTCGGTCGGCGTGCCCTCGGTGCCGTCCGCACTCGCCTCGGCAGCCGGGGTCGCGCCCTCGGCGTTCGCCACCTGCTCGCCGTTGGCGGCATCGTCGCCGCCGGTCAGCACCATGACGAGCACCACCGCGACCACGGCGAGGACGCCGATGATGCCGCCGACCAGCAGCTTACCGCCCGACGACTCCTTCTCGCGCCGCTCCCGGCGCCCGCTGCCCCCCTCGGATCCGCCGCGCCGGCTTCGGCTGCCGGAGCTGGAGCGGCTCGGCCGTTCGGTCTTGCGTTCGGTCTTCCGTTCGGTCTTGCTGCCGCCGCTGCGCCGGCTGCTGCTCGAGCCGCCGCTGCGTCGAGAGCTGGCCGGCTTGCTGGAGCTGCGTGAGGCCGGCTTGGCCTCGGCGGCCGGTGCGTTGCGCTGCGCGGCGACGTCGATCGTGCCGCCGCACTTCTTGCACTTGGCTTGGGGAGCGGAGAACGACTCCGGCAGCCGGTATTGGGCGCCACAGTTTCCGCAGACGATGGGCTTGAGGGACATGGGTTCGTTGCGATCGAGAGGGTCGTTGGAGATTTCGGTGAGTCGACGACGGCCCGTCCGGGCGTGCCGGCGGCGCTACGAGCCGCCGCCCGCTGCCTTGCGTGCCTCGGCGCGTGCGCGCTTCTCCTCGTCGGTGAGGAAAAGGTCCTCGTCGTCTTCTTTGTCGATGGCGTTGGTGAAGTCGCCGGCGTGGACCCGGTACCACCAAGCATACCACTGCTTGAGTGCGGACTCGCGCTGTTCGGCGTTGCCGTCCGCGGTGAGCTTCTGGTTGTCGGCGACGTTGAAGCTGAACCGCATCCCGGACATCGCGGTCAGCGCTTGGATCATGCGCCGCAAGCGCAGCTTGTCGTCACCCCGCATGCCGCCTTGGTGCATCTCGAACATCTGGTTGAGCAAGCGGGGCACCGCTGGGCGGCCGATCTCGCGCAGCGCGTCGATCGCCTGATTGGCAAAGCGGCCAGGGGCGTCGAGGTCGCGCAGCCGGTCGATCTCGGCGTCGATCGCGCGCCGCACGTCCTCTGGGGTGTCCTCGAGGTGGCCGAGCGGAATCAGCTCCGTCTCCACGACCGTCTGCTTCTCGCCGTCGATGACGCGCTCGACCTCGACCGGCTTCTCGATCTCGGCGTGCGGCACGAAGCGCGGCTTCTTCGGCTTGGGGGACGGAGGAATGTCGACGACCTCGAAGCCGGTGACCCGGGCGACGTCGTCCTCGACGCGAAAGCTCACGCGGACCGTGGCGCTGAAGACCTCGTGTCGCTTGTTCTCGGCGCGGATGTACTTGTCGAGGTCCGATCCGTCGCGCGGCAGCAGCTCCAACACCGCGGCGCCGGTCTCGCTGCTCGCCATCGCCTCGGTCTCGAGCCGGCCGTCGGTCGTCTGGAAGTCGCGGAACACGCGGGTCTGCTCGCTGGTGGTGAGCGCTTCCAGGAACGCCGCTTTGGCGGTGGAAGCCTCCTCCCCGGTGAGCTCCGAGATCGGGCGCCCCGACAGCCCGAGCGCGGTCTGCAGGGCATCGGTGTCGGACACCCGCGTCAGCTGCAGCGCGTCGCCGCTGTGCACCGCGTCGGCCCAGCGTGCCACGTCCTGCACGCGCGGACTCTGGAAGCCGATGTTCACCTTCTGTACGACCTCGGGCATCTTCGCCATCGCCACTTGCGATGGCGGTAGATTGGCAATCACGATGAAGATGCCGACCACGGCCACTAGCACGACGCCGCCGACGATGAACGGTGTGCTCTGGTTGCGCCCGCTGCGCCGGCGGCCGGCGGCCGCCTTGGGGAAGAAGCTGCGCTGGCAGTTGTTGCACTTCAGCTTCTGGTCGAGCTGCGCGGCCGGCACCCGGTACTGCTGGCCACACTGCGGGCAGCCGACGGTGACCGCGCCCGAAGTGGCGGCCTCCCGCTGGGCGGCGCGATTGCTCGCCGCGCCGCGCGTCGGCTTGCGGCCGCTGTCTGTCCGCGCGTTCTTGGCGGAGGCCGAGCGGCGCCGGGATGAGGACGTGGGGCGACGGGTCACGAAGAGAGCCTCCCGAACGGGTGCGAAAAGGGGCGAGCACACGGTACCGGTGCGCCGTATCGAGTGTCAACGGCCGCGCGTTGGCGCCGGTTCGAACTGGGGCGCACGGTGGGCCGGAGAATGTCGATGACGCCGCCGGTTCCGTTCCGCATGCACACCGACTTCGCGCCTGCCGGCGACCAGCCGGCCGCGATCGAGGCGGTGTGCGGCTGGCTGGGCGATGGCGTCACCCACGCCACCGTGCTGGGGGTGACCGGGTCGGGCAAGACCTTCACCGTCGCCCGGATCGTCGAGGAGGTGCAGCGCCCGACGCTCGTCCTCGCGCCGAACAAGACGTTGGCGGCGCAGCTGTACAGCGAGTTTCGCGCGTTCTTCCCAGACAACGCGATCGAGTACTTCGTCAGCTACTACGACTACTACCAGCCCGAGGCCTACGTCCCCAACTCGGACACCTACATCGAGAAGGACGCGTCGATCAACCAGCAGATCGAGCGCATGCGCAACTCGGCGACGCGCTCGCTGATGGAGCGGCGCGACGTGTTGATCGTCGCGTCGATCTCCTGCATCTACGGGCTGGGGTCGCCGGACAACTACCGCGAGCTCTCGGTGCCGCTGGTCAAGGGCGGGCAATGGGAGCGCGACGCGTTGCTGCGTGCGCTGGCGACGATCCAGTACCGGCGTGACAACTACGAGTTCATGCCGGGGCGCTTCCGCGTGCGCGGCGACGTGGTGGAGATCTTTCCCGCCTACGAAGAGGACCGCGCGATCCGCGTCGAGCTGTTCGGCGACGACGTCGAGGAGATCTGGGTGGTCGATCCGCTGCGCGGCGAGATCGTCGAAGAGCTCGAGCAGGTGACGATCTACCCGACCAGCCACTACGTGACGCCGGCGGCGCGGCTGATGGCCGCGTGCCAGTCGATCGAAGAAGAGCTCGAAGCCGAGCTGCCCGCGTTGAAGGAGAGGAACCGGCTGCTCGAGGCGCAGCGGCTGGAGCAGCGCACCCTGCACGATCTCGAGATGCTGCGCGCCACCGGTGTGTGCAACGGCATCGAGAACTACTCGCGGCACCTCGACGGGCGCGCGCCCGGACAGCCGCCGGCGACGTTGCTGCATTACTTCCCCGATGACTTCCTGATGGTCATCGACGAGAGCCACGTCTCGGTGCCGCAGGCCGGCGGCATGTACCGCGGTGATCGAAGCCGCAAGGAGACGCTGACCAAGTACGGCTTCCGGCTGCCGTCGGCACTCGACAACCGGCCGCTGACCTTCGACGAGCTGGTCACCTTGCAGAACCAGGTGCTGTTCGTGTCGGCGACGCCGGGCGGCTACGAGCTCGAGCAGAGCGGCGCGCACGTCGTCGAGCTGGTGGTGCGGCCGACCGGGCTGATCGACCCGCTGGTCGATGTGCGCCCGGCGCGCGGGCAGGTGGACGACGTGGTCGGCGAGGTGCGCGCGTGCGCGGAGCGCGGCTATCGGTCGCTGGTGACCACGCTGACCAAGCGCAGCGCCGAGGAGTTGACCGACTACTTCCGCGACATCGGCATCCGCGTCCGCTACCTGCACTCCGATATCGACAGCCTCGAGCGGGCGGCCTTGATCCGTGACCTGCGCAAGGGCGTGTTCGATTGCCTGGTCGGCATCAACTTGCTGCGCGAGGGGCTCGACATCCCCGAGGTGGCGTTGGTGGCGGTCTTGGATGCCGACAAGGAGGGCTATCTGCGCAGCAAGACCTCGCTGATCCAGACCTGTGGGCGGGCGGCGCGCAACGTCGATGGGCGGGTCGTGCTGTACGCGGACAAGCGGACGGACTCGATCGAGGGGGCGCTCTTGGAGATGGACCGGCGCCGCGAGCGGCAGCTGGCCTACAACGCCGAGCATGGGATCACGCCGCAGTCGGTGAAAAAGGAGATCCGCGAGCTGCTCGACATCGAGGTCGATGCCGACGAGTCGGCGCCGGCGGCGCGCGGCCGCGGCAGGGGCAAAGGAACGGACAAGGGGAAGGGCAAGGCGCGGAGCCGCGGCGCGCCGGCGCCCGCGCCGGCGGCGGTGGGTGAGGGCGGTCCGGTGCGGTTCGCCGACCGTCGCCAGCTGGCAGACCACGTTCGCCAGCTGCGCGAGCAGATGTTCGCCGCCGCCGTCGACCTCGACTTCGAACGCGCTGCGCAGCTGCGCGATGAGGTGTTCCGGCTCGAGCAGCTCGAGCTCGAGATCCCGACGTGAGGCCGGGCATCGCCGACAAGGTGGCGCGCTTCCCCGACGGGCCGGGGGTCTACATCTTCACCGATGCGCGCGGCGACGCGCTCTACGTCGGCAAGGCGGCGGCGCTGCGGACGCGGGTCCGCTCCTACCTGCGCCCCGGCGGCGACGGCCGCATCGGCATCCCGTTCTTGGTCGACCGCGCCGTCGACGTCGAGTTCGTCGCGACCAATACCGAGCAGGAGGCTCTGCTGCTCGAGAACACGATCATCAAGAAGCGCAAGCCGACGTTCAACGTGCGGCTGAAGGACGACAAGGCGTTCTTGATGCTCCGGCTCGACCGCGGCGAGGAGTGGCCGTGGTTCCGGTGGGTGCGGCGCCGGCGGCGCGATGGCGCGCTCTACTTCGGGCCGTACGCCTCGGCCAAGTCGGTGCGCCAGACCCTGCGGCTGCTGCACAAGGTGATCCCACTGCGCGACTGCACTGACGCTGTGTTTCGCAACCGCAGCCGCCCTTGCCTCAAGCACCAGATCGGTCGCTGTCCGGCGCCGTGCGTCGGGTTGATCGAGCGCGCGGAGTACGACCGCCTGCTGGATCAGGCAGTGGAGGTGCTCGAGGGGCAGGTCGCGCCGCTGCTGCGCGGTCTGCGCGCGCAGATGGACACCGCCGCCGCAGCGCTCGAGTTCGAGCGCGCGCAGGCGCTCAAGGTGCAGATCGAGGCGCTGTGCCGCGCCGCCGAGAAGCAGTCGGTGGTGAGCGGCGGTTCGGTCGATCTCGACGCGCTCGGCTTGCACCGCACCGGCGACGACGTCTGCGCCGTGTTCCTGTCGTTCCGGGACGGCTTGCTGGAGAGCAGCCGGCGGTTCTCGTTTCGCTCGCAGTTGCCCGATGGCCTGCTGTTGGCCGAGTTGGTCGGTCGCTTCTACGAGGGCGATCAGTACGTGCCGCGCGAGGTCGCCGTGCCCGGCGATGTCGTCGAAGGCGCGCTGCTCGAGGAGTGGCTGTCGGGCAAGCGCGGCGCCAAGGTCACGTTGTGGCAGCCGCAGCGCGGCCAGAAGCGGCGCTATCTTGAGATGGCGCAGGAGAACGCGCGCCTCACCGACGCGGCGCAGACCGATGCCGCCGCTCGCCACCGGGCGCAGACCGAAGCGCTGGGTGCGTGCCTGTCGCTTCCCGAGCCGCCGCGGCGGGTCCACTGCCTCGACGTCTCCACCATGCAGGGCACCAGCACGGTCGCGTCGCGCGTTTGCTTCGTCGACGGCGCGCCGGAGAAGAGCGGCTATCGCCGCTTTCGCATCGGCGCCGACAACGCCGGCGACGACTTCGCCGCGATGGACGAGGCGGTGCGGCGCAGCGTCGCGCGTTGCCTGACCGACGAGCGCGACGAGCTGCCGGACCTGCTGCTGATCGACGGCGGCCGCGGCCAAGTGACCGCCGCGCAGCGCGCGCTGGCCGAGCTCGGCATCGGCGACGAGCTGGCGCCGGTCGGCATCGCCAAGAGCCGGCTGCGCGGCCGCGGCGACGCCCGCCGCGCCACGGCCGAGCGCCTGTTTCCCGCCGCCAGCCGTGACGGCATCACCCTGCGCGACGGCGCTGCCGAGACTCTCCTCGTCACCCGCATTCGCGACGAAGCCCACCGCTTCGCGATCGAGTACCACCGCCGAGTGCGCGGCCGACTGACGAGCGCCCTCGATGCGATCGACGGCATCGGCCCGGGCCGCCGCCGCGCCCTCCTGCGCCACTTCGGCTCCCTCGCCGCGGTCCGCGCCGCCACCCTGGCCCAGCTCCGCGCCGTCCCGGGCCTTCCCGCCACCGTCGCCCACCGCGTCTACCAAGCCCTCCGATAGTACGGAGTCCGGCTCGATTTTCTCGCTTCGCGGCGCGCGCCCGCGCGGCGCGGCCGAACGCGCGAAGTCGCGCGCCGCGCACCGCGCGGCGCGCGCGGCGACCGCGGCGTAGCGCGCGTTCTCCCGGAGGGCGGACCGGTGCATCTGGTAGCGCCGGTGCGCTGCGCCGATCGAGCTGCCACCGTGGTGCGCGACCTCGCGCCACGACATCCCACACAGGTCACGGAACAAGAATGCGGCGATGAGCGCGTCGGCCCGCACGCGTGCCGCTGGCCGCCCAACCGGCATCGCGCCGAGTCCACTGGCCATCGCCGTCAGCACGACGTGCACCGACGCGGCGCCGACGACCGGCGCTTCCGGCGCGGTGCCGTCGGCCAACGCCGCCTTGCGCACCATCCAGGCGCGCACGCGCTCGCGCGAGCCGTCGGCGAGTGCGCCGAGCGATCGACCGCAGCTGCGTTTTCCGTGTGACTCGAACCAGTCGCGTTGGGACTCCGTCGGCTCGCCGAACGCCCAGCCGTACGCTTGCGCGACCGGGATTCCGCGCTTCAGGTCGGGAGCGAGCTGCGCACCGATCCAGTCGGTGCGCAGCCACGGTGGTGTGCGCCCGCGCACCCACGCGTGCGCCGAGCCGAACCGGTGCTCTGCGGCACTGCGCGCGACCTTGGCGATGACCGGGTTGTGGTCGATGTAGCGCACCAGGACGTGCCGGTACCGATCGCACTCGACCAGCTTCGACGCGAAGCGCCCGCGAAACAGCGAGCCGTCGCGGCGGCGCCGGCGATTGAACCAGCGCACGTAGAAGTTCTCGATTCGCCGCATTGCCTCCGACAGTTCGCCACGCGGGCTCTGCACGAGCAGGTGGAAGTGGGTCGCCATCACGCAGAACGCGTGGATCGCCAGCCTGCCCTCGCGCACTTGGCGCGCGCACAGCGCCAGGAACGCGCGCGCTTCCGCGCGTTCCGCGAACGCGGTGCGCCGCGCGATGGCGCGGTTCATCACGTGATGCCATGCCCCGGGGTAGTCCGATCGTGCGCGTCGTGCCATCGTCCTCCTGTCGGGATTGGGTGCACCGCGGCGGGGCGGTGGTGACGGCGCGAAGCGAGAAAATCGAGTCAGACTCCGTACTACCCGCGCGGGTGGTGGTTGCGGTGGGTTTGGCGGAGGCGTTGGGGGTCGACGTGGGTGTAGATCTGGGTGGTCTGCAGGGTGGCGTGGCCGAGGAGCTCCTGCACGACGCGGAGGTCGGCGCCGCCGGCGACCAAATGGGTGGCGAACGAGTGGCGCAGGGTGTGGGGGGAGCAGGCGACGGTGACGCCGCAGCGGTCGGCGGCGGTGCGCACGACTTGGTAGACGCGGGTGCGTTCGAGGGGGCGGCCGGTGCGCGAGAGGAAGACGGCGTCGCCGGTCGCGGTCCGGGCCCTCGCCGCCAGGCGTGGGCGGACTCGGTCCAGGTAGTCCCGGAGCAGGGCCGTCGCGGGGGGAGACAGCGGCACCAGGCGCTCCTTGCGGCCCTTGCCGCGCACCAGGGCGAGCGCGCGCTCGAAGTCGCAGTCCGCCGTGCGCAGTCCGATCACCTCGGAGACGCGGGCGCCGGTGGCGTACATCAGCCAAAGCAGGCAGCGGTTGCGCAGCGCGAGATCGCCGTCGTCGCCGTCGAATGCCTCGAGCAGCCGTTCGACCGTCCGGCGGCCGAGCGCCCGCGGCAGACTGCGCTCGAGCCGGGCGCCGAGGAGCCCGTCGGCGGGGTCGTCGTCGATGCGACCCTCGACGTGCAAGAACCGGTAGAAGCCGCGGATCGCGGCCATCGCGCGCACCACCGATGCGGGCGCGCGCCGTTTGCGCAGCGCGCCGATGTGGGTCGCCAGTGCGCGGCGGCCCGGCAGCCGGCGCGCGTCCGCCAGCAATGGGTCGAGGTCGCGGCGGTATGCGGCGACCGTGTGCGGCGACAGCTGGAGCTCGGCGGCGATGAAGTCGAGGAACTCCTCGAGCGCGGCCTGCGGCGAGCCGGTTGCGTCCACGCGCGCCATCATGCGACCTGCGCCCCCCAAGAGCCGGTGCAAAAACGGGTGGGTGAAGCTCCCGCGGCAGGGTAGTTGACCCCCTGCGAAGGGCGTCTTATGGTCCCCGCCCCCTTTCTTGAAGGTGGGCGGCAAGAACTGCCGATGAACGTGCCCTTGGGGGGCGCTCTGGCCCCCCGGCGCGCCCCGCTTCTCACCCCTTTTAAGACATGCCGAAACCGACCAAGACCGACCTCAAGAAGTACGAGGCGATCCTCCAGCAGCAGCTCGCGGTGTTGAAAGGAGACGTCGGTTCGATGCGCGACGAGGCGCTGCGGGCGTCCGAGCAGGACGCGTCGGTGGACCACTTGGCCGATCAGGGCACCGACAACTACGACCAGGGCTTCATGCTCGGCCTCATCGAGAACGAGGAGCTGACCATCCAGCTGATCGAGGAAGCGCTCGAGCGGCTGCGCGGGGACACCGACGTGCCCTTCGGCGCGTGCTTGCGCTGTCACGAGATCGAGCAGGAAGAGGCGGAAGCGGCAAAGGCGGCCGGCAAGAAGACCAAGGCCGGCGGCAAGAAGCGCAAGAGCGAGCCCTGGATCGTCAAGGAGCGGTTGGAGTACCTGCCATGGGCGCGCTACTGCATCCCGCACCAAGAGGAGATGGAGCGCAACCGCGAGAGCGCGTGAGTGCGTTGTCGTGACCTTCTGGCGCGACAAGGCCTGGTTCTGGCTGCCGATCCTGCCGCTGGTCCTGTTGGACCTGTGGTCGAAGAGCGCGGTGTTCGGCTTCCTCGCTGAGGAATACCCCAACACCCTGCCGATCTATCGGTCGCATCCGGTGTGGTCGCTGGACGCGCCGGTCACGTTCCAGCTGGTGTGCTGGCGCAACACCGGCACCATCTGGGGGCTCGGCCAGGATCTGACCACGCCCTTGATCGTGCTGCGCTTCGTCGCGCTGGTCTTGATCGTCGTGTTCGCGGCCCGCCTCCCCGCGGCCGCGCGCCTGCAGCAGTTCGTGCTCGGCCTGGTCATGGCCGGTGCCATCGGCAACCTGTACGACAACCTGACCGAAGAGCGCTCCGGCGTCCGCGATTTCCTGCTGTTCTCGGCCCACATCGGCGGCGAGCTGCGCTCGTTCCCGGCCTTCAACGTGGCCGACTCCTGCATCTGCGTCGGCGCCATCACCCTGGCCGTCCTGCTCTGGCGGGCCGACGCCGCCGCCGCCCAAACCGCCTAGCAGTACGTACGGAGTCCGGCTCGATTTTCCCGCTTCGCCGCGGCGCGCGGGCAGAATCCGCCGGCCCCGCTCGACAGCGCCCCCGCCTCGGCTATCCTTCGCCGGGACGACGTATGTCCAGGCTGCGGGCACAGATCGGACCGAAGCTCCTCCTCGACAACCCGCTGATGAGTGCTTCGGGCACCTTCGGCTCGGGTTGGGAGGGGCGCACGTTCGCCGACCTGACCCAGGTCGGCGCGCTGGTGTCGAAGACGGTGACGCGGGCGCCGCGACCCGGCAACCCGCCGCCGCGGTTGGCCGAGACGCCGGCCGGCATGCTCAACTCGATCGGGCTCGAGAATCGGGGTGCCGAAGTGTTCTTGGCCGAGACCCTGCCGCGCATGCGCACCCTGGGGCCGAAGGTGATCGTCAACATCGGCGGCGAGAGCATGGACGAGTTCGTCGAGCTGGCGGGCCGCTTCAGCGAGGCCGGCGTGGACGCGCTCGAGGTCAATCTGTCGTGCCCGAACGTGCAGGGCGGGCGGTTGTACTTTTCTACCCAGCCATCCTTGACCGAAGAAGTCATGCAGCGGGTGCGTGCGATCGTGCCGGCTGCCACCCCCGTGTTCGCCAAGTTGTCCCCCAACGTCACCGATATCACCGAGATCGCCCGCGCCGCCGAGGCCGGCGGCGCCGATGGCGTGACCGCGATCAACACCCTGATCGGCATGGCGGTCGATTGGCGCAGCCAGCGCGCGGTGCTGGGCCGGCGCATCGGTGGCCTCTCGGGACCGGCGATCAAGCCGGTCGCGCTGCGCATGGTGCACGACGTGGCGCGCGCGGTGCGCATCCCGGTGATCGGTGTCGGCGGCATCTCGTCCGCGGATGACGCGCTCGAGTTCATCGTCGCCGGCGCCAGCGCGGTGCAGGTCGGCACCGCCAACTTCGTCGATCCCGCGGGCTTGGCCGGCATGATCGAGGGAATGCGCTGCCGACTCGAAGAGGCCGACCGCAGCATCGCCGCGCTGGTCGGCACGCTCGATGCGGCGCCCGACCCGGGGACCTGTCGCGGGTCGGCGGCGCGGGAGGTCGGTCAGGCGTGAGGCTCGAGCGGTTGGACCTGGCGACGGTGAGCAAGGCGGTGACCACGTATCTCGACCTTGCCTACGGCGCCGGGGCCCAGCCGCGGATGCCCGACCTGTCGCTCGCCGCCGACGCGAGCCCCAACGAGGTGCTCGGCCTGTTCCACAAGGAGGAGGCCACCAGCGACGACGGTCGCACCGCAGTGCGCTACTCGTTCCGGCTGGGCAACCGCAACTACCCGTTCATGAAGCTCGTGCTGCAAGAGCACTTGGTCGGCGGCGAGTACTACTTCGCGGTCGACACGCACGACGAGATGGACATCAAGCCCGATTTCCCGGACTACGAGGCTTGGATGGCGGTGCGTCGCTTCAACCAGGGGCTCAAGCGCAAGATCGAGGGCGCCTTCGCCGACGAGGGACTGGCGACCGGCGCGACGCTGCGCCGGCTCGCCGCCGAGCGCGAGCGGGTGGCCGAGCCGGCATCCCAGCGCATCCTGGTGATCGACGACGAAGAGGACTTGGCCGAGGCGGTGCAGCGGCTGCTCGAATGCCGCGGCTACCAGGTCGACGTCGCCACTGACGGCGACCGCGGCCTCGCGCTGGCCCGGGAGCATCGGCCCGACTTGATCGTCCTCGACTACGAGCTGCCCGAGATGGACGGGCTCGAGGTGATTTCCGCCCTGCGCGAGGACCCGGACACGCGGTCGATCCCGGTCATGCTGTCCACCGCCAGCCGCATCGCCATGGCGGACATCCGAAAGGCGGACGGTTTTCTCGCCAAGCCCTTCCCCGAGGAGCTCCTGTACGAGATGGTGCAACGACTCCTGGATCAGGGGCAACCCCAGTCATCGTGACCCGCAACCCGTCGAGAACGCGAGCGCCCGCGCGCGGCCCCGAGGCCGTGGCGGTGGCGCTCCTGCTGATGTTCGTCATCGGCGCCGCGCCGGTGGTGCGTTCCTTGGCGCACGCGGGGCGGGAGCCGGTGCTCGAGCGCCACTGCGACGCCGCGCGCCGCGCGGCGGTGGTCGCGGCGCGGCACACCGCGGTGGAACGAGTGCCGACGGGCGCGCCGCGGCGCGCAGCGACGGCCGATCGACCGGCGCGATGCGTGGCGAACCGCAGCCTTTCGCCGCCCCGCGCGCCACCGCCCGCGGCCTGAGCTCGCGGCCCATGGCCGCGCTCCCGACACCTCCGCGCGAGGTGTGCGTCGCGGCTGTTCCGGTGCGGACAGCCGGCCACTGCGTGCCGCCCTTCAATCTCGGGCGGTGAGACGACAACGACACCCTCACCCGCCTCGCCGGCGGGTGAGCACCAGAGAGCACAGCGATGAAGTTCGATATCGGCGCCCTGCCATCGCGCATGGGCAAAAGCTTGCAGAAGGTCTTCGGCTCCGCCAACCAGCGCGCCGTCGGTCGCTTCCAACCCTTGATCAAGAAGATCAACGACCTGCAGCAGTGGGCCGGCGACCTGAGCGCGGAGCAGATCCGCGCGCGCGTGGCCGAGTGGAAGGCTAAGGTCACGGATGGTCAGGCCAGCCTCGACGATGCGATGCCGGAGATGTTCGCGATGACGCGCGAAGCGGCGGGGCGCACGCTGGGCTTGCGCCACTTCGACGTGCAGCTGATCGGCGGTGCGGTGCTGCACGATGGCAGCATCGCCGAGATGGCGACCGGCGAGGGCAAGACGCTGGTGGCCACGCTGCCCGCCGCCCTCAACGCGCTGACGGGCCGCACGGTCTACGTCGTCACCGTCAACGACTACCTCGCCCAGCGCGACCGCGACTGGATGGCGCCGGTCTACGAGTATCTCGGTCTGACCGTCGGCGCGATCCAGTCGCCGATGAGCCCCAATCAGCGGCATCCGATCTACGCCTGCGACATCGTCTACGGCACCAACAACGAGTTCGGCTTCGATTACCTGCGCGACAACATGAAATGGCGCCTCGACGATCAGGTGCAGCGCGAGCTGTACTATGCGATCGTCGACGAAGTCGATTCGATTCTGGTCGACGAGGCGCGCACGCCGCTGATCATCTCCGGCCCGCCGGAGGGCAAGGCGGAGAAGTTCATGCACGCCGACCGCATCGCCCGCGCTTTGAAGGAGGGCGAGCACTACGAGGTCAAGCTCAAGGAGCAGCAGTGCTTGCTCAACGAGGATGGCGTCGAGAAGGCGGAGAAGCTCGCCGGAGTTGACAGCTTCTACTCCGATCCGCGGCATATGGACTGGCCGCACCACATCGAGCAGTCGCTGCGCGCGCACAACATCTACGAGCGCGACAAGCACTACGTCGTGGTGCAGAACCAGAAGACGAGGGAGACTGAGGTCGTCATCGTCGACGAGTTCACCGGCCGATTGATGCCTGGCCGCCGGTGGAGTGATGGGCTGCACCAGGCGGTCGAGGCCAAGGAAGGGCTCAAGCCGAAGGAAGAAAGCCAGACGCTGGCGACGATCACGCTGCAGAACTACTTCCGCATGTTCGACAAGCTGGCCGGCATGACGGGCACGGCGATGACCGAGGCGGCGGAGTTTGCCAAGATCTACAGCCTCGACGTCGTCTCGATCCCGACCAACCGGCCGCTGCTGCGCATCGACGCCGAGGACCACATCTACCTCGACGAGGGCGACAAGCTCGAGGCGATCGCGGCCGATATTCGCGAGGAGCACGACCGCGGCCGGCCGATCCTGATCGGCACGACGTCGATCGCCAAGTCCGAGCGGCTGTCGACCGAGCTGGACAAGCTCGGCGTGCCGCACAACGTGCTCAACGCCAAGCAGCACGAGCGCGAAGCGGAGATCGTCGCCCAGGCGGGCCGCAAAGGTGCGGTCACGGTGGCCACCAACATGGCCGGCCGCGGTACCGACATCGTGCTCGGCGGCAATCCGGAGCTGTTGTGGCGGCGTGAGCTCGAGTCGAGCGGCCAGGACGAGGAATCCGCCGCGGCGACCCAGCGTCTCGAAGAGCTGCGCACCGCGTGCAAAGCGGAGCGCGATGAGATCCTGGAACTGGGCGGACTCTACGTGGTCGCCACCGAGCGGCACGAAGCGCGCCGGATCGACAACCAGCTGCGCGGCCGCTGCGCCCGGCAGGGGGATCCCGGCGCCACCAAGTTCTTCCTGTGCTTCGACGACGACCTGATGCGCATCTTCGCCCGCGACTGGGTGAAGACGATGATGGAGAAGCTCGGGCTCAAGCACGGCGAGCGGATCGAGAGTCCGATGGTGAGTCGCGCGATCGCGCGCACGCAGAAGAAGGTCGAGGCGCGCAACTTCGACATCCGCAAGAACCTCATCGAGTACGACGAGGTGATGGACAAGCAGCGCAAGTTCATCTACGGCCAGCGCAACGAGGTGCTGGCCGGCGAAGACGTGCGCGGCAAGGTGCTCGGCATGTTCGAGCACGTGCTGGAGCCGGTCATCGAGCGCGCTGCCGGCGACACCGACAAGCCGGTCGACTACGACGAGATCGAGCAGTGGTTGGTGCGCAAGGCGGGCCAGGAGTTCGACCTCGACGGGCTGCGCGACGTCGGTCGCGAGCAGCTGTTCGAGTGGATCGTCGAGCGCGTCGAGCAGCTCTACGAGCGCCGCAAGGAGCACTACGGCGACGAGGATTGGGACCGCGTCCAGGCCTTCGTGCTGCTCGACACCATCGACCAGAAGTGGAAGGACCACCTGCACGCGATGGAGGTGCTCAAGGCCGGCATCGGCCTGCGCAGCTTCGCCCAGGTCGACCCGAAGAACGAGTACAAGAAGGAGGGCTTCGAGAAGTTCGAGCTGCTGAAGGACGCGGTGGCGGACCAGGTCTCGGAGCTGATCTTCAAGGTCGAGCTGCAGCCCGCCGAGGCGCAGCCGCGCCGCGCGCCGCCGCCGATGGCGGTGCCGCCCGATCCGGTCACCGCGCAGGCGATGGTCGAGGCGATGGTGGCGGCCGGTCAGGCGCCGCCCGAGGTCGCCGAGGCGATCGCCCGCGGTGCCAAGGTGCGCGTTGGCCCCGCCCCGCAGGGAGGTGCGCCGCAGGGAGATGGTGCGCCGCAAGGTGAGGCCGCGCCGCAGCAGGCGGCGCCCGCCGCCGAGGCCGCCCCGGCTCAGGCGGCGGCGGCCACCGCGCCGGTGGCGCGCAAGGGCCCCAAGCCCGGGCGCAACGACCCCTGCCCCTGTGGCTCGGGCATCAAGTACAAGAAGTGCTGCCACCCGGCGTTCGACTGACGGCGCCTTGGTCGACGAGCCGCGAGCGCCGTCGCCGCCCGGCATCGGGCGGTGGTGGGGGATGGTGGCCATCGGCGTCTACCACGTCGTGTTCGCCGTGGCGATGCTCTTCTACGGCCCGGTCATGCTATGGCGGATGGTCACCATCCCCGGCTACCGCCGCGGGTTGCGCCAGCGCATGGGCTGGGTGCCGCGCACGAGCGGAGCGCAGCCGGTGGTTTGGGTGCACGGCGTATCGGTCGGCGAGGTCAAGGCTGCGAGCACGTTGATCGAGCGGCTCCGCGCCGAGTACCCGACGGCGGAGCTGGTGCTGTCGTCGACGACGCCGACCGGCCACGGCCTGGCGCGCAAGCTGCACCCCGACCTGCGCGTGTTCTACTACCCGCTCGACTTCGGCCTGTTTCCGCGGCGTGCACTCGACCGCGTGCGCCCTGCGTGCGTGTTGCTGGTCGAGCTCGAGGTGTGGCCGAACTTCCTACAGGCGGCGGCCAAGCGGCGGATCCCGGTCGCGGTGGTCAACGGCCGCATGTCGGAGCGCAGCTTCGGCGGTTACCGCTTGGTGCGACGGCTGCTGCCGCAGTTCCAATCGATCGCGTGCTTCTGCGTGCAGGACGAGTCCTACCGGCGGCGGCTGCGCGCACTGTCGATCGACCCGCGGCGCATCTGTGTCACCGGCAACATCAAGTACGACAGCGTCGCCCTCAAGGATGCCAGCGCCCGTTCGGCGGAGGTGCGCGCGTGGCTGTCGCCGGACGACCGCATCGTGTTGGTCGGCGGTTCGACCCACGGCGAGGAGGACATCGGCGTCGCGCGCGTGGCGCGTGCCCTCGAACAGCGTTTGGCACGACGGATCCGGCTGGTGCTGGCGCCACGTCATCCCGAGCGCGCCGCCGTCGTGCGCGAAGCGCTGCAAGCCGCGGGCATGACCTCGGTGTCGTGGAGTGCGTTGCCGCCAGAGCGCGGCGCGCTCGGCGACGACACGATCGTCGTCGTCGACACCATCGGCCACTTGGAGACCTTCTACGGTGCCTGCGACATCGCGTTCGTCGGCGGCAGCTTGGTGCCGCACGGTGGGCAGAACATGCTGGAGCCCGCCGTGCTGGGCAAGGCGGTGGTGTTCGGCCCGCACGTCGCCAACTTCCGCACCGATGTCCGGCTGCTGTTGGAGGCCGACGCAGTGGTGCAGGTGCGTGACTATGAGCAGCTCGCTACCGCGCTCGAGCAGCTGATCCTCGACCCCGACCGGCGCGCCGCCCTCGGCCACCGCGCGGTCGAGCGCATCCGCGACAACCAGGGTGCGACCGAGCGCACCCTTGCCCGTCTCCGTCCTCTGCTCGACCCGGTGCTCGCGCAGCCGGGGTCGGGCGCCTTCTGAGGGAGGCGCAGGCGGCCGGCCAAAGGAACCGGGGGATCAGCCGGTCAGAGCGAGCGCGACCACCATGGCGACGGCCAGTAGGGTCAGCGCCACCGACGTCCGCTCCAACGCCTGCAGCAGCGATTCTGCCAACATCATCGTTCGTTTCAGTGACTCGCCGGAGCTTCGTGCCCCGGCCCCACTCCCCATGTATGCTTTGCCGCCGCAAAAGTTTGCCCTGCGCGCAAAAAACCCGGCTGCGCGGGCCCCCGAGGGGCTTCCGCAGCCCGCTGGCGGCCCACTCCGTCGTCACTCCGATTGCCCAAAAGTAAGGAAAAACCATGCCTAGCGAGTTGCGTCTCTTCACCAGTGAATCCGTGAGTGAAGGGCACCCGGACAAGGTGTGCGATCAGATCTCGGATGCGGTGCTCGACGCCATTTTCGATCAGGATCCCAACTCGCGGGTGGCCTGCGAGACGGCGACGTCGCGTGGCCTGGTCGTCGTCACCGGGGAGATCACGACCAACGCCCAGATCAACTACCAGGACGTCGTGCGTCAGATGGTTGCCGAGATCGGCTACGAGGATCCGGCGATCGGATTCGATGCGAACTCTTGCGCGGTGTTGACGGCGATCGGCACGCAGAGCCCAGATATCGCCTTGGGTGTCGATGAAGGGACGTCGGCGAGCGGCGAAACCGGCGCGGGCGATCAGGGCATGATGTTCGGCTACGCGTGTCGGGAGACGGATGCGCTGATGCCGTTTCCGATCCACTACTCGCACCGGATCCTCGAGGCGTTGGCCGACGCCCGGCGCGGTGAAGCCAAGTTCTTGCGGCCGGACAGCAAGTCGCAGCTCACCGTCGAGTACGACGAGAACCACAACCCGGTGCGCGTGCACACGGTGGTGATCTCGCACCAGCACTCGCCCGACGTCAGCGATGAACAGCTCAAGGGCACTCTGCGCGAGGTCGCGGAGTCGGTGCTGCCGGCGGCGATGCTCGACAGCGAGACGCGCTGGTTCCTCAACCCGACCGGCCGCTTCGTCGAGGGTGGACCGAAGGCGGACGCCGGCCTCACTGGCCGCAAGATCATCGTCGATACGTACGGTGGCATGGGGCGGCACGGTGGCGGTGCGTTCTCGGGCAAGGATCCGACCAAGGTCGATCGGTCCGCCGCCTACGCCGCGCGCTGGGTTGCCAAGAACGTCGTCGCCGCTGATCTCGCCGACCGCTGTGAGGTGCAGGTCGCGTACGCGATCGGTATCGCGCAGCCGGTGAGCATCCGGGTCGATACGTTCGGCACCGGCAAGGTCGCCGAGGACACGCTGGTCGAAGCGGTGCGGCAGGTCTTCGATCTGCGCCCCGGCAAGATCATCGAGAAGCTGAAGCTGCGCCGGCCGATCTTCCGCAAGACGGCGGCATACGGGCACTTCGGCCGCGAGCTGCCCGAGTTTGCCTGGGAGGCCACCGACGCCGTGGACGCCTTGCGGGCGCATGTTCAGCAGGCCGCGGGCAACGCGTGAGGCGCTCGGTGCGCCGCGTGTCACCGGATCTGGTGGAAATCCCGGTTCCCGGGCCGATCGGATAGACTAGTAGGCCTGGAACCGCGGCATGCGCGGAAAGGGACGGCCATGCAAGCACAGGAACTCGAAGTTTTCTTCTGCGACCTCTGCAACACGTCGGTGCCGCAGCGCGACCTCGAGCTCGGCGTCGCCGCGCGCGTCAAGGGGCGCGTTGTCGGCCAGTGCTGCCTGGGTCAGCTGCGCGGCATCGCGCAGGCGACCCAGCCTGCTGCGGCGGCCGCGCCCGTCGCCAAGCCCACCCCCGCGGTGGTGGCGGTCGGCAGCGCGCCGCGCGGCGGCCTGTTGGCCACGGCGGTGGTGCTGCTCGCGGCCATCGCCGCCGGTGCGATGTTTCTCGATTGGCGCCTGACCGTCGAGAGCGAAGCGTTGGCCCGCCGCATCAACGCCATCGAAGGCGGGGTCGGGGGTTTGGGCGAACGACTGCCGGTGCTGGAGGACCGCCTGGCGGTCCTCGCCGGCACGGCGGATCTGGATCGGTTGCGCGAGCGCCTCGACGGCATCGCGCAGAGCATGGTGGACCGCGAGCTGCGGCTGCAGGCTGCGCTCGAGGGCACCAACGGCCGCATCGAAGTGCTGAGCAAGGACTTGCACCGCGAGGTGGCGCAGCTCGGCGAGGGCCAGCGCGACCAGGGCGCCGCCCTGTCGGCGTTCGGCCGCGAGGTCCGCGACGTCAGCCGCGAGCTGGCCGCAGCGATGATCGACCTGCGCGCCGCCGCGCGGCCCGCTCCGGCGATGATGCCGCCGGCATCGGTTGCCGCCGAGGACGGCTCCGCCGCACCCATCGTGGCGTTGGCGCCCGAGCTGGCCACGGAGGTGGCACGCCTGGCAGACCCAGACCCGGGAACGCGCTTCGAGGCCGTAGACAAGCTGCTCGAGTCCGGCGACATGGCAGTGCTCGACGCCCTGCTGCCGATGGCCGTCGACGTCGACCCATTCGTGCGGCGCCTGACGATCGATGGCCTCAGCGGCTTCCGCGCCGCGGCCAGCGTCGAAACCCTGATCGAAGCCCTCGGCGACAGCGAGAGCATCGTGCGCCACGCCGCCTACGGCGCCCTGCGCCGTTTGACCGGCCAAGAGCTCGCCTACGACCCCGACGGCCGCCCCGACGACCTCCGCGCCGGCCAGAAGCGCTGGGCCGGCTGGTGGGAAAAGAACCGCGACACCTTCTGAGTTGAACGTACGGAGCCAGTCCTGCCCCGACAGATTTTGTCGGCCCTTCAGGGCAGGAAACTAGCCGCTGAGGAAGGGGGCGGGGAACGTGTGAGGGGCCCGGCAGCTACGCCCCCAATAGCCACTGGAGCACGTTTGCCCCAGAGCCAGTCTGGGTCCGAGTTGGCCATCCTTCACTGGTGAGGGGCACGTCGCCGTGCCCACTCCCGCAGGTCAGATTCGTTTGATCGCCGCCTCGGGCCGGGCCCACCACAACAAGGAGGATGAAGTATGGCTCGGAAGGGCAGAACGAGGAAGGGCAAGAAGCCCGCAGCGGAAGTATTACCAGTCGTGAAGCCCAACGCCGCCGGAATCGACATCGGCAGCCGCGAGCACTGGGTGTGCGCAGCAGCACCCGACGGCAGTCGTCCGATCAAGCGATTCGGAACGACGACGCCCCAACTAGAGGCGCTCGCGGACTGGCTGGAGGAGCTCGGAGTGCGATCCGTCGCGATGGAGAGCACCTATGTCTACTGGATTCCCGTCTACGAGCTACTCGAGTCGAGAGGCTTCGAGGTCATCCTCGCGAATGCCCGCGAGGTGAAGAACGTGCCGGGCCGCTCCAAGTCCGATGCCAGCGATTGCAGTTGGCTGCAGAAGCTACACACCTATGGCCTCATTCGCGCTTCGTTCCGGCCTCCGAAGGACATCTGTGCGTTGCGGACCCTGCAACGCCATGCCGCGTCTTTGATCGCGCAGCGCACGCGCCACACGCAGTTGATGCAGCGGTCACTGGATCAGATGAACGTGGCGATCCATCGCGCGGTAACGGACATCACCGGCAAGACCGGCCTCGCGATCATCCGCGCGATTCTCGCTGGTGAACGCGACCCTCGAGCGCTCGCCAGACTGCGTGATCCGCGCTGCAAGATCTCCGAGAAGGAGCTCGCGGATCACTTGCAAGGGACCTGGATCGAGGAGCACATCTTCACTCTCGCTTCGGGCTTGCGGATGCTCGAGCACACCGACCACGAGATCGAGTCGGTCGAGAAGCGATTGATGGCGATGATCGAGGACCTGCAACCGGAGGAAGCCAAGACGGCCGACGTCCCCGAGCATCCAGACCCCCGCAAGGAGAGGAGCATCCGAACGAAGGGCGGCCGGGAGCTTCGCGATGCCCTCTGCCGGCTCGTCGGGTGTGATCTCACGCGAATCGACGGTATCAGCCCGAGCACGGCCATGATCGTGCTCACCGAGGTCGGCTACGACCTCGATGCTTTCCCGACCGAGAAGCACTTCGTCTCCTGGCTACGCCTGTGCCCACGTCAAGCCGTCTCGGGTGGAAAGCGCATCAAGAAGCACCGCAACAACATCGCGGTCAGCAGGATCGCCACGGTCCTCCGGATGGCCGCCCTGTCCCTCCAACGTACTCAGACAGCTCTCGGCGCACACTTCCGCAAGATCGCCCGCGCGAAGGACGGCAACGTCGCCATCTTTGCCATCGCCCGCAAACTGGCCCTGCTCATCTACCGCATGCTGAAGTTCGGCCAGGACTACGTAGACGAAGGCGCCAAGGCCTACGAGGAGCGCTTCACCCAGCGACGCATCGTCGGACTCCGACAGAACGCTAAATCCCTCGGGTACAAGCTCATACCGATCGTCGAGGCTGGGTGAGTTTCAGGTCAGGCTCCGATTCATCACCCGGCACCGCCGGGTGATGAATCGGAGCCAGTCCTGCCCCGGCAGATTTGTCGGCCCTTCAGGGCAGGAAACTAGCCGCTGAGGAAGGGGGAGGGGAACGTGTGAGGGGCCCGGCAGCTACGCCCCCAATAGCCACTGGAGCACGTTTGCCCCAGAGCCAGTCTGGGTCCGAGTTGGCCATCCTTCACTGGTGAGGGGCACGTCGCCGTGCCCACTCCCGCAGGTCAGATTCGTTTGATCGCCGCCTCGGGCCGGGCCCACCACAACAATGAGGATGAAGTATGGCTGGGAAGAGCAGAACGAGGAAGGGCAAGAAGCCCGCAGCGGAAGTATTGCCAGTCGTGAAGCCCAACGCCGCCGGAATCGACATCGGCAGCCGCGAGCACTGGGTGTGCGCAGCAGCACCCGACGGCAGTCGTCCGATCAAGCGATTCGGAACGACGACGCCCCAGCTAGAGGCGCTCGCGGACTGGCTGGAGGAGCTCGGAGTGCGATCCGTCGCGATGGAGAGCACCTATGTCTACTGGATTCCCGTCTACGAGCTACTCGAGTCGAGAGGCTTCGAGGTCATCCTCGCGAATGCCCGCGAGGTGAAGAACGTGCCGGGCCGCTCCAAGTCCGATGCCAGCGATTGCAGTTGGCTGCAGAAGCTACACACCTATGGCCTCATTCGCGCTTCGTTCCGGCCTCCGAAGGACATCTGTGCGTTGCGGACCCTGCAACGCCATGCCGCGTCTTTGATCGCGCAGCGCACGCGCCACACGCAGTTGATGCAGCGGTCACTGGATCAGATGAACGTGGCGATCCATCGCGCGGTAACGGACATCACCGGCAAGACCGGCCTCGCGATCATCCGCGCGATTCTCGCTGGTGAACGCGACCCTCGAGCGCTCGCCAGACTGCGTGATCCGCGCTGCAAGATCTCCGAGAAGGAGCTCGCGGATCACTTGCAAGGGACCTGGATCGAGGAGCACATCTTCACTCTCGCTTCGGGCTTGCGGATGCTCGAGCACACCGACCACGAGATCGAGTCGGTCGAGAAGCGATTGATGGCGATGATCGAGGACCTGCAACCGGAGGAAGCCAAGACGGCCGACGTCCCCGAGCATCCAGACCCCCGCAAGGAGAGGAGCATCCGAACGAAGGGCGGCCGGGAGCTTCGCGATGCCCTCTGCCGGCTCGTCGGGTGTGATCTCACGCGAATCGACGGTATCAGCCCGAGCACGGCCATGATCGTGCTCACCGAGGTCGGCTACGACCTCGAAGCTTTCCCGACCGAGAAGCACTTCGTCTCCTGGCTACGCCTGTGCCCACGTCAAGCCGTCTCGGGTGGAAAGCGCATCAAGAAGCACCGCAACAACATCGCGGTCAGCAGGATCGCCACGGTCCTCCGGATGGCCGCCCTGTCCCTCCAACGTACTCAGACAGCTCTCGGCGCACACTTCCGCAAGATCGCCCGCGCGAAGGACGGCAACGTCGCCATCTTTGCCATCGCCCGCAAACTGGCCCTGCTCATCTACCGCATGCTGAAGTTCGGCCAGGACTACGTAGACGAAGGCGCCAAGGCCTACGAGGAGCGCTTCACCCAGCGACGCATCGTCGGACTCCGACAGAACGCTAAATCCCTCGGGTACAAGCTCATACCGATCGCCGAGGCTGGGTGAGTTTCAGGTCAGGCTCCGTACGTTCAACTTCCGGGCTCCGGACAGGGCGCGTCTACTGGCCGATCACGATCTCGAGGCCGCTGGTGCTGCTGAGTTGTCCGCCGAATGCGCCGCCGGGGTCGAGGACGGCGGCTTGGCAGCGCAAGACGAGTCCTGCCGAGACGGGTGGGGCGGGTAGGTTGAGGGTCGCGCTGCCCATCGGATCGATGGCCACCGGCAGGGCGACCAGCGGTGCGGTCCACAGCCGGCAGAGGCTGCCCGACAAGGGGAGTCGGAGGCGGGTGGCGCCGACGAGCACCGCCGCGGCGCTGCTCGGCAGCGCGCGGTCGATCCCCAGGGGCCAGCTGCCGAGACTGCTGCGCACGGCGCCGCGCGCCTCGATGCTCGGCTCGACGCCGCCGGTGCCGGGGCAGCCGAAGCCGTAGCGGTCGGCCGCGTAGGCGCCGGTGTCGAGCAAATCGATGCCGTGGAGCTCTCGGCCCAGCACGCCGTCGTTGGCGGAGAACACGACGCGGTTGCCCAGCCGTTGAAGGTCGGTTGGGTCGGCGTCCACGGGCGCGATGTCGACCACCAACCGCGTGCCGGCAGCAGTGCCGTCGGTCACCCAAAGCTCCTGACCACTTGCGCCGTCGTTGGCGGTGAACAAGACGCGGCCATCGCCGACGTTGTGGATCTCGGGCTGCACCCACTGCAGGAGGTGCGTATTCAGGGTGAGCAGCTGACGGCTGCCCGCGTTCGTGCCGTCGGTGCGCCACAGGGCCGATGAGTTGGCGCCGTCGCTCACGAAGTACACCGCTTGGGTGTCGTCCACCGCTTGCAGCGAGCCCTCGACCCGGCCCGGGACGTAGCGCACGAAGCTCGTGCCCGCCGGCGTACCGTCGGTGCTCAGCACCCACTGACCGAGAGCGACCGTCGCGGCGAAGAAGACACGGTCACCGACCGCCGCCATCCCGTACGGCTTGGCACCAAAGAACGAGATGCCGTTGGTGTCGTGCACGAGAGCAGTACCGGCCGACGTGCCGTCGCTGCGCCACAGCTCTCGACCGTGGATGCCGTCTTCCGCGGCGAAGTAGACGAAGTCTCCCAGGCCTGTGAACTCCGGTTGCAGGAGTGCCGGGTTGCGTCCCGTGTAGATGTCTTGCACCAGGCGTGTGCCGCTGGGTGTGCCGTCGGTGACGTGCAGCTCCGTACCCAGCGTCGGGTCGGTCGCAGCGAAGAACACCTGCCCGTTCCAAGCGAACAGCGAGTGGGGGTCGGATGGCGAGGATCCCGGCACCAAGTCGGCCAGGATCGCGGTACCGGCCGCGGTGCCATCGGTAACCCACAGCTCGTTGCCGCGCACGCCGTCGTCGGCGGCAAACACGATGCGGTCGCCCAGGCTGGCGAACTCGGCACGCACCGAGCCCCGGGTGCCGGGTCGCAGGTCCACGAGGGGCCGAACGCCGGCGGAGTCGATGACCCACGGCTCGACGCCGATGTTGGGGTCGACCGCGCCGAAGATCGCGAAGTCGACGGCCGAAGCGAAACCGGTCGGGGGGAAGACGAAGGGCGCGCTCGGCAAGACAGCAGTGGTGCCGGCGGTGGTGCCGTCCGATCGCCAGATCGACGTTGGGCCCGGGGTCCCAGCCCACACTTGCCAGTAGCTGTTGCCGTCGAGCACGCCGATCAGCTGCGGATGCGAGCTGGAATTGATCGGACCCTTGGCCAGGTCCGCAATGCGCGTGCCGGCAGCGGACCCGTCGCTCAGCCACAGCTCGCGTCCGCTTGTGCCGTCGTCCGCGCTGAACACGAGTGTTCCGCCGGCGTCGATCATCTCCGTTGGCACCGACCCCGTCGCTCCCGGCCGCAGATCGGACACGATCGCCGTTCCAGCAGCGGTGCCGTCCGTCCGCCACAGCTCGGTGCCCTCGTTGCCGATCCCGGCGAAGTACAGCGCCCCCGCGAAGGCCACTCCGGGGGTGGGGACGTTCTCGATCGACTTGCCGAGCACGGAGACCAGTCCCGTTCCTGCGGCGGTGCCGTCGGAACGATAGAGCCCGTACTGCCCGACCGCGGCGTCCATGGCGAGCATGAATGCGAGGTCGCCGCCGGCGACTTCGCCGAGCAGCGCCCCAGGGCGGGCGGCGAGCGAACCCAGTGTCGTGACGATGCGCGTGCCGCTCGGTGTTCCGTCGGTGAGCCAAAGCTCGTGGCCCACCGAGGCGCCGAAAGCCAAGAACCACGCGCGGCCGCCCGCCGCGACGAAATGCCTGGCTGCGTACGGGCCGAGAACCTGCGAGGGAAGAGCCCCCGGCAGCACGTCGGCGAGCAGCATCGTGCCGGCACTCGTGCCGTCCGTCACCCATGGCTCCGCGCCGGCGGCGCCGTCGCCCCAGAACACCGCGCGGGTGCCGAGCGTGGTGAACCCACCGGCCCTCGGTCGAGTCGCAGTGAACTCGAAGCGCAGCATCGTGGTGCCAGCTGCGGTGCCATCCGAACGCCACAGCTGCCACCCGCCGCCGAGGGGGGCTGTAATGAAGAGCGCGGCGTTGCTCAGTTCGGTGATCGGTGGGATGGCAAACAGACCAATCGGTCCGGGAGTGAGATCGACGACGAGTGCCGTTCCGGCCGCCGTGCCATCCGTGCTCCACAGCTCGAGGCCACGCGTCCCGTCGTCGGCGAAGAACAGGACCACTCCGCCGATGGCGGTCAGTCCGCCGGGGGAAGACCCAGTGGTTCCCGGCGCGAGGTCGGCGACCAGGCGCGTGCCCGCAGCCGTGCCGTCCGTCACCCACAGCTCACGGCCCAGGTCAGCAGACTCCGCGCTGAAGACGACGTTCCCGGATGCCAGCGTGGCGAAGCCCCGCGGGTTGGAGCCGCGGTAGCCGGGCTCGATGTCGGCCAGCAGGCGGGTTCCGGCGACGGTGCCGTCGCTGAACCAGAGCTCGCTGCCGAAGCTGGTCAGGTCCGCACCGAACAAGATGCCGCCGAACGCGCGGTACGGGTTGTTCGGCCACGATGCCGGCTGCGGGATCTGGATTGGCGACTGGGCGATATCGGCGACCAGAGTCTGCGCTGCGGCGGGCGCGATGCACGCCATGACCGTGGGGAACAGGGAAGCAACGAGTCGGCGTGGAGTTGGCATGGGGGGCATGGACCTCGATCGGATCTTGCGAGTGGGCAGGGCTTGCGTCGCCACCCGCGGGAGCGACGCGCACTGGAGTGCCCGAATGGTTGCAGAAACTCGAGCGGCAGAGACTCTCGACAAAGCGCTGGACCGAATCACCCGGCGGGTGGTCGTCAGCAACCCGAGCCACTGCAAGAACCATGCGCGAGGCCGACCTCCGTGCCTTGCCCAGCGCAGTCGAGGCCGCAACCGAGGAGCGACCGCTGCGCGAGGGAGGTCGAGCCAGCGATTCCCGCGTTTGCGCCGGCCGCTGAGCCGGCGTGGAGCCGTCGATACCGACGGTTGCCGGCCAGCGACCATCCGGAAGCCGACGCCCGGTCGTGCCCTACCGGACGGACATGCGCTGCGAAGTCCCGGTGACGGGAATCCGCGCGATCGGCGTCGCGTTCGGATCCAGCGGGTCCTGGCTGGCCGCAAACAGCTCGACCGAGCCGGCGAACGTACCCCCCTGCAGGTTGGGGTCGAAGTCTCCCACCAGATCGGTGCGGACGAAGAACTCCAGGGCGCCGTTCGCGTCGAAGTCGTGGTTGATCTGGCGCAGGGTCAGTTGGAGCGGGCCGGTCCGCTTCCAGATTCCGTGTGTCATCGTGTTCCAGTTTCCCGGCACCTGGTCGTTGTCGTCGACCGAGTTGTAGGTCCCGTCCGCGTGGAAGGTGGTCAATCCGTCCACGGTCGTCGTGCCGCCGACCGAGAAGCTGTTGCGATACACGCCGGCGACCGACAGGCCGAAGATGAACTCGTTCGGCGAAGGTCCCGTGGGAGTCGGGACCGCGACTTCCGCCGCGGCGGCAGCCGGCACGGTGGCGTTGTTGACGAGGCCCAGTGAGCAGAGCACGGTGCCGAGCCCGACAGACAGGATTCCATTGCGCAGCATGATGTCTCCTTTGAAAAGACGTTGCGTGGTCGAGCCCGCACGGGGAGGTGCGGGCAGGTTGTGCGGCGGGAGCTCCGATGCAACCGCCGTCGCTCGCCGTCAGCGGCGGGAGCGCGGCCGCCATAACGGCTTTGTTTGCTTTTTTGTCCTACGCGTCGTGCCGGTCGAGCTTCGGCGAGCGGAGCGTGGCGACCGCAGACCAGACCAGTGCGATGCCCGTCGCCAACCCGAGCAAGCTGGCCACCGACAGGAGTGCGAAGCCGGTCTTGATATCGGGGCTGTAGGTGTGCTGCAGCAGCACGGCGATCGACCCTGCCGACGCACACACCCCGACGCCCAAGGCGGCAAGTCGCTTGGCGAAGGCGGCCGGGGGGTGCACGCCGCCGGCGAGCAACATGCCGAGCAGCGGGAGCGCGGCACCCCAGACCAGCGTCAACCAAACCAAGTACTCCCAGGCGGCCGCGCTGCCGCCTGCGGAAACGCGGAACGAGCGAATCCCGCCGAGAAACAGGATGACCGACGCGGCGAGTGGCACTGCCATCGCAATGCGCCACCTGACGTGCCCCAGTCGCCATACCAGAGCAGCTCCGGTCAGCGGTAGCAGAGAGGACAAGACGAGGAGCCAGTGCACGGCGGGCGGCGTTTCCCTCCCAGGATACTCCCAACTCGGCGGGGTGGGTTCCGCGCACCGGCTCCACCGTCTCACGGATTCCGGATCTTTTTGTTCGGGGCACGACTGCCGCGTGGCGGCGGCGTAGCGCGCCGCCCGGAGCGGATTGCCGGTCGGTCGCGCTCTCGCATACGCTTGCTCCGAGTGGATAGGCTGCCCCCGAACGGAGACTTTGATCGAGGCTGGATCTTCGGACTGCTGGAGCGCGAGTCGGCCAGTCTGTACGCGCGCGCTCTCGCGTTGACACGAGACCGCAACGACGCGGCGGATCTGACGCAGCAGACGTTCCTGTTGGCCCTGCAGATGGCGGCGCGCATCGACCCGGAACGCAATCCGCGCGGGTGGCTGCGCGCTGTCATGGCCAACGTCTGGCGCAAGGCAGTCGACGAGCGCTCGCGTGTGCCCGATCCAATGCGGTTGGACACGCCCGAGTCGTTGGATCCGGCGGGCGCGGCCGTTCGATCCGAAGCGCAGGTGCTCGTGCGCGACGCCGTGTCTCGCCTGCCCAACAGCCACCGGTCCGTCGTGGAGGCGTTTCTCGTGGACGGCGAAACGCCGACCGACATCGCGCGTCGGTTGAGGCGCAACCCCAGCACCGTGCGCACGCAACTGCAGCGCGGCCTTTCGATGGTGCGACGCCATCTGGGGCCGGCCGGTCTGTGTGCTCTGTTGGCAATGCAAGCGAGGGCCTCGCATGGCACCGGTGCGCCGGTTGCCGCGCGGCCGCGCGCGTGGCGGCAACCCGTCCTCGCTGCCAGCGGCGTCGTGGTCTTGGTCGCGGCTGTGGCCATGTCGCGCGGGGACGCGCTGGACAGCGGAGCACCGTCCACTGAGGCCATTCCTGCAGACTCGCTCGAGCAAGTTGCGCGGCCGGCTCCGTTGAAGGCCGCGTCGCGCACCCCGATCGCGTCCTCGGCGGCGCCGATCGAGACCGTCCCGGCGCCGACTTTGTCGGCGCGTTTGCGATGGCGCGATGGCTCGCCGTGCGTGGACTTGCCGGTGCGCTTGGTGGCGGTGGACGAGGCCGGCGCGCGGCTTGGAAGTGGCCTCGAGTTCGTCGAGCGGCGCTCGGACGAGCACGGTGTGGTTCGGTTCGATCGGCGCGCTGGAGACAACTTCCAGTTGCTGTACGGCTCAGCGGCGCAGCGTTCGGCGGTCCTCCGCTGGCCGACCGTGCCGGCCCCGTTCGATGTCGAGGCGACCGTCGAGATGTACTCGATCCAGCGGGGGTGCGTTGTCGACGCCGAGGGGCAGCCCGTTCCCGGCGCGATCGTGTACGGAGCAGCTGAGACCGCCGCCCACGAACCGCCGTTTGCGCTGGCGCGGACCGACGCCGAGGGGCACTTCACGGTGTCCGTCCTGGAGGGGCCCTGCTCACTGTGGGCCGCCATCAGCCCTCGATTGCGATCGACGATTCACCTCGCAACCGGCGACAACGACGACGTGATGCTGCGACTGCAACGGTTCACCGGTGTGGTCGCCGGCACCGTGATCGGGCTGGACGAGCGTCCGGCCGCCGGGGTCGAGGTGTGCGTGCAGCAGCTGGGATTCTCGTTCCAGTGGTTCACGACCGACGCGGGGGGGCGGTTCGAGGTGCCCGCGCTCGTGGATCGACCCACTGCTGTGGTCGCGCGAACCCACGATCCCAGGGCGGTGGTGCTGCGGCGTGCGCAGGGCGGCCAACGCGTCGTCGCGGATCTTCGTCTGGAGCGCACCGCGACGGTGCGTGGAGTCGCGCCCGCGGGGTTGCCGCCGGGGACGGTGGTGCGATGTCTGCCGCAGCTTCGCCGGGCGTGGGATGCGCTTCGCATTCTCGAGTGTCGTTCGGCCATCGGCCCGGACCGCAGCTTCGAGGTCACTGGCCTGCGACCAGGCCGGGCGACGGTGGGCCTTTGGGACCCGCTGCGCGGTGCGTGGATCTCGGAGCGGCGGGTCACCGTTCGCGCGGGCGAGACCCTGGCCTTGAACCTGGACAAGCCGCTGGCCGGGATGCGCGTGGTGGGGCGGGTGCTGAACCATGCCGGCGAGCCCTGTCATGACTACATCGTGCGGCTGAACAAGCACGTGGGGGCGGGCGAGAGCAATGAGCCCGGCAGCTGGCGCGCAGCGCGAACCACGACCGACAGTACCGGCGGCTTCTCCTTCGACGGGGTCGAACATCGGTCGTACCGGTTGATCGTGCGAGAGCCTCTGACCGCCACTGTGGTGCGCGCCAAGCGCAGATTGTTGGTGCCGGAATACGTTCCCAGCGACGAGCCCGTGATCCTGCGGCTGCCGCCGCCGCACCCCGGCGGGCTGCGCGGTCGCCTGCGGTGCTCGCCCGGCGTCGCGGCGCCGACGCAGGTCGAGGTGTGCAGCGTGGCAAGGAAGGGGCGTCGCTGGCGGGAAACTCACTGGTTGGGCCGTGACCTGGAGTTCGAGTTCAACGGTCTGCCCGCCGGTACGTGGGAGATTTGGGTCCCCTCGGCGAGCGAGCCCCTGCACACGGTCGAGATCGGCGCGGAAGTCATCGAGGTCGAGGTGGAGCTCAACGGCTGACCCTGGTTGCGGTCGGCCGAACGCGCTCCGATTCGAGTTGGTCCCCGCGGAAAGAAAATGCGAATGTCGAATCAGGTCCGCGCCAACCGTCGGCGCATTGGATGGTGAGCGGCCGCGCGTGGCCCCACCAGTCCTTCTCTTTGTCCTGATCCCTCATCGCCCACGGAGGTCGGCGAACCATGAAGCTCCTCGTCGCGTGTTGTTCTCTCTTGTTGTCAGCAGCTGCTCTCTCGGCCCAGGGTCCGATGCCCCCCGCACCCGAGCTGAAGAAGCTCGATGCACTGGTCGGCAGCTGGAAGGGCTCGGGTACGGTGGTCATGCAGCCGGGCATGCCGCCGATGCAATGGACCTCGGTCGACAACAACCGCTGGGTTCTGGGCGGCCACTTCCTGCGCCAGGACACCCGGATCGAGTTCGGCGAGGCGATGCCCGGCGCGCTGCAGTTCACGGTGTTCACCGGCTGGGATCGCGAGCGCCAGCGCTACCGCACGCTAGAGGTCAGCAACATGGGGACCGTCGTGTTGAGCGACCTGCACGTCCTCGACAACGGCGCTTTCGTGTCGACCACGACCGGCGTCGAAGAGGGCTTGCCCACCATGGACCACTGGGTCCAGCGGATGGACGGCGATCGATGGACGATGGTCGGGCACCGCGCCGTCGGCGATGGTGATCCGTTCGTCCACGTGCGGGGCGAGATGGAGCGGACCGGTGACCCCTCAGCGGACATGGAGCTGGCGGACGCCGCGTTCATGGCGCCGGCGGCGGCCGAGATGCAGAGAGTGGCCGCGATGGCCGGCACCTACGACATCGACGGAAAGATGAGTGGCCCCGGCGCCGCCGAGATCGCGATCACCGGGGTGGGTCGGTGCGAGATGCTGTTCGGTGGAACCGTGTGCACGTTCCACACGACCGGCGAGCCGATGAACTACGAAGCGTTCGGCTTCATCGCTTGGGATCCCACCATCAACAGCTATCGCAGCGCCGGCGTCTCGAGCATGGGCGAGATCCACAGCTCCGAGTGCCGTTGGAACGGGCGTGACCTGGTCTACACGATGTCGATGCCGCAACAGGGCAGTCTCTCCGTCGGCCGCGGTATCATGCGCACCAGCGAAGACGGAGCCCTGGCCAGCGTCCTCGCCGACGGCATCGCGTCGAGCGCCGAGCCCGCCCGCATGTTCGAGGCGACCTACACCAAGCAGTGAAGTACCGAGTCTGACTCGATTTTCTCGCTACCGCACCACGCGGTGGTCGCGCTGCGCGACCACGGTCTTCGTGCTCGGCTCGACGACGGTGGTGCGCAGACTCTTGCCGACCAGGGAGTCGGCGACCGTCCACGAGTCGGTGTCGCCGGCCTTGACCGAGGCCGAGTGGAGAGTGGCGTTCGTATCGCGGCGCACGATCGTGACGTCCACCGCCGTGTCGCCGTCGTTCTGCACGGTGATATCATCTCCGGCGCTCACCGTGGCGAAGCCCGGGAGGATGTGGGCGCCAATGCCGAAGAGCGTGCCCGCACCGGGGAACGGGATGGCTGCTACGGCGAGCAGCGAGAGTCCGGCGAGAGTGAGGCAACGAACCGATTGCTTTGGGGACACGAGTGTTTCCTTTGGGTGAACGCCTGGGGCGGCTCGTTCGTGTCGGAGAGGTTCGTGCGAGTTTCGAAGAACCGTCCTCGGTTCTTACGACGTGACGTATGCGAGCAACCTCCGGTCATGCTCCGGTCTGACTCACACCCTTAGCGAGCTCTTTCCTTCATGATGGGTTTCCCTATGGGCCCCCTCCGCTCCCCGCGTTCGTTCTCCCGCAGTCGTGGCGCCGAGCCGCACTTCTGCCCCAACCTCCGTGCCTGCACGGTTGCCCTCCTCCTGGTGGCCGCCGCATGCAGCGACGGCAGCGCCTCCAGCTCCGCAGCCGTGCAGCTGGATCCCGACGGGGATGGGCTCTCCACCGAGCTCGAGCTCGCCGGTTGGGAGATCACCGTCGACCGGACCGGGAACGGGACCCAAAACGCGGAGGTCGAGCGCGTGACCAGCGACCCCAACAACCCGGACTCGGACGGCGATGGCCTCAGCGACTTCGAGGAGTGCAAGCACCGCACCGATCCCAACTCCTCGGATACCGACGTCGATGGGTTGGACGATTTCGCCGAGCTCCGCCGCTGGAAGACCAACCCGGTGACCGTGGATTCGGACGACGATGCGCGTGGGCCGTCGCAATCTCTCGCACCGAACTCGCGCTTGTTCGATCGCAACGAGCTGGTCGTGCTCAAGACGTCGCCGACGCTGGCGGACACCGATGGCGATGGGCGCACCGACTTCGAAGAGGCCGATGACCCGTTCTTCAACCCGCGGGTCGCCGAGCTGCCGAAGGCGGGAATCGTCGTCGACGGCGACATCGACGTGCGGCTCAACGTCGAGTACGAGGAGTCGATCGGGTCGGGGACCGAATACGGCACCGCGATGTCGCGCGGCACGAGCAATGCGCGCCGCAGCGGGGGGGCGACGACCCACTCGGCGGGGGGCTCGCTGACGGTTGGCGTGTCGGCCACGGCGGAGGCCTCACTGCCGCCCTCGGCCTCGGTCAGCACCACCGTCTCGGTGGAGGCCACGGCCAGCTATGACTTCTCCACCGAGCAGCACTTCGAGACGGAGTCCTCACAGGAAGCGACGCAGGAGGCGTCGCGCTACCGCACCGACAGCCTGGAGCGGACGGAGACCTCGTCGTCGGGGACCATCAGCTTTCCGCTCCGGGTCAAGAACACCGGGCTTGCCACCTTCACGCTGACGAACTTCGGTGCGTCGGTGCTGCACTGGACGCCGGGGGCGACCCCCAACGAGGGGAGCTTCAAGGTGATGGCGACGCTGACGGCCAAGCAGGAGGAGTTCACTCTGTCGCCGGGCGCATCGACCCCCGTGCTCGAGGTCTCGAACACCGACGTCGATGCCGCGGTCGTCAAGCGGTTCCTGGCGCGGCCGAGCTCCTTGATCCTGCAGCCCTCGGTCTTCGACTTGCGCAACGCCGAGGGCGTGAACTTCAAGTTCCTGACCGAGAACACGTTTCGGCGAACGGCACTCGTCGAGATCGATTTCGGCGACAGCGTCGAGACCTATCGGGTCGCCACCAACGTCAACCGCAACCCCGACTCCAGTTTGGCGGGGGTGCGCATGTTCGAGGTGATGGACGACATCCTCGGCCTGAAGAAGAACGATCCGGCCGCCGGCTACACCGTCCAGGTCCGCACCGGGACGATCGGTGGCCAGCCGGTGGCACCCAACGTCGAGGTGTTGACCAGTGTCCGTGGCCAGCGATTCGAGGTCGGCGCGGTGCCGACGCGCCCGGCGAGGTTCTGGGCGATCGTCGGCAATCGCGGAGAGCACGCCGAGCTCGACCGCAGCTTCGACGACATCGTGCTGCATGCCGGCGACGAGATCCGCCTCATCTACACCCGGGACGAGGACGAGGACGGCCTGTTCGAGTTCGAAGAGGAATTCTACGGCACCAGCGACAACGACTCCGACAGCGACGGCGACGGGCTCGACGACATCACCGAGGTCAAGGACGGTTGGTTGGTCGGGTCGCGGCGGGTCTACTCGGACCCACGGCTGACGGATACGGATGGCGATGGTCTGAGCGACGCCGCCGAGCGCGATGGCCTCGATCCCACAGCACCGGGCGACAGCAGCGATCCCACCGATCCGGACACTGACGGCGACGGCCTGGCGGACGGCGTTGACTCGTTCCCGACGATTCCAGCACTTATCCTGCACGTGGACAGCAGCCTCGCGCAGAGCGGAGACGGCACCACGTGGCGCAAGGCGTTCGTCAGTCTGAAAGAGGCGCTCGACGACGCGCGCGCGCGCAATGGTGGCACCGTGCCGCAGGAGCGGACCTCGCAGATCTGGGTCGCGCGGGGAACGTACATGACTCCCGGCGCGCCGTTCGAGCTGCAGAACGAGCTCGCTCTCTACGGAGGGTTTGCCGGTGGCGAGACCAAGCTCGCCGCGCGAGACGCCGATCCGCTGACCAACGCGACGAGCCTGTCTGCCGGGTTTGCCGGACGGGTCGTTGTCGTGCCGTCGGGGACGGCCCGGTCGGCCACGCTGGACGGCTTCACCGTGCAAGAGGGGCGCGACAGCTTGGGGGCTGGCATGCACTGCCAGGGGTCGCCGACCCTGCGCAACTTGCTGTTCTTCGGCAACGTCGCGCCGGATCGGGTGCTGACGATCCATTCCCTGTCCTGGGTCGTGGGTACCGGCGCGGGCATGTCGGTCACGCAGGAACGCGACTCGGACGTGGCCCCCGTCCTGGAGAAGTGCGTGTTCGCGCTCAACCGCGGCGAGCAAGCCGGCTGGGGCACCGGCATGTTCATCGCCAAGGAGTTCGATGGAGACGTCACGGTCACTCTGCGGGATTGCACCTTCATCGCCAACGGCGTCCCCGGCAGCACCACGGGGGCTGGGATCATGGTGTTGCCGCTGAAGAACGAGGCACCGACGCTCAACGTCGAACGCTGTCTGTTCTCGCGCAACGGGGCGCAGGCGATCTCGGCCATGACGATTCTCTCGAACCCCGTCCACTGCAACATCACCGACAGCGAGTTCACCGCGAACTCCAGCGCCGCAGTCGGCCTGTCGCCTGGCGTGCACACGATCACCAACTGTCGCTTCTGGCGAAACGTCTACGGTGCGATCCGCGGAGATGGCACGGTGACCGTGACCAACTGCATGATTGTCGGCCACACGGGAGCCCCGGCGGTGTTCTCGAGAGGGATCATGCAGATCAGCAACAGCATCCTCTGGGGCAACACCTTCGTCGTGCCCAACCCGCCGGGCTTGCCGCTCGGCCAGCAGCAGCTGCAGTGGACGACCCCTTCGATGCAGGCGTTCCACTGCTGCATCGAAGGACTGGCGACGATCCCGTTGCCCGGCACCGGGAACTTCGATGCGGACCCGTTGTTCACTCAGCTCGCCGGCCCCGATCTCCGTCTGCGCACTGGCTCGCCCTGCGTCGACACCGGTTTGAACTTCGTCGACACCAACCTCGGGGTCGCTGGCCGCCAGCCTCTTCCCGAGCTCGATCTCGACGGGCTGCCGCGGATCGTCGATGGCGATGGTCGCGGCGGAGCGACCGTGGATGTCGGGGCCTACGAGCGACAAGGACAGTAGGGTGGCGGTGGATGGCAGCCGTGGGTGGTGCGTGGCGCTGGCCGCTTTCATGGCGACTGCGTTGGCGTGGACGTGCACCTCGTTCGGCTCGACGCCGGACAGGATCGGGAGCGCTCGGCGCGCGGCCGTAGGCGTTGCCGTTCCCGGCGTGGTTCGCGGCGAAGGCGTTGCGGCGGTCGTCGATACCACGCGCGACCCGCCACCGTCGCCCCAGTCCTCCGAGCACCGGTCGGCGATCGCCGCGACCGTGGTCGAGAAGGGGCGCACCGCGGGGCTTCGAGGTCTCGTCCACTGTCGAGGAGGCGGAATCCCCGCGACCGTCGAGTTCGTGGCCGGTCCCAACAAGGGGCGGGTGGTCGAATGCGCGGCCGACGGAACGCTCTCTCGTGTCGATCTCTACCCCGGGTTTGGCCTGCTCGAGGTGCGCCACGGCGCGGAGTGGATCCGGCGTGAGCTGCGGCTGCGGCCGGGGCGTGCCACCGACCTCGCGATCGAGTTCGGCGACTTCGGTGCGATCACCGGGACGGTGGTCGATGCCGCTGGCTCGCCGGTGGCCGGCGCCTCGGTCCTGCTGGACGGAGAAGAAACGCGCACCGACGCGCGCGGTGCGTTCTCGCTGCGCCAGCGCGCCGCGGGTGCCGCACTGTTGGTCGTGCACGCGCCCGGCCACGCAGCGCACCGCCAGCTGGCGACTTCGCGCGACCGTGCGCAGCCACTGACCATCGCTTTGCAGCCGGGCTGCGAGCTCGACGTCTCGCTGCTCGCTGCCCCGGGGCCGTCGCCCGCACTCGTCTACGTGTTCCCGGTCGGGATCGGGCCGAGAACCGCTGGCGGCGCGCAGTCCGGGTTCCCGTGGCATCGGGTCCATCCGATTCCGGTGGCCGCCGGTGGTGCGCGCTCGCTGGTCGAGCTTCCCGCCGGAGAGGTCGAGGTGCACGTGTTCCACGCGCGTTGCCACGCCTCGCGACAGCGAGCATGGCTGGTACCGGGCGAGCCCGCCCAGCTGCACTTCGCGCTGGAGCAAGCACCGACGTTGCGCGGGTGGGTGACCAGCGGTGGCCTGCCGATCGCTGGGGCCGCGGTCGCCGTGCACTTCGAGGACTGCATGCGTGCCACCGTTGCGGAGCTCGGCGATGCCGGTGACCGGCTCTGGTCGCAGCCGATCGAAATCCTGCCGCACGCCCGCCAAGTCGTGCGCACCGACGCGGCGGGCCGGTTCGTGGTCGGCGCCGGTGCCAGCGATGGCGTCCGCTACATATCAGTCGAAGTCCCGAGCGCGCGCGACGCCTACGTCACGCGCTGGACCCCGGCCGACGGACCGTCCGTCGAGATCGAGGTGCCGGCGCCGTAGCCGCCGGTCTACTTGGTGGCGATCAAGAAGCCGCGGCCACCCATGGGGATGCCCTCGGGACTGAGAGCGCCGCGCGGCTCGCGGTGGAAGCCGCGGAACTCGGCGGTGCGGAATCCGCAAGCGCGCACCATGCGCTCCATGCAGGTCGGGCCGAAGATCCACCAGTTGGTTGCGTCTTCCATGTACGTTCCCTCGATGAACCGGGCGGTCTCGCTCAGCTCGGGCTCGAGGAGGAATTCGCTCTCCAGCAACAGGGTTCCGGTGCAAACGCTGGCGAGGCGGAGCAGAACGTTGGTCGGGTCGTGGATGTGGTAGAGCAGGCCAGAGCAAATGACCGTATCGAACTGCCCCAAGGCCGAACCCACTTCGTGCACGTCGCCCTCGATGAATTCGACCTCGAGCTCGAGCAGCTCGCCGATCAACGCGGCCTGCGCCAACGCCTTCGGCACGATCTCCACGCCGACCACGCGCGCGGCCCCGCGGGTCAACGCCAGGAAGCTGTAGAGCCCCGAGTTACAGCCGACATCCAGCACGCTCTGGCCGTCGAAGCGTTCCGGAAAGCCCAGTCGGTCCAGCGCCTCTTGCGTCGTGCGGCTGGCGTGTCGCCCCTCGATCACCAGCCAATCCGCTAGGTCGAACGAGTGATACCACGGCGCGAGCCGCTCCACTTCGGCGAGGATGCGACGCCGTTCGGCGGGATCCGCAATGTCGACGCGCCAGTTCACGGTTGGCATTCTGCTACGGCGGTGGCGGGCGTGGCAACGCCGCCTACTGCACCGTCGACGACAGCAATCCGCTGAGCCGCGGCCGCCCGGTCACCGCACCCAAGATGTTGAACATCTGGCTGTGAAACGTCACGCCGCGGAGCGCCGGTGCGGTGGGCACTGGAAAGTCGACGCCGGCCAGCGGGTCGATGCCGCTTGCGGGGGTCGTCACAGCGCCGGCGTAGACGAATCCCGCGCCCGGCGCCGAGTCCAAGTACAGAGTACCGAAGGGGATCAACACCGGTGACGGCAGCGTTCGCATCGACAGCCACCAGCCCAGCACGTCTCCGGGCACGCTGGCGCATCGCGGTTGCCAGAGCTGGCCGAGCGCGGGAGGGGCGAGCTCGGTCAAGTAGGGCAGCTCGACCGCGAGCGGCGCGGGCTCGACCGTCGCGCCGGTGGTCACCGGTGTTCCACCGTAGGCGTCGATGCGCACGTAGCCGTCGCCACCTCGGTTGAGGAACAAGGTCTGCGTGGCGTAGCCGGCGACGCCGCCGGTCGCGCGCACCGCACCCGTGACCGAGACCGACTGCAGGGAGCGCAGCAGGATCGTGCCACCCGAACCCGGACCGCCGGGGATCGAGGTGGTCCAGTAGAGCACGTCTTCGCCGCACGCGCGGATCTCCCCACCGACGCGGATCGGGCCGTCGGCGAGGACCGCGATCGCGCCACCGCCATTGCCGCCGTCGAGCGCTGGAAAGACGGTGAACCCCGGGCCACTGGAACCGCCGCCTCCGCTGCCGCCCAGCAGCGTCAGCGGTAGATCGTCACCGTACGTCGGCGCGGTGCCCGAGCCCTGTGTGGCGTGCGCGGCGGGCTCGCCGGGACCGCCCAGGATCGATGGCTCGCCGCCGCGACCTCCGCCCGGTCCCTCGCCGGGCGCGCCCGCGCCGGTGGTGCCGGCCGCTCCCCCGCGGAAGCCGCCTGCGCCGGGGTCGAGGTAGTTGCCGTCGCCGTCGATCACGCCGTCGATGTCCACTGCGCCTTGGCTCGACAACACCGCGGGATTCGGACCGACGACGCGCACGGTGACGCCGGCCGGGACGGAGATCGAGGTGTAGTCGAACACCCCGCCCGCGGTCGTGTCGAGCACGACGTCGCTTGTCGGGGCGAAGGCTCCGAGTGAGCCGCTGCCTCCGATCTGCGCCATCGCCGGCGTGGGAAGCAAGGCGGCAACCGCGAACCACGACATTCTGGAACTCAGCATCATGAAACTCTCCAAAGGGCGACGGCTCGGGTCTTCGGCCCACGCCATGTCGTCGATCTTAGCCTGAGCTTGGCGATCGCGGAAGGCGCCCGGCATGGGGGGCCTCTTCCTCGCGGCCACCGAGTTCAAGTAAGCTGTGCGAATCCCCTGCCGGGGTCGGGGAAGGCGTCGATTCTCGCGCTGTTCGTCCACGGCCTCGCCTCACCCGAGTCGTTCGAAATGCACGGTTGCCCCCACCGTTGCCAAGCTGTTGCAGTGGCTTTCCTCGCTGCGTGGTCGCTCGCTGCCGCGGTGCCCTGCCAGCCCGGCTTTGTCGAGCGGATGTATGCCCACCTGCCTTCGGGCGGCACCTTCGGTGGCTTCGCTCACGGCGACATCGACGGCGATGGCGATCGCGACCTGATCGCGATGTTTCTGGACACCGCGCACCGCGTCCGCAATCTCGGCCACGGGCGCTTCATCCTCGACGGGACGATCGGCCCACAGCAGCAGTTCCGGACGACTCCGCGGTTGGCCGACCTCAACGGGGACGGAAACCTCGACCTGATCGTGTCGAGCAGTCTCTTTGCCAACGACGGGTCCGGCAACTTCACGGACGTCACCGCCGCGAGCCTCGCCCCAGGCCTGACGCTGTGCTCCGCTCCGGTTCCGGCAGACGTCGACGGCGATGGTGACACCGACCTGCTCTGTGTAGCTCCTGCCGGCACTCTCCAGACCCTGCTCAACGATGGCACCGGTCTGTTCTCGCTCGGGTCCACTGCCGCGACGTCGGTCAATGGGATCACTCTCGCGGTGGACGCCGATGGCGATGGCGACCCCGATGTCCTTTGCTCCACCAGCGGGGCCTACGTCAACTCGGTCTGGTTGGAGAACACGGGTGGGGGTGTGTTCTCCCTCGCCTCCTCGCTGTCGGTGGCGCCGACGGACGCATACGCCGACTTCGACAGCGACGGCGATCTGGACTGGCTGGCAACCGGCAGGACCGGGAACTCGCTATTGCTTCACAGTGCCGGCTTTCGGTGGTCGTTCGCCGGGGCGGTCGGCAGCGCCGGCGTCGCGCGCAGCCTGGCGGCGGATTGTGATGGCGATGGCGATGTCGATCTCGTGCTCGACGCCGGTGGGCCGGAGGTGTGGCTCAACGACGGTGCGGCGCAGTTCACCCGGGCCCCGGCGTCGATGCCGCCCTGGATCGACTCCGCCGCGCCGCAGGCGTTCGACGCCGACGCAGATGGCGATCTCGACTTCGTCGAGTTCGGCGCGCCGTGGAGGATCTTGTTCAACGAGGGCGGGCTGCAGTGGCGCGACGGTTCTGCGGGTCCGTTTCCTCGGCCGGCGATGGCGTTCGTCGACTGGGCGGTCGGCGATCTCGATGGCGACGGCCTCGACGACGTCGTCGTCGCCAACGACAGCATCTCGTTCGCCGGCGGTGAGCCCGAGCTGTTCTTGAACAGCGGTTTCGGCAGCTTCCGACACCTGCCGCCGATTGCCAGTCCGGGGCAGTCCGGTGCGATCCTGATCGCCGACGTCGATGGCGACGGCGACGGGGATCTCCTCGATGGCCACTACAGCGAGCTGCGTGTGTTCCTGAACGACGGCCGCGCCGGTTTCACCCAGCGGGCGGGATACCCGCGCGGCATGGCGATCACGCTGGCGGCGGGAGATCTCGCCGGCAACGCAGCGGTGGACGTGTTGATGTGCCGGCAGACGAATCCGGGTCTGTATCCGGGCCGCTACGCGCTCGATCTCCTCGTCAACGACGGCGCCGGTGGCTTCACCTGCAGCTCGACCTACCCGAACTCGTCCTCCGAGATCGACGCGTTCGGAGTGCTCGACTTCGACGGCGATGGCGACCTGGATACCGTCCACGCCCGGGGCTCGCGCATGGAGGTGTTTCGCAACGACGGGGCCGGCGTCTTCACGATGATCATGCAGAACGCCCCGTTCCACGGCACCGACCTGGAGATCGCGGACTTCGATGGCGACGGCGACCTCGACATCATGACCGCCGCGAGGCTCAGCGCGGCCACCGCCGCAACCAACTCGGATGCCGCTCTTGCCGGAGCGGCTTGGAAGGTCCAACACATCCGCCGCCGCGCTGAGCCCAGAGGCACTGTCTCTCCGAGCCTCCGGCGCCGCGGCGCCGTTGCCATGGCAGCGGCGTCGCCTCGAAAATGTTGTCGAAGCTCGAAGATTTGAGGCGCCGGAGGCTCAACGCGACGCCCGGTGCGATGTTCTTGGAGAACCCGGGCGATGGCATGTTCTTCGACGCGACGGCGGCGCGGATGCCCTTGTGGCCGGCCTACCAGCAGCAGATCGAAGCCGACGACCTGGATTCCGACGGCGACCTCGATGTGATCGTGGTCGACAACATGGGCGTCGAGCAGGTCCTGTTGAACGATGGCAACGGCGTGTTTTCGTTGTCGTCGCCCTTGTTTCCCGCCAGCTACCAGCGAGTGTTCTTCGGACAGCCCGCAACGGTCACCAAGCGACTCGTTCTCGCCGACGTCGATCGAGACGGCGATGCCGATGCACTCGAGTACGTCGGCGGCGGACTGCGTGTGTTCGCCAACCGGGCGCGGGCGTTGCGCGCGCCGTATCTCATGGGGCTCGGTCGGCCGTGGCAGATCGAGGTCACGGGCGACCCGGGTGCCGCCGGAGGGAGCATCCTGGCCGCGCTCTGCGCCAGCACGACCGCGCTCTCGCCGGCGGCGCGCATCGGATCGCTCGGTTGGCTGTCGCTCGGACCGGCGACGCTGAGTTGCTCAATGCCGGTGGCGACGACGGGCACAGTGGTGTGGTCGTTCACCGTGCCCAACACGGCTGCTCTGGTCGGCGCCGATTTCTTCTGGCAGGCGTTGGTCGCGCCGGCGGCGACTCCGTCGGCCGCTCGCTTCACCAACCCGTTGCGCACCGCGGTGACCCGTTACTGAGGGGAATGCCAATGCCGTCGTTCATGTCCGCCGCTGTCTCCCTCCTGCTCGTCGCGACCTCTTCGGCGCAGCCGATCTGGGTCGCCAAGCCGAACTTCGCGCCGCGCTACGCCCACGCCATGGTGTACGACGACGTGCGCGATCGACTGGTCATCCATGGCGGGATCGGTCAGCTCGCGGCGAGGAGTACCATCTTCAGGGATACGTGGGAATGGGACCGCGGCCGGTGGTTGCAGCGTTCGCCCCGCAGCACACCCGTGGCCGGCGCGGCGGTCTACGACGCGGCGCGTCAGCGCACTGTGCTGGTCAACAGCATCGCGACCTACACCTGGGACGGCGCGGCGTGGGTCACGGTGGGCGCGGGTCCATCGCCGGCCGTCACCGACCACGCGCTGGCCTACGATCGCGGCCGCAGTCGCGTCGTGCTCTTCGGTGGCAGTGCGTTCACGCCGCTGCCGACCCTGGTCGACGACACCTGGGAGTGGAACGGCGCGTCCTGGACGTTGCGCACGCCGGCTGTCGTGCCGCCCGCGCGCGAGAATCACGCGATGGCGTACGACCGCGCGCGCGGCCGCGTCGTCCTGTTCGGTGGCGAGGGCGCCAATCGAACGGTGCTGTCGGATACCTGGGAGTGGGACGGCGCGACGTGGCAGCAGCGCTTTCCGGCGACGGTGCCCGCAGCTCGTTTCGAGCACGCCATGGCCTACGATCCGGTGCGCGGACGGGTCGTGATGGTGGGCGGCACCAAGACGGGGGGAACCTTCTCCGCTCTGGACGAGACCTGGGAGTGGGACGGAACCGATTGGGTCGCGGCGGCGCCGGCACCACATCAGCTGATGCACAACGCCCTCGTCTGGCACGAGGGACTCCAGCGGATCGTGCTTCTCGGCGGGCAGGAGGGGTCGTTGCGCCCGATCGCCGAGGGCTGGCAGTACGACGGGACGCGGTGGACGTCGCTGAACCGGCAGGGTCCGCCTGCGCGCTACAACCACGATCTCGTCTACGACGCGCGGCGCGAGCGGGTGGTTCTGTTCGGTGGTCAGCGAGGAGTGGTGACCCCGCTGAACGACACGTGGGAGTGGGACGGCGCGCGCTGGCGCCTGCGGCGACCGTCGACGTCGCCACCGCCGCGGTTCAACCACGCGTTCGCCTTCGACCGCGGCCGCAGCCGCGCCGTGGTCTTCGGCGGTTGGCCGCACAACGACGAGACTTGGGAGTACGACGGCGTCGACTGGCGACAGCGGACGCCGAGCGCCCGGCCCTCACCGCGGGCCGGGGCCGCGATGGTCTACGATCAGGCGCGGGGCCACGTGCTGCTGTTCGGCGGCAATCGCGGTGCGACGGTCGGCAGCTCCGCCAGCGCCAACGGCGACACTTGGGCGTGGGACGGGACCCAGTGGAGCATGCTGGCCAACACCGGTCCGTCACCGAGGACCTGGCACCAGGTTGCGTATGACGCCGCGCGCCAACGCGTCGTGTTGTTCGGTGGGCGCGATGAGGCCGGCAACAGCCTCGCGGATACTTGGGAATGGGATGGGTCGAGTTGGCAGGCACGGTCACCTGGCACCAGTCCGCCTCCGGGATCGCGCATGGAGATGGCCTACGATGCCGGCCGCGGGACGGTCGTGCTGTTCTCGTACTGGAACGGGCTCGACTTCTGGGAGTGGGATGGCAACGACTGGAACCGAATCGCGACCGGTGCCGCCGTTCCCGGGCCCCGCGCCGGCCACGCCATGGCCTACGACGAGGCCCGCCAGCGAATGGTCCTGAACGGAGGCAGCAACTCGGTGCAGTTCGCCGACACGTGGGTGTTCGGTGACACGAGCGTCGCCGCGGTGGCCACATTCGGCGCGGGATGCGAGCCGCTCGGCCCCGCCCCGGCGCTCGCCGCCGTCGGACTGCCGTTCCTCGGCAACATCGACTACGGCATGGACGTGATCGGCGCGGGTGCCGCCCGGGCCGGCGTCGTTGCCGTTGGCCTCGGGCCGGCGTCGTTGCCGCTGGGGGCCGGCTGCACGTTGGGTGTCGACCCGAGCCTGTGGCTCGTCGGCCTGCCCATCGTCACCAACGGTGGTGGGTTTGCCAGCGTGCGGACGCCGATCCCGATGCAGCTGAGCTTGATCGGCCTCGATGTGTATTCGCAGGCCGCCGTGCTGAGCGCTGGAGGCACGGCCCTCGGGGCCATGTCGAGCGGTCTGCGCTGGACCATCGGCGAGTAGGGTTGCGGCCGCTGAACCGCCGTTCGCATCGATGGTTTTGCCACAGGCGCTGCCGGCAGGGCGCCGATGAGAAGGCATGGACTCGTACACCGCCGCGACCAAGGATTGGCTCGAGCAGCGCTATCAGCAGTCCGACCATCGCGGGGTCTATCGCGCGCACCAACCGATCTACGGCTTTCGAGTCGAGCCGTGCGAGCCGGCGTCGGTGCGCTCGTACACCATCACCTACCACATCGCGCGCGAGCTCGCGGGCCTCGACTTCGCCTCGTTCTTGGATGTCGGCGGTAGCGAGGGCTACAAGGCCGCGCTGGTGCGTCATCTCTTCGGCACGCCGCGTGTGGTGACCACCGATCTCTCCGAGCAGGCCTGTTTGCGGGCGCGCGCCATCTACGGTCTCGAAGCACAGCCAATCGACATCCACGGGTTGCCGTTCGCCGACGACTCCTTCGACGTGGTGCTGTGCAGCGAGACGCTGGAGCACGTGCAGGACTTGCAGGGTGCGATGGACGAGCTGTTGCGCGTCGCGCGCCGCGCGGTGATCGTCACCGTGCCGGCCGAGTCGCCGCGCACCGTGGCAGAGAACATTCGCCGGCGGATTCCGCACGCGCACATCCACGCGTTGACCGATCGGAGCTTCGACGGCTTGGCTGACCGCGGTCTCGTGCTGCGGTCGCGCCGCATCCTGAGTTCGCTGTTGTGGCTGCCCATCGTCTTCGTCAACGCCACGCGGCCGCGGCGAGCGACGTCGGTCGTCGCCAAGGCCTACGGTGCGCTGTGCCCGTTGCTGCGGCGCGTCTTCGGCCGACGGGCGGCTGCGCTGCTGATGCGGGCCGACCGGCTGGCCGCCGGGTTGCCCGGCTACAACGGAGTGGTCTGCACGGTGCTCGTGGACGAGTCTTGCCGCCGCGCAGTGCCGCGCCGCAACGTGACGCCGGCAGACGTTCTCGGCTTCGCCGTGCCGCACCACGAGCTCGCCGCGGAAGCGACTGGCGCGGAGACGACCACGCCGCGTCACTCGGGCACGAGCGCAACCACGACGCCGCCGAGTTCGGTGGGCGACGCTGCCGTCAACGAAACCGTGCTCGCCGAATAACCCGGAGCGCGGGCGCGCACGGCGGTGAAGTCCGCGGCCCACCGCGGCGCGAAGACGACGCCGTCGTTGGTGCGGGCGCCTGGGGCCGCGCTGGACAGCGTCCACCACTGTCGTGGGTCGCCGCACTGCACGTCGACGAGCGCACCCGGCAGCCGGCGTCCGGTGTGGGCATCGACGACCGTGACGCGCAGGTCGACGACGGGCGGGACGACGACCTGCACGCCGCGGTCGCCCGCGGTGGCGATGACGTCGTCTTGCGCTGCGCTCCACGGCGAGTGCAGCTGATACCGCCCCGGCGCGAGGCCGGAGATCGCGAACGAACCGTCGTCCGCGACGCGCGCCCGCACCGGCTGCCGCTGGCGCCAGTCGGCATCGGCGGGCAGGTCGAGCGCGCGCGCCTCGAGCCGAACCCGGCCAGGCTGCCAACGCCCGTGCCGCGGCACCGCTCGGCCGTGGATCGCGAGCCCTGGATCGGGTGGCGCCTGTAGGCGCACCTCCATCGTGGCGGACTCGCCGGCGACCATCGTGCGGGTTGCGCGAGTCGTGGGGTCGCCCCGGCGAACCTCGACCGCGAGCTCCGAGGGCGCGTACACGCGCGCCCGGACCATGCCATCGTCATCCGTGCGCTCGACGTGGCGCGCGCCGGTCACTTCGTCCAGCGCGCCGGCGGCGGCGCCGGCGCGCACGCGGTCCTGATAGCCGTCGGCCGAGCGTTGCACCCACGGTGTCAGCACGACCTCGGCACCCGCGACCGGCAGCCCTGCGTCGTCGACGACGCGTACCGCGATCTCGGCCCGCGGCGGCGCGACGTCGAGCAGCCACGGTGGGGGCGGCATGTGCGCGCCCTGCAACTGCCCGTAGCTGCGACGGCGGCCGTCGGCCGCCTCGACTTCGAGCTCGAACACCTCCGGCACCGCCGCCTCCGCCGGCACGGGCAGCGTCGCGCGTCCACTGGCATCCGTCTGCACCACTCCGCTTTGCTCGACTCCCGGCCATCGCGGCCGGTGGGCCGCCGAGCGGGCGGCGCGCGGCAGCGGTTCGAAGACCGCCGGCGCGCGCCAGTGAATGCGCGCGACGCCCGCCAAGGGCTCACCGGCGGCGACCACTTGCACCTCGGTGCGATGCACGGGCCGCAGCGGGACGTCGATCACGGTGGGCTGTTCGCTCAGGACGGTGACCGCGGCCGCGAAGTAGCCCGGTGCGGCGGCGCGGACGTAGATGCCGTGCTCGTCGTCGGGCAGCCGCACCGTGACCACGCCGCGGGCATCGGCGGACAGCGGGAGCTTCGGCCACGCGCCGCGCAGGTAGGGGCCATCGCCGGGATCGCCCGGCCCGTCGGGAGCGATGGCGCGGGTCCACTGAACGCCGGCGACCGGTCGGCCGGTCCGGTGCTCGACGGCGCGCAGCCGCGCGGTGCGCGGATAGAGGCGCACGCGGATCTCCGCATCCACCAACGCGCCGCCGCGCACCTCGCGCTGCAGGTCCATGCCGAGCACCGGCCCCCAGTCACGGACGGTGAGGCGGGCAATCCCTTCTCCGCGGGCGCTCAGCCGCGCCAGGCCATCGCTGTCCGACCGCGCCGTCGACACCGCGCCGGCGAGGGTGAGCTGTAGGGGCACGCCGGCGACCGGAGCCCCGGTGGCATCGTCGACGACGCGCAGGGTGACTTCGGTCGCGGGCGCAAGAGGGAGCACGAGCTCGCGAGGCGGTCGGTCGGCGGGGGCAGAGCGCCACTCGCCGAGATGACCGGCCAGCACGCCGGCGAAGCTCGAACCGCGCCAACGCCTGCCGGACCGCTTGGTCCATGCAAAGCGGCCCTCTGCATCGGTGGCCAGCACGGTCGCGAACGCGCCACTGCTGACCAGGACCGATGCCTCGGGAGCTGGCCGGCCGTCGGCATGCACGACCCGGCCGGTCCAGCCGGCGCGTCCCGGCGGTAGGTCGTGACTGCGCTCGACACGGACCGGTTCGTCGATGGTGGTCCGCGTGTCGGCGGGGGTTCTTTCGGTTGCGTCCCGGGGCGGCGATCCGCCGACCAGATGTGGCGCCTCCGCGATCTCCGCCGGGGGTAGAGGCAGATCGCCCGGCGTTGCCCGCGCGGTCCACCAGCCGAGCAAGAGCAGGCCACCGACGCCGATTCCGAGGCCGGTCTTGATCGCGTTCGAGGTCATGATCGCTCCCATCGTCAAGGCTCGCGGCGTGGCGGCGGCGCCGAGCTCGGCGAGCCCCGGCGCAGGTCCGTCCGTCCCGGGACGCAGCCCGAGCGCGACCGCCACCACGCCGCGCCACGACGGCCCGGCGCGGCGCTGCAGGCTCAGCCGCAGTCGTTGATAAGCACGTTGCAGGCGTTTGCGCACGGTGCCCTCCGGCAGCGCCAACCGTTCGGCGACTTGCTTCGGCGGCAGCTCGTCGTAGTGGCGCAGGACCACGACGGCGCGCTCGTGCTCGGGAAGAGCGCGCACGGCGGCTGCCAGCGCGGCCTGCAACTCGGCGCGCTGCAGGAGTGAAGGAGCGGGGTCGACCCAGTCGGCGCGCGCCGCGGCGTGCTCACGCCGCCGTTGCCGCTGCTCCTGGCGCACTGCGCTGGCGGCGGTGTTGCTCAGGACGCGGGCCAGCCATGCGCGAACCGCGACGCCGGCGCGGGGTGGCCGGCGCAGGGTGCGCAGCCAGGTCTCCTGCACGAGATCGTCAGCGACCGCGCCGTCGCCCACCAGCTGCCCGGCCAAAGCGCGCAGCCAACCGGCATGCCCCAGCAAGAGCTCGAGGTCGGCGTGGTCGGTGTGGTCGATGTGGCTCATCGCTCGTTGTCCCAAACTCCGCCGCGCGGGAATCCGGGACCGAAAACCGCGGTCGACCCCGGATCAGCGCTCGACCCCGGCGAACGGGATCCCGGCGAGGTCGGCCAGTTGCCGGTCCCACGTGGCGATGTCTTGCAGACCGAAATCGGCGAGGCGAGCGTGCCCGCAGGCGCGCGCCATCACTTGCATGAGCTCCACCGCGGCGCGCAGGAAGGTCGCCACGCGTTCGGCGCCGGCCTCGGGATCCAGCCGCGCTCGCAGGGCGGGATCCTGGGTTGCGATGCCGGCGGGACACAGGTTGGTGTTGCAGATGCGCGCACCGACGCAGCCCACCGCTTGCATTGCCGAGTTTGCCAGCGCGATGCCATCCGCCCCGAGCGCCATCGCCTTGATGAAGTCGGCGGGCACGCGCAGGCCACCGGTCGCGATCAGCGTGACCTTGCCCTGCTGGCCGCGTGCGTCCAAGTGCCGGCGCGCCCGGGCGAGCGCCGGGATCGTCGGCACCGAGATGTGGTCGCGAAACAGCAGTGGCGCCGCACCGGTGCCGCCGCCGCGCCCGTCGAGAATGATGTAGTCGACGCCCACCTCGAGCGCGAAGTCCAGGTCGCGTTCGATGCGGTTTGCCGACAGCTTGAAGCCGATCGGAATCCCGCCGCTGACCTCGCGCACGCGATCGGCGACCTTGCGGAAGTCGGCGGGAGTGACGAGGTCCGCGAACGTCGCCGGCGAGATCGCGGGTGTGCCCTCCGGCAGGCCCCGGACCCGAGCGATCTTGCCGATGTTCTTGGCCGCGGGCAGGTGGCCGCCGGTGCCGGTCTTCGCCCCCTGGCCGCCCTTGAAGTGAAACGCCTGCACCCGCGTCAGGAGCTCTTCGTTGTAGCCGAAGCGCGCGGAGGCGAGCTCGTAGAGGTAGCGCCGGTTGGCGGCCTGTTCCTCGGGCAGCATGCCGCCCTCGCCGGAGCAGATGCCGGTGCCGGCGCGGTCCGCGCCAGTGGCCATCGCGACCTTCGCCTCTTCGGAAAGCGCGCCGAAGCTCATGTCGGAGACGAACAGTGGCATCGACAGCGACAGCGGGCGCTTGGCCCGTGGGCCGATGACCAGCGCGGTCTCGACTGCCGCGTCGTCGAGCAGTGGCTTGGGGTCGAGCTGCGCGACCATGACTTGGATCGCGTCCCACTGCGGCAGCGCGTCGCGCGGCACGCCCATCGCGGCCATGGGGCCGTGGTGCCCCAACTTGGCCAGCCCCTCGCGCGCGAGCTGGTGGATCAACGCGACGTGCGGTTCCTCCGGCGTCGGCGCGGCCTCGGGCGCCGCGTCGCCGTCGCTTGGCCGCCGATACTCGGTGCCGACGATGCCGTCGGGCAGCCGCGCGTGGGTGCCGTCGCAGAACGGTCGGTTGCCCGACTGCCGGCACATGCAGAGGTAGCTCTCCCCCGCTTTCTCGACCTGGAACTCCAACGGCGTGATGCCGGTGCCCTGGTGGGATCCGTCGCAGAATGGCTGGCTGCGGCTGCGGCCGCAGGCGCAGTAGTAGTACGACTCGCCGGTCTTCAGCTCGATGGGGCGAGGCTTGACGTCGGTGACAACGGGGTCGGTCATCGCACCATCCTACTTCGACAAGTCCGACCGCCAGGTGCTGGTTGGGGAGACGTGGCTCGACAAGGCAGAACGGGTGTGGTGGCGTTGGCGACCGAGGCCGTGCATCATCTCGGTTCCACCGATGGCCAGCCCCGCCGAGACCTCAGGTAACGAGCGTTACCGCGCCGTGGTCGAGCTTCGTGCGATCGCTGGGCTTCCCGTTGCGGAGACGGCGTCGGTGCTCGGGGTCTCCGAGCGCACGGTCAAGGGTGACTGGGCGTACTCGTCGGCATGGTTGGCGCGCGAGATCGCGGAGGCATGACCGGCGTCGACGTACGTGACTTGTTCTTGGCAGCGCGACGCGCCGATCCCGTGACGCGCGAGGCGTTGCTCAGCAGCTGCGAGCCGGAGGTCGCCGAGGAGGTGCGTTCATTGTTGCGGTATGCACCGCCTTCCGATGCGGTGAGCCTGCTGGCGTCGCCGCGAAGCGAGAGAATCGAGCCTGACTCCGTACTTCCGGTGCGGGTTGGTCGCTATGAGGTGGTGCGGCGGTTGGGGGCTGGGGGAATGGGCGAGGTTTTCCTGGCGGTGCGAGGTGGCGATGTTCCGTCGCGGGTCGCGATCAAATTGTTGCGGTCGGACATCGGGAGTCCGCGGCTCGTCCGGCGTTTCGAGCAGGAGCGCCGCACGTTGGCGAGCCTCGATCACGACTGCATTGCGCGGGTCCTCGACGCGGGAACTGCCGAGGATGGACGCGCGTTCTTCGCGATGGAGTACGTCGAGGGGGCGTGCCCGATCACCGACCATTGCGATCGCGAACGCCTGGGGATCGAAGATCGGCTCGAGCTGTTCGGCCGGGTCGTCGACGCGGTGCAGCACGCGCACCAGCGCGGTGTGATTCATCGCGACCTGAAGCCCGGCAACACGCTCGTGCGCGCTGTAGACGGGGGCCATCAGGTCAAGCTCATCGACTTCGGCATCGCCCGGCTGATGCGCGAGGATGCGAGTCGGCTGACCGGTGATCATCACGTCTTGGGGACGCCCGGCTACATGAGCCCCGAGCAGCGGCTGCCGGGGCATCGGCCGGTCGACGTGCGTGCCGATGTCTATTCGCTTGGCGTGCTGCTCGTGGAGCTGTTGGTCGGAGTCTCGCCGTGGGATGAGAGCGACGGCCTACGGCCGTCGCGGGCTTTCGCTGCGCTCGTCGATCGCGACCGGGACGTGGCCCAGCGGCGCGCGGCGCAGCGCGGTGCATCGCCGCGGCAGCTGGCGAAGACCGTCGCTGGGGAGTTGGATTGGATCTGCGAACGCGCGACTCGACACGCGCCAGGGGATCGGTTCAGCTCCGCCGCGGAGCTCGGAGACGCGGTTGCACGATTCCGAAGTGGCGGGATCGTGATCACCAGCTCTGGCTACCGCTGGTATCGTCTGCGCAAGCACGCCGTGCGCTATCGGGTGGCCCTGGCAGGCCTCGGAGTGGCGTTCGCCGCTCTGGTCGTGGGGCTGTTGCTGCAGCAGGCGGCTTTGGCCAAGCTCGACGCAGTGAACATGGCGGTGCTGCTCACCGACCTCGAGCGAGCGGCTGACGAGTCGCTTTGGCCACTTGGTCCGGAGTGCCGGGAGGACTGCGAGAAGTGGCTCGCGTCTGCAGCTGAGATCGCGCGGCGGCTGCCGGCCCTGGAAGCCGAGCGGGCGCGCGTGCCGGTGGAACAGGCGGAATGGTGGCGCCAGGGGCGCTCGAGCCAGTCGGCCGCCGAGACCTTCGAGCGGCAGGTCGGACCGTTGGTCGCACGTGTGCGCCGCCTGGTCGACGGCCGCCAGCCGGGCACGCTGCTCGACGCGACCATGCCGGCGGTGCGTCAGCGGCTGCAGTTGATCGACGAAGTCGACCATCTGACCCACTCGGGCTCGGAGGCCGAAGAGGCTTGGCTCGTTGCCGAGCGGTACGCGCGTGCATCGCTCGGGATGCGGCTGCCGCGAGTCTGGGGCCTGCTGCCGCTGGGGCCCGACCCCGATTCTGGCCTGCTCGAGTTCGCCCACGTTGCCAGCGGAGTGTGCCCTGTCCGGGGTGAAGGAGGCAAACTCTCGCTGGATGCTCGGTCGGCAATCGTATTCGTGCTCCTTCCCGGCAGTGGTGGGGAGGGATCCCCTGCCGTCGAGCCGTTCTTGATCGCCAAGCACGAGCTGACGCAGGCCCAATGGTTGCGCCTCGCGGGGGACAATCCGTCGGCCTACCGACCAGGCGACCCGATCCTCGCGTGCTCGCTCATGCATCCGGTCGAGAGTGTGAGCTGGGGGCGTGCGCTGATGGTGCTCGATCGCTTTCGCATGAAGCTTCCGACTTGGAGCCAATGGACCTACGCCTACCGAGGTGGCGCGGCGACCAAGTGGTATTTCGGGGACGACGAGGACGATTGCCAGCGCTATGCGAACGTGCTCGACCAGAGCAACTGGTCGCTCTCGGGGCAGATGCCATGGAACGACGGGTGGCCGGCGCATGCCCCGGTCGGCCGGTTCCTGCCCAACGCGTTCGGTCTGCACGACATCGCGGGCAATGTCTGGGAGTATCTGGCAGATGGCTATGTCGGCGCTCCGGAACAGACCTGGCCCAAACCTCCGTTCCCCTCCCATCACCGGTTGTCGATGGGGGGCGCGTGGGGGCGGCCGGCAGTCGGGGCGGTGGCCGACGGAATGAACAGCCACCACGAGCGTGCGCACGAGTCCACGGTCGGAATCCGGCCGACCGTTTCGCTGCCCGTCGTGCGACGCTGAGCGCACCGTTCCTCGGGTTCGACGCCAAATAAATCGCTGCCTCTGCGAGGAGCGCCACGCGCTGGAAGAGTGGGTCGCGCTCGCGATCGTCCTCTCCAAACCCCCATGCTCGAACTCATCTCCCCGCGTCAGTTCGCGACCTCCTTGGTTGCCCTCATTGGTACGTTGACTCCCGCGTCGGCCGCTCAGACGACATGGCCGTCGAGTGCGGGCGGCAACGACCACGCCTACATGCTCGTGCGCACGGCGTTGTCATGGACCGACGCGCGGGCTGCCGCCCAGGCCGCGTCCTTCGGTGGGCAGCCGGGGTATCTGGCGACGATCACCTCGGCCGCCGAGAACGCCTTCTTGGTGCAGGCGCTGGGGACCGCAGAGCTGGCCACTGCGTGGGTCGGAGCCTCCGACAGCGCCGCTGAGGGCGATTGGCGTTGGGTGGTCGGTCCCGAGGCCGGCACTCAGTTCTGGTCCGGTTCGACCGGCATGGCGACGCCGCCGTTCTCGTATGCCGATTGGGGGGCCAACGAGCCGAACAACTCGGGAGGCGAGCACTACGCTTGTTGGTCGCTCGGCACCTGGGGTCCGACGTTGCTGGCCGGGCAATGGGTCGACGCCAACGATGTCGGGACCAATGCTTCGATCGTGGGCTACATCGTCGAGTTCGACGCCCCGACGCCAAGTGTCGCTGCGGGGCCGCGAGACGTGGTGCTGGTGGATGTCGATGGCGATGGAGATCTCGACGCGGCGACCGCCAACGCGGACAGCGACGATGTCTTCATCTTCGCCAACGACGGTGCCGGTGGCTTCGGGGTGCCGTCGCCGATTGCGTTGAGCGCGGCGGACGACGAGCCGCGGGCGATCGCCGCTGGCGACCTCGATGGCGACGGAGCGGCCGACGATCTGGTCGTCACGTGTGCCGAGTCATCGACTGTAGCGGTGATCCTCGACGCCGGCTCTGTTGCTCCAGGCGTGAGCTCGTTGCCAACTGGCGGAACGCGGCCGGTCAGCGTCGCCGTCGGAGACCTGGACGGAGACGGCCGGGACGACGTCGTGGTCGGACTCGAGGGCGCGCTGCTCTCCGGTGGGGCCGGGGTGGAGGTCCGCCTCGGTGGCGCCGCGTTCGCAGCGGTGGCGTTGGGCGGCGTCGCCGATCGCGCCGTGGCGGTCGAGATGTGTGATCTGGATGGTGATGGTGATTTCGACGTGGTTGCGGTCTCGCAGGGCAGCCCTGACCAGTTGCTGCTGTTGGAGAACGACGGCGCCGGCGCGTTGACGCTCGCCGGCGCGATCGACCTGCCGACCGATGGTCTGGCGAGCGGGGTCTGCTGCCGAGACTTGGATGGCGATGGTGCTCCCGACATGGTTGCGCTGCTGCCGGTTCTGTTCCCGACCCCGGCGAACACGCTCCGCGTGTTGCTCTACACGGGAGCGCCGCCGCTGGACGGGCTCGACTTCACCGCGGCGGCGGACCTCGCCGTGCCGGGCACGCTGGCGGTCGATGTCGCCTGTGGCGAGGTCGACGGCGACTCTCTCCCAGGGTTCTTCTTGCTGCGTGACGTGGCGGTCGTCAACGCGGGATCAGGCGATGCCTGGTCGCTCGCCGGATTCGATGCGGGCGCGCTGGCGTTCGCGCGCTCGGCTGCAGTGGGGGTGGGCACCAACCCGGTCGCGGTCGCTGTCGGCGATGTGACCGGCGACGGCCTGGATGACATCGTGGTTGCCAACCAAGGGTCGGATGACATCACGGTGACGGCAGGGATGGCGGTGGGAGCTGCCCAGCCCTTCGGTGTTGGTTGCGCCGGCACCGGTGGACTGGTGCCCTCGTTGCAGGGGATCGGGCAGCCGACGGTGGGCAACGCGAGCTTCGGGGTCGCGCTGGACAACGCGCGCCCTCTCGCCCCAGCCCTGGTGTTCGTCGCGGCGGATCAGGCCACGGCCGCGCTGTCCGGAGGTTGTTCCTACTACTTGGCACCACCTTCGCAGGGAGTGCTGCGCTTCACCGATTCCGCCGGACGTCACGACTTCGTGTTCGGAATCCCCAATGTGCCCGCGCTCGCGGGGTTGGACTTGTTCTTCCAGAGCGGAGTGTTCGACGCGAACGGTGCGTTTGCCGGCGTGCTGGCGATGAGCAACGGTTTGCGGGTGGTCGTCGGCCTGTGACGGGGGAGTTGGGCGCCGGGGGGGTGTCGTCGAAGCGAGAAAATCGAGCCTGACTCCGTACTAACGCTGGGATAAAGAAGGGGGGCTCCCGACGACATGTCCGCTCCCAATCGCACCAAGATCGTCGCCACTCTCGGTCCAGCGTCGCGCGCCGAGAAGACCGTGCAGCGGCTGGTCACGGTCGGTGTCGATGTGTTTCGGCTCAACTGTGCGCACGCCGACCACGAGACGCTCGAGCGCGACATCCGCACCATCCGCCGGGTCGCCAAGCGGCTCAAGGCACCGATCGGCGTGCTCGTCGACCTGCAGGGGCCGAAGATGCGGGTCGGGCCGTTGGAGGCCGCCGCCCCGATCTGGCTGCAGCGCGGCCAGCGGCTCGTGGTGTCGACCACGCCCGGTGTGGTCGGGCGCGGCGGCGATGCGCCGGTGATCGGCACCAGCTATCGCAACCTGGCGCGCGACGTGCGACCCGGCGAGCGCATGCTGCTCGACGACGGCTATCTCGAGCTCAAGGTGGTCGACGTCGAGGGGCCGGAGATCCATACCCGCGTCGTGCACGGCGGCTTGCTCAAGCAGTACAAGGGGATCAACGTGCCCGGCTCGGCGGTGTCGGCCGAGAGCCTGTCGTCGAAGGACCGCGCCGATCTCAAGGTCGCGCTGAAGTGCGGGGCCGACTTCGTCGCCCAGTCGTTCGTGCGCACGGCGGCCGACATCGAGCAGCTGCGGCGGCTGATGGTCGCGGCCGGCGGCGAGGCCCAGCTGATCGCCAAGATCGAGCGGCCCGAGTCGGTGCGCAACCTGCACGAGATCGCCGAGGTCGCCGACGGGCTGATGATCGCGCGCGGCGACATGGGGGTGGAGCTGGGGCCAGAGGCCGTTCCGGCGCAGCAGAAGCGCATCATCCGCCACGCTCGCGAGCTCGGCAAACCGGTGATCACCGCCACCCAGATGCTGGAATCGATGGTCACCAACCCGCGGCCGACGCGGGCCGAGGCCTCGGACGTCGCCAACGCCATCTACGACGGCACCTCGGCGGTGATGCTGTCGGCGGAGACCGCCTCTGGCAAATACCCCGTCCGCGCGGTGCGCATCATGCACCAGATCGCGCGGCGCACCGAGACCGACGTGTTCGGCGGATGGGAGTACACCCGGCGCCGCCGGCGCAGCGCCAAGGTGTCGTCGGTCGAGCAGGCGACGGTGAAGGCGGCGGCGTACGCCGCCCTCGAGGTGCAGGCCAAGGTGATCGCGGTGTTCACCGAGAGCGGCGCGACGGCACAGCTGATGGCGGTCGAGCGCACGCCGACGCGGATCGTCGCGTTCACGCCGTCGCAGGCCACCGTGCAGCGGTTGACGCTGACCTGGGGGGTGACCGCCGTGCGCTGCACGCGCACGCGGACGAGCCATGAGATGACCCTGGAGGGGGAGCGCGTACTGCTGCAGCGCCGGTTGGCGCGCAAGGGCGAGCCGGTGGTGGTCGTGTTCGGCAGCAGCCGCACCAAGGGCGCGACCAACATCATGAACATCCGTGTCCTCGAGTAGTCGGCCGGCCTTGATTCCCCCTGCGGCACTGGATACTGTCCCCGCCCCTCGCCCGACCTGGGCAGGGCGTTTTTCCTTGAATCAGCGCGCCGACTCGGCGCCCATCTCGATGACCAAGACCACCTTCGCGACCATCGACGACCACACCCGCGCCGCGGCCACTTGGTATGTCGTCGACGCTTCCCAGCACACGCTCGGGCGCATGGCGGTGGTCATCGCCGAGACGCTGATGGGCAAGAACCGGCCGCTCTACACCCCGCACATCAACGTCGGCGCCGGTGTGATCGTGATCAACGCCGAGAAGGTGAAGGTCACCGGGCAGAAGCGGGAGAAGAAGGAATACCACTACTACACCGGGCACCTCTCGGGTCGGAAGACCGTGACGATGGCCGAGTTCTTGGACCGCAACCCGGCGTACATCGTCACCGCCGCGGTGCGCCGCATGCTGCCCAAGTCGCGCATGGGTAAGTACATGCTGAGTCGTCTCAAGGTCTACACCGGACCCGAGCACCCGCACCGCGCGCAGCAACCCACTCCCTTGGAGATCTGAGCTTGGTTCTAGCATCCGATCCGTATGTTTGGGGCACCGGTCGGCGTAAGACCTCGGTGGCCCGCGTCCGTATCAAGGCCGGGTCCGGCCAGTTCGTCGTCAACGGCAAGCCGGTGGAGGAGTTCTTCACCACGCTCGACACGCGCCGGTCGGCGGTGCAGCCGCTCGAGGCCGTCGAGGCGCGCAGCTCCTACGATGTATGGGTGAGCGTCGAGGGCGGCGGCCCCAACGGGCAGGCCGACGCGGTGTCGCTCGGCGTGGCGCGAGCCCTGAAGTCGGACAACCCCGAGACCGAGCACACGCTGCGCGAGCACGGTCTGCTGACCCGGGACGCGCGCATGGTGGAGCGCAAGAAGTACGGCCTGCGCAAGGCGCGGCGCGCGACGCAGTTCTCCAAGCGCTGACGAGCGCGGTCGTTCCGCAGCCTGCTCGGGCGCGGATGCGCGTGGCCCGCTGCTCGCGGGCTGGACACCGATGCCCGGGTCTGCTGCACTCAAGCGGTAGGAGCCCGTCGATCGTCGTGCCGGTCGCCGGCGCCCTTCCCCGAAGGCCCCGCCGGGGTTGCTTATGGCAGGTCATTCCCACTCCGCGAACATCAAGTTCCGCAAGGACCGCGTCGACGCCAAGCGGGCGCGCGCGTTCTCCAAGCTCGCTCGCATGATCACCGTGGCCGCCAAGATGGGCGGTGGCGACCCCGAGGCCAACCCGCGGCTGCGGCTGGCCATCGAGAAGGCGCGCGTGGTCAACATGCCCAAGGACAACATCGAGCGGGCGATCAAGAAGGGGACCGGCGAGGGCGACACCGGCGACTTCGAGGAGATCGTCTACGAGGGCTACGCTCCCGGTGGCGTCGCGGTGATGCTCGACATCCTCACCGACAACCGCAACCGCACCGCGCCCGAGATCCGCAAGCTGTTCGAGCGCGCCGGTGGCAACTTGGCGTCGGCCGGTGCCGTGGCGTACATGTTCGAGCGCAAAGCGGTGTTCGTCGTCGATCCCGAGGCCGGCGCCAGCGAGGATCGATTGATGGAGATCGTGCTCGAGGCCGGCGCGGAGGATCTGATCCGCGATGGGGACGTGTTCACGATCCACGGCGCGCCGAGTGATTTCGTCGCCATCAAGGCCGCGCTCGAGGTTGCCGAGATCCCGCTGGTCGACGCCAGCGTCGTGCAAGTGCCGAGCACGAGCGCGGCGATCGAGTCGGTCGATGAAGCGCGCAAGGTGCTCAAACTGCTCGACGCGCTCGAAGATCACGACGACGTGCAAACGGTATCGGCCAACTACGAGATGGCGGACGAGATCGCCGAGCAGGCGGCCAAGGAGGAGTGAGGGCGATGCAGGCGCTGTACTACCACGGTCCGGTCGCCGAGTGGGGCGACGAGCTGGAGCGCCGGTTGGGGAGTGACGTGCAGCGTTGCTATCCGACCGATCCGCGGGAAGGCGACTTGGTGTTCCTGGCCGCGCGCGGCGGCGGCGAGGGCGACTCGGTGTTGCCCGGGCGCAACGCGTTCGCCGCCTGCTGCGCGCTCAAGGCATCGCCGCGCGTGCGGGTGTTCTTGATCACCGAGGCCGGCGATCGCCACAGCCGCGAGGTCGCGCGCTTCTGTCTCGCCGACGGCTGTGTCGAAGTCGACGATGACGGCCAGCTGCGCGACCTATCGGTCGTCGAGATGGTGCTGCGCGCGCCCACGGGTCGGGTGCCGCTGGACGCGGCATTGGCCGATCTGGAGCGCGAGATGTCGAGCGACACAGCGCGCGCTGCCTCGGCGGTGCAGCGCATCCTCGCCGGCGAGCCGGGGGACTCGTTGTTGACTCGCCTCACCGATCCGGCCACCGGCTTGTTCAACGGGCCGTTCGCCAGCTACAAGCTCGAAGAGGAGTTCAAGCGGTCGCAGCGCTTCCACCAGCCGCTGTCGCTGGTGCTGCTCGACATCGGCGTCGGCGAGGATGCGGCCGGCCCGGCGTGGAACATGGCGCTGGCCGAGATCGCCGGCGTGCTCCTCAACGAGTGTCGCGACCTCGACATCCTCGCCCGGTTCACCGACACCACGTTCTTGCTGCTGCTGCCAGGGACCGGCGGAGCCGGCGCCACCGCCCTGTGCCAGCGCCTGCTCGGCGGGCTCGGTGAGCGAGAGTTCGGCGGCGGGCTGCGGCTGGTACCGCGCGCCGGCCTGGTGACCGCGCCCGCGCCGGGCATTGCGCACCGCAGCGAGTTCTTGACGCGCGCCGAGGCGTGCCTGCGCCTGGCGATCGACGGCCACGGCGTCGATGGACTGCGGGCGTCCGGCGACCCGTAGGCCGCGCCGGCCTTAGCGGAGGGCTTTACGCCCGGTCCGTTTCCTGCGAATAGTGGGCGCCGGGTGGCGCATTCGCCCCCCGTCGCCGGCTCTGTCAGGCATCCGGCGTCCGGCCGCAAGGCCCTGATATCTCGCATGTTCGACCGATTCATCAGATTCGCCGAGGCGCGGCGCGCCCTCGCTCGAGGGCACTTCGATCAGGTTCTGCAGCTGCTGCAGGACCCCGTGGTGCGCGACCAGCGGCGCGCCCGCGAGCTGCGCGACAAGGCGCTTCAAGGCTTGATGCAGCGCGCGCGCCGCCGGCAAGGCGAGGGAGCGCGCACCGCCGCGTTGGCCGACCTCAGTCGGGTGCTGGTGTCGGCGCCGGAGTACGACGGCGCGCGGACCCTGGCGCAAGCCGTCAAGGACGAGATCGAGGGCGCCTCGACGACCGCGCGCGAGGCTGGCTCGATGCTGCGCGAGGCGCGCCGGATGGCGGCGCGAGGCGAGCTCGACGCCGCCGCCGAGCAGTGCCGGGCCGCGCACGAGCTGCACGCGCTGCCGGCTGAAGAGCGCGCGGTGTCCAGTCTGATCGAGGCCCGGCGCAAGGCCGGCGCCGACCTGGCCGAGCAGGCCGAGGCGGCGCTGCGCGACGGCGAGACCGACCGCGCGCGCGATCTGTTGGTGCGCGCCAAGGGGCAGGACGGTGGCCTGGCGGCGGCCGGTGATCTCGGGCTGCGCATCGCGCGGGCAGTCGCCGCGGCGCTGGTGCCGGCGCTGCGCGAGCAGGTCGCCAAGGGCGACATCGACCGGGCGCTCGAGCAGCTGCACCGCGAGCGCGCGCAGCTGCCCGAGCTCGACGCGGTCGACAGCGTGCAGAAGCTGATGGCGCGCGCCGCCGGATCGTGGAGCGACGAGCTGCGCAAGCGACTCAAGGCGGGCGAGCTCGATGCCGCCGCCGCGGCCTACGCCGAGATGGACCCGCGGGTCCTGCAGGAGACGGGCGGCACCGATATGCGGCGCGCGATGGACGCGCTGGCGCAGGCGCTCGAACTGCGCGACCGCGGTGACTTCGACGGCGCCGGCCGGCAGCTGGCGGTGGTGATGCAGGGCTCGGGGGTGGCGCTGCCGCGCGCGGTGCAGAAGGAGCTGGACCGCGCGGCTGCCGACACCCGCGACGGTCTGGCGAAGGCGCGCGAGCTGGCCGGTGCCGGCCGCCTGGTGGAGGCGCGGGCAGCGCTGGTGCCCTTGCTGGAGCGCTGGCCGATGCACGAAGCCGCGCGCCGCGAGATGGATCTCTTGGACCAGGGAGCCAAGGACCGCGAGGAGCGGCTGGCGCGGGCGCGGGAGTTGGCCAAGGACGCGCGCCTGCGCGAGGCCGCCGCGATCGCCGTGGCCCTGGTCGGGCCGAGCGGCCAGGGCGAGGAGGCGCGGCTGTTGCTGGCCGACCTGCGCGCGCGCATCGACCTCGTCGACAGCGGCTTGGATCAGGTGCGCCGGGCGATGCACGGGCGCGACTCGGCGACGCCCGAGGGGCTGCGCCACTGTCGCTCACGGCTGCAACAGCTGATGGCCGTGCAGACCGACAACGAGGCCGCCGCGGAGCTCGATCGCGCGCTGGAGGCCGAGATCGAGGGACTGGAGCTGTTTTCGAAGGCGACCGCCCTCATGGACGGTGCCGATGCCAAGGGCGTGGCGACGGCGCTCGCCGATTGGCCGGATGTGCGCGGTCGCCTGCTGCGCCCCGATCGGTTGGACGCGCGGGTGCTCGAGCTCGGCGACCGCATGCTGACCGCCGCCGAGGCCGCGGCCGGTGCCGGCCAGCTCGCCGCGGCAGTGCTGTGGTTGTCGGCGACCGAGGCGCTCGCCGGCGAGGGCAGCGAGTTGGCGCGCCGGGCGCAGACCCTGCGCGAACGCGTCGAGGAGCAGCGCGCGACGGCGTCGGATGCGGCGCGGCGCGGGGCCGAGGCGCTCGCCGGCCGCGACTTGGAGGCCGCCGAGCGACACCTCGAGGAGGCGCGCGGTGCGTCGGTGGACGGCTCCAGCGTGCGCCGGTTGGAGGACGGCGTCGTCCGGCTGCGGCAGCAGGAGGCGGCGCTGTGCGAGGTCGAGCGCCTGGCCGAGGGCCGTGACTTCGATGCGGCGCAGGCCAAGTTGAGCGGCATGCCGCCGACCCCACCGCTGCTGCGCACCCGCGTGTTCGACATCAAGCAGAGCTTGGCGCGGGCGCAAGGCCTGGAGGCGGGCTTCCTGCTGCGGGTCGACGAGGGTGGCGAGTTCCTGGTGCTGCGCCGCGACTCGTGCACCATCGGCAACCTGCGCGACGGCCACGCCGACCTGGCGGTCTTGGCCAACATCGCGGGCAGCCACGCGCGCATCCAGCGCTCGATGTCGTTCCACGGGGGGCTGCAGGATCGCATCGTCGCCGACCGCGGCGAGATCACCGTCGGCGGCCGCGCCGTGGCCGAGCACAAGCTCAAGACCGGCGACCGCGTGCGCTTGGGCAAGGCCCTCGAGCTGCACTACCGGCTGCCGAGCTCCCGCTCGCTCAGCGCCCTTCTGACCCTGTCGAGCGGCTTCCAGGTCGCCGGCACGGACAAGGTCCTGCTGATGAAGGACCGTGGCCGCGACGGCCGCATCCTGATCGGCCCCGTCGACGACGCCCACGTGCGCACGCCCCACGACCAGCCCGAGGTCGAGCTGTTCGCCACCAAGGACGGTCAGGTGCGGGTGCGCTACGACGGTCAAGGCGAGATCAACGGCCGCCCGTTCGCCAAGGAGCACCCGGTCGAGGCCGGTGCCCTGGTGACCTGCGGTGAGGTCTCGTTCGTTCTGCAGCCCTGGCAGCGGGGCGCGTGACGGCGCGGCGCGTCGCGGTCAACGAGCTGCGTGGACGGTGACCCCCTCTGCGCCGACGTCCAGCGCGCGCCCTCTCGCGTTGTCGAGCGACGGGCCGAAGGCGCGGTCGTCGATCCAGAGGCACCGTGGCGAAGCGGAGACGAGCAACCCGCCGATGCGAGCCCTGCCGCAGACCTGGAACATCGGCCACTGCGCCAACCGCGCGCGAATCGCCGGATTCTTCGCCGCGATGGCGTAGCCCGGGAAGCGCGCCATGACGGCATGCGGGGGGCGTCTGGCGATCTCGAGCACGAGGCCGCCATGCGCGACGTGAACGGCCGCCGCATCCTCCGGGCCTCGCTGAAGCGGGACGTGGAGGAAACGCAAGCCTCCGCAGAAGAGCTCCCCGGTGGTGTTGACCCACAGCACGGGCCCGATTGCGACGGAGATCATGGGCAGAAGTCGCCGTCTCTTGGATCGGTTTGGCCCGAGTCCCAACCCCGAACGCCGCGTTTCGGAATAAACGGCGTCTCGCCCGGAACTGTGGAGCCCATGAGCGGAGGTTTCCCTTGTCGACCCTGATGCTGGCCGTCGTTCTTCTCGCCCAAGGCCCCCAAGCTACGGCGCAGTGGGCGTTTGGCGGCGAGCCCCGGCCGGCGGTGGTGACCGTCGAGGGGAGCGTCGAGCTCAGCGAGGCGGAGGCCGACGCCAGCGCGATCCGGCGCGCCCGCGAGATTCTGAGCGAGGACGTGCGCCGCCGCGGGGCGGCCGTCGCCGGCGACAGCGCGCCGTGGTGGCTGCCCTCGCTGTTCGTGCAGCGCGAGGTCGAGCGCTGGGAGCGGGGCGCGATGCCCGACGAGATCCAGGTCCTCGACCGCAGCTGCCAGGAGCGGGATCACGGCTTCGGCCGCAGCTACCAGACCAGCCTGCAGCTGGCCCCGGCGCAGGCTTCCGCTCGTGCGAATGCGGAGCAGGACGCCCGGCTGGCGCGCCGCCTCACCGCCGCGGCTAAGCTGTTCGCGGCGAAGTGCGGCGGGATCGCTGTCTTCTGGGGCTTCTTGGCGTTCGTCACCGCGTGGCTCGACCGGGTCAGCCGCGGCTACATGACGTGGCGCCTGCGCCTGATCGGATTGGCCCTGGGCGCGACCGTCGCACCGGTCGTCTTCATGCTGTGAGCGCCATGGAAGCCGAAAGCCTCGAATCGACCCAGCCCGGCCCGTCCGGCCGGCCCCGGATCAACTGGGAGTCGTTCTACGCCAACTACCGCAAGCCCGGCTACGTGCCCGGCTTCGAGGTCGTCAACAAGCTCGGCGGCGGCGTGTTCGGCATGGTGTTCAAGGCGCGCAAGGAGTCGATCGGCAAGGACTACGCGATCAAGTTCTTGAAGGTCGACGACGAGGTCGTGCGCGACGCGGTCGTGCGCGAGCTACAGACGGTGCGCTTCTTCGCCCAGATCGACCACCCAAACCTGGTGTCGATCGAGGACAAGGGCGAGGTGGACGGGATCCCGTTCATCATCATGAGCTACGCCGGCGACGAGACGCTGCGCAAGCGGCTCGAGGCCGGCCCGTTGTCGCGGGATCAGGCGATGCGCATCTTCGTGCAGGCGGCGCGCGGCGTGCAGGCGCTGCACGAGCGCTCGCTGGTGCACTTCGATCTGAAGCCCGCCAACATCTTCCTCAAGGGCGACATCGCCCGCGTGGGGGACTACGGCCTGTCCAAGCTGGTGACCGAGTCGCGCAACTCGCTGTCGTTCGGCCGCGGCACGCCCTACTACATGGCGCCGGAGATGCTTCAGCGGCGCGGCGACGCACGCAGCGACGTCTACTCGCTGGGCGTGCTGCTCTACGAGTGCTTGACCGGCGACGTGCCGTTCAAGGGCGACACCGAGTGGGAGGTGCTGCGCAAGCACGAGAGCGCGCACCCGCACTACCCGGCCAACATCGGCGCCGCCGACCGGGCGATTCTCGACCGCTGCCTGGCCAAGGACCCCGACGATCGATTCCAGACCGCCGAGGAGTTGCTGCACGCGCTGCACGCGCCCGCAGCCCTGGGCGAGAGCATGGTCATCCCGCCTCCGGGCAAGTCTGCGGCGGCCGACACCGCGCGCACGGCTGCGCCGCCGCCGCCGCCTCAACCCGCCATGGGCGCGGCCGCGACCGCCGCTCCGGGAGGGCCGCAGAGCATGCCGTGGCGCGATCCACCGGCGGTGGGTGTCGGCGGGGTCGTCGGCGGCGCGGTCCATCTGGTGTTCCGCGGCATCGAGCTGATGATCATGCTCGCGCTGCTGCCGGTGCGGCTGCTGAGCATGGGGCTCGGCCACGGGCTCGTGTTCCTGGTGCAGCTGCCGTTCCGCATTCTCGGCCTCGCGCTGCACTTTGCCGGCTACGTGCTGATGGCGGCACTGCTGGTCGGGATCGTGGTTGGTTTGATCTTCCTCGGCTCGCTGTTCGTGTAGGCTGGCGGCGGAGCGCTAGCCTAATGAACAGCGACCCCGACCCCGAGATCCGCGACCTCCAGGCCATGGACGAGCTGGCCTGGGAGCGTCTGCAGGAAGAGTACTTCCGGCGGGTGTTCTTCTTCGTCAAGCGCTACGTCGACGACCACCAGACCGCTGAGGATCTCACCCAGGACGTGTTCCTCGGTGCGGTCAAGGGCATCGCCAAGTTCGATCCCGGCTTCACGCTCGAGCAGTTCCTGTTCGGCATCGCCAAGAACCGCGTCATCGATCACTTCCGCAAGCACAAGATCCGGCTGATCCCCGCGAAGGCCGAGGAGCGCGACTACAGCGGCGTGTGGCTGGAGAACATGGACGCCGAGGGCGCCCCCGAGCCCGCCGCCGACGCGGTCGAGGCCGAGAACGCGACGCGCCGCAAGGCGGTGCTGGCGCGGATCCTCAAGGAGTTCGTCGGCGAGCTGTGGGAGGCCGGCGAGTTCCAGAAGCTGCAGGTGCTGGAGTACCTGTTCGTGCTCGGTGGTCGCAACAAGGACGCCGCGGCGCGCTTCGGCATCCAGGACGAGAAGATCGTCGCCGGCGTCAAGTTCCGCGCCATCGAGAAGCTGCGCGGTCTGGCGCGGCAGAACGACCCCAACCACTCGCTGTTCGGCGGCCTCTGGCAGCCCGGAGCGCGCTGACAATGACCGATCGAGCACCAGCGGGCGGCGACCGCGACGACGCGCTGGCGTTCACCGTCAGCTCGGTGTGGCGCGAGCACCGGGTCTCCTGCCCACACCCGGATCTGCTGCGCGCCTACGATGCCGGCTCGCTGGAGAGTGGTGCGATCGAGTTCTTGGACTTCCACCTGCGCGAGGCGGCTTGCCCGTACTGCAACGCGGTGCTCGAGGACCTGCGCGCGCGGGCGGACGACGCCTCGCAGCGCAAGCTCGTCGACCTCAAAGATCGTCTGATGCGATCGACCGCGGCGGCTCTGCGGCCCCGCCCGCGCTGAGCCCGCGCCGCGAGCGGCCAGTGTCGGCAATTTTTGCCGGGATGACCGCCCCCTGGCCCGCAAAACGCGCGAGAGACGGTGCCTGCGCAAATCTTTGGCAGTCGTTTCCGCATGGGGGACCGTCAGTTGGGGCGCCATCCCGAGCGCTTCCTGACCCCGGAAACCGACCGCCAGGAGGCAATACCTACGATGCTGAAGCTTGTGAAATGGACCCTGATCGGAGCGCTGGGCATGGCCGGCGCTGGCTACTTTGTCTTCGGTGACAACGTCGTCAGCTACGTCAGCACGATGGCCAGCTCGGTCAAGGAGAGTGTGCGCGGCGAGATCCCGATCGAGTTCGAGCTCAAGCGCGCCGAGTCGCTGATCCGCGACATCGACCCGCAGATCCGCCAGTGCGAGCGCGACGTCGCCCGCGCCGAGGTGCGGCTGGAGCGCTTGGTCGACGACGTCGAGGGCCTGGAGCGCGCGATCGTGCGCGGCGAGCGCAAGCTCAAGTCGGGCGCCGAGCAGCTGGCGGCTTGGGACGGCGACGTCCACTATCGCTTGGCCAGCGGCCAGACGATCAGCCGCGAGCGGGTCGAGATCGACCTGGAGCGGACCTTCGAGTCCTTCAAGGCCAACCAGTCGATGATGAAGAGCAAGAAGGTGCTGATCGAGCGGGAGACCGCCGCGGTCGCCGCCGCTCGCACCAAGCTGGACACCGTGCGCGCCGAGAAGAGCCGCATGGTCGACCTGATCGGGCAGCTGAAGACCCAGCAGGCCCAGGTCGACGCAATGAAGGCCAGCTCGCGCAACTTCACGCTGGACGACAGCGCGCTGGGCGAGGCCAAGGAAGTCCTGGCCGAGGTCAAGGAGCGCCTCGACGTCGCGCAGAAGATCCTGCAGAACGATCTGTTCTTCGAAGGGCAGCCGCACGGGAGCCACCCGCGGCGCGACATCGCCAAGGAAATCCGCCAGCACTTCTCCGCCGGTGCGGAGGTGGTGGAGGGAGCCCCGGCGCGCCTGACGCGCTGAGCGAACTCCGGCGGTTTCCTCTCACTGGACGGGGCGGCCTTGATGGGTCGCCCCGCTGCCGTTAACCGCGGTAGTCAGCGATCGATTCGCTGGCCGAATCGATGCGATTCGGAGGTGTTTCGCCTGCGTCGAGGCAGAGACCGCGACAATGCCCGGCCATGGCTCCCAAGCACGGTTGGCCGCTCGTCTGCGTTGTCGGTTCTCTGCTGCTGGGTTGCATGACATGTGCCAGCTGGCAGCCGGCTTCTGACTCGTCCCGCGCGACGCCTACCTCCCGCCTCTTCGACCGCTGCGATTTCGGCATCGGCTTCGCGGATCGCCCCACCGTGTTGACCGGCTTTCTCCTCGGCGGCGCTGTCGCGGAGTTTGCCGTAGTCAAGGTCGAGGCGGACGGGGAGCGCAGCCTTCGGCTCTACGGGTTTGAGGGAAGTGCTTGGACGTCGCGTCTCGACGCGACGCTCGATGCCGCGGTCGAGTTCGTCGACGTGGTCGAGCTCGGCGGTCGGGATCGGCTAATTGCCTACCGTCCCGGGCGTGTCGATTGGTTCGATCCCGAATCGGGAGTCGTGCGCGAGCTCGTTCGAGTAGAAGCGAGCTTCGAGCCGCCGCGCGCGAACGAGGTGCCCCACGTGGACCTCACCCGCGACGTGAACGGCGATGGTCGAGACGATCTGGTCGTTCCGTCGGCGGATGGGTTTCACGTCTTCGTCCAGACCGAGAGCGGCGCCTTCGAGGATCCGGTGAGTGTTGGCTCGACTCCGGACTTGAGTCGGATCTACGGAGCCGACGGCTATCGCTACGATCCCTGGAGTCAGAGTCGCGTGTACGGGATGGACTGCGACCACGACGGCCGGGGCGATCTGGTGAGCTGGGACGCGGATCATTTCGACGTCTGGCTGCAGGGCGAGGGCGGGGAGCTCGCGTCCGAGCCCATGACACTCTCGACCGAGGTCGTCATCGACTCGGACGATCCCTCCTTCTTCGCCTCGGGGGAGATGGCGGGTCGCGTCCTGGACGCGATAGTGGACATGAACGGCGATGGCGTCGGTGATCTGGTGGTCCACTCCCTGTCCCGCGGGCCTCGCGCGCTGGAGCACTCGGTGTACGAGATCCACTTCGGTGCCCGCTCGGCGGACGGCGGGACGCGCTTTGCGTCCGACGTCGGCGCCTCCCTGCAAACTCGGGGCAGCCTCCAGCTCGGGTTGGAGCTGTACGACTTCGATGGCGATGGCGCGCGCGATGTCGTGCGCACGACCATCGAGGACCGCTTTCTGACAGGGGGCCTGTGGAAGCGATTCAAAGGGGCGATGGGCGACGACGTGTTGATGCAGCTCGCCTTCCACCGCATGCGGGACGGGCAGTACTCCGCCGCGCCGGACACGGTGCGGACCCGCGCGTTGGATGGGCCTCCGAGCCATCGCGAGCACGGGTGGGTGCCGGCGGAGATCGTCCTGCGAGGGGCGACGCACGAAGGGCGCCGAAACCAGGCGATCTGGCCGAAGGCGTTCAACTCGACCGTGCGCTTCGGCGACGTCACGGGAGACGGACGCCTCGACATGTTCGTCGCGGACCATCCGCGATTCGTCGAGGTCTTCGTCGGGATTCCGGGACGGGAGCTCTTCGCGGAGGAGCCCGCGCGAATCCGGCTCTCGGCGCCGAACGACGAGGAGTACACCTGGCTGACGGACGTGAACAGGGACGGCAAGCAGGACGTCGTCATGCACCACCCGTTCACGGCCAAGGACGTGCATGGCGGGCGGCTCCGGGCGGCGGGTGCGGAACCGCACCGCGTGACGGTGCTGATGGCGCGGTAGGGAGCGCGTTCGAAAACGGCATCGTTGCGCGGCCCCGGTTGGATTTCGAGTGTGCGAGACGTACGGAGTCAGGCTCGATTTTCTCGCTTGGCGGCAGCCGCCAAGCGAGAAAATCGAGCCTGACTCCGTACGTCTCGCGCTTGCTCGTAGAGCCTCAGCTGTCCTCGTCGGTGACCTGCGCGAGGTGGTCGATCTTCCACCGGTAGCCGGCGCCGATCCCCTCCAGACGGTCGAGCACGTCGTCCGGCGCGCCGTCCAGCGGAACCTCGAGTCGCACGCTGCTGGGAATCAGCCCCGGCCCGAGCGCGATGTGGTCGCGCAGCTCGCCGACGAAGGCTTCGAGTGGCTCGGAGGCGCCGTCGACGTCATAGCGCAGCCCGACCCAGGCCAGCCGGACCAGCTCGACGTCGAAGCGGTAGCCGCGCAGCTCCAGCCGGTAGCGCACCCGGTCGTCGGCGAGCCGCTCGGCCGGCGAGATGGTCGCGCGGGCCAGGAGGTGGATGCCCGAGTACTGCTCCTTGAGCCGCTCCCAGCCGACGGCGGCCTCGAACGCGCCGGGTAGCCCGACCCGCTGCTTGAAACCCTCCGACAACGCCCGGTAGACGATGTCGGGCCGGTCGCGCCGGGTCGCCTCGACGAACGTGGCCAGGGCCTCATCCGGGGTCAGGAAGCTCTGTGCCACCCAGTGGCTCTTGTCCGGGCCGCACCACCACAGGGCGAGGTCGCAGCATCCGCTCAGGGGGAGCAGGGCGGCCGCCGCGGCAAGACGGCGCGCTGTGGCTGGTAAACCCATTCCCCTCGGAGGCTATACTCTCCCGCCCACTTTCGGCCTTCTCTGTTTCGCATTTCCGCGGGAGTCCAAGGGGAGTTCTGCCCGTTCAGATGGGCGTCAAGACGATCCGGATTCCAACTCGACCCATGACCAGCATGAGCAGCATCAGCATCGCCGGCTCGGCCGTGACCGCTCTCCTCCTCCCGATCCTCACCGCACAGGATCCCGGGCACGAGGGCCATGGCCACGAGGGACACACCCACGCCCCCGTTCAAGGGCCCGTCAACCCGCAGGGACCGGCGCCGCAGGCGGGGGGCCAGCAGGTCGACCCCGGCCCCAACGACTGGTTCGAGGCGACGCGACGGGATCTCGGCACCTACTTCGACGACGAGGTCGCGGTCGGCAAGTTCCTGTTCCACAACCCGCGCGAGGCCGAGCATCAGCTGAGCAACATCCAGCCGAACTGCGCCTGCACCAAGGCGATCATTCGGGTCGGCGATCGCACCTACGAGATCGGGGCAGACAAGCTGTTGTACCGGGTCGAGTCGGTCGATGGTGCCGAGCAGCGGGAGCAGGTGCGGCACATCAACGTCGGCAGCGAAGAGAAGGGCGAAGTCGAGGTGCACATGACCATGCACGGCGTGCGTGGTCGGAAGGACGCGCTGGTCTCGCTGCAGACGTCCGACGAGGAGCTGCCGTTGGTCAACCTGCAGTGGCAGGCGACGGGTGCGCAGTACTTCGTCGTCGAACCGCCGGACGTCAACCTCAACGAGATGGCATGGGGTGACAAGCGCGAGTTCGAGTTCCGCATCTCTTCGCCGATGCAGCAGGACTTCAACCTGCTGTCGCACGAGGAGCTGTCGAAGGGTATGCGCATCGAGTACGAGAAGGAGATGCGCGACGACCGCGCCGTGTGGCACGTGCGCGGGACGTATGGCCCCGAGGTCGACGAGGCCGATGGTGGCGGTCTGATCCAGTTCGCGACCGACGTCGACGGCAAGGCCGTGTCTGCGCGCGTCATCGCCATGATCAAGGGGCCGCTGACACTCAAGCCCGGTGGCTTCGTCTCCCTCGGTCACATCAAGTCCGACGAGGGCAAGACTGCCGAGGTCGTGCTGTCGCCGAGCGGTGACTTCGATCTGCAGGTCGAGAAGCTCGAAGTCGTTCGCCTCCACGGTATCAAGCCGCCCGACAAGGAGGCGGTCCGCTTCACGCACGAGAAGGACGGCCGCGACATCGTCGTACACATCGAGGTCGACAAGGGGGTGCAGGCTGGCACCTACATGAACGGTCTGTTGCGCATCCACCTCAACCACCCCGCTTCGCGGCTCAAAGAGGTGATGTTCAACGGGTTCGTCCGTTGAGCGACGCCGCGCTGGCTCGCGCCCTGGCGGACAAGGGCGTTCTCGAGCCGGCCGACTTGGACAAGGCGCAGGCCATGGCGCGCAGCCGTGGCATGCCTTTGGCCAAAGCCGTGCTGGCGCAGGGGGCGTCGGAGGCCGATGTGTACCGGTGCCTGGCCGCGGCGTCGGGCTTGCCGTTCGTCGATCCGCGCAAGGCGACCGTGGGGCCCGAGCTGCTGGGCATGGTGCCCCGCGACCAGATCGAGGCCGAGGGGCTGCTGCCGGTGCAGGTGCGCGACGGCCGTCTCTACGTCGCGATCTCCGACCCGATCAAGACCTACGTCGCCGACAACCTCGCCTTCTTCGCCGGTTGTGAGGTGCGTTGTGCGCTGGCACCCCCCGGCGCGCTCAAGGAGGCGATCGCCCGCGCCCTCGGTGGTTCGGGGCCGGCGACGGCTGCCGGCGGCGGCGCGGCAACGCGCGGCGGCGCCACGGCGGGCGAGGACGAGGATGCGCCGATCATCCGCCTGGTGCAGCGCACCATCGAGGAGGCGATGCAGGCGCGCGCCAGCGACATCCACATCGAGCCGTTCGAGGGCCGGCTGCGGGTGCGCTACCGCGTCGACGGCGTCCTGCGCGAGCACGCTTCGCTGGACATCGCGCTGCACGGGCCGCTGACATCGCGGCTGAAGATCATGGCAGCGCTCGACATCGCCGAGCGCCGCAAGCCGCAGGACGGCCGCATCGACTTTCGCACGGCTGGCAAAGCCATCGACATCCGCACGTCGGTGCTGCCGGGAAACCACGGCGAGACGATCGTCATGCGCCTGCTCGACAAGGAGCAGAGCCTGCTGTCGCTCGAGGGGCTGGGTTTCGAAGGCGACGATCTCGAGCGGTTCCAGCGTCTGATCAAGCGTCCCAACGGCATTTTCTTGGTCACCGGACCGACCGGCTCAGGCAAGACGACGACGCTCTACGCCGCGTTGAACCGGCTCAACCGCAGCGACACCAAGATCATCACTGCCGAGGATCCGGTCGAGTTCAGCATCGCCGGCATCAACCAGTGTCAGGTGCGCTCGCGGATCGGTCTCGACTTCGCCCGCATCCTGCGGGCGATGCTGCGCCAGGCGCCCAACATCATCCTGGTCGGTGAGATCCGCGACGCCGAGACCGCCGAGATCGCGGTGCAGGCGGCGTTGACGGGGCACTTGGTGTTTTCGACGCTGCACACCAACGACGCGCCCTCGGCGATCACCCGGCTGGTCGACATGGGCGTCAAGCCGTTCCTGGTCTCGGCTTCGCTGCAGGCCGTGATGGCGCAGCGCCTGGTGCGCGTGCTTTGTCCGGCCTGCCGCGTGCCGTACCGCGCGAACGACGTCGAGCTGCGCACGCTGGGCCTCGAGCCCGGTGCCGACATCGAGCTGTTCGGCAAGGGCGGCTGCGAGGCGTGCGACGGCAACGGCTACCGCGGTCGGATCGGCATCTTCGAGCTGATGGTGATGGACAACACCCTGCGCGAGTACACCTATCGCGGGGAGGCCACCGGCCGGTTGCGGGACTACGCCCGGACGTCGGGCGGAATGTCGACGCTGACCGGCGATGGCGTCCGCAAGGTGCTGCAGGGGCGGACCTCAGTCGAGGAGCTGTTGCGCGTCACGGCGGCCATGTAATGCGCAAGCACGCGCGTTGACGTTTGGTGTTGTTGCCGACCTGCGCCAAGATGGGGCGCCAGGAGGCGAACGAAAACGATGCACGACATCTTCGAGCTGATGGACGCCTGCTTCGAGCGCGGCGCGTCCGACCTTCACGTCTCGGTCGGCCGGCCACCAGTGCTGCGGGTGCACGGCGGGTTGGTCGAGCTCGAGGGCGAGCCGCTGACCCCGGAGGACATCGACGGCATGGTCGAGCAGTTCGCGCCGGTGCAGAACTCTAGGGAGCTCGAGGAGCGCGGCACCACCGACTTCGGCTACGCGCACGAATCCAAATGCCGCTTCCGCGTCAGCGTGCTCACGCAGAAGGGCGCCCGCGGCATCGTGATGCGGCTCATTCCGCACAAGCTGCTGTCGCTCGAGCAGATCGGTTTGCCCGAGTCGGTGCAGAAGCTGCTGACCCTGCACCGCGGTCTGATCCTGGTCACCGGGCCGACCGGTTCGGGCAAGACGACGACGCTCGCCACGATGCTCGACTGGATCAATCGCAACCGCGAGGTCCACATCGTCACCATCGAGGACCCGATCGAGTACTACCACGAGCACCGGCGCGCGCAGGTCACGCAGCGCGAGGTCGGCACCGACGTGCCGACGTTCCCCGAGGCGATGCGCCGGGTTCTGCGGCAGGACCCGGACGTGATCCTGCTCGGCGAAATGCGCGATCTGGAAACCACGTCGGCGGCGATCACCGCGGCGGAGACCGGCCACTTGGTGTTCGGCACCCTGCACACGACCGGCTCGGCGCGCACCGTCGACCGGATCATCGATCAGTATCCGACCGACCAGCAGGAGCAGATTCGCTCGCAGCTCGCGGTGTCGTTGGTTGCCGTGATCTCGCAGATCTTGGTGCCGACCGCCGACGGCGAGGGCCGCGTCGCCGCCTTCGAAGTGATGATCAGCACGCCGGCGATCGAGAACCACATCCGCAAGTGCGAGACCTTCAAGATCCCGTCGGTGATCCAGACTAGCCGCCGCGCCGGCATGTGTCTGCTCGACGATTCGCTGCTGCAGCTCTACCAGTCGGGGCGCATCGACCGTGAGACTCTGCTGGAGCGCTGCTTCGACCGCGCCGGCATGGAACAGCGCGCCGGCGGTGGGGGCGCTTAGACCCGATGGCGCAACGAGTTTCCGGCCGCCAGCTGATCGGGCAGATCCTCAAGCGCGTGGGCACCATCCACGAGGGGATGGTGCAGGAGGCGCTCAACATCCAGCGCGAGCGCGGCGGTCGCATCGGCGAGATCCTCATCGAGCTGGGCCACATCGACGCGCAGGACTTGGGCAAGGCCCTGGCCGAGCAAGCCGGGTTGACGTTCTGCGATCTGACCACGCAGCAGATCGACCCCGACGCGGTCCGGCGCCTCGACGCCGCCAGCGCGCGGGCGTTCCGTGTGATCCCGGTGTCGATCGACAACGGCGTGCTCGCGGTGGCGCTGGCCGACCCGCAAAACGTCTCGGTGCTCAACGACCTGGCGTTCACCACCGGCCTGGAGGTGCAGGGCATGGTGGCGGCCGAAGAGCACATCGTCGCCGCACTCGAGCGCAACTATCAGGAGGAGGCCACCGCCGCCAAGGCGGAGATGAAGCAGCTCGTCGCCGAGCTGCAGCGCGAGGGCGGCAAGCTAGACCTCGAGGACAAGCAGGCGATGGCGGCCGCCGCGCCGGTGGTCAAGCTACTGAACTACGTCTTGTTCCAGGCGATCCGCGACAAGGCTGCCGACATCCACCTCGAGCCGTTCGAGAGTGACTTCAAGATCCGCTACCGCGTCGACGGCGTGCTCTACGAGCTCGAGGCGCCGCCGCCACACCTCGCGGTGGCGCTGATCTCGCGCGTCAAGGTGATGGCCGACCTCGACATCGCGGAGACCCGGCTGCCGCAAGACGGCCGCATCGAGCTTTCGGTCGGCGGCCGGCCGGTCGACCTGCGCGTGTCGACCCTGCCGACCATGTTCGGCGAGTCCTGCGTGATGCGCATCCTCGACCGCTCGGTGGTGTCGCTCGACGTCGACAATCTGGGCTTCTACACCGAGCAGAAGCAGCAGCTGCGCGCGCTGACCGGCCTGCCGCACGGCATCGTGCTGGTCACCGGCCCGACGGGTTCGGGCAAGACCACGACGCTCTACGCCCTGCTCAACGAGGCCAATCGCGAGGAGGTCAAGATCATCACGGTCGAGGACCCCGTCGAGTACGACCTCGAGGGCATCGTCCAGATCCCGGTCAACGACGAGATCGGGGTCAGCTACGCAGCGGTGCTGCGCACCATCCTGCGCCAGGACCCCGACGTCATCCTGGTGGGTGAGATTCGCGACCGGGAGACCGCGCAGACCGCGATCGAGGCGAGCCTCACCGGCCACCTGGTGTTCTCGACTCTGCACACCAACGATGCGCCCTCGGCGATCACCCGGCTGATCGACATCGGGATCGAGCCATTCCTGATCACCGCAACTCTCAACAGCGTGGTTGCGCAGCGGCTGGTGCGCCGGATCTGCGCCGAGTGCCGGACCTTCTACGAGCCGGCCGAGCACATCCTGCGCGAGCTCGACTTGCAGCCCGAAGATGTTGCAGGAAAGCGCTTTGCATACGGGAAGGGGTGCGACACGTGCAACTTCACCGGCTTCCGCGGCCGCGCGGCCGTGGCCGAGGTCATGGAGCTGGACGAGCGCCTCTACGACCTGATCCTGGACCGAGTCAGCACCGAGGCCCTGCGGAAGGCGGCGATCGAGGGCGGCATGCGCAGCCTGCGGGAGGCCGGGCTGATGGCGATCTACGACGGCGTCAGCACCGTCGAAGAAGTCCTGCGCGAGACCATGTACCGGCAGTAAAGTGCCGCTGGCGCGGCCTTGGAATCCGCCGCGGCCCGGGTTTGCATGTGGGGGGGCCGATTGCTACCCTCCTCGGTCCTCGCCACGCCACCTGACAGTGCCATGAAGCTCAAGGTTCGTCGTTCCAACCTCAAGCGCGCCCGCAAGGTCGGGTTCCGCTCCCGCTCGAAGACCGCGGCGGGGCGCAAGATCATCAAGCGCAAGCGCGCGCGCAGCGGCAAGTTCCGCGTCGGCTAAGGAGCGGCCCCGCGCGGGGGAGCGTCAACCGCCGAAAACCGGCGAGCGGCTTCAGCCGCCGACGCGGATCTCCAGCGCCGGGGTGAGTGCTGCCCGCCCCATCAGCTGGCCCCCTGCATCGACGACCAACGACTGCATCCAGAGCCCGACACCGAGCAGGCTCGGCAGGTTGGGGATCGGCAGCGCCAAGTTGGCGGTGCCCGAGGGATCGCTCGTCCCCGTCGACAGCAGCTGTGGCGCGCGCAAGTAGGTCGAGCACGGGCCGATGCTCTGCAGCGCGTAGTCCAGCGACCACAGGTGCGCGACCGGTGCGAGCGGGGCACTCCCGGTCACCGCGACCGAGAGAGTGCGCCCGGGTGCGGCGCTGCCGCCGATATCGAACTCCGGCGCGCGGCCGGATGAGCCGGCGCAGCCCACGCCGAATGGCTGCGCCAGCCAATCGCCGACCAGCGTCCACGGCAGGTGGTAGAGCTCGAAGCCGGTCGGGCGTTCGAAGGCGCTGAACAGCAACGAGTCTCCCAGCCGCGTGAGTGGTCCGGGGATCGACCCTGTGGTGCCCGGGATCAAGTCGATGAGCGGGCCGGTGCCGACTTCCGTCCCGTCCGTGACGAAGATTTCGTTGCCGACGGCCGCGTCCGCCGCCGAGAACAGGAGCGCGTTGCCCGAGCTGACGCGCCAAGCGCGCAGGTTGACGAACCAGGTGCCGTTGGGGGAGATCTGCTTGATCACCGCCGAGCCGGCGACCGTGCCATCCGTGCCCCACAGGTTGAAGCTGCCGTTGGCGCCGCGCAGCATGCCGATCAACAAGTCGTCGGTGGGGTAGAGGATCCAGTTGCCGTTGACGTACAGCGGCGACGCGGAGAGCTGCTGCACCGCCACCCCATCGCTGCCGTAGTACTGCCGCGCGCCGTTGACCGACGCCGAGAACACCACGGACTGGCCGATCGAGTGGAAGTCACCCGGCGCCGAGCCGGAAGTCGGATTGATATCGGCGAACAGGCGCGTGCCCGCGGCGGTGCCGTCCGTGCTCCAAACCTCTTCGTTGTTCGTTCCGTCGCTAGCGGCGAAGTACAGCAGGGACCCCAGGCTCGCTCCCTGGAACCAGCGCAGTCCCGATCCGCTGCCGGGGTTGATATCGGCCACGATCGAGGTTCCGGCGGTGGTGCCATCGGTGCTCCAGAGTTCGAGACCAGTGCCGGCCGCGCTGGCCCCGAAGTAGAGCCGGCCGTTGTGTTCCACCGGGGTGAGCGAGCTCATGCCGCCTCCTGCGCCCGAGAAGCTGTAGATCAGTCGTGTCCCGGCGGCCGTGCCGTCAGTGGCGAGCAGATCGAGTTTTCCGCCGAAGTAGGCGCCCGCGGCGAAGTAGAGCCTGCCACGCCAAACGATCAGCGGGTACGCCGCCGATCTGAGGGCGCCGGGGGTGTGGTCCACGAGCATCCCCGTGCCTTCGATCGTGCCGTCGGTCATCCACAGCTCGGTGCCGTTGATGCCGTCGTCCATGGCGAAGGCGGCGCGGCCGTCGAACGGCAGAATGGGTACCGTTCCGAACGCGAAGCCGGACCCGCTGCCGGCAAAGTCGGTGAGCTGCGTGGTCCCGGCGGCAGTGCCGTCGGTGGCCCACAGCTCCTTGCCGGTGAGGCCATCCGTCGCAGTGAACACAACGCGATCGCCGAGGTTGGCAAACGCGCTCGGATATGAGCTGCCGTCGAACGGCACCGGCGAGAGATCTGTGTGCAGGCGCGTCCCGGCAGTCGTGACATCGGTCAACCACGGCTCGTGGCCGTGGATGCGTTCGGTAGCACCGAAAAAGACGTGATTGCCCAGCACGACGAGCCCTTGCGGCGAAGAGGATCCGGTACCCGGTTCGATGTCCGCGACCAGAACCGTCCCGCCCGGGGTGCCGTCGCTGAAGAACAGCTCGCGACCCGTCGCGCGGGTCTCCGCACTGCACAGGATGCCGCCTGCAACGGCGACCATGTCGAGCGGCGTGTTGTCGCCGGGGCCGAAGTCCGCGAAGAGCCGTTCGCTGCCCGGAGTCGCCTCGGCGACCCAGAGCTTGTAGCCGGTGCCGCCGTCGGCCGTGTAGGCGAGCCGGTTGCCAGCGGCGCGCAGAAACAGCGGCCTGGATCGAGCAGTCGACGAGGTCACTTGCACCGTGCCGGCGACGGTGCCGTCCGAGACGAAGATCTCGCCGGACGTCCCGCTCTCGTAGGCCGCGAAGAACACGTGACTGCCGACTTTCGTCAGCTCGGTCGGGTTGGAGCCACCGCTGCCGGAGATCAGATCGATCATCGCCGTGCCCGCAGTGGTGCCGTCGCTGACCCAAACCTCGAGACCTGTCGCGACCCCCTGGGCCGCCCACACAACGTTCCCTCCGGCCACGGTCAGCCCGCGGGGGCCGTACCACGAACTCTCCTGCACTTGCGTGACCAGTCGCGAGCCGCCGACGGTGCCGTCGCTCGTGTGCAGACCCCACTGACCGGTTCCACCGGTCACGCTCTGCGAGGTCGTGTAGAACAGCTGCGTTCCGGTGCTGACCATCATCAGCGCGCCGCTCGAGTAGGACCCAGTCAGGGCGAGATCGTCGAGTCGCACGGTCCCCGCAGCGGTGCCATCCGTGCGCCACAAGCTGGGCGCGAAGGCACCGTTCAACCTGGCCAGGAAGTAGCACGACCCCTGATGGATGGTCAGGTCTTGTGGCACCGTGAACTGGCCGGGTCCACTCAGGTCGACCAGCAGCCGTGTGCCGGCGGCGCTCCCATCGCTGACCCATACCTCGCGGCCGTAGGCGGTCGTGTCGGCGGTGAACAGCAGCAGTCCGTTGGGCAGGGCGACGAGCTCCTTCGGCGAGCTGCCCTGTGCCCCGGGCTCGATATCGGCCAGCAGCTGCGCCGGCGCGCCGCTCGTGTCCGCCCAGAAGTACTCGCGTCCGGTCGCGGCCGTCGTCGCTGTGAAGTAGACCCGGTTGCCGACGACGGCGAAGTCGGCCGGGTCCGAGTCGGCGGGGAATGCCGAGCTGGGCATCGGCAGGGTGTTGATGTTCTCGAGAAGCTGGGCCGGGGACGTCATGGCCAGCGACAGAACCGTGACGCACGCAAGCTCGGGGGCACGCATTTCGGAACCTCGGGTGGGCGTTGTGCGAGCCGGGGTGCCCGGCAGGGCTCTCCTCGAGTCACGGGCTCTCCGCTTCGATCGACCCCGGTCGACCCATGATAGCAGAGCGAGGCGAGTGCGTGCGGCAGGCGAAGTTCACAGAGCCGCGCCGCCCGAGTTGCCCCACACGCGTGCGGCGGGTCGCCAGGCCACGGAAGCGAGCTGCCCGTGGAACCCGCCCCGTCAAAGCGAAATGGTGTGGTTGAGCATCGCGACCGTTGCCGAAGTGATCTGCATCGGTCCCGCAGGAGGGAGCACGACGGATTGGAACGACAGCAAGACATTGCTGAGGCTGGTCGGCAGGAGGGTCGACGTAGGCATCACGGTTGTCGATAGGTACGAAAGCCCAGGGGTCGGCACCGTGGCGGTTTGCACTACGGCGATCACTCTTGGGTCGACCCATATTTCGTCCCAGCCGGACAACGATGGGATCGGAGTCGGATAGCTCGGTGGAGGCAAGCTGGCGACGGTGACGGCGACCGACCCGTTCGGTGCCCAAACGGAGTTGCGGAACGAGTGGATGCCGCTCGCCCATGAGGGCTCTACCATGGTGGCGACGATCGGCTTCTGGACGATCTGCATGGTGCCCTGCACGCGGTTGGGCGGGAACAGGGGGTCATAGGTGAGGGTGCCGCCAAAGCCGATGATGTCAGTCGATGTGGCACAGGAGCCGGTACTTCCGATGACGTAGGAGCCGGTTGTGGCCAGAATGATGTCGGAGTTTGTGGCGTGAATTCCCGGTCGCGGATTGGGGCAAGTATTCGCAGTCACGACCTGCGTGCTGATCAGGGCTACCCGTGACCCGACAGCAGTCAGCGGGATGTGGGGATGTCGATACCTTGCGACCAGTTGCCCTTGGACGTTGAGTACGTTGCTGTGCTCGACGTGCATCACCTGCGTGAGGCAGTCCACAAGTGTGACGTTTTGTGATCGCCGTACGTCGATTATACCGAGGTCTGGCTCTATCCATCCGGGAAAGCGAAGGTCAACGGTCGTAAGGGTCTGCAGGTGTACCGGGCCCAAGCAATCGTAGATTCTAACGACGTGTTCCTGGCCCCGAACGTTCGTAAGCCCGAACGCGACAAAGCGTTGGCTTGCCGGGATGTTGTGAATCGTAACCGGAGAAGGAGTTTGGAGAGGACCAATGATGGTCAGGCCCTTGTCGACCGTGAACGCGGAGTAGGGCGTGACGCTGGGCCGAGCGAAGATGGTGTCGCCTGGGCTGGCCGCAGCGATGGCCTGTGGCATGTCGGTGAAATGGCTGCCCGGGCGTGCCTGGTTGTCCACGATCCACGTGGTTTGGGCGCTCACGGTCGCGGCGCACGCCCACAGCGGCGTCAGCTTGATCAAGGAGTAAAGCATGGTTATGGGCTCACGGCGTAGGAGGGGTCAAGTCGATGGACACCGGTGGTTCCAGCGATGTAGACCTCGGGTGCCGGGTGCGATTGATCGAGGTTGGCGACCAGGATCGACTGAAAAGCTCCGATGGATCCATCCAACACCATGCGGAAGATGGGATCTGGGCTGGTCAGTTGACGTTGTGCCAGGTCCCATCGGAACGCGCACAGCTCACCGATGTGCGTACAAATCAAGATCTCGAGTCCGTTGGAATCATTGTCGAGATCGGCGATTGCGATCGCGCAGGCGCCGTAGCCGGGGAAGTCGGGCAGCAGTGCATTGCCCCCGACACGGGCTTGCCCCAGGGGCTGTAGTGTAGTTTGACCGGCGACGTAGTCGAGCACGTGGAGGCTCGCGCGCGCGGGGTCGCCATCGTGGTCGACGGGGTCGTAGAACGTCGCAAACACGATCTCATCCCCGGGATCGCCATCGAGATCGTGGACGGCCAGCGCCTGCCCGCCGAGGCCGAGGTCGCTGCTCTGCGCGACGATCGGGTTGTGGTGCGAGGTGAAAGTGTCGAGCACCATTACTCTCCCGCCAAAACCGGCCACGACCGCTTCGGGTTTCGCCGTCACTGGCCGGCTGATATGCGCCAAGCGCAGGCTTTGCTGCTCCCAAACCTGATGGCCGGAGAGCTCCTGCCGCAGTGTGATACCGGATGACAGCTGGGTCGATGTGGGGCCGGGGGGATGTTCATTGCTCATCGGTCCGTACTGCGGCCCCGTAGAATTCCAGACATCGCTGAAGCTTGGGGTTGCGGCGGGAGTGTACTCAACAACCTGTACGAGGTTTGGATAGAATCCTGTGCCGTATGGGACAGTGTTCCACCAACCGGCGTAATGCACAGGGCCAACCGCGCGAACATCTCCAGGGCGTGCTGCGATCCAGAAGTCAGATTGCGCCGCTGCGGCACCCACCGGGAGGATTGCCCAGTTCCTTAGATTCAGGTTGGGCTTGTACGGGAACAGCGTCAGACTCTGGTGTGTCGAGGATACTTGGACATTCCACTGGGTGTGGCCCGATCCGCCACCCAAAGCCATCGTACTCAACCCATTCCCCCCATACCGCAGCATGAACCCCGCGGCGGGCGCCTGGTCCGGCCCCTGCCCAACCGTTACCGCGGGCTGCCCCGTCACCGGATCCAGCTTCCACCAGCTCTGGTCCGGACCGAGTGCGTGCAGCACTCCATTGGCGGCGCCGACTCCAGGCACGCCTTCGATTGCCCACGTGCAAGCGATCGAGGGATTCGTTCGGTGGTCTTGTAGTGTCCACGCCCCGCTGGGCGGAGACGTCGTGACGACGCTGACGTGGCGCTGAATCGGGATCGGCGATTGAGTGGTGTCCATCAACTCGGCGAGCTCGAACCACACGACCCGGCCGGTGGCGGTCGATACCACGATCTCGTCGTTACCGTCGCCGTCGATGTCGCCGGACTGGACGTCGGCGCCGTAAGCCGCGGGGGCAAAGGTGTCCAGCTCGCGCAGGCCGAGCCAGGTCTTGAACTCGTTCCAAATGAGTAGGTGGCCGCTGAACAGCGCGACGAGATAGCGGACGCGATTCTCTCCCACGGTGTGCGTGGCGCCGGTGACGGCGACGCCGTTGCCGCGCACTGGCTTGCCAAGCCCGATGAACGGAGTCGTGGCCGGGTGGGCGGGGGTGTCCAGTCGACCGAAGGAGTCCTGCATGTCCAGCGTGTCCGGGGTGAAGAACCGGAAGCTGTCGCGCTGGACGACCGGCGGTCCTCCGCCGGCTGTGGGGAACGACGAGCTCTTGAACCGGTTGCGGTGCATGGACAGCAGGTACGGCTGCTCGGTCCACATCACGTACTCGAGGTCCGCCGCGTCGCCGTACTGGAGCGCGGACGCGGCTGACAGCTTCGCCGGGCCGGCAGGAGTGCCGGCGGGAACGCCTGGCTGGTCCCACTCGAGCGAGGCGATGACGCCGCGGTGCGAGAGCACGTAGACCGGCTTGTGAAACGGTCCGCCGGTGCTGCGCATCTGGGGCGTCGGACCGACGACGATGTCGATGGTGCCGGTCTCCTGGTGGTAGGCGAGCGGAGTGAGGTTGCCGTCCAGCACGACGATCATGCCGTGGACGGTGGCGAACACGATCTCCGCGGCCACGTCGTTGTCGAGGTTGTCGACCGCGATGCGCCGCGGCTTGGTGTAGAGCCACGGATCGGTGAGGCCTGGGACCGTGATGCCGAAGGGGGCTTCGGCGGACCGTAGCAAGGCCAAGGTAGTGCCATCGTAGACGGCGATGCGCCGGTAGGCTGCAGCGATGATCTCGTCGCCGGGGTTGTTGGGGTCGACATCGCCGGCGGCCAGCCCCCAGACGCCATGGCCCAGGGGTTGGCTCTGGGCGACCACGACGAGCGGCTGCATGCTCGGGCTGATCTGCTCGACCTCGAAGCGGGTGATCAGGCCCTGCGCGCTTCCGACGTAGATCGAAGCCTTGCCGTCGTTGTCGCAGTCCGCGACCACCATGGACTCATCGTAGCCGAACCACGTGCCCTGGCCGACGGACTGGAAGGTCGGGCTCTTGATCAGCAAGGCCTCGGGCGACGGAAAGTTCTGGCGCACGCCCGCGCGGTTGAGGACGTGGTCATGGGGGTCCAGTGTGTTGATGGGGGGGATCCCCTTCGATGGGTCGCCGGCCAACCCCGGGCGAAGCTCCTGCGCCGTGGGCGGCGGAACCGTGACGCCAACTTGCCCAGCCGCTTCTTGGTCGATGAACCATGCGGCTGCGTCGATCGCCTGCGGGAAAGTGATGGTGCCACCGGAAGTGTCGCGCACGGTGAGCGGCTCAGCCCAAGTGATGTCGAAGTGGCAACCCTTGCCAACGCTTGACCAGTAGATGTTGGGCGCGTTGGGGTGTCCGCTGACGACGTGACCGGCGGTCTGGGTGTTCGTGTTTCCGGATGCCGAGAGGTCGTCCATCAGGCCGATCCAGTCGGTGCCGTTGGTCACCGTGTCCTCGTCGCCGCACATCAGCATGGCCGGGCGGGCGACGGTGCGGTGGCGCAGGCGGTTGGTGAACGACATGCCGAGGTAGTCGGTGCCCTCTTGGACACAGAACACCGTCCAATCCAGCGCGTTGGTGAGCTGGTAGTCGGCGCCGGATCCAACGCCGCCGGTCGCGCTTGTGAAGAGGTCGTAGGCGTCGTGTTCGTTGGGCACGGCACGATGGGAGGGGTTGTAGGCCGAGGAGATCGCGCCGTGGAACTCGTGCGGGTACCGCAGGACGCCGACCTGCGCGGCCAGGCCGCCGAACGACCCTCCCGCGAGGATGAAGACGACGTCCTCGTACTGGCCGAGCATCTGCGCGAGCACCGTGCGCAGCTGACGCGCGCGCTGCATCAAGAACGTCAGTGGCCGCCCCGCAGTGCGCGGCACGATGTGGGCCACGAAGACGTCGTAGTTGCGCTCGGTGTAGCTGCGCGAGCGATGGATCAGCTGGTCGGGGTGCGGCCAGTTGCGTTCGCCCCATCGCTCGGGGGAGGTCGTCGTCAGCCGCGTGGCGAGGAGCCCGAATTGGTCGTGGTGGCCGGGATAGCCGAACGGTTCCTGCTCTTGAGGCGCGGTTGCCTTTGGCGGCTGCGTTGCCGGCATCGCGATCACGGCGACGGCAAAGCGGCCGGGGCTGGGATCCCACTCCGTTGGGCGAACGATCTCGAACGACGCCGCCAGCGGCGGAGGCTCGCTCGGCGAAGGCGACGCGCCGCGGAGTTCGCCGATGTACTGCTCGAGGTTGCCGATCACGGTGGCCCCGTCGAAGTCGTAGCCCTCGATCGGCGTCCAGTTTCGGATCTCCTTCACGGCGCCTGCTTGCACCACTGTGCTCGGGTCCGGATCCGGTCCGTGATAGCCGCCGACATCCGGTGCCGCCGGGTCGGGCAACGCCTCGCCGAAGTTCCACATCAAGTCGGCCTTGTTGAGGAACGGCGAGTAGGGCGTGTTGATGACCGCGGGCGGCAGCGGGTCCGCGATCGTTGGATGGCCTCCGACCTGAGCGGTCAGCGCCCCCGCGAATGACACGGTGGCGCAGACGATCCCGATCAGGTGGCGTGCGCGATCACCGACGCGTGCTCTCTCTCTCTCTCTCTCTCTCTCTCTCTCTCTGCATGGATGCGCTCCCGGTGAGGGCCGACACCCACCCTGATGCAGAAAGTTGCCTACGTCAAGCCCCGAGGATGTCCTCGCGACTCAACGGCCGCCGCTCACGTCCCCGGCAGCTGCCGCTTGAGGAACGCCATGTCCTCGGCGAACTGGCTCAGCGCTTCGCGGTCCGAGGCCGAGATCTCGCCGAACGCCGCGGTCACGCGCACGCCGCCATCATCGTCGGCGGTGGTGTCGACGACTTTGGCGTCGAGCTCGAAGTAGCCCTTCTTGAAGAGCTTGACCTGGAACTTCAAGTGCAGGTCGCTGCCGCTGAAGAACAGCTGCTTGGCTTGGTCCTGGCTCAGGTCGTGGCGGGCGCCCGACCACCAGAACTGCACGCGCTGGCCGTCGACGTTGCACATGCGGCCGACGGTGGTCTTGCGGCCGCCGAGCTGGGCGTGGCGGGTCTCGTCGGGGAAGCCGATGAGCACCTTCTCTTCTTCGACCGGGGCGTCGCCGGCCAGCTCGAGCTTGTTGAGCGACTGGACCACGGCGCGCGTCGCCGCTTCCTCGTCCTCGTACATCTGGATCAGCTGGTCGATGCCCAAGCTGCTGACGACCTTCTGCACGAACTTCGAGGCGCCGGCGACGAGCAGGTCGCCGCCCTCGGCGCGGCAACGCTTGTGCGCCTTGATCACCGCCCCCAGCGCCGTCGAGTTGATGAACTTGACCAGCCGCATGTTGAGGATGACGTGACTCAGGCCCTGCTCGAGCAGCGCTTCCACCTCCTCCTGAAACCGAGGGCAGTAGAACGTGTCGAACTCACCCTTGAGGGTCAGGATGGCGTAGTCGTCCAGCAGGGACTTGTCGATCTTCATGGGCGCTGAGCGGGAAGAACCCCGAAATGCGGTTGAGTTGACGATTTTGGCGGAGGCGATCGCGCAGCGCAATGCGGTAGATTCGAGCCCGGCATGAAGCGCTTTTTTTTCTGGAACCGGCCCGGTGAAGGCCAGCCCAGCGCCTCGGTCGGCCCGGCCGAGGAGGCCCCCGGCCTGCTCACGGGGGACCCCGCGCAGGACGAGCGCTTCGTCCAAATCCTGCTCGAGAGCATCGCCGACGTGTCGTCGGACATGGAGCTCGCCGTGGTGCTGGAAGGCATCGCGGCGAAATCACTGAGCGTGACGCAGGCCGAGCGCGCGGTGGTGTTCTTGGGGCCGAGCTTCGACGAGCTCAAGGTCGGGGTCGCCCAGGACAAGGCCGGCGCGGCGCTCAGCTCCGATCTGCAGTACAGCCGCAGCGTCGTGCGCCGCTCGCTCGATCAGGTGCAGCCGGTGCGCTCGGTCGTCCAGTCGGACGAGGAGGCGCTCGAGCTCGGCCAGTCGGTCTTCGACCTCAAGCTCCGCGCCGTGATGTGCGCGCCGCTGATCGCGAAGGAGAACGTGCTCGGCGCGATCTACGTCGATTCGCGCGCGGCCCGGCGCGAGTTCTCGGCGCGCGACCTCGCGCTGTTCGGCGCGCTGACGGCGCAGCTGTCGATCGCCGTCGAGAACGCGCGCCTCTACGCCGATTCGCTGGAGAAGGTCAAGCTGCAGAAGGACGTCGAGATCGCGCACCGCATCCAGCGCCACCTGCTGCCGCCGGTGCCCGCCTCGCTCCCCGGCGTGGACATCGCGCTGCGCTACATCGCGTGCGAAGCCGCCAGTGGGGACACCTACGACTTCCTGCCGATCGCCGACGGCAAGCTCGCTGTGGTCATCGGCGATGTCACCGGTCACGGCGTCGGCGCGGCGCTGTTGACCCACACCGCGCAGGCCGGGTTGCGCAGCTACCTCGAGCTGCTCGACGATCCCGGCGAGGTCGTGTGCCGGCTCAACAACCGGCTGGTCGAGGGAGTCGAGACCGGCAACTTCATGTCGCTGGCGCTGATCGTGCTCGACGCGCACGCCGGTGCCATGCACTACGTCAACGCCGGGCATGCCGAGCTGTGGCTGATCCGCGACGGCGAGCTGCAGACCTACGGCAAGACCGGCATGGTGCTCGGGGTGGTCGCCGACTCGGACTACTCGGTGCGTGGACCCGTGCCGCTGCAGCCGGGCGACCTGCTGTTCTTCCGCACGGACGGGGTCGAAGAATCGATGAATTCCGCGCGAGAAGTGTTCGGTGAAGAGCGTCTCAAAGAGCTGCTGATCGAGCGCGCCGGAGACTCCGCCGAGGCGATCCTCAAGAGCGTCGACGATGCGTTGGCCGGCCACCGCGCGGAGCTGCCGCCGGAAGACGATGTGACCATGATCGCGATCAAGGTGGTGCGCGCGTGAAGGGCCTGTGGCTGAGCCTGTCGTTGGCGTTGGGCGTCACCACCGCGGCCGTCGGTTGGTACTTCTGGGACGCGGCGGCAAAGCGCAACGCCGCGATCGAGGCGCTGGTGGAGGAGACGGCGACCGAGCTCGGCCGCCGCCCCGTGGATCGCGACCGGGCCAGTGACCTCCTGCGCCGGCTCGCGACTCACAGCAGCGCCAACGTCGACGCCCGTATCGCCACGGCCCGCGGCCGGCTGTTGCTCGAGCTGGACCGCAACCAGGACGCCTGGACGGTCTTGTCGCCCTTCGCGCTCGAGTTCGACTCCGGGCCGGAGCCCCTGCGGCTGGCGGCGCGCGCGTCGTTCGCGATGTATTGCCGCAGCCGCGACTTCGATGTGTTGGCCCGCGCCATGGACCTGGCGCTGCGCGACTACCGGCAGTCCGGCGACCGCGGTTCGCTGTTCTTGGCGTGGCGGTGCGCCAACATCGGCGGGCATGTCGAAGATCGCGACGAGTGCGCGCGGTTGCTCGCCGCGCAGCACGCCGACAGCGACGAGGCCGCCGTGGTCGCGGCGGTCGGCGCGGAGACCGTGGACCGCGGCACGCTGGTGCGGCTCGGCGAGAAGTTCTACCCGCCGCTGCCCGAGATCGAGGTTCCGCTGGTGGCGCTGCAGCTGGCGGCGGACGAGGACGTCGAGGGCTGCCTGCGCCGTCTCGAAGACGTGCTGGCGCGCTGTGGCGCCTCCGTCGACGCGCGCAACTTCGCGGCGATCGCCGCGCACAAGCTGGGCGACGCCAAGCGGCGCAACGCCTACCTCGACTGGCTGTTGGCCAACGCCGACGTCACCGACCAGCGGCGGGACACCTGGCAGCTGCTCCGCGAAGCGCCGATCGACGGCTGACGCCGACCCGCAGAAGGCGGAACACCGGAAGAAAGGGTGGCCGGGCCCGGGAGATGTCCGGTCGCCGCTCTCGCGCGTTTTCCGTCCCTGGAAACACAGCACGTGGGCCCGGCCGGCCGTCTTGATCTCAACTGGCGTACCGCGCCTTCGGGAAGGTGGCCGGTCGCCTGTGGCGGCGGTTGTGTAGCGCGCGCGTAACGGCAGGGTCCGCGCGGACCCGCCCTTGACCCGCCGCACCGCCGCGCTTCAGTGAGCGGCATGAGCTCCAGCTTCGTGTTCGAGGTCAGCACCGACAGCTTTCCGACCGCGGTCGTGCAGCGCTCGGTCGAAGTCCCCGTGTTGCTGGACTTCTGGGCGGAATGGTGCGGTCCGTGCAAGACCCTGACACCGGTGCTCGAGCGGCTGGCCGCCGAGTTCGGCGGCGGCTTCGAGCTGGGCAAGGTCGACACCGAGCGCTACCCCGACTTGGCGGCGGCGTTCCAGGTGCGCAGCATTCCGTTCGTCGTGCTGTTCGTCGGCGGGCAGCCGGTCGACGGCTTTGCCGGCGCGTTGCCCGAGAACGAGGTGCGCGCGTTCCTCGAGCGGCACGGTGTGGTGTCCGCCGAGGCGGCGGCCGAGGAGGCAACCGAGGCGGCGGGCGAGGCGGCGCAGCTGCAGCAGGCGAAGCTCTCGATTCTGCGCGGTGATCTCGCCGGCGCCCGCACGCTGCTGTCGGCGATCGACGAAGAGTCCGAGTTGGCCGCCGAGCGCGACCGGCTGGTCGACGGCATGGCGCTGTTCGACGCGCAGATCGAGCCGGCCACGGGGCCCGCCGCCGCCGCTCTGCTGCAAGCGCGCGAAGCGGTGCGCGCCGGGGCCCTGGAGCCCGCCGCCGAGCACCTGTTGGAATCGATCGAGGCCGACCGCGACTTCGGCCAGGGACTGGCGCGGCGCGCGATGTTGCTGTGCTTCTCACTGCTCGGCGAGGAAGCGGACGTGGTCTCGTCCCTGCGCCGCCGCGCCGCCACACTGCTCTACTGACCAGGGGCGCGTCCGCCGCGGCGTTGTGGTGGCACCGGGTCCTCGTCGATCAGCTCCAGGGTCCACTCGCCATCGCCTGGCTGCACGCCACGCAGCTGGGCCGACCAGGTGCGCGCGCCGCGCTGCCAGCTTGCCGACACCGTGTAGACCTCGTCGAGCAGGAGCCCCGAGAATGCGAACCGGCCGCTCGCGTCGCTCTCCATGGCCCGCGGACTTTGTCGTAGCGCGCCGCTCGCTTCGCGCAGAGTCACGGTGACGCCGCCCGCGGGCGCGCCCTCGCGCACCACGACGCCGCGCAGCACGGCGCCGGGATCCGCCGTGAGGGTCCAGCGGTGGCCGGCAGCGCGGGGTTCGATCGCGATCGCCCGCTCCGCGGGCACGTGGTCGGCGCTGCGGAGAAGCAGCGTTCCGCTGCCGGCTGGCACTTCGTCGAAGCGCACGATCCCGCGCGCGTCGCTGCTGCCGCGCCACGGCAGCTCGGGCAGGCTCTTGTGCACGAGACTCACCGGGGCGCCCGCCACCGGGTGCCCGGCGGGGTCGCGCACGCGGACGGTCACCCCATGGCCGGGGCCCAACTCCAGCACCGGTGGTCCCCGGTCGAGGCCGCCGGCATCCGCCACCAGCAGCCCGCGCCGGCCCGATCCCGCCGCCCGCGCCACCCAGAGGTCGGCGTCGGTAGCGCCGCGCGCGAATCCGTCGGCGCCAGTGCGACTGCGGGCGATTAGGCGCGTGCCGTCGCCGCCGAGCCTGAGCGAAGTCAGGCTCGCGCCGGGCACCGGGCCTGCAGGATCGCGGATCGCGACCGGCCGCCACTGGAGGTCGGCCGGCGGTGCTGCGCGCAGGTGCGCGCCGGGCTCGAGCCAGTGGTCGGTCCACAGCTCCCAGCCACTGTTCGGCCAACGGCACCGGACGCGCAACGGGCCCTCCGCGGCGAGGCGGACGGCGTCGTCGTGGACCGGCAGCACCAGCCCCGGCCAGGCGGGTGCCGTCGCCTCACCGTCGAAGCCGGCGGGCAGTCGCAGCAGGTGCGAGATCGAGTGCGCCGGGACGGTCGCGCGCGCGCCGGCCTCCAGCCGCACGTGGGCCAGCTGTAGCGAGTCCCCGCTCTCCACTGCGAGCTGATAGCGTCCCGGTGGCAACCGCAGCGGTGTCGGGTGGTGGCCGAGCCAGACGCGCTGACCGGGTCCGGGACCCAATTGCCCGATCACTGCCGTGTCCGCGCCGGTCTCGACGGTCGCCAGCGCACCGGCTTCGATGCGCAGCGGCGCGCCCGGCGCCGCGAGCACCAGTGCCCCGCGGCCGCCCGCGGCGTCGATCACGAGCAGCGCCCCCGGCTGATCCGCCGCCAGGCGCAGATCGCCGCGCGCCGTCGTGGTGCCGGCCGCGGTGGGGCGGTTGGCACCCCGCTGCGGCGGTGCCAGTGGATCGTCGGCGTGCAGTGGCCACAGCGTGGCGCGGGCGTTGGCGATTGGCTGGCCGTCGGTGCCGACCACCAGACCGCCGATGAGAGGCTGGGCGGGCAGGGCCGCGGCGGTCGCCAGCGTCAGCAGTGCGCTGCGCACCGCGCCGGTGCGGCGGTCGAGGGGGCGCGGGCCAAGTGGGGGCACGCAGCGATCAACGCGCATTTCGGCCGCTGGTTCGCGCGGTCTTGGCCACCGCTTCCCGCAGCCCGCCGGCTCTAAGAATCCAGCTCGTGGTGGTGGACCACGACGCGCTCGATGAGGCCGTACTCCAGCGCTTCTTCGGCGTTCAGCCAGAAGTCCCGCTTGGCGTCCTCGAGCACGCGCTCGGGGTCCTGGCCGGTCTGCGCGCTGATGATGTCGTTGTAGCGGTGGCGCAGCTTGATCACCTCGCGCGCGGTGATGTCCAGGTCCGAAGCCGTGCCGAACCCGGCCGTCGACGGCTGGTGGATCAAGAACCGGCTCTGCGGCGTGCTGAACCGGTTGCCCTTCTCGGCCGCGAGCTGGATCAGGATCGCCGCCGAGGCGCACAGGCCGTTGACCACGGTGATCACCGGCGGTCGCACGAAGCGCAGCAGGTCGTAGATCGCAAAGCCGGAGTCGGCGCTGCCCCCGGGCGAGTTGATCAGGACGGTCACCGGCTGCTCGGGGTCCTTCTTCTCCATGATCATCAGCCGCGTGGCGCAGTGCGCCGCCATCTTGTCCGACACCGGGCCGCTGATCAGCAGCGTGCGGGCCTCGAGCAGCTGGGTGTCGAGCGCGTTCTCCTGCCGGGGCGTGTCTTCGCCGCCATTCTCCTCGTCGTCGTCGAGGCGCGCGGTGCGGGGGTCTTCGTGCCGGTCGTTCGGGCTGTTCATGGTGTTTTGTGGGACAGAGCCGGGTCGTTGGCTCCCTTTGGTCTTCGGGTCGGGGGGGCGTCGACATTGAGGCCCGCCCGCCGTCGCGGCGCGGCCAGGGGATAGCCCATGCGTTGGGCGGAAACAAGCGCGGCCGCCGACCACGGCGCGGGCCGGGTGGCGGGCCGGCTTCGCGCCGCACCGCCCCATGCCGGCGGCGCCACGCGGCGTTGCTGGTTTTTCCGAGCGCGACAGTTGTCAGGGCCCTGGGCCTCGAATACCGTCCCGCGCCCCGCGGCGGGCAGCGCTGGAGGCGGCGGTCGCTGTCCAGGCCCGAGGCAGGTTCTTCGTCGACACCGATGCGCGAAGGCCGCCGGAGGTCCGCGGACCCCGGGAGTTTTCTCGCTCGCCGCGCGTTCGCGACGGTCCTCTCGCAAGTGAGGCGAATCGGGCCACGCGGCACGCCCCACTTTCCCCCCTAATCTCCGACCTGACTCAATCTCCGACTCGACCCATGATCGTCGTTGAGGAACTCGCCAAGAACTACGGTCTCACCCGGGCTTTGAAGGGCGTCTCCTTCGAGGTCAAGCGCGGTGAAGTGATCGGCTTTCTCGGTCCCAACGGGGCCGGCAAATCGACCACGATGAAGATCCTGACCGGCTACCTGCTGCCTTCCGGCGGCAGGGCGACGGTCGATGGGTTGGACGTCGTGGAGAGCTCTCTCGAGGTGCGGCGGCGCCTGGGCTACCTGCCCGAGTCGACGCCGCTCTACACCGAGATGCTGGTCGAGGAGTACCTGCGGTTCGCGGCGGAGATCCGCGGCGTGCCCGGGCGCGAGCTCGGCAGCGCGGTCGAGCGGGTCGTGCACACCTGCGGCCTCACCGGGGTCACCGGCAAGAGCATTCTGGAGCTGTCCAAGGGCTACAAGCAGCGCGTCGGCCTGGCGCAGGCCATGGTGCACAACCCCGACGTCTTGGTGCTGGACGAGCCGACCTCGGGTCTCGACCCCAACCAGATCGTCGAGGTGCGCAGCTTGATCACCCGCCTGGGCGAGGAGCACACCGTCATCCTCTCCACGCACTATCTGCAAGAGGTCGAGGCGTCGTGCTCGCGCATCATCATCGTCGCGCAGGGCGAGATCGTCGCCGACGACACCCACGACAGCCTGGTGTCGCGCATGCCTTCCGGCGTGCTGCGGGCACGGATCAAGGGACCGGCCGACAACGTCAAGAGCCAGCTGAGCGAGCTGTTTCCGGGCAAGGCGATCGCCGAGGTGTCCCGCGAGGGCGACTACGGCCTGTTCCGCATCGACTGCGGAGCGGCGGCGGGCAACGCGGCCGAGGAGGCACTCGCCGAGCTGGTCGCGAAGAACGGCTGGGGCCTGACTCATCTGGCGCGGGACACCGCGACCTTGGAGGACGTGTTCCGCGATCTGACCCAGAAGCCCGCGGAGGCCGGCCATGCGTGAGATCGCCATCGTCGCGCGCCGCGAGCTGCGCAGCTACTTCGTGTCGCCGATCGCCTACGTGTTCGGCGGCCTGTTCTTGCTGGTGCTGTGCTACCTGAGCATGGACCAGATGCTGCAGCCCGATCAGCAGGCCAACATGCAGGCCTTCTTCGGCCTGCTGCCGATCGTCTTCTTGTTCTTCCTGCCGGCGCTGACCATGCGGCTGTGGGCCGAGGAGCGCAAGCTCGGCACGCTGGAGCTGCTGATGACCTTCCCGGTCACCGTGCCGCAGCTGATCCTGGGCAAGTTCTTCGCCTCGCTGGTCTACCTCGGCCTGGTCATGCTGCTCACGCTCGGGGTGCCGCTGACGCTGTCGATGTTCGGTGACCTCGACTGGGGCCCGGTGATCTGCGCCTACCTCGCCAGCTTCCTGATGGCCGGCGCCTACATCGCGGTCGGCATGTTCTGCTCGGCGATCACCCGCGACCAGATCATCGCGCTGCTGCTGGCGCTGGTGTCGCTGCTGGCGCTGTTCCTGTTGGGCTCGCCGTTCGTGCAGGCCGGTCTCGTCGGCGTGCTGCCCGAGTTCGTGGTGCAGATCCTCGCCGCGATCTCGCCCTACCAGTACTTCCAGAGCATCGCCCGCGGCGTGCTCGACACCCGCGACTTCGTGTTCTACCTGTGCTTCTGCGGGTTCTTCCTCTACCTCAATGCGCTGGTCCTGCAGGGCCGCCGGATGAAGGGGTGATCGCCATGAACCGACTCTCGATGCATCGGACGGAGCGCGCGGCAGCGCAGGCCGGCTTCGTCGGCGACGTGACCCTGCGCGTCATCCTGTTGCTGTTGGTCGTCGGCCAGGTCGTCTTCTTGGCGAGCCGTTATCGCACGCGCGTCGACATGACCAGCGACCGGCTCTACACCCTGACCGATTCGACCCGCCGGGTCCTCGACGGGCTCGAAGACCGGCTCTTGATCGAGGCCTACTTCAGCAAGGAGTCGCGGCTGCCGACGATCTACCGCGAAGCCCGCCGCCAGCTGGAGAACTTCCTCGACGAGTACGTGCAGCTGAGCGATGGCAAGGTCGTGATCCAGCGGCTCGACCCGCAGGACGACACGGCGATCCGCGAGAAGGCCGAGCGGCTGGGCATGCAGCGGGCGCAGGTCACCGACGCCGGCGACTCGGCGTTCTCGGTCAAGGAGATCTGGCAGGGTCTGCGCCTGATGTACGGTGCCGACAAGCAAGAGGTCATCCCGTTCTTCGACTTCAAGCTCGCGACCGCGCAGTACGAGGCGGAGCTGACGCCGAAGATCAAGTCGATCACGGTGCTCGACAAGCCGGTGATCGGCCTCTTGGCGTTCGCCACCGAGGCCGGTGGCGGCGGGCCGATGGGCGGCGCGAGCCAGCCCAAGGGCTTCAACCAGCTGCGCGAGATCGAGGGCATCAAGGGCCGCTACGAGGTGCAGAACGTCGACCTCAGCCAGGGCCAGCTGATCGAGGACAACGTGACCACGCTGCTGTTGGTGCGGCCCAAGAACCTCACCGACCGGCAGAAGTACGCCATCGATCAGTTCGTGATGCGCGGCGGCACGCTGGTCGTGTTCGCCGACACCAACGAGTACGAGATCGGCCAGATGCGCATGATGCGCGGCCGCAAGATCAACTACGACGCCACCGGCTCCGAGCTGCAGTTCCTCGACCAGCTCGCGCACTACGGCGTCCGCGTGCAGGACAAGGTCGTCGGCGACGCGCTGCTCCCCGCCCAGCAATCGCAGGGTGGTTATGAGCAGATGTCGATCATGGTGCAGAGCATCTTCCAGCAGAGGGTGCCGCGGCCGATCCCGTACCCCTATTGGTTCCACGCGGTCCACCCCAAGCAGCTCGACTACGCCGCGCGCGCCGAGGAGTTCGTGCTCAACCCGGGTAGCGACGGTGACGTGCGCGACCTGGTCGAACGGTTCCGCACCGAGTTCCAGCCCGGCATCGCCGCCGAGGACGAGATCTCCAACGCCATGGGGCGCGGTCCCGGCATGTTCTGGCCCTGCCCGGTCGACTTGGTCGACCCGCTGCCCGACGGGGTCGAGGGCACCGTGTTGCTGCGCAGCTCGCCGGTGTCGTTCATCGAGGATCCGCCCATGGACCTCAATCCGTTCGGCTACTCGATGGGCAACGTGCGCGACCAGATGGACGCGGCAACCACTTTCGCGCAGAAGATCAACCAGAAGGTGCTCAGCGAGCCGCGCCAGCAGTTCGGTCTGATGGTCGAGGTGGCCGGCAACTTCACGTCGTTCTTCGACGGCAAGGACATCCCGCCGCGGCGGACCGAGGATCAGGCCGCGACGCCCGCGCCGCCCGGTCTGCCCAACCCGCTGAACTCGCCGATCCAGGGCTTGCCGGGTGGCTTGCCCGGGGGCAACGGCGGCGATGGCGGTGCGGCGCAGGACCCGGTGACCCCGCAGTCGCCGGGCACCGGTGCGCAGAACCCGGAGCCGACCAGCCAGGAGCCGGCTGCTTCCGAGGAGGGCGCGGGCGAGCAGGCCACCGAGGAAGGGGCCCAGGATCCCGAGCCCGCGGAGGGCGAGGCCCAAGACCCGGAGACCGAGGAAGGCGCCGAAGTCGTCGGTCCGCCGGCACCGCCGGCGCCGGCCGAGGCCGAGGAAGAGGCCGATCCCGATCCGGTCCTCGCCTCGACGCAGCCCGGGCGGATCGTCGTCATCGGCGACTCGGATTTCGTCCGCGACGACTTCTTGGGCGGTGAGTACAGCCAGCAGGGCGGTCCCGTCAGCCTCTACGGCGCGGCCTTCGTCGGCAACTTGATCGACAACTTGGCCGAGGACAAGGACCTGCTCGCGCTGCGCAACAAGAAGGGCGCCGACCGCACCCTGCGCTTCGCCGAGGCTTCGATCGACGGCGACGCGTTCCAGGTGCGTGAAGAAGCAGAGGCCACCGCCGAGCGTTGGAAGTGGCTCAACGTGGTCGGCCCGTTCCTCGCGATCATGGCGCTGTGGGCGCTGATGGCGGTGCGCCGCCGCGCGGCCAAGCAGTCCTTCCTGGCCTCCGTGCAGAGCTGAGTCAAACGATGCAGACCAACGCCATTCTCGCCGTGCTGGCCGCAGGGCTGGCCGTTCCCACGGTGTTGACGCTGGCTAACGAAGGCGGCGACTTCACCGAGTTCGACAAGACCCCGCGTCTGTTCCCCGGCTTCCGGCCGGACACGGTGCACGCGGTCGTGTTGCAGAAGGCCGCCGACTCCGAGGACGGCGCGGCTCCCACCGTGCCGGGTGCCGCCCCGGAAGACGCCGCGGGCCGGCAAGAGCTGACCCTGATGCGCTCGAAAGAGGGGTGGGTGATCGGCCAGGCCGAGATGCTGACCGACTTCCTCGGCGTGCCGGTGCGCGAGAACAAGGTCGCCGACGACATCCTCGAGCACATCGAGGCGATGCGCCGCGACGAGCGCGTGCTGGTCGCTACCGACGCCGACGACGAAATGCTGGCTCGGCGCGGACTCACCAGCGAGACCGGTATCCGGATCCTGTGTCAGAACGCCGACCGGGTGAACGTCGCCGAGCTCTACCTGGGCAACGACGCCAGCGGTGGCAAGTACACCCAGGACGTCGTCAAGGGCTTCTTCGTCCGCAAGGAGGACCGCAAGGACGTGGTGCTGTACGAGCCCGCGGCCAGCTACTGGAACCTGACGCTCAAGCCGGAGGACTGGATCGAGACCAAGATCCAGCAGTTCCAGACCGATCAGGTCACCAAGTTCTCGATGACGAACCCCAAGGGCGAGGTGTCGTTCACGCGGCCCGCGCAGGCCGAGGGCGAGGCCGACAACGTGGCGCGCGACTGGGTCGCGGAGACCACGCCGGATGGCTACGGCGCGGTGCGGCAGGACGAGGTCAACGGCCTCGTCTCGCGCTTCGGCTACGTCAACGTGCAGCGCTACATCAGCCACATCGGCCGGCTGCGCGATCCGGCGCTGCAGGGGGCCGTCCCGGGCGACGAGAGCTCATCGCGGTTCCGCGTGCAGGCGACGTTGGCCGATGGCACCAACTACACGATGTGGATCGGCGACAAGATCCCCGACAAGAACGAGCACTACGCGCGCTTCGACGGCCCCAAGACCGAGACCAAGGAGTTCTTGGTGGCGGTCGGCGATTGGGTCGTGACCGGCTACGAGAAGGAGCCCACCGATCTGTTCGACCCGCTGATGCCGGCCGAGGGCAGCGGCGACGAGGAGGGCGCGGGTGACGGCAACGGCGAGGGCGGCGGCACCGGCCAAGCCGACGAGACCGGCGGCGCCGAGGGCGCGGCGCCCGCGGGCGAGACCGGCAGCGGCGCGCCGGCCACCGGCGGTGGCGAACCCCAGCCGGAAAACACCGGCGGCGCGCCCACGGGTGGCGGCGGCGCGTGAGCGCCGGCGGCCGCGCGCCCCGATTTCGGATCCCTCCGGCCGCCCGGCGCGGTGGCGAGTTCCGCGCCCGAGGGCCGTGCGGCTGTTGGGTTTCGCCTCAAGCCGGCCGCGCCGCGTGTCGAGAAACTCGTCAATCTCCTCCTTCTGAGTGGGCCGGGGGTCGCGGGTTCTCCGCGGTCTCCCGGCCTTTTTTCCGATGAGCGGGCGCTCCGCATCCGCTGCCTCGAGCGGCAGCGCGATCCCACGCTTTCTGGCGCGGCTGGGCGGCAAGCACCGCGCCTGGGCGGTGGCCCGTGTGGTTGCGGCGCAGGGCTTGGTCGCCGGTGTTCTGGTGTGCATCGTCGAGCTCGCCCTGCCGCGCTGGTGGTGGTGGGCACTGGCCGTGGGCGTGGCCTCGATCGCGTGCGCCGCGTGGTGGACCTGGCGCCGGACCTCGATGTCGATCGCCGCCGCCGACCGTGCGCTGGGTTTGGGCGAACGGCTCCTGACCTGGGCCAATCTGCCGGCCGCGGCCCGGGGCAGTGCCTTCGGCGGTTGGTTGCGCGCGCAGCTGGAGCGCGATCTCGACGGCGTCCCGCCGCAGGAGACCACGCGCTTCTGCCGCCGCCGGCTCGGTCCCTTGCGCTACCTGCTGCCGGTGCTGGTGCTGTTGCTTCTGCTGCGCTGGTTGGCGCCGATCCCGCCGAGCCACCCCGCGCCGATCGGGCCCGATTTGGCCTCCAACTCGGGCGGTGGAGATGCCGGCACCGAAGACGGTGATGGCACCGAGGATGAGGGCGGCGATGGCGAGGGCGAGCAGCGGCCGGACGCGCCCGAGCCCGAGCCCGAGCCGGAGTCGACTCCCGAGCCACCGCCTCGGCCCGAGGAGAGCGAGCCGCAGGGGGCGCCGCCTCCCGAGCCCCCGGCGCTACCGGGGGCGCACCTCGACCGTCCGCCGCAGGACGTCTTCGTCGTGCCGCAGTTCATCGGCGACGGTCCGTTGCGGCGCGACGTGGCGCACCGCGCGGTGCTCGAGGAGACCGGGGGGGGCACGACGCCGCCGCCGGCGGCGGGCGCGGTCCCGCCGCCCGAGGCAGTCGAGCCACCGGACTACGAGGCCGCGCGCGAGCGCGCGCTGCGCGCCCGCCATGTGCCGGAAGTCGAGCGGCCGTTCGTGGCGCGCTACTTCAAGGCGCTGGCAGAGAGCGGCAAGTGAGCCAGCCGTTTCCGTCTGCATTCCGCGACCTGCTGGCCGCAATTCTGCGCCGGGCGCCGGACTTGACCGTCGCCCGGCAGCCCGAGGCGCGCGGCCGGCGGCGGTTTCGCGGCCAGAGCGGCACCTTTGCCGGGCACCGCGCTTACACGCCCGGCGACGACCTGCGCTTCGTCGACTGGAACGCCTACGCGCGCACCGGCGAGCTGTTCATGAAGCTCCTCGAGGAGGAAGAACGGCGGACGATCACCATCTGCCTCGACTGCACCGCCAGCATGACCGCCGGCGAGCCGATGCGGCTGGTGGCCGCGCAGCGGCTGGCCGCCATTCTGGGTGGGCTCGCCCTGTCGCGGCTCGATGGGGTGTGCTTCGCCGGCGGCGCCGAGCCGGTGACCCTGCACGGCCCCAGCGCGCTGCCACGCTGGCTGGAGGTCTTGTCGAGCGTCGCGACCGCCGACCAGCAGCCGCTGGCGCTGCTGCGCACGCCGTTGGAGCGCGGCTGGCAGGGCACGGTGCTGCTGATCTCCGACTTCGCGCAACCCGACGCGGTGGCGCCCGCGCTGGCGCTGCTGCGCCGCCACGGCCTGCGCTGCCGGGGATGGCTGCCGCAGTTGCGCGAGGACGTCGATCCACCGCACGACGGGTGGCTGCGCTTCGTCGACCCCGAGACCGCGGTGGTGGAGACGATCGAGGTGGACGCCGCGCTGCGCGAAGCCATGCGGCGCGAGCTGGCCACGCTGCGCCGCCATCAGAGTGCGGTGTTCGCGGCCGCCGGATACCCTCTGATCCGCTTCGCTGTGCCGGCGGAGGGTGACTTCCGCATGGCCTCGTGGTTCCAGCTGCCATGGAACTCTGGGATCTGACCCATCCACACCGCCTTTGGTGGCTCGCCGCCGTGCTGCCCTTGTTGTGGTGGTTGTCGCGGCCGGTCCGCCCGCGCCGGCAGGTGGCCACTGCGCACATGGCGCAGTGGCTGCGGGCCCGCGCCGGGCTGCGGCGCCGGCGCGTGCGGTTTCCGTGGCTGCGGTTCTTGCTGGCGGTGGCGGCCGCCATCGCGCTGGCGTTGGCGTTTTGCGAGCCGCGGCGGGGAGCGCGCCCCGGGCCGCGGACGCTGGTGGCCATCGTCGACACGTCGGCGAGCATGACGGCGCGGGCCGACGGCGGGGTGGCCAGTGCGTACGACGACGTCCGGCAACGGCTGCTCGGCCAGCTGGCCGCGTTGCCAGAAGGGGTCGATCTGCGTCTGCTCTTGGCCGGCGCGCAGCCTCGTGTCCTCGTTGATCTGCCGGCCGACCGCGCGGCCGCGCGCCGCGCGGTGGAGGTGGCGCTGGCGAGCCCGCCGGAGGGTGCCGGCAGCGTCGACTTGGCGGGGATGGCGGCGCGCCTTGCCGAGAGTGGCGGAGCGGAGATCGCGGTGTGGACTCTGACCGACGGTCTGGGACCGACGCCAGCACCGCGCGGCGGCGCGCTGACCATCGTCGGCGCCCCCGCCGACAACCTCGCGATCGTGCGGTGCGCAGTGCGCGACGCGTGGCCGTTGCCCAACGTGGTCGCGCGGGTGGCGGTGTTCAACTCCGGTGCGCGGGGGCGGACCGTGCGCCTCAGCGCGACCGGTGCGGTGGTCGCGGTCGAACAGGTCGCCGAGATCCCCGGGCGCGGCACCGTCGAGGTCGAGCTGGAGCTGGAACGCGCCGGCGGCGGGCGTCTCACCGTGGCGTTCGCCGCGCACGAAGATGCGCTGCCACTCGATGACCAGGTCGCGGTGGAGCTACCGGCGCCGCCCGCGCCGGACATCGCGGTGCTGGTCGACGGCGACAGCCCCGCGCTCGAGGCCGCCGCGCACGAGCTCGCGCGCGAGACCGGCGGGCGGGTGGTGCCGTTCGCCGAGGCGGAGGAAGCGGCCTTCTTGTTGGTGGAGGGCGGGGTGCTCCTCGACCCGGCGCCGGGGCTGCGCGCGCTGACGTTCGGCACGCGGGCGGCGCAGGGCGAGCTCGGGCCCGACGATGTGGTGGCCGACCCGCGCCTGGTCGATTGGGACCGGCGAGATCCGCTCACCGCCGGGCTCGACCTGTCCGAGCTGGAGGTGCGGGCTTGCTTGCGCACCGACTTCCTGGGTAGCGGGGTGCCGGTGGTGCGCGCCGAGCACGGACCGCTCGTGGTGGTCGACGAGGGGGCCGAGGCGACGGCCGTGCATGCCTCGTTTCGGTTGGCCGAGTCCAACTTCTGGCTGTTGCCCTCGTTTCCCCAGTTCGTGCGGCGTGCCCTGGCGCGGTGTTATCGCGAACGCGCCGCGGTCGAGTTCTCCGAGGACAACCTGCTCGACGCCGCCGAGTCCGACCTGGCGGCGGCCGCCGAGCGGCCCCAGGACCGGCCGCTGCCGGAGTTCGGCGCCGCCGGCCGCTCGTGGACCGTGCCGCTACTGGTTCTGGCGTTGGCGGCGATCGCCGCCAGGGTCTGGACCTGAGACGAGATTCTGGCCTATGGGCACTTGCCGCGGGCACTTGGGCTTGCAACCCGCCTGGACCGTCCCTAACGTGCTCGCCCCCCATTCCCCGGCGGTATACAGATGATCGGAATCCTCGGTAAGAAGCTCGGCATGACGCAGATCTTCCAGCCGGACGGCACCTGCGTGCCGGTGACGGTGGTGGAGGCCGGGCCGTGCAAGGTGCTGCAGGTCAAGTGCAACGACTTGGCCGAGTTGCCGGAGGATCAGCGCGGTGCGGCCACCAACCTGGGCAAGCGCCGCGGCAAGCACGACCGCCCGCGGCGGACCGACGGCTACTACGCGGTGCAGCTCGGCTTCGACGACAAGACCGACAAGGCCGCCAGCAAGGCCGAGCGCGGCCACGCCGCCAAGGCCGGCAGTGGCGCCAAGGCATTCGTTCGCGAGCTGCGCTACGAGGGCATGCCCGAGTGCAAGGCGGGTGACGAGATCAAGGTCGATGTGCTGAAGGACGTCGCGCGCGTCGACGTGATCGGCACGACCAAGGGTCGCGGTTGGGCGGGCACCATCAAGCGGTGGGGGTTCGGCCGGCAGGCGACGACCCACGGCAACAGCAAGAACCACCGGCGCGCTGGTGGCATCGGCCGCACCTACTCGACCCACCACGGCGTGCCCAAGGGCAAGCACATGGCGGGTCACTACGGCGACGAGCAGCGCACCGTGCAGAACCTCGAAGTGGTCAAGGTCGACGAGGAGCGCAATCTCGTCTTCATCAAGGGCGCGATCCCCGGCCACCGCTCGGCCTACGTCGTGCTGCGCAAGTCGGTCAAGGTCTGACGCATCGAGGAGAGACACAAATGGCGAAGTCACGACGCAAAGCCGGCGGCTGCACCCGAGGCCGACTCAAGCTCAAGAAGCTCGGCAAGGGCTGGTCGACGATGCGCAAGAAGCGCGGCTCGGTGAAGCCGGTGCAGCGGTCCGGCGACTCGAGCAGCGCGGGCGACTCGAGCGACTCGTAGGCAGCGCGATCCCGCCGCGGCCGTGCGTGCCGACGTTGTGGTCGTGGGGGCCGGCGCCGCGGGCATCACGGCGGCGACCGTCGCCGCCAAGGATGGCGCACGTGTTCTCCTGTTGGAGAAGAACAGCCGCCCTGGCCTGAAGATCCTGATCAGCGGCGGCGGCCGGTGCAATCTCACCACGACCCGCAGCGGTCGCGACCTCGAAGCCCAGTACGGGCAGCGCCGTGGGCGCTTTCTGCGCCACGCGCTGCGCTCGTTCCCACCGGCGGCTTTGTGCGCGTTGGTCGAGGAGTGCGGCGTCCCGCTGCGCGAAGAGGACCTCGAGAAGATCTTCCCCGTCTCGGGCCGCGCGCGCGATGTGCTCGACGCCCTCCTCAGCGCCGCCGCCGCCGCCGGTGCGGAGCTGGTGCGCGAGTGCGCGGTGACTGGCCTTCGGGCGGAGGGGCCCGGGTTCGAGCTGGACACGACGCAAGGCGCCTGCAGCGCGCGCGCCGTCGTGCTCGCCACCGGCGGACTGAGCTATCCGCGCACCGGAGCCACCGGTGACGGCTACGGGTTCTGCCGCGAGTTCGGCCACCGCATCGTCGACCCGGTCCCGGCGCTGGCGCCGCTGTGGGTCGAGGAGGAGTGGGTCCGGTCGCTGGCCGGGCTGGTCGTCACCCCGGCCATCGCCGCGGTCGACGCAGACGGCAAAGTGCGCTGCACCCGCCAACGGCCGGTGTTGTTCACCCACAAGGGGCTGTCGGGCCCGGGCGCGATGGACGTCAGCGGCAGCATCGAAGAGTGCGGCGGTGGGACGGTGCGGCTCGACTTCGCGCCGGAGCTGAACGAGGCGGCGGTGCGCGACGCCCTGGTCAAGGGTGCGCAGCGCCAAGGCCGCCGCGCCGTGCGCCAAGCATTGCCCCGCGGCCTCCCAGACCGCCTACGCGCCGCCTTGTGCGCGCGCGCAGGCGCCGACGGAGCGCTCGCCGAGCTACGCCGCGACGCCCGCGAGGCGCTCGTCCGCAGCCTGAAGGCGACCCAGGTCCCGGTACCACGCAGCCTCGGCTTCGCCCACGCCGAGGTCACCCGCGGCGGCGTCGACCTGACCGAGGTCGACCCCAAGACCATGCAATCACGCCTCCACCCCGGCCTCTTCATCTGCGGCGAACTCCTCGACCTCGACGGCCCCATCGGAGGCTTCAACTTCCAAGCCGCCTTCGCCACGGCGAGACTCGCCGGCCTGGCCGCAGTCCGGCCCCGCGCAACCGATTGAGTCCGCCCGGGAGAAACCGCCACGCTCCACCCGATGCCCGGCGTGCGCGTGTCGTCGCGGAGTGGTGCGCACTCGCCTCAGCTCCGTCACCGTCGGCGGCGGTCGCACCCCGTGCCTCGTCTTGGACCGCTGTCGTCGGTGAGGGTGCTGCGGCGAGCCTTCAGCTCTGGAGCTGGAGGTGGTAGGAGCTCTGGGGGCGCGCCTGCGTGCTCCCTCGGCCTCTGGATCGAGAGCTAGCGGGGCCGCCCGCAGCTCCATCACCATCAGCGCTGGTCCAAGACGAGGCACAGGGTGCGACCGACGCCGATGGTGACGGAGCTGCGGGCGGCGGTCCCGGTCGTGATGCGTGGTCGTACCGGTTGGACTGAAGGTCACGGAATCAAGAGCGCGCGTAGGAGTGCGCGTTTCGTCGCGGAGTGTTGCGCACTCGCCTCAGCTCCGTCACCGTCGGCGGCGGTCGCACCCCGTGCCTCGTCTTGGACCGCTGTCGTCGGTGATGGTGCTGCGGCGAGCCTTCAGCTCTGGAGCTGGAGGTGGTGGGAGCTCTGGGGGCGCTGCGCGCTCCCTCGGCCTCTGGATCGAGAGCTAGCGGGGCCGCCCGCAGCTCCATCACCATCAGCGCCGGTCCAAGACGAGGCACAGGGTGCGACCGACGCCGATGGTGACGGAGCTGCGGGCGGCGGGTCCCCGTCGTGATGCGTGGTCGTACCGGTTGGACTGAAGGTCACGGAATCAAGAGCGCGCGTAGGAGTGCGCGTTTCGTCGCGGAGTGTTGCGCACTCGCCTCAGCTCCGTCACCGTCGGCGGCGGTCGCACCCCGTGCCTCGTCTTGGACCGCTGTCGTCGGTGATGTTGCGCCTGGCATGGGCGCAGAGTTGAAGATGAAAGTTCTTTATGGATCCGTACTGGAGGAAACCATGAGTCGAAGGCAGCTGCACGAGGCAGAAAGGGGAGCCGTGTGCCGTCCGAGAGGGCGGTGCGCGGTGTTGATCCGGGATGCCAGAACAGGACGGACACCGTGCCGTGCTGTTCCCGCGAGGTCGTGTGGGATGGAAGCCCTAGACGCAGCGCAGCACCGAGCGAAAGCGAAGTTCCGTAAGGCTCTCGAGGTCTGGGTCAGCGTGCCATCCAACGTGACGCCCGATATCCAGTCGCGACCTCGGAGTACTGGAACCGGCGGCGGCGCGAAACTCTGCGTTCTTACCCAGGGAGATCTCTGTGTGTCCGCTTCGAGCGGTAGGTGGGGAGGAGGCAACGACGACCCACCAAGGCATGCAGAGAAGTCGGATCACCCCGTAGTAGTGATGAAGCCGGGTAATGCCGGTGGAGCGAAGGGGGTGACAGGATGAGAAAGCCGAAACCACGGCAACTGCAGTTCGCTTTCGCCGAGAGCCCGCAAGGGGACGGCGTGGCCGGAAGGGCAGACGAATCTGCCACGAAGTCCACGTCGGTGCCTACGACGGATTGCAGCCATCGATCGGAATCGGCTCCGCCGCCAGCGGACGGCTACTGCCATCTGCTGGAGCTGGTCGCGGAGCAGGGCAACCTGCGAAGCGCACTGGCACATGTCGTAAGCAAGAAGGGCGCCCCGGGCGTCGACGGACAGACGGTGTCAGAGGTCAAGCGTCATGCGAAACACCTGCTCCCGAAACTCCGCGATGCTCTGCTCATGGAGACCTACGCGCCCGGCGATATTCGTCGGGTGTGGATCCCGAAGCCCAGTGGTGGGCAGCGGGGTCTCGGGATTCCAACCGTGATCGACCGCTGGGTCCAACAGGCCGTGCGCCAGATTCTGGAGCCGATCTACGACCCGACGTTCCACGACAGCAGCCACGGCTTCCGGCCGAGGCGGGGAGCCCACACAGCGATCGCCGAAGCAGCGGGTTACGTGAAGCAGGGTCGGCGGTACACGGTGGACATCGATTTGGAGAAGTTCTTCGACCGTGTCCATCACCAACGCCTCCTGGACCGGCTGGCTCAGAAGGTGAAGGACCGTCGGGTGCTGCGGATCATCCGCCTGATGCTGAAAGCGAACGTGGTTCTTCCAGATGGCACCCGCGTCATCACGGAAGAAGGAACGCCCCAGGGCGGCCCGCTATCACCTCTGCTGTCCAACATCGTCCTGGACGAACTGGACTGGGAGTTGGAACGACGCGGGTTGCGTTTTGTGCGCTACGCCGACGACTGCAATATCTACGTCGGTAGCGAGCGCTCAGGACACCGGGTCATGGCTTCGATTCGCAGGTTCATCGAACGTCGCGTGCGACTGAAAGTGAACGAAGCGAAGAGTTCCGTCGACCTGGCCCATCGCCGGCACTTCCTCGGGTTTCGCGTAGGCGCAACTCGAAAGGGCTGGCTGACGGTGCAGTTGTCCCGTCGCACTCTGGATCGCATCGACGCCCGAATCCGTGAGCTTACGCCGCGGTCCTGGGGTGGTCGGCTGTCCTGGTGCATCGAACGACTGAACCGTTACCTCCGTGGTTGGATCGGCTACTTCAAGCTGATCACGAAGGCCGCGTGGCGGACCTTGCGGAATCTCGATGGCCATATTCGACGACGCCTGCGGGCGATCATCATTCGGCAGAAGAAGAGACCGCGATACCTCTTCCGAGACCTTGTCGCCCGTGGGTGCAGCTGGCAGTCGGCTGCACGCACCGCGTTTGGCCGGCGTGGCACGTGGTGGCAGAGCAACTCGGGAGCGATCAAACGCGCTTATCCCAATCAGTGGTTTGCTGAGCGGCTGGTGTCGCTTTCCAAGCTCTGGGACGAGCGCCGCTACGACTGGCGGCCCCTTTGGGGGATACCGTCCTGAAGAGCCGGATGTGTGACCCACAAGTCCGGTTCTGTGAGAGCTGCGGGGGGGCAACCCCCCGCGGCTACTCGGCGTGGTGAGGCGAGCCTTCAGCTCTGGAGCTGGAGGTGGTGGGAGCTCTGGGGGCGCGCCTGCGTGCTCCCTCGGCCTCTGGATCGAGAGCTGCGGGCGGCGGTCCCGGTCGTGATGCGTGTTCGTACCGCTTGGACTGAAGATCGCGGAATCAAGAGTTGCACGTAGGAGTGCGTGTTTCGTCGCGGAGCGGTGCGCACTCGCCTCCGCTCCGTCACCCTCGGCGACCGCCCTCCGTGGATTTCTTGTGTGTTCTTGCATGCCCACACCTTTTTTAGTAAGGTCGCTAATTCAAATGACGAGCGAGACGATTCGGCCGCGTCGCGGTGGACGGCGCCGTGGGGTGGTGCAGGGTGAGTTGCCGTTTCGGCAGTGGGGTGGGGCTCGGGAGGGGGCTGGTCGGCCCAAGGTGAGTGATGAGACGGTGCCGCACTTGGCGCGGGGGGCGTTGGTGGCGCGGTATCCGTTGCACGTGACGGTGCGGTTGTGTCGGGGGTTGCCGGGCTTACGGAATGCGCGGACGTACTGGATGTTGGTGGAGCGGATCCGGGCGGGGTGTGGGCGGTTCGGGTTTCGGTTGGTGGAGTTCTCGGTGCAGCGCGATCACTTGCACCTTCTGGTGGAGGCGAAGGATCGGGAGGCGTTGACGCGGGGGATGACCGGGTTGTTGGTGCGGATGGCGCGGGGGTTGAACAAGCTGTGGGGGCGCTCGGGGCGGGTGTTTGCCGAGCGGTTCCACGAGCGGGTGCTGCGCTCGCCGACGGAGGTGCGGCGGGCGTTGGTGTATGTGCTGCAGAATGCTTGGCACCATCGGCAGCGGCCGCGGCAGGCGATCGACGTCTACTCGTCCGGGCCCTGGTTCGACGGGTGGCGCGAGGGGGTGGAGCTGTCGGAGCCGGTGGCGCGGCCGACGGTGCGGGCGCGGACCTGGTTGCTGAAGGGCGGGTGGCGGCGGTCGCGGGGGCGGTTGGACTTCCGCGAGCGGCCGGCTTGAGTGGGGGTGTTCGCCGCCGCTCTCAGCGAACCTGTAGCAGGACCGTCTTCAGGTAGCGGCCCTCGGGGCACTCGAGGGCGTGGGGGTGGTCCGGGCCGGCTCCGCCAACGTGGAGCACGCGGGCGTCGCGGTTTGCCTGTTCGGCGGCCCGGCGCAGGATGTCGAGGAACCCGTGTTCGCTGAGCGCGCCCGAGCACGAGCAGGTCAGCAGTAGACCCCCGGTGGGAGCCTTCTCGAACGCGAGGCGGTTGATGTCGGCGTAACGCTTGCGGGCGGCTTCGATCTGGGACTTGCCGGTGGCCCACTTGGGCGGGTCGACGATGATCAGGTCGTGGTGCCCGCGGGGCACGCGGCGCAGGACCTCGAAAGCATCGTCGTGCTCGATCGTCACGGACGTGCGGTTGCGCGCCGCGTTTTCCGTGGCGGCGGCGATGACTCGTTCGTCGAGATCCGCGGCCAACACTTCGCGGGCTCCGCCGAGGGCCGCGCAGACGGCGAACCCACCGGCGTTGCAGAAGAGGTCGAGCACGCGGCGGCCGTGCGCCAGGGAGCGCACGCGCTGCCGCGCGCCGCGCTGATCGGCGAAGAAGCCGGTCTTGTGTCCCTCGCCGGGTCGAACGGCGAAGAGCACGCCGTGCTCGTGCACTTCGACCTCCCGCGCGCGCACTGGAGGCGCCGCGGGAATGCCTTCGCGCTTGGCGGCCTCGCTGTCGACCGTCAGCACGAGCTTGCTGTCGGGCAGCCGCTGCAACAGGTGCTCGCCGATCGGCTCGATGTGGTGGTGAATGCCTAGGGCGAACACCTGGGCCACGATGGTGTCCGCCAGCCGGTCGAGAATCAGGCCGGGCAGGCCGTCGCCCTCGGCGTGGACCAGCCGGTATGCGGTAGTGCGCGCCGGTAGATCGAGCACGTCGTGGCGCAGCTCCAAGGCATCGTCGAGCAACTCCTGCAGGCATGCTTCGATGTCGTCGCCGCCGTTGTCCGGAGTGCCGCGCCGGAGGATGCGCAGGGCCAGCTCGCAGCGCGCGTTGTAGAACCCGATCCCCACCGGCGCGCCGTCGCGGTCGCGGACGCGCACGGCGGCCCCGGCCGGCAGCGACTGCCGTGGCCGCCGGATCATCTTGCGGAAGAACCACGGATGCCGGCCGTGCACCCGCACCGCGAGCTGGATCTCAGGCAGGTTCAAGCCGGTCGTTTTGACCGTCCGGTGGGGCAGAAAACAAGGTGTGGCATGGGAGAAGGTCGATGGCCCTGACCGTAGCATCGGCCCCACCGGTGCGTCCGCAACAACCCAGCACAGTCCGTTCTGCGCGCCCGCCGTCGGGGCTGGCGCTGGCCGCGCTGTGTGCCGCCACAGCGTGCGGTCCGCGGCCGACGGCCCTGCTGTCCGAGCGCGCCTCGTTTCGCGGCGTTGTGACCATCATCGAGAACGGTGACGAGGGCGCCGCGGTGCGCGGTGAGCTCGCCTTCGATCGTACCGCCGCCCACTACCAGCTGACGCTGCGCCGCGATGGGCATGCCGACAGCTTGGTCTGGCTCGGCGATGGCCAGATCCGCGCCTTCCACGACGGCACCCCGGTCGAGCCGACGCCGGCGTTGCGGAAAGCGCTCGACCGCGTGATCGCGCTCGTCGAGCCGGGGCCTGCGCGCGCCGTCGGCGCGGACGCGACGGTCGCCGCGCGCTGGGCGCACGCCTACGAGCTGGTGCGGGGCGAGCGGCGCATCCGGGTGGAGCTCGACGAAGACGCGCCGAGCGGGGCCCACTGAGAGCCGGGCTCCGGCCGCTCTCAAAACGAGATCGGCGCGGAACAGCCGGCCGCAACGCCGGTTCGCGGCCCACTCGATCGGCTTCGAGGCGCGCCGCAACCGATCCGCCGGCACCCCTCGGCGTAGGCTTTGGCTCGAGTCAACCATGGGAATTGCCACACCAGCTCTGTCGCGTCCTCGTCCTCTTCGTTCTGCGTCTCCGGTCCGAGGACGCACCCTCGGCGACCGCCGCCGCGGCCCTGCACTGACCCACCACGCCTTCTTCGGCGGCCGCCGCGTCGCCGCGCGGCGCGTGGGCGAGGAGTGGGGAACGATCCCGGATCAGCACGGTGTGCTGCTCTTCCTCGCGGTAACGGGCGTCGCCATGCTCAACATCCTGGACGCCTTCTACACGGTGCTGTTCCTCAGCCACGGCGGCACCGAGCTCAACCCCTTCGTCGACTGGGTCTTGCGCGAGACCGGCGTGTGGGGCTTCATCGCCGTCAAATCGGTCGGCATCGGCCTGTGCGTCGCGTTCCTGACCGTCACCAAGAACTTCATGGCCTCGCGGATCGGGCTGTCGCTGGTCTTGCTCGGCTACACCGCGCTGCTCGGCTGGCACTTCCACCTGACGGCCTACATCCCGTGAGCCGCGGCGCCGCCCCGCGGCCCGGCTGACGGCTGCGGCAAGCCGAGGGCAGAAATCTGCCGATTGGCTCCGTACTTTGTCCCGTGACGACGTCCAACGGCGGCAATGTGCGGCATTCTCGGAGCCCGGCGATCTTGGTTGCGAACGCGCGCCGCGTTCGACCGCGGCGTGGACGCCTTGCGCTGGCGTGGGCCCGACGGTTGCGCGATCGTCGAGGCCGGCGACTGGTGGGTGGGAGTCGCGCGGCTGGCGATCACCGACCCCGCTGCGCCGCAGCCGATCCACTGCCCGCGCACCGGGCGGGTCGCGGTGTTCAACGGCGCGGTGACGTCCTCGGCGCGCGAATGGCGTGAGCACGGCACGCGTGCCGCCACGCGCAACGACGCCGAGCTGGCGCTGTTGCGGCTCGAGCGCGGCGGGCCGGCGGCGCTCGCCGCGACGTGCGGCGGCTACGCGTTGGCCGTCCTCGAGCCGGCGAGCGACACGGTTTGGTTGGCGCGCGATCCCGAGGGCGAGAAGCCGCTTTGGGCGGTGAGCCACGGGGGTGCGCTGGTGGCGTTCGGCTCGTCGGTGTCGGCATTGCGCGTCCTCGGCATCGACCTCGCGTTGTCCGAAGTCGAGCTGGCGCGGCTGCTCCGCTACGGGTTCTGCACGGGTCCGTCGCTGGCGAGTGCCGATGCGGTGCTGCACGCCGATCTGCGCGGAGTGCACGAGGCGGTTGCGCGGCGACCGCTGCGTCGGGTCGTCGCGGCGGCGCCGCCGGAAGCGCGAAGCCCGGCCGACCTGCGCACTCGCGTGCGCCGCGCCGCCGCGCGTTGTGCCCGCACCGAGGTGCCGATCGGCCTCTGCCTGTCGGGCGGGGTCGACAGCTCGTGCCTGGCCGCGGCGTTGCGCGATCGCGCGAACGACGATGGCGGCGACGAGCTGCGCGCCTATCAGTTCAAGGCCGTCGGCGCTGATGCTGCCGAGCGTGCGCGCGCGGTCGCGGTGGCGCGCGCCACCGGTGCGACGCTCGTGCCGGTGGACGGTGGCGTCGAGGTCCTCGACGCCCTGCCGCGCCTCACGGCCTTGACCGGCTTGCCACAGGGCGATCCATCGGTGCTCGCCATGCACGCGACGGCGCGGGCGGCGCACGCCGACGGTGTCCGCGTGCTGTTGTCGGGCGAGGGCGCCGATGATCAGTGGCTCGGCTACCGCCGGCATCGGGCCGCGGCTTGGCTCCCTCGCCGGGGAATGCGGCGTGCGCCGGCGGCGCAGCTGGCGACCGGCACCGCGGCCCGGGTGTCGCGTGCGCTCGCGGCGCCGTCGCCCTACGACGCGCTGTTGGAGGTGACGCCGCCGGCGTTTGCCCGCGCCGCGTTGGCGGTGCCGAGCTGGGACGCGGGGCGGCTGCCGCTGCCCTCGCGGTTGCCGCCGGCGCTCGACCGCGCCCGCCATGTCGACCGCGCCTTCTATCTGCGCTTCGACCTGCTGCCGAAGTGCGACACGGCGACCATGGCGGCGGGCGTCGAGGCGCGGTGCCCTTACTTGGATCCCGAGGTGCTGGCCTCGCCGGAGACCGGCACGCGGCGCGCGCGCGCCGTGCTCGGCAAGGTCGCGCTCAAGCGCGCGTTCGCCGGTGCGCTGCCGGCCGGCATTCTCGAACAGCGCAAGCGCGGCTTCGGCCTGCCGCTCGACCGGTGGCTGCGCACCGCCGGAGGCTCGCTGATCACCGACGTGCTGCGTGACGCTCGCACGCGACAGCGCCCGCACGTGCGCGCGGTGGGACTCGATCGCATGCTCGATCTGCACCGCGCCGGACGTGCGCGCTTGGGCCACGCGCTCTACCTGGTCGCCGCCGTCGAGTTCTACATGCGCGTGCGCGAGGGGAGCTGCTGATGCGCGTGCTGCGTGTTCTGACCCGGCCCAACGTCGGCGGCCCGACGCGGCAGATGATCGCGTTCTGGCATGCCCACCGGGAGATGGGAGTGCAGACGGTGCTCGCCGTCGGCCGGTGCGGAGACGGCGAGGAGCCGGTCGACTTGACGGCGCACGGAGTGCCGCGCCTGGCGCTGGAGGATCTGGCGCGTGGCCGTGGCCAGGCGGCGGGTTGGCTCGAGGTGGCGGAGCTGGGCCGGGCGCCGTCACCGTGGCGCGATGCGCTGGCGGCGCGCCGGTTGGCCGCGTGCGTGCGCTCCCTGCGGCCCGACGTCGTGCACACGCACACCAGCAAGGCCGGCCTGATCGGCCGGCGGGTGGCCCGCCGCCACGGTGTGCCGGTCATTGCCCACACCTTCCACGGGATGGTGTTGCGCGACTACTACGCCCGGCCGGTGTCCAGTCTGCTGCGGCGCGTCGAGGCCCGGCTGGCGCGTCGCACGGACCTCCTGTTCGCCGTGAGTCCGTCGTGCCGCGACGAGCTGTGCGCGCTGGGGGTGGTGCCGGCTTCGACCGAAGTGACGCCGCCGGCGATCGAGCTCGGCGCGTTCTTCGCCGGGGACCGCGACGCGGCGCGGCAGCACTTGGGAGTCGTCGGCAGCGATCCGCAGCTGGGGTTCGTCGGTCGGCTGGTGCCGATCAAGCGCCCCGATCGTTTTGCCAGCGTGGTCGCTGCGGTTGCGGGTGCCGTCGGCCACGTGTTCGGCGACGGGCCACTGCGCGGTGCGCTGCACGCGGCTGGCGAGCGGCTGCGTCTGCACGGAAACCGCGGGGACCTGGCCGCGTGCTTGCCCGCGATGGATGCGTTGGTGCTGACCAGTGAGCGCGAAGGTTGCCCACTGGCCGCCATCGAGGCGTTCGCCGCCGGTGTGCCGGTGGTCGGGTTCGATGTGCCGGGCGTGCGGGATGCGCTGGCCACCTGGGGTGCCGGTGTGCTGGTGCCGCGCGCCGACGGAATCGATGGCTTGGTCCGCGCGGTCCAGCAGCTGCTCACCGAGCCGGAGCGGCGCGCGGCACTGGTCGAGCGCAGTCGGCGGGAGCTGTGGCGCTTTCAACCGGCGCAGGTCGCGCGCCAGCTCGTCGAGGCGTACCGGCGCGCGCTGGCCAGCGCGGCTTGCAACGCGCCGCGAGCCGCGGATGCTGTGCCGCCATGACCGCAGCGGACTTTCTCGGAGCTTTCGCCGTGCTCGAGGATCCCGCGGGCATCTGGTTCGTGCAGAACCGGCGCCTGATCGCGGGCCGCGAGCAGCTGGTGTGGGATCTGCCCGGTGGTCGGGTCGAAGATGGCGAGCTGCTCGTGGAGGCGTTGTGCCGCGAGCTGCGCGAAGAGCTCGCCATCGAGGTCGTCGACGACGAGCCCGTGCTGTTGTTTCTGCAAGAGGGAGAGCGCGTCACCGGCGGGGCGCGGCGCTACGCGTGGCGCTCGTTCTTCTTCTCGGTGTCGAGTTGGCGCGGCGTGCCAACCGCCAGCGGGGAGGTCGTGGCTGCGCGGCAGCTGCAGCGGGTGCAACTCGAGCAGTGGCTGGCCGCACCCTACCACCAGAGCTTCGTGCGCTGGCTGGCGGAGGGTGGGGCGTACCACCGGGCGGTGTGGCGGGACTGACGCGCGCGGAAAAATCGAGTCAGACTCGGTACTTCCATTGGTCAGCGCACGGCGAGGGGGCCGCTCAGCTCCTCGCCGTCGCGCATGACGAAGACCTTGATCTCGGTGCGGGCAAAGGCGCGCAGCTTGTCAGCGAGGTCTTCCTCGGAGATGAAGGGTAGTTCGCGGCTGCGCCAGTAGTCCCGAAACTGGATGCCGAGGAGCACGTCACCGGGGCGGACGCCGAGCGCACCGGCGGTGCTCTCTGCATCGACGTGGCGCACGCGCACGACCGAGGGCAGCATCTGCACGCGGCGGTAGCCCGCGTAGAACAGCGATGTCGCCTGGCGGACGAGATCCCGGTCGCGCTCCGCCTCGATGGTGTCGACCTCGACCCCGATGCGTCGCCAGACTTCCGCACCGGCGTTGCTCAGGGGGCGTGGCTCCACGGTCATCTGCCGTCCACGGCGTTCGATCCCGAGCTCGATCGCCCGCCCTGGCTCGGCGTCGGCCATCTGTCGAATGTAGTCGAGCGTGCTGCTGACCGGGCGGTCGGCGATCGAGACCAAGCGGTCGCCCAGGCGAAGCCCAGCGCGAGCGGCCGGTCCCGACTCGTCGAGCGCGGTCACTTCGAGCGCGCCGTCGGTCGACAGGTTCATTCCGAGCCAGACGTGCGACAGGCGGTCCACGGACAGCAGCACGTCGCGGAACACCCGCTTCATCTGGTCGACGGGGATCGCGAAGCCGATGTTTTCGCTGCCGACGACCATCGCGTTGTTGATGCCGATGAGCTTGCCGGTGATGTCGAGCAACGCGCCACCGCTGTTGCCCTGGTTGATGGCGGCATCGGTCTGCAGGAGACCCGTGTAGCGACGCACGGCTCCGTCGGGCGCGCGCACGGTGATGCTGCGGTCCTCCGCCGACAAGACACCCGTGGTGACCGTGTTGGCATGGCCCTGCGGGTTGCCGATCGCGATCACGGTCTCGCCGATCATCAGCGCGCTCGAATCCCCGAGCGTGATCGGTTGCACCGACGCGTCCGCCGGCAGCCGCATCTTCAGCAGGGCGAGATCGTGCTCCGCCGAGCTGCTCAGCACGGTGGCGGGGTGCTTGCCGCCGTTCTTCAGCGCGACGAGGACGTCGTGGTCGGAGCCGAGGGCGCGGGCGACGACGTGCCAGTTGGTGATCACCAGTCCGCTCTCGTCGAGGATCACACCCGACCCCTGGCCGTCGGCGGCGCGCAGGTCGTGCGAGGCCTGCGCCAGCCCGCGTTCGAGCAGATAGATGCTGACGACCGAGTCGGCCGAGCGGCGCACTGCCTTGACCACGGGCGTTACGCGGAGGTCCAGGTCGTCGCTGGCGGTCTGCATCAGCGGCGAGCTGGGGTCGGCGTCCAACCGCAGCGGGTCTTGGGGCGTGCCCTCGGCGGCGAGGCTCGGGCCGGCAGACGCCGGTCGCAGCGCGGTCGCGCCGCAGGCCAGGCCGGCGGCCAGCAGGGAGAGGGAGGCGAAGAGGCGCGTCGTCATGCCGTGCTCCGGTCTCGGTGGGTCGAAGGAGACGCCTGGATCATTGCGGACACCACGTCTGAATACGGGGATGCGCTCCGGTGCCCGCGAGATTTCTTGTCGCGTGGGCTGCCGTGCGGCAACCTCTTGAGCCCCATGAAGCGCGATTGCAAGCTCCGCTGTCACCGGCCGATCGCCGGTGTCGTCCTGCTGTTGGCGGCCTGCGGCACGACGGGCGAAGAGGTGGAGCCCGCTCCGACGGAGGCTCCCGGCACCGAATCCGCGCCGCCCGAGGCGGTGGCTCCGGACCTCGCGTCGGAAGAACCGGTGCCGCTCGAGCTTGCTCCCGGCGAGCCCCTGGCCTGGAGCGAGCCGGACCGGGACCCGCCGCTCGAGCTGCGGGTCGGTGCCGACGATGTCGAGTTTCGCTACGGCGGCGCGCGAGCGGCGGTGCGCGGCTATCGGACCGACGCGCCGGTGCGCTACCTGCGCCGCGAGGTCGACGGCGAGATCGAGTGGAACCTGGCGGTCGAGGGCCGCCCGACCCTGCGGTGGGTGGGGCGCCGGGTCGAGTTCGGCACGCGATCGTGGCTGCTGTCGGACCCCGGCATGACGATCTTCGACGCGGATGGGAGCATCCGCGCGCTCAGCCTCGGGGGCGGATAAGCCTCCGGCGCCGCGAATCGCCGAGCTTCGACGACTTTTCTAGGGGACGCCGCTGGCAAGAGCTGCCCCCGCCAAGGGGCCGACCCGGGTTACCCGGAGCGCCCGCGCGGCTAGACTTGGATGACCGTTTCGTCCTAGCCCCGCCGTGCTCGCCGAGGCCGGCGAAGGAGAATCGCGATGCGCGTGCGTTCTTGGATCATCGCTGTGGCCGCTATCGCGGCGCTGTCCAGCCCCCGTGCTTCGGCGCAGATCGTGTTCGGCGACATGGGGTTCACGGTGCAGAGCAGCATCGGCTCCGGCGGTGACTCCTGCTGGGGGTTCTCCTGCAACCCCTACGCCATCAACACCCGGAGTCCGGACCAGCTGACGTTCACCGTGCGCGCGCCGCTCGGTGCTCCGTACGTCGTGGTCATGGCGCCGATGGCGATCCTGTGTCTGCCGGTGCAGGGGATCTGGAACAACTTGGTGTTGGCGCCACCGCTGATCGGACTGATGGGGGGTGCGGTATCGACGCCGAACGGCACGCGCTTCTGCTACGACGGCCTCGAGACGCGCGCGATCCCCGTGCCGCGGGGGTTGCCCGTCAACGCGCAAGTCGGCTTTCAGGCCGCGGCCGCGGTCGGCACGCCGGCGCAGCCGGGGACGGGGTGGACGTTCTCGTCGGCGGTGTGCGTGTTCGTGCAGTAGCGGGCGACTACGGGCAGTGACGATGCGTCGCGGTGTGTCTATCGCACGGCGCGAAGCAGCGTCGAGCGGAGGCTGGAGGTGGGAGGATCGACGCTGCGTTCCGGGGAGTCGCGGCCAGGTCGCCGTACCAGGCGGAGCATGCCGGCCTCTGGGATCGTGTGGAACGCTTCACGAACCCATGGCGCCAGCTGGACGACCGCTTCGCTGGCGAGATAGATGGGCCTGCGCGCTCGCGCCCGTTCAATTGCGGCCGTCACCAGCGCTCCCGAGTCCTCCGGCCGACCGAAGGCGACCGGGTCGACGACGACGTCGGTGCGGACATCGCGAAGGAGCTGGAGGCAACGTAGCACCAGGAACGCCTCGACATCCGGGTGCGGTGCGACGACCAGCGCATCTCGCTCTAGGGCCGACAAAGAGTGGGCGCCGAAGCGTTCGGCCGAGTCGTCGCCTCGCTTCCATGGAGTGAGGTAGTAGCGCATCCCGTCGCGCTGCTTTGAGCCGACGACCGAGATCCCCAACTGCTGCTCGTCTAGTCCTGCGGCGCGAGCAAGAGTCGGAGCGGCCGCGTACACCGAAATCTGCAGACCGACGATCAAAAGCGCCACAACGATTGGCCGCGAACGATGCAATGAGGACACTCCTCCGTCCAACCCCACGGCAATCCAGATCGAAAACACGCAGTACGAAGGCAGGTGGAATGCGAACCGGTCGGCCACGGGAAAGTTCGTCGAGAACAGCGCGTGCGCCACAAACAGCAACATCAGGTAGCGCGCCGCGGTTTCGTTCTGGTTTCGCAACCTCTTGACGCCCGAGTACGCGAGCAAGACGCCGATTGGCGTGAACTGGTAGGTCAGCAGCAGCGCGTACTCGATTGGGTTCCACAGCCAATCCGCGACGGACTGGTTGCTCCACAACCCGAGAAGGCCGCCGAACCAGGACGCCGAGCGTAGTGCTATTTCGGCACCATGGGTTCTTGTCACGCCCGCAAATGCCACGAGCCACGGAGTCAAGCCGCACACGAATCCCGCGGTGCCAAGTATGACGTCCCGCCGTCGCATGGCCCGCCACCGGACGAACAACAGCGAGGGCAGGATCGTCAGCGCCATCATGACGTGGTTGGCGACCGCCAAGCCGCACGTTAGACCGTACGTGAAGGTTTGGGGCGCTCCAGTTGGACCACCGCGTAAAATTCTGCCGATCAACCATGCCATGAATGCTACGTGCAGGGCGTACACCTCCGTCGTGGCCGCGTGGAACCAGAACGTATGTGACCCCGCCAGCATCACAACGGCGCCCAGTGCACCAAGGCTGGGGGCGAGGCCGCGCATCGCGCGAAGCAAGAGCGATAGAGCGAGGGCGGCACAAGCCGAGGACAGCAGGTTGAGGTCGCGTAGTGGATTCGTGGAAAGCTCAGCCAGGAAGTGCGTGAGCAGTAGGTACGGCGGGTGGTCCCAAGGCGTGCAGCCGAGTCGGCCGATCACGGACGAGCCGCGCAGTCCTTCTACTGAATCTATAAAGTGGTATGTTGCGCCGCCGCCGATCGCCTCTAGCTGCAGCCTTGCGCCATCGCCCCAGTTGAGGCCCGGGGCCGCCGACCACATGTAGACAAAGAGGATCGCGAGGATGGCGAGTGATGAGACACGGCATGCTGTCACGCTGCCAATTCCCGCACGGCTTTGTATGTTACTTCGATGGCGCCCGGGATCACCGGCAGAACCGCGGTCAACTCGAGGTAGCGGCGAAACGGCGGCTGGAGTGGCCAGGTTGGCCAGTCCTGTAGACACCACGAGCGCCGTTGCTTGAGGGTCTCCATCCGCTCCAGATCTGCTTTGGTCGACAGGGCGCCCTCGGCCAGCAAGAAGTCATCCATGTGTTGCGTGAAGGTCATGGCCTTGTCGCGGGCGCGCACCATGTGGATGTGCGGCTCCCACAGCAGGGCCCGGAACGCAATCGCGACCAAGAACGAATAAACGAACCAGGAAACGAACATGGAGGTGTCAATTGCTGCGAGGACCCCGTCGGCCTTGCCGCGAAACAGTGGGAGGAGAGACCCCATGACGATCATTAATCCCATGACCAATAGACAACCGGAGAAGCGCATCGCATGCTGTCCGATGGCACCAATACCTCCAGCTTCGTCTGCGTGGTACGGGGCGAGGCGCACCTTCGACCCCAGCCGACTCCAGAGCATGTGCAACCAGTAAAAGAGTGTCAACTGTCGGCATAGGATGTTGACGATGGCATAGATAGCATAGAAGGCGAGAGCAACTGCCAGGCCGCGCTGCAGCCACCCCAGCAACGAGTAGGCCCATGGTGGGCCCCTCCAGGCAGTCGGCATCTCAGACCCTGCCCACCACGGCAGTGCTGGGTTCCAGAGATCAACGTATGCGTATGCCGTTCCGAGGACGCCGAATAGTGCGCAGAGCGGAACCCACCAGTAGCTGAATAGGACCGCTTCGGCCTCTTTTCGCAGCTTGGCGAACTCGATTGATGGGAAGACGTCGGTTGTGCCGAGTCCGTCGAAGACTTCGCGAATCGTGAAGTCGAGCCGCAAGAAGTACCAGCTGAGGAACGGGAAGCTGATCAGGCCGATCTGCAACCCTTCAAGATCGGGCACCCATGTCAGTGGAGACCCTTCGATGGACAATGTGCCCGCCGCCCAGGGAAGGACGGCCTTGTCTAGAATGAAGAAGAAACCGACGCTGGCAAGCAGCCACAAGAAGGGCTTCTGGCCGAACACAATGCGGACGAGCGAGGCAAGCAACTCACCACGCTGATTGAGAGTCGGTGCGTCCATGCAGTTTTGCCTTGGCAGACTGTTGTTCGGCAGATTGACCCCTTTTGCACTGCAACGGTTAGCCAGGCACCGGCCGCGTGTCAAGCCTCGAAGGAGGTTGACCAAGTCGTGGGGCCTTCACTGTGCGCGCGTCGCCGTCACTCACGGCTGCTCGGCGTCCAGCCGCCATGCCAGTGTCGATCGGCACCGGCGGTAGTAACCTGCGTCGCACGACGAAGCGACGACCAGGTTTCTGGTCTCCTCTTCGTGCGCTCAGAGCGCGGTCCGCGTGCGCGGTCAAGGCAGGCTCCGTTGCCCTCGCCGTGCGCTCGTTCTGTGTCTTGGCCGGGGCCGCGCTGAGACGCTGAGATGCGTGCCGAGTCCTCGGCGGAAACAGCCTTCGCTGGGTGTTGGGGAGCCCTGGCCCGCGGACCTTCGGGCATGCCCGCGCTCACATCCGCTCGAGGTACGGCCAGCCCCAGCCGTCGACCGCGCCCTGCCGCAACACGATCGGGGTCAATTCGTCGTCGGTGACCAGGTCGTCGCGCTTGGTCAGGTGGGTGTAGTAGTAGAGCACGTCGAGCCGGTCGCCGTTGCTGTCGCGAAAGCTCTCGGTGCGGTAGGGGTTGGGGACCCAGCCGGCGTCGCCGAGCCACACGGGGTCGGTGCCCATGGCCTCGTGGACTTGCTCCAGCGACATGCCGAGCTCGACGGCTTGCAGGCGCTGCTTGTTGAGCTTGCGGACCTCGCTCGGCTCGCCCTGCGCCCAGTCGGGGTCGATGTCGGCCCCGTCGAGATGGAAGATGCAGCCGGTGCCGAAGAGGAAGATGGCGATCGCGCCGAAGCGAGCGAGCATGGTGTGGAGAGTCTCCTGGATTGGGGGTGAGTCGGAGGGCGAGTGGCCGCTTGCCGCTCCGATCTGTCGCCGGGATCAGGCGGGAAGGGTGTCCCAGACCCCCTGCATGTAGCGCAGGCTCTCGGTGGCGATGGTCTCGGGGTCGGGCGAATAGTCGAAGACCTCGACCGACACCCAGCCGCGGTAGCCGGTGTCGCGCAGCGCGGCGAAGATCGGCGCGAAGTCGACATCGCCGGAGCCCGGGCCGCGCAGGTTGGCGTCGTTGGCGTGAAAATGGAAGGCGTCGGCGCCGTGGCGGCGCACCAGCGTCTCGACCGGCTCGTTCTCGCTGCACATCGCCTTGACGTCGAGGTGCAGGCCGAACGCGGGGTGGGCCAGGCGCTCGACCAGGGCCGCGCCCATTGCGCACGTGGTGATGAAGTCGGTCTCCGCCGTGGACAGGGGTTCGATGCAGAGCTGCACCCCGGCGTCGGCGATCGTCGGCAGTGCGCGCTCGAACACTTCACTGGCGCGGTCGAGCGCTTGCGCGGGCGTGGTGCCGGGCTGCAGCGAGCGCTGTCCAGGCGAACCGAACACGAGCACGGTGCCGCCGAGGTCGGCGCACGCGCGCGCCAGCTCTTCGAGATAGCGCGTGGTGCGCGCGCGGACTTCCGCGTCGGCGCTGGTCAGGTGCAGGCCCTCGGTCTTGGCCAGCAGCCAGTGCAGGCCGACGACCTCGAGTCCCGCGTCTTCGGCCGTGCGCCGCAGAGCGATGCGTTGGGCGGGCGACAGCTGGTCGATCGAGGGCGCCAGGGTGAACGGGGCGAGCTCGATCCCGTCGTAGCCGGTGGCCGCCACCGTCGCGCACGTGCGCTCGAAGTCCTGCTCGCCGAACAGCTCGTTGCAGATCGCAAACCGCATGGTTTGCGCGAGCCTAGCACCGCGCCGGTGGCGCACCACCCCAAGCGGCCCTCGAGTCGCGGCCCTGCGGGGCGGCCGCTCAGCGGTGCCTACGCCACAGCGCCCAGCCCAGCGGGGCCCACAGCAGCGTGACCACGACGACGGCCACCGCGAAGGCTGCCACGCTCGAGCCGAACGCCGCGTCCGCTGTCGAGCTCGCCCAGTAGCCGGCGAGACCGGTGAGGGCGACCCAGCCGGTGAGCGTCACGTCGTTGCGGATCACCGGCAGCTGTTGGCGGGCGGCTCCGACGGTGATCACCAGGTACTTCGAGAACGCCGCAGCGGCGAGACCGAGCAAAGCACCCGGGAAGCCGCCCCAGACGTAGCCCAGGGGCAGGAGCGTGATCAGGCCGGCCGCCTTGGCGAAGTTGGCGCCCGCCAGCCACGGCACGCGGCCGAGCGCCAACAGCGCGGCGCCGGAGCTACAGTCGAGGATGTAGAACCACGCGCCGATCGCGAACAGCTGCAGCATCCACCCCGCAGACCACCATTCCTCGGTGTAGATCGACTCCACCGCGGGCTGGCCGGCGGCGATCATGCCCGCGATCAGATAGCCGCCCGCCACCGACAAGACCCCGCGCGCGCTGCGGAGTGCGGAGGCGAGCCCGTCGCCAACGGCGAGCTTGCGACTGAACGACGGAAAGAACACCGACGAGCCGACGTGCGAGATCGCGTGGGTCGGGATCAGGGCGATCGTCAGCGCGATGCCGTAGATGCCGAGCTGGTGGGTGTCGGTGATCTTGCCGAACACCAGCCGGTCGCAGTAGTCGGCGCAGAACGTCAGCACCGTGCTGAGGAAGATCCAGCGCCCGAAGTGGAACAACTCGCGCGCGATCGCGGGATCCCAGCGCAAGCGGTTGCGGATCCCGGGCAGCAGATGGCTCGCGCCCGTGCGGAACGCCGCGCCGCAGACCGTGCCGCAGACCAGGGCCCAGATCGAGGCGTCGATCAGCGCCCAGCTGATCATGATCACCGCGGTCACGATCTGGCTGCTGACCTCGATCAGCGTCGCGCGGGCCAGGCGTAGATGCCGGTGCAGCGAGATCAGCTTGGTCGAGCACAGACCGTCGCACAACGCCGTGATCGCCGCGATCGGAACGATGGTCAGCAGGATCTCGTCGCCGTAGAAGCGAGCCATCGGGGCCGCCGCCGCACAGGCGATCGCGAACAGCAGCACTCCGCGCAGGACCTGGATGGTCCAGGCCGTGTTGAGGAAGTCCCGTTCGTCGCCGCGCTTGTTCTGCACGATGGCCGGCGTGATGCCGACGTCGCTGAACAGGTGCAGGCCGATCAACATCGTGTTGACCAGCACCATCGTGCCGAACATCTCCGGCACCAGCATCCGCGTCAGCACGAGGTTGGAGCCGAACCGGATCAGCTGGGTGCCGCCGTAGCCGAGAATCGTCCACATCGACCCGCGGATCACGCGACGCCGCATCGACTCCTCGGGGGGCGCGGGCGCGGGCGGCGGCGCGCCGCCCGCTGACGGCTCAGCGGGGATCTCGGTTTCGATCGATGTCATGTGGCGGCCGATGGTTGTATCGGCCGGTGCGCCGGGGGTTCTGTGACCTGACAGGGCGCAGCGTAGGGCGAAGCCGGGGCCAGCGCTCGTCGGAGTGTCGGTTTGGCCGTCGATTCTTTGGGTTATCCCTCGAACGCGGCATTGCGGTCGTACAACAGTGCGTCAGCGACGGCGTGCCGCCACGCCTCGACGTCGACTCGGCTCAGGGCCGCTGGGTCGGCCTTCCCCGCGTCCATCGCCAAGCGGGCCGTGGCCGCGCCCGTCAGCAGATCGATCGGCATGTGCACTTGGTCGTACTCGTAGCCGGGCGGGCGCCAGGCAAAGCGGTCCGGCGCCTGCTGGCGAATGGCGTTCAGCAGCGTGAGCGTTGTCCGGTAGGGGCGAAAGCGCTGTGGGTCGGCGACGTGCAGAAAGACGCCACCGCAGCTCTCGCCGGCGAACTTGTGGAAGGTGGGCTCGAACCGGTACGGCTGGGCCACGACTCCCGGCAGGTCGTGGCAGCGCAAGTCGTCGGTCAACGCGAACGGATCGAGCCACGGCGCGCCGCAGACCTCGAACGGCGTCGTCGTGCCGCGGCCTTCGGAGACGTTGGTGCCCTCGAGCAGCACTTGTCCCGGATACACGGCGGCGCCGGCGAACCGCGGCAAGTTGGGCGATGGGGGGATCCACGCGCGGCCGGTGTCCGGCTGTTGTTGCGCGCGCCGCCAGCCGCGCGCCGAAATCACGTCGAGCTCGGCGCCGACCTCCGCATTGAGCCAGCGGGCCGCCTCGCCGAGCGTCAGGGCGTGGCGCATGGGCATTGGCCGCAGACCGACGAAGCTGCTGAACTCAGGATCGAGCAAGGGGCCCTCGACGATCACGCCGCCGATTGGGTTGGGGCGGTCGAGCACGGTGACGGCGACATCGGCGTCCCGGCATGCCTGAAGGCACTCGTACAGCGTCCAGACGTACGTGTACACCCGCGTGCCGACGTCCGGAAGGTCGACGAGCAGCACGTCGATCGGCTCGAGCATGGCGGGAGTCGGGCGCCGGGTCGCGCTGTACAAGCTGTGCACGGGGACCGCGAGGCGCGGGTGTCGCGCGTGCGCGGTCTCGATCATGTTGTCTTGCTGCTCCTGGAACAGACCGTGCTGCGGCCCGAACAGCGCCTGCAGCTGGCCCGGGAACACCTCGGCCACGCGTTCGGCCGCGCCGACGAGGTTGTCGTCGAGCGCGGCCTGATTGGTGAGCAGGCCGAGTCGGGCGCGTCGCAGCCTCGCCGGCGGGGCGGCGGCGCAGACGTCGAGGCCGGTCGCGAGGGGGGACGTCACTGCGAGTAGAGCAGGTAGGGCTTGCGCCGCTCCTTGAACGCGTCGAGCTCTTCGGTCCACAACGCCCGGATCTCTTCTGCCGTCTTGCCGTCGCGCAGAGCATCGAGCGTCGCCGCATCGCCGAGCAAGCGGTCGTAGTGCTCCATCTCCCATGCGTCGGGGAACAGGTCGCGCAGGCTGCACGCCAGCCGCAGGCCGAGGTCGAAGGGATCGAACGCCGCCCGGTCGTGGATCGCGAACTCGATGCCGGAGCACTCCTCGCCCGCGAACTTCGACGTGACGGGGGTCTGGCGGCGCGGCAGCACGCGCACGCCGCGCAGTGGCTGACCGCGCAGCCATTGGGCCAAACGGTAGCCGTCCATCCACGGCGCGCCGATCCACTCGAACGGCCGATCGGTGCCGCGGCCGACCGACAGGTTGGTGAACTCGAGCAGGCCGACGCCGGGATAGAGGAACGCCTGGTTGATGCTGCGCATGTTGGGGGACGGATTGACCCATGGCAGGCCGGTCTCGTCGAAGGTCTGCCCGCGCGTCCAGTTGCGCACCTGGACCACGCGCACGTCGGCGTTGAGCTCGTCTTCTTCGTTGAACATCCGCGCCAGCTCACCGGCGGTCATGCCGTGCCGGATCGGCAGTGAGTGGGTGCCGACGAAGTTCTCTCGGCCGGAGTCGAGCATCGGTCCGTCCACCACGTCGCCGAGCGGATTGGGCCGGTCGAGGACCACGAAGCGCATGGCGCTGGCGCCGGCCGCGCGCAGTGCCAGCTTCATCGTCGAGACGTAGGTGTAGAAGCGGCAGCCGATGTCCTGGATGTCGAACACCATGGTGTCCAGGCCGTCGAGCATTGCCGGAGTCGGCTCCCGCGTCTCGCCGTACAGACTGTGGACCGGCAGGCCGGTGGCCGCGTCGACCGAGCTGTCGACTGCCCCCTCGGCATCGGCCTGTGGGCCGTGCTCTGGGCTGAACAGCGACACGAGCTGGAACTCCGCGTTGCGCGCCATGATGTCGGCGGTGCGCTCGCCGAACCGGTTGCGGCCGGTCGCGTTGGTGATCAGCCCGACCTTTGCGCCCGCCAACCGCCTGAAGTTCTCCAGCTCCATGACGTCGATACCGGTCAGCGTGGGCGGTGACTGCGCCGTCGCGGCAGTCAGGAGGAGAGCGGCGGCAGCGGCCGCCCGCGAGGGATGCAATCGCTTGGTCATGTTTGAGTGCGGCGGTCCAAGACCGAGTGGAACCCGAGGCCCGCGACCAGCGTAATGGTCGAGCCGACGAGCGCGAACCAGGGCCACGCCAGCGCGGTGTTGAACTTGATCAGCGTCATCGCGGTGAGCCCGACCACCAGGGCCGCGAGTGCGCTGCTCTGGTTGACGCGGGTCAGAATGCCGAGCAGGAACACGCCCAGAATGATGCCGGTGGTGAACCCCGCGATCGCCAGCACGCTGTCGACCACGCTCTGGTCGTGGACGAAGTGCGCGCCGATGCCGACACCGATCTGCAGCACGCCGAACGCGACCGTCCACAGCCGCGTGTGACGCAGGGCGCGCCGCGCGTCGTCGGTGTGCGGCCGCGGCAGCAGGTCGTGCACGATGGTGGTTGCCGAAGAGTTGAGCGAGCTCGAGAGCGTCGACATCGCCGCCGAGAACAGCGCGCCCAGCAGCACACCGCGCCATGGCGTCGGCAGCTCGTGCACGATCCACGTGGCGAACACGCGATCGGCGCGTTCGAACTCCACCGGTGGTGTCTGGCCGCTGTAGAACGCCCACAGCGCGGTGCCGATCAGCAAGAACAGCGCGAACTGGACCAGCACGACGACGCCCGACAGCCCCAACGCAAGGCCGGCTTGCCGCGGCCCCCGCGCGCAGAGGTAGCGCTGCACCATCATTTGGTCTGCACCGTGCGTTCCCAGCGAAAGGAACGCGCCCCCGATCACCCCGGCCCACAGCACGTAGCTCTGGTCGAGGGCGAAGGTCGCGTCGATGACGCGCAGCTTGTCCGCGTCGGCGGCGCGCTGCAGCAGACCGTCCATTCCGCCCGGGATCGCCTCGCACAACACGGCGAGGGCGACGCCGGCGCCGGCCATGTAGATCACGAACTGCAGCGCGTCGGTCCACACCACCGCCTTCATGCCGCCGATCACGGTGTAGAGGATGGTCGCGGTGCCGATCGCGATCACCGCGGTCGGTAGATCGATGCCGGCGAGCTCGCGGAGCACGACAGCGGTGAGAAACAGCCGCAGGCCGTCGGCCAGGTTGCGCGTGACCAGGAACAGCAGGCTGGCGACCTTGCGCGTCGCGCCGCCGAAGCGCTGCGACAGCACTTCGTAGGCGGTGAGCATGTTGCCGGTGAGGTACCGCGGCAGTAGTAGGACGATGACCAATAGCCGGCCGATGACGTAGCCGAGCGGCAGCTGCAAGAAGGTCCAATCGCCCGTGTAGGCGACGCCCGGCACGCTGAGGAACGTCACCGTGCTGGTCTCGGTGGCGACGATCGACAGCAGCACGACCGGCCACGGGATGGCCCGCCCGCCGACGGTGAACTCGCTCAAGCTGGACGCGCCGCGGCTCTGCCACAGCCCGAAGGCGACGACCGCCAGCACGTAGACGATCAGCAGGGACAGGTCGATCGGCTCGATGTTCAATGCGTCTCCGGCGTGGTCAGCTCTCGGAGCGAACAGCGTGGCGTTGGAGGTCCTCCAAGTCGACCCACTCGAGTGCGCCGAAGTGCGTGGCCTCCAAGACGACCGGCGGGGCCACGCCGGCCTCGAGCGCCTCTTTCCACCGGGTGACGCACAGACACCAGCCATCGCCATCGCGCAGGCCCGGGAAGCCGAGCTCGGGCTGTGGCGTCGACAGGTCGTTGCCGCGACTCTTGCTGAAGGCGAGGAAGCCGTCGGTCATCCGCGCGCACACGATGTGCAGCCCGAGGTCGTCGGGACCGGTGCGGCACATGCCGTCGCGGTAGAAGCCGGTCATCGGCTCGTGGCAGCACGGCTGGAGAGCCGTCCCCAGGACGTTGCGTGCGTTCTTGGCCATGCACGGACTGTACGGAGTCCCGCTCCATCTTCCCGCTTCGACCCCCTTTGCCCTCGCCGGCGCCGCGGTACGCTACCCTCTCCTCCGCAAACCGAGGTCTTTACCGAGGTCCGTTGTCCATGGCGATGCTCTTCCGTGCCTGGCGCTCGTGCGCCGCCCTGCTCGCGGCAACCGGTCTCGCGCCCGCCCAGCTCTCCACCGACGCTTCGATCGGCACCTGGCCCTTCCTGGTCGGCAACATGGATCCGCAGATCGGTGCGCTGGTGACGCAGACCCGCGGGCGCAACCTCGACACCATCTACGTCAACGTGTTTCGCACCACCGGTCCGCGGGCCGGCACGTTGTGGATCGACGACGCTGCCGGCACCTGGAACCCGGCCTGGGGACCCGTGCGCCCGAACCGGGTGGGCATCGATTTGCGCGCGCTGATCGCACAGGCCCACGCGCAAAACCTGCAGGTCGTCGGTGTCGTCAAGTGCTTCGATGCCGGCGTGCAGCCGACGGATGCCGCACACCGCGCGTACTTGCTGTCGATCTGTGACTACCTGGTGAACAGCTTCGACCCGACGGGAGCGCCCCACTACGACCTCGATGGCCTATCGCTGGACTACGTCCGTTTCGTGGGCACGAGCTGCACCAACGATCCGCAGGTCGTCACCGACTTCGTCCGCGACGTCAAGCAGCGACTCGGAGGGCGGTCGCTGCACGCCTACCTGATCGCCAACCGGTTCACCTTCGACGGACCGACCTACAACGGCGTCTTCAACTCGTACGCGCAGGTTCGCTCCACGCTGCGGTCGTGCTACGGCCAGGACTGGGAAGAGCTCTCGCGGTGGGTCGACGTGCTGATGCCGATGGCCTACACCGCGGATGGTTCGATCTACTCGACGTACACGCTGCATCAGGCCTACGTGCGGCAGACCGCGCTCTATTGCCAACAAGCGGTGCAGCGCGCCGGAACCGGTCCGCGCCGCGTCGTGCCGGCGATCCGCTGCTGGACCGACGCGAACGAGACTGCGACGCCGCAGACGATCGCCGCCTCGATCACCGGCGCCATGGGCGGCGGTGCGAGCGGCTACAACGCGTTCCGCTATGGCACGATGCAGGCGGCCTGGTGGCCGGTGCTCGCGCAGTACGCAGCCCCGGGACCCGATCTGCCCGTGCCGGGTGTTGCAGTGGGGATCGATGGCTTGACCGCGGTGTGCGATGCCAGCGGCAGTCGGAGTGCCAAGCAGACCGCTGCCAGTCTCACGGTGCGTTACGACCTCGACAACGATGGAGTGTTCGAGACCCCCTGGGGCAGTAGCGGTCCTCGCAACGTCCTCGCCCGCGGGCCCGGCAGTCTGCGCATCGGTGTTCAGGTGCGCGACGCGCAGGGTCACGTTGGTGCGACGGCGCGGTCGGCGGTCGCGGGGCCGGTGCTCGGTGCCCCGGTGTTGGTGTCGGCGGCGGCGGGCGGACCGGTGTCGATCACCTTCGACGTCGGCCCCGGTGGCGCGGGCCATTCGTATTTGGTGACGGGGAGCTTGTCCGGCAGCAGCCCAGGCACTCCGATCGGCGGGCTCGTGCTGCCCATCAACTACGACTCGGTCACTGCCGCCCTGCTGGCTTCGGTGAACACCCCGGTGCTGGTCAACGGCTTCGCCACGCTGGATGCGAACGGCCGCGGCTCAGCGGTGTTCTCGGTCCCGGCGGGCGTGTTGGCACCGTTGGTGCCCCGGGCCCTGACCTGGGCGGTGCTTGGCGCGGACCCGAGCGGGACGCCCGCGTTCGTCACCAATCCCACCGCGACGGTGATCACTCCATGAGCGTCCGGCGCCTCGAATCGTCGAGCTTCGACAACCTTTGCGAGGCGATGCCGCCGCCGTCGCCGCGATGAGCCTTCCTGCTGAGATCGCCGAGCAGCCTCGGGTGCTGGCGAGCATGCTGGAGCGCGGTGCGGAGTTCGAGCGCCTCGGTGCGTGGCTGCGCGAGTGCCGGCCGTTCTACGTGCTGATCGCTGCACGCGGTACTTCGGCGCACGCCGGCTTGTTCGCGCGCTACCTGTGGGCAACGCACAACGAGCTCAACGTCGCGTTCGCCGCGCCGTCGCTGTTCACCAAGTACGAGCGCCCGCCGCGCATCGCGGGTGCGCTCGTGGTCGGCATCTCCCAATCCGGTCAGTCGCCGGATGTCGTGGCTGTCGTCGAGGAGGCCCGCCGCCAGGGTTGTCCGTCGCTGGCGATCGTCAACGAGCCCGACTCTCCTCTGGCCCATGCCGCGGATCGGGTGCTGGAGCTGGGTGCCGGCCCCGAGCGCGAGGTTGCCGCCACCAAGACCTACACCGCCCAGCTGCAGGCGATGGCCATGCTGTCGGTCGCGATGCACGACGGTTCGATGCGCCGGCAGTGGGGCGAAGAGCTCCGCACCGTGCCAGAAGCATTGGCGGCGGCGCTGGCGCTCGAACCGCAAGTGATGGCTGCCGCCGAGCGCTACGCCGCGATGGAGCGCTGTGTGGTGGTCGGCCGCGGCTACGACTACGCAACCACGCACGAGTGGTCGCTCAAGCTCAAAGAGCTGGCCTACGTTGTTGCCGAGCGCTACTCGGCTGCTGATTTCCGCCATGGACCGATCGCCGTCGTCGCCGCCGGTTTTCCGGTGTTGGCGGTGGCCAGTCCCGGCGCGGTGTGCGGCGACCTGGTCGATCTGTTGCGCCGTCTTCGTCGCGAGCTCGAGGCGGAGACACTGGTGGTCTCCGGTGACAGCGATGCCCTGGCAGAGGCCAGTGTGCCGTTGCGCTTGCCGCCCGCCGTGCCAGAGTGGCTCAGCCCGCTGGTTTCGATCGGCCCGTGCCAGCTGTTCGCGTACCACCTGACGCGTGCCAAGGGGCTCGACCCGCAGGCTCCACGCGGCCTGCAGAAGGTCACGCGCACTCGCTGAGTCAGAGGCTGTGGAGCTCGCCGATGCGGATCTCGGCGGTATCGCTCAGCGCTACGCCGAGTGGATTGGCGCCCGGCGAGACCGCGGCGAACTGCATGTAGAGCACCGCGCCGAGGAGGCCGGCGTTGGCGGGAACCCCCAGTGGTACGCGCGCCTGACCAAGCGCGTCGAAGCCGACCGGAATCGTCAGACGCATGTTGGTGGTCAACGAACATGCCGGAGCGGCGGGACCGAGGGCCAGCGGGAGGGGCACTCCGCTCCATTGAGTGGCGCTGTCTCCGATCGCGATCAGGCCGACACTGGACGCCGGGCCGGCCCGTACCGACACGTCGGCGCGGCGACCCAGTTGAGGGCGCGCTTCGACGGCGAGGCGCATCAGCTTGCCGTCGGCCGTTGCGCAGCCGATGCCAAACGTGCGCGCGCTTCCGGGCTGACTGGCCGCCAACGAGGTGAAGACCTCGATGCGACCGCTGTCCATACCGTTGTCGTCGGCGAGCTGTGCCCCGGCCACGACTTCGCCGTAACCGTCGCCGTCCGTGTCCGGGAGGATGTTGGTGGTCACGCCGAAATCGATCGACGACTGGGTGCCTTCGATCGTCACCAGCAGCGCGAAGGTGCGCGACGAATAGATGTAGATCCGGCCCGCGTCCGCGCCCGCCGGTCCGTCGTAGCCGGTTGCGCCGACGGCGATGTCGTCCAGGCCGTCACCGTCGGCGTCGCCGCCGCTACCCACTGCGCCGAACCTGTCGCCGGCGTTCTCACCCACCCATTGGGCGAGCAGCGCGCCGGTGGCACCGGAGTACACCCGCGCCGCGCCGGCGTCCGGAGCGCCGACGTCGTCCTCGGTGGCACCGACGACGAAGTCGGGGGCGCCGTCGTCATCGATATCGCCGAGGCCGTGCAAGCTGTTGCCGAAGCGGTCGCCCAGCGCGATGCCGGCCACCGAGTAGAGCACGGCGCCGTCGACGCCCGAGATGGCGCGCACCAGCCCGGGGCCCGTGACCTGCGGCAGATACTGCGGCCCCGCGGCGATGAAGTCGGGCACGCCGTCGCCATTGAGATCACCGTGCAGCGCGGCGAGCTTCCAGCCGAACCACTCGAAGTTGAACTTGCCATCGACCTCGTACAGCTTGTTGCCGGTCGCGCCCGAGTAGACCCAGACCGAGCCCTCCTCCGTGTTGCGGAAACGGATGCCGAGACCGACCGCCAGGTCGGGGACACCATCGCCGTCGACGTCGCCGATGCCGCCGACGGCGGTACCCATGTGGTCGCGATAGCTGGTTCCGTAGAAGGTGTGCAGCACGGCGCCGGTCGCGCCCGAGTACACCCGGGCCATGCCGTTGGCGAAGGTGAATGACTGTTCGTGCCAGGCGCCGGCGATGATGTCGTCGAGCCCGTCGCCGTCGACGTCCCCCGCGCTGGCGACAGCGGTGCCGAGCGAGTCCCCGGGAGCATCGCCCCAGAACGTGTGCAGCACGCTCTGGTCGAGGCCCGAGTACACCCACAGGCTGCCGAGCTGACCGTTGTCGTGGCGGGCGCCTGAAACGTAATCGGCGGTGCCATCGCCATTGACGTCGCCGGTGATCGCGAGGGTGCCTCCCAGCTTGCCGTCGGTGCCGGCGTCGGCGCGGCTGAGCAGCGCGGCGACCCCATCGTAGGGATTCTGGCTCCGCAGCCAGGCCGCGCCCGCATCCGCGCCGCCGGTGTCGTTGCCGGGCATGCCGGCGACCATGTCGGCGTAGCCGTCGCTGTTCGTGTCGTCACCGAGGTCCACCGCCGTGCCCAAGCCGTCGCCCGCAGCGGTGCCGTGGATCTCGTAGAGCGGCCGTGCGTCGAAGCCGGCGAAGACTTCGACTGCGCCGGCGTCCAGCCCCGCGGTGTCGCGTCCGGGGACGCCGACCATGACGTCCGGCGAGTTGTCGCCGTCCAGGTCTTGGCCGCCGCTGACCGCGGTCCCGAAGTTGTCGTTGTCCCGCCGGCCGAACCACACCGAGATCCGGGTCCCGTCCGCCCCGCTCAGCGCGGAGACCTGGCCTCCGTCGGGCGCCGCCGCGTCGTTGAAGGGCGCGCCGACGAGCGCTTCAGAAACCCCATCGCCGTCGATGTCACCGCCCCGGGCCACCGCGCTGCCGAAGCCGTCGCCCGCGGCGTCGCCGGTCCACTCGCGCAGCGGCCGCCCGTTCGGCGAATAGATCCGCGCGCCACCGGCGTCGACGCCGCCGGCGTCCAAACCGGGAATGCCGACCAGCACTTCGTCGTTGCCGTCGCCGTCGATGTCGGGCAAGGTCGCGAGCGCGGCGCCGAAACGGTCGCCCGGGAAGTTGCCCGAGAGGGTCTGCAGCAACCGGCCGTTGCGGCCCGAGTAGAGCCGCACCTGACCCCTGCCGCCGGCGCCCGGCGCACCCATCGCGACGTCGGAGAACCCGTCGTTGTCGAAGTCGGCGTCGCCGGCCACAGCGGTGCCGAGCTGGTCGCCAGCTCCGCCGGTGACCAACAGCAGATCGCTGCCGTCGGCGCCGGAAACCACGCGCACCAGACCAGCCGCGGTGGGGGCGCCTGCGATCAGGTCGGCGCGCCCGTCGCCGTCGAAGTCGCCCGCGCTGGCCAGAGCCGCGCCGAACCGCTCGCCTGCCCGGCTTCCGAACAAGCGAGTGATGATCGTGCCGTCGGCGCCGGAGTGGATTTCCACCGCGCCCGCGTCGTTGCCCCCGGTGTCGTCCCCCGGAATCCCCATTGCGACGTCCGGCACCAGGTCGCCGTCGACGTCGCCGATTACGGCGACCGCGCGCCCGTACTCGTCACCGGGGTTGACTCCAGAGAACTGGCTCACCGTCAGCTGAGCCGGCGCGACGCCGGCCAGGACCGTGGCCAAGACCGGGAAGAGCAGGGCAGCGGAGGGGGGCGAGCGCATGGAACAGTGTATTTCGCACCGAAACGCCCGGTCCGGCAAGGGGGCCAGGCGCCAGACCGCCGATATCAGCGGCGGTCCTGGGCCGGGCCAAGCGTCTCAACTCCGTTGCTACTGGAAGGTTCCGCTCAACTGCATGGCGGGGCCGCCGCCGACGGTGGTCTTGTCCAAGAAGCCGGTGGCGGCGGCCGGATCCTGGCCGCGGAGCTGGTTGCTCTGCACGGTGGCCACGCCGATCGTCACCTGCTGGGCGGTGGTTGCGTAGTAGCCGGCGGGGTAGCCCGCGTCCTGCACCAGCGATTGGCTGAAGATGCGGCCGCCCACGATGTTGGGCGAGTTGGGCAGCGGGTACGTCGCCAACCATCGCTGCAGCGGACCGGACGGGAAGATCACGTCGAAGAACACCGGGTTCACGTACGCGGTGCTCGTTGGCATGCCCAGCGCGGTCAGGTCGAGCGGCGGCATCAGCTCGGTGCCGATCATGAAGAAGCCATTCGGTGCCGCGGCGAAGAAGCCGCCCGCGGCTGCGTCGACCGAGCCGCCCGGCGACAGACCGGAAAAGCGTCCGTTCGCACCGCTGCTCGAGGACACGGTGATGCGTTCGGGAAGGCCACCGCCCGACGGCACGCCGGAGTTGCCGAAGGAGCGCACGTTGCCGCCCGGCAAGAACGTGTCGAGCGAGTAGTTCGTGCGCTGGGAGCCGTTGACGTCGATCGCGGTGATGTCGATCAACAAGTTGCCGTTCGCCGCATTGTACGCGAACGGCGTGTCCAGGTTGATCGTGAACCACGGCGCGACGCCGAGCTCACTGGGCGTGTAGGCCGGCATGCTGACCGAGCCGGTGAACACCGTCATTGGAGTGCCGGTGACGTTCAACGCGTAGGTGGTCGACATCGCGCCGGTCGCCACCGTGCTGTGGCTCATGTCGATGGTCACGTTCTGCACCGTCACCGCTGGCTTCGCCGAGGAGTTGTCGTTGTCGGCGCGGAACGCGATCGCGGTGATCACTGCCGAGTTCGGCGCGACCATGCTCTGGTCGAGCAGCAGCTGGGAGCGGAACTGGGTGAAGCCGAATGGGTACGACGAGATGTCGTTGCCCTCCGTGGTATTGGCGATCGGCGGGATGAAGACACCCTGGGCGTTGGCTGTGGCGGCGAGCAGGGCAGTGATGGCGAAACAGAGGGGTGGTCGCATTGGCTGGCGGGAGGAGAGGAGGGTTGAAGCCGAGAGGTTACCCTCGTTTACGATCGATGGGGCGGACCGGTTCGTCGTCCCCCCCGAGGCAGTTGGGAGGCCTCTGCGCCCCGCGCGAGCGGGGGAGTGGTGGTGTCTGCCCGACCGTCTATGATGCCGCTGAGTGGACCTGGCCCCGACCCTGACTCCGTCGCTGGAGGTGCTGTTCGAGCGCTATCGCCACCGCGGCGACTCGGGCAGCATCGAGCAAATCTATGCCCGTACCGGCGCCCGACTGAGGTTGGTCGCCGCGTTCTTGTGCGATGACCCCGCCGACGTCGACGATGCCGTGCAGGCGACGTTCGCCGCGGCCTTGGAATCGGCCCGCAGCTGGGACGACGACCGGCCGCTTTGGCCGTGGCTCGTCGGCATCCTCCACAACTGGGTGCGGCGGGTGCGGCGCGCGCGCGGCAACTCCGTCGAACCCGAGCGCATGCGCCTGAACGACCGCGCTGATCCACTCATCGAGGTCGAGGTGCGCGAGTTCTTGGCAGCGGTTCGCCGTGGCGTCGCTGGTCTGCCACAGCCGTACCGCGCCGTGGTCGAGCAACGGCTGATCGAAGGCGCCACGCCGGCGCAGATCGCGGTGCGCCTGTCGCGGCCAGCGGGTCGGGTGCGGGTGCAGCTCAGCCGAGGCCTCGAGATGTTGCGCCGCAACCTGCCCGCCGGGTTCGCAGCGGCGCTCGCCGCCGCGTTCTGGGCGCAGCCCGCCGCGGCTGCCGCGACGCCGAATGGTGCGAACGGTGAAGCGCTGCGCGGCGTCGAGTCCTCGCAGCTGCGCGCGGTGCGCCGCACAACGATCGGTGTCGCCGCCGTCGGTGCCACGATCGCTCTGGTCAGCGTCTTGCTGCCACCAGCGGAGTCGCCGCCGGGCGTGGTGCGGTTTGCTCGGGTTGCCGATCCGGTGTCCGCGGCGGAGTCCGCGGTCGGCGGAGGTTGGCGCCGCCGGGTGGCGATCGCGGCGCCGACCGCTGTTGCTGCCGGCAGCACCGGCCTGCTGCTGCGGGTGGCGCGCGACGGTGCGCCGGCGCCGAGCGTTCCGGTTCGGCTGGAGGCCTTGGCCGACGACGCGCTGCACTGGGTGGCGCGGATCGAAGATCGTTGGGGTCCGCGACAACTCGTGCAGCCAACGACCTCGAGGCCCGCCCAGGCGCCGTGTGCAGGCACCACCGACGCGCGCGGCGAGTTGCGCATGGAGGGATTGCGCGCCGGCCGGTGGTTGCTGCGGCTGCCCGGCCAGACGCGAGAGATCGAGATCGTCGGAAACGAGCTGGCGACGGTGGAAGTGGCGTTGGCCGCGGACGTAGTGGCCGTGCATGGAGTGGTCGTCGCCGACGCCGGCCCGGTTGCTGGCGCCGTGCTCTGGGCGGCGCCGGACCCCGACCGGATCCCGTGCGAGCGGCTGGGAGTCTGCTCGCCCGATGGCGCGTTTACGACCTATGTGCGCCGGGGTGGCTACGTCATGGTGCGCGCACCCGGCTATCGCGCGGCGGTGTTCCAGGTCGCCGACGGCGGACAACAGGTGGTCTCCTTGCTCGCGGGAGCTGGCCGGCTCGAGGGCGTGGTCGTCGACGCGCGCGGACGTCCGCGGCCGGGCGCGATCGTTCAGGTCGGGAGCGTGATCGACACGGTGGCCGCCGCTTCCTCGGTCGAGCTCTCGGCCGGCGCGCACGTGCGCGGTGCCGCGCCGATTCGGTTGCGCACCGACGCCGAGGGTCGGTTCGCGGTGGACGCGCTCGCGCCCGGTCGGGTTCGCGTCGAGGCCGCGGAAGGTGCCTCCGGCGTGGCGACCGCGGAGGTCGAGATCACCGCCGGCGCGCGCGCGCGGACGACTCTGTCGTTGCCCGTCTGTGCCGAGGTCAGTGGGGTCGTGGTCGACGAGTCGGGTGCGCCGGTGCCGTCGGCCCGCGTCGTCATCGGGCGCCCCTGGCTCGAGCTCGGCTATGTCGCGGCGCGGACCGACGCGGCGGGACGCTATGCGCTGCGCGGCGTCACTCCGGGAACCCACCGGGTCAGCGCGACGTCTGCCGACGGCGGCAGCCGTGCATTGGGCAGCGTGGTGGTCGACAGCGGGGGGCATGCGACCTGGCGCGCGAAGCTGAGTCGCTCGTATCGCCGCCTGCATGGCCGCGTCGTGGGTTGGCACGGCCGGGCCGAGGACTGGTTGGTGCAGCGCGCTGCCGGTCGTTTGACGGAGCGCGCCATCTTGCAGGCGGACGGGAGCTTCGCTTTTGCCGTCGAGGGCACCGAGGCCGAACGCACGTGGACGCTGTCGGTGTATCCGCGCGATGGCATTCGCGATGGCGAGCCGGTATCCCTGCCGCTCGCCGTGGCCCGCGGGGCGCTGCCCGGCGGTGACGGGATCGAGCTGCAGGTGGCGGGGCGCCACCAGCGCACGGCCGGTCTCCGCGGCGTCGCGCATCTCGTTCAGAGTCGCGCACCGATGCCGATCTACCTGGTTCACCGCGACTGGGGGCGCTTGCGACTCGGTGTTGTCGGCGCGGGTGAGCGGCTCCCGCTGGAGCTGGAGGCACTGCCGGAGGGCACGTGTTGGCTCGAGGCCGGCAGCGGCGGCGGGCGATCGCGCCCCTTCGAGCTGCGCGGCGCGCAGGTCCACGATGCGGGCACCGTGGAGCTGCTGGCGGTGGCGCCCGAGGGCGGGCAGCGCCGCATGTTCCGGCGCGTGCTGCAGTTCTTGCATCCGGGGACCGCGGCGCCGTTCGGGCCCCTCGACGTCTCGCTGCGGGGCTCGCAGGGTGGGGTGCTCCGCTTCACGGTCGAGCCGTACCTGTCAGCGTGGCAGGCCGCCCTCGAACTCGAAGTCGACGAGTACGTGGTCGAGGTGGTGTCCGCGCACGGCTACGGCGCCGCGCACCGCCTCGTCGTCGAGCCGGTCGATGCGAGCTACGGCGAGGTCGTGCCCCTCGCCCGGCTCAGCGGCCTAACCCCAATCGCAACGCGTTGGTGAGGTCGAAGCCGAGCGCGGCCGTGCTCGGCGCGACCAGGGCCTGCGCGCCGACCTGGATACCGTTGAGCGCAGCGAGCCCCGGCAGCGGAACGCTCGCACTCCACGCCGTGCTCGTTGGCGAGAGCACGAACAGCGTCGAGAACGTCGGAGGGAACAGGTAGAAGAAGCAGCCGCCGCGCATCGGGATCGCCGGAGTCGGCAAGCTCAGGAGGACGACCACCGCGCCGCCCACGCGCGCCCCGTTGCCGGACATGCGCAGGGCGGTGCCCAGCACGGGGTCCTTGGCGCTCAGGGTCGCCGCGCTTTGGCCGCAGGGTACGTCGATGGCCTGCACCGATGCCCCGGGGTCGAGCGCGAACAGCTCGCGGCCCAGCTGCTGGTCACTGGCGGAGAACACGAGACCGCCGCCGCTCAGGAGCAGATCGTCGGGGTCGGAGCCGACCCCGCCGGCCCACAGCTCGGGCAGCATCGCGCTGCCTGCGGCAGTGCCGTCGGTGACCCAGAGCTCGTGGCCCGTCGACGGTGTCGCGGCGGAGAAGAACGCGAAACGGCTGCCGGTCGGCGTGAACGAGTGTGGCGACGATCCCGCAGGTCCCGGCACGAGGTCGAGGAGCACCGGGGTCACGGTGCGCAGTGCGTAGAGTTCCTCGCCCGCCGCGGCGGTGTTGGCCGCGAACAGCAGAGTGTCTTCGAACGCGGTCAGGCCGGTGGGGTCGGAGCTGTTGGCGCCGACTTCGAGGTCGCGCACCAGCACCGTGCCCTGCGCCGTGCCGTTGGTCCGCCACAGCTCGCGTCCGCGGCTGTCGGTTGCCGCGAAGTAGAGCAGGCCGTTGACGGCGGTGAGCTCACCGGGAGCCGACGAGGATGCCCCCGCGTTGATGTCGGCGACGCGGACGGTGCCGCTCGCCGTGCCATCCGACCGCCAGAGCTCGGTGCCGGCGGCGTCCGCGGCGGCAAACACCAGAAGGTTGCCGAATGCCGTGAACGTGCTCGGCGAGGAGCTGGCCGATCCGCTGACGATGTCGGCGACCAGCACGGTGCCTGCCGCGGAGCCATCGGTGCGCCAGAGCTCGCGGCCCGCGGTCTGCGTCGAAGCCGCGAAGAACAGCAAGCCGCCGACCGGGGTCAAACCGGCGGGAATCGAGCTGCCCGATCCCGGCCAGATGTCGGCCAGGACGCTGGTGCCGGCGGCAGTGCCGTCGGAGCGCCAGAGCTCGAAGCCGGCGCTCGGGTCGAGGGCGGCGAAGTACAGCGCGCCGCGAAACGCGGCGAGCGCGGTGGGAGCGGATCCACCGCTGCCCGGCGAAAGGTCGGCGACCATCGCGGTACCGGAGCTGGTGCCGTCGGTGCGCCAGAGCTCGCGCCCGTTGGTGCCGTCGTCCGCGGCGAAATACACGTGACGTCCGACTCTCGTCAGGTTGCCCGGACTCGAGTCGGCGATGCCCGGCCGGATGTCGCGCACGATCTGCGTGCCGGCGCCGGTGCCGTCGGTGCGCCAGAGCTCGCGCCCGGTGAGGCCATCGCTGGCGACGAACAGCGTGCCACCGGACAGGTCGACCATCTCGCTGGGAAAGCTGCTCTGGTTGCCTTCGATCAGTCCTTGGTCGAGCGGGTTCGTGCCGGCGGTGGTGCCATCGGTGGCCCACAGATCGTTGCCGGTGGTGCCGTCGCTGGCTGCAAACAGGACCCACGACAGGTGCGAGAACAGATGTTGGGGGACGCTGGACAACGTGCCGGGCCGGATGTCGCGCAACAGGCTGGTGCCCGCAGCGGTTCCGTCGGACTTCCACAGCTCTTCGCCCGTGGCTGTGTTGTAGGCGGTGAGCACGAGCTCTTGCCCGAGCACCACCGCGCGGCCGGGTCTGGAAGACGCTGGACCCGGCTCGAGATCGGCGACCAGGGCGGTCGTGGCTCCGTCGGTGCGCCACAGCTCCGTGCCGGTCTGGCCGTCGTCCGCCGAGAGGTACAGCCAGCCATTGAGAGCGACGAGTGGCGAGCCAAGCCCGTCGCCGCTGGGGTTGATGTCGGCGACCAGAGTCGTGGTAGTACCATCGGTGCGCCACGGTTCGCGGCCGGACACACCGTCGTCGGCGGTGAAGTAGATGTGATTGCCCAGCTGCACTCCGGGGCTGGGAGAGGACGAGTTGGGCCCGCTGGCGATATCGGCGACCTGAAACGTCCCCGCCGCGGTGCCGTCGGTCATCCACGGCTCGCGACCAGTGCCGCCGTCGTCCGCGGTGAACAGGACGCGGTTGCCGAGCCGGGTCCAGCTGCTCGGTGACGACGAGGCCGAGCCCAGGGCGATGTCGGCCAGCTGCAACGTGCCGGCGGTGGTGCCATCCGAGAACCAGAGCTCGTTGCCGTTGGTGCCGTCGTCGGCGGCGAATACGAGCCCGGTGGGCAGCCAGAGCATGCCGCGCGGCTTGGACGACGCCAAACCCGCGTTGATGTCGGCGACCATGAAAGTGCCGTTGGCCGTCCCGTCCGTGCGCCACAACTCGGCCCCCGTGCCGCCGTCGTCCGCGCTGAAGTAGACCAAGCTGCCGTCGGTCACCAGGCCGGAAGGGTTGCTGGAGCCCGGCCCGGGTTGGATGTCGGCGACGAGCACCGTGCCGGCGGCCGTGCCGTCCGATTTCCACAGCTCTCGGCCGCTGGTCGCAGTCTCGGCGCTGAAGAACACCGTCGTTCCGACGATCAGCAATCCACCCGGGCTCGAGCTGGTGGGGCCGGGCTCGATGTCCGCGATCAGCTGGGTGGTCCCCGACGCCCCGATGGTCCGGTAGAGCTCGCGGCCGACGCCGGCCCCGGTCAGCGAGCAGTAGGCGAAGGGGCCGAGCGCCGCGAACCCGAAGGGCGACGAGTTGGTGTTCACGCTGCCCGGCTGCACGTTGATGTCCGCGAGGAGCGCCGCCCCCTGACCCGTCAGTCGGGCATCCGTGGCCAAGAGCCCGGTGCAGGTGGCGAGGGGCAGCAGCAGGCCGCGGAACGGAGATGGACGAAGGCGGGGATCGGCCATGGGCGTGGAGGAAGGCGAGGTGACGGAAGCCCTGAATGAGCCCCGGGGACGCCCACGTTACGAGAAATCACGCGACCCCGTCGGGGCGCCGCGGATCAGGGCAGCGGAGGCAGCGCGCCTCGAAACGTCTCGCCGGCCAAGCCCGGCCAGGGGCGGCCGGCCAGTGCCACCGCGCCCGCCGCCGCTGGACTGCCGGCCTTCGGGCGGAACAGCGCGTCCAAGAGCGGGGCGCCGTGCGCGCCGCTCGCCTCCCAGCCCGGCGGGTAGTAGGCCTGCGATGCGCGCCAGTGCGCGGATCCCAGAAACTCCTCGAGCGTGCGGAAGTGGCGGGTCGCGGTGCCGTTGGCGTAGCGTCGTAGCAGCGGTTGGGCAGGGGTCGCCGGCACTCGGTAGTAGAGATTGCCGTCCATGACCATCGAGCCGTCCGCGGTGCGCGCGTCGCGCACCAGGTGGTAGTCCGCGACTTGCACGAAGATGTTGTTGAACACCTCCTGCGGGGCGGCCGGGTCGAACGGCACGAGGTCGTAGGTCACGCCGAGGCCGCCGGCGTCGATGTCCTGCGTGCCGATGAGCGTGTTGTGGTAGATCTTCCAAGGGTCGGGGCCGGTGATCGACGACAGCCGGTGGCGGCCGAACGGGCGGCCGGAGCCGAGGCCATTGCCGGCGGGGCCCCGCAGCTTGGCCGGGAGCAGTCGGCGCGGGTCGTCCCGGCTCACCATCTGCGCGGTGGCGGTTTCGATGACGTTGTGGTGAATGAACTTGGTCTCGCGCGCGGTCGCGCTCGGTGCGCCATTGCCGTGCCGCGACACACCGGAATAGCACCGGGTAGCCACGTTGTAGGCGAACTCGAGACCCTCTCCGGCGGTTCCGATCTGCAGAACGTCATCGCGAATCTCGTCGAAGCGGCAGTGATGTACGCGCAGGTTGGTCACCCTCTGCGTGGCGGTGATCCCGTCGAACACGGCGCGCACCTGACAGCGGGCGATCTCGACGTCGTCGACGCGGTCGCCGATCCATACCGCCGCACCCTGTAGCAAGTGGGCCGGGCGGCCCACCGGCGGGAGCTTGACGTCGGTCCAGGTGATCCAAGCCGGCACCGCGTCTTCGATCGCGAGGTCTTCGAGCACCACGGCGCGCGCGCCGTCGCGGATGGTGACGTGATAGCGACCACCGCGCAGGGTACAGCGGCGGACGGCGATGTCGTGCGCGCCGGTGCCGATGCGCGCCGGTGAGCCCGCATGTAGCAAGTCGAGGTCTTGCACTTGCACGTGCGCCGCACCCGCTTGGAAGTCCAAGATCGGCGCGCTTTCGAACAGCACGATGCGCATGCTCGCGGGGTCGGACGCCAGCGGAAACGGCAGTGCCAATCGCCCCTGCAAGCCCGTCCTCGCCGTGCGCAGATAGATCCGCGCGTCCAGCGGGTTCCAAAACAGCCCCGGCCCCACGTAGTAGTACGGTGGCACGTCGAGGTAGGTCTCGTTGTCCGTGCTGAAAGGGGCGTAGCTCTCGTAGGTCACCAAGCGGTGCTGGCGATCGACCGGGCCGAAGTAGCCATAAATGGGCTTGGCGTTGGGAAAGCTCCGCTTCGAGCGGTAGATCTGCTTGGCAGCATCGACGAGCTCCCAGTCCGAGTTGCCGGGAGCGCGGAACTCGGCGATGCCGCCGTCGATGCGCGCGCGCTCGCCGGGATAGGCGCCGATCGTGATCCATCGATCGGCGGTACCGGCGACCGCGATGTCGATGTAGCGCTCGTGGTAGGTGCCGCCGCGAAGCAGCAACGTGTCGCCTGCGCGCAACGCGGTGACCGCGCGTGCGACGGTGGCCCAAGGCCTCTGCAGCGAGCCCGGGCCGGCGTCATCGCCATTCGGCGCGACGTAGAATGTCGATCCCGCCGCGCTCCGCGCGGTCGGTTGGGTCGGGCACACGCCGGCGAGTAGGGCCGTCGTCAGGAGGGCTCGGGCGCTGGTGGAGGAGAACAGGGTGGGGCGCGGGATCATCCGATGCGGGGTGACGGGCGGGGCGAGGTGTGGCGGCGGGAGCCCGATTCGGGTGAGCGCGAGGCAGGCTACTCGAATCGAGACGGTGTGGCCTCGGTGGAGTCCCGATGCCGAGACGGGGAACATGAGCGGGCGTTCGGAGGGTTGTTAGCGGGGGTTACGACATGCTCCGGGTGCGATCCGGTTGGCCGGCGGACGGAGCGGCCAGCCGGTGCACCGGAAATCGTTGGACGACCCCGGCCCCCGCGACCGCCGGCGACGCTATTCTTCCCCGACCCGATCGGCTCCCAACCTCCGACGTCTGTCCCTCCGAGTTGCCGATTTCGTGTCCGCTGGAAGAATGTCAATGTTCGCGTCGCTCTCCGGAATGAGTCGCGCCATCGCTCTCTGCGTCGTGGCCGCTGCTCTGCCTGCCCAGGCGGGGCCGATCTTTCCGTTCAATCTCGATCTCAACGGCAACCGCTTCGACGTGTTGCCCGACTGGAACGGTTCGCCGGCGCTCCTGATCTACAACCCGGTGCCCCGCGTCAACGGTCAGCCTGCCCACCACCTCGCCAACTTCTATCCGCCGGCGCTGAGCCTGCTGCCGGTGCAATTGAACGTCGAGGTCTTGCTGTTCTTCGAGCCCAACTCTTGCGCGTGGAATCGCGACGTCGAGCTCGGCGCGACGGTCCAGGCGGGAACGCCGTGGCGGGGTACGGTCGGGCCGACCGGCTTGACCGTGCACGGCAACGTCGGCGTGCCGTTGGCCTGGCCCGCCGTGCCGCCTCCCGGGGCCAGCTCCGTGCCGGCGGGGTCGCTGATCTATGACACCAGCACGGGGCCGTTGGTCGGGTGCAGTCCGGCGGCGACTCCGCTGTCGCCCGGGTTTTTTGCGATCTGCACCTTTGCCGTGGCACCGCCACAGCCGACGGCGAACATCGTTCAGTTCGCCGGCATGGAGACCGGTGACGCCAGCGAGTTCTCGTTCGTCAGCTCGACGGTTTCGGTGCAGAGCGCTGTCGCGCGCAGTGGCGGCTTCGCGATGCGCTCGACGACCAACACCGGAGAGTACGGCTACGCGACGATCAAGCGGGACGACGTCGCCGCGATGCCGGACGGCGACCTCGGTCTCGTCGACACGTTCTTGCTCTTCCACTTTCGCTACGCCGCGTCCAGTGGGCGGGTTCGGATCGCGGAGGTCACGGGCACGTCGGCGACCAAGGCGCGGCTCGAGATCGAGCCGAGCGGCGTGTTGAGCGTCGAGGATGCCTCGGCGACGCGCTACATCGGCAGCACGGTCCTGGTGCCCGATCAGTGGTACCGCATCGGAATGCGGGTCGGCTCAGGGCCCGCCACGCGACTCGAGCTGCTGGTGGACGGCAACGTCGAGGTCGCGGTGGCCGATGCGAGCTGCTCCGACCAGATCGCGGCGCGGGTCCACTTGGGGCGTTCGGCGCGCAACGGCGGATTCGCGGACTACTTCTACGACGACGTGCAGATTGCCGACAACGCCCTCCCGACCGACGGTCGCGTGCGCTTGTTGCGACCCAACGCCGTCGGCAGCCATGTCGGTTGGAACGGCTCGTTCAACGCGGTCGCCGACTGGCCGCATGATGGCGATGCCTCGGTCAACGACTCGCTGGGCCAGGGGACCGCGGTCACGCACGCACTGCAGGACACAGCGGCGCTGGGGATCGGTGGGGCAGTCCTCGCCGTGCGCCCGGTGGCGGCGGTGCGCCGCATGGTGGGATCATACACCGCGAGTGCGTTGCGCTGGCGGTCGGGCGGCGTCGACACCGACAGCGCCCCGGGTGACGGCGGCAGCGCTTTTCACCTGCGCGCTCGCGTGCTCACTCTGGATCCGGCGACCGGGCGGGCGTGGACCCTGACGGGCGTCGACGGTCTGGAGGTCGGCCTGATGCATCAACAATCGCAAGCGACCCGACAAACGCGCACGACATCGGTCGGCGCAATGGTGTTGTCGACGCAGTGACGGCCGGGCCGGGCGAGCGGCTCGCCTTTGGAAATGCGGCGGCGGGGCCGCGTCCCTGCTCTTAGAGTCGGGCAACCGAATGCCTCTGGGTTCCGCCGACTCACGACCCGGGCTCAGGCCGCGCGACGCGGGGGCCCTGTTGGCCTTCGCCGTCGTCGTGCGAGCGATCGTGGCGCACGGCACCGAGGTCCCGGGGCGGGATGCGGCGGCCTACTTGTGGATCGCCGACCAGGTCGCGGCCGGGTCGTTCGCGGCGGCGTTCGAGACCGCGTTCCACCCGTTGTACTCGCTGCTGATCGCGGCCTTGTTGGTGACGGCACCGGGGCTGGACACGGTGGTCGCCGGGCAGATCGTGTCGGCAGGGCTGGGGGCGCTGGCGGTACTGCCTCTCGCGGCCACGGCCCAGCGGCTGTTCGGCCGCCGTGCCGCGCTCGGCTGCGGCGGGCTGTACGGGGTGGGCATCTGGTTTGCCCGGCACCCCGCCGACTGCCTGTCCGAGGGCCCGTTCTACCTGTTCGTCGCTGCCGCGGTTTGGTTGATGCTCGGGGTGCGGGGGGAGGCGCGGGGTGGTGCGGCGCGCGGCACGGCCGTCGGCGTGTTGGCGGGGTTGGCGTTCGCGACGCGGCCCGAGGGGGCGTCGTTGGTGCTGGTGGGGGTGCCGTGGCTGTGGGTCCTCGGCGCGCGTCGGATCGCGCTCGCCGCCACGCTGGCCGCGGCGGCCGTCGGGCTTCTGTGTTCGCTCGGCTACTGGCGGTGGGGAGTCGGCTTCGTCGTCTCGCCGAAGATCGCCTTCAACTACGAGGTCGGCATTGGCCGCAGCGGCTCCGCGATCGGTCACTACTTGGCGCACTTGGTCCAGGTGCCCGGCGATCTGTTCGAGGTCGTGGGCTACGTCGCGTTGCCCATGGCCCTGCACGGCCTGTGGCTGTCGGCATCGCGGGTGGGGCGCGCTCCGATGGTGTTGGTCGTCGGTCTCGTGGGGCTGCAAGTCCTGGTGATCCCGTTGCTGAGGAGTCACTTTCGCTTCGTCTCGGGTTACGGCTGCCTGTTGTTGGTGTTCGCCGGCTTGAGTTGGCAAGTGCTGTCGCGGCGCCTTGCTCAACTGCCGAGGTGGGGCGTGGCGGCCTTGGTCTGCATCGCGGTGGCCGGTGACCTGGCGCGGATTCCACAGACTCGGCGCGCGGACCGGCGGGTCTTGATCGACCTGGGCGCTTGGTTGCGGCCTCGACTCGGAGTGCGGCAGAAGCTCGCGACCGAGATGATCCCGCGCCTCGAGTACTTCGCGGGGCAGGAGCCGGCGCCGAACGTGGTGCTGACGCGCGCCGACGTGCTGCGCGCGTTCGAGCAGGCCGGAGTCGGGTTCGCCGTCGCGGTGCGCGGGCGGACGGGCGTGACGCATGAGGACTTCGTCGCGCGGGGATATCGGGTGGTCGAGCTGCCCGATGAGCTAGAAGCAGCGGCGGCCCGCCGCGGGCTCCTGGTCTACGCGCGCGAGCGCTGAGGGGCAGCGCTCGGTGCCAGTCTGCCGCCGGAAACATCCGGGTCGGGGGTTGCCAACCGGCGATCGAGCTCTATGAGTATTCGACTCATGCACGGCGCGACCCAACACCCCCGCACCCACACTTGGCGCTGGTGGTGGTCCGTACCCTTCGGGTTGCCGCCGTCCTAGCGCTTTTCGCTTTCTCACGACGAGGCATCCCGCGCCCGGGTGCCTCGGCCGCGTGGGTCTGAGCTGCCTTCGGCGCGGTGTGCCTTGCGCACACCGATGTTCCGAAGACTGATCACGACGCCACTCTTCGTCGCCGCTCCCCTCGTGCGGGTCGTTCAGGGCGTGCCCCCCGAAGCCGCGGTGGCGCTGCTCAGCGCCGCTGCCGGCGGCAGTGGCGCGGGCCGCGTCCTGCTCGAGAGCTCCGATGCCGCCGAGGCCGGCGCGCCGCCGCGTTCGATTCTGGTGACGCGGCCCTGGCTGCGCGTGCAGCTGCGCGATGGCCGCGTCGAGGTCGAGCCGCTCGCCGATGACACGGGGCCGCTGGTTGACGGTCTGCGCGGGCAGCTCGCCCGGTGCGCGCGCCCGATGGCGAATGCCGGGACGGGGCTCGACGACGATGCGCGCTTGCGCGCGCCGGGCGCACTCGACGGGTTGCGCGTCGTGGCCGGGGCGGTGGCCGATCCGGTGGGATCCCGCGTGCCGATGGCGCCGGGGTTGTTCGGGGCGTTCGCGCACGACCTCGTCGACCGGTTCGAGACTCTGCCTCCCCGGTCGCACGACCCCCTCGACGAGCCGGACGCGAGCTTCGTGCTGGCCGGTGACATGATCGTGTTCGAGCCGCTCGAGCGCCGCGCGGTCGTGGTGACGCGCGGGTTGCCGTGGCAGGCCCGGTCGGCGGTGCGGGCGCGGCACGCGCGGCAGGTGGAGCAGCTGAGGCGAGTGGCGGCGTCCGGAACGTGCGCGACCCCGCCGGTCGTCGGCCGGGCGCCGCTGGGCACCGACGTCGACGATGCGTTCTGCGCCGCCGTCGAGACCGTGCGGGCGCACATCGCCGACGGCGACGTGTTCCAAACGGTGCTGTCGCGCGCGCGGGCACTCCCCAGCGCCGCCGCGCCGCTGGCGGTGTACAGCGCCCTGCGGGCCGACAACCCGTCTCCCTACCAGTTCTATCTCGAGCTGCCGCGCGGGGTGCTGATGGGTGCTTCGCCGGAGACGTTCTTGAAGGTCGGTGGCGGCGTGGTCGAGACGATGCCGATCGCCGGCACCGCCCCGCGGGGGCGGCGCCCAGGCGCGGCTCCGAGCGGCGAGGTGGATCCCGATCTCGATGCCCGGCTGGCGCTCGCCCTACAGCTCGATCGCAAGGAGCTCGCCGAGCATTGCATGCTGCTCGACCTGGCGCGCAACGACATCGCGCGCGTGTCGGTAGCTGGCTCGACCCGCGTGGTCGAGCAGCTGCGCGTAGTGCGCTACCGTCACGTCCAGCACCTGGTGAGTCGTGTGCAGGGTGTGCTGCGGCCGGGCCTGGACGCGCTGCACGCCTACCGCGCGCTGGCCAACGCCGGCACGCTCACCGGCGCGCCGAAGCTGCGCGCGCTCGAGCTGATCCGCGCCTTGGAGCCGCAGGCGCGCGGCTTCTACGGCGGTGCGGTTGGCTACCTGCTGCAGGACGGCTCGCTCGACACCTGCATCACCATCCGGGCCCTGCGCTACGTCGTGGGCGCGGCGGGCGGCGGTGGGGTCTACCACGTGCGCGCCGGGGCCGGCGTGGTCTGGCTCAGCGAGCCGGAGCGCGAGCTGGCCGAGACGGCGCACAAGATGCGTGCGTGTGTGCAAGCGGTGGCGGCAGCCGAGGCGCTCTCCGATGTTGGCTGCGGGGCGGAGGTCGCACGATGAGCGCAGGCCCTCGATCGCCGCGGACGCGGGTGGTGCTGATCGACCATCGCGACAGCTTCGTCTTCTTGTTGGCCGACCAGCTCGCGCGGTGTGGTGCGGCCACCCGCGTGTATCGCTGCGACCTGCCGCTCGCCGTACTGCAGGACCGCTTGGCCGCGGACCGGCCACACCTGGTCGTGCTGTCGCCGGGCCCCGGCCGGCCGCAGGACACCGGCGTGACGCTGCCCTGGTTGGCGTCGCGCCCGGCAGTGCCGGTGCTGGGCGTCTGTCTCGGGCATCAAGCGTTGGCCGTCGCGCACGGCGGCCGAGTTGCGCGGGCAGCGGCTCCGGTCCACGGCGTCGCGTCTTTGGTCGAATGCGTCGCCGACCCGCGCCTCGCCGGGTTGCCGGCATCGCTGACCGTCGCGCGCTACCACAGCCTGGTGGTCACCGACGTGCCGGCAGCTTGCGAGGTCGTCGCCCGCACGGTCGACGGCGAGGTCATGGCCATGCGGCACCGGACGTTGCCGCAGCTCGGCCTGCAGTTCCATCCCGAGTCGGTGCTGACGCCGCACGGCGCCGCCCTGCTCGACGGAGTTCTCAACCACGCGCGCGGTGTCGTACGCGCGACCGCCTGACGTCACCGAGTCAACCAAGGAGCCGAGATGATTTCCGATCTGATCAAACAAGTGCAGGCCGGGCGCGAGCCCGCGCCGGACCGCGTCGAAGAGGCGATGCACGCCATCATGCGCGGCGAGGCGGACCCCGCCGCGGTCGCGGGTCTGCTGGTCGCGTTGTCGATGCGTCCACCGAGCGGTGCATTGCTGGCTGCGGGTGCTCGCGTCTTGCGTGCCCACCGCGTCGCGATGCACGCCAACGTCCGCCCCGTCGTCGACACCTGCGGCACCGGTGGCGACGGCGCGGGCAGCTTCAACGTGTCGACCGCGGCGGCGCTCGTCGTGGCGGCCGGCGGCGCCGCGGTGGCCAAGCACGGCAACCGCGGGGTCTCCTCGCCGGTCGGCAGCGCCGACGTCATCGAGGCGCTCGGTGGCTGCCTGCAGCTGGATGCGCGCGCTGCGAGTGCGGTGCTCGATGCGTGCGGGTTCGTCTTCTTGTTCGCGCCCGCCTACCACCCGGCGATGGCCCAGGTCGCTCCCGTGCGGCGCGGCTTGGGCGTGCGCACCCTGTTCAACTTGCTCGGGCCGCTGGCCAACCCCGCCCTTGCCGAGCACCAGTTGGTCGGCGTCTACGACCCCGCCGTCACCCGTCCGATGTGCGAAGCGCTGGCCGAGCTCGGCGCGCGCGACGCCCTGGTCGTGCACTGCGATGGTCTCGACGAGCTCGGCCTGCACGCGGTGAGCCGTGGACACCGGTTGCGCGCCGGGGCCATCGAGGCCTTTGCCTGCGAACCCCGCGAGCTGGGGCTGGCGCGCGCGCCGCTGGCGGCGCTGCGCGGCGGGGATGCCGCGCACAACGCGGCGGTGCTGCGCGCCGTGCTGGCGGGCGAGGTCGGGCCGTGCGCCGATGCGGTGGCCCTCAACGCTGGTGCGGCACTGGAGCTCGCTGGTTTGGCCGGCGATCTGCTGGCCGGGGTCGAGCGCGCGCGGGCGCTGCTGGCCGGTGGCGCGGCTCTGGCCGTGCTCGAACGCTACGTGGAGTGTGGTGCGCGCGCGGCGACGAGGGCGGTCGGATGACGGTCCTCGCCGAGATCGTCGCCGCGGCGCGGCACCGGGCTGCCGCGCTCGATCCCGTTGTGGCCGGCGCCGAGGCGTCGCCCGCGGCGAGGGCGGAGACCGCGCCAGGGGCGTTCGCGGCCGCGCTGCGCGGCGCCGAGGGTGTCGCGCTGATCGCCGAATTCAAGCGCCGCAGTCCGAGTCGGGGCGCGATCGCGCTCGACGCCGACGTCGCCGCGGTCGTGCGCGATTACGAGCGCGGCGGGGCCGCCGCGGTGAGCGTGCTGACCGAGCCGACCCGGTTCGGCGGCAATGAGGCCGACCTCGCCGCGGCGGTGGCGGCCTGCTCGCTGCCGGTTTTGATGAAGGACTTCGTCATGTCGCCGCGGCAGGTCGAACGGGCGGCACAGCTGGGTGCCGCCGCGGTGCTGCTGTTGGTGCGCTGCGTCGACGGCGTGTTGCTCGAAGAGCTCGGCGCCGCCTGTGCCGCCTGCGGCGTCGCCGCCTTGGTCGAGTGTCACACCGAGGCCGAGCTGGAAGCCGCCCTGGCGATCGAGGGAGCGATCATCGGCGCCAACAACCGTGACTTGGAGACCCTCGGCGTCGATCTTTCGGTTGCGCCCCGGTTGCTGCGCGCGGTGCCGCACGGACGACTGCGCGTCGCCGAGAGCGGCTACAGCGAGCGGCGCCAGCTGGACGGGCTGCTGGGCATTGCGGATGGGGTCCTGGTCGGCACCGCGCTGATGCGCCGTCGCGGCGACCTCTTGTCGGAGGGTGCGCAGTGACTGTCGTCAAGATCTGCGGCGTGCGGCGGGCGCGAGATGCGGAGCTGGCTGCTCGGCTCGGCGCGCGTCGTATCGGCTGCGTGCTGGCGGAGGACTCGCCGCGGCGTGCGACCACCCAGCAGGTGCGCGCCGTGTCCCGCGCGGTCGTCGGCGCGGTCGACGTCGTCCTGGTGTTCCGCCGGCCGGTGATCGATTCCGTGCGCCGGGCCTGCGAGGACACCGGCGTCGGGCACGTCCAGCTGCACCGGGCCGCGACTGGCCTCGCCGAGACGTTGCGGGGCGACGGCTTGGCCGTGACCACCGCGGTGGAGGTCGTCGCCGGCCAGCGGCACCTGCCGCCGATCGCGCCGCCCCCTGGTGGCGATGGGTCCGTGCTCCTCGACCGCGGCGCCGGCGGCGGCGGTCGGGTGTTCGATTGGCAGATGCTCGCACCGCGCGCGCCGCGCGGGGTGTGGATCGCCGGGGGCATCGATGCGACCAACGTCAAAGGCCTGCTGCGCTATCGACCCTTTGGCATCGACCTGTCGAGTGGCGTGGAGTGTGCGCCCGGGGTCAAGGACGCGGATGCCCTGCGGCGGCTGTTCGCCGTGGTCGGAGTCGAGGAGCGGTGAAGTGAAGCAACCCTGTCGCGAAGCGCCGGTGTGTGGCGCGTTCGGTGAGTACGGCGGACGGTTCGTCTCGGAGCTGTTGATGCCGGCCCTGCAAGAGCTCGAGGCCGCGCGCCAGACCGTGCTGCCCTCGCCCGCGTTCCGCCGTCGGTTGCGCCGCGAGCTGCGGAGTTGGGCGGGGCGCCCGACGCCGCTGACCGCTGCGCCGCGGCTATCGAGGGAATGCGGCCTGCAGGTCTGGCTCAAGCGCGAGGACCTGCTGCACGGCGGCGCGCACAAGACCAACAATGTCGTCGGCCAGGCCCTGCTGGCGCAGGCCATGGGCAAGCGCCGGTTGGTCGCCGAGACCGGCGCCGGCCAGCACGGTGTCGCCACCGCGATGGTCGGCGCGCGGCTGGGGATGGAGGTCACGGTCTACATGGGCGCGCGCGACGTGCGCCGTCAGGCGGCGAACGTCGACCGCATGCGGTTGTGCGGCGCCGACGTCGTCGGCATCGACAGCGGCTCCGCCACCCTGAAGGACGCGATCAACGAGGCGCTGCGCGACTGGGTCGCGCGGATCGATGACACGCACTACGTGCTCGGCACGGTCTGTGGCCCGGATCCCTATCCCGCGCTCGTCGGTGATCTGCAGGCGGTCATCGGCCGCGAGGCCCGCGCCCAGTGCCGGGCGGCGCTCGGCGGCTTGCCCGATGCCGCGATCGCGTGTGTCGGGGGCGGCTCCAACGCGATCGGGCTGTTCCGCGAGTTCTTCGATACGGGGGTGCAGCTGATCGGGGTCGAGCCCGCCGGCCGCGGGCTCGACTCCGGCGCACATGGCGCGCCGCTGGCCGCCGGTGTGCCCGGCATCCTGCACGGCGCGCGCACCCTGGTGCTGCAGCAGGCGGATGGGCAAGTCAAGGCGAGCCACAGCATCGCGGCGGGTCTCGACTACCCGGCGGTCGGTCCGGAGCACGCGCAGCTGCGCGACACCGGCCGGGCGCGCTACGTCACCGCGACCGACGACGAGGCGAGCGACGCCTTTCGAGCACTGGCGAGGCTCGAAGGCATCGTGCCGGCGTTGGAATCCGCGCACGCGGTGGCGGTAGCTCTCTCTGCTGTCCGCCGCAGCCTGCTGCCCTCTGGCGCGTGCGTGGTCTTGTGCTTGTCGGGGCGAGGCGACAAAGATCTCGATCGGGTTGCCGCGGTCGGTCGCGGCGCCCCGACGGCGGCCGTCGATGGGGGCCCAGCATGACTCTGCGCGTCTTGCAGCAATCCCTGGCCGAGCCACGGCCGCACTTTGCCGCGTTCTTCGTGATCGGCGATCCCGAGCCAGCCATCTCGCACGAGCTCGCGGTGGGCGCGGTCAAAGCCGGCGCCACCATGCTCGAGCTGGGCATTGCGTACTCCGATCCGTGCGCCGACGGGGTCGCCATCCAGCGTGCCGCGCAGCGCGCGCTGGCAGCTGGCACGTCGACCGACGCGGCGCTCGCACAGCTGGCGGCGCTGCGCGCCGCGCTGCCGCGGACGCCGCTCAACCTCCTGGTCTACGCCAACCTGGTGCACGCGCGCGGGCTCGACGCTTTCTGCCGCGACGCGGCGGCTGCCGGTGCCTCTTCGCTGTTGGTGCCCGACGTGCCGCTCGAGGAGTCGATCCCGCTGCAGCGCGCCTGTCGCGAGGCCGACCTCGGCCACGTGCCGCTGTTGTCGGTGCGCACGCCGGCGGCACGGCGGGCGGCGCTGGCGGCGACGGCGAGCGGCTTCGTCTACTTGGCGGCGCAGCAAGCGGTCACTGGAGCGCGGCGCGAGGCGCCGGCCGATGACGCCCTGCGCGCGGCCAGCGCGGTGCCGGTCTGCGTCGGCTTCGGCTTGTCGTCGGCTGCCCAGGTGGCCGCCGCGTTCGCCGCCGGTGCACGCATCGCGGTGGTCGGCAGCCACTTGGCGCAGCTGATCGAGCGCACGCCGCGGCCGGCGCTGCCCGAGGCCCTCGCGTCGCGCTGCCGCGCCCTCGCCGCCGCGGCGGCGACCCACACTGATTCCGTTTCCCGAGCCGCCGGCACTACCGGCGAGAGTAGGAGGTCCGAATGTTGATCCTGATGCACCGCGACAGCACCGTCGCCGATTGTGAACGCGTCGAGGCCGCGGTCGAACGCCTCGGCTTCGTGCCGCTCGCCGTGCCGGGCGAGAACCGCACCGCGATCTGCGTCACCGGCAACTCGGGGCCGGTCGACCCGTCGACGTTGGTGGGGCTGCCCGGTGTGCTCGAGTGCATTCCAGTGACTCGCGCCTACAAGCTCGTCAGTCGCGAGGTCCAACCGGAAGACACCGTGGTCCGGGTGCCGACGCCGGCCGGCGGCGTGGTCGAGATCGGCGGCCGCACCCCCGTGTTGATCGCGGGGCCGTGCTCGGTGGAGACCGAGGCGCGCACCCTGGCGGTCGCCGCCGCGGCGCGCGACGCCGGCGCCGTGATGTTCCGCGCCGGGGCGTTCAAGCCGCGTACCAGCCCGTATGCCTTCCAGGGGCTGGGGCAAGAGGCGCTGGTGACGCTGCGCCGGGTGCGCGAGCAGGTCGGGCTGCCGGTCGTCAGCGAGGTCATGGACACCGACACCGTGGCGGCGATGGCCGAGTGTGTGGATGTGTTGCAGGTCGGTGCGCGCAACATGCAGAACACCTCGCTGCTGAAGCGGCTCGGGGCGGTGGATCGACCGGTGCTGCTCAAGCGGGGGCTCGCCGCCACGCTGGAAGAGTGGCTGATGGCTGCCGAGTACGTGATGGCCGCCGGCAACCCGCGGGTGATCCTGTGCGAGCGCGGCGTGCGGACCTTCGCCGACCACGCGCGCAACACGTTGGATCTCAATGTCGTCCCGGCGGTGCGGCAGCTGAGCCACCTGCCGATCCTGGTCGATCCGTCGCATGGCGTCGGCGTGCGCGAGCGCGTGCGGCCGATGGCGCGCGCCGCGCTGGCGTGTGGCGCGCACGGCCTGCTGATCGAAGCGCACACCTCTCCGCAGCACAGCTACACCGACGCACGCCAGACCATCGATGTGCCGACGCTGACCGGCATCGCCGCCGATGCGGCGATTCTGGCCGAGCTCGCGGTCAGCGTGCCGGAGCGACCACGAAGCGCTGCGCGATGCGGCTGAACCGCAGCCGGTCGCGCACCGCGTCGAACCAGGCGCGGGCGTGGTCGCGCTGGCCGACGAGGCCGTGCTCGGCGGCGTCGTGGGCGTCGAAGCCGGTCAGCGCTTCCAGTGCCGACGCTGCCGCGTTGCGCCGGCAGCAGATGGTGCCGAGCTCGTCGATCCACTCGGTGGTGAGATCGAGGCGGTTGCCCAGAGTGAGGATGGCGGGGCGGGAGTCGTCGATCCAGCCGTACAGCTTCCTGGCGCGCACGCGCGCGAGCTCGTGGAGGGCCGATGCTTCTCCCGCCAGCGCGAGCTCACCGATCACCGCCTGGACGGCGGCGCCTGGCGTGGCGCGCACCGTGTGCAGGTGCGCACGCAGCGCGGCATCGTCGACCAGGCCGAGACCGCGGGGCTCCAGAGTCTCCATCGGCTGCGCCTGGGCGAAGTGGCGCAAGGCCGACGCAGCGTTTCCCGCGAGGACTGCGTCCCGCCAAGTGTCGTAATGTGCGGCGACCAGGTCCGGTCGTCGCCGCAGCGATGCCAGCCAGTTCCGCGCCGCGCGTTCGGGCACAGTCAACGCCGCGGCCGCCGCCAAGGGGATGAGGGCGGTCTCGTCGAACTCGCCGCCGGGGGGTGGGTGCGTGCGCAAGCGGTGCGACAGCGCGTCGCGCACCGCCTTGCTGCCGCCGGCCCGCGCCAAGGTGATCCAATGCGCCGGCCGTCCGTCCGTCCACCGCACCAGGTCGGGACCGTGTGCGGTTGCACCGAGCTGCAGCAGACGCAGGTGGGCGTGGTCGGTGACCGCGGAGTCGGCGTGCGTTCGCCAGGCGGCAAGGCGGGCGCGGAGGTCGGCGCGATCGTGCACTTCGAGCAGCGCGGCGTGGCAGTCGACCGAGCGCGGTCCATCGGTGGCCTGTGCGTAGGCATTCACCGTTGCAGCCGTGCGGTAGCGCGGCAGGGTGCCCAGCAGCCGGTGCAGCGCGGGGTAGGGCAGGGTCGGTGCGTGTCGATCGAGCACGTCGCCGATGGCGGCCGGCGCGTTCGGCGACCAGTGCACCGGTGCCCAGCCGCAGAGGTCGTGGGCATCGATCAGTCGATCGATGCCGGCGGTGGCGTGTGCGGGCGAGGTGAGTGTCGCCGCCCATGCCGCCGCGGCCTCGTTGGGTGCGATCTCGAGGGCGACCGCCAGCGCCGTCGCGTCGCGCGCTGCGTGTGCGATCAGCTGTCCCCGCGCGGCGCCCCCCGCGGCGGCGTGCGCAAGCCAGTAGTGCCCGCTTTCATCCGGAGCGCGTGTTTCGATGAAGCGGCGCAGCGCAGTGTCGAGGCGAGGGTTGCTACTTAGCGATCGCGCTGCCCGCAGCGCGATCGCGTGCGCGCCGCTTCGATCGCTGCCCAGCAGGCTGACCAGCAGGGGGATGTCTGCATCGGTCGGGACCTCGTCCGCGGCCCAGCGCAGCAGAAAGGGGGCGAACTGCGGCCAGCGCGCGGTCGGGTCGCCCGGTGGCGCCGGCAGCTCCAGATAGAGCCGGTGCAGGCAGGCGCGCAGCGCCGCTGGCCAACCCGGCCGCTCCGCCGGCAGCTGGTACCGTCGTGGGGTGTACTCGGCATCCGGCGTGGCGCGCAGCCGGACGTCGTCGCCGCCGGACCACTCGAGCAGGACGCTGGCGACCAGCGACCGCGGGCCGGGCGCGAAGTGTGTCAGGTAGGCGAGGTGAGCACGGGCTTCGACGCGCAGCAGCGAGTCGGGGTGGTGGCAGAGGGCGGCGAGCGGCTCGGCGTGCGCCATCCGCAGCAGGCGGTGCAGATCGCCGAGCATGTGGCGCGCGTCGCATTCCCGGGGTGCGCGCGCCATGCCGCGCAGCACGGCGGTGACGCCTGCCGGGTCGAGACAGTGACTGAACGTGTCCCACGAGAAGCGCAAGTCAGGCTCGAACAGCCGGGGCCGACAGATGGCGAGGTAGCGGTCGATGTCGGCGAGATCGAGGCACTGCTCGGGAACCACGCTCGCGGCGGTGAATGCCACCTCGCGGTCCGAAGACCAAAGCCCACAGACCAGCGCCTCGCGGTGCAGGTGGAGGGGGACGTCGCCGCGCTGGTGCGGCCACTGCGCGGCAGCCTCTGCGCGAGGCAGCCGGGCGCGCGCCGCCAAGACCGCGAACGGATGCGCGCCGAGGAGCCGGGTGAGCTGCGCCTCGCTCTGCACCGACAACGCGCGGCGCACGCCGTCGTCGCGTCGCGCTTGCGCGGCGGCGAAGGTGGCCAGGGCCAGGGTCGCAGCGGCGACGGCGCGTGCTGGGCGGGAGCCCTCGTGCATGAGCCTTGCCTAGTGGGCGATCCGTCGCGAGGTAACCCGGGCGGGGAGCCAAATCAGGACGGTGCCGAGGACGACGCACCAAACACTGGCCGCCAGCGTGCTCAGCACACCGTGCAGGGCTCCCTGGCCCAGCTTCTCGAGCAGCGTGTCCTGCACCGGTGCGGCGCGCGCACCTTCGTACTCGACGCTGCCATCGGCCGCGACCACGGCAGTGCCCGGTGAGAAGCGGCCGTGGGTCCACTCCATCACCTGGCCCGTGCTGTACGCGATTGCGTTGCCGATGCCCCAGACTGCGGCGGCGACCACGACCATGCTCAGCGCGACCGCGCGCCAGCCGATCGGACCCCAGTCGCGGCGCAGGCCGATCCAGGCCATGACCAGTGGCAACAAGAAGTAGTTGCCGAAGTACATCGTGATCGGCCCGTGCGGCCACAGCGCGTCCAACGCGAGGCGCACCGCCGCGATGCTCCATCCGATCCAGAGCAAGATGCGGATGCGTTGGCCGAGAGGAGGGATCGACTGCACGCGGACAATCGTAGCCGCTGGGATGGAAAGGCGGTCAGGGCGAGTCTGCGTGCCGCAGTTCCATGCGTGGCGCGAGCAATACGCTGGCGTCGCCGCCCATACGCAGGTAGCCCGCATGCAGCGCGGTGCGGCCGAAGATCGGATCGACGGGCCACCACGTGCCGTCGACGGCGACTTCGCACCATTCGTGTGGATGGAAGGTGACCCCGTCCTCGGACAGGAGGCCGGCGACCCGGCGTGCGGCGGTGCCCGCGGCCTGCGCCAGCGCGACCAACAGGCGCGCGTGGTCGCTGCAGTCGCCCCGGCCGGCCGCCAGCAGCGCGTCCAACGTCGGGTGGTCGGCGACCCAGTCGTCGTCTTCGAGGTGGTCGCGGACGAAGGCGACCAGTCGGCGGACGCGCGCGTTCTCCCCCACGATGTCGCCGACCGTGTTCGCCGCGAGCCGGTGTACCGATTCCGGCAGGTCGGCCCTCGCCGCGGTCGCCGCCCGGACCGAGGCGGGGTCGGCCGGTAGGGGCAGTCGTCGCGGAGCCAGCAGCACCACGACGTGGTCGGGCCCGCGCGCCTCGACGCGTTGGCCGGGGCCGTCGCGCAAGTGCCGCGTGCCTTCGCCGATCGCGGTCAGTCGCAGCGCGTCCCGCTCGCGAATGTCGGCCACTGCGGGCCGCAGCGAGACCGCGCCCAGCAGGCCGAGGTCGACCGGCCGATCCAGTTGTTGCGCGATCGCGCGCGGCTCGCGGCGCAGCTCGTAGGCGCCCATGCGCCAGTGCCAGGTGCGGCCGCGGTCATCACAGCTCTGCGTTTCCGGTTCCGGGTCGCCCGGCCGCGTGCGCTCGATCTCGACCCAGTGCACGGGCACGCCTCGCACCATCGAGGCACCCCGCCGCAGCACGCGGCTGGTCGCCGAGGCGAGCCGCGCACCGTCGGTATCGAGGACCCGCGTGGCCAGCGTCGTCCCGATCGGCGGCATGGTCGAGAGCCAACGGCGCTCGTGCAGCGCGTCGGCGAGACCGTAGTCGGCGCTTTCGATCACACCCTTCGGTTGCCGGTCTTGCTCGATGTAGAGGTCCTGGCCTCGCCGCACGATCCGGGTCGTCTCGCCGTCGCCGCCGCGCACCGTGCGCGACACCGACTCGAGCAACAGAAAGGGCGCGTCGCCCTGGTAGACGTCTTCTTGCAACGTTGTGATCTCGAAGGCGCCCGCCGCGCCGGACAGGTGCATCCTCGATCTCGTCGTTCGCTGCCACCGCGCGCCGCCGGCCCGCGCCGGCGCCGGGCCGCTGCGGGTGTGAGACCAGCCCGCTTTCTGGCCATCGATGTAGATGCCAAACCACTCGTCCTCTTCGGTCTGCAGCGCGCTGGGGTCGAGCGCGGGCAGCGGTGTGGCGGACTGTCGCACGGGCGCGCCTCGCTCCGGCCAGATCGGCTGGGCGAGGTGTAGGGCCGTGGCCAACGTCGCGCGCGCCACCGCGGTGAGAAAGCCCGCGTCCAGCGTCTCCGGCACGTCGCTCGGTCGGTGGTAGTGAGGGCTGCGGAACTCGCCGGTATCGGTGATGAAGATCGCCGGCAGCCCGGCACGCCAGTACTGGGCGTGATCGCTGCGCTCGGCATCTCTGAACCAGCCGCCGATGCGATTGGCGCTGTAGTAGCGCAGCTCTGGAACGTAGGTGTCGATCGCCGCCTCGAACAGGTTGCCCAACCAGCCCGACGACGATGTGCCGATCACCGCGACGAAGTTGCCCTCGTCCGGTAGCGACCAGAACCACGGTACTCCGGGCGGCGTGCGCTGCGCCGCGCTGGCAGGCGCGGTGAATCCCACCGCGTCGAGATTGATCAGGCCGATCAGCTCCTCGTCGCCGGCAGTGATCGCGGCGACGTGGGCCGCGCTGCCGCGCAACCCGACCTCCTCCGCGCCGAAGAAGCAGAGGCGAATGGTGCGCGCCGTGGGTGTTGCGGCCAGCAAGCGCGCGATCTCCAGCAACGCCGCCACCCCGCTGCTGTTGTCGTCGGCGCCGGCGGTGTTCGGCACGGTGTCGTAGTGCGCGCTCAGCTCGACGACTTCGTTGGGGCGGACTCGACCGCGGATCGTGGCGATCAAGTTGGGGACCGTCACGATCCGGGGTGGATCGATGCTGCGCAGCGCGTAGCCGTCGACCAGCCAACCCTTGGCGCGCAGCAGGTCGGACTGCGCCCGGATTGCGTTGCGACCGGCGTGCGGTAGGTCGAATGCGACCTCGAGCTCCTGCGGCGCGGCGTCGGGATCGGTCGACGGCCGGACATCGGCGACGAACACTTGCTCGAACCGCACCTCGACCGGGTTCTCGACGACCTCGAGTCCGAGTGCTCGCAGCTGCGCCGCCAACCAGTCGACCGTGGCGCGGGTCGCCTCGCCATCACTCGCCGGGCGCGGGCCGAGGCGGTCCAGCGCGTCGACGTGCCGCATCACCGGCGCAGGCTGTAGGCGGTCGACGACCGCGGCGATGTCGGCGGAGTAGCGCAACGACGCGCAGCCGGTGGAGAGCGCGACGGTCGCGACGAACAGGAGGCGGTACGCAGCGTTCAAGGCGGCACTGTAGTCAAGCCCTCGAGGTCGCGCACCGGGGGACTACAGTTCGGCCATCGTGTCGCCGAACCGCTGAACGAACGCCTCGGCAACCACGCTGTGACCGTCGACGTTGAGGTGGTAGTCCGCCTCCCAGAACATCGGTGTGCGTTGCCGTTGAAGTGCCGGCAAAAGGTCCAGGGAGTGGCTCCCGCGCCGGCGCAGATGCAGCATCAGGCGCGCAGCGAGATCGCGGTGGAGGGTCAGTGCAGGTTCGGCGAGCAGTAGTGTTCGTTGTAGCTCCGGCCACTCAGAGGGGCGCCCGGATCGGGGCCAGTCGACATCGAGCTTGGTCGGCAACAGAAGCACGAAGGGGGTCGCGCCGGCGTCTCTGCAACGATCCAACAGCTTGCTCAGCTGCCGCCTCGCGACCCGCTCGACGACCTCGATCAGCGTGTCGAACTGGGCCAGGAAGAACGCTTGGTTGAGGGCTTGGCTGACTGCAGCATTGGAAATGCGGCGCGCCGCGCGCAGCCGGTCTTCGTACTCCGTGCTTCGCGGCGGTACGTAGATCGCCTTGCGCAGGTGCGCCGTCCTCGCGCTGTCGAGAAAGTCGTTGCCGGTGTAGACAGTGACAATGACGGCATCGGGCGCCAGCGGAAGATGCCGTTCGAGTGCGCCGACGTAGTTGTGTGGGCCGTGCAAGCCCACACCACCGTTGATCACTTCCCAGTCCGTGTTCGTCCGGGTGCGCAGCGCGTCTTCGATGCGATTGGCGAACGACTCGTGGTTGTTGACCAAGCCATCGGTGTGCGAATCACCGAGGACGAGCACGCGCCGGGCGCCATTCTCCGCGTTCGGCTTGGTGTCCTGGTCTTCGCGGAAGCCGAGGTTGTTGGTGCGCAGCACGATCTCGCCATCGGGATGCTCGGGCCACGGCAGCGTACGAGAGATGTTGCCCCGGCGCAGGTGGCCTGCCATGGCGTCGGCAACGAACAGCTCCGGCTGCCGCAACGGAGGGCCGAAGAACTGTTGTGCCGTGCCAGTGGGTTCCCCGGCCACTGCGACGTACTCGCGCGGTGGAAAAGGGAGATCCCACTGTCGCTGGGCGAACGCGCCCAGGGCAACTCCCAGGAGGGCGCCGGACGTCGTCAGGGAGAGTGCGCGCTTGGTGGAATCGTGCATCGGCGGGAGACTTGGGGGGCGTCCGGGGGGGCTTGCGAATTCCTCGCGATGCGTCGAATTGCCTGCAACAGAAGGCGATCGCCGGTCTACCGGCCGGCGGAGAACACGATGATCCTCAAGCGACCCATGGCTGCCCTCGGCCTTCTACTCTCGTCGTTTACCGTTTCGGCGCAAGCGTATCCGTACCGCGTCGTCGATCTCGGGGTGGTGCCCGGACAGTCCGCGCTCGCCGGAGTGACGGCCGACGCGATGAGCACGAACGGCGAGTTCGTCTGCGGCTCGGCAGTGTGGGATCCATTCGTCTGGTCGGCGGCGACGGGCATGGCCGCGCTGGAGATCTGCAGCGGCTACTCGCAAGGTAGCCCGGCGGACGTCAACGATGTCGGGCTCGCCGCCGGGTACTGTCGTGGGTTCACCGCGGGGACGCCGACGATCGCGGTGTTGTGGGATGCCCTGGGCAATGCGGTTTCTCTGTCGCAGCCGGGCGACTCGTTCAGCACGGCGTTGGCGATCAACGCCGGCGGCACCGTCGTGGGGAACTTCACGACGATGGGTGGGCCACAGCGCGCGTTCTCGTGGACGGCGTCGTCGGGGCGGATCGAGCTGGCCCCTTCGGCGGGCAGCAGCAGCGCGCTGGATCTCAATGACGCCGGGCAGGTCTGCCTGGTCGTGGACGCCGCACCCTATCGCCTCACGCCGGGTCAGCCACTGTTGCCGCTCGGTCCGATCGTCGCCGAGCGCATCAACCAGCTCGGGCAGATGGTCGGCGTGACCACTGCCCTCGAGCTGGCGCGCTACACCGATGGGCTGGGATGGGAAGTCCTGCCACGCCCGGCGACCGTGCAGATGCGCACGGTCGGTGGGCTCAACGACTTCGGCGTGGTTGTCGGCACGCAGTGGCTGCGGACCAGCGTCTCCCCTCCCCGCTTCGATCGGATCGGGCACGTCTGGGTGCCGGGGCTGGGCTTGCAGCGGTTGGACGACTGGGTCGACCCCGCCCAGCTGGCAAAGGTAGAGACCGTGTCCGGCATCGATGACCGCGGCCGCATCGCCGCGCACGGCAGCATCGGCCCCGACAACCGCGCGCTGCTGCTCGAGCCCACCGCCGTGCAGCCATACGGCACCGGCTGTGGGACGCGCGCGATGGCGATCGGCCGGCCGACCGGCGGCGACCGGGTCAGCCTGCTGACCACGGGAGGGCCGGGCGGCGGTGCCGTCGTCTTCGCCTTGGCACCGAGCGCGGCCGACATTCCCCTGCCGGGTGGTTGCCGTTTGCTGATCGATGCCAGTCGCGCGGTCACCGTGCCGGGCCAGGCCAACCCGATCGGCCAGGCGCACGTCGTGCTTCCATTGCCGGCAGGCGTTGGAGTCGCTTCGGTGTACGCGCAGGTGGCGGCGATCGATCCGAGCGCGACGCTGGGCTTCTCGCTGTCCAACGGCGTGCGGATCGACGTGCGCTGAAGTCGGCGGCACTCGGTTTCGGTGAAGCAGCGACGAGGCGCGCGGTCTACCCGTTGGCAGGTCCGAACGCGCCCCGCAACCCCACCGACCGATTGAGCCGATGCCGCACAGCGCCCGTTGTTCCGTGTTCTCCTTTGCCCTTCTCGCGGGGCTTTCCTCACCCTCGCAGGCTGCGCAGTGGCTCGAGCCTGCCGCGCGCACCATTGTGCGCGGCAGCGCCCCGGCCGGCACGTCCGAGCTGTTCGGTTGGCGAGTGCGCGCGATGGGGGACGTCGACGGCGATGGCGTTGTCGACTTCGCCGTCAGCGCGCCGTTCTTCCAGCTGAACATCGGTCGCGTCTCGATGCGCTCGGGCGCCGATGGCAGCGAGCTGTGGAGTCGCAACGCGAACGTCCAGCAGCAGTCGCACATCCTCGGCTTCGCGCTCGAGCGCGGCGCCGACATGGATGGTGACGGGGTGGACGAGGTGTTCGCCAGCGCACCGTTCTGGAACAGCGGTCCCGGTTTCGTGCACGTGTTCTCCGGCGCGACGGGCGCGACGCTGCAAACCCTGAGTGGTGCAGCAACGCTCGATCGCTTCGGCTACAGCGTCGCCACGCGCGGCGACTTCGACGGCGACGGCGTCGATGACGTCGCCGTTGCCGCCAGCGTGCGGCGGCGGGTCTACGTGTTCTCGGGGCCCGGGTTCGCGCCGCTGACGACGATCGACCCGATCGCCGCGGAAGGGGTTTGGGGCAGCGGTCTCGCGTTCGTGCGCGACACCGACGGCGATGGCCGCGACGAGCTCGCGATCGCCGCGCGGCTCGGGACGGGTGTACTGCAGACCGCGGGCCGGCTGTACGTCATCGGGTTCGATGGCACGACGACCGCGGTCCGGCTGCAGATCGACAACGTCGACCTCGGGCTTCCGCTCGATGGCGACAACCTGGCGTCCGGTGGTGACGTCGACGCCGACGGCACCGACGATCTGTTTCTCGGCGAAGGCGACCAGGACCGAGCGCGCGTGTTCTCCGGCCGCACCGGTGCGACGCTGCACACGTTCGCCGATCCAGGCGTCGGCTTCAGCAGCCGCGGCATCATCCCCGACGTGAACGGCGATGGCTTCGACGATGTGCTCGTCGGCGCGCGTCGTTCTGCGGCTGGTGCAACCAACGCCGGCCAGATGCGACTGTACTCGGGTCGCGACGGCCGCCGTCTGTGGACCGTGTCGTCGACGCAGAACAGGGCCTCGTTCGGTGCGGACGTGGATCTGATCGGCGATCTCGACGGCGACGGCGGGCTGGATTTCGTCGTCGGCGCGATGAGCGAGAACGCCGCCTACGTGGTCGCGGGACCGCTGTGCTGGGCGGGCTTTCGTGACTACGGTTCCGCGCACGCGGGCGGCGGCACGCCCACGCTGGGTATGTCCGACGATCCGGCCTGGGGGGCGCTGACGCACTTCGAGATCGACAGTGGCCAGGCCGCGACGGCCGCGGCGGCGTTGGTGCTCGGCACGGCGGCCGCCAGCGTGCCCCTGCCGGGGGGCGCCACGGCATTGGTGCAGCCGGCGTGGAGTGTGCCGCTCATGGTGCCGGCCGCCGGCACCCGGCTCGCGGTGCGCGCCCCGGCCACCGGCTGCGCGGTGTTGTTCGGCCAGGCCTTCTTCGTCGATGCCGGTGCCAGCGGCGGCTTGGCGCACAGCGCGGGGTTGCGTCTGTCGACTGGAAGATGATTGTCCGCCGGTCGGCGGTACCCCCGTGCTCCGCGCCGACTATGGTCGGTGCGATGGCCGCCGGTGGTGACTCTCTCGAAGTGCTCTTCGCCCGGTTTCGGGCGACCGGCTGCCCCGACTCGCTCAGCACCATCTACCGCGCCGTGCGCCCCGAGCTCACTGCGCTCGCCCTGCAGCTCGCGCCCGCCGGCGTCGAGCCGGACGATCTGGTGCAGGAGACGTTCGTGTTGGCGATGCGGCACGCCCGTGCCTACCTGCCCGGTCGCCCGCTGCGCCCGTGGCTGCGGGCGATCCTGCGCAACGAGGCGCGCTCCGGAGGCCGCGCGGCCCGCCGGCGGCCCCGGTCGAGCGCAGCGTTGGATGGGCTGCCAGCGCGGGGCGACGCGTTCGAAGCCGCCCTCGCGGATTTGCCGGCGACCCTCGCTGCGGCGATCGCTCGGCTGCCGCCGCACTACCGCCCGGTGCTCGAGCGGCGCTTGCTGCGCGGGGAGTCTGCGGCGGAGATCGCGCAGCGGCTCGAGCGCCCGCCGGCGACGGTGCGCACGCAGCTGCTGCGCGGCATTGCTCTGCTGCGCCGCCAGCTGCCAGCGGGCTGGCGCGGCGTCGTGCTGCTGGTGTTGCTGGAGCGTGGGCGGGCCGCGCCCGCGCCCGCGCCCGCGGCCGACGCGGTCGCGGTCCGTGCGGAGGTGGTTCGGCCGGTCGACGCGTCCGCGTCGCGTCGCGTCGCCCTGCGGGTCGCTACCGGTGTACTCGCGGTGGTCGCGATCGCGATGCTCGGCGCGCAATGGCGCTCGGCGGCGCGGGTGCCCGATGTGCCCGCGGCGCTCGAAGTCGCGCGGCAGACGGCTCGCGTCGCTGCCACGCCCGAGCGAGGCGCCGCCGACGATCCGGCGCGCCACCTGGTCGAGGCAAGAGACAAGTCGCCTGGCGCTGGTCGATTGCGGGTGCGCTTCGCCGATGGCAGGCCCGTCGCGGGGAGCCGGGTGCACGCCCGGCCGCAGTCGGTTGCCAACCCGTTCCTCCACGCGCGCTGGTTGACGACCGATGCGCGCGGCGAATGCGCGCTGGACGGTCTGCCGGACGGGGCGCTCGAACTGGAGGCCGCGCGTGGCGGCCTGGTGCGGGCGCGCGTCCCCGGTGGGTCGATCGAGCTGGTCATTCCCGCCGGTGATTCGATCGCCGGTACGGTCGTCGACGGCGCAGGCGCGCCGGTGCCCGGGGCCGCGGTTTGGTTGTCGCGGCCGTCGTCGGCGCGGCTGGGCACGGTGGTGGCCGTCAGCGATGCGCGCGGAGCGTTTCGCTTGGAGCACGTCAGTGGGGAGCGCTATCTGCAGGCGTACGACGCGGCGCTCGCGTCGGCGCGGGTGCACCGCGTGGTGTGTCTGGGCGGCCGACACCACGACGTGGTGTTGCGGTTGACGGCGGCGGGCGGCAGCGTGCGCGGACGCGTGCGCGATCGGCTCGGGGCCGGCATCGCGGGCGCGCGGATCGAGATCGGGGCCGGCTATCGGCCGCCGGTGGCGGACGCGCTGGGGCGGCGGCAGCCGGCCTGGCCGGCGCGGGTGGTTTGGACCGACGCGCGTGGTGTGTTCGAGGCCGCGGGTGTGCCCGCGGGCCGGACGATGGTTTCGGTGTCGGCGCCGGGCCGGGTCGGCCGCACCGTGGCCGTCGACGTCGACCCCGGTGCGGACACCGCGTTCGACCTCGACCTGGTCGAAGGAGTGTTGGCGGGAACGGTCGCCGACTCTCGGGGTCGACCGCTCGCCGGGGCTTGGGTGGGTTGGTGGCAGCCGGAGCGCGACCGCGCCGAGATCGGCGTGCGCACCGACGCGATGGGTCGCTACCGGTTGTCAGGGTTTTCCTCGCCGCGGGTCACGGTGTGGGTGGACGGCGGTGTCGGCGGAGTGCGGCGGCGCTTGTTCGAATGGGAGAACGGGGGGGCACAGACCTGGAACCCCGTGCTCGGCGACGGGCGAGCTCGGTTGCACGGCCGACTCTTGGGGCCCGATGGCGAGGGCTTGGCGAGTTGGCGGTTGGTGATGCGACCGGCCGGAGTCGGTGGCGAGCCGTGGCCGCGCCAAGTGACGACGGATACGGCGGGTCGGTTCGACTTCGGCCCGACGGCGGCCGTCGCACACCACATGGTGGCGCTCCCGCCAGCTGTCGATGTCCCCGCTGGAAAACCCTGGACCGTGCACGCGCGCGCCGCGGAGTGGTGCCTCGCGCTGCGGGCCGAGGACATGCCGACGGCGGGGATGCGCGTGGAGGTCGTGGGGCCGGCCGGCCGGCCGGTTCCCGGTGTCGCCGTGTCGTTGACGAAGCAGGCATGGGTTCCGCATCCGGACCTGGTGGTCGATCACGTGTGGGCGCGGCGAAACTCGCGGTCCGAGCATGTCGCGGCCGGATTGCCGGCGGGGGAGTACGACGTGACCATCTACGTGCCGGGTCGCGATCCGGTGGTCCGCGCGGCGCGTGCCTTGGCCGCGGGCGAGTTGACGCGGCTGGCGCCCGTCGTCGTGACCGGCGTTCCGGCGGTGGCGACGCGCTGAGGGCGCGACTCTACGGTTCGGCGCGCTGGCGTTCTTGCGGGCCGCAAGTTGGTTGCGGCTGTATGTGCGGCTTGAGCGGGGCGGCGACCGATCCGTCGGGCAACGTCGGCACGACGAGCTGCTGCGTCGTGGTGCCGCACGATCGGCGCAAGACCAAGTAGCGGCGCCGCGCGGCCGGTCGGCTCTATTGGAACGAGCCGACCAGGCGCAGCACCAGCGCCGCGAGCGGCTTGGCGCCGAACGTCGCGGTGCTCGACGGCGCCTGCACCTGAGCCACCGGGTGCGGCTTGCCGTCGGCGAAGGTGAATTCGAAGCCCTCGAGCGCGACGATCCCCAGCGGGTTGGCCGAGGGCGCGGCGACGGCACCTTGCGCGGCCAAGCGCGCCCCGACCAGGGCGCTGCTGTTCGGCACGTTGAAGGCCACGGATCCCTCGAAGGCCGCGCACGGCGGCACGATCGCCTGCGTCGCGAACGGCACCTGCACCACCGGCAGCAAGTGGAGGAAGTTGCCGGGTGCGCCGACCGAGGTCAGGTCGAGGGGTGTCGCGAGCCGACTCTGGGCGAACAGGGTCGCGCCGGCGACCGGCACTCCGTGGAAGACGCTGGCATCGTACGACTCGTAGATCACGAACATCGTGCCGCCGGGAAACAGCCGGCCTCCGGGAACACTCGTGATCTCGAGGGGGGCGAGGTTCGGCCCCTGGTTGCCGAAGCGCGTGATCGCGCCATCCGCGGTGGCGGCGTCGAGCCAGTACTGCGGTCCGGACGGTGGTGCGTTGGCGACGGTGATGTCGAACAACAGGTCGCCCGCCGCCGTGGTGAACCCGAACGGCGTCGACAGGGGGATCCGCACCGACCACGGCGCGACCGACGTTGGCCGCGACGTGTAGGCCGGCAGCGCCACCGATCCCTGAAACCCCACCGACGGCGACGCCGTGATGTTGTTGGCAAACGTCCCACTCATGGTGGTCGGCGTGACTCCGGTCTGGCTCAGGCGCACCGTCACGTTGTGCACGGTGGTCGCGGGCAGGGGGGAGCTTTGTCCCTCGTTGTTTGCGCGGAACTCGATCGCCGTGATGACCCCCGCGGCCGTCGCCACCGAAGCACTGTCGACGATGAGCTGCGTGCGGGCGTCGGCCCGTGAGAACGGGTAGTCGCTCAAGCCGCGACCGTCGACGGCCGCGTAGAGCGAAGGCACCACGACAGCCCCCTGGGCAGCCAAGGCAGCAGGGAACACCGCCAGGGCGGCAACGGTGCAGAACGACAACGGTGAACAAAGAGCCATGCCGCCGAGCCCTACGCCGTCCCACCCAAGACGTTCCCCGCGGAAGTACGGAGTCTGACACGATTTTCTCGCTAGCCTGGTGCCCGATGTCCGACCTGGACCGGCTGACGACCGAGGCAAGGCTGGCGCGGGCCGCCGACTTGGATCGCCTGAGCCCGCACGACTTGGTGCGCCTGATGAACGACGAGGACGCCGGCATCGCGCGGGCCGTCGCCGCCGAGCAGGAGTCCATTGCCGCCGCGGTCGCAGAGATCGCGGCGCGATTCGGTCGCGGCGGACGGCTGTTCTACGTCGGAGCCGGGACATCGGGCCGGCTGGGCGTGTTGGATGCCGTCGAGTGTGGGCCCACGTTCTGCGCGCCGCCCGGGCAGGTCGTCGGCGTGCTCGCCGGTGGGGCCGACGCGCTGCTGCGATCGGTGGAGGGCGCCGAAGACGACCGCGCGCTGGGCGACGCCGACCTCACCGCTCACCGCCCCATGGCGGCCGACGCGGTGGTCGGGATCACCGCGAGCGGGCGCACCCCCTACGTGCTCGGCGCCATCGACGTGGCGTCCGCGGCCGGTGCGTTCACCATCGGGCTGTCGTGCAACGCCGGTTCGCCGCTGGCGCGCGCGGTGGCGCTGGCGATCACTCCGGTCGTCGGGCCCGAGGTGCTGAGTGGGTCGACGCGGCTCAAAGCCGGCACCGCGACCAAGATGGTGCTGAACATGCTGTCGACCGGCGCAATGGTGCGCTGCGGCAAGGCCTACGGCAACCTGATGGTCGATGTGCAAGCCACCAACGACAAGCTGCGCGCGCGGGCGCGCCGCATCGTGCGCGAGGTGACCGGCCTCGACGACGCGGGCGCGGCGCAGCTGTTGGTGCGGTGCGACGGCGAGCTGAAGACGGCGCTGGTCGCGCAGCAGCGCGGGCTGGAGCCCGGCGCGGCGCGCGCGCTGCTCACGGAGCATGGCGGTGTCGTGCGGAGCGCGCTGGAGGCGTGAGCGCGCGGCGGAGAGGCGAGGCACCCGACCTGCTGCGTGCCGGCGGGCCGGTGCTCGGCGCGTTTCCGCCGCTGCGCACGGCGGCCGAGGCCGCGGACCTTCGCCTCTCCGACGAGCAAGTCGAGCGGTTCGAGCGCGATGGCTTCGTCGGCCCGGTTCCGGTCCTGGACGCGGCGTGCTTGGCCGGCCTGCGCGCCGCCGTCGATGCCTGCCGTCGCGATCTGGACCGGCTCGAGCCACGGCTCTACGAGGTCGAACGCGCACACCGCGCCGCGCCCGACGCCGTCGTCTGTCATTTTCTCGGCGGCTGGCTCGTCGACCCGTGGCTGCACGACCTGGTCTTCGCGCCGCGATTGGCGGTGCCGTGTGCGCAGCTGCTCGGCCGGCGCGCGCTGCGCCTGTGGCACGATCAGGTGTTCTTCAAACCGCCGCGGCATCGCGGCGCGGTGCCTTGGCATCAGGACTACTCGTACTGGACGCGGACGGAGCCGGCGGCCCACATCACGGCCAACGTCATGCTCGACGACGCCGACGAAGACAGCGGTTGTCTAGAGTTCGTCCCGGGAAGCCACCGTTGGGGCCTGCTGCCGCCGGTCTCGTTCGACGCGCCGCGCGACGCGGTGAAGGCGCACCTCGACCCCGCGCAGCGCGCCGCTTTCCGCCCGGTCGCGGTGCCGGTTCCCGCGGGGATGGCGACGCTGCACCACTCGCACACGCTGCACGGGTCCGCCGGCAACCGCAGCGACCGGCCGCGGCGCGCGCTCGTGGTCAACTACATGGCAACCGACACGCGTTGTGCCAGCGACGAGCCACTGCTGCGCGGCGTGCCGCGCGTGGAGCGCGGCGCGGTCGTCGAGGGCGCGCACTTTCCGATCGTGCTGGATTTGGACGTGTTCGGGTAGGCGACCATCTCGTGCGCGAGAGGGTTGATCCAAGCCCACCGCTTCGAAGCCGACAGTCGACGGTACTGCGCATGGGGCGGAGCCGGACTCCGCTGGGCGCGTGCTTGGATGATATGCTCGGTCGCCACTGCGCTGCTTCTACTTCTCCAGAGTTGTGCCGACGTCCACCAACCCCGTCCACCAGCTTGTCCGCCGCGGCCGCAACGCCGTCGGCGGCGCCTGGTTCTTGAGCAAGGAGTGGCTCTCGCGGCTGCCCAACCCAGCGCTCCGCGTATCGCACGCGCGCGGCGGCTCGGAGAGCGTGCGGGAGGCCGTGCGCGCGCTGCGCCGCGATGGCGTTGCCGCGTTGCCCGGGCACATCGGCGAGCCGCTGCTCGGCGAGATCAAGGCGGGCTTCGAGGCGATGGTCGAGCGCATTCGCAGCGCGCCGCAGGCGCCTGAGCGTCCGGTGCCGCCGCCGCGCCAGATGCTGAAGTATCGAGAGCAGGGCTACGACCAGAAGGAGGGGGTCACCGAGTCGTGGGACCCGTTCAAGCACGTGCGCGGCTTCGCCACCGTTTCCACCGACCCGGTGATGGCCGAGATTGCCGAACGATACTGGGGCAAGCGCGTCATGTTGACCCAGGCGATCGCCGCCCGCTACGAGCCGCGGCCGCCCTCGAACTACGGTTCGTTCGGCTGGCACCACGACTCGTTGGGCAAACGGCTGTCCTCGATGCTGATCTTGACCGACGTCACCGAGACCGACCAGTGCATGAGCTACCTCAAGGGCAGCCACCGCTTGGTGCACCCGCGCTCGCGCAGCAACCGGACCTTCGAGGGCGACGCCCTGCAGCGCTTCGCGAAGTTCGAGGAGGTCCAGTGCACCGGCAAGGCTGGCACGGTGTTCATGTTCGACGCCAACGGCATCCACCGCGGCAACCGCCGCGAAGCGGCGACCCGCGACACTCTGATCTCGTGCTTCGAGTACGGCCACTACATCTGGCCGTTCGACGTGCCGACTTCGGTGTTCGATGCCCTGGACTCCGACCGCCAGGCGTTCCTGCGCCGCAATCCACGCGTGCGCATCACCGGCGATTGCCTGGACCCGACGTGACCGACAAGCGCGTCATGCGGCACGCCCGCGCGGCGGCGGAAGAGTTCGGCCACGAGTACATCGGCACCGAGCACGTGCTGCTCGGCCTTTGCCGGGTCGAGGACGGTACGGCGCGGCGCGTCCTGCGCGCTTGCGGCGTGGAGCCGGCCTCCGTGCAGCAGGCGGTGGAGCGGCTTGTCGAAACATCGCCTGCGGGTCGCGCACGGCAGCTGCCGTTCAGTGCGCGTGTCCAGCGCGTGCTCGAGGCGGCGATGGCGGAGTGCGCGGCGCTCGGGCACTCGGATATCGGCACGGAGCATCTGCTGCTCGGTCTGTTGCAGGTTTCCGACAGCACGGGCGCGCGCGCCTTGGACTCGGCGGGGGTCGAGGCGGAGCGCGTGCGCGCGGCGGTGCGGGCACTGTGATTCGAGATTGATCGGTGCTGGGCTGGTGTTGCGCCTCCGACAAGAGTCGGTGACGATCTGGAGTCCCGTCACTCGGAGCTTGCCCATGTTCACTACCCCGCGTCGCCGACGGAGCGTCGGTGTCCTTGTCCTGTTGGCCGCCGCGCTGCCGGCCCAGACCGGCGGGCGTCTGCTGGGGCTGACCGAACAGATCCCGTCGATTCTGAACACCGACGTCGGCGCATGCGTCCAGACTTCGTGCGCCTTGGCCGGCTTTCCCGCGGCGACGGCACCGTCGCACGGCGGTGCCGCCTACGACGCCACGACACGTGGTCTGTGGATCACCAACGGGCTGGTGATCGGGCGAGTGGATCCGCGAGGCGGTTGCGCGGAGGTGTGCAGCGTCGCTCCGATTCCGCGCGTCTCTGCTTCGAATCCGGCGACCGGACTGGCCCACAGCGCGGCGACCCAACAGCTGTTCGTCACCGACGCCAGCAACAACATCCTCATCTTCCGCACCAGCGGCTGCGCACTGTCGTTCGTGTCGCGGTGTGCGATCACGCCGCCGGTTGGCGAGGTGCTGAGTGGTGCGGCCTGCGATGACAGCACGGGGACACTGTTCTACTGCACGGCGGATCCGACCGGCGCGGGCGGCACCGTGTTTGCCGCGCCCCTGTCGGACCCGTGCAACCCGTTCTGCCGGATCCCTTTGGATCGGTGCGCGATGATCCCGCTGACCGGGCTGACCGGCTTGGCTTACGATGCGTGCCAAAAGACGCTCTACGTCGCCGGGCGCATCATCGTGCAGTTGCGGTTCGACCGCGGCAGCTGCGCGTTCACCGGCTCGCGGTGTTGCGTCAGCGCGTCGAACGATCCGATGGTCGGCCTCGGCTGGATGCCGCCGACCGAGGCGTCGGTGGGCACGAGCTGCACCGCGGGCGCTTGCACGTCCTGTCCGGCGATGGTGCACGCACTGCGCGGGGATCCCGTAGTCGGCAGTGCGTCGTTTCGCGTCACGCTGGAGAACGCTCCGGCCGGCGCCGTCGCGTTCCTGGCGCTCGGCGCGGGGGCGTGCACTCCTCCAGGCCTGTCGTTGCCGTCGTTTTGTGGCCCGATCCTCGCTCCGGTGGGCCCGACGACGACCGTGTTCGGTCCGGTGCCGGCGGTCGGCAGCACGGGCTGCACGGGTGTGGCGGCGCTGTCGTTGCGGATCCCCGCCAACCCCTCGCTCTGCGGCGCGCCCCTCGGCTCGCAGATGATCGGTCTGTGTGGGACCGGGACGTTGGTCAGCAACTGTCTGAGCTGGCAGGTGTCGTCCTGACGTCGCTTTCGGAACGCGCGGCCCGCCGGCGCGGCCAGCTCCTGCTGGTCCTGGGCTCCACCAGTGTCGCGCTTGCACGCACCGCGACCCCGACGTCGGGCGCGTCCTGCAGGCCGACGTAAGCGGCAAGCTGTTCCGCGGCGCGACCATCGACGCCAACGCGTTCGGCATGCGCGAGCGGGGCTACGTGCTGCCGAAGCCCGCCGGGGTGCTCCGCGTCGTGTTGTCGGGCGATAGCTTCGTGTTCGGCTACGGCGCGACGGCCGAGCATCGGGTCGGCGCCTACTTGCGCGAGATGTTGCAGCCGGGCGATGCCGGCGCTTCTGTCGAGGTGCTGCACGTCGGCATCAGCAGCTGGGATGTGATTGCCGAGTGCGCCTACTTGCGCCGCCAGCTGTCGCTGCTGCAGCCCGACGTCGTGCTGCACTTCACCAACAACAACGACCTCGACGACGTCGCCGGCGTGCGGGGTTTCGGCGCGATGTCCGTGTTCTCGCCGCGCGACCGCGCGCGCGCCGGCACGCTGGTCACGGCGGCCTACGCGACGCGGTTGGGGTTCTCGACCTTCGGGCCGCTCGAGGCGGCGATCGACCACGAGGGGCGCACCAGATACGCCGCCGCCGAGGCCGCGATCTCGAGGTTGGCCCGTGCGGTCGAGCAGGGCGGTGGCCGCTACTGCATGATCGGCAACTGGCGCGGGCACAACGCCGTCGCGCGCGCCGAACTCGCCGCCAATCTGCGCGCCGATCAGTTCGCCTTCGTCGCGAATGCGTGGGCAGGCGACTCGGCGAACTGGGTCAACGAGCAGGACGCGCACTGGGGGGCGCAGGGCGCGGGGGAGATGGCGGAGGCCGTCCATGAGCTGCTGCGGCGTCGCCGCCTCCTGCCGCCCGCGCTCGTCCCCGAGCGGTCGTCGTCCGCGCCGTCCTTCGAGGCGATCTTCGCCGCTGCCGAGCACGAGTCGGCTGGCCCGCCGGAGTCCGCCGAGGAGCGCGGCGCCGGAATCCAGAGCAGGGTCGACCTGCCGTTGGACGCCGCGGCGGCACGCCACGTCTACGCAGGCCTCGCGGTCGACGGCGCCGCCGAGCCGCTCGTCGTGATGGTGCTGGCGTGCGCCGGCGCGACCGCGTTGGAGCTCGGCCTCGAGCGGCTGCCCCGGCCGGAGCTCGACGGCGCGGTTTCGGTCTCGGTCGAGGGCATCGAGATCGGCCACTTCTCTCTGCAGGGGCCGCCGCGGGAGTCGATCCGTTTCGCGCTTCCAGTGGCCGTGGTCCAGCGCCCCTTCGTCTCGGTGGCGCTGCAGGCTGGGGACTGGTGCTACGCGCTCCCCGATCTGCAGCAGCTGGTGTCGTATCGGCTGCGGCACGTCGCGCTCGGCGAATAGGCGGGCGGCGGGCGCTCAGAAAGTCGGTTTCCTTGTTATGCGGGCAGTGCTGCTGCCGCTGGCGGGTCGATCCGGGCGGCCGCGCGAACGGCCCCTACGACTGCTGCCAAGGAAGCCGAGCCGATGAACCCCGTTCCCTCCTCCCCTCGTCGCGCCCCGTCGCTGCTCGCCGTTGCGCTCCTGGCAATGCCGCTCGGCGCGCAAGTGTGTGAGCTGGTCGCCGACGTCAACCAGACCGGCAGCACGCCGCTCGGCGCCCGGCCGTCCCGGGCCCGTTTCGGCGCTGGCAACGCGCACGTCTCCACCTACCTCAAGGTGGGGTCGCATTGGTACTTCACCGCCGCCGACAGCGCGCACGGCACCGAGCTGTGGCGGACCGACGGCACGGCGGGCGGCACGGTGATGGTCAAGGACATCAACCCAGGCCCCGCGCCGTCTCGCCCACTGTGGCTGGTCGACTGCGGTGGCACGCTGTTCTTCGCCGCCACGAGCGGCGCGGCGGGCGCCGAGCTGTGGAAGTCGGACGGCACCGCGGCGGGGACCATGATGGTCAAGGACATCGATCCCGGCGTGAACAACTCCAGCGATCCCGCCTACCTCGAGTGCATGGGCGGTGTGGTGTTGTTCGCGGCGCGCACGGAGAGCAGTGGGGTGGAGCTGTGGATGTCGGACGGCACGGACGCCGGCACCGTGCAGCTCAAGGACATCCTGCCCGGGGCCGGCGACAGCCGGCCGGCCTACCTGACGCGGGATGCGGCCGGCACGTCGATCCTGTTCCGCGCCGACGACGGCCAGGCCGGCGCCGAGCTGTGGAAGACCGACGGAACCCCCGCCGGAACGGTGATGGTTACCGATCTGTGGGGCGCGGGCCACGGCGCGCCCGCCGACTTCCGGCCCCTCGGCGCTGCTACGCTGTTCACCGGGCGCGATGCCAACGGGACCGAGCTCTGGCGCACGGATGGCACCGCCGCCGGCACCTACAGGGTCAAAGACATCAATCCTGGCAGGGCCAACTCCGTCACCCTCCAGCACGCGATCGTGTTTGGCGGCAGGCTGCTGTTTCCCGCGCACGACGGCACCAACGGCAACGAGCTGTGGGTGACCGACGGCACTGCCGCGGGGACGCTGCTGTTGGCCGACATCAATCCCGGGTCGGCGTCGAGCGGCCCGCGCTACTTCGTCGAGCACGCCGGTGAGGTGTACTTCGCGGCGGCGGGACCCGGCAGCGGCACGGAGCTGTGGAAGACCGACGGGACCGCGGCGGGGACCGCGCTGGTCCACGACATCACCGGCGATTCGACGTCGTCGTCGCCCACGGAGCTCGTCAGCGACGGCACTCGGATCTTCTTCAGCGCGACGACGGCGGCAGTCGGGCGCGAGCTCTGGGTCTCCGATGGCACGGCGGCGGTGCTGGCCGCGGATCTCTACCCGGGGCCGACGGGGAGCAACCCGAAAGACGTGACTGCGATCGGCGGCCGCGTCCTGTTCTCGGCCAACGACTCGGTCAGCGGCGCGGAGCTGTTCGAATCCGACGGCACGCCGGCCGGCACGGGCCTGCTGTTGGAGATTCTGCCGGGGACCAGCACGGCCTCGGGCCGACCGCTCGACCTCAAGGACCACCGGGGCACGGTGTACTTCTCGGCCGACGACGGCATCAACGGGAGAGAGCTGTGGAAGTCCGACGGCACCGCCGCCGGGACGGTGTTCGTCAAGGACATCCGGCCCGGCAGCGCGAGCAGCAACCCGGACGCGTTCGTCTCGTACGGGGATCGGGTCTTCTTCGTCGCCAACGACGGCGTCAACGGCTACGAGCTGTGGAAGACCGATGGCACTACCGCAGGCACCGTCATGGTGGCGGACATCAACCCGAGCTCGAGCCTCCCGCAAGACCTCGTCGTGTGCGCCGACACTCTCTACTTCACGGCGTTCTCGTCGCTGGGTCGCGAGCTGTGGAAGTCGGACGGAACCGCAGCCGGCACGGTCCTGGTGCGTGACATCCTGCCCGGTGGCTCGGGCTCCAACCCCAAGGATCTCGTCGCGTTCGGAGGCGTCGTGCTCTTCGCCGCGGACAACGGCACCAACGGCGCCGAGCTCTGGCGCTCGGATGGCACGCCGTTCGGCACGTGGATGATCCGCGACATCGCGCCGCGCGCGGCGCACGCGGCTCCGTCCTGGCTGGTGCGCGCCGGTGACGAGGTGTACTTCGCGGCCACCGATCCGGTGGCGGGCCGCGAGCTGTGGAAGACCGACGGCACGTTCGCCGGAACGGTCATGGTCGCCGATCTCGTGGCGGGCACTGGCAGCTCGGTCCCGATGCAGCTCACTGCGCATGGAGCCCGCGTGTTCTTCAGCGCGGTCACCCCGGCGACCGGCGCCGAGCTGTTCCAGTCGGATGGCACCGCCGCCGGAACGGCACTGGTGATGGACCTTGCCGCGGGGACCGCGCACGCGCGCCCGGCGAATCTGACCTCCGCGGACGCAGGGCTGTTCTTCACCGCCGACGACGGAGTCAATGGTCAGGAGCTGTGGGTCACGGACGGCACGCCGACCGGGACGGTCCTGACCAAAGACCTGGCGCCCGGTGCGGCATCGGCCAACCATCTGGTGTTTCAGGCCGTCGGTGGCCGCGTCTACTTCACCGCGGACGTCGACTTGGGGCGGGAGCTCTACGTCTCCGACGGAACCGCGGCCGGCACCGCGCTGGTCTGCGACATCAACCCGGGGACCGCGGCGTCGAGTCCGCCGGTCAGCTTCGCGCTCAGCGGCGGGCGCCTCTTCTTCGCGGCGAGCGATGGCGTCAAGGGCTCCGAGCTGTGGAAGATCGAGCTCCCCGGCGCATCCGCCCAGCCGCTCGGTCCGTCTTGCGGCACGACCTACCCGTCGCTGGCGTCGACCGCGCCGGCGTTGGGCGGAGTGGCGCGCCTGTGCGGCACGCGTGGCCCGATCGGCTCCGCCGGCGTGCTCGCCATGGGGCTCGTGGCTGCGCAGCCCTGGGCGGCGCCGTCGTTCGCGCCGGGGTGCCAGGCTCAGATCGACCCGTGGTCGCTGATTGTCGTCGCCTTTCTCACCGGGCCGGCGTGGTGCCAGGACGTTTTCGTGCCGAGCAATGCGTCGCTCAACGGCCTCGACGTCGCCGCCCAGGCGCTGTGGATCGACGCGCTCGCGCCAGAGATCGTCGCCACCAACGGCCTTTGGATGCAGCTCGGCCTGTGAGGTGGCCGGGCACGCGAGCCGCACCCCAGCATGAAGTAGGATGCAATCGCCATGGCTGCTCCCGACCCCGATCGCCCGCCCGAGCCCGACACGTTGCGCGACGTCGAGTGCGCGCGGCGGGCGCAGGCCGAGGACGCGTCGGCCTGGAACCGATCTTGGCAGCGTTTGTCCGAGCGCGTGCAGGCGTTCTTGCGCCACGATTGTGCCGCGCTGCGCTTGCCGCCCGAGGTCGAGTTCGAAGACCTGCTCAGCGCAGTCCTGGTGCGGATGCTGCGCGACCTGCCGCAGCTCCGGCTCGAGGGGCGGACGAAGTTTTGGGCGTGGGTGCGGCGCTTGGCCAAGAACCAGGTGGCCGATGAGTGGCGGCGGCATCGGCGCCAGCGCAGCGGCGGCGGCCGCGTGCAGCAGCAGCACGACTCGCAGGGCATCGATCTGGTCGCCGGCACGGCGGACCGCGCCACGCCGAGCGCGAGTGGTGAGCTGCGCGCGCTCGAGCTGGAGGGTTCCGAGGCCAGCTGCGTGCAGCGCTTGGACAACGAGCAGGCGCGGCGGGTGTACGTCTTGCGGCGTTCCGATGTGTCGTTCGAGGAGATCGCCAGTGCGGTGGGGCACGCCGACGTCAACGTGACGCGCGTCGTGTTCAGCCGCGCCAAGAAGAAGGTCATCGAGTGCCTCGAGCGCAAGCTGGACCGCTACCAACCGCTGATCGATCGCGTGTGAGCGTCTCTCATGCCGCAGGGCGCCCGGTTGGACGCGGTGCCGGCGTCGTGTTCTATTGACCCGGGAGACGCTGCTCGCCGGCGTCTGGTTCCATGTCCAAGACTCAACGCGTTTGGTTCAGCACCGCGGTCGCCGTGTTGCTGTTCCTGGTGGTCGTGCAGGTCCACGACGCGCTGGCTTGGCGGTCGACCCCGTGGCCGGGGTTCACGCTGGGGCCGCACGGCACCGTCAACTACCGGCATCTGGAAGAGGTCCCGGAAGAGCTGCGGCCGCTGTTGGAGCGGAGCACGCTGTCGGCAGTGGCGGTTCGGACAGGCGAGACTTGGCACGCGCTGCCCGCGCACGCAGATCCGCTGGTCGGCCGCACCCAGCATGACGCGTTGGCTGCTGGCCACGCCATGCGCGCCGCGCTCGGTCGCGCGGCAGTCGGCGATCGGGTCGGGTTGCGGGTTGTGGATCCCGGGGGTGTCAGCAGCGAGGTCGGGCTCGCGCTCGCGCGGTTGCCGGAGCAGATCTTCCTGCAGCGCTCCCTGCTCTATCCCATCGTCGGGTTCTTCATCGCGGCGTTCGGCCTGCTGGTGTTTCGCGCGCGCCCGAGCTCGCGGGAGGCGCTCGCCTTTGCCATCGGCTCCGGAGTCATCGGTACCGAGTTCCTGATCGGGCCGGTCCTCGGCGGCCCGACGCCTCGGTTCGAGTGGCTCGCGGTCCTGTTCCGCTACGCCACCGGCCCGGCGTGGATGACCCTCGTGCTCGCGCTGGGGCCCCGGGCGTGGGTGGATGGCCGCCCGTGGGTGCACGCGCTGCCGTGGATCGTCGCGTTCGCCGCGATCCTGGCGGGCTCGGCGAGCGGTTCGGTAAGCGACGGCAACGGCTACGTCGCCGCGGTGCGCGTGCTGTTCATGGTCTTCGCCGTGGCCTACGTCCTTTGCGCCCGCTTGGTGGCGCCGACGCGGCAGGAGGCGCGCAAGCTCGAGCTGTACATCGGGAGCATGGTGGCATCGGTGGGGGTCGTGGCGATTGGCTACTCGTTCTTCGTGCCCCCGTCTCCGTACCTCGCCCTGGGGCTGCTGTTGATCCCCGTCGTGTTCGGCTACGGCATCCTCATGCACCGATTGTTCGACGTGGAGGTCGTCTTCCGCCGCAGCGTGGCCTGGGGCGGGCTCTTTCTGGTCGCGGCCCTCGTCTACGGTGCGCTGGCGGCGGCGGTCGGTGCGCTGTTCGGCGACAGCGAGCTGGCGCGTTCGCCCGTGGTCACTGGCGTGTTCCTGTGCGTGGCGGTGTTGATCGGCGGGGCGCTGCGGCCGCGGGTGCAGCAGCTCGTCGACCGGGGCATCAACCTCGACCGGTTTCGCTATCTGGAAGCGCTGCGCGACGCCAGCGCCGAGCTCGGCGCGCTGCGCGACGAGCGTGAGGCAGCGGAGAGTCTGGTGCGGATCACCACCGAGGTCGCCGGCCTCGAGTGCGCCACGGTGTTCCTCAACAAGAGCGAGGGGTTCGTGCTCGAGGCGCGTTCCGCGCGGGTGCCGGTGTCCTGCAGCGACGTGCTCACCATGGACGAGCCGCTGATGCAGCTGGCGTCGCTGATCTCGTCCGAGATCCATCGCGACGACTTCGACGACAACCCCCGCCTGGCCGCGGTCCGGGAGTCGTGCTTGGAGCGGATGAGCCAGCTCGGCGCGGTTCTCCTGCTGCCGCTCACCTCGGTGCGCCAGCAGCTGGTCGGCTTGCTCGCGCTGGGACCGCGCCGCGACGGAGCGCCGATCAACAGCGAGGACTTGGACTTGCTCAAGACCGTCGCCAACCAGGCCGCGCTGGTCATCGACCGCGCGCGCGCGCGGAGCCAACCGACCGAGTCCGAGGATGCTGGCGAGCTCGTCGGCCTGGCGCCCGGCGCGCGCGTCGGACACTACCGGCTGGGCCGCCATCTCGGCCGCGGCGGCATGGGCTCGGTGTATGAAGCGATCGATGAGCGTCTGCGCCGCCGCGTCGCCCTCAAGTTCATCGTCGACCCGACCGGCGACGATCTGGCCAGCCGGCTGCGGCGCGAGGCGCACCTGCTCGCCAACCTCAACCACCCCAACATCACGCAGCTGCACGCGCTCGAGGAGGTCGGCAGCCGCCTGTTCCTCGCCATGGAATACCTCGCCAACGGCACGCTGGCCGAGGAGCTCGAGCAAAAGGGCTCCCTGCCCGCCGACGCCGCGATCGCCATCGCCCTCGATCTCTCGCACGCGCTCGCCTACGCCCACGAACAACAGGTCATCCACCGCGACATCAAGCTGTCCAACGTGATGCGCAACGAGCGCGGCGTGATCAAGCTCACCGACTTCGGCCTCGCCAAGCTCGCCGCGTCACAGGCGAGCCTCACCGGCACCGGCAAGGTCGTCGGCACCCTGGCCTACCTGGCGCCGGAGTTGTTGCGGGGCAAGCCGGCGTCGGCACAGTCGGATATGTACGCGCTCGGGGTGTTGCTCTATCACCTGCTCACCGGCCACCCGCTATGGGGCACCGAGCCGAGCGAGCAGCTGGCGCGGTTGACGACGCCGGTGGAAGCGCCGCGTTTGCGGGAGGGTGGAGTTGCCGAGTGTGTCGTGGGAGTGCTGGCGCGGTTGTTGAGCACCGCGCCGGGGGATCGTTATGCGGGGTATGGGGAGCTGATCGACGCGTTGCGGGAAGCGCACACGCGGGCGCGGGAGGCGACGGTTCGGCATTAGGGCAGTGGGGAGCGTGTGCGTCAGGCGGACTCCGCCGTCGCCGTGAATGGCCGGTGCTCGGCGATCTCGGGCAGGTCGCGGTCCTCGAACCCCGGCGGAAGCTCTCCCGTGGCGGCATACCAATAGAGCACGGCACGCAGCGCGGCGCTCACCGCGTTGGCGATGGCATACAACACTGCCGCGGCGACCAGCGACAGAATGCCCACCGTGGTCACGTCCAAGACCCGTTGCGCGACGCCCCAGGCGAACACCTCGAACAGGCAGAACAGCGCGAAGAACATCAGCCCCGAGCCGACCAGCACCCCGCTCCAGGTGCGCTTCACCTGCTGCCACGCCGACCGCATGGCCTCGCGAGCGCCGGCTCGCTCGTAGATGACGATCGGCAGCATCAGGTAGGTGAGCGCGCTCAGCACCAGGCGCACGCCGGCGAGGAGCCAGCGCCCGGCGAACGGAATGGCGCGCAGCACGTACGTCAGCGCGTAGTTGATCCAGGCGTAGACGGTGGCGTTGAACACCGCCAGCCCCACGATGCGCCAGTAGTTTGCGTTCGCGACCGCGAACGCAGCGCTCAACCGCGGCTCCTCGCGCCGAATCTGCTGCGTCGCCACGTGCATGCCGACGGTGGAGAAGTAGAGCACGGCCGTGAGCACCGGGATCATCCACAGCGACCAGAGCAGGTAGGCGTGTACGATGCCGACGGAGATGGCGAGGTTCCAGTTCTCCGCCTTGGCCGCCTGCACGGCGAAGTAGAACAGCAGCTCGAGCACGTTGGTGGTCGTTTGGGGCTCGTACTTGAGGCCCCAGATCAGCAGTGCCAGCGGCACCACGACGAGGGCCGTGACCGCGAGGAGCGTACACACGGGCAGCAGCAGGACGGTCTTGTGCTCGAACACGAGCCGCAGGGACGCGATCGTCAGGCGATAGCTCAGCGCGATGTTCGCACCGAACCCCGAAGCACTGTGGACGATAGCCATCGACATCCCATGATCGCGCTGGAGGCGCGCCATTGCACGGGTGGGAACGAAATGGCGGCTACGCTGGGTCGCGACGCGCGAGTGCGAAACGAAGGACTCTGCGAGCATGCTCAACCCCGACGCCGACCAGCCGCTTCTCTACACCGACCTCGCCGCGTGGTGGCCGCTCCTGTCCGCGCCCGAGGACTACGCCGAGGAGGCGGCCACCTTCGCCTCGATCCTCGAAGGCGCGGCGCCGCGCCGGATGGAGGCGTTGTTGGAGCTCGGGAGTGGTGGCGGCAACACCGCGTCCCACCTCGCCGACCGCTTCTCGATCACGCTCGTCGACCGGGCGCCGGCGATGCTGGAGGTCAGCCGGGGGTTGAACCCCGGCTGCGAGCACATCCAGGCCGACATGCGGGAACTGGAGCTCGGTCGGGAGTTCGATCGCGTTTTCGTGCACGACGCGGTCCAATACATGACGCGGGAGGAGGACCTCGCTGCCGTGGCGCGCGTCGCGTACCGGCACTGTGCGCCGGGCGGAGCCGTGCTGCTCGCGCCGGACCACGTTCACGAGACGTTTGCGCCAGAGACCAGCCACGGCGGTCATGACGGCGATGGGCGTGGTCTGCGCTACCTCGCTTGGTCGCACGACCCCGACCCCGGCGACACCACGGTCGTGGTCGACTACGCGTATCTGTTGCGCGAGGGCAATGCGCCGCCGCGGGTCGTCCACGACCGTCACGTCGAGGGGTTGTTCCCCCGCGCGACGTGGTTGGGTGTGCTCGAGCAGGCGGGGTTCGAGGCGCGCATCGCGGCGTTCGAGCACTCCACGTTCGAGGATGGGCCCCGCGACGTGTTCGTCGGGGTGCGGCGCTGATGCGGGACGCTTACGCTTCGACGCACCCGACGCCGTAGCCCTCCAGGGCGCGGTCGCGCGTGACCAGCGGAACGTTCTCCACCAGCGCTTGCGCGACCAGCATCCGGTCGAACGGGTCGCGATGAATGCTCGGCAAGCCCGACGCGCGCACGGCGTGGTCGTGGTAGATGGGCAGCCCGATCAGGCTTTGCTCGCGGATCTGCCGCGGGACGAACCGCTCGAGCGGCTCGGGGAGGGTCAGCTTGCCGAGGGCGACCTTGATGCCCAGCTCCCAGGTCGATGCCGCGCTCCACAGCAGCTCACTGCGCTGGTCCTCGAGCAGAGCCCGCGCCGCGGGTGCGAGTCGCGCCGCATCCGAGAGCCACCACAGAAGGACATGGGAGTCGAGCAGGGCCCTCATCCCCTTCCCTCGAACCCATCGAGCAGGTCGTTCGGAAGCGGAGCGTCGAAGTCGTCGGCCACCCACAACCGGTCGCGCAGAGTGTCGGGCTGGCGAGGCCGCGACGACCGCACCGGCACGATCTTGGCGACCGGCTCGCCCGCCCGTGCGATCAGGACCTCCTCGCCGGCCGCGACGCGGGCCAGAAGGCGCGAGAAGTGCGTCTTGGCGTCGTGCACGTTGTAGGTCAGCATGGGGTCCTTATCGACTAAGCTATGGACTAAGTCAAGTAGGGGGTCCGGGCGGATCGCCACGCGCTTTGGCGAGGGGGCCGGCAGTTCGCAGCGGCTGACGGCCGACGCCGGGTACCGCCGTTTGGCGAGTCGATGCGGCAGGTCGTCATCTCGACGCAGGCGCGGTCGCCGACCACTTGCGTGCATGACACGCGGGGAAGGTCCGGCCTGACCCCACGGCCTCCGGCGATCGTGGGAGGGTGGTCTCGAGTTCCTCGTGACCCGAGTTCAACCAGGCGCCGGAGACCGGCATCGCGCATGGGCTACCTACCGTTCGTCGCGCTTCTACTGACGATCTATGCCGTCATCGCCAACTGCACGACTTTGGCCAGCGGAGACTACATCGGTGCCGTGAGCCTGGCGATCGTCTTCGCAGGGATTGCGATCTTGCTCTCTTGCGCCGCCTGGCGGCAACTCCCACAGGCCGGCCGCGCGATCACCGTCTTCGTTGTTCTGGTGAATGCGTGGGTCCTGCTCGATGCCGGTGGGCGTCGGTTGCCGGCGATCCTCGGATGGTGAGGTCGGCGAGGCTCGTTCGGATTTGCCCAACCGTGCGCCACGACTGCCGGCGAGTCGAGTGCTTGATCCTGGGGCGAATGGACCAGGAATGACGCGAGCTCCTGCAAGCTGGGGAGGAGCATGATGAGCGTGAGAAGCAGCGCAAGCCGGGGTCGCACACCCTCTTGACCTTGCACCATGGTGCAGGGCCTAGGCTCGGAGCCCATGAAGCCAACAGCCGAGCTCTCCAACCCACTCATGCTCCTCATTGCCGCGACTCTCCTCCTCTCCGCGATGACCACCAGTCAGGACCCGGCCCCCAAGACCGTCACCACCGTGACGCTCCCGCTCAGCACGACCCCGATCCAGTGCCTTCCAGCGCTCGACGAGAAAGAGCTCGAGCGCCGCATCTCGCTCAACCTCGTGCTGCGCAAGACCATCGGCCGCGTGATGCCGATCGATGACGGCTACGAGGTCTCCTTCCCCCGACCGAAGCTCCTCGAGCTGGTCGAGTGGATCGGGTTGGAGCGGCGCTGTTGCCCGTTCTTGACCTTCGAGTTGGTATTCCTCCCGGACGAGGGCGGCGTGCTGCTGCGCATCGTCGGTGGGGAGGGCGTCCGTGACTTCCTCGCCGCGACGTTCTTCCCCGACGCGCCGCGCAACGGCGGCTAGCGGCGCTACGATGCGGCGTCGATGACCGAGCGCGACCTCACGATCAGTCAGCTTGCCGCCGCGGTCGGCGTGCCCGTCTCGACGATCCGCTACTACGAGCGCCGCGATCTGCTCCGTGCCAAGCGACGCAACAAGGGCGACTACCGCCGCTACGATTCGATCGCCGTCGCCACAATGCGGTTCATCGTGTCGGCGAAGACCGTCGGTTTCACCCTCGCCGAGACGCGGCAGCTCCTGGCGTCGCGCGTTTCGTCGGATTGCAGCACCGTGGAGCCCCTCGTGCGACGCCGGCTCGCGACCATGCGGCGGCAGATCGCGGAGCTGCGTGAACAGGAGCAGAGGCTGATTCAGCTCGCCGGTCGGTGTCTGGACTTCGGGCGTGCGCGTTGTGAAGTGATGGGCGCGCTGCGAGGTTCCCAGGCGTCCCCACCGTGACGAGAGGCTCGCGAAGCAAAGTCTGTGCTACTCGGATCCGCAGCGCTCGGTCCTGCAGCGAGTGGGTCAGGAATGACGCTGGCGCTTGCCGCGAGTCGAGCTCCTCGTCGACGCTGCCGGCAACCGCACGGTTCACGATGCGCATTGAAACTGGACTTCCACCCAACGTAACTTCAACCAGGACGCGATCCATGAGTAGCCACTCGGTCCCGCGCGTCGGCGGAGTCTCCAGCGCCGACATCGCCGTTCCCCAACACGAACGTGAAGTGCGTTTCTACTCGCGCGTACTCACCACGGGGGAGAGCCCGCTTTGGCGCGAGGATCTGATGAACAACCTGGGCACGCCGGTCGTCGGCTTGGGCGCGCGCGGCACGGAATATGAGCACCTCCCGCTCCAATGGGTGCCGCACATTCAGGTCGCCGATGTCGCAGCCAGTGTGAAGCATGCGCTCGATCTGGGTGGGAGCGAGCTCATGCATGGCAAAGACGACGAGGGGAAGAGTCAGTGGGCGGTGCTGCTCGACCCCAACGGGGCGGCGTTCGGGACCATCCCAGTCGTTGCTACGGACGCGGTCCCCCCGACGACTCACCGATCCGAGGCGCGTGTGGGTCGCATCGCCTGGCTCGACTTGACGGTTGCCGACGCTTCAGCAACCGGTGACTTCTATAGACAGGTCGTGGGCTGGTCCGTGCGGGACGCCGCGATGGAAGACGCGAGCGAGCGCTACGTCGACTACAGTCTGCTTGGCGATGATGGAAGCCCGGCGGCGGGAGTCCGCCATGCGCGCGGCGTGAACCAGGGCCTGCCGCCCGTCTGGATGATTTATCTCCCCGTTGGCGACCTCGCCGAGAGTGTCCGTCGCGTACGAGAGGAGGGAGGCAAGATCATCAAGGAGACGCGCGGCGGCGATGGGTACGCATCTGCGGTGGTTCAGGATCCAGTTGGGGCGTGCCTGGCGCTGGTGCCGGGATAGGGAAGGTCCACCGGTCTCACAAGGCGTTGCGCCTGACAGGGCGCGCCGCGGATACCCGACAGACCATGCCGAACGAATGTCGGTGCACGCCAACACCATGCAGTCCCGGTGAAGCGCTCAAGTGGAAGCCATTCGCTCAGCCAGTTCGAGCGAACCGTGTTGGGCGGAACCCGTACAATGCGCGGATGCCTCTCCCTGCGATGCTGGCTCTGTTGCTGTTCGGTGGTGTGCTGTGGACGCCTTCTTCCCTGGGCGCCCAACAATCCGACACAGATGGTGTCGTCGTGGTTTGTAGCGACGCGAAGGATCGTCCACTGGAGGGTGTCGAGGTCTACCTGTTTCAGTGCGTGGGCCTCCCCGACGGCGGCATCGACTACCGCTCCTTCGGCGTCGATCGCAGCGACGCCTCAGGCCGCGCCAAGTTCCCCGTCGCGGTGACGTACGGCGGCGGCCGATACGATCGGCTGGTGTACGCACGCGTTCCCGGCGAGCTCGTGGGCGGGGGGCGCAGCGTGCGCGTCGCGCCGGGAGACGGCAGCGGCAGCACGGTCGCCGTGCGGCTCGTGCCCTCGCGCAGCTTGGCAGGAAAGGTCAACGTCCCGAACGGAGTCGACGGAGCGGCGTTGCGTGTGAAGGTCCTCTCGATGTACGCCCTCGACGGGCGACAGATTCGCGACGGACGCGACTTCGGCACGATGCTGCTGCGCTCGTCGGCGTTCCCAGGGCTGGACGCGGTGTTGCCCGAAGTGTTCGAGTGCCGGGCAAATGACGCCGGAGAGTTCACATTGCATGACGTTCCGGTGAACGCGCGGATCTACCTCGCCTGCGAAGGTGACGGGCTCGCGCATGCACAATGGGCGAACATTGGCCCCGGTGCGACCGCGCTCCCCGATCGGGTAGAGATTGACATGGCGCTCGAATCCGGCCTGGCGGGCCAAGTCAAGACCCCGGCGGACGATCCGGTTGCGCATGCAACTGTGTGGGTGCGCGCGCTGGGCGGTGGCCCCGCGCGTATCTACGTGAGATCCGAGTTTCGTACCGAGACTGATGCGCTCGGTCGCTTCCGGATTGGCGGTCTGCCAGGTTCCGAATTGGAACTTCACATTGAGCCAAAGGATCAGCAATGGTCGGTGCAGCCGCGCATCGTGACACTGGGCATCGGTGAGCAGCGTGATGGTGTCGGGATCGAGCTGAGCCCCGCGGTCGTTGTGAAGGGGGTCGTCCTCGATGCCGAAAGCCGGGAGCCGATCGAGGGCGCGTCGGTCATCGCTCTCACGGACACTGAACCGTCGATGCGCATCGGCCTCTCCGAGACCGATCCAGCCGGGCGCTTCACACTGCCTCTCCCGCAGGGAGCAGCGAAGATATACTTCGCGGGAGTCCCACGCGGCTACGCCTACCCGGATCCGCAGATTGTCGCGACGATGTTCGTGGACGAATCCTCGGCCAAGACTCCGCTGCGCTTGATCCTGAAGCGGGCGGATCAGAATTGACGCTGGTTCCCACCGCGTAGTCGAGCGAGGTCGGGCCACCCAAGGCCGGAGGATTTGATCCCACCAGCGCGAAGCGATGGTGGGACTAAAATCCTCTCGCCTCGTCCATGTCTGCCAAAGGCAGACATGGTCGGAGCGAGAGGATTTGAACCTCCGATCTCTGGCTCCCAAAGCCAGCGCTTTACCAGGCTAAGCTACGCTCCGAAGGGCCGCGCACCTTACCCCCGCACTCCCCCCGCGCCAAGCACCAGGTGGCGCTACCATCACTCCGCGTCCCCATCCCCGCGCGCCCCGTCCCGCGCCGGGCTCCACCGCACCAACGCCGCCCGCAGCTCCTCGCGCTTGATCGGCTTGGTCAAGAACTCGTTCATCCCGGCCGCGAGGCACGCCTCGCGGTCCGCCGGCAGCACGTTCGCCGTCAGCGCAATCACCGGGATGTCGCGCACTGCGGTCGGCAGGGCGCGGATCTCGCGCGTGGCGGCGAGTCCGTCGAGCACCGGCATCTGGCAGTCCATCAGCACCAGATCCACCTCGGTGGTCAGTAGCAGGTCGACGGCTTCGCGGCCGTTGTTGGCGAAGGTGGCGTGGGCGCCGATCTTGGCCAGCATCTGCTTGAGGACGCGTTGGTTGATGGCGTTGTCCTCGGCGACGAGGACCTGGAGGTCGAGAGGGGTGTCGGCGTCGGTGGGGCGCTGGGCCGTGGCGGCCGGGGTCGAGGCGATGCCGAGGGCTTGCTGGATCGCCTGGTGCAGCCGGTCCTCGTGCAGGGGTTTGGTGATCCAGGCGGCGAGGTGGTGTTGGGCGAGGGTCTGGCCCGAGGGCTTGGGGCCGGCCGAGCTGAGCAGGACGCAGCGCGTTCGCGCGAGTGCGGGGTCGGTGCCGATCTGGGCGGCGAGCTGCAGGCCGTCGGTGCCGGGCATCTGGTAGTCGATCAGCGCGACGTCGAAGGTGTGGCCGTCGGCGTGCGCTTCGCGCAGGCGTTGGAGCGCAGTCTCGGCGTCGGCGGCGACGTCGAAGCCCATGCGCCAGTGCGCGAGGCGCAGCGCGAGCAGCTCGCGGGCGGTGGACTCGTCGTCGACGATCAAGGCCGTGTGGCCGGAGAGGTCCGGCGCGTCGGGGGCCGCTTGCGGCGTGGTTGCTTGGCGCAGCGCGACCGTGAAGGTGAAGGTGCTGCCGACGCCGGGCTCGCTCTCCAGCGTGATGTCGCCGTCCATCATCTGGATCAGGCGCTTGGAGATGGTCAGGCCGAGGCCGGTGCCGCCGAAGCGGCGGGTGGTGGCAGTGTCGGCTTGGGTGAACGGCTGGAACAGCCGTGCCTGCGCCTCCTCGGGGATGCCGACGCCGGTGTCGCGGACGGCGACTTGCAGATGGACCGCTTGCTCGAGCTCGGTGAGCAGGTGGATCTGGACCGTGACCTCGCCTTCGTCGGTAAACTTGATCGCGTTGCCGGCGAGGTTGAGCAGCACCTGGCGCAGGCGATCGGGGTCGCCGTGCAGCAGCTTGGGCACGCGGTGGTCGACGAAGCAGAGTAGCTCGAGGTCCTTCGCCGCAGCCAGGTGGCCGAGCAGGTCGAGCGTGTCCTCGACGGTGGCGCGCAGGTCGAAGTCGCTGCTGCTCAGCTCGAGCTTGCCAGCCTGGATCTTGGAGAAGTCGAGGATGTCGTTGATGACCGTCAGCAGCGCGTCGGCCGAGCTGCGGATCGTGCGCGCGATCTGTCGCTGGTCCTCGTCGAGCTCGCTCGCCTCGAGCAGCTCTGCCATGCCGAGCACGCCGTTCATCGGTGTGCGGATCTCGTGGCTCATGTTGGCGAGGAACTCACCCTGCGCGCGGGCTGCGTCGGAGGCCGCGCGACGGGCCTCGAACAGGGCGCGGATCTGGCTCTTGGCACTCTGGCTGATGATGCGTGCGAGCAGCAGGAACAGCGCGCCCACCGCGCCGGCGACCGCCGCGCACAGGGCCCAGATGTGACCGAGCTGCTCGCGTTGGCGTTCCTGCGCGGAGACGAACGCCTGCGTCAGCTCCTGGTCGAGGCGGACGAAGGCCTCCTGCAGTCGCGTGATCCGTCGGCCGAGGGCGGTCTCGAGCTCCGCGCCGCGCTGCCGCTGGATCAGCCAAGAATGCTGCGCGACCACGAGGCCGGTGCGGTCACCGGTCGGCGCCGCGGTCATCGTCGACGACAGCAGCGCCGACTGCAGCGCGTCGAGCAGTGGGGCGACGTCGGCCCGGGCCTCGGTTTGCGCTCCGAGCTCGGTGAGCCGCTCCTCGAGCGCGTGCGCCGCTTCGAGCAGCGGGTGGATCCCACTGTCGACGAGGGTCTGTAGACGCTCGGCGTCTCGCTCGACCTCGATGCGCAGCACTTCCTTGTCGATGCGGTCGGCAGTCGTCAGCAGCCGCACCGCGATGTCCTCGATCGCCTCCAGCACGCCGTGCCGCTCGACCGCCACCTGAATGGCGCGTCGGTCGAGCTCGGTCAGCGACGTCAGGATGCGCTGCCGCGCCATCGGCAGCGTGCGCAGCAGCTCATCCAGCGTCGAGCGCAGCACGCTCACCGCGGAGCGGGTGTGCTCGCGGGCCAGCTCCCGCCGTCGTATCGCGCGCTCGATCTGCCGGCGCCAATTGCCGCACAAGGCGATCTGGTCGCGGGCTGCGCGCAGCTCGATGCTGAGCTGGTGTAGCTCATCGACGACCGGTGCGGGCAAGTCGCCCTGGTGCACCGTCTGGATCAGGGTCGTCGACCGTTGGATGTCGACGCCGGGCACCGCCGGCAAGCTCGGGTCGAAAACGCTCTGCAGCGCCGCCTCCAGCTGGCCCAGCGGAGTGCGCAGCTCCTCGGTGATCGACGCCAGCATGTCGCGCTGCCGGCCGGCGATCTCCTCGTCCTCGCGGAGGTTGAGGAGATAGGTCGTCAGCAGGCCGAGCACCAGGGAGCCACCGGCGATACCCCAACCGGTCAGCAGCCAGATCCACACCGGGATGTGGCGGCCATTGTCGGTGGAGCTGGAACGGTCGGAAGGCATGCTGACGAGGAGGCGGTGGGGCCGCCCTGTGCGCGGGCAGGCGCGGACACCTCTTCATCGACCGTTGTGGCGGGCGTACTTGCGGACCCGATCGCCGCGGGTGGCGGCGCCCAAAGTCGTCAGCGCGACTCGGCTTCGGCGGGCGCTGTCGGCTTTGTCGACAGCTGCAGCTGCTCGTCGAAAAAGCGCGTCATCAGCCGGTAGAAGTGACGGCGGTCGGCGCCGCGCAGACCGTGCTGCGCCATCGGGTAGGCCATGAAGTCGACCAGCACGTCGTGCTCGATGCAGGCGTCGAGAAAGCGCATCGGGTGCGACCACATGACGGTCTTGTCATCGGTCCCGTGCACCAGGAGGAGGCGTCCGTGCAGATCGGCGGCGCGGTCGATGACGCTGGCGTTCGCGTAGCCGTCGGGGTTCTCGGCCGGAGTGTCCATGTAGCGCTCGGTGTAGCCGGTCTCGTACTGAGCCCAGTCGGTGACCGGCGCGCCGGCGACCCCGCACCGATAGCTCCGGGTCCGTGTCATGAGCGCCAGAGTCATATAACCCCCATACGACCACCCGTGCACGCCGACTCGGTCCGGGTCCGCGTACGGCAACTGGTTGGCCCAGGCCAACGCCGCGCTCTGGTCCTCGACCTCGAGCGCCGAGAGCCGCCGGAACACGGTCTGCGCGAACTCGATGCCGCGGTTGCCGGTGCCGCGGTTGTCGAGAATCAGGACGATGTAGCCCCGCATTGCCATGTAGTGCAGCCACGGGCTCGCCCCGCCCAGCCAGGCGTCGCGCACGAGCTGACTGTGCGGGCCGCCGTAGACGTAGTGCAGGATCGGGTGTTTGCGGTCGGGTTGGGGGGCGCCGGGCTGCAGCAGAAGGCCGTGCATGGGGGTGCCGTCGGCGGCGTCGAGGCGGAAGAATCGGCGTCCTCCGACCACCCGGCCGGCAAAGGGGTCGGCGGCGGTGACCAGCGTGGTCGCCGCTGCGCCCGCAGTGGAAACGAGTTGGACGCCGCCGGGGTCGTCGAGATTGCTGTGGCGCGCGATGGCCCACTGGCCGTCGTCGCTGACGGTGGCCTCGTGCCAGCCCCGCGCGGTGGTGCACTGCGTCGGCGTGCCGCCGCCGATCGGCACCGACCAGAGGTGCTGGTCGAGCGGATCGGTGGTCGAGGCGAGGTACAGCACGCGGGCGGACGCGCCGCTGCCACTCACACCGAGCACCGCGCGCACGTCGAACTCCCCGCCGGTCACCGCCCCGACCAGGCCGCCGTCACCACGGTAGTGGTAGAGGTGGTGGTAGCCGTTGCGCGGTGACCGCCACAAGAAGTCGCCGGCCGTTCCGGGCACCGCGATGGGCCCGAGCTCGGGCTCGACCCATTCGGGATCGCGCTCCTCGAACAGCACGGGCCCCCGCGCGCCGGTCGCGGCGTCGAAGCGCACCAGCTGCATGTGGTCTTGGCCGCGCGACACGAGCGCGACGAAGACGTGCGCGCCGTCGGCCGAAAACGTCACGTTGGTCCAATAGACGTCGTCGTCCGGGTCGTGCTCGAGGTAGTGGAGGCTGCCGTCGGCGCTGTCGTAGACCCCGATCGAGACCGAGGCGTGCGCGCGGCCCGCCATCGGGTAGCGGCCGGCGACCGCGGCCGGTGGGTGCGCGGCGACGTCGGCGTACGGAAACGGCTCGATCGGCCGCTGGTCCTCGCGCGAGAACGCCAGTCGGCGACCGGAGTCGTCCCACCAGAGACCGTCGCGAATGCCGAACTCGGCGCGGTGCGCGGCGCCGCCGTAGACGATGTCCGGGCTGCCGTCCCAGCTGATCTGGCGCTGGCGGCCGTCGCCTTGCGTGACCCACAGCTGGTGGCGGACGACGTGGGCGGCACGCTGGTCTCCGGGCGCATACGCCGACGCTGTCGGCTCCCCGCCGGTGACTGCGAACAACACCCGGCGCGCGGCTTCGTCGCCGATACGCCAGTGCAGGACTTCGCCGCGGTGCTCGACCCGCACTTGGTCGGGGTCGATCCATTCCCACTCGAGGGTCTCGGCATCGACGTCCGCGATGTCTGTGGCACCGATCGCGGCGGCCAAGGTGGCGGCGTCGAAGCGCTCCTGCCAGGAGCCGTCGGCATCGCGGGTCGCGGCGACCGTGCCGGCGCCGCTGCCCGCGGTGCGGTGCACGGTGTGGGTGCCCGGCACGAAACCGAACTCGGGCAGCTCTGGTCGCAGCGCGTTCTCCTCGAGGACGCTCTCCAGCGTGAGCTCCGGCGGTGCCTGCTGGCTGTCTTGCGCGACGGCGGCCGGCGCCAGCGCCAGGGCGAGCGCGAGAGACGATCGAGGCGAGGACGTGCGGCTCATGGCGAAGCAGCGTAGCGGGTCCCGCGCTCCGGTCGACCGGCTCCCGGGTCTGTGTCGCCGCAGCGCCGACTCCGCCGGACTCAGCGCTGGAAGATCGGCAGGTATTGATTGCGCACCTGCAGCAGCAGGCATGCGACCGCCGTGGCGAACGCATCGCCCGGACCGACGTCGTTGATCCAGCGCCCGTCGGCCTGCTGGGTCGCCAAGAGGTCGCGGCACAACCGGTAGTAGTAGAGCTCGTAGCGGGCACCGCCCTCTTGGAACAGCGCCTGCGCCGCGTAGTAGTTGCCGTACCAGTAGTAGAAGTGGTGGGGGTGGCGCGCCTCGAAGGGATACGCGCGCAGCAAGAACTCCAGGGCCGGCTCGCTGAGCTGCTCGTCGTACACGCCTGCGGAAAACAGTGAGGTCAACGCGGCTGCGTTGATGGCGAACTGACGGCTCTTCCGGTAGGCGCCCCGGCCCGCGATCTTGTAGTAGAACAAGCCGCGGTCGGGCCCGCGCCGCACCTGGCTGGCGCGCACGTACTCCACCGCGGCGTCGATGGTGGCGCGCGGCACGGCGATGCCGATGTTGTGCGCCGCGCGCAGCGCCTGCAGCTGGCAGACCGTCACCGAGAGGTCGGCCTCGGGGGTGAACGGGTTGTAGCGCCACGCGCCCATCTGGTTCTGGCAGTCGACGATCCACTGCACCGCCCGCTCGAGCCCCGACTTCAGGGCGGGGCTGCGCACCATGCCGTGCAGCTGCGCCAGGCAGAGGGTGGCGAACGCGTGGCTGTACATGCGCGTGCCGCTGTCGGCGACGTAGCCGCCGTCGTCGATGCGCGCCAGCAGACTGTCGACGGCGCGGTGGACGGCGTCGCCGTGTGGACCGCGGTCGGGCAGATGACCACCGGCGACGAACGCGAGGGTGGCCAGCGCGGTCACGCCGACGTGGATGCCCCCGCGTTGCCTCTGTTGCTCGGCGCTGTGGAACACGTCGTACCAATCGCCGCGCTTGTGGCCGACGTCGCCGCGCCAGCCGCCGCTCTCGGTCTGCTGCGCGATCAGCCATCGCAGTCCGCGCTCGGCCGCCGCGGAGCAGGTCTCGAAGTCATTGGCGCTGGAGTCGGCGGCGCCGGAGACCGGGCGCCGGGCGTCGGCGGTGGACTGGGCGAGCGCCGGGCCGAGCGCACCGAGCACCATCGACAGGCACAGCGCGGCGCTCGTCGCGACGCTTTCGTGTCCCCGAAAACCCGCGACAACCGGCCCACCGTGCATAACGGGATCGTAGCGCACCGCGCGACCTCCGCACCGGCCTTCTCGGTGGGGCGCAGGTCGATCGCGGTTACTCGGAAATGCTTCCTCGCTATGGTGCTGCGTCGTGCGCGAAGATTGGCGACGGAGCTGTCGGGTAGTGGTCACCATGGCGCTGTGGGCGCTGGGTGCGGCGGTCGCATTGGCCGAGAGGCTGCCGGCGCAGCTCGGCGAAGCCACCGACGACCCCTACACCAAAGGGGACGCCGACGCGATGTTCGCGGCGGGCTACGAGCGCTTCGCTCCGTTCGAGTTCGTCGGCGGCGAGACCACCAAGTCGTTGGACAAGCTGCTCGGCGTCCGCGTGCTGTGGGTCGAGACCGCGCATTTTCGCATCGGCACGTCGTTGCCGGAGCTGGCGCTCGATCCGAGCCAGCGGGGGCAGATCACCGCCGAGCTGCGTCGGTTGGGCAAGCGGTTGCCCAAGGTGCCCAAGGTCGCGCGGCGGCTCGACCCGTGGCTGCGCTTGCACCTGACGGCGCAGCGGTTGGAGGAGCTGTATGCCGACGTGCAGGCCAAGCTCGGCGTCTCCCGCAGCGACTTCCCGCCGAGCCCGGCCGAGGCCGCGCTGCGCGAGCGCTACATGGGGGATGGACCCTACCTCGGCATGGCCGACAAGTACACGGTGCTGCTGTTGGCGCGCGCCTCGAGCTACGGTCGCTTCTTCCGTCGGCTGACCAAGACCCAGCCCGAGATCCCGATGCGGCATCACTTCCGCGACACGGGCAGCCTGTTCTTCGGCACCGCGCTCGAGCTGGATCCGCCCAGCATCCAGAGCGACGTCCGGCTGCACGGCCAGCTGGTGTTCAACGTGGTGACCAATCTGCTGGCCGGCTACCGGGGCTACAACCACGGCGTGCCGCTGTGGTTCGCGGACGGCGTTGCGCAGTGGTTCGCGCGGCGCGTGGCCCCGGAGCATCCGGTGTTCAACGTCGAGGCCGACGGCAAGGCCGAACGCCGGACGCAGACGCGGTGGGAGCCGATCGTGCGCGCCTACTGCAAGGCGGAGCAGTTCACGCCGCTCGAGGAGCTCGCCCGTCGCCAGCGGTTCGACGACTGGAAGTGGATCGATCACGTCATGGCGTGGTCGCGGGTGGACTTCATGCTGCGGCGGGACGAGGGCGCGTTGGGGGCGTTCGCCACGGTGTTCAAGGATCCGTTCGACGGCGCCGTGCCGACGCCGGGCCACCTGCGCGAGCGGCAAGACCACGCCTTGCGCGAGGCGGTCGGTCTCGACACCGCGTCCTTCGACGAGGATTGGTGCGCCTGGGTCCTCGCCACCTACCCCCGGCGCTGACGGTCCGCGACTACTGGCGCTTGCAGCCGACGACGTAGGCGATCCACGCCGCATCGGCTTCGCCGCGCCGCACGCGGCGGAACACCCCGTTGCCCTCGTCGGTCTCCGTGTCGGTGCCCTCCCAGAGCACGTGGACGTCTTCGAAGCCGGCTTCGGTCATCAGCTCGCGCAGCTCGGGTAGGGTCCACAGCCGCCAGTCGTAGACGAAGGCGTTCTCCATCCGGCTGCCGTCGCCGAACTCGAAGTGGATCTTGCAGGTCGTCTCGTACGACACCGGGTCGAAGCGGTGCTGGTCCCAGCAGTAGGTGAAGCGGTGGCCCTGCTCGTCGATCTCGCGCTCCTCGACCTGCTCGAGCTGGGTGTCCGATCCGCCCCACGCGTCCATGACGAAGACGCCATCGCCGGCGAGGCCCGCGTAGGCGCGTTTGACGTACTTCAACAGCGACTTGCGGTCCTTGAAGCACGAGTAGCTGAAGTTGAGCGCGGCGGTGAGGTCGGCGCGCGGGCGCTTGACGTCGAGCACGTCGGCGCAGACGAGGGAGACGCGCTCACGCGCGGTGGCGGGAAGCGCCGCGACGTTGTGCTCCTCGGCCCACGCCAGGGTCGGCGCGTGAATGTCGACGCACAGCGCGCGGTTCTTCTTGTGGTTGCGCACGTGGTGGCACGACAGGATCGCGGTGCCGCAGAAATCCTCGCGGAAGAGTCGCAGCGGGCGGCCCGCCAGCCGCTTGAACAGTCGGGCGAAGAACTTGCTGTCCTCCTCCGGTGCCTGCACGCTCAGCTGGTAGAGGGTGTGCTTGTCGGCTTGCTTCGCGGTCAATCGCTTGCCCTTGAGCGGCTTCTTCTGGCGCGGCATGCCGCGTGGCTTAACCCAAGCCCCGCGCCGACTCCAGTGCCGAATGCCGCCGCGGTCGCGGCGAAACGCTTGTGAGTGGCGCTGCTGGTCGGCTATCTTGCCGGGCGATGACGGCGGTGCAGGGCGTGCGCTACGGGCTGGTCGGTCCCGGTCGGCGCCGCAATGGTCTGGGACCTTTCTTGGCGCGAGAGATGCGGGCGGCCGGCGCGCAGCTGGTCGCGGTGGCCGGCCGCGATCCGGAGCGAACCGCCGCCGACGCGCGCGCGCTCGGCGCGGCACTCGACGAGTCCGTCGAGCCCCACACCGACCTGGTGACCATGCTGTGCAGCACCCCCTTGGACGCACTCGTGATCGCCGCCCCGATCGAGGCGCACGAAACCGCGCTGCGCGCGGCGCTGGCCGCCGGCGTGCCGGCGCTGTGCGAGAAGCCGCTGGTGGATCCGGCGGCGCACGGGCGGCTGGCGGAGCTGGTGGGCGGCTTCGTTCGGCGCCGTTTGCCGCTGCGCGAGAATTGTCAGCTGCCCTACGTGCTGCCCGCCTACGACGCCTTGCACCCCGGCGTTCGCCAGGCGCCGCCCACGCGGCTCGAGATGCTGATGGCACCGAGCGCACCGGGGCGGGCGATGGTGGTCGACAGCGTCTCTCACCTGATCAGCGTCGTGCAGGCGCTGGTGCCGGTCACCGAGGCCACCCGCGTGGTGCGCGTGGCCGTCGACGGCGTCGCCGCGGACGCCGATCGCGCGCGCGTCGACCTGGAGCTCGAAACTCCCTTCCCCCGGCTGCACGCGACCTTGTATCTTGCCGTCCGCGCCGCGCAGCCGCGACCGCAGTGGATCGCGATCGACGGCGCTCGGATCGAGCGGCGCATCGACCCTGATGATTACTCACTCGTCTACCGTGCGGCCACCGGCGAGGTGCCGGTGCCCGATCCGCTGGGCGAGCTGGTGGCGGACTTTGTGCGAGGAGTGAGGGAGCCGGACGATGAGCGAACGCGAACCCATGCCCGAGACATCGTCGAGCGCGCCAGGCTCTACAGCGCCGTCATCGACGCCTGGGACGCCGGCGGCTGACACCGGCGCGGTCCGGGTCGAGGCCGTGCACGACTTCACCGGCAAGCTGCGCCAGCCGCAGCTGTGGCCGCAGGTCGCCGAGTACGTCCGCTGGCAGAGGGCGCAGCGGGCGGCGCGGGCCGCCGGCGAGCCGCCGCCGCCGGTGCCGGCGCGGGCGCCGCTGTCGATCAACCTCGACCTCACCACCGCGTGCAACTACCGGTGCGACCACTGCATCGACTGGGACATCCTCAACAGCAAGATCAAGCACGAGGACCAGGCGCTGCGCGACGCGATGCAGACCATGGCGGAGCGCGGCCTGCGCAGCGTGATCCTCATCGGTGGCGGCGAGCCGACGCTGTACCCGGGTTTCGTCTCCTTCGTCGAGCACCTCAAGCGCCTGCGGCTGCAGGTGGCGATCGTCAGCAACGGCAGTCGCAATGACCGCATCCTGCAGGTCGCGCCGGTGTTGACCCGGGGCGATTGGGTGCGGCTGTCGCTCGACTCGGGCAGCAACGCGACGTTCCGCGCCATGCACAACCCGTCCAAGCCGACGCTGGACCTCGACGAGATCTGCGGCTGGGGGCCGCGCATCAAGGCGGCGAACCCCGACTTCGACCTGGGCTACTCGTTCATCATCACCTGGCGCGGGGCGACCCGCGACGACGTCAAGGTGGTCGAGAACATCGACGAGATGGTGATGGCGACGCGGCGCGCGCGCGATGCCGGCTTCAACTACATCTCGTTCAAGCCATTCCTGGTGCGCAGCGACAGCGGCTCCGAGATCATGGACCCCGAGCAGGCCGAGGCCTTGCTCGAGGAAGTGCGGCGGCGCATCGGCACCGCGCTCGCCGAGGCGCGGACCTACCAGCGCGACGGCTTCCGGGTGCTGGAGAGCACCAACCTGCGCCTGCTGATGCGCGATACCTGGCACGACTTCACCCACCAGCCAAAGACCTGCCACATGCAGGCCCTGCGTCAGGTGGTGACTCCGCTGGGCGTCTACAACTGTCCCGCCTACCGCGGCGTCGAGCGGGCGCGCATCGGCGAGAAGGACATCTACAGCAGCGGCGGGAGCGCCGATCGGGCCGCCGGCCGCACGGCGGTGCAGCTGGATCAGTTCGACGCCAGCTGCGAGTGTCGCGAAGTGACCTGCCTGTACAACGGCACCAATTGGTGGATCGAGCAGCTGGTGGAATCCGACGACGACCTCGACGCCTTGGTTCTCGACGCACCCGAAGGAGCGCCGGCCGGCGACGCGTTCCTGTAGGGACGCGTCCGCGGCGCTCGAAGCCCCGCACCATGCAGTACTCCAATCTCGGCCGCAGCGGCCTGGTCGTCAGCCGGGTCAGCCTGGGCTCGTGGCTGACGATCGGCAACGCCATCGAGCAGCGCAGCAGCGACACGCTGGTGCGCCGGGCGTTCGAGCTCGGCATCAACTTCTTCGACACCGCCGACGTCTACAACACCGGTGAGGGCGAGCGCGCGCTGGGTCAGGCGATCCGCGGGCTGCGGCGCGAGCGCCTGGTCGTCGCCAGCAAGTGCTTCTTCCCGATGAGCGACGACGTCAACGACCGCGGCTTGTCGCGCAAGCACATCGTCGAGTCGGTGCACCAATCGCTGCGCCGGCTGGAGTTGGAGTACCTCGATCTGTACCAGTGCCATCGGCCGGATCCGGCGACACCGCTGGACGAGACGGTGATGGCGATGGACGATCTGGTGCGGCAGGGCGTGATCCTGTACTGGGGCGTCAGCTATTGGCCCGCGCGCTTGATCGTGCAGGCGGTGCAGATGTGCCGCGACCGCGGCATGCACCCGCCGGTGTCCAACCAGCCGCCATACAACCTGCTGCGCCGCGAGATCGAGGACGAGGTGATGCCGGCCTCGGCGGAGGTGGGCGTCGGTCAGGTCGTGTTCTCGCCGCTGGCGCAGGGCGTGCTGAGCGGCAAGTACCGCGCCGGCGCCGCACCGCCGGCGGACTCGCGCGCCGCCAACGCCAAGGCCAACCAGTTCATCCACCACTACCTGACCGACGCCAACGTGGCGCGCGCCGGGCAGCTGGTCGAGATCGCGGCCAGCGCGGGGTGCACACCGAGTCAGCTGGCGCTGGCGTTCTGCCTTCGCCGGCCGGAAGTCAACAGCGTCATCATCGGCGCCACCTCGATCGAGCAGCTGGAGGAGAACGCCGCTGCCGTCGACGTGGAGCTCTCCCCCGAGGTCATGGCCCGCATCGATGAGTGTTTCCCCGGCCCCGGCGCGCGTGACACCACGACCTGAGGCGGTCCGGCTGCCGGACCACGCGGCGCTCTCTGCCTTGTTCGGACTCAAGTACGGTGATCCGGCCGAGACCGGCTGGGCGCCGCGCCTGCGCCGGCGGTTCGACTACTACACCCCGGACGACGTCTACGAGGCGTTGCTCGACTCCCTGGTCACCGAGCAGACCTGCTGGCTCGACGTCGGCTGTGGCCGCGATCTGTTCCCCAGCAATCATCCGTTGGCGGCGATCCTGGCCGAGCGGTGCGCGCGGTTGGTCGGCGTCGATCCGGCGCCGACCCTGCAGGAGAACCCGTTCGTCCACGAGCGCGTGCAGGGCACGATCGACGACTATCCCGGCGGCGAGGACTTCGATCTGGTGACGATGCGCATGGTCGCCGAGCACGTCGACGACCCAGCCGCGGTGGTGGCCTCGCTGCGGCGGTGCGTGCGGCCGGGGGGCCGCGTGGTGGTCTACACCGTCAACAGGTTCAGTCCGGTGCCGCTGCTGACCGCGCTGGTGCCGTTCTGGCTGCACCAGCCGGTCAAGCGCGTGCTGTGGCGCACCGAGAAGCGCGACACCTTCCCGACCAGGTTTCGGATGAACACCCGGCGCAGCCTGGCGGCGGTGTTCGCCGGCGGAGGGTTCGACGAGGAGCTGTTCGCCGAGCTCGATGACTGCCGGACCTTTGGCCGGTTCCGGCTCTTGCAGTGGGGAGAGCTGCTGGCCCGGACCGGGCTGCGCAAGCTCCGCCTCGGCTACCCGGAGCGGTGCCTGCTCGGCGTCTATCGCCGCGCGCCGGTGGCGTGACCGCCGCGCACCGGCTTGCTAAGATCCCGCCCATGGACGTTCTGGTGGTCGGCGGTGGCGGGCGCGAGCACGCCCTGTGCTGGAAGATCGCGCAGTCGCCGATGGTCGACAAGATCTACTGTGCACCGGGCAACGGCGGCATTGCCGCCATCGCCGAGTGCGTCGACATCGCGGCCGACGATCTGGATGCGATCTGCAACTTCGCGCGCGAGCACGAGGTCGGCCTCACCGTGGTCGGCCCCGAGGATCCCCTGTGCGCGGGGCTCGTCGATCGGCTGACCGCGGCCGGTCTGACCGCGTTCGGGCCCAACCGCGGCGCGGCCGAGGTCGAGGGCAGCAAGGTGTTCGCCCGCGAGCTGTGCCGCCGCAACAAGATCCCGTCGCCGGCGTTTTGGGTGTTCGAGCGCGCCGGCCAGGCGCTGGCTTTCCTCGAGAACCGCGCCGAAGGCCCGATCGTCGTCAAGGCGTCCGGCTTGGCGGCGGGCAAGGGGGTCGTGGTGGCGCGCTCGACGGCCGAGGCGCAGCGCGCGGTGCGCGAGCTGATGGAGGATCGCCGCTACGGCGACGCCGGCAGCACGGTGGTGATCGAGGAGTGTCTCGAGGGGCGGGAGCTGTCGGTGATGACGCTGACCGACGGCACCACGATCGTGCCGTTCGAGCCGGCCCGCGATCACAAGGCGGTGAACGATGGCGACGCTGGCCCCAACACGGGCGGCATGGGGGCGTACTCCCCGGTGCCCTCGGTGGCGTCGCGCGCCCTGCAGCAGATCGAGAACCAAGTGCTGGTGCCCGCGGTGCACGGCCTCAACCGCGAGGGGCGCCGCTTTCAGGGCTTTCTGTACGCCGGCTTGATGCTGACCGGCTCCGGGCCGCGGGTGCTCGAGTTCAACTGCCGGCTGGGCGACCCCGAGACCCAGCCGCTGTTGATGCGGCTGCAGTCCGATCTGGTGCCGCTGATGCTGCACGCGGCGCGGGGCACGCTCGATCAGCTGGAGGCGCCGCGCTGGGACCCGCGGCCGGCGGTCTGCGTGATGGCGACCAGCGAGGGATATCCCGGCGACTACCGCAAGGGGCTGTCGATCAGCGGCCTGGATGCGGTCGACACCGGCCCCGACCTGCAGGTGTTCCACAGCGGAACCGCGCGGCGCGGCGGGGACCTGGTCACGGCGGGCGGCCGCGTGCTGTCGGTGACCGCGCTGGGTGACACCGTGGAGGCGGCGCGGCAGCGCGCCTACGCGGCGCTCGAGCAAATCGACTTCCGCGGCATCCACTACCGGCGCGACATTGCCGGTGGTGGGTCGTGAACCGCGCCGCGCCGCTCGCTATTGTGGGCGGCGATGGACCAGGCCGACGAGCTGCGGGTGGTCGAGCAGCACATGCGCAGCCAAGGGTTGCGCTGGACGCCACAGCGGCGCTTGATTGCCGAGATGGCGTTCGACACCCACGCGCACTTCACCGCGGACGAGCTGCTGGCGGCGTGCCAGCAGCGTGACTCCGGAGTGTCGCGGGCGACCGTCTACCGCACTCTGTCGATGCTGGAGGAGGCCGGCTTCGTCGAGGGCTTGGACACGGGAGACGGCGGCCGCAAGTTCGAGCACGTGCTGGGCCATCCGCACCACGACCACATGGTCTGCACCCGCTGTGGGTGCATCATCGAGTTCCGCGACGACGAGCTCGAGCGGCGGCAGGAGCTGGCCGCTGAGCGGCACGGGTTCCGCATCGACAGCCACAGCCTCAAGCTGTTCGGCCACTGCCGGGAGTGCGTGTCGGCGGCCGAGGCCGGCGCCTGAGCGGCGATGCGCGCCGGACGGCAAAAGGTCCTCGTCGTCGACGATGAGCGCGACATGGCCGAGTCGTGCGCGTTCTTCTTGGAACGGGCCGGCTACGAGAGCGCGATTGCGAACTCCGGCGAGGAAGCGCTGGACCAGCTGAGCCAGGCGCAGTTCTCGGTGGTCATCACCGACCTCAAGATGCCGCGGATGTCGGGCCTGTCGCTGGTCGAGGAGGTCAAGCGGCGCGATCCGGACGTCGAGCTGCTGGTCATCACCGGTCACCCCGAGGTCGATTCCGCGGTGCAGGCGATGCGGCTGGGAGTGTTGGACTACATCACCAAGCCGTTCTCCGAGCACGACTTCCTGGAGCGCGTCGAGAAGGCGTTGGCGCACCGCAGCGTGCGGGACAAGAACCACGGTCTGCGCGAGCGCCTGCGCAAGGGGTCGGCCGGCCGCCGGCTGGTCTACCGCTCGACGCGGTTTTCCGAGACCGTGGAGACGCTGGAGCGCGCGGCGAGGACTGACGCGTCGGTGCTGATCGTCGGCGAGAGCGGCACCGGCAAGGAGCTGTTGGCGCATCACCTGCACGACGCCAGCCCGCGCAACGACCGCCCGTTCGTGCCGCTGGACTGCACGACGATCGCGGAGACCCTGTTCGAGAGCGAGCTGTTCGGCCACGTCAAGGGCGCGTTCAGCGGCGCGGACCGGAACAAGCTCGGGCTGTTTCACGTCGCCGACAAGGGCACGCTGTTCTTCGACGAGGTCGGTGAGCTACCGCTGAACTTCCAGCCGCGACTGCTGCGCGCGATTCAGGAGCGGCAGGTGCGCCGCGTCGGCGGGCAGTCGTATGACGACGTCGACGTGCGCATCGTCTGCGCGACCAATGCCAACTTGATGGCGATGGTCGAGGCGGGCACCTTTCGCCGCGACCTGTACTACCGCCTCGACGTCGTCCGGATCGACGTGCCGCCGCTGCGCGAGCGCCCCGACGACATCGCCGCGCTGGCGGACCACTTCTTGGCCGAGCTGGGCGGTCCGGAGCGCAAGTTCTCGACCGCGGCGCGGGCCGCGATGTTGGCGTATCCCTGGCCCGGCAATGTCCGTCAGCTGCGCAACGCCATCGAGCGGGCGTGCGCGCTCGGCGCGGGGCCTCTGGTCGAGCCCGCCGACCTGCCCCCCGAGGTCGTCGGGGGGGGCGGGGGGGCGGCCCCGCCGAGCGCCGGCGGGGGCTCGGAGTCGGCCGCAGTGGCCGACGAGCTGGGTGGCACGTTCCAGGAGATGAAGGCGCGCAACGTGGCCGCCCTCGAGAGCGCCTACGTGGAGCGCTTGCTGCGTCGGCATGGCGGCAACGTGACCCGCTGCGCCGAGGATGCCGGCGTGTCCCGCTCCGCGTTCCAAAAGCTGATGCAGCGCTACGGCATCAAATCGAGCGAGTACCGCTGACGGCCGGGAGCCGGCGCGGCCGGCGGTGGATCCGATGGTGCCGGTGGGAATCGCCCGCGTGGGCCGGGGGGCCGGTGTAACCTTCCTGGCCGCATGACCGCTCCGCTGAAGCGTGTGTTCGTGGTGGGCTGCCCGCGCAGTGGCACCACTTGGGCGATGTATCTCCTCGCCGAGCACCCCGCCGTCGTCGGCGCGCAGCAGGTGGGTCTGTTCCACGCCATCGAGCCGTTGGAGGCCTGGTGGCACAACAACCGCGGCTGGGGCCGGCGGGTGATCACCGGCGCCAACGCGGCGACCGGCGAGGCGCCGATCAACCACCGCAAGCTGCCCGATACCCTGGGGTCGGACAACTACTACGACATGGCGCGGCGGATCGCGGACATCGTCTACGACAAGATCGCCGCCGTGCAGCCCGGCACGCAAGTGGTCGCGGACCAGACCGCGGAGAACCTCGGTTTCCACGAGCTCATCCTGCGGATGTACCCGGACGCGTACTTCCTGCACATCGTGCGCGACCCGCGCGCCGTGTTCGCGTCCTGGCGCAAGGCGCTCAAGAGCTGGGCCAAGGAGAACGGCTTCACCGGCAGTGCCGTTCACCTGGCGCGGCGCTGGTGTGAGTACGACGCGATGGGAGTCGAGCTGGCGCAGCAGACCGATCGCTACAAGCACGTCCGTTACGAGGACTTGCTGAGTGGCGGCGCGGCGGGCGTGCTCGAGTTGTTCGAGTGGTTGGGCCTCGAGGCCGATGCCGAGCTCGCGCAGCGCTGCTACGACGAGTGTGCCATCGACAAGATGCGGCAGAAGGTCGACGCCCCGCAGGGTTTCATCCGCAAGGGCAGCGCCGAGGCGTGGCGCGACGAGGTCGCGGCCGCCGATGTGCGCGTCATCGAGTACATCGCGCAGGAGGCGATGGACCGGATCGGCTACGAGCGGATCACTCCGCGGGTGCGCAAGCCGTTGCGGCTGCGGACCTACGACGGGGTGACCAACGTCGTCTCCAGCGTCAAGGAGGCGATCAGCCCCGAGCTGCGCCGCCGGCTCAAGTCGATCCTGCTCAAGGCGCCGTAGCAATCGACTCGAGTCGGGATCCTTGGGCAACGCCGCGACGGCCGCGGATGGCCTCGACGAATGCCGCAGATTTCTGATTCACACCACTAGCGCGCATCGGCCGGCCGGCGACGGCGGAACACCCCCAGCAGCTGTTGGCGCTCGTTGGCCGGCAGCAGATAGACGACGGCGGCGGCGAACACGACAGCGCCGGCAGCGATGCCAAACAGGGTCGGAACCAAGCGGGGCGAAAGCGTGGTCGACAGCACCCACCACACGGGTGCGGCGAGCAGCAGCGGCGCGAAGCCCGGCACCAACACGTGGCGCGCGAACTCGGGCATGCGTGCGCCGGTCATGCGCAGACCGAGCGGCCAGAACACGGTGGGCTGGGCGATGATGGAGGTCGCGGTGATGGCGATCGCCATGCCGAGCGCACCGCCGTCGGCGACCAGCACCGCGTAGGTGACGGCGATCGCGGCGACCAGCTCGGTCGCGGCGACCGCCAGCCCGAGCGGGCGCGAGTGGCCGGTGGCGAACGAGATGGTGGCGATCGGGGCTTGCAAGAATGAGAACACGACGCGCGCCAGGAGCACGATCATCACCGCGCTGACGTCGTGTGCCTTCTCGAGCCCCTCCGTTCCCAGGTAGAGCAGCCAAATCGTGTCGCAGAACGCGATGAACGGCGCCGAGATGAGCAAGAAAACCCAGATGAGGTAACGCCCGAAGCGAAAGAACGCGCGGCGCAGGCGGTCGTGCTGGCCGGTGGCGTGCATCGCCGTGAGCGCCGGCTGCATCGACGGCGTCATGATCAGCGCGTTGCGGCGAATCTGGTTGTCGAACCTCGATGCCAGGCCGAACGTGCCGACCGCGGTCGAGCCGGCAACCAACTTGAGCAGAATCTGGCTGTAGGACTCCCGCAGCAGCACCGCGAGCCGGATCAACAAGGTCCACCAGCCGTAGGTCAGGATCGGCCGGAACAGGTCGCGGCGAAACGCGGCGCGTTCGAACCGAAGCGCCGGTACGAGCCGCCGAGACCAGACGTTGCTGAGGATCAGGTCCAGTGCCGTCGCCGGCACGCCCGCCACGATGACCCAGAGCACCCGCGTGTCGACCCCGAACAGGAGTACCATCAGCACGCCGATCCGCACCAGCTCGGAGCCGACCGCGATGAGGTTCATCAGCACGAACTTCTGGGTCACGTTGAGGCCGAGGCGGTACGGCATCAGCGCGGTGCGCACCGCCGCCATCACGACCATCAGCGCGAGCATGATGCGGGCCTCGCGCCGCAGGCGGTCGGCAGCCGGGTTGGTCGGGTCTTCGACGACGTTGATCAAGTCATCGATGAACCAAGCGGCGGGCAGGCCGACGACCAGCAGCAAGACGCCGCCGGCCACGCAGAGCGGCAGCATGGTGGACGTCACTTGCGTAACGCCGCGCAGATTGCCGCGCGCGTACTCCACGGTGACGAAGCGCGCCAGCGCTCCGCCCAGGATGCCCGTGAGCAGTGGCACGAACACCATGAGCGGCACCAGCAGGGTGTAGACCGCGTACTCGTCCTCGTGGACCTTGCCCCACAGCCACTGCTGCAGCCAAAGCAGGACGGTCAGGCTGATGATCCGCTGTACGACCGAGCTACCCGAGTTGATCAGAATCAGCCGCTTGCTGATCTTGACCGGCCCGTCCTGGCTCATCGCCCCCCCCGCAGACGAACGTCGACGAAACGTACGGTGTCAGGCTCGATTTTCTCGCTTGGCGGCGGCCGCCGCCAAGCGAGAAAATCGAGCCTGACACCGTACGTTTCGTCGACGTTCGTTTCGCGCTCTTGGGGGCCGGGCCTCATGAGTGGCGGTCACCGGCGGCGACGCGCACCATCTGGGCGAAGAGCTCCATGCCGTCGCCGTTGCCGTCGTCGGGCCAGGCACCGCGGCGCCAGTGGGGCATGTGGTGTGCCAGGTAGGCGCGGTCGGGGTGTGGCATCAGGCCGAGGACGCGGCCGGTCACGTCGGTCAGCCCGGCGGTGCCGTGCGCCGAGCCGTTGGGGTTGTCGGGATACCGCGTCGTCGGTGTGCCGCTGGCATCGTGGTAGGCGAACACTCGGTAGCCGTCGTCGAGCTGGGCGCCGACCTCGGCGGCGGCCGTCAAGTTGCCCTCGCCGTGCGCCGCGGGGCAGCGCAGCGTCAGCCCTTCCGGCACGAACACGCAGCGGTTGGGCAGCGTGCCGAGCGTGACCCACCGGCACTCGTAGTGGTTGCTCAAGTTGTGCGCCAGGCTGACCTGCGTGCGCAGCGGGCCGCCGCCGAGGCGCGGCAGCAGGCCGGAGCGGACCAGCACCTGAAACCCGTTGCAGATGCCGAGCGCGGTGCCGCCGCGTTCGATGAATGCCAGCAGTGCGTCGCCGCAGTGCCGTCTCAGCGCGTGCGCGAGCACGACGCCGGAGGCGATGTCGTCGCCGTAGGCGAAGCCGCCGGGCACCGCCAGGATGTCGTAGCGCTCGAGCATGTCCGGCTCGGCCAGCAGCCGTTGGACGTGGACGTACTCGCAGCGCGCGCCTGCCCGCTCGAATGCGTGGTGGGTCTCGCGCTCGCAGTTGATGCCGGGGGCGCGCAGGACGAGGACGGCGGGGGCGCTCATGGCTGGGTCTCCTCGGGCAGTCCATCCAGCGCCAGCGGCCGGCGGAAGGCGTCGGCGAGAGCGTCGATGCCGCACTCCAAGACCGGCTGCTCGGCGTGGCTGACCCGCAGCCGCGGCTGGGTCACGACGCGGCCGATCAGCGCGTGCGGTGCCTCGTCGAGGTTGGCGATCAGATCCGCGGTGCGCTCGGGCGGCACCTCCAGCAGCAGCCTGCTCTGGCTCTCGCTGAACAGGATCTCGTCCGCCCGCCGCCGCTGTCCGAGGGAGGCGTCGACCGGCACGGCGTCGAGCTCGACGTCGAGGCCGAGCCGGCCGCCGATGGACATCTCGGCCAGGGCGGCGCCGAGGCCGCCCTCGCTGCAGTCGTGCGCGCTGACCACAGCGCGGGCTTGGATCGCGCGGTAGACCCCGTCCAGCACCGCCTTGCCCAGGGCTGCGTCGACCCGGGGCACGCTGGCGCCGAGCGCGCCGCGCAGCTTCCACAGCACGGAGCCGCCCAGCTCGCGCCGCGTGACGCCGACCAGCCACAGGTTGTTGCCGGCGCGCTTGAGGTCGGAGCTCACCGTGCGGCGGACGTCGGGCACCACCGACAGCGCGGTCACCAGGATGCAGCCGGGGATCGCGATGCTGCGCTCGCCATCGCGGAACTCGTTGTTGAGCGAGTCCTTGCCGGAGACGAACGGCGTGCGGTAGGCGAGGGCCAGATCGCAGAGCGCCAGCGAGGCGCGCACCAGACCGCCGAGACGGTCGGGCAGCTCGGTGTTGCCCCAGCAGTAGTTGTCGAGCACCGCGGTGTGTTCGGGGTCGCCGCCGGCGGCGACCACGTTGCGCATCGCCTCGTCGAGCGCGCACTCCGCCATCGCCGCGGGGTCGATGCGGCTGTAGCGCGGGTTGAGGCCGCAGCCGAGCACCACGCCGCGGTGCGAACCCAGCACCGGTGCGAGCACGGCGGCATCGGCGGGCCCGTCCTCGCGGACGCCGACCAGCGGCTTGCCCGCGGTTTGGGCTTGGACCTCGTGGTCGTACTGCCGGATCACCCACTCCTTGCTGGCGACGTTGGGGTCGGCCAGCACTGCCAACAGCGTCGCGCCGAGGTCTTGCTCGGGGTCGAGCTCGGGATCGGCAACCGCCGACGGCTCGTAGCGCGCCACGCGGACGGTGCGCGGCACACCGCCGTGCAAGAACTGTAGATCGAGGTCCGCGTGCTGCGCGCCGTCGTAGCGCACCACCAATCGGCCGCTGTCGTTGAACGTGCCGATCGGCGTGGCCTCGACCTCCTCGGCGGCACACACCGCGATGGCCTCGTCGAGGTGCTCCGGCGGCACCGCGAGCACCATGCGCTCCTGTGCCTCGCTGATCCAGATCTCCCACGGTGCCAGCCCGCGGTACTTCAGCGGCACGTGGCGCAGCTCGACGTCGGCGCCCAGCCCCTCCGCCATCTCGCCGACCGCCGACGAGAAGCCGCCGGCGCCACAGTCGGTGATCGCCGAGAACAGGCCGCGGTCGCGCAGCGCGAGCACCGCGTCCATGACCTTGCGTTCGGTGATCGGATCGCCGATCTGCACCGCGCCGCTGCTCACCGTCTCCGACTCGGTGTGCAGCTCGAGTGAGCTGAAAGTGGCACCGTGGATGCCGTCCCGGCCGGTGCGGCCGCCGATGGCGAGGATCACGTCGCCGGCGTGCGGCTGCTTGAAGGCGGCGCTGCGCGGCAGGATGCCGACGTTGCCGACGTAGACCAGGGGGTTGCCGACGAAGTCCGGATCGAAGTGGATCGCGCCGTTGACCGTCGGAATCCCCATCGGGTTGCCGTAGTCGCGCACCCCTGCCACCAGGCCGCGCAGCACGCGCCGCGGGTGCAGGCAACCGGCAGGCACCGCCTCCGACGGAGTGTCGAGCGGTGCGAGGCAGAACACGTCCGTGCTGGCGATCGGCCGGGCGCCGAGGCCGGTGCCGAGCACGTCGCGGATGACGCCGCCGACGCCGGTGCCGGCGCCGCCGAACGGCTCGATCGCCGAGGGGTGGTTGTGGGTCTCGACCTTGATGCAGACGCAGGTGTCGTCGTCGAAGGTGATGATGCCCGCGTTGTCGACGAACACGCTGACGCAGAACGGCCGGTCGAGCTCGCGCGTCACGCGGGCGATCGTCTGCCGCAGCAGGTTGTCGATCTCCCGCTCCTCACCGTTGGCGTCGGTGTAGCGGATGACGCCGGTCAGCGTCTTGTGCTTGCAGTGCTCCGACCAGGTCTGCGCCAAGGTCTCGAGCTCGAGCTGGGTGGGGGCGCGGCCGGCTTGCGCGAAGTGCTCGGCGATGGTGCGCATCTCGATGCCGGTCAGCGCCAGGCCGGCCTCTGCGCTCAGCGCGGCGAGGGCGCCGTCGTCGAGGCCTTCGAGAGTGACGGTGTGCACGGCGGTGTCGGGGTCGGCGCCGGGGCCCGGCAGGCCGGCCGGCATGGCGTCGATCAAGACCTCTTGCACGACGTCATTGGCCAGGCTGGCTCCCGCGGCCCGCCGCAGGGCGTCCTCGTCGATGTCTTCGCCGAGCTCGTAGCCGCGGTAGGTGCCGGTCGGGCCGAGCGGCAGTCCCTGGGTCTGCAGCGCGCGCGCCACCGAGCCGGCGACCGGATCGGTCACGCCCGGGCGGGGCACCACGCTGATGCGCCGCGCGACCGTCGAGTCGGCCGCGGGGGGGTGCAGAGTGGCGACCTCGGTGACGGGGTCTTGCAGCACCTCGCGCACCAGCTCTTCGACCTGCCCGCGGGTCAGGGCGGCGTCCAGCAGGAAGCCGCGCACCGAGCGCACCGGCCTGCGCAGCTCGAGCCCCGCCTCCGCCAGAGCCGCCGCGGCGGCGCGGCCCGCCGGGTCTGGCTGACCCTCTGCCGCGCGGATTTCGGCACGCCACGCATCCATGGCGGAACGATGCCTGACCGCCGACCGCGACACAAGGCCGGCTTGCGGGCAATCCCCGTGCTGCGCAACGCGGGTGGGTCGGGCCGCGGTTTGCCGGAGCCCCAAGGGCCGTTGCGGCGGCCGATTGGGCCGCCACGGCCGGCCTCGACCGGGGGAGCCCGACGGAGGGGGCGGGCGGGCGCAGCTTTTCGGTGGCGGGCTGCTAGAATTCTCCGCCGTTTCAGTCGGACCCGGGAGGCCCTCTTGTCGCAAACGACCCCTAGCAGACCCAACGACCGTCTCAGCGACGGGCTCGCTTTCGAGCGCCCCCTGCTGGAGCTGGAGGCGAAGATCCAAGAGATCAAGGGGCTGGCGCTCAACACGCACCTCGACCTCAACGGCGAGCTGGTCAACCTCGAGCGCAAGCTCGAGCGCAAGACGACCGAGGTGTACAGCGGGCTGACCGCATGGGAGCGGGTCAACGTCGCGCGCCACGCCGAGCGGCCGCTGACGTCGGACTACATCCAGCTGATGCTGGACGACTTCGTCGAGCTGCACGGCGACCGGGTCTACGGCGACGACCGCGCGATCGTGACCGGCCTGGCGACGATGCAGGGCCAGCGGTTCATGTTGGTCGGCCACCGCAAGGGCAAGACGGTCAAGGACCGGCTCGCCTGCAACTTCGGCTGCGCCCACCCCGAGGGCTACCGCAAGGCCATGGCCAAGATGCGGTTGGCCGAGAAGCTGCGCCTGCCGATCGTGACGTTCATCAACACGCCCGGCGCGTATCCCGGCATCGGCGCCGAAGAGCGCGGCCAGGCGTCGGCGATCGCGCGCAACATCCTAGACATGTTCGGCCTCAAGGTGCCGATCATGGCGATCGTGATCGGCGAGGGCGGCTCCGGCGGCGCGCTCGGCATCGGGGTCGGCGATCGCGTCGGCGTGCTCGAGCACGCCTACTACTCGGTGATCTCCCCCGAGGGCTGTGCCGCGATCCTGTGGAAGAGCGGCGAGAAGACGCCGGAGGCGGCCGAGGCGCTCAAGCTGACCGGCGACGACCTGCGGCGGCTCGGCCTGGTGGACGCGGTGATCGAAGAGCCCCTGGGAGGGGCGCACCGGGACGTGCCGGGGACCATCGAGCGCGTGCGCGCCCAGATCCTGGCGTGGATCGGCGAGCTGTCCGCCCTGCCGGTCGAGACCCTGCTCGAGCAGCGGTTCGAGAAGTTCCGCCGCATGGGCCTGCCGGAGGGCTGAGGCAGCGGGGCTGGGCCGCGCGCCTGGCAAAGATCCGCAGACCGGCCTCACCGGCGGCTTTCGGGGTCCGTAGAACGGCGGTAACCTCGACTGCGGGTGGCTTTCCACCCGCTTTGCCGACATGCGTCCCCTGCCTCGACAATTCGCCGCCGCGCAGCGACAGCCGGTTCCCGACGTCGAGATGATGCCGGCGGCACCGCCGGCCGAGACCACCGACGCCGAGCTCGTCCGCGCCGCCTTGGATGGCGACGGCGACGCCTTCGACGGTCTGGTCGGCCGCTACCACCGGCGCGCGTTCTGGGTGGCGTACCACGTGGTGGGCCGGGTGGAGGATGCCCGCGACGTCGTGCAGGACGCGTTCGTCCGCCTGCACCGCTCGCTGCACCGCTACGACTTCGGTCGCAGCTTCTACACCTGGTTCTACCGCATCGTGATGAACCTGGCGATCGACGCGCTGCGCAAGCGACGCGGCTATCCGTCGGGGGGGATCGACGACTACGTCGATCGGCTGCCGACGCCGCACGAGGGCGCCAGCGAGATCGCCGAGCGCGGCGAGCTGCGCGCGGTGGTCTGGGCTGCCCTCGACCGGCTGGATGCCAAGTTCAAGTCCGTGTTGGTCCTGCGCGACATCCACGGCCTCAGCTGCCGCGAGATCGCGCCGATCCTCGGCGTCACGCACGCCACCGTCCGCTGGCGCCTGCACCGCGGGCGGCAGATGTTCCGGCAGTGCTGGGAGCGCATGAGCCCCGACCGGGAGCTGCCATGAGGGACGCATTGCAGGGGCGGGCACTGGCTTGTCGGGCCGCGCGGCCGATTCTGGCTGCTGCCGCGGCGGGTGAGTTGCCGCGCGAGCAGCGTCAGCAAGTGTTCGCGCATCTGGCGCGCTGCATGCAGTGCCGGCGTGAGTTCGGCAGCTGGCGGCGGCAGCGGCAAGCCCTGGCCGGCCTCGCGCAACCGCTGGCGCAGCGCGCGCTGGCGCCGTCGGTCGGCGAGGAGTTCTTCGCCGACATCCGGCGGGAGGTGCGGCGGGCGACGGCGGCGATGCCGGCCGAGCGTCCGTTGGCCCCGACCGGTCGCCGCCGCTGGGGACGCCGGCTGGGAGTGGTGGCCGCGGCGGTGCTCGTCGTCGGGGCCGGTCTGCTGCTCGGCCGCCCGCCCGCGGACCGTTCGCCGCTGATGCACAGCGCGGGTCTGCCGGCGCCGACGGTCTGGCCGCGCACCGCCGGCTCTGGGCACGGGGAGCTGCAGCCGGTGGCGTACCAGGGGCTGATGGCTCAGCAGCAGGCCCTGGTCTGGTTCGAGGCGGACGATGGACCGCCGCTGCTGCCGGCGACGGAAGAGCAGTCCGCGGCGGAGCCGGTCTCCGGCGCGCGTTGAGTCGAACGATTCGGAAGTCTTCGCCGGGGCTCGTTCGTCGGTCGGCTTGGGTCCGACCCGGTGTAGGACCTCGGCCGGTCGACCCGTTCCCCGGGTACCCGCCGCCAACCGACGAATGCACGTTCTCTCGAACCGATGGAGAAGACCGATGATCCGGATCATCCCGTTGACGTTGATGCTCCCGGCGGCGCTGGCGTTGCCGGTCTTTGCCCAGGAGCAGCCGCCCCAGGCCGAGGCCCCCTCGGCGTTGGCCGAGCGCGCCGTGCCGGACCTGCTGCGCGATCTCGGCGCGGCGTCGTTCCTCGAGCGCCAGGCAGCGCAGCGCGAGCTGACCCGCCGCGGCGACGCCGTGCGCGAGGCTCTGCAAGAGGCCAGTGAGGAGCACGAGGACGCCGAGGTGCGCTGGCGGGCGGGCCGTCTGCTGCGGCAGCTCGACGCCCCAGAGGGCGGCCAACTGACGCCGAGTGATCGCGATGCGCGCGGAGCTCCCGAGCTGCAGCGCCGGGCCGATCGGTTGGACGACGTGTTCGACTCGCTGTTCGAGCGGCTCGAGCGCGACTTCCAGATCGACGTGCCGCGCCGCGGCTTCTTCCAAGACGACTTCTTCAACGACCTGCGGCGGCAGATGGACCAGCTGCAGCAGGGCCAGGGGTTGGGTTTCCAGGGGCAGGCGCAGGGATCGCAGATCCGCATCGGTCCCGATGGCGTGCGCATCGACGTGCAGGAGACCGACGAGAACGGCGAGCAGGACACCAAGACCTACGAGGCGCCGGACCTGGACTCGTTCCGCGAGCAGTATCCCGAGATCGCCGAGCGGTACCTCGGGGATGGCAACGGCATCCGGCTGTGGACGGAGAGCGGCGGTGGGCCGTTCCAGCGGCTGTTCGGTGGCCCGCAGCGCGACTTGCGCGGCTGGCTCGAGAACGCCCCTGGTCCGATGGCGCCGGCGCCCGCGCCGCGCGGCCCCGTGCTCGGCGTCGTCGTCGAGCCGGTCGGCGATCAGCTGCGCGGTTTCCTCGGCTTGGACGAGGGCCATGGACTGGCCGTGCGCGAGGTCGTCGAGGGCTCGCTGGCGGCGCGCCTCGGCGTCGCCGTCGGCGACGTGGTGCTCGACGTCGACGGCGCCGCGATCGGCTCGGCCGAGGACGTCGGCCGCGCGCTGCGGGCGGCGAAGGATCGGGTCGTCGTGCGGGTCAATCGCGCCGGCAGCGAGAAGCTGTTCGAGGCGGACTACGACCCGCCGGCGGCGGAGGACGAGGAGGCGGCCGAGCCCGCCCGTGAGTTGAAGCCGACCAAGCGCGGCGGCTGAGCGTTCGGTCCGGCTGCGCGCAGAGGCCGTGCGCAGTGCCTGCGCGCCCCGTGCTGCGGGGCGCGACTACCGGTCCCAATCGGCGGGCAGCTGGATCTCGACCTCCTCCGGCTCGCCCTCGGTCAGGCCGATGGGTGGCAGCTGGATCGTCATCCGGTCGATGGCCGCCGGATCGTTGCTGTGCTGCTCGATGTATGCCCGCCTTGCCTCCGCATCTCGCAGGCTGCGGATCAAGACCGCAGGGACCGCGGGGCCCGGCGTGGCGACGATCGTGGTGCGGCCTTCGGCATCCGTCGCCGGGCCACCTGCCGGAAGTGGCTCGCCGTCGCGTCGCAAGGCCACTCGCACCCCGGCGGCGGGGGCGCCGTCCGGTCGCAGCAACCGCACCGCGGCGCGACCGGTGCGTGCGTCGAACCGCGCTTCGGCGACCTGCGCAGCGGCGACGTGCACGACCGATTCCGCGTCCACGCGCACGCCGTGCGAACCGAGGGACAGCCACGCTCCCGCGCGCCACGTGCCCGGCCTCAGCAACACCTCGAGTCGGCCTTCCGCGTCGGATTGCGTGTAGCGATGGTCGCGCTGGCGAACCCCGTTGCGCAGCACGTCGGTGACCGTCGTCAGCTCGACGTGTCCCTGATAGGGCTTGCCATCCAAGGTGATCGATGCGCGCAGCCGGCCGGGGCGGGCGTCGCGCATGTCGAGCGCGATGTCCGTCTGCTCGCCGTCGTCGAGCACGACGCCGGTGCGCACGGTTTCGCCGCCGGTGCTATACGACCGTGCTCCGGAGCCCGTCGAGGAGACCAGCTGCAGGTCCCAGGTTCCGCCGGCAACGCCGCGCAGCTCGGCGACGCCGCGGTCATCGAACGCGATCGCGGTGTTGCCCGGTCCCGGGGGGTGCCGCTCGCGTTGGTCGCCGACCGTCCGCAACAGCGCGACACCGGGCAGCCTGCCCTGCTCGCTTTCCTCGAGAGGTTCGGTGCGCGGCAGCCCGGCTTGCTCGCGCAAGTCCGCCAGCAGCTCGAGCGGCTGCAGCGTCACGCGCAGCGTGGCCCCGGTGGGCACGATCATTTCGATCGGATCGCCGCCGAGGAGCACGCCGGAGCGGATGATGGGAGGGTGCCCGTCGCCGAAGGCGCGCAGGGTACAGGTTCGTTCTGCGGCACCGGCGACGCTGCACGAGCCGGAGGTGTCGGTCGTCGCCTGATCGACCAACCGGCCCTTGCGGCCGCCCCAAATCAGATCGTCGATCCCACGGATCTGGTCGCTGGGCCCGATCTCACTCCCGTCGAGGGCTTGCACCAGCTCGATCCTGGTGCCGGAGACGGCGGTCCCGTCCGACCGCTTCACCGCGATGGTCTGCTCGACGCGCGGGGGCAGCTGCACGGCGACCACCGGTGGCGGTCCGTCGCTGACCGTGATCTCGAAGGGCCCGGCGTCGCCAAGCCCGCTGTCGCTTCGCGGCTCGACGAACAACCAGTGTATGCCGCGCCGGATGGAGGCGACGACCAGACGGCCGTCGTCGTGCTGCCAGCCGCCGCGGATGGCCGTGTCGGAGCTCGATCGCCGATTGGTCGTGTCGGGTCTCGGCAGCAGGCGAGCGCCGTACTCTTCGACGGGTGTGCCGTCGCTGGCGCGGGTGACGTGAATCTCCACGTCCAAGCCAGCGCGCAGCACGATGCGCACGTCGTCGGCGCCCCACTCGTAGGCCTGCTCGGTGGTCAGGTGCTCGTAGCGATCGTGTTCGACCTGCAGCCGGAATGATCCCTCGGGATCGCCCGCGGCTCGCTTCTCCAGTACGAAGGTGCCGTCCCGGCTCGAGGAAGTCATCCAACCTCCGCCTCTCCGCCCGACGGGGTCGACCCTGGCGCCGCGCACCGGTGCCCCGCTCTCGTCGACGACCATGCCGCGGATCGCGACGACGTCTGCCTCCTGCTGAACGGTGATCTGCAGGTCGAGTTGAGGCGCGGCGACGACCACCTCCGTCCGTGGCTCCGCCAGCTGCGCGCCGCGGAGGGTGAAGTTCCAGGTCGCGGCGGCGAGTGGATGGTGCATGCGGAAGGTGCCGTCGGCGGCCGTGCGCGCGCTGGCTTGTGCCCTGGGAGCGAGCTCGCCGCGCGGCCGGTCGGCGCGGTTGTAGCGATCCAAGCGCACCATCACGTCGGCGCGCGGGGCCCCGTCGGTGTCGACGACGCGCCCCGATACCGGCACGCCCCTCGGCAACACGACGTCGCCGAACTCCTTGATCGTGCCCGGCGCGATCTCGCCCCAGCGACCGTTCACCGGCGACCGGCCGGCGAGCGCGAGCTCGAGGACGAACTGGTACGGCGGCGGCGGTTGAAACCGCACTTCGAACTGGCCGTCGGCGCCCGTGGTGCTGCTGTCGGGGTCCTGCCAGACGACCTCGCCGTGGTCGCGCTCGTGTGCCGCCATGCGCTCGTGGTTGGCGATCCAGCCGCGCAACCTGACGGCGACGCCGCGGAGTGGGTTGCCTTGCTCATCGGTGGCCCGGCCGCGCATCACGGCCTCTTTTCGCGAAACGCTGGCCGGGGCAGCGGTCGTGTCGACCTGAGCGCGCTCGAGTGCGATCGTCTCCGAAGAAACCGTGCGCTCCGCGGGCGCCGGCACTTCGCTCATGGTGACGGGCTCCGCGGCGTGCGATTCCTCGACCGGGTCCGCGCTGTAGGGGGCGTCGCCGGTGCGGTAGTTCCACCACACGATGACTGCGATGGTCGCGAGCACGACTGCGACGAGGACCGCCAGAGCGCTGTTCTGCTTCTCTCCGCTCATTGCCGGATTGTAGCGCGCGGCTGCCGCTACCGATCCCACTCGACCGGCAGCCGGACCTCGGTCTCCGGCGGCTCGCCCTCGGTCAGGCCAAGCGGTGGTAGTGAAATCGGCGCGCGCTTCTGCGCCGTCGGACTGCGGGGGGACAGGGTCGCAGCCACCGAGCCCGGAGTGCCGACGATCGTGGTGCGGCCCTCGGTGTCCGTCACGGCGGCCAATGCCGAGAACGGTTCGCCGTCGCGATGGACGTTCAGCTGCCCGCCGGCGGCCGGCGCGCCGCCCGGTCGGAGCAAGCGCAGCGCCGCGCGGCCCACGCGCACGTCGAAGCGGGCGTCGGTGACCCGCGATGCTGCGACGTGCACCCGCGATCGGGCGTACACCCGGACACCGCGCGACTCGATCGGCAACCACGCGCGCAAGCGCCACGTGCCGGGCGGGAGCAACAACCGGAAACGCCCGAACTCGTCGGACTCCGCGTAGCGGTCATCGAAGCGGGGAGGGTCACCGGGCTGCGCCGCAGAGACCGCCGACAGCGCGACCCGTCCCTGGAACGGTCTGCCGTCCAGGGTGACGAACCCGCGCAGCTGGCCCGGACGCGCCGCGTCGAATTCAGCGGAGGCGTTTGGTGGGGGGCGGCTGTGGCTGCTCTGGCTGCTCGTATTGCCATGGCGTGCGGCCTTCGTGCGGGCGCAGCAGCTTCGCCTCCATCGCGCGCTGCCAGGCACGCAGCTGGGTGCGCAGCGAGCGGACGAGATCGGGCTGCTGCGCGGCGAGGTCGTCGCGTTCGCCGGGATCGGCCGCGAGGTCGAACAGGTGCACCCGCCCGTCCTCGAGCCGCTCGATCAGCTTGTGGTTGCCGCGCCGGATCGCCGCCGAGGGGAAGCCGCCCTGGTTGCCGTAGTGCGGGTAGTGCCAGAACAGCGCTCGCTTCTGCAGCGCCTCACCGCGGAGCGCGGCCGCGATGTCGGTGCCGTCGATCTCGTGCGCGACCGGGGCGATGCCGACCAACGCCGACAGCGTCGGCAACAGGTCGATGCTGCAGATTGGCTCCGCGCTGACCGATCCGGCCGCGGTCACGCCGGGCACGCACCACAGCCATGGCTCGCGGATGCCGCCCTCGTACATCCAGCCCTTGCCACCCCGCAGCGGCAGGTTGCTGGTCGGTGAGCCTTCACTGGTCGACAGGCCGCCGTTGTCGGAGGTGAAGACGACGATCGTTCGGTCCGCGATGCCCAGGTCGTCGAGCTTGTCCAGGACCCGACCGACGGCGAGGTCCATCGCCTCGACCATCGCCGCGTAGACCGCGTGGCGTTGGAGCTGGCGCACTCGGCGCGGCCTCTCGGTGAGAAACACCTGTTCTTCGTCGCCGAACTCCGGCAGCTCGGCCGGGGGCAGGGCCGCGATGCGCGCGCGGTACTTCGCGACAAGGTCCTCGCGGCCGACCAGCGGCGTGTGCACCGAGTAGAAGCTCAGCCATGCCAGGAACGGCCGGTCGCGTTGTTCTTCGACGAAGGCGCAGGTTTCCGCCGCCAGCCGGTCGGGCAGGTGCTCGCCCTCCGGGCCGTCGTCGAGCCGCGGGTTGCCGTAGGGCACGAAGTACTTGCCCGGCCCGTAGGGCCCGCCCCTCGACCAGCCGCCCTTGTTGACGTCGAAGCCCTGGCGCTCGGGCCAGAACTCCTCGCTGGGGCCGAGGTGCCACTTGCCGGCGAAGAACGTCGCGTAATCGCGTTCGCGTAGCACTTCCGCGACCGTCACCTCGTCGAGCTCCATGCGGTCTTTGGCCTGGGCGGGGCGAAACCGCTCGGCGCGCCGCCCCATGAAGTAGTTGGTGACGTCGGCGCGCGCGGGATAGCGGCCGGTCATCAACGAGTAGCGGGTCGGGGAGCACACCGGGCACGACGCGTAGCCGTCGGTGAAGCGCATGCCGCGTGCCGCCAACCGATCGATGTTGGGTGTGTCGTACAGGCAGCTCTCGTTGTTGGCGCCGATGTCCATGTAGCCCAGGTCGTCGGCGACGATGACGACGACGTTGGGCGCCCGTGGTCTTGCGCCGGCGTCAAAGGCCGTCTCGGTCGGTCGCCACCCGATGCGGTGCGTCAGCACGGCGAGTTGCTGATCGCCGTCGACGACCAACGGCTGGTCGTAGACCCGCCACGCCAGGCCCTCGTCCTGCGGCAGCCGCCGGTAGCCGATCGAAGCGCCGGGCTCATCGCAGTGGATCTCGACCTTGCGCTGCCCGTCGCGCGTCTCCACTCGAATGCGCGCCGCGGGGGTCGCGGGCTGCACGCCGTCGGGTGGCCAGAGGTGTCGCGAGACCAGCGCGGTCTCCGGCAGCGCGAAGCCGAGGTCTTCGGTTGCCGTGATCCACCCCTCGAGTTCGCTGCGCAGCTGCGCCGCCCGCTCCGCGTGCGCAGGGTCATCGATCAGGTTGTGGGTCTCCCATGGGTCGACGTGCGCGTCGTACAGCTCCTCCGGTGCGCGCGTCTCGGCGGTCATCTGCCACAGTGCCGCCGGCTGGTCGCGGCGCCCGCGCAACGCGTACAGGTCGTGCGTCATCGGCAGGTGCTCGCGATACGCGTTGGCGATCAGGTACGGCCCCCCGACGTCGTAGTTGCGCAAGTAGCGATAGCGACCGTCGCTGACGCTGCGCTGGCGGTCATAGCCCGCGTCGAAGCGGTCGGCATGGCTGAACGCGAAGCCGCGTCCGGCGCGCGCGAACGCCCCGAGGAACGGCACGCCGTCGAGGCGCCGGTCGGGCTCGAGGCCACACAGTGACAGCACCGTCGGACCGAAGTCGACGAACTGCACGACGCGGGCGTCGACCTCGCCAGCGCGGCGTCCGTCGGGGAAGCGCACCAGCAGCGGCACCCTGGTGCCGGTGTCGTAGCACGACCGCTTGCCGCGCGGCAGGCCGACGCCGTGGTCGCTGTAGAACATCACCACCGTCGACGCCAGCAGGCCGGCTTCTTCGAGCTCGTGCAGGCGCGCGCCGACCCAGCGATCCATCGCGGCGATGTTGTCGTAGGTGCGGGCGACGGCTTCGCGGACGTCGTCGGTGTCGGGATAGAACGGCGGCAACGGCACGGTGTCGCGGCCGGCGACGGTCGGGCTTGGCGGAGTGTCCGGGAAGGCTCGGCTCTCGTGCGTGCCGCCGTAGTTGAACACGCTGAAGAACGGCTGCCCTTTGGCGCGGTCGCGCCAGTGGGCCTTGCCGCTCGACGCGTCCCAGACGGTGCCCGGCGCTCGGAACTGGTAGTCCTTCTTGGCGCTGTTGGTGCAGTAGTAGCCCGCTCGCCGCAGGTGCTCCGGGAAGCAGCGAACGAACGCCGGCGGGACGCCTTCGTAGATCGGGATGCCGTCGTAGGCCTCCGGGTCCTTGTCGAGCGCCGCCTTGCTCCGCGACCCGTTGCGCATGTGCATCGTGCCGATGCGCGTCGCGTAGCAGCCGGTGATCAGCGACGATCGCGCTGGGGCGCACACCGGCGAGGTGGCGAACGCGTTGGTGTAGCGCACGCCCTCGCGTGCCAGCCGGTCGCAGTGCGGAGTCGGGACGGTGTCGTCGCCGTAGCAGCCGAGCCACGGACTCATGTCCTCCACGACCAACCAGACGACGTTCGGCCTCGGTTGTGCCGGCGCCGCGATCCCCGAGAGCAACACGACGCAGAGCGCGAGTAGGGTCCGGATGGCCACCTGGGCAGGCTATCCCGCCGACCGGCGCGTCACAAAGAGCGCACGCCGACCGAAACGCGTTAGTGCGCCTCGCGCAGCCGCAGCTGGCCGCACGCGGCATCGCGGTCGGCGCCGCGCTGTCGCCGCGTCGTCGTCTTGAGGCCGCCCCGCTCGAGATGGGCGCGGAACGCCTCGACCCGCTGCGGCGAGGGGCGGCGCAGGTCGGGGATCGCGTCGACCGGATTCCAGGGGATCAGGTTGACCGTGCAGCGCACCCCGCGCAGCGCCGTGACCAAAGCGCGCGCGTCGCGCTCGCTGTCGTTGACGCCGGCCAGCAGCACGACTTCGAAGGTGACTTCGCGGTTGTTGGCCGCGGCGTACGCCCTCGCCGCGCCGACCAGTGCCGAGACCGGGCTCTTGGCGGTTGGTACGAGCCGCTTGCGCAGGCGGTCGTCGGCGGCATGCAGCGACACCGCGAGGCCGAACTGCTGCGCGCACGCCGCGAGCTTGGCAATGCGATCCGGGTAGCCGGAGGTACTCACCGTGATCCGACGCGCGCCGAGGCCGACGCCTTGGGGGTCGGTGATCCGCAGCAGGGCGGGCAGCAGCGCGTCGAGGTTGAGCAACGGCTCGCCCATGCCCATCACCACGACGTTGGTCAGCCGGCGGTCGGCCGCCCGCAGCCGGTCCAGCGCGTGCAGGACCTGCTCGACGATCTCGCCGGTGCTCAGGTTGCGGCGCACGCCACCCAGACCCGAGGCGCAGAACACGCACGCCACCGGGCAGCCGACCTGCGACGAGACGCACAGGGTGTTGCGCTCGCCCTCGGGGATCAGCACGGCCTCGACGGCGTCGCCGTCGGCCAAGCCGATCAGCATCTTCTCGGTGTCGTCGGCGCCGCGCTGGACGGTGCGCACGGTGGTGCTGCGCACCGGGGTCTCGGCGAGCACGGCTTCGGCGAGCGCCCGCGGCAGGTTGCGGCACTCGGCCGCGTCGCGCGCGCCGTGACGATAGATCCAGTGCGCCAGCTGGCGTGCCTGGAACGGCTTGCCGCCGTGCCGCTCGACCGTTGCGCGCAGGCCGTCGTCGTCGAGTTCGGTCAGAGCGCCGCGCGCCGCGCTCACGCGGTCTCGCGCTTGGCGTCTTGGCCGAGCTCGTCGCCGATCTGCTCCTGCACGAACTCCTTGGTGATCACGAACGAGTTCGTGTCCTTCTTGCTCGGCAGCTCGTAGCGCATGTCGAGCAGGAGCTCCTCGAACAGCGAGCGCAGCGCGCGCACGCCGGTCTCGCGCTCCATGGCGATCTCGGCGATGTGCTCGAGTGCATCCTCGGTGAATTCGAGCTTGCAGTCCTCCATCGCGAAGAACGCCTGGTACTGGCGGACCAGCGCGTTGACCGGCAGGGTCATCACCTTGACGATCTCGTCGCGGGTCAGCGACCGCATCGGTGCCAGCACCGGCAGGCGGCCGACGAACTCGGGGATCATGCCGAACTCGATCAGGTCGCGCTGGTCGATGCGGTGGATCAGGCGGTCGCGCTCGGTGGCGTTCTCCTCGAGCTTGGGCCCGCGCTGGCTCTCCTCGCCGGCGAAGCCGATCATCTTGCGACCCAGCCGCCGGCCGATGATGTGCTCGATGCCGGAGAAGGTGCCGCCGCAGATGAACAGGATGTTGTCGGTCGAGACCTGGATGTAGCTCTGCTCGGGGTGCTTGCGGCCACCCTGCGGAGGCACGTTGGCCACGGTCCCCTCGAGGATCTTGAGCAGCGCCTGCTGCACGCCCTCGCCGGACACATCGCGGGTGATCGACACGTTCTGCGTGGTGCGGCCGATCTTGTCGATCTCGTCGATGTAGACGATGCCCTGCTGCGCCCGCTCGACGTCGAAGTTCGCCGCCTGCAGCAGCTTGAGCAGGATGTTCTCGACGTCCTCACCGACGTAGCCCGCCTCGGTCAGGGTGGTGGCGTCGGCGATGGCGAACGGCACGTCGAGGGTGCGCGCCAGCGTCTTGGCCAGCAGCGTCTTGCCCGAGCCGGTCGGGCCGACCAGCAGGATGTTGCTCTTCTCGAGCTCCACGTCGGCGTCCGGGTTGGCGGCGCGCGCCGCCAGCCGGCGGTAGTGGCCGTAGACGGCCACCGACAACATCCGCTTGGCCTCGTCCTGGCCGATGACGTAGTCGCCCAGGCGGGCGTGGATCTCGGCCGGGGTCGGCACCTTCTCCCGCAGGCCCAGGTCCTTGACCAGGGTGGTCTGGCTGGCGCCGCGGACCTTGCGCTCCTCTTCCTTGAGGATCGTGTTGCAGATCTCGATGCACTCGTTGCAGATGTAGACCCCGGGCGGGCCTGCGATCAGCGATTGCACGTGGTGGCGGGACTTCTCGCAGAACGTGCACCGTTCGACCGAGCGTCCTTTGCCGCCGGAGTTTCTCGACATCTTGCTTGCTGTTGTGGGGGGGAGTGCGGATTCGGGGCGGGTGATGATCCTCACCCGGCCGCCGCGCCGCGCCCCATCATAGCGGAGTCCCCATCGTAACGGAGTCGCCGGTGCGAGGGACGCGACCCTCTATTTCGTGGTCTCGACGATCTCGTCGATCAAGCCATAGTCCTTGGCTTCGCTCGCGCTTAGGAAGAAGTCCCGATCGCTGTCCTTGGCGATCTGCGCCGTCTCCCGCTTGCAGTGCTTGGCCAGCAGGTTGCTCAGGGTCTCCTTGAGGCGCAGGATCTCCTCCGCCTGGATCTCGATGTCCGCCGCCGTGCCGCGCACGCCGCCCCAGGGCTGGTGGATCATGATGCGCGAGTGCGGCAGCGCGTGGCGCTTGCCGGCCGAGCCCGCCGCCAGCAGCACCGCGCCCATCGACGCGGCCTGACCGATGCAGTAGGTCGCCACCGGGCATTGCACGAACTGGATCGTGTCGTAGATCGCGAGGCCCGCCGTGACGCTGCCGCCGGGACTGTTGATGAACAGGTTGATGTCCTGGTTGCGGTTCTCTTTCTGCAAGAACAGCAGCTGGGCGATCACCGTGTTGGCGACGACATCGTTGATTTCGGTGCCGAGGAAGACGATGCGGTCCTCGAGCAGGCGGCTGTAGATGTCGTAGGTGCGCTCCGCACGGCCGGTCTTCTCGACCACGTACGGCATGTATTGGCTGATCGGATTCATGCGAATCGGCCCCGAAGGGGGGTGAGGGATCATGGTGGTTAATCGGTCAGAGTGGCGTTCTCTCTGAGGAAATCGCGCACCTTGGCCTCGCGCAGCGCCTGCCGTAGGTCGGGCAGCATCTTGTGTGATTCGTAGTGATCGCGGACTTGGTCCACCGAGACGTTGTTGTCGGCCGCGATCCGCTTGAGTTCAACGTCGACGTCGGTCTCGGTGACGAAGATCTTGTGCTTCTCGGCGACCTTGCCGAGCAGGAAGAACAACCGCACCCGTCGCTCGGCGTCCTCGCGGGCCTCGTCCTGGGCCTGCTCGACGCGCTGCTCGATCTCTTCCGCCGGCAGCTTGGCGTCCTCCATGCGCTTCTTGAACTGCGCCAGGGCGTGCTTGGCCTGGTCCTCGACCATCTGCCCGGGCAGGTCGAACGGGTTGGTCTGGATCAGGGTGGTGAAGACGTCCTCCTCCTGGCGGTGGCGGTTGGACCGCTTCTTCTCGATGCCCAGCCGCTCCCGCAGGTCCGTTTTGAGCGCGTCGAGGGTCTCGAAGTCGTAGGCCTCGGCCAGGGTGTCGTCGATCGGCGCCGGGGTCACCCGCAGCACCTCCTGCAGGGTCATGTCGACGGTGCCCTTCTCGCCGCGCACCGCTTCGACCTCGAAGCTGTCGGGGAACTCGATCTCGACCTCCAGCTGCTGACCCTGCTCGGCGCCGCGCAGCCGCTCCTGGAACGCCTGGGCGTCGGTGCCCGCGATCGGGATGTTGGTGTTGAGCCGGGCTTCCTTGCGCTCGTGCACGGGCTCGCCGGCGGCGTTCTTGTAGAGCAGGTCCATCTTGACGAAGTCGCCGTCCTCGACCGCGCCCTCGACCGGCTTCAGCGTGCGCTTCTCGGCCGCCAGCTGCGCCAGGGCGTTTTCGACGTCCTCGTCGGTCACGTCTTCCTCGCCGCGCCGGACCTCGATGCCCTTCACCTCGCCGATCTCGAACTCGGGCCGCACGTCGATGTGCACGGTGAACTGCAGCGGCTGGCCCTCGTCGAGCGCGCCGTCGTCGATGCCCTCGACGTCCGGCTCACCGAGCGGGGTCAGATCGTGCTCGCGCAGCGCGTCCTGATAGCTCTGGTTGAGCAGCTGCATCTTGGCCTCGCTGAGGATCTCCGAGCCGAACCGCTTCTCGAGCACCGCCCGCGGCACCTTGCCCTGCCGGAAGCCCTTGATCTGCACTTGCTTGGCGGCGGTCGAGTAGGCCCGGCTGACGTGGTTCTTGACCTCGGCGGGCGGGACCACGATGGCGAGCGTCTTTCGGCAGGGGCCGGAGTCGGTGACCGTGACGTCCATTTTGGAGAGCTCTCTCGAGAATGCGGCGGAGGAAAGGGCCGCGCATCTTGGCGCAAGGCCCCGCGCGGGGTCAACAAACTGGCCCCGCGGCTCGATTCCCGCGGCGTCAAGGGGGGCAGGTGGCATTCTCGGCTCCGAATCCGCCCACCCGGTCCCGGGCACGGGTTTCCCCCCCTACGCCCCGTGAGAAGCCCATGATGTGGGGTGAGCCGGGCTTCCCAGAAGTGGCGGTCCGGCTCCACCTCGGACGTTCTCGGAGTTGCCATGCGAAGACGCTCTCCTCTCCCGGGCGTGGCGATTGCGCTGCTCGCGCTGTCCCCCGCGGTTCCGTCCCAAGACCCCGGCCCGGCCAACGAGGCCGAAGCCGCACAGTGGCAGGCGCCGCCGCCGGTGCTCGGCCCGACGGCGCGGGACGGCGACGCCGCTCCGGCGGGCGTGCCGGGGCGGCTGGACGACGTCGGCTCGATCCTGCGGCGCAGCAGCGGGGTGCATTGGCTCGACGGCGCGCTGGTCGGCGGTGGGCCCGACTACGAGGTCGGCTTCGACCGCGCCGGCGTGACCTACACGCCGGCACTCGGGCGCCGCGCGCCGCAGCGCTACGACGTGCGGTTCGAGCTGCGATCGTACGGACGCGCAGACGGGCGACCCCGACACGCCGCCGGCACCGAGCCGGCGATCGTCGACGGCGTGGTCGACTACCGGCGGCCGGGTGTCGTCGAGCGTTACGCCGTGCGCACGGACGGGGTCAAGCAGAGCTTCTTGTTCGACGCGTTGCCGCCGGGAGGCGGCGACTTGGTCGTGCGGCTGGCGGTGCAGACGGATCTCCCGCTGGCGCACGCGCGGCCCGACTCGGTGCGCTACGAGCTCGGCGGGATCGGCGGCGTCGAGATCGGTGCGGTGGTCGGCATCGACGCCGATGGACGCCGCGCCGATGGCTCGATGACGCTCGCCGGCGATCTCCTCGAGCTGCGGTTGCCGGCGGCGTTCGTCGACCGCGCAGCGCTGCCGCTCGAGCTCGACCCCCTGGTCGGCGCCGTGTTCGCGCCGGCGACGGGGTTCGATGAGGAGGATCCGGACGTCGCCTACGACCTCACCAACGACGTCTACTTGGTGGTTTGGGAGCGCGAGTTCGCCGGCCCGTCCACCGGCATTCGCTGTCAGCTCGTCAGTGGCGCGGGAGCGCTCGTCGGGGGGCTGACGCTCGTCCGGTCCTCGGCCTTCAACGGCACCGATCCCCGCGTCGCCAACGTCAACCTGCGCGACAGCTTCGCGGTGGTGTGGAACGAGGGGGGCGACATCCTCGGCGCGTCGGTCACTGCCGGGGGCTCGGTGTCCAGCGCGGTGACGGTGGCGGGCAGCGCGGACTTCGAGTTCGGCTGCGATGTCGGCGGCGAGACGACCACGTTCGACGACGACGCGCTCGTCGTCTGGTGGAACCTGACCACGAGTGAGATCGAGGCCGCTCAGTTCACCATTCCGGCCGCGGGCGCCCCGTTCGTCTTTGGGCAGACCACCATCTCGACCGGCTTCACCGACTCGTGGCCGGCGATCGCCAAGGGCGGCGGGCCGACCGGCACGTTTCTGATCGTGTGGAATCGTGAGTTCTCGGAGACCGCGGTCCGCGGCGCGGTCGTCGACCGCAACTTGGTGTTCCTCGATTCGTTCGTCGCGATCACCAGCTCGGGCGGCAACGACGAGGACCTGCCGGACGTGGATGGCAACGGTCGCAACTGGGTGGTCGCCTTCGAGACCGAGGTGACGCCCGGCTCGGGGGACAACGACGTCGGCTGTGTCGGCGTCACCTATCAGCCCTCGCTCGGCTTCGGCTATTTGTCCGGGCCGCAGGTCATCATCGAGGGCGGCTTCAACGACGACGAGCGCAACGTCTCGGTGGCGTACATGGGACACTCGGTGTTGGTCGGCTATACCGACGAGGTCGCGTCGCCGAACTACGACGCCTACGTCAAGTCGGTGGACCCGTTCACCTGCGCCGATTGCGAGGGCGAGTTCGCGCTGGCGATCACTGCCCGGGATGCCGACTTCGTCGCGATGGCGGCGGAGAGCAGCGCCGGCGGTTCCAACGACCGGGCGTTGATCGTCTGGGAGGAGACCGACACCGCGACCGGTGACGGTGACCTCAGCGCGGTGCGGTTCCGCAGCGACGACGGCATCTTCGTCGACCTCGGCTTTGGCTGTGGGACGGGCGGGGCGGCGACCAGCACTTGTGCCGTGATCGGCAACTCCGGTTTCTCGATGCGTATCCAGCACGCCAACACCAATGTTCCGGCGTGGGCAGTGCTGTCGGCGACCCGCGCCGACATCCCGTGCGGCAGCTGCACCATCGTGCCGGATCCGTTCACCGGGTTCGTGTTCGGCGGTGGCAACACCGACTTCAACGGCGACGCCTCGGCTGGTCTGCCGATCCCGTTCAACTCGTCCCTGGTGGGACGGGTGTTCTACTTCCAGTGGTTCGTCGGCGGCGGTAGCTCGTGTTTTGGCTTCGACCTCTCGAATGCCGGCAGTGTGCAGATCCAGTCCTGAAGCCTTTCACCACTACCCAAGTGACAGGAGACACCGAGATGTCGAGCATTCCTCATATCGCTTTCGGGCTGGTTGCCACGACGGCAGCAGCGCTCGCGCAGCAGCCCGCGTTCCACTCGCCGCAGGACATGGAGACGTCGTTCGCCGGCGATGCGGTCGCGATCGCGTCCCGCTCCACGATGCTGCAGGAGTTCGGTGACCGCCTGGTCGGCGGTGGCCCCGGCTACAGCGTCGTGCTGGGTCGCGATGGTGTCGAGTACACCCCCGCGCTCGGTCGCCGCGCGCCGCGCGCGATGCCGGTGCGCTTCACCTTGCAGTCGATCCGGCGCACGGATGTCGATTGGCTGGCAGTCGATGGGCCGCTGCCCCGGCCGCGGGCCGAGGACGGGACCGCGGTGTTCGGGTACGGCGCCGGCATCGACGAGCGCTTCGAGATGCGGTCCGATGGCGTCGCGCTCAGCTATCACTTCGCGCGCCCGCTGGGCGGAAGCGGTGACCTCGTCGTGCGGTTGGCGCTCGACACCGAGCTCGAAACCGAGCACCGCGGTGCGCTGCCGGCGGACGGCCTGGTGCTGTCGGCGCCGGGCCTCGGCGGCGTGCGGATCGGCGGAGTCACGGGGATCGACGGCGCGGGCCGCTCGGTGCCGGGCGGTGCCCGGTTCGACGGCCGCCACCTCGAGCTGGTGTTGCCGGAGGCGTTCGTCGACAGCGCGGCCTATCCGCTGGTGCTCGACCCGCTGATCGGCACCGACTTCTTGGCCGAGGCCTCGGGCTTCGACGACATCAACGCCGACGTCGCCTACGATGCCGACAACGACGTCTACCTCGTCGTCTGGCAGGTCGAGCTGTCGGCGACCAACGTGCACGCCCACGCGCAGCGCATCAGCGGCGGCGGTACCTTGCTCGGTGGGTTCTTGCTTCCCTCCGGTTTCCCGTTCCCCAGCGTCACGCTGAACTGCAAGGTCGGCAACGTGCGCTTCACCAACAAGTTCTTGGTGGCGTGGCAAGAAGGCGCATCGATTCTAGGGCCCTGGGACATTCGCTGCTCGACGGTCGATGCCGCGACCGGGGCGGTCTCGCCCACCGCGACCATTGCTGCTACCGCGGCCGACGAGGTCGACCCCGATGTGGCCAGCGATGGCAGCGGCGTCGACGACGAGGCGTTGGTGGTCTGGCAGCGAGTCGGCGGCGGCATCTTCGGCGCGCAGGTGAATGCGCCAGTCGCCGGCGCGCCGATCGCGTTTGCATCGGTCCCGATCCTCGGTGGCGTCACCCACAGCAAGCCGGCGATCGCCAAGAACGGTGGCAGCCAAGGGCGCTATCTGGTGGCGTGGGAGTCGAGTGGGCAGTTCATCAACGCGGCGCTCGTCGACCGCAACATGACGGTCCTCGACAACACCCACACGGTCGCCGCGGCGCCCGGTGCCGGCGAGCCCGATGTGGATGGCAACGGGTCGTCTTCCTGGTCGGTCGTCTGGCACCAGCTGGAGGGTGCTGCCGCCAGTGCCCGCGACATCTACTGTCGCGTCGTGCGTTGGAACGGCGCCAATCTGAGCAACGTCTCGGCGATCACCGGGATCGCCACCGACGCGGGCCAGGACGAGCGTTCGCCTGCGGTGGGCTTCTTGTTCCACAAGTACCTCGTGGCGTGGGCCGACGAGCAGGTGGGCAGTGGACCGTTCGCGTACGACATCGTCGCGCGCGGCTTCGACACCGCGGCCTGCATCGCCTGCGGTCCCGAGTACTGCGTCGGGTGTACCGGGCTGATCTACGACTTCGATCCCGAGATCGGCACGCAGATCTCGGGCGGTGCGACACCGACGACGGGCGGTACGGGTGACCGGGCGTTTGTTTCGTTCTCGTCAGCGGTCAACATCCCGCCCTTCAACAGCGAAGTCCGCGGCCAGCTCTACGAGGCGGTGGGGTCCAGTGGCGGCTTCGCGTCCCTGGGTGGTGGCTGTGGCAGCGCCGGTTCCCCCGGAGTCGGTGGCCCGTTGGCGATCGGCAACAAGCTGTTCTCCTTCACCGTCAGCGGCGCGGATCCAGCGGCGACCTTGGCAGTGCTGGTGCTGAACGGAGCCGTCGCGCCGATCCCGTGCGGGCCGTGCCTCTTGACGCCGCCCGCCGCCACCCTGAGCACGCCGATGGCCGGCGGTTTCGCCTCGCAATCGGTGCCGATCCCCTGCGCCACCAACCTGGTCGGCGGCACGGTGCAGTTCCAATGGTGGGTCGTCGGCACCGCGGCCTCGCCGTGCGCGCTACTGCCCAACGTGTCGATCACCGGCCGGGTCAACGCCACCGTAGGCCTGTGACCCGACGGAAAGTGATGGTACGGAGCCAGGCTCCGTACCGTCAGCGGCCTTGGAGCTCCTCGAGGTAGCTGCGTACCTGGGATTGCTGGAGGGCTTCGGCGAACACGGGGTCTTCGCGGGCGACCTGGAGGATCGCGGCGTGGTTCTTGCCGGATTCGCGGAGGGCGCGGACGACGAAGCTCCAGCGCTTGCGGTGCGCCTCGCAGCGCGCCAGCTGGAGGTTGAGGTAGGAGGTCAGCTGGAAGTTGCGGGTGCGCTTGATGGCCTCTTCGTAGTCGCGCGCCGCGTCGGTCCAGCGCTCGAGGGCGAGCAGTAGGTCGGCGCGCTCGATGAAGGGCTCGGCATCGCGGCGCTCGCGGGCCATGCGCTGCTTGAGCTGGTTGAGTCGCGTGCTGACGCCCTTCGAGTCGCCCAGCGCGTGCATGGTCAGGGCGCACGCGGTGGCGAGCTCGCCGCCCTCGGTCTGCTCGAGCAGAGCGCGGCAGGCGTCGATGGTCGGTCGGTGGCCGTTCGGCGCCACGGTCTGCAGCGTGCGGCAGACGTCGGTGCGCTGGAAGGTGTCGAGGCTCGGGTCGGCCAGGAGCTCCAACAGGGTCGTCGCCGCTTCCGCGTTGGCGGTGGCGGCAGCGCGCAAGTAATCGAGATAGAGCTTCACCTGGCGCCGGTCGGGCGAAGTGCGTAGCTGGGCGAGCACCGACTCGAGCGCACCCGCCGGTCGCAGGGCAGCCAGGTAGCGCAGCGCCGCCTCGCGCACTTCGGTCCGGTCGGAGGTCAAGTGTTCGGCGATGCGCGGGCCGACGTCGGCGTAGCGCAGCCGGGTCAGGCCATCGATCGCGGTCGCCAGTGGTTGGGTGCGCAGCCGCGGCAGGAGTGCGGCGAGGCCCTCGCCGGCCGACCGGCTTCCGCTCTGGCCGAGCAGGCGGATCGCCAGCAGGCGCGCGGTGTAGCTTGTCGAGCCCCGCGCGATCTTCAACAGATCGTCGACGAAGCCGGAAGGTCCGATCCGCGCCAGGACGCGGGCGGCGTTCTCGGCGAGGACGACGCTGCTGCGCTCGCCCTCTTCGCGCGGGACCAAGCGCTCGAGCATGCCCGGCACCAGGGTCTCGCCGAGGGCGGCGGCTTCGTCGAACCGGCGTTCGAGGTACTCCCGGTTCCTCGCGTAGTCGAGCTCGAGATCCTTGAGGAACGGGCCCAGCAGCTCGCCTTGCTGCGCCTGCTGCACCTCGAAGCGCTTGCGGGCCATGTCCGCCAGTTGCTCGAGGGTGACGCCTTGGCCCACCGCGGGCGCGGCCAGGATGGCGATGGTGATCAGAGCCTGGTGGCCGCGCATGACGGCGCCAGTGTGGCTTGCTCTGCGGTCGGCCGCAAGGGCATACCGTCGTCAGGGCTCGCCGGTGGCGTAGATCCGGCGCAGGCGGTCGCGGTGGATGAAGACATAGTTCCACATGCTCCTGCATCGGCGCGCGGCCACGCCGCACCGGAGCCGTCCAAAACGCGCCGCGCCGCACTACCATCGCCGGCCGCATGGCACGCGACTTCGAGGTGCTGGTAGTGGGCGGCGGCCACGCCGGCGCGGAGGCGGCGTTGGCCGCTGCCCGGATGGGGGCGCGGACGGCGTGCGTCGTCCTCGATCGGCGCGCCATCGGCCGCATGTCGTGCAATCCGGCAATCGGCGGCCTGGCCAAGGGGCAGCTGGTGCGCGAGGTGGATGCCCTGGGCGGGGAGATGGGATCGTGCACCGACGCGGCGGGCATTCAGTTCCGCATGCTCAACACCAAGAAAGGGCCGGCGGTGCGGTCGCCGCGCGCTCAGTGTGACCGCGCTGCCTACAACCGGCGGATGGCGGACACGGTCAGCGGCCAACCCGGCCTCGCGGTGGTCGAGGGGGAGGCCGTCGAGCTGCTGGCGGAAGGCGGCCGCACAGGGGAGCGCCAGATCGTCGGGGTGCGGCTGGCCGATGGCCGGGCGCTGACCGCGCGTGCGGTGGTGCTCACCACCGGGACGTTCCTCGGCGGCGTCTTGTTCGCCGGCGACTGGCAGCAGGCCGGGGGACGGCTCGGCGAGGCGGGTGCGACCGCACTCGCCCGCAGCCTCGCCGAGCTCGGCCTCGCGCTGGGGCGCCACAAGACCGGCACGCCGCCGCGGCTTGCGCGCGCATCGATCGACTTCGACCGCCTCGACGAGCAGCCCGGCGACGCCGAGCCGCGGCCGTTCTCGTTTCGCACCGGGCGGTTGGTCGTCGATCAGGTGTGCTGCTGGGTGACGCGCACGACGCCGGCCACGCACGCCGAGATCGCCGCGCACGCTCACCTGTCGCCGATGGTCCAGGGTCGCATCTCGGGCGCCGGCCCGCGCTATTGCCCGAGCGTCGAGGACAAGGTGGTGCGGTTCGCGGACGCCGACCACCATCTCGTGTTCCTGGAGCCCGAGGGCCGCGACAGCGACGAGATCTACCCCAACGGCTTGTCCACCAGCTTGCCGGTCGACGTCCAGCAGCGGTTTCTGCGCACGATCCCCGGACTGGAAGCCGTGGAGATCGCGCGGCCCGGCTATGCGGTCGAGTATGACCACCTGGCCACCGATCAACTGCGCGCCGATCTGCAGGTGGCCTCGGTGCACGGCCTGTTCGCCGCCGGTCAGATCAACGGCACCAGCGGCTACGAAGAGGCGGCCGGCCAGGGGCTGGTCGCCGGTATCAACGCCACGCGGTTCGCCCGCGGCGAGCCGCCGCTGATCCTCGATCGCGCCACCGCGTACTTGGGCGTGATGATCGACGACCTGTGCCGCGTCAATCCCGACGAGCCGTACCGGATGTTCACCAGCCGCGCCGAGTACCGGCTCCTGCTGCGCGCCGACAACGCCGACCGGCGGCTGTCCCCGATCGGGCACCAGCTCGGCTTGCTCGACGGTGCGGCCGCGGCCGCTGTCGCCGACAAGGCCGCGCGCATCGCCGGTGCCTGTGCGCACTTGGCGGCCGAGCGCCGTCAGGGGCGGACGCTCGAGGAGCTGCTGCGGCGCCCGCAGGTATCGGTCGAGGAGGTGATCGCCGGCAGCGCCGCGCTCGCGGCCATGGCGCTCACGGCCGACGAGCGCGCGGAGATCGAGGCCGAGGTGAAGTACGCCGGCTACATCCGCCGCCAGGAGCTGGAGGTCGCGCGCATGCGCCGGCTCGAGTCCAGGGCCTTGCCAGCGGACCTGGACTACGACGCCATCACCGGCTTGTCGGCCGAGGCGCGGCTGCGGCTGCGCGCGCGGCGGCCGCGGTCGGTGGGGGAGGCGTCGCGGTTGCCCGGCGTGCGGCCGGTCGACGTCAACCTGGTGCTCGCCGTGCTGGCGCGGGGGGCCGCGCCCGTCAGCCGCGCAGCACGCTCTTGATCAGGTCTTCGGTCGGCGCGTCGGGCAGCCGCTGCCACGCACTGCCGACCTTCTTGCGCGCTTCCTTCTCCGAGTACCCCAAGGTGACCAGGCCGGCGATGGCGTCCTCGGCGCTGTCGGGCAGGGTCGGCGCCACGCTCTCGGTCGTCGTCAGGTCGAGCTTGGCGATGGCGTCGCGCAGCTCGAGGCAGAGCCGCTCGGCGGTCTTGGCGCCGATGCCCTTGACGCGCTGCATGGCCGGGTGATCGCCGCGCAGGATGGCGCCTGCCACCTCGCCGGGTGAGTAGGTGCTGAGGATCGCCAGGCTCATCGCCTTGCCGATGCCCGAGACCGACAACAGGCGGCGCGCCAGATCGCGCTCGCTGCGCTCGTGGAAGCCGAGGAGCGTCGGCACGCCGTCGACCACGTGCAGGATCGTGTAGAGGCGCGCGTGCTGGCCGACCGACAGCGCCGACGACGTGCCGGTCGGCACCTCGAGCTCGTAGCCGATGCCGGCGACGAGCAGCACGACGCGCGCCGGCTGGACGCGATGGACTTCGCCACTGAGATGGTCGTACATCGAGGGCGGGGGGCGGACGCACGGGTCGGCCCGGCGCGGAGCTGCGCGGTCAGCCGCGCAGCGCCAGGCCGAGCTCGTCGAGCTTGGTCTTGATCTCGTTCAGCGAGGTCTGGCCGAAGTTCGGGCACGCCAGGAGCTCCGCCTCGGTCTTGTTGGCCAGGTCGCCGATCGACCGGATCTTGAGCAGGTCGACGATGCGCCGGCTGCGCACAGACAGGTCGAGCTCGGTCACCGGGCGGCGTGCCGGATCGGGGCTGTCCGGATCCGGCGCTTCTTCCATGCTGACCGGCTGCGGCTCCGCTTCTTCGCTGAGATCCTTGGCCATCAGCTCGTCGGTGCCCATGCCGAGGCGCAGGCCCTTCTGTCGCAGGATCTCCTTGATCTCCTGCAGCGAGGTCTCGCCGAAGTTCTTGTAGCTCAACAGCTCGGCCTCGGTCTTCTTGACCAGGTCGCCGAGGGTGCGCACGTTCATCTTGACCAGGCAGTTGCGGCTGCGGACCGACAGCTCGAAGTCGTTGATCGGCGTGCGCAGGACGCGGTTGCGCTTGTCTTCGCGGCGCTCCTGGTCCTCGTCGTAGTACATGTTGAGCGCGGCCGCGGCGTCGCGCCGGAACATGCGCGCGCGCACGTTCTCCGGATCGGCTTGCAGCACCAGGTTGAAGCACTGCATGGCGCGCCGGTAGTTGCCCATGTCCTCGTAGAGGATGCCGAGGTTCATCACGCACGCGGCATTGACCGGCGGCACCATGAGCGCGCGCTCGTACAGCTCGCGCGCCTCTTCGTCCTCGCCGCGCAGGTCGACGTTGAGCGCCAGCCGGAACAGCGATGCGCGGTGCTTCTCGTTTTGCGCGAGCACGGCGTCGTAGCATTCGATCGCGCCCTCGGGGTCGCGCCGCAGCTCTTTCAGCCGACCCTCGTAGTAGAGGCGGTCATCGGCACCGACCACCTCGGCGACGCCGGCGAGTGCCTTCTCGAGGGCGTCGGCGTCACCGCTGGCCTCGTGCGCGGCGAGCAGCGCCGCGGCGCGGCCGCGGTCGTTCGCCGGCGTGACGGCCGCGATCGCATCGTCGATGCGGCCGACGGCGGTGTAGGAGCGGGCGACGCACTCGGCCAGTGCCGGTTGCGCGGCGAGCTCACCCTCCAGCAGCGGGATCGCCTCGGCGTGGCGGCCCAGGGCCCACAGCGCCATGCCGCGCTTGAGCCCTTGTGCCATCGGCGTCGACAGCCAGTCGCGCAGGTTCTCGAGGCCGTCGGCCGAGCGGAAGGCCGCGCGGCGGAACGCGATGATGCGGTCGTGGTCGAGCTGCCCGTCCAGGACCTTCAGCGGGTCCTCGCCGTTCGACGCCGGTTCTTGGGGGTTGGGCTCCATTACGCTCTCGGTTGTGCTCATACGACCCTCGGTCGGCGCGGGCGGACGGACAATGCGCGAGCCGACCCCGGACTTCGGGGTGCTCCTCGCCTCGATTTGGCCGGGCAGATTAGTCGCCGCCGGCCGCCCGGGTCAAGAGCGGCGCGGCGCGGAACCGCCCGGCGCGGGCGTGCTTTCGGCGTGGCCGTTGGCGATCTCGCGGTAGAGCGCGAGGAGGTCGTGCGCCATCGCCGCGAAGCCGCGGCAGCGGCGCCGCCCGGCGCGGCCCATGGCCGCCAAGCCGGCGCGGTCGCCCGCCAGCCGCTGCAGGGCGGCGGCCAGCTGCTCGCGGTCGCCGGGCTCGACGACCAGCCCCTCGACACCGTCCTCGACCGCGTCCTGCAGTCCGCCGATGCGGCTGACGATCACCGGCCGCGCCGCGGCCAGTCCCTCGCGGACCGTGAGGCCGAAGGCCTCGTGCCACAGCGCCGGCGCCACCACCACGTCGATCGGCGCCAGGATGCGCGGCAGGTCGCCGGTGTGGTACGGGCCGCGATAGGCGACGGCGTCGCCCGGCCGCAGGCGGCCAAAGACGCGCTGCAGGAAGCCCTCGTCTCCGTGGTAGGGCACCGCGTTGCCCCAGATCGACAGCTCGGCGGTGCCCGGCGGCAGCTGCTGGAACGCGTCGACCAGCACGTCGAGCCCCTTGCTCGGGATCAGCGTGCCGAGGTAGCCGACGCGGAGTGGGCCCTCGCGGTGGACCGGCGGCGGCTCGAGCTGCTCGAGCGCGGTGGTGTCGACGCCGTTCTCGACCACGCGGATGCGGTCCGGATCCAGGCCCAGGGCGGCAAACGCGGGGGCGACGCGGCTCGAGGGTGCCACCAGCCGGTCGGCGGTGCCGAGCACGGCGAGGGCGTCGGCGTGCAGTGCGGTGAGCCGGGCGGCGCGGTGCGCGGGCGGCAACCAGCCGCCGAAGGCCGGCGCCAGGCAGCCGCCGCAGCGCTCGGGCTCGACGCGCGCGCACGGCGTGCCGTCGGTGTGCCACATCTGCCCGCGCGGACACATCAGCCAGTAGTCGTGCAGCGTCAGCACCGACGGGATGCCCGCCTCGCGCAGCTCGCCGAGCAGGCCGGTCGACATGCCGGTGAGGTGGTGGACGTGCGCGACGTCGAACTGCCGCTTTGCGAGAAACGCGGCGAAGGCGCGGTCGAGCAGCGGCACCCGGTAGAGCCCGCGGAGATCCTCGATGTCCTCGTAGCGGTAGACCACGCGGGCGGTGCGGTAGGGCACCGCGTCATCGCCGTCGCCGTCGCGGACCTCGCCCTGAGGCCCGGCGCCGCCGGTGCGCGCGTAGACCTCGACCCGGTGTCCCGCGCTGACCAGCGCGCGGGCCAGCCCATCGACGTGCTGCTCGACGCCACCCACGCTCTCTGGTGGGAGGCCGTGCGCGACCAGCAAGATGTCGAGGGTCCGGGCCTGGCTCATGCCGCATTGCCTATCGTCTCTGGCGACGGCGGTGTTCTTCTCGCCGTCCAACAGCGGGATTCAAGCTGAAAACGCGGGGTCCGCCTGCTAGCGTCTCCAAGTGCGCATCGACCCCACAGGGCGGGGGGTTCGCGCGACCGGCGGCGGTCACGCCGGCCCCTGCAGCTCCGCCCCAACCGAGCTCTCCGGAGGGGTTCTTGGATCGCATCCGCATCCGCGGTGGGCGCGAGCTCCACGGCACGATTGACGTCTCAGGCAGCAAGAATTCGGCGCTGCCGATCCTGGCGGCGACGATTCTCCTCGACGGGCCGGTGCTGCTGCGCAACGTCCCGCGCCTCAAGGACATCGCGGTGATGATCGACCTGCTGCAGCGGCTCGGTGTCCGCATGGAGTGGCAGCCGGACGGGGCCCTGCGCGCCGAGGCCATCGACAAGACGTTCTACGAGGCACCCTACGATCTGGTGCGCCGCATGCGCGCGTCGTTCGTCGTGCTCGGACCGCTGTGGGCGCGGCGCGGCGTCGCCCGTGCCAGCTACCCCGGCGGCTGCCTGCTCGGCCACCGGCCGGTGGATCTGCACCTCAAGGGCTTGGAGGCGATCGGCGCGCACATCGACATCCACGACGGCTACGTCACCGCGTCGGGCTCGGTGACGTCGGGCTGGGTCTACCTCGGTGGCAGCCACGGCTCGACCGTGCTCGGCACCGCCAACGTGCTGATGGCGGCGACCCTCGGCCAGGGCATCACCCGGATCGAAGCGGCGGCGATGGAGCCCGAGATCGTCGACCTCTGCGAGTTCCTCAACGCCTGTGGCGCCAAGATCCGAGGCATCGGCAGCCACCTGCTCGAGATCGAGGGCGTCGAGAGCCTGACCGGCTGCGAGTGGTCGATCATCCCCGACCGCATCGAGGCGGCGACGTTCCTCACCGGTGCGCTGATGACCAACTCGTCGGTGACCGTGCGCGGCGCGCGGCCCGACCACATGTTCGCCGTGCTCGACCGCTTGCAGGCGGCCGGTGCCGATCTCGAGGCCGGTGACGATTGGATCTCGAACGCACCGACGACCGACGGCAGGCTGCGCGCGGTCGACGTGACGACGATGCCCTACCCGGGCTTCCCCACCGATCTGCAGGCGCAGTTCATGGCGTTGATGACGCGCGCCGAGGGGGTCTCGGTGATCACCGAGAAGGTCTACCCCGAGCGCTTCATCCACGCCGCCGAGCTGGCTCGGTTGGGAGCGCGGATCCGGCGCGAGGGCGCGACGGCGATCATCGAGGGCACCGAGGATCTGCGCGGCGCACCGGTGATGGCCTCCGACCTGCGGGCTTCGGCCAGCCTGGTACTGGCCGGCCTCGTCGCCCAGGGCCACACCGACGTGCGCCGCGTCTACCACATCGATCGCGGCTACGAGCGCATCGAAGCCAAGCTCGCCTGCATCGGCGCCGACATCGAGCGCATCAAGGACGGCTGACCGCCGGCTGGCTCACGGCTGTGGGGCGTCGTCCTCTTCGCGGTAGGGGTACAGCGTCCACTGCACGGTGGCGCCGACTGCCGCGATGCGCGCGAGGAGGCCGTTGGACAGACCGGCGGCGAACGCCCAGGGCGCGGTGCCGCAGTCGTAGCCGAGATTGAAGTCGCGCTGGTGGCACGCGTTCCAGGTGGAACGCTCGGCGGGAGCCAGCGCTTCGATTGCAGTCAGCATCGCCGCGATGGTGGTCTCCGGCTCGGGGTAGTGGATCGCGGTCTCGAGCACGGCGTGCCAGGCATCGTCGTCACCGCGCACGGCGCCGTGCAGCGCCTCCACGCCGGCAGCGGCCAGCGCGGTCAAGAGCGGGCGCAGGTCGATGTGCGCGGCGAGGTCGAGGTCGGTGTTGATGTACCGGGTTTGCATCCGGGGTGCGTCAGCCGTCCAGCACCGGGCGCAGCTTGCTGCACCAAAACTCCGCCTGGTGCTCGGGCTCGCATTCTACAAGCAGGCGGTAGGCGCGCGGCCGCAAGCGCTCGCTCTCGAACCATCGGGCGGCGCGGAGCAGTAGTGCCGAACGCGTCTGCGCGGTCAGGATGCGGCGCGCCAGCTTGGTGGCGAACTCGACGCGGGGCAGCGAGACGTTGGTCTCGTCGAGGAAGCTGCCCGCGCGGTGTTCGAGCAGAGCATCGTCGGCGGGCGGCTGGCCGGAGCTCTGACACAGCTGGGCGATCGTGTCGATGTCCTCCAGCTTGCGCTCGCGCCGGTCGTCGTCGGCGATGCCGCTGGCGATGCGGATCGCTTGTTCGCGGTGGAGGGCACCGCCGGATGCCAGCAGGGTCGCGGCCTTGGCGAGCACGGGATCGCGGCTGCCCTCGCGGTGGATCGCTTGATCGGCCGCCGCTTGGAGATTGTGCCGCATCCGGTCGCGCAGCAGCGCGCGCGATCCCCCGCGGCCGACCTCGTCAAAGCTGCGGCGCAGGAGCTCGAGGTAGGCCCAGCCGGTCGTCAGGTGGGCGCGGGCCAGGAGCGCGGTCGAGACCTCCGCGGGCCATTGAGGCATACCGCTCGGTGCGTTCGGGTGCAGCAGATCGTGGGCGTAGTCCGCCATGCGCCGGGGCAGGGCGGCGTCCACGCCGGCGCCCTCGGCCTGGTCCAGGTAGAGCGCCGCCGAAGCGATCTCCAGCGCACGAATCACTGCCGTTGACGAACCCGGCGCGATCCGGACCGCCAGCAGGGAGTCGAACATCCGCTGGCGGTCCTGGTTGCCGTGCAGCATGCCGCGCAGGCCGGCGATCAGGTTGGGGTCCAGGCCGACCTCGCCCTCGGTGTCGACGAAGGAGGTTTCCAGCAGCGTCGCGAGCTCGGGCACCTGCCCGGTGTGGCCGTAGTAGTAGGCGATGACGCGTTCGAGCGGGCCGTGCAGCGAGCCGTGCTCGCCGAGCTCGGCGAGCCGGTCGATCCACTCGTCGGCGGTCGGTGGACGAGCAGCGCTGCCGGCGTCGCGATTGGACAGCAAGGCCGCGTAACCCTGCAAGAACCGCCACATGTCGTCGTCGTTGACGTGCTCGAGCGCGGTCAGCGCGACGTCTTCGGTCCACACCAGATCGGGCTGCAGCAGCTGGTCGACGAGGGCGCGGCGCAGCGAGGCGTCGGTGGGGGTGGCATCGGCGCCGGTATCCGGACCGCCGGCGACCGCATCGCTCGGCTCACCGTGTGCGTCCCCCCCGTCGTTGGCCTCAGAGGCGGCAGCCGCGTCGGCGAGCTCCTCTTCGTCGGCCTCGATCTGCGCCAAGAACGCGCGGCTCAGGACTCGGCCGGCCGCGCCGAAGTCCATCGTGCCGACCTGGTCCGGCTGGTCGTCGCTCGGCTGGACCAGGGCAAACGACTCCTCCAACACCTCCAGGCACAGCTCGCGGTCACCGGGATCGCTGGAGTACCGGTGCAGCAGCGATGCGACCCAGGCGCGGTGGCTGGGGGATTCGAGGCGCCGGGCGTCGGCGAGGGCGACTGCGACGCGGTCGAGTTTGGCCAGTGTCTGCAGCCAGCCGGCGCACGTGCGGCGAAGCGGGAGCGCTTGATCGTCGTCGGAGGCGAACGCCGCCTGCGAGGTCAGCAGCTGGTCGAGGGCCGGCCGATTCTCGGTGGCATGCGATGCCATGCCGGCCGCCGAGAACGGGTTGCTCGTGACCTGGCTGGCGATGAAAGCGCCGACCAACATGAAGCCCAGCGCGTTGAGCGCGATGCCGTGCAGCGCGAACTCCTGCACGGCCGCCGAGGTGCGAAACAAGTGCGGCCGGACGCGCCGCGGTGCCATCGGGCGCGGCGGCCGCGGTTCCGCAGCGGCGACGCGGCGGGTCAGCACGCGGCGGACGGTGCTGGTGTCGAAGTAGCTCGTGTGCACCAACCGCAGCTCTTTGATCGTGCCGAGCACGCGGTGCAGGGTGGTCGGCCGCGGCCGAACGCTACCGCGGTAGAGGGTCTCGCGCAGCCGGTCGAGCAAGCGCTCGGCCGAAGTGCGAGCCTCGAGCCGGATCGCCTCTTCGGTACGCCGGCCGAGGGGGCGCGGCGGTGGTTGCGGCGGCGGGCTGGCCGACACGTCGACCAGCCGCAAGCCGGCGATATCGGCGCCGTGCCCGCGGTCGACCAGGCGTCGCATCACGGCGTAGTCGAACGGCGCCGCGGGCGCGTTGACGACTTCGCCCATCAGTTGCAGGGCGCGGTTCGACGAGCGGATGAACGGGATGCGGAAGATGCGCATGCGCGGCGTGACCAGCGTGCTGCGCAGGCCGGCGATCGCCTCGTCGCCGGTGGAGTGCAAGCCGAGCCAGCGGCTGCGGAAGCGGCGCCGCGCCGTCTTCGCGTGCATCTTGCGGCGCATCTCGAGCGCACCGCGCACGATCGGCGCGGTGCCCATCTGCGCGATCCGCCAGCCCAGCACGAGGACCACGACCAACACCCCGGTGGCGAGCATGAAAGCGGGCAGCGCGCCTTCCTCGCCGGCGACCAGGTTGTGCCAGGTGTCGAGCAGTCCTTCGCTGTAGGTCGCGGAAGCCTCGCGCAGCGCGGTGCGGCAGCCGTACAGGTTGCTGCTGACGGCGGCGATCCCGCCGATGATCAGCGCCAGGTAGATCCAAGCCATCGCGCGGATGCCGAACCGCAGGAACGGTGTGCCGACCGTCGTCCACGAACGCATCTTCGGCATTGCATGCGGCGCGTCGGTCAGCGCGTGCCAGAGCACGCTGCCGCCGTGGCTGTGCGCGATCACGTGGTACGGGTCGCCGCGGCGTTCGTAGCGCAGCAGCTGGCGCAGCAGCCGCTTGCCGGCGCGGCGCCGCGCGCGCTCGCTGTTGGCGCCGCTCCACTTCCACGCCACGACCCGCGCCGACGCTCCCTCCGCCCTGCGCACCGCTTCCTTCAGCTCGCGGCGGAACTCGCTGCCGGCGGTCCACCAGCCGGAGGTGTCCTCGGGCTGGCCGACGACGTCGAGGTCGTCCTCCTCACCGCGAAACTGAGTGCCGTGGACGAGCAGGACGCGGACCGGTCGAGGAGCGCTTGTCATGGGGGCCAACCAGCCAAAACGTAGCAATCCGGCATCGGCCGCCGCGGAATATGTCGCCGCCCGTCAAACGCGAGAAAAACTCTCGTACTTGCCGCCGCAAAGTGTGATCGCCTTGCCGGCGCGTGCCGCGAGGCGCATCCTTGCTCGCCTTGGCAACCGACTCCGGTGACGACCCTCCGCCGCGGAGCGCGGACTCCCTGGTCGAGACTCTGTACGGCGAGCTGCACGCGCTCGCCCGCGCGCGGTTGGCACACGGGCCACCCGGGCGCAGCGTGCAGGCCACCGTGCTGGTGCACGAGGCGTACTTGCGGTTGGCGCAGGATGCGGGCGCGCAGTGGAACGGGCGCGGCCACTTCTTCGCCGCCGCCGCCGTGGCGATGCGCCGCATCCTGGTCGAGCAGGCCCGCGCGCGCCGACGGCTGAAGCGCGGTGGTGACGCCGAGCGGGTCGCGTTGTCGGCGATCGAGCCGGCGGAATCGTGGACGCCCGAGCGACTGCTGGCGGTCGACGAGGCCTTGTCCCGGCTCGAGGAGCTCGATCCGCGCAAGGCGCGAATCGTCTCCTTGCGCTATTTTACCGGCCTGACCAACGCGGAGACCGCGGCCGCCCTCGACCTCTCGGTCGGCACCATCGAGCGCGAGTGGCGCTTCATCAAGCCCTGGTTGCACACCGAGCTCGGCGACTGAGAGCCGCCGGGGTTTTCGCGTCGCTGGAATTAAGGTCGGGGCCCGATTCCGTCGCACTGACGGTGCCTCCCCATGCCGCAGGACGCCCGCTTCGCCCGTCTCGAGACCCTGTTCCAGCAGGCCATGGACCTGCCGCCGGCCGACCGCCGCGCGTTCGTCGCCGCCCAGTGCGCGGACGACCCAGAGCTGCGCGCGCGGCTCGAGGGGATGCTGGCGAAAGCCGACACGCGCTCGCTCGGCGCGGCCGCGCCGGCGATCGCGCAGGGGCCGCTGGGCGTGCTCGCCGAAGCGCCGGGTGCGGTCATTGATCGCTACAAGCTGCTGCAGGTGATCGGTGAGGGCGGTTTCGGCGTGGTCTACATGGCCGAGCAGCAGGAGCCGGTGCGCCGCCAGGTCGCGCTCAAAGTGCTCAAGCTGGGGATGGACACCGCCGAAGTCGTCGCCCGGTTCGAGGCCGAGCGGCAGGCGCTGGCGATGATGGACCACGACGGCATCGCCAAGATCCTCGACGGCGGCACGACGTCTTCGGGGCGCCCGTACTTCGTCATGGAGCTGGTGCGCGGCGTATCGATCACCGACTACTGCGACCGCAACGGTTTGCCGACCCGGCAGCGGCTCGAGCTGTTGGCGGCGGTGTGCGACGCGGTGCAGCACGCGCACCAGAAGGGCGTGATCCACCGCGACCTCAAGCCGTCCAACATCATGGTCACCCTGCTCGACGGCAGGCCGGTGCCCAAGGTGATCGACTTCGGCATCGTCAAGGCGATCCACACCAAGCTGACCGAGCGCACGCTGTTCACCCGCTACGAGCGCTTCATCGGCACGCCGGCCTACATGAGCCCGGAGCAGGCCGAGCTGTCGGCGCTCGACGTCGACACGCGCACCGACATCTACGCGCTGGGCGCGGTGCTCTACGAGATGCTGACCGGCACGCCGCCGTTCGACGTCGAGGAGCTGATGCGCGCCGGTCTGGGCGAGATCCAGCGCGTGATCCGCGAGCAGCCGCCGCAGCGGCCGTCGGCGCGCGTCAGTACGCACGGCGACGCGGCGATTTGCCGCAGCCGCGGCGCGGCGCCGGTCGAGCTGAGCCGCAAGCTGCGCGGCGACCTCGATTGGATCGTGATGAAGGCGCTCGAGAAGGAGCGCGTGCGGCGCTACGACAGCGCCAGCGAGCTCGCCGCCGATCTGCGCCGCCATCTGGAGCGGCGCCCGGTGTCGGCGGGCCCGCCGAGCCGGCTCTATCTGTTGACGAAGTTCGTCGCCCGCAACCGCGGTGCGGTGGCCGCCGCAGTGGTGGTCGTCCTCGCCTTGCTCGGTGGTGTGTTGGGCGTGCTGTGGGCCAAGGCCGAGGCCGATCGACGGCGCGACGACGCCGAGGTGTCGCTCGGCTTTCTCGCGCAGACCCTCGCCCTCGCCGATCCCGACGTCGCCCGCGAGCCCGATCTCTCGGTGCGGACGCTGCTCGACCGCGCCTCGGCCAAGGTCGGCGCCGCCTTCGCTGGCCGACCGGAGGCCGAGGCGCGCGTGCGCTCGGTGATCGGCCGCGCCTACAAGTCGATCGGCGCGAACGAGGCCGCCGAGCGCCACCTGCGGCGGGTCGCGGGCCTTCTCGAGGAGCAGCCGGTGCTCGACGGGGCCGAGGCGTGGAACACGCTGTGGGCGCTCACCAACGTCGCCTTCCGTCTCGAGCGCGACGACTCCTACGCGCTTTCGCAGGTCGCGCTGCGCGCCGCGCACGAGCACGTCGGCGTGACCGACGCCGGACTGGGACGGCTGCTGGCGCAGTTCAACGCGGCCTTCTTGGCGCAGGATCTCGACCGCGCCGCCGAGCTGTTCGGCGAGACCCAGCGGCGTGCGGCCGCCGTGCTCACCGAGGACGATCCACTCTGGCCAGTGTTGGCGGATTGCTACAAGGCGGCGGGATTCTCGGTGTGGTTCGGTGAGCACGAGCACCTGGCCGCCGAGTTCTGGGCCGAGGCGTTGCGCATCAAAGAGCGCGTGCTGCCCGCCAATCACCCCGACATCGGTGAGACCTTGACCCTGCTGGTGGGGGTCCTGCAGCGCAGCGGCCGCGCCGCCGAGGCGGAGGAGCGCATCCGCGCCTCGCTGCGGTTGCTGCGCGAGGTGTATCCGGCCCGCCATTGGCAGATCGCGTTGGCCGAGTCGGCGCTGGCCGAAAGCTTGTTCCGGCGCGGTGAATTCGAGCAGGCCGAGGCTCTGTTGGTGCCGGCGTATGCCGTGGTGCGCGAGATCTGGGACGAGTCCAACTACAACACGATGGAAGTGCTCGGCCGGCTGATCTCGTTGTACGACGGTTGGCAGCGCCCGGAGATGGCGCAGCCGTATCGCGAAGTGCTGGCGCGCACCACCGCGACCTACAAGTGGCTGATGCCGTGGGCCTACACCCGGCTGGTGTTCTCGGCGCCGCACGCCGAGCTGTGCAGCGCACTCGACCGACTCAACCAGGCTTGTGGCGGTTTGCGCTACACGGCGTCGCCGCCGCCGGTCGCCGGCGCCGCGGTCGCCGGCCCGGTGGCCCGCGTGCGCGCGCAGCGCCAGCGCGACGTACCGCCGGACTCCGAGGCCGCGGCGACGATTGCGCGCGTCTTGTTGTTGTGGAGTGATGCGGTCGTGTTGGGTGACGATGGCGTGCGTGGCGAGATGGTCGCCGAGGCAGCGGGGATTCTGGCCCATTGGCCGTCGCTCCAATTGGAGCGGATCGAAGCGGCGATCAAGCAGGCCGAGCTGCGCGCCGCGGAGGACCCCGACGCCGCCCGTGCGTTGGCCCGTCAGGCCCTGGCGGAGCTCGACGACGTCCGCGCGCGCAACACCGGATGGATCGCCGGCATCCGCGTCACGGTCATCGCGCGGATCGTCGCCGGCCTCGGCCTGTTCGCGGAAGCCGAGCCGCTGCTGCTCGACACCCTGCAGGCGATGACCAGCCAGATGGGCAGTGACCAGGAGCACGTGCACAGCACGCGCGCCGCGCTGCACGACTTGTATGTCGCTTGGGGCAGGCCCGAGCGGGCGCGCGCGTTCGCGCCGACCGAACCCGATTCCAACCGCTGAGCAGAGGAGCTCGACCGATGGCCAAGGCAGTCAATCCGATCCCCGAGGGCTTTCACACCGTCACCCCACACCTCGTCGTCCGCGGCGCGGCGCGGGCGCTCTCGTTCTACGAGCGCGCCTTCGGCGCGGCCGTGCAGTTCCAGAACCCGATGCCCGGCACCGATCTGTTGCTGCACGCGCAGATCCGCATCGGCGACTCGGTCGTCATGCTGGCCGACGAGTTCCCCGACTGGGGCAGCCTCGGGCCCGACCCCGACCGCGACGGCGCCGTCATCGTGCACCTCTGCGTCGAGGACGTCGACGCCGTCTACAACAAGGCCGTCGAAGCCGGCGCCACCCCGCAGATGCCGGTGCAGGACATGTTCTGGGGCGACCGCTACGGCATGGTCAAGGACCCCTTCGGCCACCGCTGGTCGATCTCCACCCGCATCGAAGACCTCACCCCCGAAGAGATGCAAGCCCGCGCCGCCCAAGCCCTCCCCGGGTAGTACGGAGTCGCACTCGATTTTCTCGCTTCGCCCGCCACGGGCCAGGACGGCACACTGGGGGGGCGTCTCAGCCACGAGTGCGGGGTAAGATGGCGCTCGATCCGGGCGACCGCCCGCAATGGTTTGGGGAGTCCCGCCTACCAAATGTCCGTGTCCCACGCTTTTGCCGTCGACGAAGTGCTCGCTCGTCTCGAGCGGCACGCGCCGGCAATCATCGAGGAGGCGAGCGCGCTGTTGCGCTCGGACTTCGTGCCGTGGCCGGTCGCCGAGGCGTTCGCCGGTGATTGGCGCGTATTCGGCTTGTTGTTGGGCAAGCACTCGCAGGCGGGGATGGAAGGCATCGATGTCGCCGCCAACCGACGCCGGTGTCCGCGCACCTGGGCCGCGATCCGCGGCTTGCCGTACCTGGCCGATGCCGGGTTTTCGTGGCTCGGGCCGGGCACGCACGTCTACCCACACGCGGACGAAGACGAAGTTGGCCGCTTCCGCTGCCACCTGGGGCTGATCGTGCCGCCGGGGTGCTTGTTTCGCATGCACGGCCAAACGCGGACGTGGGAGGTGGGCAAGGCCTTCACTTTCGATGGCCGCATCCCGCACGAGGCGGGCAACACGAGTGGGTTGCCACGCGTCGTGCTGATTTGTGATTTCTCACCGCCGTAGGAGAGTGCGATGGTTCGACATCTGGTTGCTCTGTTGATGGCTGCCACGGCTGCGGCGCAGCCACAGCACAACGTGACCTCCGTGGCGCAGCTGGCCGCGGTGCCGGCTGCGCAGGCGCACGACGTGGTCGGCTACGCCGGGGCCAACGCAGAGTACGCATACGCCGCGGTCGCCGGTGAGCTGCGGGTGTTCGACGTCGGCGGGGCCGTGCCGGTGCGCAGTGTGCCGGCGACGGGTTGGAGCACCGCGCCCGTGCGGCTCTCGATGTTTCGATCGTGGCTGTATGCCGTCCAGCAGGACTCCGGGGCGTTGCGCGTCTTCGACTGCTCGGTCGCGACGGCGCCGGTCGAAGTGGGCTCGGTGCCACTGCCGATGGCGAGCGGTTGCTCCGATGTTGTCGTGGCGCGCGAGGCGGAGTTGTTGCTGGTCGTTGCGGACGCGCCCGGGATGGTCGTGTTGGACCTGTCCGCCGACCCACGCTATCCGAGCGTTCGGGGGTTTGTCGCCGGCGCGTTCGAACGGGTCGTTGCCCAAGAGCAGCTGGCGTGCCTCAGTGGCCGCAGCTCCGGCATCTCGGTCGTCGACTTGACCCCGCGCAGCCTTCCGGCGGTGTTGGCGACCGCGGCGTTGCCGGGGGCGGAAGTTCTGGGCATGACGTACCGGCCGCGCTACCTGGCGGTGTCCACGCGGAGTGGGGTGACTGGCTTCGATCTGAACAGCCCGACGGCTCCCGCCGTGGTCGCGGGCTTCTCGCTGTCGGCGCGGCCGCGCGCCGGCAGGATCGAGGACGGCCTCCTCCACGTGATCACGGCTGCGGGCGACTATCAGTGCCACGACTGGGCGGTGCCCGGGGCGCCGATTCAGGATGGGTGGTTCAACCCCTCTGGCACGGCGTTCGAGACGATCGATCCCGACCTGCCCTCGGGGATGCTGCTGGCTTTGGACAGTGCGGGCAGCATGACCGTCCTGCATCCGGATGCCGTCGATCATGATTACGGACCGGCGACATTCGGCAGTGGTGGACGCGCGCCGCGCATCGACGTGTTCGGTTCGGCATACATCACCGCGCCGAATGTGCGATTCCGGGTCCACGACGCGCCGCCGCTCGCGGGAGGCCTGTTCTTGCTCGGCCACGGCCAGGTCAACCTCAACCTCTCCGGCGTGCATCTCCTCGTCGAACCGGTCACCAAGCCGGTCGCCATCATCCCGATCTTCACTGATGCGACCGGGTTCGCGTCGCGCGCGTTCTTCGTCCCCAATGAGGCGCGCCATCACGGCCGCAATCTGTACGCGCAGTTCTTCGTGCAGGACCCGCTCGGTCCCCTCGGCTTGGTCGGGACGCGGGGTCTGACGGTGCAGATGCACTATCGTTGACGCTCGCCGCGCGCGGTTGGTGATGAATCGGAGCCTGGCTCCGTACGTTCGGTTAGCGGCCGAGTTCGATGGCGAGGCCGGTGGCGAACTGGAGTTCGGCGTCGGGTTGCGCGGCGGGTCCCGTGTGGAACACGATGTCGTGGCCGGTCGGGTTGCTCGACGCTGGCATGGTCGCGGCCGCACCGTTGGAGAGGACGACGGGGGCGAGGGGTGCTTGGCCCGGGTCCACCGTCGCCGCTTGGACGAAGAGGCGGACGCCGATGAGGGTGGGCAGGTACGGGCAGTTGATGACGATCTGCGGCATGTGGCCGGTGCTGTCGGTGTTGGCGAGGAGCGCTCGGTGGAGGGGGAGGGCACGTACGGTCGAGCACAGCCATGGCACCGGCAGCGCTGGGTCCTGCACGTCGAAGTGGATCAGGATCGGTGCGTTCGCCGGGCCGTTCCACACCTCGTTGCGCATGCGCATCGAGTGGCTGGGGAAGTTGCTGCCGTGGTTCTCCATGCGCATCGCCAGTAGGAAGGGCGCACTGCGGCCAGCGATCGTGCAGCCGACGCCCGTGTAGGTGGCCGGTGCCACCGATGGCAACGTCGAGAACGCGTCGGTCAGCATGCCGCCGACACCAGACACGCCACCGGGTGCGGTCCGGCAGTTGGTGGCCGTCACGTCGATCACCAAGCCGCCGCCGCCGCTGTAGCTGAAGGGTTGGTCGAGGACGAAGCGGGCATCAAAGGCGGCGGGGGAGCCGGCCGCCTGCGACCAGTCGGGCAGCTGCACAGTCTTGCGCGAGAACGCGACGACGCGCCCGCTGCTGAGGTAGTTGTAGTCGTAGCGCGAGGATGGCAGGGTCAGGTTGCACTCGCCGAGACTGATCTCGACGTCGACGAGCCGGGCGGGCGCGGCGTGTGGACCAATGCCGTCGCGCCGGAGCGCGATCGACTTGATCAGCATCGGATTGCCGGCATGCGTCGCGTCCAGCTGCTGGAAGCGACGGTCGATGCCGAACGGAAACAGCTCCACTGCGTGGTTGCCCTCGACAGTTGGGACCGCCGCCGGCGAGGTGGTCTGCGTCGCCAGCGTCGACGTCAGGCAGGAGGCCACCAAGATGTATCGATGCACAACGACTCCTTCGACGGTTGATGTGCGCGCCGTCGCGGTCGGTGCGGCGCGTCCCCGAATTGTAGCAGCGCGGCCCCGTGCCGTGGTTTGCGCGATTGCGCAATCGCGCCCCGGCGGGGCTTCTTGTGCGCCCGCAACGCGCTACAATGGCGAGCCTGGTTGGAGAATCGCAAATGCGCCGATCGGCGATGGAGCTCGTGCCATGATCGAAACGGCAAGCGTCGCCCGAGAGATGCCGTGGGGTTTGGACTCGCGCGTGGAGCGGCTCGAGATTCGAGCTGTCGGCGATCGGGATGCGGCCGCCGTCGCGGCCGCGGAGGTTTGCGCCTGCAGAGCGAGCGCCTCGCGGCCGATGTGGCAATGGCTGTATTGCCAGAACCCGTGCGGCCGCCGGGCACTGGTCGCGGTCGATGGAGGACGGGTCGTCGGCCACTTCGGCGGCTTTCCGGTCCGTTTTCGCACCGGCAATGGTGCGGTGCGCACCGCCGTGCACGTCATCCAGACGTTCGTCGTGCCGGGTTGGCGCACGGGTCGTGAGCGCCGCCCGGGCGTGTTTGCGGTGCTGGGCGAGACGGCGACGCGGCTCTGGGGCGAACGCAACGGCGACCTCCTGCTGTACGGTTTCCCGCCGTCGCACGCGCAACGCGCCGGCGCGCGCTACCTGGGCTACGACGCGCTCCGGCCGGTGGAGTTCCTGGTGCGAGACTTCGCCACTCCGCTGCGCCCAGCCGTCCGGCATCCACGAGCCGTGGTCGTCGATCGTCTGCCCGGCCCCGATCAGCTGGACGCCGCGAGCCGCGCGCCGAGAACCGTCGGCGTGGTCCGCGACGCGGAGTGGCTGCGATGGCGCTATGCCCAGCACCCCGAGGGCGTCTACGCGTTTGCCAGCGTGCTCCTGGACGATCGGCTCACCGGCTACTGCGTTTGGCGCTGTCGCCACGACCTCATCGCGCCCGGTGCCGCGGCGATCGCCGAGCTCTGGCTCGCCGAGCACTGCGACGTCGACGCGGGTGCGGCCCTGCTCGCGCACGTCGAGCAGCGCGCCGCCGCCGCCGGCCGCCGCGGTGCGCTGGCGATCTGTGCCCCCAACGACGGGCGCTTGATGGCGTGCTTCGCCCGCGCGGGCTACGCGCCGTCTCCCGACTTCGAAGGGCGCCCGCGCTACCTGACCCACCGGATCACCCGCCAGGGGCACCACCACACCTCACGGACTCAGCTCCACGACCACTGGCGCTACCACCTCGGCGACTCCGACCTCGTGTAGGTATGGATTCGCCCTCGGTTTCCCCGCTGCGCCCGCCGCACCGCCCTCGCCGCCCCGCCCTGTCGCGCAGAATCGAAGAAACCCCGTGACGCTCCGGCCCGGCGCCGGGTGGACCAGCAACGAAACGGAGTTGTCCGATGTTGCTGACCCGCAAAGAGCGCCCCCGCCTCTCGCCACCAGACCTCGAGGTCGCGCCGATCCCGTCGGTGTCGCGCCAGTTGGTCGACACCTTGACGCGGCTCGGAGTGGACACGGTGTTCGGCATTCCGGGGGGCACCATCTCGCGGCTCTACGCCGAGCTCGCGCAGCAGTCGGCCATTCGGGTGCACCACGTCGTGCAGGAGAGCCACGCGGTCTATCTGGCGATGGGCCACGCGCTCGCCACGGGTCGGCCGGCCTTGGTGCTGGTGACGTCGGGACCGGGCTTGACCAACGCGCTCACCGGCATCGCGAGCGCACACGCCGACGGGATCCCGGTGCTGGTCATCGCCGGTGAAGTGGCGACGACGGCGTTCGGCCGCGGCGCGCTGCAGGAGGGGTCGCCACACGGCTGTGACGCGGTGGCGCTGGCGCGGCCCGTGACGCGCTTCGCCGCGCGGCTCGTTCGGCCGGCGGCGGCGGTGGGCACGCTGCTGTCGGAGTGGTCTTCGATGCACAACGGGCGCCGTGGACCGGCGTTCTTGTCCCTGCCGATCGACGTCGGCAACGTCGAGCTGGCCGCTCCCGTCCTGCGTGCCGACCCCGTCCCGGCCGCGCCGGCGCCCGACGCCGCGGCGTGTGGCCGCGTCGCCGACTTGCTCGCCACCGCGCAGCGCCCATTCCTGTTGCTCGGCGCCGCTGGCCGCGACGCTGCGGTGCGCGATGCCGCGGCGGCACTGGCCGAGCGCGCGCAGTGCCCCGTCGCGGTCACGCCCAAGGGCAAGGGCGGGTTTGCCGAGGACAGCCCGCTGTTCCTCGGCGTGCTCGGTTTCGGTGGCCACGACAGCGTCATCGACTACCTGCGAAGCGGCGTCGACGTGGTGCTGGTGGTCGGCTCGAGCCTGGATGACCTGGCGACCAACGCGTGGAGCGATGCGCTGCGGCCTTCCACCGCGTTCGTCCAGATCGACCTCGATCCGCAGGCATTCGGCCGCAACTACGAGGTGGATCTCGGCATTGTCGGCGAGGCGAGCGCCGCCCTCCGTTGCATCGGCGCGCGCTTGGCCCGGCCACTGCCCCGTCGCGCACCCGTCGCGCCTCGCCGCCAACAGCTCGGCGGCTCGCGCGCGGGCCTGCTCACCACGCCCCAGGTGATCGAGGCGATGAACGCCGAATGCCCGCCCGACGCGGTGTTCACCGCCGACATCGGCGAGCACCTGGCGATGGCGCTGCACTACCTCCGACCGGCGACGCCGGGTTCCTTCTTCACCAGCCTCGGCTTCGCCGCCATGGGGTCGGGAGTCGTGTCCGCGATCGGCCACGCGCTCGGCGCGCCGCAGCGCCGCGTGTTCGCGATCTGCGGCGACGGTGGCTTCCTGATGGCCGGCCTGGAGCTGCAGTCCGCCGCCCGCCTGCAAGTGCCGGTGACCTTCGTCATCATCAACGACGCCGCCTTCAACATGTGCAAGCACGGGTTGCGCGACCAGTACGGCATCGCCGTCGACTGCAGTCTCGCACCGGTCGACTTCACCGCTGTGGCCGCTGGGTTCGGCGTGCGAGCGCGGGTCGTCCGCGACGAGGACGCGCTGCGCCAGGGCTTGCGACTCGGCGGTGGTCCGGTCGTGCTCGATGTGCGCACCGATCCCGACGTGCGTCTCGACGGCTCGCAGCGCATCGCCGCGCTGCGCCAATTCAGTAGCGACAGCCGGTCGCAAGACCGCGCTGACCCTGCCCTGCGGAGCCAGTCATGAACGCGAGAATCGAGTCGGTGGCGGTGGCCGTGCCCAGAACCGTGCGAGACAACTCCTGGTTCGCCGAGCGGTTCCCCGACGTCTTGCAGCGCGTCGAACGCCAGACCCTGGCCCGCGTCATGAACGACACGGCTGCGGCAGAGGGATCCGCTTCGTTCGACAGCACGATGCGCCCCTACCTGGAGGACCCGTTCCGCGGTACTCGAGTGCGGCGCATCTTGGCCGACGAGCACACCGCGATCGACCTCGAGATGGCGGCGGCCCGCGACGCGCTCGCCGCCGCCGAGATCGGCGTCGACGACATCGACTTGGTGTTGGTGGCCGGCTTTCCTTCAATGGAGCCCGCCGTCGGCGACGCGGCGTTCTTGATGAAGGCCCTCTGCTGGCGCGTGCCGGCGTGGAATCTCGAGAGCGCGTGCAGCGGCGCGATGGCCGGCCTACAGCTCGCGGGCTCGATGATCCACGCGGGTCAAGCGCGACGGATCCTGGTCGTGGTGTGCTGCGTCTACAGCCGCGTTGCCGACTGGAGCGACTCGATCAGCTGGTTTCTCGGCGACGGCGCCGGCGCCTACGTCGTCGGACCCGCGGACTCTCCGGGGCTGATGGGCTTCCACGCGGTGTCGACCGCGCACTCGTGCGGCGCCTTCCGCGTCGACGTGGACCAGTCCGCCGACGGGGTCCCGCGCCGGCACATCCGCGCCGGCAAGGAGGCCAGCCGCATTCTGCGCGAGTTCACCCCCGAAGCGATCGAGACCGCCTGCGGCGCCGCCCTGCGCGCCGCCGGCCTCAACCGCGACCAGGTCGGCATCTACGTCCCCAACACACCGATGGCCTGGTTCGCCGACATGTTCGCCCAGGTCCTCGACGTACCCCGCGAATCCGTCGCCTCGACCTATTCCGAGTTCGCCAACTGCGGCCCGGCGATGGGGCCGCTCAACCTACACGCCGCCCTGGCAGCCCACCCCTCGCGCCCGCGCCGCGGCCTCCTGTTCTCGATCGGCTCGGTCTCGACCGCCGTCGCCGCCGTGATCGACCCCTCCCGGATCCGCACCGCGCCGCTCACCGAGGTGTGAACGTACGGAGCCAGGCTCCGTTTCATCACTCCCGCCCCCTTCCCCCGTCACCAATCCCGCCTGCCACCGCGCCAGCGCGGCTCGCATCACCGCGGTGCGCTCGGGCATCGCCGTTCTCAAATCGCGCGTCTCGCCCGGATCCGCGTCGAGGTCGAACAGTTGCCAGAGCCAATCGGTGTCCGTCCGCTCGCTCAGCAGCTTGAACGCGCCCGCGTGCCACGCCGTCTGGCGGTGCGTCACGAACCCGAGGCCGCGTGGTCTGCGGCGGTCCGCGTCGATCAACGGTAGGAGGTCGATGCCGTCGAGCGTGCCGCGCAGTGAAGCCGGGATCGGCACTCCCACCGCGGCCGCGATCGTCGGCATTGTGTCGACTGTGCACGCCGCGAGCCTGCGCAACCGCCGCCCCTGCGGCCATCGCGCCGGCCAACGCAGCAAGCCCGGCACGCGCACTCCGCCTTCCAGCAGACTGCGCTTGCGCCCACGAAACGGACCGGCGGAGCCCGGTGCGTTGTCGTCTCCTTCGGGACCGTTGTCGGAAGTGAACGCCAAGATCGTGTCGTCGGTGATTCCGAGCCGGTGCAGGGCGCGATCGATGTGGCCGACGGCGCGGTCCATGGCCGTGATGCAGCCGAAGTAGCTCGCCCGGTACGAGCCCGCGTCGGCGTAGAGGCCTCGGTCCGCATCGCTGGCGACGACCGGCAAGTGCGGGGCATGGAACCACACGACCGCGAGGAACGGCTGCCGGCGGGCGACGCAGTCTTCGATGAAGGTGACGGCGCGCGCGGCGAGCAGTGCGCTGTCATCGCCGCGGAGCTGCGCCTGTTCCTCTTCACCCGCCGCATTCCAGTAGCGGGTGCCGTACGCTGTCCACGGCTCGTCTTCGGTCAAACTGTCCCATCCGAACTGGCGATGGGCGTACCTGCCTTCCGGCCGATTTCGCCACGACGCGGGGCGCCGCAGTGGGTCGAAGGTCGGCACCTTGGCTTCGGTCGAGAAGCACACATCGAAGCCGTGCTGCGCCGGCGGCGAGTAGTGCTCCGCACCGCGCGGCCCGCCGCGGTTGCTGTCGGCCACATCGCGGGTGAGCGTGCCGAGGTGCCACTTGCCGAAGTGTCCGGTGCGGTACCCCTGCGCGCGCAGCAGCTCGGCCAGCGTCGTCTCCGACCGTGGCAGATGCCCGACGTTGGCGCCGTGGATCGCCATCCGCGCCGGATGCCGCCCGGTGAGAACGCTCGCCCGCGTCGGGCTGCACACCGGGCTTTGCGCGTAGAAGCGGTCGAACACGATGCTGTCGCGCGCAATTGCTTCGAGATGGGGAGTTCGCGCCCGAGCCGCAGCGCGGTTGAACCGCACGTCGCCCCAGCCCAAATCGTCGGCCATCAGCAGCACGACATTGGGTTGGCCGGGCGGTTGGGCTGCGGGCGCGGCAGCCAGGGAGAATGCGAGCAGGACGGAGTTTCGCACCATCGGGCAACCTGTTTTGGATTCGCCGCCGCGAAGCGGTGGTGCGGCGGCTCCCTTGTCAACGCTGTAACGCTCCTGCACCGTCCCGCCCCGGGGTGGCCCGGTTCCCGCCTCGGGGCTCGGCAACGGCCGGGTGCCCAGCGTATCTTACGCCGCGTGTCGAGGGTCCAGCCCAACGTCGGCCGCGAGCGCGGCATGGTTCGCGTGCGCCGCCACGAGTGCAAGTACGAGATCGACGAGGCACTCGCGGCGGAGGTGCGCGCGGCGCTGCGCCCGTTCATCGAGCCCGACGCCTACGCCGCACGCAGCCCCACCGGCGAGTATGCCATCGCCAGCCTCTACCTCGACTCCGCCGGACTCCCCCTCTACCGCGAAACCGTCGAGGGTCAGGACCGCCGGTTCAAGCTGCGCATCCGCGGCTACGACGAGGATCCCGAGCACCCGCTGTTCCTGGAGATCAAGCGCCGCGCCGGTGGCCTGGTGGCGAAGAGCCGCTGCCCGGTGCCACGCCGTTTGCTGGCCTCCGTGCTCGACGGCACGGCGACCGACGCCCCGCCGCTTAGCGAGCGGCAGAGCGGGATCCGCGACGAGTTTCGCGGCTTGGTGCACGCGCTGGATGCCCGCCCGACCGTGGTCGTGCGCTACGACCGCGAGGCCTATGTCGGCCTGTTCGACCCCGAGGTGCGCGTCACCTTCGATCGGCGGCTGCGCACGCTGGCCACCGATCAGTTGACGGTGCCGTTGGAAGCCTCCGGCTTCGCCACCGTGCTCGGTCGTCGCGTGGTGCTGGAGCTCAAGTTCAACGATCGCTGCCCCGGCTGGATGCAGACCGTCGTCCACCGCTTCGGGTTGGCGCGCCAGTCGTTCTCCAAGTACGGTCACTCGATCGAGGTCGCCGCGAGCCACGGATACTTGCCAGACGAGGGAGTGCAGTGAACGAGTGGTTGGACACGTGGCTGGCCGCGCCGGTGGGCGACATCAACGCGGCGGACGCGCTCCTGCACCTGGCGTGCTCGTTCGTCCTCGGCCAGCTGGTGGCGTGGGTCTACGTCTGGACGCACCACGGCATGTCCTACTCGCGTGCCCAAGTGCAGTCGCTGGTTCTGCTCAGCTTGATCGTCACGCTCGTCATGCTGGCGATCGGCAACAACCTCGCCGGCGCGTTCGGTCTGTTCGGCGCGCTGGCGTTGATCCGCTTCCGCACGCCCATCAAGGACGCCCGCGACACCGCGTTCTTGTTCCTCGCCGTGGCGGTCGGCATCGCGGTTGGAACGCGCAACCTGGCGCTGGCGGCGGTCGGCACGGTGTTCGCACTGCTGATCGCGCTCTACCTGGCCGCGTCGCGGTTCGGCGAGCGCATCGACTCGGATGGTGTGCTGCGCTTCCGGCTCGACGACGGCGGCGGAGACGAGGCGCCGCTGCGTCGCGTCCTGGCGCACTACTGCCGCAGCTTCGCGTTGTTGCAGCTGCGCGAGACCGGCACCGGCGCGGGCGTCGAGTTCGCCTATCAGCTGCGGTTGCGCGATGTCGACCAGTCATCGGTCCTGCTCGAGGACGTGCGCAGCCTGCCGGGCGTCGGGAGCGTGAGTCTGTTGATGCACGGGCGGACCGAGGAGCCATGACCGACGGCGCTCCTCGGTTGGCGCGCACTTCGCTGGCGCGCCGCTTGCGGCGTAGCGCGTTCCGCGCGGTGCCGTTGATGGTGTGGCTGGGCGCGCTCGCAGTGGTGCTGCTCCTGCTGCGGCAGCAGCCGTTGGCGGGCACCGCGCCCGCCGTCGTCGAAGCCGCGCGCCACTCGGTCGTCGCGCCCGCCGCCGGAATCGTCCAGGTCTTGGCGGTCGGCGTGCACGAGGCTGTAGACGCCGGTCAGCTCATCGGCCGGTTGTCGGACGACCAACTCGTGCTGCGGCTGACGCGCGCTCGGCACGAGCTCTCGCGACTGCAGGCCGAGGTCGAAGCGGAGGCGGAGCGCTTGGCGGTCACCGCCGCGGACGTCGTGCAGCGATCGGGAGTCGACCGGCGCTTGTACGTCGATCGAGAGGAAGCCGCCATCGAGCTGCTGCAGGCGCGTGCCGATCTCGAGGAGGCGATCATCCGCCAGCGCGGTGTCGCGATCGAGCTCGAGCGGGTGGACGTGTTGGGCGAGAGCGGAGTGGCCTCGCCCTCGGCGCTCAACAAGCTGCAGACCGACCACGATGCCTGGGCGCAGCGGGTCGTCGACTTGCGCCGCGAGGTGGATGCGCAGCGAGGCCGCGCCGAGGCCACGGAGAGCCGGGTGGCCGCGGCGGAAGCGGTTGCCGGCGGGGAGCGGATGGCGGGGCAAGAAGTGTTGTTGGCGCCGCGGCGCTGGCAGGTGCAGGCACAAGAGGTCGAGCTGGAGCAGATCGCACTGGAGCGCCAGCGATTGGCGCTGCGCGCGCCGGTGGCCGGCACGGTCGAGAGCGTGGCGCGGCTCGAGGGGCAGTTCGTCGCCGCCGGTGAGGTGTTGGTCACCGTGGTGGCGCGGCACCCCGACGCGATCGTCGCCTATCTGCCGCCTGCGGCGGCGGGCGTGGTGGTGCCGGACCAAGAGGTCGGGGTCGAGGACCCCGCGCGCCCAGGCGCGGTCGCGCGGACCACGGTGCGCAGCGTCGGGCCGAGCGTCGTCGAGCTGCCCGCGCGTCTGTGGCGGCGGCCCGGCGTGCCCGAGTGGGGCCTTCCGGTGCGGCTGACTCCGGTCGACGGCTACGTCGCCGGTCAGCTGATGCGGGTCGATTGGGCTCCGGCGGCGGCGCGTTGAGCGTCCGGGGCCGAGAACCTCCGCGTGGCGACAACCTTTCCGAAGGCCGGTTGTCGTCAGGACTTCTATACCGCAACTCCCGGACGCTCGAAAGCAACACTGGCGTCTGCGCTCAGCGCGGCCGTCCGGCACCGGTGGATTCGCGGGCTCCGCTACTGTCGCGGTGCGCTCGGTCTTTGGCTCCGGCCCCGGCCGCGCTGAGATGACGGCGGGTGCGTTCTCGGTGCACGTCAATCCGGGCCGCTCGGTCGTGCGGGTGGCCAACACCGTCCTCAACGGCCGACCGGCGGGCTACCACGATCCCGGGTTCGAGACCGGCTTGACGGTGAAATCCGTCGTTCGCGGCGAGGCGTGGTACCAGACGCGACGTGCGCGGTACCGCGTGGATGCGGAGCGCGTCGTCGTGCTCGACCGCGGCACCGAGTACTCCCTCGACATCTATCCGCAGCCGCGCACCGAGACGTTGGCCGTGTTCTTCGCCGACGGCTTCGTCGAGCACGTCGCCGCCCTCGCCGAGCGCGGTCCGGCGGCGTTGCTGGACGATCCGGAGGCACGCGCTGCTCCGCGGCCGTTCGTCGAGCGCAGTCACGACAAGCACGGTCGTGCCGCGCGCACGCTGCGCACTCTACACGCGGCGCTTCGCGCCGATCGCGGCGAGCCGATGGCGCTGGAAGAGCCGTTCTACGCCCTGGCCGCCGAGCTCCTGCGCTGGCGGGATCAGGACGCGTCAGCGGCGGGGCGCGTCGCCGCCGCGCGGGCATCGACCCGGACCGAGCTCTATCGCCGCGTGCACCGCGTCCGCGACTGCATCGAGGCCAGCCTTCGCGATCCGTGGACGGTGGTCGACCTCGCCGGCGTGGCGTGCATGTCGCCGTATCACTTTCAGCGCACGTTCGCGGCGGTGTTCGGGATCTCCGCCGGTCGCTACCTGCAGCAGGCGCGCATGCGCGCCGCCGCGGACTTGCTGCGGCGGGGAGGCGCTCCGGTGGCCGACGTCGCCGCCGCGGTGGGCTACGCGAGCCCGGCGACGTTCAGCCGGGTGTTTCGCCGGCACTTCGGTTGTGCGCCTTCGGCGTGGCGTCGTTCGCGGCCGACTTAGCACGATCGGACAAGCGCGCATCGTCCTTCGCTGCGAGGCTGGTGCGCGACATGAGCCAGGACCACGACACCACTGTTCGCGCCAGCCGGCGCACCGCGATCAAGGGAACCCTCGCCGGGCTTGCCGGGCTCGGGTTGGCGGGGCTGTTGCGCGCTGGTGCGGACGCGCGCACCCGCGATCCGTTCGCCCGCTTCTCCCGCGAGTGGGGCGAGCTCTGGCGCGAGCTGTTGGCGGAGGAAACCCCGGACGAGGACCGCTACGTCCACCGGCTGTGCGCGGCGTTGCGGTCACTGCCGGTCGACGCCGTGCCGCGGATGCGGCGTGCGGGCTTCGAGCGCGACGGCGTCAAGAGCGGCGGTGCCTGGGGCGAGAACGGCCTGCTGGTGGTGGAGTTGCAGCTGGCGGGCGGTGCGGTGATCCCGGCGCACAATCACGTCGGCTACGACTTCGTCTCCCTCGTGCTCGAGGGCGACTGCGTCACGCGCCACTACGAACCGCTCGACGAGGTCGCGCCGGTCGATCCGGGGCCCTCGGCCAACTTTCGCGTGATCGAGTCGCGGGCCGCCCGCCTCACGCCAGGTCGCGTCAGCCACCTGACCCGCACCCGCGACAACGTGCACTGGTTCCGCGCCGGCGAGCACGGGGCGACGCTGATCGACTTCGGCAGCCAGTTCGAGGCCAGTGGCGTGGGCTACTCCGTGTTCTCGGCGCTGGAGGTGGACACCGAGCCGGTCGACGCCGACCGCCGCGTGTTCGAGGCGCGCTGGATCGGCAACCCCTTCCGCTGATCCGGCGGCGCGTGCTTTGGGTTGGTGGTCTCCCGTGGCGGCGCTACCCTGAGCCAGGCCATGTTCGATTCTCTCGCCGGCGCACTCAACAAGGCCTGGTCCTCGCTCGCCGGGCAGAAGGTCCTGACCGAGAAGAACGTCGAGGACGGGATCCGCGCCGTGCGGCAGGCGCTGCTCGAGGCCGACGTCAACTTCAAGGTCGCCAAGGAGTTCATCAAGGACGTCAAGGAGCGGGCGCTCGGCCAGGAGGTCATCAAGGCGGTCAACCCCGGCGACCAGTTCGTCAAGGTCTTCCACGACGCGCTCACCGATCTGCTCGGCGGCGATACCAAGCCGCTGCCGGTCGCCGACAAGCCGCCCCTGGTGCTGATGATGGCCGGCCTGCAGGGCGCCGGCAAGACGACGACCTGCGCCAAGCTGGCGCTGTGGCTGCGCCGCCGCCACAAGAAGAACCCGCTGCTGGTGGCGGCCGACCTGCAGCGGCCGGCGGCGGTGGACCAGCTGCAGACTCTGGGCAAGCAGCTCGACATCGCGGTGCACGCCGAGGGCACCGACGGCCGGCCGCCGGAGGTGTGTGCGCGGGGCATCGAGGCGGCCAAGCGCGCCATGCACGACGTCGTGATCCTCGACACCGCCGGCCGCCTGCACATCGACGACGACCTGATGCGCGAGCTGGAACAGATCCAGTCCCGCTGCAAGCCGCACGGCACGCTGTTGGTGTGCGACGCGATGCTCGGTCAGGACGCGGTCAACTCGGCCCTCGAGTTCCACCAGCGCCTCCCGCTGCACGGCGTCGTGCTGACCAAGGTCGACGGTGATGCGCGCGGCGGCGCCGCGCTCAGCGTCGTCAAAGTCACGGGAGTACCGATCCTGTTCGCCGGTGTCGGCGAGAAGCCCGACGAGTTCGAGCAGTTCGACCCCTCGCGCATGGCCGGTCGCATCCTCGGCATGGGCGACGTCGTCGGCCTGGTGGAGCAGGCGCAGGAGGTCATCGACGAGAAGGAGGCCGAGCGGACGGCGCGCAAGATGCAGCGCGGTCGCTTCAACTTCGAAGACTTTCTGCGGTCGATGAACATGATCCGCAAGATGGGTTCGCTGAAGGGGCTGCTCGGCAAGCTGCCGGGCATCGGCCAGGCGATGAAGGACGTCGACCTGGACGATGGTCACTTCAAGCGGATCGAGGCGATCGTGCTGTCGATGACGCCGGTCGAGCGCCGCAACCCGGACGTGATCGACATGGAGCGCCGCCGGCGCATCGCCCGCGGGAGTGGCAACGAGCTGCAGGCCGTGCACGACATGATCAAGCAGTTCAAGATGATGCAGGGCATGATGAAGAAGCTCGGCAAGGGCGGCATGCCGGACTTCGGCGCGCTCGGCGGCGGCATGGACGGGATGGGGGGCATGGGCGGACCCGGCATGCCCGATCTCGGCAATCTGCCGATGCCCGGTGGGCGTGGGGGCGGCAAGGGCAAGGGCCGCGGCGGCTTGCAGGACTTCCTCGGCGGCCGTAAGCGCTGACGAGCGACGCTGAGCGTCAGCGGCCGGCGCCCGATGTGTCGCCGGCGGCGTCGCGGCTGGCGCTCGCCTCGATCAGCTCGTGCGCCGACACCGCGGGCGCGTCGTCGACGGGCAACGCCAGCAGCCGGCGCGACTCCCCGAGCAGGAAGTCGACGTCCATGAACGGCTCGTAGCCGATGTCGTGCCAGCGCACCCTGCCGTCGGCGTCGAGCAAGAAGGTGCCGTGCAGCGCCATCTTCTCGAAGTCGTCGTAGCAGCGGTAGCGGCGGAACACGTCGAGCTCGGGGTCGGCGAGCACCGGAAACTCGTAGCGGTGCTCGGGCTCGCGGCCGCCGAAGGACGTCGTCAGCTGCTCGACCGTGTCGGTGCCGATCGTCAACAGATCGATGCCCTCCGCGGCAAAGCGATCCTGTGCCGGCGCCAGCGCCTGCAGCTGCTCGACGCAGTGCACGCAGCCGAATCCCAAGAAGAACACCAGCAGCGTCGGCTTGCCGCGGCGGGCAGCGAGCGTGGTGAGCGTTCCGTCGGGCCCGGGCAGCGCGAAGTCCGGAGCGTCCACCGGCGTCCAGCGGAACGGTCCGAGCTCATCGAGCTGCGGGCGTTCGCCGGTGTCGGCGGCGGCCTCGGCTGCGATCCGCCAGTCCCCGTGCAGGCCCGCCGCGGCCGCGACCGGGGCGACCCGGCGGAACGGCGCGTAGTCGAGGTCGAAGTGCGCGGACAGCGCGCGCAGCTCGGTGAAGCGCTCGGCGGCGCGCTCGGCTTCGCCCGCTTGGTGCAGGATCCACACCAAGTTGGCCAACGGCGCGGCGCGGCCCTCGTCCTTGCACGCGCGCTCGGCGACTTCGATCGCCTTCTCCGCGTCGCCGTGCTCCAGCCACAGGCGGGCCAGGTGGGGGCGGTCGTGGCCGACCGCGTCGAGTGTCTTCAGGGCCTCCTCGCGGTCGTCGTCCAGCCAGGCGAGCAGCGCGGACAGCGAGCGGCGCACGTCGCGCACCTGGCGCACGGTGCGCGTCTTGGGACGCGCCGCGTCATCGATCGCGGACTCGACGTCGCGGCTCGATTCGCCCGCGCACAGCGCTTCCTCTTCGGCGCTGTCGATCGCTTCGGCCCGCGCCGCGCGCGCATCCGCCAGCACGTCTTCGGCCTGCTCGACGATCGCCGCCAGAGCGGTCCGGTCGGCCTGTGCGAACCGCACGCGGCCCAAGAGGTAGAGCTTGCGCGCGCGCCACACCGGGTCGTCACCAGGGTCGAGGTACATCGTGTCGGCGAGCGCCAGCACCTGGTCCCAGGCCTCGTAGGTCTCGAGCACCTCGAGCAGCCGCCGCGGTCCGTACCTGGCACTGGCGGAGAACTTGTCGGCAGTGTTCCACTTCGGGTGCCGCGGCAGCTCGACCATGTTCTTGGCCAGCGCGATGGCGTCCTCGACGCGGCCGACGTGGCGCAGGCTGCGGCACAGCCACTCGTTGTTGTGCGCGTAGTTGTGGATCTGGTCGGGCAAGAGCCAGTCGCGGCGCATCTGCGCGTGGTCGACGCGGGCCGAGGCCTCCTGCTGCCACGCCGCGTCGGCGTGCCGGTCGAGGCGCGCCCAGATGTGGCCGCCCATGTGCCACATGTGCGCGATCCCGGGTGCCGAGTGGCCGATCAGCGCCGCCGAGTCGGTGACCTTGTCGGCGTTGTCGCGCTGGTCCCACAGATGCACGCGGTAGTGGTGGGCTGGGTGCAGCGGGTAGCGGGCGAACACCTGGTCGAGCAGCGCTTGGTTGGCGCCGCGGCTCTCGATGCGGATGCCGGCGCGGGTGTTGAGCCAGAGCTGGTTGACGAGCAGGGCCTTGGCCTCGACGTCGTCGGGGAAGGCGTGGATCAGATCCTCGAGATCGCGAACGAAGCGCCGGCGCCGGGACTTGTCCTCGTCGCTGCGCGCCGCCGGTGGCGTCCAGCGCGGGGGGGCTTCCTCGTCGGCTTGGTCATCGTCATCGGCTTCGACGTCGGCCTCGGCATCGTCCGCGGACTCGGCATCGCCGCCACCGTCGCTCTCGGCCTCGTCGCCGTCGTCCCCCGGGTCGGCTTCCTCTTCCTCGTCGGCGCCGAACAGCCGCGCCACCGCGTCGATGTAGTGCTGCTCCCGCTCGGTGACGCTGTCCCGCAGTCGATGCGCCTTGGCGGCGAAGTCGTGCGCCCGCGCCTCGTTCTCGACGTTCGACAGCGCCATGCCCCAGTAGGCCATGGCACAGTCGGGGTCGTGCGCGGCGGCCTGGCGGAACGAGCGCTCGGCCTCGAAGTACCAGAAGCCGTGCAGCTGGACGAGCCCCTGCTGGACGAACGCCTGGGCGCGCGGGTCGGTGGTCGTCACCGGGAACTCGATGGCCGGGTTCATCCCGTCCATCAAGTACGCCGCCTGCCGCGGTCCCTCGTTGAAGGCCTCGCCGATGTGCGAATGGCCCTCGGCGGGGAGATCGGGTTCCTGGGCGATCAGACCGCCGCTCGAAACCAGCAGCGAGAGGATGAGCATGGAGCGCATGCCCGGGATGGTAGCACGCTCCGGGGGCCGCGATCGCGGGCTCAGTCGCGCAGCTGCTCGGCGAGATAGCGTTCGGTGCCGATGTCGGCGAGGATCGTCAGCTGCGCCTCGAGCCAGTCGACCGACTCCTCCTCCTCGCGCAGCATCTCCTCGAGCATCTCCCGCGTGCCGTTGTCGCCCTTGTCACGGCAGAGGCCGATGGCGCGGTTGAGGCGCTGCACCGCATCGACCTCGAGCTCGAGGTCGACCCGGTGCTGCTCCGGGACGCTCTCGCCGACGCGCACCGGATCGAGCCGCTGCATGTTCGGCACACCGTCGAGATAGAGGATGCGGCCGATCACCCGGTCGGCGTGGCGCATCTCCTCGATCGACTCTTCCCGCTTCTTGGCCGCGATCCGCGGGTAGCCCCAGTTCTCGCACATCTTGTAGTGCACGTAGTACTGGTTGATCGCCGTGAGCTCGGACGTGAGGATCTCGTTGAGAACCTCGATGATGGCCGGATCGCCGCGCATGGCCAAAGGCTTAGGGCGGCGGCCAACCCGCTGCAAGCGGAGAACAAGCCGACCCGAGCCGATCCGAGAGTCGACCCGCGCGGCAGCCTCAGATGGAGTCGCGGCGCGGGGCGGAGCGGCGCTCCGCACCGTCGGTGCGGGCGGGGTCGGCGGCCTGGTTGGCGATGGACTGGACCAACCTCCGGCAGCCGCCGCAGCCGCGACCGGCCGGACAGCGGCGGTCGCCACCGGGGCCGAAAGCGGCGCGGATCTCGCGGTCAGTGGTTCCGAAGCAGGAGCAGACGATCATGAGTTGTTGCGACTGAGTCTCAGTGTCGGGTACCAACGCCGGCAGCTCAAGTGGTCTTTCGTGATTTGTCCGCGCGGGCTGGCCGGTGCAGAAGAGTGCCCCGTCGGCAGTGCCGGTGCGGCGGAGGAGTCGGCGCTGTCTCGTTTCCGGAAAGCCGATCGAGGGCCGGTCTTGGGCTTGTGGGGGCCCTGGCGTAACGATCCCTGGTCGTTGCGCGCGCGGAGAGGCCGTGGCCGCCTGGAACGGCGCTTGCTCCCGAGCTGCGCATGTTCCCGACCTCCAGCCGCCTCCGTTGTTCCCCAGGTCTCGGTCTCGGCTGGCTCGCCGGCGTTCTCGCGGTGTCCGCCGCCACCGCCCAGGTGGTGATGCCGCCTGGCGCCGGTCCGCGCGCCGGCCACTCGATCAGCGACGCGCTCTCGATCGACGGTCAGGTCCAGCTGGGCTTCGACACGGCGCAGCTGGCGCCGCGCGGGGCGACGATCACGGGGATCTGGCTGCGCGGCAGCCGGCATCCGGCGGCGGTCCTGCAGTCGTTCCCGCAGAAGAGCTTCACTGCGCTGGACGTCGACGTGCACTTGCTGAGCGCCTCCTTGCCGCTGAACCCGTCGATGAGTGCGAATCGCGGCGCCACCGTCGCCGTGCACCGCGGGTGGGCCAGCCTGCCGCCCTTGCCGGCCGGGCCGCGCGACGGCAGCCCGGCGGCGTGGAGCGTGCACCTGCCGTTCCCCCAGCCGGTGCTGGTCGATCCTCGCCAGCATGCGACGCTCGTGATCGAGATCACCGCATCGGGGACGCAGACGATCGATGGTTACCCGCTCGACGCCGAACCGGTGCCGGCCGCCGCGCGGCCGTTCGGGCCGCGGCGCGCGAACCTGCTCGAGCAGGGGGCCTTCCCCACCCTGGGAGGGGACCCTGTCCTCGGTGGCCGGCTGGACTTCGTGGCCTGCCATGCGACCGGGCCAATGGTCCTCCTGCTCGGGGCTTCCGCCAGCCGACTGCTGCCGACCGGCGTCGCCCTACCGCTCGACCTGACGCCGTTCGGTGCACCCGGAGAGAGTCTGTTGGTCTCACCCGATTTCGCCGAGCTGGCCTCCTCCGTTCGGGTCTACGTCAGCGGTCCGGTCGGGGTGCAGGCGATCTGCCGCCGCTTCGCGCTGGTGAGTCTGCCGATTCCGAACAACCCCGGCCTGCTGGGAAGCCCGGTCTTTGCGCAGGGCATGATGCTCGACGGCAGCAACCCGCTCGGCGTGACCTCGACCAACGGCATCGACGTGCAGATCGGGCGTGCCCCGCGCTACCACGTGCACGCGCTGAGGGCGTTCGGCAGTACGACCTACGAGGTCCCGCCAGCGATCGTGCGTTTCGACGGTGTCTTTCGCTGATTGCCCCTTCGGTTACGGCGATCGGCCGCGAGCGCGCGCCAGCAGCTCCCGGCAGTACTCTGCACTGCCGGGGTGGAACTCCGGCAGCGCGGCGATGAGCCGCAGCGCGCGTTCCGCGTGACGCTCGACGTCGGACCAGCGCCCCAGCTGAGCGTTGGCGCGCGCATACGCCATGCGCACCCGCGCCTCGGCGTTGGCGTGGCCGGCAAACGTCCGCTCGAAGTCCTGCTCGGCGGCGTCGAGGGCGGCGACCAACGTGGCGTCGGTGCCCAGAGCGTCTGGTTGCGCCCGGTCGAGCAGGCGCACCAAGAACTCGGATACGGCCAGCCCGTCGCGCTCGGCGCGCTGCGCGCGGTGTGTGCCGGACGCGATTGCCAGGCCGACGGTCGCGCTCACCAACGCGGCGGCGCCCAGCCGGTGCCACCGGCGCGCGACGGCACCGCGGGCGCCGGAGGCCGCACGCGTTCGCCGTCGCGCACGCGCGCCAGATCGATCGCCAACTGCGCTGCCGAGGCGTAGCGATCGGCCGGCGCCTCCGCGGTGGCCCGCGCGAGAACCGTTGCGAGCTGCCGGCGCAGGCGCGCGGCCGGGCGTGGGTGGGCTGTGTCACCGAGCTCGCCGGTGTTCACGCCGAGAGAATAGATGTCGCTGGCGGTGGTGAGGGCGCCACCGGCCAGCTGTTCGGGGCTCGCGTAGCGCGGCGTCAACGCGCGGGGTCCCCTGGTCGCCGATGCCGCATGATCCGCGTTGCCGAAGTCGAGCACGACCGGTTGGCCGGCGCCAGTGACCGTGATGTTTGCCGGCTTGAGGTCGCCGTGCACCAGGGCGTGGGTGTGGGCGTGGTGGACCGCGGCGCACAGCGCGATCAGTAGGCGCAGGCGCGCGTCCAGGGTGCGGGCGAGGGTGGCGCAGTGGCGGTCGAGGCGCGCGCCGTCGACGCAGTCCATGATCAAGTAGTCGCGGCCATCGTCGAGTGTGCCGCGCGCGCGCAAGGAGCGTCCGGCGCCTCAAATCGTCGAGCTGCGACAACATTTTCTTGTCGTGGCTTCCCCAGCCCGGAGCAGCAGGGGACCTCGAACGTGTTCGCGCATCGGGGTCTGCAGGCCGGCGCCCTGACCGCGGTCGCGGTCGGCGTGCAGCGCGGCAACCTCGCCCTACCGTGCCCGGGGCAGACCCTCGGCATCGCCGCGCCGGTCGTGCTCGGGTTTGGCTTCGCCGACGAGGGCGGTGGCTTGGTCCAGCGCCATCCGGTGCCAGCGGCGCTCGCCGGCGTCTCGGTGTTGCTGCAGGCCGTCGACCTGGGCGGCTGCCGGAGCGGCAACGTGTTGGCGCACACGTTCTGAATCCGCGCGCTCTCACTCACCCGTGCCGAAGCAGTGCAGCGCCTGCTCGGTGCGCACGTAGACGCGACCTGCCGCCAGCGCTGGCGTGGCGTAGCAGCGCTCGTCGAGGTCGCCGCTCCACAGCGGCTCCAGACCGCCGCCGGCGGGCAGAATGTTGGTCAGGCCGCTCTCGCCGACGAAGTAGACCTTGCCGTCGCCGGCCACCGGCGCGGCGTAGTAGTTGTCGATGCCGTGCTCCAGGCGGCCGCGGGCGAGCAGCTCGCCCGAGTCCGGGCGCATGGTGCGCAGTAGGCCGCCCTGGTCCTGCAGCACGTAGAGGACGCCGTCGTACACCAGTGGAGACGGCAGCTGCGGCACCGCGCGCCGGCTGGTCCAGATCACGTTGTCGGCGGTGACGTCGCCCGCGCCTCCGGCGCGGATCGCCAGCAGTCCGTTGAGCGACGCCATCGACTTCTGCAGATACTCCCAGTCCGTGCCGTCGAGCAGGCCGTCCCCGTCGAGGTCGAAGAACTCGTAGTAGCCCGACGCGCGGGAGCGCGGCATCTCGGTCTTGCTGATGTTGCCGTCGCCATCCCCGTCGTGCTCGGCGAGCACCGGCTCGAAGTCGGGGATCTCGATCTGGTTGCCTGGCTGGTTGAGGGGCGAGGTGTAGCCGTTGATGTAGAGCACGCCGTCGTGCAGCGCCGGCACCGATTTCATCTCCGCCGCCAGACCTTCGACCCACCATGTGCGCTCGCCGGAGCGGGCGTCGTACGCGTCGAGCAAGAACGAGCCCGGCACGACCACCTCGTCCGCGCCGCCGGTATTCCAGAGCACCGGAGTGCAGTGCCCGCTGCGCGCCATCGGACGCTCGGTCTTGAACACGACCTCCCCTGACTGCGCGTCCACCGCCAACAGGTAGGAACCGCGGTTTTGGTCGCAGGCCAGGTAGACGACGCCGTCCTCCAGGATCGGCGAGGCGCCCATGCCGTAGATGTTCTCGAACGGCCCCAACGGCATCCGCCAGCGCTCGGTGCCGGCGTGGTCGTAGGCCAGGAGGCCGAAGTCCTGAAAGAACACGGCGACGGTGTCGGCGTCGATGGCCGGGCTGGGCGACGCCGAATGGTTGCGTTGGTCGAGCTTGGATCGCCGCGGCCGCGGCGCCACCGCCCGCCAGCGCACGGTGCCGTCGTCGGCATCGAGCGCGTACGTACACAGCGCGTCGTCGTCTTCGGCGGTCAAGAACACCGCTCCGCCGCCGACGACCGGCGACGAGTGGCCGCTCGGCAGCGCGGTGCGAAAGCGGCGCGTGCTGGCGTCCAACGCCGCCGGCAACGTCCCGGGGTGGGCGATGCCGGTGCCGTTGGGGCCGCGAAAGCGCGGCCACGGCAGCTCGGGTGACACGGCCGCGGTGCGGTCGGCGGCGGCGGCGGCGGCCTTGTCGCGGCGTGGCCCGCGCGGCGCGGGAGGCTGTGGGGGTGGTGGCTCTTCTTCGAGCTGCTCGAGCAGGTGCCGGACGGCGGCCTCGAGCACCGGCTCGCGGCCGGCGGCGATCAGCGCGGGGTCGTCGAAAACCTCGATGTCGGGCGCGACGCCGACCGCCTCGACGTCCCACTCGCCTTGCCGGTTGACGAAGGCGAACGACGGCACTGCCAAGCCGCCGCCGTCGACCAGCGGTGGCGTGCCGGAGTAGCCGACCAGGCCGCCCCAGGTTCGCTTGCCGATCAGCGGCCCGCGGCCGGTGGCGCGGAAGTAGAACGGAAACGCGTCGCCGCCCGACGACGAGTAGCCGTTGATCAGCATCGCCATCGGCCCCTCGAACGCGAACTGCGGCGTCGGCGCCAGTCCCTGATGCCGGCGCGCCCAGTAGTTGAGCACCGGCTGTCCCAGGGCGAACGCCATGCGGTCGGGGATCCAGCCGCCGCCGTTGTAGCGGTCGTCGATGATCATCGCCGCGGCGGTGCGCGCCTGGGCGCGGAAGCCGGTGAACAGCTCGCGGTGCCCCTCGACCGCGGTGTTGGGCACGTGCACGTAGCCGATGCGGCCGTCCGACAGCTCGTGCACCAGCGCGCGGTTGTGCCGCACCCAGGCGAGATAGCGCAGGCCTTGTTCGGAAGCGATCGGGCGCACCTTGACGCGGCGGGCACCGGTCTCGGTGGGCGTGTCGTTGAGCGTCAACGTCACCGTCTTGCCGACGGTGTTCTCGAGCAGGCGGTAGGGCGAGTCGTCGCCGTGCAGCGGCACGCCGTCGATCGCGAGCACGAAGTCGCCGACCCGGGCGTCGACGCCGGGCTCGGTCAACGGGCTGCGCGTGCGCTCGTGCCAGTTCTCGCCGGCGTAGATCGAAGCGATGACGTAGTGCTCGCCGCGCCGCTCGAACTCACAGCCCAGCAGGCCGGTGCGCACCCGCTCGACCCGCGGCGTCTCGCCGCTCTGCACGTAGGTGTGCCCGCAGTTGAGCTCGCCGATCAGCTCGCCCAAGACGAAGTCGAGATCGGCCCGGTGCGCGACGTGCTCCAGCAACGGCTCGTACTTGGCCCGCATGGCGAGCCAGTCGACGCCGTGCATGTCGGGGTCGTAGAACCAGTCGCGCATCAGCCGCCACGCGTCGTGGAACATCTGCCGCCACTCGCGCCGCGGCACGACCCGGACGGTGACGCCGTCGAGCGGCGCGGCGTTCTCGCCCAGCTTCTGCTTGGGCTTCGCGGGGGCGACGCACAGCGCCGCACCGTGGCGATAGACCAGCGTCTTGCGGTCGGCGGTCAGCGCAAAGCCGACCGCCGCGTCGAGGACGACCTCGCTCTTCCGTTTGTCCAAGTCGTAGCGCCGCAGGGCACCGTCGTGGACGAACAGCACACCGCCGTCGACGCCGGCGGTGCCGCGGTAGCGGCCGGGCGAACCGGGCAGCACCACGAGGCGCTGCTCGATGCCGTCGAAGTCGATCGCCAGGGGTGCGGCGGTGGAGGTGGCTTCGTTGTTGGTGGCCGCTTCGTCGTCACTCTCGTCCTGCGAGGCGTCGTCGTCGGCGTCGTCGCTGGCCAGCGCCGGCTCCTCGTCGCTGCGCGGCGCCAGGGGATGCGGCGCGTCGGCCTGCAAGAGCAGCGCGTACAGCCTCTGCTCCGCGTCGAAACCGTCGAACGCGAAGTCGCGCGCCGAGACGAAGTAGAGATAGCGGCCGTCCGGATCGAACGTGGGGCTGCTCGAGTCGTGCCACGGATCGGTGACCCGCCGCGGCGGAGTGCCGCCGTCGGCGGCGGCGAGCCACACCGCGTCGTAGGTGTTGTCGGCGTCCTTGGTGTAGCACAGCCAGCGGCTGTCCGGCGACCACTCGACGTCGCGCAGCGGGGCCCGCGTGCCGCGATCGATCAGCTGCGCGTCACCGCCGGCGGCGTCGATGCAGAGCAAGCGGTTGCGCTTGTCGGTGAAGGCGAGGGTGCGGCTGTCGGGCGACCAGGTCAGGCCGAGGATCCAGGCGTCGCTGCCGCGCGTCAGCACGCGTTCGTCGCCGGTGCCGAGATCGCGCACGCACAGCTCGTAGTGGTCACCGACTTCGGCGAGGTAGGCCAGCGTCTTGCCGTCCGGCGACCAGCGCGGCTGGCGTTCGCGCCGGTCGGGGGTGCGCGTCAGCGGCCGGGTCTCGCCGTGCTCCGCTGGCACCGAGAACAGCTCGCCGCGGTACTCGACCGCGATGCGCTTGGCCGACGGCGCTGGACTCCAGTCGGCGACCGTCCCCGACTTCCACTGGGGTCGCAGCCAGGGACCGTCGTCGGCGATGCGGATCTCCAGCTTGCGGACCGACTCGTCCTCGGCGCGCATCACGTGGAGGGCACCGCCGCACTCGTAGATGACCCCGGTGTCGCCGCGCGCGGGAAACAGCACGTCCCACTCGGTCTCGTGCGTGACCTGTCGGTGCGCGCCGGTCGCCAGATCGTAGGCGTGCAGGTTGAGGGTGCCGCCGCGGTCCGAGGTGTAGTAGATCGTGTCCCCCAGCCACATCGGGAAGTTGTCGGTGCCCTCGAAGTCGGTCACTTGACGTACCGAGCGCCCCTCGAGGTCGTAGATCCACACGTCCTGGGCGCGCCCCGCGCGGTAGCGCTTCCAGGTGCGCCACTCGCGGCTGATGATGTTGTAGGCGAGCTTCTTGCCGTCCGGAGAGAAGCTCGCCGGGCCGCCCTCGGGAATCTCCAGCGGCTCGGGGATGCCGCCGCGCTCCGGATCGACCGTGAAGTAGCGGCCGATGCGCTCGCCGTACGGGGTGCGGTTGGCGCGGATCAGGATCTTGCTGCCGTCGGGGGTCCAGTCGACGACCCAGTGGTCGTAGCCGCCGCGCGGGGGCAGCGGTCCGACGTCCGGATAGAAGGTCAGCTGCCGCGGGGTTCCGCCCTCGTACGGCACGACGTAGATCTGGCGGCTGCCGGCGTATTCACCCGAGAAGGCGACCCAACGCCCGTCGGGTGAGATGCGCGGCGACAGCTCGAGCCCCTCGTCGTAGCTGGTGAGGCGCCGGGCCGTGCCGCCGGCAGCGGAGGCGGTCCACAGGTCGCCGGCGTAGACGAAGACGATCTTGTCGCCCTGCATGTGGGGGAAGCGCAGCAGCCGGGCGGGCTGCTGGGCCACCGCCGACGCCAAGACGACGAGGCCCGGCAGGACGTGGGCGGCGAGAGACGCGGGGAGGAACATGAGCAGCTCGCGGTGGGAAGGCCAGGGATGTCGCGTGCTTACGGCCTGATCGGCGCCGATGCGAGGCCCACGTCGGTCGCGAATCTCCGCCGATCGGGGGAGGTTTTTCGGCGGGCGTCTGGGTATAAGTCTTCCCCCTTTGTCGGCGGGGGGGCCTCCTCGCCGTTGATCCTCGGCACCCCAAAGCCTTCTTCCTGGAGTCGGTTCCCTTGGTCGTCAAGCTGCGCCTGAAGCGCTTCGGTCGCCTCAATCACCCCACCTACCGGCTGTGCGCCGCCGATTCCCGCTCGCCGCGGGACGGCCGCGTGATCGAGACCCTCGGCTACTACCTGCCGAAGGCCAAGCGCGCTGACGACCAGGTCAAGCTGAACGGCGAACGCGTGTCGCATTGGTTGTCGGTGGGCGCCCAGCCGTCCGAGACCGCCCGCAGCCTGATCGCCAGGGTCGGCATCGAGTTGCCGGTGAAGAAGAAGCGAGTCCGCGGCAAGAGCAAGGCGAAGCCGAAGCCGTTCGTCCCGCCGCGCAAGAAGGGGGCGAAGAAGGGCGCCACCGCGGCCGCTGCCCCGGCCGAGGACAGCTGAGGATCGGTTGTCGTTGGCTGCCAAGAAGAAGAGCCGCGGCAAAGCGGCGGTCTCCGCCCCTCCGGACCCGCGCGAGGCGCTGCCGCCAACGGCGGCCAACTGCAAGCGGGTCACCGAGGAGGTCCTCGAGGTCGTCCGCTCGCTGACGCCTCCCGAGGAGCCGCGCGGCGGCGATCTGGTGGCGGCGTTGATGCACTTCATCCTCGCCGAGGGCTTGCCTTGCGGCTACGGCCAGCTCGCCCTGCAGCGCATGGAGCAGGGCTTCGTCGACCGCAACGAGCTGCGGGTCACCGAGGCGTTCGAAGTCGAAGACCTGCTCTCTGATCTGCAGATCCCCGATCTCTTCGCCCGCTGCACGGCGGTGCGCGACACCATCGGTCAGATCTACAACGACCAGAACGGCGTCACCCTCGAGTTCCTGCGCGAGACGACGGTGACCGATCGCGGTCACTTCTTCGTCCGCGTGCCGGCGATCACGCCGCCGATGCAGGAGTTTCTCGTGCAGCTGATGCTGTTCGAAGAGTGCCTGTTCTCGCCGCGTTCGACCGTGCGCGTGCAGCAGCGCCTCGGGCTCGACCCGACCGCTTCGCACGTGGTCACCATGGTCGGCACCCTGGCCGAGGCGCTGGCGCCGTTCGGCCATCTGCCGTTTGCCGTCGGCCCCGACAGCGACAAGGTCCGTACCAAACCCGTGCTGTCGCCGGCCCTCTCGGTGGTGCGGTTGGCGCAGCGCAAGCGCGGACGGTAGGCCGCGGAACGCCGCGGCGGCGTGATGTAGCGCCGCGTCGCATCGTCGGGCATCATCACGCGGGGACACGCCGCATGCTCTACCTCGCGTCGACGTCGCCGCGCCGCGCTCGGTTGCTGACCGAAGCGGGGATCGCGTTTGCCCCGCTGCCGCCCGGGCCCGAACCGGAGGGCAGTGGTGGCCCTGTGCAGCGGGCCGGGCAGCGCGCGCGCGCCAAAGCGGTGGGGGCTCCGCCGCCGCGGGATGGCAGCCCCGTGCTGGGGGTCGACACCGTCGTCGATTGCGATGGGGTCGAGCTCGGTAAGCCGCGCGACCGGGCCGACGCGGCGCGCATGCTGGAGTTGTTGCAGGGGCGCCAGCACCGCGTGCACACCGGGCACTGTCTCGCGGTTGGCGGGGTGGTCCGCGCGGAGCAGCTTGCGACCTCCGTCGTGCGCGTGGCGACGCTCGCGCCGCAACAGCGCGAGGCGTACCTCGACAGTGGCGCTTGGACCGGGCTCGCCGGCGGCTATGGCATCCAGGCCGAGGCCGGGGCGTTCGTCACCCTGGTCGAGGGGGACTTCGACACCGTCGTCGGCCTGTCGGTGGTGGCCGTGCGGCGCTTGCTGCGCGCGGCGAGCGAGGGGCGGCCGTGATCGACGGTCTCGCGCTTCGCCTGTTCGCCGGCCTGCTGCTGGGCTCGCTGTTGGTGTTCGGCTTGCACGCCCTGCTGATGCGAGAAGCGCCGGTGGAGGCCGCCGCCCCCGAGGTCGATGCGCGCCCGGACAACGGTGCGCTGTTGGCCGAGCTCGACTCACCCGGGGTTTGGTTCGTCCTGCTCGCCGGGCCCGACGCAGCGCTGCCGGCCGGCGCCGGCCCGGTCGTGGAGCTGGACGCGGAGGGGCGCGCCCGCCTGCGGCGGGGGCCGCCGGTGGCCGAGAGCCCGGGAGAACGCTGGCTCGCGCCGGCGCTGGTGCTGCCCGACACCGGGCTCGCCGCCCTCGGGCCCCCGGCCCGGGCGGCGCTGCTCGAGCTGTTGGGAAGGCTCTCCGCCGGCCAGGGGTTGCGCGCCGATCAGCTGCTGCCGGTCGGCGTCCACGCGCCGGCGTGGGCCCGGCGGATCCTGCTGCGCTGGCTCCGCTGAGGCCGGGACGCCTGGCCGCGCTTGAACTTCGCCCGCGCCGGCTTACAGTGCGCGGCCCGTTTTTTACGGCTGGCTCCCACGGGCCGGCCCGCTCTCACCGATGAAGTCCGGCATCCACCCCGAATACGTCACCTGCACGGTCAGCTGCGCGTGCGGCAACACGTTCGAAACGCGCAGCGTCCGCGAAGCGATCAAGGTCGACATCTGCTCGGCGTGCCATCCGTTCTACACCGGCAACCAGAAGTTCGTGGACACCGCGGGCCGCGTCGACAAGTTCCGCCGCCGCTACGCGAAGAAGACGTCTTAGAGGCGTGGCCGATGCGCCGCGTTCGCGATCTGCGTAGAGGTTCGCGGTGACCGAGCTGCTGCGTCCCAGGATCGCGGCGCGTCTGGACCGGATGGTCGCGCGCCTCGACGAGCTGATGGATCGCGCCGCGCAACCCGAGATGGCGCAGTCGCGGCAGCTCGCCGCGATGCAGCGCGAGATCGGCGGGTTGCGGGCCACCGTGGCGCGCTACCAGGACTACCGCGAGGTCGTGACCCAGCTGGCCGAGGCCGAAGAGCTGCTGGCGCCGGGTGGCGATCCGGAGCTGCGCGAGTTGGCCGCCGCCGAGCAGCCGGCGCTGCGGGCGCGGGCGACCGAGCTCGCCGACGCGCTGGTCGACGACCTGTTGGCCGAGGCCAGCGACGGCGGGCGCAACGCGATCCTCGAGATCCGCGCCGGCACCGGCGGCGAGGAGGCGGCGCTTTGGGCTCGTGACCTGCTCGAGATGTACTCGCACTACGCCGAGCAGATGGGCTGGAAGGTCGAGCCGATCTCGGATTCCCGTTCCGAGCGCGACGGCTTGAAGGAGGTGATCGTCACGGTCAGTGGCGAGCAGGTGTTCAAGTTCCTGCGGTTCGAGAGCGGGGGGCATCGCGTGCAGCGCGTGCCGGCCACCGAGTCGCAGGGGCGGATCCACACCTCGGCCGCGACGGTCGCGGTGCTGCCGGAGGCAGAGGATGTCGAGGTGGAGATCAAGGACGGCGACTTGGAGTTCCAGGCGACGCACTCCTCGGGCCCCGGTGGTCAGAACGTCAACAAGGTGGCCTCGGCGGTGCGGTTGACGCACAGGCCGTCGGGGTTGGTCGTGTTCTGCCAGGAAGAGCGGTCGCAGCACAAGAACCGCGCCAAGGCACTCAAGTTGCTGCGCTCGCGGCTCTACGAAGCCGAGCAGCAACGGCTGCAGAGCGCGCGTGCGCAGGAGCGAAAGTCGCAGGTCGGCAGCGGCGATCGCAACATGCGGATCCGCACCTACAATTTCCCGCAAAACCGGGTCACCGACCACCGCATCGGGAAGAACTTCGCGCTGGCCCAGGTGATGGCCGGCGGCCTGGAGCCGGTCATGCAGGCGCTGCTGCGCGCCGACCGGGAGGCGCGCATCGAGGAGCTCTGACCGCGGCGCTGCGCCCGGGCCTCAGCCCGGCGGGGGCCGGCGCATTTTTGGCGGCAAAGAACGCCCGGATCGGGCCCAACCGCGGCACACTCTGCGTCGTTGGCGTTGCCCGTGCCGTCGCCGCCGACCCGCCCATTCTCTTGTCCCCCCTCGTCCCATTGGAGAAAAGAAGAACGATGACCGAATCGAGCAACGTGCCCGAGCTGGAAGAGCTGGAGCCGCTGGAGGAACTCGCGCCCGCGCCGGCCGACGCCGGCCAGGCGCTGGCCGAAGCCGCCCCCCGCGCCAGCGGCCCGCAGCACGTGGTGATGTCCTCGGGCCTGCCGGCGCCGTTCTACAGCCGCACTGCGTCCAAGGAGTGGTACCGCTTCCTGTTCGCCGGCGTGCTCATCGCCATGGGCTGCCTGATGCCGTTCGGGCCGCAGTGGGAGATGGCCGGCTACAAGACGTTCAGCGGTGGGTTGTTCTTCATCATCGGCGGTGGCTTGATCTGGACGGCCTGGGGCGCCATCAGCCACGGCCGGCCGCCGACGATGAAGTTCATCGGCCTCGCGTTCCTGCCGTTCGTCTGGGGCATCTTCAAGCTGGTGAGTGCTTGGGACGAGCCGGCGGTTGCCGCGTTCGCCGCCGAGGGCGGCAAGTTGGTGACCGATTGGGGTGATCTGTTCAGCACCCTCGTGGATCGCGAGGACCCGGACCGGTTCGTCAAGATCGGCAACTTCCTGCGCTACTTCGGCCCGGGCAAGCTGTTCGTGTTCTTCGGCGCGTTCCTGGTCGAGCTCTACTTCGTGCTCGGCATCGTCGGTGGCGCCAAGAAGATCAAGCAAGACAAGGCCGCGCGCAGCAGCGGTCGCCGCCGCTGAGCGAGACCGAGAGCGCCCGCCCCGACACCGTGCTGGGCGTGCTGCGCGCCGCCGAGGGCTACCTCGCCGGGCGCCGCGTCGACGCCCCGCGCTACAGCGCCGAGCTGCTGCTCGGCGCGGTGCTGGGGCTGCCGCGGCTGCAGCTCTACCTGGCCCACGATCGCCCGCTGGCGGAGGCCGAGCGCGCAGCGTTGCGGCCCCTGGTCGCGCGGCGCGCGACGGGCGTGCCGCTCGCCTACCTGCTCGGCGAGTGGGACTTTCGCGACCTGACCCTGTACGTCGACGAGGCGGTGCTGGTGCCGCGGCCCGAGACCGAGGGTTTGGTCGAACGCGCGGTGGCGGGGCTACCGGGCTCGGCGCACTGCGCCGAGATCGGCACCGGCAGCGGGGCGATCGCGGTGGCGTTGGCGAGCGAGCGGGACGACGTGACCGTCGCCGCCAGTGACGTCAGCGCCGCGGCGCTGGCAGTGGCGCGCCGCAATGTGGAGCGCCACCGGCTCGCCGACCGCGTGCGTCTCTACGAGGGCGCCGACTGGCAACCCCTCACCCCGCATGGACCCTTCGACGCCCTGATCAGCAATCCGCCGTACGTCGACCCCGAGCGCACCGATTTGCTGGCGCCCGAGGTCGCGGCGCACGAGCCGGCGGTCGCCCTCTATACGCGGCCCGGCGAACCGGCGTCCGCCTACGCCGCCCTGATCGCCGGGGCCGAGCACGCGCTGCGGCCGGGCGGCTGGCTGTGGTTGGAGACCGGCGTCGGCGCCGCGGAGCCGGCCCTCGCGCTCCTGCGCGCGGCGCCGTTTCTGACCGATGCCACTCTCGAATACGACGCCGCTGGCCTGCCGCGGTACCTGTCCGCGCGACGGCGGTCCTGAGGCCGCTGTTCTGAGACGGCCCGAGGTTGGCCTCAGACGGCTTCCAGCTGGGCCTCGACGAACGCGCCGATCGCCTGTCGCGTCGCCGCCGGCACCTCGGTGAAGTAGATCGCGATCTCGTAGGTCGGCGGGTTGACGCCGCGCAGCTTCTCGCAGCGCACGACGACGCCGCGCAGGGCGTGCGCTTGTTCTTGTCCCGGCAGCTCGAGCTGGATCCCCATCAGGGTCATCTCGGTGACGGGCTCGCCGTAGCGGCAACACAGACCGGATGTGGAAAGATCCTTGAGAGTTGCCGGCTGCGCCTCTGCATCGGGGGACAGCCGCAGCGGCAGCTGCGCGGCGGCGCGCGGGGCGCCGCGCCGTTCGTTGTTCGTCGTCATCGAGCCTCCCTGCTCGTGGTGGACCGCCCGGTCATCTGAGAAAGCGCCGGCCAGGATACAAAGACTGTGGGGGCGGGGCTACGATCGCCCATTCAAGGCGAACGAACTTCAACTCAGGACGGCAACGAGAGCGGAGCGAAGCATGGCGAATTTCAACAAGGTCATCCTGATGGGCAACCTCACCCGCGACGTCGAGGTGCGGTACACGCAGGGAGGCACCGCCGTTGCCAAGCTCGGAATGGCCGTCAACCGCAAGTACACCACCAACGGCGAGACCAAGGAAAACACCTGTTTCGTCGATCTGACCGCGTTCGGGCGGCAGGCCGAAGTGCTCAACCAGTACATCGGCAAGGGCAGCCCTCTGTTCGTCGAAGGGCGGCTCGAGTACTCGACCTGGGAGAGCCAAGACGGAGGCAAGCGCAGCAAGCTCGAAGTGATCATCGAGAACTTCCAGTTCGTCGGTGGCCGCAGCGGTGAGTCGCGCGAAGGCGGTAGCGGCGGCGGCGGCGGTCGTGCGGCCTCCGGCGGGGGTGCTCAAGCAGGCGGCGGCGACCAGGTCGATTTCGGCGACATCCCCTTCTGAGCGTCCGGGGCCGAGAGGTTACACGGGCGTCCGGAGCCGAGTCCCGGAGAGACAGTGCCTCATCTGGGGGCGAACATCCTTGACCGGCAGACCCGGTCGATCTGAAAGGACGACCGCGACTGGCCGGCGACCGTCCGGCTGCCGGTGTGTCGGATTCCGCGGCGTTGTGGTCCGTTTCGCGTGGCTTCCCGCGGCCGCGGGAATGCCGCGGGGATGAGCCGTCTCATCCGTCGACCTCGACCCGGGAACTCCCGTCCCGCTGTGGCTCAAGTCGGCGGGGGCGCTGGGTCGACAAAGCTTGCGTCTTTTCCGGGCCCGCAAAGGGCAGGAGGCGCATGGATTCGATCGTCGACGTCAAGCAGGCACTTGCTGCCAGGTCGCGCACCACGACCCTGGACGACCTCAAGAGCCAGGGGCGTCGGTTGGTCAAGGTGATCCGTGCGGAGCACATCGCGGCGATGCTGCAAGAAGCCGTGCAGAAGGCCATCGAGGGCTCCGGCCTGATGTCGCGCGAGGAGGTCGATCTCCTGGTCGCGCGCAGCCAGCAGGAGTTCAAGCACCTGGTCAAGGAGCGCCAGGACGAGGCCGCCGACGCGCAGCGTGCGGAGGAGGAGATCGTCGCGCTGCGCCAACAGTGCGAGCAACTCACCGGCGAGCTACAGAGCCTGCGCGACAGCGGTTCTCTTGGCGATGAGCTCGGCCGGCCTGGCGATGTGTTCGAGACCCAGGTCGTCGAGTTGCAAGTCGAGCTCGAGCAACTCCGCGGCGAGCTCGATCAGTTGCGCACCGAGCGCGACGGTTTTGCCTCAAAGCTGCGCGAAGCCGACCGGAGCGACGCGACCGGGGAGCTCGAGAAGGCTCTGCAGGCCGCGCGGTCGGCGCAGCAGCAGGCCCAGCAGGAGCGAGACGCGATGGCTGAGAAGCTGGATGCGGCGGGCGGTGATGCCGCGTCGTTGCGGGTTGGGCTCGACAAGGTCGCGGCCGAGCGGGACGCTCTGCAGCGCGAGGTCGAGCAGCTGCGCGGCGAGCTGCAGGCCGCCCGCGCCGAGCTGGAGCGGGCGCAGGCCGCGTTGGCCAAGGCGCAGGCCTCGCCGGCCACGGCGGGCAGCGAGGGCATGGCGGAGGAGTTCCGCCAGGCCTGCGAAGACCGCGACCGCGCCGCGCGAGACCTCGAGACCGCGCGTGCCGAGCTGGCCCGCGCCCAATCTCGCAACGACGTGTTCCGCGATCAGCTCGCGGATCTGGAGAGCCATCTGTCCAAGTTCACCGCGCTGCAGGCGACCCACAAGGTGCACAACGTGCAGCCGATGCCGGAGTCGTCGGGCCCGATCCACGAGCCGATGCGGATGGCCGATCCTGCGCCGGCTGCGTCGGCACCGCCCACCGCTGCGGCGTCTGCCCCAGTGGCGCCGACCGCCGCTCCGCAACCCACGCCGTTGGCGCAACCCTCGGCGCAGGAGCCGTCCGCTGTGCCGGCAGCGCCTGCTGCGCCGCCTGCGCCCGCTGCGCCGGTGTCACCGCAGGCCCCGGCCGCGCCCGCCGTCGACCCGGTTGCGGCTTCGCCCGAGCAGCAGATGCTCGCCGCCGCGCTGAGCAGCCCCGACGTCAACCCGGAACTCGTCATGAAGCTGATGACCGAGGTGGCGGAGCTCAAGGCGAAGATGATGACCGGCACGGGGCCGGCTTCAGCCCCCGCCGCGGCGAGCGGTGGTGGAGGCGGTGGTGGCGCCGACCCCGAGATCAGCGAAGCGCTGAACAAGCTGGCCGGTTCGATCAACGACCGGCTGGAGAAGTTCGGCCGCAAGATGGGCATCAGCAGCGCCGTGGAGGCCGGCGACGTCAGCTTCGACGGCCTGTTTGCCCACGGACAAGATGAGAACTTGGAGTCCAACATGGACGACGTCCAGGTCAAGAAGAAGACCGGTGGGGGCATCGCTGCCAACCTGGCGCGCTTGAAGAAACTGAAGGGAGGAGGCTGATCGAGCGAGATCAGCTGCAAGCAGTCATGAGCGACAACATGCACAACGACGACCAAAACCAGAACTGGGACGATCCGGGCGCCGTCGGTGGCGCCGCAGTCGAGAGCTCGGCGGATGTCGCGCTCGGTAAGGGCCTGGACATCGGCACCGCCAACCTGGCGGCGGCGATGCAGGACCAGAGCGGTGGCGTGACCGTCGCCGTCGAGCGCAACGCGTTCTTGGACATCCAGAGCGATGTCTACTCCAAGAACATGCTGACCAAGCTCAAGGTGCCCTACGTCGTGCACAACGGCAAGCTCGTCGTGATCGGCGAGGCGGCGTTCGAGCTGGCCAACGTCTTCGGCAAGGAGACCCGGCGACCGATGTCCGACGGGCTGATCAGCCCCAACGAGGTCGACGCGATGCCGATGATCAAGCTGATCATCCAGAAGGTGCTCGGTGAGCCCGTGAAGCCGGGTGAGAACTGCTACTTCTCGGTGCCTGCCGAGTCGCTCGACGTCGACAACAACGTGGTCTACCACCAGGGCCTGTTCGAGAGCATGCTCGGCAAGATGGGCTACACCGGCAAGGCCATCAACGAGGCCCACGCGGTGGTGTTCTCCGAGCTCGCCGACAGCGACTTCACCGGCATCGGCCTGTCGTTCGGCGGTGGCATGGCCAACGCCTGCGTCTGCTACAAGTCGATCCCGTGCCTGTCGTTCTCGGTGGCGCGCGGCGGCGACTGGATCGACAAGAACGTCGCCAACGTGCTCGGCATTCGCCAGTCGAAGGCGACTCTGCTGAAGGAACGGGCCGGCGACATTCGCGATCCGAAGAACCGCGAAGAAGAGGCCATCTCGATCTACTACCGCAACCTGATCAGCTACCTGCTGCAGAACATCAAGCACCGTTTCGAGAGCGGCGAGAACATGCCGTCGTTCAACGAGCCGGTCGACATCGCCTGCGCCGGTGGCACCAGCATGATCGGCGGCTTCATCGAGGTGTTCCGCGACGAGTTCGCCAAGATCGACTTCCCGATCCCGATCGGTCGGGTGTTCCGCGCTGAGGAGGCCCTGACCTCGGTCGCCCGCGGCTGCCTGGTGGCTGCCGCCATCGACGACTGAGCCGCGCCATCTCCCTTCGACGCGCAGCGCTGCCCGGCCCCGGCCGGGCAGCGCTACGTACGGTGTCAGGCTCGATTCTCTCGCTTCGCGCCGCCGCGCCGGTGCCGCTTGTCGCATCCGTAGTGCACAGGGGGTGGGCCCGCGCGAGAGTCCGCGACATCCTGGGCGTGCATGGACGCGCCATACGCACCCGGCTGGCTTCTTCCGGCCGCCCCTGAGTACCGCGCGGTCCTGGCTGCCATCTTCCGGGAGCGAGCAGACCTTCGCGACCACTACACGGGCACCGATGACCCCGGGCTGCTGCGCTGGGCTGCGGCCAACGGCGGCATCGAGTACCCCGATCGGCTCGGTGGCTTCTTCCCACCGGCGCCCCCCGATGCACTGCTGCGCAACATCGGTGGCGGCGACACGCCGCAGCAGCACCTCTGGCTGGGCATCCAGCACCTCGAGACCGTGCCAGCGCTGTGGGATTTGCATGCCGGCGGGTCGTGGTCACGAGTGCGCGACGTGCTCGATTTCGGCTGTGGGCCGGGCCGAGTGACGCGGTGGTTGCGCGCAGCTCTGCCCCGGGCGAGCCTGCGCGCGTGCGATGTCCGATCGGACAGCATCGAGTGGGCGGACGCGCACATCGATGCGCAGTTCTTCGTCAACGGTGCTTCTCCACCGGTGCAGCTCGACAGTGACTCGGTCGATCTGGTCGTCGCGCTTTCCGTGTTCTCGCACCTGCACCCCGACGATGGCGTGCGGTGGATCGGAGAGCTGGCGCGCGTGTGCCGGCCGGACGGCTTGCTGATGATCACCGCGTTCGGTCCGTTCGCGCTGTTCTCGATCGCCAGCGACGCTGGGCGGAGTCGCGCGACCGGAGTCGGCCAGGAAGACGCGCGGCGTGCGCTGCGGCGGTTCCCGATGGATCACTGCGCTCACTTCGCCAGCGAGCCTGCGCGAGTCGCCAAGCTCGGCGCAGTCGCGGAGCGGTACGGCCAGACCTTCTTCGATGACACGCACGTGCGCGATGCATGGGCAGAATCGGTCGAGCTCGTCGGCTACGTGCCGGCGATCTACTCGGCAGTGCAGGATTTCCCCGTCCTGCGCCCGCGGGGCTGATCCCCATCGCGCCGCCCGGCGCGGTCGCCACGGCGCTTTGCGCTCCGAGGGCGAGAAGGACGGGTCTGAACCCGGAGTCGCGCTACGATCGGGCCGGATGATGGCCCTGGCCCTGGACTTCCTCGTGCTCCGATCCTGTCACCGCTGGGCGCTCTCGGGCGCGGTTCTGCTTCTCGCCGTCGACCTCGTCGCCCAGCGCAGGACGCCGGTGTACGCGACGCGGCTGGTCGAGCGCTTCGATGGCGACAACAACGGCCGCCTCGACGACACCGAGCGCCACGTCGCGTTGGCGTGGATCCGCGCCGAACGCGCCAAGGACCCGCCGCGTACCCGGCGCTCCTCGCCGCCGCCGGAGCACGATCTCGAGCCGCGCCAAGTCGACGAGCACACTGTCGAGCAGTACCCCGATCGCGGGCTCTACGACAGCGAGGTGATCCAGACGATCTTCCTCGAGTTCGAGGCACCGGATTGGGACGAGCAGATGAAGCTCTTCTGGCGCACCGGCATCCAGCTGCCGGCGACGCTGGTGATCGACGGCGTCTACCACCGCGATGTCGGCGTGCACTATCGGGGCAGCTCGTCGTTCTTCACGGTGATGGACCGGCCCAAGAAGTCGCTCGGCATCGCCGTCGATTGGGCGCACGACGACCAGCGCGTCAAGGGGTATCGCTCGCTCAACCTGCTCAGTGCGCACGCGGATCCGTCGTTTCTCCGCTCGGTCTTGTTCGCGCACATCGCCGGCCGCTTCGTGAAGGCGCCGAAGTCGTGCTTCGTCCACCTGGTGATCAACGGCGAGAGCTGGGGGCTCTACATCAACGAGCAGCAGATCAACCGGGACTTCTTGCGCGAGGCGTTCGGCGAGACCGGCGCCGGTCGTTGGAAGGTGCGGCCCAACTTCTCCGGCGAGGCGGCGCTGGCCTACCGCGGGTCGGACCCGGATGCCTACCGCTCGGTCTACGAGCTGCGTTCGGCGCCCTCGAAGAAGGCGGCGTGGCGGGGGCTGATCGAGCTGTGCGCGGCGCTCAGCATCGACTTCCCCGACTTGTTGGAGCAGGAGCTGCCCAAAGTGCTCGACGTCGACCACACCCTTTGGTTCCTGGCGCTCGACAACGTGTTGATGGACGGCGACGGCTACCACTACCGCGGCAGCGACTACGCGTTGTTCATGGATGGTCGCGGCCGCTTCCATCCGCTGTTCCGCGACAACAACGAGGCGTTCAGCTACGGCGGCGGGCCCGGCGGCTTCGGCCGCGAACGCGATGGGCGCAGGGAACCCTCCCTGGAGCTCGATCCGCTGGCGCGCGCCGACGAGCCACGCGCGGCCCTCTGTCGTGCTCTGCTGTCGGTGCCTGCCTGGCGCGCCCGGTACTTGGAACACTGCCGGGCCTTGGTCGACGAGTGGCTGGACTGGGAGAAGGTCGGCGCCTTGATCGACTCCTGGCGTGAGCAGATCGAGCCGTTCGTGCAGCAGGACGACAAGTCGCTGTATGGCTACGACGCGTTCGTCGCCGCCCTCGACCAGGGCGACGAGCGTCGCCCGGGGCTGAAGAGGTTCTTCGCCGAGCGGCGCGCGTTCTTGGCAGCGCACCCGTTGTTGCAGAAGGAAGAGAGCGAGGGCGAGACCGACGGCGACGCTGACGCCGCGGCCGCCGGTGGGCGCTGACTCAGCCGTCCGCGCGCAGCGCGGGCGAGACGCGTTGTAGCAGATCGCCGGGCACGTCGCGGACGAGCCCGGCACCGACCGCCGCGTCGAGGGCCGCCAAGAACGGTCCGCGCGCCAGCTTGGTCTCCCGTTGGACCAGGTCCACCGGCCGCGGGCCGCTGCGCAGGGCGTCGAGGATCGCGGCGGCGTCGGCTCCGAGCGCGGCCTCCGGGGCGGCGTCCCCACGCAACGCGGCGTTGGCGCCCAGCCGGCGCAGCAGGTCGGCCGGGTCGGCGGCGATCTGCGCACCGTCCGCGATCAGCGCGTGGCAGCCCTGGCTGCGCGGGCTGCCGTACGGGCCGGGCACCGCGAACACGTCGACGCCGGCATCGGCGGCGTGGCGCGCGGTGTGCAGCGTGCCCGAGGACAGGCCGGCCTCGACCACCAGCACCGCGTCGCACGCGGCCAACAGTCGGTTGCGCCGCGGGAAGTGACCGCGCTGCGCGCGCGTCCCGGGTGGGGTCTCGCCCAACAACAGCCCGCCTTGCACCGCAATGCGTTGCGCCAACGGCTCGTGCGCCGGCGGATAGACGCGGTCGAGACCGCCCGCCAGCACCGCCACCGTCGGGCTGCCGGTGGTCAACGCGGTGCGGTGTGCCACCGCGTCGATGCCGATGGCCAGCCCGCTCCACAAGACGAAGCCGGCGCGGCCGAGGTGCGCGGCGAAGTCCTCGGCCGCCGCGACGCCGTAGGGCGTCGGCGTGCGGCTGCCGACGACCGCGACCGCCGGGCGCGCGCCGTCGAGCAGGTCGAGGGCGCCGCGCGCGAACAGGGCGTTGGGCCGCTGCGGCGCGCAGCGCAAGCGCCCCGGGTAGCGCACATCGTCCGGCGTCAACACCGTCTGTCCGGCGGCGTGCGCGGCCGCGCGCCACCGCGCGGCATGGGCGGCCAGGTCGGGGTCCAAGAGCCGGCGGCGGACCGCCGGCGGCAGCCGCGGTGGGTCGCGCAGCAGCACCTCGGGATCGCTGTCCGGGTCGAGGAGGGCGGCGACGAGCCCGGGGCCGCAGCCCTCGGCCACGGCGAGCTTGACGAACGCATCCATACCGCAGAGGAGTGCTCTGCGGCTACTCCCCGGTCACACCGCGCGGGCGGCTTCGCGCCGGCCCCTCACGCGGGGACGACTTCGAACAGTCGAGTGTCGCCCTGGCCGCGCTCGATCAGCGCGAAGCCGTGCCGCTGCAGTAGATCGCGCAGCAGGGGGATCATCGCCTGCTTGGCAACGCGCTTCTGACCGGTGAAACGGACGCGCGCCGCGGCCGCGCTCAGCTCGGCCCGGTTGTAGGTGAACGCGCAGCCGGCGATCGGCTGAGTCGCCCGGAGCAGTTCTTCGATCGGTACTCCGCCCGGGTCGGTGAGCGTCAGCGTCACCATGTCGCCGTCCAGCTGCACGGCCACCCCGCCCTTCGCGGCGTCCGCCGCCGGGGTCGCCGTTCGTTCCGGCGGAGAACCCTGGCAGGCGAGCCAGACCAGGCCGAGTGCCATGAACAACGGAAGGTGAACGAGGGACGATTTCGTCATCGCGTGTTCTCCGAGCGAGGGGATGTCGACTCGGACGCCGACCGCCTCTCGATCTTGCGCGGCAACCCGTCGGTTTGCGTCACTGAACCTGCCGTCGCCGGGCCTGCAGCACGATTTGGCCGCCGCCCTCACCAGCGACCTGGCCGAGCCGCGGCTTGCGCACCTCGATGCGCGTCTGCGGCAGTTCGGCGCCGAAGCCGCGCAGCTTGGCCACGACCAGATCGCGCACCTCGGCCAGCCTTCGTTCGGCGACGGCGCGCGCGCTGTGCTTGGCGCGGCGCGCCCGTTGCCGCTCGGCGCCCGGGGCCAACAGCTCGAGGACCGCCTCGCGCGCCAGGGCCAGCTCGCCGAGCTCGCTCTCGATGGCGCGGAGTGCGGCGCTCGGGTCGGGGGTCGCCCGCTGGCCGGTGATCACCACCGCGCGCGCCCGCGCGGCGGCCTCTGCCCGGCGTCGCTGCAACACCGCCTCGCGCTCGGCGAAACCCAGCAGCAGCTCGTGGCAGGTGTCCGGCGGTGGGCTGCCGCGACGCGCCGCCAGCTCGAGATCGGCGGCTCCGAACTGATGCTGCGCGACGATCACCAGCTGCTCGTCGTGGGTCACCTCGGCGAGCAGGCGATGCAGCGTGTCGGCGGCATCGGCTGGCAGCGCCGGGGCACCCGGCTCGAACGCCAGCTGCGTGGTGAGCGCGTCGAGGTCCTCGGCCGCCCCGGTCATGCCGACCACGTCGGTGAGCATTCCCGTGGCGCGCAGCGGCGCCGCCGCGACCGCGTTGGCGATGGTCAGCGCCAGCGTTTCGCCGGCGACGCGCGCGATCTCGCCCGCGCTGATGCCGGCGGCGCCGATGTGAATGCTCGGCGACAGCTTGTGCTCCCCGTCCTCGTTGCGCAGCAAGAACAGTACCGAGTCGAGCGGCGCCGGCAGCTGCAGGTAGGTCGAGATCGGTCCGCCCGGAGGCTCGTCGATCGACAGGTGGGTGAAGGTGATGCCGGTGTCGATGTCGAGTCCCTGGGCGCCGCGGAAGCGCAGGGCGGTGCCGAAGTCGAGCACACCGTCGCCGATCTCGACGCCGGCTTCGGCCGCGGGACCGCGCAGCGCAGGGAGCTCGAGCCCGGCCAGGTTGACCTTGACCACGCCCTCGAGCTGTGGCGCGAACGACAGCCGGCCGTTGATCGCGAGCTCTTCGAGGACGCGGCGCGATTCGGTGCCGACGGCGTCCTCACCGCCGGTCAACGCCGAGACCGCCGCTTGGGCAAAGCCGAGGGGGAATGCCACGCTCTGCACGCGCTCCGGCAGCTCGACGCCGCCGGCGCCGAGGTCGGCGCTGAAGCGCAGGGGCACGGGCTCTTCGAAGGCGCGCGTGGTGAAGCCGCGCACCTCGCAATCGAATCGGTTCAGGGGCAGCACGAACGCGGGCTCGGCGCGCTCGTCGCGGAACTCGACGTCGAGTCCGCTGACCAGCAGCTGGTCGAGGCGAAACTCCGGCGCAGGCTCGCTCTGGGCGGCCGCGGCCACAGCGCGCGGTGCAGGGCGCGCTGCCGCGGGCGACGCGTCGCTCTCGCCCTCGCCCTCGGGCGGAACGGGGGGCTTGAGCAACACACCGGCGACCAGCAGGCCGTCCGTGCGCTGTGTGATCCGCGCCGTCGGTGTGTCGATCTCTACCGACTGCACGTGCACGGCGCCGGTCGACGGGTTGATGCGCCGCACCTCGACCTGCACGCCGCCGATGCCGGCGACGACCGGACCGTCCTCGACGGCGCGCAGCGCCAGCTGGTCGAGCACCAGGTCGATGCCGAAACCGCGCTCCAGATCGAGTTCTGCCGGGCCGCGCCGGCGCGCGAGCAAGTGGGCCTGCAGGTGCAGGTCGACGCTGCCGTTGTCGATGCCGCTGGCGTCGAGCTGCTCGGTGAGGGCCGGCAGCACCTCGGTCAGGCCGGCCCCGCGCAGGCCGCGCGCGGCGGCGGTCACTTCGAGTCCGGGTGGGTCGGCGAACGGCGACACGACGACGTCGACGTCGAGCGCGCCGAGCACCGGCTCGACTTCCAGGTCCAGACCGAGCTGCAAGGGGGGCAGAGAGACGGGATCCTCTGCCAGCAAGACGCAGGCAGCGGGGGTCGCCAGCCGCGCGCGTGCAACCAGCGGCGTGGACCCGGGCTGGGTCTCATCGACGAACGTGAGCGCCGCGATGTCGACCTCGAACGCGCCCAGCTCGACGCGCGGCAGCGGCGCTGCCCGCGTCGGGCGGCGCGCGGTCTCGACGGCGCGGAAGCCGGGACTCGGTGCCGCCTCCTCGCCAGTCGGCGTTGGGCCTGCGCCGCCCTCGCCCGGGGCCGGCGGCGTTGCGGGCAGCTCCAGACCGAGCACGTGCAGCGCGCCGTCCGCGCTGCGCGTGGCGTCGAGCTGCAGGCCGCGCAGCGACACTTCGGCGATCTCGTAGACTCCCGCATCGGCGTCCAGGCGCGGTGCCGCCAGCCGCACCGCGTCGAGCCCGAGCAGCGGGCGTTCGGTGTCTCCGTCGCGGTAGTCGATGTCGGTCAACGCGACCTCGACCGCGCGCGCCCCGTCGTCGCGCATCGCCGCGGTGGCTTCCAGCCGCAGCCGGAGTCGGCCGTCGCGCAGGGTCACCGGGGTCTGTGGGGGAAGGTAGCCGCGCAGGGCGTCGGCGCGCGCTCCGCGCAGGGCGAGGTCGAGGGCGACGCCGAGGTCTTCGGGATCGGGCGTCACCTCGCCTTCGATCCGGAGCTGCTCGATGGCGTCGCGCACCGCGACCTCACAGCGCAGCGCCGCAGGGGTGGCGGGCCCGCCGAGCGCAAGCCCGTCGAGGGCGACCGCCAGCTGCAGGGCGGTGTCGACAGCTGGCGTCACCGCCGCGTCCTGCCACTGCAGATCGACCCCGTCGATCCGCAACTCGGCGAGGCGCAGCTGTGTCTGCGCGGCCGGCGGGGTGGCAGCCGGTGCGGAAGGGGTGGGGCCGGCGTCCTCGCCCGTGCCCGCGGCCGCCTCCGGCACCACATCGGGCACGCCGCCGGTCGCCGGCGGTGGCAGGCGGATGCCGGCGATGGCCAGCGCGCCATCGGCCTCCCGCGCCGCGCGCAGTCGCACGCCGGCGAGCGCGACCGAATCGATGTCGGTCGAACGCGGCCCCACCGCCACGCCGTCGACGCGCAGGCTGTCGATCGCGGCCAGCTCGTCGTCGCCGTCGCGCAGCGCCACTTCGGTCACTGCCGCGCTGGCGGCGATGCCGTCGTCGGTGGCGCGCACGGTGGCCTCGATGTCGGCGGCCAGGCTGGCGGCGCGCAGGGTCGACTCGATTCCCGCGGCGTCGAGGTAGGGCGTCAGCGGCCCCGCCCGCAGACCGGTGCCGCGCAGCGCCAGGCGCGTGGTCAGGTCGAGCGGCCCCGGGCGGGACTGCACCTGACCGGTGAGCTGCAACGACTCCGTCACGTCGCGTGCGACGAGCCAGGCGCGGACGGTGGCGGGCGGCGTCGGGGTGTCGCCGCCGATGACCAGGTCGCGGATCTCGACGCCGACGTCGCGGGTGTCGATCTCCGGCGCGGGGACGCGGCTCTCGTCGACGAAGGCGATTGCGCTGTCCCGCCAGTGCAGGTGCCCGATCTCCAACCGCAACGGTGGCGACGCCGTAGGCGGCGGCGCTGCGTCGTTGCGCGGCTCCGCGTCCGCGGTGGTCTCCGGAGCGGGCGCTGCAACGGTGTCGTTCGCTGGTACCGTGCGCAACCCCAGCAGGGCGACACTGCCGCCGCCGACGACGCGCACCGGCAGCTGCAGGCCGGCGATGTCGATCTCGCCCAAGCGCACGCGCCCCGGCGCGGCGACTACGTCGTCGAGCACGACGTGGCCGAGCTGCAACAGTGGCTGTTCGCCGCGCAAGGCCAGGTCGCGCAGCGCGACGCGCGCGCGTGTGGTCGCGGTCGCCGGATCGGTTTCGACCGCGGCTTCCAGGGCGAGCTCCAGGGTGCCGCCGCGCAGGGTCGGCTGCAGTCCCGCCGCCGCCAAGTACGGGGCGATCGCGTCGAACGCGACGCGCTCACCGCGCAGAGTGGCGCTCGCCGTCAGGTTCGGCTGCAGCTGCAGGCGGGCCTGGGCCGTCAGCGCGGCCAACCCGTCGCACAACAGCGCTGCGTCGACCGCGATCGGCTGGTCCAACGCCGCGGTGATGTCGGTGGCGGTGAGCGCGTCGAGGCGCACGGTGAGGTCGACCTCGGGCTGGACCGCGCCGTCGGTGAAGCGCGCCGCGGCCTCGGAAACCGCGATCTCGTCGATGCGCCAGTCGAACGTGCGCGGCGCCGGGTCGACGGCGGGGGGTGCTGCCTCGGCCTCGGGCTCCGCCGCGGCCGGTGCGGCGGTCGGCGCCGCCCCGCCGAGGTCGAGGCCGGCGACGCGCGTCACTCCTCGGGGAGTGCGGCCCGCCGCCGCGCGCAGGCCGCGCAATGCGATCCGCGGGATGTGCAGAGCGGCATTGGTGAGCGACGCGACGTCGACCTCGACCGCGTCCAGCGCCACGGCCTCGGCGCCGTCCGCGCGCAGCGCCAGATCGGCAAGCTGCAGCCCGCCGCTGGCGGCCGTGCCGGTCTCGTCGGTGGGCTCGAGGGTCAGCTCGGAGTGCAGACCGAAGTCGAGCCGCGCGGCGTGCGGCGCGATGCCGGCGGCGCGCAGGTAGCCGCGCAGTGCTGGCAGGCGCAGCCCGTCGAGGGCCACGTCGAGCCGTGCGCGGGCGCCGGCGCCTCCGCTCTGGCCCTCGACGCGCACGTCGAGCGCGTCGAGGACGCCGGGCATGCGGACCAGCAACACCGCCGATCCGGGGCGTTGTGGATGGCCGAGGTGCGAGGCGTGCAGGTCGGCGTGCAGCGAGCCGTCGAAGCCGGGCTCGACCGTCGTGTCCCGCACGTGCACCTGTACGTGCTGGATGCGCAGGCGGTCGATCTGCACCGGCAGCCCGAGCTCGAGGGGCGCTGGTTCGGCGGTGGCGTCGCCATCCCCGGTCGCGCCTTCGTCGGTTGCTGGATCGCTCTCGGCCGGTGGCTCGGCAGGCGTCTCTTCCGCGTCCTCCTCGGCAGTGCGCTCGACCCAGGTCTGCAGGCCGTCGACCTCGACCGTGTGCACGCGCAGCGTACCCGTGAGCAGGGCCGACACGTCGACGTCGACGTCGGCGTGCTCGAGGAACAGCAGCGGCCGTTCTGGATCGGCTTCGCCCTCGGCGTCGCGCTGGTGCAGCTTCAGCTGCGTGATCTGCACGTGTCCGCCGAGCAAGCTCAGTTGCATGCGCTCGTAGTCGGCGGCCAGATCGGCGAAGCCGGCGCCCCAGCGGACGAGCCACGGCATCGCCAAGCCGAGCAGAACGCGGAGCACGACGGCCGCGGCGAGCAAGTACAGCGTCCATCGCAACAGCCGGCGCCGCTTCTTCGGTGGTTGCTTCTCGTTCTCGGTGGCGGGCGGAGGAGTCGGGCTCATCACAGCTCCCCTCGTTGTCGCGCCGCGTCGAGGGCTTCGCGCCGCGCTTCGCGATCGCCGAACGGGTCGAACGCCGTCGGCGCCGCGTGCCGCGCCTGCAGCCACTGCACGGCGGTGACCCGCGCCCCCAGGTCGCTGTCCTCGAGAGCGAAGCGGTTCTCCTCCAGCAGGCGCTGCTGTAGGCCCGCGACGCTCGGTTCGCCGCGCAACACCGCCGCCAGCGCGCCGGGATCGCGGCCGGCCGCCCCGGCGTGCCGCAACAGCGCGGCGCGCAGCTCGGGGGCCAGTGCCTCGCGGTCGAGGCGCTCGGCCAACAGGCCGTAGGCGGCGGCCTCGAGCGCGTAGCCGAACTGCGGCCCGGCCAGCGCCAGTCCCGTCACCCGATCACCGCCGAGCAACCGCTCGGTGTACTCCTGGATGGTCGCGTGGTCACTCATCAGCGCGAGGTCCGCGGTCAGCGCGGCCTCGGCGCTCTCGGCCAGCTGCAGCAGCGCGCTGCGGGCGCGCGTGCGCTGCAGCAGGCGGCATGCTTCGCGCAGCGACTGCAGCTGCACCTCGGCCGGGCTCAGCGGTGCGGTCTGCGCTTTGGCGATGGCGGTCTCGGCGGCGATCTGGCCGCGCGCCAGCTCACGGTGGGCCCGGTGTTCGTCGCCGGAGGTCCGCGCCAGCTCGAGCAGCACGGCAAGCGCCCCGGAGGCGTCGCCGGTGGGGAGCGGAAGCAGCAGCAGCAGCGCGTCGCCACCGGCGACCAGCTCGGCGTCCAGCGTCACGGTCTCGCGGCGCAGCGCGGTGTCGGTGGTGGGCGCAGCGGGGGCACCGGCGCCGAGCTCGGCCTCGAGGTCCGCGTCCAGGTCGGCGTCGCTGCCGTCGCCGGCGAGCTGGAGGTCGACGCGCGCGCGGTCCGCCGTGGTCGCCGTGACCAACAGCGTGATCTGCTGCGCCTCGGCGGACCGCACGAGGAACGCGGCGCTGTGGCCCGGGGCGACGTGCCCGTCGAGGGCGGCGACTTCGGCCGAGCGCACCGGCTGGCCATCCTGCAGGCCGGCGAACAGAACGCGCGCGGCCGGTCCGTCGGCGGCGCGCGCTCCGATCGCCAGCGTGCTGACGCCGCGCAGCGGGTCGGTGGCGCCGGAGCGCACCGTCGCGCGTACGGTCTGGCTCAGCGGCGTGCCGACCGCCGGCACCTGCTCGGTGAAGCGCAGGCTGCAGCGCGCGTGCAGCGTCAGTGGTTGGTGCGCGGCGCGTCCCGGCAGGACACCCGTCAGTGCGCTTCCGGTGCGGTGGCGCACCGCGGTGGTGAACACCGGCGCCACCAGCGGCGGTGGTGGCGCGGCGCACGCGAGCGCGCAGCCGAGGCCGGCGAGAGAGAACACTCGATTGGACATCGTGAGCCAGGGCGTGGCGGGACGGGAGCCGCCCAAACTGAACTACGCGGTCGCGCGAGTGTCCACCGCGAACGTGAGGTCTGCTCTGCTACCATTCGCCGCGCATGCGCGCGCCGAGTCCCACCACCGTGCACCTGCTGATGCTCGTGCTGTGCGCGATCTGGGGCAGCACGTGGCTGGTGATTCGCGAAGGGCTCGACGACCTGCCGCCGTTCCGCGCGCTGGCGGCGCGGTTCACCGTGGCCGCCGTCGTGTTCGCCGCGATCGCTCCATATCTCCACCGGCGCGAGCGTGGGGTGGCGCCGGGCTTGGGTTTGACGCTGGTCATGGGGCTCGGCATCGACGCGACCTCCTACTCGATCATCTATTGGGCCGAGCAGACCGTGCCCTCGGGTCTCACCGCAGTGCTCTGGGCCTGGTATCCGCTGCCGATGGCGCTGATCGCCCACTGGGCGCTGCCGGGCGAGCGCCTGCACGTCCGTGCGGTGGTCGGTTTGCTGCTCGGTTCGGCGGGCATCGCGCTGCTGTTCACCAAAGACCTGGCCGGGCTGTCGCCCGCGGCCTTGCGCGCGGGGGCGATCGTCATGCTGTCGCCGGTGGTGACCGCGGTCTGCACGGCGGTGATCAAGCGGCGCGGGGCCGACGTCAGCGCGGTGCTGCTGTGCCGCAACGGCTTCGCCGTGGCCGCGCTGTTCCTGCTGCCGCTCGGTTGGTGGGTGGACCGAGACCGGCCGGGGCAATGGACCGGTCGCGCGCTGTTCAGCGTCGGCTACCTCTCGGTGGTCGGCACGGTGGTGGCGTTCACGATCTACTTCTGGCTGCTGCGGTTCGCGGCGGCCTCCAAGCTCGCGCTGATTTCCTACGTCACGCCGATCGTGGCGCTGGGGCTGGGCTGGTTGGTGCGCGGCGAGCCCGTGCTGGCGTCCACCGTGGCCGGCGCCGCGCTGGTGGTGGTCGGCGTGGCGCTGGCCGGCCGGCGCTGAGCACTGCTGCGGCGGCGCGCTACTTGTCCTTGCCGGCCGGAATCTCGATCGGCACCCGCGCCAGCATCGCGTCGAAGCGGACGTCGAGCCACAGCCGGGTGTTCTCCTTGTCGCCGGCGGGCTGCACGTCGATCGACAGGTGCTCGTACACGGTCGTGCCCTTCTCGAACTCGGTCGTCAGCGGAACGCCGGCGTCGGAGATCTGGCGTTGGAATCTGCCGGGGGCGTCGAGCACCAGCTCCCAGCCGCCCTCGAGCAGCTTGGACGCCTTGATCGCGTGCTTGCCCGCCGCCACCTCGACGCCGCCGACGGAGATCGGGGCGGTGGTCTCGATGTGGGCGTTGCCGAGATGCCACGAACCGCCGGCCGGCAGGTCCGCGGCGCGCTTGGCGCTGAACGGCACGGTGATGTGGCTGACGGTGATGGTGAGGTCGTCGCTGAGCTCGACGACGACCTTCTTGGAAAAGTGCGGGTGCGGCAGCGGGGCGCGGGGTGCGCGGGTTGCGGCGAGGGCCGTGACCGCGACCGCGGTCAGGCCGAGGCAGATCGTTGGGATGCGCATGATGCGAACGATACGACGGGCGGTCGGCGGTCGGAGCGCGGCAAAACGCCCGGAGTTTGGCGCTGCTGCCCACTTCTAACCCCTACGTGGCTTGACTCCGAGTTAGTCGCGGCAGGCTCCTTAGGGCCTTGCGAAACTGTCTGAATCGAGAGTGACGGAACGTCTTTGGGATATATGCTCACCTATCGGTAATCTGGAGTATCTGGATTAGGCAGGCTTGCAGTCGGCTTATTGGAAAACTTCAGACTTCTTCCGAGTGGGGTGGCTTTGAGTCCCGGTTTTCGATAGCTTCGCGCTTCTTGGCTGGAAGGCTATTGTATAATTCTTCGACTCTTCTTGGTTGTGAAATCATAAACTCGACGACGCTGTTCATTATGCCGAACAAGCCTTTGACGATTGCTGCGTCGTCTGTGTCAATTACCCCCGGATGTACTGCTTCATTCCCAATCACTCTTAAGGTATCCAAAGCCTTTTGGATCTTCTGCGGAAGTCCTTGGCCCACAAGCGCTGCGATGTCGGTGTTAATGTTGTCTCCCTTTCCCCCAAGCTCTACGCACAGATGTTGCAGCCCAAGTCGTAGTAGTGCTGCAGCCGAACGAGGAGAGTGAGGATATACTAGCGCCGCCTCCCGGTAGCACTTCGCTACTTGTTCCGGAGTCTCGGGGTGGCATGTCGGTGCCGTAGAAGTTGGCGGAATGAGAAGTTGGTGTGCGGTAGTTCTTCTAGTTCCTCTAGGAAGTGGGATGGTCCCTGCTATGCCGCCCCAACTCCAGAGTGTGTGCTTGCTGCAGGACAGGCACTTTCCCGCAGCGTACGAGACAAGGGAGAGGTCGGCCTCTCCTTCGGTCCCGCCATTAAGGAGGTCGATTCCGCACTGGGTCCATTCCTGTTGAGCGAAAGCGTGACAGTGGGGACAAACATAAGCCGGCTCGAACGGTTGTAGGGCGCGAGTGTCGGGTGTGACGGTATTGTCCATAATCCTGGCCTTTGGAAAAGCTGCGCGCGGTCCCGGTGAGCTCAGTCAACTGGCCGTCGCCACTGTCGACGCAGTCAACTGAGACGTCGTCTTGTATGTTGACAATCTTCAGGCAACTAGGCAAGTCCTGTCTCCTTGGGGTCTCAATCCAATGGTGTTCAGTTTCCATGACTTCGCCTTTGGGGCTCCTTTGCGCCCGAGCGCGGGGACCCAAGCCGGCTCACGTCCTCGCCTCAGTCCCCGTCGCGCGTCCGTCGAGCAACGGACCCTCGCCGTGCGACTTCCAACTCCCGAGGCGTGGCTTACGTGCCTTTGTTTCTGGCCTTCTAGGCTGGCTTGTCTTGTGCGACGAGAAGGGCTCGGTCAGAACCGCGCGTTGATCAGCGGCAGCAACCGCAGCGGCCAGGGGTTCGAGCCGACGTAGTTGAGCAGCCCGATCTGCACGCCGCGCAGGTCGCGGGCGTGGTTGAACACGCCGACGGTGAGCCCGTTCTGCCGGCCGCTGACCGCGTTGTAGGCGGCGACGCCGATGCCGTCCAAATCGTGCGCCCGGTTCATCATGCCGGCAACCGCCACGCCGGTCATCGTGTGGGCCTGCACGCGGTAGCCGGCCAACAGGATGCCGGTCGCCTCGCTCGAGCCGCGCAGGCTGCGGGTCGGATCGAAGTCGCGCCACCGCGGCGAACCGGCAGCCACTGCCAAGCCGGCGACGGCGATCCCGGTGACCTCGTGATCGCTGACGGCGGCCAGGCCCGCGACGCTGATGCCGGTGAGCTCTTCCTCGCCGACCACGGCGAGACCGGCGAGGTTGAGCCCGACCAAGTCGCGATCCGAAACCGTCGCCAGGCCGGCGGCGCTGATGCCCGAGGTGCCGGCGTCGGAGACCACTGCCAAGCCGCCGATGTTGATGCCGGACAGCTCCCCGTCGGCGACGGTGGCGAGGCCGCCGAGGTTGATTCCCGCCATCTCGCCGTCGCTGACCGTGGCCAGGCCACCGATGTTGATGCCGGCCATCTCGGATTCGCTGACGGTCGCCAGGCCACCGATGTTGATGCCCCGCATCGCTCCGTCCGACACGGTTGCCAAACCGCCGAGTTGGATGCCGTCGAAGGACTGCCCGGCGGTGGCGGCGAGCGCGCCGAGAGTGATGCCGCGCATGCGGTGCGCGCGGGTCGCGATGCCGATCGCCAAACCGTCGAGCTCGCGCACGGCGCGGTCCGCCGGCCGGCCGAGGGTCAGGTTGATGCCGTGTACGGCGTCGGCGCCGTGGTCGCGGAAGTTGATCCGCAGGCCGGCCCAATCGCGCGAGTTGCCGAAGCCGATGCCGTGGCCATCGATGCCGAGGCCGATGTTCCAGTAGTACGGACGGCCGTCCTCGTCGTCGTCGTCCCATTCGTCGTCGATGGAGCGGCGCCGGTCCCACTCGTCGTCGCGCTCGTACCAGTCGCGGTCCTCCCAGTCCTCGCGGTCCCACTCGCAGCGCCACTCGTCGGTGTCCCACTCGCGCTCGGCCGGCTTGCTCTTGGTCGGCTCCTGGGTTCGCGGCTCCGGGTCCTGCGGTGTGCCGGTAGCGAGCGCGATCGGGACGGGAGCCATGACCGGCTGCATGACCGTGCATCCGGCCACGGGCAGGGTGAGGGCGAGCAGGAGACCGAGGGGACGGTGGAGCATGGCGTTGAAGAGAGGGGTGGGTGGCGGGGAGGCGATCGGGCGCAGTGCAGCAGTGGCCAGTCCTGGCCGCGAGCTGTCTGCGGTCCGGAAGCACCGTAGGGAGAAACGCCCTTTTCGATCGGGGCACTGACGGTGCGGTGATCGGTGCGGGGTATTCTCGCGAACGCGTCATGAGGTTTGCCGTGCTTGTCGTTCTCCTGCTGCTGGCCGCTCTCGGGGCGGCGGTGGCTCTCGGCTGGTTCGAGGCGGGCGGGGGACCGGCACCCGCGGTCGTGCCAAAGCCGGTGGCGTCGGTCGAAGAGGAGGCTCCGACCCGCCTCGCGGGCGGCTCCGCCGTCGATCCTGCGCCCGCGGCTCGTCGTGAAGCGGCGCCCGAACCGGGCACGGGCGCGAACGTGGCGGCTTCCCCGAAGGGTGCGCGACGGGTCCGGGTTCGGTTGGCAGAAAGCGGCGCTCCCGCGGTCGATGCGCGGGCCTGGTTCTTCGTCCCGAGCTCGGAGGGCGGTTTGGACTACCCCAGCGAGCAAGAGGCCGACCTGCTGGCATGGTTGGAACGGCACGGCACGCCGCTGCGGCTGAACGCGGACGCGACGGCTTCGGTCCCCGAGCCGCGGGTCGAAGAGCCCTCGCCGGTCTTCGTGGGGGCGCGCACCGGAAGCGGCGCCGCCGCCGCCGTCGGGTGGGTCGAGTTCGAGCCCCGACAGACCGGAACGCTGGACCTGTGGCTGTCCTCGCGGACGACGCTCACGGTCGAAGTGCGCGATTCGCTCGGTCGTCCCGCGTTGGGAGCCCCGGTGTGGTTGTGGGCGGATGGCAAGGGGGACGGCAGGGTGGCCGCGCGCGGCGAGACCGATCCGGCCGATGGGCGTTGGGTGGTGACCGACGTCGCCCAACGGCTGGCGGCGGCGGGCGCGCGGACTGCGGACGGTCGCTTGCCCGGCGGACTGTCGATCCCCGCAGCCCTGCGGTTGGAGTCCGTCGCCGTGGAGGGCACCGCCCTGCCCGCCGAGCCGGTGGTGATCACGCTGCCGCCGTGTGGTCGCGTCGTGGTGATCGCCGAGCACCCGCAGCCCGAGCGCCTCGAGGGGGGAACCGTCCGTTTATCGGTCCCCACGCACCAGGTCGTGCCGCGACAGCGCGCGTCACTGCGTGCCCCGCTCGAGTCCGGGCGGGCCGTGTTCGATTGGGTCGGGCTCGGGCAGGCCTTGCGGCTGCGGGTCCACTTGGCTGGCGATTCCGATGCGTTCGAGGCGACCGCGGAGGGACCGCGCGTCGAGGGTGGCGAGGTCGTGGTGCGCATCCCCACCGTCCACACCGAGCCTCAGCTCGCGCTTCGGCTGCTGCTGCCGAGTGGTGAGCCCGCGGCCGAACGCCGTTTTGACGTGTTGAACCGGACGTCGTCGGGAAACAGCACGTCGACGAGCTCGTTCTCTGCCAGCACCAACGCCGACGGTTGGATCTACTTCTCGACCCACGAAGGGTTCGACTTGCAGGCCGAGCGCACGCTGCAGCTGAGTGACGCCAGTGACGGCCTCTCGCTCGAACTCGCAGTGCCCCCACTGCGGCCGGGGGAGAACAATCTCGGCGAGCACCGGCTGATCGCCGTTCCTCTGTTGGTCGCGGGCTCGGTCGTGGATGCGGCGGGCGAGGCGGTGTCGGGCGCGCGCGTCTCGGTGGAACAGAAGAAGGCGTACGGTGCGCGCGCCGATCAGTTCTACTTCGACGATGTCCACGGCGGCAGTGCGCGCACCGGCGATGACGGTGCGTTCGAGGTTCGCGGCGCGGCGCCGAGCGGTGCGCTGTTCGTGCAGGCGACGGCGAGTGGTTTTCTCGACGGGGAGCGACAGCCCGTCACCGCGGGAGCGCAGGGAGTGCGCATCGAGCTGGCGCGCGGCGGCGTGCTCACCGGTTCGCTGACGCTGCCCGCCGCGCTGGCCGATCCGATCGTCGAGGCGCGGGCGCTGCGGCGCGATGGCGAGGAGAGCGAGCGGACGACGTCGCACGACGGCAAATTCCGGCTCGATCCGCTCACCGCCGGGGACTACGACGTCGAGCTGCGGCTGCTCGGCCACGACGCGCCGATCGCCCGGTTGGAGCGGGTGTCGGTCGTCGCGGGCGAAACCACTGACGTCGGCGCGCTCGAGCCCTCGGCGGAGGTGCGAGCCATCGCGTTCGACGTCGTCGACGAGAGCGGCCAGCCGGTGGCGTCCGCGGACGCGTATCTGTTGCCGGCCGGCAAGCAGACCGGCGATGGCGCGACGATCGGCGGGGTGCCCGTGACGGTGGGGCGCGGCATCGTCGTGACTTCGCACCCCGTGATCGATTTGCTGGTGACCGCGAAAGGATACCGTGCCCGCCGCGTTGCCGGCGTGCGCGACGGTGAGCGCATCGTCTTGCCGCCCGCCCTCGACGTGACCCTGCAGCTCCCGGCCGGCGTGGCCGTGCCGGCCGGGCACCAGGTCGAGGTCATCCTGCACCGCCTCGATTCGTCGTTCGCCACCGACGCGAGCTACGTCGTGCGCAGTCGGGGAAGCTCGCGCTCGCAGTCTGGCGCAGTGCCGTGGTTGTCGGGCCTGAGCGCGAAGATCGACGCGGATGGGCGGGCGCGGTGGCAGGTCGCGGAGCCCGGCCGCTACTCGTGGTCTTGGCAGGTGCAGGCCGGCGACGAGCGGCGAAGGATCACACCTGAGCCGGCGGAGTTCGTCATCGCCGAGCAGCGCACGCCTCAGACCCTGACGCCGACGGTGACAACCGAACAGCTCACGGTGCGGTGACGCCGCCGGCCGGACTGCTAAGGCAAGAAGTTGAGCATGCTGTAGGGGTCGGCCGGTTGGCCTGCTGGCGTGTTCTTGATCCTCGCCGTGTAGTGCGGGACCACGGTGTTGGTCTGCGCGTGACTCATGGCGAAGTGCTTGCGGCAGATCTCCGCGAGCACGGTCTCCCACGAGGTCGCGGTGGGCACCGCGTCCTCGTAGGGCGTCGGGTTGCTCGCCGTCAGTGGCACCCAGTCAGCGCCGAGCCCGGTGCCGGCGGGGTCTTTGCAGTTGTAGAGCCCGCCGTTGATCACGTCGGTGCTCTTGCCGACTGCGAAGAACAGGGTCCCGACCCCGTGGTCGGTGCCGTCGCTGCCGTTGGCGAAGTTCGTACGGCCGAACTCGGTCACCACGAGGATGATCAGGTTCAGGAACGAGTCGTTGCGGGTGTCGACGTAGACCGACTTGACGCCGCGGCTGAGGATTGCGAGCAGATCGGCGTGCCTGTCGACCTGGTTCAGATGCGTGTCGAAGCCACCGAGGTCGATGCCGACAAACCTCGTGGTCGTCCGTTGCAACAGCGTCTTGGCCTCCTCGCAGTCGCGCATGAACGCGTAGCTCTGCGGGTGGTCGAACACCGACTTGCTCGGATCCACGGCCGACACGTCGCCGTTCGGCACGTAGATGTTGTTCTGCAACACCACGTAGCCCTGGTCGATCAGGTCCTGAAAGCTGGTTGGGTACCTCCTCTCGTTGTGGTTGTCTTGGCCGTAGAGCCAGCTCGCTTGGTTCTTGATGCCGGTTTCGCTGTTCAGCATCACCCGGCCGGTCGTGCGGAGGAGCTGGTCGGATTCGGCGTACTCGATCGTATGGCCCGCGGTCTCGTCTTGGTCGAAGGCCCCGGCCAAGCCGCTGCCCGGAGTTCCCGCCGTGCCACGGATGCGGTCGTGGTAGGTCCATGGGCCGATGTCGTAGTTGTTCATCAGCCTCATGTGCACCATGACGCGGTCGGCCTGCGTCGAGGAGAACATCTGCTGGATGCCACCGCGCGCGATGCTCACGCCGCGCAGGGCGTTCGTGCCGCCTTTGATCTCCGCCGCGCGCGCCGCGAATCCCTCGGTCTCGAGGAAGTCGGCGGGATCGTTGGGATCCTGATCTCGCGCGGTCTCGAGCTTCTGCATCTCCAGGAAGTGCGAGCGCGATGGGAACACGCTGCCGACGGCGTGCAAGTACGCAATCCGCCCCTTGTCGGTGGGGCCGACCAGCCGGTGCAGGCTGGGATGCAGCGCGCCGTAGGTAGTGCCGCTGAGTGGCAAGGCCGTCGCCGGGTCGACCCAGGCGCTGCCGTTGACGAGTCCGTTGTTCTCGTTCCTCGCGTCGTCGTAGCCGGATCCGGGCCCGACGGGGATGACGGTGTTCACCGCGTCGTTGCCGCCCCGCAAGAAGATGCAGAGCAACTTCGGCGTGCCGAACCAGGGGTTCTGGTGCATTCCCGCGCTCGCCGCCGCGGCCGCGGCGGGCGAGTTCAGGATGTGCGCCATGTGTCCCGCGGCGGCTCCGAGAGCGCCGTAGCGGACGAAGTCTCTGCGATTGATTCGAACCATTGGCTTCTCCTACTTCTTGAATCCTTGGGGTTTGGCCTGGGTGTAGCCGGTGGTCAGGAGGATCCGTTTGTGGTGGGAGTTCGATCCCGGGATGACCGTGCTCAGCGGGCGGAGGGGACCGCCGTTCGGCGGTTCGTCGACGAACAGGCTCACCCGGAAGTGGTCGTCCATGCTGAACTCGCTCTGGTAGAGCATGGTCAGCAAGAACGTGGCGACGTCGTCGGGGTCGAGCTCCTGGCCGCCGGGGACGTACGTGTCCATGCTGGTCGCGATGACTGCGACCAGGTCGTAGTCGAAGCCGTTGGGATAACCTGTCGCCGTCCAGTCCTCGTAGAGTCCGAGGACGTCGTCGATCACGTCGATGTACTTCTGGCTGCCGGGCTGGTCCAAGGCGGCGGCGGAGTAGCCGTCCGGAGCCGGATACGTGAACAGGTCCTGACCCAAGCGATCGATCGACGTGATCATCGCGTCGACGCCGTCAAGGCGTTCGGCATCGCTGTCCGGTGTTCCCGAGGCGCCACCGCGGGGGAATGACAGGTCGTCGTCGATGTAGGTCGCGCGCACCTGGCCGACGACGAGCTCGATCGGCATCTTGATGCCCGACCAGCGGTAGTCGTCGCTGTTTTGGAACGAGTTGTCGGCGAAGATCGCGCTCAGCACGGCGGTGATGTCGCCGCCGCTGCTACCCCACGCCTGGATGCAGTTGTCGAGCATCTGGCCCGGCTTGGGCACCGGCGGGCTCACCGTGAAGTCGATGAACTGCCGATCGGCGTCTTCGCGCAGGAAGAAGTTGATCAGCTTGCGGCAGACGAACAGCTTGGTGGCGTCGAGGTTGGACAACTGCCACAGCAGATCGTCACCCTGCGCGGCTCCCGACGATGTGATCGAGATGCTCTGCACTGCGGTGCCGGTGAAGGTCGGCGAGTTCGTGCAGTGGTTGGCTGCGTCGAAGTACGACTTGAGGAACGTCGCTGCGTTCATCGGGTCCGAGTAGTCGACGGTCCACCCGGAGAAGATGTCCGCGACGGCCTCGATGTCGCTGTGGACGTAGTTGGGTTGGTTCTCGAGATCGACCGGACCTACGGTGTGGAGCTCGAGGAGCTCGCGCGCGTAGTCCTCGTTCGGTGTCCCGGAGTTGTTCGGACACCGGCTGTTCCACAGGTTCAGGTAGATCCGCATCGAGGAACCGCCGACCCAGAACGCAGCCCCCGTGTCGTAGCCCGCGCTGATGCGCAGCAGCTGATAGAAGGTGCCCAGCGCCTCGTTGCGCAGCAGGTCGTGCTCTTCCCACTCGATCCGTGCCGTGTCGGCTTCGGTACCGCCGAACACCGTCGAGTTGACGGTCGAGTTGACGCTGAGGTAGTTGGTGTTGAGGTGCCGCTCCCAGAAGTAGGTCATGACCTCGCGCAGCTGGTTGTCGCTGAACGTCGCCCGAATCACCTGGTGCTGTCGCAACTCCTGCAGGTTCGTCGGGGGTGTGGGGACGAGGGCAAGCAGGTTGGTGGTGACCTGGTTCTCGGGCTGCGGATTCAGCTGCGCGTTCAAATACGCGTCGACCGCGGACTGGCTGGCCGCGAGTTGCTCGACCAGTGCGGGCGTCGGCCCGAACGTGATGCGACGCAGGATGTGGGCGGCTTTGTCGCGGCCCTGTGCGGGAGCGGTGGCGGCGAGCGCGATTGCGGCCGCCGCCCAGCCCGCCCCGCGGAGGAGCTTCATCATCTGGGGTTCCTGTTTCCTTGGAGCAAGGCGATGGAAGGAACCCGTCTGGCGGCTCGGCGATGGTCGATCAAATCCGCGACAAAGACTCGTACCGCGTTGCCGCGCGCGGCCGGCGTGTCAGGCGTCGACCCAACGGCCGCGCGTCGCAGCCGCCGGGGACGCGCATTCGGCACTCATCGCGCGCAGTGCGCGCGTCGCTTGCTCCAAGCGCCGCAAGCCGTCCTTCAGGAGGTGGTCGGCGCGGTCGATGGCCTCGGCCGCGGCGCGCACGTCGGCCCGGGGCGGGGTGGGGGAGTGCATCGGCGCGGTGCGGCGGTGCGGCGGGTCGCAGACGCAGCCTGCCGAGCAGGCCAACAGGGCGGCGGTCGCCGCGAGACGGGAGGGGGCGGTCAGCTTCATTGGCGGGGTCTCAGACGGACGGTGCGGCCCATCGTCGCAGCTCCGGCGCCTGTTGTGTACACCCAGTTCTCCCGACCCGGCGTTGCGCGTAGCATGCTGGAATGGCGGTTTCGCCGGCGGCGCGAGCGCGGCTCGAGGACTACGAAGCGGACCATCGCGTGCGGGCCAACAAGACCACGCACGCGATCGGGATCCCGTTGTTGGCGGTGTCGATCCTCGGCCTTCTCGGGCGCGTGCCATTGCCGCTCGGACTCGATCTCGGCACCGTCGCGGCGCTCGCCGCCGGCTACTACTACGTGCGCCTCGACTGGCGGCTCGGACTGCCGCTGGCGCTCATCGCCCTGGGCCTGCGCGCGCTGGGAGGTTGGTTGCCGTCGCTGCTGCTCGCGGTGGCGTTCGCGGTCGGTTGGGTGCTGCAGTACGCCGGGCACCTGGTGTTCGAGCGCAACCAACCGGCGTTTCACCGCAACGTCGAGCACCTGCTGGTGGGGCCCCTGTGGGTGTTCACGCGCGCGGTCGGCGCGCGCTGAGAAGCGACACGGGCCACCCTGGCATCCGGTGCCGAAGTGCTCCCGCGCCGCCGAGGACCGGCCTTGGTGTCGTCAGTGGCCTACCGTCGCTGCCGCGCCGTTGGTCACGGCCACCAACTGTAGCCCGTTGTCGACGGCCAACCCCTGGTTGTAGAAGCGGGCACCCAACAGACTTGGCGCGGACGGGATCGGGACCGACCACTGTGCGCGCCCGCCTGCCGTCGCCAGTGGTGTCACCAGGTCGGCGGCAACTAGCAGTTCACAGCCCGGCAACCCCGCCGGCGCCAGGGAGGCGGGCAGCGGCAGGCCGTGCCACGCCGTTCGGCTGCCCCCGAGCAGTAACAGAGCCTGGCTGTTGTTGGGCAGGTCGGTCAGCTCGGCGGTGAACACCGCGCCGAGCGCCGGGGCGCTGCCGGCGGCGGCGGCGAGCGCCGGGGTGCGCGTGGTCGGGCCACAGCCGGTGCCGAACTTGTCGTAGCGCGCCAGCACCGTGTACTCCCAGGTCTCATCGCTGCTGACCAAGAACGGCCCCTCGACCTGGTCACCACCGAAGCGAATCAGCGTGCCGCGGCGGCGGTCCTCGGTGAGGGAGTGGCCGGTCAGGCTGTTGGACGGAACGGTCGCCGTCGGGACGTGTTGCCAGTCGACGCCGTCGTACTCCCAGGTCTGCGCCGGTATCATCGCGGTTGCGCCGACCAACACCGTCACGCCACGGCGCCGGTCGTAGGTCATCGCCGGCTGCGTGAACGGAGGCGGCAGCGTCTGCGCCGCGCTGCGCGCCCACGTCTGGCCGTTCCACTCCCACGTCTCCATCACCGTCGAGTGCCCCCAGATCCAGCCGGGCTGGGCGACCACGCAACGGCGGCGCGCGTCGTACGCCAAGCTGTAGTCGGGGCGTGCCGGCGGGTTCAGCGCGGGTGCGCGCCGCGTCCAAGCCACGCCGTCGTACTCCCACGTATCGGCGAGCATCGGCCCGCCGCCGTTGCCGCCCATCATCACGACGACCCCCCGCGCCTCGTCGTAGACCATGCTGGTGATCCGCGCCGAGGGGCCGGCGATCGGGATCGGCCGCCAGCTCTGGCCGTCGAACTCCCAGGTGTCGGCGTAGTAGACCGGGTTGCCGAAGATCGAGCCCTGGAAGGTGCCGCCGAACAGGACCGTGACGCCGCGGCGGCTGTCGTAGCACATGGCGGCCCGGCTGCGCGGAGACGGGGCCACGGTCAGGGGCCGCTGTTTCCACGTTGCCCCGTCGAACTCCCAGTGATCGCCGTAGTAGAGGTTGGGGCTCCAGTCGAAGCCGCCGAACAGGACGACGCACTGGCGGCCTTCATCCCACGCCGTGGAGTGTTGCTCGCGCGGAGGCGGGCTCGCATTGGGCTGGAGTTGCTGCCACTCCTGGGCGGTCGCGGAGGCCGCGAGCAGGACGACGGTGAGAGCGCGCTGGGATGACATGTCGTCGAATGCGCAGGGGCGGTGCTGTCAGCGGCCAAAGACCTCGGTTTTTTCTCCGGGTCGAATTGCGGCAGACCAGAGCGGGCGAGAGGGGGAGCACCCGCTAGGGTCTCGATCCCGTGCGCCGACCCACACCAAGCACCGCCACCGGGCCGTTGCTGATCTCGGCTCTGACCGCGGTCGTCGCTGCGGTGATCTACGCGCCGGTGGTCGGCGCCGGCGAGTTCTACGCCGATGATCTGCTGTTCCGACAGCTGTTGGTGCCGGGCCAGAACGACGGCGTGCGGGTCGACTGGGCGCGGGTGGGCGAGGAGTTCTACCGGCCGTGGTTGGGCGAGGCGCGCTACTGGCGCCCGCTGGTGAGCTTGGCGTTGGCGCTGTGCTACGCGATTTCCGATGGGGGAAGTGCGGCGTTCTACGCGGTGAGCGTCGGCGTGCACGCGATCATCACTGGGCTGGTCGGTCTGTTCTGTGCACGGCTGTGTCCTTGGCGGCCGGCGTGGGCGGCGCTCATCGGCGGGTTGTTGTTCGCCTTGCACCCGGCGGCGGTCGAGCCAGTGGCGTGGCTCTCCGCGCGCGTCAGCAGTCTCGAAGTGATGTTCCGCATGGCCGCGCTCCTGTGCTTCGCCGCGCGGCTGCGCACCGGGCAGAAGGCGTGGTCGGTCGCCACCGCGGGGTGCGCGGCAGCAGCGCTCGCCAGCAAGGAGTCGGCGTTCTGCATACCCGTGCTCATGCTCTTGGTCGACGTGCTCGACGCACCGCGGCGGCCTTGGCGGGCGCGGCTGCGGTTGCACTTGCCGTTCGTGCCGCTCTGGGTCGGCTACGCGGCGTGGCGCGTTTGGCTGCTCGGTAGCTTCGTCGGGCCCGCGTTCGGCCTGCAGGCCGACGATCCCTCCGCTTGGGGTGCCGCGGCGATGGACAAGGCGGCGTTCCTGGTGGCGCCGATCGCGTCCGCCGGCCAGAGCGCGGTCCTCGTGCTCGGCCCGGCGCTCGGTCTCGGCGTGCTCTTTGTTCTCGCGGTGGTGTCGGCTCCGCGCCGTGCCCGCCTCGTGCTCGGCGTGGCGGTGCTGGGGATCGGCGCGCACTTTGCGCCCTCGTTCGCAGCGTCCATCGATGCCGGGTGGGTCGGGGCGCGGATGGTGTACGGGGCGGTGCCGTGGCTCGCGCTGTCGGCGTGCGCTTTGGGGCTCGCGCCGCGGGCGCGGTGGTGGCGGGCGGTCGGCATCGCGTTGCCGCTGGCGTTGCCGTTGGTTTGGGCACCGGCGCGCAGCCTGATTCTCAGCCGGTACGAGGTGGCGTGGGGCGCGCAGCAGAAGGCGCGCGATCGACTGGCGGCTTGGCAGGAGGGGAGCCAACGGCCGAGCGCGATCTTGAGTATGCCGGAGGGATTCGGGGTGCCGGGGCCCGCCCACCCGACGGCGTGGAGCACGGTGTTCGAGGCGCCGGGGCGGCCCCCCGCGCAACCCGTGCTCGGTCTCGGGTTCGTCGTCGCGCCGCTGTCGGTGTCGATGGCGTTGCACCAAGACGCGGCGCCGATGCGGGCGCTGCGCCGGGAGGGCGTGGACTTGCTGTCGTGGGTGGGTGCGTGGCAGCCGATGCCGGTACCGGAGTCCGCTCCGGCGGCACTCGATGCGGTGCCGGAAGCGCTCACTCGAACGGGCCCTGAAGGAGGGCGATGGCTGCTGCGGACAGCGCGCAGCCCTTGGCACCTCGAAGCCCTCCAGCTCGAGATCGAGGGGCTCGACGGGCCAGCGGGCGGGCGTCTGCGCTGGCTGTTCGAGGCCGGCGAAAGTCCGTGGGTCGGGTTCGCCGCGGGAGCGAGCGTTGGCGGGACCACGCGCTACGAGATCGACGCGAGCCACTCGCTCGAGCTGATGTCGGGTGCCCTCGCCGGTTCCGACGTCGTCGGGCTCGAGGTCGAGCTCGACGCCGGCGGCGCGGTGCGCGCCGCGGCGGTGCGGGGACGACTCCCGGTCCTGGCGCTGCCCCAGCGCCTGGCGGGGCGCACCGTGGCGATCGAAGCCCTCGGGACGCAGCTGCGGGCGCCGACCTGGAATGGCCGCGGGGATCTGCGGTTGGTGTTGCTGGCGCCCGCGACCGGCATCGTGCAGCGGGTCACGCCGGGCGAGCCCGTGCATCTCGGTGCAGAGCAGGCCCATCTGTTGCGGTACGCGGTGCGGTTGGCGAGCGAGTGTCGGTGCGCGTTCTACTTCGAGGCCGTCCCCAACGGAGCCGCTGTCTTGGCAGCCCGCTCGGACGTCGACTGGGTCGTGCTGCGATGAACCACCTCGGCGAGCTGGCAGCGGTGTCGACGTCGCTGTCGTGGACGCTCTGCAGCCTCGGCTTCGCCGCGGCGACGCGGCGGGTCGGCGCACTCGCGGTCAACCAGATTCGCATCGTCGCCGCCGTCGCGGTCTTGCTCGTCGCGCATCGCGTGTTTGCCGGCGTGTGGTGGCCCGCCTTCGGCGGCGAGGCGCACGGGCTGTTGGTGGCGTCCGGCCTGCTCGGCCTCACCTTGGGCGACTGGTGCTACTTCCATTGCATCGGCACGCTCGGTCCCCGCCTCGGCACGCTGTTGATGGCGACGTGGCCGGTGCCGTGTGCCCTGCTGGCGTGGCCGGTGCTGGGGGAAGGGCTCGGGCCCGGCGCGCTGCTCGGCATGGCGATGGTGCTGGGCGGCGTCGCCCTGGTGTTGATGCGCGGCCAACGCGACCGGGGCTGGGGACCGCCGATCGAAGCGCGGGCACTGCGCTGGGCCGTCGCCGCGGGTCTGCTCGGCGCCGTCGGTCAAGCCAGCGGGCTGGTGCTGGCCAAGCTGGCGATGCGTGGGTTGCCCGACGGTGCCGCCGACGCAGCGTCGACGCCGCTACAGGCCACGCTGGTGCGCATGGCGGCTGCGGGAGTCGGCGCCGCGCTGCTGGTCGTCGGCGCCCGCCGCGCGCGCGTCGTCGGCGGCGCCCTGCGCGATCGCCGCGCGATGAGCGCGACGCTGGTCGGCGTCCTGTTCGGGCCGACTCTCGGTGTGTGGCTGTCGCTCGTCGCGGTGCAGCACGCGGCAGCCGGCGTCGCGGCCGCGCTGATGTCGCTGCCGCCGATCTTCATGCTGCCCATCGCCTGGCGCTACCACGGCGCGCGGCTCGGGGTCGCCGCGGTCGGCGGCACGGTACTGGCGGTCGCCGGCGCGGCGGTGCTGTTCCTGGCGCCCTGACGCGGCCGGCGTCCCGCGGGAATCAACGTCCGAACGCGCCGGCCCACGCATCCGCGCCGCCGACCACCGGCAGGGAAAGCGCGGTGTGCTCCAGATCGATGGTCAACACGGCGCCCGGATCGGGCCACAGCGTGAAGTCGCGGTCGCTCGAGAACACCATCAGGCCGATGCGCTGGCCCGGTTGGATGATCTGGTCGTCCGGCTGCAGGTCGAACGTCAGCTCGTAGAACTCGCCCGGCACCAGGCGTTCGCTCTGCTCCAGCCCCGCGTGGTTTTGCGGATCTGCCCAGCCGCGCGTGATGACGTTCTCGGTGATCCGGCGCGGTCTCTCCGCCCACGGCAGCGACACCAGCCACACCGACAGGTTGACCGCCGGCCGGTCGGCGGAGAGGCGCAGGGTGAGGCGCGGTGTGCCCGAGATGTGCAGCGGTTGCTCGAGCGGCGCCGTCGCGTACAGCAAGCGGTGCTCGCTGCGCTCGGCCTGCGCCAGCCGCGCGCCGTCGATGGACACGTCGTCGGTGAGGCTCTCGGTGCCCTGGCCGGCCGCGCGCTCGGAGGTGAGCGTGCCGCGCGCCGCGCCGCCGGCTCCCGGGTACAAGATGACGTCCTCGGCGTCCGGATGCGGATAGTCCGGGTACGCGGTGGGCTGACTGCCGCGGTCGTACTCGCGCACGATCCAGCCGCGCGGGTCGTTCTCGACGCCGTTCTCGATGCCGTAGAGGTAGCGCGTGAACCAGCGGTTCATCAGCGAAAGCGGCGGGTCGCCGCCGTGGTCGCGCTGGTGGAAATACGCCATCACCGGCACGTCGTTGGCCTTCAGGGCGGCGTAGATGCGCACACTGTGCTCGGGCATCACGTTCCAGTCGTTGAACGCGTGTGCCATCAACGTGGCCGCTTTGTAGCGGCCCAGCTTGTTCTTGTAGTCGCGGCCGGCCCAGAACTCGTTGTAGTCGCCGGTCAGCCGGTCCTGCTGCGCCCGCAGCTCGTCGTCGCGCACCTTCTGATTGCAGTGCTTGCGCCGCTTGGGGTCGCCGCTGTTGATGAAGTCGTAGAGGACGTCGATGTCCTCGCCCATGTAGCCGCCGGGATGGCGCACCAAGCCGTGGGAGCGGTAGTAGTGGTAGTACGAGGTGTTGGGGGCGACCGGGATGATCGCCTCGAGGCCGTCGACGCCGGTGGTCGCGGCGGCGATCGGCAGCGTGCCGTTGTAGGAGGTCCCGGCCATACCGACCTTGCCGGTGCACCAGTAGGCTTCGACGGGCTTGCCGCCGCGCGGTTTGGTGAAGCCCTTGGCGCGGCCGTTGAGCCAGTCGATCACCGCCTTGGGCGCCAGCGACTCGTTGTCGCCGCCGACCGTCGGGCAGCCCTGCGACAGGCCGGTGCCGGGTGACGCGGAGTGCACGACCGCGAAGCCGCGCGGCACCCAAGTGCGGACCAGCGAGTTGGAGATCACGGGCCGGCGCTCCGTGAACGGTACCGGCGGCATCTTGCCGCGCGCCGGCGGCTTCTCCCCGAGCTCGTGCCGCGGGTTCCAGAAGTACTGCGAGTCGGTGCTGCCGACGCCGGAGAAGTAGGGGCTGGTCTCGTAGATCACCGGCACGCGCAACCCCTCGCTGTCGGTCTGCGCTTGGCGCGTGACGCAGACGTGCATGCGGTCGGGGCGCCGGTCGCCGTCACTGTCGAACTCCGTCTCCACCCAGAGATCGTGCCGGATCCACTGGTCGCGGTCGGAGAACGCGGGCACCACCTGTGCCTGGCCCTCGACGAACACCGGGGCGGCCTTGTCTTGGCCGGCAAGCGCCGCCGCGAGCGCGACGCCGGCGATGGCGGGGAGAAGAACTGCGGCCGAGGGCCGTGGAGCAGCAGCATCGAGCATGGTGCGTCGTTTCGAACGGTTGGCGAGTCGCTGCCAAGATAGGCCGCCGTCGCGGGGGAGCGAGCGCACCGGTTAGAATCTCCTTTGGCCGCCGTCGGCGGCGCCCCCGCCATGACCGATCCGTCAGCCGACCCTCCCCCGGCAATCGAAGCGCTGCTGGAGCGCCACCTGCCCGCGCTGCGGGCGTTCGTGCGGCTGCGCACGGCCAAGGCCATTCGGGATCGGGAGTCGCAGTCGGACTTGCTGCAGTCGATCTGCCGCGAGCTGCTCGAGGGCGAGGCCCGGTTCGACTACCAGGGCGAGGCCCAGTTCCGCAACTGGCTCTACACCGCGGCGTTGCGCAAGCTGACCGAGCGCGACCGGTATCACCGCGCGCAGGCGCGCGACGTCGCGCGCGAAGTGCGGATGCAGGCCGGCGCCGATTCGGCCGCGGCCGTGGTGGATCTGTACGCGACGGTGACCACGCCGAGCGTGCACGCGGCGTCGGCGGAGGAGATGGCGCGGATCGAGGCGGCGTTCGAGCGGCTGCCGGAGCAGCAGCGCGAGGTGATCACTCTGGCGCGCATCGTCGGCTTGCCGCACAAGGACATCGCGACCCAGCTCGGTCTCAGCGAGGCCAACTGCCGGCAGCTGCTGCGCCGGGGCCTGGTGCGGCTGGAGACGATCCTCGACGGCATGCGACAACAAGGCGCGCGCGAGCCGCTGGATCCGAGCGAGCCGGAGCGCTAACTGTGGCGGTCATGAATGGCCAGCGCTCGCCGACGGCGATCCCCTGGACTGCGGTGAGGATCGTGTTCTGCGCGTTGGCCGCCGGTGTCGGCCTTCTGCTGGCGGTCTCCTTGAGCGGGATCGTGCCGTTGGAACGAAGCGACGGGCTGCGCCGGCAGATGCTCTGGGTGTTGGCCGCCGCGGCGTTCGTGACGATCCCCGCCGGCCTGGTGCTGCCGGGCGTGATCGCGCGCCGCGTCGCCGGCCGGCGCGAGGCGGCCCAGGCCGAGCTGGATGCCGGCCAGCTGCCCAGCGAGCTGTTCGCCGGACCACTGGTCGGCGCGGCCATGTTCGAGGGCTTCGGGTTGCTCGGCGCGCTGACGCACTTGCTCACCGGCCACGTCGTCGGTGCGGGTGCCGCTGGCCTCGCGGTGCTGCTGATCCTGCTGCGGATGCCCAGCGAGGGGTGGGCGCGGGCGCGGTTGGAAGACGCTGCCGCCTCCGGCTGAGTCGGGCGCTCAATGGTGATCCTCGTCCCGCGCCACCGTAGAATGCGGTGCCGTGATGCGGCGCGTATGTGTGTTCTGCGGCTCGAGCCCCGGGACGGATCCGGTCTACCTCGCCGGTGCCCGCGGTCTGGCGGCGGAGCTCGTCGCCCGCGACCTGGGCTTGGTGTACGGCGGTGGCGACATCGGGTTGATGGGGGCCGTTGCCGACGCCGTGCTGGCCGCCGGCGGTGAAGCGATCGGCGTGATTCCCGAGCAGCTGGCGGCTCTCGAGGTGGCGCACGACGGCCTCACCGAGCTGCACGTGGTGCACAGCATGCACGCGCGCAAGAAGATGATGTTCGACCTCGCCGACGGCTTCGTGGCGATGCCCGGAGGGCTCGGCACGTTCGAGGAGATTCTCGAGGTGCTGACCTGGGCGCAGCTCGGCATGCACGGCAAGCCGTGTGCGCTGCTCGACGTCGCCGGCTACTGGGCACCGCTGGTGCAGCTTCTGGACCAGGCCGCGGCGCAGGGGTTCGTCGCCTCCGCGCATCGAGCGCTGTTGCTGCGCGACGCGGAGCCCGGGCCCTTGCTCGACGCGATGTGCGCGTCGCGCCCGCGGCGGGTCCCGCGCTGGATCGATGGAGAAGCGGTGTGAACGCGCGCCGCTGCAGCAGCGCGCTGGCGCCGGTGCGGCCGGGGGTTTGGCGGACCGCGGCGGTCGTGCGCGGTCGGGGTGAGGAAACCGGGGCCGAACGGTCGAAACCAAGAGGGGGAAGCGGGTAGCTGTGGCGGTGATCTGGGCGTTGTTGGGGGTGGGGCTGCTGCTGCTGACCGTGGTCGGCACGGTCGAGCTGTGGATCCTGACGGTCGCGGGATGGCGTGCGGCGCCGCGCGTGGTGTCGGCGGTGCCGCGCGACCCGCGCAAGCTGCGGCTGGCCGTGGTCGTGCCCGCGCACGACGAGGCCGGTGGCATCGCGCGCACGGTGCAGAGCCTGATCACCTGTGACGGCGCCGCCGAAGGCGTCGACATCGTCGTCGTCGCCGACAACTGCACCGACGAGACCGCCGCGGAGGCCGAGCGCGCTGGCGCCCGGGTCTTGGTGCGCGACGATCCAGAGCGGCGCGGCAAGGGCTACGCCCTCGACTACGCCTTCCGCGAGATCTGGCGCGAGAGCCACGACATCTACGTCGTCGTCGATGCCGACACCGTGGTGGAGATCGACTTCTTCGAGGCGCTGCGGCGGGCGTTCGCCAGCGGTGCCGAGGCCGCGCAGGTGCGTTACCTCACCGCCGACGGCGACCGCAGCCTGCGCACGCGGCTGATGCGGGTCGCGTTCGCCGGCATGAACGTGGTCCGCCCGCGCGGCCGCGACCGGCTCGGATTGTCGGCTGGCGTGCTGGGCAACGGCTTTGCCCTGAGCCGCGCGATCCTGCGCGAAGTTCCGTACGGCGCCCGCTCGATCGTCGAGGACCTCGAGTACCATCTGCGGCTGGTGCGCGCCGGCCGGCGGGTGCGGTTCGTCGACGAAACCGCGGTACGCAGCGAGATGCCGGCCTCGGTCGCGGCTGCCAGCAGCCAGCGCGCGCGTTGGGAAGGGGGCCGGTTGGCAGTGGCGCGGGCGCAGCTGCCGGGTCTGCTCGCCGATCTGCGCGCCAAAAAGTGGCACCTGCTCGAGCCCACGGCCGACCTGCTGCTGCCACCGTTGGCGTTGCATGTCGGCTTGCTCCTGCTGGCGTTGTTGGTGCCGTTCTTCGCCACCCAGGTCTACGCGCTGATCGGCCTCGCGGTGGTCGCCCTGCACGTCGGCGTCTCGATCGCGGTGGGCGGCGGCGGTTGGGGCGACCTGCGCGCCGTGGCCGCGGCACCGCTCTACATGCTGTGGAAGCTGCGCATGATCGGCGGTGTGCTGCGCGCTGCCGGTGGAGACAGCGAGTGGGTGCGCACCGCCCGCGAGCCCGCCAGCGCCAAGCCGGCCGAGGGACGCGACGACGACGACGAGGTCGAAGCCGAGGCCCCGGAGCCATCCGGCGTCGGCGATGGCGGTTCCCGCCGCGGACCCGCAGGCTGAGCCCAGCGGCGACCACCGCGGGGCGCGTTCAGTAGCCGAAATTCAGATCGACGACACCGCTGGGTTGGATCGAGAACGGCGCGGCGGGGTCCCAGCTGAAGCCCTGCACGTGCACGGCTGCGCCGGCAAGTGTCGGGGCGCGCGGGATCCGCAGCGGCAGTGTGCCGAAGCCAGTTTGCCCCAGGCCGATCAACGCATCCGCAAAGCGGCCGGTCCAATCGATGGCGATCGAACAGTTGCCCCACGGCAGGCTGGCGCGTGCACCGGAGAACACCATCACAGCGGGCGCGTTGGCGAGGCCGCCGTACAGATCGAGCGTGATCCGACTGCCCGAAACGCGTGGTTGGTCGATGGGGACCAAGCGCGGTCCCGGGAGAGCGCACACCGACATCGCCGCCGTGCTCGCGGCGGGGCTACCGAGGACGGAGACCGTCGGGGCCGACCCTGTGTAGGGCGAGGGGTCGAGCAGATAAGTGAGGCTGCGGCGGCGGTCGTGCACGAGCGACGAGGGCGACAAGAGAACGGAGCGCGATCCCACTCGACCGCCGGGCGACCAGTCGAAGCCGTCCCAGTACCAGATGTCGTTCAGGGGACCTCCTCCGACCATGACGACCTTGCCGAGGACGGCGTCGTAGGTCATCGGGGGAAACGTAAGGGCCGGGGGAGTGGTCGCCGGCATGCGTTGCAGCCACTGCGTTCCGTCCCACTCCCACGTGTCGGTCATTCCTCTCCGGCTGCCGAACAGCACCGCCCGACGGCGCACCGGGTCGTACGCCATGGACGACCCAGAGCGTGGCAGCGGACCGGTCGTGGCCAGCTGTTGCCAGTTGGTCCCGTCCCATTCCCAGGTGTCGTTGGCGACCGCGCCATACCAGGTGTAGCCTCCGTACAGGATGACGCGGCCCCGGGTTTGGTCGAACACCATGCCTGCGCCCGCGCGCGGGCTTGGCGAGGTCGCCGGGCTGAACTTCCGCCACCCCAACCCGCCCCACTCCCACGTGTCGGCGAACACCGTGGTGCCGCCCGAGTTGGGCAGCTCCCCGCCGAACAGCACGGTCGTGCGCCGGAGCGGGTCGTGTGCGAGACCGGGGTGGGCGCGAAGGCTGGGGCCCGGGCTGCGACTGCGCCGCCAAGTGCCGTCCCAAAGCCAGGTCGCTGAGCTCTGTGAGCTCGAGCTGTCGTCGACGCCGAAGACGATGGACTCGTCGCGCGATGCGTCGTACACAGCTTGCAAATGGGGCATCGAGTGCGGCTGGTCGTTCAGCTTGCGGAAAGCCGTGCCGTCGTACTGCCAAACGTCGTGGAACTCGGTGCGGTTGGGCGCGACCCCGCTGCCACCGCCAACCAACAGTGTGCGCCGCTGGCCCGGGATTGGGATCGCCACCATCGAGTCTCGGGGACCGATGGATCCCGCGACCGGACGCCAGGTCGACCCGGTCCACTCGGACAAGCCTGCCACCGTTCCGGCCGACGGCGAACGGCCGCCGTAGGCCATCACGCGGCGCCGCACGGGGTCGAACCAAGCGGTCACTCCGTACTCAGCGGTCGGCCGGGACCACGACGCCTGGCGCCAGTTGGTGCCATCCCACTCCCAGGTCCCCTCGGTTGGAGAGACCGCCTCGCCGCCGACCAGCACGGCGCGGTTGCGGGCCTCGTCCCAAACCAGCGAAACGTCGACCTGGGTGCGCGGCGTGAGCGAGGGTTGGATTTCGAGCCAAGTGTTGCCGTACCACTCCCACATCGCGCCGCCGCCGCGTCGGCTACCGCCGAACAGGATCACCCGACCGCGGACGGGGTCGAAACAGAGCCCGAACCCGGACCTCGGCGAAGGTGATTGCAGCGCAGTGGCGCCCTTCCACCGCTCGCCTTGCCAGATCAGAGTGTATGTGCCACTGAAGGCGACGATGTGTCGAGCCAGCGGATCGAACGTCGCCCTGCCGCCGGGGTCTTGGTAGGTCCGGGGCAACCAGGCCCCATCCCACTCCCACGTTTGCGCTTTGGTGCTGGGGTTGCGTGGATTGCAAACCACAGCGCGTGCCCGGATCGGATCGTACGCACCCACACTCGCACCGCGGGGGGCTGTGTCTGGCTGGGTGACGAACGATTGGGCGTGGGCGGCGGCCGCGACGATGGCGACCGCGACCCAGGAACGACAGATGGAGAGCATGGGGAGACGGAGAGCAGGCCAAGCTCGCAGCGCGCGTGCCGTCGACCTGCCGAGAGGGATCACGGCAGGAAGGAACTCGAATCAACACCCGGCGTGCCAGTTTTGTCGGATCGTCCGCGCGGCCCTGCGTCAGCCCACGTCGATGACGATTTTGCCGAGGTGGCGGCCGCTGGAAATGTGCTCGAGCGCCGCCGGGAGCGCGTCGAACGAGTAGCGTGTCTCGATCACGGGTGCGATCGCGCGCTCGGCCACCACAGCGATCAATCGCTCGAACGCGGCCCGGTGGTTGACCATGACACCGCGCACACAGAGCTGCTTCATCACCAGGGGGGCGATGTCGATCTCGGCGCGCAGCCCGGTCAGCGCGCCGAGCAGGGCGATGTGCCCGCCGGCGCGGGCGCACCGCAGCGAGGTGCTCAGCGTGCCGGCTCCTCCGTTCTCGACCACCAAGTCGACGCCGTGGCCGCCGGTGGCGGCGAGCACGGCCTTGTCCCAGCGCGGCTCGCGCGCGTAGTTGAAGCCCTGCTCTGCGCCGAGCGACCGCGCCCGTTCGAGCTTGGCATCGCTGCTGCTGGTGACCAAGACGCGGGCGCCGAGCGCCGTGCCGAGCTGGATGGCGAACACCGACACTCCGCCCGTGCCCAGCGTCAGGACCGTGCGTCCGCGCAATGGTGTGGGGTCTCCGGTATCGGTGGGCAGCTGCGACAGCGCCGTCCACGCGGTCAGGCCGGCGATGGGCAGGGTCGACGCCGCGCCGTCATCGATCGCGTTGGGGATCGGCACCGCCGCCGTCGCCGGCAGCACGACATGCTCGGCCGCCACCCCCGGTCCGGGCAGGCCGAGCGTGGTGGCGAGGTGTGAGGCCGAGAACGGGCCGTCCTGCCAGCCGGAGACGAACAGGGTCGCCACGCGCTCGCCCAAGCGGTCGCGGTCCACTCCCTCGCCGACCGCGTCGATGACCCCGGCGGCGTCGCTGATCGGCGTCGCCGGCAGGGCGAAGTGAGGGTTGTACTGGCCGCGGATGACGAGCAGGTCGCGGTAGTTCAGGCTCAGGGCGCGCACCGCGATGCGCACCTCGCCCGGCCCGGGCTCCGGCATTGCAGCCGTCTCCAGCCGGAGGTGGCTTTCGCCGAAGTCGTGCAGCTGCCAGCGTCGGGTTTGCATCGTGTTGCTCCGTTCAGCGGCGCCACAGCCCGGGGAGAACGAGCACGATCAGCGCCAGCAGCTCGAGTCGGCCGAGCAGCATCAGGCAGGTCATCGTGATCTTCGACAACGCCGTCATCGTGCCGAACGTGCCGCAGGGCCCGACGTTGATGCCGACGCGGTTGACCACTTCGAACGCGCCGTCCCCGATGGGGTGGACGTCGGTCAGCGCCGGGCCGGTGCAGCCGATCATGCTCAGGCTCGACGTCAGCGCGGAGGTGAAGTCGAGGCGGGAATCGAACGCCAGCACGAACGCGCCGACCAGGATCGAGATGCCCGCCATCAACACGAGCGTGACGATCGAACTGATGACGCCGTTCGGTACGACCGTGCTGCCGACCTTGACCTTCTCGACGCTCTTCGGCCGCAAGTAGTGGCGCACGGTGTAGCCGATCAGCTTGCACACCACGAGCGCGCGCACGACCTTGACCCCACCGGCGGTCGAGCCGGAGCAGCCGCCGATGAACATGCTCATCATCATCAGCAGGATCGCGGGGTGCGGCCAGTTCTGGTAGTCGGAGCTGCCGTAGCCGGTCGAGGTCAGCAGGCTGACCACGGAGAAGGTGGCGTCGCGCAAGCAGGTGCCGAAGTCGCCGTAGTCCTTCATCCCCCCCGATGCCGCGTCGTGCATCGGCTCGCCCCAGCTGAACAGGATCAGGGTGTTGGCGATGATCAGGCCGACGGTCAAACCGAGGTACAGCCGAAACTCCGGGCTGCCCCACAGCGAGCCGTAGTCGCGGAAGCGGCTCTTGGCCAGCGCGAGCAGCAGCGCGAAGCTGGTGCCGGCCAAGAACATGAAGAAGACGATGACCAGCTCGATCGCCACGCTGTCGAACGCGGCGATCGATGCGTTGCGGGTGGAGAAGCCGCCCGACGCCATCGTCGTGAACGCGTGGCAGATGCAGTCGAACCACCGCTCCATGCCGACCGCGCGCAGCAGCACCGCCTCGGTCGCGGTGAGGACGACGTAGACCGTGAACAGCGCGCGTGCCTGCTCCTGCAGGCGTGGTCGTTGGCTCGAGTCGGCGATGCCGATCTGCTCGGAGGACAGCAGGTTCTTGCCGGTGACTCCCATCGCCGGCAGCAGCACCAAGAACACCAGGATGATGCCCATGCCGCCGAACCACTGCAGCATCGCGCGCCAGAGCAGCAGGCTGTCCGGCAACGCCTCGATCGCGGGAGTGATGCCGGCCGCGCCCAGGATCGAAGCACCAGTCGTGGTCAGGCCGCTGACCGACTCGAACCACGCGTCGACCGGTGCCAGTGCTCCCGCCCACACGAACGGCACAGCGCCGAGGGCGGCGGCGCCGATCCAGGCGAGGCCGACGACCGCGAGTCCCTCGCGCCGGTAGAACTCGGCGGTGCAGCGGCGGCCGAGCAGCCACAGCGCGAACGCGAGCACGGCGCCGGCGGCGAGGCTTCCGGTGAACGCAGCCCGCGCGTCGAATTCGTGACCCTCGTCCTCGACCAGCGCCAGCACCAGGGGGATCGCCTGCGCCAACGAGAAGAAGAGGGCGAAGCCCGCCAGCATGCGCGCCACCGCCGCCAAGTTCATCGCGGGCCAAACCGTAGCCGCTTCGGCGGACCACACCAACACCGGGTCGGCGCGGTAGCCGGTTCGCCTCAGTCGCCGCCGCTCGGCCGCCGGCGGTCGCCGAAGGCGGGCCAGAACTCGTCGGCGCCCTCCGCGCGCAGCCGGTCGGCGTCGCCGAAGCCGAACAGCACCGCCGCGGTGCGAACACCGGCGGCCCGGCCGGCGCGCAGGTCCTGCACCCCATCCCCGACCAGGAGGGCGTCCGCGGCATCGACCTCCAGCTCGGCGAGCGCGTGCCGCACCGGCGCGGCGTCGGGCTTCTTGGTTGGCAGAGTGTCACCGAACACGGCGGTGGAGAGGCGTGGGGCCAGCCCGAGGTGGTCGAGAATGGCCGTTGCGAACCGCCCCGGCTTGTTGGTGACGCAGCCGAGCCGGCAGCCGGCGGCGCGCCACCGGTCGAGGCAGCGCTCGACTCCGGGGTAGGGTCGAACTAGCTGCGTGCACTGCTTCGCGTGGTGGTTTGCGAACACCGCCGTGGCACGCTCGGCGAGCGGCGCGAAGTCTCCACGCTCGGCCAGGGCGCGCCGCATCAGCCACAGGGCCCCGTCGCCGATCCAGCCGCGGACCGTGCTGTCGGTCACCGGCGGCAGGTCGAACGCCCGTCGCAGGTGGTTGGTGCTCGTCGCCAGATCGGGCAGGCTGTCGACCAGCGTGCCGTCGAGGTCGAACAGCATCGCGCGGGGCAGCGGCAGGTCGGTGGGGGGAGGCATCGGCTCGCCGCCACTGTCGGCGCAGCTCCCGCGCCGCGCCAGCCTTGACACTGGACCGGCGCCGCGCATTCTGGAGTCGTCCATGTCCATCGCCGGCCATCAAGGTGCAGTCCTGCTCCGCATCGCGTCGTGTGCCGTCGCCGCGCTCGCGATGAGTGCCTGCACGCCGTGGCGTGAGGTCGAGTGGCGCGAGATGCCGGCTGGCGAGCTGCTGTTCGAAGACGTGTGGGGCGCGGTGGTCGACATCGTCGAGGTCGATGGCATGGCCGTCGACCCGGTTGCCAGTGATCGCGGGCTGCGCCAGCTGAAGACCCGCTGGCGCACGCGGGCCATGCCGTTCCGCGGCAGCGTGCGGCGCCGCGTGCACGCCGAATTCGAGCACGAAGAAGCAGCCGGCTGGCGAGTTCGGCTGCAGGTCGAGCGGCAGATTGTCGAGAACATGGCCGGTGGGTTCGAACCGAAAGAGGACGATTGGGAGCCCGATGGCCAGGATGTGGACATGGAGAACCACCTGATGGCCAAGTTGCAGCTGCGCTTCTTCGGTCGGTTGCGGCCGGAGACGGAGGCGGACCGGCGGAGCTTCGAGCAGACCCGCAACCGACTCGGCTCGTGAGCCGGGAGGGCGGCCGAGCCGGGTTCAGCCCGGTGCGTTGCACCATCCGATGAACCTCCAGTGACTGCCGCTCCCGAGCTCTCGGTGCTGATCGTCAACTACAACAGTTGGCGGGTCTGCGCGCTGGCGCTGGAGTCGCTGCTGCGCCATCCACCGCGGCGCGCGGATGGCACGGTGATGCCGCATGAGGTCGTGGTCGTCGACAACGCCAGCCCGCAGGACGATCCGGAGCATCGCGAGCGAGCGACGCGCTTCGTTACGCGCATCGGTGGCACGCTCGTCCTGCACGGCGAGAACGGCGGCTACTCGACCGGCATGAACCTGGCGCACCGGCACGCGCGCGGCACGCGATGGACGCTGATCAGCAACCCGGACGTGGTGTTCCTCGAGGGCTGTGTCGACCGGCTGCTGCGCTACATGGAGGCGCGCGAGGACTGTGGAGCGGCGGCGCCGGAGGGCTTCTGGGATCGCGGCCTCGATTGCCGGCTGCCGCCCAACATCCTGCCGACGCTGGCCGATCTCTGGGGCGTGACGCGCGCCGGCTTGGGGGCCGCCGGAGTGCGGCGCTACTCACAGCGGCGCACGAGAGAGGCAGTGCGGGTGTGGACCGCATCCGAGCCGATCGAGCTCGACATGCTGTCGGGCTGCTGCTTCCTGATGCGGACGGCGTTCTTCGAGGAGGTTGGTCGCTTCGACGAACGCTTCCCGCTGTACTACGAGGACACCGACCTGTCGGTCCGCATTCGCCGCGCGGGCAAGCGCATCGTCCAGGTCGCCGGCGCGCGGCTCGTGCACCTGTACAACCGCTCGGGGCAGACCAACGCCGACGAGGCGATGGCGCGCTACTGGACCAGCCGGGCGCTCTACTACCGCAAGTGGTACGGGCGTTTGGGCGATTGGCTGCAACGGTTGAGTCGTGGAGTGCTGGAGAGCGCGTGGGGTCAGCGGCGCGCGGCGCGCGCACCGCAGCCCGGCTTGCGTCGGGTGGCGCCGAGCACCGGCAAGCCGACGCTCGAGCTGCCGCGCCCGGCCGCGCGGTTCGTCGTCGAGATCTCACTCGACCAGCGCTTCTACCTGGCGGCCGGCTGCTTCGGCAGCGGCGATCGCTGGACGCCGTCCGATGAGCTGTTCGACAACTTCGGCGTGACGACCTTCTACTTCCGCGTGTGTGACATCGCTGGCGGGGAGCCCGAAGAGCTCGGGGTCTACGAGTTCGAGCGGCTGCCGCCACCGCCGGACGGCGCTGCCCGTGGCTCGGGAGCGTCACCGCAGCCACAGGAGACCGGACCCCGGTGAGCAGTGTTCGGCTGTCGGTCGTCGTGCTGTCGTGGAACACGCGGGAGCTGACCCTGGCATGTCTGGGGTCGCTGCTGCGCGAGCGGCCGCGCCACGCGCGGGAGATCGTCGTCGTGGACAACGCCAGCGAGGACGGGTCGGCCGACGCGATCGCTGCCCTGGACGGCGTCCGCCTGCTGCGCAACGACAAGAACCGCGGCTACGCCGGCGGCAACAACCAGGGCGCGGAGGCCGCGAACGGTGAGTACGTCTGCCTGCTCAACTCCGACACCGATGTGCATCCGGGCGCCTTGGATCGCTTGGTCGACTTCCTCATCGACAACGAGAGCCACGGGGCGGTGGCGCCCAAACTGGTCAACCTAGACGGCACCGTCCAGCGTGCCTGCATGCGCTTTCCGGGGCTCTTGACCGCACTCTGCTACGACACGTTCTTGGCCCGGTTCTGGCCTGGCTCGTGGGTCGACGACCGCTACCACATGCGCGACTTCGACCACCAGTCGAGCCGTGATGTCGACCAGCCGCCGGGAGCCTGTTTCGCCATGGCACGCGCTGAGTACCTGGCGATGGGCGGGCTCGATGAGGAGCTGTTCCTGTTCTTCAACGACGTCGACCTGTGCAAGCGACTTTGGCAGCGCGGGCGCCGGATCCACTACCTGGCGGCGGCTGAGGTCACGCACCACGGCGGCGCGTCGACCAAGGGCTACCGCAGCTTCGTCGTCACCTGGTTCCGCAACCGGATCGCGTACTATCGCAAGCACTACGGGCGGTGGTCGGTGCCGCTGCTGCGGCTGGTGGCGCGTTGGCGGGCGTGTGAGGAGTGGATCGCACTGGGCCGGCGTCATCGCGATCCGGAGCACCGGCGCGCGGCGCGGGCCGAGCTGCGCCAGTTCGTCCGGGAGATCCTGGCGCCATGAGAGTGGCGCTGATGTGCAACGTCTTCCCGCCCGAGTTTCGCGGTGGCACCGAGCGCGTGGTCGCCGCGTTGGCTCGGGCGCTGCGGGCCGCGGGGCACGACGTCTGCGTCATCGCCGGCAGCGAGCGCCCGCACCAGGGCGAGGACGTGACCCGGCACGAGGTCGACGGCATCCCGGTCTTGGTCGTGCCCCGCCAGGCCGACGAGAGCTACGGCCTGGAGATCGAGCGGCCGCGTGTGTTGGCGGTGATCAGCGGGCTGTGGCGAGAGCGGGACATCGAGCTGGTGCACGTCCATCACTGGGCCAACCTGAGTAGCAGTCTGCTGCGGCGCGCTTCGGCCGAAGGGCGGGCCACGGTGGCGACGCTGCACGATCTGTGGGTGACGTGCGGGCGGTTCTTTCGCCGCGCGCCGGACGGTCTGGCATGTCCCGAGGGCACCGACCGCCAGGCGTGTGGCCCCTGCGTGCAGCGATCGTTCGAGCGCGAGCCGTTGTGGAAGCTGCGGCTCGGGGTCGCGAACCGCGACCGTGAGGTCGCCGGTGAGCTGCGCGCTGCCGCGGCGGTCACCGCGCCGAGCGCGACCTGCGCCCGCCGCTTGGCGCAGCTGTTGCCGTGGCCGGTCGCGGTCGAAGTCGTGCCGCACGGTCTGTTGGAGCGCATCGAGCGGCGCGCAGCGGCGCCGGCCGAGGGCTCACCGGTGCGGATCGGCACCTTCGGTCACCTGGTCGCCGACAAGGGGGTGTCGGTGCTGGTCGAGGCGATGCGCGGGCTGGACGGCGCCGAGCTGCATCTCGCGGGGGGCTTTCTCGACCGGGACTTTCGCAGTGCGACGCTGGCACGCGCCGCGGAGCTGGGGGTGCGGGTCATCGACCACGGCGCCTTCGAAGTCGGCGGTGAGCATCCGGCGACCGCACTCGATCTGGCCGTCTTCCCCTCGCTGTGCGAGGAGACCTACGGCCTGGTCGTCGACGAGGCCCTGGCGCGCGGCGTGCCAGCGGTCGTGTCCGACGCCGGTGCGTTGCCGGAACGGGTGGCCGGCGGCGGCGGTGAGGTCGTGCCGGCGGGCGACGCCGATGCGCTGCGCAACGCCCTGGCCTCGCTGTGCGAACCGGCGCGGCGGGCACGGCTGGCGACGGCGATCCCGTCGAAGTTCCCATCGATCGAGGATGCGGCGGAACGCTACCAAGCGCTCTATGCTGCCGCGCGCGAGGTCTGCCGATGAACCACTTGTTTCCGCCGCTGCGATCGCGCGAGGAGCTGGCGCCGCCGGTGCTGGTGGTGGTGGCCCATCCCGACGACGAGGTGATCGCCGCCGGAGCAACGCTGGCCTGGCATCGTCACCAGGGCCACGCGGTGACCGTCGTGCACGCTACCGACGGCGCGGCGGGCGATCCGGGCGGGCGCTATGACGACATTGCCGCGGTCCGCCGCCGCGAGGGCCGCGAAGCGTTGGCCCGCCTCGGCGTCGACGACGTGCGCAGCTTCGGGTTGCCCGACGGCGCGCTGCCCGAGCACGCCGCCTCGCTCGCCGAGCACGTGCGCGCGGTGGTATCCGAGTGCGCGCCGCGCACGCTGTACAGCTTCTTCTTCTCGGAGGCCCACCGCGATCACCGCGCGGTGGCGGCGGCCGTCGCCGAAGCCGCCGACCTGCTGCCGCCGGAGTGTCGGGTGCTGTTGTTCGGCGTCAACCAGGTGGTGATGGGCGGCACGATGTTCGACGTGACCGAGCAAGCCGAGGTCAAGCAGCACGCGCTGGCCGCCTACGAGAGCCAGCTCGCCTACAACGATTTCGCCCAGAAGATCCTGCACCGTGACAATGCGGCCACGGTCAACGTCGAGGACCCCGCGGTCCGCTACGCGGAGCTGTTCGCCGATCTGCGGCCGGCGGAGCTGACCGCCGTCCGTCGGGCGGTCGAGAGAACCTACCGCTACTTGCTGCGCGACACCGAGGAGCTGGCGTGACTGCCGACGTGTCCCTGGTGATCTCGGTGTGGAACCGCATCGACGACCTGCGCGAGAACCTCGCGGCGATCCGCGCGCAGACTCGCGCGCCGCGGCAAGTGATCGTCGTCGACAACGACAGCACCGACGGGACACCGGAGATGGTCACCGCCGAGTTTCCCGAGGTGCAGCTGATCCGTATGCCGCACTCGCGATACGGCGCTTGCGAGACGTTCAACATCGGGTTCTCCAGCGCCGTCGGGGAGTTCGTCGGCATCCTCGACGACGACGTGGTCCTCGCCGAGGACTACGTCGAGCGCATGCTGGCCGAGTTTGCCGCCGAGCCGGAGACCACCGCCGTGTTGTCGCCCAAAGTGCTCGAGCCGGAGATGCCGGACTGGTTCGCCGATTCCGAGGCATACAACCGGCCGCGCTACATGGCGACGTTCCGCGGCTGTGCGAGCATGGCACGGCACGAGGCGCTGCGCAAAGCCGGCTACTACGACGTCGAGCTGTTCATCTTCGGCAACGAGCGCGACCTGACGGCGCGGCTGCTCAACCTGGGCTATCGCGTCAAGATGGTGCCGTCGGTCGTGGTGCACCACAAGGCGCCGTTCGGCATGCGGCACGGCCGCCGCAGCCTCTACTACCACGTGCGCAACTTCTGGATCTACGCCTTCAAGTACGTGCCGTGGAGCAAGGTGCTGTCGTTCCCGTTCGTCTTCCTGCGCAAGGGGCTCGGCCGCGGGCGGACCGGGGGTGCATCGGGTGAAGTCGTCGCCGACGCGGTCGGCACCATCGGCGTGTTCGATTCGATCCGCGCGGTGCCCGGTGGCTACTGGGTCTGCATCAAGGCGACGCTGGCGGCTCTGTTCAAGCTGCCGCACTGCCTGCGCAATCGGCAGGTGTGCCGCGCCCCGGACTTCGAGCTGCCCCTCAAGTAGCGCGGCGTCGCCGACTCGTTCAGTCGAGTGTGTGGCTCAACTCGAGCATGGCGCCCAGCTGCGCGCGGTCGCCGCGCTGTGAAAACAGGGCGTGGAGGTTGCGCAGCATGCGCCGCAGCCACTCGCGGTGGCTGGCCGGCCGCAGCAGCATGTCGTCGGCGGGGCGCGGGCTTCGTGTCATCCCTCGGGCGCGGGCGATCGCGTCGTCGCGACTGACCAGCCGGCCGCCGGCGAACGGATCGATCAGCAGCTGGCCGCGCCCGTCGTCGACGGCCGCGATGAAGTGGCCCGGAGCGTTGATGCCGGTGACCGTCAAGCCGACGCGCTCGAGCACGAGCTTGTAGACCAAACAAATGGCAATCGGCAGCCCGGTGCGGCGGCGCAGCACGTCGGGCAAGTAGCTGGAGCGAGGTTCGTCGAAGACGTGCGCGCTGCCGGAGAAGCCGAGCTCGTCGAACAGCAGGGCGTGGGCGTGTGCCAGCAGAGCCGTCGGTGAGTCACTGATGACCCGCTTGCGCACGGCCTGTGCCCACTGGCTGAGCTGTGCGTCGGTCGCCTCGACGTCGACGTCGGGTTGCTCGTTCATGGCGATGGCGAGGGCCGCCACCAGCAGGCCCGCGCTGCTCTCGAGTTCCGCAAGCGCCTCGACGAAGAGGTCGAAGGCTTCGCGGCGGCAGTAGCTGGGAGAGGGAAGCACCAAGGCCAGCGCGGTGATAGATCAGTCGCGCTGGCAACGCAAGTCCCACGGTCGCGCTGAGCCTCGGGGTCCGAGAATGTTCGAGCGGCAACAACCTTTCGGAAGGCACGTCGTCGCCGGGACTTCGATACCGCAACTCCCGGAGGCTCGACGACAACACTGGCGTCTGCGCTCAGCGTGGCGGTCCGGCACCGCTGGGTTCGCGGGCTCCGCTACTGTCGCGGTGCGCTCGGTTCTTGGTTGCGGCCCCGGCCGCGCTGAGCTTCGCGTATCGTGGGCGGGCGCTCTGGCGGCGGCCGAATGACCGATTTTCCTTTCGAGATGAGGATCCCCGTGCTCTGGGGGGATCAAGACGCCTTTGGCCACGTCAACAACGCCCGCTACCTGACCTGGTTCGAAGCAGCGCGCATGCGCTACCTGGCGGCGCTCGGCGTCGCAGCGGGTGGCACGCCGGCGGCGGGGCCGATCCTGGCGCGCGCCGAGTGTGATTTCGCCGCACCGGTGCACTGGCCGACAGAGGTGTGCATCGGCGCGCGCACCGAGCGGGTCGGCAACACCAGCTTCGAGATGCACTACGCCGCGTGGGCCGCCGACGATCGAGCCGTCGTCTACGCCCGCGGCGTCGCCGTGCTCGTCATGCTCGACTACCGCACCGGTGATCGTCTGCCGATCTCCGACGAGTTCCGCGCCGCCCTGCTGCGCGGGCCGTAGGAGCCTGTCTCACCCGTGGCGCGGGTCGGGTCGGATCGGCACGGCGGCCAATTGTGCATTCTCCGGGGGGAGGGTGGCTCGCAGCTGCAGGTCGTGCAGCTCGGCGATCAGCGCTCCGCACGCGCCGCTCGACCAGATCTTCACGCCGGGTAGAACGTCGCGCGGATCGCCGTCGTCGCGGCTGCCGAGCTCGATCCAGTCGGCGTCGGGCGTCCGGTGCCAGGCAGTGACCTGCCCGCCGCTCCGCGTCAGCCGCAACCCACCCGCGGCCCCGTGCACCGCGACGGTGCGGGTGAACGAGTCGTTGTGGAAGTTGCCGAGGACCTCGTGGGTGCCGTCGCCGGCGGCGCGCCGTTGCGCGTAGTAGCGCTGCTCGGACGGTTCGTCCTGCAAGAACAGGGCGAAGTTGCTCGCCGCGGCGCCGGGTTGCCACCGCGGCAGGCGGTAGCGAATCCGGATGTCGAGGTCGCCCCGCAGCAGCGTTGGCACCCAGAAGCCCGACGACGTCACTTCACCGAGATCGCCGGCGTGCACGTGGATGCGCACCGCATCGCCGTCGGCTTCGACGTCGACCGCGGCACGTGCCGGAAATCGGTAGATCGCCAGGCCCCGGGCGGCGGCCGGCTGGCCGGGATCGGTGAACACCCAGGGCAATCCGCCGCTCAGGTAGGAGTTGTACTCGACGAGCAGCGTGCGCAGCCGGCCGATCGCGTGCGCCAGCGCCGCGCTCGCGCGGCGGCGCTGCGCGGAGTCGAGCGCCGCGCGGGCCACCAGCACCGGACCGCCGCGGACCCCGCGCTTGCCGAGCTCGTCGACGAAGGCGGCCAGGATCAACGGGCTGGCAGCGCCTTCCTGCCCATCGAAGGCGACGGTCATGCCGTCGGCGGGCCCGTCGAGACGGCCGTGGATGTCGTGCTCCCGGCAGGCTTCGGCGAACGTCGCGCGCCAGGCGCTGGCGAGCTCGTCGTCGGCGGCGCCGGCGGCCGCCGCGGCGGTGAGATCCAAGGTCGGCTCGCCCACTGGTGACCGCATCGTCGCCGCCAGCGGCGATTCCGCAAGAGTCGCGTCGTTGGCGCCGACCTCCGGGGGCGGATCGGTCGGCTCAGGGCGGCCCGGCCGCAACCAAACTCGGATGCCGCCGGAACGGCTTGGAAGGCTTGACACATCCGCCGCCGCGCTGACCGCAGACGCCCGTGTTACTTTCGAGCGGCCGGGAGTTGCGGTACGGAAGTCCCGACGACGACCGGCCTTCGGAAGTGTTGTCGCCGCGCGAAGACTCTCGGCCCCGGAGGCTCAGCGCGGCCACGGCCGCAACCAAACTCGGATGCCGCTTTTCCCGGAGCGGCTTGGAAGACCGGACACATCCGCCGCCGCGCTGAGCCAGGAGGCACTGTCTCTCCGAGCCTCCGGCGCGGCAGCGTCGCTGCCAAGGCGGCGACGTCGCCTCGAGAATGTTGTCGACGCTCGAAGATTCGAGGCGCCGGAGGCTCATCCAGCTACAGTCGCCGGCTTCCGGCGTGGTCTCCGCGGTCGTCGTCAATTGGAATGGCAAGCACTACTTGCGCGCTTGCCTCGAGTCGCTGTTCGCACAGGATCCGCCGCCGGGGGAGGTGTTGGTGGTCGACAACCACTCAGAGGACGGCTCGCGCGAGTGGGTCGCTCAGCATTTTCCCCGCGCCAAGGTCATCGACACCGGGCGCAACGGTGGCCCCGGCGCGGCGCGCAACGCCGGCGTCCGCGCGGCCTCCCACGAGCGGGTCTTGCTGGTCGACAACGACGTGGTCCTCGAGCCGGGCGCACTGGCCGCGCTGTGCGCGCGGCTCGAAGAGGCCGGCGCGGCGGTCGTGCAGGCGCGTGCGCTGTGTGCCGATCGCCCCGACACCATCCACTACGACGCGTCGCGGCTACATGTCTTGGGTCTTCTTCTGCTGGCGAACTTCTTCGGTCCGCTGGCGGACGCCGATGACGAGGCGGTGGAGATCGGCGGCGTAGTCGGTCTCTGCATCCTGGTGCGCCGTTCCGCTTTCGATGCAGTCGGCGGCTTTCGCGAGTCGCTGTTCTTCTACTTCGAGGACACCGACTTCGCCTGGCGGCTGCGGCTGACCGGGGCGCGGCTGTGGCTGGAACCGCGCGCCGTGGTGCGACACCGCGGCGGCACCGCCGGTCTGTCGCACCGTGCCGGAGGTCAGCTGCACCCGGCGCGCACCTACTTTCACAGCCGCAACCGCTGGGCGATCCTGCTCACCTGCCTGCACTGGCGTTCGCTGCTCCTGCTGCTCCCGATACAATCTCTTTACACGGCCTCGCACTTCGCGTTCGCGTTGGGGAAGGGGCACGGGATCGCGTGGTTGCGCGGCAAGCTCTCGCTGTTGCGGCTGCTGCCGAGCCTCGCGCGTGCGCGGGCGAGAGTGCAGGCGGCCCGCACGGTTTCCGACCGCGAGCTGCTGGTTGCTGCTCCGCTGACCTTGCACCCGGGGATTGCCGATCAGGGATTCTCCGCTGTCGTGCGGCGTGGTCTGGACGCGATCTACGGCGGCTACTGGCGCTTGATCCGTCGATGGTGCGGTTGACCGTGCTCTGCGGTGCGGAGATCTGACTCGGTGTCTCGGTTTTTGTCGGAAACCACGGCCGTGGACCGTCATTCCAGCGTTTGGGAAGATGCCCCCGGAGTCCAATCCAAGCCTGTCCGACGATGAGTGCCTCTCTCCCCCTCGTGGCCAGCGCCGCTGGCCCGATCATGCTCGACCAGGAGGTGGTCGAGCAGATGCGTGCCGGTCGCGGTGAAGCGCGTGCAGTGCTCTTGCTGCGCTACGGCGGAGCGGCATGGGCGGCGGCGGTGCGCGCGCTGACCCAGCTGGCAGTGGGTGATGTCGAGCGCCGGGTGGAGCGCGCGATGAGCGAGGCCCTGACCCGCCTGTGCGACGAGACTCATGAGGGCGGGTCGCGTGACGCGCCGCTGGCCGGGCGGTCGCAGCTGGGCAGCTGCCTCCAGACGCTGCTGCGCGAGCAGCTGCTGGCCGGCATGACGGGCGCCGATCGCGCGCGTCTGATGGCGGCGTTGCCGGCGACGATGTCGTTCGGCGTGCGCGGCGCGCTGCCGGTCGAGACCATGACCCGCTTGATGCGGTCGGGGGGCGGCCCTACCGACGAAGCGCGCGGGGGGGCCGCGGCGAGGACGATGTTGTGGGCCCTGGTCGCGGCGGCGGGCATCGGCCTCGGCCTGCTGCGCACTGCCGGCCCGGTGGGCGAGCCGGCGTTGGAGAGCGGCGATCCGCCAGTGGCAAGCGGGGCGAGCGTCGAGCGGGAGCCGACCCTCGCGTTCGCCGCCGAGTGAGCGGGGTCGGGGCCACCGACCGCCAGCTCGGCGCGCGGAGAAGTGCTCGCGGAGGGCGACCGGGTCGGCGACGATCCGATGGATGCCGCCCACCGTGGTCGGGGTCTTGCTCAACTGGCGCCAGCCGGAGTTGACGTTGCAGTGCATGACCGACATCGCCGACTGTGGCGAGGCCGCACTGAGTCTCTTGGTGATCGACAACGGTTCCGGCGATGGATCGAGCGCTCGCCTGGCTGCTGGGCCCGGTGACTTCACGCTGTTGTCCTTGGAGTCCAACGTGGGCTACTGCGCCGCGATCAACCGGGGCCTGGCCTGGGCGCGCGAGCGCGACGCCGAGTTCGTGCTGCTGCTGAACAACGACCTGCGACTGCAGCCCGGTTTCTTGGCGCCGATGGTGCGGGTGCTGCGCAACGATCCCGGGATCGCTTGCGTCGGCCCGACCATGCTGCGCACCGACGGGCGCGCCTGGTGTCAGGGCGGTGCGCTGGCGTTCCACCCCAACATGCTGCGCTTGCGCGGACTCGGCGAGGAGCCCGCGCCGCTCGACGCCGGGCCAGAGGCGGTGGACTTCATGCCGGGCGCGTGTGCGCTGTATCGGCTGAGCGCGCTGGCCGACGTCGGCGACCTCGACGAGAGCTACTTCATGTACTGGGAGGACGTCGATCTCGGGCAACGGTTGCGCGATCGCGGATGGACGGTCTTGTGGTTGCCATGGGTGCGTGTCGTGCACGCATCCAGCGCTTCGTCGGGCGGCGGACGGTCGCCGATGCGCAAGTACATGTCGGGAGTCAACTCGGTGCACTACTTGCGGCGCCACGGCCGGCCGCGCGATTGGTTGGCCTTTGCAGTGTTCGAGGTCGTTCTATGGCCGTTGACCTGGGTGGGGGGTACCGGTTGGGCGGCGATGATGGCGAAGGCGCGCGGCATCCTCGCCGGCATTCGCGGGCAGCGGGTCACGGCCCGTGACGTCGAGCGTTACCTCGGGCGAGGCGTGCGAAGCGAGTGACCCGGGATGCGCCTGCGCCTAAGCTGCCGCGCGCGATGAAGATCCTGCTCTGCGTGCACGGCTTCCCCCCCGAGCTGCGCGGCGGCACGGAGAACACCGTCGAGGCCCTGGCGCGCGCCTTCTTGGCCGCCGGCCATGAAGTCGTCGTGGTGGCCGGCGTGCTCGCGGTTTCGGAGGCCGTCGCCTTGACGCGCGACGTCGTCGACGGGCTGTCCGTCTGTCGGCTGGCGCGCGACGACCTGTACCACGATGGCTGGATCAAGGCGCACGCGCCGGCGGTGTCGGCGCGGTTCGCCGAGCTGCTGGCGGCCGAGCGGCCCGATGTCGTGCACGTGCACCATTGGGTGCGGTTGACCTCGGACCTGGCGCGGATCGCGCGTCGGGCCGGGGCGCTCACCGCGGTGACGCTGCACGACTACTACTCGGTGCTGGCGACGCCGGTGCGGCGCATCGGTGCCACGCGGGCCGAGCCGCCCGAGGTGCCGGCCTACGTCGGGGCCGCGGAGCGCGCCGAGGCGTTCGCCTTCCACCGCCGTGACTTCGCGGCGGAGTTGGCGGCGGCGCACCTGCTGTGCGCGCCGAGTGGCGCGCATGCGCGCGGCCTCGCGGAGCTCTCCGAGGGGGCGCTCGGGGAGGTCGCGGTGACGCCGCCGCCGCTGCTGCGGTCGCCACCGCGTCGCCCCCCACAGCCGGCGCCGCGCGGGCGGCGGCTCTTGGTGTGGGGTGCGCTCTACCCCGAGAAGGGGCTGGAAGTGGTGCTGGCGGCGATGCGGCGCGCAGCAGACGAGTGGAGCCTCGAGGTCTGGGGCGAGGCCCACGACGCGGCCTATCGCGAGCAGCTGCACGCCGCGGCCGCGGGATTGCGGGTCGAGTTTCGCGGTGGGTTCACCACGGAGGATCTGGCTGGATCCGATGCCGATTACGCGGTGCTGGCGTCGTGCTGTCACGAGTCCTACGGACTGATCCTCGACGAGGCGTTGCTGTTGGGGCTGCCGGTTTTGGCTTCCGACCTGCCCGCCTATCGAGAGCACGGTGCCGAGGGCAGTTGCGCGTGGTTCGCGCCGGGCGACGCGCGCGCCTTGGCCGAGTTGTTGGACGACGGCGCGCGGTTGTCGGCGCTGGCGGTGCCGCAGCCGCCGCGGCTTCAGTCCGCCGCGGATGCTGCCGCGCAGCTGCAGGATCTGTATGAACGCGCGCACCGGGGCGAGGCTGGTCCCGCGGCGGACGGCGTCACCGACGCCGACCGGGTCGCGCTGCTGTTCCGGCGCGCGGAGCGCCGGCTGTGGAGCGCGCTGCAGCAGCGCGAGCCGCCTCCGGCGCCGAAGTGAGGCTGCGGTCAGGGGGCGCCGGCGACGGCGGCGGTCATCGCCGCCGCGCGTTCGCGGATGGCGTCGAACCGGCCCGCCGCGACGTCCCCGGCGGCGAACAGTGAGGTGACGAAGCCCACGCCGAACGCGCCGGCGGCGAAGTAGGCGGTGACGTTCTCGAGGGTGACCCCGCTGGTGGGGAAGATGCGCAAGAACGGCATGGGCCCGAGGATCGACTGCACCGTCGCGGGGCCGTCCGCCGGCGACGGGAACAGCTTGATGATCTGCGCGCCGGAGCGGTGGGCGCGGAGCATCTCGGTGGGCGTGGCGCAGCCGGGAATCGCGACCAGGTCGTGCTGCACCGCGTAGTCGATCACCGCCTCGTCGACCACCGGCGAGACCAAGAAGCGCGCGCCGGCGTCCCGCGCGGCGCGGGCATCGTCGGTGCTCAGCACGGTGCCGGCGCCGACCAGCAGGTGCTCGTCGCCGGCAAACGTCTCGATGTGCTGCAGCGCGTTCGGTGTGTTGAGGGTGAACTCCACCACCCTGAATCCGCCGTCGACGGCGGCCTGCATTGCCGGCGCGACGGCGTCGGCGTGTTGAGTGCGCAGGATCGCCGAGCAGCGGGCTCGGCGCAGGGTTTCGAGGGTGGCGGGCATCGCCGCATTCTGCCGGCAGCGTCAGCGCTGCGCGAGCATGTCGAAGTCGGTCTGCAGGTGATGTGGACCGAAGAAGATGTCGAGGCGCGCGCGATCGCGGCGCTCGCGGTCCACCGCGAGCGCGCAGAGCAGGAACTCCGCGCGGTCCTCTGTGCGGGAGTGGTCGAGCGGAATGCGTTGGCCGCCTTGCGTCTTCGGCGCGTGCCATGCATCGAGTCGCTCTGCGCGGACCGCGGCGGGATCGAGCGCCACCAGGGCGAGCTCGCCGTCCGCGGCGCGCGCCAACACCAGATAGTGGGTCCCGGGTGCGAGCTCGACCGCGCCGAATCGCAGCCCGATGTTGGTGTCGAGTCGCGTCCAGAAGTTCTGGCCCAGCCGCCAGCGCGCGGCACCCTTGCCGCCGACGAACTGCTCGAACTTCGGTTGCCAGCGCGGCCGGCCGTAGTCCAGGTCGACCTGGCCCGCGGACCCGGGTCCGTACCAGTAGAAGATGCGCGCCGAGCCGCGCGGGCTGGTCTCGGGATACGGCGTCTGCTCGGTGGGCCGGGGCCCGGCGGCCATCCCGCCCGAGTGGGCGACGGCGTTCGAGCGCACGCTCAAGCAGCGCAACGCGGTCTCTGCGTCGAGGGACCAGCGCGCCCCGGCGCCGATGCGCACCAGGCTGCCGGCTTCGACTGCGTGGCTGCCGCCGTCGATCGCGACCGTGCCGCCTCCTTCGAGAACGTGCAGCAGCGTGTCGCCCTGGGCGGTGCGCGGCGCGGAGCGCGCGCCGGCCTCGATCCGCAGCAGGTCCGCGTCGAGGCCCGGGCTGCGCCACACCGGGCCCTGCGGCGGCTGCGCGGCGCCGCCCGCGACCGAGGTCACCGGCGCGGGGCGGGTGGTGGTCTGCGCGGCCCCGATGGCGGTGAGCAGCAGTGAGACCAAGAGGGTGGGCGTGTACGGAGGCGGCGATCGTCTCATGACGACCTGGTACGGTGCCGGCGTTGCGACGGGAAGCCAGTCGGGACAATGTCCGGGCTCGCTGCCCCCCGTTGCCGCGCCTATCGTGGATGCGATGTCCGGAGGCCTCGACGAGTACGCAGCCAAGCGCGACTTCGGCCGAACTCCGGAGCCGGCGCCCGCCCCGGCGCGGCCGCGCCCCGGCGAGGCCGTGTTCGTCATCCACCGGCACGAGGCGCGCCGGCTGCACTACGACCTACGGTTGGAGATGGATGGCGTGCTGAAGTCGTGGGCGGTGCCGAAGGGCTTCTCCTACGACCCCGCGGACAAGCACCTCGCGGTGCGCACCGAGGATCACCCGATCGAGTACGAGACCTTCGAGGGCATGATCCCCAAGGGCGAGTACGGCGCGGGGACGATGACCATCTGGGATCACGGTCACTACCGGATGCTGACCGAAGGTGATTGGGCGGCACAGGTGGAGACCGGCAAGTTCGAGATCGTCTGCTACGGCAAGCGGCTGCGCGGCGAGTGGCACTGCGTGCGCACCAAGGAGAATTGGCTGTTGTTCAAGGCGCGCGACCGCCACGCTCGTGCCGAGGGCGTGCTGCCGTTGTCGATGAACCTCGACGCCGCGCACACTCGAGAGATGCCGGCGCGCGCCCCGAGGCCGATGACCGCCGGGCCGACGGTGGAGCCGTTCTCCGACCCGGGTTGGGTGTTCGAGATGCTGTTTGCCGGTCGCCGCCTGATGGCCCGCGTACGAGACGGTCAGGTCGGGTTTGCCGGCGCCGCGGGTAGGGGGGTCGCCGAGGCGGCCGCGTCGCTGGTCGACGAGCTCGGCAAGGTGCGCGCCGATGATGCGTACATCGATGGCGTGCTGGTGGCGATGGACGCGACCGGGCGTCCCGATGGCGCGTTGCTCGAGCGCGTGTTGGCGGGCGGCGCAGAGGCGACCGTTGCGTTCTACGCGTTCGACCTGCTGCACTACGATCGCTGGGATCTGCGACCGCTGCCGCTGTTGGATCGCAAGGCCGCGCTGGTCGCCGTCCTCGGTGGGCGACAGAAGAGCCTGTTGTACGTAGACCACGTCACCGGCCGCGGCGTCGAGCTGGCGCAATCGGTCAAAGCGGCGGGCTTGCCCGGCGTCGTCGCCAAGCGCAGCGGTAGCGCGTACAGCGGCGGATCGTCGCAAGACTGGCGTAGGTTCGACCTGTCCAGCGCGAGCGCGGCGCCCGCCGAGGACGTGCAGCAGGCCCTGCGGCGGCAGACCGCCGGGGCACGGCGACGGCCGGCGCGGGTCGAGCTGTCCAACCTCGACAAGGTCTACTGGCCCGCCGAGGGCTACACCAAGGGCGATCTCTTGGCGTACTACGAGGAGGTTGCCGACGTCGTGCTGCCGTACCTGCACGAGCGGCCCATCCACCTCTATCGCTGGCCCGACGGCATCGAGGGCAAGAACTTCTACCAGCAGAACGCCCCCGACGGCTGTCCGGATTGGGTCGCCACCGAGTGGATCCAGCGCCGCCACAAGGAGGAACCAGTGCGGCACATGGTCTGCAACGACCGCGATACGCTGCTGTACCTGATCAATCTCGGCAGCATCGACCTGCACCCGTGGATGTCGCGGCGCAGCGCGCTGGAGTCGCCGGACTACGCGGTGATCGACTTCGATCCCAAGGCCGCCCCGTTCCAGGACGTCGTCAAGCTGGCGCGCGAGACGGGCAAGCTGCTGCGCGGGATCGGGCTGCGGCCGTTGGTCAAGACGTCGGGCAGTACCGGGTTGCACGTGTACGTGCCGCTGGTCGATGGCTACAGCTATGACCAGGCGCGCATGTTCTGTGAGGGCGTCTGTCGGGTGGTCGCGTCCGAGCACAAGGACATCGCCACGGTCGAGCGCAGCATGGCTGCCCGGGGGCGTCGGGTGTACCTCGACTTCATGCAGAACCGCCGCGGCCAGACCATCGTGCCGCCGTACACCGTGCGGCCGGTGCGGGGTGGGACCGTGTCGACCCCTCTGCACTGGGACGAGCTGTCGTCCGATCTCGCACTGTCGGACTGGACTCTGTTGACGGTGCCAGACCGCGTCGCGCAACACGGCGATCTCTTTCGTCCGTTGCTCGAGGATCGGCAGGATCTCATGCCGGCGATCGAGGCATTGCAGCGCGTGTTGCGCGGCGGGTAGAGGGCTTGCCGGGCGTCGGGCTGCATTCGCGTTGCGCCGCAAATGTAGACAGTCGGGGCGTGCGGAGCCGGTGGTTTTGGCGAGAATCATGGCCGGTGGCGGCGCGTTGCTCGCGCTCTTGTCCAAAGCCGGCGAATTGGTCGGCGGAGGCGAAACCCACCGATGCGCAGCGGCACGATGAGCGACCGACAACCGACCGATCAACCCAGCGTCGACTTGGTGGCCAGCGTGCACGCCCAGCTGCGGCGCATCGCCGACCGGCAGATGGCCGCCGAACGCAAGGGCCACACCCTGCAGGCGACCGCCCTGGTCAACGAGGCGTGGATCGCGCTGCGCGACCAGGTCACCGAAGCGCGGGAGAGCCCGCGCCGGTTCTACCTCGCCGCCGCCGAGTCGATGCGCCGGATCCTCATCGACCACGCGCGCAAGCAGAATGCCAAGAAGCGGGGCGGCGACCTGTCGCGGCTTTCCCTCGACGTGGTCGACGTCGCCAGCACTGCCAATCTCGATCAGGTGCTGGCGATCGACGAGGCCATCCGCGGGCTCGCGGTGGTGAGTCCGCGCGCGGCGGAGGTCGTGCGGCTGCGCTTTCTCGCCGGCTTGGAGGAGACCGAGGTCGCCAAGGCCATGGACCTTTCGGAGCGGACCGTGCGCCGCGAGTGGGCCTTCGCGCGCGCGTGGCTCTACCGCAAGCTGGCCGCCAACTCAGACGCCAACGACGATTGAAGGAACGGTGAACGTACGGAGCCAGGCTCCCGTTCATCACCTCGCGGTCCGGCCGACGGCCGGACCGCGAGGTGATGAACGGGAGCCTGGCTCCGTACGTTCACTTCAATCGGCAGGCTCGTGTCGGGCGAGCTGTTGTCGGGCGTGGGTGGCCCAGGGACCGTCTTGTTCGCCGTGCAGGTACTGGCGCCAGTGAGTGCAGGCGCCGGTGGTGTCGCCCAGCGCGAGCAGCGACTCCGCAAGGTTGTAGTGCACGTCGGCGTAGTCGGGAGCGTGCTGTAGAGCGCGCTGGTAGGCCTGCGTCGCGCGTTCGTGGCGCGCCAGCTCGGCCATCGCGTTGCCGGCGTTGTTCCACGCCTCCGCGTAGGCCGGCTCCAGCTCGACGGCTTGCAAGTAGCGCTGCAGGGCTTCGCCGGTGCGGTCGAGCGCGTGCAGCACATTGCCAAGATTGAAGGCGAGCTCGGCGTCGGGGCCGGCCGCCATCAATGCCTGGTGGTAGGCCTCGGCGGCATCTTCGAACCGCTGGTCGGCCTCGGCGCGCTCGGCCACCGCGCACCAGCCGTCGGCGTCGGCGGGCGACACCTGCGGCAGCGGCCGCGCCGCAGCCGATGGCGCCGGTGCGGGCGGTTGGGCGAACTCGAGCCGCAGCTGTCCGCTCGGCTCGACCGCGCGGCCGTCGGCGAGCCGCACCACGACCGAGCGACGGGACAGGGCCTCCAGCTGATGCAGCGATCGATCGGCGCCGGGCAGCCAGGTGCGCAGCTGGCGCAGGCTCTTCTTGATGCGGGCCACGGTGACTCCGGCGCTGGTCAGCTCGAGGAGCTGGCGGGCGCGGGCGACCTCGCGAAAGTCGAAGTAGTGCAGCTTGCGGATCGAGTGCGTCGCCCGCAGCAGGCCGGCCCTGGTCCACTCGCGCACGCGCGCCCCCGGGACGTCGAGCATGCGCGCCAGGCGCGCTGTCGTGTGCAGTGGGGCCAGGCGCGCGGCGTGTTCCGGGTCGAGCTGGGCCAGCAGCTCGGCTTCGTCGATCGTGCGTAGCTGGGCGCCATTGGCGCGCAGCTGCTCGGCGCGTTGCAGTGCGCGCGTGGGGCGGCCGTCGGCGCGCAGCGGGCACCCGCCATCGCCCAACACCAGGAGCGCGGTGGTCTCCGTCGGCAGGTCGCGGCATCGCGCGCCGGCCTTGCGCAGCGCGGCGAGCGCCTCTTCCTTGGTCATGCTCTGCAGCCGGCCGGTGACCACGACCTCGAGACCGCCGAGCGCGCTGCGCGAGCGGCCGGTTGTCGCGGGGGCGTCGTCGGGCTGGCCGGAGGGCGGTGGTGGGGGTGGCGGTTCGGAGCTCATCGCGCTTCTGAGAACGACACGAGCATAGGCGGTGCCGCCGCGGCAACGCGAGAGCGGGCGCTCGCCGGCGCGCGGTGGTAGCCTGCGAAGGATGGCGGCCTCGATCACACTCTATGGGTTCGACACGTCCAACAACATGAAGGTGCGGGTCGCGCTGGGCTACAAGGGCATCCATTACCGTTTCGTCGAGGTCGATTTGGACCAACGCGCCGAGTTGCAGCGGATCTCCGGCCAGAGCCTGACGCCGGTGCTGGTCCACGGCGAGGTCGTGTTGTTCGACTCGGCGGCGATCCTGCGCTATCTGGATGCGAACTTCCGCGCGACTCCGCCGCTGTTCGCCGGCACGGTGGCGGAGGCGTGGCAGGTGGAGGACTGGGAGCTGTTCGCGCGCGCCGAGCTGGCCCGCCCGATGATGGATGTGGTGCATACCCGGCGCACCGCGGGCCACGTCGATGAGGCCGTCGTCGCCCGCAGCCAGCGCGCGTTCGACGCGGCGGTCGAGCGTCTGGCGGCCGCGCTGCGCGGTCGGCAATGGCTGGTGGGCGAGGCGATGACCGGTGCCGATGTGACCGCGGCGCCGGTGATGCGGCGCGTGCGCAACGCCGCCTTGTTCGAGTTGCCGGCAGCTGCCGAGGCGTTGCGCGACTGGGAGGAGCGCGTCATGGCGTACGACGGCGTCGGCCGCGAAGACGCGTAGGTTCGGCTCGCCTCGGGGGCGTCAGTCGATCATGCCGGCGAACACCGGGGCTCGGAGGTGCCCGTGCGAGGTCATCTCGAGGTAGGTGACGCGGCAGTACAGGCCGGATTCGACCCAGGTCGCGGTGATGGGGCAGGGCACCAGTGGCGCGTCGACCACGCGGGCGCGCAGGGCGGCGTTGAGCGCGTCGCGCTGTTTGGCGTCGAAGCCCGAGCCGACTTGGCCGACGTAGCGAAGGGCGCCGCCGTCCTCGATGGCGACCGCGAGGCTCTTGAAGTCCCGTTCACCGTCCGGCAGGAAGCCGAGGATCGCGCACAGTGCGGTCTGTTGCCGCTTGATCTTGAGCCAGGCTTCCGAGCGTCGTCCCGGCAGGTAGGGGCTACCCAGCTTCTTGGCGACGACGCCCTCCAGCTGCTGCGCGCAGGCGTGCTCGAACAGCATGCGGCCCTGGCCGACGATGCCCTCGGACAGGGCCAAGTGCGGCGTGACCCGATCCTTCAGCGCCGCGGCCAGGCGGTCGCGGCGCCCCTCGAGCGGCTCGTCCTGCACGCAGCAGAACTCGGCGTAGAGCAGATCGAAGGCGACGAACGTCGCCGGCTGCTCGGCGGCGAGGCGGCGCACGGTCGCCGCCGACCGCGCGTGCCGGCGGCCCATGACCCGCTGGAAGTCGGGGCGGCCGTCGATCGTCACCACCAGCTCGCCGTCGAGCACGACGCCGACCGGCAGCGCCTGCAGGTCGGTGAGTTCGGGGAAGTGGCCGGTGACGTCGTGGTGGTGACGGTTCACCAGCCGCACCCCGCCGCGGTCGCGGTAGGCCAGCGTGCGCATGCCGTCCCACTTGACCTCGAACAGGTGGGTGTCGGCATCGAACGGCTCGGCGACGCCGGCCAGCATCGGCGGAATGAACTCGGGCAGCGCGGGTTCGGGAGCCTGCGCGGAGGGCGGCATGGGCTTTGGCGCGCGTTGCTTCAGCCGGTCTTCTTGCTCTTGGCCGCGCGTTTGCGCGCCTTGCTCGGCGCCATCTTCTTCTTGCCCTTGCTGGTGGCGGGCTCGGCCGGCGCGCTGGCTTGTGCTGCGGCGACGCTCTGCTTGAGCGCCTCCATCAAATTGAGGATCTTCGGCTCCTCGTGGTCGGGCACCGCGACGAGCTCCTGGCCGTCGACCTTGGCCTGGATCAGCTGCGTGAGCTTCTCGACGTACTCGTCCTTGTAGGCGGCGTAGTCGAAGTCTGCCAGGCGCGATGCGTCGATCAGCGTCTTGGTCAGCGCCAGCTCGTCGGAACCCAGCTCTTGTTGATTCAGCTCGTCGTAGAACGATCCCGGCGCCTTCACCTTGGCCTCGTGGCTGAGCACGGTCATCGCCAGCAGCTCGTCCATCGGCCGCAGCAGCACGAGCTGCTCACGGCCGGCGATCACGACCTGGGCGAGCGCGTGCACGCCGTTGTCCACCATCGACTGCCGCAGTAGTGCGTACGGCTTCTGGCCGACCGCGCCATCGGGCAGCAGGTAGTAGGTGCGGCCGGCGTGGTAGCGCGGGTCGAGCGCGTCCGGCGCAATGAAGCCCTTGATGTTGACGGACTTGTCCGACTCGGTGCGCAGCTTCTGGATCTCTTCGACGTCGATGACGACGTACTGTCCCTTGCCGAGCTCATAGCCGCTGACGATGGCGTCGTTGTCGACCTCGCCGTGCTCGGGGCAGGTCTTCTTGTAGCGGATGCGGTTGTTGCAGTCCGCGTGCAGCTGGTTGAGGCGAATCTCGGCGGTGGTGGCGTTCGCGGTGTAGGCCTTCACCGGAACCGAGACGAGACTGAGCTTGAGGAAGCCCTTCCAACTCGAGCGTGGTGCCATGCGGGAGGTCCGTTGCAGAAAGCAGTGCGCCGGCGGGCAGCCCGTCCAGGCTACCATGCTTCGTCGGCAAGCGCGGTCCGGTGGCTTGTCGTAAACGCGTTTTGCAGATGGAGTTGAGGGCGTTCGGCGAGCGGGGCGGAGGGTCGCGCGTGGTATAACTTGTGGATGGCTGAGCTGTCGACGCCACGGGTGGTATTGATCGCGCTGGCCGCCGGCGCGCTGACGTATTTTGCGGTCGGGGCATGGCGGGGAGCTGAAGCGCAGGCGCCGCCCGCCGGCGCGCGGGTCGAGCAGTTGCCGGAGAGCCAGGTCGACGCGGTGCTGCGCGACAGTGGGGTCCTCCAGGGTCCTCCGCCCGAGGTCCGCTCCGGCGCGATCGGCAACCTCGGGGTGCCGCCCTCGGGGGCGGTGCAGTTCCCCGACGGCACCTGGCTACCGGCGCCGAACGGGGTGCGCAATCCACCGCCGTTTCCCGGTTTGATCGGCGACGGTTACGCGCCGGTGATCCGCGTCCATCGCGAACCGACCAGCGGGATCGAGTGGTTCATCCACGCCGATGGCCAGGTGTCGAGCGTGCAGATGATGGAGCATCGCGACGGACAGACCGGCGCGGTGACGATGGAGCCGGGGTGGGTGGTCGGTCGGCCGACGCGCGCGTTGCCGGTGCGCGACTGACTACAGTCCCCGCACGCCGGTGGCGTCCGTCAGCTCCACCGGATCGGGGAAGGAGGGGAACGGTGATTGGAAGTGCAGCAGTGCCTGGAACCAGAAGTTGCGGCAGCACGGCGGGAACAGGTTGAAGTCGATCGCCGGTAGCTTGAGCTGGCCGTTGGCCGGGTTGATCGGCCCCGCGCTCAGGCACACCGGAAACGGAGGGGCGACGTCGAGCAGGACGAACGGGTTGCTGCCCGACGCCGAGGAGAGCCGCAAGGGCGTGGGCGAGAGCCTCGGTGCCGCGAAGACGTAGGCATTGCCGTTCAGCCCGTTGTTGGTGGACTGCACGAAGAAGCCGAGTTTGTCACCCCGGTTGGCGTCCGGGTGCATGCTCTCAGGGCCGAACAGGTCCATCGTCGTCCCGTAGGCGGCCGACTGCACGTAGGTCTGCAAGACCGGATCAACAGTCCAAACCGTGGCAAACAGCAGAGTGTCGAGCACGCGTCCGCCGAGTGGCACCGGTGTACTGCTCGACGGCGGTGCGTCGAAAGCCCACACCTGCTGATTGTACGGCGCTGGCACTCGCGGGCGCAGTGGATCGTTGGGCAGATTGAACTGCCCGTGCACCGAGATTCCATCGTTGGGCCACGACGGTGCGGCGCGCAGCTCCACTGCGATGCCGTGGTTGGGCTCCCTCAGCTGCCGTGCCAGGGTGATGATGATGAACTCCATCGCCTGCTGGCCTGTCGCGCCACCGAAGAAGAACCAGAACATGAAGGAGTGCAGCACTCCGCTGGGGTCGGGATCCACGCCGTTACTGGCGTACTTGACGTAGTGCATCGTGAAGCGGCCATCCAGGGTCGAGGCATCCTCGTCCTGCACCACGATGCGCCAGCCCTGCGCGGTCAGCATGCCGGTGTGATTGAGCGGCGGATCCATCATGTACAGCGTCGTCTGCTGCACGGTCGCGGAGCCGCGCGTCGTGCCATTGACCATCGCGCTGGTCCACCGCGGAGCGGCGAATCCGGGGGATGGAGAGAGGTTGAACAGCGGCTTGGTGTAGGTGGCGTGGCCCGCGAGGTAGCCGCCGGCAAGCATGGCCGCGCCGGTCGCGAGGGCGAGGCGCAGGTGTTGGAATCGGGGTTGCGCGGGGACCCTGGCCGTCACTCGACCCCCTACAGTCCCTGCACGCCCGTTGCGTCGGTCAGCTGTACCAGATCGGGAATGGAGGGGACCGGCGACGGAAAGTGCAGCAGCGCCTGGAACCAGAAGTTGCGGCAGCACGGCGGGAACAGGTTGAAGTCGATCGGCGGTAGCTTGAGTTGGCTGTTGGCCGGGTTGATTGCGCCCGCGTTCAGCAGGATCGGGAACGGCGGGGCGACCGCCAGCAGGACGAACGGGTTGTTGCCGGACGCCGGAGCGAACTTGAAGGGCGTCGGCAGCAGTCCAGGCGAAGCGAAAACGTAGGCGTTGCCGTTGACGCCGTCGTTGCTGGCCTGCACGAAGAAGCCGAGCTTGTCGCCGCGGCTGGTATCGGGGTGCAAGCTCTCGGGACCGAACAGATCCTGCGTGGTTCCATACGCATTCGACTGCACGTAGGTTTGCAGCACCGGATCGATCGCCCACAACGTGCCGAACTGCAGCGTGTCGAGAGTGCGCCCGCCGAGGGGCACCGGCGTGCCGAAGGGCGGTGGTGCGTCGAACGCCCACACTTGCTGGTCGTAGGGCGCGGGCACGCGCGGGCGCAGCGGGTCGTTGGGGATGTTGAACTGGCCATGCACGGAGATGCCGTCGCTCGGCCAGGACGGCGCGGCCGGCAGGACCACGGCGATGCCGTGCGTGGGTTCTCTGATCGTGAGTGGCACACCGAAGGTGATCTCGAACTCCATCGCCTGCTGGCCCGCCGCGCCGCCGAAGAAGAACCAGAACTGGTAGGAGTGCAGCACCCCGGTGGGGTCGGGATCGATCCCGTTGCTGGCGTACTTGACGTAGCGCATCTCGAACTGGCCATCGAGGGTCGAGCCCTCCTCGTCCTGGGCGACGATGCGCCAGCCCTGCGCGTCGAGCTCACCGGTGTGGTTTAGCGGCGGGTCCATCATGTAGAGAGTCGTCTGCTGCGTGGTCTCGGAGCCGCGGGTCGAGCCGTTGGACATCGGCGAGATCCAGCGCGGCGCCGTTGCTCCGGGCGACTCGTGGACGTTGAACACGGCCTTGACGTAGTTGCCATGACCGGCGAGGTAGCCGCCGGCGAGCATGGCCGATCCGGTCGCGAGAGCGAGGCGTAGATGGTGATTCATGACCCGAAGAGGGGTTGTGGCCCGGTGCATAATTGTGGCCCGTACGCGACCGCCGCGCGGCGACGAATTGCGCGCAAGGGCATCCCGGCCTGAGTTGGTGTGTGGGGGCGGCCGCATCGTGGGGCGGCTCGCCCCTGAGTGCACTGGCCGCGAAACTCCAATTGTACGGCCGGTTCGGCAACTCGACAACGGGGCCGACTGCCACCGTCGCCGCGGTCGGTTCCCGCCTCGGATGTGGGGGCTTCCCGGGGGTGCCTGCTGCGCCGGCGTGCGCAGGTGGCGATGGGATGGGGAGAACCGCCGTCGTTCGCGGTGGTGCCGGGGGGCGGTCCGCGCTCGAGACCACACCGGAGGGATCCCCTCGACCGCGGCGGGCATCTATGATTCCCAGGCAGTCGGTGAGTCGTTCGCGAAGCACACCGACACCCCTGCCAGAGCCACATCACGTCTTGGAGACCCTGAATGGGCCGCCCCCACGCCTGCCTTTCCATCTTCGTCTGTCTCTCCGTCCCCGTTCTCGCGCAGTCCCCCCTCGTCGTCCGCGGTGTTGCCGGCGGCGAGGCCGCGGGTTCCGCCGTCGCCTTCGTCGGTGACCTCGACGGGGACTTTGCCGACGACTTCGTGGTCGGTGCGCCACTCGAGGCGACCAACGGTGTCGACGCCGGTGCGGTGCGCTGGCACTCCGGCGCGACCGGGTCCGTGTTGCGCACGACGCTCGGCGCTGCTGCCGGTGACCTCCACGGTGCCGCGGTGGCGGCCGCCGGTGACGTCGATGGCGACGGCACCCCGGACGTGATCGTGGGCGCGCCCGGCGACTCCACTGCCGGCGCGGCTGCGGGGAGCTTCACGGTGTATTCGGGCGCGACGGGTGCCGTGCTGCAACACGTCGACGGTGACGCTGCCGGCGATGGAATGGGTTCCGCCGTGGCGGGCGTCGGCGATGCCAACGGTGATGGCTACGACGACTGCGCGGCCGGCGCACCGGGGTCGGACCTGGCGGCGACGGACGGCGGTGCAGTGCGCGTCTACTCCGGAGCGGATGGCACCGTGCTGCGAACGCTGTTGGGCTCCGCGGATGGCGATGCGTTCGGCGCGAGCGTGTCCGGTGCGGGCGATCTCGACGGCGACTGCTTCGACGATGTCTGGGTCGGTGCTCCCGGTGCTGACAATGGAGCGGTGGACGCCGGCCGCGCGATCGCACTGTCGGTGGCCACGGGAGCGGTGCTGCAGTCGTTCGACGGGCTCGCGGGTGGCGACGCTCTCGGCACGGCAGTCGCTGGCGCGGGTGACCTGGATGGCGATGGCGTTTCCGACGGCGTTGTCGGTGCCCCCGGTGACGACACGAAGGCGCTCGACGCCGGCTCGGTGGTCGCTATCTCCGGCGCCACCGGTACCGTGCTGTGGACTCGCGAGGGGCGCGCCGCTGGCGACGCCCTTGGCACCGCGGTCTCTGCCGGCGGCAAACACGATGCGGATGCGGAACCCGACGTCGTCGTCGGCGTACCCGGCGACGACGTCGCCGGTGTGGATGCCGGTGCCGTGCTGACGCTGCGCGGCACGGATGGTGCTGCACTGCGCGTCGACCTCGGTGCCGCGGCGGGCGACGCCGCCGGGACAGCGGTCGCCAGTGGCGGCGACAGCGACCTGGACGGCTACGCCGACGTGTTGTTCGGTGCGCCCGGCGATGATGTCGCCGCCGCCGACGCGGGCGCCGCCTCGGTCTATCGCGAGCGGCCGGCGGACGGAGTGGCCGCGGGCTTGCCGTTCACCTCCAGCGTGGCGGGGGCGCGCTTCGGCCTGGGCCTGGCGTCGCTCTCCGATCTGGATGGCGATGGAGTCAAGGACTACGCCATCGGCGCACCGTTCGAGGACCCGGGCAAGCAGGGCACCGTGCGGGTCTACTCGGGTGCCACGCAGACGGTGATCCACACCATCCGCGGACCGGCACAGGCCGACACTTGGTTCGGCAATCGGATCGCCGACATCGGTGACATCACCGGCGATGGCGTCGGCGACCTCCTGATCGGGTCGTGGCACTGGGACGAGTCGGGCGTGCAGGACAGCGGGCGGGCCGAGCTGTTCTCGGGCGCGGACGCGCAGAGCCTGGGTGTGTTCACTTCCAACCAGTTCCGTGCCCACATGGGGAGCTCGGTCGGTGGCCTCGGCGACATCAACGGCGACTCCGTCCCCGATTTCTTCATCGGTTTGGGCATCGTCAACGGCGAGGCCGGCGCGCTGCGGGTGTACTCGGGCGCGACGCTGACCGAGCTGCGCACCCTCGGCGGCACGGTGCCGTTCCAGTGGTTCGGTTGGTCGGCCGTCGCTACCGGTGATCTCAATGGAGATGGCATCTCCGAGCTGGCGATCGGCTCGCCGTCCGGGGCGGTGCCGAGCAACAGCGGCAAGGTCGAGGTCTACGACACGACGACCTGGACCCCGATCTACACCTGGTCTCTGCCGACACTGAGCGACGACCTGTTCGGCGAATCGCTCGCGGTGGCCGGTGACGTCAACGGCGATGGGACCAACGACATCATCGTCGGTGCCTACCAGGCCGACCCGCTCGGTTTGGTCGATGCTGGAATGGTCCGGGTGTTCTCGGGTGCGACGGGTGGCCTGCTGTACGAGCTCGCCGGCAGCCAAGCGAGTGAGCTGTTCGGCAACCGGGTCGCCGGAGCCGGCGATGTGAACGGCGACGGCTTCGACGACTTCATGGTCGGCTCCCCGCAGTACTTCGCCAGTGGAGTTTTCCTCGCCGGCCGCGTCACCCTGTTTTCCGGCTACGACGGCCGCGTGCTGCAGACCTTCGACGGGTCAGCCGCGCAGGAGCAGCGGCGCGGCTGCGTGGGCCTGGGTGACCTGAACGGTGACGGCTTGTCCGACGTGCTGGTGTCGAGTGACTTCGAGCCGTTTGCGACCCAGGAAGGGCTCGCGCACGTGTACTTGACGCAGCGCGGAGCCGACACCGGGATGGTGCATCTGCTCGGTCCGGCGTGTGCTTCGGTGGCCGGCTCCCTGCCGCGGATCGGTACCACCGGAACTCCCGCCATCGGTCAGGTGTTCGACACGACGTTGCGCACGGCACCGCCGGTTGCGCCGGCGTTTTGGATGGTCGGTGGCACCCACGCCAACTTGCCGCTGGCCGTCTTGGGCGCGCCGGGTTGCGTGGCGACGACCTTGCCGCTGGCGACGTTGGCGGCGCTCACCGACGCGAACGGCAAGGCCAGTCTGCCGTCTCCGGTGCCGAACAATCCGTCGTTGGTGGGCGGCGCGTTGTTCGTGCAGTGGGGGATTGCCAACGCTGCCAACCCGCTGGGCTTCATCGCCTCCAACGGCGCGCGCATCACGATCGGCGCCCAGTAGCAGGGGCGCCGGTGCGGCGCAGCGAGAGCTGGCCGTAGACGAGCGGGACCGCGACCTCCACGCGTTGGGGATGCGGGCCCGCGTGCACGGGGGCGAAGCCGTGCTGCGCGAGGAGTGAGACCTCGTAGTCGAGCAAGCCGCGCTCGGGGCCGATCACCAGGGCCAGTGGGTTTTCGGTGACGTTGGCTTCGCCTGCCGCGACCGTGGCGCCGGGGTCGGCGACGAAGCGGTTGTCGGCCGGCAGCAGCTGGTCGAGCTCGTCCTCGACGAACGGTTTGAAGCGGTCATAGCGGGCGACTGCCGGCAAGTGCGTGCGCCGCGCCTGGCTGAGCCCGCGGCGCAGAGCCGCCGAACAAGCCTCGTTCCCGAGTGCACTGGCCAGCACGTGGCTCTTGTCGACCCGCCAGCTGCGGAACAGGATGATCCGCCCAAAGCCGAGGGCGGCGGCGTGTTCGAGGCAGCGCGTCAGGACGCGGGGTCGCGGGATCGCCAGCAAGAGCACATCGCGCGGTCGCGGTGGCGTGTCGTGCAGCGTGCAGCGCAAGGTGATGTCGCTGCCGTCGATGGCCGCGACTTCGGCGTCGCCCAGCGCTCCGTCCTCGACGCCGATGCGCAGGTAGTCCCCGGGGCGGGCGCGCAGGACGTCGCGCACGTGATCGGCGCGCGCACCGGACAGCTGGACCAAGCCGTCGCCGCCGAGTTCGTCGGCGCGCAGCAAGATCAGGTTCACGCCGGCTGCTCCCGCGCCAGCGCGGCGAGGTCGCCGCTCGACGGGGACTGGAATACGCGCAGCTCGAACTCGGGTGCGATCGCCAGGAGGTGATCGAAGATGTCGGCCTGGATCGCCTCGTAGTCGACCCAGCGCGTGACTTTGCTGAACACGTAGATCTCCAACGGCACCCCTTGCGGCCCCGGCTCGAGCTGCCGCACGAGAAACGTCATGTACGGATGCACCTCGGGGTGGTTGCGCAGATACGCGATGATGTAGGCGCGAAACGTGCCGAGGTTGGTCAGTCGTCGTTTGTTGGCCGGGATTTCGGCGGCTTCACCCTGGTTCTGCGCGGACTCGGCCAGCGCCGCCCGCTTGCCGGCGATGTAGCCCTGCAGCAGTCGGAACTGCGAGAACCGTTCGACGTCGTCCTCATCGAGGAAGCGCACCGACGCGACGTCGACGTGCAGCGAGCGCTTGATGCGGCGGCCGCCGCTCTCCTGCATGCCGCGCCAGTTCTTGAAGCTGCCGGACACCAGGCTGTAGGTCGGCACGTGGTGATCGTCTTGTCCCAGTTCTGGATCTTGACGGTGTGCAGCGAGATGTCGATGACATCGCCGTCCGCGCCGAACTGCGGCAGCTCGACCCAATCGCCGACGCGCACCATGTCGGTCGAGCTGAGCTGGATCGAGGCGACCAGCGACAGGATCGTGTCCTTGAAGATCAGCAGCAGGACCGCCGTCATCGCGCCGATGCCGGTCAGCATCTGCCACGGGTCTTCGCGCATCACCGCCGAGATCAGGACGACCGTGCCGATGACGTGCACGAGGATCTTGCCGATCTGTACGTAGCCCTTGAGCGGTCTCGAGCGGGCGACTTCGAGCTCTTGGTAGATCGCGTGCAGCGCGGTGAGCAGTGCGCTCAGCGTCATCATGCAGGCGAACACCAAGAACGCGGATGCGGTGCGATCGATGACATCGAGGGTGACCCCCTCGATCTGCGGCAACGCGGCGGCCACCGATTGCGCGACCAGGGCCGCGGGCACCCAGGACAGCCAGCGCAGGAAACCGTGATCGACGAAAGCGTCGTCCCAGCGGAACTGAGTCCGGCGGATGGCCCGTCGCACGAGAGCGAACGCCACGAAGCGCGACAGCGCCGCGCACAGCGCACACGCCGCCAGCAGCACGCTGACGGCGAGCGCCTGCGTCGCCCAGGTGCCCAGCCCGAGCCAGTTGACCAGGTCGTTGATCCAGTGGTCCGTGGGTGCCGTTTGCATGCCGTTGCCGCGAACACTAGAAGACTGCGCCGCGGAAGGCGAGCCGATCAGCGGGACGACGGGTGGGCGGTGCGCGGAAGCGAGAAAATCGAGCCTGACTCGGTACTTTCTAGAGGACTTGGCGGAGGGCGTCGAGGCCGATGTTGGCGCCGCAGAGAACGATGGCGACGTCGGCGTCGCGGTACTCGTCCGCCAGGGATTGGTAGCCGGCGACGGCGACGCCCGCGGCGCCCTCGACCAGCTGGTGGTCGCGTTCGATCATCCAGCGCATCGCGGTGGCGATCTGGTCCTCGTCGACGGTCACGCTGCGGTGGATGACCTTGCGGCAGAGGTCGAAGGTGATCGAGCCCGGCTCGACGCCGCCGGCGGTGGAGTCGGACAGGGTGGCATCGGTCGGCATTTCGATGATGTGGCCGGCGGTCAGGGAGGCGTGCATCACCGGCGAAGCGGCTGGCGAGCAGGCGATGATGTCGCAGTCGGGGCGCAGCGCGCGCAGGGCGATGCCGATGCCGGAGATCAGGCCGCCGCCCCCGAGCGCGACGAACACCGCGTCGAGCCGCTGCAGTTGACGGTGCAGCTCGAGGCCGACCGTGCCCTGGCCGGCGATCACCGCGCGATCGTTGTATGGCGAGACGTAGGTGGCACCTTCGGCCTCGGCGTGACGGCGCGCGATCGCCTCGGTCTCGACGCAGTCGGTGCCGGCGCGGCGCACCGTGGCGCCGCGCGCCGCGATGGCCTCGCACTTGTAGGCCGGCGTGGCGTCGGGAACGAACACGAGCGCTGTGGCGTCGGCGCGGGCCGCGGCGTCGGCGACACCGAGACCGTGGTTGCCGGAGGAGGCGGCGATCACGCCGCGCGCGCGTGCCGCCGGCGGTAGGCCGAGAATCTTGTTGCTGGCGCCGCGCAGCTTGAACGAGCCGGTGCGCTGTTGGTTCTCGAGCTTGAGCTGCACGCGACCGCCGCCGGCGGCGCTCAGCGACGGGGACGACTCGCAGGGCGTCTCGCGCACGCAGTCGGCGATCCGCGTTGCTGCCTCGTGCACGGCCTGCAGCCAATCCGTCGACTCGGTGGCGTCGGTCATCTCCGGGGGGCGGTCCTCGGGCGTCAGCTGTCGCCGGCGGCTTCCGCCGCGGACTCCTCGCCGCGCGGCGCGGCGCCCCGGTCGTCGCCGGAGAACAGCCACACCTGATCCTTGCCGCGGCGTTTGGCTTCGTGCAGCGCCTTGTTGGCGCGGCGGCGCAGCTCGGTCGGGGTGGTGGTGCCCTGGCCGTCGAAGGTGTCGATGCCGATCGACACCGTCGGGCGGTGGCTGTAGCTGCCGTTGCGCACGACCAGGGCGGCGATCTTGGTGCGGATGCGGACCGCGGTCTTCACCGCCTCGGCCGAAGTCGTGTGCGGCAGCACGAGGACGAACTCGTCGCCGCCGAAGCGGGCCGCGTAGTCGCTCTCACGGGTGTTCTCCTTGAGCACCCGCGCGACCTCGGCCAAGACCACGTCGCCGAACGCGTACTCCGTGGTGTCGTTGATTCCCTTGAAGTTGTCGACGTCGACCAGCAGCAGCGACAGTGGCAAGTGATGCCGCTGCGCGCGGTTGCACTCGGCCTGCAGCACGCTGCCGAGGTGGCGCTCGCTGAGCAGGCCGGTCTTGAAGTCGACGCTCACCTGACCTTCGAGGTCGCGCGCCAGCTGCTGCAGGCGCATCACCTCGCGTTGGTCGCGGCGCGCGCGCTCGACCCGCCGCACCAGCTCCGAGGCCGAGTGCGGCCGCAGCACGAAGTCGCAGAACGGCAGGTGCAGCGCCTGCGCCAGGTCGAGGTCGGCGACGTTGTCGACGACGAAGATCACCGGCAGCCCCGGCACATCCTGCAGCAGCCGGTTGAGGAGGGAGGTCTCGGCGCCGCCGGGGACCAGCGCGACCGGCCGCAGGAGGGCGACCCCGGGGCGGCCATCGCCGCGCAGCGCGCCGGACTCCAAGAGCTCCTTGGTGGCCGCGATCGAGCTGCTGAGCCGGGTTTCGAAGCCGGCCCGCTCGAGCTCGGTGAGCAGGGCCTCGCAGGCCTCGCGCTGGTGGTTGAGGACCAGCACGGGCGCACCGCGGCCGGGCGGAGTGGGCGTCGGCGGCTGGGCGGACATGCGCGGGACGGGGGATGCGGTCGATCTGAAGGTGTCGGTCTTGATCACTGGTCGCGAGCCCCGTCGAGGAAGCGTGTGGCGGCGGACCACACGGGTTCGAGCGCACGCCCCCCTCCCGTGACGCGGGGGCGACCCTGGCCGTCGGTGACCGGTTGGGCCCCCAGTCTAACGGGGCCCGCGGAACTGAAAAGCCCGGTCTTGACCGCTACCCTGCCCGGCATAGGATGTTTCGCCCTCATTTCCCCTCCTAGCCTCATCGCCAAGGCAGATTCACGTGCCGATCGTCACCGTTCAGGAATTGATCGAAGCCGGCGTCCACTTCGGACACCAGGCCGCCCGCTGGAACCCGAAGATGCGTCCGTACATCTACGGCAAGCGGCACAAGATCCATACCATCAACCTCCAGGAGACGATCCGCGGCTTGTACCAGGCGTGCCACTTCGTCCGGCGGCTCGCTTCGTCCGGTGCGCAGGTGATGTTCCTGGGCACCAAGCGGCAGATTCGCAGCGTGGTGGAGGCCGAGGCCAAGCGCTGCGGCATGCCCGCGGTGACCGAGCGTTGGATCGGCGGCACCCTGACCAACTTCAACACCGTGCGCGAGCGGTTGGCGCGGCTCGAAGAGCTCGAGGCGATGGAGGCCGACGGCTCGATGGCGCGCTACAAGAAGAAGGACCAGGCGACGCTGCGTCGCGAGATGCGCAAGATCAGCCGCAACCTCGAGGGGGTGCGCGATCTGCACGGATTGCCCGGCGCCATCGTCGTCATCGATCCGCGCCGCGAGGACAACTGTGTGCGCGAGGCCGAGCGCATGAACGTGCCGGTCATCTGCATCCTCGACACGGACTGTGACCCCGACCGCGCCGACATCGTGATTCCCGGCAACGACGACGCCATGAGCTCGGTCAAGCTCCTGATGTCGCGGCTGGCGGATGCCGTGATCGAGGGGCGGGCCAACATGGACGAGCAGGCGGCGGCCCAGGCGCAGCAGGCGGCGCAGGACGATCTGCGTGCGCGCGCCGCTCCGGGGCGCCGCCAGCAGCAGCCCGGCGGGCGGCCGCCGCGCCGCTCCGGTGGTGGGCGTCCGGGTGCCGGCGGTGGCCGGCCGTCGCGCCAGTCGACCGGCCGGTTCGCCGATCGCCACGGCGGCCACGCCGATTCGGTGTCGGTGGGTGGCGCTGGCGAGCGGGTCGGTGCCGCTGGCGAGCAGGCACCACCGGCTGCGAGCGAAGCGGCTCCGGCTCCGGCCCCGGCGGTCGAGGCAGCGCCCGGCGCGGAAGCTGCGGCGGCGCCCCCGGCAGAGGCGCCCGCTGCAGAGGCGTCCCCGGCAGAGGCGCCTGAGACGCCCGCGCCCGCGGAGCCGACACAGGCGGCGCCGGCCACCGAGAGCGCCGCGCCCGAGGGTGGCGAGAGCAAGCCGCAAGAGTGACCGCGTCGCGATCGAGGATCCAGCTCTCCGCGCCGCGGCGGTGCGGCGCTGGATTCGCGCCGATGCTACGAGCGTACTTTGCACGAGGGCGGCGGGCTGTCCCGCCTCCAGGAGAATGAAATGATGGTCGAGATCGATGCCAAGACGGTGATGGCGCTGCGCAAGCAGACCGGCGCCCCGATGATGGACTGCAAGGCCGCCCTCAAGGAGGCCGAGGGCGACATGGACCGGGCCGCCGAGATCCTGCGCAAGAAGGGCCTGCAGACCGCGGCCAAGAAGGCCGGCCGCGAGGCCGCCGAGGGGCTCGTGTTCACCTACGTGCATCCGCCCGGCCGGCTGGGCGTGATGGCAGCGGTGTCGTGCGAGACCGACTTCGTCGCGCGCAACGAGGACTTCCAGCAGTTCGGCAAGGATCTCTGCCTGCACATCGCCTTTGCCAACCCGCTCGGTCTGCGCCGTGACGACATTCCGGACGCGGCGGTGGAGGACGAGCGGCGCATCCTCGTCGAGCAAGCGCAAGAGAACATGCAGGGCAAGCCGCAGGAGGTGATCGACAAGGCGGTCGCCGGCCGGATGGAGAAGTTCTTCGCCGAGCGTTGCCTGATGGATCAGCCCTGGGTCAAGGACGACAAGATCACGGTCGACCAGATGCGCCAGCAGCTGGTGGCCAAGATCGGCGAGAACATCCAGATCAGTCGGTTTGCCCGGTTCGAACTGGGCGGGGACTGATCCGCGGTGGGCCGCCCCCAGCAGATCCGCCGGGTCCTGCTCAAAATCAGCGGGGAGAGCTTGGCGGAGCCCGGTGCGGCCGGGTTGTCACCCGAAGTCGTCGCCGGCGTCGCCGAACAGATCGGTCGGGCGCGGGCCGCCGGGGTGCAGATCGCGGTGGTCTGCGGCGCCGGCAATCTCGTGCGCGGTGCCGAGTTCGCCCGTCACGGCACGGGCCGGGCGACCGCCGACCAGATGGGAATGCTGGCGACCGCGATCAACTGCCTCGCCCTGCAAGATGCTCTCGAGCGGCGTGGGATCGAGACCCGCGCCGCGTCGGCCATGGAGATGAAGACCTTCATGGAGCCCTACATCCGCCGGCGGGCGATACGGCACCTCGAGAAGGACCGCGTGGTCATTCTCGCCGGCGGCACCGGCAACCCGTACTTCACCACCGACACTGCCGCGGCGCTGCGCGCCACCGAGCTCGAGGTCGATCTGCTGCTCAAGGCGACCAAGGTGGACGGCGTCTACACCGCCGACCCGGTGCTCGACCCGAGCGCGACCAAGATCGACCGGATCACGTTCAAGTCGGCGCTCGACCAAGACCTGCGCGTCATGGATCGCACGGCGTTCACGCTGTGCATGGAGAACCGAATGCCGATCATGGTGTTCGACATGTTCGTCGACGGCAACGTCGAGCGGGCGGTGCGCGGCGAGTCGATCGGTACGTGGGTGATTCCCGACGACTGACCTGCGCCGGTCCGGTATAACGGCGTCAGCTATGGAAGAGACCTCGAAACAGATCCTCAGCCAGCTCGAGGAAAAGATCGAGAAGTCGATCCAACACTTGATCGAGCAGTTGCGCACCATCCGCACCGGGCGGGCGTCGCCGGCGTTGGTCGACACGATCAAGGTCGACTACTACGGCTCGCCGACTCCGCTCCAGCAACTGGCCCACATCTCGGTGCCGGAGCCCCGCCAGCTGCTGCTCAAGCCGTTCGATCAGAGCGCGCTCAAGGAGATGGAGCGGGCGATCCTCAAGTCCGACCTCGGCCTGACGCCGAGCTCCGACGGCAAGGTTCTGCGGCTGACCATGCCGCCGCTGTCGGAGGAGCAGCGCGTGAAGCTGGTGGCGAAGGTCAAGGAGCTGTCCGAGGGGTGTCGGGTCGCGCTGCGCAACGAGCGGCGCGACGCCAACAAACACGCCGACCAGGCCCTGAAAGACGGCCAGCTGTCGGAGGACCTCAACCGGGACCTGCACGACTCGGTGCAGGAGGCGTTGAAGCGCGGCGAAGCGCGCGTCGACGAAGTGTTGAAGAAGAAGTCCTCCGAGATCATGGAGGACTGACCGCCGCACTCCGCGCGGCCCGCCGCGGTCGCGAAAACGACGGCGGTCGGCTTGCGAATCCCCGCCGCGCGCGCTTGACTCTGCGAAGCCCGGTCGCGGGCGCCTCTCATGGCGTGCGTCCCGACGATCTCGGGGGCGTAGCTCAGTTGGTAGAGCATCGGCCTTTTAAGCCGCTGGTCGAAGGTTCGAGTCCTTCCGCCCTCACCACCCCTCTTGCCGCGCGACCAACCCATCAGACCCCAATGGCCGACATCGAGCCTCTCGCCGACCAGAGCTGCGTGCCGTGCCGCGGTGGTGTGCCACCACTGGCGGCGGATGCCCGGGCCGCGCTGTTGCAGCGACTGGGCGCCGAATGGCAGGTAGTCGATGGCCACCACCTGAGCAAGACCTTCCGCTTCGAGGACTTTGCGGCCGCGCTGGCCTACACCAACCGCGTCGGCGCGATGGCCGAGGAGCAGGGGCACCACCCCGATCTGTACTTGGCGTGGGGCGTGGTTCGGGTCGACGTTTAGACCCACAAGATCGACGGCCTGACCGAGAGCGACTTCGTCTTCGCCGCCAAAGCCGAGGCGCTGTACGGCGGTTGAGCCGCGCGGTCAGCCGCCGGCGTCCGCTTCGATCGCGGCGCGCAGGGCTGTGATCTCGCGTTCGTAGCCACCGGACAGGATCGGGAACCGGCACCAGGTCTTGGGGTCCAGGTTCTCGTCGTCGAGGTGGAACGAGGGGGCGTAGCGCTCGCGCTTCCACTGATTGCGGGCCCACAGCCTGAAGAAGCGCTCGACCCATTCGGCCAGCCGAGTCCGATCGTGCTCGCCGAACCGCGCCGTCAGTCGGGCGAGGACCTCCACCGGGCTCTGCTTGTCCCGGATCGCGGCGCGCTCGATTGCGTCGAGCACGGGGTATGGCATCAGGTCGGCCTCGTCGGTCTGGCTTCGGTCCGCCGGCCGCAGCTCGGCGGTCGGCTGCTGGCAGTTGATCGCGGCCAGCGCCGGTAGCTTGTCGAGCCCGTGCGGGCCGTCCTGCTCCAGCCATCGCAACCACTCCCGCAGCGAGGTCTTGTCGATCCCGGCGATCGGGCTGAGCCCGCCGCAGGTATCGCCGTCCATGGTCGCGTAGCCGACCGCGACTTCCGACCGGTTGCTGGTGGCCAACAACAGAGCGGACTCGAGATTGGCGAGCAGCCAGACCGAGGGTGCCCGGACCCGCGCCTGGATGTTCTGCAGGGCGAGGTCGTCGTGCTGCCAGTCGAGCGAGCGGCCGGTGGCGGCCTCGATGCGTTCGACGTAGCCACGGACCAGCCCTTCGACGTCGAGCTCGAGATGGCGCGTGCCCAGCGCTTCCGCCAGCTGGCGTGCCGCGGCACGAGTGGTCTCCGAGCTGTTGGCGGTGGCTTGATACACGGTCGTGAGCAGGGCGCCGACCGCCGCGCGGTTGTCGGTGGCGGCCGCCAGGCCGCGCACGGCGGGGAGCTTCGCGGCGAAGCCCTCGCGGCCGAGCTCGGCGATCGCGAGCTCGGTCATGAGCGCCAGCAGGCACGCCACGGCGGCCGAGTCGGCCCCGCCGCTCAGCGAGACGACGGCCCCGTTGCTGTGCGTCTTGGCGATGTAGTCGCGCAGCCCGAGCGCAGTCGCGCGAGTGAACTCCTCTTCCTTGCTGTCCGGCCAGGGGTCGCCGCCGACCGGCGGGCTCACCGCGGGTGCCTCGGTGGGCAACCGCGCGTCGCAGCGCACCAGCCCGGGGCGCGGCGCGCCGGTGGCCGGCTGGATGCCGCCTGCCCGCGTGCGCAGCAGTCGGCACCGGTCGAGGTCCACTTGCGCCGCGGTCAGCTGCAGGTCGGCAAAGGAAAAGCGCGGCACCGTGGCCAGCAGCTCGCCGCCGGCGGCGACCAAGGCGTCGCCGTCGTAGATCGCGCGGCCGGCCTCGTTGCCGAGCAGGTTGGCGAAGGCGTAGCCGACCCCGAAGAAGCGCGAACCCTCCAGCACGAAGCGCTTGCGGATTCTGTGCTTGCCGAACGCGAAGTGGCTCGCGCTGGGGTTGAGGATCACATCGACCCCCTCGCGCGCCTGCGCCAAGCCCGGCCGCGACGCGACCCAGGCGTCCTCGCAGATCTCGACCCCGATGCGGACACCGCGGCAGTCGAACAGCAGGTCACCGAATGGAATCTCGCGCCCACCGCGGGTGATGGTCGTCTGCTGGCCGGCGGGCCAGGCGCGAAACCAACGCGGCTCGTAGTGCAGGCCGTCAGCCGGCAGGTACTGCTTGGCGACCAGGCCGCGGATGCGGCCGTCGATGACCATGGCGGCGGCGTCGAAGATGCCGCTTTGCACGAACACCGGCAGGCTGATCGCCACCGCCATGCCGTCGGTTTGCGGCGCGAGCTCGGTCAGGATCTGCCAGGCGGTCGCTTGCAGGTCGCGCGACAGGAACGCGTCCTCGCAGCCGTAGCCGGTGATGCACAGCTCGGGCAGGCAGAGGATCGCCACGCCCTGCTCGCGGGCCGCATCGATGGCGTCGCTGATGTTGCGCTGGTTCGACTCCCACGCCATCGGAGTCTGGTTGAGGACGGCGGCGCCGATTCGGATCGTGTGCATGGGCAGTGCGCGCCCGAGGATACCGCCCGGCGTGCGTTGGCGTCATCATTGGTCGAGCATGTCGACTTGGCGACCCGTAGTCCGAGCGATTCTCAGCGCCGCGGCTGGCGCGGTGGCGACGCTGCCATCGGGGTGCACCGCGTCGCGCCCGCAGCTGCTGCCCACCGTGGCGCCCGGTACCGTGGTGCAAGCGCTCGGCGGCGTCGGCATCTTCGGCGGAGACTTGCGCGCGGAGCGCACCTCCAGCACCGGCGAGCAGGTCACCGCCGACGCCTCGACCCAGCTGACGCTGGGCATCGCCGGCCACCGGCCTTTCGGCCGCACCGAGAGCGCGCACTGGGGCTTCGACGCCGGCTTCTTGTGGAGCCACCGGCGCGATGCCAGCGAGGTGCGCGCGCCGGGTGGGCCGGCGACGGTGCGCGCGGAGCTCTCGTTCGCGATGTTCGAGGTGTTCTTCGGTCTGTACGGCAGCATCAACCCGCTGCCGCGGCTGCGCGTCTACGCCGGCGCCGGGCCCGACTTGGTCGCCGCGCGGCTGCGCGTGGAGGATCTCGACGTGCAGCGCGACGACACCGAGTTCGCGCTCGGGGCGGCGGCGCGGGTGGGGATCGAGTGGGAGGTGTCGCGCCAATCGATGCTCGGCCTCAGCGCGCGCGCGATGACCGCCGACCTCGACTTCGACGCCGGCGTCGGCGAGCGCACCGTGGACGGTGTGCAGCTGCTGCTGACCTACTCGCGCGAGTTCTGAGTGGCGTCCGTGTGGCTTGCGCGCCGCACACCGGCGGTCATTGTACGGTGAGCTGCAGCGCGGGGGTCGCCGACAGGCCCGTGGCCGGACACGGCGCCGGTGCGCTCGGCCCGAGCCACAAGAACTGGGCGAACACACTGTTGCCGACCAGCTGCGGTTGGGGTGGGATGCCGAGCGCGACCTCGGCGAAGGTCACTCCGTCACTGGCCGAGGGAACGGTGGCGTTGGGCGCCAGCAGGTCGACCCAGACCTCGACGCCGAGCAGCGGGATCGGCACCGCGGTGGCGGCCGCGCCGAGCAGCAGCACGCCCGGTGCGGTGGGCGGCCCGTTGGTCGAGGTCAGCAGCGCCTGGCTGCCGGGTGTGAGTGGGCCGACGACGCTGATGCGCGGATCGCCGGCGCAGCCGGCCGAAGCGTTGCCGACGAAGCTGGCACCGCGGGGCAACAGATCCATCCGCGCGGCGAAGCCGTCGCGGAAACCGCCCGTGCCCCGGTTGGCAAACGCGCCGGCGGTGGTGGGGAAGTCGTCGGAGTAGGTCGCACCGGCCGCGGTCAGCTGGCCCAGTGCGTCGGTGTCCGCGTCGTGCACGAGCTCCCAGCCCGGGCCCTCGGGGCCGCGCGGCCCGGTGCCGCCGAAGTAGCTGGCGTACTCGAGCTGGGCAGCTCCGGTGCGCGACGGCCGCAGGCGGCCGAAGATCACGTCGGGCGGGCCGTTGTTGCTGGGATGGTTGTAGGTCGGGTCCCAGGCGCCGGCGGTCGTCGGGAAGTCGATCGAGACGGATTCGCCGGCAAACGCGATCGCGCCGCTCTCGTCGACCACCATCTCGGCGAGGTTCTCGTTGCCGATGCCGCCCATGAACGTCGAGTACAGCAGCTGGTTCGCCGGTGGCTGGCGCCGGTCGATGGTGGTGAAGAAGAAGTCGAACGAATCCAGGCCGATGGTCGCGTCGAACGCGTTGGCGGTGACCGGGAAGTCGGACGACAGCGTGTCACCGCCGACGGTGATCACGCCGTTGGCGTCGACCCAGAGCGCGTTGATCATGTCCTCCTTCGCGCCTCCGAGCAGCGTGCCGTACAGCAGCTGCGCTTTGCCGACGCGCGTCGGATCCAGCACCGAGATCCACGCGTCGATCTTGCCGTTGAAGGTCGCGTCGAACGCGTCGGCGGTCTTCGGAAACTCCGGCGAGTGCGTCTCGCCGGCGCAGGTGATGATGCCGTTCTGATCGACGAAGAGCGCGTCGGAAGAATCGGTGAAGCCGCTGCCCAAGAACGTCGAGTAGGTCAGCTGCTGCGCGGTGGGCAGGGCGGGGTCGAGGCGAATCACGCAGACGTCGAAGCCGGCGCCGACCGGCCCCCCCTTGAAGATCGGGTCGTAGGCGCCGGGCGTGATCGGGAAGTTCGGCGACGAGGTGTCTCCGGTCGCGGTGATGACGCCGTTGTCGTCGACCCAAAGCGCGGTGTTGAACTCGCCGAGCAGGCCGCCCACCAGCGTGGAGTAGCGCAGCTGGGCGCGACCGGTCTGCGCCGGATCGAGCTGGGTCACGAACATGTCGCCGTTGCCGTTGTGGGTGCGGTCGTAGGCGCCGATCGTGGTCGGGAACTCGGTCGAGGCGGTCTGTCCGGCGATGGTGATCGCACCGTCGGATCCGACCACCACGTTGAGCGCGCGCTCACCGAGGTTGCCGCCGACGAAGGTCGAGAAGATCAGCTGCGCGGCGCCCGTTTGGCGGGGGTCGAGCTGGCTGACGAAGGCGTCCGATTGGCCCAAGTGCGTCGTGCTGTAGACGCCCAGCGTGGTCGGGTAGGCCGTCTCCCGGGTGCCGCCGCAGACGGTGGTGACGCCGTTGGGGGCGACGTCCACAGCGAGGATCTCGCTCGACGCCGCGCTGGTGATCGGTGCGCCCGGGAGCACCGTCGACCACTGCAAGCCGGGGTCGATCAACAGCGCAGCGTCGGCGTCGCGGTCGGGCACTTGGAAGCCGAAGCGCCGCGGTCCGCGCTGCACGAACATCGACGGCAGGGCGTGGTGCGCGCCCGCGTCGTCGATCTGCCAAGTGGTCGGCGGCTGCTGGCGGAGCACACCGAGCGGGGTGTGCACCAGCAGGGCGCCGTCGGGGTCCAGCGTGATGCGATCGGCGCCGTCGACGCGCAGGACGATGGAGTCGAGCGCGGCGCGCGGAGCGAGCAGCAGGTCGTACGCGAGGTGACCGTCGTCGGAGCGCAGCTGTGCGGCGACGCCCGGGTAGAGACCCTCGGCGCGGACCGCGGCGTAGCGCCGAACGTCGGTGCGCCACCGCTCGGGATCGCCGACGAAGTAGTGCAGCTTGCCGGGCAGTGCACGGTGGCCGCGCCACTGGGCGGGCGCGGCATCCTCGAACTGGATCCGCAGGGCCACTCGGCGCTTCGCTTCGCGTGCGGGCGAGACCGCCAAGTCGAGCACCCATCCACCGGCTTCGACGAATCCGGTCACCGCTCCGTGGTGGGTGACGAACGCCGCGGGGTGATCCCATTGCCCGCGGTTGGCGATGAAGCCGGCGGGCTCGGTCGGCCTCTCGTCGACCAGGCGGTCGAAGGCGGCAAAGCGCGCCGTCGCATGGTCGGCGCTGTCGTTGCCGGGCGCGCTCGACAGCGGTCGCAAAAGGGCGTCGTGCACGGACAGTGCTGCGCCGGCGAGCACCGCGGCGGTGAGCAGGAGGAGGCGGGGCATTGGTCGCGGGTTTCGGTGTGTCGAATTCTGCCGAGCGAGACCCTCCGGACGGATCGCGCCCGCACTGCCAAGAGTACCACGCCGGGGCGTCGCCAGGGGGCGACCCCGGCGTCCTTTGGCGAGGACACTCCGGGGCCGTCGGGCGGGGTCTTGGCCGCCGCCGATCCGTCGTTGGCAAGGGTAGGGCGTTTGGCCCGCTTCTTGCAGTTCTCCTCGGCGCGCGGCTTCGTGCAACGCACAATGCAGCTTCTCGTAGGAACCTCGAACCGATGACCCTGACTTCTGCGCGGATCGCTCTCCTCACCCTGGTCGGACTCGCCGGCGCGTGCCAGTCCCATGGCTGGGCGGACGGCCCCGAGTCGCGGGCGGAGCTGATGCGATTCGGCGAGCAGCGGCAACACGAGTGGGACCAGCTGAAGCAGCTCAAGGCCGAGCTGCGCTGGGACCACGACGATCCGATCGTGTTCGACTTCGGCGATCGCGGTGAGCTGACCGTCCGGCGCTGGGCGCTGGAGGGGGGGCCCGGCTGGGAGTCGGTGCGCGCGCGCGTGATGTTCCGCAACACGACCGGTGAGCCCATCGATCGGGTCAAAGTCGTGCTGGCGGTCCTCGACGCCGAGGGCAACCCGGTCAGCGCGGGGCGGCTGCGGATGCAGCATCCTTGGGGCCTGCCGCTCGGCCCGTGGATGATGTACACCGACGAGGTGGAGGTGCCGCTGGCCGGCGCCCACCGCCGGCCCGAGGGTTGGCACTGGAAGGTCGAGCTCGAGACCATCCCGTGGGTGCCGATCGAGGAGCCCGACGACCTCTACGCGAGCGCCGAGGCCGCCGGCTGATCGTCCCCGCGTTGGTCTGGAGCTCAGCGCGGCCACGGCCGCAACCAAACTCGGATGCCGCTTTTGCCGGAGCGGCTTGGAAGGTCCGAGCCATCCGCCGCCGCGCTGAGCCAGGAGGCACTGTCTCTCCGAGCCTCCGGCGCGGCGGCGTTGTCGCCATGGCAGCGGCGTTGCCTCGAGAATGCTGTCGAAGCTCGACGATTCGTGGCGCCGGAGGCTCAGCGCGGCCGAGGCCGCAAACAAACACGGAGCATTCCGCGACCCGAGCGTCGGTCGCGGGTCCCGCGGTCGCCGGCGGCCGCGCTGATCCCAGAGGCCAGTGTTGTCTTCGAGCCTCCGGGAGCTGCGTTGTCGAAGTCCCGGCGACGACGGGCCTTCCGAAAGGTTGTTGCCGCTCGAACATTCTCGGCCCCCGAGGCTCAGCACGGCCAACGACGATTCGTGGCACCGGAGGCGTACCGGCGTAGGCTCTCGGCCATGCGCCACCTCCTTCTCTTCCTCGCCGTCGCTGTCACGACCATCGCTACCGCGCGCGGACAGGACGAGTCCGAGCCGCCGGCACGAGCTCCGGCCGACGCTCCTGCGGCGTCGATCACCTTCGAGGGCGAGGGTGGCCCCGGCGCAGGCAGGCACATCGTCTTCCTCAGCGGCGACGAGGAGTACCGATCCGAGGAGGCGTGCCCGATGCTGGCCCGCTTGTTGGCGGAGCGACATGGGTTTCGCTGCACGGTGCTGTTCGCCACCGACCCGGAGAGCGGCGCGATCGACCCCGACAACCAGACCAACGTCACCGGCCTGTCGGTGCTGCGCGACGCCGACGCCGCGGTGGTGTTCTTTCGCTTCCGCGAGCTGCCCGACGCCGAGATGCGCCACTTCGACGAGTTCCTGGCGGCGGGCAAGCCGATCCTCGGGCTGCGCACCGCGACCCACGCGTTCCACTACTCGCGCGACCCCGACAGCGAGTTCGCGCACTACGACTTTCGCAGCAAGGAGTGGCCCGGCGGTTTCGGCCGGCAGGTCTTGGGCGAGACCTGGGTCGCGCACCACGGCCACCACGGCCGCGAGGCGACGCGCGGCATCGTCGAGGAGGCCAACGCCGATCACCCCATCCTGCGCGGCGTCGAGGGCGTTTTCGGCCCGACCGACGTCTACACGGCGCGGCCGCCCGAAGATGTCACCGTGTTGCTCCGCGGCGAGGTGGTCGCCGGCATGCAGCCCGACGATCCGCCGGTGGACGGGGCGAAGAACGCGCCGATGATGCCGCTGGCTTGGGTGCGTGACTACGAGCACGCCGATGGCACCCGCAACCGCGTGTTCTGCACGACGATGGGGGCCGCCACCGACTTCGAAAGCGAGGGGCTGCGGCGCTTGTTGGTGAATGCGTGCTACTGGGCGGTCGGGCTCGAGGAACGCATTCCCGAGCGCAGCGACGTCTCGCTGGGCGTCGAGTACGCGCCGACCCCGTTCGGCTTCGGCAAAGCGAAGAAGGGCGTGATGCCCGCCGACCACCTGCGCTGACGCTTTGATGCGCGGGCTGCTGAAGGCGCTGGTCCTGCCGCCGGGCGGCAACTTGGTGCTGCTGCTCGCCGGTCTCCTGCTGTGGCGTCGCGCGCCGCGCGCCGGCCGGTTCTTGGTGGTGTCAGCGGTGGTGGCGCTGTGGTTGCTGGCGACGCCGTGGTGCGCGGCGCTGTTGTTGGCCCCGCTGCAGCGGACCGCGGCACTCGACCTCGCTTCCGCAACGGGCCGTGCCGAAGCCATCGTCGTGCTCAGCGCCGACACCGTCCGGCTCGCGCCGGACTTCGGCGGCGGACCGACGCTGGGCGGCTTGGCCCTGCAGCGAGTGCGCTACGCCGCCGCCCTGCAGCGCGCCACGCGCGCACCCGTGTTGGTCAGCGGTGGTGCGGCCGCCGGCGCGACCGTTCCGCATGCCGCCCTGATGCGCGGGGTCCTCGAGGGCGAGTTTGGCGCGACGGTGCGCTGGGAGGAGGCGCGCTCGACCAACACCGCGGAGAACGCCACGTTCAGCGCCGAGATGCTGACCGACGCCGGCGTGCGCCGCGTGTTCTTGGTGACGCACGCCTGGCACATGCCGCGCGCTCAGCGCAGCTTCGAACGCGCCGGTCTGCAGGTTGTGCCGGCGCCGACCGCCTTTCGGCCCCTGCCCGCGTCCTGGCGCACCGGTTGGCTGCCCTCTTGGGTCGCGCTGCGCGACAGCGCATGGGCGCTGCACGAGTGGTTGGGTGGCTTGGTCTATCGGTTCAGCACATGAGCGCGGCCAGGGCCGCGACGTGCACGATGTCGTCGGCCGAGCAGCCGCGCGACAGATCCAAGCAGGGCTTGGCCAAGCCCTGGATCAGCGGCCCGAACGCGGAGAAGCCGGCCAGTCGCTCGGTGATCTTGTAGGCCAGATTGCCGGCGTCGAGGTTGGGAAACACCAGGGTGTTGGCGCTGCCCTGGAGCGGGCTGTCCGGCGCTTTGCGCGCGGCGACGCCGGGCACGTACGCCGCGTCGAACTGCAACTCGCCATCGGCGATGACGTCGGGATGAGCGGTGCGAAACCGCGCCGCAGCGTCGCGCACGGTATCCACCCGTTCGTGTTCCGCGCTCCCCTTGGTCGAGAACGAGAGGAACGCGACGCGCGGCTCGGCGCCGGTGAAGCGGCGGTGGTGTGCCGCTGTGAGCCAGGCGAGGTCCGCGAGCTGGCGCGCGTCGGGCGCCGGCAGCACTCCACAATCGGCGTAGCTGAGTGCCTCGTCGCCGCGCAGCATGAGGAACATCGACGACACGGTGTCGATGCCGGGCGCCAGGCCGACGCAGTGCAGGCCGGCGCGGATCACATCCGGGGTCGACGCGAGGCTACCGGCGACGCTCGCGTCGGCTTCGCCGAGAGCGACGAGGCAGGCGGCGAAGTAGAGCGGGTCGCGGACCAGGGCGCGGGCCTCGGCCTCGCTCAGTCCCTTGTGTCGCCGCCGCTCGAACAGATGCGCGGCCGCGGCGCCGGCGAGTGGGTGCTCCGCCGGCGCCTCGACCCAGACCACGTCGGCGATCCCTTCGGCCTGCAGGCGGTCCCGCGCCTGTTGCACGCGGGGGTCTTTGACTTCGGGTAGAGCGACGCGCCGCCGCGCCGCGCGCGCGCGCTGTAGGACGCCGTCGAGGATCGCGCTCAGAGCTCGATCTCCATCTGCAGCAGTCCCAGGCAGTGCGCCTTGCCCTGCGCGTCGGTGCGCTGGCTCTCGCTGCCGCCGCCGCCGAGGCTGTCGTGCAGGATGAAGTTGAGCGCCGCCAAATTCTCCGCCTCGAAGCGTTCGACGTCGCCGTGGCAGATCGCGGCGAAGTGCTGCTTGACGCGTTCGGCGGTGAGCTGCTCGACGAGCACCGGGTAGTGCGCTGGATCGTCGACGAAGATGCCGATGTTGCTGCCGTCGCCCTTGTCGCCAGAGCGCGCGTGCGCGATGTCGCTGAGCTTGACGCGGGTCATACCGTTCCTCCGTTCAGACTTCCTCGACCGCGATCTGCGGCGTCACCTTGTCCTTGCCGAGCAGGGCTGGCCAGTAGCCGATGATCTCGGTCGCCTTCGGCCGGCCGCCGGCGAAACCGGTCACCCCGGGCGGTCCCGAGGTCACCAGTGGCACGATCTCCATGCCGAACCGGTTGACCTTGTCGCGATCGTCGTCGCGGACGCCGATGCGCAGTACGACCTCCGGCGGGTCGGCGGTGGTGAGAATGCCGTCGAGGCAGACCCCCGCGCCGACCATCTCGAAGGTCTTCTGCTCCGGCCGGAACTCGACGCCGTCGAGCGCCAGCCGGTCGAAGACGATGCGCTCGCACAGCCGCGCCTTGTCGATCGCGTCCGGCCCGGACACCGTCAGCTGACCGAGCGTCTTGTAGCCGTTGAAGTAGCTGATCGACACCTTGTAGGTGTCGGTGGGGGGGCCGCCCTCGATGCCGTCGACCTTGACCCGATCGGTGCCGTCCTGCGCCAGCCGAATCGAGGTGAACGCGGCCGTGCAGTCGGGTGTCAGGTAGCGCGCCGGATCGCCCATCTCGTACAGCAGCTGAGCGGTGACGGTGCGCCGGTCGACCAGGCCGCCGGTACCGGCGTGTTTGGTGACGTAGAACGTGCCATCGGGGTGCGCTTCGATGACCGGATAGCCGACGCGTGCCAGGTCCTCGACTTCGCGCCAACCGGTGAAGTTTCCGCCAGTGCATTGGGGCCCGCACTCGACGATGTGGCCGGCAACCGTGGCCGCGGCGAGCTTGTCGTAGTCGGTCGGACTCCAGCCGAACTCGTACATCAGCGGGCCCGCGACCAGGGCGGGGTCGGTGATCCGGCCGCCGATCACGATGTCGGCACCCGCGGCGAGACAGTCGGCGACCGGCTGCGCACCGATGTAGACATTGGCGCTGCGCAGCCGCTCGGCGATCTCGCTCAGCGGCGCGCCGGTGTCCATGTTGGTCAACGGCTCGCCGGCATCCAGCAGCGAGGGGATGCGCTCGAGGATGTCGTCACCCTCGATGACGCCGACCTTGAGCCCCTTGATCCCCTTGCGATGCGCGAGCTCGAGCACCGCGCGCATGCAGCCGCGTGGGTTGACGCCGCCGGCGTTGGCGATCACTTTGATGCCCTTGCCGTGCAGCTCGGGCAGTAGCCGATCCAGCATCGCGATGAAGTCGGTGGCGTAGCCGGCGTCCGGGTTCCGCTGCCGCAGCTTCTGCATGATGCTCATCGTGACCTCGGCGAGGTAGTCGAGCGCCAGGTAGTGGAGCGGACCCTCGCGGACCAGGCGAATCGGGCCGAGGATCGAGTCTCCCCAAAAGCCCTGGCCATTGGCGACGAGAACGGGAGAACGCATGACGTAGATGCAACTGGGTTTGGCGGCGATTCGCCGCCAAAAACCTGGCAAAGTCGCCGCTGTGCTGGACGCGCCGATTCCGCGCCGCGACGGACTCCTCCTCCTGCTCGTCGGGCTGTTCGTTGCGGCGCTCGTGGTCTGCAACCTGATCGCGCAGAAGTTCGTCACCGTCGATCTCGGCTTCCGCGAGTTCGTGCTGTCGGCGGGAGTGCTGCCCTACCCGGTGACGTTCTTGATCACGGATCTCCTGTCCGAGGTCTACGGCCGTCGCCGCGCCAACCGCGCCGTCTGGATCGGCTTCGTCGCCTCGGTCTTCGTGTTGGGAGTGGTGTGGCTCGGCAGCCGTGCCGACGCCATCGCGGGCAGCCCGGTCGATGACGCGACCTACGAGGCCGTGTTCGGCAACGCGTGGCGGGTGATCGCCGCGTCGATGGTGGCCTACCTGGTGGCGCAGCTGGTCGACATCCGGCTGTTCCACTTCTGGCGGCGGCTGACGAACGGCCGGCATCTGTGGCTGCGCAACAACGCGTCGACCGTGCTGTCTCAGCTGGTCGACACCACGTTGGTGGTGACGATTCTCTTCGTCGACGACCCGAACTGGCCGGCGGATCGCATCGTCAGCGCGATCATCGACGGCTGGATGTTCAAGGTGCTGTGCGCTGCCGCCGACACGCCGTTGTTCTATCTCGGCACGGCGTGGTGCCGGCGCCACCTCGCTGCCGACGACGGCCAGCGGCCGCCGCCGGCGTGAGGCCAACAGACCGCGCCCCGACCGCGGTCAGCGGCGGGTGCGCAGCCGCGGCGTGGCGGTGCGGGCAGACCGCGGATGATCGCCGCGGCGCGTTGGCCGCAGCGGCGGCGTCGGGCGGTTGGTCGGCGGCGTCTGGGACGGGCGCGCGGGGCGCCGTGGCGCGGGCCCGCGGCGCACGCGCTGACTGGGAGCCGGCCGGTCGGCGGGACCGCGCACCGCGCGCTGCGCGTAGGGGGTCTGCGGGCCGTGCGCGCTGCGGCGCTGCCGGCCGCGCTGCGCAGGGGCGTGCGGGCGGCTTTGGTTCTTGGTGGTCGGCTTCTTGCGGCGCGGATCCTCGGGCAGCCGCGGCGGCGTGTTGCGGGCCTTGGCGCGACGCGGGGCGGGCTTGGCTTGGGCAGCGGGCCGTTGCGGCGCGCGTTGGGCGGGCGCCGGCTGGCCGCGGTCGTGCAGCAGCGTCAGCAGCTCGTTCTGGTTCAGGTTGGTGTAGGTGCCGAGCAGGCGCGCGGCGACGATCAGCGGCGCGGTGGCCAGTGGGCCGACCAGCGCGAGACGCAGTACCATCGACTCGGTGGGTGCCACCAGCCAGCAGATCGCGCCCGGCGCGAGCAGCAGGGTCGCGGCCGCGCCGATGGCGAAGTAGGTCTGTCGGGTGTGGACCGCTGCCAGCAGGATGTTGTGCGGCGCCAGCGCCCGCCAGGATTGGTGCACCGTGCGGGTGGCGACGGCCAACGGGGTGAACACCAGGGCGTAGAGGAACAGGACCAACTGCAAGCTGGAGGGTGCGCCGCAGAGCGATGCGATCAGCAGCGGTCCGATCGTGGCGGCGGCGGCGGTCACGACGTCGCGCAGCATGCGACCGGCATCGGGCAGGAAGTTGCGGGCCCGCGGAATGCGCGGCGCGTCGTCGATGCCGTCGGCGGCCTGGATCATCACGTTGCGCATCAGCGCGAACAGCAGCGCCGTCACCAGCAGCGCCGGGATCGCGACGACCGCGACCAGTGCAGTAGGATTACCGCGCATCATCAAGCCACCCGCGCCGACGACGAGCGGGAACACCGCGGTCAACGCCATCAGCGTGACCGGCATATGATCGTTGGCCAAGAAGTGGACGGCGTCCTCGAAGGCGTCGCGCACCGGTGACTGCGATTCGTCGGTCGCCAGCCGCACCTGCACAGGAACCTCGGCGACCTGCACTCCGCGGCGGGTCAGGTCATGACGCAGCGAGCGGCGCTCGCGGACGTTCTGCACGCGATGATAGGCGTTCAGCGCCTCGTCGAGGCGGTTGAGCTTGATGCAGACGGCGCACAGCTGTGCCCAGGTCACATCGGTGGCCATGCCCTTCTCGAGGGCACGATGAAGCGAGGCGTACCGCTGCTGGGCGGTCTGCTCCGGAGGCGGAGCCGCGAGTTTCTCCAGGTGCATGTCAGTTCCCCGTTGTCGTTGTCGAGCGCCCCGCGGGCTCTTTACCCGTGGGGCCGCGCTCGAGTTGTCGGGACGCGGGACACGCTCCTTGAGGCGCGCGATCTCGGATCGAGACACGCGGCGCCGCGCCGTCCGGTCAGGAGGCGAAGACCGACTCGACCTTCTTCTGCAGCTCGCCCGACTCGAACAGCTCCAGCGCCGTATCGGAGCCGCCGAGGAACTCGCCGCCGACGAAAACCTGCGGTGTCGTCGGCCAGTCGCTGAACTCGACCAGCGCCGGCCGGATCGAGGCGTCGTCGAAGATGTTGATCACTTCGAACGGCTTGCCGACGCGCTCCATGATCGCGATGGCACGGTGGGTAAAGCCGCACATCGGCTGCTCCTTGGTGCCCTTGCCGAACACCAGGATCTTGTGGCTGCTGACGGCCTTGGCAATGTCATCTTTGGTCCACATGGGTCACTCCGGGACGATGGTCTTGATCTGAACGGCGTGGATGGTCGTGGTCAGGTGCTCGCCCAGGGCGGCGTGCACCATCTTGTGTTGTTCGATCCGGCTCCGCCCGGCGAATGCCGTGGCGCTGACGGTCACCGCGAAGTGGTCCGACGTGCCAGTGAGATCCTCGACCTCGGCCACGGCCCCTGGGATGCCCTCTTCGATCAGGCGCTTGACGTCGACAGTGCTCAACATGGCGGGTGTGGGGAGATAGGGCCGCCGTGGCCGGGAGTCAAGCTCTGTCGAATCCCAGCGGGGACTCCCTTGCCCGCCGCCGTCGGGGGGCCGAGCATGGAGCGATGAAGGTCTACCTGAGCCGCCCGCGCGGTTTTTGCGCCGGTGTCGAGCGCGCCATCGAGGTCGTGCGGCGGGCCCTGGACAAATTCGGCCCACCGATCTACGTCCGCCATGAGATCGTCCACAACCGGGTGGTTGTGGAGGATTTGGCGGCGGCGGGTGCCGTCTTCGTCGACGAGCTCGACGAGGTGCCGGCCGGGGCGCGCGTGATCTTCTCCGCGCACGGCGTCGGTCCCGACGTGTTTGCCGAGGCCAAGAGCCTGCAGCTCATGTCGATCGACGCGACGTGTCCGCTGGTGACCAAGGTGCACGTCGAGGCGCGGACCTTCGCGGCGCAGGGCTACACCATCCTGCTGGTCGGGCATCGCGACCACGTCGAGGTGATTGGCGTGGTCGGCGAGGCGCCCGATCGGACCATCGTCGTCGCCTCGCCCGCCGAGGCCGAGCAGGTTGCGGTGCCCGATCCTGGGCGCGTGGCGGTCCTGACGCAGACCACGCTCAGTGTCGACGAGGCCGAGAAGACGCTGGTCGTCCTGCGCCGCCGCTTCCCCGAGCTCGTGACCCCTCGCAAGGAGGACATCTGCTACGCCACGACCAACCGGCAGATGGCGGTCAAGAAGCTCCAACCGGACGTCGACGCTTGGTTCGTGATCGGCGATCGCACCAGCTCCAACAGCAACCGGTTGCGCGAGCTCGGCGCCAGCGATGGCAAGCCCGCCTACTTGGTCCTCGCCGCCGACGAGATCCAACCCGAATGGCTCGATGGCGTGCGCGCGCTGGGCGTGACTTCCGGTGCCTCGACGCCCGAGATCAGTGTGCGCAGGGTCGTCGAGAGGTTGCGCCAGCTCGGTGCCGACACCGTCGAAGAAGTGGATGGCGTGCGCGAGACGATCGAGTTCGCCCTTCCCCAGGAAGTGCGCTGAGCGCAGACGCTCAGAGGTCGGTGTCCCAGAGCCAGACCTCTCCGCGCTCGGTGCCGGTCGCGAATCGGCGGCTCGGGCCGAACGCGAGCGCGGTGACGCGCGCGGCGTACGGGCCGTGGTGAGCGTGCAGGGTGTTGTCGGTCAGGTCCCACACGGCGACGCTGCCGTCGTCGTAAGCCGCTGCCAAGCGGGTGCCGTCGGCGCTGACGTCGAATGCCAAGGGGCTGGGGTCGCCGTCGAGGACGAACTCGGCCGTCGGCTCCGAGAGGTTCGCCCGCCAGCGGAACAGCGCGCGGCCGTCCGCGCTCAGCACGCCGCCGTCGGGCAGCGCGCGCAGCCGCTCGAGCGGTTGGCCCCGCGGCCGCGCGGGGCGCTGCCCCTGGGCCGAGGCGGCGGCGGTGGCGGTGGGCAGGGCGCGTACGCGGTGGTCTTCGTGCAGGGACCACACCATCGCGTCATCGGCGGCGAACGCCACCGCCACCGCGGCATGGTCCGCGCTGGCGAGGAGGGCGATGGAGGTCGTCGCCTCGACGTCCCAGAGGTGGATGGCCCCGCCCTCGGTCGCACTCGCCAGCCGCCCGCCGCCCTTGGCGAAGGCCAAGGCGAGGACTGCGTCGGCGTGCTCGAGGACGGCCCCGGGGCGTCCCCGGCCGTGCCAGAGGCGGATGGTGCCGTCGGTCGACGCGGTCGCCGCGGTGTCGCCGTCCGCCGCGAACGCCACGCGGGTCACCATCTCGTCGTGCTCGTTGAGCAGTGCCAGCTCGTCACCGGTCGCCGGGTCCCACACGCTGGCCGACTCGTCCATCCCGCCGGTCAGCAGCCGGTCGCCCGCTGGCGCGAACGCGATCGCGGTGAGCGACGCGGTGTGACCGTTCAGCACGACCGGGTCTCGCGGTGCCCGGGCCGGCCACACGACGGCGGTGTGGTCGCTGGAGGCGGTCGCCAGCCGCGAGCCGTCTCCGGCATAGGCCAGGTCGACGATCCGCTGGTCGTGGGCCTGCCAGCGGCGCCGCTCCAGGCCCGATCGCACCGACCACAGCCGTGCGGTGCCGTGCTCGTCGACGCTGAGCAGGCGTTGTCCGTTCCGCTCGAAGGCTGCGTCCAGTACGCGGCCGCGATGACCCGGCAGGACGGTGCGCTCGCCCGTGTCGAGCTCGGTCAACCGGAGCGTCCCGGCCTCACCCCAAGTCGCCAGCTGCGTGCCGTCGGCGGTGATCGCGGCGCCGAGGCACAGGGCGCCGTCGTCCTCGATGGACACTGCAGCGGCGGTGTCCCACACGCGCGCGCGGCGCAGGCGATCGACGCCGGGGGGGCCGGCCAGCGTCAGCGCACGCGTGCCCTCCGCGGCCAGCGCCGCGCGCAGCACCGGCTGGCCGTGCGGCGCGAGGACCGCGGTGTGGCGGCGCTCGGGGACGTTCCAGACCACGGCGCGCCCGGCGTCGCCGCCGGTGATCGCGACCTGGCCGCCGGCGCTGAACGCGATGCAGCGCACCGCGCGTTCGTGGCCGCGCCACTCGGCGAGGACCGCACCCTCCGCAGAGCAACGGATCAGTCGACCGTCCTCGGTGCCGGCCCACAGCCCGCCGTCCGGCAGCCACGCCAGCGCCGACAGCGGTCGACCGATTGCCGCGACGTGCAGCTCTGCGCCGTCGGCGGCGGCGAAGATGGTGATGTCGCCGCCCGCCGTGACGGCGGCGATCCGCGCGCCGTCGGGCGAGACCGTGGCGTGCTGCGCGCCCACCAGGGTGGCGCGCGGCGCGTCGTCGCCGGCGGACCAGAGCTGGGTGCCCATCCAGCGGTCGGTGCCGGCGATCAGGATGAGCTCGTCGCTGGCGCCGGCGGAGCAGGCGTGGCGCGCGCGCCGGCCGGTCGTCAGGGCGGCGTCGAGCACCGCGGCGGCGGCGACGCCGTCCGCCGGTGACCAGACGAAAGCGGTGCCATCGTCCCCACACAGAATCGCTGCCCCCGTGCGTGCCCACGCGACGCTGCGCAGGGCCCCGTCGCTGCGCCGGGCTTCGGCCAGCAGGTGCTGGCCGTCGAGACACATTTGCAACACGCGCTGGGCGCGCGGTCCCGGTTGTTTTTCCGCACCCCGGCGGGCGAGTGCGAGGGCCGCAGCGGCGTCGCGCGGCAGGGCCAGCTCGGCCTCGGCGAGCATCCGCAGACCCTCCGAGCGGCGCAGTGCCTCGGCCAGGGCGTCGCGCTCGGCGCGCAGCGGATCGAGGCCATCTGCCGCTGGCTGCGGGGGTTGGGCACCGACTGTCGCGGCGGCCAGGATGGTGGTGATGGCTCTCCTGTGGTAGCTTCTAATCCGCCGTTTGAACAACCCTCCGGGGTCCTCGGGTCGATCCATGTGTGGAGACGTTATCCGACCGAGGTGCGGGCGACGAGGTGAGCCTCGCCCGTGCGTCGGGGAGACCGGTTGGGTGGAGCCTGCCCCACGGACTCTCTCTTCCTTCTGCTTACGGATAATACGAATGCGTAACCGCCTTGCGATTCCCGTTCTCGGCGCAGCGTTCTTGGTCGCCTTCAGTCCCGCGCCTCCGATCGAGCGCGAGCTGAGCAAGCGCCGCGAGACCATCAAGCGCTACGGCTACAGCCTGCATCTACCCAAGGACTGGAAGTCGGGCATGATCCCGCCGGACATGCCGATGATGGTCGGCACGTGGCAGCCCGACATCGCCGAGGCACGGCGCAAGGGCGACATCGGCGCCTACGGTGCCGAAGTGATGATCATCCGCTACCCGCAGGCGCAGACGGTCACCGGCGAGAAGGCGGCCGAGTACAAGAAGAAGCGCGAGGAGGAGCGGCGCCGGCGCAAGTTCATGCCGAAGGACGCCGACAACCTCGATGAGTTCCTCGACATCGCGTTCGAGGCCGAGGGCCGCTACGTGCCGGTCGACATCGTCGCCGGGCGCGGCAAGGGCAAGCTCGAGGGCAAGCTGCTCGAGTTCACCCACGGCCGCCATTTCATCTGCGTGGGGCGGTTTGCCAGCCACGGCGCGGACTGGGGCATCATCTACATCGCGCTCGAGGAGTACTACAAGAAGGAGTGGCAGGCCGTCTTCCAGCAGAGCCTCCGCACGTTCCAGGTGTTCGAGGGCGAAGTGCCGGTCGAGGCGTTCAGCTTCGACAAGAAGGAAGAGAACGAGCAGCTGACCAAAGAGGCGCGCCGGGCGCAGATCGCCGAGACCATTGCCGGCAGCCCGGGATGGTGGGCGCACGAGACCGAGAACTACGTCTTCTTGACCAACAGCAAGAAGCGGCGGTTCATCCAGACCATGGCCAAGGAGGTCGAGGTCCTGCGCAAGGAGGTCTACGAGAAGTGGTTCCCGCCGAGGGACGAGATCACCGCCATCGGCACGGTGCGCGTGTTCAGCGACCCCAACGAGTACCATTCGTACGGGGGGCCGTCGGGCTCGGCGGGCTACTGGAGCTCACAGCACGAGGAGCTCGTGCTCTTCGACAACTTCGAGGGGATGGCTTCGAAGAGCAGTCAGGAGTTCACCAAAGCGGTGATGTATCACGAGGCGTTCCACCAGTACATCTACTACTCGGTGGGGGATCTGGCGCCGCACTCGTGGTTCAACGAGGGGCACGGCGACTACTTCGCGGGTCACGTCATCCGCGGCCGCCGCGTCAAGGCGCTGCCGTTCGACTGGCGCGTCAAGTTCTTGCGCCTCCACCTGACCTACGACCGCGGCTTGATTCCGATCCGCAGCTTGGTGCGGCTGCCGCAGCGGGAGTACTACAACAACGCCGGCCTCAAGTACGCCCAGGGGTGGGCGCTGATCTACTTCCTGCGCGAGGTCGCGCGGAAGCCGGAGTGGAAGGGCATCCCCGACCGCTACTTCGCGCACTTGCAGGAGAACGTCGCCGCGTTCAAGCGGCTCAAGGACGACGAGCAAGACGACCAAGGCGAGGGCGTCGAGGGCATCCCCGGCGTCACGGTCTACTCCTGGGAGGACCGGGAGAAGGTCGAGCGAATCCTCGAGGCCGCCGTCGAGAAGGGCTTCGAGGGCGTCGACTACGAGGAGCTCCAGGAGGTGTTCGTCGAGTGGGTCGAGAAGATCACCTGAGCCTCGGGGTCCGCAAATCTTCGCGCGGTCGACCCCTCAAACCTTGATGACGACTCCGCGCGCCTGCAGCGCGCGCAGCACGACGTACCACGCGGCGACCCAAGTCGCCGCGTAGGCGAGCGAGGCACCGGGTGGTGAGACGCCCCATCCGGTGACGCTGTCCATCCATATTTGGCGCACCGACCCGCCCTCGCCCACCTCGATCTGCGCCACGGAGCGGGCCGCGAGCCCGCTGCCGACGAAGACGGTGATCGGGTTGAGACCGAACGTCAGCAGCGGCCCGGCGCCTCGGCCGGCGCGATGGCCTTCGCCGCGGTCGAGCCAACGGTGGAACCCCGCCAGCGCAGCGGTGGCGAGGCCGGCGGTCCACAACGCGTAGGAGCTGGTCCACAGCGGCTTGTTGATCGGTAGCCAGGGGCTTGCCGCGGCCCCGGCTGCGGCGAGCACGACGCCGCGCACGAGCAACGGACGCAGGGCTGCGCCGGGCGGTGTGCGTTGCAGCAGCGCGCCGACGCTGATCCCCAGCAAGGTGGTCGCCAGCGCGCCGAGCGTGCTGAGCGGGCCCTCGGGGTCGCGCTCGCCGGCGACCCACAGGTGGCCTTCGAGCAACCAGCGGTCGAGGTAGGACGCGAGGTTGTGTGCCTTCGAGTCGAGCAGGCCGGCGCCGTGGCCGGGCACCGGCACCCAGACGAGCAGTGCCCAGTAGCCGGCCAAGAGGGCGGCGGTCAACCACGGCAGCGTCCGGCGCGGCAGCCACAGGTAGGCGCACGCCGCGAGGCCGTAGCAAACCCCGATGCGCTGCAAGACGCCCGGGATGCGAATCGGCGGACCGCTGGCGACCAGCCACAGGCCGAGGCTCGCCCAGGCGGCGGCCAGCAGGAGCTGGCGCGTCGACTTCCGCGTGCACGCCGTGATGACCGCGCTCAGCGCGCACGCCGCGAAGAGTCCGGCGAACAGGGGGCCGAAGCCCTTTGCCGTCGGGCTCGCGAGCACCCAGCCGAGGACCACCAGGACCAGCGCGCGCCGCAGGGCGCGGAGGGTGAGCACGCCGCGGGTGGCGCCGCGGCCGCGCGCCGCGCCGAGCGCCAAGGGGATCGCGGCACCGGCGATGAACAAGAAGAACGGAAAGACCAGGTCCGTCGGCGTGCAGCCGTGCCACTCGGCGTGGCGCAGGGGTGCGTAGACGTGTGACCAGCTGCCGGGGTTGTTGACCAGGATCATGCCGGCGACCGTCATGCCGCGGAACGCGTCCAGCGACGGCAGCCTCGGCGTCGCCGCGGCGGGGTGGGCCATGCGCCGGCATGGTAGCAGGCCGCCGGCGCGCCGTTTCTGGAGTTGGCGCGGGGCGGCGCCTAAGATCGGTCGCCGGTCGAGACTGATCTTTACGACGAACCCGAGTCATCCATGAGCGACGGACCCTTCCAACTGCCCGATCTTCCCTACGCCCAGGACGCGCTGAGCCCGCACATCTCGGCGGAGACGCTGTCCTTTCACTACGGCAAGCACCACGCGACCTACGTCACCAAGCTCAACGGCTTGGTCGCCGGGACCCCCGCTGCCGAGCAATCGCTGGAAGACGTGGTGCGTTCGTCGTCGGGCGGGGTGTTCAACAACGCGGCGCAGATCTGGAACCACACGTTCTATTGGAACTCGCTGTCGCCCAATGGCGGTGGAGCCCCGAGCGGCGCGGTCGGCGATGCCATCGGCAACAAGTGGGGCTCGTTCGAAGCCTTCAAGGAGGCGTTCAACACCGCCGCGGTCAATCTGTTCGGCAGCGGCTGGGCGTGGCTGGTCAAGACCGGCGCTGGCCTCGAGATCGTGCAGACCACCAATGCGGATACGCCGATCACCACGGCCGGCCAGACGCCGCTGTTGACCTGCGACGTCTGGGAGCACGCGTACTACATCGACTACCGCAACGCGCGCCCGAAGTACATGGAGGCCTGGTGGTCGCTGGTCAACTGGGAGTTCGCCAACCAGAACCACGGTTGAACCGGCGGTGAGCTCGATCGGCAGACGCCGCGTGGTGATTGCGCTGCTGATCTCGATCGGCACGCTGCTCGCCTGTGGTGATGCGGCCGGTGACGCGACGGCCCGCGCGCGCATCGCCGTGATTCCCAAGGGCACGACGCACGTTTTCTGGAAGAGCGTCGAGGCCGGCGCGCGGCGTGCCGCCGAGGAGCACGGGGTCGACGTGCTGTGGAAGGGGCCTCTGGTAGAGAACGATCGCGCGGGCCAGATTCGGCTGGTGCAGGACTTCGTCATCCAGGAGGTGGACGCCCTCGTGCTGGCGCCGCTCGACCACCGGGCGCTGGTCGGACCGGTGCGGCAGGCGCGCGCCGCCGGCATTCCGGTAGTGATCTTCGACTCGGCGCTCGACGGTGTCGCCGGCGACGACTACCAGAGCTTTGTCGCCACCGACAACCATGCCGGTGGGCAGCTGGCGGGGGACGAGCTGGCGCGCCGCCTCGGTGGCGAGGGTGGGGTCGTGATGCTGCGATACCAGGTCGGTTCCGCCAGCACCGACGCGCGCGAGGGCGGCTTTCTCGCAGCTGTGAAGCGCCATGCCGACTTGGCGGTGCTCTCCGACAACCGGTATGCCGGCGCCACTCCGGGTGAGGCCAAGACCGCCGCGCTCAACATGATCGACACGCTGCGCGCGGCCGATGGTGTGTTTTGCCCCAACGAGTCTTCGACGCAGGGCATGCTCTTGGCGCTGCGGCAGGAGGGCCTGCTCGGCGACGTGGTGCTGGTCGGGTTCGATGCCTCCCCGCCGTTGGTAGCTGCCTTGCGCGCGGGAGAGATCGCCGCCTTGGTCGTGCAGGATCCCGATGGCATGGGCTCGGTGGCCGTGCAGAACGCCGTGCGCAGCCTGCGCGGCGAGGCCGTCGAGTCGACCGTGCACACGGATGCAGTGCTGGTGACCGCGGACAACATGGACCGCCCCGAGGTGCGCCGCCTGCTGCCGTGAGCGAGTGCCGGCTGCGGATGGCGGGCGTCAGAAAGCGCTTTGGCGCGACCGAGGCGCTGCGCGGAGTGGACCTCGAGGTCGAGACCGGGCAGGTGCATGCGTTGGTTGGCGAGAACGGGGCGGGAAAGAGCACGCTGATGAAGGTGCTCAGTGGGGCGGTGCAGCCGGATTCTGGCGCAGTGTTTCTCGATGGCATCCGGTTTGCCCCGCGCGACCCGCGTCAGGCGCGCGCGCGCGGCGTGGCGATGATCTACCAGGAGCTGTCGTTGGCGCCGCACATGACCGTGCAAGACAACCTGCTGCTCGGCGCGGAGCCGGCGCGGTTCGGATGGCGCAACCGGCTCGAGGGCCGCTCCCGAGCCGCGGCAGCGCTGGCGCGCGTCGGCTTGCCCGAGGAACTGCTGGGACGGGCGGTGCACGCGTTGCCACCTGCGAGCCAGCAGCTGGTCGAAGTGGCGCGTGCGGTCGGGGCAGGGTGTCGCGTGCTGGTTCTCGACGAGCCGACCAGCAGTCTCGGACAGGCCGATGTCGAACGGCTGTTGGCGTTGGTCGAGCAGCTGCGTGGCGAGGGATTGGCGCTGGTCTATATCTCGCACGTATTGGAAGAGGTCGAGCGCATCGCCGACCGTTGCTCGGTGCTGCGCGATGGTGCCATCGTCGACAGTCGAGCGATGGGCAGTTGGACCAAGGCCACGATCGTCGAGGCCATGGTCGGGCGCGCGGTGACCGAGCTGTATCCGCGGAGTGCGCGCGTCGAGGGCGAGGTCGTGATGGAGTTGGCCGGGCTGGCGGGTGCATCCTTGCCGGCAGAGGCTTCGCTGACGCTGCGGCGCGGCGAGGTGCTGGGCATCGCCGGGCTGGTCGGGGCCGGCCGCACCGAGTTGTTGCGCTGCGTGTTCGGCCTCGACCGCGTCGAGCGTGGCATGCTGTCCGTGTTGGGCGTCGCCGGCGCGCGGCCGCCGTCCACGCGATGGGCGCAGGGGGTCGGCATGGTCAGCGAGGACCGCGCGAGCGAGGGGTTGGCGATCGACGCCAGCGTGATCGACAACCTCGTGCTCGCGCGGCTCGATGGGCTGGGGCCGTGCGGGCTGGTCTGGCCTGGGCGCTGCCGCGTGGCCGCGCAGCGGTGGATCGACCGGCTCGGGATTCGCGTCGCCGATCCGTGCTTGCCCGTCGGGGCCCTGTCCGGTGGCAACCAACAGAAGGTGGCCCTGGCGCGCCTACTGCACGCGGGCGTCGATGTCCTCTTCCTCGACGAACCGACCCGGGGGGTCGACGTCGGGGCCAAGGCAGCCCTGTACGCGGAGATCGACCGCCTGGCTGCCGGCAGGGGTGGGCATGCGCCAGCCGCCGTGCTGGTGGTCAGCAGCTATCTGCCGGAGCTCATGGGGATCTGTGATCGCGTGGCCGTCATGTGCCGCGGGCGTCTCTCTCGGACGTTCCCCGTGGCGGAGACCGATGCGCACCGCTTGATGGCGTTGGCGACCGGAGCGGGGGGAGCGGCGTGATACGTCGGGGCTGGCTCGCCGGTCCCCTCTTGGGGTTGGTCGTGGTGTGGGTCTTGTTCGCTGTGCTCGCCGGCGGCGACTTCATGCGTTGGGACAACCAGCGCCTGATGTTGTTGCAGACCGCGGTGGTCGGTAGCGCGGCAGTTGGCGCCACTCTGATCATCATCACCGGCGGCATCGACTTGTCCGTCGGCTCGAGCATCGCGCTCGGCACCGTTGCTGTCGCGCGTTTGCTCGAGCTGGGCGTGCCGGCGGCGTGGGCCGCGCTGGGCGGCGTGCTCGGCGCGGTCGTCTGCGGCCTGTTGATCGGCGCGTTGGTCGTGGGGCGGACCGCCTCCGCGGTTGCCGCCCTACTGGCGCTGACGGTGCTCTTCAGCACTGCCGCGCCGTGGGGCTGGCCGATGGCCGCGGTGGCAGCGCTCGCTGTCGGTGCCACGGTCGCTGTCTCGGGCCGGCGGCTGCTTCCGCCGTTGCCACTGGCGCCGTTCATCGTCACGCTCGGAGCGTGGGGAGCTCTGCGCGGCGCGGCCAAGGGGCTTGCCGACAACCAGCCGGTCTACCCGCCTGCCGAGACTTGGATTCAGGACTTGATGGTGCGCGGGGACGGTTGGTTGGCGCCCGGGGTGTGGATCATGCTCGGCTTGGCAGCGCTGATGGCGGCGTTGCTCGGCCTGACGGTGTTCGGTCGCCACGTCTACGCGATCGGCTCCAACGCATCGACCGCGCGCCTCTGCGGCGTACCGGTCGAGCGCACGCTGCTGTTGACCTACGCGATCGGCATCGGTTGCGCGGGGGTCGCCGCGTTGCTGCAGCTGTCGTATCTCTCGATGGGCGACCCGACGACCGCGTCGGGCTACGAGCTCAAGGTGATCGCCGCCGTCGTGATCGGCGGCGCCAGCTTGACCGGCGGTGAAGGCACGATCCGCGGCACCTTGGTCGGTGCGCTGATCATGACCGTGGTCGACAACGGCTGCACCAAGCTCGGCCTGGACAACTGGGTGCAGGAGATCGTCACCGGCGGCATCATCCTCGCCGCCGTCTTGCTGGACCGCGCTCGCCATGGGGGCGGGCGCGGCCGGTGAGCGCGCGGCGATGGCCGAGGCTCACGGTCGCACGCGAACGTGTAGCCCTTGGCTCGCCGACATCTTGAGCGGGCGAGGCGCGCCGGCGTCCATGTAGGCCCACTGCACGTAGAAGTCGCCGATGAAGGCCGGAGCGTCGCTGAGCGGGATGTCCTGCCAAGCATCGCCGTTGGCGTTGGTGCCGTTGGGCAACGACGCGACGAAGCCCGCGCCGGTGTCGACCAGCAGGGTGCAGCCGGGCATACCGATTCCGGCGAGCGGCACCGCGGCCGGGGCCAGCGACAGGAAGACCACCGCGGGCGCGTTGGGTGCTGCGTAGAACAGCCGGCAGCGCACGCTCTCCGAGCCGGCCCAGGCCCACGGTCCGGTCAAGTCGTTGTCGCCGCCGCAGGACGCGCCGTACTGGTTGGCGCCGTTGGTCGGGTCGTGGGCGAGCGTCGCGCCGAGGACCGGGCTGTTGGCGCCATCGGTCCCGTAGGTCAGCAGGAACTTCTGACCGTAGTTGCTGTAGGCGACGGTCGGGTCGATCACGTTCGCGCTGCCGGCGTTGATCAGATGTTGCTCGACGATGCCGCCGGTGTGGCCCAAGCGCATCAGAGTGGCGGTGTCGCCGTTGCTTCCGGTGTCGACGAACAGGGTGGCCCAGTGATCGTCGCTGAGCGTGTCGAACGCGAGGCCGGTGTTGCGCAGGGTGGCGCCGCGCCGGCTCGCGAGGCGCCGCATGCCACGCAGGGCGGGACGGCCGCCGTTGGCCCAGTCGAGCCTCTGCACCTCGATCGCAGTGCCGGTGGGGACGGCGCTGGTGTAGGTGTCGGTGCGCACGAAGGTGACCGCGTGCCGGCCGGACTGGCCGTCGACGAGCGGCGCCAGGCAGTGGCGCGTCGTGGTCGAACCGTCCTCACCGACCGTGACCGATCCGCGCACGGCGCCGTTCGAGTCGACCTGCAAGGCCATCACGTCCCAATCGTCGAGCAAAACGCCTGGCGACAGCTCCTGGAAGACGACGATCCAGGAGTCGTTGGCGTCGGTGGAATGGCTGACGTCCGGCCGCTCTTGGTCGTAGCCACCGAGTACGCCGATCGGAGGCCGCCGCAGCGTACGCGGAGTGCCGAGGCTGACCGCGTTGGCGTCGACCAGGATGCCCTCGATGCGCGATGTGTTGGACATCGCCGGGTTGCCCCCGGGATCTCGCTGGTAGACCAGCAGCCCGCGGTTGCCGCTTTGCAGGGTGAGGTTCGCGGTGCCGCCGATCGCCGGATTGGTGTGCGTCTCGCCGAACGGCAAGTTGGCGAACAGCACCGTGCCGCTGTTTGGCGTGCGGTCACCGGCGTCGTGCAGCACGACTCGGATTCCGGATTGGGTCGCGAAGTCCCGTTGGATCGCCACCGCCCAGCGGTCGGGCCCACCGATGAAGGCGACGTCGGGGTTCCGCGTCGACCAGTTGGTGGTGACATCACTGAAGACGACGCTTCCGTTGCTCCAGTCGTGCTCGAGCATGCGGACGTAGAGGTCGTGGTCGTTGGCGGAGAAGCTGCGGGTGTAGGCCACCAGCACGCCGTCGCCGCCGAGGTACGTGCTCTCCACGTCGACCCCGATCGAGGTCTCGCCCACGGTGCCGAGGATCAAGGCGACGGCCAGCTGAGTGCTCGACAGCAGCGGATCGAGGACGACGGGATAGCTGGCCGAGTCGAGCCAGCTGTCCGGGACGTGCAGGCGGACCCGGTCCCCTTGCGTCGCGACCTGCATCGGCAGCCGCCGGCCGGCGGCATCGATCGCGGTCGCCGCTCCGTAAGTCACCAGCGCGCGCCCAGCGGCGTCGCGCAGGGCGATCTCGCCGTGCGATGGGCTGCGGTCGTCGGCCGACAGCCTGCCGGAGAGGCGGCCCTCGACGACGAGATCACCATCGCCCGCTGGCGGCGCGTAGAGGACGAAGCTCTGCTCGACGCCGTCAGGCCGGATGTCGTAGGCCTCGGTCAACCCGTCAAACCGATACTCGAAGCGCAGGTCCGAGTGCCAGGTCGCCGGTGCCACGGCAGTGCCCGTGTCGAGTAGGCGTTGGCCGCCCCGCAGCATGGCGGTGGTCTGCCAGCGGACCGGGAGGTTCTCGGGCGCGCCGGGGCCGAGCAATGGGTAGAAGGTCATGCCGTCGTGGAACGACACCTTGTAGGTGTCGCCGCTGGCCCAGACGCCGTAGTCGCCGCCGGCCGGGTCGTTGGCCTGGCGGTGGATCGGGACGCGGAAACGCTCCGGATCGGTGTTCTGGGACGGCTGCGGCTGCGCGGCCGCCAGCGGTGCGACGAGAGTGGAGCCGACGAGCGCGGCGGAGACAGCGATTCGTTCTAACGTCATTGGTTGGCCTCGATGGGTTCACCCGCCGGAATGTGATTCCGGGCGGGATCCCAAGGCGGTTTTCCAAAAAAAGCGTCGGGCGACCCGTCGCCTCGTCGTTCGAACTTCTTGCCGGGGGGCTCCCGCGCGAGAAGTCGGCCATGCGAAAACGTCTCTGTCTCATCTCGTTATCGCTCATGCCAGCGCTTGGCGCCGCGGTCGCTGCCCAGGGCGGCGCACCCGATCCGCATTGGGGGGCGAACACGTTCCCTCCGCAGCACCCCGAAGTGCGCGCGACGCTCTCGTTCAACCGCTTCACCGAATTCAGCAAGACCGGCACCAAGTACAACGGCATCGACGAGTCGATGGGCTTCAACATGCTCACGCTGTCGGTGGCCGACCGTCTGCCGGCGCTCCCGGATGTGACGTTCTCGGTGTGGGCCGGCGGGGGGCCGACGAGCGATCAGCCGACGCGATTCCTGCAGAACGAATACCTGCACAACTCGTGGGGGTTGGATCGCGTTCCCGTGGGAGCGTCTCGCGACGAGGTCGACTACTACGGCGGAGGCGCGCTGCACTGGCAGTGGCGCGGTGTCGGCTTGTTCGAGCCCGAGGTGGTCGAGGGGGACCGCTGGCGCACCAGGGTTTTTGCCGGCGCCGGCGCCAACCTCGGCACGCTCTACCAGGAGCCGTTCGCGCAAGCCGGATTCGAGCTGCGCATTCCGGAATGGTCGCTGAAGCTCGGTTTGCAGGACCGCGTCGCGTTTCCGCGGCCTGGCGATGCGTTCGACAACCTGGCGCACTTCAACAACATCGTGCAGGCCTACGTCGGCTACGAGCCGCGGCGCATCGAGAGTTCGTCGACCGTGTGGCAGTGGTTGGGCAACCCGGAGGTCGGTCTGACGTTCACCTACGACAGCGGCTTCTTCGTCGACTTCGACGACGAACCGATCGGCACGCGCTTCATCAGCGCCCGGTTCGCGTGGGCGACGGGGCTCACGTTCGAGATCTGGAACGACATTCTCAACAGCACGGACTATGGGCCGACCATGGGACTGATGCTGAGCTTCGACTTGAACACGCTGAGCGAGCAGCTGCGGAGGTGGTGGTGATGTGCGGCTCGAGATGGATGGGTTTCGCAGCGCTGTTGCTGGCGCTCGCGCTAGCGGGGTGCCAGACGACGCCCATGCTGGTCGTCGACCCGCAGAGTGGCTTCACCGCGCGCGGCGATCGAGCGTTGCGCACCCGGTTTCACCGCGAGGTCCTGGACTACGCGGCCCCGGGCGAGCCGGCACCCAGGGCCGAGTCGGTAGACTGCACCTACGCCCTCGGTGGACCATGTCCGGAGCACGCCGACCGCCACGTCCTGCGCTTCGAGATCGCGTTCACCGCCTTCAACGACAGCGACCAGATGTGGGTGATTCGCGGCAGCGACTTCGACCTCGAACGCCGAGAACCCGGCCCCCGCACACCCGAGGCCGAGAGCCAGCAGCTCGCCGATCTCCAACGCGCCGAACACGCCCCGGTGACCATCGCCACCGTACCCCCCGGCTCCAGCGCCCAGTTCGACGTCCCGTTCCGCATCGAAGCACCAGCCACCGTAGGCCGCGCCACCGTCCTCTCCGGCGTCTACCGACTCTCCGCCAACCACGCCGGCAACCCCCTCCTGATCCGCGACGTCTCCCTCACCGAAGTCAGCCAAGGCAAACAGGTCGCTCGCTTCGCCATCGGCGTGATCCTGCTGATCGGCGTCATCGGCGCCCTCTGAACGGTGCCAGAAGCACGCTCCCCGGCCTCCGGCTCGAGAGCAGCGGTTGGGTGCGCGGCTCGAACTGAAGGTCACGGATTCAAGATCGGGCGTTCGTCACGGAGTAGTGCGCACTCGCCTCAGCTCCGTCACCGTCGGCGGCGGTCGCACCCGTGCCTCGTCTTGGACCGCTGTCGTCGGTGATGTTGCGCCTGGCATGGGCGCAGAGTTGAAGATGAAAGTTCTTTATGGATCCGTACTGGAGGAAACCATGAGTCGAAGGCAGCTGCACGAGGCAGAAAGGGGAGCCGTGTGCCGTCCGAGAGGGCGGTGCGCGGTGTTGATCCGGGATGCCAGAACAGGACGGACACCGTGCCGTGCTGTTCCCGCGAGGTCGTGTGGGATGGAAGCCCTAGACGCAGCGCAGCACCGAGCGAAAGCGAAGTTCCGTAAGGCTCTCGAGGTCTGGGTCAGCGTGCCATCCAACGTGACGCCCGATATCCAGTCGCGACCTCGGAGTACTGGAATCGGCGGCGGCGCGAAACTCTGCGTTCTTACCCAGGGAGATCTCTGTGTGTCCGCTTCGAGCGGTAGGTGGGGAGGAGGCAACGACGACCCACCAAGGCATGCAGAGAAGTCGGATCACCCCGTAGTAGTGATGAAGCCGGGTAATGCCGGTGGAGCGAAGGGGGTGACAGGATGAGAAAGCCGAAACCACGGCAACTGCAGTTCGCTTTCGCCGAGAGCCCGCAAGGGGACGGCGTGGCCGGAAGGGCAGACGAATCTGCCACGAAGTCCACGTCGGTGCCTACGACGGATTGCAGCCATCGATCGGAATCGGCTCCGCCGCCAGCGGACGGCTACTGCCATCTGCTGGAGCTGGTCGCGGAGCAGGGCAACCTGCGAAGCGCACTGGCACATGTCGTAAGCAAGAAGGGCGCCCCGGGCGTCGACGGACAGACGGTGTCAGAGGTCAAGCGTCATGCGAAACACCTGCTCCCGAAACTCCGCGATGCTCTGCTCATGGAGACCTACGCGCCCGGCGATATTCGTCGGGTGTGGATCCCGAAGCCCAGTGGTGGGCAGCGGGGTCTCGGGATTCCAACCGTGATCGACCGCTGGGTCCAACAGGCCGTGCGCCAGATTCTGGAGCCGATCTACGACCCGACGTTCCACGACAGCAGCCACGGCTTCCGGCCGAGGCGGGGAGCCCACACAGCGATCGCCGAAGCAGCGGGTTACGTGAAGCAGGGTCGGCGGTACACGGTGGACATCGATTTGGAGAAGTTCTTCGACCGTGTCCATCACCAACGCCTCCTGGACCGGCTGGCTCAGAAGGTGAAGGACCGTCGGGTGCTGCGGATCATCCGCCTGATGCTGAAAGCGAACGTGGTTCTTCCAGATGGCACCCGCGTCATCACGGAAGAAGGAACGCCCCAGGGCGGCCCGCTATCACCTCTGCTGTCCAACATCGTCCTGGACGAATTGGACTGGGAGTTGGAACGACGCGGGTTGCGTTTTGTGCGCTACGCCGACGACTGCAATATCTACGTCGGTAGCGAGCGCTCAGGACACCGGGTCATGGCTTCGATTCGCAGGTTCATCGAACGTCGCGTGCGACTGAAAGTGAACGAAGCGAAGAGTTCCGTCGACCTGGCCCATCGCCGGCACTTCCTCGGGTTTCGCGTAGGCGCAACTCGAAAGGGCTGGCTGACGGTGCAGTTGTCCCGTCGCACTCTGGATCGCATCGACGCCCGAATCCGTGAGCTTACGCCGCGGTCCTGGGGTGGTCGGATGTCCTGGTGCATCGAACGACTGAACCGTTACCTCCGTGGTTGGATCGGCTACTTCCAGCTGATCACGAAGGCCGCGTGGCGGACCTTGCGGAATCTCGATGGCCATATTCGACGACGCCTGCGGGCGATCATCATTCGGCAGAAGAAGAGACCGCGATACCTCTTCCGAGACCTTGTCGCCCGTGGGTGCAGCTGGCAGTCGGCTGCACGCACCGCGTTTGGCCGGCGTGGCACGTGGTGGCAGAGCAACTCGGGAGCGATCAAACGCGCTTATCCCAATCAGTGGTTTGCTGAGCGGCTGGTGTCGCTCTCCAAGCTCTGGGACGAGCGCCGCTACGACTGGCGGCCCCCTTTGGGGGATACCGTCCTGAAGAGCCGGATGTGTGACCCACAAGTCCGGTTCTGTGAGAGCTGCGGGGGGGCAACCCCCCGCGGCTACTCGGCGTGGTGAGGCGAGCCTTCAGCTCTGGAGCTGGAGGTGGTGGGAGCAGGCTGCGTGCGAATCGCCGGCCGCTTTCGCGGATTCCCTTTCGGGTTCTTGCATGCGGACTCCCTCTTTGATAAGGTCGCTAATTCAAATGACGAGCAAGGCAGTTCGATCGGGGCGCGGTGGACGGCGCCGTGGGGTGGTGCAGGGTGAGCTGCCGTTTCGGCAGTGGGGTGGGGCTCGGGAGGGGGCTGGTCGGCCCAAGGTGAGTGATGAGACGGTGCCGCACTTGGCGCGGGGGGCGTTGGTGGCGCGGTATCCGTTGCACGTGACGGTGCGGTTGTGTCGGGGGTTGCCGGGCTTACGGAATGCGCGGACGTACTGGATGTTGGTGGAGCGGATCCGGGCGGGGTGTGGGCGGTTCGGGTTTCGGTTGGTGGAGTTCTCGGTGCAGCGCGATCACTTGCACCTTCTGGTGGAGGCGAAGGATCGGGAGGCGTTGACGCGGGGGATGACCGGGCTGCTGGTGCGGATGGCGCGGGGGTTGAACAAGCTGTGGGGGCGCTCGGGGCGGGTGTTTGCCGAGCGGTTCCACGAGCGGGTGCTGCGCTCGCCGACGGAGGTGCGGCGGGCGTTGGTGTATGTGCTGCAGAATGCTTGGCACCACCGGCAGCGGCCGCGGCAGGCGATCGACGTCTACTCGTCGGGGCCTTGGTTCGACGGGTGGCGCGAGGTGGTGGAGCTGTCGGAGCCGGTGGCGCGGCCGACGGTGCGGGCGCGGACCTGGCTGCTGAAGGGTGGGTGGCGGCGGTCGCGGGGGCGGTTGGACTTCGCTGAGCGGCCGGCGTAGGCGGGGGTCAGCGAGTTGCCAGGGTGTAGTAGAGCGGGGCGTTGTCGGGGGCGTAGTCGCTGACGTCGTCGTTGACGAACTCGATGCGGATTCGGCTGGCGGTGGGGTGGGCGGCGCGGATCCAGAGGAGGGGGATGGCGAGCTCGCACTCGGTGACGCTGGTGGTCGGGTTGATGTCGATGGTGCGCAGGAAGCCCGCGTTGAACTGAGTGGCGGTCTGCGCGAAGAGGCCGTCTCCGCTGAGCAGGAGTTCGCTGCCTACAGCGCCGGTGACGGGGTAGCCCGTTGTCGGGTCGTCATCGACATCGAAGAACAGGAGAGTGCGCGACCAGCCGTAGGTGGGGGATCCGTCGAGGTTGAAGGCGTTCTCCGAGGTGTAGCGCAGGTAGAGATTGTCTTGGTCGTTGGTGATCTTGAGCTGGAGCCAGTCGGGTCCCGCCGAATCCGGCACGTCCGCCGGGTCGGTGTGCGCGATCGGTACGATGGCCCAGTCGGAGAAGTCGCCATCGATGGTGATCGGCACCATGCCGATCGGCGTCGCGCTCAGGGCGACCTGGTTCTGCTCCTCGTTGCCGTGGATGTCGAAGGCCCGGATGCAGAAGTGATACAGGGTGCCGGCGGTCAGGCCGGTGACAGTGGCCTCGAACGGCAGGGGCGCCGACCAGTGATTGGCATAGCCAGCGACGTCGCCCGGCGTCAGCACCGTGCGCGTTGCGCCGCTGAGGTTGGGATCGTTGACGAAGTCGAACGGCGTGTCCTGATGGTAGAGCGCGTAGCCCAGTGGGTTGCTGTCGATCGCGACGTCCCAGCGCACCACTGCGCAGTCGGGACCGGGCACGACCTGCTGGATGCCGACGCGCGGCGTCGGCGCCAATGGCGGCGTCGGAAATGGCGGGTTGTTGGCGTTGTAGATGCTGGTCCAGGCCGGTGGCGTGGTGTCGATGGTCGCGCGGGTTTGGCGCACGAAGTCGTTGGCGAAGATCAGGCCCGCGTCGGTGATGTAGTGGAGATACCCGAGCGTGTCCTCGGTCTGCACGACGTCTTCGGTCAGCGACGCGAGGCCGACGGTCGACTGGCCGATCAGGGTCTCCAACGCCATCGTGCCGGGCGGCCCTTCCGCGTAGCCGAGGGAGAGCACGCGAAAACCGTTCGGCCGCTGTGACTCGGCGATCAGCTTGGGCGACACGTTGAACCGGTTGTCGCCGTAGAAGTACGGATTGTACTCCTCGCTCGCGTTCGAGTTGAGCCGGAAGCTCTCGAAGTACACGAAGTTGACCCAGTCGCCGGGGTGCACCTCGAAGTGCGGGTGGCGAGGGTCGAAGAAGAAGAGCGCGCGGTTCTGCAGAATCAGCTTGCGCGGGTAGCGATTGCGCAGGCGTTCGACGAAATCGCCAAAGCCCGCGGCTGTCCATTCGAACTCGGACTGGTTGGGGCTGCTGCCGTTGGTGTAGGAGTTGGGAGCACAGGTGTCCAACGTGTCGAGGAAGACGCCGTCCAGCGCGTAGCCCCGGCCGAATCCGACCGTCATCAGCTCGCGGAGTCCCGGCACGCGGTCGATGCCGTCGTAGGTCATCTGGTCGAGTGCTTCGAACCACTGTGGGTCGCCTGCATTGACGAAGCAGCCGCCAAAGATGGCGTTTCTGTCCGGCAGCCCATCGCCGACGTTGGTCGGACTGTTGTCGACCGAGTTGTCGTCCAGATACCAAGCCGCGAACCCGGTGCCGCCGTTGGAGGGCAGGCCGAGAGGGTCCAAGCCGGTCAGTGGCTGGCCGCCGGCATTGGGGCCACGCGGGTCGATGCGCGGCCCGGTGCCGTCGCCGACGAAGCGCGGGTCGGCGAGCATCTCGGCGTCGGTCATCCCCACCGTGCGCAGGTCCTCGCCGATCGAGATGTAGCCGAGCACGAACACGTCGTCGCTGGCGTCGGCCGGATCGACACCGTCCTGGATCTCGCGCACCTGGGCGACGCTGACGTCGCCGGACTCGGGATGCACGACGACGACATCGAACGTCTCCGCCAGCGCGATCGTCGCGGGGTCCAGCGGACCGTAGTGCGTCATCTGCGAATCGGCGGCGGCGAGGGCGGCCGCCCAGTTGTCGGCGACCGGAGTGACGACACTGCGCGCGGTGCCGCTCACCCCTCCCTGGAAGGGCGTCACCCGCAAGAGGATGCCGACTTCACCGCGAAAGCCGGCGTCGGCCATGGTGTCCCACTGCAACGAGTGGTCGACGCCGGTCGGGGAGGTCGCCAGGTTGGTCAATGGGCCGACCACGTGGGCGTCGAGCCACGTCGCTCCGCCGTCGCGAGAGAACTCGACCTGCACGTCGGCCGCGACGCTGCCGTCGTCGCGGAGTCGGAAGCGCAGCGGAACGGTCCCCGACATCGCCACGGGGAGGAAGATGCCCGCGACCTCGGCGGTCGCTGGCGGAGGCGGCGGCGGAGGCGGAGGCGGCGGCGCCGGTGTGGATCCCCCGCCCGAGCCGCTGGACCCTCCGCCAGAGCCCCCCGTGCTGCCAGTGCCCCCGGTACCCCCAGTTCCGCCGGTACCCCCGGTCCCGCCGGTGCTGGTGGTGCCCGGGTCTTCACCGGGCGGCGGCACGCCATCCGAACCGCTCGAGCAAGCGGCGAGGACACAGAGAGCCATGCCCAGCGGTGTGCGCATCTGGCGGCATCGTCCGTCGCGGCCCCCTACTTAAGGGTCAACTCATCGCTGCTCCGCGGCTTCGGGATCAAAGCGCCATGGAAAGGGGGCTTGGCGCCGGATCCCACCTTGTGGCATCCTCGCGACTCGCGAGGCGGCTCGCCGCCCCGCGGCGTCCATGGACTACTACCACATTTGGTGCAACCTGGCGGCCGGCGCCAGTGACCTCTCGTTCTGCACCGCGGTGCGCGACTATCTGGACCCACTGCGGGACCAGGGGCTCCTGCAGGATTATCGGATCACCCGCTGCAAGCTCGGGCTCCGCCCTCCGGCGCTGCGCGAGTTCCACGTCGTGATGGAGTTCGAGGACTTGGAGCAGTTGCAGCGGGCGTTCGATCAGGTCGCGGCCCGCCGCGAACCGATCGAAGGGCTCCACCACGCCGTCAACCACCTGGTTCGCGATCCGTTGTTCGCGCTGTATCGCGATTTCCCCGATCCCGTGCGCGCGACCGGTGAGGAGCGGTTCTGAAGCCCATGGAATCCACCCAACGCACTCCCGTCGAGCAGGCGGTGATCGCTTTACTGGCGGCGGTGTTACTCCTGATCTTCGGCGGTGGATGCTGGTACGTCCTGCGCGAGTATCCGGACGGCGCGACTGCTGAGGACGAGCAGGGAATCGATCCGTCGCGAGCGCGAGCGTTCCCCGCTCCGGATGGGCACCGAGCGGTTGAAGTGGCCGAGCACCACACGCCGCCGTTTCGCTGGCAGACCTTGACGCTGGTCGAGGGCGACACGCGACAAACGGTCGTCGCCCACGGCTATGAGTTTCTGCGGGTCGAGTGGCTGGCGATCGACCGGGTCCGCATCGACTGTCGCAGTCTGATCGACCCGCCGCCCCCGTTGCCGGGTACTTTCGCCGGGCTCTCATGGGAGTTCGACGACCTGCGGCAACGATCGAACTGACGGTGGCGCCGGCATCATGGGTGGCGACCGGCAACACCCGCGCTGCGTCCGCTTTGCCGCGCGGCCCTGGCCATCGATAAGGGCTGGGCTACCATTGCGCTCCCCGAAATGCGCACCGCTCTCGTGTATCTGCTGGCCCTCGGTGCCGTGGCCGCCGCCGCTTTGCTCGGTTTTCCCGAGTTGCTCGGTGCGGCGCAGGCAGAGTCGGCGAGCGAAGATCGCGCGGAAGCCCGCGGCCGGCCCGCGGTCCCCGTCGTGGTCGCCCGCGTGGTGCGCGCTCCGCTGGTCGACTCGCTCGAAGCGCTCGGTACCGTGCAGGCCTATGAGTCGGTGACGATCACGGCGAACCGGGCCGACCACATCGCGGCGCTCCACTTCGTCGACGGCCAGGAGGTCGAGTCGGGCCAGTTGCTGGTCCGCATGAACGCGGAGGAGGAGAGCGCGCGGCTGGCCGAGGCGGTGGCCTTGCGCGACCAGAGCAAGGTGCGGCACGGACAGGTGGTGGAGCTGTTCGGCAAGGAGATGGCGAGCCAGCGCGACCTGGACGAGGCGGTCGCCAACCTGTCCGCGGCGGAGTCGCGTGTGGTGGCGTTGGAGGCGGCGATCGAGGATCGGGAGGTGCGGGCGCCCTTTGCCGGCACCCTGGGATTGCGGCGGGTCAGCGAAGGGGCCTACGTCGATCCGACGACGTTGATCACCACGCTCGACGACCTGACGCGCGTCAAGCTCGACTTCACGATCCCCGAGGTCTGGCTGAGTGCGGTGCGCGCTGGGATGACGATCAATGCGCGCAGTGACGCCTGGCCGGACAAGACCTTTGCGGGGCGCGTGACGATGCTGGACACCAGGCTCGACCGGCGCACGCGGTCGGCGACCGTGCGGGCGGAGCTGCCCAATCCCGATCGGCTGCTGCGGCCGGGGATGTTGCTCAAGGTCACCGTTGAACGCGGCGAGTCCCCGGTGCTGCAAGTGCCGGAAGCGGCGCTGGTGCCCACGGGCGATCGCTACCACGTGCTCGCCGTCGACGGCGATGGAGTGGTCCAGCGCACCGAGGTCGAGATCGGTCGCCGGCGAGTGGGCTGGGTCGAGATCCGCTCCGGGTTGGCGGAGGGAGATCGAGTCGTTGTCGAGGGACTGTTGCGCGTTCGCCCCGGCGTCGGCGTGGACGTCGTGGAGACGCGGTAGCGTCGTGCTGCTCTCCGACCTTTCGGTGCGCCGGCCCGTCTTCGCCACGGTGCTGAGCATGGTCATCATCGTGCTGGGCGTGGTCGGCTACAGCCGGCTGGGGATCCGCGAGTTCCCGGACATCGAGCCGCCGACGGTCAGCATCGACACGCGCTATCCGGGGGCGGCTGCGGCGACCGTCGAGACGCGGGTCACGCAGGTGATCGAGGACGCGGTCAGCGGTGTCGAGGGCATTGCGACGATCAGCTCGTCGACCAGCGACGGCAGCTCCCGGGTGACCATCGACTTCGTCCCCGATCGGGACGTCGAGGCGGCCGCCAACGACGTGCGGGATCGCGTGTCGCGGGTGCTGCAGCAGCTCCCCGAAGAAGTCGACCCGCCCGAGATCACCAAGGTCGATTCCGGCAGCGACGCGGTCTACTGGCTCAACCTCGCGAGCCCCGTGCGGGGCGTGATGGAGTTGACCGACTTCGCCGAGCGCTACGTGGTCGATCAGCTGTCGGTCGTGCCCGGCGTTGCGCAGATTCGCGTGGGTGGGGGCAGTCGCTATGCGATGCGCATCTGGCTCGACCGGCAGCGCTTGGCGGCGACCGGGATCACGGCCGGCGATGTCGAGAGTGCGCTGCGCACCGAGAACGTCGAGCTCCCCGCGGGCCGCGTCGAGTCGAGCGAACGCGAGTTCACCGTGCGCATCGATCGGGCGTACCGGTCGGCGGAGGACTTCCAAGAGCTCGTCGTCGGTCGCGGCGCCGACGGCTACCTCGTGCGGTTGCGCGACGTCGCACGGGTGGAGCGCGGGCCGTCGGACGACCGCACCGCGTTCCGCCGCAACGGCGAGGACATGGTCGGCATCGGCATCGTCCGGCAGTCCAAGGCGAACACCATCGAGGTCGTGCGGGCGGTCAAGGAGCGGGTCGCGCGGGTCAACAAGACGCTGCCTCCCGACATGCAGCTGTACCCGAGCTCCGACAGCTCGGTCTACATCCAGGCCGCGATCGACGAGGTGTGGACCACGCTGGCGTTCGCCGCCGGTGCCGTGGTCCTGGTGATCTTTCTGTTCCTCGGCAGTCTGCGCGCCACCCTGGTGCCGGCTGTCACCGTGCCGGTGTCGCTGATCGGCACCTTCTTCGTGCTCGATCTGCTGGGGTACTCGATCAACCTGCTGACCCTGCTGGCGATGGTGCTGGCCATCGGGCTGGTGGTCGACGACGCGATCGTCGTGCTGGAGAACATCGCCCGCCGCATGCGGCGGGGCGAGCCCGCGTTGCGCGCTGCGTTCCTCGGCAGCCGCCAGGTCGCGTTCGCGGTGGTGGCCACGACGTTGGTGTTGGTGGCGGTCTTCGTGCCGCTCGCGTTTCTGCAGGGCAACACCGGTCGGTTGTTCTCGGAGTTCGCGCTGGCGTTGGCGGGCGCCGTGGTTCTGTCGACGCTCGTCGCCCTGACGCTCTCACCCGCGATGTGCGTGGCGCTCCTCGGCCGGCGGACTCCGTGGCTGGCGCGCGCCGTCGAAGCGGGCTTCCGGCCCTTGCAGCGCGGCTATCGCTGGTTGGTGGACGGCTTGGTCGGCCAACCGGTCGCCGGCCTGCTGCTGGTGGCGGGTTTGGCGCTGGCGACCGTCGGGCTGTTCCGCTCTTTGCCCGAGGAGTACGCCCCGACCGAGGATCGCGGCAGCTTCACCGTGATGATCACCGGCCCCGAGGGGGCGACGTTCCGCCAGTCGGTCGACATGCTGCAGCGCGTCGAGGGAGTGCTGTTGCCGCTGATCGACAGCGGCGAGGCGCAGCGTGTGCTCACCCGCGTGCCGGGGTCGTTCGGCAGCGGGGGCGCGGTGAACTCCGGCTGGGGCACCGTACTTCTCCAGCTGTGGGACCAGCGCGACCGCTCGACGCTCGAAGTCGCCAACGCCGTCGATGCCGAGCTCAACGCGATCCCGGGCTATCGCGCGTTCAGCACGGTGCGTTCGGGGTTGCTCGGGCGGCGCAGCGGGCAGGCCGTGCAATTCGTCATCACCGGCCCGACCTTCGACGAGCTGGCCCGTTGGCGCGATGTGATCTTGCAGCGCGCCAACGAGAACCCCGGCCTGGTGGCGGTCAACGCCGACTTCAACGAGACCAAGCCGCAGCTGCGCGTGACCGTGGATCGAGACCGCGCCGCCGACCTCGGCGTGTCGGCGGTCGAAGTCGGCCGCACGCTCGAGACGATGATGGGGTTTCGCCGGGTCACGACCTATCTCGACCGCGGCGAAGAGTACGACGTGATGCTGGAGGCCGAGGACCGCGACAAGCGCGCGCCCAGCGACCTCGAGCAAATCTACGTGCGTTCGGAGACGACGGGCGAGCTCGTGCCGCTCGCCAACCTGGTGCGCGTCGCGGAGTTCGCCGATGCCGCCAAGCTCAACCGCTACGACCGGCTGCGCGCGATCACCATCGGCGCCAACCTCGCCGAGGGCTACAGCCTCGGCGAGGCTTTGAGCTTCCTGCGCGGAGTGGTGGACGACGAGCTGCAGGGGGCGCCCGGCGTGTCGTACAAGGGGCAGAGCAAAGAGTTTGCCGAGGCGTCGAGCGCGCTGTGGTTCGCGTTCGGCCTGTCGTTGTTGCTCGTGTATCTGGTGCTCGCGGCGCAGTTCGAGAGCTTCCTCTCACCACTCGTGATCCTGATCACCGTCCCGCTGGCGCTGTTCGGCGGTCTGTTGGGCCTTTGGATCGGCGGACAGACCCTCAACCTGTACAGCCAGATCGCGATGGTGATGCTGATCGGTCTGGCGGCGAAGAACGGCATCTTGATCGTCGAGTTCGCCGGCCAGCTCCGCGATCGTGGCCGCGGCTTCCGCGAGGCGGTGGCCGAGGCGTCCGAGCTGCGCCTGCGCCCCATCCTGATGACGGGTATGTCGACGGCGCTCGGTGCGCTGCCGCTCGTCTTGGCAACGGGGGCCGGCGCCGAGGCGCGCGTGGCGATCGGCTGGGTCGTGCTGACCGGGGTGACGACGGCGACGGTCAGCACGTTGATCGTGGTGCCGTCCTGCTACGGCATCGTCGCGCGCTATGCCGGATCGCCGCTGCGGCGCAGCCGCGCGTTGCGCGAGCAGTTGGCGCGGCGCGGTGGGCGGACCGTCGCGGCGAAGCGGATGCCGGCGTAGACCCGCAACAGCGGTTGCTGGCCGCGAGCTTACTACGTTGCCTGTCTCGGCGGCGACTTTGTCCGGCGAGCCCGGCCCGGCGCTACGCTGTTCGTCGATGGCGACTGCAGCAGATGGCGGACCCCCTGGCGTCGGCCGGCGGGCGTTCCTCAGCGGTGGTCTGACCGGCACGGCGGCCGGCATCGTCGCCGCCAGTGCGGCCGGGGTGTTTCGCGGAGCGGACCGCGACGGGGGTGGTGCACCGGCCGGCCAAGTCTCCGGCCGCAATGTGCGGTGGCGGTTGGCGTCGAGCTTTCCGCAGAGCTTGGACACGATCTTCGGGGCGGCCGAGGTGCTGGCGGAGCGGGTCGCGGCGATGACCGGCGGTCGGTTCGCGATCGAGGTCTTCCAGGCCGGCGAGCTGGTGCCGCCGTTGCAGGTCATGGACGCGGTCGAGAAGGGTGCCGCTGAAGTGGGGCAGTCCGGGGGCTACTACTACACGGGAAAGGCCAAGGCACTCGCGTTCGATACCTGCGTGCCTTTCGGCCTCACTCCGCGGCAGCAGGATGCGTGGCTGCACCAGGCCGGCGGCGCCGAGCTTTTGGCCGACGTCTACGCGGAGTTCGGCATCGTCGCGTTTCCGTCGGGCAGCACCGGGGCGCAGATGGGCGGCTGGTTTCGGCAGCCCGTGGAGCGGGCGGCGGACCTGCGGGGTCTGCGCATGCGCATCCCGGGGCTCGGCGGCAAGGTGATGGACAAGCTGGGGGTCTCCGTGCAGGCGATCGCCGGCGGTGACATCTACCCCGCGCTCGAGCGCGGCGCGATCGATGCCACCGAGTGGGTCGGGCCGTACGACGACGAGAAGCTCGGCTTCTGGCAGGTCGCGAAGAACTACTACTACCCCGGCTTTTGGGAACCGGGCCCCAACCTCAGCTTCATGGTCAACCGCACCGCCTGGGATGCGCTGCCGGTCGAGTATCGCGAGATCTTTCGCGCGGCTTCTCGCGAGGCGGCGACCGCGATGCAGATCCGCTACGACACCAAGAACCCACCGGCGCTGCGTCGGTTGTTGGCGCCGGAGCGCGGCGTCGTGCTGCGCAGGTTCTCGGATGACATCCTGCGCGCCGCGCGTGAAGCCAGCGAGCAGCTGCTGGCCGACGAGGCGGCGGCCGATCCGGTCTACGCGCGGATCCTGGAGCACTGGCGCGCCTTTCGTCGCGACGCGTTCCACTGGTTCGGCACCTGCGAGCTGTCGTATGCGCAGTTCGCGTTCGGCGAGTGACGTGCTCGAGCGCCCTGGGCCGTCGCGTCAGTCGCCGAGCGCCCAGGTCACCAGCTGTGGAAACTGCACCACGAGCGCCAGGCCGATCAGCTGGATCGCGATGAACGGCACCGCACCCCGGTAGATGGTCGAGGTCGGGATCTCCTTCGGCGCCACGCCACGCAGGTAGAACAGCGAGAAGCCGAATGGTGGCGTCAAGAAGCTGGTCTGCAGGTTCATCGCCACCAGCACGCCGAACCAGATCATCTTGTCGCCCTCGAAGCCGAGCAGGCGTGCGACGGGCACCAGGAGGGGGAGGATGATGAAGGCGATCTCGAAGAAGTCGATGAAGAAGCCGAGTGCGAAGATCACCAGGTTGGCGACGACCAGGAAGCCGAGCTCACCGGCGGGCAGGTCGGTCAGCAGCGCTTCGATCCAGTGGTCGCCTCCCAGTCCGCGGAACACGAGGGTGAACGCGGTCGAGCCGACCAGCAGGAACATGATCATGCTGGTCAACAGCGTGGTCGTGTGCATCGTCGAGCGGAGTGCCGCCCGGTCGAGCCGACCGCTGCACAGGGCGAGCAGCATGGCGCCGACGGCGCCCAGGGCGCCGGCTTCGGTCGGCGTCGCCACGCCGGCGAAGATGCTGCCCAGGACGATGACGATCAACAGCAGCGGCGGCACCATGACGCGCAGCACTTGCCGGCCGAGGTCGGGGATCGCAGCGCGCTCGGCAGCCGGCAACGCGGGAGCGGCCGCTGGCCGCAACCTGGCCAGGACGATGACGTAGACCGCGTACAGCCCCGCCAGCAGCAGCCCCGGCGCGAGCGCGCCCAAGAACAGGTCACCGACGCTCTCGCCGAGCTGGTCGGCGAGCACCACGAGGACGATGCTCGGCGGAACGATCTGGCCGAGCGTGCCGGCCGCGCAGATCACGCCGGTCGACAGCGAGGGTGCGTAGCCGTAGCGCTGCATGATCGGCAGCGAGATCATGCCCATCGCGACCACGGACGCGCCGACGATGCCGGTGGCGGCCGCCAGCAGGGCGCCGACGAAGACGACGGCGAGCGCCAGCCCGCCGCGCCGTGCACCGAACAGCAAGCCGATCGTGCGCAGCAGGTCCTCGGCCAGGCGCGAGCGTTCGAGCACGGTCCCCATGAAGATGAAGAAAGGCACTGCCAGCAGGACTTGGTTGCTGACCACGCCGAAGACGCGCTCGGGGAACAGGGTCAGGTAGTCGAATCCGAAGAAGCCGCCACCGACCCCGATCCAGGCGAACACCACCGCGACGCCGCCCAGCGCGAAGGCCACGGGATAGCCGAGGAAGATCAGCGCGAACGCAGCGCCGAACATCAGTGGGCCGAGCGCCGGAGTCATCGCCGGTCGTCCTGGGAGTGGAGCGACGCTGGGGAGCCGGGCGGCGGCGGCTCGTCGAGGATGCTGGCGGGTGCGCGGCCGACCAGGACGGCGGCGCTCTTGACGGCCTCGGAGAGGGACTGCAGCAACAACAGCCCGAAGGCGAGCGGGATCGCCGGCTTGAGGATCCAGCGCGGCAGGCCGCCCGGATCATTGGACATCTCGCCGCGTACCCAGCTGTCGGCGACGAAGTCGCGGCTCATCCACAGCCCGAACAAGCAGAACGGAACCGCCAACAGCAGCGCGCCGCACAGATCGACCCAGGCACGGCCGCGGGCGGCATGGCGGCCGTAGAGCACGTCGACCCGCACGTGGGCGCCGGCCCGCAGCGCGTGCGGGGCCGCGAGCAGGAACACCAGGCCGAACAGATACCACTGTGCCTCGAGGAACGCGTTGGACGACAGGCGCAGGCCGACGTCTCGCTCCAAGTAGCGCGCCAGGGCGTTGTAGGCGCCGAGCAGCACCATCGTCAGCGTCAGCCAGCCGAGGGCACGCGCCAACCGCCGGTGGATGGCATCCACGGTGCGCGCAGCGCGCAGCAGGGGGCCCAGTGGCGGCGCCGGATGGGCTTGCGACATGGCGCACTAGAGTGCCATACCGCCAGATGCGAGAGGAGTCCGCGGCGGAGAACGCGTGCGCAAGCAGAAGCTGGCGAAGGTGGCAACGGTCGCCCATCATCGGCCGATCTCATGCAAACCTGGCAGCAAAGCCCCTTCTTGGTGCCGTTCGACGGCTCGTTCCGCGTCGACCGGGCGCCGACGGCGCCGCCGTCGGAGGCGCCCGGCAAGAAGGCGTGCAAGCGGCAGCTCGAGGAAGCGGTCGACGAGCTGCGCGATCTGCAGCGCATGCTGTACGCGCACGACCACCACGCCGTCTTGCTCGTGTTTCAGGCGATGGACGCGGCGGGCAAGGACGGCACGATCCGCGCGGTGATGAGCGGGGTGAACCCCGCGGGCTGCCAGGTGTTCTCGTTCAAGCAGCCGTCGGCGGTGGAGCTGGACCACGACTTCTTGTGGCGCACCGTGCGCTGCCTGCCCGAGCGCGGCCGGATCGGCATTTTCAACCGCAGCTACTACGAGGAGGTGCTCGTCGTCCGCGTGCATCCCGAGTACCTCGACGCACAGCGGATCCCGGACCGTGCCACCGGTGAGGCGTTGTGGGAGGAGCGGCTGGAGTCGATCCGGGACCACGAGAAGCACCTGGCCCGCAACGGGACGCTGATCCTCAAGTTCTGGCTCAACGTGTCGGCCGAAGAGCAGCGCCGCCGGTTCCTGGCCCGCATCGAGCGGCCTGAGAAGAACTGGAAGTTCTCGGTCGGCGATGTCGCCGAGCGGCAGCACTGGGATGCCTACCAGCGCGCCTACGAAGCAGCGCTCAACGGGACCTCGCGGCCTTGGGCACCGTGGTTCGCGATCCCGGCCGATGACAAGCCGTTCATGCGGCTATCGGTGGCCGAGCTGGTCGTGGCGGCGCTGCGCGCCCAGGGCTTGCGCTACCCCGAAGTCGACGCCGCCACCGCCGCCCGCTTCGCGGAGATGCGCGCCCTCCTCGAGGTCAACCAGCACCCTCGGCCAGGCTCGCCATGACGTCGGCGATCCGGTCGGCCTCGGCCTCGGTCGTCGAGGCGGGGGGCATCGCGTAGACCACCGGTCCCAGCGGGCGCAGCAGACAGCCGCGTTCGACTGCCGCCGCCCGCAGCGTTCCTGCGATGTCGTCGAGGTAGCCACCGTCTCGCTGAACGTCGAGCGCGACGATGCCGCCGCAGCGGCGAAGACCGAGCGCCGCCGGGTTGGGAAGCCGGCGCCGCAGCTCGGTCTCGATGCGTTGGCCGAGCCCGTCCAGCCGCAGCGGCGTCGCTTCGCGCTCGATCAAGTCCAGCGAGGCCAGGGCGGCGGCGCAGCCCAATGGGTTGGCGGTAAAGGAGTGGCCGTGAAAGAACATGCGGCCCTTGTCGGGGGCGAGGAACGCCTCGAACCACGGCTCGGCGACCAGCGTCGCGGCGAGCGGCAGCACGCCGCCGGTCAGCCCCTTCGCGACGCACATCAGGTCGGGGCGGACGCCCGCGTGGCTGCAGGCGAACACGGCGCCCGTGCGGCCGAAGCCCGTCATCACTTCGTCGGCGATCCACGGCACGTCGTGGCGATCGCACACGGCACGGATCGTTTGCAGCAGCTCGGGTCCGTGCATGCGCATTCCGGCCGCCCCCTGCACCAGGGGCTCGGCGATCACCCCGGCGGCGCGCTCTCCCAACCGCTGCAACGCACCGGCGATGGCCTCGGCCTCGGCGGGCACGCGTTCGACCTCGAACAGCCACGGCCGGTAGGCGGCGAAGAACGGCTCGGGGTCGCCGACCGCCATCGCGCCGAGGGTGTCGCCGTGGTAGCCGCCATCGAGGGCGACGAGGACCCGGCGCTGGGGCTCGCCGCGCTGCACCCACGCCTGGCGCACGATCTTCAACGCGACCTCCACCGCGGTGGAGCCGTCGTCACTGTAGAACACGCGGGCCAGACCGGGCGGTGCCAGGGCGAGCAGCCGCTCGGCGAGCTCGACTGCCGGCCGGTGGGTGGCGCCGGCGAACAGCACGTGGTCGAGGCGCGCACCCTGGGTGCGGACCGCGTCGAGGATCTCGGCACGGCCGTGGCCGTGCAGTGAGGTCCACCACGACGAGATCCCGTCGAGGATGCGGCGGCCGTCGGCCAAGGTCAGCCACGAGCCGCTGGCTTCGACGACGGGCAGCGGAGTGTCGTCGGTGCCGTGCTGGGTGTAGGGATGCCACAGGCAGCGATGGCCACGCACGGCCCAGTCCTCTTCCGCAACGGGTTCGGTCGCGCGCAGCAGCGCGGGCCAGTCGTGGGTCGCGGCCCACTGCGCGAGAGTCTCTGCGGTCAAGGGCTCGAGAACAGGCAGCTCGACGACCGGCACCGGGGCCGCGAGCGCGGCGAGGGTGGCGCGGTTGCTATCGTGGGGCGCGCCGACCAGCACCAGCGCCGTGGGCGTCACGCCGCGCGCGCGCAGCGCCTGCAGCGACAGCAAGCTGTGGTTGAGGGTGCCGAGTCCCGAGCGCGCGACCAGGACCACCCGGGCGCCGCCGGCCGCGGCTTCGGCGAGCCAGTCGATCTGCAGCGAGCCGTCGCCATACGGCACCATCAAGCCGCCGGCCAGCTCGACGACCCAGTCCGCACCGGCGGGCCCCGCCGCCTGCAGCCGGTGCAGCGAATCGCGCACCGAACCGAGATCGATCTGCACGCCTGCGTCCCGCGCCGCCTCGTGCGGCGAAGCGGGCAGCGGCAACTCGTGCAGCGGCGGCGCCGCGGTGGCCGCGGCGTCGCCGGTGAGCGCGCGCACCGTCCCCGTGTCGTCGTCCTCACCAGTCTGCACCGGCTTGTAGTAGCGCACCGCACCTCCACTCCCTCCACCCAGCGAACGTACGAGCGCGGCGGCGACCACCGTCTTGCCGATCCCGGTGTCCGTCCCCGCGACAAACACCTGACACGAACGTACGGAGCCAGGCTCCCGTTCATCACCCCGTCCCCCTCCGCCGGCGCGGCGACTCCGCTCCGTGCGTGCAGCCGGCGCGGTGATCACCTCGACCAGCGCATCGACTTGCGCTTCGGTGTTGGTGGCGTGGCACACCAGCCGGAGCCGTGCCGTGCCAGGGGGCACGGTTGGCGGCCGGACGGCGCGGACGTCGAAACCGCGTTGTTGCAGCGTGGTCGCCAGCTGCACCGCGCGAGCGTCGTCGCCGACCGGAAGTGGCACGATTGCCGCATCCGGCGGCTGCAGGTCGAGCCCGTGTGCCAACCGCCGCGCCAGCTGCAGTGCGCGGTCGCGCTCGGCCGAGCTTTGCTGGACGAGCTCGATGGCTGCGCCGGCAGCGGCAATGACCGCCGGCGCCGGCGCCGTGCTGAACACGAAGCTGCGTGCCCGTTGGGCGAGCAGTGCGCACAGCTCGGCATCGCCCGCCACCGCTGCGCCCGCGCTGCCGAGCGCCTTGCCGAAGGTGACGACACGGGCTGCCAGCGCGCGGTCGTCCCGGCCGCCGTGCGCTGCCCACGCGCCGCGCCCGCGCGGACCGAGCAGGCCGGCGGAGTGCGCCTCGTCGACGATCAGCCAGGCGTCGTGCGCCGCGCACAGTGCGTGCATCTCGCGCAAGCGTGGCACGTCGCCGTCCATGCCGAACACGCCCTCGGTCAGGACCAACCGGCGGCGGGCGTCGCGTCCGGCCGTCAGCGCGGCGTCCAAAGCCTCCAGGTCCGCATGGGCGAACACGCGGACCGTGGCGCGCGTCTGCCGGCAGGCATCGATCGAGGACGCGTGGATCAAGGCGTCGCTGAGGATGACGTCCTCGCGATCGGCCAGCGCGGTGATCACGCCCAAGTTGGCTTGATAGCCCGACGGGAACAGCAAGGCGGCGGGCGTGCCCAGCCAGGCGGCGACGCGGTGCTCGAGGGCGAGGCTGGCCTCCGCCGCGCCACCGAGCAGGCGCGCTGCGCCGGCGCCGCAGCCATCGCGGGTGATGGCGGTGTGCGCCGCGCGCCGCAACGCGGGGTGGTGCCGCAGCCCGAGGTAGTCGTTGGAAACGAAATCGATGCCGGCCGGCCGACCCGGCAACGCGCGCAGTCGGTCCTGCGCGCGCAGGTCGTCCAGCTCGCCCTGCCACAGGGCGCGGCGGCGTGCCGCGGCGTCCGGCGGAGTCATCGCGCCGCCGTCGCGTGCGCCGAGCGATGGAGACCGAGCTTGGCCAGCAGGGTGGCGTCGGCGTCCGGCGTCGCGTTGGCCGCGGTGAGCAGGACGTCTCCGGTGAAGATGGAGTTCGCGCCCGCCAGGAAGCAGAGAGCCTGGCCGGCCTCGCCGAGCTCGCGGCGCCCGGCGCTGAGCCGGAGCGCGCTTGCCGGCAGCACGATGCGCGCCGCGGCGACCGTGCGCAGCACCTCACTCCAATCGACGGGCTCGTGATGCTGCATCGGCGTGCCCTCGACCGGGACCAGCGTGTTGATCGGCACGGACTCGGGCGGCGGCGCCATCGCTGCCAGCTCGACGAGCAGCTCGGCGCGCGCCCGGCGGTCCTCGCCGAGGCCGAGAATGCCACCACAGCAGAGCTTCAGGCCGGCCTCCCGCGCGTGCGCCAGCGTCTGCAGGCGATCGTCGTAGGTACGCGTGGTGACGACGTGCCCGTAGTGGCTGCGGCCGGTGTCGAGGTTGTGGTTGTAGTAGTCGAGGCCGGCCTCGCGCAGCCGTTCCGCCTGCCCTTTCGTCAGCATGCCGAGCGTCGCGCAGGTCTCCAGACCGAGCGCCTTGACCTCGCGCACCATCTGCAGGACCGACTCGAAACGCGCCCCCTCCGGCGCCGCGCGCCAGGCAGCGCCCATGCAAAACCGGTCGGCGCCGCCGGCGGCGGCGGCCTGGGCGCGCGCCAGCACTTCGCTCGCGGGCAGCAGCGCGTGGGCCTCGATCGGGGTGTCGAAACGCGCGCTCTGCGAGCAGTAGCCACAGTCCTCGGGGCAACCCCCGGTCTTGATGCTGGCGAGCTGGGCACACTGCACCGCGCCCGGGGCGTGGTGGGTCCGGTGCACCGTTGCGGCCTCGTAGACAAGATCCAGCAGGGGGCGGTCGAGGAGGGTCTCGACGGCCTCGATGGAGGGTGCGGCACTCATCGCCGCAGTGTGACGGGCCGGATGGCGGCGCGCAACGGTGACGCCAGCACGCAGGACGGCAAAAAACGGCGGAATGCGAACCCCGGTCGGGTTTGTCGTATCACAAGCGCATTCCAAGGAGGTGCCTTTGTCTCGACTCATCGGTGTGACCGGTTGGACCGCGGTCGGTGCGGTGCTGCTCAGTGGGCTGGCGTGTGCCCAAGCGGGTGGCGATCAGGAGCGGCTGCGCGCGCAGCGGTCCGAGAAGCTCGCCAAGCCAGTGTTCAAGAATGCCGCGTGGCGGCTCGACTACGATGCCGCGCGCCGCGAGGCGGAGGCGGACGGCAAGCTGATCCTGACCTACTTCACGCGCAGCTACGCACCTTGAGGCCCGTGTGACGCCCTCGAGAGCCGTGCGCTCTCGACCGACGACTTCGCGCAGTGGTCCAAGAAGGTGGTGCTGTTCTTGCACAACACGTCGCATTGTGACGACGAACCGTATCCCGACCTGCTGTTCGAGAAGGGTGGCAACGGCTTCCCGACGGTCTCGTTCCTCGGTGCCGACGGCCGCCTCCTCGTGCAGGTCGGCCACGTCGTCACCATGGACCAGCTCGAGCAGGCCTACGTCAAGCTGCACGACTACCAGCGCCGCAAGGCGGCGATCGATGATCCGGCGGGCGCCGCCGCCCGTGAGCTCTTCGCCCTGGAGCTGCGCGAGGGCTACATCACGTTTGCCGAAGCGCAGGCGGCGCTGCAGCGCTTCTCGCTCGACGACGAGGAGCTGCGCCCCCTGCAACCGATGTTGGTGAATCTCGAGTTTCGCGACATCCTCCGCTCCACGAAGCGCACCGAGATGGCCGCTGGCGGCGCGAAGTTCTTGGCGATGCTCGATGCCGGTCGCGTGCCGACCAGCTCGCAGGTCACGTCGTTCTGGCAGTATCTGTTTGCCCACGCAGTGGCCGAGAGCGACGTGGCTCTCTACGAACGGCTGATGCGCGAGCTCAAGGAGCGCATGGCCGGCGACCGCCGGCTCGACCGCTACCTCAGTCGTTTGGAGCAGGGACTGGAGCAACTCAAGGAGTCGCTGCGCGACCACTGACCGCCACGCCTGCCGCGAGCCCGCCTTGTGGTGGGCGGTTGGGGAGAGACTGGCGTTGCCGCGAAAATCGGTGCGGTAGCGGGGGGCCCCCTACGCATGGTATGACGAACGCCTGGTCGGTCAGGCCGGTGTCCGCCCCGCGAGCGCGGGGCGGCGACCCCGTCGTCGTCGACCGTCCATCGAGGTCTCCCATGCTCCAACCACCCGCCCATCGCACTGTGGCGTTCGCTGCCGCCATGGTCCTGCTTCCCGTCTTCTTGCTGGTCGCCGCGCCCGGCTGTGGCGCCATCCAAGAAGGGCTGGAGAGCGCAAAGCGCACGGTTGGGGAGCTGTTCGACGTGGCCGCGGAGACGCCGCCTGCCGCGGAGACGTCGCCGGCCGGCAAGGCCCCGCCCGCTGCCGAGACGCCGACCTCGAAGCAACCCTACAAGCGCCCGGCCGATCCGCGCGTCGCCGATGGTGACCCGCGCGCGGAGCCGGCGGTCGACCAGGGGGCGACGGGCGCTGCGCAGCCCGCCAGTGCCTCGGGGATCGAGCTCACGGATCTCCAGCCGCTGGATGTGAGCCCGCTGATCGAGTGGAAAGGGCGCTGGTCGAAGCGCATGAAGGTCCACGATCGGCCGGGCAGCTTCACGACCGACGTGGACGAAATGCGGACTCACGTCGCGGTGTCCGACGACTTGCAGCGTGCCGCCATCACCCGACCGGTGGGCAGCCGCGTGGCGGTGGAGTTCGGCGGCAGTACCGGGCCGACTTTCGACGAGATCCTGGAGATGCCGGGGCTCGTCCTCGGGCCAACCGGACATCGGTTGGCCTACATCGGCCGGCGCGGCGACCGCTACGTCGTCGTGATCGATGGGCGCGAGGGGCCCGAGCTGGCGCAACCGCCGACCGAGGCGCTCGCGTTCTCGCCGTCCGGCAAGCGGTTCGGCTACTTCGGCATGCGCACCGGGGAGTTGGAGCACGTCGTCGTCGTCGACGGCGAGGTCGTGGTGCAGGCCGAGTGGATGGGCGAGTTGCTGTTCTTGGCCGACGAGCGCTGGGTGGCGCGCGGTCGCAATGGCCGCGGGGAGGGTGGTGTGCCCAACTACGCCGTCTACGTCGAGGGCGAGCTGGCCGGTCAGGGCGACCTGATTGCCGTGGCACCGGATGGGCGCCTGGTGATCCACGAGGTCACGGCGACCGGCGGCCGGCTCCTCGTCGAGGGGATGGAGCCGCTGGATGGTTGTGACGGGCTGCCCGTGTTCAGCCCTGATGGGCAACACTTCGTCTACCCGAGGCAGCGGCGGACGGAGGACGGGCGGCGCAACGAGCTCGCAGTCGTGCACCAGGGCGTGGAACTCGAGCACGCTCCGTTGGATTGGAGTGCCGGCAACGCTCCCGTGGTGTCGAATGGTGGTCAAGTCGCGTTCGTTACGAAGACCGGTGGCGGGCTTGCCGTAGCCACCGCGGAGGGCATCGGCAACGAGTACGAGACCGTGCGCCACGTCGGTTTCACTCCTGGCGACACGGCCCCGACCTACGTCGCCACGGTCGGCAAGCGCGTCTTCCTCTGCAGACCCGGCAAGGAAGAGGAGGTCGCCCTTGGCCGCGTCAACGTCGTCGCGGCACACGAGAGCGGGCGCTTCGCCGTGGTCGTCAACGGCGCCGATGGAGGAGGTCGGGCCACTTCCGACTTCAGTTGGAGCTTGATCAGCAACGACGGCGTCCACCGGTTGCACGGAGCCACGCAAATCGACGCTCCCGTGTTCAGCCGAGACGGGTCCCACTACGCGTGCGTCGTCGGCTTTGCCGCTCGGGACCTGGAGGCGGAAGAGCAGGGTGCTTGGATGTACTTGAACGGCGAGCGCTTCGCTCGACTCGCCGATTCAGCGAAGGACCGGCTGAGGATCGCGCCTCACCTTGCCGAAGACCGCGTGACCGAGAACGGCAAGCCGGGTCTTTACTGGGTGCGCTACGGCGTGCCGGTCTCGGTCGGGACGCCGCGCAAGAATCGGCTGCCCGTGCTCGAGTTCTACCGCGACGGAGAGGTTGCGCACTTCGTCCCGATCGGCCAACGGCAGGAGGTCGGTCACCTGCGCGCGTGCCCGCAGGGAGTCCACCTCGCGATGTGGCGCACCCTCACGCCGGCCGGTCGTCCAACAGACCCTCTGTCGCCGGTCAATGGCCTGTCGTTGGACGGGATCACGTGCCTCACCGAATACCCACCGTTGACCCGCCCGTCGATGGGCCGCAGTGGCAGCGCGTTGCTCCTTGGACGCAAACCACATGACACGCTGGTCGGCCGCGTCCACGAAGATGGCCGATTCGACTACCTCTCGGGAACGGACAAGGGCATCCACCGCGTCGTGTACCGGGCCGGCGCCCAGCCGTAGCGATCACAGATCGTAGTGGCGCAGGTCGACCGCGCGGAGCTGCTTGGTGCGGTCGTAGATCTGTCCTGCGTGTCCGGCGAAGTGCTCCATCACGTGCAGCACCGCGCCGACGCCGGTCTCTTCGAATTGGCCCTGATAGGTCCGGACGCGGAGTAGGTCGGAGGCCACAAGACGCTCGACGACACCGACGGCGTCGGTGACCGTCGCGCGGAGAGCCGCCAGCATGTCGTCGGGCGCGGGAGCGGCGTCGTCGCCGGTGGCGGCGAACTCGGCGTTTCTTCGCCGCCCATTGGGACGTCCGTCGAGGCCGGCGAGGATCCACTGCCGGACATTGCCTTCGAGGTGCAGCAGCAGGTTGCCCACGCTGTTGCAGTGGGCGTTGGGGCGTTGCCAGACCTCGGCCTGGGAAAGCCGCCGGACGCAACCCTCGATGCGGGGCACGTACTCCTCGAGCATCCGGCGCCGAAACTCGGCGTGGATGCAGCGGGTCAGCGCGTCTGCAGGATCTGTTTCAGGCGGTCTCATGGTTCGCGCCCAGCAGTGAGTGCAGGGCGGGCTCGAGTCGGGGGTGGACGAAGCGGTAGCCGCGTTCGCTCAGGGCGCGCGGCAGCACGCGGTTGCTGGACAGCGGCAGCGCCTCGCCCATTTCGCCGAGCGCCAAGCGCAGGGCGAACGCAGGCACCGGCAACCAAGCGGGTCTGCGCAGCACGCGGGCGAGGGTCTGGGTGAACGAGGCATTGGTGACCGGTTCGGGGCTCACTGTGTTGTGCACGCCGTGCATGCCGCCGTCCTCGAGCGCGTGCCGGATCACGCCGACGACGTCGTCGATGGCGATCCAGCTGAAGTACTGTCGGCCGCTGCCGACCCGGCCGCCGAGGCCAAGGCGGAAGATCGGCAACAGCTTCTCGAGCATGCCGCCCTCGGCGGACAGCACCACTCCGAGTCGGAGGATCACGCGCCGGGCTTGCGCGGGACAGGCCTCCGACGCGGACTCCCACGCGGCGCACACCTCGGCGAGGAAGTCGTCGCCGGCGGGGCTGTCCTCGACCAGCACCTCGTCGCCGCGCTGGGCTCCGTAGTAGCCGATGGCCGAAGCACCGATGAAGACCGAGGGCGGGCGCTCGGTGGCCGCCAGCGCGCCACACAAGAGCTCGGTGCCGTCGACCCGGCTCTGTCGGATCCGCCGCTTCTTCTCCGCGGTCCAACGGCCGGTGGCAATGTTCTCGCCGGCCAGGTGCAGCACCGCGTCGTGGCCGTCGATGTCGCTTGGTTCCAGCACCGCGGCGGCGGGATCCCAGCGCACTTCGCCGGGGTTACTGGGTTGGTTGCGCACCAACCGAGTGATGCTGTGGCCGTCGGCGGTGAGCGCCTTCACCGCCGCGGTGCCGACCAGTCCGCTGGCGCCGGAGACCAGGATGCGCATGCCCGGCGACGATAGCTCGGCGTGCCGCGTGCGGCGAGGGCGACCGGCGCTACCATCGCCGGAGAATGTCCTCCCCGTTCGCCCGCCTGGCGCGCCGCCGTGCGCATCTCGACGCCGACAACCCGCTGCGCTCGCTGACCGAGGTCATCAACAAGGTGCCCGGCGGGATCAACCTCGGTCAGGGTGTCTGTGATCTCGATGCGCCCGTCGCGCTGCGGGCCGGTGCGGTCGCGTCGATCGACGGCGGCGACCGCCAGACCTACACCCACTACGCCGGCATCCCCGAGCTGCGGTCGGCGATCCGAGCCAAGCTGGCGGCGTTCAACGGCATCGAGCTCGAACCCTCCCAGGTGATGGTGACGACCGGGTCCTCGGGTGCGTTCTTCGCCGCCGGCCTGGCGCTGTTCGAGCCCGGCGACGAGGTCGTGCTGTTCGAGCCGTTCTACTCCTATCACCAGACCCAGCTGCGGCTGCTGGGCGCGGAGCCGGTGTACGTGGCGCTGCGCGGCGAGGACTACGAGTTCGACCCCGCCGCGTTGCGCGCGGTCCTCACGCCGCGGACCCGCGCCGTCGTCGTCAACACGCCGGGGAATCCGTCCGGCAAGGTGTTCAGCACTGCCGAGCTGCGCGCGCTGGCGGCAGCGCTGGCGGACACCGACGTGCTGGTGCTGACCGACGAGGTCTACGAGTACATGTGCTTCGACGGCCGCACCCACGTCTCTCCTGCGGCGGTGCCGGAGCTGACCGACCGCACGCTCACCCTCGGTGGCTTCAGCAAGACGTTCTCGATCACCGGGTGGCGGATCGGCTACCTCGCCGGGCCGGCGGCGTTCGTCGAGGCGGCGGGGAGAGTGTTCGATCAGGTCAATGTCTGCGCGCCCCGGCCGTTGCAGCGCGGTGTCGAGCGGGCGTTGCGCGAGCTGCCGGCGACGTTCTACAGCGACCTGCAAGCGGGCTATCAGGCGCGGCGCGACCGCTTCTGTGCGGCATTGCAGCGCGGTGGGTTCCGGGCGCGGCCACCCCAGGGGGCCTACTACGTGCTCGCCGACTACCGCGATGTGCTCGGCGACATGCCGCCGGCCGAGGCGGCGTTGGCGCTGATCGAGCGCATCGGCGTCAACGGCGTGCCCGGCCATCTGTTCTACCGCGACGAGGCCGACGTGCGTCAGCTGCGCTTCCAGTTCGCGGTGACCGACGCGGTGCTCGACGAGGTGTGCGCGCGATTCGAGTCGCTGGGGTAGGCGAGAGGCCGAGCGCTCGCTTGCGCCGCCGGCTGCCGGGCGCCGACAATCGCGGCATGCTCCGTCACGCCGCTGTTGCCGCCCTCTGCCTCCTCGTCGCCTGCGCCTCGCCGGTGGAGGTGTTCTCTGCCCCCGATCCCACCTTGCCGTTCAGCAGCGCGGTGCGCGTCGGCGACACGCTGCACGTCGCCGGCCACCTGGGGGTGGATGGCGACGGCCGCGTACCGGCGGACCCGGCCGACGAGGTCCGTCTGCTACTCGATCGCTTCGCCGCGACGATGGCGCGGGCCGGAATGACCATGGACGACCTGGTCGCGGTGCAGGTGTACTGCAGCGACGTGAGTCTGTACGGTGTGTTCAACGACCTGTACCGCGAGCGGTTCGAGGGCGTGTTCCCCAGCCGCGCCTTCATCGGCTCCGGGCCACTGCTGCGCGGAGCCCGGTTCGAGATGCTGGGCACCGCCGTGCGCCGTTGACCCTGGCCGTGCCGCCGCGCCGCGGCTAAGGTGCGGGCGACCCGCAACCAAGAGGCCCACGCCGTGTCAGGCAAACCCAACCCCGCCCTGGTCGAGCGCAACGACGACGGCTCCCTCACCAAGGAGACGCTCAAGCGCGCGATGAAGGCGTTCCGCAAGCGGCTCAAGCTGGCTCGCTTGGACGAAGAGTCGCGTTTGGGTGGCGATGCCCTCACCAAGGGCGAGCGGTCGACGATCAGCGCCGTCCGGCCTCCGGAACAGTATCCAGCCGAGGTCTGGGAGCGGTTGGTCGAGCTCGGCCGGCTGCGTGACATCGGGCACGGCCTACTGGAGATCGTCGAGCAGTGACGAAGTGGTGCTTCCGTCGGTCGCGCTACCAGCTGCCGCCGATCACCGCCGCCACCTGCAGATAGTCGGGATCGCGGTCGCTGGCGAACAGGTCGAGGTCGCCGCCCCAGGTGGCGCGGACGTCGATGCCGAAGTGGACGTGGTCGTGCACCGGGAAGAGCAAGCCGCCGTGGACGTAGCCGCCGATGGTCGAGTCGTCGTCTTCGGCGATGAAGAAGCCCGACGTCCGCTCCACGTCGGCGTACAGCGCGGAGATGCCGCCGCCGACGTAGGGCTGCACGGCGCCCAGATCGGCCATCAGGCGCGGGCCGATGTAGAACTCGGTCAACGCCGCGTCCTCGCGCCGGCGTACCCCGCCGGCTTCGGTCGTCCGGGTGCGATCGAAGCTGGCCGTCAGGCCACTCTCGACGCCGATCCATGCGTCGGCCGGGCGCAGGACGCCCTCCACGCCGAACGCGAACGGGTTGTCGTTGCGGCCCCAGGAGCTGTCCAAGTCTCGGCCGCCGATTTGGGCGTGCACCTGTCCCGTCCACCGCCGGCCGGCGCGGGCGCGCTCGCGCGCCTGCCGGCGGTGTTGGGCGGAGTCCAGGCCCGTAGGATCCTGGCCGGCAGTGGCGCCGATCGGGATCGCGCAGCTCGTCTGCAGAGCGGCGAGCGCGAGAATGCCGAGCGCGGTGCAGCCCAGACCAGAACAAAGTGTGGTGATCGGCATGGCGTCAAGGGTCGAGGAGAGCCGAGTGTACGTGATTGAGACGGAAAGGGGACGCCCGGCGAGGGATCGGCGAAGATGTGCCGATCATGCCCAGGATGACCGGGGACGCACGATCTCGATCGGAGCTGGAGACGATCGTTGCGCGGTTTCGGCTCGTGCACTGGGTGGCCGCTGCCGCTGCCGCGGTGGTCGCTGCCGCCATCTTCAGCGCCGAGGCTTCCCGCGCGTTCTATTGGGGGACCTACGCCCCGTGTGGTTTCGTCGAGGGGCTCGCGTGCGCGGCACCCGGGGCGTTCGCGCGCGGCCTCATCGGCCACTGGCATGCCCGGGCGTTGCAGGCCGCCGCGGGTTCCGCGGCGGCGGGGCACTGGTCGCGGCGGAGGTTCTTGACCAGGTTCGCGATCACTGACGTCGCGCTGACCATGGCGGCGGCCGTCGTGGTCGGGGTGGTGACGTTGCCGGTGATGTTCATCGCGGTCGGTGTGCCCGTCGTGGCGGTGGTCCTGCCGGTGTCGGTGCCGATTGCCGTATGGGCTTCCGGGTTGGTCGAGCAACGGGCGGCGGTGGTCGCGGCGTAGGATTGCCGCGGCGCTCGGCTCCGCGACAATGGACCGCATGCGATTGATCGTCATGCGGCACGCCAAGAGCTCGTGGAGCGATCCCGGCATGGCGGACCACGAGCGGCCGCTCAACGGCCGGGGTCGGCGCGCAGCGCCGACGGTTGCGGCGGCCTTGGCCGAGCGCGGCTGGCAGCCGCGGCGCGTGCTCAGCAGCGACGCGCGCCGGACCGTGGAGACTTGGCAGCGGATGGCCGACGAACTGCCGGAGCCGGACCACGTCGAGCTGCGGGCCGACTTCTATCTGGCGGACCCGGCGGCCGTGGTGCGCGCGTTGATCGGGCAGCCCGCGACCGCGGACCCGGTCTTGGTGCTCGGCCACAACCCCGGATGGGCGCAGCTCGTCGTGCAGCTGTGTGAGGAGTCGGTCGAGATGAAGACCGCCTACGCCGCTCTGTGTGAGAGCGACGCCAGCGACTGGCAGACTGCGATGGCCGGTGGCTGGCGTCTGGTCGACGTCGTGCGGCCGCGGTAGCGGCCGATCCATCGGACTACATGTTGCGCCGGTAGCGTCCGCCGACGCCGTAGAGCGCCGCAGAGATCTGTCCCAGCGACGCCACTTTGGTGGCTTCCATCAGCGAGTCGAACAGATTGCCGCCCGAGAGCGCGGTCCGCTGCAGCGCCTCGAGTGCGCGGTCGGCCGGCTCGCGGTTGCGCTGCTGGAACGCCTCGAGGGAGTCGATGGCGAAGCGCTTCTCTTCCTCGCTCGAACGCATCACCTCTTCGACGCGTTGGATCGGCGAGCCGTCCTTGCCGAGGAAGGTGTTGACGCCGATCACCGGGAGCTCGCCCGAGGCCTTCAGCTTCTCGTAGTGCAGCGACTCGTCCTGGATCTTGCCGCGTTGGTACATCGTCTCCATCGCGCCGAGCACGCCGCCGCGTTCGGCGATCGACTCGAATTCGCGCAGCACGGCTTCCTCGACCAGATCGCTGAGCTGCTCGATGATGAAGGAGCCCTGCAACGGGTTCTCGTTCTTGGCCAAGCCGAGTTCGCGATTGATGATCAGCTGGATCGCCATCGCCCGGCGGACGGATTCCTCGGTGGGCGTGGTGATGGCCTCGTCGTAGGCGTTGGTGTGCAGGCTCTGGCAGTTGTCGTAGATCGCGTACAACGCCTGCAGCGTCGTGCGGATGTCGTTGAACTGGATCTCCTGCGCGTGCAGCGACCGGCCCGACGTCTGGATGTGGTACTTCAGCTTCTGGCTGCGGGCGTTGCCGCCGTATCGGTAGCGCATGGCCTTGGCCCAGATGCGGCGCGCGACGCGGCCGATGACGGCGTACTCGGGGTCGAGTCCGTTGCTGAAGAAGAACGACAGGTTGGGCGCGAAGTCGTCGATGTGCATGCCGCGCGCCAAGTAGTACTCCACGTAGGTGAAGCCGTTGGCGAGCGTCAGCGCCAGCTGGGTGATCGGGTTGGCGCCGGCTTCGGCGATGTGGTAGCCGGAGATCGAGACCGAGTAGAAGTTGCGAACCCCGTGCTCGACGAAGTACTCCTGGATGTCGCCCATCATGCGCAGGGCGAACTCGGTGGAGAAGATGCACGTGTTCTGGGCCTGGTCCTCCTTGAGGATGTCGGCCTGCACCGTGCCGCGGACCGCTTGCAGGGTCCGGCCGCGGATCTCGCGGTAGACGTCGGCCGGTAGGACTTGGTCGCCCGTCGCGCCCAGCAGCAGCAGGCCGAGCCCGTTGTGTCCGGTCGGCAGCTCACCCTCGTAGCGCGGCCGCGGCGCACCGCGCTCGGCGAAGAGCGCGTCGAGCTTGGCCTCGACGTCCGCGGTCAGGCCCTGTTCGCGGATGTAGACCTCGCACTGTTGGTCCACCGCCGCGTTCATGAAGAAGCCCAGCAGCATGGGGGCGGGCCCGTTGATCGTCATCGACACCGACGTTCGCGGGTCGGCCAAGTCGAAGCCCGAGTACAGCTTCTTGGCGTCGTCGAGCGTGCAGATCGAGACGCCGGCGTTGCCGATCTTGCCGTAGATGTCGGGGCGCAGTGCGGGGTCTTCGCCGTACAGGGTGACCGAGTCGAACGCGGTGGACAGCCGCTTGGCGGGTTGCCCGTACGAGACGTAGTGGAATCGGCGATTGGTGCGCTCGGGCCCGCCCTCGCCGGCGAACATCCGGGTCGGTTCCTCGCCCTCGCGCTTGAACGGGTACACACCGGCCGCATAGGGGAACTCGCCCGGCACGTTCTCCGACAGAATCCACCGCAGCAGGTCGCCGTCGTCGCGGTAGCGCGGAAGCGCGACCTTGGGCACGCTCTGGCGAGAAAGGGTCTCGCTGGACTGCTGCACTTGCACCGATTTGCCGCGCACCTGGAAGGTGTGCAGTGGGCCCTGGTAGCTCTCGACCACGGCCGGCCACCGCTGCAGCGCGGTCTTCGCCTCGGGCGCGAGCTTTTCGTCGAGGGAGTCGATGTGCTGTTGCAGCGAGCTCTTGGCCGCGTCCGCCGGTGCTCCGGTATCCCCGTCGATCTCGGTGAGCGCGCCGCGCAGCTTGTGCAGTCTCCCCGCCAGATCGCTCTGTTCCTCCACCCAGCGATCGTAGGACCGGTTGGCCTCGGCGATCTCTGCCAGGTAGCGCACCCGCGCGGGTGGGATGATGCGGATCCGCTCGGAGTCGCCATCCGTCGATGGCGCGTCGCCGGTCCCGTCGCCGCCGCTCGCCGCGAGCTTGTCCATGACCGCGGCGTACAGTCGGTTGGTGCCGGCGTCGTTGAACTGCGATGCGATGGTGCCGTACACCGGGATCTCGTCGTCCGGTCCGTCGAATGCGGCGCGGTTGCGCCGCATCTGCTTGGTCACATCGCGCAGTGCGTCCTGTGCACCGCGACGGTCGAACTTGTTGATCGCGACGATGTCGGCGTAGTCCAACATGTCGATCTTCTCGAGCTGCGTCGCGGCGCCGTACTCCGGCGTCATCACGTAGAGGCTGACCTGTGAATAGTCGACGATCTCGGTGTCCGATTGGCCGATGCCGGAGGACTCCAGGATGATCAAGTCGAACCCGGCCGCGCGGAGCACGGCGAGGGCTTCGTTGATGCAGCCGGCGAGCGCGAGATTGGCCTGGCGCGTTGCCATCGACCGCATGAACGCTCGTGGCGAATCCAGCGCGTTCATCCGGATCCGGTCGCCGAGCAGCGCGCCGCCGGTGCGGCGGCGGGTCGGGTCGACCGACAGCACCGCGATGTGCTGCTCCTCGCGATCGGCCAAGAAGCGGCGGATCAACTCGTCGACCAGCGAGCTCTTGCCGGCTCCCCCAGTCCCGGTGATGCCCAGCACGGGTGCGCCCTTGCCGCTGCGCGCTGCCAGCGCAGCGGCCACCGTCTCGGGCTGCGTCTCGCAAGCCGTCAGGGCCCTGGCGACGGTCGCCGGATCCGCCGCGCTGAGCGCGTCCCAGTCGACGTCCGATGGGGGGGCGAAGTCACAGCGGCGCAGTAGATCCGCCAGCATGCCCTCGAGGCCCATGGCGCGGCCGTCGTCCGGCGAGTAGATCCGCTCGATCCCGTAGGCGTGCAGCGCCTCGATCTCTTGGCCGAGGATCACCCCGCCGCCACCGCCGAACACCCGCACGTGACCGCAGCCGCGCTCGGCCAACAGGTCGTGCATGTACTTGAAGAACTCGAGGTGGCCGCCCTGGTAGGACGTCACCGCGATGCCCTGCGCGTCCTCTTGCACCGCGGCGTCGACGATCTCGCCGACCGACCGGTTGTGGCCGAGATGGATGACCTCGGCGCCGAGGCCCTGTGCAATCCGCCGCATGATGTTGATCGAGGCGTCGTGGCCGTCGAACAACGAGGTCGCGGTGACCAGGCGGATCTTGTGCTCCGGCTTGAACTTGCGAGGCTCGGCGGGGCTTGTGGCGGGCTTCCCGGCCGGCGGGCTGCCGGTCCCCCCCGGCCCGTCGGTGCGCTCGGTCTCGATCTGCGTCATGCGGGTCGCGAGTGTACCGGGGTGCGGTGGCGCGCCAGCCGCTGGCGGCAATTTTTCCAGACGCCGCGGCCTACTCCTCGTCGTCGCCGAGCGAGTAGTGCTGCGAGACGATCTTCCAGTCGTCGCCGATGCGGGCGACGGTGAAGCTGGACCGTCCGGCCTGACAGACCTCGCGTCCGTCCGGATCGACCTGCGTGGAGCGCCAGCGGCCGGTCACCGACGCAAACTGCTCGCCGCCGAACATCTGGAAGGCGAGCTCTTTGAACTCCAGCTTCAGCAAGTCCAGGTAGCGGAACTCCTGGTCGAGGACCTCCTCGTAGCTGCCCCAACCGTGGTCGGTGCGGCCGGATGCGTCCATGTGCACGAAGCGCTTGTCGGTCCAGAAGTGCGAGCGGTAGAGCTTCAGGTCGCGGCTGTTGAACGCCTGCCGCATGCTGCGGAAGAAGTCATCCAACTCCTTGTAGGACTCGACGGTCATGGCTTCTCCGTGCGCGGGGCCGGCGCCAGGGGGGGTGGCCTGCACCCCCGAGCCGCGGCGGGGCGGCTGGGGTTCCGCGGGGCGCTGCCGGCGGCCGACTCTTGGTTATTTCGTCACGACGGCAGGTCGCGGACTCAACGCTTGATGTGGCGGTAGAACGGTTCTTTGTCCTTTTCGTAGACGACCTTACCGTTCACCACGGCCGTCTCGACGAAGGTCCTATAGTGCAGCGGATCGCCGTCGAGAATCAAGAGATCAGCGTCCTTCCCGACCTCCAAAGAGCCGATCCGGGCGCCGACGCCGAGGATTCGCGCGGCGTCGGCGGTGATCGTGCGCAGGGCGGCGCGGTCGTCCAGCCCGCCGCGGACTGCGTAGGCGGCATCGACGTGCAGGGTGTGGAGGTCTTGGCCCAAAATGCCGCCCTTACCCACACCCGCCCCGCCGAAACGGCCGCCCGGTGGAGTCACCGCGACCGCCACCCCGGCATCGGCCAGGATCGCGGCCGAGGCCATGTTCGAGCCGGTCCGGTCGGGATCGGTGGGGTCGGGCCGCACCCGCTCCCGGGGGTTGAGGATCGCCATCGAGCCGGTGGCGGCGATCTCGTCGGGGATGACCCACCCCGTCGTCGGGTTGTCCAGGACGACGCCGTGGCCGAACAGCCGGGCCAGCTCGAGCGCTTGCCGGATGTTCTCGACCGAGTAGCCGGACATGCTGCTGACCCACAACACGGCCTTGCCCTGCAGGATCTTCGCGATGGACTCGTCGCCGCCGCCTCGGTTTCGGGAAGCGCCGCCGGGGCGCCCGCGGCGCGGGCGGGCTCCGCCCCCGCCCTCTGCCCCGCCTTCCTTGGGCTCGTTCTTGGACTCGGTTTTTTCCTTGTCGGCGCCGGTATCGCCCTCGGCCAGGGCCTTCTTGGCCTTGTCGACCGCCTCGCGCAGATCCGCCCACTGCTTGGCGTTGAGCGGCACGCGCATCGTGTAGACCGTGTCCTGCGCGACCACCATGCCCTTGGGGTCACCCGGCGCCAGCTTGAGAACGACGCTGTTGCCGCCGGGCTTGTCCGTGCCGCTGCCGAACGTGGTCAGGAACGACGTGATGCCCGCCGCCAGCCCCAGCTTGATGTCGGGGTGGAAGGCGTTGACGCCGTCGGCGGCGTTCTCTTCGTGTGACGAAGGTTCGCCGAACCCGCGCGCGCGCACCGCGACGTAGCCGGGCGCGACGATCCTGCCCTTGGCGTCCACGGTCTCGGTGCCTTCGGGCAACTCGAGGTCGTGACCAATGGCGTGGATCTTGTCGTCGGCGATCAGCACGGTCGCGCGCCGGACGACCTGCCCCGTGCCGAGGTAGACGTCGCCACCCTGCACCGCCAGCCATCGCTCGACCTCGCGCTTGGGTTCCTTCTCCTGTGGCGGTGGGGTTTCGCGGGGCTCGGGCCGGGGCGCCTCGCGGCCGGGGAAGCGGCGGCGGCGTTGGCCACTGAGATCGTCGACGGCCAACAGGGCGATCGCACAAAATGCGAGCAGCGTGCCGCCGCGCGCGAAGACGGGGGAAAGCGGGCTCATCGTTCTACGTCCTCGACCTCGACGCCCTTGTGCCAGATGCGCGCCAAACGGCTGGTGGGGTCCAGCGGGTCGCCGCGAAACATGAGGACGTCGGCGGCCTTGCCGGGTGACAGGGTGCCGACGCGGTCGTCGATGCCGAGCGCGGAGGCGGGCACGCGCGTCACCGCTGCCAGGGCTTTGTCCCGCGGCATGCCGTAGCGCACGCTCTCCATCAGATCGAAGAACAGCGAGCGCAGAGCGCGCGGTGAGTCGTCGAGGATGAAGCCGACGTCGATGCCGGCAGCGCTGAGCAAGGCGGCGGGATTGATCTGCGCGGCGCCGTACGTGGCGGTGGTCAGGCCGCGCGTGGTGAGCACCGGTGCTTTCCAGTCGGCGAGCCGGTCGACGACTTCGTCGAGCCGTCCGGCGGTGCCGCCGTGGCTCGGGGCGACGAACGCGGTGTCCTGCAGGCGGGTCTCGCCGACGACATCGAGGAAGTGCACCAAGTCGTTGGCGGACCCGAGCTGGACCAGGGCGCGGCGCTTGCCCTGCAACAGGTCGGCGAGCACCTCGAGGTTGGGATCCTTCTTCTTCTCGGCCTTCTTCTTCGCATCGTCGGGTTTGGCGGCGCCGTCCTTTGGCTCTTCCTTCTCCTTCCCCTCCGCGGGCTTGGGCTCTTCGGTGGGCGGGCCTTCCGGCACGGGCTCATCGCCCTCGCCCGGCTTCTCGCCGTCCGCCGGCTTGGCCTCGGTCTTCTGCTCGTCCGCACCCTCTTCGGCCTTCGCTTCCGGTGGTCGGCTGCGCTCTTCCACGATCTTCTCGGCCGCCTCTAGGGCGTCGCGCAGCATCTTCTTGTTCTTGGAGCCGAGACGCGGCGCAACCATGACGAAGGCATCGTCGTCGGCGACCTCGGCCGCTGGCCCGCGGCCGGGATCCAGCACCGCACCCCGGCCGGGGAGGCCGTCGCCTCGCGGGGCGACGCCGATCGTCGTCACGCCGGCGCGCAGCAGCTGACCGAACACCTCCTGGCGGGCGTAGACCTCGTCGGCGACCTTCTTGGCGGCCTCGTTCTTCGCCGGAGTGCTCCGCTGCGTCGGGCGCACGCCGCGGAAGCGACCGCGCCGCGACACCGACTGCCGGGTCGAGCTGCGGGCTGCCGACACCAACCCCGCGCGCGAGAACGCGCTGACCAGGCCGGGCATCACCGTGTGCCCGCTGCCGTCGATGCGCACGGCGCCGGCCGGCACGTCGACATCGGCGCCGACGGCCTCGATCTTGCCATCCCGCATGACCAAGGTGCCGCGCTCGACGGCGTCGCCGTCGAGCGTGAGAATGCGAGCGTCGACGATGGCGACTGCGCGTTCTTGCGCCGCGCCGGCCGCCGCGAACGGCAGCGCGAGCGCTGCCACCACGAGATGACGGGGGTTCACTAGCCGCGTTCCTCTTCGGGTCCGTGGACCTGTTTGCCTCGAATGAAGATCTTGATGGGGGGGAAGCGCGGATCGAGGGGATCGCCGCGCGTCACCAGAAAGTCCGCGTCCTTGCCGGGCTCGAGCGAGCCCTTGGTGTCGTCGATGCCGATCTGGCGCGCCGCGCGAATCGTGATCGCGCGCAGGCCCGCGTCGTACGGGAGGCCCAGCCGCACCGCCATCGCCGCCTGCAGGCCGAGCTGCTCGCCGGCGATGACGGGGGCGTCGGTGTTGATCGACAAGATCGACGCAGCCGGCGTTCCAGTAGCCGGCGGCGATGCCCTGGAAGTGACCGTCGTCGTCGAGGTCGTACATCCGCGGGCCGAGGTTGACCGGGGTGCCGCGCGCGGCCAGGGCGTGTGCTGCCCACCAACCGTCGAAGGTGCCGTGCGACAGGATCATCCACAGCTTGAACACGTCCTGGAACATGCGGGCGGTCGCCACGCAGTCGCGTGCACCAGCGGTGTGGATCAACACCGGGACCCGCCGTTCGAACACCGCCCGCAGCTGCTCGAGCTCGGGCCGCAGCTCGGGTCGAGGGCCATTGCCGGCAGCGTGGGCCTGCCACTGCGCTGTGTAGTCCCGTCCCTTCTCCAGCGTCTCGGTCAGCAGCTGGTGCATCCCCATGCGGCTCACGCCGAGGTCGCCGCTGCGGCGTTCGGGGTTGTAGCCCTGTGCCACTTTCATCGCGCCGAGCTCACGGATCACCATCTCCTCGAGGCTGTCGCCGGCCATGCTCAACAACACGCCAAAGCCCGAAAGATTGGTGCCGGAGCCGGGGATGAACAGGGTGGTGGTGACGCCACCGCGCAGCGTTTCGGCGATCATCTCGGCGCTGGGTCGCACCGCGTCGAGCGTGCGGAGCTCCGGGTTGGTCGGCAGCACCATGTCGTTCAGGTCCTGGCCGGCGGCGCTGACGTGGTGGTGCAGGTCGACGAAGCCGGGACAGATGGTGGCGTCCCCGCAATCGAGGATCGGCACGCCGGTGGGGGCGTCGACGTCTCGCCATGCGCCGACCGCCGCGATGACTCCATCGCGGACCAGCATTGCACCGCCGTGCACCGGTGGGCCGGCCATCGTCAGGATGCGCCCGGCGCGCACGAGGAGATCCTGGCTGTGCCCTTGGCTGCCCAGGCCGAGCGCGAGGGCGAACACCACGCACCGCGACCGGCGGCCGCGCGGCGGGCGCGGCGTTCGCTGCTGGGGCGTCGGCGGCGATGCGGGGCGTCGCAAGATCAGAACCTCGGCCGCCCGGCGTCGCGCCGGTAGGCGATGCGGCCGTTGACGACGGTCAGCTCGACATGGGATCTGGGGTCCAGTGGGTCGCCGGACCACGCCACCAGGTCGGCGTCCTTGCCGGGGCGCAGCGAGCCGATGCGGTGGTCCGCGCCGATGAAGCGGGCCGGGTTGATGGTGATGCCGCGCAGCCCGACCTCCCACGGCAGCCCGAGGCGGACCGACATCGCGCACTGCAGCGTCAGCTGCTCTTGGGCGACGACCGGCGAGTCCGTGTTGACGGCGATCCCGTCGCGGCCGAGCCCGCGCACTGGCTCCTGCCAGCCGTGGTCGCCGCCCCGAAACCACGCGTCGGCCAAGCCGACGAACTGCCCGGTGGTTCGGTTGAAGTAGTACTGCCGCGGCCCGTTGCAGACGGGAACGCCGCGCATCCACGCGTCTTCGCTGAGTCGATACGCATCGAAGGTGCCGTGATCGATCACGGTCCACAGGCCGAACTCGGTGCGCAGCTGCCGCAGCGTCTCCAGCACGACCTGGTAGATCTGCGTGTGGACGGTGACCGGATACTCGTGGCGGAACAGACCGCGCAGGTACTCGAGGCTGGCGTCGAACTCGGGTTGCGGTCCGCGGCCGGCGTCGAATTCCTCCCACGCGCGATAGTAGGCACGACCCCGCTGCAGCGTCAGTCGCAGACCCTGGTTCATGCCGGCGACGCCGCTGCCCAGGTCGCCCGCGCGCCGCTCGGGGTTGCCAGCCTGCGCGATCTTCAGGCTGCCCGGGAAGCGAACCAAGGCCTGCTCGGGAGGTCCGTGGGTCTTGGTCAGCGTACCGAAGCCACCCATGTTGGACCCCGAGCCGGGGATATAGAGCACGGTGGTGACGCCACCGGCGAGGGCGCGGTGCATGTCCTCGTGCTCGGTGGTGACCATGTCGAGCGTGCGCAGCTCCGGGTTGGTCGAGTGCACCGTGTCGTTGAGGTCGAAGCCCTTGGCCGCGATGTGGCAGTGCAGGTCGACGAGGCCCGGCAGCAGCCAGTGCGCACCGAGGTCGATGACTTCGTAGTCGGCGGGGATCGCGACCTCGTCGCTGGTGCCGATGGCGACGATCTTCTTGTCGTGCGTCAGCACGACCCCGTCGCGGATCGGCTCGCCTTCGACGGTGACCACCACCGCGGCGCGGAATGCCAGCGGCGGTGTTGGAAAGCTGTCGGGGCCCCAGCGGGCGACCTTGTACTCGCTGGGCCGCTCGCCGAAGTGGATGTCGATCGACGGCTCCTGCGCAGTGAGAGCCGGTGCCGACGCCACTGCCAGGACGGCCACGGCCGCGGCCGCGTCGCGGGGTGCGCGCAGCTTCATCGATTCGCCTCCCGCCCGTCGTGCACGACGCGACCGCCGACGACCACCAGCAGGACTCGGCTGGTCATCTCGAACGGGCTGCCGCTGAAGACGACGAAGTCCGCGTCCTTGCCCCGCTCCAGCGAGCCGATCCGATCGTCCAGCTGGAACATCTTGGCGGCGTCCGCGGTCAGGGTCCGCAGCGCGGTCGTCGGGTCGAGCCCATAGCGCACGGCCAGCGCGGCGTGCAGCGGCAGGAAGCGGCTGCCGGCGGTGTCACCGGTGCCGAGGGCCAACGGCAGGTCGTGGTCGGCGAGGACAGCGGCCGCGTTGGTGACCTTGCCGCGCTCGGTCCGCACCACGTCGGGACCGAGCACCACACCGGGCTTGGCTTCGCCGAGGAGCGAGGGATCGTCGATGGCATCGTCGACGCCGGTCAGCACGAGCGGCAGCTTCTGCTCGGCAAACCAGTCGACGACCGCTCGAATCGCCGGCGCCTTGCGGCTTTGCACGACGGCCGGAATGCGCCCCTCGAGCAGGGCACGCAACGGCTCGAGCGCCTCGTTGATCTCGGGCTTCTTCGGCGCGCCGTCTTCGCCGCGACGCATGCGCACCCCGCGCCCGGTGCTGCCGCGCTCCATCTTCTCGACGCGCGTCGCCGAGAAGCCGATGGTCTGTCCCTGGCCACTGATCGTGCCGGTCATCTTGTCGGTGGTGACCGTCGCCTGCACCTCGCCCTCGCCGAGCATCGGCACCGCGATGGTGCCGGTCAGCGTGCCATTCTCGAACCGGCCGTTCTGCAGTTCTGCAGGTGGCATTTCACGCCCCTGCAGGCTCATCACCATCGAACCCTTGACGGTCGTGCCCTGCAGCTCGAGCTCGAAGCGAATCTCGACCGGCACCGGTGGCGGCTGGTCGAACGACAGCTGCCAGACACCGCTGAGTGGATCGGGTGCGGCGGGTTCGTCGGTGGGGGAGGGTGTCGGCTCTTCGCCTTCCTTTTCCTTGTCGGCATCACCGGAGTTGAAGGCGGCGAGTTCCTTCTCGTACTTCTGCCAGGCCTCGAGATACGGTCGGCCCCTTTGCACGGCGTCGGCCAGCGGCTTGATGCCATTGCCGTCGACGCTGTCGTGCACGAAACGCAGCGCGGCGATCTCACGCAGCACGCGTTCGTCGCGGGTCTCGCCGGCGGTCTTCACCGCCGCCACCCGGCCCGACACGGTGTTGGCGTCGCGGCCGGCGACCAGCACCGTCGTCAGCCCGGCGCGCGCGGCCTGGGCCAGCAGCGGGTCGTCCGCGCTGATCACATCGGCAACCCGCTGGTCGGCGTTGCCGGTGGGGATTCCGCTGCCGTTGCCGGACAGGCCGAGGTGCGAGAACGCGTCGATGAAGCCCGGCACCATGACGCCGCCGGGGATGTCGATGATGCGAGCGCCGAACGGGACGGCGAGGTCTTCTCCCACCGCCTTGATCCGGCCGTTGGCGGCGGTGAGCACCCCACGGTCGAGCGGACTGCCCGCCATGGTCATGATCTTGTCGCAGCGGACCGCGAGCAGATCGTCCTCGGATTCGCGCTGCCAGACGCGGTCGCCGGTGACGAAGGTCTGCTCGACCATCGTGCCGATGGCGAACGGCTCGCCGCTGAGGACGAGCAGGTCGGCGTGCATTCCCGGTGCGATGAGGCCGACGCGGTCGCCGACGCCGAGGATCTGCGCGGCATCGCGCGTGATGGCGCGCATCGCCGCGTCGGCCGCCAGGCCGTGCCGGATGGCGATCGCGGCGTGCATCAGGAAATCGCGCAGGCCGCGGTCGTTCGCCGGGGCCAGCGCGATGGACATGCCGGCGGCGACGGCGCGGGCGGCAGTGTCGAGCCGGCGCTCGGCCGCGGCCGGATCGCGGTTCTCGCCACCGGGGTTGCGCGCGCCCGGCATCACCGGGAGCCGTACGACCGCGCCGGCCGCCTTCTGCGCGGCCTCCGCAGCCACCGTGGAAAGCTCCCAGGGATCCTCGAGCACCACGCGGCAGCCAGTGCTCTCGGCGAAGTAGAGGGCGCGGCGCAGGTCGGCGGCGTGCTCGGCCGCGATGCGCAACGGCAGCTCGCCACGCGTGGCGCGCTGCAGGGCGTGGATGGAGTACCGGTTCTCGACCAGGCCGTCCCCGAACAGGTCGCCGTTGGTGGCGCCCTCGGCCTCCAGCGCGGCGGCGTCGCGGAACAAGCGCGTCAGCTCGGACAACAGCGAGATGCGGGCCGAGGGAAACTGCTCGCGCGCCGGCAGCAGGGGGTCGTCGGAGGTCGGCGAAGTGGTCGGCTCGAACACCGCGGGCGCGCGGGTCGCGGCGTCGCCCATGTTGATCCGCAGACACGCCGACTCGGCCAGGATCCGCTCGGACAACAGGTCGCCGCTGGTCTTGACGACCGAGCCCTGACCCGAGATCAGCCGCGCGCGGCCGGGAGACAGATAGACGGTCGTCACCCCACCGCTGAGCAGCGGTGTGCGGCTGCGCAGGAAGTCGAAGCCGTCGGCAGCGACGAGGTCGGGAGTGACCGCGTAGTCGTCGTCCGGCTGGCCCGACAGATCGGTGTCGGCGGCGACGATCCCCGGCATGACGACCTTGTCGGACGCGTCGATCAACCGGGTGCCCGGGGGCACCGCGCCCGCCGCGTCGGCGGCGACGACGGCCTGAATCACGCCGTCGTCGACCAGCACGATCGCGTCGCGCACGACGGACCCGTCGCCGGTATGCAGCGTCCCGCAGTGCAGCGCGAAGCTGCGCTCCCCCGGCTGCTGAGCCGACGGTGTCTGCGGGGAAGGGGACGAGGCAGCCGGCGATGGCAGCGCCGCCAGCGGGCTCGCGAGCAGGAGGGCAAGAGCGCGCATTGGCATCACCGCGGCGCCTGCGCGCCGTCCTCGCCGAACATGTGCTTGAGCTTGGGGTCCTTGCTGCGCTCGTAGACCACGGCGCCCTCGAGCAACACTTGCTCCACCCAGGTCGTCGCGGCGAGCGGATCGCCGGTGAGGATCTGCAAGTTGGCGATCTTGCCCTCCTCGACCGAGCCGATCTCGGACTCCAGGCCGAGGATGCGCGCCGGCACGATCGTCATCGACTCGAGCGCGGCCTGGCGGTCGACGCCGTGACGCACCGCGGTGGCCATTTGCCACCAGGGGTAGCGCCGTGGTCCGCTGGGCGCCGAGGACCGGCGCCCGGCACCGCTGCTCTGCACGCTCAGCGCGAACTGCACGCCGTGCGCGGCGAGCTCCGCGGCCGGGCAGCGCAGGGTTTCCTTCTCGGTGTCCGGATCGGTCTCCCAGTGCTCGACTTCGTCGTCGAGGACCACGGAGACACCCGCGGCGGCCAGCCGCCGCGCCAGCTTCGAGCAGGTCGGCCCCAACACCAGTACGGCGGGGAAGCCGTACTGCTCGACGATGCGCAGCGCCTCGCCGACCTCGGCCGCGGAGGGCACGTAGAGGTAGGCCGTCTGCTTGCCGGCGAGCAGGTCGGCGACCGGCTTCTGCTTGTCGTCGAGCTCTTCGTCCCACTCCTTGTCGGCGGGGATCGCGCCCGCGGCCTTCTCCTGCTCGAACTCCTCCTTCTTGCGCTCGAGCTCGCCGATGGCGCGCTGCACGTCGTGCAGGGAGCGGTGCAGCTTGCGGATCTGCTGCATGCGCCCACCGCCGCTGGCCTGCAGCGAGAGCTTCATGCCGCCCTTGGTCCGCACCGTCATGTCCTCGACGGTGCGTCCGTGCGGCCGGATGATCATGCCGCGACCGCCGAGCAGCGTGGCATTGCCCGGCAGCACGTGCATCGTGCCGATCCCGTTGCGCAGCGCCTCTTCGAAGAACTTCGACGACGGGTCGATCGCGTCCTCGACCGTCAGGTAGGGGACGTTCTGCAGGTTCTCGTTGGAGCTGCTCATCCCGCCACTGGTGTGGGCGAGCACAAACGTCGGCATCACGACGCGGTCGCTGGCGTCGATCACGGTGGCGTTCCAAGCCGGCGACAGCTCGCTGTCGATCGACTTGATGACTCCATTCTCGATCGTGATGACCACGTCCTCCTGCGTACCGCGGGTGATCGTGTGCAGCACGCCGGCGCGGATCGCGACCAGATCCTGGGCGGCCAAAGAAGCGGTGAGCGGTGCCGAGGCGGCGCAGCCAACCAGTACGAGACGAGCAACGTTGATGCTCACTGGACTTCCTTTCCGTCGATGAATACTCGGGTGGCGGTGGTGGTCGGCGCGAACGGAGAGCCGTTCCAGACCACGACGTCGGCGGCCTTGCCCACCGTCAGCGTGCCGAGCTGGTCGGCGACGCCGAGCACGGCCGCGGGCACCGCGGTGGTCGCGGCCAGCGCCTGGTCGGCCGACAGGCCGTTGCGCATCGCGAACATCGCCTCCTGCACCAACGCCGCGTCGCCGAGCGACGAGCCGGTGGCGATGGCGAACGGCACGCCCGCAGCCGCCAGCTGAGCGGCGGTGTGATAGCGCGGCTCGGCGCCGTCGCGGCCGCTCTCCAACCCCAGGCCGGCGAGCACGAGCGTCACCCCGGCGGCGGCCAGCTCGTCGGTGACGAGGTAGGCCTCGGTGGCTTCCTCGATCACGGTCTCGTAGCCGAACTCGGCGGCCAGGCGCAGAGCGGTGCGAATGTCCTGCTCGGCGCGCGCCGTGGTGCGCACGTGCATCTTGCGGTCGAGGACCTCGACCAGCACGTCCATCGCCGGATCGACCATCGAGGGGCCGTCGACGACGTTGTTGGTCTGTTGCTCGCGGTAGGACTGCGCGTCGTAGAACGCCTTACGGACGGCCCACACCACGCCCATGCGCGTCGTCGGCCGGCGGTAGTAGATCGAGTTGGGAGTGCCGAAGCGGATCGCGCGGTTGCCGGCAGAGGGCTCGCCGCCCATCGCGACGCGCAAGCACGAGGCGTCGCGCACGAGCATGCCGGCGACGTGGTCCCCGGCGGTCTTGATCACGCAGCCGAGGCCGCCGACCACGTTGCGGTTGCCGGGGCTGACCTGCGCGGTGGTGACGCCGGCGCGCCGCGCGCGGGCGAAACGCGGATCGGCGGGGTCGATGGCATCGAGCACGCGGACGTGGGGGGTGACTTCGTCGCCTTGCTCGTTGGCGTCTTCGCTGGACAAGCCGAGGCTGGTCGCGGCGTCGACCAGGCCCGGAGTGATCACCTTGCCGGTGCAATCGATGCTCTCCGAGTCGGGCGGGACCGGCATGTTGGCTTCGCCAACGGCGGTGATCGTGCCGCGGTGCATTATGACGACGCCGGGGTCGATCGGCGGGCGGTCGACGGGCAGCACGCGGCCGCCGGTGAGCACCACTGGAGTGTCTTGCGCGGTGGCGGCCGCCGTGCTCAACAGCAGGGCGGAGATCGCCGCAAGGGGGAGCGGTCTCATTGCGAGGAGGTCTCCTGAGTCGAATCGAACAGTGGCTCCCCGCGCAGGTAGACGGCGAGGCGTTGCGAGGACAGGTCGAGCGGATCGCCATCCCAGGCGACGAAGTCGGCGTCGTGGCCGCTGCGCAGAGTGCCGCACCGATCGGCGACGCCGCAGAGCACGGCGGGCAAGCGAGTCAGGCCCGCGAGCGCCGCCCGGCGCGACATGCCGTGGCGCACCGCCAGCGCGGCCGACAGCCGTGCCGTCGCCGGATCGGCGCTCGTGGCCGTGGGCTGGCGCGGGGTCGGCGGGCCTTGGATCACGATGCCGGGGGGCAGCCCACGCGGCGGGGCGGCGTTGCCCCTACCAGGCCGCGGTGGGGTCGGTTCCGCCATGAAGACGACCGGCACGCCGGCCTGCTCGAGCTGCGCCGGCAGCTGCAACCGATGGAGCGGCGCGTCGGGTCCCAGCGGCCCCAAGACCGCGCTGCCCCGCAGCGCGGCGAGCCGCGCGATGCTGTGCCGCACTTCATCCGCTCCGAGCAGGACCGGCGCGCGCCCGAGCTCTTGTGCCAAGTCGAGCGCTTGGGTGATGGCGGCGTGGCTGCGGGCGTGGAACACGAGCGGGGTGCCGCCGTTCAAGGCGCGGCCGAGCGCGGCGAGGGCGGGATCGTCCGCCGCGGCGTCGCCGGCGGCCTCGGCAAAGCCGGACCGGATCAGGTCCACCGCTCCCATCCGCGAGGTGGGGAAGCGATTCTGGTCGAGCGACTCCGCAACCAGGGCGAGCTTGAGATAGGCGCCGCGGCGGACCAGCGCGCCGACCGCGCCGGTCTTGACCACCGCCGCGTGGCCGCTGAGCGCGTTGCGCGACGACGGTGCCAGACCGACCGTCGTGACCCCCAGCCGCGCCCAGTGCTCGAGCAGTGGTTGGAACGGATCGAAGGCGTCGGCGGCGTCGAGATCGGGAGTGAATGCGGTGATGCTCTCGGCGAGATCGTCGGCTTGGCCGAGATAGCTGTGGGCGTCGACGAAGCCGGGCACGACCCAGCCGTCGATCCGCAGCCGGCGCGCACCACGCGTGGCCTCGGCCGGGATCTCGTCGCCGAGGTAGGCGACGACCCCCTCGCGCACCAGCATCGCGCCGTTCTCGAGCACGGTGTCCGGGGCGACCACCAGCCGGGCCGCCTCCACCAACAGCGGCCGGTCCTGGGCGGCGAGATACCCGCCGCAGAGCGGCGCGCCGACGCAGGCGGCGGCCGTCCACAGCGTCATGCGAGGCGATGTCTTCATCCGTTCGTCTCCTGCATCGCACCGGCGGCGAGCACTGCCAAAACGCGGGCATCGCTGTGCAGCAGCGGCGCGCTGGTGACCAGGACGTCGGCCCGCTTGCCGACTTCGAGCGAGCCGACGCGCTGGCCGATGCCGAGGATCTCGGCCGGGGTGAGCGTGATCGCGCGCACCGCCGCGTCGGGATCCAGTCCGTGCCCTGCCGCGATCGCCGCCAGCATCGTCAGGTGGCGTGCGGTGCGGGCCGAGCCGGAGGCGATGGCGACCTCGACGCCGGCCTCGGCCAGCGCGGCGGGGACGGCGCGTGGGTCCGGTGCGCCGGGTTCGGCGGGTGCCTGCAGCAGGCAGGTGGCGATCACGGGCACGCCGGCCGTGGCGAGCTCCGCCGCGTGCGCGGCAGCTTCGCGGCCGCCCTCGAGCACCATGCGCGGCAGCGAGTGCGCGCGCTTCAACCAGATCGCGGTCTCGATCTCCACGCGGGTGTGCGCCTCCACGTGCAGCGCCAGCTCGCCGTCAGCGACTTGCAGCAGCGCGTCCTTGGCGGGGTCCGGAGCCGGTGGCTTGGGGTAGTCCGGTCGCTTGGGCGCCTCCTCGGCCCCGTCCTTGTCGCCTTTGCCCTCGGTCGCCGGTTTTTCGGTCGCCTCGCCCTCGCCGTCGGCGGGCGCTGGGTCCGCGGGCTTGCTCTCGGTCGAGGTCGGCTTCTCTTCGCTGTCTGCCGGTGGCGTCGGCCGCTCGCCGCGGGGCCGCCCTGCGCGGCGGCCACCGCCCCGGCGGCCGCGCGGCGCGCCGCTTTGCTCGGCCGCTTCCGCCTTCTCCTCGCCGCCGGCCTCGTCGTCCGTGCCCTCGCCCTTCTTGGCGCGGTGATACTCCAGGTACTTCTCGAACTGCTCGCGATACTCGGTGAGCGCGTCTTCGTGCTTGTCGAGCTTCTCGCGGTAGTCGCGCAAGCTGGCGAACGGCGCGCCGAGTGCGCGCAGCGCCTTGACTTGATCGAGGGGGTGCGCGTTCGGTCGACCCACCGCGCGCAGGTAGACCGCGGCGGCTTCGGCGTGCGCGGCGTCCACCGGCTGGTAGCCGTCGCGCGTCGGGTGCACGAGGGCGCCGAGTCCGCGCCAGCTGCCGTCTCCTCGGTTGCTGACTCCGATCGACGTCACGCCGAAGCCGACCAGCGCGCGGCCGGCGTGCTCGGTGGCGTCGAGTCCGCCGAACACCGGCGTGCCGGCGTCGGTGTCGGTGGCGTCGACCACGGCGGCGTCGCCGTAGGCCGGCGCCACGGCGTCGACGAGGCCCGGATACGCGTGTCCCTCGGGAAAGCGATGGACCTGCGCGCCGTCGGGAATCGACACTTCGCCGGCCGGGCCGACCGCGCGGATCTCACCGTCCTCGATCAAGATCACGCCGTTCTCGATCGGCGGACCGGACACCGGATGCACGTGGCCGACGACCAGTGCCTGCGGCGTGTTCTGTGCCGGTGGGGCGCTGGCCGCGGCCGCGGCCAGCGCGATGCACAAGCTCGTCGTGACGGTCGGTGAAGACCCCGGGAGGCGGCGCAGTCGGTGCATTTGGATCGGCCAAGCCGCGCGGCGAGCGCGCGGCCGGGAGCGTCGGAGAGGGTTGGACCGCGACGGCGGGCACAGCGTTGCCGAAGGCCCGGTCGCACCGTCCGTCATACGGGCCGGAGCGCGCTGGCGGGTAGAGGTTTTTCCGGCTCGTGGCGCCCCGCCGCCGCGATCCCGCGGAGGGTGCAGCGCTGTTACACCCGCGATGGCGTGGGCTATGCTTGATCGGTACCCCACGGAGTCCCCGCATGAAGAGTCCTGTCATGATCGCGGTGCTGTGCGCCGCTGCGGCGTCGGCCCTCCCATCGCAGCGCCGGGTCGTCCAAGTGACGACGTCGCTCGGCGTGCACCAAGACGCCACCATCAGCCCCGACGGCCGCGTGATCGCGTTTCGCGGGGCCGGATTGATCGGCGTCGTGGGCTTCTCCGGTGGGCCGGAGTCGACCATCGCGACCGGTGCCTCGATCGGGTCGTTCTTGTGGAGTCCGAACAGCAGCGGGGTGTACTTCCTCGATGGCAACAACCTGCGGTTCGCCGCGGCGGCAGGTGGTTCGCCCCTGACGCTGGCCACGATGACCGGCACCAACCACCGGCTTTGGGCGGTGAACTCGACCGATCAGGTGCTGTGGGGGACCCGGCTCGAGGCCGGGATCTATCGCGTCTTCATCATCCCGACCAACGGTGGTGCGATGACCGACATCGCCACCGACACGCTTCTGCTGGACGACGTGGCGTTGGATCCGAGCGAGCAGTTCGTCGTGTTCGGGGCTTCGCTGCCGCAGCCGTTCCAGCCGAAGGAGTACTTCCGCAACAGCGCGTTCACGAAGACCGGGCGCACCTCGTTCACCGGATCACCGATTTCGGGCGCCAACGGCGCGGGTCCGTCGGGGGCGCGCTGGGTCGACAACGGCAACACGATCGCGTTCGAGATGGTGTCGCCGACCGCGCTGCAGACGCACCTCTATCGCTTGATCCTTGGTCAGAGCGAGCAGGCGATCACCGATGGTCCCTACTTCCGGCGATCAATGCACTCGTCGCGCGATGGCCGGTGGCTGGTGCATGCAGCTCGCTGGGGAGTTGTGGGGACCCTAGTTGGGCTGGCGATCATTCCCGGAGACGGCGGTGCGCAAGTCATGTTGAGCGCGGAGGATAGTGTCGCCTACATCCTGCAGGGGCTCCCGAGCATGGACGACAGCGGCAGCCGAGTTGCGTTTGCCGCCTCGGCCAACGGCGGCACTCCACAAATCTACACGGTCGTGCTTGACGGCGAACTGCGCGTTCGCCCCCGCGTCGAGGTCGGCAAGACGTTCTCCGTGGACATGCCGATCTCCGCCTCAGAGGTCGGAGTCGTGTTCTTGGGTGGTGGGTTGTATCGAAACTTCTTCGCGGTGCCGCCGTTCCAGTACGGTCTCGTGATCGACCCACTCGTGTTGATCCAGGTCGTCGCCGGCGCCTCGTCGACAGGAGCGTTGTCGGTGCAGATTCCGGTCCCCAACCGACCGAGTCTGATTGGACAAGCCGCAGCGTTTCAGGGATTCCGAGCGCTCAACGCGAGCAGCGGAGAGTTCACGCGCGCGGCCGAGTTCTACGTCTTCTGAGGGGACTGCAGGGGCTCGACCCCGAGGAAATTGGCGGGGCTCACCGCCCGATCGCGTCGAGCAGCGCCTCATCGCGCTCGCGTTGCCGTGCCTTTTGCTCGTCCAGCTCGTGGAGCAGCGCTTCGCGCCCCGCCAACGGCCCGCGCAGCGGGCCCGGGTTCTCCTCGCCGCTGCAGCTCGCGATGAGCAGACACAGGGCGGCGACGTAGAGCGCGGTGGTGCGCGCCGGTTGGTAGCGGCGGGGTTGCATCACTCGATCACGACCGTGCGGGCCATGTCCTCGAACCACGTGGTGTGCTGGCGGAAGCTCTCGATCGCGTGGCTGCGCGTGTTGCCGTGCGCCACCGCCTTGAACAGCAGGTGGCGGCGGCCGCGGGTCAGGAACACCCACCGCTCGCACTTCCAAATGCCATCGGCCTCGACGATCCACAGCTGACCGCCGTCTTCCCGCGCGGTGGCAGTCAGCGGTGCGCAGCTCCACAGAGCTTGCGCGGCGTTGGTCAGCCGCGCGTGGATCGTCGCTTCGGTGTCGGTGTCGGCGGCGAAGTGGCCCAGCACTTGGAAGCGCACCCACGGATCCTCGGCGACGTACATCACCTGCAGGTCGGTCAGTTGATCGTGCGTCGGGTTGAGCGCGGTGCCGGGCCGCGGGGTCACCGTCGTGCCCAGGCGTGCGTGATGATAGGAGCCGTCGGGCCGCAGCTCACCGCCGTCGGTCTGCGCCGGCTGCTCGAGCCGCAGCGCGCGCAATCCCTGATCGGTGATCAGGCACTGCAGCGTCAGCGGCCAGTCGTCGAGCTCGAGCCGCGTGTCGGCCGACACCGAATAGCTCCAGTCGGCGCGCAGCGACATGGTCAGTACCGGCCCGAGTCCCATCACGTCGACCAGCCGCGGCCGGTCGAGCTGTGGAGGTGGCGTGTTGGTCACTCCGCCCCGGCCCAGGCCACGAAAGGCCGGGTGGCGCAGCTCGCTTTGCTGTTCGTCGTCGCGGTAGATGCTCTCGATCAACCGCTCGGCAAACGCGCGCGCGCGCGACCGCGCCGGCCATTGCTCGCCGAGGAACCCGTCGGCGCGGAAGTAGATCTGCGCCGGCATCAGGCGGCGCTGGCCATCGGCGGCGAGGGTCCACTGCAGCACCGGGGCGCCCCCGTCGACGAACGCGTGGTCCGGCGGTGGCTCGACGCGGATCACCTGGCTGCCCGGCGGCAGAGCCAAACGGTAGCTGGCCGGACGGGCGCCGGTGCCCTTGAGTGGGACGCGCATGCGGAAGCCACCGGCGTGCGGCATCAGCCCCGAGGTCGGCACCAGATCGCACTCGATGGCACGGTGCAGCAGTGCTCCTGCGGGAGTCGCCTGCTCGGGCTCCACGTGCAGCTGGCTGGTGTCCCAGCCGGTGCCGGCCGCCCGGGTGGAGGGCAGCGGGCGGCCGTGTCCGTCCCGCACCACGGCTCCCGCAAGCTGCAGGAAGCCAGGGGTGACGAGATGCAGCGGTCGGGCTTCGCCGGCGTGCTGGTGCGCACTCCAGCGAACTGCGTAGTGCACCCGACCGGACGCCGAGACGCGCCACTCGTGCTGCATGCTGCCGATCACGCGGCGCGCGCGCTGCCACTCCTCCTCCGCCGCTTCGAGGCGGGCGGGGGTCGGCTGCGGCCGCGGGAAGTAGGCGACGCGCATGCCGGCAAAACGGTTGGTGCTGGTGACCGTCGGCAGCGCGACCAAGGTGGCCGTGATCGGGTCGAGGGTCAACTGCTCCGGCTGCATCGACTGGAAGTGGCCACCGATCATCGCGGCGTCGTTGTCGTCGGCCGGCGCGAGTAGCTCGGCGATGTTGCCGAGGAGGTGCTGAACGCCGTGCGGTGAATCCCCGCCCACGGGAAGGTCCACCGCGAGCGGCGCCGATAGGTACTGGGGGTTGGCGACGATCTTGTCGGTCGAGAACTCTTGGCCCCACGGGTAGCGCAAGCCAGGCAGTCCGGCGGTCGCCGCCAGGTGGTACTCGCGCAGCGAGGGCAGGTGCCCACCGAGCAACGCCGCGGCGGCGCGAGCCTGTGAGTAGGACAGCCCGCGGACCGGTGCTTGGTCGACGGCGTCGCTGCGCCAGTCCTCCGGCGTCAGCTCGGCGCGCAGCTCCGGGTCGGTGATTCCGGTCAGCATCGCGCGATACTGCGCGTTGCTGAGCTCATGCCGGGAGATCGCGAACGTGGCACCGGTGGCGGGATCGGCGACCGGTACCGCGTCGGCTGGAAGATCGGACTCGCCGATCGGGGTGACGTCGAGGGCGGTCTGTCGGTCGCGCTCGACGCGCAGTGCGACGATCTGGCGCTTCGCGTTCTCCAGCCGCAGCTCGGCGATGTAGTCGCCGACAGGCATGTTGCCGCCTTGGGGCAATGGTTGCCAATCGGCTTGCAGAGTGCCGTCGACGTAGGCGCGGAGCTGCACGCTGGCGGACTGGAGTCGCGGGGCGCGCACGATGGTGCCGAAGCCGGCGACGCGCTGCACGATGTCGTCGAGCTCGGCCCTCTCGCCCGCCGACAGCGAGGCGATCATCGCCTGCAGGAACGCCAGCTCGGTGGGATAGTGCTCGCCGTAGGCGGCGCGGGCATGCTCGATCCGGGCACGGTCGGCACCGCCGGCACCGAGCAGGGCCTCGGCGCGGCCGTAGTGCTCCTGCGCGCGCCGCAGGTCCTTGGCCTCGACCAGTGCCTGGCGGGCCTGCGCCAACGCGGCGATCCCGTCGCGGTGGCTCCGCTGGGATTGCATCACCGCCGCCGTGCCGCCGATGCCTGCCGTCACCACGAGCGCCCCGATGGTGATCGCCGCGTTGTGGCGGACGCGCCGGGCGACGCGCTTGATGCGGTCGACCAGCCCGGGTGGTCGCGCGAGGATGCGCCGGCCCATCAAGAACGAGCGCAGGTCGATCTCCAGGGCTTCGACCGCGGGGTAGCGCTGGTCGGCGCTCTTGGCCAGGCACGTGTGCACGATGACCGCCAGGTCACGGGGCACGCGTGGGTTGACCTTGGTGACCGGAGTGGCCTCGTCTTCCACGATGCGGCGCAACAGGTCGGCGGGGGTTTGGCCGTCGAACACCGGCCGCAAGGCGAGGAGTTCGTAGAGCAGCGCACCGAGGCCGTAGATGTCGACGCGGGCGTCGGTGGGTTGACCCAGCACTTGCTCGGGCGCCATGTAGGCGGGGGTCCCGAGGGCGTCGCCGCTGCGCGTTAGGTTGGTGGCGAGTTCGTCCCGCGCCAGCCCGAAGTCCACCAGCACCGGACGGCCGGTGGGGTGGATCAGGACGTTGCTCGGCTTGAGGTCGCGGTGGATGATGCGCGAGCGGTGTGCGGTGGCGAGCGCGCTGGCGATATCGGCGGCGAGGGTCGCGCACGAGCGCACGTAGTCGTCGCCTTCGGCACCCTCGGCGAACTCGAGGGCCTGCTCGATGTGGGCGTAGCCGGCCTCGACCAGCAGCGGCGACCGCAGCCGCGTCGGCGGGCGTCGGCTGAGGGCTTGCACCAGCTGATCGAGGTTCGGTCCCTCGATCAGCTCCATGGCGTAGTAGTGCGTGCCGTCCTGTTCGCCGACGCCGTAGATCGGCACGATGCCGGGGTGCGTCAAGCGTCCCGCGGCCTCGGCTTCGCGGCGAAAGCGCGCTACCGCGGTGGCATCGAGGCCGGCGAACGTCGGCAGCAGCTTGAGGGCGACCGGGCGCTGCATCGACACCTGGGTCGCTCGGTAGACGACCCCCATGCCGCCGCGACCCAGCTCGTCGACGATCTCGAAGTCGCCCAGCACGCGCCGTTCGGCAGTGGCCGGGCTCTGCGAGCTGCCTTCGGTCCGTGCCGGGTCGGTGCTCGGTGGGATCGTCATTGATCGCGGTAGCTCTGCTGGCGTGTCGCGGTGATCCCGTGTGTGCGGTTGCCGATGCTCTGCTGGAGGCCGATGCGCACCATCAGCAGCCCGCCGATGGCGTTGCCGTCGACCTTGACCTCGAAGCCCTGTGGGAAATACGTCGTCGGGCGGGCGTAGGATGGCACGAACAGCGGCGCGGGCGTGCCGTTGGCCGCGATCCGGCAATCGCGCGCACCGACCAGCGACGGCGCCGAGAACTTCTGGTCCATGCTGACTTTGGTTTCCGGTGTCAGCGGTGCTGGATCCTCGTCGATGGCCAGCGTGTACATGGACGCTGCCGGTGCCGCGCGCGAGTCCCAGGCGAAGTCGATTCCCTGCTGGAGCAGAACTTCCACCAGGGCGTGGCGTTGGCCCTGGTTCGTCAGCCGGACGATGTCGTGGTGGTCAGCGACCACCGTGCTGGCCCAGCGATGCAAGTCGTACTCCTCGTCGCCGGTCAGGTAATACAGCACGAACCGGTAGGTGCTCACGCGCCAGAGCATCCCCGGGACGACGGCGTCCAAGTCCGCGATGATCGTCGGCTCGGTGCGCAGCAGGAACAGCAGGTTGCCGGTTTCGATGACGCCGGCGGGATCGGGTGCGAAGTAGCCGATGGCCGAGCTGGTGGGCAGGCGGCTATCGGTGAGCGGCATGTCCGGCAGTGCCATCTTCTCGATCAACGCGTAGCTGGCACTGCGGTGTTGGAACAGTCGCGTCGAGTACAGCACGTCTTCGCGGACCAACTCGACGATGCGTTCCGCCAGCGCGCGCGTGCGCGCCTTGCCTTCGACGTAGGCCTGCGACTCGGTCAAGCCGGTGATCGTCTGCATGCTGACGACGAGCAGCGTGGTGAACGCCGCCAGGGCGATGACGATCTCGATCAGGCTGAGGCCGGCTTCGCGCCTTGCCCGTCGCCGTGTGCACTTGCTGCACGGTCTACTGAAGCACGACACTAGCGGACGATCGATATGTTGACCTGGTGGTACGCAGAGTGCTGCGCGCGAGTGCGGTCGAAACACTCGACTCTGATCGTGTAGTCCCCGGTGGGGAACTCGACGGGGGACAGCGGCAGCACGAAGCTCTCCTCGCCCGGCGACGCGTCGTAGATCCAGAGCGACGGATCGGTCGGCAGCTGCCCCGGCGTCGCCAAACCCGGCTTGCCGATGTAGCGGAAGGGCTGGCCGGCGGGCGAATGGCTGATGACGTAGATGTAGTTGGCCTCCGCGTTCGGAGTGGTCAGGGGCTCGCCGTCGAACCGCTGGAGCAGCGTGCGCCAGGTCAGCTGCACCGAAGTGGGGGCGCTGAGCTCGAGCGGTGGACGCGGGGCGGTGATCTCCAAGAGCGGCACCTGCGGCACCAACTCGGGCTGGCCGGGGCTGCCGGCGCCGCCCTCGTGGAACGCGCGGAGGGCGAACAGAAAGGAGCGGCGCAGCAGCAGCGCGTGGTGCTCGCCGCTGATCGCCGTGTCGCTCGCCAAGGCGAAGTAGGCTGCCTCGGTGGACAACGGGTTGCGCAGCCGAATCACACCGCCGCCCGCGAGGCTGTTGGGCGCCTCGCTGAAGCGCCCGAGGAAGTCCGCCGGCAGATCCGGAAACGCCGCGGGATCGACGTCTTGTGGCAACGGAACCGGCAGGGCCTGGTCGGCGCGGTAGGGCTGCCACCCCGGTGTGATCGCGTGGTTCTCGTAGCCCGCCGCCTGCAGGATGTCGGCGCCCGACTGCACCGCGGCCAGCATGGTCTCCACCGGCAGCGATTCGTGCTGGAAGCGCGTCGCCGGGCTGCCGATCTGCAACACGGTCGCGCCACCGTGCGCGCCCAGGGCCGCGCTGCTCGGCACGGCGAACGACGTGCCCGCCGGCAGCCCGGCGAGCGAAGCCGCGCCGCGGCCCACGCGGTAGAAGCGAGGACTGTTACCACAGGCCAAGTTGCCGTCGGTCCCGTACTGGGTCGCCACCGCATCCGGGAACAGCTCTCCCAGCCATGGCTTGCACCAGAAGGCAGTGTCGCGGTCGACGATCAGCGGCTGGCCGACGGTCGGCACCGTATGGCTGGCAGTTCCGGGGTGGAGCTCGGCCGGAGAGACCGGGCCGGGCTGCGCGTACAGATCACCCGCGCAGCGGACCGCGGCGGGCATGGCGCCCTCGCTGCTCGGCGGCAGGCCGGCTTCGCCGCCGAGCAGCGCGTACTGGGCCAATCTGCCGTTGGCGTGCAGGAAGACGGCGGTCGAGGCCTGCAGCGCTTCGCGCCAGACCTGCACCAGCCGCGGAACATCCGCGGTCACACCCAGACCGAAACCGTGTCGCAGCCGCGTCGCATCCACTACCGGCCAGGCGGCGCTGGCGTCCACCGCGCCGTCTTGCAGGTCGTCGAAGAACCAGTTGTAGCCGTGCGGAAAGCTGCTGCCGCCGGCGGCCAAGTCGGCGTAGGGACTGTGGCGCGGGTCACCCAAGAACTGAAAGCGCTCCGTCAGCGGGATCGACAGGGCGCTGCGCGTCCACCAGGTGTAGGTCTCGGAGTGGTTGTGTGGCTCGATCGCGGTGGGCCAGGCCTGACCACTGCTCGCGTTGGCGCCGATCCGCGTGCGGACCGTCACCATGCGGTCAGTGGACAGCCATGTGAGCTGAGCACCGGGTGGAACGCGGATCGACCACCGCGCGGTGTTCTTGGGTCCGGTGCCGACGGCGTCGAGACCATCGGCCAACGGCGCCGGCACGTAGTCCATTCCGTAGAGACGCTGCGATGCCGGCAAGCCGCGGCCGTTCACCGCGGGTGCGATCAATGGTGTGTTGTGTAGCCGCAGCCAGATGTGTGCGTCGGGGGTCGTAGCGGTGCCGACTTCGTACCACATGCCGACCCCGACCGGCGCCGTGGTGGGTGGTGTGACGACGGCGTAGTCGAGGTTGCCGCTGCTGGTGCTTCCGGTGGCCGGGTCGACGCCGCCCACGGTGCACCGGACGTCGAGAGACGCGGCGATGTCCGTCAACTTGGCCGGGTCCAGGCCGGCGAGCTGGACGGTGATCGGCTGACCGAGCACCGCCGGCGCGGTCCCCGGATCGGTGTGGTACGCGTACACCTGCAGCGCGACGTCCGCGCTGTCGCTGGCGTCGCCGTCGCCGTCGGGGTCGCGCGCGGTGTGCAGTCGCGTGGGATGCGTGACGACGCGGACGCCCGGCAGCGTCTGCGGCAGCTTGGCCGGGTCGGAGTAGTTGCGCAGCGGAGGGCACGGCAGCCCCTCGCCGTGCAAGTTGATGAAGATCGCGTTGCGGTACCGGGCCGGATCGTCATGCAGGTCGGCCAGCAGCAGGTGCAGCGGGGGAGCGTCGGGGTCCTCCTGGCCCGTCGCCACTCGTTGCGCGAAGCGCTGCCGCGCCGCGGGCGTGCGCATGCAGTGGTTGAAGCGGTCGGCAACGGTGTGCGGGAACGGGTTCTTCGCCGCGTCGAAATCGTTGACGAAGCCGGCCTCGTTGCGCACCCGCCCGCGGAAGTTGGCGGACGCGTAGAGCGCGCTGTACTGCTGGCCGGCGCCGAGCCGGCCCGGATAGGTGTACGCCCAGGGAGCGGCCTGATCCGCTGCCAGCTTGTCGTTGACGAACGGCGCGTACAGAGGATCGCGACCGTAGCCCAGCTCGGTGATGAAGCGGAGGCGGAAGCTCAACCCGGGGTTGTCCTGCTGGATGCGAAGCGCTTCGGCCTGCAGCATCGCGCGCAGCGGGCCGGTCGGCATCCACAGCGAGGGTGCCGCGGCCAGCGCCAAGACGTAGACGTCGTACTGCTTGGTGGCCGGGTACGCCGTGGCCGGCAGATTGAGCACCCCGCCCGCGGCGGCTTCGACCAGGATGCTGCCGCCCTCGGTGTGCCGTTCGATCTGCACGTGGGTGTAGCGGGCCTGCTCCGAGCCGAGAATCGGATCGATGCGCACGGTCCGGCGGTACTTCCAGTTGCCGTTGGCCAGGCGCACGTTGCCCGACATCGGATGGTCGGGGGCGATGCTGCTGGACCGCGTCGTCAGCAGCGGGTTGGGTTGCAAGTCGGCGAGTCGGGTTAGCTGGGCCGGGTTGTTGATGACGCCTTGGTCGACGCTGGCCTGCAGCTCGGAGAGCATCGCCATCGCCTTGCGGTGGGCGAACAGCCGCTGGTCCTCCTGCAGCATCTCGTGGTGGCTGAGCGCGATCTGCTGCAGCATGATGACCAGCGAGACCCCGACGAAGGTCATCGACACCAGCAGCTCGAGCAGGGTGACCCCGGCGTTGGCGCGGTGGCTATGGCGCATCGAGGGGCACCCTGGTGCGGCGTTCGCGGTAGCGGTTGAGGTTCTGCCGGACTCGGGCGACGACGTGGCGGTCCCCGTGGATCGCGACGCGGCCGGATTCGCCGATGCGGACCTCGCCGCGGACGACCATGGCGCCGCGCAAGACGAACGGCGCGTCGATCTTCACGTCGCCATTGACGTAGAGGACGCCTTGGATCTGCGTCTCGGCGAGCCCCGTGCGAACCATGCTGCCGTCGTAGACGACCAGGCTGTTCTCGACGTAGATCGGGTCGGCGGTCAGCTCGTCGCCGGCGACGACGACGATTGCGTCCTTGATGACCTTCTTGTTGCTGTCGTCGAGTGGAATGTCGGAAGTGCCGACCCGCACGACCATGTCAGCGAAGGCGCGCAGCTCGTGCATGGACATGGAGAACACCGTCAGCGCCGAGGCGTCGTAGCTCGGCATCGCCAGCTCGGCGCCGATGATCGTGGCCCCCGCATCGATCGTGCTGACCGTCATCACCAGGGGCTGCTTGTAGGCGATCGCGGCCTCGCCGCTGCCGTCGACCGTCGTGTTGAAACCGATGTTGAGGTCGCCGACCTCGTCGAGCATGAGTGGCGTCTGTGCCGGGAGGTTGAGCTGCGCGTTGCGGATCTCGGTGGTCATCGTGTCCACCGAGATCATCCGGTTGGGCGGCTGGTCGTACGGGACGGTGGGGTCGATCGCGCGATAGACGTAGCTGCGCACGCCGATTTGCCACACGCTGCCCGGGATCGTCAGGCCGCGTTGGGGCGAGATGTCACTCGCCTCCGCCGTGCGCACCTCGTAGCGCCCGCGCAGATTGCCCTGGATCTCGAACTCGCGCACCAACCCGACGGTCGGGTCGATGGTGTCGTGGATCGGCGGGTTGCCGGTCGGGTCGAGCAGAGGCAGAAACGACTGCACCGGCTGCGTGGTCTGCCGCCGGAACCAGCCGACGGTATCGGTGACGCCCGAGCGGGCGAACGCGCTCGCCAGCGTGTCGCGCGAGAACCGCGTCTCCCGCGTCGCGCGCGCCGCGGCCATGTAGGTCGAGTGCGAGATCACCATGCCCGAGGTGAGCATCACGACCATCAGGGCCCAGATCAGGATGGTGCCCTCCTCTCGCCGTCGAGACAGTGTCCCGCTGTCGTTCGCCATCGCTGTCGGTTTCTTCGAGCGAGCGACCCCGGCGGTTTGAGCGTCCGGGCCAAGAATCTTCGCTCGGCGACAACATCTCCGAAGGCCAGTTGTCGTCAGGAGTTCGATACCGCAACTCCCGGACGCTGAGAAGCAACAGGGGCGTCTGCGCTCAGCGTGGCCGTCCGGCACCGTTGGATTCGCGGGCTCCGCTATTGCCGCGGTGCGCTCGGTTTTTTTGGTTGCGGCCTCGGCCGCGCTGAGCGTTCCTGGGGGTTGCCTCCGCTCGTATGGTGTCGCGTTGTGCAACGCCCTTGGATCTCACCCCGTACACCGCCGCATCTCCGCGAAGTGGGTTTGGCGTGACGCTGGTCGAGGTTTGCTTCGACCCCGGAGGGCATCTGGTCTGGGTTGCGCCGGAGACGACCGTGCTGGCGGCGGCGACTGCCGCCGGGGTCGAGATCGCCACCGGCTGCACGCGGGGTCAGTGTGGGACCGATGCGGTCCGCGTCGTGGAGGGAGAGGCCGGTCTGCGGCCGGCAGCCCCGGGCGAGCGCGGCACGCTCGATCGGATGGGGCTGTCCGCCGATTTCCGGCTGGCGTGCTCGGCGGTGATCGAGCGCGGCCCGCTGCGCATCGACATCGACGCGTTCTGACGTCCGCGACCGATCGTCGGTTAGCATGAGCCGATGGCACAGCCCGCTCGTGGCAACCGCGCTCCGCTGCGCGACTCGATGCAGTTCTTGGGCACCTTCGTCCGCAACCCGCGGACGGTGGGCGCAGTGCTGCCGAGTTCGCGGCAGCTGGCGCGCGCGCTGGCGGCGGACTTGCCGGTCTCCGAAGGTGGCTTGGTGCTCGAGTACGGGCCGGGGACCGGTCCCGTGACGCAGGCGATCGTCGAGGCGCTGCCGGCTGGCGCGCACTACCTCGGGATCGAGCGGGATGCCGGCTTCTGTGCGCGGCTCCGTCAGCGGTTCCCCGCGCTGGCTTTCCACCACGGGTCGGTCGAGCACGTCGAGGAGATCGTCGCCGCTCACCATCGCGGCCAGCCGGCCGCGATCGTCTCCGGCTTGCCGTTCGCGAGCCTGCCAGTGCAGGTGCAGCAGGCTGTTGTCGGGGGCACCGCCGCGGTGTTGGCCGACGGCGGCGAGTTCCGCACGTTCCAATACGTGCATGCCTACGGCCTGCCGGCGGCGGTGCGCTTTCGGCGGGCGATGGCGGAGCGCTTCTCCGGGTTTCGGCGGTCTCGGGCAATCCTGGCGAATGTCCCGCCGGCCTTCGTCCTGTACTATTCGAAGTAATTCGTAAACTGCTGCAAGGCAGCTATTTGTGCGCTTCGATAGGAAACTTCAGAAATCGGGGAAGGCTGCGGCAAACAGGGCGTTTACACGCCGCAAACGTCCTGTTTGATTCCCGTGACGAATCTACCCACCCCGTCTGACGCCGAGCTCCGACTGCTCGACGAACTCTGGAAGCGCGGCCGCCAGTCGGTGCGCGCGCTGTCCGTCGCTCTGCACGCCGAGCCGACGACGGTGCAGTACCGCACCGTGCAGGTTCTGCTGGACCGGCTGGAGAAGAAGCGCTGGGTCCGCCGCGACCGCGGCCAACGTCCGCACTTGTTCGAGGCGGCGGTCGACCGCGGCGCGTTCTTGGGCCAGCAGCTGCAGCACATGGCGGACAAGGTGTGCGATGGAGCGCTCGCCCCGCTGTTGCTCAATCTCGCCGGCCAGGCACGGCTGTCGGCGGAGGAGCGCGACGCCCTTTGGCAGCTGCTGGGCGACGACGAGGGCGACCCCGAGGCGGGGACGCCGGAGGGCGAGCGCGGATGAGTGCGCCGGACGTCGTCTGCGGGTTGCTGGCCAACAGTGCGGTCGCCGCGGGGCTGGGGCTCTGCGCCTGGCTCGTCTGGCGGGTCTGGCGCAATGCGCCAGTGGCCCACGGCCTGGCTGCCCTGGCGCTCCTCAAGCTGGTGACGCCACCGCTCCTCGCGGTCGACGTCGGTCCGTGGTGGCCGCAAGCCGCCTCGAGTGCCGCCGTGGGGGCCACGCCCGAAGACTGGCTCTTGGTGCCCGCGACTTCGCCACCGCCGGCGCCAGGACCGGCCGCGGTGGCGCCAGCCCGCCTTTCGGCGGTGGATTTGGCGAGCTGGGGAGTCGGCGTATGGCTCGCCGGGGCCGCGTTGGCCGCGGTCGTCGCTTGGCGCCGCGCGCGCCGCTGCGCGGCGTTGCTGCGCCGCGCAGAGACGGCGCCCGAAGCGGTCAACGCGCTCGTGCCACCGCTCGCGGCGCGCCTGGGGCTGCGGCGGGTACCGGCGGTGTGCGTCGTGGATGCCAACCTGTCGCCCTTTCTGTGGGCGATGGGAGGCCAGCCGGTCATCGTGGTGCCGCGCGCGATGTTGGCGAGCCTGTCGCCGCGCGACCTGCGCTCGGTGTTGGCGCACGAGCTGGCCCACCTGGCCAACCGCGACCACTGGACCCGTTGGCTGGAAGTGGTCGTCGCCGCGTTGCACTGGTGGAACCCGGTCGCACACGCCGTGCGCCAGCTGCTGCGCGAGGTCGAGGAGGTGCGCTGCGACGCGCGCGCGGTCGAGGCCCTGGCGACGAGGCCGCACGGCTACGGGCGCGCGCTCCTGCGCGTCGCCACCCAATTGGATGTCGGCTCGATGGCGCCACCGCTCGGTGCGAGTGGCTTCGGCGGGCCCCGTGCTTTGAACCGGAGACTGACCATGATTGCACAGAGCAAGCTTTCGCATCGTTTGAGCTGGCCCGCCCGCGCCCTGCTGGTTTCCGGCGCCATCGCGGTGCTTCCGCTCGGTGTCGAGGCCCAGGAGAAAGGCGGCGACACCGGGGAGAAGAAGGAACAACGAGAAGTGCGCGTCCGCGTCGGAGGCGACCTGGACGAGAAGATCCGCAAGGCCGTCGCCGAGGCGTTGGAGAAGCACTTGCACGGCGGTGGCGACCACGGCAGTGGGCACGGCGAGCACGGCGGCGAGCACGGGCACGGGCACGGCGAGCACGAGCATGGTGGAGAGGTCCATCGCTACTCGTTCGGTGGCGAAGGTGGCGTCACCGTGCGCAGCAAGAAAGGCGAATCGCCCCGAGTGTTCTTCAACCGCGAGGGCAAGAGCTGGTCGTTCGCTGAGGGCGACGACGGCGAGGTCCAGGTGACCCCGTTCGGCAAGAGTGGCGTGTCCTGGCTTCGCGTCACGAATGACGATGACGCCGACGACGGTGACGGGGCCGAGTGCGACGACTCCGGTGCGCGCGCGTTCTTCCGGATGAGCGAAGGCGACGGCGAAGGCAAGGGGGGAGCGGTTCGCTTCTTCCGCAGCGGCGACGGCGAGCACTCCGCCAACGGCAAGGGCGTCCGCGTCCATACTCTGCGCCGCGCCAAGGCCGGCGATGCCGGGAGCTGGGGCGTGGGCGTGGGCTCGGGCGCCGGCGGCAAGGGCGTGTTCCGCGTGTTGAAGGCCGGCGAAGGGGTTTCGGTCGACGGCGACGGCTTCCGCGGCCGCGTCCTACAGTTCTCCGGCGATGGCGAGGATGCGCCAAAGGGTCGCTTCTCCTACCGCATCCGCACCGGCGCTGGTGGCAACGACGAGGGCGATGATGGCGACGACGACCGCGACGCACTGCGCCAGCGGATCGAGGAGCTGGAGAAAGAGCTGCGCGCGCTGAAGGGCAAGCTGAAGAAGCGCCTGCTCTGAGTGCGCGGCTGCGCCGCGCCCGCGCCTACTTGGTGTAGCCGAGCGCTTTCAGGTGCTCGACTTCCTCGGGGGTCGGCACCACCGGTAGCACGTGCGAGGCGCCGGCTTCGAGCCACAGCAGCAGCTCGCCGGTGGCAGGGGCGCCGACCTGACTGGTGTGCAGCTCCGGGATCGCATTGAGCTCGAGCGTGGCCGGCAGTGGGATCGCGACGGCGTCGGGGCCCAACGCCAGCCCGGCCAGCGCCGTGCCGTCGAGCGTCGCCTCGAGCTGCATCTCGCGGCCCCGGCACCAGAACACCAGCTCGAGTGGGCCGGTGCTCAGCTCGGTGTCGAGCTCGAGAGTGGTGCGCCCCAAGTCCATGGTGAAGTCGTGCTCATCGATGGACGGGCGGCTGGCAAAGTTGGCGTCGAAGAGATCGTCGGTGCGCAGCTTCAGCCGCAGCCTCTGTCCCTTCTTGCCGACCAAGCGCAGGTGGAAGCGCCCCTTCTGCAGCTGCGCCCACCGGAAGCGGTCGAGGGCGGCGCGCGCCTCGGCGACGAATTCTGGATGCGCCGCGCGCACGTCTTGCGTCTCGAGCGGATCCGCCGCCACGTCGAACAGGGCCTCGGTGTGGAACACCGGATCGTGCAGATACTTCAGACTGCCGCGCACGTATGCCTTCTGCGCCGAGCTGTCGTAGGTCGGGTACTCCATCAACACCGGATCGTCTTCCGGCGCGTCGGCCGCCAACCGGTCGACTCCCTCGAAGGTCGACGGAATCGGCAGCCCGAGCGCGCCCAGCAGAGTGGGAGCGAGGTCGATGGCGCCGACCGGCCGTTCGATGACGCGGCGGCTCTGGCCGGGCACCGCCACCAACATGGGGATGCGGACCTGGTCCTCGAACAGGGTGTAGCCGTGGTGGTAGTGCTTGTGCTCGCCCAGCCCCTCACCGTGGTCGGCGACCAGGGCGATGATCGTGCGTTCGGCCAGGCCGAGTTCATCGAGTGCGGTCAGCACCGCGCCGATCGCGGCGTCGGTCTCGGCGATCTCGGCGTCGTAGTAGTCGTGCACGAACCGCTCGTCGTCCTCGGCGAGCGCCGGCGCCGGCGGCGGTCCCTCGTGGGTGTACCACCGTCGCCCAGGTCGTGGGTCGAGCACCTGGAACGGCACCTGATAGCCGCGTGAACCCTTGAACCGCCCCTCGTAGTCCGCCGCGGTGAACTCCTCGCGGAAGCCGTCTTCCGTCGTGTAGGGCAGGTGCGGGTCCATGATGTGCCAGAACAGGAAGAACGGCGTGGAGCGGAACTCGCGCAGCAACGCGATGACGTGCTGCTTGTCGCCCGCTGCCGATTCCATGCTCCAACCCTCGGGGATGCGGTAGGCGCCGAACCCCTGGTCGAGGCCGTAGCTGGGTGAGATCAGGTGGTTGGCGGTCACCCCCTGGGTGACGTAGCCGGCGCGGCTCAAGATCTCGGCCAGCGCGGTGGTCGTCGGGTCGATCGGCGTCCACTCATCGTGCCCGCCGCGGCCGGCGCCGTGCGCCGAAGGATACATCGACGTGAAGATGGTGGAGAACGACGGCAGGGTCCACGGCGCCTGGCACAGGGTGTGGGGGAACAGCGTGGCGCGCTCGGCGAGCACACGCAGGTGCGGTGTCGTGTCGCGCTCGTAGCCGAACGCGCTCATTCGGTCGGCGCGCAACGTGTCGACGCCGATCAAGAGCACGTTCAGCCCGCTGCCCGTTTGCTCGGCGGGCGCGATGCGCGGTGTGGACAGCAGCACCGCGTCCAGCACGTCGGTTTCGCTGTCCTCGATGTCCTCGGCCCAGAACGACAGCACGCCGCGCTGCCCGTCCTCGCCGGCCACCGTGGTCAGATCCATGCTCGCGGTGAGCCAGTCGCGGTGCTGCGGGTCGTTCTTGGGGTCGAACCGCACGCTGCCGATCGGCTCTTCGGCGGCGGCGTCGTCGGCCCGGAAACCGACGCGGAGAACCGCACCGTCCCCGTCCAGCCCATGGCTCTCCGGCAGCATCCCGTAGTGGAAGTGCAGCTGCGGCCGGGTCGCCGCCGGCGGGAGCCGCACGGACAGCGCGAGCCGGCGCGGCGGCGGCAGCAGCATGGCGTCGCGGTACTCGCGGCGCGCGCGCGGCCGGCCGGTGTCGGGGTCGGGCACGCCGAGTGCGACGCGCAGCCGCCACGGCGTCAGGTCCTCTTGGCCGTCGCGCGGGGCGTAGCGCGCGCGGAGGAACTCGTACATCTCCGGCTCCGAGACAGGCTGCTGCTCGACCTCGACGGCATCGTACCAGGTGCTCGCGGCCTCGCTGTTGCCGCTGCGATGCAGCAGCCGGATCTCCAGCGTTCGCGTGCGCGGGCGCGATAGGAACGTCAGCTCGAACGCGTCCCAGCCGGATGGATCGAGGGTGCGCGAGACGCGGTGGCGTTGCGGCGCGCGGCCCCAACGACTGCGGCGGGTGCGGGTCGGATCGGTGACGGCGCGTTCGTGTTCGATGACCTGCAGGACTTCGCGTGCCGATGCCTCCCCGCCGAGCGGGTTGTCCGCCAGCCGCACGCGGCCGCGCACGGTGTAGCGCACCAGGGGCTCCGCCGGCAGCAGCAGCACCGCGTAGCTGCGGTCGCGCGCCACGCCGGGGCCGAGCCGGAGCGCGCCGCCTTCGACGCCGCCATCGGCGGTGCGGGTCATCTGCGCACCGAGCTCTTGTGTGTAGGTCGGTCGATTGCCGTCGCTGCTCGCGAACCACGGCGCCGGGTCGTCGGCCGCGCCGCTGACCAACACGACTCGCTCCGCGGCGCGGGCCGCGCGGGGCGGGGGTGCATCGAAGGAGAGCGAGCCCGGCTCGATGAGGTCGAACAAGCGGACCCGTGTCGGAGCCACATCGGACGCGGCCGCGCCGCCGGCCGTTGGAGCGCTGGGTTCGACGGTCTCGCCGCAGCCGAGCAGGAGGGTCCAGGGGAGCGCCAGGCTGGCGCGGCGGGCGATGCGCATCGGGCTTCCTCCGAGGCGGCGGCAGTCAGCGGCCGCCTCTGGCAAAGCGCCGATGATAGCGCTCGCTTGGCGAGCGTCCCCCCGCGACCACCGGATGGTGGTGCGGGGGGCAAAGGGTCCTTCTTCCCCTGACCGAGGAGCCGGGGGAGGTCCTCGGTTTGAGCCAAGGTTGCGAGTCCCAGGCGATGGGAGAAGGAGGAGCGAACCGCGTGCCAAGTGGCCCCATATTCCGGGTTGAATCGCGGAACCCAAGACCATTTATGGGTTTGCGATCATTCCCCACAGGTGTGCGGCGAGGGACCCGTGGGAGGAGCTGTCGGCTCAACGTCACTCGTGCGCCGATTCCGGCGTCGGTCCGCCGACTACTCCGGTCACTGCGGCTGGAACTGCAACACTCGGCCGTCCAGACCACCGGCATCGACGCCGAACAGACCGAGGATCGTGGGGGTCATGTCGACGATGGCGGGGGTCTGTCCCTCGGCCAGCGGCCGGTTGGACACCAAGATGCCCGGCACGACGTCGGGGTCGTTGGAGGCGTGGTCGCCGCTCCACTTGTTGTCGTTGTCTTCGAGCACCTCGGCGGAGAACCCACCCACGGTCGTGCTCCAGCTGATGCGGTAGTACGGCGCGAAGCCGAGGTAGAGGTCGGCGTCCTTGTCGGCGTGGGGGCCGGTGTACAGCTCGTGGTGGCGCCAGACCTTGTTGACGACCTGTGCGCCGTCTTGCGGGTCGCGCAGCGCGAGGAGCTTCTGCTTGATCTCCTCGCACAGGGCCTCGTACTCGCTCTGCGGCACGATGCCGTTGGCTTCGCGGCCCTGCAGATTGATGTAGATCTTGCCCAGGCCGAGCGCGAAGGCGCGGCTGCGGGCGGGATCCATGAAACGCAGTTGATCCTGTTGGCTGCGCGGCAGGCGGCGCAGAAGAGTCTTGGGATCCGTGCCGCCGCGCCGCGGCACCAAGTAGCCCTCCTCGATCAGCCAGGTGTTGATCGCCATCTGCCGGCGGAACGACGTGAAGCCGTGGTCGCTGACCACCAGCAGGTGCGTCCGCTCGTCGACGTGGCGCTGCATCACCTCGCCGACGATGTCGTCCATGGCCTTGTAGGCGTCGAGGATCGCCGATCCGTACTTCTCCGCCAGCGCGGCGTCGTACATCGGGTTTTCGGGATCGATCAGCCGGAACATCAAGTGCTGGACGCGGTCGGTCTCACCGAACATCGCGAAGTAGAAGTCGTAGTCGTCGCGTGCCAGCTCCTCGAGCAGCACGGCCTTGCGCTCGGCCGTGAGCAGGCGGATCTGCTCGAGGAACACCTGCTCGTCGATCTCCTCGTCCTTCAGCGGGTTGGTCATGCACGCCCAGCCCGTGGTGTCGTAGGGCCCGCTGCGCTCGGCGAGGCCGGCGGAGAAACCCGGCGGGTGCTCCGCGCACAGGTGTTGTGGAATGGCGCGCGGATCGAAGCCCAGAGCGGGAAAGAACAGCTTGATGTGCTCGCCCGCCTCGAGCACGCGAAACCGCGCCAGCGCGGTGGTCGCCAGGGGCTCCGGCAAGGCGAAGTGCATCGGCATCCAGTCGCTCCACTGGCCTTCGGGGACGGTCTGCTTCTTGCCATCGATGGTGACGGTGACCGAGCCTTCGCCGGCGCGCTCGACCGTGACCGTCGCCGTGCTCTCGTAGCCCTCGCGCTCGCGGTCGTTGAGCTCGCCGTGTCGGCCGCGGAGCTCGGCGGCCCGCGCCGAGGTCGTGCCGGGTTGTTCGAGCTCGGCCTTCACCGCCTCGAACTCGGCGCGCACCGCGGCGCGCGTGCGGAGGTCGACCGGGCCCGGGATCTCGGCGGTCAGCGGGCCGCCCTCGCCCTGCAGCTTGCACACCAGGCCGCGCGAAGCGGTCGAGCGGCGATCGCCGAAGGGGGTGTCGGCCGGATCACTGGACAGCACGAAGTAGCTGCCGATCGGCCGACCGGCGACGTCGGGAACGCCGAGGCCGCCGGCGAGGCCGCCGTGTTGCATCTCGGGCACCGGCGTCGACATCGGCACCAGGAAGCCACGCACCCTGAGCCCGGCTTCGTCGAGCCGGCTCCACAGCGGCTTGCCTTCGACCACGGGCTCGAGCGTCGGCACGGGAGCGTCGCCGAAGCCGGCCTCGCCGTCACCGCCGAGGGTGCTGCCGAGCCAGGCCCCGCCGCCGACGAGCAGCGCGGCCGCGACCACACCGCCACCGAGGCCGAGGAAGCGCAAGCCGAGCAGGCCGAGCAGCAGGCCGGCCGCCGCGCCGACCCACAAGCCGATGCCGTCATCGCCGCCGTAGAACTCGGACGCCGGGCGTTCCCCCATCTTCATGAAGCGCAGCTCCGGAAAGTAGGTGCCCGGCATGCGGCTGACGAAGCCGAACATCGTCGTCCGCCCCGGGTTGAGGCCGCGGCCGAAGGTCGACCAGGACACCGCGGACTCGGCCGGGTTGGTGGTCTCCAGCCGCGACAGGGTGCCGCGCTCGGCCAGCGCCTCGAGGTTCGGCAGCTCGCCCTGCTCGATGTAGCGCTGCACCATGTTGTGGTCGGCGCCGTCGAAGCCGAGCACGATGACGCGCGGCGCTTCGTCCTGCTGCGCCGCGGCTTGCGCGCCGAACAGGGCAATGAGCGGGATCGCCAGGAGGCGGAGCGATGGTGCCATGGCCGCAGGGTAAGAAGGAAGCCGCCGCGGTCGCAAGGCGGCGCGGCCGGTCGCCACAATCAGTGGTGGGCGTCGGGGCGCCGCCGGGCGAGCTCGACGTCGTGGATCTCCACCCGTTGCTCGCTGCGCTCGAGCCGGTCCTCGAGCACCCGCATGCGGTCCTCGAGGTTCTTGCCGCGGTGGGCGGCGAACAGCGCGACCCAGATCAGGCCGATGGCCAGGGTCAACAGGCTGACCTGCGGGGGATCCCACGATGGCAGCAATGCGCGCGCCGCGCGGTCGAGGAAGGTGGAGCCCAGCAGCAAGCCGCCGAGCAGCAGGTGAAAGCCGCGCTCACTCAGCCCGTACATGACCCGGACGGTAGGCGGGCGCCGCCCCGGGCAAAACCGAATCCGTATTGGCGTGCTGTGCGATCTGCGTCGATCATGTCCGCCCCGCCGCCGGCGGGCCCAGCAGACCTAAGACCCTCCGCCAGTTCGCCATGGGGAAGCAGACGTACCAACCCGCCGAGATCGAGCCGAAATGGCAGGCGTTCTGGGAGCGGGAGCGCGTGTTCCGCGCGCCGGGGCCCGGCGATCCCGACTTCGACTCCGCCGCGCCGAAGTACTACGTGCTCGACATGTTTCCGTACCCGTCGGGAGCGGGGCTGCACGTCGGCCATCCCGAGGGCTACACCGCGACCGATATCGTCGCGCGCTACAAGCGCATGCGCGGCTTCAACGTCCTGCACCCGATGGGCTGGGACGCGTTCGGCCTGCCAGCCGAGCAGTACGCCATCCAGCAGAACGTGCACCCGGCGACGTCGACGCGCGCGAACATCGACAACTTCCGCCGCCAGTTGAAGGCGCTGGGCTTCAGCTATGAGTGGGAGCGGGAGTTCGCGACCTGCGATCCGGATTACTTCAAGTGGACGCAGTGGATCTTCGCCAAGCTGCACGAGAAGGGGTTGGCCTACCAGTCGGATGCGCCGGTGTGGTGGTGCGAGGCGCTGGGTACGGTGTTGTCGAACGACGAGGTCGTCGACGGGCACAGCGAGCGCGGCAACCACCCCTGTGAGCGCCGGCCCCTGCGGCAGTGGATGCTGAAGATCACCGACTACGCCGAGCGATTGCTCGCCGACCTCGACAAGCTGGAGTGGGCCGACTCGCTCAAGGCCATGCAGCGCGAGTGGATCGGGCGGAGCGAGGGCGCGGAGATCGACTTCGCCGTGCGCGGGCACGATGCGTCGATTCGTGTGTTCACCACGCGTCCGGACACGCTGTTTGGCGCGTCGTTCATGGTGCTGGCGCCGGAGCATCCGTTGGTCGAGGCGATCACCACCGAGGCCCAGCGCGGCCAGGTCGACGCCTACCGCGCGCAGGCCGCGACCAAGAGCGAGCTCGAGCGCACCGACTTGGCGAAGGAGAAGAGTGGGGTGTGGACCGGGGCGATGGCCCTCAACCCGCTGTTCGGACCCGATGATCCGCGCGCCGCGCTGCCGGTGTGGATCGCCGACTACGTGATCTCGACCTACGGCACGGGTGCCATCATGGCAGTGCCCGCTGGTGACGAGCGCGACTTCGAGTTCGCGCAGGCGTTCGGGCTGCCGGTGCCGCCGATCTTCGCGCCGGACACCGGCGATGCGGACGCCGATCGCGCGGTGCGCGAAGGCCGTCGTTGTTGCTCAGAAGAGGCGCCCTACATCAACTCCGCCAACGACGACGGACTCGACCTGACGGGTGCGTCCAAGGCCGCGGCGATCAGCGCGACCATCGAGTGGTTGGCGGCGCGCGGAGTCGGGTGTGCCAAGGTGACCTACAAGCTGCGCGACTGGCTCTTCTCGCGGCAGCGCTACTGGGGGGAGCCGTTCCCGATCCTGCACCACGAGAACGGGTCGGTGTCGCTGGTTCCGACCGACGAGCTACCGGTGCAGCTGCCGGAGATGGACGACTTCCGCCCCGGCGGCCAGCCCGAGTCGCCGCTGTCGCGCGCGACCGACTGGGTGCGCACGACCGACGCCGAGGGGCGGCCGGTGCGGCGGGAGATCAACACCATGCCGGGAGCGGCGGGGTCGAGCTGGTACTTCCTGCGCTTCTGCGATCCGCACAACGACACCGAGTTCTGCAGCCGCGCGGCGAGCGACTATTGGATGCCGGTGGATCTCTACATCGGCGGCACCGAGCACGCGGTCGGCCATCTGCTGTACGCGCGGTTCTGGACCAAGGTGCTGTACGACCTCGGCCTGGTCGGCTGCGACGAGCCGTTCCGCGTGCTCTACAACCAGGGCATGATCCTGAGCTTCGCCTACCAGGACGAACGCGGCGCCACCGTGCCCGTGGACGAGGTCGTCGAGGACGGCGGGAGCTTTCGGCATGCAGACACCGGTGCGCCGCTGACGCAGACCGTCACCAAGATGTCCAAGCGCTACGGCAACGTCGTCAACCCCGACGACGTGGTGGCGGAGTACGGCGCCGATGTGCTGCGGCTGTACGAGATGGCGATGGGGCCGCTCGCCGACGCGAAGCCTTGGAACCCCAAGGACGTTCCCGGCGTGTCGCGCTTCTTGCACCGCACGTGGCGCTTGGCGGTGCCAGACGAGAGCGAGCAGGGCGTCGTGCACGCCCACCTGGGGGCCGACCGCGACCCGGACCCCGCACTCGAGCGCAGCCTGCACAAGACGATCGACAAGGTCACGAAGGACATCGAGCGTCTGGCGTTCAACACCGCGATCTCGGCGATGATGATCTTCGTCAACGACGCCACCAAGGCCGGCGACGCACTGACGCGCGCTCAGCTGCGGCGGTTCGTGCAGATCTTGGCGCCGTTCGCGCCGCACATCGCCGAGGAGCTCTGGAGCCGGCTCGGATGCGGCGAGCTCTTGGCGCGCTGCGAGTGGCCGGCGGCGGACCCAAAGATGTTGGTCGACGAGACCGTCGAGATCGTCGTCCAGGTCAAGGGCAAAGTCCGCGGCCGGGTCTCGGTCGCGGCAGCGGCCGATCAGCAGGCCGTATTGGCCGCCGCACGCGAGGCCGTCGCGGCCCAGCTCGAGGGCGCGACGATCGTCAAGGAAATCGTCGTGCCGGGACGGCTAGTCAACTTCGTCACGCGCTAGCAAGTGAAGGTACGGAGCCAGGCTCCGTACCGTCACCAGCGCCGGCTCGGGGTGCGATGGGCAGCCCTTTCGACCTGACGGCGCAGGTAGTCCTCGATGACGGCGCGGAGGCCGCTGAAGTCGGCGCGGTGCAACACCGGGTCGTAGGTCTTGAAGCGGTAGCCGGGCAGGGCGCCTTGGAAGTCGACGACGATGGTCAGCTCGGTCTTCGGCGCTTCCTCTTCGACGCGCGCGCGCTCGATGGCCTCTTCCTCGCGCAGCGCGGCTTCCTCGGCGCGGGCTTCGGCGCGGCGGACGTTGGCCTCGGCGGCGGTCGCCGCGCGGTCGGCCTCGCGCTTCTCGAGCTGCTCGACGGTGAGTCCGTCCTGCTCGATCTTGTAGACCATCGACTTGGGCAGCCGGATCTCGCCGTTGAGGATGCGGATCACGTACTCTTCGTCGGTGGTGCGGATCAGCACGCCTTCGATGTAGTTGGCGCCGTGAGCGAGCTTGGCTTCGCTCTCGGGTGTGCCGACGAAGAAGCGGTCGGCGGAGGCGGTGGAGGCCAGCGCGAGGCTGGCGAGCAGGGTTGTGGCAAGGGGGCGCAGCATTGGCTCTTTGGTCCTCTCTGGGGGTGACGGAGGGAGTTTGAGCAAGCCTACCACCGGCGGTTCTCCTGTGCGGTGGGACGGAAATGGGGTCGTCGGCACCTCGGCACCAGGCCCTCGGTGCCATGGGAGGGCGGCTGCGATCAGTCCGTCGCGGTCAGGGCGGCGATCACGTCGTCCGGCGCCTGCACCAGCTCGATCAGCACCCCCTCGCCGCCGATCGGGAAGTCGGCGTTGCCCTTGGGGTGCACGAAGCAGACGTCGTGCCCGGCGGCACCCGGCCGGATGCCGCCCGGCGCGAAGCGGACGCCCTGCTGGCCGAGCCACTCCACGGCCGCCCCGAGGTCGTCGACCCAAAGCCCGATGTGGTTGAGCGGCGGCTCGTGCACGCGCGGTTTGGCCTGCGGCACGATCGGTTGCATCAGATCGATCTCGACCGCGTGGGCGCCGTGGCCGACCGCGGTGATGTCCTCGTCGACGTTCTCGCGCTCGCTGCGGAAGTGACCGACGGGCCGGGCGCCGAGCAGGTCGACCCACAGCCGTCGGAGCGCCGCCTTGTCGGCGGCGCCGACGGCGACCTGCTGGATGCCGAGGATGCGGAAGGGGCGCTGCATCGAACCCGCGACAGTAGCGGCGTCGCGGGGCGAAACCAAAGCTCGAGGGTCGCGTCTCCGGGGGGACACCGGGTGTTGCGGCCGCGCGTTGCGGGCAGAATGGGATGGGTCCTCATCGGTCCGGCGCGGGATCGGGATCCGCCCGCCGCGCCACAGCCCTTTCTGCGGTTTTTGTCGACTCGCCCGCAACCCTCCGACGCCTGCATCCCCGTCCCCGCCGATTCGCGGTGCGCCAGCGATCTGGCCACGATCCGCGGGGTGCTCGACGGAAAGGAAGATGCCATCCGGGACTTCGCGGACCTGCTGAAACGTGTGCCGAGGATGCTCGGGGCGCAGAACGCCCGGCTGGGCCGGCCGCTCTCCGAGCACGATCTCGCCGACTTGGCTCAGGACACGGTGGTGATCATCTTGCAGAAGCTCTCCGAGTACGAGGGGCGCGCGCCGGCCGACAGCTGGATCTACCGCATCTGTCGACTGGAGCTGATGAACGGCGTGCGCCGCGCGCGGCGTGCGCCGCGCCAGCTCGAGGTGCGCGAGGGGAGCGAGGTGTCCAGCGCTCGGGACGATGGGATCGCGGAGCGCGACCGGGTCATGCAGGCCCTCGCCAAGGTCGGCGGGGTCGAGGCCGAAGCGGTGGTGCTGAAGCACTTCGAGGGCTTGACCTTCGAGGAGATGGGCGCACGGTTGGAGGTCCCGGTGAGCACCCTGAAGGCGCGCTACTACAAGGGCATCGCGCGCTTGGAGTCCCTGTTGGAGGAGCGCGAGTCGCAGGCGGGAGGCGAGTGCGCATGAGCGAGCGATCCGAGGAGTTGGAGACGATGCTGGCAGCGATTCTGGCGGGTGATCTCAGCGAGGACGACCCCAGCGTGCGCGACGCGCTGCGCAGTGCGCCGGAGTTCGGTGCGCGGCTGGAGCGGTTGCGGACAATGCAGGGTCGGCTGGACCGCGTCGCGGAAGGCGAGCACCGGTCGGTCGAGCGCGCGCTCGCGGCGCGCGGGTTCGACCTCGAGGCAGCGGCGGCGCGCGCGCGCGCGCGCGCCGCGCGTTTGCGCTGGAGTGGAGCGGCGTTGGCCAAGGTGGGAGCTGCGGCAGTGGTCGTCGCGGCGCTGGTGTGGTGGGCGTGGCCGTCCGCTGCTGCCCCCGCGGATCCGCGGATCTACTTGGGGGGAGTGTCGGCTGACGTCACGGACTCGATGCGTCCGCACGGCTCGTACGCCGCCGCTCCAGTCTTCGAGTGGCGCGTCGATGGCCTGGCGGTCACCGACACGATCGAGCTGTATCTCTATGATGGGGAGGATCTCGGCGGGGAGCCGGTCGAGCCAGTCGCGCTGTCCGAGCTCACGCCGGTTCACATCGAGACCGTGGGGCACGCGCGCACATGGGACAGCAGCGAGTTGGTGGAGAGTCTGCCGGTCGATTTGGTATGGGCCGTCGTCAAGCCGGACGCGACCGGCGCTCCGCAGATTCTCGGAATCGCGCGGGCGCGGCGGCGGGAGTGATCGGCAGCCGTTTGCTGCTGGTGCTGGCGGCCGCTGGCGCTGGGCTCTGGCTTGCGAGCCGCGAGGCGGGTGACGAGCGCGCGGACGCGATCCAGGACCCAACTCCAGCTCCGACCCCGACTGCAGCTGTCGACCGGTTGGAGTCACTGCGCCGCGCCGTCATTGCCGCCGAGGCGGCGCCGACTGCCGGTCGAGCGCTCAACGGCCTCACGAACGCCGTCGAGGCGATCGCGGGAGAGAGTGCCGCGGGGCGCGAGGAGGAGTACATCGCCCTGCTGTCACGCGCGGGAGCGGTCTTCGTCGGTCCGGGGCCATACCCCAAAGCCAGGGCCGATGCCACGTTGGCGGTGGCGGTGGCTGCGGTCCGCTTGGCGTTCCTGGACCTGGCCGCGCGCGTGCTGACCGACTTCGAGGCGGTGAACCCCGGCGAGCGCCAGGGCGAGTTCTTGCGCGGCGAGATCCTGGCGCAGATCGGCATTCGCCGTGGCGAGTACCGCTGGGCGAGAAGGCAGGCGGAGCGGCTGCTCGAGATCGCCAAAACGAAGGAGGACCTCGCCGCCCAGGCATCGCTGCACGGCATCATCGCGGAGACCTACGTGCGCACCGGGGTGCCGGATCAGGCCGCACTGCACCTCGACGATGAATGGAAGCTGGCCCAGCGGAGCGGCGATGCCAGCGTGCTGGCGAACGCCACGCTGCGATTGGCGGAGTTCGAGTTGGGGCGCGGTCACGCGCGCGCCGTCATCTACCGAGTGGAAGAAGCGCTCCAGGTTGTCGAGTGGTCTCCCGCGCACCGGGCCTACCTGCGCATGCACCTCGCGCTTGCGCGCTACCTACAAGCGGTCCAACTCGCAGATCCAACAGAGCGGGTCGCGGCGATCGCGGCTGCCGCGGCCGAGTTTCGCCAACGGCTCGAAAACTCGCACTTGATCCCGGAGATCCGCATTCAAGGGCACCTGAAGCTCATGAAGCTGGCGCTCGAGTGTGGCGACCTCGAAGAGTCCCGGCGGCAGAGCGAAGAGTATCGGCGCGCGCTCGCGGCCGGTCAGGGAGCCGAGAGCCCGCACTGGCCAGCGCTGCGCAGCCGGCTGGCGCGGCTTCAGGGCGAATCTGATGCCGAGCTGCGTGATCATCGCGATCGCGTGGCCGCGACGCTGTCGGAGATGCTCCGCAGCTGGGCCGCGCAGGGTGAGCGGCCTGGGGGGTTGGGCTTCTTGCGGTTCGATGACCGGCGCTACATCGTCTCCGAGCGCATCGAGTTGGCCCTTGCGTTGGATGCGGACCAGGGAGTCGAACGCGCTCTGCAAGCGGTGTTGGAGGTCCAGCGCTGCAACAGCCTCGCGTTGGCCCGCGGCGCGCCGCAGTGCTCGGTCGCGGACGTGCGCCGAGTGTTGGTCCGCGATGGGGCGGGGGTCTTGGTGTTTGTTCCGGGCCCGTATGGATCCTACCTGTTCGTGCTCGACGAGGCCGGCACCGAGTGCGTGCGGCTGCCCCGCGGAGCCGACGTGCGCAGCCTCGCGGTGAAGCTGGACCGGCGTTTGGCGAGAGACCCGCGCGTGAGCGCCGACCCTGTTCACGAGAACGCGCTCGTCGAGAGCGCTCGGGCCCTGTCGGCCGAGATTCTGCCGTCGTCCGCTGGCCTGGCGGCGCGCGTGCTGTCCTGGAGCGGGGCGACCGTGGTCGCCGGCGACTTGCTGGGAGTGCCGTTCTCAACCCTGGTCGTGCCGGCGGCCGATGGCGAGGGCGACGCCCTGCTCGGCGAGCGGCTGCCGATCGTCGAGATCGGCTCGCTGCCGTTGCGGTTGGCCTTGGAGGGCAGCGGTGAGCTCGAGCCCGCGTACTCGGCGGTCGTCGTGGCGTGCACGGATACGCACGCCGAAGGCGCGGCCCGCGCGGGGCTGGAGCCGATCCCCTTTCCGGCGAGGTTGCGTGCCCGCTTCAGCGCGGCGGTCGGTTCCGAGGCGCAGCTGCTGTTCGATTCCGAGGCGACGGCCGCGGCGCTCGCCTCGCTGTCCGGCACGAGTGCCAGTGTGTTCCATCTCGTTGCGCATCATGTCCACGACGGGCGCGAGCTGGGCGCCGCCCTGGCGCTGGCCGATGCGGTGGTCGACTTCGAGACCATCGCCGGCATGCAGGTCCCTGGCTTGTGTTTGCTGTCCTCCTGCAAGGCTGGGAGCGGTTACCGCCGGCCGGGCGACAGTCCGTTGGCCACGACGCTGGGCGGCGCCCTGTTCCGCGCCGGCGCGCACACGGTCGTCGTCTCGGTCGCCGAGGTCGAGCTCGGCGAGGAGGTCGAGTTCGCCGAGCGCGTCCACCGTGGACTGCAGCAGCGGCTCAGTCCGGCGGAGGCCGTGCAGCGGGCGCGGCGGGACCTCGCCGGCGCCGGTTGGACCACGCGCTTCGTGCGCGCGCAGACGATCGTCTACGGGCGCGGCGATCGACCCCTGCCGTGAGCGGTCCGGTCAGGACGAAACGCAGGTGCCGACCTGGTTGGGGACCGGCTGCGGTGTGTTCGGGAAGGTTTCTTTGCCCTTGATGTCGCGCAGCTTGATGGCGCCGATGATCCTTCCACCAGTGGTCACGCCCTCCTGACCGACGCTGTCCTCCTCTGCCCCGGGCGGCGCGATGCAGTCGAGGCCGCTCCAGTAGTTGGCAGACGAGCTCAGCGTCTCGTCGGCGATCACCGCGTACAGATAGACCTCGGTGCTGCGCACGATCTCCAGTGCCGCGTCGAGCTCGAGAAACCGGACCTGCAGATAGTGCAGCTCGTCCGTGGACCAGGACTGCCCGGCCGCATTGGCGTTCTGTTGGGTAACCGTGGTCGCCACCGTGGTCGTCACCATGCTGGGGTCCACCACGGTCAGCTTGTTGCACTCCAGCTCCATGTCGACGACGGGGCAGGTGGAGCCACCGCTCTCGCAGCATGGCGAATCGTAGCGCCACGCGGTCACCTGGATGTGCGTCGCCCAATGCGGCGCTTCGAGGCCGATCTCGAGGTTCGAGTTCGTGCCGACGTACTGGGTCGAACCCAGCGTGTACTCCGGCGGATAGTCCTCGACCGGAATCAAGAACGGAGGCGGTGGGGGTTCCGTGGGCTGGTCGAGTAAGTGCGCGTCCTTGAACGTGTTGTCCAGGTCGACGTGCATTGAGATTCCGCCCGTTGCGCCCCCCTGCGACTCCTGAACAACGATCAGATCGGCGAGCTGCAGTAGCAGCTGACCGGCGTTCTCTTCGTTCCAGTCGTTGTTGATGTCGGCGAACAGGGCGTGCGCGGTATCGGTGACCGGATCGGGGGTGCCGTCGTCGACCAGATAGTACTCCTCGAGCATGTAGCCGGGAGGGCTGGCTTGGTGGTGGAAGACGACCAGGTACTGCGTCGTCGTTTCGTAGAACAAGAGGTCTTCGAAGCCGTCGCCGTCGTAGTCGCCCGCCGACAGGTTGACCAGGTTCGACGCCGGCAAGGTCAGCGGCTGTAGGTCGAGGTTGAAGGCCTGCAGTTGGTTGCCGTCCGCGAACAGGTGGAGCCGCCACTTGGTGGCGTTCCAGCGCACCCACGCGATCTGGTCGGCGCCTCCGGCTTCGACTCTCGTCACGCTGCCGTTGGCGACCGTGCTCGGCTTCGACTCGGTGTGGCGCAGCACGCCGGTGATCGGATCGTGGACGAGCAACTCGTTCTGGGTGCGGACGATGATCTCGGGGTCGACCGCGCTGTCGAAGTCTTCCCAGTCGGCGATGGCGACGTCGAGGGCACCGGACGTGGCGATCGTGGCAAGTGCCGTGAACCCCGTCGCCGGTGACCAAACGCCGGCGCGGACCTCGTCGCCTGCGTCGTTGAGGCCGGCGATGAAATGGCCTCCCGAGTGTTCCTCGGCGACGACCTGCCGGACTCCGCTCCAGCTCGGGATGCTGTTGGTGACAAAGCTCTGCGAGGTTTCGTCGTAGGCCACCAACCGCGCGCCGCCGGGACCGACCGCGATCAGCCCGTCGGCGCCCGTGGCGACGTCGAGGGCCGCGATCGCCGAGACGCCGAGGATGCCGGAGTCGGCCGAGTTGGTGTACTGCGCGATGCCCGTGGTGCTCCAGACGACGACGAACGTGCCGGTCCCCTCGTCGACGTAGGCGAGGTCCGGGATCACGTCGCCGTTGAAGTCGCCGGCCTGCGGGCTGGCGGCGGGGCCGGCTTTGTCCAGGGGGAGGTCTCGCGCGATGTGCTGAGGGGTGGCGAGGTACTGGGCCGTCGCGCTGGACGAGAGCACGGCGAGAACGAGTCCGGTGTGAAGGACGGATGAATGCAAGGGTGTCTCCTTAGAAGCCGCGGATATGCGGCGGGTGTCGGTCGGGAGGGGTCTTCACCGCGCGCGATGGTCGACAAAATCCGCAAAACTGCCGGCGGCCGCCGGAGGATTGGGTTCTTTCGCCGGGCCGGCGCAAGGAGCGGGTTGCCGGGACGTCTCTATGGTATGCGAACTCCACGCCTCGTCCTTGTCGCAGCGTTCGCTGCCGCTGCGTGCAGCACCGGCGGCGAGCTGCGCCAGTCTCCCGCGCCCGATACCACGGAGCAGGCGCGTGTCATCCGGCTCGAGTACGCCGCAGCGGATGCGGTGGCCAGCACGGTGAACCGCCTCATCGAGTCGAAGCCTGGCGCGCGCGTGGCCGCGGACGCCGCGACCAACAGCGTGTTGGTCAGGGGCAGCCAGGCGCAGATCGAGCAGATGATGGACCTGATCGCGGTCCTCGACGTCGATCGCTGAAGTCCGTGACCGCTGCAGTCGGCCGGCTACGCCATCCCCGAGATCTCGCCGTTGCGCAGATCGATCTGCTCGGCGAGCGGCTTCCGCGGTAGGCCGGGCATGCGCAGGATGGTGCCGGTCAGCACCACCAGGAAGCCGGCGCCCGCGTTGATCTGGATGTTGCGCACGGTGACCTCGAAGTCCTGCGGCCGGCCGTGCAGCTTGGGGTCGTCGGAGAGCGAGGCCGGCGTCTTGGCGATGCACACCGGCAGGTTGGCGAAGCCGAGGCGCTCGATGTCGGCGAGGTCTCGCTTGGCTTCTTTGGTGAACGTCACTCCGCGCGCGCCGTACATCGACTTCGCCACCGCGAGGATCTTGTCGGGCACGGACATCTCGAGCTCGTAGAGCGGCTGGAACTTGCCGGCGCCGTGCTCGGCCTTCTCGACGACTGCCCGGGCGAGCTCTTCGGCACCCTCGCCGCCCCGCGCGTGATGGTCGGAAACCGCGAACGACACGCCGAGCTCCTCGCACCGCGCACGCACGACCGCGATCTCGTCGTCGGTGTCGTCGGCGAAGCGGTTGAGGGCGACCACCGGGCGGCCGCCGAACTGGCGGATGCTCTCGATGTGCTTGTCCAGGTTGGGCAGACCTGCCCGCGTGCGCTCCGGGTCGGGGCGCGACAGCGTGCGCAACTCCGCACCGCCGTGCAGTTTGAGGGCGCGCACGGTCGCGACGAGTACCACCGCAGAGGTCTGTAGGCCCGCCTTGCGGCACTTGATGTCGAAGAACTTCTCGGCGCCGAGATCGAAGCCGAAGCCGGCCTCGGTCACCGCGTAGTCGCCCAGGTGCATCGCCATCTTGGTGGCGATCACGCTGTTGCAACCGTGCGCGATGTTGGCGAAGGGCCCGCCGTGGATGAACGCCGGCGTTCCCTCGAGCGTCTGCACCATGTTGGGCCACAGTGCGTCGCGCAACAGCGCGAGCATCGCCCCCGACGCCGACAGCCGCTCGGCGGTGATCGGCTCGCCCTCGTAGCCGAAGCCGACCAGCAGGCGGTCGATCCGGGCGCGCAGGTCGTTCTCGTTCTCGGCCAGGCACAGCATCGCCATCACCTCGGAGGCGGCCGTGATGTCGAAGCCGGTCTCGCGCGGCACACCCTGCATCGGTCCGCCGAGGCCGACGATCGTGTTGCGCAGCGCGCGGTCGTTCATGTCCATCACCCGGCGCCAGAGGATGCGGCGCGGGTCGATACGCAGCTGGTTGCCGAAGTAGATCTGGTTGTCGAGGATGGCGGCGAGCAGATTGTGGGCGGAGGTGACGGCGTGGAAGTCGCCGGTGAAGTGCAGGTTGATGCGTTCGCGCGGCACGACCTGGCTGTAGCCGCCGCCCGTCGCTCCACCTTTCATGCCGAACGACGGTCCGAGCGACGGTTCGCGCAGCGCGAGACAGGCGTGCTTGCCGATCCGGTTCAGGCCCTGCGCGAGGCCGATGCTGGTCGTGGTCTTGCCTTCTCCGGCCGGGGTCGGAGTGATCGCGGAGACCAGGATCAGCCGGCAGTCGCCGTCGCGCGAGCGCGGGCGACGCAACACACCGGGGTCGACCTTGGCGATGTCGTGCCCGTACGGCCGCCAGTCGCCCGGCGCCAGGCCGAGGTCTGCGGCGACCTCGGCGATCGGGCGCACGTTTGCGGAGCGTGCGATTTCGTTGTCGGTCGGCATGCGCGCATGCTAATCGTTCGGAGTGTCGCAATCGGCCATCGCCTGGCTATATTCCGGGCACCGACGCGGCTCCCAACCGCCCCTGAATCGACGAGGAATCCATGCCCAGCTACCCCATTGAAGAAGTCGAAGGCATCGGTCCCGCCTACGGCGCCAAGCTGAAGGAAGCCGGCTTCAACACGACGGACGACTTTCTCGAGAAGTGCTGCGACAAGGCCGGCCGCAAGGCGTCGGCCGACGCCACCGGCATCAGCGAGACCCTGCTGCTCAAGTGGGCCAACATGGCCGACCTGATGCGGATCTCCGGCGTCGGCAAGCAGTACGCCGAGATGCTCGAGTGCGCGGGCGTGGACACCGTCAAGGAGTTGCGGACGCGCAACGCCGAGAACCTGACGGCCAAGATGAAGGAGGTCAACGACGAGAAGCAGTTGGCCAAGGCCACGCCAGCTCTGGCGACCGTGACCGACTGGATCACGCAGGCCAAGGAGATGGAGCCGAAGATCACCCACTGACGGGTGGCTGGGTCCCATCGATAGCGCGCAGGCCGCAGCATGCCGGATCCTGCCTACGAAAAGCTCGGGGCGTTCTATCTCGGACGCTTGCTCGACCCGACGACGGGCGACCCGTCTGCCGGCGACCTCCTCTACGACGCCAAGGATCTGACGACGCACGCGGTGTGCGTCGGCATGACCGGCAGCGGCAAGACCGGCCTGTGCGTCGGCCTGCTCGAGGAGGCCGCGATCGACGGCATTCCCGTGTTGGCGATCGATCCCAAGGGGGATCTCGGCAATCTCTTGCTGACGTTTCCAGCCCTGCGCGCGGCCGACTTCGAGCCTTGGGTCGACCCCGGCGCAGCGCTGCGCAAGGGGCTCGACGTGCCGGCCCACGCCGAGCGCACTGCCGCCCTGTGGCGGGACGGTCTGGCGCAGTGGGGGCAGGACGGTGCCCGCATCGAGCGCCTGCGGCAGGCGGCGGATTTCGCGATCTACACGCCGGGCAGTACCGCGGGGTTGCCGCTGACGGTGCTGCGCTCATTCGCCGCGCCGCCACCTGCCATCGCCGGTGACGCCGAGGCGGTCGCCGAGCGCATCGCCGCCGCTGCCTCCAGCCTGTTGCTGTTGTTGGGTCGCGATGCCGACCCGGTGCAGTCGCGGGAGCACATCCTGCTGGCGCAGATCCTGGACCGGGCTTGGCAGGAGGGGCGAGATGTCGGGTTGGGCGACTTGATCCGCGCGATCCAGGCGCCGCCGTTCGACAAGGTCGGCTTCTTCGACCTCGAGACATTCTTCCCCGCGCGCGATCGCACGGCCTTCGCGATGGCGTTGAACAACCTGCTCGCGTCGCCGAGCTTCGCGCCGTGGATGAACGGCGAGCCGCTGGAGATTCCGCGGTTGCTGTGGACGGAGCAGGGCAAGCCGCGGGTGTCGATTTTGTCGATCGCACACCTCGACGAGGCGCAGCGCATGTTCACCGTCACCGCGGTGCTCAACGAGCTGGTCGCCTGGATGCGCACCCAGTCGGGGACGACCTCGCTGCGTTGCGTGCTCTACATGGACGAGGTGTTCGGCTACTTCCCACCGAGCGCCAACCCGCCGGCAAAGCGGCCCATGCTGACCCTGCTCAAGCAGGCCCGCGCCTACGGTGTCGGCTGCGTGCTGGCGACGCAGAACCCCGTCGACCTCGACTACAAGGGCTTGTCCAACGCAGGCACTTGGTTCCTCGGACGGCTGCAGACCGAACGCGACAAGGCGCGTGTGCTCGACGGTCTCGAGGGGGCGTCGGTGGCGGCGGGCACCGCCTTCGACCGCGCATCGCTCGAGGCGACGTTGGCGGGGCTCGGCAGCCGCGTGTTCTTGATGAACAACGTGCACGACGACGCGCCGGTGCTGTTCCACACGCGGTGGGTGATGTCGTACCTGGCCGGGCCGATGACCAAGGAGCAGATCGCCGTGGCGATGCGCGACGTCGCCGGCGCGCAACCCGCCGTCGAGGCGCGGACGTCGCCGGTGCGCGCGGCCGACGTGGCGGCGTCGGCCGAACCGCCGCTGGTCCCCGAGGGGCACGACGGCGGCGCGTTCGTGCTGCGCGAACGCCTCGCACCCAAGGAGCGGCTGATCTATCGGCCGGCGCTGCTCGGCCAGGCCCGGCTCCACTACGTGTCGGCGCGGCGCGGCGTCGACGAGTGGCGCCAAGTGGCGTTGCTGGCACCGCTGGGTGAAGAGCTGGGTGATCCGTGGGAGGCGGCCGAGGTGGTCGCCGAGCCCTCGCCCGAACGCGAGGACCGGCCGGATTCTCGCGGGACCTTCGCCGAGTTGCCCGGCGCCGCGGCGCGCGCGGCGCAGTACAAGACCTGGCGCAAACGCCTCGTCGACACGCTCTACCGCACTCAGACCGTGACCGTGTGGCGCTGTGCGGCGTTGCGGGAGAACTCGGTGCCCGGTGAGACCGAGCGGGACTTCCGCGCACGGTTGGCGCAGCGGTCGCGGGAAGCGCGCGACTTGGCGGTGGAGAAGCTGCGCGGCAAGTATGCGCCCAAGCTGGCGCGCATGGCGGAGCGGATCCAGACCGCCGAGCACCGCGTGGAGCGCGAGCACGAGCAGGCGCGGCAGCAGGGATGGGGCAGTGTGCTGTCGATCGGCAGCACCGTGCTCGGTGCCTTGTTCGGTCGCAAGACGATGAGTGCGACCAACGTGCGCAAGGCGACCGCCGCGGTGCGCAAGGCGGGGCGCGCGGCGAAGGAGCGCTCCGACGTGCGCCGTGCGGAAGAGAAGGCCGAGAGCTTACGCGATCAGCTCGAGGCCTTGGAAGCCGAGTTCGAGCAAGAGACCGAGGCGGTGCGCGCTGCGCACCAGCCCGAGGCGTTGGCGCTCGACGCAGACGAGATCAGGCCGCGTAAGGCCGACATCGACGCGCGGCCAGTGCTGTTGGTGTGGCAGGCGTGGGCAAGTGGCGAGGGCGTGGAGCGGCGGTTGTCCTGAACAGCCGCGCCCGCGCCTTGCGGCTACTTGCCGAACATCTTCTTCAGCGCGCCGACGATCGCCATCAGCACGCCACCGCCGGCGCCGGAGGCGCCGAGGTTGCCGAGGATGCTGCCGAGGTCGAGGCCGCCGCCCGCTGCCTCACCGCCGCCGAGGATGCCCAGCATGCTGAGCAGCTGAGCACCGAGGCCGCCGCCGAGAATGCCGGCGAGTGAGTTGCCGAGCTTGCCGAGGCTCAGGTTCTTGAGGATGCCGCCGGCGATGTTGCCGCCGAGCGCACCGCCGATGATCCGCACGATCCAGGGGACGATCTGTTCCACAGTCAGGGCTCCGTTTGCAGGGAGAGGTTGAAGGAGCCCGACCCTAGGCCACCGCGGCGGTCCCGCACCTCCGGCCAACCACCGAAATCGCGGTGCGGAGTTCACCAGCGACCGGTCGGCGCCGGCGCTACTGGATCGTGAGTGGCAGCGCCGGACTGATGTCGGCGATCCCCTCCGGCGCGCCCGGGCTGCCGGTGACGAACGCTGCGAACAGTGTGGTGCCGATCAAGCTCGGTGATGCCGGGATCGCGATGCCTGCGGTCGCGTTGCCGGCTGCGTCGAGTTGGCCGACGAAGTTCTGAAACACGGCGGGCACGGAGGCGACCGTGGCGAAGAGGGGGTCGGGGTTTAGCGGGATCACGCGTCCGCTCGGCAGCGCGATGCCCGGGCTCGTGCCGAGGGCGACTGCGGTTGCGTATGGCTGGTTGGCCGATCGAGTTGCCTGCAGCTGGAGCGCGACGGTCTGCCCGATGCGCGCCGGGCCGCCCGCGGTCAGCCGGACACCGTCGTCGTAGTCCGTGATGCGCAGATCGTCGATCGCCGCCTCGCAGTCGCTGTTGTCCGGCGCATCCGCTGCGATCACGCGGAGCTGCACGGTGGCGCTCGGCGTCACGTAATCGCGCAGGCGGAAGAACAGCCGCTGCCACTCGGGACGGGAGCGGGTCTCCTGCAGAACCGGCACCCAGCTCTGCCCATCGCTGGTGACCGCGATCTCCAAGACGTCGTCTTGCGGTACGCGGCCGTGGTCGACGAACCAATACCACAGCTGGATGTACGGATTGCGCGCTGTCGACAGGTCGAACACCGGCGACAGCAGCGTGGTGTGCCCGCCGTCGACGTCGTCGGCGGATGCGAGCGTCGTCTGCTGATTGCCGGTGATGTAGCAGTTGACGCCGCCGTCGGGGGTGTGGTCGTTGCCAGATTGGACTGCGTAGCGGACGGCGGGGTGCGAGAACGTCGGGTTGGGGTCACCCCAGGTCCACTGGCCGCGGACCGCGGTGTCACCGGGTAGGCCGGTGGTCCAGCTGCGCGTCTCGCACGGGTCGCGCACCAGCAGCGCCCGCTGCCCGACCACGAGATCGACCGTGTGGCGCAGCACGTGCCCGTCGAAGCGGTAGGTCAGCTCGAGCGGCAGCCGCGTGCCGGGCGCCGTGTAGCTCGGCACCAGCGCCTGTAGCGGCGATTGGCTGTTGTCGACATCGGTGTGCATCGGTGTGTTGCCCAGCGGGGAGCTGCCGATCTCGACGCGCGCGAACGGGTTCGGGCTGCGCAGCTCGAAGCGCACGTTGTTGGCGGTCTGCACGCCGAGATTGCGCGCGAAGGACACGATCTGCACGCGTTCTCCGGGCTCCAGGACCCCGTCGCCGTCGCCGACCTCGATCCAGTCGGTGCGCTGCTCTTCCAGGTAGGGGCCGGCGTACTTGATCGAAGTCACCAGCATGTGCACGTTCTCCTCGGCCAGGGCGAGGATGCGCGAGGTGATCGGCCAGAAGTCCTCACCGATCTCCGGCAGCCAGCCCCAGAGTCCCTGGCCGCCTTCGAACCAGTCCGCCGCGCCACCGTTGATGGCGTACAGCGCGGCGAAGATCGTGCCGATGACGCTGCGGCTCTCCCGCGTCATCTCGCGGGTCATCTCCTGGTAGGCCAAATGCCGCGGTGACAGCGCCGCGCTGTAGCCCCACGGCCACATGCAGAGCTGGCCGAAGGCATGGAGATCCCAGCCCGAGGTCATGCCGAGCGGTGTGCGCGCAGTGATGAAGTCACGCACGTTGCGGGCCTCGGGCTCGCTGAATGCAGAGGGACCGCGGTAGGTCTCGCTGGTCGGCGTTCCCGAGCTGCCGCGGTTGTCGTAGCCCCACTGGTAGCCGAAGTTGCGGTTGAGGTCGACGCCGTAGGTGTTGGCGGCGACCAGCTGCCGGTTCTTGCGCCACAGCCCGCCGCCACCGGGGTTGGTCTGCCGGTTGTACTCGTAGCCGTCGACGTTCATCACCGGCAGGTACCAGAGCTCGCGGTTGTCGAGCAGGTCGGTGACTTCGGGGTCGGTGCCGTAGTTGGACAGCAGATACTCGACGGTGCGCATCGCCGACATCATTCCGCCGGGCTCGCGGGCGTGGATCAACGTCTCCCAGAAGATCTCCGGCTCCGCCTCGTCGGCGTCGGCGTTCGCCGACACTTTGACGATCCACTGATCGCGGCCCTCGACCGACTTGCCGATCGATTGGCGCGCGGTGATCAGGTTGGGGTACTGCTGGCGCCACGTGTCGAGCAGCGCGTTGATCTCGTCGTAGGTCAGGTAGCCGCCCATGCTGCCGAGCGGCAAGCCGGTGCGGGCGGTCGGCGAGGCATCGAACTCCACCGGCTGCAGGCGCTGGGCATAGAACTGTGCCAGGTCTCGGTGCACGACCTCGACCGAGAACCCCGCCGAGCGCAGCTCCTCCAGCTCTTGCTGGTGGACCAGCGCCTCGAGCGAGAGTGGGGAAGTGCGACGCACGATGTCGAGGTCGGGGAGCGCGCGCCGGACCGCGGCCTCCTCGGCGAACGTCCCGGTGGTGACGCGGACCAGCATCGTGCGCTGCGAGTCTTGCCCGTACCCGGGATGGGCCAGGAGGAGGGTGAGGGCAACTGGGAGGAGAGCGCGCATGCACCTATGGTATCGAGCTCTGCTGCCGAGTCCCGTTGTGCCGGACCCAGGAGTTGAGCGATGAAGACACCGGTGTTGAGTGGCCTGCTGTGGACGCTGACCTCGATCGCGCCATGCCAGCCGACCTTCGAGGAGCTGCAGCTGCCCGATGGCGAGGTCTTGCGCTACGCGGTCGGTTTGCCCGACGACTACGACGCCGAGGAGACCTTCCCGGTGTTGTTGGCACTGCCGCCCGGTGCGCAAGACGAGGCAATGGTGCGCGCCGGCTTCGCGCGCTATTGGGGCGAGCCGGCGCGGCGGGCCGGTTGGGTGGTGATCAGTCCGGTCGCGCCGCGGTCAGGACAGTTCTGGGACGGTGGTGAGGTCGCGCTGGGGCCGTTGCTGCAGCGCGTGCGGGAGACCTTCCGCATCGCCCGGGGCCGGCTGCATCTCGCCGGCGCCAGCAACGGCGGCCGCGGCGCGTTCCGCACTGCCCTCCGGCACCGGGGGCACTTTCTCAGCCTGACGGTACTGCCCGGGTATCCGCCCGCCGCGTCCGATGCGGCCCGGCTCGCCGAGCTGCGCGGCGTGCCGGTTTCCATGTTCGTCGGCGGTGATGACGGGGAGTGGGTCGAGCGCTCCCGCGACGCGGCGGCCAGTCTGGTGGCGGCGGGGGTCGACGTCAGTCTGACCATCTTCGATGGCGAAGGCCACGTGCCGCCGAGCTTGGATGGCGGTGCGCTCATGCGGCATTTGGTGGAGGTGCATGCCGGTGGCCAACCGCCGAGCGCTTGGGAAGGGGCCGGTGCGGCGCTGGACGACTTCCACGACGCCGCGGCGAAGGGTGACGAGCAGCGCTACTTCGAGCGGTTCGCGCCCGAGGGTGTGTTCCTGGGCACCGATGCCACCGAGCGCTGGACGCTGGCCGAGTTTCGCGCCTTTGCGCTGCCCTACTTCGAGCGGCCGTCGGCGTGGATCTACGTGCCGCAGCAACGCCACGTGCAGCTGGCTCCCGGGGGCGAGGTGGCGTGGTTCGACGAGTCCCTCTGGCACGACCGGTTGGGCGAGTGTCGCGGCAGTGGCGCGCTGCGACGGATCGACGGCGAGTGGCGGGTCGCCCAGTACAACCTGACCGTGCCGGTGCCCAACGACCTCATGGCCGGCGTGGCTGCGCGCATCCGCGCGTTCCACAGCGGGCGGGCGCTGTCGCCGACCATCGTGCTGCTGGTCCGCCACACGCCGAAGGCAGAGGTCGAGGGTGATCCGGATCCGCCGCTGTCGGACGTCGGCCAGCGGCGTGCTCGCCAGCTCGCGCAGGTGCTGGCCGACGTTCCGGTGGCGGCCGCCTACGCCACCGAGTTCCGCCGCACGCAAGCGACTCTGGCGCCGCTGTGCGGGGTGAAGGATCTCTCACCGGTGATCGTGCCGGCGCGACAGCCGCAAGAGCTGGCGGCGGCGCTGCGCAGCGGTCACGCCGGTGAAGTGGTCGTCGTCGCCGGCCACTCCAACACGTTGCCGGAGATCCTCGCGGCGCTCGGGGCTACCGACCCGCCGGAGTTGACCGAAGAGGACTACGACGACTTGTTCTGCGTGGTGCTGGATGCTGACGGGGCCCACTGGCTTCGGCTGCACTGGTAGCCGAAACGCCGGATCCACCGACTAATGGGCTTCCAGCCAATTGTCGCCAGAGCCCATGGTCACCTCGAGCGGCACGGCGAGATCGGCGGCGCCTTCCATCGCGGTGCGCACCAGGGCCTGCACCGCGTCGAGCTCGCCGCGGGGCACGTCGAGCACCAGCTCGTCGTGCACTTGTAGCAGCAGGCGAGCTTCGTGACCGGCATCGCGCAGGCGGGCTTCCGTGTCGAGCATCGCGCGCTTGATGATGTCGGCGGCGGTGCCTTGGATCGGCGTGTTGACCGCCATGTTCTCGGCGGCGACGCGCTGCATGGCGTTGGCCGACTCGATCTCCGGCAGCGGCCGGCGGCGGCCGAACAGGGTGCGCACCTCGCGCTCGGCGCGGGCGTGCTCGAGCGTGCGGTCGAGCAGCGCCTTGACCCCCGGCAGGGCGACGAAGTAGGCCTTGATGAAGCGCTTGGCCTCGGGGGGGCTCATACCGGTCTCGCGGGCCAGTCGCGAGGCGCCCATGCCGTACATCAGGCCGTAGTTGATCGCCTTGGCTTGGGTGCGCAGCTCGCTGGTCACCTCGTCGGGGGCGAGGCCGTGGACCAGGGCCGCGGTGCGGGCGTGGATGTCCTCGTGGTTGCGGAAGGACTCGATCAAGGTCTCGTCGCCGGACATGTGTGCCAGGATGCGCAGTTCGATCTGGCTGTAGTCCGCTGACAAAAGGACCCAGTCTCGAGCCCGGGCGACGAACGCGCGCCGGACTTTGCGCCCCTCCTCGGTGCGGATCGGGATGTTCTGCAGATTGGGGTGGTCGGAGGACAGCCGGCCGGTGGCGGCGACGGCTTGATTGAACGTGGTGTGCACGCGGCCGGTGTGCTCGCTGACCAGCGCCGGCAGGCTGTCGACGTAGGTCCCCTTCAGCTTGGTGAGCTGGCGGTGCTCGAGCAGCAGGCGCGGTGCCTCGTGCGCGCGGGCCAGCGTCTCCAGTGTCGCCGCGTCGGTCTTGTACTGGCCGGTGCGCGTGCGCTTCGGCCGCGCGATGCCGGCGACCTTGTGTAGCTCGAGGCGGTCGAAGAACGCCTGGCCGACCTGCGCGGGTGAGTTGAGGTTGAAGGGTTCGCCGACCAGGTCGAAGACGCGCTCCTCGAGCTTCTGGCAGCGTTCCTCGAGCTCCTTCGACAGGCGCTGTAGGTGCTCGCTGTCGATGGCGATGCCCTCGCTCTCCATCGACAACAGCACGTCGACGAGCGGGAGCTCGATGTCCCGCAGCACGCCGTCGACCGACTCTTCGGCGAGCCGCGGCTCGAGCAGCTCGTGGAGGCGCAGCACGTAGTCGGCGTCGGCCGCCGCGAGCTCGCCGACGACGTGCGGGTCGATGTCGGCAAACGTCTTCTGCTTCTTCTTCTTGCCCTTGGCCGGCTCGTCCTGGGCGCGCTTGTAGCCGAAATGGCGCAAGGTCAGTGCCTGCAAATCGTGCGACGACTGGTTGGCGGCGAGGCAGTACGACGCCAGCTGTACGTCGGCGGCCAGCGGCCCGGGGTCGAGCTCGAGGCGGGACAGCGTGCGGCGCAGCGTCTTGGAGTCGTGCGCGACGATCCGGTCGCCGCCGGCGCGCAGCAAGTCGCGCAGGTCGGCGTCCAAACTCTGGTCCGCGCTGCCGCGCGCCGGCAGCGGCACGTACGCGGCGCGGCCGGGGGTCGGCGAGAACGCGAGTCCGAGCACCGCGCTGCCCGCCATCTCCGCGTGGCAGGAGAAGCGTTCCGCCGCGCTCAGCTCGGCGACCAGCGCCGCGGTCGCGGCCGGGGTCGTCACCACGGAATAGTCGGTCGGCAGCTGGGCTGTGTCCGATTGGGTCGGCAGGCTCTTCAACAGCGACTCGAACTCGAGCTCGCGAAACAGATCCTCCAGCGTTGCTCGGTCCGGACTGGGGGGCTGCAGCTCTTCCGGTCGAATGCCCAGCTGCAGATCGGTGCGCAGGCGAACAAGGTCGCGCGACAGGAGCGCTTGCTCGCGATGCTGCAACAACGACGCGCGCAGCGCCGGTCGAGAGACCTCCTCGGCCCGTTCGAGCACCGTGTCCAGGTCACCGTAGTCGACGAGCAGCTGGGCGGCGGTCTTGGCGCCGACCTTGGGCACGCCGGGGATGTTGTCGGAGCTGTCGCCCATCAGCGCCAACAAGTCGACCATCTGCTCCGGCTTGACGCCGAACTTGGCCTCGACTTCGGCGGGGCCGATGACGTCGGGGGCGCGGGTCGAGGCGCGCAGATTCCACAGGCGGATGCGCGGCCCGACGATCTGCATGAAGTCCTTGTCGCTGGTGACGATGAACACCGCCATGCCGGCCTCCCGGCCGGCGACCGCGAGCGTGCCGATGACGTCGTCGGCCTCGTGCTCGGTGCTGCGCACGATCGGCAGGCCGTATGCGGTGACCGCGCGCTCGATCAGCGAGAGTTGGCCGACCAACTCGTCGGGCATCTTGTCGCGCGTCGACTTGTACTCGGCGAACACCTTGGTGCGCTGCAGGTCCTGGCGCGCCCCGTCGAAAGCGATGACCACGGCGTCGGGCTGCTCGGCCTCGAACAGCGAGATCAGCGTCGTCAAGACCCCGTACACCGCCGAGGTGGGCCGGCCGTCGGCGGTCGTCAACCCACCGCGCGGGCTGGTGGAGAAGGCGAAATGCGCTCGATATGCGAGCGCGGTGCCATCGATCAAGAACAGGCGCTTCACGGCGTGACGAGCCTACCTCGTCGCCGGCGAAGTTGCCCTACCCGGTCTGCGATGTACTCACCGGTGCCTGTCGGTTGCCCACCATGGTGAGCACGACGACGAGCCCCAAGCCGACGGCGGCGGCGACGATCGGCCCGGCGACGGGGCCGCCGTACTCCTCGCCGAACGGCAGGACGTTCGCACCGGCGGAGATCGTCTTGCCCTCGAGCACGATGGCGTCGCCGCTCTTGAAGGGCCAGATCTTGGCCAGCGAGCCAACCATCAGGCCGCACAGCGCGGCCATGGTGGGCGAATGGACGTGGTCGAGCAGCCAGCTGAGCAGGCGGGAGAACGACGTGATGCCGAGCACGGCTCCGAGGCCGAAGACGCCGATGGTGACCACGTCCAGCTCGTGGATGGCGTCGAGCAGAGTGCGGTACTGGCCCAGGATCAGCAGAAGAAAGGCGCCGGAGATGCCCGGCAGGATCATCGCGCAGATCGCGATCGCACCGCAGAGGAACAGGAACCACGTGCTGGCGCGGACGTCGAGCGCCTGCAGGTTGCTGAACCAGTACGCGAACACGGTCATCGCGGCAAACGCGCAGAACTCGACCAGTCCGCGGCGCTGCATCAGCGAGTACGGCACCGCGATGGATGCCAGGATCATGCCGAAGAACAGCCCCCGCGTGTGCTCGGGGTAGCGGTCCATCATCGTCGGAATCAGCTTGGCGAAGCTGAGGATCGCGATCGCGATGCCGGCCATCAGCTGGACGAGGAACCAGAGATCGCGGCGGGACAGCTCGGCGGAGAACGCGCGCCAGCCACCGCGGAACACGCCGAGCGCCGATCGCACGAGGCCGAAGTCGATGTTCTTGATGGCGTGCACCAACCGGCTGTAGATGCCGAGGATCAGCGCCATCGTGCCACCGGAGACGCCTGGCACGACGTCGGCGGCGCCCATCGCCATGCCGCGCAGCGTGATACCCCACCAGGGCATGGTGGAGGGTGAGGTCTTGGAGTTGCTCAAGGTCGGGGCTCTTTGGCGGGAGAATCCAGGACGGTGAGGTCAAACAGCTGCAGGTGCACCGGTCCCTCTTCGGCGCGGGTGGCCAGGCGGGGTGAGTAGGCGATCCGCACCGGGCCTCGCACCGCGCGCAGCTCCTCGAAGCGGCCCGCGCCGCGGGTCAGCCGCGCGGGCAGGACGCAGCCGCCCTGCGCCAACTTGAGGCGCAGGTCCACGCCGCGGCCGTCGACCTGGGGGCGGCCGACGACGCGCACGCCGTCGGTCACGAAGGTCGGCCGCGGACAGCCCGCGCCGAACGGGCCGAGCAGGTCCAGCTTGCGCACACTGCGCGCGTCGAGCTCGTCGAAGGTGGCTTGGCCGTCGGGCTGGGGGAGTGGCATGGGCGCGACCTGGCTGCCGCAGCGCGCGTTGATGTTGGCGCGAAACTCCTGCATGCGTTGGCGCTCGATCTCGAGGCCGACGGCGGCGGCGTGACCGCCGTGCGCGAGCAGGCAGTCCGAGCAGGCCAGCAGCGCGTCGCGCAAGTGGAGCGTGCCGCCCGATCGGCCCGAGCCGCGGCCGCGCTCACCATCGAACGCCACCAGCACCGTCGGCTTGTGCAGGGATTCGGCGACGCGGGAGGCGACGATGCCGAGCACACCGGGGTGCCAGCCTTCGCCACCCAGCACCAGAATCCGGTCGTCCATGCCGGCGGCCTCCTCCAGCACTGCGTCGACCAGATCGCGTTCGACCTGGCGGCGGTGCTTGTTGTGCTGCTCGAGCACCTTGGCGGCTTCCTGTGCCTCCTGGTAGCCGCGCGCCATCAACAGCTCGACGGCTTGCACCGCGCTGCCCATGCGGCCGGCGGCGTTGATCAGCGGAGCGATGCGAAAGGCGACGTCCTCGGTGGTCGGTGACCGATTGCTCAAGTTGGCGGAGTCGAGCAGGGCGCGGATGCCGGGGTTGCGACTCATCGCCAGGGCGCGCAGGCCGTGGAACACGAGGATCCGGTTCTCGCCGCGCAGCGGCGCCACGTCGGCGATCGTGCCCAGCGCGACGTAGGTCATCGCGTCGACCAGGAAGCTCTGAAACTCACTGCTGATCGTGCGTCCGCGGGAGAATGACCTCGCCACCGCGCTGGCCAGACTGAACGCCACGCCGACGCCGGCCAGGTCGCGGTCCGGATAGCCGGAGTCGGGCAGCCGGGGGTTGAGCACGCAGTGGGCGTCGGCCACGTTCTCGGTGGTGCCGTGATGGTCGGTGACGATGACGTCGCAGCCGGCGCGCTGGATGCGGTCGATCCACTCGATGGCGTTGGTGCCGTTGTCCACCGAGATGCACAGCGTCGCGCCGGCGGCCCGCACCGCGTCGAACGACGCCTGGCTGAAGGAGTAGCCGTCGCTCCGCTGGGGGATGAACGGCACCGCCTTGGCCTGCATCACGGCGAACAGCTTGAGCAAGAGCACCGTGCCGGAAATGCCGTCGACGTCGTAGTCGCCGTGCACCAGGATGGTCTCGCCGTCGGCGACGGCGCGCCGCACCCGGTCGACCGCGGGCTGCATCGCGTCGAACTCGAACGGATCGTGCAGTGCATCGAGCTCGGGCCGCAGGTGTTGGCGCACCAGGCCGGGGTCGTCGACTCCGCGCGCCAGCAGCACGCGCGCGAGCAGATCGGGCACGCCGACGGTGCGCGCCAGGGCGCCGGCGCGCGGATCCCGGGGCGGGAGGTCGACGAGCCGCGGGGCTGATGATGTCGCGGGGTCGGGTGGACGGGTTGGGCGCGGCATCGGCGGCCGAGCTTAGGACTGCGCGCGGCGACATCAACTCGGCGGCGAACGCCTTGGTCTTTTGGGGTCACAACCGCGGTGCGGGGCGTATCTTTGCTGCTGCATGACCACTTCGCATCCGAGCTCGCAGGCCGCCGATGCGCTGCGCCGGATTCCGTCGCTGGATGCGCTGCTGCGGCGCGTGGCTCTGGCGGAGCTGCCGCGATCGGTCGCGGTGCGCGTCGCGCGCGAGTACCTCGACGAGGTGCGCGAGGCGGTGCGGGCCAGCCGGCTGGACGCCGCCGCCGTGCAGCGGTGTTTCGGCGATGCCGCAGTTTCTGACGAGCTGCAGCGCCGCGGTCGCCAGGCCCTGGCGGCGCGGCACCGGGCCGTGATCAACGCCACTGGCGTGGTGCTGCACACCGGCATCGGCCGCGCCCCGCTGGCCGACGCCGCACGGCGCGCGGCCCAGGATGCGGGTGGCTACGCGGTGGTCGAGCTCGATCCGCGCACCGGTCAGCGCAACGAGCGCGAGGAGGCGGTGGCGGCCATGCTGTGTGACCTGACCGGGGCCACGGGTGCGTTGGTGGTCAACAACAACGCGGCGGCGACGACGTTGGTGCTGGCGGCGATTGCGGCGGGCAGCGAGGTCGTGGTGTCGCGCGGGCAGCTGGTGGAGATCGGCGGTGGTTTCCGGATGCCCGACGTCATGGCGCAGGCGGGCTGTCAGATGGTCGAGGTGGGGACCACCAACCGCACGCATCTGCGCGACTTCGCCGGCGCGATCGGCGAGCGCACGGCGGCGCTCCTCTTGGTGCATCCGAGCAACTTCCTCGTCTTGGGCTTCACCGCGTTCCCGGCGCGCGAGGAGATCGCCGTGCTCGGCCGAGAGCGCGGTCTGTGCGTGATCGACGATCTGGGTTCCGGCTTGCTGGCGCGCGAGCCGGTGCCGGGCGTGGGTGAGCCGCGCGTCGCCGACGTGGTCGCCAGTGGCGTGCACCTCTGTTGTTTCTCCGGCGACAAGCTGATGGGCGGACCCCAGTGTGGGTTGATCGTCGGCGATCGCGCGCTGGTCGCGCGTGTGCGCGCGCATCCGCTGTACCGGGCGTTTCGGTGCGACAAGCTCACCCTGGCCGCTCTGGAAGCGACGCTGGCGATCTACCGCGACGGTGATCCGCTGCGAGAGATTCCCACTCTGCGCATGCTGACGGTGTCGCCGGACCACCTCGAGAGCCGCGCCAAAACGCTTGCCGGGGCACTCGCGCCGCTGGGCGCCACCGTGGTGCCGACCGAGTCGTTCGCTGGCAGCGGCGCCAACCCGGCGCGACCGTTGCCCTCCTTCGCGGTGGCGGTCGACGGTGGGGCCGCAGCGGCCGACGCGCTGCGTGCGCCGGTCGATGGCCCGCCGATCTTCGCCCGCGTCGAGCGCGGCCAAGTGCTCCTCGATCTGCGCAGCCTGGAGCTCGAGTCCCTGGACACGGTCGCAGGTCTGGTGCGGCAACGGTTGCGCTGAGGTTTCTCCCGACTGGAGTTTGTCTGACATGTCCGATTGCCAGCCGCAGCGTTCGCATCGCTTGACCGAGTTCGCCTCGGGCGGTGGTTGAGCGGCCAAGCTGCCTTCCGGGAGCCTCGGGCAGGTTCTCGATTCTCTGGGTCCGCTGAACCACCCCGACCTGCTGGCCGGCACCGAGGGGCTGGAGGACGCCGGTGTGTTCCGGCTCGATGCCGAGCGCGCGCTGGTGCAGACCGTCGACTTCTTCCCGCCCGTCGTCGACGACCCGCGGTGGTTCGGCCGCATCGCGGCGGCCAACGCGCTGTCCGACGTCTACGCGATGGGGGGACGCGCGCTCACCGCGCTCAACCTGGTTTGTTGGCCGAAGGAAGTCGACGTATCGGTGCTCGGCGAGATTCTCGCCGGCGGGTTGGAGAAGGTGCGGGAGGCGGGCGCCGCGCTGTGCGGGGGACACTCGGTGGTCGACTCCGAGATCAAGTTCGGCCTGTCGGTGACCGGTCTGGTTCATCCCGACCGGTTCTGGCGCAACAGTGGGGCGCGGGTCGGCGACGTCGTGCTGCTGACCAAGCCCTTGGGCATGGGGCCGGTGTCGGCGGCGATCAAGCGTGGTCGCGCGAGCGACGAGATGCAGGAGAGTGCCATGCAGCAGATGGCGACCCTCAACAAGGCCGCGGCGGAGGCGCTGGCCGAGTCGAACGTCTCCGGCTGCACCGATGTCACCGGTTTCGGGCTGATGGGGCACGGCGCGGAGATGGCGCGGGGCGCCGGCGTGACGCTGCGGCTCGCGGCGTCGCGCTTGCCCGTGTTCAGCGGTGCGCTCGACTTGGTGCGGGACGGGGTCATCACCGGCGCGGCAAAGCGCGGCCAGGCGACCTTGGCTGGTGTGGCCGTGGCGGGGGCTGGGGTCGATGTCGACCTGGTGCGCCTTTGCCATGACGCCGAGACCTCCGGCGGACTGCTGGTGACCTTGCCCGCGGCGGAGGAAGAGGTTGCCCTTCGCCGGTTGCGCGAGGCGGGCGCGACCGCGGCATCGATCGGTGAAGTCGTCGCCGCGGGCGAACACGCGGTGCGGCTGGAGGAATAGCGATCCACGCCGGAGGCGGCGGCGGGAGTCGCAAAATCTTGACGGTCGAGCGGCTGGTTCGCGGTCGACGGGGGTAGGGCCGGTCGGCGTACGTGGTTTCGACGCCGGTGGGTGCCCGGTCGTCTCTCCGAGCCTTGTTCCCCGAACCAATGCAGCATCCTCCGTTCTTCGCCCTCGCCGGGCTCGTCCTCTGCGTCCCAGCGGCCGCACAGCCGTTTGTCAGTCCCTCCAGCTTCGCGACGACCGAGGGACCGTTCTTCGAAACCTTCGCGATCGGCGGTACGGCGACTCCGGCGGTCCACCTTGCGGTGTACGACGAGATGGCGGGTCGCGCCGGTGTCATCAAGGGGGTCGCGTTTCGCCGCGACGCAGTCGCGGCGAACACCACGCTGCCCGCGTCTTCGATGTTGGTCAGTGTCTTCCTGTCGACGGCGCAGACGACGGCGAGCAACCCGTCGGCGACGCTGGCGGCCAACCATGGCTCCGACCGAGCGGCCGCGGCGCGGTTCGCGTTGGTCAGCTTCCCACAGACCGTGCCCACTGGATTCGCCGAGCCCTTCGACTACCGGTTGCCGTTCTCGACCCCATTCGCCTTCGGCGGTGGGGGACCGCTGTGTGTCGAGATCGTCGTCCACTCTCGTACTCAGCCATCCGCGATCTGGTTCGACAACACCGGGGGCGCCAACCCCAACCCGGCCCCGGCGTTCGCTCGCTATGGCACCGGCTGCATCACGACGGGATCGACGTTGCCGGTGGAGATCCAACCGAGTGCATCGGGCAACTGGGCGGGCAACGCGATCAGCTTGCGGCTGAACGGCTTCCGGCTGCCGAAGAGCTCGCTCGTCTCGATTGCTCTCGGTACGAGCCAAACCGCGTTCGGTCCGTTGCCCTTGCCGTTCGTTCTGCCGGGGACGCAGAGCGCACCATCTGGCGCGTGTACCGTGCTGACCGACTATCTGCTGACGATTCCGACGTTCACCGACGCGGCTGGAAACTTCACCTTCTCGATCGGCATGAACGTGACGCCGAACTTCAGCGGGCTGACCATCCTCAGTCAGGTCGTGGCACCCGATGCGACCGCCAATAGCTTTGGCTTGGTGTTCAGTGACGGTGCCCGGCACCACATCGTCGCGCCACATCCCGCTTCGCCGATCGGTACGGTCTACGTCGCGGGCTCGCAGGGGCCGACCGGAACCGTGAGGAAGAACTCGGGCTTGGTGGTCGAGTTCGACATGTGACGACCGGCCCGGCGCCGAGGCTTTCCGCCGGATCAATGCCCCGGCGAGGAGAGCCGGAGCAGCGTTGCGGCGGCGTCGCGCGCGGAGCTCTCGTCGAGCCAGCGGTGCGCGCGCAGTCGTTGGAGGGCGGCTTCTGCGTCCGGAGCGGTTTCCCAGGCCCGCCGTGCCGCCGCCGGGCCGGCCATCGCGGCCGGGACCCGCGCGTGCCAGAGGGCGAGTCCTCCGTCGCGCACGGCGCCGATGAGCACCTGTGTCTCGGGGTCGAAGGCCAACGCGCGGATGTTCACCGCGGGCTCGCGCAACGCGAGCAACGGGCCGGTCCGAGTGGGGGCCCAGATGCGCAGTGCGAGCTCGGTCCCCGCGCTCGCCAGGCGTCCTGCCGGCAGGACTGCCAAGGCGTTGAGGCGCCAGCTTCCCGGAGTGTCGGGCACGCGGCGAATGCACGCGCCATCGCCGGTGGCGAAGAAGTGCAGCCGGTCGCCGCGCAGCGCGACCGCGACGCGCGGCGGCGCACCGGTCAACAGCGCGACGTCGACAGGCTCGTCCTCGAGACCGACGCGCCATTCCAGGCCCGCGGCCGGCAGCGCCAGTCGGTCGAGCGTGCCGCCGTTCGGTCCCGCGGTGCGGGCGATGAGGGCGTGTTCTACGCTCGGCGAGCTCGCGATGGCGGTGATGCTCGTGTCGGGCTGCTTCTGCAGCACGCGGCCGGCGCCCGCCGCGGTCAGCTGCACCAGTGTGCCGTTGGTCATTCCCACCAGAACACCGTCCAGCGCGCTGGCGGTGCCCAGAGCCGTGACCGGCGCGTCAAGAGTGTGCCACCGCGGACGCTCGACGCCGAAGCAGACTCGGTTGCCGCTGGCGCTGACGATCCCGTCGTTCGCCGTGACACACACCGCGGCGACGGATTGAGCGTGTAGGCCGCGCCGTACCCGCCGGGCGGTGGTGACCGCGTCCCAGACCACGATCTCTCCCGACTCGAGCCCTGCGACCCACTGGTCACCGCCGGCCGCGACGCACCGAGCCGGCGGGAGGTCGGGGTCGATGGTCGACGCGGCCGGCGTGCCCTCGATGTCCCACACGCAGAGTTCGCGGTCCCACGACGTGCTGGCGAGACGCTCTCCGTCGGGCGACAGCGCCAGGCCCCAGACGCCGCCCGGATACCGGTGGCCGACGAAGCTGCCGCGGATGGTGCCGCGGCGCAGACCGGTGAGCAACACCGCGTTGATGCCTCCCTGCGTGACCTGCGAGCTCCAGGCGATGAGTCCGAGCCGCGGCTCGATGGCGAGTCCCCACGCCTGCGCCGGACCGGTCCAGGCGTCGATCTGCGCCAGGGTCGCTGGGTCGAACTCGGCGCAGCGGCCGTCGCTGGTCGTTGCGAACAGGCGCGCCATCGCCGGCGCGAAGGCGACGGCGCGCACTGGGGTGCCATCGACGGCCGCGGTGCAGGACACGGTCGGATCCGCTCGGGAGAAGTCGGCCAAGCGCACACAGCCGTCGTCACAGCCGATCGCCACGCGCTGCCCGGCATCGCCGACGTCCAGAGCCCACGCCCGGCTGGCGATCGCGATTTGTCGCGGGGGCACGGCCTGCTCCAGATCCAGCAGCATCAGCACCGGCGCGTCCCCGCTGCCGCCGGCGGCGGCGAGGTGCCGGCCCGCGCCGCCGAAGCCCAGCGCCAGCGGGCTCTCGATCTCGATCCGGCGCAACTCGACGCCGCTGCCGACGTCCCACACGCGCACCGTGCCGTCTTCCGCGGCGGACGCCAACCAACGGCCATCCGGCGAAAACTCGAGGTCGCGCACGCGCGCGCCGTGGCCCTCGAAGGCCCGGACCAGCGCGCCGTCGCCGCCATCGCGTAGCTCGAGGACGGCACTGTTGGACAAACCGCCGCCGACGGCGAGGATCGCATCGGTGGGGTGAAACGCGGTGGCGAAGCCCCGGCCCGGCAGGGCGGACGACCACAGGCTGCGGTTGGCGCGCTGCCACAGGTGGCGCCACTCCCAGCCGCGGTCGCCCGGCGCGACCTCGGCTAGCAGCGAGCGCGCCTCCTCCGGGGCACGGCGCAGGCCGAGCGCCGCGTCGGCGGCATTGAGGGCGGCGGCGTAGCCGCGCCAGCTCGATTCGCGGGCGTGCGTCTCGGCGCGTTGCCACATCCAGACAGCCATGACGAGGGTCGTGCACAGCCCCAAGAGGGCCGCACTGGAGGCGGCGATGGCGACGCGATGGCGGCGAATGAACTTGGCCGTGCGATAGCCCCACGTGTCGCCGCGGGCGATGACCGGGTGGCCGGCTAGGAAACGGGAGATGTCGGCGCCCAGCTCGCGCGCCGAGGCATAGCGTTCCCCGGGCGCTTTGCGCAGCGCGGTGGATACGATGGCGTCGAGGTCGCCGCGCAGGAGCTGCGCCCGCGGTCTTGGCACCACCTGACTCACCGCCGGTGGTACGACTTCCAGCACCACGCGTCGGCGTTCTTCGGTGTCACATGCGGCGAGCTCGTACGCGCGTTGCCCGGAGAGTAGTTCGTAGAGCAACAAGCCGAGTGCATAGACGTCGCTGGCAGTGCTGACCTGACCGCCGCGGATCTGCTCGGGGCTGGCGTACTGTGGAGTCATCGGGTGCTGCTGGTACTGCGTGATGTCGGTGTGGTTCTCGGCGAGAAGCTTGGCGATGCCGAAGTCCAGCAGCTTGGGCTCGCCGGCCGCGGTGACCAGGACGTTGGAGGGCTTCAGGTCTCGGTGGACCACGAGATTCGTGTGGGCGTGGCCCACTGCGTCGCACACCTTGGCGAACAGGCGGAGGGTGGCTTCGACCGACAGCTCGCGGCAGAAGACGTCGATCGGAATGCCGTCGACGTGCTCCAAGACCAGGTAAGGGCGTCCGTCACTGGTCGCTCCACCGTCGAGGAGGCGCGCGATGTTGCGGTGGACGAGACCGGCCAGCAGCTGGCGCTCCTCGTGGAAGCGGCGCAGAACGGTTGCCGTATCGAGACCGCGCTTCAACACCTTGACCGCGACCTCTTGCCGAAACGCGCCGTCGGCTCTCTCCGCCAGCCAGACCGCGCCCATGCCGCCCTCGGCCAGCGGGCGGGTCAGGCGGAACCGCCCGATCATCGCGTCCTCCCGCAGCAGCGGATCGGGATCGACGATGTCGATGCGCAGCGGCGCGCGGTCGAGCGGACCGCCGCGGTCGTGCGCCAGCAGGGCTTCGACCTCGCTGCGAAGGCGCGCATCGCCCGCGCACGCGCGATCGAGAAAGGCCGGCCGGGCCTCGACGGGCAGCGCGACGGCGTCGGCGAACAGCGTCTCGACGCGGCGCCAGCCAGTCGTCGCCCCGTCGCTCATGGCCGGCTTTGCTCGCCGGCCAGTCGGCGTTGCAGCCAGGCGCGTGCGAAACGCCAGGCGCGCTCGACTGTTGCCGTCGAGACGTCGAGGGCCGCGGCGGTCTCGGCGACGTCGCAGCCGGCGAAGAAGCGCAGCTCGACGACGCGGGCCATTCTGGCGTCGTGCTGGCGGAGCGCACGCAACGCGTCGTCGAGCGCCAGCAGGTCGATTTGCGATCCCGGCACCTCCACGGTGAGCTCCGGCACCTCCTCGAGCGATCGGGGCGCGCGGCCGTCGCCGCGCTTGGCGGCATTGCGCGCGGCGGCCCAGCTGATCAGGATGCGCCGCATCGCCACGGCCGCGACGCGCAAGAACACCGGCCTCGGGGTCGACGCACAGATGCCGGCCCGCTCGAGCTTGATCCAAGTCTCGTGCACCAGCGCCGTCGGCTGCAGGGTGTGGTCTCGGCGCTGGCGCCGGAGCAATGCGCCACTGAGCCGGCGCAGCTCGTCGTAGACGAGCGGGATGCAGTCGGCGGAGCCCTCGCCGATCTCCGGCAGCAGCTCCAGCTTCAGGTCGTCGATCTCGGTCATGGCCAACGCGCGGGTACACCAGGATACCGGACCCCGTTGGCGGGAGATGGCGACTCGGCGCCAGCAGCTGCACTGGCGGCTTCGATCCGTCGGTGAGCGCGGCGGTTGCGGGCCGTTCAGCTTCGCTTCATGCGCAGCAGGCGCCGCGCGCGGTCGTCGATCTCGACGTCGGCGGGTTGGTCGTGGTCGGAGAACGACACGTCGAAATCGATCAAGGTCACGCCCTCGCCGACGTTGCGCACCGGGAGACCGTGCTTGTAGATCCGGTTGCCGGCTTCATCGTGCTCGCTGACCACGGGTTGGTCGGCTTCCTCGGTACCGACATTGCCGCCCGGGCCGGAGATCTGGATCTGGCCGGCGAACGCGCTCTCTTGGTAGGTGCGTACCCGGACGCGGTGTACCAGCAGGGTCGCGGGGTCGACGGTGAGGGCGAGATCGACCGTGAAGTCGTCCTCGGGAGGAGTGCCGCCGCCCATGCCGCTCATCATGATGCGCGGCCCGCCGCTCGACTTGGGCACGGAGCCAGTCAGCACGAAGTCGCGCGCCGCCGCACCCTCGAGAGTCATCCCCAGCACGAGGACCTCGGTGTCGCGCAGTTCGCGGCGCTCCCGGTGCAGGACGGTGAGCCCGTCGGCCCGCTCGACCAGGGTGTCGAACAGCACGTGCGGGTCGAACAGGTAGGGCATCCTCCCGCCGCTGACCAGGGTGTCGCTGCGGGCGAGCCAGTCACCGCCGGACCTCGCCACCGCCCGGCCGCGATAGCTGAGGATCTCGTCCTCGTCGTAGTTGGTGCGGTAGTGGCGCAGCTCGTTGAGCCACGATCCCGCCACCTCGACGTCGTCGTCTCCGCCGGGCATCGACCCCCGGAACCTGCGCGTCAGGGCGTTGTCTTCGAATGTGATCGTGCGAAACGCGGCCGCGTTGAGGCCGGCCATGCGCTGGCAAGCGCTGAGGAGAACGTCGTTGTTGTCCGTGGCCGCGTCCTGCGCCGCGCCGGAAGCCGGGAGCAGCAGAGCAACGGTGAAGGCGAGGAGCGAGTCGCGGGAGAGCGGGGGAATCTGCATGGTGGCTCGAGACGGTAGACGGGAGATCGGGGCGCTACGGCTGGCGCTGGCCACTGCTCCCGAATCGGTAGAATCGCCGGCCCTCTACTCGTCCGCGGCAGCTTCCCCGGTGGCGTCGTCGCCGGCGGGGGCGGTGGTCTCCCGCGCCTCGCGCTCGGTGCGCAGCCGATCGAGCAGGCCCTGGACGCGGATCGCCCCCTCGATGCTCTCGTCGAAGACGAAGCGCACGCGCGGTGCCGTGCGCGTGTGCAGCACCTGGGCGATGCCCCGCCGGAGGAACGAGGTCGCGTGCTCGAGCATCTTCTCGTTGAGCGCGCGCTCCCGGTCACCGCCGAGCACGCTCCAGAAGATCTTGCAGTGCTCCATCTCGCGGTCGAGCTCGACGCGAGTGATGGTGATCAGCCCGCGCCGCGGGTCGGCGAGCTCGCGCGACACGATCTCGGCCGCGCGCTCCTTGATCTGCGCTTCGAGCCGCTTGATTCGCCGTTCGTTCATCGGGGCAGCCTCACACCGGGCAGACGCATCACTGCGGGCTGAAGATCTCGAGCTGGTGCTCACCGAGCACGGCGTCCCGGTCCTCGCTCAACACAGCGACCAGCTTGTCGAGGGCTCCGTTGACGTAGGGGACATCGCTGCCGGCCATCGCTACCCCGAGCGTGGCGGTGCAGCGATCGTCGAGGTCGTCGATCTCCGCGATCGAGATGTTGAATTTGCGCCGCAACGAGTCGCGCAGCCGGTTGATGACCCGGCGCTTGTCCTTGAGCGACGTCGAGTGGGGGATCTCCATCGAGAATTGCAGCACGCCAATGTGCATCATGCCGGGGATCCTCGGTCACGGTCCAGTCCCCTCCCGGTGCGCGGCAGCACCGAGGGACTGTCTCACTCCAGAGTGCGCTTGACGAACTCGATGACGTAGGTCTCGATCTGGTCGCCGACCTTGATGTCGTTGAAGCCGTCGAACGTGACGCCGCACTCGAACCCCGCGCGCACTTCCTTGGCCTCGTCCTTGTGCCGCCGCAGGCCGGTGATCGGGCCGCGATAGACCACCTTGCCGTCGCGCGACAGCCGGGCCTTGTGGTTGCGGGCGATGGTCCCGTCGAGCACGTAGCAGCCTGCGATGGTGCCGACCTTGCTCGACTTGAAGAGCGCGCGCACTTCGGTGTGGCCCATGATCTTCTCGACCTCTTCGGGCGCCAGCATGCCCTCCATCGCCGCCTTCATGTCGTCGATGAGGTTGTAGATCACGTCGTAGAACTTGATCTGCACCCCGGCGCGATCCGCCGCCTGGCGGGCGCCCGAATCCGCGACCGAGTTGAAGCCGACGATCAGAGCACCGGACGCCTCGGCCAGGGAGACGTCGGTTTCGCTGATCCCGCCGAGCGCTGCGTGGATGATGTTGATGCGGACTTCGTCGGTGTTGAGCTCGGCGAGCACCCGCTTGATCGGTTCCAGCGAGCCCATCACGTCTGCCTTGAGGATGACCTTGATCTCCTCGGCGGCGGCTGCCGCGAGGTGCGCGGACAGGTTCTCCAGCGTGACGGTCGAGCGCTCGGCGAGCGACATGTCGCGGGCGCGCCGTTGCCGGTCCTCGGCGACTTCCTTGGCCTTCTTGACGTCGTTGATGACGTACAGGTGATCGCCGGGCTGCGGCAGCTCGTCGATTCCCATGATCATCACCGGCGTCGACGGGCCAGCCTCGTTGACCTGCTCGCCGTGGTCGTCCGTCATGCTGCGCACGCGAGACAAGCTCTCGCCGCAGAGTACGCGGTCCTTGACGCGGAGCGTGCCGTTGGTGACCAGCACGTTGACCACCACGCCTTGCTCGGGGGTCTGCTTGGACTCGACGACGACGGCGACACCGGCTGCCGACGGCCGGGCGCGGAGCTCGAGCAGCTCGGATTCGAGCTGGATCTTCTCGATCAGATCGTCGAGGCCCTGGCCGGTTGTCGCCGACACGTCGACCATCTGCACGTTGCCGCCCCATTCCTCGGGCTGCAGCCCCTTGACCGACAGCTGCTGGCGCACCTGCATCGGGTTGGCGCCCGGGCGGTCGCACTTGTTCACCGCAACGACGATCGGCACCTTGGCTGCCAACGCGTGCGAGATCGCCTCTTCCGTCTGCGGCATGACGCCGTCGTCGGCGGCGACCACGAGGACGACGATGTCGGTCAGGCTGGCACCGCGCGCGCGCATCGACGTGAACGCGGCGTGGCCGGGCGTGTCGAGGACGACGAAGCGAGCCCCGGAGCTGTGCCGGATTTTGTAGGCGCCGATGTGCTGGGTGATGCCGCCGGCCTCGCCCTTGGTCACATCGCTCGAACGCAGAGCGTCGAGCAGGGTGGTCTTGCCGTGATCGACGTGACCCATGAAGGTGAGCACGGGGGCGCGCTCGTACTCGTCTTCTTCCTTGGCCTCGTCGACGATCGTCTGGATCAGCTCCTCCTCGGCCTCACGCTGCTCGACGATCTTGATCTTGCGCTCGAGCTCGAGGGCCACGAGCTCGACTTCGTCGGGGCTCAAGAACGAGTTGATCGTCTTGCCTTGGATGTCGAGCTTGAACGCGAGTGTGGCGAGCAGCTGCGGCACCTTGATGCCGAGGGCCTCGGACAGGTTCTTCACCGAGATCGGCGGTTCGATCTCGACGACCTTGTTCGGGTCGATCGCCGGTTGGATGACGTTGGACTTCTGCTTGCGGCCGCGGCTGCCGTCGCGTGTGCGGCCCCGTCCCGGCCCACCCGGCCCGCGGCGGACGCCGCCCCGCGGGGCGGCGGTCCGGCTCTGAGTGCTTTGCAGCGCCTGCCGGCGCAGACGGCGCGCGGCCTGGTCGCGCTCGCTGATCGGGGCCGAGCGGCGCGTGGCGTCGCGGATAGTCTCTTGCGGCAGCTCGATGCGGCCCACGACCTGAGCCTTCTTCTGCGGCACGAGCAGTCGCTTGACCTGAGGGTTGTCGGCTCCGGCGGCGGCCTCCTGCGCGGGGGCCTCCGCGGTCTCGGCGGGCGGCGGCGCGGCCGCGGCAGGTGCGCTCGTGGTGGGCTCGGCGGCGGGCGGTGTCTCGAGTTCGGCGGCGGTCGCGCCGGCCTCCATTGTCCCCGCTTCCAGTGCAGGAGGCTCGGGCGCAGCAGCCTCGCGCGCGGCGGCGGCGGGTGCTTCGACCCCAGCGGATGCGGCGGGCGCGGCCGGCTCGGCGACCTCCGGGGTGGCGGGGGCTGGCTCGGGTGTCTCGGCCGCGGAAGCAGCTGGCTGGGCGGCGGGCTCTGGCGCCGGCGGTTCGGGCGCGGCTGGCTTCGTCCCGGTGTCGGTGGCGGGCGCCGGCTCGGCCGTCGCAGCGGCGGGCTCCGGCTCGGGGGGTAGCGCCGGCGGTTCTTCGCTGGTCTGCAGCTTCTTGCGCGGCGGCTCCTTCGCCACCGGCGGCGGCAACGACTTCTTCGTGCCGGGCAGCGCCTTCCGCTTGGGCAGCGACTTCTTCTTCGGCTCGGCAGATGTCGCGGTGCCGTCGCCCTCGGCAGAGCGTGTCAGTCCCTGCGCCTCGAGCCGAGCCACGACCATCATTTGGTCGGGCCCGTCCAGGACGGCCATGTGAGACTTGATCTGGTCAAAGCCCAGCTCGCGAAGGAGGTCCGCTAGCTCGGGCCCCTTCATGCCGTATTCCTTGGCCAGTTCGTAGACGCGTACCTTGGTCAAGCTTGCTCCTGCTACCGCGATTGCCGTTTACGCCTCGGGCTCCCGCCGCGACCCGTCGTCGGCTCCCGGTTCCGGCGCATTGGAAGGCGCCGGGTTCACGGCGGCCGGGTCTCCATTTGCCGGTTCCTCTGGCCCCGCGCGCTCGGCGGTCGCTTCCGCGCCCGCGCCGTTCGAGGGTTGCTCCGATACAGCGCCGTCCGCCGACGGCTCTTCCGTCGGTGCCGCCTCCGCCGCTTCGCCTTCGGTGCCTTCCGCGACAGCGGCCTCTTCGGCGTCCTCTTCGGCGATCTTCTTCTCGAGTTCCGTGCGGGTCATGATGTCGATCTCCCAGCCGGTCAGCCGGCTGGCGAGTCGCACGTTCTGTCCCTTGCGGCCGATTGCGAGCGACAGCTGGTCCTCGTCGACGAGCACCACTGCTTCGCGGATGTTGTCGCTGAGCTGGATGTGCGAGACCTCGGCCGGCTTCAGCGCGTTGGCGATCAGGATCTCCGGATCCTGGTTCCAGCGGATGATGTCGATGCGCTCGCCGTTCAGCTCGTCGATGATCGACTTGATGCGCGTGCCGCGTACGCCCACGCACGCACCGACGCAGTCGACCTTGTCGTCGCTCGAGTGCACCGCCAGCTTGGTGCGGTAGCCCGGCTCCCGTTCGATCCGCCGGATCTCGATGATGCCCTCGGCAATCTCCGGCACCTCCAGCTCGAAGAGTGCCCGCACCAGGTCCTTGTGGGCGCGCGACAGGATGATCTTGACGCGGGGCCCGGCCTTCTTGACCTCGTAGACCATCGACCGGATGCGGTCGCCGATGTTGTAGCTCTCGCCGCGCACCTTCTCGGTGCGGGGCAGGATGCCCTCCATGTTGCGGCCGAGGTTGATGATGACGGCGTCGCCCTCGAAGCGCTGCACGGTGCCGGTGACGATGTCGCCGATGCGCCGTTCGAACTCCTCGTAGAGCACGTCGCGCTCGGCCTCGCGCACGCGCGAGATGATCGCTTGCTTGACCGACTGGGCGAGGATGCGCCCCTCGTTCTCGAGGTCGACCTCGTAGTTGCAGTCGAACTGCCCCGACTCGCGGTCGATCCGCACCTCGAGGTCATCGATGCCGTACTTCTTGGCCAGAGCCTGGGCCAGCGCGAGCTCGACCGACGCGTACAGCTCCTCCTTGTCGATCTCCTTGTCACGGGCGATCGTGTCGATGTAACGGACGATGTCGGCGGAGGCCATCGATGCAGTTGGAGGGGCGAAGGGGTCTTTGGAGCTGAGAGGCTCGCGGCCGGGGCCGCGGCAGCTGAGGTCAGTGCGCTGGAAGTCGGTGGTGGTGAAGGGGGCGAATCGGGGGCTTTGGGTTGGCGGGAGGCGTCGCGCGACGGGTCGCTCGGGGCTGTCGCTCCGGACAGACGCTCCCCGCTCTGCGACCAAACGAAAAGGAGCGGGAACCCCGCTCCATTTGGATCACAGGAAGAGATTGTGCGACAGCATCGTAGCTCGGCGGCAAGGCAGGTCAAGGATTCCACTTGAGGAACCCCTCGGTGGCTTGGGTAAGATCCGCGCGCCCATGCCGCCCTCCGTCGCCCTCGAGTTTCGCGCCGCCGTGCCTCGCGATCTGCCGACGATCGCGCCGTGGTTGCGCGCCGCCGGGCTGGGTCCGCCGGCGGACGCGGACGGGGCCGCCTGGGAGCGTCGGCTCAGCGAGGATCCCCGCATCGTGTGTGTCGTGGGCGAGGCCGCCGACGGGCGGTGCACCGGTTTTTTCCGGTTGGATGTGGCGCCCGACCGCACCGCCGAGGTGACCCTGGTGGTGGCACCCGATCGCCGCCGGCGCGGCTACGGCCGGCTGCTGTTGGAGCGGGCACTCGCCGAAGCGCGGCGCCGTGGTCTGCGCCGGCTCGATGCCCTCGTGCAACCGAGCAACCGCGTCGCCCTGGCCTTCTTCGACGACGCGGGCTTCGAGAGCACTGATCGAAGCGTGCCGGGGTTCGTGCCACTGGCCCGGGTCGTCCACCGCGGCGAGCAGCTGCCGCCGCTCGAGATCGCGCCTTGAGGAGCGTCCGCAACCGCGGCCCTTCGCGTCGCGACGGTGTTTCCAAAGGCGTGCTGCCGCAGGGACTTCGGTGCGGTGACTCGCGGGGGGCACGATGAGCGAGGGGGCGGCCGGCGAGGCGGCACCCGACCCCGTCGTGCTGCGCGCTTACCGGCCCGGCGACGAGCAGCCGGTGCTGGAGTGCTACAACCGGATCTTCCCCGATCCCGATGCCGGCATCGGGCCGCGCTCGCTCGCGCATTGGCGCTGGAAGTTCCAGGACAATCCGACCGGCCGCATCCAGCACGTCGTGGCCGAGCACGCGACCGAGGGGGTGATCGGTGCCTACGCCGGGATCCCGGTGCGCATCTGGTCCGAGGGGCGGGAGCAGCTGGCAGCGCAGGGCGTGGACTTGATGGTTCTGCCGCGCTGGCGCCGGCACGGCCCGCGCCCCGGTCTGTTCATCCACCTGGGCTGGAAGTTCCACGAGCTGTTCTGCGGCGCCGACGACGGCAAGGTGCTGTTCACCTACGGCTGGCCGGTGCCGGCGTGGCGCGCCGGCCAGCGCTACCTCGGCTATTGGAACATCCGCAACTGGGACCTCGTCTTTCGCGAGCTCTCCGCCACCCGCCCGCGCAGCGGGCCCGCGGGGCTGCGCACCGAGCCCGTCGCCCGCTTCGGCGCCGATGTCGACGCGCTCTGGCAATCGCTGCGGCCCACCTTCGGGCTGGCGCTGATCCGCGATCAGCGTTACCTCAACTGGCGCTACGCGGACTGTCCGGATCGCGACTACACGCTGTACGAGTGCCGCGACGCGGACGGTGCGCTGCGCGGGGTCTGCGTCTACACGGTCGCCGATTTCCTGGTCCCCAACACGGGGTTCATGATCGATTGGCTGGCGCCGGTCGACGACGCCGACGCCACCATGTCGATGGTCTGCGCGCTCGAGGCGCGCGGTCGCGCCGACGGGGTCGACGTGTTGGCCGGCTTGTTCAACCAGGTGGATCCGCGCTTCCTGGTGTTCCAGCGGATCGGCTTCATGGTGCTGGGCACGACGTATTTCTTGGTCCTGGCGAGCTTCAAGTACGACACGATCTACTACCGCGACGAGTGGTACATGACGATGGGCGACTCCGATCTGCTGTGAGCGCGCCCGACGCACCGCCGCCCCGCCGCTCGACGACCGTGCTTCTCCCCGACGACGACTCCTACTCCGTGCTGCCGCTGCCGGAGATCTACACCGCGCCGCCCCGCGGGCGGGTGTTGTGCTTTGCGCCGCACCCGGACGACGAGGCCGCCGGTCCCGGGGGCACCCTGCTTCTGCACCGCCGCCAGGGCGATCCGGTGCGGATCGTGCTCGCCACCGACGGCGTCGCCGGCGATCCCGACGGGCGCTATGACGCCGCGACCTACACCGATCGGCGGCGCTCCGAGTCGCGCGCCGGCATGGCCCATCTCGACGTCACCGACTTCGAGTTCTGGGGCTTCCCCGACAGCTGCGTGATCACCGACGACGACATCGAACAGGTCTCGCTGCGCGTGTCCGCGGTCGTCGGTGCCTACGAGCCGGCCGTGGTCTACGCGCCCTGGGAGGGCGAGGGCAACTCCGATCACCGCGCGCTCTACTGCTCGGTGGTGCGCGGCTTGGCTCGGATCGGGTTCGGTGGCCAGGTGTTCGGCTACGAGATCTGGAACGCGATGGTCCCCGACGTCATCGTCGACATCACGCCGGTCGCCGAGGAGAAGCGCGCGGCGATGCGCGAGTACGAGAGCCAGCTGGCCTACGTCGACTATCTCCACCCGGTCCTCGGCCTCAACGCACACCGCTCGATGCTCTTCAACAAGGGCCGCGGCTACGGTGAGGCGTTCCGCGTGGTCCGCGCCCATCGCGCTCGATGAGCGCCCCCGACCCGGTCGTCGTGTTGACGCCGCGGGCCGGCGAGCTGGCGCGCCGCGGGCGGTTGTGGTTCTTCGCCGATGACCTCGCCCGCGTGGAGGCGCCGGCGCAGGCGCTGGTCCGGGTCACCGACGGCGCCGGTCGGGGCTATGGCGTCGGCCTGTACTCGGCGGCTTCGAACATGCGGCTGCGGCTGGCGGGGCCGGGCGATGACGCGTTGGGTCCGGCGGCCCACTTCGGTGCGCGGATCGCCGCGGCGGTGGCGCGCCGCTCCGGCTTGCGCGGTCCGCAGCGGGGAGTCCGGCTGGTGCACGGCGAAGCCGATGGCCTGCCCGGCTTGGTGGTCGACGAGTACGGCGAATGCGTCGTCTTGCAGTCGACCCACGCCGTCGTCGAGGCGGCGCTCGACTGCATCGCCAGCGCGCTGGCGGAAGTCACCGGCTGCGCGTGCGTGATCGCGCGCAACGATGCCGCGGTCCGCGCCCGCGAGGGGCTGCCGCGCGAGGTGCGGCTGTTGTGTGGCCGGCGTCGGGAAGAGGCGGTGATCCGCGAAGGTGCGCTGCAGTACCAGGTCGATCCCTGGGGCGGCCACAAGACCGGCTTCTATCTCGATCAGCGTCCCGCCCGGAGCCGGGTCGCGGAGTTGGCGCAGGACCGTCGGGTGCTCGATCTGTTTGCCTATCAGGGGGCGTTCTCACTCGCCGCGCTGGCCGGCGGTGCGCGCACCGCTCTCGCCGTCGACCAGTCGGCCGCCGCGCTGGCGCGGGCCCGGTCGGATGCCGAGCGCAACGGGTTGGCAGGCCTGACCACCGCCGAGGCCAACGCGTTCGACACGCTGCGCGAGCTCCGCGGGCGCAAGGAGAACTTCGATTTGATCGTCGTCGACCCACCCGCGTTCGCCAAACGCCGGCGCGAGCGCGGCGGCGCCGAACGCGGCTATCGCGACCTCAACCGGCAGGCGCTGCGGCTGCTGGCGCCGGGTGGCCTGTTGCTGACGTTCTCCTGCAGCCACCATCTGAGCCGCGCGGACTTCGAGGACGTGCTCCGGCAGGCGGCGGGCGGCCTGCCGTGGCGCGCGGTGCTGCGCGAGCGGTTGGCGGCCGGCGCCGACCATCCCGTGTGGCTGGGTCACCGCGAGTCCGAGTACCTCAAGGGGTGTGTGGTGGGCCGCCTCGACTGACCCTGGTCGCCGCGCCGAGCCACTCGGCCAACTCGTAGTACATCTCCTCCCACGAGTCGGCGACGAAGATCTGCGGCTGGTAGTCGGTGGGGTCGTAGTCGGTGCGCGCCATGGCATCGACGTCGAACGGCCGCAGCGCCGCCCGCTCGGCGAAGCTGCCGAGCTCGCCGAAGCTCGACAGCAGGCCGGCGCCGAACGCCTTCAGCGCGCCGTTCTCGCGCAGCGCGCCGAACTCCATGGTCCACCAGTAGACCCGCTCCAGGCGTTGCACCGCCGCGTCCGTCGCGACGCGCGCGGCGCGGCCGAAGGCCCGGTTGAGCTCGACGATCATCGGGTGGGTGAAGCTCGCCGCGTGGCCGATGAGCTCGTGCACGACGTCGGGTTCCGGTGTGTACAGCGGCGTCGAGTGGTGGCGGATGTACTGGGTCGCCAAGAAGTGGTCGTCGGCCAGCCGGGACAGGAAGGCGCGCGGCTCGATCAGACCGGCCACCGGCTGCATGCGGAAGCCGCAGACGTCGACCAACCGCCGGTTGACCTCTTCCAGCTGTGGGATGCGGTCCCGAGAGAGCGCCAGCCGGCGGTGCAGCACCAAGAAGCCGCGCGGAGCCCAACTCTGATGGAGCGGATCGAGGGCGCGCCAGATCTGTTGCCAGACACCGTGCTCGGCCTCGGTATACGGCACCGCCGGTACCGGCCCGCTGCGGTAGGCGAGCGCGCTCGCGGCGATGGCATCGCGGCGAGCGCGATAGGCCGCGTCGCGAAAGCCGGGGTGGTCGCGGTCCAGCGCGACCAGGCGGTGGGGGTGCGCGTCGTCGGGCGGCGGTCGGTGCATCGGTCGTTGGGGGCAACTCGGCCCAGGTAGGGGCATCGAATTATGCGACGGGATCGACGTGTCGGTCGGCATGCGATCTTCCGCCGGGTGCTTTTTCGGCGCCGGCCCCTCCGGTTGCGGTCGCTCTTTTTCGCACCAGTTCTGGTCCTGCTCGTCGCCCCAGGGCGCCGTGGCGCAGCCCAGTCTGACCGGCATGTCCACGCTGGAGGGCAGGCCCATGTCGAGTTGGGCATCGCGCCACTGCCGGGCACCGGTTGCTACGCGGGGCTCGTGACTCCAAGACCATCGTTCAGCATGGGGGACGCGCCGGTCGGTCCCGAGAGGCGCTCGGTTCCGGTGGCGACCGTGGCGCGAAGAGAGTTGCTCTGGCACGATGTCCGGCCTAGCGCCACTCTTCGATGTCTTCCGCCGAACCCAGCCTCGACCTGACCGTCAACGGTGACGCGGTCCGCGTCGTCGGACCGATGACGGTCGACGGCCTGCTCGAGCACCTGGGCGTGGATCGCCGCCAAGTGGCGGTCGAGCGCAACCGCGAGCTGGTGCCGCGCGCCCGCTTGGCTTCGACCGAGCTCGCCGACGGCGACCGCCTCGAGATCGTCACCTTCGTCGGAGGTGGGTGAGCCATGTCGGACGCGCTGCCGACCGACCGTCCGCTGAAGATCGGGCCGCACACGTTCGGCTCGCGGTTGTTCTTGGGCACGGGCAAGTACGAGGACCTCGAGGTCATGCGCGAGGCGTTGGCCGAATCCGGCACGCAGTGCGTGACGGTGGCCGTGCGCCGCATGCAGCTCGGGGTGCCGGAGGGCAAGACGCTGCTCGACTACCTCGACCGCGAGCGCTACGTGCTGTTGCCCAACACCGCCGGATGCTTCGACGCCGACGACGCCGTGCGCACCGCCCGGCTGGGGCGCGAGGCCGGCATGTCGGAGCTGGTCAAGCTCGAGGTGCTCGGTGACCGTCAGACCCTGCTGCCCGACCCGGTCGGCACGCTGCAAGCGGCGGAGGTCTTGGTCCGCGAGGGCTTTACCGTGCTGTGCTACACCAGCGACGACCCGGTGTTGGCGACGCGGTTGCAGGACGTCGGCGTCGCCGCGGTGATGCCGGCCGGCGCGCCGATCGGCTCGGGCCAGGGCATCCTCAACGCGAACAACCTGAGCATCATCTTGGAACGCGCCACCGTGCCGATCCTGATCGACGCCGGTGTCGGTACCGCGTCCGACGTCGCCATCGCGATGGAGCTCGGCGCCGACGGAGTGCTGCTCAACACCGGTGTCGCATTGGCGCGCGATCCGGTGCGCATGGCGCGCGCCATGCGCGCCGCGTGCGAGGCCGGGCGCGATGCGTACCTGGCGGGTCGCATGCCCAAGCGGCGCTACGCCTCCGCGTCCTCGCCGACCGAGGGCATGATCGCCGTCGCCGGCGAGTAGACGTGTCGACCGGGCACCGAGTCCTCGCGGCGTTCTGCATCTACCTGGGGGCGTCGATGCTGGCGGGGGTCGGGCTCGCGACCGTTGCTCCGGGAGCGAAGCCGAGCCCCGCTGCGATCGGGGCCGCGCAGGCGGTCGGGCTGGCGTTCGCCGCGGTTGCGTTCTTGGTCTTTCCTCCGCCGGCGACCGTGGGAGCTCTGCGCTTGAGGGTTGTGCTCGCCAGCTACCTCGCGTTTCTCTGCGGATGGGTGCCGATCGCGTTGATCGGCTATCCGGCGGCCTTGCGGGCCTTGGGCGGCTCGCTCGAGCCACAGCCGCTGTTGGAGTTCTTCGCCGACTCGCCGGGGTTGTCACAGACGTTGGTCGTCCTGTTGACCGTGTGTCTGTTGGCTCCCTTGGTCGAGGAGATCGTCTTCCGCGGCTTCCTGCAGAGTTGGTTGGCGCGCTGGTTGCAGCCGTGGGCTGCGGTCGGCGTGGCCTCGGTCGTCTTCGGGCTGTTCCATGGGCTCGACTACGCGTTTCCCGTGGCGTTGCTCGGCGCCTGGTTCGGTTGGTTGTTCCAGCGCACCGCCGGCCTGGCCGCGCCGGTCGCGGCGCACGCGATTCACAACAGCACAACGGTGGCGGTCACCGCGTGGTATCCGCACACCCTCGACTGGGTCTATCGATGAGCGACGAACGCGAGTTCAAGGTGTTTCCCGACATGGCCGGTCGGTTGCGGCGTCGCGGCGAAGCGATGATCGCCGACAACGCCACGGTCGTCGGCGACGTCCGGCTCGGTCGCGACAGCAGCATCTGGTTTGGCGTCACGGTCCGCGCCGATGACGCCGCGATCGAGATCGGCGAATCCACCAACGTGCAAGACAACACGGTCGTGCACGTCGACCTGGAGGCGCCGTTGCGCATCGGTCGCGGCGTCACCGTCGGCCATGCCTGCATCCTGCACGGCATCGAGATCGGTGATTACTGCCTGATCGGAATGGGAGCGTGTGTGCTCAGTGGGGCTCGGATCGGCGATCACTGCATCATCGGCGCCAAAGCGCTGGTGCCGGAGAACGCCGTGATCCCGCCGCGCTCGGTGGTCTTGGGCCTGCCGGGTCGAGTGGTGCGGCCGGTTGCCGATGCCGAGGTCGAGGCCATGCACTGGCGGGCAGCGCACTACGTCGAGCGGGCGCGGTCGTATCTCTGAGCCGGAGCGGCGGTGACCGGGACCTGGCCGGAGCTTTTCCACCGGCCCGGATCCCCTACGCTGCTTCGTCCACCGACAGGCTCCTTGGAACACGCCATGCAACGAACTGCCATCTTCTTGTCGATCGCGCTGGTGGTCGTGGGTGCGCCGCCGGCGCAGACGCCGACCGACGCCTCGGCCGCGCAGGTCGCCCGCGCGCTCGCCATCCACGCCCGGGTGATGACCCTGGATACTCACAAGGACATTCCGGACAACCTCGCGCCGAGCTCGTTGCCGGAAGATCCCGTCGAGCGTGAGCGGGTGCGGCGCCAGTTCGACCCCTCGTACCGAGGCGATGCGCAGGTCGACTTCCCGAAGATGCGCGATGGCGGCTACGACGTCGGCTTCTTCATCGTGTTCGTCTCGCAGGGCAACAACGATCCGGTGGGCTACCGCATGGCGTATCAGGCGGCCAATCGCAAGTTCGCGGCGATCGAGCGCATGGCCAAGGCGTTCCCCGACGATATCGAGGTGGCGCGGTCGCCGGCCGATGTCGAGCGGATCCACGCCGCGGGCAAGTTGGTGGCCTGCATCGGGATCGAGAACGGCCACCCGATGGGCACCGATCTCGGCCGCATCGCCGAGTTTCACCGGCGTGGCGCGCGCTACATGAGCATCGCCCACAACCGCCACAGCCAGCTCGGGGATTCGCACACGCCGGCCGAGCCGCTGCACGGCGGGCTCAGCGACCTGGGGCGGCAGGCGGTGGCCGAGATGAACCGCGTCGGCATCATGGTCGATATCTCGCACGCGTCGAAGGCGGCGGCGCTGCAGGCGATGGAGGTCTCGACGGCGCCGGTGATCGCCTCGCACTCGGGATGCCGGGCGGTCTGCGATCATTCGCGCAACCTCGACGACGAGACGCTGCGGGCCCTGAAGCGCAACGGGGGCGTCGTGCAGTGCGTCGCGCTGGGCTCCTTCGTCAAGCAATCGAGCCAGCGCAACCAAGCCCTGGCCGCGGCGCGCGAGGCCGCCGGCCTGCCGCCGCGGGGTCGCGGCAACCGCACCGAGATCGAGAACTTCGAGGAGAAGCTGGCCCGCTACCGCGAGGCACAGCGCGCCATCGATCAGCAGTATCCCCCGGCCGACGTCGGTGACTTCGTCGATCACATCGACCACGCGGTGGGCCTGATCGGCATCGATCACGTCGCCATCTCGTCCGATTTCGACGGCGGCGGCGGCATCGTCGGGTGGAGCGACGCCAGCGAGACCGCGAACGTGACCATCGAGCTCGTCCGGCGCGGCTACGACGAGGAGCAGATCCAGAAGCTCTGGGCGGGCAACACGCTGCGGGTGTGGCGCGCCGTCGAGCGCGTCGCTGCCGAGCTACAGCGATGATCGCGCGCGGAGATCCGGCGCCCTCTGGCGCGGCGCACAGCGCGGCCTGGGCGCCGGTCGACGCGCAGCTGGCGGCGCTGCCGGGAGCGGTGGTCGCCTTCTCCGGCGGGGTCGATTCGACGGCGCTGTTGCACGCGTGCGTTCGAGTGCTCGGCGACGATGTGCTGGCAGTGACCGCCGATTCGCCGTCGCTACCCCGCGCCGAGCTGGCGGATGCGCAGCGGTTGGCGGTCGGCATCGGCGCCCGGCATGTGGTGTTGGCCACCGGCGAGCTGGCGTCTGCCGACTACGTGCGCAACGGGCCCGATCGCTGCTACCACTGCAAGAGCGAGCTGTTCGAGCGGATTGCCGCCCACCTCGGCGGGCGCGTCGAGGCGGCGTGGCCGGTGCTCTTCGGCGCCATCGCCGATGACCTGGGCGACCACCGGCCCGGGGCGCGCGCGGCCGCCGAGCGCGGCGTGCTGGCGCCGCTGGCAGCTGCCGGAATCGGCAAGGAAGAGGTGCGGCGCTACAGCCGCGCGCACGGGTTGCCGACCGCGTCCAAGCCGGCGATGGCGTGCCTGGCGTCGCGGGTTCCGTACGGCACCTCCATCGACGCCGCGATGCTGGCCAAGATCGAGGCCGCCGAGTCGGCCTTGCGGGCGATGGGCTTCTCCCAGTGCCGCGTGCGCCACCACGGCGAAGTGGCGCGCGTGGAGCTGTTGCCGGAAGAGCTGGAGACGGCGCTGCGGGAGCGATTGGCGATCTGCGAGGCCCTGCGCGAGGTCGGCTACGTCCACGCCGCCCTCGATCTGCGGGGTTACCGCAGCGGGGCCCTCAACGAGGTGCTCCCCTGATCGGCCTGCGGGCCGGAGGCTCGGAGAGACAGAGCCTTTTGTCGGCCCCGGCCGCGGCCGAAATGGCTGTTGGTGGGAACCCCGCCCCGGAATTGCGGGTTTTGTGGGGGGAACGCCGGCGCGCCGTTGTCCCGGCGGCGCGCAGGCGCCACCCTTTGAACGCGTCGACTGACTCGATTCGACCATGCCGCCGCCAGAACAGCTCGACGAGCGCTTTGCCGACTACCTCGATGACCGCTTGACGGACGAGGAGCGTGCGGAGTTGGAGGCGACGCTGGCCGCGGACCCGGAGTTGGCGCAGCGCTTCGCAGACTACCGGCGCACGGTGGCCCTCATCCGTCCGAGCCTGGCGGCGCGGGCCCCGCTCGATCTCGCCGACGTGGTGATGGCAAACGCCGGGACCGGTTCCGGCGGCACCGTGCACGCCTGGTCGCGATGGACCGGGTGGGGGGCGGTGGCCGCGACGGGGCTGCTGGCCATCGCGCTCTGGGGGGTGTGGCGTGATCCGCTCGTCCCGGCGGACTCGCGCGAGACGGCGCGCGCGCCCGAGGCGGGGGTGGCGAATCTCGACAAGGCCGAGCGCGGCTTCGGCGAGCTGGCCGACCGGAGCGAGGACCTGGCCAGGTCGCTCGGGCGCGCCGGCGAGAGCCCGACGGCCGGGGCCTCCGTCCGCGAAGAGCTGGCGGCTGCCGAGGAACGCGTCGCGCGCTTTCGCGAGCAGGCGGAGCGCAAGCAGGCCGAGGGCGGGCGCGCGCAGACGCAGACGCTGGCGCAGCGCCAGTTGCGACTGGAGAGCCCCGCGGCGCCCGAGGCCCCGGCCGTTCCGGCCGAGATGGAGGAGCCGCAGCCGGTCGGCGTGACGGCGGCCGAGTCCGAGCCGGAGGGCGCCGCACCCAGCAGCGACGAGTTCTTCGTGGGAGGTGCGAGGCGCCGCGCGCGGGTCGCCCCCGTCGGTGATGCCGGCGAACAGGGCAAGGACCTGCGCCCAGCGGGAACGCCCCCGGTCCCCGAGGCGCCGGAGATCGTCGTCGTCGACGTCTTGGGCGCGTTTCTGAGGGCTCCATCGGAACAGAGCGAACCGCAAGACGAACAGCAAGGCATCGGACTCAAGCTGAAGCTCGGCGAGACCGTCGGCGTCGGTGGCGGTGGCGGGTGGTTGCCTCGCCTGCAGCAGCTGGCCGGAGCGGGGGTCTCGGTGTCCCCGCTGCAAGTGCCCGCGGGTCGCGACGCGTTGCGCGTGCTGCGCTTCGACAACGAACTCGATGCGCAGCTCCCGGCGCCACCGGCGACGGTAGGCCTCGATGTCGAGCGTGCCTTCGTCGAACGGTGGCGGAGCACGGTGCGCCCTGGCGATTGGGCCTTCGAGGTGTCCGGCAGCCGCGATGCGCTGCAGAACTATCTCACCGCGGTGCGCCGCCAACTCGGGCACGCGGAGCTGCTGAGTTTCAGCGCGCAGCAGCGGGCGTTCGACGATGCCGATGCCCGCGCCGCCCCGGCGCCGTCCCCGCCGAAGACGCCACCGCCCGAAACGCCACCGCCCGAAACGCCACGGTCCGAAACGCCACGGCCTGGGGCGGCGGCGGCGCCGGCGCCGCCCGTGTCGACGCCGTCCCGCGCCTGGCTGATCCTGCGGCCCACGCAGGCGCCCCCCGCCGACGAGGGCGGGCAGCGCGAAAAGCGGTGACCGGCTTCAGGGCTGGGCCGTGGGGGTGAGCGGCCGGCCCTCGAGGTCCGTACAGCGCGCGTAGAGCACCGCGTTGCCGCCCTCGCGCAGCGTGATCTCGAGCTCGTTGTCGCCCTCGCGGAGCTGGACCAGGACCCGATCCAGGTCGGGCAGCGGGTGGCGGCCGCCGCTGTGCTCGTAGAGGGCGTCGCCGTTGAAGCGGGCTTGCAGGCCGCATCCCGATCCGATCCAGAGCAGCGCCTCGCCGGCGCGGTCCGCGTGCCAGCGCGCCCGCACGCGCACCGGGCGCGGAACGTCGGCGGCGAGCTCGAGCCGCCCACCGGGCGCCGGGGTGACGGTCGGGCTTTGCCCCTCGACGACGTAGCTCGAGACGAAGCCGGGGGTGTGCACGACTCCGCCGCCGGCGCGGAAGGCGTCGAGTGCCCGCAGCCACGCGGGATCTTGCCAGAACGCTTCCGGCTTGAACGTGGTGCGCCCGGGGTCGTTCCAGCCCCAGTCCAAGAGCAGCTCGCGCGCCGCCGGCGCGCCGTCGCGCAACAACGCGGACCCGATCTGTCCCGGATCGCAGGGCAACCCGGTGTCGATCGGCACGGCTCCCTTGCCGCCGATGTCGGCGCCGCGCTGCCGGCTGGTGAGCACGATGCGCTCGGTGCCGGCGGCGACCGACGGTGGCGCGACCTTTGGCGGCCGTGGCGGAGTGTCGGGCGCCGGCATGAACTGCAGGTGGTCCGCACCCCAGAACTCGCTCTTCTCGATCGGCACGCCGCGGCGGACGAACTCGGTGAACAGCGTGCCGACGCTGTTGGCCGCCAGATGCCGGAACCCCGCGGGCGGGTCTGCCGACAGCTGTTCGAGGCGAAACGCCAGCCGCCGGTGCGCGGCGCGCGGGTCGCGCCGCTGGTCGGCGGGGAGCCGCAGGTTCTCGGCGCGTTCTTCCTCGCTGAGCGGCGCGGTGTGTTCGTAGACGAACAAGTGCAGGTCGCGCGCGTCCTTGCGCATGTGCTTGAAGGTGACGAACGTCCCGCCGTGCGGCAGCCGTGGCTCGAGGCGGATGTCGTCGAGGTCCCAGTTGGGCAGTGACGCGTAGCGCGAACCGCAGAGCGAGAACAGGATCGCGTCCATGTTGATGCCACCCTCCCACGGCCGGCAGCGGTTGGGCCACTCGGCGTGGTAAGCGGCCACCGGCCGGCCGTCGGGGTCGTGGATCTCGCCCCATTCCCCCGCCGGCTCCGCCATCTCGAGCAAGGCGTCCAGGCAGTCGAGGCGCGATGCCGCGTCGCGCTCGCTGAGGCCCGCCAGCAGCATTCCCTGCGCGTGTCCGGTGGCGTAGCCGACCGTCGGCGTGGTGCCGATCCGAACACCGTCCCGCCACAACCCGGCCAGCGTGTTGCGCAGGTTGTCGCGGCTGCGTTCGCCGCTGGGAAACGTCCAGCCGAGCCACAGTGGCATCAAGTTGACGTTGGCGAACGGCAGCCGGTGCGGCTCGCGGTTGACCGGCGACAAGGCCGGCGCGAAGAAGCCCTCCTCCTCGAGCCAAAACGCGTCCTCGAGCGCGCGCTGCACCGGGACGCGCTGCTCCAGGTAGGGCTGACCCGGCGCGTCGTCGGGCCGGCCGCGGGCCCATGCGTCGGGACGCAGCAGGGCGTCCACCGCGTCGCGCAGCTCGCCCATCGCCAGCACCGCGAGCAGGAACTGCACCCCGCTCGCCAGCGAGTGGGTCTTGCGGCCGCGCCAGCGATCCTCCGCGATGAAGCCGCTGCCGGCGCCGACCCGGTCGGGGTACAGGCTGTAGAGAGCCCCGTGCAGGTAGGTCTCGTCGCCGTGGAACGGCATCACGCCGCCCTCGCCGCGCTGCTGCCGCTTGAGGCACACCTCGAGCAACGACCAGTGGTCGCGGATCAGCGCGGCGTCGCGGGTCGCGCGCCAGTACCAGTAGTGCATCAGGATGATCCACGACGGCACCTCGCTCTCCGGCACGGCGACGGTGGTCCAATCGGTCTCGCGCTCGGCGAGCGGGGCGAAGTCCAGGTCGAGCGGCACGTGGTTGGGGACCCGATTGTGCAGGCGCGTGGCGCGGTAGAGGTAGGACAGGATGCCGCGCGCCTCGGCCCACAGATTGGTGCGCAGGAACCACAGCATCGGGCCGACGCTGTCGCGCACCCACGCCCCGCGGTAGTTGATCATCGGTGACACCGCGCCCGACGTGGCGCAGCGTTGGGTCAGCATCAAGACCTTCCAGTCGGTGACCAGATCGCGCAGCTTGTGGTGGTCGGTATCGACTTGCAGGGTGTCCCTCAGCTTGAAGCGCCACCAGGCGAGCACGCCCTCGGCTTCGCGCGCGGCGGCTTCGACGTCGAGCACGGGCGCGCTGTCGGCGTCGGGAGTGGCGCCGGCCCGGGTGTGGATCGAGAGCACGCCGCGCCAGCGTTCCCCCGCTGCCAGGGTGGGCAGCGCGGTCGTCAGACCGCCGTCGGCAAACGCCGCGCCTGCGAGTCGCAGCACCGCGCTCGCCGGCCGCCGTTCCGACGCGTAGACCAGCGCGAGGCCGTCCTCGCCGAGCGCGGCCGCGGTGCCCTCGACCGCGACACGCAGTCGCAGGCCCGCGAGCTCGTCCGGGCCGGTGTTGACGACGTCGATGACCCGCACCAGATGGCGACGCTCGGGGGCGGCGAAGGTCAGGACCCGCAGCGCCACGTCGTCGCCGCGATCCTCACTGACCACCGCAGCGGCGCCGAGCACGCGGCGCACGCGCTGCTGCGGCAGCGCCAGCGGCGCGCCGTCGCGCGACAGCTCCAGGCTGCACGCCCCGAAGTGGCCGCGTGGCTCGAACACCGCGTCGGTCTGGTAGCGGGGACCGGTGATCGCCTGCAGCGTGTTGGCCCGGGCGCCGAGCCCTTGGTAGGCGAAGACGTAGCCGTTGCCGATCGGGTAGGTGCCGCGCTGGCGTTTGTCCGGCTGCTCCCCCTCGTAGCGGGTGTCCTGGGCCCAGCTCGATTGCTCGGCGAGCGCCGGCAGGCGGTCGGCGAGCGGCGCCTCGATCGGCGCCGGTGACTGGGCCGCGAGGTGCGCGCCGGCGGCGAGGACCAGCAGCGGGATGGTACGGCGGCGGTGATTGCAGTGCATGCGGTCGGAGCGGGTGGTCGCGCGGGAGTCGGTGTCCGGCACCCGCCATCTTCCAATGGATCGTCCGTGCGCAAAAATGTACCCACGATTTCCTCGTCGCGCGGCCGGCCGTGCGGCCGCGTGGCGCTTGCGGTGCCGCGGGCGGGCGGCGACAGTGCGCGGTCTTCTCTCCACGGCACGGGGCCGAGCCCGCCGTCGCCGCCGACCCCCGCCCGCGTGCAGCTCTGGCAACGCAACTTTCTCGCCGTCTGGCCGTCGATGTTGGCGGTGACCGTCGGCTTGATGGGCATGCTGCCGACGCTGCCGTTCTACATCGAGCAGCGCTTCGGCCTGACCGATGTCCGCGACGTCGAATTCTGGACCGCGTGGACGTTCGGTGCTGCACCCTTGAGCGCGGCGGTGTGTGGCCCGTTCTGGGGTGTCTTGGGCGATCGCGTCGGCCGCAAGATGATGCTGTTGCGGGCGCAGCTCGGGATCGCCGTGGCGCTGGGCCTGATGCCATTTGCCGAGCAGCCCGAGCAGCTCGTGGCACTCCGCGTTCTGCAGGGTGTGTTCGCGGGCTTCATCGCCCCGGCCATGGCGCTGGTCACGGCGTCGGCGCCGCCCGAGCACAGTGGCCGGGTGATCGCACGGCTACAGCTGGCGCTCGCGCTGGGCCTCGCCATCGGGCCGGCGGCCGCCGCCGAGGTCGCGGCCGCCTGGGGGCGCGCCGCCGTGTTTCACACCGGCAGCATCGCGGCCGGCATCGGCTTTCTGTGTGTACTCGTGTTCGCGGTCGAGGACCGGCGCGCGCTGCGGCCCCGCCGGCACGAAGGCGGTTCCGGCGTCGGCCTGGCGCTGCGCAATCCGCAGTTGCTCGCGGTCCTGGCGGTCGCGTTCGGCATGCGCTTGGGATTGCAGATGGTCGAGCCCTTCACGGCGTTGTGGGTGCGCCAGCTCGGCCCCCTCGCGGTACTCGCGCCGGACGATCCGACACTGGCGTTGGATCGCACCGCGGCGCTGGCCTTCACCGTGCTCGCCGTGGCGCAGATCGCGATCACCACGCGGTGGGGGCGCTGGGCGGATCGCTACGGGCCGATGCGGTGTCTGGCGGTGGTCGCCTCGGGCCTGGCAGTCGTGCTCATCGCGACCAGCACCGTGCGCGCCACCGGCAGCTACCTGGCACTGCGCTGTGTCGGTGCGTTGCTGATGGCCGGCATCATGACGCTGGCGTACGCCGCGGTCGCGCGGCGGGTCTCGACCGAGCACCGGTCCCTGGCGTTCGGTCTGGTGCAGAGTTGCATGCAGCTCGGCATCGCCAGCGGTCCGGTTGTCGGCCACGCCCTGATTCCGGTCGTCGGGCTGCGCGGAGTGTTCGCCGTCGCCGGCGTACACCTCGGTGCCGTCGCGTGCGCCGCGCTCTGGATTTGGCGGCGTCGCTTCAACGACGAAGCATCAGCCGGCACGGGTTGCTCGCCATCGCCGGCAGGCCGAGGTACGGCTCGATGACGGCGAAGGCGTGGAACAGGGTCATGCCCGCCATGGCCGGTGCCAGGGCGCCGGTCTCGGCGATGAATGCCGCGTCGGCGTTGCCGTTGCCATCGAGGCGGCCGATGTGCTGGAAGAGCAGGGGGATGGTTGGCTGTGCCGTCCAGGCCGTGTAGGCATCTGCAACCAAGGGGATCGTCACGCGGCCGAGGACGATGCCGGGCGCGGTGCCGGTGAGCGACCCGAGCACGATGTACGTCCGCCCCGCGTGCGCGGTGCCGGTGCGGAGCGACCAGACCTGCTCTCCGCCGGCCGACACCGACAGATGCAGCGGTGATGCCGTCAGCGTCGGCGGCGAAAACGCGGGGTGCCGGTAAGGGTAGCCGTCGAACGCCGCTGGGCGGCCGCGGCGGCGCGGATCGCCGGTGCCGGCGCGATGGCGCGCCAGCTGGCTGGCGAGCCGGTCTCGATCCGCCGCGAAACGCGGGTCGGCGGCGACGTTGACCAGTTGTTCGGGATCGGTTCTCAGGTCGTAGAGCTCGACGGGGGGCCGGCGCTCGAATGCGAGCGCAAACTGCAGCGGCCATGCGCCCGGCCGCATCATCAGCCGTTTAGTGGGCCCGTGGTCCACATCCGGGAAGGGGCGCCGCACCGTGCTCCACAGAGCCAGGTCGACGCCGGCGGGGGGGCGCTGCGGAGCGAGGTTCTCGACGTAGAGGAAGCCGGCCTCGCGCACCGCGCGCATCGGATAGCCCACTTGCTCGCAGTGCCGGCTCGGGTTGTGCCGCTCCCGGCCGAGTGCGACGTGGTCCCAACCGGCTTGCACTTGCCCCGACCGACCGGAGCGCAGTGCAGGCAGGAGGCTGCGGCCGGTCATCTCGGGGTGCAGCGCTTGCCCCGCGGCGGCCAACAGCGTGGGCGCGATGTCAGTGAGGGTGACGAAGTCGTCGATCACGCGGTTCCCCTGGAACGCGTCGGGCCACTGGATGATCAGCGGCACTCGCGTGCCCGCGTCGTAGAGATTGGCCTTTGCCCGCGGGAACGGCATCCCGTTGTCACTCGTCACGACGAGAAGGGTGTCATCCCGTTCGCCGGTGGCGTTGAGACGTGCCAGCAGCCACCCGACGCCGCGGTCGAAGCGCTCGACAGCGGCGTAGTAGTCGAGCAGGTCGGAGCGCACCGCCGGGGTGTCGGGAAGGAAGCCGGGCACGCGCACAGCAGCAGGGTCCAGACCGGCGGCGATCCCCGACCCCGGCGCGTACGGACGGTGCGGTTCTTCTGGACCGGACCAATAGCAAAACGGGGCGCCCTCGGGCCGCGCCGCGAGGAACGCGTCGAAGTCGGCGTAGCATGTTCCGGCGGGGTTGCGAGTGCGGCCGCCAGCAGTGTCGTCTCCCGGACCCCAGCCCTTGCCCTCGAAGCCGACGTGATAGCCGGCACTCTCGAGCAGGTCTGGATATACCGGAATCGACGCGTCGAGCGTGCTCCAGAGGTTGGCGCCCTCGCCCAGACGCCAGATCTCCTGCCCGGCGAGCAGCGCTCCGCGCGCCGGCGTGCATGAGGGGGACGGCGCGAACGCGCGGCGGAACAGGACTCCGGCTGCGATGAGCGCATCGACGGCCGGTGTACGCACTACCGGGTCGCCAAACGCAGACGCATGTGGCCACGACCAGTCGTCGGCGACGACGACCACGACGTTCGGGCTCGTTGGCTGTCCGTGTAGCGCTGCGGCGAGGATGACGAACGGGAGCGCGGTCGCCAACCACCGTGCGCCAGGCGGGCCCGCGAGAAACTGTCGCGCCTCTCGTGTGCCGTACGCGCGTCTGGCGATTGCCATCGCGGACTTGCTGGCGCGGCGGCCGAGGGCGAAGCTCGAACGGTCCGCTGTTTTGGCGGGCCTCGAGTCAATCGGGTTTCGCCCCTTGGCGCGGTTGCCCGGTGCAGTCCGGTAGAGACTCGGGAAGGCTCTTTCGCTTCGGGATCCCATGCTTCGCACCACAGCTCTCCTGGCGGCACTGGTGACAGTCAGTGTCAGTCTGCTCCCCACTGCGGCATTTGGTCAAGGTGCCCCCTTCTCCAAGCTGCGCATGTCGCGCCTGCGCTGGAACCCGGGCGACCAGCTGCAGGTCGGCTCGGTCGATAGCGGCGACCGGCGCATCGCGTTGACGTTCACCCGGGATGCCTCAGTCGGCGCCGTGCTCACCGAGATCGGCCACCGCGGCACGCGGGCGGACGGCACGGTGACGCGCTTCGCCTACGCCGCAACACCGCCGCTGGGCCAGCCGCGCGGTCTGTGGAAAGTCGTCACCCGGCCACTCACCAGTCAGACGCCGACCGAAGTGCTGCCCGACAGCGCGCTCAACTTCGAGACCTGGGTCGACTCGCGATCGGCGCCGACGCACGCGATCTTCAGCTGGATGGGTTGCGCGATTCCGTGCCAGAGCCCGGCGTCGGTGTTGTTGGTCGAGCTGGAGGTCAAGATCCCCGCGACGTCGCCCAACCGCGCCGAGTGGAACAGCCGCGTGATCCGGCTGCAGATTCCGGGCGGCACCGAGCAGCACACCGTGGATGAGGTGCACGCACCGATCGTCTACGCACGCCAGCCTGGCAGCGCCGCGCAGGCACGAATTCTGATCCCGCTGTCGACCAACTTCGTGCTGCCGGCGACCAACTTGCCGATGTCGCTCTGGCGGCTGTTCGGCTTGTCCGCCGATGTGGAGCACCCGGCGCGCGGGCAGCAGATGCAGTTCAGCGCGTTGTACGGTGGCGACCCGACATCGATTCCGCTCGGCAACGAGCTGTTCACCGCATTCCGCAAGATCCTCTACTTCTCGACCGAGGACCACGAGGGCTACTACAAGCGCTTCCAACACGACTGCGTGCCCGATCCGCTGGGGCTGGAGTACTACCGGTGGGCGCCGGTGTACTTCCCCGAGTACGGGCCCTCACCCTGGCTCAACTACTTCCAGAGCGGATATCCCGCCGTGCTGTGCGCGCTCGAAGCGGCTGACGACACGTTCTGGTACGACGTCACCAGCCACTATCGCGAGTTCGTGCGCAGCGAGATGGGATTGGTCGGGGTCGCCGATCCGGCCTACGCGCTCAATCCCGACTACCCGCGCAGCTCGGTCATGGTGGCGACCTCAGTCTTCAACAAGGTCAACGCCGACCTGCCGGCCATGTTCCAGACCTTCACGGACACGGCGCTGGACTTCCAACAGGTCTTTCGCGAGCCGGACGGCTCGGCGACGCCGGTGTTCATGGAGTGGCAGAAATGGCTGAAGGGCGATGGCGTCGAGGACCCGATCGGGCCCGGCTACAATCCACGGCCGTTCACCGCGGCAGCGGGTGCGTTCCAGGAGCCGACGACCGAGGCGCGCAACGAGATCGCGCGCGCCCACGCCGCCGGCATCAACATGTCGATGTACACCTTGCCGCTGTACGTCAACGACGCCGATTGGCCCAGCTTCGATCCCGACTGGTTCGTCTATCTGCGCGACGGCACCCAGCCGCCACCGCTGCCGACCGGCGGCATGATCGTCGACTTCGGCCACACCGTCGCAGTGCCGGGGTGGATGGGTACCGAGCTCTACGACGACATCATGAACACCACCCCGCAGCTCGGCGGCGTGTTCCTCGATACGCTCGGCGGCCAGGGCAGCTTCTTGCGCTACCCGTCGCCCAACGGGCCCTTGCCGTTCAACTTCCGCCACCACGGCGGCACCGCCTTCGTCGAGGGCGGCAACCGCGCGTTCGACGTAATCCGTGCGCGAGTGGGCCGGGACAAGACCGGGGCGCAGCACCCCGAGATCCCGTTCGTGCTCACCGAGGCCGCCCAGGAGTTCTACGCCGGCCACTACGACTTCGGCCAGCACGGCATCAAGCCGGTGCCGCTGCAGACGCAGCAGATGACCGTCCTGGATCTGATCGCGGGCAATCCGTTCCCCACCCCGGTGGAGACCGCCAACCCCAACCCGCCGCTGTGGAACCCGGTGTATCACGAGTACTCGCGCGCCGACGCGATCGGTGTGATGCTGCACACGACCGGCGTGCGCGCCGATCTCGGTGGCGGCCAGCCGCCGGGCTTGGGCCTCACCTGGCAGCAGTGGGCCGACTACACACGCATGGTCACGGCACTGCGGTTGGTGCAGGGCATGAAGCCGCAGGTGTACCCGTTCTTCTACGACTACAAGGACTTCACCTTGTTCGTGAATCGCAACGGCGTGGTCGAGGCGCGGGATCCGAGCGTGCCGCAGCAGAATGACGTGATCGCGTTCCTGCAGCGGGTGCATGCCGCCACGTCGTGCACCGACGAGGCCGGCCAGTACCTGTGCGGTGGCATTGCCGAGCGGCCGCTGCGGCTGCCGCCGCGTGGCCCGCTGGGCTACCCGCCACTGGTGGTGACTTCGGTGCCCAACCCGTCGACCGCGGTGGCGACGCTGACCTCGCCGGCGACGCCGGGCGTGCTGCACTTCAACGAGGACTCCCTGACCATCCAGCAGTACCCGGTGGCGACCGTGATGCACGGCGTTTGGCGCACTCCGGGTGAAGATCGGGTCGGCATCGTCTTCGTCAACTGGTCCGACTTCCCCTCGGCGTGGACCGGGTCGTTCGACCCGGCCCACTATGACGGCATCGACCAAGACTTCGTCGTCAAGGGGCTGCGCCCCGCGGGCGCGGGCGTGGTGGAGTACCTCGTCGGTCAGGGCAACGGGGACAGCACCTTCGGCTGGGGCCTGGGCACCACCGACATCAAGCTGCAGCACCACGACGCCGCGGCGCCGGGCTTCATGCCACCGCGCAGCGTACAGGTGTTCGTCGTCGAATAGCGTCGGGCCACAGCGTCACGGGGCCAACGCCAGCCGCAGGCCGTGGGTCGCGGCGGGTGTCGTCGCGATGGCCTGCGCACGATACGTACGGTGTCAGACTCGATTTTCTCGCCACGCTTCTCCTCTTCTCGATCGCAATGCGCGTGCAGACCACGTTCACAGCACCTTCTCGAACCACAGCGCGGCGTAGGGGTTGTCGTTGTAGGCCGATCGTTCGCGATAGCCACTGCTCCGATAGAGCCCGATGGCAGCTTCGAGATGCGCGTTGGTGTCGAGGCGGACGATCCGGTGCCCGGCGGCGCGGCACGCGCTCTCGAGTGCCGCCAACAGCACGCGCCCCAGGCCTTGGCCGCGGGCGCGGGGCGCCAACCACATGCGCTTGATCTCGGCGACGCCGGGTTCGAGCCGCTTGAACGCGCCGCACCCCATTGTCGCCTCGCCGGACATCAGGACGAGCACCCCGCCGTCCGGTGGCCGCAGCTCGTCCGGGTCGGCACTCACCGATCGCTTCGGATCGAAGCCGCCGGGCAGCGCCGCCGCCAGCTCGTCGAGGTAGGCCTGCATGCAGCGCTGTACCGCGCGATCTTCCGGGTCGCGCGCCTCGGTGCGGAGCTCCAGGTCGGTGGACACGGTCCTCGCCATGCTACGCCGCCAAAGCGCCGCGGTGTTCCTTCTTGTGCTCCGCGCGCCGGCGCGCCACGCTGCCCCGCGGATGTGCCTGTTGATTCTGCTGCGGGATGTCGATCCATCGCTGTCGCTGCTGATCGCCAACAACCGGGACGAGCAGCGCGAGCGGCGCGCGGCGCCCCCCGGCCTTTGGGTCGGCGCCCGGCGCCGTGCGCTGGCACCGCGCGATCGCCGCGCCGGCGGCACTTGGTTGGGCGTCAACGACCGCGGGGTCGTCGCCGGTTTGACCAACGCCTTAGGCCCTCTGCGCCCCGATGCGCCATCGCGCGGCCGCCTGCCGCACGCCGCACTCGACGCCGATGACGCGGAGAGCGGCGCCCGCGCCGCCGCGGCGGAGGCGGGTCGCGCTCCCTCCAATCCGTTCCAGCTGCTGGTGGCCGACGCGGGCTCGTGCTGGCGCGTGGCCAGCGATGGCGGCGACCTGCAGGTCGCAGAGCTGTCGGCCCAAACGGTGGTGGTCACCAACGAGCACGGACCCGACATCCTGTCGTTCGCCGCGACCGATGCCGCGCGGGCGCCCGGCCTCACGCCGATCCAGCGCCTGGATGCGCTCGCGCCAGTGCTGGTCGATCCGGGCGGCGGCGATCGTCACCCGGTGCTCAAGCGCGGCGCCGACTACGGCACCGTGTCGAGCTCGTTGATTGCGGTGCCGCGCACGAGCGTGCGCGATCTGGTGTGGCGCTATGCCAACGGGATGCCAGACCTCGTGCCCTACCGCAACTACGGGAACTTGTCCCGGCGCCTGTTCGCGGAGTGAGCGCGCGCGGCGCGCTTGGCCTCGCTTGCCTTCTCATCGTGTGGCGGTGACGATCCCGCCTCGCTTTCGTTCCCAAAGCCGAGGACATCGAAGTTGGCGCTAGGTCATCCCAAGGGTCTGTTCCCGCTCTTCTTCATCGAGATGTGGGAGCGGCTCGCGTTCTACACGATGTTGAACGTGCTGCTGCTCTACGCCACCGACTTCGAGACGGGCGGGCTCGGCCTGACCAGTGCGGAGGGCAACGAGATCTACGGTCTCTACCTCGCGTTCGTGTACTTCACGCCGTTCCTCGGTGGCATGATCGCCGACCGCTATTTCGGCTACCGCAAGTCGGTCGTGCTCGGCGGATTGCTCATGGCGGGCGGTCTGTTCGCGATGGGCATCGACCGCAACCTGTCGTACCTCAGCATCGGCCTCATCGGTCTATGTCTGGGCAACGGCTTCTTCAAGCCGAACATCTCGGTGATGGTCGGCAACCTGTACGAAGCGGGAGATGCCAAGCGGGACGCCGGCTTCAACATCTTCTACATGGGCATCAACATCGGCGCGTTCATCGCGTCGTTCTTGTCGGCCGGTGTGCGCAACAACTACGGTTGGCTGTGGACCTTCTGGGTCGCCGGCGCGGGGTTGTTGATCGGGCTGGTGATCCTGTTCTTCAACTGGGGTGCGCTCGAGCGCGCCGACCGCCAACCGGAGGTCAGCCCGGACGACACCAGCTTCAAGGAGATCATCGTCAAGATCTTGCTGCCGGCGTTCGGGGTCGGCGTGCTCGCGGCCTGGGCCTATGCGCAGTACGCCGGTGAGGACCCGCCGCTGCGGCCGCCGGTGGTGGGCTTCTTGGCCGGCATGGTGCCGGTCATCATCTTCTTCGTTCGCATGGGGCTCACCGCGAAGGAAGAAGAGAAGCCCGGGCTGCTGTCGCTGCTGCCGATCTACGTCGCCGGTGGCACGTTCTTCATGGTGCTGCACCTGAACGGCAGCGCGATGACGCAGTGGGCGCGCGACAACACCGACCGCGCGCACGTGATGGCGGATGCGTTCAAGACGGACGGTCTGCCGAACTACTACACCAATGCCGGCCCCGATCTGCCGCGGCCCGATCCGCGGTCCCTGTTGGTCGTCGAGGACGAGGGCCTGGCACGGATGTACGGCCTGCAACGCATGGACGAAGCCGCGGTGGCGCGCGTGGTCACCGAGGCGGGTGAGGGAATCGCGCTCCGCGAGTTCGAGTTGGAGCCGGAGAGCGATGTTCGCGAGCTGCAGCCGTACGAGCGCTCGACCCAGGTCTACGAGACCGGGGCAGTCGAGCTCAGCGAAACCGTTGATCACGGTCAGAAGTCGTACTCTGTCGAACTGAGAGAGGACGGCTTGCTGCCGATCAAGCGCGTCGCGTTCGTGCGGACCATCGATCAGGCGGAGGTCGGCACGTACGTCGTTTCCAAGGAGCAGTTCGCCAAGATCTACGATGGCTACCGCGAGCGGTACGGCAAGGAGCCCGAGCTGCTCCCGCCCGGCCAGTACGTGCAGGTTGTCAACTCCGAGATCTACCAGTCTCTGAACGCGCTGTTCGTCGTCGCCTTCACGCCGCTGGTCGTGATGTTCTTCGCCCGCCGGCGCAAGATCACCACCGCGCAGAAGGTGTTCATCGGCATGTGCCTGACCTCGCTGTCGCTACTCATCATGGCGATCGGCGGGTTCTTGTCGGACAACGGCTCGATCAAAGTGTCGGCGCTGTGGCTCTGCGGCTTCTACGCCATCGTCACCATCGGCGAGCTCTGCCTGTCGCCGATGGGCCTGTCACTGGTCACCAAGCTGACGCCCAAGCGGCTCGTGGGGCTGGCGATGGGCGGTTGGTTCATGGCGACCGCGTTCGGCAACAACCTGTCGGGCTTCTTCGGCGGCATTCAGGGCCTGATGGAGCCGTCGATGTTCTTCCTGGTGCTCGCTGGCATGGCGGCGGTCGTCGCGTTCGGCATCTTCCTGCTGCTGCCGAAGCTCGACGCGGCGATCAAGAAGTACGGCGCCTGACGGCGCCGCCGCGCGGGCGCATCAACCGATGACGATGCGCTGCGCGGTGGAGATCGCCGCCACCGGGCACGGTTGGCTCGGATCGACCGCGGCAAAGGCGAAGTGCAGTGGCAGGCCGACCAGCGCTGGCAGTTGCGGCAGCGCGAGCGCGGGCGCCGTGGTCTCGCCGCGGGCGTCGAGCGGACCGGCGAAACCGACGAACGGCGCCTGGCCGGTGGCCGAGTGGAACAGAAGGGGGTCCGCGTCCAGCGGAAACCGACCGCTGCAGGTGGCGAAACCCTGGTTCGCGGTCAGCGACGCCAGCATGAGGTAGGCGCCGTTGGGTTGGGACGGTGCGCACAACCCGTAGTTGCGCGTCGTGCCGGTGCGCGCCACGCCGATCGGGGCGACCGCGGGGGTCGTCGACGGCGAGATCGTGATTGGATGCTGGTGGCTGGTGCCATCGGGCAGCATCACTTCGACCACGTACGAGCCGGGCAACACCTGGTTGCCCTGCGCATCGATCTGTGGCCAGCTCGTCGAGAACGTGCCACCGGGTGCGGTGATCGCCAGCTGCAACGTGCAGGCGCCCGGCGCGATCTGCTGGCCAGCGGCGTCGCGCACGACGTACGGGCAGACGCCGTGGCTCCAGCTCTGTGCGGTGTCGTTGGAAAACGAGATCCGGACGGAGCACCCGAGCGGCGCGATGACCGGGCCGACGACCGACTGGAGTTGGGCGGTCGCTGGGGTCACACACAGCGCGATCGCGGGCAGGAGGGAGTACTTCATGGCGTCAAAGTTAGCGCCGCTCGCGACGCGTTGCGGCGCGCCGGCCGGCCCTCGGGCGACGTTCCCCGCGGTGATCTGCCGCGGTCGGCGGGAGCAACTCCAGGAACGGACCCCGGCTCAACGACGAGCGCGTTGCGCTTGGCGCACGCGTTCGAGGAGTTGCCGGTGGTCGGCCTCATCGGGCGCGAGCTCGATCGCGTTTTGCAGCTGGTCGATGGCTTGGTCGAGCCGGTGGTTGAGGAACAGCGCCATCGCGTGCGCGTGGTGCACGTAGTTCGCGGGAGCCTCGGGGTGGGCGCGGGCTGCATCGCGCAACCAATGGGCGACCTCCAACGCGAGTGCGCGTTCGGCCTCGTTGAGCTCGTCGCCCATGTCCGTGTAGCGCTGCAGAAGCGTGGCGCTCGCGTCGGCGCGTGGCTTGCCCTCGGTCGCATGCCGCCAGGTCTCCGCCAGTGCCGTTCGCTCGTGTGGGCGATCGCCACGCTGGTGCTCGACATCGGCAATCCACCGCCAGGCTTCGTGCAGGACCGCGCGAGGTCGCACCACCGGTAGGTGCGCGTACAGCGGGGTCAAGTCATAGGTGCTGGGGTCGCTGGCGTCCGCCGCGCTGGCGCGCACTTCGTCGAACACGTCGTAGAGTCGCAGTTGGGCGCCCGCCACGGAAGCGCCCTTGGGGTCGGCGCGCTTGATCGATGCGATGAGGTGTGCGCTTTCGTCGCGCTCGCCGACGTGCCGCAGCTGTAGCGCGAGCTGCAGCCGCGCATCGAGGTCATCGGGGGCAGCGTGGCACCGGCGGCGCCAGTCGCTGACGGTCTTGTCGCCGGTTCGAATGCGACGACATTCGGCGACGAAGGCATCGAGGTCGATGAAGCCGCGAATCGCATCCTCCGCTTGCCCATCCGAAGCAGCAAAGAGCATCGTGGGCAGCTTGGTCACGGCGAAACGCTGCATCAAAGCCGCGGCGTGCTCCTGATCGGCGCGCGTGCTGAGGCAGACGAACTGTGACAGCTCGGCCACCGCCCGGTCACGACCAAGGGTCTCTTCCCACATGCGCCGGCAGTAGTCGCTGTCGCCGATCCAGAAGTAGATCGCAATCTTGCGGGAGTCTTTGGCGGCCGCGCGCAGGGCCGATGCGAGCGACGATTCCCACTCGATCGCGGTGGAGTCGCGCTGCGCCACCAGTGGTGTCGCGGCGGCGCAGACCGCGGCAATGGTCGGCAAGCGAGTGCGATGGATTAGCATGCGGAGGGTTCTCATGAAAGCGCAGCGAAGGATAGCGTCTCGGAGAGTGCGCCGTGGACCGGGCCCGCAACGCAGGGGATTCCTCGGCCCTGGGGACGCAGCCGGAGTCACAAGCTCGAGTTCGGTGAGTCCGTTTCACTGGTTGCGGCAACTTCGTGGGATGTGATGGACTGTCCATCGGATCGTGACCGCGATGCGACACCGCCCTCGAGCGAGTGGGTGCGTGACGCCACCTGGGCCCGCTCGCTGGCTCGCAAGTTGGTGAGCGATGGCCACGAAGCCGACGATCTCGTGCAGGAATCGATGCTCGCGGCCTTGGCAGGCGGTGGACCGCCGCGTGCGCCGCGCCGCTTCTTCGCTCGGGTGGTGAAGAACCTGGCGGCGCTGGAGCAGCGCCGGCGCTGCCGCCGTCAGCGGCGGGAGCGCGCCTGCGCGCAACCCGAGGGTCTGCCTTCCGCGCTCGACACGATCGAGCACAAGGAGACCCAGGCGCTGCTGGCCGACGTGGTGGATGGGCTCGCTCCCCACTACCGAGATGTCGTTCTGCTGCGGTTCTACGACGACTGCAAGCCTGCGGAGATCGCCGCCCGTCTCGGTGTGCCGGTATCGACGGTGAAGACCAGGTTGGCGCGCGCGCAGGCGGCGATTCGCGAACAGCTGCGACGCCGGACCAGGGACGACGGTCGCGGTTGGTTTCCCGCCCTCGTCGCGCTGTGTGTCGGTCGACCCATGGGGCGTAGGATGGCGTTTGCGCGCTGGGCGCTGGCCGCCGGTCTCGTCCTCGCGCTGCCGGCCGGTGCGTGGCGGAGCTGCGGGACGGGACCGTTGCCCCCGCTGCCGACGAGTGCGGTTTCGATCGCGGCGCTGTCCGCCGGCAAAGACCGGGCTGGCGCCACTCCGCGCGCGGCGACCGCGCCCCTCGAGCCGCGGGCGCAGGCCTCCGCCGTCGCCGTGCCCACCGCCATCAACTCCGCGGCCACTCTCGAGCCGGGTGTCGTGCTGCGCGGTCGAGTGCTGGCAGACACCGGCCTGCCGGTCGCAGCTGCTGTGGTACGGCTTCGACCCCACGCCCCCGCGCGGGCCAACGGCGAACTGGTGAGCATCAGCGATGCCCACGGGCGGTTCTCCTTTCACCGATACTGGCCGGGCGGTCGCATCGATGTTGTGTCCGAGTCTTGGGTCACCGTGCTGGCGGGGGAGACGGCCGCGCAAGGGCCCTGTGAAGTCAACGTCGTGGTTGCGCGCCCGCGCGCCGTCGTCGGGCGCGTGCTCGACACGAGCGGGCAACCGGTTGCCGGCGCCCGATGCCGTGTCGTGTTGCCTGCGGACTTCCGCGCTCGGCTGGCCGTCGCACTGGACGCCGCCAGCACCGTGGGCACAGCCGTCGACGCCGACGCAGATGGCTGTTTCGGGCTGACGCTTCCGGTTGTGCCCGGTGCGGTAGTGCGCGTTCGGAAGGCCGGCTTCATCGAGCGGGCGTTCGCGGTCGAGGCCATCGGTCCTCGGCTGCCGGTGACACTGGTGGGGAGTGCGGCCGGCGAGCCCGGGCCAAAACCCCCCGCGGCACGAACAGTTCGTGGTCGGGTCTGCGACCCCGATGGACGCGGGTTGGCGGGAGTCGAGGTGTGGGGTGTCGGTGCTGCGAGTCGCCGCGATGGCGCTCGGCAGTCCGCCGACGCGATCACAGCCGCAGGGGGGTGGTTCGAGATCTGCGAGCTCGCGCCAGCGACCGGTGAGCTCGCGGTGATCGAACCGAAGTCGTTGACGAGGGTGAATGTGCCGCTGCCGCGGACCAGCGGAGATGTGCTCACCGTGGTCCTCGACCCGACCGAGGTTCTGGGCGAAATGCACGGGCGAGTGGTCGACGACCTGGGTCGGGCGGTCGCTGCGGCTGAAGTGCGCGTTGGGACGGACATCTCTGCTTCCTTCGGCGATGCGGCGTCGACGCGTTGGCGCACGAGCATCACGACCGGTCGGGACGGGTCGTTCAGGTTGCGCGACGTTCCGCGTGTGCAGCCGGTGCTCGAGGTCCGCGGCGTTGGCGTGCTGCCGCTGCGCCGGGACCTCTCTGCCGATCGAGCGTTGACCGTCGTCGTGCAGCGCGCGGTCCGCCTGCGGATCGAGTTGGTGGCGCCCCGCGGAGGGGAGTGCTTCGCGATCCTCGCCGAGGATGGGTGCCCGTTGCCGTTGCACCATTTCCGAGGCTTGCAGTGGGAAGTTTCGACGCGAGGCCGCTTGCACGCCGGCCGTTCGGAAACCGTGAGAGTCAGTGCGCGGGCGCGCCGAGTGGTCGTGTATCGCGAAGGGGCGTTGGTGGCGAAGCGGGAGATCGCCCTGGGACTCGGCGCGCTGCATTGTGTTCGCCTCGCCGGTGGCCTCGAGCAGTCGCGGTGAAGTCTCCACGGCGGAGTCGGTCGAGTAGGCGACCGCCGGCTTCAATCGAGCAGGGGGCGGGACTCGGTGCCATCCACGCGCATCACCCAGATCCTGCTGTTGCCCGAGGCGTCGGTCCGATCAAACGCGACGTGCTTGCCGTCGGGCGACAGCGCGGGGCGACGGTCACGGGCCGGGCCGCTGGTGATCTGGGTCAGTTGCGATCCGTCCACCAGCACGCTCCAGAGGTCGTAGTCGCCGTCGCGCCAGCGGGCGAACACGACGCGCTTTCCGCGGCGGTCGGCGGAGGCCTCCGCGTCCCAGGACTCATCGTCTGCGGGGGTAAGGTTGTGGGCTGCGGCCCCGGAGGCATCGGCGATGAAGAGATCTTGTTGCTGGTTCTGTGACGCGGAATAGAGCAAGCGTGAGTCGGCCCACGTGACCGTGGCGACGGCTTGCGTGGCACCGAGAATCGGCGTTGCCAAGCCTCCGGCCGCGTTGGCGAGCGCTGCTCGAGATCTGCCGTCGAACATCGCGATCATCGCCAGCTGCCGACCGTCTCGCGAGTAGGACGGCATGCCGGCTGGCACGACTTGTCCATCGGCGGTGCGCAGTGATACCAACAAGCTGCAGCCAGAGCCGTCGAGCTTGGCGCGGTAGATGCCAGTCGTCAGGAAGCGATCGGAGCGAAATGCCAGGAATCGGCCGGTTGGTCTGAAGACTCCCTGGTCGTCCGCGGCCAACGACCGGGTGATCCGCCGCTGTGCCCCGGTCTTCACGTCGGCGACGTAGAGCTCCGCGTTGTAGTCGCGCGTCGAGGTGAACAGGATCTTGCGGCCATCGGGTGACCACGCGGGATCGTAGTCGGAGTACGGTTGAAAGCACTCGTCGGCGGCGCCTGCTCGATACGCCGCGAGCCGGGCAGAATATTCGTCGTTGTCCGGTGCGAGTCGAACGCAGCGCTCCATGACGCGCATCGCCTCGCCTGGATGCCCATTCATGTGCTGGGTCATGGCGAGGACGTTGAGGCGTCGCGTGAGAAACAGGCGGGGGTCGTAGTACTCCGGATCTTCGGCGCTGAGTCGCTCGGAGACTTCGGCCGTCTTGCGCGCGACTTCGAGGGCGAACGCCTTGTCCTTCTTGGTGAGGACGTCGCGGTTGGACCACCACCACAGGCACTGGTTCCAACCCCAGTTGAACAGGCGGCCATCACGCACCAAGGGGAAAGCCTGCCGCCACGCGGCCATCTCTCCGACCCGGTCGCCGATCGCATTGCGCAGGCGAGCGACGTGGTCCCAGCCCCGCTGCCGCGTCGCCGGGGGCTTGATCGCCTGGACGTGCTCGACCAAGTCGCGGATCGGATCCGCGCTCAGCTCCGCCAGTGAACCGAACGTCCGCCGCATGTGTTGCTCGAGAAGCATCGATGCGGCCGCGTCGCTCGACCCATCAGGGTCGTCGGCCGTGATGCTCTCCCGCAGATGACGTGCCTTCTCGGCTTGACCCAAGGCGGCGACGCAGTCGGCGAGGCGGCTGCGCACGTCGAGGTCGCCGGGGTCTGCTGCCGTGGCGCGTTCGAGGGCGCGCAGCGTTCCCTCGTCGTCCGCCATGCGCCGTAGCTCGCGGACAACGGTCGGCACGTTGGCGGAGCCGAAGACTCCACCTTGCGCGCGCTGGTCGGCGGGGTCGACCAGCAGAAGAGCCGGCGTCGTGGTGATCGCGTATCGGTTGAAGAGCGCCTTTCCGGACTCGGGCTCGAGCTGCACGCCCACGCACAAGAACGGCCGCGTCGCGGCGGCCACGCGCGCATCCTGCAGCGGACCCTGGTAGAAGCCGGCGCATGCGTCGCTGCGCTCCGACCAGAAGTAGAGCAGGAGGTCCTTGTCTTCGTCTTGCGCCCGGGTCACGGCACTGTCGAAGCTGCCGTGGTACCAGTCGATCTCGGTCGGTATCGACGGGGGGGCGGCGAGGAAAGCAATGGCTGCGCACGACAGCGGGGGGATCTTGGCGATTCCGATCATGGCTCTTGGCAGTGGTCTGCCGATTTCGTTGCCGCGCGGTCGGAAAGGGTCTCATCCGCAGCCGGTACGGGCTGACCCGACCGGGATCGGCAGAGGATCGAGTCCGATCGTGATGTCGCGGCAACATCCCGCTGGGCGTGGCCTCTGGCCGGCCCGAAAATCACCATGAACACTCACCCCTTTGCCCGGCCGTTGGCCGTAGTTCTCGCCGCCGTCCCTCTCGTCGATCGACTGGCCAGCCAAGGTGGCTCGGAGATCGCCAATGTGGTCGTCGAGCGCCACATGAACTTGATCTTGGTCGAAGCCAAGATCCAAGGAGAGCCAGTGACGCTGTTGCTGGATTCAGGGGCGTCTGGCGTCGTGCTCGAGAGTCGCGTCGCGGATCGCCTTGGGCTGGAGATGGGGCCGGTGCGCAAAGGCGGTCGCACCTCGCAGGGCGGTCAGTTCACCATGCGCTTCGCCAGCGACGTCGCCATCGACGTGGGAGGGGTCACCGCCGAATACGAACGGGTCCTGGTCGCGTCGTGCGAGGGTTTGGCGCGGCGGATGACCGGACGGACCGTGCACGGCATCCTCGGGCATGCATTCCTCAGTCGCTACACGTGCGAGATCGACTACGTCGCCGAGCGGATGGTGCTCCACGATCCCGATCGCTTCGACGGGAGCGATCGAGGTGCCGCAGTCGCTGTGTCGTTCAATCCCGGGAGGGGCAACCTACCCTTCGCCGAGGTCTCGCTCGCTTCGGAGAGCGAGACCCGGTCGGTCCGGATGCTGGTCGACAGTGGTGGAGGGGTCGGCAACAGCTGCGGATTGCACGACGCGGATGCCATCGAGGCACTGGTCGGGGCCGACGCGCCGCGCGTTGCGGTGATGGGCAGCACCGGGCTGGCGGATTCGCCGGAGGAAACCGCCCACCGGCGGTTCGTCACTCGCCTGCACCGTCTGCGGATCGGGCCCTTCTCCATCCCGCGACCGACAGTGACCTTCGGTACCGGATTGACCGGCGCGCGCCTGAACCTGTTCGGCGGCGAGGTCCTACACCGCTTCGACGTCGTCTTCGACTACGCGCGGGATCGTCTGCTGTTGAAGCCCAACGAGCTGTTCGATCGAGAGCAGGTTGTCGACGCCAGTGGGCTGTTCCTCGTCGCCGGGGTCGACGATGCCGGCGAGCGCCGAGTGTTCTTCGTCAGCCCTGGGACGCCTGCGGCCGATGCCGGCCTGCGCGCCGGCGACGTGCTGCGACGCATTGCCGGTGTCGATGCGAGCCGACACAGTCTGGCAGAGGCGAGAGCGCTGTTCTGTAGAGTCGGACAGAGCATTGAAGTCGAGGTCGCGCGCGGCGACGAGGTCTGGACCACGGTCGTGGAGACGCGCTCGCTGCTGTAGCCACGGCCCACCGTTGCTGCACTGGCTTTTCTGTGGGCATGCCCACGCGGATCATCGGACAACGACGTCGAAGCGCGCGTTGGTGAATCCCAGCGCCGCGCCCGGTCCGACGACGATTGCCTGGCTAGCGAACGCACCACCCACCAGGCTTGGCACGTTCGGGATCGCCAATGTCCCTTGCGCAAGTCCAGTCGCACCGGGAATAGGGATCACGGGCAGGCCGATGATCGACGCTGGCTGCAGCAGAAGTTCGCCGATGCCGGGCACTGTGGTCCTGGCGATGCCGGCGGAGATCGCCACTGCGCCCAGGCTCGAGGTGCCTGGGCAACAGCGGGCGTACAGGTCGAGGCGCAGTGCGCCCGCCGTCGTCGCGCAGCACACCGCGTCCAGGTGCCGCGTCAAGTTGAACAGCACCACGGGCGCGGTCGACGTCAGCAACAACGCGTCGGGATCCCGGTCGGAGTCGAAGTCCTCGAGCACGATGTCGAGTGGGAAGATCGGGACCCCGCTGACATGGCCGAGGACATTCGATGGAGATCGCGTGCCGGTCACGTCGACGAAGGTCCCGCCGCCGTCGTTGAGATAGAGCCGCACGAGGTCGACCGCTCCCGGCGAGGTCAGCCGGTGGCCGACCAAGACGTCGATGTCGCCGTCCGAATCGATGTCGGCCGGTGCCGCCGCGCTGACGGTGGTCTGTGCCGGTGGTGGGGGAAACCGGCCCGTGGTGGCGTCGGTGAAGCCACCGAGACCATCATTGATCAGCACACGCATCGCGTTCGTGTCGCGCACCAGCGCGTCGAGATCGCCGTCGCCATCCACGTCCGCCAACCACGCCCCCGCGCTCGGCCTCGACCCAGGGAAGGTCGGCGCTGGGGAGAACGAGCCCTGGCCGTCGTTGAGCAGCAGCTGGTTGGCCGTGCCGCGGTGCGCCAGCAGCAAGTCGACGTCGCCGTCGGCGTCGACATCCCCGGTGGCAACGGCGGCGGTCGTGGCGGAGCTGACCGGCAGGCGGCCGGCCGTGGCGTCGGTGAACGAGCCCGCGCCGGAGTTCAGGTAGAGGCGGTTCTGGTCGCGGTTGGCGACCACCAGATCGAGGTCGCCATCCGCGTCGACGTCGACGGGCACGATGTCGTACGAATCATCGTTGTCGAGCGGCATGGCGATGCTGGTGACGCGGCTGAAGCGCCCGGTGCCGTCGTTCAGCAAGAGCTGGTTCTGGCCAGAGGCGGCCAGAACCAGCTCCGGTGCGCCATCGCCGTTGGCGTCGAAGGAGCGCGCCTGCCGCGTCAAAACCTGCCGCAGGCTCGGCAGGCGCGCCGCGGGATCGCCGCTCCACTGGCCGGTGCCATCGCCGAGCCAGAGCTGCGGCTCCAAGTACAGCCCCGCGACGAGCAGATCCCGGTCACCGTCGCCGTCGAGGTCAGCGGCCGTCGCGGTCTGCGCAGTCGCTTGCATGGGGGGCGGCAGCCGACCGCCTGTCGCCATGGCAAACACCCCGGCGCCGTCGTTGAGCCACAGCTCGTCGCGCGCGACGCCGCCGACGACGACGTCGGCATCGCCGTCGCCATCGGCGTCACCGACGGCGACGGCGTAGGTGACCCCGTCACGCGGGGGGAGCGCGGTCGCGCTGACGTCGACGAACTGCCAATTGCCATCGTTGCGCAGGAACCGGTCGCGCGACCCCGGCGTGTACTGACTGCCGCGCGCGTACAGCACGTCGAGGTCGCCGTCCCCGTCTGCGTCCACGAGTCGGGTCTCGCCAAAATCGCCGTAGCCGAACACCGGCGGCAGCGAGCGCGCGGAGAATGTCGCCGCACCGTCGTTGTCGAGGGCCACGCCGATGGACGAGTCGTCGGCGATCAAGTCCTCGTCTCCGTCGCCGTCCAGGTCACCCACCGCGAGTCGTACGAACGGACCTGCCGAGGGCAGCGCAGCCGCCTTCTCCATGAAGCTGCCGCTACCGTCGTTGATCCACAGCTGGAGTGGGTCGGCGGTGACCAGGTCGAGATCGCCGTCCCCCTCGGCGTCGAGGAACCGGACGTCGCGGCCCACGCCGCGCTGCGCCGGCAGGCGGGCCTGCGAGACGTCGGTGAACGAGGCGTTGCCGCTGTTCAAGTACAGCCGGACCGCCGCCGTCGAGCCGATCACCGAGTCGCTGGCGAGGGCGACGTCGAGGTCGCCGTCGGCGTCGACGTCACCCAGCGCGATGCCCAGCGAGTAGGCGGCGTCGGGGGGTAGGCCGGTAGCGGTCGCCGCGCTAAAGGTGCCGGTGCCGTCGTTGAGGTAGAGCTCGTCCTGGGTGCCGTAGCACGGGCGGAGCAGATCGGCATCTCCGTCGCCGTCGAGATCGTCCACCGCCAGCCGGCTCCCCGCGGCCGTGCTCACCGTCGCGAACGCGAGCGCCGAGTCGTCGCGAAAGTGCCCGCTGGCGCCGACGTTGCGCAGTAGCCGCATCCCGCGGCGCGAGGTGCTGAACAGGACGTCCACATCCCCGTCACCGTCGACGTCGCGCATCGCGATTCCGCGGCTGTCGAAGCCGCTCGCCGGCAAGCGGGCCGTCGGCAGCGCGGACATCAACTCCTGCGACGAGAGTGGACCGCCGACACCGAGGGCGGCGGCAACGGCAACCAGATGCGGGCGCAGCGACCCCTGCGGGCTCCGAGGGTGAATGCGACGGATCATCTGTGGCGCCCTGAGGGAATCGGTTCGGCCATTGGTTTGGACGGCATGCCAATTGTTGCACAGCGCGGGCACCGGGTGGCGGGCCACTTCCCCTGGTGCCTCTTCGCCGGCTGTCGTCACAAAAAAAGCAAACTCCCGACTCCCGCGGGCGCGCTCGTCCATAGATCGGGTGACCGACCTTCGCCATCGCCGCCTTCGGGAAGAATATGCAGCTCACAGATCGCGCCGACGCCGCCTTCGCCGCCTATCGCCGAACTGGCGATGGCAGCGCCTTGGCGACGGTGTTCGACCTCGTCGCGCCCGAGCTGTTGCTGCTCGCGCACCACTTCGGTAGCGACGCGGCCACCGCCGAGGATCTGGTGCAGGCCACCTTCGTCGCCGCCATCGGCGCGGCGCAGAGCTACGACCCGTCGCGGCCGGTGCGGCCGTGGCTGTTCGCGATCCTGGCCAACGAGGCCCGTCGCGAACACCGGCGCGCCCGGCGGGACGTCGACGCCACCCGGCTGCCGGTGCGGAATCCGGTGGCACCGCCGAGCGCCGCCGAGATGACCGAGTTCAGCGCGCTGTTTCGCGACGCGGTGCAGACGCTGAGCGAACAGCACCGGCAGGTCGTGCTGCTGCGCTTGGTGCACGGTCTCGCGATTCGCGAGATCGCGCACGCGCTCGGCCGGCCGCCGGGGACGGTGAAGACGTGGTTGCGGCGGGGCTTGGCGCAGCTGCGGCGGGCCCTGCCAGCGGGACTCGCCGCGTCCCTCGCCGGCTTGGTGGTCGCCGAGCGCAGCTTGGCCGAGGTGCGCGCGGCCGTGGTCGACACCGCGCGGTCCGCGCGACCGCGGTTGCTCGGCGGTCGTTGGCGGAACGATGTCGGTCTCGGGTTGGCGGCTTCCGCGATCGCGTTCCTCGCGATTGCAGCGGGACTCGGAGGGGACGATGGCGAGAACGCCGCCGAGCCGCTGCTCGCCGCGCGCGCATCGACGGCTTCTGCGTCCGCGCAGCGCGCCCCGGCCCAGCCTCGGCGCGGGGTCGGGGCGGTGGGCGAGGAGCGGCGGGCACTGCCACGCGATCGTGCCGGCTTGGCGGTCGAAGTGCGGTGGGCGGACGGCGTCGGGGCGGCGGGAGTTTGGCTGCGCCTGCTGCCGCTCGAGGTCGCTAATCCACACCTGCACCACCGCTGGGAGCGAACCACTGCGGACGGACGTCTGGAGCTCGACGAGCTGCTGCCGGGGCGCTGGTCGCTGCGCGTCGACCGGGCGGGGGATCACGAGGTGGCTCTGGTCGCGGGCCAGTGGCGCGCACTCCGGCTGCAGCTGCCGGTGGGCAACACGGTCTCCGGCCGGGTCGCCGGAGCCGACGGTCCGGTTTCGATCTGGCTCTCCGAGCGCGGTCGCTTCGACCGCGGCCTCGAGGTCGCGCGCACCGATGCGGACGGGCGCTTCGCGCTGCGCGATGTCGAGCCGGGGCGAGCCCTGTGCGCGGTCGCCGGTGGCCGCCGGCCGGGTCCACCGCGCCTGGTGTCCGACCTGCGCGAACAACGGTTGGACCTGCGCATCGGTCGGCCGGCGACCACGATCCGCGGCCGCGTCACCGATGTCGCCGGCCGCGCCATCGCGGGCGCCGTGCTGCAGATCGACGCCGGGTTTCGCGTCGCCGCGGAGAGCGTGGAGCGCTTGGCACTGCGGGTGCCGCGCGTGCTGCGCGCGGCCGCCGATGGCCGCTTCGCGTGCGACAGCGCGCCGGCATCGAGCCGCGTCGTGCTCTGGGCGCGCGCGCCCGGCTTCGCCCCGTGGACGGGTCACGTCGACACGCCGGCGCCAGGTGCGACCGCGACCATCGCGATCCGCCTCCACGCCGGCAGTAGTCTCCACGGCCGCGCCGCGCTTGGCGGCGGGGTCACCGACGCCCGCGTCGTAGCGATCGCGTCGGGGGCGTCGCCGCGCGACCCAATGCTCGACGGGGACACCCTCGCGCCCGTGTGGTGGGGGTCGAGCGTGCGGCTCGGTGACGACGGCGGCTTCCGCCTCGGCGGCCTACCGCCGGGGCGCATCGAGGCTCGCCTGCGCGTCGATGGCCGAGCCGTCGCCGGCGCGAAGTTCGACCTCGAAGGAGGGGCGGCGCAGGCCTGGTACCCATCGATGACCGGCGGTCGGATCACCGGCACCGTGCGCGATGTGCACGGCAATCCGCTCGCAAAGTGGACAGTGTCCATCGCCGCCGAGGGCGTCGAGGTCGAAACCGATCGCCATGGCCGGTTCGAGCTGAGCGCGTGCGGAACCACGCCCGTCGATCTGTGCGTCACCGCGCCGGGCCTTTCACGGCGGCCGGCGGTTTGCGTCGGCCAAGTGCTCGCCGATCGCGATCCGGTGTCCATCACCGTTCCCGAGGACGCGTTGCCGCGCGGGGCTCTCAGCGGCGTAGTGCGCGGACCAGCGCTGCAGGAGCCGCAGCTGAGAGTCGAGGTGGTCGGCGCGTGGCACCGGACCGCTGCCGAGGTGGACCGCTTCGACGGGCGCTTCGCGGTGCCGGCGCTGCCGGCGCGGGAGGTGAACCTCGTGGTCGCCGATGCGACCGGTATCTGGGCGACCACGGGGCCGTTCACGCCGCGCGCGGACATCGCGCTCGGCGTGGTGGACACCGTGGCGCCCGCGGCGGTCGAGGTGCGGGTCGCGGATGCCGAGGGGCGGCCGGAGGCTCTGGGTACGGTCGACCTGTACTCGCCGGACCACGGCTGGCTGCGCCAGCTGTGGATCCGCGATGGCGGCTGCCAGACCGGCCTCGCGCCCGGCCGCTACCGCTACGTCGCCTGGGGCGCGCGGCGGGGGTTCGCGGCCGGTGAGCTCCAGGTCAACGAAGCCGGCACCACGCTCGACGTCGCTCTCGCCGTGCACCCAGTGCGGGAGGTGCGGATCGAGCATCCCTATCGCGCCGCCCGCCTGTGGCTCTGGCTGTCGCTGGACGACGCCAGCGGTCGCAGCGTCTGGCGCTCGCGGCTGGCACGCCCCCATCGGCCGGGCGAGGTCGTCGTCGTGCCGATCGAAGTTCCCCCCGGCGAGCACCGCTTGACCGTCGCCAGTGCGCATGGCCTGCGCGGCGAGGTCGGGTTGTCCGCCGACTCGAATTCCCCCACACACCTGATCCTGAAGTAGAAGGACTCTTCGATGCGCAAGTCTCTCGGATTCGGCGCGGTCTCCGCGACCGCGGCACTGCTCACCGTCTCGTTTCTGCCCGGCCAGCGCCTGGTGCACGACATCAACACCCAGCCCGAGCCGCGGTTCTCGAACCCGGGCGTCGGGTTGAACGTGGACAGCTTCTTGTTCTTTCCGGCCACGCACGAGGACACCGGCCAGGAGCTGTACGTCACCGATGGGACCCCGTCGGGAACCCGGCTGGTCAAGGACATCAACCCCGGCGCGGAGTGGTCTTCGATCACCGAGATGGCTGCGTTCGGAACGCTGTTGGTGTTCAGTGCCGACGACGGACAGAGTGGCGCCGAGCCGTGGGTGAGCGATGGGACCGCGGCCGGTACCTTTCGCCTTGCCGACATCGCCCCCGGCAGCGCGTCCTCCGATGCGCAGCACATGGCGCACGGCGGTGGTCTCCTGTTCTTCGCCGCCGATGACGGCGTCTCCGGTGTCGAGCTCTGGGTGACCGATGCCACGCCGGCCGGCACCCGGATGGTCGCCGACCTGTTGCCCGGGCCGGGCGGCTCGGCGCCGGCCGACATCGTGGTCGTGGGCGGCCGCGCGGTGTTCGCGGCGACGGATGCGAGCGGGGACCGCGAGCTGTGGGTGAGCGATGGGACCGCGGCCGGAACCACGCGCTTGATCGACCTCAATGCCTTCGGCAGCTCGGACCCCCGGCAGATGACCCTGGCTGGTGGCGAGGTCTACTTCACCGCCATGGTGCCGCTGCTCGGCGGGGAGCTGTGGAAGACCGACGGAACCGCCGCGGGTACGGTGTTGGTCAAGGACATCAACACGCGCGGCAGCGCGGCGATCAGCGGCATGACGGCTTGGCTGAATCGCGTGGTGTTCGCGGCGACCGACTGGGGCAACGGCGTCCAGCCCTGGGTGTCGGACGGGACCGCGGCCGGCACGCAACTGATGGCGCGTCTGCCCGTTGGCAACTCGGCTCCGCGGGAATTCACCCCGACGCTGGGCAAGTGCTACTTCGTCGGCCGCGGTCGGTTCGGCGATCTCGAGCCGTATGTCAGCGACGGCACCCCCGCCGGGACGGTGCAGCTCGCCGACATCGAGCCCGGCCTGGGCTCCTCGTTTCCCGCCGACTTCGGCCTGCTCCCGCGCGGTGTCGTGTTCCGGGCGCGCACGCTGGCGGCCGGGACCGAGCTCTACTTCTCCGACGGCACCGTTGCCGGCACGCGGATGATCAAGGATCTGCACCCGATGGGCTCCGGAGCGGCGGGCTTCATCGGCACGCTGAGAGGCCTCTACGTGTTCAACGGTGTCGAACCCGGTGCGATCTCGATGGAGCCGTACGTGACGAGCGGCGACGCCGCCAGCACGGTGCTGCTCGCGGATCTCAACCCGACCGGGCCTGGCATCACTGCCGACGCGCACCCCCGCGAGTTCGCGCAGTTGAGTGGCGTCACGGTCTTCTCGGCGACGGACGGTGTGCGCGGCACGGAGCTCTGGGCGTCGGCCGGCTCGCCGTCCGGGGCGGTGTTGCTCCGGGACGTCAACCCGGGGCCGGGCGGGAGCGATCCGACAACGGTCGGCGTGATCGGTGATCTCGCCGTCTATGCGGCCCACGAGGGGGCGACTGGCCGCGAGCCATGGGGCAGCGACGGCACGCCCGCCGGCACGCGGCTCTTGGCCGACCTCGAGCCGGGCGCGCTCGCGTCGGAGCCGGGAAGAGGCGTCGTGATCAACGGTGCGCTGTTCTTCCTGGCCACCGTGGCCGGCTCCGATGCGCTGCTGCGCACCGACGGCACGGCGGCGGGGACCGCCGTGGTCACTGCCCTGCCGAGCAGTCGGGTCGCCCCGCGCGACATGGTGCTGGCCGGTGGCATCGGCTACTTCGTCGGGCATTCCGCGGCCGAGGGCTTCGAGCTGTGGAAGACCGATGGAACCGCTGCCGGCACGGGCATGGTCGCCGACATCAACCCGGGGCCGGCCGCTGGTGTGAGCCCGTACACGTTCCTCGGTGGAACCGTCGACGTCGACGGTGTCCTGTTCTTCGCCGCCGCCGACGGGGTTTCCGGCATCGAGCTGTGGAAGAGCGACGGCACCAATGCGGGGACCGTGCAAGTGGTCGATCTCGACCCGACCGGGTCGGGGGTCGTCTTCCTGCAAGGGGCCGCGTTCGGCGGCAGGCTCTTGTTCAGCGGCTCGGAGGTCCCGGGAAATCCGGAGCCTTGGGTGACCGACGGAACCGCCGCCGGCACCCTGCAGCTCGCTGACATCAATCCGGGACCCGTCGGCAGCGCGCCCTTGGAGTTCGTCGACGTCGGCTCGACCGTGTTGTTCTCGGTTGCCTGGCCGACCCGGACGCTGTGGTCGTCGGACGGCACGCCGGCGGGGACCGCGATGCTCAGCGACGTCGATGCCTACGACATCACCCGCCTCGGCGACAACGAGATCGCCGTCTTCTCGGGCACGGATGCGGCGGGCGCCGAGCCGTGGGTCAGCGACGGCACCACTGCCGGGACGCAGCGCGTCGCCGACTTGCACGGCAGCGGCGGCTCGGCTCCCCGGCGGTTCACCGTGGTCGGCTCCGACGTCTGGTGCGCCGCCGATGACGGCCAGCTCGGTCTGGAGCTCTGGTCGCTCGACCTCGCCCTGTTCGGTGGCGGCGCGGCGGTGCCCTACGGCACTCCGTGCCCGGGCGGCTTCGGCTCCTCGACCCTGCGTGCCGACCGCTTGCCGTTGGTGGGCGCGCAGAGCTTCGCACTGCACGCCGAGGGCGTCATGCCGAACTCCCTGGGGGCCCTCTACGTCGCTCGGTCGCCGTCCGCGCTCTCCACTGGCGGCTGCACCCTCCACGTCGACCCACGCCTCGCCGTCGCGATGCCAGTGATCACGCGCGTGCCGGGCAAAGCGCAGATCGCCTTGCCCGTGCCACCGGTCGCGGCCCTCGCCGGCCTGCGCGTCTTCGCCCAGGCCTTCGTCCTCGACCCCACGGGCCCGCTCTTCGCGACCGCAAGCGCCACCAACGGCCTGGAACTCCTCATCGGCCGCTGACACGCATGGGCCACTAGTACGGAGTCAGGCTCGATTTTCTCGCCAGCGCCATCCTCGATGTGATCGATCCCTCTACGATGGGTCGAATCGGGTGATGGCCGTTCCTTCCGTCCAGTGGTTTGACCTCCGTATCGTTCTGGCGCTGTGCGCGGGTGGCGTTGCAGCGGCCAGGACGTCGTGTGCCCCACAGGCTCCGGGTATCCCTGGCGTCGTCAGGGGGGTCGCGCCGCTCCTCTCCGGGGGGGTCGTGGAGAACGCAGGCCAGTGGCATGAAGGCGTCGTCTTCGGGGCGGCCACGTCGCAGATGACGATCGGCATCGGTTCGACCTCGATTGTCCTGCGGCCGGTTCAGAACGACGGTCGTGAATTGCGACTCTCGTTTCGAGGGTCTTCGCCGGAGTGTCGGCTTGTCGGCGAGGAGCTCCGGCCGGAGAGGTTCTCGTTCATCAAGGGCTCGGATCCGGCGCGCTGGCGACACGGCGTGCGTTGTTACGAGTCGCTGATCTGCCGCGGGTTGTACGACGGTGTCGATCTCCTCCTTCGACGATCACCGGATGGTCGGGTCCACTACGACCTGGCGTTGCAACCGGGGGCGGATCCGAGGCAGGTGGTCGTGGAGTGTGTCGGTTTCGACGCGCCCTTCGTCGCCGAGAACGGAGATCTGCTACTGGCGGGCTCTACGGGAGTGCTACGACAATCCGCGCCGATTGGATGGGAGGAGCGCGATGGGACGGCGCGCCCGGTTCGCTGCAGTTTCCGGCGGGTCGGCGATCGGGCCTTCGGGTTCGAGCTGCACGGCGCCCGTGGACCGGGAACGCTGATCATCGACCCCGGCCTCACGTGGTCCACGTACTTCGGTGGCAGCGGGGAGGACGCGGCGCTCGACGTTGCGCGCATGCGTTCGGGTGAGCTGATCGTCGTCGGAACGACCCGCTCCGGAGACTTGCCGGTGACGCCCGGGGCGTACGATCCGACGTTCAACGGCGGCAAGGACATCTTCGTCGCGCGACTCTCTGCTGCCGGACAGCTGCGATACGCGACTCTGCTCGGAGGTGTGGGCGAGGACAGCCCTGGGAAAATCGCGATCGATCGGTTGGGTCATGTGGTCATCCCCGGTTCGACGGACAGCCCCGACTATCCCACCACAACGACTGCCTACGATCGCACGGCCAACGGCAACTCCGACGCCTTCTTGTCGCGGTTGTCGGTTTCTGGCGGTGGCCTGATCGAGTCCACGTACATCGGTGGCCCCGGTCAGGATTACGGCGCGGCCGTTGCCCTCGCTCCAGACGACAGCGCCATTGTGGTCGGGAGCACGTCGTCGGGGAACTACCCCACGACTGCGGGCGCGTTGCAGACCGTGCGTCAGGGGGTGCAGCCCGATGGGGTCGTGACGCGCGTTGCGGTGGGCGGGAGCGCGCTGGTCTACAGCACTCTGCTCGGTGGTTTCCTCGGGGACGCATGCTTCGCCGTGGTGACCGACGCAACGGGGGCCGCGACGGTCGCGGGAGCGACGGGGTCGACGGACTTTCCGACGACTCCGGGGGCGCATGGTACGACGTTGCAGGGTGGCAACGACGGCTTCATTGCTCGCCTCGACCCCAGCGGGTCGTCCCTCGTCTTCTCCACCTACATCGGCGGCAGCGACGGCGAAGGCATCCGGCAGATCGCGATGGATGCAGCCGGGGCTATGACGGTCACGGGGTTTACGACGTCTTGGCGTGGGCTGGCGACGAAGTGGCGTCAACTTCGCAACGTATCTCGGCGGCTTCGGTCCCGACCACCCATTGGGACTAGCGCTCACTTCCCGCGGTGAGGCCGTTGTCGTCGGAATGACCGCATCGCCGAACTACCCCACCACGATCGGCAGCTATCAACCGCTGTTCGCCACTTCCGCGCGAACAAACGAAGCGTTCGTCACGAAGCTATCCGCGAAAGGAGACCGGCTGATCTACTCGACTTTCGTTCGGAGCAGTCGTGGCAGCGAGGCGTTTGTCGGGGTCTCGATCGACGATGTGGACGCGGCGATCGTCGTGGGTGTTGCCGAGATGAAGTACCCGGTGACACCGGGCGCATTCCAGCCCGTCTACGCTGGCGGTAGCGACGCGGTGATGACCAGCCTGGACCTTCTGCCCACCGGCGCGAGTACTTTTGGTGCGTCGAGCCCCGGGTGTACCGGGCCGCTGCCCATCGGGATCGACGCAATGCCCTTGGTGGGCACGACGTTCGCTGTGACGTGTGGCAACGCCCCGGCCTCGGGATTTGGCGCTGCCTACTTCGGCGCGCAAGCGGCGACCGCGCCGATCCGGGTGGCTGGCGTGGATTTCTGGGTCGATCCCGCGGGCGCTTGGACGCTGGCGGTTCCGATACAGAGCGATGCGCGGGGTGCCGCGGACTTCTCGGTGCGTGTGCCCAGTCGCGCGGGCCTTGTCGGAACGAGCTTCGTCGCGCAGTTCGTTTGGCTGGCATCGACCATCGGGCCGCAGTGTCCGGCGTCGGGTGTCTCGGCGTCGAATGGGCTCGCGATGACCATTCAGTGATCTCGGTGGGGCGGGTGCCAGCGCTGCCTTGACCAGGGCTCCTAGCCCAACTTCCGCAGCTCGACGATTTTTGAGGCCAATTCGGAGCCTCGGCGCGGCGCCAGCCCGCTATCCACCGTCGCGGCGGCGCAGATCGGCCGTGTAGTGCCAACCCGCCCCGTTGATCGGTGTGGCAGGGAGCACGACAACTGTGTGCGAGGCGGCGGACGTGTACCTGCGACGCAAGACGGTCAGAAAGAACGGCAAGACCCACGAGTACTGGCTCCTCGTTCGGTCGGTGCGGCACGGTCGTCGAGTGCGGCAGGAGGTGATCGCGCAGCTGGGCAAACTGGATGCGAAGGGGCGACGCCGGGCTCGTGCGCTGGCAGATCGGATGACCGGTCGCCGAATGCACCCGAGCCTGTTTGAGCCACCGGTGACAGACGACGACCCGGTCGAGTCGATTCGCTTGAAGGAGGTCAGCCTCGACCGGACACGCCGCTTCGGCGACGTTTTCGTCGGCCTGGCGCTGTGGCACGCACTGAAGTTCGACGACGCACTCTGGGAGCTCATGCCGCGGGGCCGTGAAGATGTCCCGTGGTCGACGATGGCGGCAGCGATGGTCATCTGTCGGTTGTGCATGCCCTCCAGCGAGCTGCACCTGGCTGAAGTCCTGTACCGCCAGACCGCGCTTGACGACCTGCTTGGCCTGCCGGAAGGCAAGGTCAACGACGACCGGCTCTACCGGGCTCTCGACCAGATCCTGCCGCACAAAGAGGCGCTGGAGCAGCATCTCCGCGCACGGCTCGGCGAGTTGTTCGACGTTCAGTACGACTTGCTGCTCTACGACGTGACCTCGACCTACTTCGAAGGCCTCATGCTGGGCAACCCCCAGGCGCAGCGTGGCTACAGCCGAGATCACCGGCCTGACTGCAAACAGGTTTGCATCGCTCTGGTCGTGACCAGACAGGGAATCCCTCTTGCGCACGAAGTGTTCGACGGCAATCGGACTGACGTCACGACGGTCCGCGAGATCGTCGAGACGATGGAGCGGCGATTCGGTGCTGCTGATCGCATCTGGGTCATGGACCGCGGAATGGTGAGCAAGCGCAACCTGAAATGGTTGAAGGAGGGAAGGCGACGGTACGTCATCGGCGCATCGCGTTCGGACCTGCGCCGCTTCGAACAGGAGATCGTCGACCGTCGAGACTGGCGCAGCATTCGTGAGGATGTCGAGGTCAAGCTCTGCCCGAGCGAGGACGGGGAGGAGACGTTCATCCTGTGTCGCTCCCAGGCGCGCATCGAGAAGGACGCCGCAATTGTCGCGCGAGCAGCCGAACGCATTCGCGCGAGGCTTGCGTCGCTCGAACGCCGACTGGCGGCGTCGAAGAAGTCGATCGAACGGGACCGCGTCAATCAACAGATCGGACGCATCTTGGCCCAGAACTCGCGGGCCTCCACGTGCTTCTCGGTTTCGTTGATCGAAGCCCCGGATCGACCATCGGGGCTTGCCGTGGAGGCTTGTGAGAACACGAACTGGGTGGACCAGAGCGCCGGGTGCTACCTGCTCAGGTCCAACGTGACGGGTTGGACAGATGAGGAGCTTTGGCGGACGTACATCCAGCTCACTGATGCTGAGTCCGCGTTTCGGATCCAGAAGTCCGAGCTGTCGATCCGCCCGGTGTGGCATCAACGCGAGGACCGGGTCAGGGCGCACATCCTCGTCTGCTTCCTCGCCTACGCCTTGTGGAAAACGCTCGAGCTCTGGCAGGAGAAGGCCGGACTCGGCAACAGCCCGGCCGCCATCCTCGAGGAGCTCCGTCAGGTCCAAAGCGCAGACGTGCTCCTGCCAACTACTGACGGCCGCGAACTCCGGGTCCGCTGCGTGGTCACCCCCAACGAGGCGCAGGCGCACCTGCTCGACCGGCTCGGCATCCAGCTACCCAGGAGGCTATCCGTCCCCGCGCCACTCCGTTCGACCGCGATGTAGTGCCAACCAATCGACGTAAGTCGTTGCTTTTCAACGTGACGACCCGTCGAACTGCGGAAGTTGGGCTAGCACCGCGTCTCGTTCAGCGCGCGACGACGGCCGAGTGCAGCGGGACGACAGTGCCCGCGGCGCTGGCCTGGAACCAGAGCCGCGCTCCGGCGACCGCCGCCGGCAGCGAGCCCACCGTCAGGGTCCACTGCCCGGCCGCGCCGGCGACGCCGGCGCCGAGCACTGGGCCCGGCGGGGCAAACGACAGCGCCAAGCCCAAGTCGAGTGGCCAGGTCGGGAGCGCGATGCGCGTGCGCCCCGGCGCCAACGCCCACGCGATCGCGACGAGCTGGCCGGCCGCTGCCCCGCCTACGGTCCAGTCCGCCGCAGCGCCTGCGACGAGTGGGGACACCGACAGTGCCAGCCGCGGCGGAGGCGCGACCGCGAACGCACCGAGCAGCGCGACGTAGGGCGCCTGGTAGGAAAGCGATGGCTCGGTGACCTCCCACGAGTTCTCGGGCCACCCGGTGTTCCAGTCGCGATAGCTCTTCTGCGCCGGCTGTCCCTGCGGTGGTGCGATCGGCGGGCCGCGATAGCCGGGGTCGGGCTTGTAGGTCGGGTTGGCGCCGCCTGGCACGAACCCGGGAGCCGGGCCGATCGGCGACGTCCGGCTGCTGTCCCAGGGCGTGCCGTCCGCGAACCAACCGTGGTAGATCTCGGTCACCGCGCCCTCCGCCGCCGGCATTCCGGTGAGGAAGGCGAAGCCCTGCGGGTTCACCCCGTGCAAGTAGTGCAGATAGTCCTCGGCGGCGGCGATCGCGGCGCGCGCCACTCCCGGCGCGAGCCCGTATCGGTTGAGCAGGACGAACAGCAACCCCCGCCCGGCTTTGGTGGCGTTGCTGCCCCAGACGTAGTCCTGATCGCCGAGCGGGGCGCGGTAGGCGTCGATGCCCGCCGCGACCTCCCCCAAGTGCGCGGCACCGCTGACGGATGCGGCAAACGTCCGCCGGATTGCATCGGCGACCGACCGCGTCGCGCCGGGCAAGTCGCCGTACGCGAGCATCGGCAGGTGGAACTCCACTTCGTACGGCGAGGCCCAGCTCCAGCGCGCCAGGTTGGACTGCTGCCAGCGCGCGTCGAACCACGCGAGGTAGGTGGGGTCACCGGTGCACGCGTAGAGCCATACCGCCGCCGACAACCGGTTCATGTCCTGCCAGTACGCACTGTCCTCGGCGGCAGCACTCTGAAAGCCGGCGTTGGTGTAGCTCGACGGGATCGCGTTGGGATTGGCGGCGAGCCACTGCCAAGCGCGCACCGCGTCGGCCTCGAGCTGGCGCGCATAGGCCTGGCTCGCGGTGTCCGGCCGCGCCCCGAACGCGTACGCCGCGTGTGCGAACACCGCGCACCCCGACACCGTCGCCGACGCGGTCGGCGGCGCGTAGCGCCGCGGCGCGCGGTCGGCGCTGGGCGGACTCGCCGTCGACCAGTCGGTCACCGACACCTTGTGCAACAGCGACCCGTCCGCGTTCTGCATCTTGCGCAACCAGTCGAGCTCCACGCGCGCCGCGTCGAGGATGTCCGGCACGCCATTCCCCGACTCCGGAATGCCCCGATCGTCGCGCGAGAAGGCCGGGGTCGCCCGGTAGGCGTCGAGCAGCAAGTGCAGCGGCTGATCGGCGAAGTTGACGTACTTGTTGTAGTCCCCGGCGTCGTGCCAACCGCCACTCAGATCCCGGCTGGTGGCCGGCGATGGGTTGCCGACGGCGCGGCAGTCGGTGTCCTGCTCGGCGCCGACGTGGCAGGCGCCGTCGGTCCACCCGGCCTCGGCGTAGGGCGCCGCCTTCGCGACTCCGCACCGCTGGTAGAAGAACATGCGGAGCGCGGCGCGCAGCGCGGTGTCGTAGACCGCCGTGCCAATCTCGAACGGGGCCGACCGCCGGCCGCTCGCCGGGTCGTGGACGACGAACGCACCGCTTTCCTGCAGCGCCGAGAAGTCGACCCACCAAGCTCCATCACCGGACTGCGCGTGCGTCGCGCCGCCGCTCCAAGCCACCGATGTGCCGGCCCAAGCCACCGAGCCGTCGGCGACGCGCAGCACCTCGACCGCCGGGCCCGGCACGAACGGCGCCGGCGCGTCGTAGCCAATGCGAGGCTCGCGCAGGACGGCGACCTTGACGGCGAGCGGGCGGTAGCCGAACTGGTCCACGCGCAAGTGGGGGTCGGGGACTTGCGGCTGCGCGGCCGCGATCAGGAGCATCGAGGTCAGCATGGTCGGGAGTGCCGCGTGGGCTCTTGCTCCGACCTTTCGTCGAGCTCGCGTGTTAGCGGCGATTGGCGGGGTGTGCCGTCACGCCCCCCGCCCGGCTCACTGGTCGATCAGCGACGAACAGCGCTTGCACTTCCGAGCGTCGAAGGGCGAGCGCCTGCCAACCCGAGAGGGCGGCCAGTGCGAACGCGAGCAGAGCAGCCCAAGCCGGGTCGATGGCGTGGGGCTCGACGAACGCCAGGTCCAGGGTGGGCGGCCGGCTGGAGAAGAGAAGCACGATGCCGAACGCGCCGAGAAAGGCCGCTTCGATCGGCAAGAAGATCCGAGCCACGTGCCAACAAGCCCGGATGCGCAGCAGTAGCCCCACCGCGATGGGCAACCGGGCCAGGCTCAGGCCGATGAGGGCTCCTCCCTCTGCCGTCCGCTCCACCACTTCCAACAGGGCTTCCGTGCCGAGCGCCGCCTGAATGAGGATGACGGCCCCGAGGGCGCAGGGGGTACCGCCGCTTCCTGCCCGGCGCTCTCGCTGCAAAGTGACCACGATCTCTGACGCTCTTCGTCGTTCATCGTCTCGTTCTTTCCGGCGCTTGGCAAGCACCCATGGGGTCGGCGGCCGCGCGCTCCTGTCCGCGCCCGCATCTGGGTCGCGTCGTTTTCTGTAGGAGCGATGTCGGTATCCTGGAACCGTGTCGTGGCCGCGAGAGCATGAGGGCCGTCGGCGATCGATGGCTCTGGCGGCAAGAAAGTGATGTCCATCCGGCGATCGTGGACGGCAACGGCAGGGTGTGGCGCGATTGCCATGGCCTTGGTGGCGTGCGCATTCGTTGTCTTCCGGGGGACTGTGGCCATCCCTACCGTCGGTGGAAACGGTGGTCTCCACCACGGCGGCCAGGGTGAGATTCTGGTTACGCCGGGACGGGGCAACGTCGAGGCGTTGCCACCGGGGGACGAAGCCGAAGTCCAGGTCACTGTTTCGGGAGCGACCGCGGATTCCGAGCTGAGCGTGACTTGCCACGAGGTGGGCCGCGGACGCCTCTGGCAGCGCACGGGATCTCCAAGTGGAGTATTTAGGGGGCCGGCGAGGGTGGGCGCGCAGGTCGTGATCGGCATTGACGAACCGTATACGTTGGCGCTGCACCGGAAACTGATTGTCGAGGCCGGAACGAATCTCGTACGGATCGACTGCGCGCAGGTCCCACTCGTTGAGTTTGTCTTGCCGGTCGTATCGGGGTTGGCGCGGAGTGACGCTGGTGCCTTGCTGTACCAGGTGACGAGCCTGCGACGAGGCTCTCCCGATCAAACACCCGCACGCGTTGCCAGGGCAGATCGCGACGGACTACTGCGCTTTCGCGCAGACGTGGGCACCATCCTGTCGATCACGGTTGGTAACCGATACGGTGAGTCGTTTGCCGTCGTGGATGCCGATTCGGGCGCTCGAGCTTTCGAGGTTCTTCGATCGCAACGGTTCGTCACGCAGCTCGAACCCGGCGTCAGCATGGTCGGCGTCTCTGAACCCAATGGTCCGCTCGCTGGATACAGCGAGCAGGCGGGGCCATTCCTGGCCAACCGCTCCTTTGTGTTCGTTCGGTCGAGTGATCTCGGTCGGGGAGGGCTGGTCCTCGCCAACGTCTCCGGGTGGGTCACGGTGACGCAGAAGGAGCTTTCTGGGGCCGCCGTCGCGCGGGTGCGCCCGAGCCGCCCATGGCTCACCCTCGATGCTCGGGTGAGCGGTGCTTCGTTGAACGGCGCCGGCGAGATCGTGCTGACGGGGCCCGAGCAGGCCTCTCAACCGCTGTCAGAGACCTTGATCCGAGCCATTGGTGCGAGGCTGTTGGTGAAACGGCGACCTGTAGCGCAGCGAATCCGCTTCCGGCACCTCGTCCCGGGGGTCTATTCGGCTTGGTGGAAGGCATTGCCGACCGCGAAGCCGGTCCTGCTCGATCGAGTTCGCGTGCAGCCTGGAGAGAATCACTGTCGACTAGAGGTCTCCGGTCAGGCACCAGTCACCGCGATCGTGGCGGGCCTTCGGCTGGGGCAGGAGTTCTTGGGTGAGTCTCAGATCTTCGTAGCCGGAAAGCTCGTCAGAAACGGCGAGGCCGACGTGCGGCTCACCCCGCACGAAGCTGGTTCGCTACCCAGCGAGGTCGAGGTATGGGGCAAATCTCTGGTTGTTTCGTCTGTTCCGATCTCACGTTGGGAATCAACCACGCCGCCACGAGGCGACGTGGGGCCCAGTGTGTCACTCGTGACCATTCGGGTTGCTGCACAGCTCGGTGGGGAAGTCAGGGCGAGAAGCACGCACTGGCGACGCATCGGCTTCTCTGCAGCGATTGAAGCTGATGCTGATGGGAGATTGCGGGTACTCGCGGTCAAGGGGCGAGCGTCCGAGATCGAGATCTGGGAGTCCTGCGCGGGCCAGAAGTGGTTCCGCGGACACGTCGTCGTCTCGCCTTCGTCGTCCCGCGATCACGTGACTTCTTCGTTGGGCGGCCGCTGGGTGACGGTTCGGTCAGCAGGCAAGACTGGAATCGTGGACTTGCTGTTGGGTTCGGGTGGTCGCAGTGTGAGATTGCGAGCGATGGCGGTGGGGGCTGAGGAGCGCGTTTGGGTCCCGAATGAAGTGACCTGGATTGCGTTGGCGGACTCGACAAGAGAGTTGGCGCGCGCCTCGATCGCTCCGGAGGATGGCCTGATCGAGTTTCCCAATCTGTGAATGGGACCTGGCGGGCTCGGGCGGTGCTGGCTGTCGGTCGGGCCAGCCGCGATCGAGTCTGTGCGTCAGCGCCAAATGCGCGACGAACCGATCTCCAGCCCGCGCGCCCCGCGGGTCACCGCGCCTTTTCCAGCTCCGCGAGGTTGTGCTTGGCGTCGGTCATCGCCTTCTCTGCCAGCGCGATCGCCTCGGGCGTGGAGGTGCCGTCGGCGAGGACCTTCTCGGCGGCTTCGATCGCCTCGTAGTAGTAGCGCCGCGCGCGTTTGAGGTTGTCGGGGTTCGGCAGGTGGTAGTGCAGCACGACGCCGGCGTCGTTGAGCAGCTGCGGCGAGTCGGGGTCGACGGTGAGCGCGTTGCGGTAGGCGTTGATGCTGTCCTCGAAGCGCTCGGTCTCGCGGCACAAGAACGCGTAGTTGTTCCAGTGCTCGGCAGTCGCCCGCACCATGGCGACGACGTGGTTGAGGTCGCGGCTGCGGTCGATGCGCTGGTCGCGGTAGGCGCGGTGTGCCAAGAACTCGATCACCGCCAACAGGTCGTCGTGCAGCCCGTCGTCGCGCACGAGATCGGCGAAGCGCTGCGGATCGCGCGCCGCGTAGCTGGCGGCTTGTAGCTCGGCGCTGTCGTGGTCTTGGTTGTGGAAGGCGGCGAGCATGGCGTAGGCGCGGCCCGACTGCAGTGCCGGGTTGGCGTCGGCGGCGCCGGTCAGCGCGGCGTAGGCGGCGGTGTGCTCGCCGGCTTCGAGCGCGGCCAAGCCCCGCCACCAGTCCAAGTGCGCGGCGGCGCGCGGGTCGGCATCGTCGCGTGCGCGGTAGAGGCGCGCGGCCTCGGCGTACCACTCTTGCCGCCGCGCGGCACTCACCGTCCGCGCCAACCAGCGGTGGTCGAGCGCGACGCCGGGGTCGCGCGTCAGGGCGTCGAGGTAGTGCTGCAGCGCGCGCTCGGTCTGCTGCTGCCAGGCGGCGAGGTTGCCGAGCTGGCTGTGCGGGAGCGCGCGCGCCGGATCGAGGCGGGCCGCCTCAGCGAACGCGGCAACCGCGCGCGCGTGCGCCGCGGCGGCGCGCTCCTCGAGATCGCCGGGGTCGCCATCGGCGCTCTCGGCGAGCTCTCCCCGCAGCGTCGTGTAGTCGTGCAGGGCCAGCTGGCCGCGGATGATGAAGCCGCCGGGGTGGTCGGGAAAGCGCTCGATCGCCTGCTCCGCCGCGGTGCCCGCGGCCGCGACATCGCCCAGCTGAAAGCGGCTGTGCGCCACCAGCAAGAGCAAATCGCGGCGCTCCGGATGCGCGGTGAGCGTGCGCTCGGCGACCGCGGCCGCGCGCTCGTAGTGAAACCGCACGTTGTCGTCGCGCACGCCGGTCGCCAGCATCGCCTCGGCCCGCAGGTGCAGCGTGGTCGCCAGCTGGGCGTTGAGCTCGGCGTCCTCGGCAAAGCGCGCCGTCGCGCTCTGCAGACAGTGGATGGCGCGGCCCAGGCGGCCGGCAGCGCGGTGCAGCCGCGCCTGCGCCAGCACCCAGCGGACCTCGTCCGGCTGTTGCTCGGCCAGCGAGGCGTAGACGGCGCACGCGTCCTCGGTGGCGCCCTGCGCCTCGAGGGCCTCGGCGCGCGTCAAGAGCCGCGCCGCCTCGGCGGGATCGGACTGCGCGGCGAGCGGAGCCAGCAGCACCGCGGTCAGCGCGGCGACCCGGATCACCGCTCGCCGCCGGTGTTGCCGCCGCCGCCGGTCGTCCCGCCGCCGGCTTCGCCGCCGCCGCCCGCGTCACCTCCACTGCCAGCGTCACCCCCCTCGGCCGCCTCGGCCGCGCGGCGTTCGTCGAGCTTGCGCTTGGCCCGCGCCGCGAAGCCGCGGCCGGCACGGCGCTCGAACGGGTAGTAGGTCAGGCTCTTCTCGTACTCCGCGATCGCGGCTTCGAAGTCTTCCTTGTGCAGCTCGAGGTAGGTGCCGCGGTTCTGGTACAGGTCGCCGACTGCCTCTTCGAGCGGTTGGCGCTCTTCCCCCGGCGCCGTCGCCGCGAGCTGCTCTTCGCCCATCTCGATGCCGCGCTCGATCAGCTCGAGGGCGAGCGGCCAGTCGTTCTTGAGGTGGTAGATCAACAACAGTGCGCGGTCGTTCATCAGGCGCACGCTGGTCGGCTCGAGCTGCGAGGCGCGCGTGTAGCTGCGGTAGCTGGCCTCGTACATCTCTTGGGCGCGCTCGGCTTCGCCCGCGCGTTCCAGGCTCACGCCGAAGTCGCGCGCCATCAAGCCGTGGTTGTTGGCCAGGTCGCCGTCCTGCGGCAGGGCCTCGCTGGCGGCGCGGAACACCGACTCGGTGCGTTCGAGGTCGTTGTCGCGGAAGTAGTGGTCGGCGACCAGCTGCAGTCCCTGCTTGATGCTGACACCGTTGCCGAGGTCGTCGTTGGCCTGCGCGGGGGCGTTGGCGGCCGCCTCCAACAGGACCTTCTCGGCGTCCTCGAAGCGCTTGGCGCCGAGCAGCGCGAGCCCCTTGGTGCCGGCGCAGTAGGCGATCCACTGATCGGACGAAGCGGCGTAGCCCGGGTTCTTCTCTTTCGAGGCGGAGAAGGCCTGCACGGCGGCGTCGAAGGTCTCGGCCGCCGCGTCGATCTCGCTCTTCGCCCATTGCTCGCGGGCGAGCTGGAAGCGCGCCTTGCCGAGGTACCACTGCCCGAGGGCGTCGTCGCGCTCGGCCAGCGCCTCGACCGCAGCGCCGTTGGCGCTGGCGTTGGCGGCGGTGTCGACCAGGCCGGCGAGCAGCTCGTCGGAGTCGGGCTCGGTTTGCAGCGCCCGTGCCCAGACGGCGACCGCCTGGCTGCCGGCCTGGGCCCACTGCTCCAGACTGGCCCAGGTCTTGAGCTGCTGCGCGTCGAGGGCCTCCTGCCGTTCCAACTCGCGGAACGAACCCCGCGCGCGCAGCAGGGCGTCGCTGTCGCCGTTGCCGGCCGACTTGGCGGCGACGAAGACGCGCGTCGAGGCGTCGGCGGCGACCGCGTGGGCCGCGGTCAGCGTCGCGGCGTCGGTGATGCCGGCGGAGCGGATGTGGCTCAGCGTGCGGTCGGCGACCTCGGCCGCATTGGCGAACTCGCCGCGGTCGAGCATCACCCCGGCGAGCTCGAGTCGCGCCGACACCGCATCGGAGTCGAGATCGACCGCCTTCTGCAGGTTGCTCTGCGCGTCGGCGAACAGGCCGTCGATCAGGCCCGCGCCGCGGTTGGCGGCGGCCGACTGTTGGGCGTAGCTCCTGGCCCAGAGCCCGGCCAGGTAGTGGTAGCGCCACGAGTCCTTGAACTTGCCGGCGTGCTTGTCCAGCACCAGCAGCGCGCCGTCGAAGTCGCCGGCGTCGGCCTTCTTGCGGGCCTCGCGCTCGACCGGTGCCAGCTCCGCGGCGCGTGGATCGACCGGGTCCTGGCCGGGGCCCGGGGCGGGATCCTGTCGCACGATGCTGCCGTCGCCGCCGGGGCCGCCGTCGCCGCCGCGCTCGGCGCGCAGGATCTGCGCCGCCTCGCGCATCTGGTACGGGTACAGCTCGACCGCGCGCTCGAGCATGTCGCGGTACTCCTCGAACGGCCGCTCCTGCTGCCGCAGCAGCACGGCGATGTTCTGGTAGGCGTCGCCGGTGGCCTCTTCGAGGAAGCGGCGGGTCTGCTCGTCGGCGTCGTCGGGCAGCGCGTCCAGCTCGGCTTCGCCGATCTCCGCGGCGCGGTCGAACAGCGCACGCGCGCGGTCGTAGTCGCGGTGCAGGTGGTAGATGAGCATCAAGCCGCAGTCGTTGACGATGCGCGGATCGTCCGGCTCGAGCTCGACCGCCTTCTCGTACATCAGGTAGCTGCGCTCCCACAGCTCCATGGCGCGGTTCTGCAGTGCCTCGCGTTCCGATGGGGAGACACCGTCGGCATTCGCGCTGCGCGCGACGGCGACGCCGAGGTCGCGGGCCGCCAGGGCGGCGTTGTTGTAGAACGTGCCGAAGCGACCCTCGTGCTTTGCGTTGAGCGCGTCGTAGAACGCCAGGGTGCGCTCCAGCGATTCGGTCGTGCTCGCCTGGGCCATCGTCTGGCCGACCATGAACAGCCCGCCGACGTAGTTGCCGCCAAAGCTGTCGTAGATCGCGGGCATGCCGTTGTCGTCGTAGTCGGCGACCTTGGGGTTGGCCTCGTAGGCCGCCGCGAACTCCTGCTGGGCGGTGTCGAGATCGCCGAGGTCGATGGCGACGCGGCCGCGGGCCAGCTTGCACGCAGCGATCCACCAATCGGCGACCTCGGCGTGCTGCGGCATCATCGCGCGGTAGCGTCCGTACGTGTTGGCGGCGCGTTCGTAGCCCTGATTGGCGGTGTCGAGGTCGCCGTCGCGCCGGTGTTGGTCGGCGAGCGCGACCTGCGCGCGGCCGAGGTACCACAACGTCAGCGTGTGGTCGGGGCGCTCGGCCGCCATGCGCTTGTAGTGGGCCGCGCACTCCAGCTGTCGGCCCATGCCGAAGTAGAGGTTCTGCAGCGCCTCGTGCGCCTGCGCCTCATCGGGCGCCGCCTCGACGCCGAGCTCGAGCTGGTGCAGCGCGGCGGGCATCTCGCCGAGCCACTGGTAGACCATCGAGGCCTTGGCGTGCGCTTCGGCCGGGGCGTGCGCCTTGGCGAACTCGACGCGCTGCAGCACCGCGTTCCCCAGCGCGACCGTCGAGCTGTCCGGCGCGGCGCCGTTCTCCGCGCGGCGGGCGTCGACGAACACCTGCATCTCGTTGTCCGCCGCCGCCAGCACCGCGCGGGCGACGTCCGTCGGGCGTCGGTCCGCCTTGAAGACCTCCGCCGCCTGCAGCGCCGCCATGCGCCCGGCGTCGAAGTCCGAGTTCGCGAGGTGGAGCCGCGCGACCTCGAGCCACAGCTCGCCGTCGTTCTTGTCGAGGTGCAGCGCGCGCTCGCCGAGCGAGATCGCGTCCGCCAAGAAGAACTCCTGGCCCGAGGCCCCGGCATCGAACAACGCGGTGTTGCCACGCATCGCCAGCAGCAGCGCGGCGCGGTCGTCGCCGTCTTCGGCGAGCAGCGCATCGGTGATGCGCAGGGCCTCGTGCGGCTGCTGACCGGTGAGCAGCTCTTCGGCTTGGGCGAGGCGCGCGCCACGGTCGGTCGGCGCATCGGCGACGGGGGGCGCGCCACACGACGCCAGTGCGAGGAAGACGACGAAGACGGAGTGATACTGCATGATGTCGCTGTGACTCGCGGGCGTGCTCGACACGCCGCGCCTCTTGGCCGCCGAGAGGGGTTCGGCGCGGGGATTCTAAGCCACCCCGGCGCGGTGCACCAAGCGTGCCGCGGCCGCCATGGCAGCGGCCGTGCCGCCCGTCCGCCCTAGTTGTTACGCGGGCGAATCACTTTCGAGAACCCCCCGCGGCTTTGGACTCCAGTTGATGCGGGGGTGGGCGTCGAAGTAGAAAGCGACGGCCTGCGGCCGAGGGAGCCCGGACCACCCTGCCGCTGGCATCGTCGATTCGCCCGTGCGCCCGGCGCGCTCATCCCGTGTCCGTGCCCAGCTCCGCTTCATGACCGACTCCCGCCAGCCCGATGCCGCCGCCGGACGCGGGGTGGCGCTCGCCACCGTTGCCGACGACGGCGGTGCGTTGACCGCGCGGCAGGAAGGGCTGGTGCTGCTGCACACGCTGCGCGACACCGCGGGAGCGCTGGTGGACGCGGTGGCGGTGGAAGTCGAGGGCCACGGCGCGGGGCAGGCCCTCGCCCGCGCGCTGCCGGGGCTCACAGGCCGGCACGAGGCACTGCGCACGCGATTGCTGCGCCGGCCGGATGGCTGGCGGCGCATCGTCGCAGGCGAGAACGGGGCGCAGGACCTGCCGCTCGCGGTGGCGAACCTGTCGAGCGGCGGCGAGCCCGCGGCGGTGGTTGCCGACTTCGTCGCGACGCCCGTGGCCCCCGACGGCGCCTGGCCGTGGCGCGCCGCGGTGTGGACGCGCGCCGGCGATGGCGGCGCGATCGCGGTCCTGCAGGCGCACCAGGTCGTGCTCGACCGCGCCGGGCTCGAGCTCTGCATGCGGGAGTGGCTCGCGACCGCGGCGGGGAACGCGGGCACCGGGGCTCCCGTGGCGGGCGAGCCGCCGGAGTCGGCCGACGAGCGCGCGGCCGTCGAGCACTTCCGCGCCGCCCTGGATGGTTCGGTTCCACTGCAGCTGCCCACCGAGGGGCCGCGGCCCGCGGTGTTTCCCCACCGCGGCGGCTGCGCGCGCCTGGCGTTGTCCGGCGAGTTGCTCGCGGCAGTCGACGCGTTTGCCCGCGACGCGGAGAGTTCCGCCGAGGACGTGTGCCTGGCCGCGCACGCGGCCGTGCTGGCGCGCTACGGCAGTCAGAGTGACGTGGTCGTCGGCGTCGGTGTCCGCCGCGTGCAGCCGAGTGCCGACCCGCTCGCGGCGCACGACACGCTGCTCCCGGTTCGGGTGGCCGTGGATCCCGACGCCAGCTTCGCCGAACACTGCGCCGCGGTCGCGGCGGCCGCCGCGGCGGCCCGCCGGCACGCGGACGTGGCGGTGCAGGCGCTGGTCTCCGCGTTGACGCGTGGCCGCGATGCGAGCCGCGCACCGTTGTTCCAGGCCGCCTTCGAGTGGAGCGATCGCGCCCCGCCCGACCGCATCGGGGAGTGGCAGGGGCGGTGGCTACCGGTGCCCCCGGGCGGCGCGACGGTCGACGTCGCGCTGCGGGTGCGGCGCTGGCACGACGGTGGCGAGGCCGAGCTCGTCTACGCAGCCGAGCTGTTCGCGCCGGCCTTCGCCGACCGCCTGCTGCAGAGCTGGTCCGCCGCGTTGGCAGCGGGCGTGGGTGCCGCCTCGCAGGCGGTCGCCGAGCTGCCGTTGTTGGCCGCGGAGGACCGCGCCTTCCTGGCAACCTACAACGCGACCACAGCACCGACCCCGTCTTGGCCGAGCGTCAGCGCTTGGGTGCTCGACGTCTGCGAGCGGCGCGGCGACGCGGTCGCGCTGCAGTGTGGCGAGCAGCGCTACACCTACGCCGAGCTGGCGCGCCGGGCACGCGGCTTCGCGAGCTTCCTGATCGAGCGCGGAGTCGGCGAGGGGCAGCTGGTCGGCGTCTGTCTGCCGCGCACCGCCGACACGGTCGTGTGCGTGCTCGGTGTGTTGGCGGCGGGTGCGGCCTACGTGCCCTTGGATCCGACCTACCCGCGCGAGCGGCTGGAGTTCACCGCGGCGGACGCCGGCATCGGCCTGTTGCTGACCGCGGGCGCGGTCGTGGATCGCCTGGCCGGGGTGCAATGCGAGCGGCTGCTGCTCGACGCCGAGGCGGACGCGATCGAGGCCGCGATCGCCGGGCCGGCCCGCGCGTTGCCCGCCGTCGGCGCCGAGGCACTGGCCTACGTCATCTACACGTCGGGGTCGACCGGCGTGCCCAAGGGGGTGACGGTGCCGCACGGCGGCGTCGTCAACTTCTTGGCGGCGATGCTGCGCGAACCGGGGCTGTCGGCCGACGACACCGTGCTCGGCATCACCACGCTGAGCTTCGACATCCACGTGCTGGAGCTGTGGGCGACGCTGGTGGCCGGCGCGCGCCTGGTGGTCGTGCCGCGGGCGGTCGCCACCGACGGCGTGCGGCTGGCGGCGCTGATCGACGACGTCGGCGCCACCGTGCTGCAGGCCACGCCGGCGACGTTCCACATGTTGGTCGGCGCCGATTGGCGCGCGCCCGACTGTCGCGTGCTGTGCGGTGGCGAGGCGATGCCCGCCGAGCTCGCGCGGGCGCTGCTCGAACGCGCCGCGGAAGTGTGGAACATGTACGGGCCGACGGAGGCCACGGTCTGGTGCTCCTGCGCGCGCATCGTCGACGCCGCAGCTCCGATTCAGCTGGGCCGGCCGATCGCCAACCTGCAGATGCACGTCCTCGATCCGCGGCGGCGGCCGGTGCCGGTCGGGGTGGCCGGCGAGCTCTACATCGGCGGGGCCGGCGTGTGTCCCGGCTATCACGACCGCCCGGAGCTGACGGCGGAGCGATTCGTCGCCGACCCGTTCGCCGGCGGTGACGCCGTGATGTATCGCACCGGCGATCTCGCACGGCACACGGCGCACGGGCTCGAGTTTCACGGCCGCGTCGACAACCAGGTCAAGCTGCGTGGCTTCCGCGTCGAGCTGGGCGAGATCGAGGCGGCGTTGGCGGCGCTGTCGGCGGTCTCGGTCTGCGCGGTCGACGTGCGCTCGTTGCGCGCCGGCGACAGTCGCTTGGTCGCCTGGTTGGTTGGCGATGGTGACACTGCGGGAGCGCGGGCGCAGCTGGCGGAGCGGCTGCCCGAGTACATGGTGCCGCAGCACTGGCTCTGGTTGCCGGAGATGCCGCTGCTGCCCAACGGCAAGATCGATCGCCACGCGTTGACCCTCGAGCTCGGCACCGCCGAAACAAACGACGCCGAGCAGCACACCGGGGTGGAGGCGATGGTGGCACAGCTCTGGTGCGAGGTCCTGGGCCTGGCCAGCGTGCGGCGCGGTGACGACTTCTTCGCGTTGGGCGGCCATTCGCTGCTGGCCGCCGAGCTGGTGGCGCGCATCAACGACACCTGCGGCACGCGCTTCGACCTCGGGTTGGTCTTCGATGCGCCGACTCTGGCGGCGCAGGCGGCCCGCATCGACCTCGGCGAGGACGTCGGCAGCACCCTCGTGGTGCCGCTCGCCGGCGACGAGGGACAAGCGCCGGTGTTCTGCGTGTGTGGCATCAACCTGTACCGCGGGCTCGCCGGCGAGCTGGCCGACCGTCACGCGGTCTACGGCGTGCTGTTGCCGATCGAGACCGAGTTGTTGGCACAGCCGGGGGTCGTGCCGAGTGTCGTGGAGATGGCGCGCGGGTATGCCGACGCGGTGCGCCAGAAGCAGCCCAACGGCCCGTATCGGCTGGTGGGCGTCTCGTTTGGCGGCGTGCTCGCCTACGAGGTCGCGCGTCAGCTGCGGGCCCGGGGCGAACGCGTGCACATCGTCGCCATTCTCGACGTGCTGCTGGAGACCGGCCGCCGCTCGGCGGCCCGCCGGTTGCTCCGCGGCCTGCGCGCGGCCTGGAACGGGGTCGCGCAGCGCTGGCGGCGCCGGTCGGCCACCGCGGTCGACCTCCGGGCCAGAATGGAGAACCTGCGCCAGCTGCGGGCCGAGGTCTACGACGCGGCCTGGGAGCGCTACGACATGCAGCCCTACGACGGTGACGTGGTGGTGTTTCGCGCCACCGACGAGCTGGTGAACTACGGCGCCGACGTGCCGCCGGACGGTGGTTGGCGCGCCTGGGTGCGCGGCGAGCTCGCCTGCCACGACGTGCCCGGCGACCACCTGGGAATCCTCGAGGCGCCGCAGGTCGAAGTGCTGGCGCGGCACCTGCGCGCGCACCTCTGATCCGGGTTTCGCCTCGCGCTGCGGCGGGCGTTCGGCCGAAAGACGGAGACGGAGGGTCGGTTGTCGGAATCAGCGGTGATCACCGCACCCGAGCGGCTCGACCGCGATGCAGCGGCGGGCTTTACCGAGGTGTTGGCAGCGGCAACGGCGGCGGACGGGGCGCCGCCCCGGCTGGTGGTCGACCTCGGCACCGTGCAGCACTTCGACACCGCCGGCATGGCCGCTCTGGTCGCCGGCATTCGCGACGCGCGCCGGCGCGGCGTCGACCTGCAGCTGGGGCGGCTGCCGCCGGAGGCCACCGAGTTCTTCTCGCTGGTGTCGGTCGGCCGCCTGCTGGAGCCGCCGCTGCGGCGTGGCCGCCGTCACCTGGTGGTGGCGGTGGGCGCGGCGGTCGAGCCCTTGTGCCACGCCGCCCGCGACGTGGTCTCGCTGGCGGGCCGGTGTTTCGCCGCGTGCTTGTGGCCGCGGCGCGGGCAGGGCGTGCGCTGGGATCGCACCGTGCTCGAGCTCGATGCCGCGGCGGTCGGCGCGCTGCCGATCGTCCTGTTGATCGCTCTGTTGCTGGGGCTGGTCCTGGCGATGCAGGCGTTCGTGCAGCTGCGGGTCTGGGGGGCCGAGATCTACGTCGCCGACATGGTCGGCGTGTCGGTGGTGAGCGAGATCGGGCCGCTGATGACTGCCGTCGTGCTGGCCGCGCGCTCCGGCGGCAGCAACGCGGCCCAGCTCGGTGCCATGGTGATCAGCGAGGAGATCACCGCGCTGCGGCAGATGGCGGTCGACCCGCTCCGCTTCGCGGTGGTGCCGAAGATCGTCGCGCTGGCGATCGCCGCCGGCGTGCTGGCGCTGGCCTTCGACGCGGCCGCGATCGCAGGGGGCGCGCTGTTCGCCGTCGCGGTCGGCGCGGCGGAGGTCGGCGCCTACCTCGAGCAGACCCGCACCGCGGTCGGTCTCGACGACTTCCTCATCGGCTTGTTCAAGGCCGTGGTGTTCGGCATCACCATCGGCGTCGTCGGCTGCGCCCTCGGCCTGCGCGTGGTCGGGGGCAGCACCGGGGTCGCCCGGGCCACCACGCACGCGGTGGTCACCGCGATCTTCTTGGTGATCGTGTTGGACTCGCTGTGTGTCACTGGCCAGCGGTGGTTGCTGGGATGAAGGCATCCGCCGCCTCGGCCGACCACGTGCGCGCGATCGCGGTGTCCTCGTACCGCGGCGAGCGGCAGGTGCTCACCGGCGTCGACCTCGCGGTGCGGCGCGGCAAGATCACGGTGCTGATGGGGCCGTCCGGCTGCGGCAAGACCACGCTGTTGCGGCATCTGTGCGGGCTCGAGCCGCCCGACGCCGGCAGCGTGTTCGTCGGCGGACGGGATCTCTACGCGATGCCGAACGACGAGCTGCGGCTGCAGCGGTTGCGCACCGGGCTGGCGTTCCAGGGCGGGGCGTTGTTGGGTGGCTTGAGCGTGCTCGACAACGTCGCGTTGCCGTTGCGCGAGAACACGGCGTTGCCCGCGGCGCTGGTCGCCGAGACCGCGCGGCTCAAGCTGGACATGGTCGGCATGCTGCACGCGGCGGCGCTGCTGCCGGCAAACCTGTCGGGGGGCATGACCAAGCGGGTCGCGATCGCGCGGGCGCTGGCGCTCGATCCGGAGATCCTCTACCTGGACGAGCCGTCCGCGGGTCTCGATCCGGTCACCGCTGCCGAGGTGGACAACCTCATCGCCAAGCTCAACCGCGTGTTCGGCGTGACCACCGTGGTCGTCACGCACGATCTGGCCTCCGCCTATGCGATCGCCGATCGGGTGGCGATGATGCTCGACGGCAGGATCACTGCAGTCGGCGACAAAGAGACGGTTTGGAACGCGCCCGAGCCCGCCATCCGCGGCTTCCTGGAGCGGCGGATGACCGACGAGGGCGGCTTCTCGCTCGACGTGCCGCTGGCGACGTCGGACGTTTGAAGGGTGCCGCCGCGGTCGGCGTCGGTTGCGCTGCAGCCCGGCGGCGACGGCGGACGATGCAGGATGCGGGGGCACCTTGCATCGGAGCTGGAATCACGCGCAGCGGTATCGGGTCGGCCTGCTGCTCTGCGGCAGCGGCGTGCTGTTGGCGGCGTTGCTGGTCGTGGTCGTCGGTCTTCGGGTCGGGGGCGAGCGGGCGTCGTACCGGCTGCGGTTCGCCGAGAGCGTCAAGGGGCTCGTCGTCGGCTCCAAGGTCAACTTTCAGGGCGTGCCGGTCGGCGCGGTGACCGACATTCGCTTCGCGGAGGGGAAGACGGTCGTCGAGGTCGAGGTCGACCGCTCGCTGGCGTCGATCCAAGAGGTGACGCGGGGGCGCCTCGATCGCGCCTTGGTCACCGGCCAGGTCACGGTCGAGCTGGAGGGCTATCGGCCGCAGGTCGCCGCCCTGGAGCCAGGGGCGGTGATTCCGGTGCAGCCGTCGCCGCTGACCGAGCTGGCGCGCAACATGCCCGACGTCCTCACCGAGGTGTCGGCGTTCATCGGCGAGGCGCGCGAGCTCGTGGCGGCCGCGCGCGCGCTGGCCGGACCGCAGCAGCGCGCCCAGCTGGCCGGGCTGATCGAAGGTGTCGACGTGGCCGCCCGCGCCTTGCCCGACCGTCTCGGTCGCAGCCTCGACGAGCTCGATCGCGGTGTCGCCGCCGTCCTCCCCGAGCTGCGCGGCACGTTCGTCGAGGCGCGGGCCGCCGTCGCCGAGGTGACCGCGGCCGCCGCCGAGTTGCGCCGCGCGGCTGCCGATGCCGGCGCGCTGGTGCGCGGCGACGCCGTGCCGCGCACGCTGGCGGCGTGGCGGTTGGCTGCCGAGCGGTTGGCGACGCTCGAGCCGCGCTTGGCGGCGGTGCTGGTCGGGTTGCAGGAAGCGATGGGGGACGTCCGCGGCCCCCTTCACCGCGTGATCCTCGGCGCGCAGAGCACGCTCGCCGAGGTGTCGGCCTTGGCCCGCAAGCTGCGCGCGGCGCCGTCGGCGCTGCTGTTCGGCGAGGCCGCCGTCGAGCTGGCGCCGGGTGCGCCGCGCGGAGGTGGGCGGTGATGCGGGCGACGACGGCGGTGGTTCGGGCCATGGCCGCGCTGCTGGCGTGCGCGGCGTGCGGTGGCGTGTCCGTCCCCGACGAGCGCTACTACCGGCTGGCGTTGCCGCCCCGGCCAGCGGTCGATGGGCTACAGCCCCTGGGGGGCACCCTGGTCCTGGATCGCGTCGGCGTCGCGCCGCATCTTCGCGGCGACGGACTGCAGGTCGCCAACGGGCCGGTGGGGCTGCAGCCCTATCGGTTCCACCGCTGGGTGGCGCCGGTCGAGGAGGTGGTGCACGACGCCTTGCTCACCGGGTTCGAGCGAGCCGGGGTCTTTGGCGCGGTGGTCGCCGCGGTCGATGCGCGTGCGGCGGACTGGTCGTTGCGCGCCCGGGTGCTGGAGCTGCAGCAGACCGCCCTGGACGGCCGCTGGGTGGCGCGTGCCGTGCTGCGGTTGACCCTGACCGAGGTGCGCTCGGGCCGAGTGGTCGTCGATGGCGAGTTCGGCGGCGACGTGCCCGTCGACGGCGATCTGCCCGAGGACGTCGTGCGGGGCCTGTCGCGCGGCGTCGGAATGGCCCTCGACCAGCTGATCGGCGCCGCCGCGGTGGGAGATTCGGGTCCGCGGGAATAAGATCGGCGCCGGCTTCGTCTGCGGCGGAGTGGCCGGGAACGTCTGGCGCACGCGCAGGGCGCCCCGGCTCGATCTCTCTTCCCACGCGCCCCGGCCTGCCGGCGGGCCGACCACCATGATGCGCAGCTCTCTCCCGGTCATCTTTGCCGCCCTTCTCCTGACCGCCACCGGTTGCGACAACGTCGTCGGCGTCTACGGCGGTGGTGGCACGGGGGCCGGCAGCACCAACGTGCAGGTGATGCCGGCGGGGGGCATCGTGGCGGATGCCCGGCCGCGCGTGGTCGCGGCCGTGCCGTCCGGATCGGCGATTGCCGCATCGACCCCGGTGGTCGTGTCCTTCAGCGAATCCGTCAACCGCGACACCGTCGAGGTCGCCGCGCAGCTGCCCGGCGTGCCGGGTCCCGGGTCCGGACCGACCACTGGTGGCGTGCAGCTGGTGGATGCCGACAGCGGGCAGCCGGTGCCGGTGACCTACGAGTTCTTGCTCGGCGACACCGTCGTGTTGCTGCGACCGGTGACGGCGCTGCCGGTCGACACCGCCTACGAGGTGCTGGTCGATCCGTCGGTGCGCGACGTCGACGGGGTCACCTATGGCGGCACCGAGCCGGACCCGGTCGCCAGCTTCTTCGTCGACCAGGATCCCGCCGACGAGGACGGCCGCATCGTCGAGGTGCTGCCCCGCGACGCCGCCGTCGACCAGAGCCGGGAGACCCCGGTCTTCGTCGTGTTCGACAAGGCGCCGGACGGCGATTCCGCGCTGGCCGGCACCGAGCTGCGCGACGCGTTCGGCACCGTCGTCTCCGGCGATGCGACCTTTCCGTTCACCAACGGTGTCGATCCCGACACCCGCGTACTCCGGTTCGATCCGGACAGCGCGCTGGAAGGCGCCCGCGACTACGAGCTGTTCGTCGACAGCAGCATCCTGTTCGGCGCCGGTGGTGTGCTGCAGTTCGGTGGCCGCCGGCCGTTCTCGCGGTTTTCCACTCTGGCCCACCTCGCGCCGCAGAGCGTCTCGGTCGGCAACTTCACCGCCGGCTTCGAGCACCGGGTCAACCGCGCGAATCTGGACAACCTCGCGGTCGACGTCGTCCTCGATCCGTCGGCGCGCGCCGACGATCGGCTCGTCGGCCGGATCTACGGACTGGACTCCGATACCGAGGATCCCGACGACGTCGCGTTCGTCGAGCGCGACGCGACGCTGACTGCCGATGGCGCGCAGACGGTCACTCTCGACTTCGCCGGCGCGCTCGGCACGCTGGCGCAGCCGCGGTTCGATGACGGTCCGCTCACCCTGGCGGTCGAGCTGGTGCGAGGCAGGCGAAGCTCCGGCTTCGTGACGTCGGCGGGTGGCAACCCGACGCTGCAGGACACAGTGCTGCCGACGGTGGTCGGCGCCGGTGCGCCGGCGGGTGGCGTCGCGCAGCTCGACCTGTTCTCGGATCAGGAGTCCGCGGTCTTCTACGGCTTGGCGTCCGAGCGACTCGGCGAGGCCACGCTGACCGCAAACGGGGCGATGGTGCCGATGTTCGCCGCCAACGACGCCGGCCAGTTCGTGATGACGCCGATCGACCTGGGCCGCAACGTGTTGGCGCTGGACTACACCCTGTCGATCACCGACGCCGCCGGCAACCTCGCCGCCAGCGCAGTCACCGGCCGCATCGTGCCCCGGGGCGTGATGCGGGGCTCGGTCGCGGGTGGCAGTCTCACCGTCGAGGCGTACGACGCGGTGACGATGGCGGCGGTGCCGGGCGCGGTCGTCATCGTCGAGCCCGGGCTGCCGATGGCGCCGGCGGTGGGGCAGCGCACGGCGACGACGGCGGCCAACGGGCGCGCGTCGTTCACCGGACTGTCCGCGGCCAGCCACACGATGACCGTCGTGGCCCCGGGCTACGACGTGCGCACCCTGCTGGACTCGGGTTCGGCGTTCGTCTCTCTGCCGTTGCGCCCGATCGGTGGCGGTACGGCGACGTTGGATGGTGCGGTCGCGTTCGCCGCCAGCGTCGGCGACACCGCGTTGATCGGCTGCAATCTGATCGACGATCCGACCCAGCAGGCGCTGGCCACGAGCGCGGGCCAACCGACGGCGATTCCGAGCACGGCCATCCGCGCCAATCGGCTGGCGGTGGTCAACGCGTTTGCCGGCCGCTTCGAGCCGATGTCCTTGCCCACGTTCGCCCACCACGCATGCCAGCTGTGCGGGCCGGACGGACTGACGCCCACGATGCCGTTGGGGCCGGTCGACAGCGGAGCGACTGCGTCCGCCGCGCTGGCACTGCTGCCGGCGACGCTGACGACGCTCAATCTGGCGGCTCCGTATACCGTCGACTTCGGCACCGCGACGGGACTCGATCTCGCCAATCTGCTCGAGCCGCCGGTGGTGCGGTTGATGGGCAGTCTCGCCGGGTTCGGCGGCACCAGCTTGTTCGGCGTCGGTTTTGCGACCGGTGCCGGAGGTGGCGTCTACGACGTCAACGCGACCTACTCGTTGACGACGGCCCTCAATCTCACGCCGTTCACGCCGCTGCTGATGGTGTCGACCGAGGCGGTCGACCAGAGCGGCAATCTGTCGCGCCACCGGCGGCTGGTCGACGTGCAGACCGGACAGACCGTGCCGACGCTGCCGCCGATCGGGATTCCATCGGTGACCGCGCCGTCGAGCAGCAGCGGCGAGCCCGCGATCACCTACCAGGACCGGCTCGACCCGACCGCCCTGGGCCAGCTGCTGGGGTGGCAGGAGCTCACGGTGACCGATGCCGGCGGCCGGCGCTGGAGCCTCTGGCGGCTGGATGAGGACGGCGCGCTCGGGGCGCGGACGGTGCAGCTGCCGCAGCTGCCGGCCCCGCTCACCGGGCTGGTCGCGGGCGCCTGGAGCGTGGTCGGTGAGGCGCACGTCTTCTTCTCGACGCGAATGTCGGCGCAGGCCCTGGTGTTCGAGGAAGTGCGCCGCGGGCAGGTCGCCTACGCGCGCGGGTCCGCCATCTCGGTGTCCGTGTCGCTGCCGTGAACCCGGCGCGCGATCGCCGGGCGGTGGCGTTGCTGTCGGGCGGGTTGGACTCGGCCGTTGCCCTGCTCCTGTGGCGAGAGGGCGGCGGCGAAGTCGAGATGGTGGTCACCGCAGACTACGGCCAGCGCGCCGCCGCCGCCGAGGCGCGCGCCGCCGAGCGATTGGCATCGCGGTGGGGGCTACGCTGGCAGCCGGTATCGCTGCCCTGGCTCGGTGCGGCGGCGCGGAGCGCGGGCAGTGCCCTGATCGAGGGCGCGGCGCCGCTGCCGCGCCCAGGTCGCGAGGCGCTGGGTGACGGAATGAGCGCCGCTGCGGTTTGGGTGCCGGCCCGCAACGTGGTGCTGCTGTCGGTCGGCGCGGCCTGGGCCGAGGCCCTCGGGGTCGGGGTGGTCTTGGCCGGCTTCAATCGAGAGGAGGCCGCCACGTTCGCGGACAATACGGTCGAGTTCACCCAAGCGATGACCGCGGCGCTGGCGCTGGGCACCCGCGCCGCAGTCGAGGTGCGCGCCCCGACCGCCGACCTCGACAAGCGGCAGATGGTCGCGGTGGCGCGCCGGCAGGGCCTGGTGCCGGCCGATCTGTTCAGCTGCTACGACCGCGGCCCCGAGCCGTGCGGCCACTGTGAGTCCTGTGCGCGCTCGGCCCGGGCCTGGGCGTGAGCCCGGGCGCCGGAAGGGGCGAAGCGGGCTGGAGTCGAGTTGGGCAGGTGGCTACTGTGGCGACAGTCCTCATGGCCAAAGCCCCATCCGTGCTCTTGCTGCTGGTCGCGGCGGCGTGTCAGACGCCGGCGGGCGGCGTCTTCTCCTCGCTGGAAACGTCCTCCGAGCTGCTGTCGACGAACCCCGCCGACATCGCGGTGCTGCCCGTCGAGGACGCGACCGCCGATGGTTCTGCCCGCGTGGTGACCGATGCGCTGCGCGAGGAGATCGCCCGGGCCCTGGTGCAGCGTTACTACGCGCCGCTGGCGCCGGCGATGGTCGACGACGTCCTCGCCGGGGAGCTGGCCGCGCCGGCGGCGGTTTCGGTGCTCGATGCCAGCTGGCTCGAGTCGGTCGGTGGCCGGTTCGGTGAGGATGCCGTTCTGGCGGTGCGCATCACCCGGTGGGACGCCAGCTCGCTGATGGCGACGGGCGTCGTCCGCTTTGCCGCCGAGCTGACCATGAAGGCGCCGGCCCAGCCAGAGGCGCTGTGGTCCGGGGGAGTGCACGGCGAGGTCAAGGCGGGGGGCTCCGGTCCGGCCCCGCGCGACCGCACCGGCCGGCTGCGCGCGGCGGCCACCGAGGTCGCCGGCGAGCTGATCCGCCGGCTGCCCCGCCGCCACCGGTAGGGGGCCCGCGCGCGGCGTCCAGGGGCGCGGACTTTCCATGCGAACTTCTGCGACGCCCCACTAGTCCTCGACATTGCCGCCGTGGCCGCTATCCTCCGCCGCATTCCCGTGGCGCTCCGGCCGTTCGGAGTGCCCCGACCACGGATCCGGGAGCCGTTCGCTTGTCGGCGCGCGGTCGCCCTGGGCCGTCGGTTCTGACCCTGTGGAACCCGCAGCATGACTCTCGCCGAACACTCCCGAGCCCAGCTCATCTCCGACTACCGCCTGCACGATGCGGACTCCGGTTCGCCCGAGGTGCAGATCGCGTTGCTGACCAAGGACATCCAGCGGCTGACCGAGCACATGAAGCGGCACCGCAAGGACTTCCATTCGCGCCAAGGGTTGCTGCAGAAGGTCAACCGGCGCAACAAGCTGCTCGGATACCTGAACCGTTCGGCACACGACCGCTACGTCGAGGTCGTCAAACGACTCGGCCTGCGGCGCTGACCGCGGCTTCCGCCACGGCGCGGGGAGCTTGCGAGCTCGAGCTGCGCGGTGCCGAAGACCGAAGACAAGACAGACAAGACAACGAAGAAAACACAGAGACTCGGGGATGCGGGCAGCGCGACGCCGCGCTCGCTCGAAGCGACCGCCACTTGACGTGCTCCTCGCTCCCCAACCCCACTTCGCGGCCCAGCAGTCCGTTGCGAGACGAAGCACTTTCTGAAGCAACCTGTTGGCCGCGGGAACCCTAAGCAAGACCCGGTGCCGGCGTTGGCCGGTCGGGTGACACGGGGTGGCTGCTTTCGGCGGCACCCCATTTCGATGAGGGGCGTGGCCCGGGACCATGTGGGTCCGGTTGCGCCACGGGCCGCGAAGCGGCTCGGAACACAAACAAGACAGTAGACATGGCAACGAAGAAGGCGCGGACAACCGCGCGCAAGGCCGGGTCGTCGACCACGACGTCCAAGGCCAAGAAGGCCGGCACCAAGAAGGCTCCGGCGACCAAGGCGAAGAAAGCCAAGACCAAGAAGACCGTGGCCAAGCGACGCTCCGCGTCCAAGGGCGCGAAGATCGCGGGCGCGACGCTGTACGAACCGGTGCGCGTCGAGCGCGAGATCGGCGGCCGGCCGCTGGTGCTGGAGACCGGGAGAATGGCCAAGCAGGCCGACGGCTCGATCCTCGCGCGGTACGGCGACACGATGGTGTTGGCCACCGCGCAGAGCTCGTCGCCCCGCGGCGACCTCGATTTCTTCCCGCTGACGTGCGACTACCGCGAGAAGGCGTCGGCGGCGGGCAAGTTCCCCGGCGGCTTCTTCAAGCGCGAGGGGCGGCCGACGTCGCGTGAGATCCTCGTCTCGCGCATCATCGACCGCTCGATCCGGCCGTTGTTCCCCGACGGCTACCGCAACGAGGTGCAGGTCCTGGCCCAGGTGATGTGCACCGACCAGGAGAACGAGTCCGACATCGTCGCGGCGGTGGCTTCGTTCGCCGCGCTGGCGATCAGCTCGATTCCCGGCGGCAAGACGCTGGGAGCCTGCCGCATCGGACTGCGCAACGACAAGCTGGTGGTCAACCCACTCTGGGCGGACGTCCAGTCGCCCGAGAACAAGCTGAACCTGACCGTCTCGGCGCACAAGGGCGCCGTGGTCATGGTCGAGGCCGGTGGCGACCAGGTCCCCGAGGACGTGATGCTCGAGGCGCTCGAGCTGGCGCACCAAGTGTGCACCGACGTGGCGGACATGATCGACGAGCTGGTTGCCAAGGTGGGCAAGCCCAAGGTCGAGTTCGAGTCGCCCGTGCCCGACGAAAAGCTGCGCAAGTCGATCGAGCGGAAGTTCGGCAAGCAGCTGCGGGCGGCGCCGTTCGATGGCGCCAACAAGCACGAGCAGGCGGCGTCGAAGAAGGCCTTGGTCAACGAGGTGGTCGAGGCCTTGGCGCCGGCTTCGGCGACCGACGCCGAGGCCGCGGCCCACAAGAAGGCGGTGTCGTCGTTGTGCCATGCGATCATGGACGAGGCGATCCGCGAGCAGATCCTCGACGACCGGCGCGTCGATGGCCGCGACAGCACCACGGTGCGGCCGATCGCCGTCGAGGTCGACGTCATGCCGCGCTGTCATGGCTCGTCGCTGTTCACCCGCGGCGAGACCCAGGCGCTGTGCACGGCGACGCTCGGCACGCGCGACGACGAGCAGATGCTCGATGGCATCTACCCCGAGGACGACAAGCGGTTCTTGCTGCACTACAGCTTCCCGCCGTTCTCGGTCGGTGAGGTCAAGCGCTTCGGCTTCGTCGGCCGGCGCGAGATCGGCCACGGCGCGCTCGCCGAGCGCTCGATCGAGCCGGTGTTGCCGAGTCGGGACGAGTTTCCCTATTCGCTGCGCGTCACCTCCGAGATCCTCGAGTCGAACGGCTCGTCGTCGATGGCGTCGGTCTGCGGCGCCACCTTGGCGCTGATGGACGCGGGTGTGCCGCTGAAGCAGCCGGTCGCGGGCATCGCCATGGGACTGGTCGTCGACGGCAAGCGCGTCGCGATCATCAGCGACATCCTCGGCACCGAGGACCACTGCGGCGACATGGACTTCAAGGTCGCCGGCACCGGCAAGGGCATCAACGCCCTGCAGATGGACATCAAGTGCGAGGGCCTGAGCCGTGAGATCCTGGAGCAGGCGCTCGAGCAGGCACGCCAGGGCCGGCTACACATCCTGCGCGAGATGTTGAAGGTAATCCGCCAGCCGCGCTCCGACTTGAGCCCCAACGCACCGCGGCTGGAAACGGTCAAGGTGCCGATGGAGAAGATCGGTGTGGTGATCGGCCCCGGTGGTCGCAACGTGCGCGCGATGCAGGACGAGTACAAGTGCCGCGTCCACATCGGCGACGACGGCACCGTGCAGGTCGCCGGCACCAACTCCGAGTTGGTGCTGAAATGCGTGCAGCGGCTGAAAGACATGACCGCCGAGGTCGAGGTCGGGCAGGTCTACAAGGGCCGCGTCACCTCGATCAAGGAGTTCGGCGCGTTCATCGAGATCCTGCCCGGCCAGGAAGGTCTCTGCCACGTCTCCGAGCTCTCCGACGACTTCATCCGCGCGGTCACCGACGTGGTGCGCATCGGCGACGAGGTCGAAGTGCGCGTCAAGGAGATTGACGACTTCGGCAAGATCAAGCTGACGCGCCGCGCGGTCGATGCGCCGCCGGCCGAGCGTGGTCGTGGTCGGGATCGGGACGGTCGAGATCGGGACGGTCGAGATCGCGATGGCCGAGATCGGGACGGTCGCGGTCGGCGGGATCGCGAGGAGCGGGACGAGCGCGGTCGCGGGCGTGACCGTGATCGGGACCGTGATCGGGACCGGGATCGGGACCGGGATCGGGACCGTGACCGCGAGGAGCGTGGTCGTGGCGGGCGGTCCCGTGACCGTGACCGGGATCGTGATCGTGATCGCGATCGCGAGGAGCGCGGCCGTGGCGGGCGGTCCCGTGACCGCGACCGCGACCGCGACCGTGATCGTGACCGGGACGGCGAGCGAGGCCGTGGCAGAGCGCGGCGCGACCGGGACGACGACCGGGGGCGCGGCCGTGGTCGCGAGGATGAGGTGCGCGACGAGGCGCGCGACGAGCGGGGCGACGACGAGCGGCGCGGTGGGCGTCGCCGGGGCCGCACCCGTGAGCTGCCGCCGGAGGAGGCCGTCGAGCCGCTCGATGACGTCGAGGAGGTCGATGACATCGACGAAGTCGAGGAGTTCGAGATCGAAGAGGTCGACGAGGGCTTCGAGCTGAGCGAAGAGCTGGAGTCGCCCGAAGATCTGCTCGCCGAGGGCGAGAGCTCCTCGCGTGGGCGGTCGCGCCGGCCGTCCGGTGACAGCGGGGGCCGCCGCCGCCGCCGGCGCCGCAGCTGAGCGCCGCGGCACCGGGTGAGCGGCCGCGGCGCGACGCGCGCCGCGGCCGCCGCTATGATGCGTGCTCGGAGCCGCGCGCACCCCGCGCAGTGGTCCAGCCCGGGGGGCTCCGACCGCCCGCCGCGGGTGCACGCAGTCGATGAATCCACTCTACGCTCCCTGGTTCCGGTGCGCCGCCCGCGCTCTGCTCGCTCTGGGGCTGGCTGTCCCCTCGGCGGCGCAGGGCGCGGCGCAGAGTCCGCGACAGGCCCCGCCCAAAGGATTGCCGTGGCAGTCGGCGGCGGTCCAGATCGACGGCGATCTGACCGACGGTGAGTGGTCGGCGGCGTGGAAGATGGAGCTCGCTGCCGGCGACCGGGTGGCGCACTCGCGCGGTGGCGCGTGGCGCGGCCCCGAGGACCTGTCGGCGACCTTCTGGCTGAGCTACGACGCGGCGCACCTCTACGTGGCCGGCAGCGTGCGCGACGACCAGCTGGTGCGACAGCGCAAGTCGTCCTACTGGCACCAAGGGGACGCGGTCGAGCTGTTCTTGGATGTCGACCCCGACAACGACGCGGGCGAGGAGGCCGGCCACCGCTTCAACGCGGACGACCTGCAGATCTTCCTGATGCCACTCAACCCCAGCCGGCCGTGGGGGCTGGTGGCGTGGTCGGGCGCGGTCGGCGAGGCACCGCACTACGGCGGAGCGGCGTTGACCGGAGTCCGGGTGGCGGCGTTGGAGCGTCAGGGACGCGGCTACGACTTCGAGGCCGCGATCCCGTTCCACAGTCTGCCCGGTTTCGAGCCCGGCACGGAGCGCGTGGCCTTCAACCTGGCGGTCGACGACTGCGACGATCCGGACCGCTACAACTACATCACCTGGACCGGCACCAACCCGGTCGACGACGTGCGACAGCTGCGCCTGTTGCGCTTCGCGGGTGCGCCCCCGTTGACCGCCGCAGGCCAGAGTCGGCCGAGCTGGTGGTCGACCTGGACCGTCGTCTTCCTGCGCGCGGCGTGGGCGCTGCTCGCCGTCGTCGTCGCGGTCGTGGTTCTCTGGGTCGGGCGGCGCGCGGTGCGCGGCCGGCCGGCGCTCGGCCGCTGGTGTCGGGTCGCGGGCGGTCTGTTGCTGTTGTTGGGCTTGCTGCTGCCCGCGGCGCTCACGCACGGGCGCGAGCTGTCGCGGCAGACCGAGCTGCGCTTGGTGACCGAGCGGGTGCGCGCCGCGCTGCCGGCGATGGAGCAGGGAACGCTCGGCAGCTACCGAGGCGGCGAGCGCGATGCTCCGCTGCTGCGGCTGCTGTCGGGCGAGTCCGTGCCGCGCAAGCAGGTGGTGACCCACGTGCCCCTCGCCGACTTGGTCGGCGCGGGGGAGCTGTTGCCGGTCCGCCACTACCCCGTCGATGGCTTTCCGGTGCGGCCGTACTGGCTGCCGCTGAGCGGCGACGAGCTCGAGCGGATCGCGTTCCGCGAGCCGCTGGGCGGGCCGGTGCTCAACGTCGTGCTGTGGGCGCCGGCCTTCGGCGTCGACAACTCGGCGGCGGCGCTGCGCTGCGTGCTGCAGTACGCCGGCCAGGAGGACCCGGTCGTCGAGGAGCTGCCGATCAGTCGGCCGTGGATTCCGGCGTTTGCGCTGGGGCATCCCGAGCGCGACATGACCACCGTGCGCCTCGAGCTGTCCGCGCCGCTGCAGTCGCTGGGATTGACTCCGCTGCGCGCCGACGGTGTCGGCTTGGTCGGGCTGAGTACGGCGTCGGCGAGCGACGCGGTCGGGCGCGCGATCGACCTGGGCCAGGCCTCGTTGGGCGGCGTGGAGACCGGCTTGCGGGGTCCGTACCCCGAGGACGCGGGCGTGCTCCTCGCGCCGGGTCAAGAGCGGGTGTTGTCGATCGCGCGGGATCGCGCGCAGTCCTTCGAGCGGCTCTTTCTGTTCTACCGCGCCGACTTCCCCGGCGCCGACAAGCCGTTGCCGCTGGTGGGGGAGCGGGTCTGCGAGGTCGAGCTGCACTTTGCCGGTGACTCCGTGCCGCCGAAGGTCATCGCCTTCACCCACCAGGAGTCGATGTTCTTCGAGCTCGCGGCCCACAACATCGACCCGGAGCCCAGCGCGGCGGCGGCCAGCGTCGCGTTGCGGTGGGAGGACCAGGATCAGGAGCAGCGCATCACGCTGGGCTACGAGGTCGAGCTCGACAGCACGGCGGTGGTGCGCGAGATTCGCCTGCGCAGTACCACCGCGAGCTACCCGATCCGTTTTCGCTCGGCGACGTTCCGCGCCTCCAAGCCGCAGGTGCGGGTCGAGCCCCCTGATTCGCCGCTGGAGATCACGGCGGACAACCGTTCGGTGGCGATGGCCCGCGGGCGTCTGGAGCAGATGCGCGGAGCGGAGTTCGCCATCTACCGCGGCGGTGTGCTGCAAGAGACCACGGTGGCGCGCGTGCCGATGAACCTCCCGCGCGGGCTCGAGCGGCGCCTGGCAGCGACACCGTTCGAGCTCCGGCCCGTCGACACCGGGCCGGAGCGGGCCTACGAGGCCTATTTTCCGCTGGTCGGCGAGGGCTGGTCGGACGCCGTGCTGGCGGCGTTCCTCGACGATCCCGGCCACACCGAGTACCGGCGGTGGGTGCATCGCCTCGGAGCGGTGCTGTGCCTGCTGTCAGCGCCATTGCTGCTGTTGCTGTTCGGCGATCTGCTCGGCGTGCTCGGCAGCCTGCGCGCGCGGCTGATCGCCGTGCTCATCGTCAGCACGGTCGTGCCCCTCGTCGTCCTGTCGCTGGTCCTGGTGTCGGTGTTGGAGAGTGGCCACGACGAGCAGCGACAGGGCACCATGCAGCAGGCGATGTCGGCGGCGACCCGTCAGCTGCAGGACGAGCAGAACGAACTGCTGGACTCGGCCAGGCAGTGGATCGAGCCGCTCGCCGCCGAGGTGGCCGGCGCCCCGGTCGGCGAGGACGGCGCCGTCGACTGGGATGCCCTGCACGATGCTCTGGTGGCGATCATGGACAGCCAGAAGCCGCCCGAGTGGGACGGCGGCTTCCTGCGCTTCGAGCTGGTGAGCGCCGAGGACGGGGTCGGCGTGCACGCCTACGTCGGTGATCCCGCCCTGCGCGCGGCGGAGACCCCGCTGCGGCGGGTGCCGGGGTTCTACGTGACCTGGGGGATCCCGCTGCTCGGCGTGCGTTGGGAGGTCGAGGCGGCCGGCGGCGGCAGATGCTCGCTGTCGGTGGCGCGGCCCCTCGACCAGGGCCTGCTCGGCGGCCTCGCGCCGGGCCGGGGCATCGTGCTCTGCGACACCAGGGGCTACCCGCTGGCGGTGGCGGACGCCGATCTGGGCCGGCGCCAACTCGAGCACACCGCGGTGCAGCCGGCGATGATGGAGGCCCGGCGCGAGGCGCTCGCGGTGGCGCTCGATCACGGCCAGTCCACGGTCACGCGACACGAGACCGACACGGCGCCCTGGGTGGCGGTCTACGACGTGCTGCGCGACCTCGAGGAGACGCCGCGCGCGCTGTTGGGCGTGGTCGACGTGGATCGCCAAGCCGAGCTTCCGCTGCGCCTGGGGCCGGTGCCGGTGCGAGAGTACTTCGCCGCGGTGGGCTGCCTGCTGCTGGCATTGTCCGTGTTGTTGGCTTCGGTGATCACCGCGCGGCTCACCAAGCCGCTCGAGCGGCTGGAACGGGGCGCCCAGGCGCTGCGGCGCGGCGACTTCGGCGTGCGGGTGCGGAGCGATGAGCGGGGGCAGCTCGGCCGGTTGACGCGCACGTTCAACCTGATGGCAGATGACCTGCAGGACCGCATGCAGGAGCTCCGCCACCTCAACCGGGGGATCCAGGACGTCACCGAGCGGCTCGACCCCGCCGAGATCGTCACCCGGGCGATCGGTTTCTGCGCGCAGCACAGCGATGCCGATCGCGTGTGCGCCGTGTTGCGCGAGTCGGACCGCGGCACCGTGCGGGGCTACGGGGCGGTCGACGGCGAGCTCGACCGCGAGGATCCGGACCTGGTGCCGGTGCTGGCGGCGGTCGGCCCGTGCAGTGTGGTGTTGGACCGCGACGCCCCGCACGCCCTTTGGGCGGGTGCGGGGTCGCTCCTGGTGCTGCCCTTGGTGCTCGCCGCGCGCCGTCGCGGGGCGCTGGTGTTGGTGTTCGACGCACACACGCCGCCGCCGGTGCACCTCGAGCTGCTGACCACGATCGCCGCCCAGGCAGCGGTCGCGCTCGAGAACGCGCGGCTGTATCGGCACGCGGTCGAAGACCTCGACACCGGGGCGTTCGTCGCCGACTACTTTCGCCGGCGGATCGCGGAGCAGGTGTCCAGCGCGCGGGAATCGGGGGGCTCGGTGGCGCTGGTCGGGGTCGCACTGTCCGAAGGCGGGCGCCTCGCCGAGAGCTTGGGGGCGCGCCGCTTCAGCCGGTTGCTCGAGCACGTCGCCTCCGTGCTGCGGCGCGCACTGCCGGCCGGGGCGCTGCTCGGTCGGGCCGCCGACGCGGAGTTCTGGGCGGGTCTGCCCGACACCGGTGCCGCCGAGGCCGAGCGCTGTCGCGCGCGGATCGGCGAAGAGCTCGAACGCTTGGCCGCGAGTGGGTTCGAGGGCAGCGGCCGGTTGCGTTTCGACACCGCGGCGGCCGCCTTCCCCGAGACCGCCGCCAGCGCCGAGTTCTTGTTCGACGCGATGCGCAGCCCGGTGCTGCCGAGCGACGAGGAGGCGGCGCCGCGGGCCGTCGCCGAGCTCGAGAGCCACGGCGTGGTGTTCCGCAGCCCGGCCATGCAGGCGGTGCTGCGCACCCTGCAGCGCGTGGCGCCGACCGATCTGACCGTGCTCTTGGAAGGCGAGACCGGCACCGGCAAGGAGGTCCTCACCGAGCTGATCCACCGCATGAGCCGCCGCGCCGCAGGCCCACTGGTCAAGGTGCACTGCGCGGCGCTGTCGGAGAGTCTGCTGCAGTCCGAGCTGTTCGGCCACGAGAAGGGCGCGTTCACCGGGGCGACCGCGGCCAAGGTGGGCAAGTTCGAGCTCGCCGACGGCGGCACGGTGTTCCTCGACGAGATCGGCGAGATCTCGCTGCAGACGCAGGTCAAGCTGCTGCGGGTCCTGCAGGAGCGCGAGATCGACCGCGTCGGCGGGCTCGAGCCGGTGCCGGTCGACGTGCGCGTGATCGCCGCGACCAACCGCGACATGCGGCGGCTGGTCGCCGAGGGGCGCTTTCGCGAGGACCTCTACTACCGCTTGCAGGGCATGGTGATCACCGTGCCGCCTCTGCGCGCGCGCAAGCAGGAGATTCCCGACCTGGTGGCGCGGTTCCACGCCGAGGGGGTGCGCGCGGGCTACACCAGTGCCGCCGAGTTCCATCCCGACGCCCTCGACGAGCTGTTCCAGCACGATTGGCCGGGCAACGTCCGCGAGCTGCGCAACACGGTGTTGCGCGCGATGGTGCTCGCGACCGGTCCGCAGGTCCGTCGCGAAGATCTGCTCGGGGTGCTGGACGGGGAAGCGCCCGCTGCGTCTCCGGAGGCGCGCCGCGTCGACGCGCGGCGGTCTGCAGACCCCGCACCGTCGCCGCTCGGGGCGACCGCCGCGGGATCGTCGGTGAAGGGAACGCCAGTGAAGGGGTCGCGGTCTCTGCGACCGCCCGGCCGCCAAGACCTCGCCGAGCCGCGGACCGGGGCGGGGTCGGAGGAGCCGGCGGAGCCTGCTGCTCCCACTCCGGGGCCAGGGATCGAGGGGCGGCGCGCCATGGCACTCGAGTGGGTGCGCAGCCGCGGTGAGCTGACCAGCGCCGAGTACATGCAGCTCTCCGGCGTCAGCGCGCGGACCGCCGTGCGCGACCTGGCCGGCCTCGTGGCGCGCGGCGACCTCGAGCGCGTCGGTCGCCGCCGCGGCGCGCGCTATCGTCTCCGTGCACAGCGCGGAGCCTGAAACCTCAGCGCGGCCGGGGCCGCAACCAAGAACCGATCGCACCGCGACAGTCGCGGGTGGCGGAATCGTGGCGGATTGTGGCGGAATTCGCGATCCCGCTGCACCGAGAAATGCGCCACCGAAAAAAGTCAGAGACGCGCCGGAAGTCAGAACTCCTTCCTAAGGAAGATGTTCCATCGTTCGGTCGGGATTGGCGGAATCTCGAGGCACTGATCTTGCCTGGTTTTCTGCCCCTCGCCGGATGCTGTTGACGCTCAGCTGTGTCCGATGGGATTCACCCCCGCTCCCAGACAACCCAAGCGACCGCCATGTTAGCTCCCACTTTTCGAATCGTGTCGATCGGCATGGCCCTGGCGCTGGTCTGCGCCCTCGCTCCCGCGCAGGGGGTGGGCACCAAGAGCGGTGCCGTGGTCCTGCACGGCTCGGCGTCCAACACGTCGCGGCCGGCGACCATCGAGATGGACAAGGTGGAGAAGGAGACACCGGAGTACGACACCATCAAGTCCGACGGGGTGCGGCGCGGATCCGCGCGCTACGAGCTGCTGATCGCCAAGATGCACAAGCGCATCCAGCGCGCCTGCAAGGCAGCGGCCGAGGCCGAGGGGCACGACTGTGTCGTCCGCGACGGCGACATCAAGGATGCGCGCGGGCTGGAGGTCGCGGACTTGACCGAGGCAGTCGTCGAGCAGCTGGAGTCCGACGACGGCACGCCCTAACATCGTCGGCCAATGGGTCGCACCATGGGCGGGGTGTGGCGCGGTCGATGGCCGACGGCGGTGGCACTGGGTGTGTGCCTGCACCCGGGGTGTACCGTCTCGCCCGCTCCGGCGTTGCGGCATCACGTCGAGGCGACCGTCGACGCGCCGGTGCCCGCCGTGCACGGCCTCGCCGAGCGCGTTTGGGGGGAGGCGCCGGCGGCGGTGCCGCCGGCGCAATCCACTGACCGCGGTCCGCAGGATCCGGCCCGGACCGGGCCACTGCGCGCGAGCGCGCTGCGCGCCAAGTTCGGACCCTCGGTGTTGATCGCTCCCGACGGCACCATCACCAAGCAGTACTTCGTCACCGGCGAGACCAGTCGCATGCTGCTCAACTTGCTGCGGCCGCCGGCGGAGCACCTGGCGACTCCGGAGCACGAGAAGCTGCCGGCGACCTACGGCCCGGTCGCGGTCGGCGGTGGCGAGGCGGCGGACTGCGTGCTCGCCGAGATGTTGGGCGAGCAGCGGGTGGACATCTTCTTCGTCCGCGACTTCGAGAAGCCGCGCAGCGTGCAGATTCGCGGACCGAACCCCGCCAAGAACGTGCCGATCAGCGGCGCGCCCGAGAAGCAGCAGGACGGCACGCCCAACAGCCTCCTCGTGGTCTCCGCGCCCGAAGCGGGTTTGGTCGCGTTCGAGGACGCGCTCGACCTTTTCTTCGGCAGCATTCCGCAGATCGAGATCGAGGTGCGGGTCGTCGAGTACAGCACCAGCGACACGCTCGCGTTCGGCATCTCACCGGCGGTGAGCACCGTGCCGCCGGGACCGACCCTCACCAACCTGTCCGACAACAAGCTGGTGCAGGAGATCGTGGCGCAGTTCCCGCTGGCGGCGCCCCTGGTCGGCAGTGCCAGCATCGCCGACCGCGGCATCGTCGCGCTCGGCGGTATCCACGACAGCTGGCAGCTGACCGCCAACCTGCAGGCGCTGGAGGCGCAGGGCGAGGCCGACATCATCAGCAACCCCCGGCTGGCGGTGCGCAATGGCGGCTTGGCGTCGATCGTGACCCGGACCGAGTTCCCGTACCCGGACGCCAGCATCTCGTCCTCCGGCCAGAACGTGACCTCGAACATCAAGTTCCGGCCGGTCGGCGTGACGCTCAACATCCGGCCGGTGATCGCCGGCACGCAGACGGTGATCCTGCAGATCTACGCCAACATCTCGGTGGTGACGAGCTTTGCCAGCACGCAGCCGGTCAACACGCCGATCGTGTCCAACCGCGAGGTGGTGACGTCGGTACACGTCGCCAGCGGCAAGACCACGGTGATCGGCGGACTGGTCAGTACCCAGGAGTTCGAGCAGACCGCACAGGTGCCGATCCTCGGCGACATCCCGATCCTCGGCTATCTGTTTCGCTCGACCTCGACGACGCAGTCGCGCACCACGCTCGATTTCCACATCACGCCTCGCATCGTGCAAGGCCCGCGGAGCTATGTCGGTACCTGACGCGCAGGCAGGGCCCGAACGCCGAATTGGCGCGCCGCGCGCTGCGGCTGTGCCTCACCGCCTGGCAGTGCTGTTGTGCGGCTGCGTGCTGGCAGCCTGCCAAGTGGTGCCGGTCGAGCCAGTCAGCGCGGGCTACCGCGTGCGGGCGACCGTCGATCCGCAGAGCCAGGCGCTCGCCGGCGCCGCGCCGGGCGACGTCGACGCGGTGGCGGCGGCTTGGCCGGTGCCGGTCGAGGCGGCGTGGCCCGAGCCCGGTGGCGCCCAGGACGGCGTTGGGCAGGACACCGAAGCCGCCCGGCTCCGCGCCGAGTTCGGCTCCCACATCTCGGTGCGGGCCGACGGGCGCGTGGCCAAGCAGTACTTCATCGCCGAGCGCTCCGGCGAGGTCTTGCTCAATTTGCTGACCGAGCCGCAGCAGGACCAAGCGCCGCGCAAGCAGCGTTTCCTGGCCGGCGGCGGACACGCGGGGCAGAGCATCCTCGGCCGCCAGCTGGGGGAGCACGTGGTCGAGTTCTTGTTCCTCGACGGATTCGAGCACCCCGAGGCCGTCGACATCCGTGCCCAGGTCAACCAGACCGCGGTCGTGCCGCAGACTTGGCCGGGCAACAGCTTGATTCTGGTGACCGCGGCGCCTGCCGGTCTGCGCGCGTTCGAGGCCGCCCTCAACCTGTTCTTCTCCAACGTTCCGCAGATCGAGATCGACGTGAAGGTCGTCGAGTACTCGAGCGACAGCTTCTTCGGCATCGGCATCGACCAGTTCCGCGACGACAAGGGCCAGCCGATCTCCGGCCCGACCCTGACCAACACCTCGACCGGCAAGCTGATCGAGAGCTTGATCTCGCGGTTTCCGTTGGCGCCGCCGGTGGTGGGCGCGGGCTCGAGCGAGGGCCGCGGCCTGTTCTCGCTCGGGGGCATCCACGACAGCTGGCAACTCGATGCCCAGCTGCAGGTGCTCGAATCGCGTGGCGCGGCGGACGTCGTCAGCAACCCGCGCCTGACCGTGCGCAACGGCGGGTTGGCGTCGGTGACCCTGACCACCGACCTGCCCTATCCGCAGGCGCGGATCACGTCGTCGGGGCAGAACGTCTCGGCGAGCATCGTGTTCAAGCCGGTCGGCATCAACCTCAACATCCGGCCGGTGATCGCCGGCACCGAGACGGTGATTCTCCAGGTGTTCGCCAGTGTCTCGGCGGTCAACAGCTTCGCCAACACGTCCCCGGTGCCGACGCCGATCATCGCCAGCCGCGAGGCGATGACCTCGGTGCACTTGTCCGACGGCAAGACCACCGTGATCGGCGGCCTGGTCAGCGAGAGCACCTTCCAGACCGAGACCAAGTTCCCGATCCTCGGAGACATTCCGATCCTCGGCTTCCTGTTCCGCTCGACCTCCGAGCAGACCCGCAAGACCACGCTCGAGTTCCACATCACCCCGACGATCCTCTTCGGCCCCGAGGGCCTGCACGGCCTGGGCGGCGGCGACTGATTCCGGGAAGACCCAAGCGCGCGCGGCCGTCTGTATGCTGGCGACCTCCACGCTCGTGACGACCACCAGCCAAGATCCCATGGCGCCGGGTGAACGCCTCGGCGCTGACTGCAGACCGCGGCCGATGCCCGGCCGCGCAGTCGCGCGGTCCCAGCGCGGCATCGCGCTGATCATGGTGCTGATCTTCGTCGTGCTGCTCTACGTCCTGGTCGCCGAGCTGGTGGTCACCGCCCGCCTGGCGCGCTTGAGCGGCGAGAACGAGGCCCTGCTCGCGCGCATGCAGAACCACATGACCTACACGCTCAGCCAGGTCGAGGAGCAGCTGGTCGACGACCTGATGGCCAGCGCCGCGGGCAGCGGCGCCGGCTTGGGGGCCGCGCCGGGGATGGGGGATCTCGGCAACGCGCTGCCGGGGATGGCTCCGGGTGGGGAGAGCGGGCTCCCCGGCGAGGGCGAGGGCGAGGGTGCCGGTGAGGGCGCGAGTGCCGCCGACAGCAGCCAGGATTCTTGGTACGAGCCGACCGGCTACGCCGACGACGACCTCACCACCTACGTGTGGGTCGAGGACGAGAACCGCAAGTTCAACATCCTCACCCTGCTGAGCCCCGATCGCGAGTTCGCCGAGGCCTCGCGGGAGCGTCTGGTGCGGTTGATCGACGCGATGCGCGAGGGCACCGAGTTCGACCTGAGCTCGACCCACGGCCACGATCTGGCGCGCTACATCGTCGAGTGGATGGAGGGGCGGGGCCGGACCGAGGCCATGCCCCGGCCGCCGCTGAAGAGCGACCAGGAGCTCGGCGTCGAGCAGACGCCGATGCTGCACCTGGACGACTTGCTGCTGCTGCGCGAGGTCACCGAGGACATCTTCTACAACAAGGTGCTCGATGGGCGCTTGATCCCCGGCCTCGAGTCGGTGCTGACCGTCTACACGTCGCAGGTGATGGACCCCGGCGTGCCGGGACAGAACCCCGCCGGTCCCGACGGCAATGCCGACCCCGCCGCCGCGGCGCCGCCGGTGCCCGAGCCGGTCGACCCCAACGCGCCGCCCGAGCAGCCGATCGGGCTCGGCGTGCGGATCAACATCAACACCGCGTCGCGCCCCGTGCTGCGCAGCCTGTTCTCGACGCACGAGGTGCCCGACAGCGTGATCGAGGCGATCCTGCGCTACCGCAACGAGGAGGTCGAAGACACCGGCGACGGCGGCTACGGCGACGAGGCGACCTACGCCGACTTCGACCTGGGGGCCACGGTGCGGCGCAAGATCTTCGAGGAGGTCGCCGACCTCGAGCAGCTGCCGGAGTTCGAGAACTTGGGCAACCCGGAGATCAAGCAGCAGTTCATGGACCTGGTGACCACCAAGAGCGACGTGTTCTCGGTGCACATGGCGTCCATGTTCAAGCGCAACGAGGAGCGGCGCGTGTTCGTTCTGCGGCGCAGCCGGTCGGTGCTGATGCGGATCGAAAGCGGCGAAGACGTCGTGTTGCACCCGCTGATCCTGATGGAGGAGCGCAAGAACGCGCTGCGGGTGTCGCCGGTCGACTTCCCCGACGAATGGTCGGAGCTGGACTACTTCTCAGAGCTCGACGACATGGACCAGTTCGCGCGGGAAGAGCGGCGGTGGAACCCGTTCTTTCTCGAGTTCTACGACAAGCGCCTGCACGAACAGGCGGCGATGCGCTGATGTGCGTCAGGCGCCGCGGATGACGTCGCGGAACCGCTCGAACAGGTAGAGCGAGTCGTGTGGGCCCGGAGCCGCCTCGGGGTGGTACTGCACCGAGAACACCGGCAGCTCGACGTGCCGCAGCCCCTCTACGGTCTGATCGTTGAGGTTCTTGTGGGTGACTTCGACCCGATCCGGCAGCGCGCCCGGATCGACGGCGAACGAGTGGTTTTGCGAGGTGATCTCGACCTTCTCGGTGGTCAGGTCCATCACCGGTTGGTTGCCGCCGTGGTGGCCGAACTTCATCTTGAAGGTCTTGGCGCCGAACACCTGACCGAGAATCTGGTGGCCCAGGCAGATGCCGAACACCGGCACCCGCTCGACCAGCTGTGAGACGGCGCGCACCGCGTAGTCGACGACCGCCGGGTCACCCGGGCCGTTGCTGAGGAAGACGCCGTCGGGCTTGCGTTCGAGCACTGCCTCGGCGGGAGTGTCGGCCGGCACCACGGTGACGTCGAAGCCGGTGGCCACCAGCGACCTCAGGATGTTGCGCTTGGCGCCGAAGTCGTAGGCGACCAGCGAGTAACGCGTTTCGCCGGTGTCGGGCACCGGCACCGAGAACGGGGACTCGTGGCCCTTGGTCCAAGGTGTCGGCGCGTCCAAGGTGACCGCCTTGACGTGGTCCTCGTCGCTGATCGAGGGCGCGCTGCGCACGCGCTCGAGCAGCTCTTCTTCCGGTGTGCTCATGTCCTCGGTGATCAGCACCCGGAGCGCGCCGCCGGTGCGCACCCGCCGCGTGAGCATGCGCGTGTCGACTTCTTCGATGCCGGGGACGCCGTGTTGCACCAGGTAATCGGACAGCTCGCCGCCCGCGCGGAAGTTGCTGGCGCGGTGGCACGCCTCGCGCACCACCAGGCCCGACAGCCAGAGGCGGAGCGACTCCTCGTCCTCGCTGTTGACGCCGTAGTTGCCGATGTGGGGCTGCGTCAACAAGACGGTCTGCCCGCGGTACGACGGGTCGGTGAGGATCTCTTGGTAGCCGGTGATGGAGGTGTTGAACACCAGCTCACCGATCGAGTCGACCGGGGCGCCGAAGGAGCGGCCGTGCTGGACAGTGCCGTCCTCGAGGACGAGGCGGGCGGGCTTGCGCGTCGTGGAGGTCAAGATCGGTCTTCGCGGCGCGCCTCAGCGCGCGTCTGACGGTTGATTTGCGCTGCGAGATAGCCGGCGCCGAAGCCGTTGTCAATGTTGACCACGGCCACGCCGGCGGCACACGCGTTGAGCATCGCCAGCAGGGCGGCGAGGCCGCCGTAGCTGGCGCCGTAGCCGACGCTGGTCGGCACCGCGATGACCGGCACGCGCACCAGACCGGCGACCACCGACGGCAAGGCGCCTTCCATGCCGGCGACGGCGACGATGGCCCGCGCCCGGCGGATCTCCTCCAGCGGTTCCAGCAGCCGGTGCAGGCCGGCGACGCCGACGTCGTGGAAAGTGCGCACTTCGGCCCCCAACGCCGTGGCCGTCACGGTGGCCTCGGCGGCGACCGGCAGATCGGCGGTGCCGGCGGCGAGCACCGCCACCAGGCCGCTGGCCCTCGGTGGCGGCCCGATGATCGCGCAGCGGGCGCGCGGGTCGTGCCGCGCGTCGGGCCAGCGCTGGGCCAGCGCCCGCCAGTGGGCGTCCTCGACCCGGGTCAGCAGCACGCGCGGCGCGCGCTGCAAGATCTCGGCGGCGATCGCCACCGCGTCCGCCGGCTGCTTGCCCTGGCAGAACACGACCTCGGGGGTGCCGCAGCGCTGGGCCCGGTCGTGGTCGATGCGGGCGAAGTCCGAAACGGCGCCGGTGCGGGCCTCCGCCAGCGAGGCCAGCGCATCGTCGACGCCGAGGTCACCGCGCGCGACCTGGGCCAGCAGATCGCGGAGCGAGAATCCGGGAGTCACGGTCCTCTCCGCGAGGTGGCGACCGGCCGCAGCGTCAGGTCGGCGATGGTGCCACGGCGCAGCAGCTCGGTGCCGAGACCGGCGACCATGGCGCCGTTGTCGGAGCACAGCGACATGGGCGGAAACACGATCTCGCGTTCGCCCAACCCCGGGTGGGCGGCGATCCGCCGGCGCAGCTCGCCGTTGCAGGCGACGCCGCCGCCGATCGCCACGCTGGCGGCGGAGTGCGCCTCCGCCGCGCGCGCCAGCTTGCTCACCAGCACGTCGAGAATCGCGGCCTGGTAGGCCGCCGCCAGATCCGCGATCTGCGCCTGGCCCAGCTCCGGCATCGGGCGTTCGACGCCGCTGCCGCGGAGGTGGTACAGCAGCGCGGTCTTGACGCCGCTGAACGAGAAGTCGTGCGAGCCGTCGCGCAGCATCGGGCGCGGCAGGGCCAGGCCCTTCGGATCGCCATCCGCGGCCGCTGCCTCGATGGCGGGCCCCCCCGGGTAGGGCAGGCCGAGCAGGGCGGCGCCCTTGTCGAAGGCCTCGCCGGCGGCGTCGTCGCGGGTGCGGCCGATGCGGTGCACGTTGCGCTCGGCGTCGACCAGATAGAGCGCGGTGTGACCGCCCGAGGCGACCAGCGAGAGGCAGGGGAGCGGGAGCGCGGGCTGCACCATGAACGCGGCGTGTACGTGCGCGCGGATGTGATCGACGCCGATCAGCGGGCGGTCCAACCACCAGCTCAACGCCTGCGCGCTGGAGATGCCGACCAGAAGGCAGCCGATCATGCCGGGGCGGTGGGTGACGGCGATGGCGTCGAGCGCGTGCAGGTCGACGCCGGCGTCCGCCACCGCGCCTTCGATGATGCCGGTGATGCGCTCGGTGTGCGAGCGACTCGCGACCTCCGGTACGACGCCCCGGTAGCGCTCGTGCAGCGCGGTCTGCGAGTGGATCACGTTGCTGAGCACGTCGGTGCCGTCGCGCACCACGGCGGCCGCGGTCTCGTCACAAGAGGTCTCGATGCCCAGCACCAGCGTCACGGCGATACCTTCGGGTACCAGACGCCGTCGTTCCACCACGACTCGGCGACCAGGAGCTCGACGCGGGGCACGTCGCCCTTGGCCGGCGCCAGTGGCAGGTCGAGCGCGTCGGCCAGCTGTCGGTTCCACCGCTGGAACAACCGGCGCAGCTCCGGGCCGGTGGCCAGCGGGTAGACCGCCAGGCACTGCAGCCGGTCCTCGTCGGTGATGGCGACGATCTGGCGCGCGATGAAGGTGCCGTCCGCGTCGCGCGCGAAGGCGACCTGCTTGTTGATGTCGAGCGCGACGGCGATGGCGGAGTGGTTGTAGGCGCCGCCGAGGCCGAAGCAGCTGCCGACGTGCGTGCCGAGCCGCAGGGCCTCGAGTGGATCCCGTTCGATGGCGATGCGGACCGATCGCCCATCCGGCAGCGTCTCCTCCAGCACCACACCGCGCGTCCACAGGGTGGCGTCGACCCGCGGGTGACGGCGCAGCCACTGGACATTGGCCGGGTGCCGTTCGGTTCCGGCGGAGTTGTCCTCTGCGTACCGGCGCAACGCGCGGCGCAGGGCGCGCCGGGACTCTTCCGTCTCGGCGTGCAGCAACACCGCGTGGGCCAGGCGCTCGTCGGAGAACGCGCGGTCGGCGTGCTCGCCGAGGGCGGACTCGGCCAGCGCCCGCGTGCAGTGATGGTGCAGCGCGTGCAGCACCACGGCAGGCCAGGCGGCGCGCACCCGCGCGGTGTCGCGTTCGAGCTGCGCCGGCGACAGCGACCGTTTGCCCGCTCGGTACTCGCGCAGGCGGCGTGGCACCGGGTTGAAACCGCCGGTGACCGCGGGGTCGGGAAGCCGTTCGAGCAGCTCTTGCAGACCGATCGACGCGGCGTCGCACCACACCGGATGCTGCATCGCCTGCTCGATCAGCAGCTCCGCGTACGGTGGAGCCAGCAAGCCGAGCGTGCGCGCTGCGCGCAACAACGGCGACGGGTGCTCGGCCAATCCCCGGCGCACCAGATCGGCGCAGGCGTCGCCCAGCGCACGGAGGCCGGCGCCGATGCAGACGGCGTCGTTGCGGCGGGCAGACGCTGCGTCCAGGGCGCGCCAGCCACTCGCCGGCAGCGCGGCGAAGTCGGCGCGGCCGGAGCCGTGCAGCAGCGCGAGGCGCTCGATCGGCCAGCTGCCGTGGCCGCCGGTGGGGGCGGGGGGCTCGCACACCGCGCGCATCGCCTCGAGCCCGATGCCGAGCGCGCCTTGGAAATGGCGGGTGTCTCGGCAGAACTCGACGATGTCCCAGAGGATCCCGACGGCTTTGGTTTGGTGCGAACGGGGCGTGTCGATCACGGCCTGCACCAGCTCCGCCTCGACTCCGCGCCGCGCCGGGGGGTGCCGCAGGACTTCCGTCAATCGGCGGCCGGCGTCGGGCGTCAGCCTGTTCCAGTCGGTGCCGGCGATGACCTCGATCAGCTCCGGGCGCGAGCCGCACTGCTGCCAGAGCCGGAGGGGGGCAAGCACGTCCAGATGGGTGGTGGGGATCGTCGCGATCGCAGTCGCCGCCGCCGGTGGTGCCGGGGGGCCGGTGAACTCGTGCTCCGGCAGATGGGCATCGGCGAGCGCGAAGCCCGCCACGACAGCCTGCAGGTCATCGCCGCGCCGCAGGCAGGCAATCACATAGTCGCGCCGGGCGTCGACTGCCGGTCCGGAACACGCTGCCACCGCGGCGGCGAGACTGTGGTCGGCAACTGGCGGCGGCAGTGCCTCGATGGCATGCGCTGCCAGTGCGCGGGCGAGGATCGGGGTGCGGTCGCCGGGTTCCATCAACGGCAGCACGCGGCTCCAGTCGAGTGCCGCCGGAGCGCCGTGGCAGGCCAGGGTGAGCGCGAGCAGCGCGCGCAGCGCGGTGTCGCTGTCGAGATCGAGGCTCCAGTACGCGGCGCGCACTCGCGCCGCCTCCGGTGCGTCCCGCAGCAGCCACGCCAGCTCGCGGCGGAAGCCGGCGGGTGCGTCGCGGAACTCCGGCCCGGCATCGACCACGGTCGCGTCGAGCTCTGCGCAGACTGCGGCGAACAGTCGGTCCTGATGCACGGTGGAGCAGAGGTGAGGCCGCAGGTCCTGCGGATCGGGACGCCTCGGTTTGGGCGGTCGGTCCTTGGTGCCCTTGTAGGCGCGCGGATTGGCGGCGGTCGGTCGGTGTGGCGGTGGTGGGGGCGCGACGCGCAGAGGTTGGAGGGTCGGAGGCTCGGCGAGGGGATCGATGCGCGTATCCCGGGCGACGGCGCGCAGATCGTGCAGCAGGGCCGAATCGATGGTGCGGACCCGGGCCATGCGCGCCCAGCAGAGGGCCAACGCGTGGTCCGCGGCGAGTGGCGTTGCCGACACGCGTACCGTGCCGTCTTCGAGACGAGCGCTCAGCTCGTAGAGGGCGTCCGCTCGGCGCAGGATTGCGAGGCGGGCGGCGACGGCACCGGCCACCGGTCCGTCAGCCGCCCGCGGCGAGCTGTCGTGCGACTTCGAGCGCCTTCTCCAGCTGTGGGTCGGCGTCGGAGCTCGGCGGTTGGGCGACCGGGAAGTCGAACCGTTCGGCCAGCTGCTGGACGGCCGCCGCGTAGCGCTCGGGCACCTCGACCGAGTGCACCGATCGTGCCACCGCGTGCTGGATGGCGTCGTCGACCGGCACCTCGATATCGGGCGGGATGCCGCCCTCGGCTTGGCCGTCTTCCGGCCGCCGGTTCTCGCCCTCGATGTTGCGGCCGTTGGGGGTGTAGTAGTGCGCGGTCGTCAGCTTGAGGCGGAAGGCGAGGTCCTGCCAGCGATAGATGCTCTGCACGACTCCCTTGCCGAAGGTCCGCTCGCCGACGACGCGCGCGCGGCCGTGATCCTGCAGTGCTCCGCTGACCACTTCGCTGGCGCTCGCCGAGCTGCCGTTCACCAGGATCACGATTGGAGTCCGCGGCAGCACGCAGCGCTCGGCTACGGCCTCGTGCCGTTCGACTTCGTGATGCCGTCGCCTGAGCGTGACGATGCGGCCTTGGGCGAGAAACAGATTGGTCACGCCCACCGCCTGCTCGAGCAGCCCGCCCGGGTTGAAGCGGAGGTCGAGGATCAGGGCCGCCAGGCCACCCTCGGCCCGGGTATCGAGTCGCAGCACCGCCTCGCGCAGCTCTTCGGTGGTGTTGTGCTGGAACGCGGACAGGTAGATGTAGCCGATGTTGTCGGCGTGCAGCGTCGCCCACTTGACGCTGCGCCGCTGCACTGCACCGCGCGTCAGCGTCCGTTCCAGGCGCTCGCCGTCACCGCGCTCGATCTGCAGTCGCACGTCCGTACCGGCCGGGCCGAGCAACGCCCGGCGCGCCGCCTCGAGCACGGTCTCGCCCTCCGCCGCCTCCAGGGGGACGCCGTCGACGGCGACGATCCGGTCGCCCGGGAGCAGGCCGGCGCGCTCGGCCGGACCGCCGACCATCGGAAACTCCACGGTGGCGGGCGTCGCGTCGCGCACCATGCGGATGCCGATGCCCTCGTAGCTTCCCGTGGTCTGCTCCTCGAAGTCGGCCACCCCCGACGGGCGGATGAACTCGCTGTGCCGGTCGAGGCTGTTGACCATGCCCTCGATCGCCGACCACATCAGATCGTCTCCCTCGCGGGGCGCGACGTGCTCGGCCTCGATCTGGCGGTAGACCAGGCGCAGCGCCTGCATCTGCGCATCGGGCAGCGGGTGGTCGAGCAGCAGGACGCGCGCGGCCAGGATGCCGACGATCAGCACCAGCGCGAAGTTGAGCGGGATCAACCAGATCGGGACGGTGGTGCGTGCGCGCATGGGCTGGGTCGGTGCAGTGCGGCGTGGCGTTGCGGTATGGATGCTATCGGCACGGCGGGTGCTCGTCGCGCGAGGCGAAGCGTCCCCGGGCCCATGCCATCGATCATACGCCCGGGTGGTGCGGCGGTCAGCGGTACAGCAGCCAGGTGTCCGGATCGAGCTGCAGCTCGTGGGCCCCTCCCGGCACCGGCAGCCGATGGAGGCGGTCTGTCAGCTGCAGGGTCGCTGTGCGCGGGACGCCTTGGTCGTCGCGCCAAGCGAGGTCGAGCGCGCAGCGGAATGGCGCCGCGGCTTGGGTCTGCTCCACGACGATGAAGCCGTCCTCGACCCGCGCTTCGAGGTGCGGGCAATCGCGGCGATCGAGCCATTGATCGAAGAACCACGACAGCGATCGACCGGCGCTGCGCTCGACGTGGGCGACGAAGTCGGCGGTGACGATCGACTGGCCGGCGAAGGTCTCGAAGTAGGAGTGCAGTGCTGCAAAGAACGCAGCGTCGCCCAGCTCCCGGCGCAGCATGTGCAACACCCACGCACCCTTCGGGTAAGTGTTGGCGTTGAGCGCGAGGTCGGGGTGCGCGAAGCCGACCCAGCGCACGCTCTTGGTGCGACCGTCCGCCGACCGGCGCCAACGGTCCCGCATCGCCGCCAGGCTGTCGACGAACGGTGGTCCGCCACTTTCGGCGAACAACCACGGCCCGAAGTAGGAGGCGAATCCCTCGGATAGCCAGACCTCGCGCCACTCGGCGTAACCGACGCCGCAGCCGAACCACATGTGCGCCAGCTCGTGCGCCAGCGTGCCGACTCCCCGCGGCGTGTCGAACAGCGACTCGGACAGCTGAACGTTCCCCGGGGCCTCGAAACCGCCCCAGCGAGTGGGGCACTGGACCGTGCGATACTTGCCGAAGGGGTAGCGGCCAAAGGTGCGCTCCATCCGGCGCAGCCACGCGGCGTGGTGGCGCAGCGCCGGTCGCGCGCGTCGACGTCCTCGGTGTACACCAGGTGGGGGCGCAGGCGCGGGTCGCCCGCCTCCTCGACTTCGGCGTACGGACCGACGGCGATCGCGAACATGTACGGGGGGATCTCGCTCCGGGTCTCGGTCCGCAGCTCGAGCTTGCCCGCGCCGGTGGTGGTCGGTCGCCCGGCCTGGCCGCTGGCGAGCGCGCGCGTCCCTTCCGGGTGGCGCAGCACCACCGCGAAGTGCGCGCGGTCGCTCGGGTGGTCCTCGCACGGCAGCCAGCCGCGGGCGCGGATAGAGTAGTGGTCGGTGAACCCCAGCCGCGCACCGTAGCGGTTGTCGCGGAAGTAGAACCCATCGCCCGGGGTTCCCGACAGCGAGGCGGTGAACCGGACGGTGTCGCCCGGGGCGAGCGCGTGCGGCAGGGTCAGCGTGACCACGTCTTCGTCTGTCTCACTCCATTGCGCCGGCAGCGAGAAGCGGGGTTGCCAGTCGGCCGTCCGCCGCGCGTGTAGCCGCACCGTCGTCAGCGGGGCCGCGGCGCGCACCGTGTAGCCAATGGTGCCCGTGAGCGCGCTCCCGGCCAGGTCGACCGTCAGGTCGACCTCGTAGCGCAGCATGTCTTGCTCGGCGAAGCCGGGAAAGCGGCTCGCCGCTTCGGCAGGCTGGGCAGTCGCCTGGCAACAGGCGATGAGGAGGGCGGCGAGCACGCTGCTGCTCACCAGCTGCCGCTGGCGCCGCCACCGCCGGACGAACCACCGCCGCTCCACTTGCCACCGGTCCAGCCGCCGAAGCCCCCTCCGAAGCCGCCGCCCCGGCCGCTGCCGCCGCCTCCCCAGCCGCCGCCGGCGCCGCCGCGATCGTCGTCACGGCGTTCGCGCCGCCGCCGCGAGCCGCCCGGCCACGGAAAGGGGAAGCCACCGCCACGCCGGTGTCCACCGCCAAAGCCGCCGCCTCTCGGCAAGCGCGGCAGGCGCCACCGGCCGCGCGGCAACGACAACCCGCCGCCACCCCGCGATTTCAGCAGGACCACGACCACGATGATGATCAGCAGGATCGCCCACCAGGGGATGCCGCCGCCGGAGCTCGAGGGCACGGGTTGGGGCGCCGTTGGCCCGGGTCGGGGTTCGGTCTCGCCGCGGGGAGCGACCGCGCCGCCCCCCGGCGGCTGCGGCAGCGGCTCGCCGCGCACCATCTTGTCGAGCGCCACCGCGCCGGCCACCAGGCCGTGGCCGAAGTTGCCCTCGAGGAAGTCGGGCTTCATGTACTGCTCGATCACGCGCGCGGCCGCGGCGTCGTAGCGCCGGCCGAGGCCACGCCCGAGCTCGATCTTGACGCGGCGGTCGAGCCGCGAGAACAGCACCATGACGCCGGTGTCCCAGTCCTGGCCGTGAATTTCGCGCAGTCCGACCTGCCACTGGTTGAACAGGGCGTGGGCCATCTCGTCGATGTCGTCGTGCCCGTACTCGGCCATCAAGTCGATGGTGACCACCAACATCTGCGTGGCGTGCTCGTCGAGCAGTCGCTGGCACAGCTCGTTGAGCTCCTTCTCCCGCTCGGCGTCGATCGCGTCGATCGTGTCGATCACCGAGACCCCCGGCGTGGGCCCCGGGATGTTGATGTGCGTCGGCTGCGCACTGGCGGCGGCGAGCGTCAGCCAGGCGACCGCGCAAACGGCGCCGGTCCGGCGGGTCAGCATGCCGGGCAGCGTAGCCGTTGTCACGGCGCGGTGCATGCGTGGCGCCAGCCCCGCCGATCCGCGATCATGAGCCGGGCATGGCTTGCTACCTCGATCTGCTCGACGACCCCGCCGGCCGGCGGGTGACGCTGGCCGGAGAGCCGGTCACGGTGGGGCGGCATCCCTCGTGTGGCGTCCAGCTGCCGTCCAGCGCGGTGTCCCGCCAGCACGCCCTGGTGACGTGCGAGCACGGGGACTACTGGCTCGACGACCTGGGTAGCCGCAATGGCACTCTGCTGAACGGCAAGCGCATCGACCGGGCGACACGGCTGCAGCCGGGCGATCTGATCGTCGTCTGCGACCAACGCCTGCGCTTCGGTGCCGAAGTCGGCGAGGGGCTGGACGTCACCCTGCTCGACGCGCCCGCCGGCGGCGAGATCGTGTCGACGATCGACGTCCGCGGTGGCAGCGCGTGTCGGGTCGATGCCGAGCGCGCACTCCAGGCGGTGCTGGCGGTGACGCGGGAGCTCGGCCGGGGCGCCGACCTCGAGCAGCTGCTGCCGCGGGTGCTGGACCACGTGTTCGCGCTGTATCCGCACGCCGACCAGGGCGTGATCGTATTGGCCGACGAGCGCGGCGCGCTTCGGCCGGCGGCGGCGCGCAGCCGCGGCGCCGCCACCGGTGGGCTGCAGGTCAGCCGCACGGTGATCGAGCGGGCGATGCAGGGCCGTCAGGCGGTGCTGTCGACGGATGCCGCCACCGATGCGCAGTTCGGCGGCTCGCATTCGCTCATGGCGCTGCCGATCCGCTCGCTGATGTGCGCGCCGTTGCTCGGCAGCGGGGACCAGGCGCTGGGCGTGATCCAGCTGCACAGCGAGGCGGCGCACGCTCCGTTCACCGGTGATTGTCTCGACGTGCTCGCCAGCGTCGCCAACGCGGTCGGTATCGCGGTGCAGAACGCACAGCTCCACGCCGCCCAGCTGGAGCAGGAGCGGCTGGTGCGCGACCTGCAGAACGCGCACGAAGTGCAGCGCAGCCTGTTGCCACGGCGACTGCCGGAGATGCCGGGCTTCGAGTTCTTCGCCCACTACGAACCGGCGCGGGCCGTCGGTGGCGACTACTACTGCTTCGTCGGCGGGCGCGACGGCAAGCTGGCGGTCGGCGTGGCCGACGTCTCCGGCAAGGGGCTGCCGGCGGCGCTACAGATGGCGCGCCTCTCGGCCGACGTGCGCCACGCCTTGGGGCAGACCGCCGACCCGGCCGAGGTCTTGGCGCTGATCGACGATGCTCTGCTGGAGAGCTCGCCGGAGAGCCAGTTCGTGACGTTTGCCCTGGCGGTGCTGGATCCTCGAACCCACCGCCTGTCGTTCGCCAACGCCGGGCACCCCCCGCCTCTGCTACGTGACGCGAGCGGTGCTGTGCGACCGCTGCGGGCGGAGCGCACCGGAGTGCCGCTCAACGTCGCCGGGGAGCCAGCGCTGCGCGGAACCACCGGCGCGCTGGAGCTCGCCGTCGGTGAGGTCGTGGTTCTCTACTCGGACGGGATCACCGAGGCGCGTGCCGGCGACGAGGAGTTCGGCGAGGCACGGTTGAACGCCGCGGTCGCCGCGGCCGGTGGTGGCGCCGAAGCGGTCGGCCGGTCCGTGCTCGATGCGCTGAACGCGTTCGTCGGCGACGGGGAGGCGCACGATGACGTGACGGTCGTTTGCTTCGCGTGTTGATCAACGCGTCCCCAAGCCGCTCCGACCGCCTTGGCGCGCAGGACGTGGGTCATCGAGCCGCCGATTACCTGCCCGCTGGAGTTTCCGTTTGAACAGGAATGCTGGTTTCGTGTAGGTGCAAGGAATCGTGTATGGTGGTAACTCTTGACAATCTTAGACGTGTCGGAAACGGATACTGTGTTTATGAGGTTCTCGGGAAACTCCAGCCCAATGTAGATTGATGTGGCTCGAAGCGACGTGCGCTGAGGGAGCCGAGCGAGCGGCTGAAACCCTCGAGGAGTTCCTCGAACGGCACGGTTTCGTGAGATTGAACACGAGTGACCAGGAGCTGGTTTTTGTGGAGCGCAGTGTTTACCTGAAGAACTCGCAATCGGCGATTATCTGGTTCGACACTTTGAGGTTTTCGAAGGGGTCGAACGTCGTCGTGCGCGGGCACACAAGAGTGCCAGCGCGCATTGCAACCGTGGTCATTGTGGGGATGGGGTGTTTCTCTGGGCTCTGGTTGTTGACGGACTGGGTGGCGCGAGTAGGTCTAGGGGATAGCTTCCCTGTCATTCTGATGACTGCTTTGGGTATTGGCTTGTCGGGTTTCGGAGTCAGGCGTCTTGTGATTCACCTTGCCCGCACCGAATTGCGGAGAGTGGCCAATCTGGCAGCCTCAGTGTCTGCTGACATGAGGCCATAGGGTATTCGTTGCAAACACGAGCTCGGGCCCGGGCGGGTTGCGGATGGCTTCCAGGTGCGAGCTGATCCGATCCAGACGTGCCTCGCCCGGCTCCGGCCGTTGGCCCAAGCCGCGCGCTCAGGTTACGCGCAGCCGCTTCGCCAGGTCGTAGGCGCGCGGACCCAGCCGCGCGATGCGCATCTTCCACCGGATCCGGCGCTCCGCCTTCGCGATCGCGTCACCGTGCTCGGGGAAGTGTGGCCGCAGGTGGTCGAACGCCAGCAGGCGGTCGGCCAGCATGCGCGGCATGCCGTAGCCGGTGGACAGGCTCTGCTTGCGCTTGCGGTGGATGCCCATGACCTCGTCGATGAAGCCGATCTTGCCGAAGCGGCCGCCGAGCACGTTGAAGACCCAATCGGCGGAGGCGACGCGGGTCGTGCGGAACCACTCGGGCAGTTGCGCGATGTTGTCGGCGCGGTGCACGCAGGAGATCTTGTGGGCGAAGTTGTCGATCAAGAGCGCGCCGACGTCGTAGACCCCGGTGCCGTCGCGGTGGCGCGAGACCTCGCGGAAGCCGTCGTCCCGCCGGTGCTCGACGGTGTGGCCGACGACGGCGCACTCGGGGTGGGCGGCGAAGAAGTCGACCTGCTGCTGCAGCTTGTCGGCGGCGGTCCAGTAGTCGTCGCCGTCGAGCAGCGCGATGTACTCGCCGCGGCAACCGGTGAGCACGTGCAGGAAGTTGGTGAGGCCGTAGTCGCCGTAATTGCGCTCTGCCAACACCAGCCGCAGGCGGTCGGGCCAGTCGCGCCGCAGCTCCTCGAGCACGGCGCGCGTACCGTCCGTGGAGGCGTCATCTCCCACGACGACCTCGAACGGGAACGTCGTGTTCTGCCGCAGTGCCGACAGCACCGCTTGGCGCACGTAGTCGACCTCTTGGAAGGTGACCACCGCGACGCTGAGCTTCACGGCGTGGCCTCCGCGGCTCGGGGCAGGTGGCAGAGGACGCCGCCGCCGACGACTGCCAGCTGGGTCGCCGACACCGCCAGGACGACGCAGCCAGCGCCTTCGAGACCGCGCTCCGGCAGCAGAAGCGCACAGGCGACGACCGCGACGACCGCGGCGCTGCCGTACTGCAGTGCCAGCCACCAGAAGCCGCGGGCCGCGATCATCCCGTACTGCAGCGCCTCGGCGACGTAGCGCAGCGCGCCGCCGGCGACGACGAGGACGAACACGGTCTGGTACGCGGCGTACTCTTGCCGGTAGAGCAGGGTCAGGACCCACTCGCCCGCGGCCCACGCAATCAGCAAGCCGATGGCGCCGACGGCACCGGCCGCCGTCATCATCGAGGCGATCAGCCGGACGAAAGCGCGGCGCTGGCCGCCGACGTGCAGGCGGGCCAGCCGCGCCGTCGCCGCCGCGCCGAGGGCGTGCACCAGGCGGCTGGGCGCCATGGCTGGCTGCAGCAGGGGCAAGAAAAAGCCCAGGGCGATCACGCCGAGCTCCTGCTTGACGGCGATGCGCGGCCAGTGCAGCGCCGTCATCGCCAACAACGACGCGAGCAGCAGCGGCGCCGCTGGGCGGACCAAGCGGCGCAGCACCGCCGCGTCGAAGCGCGGCCACAGCGAGTCGCCAGCGGGCTCGTGGCGCAGGCGCTGCCGCGCGACGCGGACGTCGTAGCCGAGCAGCACGACCAGATGCGCGAGCACTTGGCCGGCGACTGCCAGTTGCAGGGAGCCGGTGGCGGCGTAGCCGCCGGCGAGGAGAGTGAGCGAGAGCGGCGCCTGCAGCGCCAGCGAGCGGCCGACCAAATCGAGCCGCTCCTGCAGCTGGAACAGGCCGTAGATCATGTCCGAGATCAGCTCGATCCCGCGCGACAGAGCGTACAGGCAGACCACGGCGAAGCCGGTGGCGTCGTCGGCCAGCACCCAGCCGGTGGCGGCCATCGCCAGCACCGCGATGGCGGTGGCGGCGGCGCGCATTCCCATGTAGTCCCGGAACCGGAACTCGTGCTGCACGTCGCTGGCGCGCACCTCGCGCAGGCCCATGCGCGCGACCTCGGTGATCGGGATGCAGATCGCCATCGCCAGGCCGTAGGCGCCCACCGTGCCGACGTCGGCGAGCTTGGTCAGCGCGATCAGCGCCAGCCACTGCGCCAACGCCGCGATGATGCGGCCCGCGGCCAGCGCCAGAAAGTTGGCCCGAACCGACGCGCCGCCGGGGTCGCCCGCGACGGGTTCGCTCATTGGCGGCACACGCCGCGGGGGGCGCGGTAGGCCGGAAAGAAGTGCGGCTGCAGTGGCGGGCCGGCGCGCGCGTCGGCGGCGTCGCTCAGCGCGGCATAGCGCTCGGCATCCAGGACCCAGCGGCCCAAGGTGAACGGGTGGCGGCGGTCGGAGAAGCGGGCCTTGAAGGCGAACAACGCGTCCTCGGCTCCGCCGCGGCCGGCACCGAGATGCAGGACCTTTGCGCCGCGGCGGTGGCACAGACCGGCCAGCTCGTGCAGGAGCAGCTTGAGCGGCGAGTGCGGCAGGAAGCGCTCGTCGACCCCGGTCAGGTGGGCCTGGGCGATGTCGTCGTAGATGACGAACAGCAGTGCCGTGGCGATCGCGTCGCCACAGTGCACCACCGCCAGGTGTGCGTGTGCGCCGAGCGCCGCGCGCAGCCCGGCGAGGTACTCGCGCGAGAAGCGATAGCGCCCCTCGGCGAGGTTCTTGTCCATGGTCGCGCCGTAGAGCTCGACGAACCGGTCGAAGTGCTGCCACTCGTCGTCTACCTCGACCTCGAGGCCGGCCTTGACCGCCCGGCGCAGCTCCTGCCGCATCCGCTTGGGATAGCCACTCATCCGAGTCTCGGCGTCCAGTGTGGCATCGATCGACACCGTGCGGCCGAGCTCGATCAGCGACGCGCCTTGGGGTGTGCCGTCGCCCGGCAGATCGAGACACCAGTCGCGGTTCTGCAGCAAGGGGTGCAGCCGGGTGAACAGCGTCACCAGGCCCTGCGCCCGCCACGCGGAGCACAGCGCGGCGAAGGCCTCGCGGCGGAAGGCATCGTCGTGCGAGCCGCCGACGACCGGGCCGGTGTAGCCGTAGACCGAGGTCGCGTCGGCGCAATCGCTGCCGTCGATCTCGACGCGCAGGTAGGGCCAGGCGACGAACCGCTCGGCGGTGCCGTAGACCGCGAGGTGCGCCGTGCCTTCGCCGGCTTGCTCGGAGAAGCGGTGATACGCCGCGCTGTGGTAGAAGTCCGCCCGGGCCCGACCGATCCAGCGGTCCCAGTCGGCGTCGTCGGGCCGCAGCAAGAGCACGTCAGCCACTGCGCCCTTCCTGCCAGAGCACCGGGAACACGCGCGGATCGGAGTAGTCGGGCTCACCGCTTGGCATGGCCCGGCACAGGCGGTCGTGGGGGAGCACGATGCGCACGCCGGCCGCGTGGAACGCGCGGTAGCCGTTGTCGCCGTCCTGCAGGTGCACGGCGACGGCGTAGCGGGGCTCGGGGCCGCGGTTGACGTCGCTGGCGTGCAGCAGGCGCATGTGATGAAAGCTCACTTGGCCGCGCCGCAGTTGCAGCGGCAGCCGCGCGCCGGGCGGGATCGGCCGCCCGAGCCGACTGGCGAGCTGATCGAGGTCGGGGTTGTTGAAGTCGCGGACGTGCTCCGATTCCGGCCACCGGTGGCTGCCGTCGATCACCGTCAGCGTGCCGCTGTCGGCGTCGGCGTCCTGCAGCGGCACCCAGGCGGTGAGCATGCGCGTCGATGTGCACGTCGACCAGTACGAGTGGTCGGTGTGCCAGCCGACCGTCCCCGTGTCGCTGCCGCCGCGCGGCGGCTTGTAGACCGACTGGTCGTCGAACAGGCGGACGCAATCGGTGCGCGCCAGCCGCGCCGCGATCGCGCCGAGCACCGGGCTCCAGCACAGCGCGCGGGCCGCCTCGCACTGCAGCGAGAAGAACTCGTTGTTGCGCACGCCGTCGCCATCGCCGGGCCGCCAGTCGGCGTAGTCCGCCGGCGGCAGGGTGTGGTCGCGTCGACCTGCGTGGTAGCGATCGATGGCGGCGCGTACCGCATCGAGCACGGCGTCGTCGAACACCCGGGGCGCGACGTGCCAGCCGCGGGCCTCGTACTCGACCACCTGAGCCTCGGTCGGCAGTAGCGCCGGATCGATCCGACGGCTGGGCCCCGGGTGCTCAGCCACGGCGCGCCTTCCGCCTGTCACGCCAGAAGTCGGGCAGCCGAGGGTCTTCGCTGGTGGCCAGGCGGGCGCGCACTGCCGCGGCGTGGTCGACGATCAGCGCCAGCCGCGCGCACAGGCGCTGCACGTCATCGGGCCCCATCGCCAGACCGGTCGGCAGCACGAGGACTCGCTCGCAGACCGCCTCGGTGACCGGCAGCCCTGGCGGTGCGGGCAGCAGCGAGCGGTAGGGCTCCATGCGGTGACAGCCCGGCGTGAAGTAACGCCGGGCGACGACGTTCTCCAGTCTGAGCGCGGCGACCAACTCGTCGCGCGTCAAGCCGGTCCGGCCGGCGTCGACCTCGGCGACGACGTAGTGGTGGTTGTGGTCCTCCGCCGGCGCCGGGCGCAACTCGACCCCGGGCACCGCCCCAAGTCCACGGGCGTAGAGCTCATGGTTGCGGCGGTTGCAGCCGACGATCTCGTCGAGGCTTTCCAGCGACGTCAATCCCATCGCCGCCGACACCTCGCTCATCTTGCCGTTGATGCCGATGTAGTCGACGCGGTCCTCGCCGGCGAAGCCGAAGTTCTGCATCAGGCGCAGGCGCACGGCGAGCTCGCGGTCGTCGGTGGCGATGACCCCGCCCTCGAAGGCGTGCACGCACTTCGTGGCGTGCAGGCTGAACACCTCGGCGCGGCCGAAGCCGCCGATCGGGCGGCCGTGGGCACGGCAGCCGAGCGCGTGGGCGGCGTCGAACACGAGGGCGAGGTCGTGGCGCGCCGCGATCTCGGCCAGCGCCGGCACATCGCAGGCGTTGCCCCACACGTGGACGCCGAGGATGCCGCTGGTCTGCGGCGTGACCAGTGCCTCGACAGCCTCGGGGTCCAGGCAGTGCGTGCGCGGATCGATGTCGCAGAACACCGGCCGAATGCGTTGCCACCACAGCGCGTGGGGGCCGGCGACGAAGGTGAACGCCGGCAGGATGACTTCGCCGCTCAGGTCGAGCCCGCGCACCAGCAGAGCCAACGCAATGGTGGCGTTGCACACCGCGACGCACTCGGCGGTGTCGAGCCGCGCCGCGAGGGCGCGCTCGAACTCCGTGACCAAGGGCCCTTGGTTGGTCAGCCAGCCGCGTTCCAGCGCGCCGCGCAGCCGCTCCTCGAAGCGCTCGGTGTGCAGCAGGTTGGGGCGGCCGACGTGGGCTGGCTCGGCGAACGCCGGAGAACCGCCGAACAGGGCGAGATCGGCGGTGCTCGGCTCTGGCTGTCGGTCTGCCGCGGGCATGTTCGAGGTGTGCGTTTGCAAGCCGGGGGAGCCGTCCGCGGCGTCTTCGGCGCAGGTCTCTTGCTGGGTTTGGATCGGGATGGACGGTACGCGCCGTTGGATTGCCGTAAACCCGGCGGCCCAGAGGTTCTTTCGGCCCGCGGCGGCCGGCGGCTGCATCCTCTGCCGGTTCGGTCCCGCAGCTCCCGTCGCACCGCGGCGGCGCGCTGCGCGGCCCCAACCGGACGAGGGCTGTAGTTTGGCCCGGCGCGGTCCATACTGGCCGGCTGCCGATGTCTGCCCGGACCTACGCGGCCTCCGCTCCTGTCACCCCGGCCAGCCTGCGCTGTCTGCGGGCCTTCTTCGAGAACGTGCTGCGCGCCGAGGGCCGCGCCGAGCCGGAGCGCATCGTGTTGGCCCTCGACGAGGCCTGCAGCAACGTGGTCAAGCACCGCTGTCCCTCCATCGACGACGGCCAGCTGCGGGTCTCGCTGCGCATCGACGGGCAGCGGACCGTGTGTCGCATCGGCGGATTCTGTGCGGCCAAGGACGTCGACCAGATCAAGCCGCGGCCGCTGGCCGAGGTCCGCCCCGGCGGGCTCGGCACGTCGTTCATCGCGCAGATCATGCAGCGCGTCGGCTACGAGCCGGACCCGGAGTCGGAGGGCGGGCTGGCGTTGGTCATGGAGCACGAGGAATCTTGATGGAGCTCGAGCAGGTCGAGCCCGGCCCGGGCGAGCAGCGCTTGGTGGTGCGCGGAGACGTCGATCTCGACGCCTCGCCGCGGCTGCTGCAGGCGATCCGCGGCGCGCTGCGCGCCGGCGCTTCGGTGGCCGTCGACCTGCAGGGCGTGCGCTACATCGACTCGTCCGGCGTCGCGGTGCTGATCCAGGGCCTCAAGCAGGCCGGGCGCCAGGGCGCGCGCTTCGTGCTGCGCAATCCCAGCGCGCGCGTCGACTCGGTGCTGGAGCTGGCGCAGCTGCAGCCGCTGTTCGTCATCGAGCGGGACGGTCAGAAGCGGTGACGGCGGTGCCGGCGCGCGAGGGGCTCGTGCACGCCGCGGTGCGGCGGCCGCTCGAGCACGCCTCCGGCATGGCGCACGTGTTCGGCGCGGCGCTGTACCACTCGACCGTGGCACCGCTGCGCGGCGCCGGCGCGCTGCGCGACCAGCTGCCGCCTTTGCTCTGCAACGTCGGCGCGCGTTCGCTGCCGATCGTCGCGCTGGTGAACTTCCTGGTCGGCGCCATCATGGTGTTGCAGACCGGCGACGTGATGCAGCGCTACGGCCAGATCCACGAAGCGCCCGGGCTGGTCGCGCTGGCGGTGGTGCGCGAGCTGGGTCCGCTGATGACCGCGGTGGTGATGACCGCGCGGATCGGCGCTTCGTTCACGGCGGTGTTGGCCTCGATGAAGCTGAACGAAGAGGTGCTGGCGCTGGAGACGATGGCGATTCCGCCGTCCGGCTACCTGGTCGCGCCGCGCTTCTTGGCGCTGCTGGTGATGCTGCCGTGTCTGACGGTGATCGCCTATCTGATGGGTATCCTCGGCGGCGCGGTCGTCGCCGACGCGGTGTACGACCTGCCGCTGTCCTACTACGCCGAGAACACGTTCCAGTACCTCGGCCTGGCCGACCTGTGGAGCGGCCTGTTGAAGGCCACGGTGTTCGCCGTGTTGATCAGCGTCGTCTCCTGCTACTTCGGCCTGATCGCCGAGGGCGGGCCCACCGGACTCGGCCGCTATACCATGGTCGCCGTCGTCACCGGGCTGGTGGTGGTCGTCGTCGCCGACGCCGTGCTGACCGCGTTCTCGGTCAACTACCTGCTGTCATGACGGGAGTCGGCACCGACGACGGCGCAGTGGCGGTCGAGGTGCGCGCCGTCGAGAAGCGCTACGGCGCGGTCGAGGTACTGCGCGGCGTGTCGTTCTCGGTGCGGCGGGGCGAGACGCTGTGCATTCTCGGTGGCTCGGGGGGCGGCAAGTCGACCCTGCTGAAAGTGATGATCGGCGCCGAGCCGGCCAGTGCGGGCCAGGTCGTGATCCTCGGCGACGATCTCGGCGCGGCACGGGGGCGGCACGCCGACCGGATCCGCCGGCAGTTCGGCGTGATGTTCCAGAGCGGCGCGCTGCTCAACTCGCTCACCGTCGCCCAAAACGTGGCGCTGCCGCTGCGCTACCACACCGACCTCGACGCGGACACCATCGACACGATGGTGAAGATCAAGCTGCACCAGGTCGACCTGCTGCACGCCGCCGACCGGCTGCCGAGCGAGCTGTCGGGCGGCATGCAGAAACGCGCGGCGGTGGCGCGCGCCCTGGCGCTCGATCCGCGCATCCTGTTCTACGACGAGCCCTCCGCCGGCTTAGACCCGATCGCGACGACGCGGATCGATCACTTGATCAACGAGCTGAAGACGACCATGGGCATCACCAGCTGCGTGGTCACCCACGTGATGGAAAGCGTCGAGCGCATCGCCGATCATGTCGTGATGCTGGACCGCGGACAGGTGATCCTGGACGGCGATCTCGACACCCTGCGCTCGAGTGACGATCCGCGCGTGCGGCAGTTTCGCACCGGTGCCCTCGAGGGCCCGCAGCGCGGTGCCACCAGCGAACGCGACTACCTGCGCGACCTGTTGATGTAGACGAGATGGCGAGCTACCGGCGCAACGAGATCGTCTCCGGCCTGTTCGTCCTGGCGGCCGTCGCGCTGTTCGCGCTGTTTGCCTTCCGCGTCGGTGATCTGGACCTGTTCGCCGCCGCGCGCGGCAGCGAGCTCTTGTGCCACGCGCACTTCTCGGACGTCAAGACGCTGGACGCCGGCGCCAAGGTCACCGTCGCCGGCCGCCGCGTCGGCACGGTGCGCGAGCTGCGCCTCGTAGCGCGCGAGGTCGACCCGGCGAGCCCGACGCCGCGGCACGGGCATCTGGTCGAGGTCTCGTTCTCGCTCGACGCCCTCGATCTGCGGCTGGCGGTGGAGCGCGCGAGTGTCGGCTTGGGCCAGGACGGGTTCTTGGGCCGCCACTACCTGGTGCTCGATCCCGGCACGTGGCCAGCCGACGCTCCCGCGCCCACCGCCGGCGAGCAGCTGGCGGCGGCCCCCGTCGAGTTGCGGGCTCGACCCGTCGCCGGTTGGGACGCGGTCGTCGATGCCACGGTGCCGATCCTGCGCGGGATCGACGCGGTCGTCAGCACCATCAACGACGACCTGCTGGGGCCGGACGGCCTCGGCCGGGTGCGCGCCGTCCTGGAGACCCTGGGCGCCGGGCTGGCCGACGCGCGACGCCTGTTGGACGCCGGCGCGGCGACCGGCGTCGACCAGCGCATCCTGCAACCGGCGCAAGCCATGGTGCGGAACCTGGACGAGGCCATCACCGCGCTGCGCGGCCGCGTGCTCGACGAGACCCTGCCGCGCGCCGAGCAGCTGCTCGACGAGAGCAGCGCGCTGGTCGGCGACGTGCGCCCCGGTGTCCGTGACGTCTTGGCGGAGTTGGTGGCTGCCACCCGGGACGCTGATGCGCGGCTGGCGGCGCTGGAGACCGACCTGCGCACCGTGCTCGGCGACGCCACCGGGATGTTGCGCGGCGCCGGCGGTGTGATCGCCGACAACCGGGGCGAAGTGGCGGAGACCGTGCGTCGCCTGCGCCGGGCGGTGTGGCAGGCGGAGATGGCGCTGCGCAAGATGCGCGCGGATCCGTCCGTGCTGCTGTTCGGCGACGACGAGCCCGATCTCGAGGCGCCGGTCGGCGACTTCAGTCCGCTGTGGAACGAAGGGCGGGCCGCGCCGTTCGGTCAGCGAGAGGAGCGCCGTGGGCGTTAGGGTGTTCGTCGTCGCCGGTGTGCTCGCCGCGGCTGGTTGTTTCGGCGGCGGCCCCGGCATCACCCCGGTGCGCACCGCGTTCAACCGCGGCGTCTATCACCACGCCGGCGGGGAGCTCGAAGCGGCCGTCGCCGAGTATCGCACCGCGCTGGCGGACGATCCCGCCGACGACAACGCGCAGTTCAACCTCGCGGTGGCGCTCGAGCAGCGCGCCGCCGAGCTGGAGTCCGGGCCGCGTGCGGCCGCGCTCCGCACCGAGGCGACGCGCCACTACGACGCGCTGCTCTCGCGGCGCCCGGGCCACGTGCGCGCCGCCATCAACCGCGCGGCGGCCGACGTCGCTGACGATCCGGCCGGTGCCGAGGCGCGGCTGCGGGCGTTGATCGAGGCGCGCCCCGAGTTGGCAGAGCCGCGCACCGCGTTGGCCGCCCATTGGCTGCGGGCGGGACGGCGTGAGGCCGCCGTGCGGTTGTTGCGGCAGGCGGTGGCGCGGGTGCCGGGCGACGCCGCGGCGCAGCTGCTGCTCGGGCGGGCGCTGCGGGCCGGCGGTGACCTCGAGGGCGCCCGCGCGGCGCTGACGATGGCGCGGCAGCGCGCCGCTGGCCGGGCGCCGGCGCTGCTCGAGCTGGCGCGCTTGGAGGTCGATGCCGGCGCGCTGGACGAGGCGCGGGCGCTGCTCGGCGAGCTGCTGCTGCTCGACCCCGACCACGGCGAGGCGCACTGGGAGATGGCCGCGATCGCCGAGCACGAGGGAGCGCTGGAGCGCGCGGTGTACCATTTGTGGCGGGCGCGCGATCTGCGCCATCAGCTTCCCCCGGCGGGGCGCGCGGCGCGCCACCGTGCCGCGGCCGCACGGCTCACCGCGCTCTACGCGCGGCTGGCGCGCGTCGATCCCGTGCCGGCCAACGGGTAACGTCGGCGGGCGATGCCGGCTTCCGTTCCAGATTCCATCGAGTCGCCGCAGCGGCGGGTGCGGCGCGCACCGGCACTGCGGCTGGGGGACCGCGTCGCCGTGCTCTCTCCCGCCGGCCCAGTGCGCGACGCCGAGGGTTTGCGGCGCGGTTTGGCGCGGCTGAAGAGCTGGCGGCTCGAGCCGGTGTTGATGCCACACGCGCGCGACCAGCGCGACTATCTCGGCGGCACCGACGAGGCGCGGGCGGCCGATCTACAGGCTGCGATCGACGACCCGGAGATCCGCGGCATCTTCGCGACCCGCGGTGGCTACGGCTGCATGCGCATTCTCGAGCGGCTGGAGTTCGAGGGCCTCGCCCGGGATCCCAAGCCCATCGTCGGCTTCAGTGACCTGACCGCGCTGCTGGCGGCCGTGTGGCGCGAGGTCGGGCTGGTCGGTCTGCACGGGCCGATGGTGGCGCACGGCGAGGAGCTGGCGCCGAGTGGCGCTTTCGAGACTTTGCAGCGCACGTTGCTCGGCCGCGCGGCGCCGGTGCCCTTGCCGGCGGACGGCGAGCACGTGCCGCACGCGATCACGCCGGGCACGGCGGAGGGGCGGTTGGTCGGCGGCAACTTGACGCTGGTCACCGCGCTGCTCGGCAGCCGGTGGCAGATCGAGACCCGCGGCGCGCTGCTGTTCTTGGAAGACGTCGACGAGGCTCCGTACCGCGTCGACCGAATGCTGACCCAGCTGCGGCTGGGCGGCTTCCTGCAGCGCGCCGCCGGCGTGATCTTCGGCGACTTCCACACCGAGGGGCGACCGCTCGCCAGCGAGGACCCGGCGATCACCGCCGTGCTGCACGAGCGCACCGCCGATCTCGGCATCCCGGTCGCCTATGGCTTCCCGTTCGGGCATCGCCCGCGCTCTTGGACGCTGCCGTTCGGCGCCGGCGCCCGCCTGGACTGTCGCGATGCCGGCGGGCCGGCGCAGCTGCGTCTGCGCGAGGCCGCCGTGCGGTGAGGTCGGTTCCGTCCGCGCGTCCGCGGCGGGCTCAGCCCTCGTCCCTGCCGGCGACCAGCGGGTAGACGATGCCGGCGACAGCGGCACCGGCGAGCGGCGCGACCCAGAACAGCCACAGCTGAGACAGCGCCCAGTCGCCCACGAACAGCGCTTGCGAGGTCGAGCGCGCCGGGTTCACCGAGGTGTTGGTCACCGGGATGCTGACCAAGTGGATCAGCGTGAGGCACAGGCCGATCGCGATTGGCGCCAAGCCCGCGGGCGCGCGGCGGTCGGTGCTGCCGAGGATGACGAACAAGAACACGAAGGTCAGCACCGCCTCGGCGACGAAACACGCCACCAGCGCGTAGCCGCCGGGGCTGTGCCCGTCGTAACCGTTGGCGGCGAAGCCGCCGAGTTCGAAGCCGGCCTTGCCGCTGGCGATGACGTAGAGGACGGCCGCCGCGGCGGCGGCACCGGCGAGCTGCGCGACGGTGTACGGCAGCAGCTCGCGCGCCGGAAACCGCCCGCCGACGCAAAGCCCCAAGGACACCGCCGGGTTGAGGTGGCAGCCGGAGATGTGGCCGATCGCGTACGCCATCGTCAACACCGTCAGGCCGAACGCGAGGGACACGCCGAGCAAGCCGATGCCGACGTCGGGGAACGCGGCGGCGAGCACGGCGCTGCCGCAACCGCCGAGGACGAGCCAGAAGGTGCCGAGGAACTCTGCGCCGAGGCGCTGGGGCATGGTGGACATGAGGGCTCCGGCGCGCTGGGCGCGCGCTCTAAGGACTGCAACCCGTCCAGGATCGCGCACGCCGGCGGGCAAGGCCTTCCGGAATTCTCCGGGATTGGCGCTCCGGGGTTTCCGGAGACCGGAGCGCGCGCTTGTTCGCGTCGCGCGCCATCGGCATTCTTTGCTGCCATGAACACGTCCACGCTTCGCTGCGTCGTGCCGTTGCTCGCCTGTGTCGTGGCGGGTTGCGACAGCGTCTATTACTCCACCATGGAGGCGTTCGGCTTCGCCAAGCGCGACCTTCTGGTCGACCGCGTCGAGGATGCGCGCGAGAGCCAGACCGAGGCCAAGGAGCAGTTTCAGACCACGTTCGAGGCCTTCAAGGCGCTCACCGGCTTCGAGGGTGGCGAGCTCGAGAGCCGCTACACGACGCTGTCGAAGGAGTACACCCGGTCGAAGAATTCGGCGGACGACGTCACCCAACGGATCGCCAGCATCGAGGCGGTGGCGGGTGACATGTTTTCGGAGTGGGGCGAGGAGATCGAGCAGTTCAGCTCGCCGGAGATGAAGCGCAAGAGCGAGGCGCTGCGCGCCGATACGCAGCGGCGCTACGACCAGTTGATCGGCGCGATGCGGGCGGCCGAGACCCGTATGGCTCCGGTGCTGACCGCGTTCAACGACCAGGTCTTGTTCCTCAAGCACAACCTCAATGCCCAGGCGATCAGCTCGCTGCAGGACCAGGTCGTGCAGATCGAGTCCAACGTCGGGCAGCTGATCCAGGAAATGCAGCGCTCGATCGACGAGGCCGACGCGTTCTTGCAGTCGCTGCCGAGCTGACCGTTCGCGGCCCCCGGCTTGGCCCGGCCCCGGCTGCGCCGTAGCCTGGCGCGATGCGTGGGCTCGGTCGTGTGGCGCCGCTGCTGTTGGCAGGCGCCGTCTTTGGTCAGGAGTTCGAACCGCTTCCCGGAGCGGCGTACGACCCGGCGGTGCCGAGGCTGCGCGATGTCGTCGGCCACGACTTCGGCACGCGCATCACCACGCCCGACGAGGCCACCGCGTATGCGCGCGCGCTCGCCGAAGCGTCGCCGCGGGTCGCGTTTCATCGCTACGGAGAGAGTTGGCAGGGGCGGCCGCTGCACTATCTCGTCATCGGGTCGCCGGACCGACTGGCGAACGCGGCCGAGGTGCGTGCCGGCATGCAGGCGCTGGCTGACCCGCGCGGTCTCGCCGCCGAGCGGGCCGCCTCGCTCGTCGAGACTCTGCCGGCGGTGACCTGGCTTGCCTACGCGGTACACGGCAACGAGATTTCCGGCACCGACGCGGCGCTGTTGACCGCCTATCACCTGGCGGCGGCGCAGGACGAAGAAGTGGCGGACCTGGCCCGTCGCGAAGCGCTGGTGATCATCGACCCGCTCGAGAATCCGGATGGCCGGGAGCGCTTCGTGCATCACTTCCGCCAGACGGTGGGCCGGTGGCCGGACGCCGATGGGCAGGCGGCCGAGCACGACGAGCCGTGGCCCGGTGGGCGCACCAACCACTACCTGTTCGACATGAACCGGGACTGGATCGGGTTGACCCAACCCGAGACCGCGGCGCGCGTGCGCGCGTTCCTGCGCTGGTTTCCGCTGGTCTACGTCGACCTGCACGAAATGGGAGGGGACTCGAGCTACTACTTCCCGCCGCCGGCCGACCCGATCAACCCCGAGATCACCGCGGACCAGCGGCGCTGGCTCGAGGTCTTCGGCCGCAACAACGGGCGGTGGTTCGACGCCATGCGGTTCGACTACTTCACCCGCGAGGTGTTCGACGCGTTCTACCCCGGCTATGGCGAGGGCTGGCCGATGTTCCACGGCAGCATCGGCATGACCTACGAGCAGGCCTCGGTGCGCGGCCTGCTGTTGCGGCGCAACGACGAGACCACGCTGACCTATGCCGACAGCGTGCGGCGTCACTTCGTGGCTTCGCTGGCGACCATCGAGACCGCGGCGCGCGAGCGGCAGGGGCTGCTGCGCAGCTTCCTCGCGTTCCGCCAGAGCGCCGCGCAGCCACCGGCGGACGGGCCGTCGGCGTACCTGTTGCCACCCGGCCGCGACCCCGGCCGTACGATCGAGTTGGTGCGATCGCTGATGCAGCAAGGAGTGGAAGTGCACTCGGCGCCGGCTGCGTTGCGGCTGGCGGCGGTCAAACGCATCGATCGCGACGAGGCGCAGGCGCGGGTGATGCCGGCGGGAACCTGGGTCGTGCGCCGCGCACAGCCGGCGCGCCGACTCGTCGACGCGCTCTTGTCGCGGCACACCCCGATGGACGCGGCGTTCGTCGAGCGCGCCGAGCAGCGCCGGCGGCAGCGCCGCTCGACCGACATCTACGACGTCACCGCTTGGTCGCTGCCGCTGCTGTGGGGCGTCGAGGCGTGGACGACCCACGAGGTCCTGCCAGCCGACTTGCGGCGGCAGGAGGATGCGCCCGCGCTGTCGGCGCCGCCGCCGGCGGTCGCCAAGCTGGCCTACTTGGTACCGTGGGGAAGCCACGCGGCGCTGCGTGCGCTCGCCGCGCTCTGGCGTGCCGGAGTGCGGGTGCACGGCACCGACCGTCCGTTCACGCATGACGGGCGTCGCTATCCGGCGGGAACCCTGCTGGTCAAGGTTGCCCACAACCCGGACGACCTGCACGAGCTGGTGGTCGAGGCGGCGGCGGACTCGGCGGCCGAGTTCGTCGCCGTCGATTCGTCGTGGGTGGAGGATGGCGTTGGCTTCGGCAGCAACCACGTCCGCTACCTGCCGGCGGCGCGCGTCGCGCTGCTGTGGGATTCCCCGACCAGCTCCTACTCGGCGGGGTGGTGCCGATTCGCGCTCGAGCGGCAGATCGGGCAGCCGGTGACGCTGCTGCGCGCGCGCCGGTTGAGCCGCGCCGAGCTCGACCGCTACGACGTGCTAGTCATCCCCAGCGGCGGTGGCTATGGCGGCGTGCTCGACGGCGCGGCGGACCGCCTGCGCGCCTGGGTGCGGGCGGGCGGCACGCTGGTCGCGTTGGGTGAGGCGACGCGTTGGTTGACGGGGGAGAAGGTGGCCCTGCTGGCCACCAAGCAGGAGCAGCGCCAGCCGACGGCCGCCGGCGAGAAGGCGGCGCCCCGCAACACGGGCGACGGTGCCGAGCAAGCCTCTCCCGCCGAGGGCGGTGCGCCCGCCGCGCAGCCCTTCGACTACGAGAAGGCGGTCTTGCCTGACTCCGAGCCACCGGACCGCATTCCCGGCGCGATCGTCCGCCTGCACCTCGACGACGAGCACTGGCTCGCCGCCGGCTACTCCGGCGAGGCGCAGGCCATCGTGACCACGCGCAACATCTACACGCCGGTCAAGCTCGACCAGGGGCGCAACGTCGCGGTCTACGCCCCCAAAGACGAGCTGGTGGTCTCCGGCTTGGCGTGGGACGACACCGCGCGGCAGCTGGCGCAGAAAGCGTTCTTGGTCCACCAGCCGCACGGCCGCGGCCACGTCATCGCGTTCGCCGACGACCCCAACTTTCGCGGCATGCAGGGGGGGCTGCGAGTGTTGTTCGGCAACGCCGTGCTGTTGGGGCCGGGCCACTGAGGGGGGGCACCACGAAGTTGGAATGAGAAGGCCGGGAGTGGTCCCTCGCGCAGTCATCCCCTGACGATCAGGGCATGCAAGCCCTTCATTCGAACCTCGGAAACTCGGGTGGTTCACCGTGATGAGAATAACGCGGTCGGCAGGGTGCCTCCCCGTGCGTGGTGCTGTTGCGCGCGGCAGGCGGTGACGGCACGCTGGCGATCCGCATGCCCGCCACGAGTCGATCTCGCCCCGCGACCGGCACCGGCGCGCGCGCCGGGGTCGAGCTCGTGGTTACGCCGGCGGGGGCGCTGCGCCTCGAGAGCGCGGCGGCTCCTGGCTCCTTGTCGGCGGCCGCGGCGGGTCGAATCCGCAAGGCGTTCGACGAGGGCCTCGGGGCGGGGTTGCTGCACCTCGCCGGCCGCGAGCTGAAGACCGAGCTGCCGGCGACGCTGGCGTTCGGCCGCCAGCTGAGTACCGAGTACGTCCTGTGCCTCGCGCGGCGCACAGAGCTCGAGGAGGAGCTGCCGCCGCCAGCTGGCGCGTTGGCCGGGTTGGTCGAGCGTGCACCGCCCATGCGCGGCGCCGAGTACCTGACCGCCGACGGCCTGGCGGACAGCTGGCGGGCTTTGCACGGTTACGTGCGCGCGGCGTTGGGCGAAACCGGGGAGACCGTGCACGAGTTCCTGCAGCGCCAAAACCGCGCATGGCACGGTGCGGGTCGGGTCGTGTTCCACCTGGCGGAGCAGAAGTCGAATCCCCTGTGGCCGTTCGCGTTCCTCGCCACCTACGTCGGCGGCGTCGACCGCCGCGGTGCGCTCGTGCACGTGCCGCTCGGCCGTGCCGTGCATCGCGCGAAGGGTGATCGAGACGCCCTGCTCCACATGCTGCGACCCGTCGACGCCGCGGCGCGGCGCAGCGCGGTCATCGACCGGCTCGTGCAGACGGACGAGATCTACCGCCCGGTGGCGTGGACCGCCGCGCAGGCCTGGGAGTTCCTCAACGCGGTGCCGGATTGCGAGGCGAGCGGCGTGATCGTCCGCGTCCCCGACTGGTGGCGCGGCCGGCGTGCGCGGCCGCAGGCGCGGCTGACGCTGGGCGTCGAGCGGTGCTCGGGCATCGGCCTCGACGCGATGCTCGATTTCGGCATCGACCTGCAGCTCGGCGGAGAAGTGCTCGACCCCGACGAGATCGGCGAGCTTCTCTCGGGGCCAGCCGGTCTGCGGCTGGTGCGCGGGCGCTGGGTGGAGGTGGATCCCGAGAAGCTCAACCAGGCCATCGATCAGCTGGAGCGCATCGTCGACGAGGCCGCGGACGGCAAGCTGTCGTTCAGCGAGGGGATGCGTCTGCTCGCCGGCGTCGGGGGCGTGGCCGAGGACTCCGCCGCGGTCGGCGACGACGATGCCGAGTGGTCGGCGGTGGAGGCCGGTCCGTGGTTGGCGGAGTTGCTCGGGCAGCTGCGCGCGCCCGTCGCCGACGAGGCACCGATCGCCGGCTTGGCCGGCGAGCTCCGCCCCTACCAGCGCGATGGCGTGCGCTGGGTCATTCTGTTGAGCCGGCTCGGGTTGGGGGCGTGTCTGGCCGACGACATGGGGCTCGGCAAGACGGTGCAAGTCATCGCCGCGATCCTCGCGCTGCGGGCGCAGGGCGAGCGCGGCCCGCACCTGCTGGTGGTGCCGGCGTCGCTGATCGCGAACTGGAGCAGCGAGCTCGAACGCTTCGCGCCGAAGCTGCGCGTCGAGGTCCTGCACGGCAGCGAGCTTGGCCCCGCTGAGCTGCGGGACGCGGTGGCGGCGCCGCCGCGAGCCGACGTCAGGATCACGACCTACGAGACGGTTGCGCGCCACGCCGGGCTGGCCGAGCACGAGTACGGTCTGGTCGTCGTCGACGAAGCGCAGGCGATCAAGAACGCGCGCACCAAGCGCGCGCGCGCGGTCAAGGCCGTCCGTTGCCGCAGCCGGGTCGCGTTGACGGGCACGCCGATCGAGAACCACCTCGCCGATCTGTGGTCGCTGTTCGATTTCCTGTGCCCCGGCCTGCTCGGCTCGGCCAAGCAGTTCGCCGACTGGATCCGGCGACTCGACGCGAGTCCCGGGCTCGGCTATGCGCCGCTGCGCCGCTTGATCGCCCCGTATGTCTTGCGCCGGATGAAGACCGACCGGTCGGTGATCGACGATCTGCCCGAGAAGACCGAGATGTCGGTGCACTGTGGGCTGAGCGGCCGGCAGACCTCGCTCTATGCGGCCGCGGTAAAGGATCTCGAGCGCAAGCTGACGGAGGCGGACGGCATCGCGCGTCGGGGGTTGGTGCTCGCGACCCTGCTGGCTCTCAAGCAGATCTGCAATCACCCTTCGCAGTGGCTGAAAGAGGAGCAGTACGACGCGCGCCACTCGGGCAAGCTCACGCGGTTGCGTGAGATTGCCGGCGTGCTCGCCGCGCGCCAGGAGAAGGTCTTGGTGTTCACCCAGTTCCGCCAGATGGTCGCGCCCCTCGCGCGGCATCTCGAAGAGGTCTTCGGGCGGCCCGGTCTGACGCTGGACGGAAGCACGCGAGTCGCCGCGCGGCGCGCGCTGGTGGAGGACTTCCAGCGCGACGAGGGGCCGCCGTTCTTCGTGTTGTCACTGCGTGCAGGCGGCACCGGTCTCAATCTGACGCAGGCTGCGCACGTCGTGCACTTCGATCGGTGGTGGAACCCGGCAGTCGAGGATCAGGCCACCGACCGCGCCTTTCGCATCGGCCAACGGCAACCGGTCGTCGTCCACAAGATGGTTTGCCGCGGGACCATCGAAGAGCGGATCGATGCGATGATCCACGGCAAGCAGGCGTTGGCGCGCGAGGTCCTGGTCAGCGGCGGCGCCGAGCAGGCGCTGACCGAGCTCGACAGCGACGAGCTGCTCGCGCTGCTGGCCCTCGATCACCGCAAGGCGAGCCTCGGCGATGGCTAGCCGCCGCGGAGGTCGGAAGTTCGGTCGCTACGTACCGGTCGAGCAGCGGCGCTGGGCCTCGGCCCGCGAGGCCTACTATGCCAAGCAGCTGGGGCGGCCGCTGTCCCCGGTGAGCGTCGGCAAGAAGATCGCGTACTCCTTTTGGGGCAAGACCTGGTGCCGGCACATCGAGTCGTTCCACGACTTCGCCAACCGCCTGCCGCGCGGGCGCACCTACGTGCGCAACGGGTCGGTGATCGACCTGTCGATCGAGGTCGGCGCGATCAAGGCCTCGGTCATGGGCTCGACGCTCTACTCCCAGGCGATCGAGATCGCGCCGTGTCCGGCGCGGCGCTGGCGCGACATCGTCAGTCGATGCGCGGGCGGAGTCCGCTCGTTGGTCGAGCTGCTCGAGGGGCGGCTCGCCGATGAGGTGATGAAGGCGATGGTCGAGCCGCGGGCCGGCTTGCTGCCCGACTTGGCCCACGTCGAAATGACCTGCACGTGTCCCGATTGGGCGCATCTGTGCAAGCACCTGGCAGCCGTGCTGTACGGCGTCGGTGCGCGCCTCGACGAGCAGCCCGAGCTGTTGTTCACGCTGCGCGGCGTGTCTCCGGCCGAGCTGATCGCCCACGCGGCGCCAGCAGCGCCGGAGTCCGGCAAAGCGCGCGATCCCAATCTCGATGCGGACCTCGAAGCCGTCTTCGGCATCACCATCGACTGGGACGGCGCGCTGGAGCAGGCGCCAGCCGCCGGCCGTCGTGCGGGCAAGGGACGCCGGAAGTCCGCGGCGAAGCGCGGCGCGCGGCGTGCGGCGGCGCGGATCACGCGCGCGCAGCTTCTCGAGCGCGGAGTTCCGGCGGGCACCATCGCGACTTGGCTGCGTCAGGGGGTGCTGGTCGCGACCGATGCGCGCGGCGTGTATCAGCACACGCGCGAGAGCCGCGCGCGGCTGCGCGCGCGCGGGCAGAAGTGACGGTGGCCGCGACGCCCGCCAAGAAGCCGGTCAACGACTGACGTCGAGGATCGGCTCGACCAGCGCCTCGGCCACGGCGCGGTGGCCGGCGGTGGCGAGGTGATAGTCCGTGTCCCAGAACAGCTTGCCGCCGGCGCGGGTCAGTGGGTCGTGCAGGTCGATGGCGCGGAAGTCGGCTTCTGCGAGCCAGTCGCGCAGCCGCACGGTCATTTCGCGGTTGACGCGCAGCTCGTCCGCGCGCATTCCCAGGGGATCGACGGTCACTGCGTAGGCAGCGCGGAGCGCATCCTCGGTCATCCGTGGCCATTCGACCTCGTCCTTGGTCGGCAGCAGGGCGATCACCAGCTCGAGATTCGAGCGATGGGTTAGGGTGCGGATCCAGCGGATCTGGTCGCGGACCTCGGCCTCGACGCGGTCGCGCAGGTCCGGATAGCGCCCGAACAGGAACGCCTGGTTCGCGCCCTGCTGCACCGGCGTGTAGTCAGTCGCGCGCTCGATCGCGTCGAGCTCTTCCGGGCTGCGCTCCGGATAGGTCAACGTGCCGCGCACGGCCGCGGTCGAGCAGGCGTTGAGAAAATCGTTGCCGCCGTAGACGACGACCAACACGCAGTCCAGCTCCATGTCGTAGTGACGCTCGATCTGACCCGCGTAGTTGTGTGGGCCGCTGGCGATGACTCCGGCGTTGAGGACTTCGTAGCGGCGGCCGGTCGCGGCGGTCAGCTTCTGCTCGAGCAAGTGGCAGAAGTTGTGATCGTTGTCGACGAAGCCCGCGACGTGCGAGTCGCCGGTCACCAAGACGCGATAGGTGTCGGCCGGACGGTCGAGGGTGACCGCCGTGTCGCGGCAGAATCCCAGGTTGTTGATCCGGCGGTGCATCGTGCCACGCTCGTACTCCGGCCAGTCCCACTCGAGCCGCGCGTGCGGCACGTAGACGTGGCCGGCGACGGGATGCCACCGCAGCAGGTCCTTCTTGCCGCGGGCCACCTTCGGCACGAAGAACCGGCCGCGTGCCGTGCGCGTTGGATCGGCGAGCGTGCCCAAGAACTCGAGCCGAGGCCCGGCATGACCGGGAAACGGCCAGCCCCCCAGCCGCTGTAGCAGCGCGCCGATGGCAAAGGCACCGAGGACGGCCGACGTCACCAGGGCGTAACCCTTGCTTGACTTCACGTCGGGATAGCTTAGCAACTGCGCGTAGCGCTGCGCAGTGGTCGAGCGACTGCAACGTCGCGGTGGGGGTCAGCGGCGGCTCGCCGCGTCCAGCGCGTCGATCAGCGCCCGCAGCGTGGGCGCGTGATAGCCGTCGCGCTGCTCCAGATCCCGCAGGAAGCCGAGCGCCGGCCGATCGAGCTCGAACCAGCCCAGGCTGAAGGCGGCCATGACACGCACGTCCATCGGTTGGCGTTCGTCGTCGAGGAGACCCTGCAGCGCGGGGGCGGAGGCGCGGTCACCGAGCGGACCGAGGGCGCCGGCGGCGGCGGCACGGAGCTCGACGTCGGGGGTCTCGAGCAGCGCGCGCAGATGCGGGATCGCGCGCGTCGCGCCCAACGCACCCAGGCATTGTGCGGCCTGTCCCTTGGCCAGTGGATCGTCGAGCAGCGGCAACACCGCGTCGGCGAGTGGCCGGGCCGGGTGGCCGATGGTGCTGACGATCTCCAGCGCGTGGACGCGCAGGTAACGCTCCTCGGCCGACAGGGCCGTGCGCAACAGCGGCAGCGGCAGCGTGCCGAGTCGCGCCAACACGTAGCGCGCTTCGTCGACCCCCCGCAGCTGGAACGCGCGCAGGCCGAGCAGTCGCTGCGCGATGCGGCCCGCGGTGTCCTCTTGCAAGACCGCTGGATCGGTGCCGGGGTGGCCGTGCTCGACCCAGTGCCGGTGGAGGCGCGCCAACTCCGCGCGCAGGCTGGCGTAGGTGGGCTCGTCGGCGAGCGGCACGCCGGCGGCCCGACACCGCTCGATGGCGCGCGCGCCCGCGACCGGTGCCAGCTGGCCGTCGTCCATCGCCTCGATCAGCACCGGCAGCGCGGCGTCGTTGCCCAGCTGGGCCAGCGCGCTGGCGAGCCAGATGCGCACCCCATCGTCGGTCTCGTAGCGCAGCCGGTGCAACAACGGCAGCTGCGCCGACTGCGCGCCGCGCAGGCCGAGCTCGTAGGCGGCATGGCTGCGCACGGTCGCGTCGTCGTGTCCGAGCGCGCCTTCGAGCGCGCGCGCGGCGCTGGAGTGCTCCAGCAGAGTGCGCTTCGCGCTGGCCGCCAGCCGCGGCGTGGCAACCCCCGGCAGGAACGCCGCGTCGACCAGGTCGTGCAGCTCGCGGTCGCCTTCGGCCGCGGCCTCCGCCGGCGCGCCCCGCGCGATGGCCTCGAGCTCGTCCGCGCGCGGCTGCAATACCAACGGAGGTCTAGGCGGGGGGTGTGGCTCGTCGCCGCACCCGGCGACGAGCAGACCCGCCATTGCTGCGGTCGCGGTGCGGAGGCCCGGACGACCACTCACCGCAGCGTCACCTCGCGTTCGAACAGCAGCGTGCTGCGCGGGTCGTCATCGCCGATGTACGGCGTCAGCCGGTACCAGAGCCGCGCCGTGGCGCGTTCGCTGCCCGGCGGGATCGGCACTGGGATGGTCACCGTCTCGCCGGCCGGCAGCTGGGTGTCCTCGCCGACCTCGTCGCGGTAGGGCTGGCGGAGGCGGTACACCTGGTTCCACTCGCCGTCGTCGAAACGCACGACCACGTCGACCGCCCGGTGCCGTTCCTCGGTGGGAAAGTTGTGTCCCGCGCCGCTGTTGGTCACCGCGACGCGCAGCTCGCCCTCGCCCTTCTCGACGGTGAACGTCGCCGCCGCCCGCAGCATGTCGACGTCGTGCGCGCCCGGATAACCGTGGAAGCGGCCGATGCGTCCGCTGATTCGCGTGCGCTCGGGCATGTGGCAGTCGTTGCAGCCGACGCCGTCGAACGCGTAGCCGCTTGCGCGCCACTGGTCCGTCGTCTTGTGCTGGTTGTGGCAGCTGGCGCACATGCGCTCGGTCGTGAACGCGTCATCGGCGCGCGGCGCGCACGGCGCATCCGGTCGGTCGTGCCGCGCGAGGATGCCGCCGTCGGCGCCGAGATGGCAGGTGATGCAGCTGATGCCCTCGTCCGGCTCGGTCATGCGCGGCAGCGTGCGCTGCTCGTAGCCCGTCAGCGATACCGGCCGCGGCAGGTGGCACGCCTGGCACTCCTTGTTGCGGAAGTCGTCGCTGAGCTTGCGCACCTCGGGGTTGAGAAACGCGATCTGGTGGTGTGAGTCGTGCCACTCGTCGTACACCTCGCGATGGCAATCGGCGCATTGGGCCGCGCTGTGCCAGCGCGGCGCGTCGGCGCCACTCGGTTGCTCGTCGCCGGCGACGAACCACACGAAGGCGGCGATGGCCGAGGCCAGCAGCAGGGCCGCACCGGCGCGGGCGACGCCGCTCATGGCCGCACCTCGGCGTGGCGCGGCAGCAGCCGCGGCGGGTTGCGCAGCGCGACCCCGGCGTCGGTGGCCCCGCGCAGGGACTCGGGGCAGGCGACGTGCAGCGTGCGACCGCCGAGCTCGATGGTCGCCAGCAGGCCGCGCTCGGTGGGCAGCTGCTGCAGGATCCGCGCGCGCGGGGCGCCGTTGGTCGCCGGCGAGAGCGACAGGTCGTGGCCGAGCACGACGAGCTCGGCGTCGGGGGTCGGTGGCGCCGGGCATCGCCCGAACAGGGTGTCGACGTCGCCGTCGCCGCGGGCGGTGACCGGGAAGCATGCGGCGCCGCAGAGGAACTCCGCGGTCCAGGCGCTCGCCGGGGCGGCCAGCAGGGCCGCGGCGTCGCCGTGCTCGACCAGCTGTCCGCCGTGCAGGATGAAGAGGTCGTCGGCGACCGCCAGCGCGTCCTCGCGGTCGTGCGTGACCAAGACGGTGGTCAGTCCGCGCTCGGTCGCCAGGTCGCGGATCAGCATCCGCAGGCTGTCGCGCAGATGGACGTCGACCGCTTGCAGTGGTTCGTCCAGCAGCAAGGCGCGGGGCTCGCCGGCCAGGGCGCGCGCCAGCGCCAGCCGCTGGCGCTCGCCGCCCGACATCGCGTTGGGCCGGCGCCCGGCGAGGTGCTCGATGCCGACTTGCGCCAGCTGCCGGCGCGCCGCTTTGACGTCCAGCCGTGGAGCGGCGAAGCGCACGTGCTCCACCGCGTCGAGATGCGGCCAAAGGCCTCCGTCTTGGAACACGAAGCCGATGCCGCGGTCGCCCGCCGCGACGTTGGTGCCGTCGCCACTCACGGTGCGCCCGCCGAGCTCGACGCGGCCGCTCGGCGACTCGAGGCCGGCGATACAGCGCAGCAGGCTGGTCTTGCCGCAGCCGGACGGGCCGATGACCGCTGCCCTGCCGCCGGCGGGGATCCGCAACGAGAGCGGCCCGAGGCCGAAGCCGCGGCGTTGCAGGGCGACGTCGTGGAGCTCGATGTTCATGACAGGGATTGCAGCTTACGGCCCGTGACGACGACCACGACGGCCGGCACCAGGATGGCAACTCCGAGCGCCAGCAACGCGAGCGCGCCGCCGGCCTCCTCGCCGCCGAAGTGGACGATGTTGGACAGCCGGCGCGGCACGGTGCCGTTGCCGGCCGGCAGCACGACCGCGGTGTCCAGCTCGCGCATGCCGAGGATGAAGACCAGGCACGCCATCGAGGCGAGCGCTGGCGCGACCAAGGGCAGGTGGATGCGCCGCGCGATCGCCCATCGGCCGCGCCCGGTGAGCCGGGCGGCGTCCTCGAGGCTCGGCGCCAGCCGGCGCTGCGCGTGCGCCAACGTCAGCACACCGAACGGCAGCAGCCGGGCGGCATAGGCGGCCACCAGAATGCCCCACGAGTCGTAGAAGTCGCCGGTGACCGCGTAGACGCGGGCGGCGGTGGGGTTGTTGAACAGCGCCACCATGCCGATGGCGAGCACGACTGCCGGCACCGCCAGCGGCAGGGCGCTGAGCGCCTCGATGCCGCGCACACCGCGCGCCGCGCGCCGCGCCAGCGGCAGCGCGACCAGGGCGACGGTGAGCGCGGCGGCGGCGGCGATCGCCGCGGTGTAGGCGAGGTCGGTGCCGTCCTCGGCGAGGGCGCCGCGAAAGCTGGCGCGCAGGGTGTCGATCGACATCGGCGCGGCGGCGGTCGAACCGGCCGCCCAGCGCGCCATGACGACCAGCGGCAGGCCGACGCCGGCGCCGAGGTACAGCAGGCACCAGCCGAGCGCGGGGGCGCGCGCCGCGCCGAACCGCCGCAGCGGGAGGGGGCGGAAGTCGCCGCCCACCGTGGTGTGTGCCCGCAACCGGAGCGCCGCCGCCAGCGCCACCAGGATGATGCAAACCAGCGGCACCGCGGTGACGATCGGGCTCATCAGGTCCGCGTGCTCGACGCCGGTGGCGCGCCGGGTCCAACGCGCGAAGATCCCCTCGGCGTAGGTGTGCCAGGTCTTGCCCTTGACGGTGAGGAACTCGGGCACGCCGTGCTCGGAGATCACGAACAGAAACGCGAACAGGCAGCCGGCGGCGACCTCGGGCAGGACCATGCGCAGCAGCATCCGATCGGCCGGGCCGCGCCCGCGGGCGAGCAGCGCGGCCTCGTAGCTGCGCCCGTCGACGCTGCGCAGACCGCGCGCGGTCATCACCGCGACGAAGGGCGCGTAGCAGATGCCGAGTAGCACCGCGCACGGCCAGAAGCCGGCGACGTCGGCGAGGTCGGCGAAGCCCATCGCGATCAGGATCGGCGGCAGCACCAGCGGCGCGACGCCGAGTGGGCCGAGCCAGCGGCCGAGGGGCACGTCGGTGCGGTAGGTGCACCAGGCGTGGCCGAAGCCGAGCGCGCACGCGACCGCGGTGGCGGTGGTCGCCAGCAGCAGCGAGGCGAGCAGCTGGCGGCGGTCGTTCGGCTCGGCCAGGATCTGCCGGTAGGCGTCGAGCGAGAAGCCGCCGTCGTCGAGCGCGGTTTGCGCCAGCAGGAGCGCGAGCGGCGCGATGACGAAGACCGCGACGAAGCCGAGCGCGCACCACAGCGGCCAAAGGCGTGCCACGGCGTTCCGGCTCACTGGCTGAACCGACGCGCGAACCGCGTCGCGGCGCCTTGGAGATCGGCAGCCGTGGCCGCCGGGTCCCACCGCATCGCGCGGAATGCGCCGATGCCGAGGATCTGCGGTGCGCCGGGGCCGGGCACCGAGGCGCGCACCGGGATCTGCGCCGAGCGGGAGGCCGCCAACAACGCCTCGACCCGCTCCGCCAACACCCAGTCGATCAGCCGCCGCCCGGCCTCGGCGTGCGGCGCGCCCTTCACCAGGGCGATCGAGTTGGGGATCAGCATCGTGCCGATCTCGCCCTCGCCCTGGTCGGGGAACACCGCCGCCACCGGATGGCCCTTGGTGAGCGCGACGTGGAAGTCGTCGGTGTCGGTGAAGGCGAACGCGACCGCGCCCTCGGCGCACGCCCGCATCGTCGCGCCGTTGCTCTGCAGCAGCTGCACCCGGTTGGCGAACAGGCCGTCGACGAAGCGGTCGAACTCGGCTTCGCCGAGCACGTGCTCGAGCGCGGCGAAGTGCGTCAGCGTCGTGCCGGTCAGCGGGCGCGCCACGGCGCACTGGCCGGCGAATCGCGGCTGCAGCAGATCCCGCATGCTGGTCGGGTACCGCGCGGGGTCGGGCATTCGCTCGGTGTTGACGATCAAGATGCGCGCGCGCGCGGCGAAGCCGGTCCAGTGGTGCTCCGCGTCCTTGAACTGCGCCGGGATGGTCGCCGCCGCCGGCGACGCGTAGGCCGCCAGCAGGCCGTTCTGCGCCAGGCGGACGGTGTGCGCCAGCTCGTTGTTCCAGAACACGTCGCAGCGGGGCCGCGCGGCTTCCTCGACGATCGCGCTGACGAGACCGACCGTCTTCGAGGCCTCGGTGTCGAAGCGCGCGTTGACCCGGATCCCGGTCTCGGCGGTGAACTGCTCGATCAGCTGCTTGCTGTGCATCTCGTCCAGCGCGACGTACAGCGTGACGTCGGTGCTGCCTCCACAGGCGGTCAGCAGCAGCAGGACGGGGGCGAGGCGCACGGTCGGATGAAGGCGCATGGTGGGGGCCAAGTCTCCCTGCTCACTCGGACTGCTCGACGACGCGGTAGATGACACCCGCCAAGTCGGTGCCGGCGTCGTAGTTGCCGGAGCATAGGTACAGCCGGTCCTCGGCGTCGAACGTGATGTTGCCGCAGTTGGTCTTGTGGCCGACGTGGGCGGCGAGGTCGATGTACGGCGGCGCGCTGGCCGGCCGCTCGCCGCTGTCGTCACCGAAGAATGGCGTGGCTGGGTCGGGGATACCGATGCGCCAGATGCGGCCATCGGTCGCGCACGACGCGAACAGCTCGCCGCGGTGGTTGAAGGCCAGGTCGATCAAGTTGGCGCTGCGCCCGCGCGCCGCGCGCCACGGCTCGAACACCGCGATCAGCTCGCCGATCGCCGGCTGCCGCAGCGCGCCGTCGTCGTCGATGGCGAAGCGCAGCACGACCGACGAGGTGCGGTAGCCGACGTACAGCCAGCCGTCACGCGCCACCGCGGCGCTCGGCCCGAGGGCCTGCATCGTTCGCGTGCCGCCGGGATGCCGCACCAGCACCTCGGCGCCGAGCACGCGCTGACTCGGCGGTGGTGCAGCGTGCGGGTCGCGGCGCACCGCCTCGAGGTCGTAGCGCGCGATGCTGTGGTTGTCCTTGCCGGTGCAGTACAGATAGCGGCCAGCGACGCAGCCGCCATTGGGGCCGTTGAGCCAGCCGTGCGGCGCCGCGTTCTGTGCGGGGTCGTGGTGGGGGTAGTAGGTGTTGGCGACGACCCGGCCGAGTGCCGCCGGTGGCACGATCGAAGCGTCGTGCAGCTCGACCGGCAGCCAGCGTTGGGTGCGCAGGTCGAAGCGGTGGATCGAGTCGGTGGCGTTCTTGCGGAAGACGTTGGCCGGCAGATCCACGCCGCTGTAGCCGCAGACGAACAGATTGCGCGACGCGTCGTCGTAGATCAGCGTGCAGTACGGCCGATCCATGCGCGTGTCGGCGCGGGGCTCGCCGCCCGTGTACAGCAAGAACGGATTCTGCTGGGGGGCGGTGAGCAGGCGCGCGTTTTTGCGCACCGCGGCGCCGGCGGCACGGCCTGGCTGGACCGGTTCGACGATGTGTGGATCGACGGCGAACAGACTGCCGGAGCGATCGGCGATCGCGGTGTCGATGCCGCCGGCGCGGCGGTGCCGGCCGCGGGCCAGCACGACCAGCTCGCCGTCGACCCAGGCGAGTCCGCGCGGCCACGGCACCGCGGTCGTGACGCGCTCCAGGCGCACCGCAGTGTGCGCGCGCGGAGTGCCGGCTCGGGGGACCAACGCGCCAAAATCCTCGACGCGCTCCTGGCCGTGCGCCGGTGGGCGCACTGGCATGGGCTGCGTGCATCCGGCGGCGAGCGTCGCGGTCGCGCCGAGGAACCACAGTACGGAGTTGCTTGCCATCGCGATCGCCGCAACGTGCAAGCCCCGGGCCGTGCGGCTCGTGCGCGTCTTCTGGCCCGCTGCGCCCGCGCTCTGTTACGAGCGAGTAACGCGAACTCGGTGGGCGTGCGGGCCCATCCCCGATCAGGAGTGCAGTCGATCCCCACCGACCGGCAACTCCATCTCGAGTGAACGTCTTCTGATGCGAGTGAGCCAAACGATGCGCCCCGTCTCTTCCGTATGTGCCCTGGCCCTCCTGGCCGCCCTCTCCGGTGTTCCCCGTACGCAAACCATGGAGCTCGTCCGTCCCGGTGGGAGCGGTGTTCCGGGCGAAGAGATCCGCACCATCGGGTTCGCCCCGGACGGACTGTTCTGGGTCGGCGCGCGCTGGCCGTTCTGGCGGGAGGGGGGCGTCGGCCTCTACCACCGCGGCACCGACCTGTGGACCACGTACGGCACCCGGGTCGGGGGCTTTCCGTCGGCCTTCCCGAACGATCTTGCTTGGGCTACGGACGGTTCCGCCTGGATCGCGACGGACGGCGGTCTCGTGCACTGGGCCAACGGGGTCTCCACCACCTACACGCCGGCGAATTCGCCGCTGTTGCATCCGGTGATCCGCGACGTCGCGGTGGCGCCCGACGGGCACATCTGGGTCAACAACACCTCGTCGATCACCGGTGGCGCTCTGTTCGAGTTCGACGGCGGGTCGTGGCGCCAGTTCACGATCGGCGCCGAGCTGCCCTGGCCCGGCGTGTTCTCCGGCTTGAGCGGGCTCGCCGTCGACCAGCGCGGCCACGTGTTCGTCGCCGCGGAGTCGCACTTCGGCGTGGCCGAGTTCGATGGCGTGACCTGGCAGCTACACGGCGCCGGGGTGGACATCTTCAGCCGCATGGCCGTCGACACCGCCGGCATCGTCTGGCTGCGCGTGCGCTCGGGGCGCAGCAATGCCTTCTACCGCTTCGACCCGGCGGCGCCGCCGGCGACCGCATTCACCCGGATCCCGGCCGGCGCGACGCCGTACTCGATCGGCGTCGACGACGACGGCAGCGTGTTCCTCGGCGATTGGAACGGCACGGTGCGCGTCACGCGCGACGGTGGCCAGTCGTTCTCGACGTTCGCCCAGCTCGGCATCCGCGCCGTCGACATCGCGCCCGATCCGGGCAGCGACGAGGTGTGGATCGCGGGGCCCGGGGCGGTGCGGCGCTTCGACGCTGCAGGATCGGTCGTCGCGGTCTACAGCACGTTCAACACCGGCATCGGCGACTACTTCGTCGACCGCTTCGACCTCGATCGCTCGGGCAACTTGTGGGTTGCCAGTGGGGAGTCGGGGCTGAGCCGGTTCGACGGGTCGCGGTGGCGCAACTGGGGCGAGCACAACGGCGGCTCCGAGCCGTATCCGTTCGCCGGCAGCGAGCCGATGGGCGGCTACTACGAGGACCGCAACGGCGTCGGCTGGATGGGGGGCAACGGCATCGGGCGCTGGGATCCGGCGAGCGGGACGTTCACCGGCTTCTGGAACTACCGGAACACGCCGGCGCTCGGCACCACGCTGATCACGCACTTCGCGGAAGACGCGCAGGGCCGGTTGTTCGCCGCCTCGACCTTCGGCCCGATCTACCGCTTCGACGGCACGACGTGGGTGCTCGAGCCGGTGGCGTCGTTCTCCAACTCGGGCTTGCCCGGCATGGTCGCCGACAGCCGCGGCGAGCTGTGGGTGGCGGACGGCGATGAGGTGCACCACTGGAACGGATCGCAGTGGGGCAAGCTCGAGCTGCCCAACGTCAACTTCTTCTTCGACCTCCGCGGCGTGCAGAGCTTCGCGGTGGCGCCCGACGACACCCTGTGGTTCGGCACCGGCCGCGGTCTCGTGCACTGGGACCGGCAGGCGTTTTGGGTCTACAACCTGCGCAACTCGCCGTTGCCCGCGCCCGTCGTCACCGGCGTCGACGTGCGTGCCGACGGCGTCCTCGGCTTGGCGACGCGCGACACCTCGACCGTGGTGCCGTACCCCAACGGCGCGGTGATCATCGACGGCGACATCCGCGATCCCAGCCGCTGGCAGACGTGGAGCTTCGGCTCGTCGCCGTTGCCGCACTATCAGCTCGGCGACTGCGCGTTCGACGGCGAGGGCAATCTCTGGGTATCGGCGATCAGTGAAGGGGCAGCCGTGCTGCTCGATCCGGCGATGCCGTTGCGGCGGGATCGCAGCGCGCTGCCGGCATCGACGGGCGGAGACCTGGGCCTGAGCCTGGTCGCCGGCGCACTGCACGCCGGCCAGAGCTACGCCGTGCTAGGCTCGGTGTCCGGCACGGCGCCGGGCCTGCCGCTGCCGGGGGGCGCGCGGCTACCCCTCAACCCCGACCCGTTCACCCAGATCGTGGCGACCTTCGCCAACACTTCGTTGTTCCCCGGCTTCGTCGGCACGCTCGACGCCGCCGGGGCGGGCACCGCCGGGGTGGCGCTGCCGCCCTTGCCGGCGGCCACGGGTCTGACCGCGCACTTCGCCTACACCCTGCTCGGGAGCTTTGCCATGGTTTCGAACCCGGTGGCGTTGCGGTTGACGCCCTGAGGTCGCCGGGCACTTAGGATCTCGGCGGAGGTTCTCGCCGTGCCGAATCCGTGCCACCCCGCGTCTCTGTTCGCCGCCGTCCTCACCACCCTCGCCGTTGGCGCCGCGCCGCGCGCGCAGTCGGTCTGTGTCGCGGGGCACTCGGTCGATCCGCTCGCCGTGCCACTCGTCGTGCCCGACGCGCTGCGCGCGGCGCCGGGCGAGGCGTTGTTCTGCGTGCAGGCCGAGGCGCCGTGGACCGACGACCTGCGCGCGGCGGTCACTGGTGCAGGCTTGGCCCTGTGTCGCTACGTGCCGGAGCAGGCATACCTCGTGCGCGGCCCGGCCGCCGCGGCCGCCCAGGTCGCCGCGCGCGATGGAATCCGCTGGGTGGGGCCGTGGCATCCGGCGTTCCGCCTGGCCCCCGAGCTGCTGTGTGCGCTGGATGCCGGCACGCTGGTGCGCGATCGCTACGTGTTGGTGTTGACCGAGCCGGTCGTCGACGCCGCGCCGCTGGCGCGCGCCATCGAGCGCGTCGGCGGCACGCTCGAGCTGCCACCGGGAGAAGGGCTGGTGGCGGAGGCGACGCTGACGCCGGCGCAGCTGCTGGCGGTCGCGCGCGCCGATCAGGTGTGCTGGATCGAGCCGGCCGGCGCGATCGAGCTGGACATGGACCTGGTGCGCATTCTCGGCGGCGCGACGTTCCTCGAGTCGATCGGCGGCCACACCGGCAAGGGTGTGCGCGGGCACGTGCTCGAGGCCGTGCACGCCACGCACCCGGAGTTTGCCGCCAACCCCTACCGCTCGGCGCCGATCCCGGTCGTGCAGGGCGGCACGAGTGCGCACGGCACCGCGACTTTCGGCGTGATGTTCGCCGCGGGGTTGGTGCCCAAGGTGCGCGGTGTCTTGCCCGACGGGCAGGGGCTCTACACCGACCTCGCCTACGTCATCAACCAGTCCACCCGCCACTCCTTGGTCGGCATGCTGGTCGATCCGGCGCAGCCCTACCGCGCGATGTTCCAGTCGGCGGCGTGGGGCTATCCGCGCACCAACGCCTACACGGCGCGGTCGGCGGAGATGGACCAGATCCTGTTCGACCACGACCTGCCGATCACGCAGCCGACCGGCAACAGCCCCGGCAACGTCGGGCGGCCGACCGCGTGGGCGAAGAACATCATCGCCGTCGCGGGCTACATGCACTTCGAGAACCTCAACTTCGCCGATGACTGCTGGTGCAACACGTCGGCTGGCGGGCCGACGACCGACGGGCGTATCAAGCCCGAGCTGAGCCACCACTACGACTCGATCGATACGGTTGGCGGTGGGCCGACCGGCTACGCAAGCTTCGGCGGAACCTCGGGCTCGACCTCGATCGTGGCGGGCTTCGTCGGCCTGGCGATCGAGCTGTTCACCGACGGCGCGTTCGGCTATCCGGCGGCGCCCGGTTGGCAGTCGCGCTTCGACTACACGCCGCACTTCACCACGACGAAGGCGCTGCTGGTCAACACCGCGCGGCAGCACGCGTTCTCGGGTGCCAACCACGACATGGCGCGCAACCACCAGGGTTGGGGCATGCCCGACGTCGCCCAGCTGTGGCGTCAGCGCGACGGCATGCTGGTCATCGATGAGCTCGACGTGCTGCGGCAGGGCGAGACGCAGACGTACTGGGTCTGGGTGCCGCCCGGCACGCCGGAGCTGCGGGTGACGATGACGCACGCCGAGCCGCCGGCGATGCCGGCGGCGAACCCGACGCGGATCAACAGCGTCGACTTGGCGGTGACCGCGCCGGACGGGCAGGCCTACTGGGGCAACTTCGGGCTGGAGGCCAACATGTTCAGCCTGCCGGGCGGGACCGCCAACGACGTCGACACGCTGGAGAACGTGTGGCTCGCGTCGCCGCCGAGCGGTGTCGCGCGCATCGACGTGCGCGCCACGGCCGTGCGCCAGGATGCGCACGTGCAGACGGCGGCGTTCGACGTCGACTACGCGCTGGTGACCAGCGGCACCGGCGGGCTGCGCGACCGCTCGGCGATGGAGCTGCGGCTCGACGCGCCGGCGCCGGGTCAGCTCGACGTGCAGCTGCTGCGCGCGCCGAGCGGGTTCGCCGGCGGCTATACGCTGTTCTCGTTGGCGACGCACCGGCCGCTCGCGGCGGGCCACATCCTCGGGCTCGAGCCGGACGCGTTGACGGCGGCCAGCCTCGGTGCGGCCATGGCGGTCGGCAACCCGTTCCACTTCGCCGCGACGGGGGCCGCCGGGGCGTACCCAAACGCGCCGTTCCGGCTGCCGGCGGCGGTGGCGGTTGCGTTGAGCGGGACCACGTTGGACGCGGTGGGGTTCGTGTACGACGCACAGGGGCGCGTGCAGGCGGTGTCCAACGTCGCCCGCGTCACCGTGCCGTGATCGCCGGAGCCGTGCACCGTGCTCACGGGACCTTGTTGTCCAGTACGATGGTGTGGACGTGATCCTCGAGCAGCCGGGAGCCGCGCTTGGCCTCGGTCTTGAGGGTGTCCCCGGCAGTGCCCGCAACCGTCCATGAGGTCGACCCCCAGGCCTTGACGTCGACCTTGTGCTCGAGAGTTCCGGTGGTTTGGTTACGGATGGTGACGGAGATCGTGTGGGGGGTGTCGTTGAGCACCTGAATCAGCGCGCCGAGCGGGACTTGCGCGGCACCGGGCAAGATCCAGACGCCGATTCCGGTCTCCATCCGGGCATCGAGGGCGACGGCGGCGGCTCGGTCCGCGCGAGCGTGGTCGGCCGGCGGTGCCGGCACCGCGGCGGTGCAGAGCCACACAGTCGATAGGGTTAGCAGTGCGGAGATCGGGAAGCGCTTGGTTGAGAGCATCGATGGCCTTTCCGGTGTGGGAGACGACTCTGAAACCGGCAGCGCGTGCCGGCACCGGAGGCCGAATCGGCGAGAAACTGCGCGCGTTGGGGGGGTGTCCCTACCGGCGGCGCTGCATCACCGCGACGCACTCGACGTGGTGCGTGTGGGGAAACATGTCGAGCGGCTGGACGTGCTGCAGGGCGAAGCCGCGCTCGGTCAGCGCATCCGCGTCGCGGGCCAGCGCGGATGGATCGCACGATACGTAGGCCAATCGTTGCAGGTCCGATTTGCCGATCAGATCCAGCAACTCGGCGTCGCAGCCGGCGCGCGGTGGATCGAGCACCGCGATCTGCGTGCGCGGGCCGCGGCGGTCGAGCAGCCGGCGGGCGACCTGCGCGGCCGCGCCGCAGGTGAACTTCGCGTTGTGCAGCCCGCTGGCCGCGGCCGACGCGCGCGCGTCGCCGACCGCGGCCGCGTTGCGCTCGACGCCGGTCACCGCGCGGCAGGTCCGTGCCAGCGCCAGCGACAGGAGTCCTCCGCCGCAGTAGAGATCCAGCGCGCGGTCGTCGGCGCCGGCGCGCAGCAGGGCGGGCACGTTCTGCACCAGCCATTCCGCGCCGAAGGCCGAGGTCTGGAAAAACGCGGCCGGGGAGCACTGGTAGGTCAGGCCGTCGATCCGCTCGGTGATGCGCGGTGGGCCGTGCACAACGTGCGTGCGCGGCCCGAGCAGGCGCGCGCGCGGGCCGGGGTTGAGGTTGACCGCGACCGTCGTCGCGCCTGCGTCGGCGAGCTCGCCGGCGACCGCGTCGACCCCGGTCACGTGCTGGCGGCCGGCGACCAGCAGCACCGCGTGTTCGCCGGTGCCCGCCGCGGCGCGCACCACGACCGCGCGTAGCGCGGACTGCTCCGCCTCCGGCACGCCGCGCCGCAGGGCGGTGGCGGCGGCGCGCGCCAGCGCGAACGCCGACGCCTGGCTCACCGGGCACTCGTGCAGCGGCACCAGCTGCATGCTGCGCCGCTGCCGCAGGCCGGCGCGCAGCCGCCCGCCGTGGACTTCGAGCTGTAGCGCGACCTTGGTGCGCTGCTCGTACGGTTGCAGCGGACCGACCATCGGGGCCACGACCTCCGCTGCGGCAGCGCCGAGGGCGTGCTGCAGCGCACTGCGCACGCGGGCGGTCTTCAACTGCAGCTGGGCATCGTAGGCGCAGTGCTGCCAGTCGCAGCCGCCGCACTCGTCGAAGTGCCGGCACTCGGGCGCGACGCGCGTCGCCGCGGGCCGCTCGACGCCGCGCAGCGCGGCGCGCGCGAGCTTGGCCTTGGCGCTGGTGATCTCGGCGCGCACGTCCTCACCCGGCAACGCGCCGGGTACGAAGACGACGTAGCCGTCGATCCGCGCCAGCCCGTCCGGGCCGTCGGCGAGGCGCTCGATGTGCAGGCGCCGGATGTCGCCGACCGCCACCGGCCGGCCGCGCGGCCGGGGCGACCCGCTGTCCGCGCCCGCCGTCATCGCATCGCCGCGCGGCCGCCGCCGCTCAGGTCTTCGACGCGTCGAAGATGCTTTGGATGGCGCCGTCGAGAGTGCGGCTGAACTCGTCGTCACTCTGCTGCGCGCTCAGCCCCTCGGTGAGCGCGCGGCTGAAGCTGGCGATCATGCCCTTGTTGTTGGTGAGCTTGGCGTTGGCTTCCTCGCGGCTGTAGCCGCCGGAGAGCGCCACGACCTTGAGCACCTTGGGGTGGGCGATCACGTCCGCATAGAAGCCGTCCTCACTGGGCAGCGTCAGCTTGAGCATGATTTGCTTGCCGTCGGCGACGCTGCCGAGCTGCTCGTGGATGCGCTTCTTCAGCATCTGCTCGGCCTCGGCCTTGGTCGGGCTGTTGATGTCGACCTCGGGCTCCAAGATCGGCACCAGCCCCGCGGCGAGCACCTGGTGGCCGACCTCGAACTGCTGGTCGACGACCGCGTTGACGCCGGTCTCGTTGGCGTGCTTGATCACCGAGCGCTCCTTGGTGCCGAACACGCCGTGCGTCTTGGCGCGCGCCAGCAGCGCGTCCAACCCCGGCATCGGCTTCATCCGCTGCGCACCGTCGGCTTCCGCCTCGAGCCCCTTGTCGATCTTCAAGAACGGCACCACGTTCTTGTCCTGCCACAGATACTCGGCCGAACCCTTGCCGCCGATCTGCCGGTCCATGGTCATCTCGAACAGAATGGCGCCGAGGATGCGATCCCCGTTGAAGGTGCGGTCGGTGACGATGCGCGTGCGCATCTCGTGGATCTTGTCGAACATCTCGGCTTCGCCCGAGTAATCCGACTCCTCCACGCCATACAGACGCAGGGCCTTGGGGGTGCTGCCACCGCTCTGGTCGAGCGCGGCGATGAAGCCGTCGGCGGTCTTGATCTTGTTCAGCTGCTGTTCGAAAGTCATGGCTCGAGAGGGGTTGGGGGCCGGCGCGCCGGCCCGGCATTCGCCGGCAGAGAATAGGCGGCGGGCGGGCGCGATCCACGGGTTTCCGGTCGATGCGTCGCGGCTTCAGGGCGAGGCCGTGGGGGTTGACCATTTGGCGTAGGCGTTGATACTCGTGATCGTGTCAAGGTGCTCAGGACGCTCTGAGGCTCGAAGGCTGAGGTAGAAGGAATGCGCGTCTCTCTCTCTCTCTCTCTCTCTCTCTCTCCTCATTCTGCTGAACTTCGGCAGTGAGCTGCCGGGGCAGTGCCCCAACCTGCCGGACGCCAACCGGCCCCTGCGGCTGACGGCACCGGGGCAGCCGCACAGGGCGGCGCTGGTGCTTGTGTCGACGCCCGCACTGCTCGACGAGAACGGCATGGTCCTCGTCCCGCCGACCTCCCCGCCGGCGATCGACCACGCCGACATCATGGCGAAGATTCCGCTGGTCGCCGCCAACAACTCCGCTGGCGCGGTCGGCAACGCGACCGGCTACGAGATCCAGTTCGATCCGCCCACACCGGTGTTCGTGACTCTGCCGAAGTCGACGGCGTACTACGATCAGCTTTTCGGCGCGCACCAGTTTCAGCAGAAAGGCATTATCGTGATGTCCGACGTCGTCGCGCAGGCGGCGTTGCAGGGGGTTGATCTGCAGGATCGGGATCTGGTGGCGGTATACAGCGATCCGGAACTCGCGAATGGCAAGAATACGGCGGTCGAAGTTGGACGTTTCGCGTGGTTGACGGGCAACGGGGGCAACGCGCTCGGCGTGTTCCACGAATGGGACCACGCTTTTGGTGCGGCGCACGCAGAGGTTTCGCCGGCCTCCCAGAGCTCTGGCTGCAGCAACCACCCGCCTTGCTATCCGGTTACCTGCATGGCCGACGGCAGCGCTGCATGCGGTACGAAACCGGCGTTGCTGGACAACCAGGGTGTTGTCTCGTCTTTGCAGACGTACCAGCTCTGCATGCCGCCGACGGGGCCACAGAACCGCTTCAAGGTGATGCCGGGCGGTTGCTTGTACGGCGACTCGTACGATTACATGGGGCTCCAGGCGTTCGCGTTCCGGAACTCACAGTTGCTACCGAGAGTTGACCCGCAGTTCTCGGCTCTGTTCCCGGCGGAGGAAGAGACACATACCCATCCGCTGCGCAAACTGCAGCAGGGGTGGCTGGATCGGGCAAACGTGTTGACAGTTGACGGAGCGGTCACCGATTTGCTGGTCGAGCTGGACGCGTACGAGGGGGCTGGCCCGGGGATTCGAGCCGTGGAGATCCCCCGCCGGACGGCCATTTGGAGGACGTTGCCCTCGCAGGTCTTTGGCGAAAGAGACATCTCGATCGCGGAGTCGATTTGGATCATCTGGAGAATGAATGAGCCCCTCCTGAACGGGAATGATCCGGGGGTCGTGGTGTCGACGGGCTCCGAGCGCATGACCGGCTGGGCGACCGTGGCCTACGAACTCGATGACGACTTGAGTTCACAGTTGGATCACGAGGACCTGGCGCTCAACGGGAACGAACGGCTCAAGGACACGTTTCGAGGGATCACGATCGATTCGCTTGGTGTCCAGCCGCAGGGTTTTTCTGGGTCTCGTGTGGTCCCCACGTTTGGGCTGAAGATCTCTACCGCGGCCGTGTCGCCGGATTGGGATCACATTCCGCAAATCGGCATCACCATCACGCCGAGCAACGCGGTCGCCGCTGCGAAGCCCAACCCGCTTCTGGCGGGCGACGTGGGCGAAACCGTCAACATCCGCGTCGAGGCCGTCGATCCTGGCTTGGGCTCGTGTGTGGCAGGTGCCGGCATCGACCGGCTCGAGGTCGAGATCTTCGTAGGACCCGAGATCGGAAAAGAGGTCCTTGCGTTGAACTCGATGACGGCTCCAGCTGCCGGAGGGGCGTGGTTTCTCGACTGGAACCTGCTGATCGAACGGACGAAGCTCACGACATCGAACGGGGATGACGTGCGGTCGAAGTGCTTGATCGAAGTCGTTGCTATCACCAAGCCCGTGGGAGCGGGCGGGCCGGTCTACCGCAACGCTGCCAGGTCGTTCTTCATGCTCGACCAAACGCTTTCAAATGTCCCGCTTCCACCGTAACCGCCGACCACTCCGACACCTCGACACGGAGACCGTGATCATGAGAACCCTATTGGTTGTTGCTGTTGCCGCGCTAGCCAACGCGCAGACCCCCACGGCTGATGCTCTCGTTGACATTTCCGACCGATCGGTTGGAGAGGATCGGTTCGGGGCGGATCATCGCGCGGTGTTGGCCGGAGGCCTCTCCGTCACGTTGCGCCCTGACCAAGTCGCGTTCTCCGTGGCAGGCGACCGGGTCTGTTTCGCCCTGCGCCTGATCGGCGTTCGGCGGGAGAGAGGGGAGCGGCTGGCTGCCGCCGTCGGCATGCCACGGATCGTGGATGGTCGCCGTCGCGCCGAGTACGTCCACGGCGTGGTCACCGAGCGCTACGAGATCGTCGCCGGCGGTCTCGAGCAGAGCTTCCTCTTCACGGCGTTGCCGGAGGGCAGTGGCGATCTCTTGATCGAGCTCGGGGTGGAGTGCGACCTGCACGGTGTTGCGGAGGGGCGGGGTCTCGCGTTTCGAGACTCCAATGGGGCTGGGTGGAGGATGGGTGCGGTCACTGCGATCGACGCAGCTGGCGCAAGAAGTCACGGGTTCCTCGAGTACGACGGTGGGTTGGTGCGGCTTCGGGTCGAGGCGACGTTCTTGGCGCGGGCTCGTCTCCCTCTGCTCGTGGATCCATTGATCAGTGGGATTTTGCCAAAGCCGCCGGTGCCGGGCGCTTGGGGTGGCGAAGTCGACGTCGCGGCCGGCGGGCCGGATGGCTACTACATGGTCAATGGGACCTACGCGGGCTGGTATGGCGCCGCTGGAGGAGCGACGTTGGTTGGCCCTGATGGAAGCTATGGTCCTCGTGCCGTTACGCACCCTTCTGTGAACGCGTTGTCGCCAAGTTGCGCCTATCTTCCAGCGCGAGATGTTTTCGTCGGCGGCGTTCTTTCTCGCCCGCCCCATCAGTCAGTTCCCATCTGGATGACGTCGGTTTATGTGAGCAGTGGTGCGATGGCCTACGGCGCGCTCATTCGCGTGGGAAACGGATTGTCGATCGAGGCCTTCGACCTCGGCGGAGAGTCAACGCTCCTCGACGACGACCTGCTGGTCGTTTGGAACGAAACCAACGGCACGCAACGCACGATCGTCGCTGCAGAGCTGGAGATCGACGCGACCTACAACGGCAAGGTCATCCGGCAGGTGTCTATCGGCCCCGCCGACACTAACAGCCAACTGGTCGTCTCGAAGGGCAATGGCCTCGAAGGCCGGCACCTGGCCGTCTGGTTGCTGAACGGAAACCTCCACGCAGCGGTGATCGACCGCGGCCTCAACGTCCTGGACCAGGGTGGGCTCGGCCCGGCGGGCGTGGGGGCGAGCCAGGCGGACGTCGACGGCAACGGGCGCCAGTGGCTGGTCACCTACGCCAATGAGGACGGCGACCTGGCGTGCTTGCCGGTGTTCTGGGATTCGACCGACGAAGTCGCGTACGTCGGGCAGGAGAGAGTGATTGGCCCAGTGACGACTCCGCTGGCGGGCATTCTCCTGCCGCAGCCGACCCCACTCGCGAGCGTGGCCTGGAGCGGCAACTCGTACACGATCAGCTATCTGGACGCGAACGACAACTCGATGGTGATGTCGGTGGACCCGTTCGACTGCTTACCGTGCGAAGGACCGTTGGTCACGCAAGCGCGCACCCAAGTGCGAACGCCGTATCGCCTATTCCCAGCGATGGCAAGCCATCACGCCGATGTGACGACGCACAACGACAACGCGCTCGTCCTCACCGACCGGCTCAACATGGTGCTGTTCCGCAGCGACGACGGCCTGACCACGGACCTCGGTGGTCGCTGTGGCCGCGGCGGCTACACCGCGGCCGGCTGCGCGGTGACCGGTAACGCGGCGTTCACCGTGCGCCTGCGCGACAGCCAGCGAAGCACCGCGGCGGTCGCCGTGCTGGGCACCGCGGTGGCTTCCCTGCCGTTCGGTGCGTGCACGCTGCGGGTCGACCCGAACGGTGCGGTGCTGGTCCCGGCGGTCTCGGACCAGCGCGGCAACGCCTCCCTGCCGCTGCCGCTCCCCGCGCTGCCGAGCTTGGTCGGGGCGTCGTTCGTGGCGCAGTGGGCGGTGCGGTGTGACCGCGGTTGCGCGGGACCGTTCGAGCTGAGCGACGCGCTGCTGGTGCAGCTGCAGTAGGGCGGGCCGCGCCTGGGTCGCTGGTCAAAGCGTGGCGGTAGGGCCATAATGGGCCCGGGGTGCGAGGGGTGTACGGCCGCGGTTTCGGAATGACCACCATGAAGCCCCCTCTGACGTTGTTGTTGTCTCCGGTCCTCGCCTTGGCTCCGCAGGTGCCCAACCAGCCGATTGCCGCCCCCCATTTCGACGCGGACTTCCGAGCAGTGCTGGCGAGCGGGCTGACGGTCGCTCTACGCCCCGGCGGGGTGGCGTTCTCGGTGTCGGGTGCCAACGGCGTTCCCACACCTTTCGCGTTGCGCTTCATCGAGGCGCGCCGCGACGGCGGTGAGCGGCTGGGCGCTCACGGCGGCCAACCGCGACTTGTCGACGGTCGCCGGCGCGCGGAGTACGTGCACGGCGTAGTCACCGAGCGCTACGAGACCGTCGCCCGGGGTCTCGAGCAGAGCTTTCTCCTCACCGCGTTGCCGGAGGGCAGCGGCGATCTCTTGATCGAAGTCGGGTTGGAGTGCGACCTGCAGGGTGTCGCCGAGGGGCGGGGTCTCGTTTTTCGCGATGCAACCGGGTCAGGATGGCGAATGGGGGGCGTCACTGCGATCGACGCGGCCGGGGAACAGAGTCCCGGCGTTCTCGAGTACGAGGCCGGTCTGGTGCGGCTTCGGGTTGGCGCAGAGTTTGTCGCGCGTGCGGAGCTGCCGTTGCTCGTCGATCCCTTGATTAGCGGCATTCTTAGGAAGCCGCCTCCAGGGCAATGGGGGGATGGCGAAGTCGATGTGGCGGCTGGGGGGGCGGACGGCTTCTACATGATCAGCGGGACGTACCCCAACGGGTATTTCTCGTCGGGGCAAGGAATCCTAGTGGCTCCGGACGGAAGCTGGAATCCAGTTGTTTATTCATACCCCTCGAATGGGAACGCGTTGTCCCCGAGTTCGTCTTACGTCCGGTTACGAGACGCTTTTGTCGGTGGTGTCTTGTCACGTCCCGCGCACCTAACCTTTCCCATTTGGCTGACCTCACTTTATGTCCAGAATGGGGTCACTGTGTTCGGGGCGTATATTCGCGTTGGTCGCGGACTTTCGATGGAGGCCTTCGACATCGGCGGTGAGTCGACGTTGCTCGACGACGATCTCCTCATTGTTTGGAACGAAGTCAACGGAACGCAGCGCACGATCGTAGCTGCTGAGCTCGAGATCGATGCGACCTACAACGGCAAGGTCATCAGCCAGACATCGTTGGGCCCGGCCGACACAAACAGTCAGCTGGTCGTCTCCAAGGGGAACGGCCTCGAAGGCCGGCACCTTGCCGTGTGGCTGCTGAATGGGGACCTGCAGGCAGCGGTGATCGACCGCAACCTCAACGTCCTGGACCAAGGTGGGCTCGGCCAAGCGGGAGTGGGAGCGAGCCAGCCTGACGTCGACGGCAACGGGCGGCAGTGGCTGATCACCTACGCAAATGAGGACGGAGAGCTCGCGTGCTTGCCAGTGTTCTGGGACTCTACGGACGAGGTGGCGTACGTCGGGCAAGAGCGCGTGATCGGGCCAGTGACGAGTCCGACCGCTGGCATCCTCCTACCGCAGGTGACGCCGCTCGCGAGCGTAGCGTGGAGCGGCAACTCGTATACGCTCAGCTACCTCGACGCGAACGACAACTCGATGGTGATGTCGGTGGATCCATTCGACTGCTTGCCGTGCGAGGGTCCGTTCGTGACGCAGACGCGGACAACGCCACGCAGTCGGTATCGCCTTTTTCCGGCGGTGGCGAGCCACCATGCGGACGCTACGACCCAGAACGACAACGCGCTGGCCCTCACCGATCATCTCGGCATGGTGCTGTTCCGCAGCGACGACGGCGTGACCACGGACCTCGGTGGCCGCTGCGGCCGCGGCGGCTACACCGCAGCCGGATGCGCGGTGACCGGCAACGCCGCGTTTACCGTACGCCTGCGCGACAGCCAGCGAAGCACCGCGGCGGTCGCCGTGCTGGGCACGTCGGTCGCTTCATTGCCGCTGGGCGCGTGCACGCTGCGGGTCGACCCAAACGGCGCGGTGCTGGTGCCAGCGGTCTCGGACCAGCGCGGCAACGCCGCGCTACCGCTGCCGCTCCCCGCGCTGCCGAGCCTGGTGGGGGCGACGTTCGTGGCGCAGTGGGCGGTGCGGTGTGACCGCGGTTGCGCGGGACCGTTCGAGCTGAGCGACGCGCTGCAGGTGCAGCTGCAGTAGCGTCACTGCTGCTTCAGGATGCGCCAGCGCAGCGTGTGGCCCGCGTCGTCGACCCCGAGCGTCTCGAACACCACGGTGACGTCGTGCTCGGTGCACACCGACCGCAGCAGGTAGCAATGGCCGGCGACCCCGCGTGGCGCGCGGGTGAGGCCCATGGTGTAGGCGGTTTGGTGGTCGTCGTCGCTCACCTTGAATCCGTAATCGGTCCGTTCCGGCACCATGTCTTGCAGAAAGCGCCAGGCGCGTCGGCCGGCCTCGTCGAGTGACGGCGGCATGCGATCCGCGTGCTCGAGCCGGATGTCCCCGAGGTCCAGGACGAAGCCGCGGTTCAAACCCGCGAACCCCGAGCGGTAGACGCCTTGTTCGAGCAGGATGTCTGGCTGGTGCTGGTAGTGGTGCCGTTCGGTGACGAAGGAGAAGAAGGCGCCACCACCCTGGCTGTGAGTGATGGCGTCCCACTTGCCGCGGTGCAGGAGGCGACACAAGCCCTGGCCGTGGCGCCGCGCGAACGCTCGGAACCGGCGCGCGAGCTGATGCGGAACCTCGAGGAGCGCTTCTTCACCTCGGGTGCGGATTTCGTCCAAGGTCTTCATGAGCTGTTCTGAGGTCTTGCGTCGCAGCCACGCGGGAGCCTTGCCCCTTGTCGCAGGAGGTGCAGACGTCGAGCCATCGCCGTAGGAACCGAACGTCTTCAGCACGCGCCACACCAGGGTGTGGCCGTCCTGATCCTCGTGCACCGACCGAAACGCGACCAAGACATCGTGCTCGCGATCGAGCAATGCGCGCAGCAGGTAGGTGCGGCCGGTGCGGGCCACGACGTTGTCCCGCAGTCCCAGTCGCTCCGCCTCCCGGTCGTAGGCGTCATCGTGGCCGCTGTCTGTGGTGCCGGCGTCCGCGCTCAGATGCCTCCACTGAGCGTTCAGCTCCGGGGCCGCCTGCGCGTCTCCTTCCTGCTCGGCCAGCGTCGTGACCGCCGCGAGTGGAGTGCTGCCCAGATCGAGGAGGTAGCCGCGCGAACCACCGTAGAACCCGGAGCTGAAGCGCCCAATGGACAGGGATACGTCCGGTTCGTCGCCGTAGCTGTGGCTCTGCCGGTGGAAGGAGAAGTATGCGCCGCCGCCGGGGATGCCGAGCGGAGGGTTCACCGCGGCGTCCCAGATTTCGCGGCGGAGCACCCGTGCGGCCCCATGCGTGCCGGCTGTGCCGCGCAGTCCTTGCAGGACAGGATCCACGTGCTCGGGCGCCGGCGTCAGCATGCGCTGTCGCAACAAGGCCTGGACGTGTTCTGCCAGCGCCGTGAGCTCGATCGGCGTCTTGCGCTCGATGGGGTCTTGCGCTTCCTGTTCCCCTGCGGCGGGTTGCGACCGGGACGGGTTTGCCGCGGCCGGCGCGGTCGCGGGTCCTGGCGAGGTTGGGGCGAGTTGGAGCGACGCGACGGTGGCGATGTGCGGTGGGGAGGCGGTGCTCCAGGCCGCGGCCGGCACCGCCACGGCGCCGGCGGCCAGCAGAGCGACGGCCGCCGCCGCGATCTTCGCGCCCCCTCCAACAGCCCCTGGCGCGCGGCCCGCGAAGCGCAGCAGCAGCGTGGTCCACGCGGTGCGCCCGCCCGGCACCTCCCGGTCGAGCTGGCCGCGCAGTGCGTCGAGTCCGCGCTTGAGCTGCGAACGCACGGTGGCCGCTGGGACGCCGCGCCGGCGAGCGATCTCGGCCGAACTCAGCCCGTCGTAGTAGCGCAACAGCACGACCGAGCGGTGTGGTTCGTGCAGGGCAAAGACCGCTTCGACGACGCGGTGCTGCAGTGCCAGCCGTTCGCGCGCCTCAGCGCCACTGGCATCGGTCTCGGGCCGCGCCGCCGCGGCTTCGCGCCGCCGGCGGCGGTGGTCGGCGCGCACTTGGTTCTTGGCCTGGTTGTGCATCACCCGGGCCAGCCAGCTCCGCACCGAGGCCAGCGTCTCGGGTGGCCGCCGCAGCGCGGCGAGCCAAGTGTCCTGCGCCAGATCGTCAGCGAATGCGGGGTCGGCCGCCAGGCTGAGGGCCAGCCGGCGGACGAAGTCCTCGTGCTCGAGAAGAGCGCTGATGGACGGTGTTGTGCTCATGCAGGGGGACACACCGGCGGGTTGCGAAGTGTTGCGGGCCGTTAGGAGCAAATTCCGCGCCGCTGCACTCGCCACGGCGCGGACGGGGTCCACCACTGGATTCGCGGCTAGTTACCCGCGGCTGTGACGGAGGCGGCCAGGACCGGTGCACCCCCGTCAAGGGAAGGCGGCAGTGTGTCGGCGAGCGCCGTTGTGGGACGGGTGAAGAGGTAGAGCGCGAGGGCGCAGATGGTCATGAAACGCATGCGTTGTCTCCGGAAAAAGACCACGCCCTTGGACCGGCTCGAGCGGATCGCGACCGCGGGCCCATCCACGCTCGCTGCCAAGGGCACTTGGTCCCCTGCGTACGCACAACTCGGGCGTAAGATGCTGATCGTTCGCTGAATGGTGCTTGCTGTCTTGGCTCGCGGCACTTGCGAGCGACCAAATCAGACTTTGAATCGCCGTTGCGCGGTGTGAGGAGCGGTCATTCGAATGGTGGGCCCCGGTCTCGACGTCGATCACCTGCGGTTTGGGGCATTCACGATCGATGTCCCCGGCCGGCGACTGGCTTGTGACGGCGCCCCGGTGCGGGGTTTGCAGGGGCAGGCGTTCGACGTCCTCGCCTACCTCGCCCGCCGCCCGGGCGAGATCGTGACCAAGGCGACTCTGAAGGAGGAGTTCTGGCCGGCCAGCGCGACGGACGACAGCGTCTACGCCGCCATCAGTCAGATCCGCAAGGTCCTGGGCGCGGTCTCACCGGATGCGCGCGGCTACGTCGAGAACGTGCGCGGCGCGGGCTACCGGTTCCGCGGAACGGCTGCGCCCAAGGTGCCCCAAAGGACGGCGGCGCGTGCAGTGCTCACGTGCTCGTTTGCCGCGGGGGTCCTCGGCGGCTTGGCGGTCCTCGTGTTCATGGCATCGTGGCCGGTCACCTTGGGAGGCCACGTCGACAAGCTGGCGTGTATCCGTGCCGCTTCCGCTCCCGTCGTGCTCTTGTGTGGCCTCGGCGGTCTCGCGATGGGAGTCGCATCCCTGATGATCCACACCAGACCGGCATGGTCGACGCGGATCTCGGTCTCGGTCGCGATGTGCGCTTTTGGTGGAGCCGTGGTGTGGTTGGCGCATGTCTTGGGCTGCCCCAATCACCTGCGCGAGATCGGCGAAGCCGGGATCCTGCTCGACCACCGGATCGGAAAGTACGCGGCGATCTGCTTGACCGGTGGCCTGGGATCGCTCCTCCTCGTCCATCGCATCGACATGGCGCATCGCGTCTCGGCGTTCGACGTGTTCTGGGGTGCGACGATCCCGACTGTCTTGTGCGCGGTGTGGTTTGCCGCCGTCAAGCTCATCCCCGCCACCCCGAGCGATTTGCGCTCGCTCATGTGGCCGCTTGGCACCCTGGCGTACCTGCTGACGTTTCTCGCGATCCTCGGATTGCGTCATGCGCTCTGTCGCCGAGTAGAGTGGTCGTGTTCCACCCCGACCCGCCCATGAGCACTCCCATCCCCTACCCGATCGGCACGCCCGGCGAGCCGTGGACCCAAGCCGACAAGGCTCTCTGGCGTGAGCGCTGCCAGATCCGCCGGAGCTACCGCGACGAGGTCCTCGACAAGCTGCAGGACGTGCCCGGTTTCGAGGTCTTCCAGTACGGCGCACTGAGTGTCGATCCCGCGCGCTACCCACTGATGGCGGCGCGCAGCCGCGCGCCGGTGCCGGGCGCGCCGTGGGCGCTGATCACGGGCGGCGTGCACGGCTACGAGACCAGTGGCGTGCAGGGGGCGCTCGCCTTCCTGCACACCGCAGCGGCCGACTACAGTGACCGGCTCAACTTCCTCGTCGCGCCGTGCGTCAGCCCATGGGGCTACGAGGTGATCCACCGCTGGAATCCGCACGCCGTCGATCCCAACCGCTCCTTCGTCCCCGACAGTCCTTCCGAGGAGGCGGCCGCGGTGATCTCGCTGGTGGCCGAGGCGGGCGTCGAGTTTCTCCTCCATCTCGACCTGCACGAGACCACCGACAGCGACGAGGAGGAGTTTCGGCCGGCACTCGCCGCGCGGGACGGCAAGCCATTCGAGCCCGGCACGATCCCCGACGGGTTCTACACGGTCGGCGACTCCGAGAATCCGCAGCGCGAGTTCCAGGCGGCGATCATCGCCGGCGTGGAGAAGGTCACGCACATCGCGCCGCCCGATGAGCGCGGGCAGATCATTGGCTCCGACGTGATCCAGCATGGCGTCATCCTCTACCCCTATACGCGCCTCGGCTTGTGCGGCGGTGTGACGGATGCGCGCTACACGACGACGACCGAGGTCTATCCGGATAGCCCGCGGGCGACGCCAGAGGTCTGCAACGCCGCCCAGGTGGCCGCGTTGCGGGCCGCGTTCGAGCACGCGCTCGCGTAGATCGATCGCGGCCCGGGCTCTGGCCAATCCGCCGGCACCACGCCACAATGGGCGCGCGGGTCCGCAGCGCAGCCGGCTCGAGGAACGATGAACGGTCAAGAAGCGCCAGCGGATTCGATCGCGGTCACCGGTCTGGCCTGTCGCTTTCCGGGCGCCGCTGATGCCGCCGCGTTCTGGCGGCTGCTGTGTGACGGGCGCGAGGGCATCACGCGCTTCGATTCGGCCGCGCTGCGCGCCGCGGGCGTCGACCAGGCGGTGCTCGACGACCCGCGCTACGTGAAGGCGCGGGGTTGTCTGGCCGATGCCGAGGCGTTCGACGCGGCCGTGTTCGGCATCCCGCCGGGGCAGGCGGCGCGCATGGACCCGCAGCGCCGGGTGTTCCTCGAGTGCTGCTGGGCGGCGCTCGACGATGCGGGTCACGATCCCGCGCGCAGCGCGCTCCGCATCGGCGTGTTCGCCGGTGCTCGGCCGAGTTCCGCCGGCACCGCCGCGTCGAGTCCGGCGTCGGCGGTCCAGGACCGCATCGAGCGCGACGTCGACTTCACGCCGAGCACCGTGTCCTACCACCTCGACCTGCGCGGGCCGAGCGTGGCCGTGCAGACGGCGTGCTCGACGTCGCTGGTGGCGGTGCATCTCGCCTGCCAGAGTTTGCTGTCCGGCGATGCCGATCTCGTGCTCGCCGGTGGGGTCGCGATCGCGTGGCCGCAGGAGCGCGGCTATCGCTACGTCGAGGGCGGGATCGCCTCACCCGACGGGCACTGCCGCGCGTTCGATCGCGACGCCGCCGGCACCGTCACCGGCAATGGCGTCGGCGTCGTGGTCCTGCGGCGGCTCGCCGACGCGGTCGCGGATGGGGACGCCGTGCGCGCGCTGTTGATCGGCTCGGCGATCAACAACGACGGCGGCACCAAGGCGGGCTTTGCCGCGCCCGGCGTGTCCGGGCAGATCGACGTGGTGCGCGAGGCGCTGTCGGTGGCGGGGGTGCGGCCGGACAGCATCGGCATGGTCGAGGCGCACGGCACCGGTACCGCGCTCGGCGACCCGATCGAGGTGGCGGCGTTGACCGAGGCGTTCGGCGGCGTCGAAGCGGGCGGCTGCGCGCTCGGCTCGGTGAAGACCAACATCGGTCATCTCGACGCCGCGGCGGGTGTCGCCGGCCTGATCAAGACCGTGCTCGCCGTCCAGCACGGCGTGGTGCCGCCGAGCCTGCACTACCGCCGGCCCAACGCCGAGATCGAGTTCGCGCGGACGCCGTTCTTCGTCAACGATGCGCTGCGCCCTTGGCCGCGGTCGGGCGTGCGCCGCGCCGGGGTCAGCGCGTTCGGCGTCGGCGGCACCAACGCGCACGTCGTCGTGCAGGAGGCCCCGGACTCCGCGGCAGAGCAGTCGGGCACCTCGGCTGGCGACGCGGCAGTGCGCAGCGAGGTGCTGCCGCTCTCGGGCCAATCCGTCGAAGCGGTGCTCGCGGCGGCGGCGGCCGTCGCGCGGCACCTGCAGGCAGAGGGTCCGTCGCTGGCGGCGGTGGCGCACACGCTGCAGAGTGGGCGTCGTGCGCTGCTGCACCGCGTTGCGTTGGTGGCCGACAGCACGACCGAGGCCGCCGCGGCGCTGCAGAGGGTCGCGGCCGGCGCGGTGCGCGCCGTGCTGCCAGAAGCGCCGGTCGGGCTGGTGCTCGCGGACGGCGAGCCGCTGCCGGCTGGGGAGTGGCTCTCCGCGTGGCGCGAGGCGGGGCCCGCGCTGGGCGCCGCCCTCGCTCGCGGTGCGCGAGTGCTGCAAGACCTGGGTGGCGGCGCGGCCGCGGCGTGGCTCGCGGGGACTGCACCGCCGCCGGCGGATGCCGCCGAGGCGCGGGCCGCCCACGCCGCCCTGCAGATCGCGGCCGCGGAGTGGTGGCAGCGCGCGCTGGGCGCGCCCGTGGCGCTGGTGGCGAGCGGCACCGGCGCGACCAACGCGGCGCGCGCGGTGGTCGGCGCGGTGTCGGTCGAAGCAGCGCTGCGAGCGACCCTCGGTGGCGCGGTGGCGCGGCCGGAGCGGGACGGCGGTGCACCACCCGTGCTGTGCGGCGACGACGCCGAGGGGCTGTGGGCGGCGGTCGGTCGCGCCACGCGAGAAGCGCGCGTCCTGCTGCAGGTCGGGGTCGGCAGCGCGTTGGTCGGCCAGCTCGCAGCGCACCCCGACCAGCCGGTGGTGGTCGCCGGGCTGGATCCGCGCGCGCGCAACGCTCAGCGCGCCTGCGATCAAGCTGTGGCTGCCCTTTGGGCGGCCGGCGTGGCGGTCGATTGGCGCGTGGTGCGCGGCGAGCGGCCCGCGCGTCGGGTCTCTCTGCCCGGCTACCCGTTTGCCCGGGTGCGGCTGCCGTGGAGTCCGCCGGTCGAGCGCCCCGTCGAGCGCACTGCTGCGGCGGCCGCCACCGGGGCCGCCGCGCCGGCTGCCCGTGCTCCGGCCGCCGCAGTCGATTTCGGTGTGGCGACCCTGGCTGCCTGGCAGCACGTGTTCGGTGACGCCGCGCGCGCGGACGACGACTTCTTCGAGCTCGGCGGCAACTCGTTGCTCGCGTTCTCGCTGATCGCGGAGCTCGAGGAGCGCACCGGGCGGACCGTGACGTTGCGGGAAGTGTTCGATGCGCCCAGCGCGGCGGCGCTGGCGGCGCGGCTGCGCGACGCCCCGGCCAGCTCGCTCGCCGCCGATGCGGACGGTGTCGATGGGGCTGCGCCCCCGGCGCGATCCGCGGCACCATTGGAGGCGCCGGTGCCCGCCGCGCCCCGCGTGGCGCCGCCAGCGGAGTCGGCGGCGGGCGCGGTGCAGTTCAGCCTGCTGTTCTTCTCCGCCGACGGCACCACGACCGAGCCCGCACGCTATCGCCTGTTGCTCGAGTGCGCGCGCGCCGCCGACCGCGCCGGATTCGCCGCCGTCTGGACGCCCGAGCGGCACTTTCAGGCGTTCGGCGGTCTGTATCCCAACCCCGCGGTCACCGCCGCGGCGCTGGCGACCGCGACCGAGCGCATCGCGCTCCGCGCCGGCAGCGTGGTGCTGCCACTGCACCACCCGGTGCGCGTCGCCGAGGACTGGGCGGTGATCGACAACCTGTCGGGCGGCCGCGTCGGCCTGTCGGTGGCCTGTGGCTGGCATCCGCGCGACTTCGTGCTGGCGCGTTCGTCGCACGCCACCCGCGGCGCCGACACGCGGCGCCAACTGGAGCAGCTGCGCGCGCTGTGGGCGGGTGAGAGCGTCGCGTTCGACGACTGCGACGGCGGCCGGCACGAGGTGCGTATCTTGCCGCGCCCCGTGCAAGCGGAGCTGCCACTGTGGATCTCGATCGCCGCCAACCCCGAGACCTGGCGGCTCGCCGCCGAGCTCGGCACCAACGTGCTCACCGGCCTGGTCAACCAGCCGATCGACGTGCTGGCACAACGCATTGCCGAGTACCGGCAGCTGCGCCGCGCAGCCGGCCACGAGGGCCCAGGGCAGGTGACCGTCATGCTGCACTGCTACTTGGGGGCCCCGGACGCGGCCGTGTTCGACGCGGTGCGCGCCCCGATGCGTGGCTACCTGCGCGCGTTCTTGGCGCAGCACGAGGAGCGCCTCGACGCGGCTTCGGCGGAGCGCCGCGCGCTGCGCGCGAACGCGGACGCTTGGCTCGAGCACGCCGTCGAGGGTCATCTGCGTGACGGAGCGCTGTTCGGCAGCGTCGACACCGCGGTCGCGATGGTGCAACGGCTGGTCGCGGCAGGGGTGGACGAGATCGCTTGTCTGCTCGACTTCGGTTTGAGCGCTGACGTCGTGCTAGCGGGACTCGAGCCGCTGGACGCGTTGCGCCGGAGGTTCGTTGGCGGCGCGGACTGGTAGGAAAAGCGAAGATCGTGTCGGGAGCTACCACCTTGGGTCTGGCCTGGCGTTGCCCCGGCCTCTGGCTCCCGCTACAGTGAAGCCGCCGAGGCGGTTGCAGGCAACTCGTTACAGAACGCGCATTGTGTTCGGAGTCGGGTCTCACCAAGAGCGTGCCTTTTCGGTTCGAGAATCAAGCCATGTCAAGGAATCGCAATTCCTTACTCGCCCTCACGTTCGTGTGGTTGCCGTCATGCACGGTCGTTCCGCGCCACCAAAACGAGGCGCCACCTGGCAGTGAAGTGCCGGGGGTAGGTCATGCCGACGTCGAAGGCCTACTGCGGCACTGCCCTCCGGGGCAATATCCGCTTCTGGTCCTGGACCTTTGGAAACTCAGGCAAACGTCGGCAGGGCGGGTCACGGTTGCTGCTGATGGACGTCTGCAAGGGCGCGCCGCAGTATCCGTTCCGTGCACAGCCTTTCTAGTCTTGGACCAGCTTCGAGTAGTGCCGCTCTTCTTGCGTCCTGGCAAGACGACGTCCTTCCGCGGCGATGTCGAGCGATTGGCAGACGGTATGGTGTTTCCTGTCGACGACAAGGCAAACACCTTGGCGCAGGAGTTCGCGAGTCTGCTCGACATCATGGCGTTCCCGCTGAAGAGCGAGACGCCAGCGTTTATCGACGCGGTCAACCGACTGAGCGGGACTGCCAGGTCCAAAGTAGCCGCCGCCCACACAGCCGGTCAGCTCAGCGAAGTCGAAGCGCACTACTTGCGGCGAGGCATAGCGTCACGAGTCGAGTACGCATTCGAGACCCACGCCCGTTTCAAGCGCGACGACGCGAGTGCCGCGGCGCTGTTGGAATATGCGCGAACTCTATTGCCTATCGATTCCCACTATTTGACGGCAGACGGTGGGTGGCAGAGGCCACTAGAGCTGCTGCACGATGGTCCGACGGGCGAGTCGCAACACGAAGAGTGGTTTCGATTTGTGAGTGCTTCGGCGGCCGACGATGCCGCGCGGCACTACATGCTCGGCCGTAGCGCTATTCGCAGATTGGAGGGTCTGGATGATGAGGGCCGTGCAGCTGTTGTGCAGGCGCTCAACAACACGGCATCGTCAGCACTAATGGATATCGTGCGAGAGCACGCGGACCGGACGCGTGGGCTGCAGCCGGGTCGCCCGGCGCCAGCGGTCAAGGCCATCGACGAACGAGGTAAGGCGTTTACTGCAACGGCGCTGCACGGCCGCCTCGTCGTTATCGAGTTCTGGGCGAGTTGGTGTCCGCATTGCAAGGTTGAAGCGGCTGCGTGGGAGAATCTCGTCGAGAGCTATCGTGGGGACGACCGCGTCGCATTCGTGAGTCTCAACGTCGACGATGAACAACAACGATGGCGAGATGCGTTGAAGGAGCGCGGTTTGGCGTCTGCCAACGAACATCGCTTGTGGGCCGGTGGTGGGTTCGAATCGGCACCCTACACCGCGTTCGGAGTTTCGGGGGTGCCGCACTACTTCCTGGTCGACGCAGATGGCAGGTTCTTGGACCTCGAAGCGGCTCGCCCGACTTCGGGACTGGGTGCGGCCATTGCGGAATTGCTTGCTAAGAGATGATTGGGCGCGTTCAGCGCGACGACCTTTGGTTCAGATTTTGTCTGGAGAGCCACCGCACATTTCCAAATGGTCTTTCGTAAAGAGCGACGTCGCCATAGTGTCCGTAGACCGCGGTGCGAATGGGTCTGAATCCAGCCGGCGGAAGCGACCAACCGGCGAAATATAAGGAGTCGCCCGGTTCCCCTGCCCCTACTTGCGGCTCGTGACGGGGTGAAGGGAGCCCTGGCTTCGGTCGAGCGGCCGAGCCAAGTCACCCGACGGGTCGGATTCTCAGCGCGGCCGAGGCCGCAAACTCGGATGCCGCTTTTCCCGGAGCGGCTTGGAAGGCCCGACCCATCCGCCGCCGCGCTGAGCCAGGAGGCACTGTCTCTCCGAGCCTCCGGCGCGGCAGCGTCGCTGCCAAGGCGGCGACGTCGCCTCGAGAATGTTGTCGCCGCTCGACGATTCGAGGCGCCGGAGGCTCAGCGCGGCCGAGGCCGCAACCAAACACGGAGCATTCCGCGACCCGAGCGTCGGTCGCGGGTCCCGCGGTCGCCGGCGACCGCGCTGAGCGCAGAGGCCAGTGTTGTCTTCGAGCCTCCGGGAGCTGCGTTGTCGAAGTCCAGCGGCATCGAGCCTTCCGAAAGGTTGTCGCCGCGCGATGATTTGCGGACCCTGAGGCTCAGCGTGGCCGAGGCCGCAACCAAACACGGAGCATTCCGCGACCCGAGCGTCGGTCGCGGGTCCCGCGGTCGCCGCGGCCGCGCTGAGCGCAGACGCCAGTGTTGCTTTCGAGCGTGCGGGAGTTGCGGTATCGAAGTCCCGACGACAACCGGCCTTCGGAAATGTTGTTGCCGCTCGAGGATTCTCGGCCCCAGACGCTCACCCGTCGCCGCGAAAGTGGAGCAGCACCTTGCCAACATGCTCGCCCCGCGCCATGAGCTCGAACGCCAGCGCCGCGCGCTCCGCGGCGAACACCGTGGCGCGTAGTGGCGGCAACACCCCGCCGGTCAGGCCGGCGCCCACCGCCTGCCAGTCGGTGTCGAACGACGGCGTGCCGGGGCCGGTCACGACGCGATGGACTTGGATGTCACCGCGGCGGTGGGCGGCTTCGGGCAGCGCGACGCCGAGCTCGACGAAGTGGCCGTTGGCGGCGACCGCACCTACGCTGGTCGCTGCTAACGCTCCGGTGGTGGAGTTGAGCACGATGTCCGCGCCGCGGCCGTCGGTCGCGGCGCCGACCATCGTTGCGAATGCGTCGCTGCGTGAGTCGGCGACGTGGCGCACGCCGCGATCGCGGAGCAGCGCGCGCTTGGCCGGGGAGCCGGCGGTCGCCAGCACCTCCGCGCCGCGTACGCGAGCGACGTGCACAGCGGCGCTGCCGACTCCGCCGGTGGCGGCGTGGATCAGCACGCGCTGGCCTTCCCGGAGCTCTGCCAGTGTCACCAACGCGTGGTGCGCGGTGAGGTAGGCGCCGGGCAGTGTCGCGGCCGCTGCCAGGTCGAGTCCGTCAGGGCAGCGGGCGACCGCGTTGGCGGCGCACGTGACGTAGTGCGCCGCCGCGCCGGGGGCCAGGGCGACGACGGAGTCGCCCACGTGTGGTCCGTCGACGCCCGTGCCGACGCGCACGACGGTGCCGGCGCACTCGAAGCCGAGCGGGGGCTCGGCGTTGCCGTCGTGGCTGATCTTGCCCAGGGCGAGCAGCACGTCTTTGAAGTTGAGCGCGGCGAAGGCGACCGCGATCTCGATCTCACCGGCGGCCGGCGGGCGGCGCGGTGCCGGCACCAGCGTCAGGGTCTCCAGCAGGCCGGGGGTGGCGATGTGTAGGCGGGCGTTGTCGCGGGGTGACGCGCGGCGCAGTACGAGGCCGCGGACGGACAGGCACGTCTCACCGGCCGGCGTGACCCAGTCCGCGTCGACCACGCACTGTCGCTCGGCGCGCGCGCGTACTCGCGTCCAGGCGAAGCAGTGCGCAGTCACAGGGCCGTAGACGGTGGCGCGTTCGTAGGCGAATGGCACCAACTGCGCCGTTGGCGCGCCGTCGATGCAGACCCCCGCGTCGAGCACAGCTGGGTGCAGCGCGAAGGCAGCGTCGGCCTCGGCGTGGGCGGCGGGCAGCTGCAGCTCGGCCAGCATTCCCTCCGCACAGTGCCAGATCTGGCGCAGACAACGCCAGCGCGGGCCGAAGGCGGCGCCACTGGCAGTCGGCGCGGCCGCGGGCTCGAGGCGGCGGCCGTCCCGGCGCAACCCGGCCAGGTCCAACGGGGCGGGGTCAGCGTCGCGGTGGGGTCGCAGGCGGGCGGTGGCGAAGGGCGGGCCGTGCTCACCGGCCGAGACCTCGAACGCGGCGCTCTCGGCGTCGCGCCGCACGCTGGTGTGCAGCGTCGCGCTGCCGCCGTCCGCCGCCGTGATCGGGCGCAGCAGGGTGAGGTCGCGGATCTCGACCGGTCCGTCGGCGTCGCGTTCGCTGGCGCGGAAGGCGGCGAATGCGGCGCGTGCCAGCTCCAGGTAGGCGCTGCCCACCAGCACCGCGCGGCCGCCGACGCGGTGCTCGCCGAGAACCCAGTCGCGGCTCGGGCTCAGGGTCGATTGCCAGCGGCCGCGCGACGCACCGCACTCGAGCGTCGCGCCGAGTAGCGGGTGCTCGCGCGCGTCAGTGGACGCCTCGATCGGCCGCGCGACCTCAGCCAGCGCGGTCAGCCGCGGCGTCTCCAACGCCGCGCGCAGCGGCAGCTCGATGCCGGCTTGCCGCAGGCGGGCGATCCAGCGGTGGCCGACCAGGGAGTCGAAGCCGAGCTCGAACAAGTCGTCTTCGGCTTCGATCCGATCGACGCCCAGCAGCGGCAGCAGCGCCGCGCGCAGCGCGGCCTCGATCGACTCCGGCCCGGCGGTCTGCGACCCTGCGGTTGGCCGCGGGGCGGGAGAGTTCGGCGCTGGCGCAACGTCGCGCAAGCGATCCTCGAGCGCCGTGGTCGACACCCGCACCAGCGGCTCGTCCATGCCGAGGGCCGCACCGAGCACCCAACGGCCGTCGGCGTCGCTCAGCCCGAGGGCGAGCTCGGGGTGCGCGTCGGCGGCCTCGTCGCCGAGCGCCGCGCGCGCCATGCCTGCCTCGCGCCAGGTCTCCCAGCCGATTGCCACCGTCGGCCAGGGGTGGCGGTCCTGAGCCCAGGCGTCGAGGAACGCGTTGGCCGCGGCGTAGGCCGCGCGCACGCGGCTTTCACTGGCCGTGGGCAGAACGCTTGCCAGCGACGAGCAGACACAGAAGTACTGCAGCGGCTGCGCGACCAGCAGTCGGGTGAGGTGCTCGGTGGCGTCGATCTTGGCGGCCAGCACCGCCGCGATGGTGGCCTCGTTGTCGTTGTCCGGGCGGGGGCACGCGGCGTGCACCACGCCGCGCACTGGCCCGGTTTCGGCGAGCAGCGCGCGCAGCGCAGCGGCGTCGGTGACGTCGGCGCGGACGATCCGCACGTCGACCCGCGCGCGCAGCGGTGCCAGCCGGGCGAGCGCGGCCGCACTGGCCGGCTGCCGCGCGATCAGCACCAGCCGCTCGGCGCCGGCGTCGGCGAGCGCGGTCGCGAGGGCGGTGCCGACGCCGCCGGTGCCGCCGGTGATCCAATGCGTGCCGTCGCAGCGCAGCGGGCGCGCGCTGCCGGGCCGCAGGCCTCGATGTGTCGGTTGCCAAAGCAGGCCGTCGCGGATCGCCGTGACCGTTCCGCCGCGCGCGCGCCGGACCAGCGCAGCGACTGCGTCACAGTCTTCGGCTGCGAAGCGCGCGGGCAGGTCGATCCAGCCTGACTGCCGTCGCGTTTGGCACGCGGCGAGGGCGGCCGCCCGGTGGCGTTGTCGGATGGCCTCGCCGGCGACCGGCAGCAGGCCGTCGGTGACCGCGACCACCGCCGGGAAGTCGCGGTCGCCCGCGGTGCGCAGCTGGTGGCACCGCTCGAGCAGCTGCCAGAGCGGTGGCGTCGCCGGCGCGTCCGCCGCCAGCTCGTGCGCCACCAGCACTGCGTCGATGCCCGAGTCCGCGAGCAAGGCCCGCAGCGTGGCGTCGTCGAGCGAGCCGGCGTCGTGGCGTCGCACCGCGGCGCCGCCGGCCGCCAGCCGGTCGGCCAACGCCCGCGACGCGGGCGTGCCGGTCAGCACGGCAAACTTGCCGCCGGTGTCCGTCGCGGTTGGAACGCGCCCGGCGCGCTGCCAAGTCGCCGCCGACAGCCACTGCTCCCGCGGCAGGCGGTCCTCGCTGGCCGTCGCGGCTTGCCGCGGCGCGGGCGCGTGCGGCGCGTGCGGCTCGATCCAGTAGCGCTCGCGCGCGAAGACCGTGCCGGGCAGCGAGCACCGCCGCCGCTCACCGTCGTGCAGCGCCTCCCAACGCAGGTCGACGCCGCGGATGAACAGCTGGCCGGCGGCGCCGCGCCAAGCGCGCAGCTCGTGCGCGGCGCGCGCCGGGTGCGGGGCGGTGGGGATCGCGATCGCGCCGTCGCCACCGGCGCGGCCCGCGGCGGTGAGCGCCTGTCCCGGGCCGACCTCGAGCAGCACGGCCGCGGTTTCGCGTCGCAACGCGGCGAGCGCGGCGGCGAACCGCACCGGTTGGCGCAGGTTGTCGACCCAGTAGTCGACGTCGGCGAGAGCTTCGGCGGCGATGCGTCCCCCGCGCACCGCCGAGTACACCGCGCACTCGCTGTCGGGCGGCTGCCGCTCGGTGGCGGCGACCGCCGCCGCCAGCTCGTCGAGGGCGGGCTCCATCATGGCAGAGTGGAACGCGTGGCTCGTCGCCAGCCGGCGGCAGCCGATCCGGCGGGCTGCCAGCGCGGCCTCGGCGCCCGCCACCGCCGCGACCGTGCCGGCGAGCACGCAGCTGTCCTCGGTGTTGACGGCGGCGACCGCGAGCTCGGCCGGTCCGTCCCCGACGGGCACGCCGAGCCCACGCAGCGCTACGGGATCGTCGGCGTGCTCGACGTGCAGCATGGCGCCGGCCGGCAGCCGCTGCACGAGCGCGCCGCGCAGCGCGACCAAGCGGAGAGCGTCCTCGAGCCGAAACACCGACAGCAGGGTCGCGGCGACCCAGTCGCCGAGGCTGTGGCCGAGCAGCGCCGCGGGCCGTACGCCGAGCTCGAGCCAGGTCCGGGCGAGGGCGTAGTCGACGGCGAACACGGCCGGCTGCGCGAACCGCGTCTCGTCGAGGCGCGCCCGCTGCGCGGCGTGCTCGTCTCCCCACAACAGGCTGCGCAAGTCGAGCTCGAGCAGCGGCGCGAAGCCGTCGGCGCACTCGTCGAACGCGCGGCGAAAGGCGGCGCAGTGCCGGTACAGCGCCGCGCCCATGCCGGCGTGCTGGCTGCCCTGACCGGGCAACAAGAAGGCGACCGGCGGACTCGCGTCGCTGCGCGTGCCGCTGAAGCCGCGCTCCCCGCGCAGCGCGGCCACGGCGCCGGCGCGGTCGTCGGCGAGCACTGCGTGGCGGTGGCGAAAGGCGGGGCGGCCGGTTTGCAGGGTCCAGGCGACATCGCGCAGCGGACCGCCGCCGCCGGCTTCGAGATGGGTGGCCAACGCTGTGCGCATGCGCGCCAACGCCGCCTCGCTCCGCGCCGACAGCACCAGGAGGGAGGCCGCGTCGGCCGCGTCCGGCGCCGCGCTCTCCACCGCCGGCGGCGGCGCCGCCTGCTCCAGCACGACGTGCGCGTTGGTGCCGCCGACGCCGAACGAGCTGACCGCGGCGCGGCGCGGATGCGGGTGGCGCGGCCACGCGCGCAAGCTCGTGTTGACCTCGAAGGGCGACTCGTCGAGGTGCAGCTCGGGGTTGGCGGTCTCGAAGTGCAGCGTCGGCGGCAGCGCGCCGCGCTCGAGGCTCAGCACGGTCTTGAGCAGGCCGGCGATGCCCGCCGCGGCGTCGAGGTGACCCAGGTTGGACTTCAGCGAGCCGATCGTGCACCGCGCCGCGCGCTCTCCGCCGGCGGCGAACGCCTGGCGCAGGGCGGCGATCTCCACCGAGTCGCCCAAGGCCGTGGCCGTGCCGTGGCACTCGACGTAGTCGATCGTCGCCGGGTCGATGCCCGCTTTGCGCTGCGCCTTGCGGATGACGTCGACCTGGCCCTGCACGCTCGGCGCGGTGAAGCTGACCTTCGCACTGCCGTCGTTGTTGATCGCCGCGCCGCGGATCACCGCGCGGACCGGGTCGCCGTCGCGCAGCGCTGCGCGCAGCGGCTTGAGCAGCACCGCACCGGCGCCCTCGCCGCCGACCGTGCCGGCGGCCGCCGCGTCGAACGGCCGGCAGTGGCCATCGGGCGAGTTGATGTCGCCCTCGCGGAACAGGTGGCCGACCTGCTGGGGGACCGACAGGTTGACGCCGCCCGCCAGCGCGAGATCGCAGTGGCCGGCGAGCAGCGCCTGGCAGGCCTGCACGACGGCGACCAGCGAGGTCGACGACGCCGTGTCGATCTGCAGGCTCGGCCCGCGCAAGCCCAGCTTGTGCGAGACGTGCAGCGTCAAGAACTGCTGGTCGGCCAGCGATTGCTCGAACCCGCGCGTGCGCGCGCGATAGTCGGGGTTGTGCGCCAGGCAGTGGCGCTCGTAGCTGTTGATGCCGCAGCCGGCGTACACGCCGCACTCGCCGGGAACGCGCCGGGGGTCGTAGCCGGCGTCCTCGGTGGTTTGCCAGGCGATTTCCAAGAACAGGCGGACCTGGGGATCGAGCTGCTCGGCTTCGCGCGGTCTGGTGCGGAACAAGCCGGCGTCGAACTGATCGATGTCCTCGAGGATGGCGCGCGCCGGCACGTACTGCGGGTCCGACAGGAGCGCGTCCGGCACCCCACCGGCGGCGCGCAGCTCGGCGTCGTCGAACCAGCGCACCGCCTCGCGGCCGGCGCACAAGTTGTCCCAGAACTCGTCCAGCGTCTTTGCCTGCGGAAACCGTCCGCCGATGCCGATGATCGCGATCGCCGCATCGGCCTCGCCATCGCTGTCGGAGGCGGGCGCGGCGCTGCGGTCCGCAGCAGCGGTGGGCGCCGGCGGCGCCGCCGGATCCTGCCCGGCGAGGTGGGCCGCCATGGTGGCAATGCTGCTGTGCTCGAACAGCAGCGCGACGGGCACGGCGACGCCGAACTCGCGCTCGATGCGCCGCCGGAGGCGGATGGCGTGCAGCGAGTGGCCGCCGATCTCGAACAGGTTGTCGTCGCGGGCGACGCGCGAAAGGTCGAGCTCATCGCACCACAACGCCGCCAGCCGCTGCTCGACTCCGGCGCGCGGTGGCTCGCGGTCGGCGGCGCCGCGCTCGAGGCGCGCGTCGTCGCTGGCCAGAGCGGTGCGGTCGACCTTGCCGGTCGCCGTGCGCGGCAACCCGGTGCGCAGCACGATCGCGGCGGGCACCATGGCGATCGGGAGTGCGTCGAGCAGCGCGGCCCGCAGCTGCTCGACGTCGAGCGGGTGCCCGGGTCGGGCGCAGACGTAGGCGACGAGGCGCGGCGCCTGCTCCCCGCCCTGCACCACGCAGACGGCCTCGCCGACCGCCGGCTGGCGTCGCAGCGCGTGCTCGATCTCGCCGAGCTCGACCCGCAGCCCGCGGATCTTGATCTGGTGATCGAGGCGGCCGACGAAGTCGAGCTGGCCGTCCTCGCGCCAGCGCACCTGGTCGCCGGTGCGGTACATCGGGACGCCGGGCAGCAGCGGGTGCTCGACGAAGTGGGCCGCCGTGCGCTGGGGGTCTCCGCGGTAGCCGCGGGCGACGCCGGCGCCGCCGATCCACAGCTCGCCGCTGACGCCGACCGGAACCGGTTGTTGCCAGCGATCGACGACCAGCGCGAGGGTGCCGTCGATCGGCGTGCCGATCGGCGGCGATCCCGCGGCCGCCGGCCCCGGATCGACGCGGGCCGCCGTGCTGACCACCGTGCCCTCGGTCGGTCCGTAGTGGTTGTGCACGGTGAAGCCGAGCGCCGGCGGCGGCCGGCGGGTCAGGCGTTCGCCGCCCGTCAGCAATGCGCGGAGGTGTCGCGGTGGGGGACCGGACTGCAGCAACATCGCTTCGGCGAGGCCGGTCGGCGCGAAGGCCCAATGCACCGCGTTGTCCCGCAGCCAAGCCCACAGCCGCGCCGGATCGGCGCGCACGGCGTCGTCCGCGAGCCAGACCGCGGCGCCGGCGGCGAGCGGGGGCCAGAGCTCCCAGCCAAAGGCGTCGAAGCCAGCGCCGGCGACCGAGACGGCGCGTTCGCCCGGGCCGACCGGGTAGCGGCGCAGATGCCAGTCGACCAGGTGTGCCAGGCCCGAGTGCGTGACCTCGACGCCTTTGGGACGACCCGTGGAGCCCGATGTGAACAGCACGTAGGCGAGCGCGCCCGCTGTCTCGGCGGCGCCGTTCGGCCGCGGCGCGTCCGCCGGCGACGGAGCGCGCGGCGCGACGTGGACGACACCCCGCTCCCGCAGGTGAGGTTCGAGCGCGGGATCGACGGCATCGGCGACCACACACCCGATGCGGGCATCGTCGATCATCGCCGCCAGCCGGGGCGCCGGGTGCAACGGGTCCAGCGGCACGTAGGCGCGGCCGGCGCGCCACGCCGCCAGCAGGGACACGACCAGGTCGATGCCCCGCGGCAGCAGCACTCCGATCGCGTCCCCGTCGCCGTCGAGCGCGCGCAGCTGCGCCGCCAGTGCGCCCGCGCGCTGCCACAGCGCGCCGAACGCGAGGTGCGTGCCGTCGGGATCGACGATCGCGGTGGCGTCGGGTCGCGCGGCGACTTGCGCGGCGATACGTTCCAGCACCGGCGTGGGCGCGGCGCCGCGCGCCAGCCGGGCGGCTCCTGGCAGCACGCGGCCGAGCTCGCGCTCGGTGAGCATGGGCAGCCGCCAAACGCACTGCTGCGGGTTGTCGACGCCGGCGCGCAGCAGCAGCTGCAGGTGGCCGACCAGGCGCTCGATGCGCGCAGGCGCGAACAGGTCGGTGTCGTACTCGAGCACGGCGCGCAGGCCGTCGCCCGCAGGCACCATCGCCAAGGTGAGGTCGAACTTTGCGGTGGTGTGCGGCGGCTGCAGCTCGCGCGCGCACAGATCGCCGAGGCGCGGTGGAGCGGCCTCGTCATCGAGCACCATGACGACGTCGAACAGCGGGTTGCGGGTGCGGTCGCGCGGCGGCCGCAGCTCGGCGACCAGCTGCTCGAACGGCATCTCCGAGTGCTGCACCGCGCCGATCACCACTTCGCGCACGCGCTGCACGACGTCGCGGAACGAGGGCTCGCCGCCGAGGTCGGTGCGCAGCACCATCATGTTGGCGACCATGCCGATCAGTGGCTTGACCGCCGGCTCGGCGCGGTGCGCGATCGGCGAGCCGATCACCACGTCGCTCTGACCGGAGTGGCGCGCGAGCACGGTCTTGACCGCCGCCAGCAGCACCATGTAGAGCGTCGCCCCGCACTCCGCGCCGAGCGCGCGCGCCGCGCACAGCGTGTCCGCTCCGACCTCGAAGCGCAGCAGGGCGCCGCGCCGCGGGCTGCGGAAGGTGCGTTCGCCGTCGGTCGGCAGGACCAGAGTCGGGGCGCCGCTGAGCGCCTCGCGCCAGTAGCGCACCAGCGCTGGCCGCCGCTCGCGAAAGCGCTGGCGTTGCCACCGCGCGTGCTCGACCAGGGATCGGGGCAGCGGAGCGGGCCCGTCGCCGCCGCCGTAGTAGTGGTCGATCTCGCGCCAGAGCACGCCCAGCGACCAGCCGTCGCAGACGAAGTGCGACAGGGTCACGGACAGCAAGGACCGCTGCGGGCCGAGCGTGGCGAGGCCGCAGCGCAGCAGGTGGCCTTCGCCGAAGTCGAACGGCTGCTCGCCGAGACCGGCGGCCCAGTCGAGCGCGGCCCGCAGCGGGTCCGGCGTCCCGCTGCAGTCGAGCTCGGCGAACTCGGTGGCGCGGGCGGGCACGACTCGCTGCGCGGGCTCGCCGTCCACCTCGGTGAGGGCCGTGCGCAGGGCAGCTTGCCGGCGCACGACGGCATCGATCGCGCTGGCCAGCGCGCGCCGATCGAGCGCCCCCTCGAGCAGCAGCGCCTGCGGAACGTTGTACTCGGTCAGCTGCCGCCCCATCTGCCAGAGCAACCACAGCCGTTGCTGGCCGAAGGTCAGCGGTGCCGCCTCGTCGCCGGAGGCCGGTGGTCGCTCGGACTCGGGGAGGGTGGAGGTCATGCGGGCGGGGCCATGGGCGCGGACGGATAGGTCGTCGTCGGTGCGCGGGTGTTACAGGAGCACGCGTGCCCGCGTCTGTCGAGGTTGGCGGCCAACCGGCCGTGGGGCGGGCGTTGAAGCTCCAAAGAAGCGAGCCAAACCCGCCTCCACTCCGACCTACCCGCAGCGTTTGGCGGCGGACGCCGGCGGCATGGTCGCCACCCAAGCACTGGTGTGCGAGCGAAGCCGGCGGGCGGACACTGGCGGCGGGGGGCAATGCCGTCGATGCCGCGGTCGCGGCTGCCTTCGCGCTCGGCGTCTGTGAGCCGGCGGCTTCGGGGCTCGGCGGCCAGACGATGGCGCTGGTCTACCTCGCGGAGCAGGCCAAGACGATCGCGGTCGATGGCTCCTCGCGCGCGCCGCACCGCACGCCGCCGGCGGAGCCGAAGGCCTCCGAGCGGCGGCGTGGACACCAGGCCACCACGGTGCCCAGTACGCCGGCGGCACTGGGCTATCTGCACGAGCGCTACGGCCGGCTGCCGTTCGCGCAGGTGTTGCAGCCCGCGATCGAGCTCGCCGAGGGCGGCTATCCGGTCAGCGAGCTGCAGCACCGGCTGACGGTGCGCGAGCTCAAGCACCTCAAGAGCGGTACCGCGGCGCAGTTCTTCCTCAAGGAGGGCCGCCGCGCGTACGCCCCCGGCGACATTCTGCGCCAGCCGGTGCTCGCGCGGACCCTGCGGCGGCTCGCCGCCGCCGGCTACGAGGACTTCTATCGGGGTGAGATCGCGGAGTCGATCCACAACGACATGCAGGCCACGACGGCCTGATCCAGCGCGACGATCTGGCGCAGATTCCCCTGCCGATCGAGCGGCGGCCGGTCAGCGGCTCGTTCGCCGGCATGCGCGTGTTCACCCTTCCACCGCCCGCCGCGGGCCGCGCAGCTCGTCCTCGTCGCTGACGATCTGGACGCCGAACGAGATCGCCTCGTTGCGCGGCTCGACGATCGGGTAGGGCAGGTGCGGCAGCGAGTGCGCCATCGGGCCCGAGCCCACGTACGGAAGCCCGATCATCTCGAGGATGCCGGGTACGTGCGTGTACCGAGCCTGGCCCTGAATCCCGTAGGCGAGGTTGAAGGCCATGCCGGGGCGCTCGCCCTTGATCACGCGCGGCATGAACTCCTCGAGGTTGTCGATCAGGTCGCGGTCACCCTCGAAGGTCGCCACCTGGTGACCGCCCTGCTCCAGGGCGGCGGTGATCCGGGTGATGGACTTCTTGCCGTAGCGCTCCTGGTTGAGAGTGCCGAGCAGGTTGATCACCTTCTTGCTCTCGCGGTGGTAGACGATCGCGATCTTCATCTCGTGGCCTCTTTGTGCACGCCGTATCGGCGGACGACCGGGGAATCTCAGGCGAGCGAAGCTGCGGCGAAACAGCGTTGGCGGTGCCGTTTCGCTGCCAGCGAGGGAGCTCCGATTCTTCTCAACTGAGTGCGCTCAGCTTGCCGATGTCGGGGCTATGGCAAGTCCGACTCCCCCGGAGCCCACCGAGCGCGAGCTGCAGATCCTGGGCATTCTCTGGCAACGCGGCGAGGCCACCGTGCGCGAGGTGCACACCGCGATGGCGCACTTCGGCATCGTGCAGAACACCGTGCAGGCGTTGCTGCGCACGATGAGCGAGAAGGGGCTGGTCGCCTTCCGGCGGCACGACCGCGCGTTCGTCTACCGGCCGCTGGTCGAGCCGGCGCCGACCCGCCGGCGGCTGCTGGACGGCCTGCTGCAGCGCGCCTTCGACGGCTCGCTGGACCAGCTGGTGGAGAACGCGATCGCGCTGCGCACGCCGACGGCCGACGAGCTGCGGCGGCTGCGCGCCCTGGTCGATGCCCTCGAGGCCGTGCCGGCGGAGGATGCCTGAGTGGACAGTTTGTTCCTGGCGTGGCGCGACAACGCCGCGGTGTTCGCCATCGGCTCGGTGCTGTGGATCGGGGTCGGTGCGCTCGTGGTCGCCCGCGTGCGGACGCCGCTGTGGCGGCAGCGCACCGCCGAGCTGGCCGCGCTCGGATGGGTCGGATGGCTGCTGCTGGCGTTCACGCGACCGCCGTCGGCCGCTGCGCCCGCCCCGTCGATTGTGCCGGAGTCGAACGCTGCGCGATCGGAGGCGGTCGTGGAGAGCGCCATCGGGTCCGTGCCCTTGACCGAAGCGGGCGCGGTGCCGGCGGGATGGGGCCTGGCGGAGCTGCTGGGCGTGGTCCTGCTCGCCGGCGGGGCCGCGCTGACGGTTTGGCTGTTCGCGTCTTGGCTGCTGTTGCTGTGGACGCTGTGCCGTGCGCGGCCGGCGGGCGCTGTGGTCCGGGCACTGCTGCCAGAGGACCAGCGGCGCGTGCGCGTGCTGGTCAGCGACGCCGTGGCTGGGCCGTTCTGCTGCGGCTTGCTGCGGCCGGCGGTCGTGCTGCCCGGCGGCCTGGCGCGGGGCGATGCCGGTGTGCTGCGCGCGGTGCTCGCCCACGAGGCCGCGCATCTGCGCCGCGGCGACCTGCGCGGCCGCGCGCTGTTCGCGGCCATGATGCCGCTGCTGTTCTGGCACCCCGCGTACTGGTGGCTGCGGCGCGAGGCGCGCCGCGCCGCCGAGGTGCTCGCCGACGCGAGCGCGGCGGCGCAGATCAGCCGGGCGGCCTACGCGCGCGCGATGATCGACTTGGCCGAGCGTTTGCCAACGGTGCGCCGCGCGCGCGCCGTGGCGCTCGGCATGGTGACGGTGCAGACCGAGTTCGGTCGGAGGATGGAGATGTTGTTGCAACGAGAGGGCGTGCCGCTGTTGCGCGGATCGCGGTGGTTGGCTTTTGCGCACGGCGCCGCGGTGGTGGTGTTGGCGCAGCTGTCGTCGTTGGCGTGGACGTCGCCGCTGCGGGCGGCGCAAGACCCGGCCCCGGTCGCGTCCAAGAGCGAGAAGACCGCGGTGGGCAAGAACGAGGCGAAGGCAGTCGAGCGCGGCGTGACCCGCGTCAAGGTCGCGTTCGAGTACGCAGCCGAGCAAGACCTCGGCACCGTGGTGACGCGGTTGGGAAAAGCCGGCTACGCCGTCGAGGAGATGAAGATCGACCCGGCGTCCGACAGCCGTCGGGCCACGGTCGTGCTGCGCTTGAGCCACGCCATGACCCGCGACGTGGTCGGGCGCCTGGACAAGTTGGTGGAGCCGGCGCAGCTGACGATGTTCATGCCGATGAAGCCCGCACCGGCACCGGCGCGCAAGGCCGCCGACGCCCAGCTGCCGCGCGTCATGTTCGCGTTCGAGGACAGCGACGTCGGTGACGTGATCGCCACGATCGCGAAGATCACCGGCACCAACATCGTCGTGCACCCCGACGTGCGCGGCCGCGTGACCGTGCGCCTGCGCAACGTGCCGGCCCGCGATGCGCTGCAGGTGACCGTGCGTCAGGTCGGCGCGATCGTCATCGAGGAGGGCGATCTGCTGCGCGTGGTGCCGGAGTCCGCGGCGCCGCCGAAGAAGTAGACGACCGCGCTGCGATCGCGGCGCGCAGCCGCGCGCATTCTTCGCGGTCGCGTTGGCCGAAGCCTCGCGTGGTCGAGACGTACGCCTCCGCCGTCGCGGTGTAGCGGGACGCCCGGCCGGCATCGCCGAGGTCGAGCGCCAGGGCTGCCAGTGCCAGCGCGAGGCGCCCGGCCGCCTCGGGCAGGTCGTGCAACCGCGCCAACGCCGCGTCGCCGCGCCGCAGCAGATCGCCGCCGTCTTCACCGGCGGCGACGCCGCGCCGGAGGAGGTCTGCCAAGACCCCGGTCGCCGCGACGGCGCTCGTGTGGGCGCGCCAGGCGATGCGCTCGCTGGTGCGCACCTGCAGCAGATCTCGCCACGCCACCGCGCCGCCGCCGATCGCCGTGCCGATCGCGGCCACCACGAGCGCGGCCAGCAGTGGCTGGCGCTTGGCCCAGGCAGCGAGCGAGCGCGCGGCGCTGCGCCGGCGTGCGCGCACCGGTCGGTGCTGCAGCCAGCGGCGCAGGTCGTCGGCGAGGTGCGCCGCCGAGGGGTAGCGGTCGGCCGCGTCCTTGGCCAGGCAGCGCCGCAGCACCAGCGCCAGATCACGGGATACGGGTGGTGCGCCACAGCGCGCGGCGGTGGCGCGCGGGTCCAGCGGTGGGTGGGTGAGCACCGCGCCGACCGGATGTGGAGCGTTCGGATCGGTCCGGTACGGAGGGCCGCCACACACCAGCTCGAACAGGACGACGCCGAGCGAATACACGTCGCTCGCCGTCGTCACCGGCTCACCGCGCACCTGCTCGGGGCTGGCGTAGGCCAGCGTCATCGGCGCGGCCCCGAGCTCTTCGGTGGCGAGGTTCGGGTGGTCTCGGGCGAGCAGCTTGGCGACGCCGAAGTCGAGCAGGCGGGGTTCGCCCCCGGCGGTGATCAGGATGTTGGCGGGCTTCAAGTCGCGGTGCACGACCAGCCGCTGGTGGGCGTGGTGGACGGCGCTGCAGACATCGACGATCAGCTCGACGCGCGCTGCCGTCGAGAGCCGATGGGCGGAGCAGTACCGGTCGATGGGCTGGCCATCGACCCAGTCGGTCAGCAGGTACGGCAGGCCGTCCGCGGTCGTGCCGCAGCCGCGCGGCTGCACGATCCACGGGTGTGACAAGCGCGCGAGGGTCGCGTGCTCGAGCGACCAGCGGCGTTCGAGACCCGGTCGGACCGCGGCGCGGTCGAGGATCTTGGCGGCCACCGCCGCGCCATCCGCGGCACGGCCGCGGTAGACCGTCGACGACCCGCCCCGGGCGGCGGGCTCGCCGAGAGCGCATCCGTCGATGCGCGGCCGGGTGGCGTCGGGTTTGCCGGCATCGATGCCGAGTCGTACCGGCAGGGGTGTTGCCCAGAGGGGCTCGGTGCGCCGGTCGCATTCCAACAAGCCCTCCAGCTCGCCGGCGAGCGTCGGGTTGCGGCGCCGCCAAGCGGCGAGAGTCGTGTCGCGGTGCGCCGCGGGGGCATCGCGAAGGCTCTCCAACGCGGCGCGCACGGTCCGCCATCGCTCGATGCGATCGGTCATGGCTGGCCGAGCTCCCGCTGCAGGAAAGCGCGCGCCGTCCGCCAATCGCGCACCACGGTCGCGGTCGAGATGCCGAGCGCGGCCGCGGTGTCGTTGACATCGAGACCGACCAGGAAGCGCAGCTCGACGACCCGGGCGAGTCCGGGATCACAGGCCGCCAGGCGGTCGAGCGCTTCGGGCAGTTGCCGCAACCGCTCGTCATCGGTCGGCGTGGTGCGGTCGGCGTGCGCCGCCAGGGCTTGCCGCCGGCGCTGCCGGCGGCGGGCCTGGTCGACCAACATGTGGCGCATGACGCCGGCGGCGAGCCGCGCGAGCTCGGCCGCGTCCGCCGTCGTCGACCGCGGCAGGCCGAGGCGCAGCAGCACGTCGTGCACCAGCGCGGTCGGGGCCGGCGCGGTGGCTGGCTCGCCGCGCAGCTTCTGCCGCGCGAGATCGCGCAGCTGTCGGTACGCGCTGGCAAAGCGCGCATCCTCGTCGTTGCCGGCGCCGGCGGGCCAGCTCGTGCCGGGACTGGTCGTGGTGGGCACGGTGTTGAGGACGTTTGCCGGTGGTGGGTTGCGCGTACGGATCTGTTTTTTGTGTTTGCTGATCTCCGCGGGCATCGCCGTTCGCTGGGGTTGAGTGATGCAGCACCCCTACCCCTCTCGGCGTCAGGTCCTGGCCGGTCTCGGTGGCTTGGCCGCCCTTCCCGCCCTACCCGTCCTACCCGCCGCGGTGCGGAGCGGCGGCCGTCTTGGCGACCGGCGCGGGCGGCGGTCCGCGCCGGCGGTGGGCGGCGATCCCGCGGCCTTGCTCGCCGCGGTGCGGACGGGCGATCTTGCCGCGGTCCGGCGCCTGCTGGCCGCCGAGCCGGCGCTGGCGGCGACCCGAGATTCCGCCGGGCGGTCGGCGTTCGTGCTCGCCCATCTCGCGGGCCACACCGAAGTTGCCGCGGCGCTGCGCGCCGAAGACCTGGTGCTGGACGCCGAAGAGTGCGTGTTCGCCGAGGACTGGGACCGCCTGCGGACGCTCGCCGACGACGATCCCGAGCTGTGCGCACGCCTGCAGTCCACGGGCGGGACGCTGCTGCACGCGGGTGCCCTCGCCGGCAGCCTCGATCTGTGGCGTCTGCGCCAGCACGGTTGCGATCCCGACGCCGCACCGCGCGGTGGCAGTGGCTTCACGCCACCGCGCGCCGCGCTGGAGTGTCGTTCGCCGGAGGGCGCGCGCATGGCGTTGACCGACCTGTTGGGCAACGGCAGCGATCCCAACGCGGCGCAGCGCGGCGGCGACTCGGTGTTGCACGGTGCCGTGCTGCGCCGCGACGAGCAGCTGCTGCGCTTGGCGGTGCGCAAGGGCAGTGACGCCGACCATCGCGACGACCACGGCCGCACACCGCTCGAGCTCGCCGAGGTCCTCGGCTGGCAGCGGGGGGTGGCGCTGTTGCGCGACGTCGCCGCGCTGCCGCGCGACCACCGCGCCTCGCGTTTCGCCTTCGACGCCAACCGCCAACCGGTGCGGCGGCCCGATCTCGGCGATGTCCGCCAGGAGATCCAGAGCCGGATCACCGGCAGCTCGCACAATGCCCTCGACCGCGTGCGAGAGCTGGTCGGCACCGACCGGCGCCGCGTGTTCTCGATGTCGACGGACGACGAGCTGGCGATCGAGGCCGCCGCGCACATGGGCAACCACGCCATCATCCGCTTCCATCTCGATCACGGCGCGCCGCTGTCGCTGCCGACGGCCGTGTCCTTGGGCGACTTCGACTTCGTGCGCTTTCTCCTCGACCGCGACCCCGTGTTGGTGCACGAGCGCGGCGCCCACGACTTCCCGGTGGCCTGGTACTCGGCGATCGGCGGCGCCGGCGTCGAGATGGCGGAGCTGCTGCGCGGGCGCGGCGTGTCGGTCGACCAGGAGAGCCTCGGCGTCACCTTGCTGCACTGGTGTGTAGTGCGCGGCAATGCCGATCTGGCCCAGTGGTGCATCGAAGCCGGCGCCGACCTGCACGCGGTCGGCTACAAGTGGGATCGGGGCGGCCAGACGCCGCTGCAGCTGGCGCAGGCCCGCGGTGCGGCCGAGATCGCGGCGTTGCTCCGCGACGCTGCCAAGCGCGGCTGACAGCCGGGTGCGACGGCGTTACGCTCGTCGTCGATGGGCTTCCGCACCGTTGTGCCGCCAGAAGCGCGGCCCCTGATCGACGCCGACCACGTCTACCTCGACGTGCGGACCACCGACGAGTTCGACGCGGGCCACCCGGCCGGCGCCTACAACGTCCCGTTCGCGACCTTCGGCGACGCCGGCATGCAGGCCAACCCGGATTTCGTCGCGGTCGTGCGCGCGCACTTTCCCGCCGACGCCAAGCTGGTGGTCGGCTGTGCCGCCGGCGGCCGGTCGTTGGCCGCCTGCGAGGCGTTGGCGGCGGCCGGCTTCTCGGCTCTCGTCAACATGCACTGCGGCTTCGGCGGCGCGCGCACGCCGAGCGGCGAGGTCGAGCCCGGCTGGGCGGCGCTGGGCTATCCGGTCGAGGAGACGGCGCCCGCCGAGCGCTGCTACGCCCACTTGCGCACCGCGATCGGCGGTGGCTGAGGCTGGGGCGGTGGCGCTGCGCGCCGCGGCCGGCCGGCACGTGGTGTTCTTCGACGGTGTGTGCGGCATGTGCCACGGCTTCGTTCAGTTCGTGCTGCGGCGGGATCGCGGCGACCGCTTCCGGTTTGCCACCCTGCAGGGCGCGTTGGCGGCCGACGTGCTGCCGCCGCTCGGCGGCAATCCCGACCGGTTGAGCACGATGTACGTGTTGGCGGACGCCGGTACCGAACAACAGCGGCTGCTGTGCCGCGGCCGAGCTGCTCTGTTCGTGTTGACCGGCCTCGGCGGCGGTTGGCGCGTGTTCCGCGTGTTGTCGTTCTTGCCCGGCCTGCTCCTCGATGCCGGCTATGGCCTGGTCGCGCGCGTGCGCTACGCGCTGTTCGGGCGACTCGCCCAGTGCCCGGTGCCGACCGCCGAGCACCGAGCGCGGTTCTTGGAGATCGACGAAAAAAGAGCCGGGGGGGAACTGGGGAAAGGGGAAGAAGGAGAGTCGTAGTTTTACGTCCGTGGCGGACAACCCCCGGCTGCAGTGCGGACGTGCCGAGTGGACGCCGTTGCAGGACGCTCCTCGGCTCGAATTCTGTCAACCATCAATAGGACGCCACGGCGCCCCTGTCAATCCGCGGCCTTCGTGGCGCTCAGCGGAGTTGCAGACCGGCGTCGCGGACCAGGCACTCGACCCGGGTGGGAACGACCGTGACCCCGGTGCGCTCCTCGATCAGGCACGGGCCTCGCAGTCGGCTGCCGACGCCGAGGTCGGCGCGGTCGACGACTTGCCACGCCGGACCGCCGGCGGGCGGGCGGCGCCGGCGGGAGGTGCCGCTCGCGGGAGGGTTGCCCTTGGGCGCTGCCGCGGCGGGTAGGCGGCGCTCGCGACGCTCGGCCCGCGCGCGGAGCTCGACGACCTCGATCGGCGTGCCGCGGGCGGCGAAGCCGAAGCGCTGTTCGTGCGCTTTCGAAAACCGATCCTCGAGATTGCCACCGAGCGCGAGCGTCAGGCCGTCGCCCTGCCCGGCGTAGCGCAGCCGCACGCCGACCACCGCGCGCGGGCGCGGGCCGGGGCCGAGTGCCTCGACCGCGCCGGCGGCGGCGGCGCGCGCGCGCTGTCGCAGGCTCGGGCCGGCGATCTCCGACAAGGGCTGTAGCACCGAGACGACGACCTCGTGGCTCTCCGCGGCCAACGCCAGGCCGACGGCGGACAGCGCGCCGGGGTGGGCCGGGACCAACGCGAACGGCATGCCGAGCTGTCGCGCCAGCGAGGCCGCGTGCAGGCCGCCGGCGCCGCCGAACGCCACCAGCGGGACGCCCATTGGGTCGATCGCGCGCTCGACGGTGATCACCATCAGCGCGCGGCGCATCGCGACCTCGGCGACCTCGAGGATGCCGCGCGCGGTCTGCGCCAGGGTCAGGCCGAGGCGGCGGCCGAGGCGCTCGACGGCGCGCGCCGACAGATCGGGGTCGACCGGAAACGCGCCGCCGAGCAGCGTCTCGGCGCCCATGTGGCCCAAGACCATGTGCGCATCGGTGACCGTCGGTTGGTCGCCGTGGCCGTAGCACGCGGGCCCGGGGATCGCGCCGGCGCTGTCCGGGCCGACGCGCAGCGCACCGCCCGGGTCGACCATCGCGATGCTGCCGCCGCCGCAGCCAATGGTGTGGACTTCGACCGCCGGCACCGCCAACGGCAGCCCGCCCAGCACGGTGCCGTCGCTGGCGCCGGGGCCCGTGCCGATCAACGACACGTCGGTCGAGGTGCCGCCCATGTCGAAGCCGGCGACGACCTCGTGGCCGAAGGCGCGGGCGCAGTGGCGAGTGGCGAGCACTCCGCCCGCCGGGCCGGAGAGCACCGCGCGCGCCGGAAAGCGCGTCGCCTCGGCGCTCGACATGATGCCACCGCTGCTGCGCATCAGGCGCAGTGCGCCGTCGTCCAGCCCCGCCGCCAGCCGCTGCAGATAGCTGCCGACCACCGGCGTGATCGCCGCGTTGAGCACCGCCGCGGCGTAGCGCTCGTACTCGCCGGAGACCGCCAGGAGCTCGGCACTGCAGGTGATCGGCACGCCCAGCGGCGCCAGCGCGCGCGCGATCGCGCGCTCGTCTTCGGGGTGGGCGTAGCTGTGCAGCAGGCCGATGGCGATGGCGTCGACGCGGGCGCGGCTCAGCCGATCGCGCAAGCGCGTCAGCTCTTCGCGGGTGGCGCGCCGCAGCAGGGCGCCGCCGGCGTCGCGCCGCGTTTCGACGCCGAATCGCAAATTGCGCGGCACCGGCAGCACCGGTTTGTCGGCGTGCAGATCGTAGACCTGCGTGCGCGTTTGGCGGCCGATCTCGATCAGGTCCTCGAAGCCGCGGTTGGTCACCAGAGCTGTGCGCGCGACGCGACCGGTGAGGATCGCGTTGAGGCCGACCGTGGTGCCGTGCACGACGTCCACGGCGCGGGCGCGGCCGCGGACCGCGGCGATGCCGTCGAGCACCGCCCGCGCCGGATCGTCCGGCGTCGACGGCAGCTTGTGCACCGACAAGGTGCCACCGCGCAGCACGGCGACGTCGGTGAACGTGCCGCCGGTGTCGACGCCGATGCGCAGCGGTCTGGGGGTTGGGGGCACGGAGGCACGATGCACGCCAGGCGCACCGCGGGCCACCGCCCGCGCGCAAAAAGCCGCGGGGGGAGAAAACCACGGCGTCGAGCGCGGCGGGATAACGCTGGCGCGCAGGCTCGCTGCGGACACAATCCTTGGGCACGTGGCCACGGTCGTCGGTTGTCTCCTGTCCTACCTGCTCGGCGCGGTGCCGTTCGCGCTGCTGCTGGTGCGGTGGATCAAAGGACAGGACATCCGCGCGTTGGGGTCGGGCAACGTCGGCGCCACCAACGCGTCGCGCGCGTTCGCCGGCCGCGGCAAGCTGGCGATGTTCCTGCTGATCTACGTGCTCGACTTCGCCAAGGGCTTCGTGCCGGCGTATCTCCTGCCGCAGTGGTTCGCCGGGCCGGAAGCGCGCGGTGTGCTGTTTGGCGCCTGTGCCATCGCCGGCCACTGCGCATCGCCGTTCCTGCGCTTCCGCGGCGGCAAGGGGGTGGCCACCACGACCGGCGTGATGGCGGCGCTCGACCCGATCGCCTTGGCGGTGGGGCTCGGCGTGTTCTTCGCCGTGTTCGCGGCGACGCGCCGGGTGTTCCTCGGCAGCCTGGCGTTGGGGGTCGCGCTGGCGGCCACCGTCGTGCTGCGCGAGCCGGAGACCGCGTTTGGCCCGCGGGTCGCGACCACGGTGTTCGTCCTGTTGATCGCCGTTTTCTTGTTCTTCACCCATCGCAGCAACCTGGCGGCGATGTTCAAAGCGGCATGAACGTCACCGTGCTCGGCAACGGCGGCTTCGGCACGGCGATGGCGCTGTCGTGCCACGAAGCGGACCACGCGGTGCGGCTGTGGGGCCACGATGCGGCCTACACCGAGACGATCCGCGACACCCGCCGCAACCCCCGGTATCTGCCCGAGGAGGTGGTGTTGCCGGCGGCGATCGCGGTGACCGGCGACGCCGGCGCGGCGCTGGCGGATGCCGAGGCCGTGCTGGTGGCGGTGCCGACCCAGCATTTGCGCGCGGTGCTGGGCTCGATGGCCGGCGCGGTGCCGGCGGGCGTGACACTGGTCTCGTTGGCCAAGGGGCTCGAGCAGAGCACCGGCATGCGGCCCAGCGAGGTGCTCCGCGAAGTGTGCGGCGCCGGCCACCCGGTGCTGGCGCTGAGCGGGCCGAGCCACGCCGAGGAGCTCGCGCTGGGCCTGCCGGCGGCCGTCGTCCTGGCCGGTGCGTCGGGCGCCGGCGCGCGCGCGCTGCAGCGCGCGCTGGGCTCACCGCGCCTGCGCGTGTACCTGCAGCGCGACCTGCTCGGCGTCGAGCTGTGCGGCGCGCTCAAGAACGTGATGGCAATCGCCGCCGGCATCGCCGATGGCCTCGGCTTCGGCGACAACGCCAAGGCCGCGATCCTCGCCCGCGGGCTGGTGGAGATGGCGCGCTACGGCGTCGCCGAAGGCGCCGACCGCCGCACCTTCAACGGCGTCGCCGGCCTGGGTGATCTCGCCGTGACCGCGTTCAGCCGCCACGGCCGCAACCGCGCCTTCGGCGAGCGCATCGGCCGCGGCGAGACGGTCGAGCAGATCTTGGCGTCGACCTCCAAGGTGGCCGAAGGGGTTTGGACCTCGCGCGTGGTGCGGGACCGCGCGGTCGAGCTGGCGGTCGAGATGCCGATCACGGACGCGGTCTGTGGCGTGTTGTTCGGCGGCGCGAGTCCGGAGGCCGCGGTGCGCGCGCTGATGGAGCGTGCGCCGCGGGATGAGGCCGGCGGCTGAGGCCGGCGTCAGGAGGTCGGAGTGGGTAGGCCGCAGTGTTGCCCAGATCCCCTCACCACGATGAGTACCGCATCCCCCGCCTCGAGTACGCGCCGGCGAAGAACTGCTTCATTGCCAAGTTGTGGTGCCTCTTGACTTCGGTCTCCGCTTCCAGTGCGGCGAATGGAGCAGGGTACTCGGCGCGAGAGATCACGAGAATGCGACCGCTATTGCGGTCGGGGCCAGGCACGAACGAAATCAAGATGTCGGGTCCGCGTTCGAGGTTGTGTTTTCGGAGCCACTCATCGATGAGCGGAGTCCCGTTCACTTGTTCGTTGGGGTGATAGATGCAGTGATCACGGCGTACCAGATCCAGCGTGGCGGCGTACCGCGCCAAGTAGGCAAACTGCTTGGCTTGCGCCACTGCAAGCGATTTGGCTCGGGCAAGCTCCTGGAGCTGCTCGCGTTCAGCGTCAGACAATTCGATTGATGCCGGGTTGTAATCGGGTCGTTTCAGAGCGCCCTTCGCCGTTGTTCTGCTTCGTTTCAAGAACTCTGCTTCGAAGAACTCGGGATCCGACTCCGCGCGCATCATCTGCTCAGTCAAGACGGCGGTGCCACCATCTCTGATGTGGCTGACGTCGAAGGGGTCCGGACGAGATTGGGACTCAACTTCCTCTTGCTCTGCGTCTGGTTCGCGCTCCGTCGTGGTCGGTACACGGCTCCGCATCGGCGAGTCGAGTGCAGAAGGCGAGCTTGGGCCTGAGAGAGGGAGGGAGTTCGTCGCCGGCTGATTTGAATGCACCGTCAGTTCTGTGCGGGGCGGGCCGAACCGTTGGATCGACAGTACAACGGTCATCGTCCCCAATAGGAAACAATCAGAGCAGTCGGGAGTTGTGCGCGCACGGGAGACGTCAGCCCTGATGCTCGTAGCCGCGGATTCCTGCTGAACACTGAGTCATTGACCTTGCGCGGCGTCTGCGAACGACCCTTCCAGCCATGCCTCCCTTCCTACTCGTCACGCTTGCGTCGCTCGATGCTCTCCAGGACCTCGCGGCGAAATGAGCCCAATCTTCCAACGTCATCTCCACGTCATTGCCAACGAGAACCTCGAGCAGCTTCTGCTCGAGCGCTTCGCGGGTGCGGGTCCTCTCGTCTTGGTGAATTGAGTCGGCGCACGTACTCGCTGGCGGTGCCGCAGCCGGTCGCCTCGGCCCATGATTTGGTCTGGCGGCAGGTGTCACCTGGTTTGGTGCAGCCGCCGTTCGCGTTGCTCGAGCTGTCGACGACGACCTTGTAGCACTCCCCTTGAACGGGAGCCGACTCGGAGTGCGTGCCAGTGCACGCGCCGCACTCCTCTTCTTGTGCGAGAACCGGTGGTGTCACCAGGGCGAGCGAGAGCAGGAACGCGGCAACTCTTACGAGCGTCTTCACTTGGCACCTCCGTGCAGAAACGGGAGAGATGAGGGCTGAGGCGGCGCGATGCTGATTCGATCGCATCGAGCTACCTGTAAACCGTTCGAGGTGGGCGTGGCGCTCGCTGTCTTTTTTTTGGCGGTCGACAGATGCTGTTTTCGCCCTCCAATCAATCGAGTCGGAACAACCATGGAGCGGAGAGACCGAAGACTCCTGTGGCTTGCCGTACTCGCCAACTACTGGGAGCTCGTCGCATACGCACGCCGATTCGTTGGATCTGTCGGGGGCGCCACGACGATTGGAGCGGACCCCCGCGATGTTTTGCATGAAGCGATTCGCAGACAGGCGTGCGCGTCGACGCCATTGGCGGATGTGTCCCACGCTCTCGCGCGGATCAAGCTGGCGATTCAATCGGTCGGCAAGGACCGTCGCCGGGTTGCGGGTCGACGTCCGACGCTTGGTTTGCCTGAAGCGCTCGCGGGAGGAGAGACTACGGCTGGCGCGGTCGAGCTTCACGATGCGCTGGAGGTGCTGGCCGGCACGTCGCCTTCGCTCGCCGCGTTCGTCGAACGGGTGCTCGACACCGGAGAGACGCCGACCCACGTGGGCCGTGAGCTCGGCATTCCGGGGTCCACGGCTCGGCGCATGTGGTCGCGGGCGGTGACCATCCTGCGACGCCACTTGCGGTAAGAGGTGCGCCCTGCGCGGTATCGCGGTCAACGGGGCACCGCGGGCCGCGGGAACAGTTCGGCAACGCGCAGTTCGACGCGCCCGCGCCTGAGGTTCACCAGGTCAACGTTCAGAACGTTGGACTATCGAACGTTTGGAACGTTGAGCCAGGTCACGGTGTGGGCGGCGCCGTGAGTTGTGTTGAACCGGCTTGGGTGCGGATTTCGAAAGGACCCGGGGAGCTCGGCGCCTTGAGATGGGTGGGCCAGAGTCGGGATCGCTGGACGCCCTCACCGCCCGGAGCCCTTCGGACGCTCCTCATCGTCCCGCAGCCGCCGGCGCCGGCGCAGCGCGTCGCGCAGCAGATACTCGATCTGACCGTTGAGACTGCGCATCTCGTCGTTGGCCCAGCGGCGGAGCTCGTCGAGCAGCTCGGGCGAGACGCGCAGGAGAAAGGGCTTGCGCTCGGCCACCGGCTCAGTTGTAGAGCGAGCCGGCGTTGACCACCGGGGCGGCGTCGTGCTCCGAGCAGAGCACGACCAGGAGGTTGCTGACCATCGCCGCCTTGCGCTCTTCGTCGAGCTCGATGACGTCGCGCTCCTTGAGGTGGTCGAGCGCCATCTGCACCATGCCGACGGCGCCGTCGACGATGCGGGTGCGGGCGTCGATGATCGCCTCGGCCTGCTGGCGGCGCAGCATCGCGCCGGCGATCTCGGGGGCGTAGGCCAGGTGGCTGAGGCGCACTTCGAGGACCTCGATGCCGGCCAGCGCGAGCCGGTCGGTGAGCTCGACTTGCACTTCTTCGCTGACGTCGTCGGTGCCACCGCGCAGCGAGGTCTGGCCCTCCTCGGGCGTGTCGTAGGGGTGGCGGGCGGCGAGGGCGCGCAGCGCGGACTCGCTCTGCACGGCGACATAGGACTGGTGGTTCTCGACGTCGAACATCGCCTGCGCGGTGTCGTGCACGCGCCAGACGACGACGGCGCCGATCTCGACCGGGTTGCCGCGCAGGTCGTTCACCTTCAGCGTGTCGCTGTTGAAGTTGTGCACGCGCCGCGAGATGTGACGGCGGACGGTGAACGGGTTGACCCAGAACAGGCCGGCGTCGCGGATCGAGCCGACGTAGCTGCCGAACAGGAGCACCACCTTGGCTTGGTTGGGGTTGACCAGCGTCAGGCCGCGCAGCACGAGGACCGTCAGGATGATGGTCGGGATCAGCAGCAGGCCGAAGGTCATCGCCTGCTGGCCATCGCCGCGGTCGTCGGCCAACGCCGCGAGCACGATCCAGCCGATGTTGGCCAGGGCCAGGGCGATGCCCAAGACGAGCATGGGGAGGCCCGGCAGCGTCCGGGCAATGGTCTCACGCGATCGGTTTGCGGTCATGATGATCTCTCTACGAGATCGGAATGATATCATTCAATCCGCGCTCGACAAGAATCCACAAGATCTCCAAACCCGCCTTACCAGCGCTCAGTCCGCGCTGACGCCGTCCGGGAGCGCGTCCAAGAACTCTCGACCGTAACGCTTGGTCCGGACGCGGGGGTCGAGGATCACCACCCGGCCGTGGTCGGTGGCGCGGCGCACCAGGCGGCCGAACCCCTGGCGGAATCTGAGCACGGCCTCGGGCAGCGAGAGGTCGGCGAAGGCGTTCCCGCCGGAGTGCTCGATCGCACGCATGCGGGCCACGGTGAGCGGGTGGTCCGGCGGCTGGAACGGCAGGCGGGTGATCAACACCAGCGTGAGCGCGTCGCCCGGTACGTCGATGCCCTCCCAGAGACTGTCGGTGCCGACCAGCACCGACGTCGGTTGCTCGCGCTTGGCGGCGAGCAGCTGTTGCAGGGGTGCTGCGCCCTGCACCAACAGCGGGATGCCGAGAGCCAGGAGCGTGGGGCGGACGAAGTCGGCGATCTCGGCCACCGTGCGCCAGGACGTGCACAGGACCAGGGCGCGGCCGCCGTTGTCGACGAGGTGGTCGCGCACCCGCGTCTTGGACTCGGCGGCGAACGCGCGGGGCTCGCCGGCGGGGTCGGGCAGCGCCTCTTCGACGGTGAGGCGCACGTGGCGGCGGTAGTCGAACGGCGAGCCCAAGGCCAGGCAGTCGGCGTTCTCGATGCGCAGCTGGCGCCGCAGCCAGCGGAACTGGCGGTCGCGGCCGGCGCCGAGGGTCGCGCTGACCAAGACCGCGGTGCGGCTCTCGTCGAACACGTGCGCGGCGAGCGGCTCGCGCACCGACAGCGGTGCCGCGCGCAGGACGGCGCCCTGGCGGGCCTTCTCCACCCAGCGGACCATGCCGGTCTCGCCGTCGCGGCGCAGCCGGTCGACCACGGCTTGCAAGCCGAGCAGGCCCTGCGCGCGGGCGGTCAGCTCCATCTTGCGGTCGACGCTGTCGATGCCAGCCGCGATGCCGGTGAGCTCGGAGCCCAGCTCGCCGAGCAGCTGCGCCAGCGCGCCGTCGAGCTCGCGGTCACCGAGCGGGATCGCGGCGCGGTCCGCCGCCGCCAACATCGCGTCGAGCTCGGCAAACCACGCCGCGCCGGCGCCGTCGATCGCGTCCCAGAGCGCGCGCGCCCGCGCCGTGCCGAACTCGGCGAGTAGGGAGCGCGCCGTCCGCCGCGAGTGCAGCCGCCGGAGGTGCCACTGCACGGTCGCCTCGGTCAGGCGCAGGCCCAGGTTCTCGCGCGCGACGCGCTCGAGGTGGTGCGCCTCGTCGAAGACCACCACGCTGTGCGCGGGCAGGTAGCTGGCGCCGGCCATGCGCAGCGCCACGTCCGCCATGTACAGCGAGTGGTTGACGATCAGGACCTGCGCGCCGCCCATCCGGCGGCGGGCGCGCTGGTAGTGGCAGGGGTCGTAGTGCGGGCAGGCGCGGTGCAGGCAGTTGCCGTGCTCGGCGCGGACTTCGGCCCACACGTCCTTGGCCACCTGGGTGCCGAGCTCCATCGCGGTCCCCTCGCGCGTCGACAGCGACCACTCCATGAGATGTGCCAGCTGCTCTTCGTGGCCGGCGTCGGCGAACAGCAGCGCGCGCTCGCGGTGCGCCCCGTGCAGCCGGCGCAGGCACAGGTAGTTGTTGCGGCCGACGGCGGTGACGCTGGAAAACTCGAGCGGCAGGACCTGTTGCAAGAACGGCAGGTCCTTGTGCTCCAGCTGCTGTTGTAGCGCGATGGTGCGGGTCGAGATGACGATGGGCCCACTGCCGTGGTGTGCGCAGGCATGCGCGATGGCCGGCAGCAGGTAGGCGAACGACTTGCCGACGCCGGTGCCGGCTTCCGCCAGCAGGTGGCGGCGCGTCTGCAGCGCCTGCTCGACGGCGCGCGCGAGCGCGCGCTGCTCGGCGCGTTCTTCGTAGGCCGGCAGCCGTCGGGCGACAGGACCGTCGGCCCCCAGCAGGTCGTCGACCGAGCTTGTGGTCATGCTTGGCCGGGCGCGCGGCCGCGCAGGAGCTGGGTTGGGCCGTCGGGTGGCTCGAGCTGTGCCGCGCACAGCCGATCTCGGTACATGACGGCTTCGGCTAGCGGAGAGTCGCGGCGCACGCGGTTGCGGGCGCGGTGCTGTCCGCCGCGGTCGTCGCGGTAGCGGTAGTGTACCCAGAGCCAGCGGCTCGAACCCGGCCCGCGGGCGATGAACTCGACGGTCACCGGTCGCAGCGCGCCGTGCTGCACAATGGTGCGTGCGCGCCACACAGCGCGCACGCCGACGCCGGAGCAGGCGATCCCGGGCGCGATCAAGAGTCCGAGCGGCAGTGCGCCGGGGCCGCGTCCACTGCGCAGGGCTTCGAGCACCGGCGCGCCCGTCCACAGCGACCAGCCCACGCCGGCGGAGATCAGCACGACGGCCGCGTGCAGCCAGGTGACCCCCGCACCCCACGCGGCGCTGGCCTCGGTGGGCGGGCGATCGCTGGCGTTCGCCACCTCGACGCCTCTGCCGCTCATCGCGGCCTCACGCCCACCGACCTCGGTTGCCATGCGTATCGGAGTGGTCCGGAAGAGCCGCGCGGCGGTCATACCCTCTGCGCTGGTTCCCCCTCGGCGCGCTGGCGGCGGTGCGCGTGGAAGTCGCTGGCGATGACCAGCCGATTGAGCTCCGGGCGGCGCCGGTCGTGGACCAGGACCAGCTCGCGGCGCATCGCGGTCAGCCGGCCGCCGAGCTCCGAGCGCGCCCGCACCCAGTGCCATCCCTCGCACCAGCGCGCGTTGTGGTCGCGGAAGCGGTAGTGCACCCGCAGGGTGACCGGCACGATGCCGGCGACGCGTTCGATGCGGGTCGGCAGAGCGACGGTGACGTCGCCGGCGGCGAGCATCCGTTGTTGACGCCAGACACCGGCGGCCCACAGCAGCAGGAGCAACAGCCCGGGGGCGCACACCCAGCGGAACACCGCGCCGGCGCGGTCGGTCAAGAGACACAGGCGGGCGCCGATCAGTCGGTTGACCTCCGGCCGCGTCGCCAAGTACTCGACTGGCTGGACGCTGCCGGCGGCAAACTGATCGCGCCGCGCCCAGCAGAGCTGGTCGGCGATCGCGATGCCGTCGTCGGTCTCGAAGGAGTAGGTCACGCGCTCGGCGGGGACGCCGTCGATGCGCGCGTCGGTGGCCTGCACGCCGGTCACCGTCGCGTGGCCGCGCACGGCGCCGCGGTCGAGGTCGGCCTCGTCGGCGAGCACGCCGCGCGACAGCAGCAGCATCCACGCCACCAATCCGCCGGCCACCGCCAGCACCCCGCCCGCCAAGCCGAGCGGCCAGCGTACGGCAGCCAGCGACCCCCAGCGCACGCTGCGTCGGGCGGGGGGAATCTCGTGGACCTCGCGGGTCACGGTGGGGCCTCGGTCACGGTCGGGCCTCGTTGGGATGGGGCTTTCGTCTCGGCCGGCCGGGCGCAGGCGAAGCCGTGCCGGTCGGCTCGGTCGTCGATCGTCTGCGCGCCATCATACTCGGTTGTCCGTCGGCCGAAAACCGCGTCCCGGCGGTTGGGGCCGGGTGGCCGCGTTCATCGGGGCAGCGCGGTCGCCAGCCAGCCGCAGACGAGCAGCACGCCACCGACGGGAGTGATCATGCCGAGCCAACTCGGCCCGCCGAGCGCGATCGCGTACAGAGTGCCCGAGAAGATGGCGGTGCCGAGCAACATGCCGGTCGCCGCGAAGGTGGCGCGCTTGCCGCGGGCAGCCAGCCCGGCCAGGGCCAGCAGGGCGACGGCGTGGGCGAGGTGGTAGCGCACCGCCGTGTCCCACGTCGCAACGTGCCCGTTGAGGGCGAGGCGTTCGGCGAGGCCGTGCGAGCCCAGGGCGCCGGCGACGACGGCGAGCGCGCCGGTCAGCGCGGCACAGCGAGCCAAGGTCTGCGGAGTCATTGGCGCGACTGTCCGTCGACGAGGCCTGGCGCGCAAAGGCGTGTCTCGAATCTGGGCCCTTATCCGCTACCTTCGCGCCCGCATGAAGCCGACCCCTGGAGCCGCCATCCTGTGGACCGTTCTCGTTCCGGGGCTGGCGCACCTCCGGCTCGGCCATCCGTTGCGCGGTGCGGCGGCCCTGGTCACGACAGTGGCGATGTTCTTCGCCGGCTGGGCGCTGGTCGGCGACCGCATGTGGTACTTCCAGCTGTTCGAGCCCTTCTCGTTCTTGCAGCCCGTGCTGGAACGCGTGCCGGTGCAGATGCTGCCCGACTCGCTCAATCTCGGCTGCACCATCGTCGCCGGCCTGCTGCGCGATCTGCCGGTCACCAGCGATCCACAGGGCATGCACGACTGGTTGCGCAGCATCCGGCTGCCGGTCGCGCACGAGCACCTCGGCCTGTTTCTGACCGGTGCCTCGGGGATCGTCTGCGCGCTGTGGGCCGCGGACGCCCACTGGTTGGCGCAACCGCGCCGGCGCGTCGCGCCGGGTCCGGAGCCGGCGTGGGCGGCCGCCGTCAGCTGGCTCTTGCCGGGCAGCGGCCACGTGATGCTCGGCCAGCGCGACAAGGGGATCCTGGTCGGTGCAGCGACGCTGCTGATGGTGGGGCTGGGCCTCTGGTTGTCGCAGGGGCACGGCATCGATCGTCCCCTGCGCTCGGCCTGGTGGATCGGTGAGGTGTTGTTCGGCGGCGGAACCCTGTTCGCGACGCTGGTGACGGCACCGTGGGAGGAGGGGCCGCCCGGCCTCTATCTGGACCACGGCGTGGCGATCTGCACGGTGGCGGGCTTCATGAATCTGATCGTCATGATCGACGCCTACACGATTGCAGAAGAGCGCACGGAGGCGTCGCGATGACGCTGCTGCTCCGCATCCTGCTCTACACCGTCTGCTTGTTCATGGTGTGCGTGGTCTACACCGGGCAGAAGCACACCACCGCGGCCGGCACGCTGCGCGCCGCCGGCCGGTCGACCGTGCGGCTGCTGCTGTGGACCGCCGTCGGCGTGGTCGTGATGTTCGCGCTGGAGTGGCTGTTCATCGATTGACCTCCGCGGCGCGGGCGAGGACGGCGTAGCCGATCGCCGCCGCCGCGCACAGGCCGGCGCACAACAGCCACAGCGCGGTCGGCCCCAGCGTCTGGTATAGCGGCAGGCCGGCGGCGGGCGCGGCGATCAGGGCGGTCGAGAACGGCAGCGTGTAGACCGCCATGTAGCGCCCGCGGGCGGCCGCTGGTGCTCGGTGGGCGACGTAGCTGCCCAAGAACGGCGACTCGAGCATCTCGCCGACGGTGCAGACCAGCACGACCGCGAGCGCGAACGCGAAGCCGCTGCCCAGCGGCCAGAGGGCGAAGCCGGCGCCCAGAACGGCGACCCCGGAGGCGACGATCGACAGGGTGCGCCGGTGCTGCAGCCGGTGTACCAGCACCATTTCGACGGCGACGATCAACGTCGGGTTGGCGGCGAGCAACAGGCCGATCGACTGCTCGTCCAGCCCGTACGAGTCCCGCCAGTACAGCGGCAGCGTGTGGAGGAACTGCATGAAGACGAACGCCACCGGGGTCGCGCACAGCATCGCGCCCAAGAAGCGGGAGTCGCGCCACGGCGACGCCGCGGACCCGTGCGCCACGGCCGGCTCCTCGGCTCGCGTGTGCCAGCCCCGGGTCCACCACAGCAGGAGAGCGGCCGTCAGCAAGCAGCTGGCGCCGTCCGCGACGAACAGCCACCGGTAGCTGACCGCCGCCAGGAGACCGCCGAGGGCGGGACCGCCGACTTGCCCGAGGTTGATCGCCAGCCGGAGCAGGGCGAAGCCGCGGGTCAGCTTGTCGGCGGGGCAGTGCGCGACGAGGCTGGCCGACAGCGCCGGCCGAAACGCGTTGCCGGCGGCGCCGACCACGCACAGGGCGGCGCCGATGCCGGCGGGCGTGTGGAGCTCTGCCAGCACGAGGAAACCGACGCCGGTCACCGCCAGGCTGGTCCCCTGCACCACCCGCGGGCCAAACCGGTCCGTCGCCCAGCCGCCGGCGTAGGCGCCGGCCAGCGAGCCGACGCCGAACAAGGTGACCAGCGGTGCCGCCTCGAGGGCGCTCAGTCCCAGGCGTCCCGTCAGGTAGAGCGTGAGAAACGCCGCCACCATGGTGCCGGCGCGGTTGACGAACATCGCGGTCGCCAGCAGCCAGACGCGGGGCGGCAGCCCGGAGTAGGCGTCGCGATAGACGGATACGAGGCGGCGCATGGAGCGGAGAGGGGCCAAGGCGTCCGCGCTCTTTCGGCTACTGGCGCTGCTCGTTGAGGCTCCAGTCGTAGGCCAGGTGGCGAACCGCGAAATCGTCGGCCAACCACGGCAGTGCCGGGCCGTAGCGACGCACGAAACCGCGCACCGAGCCGTAGGGGGCGCCCTCGAGGTCCTCGCCGAACCACGAGAAGATCTTCGACAGGTGCGCGGTCCGCGTCGCGCTGTCGAAGCGGTTGCGTTCCGGGTCGGCGAGGAACGCGCGCGCCGCCAGGTCCAGCTGGCTCTCCAGCGCGGCTCCCGTGTAGGCCCGGTCGAGGAGCTTCGGACAGCTGCGACTGGCGCAGTTGATGGCGACGTGGATGCGCGGTTCGCCCATCGGCCGCAGGATGCGGTGCTCGATGTCGTCGAGGGAGACCAGTCGGCCGCCGCAGTTGGTGAGGATGCGGGTCCAGAAGCCCGACAGGTCGCGGATGCTCGCCGTCGGATAGTGGTGGACGATGCCGGCCAAGGTGATCGCGTTGTACGCGTTGATCCAATAGGCGAGCCGGTCTGCTCGAGAGAGCGGTGCGGGATCGGCTTCGGCGTACTGCTCGAGGTAGGAGAGCAGCGCCGCTTGTTGGCTGGCGAGGCCGCGGTAGTCGACGTCTCCGTCGGCGGCGACGAAGGTGCGCAACAGGGCGTCGTACGGCGCGTGATCGACCCGGGCCCCCGGCCGGACCGGCGCGGAGGCCGAGTTGAGCTGCAGGGGGTCGATCGAATCGCAGCCCGCGGAGGCCAGCAGGAGGAGAGCTGCCGCCGGGCCGCGCGCGTGCGGTCTCGGCCGCACAGTGGGTGTGGCGAGCGATGCCATGAGGGGCAAGCGTACGGTGTCGGTCTCCCTCCGCGAGCGTTGTGGTCGGCTCTTGGCGCGCGGCGGCGGAACTCGAAGTCGATCGCGAGGTAACAGTGCCGGTGTTGCCTGGCCTCAGCGTCGTCATTCCGGCCATCGACGAGGCCGCGGTGCTGCCCTTCGCGTTGGCGTCGGCGCGGGCGCCCGGGGTCGAGTGCATCGTCGCCGACGGCGGCAGCCTCGACCGCACGGCCGACGTGGCGCGGGCGCACGGAGCGCGCGTGGTCCGGGCGCCGGCCGGCCGCGGCCCGCAGCTCGCCGCCGGCGCCCGCGCCGCCCGCGCACCGAGTCTGCTGTTCCTGCATGCGGACGCCCGGCTGCCCGCGGGCTTCACCGGCGCGGTCGAGCGCGTGCTGCGCGATCCGCGGGTCGCGCTCGGGGCGTTCTCGCTGCGCATCGACGATCCGCGGCCGGCACTTCGGCTGGTCGAGTGGGGCGTGCGGCAACGCTGCCGTTGGCTGGCCTTGCCGTTCGGCGATCAGGGCTTGTTTCTGCGCGCCGAAACCTACCGGCAGCTCGGCGGATTCGCGCCACTCCGCGCGATGGAGGACCTCGACTTGGTGCGCCGCGCGCGGAGGTTCGGGGCGGTGCGCACCGTGGCAGAGGCGGTGCTGGTCTCGGCGCGCGCTTGGCAGCGGCGCGGCGTCCTGTCGGAGACCGCGCGCAACGCGACCGCCCTCGTCGCGTATCATATGGGCATGAACCCTGACCGCATTGCCGCGAGCATCAGGACATCCACGGGTACTCGGCTGTCCGAGAACGGGAGAAACGCCGAGGTTGCGCCGCGGACACTGTTCCTCTGCGTCGGCAACTCGGCCCGCAGTCAGATGGCGGAGGGTCTGGCGCGCGCCACGCTGCCCGCCGGCAGCGTCGTCGCCAGCGCCGGGTCGCAGCCCAAGGGAGTCCATCCGCTCGCCGTGCGCGCGCTCCGCGAGATCGGCATCGACATCTCTCAGGCGAGCTCGTCGTCGGTGGCCGCGGTGGACGTAGCGTCGTTCGACGTGGTGATCACCCTCTGCGCGGAGGAGGTCTGTCCCGCCGTGCCCGGGGCCGGGGTCGCGCGGCTGCACTGGCCGCACGAGGACCCGGCCGCCGCCGACGACGAGGCCCGGTTGGCGGCGTTTCGCCGGGTGCGCGACGCGCTGCGGCGGCGCCTGCGCGAGTGGTGCGCGGCGGGGTGGCCGCTGTCCTGAGCCTCCGGCGCCTCGAACCTTCGAGCTTCGACAACATTCTCGAGGCGACGCCGCCGACATGGCAACGTCGCCGCCGCGCCGGAGGCTCGGAGAGACAGTGCCTCCTGGCTCAGCGCGGCGGCGGATGGGTCGGACCTACCAAGCCGCTCCGGCAAAAGCGGCATCCGAGTTGGTTGCGGACGTGGCCGCGCTGAGCCTCCGGCGCCTCGACTCTTCGAGCTTCGACAACATTTTCGAGGCGACGCCGCCGACATGGCAACGTCGCCGCCGCGCCGGAGGCTCGGAGAGACAGTGCCTCCTGGCTCAGCGCGGCGGCGGATGGGTCGGACCTACTAAGCCGCTCCGGCAAAAGCGGCATCCGAGTTGGTTGCGGACGTGGCCGCGCTGAGCCTCAGGGTCCGCAAGTCTTCGCGCGGCGACAACACTTCCCAAGGCCGTCAGAACGCCAATTCGCAGCGAACGCCCAGCGCCCACGCGTCGGCAGCGCCACCGCCGGCGTGCGCGATGTGTTGCACGCCGACTTGCAGTGCCGTGCGCTCGCCGAGCGCGACGCGGTAGTAGAGCTCCGCCACCCTCTCGTCGCGCAGGGGTGCTGCTTCGGCCGGCGTGCCGGGCACGACGTGGCTGAGTGCCAGGCCGATCTCGTCGGCCGGCCGACCGGGCAATGCCCCGACGTAGGTCAGTCCCGCCATCGCGTGGCGCGCCGCTGGAGCGATCGCGCCATCCGTCGCCGCAACCAGGCCGAATGCGCGCAGTCCCTCGGCCGATTCGGGCCAACCGCGGTGCTCGCGCCACAGCTGTTGTTCACCGAGCACGTAGACGCCGCCGGCGCCCGCACGGGTGCTGCCAGCGAAGCGCGGGGAGCGCGCCTCGGAGCGCCAGCCGCCGACGGCCAGCCGGCCACTCCGCCACACGAGGCCGGTCTGCAGCACGGCGAACCAGTCCGCCGGCAGGGCGGCCCCGTGGGAGGCCGCGCTCAGCGGTGCCGCGTGGCGGGTGTCGTAGAAGCCGGCGCCGATGCTCAGCCCCGCCGCGGTCTCGATGTGCAGCTCGATGCCCGGCGCGGTGGCGGGCCAGCTGGGCATACCGAGGAGGGTCGGCGATGTGCCGATGCTGGCGGTCGCGAAGTTGCCCGCGGCGTCGACGGCCGCGAACTCGCGGTTCGCGTCCAGCACGCCCCAGCGGACTGTGGTGGAGTCGCCGGCCACGCGCTGTTCGAGCCACAGCTCGGCGAGCTGATCGGAGTCTTCGGCCTCGATGCCGGACAGGCCCTGCAGGTCGCCGGTGTCCGTCGGTCGGCCGCGCGTGCTGCGGTAGTCGGCGAACGCGTGCAGGCCGGGCAAGCGCAGCGTGCGTTCGAGGTCGGCGGACAGGCGAACCGAGAGCAGGCCGCGTCCAGATCCCCGGCTCCCCGAAGCGGGCGAGCTCGTGCGCGTCAGCTCACTGGTGAGATCCGCTTCGAGTTCGAAGCCGTAGCGCCGCGCGTCGAGCGTCGCGGTGGCCGGCTCGGTGAGCAGGGCTTTGGTCCCGGGTTCCTGTGTGCGCGCGGTGGCTCCCGCGGCGACGGCGAGCGCGGCGAATGCCGCGCCGAGAGTTGGGGTTCGGGTAGCAGCTCCGCCCGCGGGCGGCGTGCAGATCGATGTGCGCATGGCGGCCGTCTCCCTAACCGAGCAGGGTCCGTTCGAGCAGCCACCACGCACCGATCGCGCCCACGGTGCAGGACGCGGCCGGCAGGATCCGCGACCGGAACGTCGGGCGGCGGGCCAAGCGGTGCAGGATCGGCAGTGCCAGGGCGGCGATCGCCAGCTGGCCGAGCTCGACCCCGGCGTTGAACGACAACAGCGGCAGCACCACGCCACCGGCCTCGGCGATGCCGAGGTCCCGCAGCACCGAGGCAAAGCCGAAGCCGTGCACCAGGCCGAAGCCGAAGGTCACTCCGAGGCGCGCGCCCGAGCCACGGCGGCGCAGGTTGTCGGCGGCCACCCAGAGGATCGAGGCGGCGATCACCGCTTCGACCAGCGAACCTGGTAGACGAACGAGGTCCAGGGTCGCCACCGCGAGCGTCGCCGAATGCGCCACCGTGAAGGTCGTGATGACCAACAGCGCGGAGCGCAGCGACGGCGTCGCGAGCAGCAAGGCCAGCAGGAACAGGATGTGGTCGTAACCGATCAGGATGTGCTCGACGCCGAGCACCGCGAAGGCAAAGGCTCCGGCGTTGCGGCTGGCATCGGTGCCGCCGTCCAACGATGCGCGCAGGCCCGGATGACCGCGGTGTAGCACCGCTTCGGCGCGGCGCCCGCCGGCGCCATCGTAGATTGCCGCGTACTGCCGGTGGCCGCGCGGCAGCGTTTCGAGCAGCGGCGCCGAGTAGGTCAGCGCCCCGTCTTCGGCTCGCGCGTAGCGCAGCCGGCAGACGACGTCGCGCTCGTCGCCGATGGCGAAGGCGGCGGAGACCAGCTCCGGGATGGCGTCGCCGATGGTCAGAACGGGGTGGGCCGCGAAGTACGCCTGCAACTCCCCGCGCGCACGGTGCAGCTCGGCAGCCGAGATCGCGCCGTCCCCGTCCAGGTCGGCGGGCAGGGCGCCGGCCGCGTCGGCGTTGCTGAGCGAGACGTCGACCTCGATCGCGGTGGCGCCGGCGCGGACCGACGCCGCGCTGAGGCCGGGGTCGTGGGAGAGGACGGGAGCGGCGAGCAGGGAAGCAGCCAGCAACGAAACGGGCAGGCGCATGACGGAGGTCTCGGAAGGTGTGTGGGGAAGCGAAGGTGTGTGGGGTGGTTGGCGCGGGCACGGCGTTCCCGTGCCCGCGCGGTCGGGGTCAGTGGTGGCTGTGGTTGCGGCCGTTGAGCGGCGTGGCCGCGTACGGCATCACCTTGCTGTAGGCGATTTCGTTGCCGTCGACGTTGTCGCCGGCGGTACGGATCACGGGGTTGGTGCCGCGCAGATCGCTGATCACGGCGGAGACCCCGATGTCGACCACGTCGTCACCGAAGCGGCGGCCGTTCGGCCAGCCGCTGGGCACCATCTGCTGTTGCAGCGGGCTGAAGATCGTGTCGCCGCCGAACACGCTCAGCCGCGAGAAGCCGGGATCGTCCGGGTTGGTCGGATGGTTCGGGCCGCCGCCGGCGAGCGGCACCGGGCCGGTCGAGAGGTCGACCTTGATCACATCGGGAATGAAGATCCCGGCGAGGTCGGTGCGGTTGGTCTCGATCCCGGAGATCGGCGCGCCCTTGAACACGATCGCGTTGAGCAGCGCCGCGAGCTCCGGGGTCTCGGCGTACTTCCGGAACAGTGTGCTGTCGACGTCGGGTCCGGTGCGATTGTAGCGGTCCTTGTCCTCGATCGCGACGAAGCCCTCGCAGAACAGCGGGTTGCCCTGGCGTCCGACCTGCACGAAGCGGCCGAGCTGGATGCGCTGGCGGTCGGCGGCGCGGACGTTGACCTGCCGCCGGGCGGTGGTGCCCCAGACGCCGACCATCTGTTGATCACCGCCGATCGCCGCCATCGGGATCTGCAGCACGATGGTGTGCACGTTGAAGCCGTGCTGGGAGTCGACGCCGGGGTTGCGCAGCGACAGCAGGTCGAACACCGCCTGGATGTCGCCGTAGAAGCCGTCGTCGCGCTGGCCGGCGAAGCTGTGGTGTCCCTCGCCGAGGGCGGCGATGCTCTGCGCGGTGTACTTGTCGAGCTGCTGAACGCTGGCGACGCCGTCCTTGGCGACGCCTTCGCCGCCGCCGACGTTGTACTCCGGAGTGGCGTTGCCCTGATTGTTGGGTGGCACCACGCCGGCGCCGAGCACGCGGGTGCCGCGGCCACCCGCGCGCAGGTCGATCGCCGTCACCGTGTAGCGCTGCGTCAGGTTCTGCGCAGCGTCGTCGACGTCGTTCACCACGCCGGTGTACGACTGCAAGATGGTCTTGGTGTTCTTGTATGACGTGTCGAACTGCAGGTAGTAGCTGAACGTCGGCTTGCCCTGCCCCAAGTCCGGACCGGCCGCCAGATGGATGCCGTAGAGCACGTCGTCGTCGAAGTTGTACTTGTTGGGGCCGATGCCCGGCTCTTCGAACGGGTAGACCGAGAGCGCGGTGGTGAGGTACTTGTTGCCGACCGGGTCCACGCTGACGAACGCGTACACGTCGGTGGTGTTCGCGGCGTCATCCAGGGTGATCAGCGGTGCGTCCATGTGGCTGGAAGCTGCCGCGTTGCTCGGCAAGGCGGCTGCGGCCAGGCCGGCAGCGAGACAGAGGAGCGGGGAGCGATTGCGTTGCATGAATGGGTCTCCAGATGTGTGTATGGAGTTGGGGGTGGTTTGAAGAACACGACGCGGACCGCCACCGCCCGACGTTGGGTCGGTGGTCGTCTCCGCGCCGAGTGCGGGGCGCTGGGGTGGTTCAGCTAGAGGCGCGCGAGGTGCTGGTCGACCTCGCTCTGCTCGGATGGCAGCAGCAGGGCGCGCAGGGCGTCGGCGCGCGCCAGCAGTGCGCGGGCCTGTTCGCCGTCGCCGGCGGCGGCCGCGATCACCCCGGCGTGGTAGAACAGCCGCGCGTCTTCGGTGCCGGCCGCCAGTGCTTTGCGCGCAGCGGCGCGGGCGGCGCTGGTTTGGCCGGCGGCGTGCAGCGCCCACGCGTGTGCGTCGTGCGTGTGCACGTCGTGCCGCTGGTCGAGCTCGCCGCCGACCAGCCGCAGGGCCTGCTCGGGCAGGCGCCGGCGGGTGGCGAGGTAGAGCGCGTAGGTGCGCGGATCGGCGCTGGCGCCGGTCGCTTCGAGCTCGGCCTCGACGCGCGCCGCCTCCGGAGCATCGCCGTGCGCGCGCAGCGCGTCCGCGAGTGCCCACAGGTACTCTGGCTCCGGGCGCTGGCCGGCAGCTTGGCGCAGCTGCTGCAACGCGCCCTGTCGGTCACCGCGGTGCTGTCGCACGCGTGCGTCGGCGAGGAGTGCGGGGGCGTAGTCGGGGAGGAGCTCGAGGGCCCGCCGTACCGAGCGGGCCGCCGCGTCGAGCTCGCCGTTCTGCAGCTCGATCGTCGACAGCCAGGCGTAGCTCCAGGCCAACGGCTCGGGATCGCGGTGGCTGCCGGCGCCGACCGCCAGGCGCATGAGTACGATGGCTCCGTCCACGTCGCCGCGCAGCCAACGGGCGCGCGCCGCGCGCGAGTACGACTGCAAGCAGGGCTTGAGGTCGAGCATCGCCTGATAGCTGTCGAGCGCGCCCTCGAGGTCGCCGCGGTCGAGCAGCACGTCACCGAGCAAGCCGTGATCGAGGAAGTTGCCACGCGCCGCGACCAGCTGGCGCGCGATGCCCTCGGCGCGTTCGAAGTGGTGCAGGCTCTGTAGCACGTGGCCCCGCAGGAGCAGCGCCGCGGGTGCGTCCGGCTGGCGCTCCTCGATGCAGTCGGCACACTGTTCGGCGAGCTTGTAGTAGCCGGCGTCGAAGGTCGTGCGCGCCTTGTTGACGAACAGGAAGCCGAGCCGTTCGAGGTGGGGGACCGGATCGGTGGCGCGCTCGACCTCGGTTTGACAGCGCGCGATGCGCACGTCGACTTCGCTGTCGCCGCCTTGCGGGGCGAGGACGATCCGCCACGGATCGGGGTTGAGAGACGCGGCGGCGTTCGCGGCGGGAGCGGGCACCTCGGCAGTGCAGGCGGCGAGCGCCAGCGTGGTGAACAGGGAGAGGGAACGCATCGGAGTCATGGCTTTTCGTCGGCGGTGGGTACGGACCGCACCCTGTGGAGGCGCGGTTTCGAGTGCCGACCAGCGGTGTGTGGGGCTGGTCAGTCGGGAGTCAACAACTGGTCGTTTCGAGACGACACGATGAGCAAGGTGCAGCCGCCGTCGGTGCGCTGCACCCCGTGCAGGCTGCCCTCGGGGGCGAACTGGTAGTCGCCTGCGCCGAGCACCTCGTCTTCGACGCGCAGGTCACCGGCCAGCACGTAGCACTGCTCGTCGCCGCCGTGGCGGTGGGCGGGATAGGACGTGCCCGCCGCCATGCGGATCAGCATCGTGACTTGGTCGCGCAGCTCGTCGACGTGCAGCTGGCGCACCGAGATGCCGGGGACATCGATCTCCTGCCAGCCGTGTTCGGAGGCCGGTAGGGTGTAGAACTTCGGCTCGCTGGCGATCCAGCGATTCCAGATCTGCGTGGGGCTGTCGTCGGGCCGATGCTCGGGCTGCGGGGCTTCCTCGGTTTGGTCTCGCGCTTCCAGTCCGGCGAGCAGGCGGTGGCGCAATCGGGCGGGCGGCTCGACAGCGGGTGCGGCCAGCAACAGCTCGTCGAAGACGGTCTCGACGCGGTTCGCGGCCGCGGCGCAGATGTCGCAGCCGGCCTCGAGGTGGCTGCGGACCCAGACGCCGTCGTCGGTGCTGGAGAGCGCGCCGATCGCGTCGAGAGCGACGTGCTCGAGCGCTTGGCGGCGATGCTCACGGGGATCCATCGGGGCGTTCATCGGTCGTCCTCCAACGGCGCCAGCAGCCGCGCCAGGTGGCGGATGCCGCAACGGATGCGGGTCTTGACGGTGCCGAGCGGCAGGCGGAGGCGGGTGGCGATCTGACCGTGGCTCTCGCCCGCGAAGAACGCCAGCTCGATCACCGCGCGTTGTTCCGCGCTCAGGCTGTCCATCGCGCGGAGCACGCGTTCGCCGCGGTCGGCCAACATGGCGCGCGTGTGAGGGTCCGGTCGGGGGTCCATGGGATCGCTGCCCTGCTCGGTGAGCTGGGCATCGCGCCGGTCGGCCGCGGCGCGGGCCCGCCGCCGATCGATGGCGCGGTTGCGCGCGATCGCCAGGATCCAGCCGTGCGCCGAGCCCCGCTGCCGATCGAACTGGTCGGCGCGGGTCCAAATGTGCTGGTAGACATCGAGGGTGACCTCTTCGGCGGCGCCGGCGTCGTCCAAGACGCGCAGCGCCAGCCCGTACACGTAGCGCGCCGTCGCGTCGTAGAGCGTCGCGAGCGCGGGCTCGTCGCCGGCCGTTACGCGGCGCAGCAAGTCGCCCAGTGCGTCCGGGGGCGGCTGGCTATGACGGGCGGGACAGCTCACGGGGGCCTCGGCAATGGGGCTTCGTGGAAAGGCGGCGAGACGCGCGCCTCGCTCACCGACTATACGGCTCGAGCGCGGCGCTTGGATTCATCCAATCGAGAGCCCGCCGCGGAGGCCGGTCGCGGCTCCGGCATTGCCCGGGTCGCCGCCGTCAGCCCTGCCCGGCGTGGAGGGCGGGCTCGGTGTCGCGCTCCACCCCCGCCAGCCGGAGGTAGTCGTCGAGGGTGAACGAGTCGACCGCCAGGGCGTCGGCCCGCGCCGCGTCGGCGTCGCGCACCAGCACGGCATCCGCCTCGGTGATGATGCCGGCGGTCTGCGCCTGCTCGAGCAAGCTCTCGGGGCGCGCCTTCGGCAGCTGCTTCTGCTTGATGGCGTCCTTGATCTTGCGCACCACGGCATCGGCTTCGACGCACATGCGGAAGGCCTGCTCCAGCCGCCCGAGCGGCTCGTCGGCGTCGGTGGGCACGTGGATGCCGGCGGTGAGGCGGTTGCGCAGCTCGCCCGGCACCTGCATCGCCGCGGCGACCTTGTGGCCGAGCCAGTCCGGCGGTGCGATGCCGATCGGGTTGAGCCGTGACCACAGGGCGACCGGGCCGCGCAGCAGCCAGCCCGCGCCCGGCAGGTTGAGGTTCTGGTACAGGCCGTCGAACGCCTCTTGGATGCGCGACAGCGCGTAGGCCATCGACCACTGGAAGAACGGCAGGTCCTCGGGGCGGCGCCCCTCCGCCTCGAAGCGGCGCACGGTCGCCGTGCCCAGGTAGAGCCAGGAGAACACGTCGGCGAAGCGGCCGGTGACCTTCTCCTTGCGCTTGAGGTCGCCGCCGAGGCCGCCCATCGCCAGATCGGCCAAGAAGGCGAACTGTGCCGACGCCCAGTTGAGCTTGCGCACCGCGTCGGCCGCCGGGCCGGTCAGCGCGGCGGGCTGCAGGTAACCGCGCGATAGACCCAAGAGGACGCAGCGGAAGCCGTTGCGCACCACGTGCCCGATGTGCTTGGTGAACGCCTTGTCGAACGCGGTCACGTCGCCGCGCGAGAGCGCGTCGATCTCGGCGTATGCGTACGGGTGGCAGCGGATCGCGCCCTGACCGAAGACCATCAGCGTGCGGGTGAGGATGTTGGCGCCCTCGACCGTGATGCTGATCGGCATCGAGATGTAGCCGTGCGCCAGCAGGTTGCGCGGTCCGCGCGAGATCGCGTTGCCGCCGAGCACGTCCATGCCGTCGTTGATCGCGATGCGCGCCAGCTCGGTGGTGTTGTACTTGGCGATCGCGGTGACCACCGCCGGCTTGGCGCCGGCGTCGAGCGCGCCGTTGGTGTAGCGCCGGGCCGCCTCGAGCAAGTAGGCGAAGCCGCCGACCCGCGCCAGCGGCTCCTCGATGCCCTCGAACTTGCCGATCGGCAAGCCGAACTGCTTGCGCACCGCCGCGTGCGCCGAGGCGACGCGGGCGACGCCCTTGACGCCGGCGGTGGCGCTCGCCGGCAGCGAGATACCACGCCCGGCCGACAGGCACTCGGTCAGCATCTGCCAGCCGCGGCCGGCGCCCGCCTCGCCGCCGATGATGCAGCTGAGCGGTACGACGACGTCGCGGCCCACCGTCGGGCAGTTGTAGAACGGCACGCCGAGTGGATCGTGGCGCATGCCGAGCTCGACGCCCGCGGTGTCGTGCGGCACCAGCACGCAGGTGATGCCCACCGACTTGCCCTTGCCCAGCAGCTCGTCCGGGTCGTCGAGCTGGACCGCGAGGCCGATCACCGTGGCGATCGCCGCCAGGCTGATGTAGCGCTTGTTCCAGTTGAGCCGGAGGTAGAGCTGGCCGTCTTCGCCGCGGAACACGACCGCGCGGCTCTCGATCGAGGTCGCGTCCGAGCCGGCGTTGGGCTCGGTCAGCGCGAAGCACGGCATCTCCTCACCGCGCGCGAGTCGCGGCAGGTAGTGCTTCTTCTGCTCGTCGGTGCCGTAGTGCATGAGCAGCTCGGCGGGGCCGAGCGAGTTGGGCACCATGACGCTGATCCCGAGCGGCGAGGAGCGCGACGACAGTTTCTGCACGATCGCGCTGTTGGCCGACGCCGAGAACCCCAAGCCGCCGTACTCCTCGGGGATCATCACGCCGAAGAAGCGGTTCTCCTTGAGATAGTCCCAGACCTCGGTCGGCAGGTCGCGCTGCACCCACGCCTGCCAGTCGTCGGTCATCCGGCAGACCTCCTCGACCGGTCCGTCCAAGAACGCCTGCGCCTTCGCGTCGAGGTCGGGGTACGGCTCCTGCATCAGCCGGCGGAAGTCCGGCTTGCCGCTGAACAGCTCTTTGTCGACCCACACCGTGCCGGCCTCGATCGCGGTCCGCTCGGTGTCGGAGATCGCCGGCAGGAAGCCCTTGGCCTTCATGAAGCGGAGCACCGGCCCGGTGACCAGCATGCGCCGCAGCGGAGGCAGGTTGAGCAGCACGGTGGGGATCGCGAGCAGTGCGACGAGGATCGCGGGCGTGCCCAGCAGCCAGAGCCAGCCGAGCAGGCCGATGCTCCAGACCAACAGTGGAGCGCCGGCAAAGCCGAGTGCGCTGACCAGGAGCAGAGTGGTGACCAGAGTCGCGAGCGGGCCGAGTGAGATCGCGCCGTGGATGGAGTCGAACATGATGGAGTCGGATCTGCGCTTGGAAGTCGGGACGCTGGCTCTGCCACGGCGGCGGAACGCTGCCGGCCGCCATCAGTCCCCGTAGCTCTTTCGGTCGAACGGGGCAACGAGGATCAGGCGCGCTGTGGCCGAAAGTGCGACACCGCGCGTGGCGGGTCGCGCGCGCCGGTCTCACATCGCGCCGCCGGTCGCGCATTCGGCGGTGCGGTGGGGCCGTCGCCGGCGGGTACCGACGGGGCTCGTGCGCGTCGTGTTCGCGGGCTCATCGCCATCGCAGCACGAACACCAGCACGAACCCGATGAGCAGGGCGACGACCAGCGCGATCCGCAGGGTGGGGACCGCCGGCGGGGGCGTGTCGACGTCGGGGAGCAGGTCGGGGATGTCGGTCGACAGGTAGTCGATGTCCTCGGCATCCCGCCAGCCGGTGCGCGCATCGCTGCCGCACTCGGGGCACGCCAGGCGGCCGCTGCGAAAGCTGGCGCCGCAGTGAGGGCACTCGCTCAGAGCCACGACGTGCATCATAGCGTTCACGGCCGAGGCTCGCCTCGATGGTCGCCGGCGGTATCGTTCCGCGCATGCGAACGGTCGGCATCGGGCTGGTGGGCGCCGGGTTTCTCGCCGAGACGCGCGCGCGCTGTTACGCCAAGGTCAGCGGTGTCGAGGCGCGGTTGGTGGCGGTCGCGGCGCGCAGCGAGGACAGCGCGCGCGGCTTCGCCGAGCGCCACGCGGTGCCGCGCTGGTTCACCGCCGTCGACGAGCTGCTGGCGTTGCCCGAGGTCGACGTCGTCGATCTGTGCGTCCCCAACTTGCTGCACCGGCCGCTCGCCGAGCGCAGCGCCGCCGCCGGCAAGCACGTCATCTGCACCAAGCCGCTGTCCGCCTACGTGGGGCAGGATCTGCCGGCCGATGCCGACGACGCCGCGGTCGCGGCGCGCGATCGCCGCACGATGCTCGCGGTCGCGGTCGACGACGCTCAGGCGATGGTCGATGCCGCAGCGCAGAACGGCGTGCAGCTGATGTACGGCGAGAACTGGGTGTACGCGCCGGCCATCCAACGCGCCCGCGCGCTGCTGCAGAAGAGCGGCGGCACGCTGCTCGAGATGCGCGGCTGGGAGGGCCACAACGGCTCGCACTCGCCGTACTCGAAGATCTGGCGCTACACCGGCGGCGGCGCCTTGTTGCGCTTGGCGGCGCACCCGATCGGCGCGATGCTCGATCTCAAGCGCGCCGAGGGCGAGGCGCGCGGTGGGGCTCCCATTCGCCCGGTCGCGGTGACCGCCGAGGTCTCCGACCTGAGTCGCATCGCCTCGCTCGAGGACCACGAGGTGTTCGTCGCCGGTGGTTGGCAGGACGTGGAGAACTGGGGCTGCGCGATCCTCTCGTTCGAGGACGGCTCGCGGGGCGTCGCCTATGGCGGCGACGTGCTGTTGGGGGGCATGGAGAGCAAGCTCGAGCTGTTCGCCTCCAACTGCCAGCTGAAGTGCAACCTCAGCCCGACCGACATGCTGCGCGCCTACGCGCCGTCCGAGGCCGTGTTCGGCGATGCCTACCTGATGGAGAAGAGCTCGACCGCGGCCGGTTGGTCGACGCCGATGCCGGACGAGGACTGGACCTCGGGTCAGCTCGCGATGTGCGAGGAGTTCGCCCGCGCGGTGGCCGAGGGGCGCGGCACGCGGTCGGATGGCGCGCTGGGCCGCGACGTCACCCGGGTGGTCTACGCCGCCTACGTGGCCGCCGCCGAAGGCCGTCGCGTCGAGCTGTGACGCGGTTCGTGCCGCCGGGGCGTTGCCGCGATGCGGCGGCGTTTCGCGCCCAGTGGCGCGCGGTGGCGCCCGATCTCGACTGTGTGTTGCAGCCGTCGGGCAAGGATGGCCCTTTGGGTGAGCCGCTGACGCTGCCGGCCGGCCGGCTCGACAACCGGTTCGCCATCCATCCGATGGAGGGGTGGGACGCGACCGTGGACGGGCGGCCAACCGACCGCACTCTGCGCCGGTGGCGTCGCTTCGGCGAAAGCGGTGCCAAGTTGATCTGGGGTGGGGAGGCGTTTGCCGTCTGCGCCGCGGGCCGCGCCAACCCAGCACAGCTGTGCCTGTGGCCGGGGCGCGACGCCGCCACCGATCTCGCCGCGCTGCGCGCGGCGGCCGCCGACGCGCACCGCGAAGCCGGCCACGGCGGTGCACCACCGGTGATCGGCCTGCAGCTGACCCACTCCGGGCGCTGGTCACAGCCGGAGCCCGGCATGCGCGCGCCGCGCATCGCCCACCGCCACCCGGTGCTCGACGCGCGCGTCGTCGCGGATGACGCCGCGGTGTTGACCGATGCCGAGCTCGAGGACATCGCGCTCGCCTACGTGGCCGCGGCGCGCGCCGCGCAGCGCGCGGGCTTCGCCTTCGTCGACGTCAAGTGCTGCCACGGCTATCTCCTGCACGAGCTGCTCGGCGCGCGCGGCAGGCCAGGGCGATACGGCGGTTCGTTTGCCCGACGCAGCCGGTTCGTGCTGGATCTGATCGCCGCGATCCAGCGCGAGTGTCCGGGACTGGAGGTGGCGGTCCGGCTCTCGCTGATCGACGTGTTTCCGCACGCGGTCGGGGCCAGCGGGACGGGCGAGCCGGTCGGCTGGCAGGACCACGTCCCGTATGGCCATGGTTTTGGCGTGGACGCCGGCGATCCGCGGCGCACCGACCTCGGCGAGCCGCTGCGGCTGCTGGCGTTGCTGGCCGACGCCGGTGTGACGATGATCAACGCCACGGCCGGCTCGCCGTACTACTGTCCGCACTTGCAGCGGCCGGCGGCCTATCCGCCCAACGACGGCTACCCGCCGCCGGAAGACCCTTTGCGTGGAGTCGCCGCCCAGCTCCGTGCGGTCCGCGCCGCCAAGGCCGCGCATCCGGAGCTGGTGTTCGTCGGCAGCGGCTACAGCTACCTCCAGGAATGGTTGCCGCACGTCGCCGAGGCCGAAGTCGGCGGCGGCCACGTCGACGTCGTCGGCCTCGGCCGCATGGTGCTCAGCTACCCGCGGCTGCCGGCCGACGTCCTCGCCGGCCGACCGCTCGATCGCCGGGCGATCTGCCGCACGCTCAGTGACTGCACCACGGCGGCTCGGCTGGGGCTCCCGAGTGGCTGCTACCCGCTGGATGAGGCCTACAAGCGCGCCCCCGAGGCGGCGCGGCTGCGCGCGGCCAAGCGCGGCGGGGCCACCGGGCGGTAGGGCGATCTCCGCGGCGCGACTCGGCAACATCCCGGAGGCGTGGGAAGAACCGGCCAGATTCGGGCCGCGGGCTTCGGCGGATGTCCACCGGCGACCGAGCGTCCGTTGCGAGGGCGGCTTGCCGCTCGCGCTGAGTGGGATAGACTCGAATGGGCCACGGCGAAAGAACCGGGCTGTCTGCCGCGTTGTCGGTTACGGCGCAAGGCGGCGGCCTTTTCGCCACCACACACCAACCTCAGGAAACCATGACGCATTCATCCCCTCGGGCCCTCCTCGGGCTCGCTGCCGCTCTATGTCTGGGCACTTTCGGGCCCGCCCAGACCGGACTCGGTTTCACCCTCAAGCCATCGCCGAGCTGGATCATCATCAGCTCCGCGTCGTCGGTGCCCGGCGCCGACATCCGGCAGGTGTTCCACGTCAAGCTGTCGAACAACTTCCCCGGCGAGTGGACCACCGCGCTGGTGGTCAACGATCTGCCCAACCTGGCGATCAGCTGCGCCGGCGTGGTGAGCACGATCGGCGGCACCGGCAGCTCGGTGGGGGTGGTGATCGGCAAGTTCGATCCCGCGTTCGGCACCTTCTGCGTGACCGACGAGGCCGCGGCGCTGAACTCGGCCAGCGACGAGCGCCACATCAACCTCAGTCCCGACGGTCTGTGGGCGATCTTCGAGCGTCCCACCGGCGTCTTCCTGTCGAGCCGCGCCGCGGTCGGCACGCAGTTCGGTGCCCCCGTGCAGGTGACTGGTTTCACCGCCGGCAACCGCTACTACCCGGCGCTCGGACCGATCGGCGGGGTGATGAACGTCTTCTACACCGACGGCACCAACATCGTCCGCCAGCCGATCGACCTCGGCGCCGCGGCGCTGACCGGCTCGCCGGTGATCGTCTCCAACCCGGCGCAAGCCGGCGCGATGCCGATCTCGCCGACGCCGATCATCGGCGCCGATGGCGACGTCGAAATGCTGTGGATGGCGGACGAAGTCTCGCCGCGCACGCAGCCGTTCGTCGGCGATTCCGATCCGGTCATCGCCAGCGACCTCGACCCGAGCACGCCGGCCGTGGTGCAGGTTAACCGGACCGACTACCAGTGCTGCGGCAGCTTCGCCGGCGGCTACGTCTACTTTTCGCACGACATCTCGCCGGCCTGGCACCTGATGCACTCCGAGGCCGCCATTCTGGTCGGTGACGACGAGGTGGTCGGCGGCACGGCCGACCTGCAGGCGTCGGGCGTCAACCCCAACGCGCCGAGTGCGCTGATCGCGACCTACTTCTTGTCGGTCGGGGTGGCGCCGCCGTTCACTCTGTTCGGCATCGGAGGCGCCTTGGGCTTGGATCCGAGCGTCCTGCTGCAGATCGGCCAGTCGGCGACGACCAGCGCCGATGGCACGAGCAGTCTCTCCTTCCCGATCCCCAACAACGGCGCCCTCGCGGGTGCCAGCTTGGCGCTGCAGGCGGTGCTCACCAACAGCAGCACCCTCAGCAACACCCTCAGCAACACGGCCTGGCTGCACATCCGCTGACCCGACCGCCCCTCGCCTCACCTCTCAATTGGAACCCATCGCGATGAAGTTCAGCGCAGCTGCCCTGTGCCTGTTCGGCGTCGCTCCCTGCGCGGTCGCTCAGCTGCCGCCAGTGCCGACGCCGGCGGGCAATCCCACGACGCAAGACAAGGCCAACCTCGGCAAGGTGCTGTTCTGGGACGAACAGCTGTCGTCGACGAGAACGGTCGCCTGCGGCACCTGCCACCGGCCGGACGCCGGTGGCGCCGATCCACGGACCGCGTTCGCGGTCAACCCGGGGCCGGACGGCCAGTTCGGCACCGGCGACGACATCAACGGCTCGCCAGGCGTGCCGCTCAACGATGCCAGCGGCGTCTATCTGGGCCACGCGCAGTTTGGCTTCGACGTCCAGGTCACCGGCCGCGCCGCGCCGAGCATGATCAACGCGGCGTACAACCCGGAGCAGTTCTGGGACGGTCGCGAGGACGGTGCCTTCACCGATCCGTTGACCGGACAGGTGCTGCTGCCGAAAGACGCGTCGCTCGAGAACCAGGCCAAGGGGCCGCCGACCAGTGACGCCGAGATGGCGCATCAGGGACGCACCTGGAGCGACATCGCCGCGCGGGTTGCCGCCTCAAAGCCGCTGGCGTTGGCGAGCGCACTGCCGCCGGCGCTCAGCACGTGGATCGGCAACCAGAGCTACGCCAACCTGTTCAACCTGGTGTACGGCGATCCCAGCATCACGCCCGCGCGGATCGTGATGGCGATCGCCGCCTACGAGCGCACGCTGATCTCGGATCAGACTCCCTTCGACACGAACACGCTCACGCCGCTGCAGCAGATCGGCAAGGACGTGTTCGAGAACAAGGGGCGCTGCACCCAGTGCCACGAAGGCGTGCTGTTCCGTGACGATCAGTACCACAACATCGGTCTGCGACCCTCATCAGAGGATCTGGGGCGCTTCGTGATCACCGGCATCACCGCCGACAAGGGCGCGTTCAAGACCCCGGGTCTGCGCAACGTCGGCTTGCGGACCGCGTTCATGCACAACGGCGGCCACAAGTCGCTGGCCGAGGTCATCGACTTCTACGACCGCGGCGGGGACTTCTTCGACAACCTCGATCCGGAGATGCGGCCGCTCGGCTTGACCGTGACCGAGAAGGTCGCGCTGCTCGACTTCCTCGAGAACGGGCTGACCGACCCGCGCGTCGCCGGCAAGCTGTCGCCGTTCGATCCGCCCACGCTGTACACCCAGGCCGGTCGCGAGCCGGTGGTGTTCGGGCAGGGCGGGCCCGGCAGTGGCGGCATCGAGCCGCGGCTGATCGGCATCGAGCCGCCGATGCTCGGCAACCCCAACATGACGCTGACGATCGCCGACGGCCTCGGCGGCGCGCAGACCGCGCTCGCGATGGACACCTTCCAGGGCATCGGCTTCCCGTTCTTGGGCGTGCCGCTGCAGGTCGGGCGTTCGCCCGCCTTGGTGGTCGTGCCGATCGGTCCGCTGGCAGGTGCCGGTGCCGGCGGCGGGACATGGTCGGCGCCGCTAAAGGTGCCGGCGACGCCCTCGATGGCGGGGATGTCGCTCTACCTGCAGGCGCTGTCGCTCGATCCGGGTGCGCCGATGGGCGCTTCGGGCAGCGCGGGACTCGAGCTCGAGTTCTTTGCTTCGCGCTGAGCTCTTGCGAGCTGCGGCCTCGCGCTGAGCGCGTACAATTCGTCGCGATCATGTCCGATGAATCGCGGCGCGAGGGCGCGCAGTACCGGATCACTGACGCCGAGCGGGCGGCGTTCGCCCGGGACGGCTACGTGCACCTCTCCGGCGTCCTCGCCGAAGACGAGCTGCGCGCGATCGAGGTCGTCTACGAGCGGTTTCTCCGCGGCGAGATCGAGGTCGAGGGGCGCGACTACTGCGACATGTCGGGCGACTACGGTCGCCCGCGGGAGGAGTACGCGATCGTCAACGTGATGTTGCCGCGGCGCTACTACCCGGCGTGGCGCGACAACGTGTACGAGCGGAGAGTCGCCTCGATCGCGGCGCAGCTGTGCGGTGCCGGCATGGTGCTCGACTACGACCAGCTCTTGGCGAAGCCACCGCGGCGCGCCGGCGGTGAGTTTCCCTGGCACCAGGATCTGGCGTACTGGATCGTCGGCGACGATACGCGGACTGCGACCGCCTGGTTGGCGCTCGACGACACTACCGAGGCGAACGGCTGTCTGCGCTTCGTGCCGGGATCGCATCGCGAGCCGCGGTTGCGCCGGCATCGCCCTGTGTGTGGCGACCGGCAGCGCTCGCATGCTCTGGTCGCCGAGGTCGATGCGGACGTCGACGTCGTGCGGCCGGTGCCGATCCGCCGCGGCGACGTCACCGTGCACCACGAGCGCGTGCTGCACGGCTCGGGCGGCAATCACAGCGACGGCTGGCGGCGCGGCTACGTGGTCGCCTTCCGCGCGGCGTCGGCGGTGGCCGAGGAGCGCCGCCGCGGCTTCACGCACTCGCACAACGACGCGCCCGACGTGCTCGGCGCCGTCGGCGTGCCGCCACGGTCCAGCTGAGCGGCGGTGGCGGTACGAGTGCCAGTGCCGGGCGAGGAGCCCATCACCTTCGACGCGCGCTCGTTCGCACCGCCGCGCCGCCCTGGTGATGGGGCGGGAGCGCCACCGGTGCGGCTCGCATACGCGGCCGCGCACGTCGCCTTCGACGCCGGGGTGGCGTCCGCGCCTGCGCGTCGTGCCGGTGAGCACATCGATTGGCAGGCGACGGCGGCGCACCGGCGGCGGCTGGCGGAGCACGGCTTCGCGGTGGCCGAGGCGATGGACACCGCGCAGCGGTTCGAGCTGGGGCCGGAAGTGGCGCGGGCGCTGATCGATGCCTGCGCCGCCCAGCGGCTGCCGCACGGCTTCATCGCCGGAGCCGGCGCCGACGGCGTGCCGCTCGACGCGCCGTGGGCCGCGCACATCGACGCCGTGGTCGCGCAGGCGGCCCACATCCGCGCGGTCGGCGGCGAGGTCATTCTGTTGCCGCTGCCGGCGTTGGCGGCGCGGTCCGCTTCCCCGGCGACCTACGTCGAGGTCTACGGGGCGATCGCGGGACAGCTCGACGGCCCGGTCTTCGTCCACTGGCTCGGGGAGGCGTTCGCGCCGGCGCTCGCCGGCTACTTCCCGGCTGACAGCTTCGAACGGGTCATGGCGTCGGATCCGTCGCGGGTGGCGGGCGCCAAGCTCTCGCTGTTGGACCCCTCGCGCGAGCGCCGTCTGCGGCGCCGGTTGCTGCGCGACGAGCAGATCGTGCTGACCGGTGACGACTGGCACTTCGCGCAGCTGATTGCCGGCGATGCGGCAGCACCGCAGGCGCCTGCCGGATTTGTGGAGCGCGGCGGCCGGCGCATCGCGCTGGGCGACTTCAGCCACGCGTTGCTCGGCGTGTTCGATGCGACCTTTGCCCCGGCCGGTGCCGCACTCGCCTGCCTGGCGCGCGGCGATCGGGCCGGCTACGAGGCGTGGATGGGACCGGTGGAGTCGTTTGGCCGGGCGGTGTTCGAGGTGCCGGTCGCTGCCTACAAGGCGGGTCTTGCCTTCACCGCTTGGTTGGCGGGTTGGCAGGACAACGCCCTGCTCGCGGGACAGCTCGAGCGGCAGCGAGACCCCGCGCACTACCTGCGCGTCGCGCGTCTCGCCGCGGCGGCGGGCGTGATCGAGGACGAGGGCTGTGCGGCCGCGCGCCTCGCGCAGTGGCTGGCGGCGCCGCCGAGCAAGAGGTCGGGATCAGCGCCGCGGTAGGCGCACCCGAAAGGTGCTGCCCCGGCCCAGCTCGCTGTCGATCAGCACTTCGCCGCCGTGCAGCTCGACCGTCTTCTTGACCAACGCGAGGCCGATGCCGGTGCCCTGCCATTCGCGATTGGGGTGCAGGCGCCGGAACAGGTCGAAGACGTGCTGGTGGTACTTCGGATCGATGCCGACGCCGTTGTCGCGCACCTGCAGCTCGAACCAGCTGTCGTCGGCGATAGACGCCACGTGCAGTTGGGGTTGTCGGTCGGGCGGGACGAACTTGACCGCGTTGGACAGCAGGTTCTGCAGCAGTTGCTGCAGTCCGATCGCGTGGCCGACCACCGTGCCCAACGGCCGCTCGACCGCCACCGCGGCGTCGCGGCCCTGCAGGTCGGCCGCCAGATTGTGCAGCACGTTGTCCAACAACGGGTCGAGATCGACGTCGACCATGCCGTCCCAGCCGTCGCCGAGGCGGGCGTGCTCCAGCAGGTCGTCGATCAAGCGCGCCATGCGCGTGGCCGCGTTCTCGATCTCCTTGAGGTGGCCGCGTGCCGCGTGCGGCAGGATCGCCTGGCAGTCTTCCCGCAGCGCTTCGGCAAAGCCGGTGATCGCGGTCAGCGGCGACTTGAGGTCGTGCGACACCGACTGCGCGTAGGCGCGCAGTGCATCATTGGAGCGGTGCAGCTGCTCGAGCAGCCGGTGCCGGTCGCCGACGTCGCGGAACACCGCGACCGCGCCGCACAGCTCGCCGTCCTCGCCGAACATGGGCCGCGCGGTGACGCTGATGCGGCGCTCGCTGTGGTCGGTGTGGTCCACCGTGATCATCTCGAAGTCGTCGACCGACTCTCCGTGCAGCGCGCGCACGAGCGGCAGCTGCTCGGTGGCGATCTGTTCGCGCGTCTCCGGGTCCAGGAGCGAATAGAACCGAGACCACTCTTCCGGTGGGACGTCGGACGGACCGGCCGGAATCAGGTGTCGGGCGGGTGGGTTCCAGAGCAGGAACTTGCCGGCGCGGTCGGCCACCACGATGCCCTCGCCGACGCTGTCCAGGACGAGCTGGAGCAGATGGCGGGACTCGAGGGGGTTGGGGCCGATCATGCCGCGCCCACCTCTCTCGGATGGTGGTGGCGCCGGCGCCCGGGTCGAAGCGCGGCCGGCGGCCGCGAGAACGCGGGCCTTTGGGCTCGGTGCGCGGGCGGAGCCGAGCTACGACGGGGTCGGCTGCGAATGGTTGGGACCACGATCGGTGTTTGCCAGGATACTGCCTGGCGCCGATACGGCGCAAAAACCCTTGTTCGGCGACGGGTCCGGAGAGCGCGAGAGATTCTCGCGGTCGGTGGGCTGGTCGCTGTCGCGGGCGTGCGCTCGCTCCGCCTCGTGGCCGCGGTCAGATCGCCGGTTCGCCCGACGTGTCGGTGCGGCCCGCGGGCGCGGCACCGGCGCTCGGCAGCAACATCGGCGCCCACCGCCAAACGAGGTAGAGCAGGCAAATCGCCAGCACCGAGCCGGTCACCGGGAACAAGTACGTGCCCCAGCCGATCCAGTCCGGCGAGGGCTCCTGGTAGTAGCGATAGATGCCGTGCACCAAGCCGGACAGGCTCAGCCAGCCGACCAAGACCGCCATGGCGACGTTGAGCAGGGCGGTGTGCGCCCGCATGTGGGGAGCGTCCACGTGGGACACAGCGCGCGGCGCGTGGCTGTAGATCTCGCACAACAGGAACGAGACGGCGCCGAACAGCACCATGGTGTCGATGCCGAGCTCGGTGCCCATCGCGTGGCCGGTGACCATGTGGGTGCCGTGCATCAGGCTGTTGAACGACGGCACCGAGATGAGGATCGAGAGGGTCAGCATCACCGTCGTCCACCACTTGGCCGACACCAGGTAGCCCGCAGCGGCGTTGTAGCAGGGCTTCTCCCCGCTGCGCTTGCGCACCATGTTGGCGACGTCGAACAGCAGTCGCGCCAGGATGACGATCTCGGTCATGCTGACGATGAATGCGATCCACTTGACCAGCTCGTCCTGCGGCAGGTGGTAGGTGTGGTGCGCGAAGTTGGTGAACGAGTTCAAGCAGCCGACGCCGAACAGGGCGAACGCCAGCGAGGATTGTCCGTAGCGCTTGTCTCCGCTGAGCTTCTCCGACACGTACACCAGCGCGCCGTAGACCAGGAAGTTGAACGAGCCGACCAGCGTCCCGCACGCCTTCCAGTGCAAGGCGATGTCGTAGACCGGCTGCTCCTGCACGAACGGCAGCAGGTAGGCGTGGCCTTCGACGAAGGTGTAGACGAAGTACAGGATGCCGACGGTCCAGAAGTAGATGTAGACCGGTTGGCGCCAGAAGTCGCGGCAGGCGCGGCGCAGGAAGTTGTAGGCGAACAGCAGCCAGCCGAAGAGCAGCACGGCCGAGACCGCCGGGTGGAAGCCGAGGTACTCGCGGCCGCTGTAGATGTCGAGCGCGAGCGTGACGATGACGCCGATCCCGGCGGTGATCCAGCACGCCGTGTGCAGCCAGAAGCGCCGCGCGTCGCCGGTGCTCAACCCGGGACCGAGGTTGCCCAGGTAGTGGTAGATCACGGCGATCGCCCCGCCGTAGATCCACAGCGTGGCAAACGTGGTGTGCAGCGGGCGCAGCTTGGTCAGGCCGAAGCCGGCCTCGTGCAGTGCCGGCGACAGCGACGGGATGTAGTGCAGGGCGCCGACGACGCCGCCGAGGACCGCGATCACGATGCAGGCGAGCGCCATGCGCAGCTGCACTGCGACCAGTCGATCAGCGCGCGCGGTCGCGGCCGCGTCGATCGTCTCGGTTTGGGGGGTAGGGGTTGCGGACATCAGAGGGTTTCGGGTGTGCGCCAGCGGAGCGAGGTGGCGCGGGTCAGCGGTATTCCCACCAGGGGATCGACTGCTGGTCCGATGACACGCCGGCGGCCTGGCACAGAGCACCGCGGTGCTCCGCCATCCAAGTGAAGAATGCGATCACCGCGTCGCGGTGCTTCTCCGACAGGGCGGTCGGCTGCATGCCGCGGTCGGGGCGCCCGTTGATGAGCACCTCGACCAACTCCTCGCGCGACAACCGGTGCGTCACGTCGCTCAGATCCGGCGCCAAGAACGCCCCGCTGGGGGTCGCCTGCAACGGGCAGTGGCAGGTGGTACACAGGTTCTCGAACAGGATGCGCCCGGACTTGGCCTCGGCATCCATCGGGTGCTGCAGAACCGTCGCGTCGATGGCGCGCTGGACGTCGGTCCGGTCGAGCTTCGGCGTGTTGCGGGCCTGCCCGACACCGGTGGCGTCGATCGCCTGCAAGAACGCCCAGACCGCTTCGATCTCGGCCTGCTCGAGGTGGAACGCCGGCATCTGGCCGGACCCCTCGGTCAGCATGGCGTCGATCCGGGTGCGCGGCAGTCGCGATGCGGCGTTGGTCAGGTCGGGTCCGAGAAAGCCGCCGAAGCCGTAGATCTGGTGGCAAGTCTGGCAGTTCTCGCGGTGCCACACAGCGCGGCCGACCATCGCCTCGGCGCTGAGGCGGGGAGTGCGGTCGGCGGTGTCGTCGGTGTAGACCAGCGTGGTCTGCGTGGCGAATGCTGCGACGAGGCCGCCCATCATCAGCTTGCGTGCTGCTGGCTTCACCCGGGGGATTATGACTGGAGCGGAGTCAGAATCGCAGGTGGTGCGCAAAGTTCCGCGCGCGGGAGGGTCGGTGCGGCGCCGTCGCCCGGGGCGTCGTGCGTCGACCCGGTGCGACGTAACGGCGCGCCGTCAGCGAGGCCGCGGTCAACGGTTTCGCGACGAGTTGCTGCCCAGGGTGGCGAGCGAGTCCCGCAGCTGCGAAAACCGCACCGCGCCGGTCGCCAGCAAGACCCCCGCGTACACCGCGCAACCGGCGGCGATGTCGACGATGGCATGGACCGCTGGCAGCAGCTGCAACGTGCCGGCCATGGCGGCGGCGGCGACCGCCGCCCGGCCGGCGATCCGCAAGTGCGGCAGGTGGCGGACCATCGGGTAGACCAGGGCGAACGTCGCCGTGCTGCCGAGCGTCGCGTGCAGCGCCCGGCCCCAGGCGGCGCCGGCCATGCCGTGCGCGGGGATTGCCCAGAAGTAGAAACCCAGGGTCGCCGCGGTGACCATGGCGCTGGGCAGCAGCAGGTGGCGTTGGTGCTCGATGGCGATGCCGGCGTGGCGGTAGAGGAGGCCGAAGAACATCGCCGCCAGCGCGAACACGTGGACGCGCAAGACGTCCGCCGCCGGCTCGAACCGAGCATCGGCGAGCGCGGTGACGATCGACTCGGCGCGCATCAGGGTGGCGACCAGCACCGGCAGCAGCGCGAGGACGAGGAAGTCGAAGGCCACCTGCAAGTACGAGTGGAACCCGGCGCGGTCGCCCTGGTGCCAGGTCCGCGTCAGCTGCGGCAGCATCAGGCCCATGAACAGCGTCGGCACCACGCTGATGATCAGCAACAGGATGCGGAACGGCAGGCCGTAGATGCCGGCCACCGCCTGGCCGTGGTAGCTGCCCACCAGCAAGAGGTCGCCCTGGGTGCAGAGCAGACCGAGACCGGTCAGGATCGCCACCGGCCAACCGGTGCCCCAGGCCTGCTGCCAGATCGCCGGCTCCCACCGTGGTCGAATGCGCACCACTCCGCGCAGGAACCAAAGCTGAGCAGCCAAGCTGCTCGCCGATGAGACGGCCAGCGCGCCCATCACCCACTCGACGCCGAGGTCGGCGGCGCGGCACGCCAGGATCAGCGCGAGGAACACCAGCCGATTGATCAGCGCGGCCACCGCGGCTCGGGTCATGATCAAGTGCTTCTGGAACACCGGTCCCAGCGCGCCCGACAAGTAGGTGAAGAAGAAGGGCAGCAGGCCGAGCTGCACCAACCGATGCACCGCTTCGTCGTAGTCGAACAGCGGCAACAGCAGCGGTGACAGCATGAGGCAGAGGGCGCCGACGCCGATGCGCAGCCCCAAGATGCCGCCGACGACGCGTTCCTCCGGGTGATCGGCGCGCGCCATCATGTGCAGCTGCGCGGTCGAGAAGCCGAAGTTGGAGATCGTGATCACCGTGGTGAGGAACACGAACGCCAACATGTACGACCCGTAGCGCACCTCGCCGAGGTAGCGGGTCAGGACACCGAGCGTGACGATGCCGATGAAGATGCCCAGCCCTCGACCGGCGCCGGTGACGAGGAAGTTGCCGGCGACGGCTTGCTTGCTCATCGCCGCCTCGCTGCGTCGGGCTCAGTCATCGAGCTCCAAGTCCGCCGGCGAGGTCAGTGCGATCACTGCGATGCCGTGCCGATCGGCCAACGCGATTACGTCGTCGCGGTCGAGGACGATGGTCTTGCCGGCCTCGACCGCCAGCGCGACACCGCCGGCGCGGGCCAGGGTCTGGATCGTCTTCGGTCCGATGGTCGGCACGTCGAACCGCATGTCGTGGCCCTCCATCGCGACCTTGACCACCGTGAAGGGGCGCCGGCAGAGCTCGCCCGCGCGCAGGATGTTGCGGTCGGTTCCCTCGATGCCCTCGACGGCGACCGTCGCCTGATCACAGACGCACACACTCTGGCCGACGTCGAGATCCGCCATCCGCTTGGCGACCCGCCAGCCAAAGGCGATGTCGGCGCACTGTCGCTGGGGCGGCCGGTGCTTGCCCAGCACGCCGGCGCCGACCAACAGCTCCGGACAGACGCTGGTCGAGTGCTCGACCTGCATGCCCTCGCGGTCGAACTCCTCGCACAGCGCCGCCAGCAGCGTCTGGCTCTGGCGGTCTCGGCCGCGCAGCGTCCGGCTGATGAAGCGCACCGCGCGCAGGTCGGGCAGGTGGTGGAGCAGTCCGCGCCAGCTGAGCAAACGCTCCTTGCGGACCCAGCCGGCGAACACGAGCCGCCGCACGCCGTGGCGGCGGAAGTAGCGCAGGTAGCGGTTGAAGCTGAGCAGGCCGAAGCGGCGGAACACGTCGACCTCGGCCCGCAGCGCGTCCTCGACCTCCAAGCGAATGCCGGCGCAGACCACGGAGTAGCCCCGCGCGCGCGCCGCGCGCGCGACCTCGACCGGAAAGCTGCCGCCGCCGGCGATCAGGCCGAGGCGGGGTCCGCTGGTGGCTGCCACGGCGCGAAGCATAGCGCGGCGCGCCGCGCGGTGTTCAGCGTTCGCGTCGCGTGCCCCCGCGACGGCGGCCGAAGTCGGCGAACGGCGCGACCGAGACCTCGACCTCCTCGTCGCCGCGGCGCAAGACCAGGGCGATCGGGTCGGTGAAGCTGCCGCCCTCGCGCAGAATCGTGAAGATGTCGGCGGCGCTCTTCACCGGCTTGCCGTTGGCGCTGACCACGGTGTCGCCGGTGCGAATGCCCGCCGTTGCCGCCATGCCGCCGTCGCGGACGGCGGTGAAGGCCAGACCTTCGATGGTGGCGTCGAGGCGATCGGCGAACATCTGGGTCGCGTCGCCACGACCGCGGCCGCGGCCGCGCACGACGCCCTCGCGCGGCAACAGCTCTTCCAGGTTGGCGACGCCGAGGGCGGTCAGCGCGATCACCGTGGCGGTGTGGCGCTGGTACTCGGGGATTGCCACATCGTAGCTGTCCCACTGCGTGTGCCAGGTGTAGCCGAAGTAATCGCTGCGGCCGGTGAGGCCCCAGGCGAGCCCGGGCACGCCGGCGGCGGTGAACGAGGCGTGGTCGCTCCCGCCACCTCCGCGCAGCTGGCGGACCGCGCGCAGGGAGAACACCGGGCCTTCGTGATCGGCGTCCGGCGGCGTCAGCTGCATCACCGGCGCCATTACGCGCTCGAACAGCGGCAGCATCGCTTCCGTCACCGACAGCCGGTAGGCCCAGTTGGTGCCGGTGTCGTGGTTGAGCACGCACGAGACCTTGTCCATCTCGGTGCGGCGGCGCTTGACGTGCTCGGCCGAGCCCAACAGGCCCTGCTCCTCGCCGCCCCACAGCGCGAACCGGATCGTCCGTTTGGGCTGCGCTCCGGCGGCGGTCAGGATGCGCGCGGCTTCCATGGTCGACGTCGTGCCGGTGCCGTTGTCGGTCGTGCCGGTCGCCTGGTGCCACGAGTCGAGGTGCCCGCAGACGTAGACCACCTCGTCGGGCTTCTCGGTGCCGCGCAACTCGGCGACCACGTTGTGCAGCTCGATCGGGCCCTTCCGGTAGCGGTTGCGGATGTCGAACTCGACGTCGACCCGCTCGTTGTGGGTGAGCAGCCAGCGCAGCCTCTCCGCTTGGTCGTAGCGGACGACGACCTCCGGCAGCTGGCCGCGGTCTTCGGACAGCCAGGGCACCGAACGGCGATCGGCGAACACGCGGATTCGGTTGGGGTACTCCGGCGTTCCGATGGAGCTGGTGACGATGCCGGCGACGCCGGCAGCCACGGCGTGCTCGCGCACCCACTCCGGCACGCCGCCGTAGCGCTCGCGGTCCGGGTCGTCGTAGTCGGGGATGCTCGCCAGGTCGAACAGGAAGGCGCCGCGCACCTGCTCACCCATGGCCGTGAATGCATCGAGCGATTCGGGCAACACCAGCAGTCGCCCCCGGGTGGCCCCCCGCGTGCCCGCGGTCCACGCCGGGGTGGCGACCTGCAGCTCCATCGCGACCGGGTGGGTGACCCGCCCCGACCACTGGCCGCGGTCCCAACCGGTCTTCCACGTCGCCCAGGGCTCGAGCTCGGCCTCGAGACCGAGCGCGCGAAACTCGGCCAACGCCCACCGGCAGGCGGCGTCGTAGTTGTGCGACCCCGTCAGGCGATGCCCGATGCCGTTGGTCAACGCGTCGAGGTAGTGCATCGCGTGGCTGTTGTCGATGCCCTCTTCGATGATGCGGTCGACGACGTCGGCGGGAACCAGCGCGGCGGCGGTGGCGGCGCCGGTCGCAGCGGGTGCGGCGGGCGCGGTCGTGTCTTGCGCGGCGGCCGCGGTCGCCAGGCCGAGACAGGACATGAGGATCGGGACGCGGAACGTGATCGGGCGCATCTGGGCTCGGGGGACGGGGTTGAAGAGAGGAGTCGGGGGCGGGGCGGCGACCTGCCGGCATACGCCGGCGGGTTGCCCTTTGCGAGCCGCAAACGCCGATGCTGCGAACAGGAGACAACGATGGGGTGCCGCCGTCCGCCCCCTCCGCCGCAACGCCGAGGCCCGGCCCGGGCGGAACTCGCCTGTGGAAAACGATTCAGGCGCGAACTCCGCCGGCTGCAACGAGATACGAAGTGGCAGTCAGATCGGTCAAGGTCGGCGCGCGCGGCGCACTCCGGGTCTTCCAAAACGGCCGTTAGCATCCGGGCCACGCAGCCGTCCGGAGGACCCCTCCGACTCCCATGACATCGCACCGATGCCCCACAGCCGACGAGTCCTTCCCCTCCGCCCCCTCTCCACCCACCTGACCTGCCTGACCCGCGCCGCCGCCGCGGCGTTGCTCGTGACCCTGATGCCATTGGCTGCACAGGGCTTCAGCACGAGCGTTCGGTTCGTCAACTTCGCCAACACCCCGCGCACCCAATGGGGCGTGGCGACGGTGCCGTTCCCGGCCGGTGTGTGGACGGCCGGCAAGAGCTTCACGGTGCCGGGGCTGCCAGCGGAGCTCCTGCCGTTCGGGGCGCGCTGGCCCGACGGCAGTGTGCGCTACGCCCAGCTGGTGGTCCCGCTCGACCTGGCGGCCGGTGCCGAGACCGTCGTCAACGTGGTGCAGGGTCAGAGTGCGAGCCCGCCGTTCGCCCTGTCGTCCTGGGTGCGCACCGGCTTGCCCGTGTTCAACATGCAGCTGGTGGTGACCGGCAAGGAGATCGGCACGCAGACGGCGCCGATGTCACTGTTGCGCGTGGTCGAGAACAGTCGGTTTCGCCAGGTGCTCCACTTTCGCGCGCGCCTTCCGCGCACCGATCTCGTCTACGACCTGTGGCTGAGTGTCTACTCCGGCCAAGACCACGTCCCGTTCGAGCTGCGGGTCACCAGCAGCAGCACCGAGTCGGCACAGTGGCTGACGACGATCGAGGGGCTCGATTTGATCGTCCACGGCGCGATTCCCAGCGTCCACGGTGCGATTCGTCGTGGCGTCCGGATGTCGTCGCCGAGCACGACGGGTCCCAACGCCGTGCGACTGCTGGGGCGGACGACCTTTTTCGACGGGCAGGCGCAGGAGTGGTTCGGTGACCTGTTGTTCTATCACCCGACCGGCGCGGCGAGTGAAGCCAAGCGCGCGGCGACCCTGGCGGCCGTCGTGCAAGCCGACCTGGTCGGCGTCAGCACCGACTGGAAGGCGTCGGGTGCGTTCGGGCCGTTCGGGCATGTCCCCGACTTTCCGCCGTGGATCAAGGACGGCGGCCGTGCGGCGGTGACCGCGCAGCGCGTCGCGTTCGAGAGTTGGGTCGCGCAACCCGGTCGCCAATGGGAGGACTATCCGCTCGGCCTCTTCCCGGCGCCGTGGTCGACCGGCTGGCAGCCCGACTTCGGCACTGCCAAGCTGTTGGCCGTGTTCGCCTCGGGCCTACCCGACGGGATCGCCGAGGGGCGCTTCAACATGAGCGAAGAGGCCAATCGGCCCGTGCACCATCGCGAGCGCGACGGCCGGCCGGTGCGCGTCGTCGACCACCCGCGCTGGGTGACGTGGGATGGCCGCACGCACTTCAGTCGACAGACCAGCCCGGATCGCCTCGGCAAGCCGTTTCCGCCGGCGACCGTGCAGGCGAACGGCTGGCAGGGGCGCGACGGCCAGCACTGGTCCAGCCTCACGCTGTCCGCCACCTATCTGCTCACCGGCAGTCACTCCCTGCGGCACGAGATGGAGAACGAGGCGCAGCTCTACATCGCCCAGCACACCGTTCCCAGCCAGCGGCCAAACACCTCGACGAATGGCATGGCCGCTTCGCGTTCGATCGGCCGCACGCTGATGAGCATGGCGTGGAACTACTTGTGCACCGGCAATGACGAGCTGGCGCAGCACATCGGCCGGCGCGTGCACGAGGTGATCCGCGCCAACGCGGTCGGCCTGAAGGTGAAGGGGCCGGTGCGGCCGGTGACGCTGTACGCGCCCAACCCGCGCAACCTGAACGAGACCTATTGGTCACCGTGGGAGGATGCGCAGGCGATTCTGGGGCTCGAGGCCGTGTACCGCGTGCTCGGCGACTTCGACGCCCACCTCGTCGCCGTCATGGCGACCAAGAGCTTGATGACCTGGGGGTGGCTGATCACTCCCAGCCAGCTGATCGTCGGCACCGCGGTCGCGTGGCAAGAGGGCGGCAGGTCGCTCACCGCGCAGCAGTACGCGAATCCGGCGTACATCCTCTGGGCGTTCGGCACCGGGTTCAACGAGTGGTCGATTCCGGCGGTCAAGCTGGCCATGCGCTACGGGCAGATGTACGGCGACGCCGACCTCTTGGCGCGCGGCACCTACGTCTATCAGCAGCTGCAGAGCTGGCGCCGGCCGCCGACGTCGGCGAACGGCCTCGACCGCTTCTTCGAGTGGGACGCGGTGAAGTAGCGCGCCAAGGCGGAGTCAGCCGCGGCCCGTCGCCGGCGTCGGCTTGACGCCGTTGGTCGCGGCGCGGCCACCGTCGGCCGCGGCCGGGTGCTCGGTCGGGCGTGCCGGCGGGCGCGGCTCGACGGGCGTGAGACCGGCGAGGTCGAGCACGCGCTGGATCAGGCGCACCCGCTCTTGCATCGACAGCGAAGCGACCGGCACGTAGGGGATGGCGAACATCTCGAGCATCAGCTTCACCATGCCGTCGATGCGCAGGCACTCCTCCCAGTCGGGGCTCTCGCGCACGCCGTCCTCCGCCAGCAGCACGCGGTGTGGCCGGACGTAGAACACCAGCCCACTGCGCACGTGCTCCATGTACGTCCGCAGGCGAGGGTCGCCAGCGATGTCCGCGAGCACCGTCGAGTGCTGCGCCGCGTAGGCGAGGTTGCAGAACGCGCGGTCCGAGACGAAGCCGCTCGCCTGCTGCTGCTCGGCGTCGATCTGCCGGGCAAACACCTCGCTCTGGTAGCGGTTGACGAGGTCGACGTCGCTGCGCAGGGCGGCGAGCTGGGCCTCCATCTCCGCCAGCACGCCGCGCGCGACCTCGGAGATCATCGGCAGGCCGTAGCGGTCGCGGATCCAGCGCGCCAGCGTGGTCTTGCCGGTGGAGTGCGCGCCGACCAGATACACACGGGTGGGGGGCTCGATGGCATGGGGGGTTCGGCGCACCATGCCTCGAAGGGTAGCGCGCCCGGCGGCGGTTGCCAGTTTGCCGCGCGGAGAAGCGCAACCCCGGCCCGACCTATCGGGTCAGCACGTCGGAGACAACGCCGGTGAGTCGTGCCGGGTAGGGGAACGGGACCAGCACGGCCTGCGCGGAGAGCGTCGTGCCGACCAGCGAGGGCAGGTTGGGCACGGGCAGCGAGATCGAAGCGACGCCCGCGGGGTGAGGCACGAGAAACGGTGGCAGCGCCACGGTCTGCGTCGGGTCCAGGCCGACGATGCCCAGCGGTGGCACCGGGACCGCGGCGCGGCCGGTGGCGGCGAAGGGCAGGGCGAGGTCGGCGGGGCGGAACGGGCCGCAGCGCGCGTACGCGTCCAGCGTATACGTGCGGCCGGCGCGCAATGGGTGAGGCGTGTCGAGCTGACGCAGCAGGTTGAGCTGGAGCTCGTTGGGCTCTCCGAAGTTGGCGAACACGAGGTCGAGGTCGCCATCGTCGTCAACGTCGCCGAGCGCGATTGCCGAGGTGTCGGTGTTGTTCTTGAGCATGCGCGCCGCGGTCACGTCGGCAAACCTGCCGGTGCCGTCGTTGAGATAGAGGCTGTCCTGGAGGAACACGTCGCGCGCGTTGCCGAACACCAGATCGAGATCGCCGTCGAGATCGACGTCGCCCGCGGCCACGGCCCGACCGCACGACCAGTCGACCGGCATGTGCGTTGCGGTCGCGTCGGTGAACTTGCCGGTGCCGTCGTTGAGGTACAAAGCGTTCTGGCTGCAGTTGGCTTCGACGAGGTCCAGATCCGAGTCTCCGTCGATGTCCACGAGGATGAGTCCCAGCGTTCCAGAGGTGCTACTGGAGCGCGGCCCGATGTGGGTGCCGGTGACGTCGGCGAACCTGCCGGATCCGTCGTTCAGGTAGAGCCGGCTCGTCGTGCGCCAAAGAGAGCCTCCAAAGACGAGGTCGAGGTCGCCATCGCCGTCGACGTCACCGAACACGACCGCGTTCGTGAAGTCCGCATCCTGCGGCATGTGCGCCGCGGTGACGTCGACGAACGTGCCGGATCCGTCGTTCAGGTACAGTCGATCCTGGCCATTACTGTTTGCGAGCGCGAGGTCGAGGTCGCCGTCACCGTCGACGTCACCCAACGCCAGGTCCTCGGTTCCGTCGTTGTCGAACGGCAGCTGCGCGGCGGTGACGTCGGTGAAGATGCCTGAGCCATTGTTGAGGTAGAGGCGGTTCTGCTCCCCGACGTAGGGTGGGGAATAGAAGTTGCCGAAGACGAGGTCGAGGTCGCCATCGGCGTCGACGTCGCCAAGCGCGATCGCGGCGCTGTAATCCTGTCGAGCGGGCAGGTGCGCCGCCGTCGCGTCGCCGTAGGCCCCGATACCATCGTTCAAGTACAGGCGGTTCTGTTGCCCCTGGGGGCCGTATGCGTTGGCCACTACGAGGTCCAGATCGCCGTCGCTGTCGACGTCTGCCAGCGCGACATCGCGGCCGCCGTCGACGTCCTCGGGGAGGCCCGAGGGCTCGGCATCGTCGAACGTGCCAGTGCCGTCGTTGAGGTAGAGTTCGTTCGGCGGGGCCGGGTCGAATTGAACACCAGAGTTGCCGAACAGGACGTCGAGATCGCCGTCGAGATCAATATCGCCGAGGGCGATGGACGGCGTAAAGTAGCGCGTCGGCAGCCAGCCAGAGGTTGCCGAGGCGAAGGTCCCGGTGCCGTCGTTGCGGTAGAGGCGATTGGGCTGCCAGTCGTTGCCGAGAACCAGGTCGAGATCGCTGTCGCCGTCCAAGTCGGCCAACACCAGGGCGGTGGTGTCGTCGGTGTCGACGGGCATCTGCGCTGCCGTGGCATCGGCGAATCGACCGGAGCCGTCGTTGAGGAGGAGCCGGTTCTGGGGTGTCGGGTTTCCCCAGCGCGTGATCCCCCAGACCAGGTCTAGGTCGCCGTCCCCATCGACGTCACCGAGCGCCACGGACAGCACCGACTCCGGGACACTCGGCAGCCGCGCAGCGGTTGCGTCGGTGAAGATGCCGGTGCCGTCATTCAGGTAGAGCCGGCTGCTCCGCTTGGGGTATAGGGTCGTCGCGAGGAGCAGGTCCAGGTCGCCGTCGCCGTCGACATCGCCGAAGGCGATGTCGGCGGTGGCGTAGTAGCCGGGAGGCAAGTGTGTCGCGGTCACGTCTCGAAAGACGCCCGTGCCGTCGTTCAGAAGGAGGCGATCCTGCGGGGTGTACGTGAAGAGCCGGTTGGTGCCGCAGACGATGTCGAGGTCACCATCCCCGTCGACGTCGTCGAGCGCGACCGCCGTGGCGTCGAAAACCGTTGGTACGCGCGACGGGCCGTCGGAGAACACACCGGTGCCGTCGTTCAGGTACAGCTTGAGCTTCGCATAGACGTTGCCGAACACGATGTCGAGGTCGCCGTCGTTGTCCAGGTCTCCGAGCGCCACGGCCCGCGAATAGTCCTGGTCGACGGGCATGCGGGTGCCCGTGGCCTCGGTGAACGACCCGTTGTGGCCGTCGCCGAGGAACAGCTGGTTCTGCTGGCCGAAGACGTACCAGTACTTCCAGCTCGCCTCGGAGCCGTTGGCGCAGACCAGGTCGAGGTCGCCGTCGCCGTCGAGATCACCCATCGCCACGGATTGGGTGTCCCAGCGATCCGGTGGCAAGCCCCGCTTGCGCAGCTCGTCGAACTGCTGCTGCGCGGCAGTGGTTGCGGCGAGCGCGGCGAGGATCGCCGCGGTGAGTACGACGTCGAGTGCACGCCAGCCGATTGCTGGTGGTCGGGTTCCCGTGACGAGCTGCATGGGGCGCACCTCCTGGCCGGAGTATACCAACGAAGACGCGGACCACCCTTGCGCCGGCTCCGAGCACATCTGGCGATGAGCTTTGGCCTCGCCAATCCGCAGACGTCACACGAGAAATCGGTTGTCCCGCGGGCGTGGCGGTGCGATACCGCCCGCGTGGCTTCTCTCCCGCCATCCTCACTGCCTCCCGAGACGCAGGGCCGCGCGGCTGGTGCCGCCGCGACCGTCGCGGGCTTGCGCGCCGAGCTCGCCCACACGCGGGAGCGGCTCGAGTTGGCGCAGTTGGAGCTCGAGCAGACCCAGGCGGCGCTGGCCAAGCTCTCCCTGTTGTTCACCAAGGCGGCGGTGCCGATCGTCGTCGCGGATGCGGACGGCACGGTCACCGATATCAACCCCGCCGCGGAGGAGCGTTACGGCTGTCAGCGGCGCGCGGTGCTCGGGCGGCCGCTGCGCACGCTCGTGCCGGCGGCCGGTCGCGCGGAGTTCGACGGTCTGTTGCAGCGCTGTCGCGGTGGCGAGACGGTGCGCGATGTCGCGCGGTTTTGGCTGGAGACGGGGGGCGACGAGGCGCCGGATTTGGTGCTGACCGCCGCGCGCACCACGCTGTCGCCGATTCGCGACAAAGACGGCATCCTGCGCGGCGTCGTGCTGGCGGACGATCTGCACGAGCTGCTGGCCTCGACCACGTTGTTGCACGACGTCAACCAGGACCTGCAAGAGAAGCTGCTCTACGACCCGTTGACCGAGGTCGGCAATCGCCGGTTGTTCGAGCGCGACCTAGACCGCGAGCTGGCGCGCGCCGCGCGCCAGCGCGAGCCGCTGTCGGTGCTGATGATCGATGTCGACCGGTTCAAGAGCTACAACGACGAGTTCGGCCACCTGGCGGGCGACGCCTGCCTGCGCCGCGTCGGCCGGTGCGTGGCGTCGGTCTTGCAGCGCAAGACCGACGTCGTCGCTCGGTGGGGTGGCGAGGAGTTCGCGGTGTTGTTGCCGCGCACTGACGCGGCGGGCGCGCGGCGCATCGCCGAGGCCGCTCGCAAGGCCGTGCACGAGCTGCACGAGAGCGCGGCCGATCTGCGCCGGCCGGTGACGGCGAGCGTCGGTGTGGCCACGGTGCAGGGCGAGCGCCGGGTCGCGCGGCACGTGCTGCTCTCGGCGGCCGACGCCGCGTTGTACGCGGCCAAGGCAAACGGCCGCGACCGGGTCGAGGTGGCGGCGCCGCTCGCCGCCGGCGAGGCCGCGACAAACGGTTGACCGCCGCCGTGGGCGTCACTGCCCGATCAGGCGCAGGGCGTAGCCGAACTCGCTGGCGAACTGCGCCACCGGGGCGGCGGCATCGCTGTCGTGGCAAACGGTGTAGAAGTCGCTGGCCGGCGGCGTGAACGCGCCCAGCTGCACGCTGTGCAGATCGGTGGCGACCAGGTTCCACGGGTTGGCGCCGGGTGCGACGGCAAACGCCTGCTCGTGGAGTACGACGCCGTTGAGCGCGGGGTTGGCGGGCACTGGCAACGGCACGATGAGGCTGCCGCCGAGATCGGTGAAGGCCGGCAGAACCAAGTCGGCGCTGCCGAGGATGGTGCAGTTGCTGCCGGGCAGCGGCAGCGGCAGCGGGCCGAAGCTGCTGGTCGAGTCGCTGAGGCCGATCGCCGCCAGCGCCGGGGCGGTCGGCTGTAGGCCCTGCGCGGTGAGCGTGTGGGCGGCGCCGGGGGCGCGCGTTCCGGTCGAGCTGGCGGTCGCCGTCGGCGCGCCGGCGGAGATGGCGCAGCCTTGGCCCGAGTTGGTGGCGCCGCCGTCGGCGGGGCCGCCGGGACCGGTCTCGCCGTCGAGGATCGCGTGCGCCCCGCCGAGGATGTTGTTGCTCTCGACGATCATCTCGACGACCAACCACTCACCGGCCGCGACGGTGACGGGAAGCGGCGCCGAGAACGCAAAGTGCAGGCCGCCGTTCAGGCCGCCCCACGGCGCGGGCACTTGGCTGCCCTGGTCCGGCCAGTAGGTCGCCGGTCCGTCGAAGACGGTGGCCAGCGGCGTGGTCAGGTTGTTGGCGAACACCGCGCCGGGCTGGGCGATGGCGGTCGTGCCCACGCGCAGCTGGAGCCGCTGGACTTGGAACGGCCCGGGGCTGCCGACCGCCGGGATCGGACCGTCGAAGCGCAGCTCGAGGGCGGTTGCGGTCAGCGGCGCCGCCGGCGCTTGTGCGCCGCGGTAGAACATCTGCACCCGCGCGTTGCTCTGCATCAGCGGCACCAGCGTGAAGCCTGACAGCTCGGCGTTGGTGGGGCTGAAGCCGGCCGGCAGGTCGACGGTGGTCTGCGCCATCAGGGGCGCGGAGAGTGCCACGAGGGCGGCAGTGAAGCTGGCTTTCGACATGCCGACAACGGAGCGGCGAGCGCCCCCCGCAATGTCACGCGACTGTCATCCGCTGTCGTCGTCGAGCCGCAGGCGCCAGCCGATGCCGCGCACGGTTTGCAGGTAGCGCGGCGCGGTCCGGTCGGGCTCGAGGCGGCGCCGCAGCTCGGCAACCAAGTTGTCGACCGTGCGCGCAGTGACCGGAGTGGCCGGGCCGAACAGGCGTTCGACGACTTCGCGGCGCGCGACCACGCCGCCGCAGTGGCTGGCGAGCAGACGCAGCAGCCGCGTCTGGGTCGCGCTGAGCGCGTGCTCCTCCCCGCGCCACGACGACAGTCGTTGGCCGCGAAAATCGATCGAGTTGCCGCCGATCCGGAGGCGGTCGGTGGCCGGAGCCGGCACCGCCGCGCGCCGCAGCAGCGCGCTCACCCGCAGAAGCAGTTCGCGCAGGTGGAAAGGCTTGGCCAGGTAGTCGTCGGCCGCGAGCTCGAGTCCGCGGATGCGGTCGTCGTCGGTGCCCTTGGCCGACAGCATCAAGACCGGGGTGTCGTCGCCCCGGCCGCGCATGGTGCGCAACACGGCGAGGCCGTTGCGCCCGGGCAACATCACGTCGAGGATCACCAGATCGAACCGGCGCGCGGCCAGCTCGGCGAGCGCCAGCTCACCGTCGGCGGCCCACTGCGTGCCGTGGCCGTCGAGCTGCAAGTTGTCGCACAGCATCGTCGCCAGCGGCGCCTCGTCCTCGACCACCAAGATCCAGCGCGTCACGCGGAGTTCTCCAGTGGGAGAGTGACGTGTAGCTCGGTGCCGCGTCCCGCCGGGTTGGTGCCGGCGCGCACGGTTCCACCGTGACGGCGGACCAGCTGGGCGGTGAGGAACAGGCCCAGACCGGTGCCGCCGACGTGCGGCGCGCGGCTGCCGCGGAACAGCGGCTCGAACACCTGGCCGCGTTCTTCAGCGGGAATCCCCGGCCCGGTGTCGCGCACCGACAACGCCGCGTGATCGCCCTCGCGCCGCACCGCGATCGAGACCGGGCCGCCGCCGCCGTATTTGCACGCGTTGTCGAGCAGGTTGCGGATCACCGTGGCCATCGCGCGCGCGTCGCGTCGAATGCGGACGCCCGGCTGCAGCTCGCGGTGCAACTCGATGCCCTCGCGCTGCAGTCGCGGCCCGAAGGCGGCGAGCACTGCGTCGGCGTCGTCGGCGAGATCACCGGGTTCCAGGCACAGGTGCTGCTCGGTGGTGCGCAGCTCGGCGGCCGCCAGCAGGTCCTCGACGTCGCGCTGCAGGCGGTCGACTTCAACGGCCATGCTGTTCGCGTATTGGACGCTCCGCGCGGCGTCGAGCCGCCCGCTGCGCAGGGAGTCCAGGCCGAGCCGAAGGGTTGCCAGCGGAGTCTTCAGCTCGTGCGTGGCGCCGGCGAGGAAGCGCGCGTGCGCCGCCCGCGTGCGCCGCTCGCGCGCCAGTGCCAAGTAGAACAGGACGGCGGCGATCACCACTGCCAGGCTCAGGGCGGCGCCTTCGCTCGCGATCATCCGCCAGCGACGGTCGGCGCGCGTGGCGACCGGCTCGCCTTCGCCGAGCAGGGTGGCGGCGGCAGTGGCGTCGCCGCGGGCCAGGGCCGTGTCGACCGCGTGCAGCGTCAGCGTCTGCTGCCGCTGGAAGTACACCCACCACCCGACCTGCGCCAAGCACAGGCACAGCAGGACGGCGAACGAGATCGAGGCGCGGCGAGACATGACGGAGTGGTTGGCCGGAGCCGGTGCGGGCGCCGCCGCGGGTCAGTAGTGGTAGGGGAACGACGACCAGTCCGGTGGCCGCTTCTCGAGAAAGGCGTCGCGGCCCTCGCGGGCCTCGTCGGTCATGTAGGCCAAGCGCGTGGCTTCGCCGGCGAACACCTGCTGGCCGACCAGGCCGTCGTCGATCAGGTTGAACGCGAACTTGATCATGCGCTGCGCGGTGGGGCTCTTGCTGCAGATTTCCTCGGCCCAGGCCAACGCTTCGCGCTCGAGCTCGGCGTGCGGCACCACCGCATTGACCGCGCCCTGCGCCTTCGCCTCGGCGGCGCTGTAAGTGCGGCCCAGGAAGAAGATCTCGCGCGCGACTTTCTGTCCGACTTGGCGTGCCAGGTAGGCCGAACCGAACCCGCCGTCGAAGCTGGCGACGTCGGTGTCGGTCTGCTTGAAGCGCGCGTGCTCCTCGCTCGCGATCGTCAGATCGCAGACCACGTGCAGGCTGTGGCCGCCGCCGGCGGCCCAGCCGGGCACCACGCAGAGGACGACCTTGGGCATCGTGCGGATCAGACGTTGGCACTCGAGGATGTGCAGCCGGCCGCTGCGCGCGGGGTCGATCGCCGCGGCGTCGTCGCTACCGTCCTCGGTGTAGCGGTAGCCGTCGCTGCCGCGGATGCGTTGGTCGCCGCCCGAGCAGAACGCCCAGCCGCCATCGCGGGGGGACGGGCCGTTGCCGGTGAGCAGCACGCAGCCGATGTCCGGTGACTGACGGGCGTGGTCGAGCGCGCGGTACAGCTCGTCGACGGTGTGCGGCCGAAACGCGTTGCGCACGTCCGGGCGGTCGAACGCGATGCGGACCGCGCCGGTGTCGTGCGCGCGGTGGTATGTGATGTCGGTGAAAGCGAGGCCCGGCACGACATGCCACGCGTCCGGGTCGAAGATCTCGGAAACGGAGTCCGCGGCCATCGGCGCAGCATAGATGAACGAAGAAGCGTTGTGACCGGCGGCGTCCTCACGGCAGGGCAGGTCCGGCGGATTGACCCCGGAGCCTAGGTGTTCGAGAATCGGGGTAGGTAGGAGGCATGATGCGAAACCTCGTCGCGGTCGCGTTGCTCGGTTTGTTCGTGGGTTCGCTGCCTGCGCAGCTGCCGCCCACTTGGGTGCAGCAGTCCGGCCTGGCGGAGGGAGTCGGCCGCATGGTGTGGGATGACCATCGGCAGCGGTTGGTCTTGTTCGGCACAGGTTTGAACTCCGTGCCGGGATCGAACTCGACGTGGGAGCGGACCAACCGTTGGGTGGATCGATCGGCTGGGGCACAACCGAGGGCGGTCGGCGCGATGACCTACGACCCGGTGCGGCAAGTCGTCCTTCAGTTCGGGGGGCGATTGCCTGGGGCGATGACCGTGTACACGAACGACACCTGGACGTACGACGGCAACACTTGGCGTCTACTGTCCACGGTCGGGGCACCATTCAGCGGGGCCGCGATCGATATGCAATGGGACAACGCACGGGGACTGGCGGTCCTGTTCGGCAGCAGCATCGGTACTTGGGAATGGGATGGTGCAACCTGGGCGCAGCGGTTTGCTCCCGGCAGCCCGGCGGTTCAGGAGTTCTCGATGACGTACGATTCGGTGCGCCAACAGACGCTGCTGGCTGGCCGAGAATCGACTGGTGGCACGCGGTTGTGGGACTGGGATGGGACGACGTGGACCGCGGTGCCGCAGTCACTGGTGCCTGTGCCGGCCCCCAACCTCGCCGTCGCCTTCGACACGGTGCGGGCACGGGTCGTGATGACGAGCGTTCGCTCGGCCACCAACACCGTTTGGGAGTGGGACGGATCGACGTGGCAGCAAGGCCCCAGAGGACCGATGTACGCCGTGCACGCGCTGGCGTTCGACCCCAGCATCGGCAAGTGCGTGGCGTTGGGTCGCCGGACGCAGGAGGGCGCGAGCATGGGGACATTTGCTTGGAACGGCGCGGTGTGGTCGGAGCTCGAACCAGAGCGGTGGCCCGGGAGTCGGGTTGCACCGACGGTGGCGTACGACGCCAGCCGGCAGCGCGTCGTCCTGTTCGCTGGTGCGACCGGTGGCAGCATCTTCGGCGCTCAATACTCCAGCGATCTGTACGAGTGGGATGGTCTGCGTTGGGAGCTGATGGCACAGGGCGGCGCCGCCCCGAGTGGGAGCGGATCCGCGCGACTGGTGCACGATGCGCGCAACGACGAGATGCTGCTCTACGATGGTTGGTTCGGGACGGTGCGCGCGTGGGACGGCGCGACCTGGACGCAGCGGTCGTCGACGGGCGCGCCGATGTTCCGGTCCGGGTCGGGGTTGGCGTACGACGCGGCGAGAGGCCGGCTCGTGCTCTTCGGTGGCTATGGTGGGTTTCCGTTGGCCGAAACTTGGGAGTGGGATGGCGCAGTCTGGGTGCAGCGGAATCCGGCAGAGACACCGCCCGCGCGGGGCGAACCGTCGATGGTCTACGACTCTGCCCGGCGCGTGGTCGTGATGTTCGGGGGCAGGGCGGCGACCGGCGCGGACATGAACGATGTGTGGGAGTGGGACGGTGTGACTTGGCGAGAGGCGTCGCCAGCCAACACTCCGCCTCCGAGTCGGGGCGTCGGCATGGTGTTCGACTCTGTGCGCGCCCGGACCGTGCTCCACACCGGACAGCAGGTCTGGGAGTGGGATGGACGGGATTGGGTCCAGGTGCCCGTCGTGGGGCCTGCGGCGGGGCACTCGTCGGCGATGGCCTTTGACAGTGCGCGCAACGTCGCCGTCTCGTACCTCTTCTGGGATCAGCAGGCGTCGTCGTCGATTTCCGAGACGTGGCTCTACGGGCGCACGACCGCGGCTGCAGCGACCAAGGTGCTGCTGCCCTGTCCCCAGGTCGGGCTCGCCACTGAACTCGTCCCGGTCGGGGTTCCCGTCCTCGGCAGCGATTCCTTCCGCCTCGACTTCGTGCCGGCATCGCCGGGAGCCTTGGCCGGCGGTCTCAGCGCCGTGTTGCTGGGTGACTCTCTCGCGGCGACTGCGCTCGGGAGTTGCACCGTGCGGATTCCGTTGTTGCCGGCGACGCCGTTGGTGCTGGCACGACAAACGCCGACCGGGTTCGTTTCGGTTCCGCTTGCCGTTCCGTCGACCTCGGCGCTACTGGGCGCCTCGCTGTACGTGCAGGGTGTGTCGGTATTGCCGGGCCCGGTCCGCTTCGACACCACCAGCACGCTGGAGGTTCGGCTGGGCGTGTAGCTACCCCACGTCGGCGCGGTACTCGTCCAGCACCCGACCCAGGAGCGCGACGTCGGACTCGAACGTCTCCGGGAGCAAGGGGCCGAAGGAGAAGCGGAACCAGGACTCGTAGGGCGAAACGTATTCCGGGTCCTTGGCATGCGGTCGCGCCATGTCGCAATCGATGCCCTCGAGGATGGCGGCGCCGTGTCGGAACAGCCGGCGGTTGAGCTCGCTGGCGTTGAGTCCCTCGGGCAGCTTCATCCAGTGGTAGAAGCCGCCGTCGCCGGTGTAGACGCCGAGACCCATCTTCGCGAAAGCCTCGCCGTAGCGCGCGCGCTGCATGCCGTAGTGCGCGTCCACCGCCTCGCGCGCCTGCGCGACGCGCGACGGCTCGAGGAGCTCGACCGCATAGAGCTGGGAGGGGTGGCTCACGCCGCCCATGCCGAAGCTAGAGAAGTTGGCCAGCGTCTCGACGTTCTTCTTCGAAGCGATGATCCAGCCGATGCGAATGCCGGGACACTGCAACCCCTTGGTGCACGCACCCGCCAAGAACACGTTGCTGTTGTCGAGGTCTTTGACGTAGCGGATGCCACTCACCCCCTTCGAGTGGTGGTACATCTCGTAGGCCTCGTCGAGCAGGATGCCGCACTTCGGCTGCTCGGCCATCGCGATCAGCTCCTCGAGTTCCGCTCCCGCGCGCGTATGGCCCGTGGGGTTGCCCGGGTTGGAGATGATCGGCATCACGTGCGTCTTGTCGTTGAGCCCACCGCGGTCGAAGTAGGCCGCGTTCGGCGGGTGGAAGCCGTTCTCTTCGGTGAACGGCACCACGCGCCAACTCGTGTCGGTCTGCGTCATGATGTCGAGGTAGGCCGGCCACTCGGCGTTGCCGATCCGGACCTCGACGTGACGCTTCAAGAACGCGAGCACCGCGAAGATTCCGGGTCGCCCGCCGGCGAACACCATCACGTTCTCGGGCGTGATCTTGGAGCCGTAAAAGTTGTTGTAGTGCGTGGCGATTGCCTCGGTCAGACGCGGGTGGCCCCAGGCCTTGGGGTAGAAACGGTCCTCCCACGTCACCTCGACGCTGCTCGGCAGTGGCGGCCCGTTCTCGAGCTGGGTGGTCAGCGGGAAACCCTGTGACCAGGGGTGCGTACCCTCGGTTCCCATGAACTGCCCGAAGCTGTCGCGGAAGGCGTAGAGGGTCTCGTAGATGCCCATCGGGGGGCAGTTGTCGGACAGGAAGGATTCGCGCTGCATGGAGAGTGAATGGGGCGTCGGGCCGGCGGCAGAGGCTACACGTTCGACTCGGGTGTCATCCACCCGCGGGGGCGGATGTGCCGGCGTTTCCGCCCCGTTGCAAGCACCGACCGAGCCGTCCCGGCCGAAGAACTCGTTTTTGGCGCACCCCCCGCGCCCACCCCAGGTGTTCAACCTGTCATGAACACTCCGATGTGCCGTGTGCTGGCGGCAGCGTTGACGCTGGGTAGTGCCGCATCGCAACCGATACCGACGGCGGCTGTGGGCGATGCCCTGGTCTGGTATCTGCCGACGACCGACGGAGCGGCGCGGCTGTTCGTGTGCGAGAAGGGTCTAGGCCCCCCCGTAGTCGTGCTGCACGGTGGTTGGGGAGCCGAGCACAGCTACCTCGTCGACGCGGTTGCCGGCCTCGAAGGCCAGTTCCGCTTCGTTCACTACGACCAGCGAGGCTCGCTGCGGTCGCCGGCCCCCGTTGCATCGATCTCGGTCGAGCAACATGTCGCCGACCTGGAGCAACTGCGCGTCGCTCTCGGCCTGGAGCAGCTCGACCTGTTTGCGCACTCGATGGGCTCGATGCTGGCGATGTGCTACCTGGAGGCCCACCCGGACCGGGTCAGGAGCCTCACTCTACTCGCGCCGGTTCTGCCGTGCTCCCCGCAGAACGCGGCCGAGGGTGCTGCCGAAGAGGATATGCAACGTCGCGCACGGGCGTTGTCCGATCGCGAAGCCGTGCATGAAGAGCTGCGGCGCCTCGGGCTGGATGGCGACGGGCTGACCGCGCGGCAACGGACCATCGCGTGGCGAGTGCGGTTTGCCGGAGTCAACCTCGCCGATGTGCGGGGTTGGCGCCGCCTCGGTGGTGGTCAGGTGTTCTACGACGCTGCGGCAGGCAAGGCCGCTGGCGACACGATGCCCGAGGACTACGACTTCCGGCCGGCGTTGGCCGCACTCGAAGACCGCTGCACCGTGCTTGTCGGGGACCACGACTTCGTCGACCTCGGAGCGGAGCGTTTGCGCGCCACCTACGGCGCGCTCGAGCGCGCTCACTTCACCGTGCTTGCGCACGCGGGCCACTGTCCTTGGATCGACCGACCGCAGGCGACGCGCAGGCTGCTGGCCGCGGCGCTCCGCCGTGGCACCCGAACGGGAGGCGACCTGTCGTCGCAGGAGACGGTGCCAGCGGAGATCTTGGTGATGGGCACACAGCACCTCGGCTACTTGCGCGACCGCCTGGAGCCCGGCGATCTCGACACGACGCTGGCCTTGCTCGAGGCGTGGGCGCCGACTGCGATCTGCGTCGAAGCGCTGCCGAGCCACGAGATCGCCAGCTTGATCGCGATGGGCGAGTCCGGCCAGCCCGTCGTCGACGCGTTCGCGGCCACCCAACGGGAGGTCGGGAGGCTGGCGCAAGAGCGGGGAGAGCAGACGTGGGCGAGTGCGTCCTCTTCGTTGCAGCAATCGCCGCGGCTTGCGGACGGTGCCACCACCGGGGAACGGCGCGCCAGGGTGGGGTTGTTGCTGGCGGCCTACGAGCTGGAGACCGCCGTTCTGGAGTGGTCCCGACTCGCCGCCGCCGACCGCGTCGCCGACCGTCTTCTTCCGGAGCGCGCCGTCGAAGTGCTGAACGCCTATCTCGGCTCCTCGAACGAAACCGTTCGCCTGGGCGTAGAGCTGGCGCGCCGCCTGCAGTTGTCTCGGTTGTGGCCGATCGACGAACACCGCAGCTCGCTCTCCTTGGCCGCGATCGCAGGGCCATTGATGCAGCAGATCGAGGGGCACCCGGCGCTCGCGGAAATGCGGCGCAGCTCGTTCTTCGACGATGCCAAGGCTGCGCTGGAGTCGGCGGTGGAGCGCGACGACTTGCTGCCGTTCTACAGGCGTGTCAACGCACAGGGCCACGCGGCCGAAGACGAGAGGCTGCAGTGGGACCTCTTCTTGCGCACTCGATTGCCGTCGGGCCTGGACCTAGCGCGGCTGAGTCTCTGGCGCGCGCGCAACCTGCGCATGGCGGCGAGCATCGCCGAGGCTGCGGCGGAGCATCCGGGAGGGCGTGTCCTTGTGATCGTCGGCAGTGGCCACAAGGCGATTTTGGAGCGCAGCCTTCGCCTCGCGCCGTCGGAACTGCGGGTCGTGTCCTGGACGGAGATGGCCGAGGCGGCGCGCGCCGCGGTGCGATGAGGGGTCGGTCGACAGAATTGGAAATCGGACGGCGACAGTGTTCACGGCCCGACCCGTCCTTGCACATGTTTGCGCGCACGATCTCGCCTCCCGACGCTCCGGTGATCCGATCGGGTTGGGTCTGCGCGCACCGGCAGGAGGTCTGGCGCTACTTGCGGTTTCTCGGTTGTGACCCCCAACGCGCCGAAGACCTGACCCACGACGTGCTGCTGCGGGCGATGCGGGCGCGCTTCCGCGACGCGGGCGTCCGCGCTCGTCGGGCTTGGCTGCGCACGATCGCCCGCAACGCGTATCGCAACGCGTTGCGCGACCGCACGCCGGAGCAGCTCGAGGCGGCAGAGCGGGTGTGGGTCGAAGAATGCGGAGCGGATGGCGGCGAAGCCTACGTGGCGGCTGTGCGCCTCTGCGTCGCCCAGCTCAAAGAACGCAGTCGCCGCGCGGTCGAGTTGCGCTACGTGGAGGGGCTTTCGCGTCAGGCCATGGCCAACGAGTTGGGGATGACCGAGGATGGCGTCAAGAGCCTCTTGCGGCGTGTGCGCATGGCGCTGCGCGCGTGTGTCGAACGGAGGTTGCACCGTTGAGCGGTGATCGCGAGCGGCTGCTGGAGATCGCGCTGAGCGAAGCTCTTGCCAAAGGAGGGCGTCCGGCCAAGCGGGCCACGCGGCGGCCGGTGCTGTTTGGTGTTGCGGTCGCAGCGGTGGTGATCGCGGCAGCGGCGCTTGTTTGGCGGCTCGGTACCACCGATCCCGTGCCTCTGGTTGCCGACGTCGAGGTTGTCGTGCACCGCGGATTGGTAATCGCCGAGGAGGTGTACGTGTTCGCCGGTGGAGCTGTGGTCGTGGGCTTGGCCCCTGGGGACCGGTTGCGGGCCGGCAACGAGGGGGCCAAGTTCTCTCTGGGCCGCAGTGAGTTCGAGGCGGAGGCGACGAGTGAACTGCGCGTACGACGCACGCCGCTCTGGTTGCAACCGGCGACGTTGAGCCTGGAAGTCGTGCGGGGAACACTGCGCGCGGGCGATGCGGAAGCGCCGATGAAGCGTGGTGCGTTGATCGCCGTCGGTGCCGGGGGTGTGCCGCCGGAGGAGGATCCGATGGGTGAGTGGCAAGCGGCGCTGGTCGAGTTCGCGGCTCCCGCGCATTCCGAGACTCGAACAGCTTCGGTGGAAGTTCCCGACGTCCCTGCGGCAGCGCGACCGGAACCGGTGCCCGTCTTCTCGACACCGGCCAACGATGTCCGCATGCACGCCGTCGATTGGCCAGCAGTGGGGGAGACACTGCACGCCATGCTGGCGGCCGTCGACTCGGCGCATCGCACGGTCCTCGCAGGAGAACAACCGACCGTGTCGGTGTTGGCGGCAGTGCACCGGGACGAGGGCGTGCTCATCGGTCTGTTGCAGCCGGTCCTCCCCCGGTCCTCGAAATTGGGCGAGAACGGTGCGATGACCGTGCCCGCGATCGCCGTCAACCTGGCAAGTGCCCTGTTGACTGTTGCAGGGGTACCGCTCGATGCGGAACAGCGCGCGAGCGTGCAGCGGATCGTCACCTATCACGCTGGCATCGGGACGGAAGAGCGCGATACCCGGGGTCTGGCCCTCGAGTGGCTACAGAGATCGGCCGAACGGCAAGCACAGTTTTTTCGTGAGCTGTTCGCGGTGCTCGGTCAACCGCAGCGCGCGGCACTGACGTCGGCGAGTCGGAATGGCTACGACGTCGACGTGTTCGGCGGGGCGTTCTTGTGGCGCCCGTTCATCAGCCCGGTCGAGACCGGAGGCTGCACCGAGTTCGGCGCGCAGGTCACCGCGCGCCTGCGGCTGATGGTCGAAGGCGTGGGCGCGTTGCCCGCGGCGGCGGAGCGAGCGGTGGCCGCTTGGGCCGAGGGCTTGCCCTCGGAGCTGTTCGGCGCGCGCGCCACACCGTTGGAGCGTGGCCCGTGGCAGACGCTGCGCACTGCGCGCGTTCGGCTTGCGGTGGAGCATCAGCTACGGCTGTGGCGGGAGTTGTCGGCCGCGGTCGACGATCGCGAGGTGCTCGCCGTCTTGCGCAGCTCGCGTCAACTTTTCGTGCCCCTTCCCCGAGAATGAACGGGACGCACGCGGAACGGATAGGGACAACTGAATCGGCCGCCGCTGACTTGGGTGATCGGCTGGCGCGTGCGACGAGCCTCAGGTGCGGTAGTCTGCGTTGATCCGCACGTACTCCGCCGTCAGGTCGCAGGTCCAAACCTCCGCCTTCGCATCACCCGCCGCGAGGTCGATGCCGAGCTCGACCTCGCGCTCGTCGCGCAGATAGCGCGCTGCCGCGATCTCTCGCTCGGGCCGCGGCGCGCCCGCGTCGAACACCGTGGTCGCGCCGATCCAGACGCGCGCTCGGTCGGGATCGAACGGCACGCCGGCCCGGCCGGCCGCGGCCACGATACGGCCCCAGTTGGGATCGCGCCCGGCGATTGCGGTCTTGGTCAGGGGACTGGTGCCGATGACGCGGCCGACGTGGACGGCCTCTGCCTCGCTCGGCGCGCCGTGCACCGCGATCGTGACCAGGCGGCTTGCGCCTTCGCCATCGCCGGCGATCTGCTTGGCCAGATCCTTGGCGACGTCGATGGCCGCGGCGCGCCGCGCGCTGGGATCACTTGCGCCGGCGCCCCCCGTGCCCCAAAGCAGCACGGTGTCGTTGGGCGAGGTGTCTCCGTCGATCGTGACCCGGTGGAAGGACTGGTCGGCGAGGGTGCGCGGGTCGCCCAGGTCGCCCAACACCGCGTCGGTGAGCACGAAGCCGAGCATGGTCGCCATGTCGGGGTGGATCATGCCTGCTCCCTTGGCGATGCCGGTGACGCGGGCACCGGTGGCCAGAGCGCTGGCCAGCTTGGGGTGCGTGTCGGTGGTCATCATGGCGCGCGCGAACGCGGCGATGCTGTCCGTGCCGAGGGCCGCGACCAACTCGGGCACGGCGCCCTCGATGCGTTCGATCGGCAGATGGCTGCCGATCGCACCCGTGCTGATCGGCAACACGTGCTCGGCGGGGCAGTCGAGAGCGCGGGCCACCGCGGCGGCAGTGCGCCGCGCGTCGTCGAGGCCGCGCTGCCCGGTCGAGCAGTTGGCGCAGCCGGAGTTGACGATCACCGCGCGCACCGCGCCGCCGCTGCGGGCCAGGTGGTCGCGGCAGACCGGGATGTGGGCGCCGAGCATCGCGTTGCGGGTGAACAGCGCGGCGGCGGGCGCGGCGTGGTCGGCGACCAACAGGCCCAAATCGAGGCTGCGGCCCGCGGCCTTGATGCCGGCGGCGGTCGCCGCGGTGCGAAAGCCCTTTGGCAGAGTGACGGCGGTCATGCGGGCCGAAACTCTACCGCGCTGTCAATGCACGAACGTGTACAGAGCTCTGGTCGAGCGAATCTGGCCCGAGACCAGCTGCAAGAACTGCCAGGACACACCACCCGTCACCACAGGAGCGTCGGGGAGCGGCATCGGGACCACGAAGTCGCCCGACGGGTCCGCGCTGCCGGCGGCGGCAAGGATCATGCCTTCCAGCGACAAGTTCGCCGTACACCCAGGGCTGAGTGTCCAAGGGCGGGCCCGGCCCCTGGTTTTGTCAACGAAGAGCGCGGCAGGCTGGTTGGGAGCCCCTCCTCGCAGCTCCACCGAGAAGAACTCCGAACCGGCGAAGGGCAGCGCCACTGGCCCGCGGTTGTTGGCATTGATGCTGCCGACGCAGCCGGTGCCGTACTGGAACGCGTTCGAGTTGGGCCTGACCCAGCGCTGCCCCAGAAGCGTGTTGGTGTAGCCCGTACCGGCGGCGACCAGCTGGTACTCTTGATTGGTTGAATTGTACTCGACGGCGGGGTCATACGCGTTAGCCAGGTTAAAGCGCTCGACCACGCCGCCCGAGTAACCGACGCGGACGACGCGCACATCGTCGACGGTGTCGCGATAGGCGAGCGTCCAGTGGGACTGCGTGTCACGATTGTAGGCGATTCCGCGCGTGCTGCCCAGCCAAAGCGTGCCACCGGTCGGCGACGCCGCGATGCCTCGCTCGGCCTTGAGCGACGGGCGCGTGCCCAAGGTCTCGGGCCAGTCGACTCTCTGTACGGCGACGTGGTTGCCGAAGCTGGGAGTGCCGGGGCCATCGTTGGTTGCCTCGGTCCACGCGAACAGGTAGCGGCCGGCCTGACCGGCCACCAGTGGGTAGGTGCGGTGTACGGAGGGGTTCCTCGTCGCGCCGATCGACACGGTGGAGCCGAGCAGGCCGTTGCCGTCCACCTGCCGCGCAAAGATCACGAACGGAGTCTGAGCATTGCTGCGCTCCATCCAGGCCACGAGCCAAGGCCCGGAGCCGTCGCTCCACCGGTTGACGCACGGCTCCAGTTGGACGCCGGGCGACGGCCGGATCGCGACGGGTGCGCGCAGGGTTCCGTTCAGGGCATCGAGGCCGGCTGCCCAGACCTGCACGGCGCCAGCGGCGTCGGTTCGCGACCACGAGATGATGGCGTGTGCCGCGGTGCGCCGCGATGAGTTCGTGTTGCCTCCGACTGACGGGGCGCGGTCGCGCGCGCCGGGTGGCGTCGGCACCGGAAGCACAGTGTAAGCCCGCGGGTTGGTCTCCGCCAGTACGTGGGCGATGACCGCGCTGCCAGTACTGGACGAGCGCTCGTGCACCACGACGTAAGCGTTGGCACCGCCCGCGAACGCACACTGCGCGTACCCGGACGACCACGACGAGCTGAGGTCGGCGAGCACCCGGTACGACCCCGTGTAGCCGTCGTCGGCAGTCTGAATGTAGAGGTCGTGGTCGAGGCTCGAGACCGCGCGGCTGAAGGCAACCAGCGAGATGCCTGTCGCCGCGTTGCGCACCGTCGCGGTGGAGACGACAGGGTAGGCCCCCGACGAGATCACTTTCGACGCTAGCAGCGGATCCACGACCACGGGGTAGGTCGCGCCTGCGAGCCACGCAGCGCTCAGTGTGAGCGTCACGCGCTCGCCGTCCCAGGCCGTGGACAACGGCGTCCAGCGCCCCGTGGCGTCGAACGCGATGGCGGCACCGTAATCGACGATGGCCTGCCCGAGGTCGTTGGCAAAGGTCAGCGCTCCGTGGCGGGCTGCCTGGGGAGGCGCATCCAGGTCGGTCGTCAGACGGCCGACGATGCGCAGTGCGCCGGGACCCGGGGCTTCGTGCAGCACGAACGTCTGCTCGACTCCCTCTTTGCGGACGTCGTACGCCTCGGTCACTGCACCGCGCCGGAGCTCGAAGCGCCAGTCGTCGTGCCACGTCGAGACCGTCGGCGACGCGTCGGCCCAAGGGCGCCCGCCGACTCGGATCGCCTCGGTCTGCCAGCGCACTGGGAGGTTGCGGGGAGCGTCGCGGCCGAGCACGGGGAAGAACGAGACCTCCGCGCCGAGGCTCACCTTGTAGTTTGGCCCGGCCGCCCACGTTCCGTAGCGACCGAAGACGGGGTCCGTGGACTGCGTATGGATCGGCACCAGGTCGAGCTGGATTGGGCGCGGAGCCTGTGCCGGGACGGGGACGGCGCTGGCGCTCAGCACCAGCGTCACACTTGACAACACTCGCATCAGCCCCATTATAGCCAGGCCCGGTCGGTCGGCGACAAACCCATGCGAGAGGCTTCACCGTTGCGCATCCGCGCCTAGGGCAGAGCGCGTTTGCGGTTGCCGGTTCCCCGTTGGCTGCGCAGATGACGCGCGTCCGGTGATCCTCCGGCGAGGCCCACCCGCTGCCCGGGTCATGTGGGCCGAAGGATGTCTCAGCGCGGCCGAGGCCGCAACCAAACACGGAGCGTTCCGCGACCCGAGCGTGGGGCGCGGGTCCCGGACGTCTCAGTGCACGGCCGTGTGCAACCCGCTGGTCGAGCGGATCTGGCCCGAGACCAGCTGGAAGAACTGCCAGTACGCATCGCCGGTCACCAGCGGCACGTCGGGAAGCGGCACCGGGACCGCGAAGTTGCCCGAAGGGTCCGCGCTGCCGGCGGCCGCGAGCACCATGCCGGCCAGCGGCAAGTGCAGCGTGCACCCCGCGCTGATGGGCAACGGGCGCCCCGCGGCGCCGGCCACGTAGAGCGCGGTGGGCTGATTGGTGGCGCCCCGGCGCAGCTCGACCGAGAAGAACTCCGAGCCGGCGAACGGCGCCGCCACCGGGCCGCGGTTGTTGGCGATGATGCGGCCGATGCAGCCCGTGCCGTAGCCGTTCGCCAGCGCGGTGGTCATGTAGAGCCAGCGCTGCCCCAAGAGCGTGTTGGTGCCGCCCGCAGCCGCGGCGACCAGCTGGTACTCGTGGCTGGTCGGGTTGTACTCGACGCTGGGGTCGTAGGCGTCGGCCAGGTTGTCGCGCTCGACGACGCCGCCCGAGTAACCGACGCGGACCACGCCGACGTCGTCGGTGGTGTCTCGATACGCGAGCGTCCAGTGCGACTGGGTGTCGCGGTCGTAGGCGATCCCGCGCGTGCTGCCGAGCCAGAGTGTGCCACCGGTCCGCGAGGTTGCGATTGCCCGTTCGAGCTTGAGCGACGGCCGCGCACCCGACGTTTCGGGCCAGTCGACGCGCTGCACCGCGACGTGGTCGCCGAAGCTGGGAGTGCCGGCGCCGCTGTTGGTCGCCTCAGTCCACGCGAACAGGTAGCGGCCGCCTTGGCCGGCCACGAGGGGATACGTGTGGTGCATGCTCGGATTCCTCGCCGCGCCGATCGACACGGTGGAGCCGAGCTGACCGCTGCCGAACACCTGCCGCGCGTAGACCGCGTAGGGCGTCCGGGCATTGCTGCGCTCCATCCATGCCACGAGCCAGGGCCCGGAGCCGTCGCTCCACCGGTTGACGCACGGCTCTTGTTGGACTCCCGGCGAGGGCTGGATCGCGACCGGTGTGCGCAAAGTCCCCGTCAGGGCATCGATGCCCGCGGCCCACACCTGCACCGCGCCGCTGGCATCGGTGCGTGACCAGGAGACCAGAGCGTGCGCCGTCATGCGCGGCGACGTGCCCGAGTTGCCGCCGACCGACGGCGCGCGGTCGCTGGCGCCGCGCGGCGTCGGGATCGGCACCACCGTGTAGTTCGCCGGGTTGTTCGCCGCCATGACGTGTGCGATGACCGCGCTGCCGGTGCTGGAAGAGCGCTGGTGCACCACGACGTACGCGTTGGCGCCGCCCGCCATCGCGCACTGTGCGTGCCCGGACGAGTACGACGCGTTGAGGTCGGTGAACACCAGGACCGACTGCGTGTAGCCGTCGTTTGCCGTGCGGATGTAGAGATCGTCGTCGAGGCGCGAGACCGAACGGCTGTAGGCGATCAGCGAGACATGCGTCGCCGGGTTGCGCACCGTCGACGTCGACACGACGGGATCGGCCCCAGTCGCGACCACGTTCGATGCCAAGAGCGGATCGACGACCACGGGGTAGGTCGCGTCAGCGAGCCACGCGGCGCTCAGCCCGAGCGTCACGCGCTCGCCGTCCCAGGCCGTCGTCATGCTTGTCCGCCGGCCCGCGGCGTCGAAGGCGATCGCGGCGCCGTAGTCGACGATCGCCCGGCCGCGGTCGTCGGCAAACGACAGCGCGCCGTGCCGTGCCGACCGGGGTGGTGCGTCGAGGTCGGTCGTCAGTCTGCCGACGATGCGCAGCGCACCGGGGCCGGGCGCCTCGTGCAGCACGAACGTCTGCTCGACCCCCTCTTCGAGGACGTCGTACGCCTCGGTCACGGCCCCGCGCCGCAGCTCGAAGCGCCAGTCGTCGTGCCACGTCGGCACGCCGTTCGAGGCATCGGCCCAGGGTTGGGCGCCGACCAGGATCGCTTCGGTGCGCCAGCGGAGCGGCAGACTGCGGGGGGCCTCGCGGCCGAGCACGGGGTAGAACGCGACCTCCGCGCCGAAGCTGACTTTGTAGTCGGGGCCCGCTGCCCAGGTGCCGTAGTGGCCGGAGGCGGCATCCGGTGCGCGCGTGTGGATCGGCACCAGATCGAGTGGCAGGGGGCGCGCGGGTTGCGCGGGGATGGGAACAGCGCTGGCGGCCACCGCCAGCGTGACAGCTGGAACGATACGCATGGTCGCCTCGGTGTCCGGTCGTGCTGAACGGCGACAAGAAAGCGCGCCGGGGCGCGTGCGTTCCGTGTTCGGTGCTACAGTGGGGCGCGTGCTGGTGGCGCGGTGGTGGTGGGCGGTGCCGGCGTGCGCGGCGGTGATGGGGCCGGTCCCGAAGATGGCCGCGCAGGCTGCTCCGCACGCCGTGGTCTACCCGCTCGCCGAGTTGCGCGTCGAGCGGGCGGAGGCGCTGCGCCCCGCGTGGCTGCGCGCCGTTCTGCGGCATGTCTTGGAATCGGTGCAGCGCCCGGGCGTTCCGGCGCCCGGAGTCAAGCCGTGGATCGCAGCGATGCGGTTCCCCATGCAGCTCGACGTCGGTCTGCTTCGGGTCGCGCTCGGCCAGACTGTTCCGGTGCTGCGCCTGACGATGCCGGTCGGTGGCGAGGGCACCTGGCGGTTGCTGTGGGGGGCGGCGGGCGGAACGGTGGAGGAGGCTGCCGCGGTGGAGCTCGACGGCGCTGAGTATCGCCGCTTCGCGCTCCGGCACAGAGAGGTCTGGACCGCGCTGTCGGCCGAGCGCGACGGCATGGTCGAGTGGTGGCTCGCGCCGGCCGAGCACTTTGGCGACCCCGCCGCGGTGATGGCGGGCTTTGTCCGCTACCAGCGCCGCGCGTCGCCGGCCGAGCGCGCGCTGCGCGCGGCGGCGTCCGGTGGCGACCTGGGCTTCGTGTTGCGGGCGCGGGGGCTGACGCCGGCTGAGTGGGCGTGGTCGGTGGCATTGCCGTGGATTGTCGGCCCGCGGTTCGCCGGCGTGGCCGGTCGCCTCCGCCGCCGCGACGGGGGGGAGCAGCTGGAGTTGTTTGCCGACGTGCGCGTCGGTTCCGGTTGGCTCGGTGCGCTGATCCCGCGCGAGGTCGCCGCCCTCGACATCCTGGGCTGGGTGCCCGAGACCGCCACCGACTACACCGCGCTGCAGATCGATGTCGGTCGGTTGGCCTGGCACAGTGACCTGCTGGTGGAGATGCTGACGCCGCAGGGCCGGCAGGCGCCGTGGGGTTGGTGCCGTGCCCTACCGTTGTCGGAGCTCGTCGACGGTTATGCGACCGGACAGCTGTTCGTCGCCGCGCAGCTGGGTGGCGATGACCCGTTGATCGCCGCGAGTGGCTCCCTGGGCGCGGTCGTGGGCGTCGGTGTGCTCGAGTCCGCGCCAGTCGTGGAGGCGTTGCGCGCAGCGTGTGCTGCGGGCGCCGACGTCGAGCTTCGCCCGGCGGCGGAGCTCGGTCCTGGCGTGATGACGGTGGTCGACGGTGGGGTCGAGCAAATGCACGTCACCGCGCTGCGCGACGTCGTGCTGTTGGCGCCGCCGGACGAGCGCGGCGCCGCGATGCTGCGCGCCTGTCTGGCGGCGGGTGGGCGGAGTGGGTTGCGCAGCGATGGCCGCCACAAGACGGTCGTGGGCCGCGGCCGTGTGCTGCGGCGGTTCCGCGAGGCGGTGCCGATGATGGGCGCGATTCCCGGCCTCGTCGGCTGGATCGATGCCGCGTTGGCCGAGCACGAAGGTGATTCGTCGTGGAGTGCGACCGGGGGCGGCGAAGGCCTGTGGCTGCGCATCGACGTGTAGGCGAACCGGCCCGCTGACTCCTCCGCCTACTCCGCCTCTCCGAACCAGCGCTGCAGCAGCTGCTGTGTGAGCCAGCCGCTCATCCCCCAGAGCATGTAGCCGTCGTGCGCGAAGTGGGGCACTTGCACGACGACGCCGTTGCGGCGCCGCCACGGCCGCCACTCCCAGCGCTCGGCGCGGCGCAGCTCGGCAACGGGGATCGGCACCAGCGCCTCGACCTCGTTCGGGTCGGGGCGCAGGCCATCGAGGGCGCCGAGCCGGCCGACGAAGGCCGCCACCGCGAAGCGCTCCGTCGTCGCGATGTCGTCGAGTCGCCCGAGCACGTCGACGTGGTCGGGGGCGGCGCCGATCTCCTCGTGGGTCTCGCGCAGCGCGCACTCGAGGGCGTTCTCGTCGCCGTCGCGGCTGCCGCCGGGGAACGACATCTGGCCGCCGTGGTTGCGCAGGTCGGCGCGGCGCTGGGTCAGCAGAAGCCAGTCCTGGCCGGCGTCCCGCACCAGCGGCACCAGCACCGCGGCGTCGCGCATGCGGGGCCGCGACCGCCACGCGCCGATCGCCGGTCCCAGCGCGCGGCGCAGCGCCCCGTCGTCGCTCACTGCCGCTCCTCTGCCCTCAGGTAGGCGAAGTGCAGCGCCAGCTCGTCGGCGACCTCGTCCGCGTTCCGGTCGGAAGTGGTGACGATCATGTGCGCTTGTCGGTAGCGCTGCTCGCGCTCGGCGAGGATCGCGCACAGATCGCCGAAGGCCTGCGCGTTGTCGGCCATCGGCCGGGTGTCACCCTGGGCGATCACGCGCGTCCAGTGGTCTTCGGGTGAGGCCTGCAGCCAAACGGTGTGCGTGTGTCGTTGGAGGCGCTCGAAGGTCGATGGCGTCTGCACGACGCCGCCGCCGGTGGCGAGCACGCGTGGCCCGGGCTCGGCCAGCAAGGCCGTCAGTGCCTCGCCCTCGAGCCGGCGGAAGTAGGCCTCGCCGTGCAGCTGGAACAGCTCGGTCAAGGTGAGGCCGGCGGCGCTCTCGACGTGGCCGTCGAGCTCGACGAGCGCGCAGCCCAGTCGCTCGGACAGCAGCCGGCCGATGGTGCTCTTGCCGGCGCCGCGCAGGCCGAGGAGTGCGATCGTGTCGCGGCGCTCGGAGACGGGCGCGGAGAGCAGGGCGGCGGGTGTCGTGCCGAGGGCGGCCGCCAGCTCGGCCAACCGCTGCAGCGACGGGTTGCCCCGGCCGGCCTCGATGTCGGCCAAGAACCGCTCGGAGATGCCGGTCGCGGCGGCGAGCTCGCGGCGCGGCCAGCGCCGCGCCTTGCGCAGCGCGCGGACGGTGGCGCCGAGGTGCTGGGCGAGCGAAGTGGTCACGGATGCAGTATCATGCACGATTCTGGGCGGCGCTTGCCGAGTATCTGCGATATGTTGCTGTTTTTGTCGCGCGGATGGGATAAGAAGATGGTCCCGACCGCCACCCTTCGGCCCTCGGCGAACCCCCAGCATGATCGATCTCAACCGGCATCCCGATCAGTACCACCACTGGAACCTGAGCTTCGACGGTCCGATCGCCAGACTGGCGATGGCCGTCGACCCGTCCCACCCCTACGGCGACGGCTACGAGCTCAAGCTGAACTCGTACGACCTCGGCGTCGACCTCGAGCTGGCGGACGCGATCCAGCGGATCCGCTTCGAGCACCCCGAGGTCAACACGGTGGTGGTCACCAGCGACACCGACCGCGTGTTCTGTGCCGGTGCCAACATCAACATGCTGGCGAGCTCGCCGCACCCGTTCAAAGTCAACTTCTGCAAGTTCACCAACGAGACGCGCTGCGGCATCGAGGACGCCAGCCGGCACTCGGGGGTGAAGTTCATCGCCGCGCTCAACGGCCCGTGCGCGGGCGGCGGCTACGAGCTGGCCATCGCCTGCGATGAGATCTACCTCATCGAGGACGGCAACAGCGCGGTGTCCCTGCCCGAGGTCTCGCTGCTCGGCGTGCTGCCGGGCACCGGGGGGCTGACGCGGCTGGTCGACAAGCGCAAGATCCGCCGCGACCGCGCCGACGTGTTCTCGACGCTGGCCGAGGGCGTCAAGGGCAAGCGCGCGGTGCAGTGGGGTTTGATCGACGGCTTCTGGCCGCGCTCCAAGTTCGACGAGGGCGTCGCCCAGCGCGCCACCGCGCTCGCCGCAGAGCACCCGGTGCGGGCGGAGTCGGGCATCGAGCTGTCACCGATCCGGCCGAAGCAGACCGAGGATGGTCTCGAGTACGAGCACGTGGCGCTGCGCTTCGACGCCGATGGCCGCACCGTGCGGCTGGAGGTGCGCGGCCCGACGGGTGAGCAGCCCGCGGACGGCGCCGCCTACCTCGCCGCCGGCGATCGAAGCTGGGCGCTGCAGTTCGCCCGCGAGCTCGACGACGCGCTGTGCCAGCTTCGCTTCGGCTATCAGGAGCACGGCTTGGTGTTGCTGCACCCGCGCGGCGACATCGACGCGCTGCTTGCCGTCGAGCAGACGCTGCTGGACAACCGCGACCACTGGTTGTGCAACGAGATCCTGCTGCTGTGGGCCCGGGTGGCGCGCCGCTACGAGCTCACCGCGCGCAGCTTCTTCGCGATCGCCGACGCCGAGAGCTGCATGGCCGGCCTGTTCTTGGAGCTGGCGTTGGCCGGCGACCGGGTCTACGCGCTCGACGACCCCGACCACCCGGTGCACTTCGCCGTTGGGCCGCTCAGTGCCGGCGCGCTGCCGATGAGCAATGGCCTCACGCGCCTGCAGAGCCGCTTCTTGGCCGAGCCCGAGCGCGCCGCGCAGCTCGCCGCCGAGCGGCCGCGCGTCGACGCGGCCGGTGCCGACGAGCTGGGGTTGGTCACCGTGCTCGCCGACGACATCGACTGGGAGGACGAGGTGCGCATCGCCATCGAGGAGCGCGCCTCGCTCAGTCCGGATGCGCTGACCGGCATGGAGGCCTCGCTGCGCTTCGCCGGCGGCGAGACCTGCGATTCGAAGATCTTCGGCCGGCTGACCGCCTGGCAGAACTGGATATTCAGCCGTCCCAACGCCGTCGGCGAGGACGGCGCGCTGGTGTGCTACGGCAAGCCCGAGACCGCCCGATTCGATTGGAAGAGGACCTGAGATGAGCGCCGTCGACCTGGAAGCCAAGATCCCCAACAACGTCAACCTGCGCGAGAACAAGCGGCTGTGCCGCGCGCTCGAGAAGTGGCAGCCGAGCTATCTCGACTGGTGGAACGAGATGGGGCCGAGCGACTTCAAGCAGGACCAGATCTATCTGCGCACGGCGATCGGCGTCGGCAAGGGCGGCTGGGCGCACTACGACTACGTCAAGATGCCGGACTATCGGTGGGGCATCTTCCTCGCCGACGCGGTCGAGGACCGCAAGATCCATTTCGGCGACTCGATCGGTGAGCCGGTGTGGGACGAGGTGCCGGGCGAGATGCGCAACCGCCTGCGCCGGTTGATCGTCACGCAAGGCGACACCGAGCCCGCGTCGGTCGAGCAGCAGCGTTTGCTCGGCCACACCGCGCCGTCGCTCTACGACCTGCGCAACGTGTTCCAGGTCAACGTCGAGGAGGGGCGCCACCTGTGGGCGATGGTCTACCTGCTGCACACGCACTTCGGCGCGGACGGCCGCGATGAGGCCGAGGCGCTGCTCGAGCGCCGCAGCGGCAACGAGGACCACCCGCGGATCCTGCAGGCGTTCAACAACCCGATCGAGACCTGGCTCGACTTCTTCGCCTTCACGACGTTCACCGACCGCGACGGCAAGTACCAGCTGGCGGCTTTGGCCGAGAGCAGCTTCGACCCCCTCGCCCGCACCACGCAGTTCATGCTGGCGGAGGAGGCGTTCCACATGCAGACCGGTGAGAACGGCATCGGTCGCATCATCAAGCGCGCCGCCGAGCTGATGCGCGACGGCGTCGACCCGCGCAGCCAGGGCGCGATCCCGCTCGACATCGTGCAGCGCTACATCAACTACTGGGCGTCGGCGTCGATGGACCTGTTTGGCGGCGAGGACTCGACCAACGCCGCCGAGTCGTTCGCCTCGGGCCTCAAGGGCCGCTATCGCGAGGGCGACGGTGTCTACAAGGACCCGACCGCGCTGCAGGCCAACTACAAGACCGTGGTGCCCGAGGACGGCCGCCTGGTCGAGCGCGAGATCCCGCTGCGCCGGGCGATGAACGCGCTGCTCTTGGACAACTACGTCGCCGACTGCAAGCGGATCGTCGACCGCTGGAACCGCGACCTCAAGCGGCTCGACCTCGACGCGGTGGTCACCCTGCCGAGCCAGCGCTTCAACCGCCAGCAGGGCATCTACGCCGGCCACCACTTCAACCCACAGGGCGAGCCGATCAGCGCCGAGGCGTTCGCCAAGGGGATCGAGCAGTGGCTGCCGAGCCAGGCCGATCGCGACTACGTCAAGGCGTGCATGGTCAAGGTGCACGAGCCCGGCAAGATCGCCAACTGGATCGCGCCGCCCGCCCGCGGCGTCAACGACCAGCCGTTCGAGTTCGAGTACGTCAAGTTCCACTGATCGCGCACCGGCGCTTTAGCCACCCACGAGCCCAATGACCGAACGACTCTGCTACGTGTGCGAAGGTGGGGACTGCACCGAGCGCGGTTCCGGCGACTTGCACGACAAGCTCAAGGAGATGCTGCAGGAGATCGACCCCGACGAAGAGCGGGTGCGGCTGCGGCGCTACCCCTGCTTCGGCGGCTGCGAGCACGCCGTCAACGTCACCCTCTACCCCGACCGGATCTTCTACAGCGAAGTCACCGAAGCCGATCTGCCCGACATCGTCGCCCACATCAAGGGCGAGGCCGAGCCCGTCGCCCGGCTGACCGGCAAGGTCGAGCCCGACGTCGAGGACATCCTCTGGCAGATGCTGGACTCGCCATACTGAAAGTACGGAGCCATGAAAGTACGGAGCCAGTCCTGCCCCGGCAGATTTGTCGGCCCTTCAGGGCAGGAAACTAGCCGCTGAGGAAGGGGGAGGGGAACGTGTGAGGGGCCCGGCAGCTACGCCCCCAATAGCCACTGGAGCACGTTTGCCCCAGAGCCAGTCTGGGTCCGAGTTGGCCATCCTTCACTGGTGAGGGGCACGTCGCCGTGCCCACTCCCGCAGGTCAGATTCGTTTGATCGCCGCCTCGGGCCGGGCCCACCACAACAATGAGGATGAAGTATGGCTGGGAAGAGCAGAACGAGGAAGGGCAAGAAGCCCGCAGCGGAAGTATTGCCAGTCGTGAAGCCCAACGCCGCCGGAATCGACATCGGCAGCCGCGAGCACTGGGTGTGCGCAGCAGCACCCGACGGCAGTCGTCCGATCAAGCGATTCGGAACGACGACGCCCCAGCTAGAGGCGCTCGCGGACTGGCTGGAGGAGCTCGGAGTGCGATCCGTCGCGATGGAGAGCACCTATGTCTACTGGATTCCCGTCTACGAGCTACTCGAGTCGAGAGGCTTCGAGGTCATCCTCGCGAATGCCCGCGAGGTGAAGAACGTGCCGGGCCGCTCCAAGTCCGATGCCAGCGATTGCAGTTGGCTGCAGAAGCTACACACCTATGGCCTCATTCGCGCTTCGTTCCGGCCTCCGAAGGACATCTGTGCGTTGCGGACCCTGCAACGCCATGCCGCGTCTTTGATCGCGCAGCGCACGCGCCACACGCAGTTGATGCAGCGGTCACTGGATCAGATGAACGTGGCGATCCATCGCGCGGTAACGGACATCACCGGCAAGACCGGCCTCGCGATCATCCGCGCGATTCTCGCTGGTGAACGCGACCCTCGAGCGCTCGCCAGACTGCGTGATCCGCGCTGCAAGATCTCCGAGAAGGAGCTCGCGGATCACTTGCAAGGGACCTGGATCGAGGAGCACATCTTCACTCTCGCTTCGGGCTTGCGGATGCTCGAGCACACCGACCACGAGATCGAGTCGGTCGAGAAGCGATTGATGGCGATGATCGAGGACCTGCAACCGGAGGAAGCCAAGACGGCCGACGTCCCCGAGCATCCAGACCCCCGCAAGGAGAGGAGCATCCGAACGAAGGGCGGCCGGGAGCTTCGCGATGCCCTCTGCCGGCTCGTCGGGTGTGATCTCACGCGAATCGACGGTATCAGCCCGAGCACGGCCATGATCGTGCTCACCGAGGTCGGCTACGACCTCGAAGCTTTCCCGACCGAGAAGCACTTCGTCTCCTGGCTACGCCTGTGCCCACGTCAAGCCGTCTCGGGTGGAAAGCGCATCAAGAAGCACCGCAACAACATCGCGGTCAGCAGGATCGCCACGGTCCTCCGGATGGCCGCCCTGTCCCTCCAACGTACTCAGACAGCTCTCGGCGCACACTTCCGCAAGATCGCCCGCGCGAAGGACGGCAACGTCGCCATCTTTGCCATCGCCCGCAAACTGGCCCTGCTCATCTACCGCATGCTGAAGTTCGGCCAGGACTACGTAGACGAAGGCGCCAAGGCCTACGAGGAGCGCTTCACCCAGCGACGCATCGTCGGACTCCGACAGAACGCTAAATCCCTCGGGTACAAGCTCATACCGATCGCCGAGGCTGGGTGAGTTTCAGGTCAGGCTCCCACGCATCACATCCGCGCCGCATCGGCCGCGCGCCACGGAAGCCCGGCTCACCACGCGATCCGCGCGCCGTCGAGATCGAAGAATCCGCCGCTGTGCGCGGACCCCAATCCCTCGATGGTGCGCAGCAAGCGCCGCACGGCGTCGGGGATCGCCAGCGGTGCCGCGGCGCCGCCCATGTCGGTGCGCACCCAGCCCGGGTGCAGCGCCACCGACGACAGCCCCGGCGCGAACTCGCGGTGCAGGTTGACGGCCGCCATGTTCAGCGCGGTCTTGCTCATCCGGTAGCCCCAGGCGCCGCCCGAAGCGTTGTCGTCCATCGACCCCATCTTCGAGCTGATGTGGACCACGCGCGGCGCATCGGCCGTGCGCAACAACGGCAAGAACGCGCGCGTCACCCGCAGCGGCGCCACCGCGTTGACCGCGAACGTGCGCTGCAGGTCATCGAGGTCGAGGTGCTCGAAGTCGTCGCGCCGGCCGGCGACGCCGGCGTTGTTGATCAGCACGTCGACGTGCGACAGGCCGCACTCCGCCGCCGCGGCGGCGACGCTGCCGTCGTCGGTCACGTCGCACGCCGTCACCTGAACGCTGCCGCCAGCCAACGCGCCCAGCGCGTCGGCCGCGCCCGGATCACGCGCCAACGCGTGCACGCGGTGTCGTTCGCTCAGCTGCCGCACCATCTCGAGGCCGAGGCCGCGGTTGGCGCCGGTGATCACCACATGCATCGGAGTCATTGGCGGCCGAGGATACCTACAGCGGCCGGCCGCGGCAGCCGATGTCCAGAACATGGAAACGCCGGTGGCAAGGTCTCGTCGGCGCAGGCGGCTCGCGTGGTGGGGCCTGGCGCCCCTCGCCTGCGCCCTCGCGGTGCTGGCCCTGCCCCGCCCGGCCGCGCCGCCCGTTCTCGCGGTGAACGCTCCGGCCGCGGACCCGGCGCAAGAGCCAGAAGTGCCGGCCGCCGCTTCGCCCAGATCGATAGCGGAGCCTGCCGCCGTCTCGACGGCGCCGGCCAGGCCGGCAACCCCCGTCTCCACGCCGACCGCGCACCTCGAGCTCGAGCTCTACGCAGCGATCGATGGCAGTCCGGTGCCGGACTACGCCGTGCGCTTGCAGCCGCTCGATCACTCTGCCCCGGCGCCGCTCAGAGCGCGCACCGACGCGAGGGGTATCGCACGCTTCGACGATCTCTCGCCCGGCGACTACGCGATCGAACCACTGGCCTGGCGCGGGCATCTGCCCGCGGGAACGCAGCGCGTGCGCATCGAGCTCGCGCGCGGCCCGCGCATCCTCGGCGAAGTCGTCGACGCCAGCGGCCGCGGCGTCGCCGGCGCAGAAGTGATTGCCACCCCGAATGACGACAGCCTGCGCGACGAGGCCTGCGTCGCGCGGACCGATGCGGCCGGCGCGTTCGCCGTGCGCCTGTGGCAACCCGGCGCCTACCTACACGCCCGCGCCCCCGGCTGGGCGCCGTCGCGCATGGTCGGCCGGATCGCCGACGTGCACGGCGCGACTCCGGTGCGCCTCGTCCTCGGAGCGACGCCCGGAGTGGTGCGCGGTGTCGTGACCGCGGCCGGGCAACCGCTCGCCGCGGCGCGCATCGAGGTCTCGGTGCGCGCCGACGATCTGCCGGGGACACCGGATCCGACCGACGCGACCTACGGCTCCGCCACGGCGCTGCCGTGCGTGTCGACCAGTACCGATGAGAATGGCGCGTTCGTCGCGCACGGCATCCCCGCCGGTCGCGGCAGCGTGCGCGTGACCGCGGCGGGCTGGGCGCCGGCGACTGCGGCGTTCGCGCTGGCCGCCGGAGCCGAGACCACGCTGCGCATCGAGCTGACGCCGGGCGCGGTGCTGGCTGGCGTGGTGCGCCGCGACGGCCGCCCGCTCGCCGGTGTCCGCATCACCGTGCGCGGCGCCGCCGACGCGGCGGGAACCGCGTGGTGGCGCGCGACCGCGACCGACGCCGACGGTGCATTCTCGCTCGATGCGCTGCCAGCGGGTCGCTGCAGCGCGACTGCCGGGCTCGCGGACAGCCGCCTGCACCGCGAGCAGCTGATGTTGGTCGCCGGTGAGCGTGCGGTGTGGGATCTCGAACTCGATGCCGAGTCGGCACGCGGCGGAATCGCTGGTACTCTCGCGCACGCCGACGGCACCCCCGCCGCCAACTGGGAAGTGCACCTGATGGCCTCGCCGCAGAGGTTCCGCACCGAGACCGACGCGGCCGGCCGCTTCGAGTTCGAGGATTGCCCGCTGCTGCCCTACGCGCTCGGCGCCCTGCCGTACGAAGGAGCCAACATCCAGTGCGTGCTCGCCGAAGAGGTGCGCCCAGGCGACCCGGAACTGCAACTGCACTTGCCGGTGCCGCCGCGCGGCGACGGTTGGTTGGTGCTCGACGTGGCGCACGAGGACGGCCGCGCCTTCACCGGGGGCCAGGTCGTGCTGGTCAACATCGGCGCCCGCTGGTTGAAGTCGATGGCGTTGGCACCGGTGCAGCCCCAGCGCATCGGCCCGCTCTACGAAGGCGACACCGAGGTCCGCGTCGTGGTGCCGGGGGCGCCGCCGGTGCGCGCCGTTGTCCCGATCCGCGCTGACTCGGAGGCCGCGCACGCGGTGCGCATCCCGGAGCCGGTCACTCTGACCATCGCGCTCTCGGGCGCCGACCTCCGCGGCAAGGTTGCGGCCGCCGCCTTCGACCGGGGACGCCGCGTCGGTCTGTGCCGCGGCGACGCCGGCTCGACGCTGGTCTTCGGCAGCGGCCCCGCGATGCGCGATCCGCCGCTCGGGCCGGGCCGCTACCGCGTCGAGGTTGCCGGTGAACGCGTGCCCCACCTGGTCGCGCAGGTCGAGCTCGGCCCCGGCGCGGTCCAGCACCTCCAGCTGGACGTGCCGCCGACACGCGTGGTGCGGCTGCGGGCGGAGATGGGCGAGCGCGGCGCCACGCCCTCCGCCGTTCCGCTAGAAACGGTCGACGCCGCTGGCGTCGTCCTGGCGGCCTGGCGCCAAAGCTGGGACTCCTTGGCGGACGGAGTGTCGCTCGCCATTCGCCGCGCGGCCGTGACCCTGCGCACTGGCGATGGGTCGCTGCGCGGCGCGGTCCCGTTGGCGACGGACGCGGACGACTACCGGCTCGTCCTGCAACACGCCGCTCACTGATCGGCCGCGGCCGAGCCACCGCCCGCCGCACGCCGGTGTCGCTCGAGAAACGCATCGATGCGCGCGCGCTGCGCCGCGCGCCCCGCGTCGAAGTCCAGCTGCGAACGCCGAAACCCGAGCAGCATCAAGTCGTCGGCGCTCGGTGCGTCGCGTTCCAACAGCTCTTCGATCGCGCCGTCGAGATGCTCGTCCCAGTGGGGTCGTCGGCCGTCGACGTCGGTGATGCCGTAGTGCCTGGTGACGTCCCAGCTCGCCAGCACCTGGCCGTTGTAGCGCCGCACATCGGGATCCGCGGCGAGCGCGGCGATCGCGCGCCCGACCAAGAGCGGCGTCTCGGACTCCGCGAAGTGGGGGTCCTTGGCGATCGCGTCGCGCCAGTTGTCTTCCTCGACGCCAAAGTGGTCGAGCACGGCCTCCGAGCGCAGAAAGCCGGGCGTGATCGCCACCGCGGTGATCGGCTGGTCTTCGAGCTCGACCGCCATCGCGTACGCGAGCCGGATCACCGACATCTTGCACAGGTCGTAGAACAGCTGGCCGCGGTAGCCGTAGAACGCGCCGTCGGTGAGCTCGACGACCAGCCCGCCCTCGCCGTCGAGCATCAGCGGAACGCCGTGCCGGCTGGTGATGATGTGCGTGTGGATGGCGCGCTCCATCATCGTGAACCCCTGCCCGACGTCGGCCAGCCAGAAGGGCACACCCCACTCGGTGAGCGCGTCGCCGCCCCAGATGTCGTTGACCAGGAGATCGAGCCGGCCGTGGTCGTCGCGCACGCGGGCGAACAGCGTCTCGACCGCCGCCTCGTCGGTGTGGTCGACGCGCACCGGAATCCCGCGGCCGCCAGCGGTATCGACCAGCTCGGCGGTCTCCTCGATCGTCTCGGGCCGCTTGGGATCGACGTCGCCGCCGCGGCTGCTGCGCCCGGTGCAGTAGACCACCGCGCCCGCTTCGCCGAGGGCGCGGGCGATGCCGCGGCCGGCGCCGCGCGTCGCGCCGGCGACCAGCGCGACTTTGTCCTGCAAGTTCATGGCGACACGTTACGCGCGCCGGGCCTGCGCTTCACCGGGTGTCGATGGCGCGGCGGTGGCCCGCCCGCGCTCCATCGCCGATATGTTGGGGGCGACGCATGCCTTGCCCCAAGCCTCTCGCGCTCGCCGCACTCGTCGCCGCGTTGGTCAGTGGCGTGCTGAGCGCGCGCAGCCCGGCGCAAATCCGCTACCGGCTCGACTACGACCCCGCGGTCCACGGCCGGGTGGTGGTGGAAATGACGCTACCCCAACCGGCTCGGGTGCTGGTGATGCCGCGCGCCGTGCCGATGGGCTACGGCGACGTTCCCTACGATCGCTGGGTGCGCGACCCCTTGGCCTTCGACGCGGAGGGGCGCGCCCTCGAAGTAGCAAAGGACGCCGACGGCCCGCGTTGGCAGCTCGGTCGTGGACCTGCGGCGGCGCGCCGCGTGCGCTACGCCGTCGACGTCGACGCGCAAGAGCTGGAGATCCTGACGGCGGCGGATTCCTCCAAGGCGCGGCCCGGCTATCTGGGCCTGCTCGGCTACTCGGTGTTCGCGTTCGCCGAGGGATTCGAGAGCCGGCCGGTCGAGCTGGTGGCGCGTGGCCCCGACGACTGGCCGGTGCTGTCGACGCTGGCGCCGCAGGCGGAGCCCGGCCGCGGCGCGGCGACGGCAAGGGCGAGGGACTACTACGGCCTCGCCGACAGCCAGCTGATCATGGGGCCCGATATCGAGGTGCGCGCGTTCCAAGCGAGCGTGCCGCTGTTCGTCGTCCAGTACGCGGAGGCGCCGTCGGCGATCGAGGCTTTGGGCCAGCAGGCGGTGGTGGCGTTGGATGCGCTGACGGCGTACTTCGACGGCGCGCCGATGAAGCGCTACACGGTGCACGCCGAGTTCGTCGTGCCGCGTTCGCCCGAGCACGGCTACGGCTTCTCCATGGAGCACATGGAGAGCTGCACCATCTTCGCCGACACGAGCATGGTGCTCACAGCGGAGGGCGGCGGGCGGCGTGGCCTCTACAACCTGGCGCACCACATGGCGCACTCGTGGATCCCCAAGCGATGCGCCGGCCCCGGGTACTTCCCGTTTTGCTGGGAGGTGTCGCCGGTCCTCGATTCGATCTGGTTCAGCGAGGGGTGGGGTCAGTACGTCGCGGCGGCCGCGCTGGCCGAGGAGGGCGGGATGGGCGACGGCTTCCGGCAGGAGCTGGTCCGGCGCCGCTTCAGGATTCCGCTGCGGGGTTCGCCTGCGTTTCTCAACGCGCTGCCGCTCGCCGAGGTGTCGCGCATCGCGAGCACGCGCTATGCGCAGGACTTTCGCACCGGGCGCAACGTGTTCGCGCGGGGCGGCCTCATGGCCTTCGAGATCGACGAAGCGATCCGCGCGGCGACCGGCGGCGAGAAGTCCTTGGCCGACCTGGTGCGCCGCCTGATGGTCGAGGGCGCCGAGCGCCCCCTCGACCTCGACCGACTGCCGGCCTCGTGCGAGGAGGTGACCGGGGTCGATGTCGGCGAGATCTTTCGGCGCTGGCTGGGTCCGGTGCGCTGATTCAGTAGCCGGTGAACGTGGTCGGCTCGAGGTTGGTCAGCGCGAACGGCGTACCCACGACCGCTTGCCAGTAGACCGTCGTGCCGACGGCTGCCGGCAGGGCCGGCACGACGAATCCCAACCCTCCGTGGCCATTGCCGTCGAGCGCGCCGGCGCCGGCGGCGACGATCGTGGCCGGGTCGAGGCGCAGCGCACCGAACGGCGTCGGTAGGCGGACCGCGGCGGTGGCCGCGAAGAGGGTCCAGCTGCCGCCCTCCGGGCCGGACAGGTCGAAGTCGAGCGGGCGGCCGATGCGCGGCAACGCGCGGACTTCGAGCTGCCGGAGGCGGTTGAGGTAGGCCGAGTTCTGCGCGGATGAGGCGACGAAGAGGTCGACATCGCCATCGGCATCGAAGTCGCCCGCGGCCGTGGCGAAGTTGCCCGATACGGATTCCAGGAGGTCGGCCGACGCGTCGCGAAACACGCCGGCTCCGTCGTTCTCGTACAGGGCGTCGCCGCCGGACAGCGTGCCGATGAACGCGTCCAGATCACCGTCGTTGTCGAAGTCTCGCAACGACAGGGACATGGCGGTCAGGCCGTCGGCCGGGACGTTGGTCGCCGTGGCGTCCTGAAACACACCGCTGCCGTCGTTGAGGTAGAGCCGCGTCTGCGAGCCGCCCCCGCCCAGCATCAAGTCGGCGTCGCCGTCCGCGTCGACGTCGCCCACTGCCGACTGGAAGGTGAACGAGCTGTCGACCGGCAGGTGCGTATCGGTGACGTCCGTGAAGAAGCCCTCGCCGTCGTTGAGGTAGAGTCGATCCTGCTCGAAGTTGGTGTTGCCGGAGAACGCGTCGAGGTCACCGTCGCCATCCACGTCCAGCAGCGCGCCGGTCAGCGTGCTGGCGCCGATCGGCGGTAGACGGGCGTTGGACTCGTTGGTGAAGACGCCGTTTCCACCGTTGATCAGGACGCCGTTGCGCCCGAGGTTGACGTACCACACGTCCGGGTCCCGGTCGCCGTCGAGATCGCCGAGCACCAGCTCTTGTGTGCTGCCGGTGCCCGACGGCAACCGCGTGCCGGTCGCGTCGGAGAACACGCCCAGACCGTTGTTGAGGTAGAGCCGCATCGGCTGGCCGCAGCAGTTGGCGATCAGGACGTCGGAATCGCGATCGCCGTCGACGTCGCCCAGCACGACCGCGTCGGTGAAATCGTTGTCGAACGGCAAGTTGTCGGTCGCGTCGATGAAGCCGCCGTCGCCCGTGTTGAGATAGAGTCGCGTCCGCTCGCCGAAGTCGTGGCCGAGCACCACGTCCACGAAGTGGTCGCCGTTCAAGTCGGCTGCCGCGACCGCTGACGTGGTGGCCGAGTCGGCCGGAATTCGCGTGCGGTCCGGGTCGGCGAAGGCGCCGCTGCCGTCGTTGAGGTAGAGACGGTCCCCGCCGGTGTTGCCGATGATGATGTCGGTGTCGCCATCGCCGTCGAAATCGGCGAGGACGGCGCTCTGGCTAGGGTCCTCGTCTTCGACGAACGTCGGCGCGCCGACCTGGGTGAACCCGCCGCTGCCGTCATTGAGGAAGAGCCGGTTGGGGTGGATCGCGTTGGCGACCAATGCGTCGAGGTCGCCGTCGCCGTCCACGTCGCCGAGTTGAACCGACGCGGTGGACTCCGAGCGCATCGAAAAGCTGCTCGCGACCTCGGCGAAGACGCCGGCGCCGTCGTTGCGGTAGAACCGGTTGGGGCGGTTGCTGTTGCCGGTGAACAGGTCGAGGTCGCCGTCTCCGTCGGCGTCACCCAGCGCCACGGAGAACGTCCTGAGGTTGACCGGTGGCATCGAGGTCGCCGTCGCATCGCGGAACACGCCGCTGCCGTCGTTCAAGTACAGCCGGTTCTGCGCGACCTGGCCGAAGTGCTCGTTGCCGACCACGACGTCGACGTCGCCATCGCCATCCACATCGCCGGCGGCGAGTGAAGTCGTCGAGTCGGAGTCCTGCGGCATGCGCCCTTGCGTGGCGTCGGTGAAGGTGCCGGTACCGTCGTTCAGGTAGAGCCGCGTCTGCGCGTCCAAGCCGAAGAACGTGCCGGTGTTGCCGAACACCGCGTCGACGTCACCGTCGCCGTCGAAGTCGGCCGCGACCACGCCGCGGGAGTCGTGCGAGTCCGCCGGCATCCTGTTGGTTGCATTGGTGAACGTGCCGGTGCCGTCGTTCAGGTAGAGGAGGTTGCGCCCACTCCGGGTGGCAGTCAGGGCGTCGAGGTCGCCGTCGCCGTCGACGTCGGCCAGCGCTGTCGCAGTCCCTGACAATCCCGACGTCGCGCCCAGCGCCCGTCGCGCGACGAAGCTCGCGTGTCCGGCATTCAGGTAGATTTCGCCGGCAGCGGTGTAGGCGTCGAGGTCACCGTCGCCGTCGAGGTCGCCGGCGACAATCGCGGCGGTGTTCTTGGCGATCGTGGGGAGCATGGCGCTCGGCGGAGACAGCAGCGGGCGCTGCGCCGCGGCGGAACCGCCGGCGAGAATCGCTGCCGCGGAGAGGACCAGAGGCGTCACGGCGAGTGCCTGCAGCATGTCGAGCTCCTTGGGTGGGCCCAATGTGTCGGCCCAGTGTATCGCGCCTCCTCGCGCGCTGTTCGCCCTCACAGGGTGTTGATGTTGCGTCGGTCAAAAGTGCGGACCGCGGCGGCGAAAGCGATCAGCGCTGTGGTGCCCAGCACCGCGATGGCCGCCCACGGGAACGCGGCTCCCTCCGCCAGCAGCTCGGGTGGCCGATACCAGTGCATCGGTCCCAAGAACGCGAGGTCGCCGGCCGGGCGCCAAAACTGACCGAGCACGTGCCAGAAGAACGCCGCCAGCAGCAGGGCGAATGCGGCGCCGGTGGCGCGGCCGCGGCGCTCGCTGCGCGCGGCGATGAAGAACGCGGCGCCCGCCACCGCCGCCACCAGCGCCAGCTGGTTGGCCAATACGGCAGTGAGCTGCCACGCTGTCGGCACCGACGGCGGCTCGACCAGTGCGCGGCCGAGCAGGTGGCCACCGAGCTCGGCAGCCAGCAGCAGGCACGCCCCGACGGCCCACACCAGGACCTCGGTGAGGATCACCTGTGCGCGCGAGACCGGCACGCCCAGGGTGAAGTCGATCGTGCCGCGTTCGATCTCGGCCGGGAGCCGCGCGGCGAGCACCACCGCGTGCGCCCACAGGATGGTCAGCACGACCGGGTGGATCCAGGCGAGCGAGACCAGCACCTGCGGCCCGAACTGATCGCCGGCGGGACCGACCAGCGCGCGGATCACCGCGCGGAAGGGGGCGGCCTGCACCAGCGCGCCGAGGCCTTCGCTCAAGAAGGTCGGCAGCACCAGCGCGAGCGCCAGGTGCATGGCGAACGCGGCCGCCGCGAACAGTGCGGTGGTGATGCGGGTCTCGCGCCACGCCTTGAACCAGAGGCCGCGGTTCACGCTTCGGACCCCGGGTCGAGAGCCTCGTCGTAGTAGGCGTGAAACAAACGGTCGAGGTCCGGTGGCGCGAGCTCCAGGTCGTCGATGCGCTGGCCACCGAGCCACTCGATCAGCGCCGCGGGCGGCGCGGCGAGGTCGGCGTGCCAGACGTTGGCGTCGCCATCCACGGCGCCCGGGGAACGGTGCAGGCACTCCGGCCATCGGTCGGGGGCGGGTCCGGCGAAGCGCACGGTCACGCTGCGCGGCGCCCGCGCGCGCAAGCTCGCCAGCGCCTCGTCGGCGACCAGGGCACCGCGCCGCAGGATCGCGACCCGATCGCAGAGCTCCTGCACCTCGCTCAGCACGTGGCTCGAGAACAGCACCGTGGCGCCGCCGCCGGCGCGCTCGCGCAGGATCTCGGCCAAGCGGCGTTGCGCGATCGGGTCGAGCCCGCCGGTCGGCTCGTCGAGGATCAGCACCGCGGGCGCTGGTGCCAGCGCTGCGATCAGGCCGAGCTTCTGCCGCATGCCGCGCGACATGTCCTGCACCGCGACGTCGAGGTCGAGGTCGAGGCGCTCGGCCAGCGCCGCTCCCGGACTGCGCAGTTCGACGCCGCGCGCCGCCCCGCAGTAGTGCAGCGCGTCGCGCCCGCGCATCCAGCCGGGCAGGCGCACATCGCCGGCCAGGCTGCCGACGTGCGCGCGCAGCGCGGATCCCTCGCGCCAGCAGTCGTGGCCGAGCACCGTGGCGCTGCCGGAGTCGGCGCGCAGCAAGCCGAGCAGGATGCGCAGCGCGGTGGTCTTGCCGGCGCCGTTGGGGCCGAGAAAGCCGTAGACCGCGCCGCGCGGCACGGCGAGATCGAGGCCGCGTAGAGCGACGTGTGCCCCGTACGACTTGGCCAGGCCGCGGACCTCGACGGGCGTTGGATGCACGGCGGCGACGCTACCGCGCTGCCGCTCGGTGGGGAACGTTCGGGTGGGTTTCCCAACCTGCGGTATCCTCGTGGTGTCATGCGGTCGAGGTCGGTGTGAGCCGTGTGCGGTGGTCGGTCGCTCTGCTGGGCGCGGGGCTGCTGATTCTCGCCGGAGTGTCCCGCTGCTCGACGATTGCCATCGTTCCGCCGGCGGGTCCCGAGCGAAGCTCCGGTCAACGCAGCGAGTCCGCGGCAAGGCCGTCGCAGGTGGCGGGGGGGACCGAGCGTGCGGTGCCGGAGCTGCAAGGACGTCGCGATCTCGGCGGCGCCGAGTTCGTGGTGTCGGTTTGCGACGCGCAACGGCAGCCGCTTGCGGGGATCGGTGTCGAAGTGTTCGGCGCCGACGCCGCGCAGCCGGTGGCGCGCAGGCGCACCGGACCGGACGGCCTGTGCCGCATCCCGTTGGCTCTCGATCCGGTGTGGCTCCTGGCCAACCCATTGGCCGCCGACGCCCCCGCATTCACCGAGGAGCTGGTGGACTGCAGCGCCGCACCGACGGGCCGCGACCCCGTGCAAGTCGTGCTGCGGCGGCGGAGCTCGTCGATGGTGGTGGCGGCCGTCGATGACACCGGTGCGCCGGTGCCCGACCTTTCGGTGGTCGTGCACTTCGGCGCGCCAGGCGACACCGAGCTGCCGGCGGTGCCGATGCCGCGGATGACGGTGCTGCTGCCGGACGAGCCGCGCGAGCGCGTTCGCGAGATCGTCGATCGCCGGCGCCGTCCGCTGCGGTGGGAGTCGCTGCCGCGCACCGACGCGCGGGGCACGGTCCGCGTCGACCGGCTGCCGGCGGGTCCGGTGGGGGTCGCGGTCGTGCACGGCAACCAGAGCTTTGGCTGGATGCTGCCGGAGCCTTCGAGTCGCGTGGTGTCGTTGGGAGTCGACACCGTCCACCGCGAGACGTTTCTGTTGCAGCGGCGCGGCCGCGTGCAGTTCTCCATCGACGGTATGGTGCAGCCCGGCTTCTCGTTGCGCTTGGCCGGGCGTTCGGCCGAAGGCGACGCGCTCATCTCCGCGCGGCTGCGGATGCGCAAGTCGGGGGATGTTCCGGGCGCCGAGTGCGTTGCCGATCCCGGCACCTATGACCTCAGTCCGACTCTAGCGGAAGACCAGCCCTACGCGGTCTGGCCGTTGGCGCCGGTGACGGTCGTGGCGGGGGGAGTGACACCCGTCGCCGTGCGGGTGCGGTCGGCCGCCGGCGTGGTGCGGGGTCGAGTGCGGCTACCCGACGGGCGACCGGCAACCGAGTCCAAGGTGGTGCTCGAATGGGCAGGTGGGGGCGGCGGCCCGGTGCCGCGCCACGTGGACATCGACGGCGAGGGTCGGTTCGTCGCCCGAGGTCTGCTGCCCGCGGAGTACCAGGTGTCGGTCCAACCCGCATTCCGCTGGGCGCGCCACGGGTTGGTGGCACCGTCGCCGCAGCGGGTCTGGCCCGGGGAGACGCTCGAGCTCCGGCTGCAACGGCGCCCCTGACCGACCGTCACCGGCGGCGCGACCACGGCAGGCGCCAGCGGCGCGCGCCGTCTTCGTCGGCCTCGCGGGCGAGCACGTCGTGCAGCCGTTCGAGCGGGTCCTGCATCGCGACGAGGTCCGGGGCAAACGCCACGTGCAGGGCGCCGAGTCCCCAGGCGTGGATGGCGGCGGTGAGGCGCGCGCGTTCGGCCTCGGTGGTGTCCATGTGGTGCTCGACCAAGAGCCCGAGCAGCGAGAGGTGCTCGCGCAGCGCCGCCTCGCGCTCGGTTGGTTCTTCGGGCTGTTCGTGGTGGAACAGGATGCGGGGCACGATCTCCTCGACGAGACCCGCGCGCCGCGCGTCGAGCCGCAGACCCCACTCGCAGTAGCGATCGATCCGCGCGTCGAAGCAAAGACCGTGGTCTTGCCAGGCGGAGCGCCGCACGGCGATGGCGCGGTGCGCGAACTGGTACGCCGAGATCTCGGTGCCGGGCTCGATCGGGATCGGATTGAGCACGCCGTGCAGAGTGCCCGCGTGCAAAACGTGCGACTGTGCAGCGAGCAACGCCGCCGCCGGAAAGCGTTGCGCCACGTCGGTGAGCACGGCCAGGCACTCCGGGACAACGAGATCACCCGCGTGCAGGAAGACGACGAGATCGGCCTTCGTTTCCGCGACGGCATCATTGCGCGCCGCCGCTCTGGTCGGCCACGCCCCCGTCAACGTTCGCATGCGAGCCCCCCTCGCCAGCGACTCGTGCTGCGGACGGCAGGCGATCACCACGTCAGCCGGCGGTGCGCGCAGCGCGGCCACCGAGGCGAGCGTGGTCTGCAGGGCTTCGCGCGGCCGGCCCTGATCGGTGACGACCAGAGCGATGGCCGGCGGCGCCTGCACCGCCGCCGGGGCGCGGTCGGAGCGATTGCCCCGCACGATGGTCTCGACCGCGTGCACGTAGCGCTTGGGCTCGGTCAGGGCGCGGATGCGCCGCTGTGCGGCGTTGCCGATGGCGCTCAGGCGGTCGAGCGCACTGCCCAGCTCGTCGCGGATGCAGCGCACCAAGTCGCCGGCATCGCCGCCGTCGAACAAGAACCCGCTGACCCCCGGCTCGATCATCTCCGCCATGCCGCCGTTGCGGCCGCCCAGGACGACGCGCCGGTGCGCCATCGCCTCGACGCAGGTGTTGGGCCAGTTGTCCCAAGGCGAGGGCAGCACGCAGACGTCGGCCTGCGCGATGCGCTGCAGCATCGCGTCGCGGGCGAGCGGTTGGCGGAGCGTGACGTTGGCCGGCAACCGGGCGGCCAAGTGCGCGGCGTAGCTGTCGGCGAACGGTCCGCCGGTGCTGTCCGGGCCGATGATGTCCAACCGGAGCTCCGGCAGCTGTGCGAACGCGTCGAGCAGCGTGGTCAGTCCCTTGCGCGGCTCGAGGCGGCCAAAGAACACGAAGTCCAAGTCCGCGAGCGCCGCCGCCGCGGCGGGCGGGTCGGGCGGCTGCGCGACGGGGCGCATCGGCGGCCGCAGCTCACCGATGCGGCCGCGGTCGAGGTCCAGGCGCTCCGCGACCATGTCTCCCAATCGACGCGACGGCGACAGCAGCACCGGCGCGTGGCGGATCGCCTGATGCTCGAGGGCGATCACCTCCTGCACGGCCGGCGTCCGCCAGTGCGATTGCCGGTTGAACCGGTAGCAGACCTCGGAGGGTGAGTGCAGCACCAGCGCGACGACGGCGTCGCCGTGCGTGCGGAACATCCGCTGCTCGGCGATCAGCACGCTCGCCTCGGCGCCGAAGTCCGCCACTTCGATGTAGTCGAACGGCACACCCGCGGCGAGCACTTGGTAGTGCACGCGGGTGGCGTGCTCGACCGCGTGGTTGCTGATCCGGTAGGGCAGGCGCTGGTCGGGCGGCAGGCCCTCGCCGACGAACTCGACCCGCGCGAACGACGGGTGCCGGCGCAGCGCGGCGCCGGCCTCGCCCTCGAGCGGCGCGGTGAACAGCCAGCATTCGTGACCCGCCCCCGTCAGCGCGGTCGCCGCCTCGACCACGTGCGTGCCGATGCCGCCGCCGCGGTAGCCGGCGACTTCGGTGCTGACCATGCCGATGCGCATCGAAGCGCGCACCATAGCACGAGCGGCCTTTGCGGTCGCACGCCGATCCCGGTTGCACCCGGTGCGCCCATGCGTCAAAAAGGGCGTCGTGTCGACTCGCATTCTGCTGACCGGACTCGATGGATCGGCGCGCCAGGATCTCGAGGCCTACCGCCAGCGCGGCGGCTACGAGGCGCTGCGGCGTGCGGTGGATGAGGGCGCCGGCGGCGCGGTGCTCGAGGCGGTCGCGGCGGCCGGGCTGCGTGGGCGCGGCGGTGCATCGTTCCCGGTGGCGCGCAAGTGGGGCTTGGCCGCGGCGCAGGATCGCGACGGGGGCGAGCGCTACGTGGTCGCCAATGGTGGCGAGCACGAGCCGGGCAGCGACAAGGACAAGTATCTCGTGGCGCACTACCCGCACGCGGTGCTCGAGGGCATGGCGCTGTGTGGTTTGGCCACGGGCGCGCGCGTCGGCTACCTCTACCTGATCGAGGACATGCAGGCGCCCTTGGCTGCGGCGCAGGACGCGATCGCCGAGGCGGAGGCCGCCGGCGTGCTCGGCGGCGAAGCGTTCGAGGGCCGGTTCGCGTTCGAGATCCGCATCCACCGCGCGCCGACCACCTACGTCGCCGGCGAGGAGACCGCGGCGCTCGAGTCGATCGAGGGACGGCCGGCGCTGCCGCGGGCCAAGCCGCCGTATCCGGGCGAGGCCGGGCTGTTCGGCCGGCCGACGACGGTGAACAACGTCGAGACGCTGGCGCACGTGCCGTGGATCGTGCGCCACGGCGCCGACGCCTACCGCGCGATCGGCACCGAGGGCAGTGCGGGCACGATGCTCTTCACGTTGGGCGAGCGGGTCGCCCGGCCGGGTGTGTACGAGCTGCCCTTCGGCGCCACCTTCCGCGAGCTGATCTACGGCTGTGGTGGTGGGCCGCGCAGCGGCCGGCCGTTGCGCGCGATCTTGCCGGCACTGTCGTGCCGCTTCCTGGCCGCCGAACATCTCGACACGCCGATGGATCACGCCCGGCTCGCGGAACTCGGCGGCACGCTCGGGTGCGGCGGCGTGAGCTTCGTCGAGGAGGGCGAGGACCCGCTGCCGCGGATCCTGGAGATCGCGCAGTTCTTCATGGACGAGCAGTGCGGCCAGTGCCCGCCGTGTCGGATGGAGACCAACCAGATGGTGCACGTGCTGCGCGGCGTCGCCGACGGCCGGGGACCTGGTTACGCGGAGAAGCTGCAGAAGCTGGCGGCGTTCGCCCGCGGCAAGGGGCGCTGCTCGCTGATCGAGATGGCGGCGGCGCCGGTGCTCAGCGCGCTCGAGCTGTTTGCCGACGACCTGGCGCGCGCGGCGGGAAGCTCCGGGTGAGGCGCCGCCGTCGCGGGCTTCGGTGGCGGGCCCGCGCCGCGGCCCTGTTGGCGGTCCTCTTCAGCGCCGCGGGGTGCCACGTGTCGGCTCTGTCGGCGGAAGACCAGCTCCGGCTGCGCACCATCGAGCACTACGCGGCGGTGTTGGCCCGCGACTATCCCTTCTTCGCCGGGCGCCGGGCCGCGTGGCAGGAGCAGGTCGCGCGGCTGCGCGACGTGGCGGTTGCCGGGGACTCGGTGATCGACTTCTACCGCGGGTTCGCCGGTCTGTTGAGTCAGCTCGAGGATCCCCACGTCAGTCTGCAGCTGCCGCCGGACCGCATGGTGGAGGTCGATGGCGTCGCCGTGACTTCGCTGGAACACCGGCGCGGATTCCAGCTGGTGTCGATCGGACGGGACACGCACGTCGCGAGCTGGCCGCAGGGGGCGGCGCCGGCCGCGCCGGACCATCTGAGTGGTGAGGCGGCGCGCTTGCCCCGGCTCATTCGGGTTGAGGGGTACCCGGTGGTGCCGTCGTTGGTGCGTCATCTGTTGCGCGGGCGCCCCGGCTCGATCGCCGACCTCGAGCTGCGCTGGAGCGACGGCACCGAGTCGCGCCACGGGTTGCGCCGGCCGGAGCGCGCCGCCGACGAGGCGGCGCGCGGCGCGTTTTGGTCGGTCGAGGTGCGCGGCGAGGGAGAGGTCGCCGGCGTGCCGGTGTTGGCCATCTCGAGCTTCGCGCCCGGTCGCATCGTCGAAGACGGCGCCGAAGACGGCGACGTCGAGCGCGCCGGCCAGGTGCTGGACCGGCAGATCGACGCGGTGTTGGCGTGGCGTGCGCTGATCCTCGACCTGCGCGGCAACCCCGGTGGCCGCTCCGAGCTGATGGCGCACACCCTGGGGCGCTTTCTCGCCGCCGAGGCCACGCTGGTCAGCGACTCGGACGTCGAGGAGTGGTTGGGGGGGCTGGTGCGCCGCGAGCGCTTCGCCACCTGGCGCGTGCCGGTGCGCGAGCGGCCGTTCCGCGGGCGGTTGGCGATCCTGGTCGACGCCCAGACCGCGAGTGCGGCCGAGCACTTCACCCGCGTGCTGCAGAACGAGGGGCGCGCGCTGGTGGTCGGCGAGCGCACGGCCGGCGCGGAGGCCATGGTGGAACGGGTCAGTGGGCCGGACGGCTCGGTGCTGACCTTTGGCGCGCGCCGCATCGCGGACGCGGGCGGGCGGGCGGTGCAGGGGCGGGGGGTGCTGCCCGATGTCGTCGTCGCGCGCCGGCCCGCGGACTTTCGGAGGTTGGGGGTCCGCGCCGCCGCGACCGACTGGAACCGGCGCGTGTTGGCGGCGGCGGCAAGGGTGCTTGGTGAGCCCTGAGCGACCTCGGGGGGGCGGTGTCGTTGGCCGGCGGTGGCTCGATTCGAGACGGTGTCCTCAGCCCGGCGTGGAGGGTGATCGACGAGGAGGCAGGAGTCCGCCTTGTCGCACGAGTACTTTCAGCGCACGTTCGTCGTCAATCTGCCCGAGCGGGCCGACCGCCGGGCAGAGATCGCCGCCGAGCTGGAACGCGCGGACATGGCGTTGTGCCCCGGCGCGGTCGAGATCTTCCCGGCGATCCGGCCGCCGAGTGCGGGTGACTTCGAGAGCGTCGGCGCCCGCGGTTGCTTTCTGAGCCACCTGCAGGCGTGGCGCAGCGCGCGCGACCTCGACGTCGAGCACTTGCTGATGATCGAAGACGACCTCGAGCTGGCACCACAGCTGGCCGGTGGTCTCGACGCCGTGGTCGAGGTGTTGGCAGAGGTCGATTGGGACCTCGCCTATCTCGGCCACCCGGTGCCGGTCGACGGTGCCGCGGGTGGCGATGGGATCGGCTTCCGCCAGTGGGAGGGGCCGGTCTTGACCACCCACTTCTACGCGGTGAGGCGAGGGTTGCTCGAGCGGCTCATCGAGGCGATGGCGGCCATGCTGGAGCGCCCGCGCGGGCATCCGGACGGCGGGCCGATGCACCTCGACGGCGCGTTGTCGACCTTCCGCGCGCGCAATCCGGACGTGCGCACGGTGATCGCCACCCCCAGCCTTGGCGGCCAGCGCAGCTCGCACAGCGACATCACCCCACAGTGGATCGACCGGACTCCCGGCGTGCGCCACCTGGCGCGCACCGCGCGGCGCTTGCTGCGCGCGCGCCGTGCCGGCCCGCCGCCGCTACCTCGAGGGTGAAAACGCGGGAAGCGCGCCGTACGGTGCTCCGATGGCCCAGATCGTCCCCGCCAAGCACCAGCCCGCGCTGCCCCTCGATCGACTGATCCTCAACGAGGCGCCGTCCGAGGACGGCGTGCCGATGGACGTCCTGTTCGTCGGTGCCGGCCCCGCCGGCCTGGCGGGCGCGATCGAGCTGGCGCGCTTGGTGAAGATCGGCAACGAGCGCGGCGACGGCCCGGGCGAGGTCGAGATCGGCGTGTTGGAGAAGGCCGAGTCGCTAGGCCAGCACAATCTGTCGGGGGCGGTGGTCAACCCGCGCGCGCTGCGCGAGCTGTTCCCCGATCTCACCGACGCCGACTTTCCGTTCCGCACCCGCGTCGACCGCGAGTCGGTCTACATGCTGACCGAGAAGCGGGCGCTGCGCATTCCGACGCCGCCGACGATGCACAACAAGGGCAACTACGTCGCCTCGATCTGCGAGGTCGTGCAGTGGATGGGCGAGCGCGCCGAGGCCGCGGGCGTCAACGTCTTCACCGGGTTTCCGGCGGCGTCCCTGTTGGTCGACGGCCAGCGCGTGGTCGGCGTGCGCACCACGCCGATGGGGCTGGATCGGGACGGCAACCAGGGCGGCAACTACGAGCCGCCCACCGACCTGTCGGCCAAGGTCGTCGCCTTGTCCGAGGGCACGCGCGGCCTGCTGGCCCAGGCCTGGGAGCAGTGGCAGGGGATCGCCGCGCCCAACCCGCAGATCTTCGCGCTCGGCGTCAAGGAGCTGTGGCAGACCGGCAAGCCGCTGCAGGACGTGGTGCACACCATGGGGTGGCCGCTGCCGCGCGATGCGTTCGGCGGCAGCTTCATGTATCCGCTCGAGCCCAACCTGGTGGCGTTGGGCTTGGTCGTCGGGCTGGACTACAAGGACGCCGGGTTGGACGTGCACGCGCTGCTGCAGCGCATGAAGCAGCACCCGCTGTTCCGCGGTGTGCTCGATGGCGGCGAGCTGCTCGAGTGGGGTGCGAAGACGATTCCGGAAGGCGGCTACTACTCGCTGGCCGAGCGCCGCTCCGGCGATGGCTGCGTCGTGCTGGGCGACAGCGCCGGCTTCGTCGACGTTCCCTCGCTGAAGGGGATCCACTACGCGATCCAGTCCGGGATCTACGCGGCGCGCGCGATCTACACGGCGTTGGTCGCCGACGATCCTTCGGCGGGCAAGCTCGCCGAGTACGACCGGCTGTGCAAGGCGTCCTACGTGACCGAAGACCTGCACAAGACCCGCAACATGCGGTTGGCGTTCAAGAGCGGCTTCTTCCGCGGCGGGCTCAAGGCGGCGCTGATGACTGCGAGCGGTGGGCGCCTGCTCGGGGGGCGCGTCGCGGTCGAGGAAGACGCCGCCGAGGCCAAGCGGGCCGGTGGCGCCGCGGCCGCTGCGCCGGCGGACGGCGTCTTGACGTTCAGCAAGGTCGACGCGGTCTTCAAGTCGGGCAACGCCACCCGCGACACCATCCCCAGCCACCTCGAGGTCGGGGGGGAAGTGCCGCCCGAGGTCGCGCGGTTCTACGAGGCGATGTGCCCGGCGAGCGTGTACGAGGTCGTCGACGGCGCACTGCAGATCAACGCCCCCAACTGCGTCGACTGCAAGGCGACCGATGTGCTGGGGCCGCGCTGGACTCCCCGCGAGGGCGGCAGCGGCCCGCGCTACCGGCGGATGTGACGAGTGGCGCTTCCGCCGCGCGCATGGTGCGCCGGAAAAAGCGCAACGCTCGGACAGCGCCACAATGTGGTCTGTCCGAGCGTCAGGTGTGTGGGTGTCCTCGAGGGACGAAGGTGTGTGGGGCCGGCGAGCGTTCGCGCGCTGGCGGTTGGAGGAAACGGAGCCGCCCGATGGGCACGCGGCCCATCGGGCGAGATCCCTGCCACCGGGCCGTCGGCCCGTTGCATTTTCCACCGACGGACTGGGGTGCGAATCGCGTGCCACTGGGCGTGGAACTTCTTGAGTGTGACCTAAACCAGCGTTGGCAAGTTGGTTAGGAGGGTGTCGGGCTGTCGGCCCCGGCGCCGTCGGGCGATCGACGGCCGTCGGCGCGCCGACGGTGCGTCGGGCCGCCGACGGCGCGGCGGCGGTCCGTCAGCGCGGGTCGGCCCCGCCGGCGTCTCGCTGCAGCAGTCGGACCGCCTGGGTGGCATCCCGCAGCTGGCGCTCGAGCGCGTCGTAGGCGGCCCGCAGGGGGCTGCCGTCGGGCGGGCGGTGCCGCGTCAGGACCGCGCTGGCCTGCTCCGGCGCGCTCGGCGCGAGACTGCTGGCCAGCAGCATGACCTCGTCGATGGTGAGCGGGCGCTGCTCCTCGACCGCGCGCAGGAGCGCCGCGGCGCGGTCCGGCTCGCCGCGGGCGAGGTGGGCGTGCGCGCGGAGGCCTTCGGGCGCCGCCGGCGCCGCCAGCACCAGGTCGGCGCGGCCGAGCGACAGCCAGGTGTGCAGGGCGCGGCCGGGCAGTGGGGGGGCGGCCGCCAGGTCTTGCGCGAGGCGAGCGACGATCGCGGTGTCCGGGTCGGTGCAGGTGTGCAGCAGCGCCTCGGCTCCCTCGACGTCGCCGGCCCCAAGCCGGGCGATCGCCAGCTCGAGGACGCCGCGGGCGTCTTCGTCGGGACCGCCGAGATCGATGGCGGCGGCGAACGCGGCGTCGTCGACGGCGAACACGTAGTTCGCGCCGAGCCGGTCGATCGGCGCGAAGCGCCGCAGCCAGTGGTGCACGCGGGAGGGGTCGCGGGGATCCGGGCGGGAGAGGTCGAGGCCGCGCGCGCGGATCGTGCCGAACCGGGGCCCGCCGGTGGGGGGCAGGGCTGCGCTCTGCGGGTAGCGCTGTGCCAGGGTCCGGTCGTCGTGGTCGGGCTCCCAGCTGCTGCGCCAATCGAGGTTCGAGTCGGCGAACAGCAGATACGGCTGGGCGCGGAACAGGGGGTTGAACGCGCCGACGTAGCGCGGCCAGCTGGTGCCGACTTCCGCCAGCAGCACCACCGCGGCGACCGCCAATCCCCAGCGGCCGGCCGGCGCCGCACTCCACCGCGCGATGGCGCGGCCGCCGAGGATCGCCAACAGTGGCAGGATCGGCAGCAGATAGCGCACGCCGATCTGCAGCGCGGTGCCGATCGAGAGATAGACCGCCGGCACGCCGATCATGCAGGCGAGCAGCAGGCCGGCGTGCGGGGGCCAGCGCGGCCGCCGCAGGGCGAGGCCGGCGGCGAGCAGTGCCAGCATGACCAGCGGCAGCTTGCTGCCGAGCGCCACGGCGAAGTAGCTGGCAAAGCCGGGGCCGACGCGCTCGCCCAGCGTCGAGGTGCCGCCGGCCTCGCTGTAGAACTTCTGGTAGTCGACGCCGCGCACCCAGGGCGCGGGCAGCAGCGACAGCGCGGCGGCGGCGCCCGGTGTTTCCACCAGGCCGCGGAAGGTCGAGCTCAGTGCGCCGGCGTCGGGGTCCTGTGGGGCGTGCTGCGCGCCCGGAGCTGGCGGCCGCAGCGCGTAGCCGCCGGCGCGGAAGCCGTAGCAGGCGTGCAGCGTGCCCAGTGCGACCGTGGCGCACACCGCGGCCGACAGCAGCAGGGTCCGCAGCCGGTGGGCGATGGGGGTGGTCGCGTTCGCGCCGAACAGCGCGCTGCCGGCAAAGGTGATCGCCAGCGCCGGGAGCGCGAACAGCGCCAGGTACTTCGTCGCCAGCGCGGTCCCCAGCGCGACGCCGACCAGGGCTGCGCGCCCGGCGCCCGGCGCGCGCAGGTAGAAGACCGCCGCCAGCGCGAGCCACACCCACGCCGCGGTGAGCGCCATGTCGGCGGTGATCAAGCAGCCGTGGCCGAGCACGATCGGGTTGGTCGTGTGCAGCACCAGCGCGCCCAGCGCGGCGCGGCGACCGAACCAGGTTCGCGCCAGCAGCGCGGTGCCGATGGCGGCGAGCGCAGCGAGCGGCAGCATGCCGAGGCGGGCGTCGAGCTTGTGCGCGATCACCGCCTCGGGCGTGGCCGCCACGCCCTCGGGGAAGCACAGCTGGTTGCTGTAGAACGGCAGTGGGCCGTGCAGGATCGTGCTGAACGCGTCGAAGCGCAGCTCCTGCCGCAGCGCCATCCCCGCGGCGAGGTAGCTGCCCTCGTCGGTGGTCCACGGCGTGACGTGTGCCAGCACGGCCAACACCGCTAGGTGGGCGGCGAGAATGGCGGCGATCGCGATCCGAAACCGCGCGGTGCCGCTCAGCGCTCCGACTCCTTCGCCGCCTGCCACGCCGCTTCCATCTCGGCCAAGCTGGCGTCGGCCATACCCGCGCCGAGCTGCGCCTCGACGCGCGCGAACCGCGCCATGAAGCGCTGCACGGTCGCGCGCAGCGCCATCTCGGGGTTGATGCCCGCATGGCGGGCGACGTTGACGACGCTGAACAGCACGTCGCCGAGCTCGGCCTCGGCGGCGGCCTGATCGCCGCCGGCCAGCGCCGCATCGAGCTCGCCCAGCTCCTCGTCGAGCTTCGCGCGCGCGCCACTCTGCTCCGGCCAATCGAACCCGGTGCGGGCGGCCTTCTCCCCGACCCGCAGCGCCTTCTGTAGCGCCGGAAGCGCGTCCGGCACGCCGTCCAGCGCGCCCTTGCGTTTCCCGTCCGGCGCCTCCTCCTTCTTGATCGCCTCCCAGTTGCGCAGCACGGTGTCCGCGTCGCCGGCGACCGTGCCGCCGAACACGTGCGGGTGCCGGCGGACCAGCTTGTCGGCGATACCACCCGCCACCGCCCCGGCGTCGTAGCGGCCGGCCTCGCCCGCGATCTGCGCGATCATCAGCACGTTCATCAACACGTCCCCGAGCTCCTCGGCCGCCGCGGCGGGATCCCCGGCCTGCAGCGCCTCGACGGCTTCGTAGGCCTCCTCGAGCAGGTGCGGGGCCATGCTGACCTCGGTCTGCTCGCGGTCCCACGGACAGCCGTCGGGCGCGCGCAGCCGGGCGATCACGTCGAGCAGGCGGTCCAGTTCGTCGCGGGCCATCGCGGCATTGGAGCGTGGGGTGGGGATTGGTGCGAGGGCGGAGTGGTGCGTTCGACGACCGATGCAGCTGCAGGTGAGCTGCTCCCTCACCCGACCAAACGGCGTGAGCACTCGGTCTGAGCCCTGGTTGCCTTCGCCGCTCGGTTGCGGCGCGATCTCAGTGGTCGCTGAAGTGCTTCCGCAGCTCCGCCAGGGCCTGGGCCCACCAGTGCCGAGCAGTAGAGGCCGCCACACCCATGTCTCCCGCAGCTTCGCTGGGTCTCTCGCCCGTGCGAAGGCACTGCTCCACCAGCTGCGCGAGCCGAGCATCGCGATCGCGTAACCATGCCAGGGCTTCGGCAACTGCTGATTCTGGGAAGGGGTCGGGACCAGCGACGCGCGCGACGTCGTCGCCACCGACGAACCGTCGTCGACGTGCCTCGTTGGCACACACCGACCGCATCACGGTCCTCAGCGCAGCGATGCAGTGTTCCCTGTCCTTGAATGTGCGATTTGCCACGACCTGTCGGCGAATGGCTTCGTGGAGAATGTCGCCGGGGTCCAGTCGGGTCCCCTCGCCGGCGTGAGTGGCTGCAGCCCGCGCGAACCCGAGGAGGGCAAGGTAGTCCTCTGCGTACACGCGCCATGGAAGTTCTCGACGGTCGGGTTTCATGTCCGAACAACCTCCCGTTACTCTGGTTGCGACCGAGAGTCCCCGATAAAAAAAAAGACCGGCCAAGACTGCTCGTCTAGAGTTTAACCTGTTAGCCAATAAGCCAGTGAGATCGCCAGAATTCATCGGAGAGGCGGCGCTTCGGGATTCCATTCTCAAGATCTCCGAATCCGTCACCGTGAGTTATCCAGCCCGTGATTCAGGTCGCCCCGTCACTGCATCCGTGCCCCAGTCACCGGCAAGGCCTCATCTTGAAATCGAAGGGCGACCCCAACGTGCTTTCGCCGATGTGCTTTCGTCGATCGCGATTTTCCAGAGTGTGTAGATGTCTAAAGCAAGTGTCTTGAGACTGGCAGTTCTACTGGCCGCAGCGTTTGTTGGAGGCTGGACATGGACTGCTTTGCGACGTAGCAACGCCGAGGACCGGGTTGAGCAGAGCGTTGAGGAGGGCAGCGGGTTGCCCCTAGCATTGAGTGCGCAGGACTCTCGCCGACTGAGAGATGAGTTGGCAGAAGAATGGCAGGCCATTAGCGCGCTCGCGACAGAGACCGGCAACGTCGATGTCAGCAACGCACTCGATACTGGCATTGTCGGCAAGCCCGGTATGGGGCCTGAGGAAAAGGATGACGCATGGCAAGCTCTTCGTCGGGCCACCTTTTCGATTCCAGATTACCTGTATGGGCGCGCGGCGATGGTGGAGCCCGACTTGCTTTTCCGCCATACCCTATTGAATCCCCAGGATCAATATATTCCTTCGTCAGAGCGTGACGGCCTGACCTTGCTCGTAGAGAAGTATCAGCATCTCCTGCGGAAGTGTGACGAGCTTCGAAGAGTCATCAGCGAGCGAGAGTTTTCGGCGTTGATAGATTCCGGCAGATCGCTTGTAAGCGACGCAGATGTGTTATCCTACGAATCCTACGTTCAGACCCTTACCGCTCCCGCAGCGGAGCGTTTGCGGCAGCGCCGAGATAGGATAGAGGAGGTTGCTCGGAAGCTGCGTGTGCAGTTGGATGGGCCCAATCCTCCGCCTCCCGTCAACGTGGTGGCTCGAATCGAGGATCCAGAGATCGCCTTCCCTGGAAAGAAGCTGGCCAAATGGTTGATCAGTGGAGACAAGGTGTTTGCAGCCGAACTCACGCAAATGCCTCTGACAATGGAGGCATATGGGATTCGCGACTATATCGTTGTTGAGCAATCTGCGATGTTGCTCGCATTCTTTGTTGCGCGAACAGCGCTGCCTGAAGCTGTCAGAGTTGATTTCATTTCGGCAATTGGTGAGAGGTTGCGAGCCAAGTATTGACCGTCTGCGATGTTGGAGCAACCACCACCCAGAATCTGCTAGAGATTGTGCGTCGTCGCGCTGCGCGCTGCGCAAATTCAGATGATCATATTTGCGCGTCGGTCTCGTTACGGTCGCAGCGTGTTGGACGACTCGCAATCCCAGGAAAAGAACCCAGAGCGGAGAGCTGGGCCCAGTAACCAAGCTAGCCCTATCGAAACCCAACCCCATCACCATGACTAGGAGGTGCGAATGACGTTCGTAAGATTGTTTGCCGTGGCGTTGAGCTTCATGCTCGGCACCTATTCCGGGCCTCCATGTGAGGGGGTTGCGTGCCAGCCAGGCACTCCGCTTGTCTGGCTCGAGGGAGTTTGTCCCGCTGGCGGAGCGCAGATCTGCGATGAACTGGAGTGGGACGGAACCTGCGGGTGCCTTGGCTCCGAGTGTGAGGAGTTCATTCAGTGCCGATCGCACACGTGCCGCACACTCGCAGGGGCAAGTCACCAGTTCGCCGGAACCATGACTTGCAACGGCGGTTCGCTGAAACTGCAAGCGGAATGTTACGGCTGCGGTTGCTGGGACGGAGTTTCGGGGTCGGTGTACACAGGAGCTGGTTGCACGGGTGACAGGTGCATCATGGTTATTGACGCGGTTTGCACCGAGTTGGACTGCAGCGGTGATTGCTAGTTGACCGTTCCGGTACGCACGTGCGCCGCCATTTCTGAGGCCAATTCTTGGCCTCGGCGCGGCGCCAGCCCGCTATCCACCGTCGCGGCGGCGCAGATCGACCGGGTAGTGCAAGCAGCGCTGTGGCACGCACTGACGCACTGAGGTTCGACGACGCACTCGAGGAACTCCGTCAGGTCCAGAGCGCCGACGAGCTCCTGCCCACTTCTGACGGCCGCGAGCTTCGGGTCCGCTGCGTGCTCACCCCCAACGAGGCGCAGGCGCACTTGCTCGACCGGCTCGACACCCAGCTACCCAGGAGACTCTCCCCGCACCACTCCGTTCGACTGCGATGTGGTGCTAACCAATCGACGTAAGTCGTTATTCTTCAACGTGACGACCCGTCGAACTGCGGAAGTTGGGCTAGAGGCGGAGGGCGTGAATGGGGCAGCTGACCTGAAACTCACCCTCGGGTGCTGCCGCGCACACCCAGTGCTCCCGGCTGCCGATGTCGATTCCGGCGGCGTTGGGCTTCACGACTGGCAATACTTCCGCTGCGGGCTTCTTGCCCTTCCTCGTTGGGTGTGTCGCCGCACGAGCACTTGTGCATCGTGGATGAGCCTTGTTCCAACACGGGTACCATCACACTCACGCCTACGGGCACGGCACGGCTCACGAGCGCGGCGGGTTCTTTCACTTGCACGAACGCTGTCGTCAAATACAACGCCGCGATCTCCGAATGCAACAAGGTGAGCGTTGACGTGGTGTCGGTGTACTCCTCGGCTCCTTGCAATGCGGCCAGCTATGTAGGCGACATCAGTGTGGCACTTGGGTGTACGAACTGCTAGAGTCAAAGCCAGGATCTCGCCCAGCTCAGTACTCGAGCGAGCAGTACGCAGATGCGGATGAAGAGCCACACTCGGTCTCCGCCACACATGGTGCGACGTCGGGGGTTTGCTGATGTTTAGGAATCGGCGCAAGGCGCTGGCCGCGTTCCTTTGTGTCCTGATAGTGGGCGTTACCGGTTGGCTGCTCGGCTCGCAAAGATCTGATGGATTCGAGCGGCAATGGGAGGGCACTGGCACGGGTGGGCGAAGCGGGCTGGGAGCGACCCGTGGGGACGATGACTCGAAGGATCGTCACCCAGTCAAGGCCGCGCAGAACCCGGTGGCCGAGATCGGGAGCGTTACTGTCGATGACGCGACCGACGTGTCAGCGATCGAAGTACGCATGGCGGATCGGAACGAGCAAGGGCAACAAGACTTGCGCGAAAGGGATTGGAGCCTTGCGGAGCGCTTTTGTTTCGCGCCTCACGCTGTAGAGGTTACATCGCTGCTGAGGCATCGCGATTTGAATCCCGCGGGGGCGGTCATTGCCGCCGACGAGCGCGCAGCTTTACGGGACATCGTTGTAACATTCCAGCAGCAGCTCGGCCCGCTCGTGGACGCTTATCATACAACCAAGTCGAGTGAGATGATCGAACACATTGAGCAAGGAGTGGTGGAAGAGTTCGAGCCACCCGCACCCAGCGAGGAAAGGCTGAATCAGTATGCCACGATCCTGGCCAACGCTCGAAAACAGTTTGGGAGACCGGGTTCGGTAGACCAGATTCGAAACCGATTGCGTGAACGGCCTCATGCGGTCTCTCTTGTTGGGCGCAGTCACATTCTCCATAAGGGGAAAGTCTATTTGCATAGCGCGTTCGATAGCCTGCCGAGAACGGATCTGGCGTGGAAGACCATGCACGCGGAGAAAGTGGCTTTCTTGGGTGCCGTTTGCAATTGGTTCATCAGCTCCGGGTACACGGAGTGGGGCTACGTTGCCCATGAGCTGCAGGCCGCGGTCGATCTCGTGACTCGTTAACCGGGCGTCGGTGGAGTCTCGCAGCTAGCGTTCGAGGGCGTCGTAGGTGAAGCCTGCGGGGGCGCACATCCGGCGTAACTGTTCCGGCAAGCACGTCTGCAAACGCTCGAGTTGTTCGCCACGATGGCGACCGTGTCGAAGCGAGCAAGCCGTCGCCGTGAGATCCGGTAGGTTCTCGCCCTCGGCATCTCCCCCGCTGTCACCCGCCAGGCAGAATGAGGGCGAACATGCCATGCAGCTTGGAACGAGTAGACTGATTTGGTCCCGCTAAAGGTTCGGCGGGGCGAGATCTTGCTCACGGCTACATGTTGTGCGCGGAACCAAATCCCCCAAGGGGATCGCGTGCCTGGAGGAGGACGGCGGGAGAGCTCGGCTTGTGCGAATTCCCGACCGAGAACTGGGCCACCTGAGCAAGGCCCGCCAGATCGAGTCAAGTGACGGTGCGCCCAAGATTGTCTTGGCTCGGGTAGGCGCGTGGCCTGCCTGACGACGGTCCTCGCGCGCCCCGACAGCCGTCACTGACCTCCTCCAGCCGTTCCCGGGGGCGCCACCTCCGCCAGATACGCCGCGAGATCGTCGATGCGCTCGGCGACCATCGGCAACAGCGGCATCTCACGCGTCGGCCGCAGCGGCGTGTGCCCCGGCGGATACGTCCCCGCCAGCACCTTCGCGCGCAAGAGCTCACCACTCGCGCGGGCGATCGCCGGGCCGCTGTCGCCGTCGCGGTGCGGGTCACGCCCGTGGCACGCCGCGCAGTGCAGGCGGTAGCTCTGCGCTCCCCGGCGCGCAGCCTCGCTCCAGCTCGGGTCGGGGGGCGGGGCGCAGGCGCTGAGCACCAGGGCGGCAAAGGTGGAAGGCAGGTGGAGGCAGCGCATACGCTGATCGCGCGGGACCGGCGCCGCGCACCTTAGCGGGTCGCGCGGGGACCGACACGTCCCGACCCGCCCTGACCCGCCTGATGACCGTCTACCGCCGATGACCTCGAACCGCGATCGCAGCAAGCGCGCCCGCAGCCGTGGCCTCAACGGGGCGGAGCTTGAGCTGGTCGACCTGGTCGAGGAGATGCTCGAGCAGATGCGGTGGCTGTGGATCTTGGGCTACACCAACCAGTTCTTGCTGAACCAGAAGCTGTCGGTGAGCAAGGAGGAGCGCGACAAGATCCTAGCCGCGGCGGCGCGGTCGGTGGATCGCGATGCCAAGCTGCACGAGTGGCAGGAGCGGCTTTCGCGGATCAAGGGCGAGGCGCTGCGCATGCAGCGGGACGTGCGCCGGGCGGCCAAGGGCATGGCGCGGGAGCGCCGGCGCGGCGGCGACCCGGCGGAGCGGGAAGCTTGTGATGAGTGAGGCCGGGACGCCGCTCTCGGGCTGCGTGATCGCCTTCCAGGAGGCGGATCGGATCGTCGACTGTGTGCGGTCGCTCGCGTTCTGCGACGAGGTCGTCGTGCTCGACAGCGGCAGCACCGACGGGACGGCGGAGCTGGCGGCCGAGGCCGGCGCGCGGGTGTCGCTGCGGGCGCCGTTTCCGGGCCACCGCGAGCAGAAGCAGAACGCGGTGGATGCCGCGCGGCACGACTGGGTGCTGTGTCTGGACGCCGACGAGCGGGTCACGCCCGCGCTGCGCGCCGAGATCGAGCGGCTGCGCGCGGCGGGGCTGCGCGGTGCCGGCTACGAGATGCCGCGGCGCAACCACTACCTGGGCCGCGTCGTGCGCCGGGGGTTGTTTTGGCCGGACCGCAAGCTGCGGCTCTTCGACCGGCGCCGGGCGCGGTGGGGGGGCACCAACCCGCACGACAAGGTCGTGGTCGATGGCGATGGTGAGGTGGTGCGCCTCGACGGCGCGATCGAGCACCTCAGCTACCGCGACTTCCGCCATCACCTGCGCACCATCGACAGCTTTACCGCGATCGCCGCGCGCGCGCTGCACGCGCAGGGCCGGCGGGCGACGTGGTTGGATCTGCTGTTCCGGCCGCCGGCGGTGGTGGTCAAGAGCCTGCTGCTCAAGCGGGGCTTTCTCGACGGCTGGCGCGGCTTCTTGATCAGCGCGATGGCCGGCTACTACGACTGGCTGAAGTACTGGCGGCTGCGGCGCGAGTGGCGGCGGAGCGCGGTCTCGTGAGCTCCGACCTGCGCGTCCTGCACCTGTTCTCGAACTACAAGTGGACCGGGCCGGCGGATCCGGCGATCCGCTGCGCGGTGCGGCTGCGCGCGCTGGGCGCCGACGTGGTGTTCGCGCAGGCGCAGTGGACGCTGCCCGGCGCCGAGCACCGCATGCGGCGCGAGCTTGCGCGCAGCCACATGCCGGTGACCGGGGATCTGAGTCTGCGCAAGCACTTCCACCCGCCGTCGCTGCTGCGCGATGTCCGCGCGCTGCGCCGCCGCCTGCAGCGCGGTGACTTCGATCTGCTGCACACGCACCTGCTCGGCGACCACCTGCTCGCCGCGCTGGCGCGGCGGGCGGTGCCGCGCCGCGTCGTGGTGGTGCGCAGTCTGTACGAACCGCGGCCGCCGCGCCGCGACTGGCGGTTGCGGATGGCCCTGCGCCGCACCGATGGCGTCGTGGCGCCGACCGCGGCCTGCGGCCGCGAAGTGGTCCAGCGGTTGGGGCTCCCCTCGTCCTCGGTGCTGGTGCAGGAGCCGCCGGTCGAGCCGGTCGAACTGGTGGAGGACGGCGAGCGGCGCCGGGCGACGCGGGACGCCCTGGGGATCCCGCAGGAAGCGGTGGCGATCGGCATCACCGCGCGGATTCAGCCGCACCGTCGATTCGAGTTGTTGTGGGAAGTCGCGCAAGACCTGGTCGCGCGCCACCCACACGTCCACTTCGTGCTGCTGGGCCGGGGCAACGAAGAGGACACGCGCCGCCTGGTGCAGGAGCCGATCACGCGCCTCGGCCTCGCCGACCACGTCTCGCTGCCGGGCTATCTGTACGACGGCCAGTACCGCGCCGCGCTGGCGGCGCTGGATCAGTTCGTGTTCTTGGTGCCCGGCTCGGACGGCACCTGCCGCGCGGTGCGCGAAGCGATGGCGCACGGCCTGCCGGTGGTGGCGACGCGGCGCGGCATGCTGCCGGCGATCCTCGACGCGGACGGCGAGACCCCGTGTGGGGTGGTCTGCGACGAGGAGCCCGGGGCGGTCGCCGCGGCGCTCGCGCGCTTGGTCGAGGAGCCGGCGGCGCGCCAGCAGACCGGCGCGCGCGCCCGGGCGAAGGCGGTGGGCGCGATGGACCCGGTGGCGGCCGCGCGGCGGTTGCGCGCGTTCTACGGCGAGCTCTGGGAGCGGGCCGGGTGTCGCTGAGCGCCGCCGATCGCGATTGCTTGGCAACGTGGTGGCGCGCGGTCTGCGCGGCGCCCGACGCGATGCCCGCAGGACTGACGGCGGTGCAGGTCCGGCGCGTGCGCGCGGTGGCCCGGGGGGCGTTGCCGGACGCGGGGAGTGCCTACGCGAAGTGGATGGCGTTTCCCCGCCTGCGCGACCGCATCCGCTATCTACTGCGCGCGTTGCCTGGTCCGCACGAGGCCCGCATGCTCGATGCCGTGCGCCGCGCTGGGGTGTGCTGCCCGGCCGTGCTTTCCGCGCGCGGCGCGCGGCGCCGGCTGCTGCCGTACCGCTCGCTGCTGGTCACCGCGGCGCTGCCGGTCGATCCCGACGCACGGCCCGCAGCGGATGCCGTCGCGGCCGCGACCAAGGCGCTGGTCGAGGCCGGCATCCACCATCCCGACCTGCATCCGGCCAACTTCGTCGCGCTGCGCGATGGCGGCGTGGCGGTGTTGGATCTCCAGTCGGCGCGCCAGTGCCGGCCCGGCCTCGGTGCGCGCACGCGCGTGGCGTTGCTCGGCAAGCTGCTGGAGCAGCGGCCCCAGCTCGCGCCGGCGCTGACCGCGGCGGGCTTTGCCGAGGCCGAGGTCGCCAGCGCGCGACGCCACGGCGAGGAGCTGGCGCGGCGTGCGCCGCTGCAGCGCGTGCGGCGGTGCTTTCGCGACAGCACCGAGTTCGAACGGCGCCTGCGCTGGTGCGGTCGGGAGTATCGGCGGCGGGCGGCGGCCGGCGGCGGCCGCTGGGTCGAGGGCGGCCCCGAGCTGCGGCGGCTGTGGGTCGGCGACCGCACGCTCGAGGTGCTGGACGGGCGGCCGCCGGTGCTCGGGGCCTTGTTGCTCAAGTGGTTGTGGCTTCCCGGCCACGGCTCGGTCTATATTCCACCGTCGAACCGTGAGGTGGTCCTGCCCCGCGAGGCGCCGATTTTGCTGGAGGGGTACGAGCGGTTTCGCAAGTTATCGAGAGGCGGTGTCCGGGTACACGGAGACTGTCCTGGCTGAACACCCGGATCGACCCCCATGCCACTGAACAAGCTCCAGCCCCAAGCCAGCGCAGCCTCCGGGGCGCCGCGTCGAGTCCTGTTCTTTGGCAAGAGCATGTCGCGCAGCCGGTGTACCGGCGGGCTGGTCGACGCCCTGCGCGGCCACGGCCTCCAGGTGCGCTGGGTCAACATGGCGACCCAGCGGCGGTGGTTCGGCGGCGAACGCGCCATGCGGCGGGCGCGTCGCGTCTACGAGAGCTTCCGGCCGGATCTGGTGCTGGTGTTCTGCCAGGACCTGCCGGCGCCGCTGCTGGGCGAGATCACGGGCCGGACGCCGGTCGTGCTGTGGATCGAGGAGCGCTTCGATCATCTCGACCCCGAGATGGTCGACTACATGCGCCAGGCACGGCTGGTCTGTGTCAGCAACCCGGCGCACCGCGACGCTCTGCACCAGCAGGGGGTCAGCCAGGCGGTGTTCTTGATGAGCGGGTTCTCGCCGCGCTACCACTTCCCGGCGCCGCCCCGCGAGCCCGAGCGGGATGTGGTGTTCGTCGGTGGGCCGGGCCGGCACGGCGACCGCGCGCGGTTCGTGCAGCGCCTGAGCCAGCACTTCGACACCGAGGTGTTCGGCGTCACCGATGCGTGGGCACCGTGGGCGGACTCGGTGCGCGTGCGGCCGGCGGTCGCCAACCGCGGCCTGCGGCGGCTGTGCGCCAGCTCGCGCGTCGTCCTCGGGCTCAACCAGTTCAACGACGATCCGCTCTACTTCAGCAACCGGACGTTCTTGACGTTGGCGTGCGGTGGCTTCCACGTGACGCACTACGTGCCGGGCTTGGAGACGGTGTTCACCGACGGCGAGCACCTGGCGTGGTACCGTGACGTCGACGAGTGCGTCGAGGTCATCGGCCGCTACCTCGCGGACCCCGCGGCCCGCGCCCGCATCGCCCGGCAGGGCCACGAGCTGGTGATGGACGCACACCAGTACCACCACCGGGTGGCGCGCATCCTCGAGCTGCTCGGCACCGCCCGGGTGCCGGTGGCGGAGCCGCCGCCGCCGAGTGCGCTGCGCCAGGGCGTGCAGCGCTTGGCTTCGTCGCTGACGTCGAGCTCCTGACGAGCGCCGCGATGCGGGTGCAGCACGTCCTCGCCGAACGCGGCTTCTCCGGCGGCGAGGTGCAGCTGCAGCACCTGGTCGAGCACCTGCACGCGCGCGGCCACGACAACCACTTCGTGCTGGCGCCGGGCGCGGACTTCGAAGGCGTTGCGCGGCGCATCGCCGCCCCGGTGGTCGAGGTCGACTTGCGGCGCCCGCTGCGGCCGCGCACCGCGGCGACGCTGCGCGCGGCGGTGCGGCGCGCGCAGCCGGACGTGCTGCACTTCGGCTGCGGCCGGTCGCTGTTGTGGGGCGGTTGGTTTGCCCGTCGCGAGACGGTCCCCGTCCGCGTGACCACGCGGCGGATCGACTACCCGATCCGGCCCGGGCGGCTGCACGGCGGTCGCTACCGGCGGTTGGTCGACCACACCGTCGCCAACTGCGAATCGGTGCGGCGCGCGGTGCTGGCGGCGGGGGTGCCGGCCGACCGCGTCAGCCTGATCCACGAGGGCATCGACATGGCGCCGTGGGCCTCGCTGCCCGACGCGAGCACCGCCCGCGCCGGCCTCGGGCTGGCCGAGGACGCGCTGGTGGTCAGCTGCGCGGCGACCCTGCGGCCGCGCAAGGGCCAGCGGCTGCTGATCGAGGCAGCGGCGGCGCTGGTCGGGAAGTTCCCGAACCTGGTCGTCGTGCTGGCCGGGACCGGGGCGGACCATGCCGAGCTCGAGCGGCGCGTCGAGCGCGCTGGCCTGCGGGAAGTGGTGCGGCTGCCGGGCGCCGTCAAGCCGGTGGCCGCGCTCTACGCCGCCAGCGACCTCTTCTGTATGCCTTCGTACAACGAGGGCCTGAGCAACGCGTGTCTCGAGGCCAGCGCCGCCGGCCTGCCCCTGGTGGTCAGCGCGGTCGGTGGCCTGCCCGAGATCGTCGAACATCGCAGCACCGGGCTGGTGGTCCCGCCGGGCGAAGCCGGCGCGCTCACCGAGGCGCTGGCCCAGGCGCTCGCCGATGGCGGCTGGCGGGCGGCGGCGGGTGCCGCCGGCGCGGCCCGCACCCGTCGCTTGTTCGCGCACACCGCGATGGCCGAAAGAATGGAGGCCCTCTTCTCGCGTCTGGTCGCGGAGCGGAATGTCCGAGGAACGCAAGCCTGACTGTCGCCACTTTCGCTGGGATCGCCCGTGCGCGCCGCACAAGCGCACCGGCGTCACCTGCGGGACGTGCACCGACGACTACGACCCGGTGGAGCACCGGGTGCTCGTGGTCAAGCTGGCCGCCCTCGGCGACGTGCTGCGCACGACGTCGCTGTTGCCGGCGATCCACGCGGCGTTTCCGCGCGCCAAGGTGACCTGGCTGACGGCGCCGGGCGCGGCGGCGCTGTTTCCCGGCAACCCCATGGTCGACGAGGTGCTGACCACTGCCGACGCGCGCACCGCGGCGCGCCTCGCGGTCGAAGAGTTCGACGCGGTGTTGTGTCCGGATGCCGACCCGGACGCCGCGGTGCTGGCCGCCGCCGCCCGCGGGCGCGAACGGCGCGGCTTCTCGATGGACGCGAAGGGCCGGGTGCTCGCGCTGTCGGCCGGCGCCGAGGAGTGGCTGGCCATGGGGCTGTCGGACGCCCGCAAGAAGCAGAACCAGCAGACCTATCAGGCCCGCATCGCCGCCGTGTTGGAGGTGTCGCCCGCGCACGTCGCCGAGCCGATTCTCGAGCCGGGGGACGCCGATGCCGCCAACGGCCGCGCCTACCGCGCGGCCCTGCCGTTCGACGGGCCCCTGGTCGGCCTCAACACCGGGGCCGGCGGCCGCTGGGAGCGCAAGCAGTGGACGTTGGACCACCAGATCGAGCTGGCGCACCGGGTGGCGGCGCGGGGCATGGGCATGCTGCTGCTCGGCGGTCCGGAAGAGCGCGATCGCCACGAGCGGCTGTTGGCCGCGACCTCGGCGCTGCCGGTGTTCGACGCCGGCACCAGCCACTCGGTGCGCCGCTTCGCCGCGATGCTCGAGATGTGCGCGGTCGTGGTCACCGGCGACACCTTCGCGCTGCACGTCGCCACCGCGCGCAAGGTGCCGGTGGTGGCCTTGTTCGGCCCGACCTCGAGCGCCGAGATCGAGCTGTTCGGCCGCGGCGAGAAGATCGTGCCCGAGGGGCTCGACTGTCTGTGCTGCTATCTACCGACCTGCGCGGTCGATCCACACTGCCAGCAGCGGATCGAGCCCGGGCAGGTCCTGGCGGCGATCGCGCGGTTGGCTCCCGGCGGCGCTTGAACGCTTGAAGGCCGGCGCTCGCCTTCGCGGCTCTACGTCGGCTGGCGCACCAGATAGCGGTCGGTCATGCCGGCGACGTGGTCGCACACGGTCCGTTCCAACCCATCCCGCGTCAGGCGCGCGCGGGCCTTGGCCGGCAGGCCCTCGGGCTTGGCCAGCAGGGCGTCGAACACGGCGCACAGCTGCTCGACGCCGTGCTGCATGCGTTCGAGCACCATGCGCGAGCGGTAGAACTCGGTCCGCAGGAAGCGCTGCAGCTCGTCGGTCAGCACGGTGACCTCGGCGGAGTGGGCGGGGCGTGGGCTGGTCGTCGCCGCGTCGAGCCGCGTCGCGGTGGTCTCGATCAGGTCGTGGACGAGGATCGCGATCATGTCGCTGACGATCCGCGCGGTGACGGGTGAGGCGCAGCGTTGCGCCGCGCGCTGCCAGAGGCGCAGGCCGGCCGCATCGGCCTCGGTGAAGGCGCCGGCGCGCAAGCCGTCGTCGAGGTCGTGGCACAGGTAGGCGATCTTGTCGCAGCGGTCGACGACCTGCGCCTCGAGTGGCAGCTCGCGTCCGGTGTGCAGGTCCGCGCTCAGCGGAAAGCCGTCCGGCACCGGCCCCTTGAGCAGCGACTGCCGCACCACCAGGGTGAGGTTGAGGCCGAAGCCGTGCGCGTAGGGATCCTCCAGGCAGTCGACGATTCGCGCACCCTGAGCGTTGTGGCGAAACCCACCGTGCGTCGCCATCCGCTCCGCCAGGCCGTCCTCGCCGACGTGCCCGAACGGCGGGTGGCCCAGGTCGTGCGCCAGCGCGACCGCCTCGGCGAGGTCGGCGTTGAGCCGCAGCGCGTGCGCCACGCCGCGCGCCAGCTGGGCGACCTCGAGCGAGTGGGTCATGCGGCTGCGGTAGTGGTCGCCCTCGAACGCGGCCATCACCTGCGTCTTGTGCTGCAGGCGGCGAAACGCGGTGCAGTGGATGATGCGGTCGCGGTCGCGCTGAAACGCCGTGCGGATCGGGTCCTCCGGCTCGTCGAGCCGGCGGCCGCCCGCCCGGTCGCTGAGGGTGGCGAACCGGTGCAGCGTGCGGTGCTCGCGGTCTTCCAGGTCTTGTCTGCCGAGCCAGGCCAAGCGGGTCGTCCGCGGGTCAAACGTGCGCCGCCGGCGGCGCCGGCGGCAAAGATCGGGCGGGGCGAGCTCGGCTCGCCCCGCCCATTGGTACCCCGTACGGGACTCGAACCCGTGTCACATGGATGAGAACCATGTATCCTAGGCCGCTAGACGAACGGGGCGCTTGCAGCGGCGTTTCAGGCCGACGTGCATGAGATAGGGAGTCCGATGCCGCGCGTCAAGGCGAGATCCTGAGTCAAGCCGAGATCGCCGCGTCGCCGATGCCAATCGGCAGTCCGATGCCCGCCCACGCCGTGATTTCGGTTCTGTGCACCGCCCTCTTGGGCGCGCTCCCCGCCGGGTCGCAGCGCGGTTGGCTGGGGGTGATGCTGGACCCGGACGTCGACGGCGTGCGCATCGGTGAGGTCGTGCCGGGCTCGCCGGCCGCGGCCGCCGGGCTCCAAGCCGGCGACCACATCGTGGCGCTCGGCGGCGTGCGGGTGCGCGAGCCCGAGCAGCTCGCCGCGGAGATCCGGCGGTCGATCGTCGGCGATCGTGTGCGCGTGCGCCTGCTGCGCGGCGCGGCCGTGCTGCGGGTCGAGGTCGTGCTCGGCCGGCGTCTGGTCGCGATGGTCGGCCCATCGGCGCCGCCGTCCCCGCGCCGGGCGTAATTCGCTCGCCATCCGGCAGCAGTCGGCGGGCCCGACCCGTCGGTGGCGCGGGCCGACCGGGGAGCGGCGCCGTGGCCGGCCCCCGGCATGAGATCCGACCGCCGGCAGCGCGGCGCGGAAGTTCTCGCCGAGCGCGGATATTCTACGGCCAGCCGCGCATGGCCCCGTCAGGGCCGCGTGCCCCTCCGTTCATCCTCCCCACGAGCATCTCCAAATGAGCGTTCCTTCCGCGCTTTCTCTCCCCCTCCTGCTGTTGCTCGGCGTGCTCGCCGGCGATGGCTTTCTCGGGGTCTACCTCCCCGAGAGCGGCCCTGCCATCGTGCAGAGCGTGATCTCGGATACCGCCGCCGCCAAGGCCGGGATCCGCGCCGGTGACCAGCTCATCGCGGTCGGCGATCGCGAGACGCCGAAGGTCGACGAGTTCCGCGAGGCGATCGGCAGCCACAACGCGGGGGACCGGGTCGTGCTGCGCCTGCGGCGAGACGGCACCGAGCACACGCTGGCGGTGGTCCTCGGCAAGCGGCCGGACGTCGTGCCGCCGCCGGCCGACGCGGAGGAGGCCGAGGAGACCGCCACCGAGACGGAAGACGCGCCACAAGAGGCAGTGGCGGCGCCGGTCGCTGAGGAAGCCGCCGCCGAGGAAGCCGCCGCCGAAGAGGCCGCCGCCGAGGAAGCCGTCGCCGAGGCGGCTCCGCGCGGCGAGAGGGTGCGCCGCCTGATGCCGACCGCGCGCGTCGAGAGCGGTGGCCGGCCCTTCATCGGGGTGCGGGTCGTCGACGGCGATGGCGCCGTGCAGATCGACGAAGTGGTGGAGGGCAGCCCGGCAGCGCGCGCCGGGATGCGCGACGGTGATGCCATGGTCGGTCTCGGTCGCGCCGAGATCCGCTCGACCGCCGACCTGGAGAAGGCGTTGGCCGAGCTGCGCCCGGGCCAGGTGGTGCGCGTCGTCGTGCGCCGCGACGGCGGTACCCGCCGCCTCCCGTTGACCCTGGGCACGGCCGGCGCGCCGATGGTCGCGCTCGATGACGTCACCGAGGCCGAGGTCGCGGACGAGCCCGAGGAGCCGGAGGAGATCGTCGAAGAGGAGCCCGAGGGCGAGCACGAGGCAGGGCACGAAGAGGAGCACGATGCGGCGGGCGAAGTGCGCGCCGAGTCGCGGCCGACGTCGCGCCCGAGTGCCGCCGAGCGGATCCGCCGGGCGATCGGTGAGACCCGGCGCGGTGCCGAGACCGAGACCGCCGAGATGGAGCAGGCCGAGATGACGCGCTTGCGCGACGAGGTGCGTGCGCTGCGCGAGGAGATCGGGGAGCTCAAGGCGTTGGTGCGGCGGCTGAACCGCAACCGGTGAGCCGGCGCGCCCCGGGATCGGGCGCCGGCGCCGCGCTGCCGGCCGTTGTCCAGCGGTTGTTCATCGAGCCCGAGGACCGGCGCATCCGCGTCGAGGACGTCCTCGCGCGGCGGTTTCCGACCGCCGACCGCCGCTTTTTGCGGCGGGCGATCCGCGCGGCGACGGTGACGGTCAACGGTGAGCCGACCCAGCCCCAGGCGCGGCTCGCGGTCAGCGATGTCGTCGAGCTGCGCTTCGCCGCGGCGTCGGTGCCCGCGCGAACGCGAGCGGAAACGGGGGCGCTGGACGTCCTCTACGAGGACGACGATCTGCTGGTGGTCGACAAGCCGGCGGGCATGCCGACCGTGCCCGACCGCGCCGGTAAGTACCGCGGCGTGCACGGCGAGCTGACCGCGCTGCGGCCCGACGACGATCTGCGCATCGTGCATCGCTTGGATGCGGGCACTTCGGGCTGTCTCGTGCTGGCCAAGGGCTTGGCGGCGGCGCGCGCGATGGACCGCGCGTTCCGGGCCGGCGAGGTCGAGAAGGAGTATCAGGCCCTGGTCTTCGGTGAGCTGCTGCGGCCGGAGATGGCGCTGCGGCGCTCGCTCGGGCCGGACCGGCGCCGGCCCGGGCGGATCCGCGTCGTCGATCCAGACAGCAAGGGGGCGCGCAGCGCGCACACCGACGTCGAGCGGCTCGAGCGGTTCCAGCGCTACACGCTGGTCGCCGCGCGGCCGCGCACCGGCCGGAGCCATCAGATCCGCGTGCACCTCGCCGCCGCGGGCCACGGCATCATCGGCGATCCCGACTACGGCGGCCGCCGCGCCCTGCTGCTGTCGGACATCAAACCGGGCTTCAAGCTGCGCCGGGGCGTCGCCGAGACGCCGTTGTTGTCGCGGATGTTCCTGCACGCCGTCTCGATCGCAGTGCCGTCGCCGGGCTCGTCTGGTAGCGTGGTGCGCGCCAGCGCTCCGCTGCCGGCTGCGCTGACGCGGGTGCTGGACAAGCTGCGCAAGTTCGCGCCGCGCTGACCGCTCCGTCCGCCGCTCCCGCCCCGTCGCCTCTGTCCCGTCGCCCCAGCCTTGTCGCCCCAGCCCCGCTCCCTGCCGTGAAGCTGAAAACCGTTCCCCGTGACTTCCGCGTGCGCGAGGAGCTGGTGTTTCCGCGCGTCGACGGGGGCGAGTACTTCGTGCACCTGCTGCGCAAGGAGAAGCTGGACACGCACCAGGCGTTGGCGCGCGTCGCCAAGCTGGCCGGCGTGCCGCGCGACGCACTGGCGTTCGCCGGGCTCAAGGATCGGCAGGGGCGCACCGAGCAGTGGATCTCGATCCGCGGCCGCCGCCTCGACCACCGCGAGCGCGGGCTCTCGGTGTCGTTCGTGGCGCGTTCGGACCGGCCGATCAACAGCCGGATGAGCCGCGGCAACTCGTTCGAGATCGTGCTGCGCGATCTCGGCCAGGACGAGCTCTTGCGGCTGCGTGCCAATGCCGCCGGCGTGGTGCAGGACGGGCTGCCCAACTACTTCGACGACCAGCGCTTCGGCTGTCTGGCGCACGGCCAGGGCTTCTTGATGCGCGCCGTGCTGCGCGGTGACTACGAGACCGCGCTGCGGCAGCTGTTGGCGCAGCCCTCCGAGCAGGCCCGCGGCGGCGACGTCAAGCTCAAGCGTCTGCTGGCCACGCACTGGGGCGATTGGGACGTCTGCGCCCGCATCGCGCGCGGGCCGTTCTACGGCCGCGTGCTGCAGCACTTGCGCGCGCAGCCGCGCGACTTCCGCGGCGCGCTGCTGCTGGTGCCGACGCGCACCAAGCTGATCCACGCGTACGCCTACCAGAGCTGGCTGTGGAACCGGGCGATCGACGGCATGCTGCGCGGCGTGCTGCGCCGGGGCGCGATGCTGGACACGCTTTCCGGTCGGTTGCTGGCGTGGGAGCGGCCGGCGCCGGCGCTGATCCGCCGCCTGGAGCAGCTCGACGCGCCGCTGTTCGCGCCGGACGGCGAGGACGGCGACGCCGAGTACGAGCGCGCGTTGGTCGCGGTGTTGCGCGAGCAAGGGTTCGCGCGGCGCTTCGCGGTGCCGCCGATGGCGGGCCTGCAGCTGCGCGCCGAGCCGCGCGCCGTCGTGGTGCGGCCGACGGGGTTCGAGCTGTCGGAGACGCTCGCCGACGAGTTCGAGCCGGGCCGGCGCAAGGTCGTGGTGCGCTTCGGTCTGCCCCGCGGCAGCTACGCGACGCTGGTGATCAAGCGGCTGGTGGCCGGCACCGCGGTCGCTCGCTCGGGCGGTCGGCGTCGTTCTGGGCCGCCGCCGGCGGATCGGCAGGCGCGGTCACGAGAGGCGTGAACTTGGCCGCGCGCCCTTGTCTCGGCGCGCCCCGGGCCGAAAGATGCCCGTCTTCCCGTTCGCCTCCCTTTCCCTCTCCCGAGGTTCATGACACAACCCACCCTCGGCGTCATCGGTGGCTCCGGCCTCTACGACCTCCCCGGCCTCGAAGGACGCGAAGAGGTCGCCCTCACCACTCCGTTCGGCGAGCCTTCGGCCCCGCTGATCACCGGCACGCTGCACGGCGTGCGCATGGCGTTCTTGCCCCGGCACGGCCGCGGCCACCGGCTGGCGCCGCACGAGCTGCCGTTCCGCGCCAACCTGCACGCCATGCGCCAGCTGGAGATGAGCGCGGTGGTCGGCATCTCCGCCGTCGGCAGCATGCGCGAGGACATCGCGCCCGGCGATCTGGTGATCGTCGACCAGTTCATCGACCGCACCCGCGGCCGCACCGCCGAGTCGACGTTCTTCGGCGATGGCTGTGTCGCCCACGCGCACTTCGCCGATCCGATCTGGGAGCCGCTGCGCCAGGAGGTGCTGGCCGCCGCGCGCAGCACCGGGGCGACCGTGCACGACGGCGGCACCTACGTGTGCATGGAGGGGCCGTTGTTCTCGACGCGCGCCGAGTCGAACCTGTACCGGTCGTGGGGCGTGCACGTGATCGGGATGACCAACCTGCAGGAGGCCAAGCTGGCGCGCGAGGCGGAGATCGCCTACGCGACGGTCGCGTTGGCCACCGACTACGACTGCTGGCACGACGAGGAGGACGACGTCAACGTCGCCGACGTGCTGGCCGTGCTGAGCGCCAACGTCGAGCGCGCCAAGGCGGTGGTCGACGCCTTGGCGCAGCGGGTGGCCGCGCGCAGCGAGCCGATTTCGTGCGCCGGTGCGATGCAGCACGCGATCATCACCCACAAGGACGCGATCACCGCCGACGCCAAGCGGCGGCTGGAGCTGCTGATCGGGCGCTATCTCTGAGCGTCGGGGGCCGAGAATCTTCGAGCGGCGACGACACCACGGCTCCAATCGCCCCTCGGCGCGCCAATCCGCGGTGGGCTTGCGCGGTGCCCCCCGCAGCCCGTTAGATCGGGGCATGGCCGTCTCACGTCGTTCGTTCTTGGGGGCCGCCGCGGCGGGCGCCGCCCTGCCCCGCATCCACATCCAGCCGCGCCGGTTGCGCGATCCCGTCGCGATCTCCAGCCGCAACGGCATCCGCGCGGTGGAGATCGCCGTCGGCAAGGTGCTCGAGGGGGCGACGCCGGTCGAGGCGGCAGTGGCGGGGGTCGAGGTCGTCGAGAACGATCCCGACGACATGACCGTCGGCTACGGAGGGCTGCCCAACGAGGACGGCGTCGTCGAGCTCGACGCGTGCGCGATGGACGGCCCGACCGGCCTCGGCGGCGCGGTGGCGAGCCTGCGCAACATCAAGAACCCGGCGCAGGTGGCCCTGCGCGTGCTGCGCACGACCGACCACGTCCTGCTGGTCGGCGAGGGCGCCCTGCGCTTCGCGCGCGCGCACGGCTTTCAGGAGGAGAACCTGCTCACCGAGCGTGCGCGCCGGGCTTGGCTGCGGTGGAAGCAGTCGATGTCGAACCGCGATGATTGGATCTCACCGGAGGAGAACGCGCTGCCCAGCGATGGCTCCCCCGGCGGCTCCCCCGATGGGGCGGTGCCGGCCGGCGGCAAGCGCGGCGGGCCGCGGCCGACCGGGACGATCCATCTCGGTTGCGTGGATGCCAGCGGCGACATCGGCGGCGTGACGACCACGTCGGGGCTGGCCTACAAGATCCCCGGCCGGGTCGGCGACTCGCCGCTGCTGGGTTGCGGCAACTACGTCGACAATGACCACGGCGTCGCCGGGTCGACCGGCCGCGGTGAGGCGGTGATCTTGAGCAACGGTGCCTCGACCATCGTGCACCACATGGCGCAGGGCAAGTCGCCGACCGATGCGTGTCTCGCGGCCTGCCGCCGGATCGCGCGGATGACGCGGGTGGCGCGGTTGCTCGACGATTCCGGGCGGCCGAACTTCCAGGTCAACTTCTACGCCATCAACAAGGCCGGGCAGATGGGGGCGGCGGCGATCTATCCCTCCAAGCACGCTCGCATGGACGCGGACGGGCCGCGCATCGTCGACAGCGCGTCGCTGTACGAGGCGCGCTGAGCCTCGGGGTCCGAGAATGTTCGAGCGGCAACAACCTTTCGGAAGGCCCGTCGTCGCCGGGACTTCGATACCGCAGCTCCCGGAGGCTCGAAGACAACACTGGCCTCCGGGCTCAGCGCGGCCGCCGGCGACCGCCGGACCCGCGACCGACGCTCGGGTCGCGGAATGCTCCGTGTTTGGTTGCGGCCTCGGCCGCGCTGAGCCTCCGGCGCCTCGAATCTTCGAGCTTCGACAACATTCTCGAGGCGACGTCGCCGACTTGGCAACGTCGCCGCCGCGCCGGAGGCTCGGAGAGACAGTGCCTCCGGGCTCAGCGCGGCGGCGGATGCGTCGGACCTTCCAAGCCGCTCCGGGAAAAGCGGCATCCGAGTTTGGTTGCGGCCGTGGCCGCGCTGAGCCTCAGGGTCCGCAAATCTTCGCGCGGCGACAACCTTTCGGAAGGCTCGATGCCGCTGGAACTTCGACAACGCAACTCCCGGAGGCTCGAAGACAACACTGGCCTCTGGGCTCAGCGCGGCCGCCGGCGACCGCCGGACCCGCGACCGACGCTCGGGTCGCGGAATGCTCCGTGTTTGGTTGCGGCCTCGGCCGCGCTGAGAGTCAGCGCGTGCCGAACCGGTAGACGCTGATCTGACGATAGACGTCGCCGGGCGCGAGGATCACCGACGGGAAGGCCGGTTGGTTGACCGCGTCCGGGAAGTGCTGGGGCTCGAGGCAGAAGCCCGCGTGCCGTGGGTAGCCACCGCCGTGCTTGCCGACCAAGCTGCCGTCCAGGAAGTTGCCCGAGTAGAACTGCACGCCGGGCTCGGTGGTGTGGATGGTCAGCACGCGGCCGCTGCCGGGGTGGTGCGCTTCGGCGGCCAGCGCCAGCCCCTCGCCGTCGGGATCGGCGCGGTCGAGCACGTAGTTGAGGTCGTAGCCACCCTCGACGCCGGCGATGCGCGCGCCGATCGGGGTTGGCCGGCGGAAGTCGAAGGCCGAGTCGGCGACCGAGCGGATCTCGCCGGTCGGCACCAGGCCCGCGTCGGTCGGCGTGTAGCGCGCGGCCGCGATCCGCAGCGTGTGGTCCAGGATGTTGCCGCGGCCGGCGCCGGCGAGGTTGAAGTACGAGTGATGCGTCAAGTTGACCGGCGTGGCGCGGTCGGTGTGCGCCTCGTACTCGAGCCGCAGGCCTGCTTCGGTCAGCACGTAGGTCACCGCGACCGACAGGTTGCCCGGGTAGCCCTCTTCGCCGTCGGCGCTCGTGTAGGTGAAGCGCACCGCTTCTCCGGCGGCGTGCTGCACCGGGGTCGCATCCCAGACCACGCGGTGGAGGGCGCGCGGTCCGCCGCCGTGCAGGTGGTTGTCGCCGTTGTTGGTGGCGAGCTGGTACTCGGTCCCGTCGAGCGAAAAGCGTCCGTTCGCGATGCGGTTGCAGACCCGTCCGGTCGTGCAGCCGAAGTAGGACGGGTTCTCCTCGTAGGGCGCCACGCTGTCGTAGCCGAGCACGACGTCGGCGAGCTCGCCGTCCCGATCGGGCACCCAGAGCTCGGTGAGGGTGGCGCCGAGGGTGATGACCCGCGCGCGCATGCCACGGGTGTTGGTCAGCGTGTACACGGTGATCTCACGTTGGTCCGAGGTCAGGCCGAAGCGAGCGGGCGCCGGCAGCGTGCTGCAGCCGGCGGCGGCGAACAGCGCGCTGGCGAACAGCGCACTTCTGCGTGGCGGGGCGGGCATGGGCTGCCACGATACGCGTGCGGTCCGCGGAGGCGCGGCAACAATTCTCGCGCAGTGGTGACCGCTGGCGTCGTTGGCCTTATTTCTGCACCGGTCGATGCCGTCGTCCGACCGACCAACCGCGCTGCCGGGCGCTCCGTTCGGCGCGCGCGACGTGTGCGCCATGGTGGCGCTCGTCCTGCTCTCCTCGGGCACGGTGTTGCCGTGGATGGCGGTGCCGCTGACCTCCACCGATCACACCGCGGGCGTCTACTACGGTCTGTTCGCGCAGTGCTTCGAGCGGTTCGGCTTCTGGGAGCTGCGCGGCATGCCGCTGTGGCCGCAGCTGCCGGCGACGCCGTACGACGCCGCGCTGTATCAAAACCACCCGCCCGGTCACTTCTGGTTGGCGGGCGCGTTCGGCACCGAGGAGTGGCAGTTGCGGCTGCCGACCGTGGTGGGGCTGGGGCTGGCCACGCTGGCGATCTACCGGCTGTTGCGGCGCAGTCTCGCCGCGGGTTGGGCGTTCGGGGGCGCGCTCTTGTTCGCGCAGTTCCCCGTCAGCCAGCTGTTTTGTCAGGCCTCGCTTGAGCTGACCGTGATCCCGTGTGGGCTGTGGTTGGTGCTTGCGACGGTGCGCGCGGGCGAGACCACCGGCGCTCTGCGCACCCGCTGGCGGATCGTGCAGGGCCTGGCCGCCTACTTCGGGCCCTGGATGGACTGGCCGTTCGTCTGGTTCTGCGCGGCCTTGCTGCCCTTGGTCGTGCGCGGCGGTCCGAGGGACTGGATACGGCGGCTGTGGTTGCCGGCGACCGCGAGCCTGGCCGCGCTCGGCTCGATCCTCGCCTGGCGGGCATGGGCCACCGCCAATCCCCGCTTCAACCCCGACCTGGAGACCGGCCACAGCGTCGGTGAGCTGGTCGAAGTGACCATTCTGGCGCGGCCCGAGATGAGCGCTGTGCTGCGCGCCGGCTTGGAGTTCTCGGGCATCGACTTCACCGTGCCCGCGTTGGTCGCGGGCGCGCTCGGCGTGCCCGTGCTGCTGCGCCGCGCGCCGCGCGTCGCGCTCGCGCTCTTGCTGCCGGGCGTCCTGCACGTCGGCACCTTCGCCGAGCACGCGCGCATCCACCTGCACTTTTGGTACTACTTCGGTCCGTTGTGGGCTGTGGCAGCGGCGCACCTGGCGGCGGCGGCGGCGCGTTGGATGCCCCGGGTCGTGCCCGGCTTGGCATTGCTGGTGCTGGCCGCTGCGGCGGGTTGGCAGAGCCAAGAGCAGTGGCGCGAGACCTCGACGACGTTCTACCGCGATGTCGGAGCAGTCCTCACCGATGCGAGTGAAGTGCGCGGCGAGGATGGTACGGTGGTCGGCGATTGTGTCGTCGCTCACAATTGCCCCCTGCTGTACACCTACTACCTGACCTCACACCGAGTTTGGCTGCAGCCACTGACCGACAGCGGTTTGGCGGCGCGTGCGCTGGGCGCCACGGCTGCCCCGGCGGTGCGCTACCTGTGGCTGCGGACCGACGGCCCGGTCGACGGCGGCTACCTGCCGGCACCGACCAACCCGGCGCTCGAGCGCTTCCTGTCGGGCTTCCCGCGAACCCGCGTGCCGGAGCTCGAGGTCGAGCTGCGCACGCATCGCGGCGTGCGCTGGCGCGTGCGCGAGGCGTGGCTGTACCGGCTCAAGTGAGCCGAGGGCTACCGGGTTCATCTCCGCGTCGGACGCCGTTAGGCTATCCCCATCCCGGTGCGCATGGCCGTTGCGCCGCACGGGTGCAACGCGGATAGGTGGCCACGGGCCAGGACAGATGTAGCTTGAGTGGATCCAACAGCACGCGCGTCGGAGATGCCGGCGGCCCGCTTGGGACTGCCGAACGGCCGCTGCGAGTCGCGGTGATCGGCTCGGGACCATCGGCGTTCTACGCCGTGGAAGCCCTGTTCAAGGCGGCGGAATTGGTGGTGCGCTGTGATGTCTTCGACCGGCTGCCGACCCCGTACGGGCTCGTGCGCGGCGGTGTGGCGCCCGACCACCAGAAGATCAAGTCGGTGGTCAAGGTCTACGAGAAGACCGCGGCCGATCCGCGCTTTCGTTTCTTCGGCAACGTTCGGCTCGGTGGTGACGTGCAGGTCGACGAGCTGCGTTCGCGCTACGACGCGCTGATCTACGCGGTCGGCAACGAGAGCGATCGGGCGATGGGGATCGGGGGCGAGGATCTCACCGGCTCGCACTCGGCGACGTCTTTCGTCGGCTGGTACAACGGCCATCCGGATTTCTCCGATCGTGAGTTCGGGTTGGAAGGGGCGGAGCGGGTCGCGGTCGTCGGCAACGGCAACGTCGCGATGGACGTCACCCGCATCCTGGTGTCGCCGCCGGACGCGCTCGCCGCGACCGACATCGCCGAGCACGCCCTCGACGCGCTGCGGCGGAGCAGGGTGCGCGAGGTGCTGCTGCTCGGGCGCCGCGGCCCGGCGCAGGCGGCGTTCTCGCCGAAGGAGATCGAGGAGGTCGGCGCCGTCGAAGGGGCCGAGCTTCAGGTCGATGCTGCGGCGATGGAGCTCGATCCGGTGTCGCAGCAGTGGCTGGAGACGGCTGCGCCGCGCGCGGCGCAGCGCAACGTGCGCTACTTGCGCGAGGCGAGTCTGCGACCGCCCGCTGGAGCACCGCGCCGCGTGCGGTGTCAGTTCTTGATCTCGCCCGTCGAGATCCTCGGCAACGAGGGGCGGGTGAGCGGCATTCGCTTGCAGCACAACGAGCTGTACGCCGCCGAGGACGGCACGCCGCGCCCGCGCGCCACCGAGCGATTCTCGACCGAGGAGGTCCAGCTCGTGTTCCGGGCCATCGGCTACCGAGGTATCCCGATCGAGGGGGTTCCCTTCGATGCACGCGCTGGCGTCATCCCCAACGCCGACGGTCGAGTGCTCGACGCGCCCGGCGGCGCGGTGCGGCCCTTCGAGTACGTGGTGGGTTGGGCCAAGCGCGGCCCGACCGGCCTGATCGGCACCAACAGCCCGGACTCCAAGCTCACCGTGCAGGCCCTGCTCGCCGACGTCGCCACCACAGGCGATGCCGACCCGCTGCCGCCGGACGATGCGGAAAGCGTGCCCGCCCTGCTCCACCAGCGCGGAGTCGACTACGTCAGCTACGACGACTGGTTGCGCCTCGACGCCTACGAGCGCGAGCGCGGCGAGGCCGCCGGCAAGGTGCGCGCCAAGCTGACGACCGTCGTGGACCTGATGGATGCCGTCCGCCGCCTGCGCGGCTGAGTAAGGAGGAAGCCGCCGCGCTGTTGTTCGGGCCAGAGGCACGCACTCGGCCATTTGCTCGGCGAGTTGGCGTTGGTTGCGGCGGAGGTGATGGAATGGAGCCAGGCTCCGTACTCTCGATGTCGCAAAATTCGGAGACGCTTTCTCCTGGCCGGGATTCCCCAATCAAATGACCGACGCGAGGGTGCCGACGACTGGGCTGGAAGAACTCCTGACCCACGGCGATTGGCTCCGCGGCATCGTCCGCGGCTTGGTCGGCGACGAGCACGCGGCCGACGACGTGTTGCAGCAGACCTGGCTCAAGGCGCTGCAGCGCCCGCCGGCCGATCGGAGCAACCCGCGCGGGTGGCTCGGGACGGTGGCGCGCCACTTCGCGCTGCGCCAGCGGCTGCAGGACGCGCGGCGGCGGCGCCACGAGCGCTGCGCGGCGGCTCACGAAGCACTGCGGTCGACGGATGAGATCGCCGCCGACCTGCAGCTTCGCGGGCGCTTGGTCCAAGCCCTGAAGGAGCTCGACGAGCCCTTCCGCTCGACCTTGTGGTGGCGCTACGTCGAGCGCCGCACGGCGGTCGAGATCGCGCGGGCGCAGGGCGTCTCCGCTTCGGCGGTGCGCTCTCGCGTGCAGCGCGGCTTGGCCAAGCTCCGTGCGCGGCTCGTCTCGACCGAACCCGACGCGCGCCGTGGCGGTGCGCTGGCATTCGCGTCGTTGCTCTTGAACGGAGGAATGCTCGTGGGAATGGGTACGGGAACGAAGTCCGCCGCGACGCTGGCCGTGGTCGGTCTCGCGGCCGCGATCTGGTGGGTGTCCTCGGCGCCGGTCGATGCGCCGGCGGCAGCGGAGGCCGCGTTTGCCGCGCCGGGGGCGATGGTGGCGGGAGCGGAACCGAGGCGGGGCGAGGCCACCACCTCGCCCGACCGCAGCGTGGTCGAGCGAGACGTTCCGTCGCCAGCGACCGACCAGCCGCGGTCGGTGCTGCGCGGGCAGGTGCTCGATGAGCGGGGTCTGCCGCTGGCCGGGATCGCAGTGGGATGGTCGCGGGGGTCGCCGCCCACGGGCACGGTGGTGAGCGCGGACGGCGGGCGTTTCGAGCTGCGGTTGCCGCCGGACGACAAGAGCGGTGATGGTGCCGAGAAGCTCGCGGTGATCGCGGTCGACGAGGCTTGGATCACCCTGCGCGCCTGGCCTCATCTCGATGCGTCGCGGCACGCGACGATCGTCGTGGTCCCCGCCGTGGCACTCGCGGGCCGCGTGGTCGATGCGCATGGCCAGCCCCTCGCCGAGGTCACGGTCGCCGTCGAGGCGCGCGAGCTCTCCCTGTTTCCGGAGTCCCTCGAGCAGCACCTGGCGTACTCGGGCGTCAGTGCCCGTACCGACTCCGACGGCGGTTTCTCGTTTCCTGCGGTCCCCGCCGCTCGCGACGCGCGCATCGGCGTGTCTCACCTCGGCTACCACCCTCACGACGCGCCGGTTCCGCAAGCCGGGGACCTGTCCATGCAGGTCGTGTTGCGCCGCGCGTGGCCGGACCGGCTGCGCGGCGTCGTCGTGGACCAGAACGGCGCGGCCGTCGAGGGTGCCGAAGTCGTCTGGGGCCGTGCCCGCACTCATTCCGACAGCGCGGGGCATTTCGAATGCGACTGGCCGACCCGGCGCGAGAGCCAGCTGCGCATGGTCGCCGTCGCCCCCGGGCATCAGCCGTTCGTGCGGGACTACAGTCGCGCCATATGGGAAGAGGAGGGCAGGCCAGAGCGACTTCGCGTCGCTCTCGGGGGCGAGCCCCTGGCCATCAGTGGCACCGTGCGGCACGCCGACGGCCGCGCCGCGACGGGGTTCTTCGTGGCGTTGCGCGACGGGGCGATGATCTACGGCCGGCAGCCGGACGCGACGGCCGAGCAGCTCGCCGCCGGCTTGGGCGACGTCAAGCCCATCGAGGCGTTTCCGCTGCACGCCGACGGTCGCTTCGAGGTGCGGGGGTTGCGTCCGCAGAGCTACCGGCTGACGGCCTGGGACCCACGCACGCTGCTCGCGATCAGCACCGAGCCCATCGAGGCGGGACGGCGCGGCGTCGACATCGTCATCCCGAGCGATGCGATGCGCGAGAGTCTGCGCGGCCGGGTGCTGTCGCGTTCTGGCCAACCGCTGGCGGGCGTCACGGTCTCCCCGGTTCTCCAGCTGCTCCCCGGCATGGGCGGTCAGGCGAGGGTCGAGCGCAGCGTGGTCACGGATGCCGAGGGGCGCTTCGCGTTGGCCGACGTGCCGCGCCGTGGCCAGTGTTGGATCGGGCTGACCGGCGACCCGGTCATCGGCATCTTTCACGAGGTCGAGTCGTTTGCCGACCAGGAGGAGGTCGAGCTGCGCGCCGACGCGCGTTGCCGCATCCGATTCCTCGAAGGCGCGGGAAGCGTGCGCGCGGACGCGTTGGTCGTGCACGATGCAGAGGACCGGCTCGTGCCCATGTGGATCATGACCGAGGGCGACATGGTGCCCAAGAACTGGTTGCCGCTGGAAGGCAAGCCGTCGGGTGAGTTCGCGATCAGTGAGCGTGCCCGCTGGCTCGTCTACCTGCGGGACGGCGAGGAGGTGGAGCGACGGGAGATCGTCTTGGTCCCCGGTCAGCTCAACCAGATCGCGTTGTGAGCAGCCGGTCCGCGAGCAGGCGGTCGGCTACGGCTCAGCGCCGCTGCAACCGCAGCGTCTGCTGCTCGGCGAGATCGAGGCGACGCAGGAGGTCGAGCCACTCGGCAAACTGGCTGGCCGGCACGCGGCCGGGTCGCAGCACGAGCTCGCGGCGCAGCCGCACGGTGTCGCCATCGCGCTCCACGCCGAGATAGAAATCCACCAGCGCGTGCTGCAGGCGCACGGGCGTGGGCAGCTCGAGCAGGCGAAAGTGGGGTGCGGGCGACACCGTCACTTCCCATGAGCTGCTCTGCAGATCGGTCAGCACCAGCGGTAGATGGCGCTGGGCGCGGTCGCCGAGGCCGGCCGAGAACTCGATCGGGGGGAACGGCAGTCGCAGCAGGAGCTCCTCGCCCGCCGTGCTGAGCGCGTCGCGCTGAGAGACCACCACGCGCGCGCCGATCCGCGCGCCGGCGTCGAGGCCGGTCAGCTCGACTTCGCCGAGGCTCCATCCGTCGAACACCTGCCCCGCCAGCTGGCGCGCCACGATCTGCTGGGTGCTCTCCTCCAGCGTCGCGATGCGGCTCGAGGCCCCGTAGGCGATCACCCCGCGCAGCGTGGCCTCGGCACGCAGCTCCGCGGTGCCGTCCTCGGTCAGTGCGAGGGTGCCGCGCACGTCGTAGCCGGACTCCGCCGCCGCGTCTCCGTCGGGGAGCCGCGTCGGCTCGCCGCCGCCAGCGCGCAGCAAGAGCGCGCGCGCGGCAAACCGCTCGGCGGGGATGGCGCCGCTGGGATAGTGGCGTGGACTGTCGGCGAACAGCCAGAAGACCGCACCGTCGGTGGGGGTCACGCGCAGCGCGGGGATGCGGTACTCCTCCTCGCCGAGGAACAGCGGCGGACCGCTGTCGAGAAACCGCGCGTGGACGTCCTCGGTGCGCGCGTGGTCGAACGGCACGCTGGCGGCGCGCAGCAGCGCTGTGATGGCGAAGAACCGCTGCCCGCGGCCGGTCAGCACGATCTCGGTCGGGTCGGTGCTGCCGCCGTCGGCGATCTGCTCCTGCGCGTAGCGGTAGATGGCGGCGGCCTTGGCGGTGTCGCCCTGCACACCCAGGGTGAGCTCGGCCGCCTTGGCGCGGATGGTTGGATCGGGAATCGCGCGGCGCTCGGCGGTGCGATACGCCGCGCGGGCGGCGGCATCGGGGTTCGCATCCTCGCCGAAGGTGACGATCGGCACTAGCTCGTCGATGGGCGGTGCCCTGCGCTCGCTCGGCAGCCGCGGTACGTCGGTCATGCGAAAGACGAAGGCCCGGAGGCCGCCGTCGAGCTCCTGCACTTCCGTTGGCGCCGGCATGTTGCGGGTGCGAAACCGTCCCTGGTGCTCTTCCGGCAAGATCATCACCAGCTCGGTGAGCAAGAACGGCTCGTCGGTGCTGCGGAAGTAGAACTCGGTCGCCCGCCATGGCGATGCGCCGGGGGCGGCTTCGTAGTTGCGGTAGCGTTCTTCGATGAACGCACCCGGCTCGAGCCGCGGCATGCCGTAGCTGCGCGCCACGCGGTGCGGCACGTAGCTCTCGCCGTCGGTGCCGACGGTGCGCAACCGCAGGACCTCGGCGGCGTTGGCCGCGTTGCGCGCCTCCTGGTAGAGCTCGACGCCGCGGAGATCGTTGATGCGGCGGATCTGGTGGACCTCTTCGACGGCCGAGCCGTCGTCGAACACGCGCACGATCATCTGGTCGAGGACCAGCGACGACGACGCCCCCCGCTCGCGGTCGCTCGCGCGAAAGCCGGCCAAGATCTCGTCGGCGTCACGGCGAAACGGTGCGAGCTCGGCGAATGCGTCGTCGCCGGTGAGCATCGCCGCCGTGCGCCGCGCGGCGGCGTCGCCGGGGGACAGCTGCAGGACGCGCGCCAGGGCGCGTTGTGCACCGTCGCGGTCGTCGCGCAGCAGGCATCGGGCGGCGATGTCGCGCGCGCTCCGCGCATCGAGCGCGGGGTGGTCGATCAGCGTCGCATCCACGGCCGCCGCGTCGGCGTCGCGGCCCAGGCGAGCCAAGGTCTCGGCGCGGGCTTGCAACGCGGCAGCGCCCGTCGGGTCGTTCTCGAACAGCGGCTCGAGCTGGGCCAGCGCCAGCTCGGCCTGGCCCAGGTCCGAGGCGAGATCGAGGACCGAGCGCCGCAGCGCCGGGTGCGGCGCGGTGGCGTTGGCCTCGCGGGCGAGCGCCAGCGCGCCGGCCATGTCGCCGCCCCTCCTGCGCGCCGAGACCGCGGCGAGCACCGGTCGCACGTCGGCCGGCCAGCGCTCCCGCCACGGCGCGAGCAGCGCTTCGGCATCGGCGGTGAAGCGCAGCCGCTGCAGGATGCGGTACAGCTGGTCGAAGGTCTCCGGGCCGGCGTGGCCGTCGGCGACGCGGCGCTGCAAGAGCCGGATCGCGTCCTCGCCGCGGTCCTGGTTGTCCAGCGCGCGGGCGCGTTCGAGCGTGGCGTGGTGACCGTCGGCGGCGGTGGCCGGCAACCCACGCCGCAGCGCGCGCGCCCGGGCGTTGCGCAGCTCCGCCGGCAACCAATCGGCGCCGTCCAGCGCGCGCGCATGGGCGAGGATCAGGCGCGGCGTCTGCGGTGGGTCTTGCTCCAGCGCGGCGAGCCAAGGCATCGCGCGGTCGTGGTCCCGGTCTTGCTGCGCGGCGAGGATGGCGGCCAACAGCAGTCGTCGGCGCTGGGTGCCTTCGCTGCGCATGCCCGCCCGCGCCAAGCTCTCGGTGCCGTCGACGAACTCCGACAGCTCCGCCGGTGGGCCCGCCGGTGCGCCGGGTTGCCGCACCGTGTCGGGGGCCAGCGTGCGAATGGTCGCCAGCGGTCGCCCGGCTCCGTCGAGGTAGCGCAGGCCGATGGTAGAGCGGCGGTTGGTCGTGGTCTTGACCAGGACGAGGTTGACGCCCGCGCGCAGCATGGCCGGCAACCGCTGTACGTTGGCCGCGCGCTGGACCGCGCGGTCGACAGCCCGGACGAGCTCGCCGTTGACGAACAGCTCGAACGAGCCGCTGCTGCGCACCTCGACGAAGCAAGGCGACGCGGTCTCGGCGTGCAGCTGGTGCAAGCCGTAGTGGCAGCCCTCGGCGTGTGGGCCGTCCGGTGCCAGATCGAGCGTGGACCGCAGCCGGGCGCGCTCCACGACGCGCGGCTTCACCGCGCCGAAACGACCGGGCAGCGGTGTGTCCGGGTCGGGAAACCGGAGCTCCGGTGCGAACGGCACACCGCCGTAGTGGTCGCCTTCGTCACCGAAGGGGCCGACTGCCAGCAGGGGTTCGGCGACGTCGCCGTGTGGATCCTCGAGCTCTGCCCCGCGCCGCCCCGCGCGCAGCAGCAGGCTGGTGCGGAGGCCGAGGGCCGCGGCGTGGCCGAGGCCGTGCGGCTGTGCGCCGAGGTAGTTGTCGACCGCGCCCAGCAGGCGGTCGCGGCCGTGCGCCTGCTCGGAGACGCGGCGGGCGGCGTCGATCAACAGGGCGGAGGCCGGGTGGGCGGCGTGGGTCGCCGCCGTGCGCAGCAGGGCCAGCGCACGGTCGCCGGGGTCGTCCACTCGTGGCACGAAGGCCTCGAGCAGCGTATCGGCGATGGCGGGGGCCGCGTCGGCGCCCGCCGTGGTCGCCGGCTGCTGGGTGGTGGCAGCGGACGCCACGAGCGCACCGAGTGCGAGCGCGCCCAGTCGCGCCCGACCAGCGCAGTCAATCCTGCATCCCATCACGGTCGTCCTCCCCGCTTCTCGATCAGTATCCGTCGCTCGTCGGCGCGCCCGATCCGTTGGATGAACTCGCGAAACTCCGGATACTCCGCCGGCTCGATGCGGTTGACGTCCAGCGTGCGCGTGCGCTCGACGCGCAGCTCGCCATCGACCAGCGAGGCGCGCTGCACGTAGGAGCCGAACGGCGCGCGCAGCTCCACCGGCGGCGGAATCTCGACCGGAGCAAAGCCCGGCGGCAGCGCGTAGTGGATCACGCTGCGCTGCGCGTCGGGCACGCCCAGCAGGAGCGCGAAGCGCCGCTCGGGGGCGCGCACCAAGCCCTGCAGCTCCTCGGTCTCCAGCCCCAGGGGCAGCGACAGGGTCTGCCGGCCGGCGACTCGTGCCGCCAGCTCGCGCGCGTCGAACTCGACCGTGAGCTCGACCACGTCATCGAGGTCGTGGGGGTCGCTGCTCGAGACCGACAGGACGTCCACCGTGCCCACCGCGGCGGTCAGGCGGCGTTCGATTTGCTCGGTGCGCTTGGCGGGCGTGTTGCTCAGCGACTCTCGCAACGGCACTGCTCGGTTGCCCACCGCGCGCTGTTGCAGCGCGACCCGAGCGGCGCCTGAAGGCTGGAGGGAGACGCCCCAGTTCGACTCGTCTGCGTTGTCTTCGGCGCGCACCCACGCGGTCTTGTCGAGCGCGACACCGTCGGGCTGGACGATGAGGACCGCAGCGCCCTGATCCATCTCCGGCAGGGTGTCCGCTGGGTGATAGGTGGCGGTGCCGTCGAGAAACCGGCCGGGTTGGTCGTCGAACGGCGGGACGTAGGCGATGCAGTGGTTGAAGTGGCGTACCAGCGGCAGCGAGAGATCGTCCTCGCTGCGCAGTGGATCCGCGTGGATCAGCACCGGGAACGCCGGGATGTCGAGCTCCGACAGCAGGGCGACCAGCAGCAGCGCCTTGTCCTTGCAGTCGCCGTGGCGCCGCTCGAACACCACTGGCGTGCTGTAGGGCTTGTAGCCGTGGACGCCGAACTCCCACGCCGTGTAGCGCACGTCGGTGGTGACGAACTCGTACAGTGCGTCGATCTTCTCCCGCGCGCTGCTCAGGCCAGCGGTGCGCTCGGCCACCAGCGCGCGCATCGCCGGCGACACCTCCAGCTGTCGCTTGATCAGATCCCACCACCACGCCCCGAACTGCTGCCAGTCCCGGTAGGTGGTGACGCGCACCAGGGGATCGGACTCCGACCGCGCCGGGCGGCGCTCCTCGAGCACTGCGCGGGGGAGGTCGGTCATCCGCCAGGTCTGGACGGTGTGGCCGGCGGCATCCTGGCCGGCTTCCGCCGCCGGCGCGCCGCCGCGGACTTGGGTGCGATACTCACGGCCGCGCTCCAGCACGACGGTCAGCTCACTGCGCCGGCAGGGTGCCCCGTCCGACGCCGACAGATTGTGCTCGAGGCCGAAGTAGTCGCCGAAGAACGTCGGTCCGAGGTCGTCGACGCGCTCGCGGATCTCCACCGTGTCGCCGGGGCTCAGCGGTGGCAGCCGGACTCCGGTTCCGCGCAACCGTGGCCGCCGCTCGCTGCCGTCGGCGCCGAGCACGCGCACGTCCAGCAGCCGCGCGCGCTGTTCGCCGCGGTAGTGCGCAACCCGGTGGAAGGCCATCCGGCGGCCGCCCTCTTCGGTGAGGATGCGCACGATCCGATGCCGGTAGGTGCTGGTCGTGCCGTTGCGGTAGGCGTGGACGACCGTCTGCAGCAAGGGGTAGTAGTAGGGATCGTTGGCGTCGCCGGCGTCGGCGGGGGGGCCCGGGTCCGTGGCGAGGACCGCGTCGCCGTCGATCGCGTAGTCGTGATAGAACGGTTTCTCGTCGGCTTCGAGGAACTCGAGGTAGCGGCGGCCGGTCTTGTCGTTGGGGTTCAGCTCGAGCGCGGCCCGCAGCGCCTCGCGCTGCCGTTCTCGGTCGCCTTGCCGGCCGTGCAGCGCGCTGACCTCGACCAGTACCTGGTCGTCCTCCGGACAGATGCGCAGCCAATCGAGGAATGTCGAGAACGCGGCCTCGGCGTTGCCTTCGGCGGCCAACAGCCGCGCCAACCGCAGGCGCGGGCCCTTGGCGAACGGCATCAGCGCGATGCTCCGTCGCAGCAGCGCGACGGCCTCGTCGCGGGCCCCGGTGCGCAGCAGCAGCGTCGACAGATCCTCGGCGGCGGCGAGTGCGAAGCTGTTGCTCAAATCGGCGCGCAACAGCTCGATGGCGGGGCGCGGCGCACCCTGCGCGGCCAGCAAGTGACCCAGCGCCCGGCGCGCTCGCGGCGGGACGGGCTCGGTTTGCAGGGCCTTGCGCAGCGTCTGGATCGCGATCTCCGGGTGACCGCGCATCTCCTGCGTCGCCGCCAGCTCGACCAGCGCCGCTGTGTTGTCGGGCCGCTGCGCCAGGGCGCGGTGCAGCAGGTCCTCCGCGACGCGGAACAGGCCGCTGGCGCGCTCGAGGCGCGCCAGCGCGATCAACGACTGCGCGTGTTGGGGGTTGCGCGCCAGAATGCGCTCGTAATCCCGCCGCCGGAGGTTGTCGTCGAGCTCGGCGCTGATCGCCGCGGTGCGGATGCGGGTGAACGCGCGCAGGTAGAGCGCGTTGTCGTCGTCGGGAAGTGCCTCGACCGCGCGTTCGGCGAGGGTGGCGTCGCGCCGCTCGGTCTGGTCATCCGGCGTGCGCATGCCGAGCAGGTAGGCCAGCCGGATGGCGTCCCGCGGATCACCGCCGCGGTCCACGCGGTCGGCGAAGAAGCTGACCGCGCCGGTCGTCGCGCGCTCGAGGTGCGCGGCGCGCGCGGTGGTGCGCCGGGCGGCGTCGAGGTCCTCGCGGCGATCCGAAGCGCGCACGTCGGTCAACGGCTGGCCGTCGACTTGCGTCAGCCGCGCGGCGAGCGCGAATGCGCCGTCTTGCTCGCAGACCTTGATCAACAGCAGGTTGGCACCGGGCACCAGCGGCAGCACCAGCACGTCCTGGTCGGGTGCGAACGGGCGGCGCACGTCGCGGCCGCCGATGCGTTCGCCGTTGAGGAACACCGCGAAGGCCTCGTCCGAGCCGAGGTGCAGCAGCGCATCGCGCTCGGCCTCCGCCATCAGCGCGGTCGCGCAGTAGGCCAGCACCTGGTCGTTGGGCCGCATCATCGCGTCGAGGTCGATGTGGCCACCCGGCGGCGCGGGCACCGGCAGCGGTCGCCAGCCGACGGCGCGCTTCTTGCCCTCGTACTGCGCCTCCAGGTCCACGTCTTCTTCCGGTGGCAGTTGCCGCGAGAAGCCGGCGCCGCGCTCGTTGTCGAACGGTCCGGCCAGCCAAAACGCGTCGATGAACCCGGCTTCGGCGGTGCGCGTCGTGACCTCGGTCACGTCACCGCGCTCGATCGCGACGCGCACCGAGAGTTGCCGCAGCGCGTCGTCGAGCCAGGGATGTCGGTCTGCCAGAGGCGCGCCGGCCGCCGCCTGCAGTGCGTCGTCCAACGCCGCCCAGGTGCCGGCGTGCGTGGTCAGGTTGGCGGCCATCAGGGCGAAGTACTCGGCCAGAGCGGCGCGCTCGGCGTCCCCATCGCGGGCGACCGCGATGGCGAGCAGCTCGCGGAAGCGGTCGGCCGCGGCCGGATAGTCGGCCGCGGCCTTGGCGGCCAAGGCCTCCTGCTCACCGGCGAGGAGGGCGGCGTTCGCTGGAGATTGCGCGGCGAGCGGCGCGGCCGCCGTGACGGCGAGCACCACTCCGCGCGCGCACCGGCGGAGCGGTTGCGTCATCGCGTGTCTTGTCGGCTCGTCGCCCGCAAGATCTCGGCGCTGCCGATGGCGCCGTCGCCGCTCTCGTCGGCGTCGGTCAGGATCGTTCGGGTCCAACGAGTGAGTCCGGGGTGGAGGCTCTTGAGGGCGGCGTCGAGCTCGAGCAGGCCGATCGTGCCGTCTCCGTTCTGATCGGCCGCAGCGTGCTCCGGTGGCAAGGGTGATGTGCCCGCGTCGCCGCGATCGGCCGGCGTGCCACCCAGCAGTGGGACCAGCACCGCGAGCTCGGCGGCGTCGAGGTCCCCGGAACCGTCGCGATCCAGCCGGGGCACGTGGGCGGCCGCGGCCTTGGCGAAGCCCATCTGCTCGATCGCGGCGGTGAGCGCTGCGAGCCCGATGCGACCGTCGCGGTCGTCGTCGAGTCGCTGCAGCAGCTGTCGGATCGCGGGCGGAACGCCGCCCGCCGGCGTCGAAGGCGGCAGGGCGATGGGGCGGGCGGGCTTCAACCGAAGTGGTCGACCGGTCTCCACCAGCTGGCGGTAGCGCTGGTCGAACTCGGGCCATTGCAGGAACCCGTCGGCACTGGTGTCGAGCTCTCGGAACACCGAGATGTCGCGCAGGTCCTGCAGGCCGTCGATCCTGCGCGCCGCCTCGAACAGGCTGATGCGGTCATCCCGGTCCTCGTCGCATGCGGCGAAGGCCGCGCGGCTGCGCGCCTCATCGTGTTCCCGCAGCAGAGTCCAAGTCGGCTCGGGGGCCTCGCCGGCGTCGCCGGGGAGCTGCGCACTGGCCATCGCGCACAGGAACCCGGCGACCAGTCCGCCACGCCAAGCGGTGAGATCGGGCGCCGGGTCGTCGGACGATCGAAGGCGGAGCCTCAGCGCGGCCGAGGCCGCAACCAAGAACGGAGCGCACCGCGGCAGTAGCGGAGCCCGCGAATCCAGCGGTGCCGGACGGCCACGCTGAGCCCAGAGGCCAGTGTTGTCTTCGAGCCTCCGGGAGCTGCGTTGTCGAAGTTCCAGCGACATCGAGCCTTCCGAAAGGTTGTCGCCGCTCGACGATTCGTGGCGCCGGAGGCTCACGGTGCAAAGCAGGCCGACTTGTCGATCTCGTGGTGGAACTGGCTGTCGAGCGGACTCTTCGGCGAGAAGCTGGCCGATTCGACGCGGATTCCCTGACTGCGCAGCATGGCGACCAACGGGGCGAACGCGGCCGAGTCCGACCCCACGACGACACAGTCGACCCGCGGCGCGATGGTCATCGCGTCGACGCTCAACGCGACCTCGATCGCGTCGGGATCGCAAGTCTGCAGCTCGATGCGCGCGGCTGCCAGGGGGGCGCCGAGCTCGGGTTGATCGTCCGGCGCGTACGCCAGGACGCGGACCGCGGTGCGGTCGGCGACGAGCCGGTTCTGCAATCGCCGGTAGGAGATCTCCCACCCGTGCTCGCGCGCGCCGCGGCTCAGATCCTCCAGGTCGAGGAGGAGCGCGACCCGGGCACTGGCGGTGGTCGGCTGTGTCTGTCGGCCGCGGCCGCCGCGCGTCGGCAACCGATCGATGGGGGCCGTGTCGGTGGTCTCGGACGTCTTCGTGTGGCCGCCGCGCGGCCCTGCGGGCCGATCACCGCGCCCGCGCTCGCGGTCGCGACCGCGGCGGCGACCGCGGTCGTCTTCGGGGCGGTCGCGATCCCGGCGCTCGCCGCGGTGCCGATCGCCCCGGTCGCGACCACCGCGCGGGCGCTCGCCCCGGTCCCGGTCGCCCCGGTCCCGCTCGCCTCGATCCCGCTCGCCTCGATCCCGATCGCCCCGGTCCCGATCGCCGCGCGGGCGATCGCGGCGGGGGCGCGGCTCCCCGACCCCGGTGGAGCGCTGCCGCCGCGCCCGGGGCTCGACCGGAGTGGCCGTCGTCGCGGGCGCATCGCCCCGCTCGCCCCGCTCGGCGCGCGGGCGGCGCGGTGGCCGTCGGCTGCCGGTGTCCGGCGCGGCCGCCTTGTCCGCATCGGCTGTGTCCGAATCCGCCGCGGCATCGGGTCGCGGTGACGGCTGGCCGAACTCGATGTCGGCGAGGTCCTCCGCGTCGCGGCGCGGAGCCGTCTTCTTCACGCGGATCTCGACGGCCTGCGCCCGGGGTTTCGCGCTGCGACGGGCGCTGCGCTCGGGCTGCTCGGTGGGTGGATCGTCGTCGAAGATATCTGCGCCGAAATCGCTTTGCATGAACGTGCTCGGTGGGGCTCTAAGGCCGGTCTGATGCGTCCCCAGCTCCCCGGTGGGCGACATGCTGTTGACGGTATTGCCGCCTCCGCGGGGCGTCCAGCCGGCGGCCGAGAATCTCTGCCGAGCGCGCGGCAGGCGGACGGATCGCCAGCTGCGAAATCTTTGCGGCCCGCGCTTGTCTGCACGCCGCTCTGGCGCTTCGATGCCTGACCCGTTTGCCCCGAAAAGCGACGCAAGTCCCTCTCTGCAAGGAGCCGCTCGTGATCCCGCGCAAGACCGCAGTCTTCGCCGCCCTGTTGCTCGCCCTGTCCATGACGAGTTGCGGCACGGTCCGCCGTGCCGGCAAGGACCTGAGCATGGTCCTGTTGTCCCCGATCGTGGTGCCCTACGGCGGCTTCACCGACGGCTATGCCTCTTCGGTCGAGGTGCGTGAGGGACTGCGTGGCAGCGCCGCGACCCAAGTCTTGGCGATGCCTTTCACGACCATCTACCAGCTGGCCAAGCACCTCTGCTGGACCTTCGTCCACGCCGGTGACTTCCTGCTGTTCCCGATCTACGGCGCGGCGGAGCTGCACCCGAACGGACCCGAGATCGAGCCGCTCGACTTCTACACCGGCACGTTCTTCGACGACCCGAACTGGGGCAAGAGCGGCACCGACCCGGAGAGCGGCGAGAGCCGCTGACGGTAGGTCCGCGACGGCGCTGTCCGTGACGGTGCCTCCGCGAGGGTGCCGTCCGCGAATGGCGCTCATCGATACGGGACGACCGCCAGCCAGGCGCGCGCAGCGTCGGGGTCGCCGCGGTCGAGTCGTTCGCGCAGGCGGCGCGATGCCTGGCGCAGCGCCGTGCTCTCGCCGCTGAGCGACTGCTCCGCCGCGGCCGCGGCCTGCAGGCGGGCCGCGATCTGACGCAGATCGGCCTCGTCCACGTCGTCGCGGCGACTGAGCAGCGCGGAGTACCGGCCGGCGCGCAGCAGCCGCGCCAACACGTCGCGCTCGAGCCGTTCGGGGTGCTCACTCTGGCCGGCGAGCCGAAGCCCGAGAATGCGCAGCGCACGGCGCCGGATCAGCGGGTCGATGGTCTCGAGCTGGTCGAGCGGAAGCCGTAGAGCGGCGTCGGCATCGGGGGTGCGCGGGGTGGTCCGTTGGGGCAGCAGCAGCGGTAGCCAGTGCAGCTCCGCGTTGTCGCCCGCGCGGCGGTCCCACCGTTCGATGCCGCGCTGCGCCGCGGTGCGGCCTGCTTCGGTGTCGAAGGTCTCCAGCATGCTCTGCCGCCATCGCGCCCTCTCCTGTTCTTCGCCGCGCACGCGGGCGATCTCCGACAGCCGCAGCATCGCGTGGACGCGTTGCCAGTTGTTGTCGGTGCTCTCGGCGGCACCGCGGTAGGCCGTTTCCGCAACCTCGGGCGCGGCGTCGAGGACTTCGGCCAGCCAACCATCCCACACCGTCGGGGTCGGAGTGGACGGTTGTGGCTGCGGCGCGGGCCCACGATCACCGCCCGCGTCCGCCGACAGCGCACCGCCGATGACGACGGCGATCGCCGCCGCTTGGCGCGTCTTGCTCAGCGCGGCCACGGCCGCAACCAAAGACCCAGCGCACCGCGACAGTAGCGGAGCCCGCGAATCCAACGGTGTTTCGGAGATGCTGTCGAAGCTCGAAGATTCGAGGCGCCGGACGCTCATTGCGCCACCTCGCCGCTGTCGAAGCGGTAGCCGATGCCGTGCACCGTCGTCACGTAGGCCGGCTGGTCCGGTGTGCGCTCGACCTTCTTGCGCAGCCTGGCGATGTGGTTGTCCACGGTGCGGGTCGTCGGCAGGTGCGTGTAGCCCCAAACCTTGCGCAGCAGATCGTTGCGGGTGACGACCTGATCGCGGTGAACGACCAGCATCTTGAGGATCTCGGCCTCGTAGCGCGAGAGCTGCTGTTCGACGCCGTCGCGCTTCACGGTGAAGCGCCGAAAGTCGATCTCGAGGCCGCTGAATCGATAGTGGTCGTTGACCGCGACGTCGCTCGAAGTGCGCCGCAGAACGGCGCGAATGCGCGCGCCCAGCTCGGCCAAGCCGAAGGGTTTGGTGACGTAGTCATCCGCGCCGAGCTCCAGGCCGGAGACCTTGTCGTGGTCCTGACCGCGCGCGGAGAGAATGATGACCGGAGTCGTGTTGCCCTCCTCGCGCAGGGTCCGCAGCACGTCGAACCCGCCGATGCCGGGCAGCATCAGGTCGAGGACGATCAGCGAGAAGTCACCCGCCCGCGCGGCCTCGATGCCGGCCTCGCCATCCGCGGCGACCGCGACCTCGTAGCCGTCGAGCTCGAGGTTGTGTCGCAGTCCGTCGCGCAGGTCGGGCTCGTCTTCGATGATCAGAATGTGGTCAGTCGTGTTGGCCATGGGGGGTCGCGGACAGAGTGGTGCCGGGGAGGGAGATGCGAAAGGTGGTGCCGTCGCCGACGCGTTCCACCGCTTCGGCCGTGCCGCCGTGGGCGCTGGCGAAGTGGCGCACCAAGCTGAGGCCGAGGCCGGCGCCGCGCGCCGCGCCGGCGTTGCCGGCGCGGAAGAAGCTGTCGAAGATCTTGTCCCGCTCCGCCGCGGGCACGCCGATTCCGCGGTCGGAGACCTCCAGCACGACTTGGTTGCGGCGGCGGTGCACACTCACCTCGATCGGTTGGTCTGTGCGGTCGGCCGGGGTGTACTTGATGGCATTCTCGAGCAAGTTGACCAAGCTGCTGGCGAGTCCTGCGCGGTCGGCGAGCACCGTGGTGTTCGGCTCGAGCTCCGCCTGCAGGGTTGCCCCGGCGCTCTCGATGTGCGGTTCGTACTCGTCGAGCACGCGGCGCACCTCGATGGCGAGGTCGAGTGGCTCGGCGCGGTAGTGGATCGAGCCGGCGCTGTGCTTGGAGAAGTCGAGGACCCGATCGATGAGGGCGGTCAGTCGATCGGCCTCGCGGGAGATGATCCGCGCGAATCGCGTGCTCTGTTCGGTGTCCTTGGCGCGGCCCAAGGCGAGGGTTTCGCCGTACATCTTGATCATCGACAACGGCGTCTTGAGCTCGTGCGAAACGCGGGAGACCAGGCCGACCTTCATCGCTGCGAGCTCGGCTTCGCGGCTGGACGAACGCACCAAGAACAGGGCGGCGCCGCCGGCGACCAAGCACAGGGCGAGCACCAGCAGGGCCAGGTTGCGCTGAGAGGCGCGCCGGTTCTCGAGCTGCTCGCTCGGGTTGCGGGGTACCGCGCTGAACTGCAGGTTGGCGATGGTGTCCGAGCGCGTGGCGATCTCGGTCGGCCAGCTGGCGGCGTCCGGTGGCAACGATTGGCGCAACAGTCGGTTGCCGTCCGGATCGATGACGTCGAGGTGGAAGCCGGCTCGGCTGCTCTCGAGCTGGTCGCCCAGCACGCGATCGAGAAAGCCGGTGAGGTCGAGGATGGCGCCGTGCCAGCCGACCGTGGTGCCCTCCGCGTCCGTCTGCGCTTGCAGCGCCAGCAGGCAGGTGGTGAGCGGCGTGTCGAACACGCGCAACACGCGGTCACCGTCGAGCTGTCGGGGCAGCAGGCTCGCCCGCTCGGTGGCCGCGTGCAGTGCGGATCGCGCCGCCACCAAGTGCTCGAAACGCCGCTGCGCCGCGGTGATCTCAGCGCCGTCGGTGGTGCGTGCGATCCGCGTCAGAATGGCGATCTGCGCGCCGTCCGCGACCAGCCAATGCTGCCCATCGCCGATCTCGGTGGCGATCGCGGTCCGGGCGGCGTGGTCGTCGGTGACCTCTGCCAGGCCGACGCGGGCCAAGAGCTGGACCGTGGGGCTCTCCACGGTGGTGAACCGGCGGCGGCCGCGGCCGCGTTCGCGCCACACGCGCTGCGCGGCCTCTTCCAGAGGCGTCGCGTCGGCGATCACCGTGCGATACTCGGCCGCGGCGCGCGCCGCGTCGCCGGCCGCCGCGTGCAGGCCTGCGAGCTGGAGCTGCGCTTGTAGGCGAGCCAGCAGGTCGCCGGAACGTGTGCTCTCGCGGCGGCGCTCGATCTCGTCCCGCAGCGTGGTCTCGGCCGCGGCCGCGTCCCCGACCCACAGCGAGGCGGCGGCGCTGCGCGTGGCGCGCGGTGGATTGCTGAACGGCGGGGCCTCGGTCGATGTCGGTCCCAGCCGGGGAAACAGCGGTCGGCCGGCGGCGTCCAGCCGGATCAGCGTCACCAGCTCCGGGGTCGCCTGCCGCCGTTGCAGGCCGACCGCGAGCCAGTTGGTTGGCGACGGTTCGTCCGATCTCGCCTCGTCGAAGAGGCTCTCCAACTCGGTGCGCAGCGCTTGGTCGAAGTCCTGCGCGGCCGTCGACACGACGTCGAGAGCCAGGCCGCGGAGGAAGGTCTCGGCGCGCTCTTGCTGCCGGCTCAGCTCGCTGCTGCCGAGGTAGGCCAAGAAGGCCAGGGGCCCCAGCAGGGTGAGGCAGGCGGGAAGGTATCGCAGCAGGTGGCGCACCGGCAGCGGATGATACGGCGCGGCGGTGCCGCATTGCGCGGGTCTGCGTGTCGCGCGATTGTGAAGACCGGCCGCGGGCGGCGGGTTCCGGCCGGTCTCTTGCATCTGCTCGCAGTGGACCTTGAATGGGGGCGTGAGCGTTCCCAGCGCCCTGCGCGACCCTTGGCTGCGACGCTTCCCGCTACGCCGCCATCGTCTGCCGGTGGCCGGTGGAACGCTGTCGTTGGTGTCGCCGCGCTCGCTCGAGGCGCTGCTGTCCGGCGGGCGGCCGGCGCGGGTTGCCGCCGGCCTCGAGGCGATGCCCTACTGGGCAGAGCTCTGGCCGGCGTCGGTAGCGCTGGCGCGCTGGATCATGCGCGGTCCGTGCCTGGACGGCCGGGCGGCGGTCGATCTGGGTTGCGGGCTCGGCCTGGCGGGCGTCGCGGCCGGGGTCCGCGGCGCGCGCGTCACGTTCGTCGATCGCGATGCCGACGCGCTGCGCTTCGCGGCCTTCAACGCCCGCCAGAACGCGGTGGCCGCGTTCGACGTGCGTCGGGCGGCGTTCGGGGCGCTGGGGAGTGTCGGACCCTGCGACCTGGTCACGCTCGCCGACGTCACCTACGAAGACCGCTTGCACGCGCCGCTGCTGCGTTCGCTGCACGAGCTCTTGGCCGCCGGCGGCCGCGCGGTGTTCGCCGACCCGGGCCGCGAGACCGGCGACCGGTTCCTGGCGCGCGCCGCTGCCGACTTTCGCATCGAGCTGACCGAGTTGGTCGCGAACCACGCCGGAAAGCGCTGTGCGATCCGGCTCGCGGTGCTGTCGAGGGCGGCGCGATGAGCATTCGCTTCGAAGCGGTGACGATCCGCTACGGCGACGTCGTCGCGGTCCGCGACGCGACGGCCGAGTTCCCGCGCGGCGCGGTCGGTCTGCTCGGCCGCAATGGCGCCGGCAAGAGCTCGATTCTGAAGGCGCTGCTGGGGTTGGTGCGTCCGGCTTCCGGCGAGCTCTTGATGTTCGACCTCGACCCGCGGGCCAGCGGCGACGAGATCCGCCGCCGCGTGGGCTACATGTCCGAGAAGGACAGCTACGTGCAGGGCCTCAACGGATACGAAACGGTGCTGCTCGCCGGCGAGCTCAGCGGAGTGCCGCGCGCCGACGCCGCGCGCCGGGCGCACGAAGTGCTGTACTTGGTCGGCCTCGAGGAGCAGCGCTACCGTCCGGTCTCCGGCTACTCGGCCGGGATGCGCCAGAAGGTCAAGCTCGCCGCGGCGATGGTGCACGACCCCGACGTGCTGTTCCTCGACGAGCCCACCAACGGCCTCGACCCAAAGGGGCGTACCGAGATGCTGGCCTTGATTCGCAGACTCAGTCGCGAGCTCTCGAAGTCGGTCGTGCTGTCGTCGCACATCTTGCAGGACGTCGAGGCCGTTTGTGCGGAAGTGGTGCTCATGGATCGCGGCCGCGTGTTGGCGGCCGGTCCGCTCGCCGAGCTGACGCATGCTCCGGTGGAGACCTACGAGCTCGATGTTGCCGGCTGCAGCGGGCAGCTGGTCGCCGAGCTGTCGCGGCGCGGTGTGGCCGTCGAGAGTGGCGAGCCCGAGGCGGCGCCGGGGCGCTTGTCGCTCTCGGTCCCGGGCGAAAAGGGGACCGCGGCGGTGTTCGCGGCGGTGCGCGGCTGTGGCGGCGCCGTGCTCCGGCTGGTGCGCCGGCGGCGCTCGCTCGAGGACGTCTTCTTGCACACGGTGCGCGCGGCCGAAGCGGGCGAGGACGCGTGAGGCGGAACGGCCCAAGGACTCGGTGATGGCAATCTACGGCACTGGCTACCGGGCGCTCGAGTACGCGCCGACTCCGCGTTGGCGCCGGCTGTGGCCGATCGCCGGCTACGAGCTGCGCGCGCTGTTCCGGCGTCGCCTCGGTGTGGTGCTGTTCTTGCTCTGCATGATCCCGGCGGTGGCCAACCTCGGCATCCTGCTGGCTTGGGCCGGGGTGTGGCAGCTCGGCGCCGGCGACCGGCTGGTTGGCATGGCGCGCTTCGACCCGACGACGTTGGACTTCTACATCACCCCGACCGTCGGCGAGGTGCCCTCGTTCGTGGTGTTTCTCATCCTCTCCACCCTGGTGAGCTGCCGGGCGATCGCCAAGGACCGGGAGACCGCGGCGCTGGAGATCTACTGGACGCGTGGAGTCCGGCCGCTCGGCTACTTCGCCGCCAAGTGGCTGGGGTCGTTTCTGCTGATCGGTCTCGCCTTCGTCTTGGCGCCGGCCGTGACGTGGGGTGTCGGGGCGATCCTCGCACCCGACGGCTCGTTCTGGCAGCAGACCTCGGCGTTCATGCCGCGCGTCCTGCTCGCGCTGACGCTGTTCACCGCCGTGCTGACGTTCGTCGCGGTCGGCTTCTCCGCGATCGCCGACAACGCGAACGGGGCCTCCCTGCTCTGGTTCGTCGTGCTGCTGGGCACCACGGCGGTGGTCCGCGTGCTGTCGCGCGTCTTTCAGGGCGAGTGGGCGCTGAAGGCGATCAACCCGTGGGATGCGATGAAGCGGATCGCCGAGTGGATCAGCGGCGCCACGCCGGTGAACGACTACTCGCCCGGTTACGCGCTCGCTTCGATCGTCGTCCTGGTCGGTGTCACCGGCGTGGTCGCCTCGCGGCGGCTCACCGAGCACGGTGGAGTCGGGTGATGGCGGCGGCTTCGCTGCAGTTCGTGTCGGTCAGCAAGTGGTACGGCCAGGTCTCCGCCCTGACCGAGGTCGGCTTCGAGGTGGGGTCCGGCGTGACCGGCTTGGTCGGGCAGAACGGCGCCGGCAAGTCGACGCTGATGAAGCTGGCAGGTGGGCTGCTGCGGCCGAGCATCGGCCGCGTGCTGGTCTGTGGCCGGTCGCCGGAGGAACCGGCTGCGCGCGCCGCGATCGGACTGTGCCCGGATCAGGAGCGCCTGTACGAGGGCATGTCGGGCCTGCGCTTCGTCACCTGGATGTTGCGGCTGTCCGGCCGGCGCCGCGGTGCGCGCGCCGCGGCCGCCGAGCTGCTCGAGCAGCTCGGGCTCGGCGATGCCATGCACCGCCGGATCGGTGGCTACAGCAAGGGCATGCGCCAGCGCGTGAAACTGGCGCAGGCGATCGGCCACCAGCCGTCGGTGCTGCTCCTCGACGAACCGCTCACCGGCCTCGACCCCGTGGCGCGGCACGAGATCGGCCAACTGGTGCGTGACCTCGGCGGCCGCGGCGTTGCGGTCCTGGTCAGCAGCCACGTCCTGCACGAGCTGCAGGCGGTTGCCGATCGCTTCGTGTTGATGCACCAGGGGCGGCTGACGGCCGAGGGTGGGGTATCGGAGCTGCGGGAGCAGCTGCGCGATCGGCCGCGCCGCGTCGAGCTGCAGAGCCCGACCCCGCGCGCCCTGGCCGCCCAGCTTTGCGCCATCGACGACGTCGCCGGGGTTCGCGTCGAGGCCGACCGAGTCGTCGTCGACGCGAGCGGCACTTCGGTGCTGTGGGGTGCCTTGACCGAGATCGGCTCCGGTGGCTTGATTCGCGAGCTGCGGCCGATCGACGATGATCTCGAATCGGTGTTCGGCTACCTGGTGACCTGATGCGCTGGCCTTTCGACGTTGCCGAGATCGCGCGCCAGACCCTTCTGCTCCTGTTGCGTGGCCGCGTCGTGCGCTGGCTGGCCATCGCCGCCCTGGCCGCTGCCGCGTTGCTCGGCGCCGTCGCGCGCCGAGCGGCGGGTGAGGGGATCGGGGGCGAGGAGTTCGTCGGCATCGCCACCTACCTGATGGTGTTCATGTTCGGGCTGCCGGTGAGCGCCCTGTTTCTGGGGGTCACGGTGGTGCACGGTGATCTCGAGGACCGCACCGCGTCGTTCCTGTTCGCCCGGCCACTGCGCCGCTCGGCGCTCCTGATCGGCAAGCTGCTGGCGGCGATCGCCGTGGCTTGGCTGTTGGCGGCGACGGCGATCATCGCGATCTACGTCAGCGTCGCCATCGCCGCGCCCGAGTGGCGGCTGGGACTCCAGCCGAGGTCCGACACCGCGGTCGCGTTCGTGCAGGGCGCCTTCTTGGCCTGCATCGCCTACGCGGTGATGGGCGGGCTGCTGGGGGCCTGGATGCGGCGTCCGCTGGTGTCGGCGGGCGTGTTCTTCGTCGGCTGGGAGTTCATCGCATCGATCGTGCCGCCCGAGGCCGGTGTGCGCAGCATGACCGTCGCCGGCCCGGTGCGCAGATGGTTGTGGCAGCGCATCGACCCCGACCGCGGCAGCGAGCTCAACGATCTGTTGGCGGCCGGCCTGGACCGGTTCGACGGCCTCGACGCGCTGGTCGCCCCGACCACGGCGCTGCTCCGGTTCGTCCTGGTCGTGCTGCTCGCCGGCTTGTGGATCTACGGCAGGCGCGAGTACGACGCGCGCGCGCGCGACTGACATGGCCGGTGCGGTGCGCATCTTCGCTCCGAGCACGGAGCGGCTCTTGGATCAAGTGGCCTGGTTCAACCGCCTGCGGTTGGCCGCGGCCGTGGTGATGCTGGTCCTCACGGGCGTGGCGGCGCACGGGTTCGGGGCGGTGCGCGACCCGGTTCCCCTGTATCTGCTGGCCGCGCTGACGGTCGCCGTCAACGCCCTCTATGGCTGGTGGTTCCCCCGGTTGGCCAAGGTCGAAGCCAGCGCCGTGCGCCGGCACGTCGACTTGCAGATCGCCATCGATCTGCTGATCCTCACCGCGATCCTGCACTTCAGCGGCGGCGTCACCAACCCGTGCGTGCTGTTCTACCCGTTCCACGCGTTCATCGCCGCCCTGCTGCTGTCGGTGCGCGCGGCGTTGGTCGTCGTCGGCGCCTCGGTGTTGCTGGCGGCGGTCCTGGCGTTCGGTGAGAGCTCGGGTTGGCTGGCGCACCACCCGCTGCCGGGGCTGTGGTCACTGCGGGAGGCCACCCAGGTCGCGTTGGCGGTGTGGTTGGCGGCGTTCTGTGCGGCGCAGGTTCTGGGGGTGTACTTCGTCGGTCGCGTCCTCTCGCGGTTGGTGCGCCGGGAGCAACAGCTGGCGAGCCTCGACTCTCAGCTGGCGCAGAGCGAGAAGCTGGCTTCGGTGGGGACTCTGGCCGCCGGGGTTGCGCACGAGATCAACAACCCCGTGGGGGTGATCCAGAACAAGGTGCAGATCCTGCGCTACCGCATCGAGGACGGTGAGCAAGCGCCGGCCCTGCTGCGCGAGCTCGACGTCGTGGAGCGGCACGCGCAGCGGATCGGCACGATTACCGCCGGCCTGCTGACGTTCTCACGGGAGACCCCGTTCGCGCTGGAACCGCTCGATCTCAACCGCCTCGTGCGCGAAGGCGCTGACTTGGTCGCGGTGCCGTTCCGCAACGCGGGCGTCGCGCTCGAGCTCGCTCTGGCCGAACCGAGTCCGCGGGTCCGCGGCTCGGCGAATCACCTGCTGCAAGTCCTGGTCAACCTGATGCTGAACGCCGTGGACGCCTCGCCGTCCGGTGCCGCGGTCACCGTGCGCACCGAGAGCGACCGCGCTGGGGCGCGGCTGTCGGTCGCCGACCGCGGGCACGGCATTCCCGCCGACATTCGCTCGAAGATCTTCGACCCGTTCTTCACGACCAAAGACGTTGGCCGGGGCACGGGCCTCGGTTTGGCGATCGCGCACGGCATCGTCGACCAACACCAAGGCAGCATCGAGGTGGAGAGCGTCGTGGGGCAGGGGACGACGTTTCGCATCTGGTTGCCCGTGTCGTGAGCGCGACCGCCGGGATCGGTCGCGGCGGGCGCGGTGGCACCAACTTTTGACGTCGTGGGCTGTGCGGGGGTGTACCACCACCGGCGAGCCCCAACAAATTGTGGTTTTCGTCAAGTCATTCTCTTGCGCCACCGCGGCTGCTCTGGCACATTCTCCATCTGACGCGTAGGGCGGTCGCGCTCACAAGGGAGGGACCGCACTCGAGACGCTCTGGGTGGGCAGCCCGGGGCGGCTCCTGGGGGCTTCGGCTCCGGGCGGTTCTTTGGATGACAAGGGCGAGATTCTGTTCCGCTCCGCCGGCGCCCCGGGCCCCCTGCTCCTCAGCGATTCGACCCGGTTCGTCGGCCCGAAACCTCCAAGCACCGCCGAGGCCAAAGGGCTTCGGCGGTGTTCTTTTTTGCCGTGGCCGCGCCCGGCGCCGTCGGCCGGGACCGACCGGCAGACGTGGGGCGCATCGGCAGTGGCGCGCGGCGCGCGCGATGGCCGTCGGCAGCGGACGGCGTGCCGGCAGGCTGCCCATGGGCAGCCATGGGCTGTGGGGCCCCCGGGCGTGCCCGGCGGCGGGTGCGCGGGCGCCCTATTGGATCCCTACTGGATGTCGACGTCGATGACCTGGTCGACGTTGAAGTCGAAGGAGATTTCCTTCTCGACGTTGATCAGGCGGCCGGTGCCCTTGAACTCGTTGAAGATGATCGCTCCGGCCACGCGCCGCCCGTCGTCGAGCTCGAGCTCGACCCAGTCTGCCTGACGGGCATTCATCAGCAAGTCGTACACGCGTTCCCGGGTGGGGCGTCGGGTCAGCTGTTCGGTCATTGTTCGTCCTCCGCTCTAAGTCCGCTCTGAATTCGCCTCTGGTGGGCCCTGTCGGTGTCCCGGTGGAAGGGTCCTCGAGACGGTCCAGGGCCAGGCCTCGAGTGCGATCGTCGACCAGGACTCGAAGCGGCGGTGATGTTGCCATAGCTTCGAGGATTCGGCAACCCCGGCCGATGCCGGGGAACGTAGGTCGGCGAGGGGGGAGAAACGACCCACCATCTTCCGAGTTTCACGGACGGAGATTTTGCTGCCGGCGGCCAGGCGGAGGACGAACGCCAGGCCCACATGAACACGGCCGACCGCATTCGAGTCGTCGTTGATCAGGCCCAGAAAACGGGGTTCGCCGCAGTCCCTTGGCAGCCGCAGCTCCTCGTGGAGCTCTCGCAGGAGCCCACGCGCGACCGCTCCCTCGAGCGGGGCGTCGACGGGATTGACGTGGCCGCCGACGCCGATCGATAGGCGCCGGTGGAGCCGGTGCTCGCTCTGCGCCGACAGCCGTTCGAGGCAGAGCACGGTGTCCCCGCGCTGCACGACGCAGTATGGGATCAGCTGCTTCCATTCCGGATCCTCCTCGGCGGCCGCCCGCGGGCGGAACGACGCCGAGCGCTCGAGGCGGGCGAGGACCGAGGGGGTGGCGGCGAGAAAGCCCTGAGGCCAGTTGCCGTCGAAGTGGGCGTGTCGCGGGACGGCGGCGACGGTTTCCATGGCAGTCGTGGGGCGGGGGGCCAACACAAGGCTGGATCGAAAGAGAACGAGCCCGGAGCGGCGTTGCCGCTCCGGGCTCGTTTCGGGCCCGTCGGGGCCCAAATCCTCGGGCCATCAGGCCCGGGATGCCTCGATCACTGGATCAGCGCGTCGTTGCTGATGACCACCGGGCCACCGGCAGTGCTCGCCGCCGCACCCTGGATCGAGAGCGGCGCCGCGCCCGTCCAGCCCGCGGGGACCGGGATCCCGAAGTTGATGCGGCCGAGGCCAGCAGCGCTGACCGCGATCGCCGGGAGCACCGAGACCTGGCCGGCCGGGCGCGGGCCCGGGGCGTTGCCGATGGCGTTGCCGACGGTGCCGCCCAGCGGGATCGGGGCGGTGGGGACGCCGATGATCAGCACGCCGACCCACGGGTTGCCGTCACCCGGGACGAACAGGCTCAGGTTCTTGGTCTGGCCGGCGGTCAGACGGCCGCCGGTGAGGGCGACGAGCTCGATGTCGAGCGGGGCCTTGTAGTTGTTCGGCGCCGGAGCCGACCAGGCCCAGTAGGTGGAGCCGCTGTCCCCGAGCGAGGTCGGGTTGGCCTGCCAGTTGGCTTCGTCGTAGATCTGGACCGGCAGGTTCAGCAGGTCGTCGCTGTCGCCCAGGAAGTAGGAGTCGGAGTCGCCACCGGCGATGTGCGCCGAGAAGATCCAGCCAGCGAGAGTGTCGTTGGCCATCACCGCGTGGTGCGAGTGCAGGAAGTTGGTGCCCGGGATCGCGGCGATCACCTGAGCGATGTTGGTCACCGCGCCAGTGCCGGTGTTGATGTCACCCACCGAGACGCCGCTGGAGGCGTCGGCGAAGGCGAACTTGATGCCACCGCCCCCGAGGTCGACGAGCTTGGAATCGAGGTAGCCGGAGCCGGCGCCGGTGACGACACCGCCCAGGGTCCAGTTGGTGCCGGTCGCGGCGCGGTTGCCGTAGACCGGGCTGCCGATCGCGCCGGCGTAGTCGGTCACGCCGAACAGGCCGTTGTTCGAGATCGAGAAGGCGAACTCGTCGCCGGTCGAGCACAGCGGGGTGGCGAAGTCGGTCAGGCCGCAGACGCCGGTCGCGGTGTCGTACTCACCTTCGACGGCCTCGAAGCCGCCGGGGCCGTTGATGAAGCCGCCGGTCGAGCCGGACGTGGCGTTGTTGAGCGTCGCCGCCAGGCGGAACTTGGTGCCGCCGATCGAGCGCAGCTCGAGCTGGCCGAAGTCGGTCGACGAGGCGCCCGAGGTGGACCAGATGACGGTGCCCGTCGCCAGGTCAACCATCGCTTGCGGATGCAGGTTGTTCTGGCTCGGCGGCCGCCAAGGAGATTGGGTCATGTCCACCGAAGCGATGCCGGGGCCGACCTGGGCCGCCAGCGTCATGCTGAGCACGGGGACAGAAAGGGCGCAGAGAAGAGAGGTGCGCATGGGATGGATGACTCTTTCGCGTTTGAAGAAAGAAAGGCAGAGAGGCCTGAAGTGCGGGTGGCTAGAGATGTGCCGAAAGCGAACCCGCGACGCTCGTCTATGCGACACTTTGTACCGCATCGCGTGGTCTCGGCGCAAGGCCCCGGAAGAACCCCGAGCCGCGGGCCGGTGCGTCCCATCGGCTCTGGGCGGGGCGGGCGCGGGCCGGCGGCGCCGCGCCAGTGCCGGTGGTACCGGGGGTTGAGCGGTCTCAGCTCTCGCTGGAATCGCTCTCGCCCGATTTCTTGTCGCCCAGCAAGTTGCGCAGGCCGGACAGCGAGCGCAGCTCGCCCTTGTGGCCGCGGGACTGTTCGACCGGCCGCTCGCTCTCGACGGTGATCACACGCGGTGGGCCCGACCGGCGTGGGCCGTCGTCGCGCCGGCCGAAGCCGCGCCCGCCGGGTCGCCCGCCGCCCGGCCCCTGGCCGCCGCGGCGGGGGCCGCCCCGGCGGCCGTCGCGGCGCCCGTCCGGTGCGCGCGCCGCCCGGGTCATCACCTGGCCCTCGTCGCGCCGCCCGCGACCGCGCCGCCCGCCGCCCTGCATGCGCTCGCCCAGCGTCGGCGCGCGGCCTTCGGCCAAGTGACGCGGGCGCAGCATCGTCAGGCTGATGCGCTTGCCGTCCTTGTCGATGCGCACCACGTAGATGCGGATCACTTCGCCGATGCGCAGCGCCTGGTCGGGGTTCTTGAGCCGCCGGCCCGGGATCTGCGAGATGTGCACCAGTCCGTCCTGGCCGACGCCGAGATCGACGAACGCGCCGAAATCGGTGACGTTGGTCACCCGCCCCCGCAGCTGCATGTCGACCTGCAGGTCCGCAACCGACTGCACGCCGGGGTTGTTCCACGGCGAGAGCTGGCCGCGCGGGTCGCGCCCGGCTTGCGCGAGGGCGCCCAACACGTCCAGCGTGCGCAGCCGAGGATGACCGTCGGAAGTCACGGCGTCGAGGTCGATGCGGACATCGCGACCGAGCAGGCCGGTCACCGGCTCGCCCACCTGCGCGGCGATCTTCTCGGCCAGGTCGAAGTCGTCGGGGTGCACGCCGGTGACGTCCAGCGGCTGCTCGCCGCCCGCCAGGCGCAGGAAGCCCGCGACGTGGCGCACCGCGTTCTCGTCGATGCCCTCGACCTCGCCGATGCCGGTCCGGGTGCGGAACCCGCCCGCCTTCTGCCGGTGCTCCACGATGGCGCGCGCCTGATCGCGGTTCAGGCCCGGCAGCCGCGACAGAGTGTCGGTGTTGGCACGGTTGACATCGACGCCGACCAGCGCGAGGCAGGAGCCGACGGTGTGGTCGAGGGTGGTCGCCAGCATGCCTTGGTGCACGTCCGCCAAGCTGGCGCCCAGACCGAGGTCGCGCGGGTCCAAGTGCAACAGCTGCAGCAGTGGATCCTGCAGCCGCCGGCCGAGGTGGATAGCCGTGCGCACACCCACTTCGGCTTGCGGCATCGCCTTGCGGCCCGCGGCACTGGTGGCGTAGATCGTCGACGGGGCCTCGTCGACCGGGATCAGCATGACGTCGTTCTCGAGACCGGCGAGCACGTCGCGCGCGACCTGCAGAGATACGTCCTGCCGGCGGCCGTGCGGGATCGCGATCGCCGCCGGTCGGTGTTGGCGGGCGAGTTCGATCAACTTGGCCACCGCCTCCGGCAGCGTGCAGTTCTCGCTCGACCTGCGGCGACCCTCGGGTTCGGTTTCGGCCGGTTCCGCGCCGGCAGGCTGAGTCTCCTCGGGCGCCTCGGCCGATGGTGCCTCCGCGGTCGGCGCGTCGGCCGCCGTCGTTGTTTCCGGAGTGGGGGCCTCGGGCGTCGGCGGCGGATCCTCCGCGGGGCCGCTTTCCGTGGCGGGGACCTGTGCGACCGGGCTGCTGGCGTCCGTGCCTTCGGTCTCGGGCGGCGGGGCCGGCGCCTCGGCCGGCGCATCGGCCGGCGCCTCATCCGAAGCTGCGGCCGCGGGCTGTGCATCGGCGGCCGGTTTGGATGGGGCCTTTTCCGCCGAAGGGTCCCAGAGGTGGAGCACGTGCTGGGCCTCGACCGCGCCGCTCTCGTCGAGGGCGGCGCACCACACCGTGCGCCGCGAAGCGCGGATGACCAGAGTGCGCTTCTCGCCCAACGGCGGCGCCAGCAGCTGGGAGCGGAGATTGCGGGAGAAGGTCCGCAGGGTCTCGCGATCCGCCTTCTCCTTGATGCGGCGCCGAATGTCGGCCTCGCACCCGGGGCGCACCAGCTGGTCGAACGAGTGCTGGAACACCAGGTCCAAGAACGCGTGCAGCGGCGCTTCCGCCGGTAGGTCCGCGGCGAAGCGCTCGCGGTACACCTCGATCTCGCGGCCCTGCGGCAGCCGCAGCTCGATCTTCACGATGCCCTCGCGCTCGGCGCGGCGCAGCGCCAGCATCCGCTGCGCACCGATCCGGCGCACCGGCTCTTCGAAGGCGAAGAACTCCTGGTAGCGCTTGGCTCCCTTGCGGTTGGGGGACGTGGCCTCCGCTTTGAGCACGCCGCGCGACATCTCGTTGCGCAGCTGGGCGCGCAGCTGGGGGTCGGCGGCGTAGCGCTCGGCGAGGATGTGCAGCACTCCCTCCAACACCGCCTCCGCGGTCGGCAGCTCGTTCTCCGCCGAGATGTAGTCGGCGGCCAGCTCCTGCAGCGATTTGTCCGCCAACTGGCGGTGGTGGATCGCCTCGGCCAGCGGGCCGAGGCCGCGCTCGGCCGCCTGCACCCCGGGCGTGCGTCGCCGCGGGCGGAACGACTGGTAGATGTCGTCGAGCAGATCTTGATCGTAGGTCTGCGCCAGGGTCTCCCGCAGCTCGTCGGTGACTCCCGCCCGCTGCTGCGCCTGCTCGAGAATGGCCTCCTTGCGCGCTTCGAGGTCGTGCAGGAAGTGCCAGCGTTCCTCCAGTGCGGTCAGTCGCTCCTCGCCCGGGTCGCGGGTCTCGTCGCGGCGGTAGCGCGCGATGAACTGCGGCGAGGCGCCGCGCTCGAACATGTCGACCACGGCGGAAATCGTCTCGGGCGAGTCGTCGAACTCGGCGGCGAGGCGTTGCAAAACGGATTCGGATGCCATCGGCAGAAGGACGCTCCAGATAGGCGTTGGCGCGCGCGGTGCGCGGGGCGCCCACGATAGCACCCCGCCACCGCGCTGCCAGCGAGGGGGGCGAAAGTGCGCCCCGTGCGGCGTTGTGTGCGGGCGGGGAGGCGGATAACACGGCGTCGTGGATTCCGTCGGTCCCCGTCGCGTCTTCGTTCGCGTGCCCAACTGGGTCGGTGACGCGGTGATGGCGACCGCCGCGTTCGAGCGCCTGCGGCGCGGCTATCCGGACGCGGAGATCACCGCCGGCATGCGGCCCTACCTGCGGTCCTTGATCGGCGACGGCGGCTGGTTCGACGACGTGATCGAAACCCCGCGGGCGTCGTCGGCCGCAGCCCTGTGGCGCGCCGCCCGCGCGCTGCGCGAACGGCGCTTCGACCTCGCCGTGGTCTTGCCCAACTCGCTGGAGACCGGGCTCGCAGTGCGCATGGCCGGCATTCCGGTGCGGGTCGGCTACCGGCAAGGGCGGCCGCTGTTGATGAACCGCGGCCTGCGCGCGCAGCCGGGCCGGCGTTGGTGGCAGCGCTCCGGTGCGCGCCGCGTGCCGACACCGATGCCCGAGTACTACGACGCGTTGCTCGACGTGCTCGAGCTGCCAACCGCCCCGCTGCGGCTTTCTCTGTCGGTGGACGACGGGCTGCGGACGGCGGCGGCGGAGTGGTTCGCGGCGCGCGGCGTCGGTCCGCGGGATTCCGTCGTCGCTCTCAACGCGGGCGCCTCGTTCGGCGCCAGCAAGCTGTGGGAGCCGGATCGCTTCGCCGCGGTCGCGCGCGCCCTCGGCGAGCGCGGCCACCGTGCGCTCTTTCTGTGTGGGCCGGCGGAGGTGGAGATGGTGCGCGGCATGGCGACCGATTCCGGGGCGTTGGCCGCCTGTGATCCGGTCCTGCCGCTCGACATGCTGAAGGCTCTGGTGGCGCGGGCCCGGCTGGTGATCACGACCGACTCCGGACCTCGACACGTCGCGCTCGCGCTCGGTGTGCCGGTCGTCTGCCTGATCGGACCCAACGATCCGCGCTACACGAACTACATGCTCGACGCACAGACCGTCATCCGCCGCGACCTCGAGTGCTCGCCCTGTCAGCGCAAGGTGTGTCCCCTCGGCCACCGCGCCTGCATGACCGGCATCGAGGTCGACGAAGTGCTCGCAGCGGCCGATCCTTGGTTGGCCGGCGGGTGAGGGCGAGTCGTGAGGCCGGAGCGCGGCGTTTGTCGTCCCGATCTAATCTCCGCCTGACGTCTGAAACGCCGCGCTGCAGAAGCTGACCACGCAGCCTCCCCGGTCCCCGACGGCCTGCTCGTAGTGCAGCAGCTCGGCCGGAGTCGAAGCCAGCGATGCCGCCAAGTAGATCGGCGACGCACCGCAGACGCGGTCGGGATTGTCGCCGTGAACCACGGCTTGGTGGAAGCCGCGCGGATCGCCGCGCGTGAGCCACTGCAACCGCTCCCGCTCGGTGGCTTCCAGCGCGGCCAGCCGGTCTGCGTCCGCGGGCTGCGGGTCGCCGAACTGCGTGCCGATGTGGGCCAGGTCGGCCCCGGCGATGAAGCAGACCCTGCGCTCGCCGGCAATGCGCCGCAGCGCGCGCAGTGCCCCCTCGACGCCGGGCGCGGCCGCCGGGTCGTCGTCGGCGCCGCCCAGCGCACCGGTGAGGAAGCCGGCGACCGCGATGTCGCGATCGCCGAACAGATGCGTCAAGAACAGCATCTGCAGCTCGATGCTGTGCTCGGTGCGGTGCAGCAGCACGTCGTGCGGGGCGGGGGCGCCGGTCTCGGCGTGCACCGCGTCGATCACGCCGCGGTCGGTGCGCAGGGTTCCGATCGGCGTCTGCCAGTCGGTCGACAGGCCGGTCAGCGGCGCACTGGGGCCGCGGTGGCCGGTGCCGAACACCACGTAGAGCTCGGCCGGTTCGCACTCCGCCAAGTAGCCGTAGGCCTGGGCGTAGCCCTCGCGGCCCCGCGCCAGGTCGATGTGGGGCGCCACCAGGGCCCGGGGGCACGGCCTGGTCGGGTTCTCCGGCCGGCGGACCATCGATGCGAGGGCCGCGCGCAGAGCTTGGCTCTCGGCGGGATAGCCGGCCGAGCCGGCGGTCGCCGGCGGGCGCGCCGGCATCGCCTGCAGTGCGGCGGCGGCTTCGCGGACCGCGGTCTCGTAGCGCGGTGATTGCAGCAACAGCCGCTGGTCGAGGTCACCCACGACCCGGACGACGGCGTCGTCGTCGACTTCGCCGAACTCGGCGCGCAGCTCGGCGAGGATCTGATCACAGGTGCGTTGGCCGTCCATGCGACCCACCAGCGGCAGCAGTCCCTCGGGCACGAACACCTGCTCGTCGTTCAGTCCGAGCGGGTCCACCAGCACGACGCCGCGCTCGTCGCCCTCGGTGACGCGGTGGACTTCGAGCGGGCGCAGGATGGGGCGTTCGGGCAGCGTCGCGGCCATGGCGTCGACGATAGCCAGCCGCGGGGCAAAAGCGGAACGGTGCAAAAACACAGGCGGGGTGCCGCCGCCGCCTGTCCTATCCTTCTCTTGGCCAGGCGGGGTGGTGTCCCTGGGCGTGGCGCGATCGCCCTCCCGGCGCGCGCGGACGGCCGGACGCGCTCACACCCGTTCGCCCCGAACCGATGGGACCAGCATGAGCGGACCGTTCTTCGTCACCGTGCGCCGCGGCGGGCGCGAGCAGACCGAGACCTTCGACCAGGATCGGGTGGTCATCGGCCGCGGCCGCGATTGCGATGTGCGGCTCGAGGACCGGTTGGTGTCGCGGCGGCACTGCCGGATCGAGCGCCGCGACAGCGGCTTCGTGTTGATCGACGAGGGCAGCCAGAACCGGGCGCGCCTGCGCGGGCAGCCGGTCGAGTCGGTCGAGCTGCGCGACGGGGATGTGCTGACGCTCGGTGGCTACGAGCTCAGCTTCTCCCTGCCGCAGCCCGCGGCGAATTCGATCGACGAGACCAGCTTGGCGGATGCCCCGCAGAGCGCCGCCGACTTGCAGGCCTTCGTCGACATCGCGCGCGCGCTCAACGAGGAGCGGGACCTCACCCGCCTGTTGACGTCGATCGTGGATGCGGCGATCCAGCTGACCGGCGCCGAGCGCGGATTCTTGATCCTCGGTCAAGGCGAAGAGTCGACCGTCGAGGTGGCGCGCAACTTCGCCCGCGAAGAAGTGCTCACCCCCGAGTTCAAGATCAGCCGGGGCATCGCCGAGCGCGTGCGCAGCAGCGGTGACGTCGAGTTGACCACCAACGCGCAGGAGGACGAGCGGTTCGCCGACCTGCGTTCGGTCGAGGATCTGCGGCTGCGGTCGGTGCTGTGCATTCCACTGCGCGTGCGCGGTTCGCTCGACGGCGTCGTCTACGTCGACAACCGCTTGCAGCCACAGGCGTTCTCGGCGCGCGAGCAGGATCTGCTGCTGTCGCTCGCCGACCACGCCGGGATCGCCATCCACAACGCGCGCACGATGGAAGAGCTGCGCGGCAAGCAGCTCGAGCTGCAGTCGGCGCACGATCGCGTCGAACGGCTCAACGCGGCCCTCAAGGGGCAGCTCGCGGCGCAGCGCGCCGAGCTGACCGAGATCAAGGACGAGCTCGGCACCAACCGGCGCAGCGGCCTCAGCCACGACTACAAGACCATCGTCGGCGACTCGCGCCGCATGCGCGAGACGTTCCGGCTGCTCGACAAGTACATCGACGCCGAGGAGCCGGTGTTGGTGCTCGGCGAGTCGGGTACCGGCAAGGAGCTGGTGGCGCGCGCGATCTGGGAGCACGGCAGTCGCCGCGACCGCCCGTTCATCACCGAGAACGTCGCCGCGCTGCCGGAGTCGCTGCTCGAGAGCGAGCTGTTCGGCCACGTCAAGGGCGCCTTCACCGGTGCCAATGCCAACAAGAAGGGGCTGCTGGAGGTCGCTTCGGGGGGCGTGCTGTTCCTCGACGAGATCGGTGAGATGCCGCTCGATCTGCAGGCCAAGCTGCTGCGGGTGATCCAAGAAGGCGAAGTGCGTCCGGTCGGCGGTCGCGAACCGGTGCAGGTCGACGTGCGACTGATCACGGCCACCAACCGAAACCTGGACGAGATGGTGCGCGAGGGTGACTTTCGCGAGGACCTCTACTATCGGCTCAACGTGCTGCCGGTCCAGGTTCCACCGCTGCGTGAGCGCCGCGAGGACATCTCCGCGCTGGTGCAGCGCTTCACGATCGACGTGCCGGGCAGTGCCGGCCGCCGGCCGCGGGTCAGTCCCGACGCGATGGACGTGCTGGTGCGGTATCGCTGGCCCGGCAACGTGCGCGAGCTGCAGAACGAGATCCGGCGCGCGGCGATCCTGTCCGACGGCGTGATCACCGTCGACCACCTCTCCGAGCACGTGCGCAACCCGGCCGCCGATCCGGCCGACGAGGGGCCGGTGCCGGCCGAGGCCGGAACCACCCTGCCGGACATGGTGCGCGACCTGGAGGAGCGCGAGATCCGGCGCGCGTTCCGCGCCGCCGGCGGCAACAAGAGCCGTGCTGCCGAGATGTTGGGGCTGTCCCGATTCGCCCTGCAGCGCAAGGTCGACAAGTACGAGATCGACGTCGACGCCGGCGGCCCCGCCGCCGGAAGTGAGGACGGGGGCGGCTCGGCGTGACCTATCCGCAGCCGTTCTCCGACTACGAGATTCTGGAGCGGGTCGGCTCCGGCTCGATGGGAACGGTGTTCAAGGCGCGCCACCTCAAGCTGGGGCGGACGGTCGCGCTCAAGGTCTTGCGGCCGTCGCTGGCCAGGAACGAGCGCTACGTCGCGCGCCTGCGGCGCGAGGCGCGGATCGTCGCCGCCCTGCAGCATCCCAACATCGTCACCGGCTACGACCTCGGTGAAGAGGGCGGCTACCACTTCTTCGTCATGGAGTACGTGGACGGCCCGTCGCTCAAGCAGCTGCTGGCCGAGTGGGGGAGCTTCCCCGAGCAGAGGGTCGTCGGCCTCGGGATCCAGGTCGCCTCGGCGCTGGACCACGCCTTTCGCCGCGGGGTGATCCACCGCGACATCAAGCCGGGCAACATCTTGATCGACGACAACGATCGGGTGTTGCTGACCGACATGGGGCTGGCCAAGGGGCAGACCGACGCCACGATCACCCGCCACGGCGCGACCATGGGGACGCCGCAGTACATCAGTCCCGAGCAGGCGCGCGACCCGCATTCGGCCGACGTGCGCAGCGACCTGTACTCGTTGGGGGCGACGCTGTTCCACATGGCGACCGGGGTGCCTCCGTTCACCGGCGAGAACATGGGGCAGGTGTTGACCCGCGTGTTGGGCGAGCGCGCGCCGTCGCTCACCGAGGTCAATCCGCAGCTGAGCGATGGGCTGGCCTTGGTCACGCGCAAGCTGCTGGCCAAGGACCCAGGCCTGCGCTACCAGACGCCGGCGGAGCTGCTCGACGACCTGCGCAGAGTCGAACGAGAAGAGCTGCCGAAGGTCGACTTGCGCCGCCTCGAACGCGGCGATCGGGGCATGATCTCGCGCGCCGCGCGCTGGCGGCGGGCCGGCGTCGTGACCGCGGCAACCGTGATCGTGCTCGCCACGGTGGCGGGGATCGGCTGGGCGGCGGGGCTGTGGCGCGGCGACGGCAACGCGTTGGCCGCACCCGCGGTCGGCGAGGCGGCGTTGCGCGGTCAGGTGGCCGCGGCGTCGGGATACCGCGCCAAGCTGGCCGCGGTGCGCGCCGCCGAGGCGGCGGCGCAGCCGGCGGCCGCCGTGGTGCGGGCCGAGGTCGAGGCGCGGCTGCGCGACGATCTCTCCTCGGTGCTGGCGCAGCTGGTGTACGGCGAGCGCGCCGCCGAAGTGGACGCCTGGGTGCGCCGCCCGGAGACCTGGATCGACAGCGAAGCACGCTTGGAGGATTGGGTTGCGGGGCTGCTTGGCGACGCGCTCGGCATCCAGCCCGTCGAGCTGCCGGCGGCGTTGCGCGCGGTCTTCGCGCAGCGCGCCGGTCCGCTGCGCGATCGCGTGCGCAGTCTGCGCGGCCGCCTCGAGTCGGAGTTCCGGCGGCGCGTCAGCGAGTTCGTCCTGCGCGGTTTGCCCGCCGCGTGGCAGGGGCGGCTGGAGGAGCGCGACTTTCCCGGTGCCGCGCGCGCGGTGGATGCGCGGGTCGAGGAGTTCTTTGCCGACGACGCTTGGCCGTCGCGTGAGCAGCTGCCACCAGCATTGCGCGACGAAGTCGGACAACGCATCGAGGAGGCGCGTCAGCGTGCCGTGTCGCGCATCGCCGACGAAGAGGAGCGGGAGGCGGAACTGGTGCGGCAGCGGGTCGGCGCCGAGTTGTCGCGCCTCCGCGCGGTGTTGGCGTCGGGGCAGGTCTCGGCGGCGCGGCTGCGGTCGACGTTCGGTCAGTGGCGCGAGGATCTGTTGCGCTGGCCGGGTGCCGCCGAGTTCCGTCTCGAGCGCAGCCCGTGGCCGGTGTTGCGGGCGTCGCTGACCGCGTTCGACGCCGAGCTGTCGCGCGCCGAGCGGATCGAGGAAGACGTCGCCTTCGCGCAGAGCGTCGCGCGCTGCTATTCTGCGCTGGTGCTGCTGGGCGACCCGGCGGCGGCGATGGCGTGGTTGGAGCGCGACTTCGCGTCGGCCGAGAACGCGGCCCAGCGAGATCGCCACCGCGCGCTGTTGCGCGGGGCCGCGGCCGCTGCCACCGCGGTTTGGGACGCCGTGCTCGGCGACCAGTCGGCGCGGCGCATCGAGCTGCCGTCGGGCCCCGCCGGCCTGCGGCCGCGGCGCGTGCTGCACCTATCGCGGAACGCCGGCGCACTGCAAGCGCGCGATGCGGATGGTGCCGAGCTGGTGCTGAGCGAGCTGCCGTGGTCAGTTCTGCTGGGCTGGCTGCGCGGGCAAGGCGCCGCCTCGCCGTTGGCCGCCGTGACCGAAGCCGACCGCGACGCGGCAGCGGCCGGCCTGGCGCTGTGGGGTATCGTCTCCGGCGGCGGCGATGCAGCGCTGGCCAGCCTCGAGCCACAGTGGCGCTCGTTCTTGGTGCGCGGTGTCGATGACGCCGTCGCCGCCGCCCGCCGCGCGGGAGAGCGCCGCGAAGAGCGCGCCTTGGCCGGGCAGCTGCAGACGCTGCGGGCGACCTTCGCCGCGTCTCCCCGTGACTACGATGCCGTCGCCGGTGCGCTCGCTGCCGTCGCCGCCGGCGCCGGCGCCGCCGGCGCGTCCGCGTTCTTGGCCGAGGTGGAGGAGTGGCTGGTCGAGGAGGCGGGACGCCGCGACCTTCGACAAAAGATCGGCGCCGCGGTCGGCGCCGGCGCGGTGGTTCGGGTCGAGTCCAGTGATCGAGCCGTGGTCGAGTACTCGCTGGCCGAGCTCCTCGGCGGCAGCTCCGCCGGCGCTTGGTCGCTGCGGGATGATGCTCTCGGGTTCGCCGCGGTCGACGTGGATCTGGCCGCGGCGCGCCAGCAGGCGCTGCCGGTGATGCTTCCCGATGCCGGCCTCGTCGAGCTGTCGCTCGATCTGCGCGTCGCCTGGCCGGCGCTGCCCGACCGAGCGCGGCTGTACGCGATCGAGATCGCCGGTGCGTTGGTCCTGGTCGGCGCGCTGCGCACCGGCCAGGCCTTGGCGGTGATCGTGCCGGCGGGGGATGCCGATCGCGAAGGGGTGTTGCGCCGCGCGCTGCAGGCCGCCCTCGAGCGCGCCCGACGACAGCCGGCGGCGTGGATCGTGCCCGACGGCCGCCATTCGCTGCAACTCGACCTGCGCCTCGGGGCCAAGCGCGTCGACGTGCGCGCCGCCCTGGACGGCGTCGAGCTGGTCCGGCAACCGGTGCCGCGCTCCGCGCCCGGGCTCGGCGCGGCTCGGCTGATGCCACTGCAGCCGTGGACGTTGCACGGGGTCTCGTTGACGGTGCGCGACACGCGCATCTGAGGCGCGGATCTAAGGCGGCGGTGCAGCCAGTGCATGCGGCTGGCCGACGGCCGGCGTGTCGGCCGCCGCCATCAGGCGGGCGTGGTGGGCGGCGGTCCCGTCGCCGCCGGCATCCAGGGCCTCGGCCAGCGCGCGCCAGGCCTGCGGTGCGTCCGTGTCGTCGATGGCGCGCCGTGCCCAGGCCACGGCGCCGCGCAGATCGTCGCGGGCCAGGCAGTCGCGCGTCCGCTGCAGCAATCCGTCCAAGCCTCGGTCCGGCGACGCGTCGTCGTCGATCGCGAGCCGGCGATCGAGAGCGCGCAGCCGGCCGCTGGCGGCGGTGTCCGCCGGGGCATCGGCCAAGGCGCGGCGCAACCAGAGGCGCTGTCGGGTCAGGTCGCGCTGCTCGTGCGCGACCCGCGCACGCACCAGCTTGAGGTCCGCCCGCAGCACCGGAACTGTGCTGGGCGCGCGGCGCAGCGCGTCGGCGGCGAGCCGATCGGCACCGGCGTGATCGCCGGCGGCGAGGCGCTGACGGCAGCCGCGCAGCGCTTCGGCGGTGGCCAGGGCGGCGCGCAGCTGACGGTCGACCGCCGCTGCCTCGGGGGCGAGCCACACCGAGAGCCGTGCTCCCCCTGGTGCATCGACCACGGCGATCGCGAGGACAGCGCGACCGGCACTCGCCGACGGTTCCGCCGCCAGAAGGCGCACGCTCTGCCCGTCGGGATTCCCCGGAACGGGGGCGAGCAGGCGGGAGTCGAACGCGACGCGGAAGCCGCCGCCGTGGTCCGCCGCGTACCGGATGCGATAGCGGCCGTTGCCGTCGTGCAGCACCGGGGCGCCCCCGTGGCGCGGGCACGGGTCAGCGGTGGGAAACGCCTGACGGCAGACGGTCGCCGCCAGCCAGGCGGCCTCGTCCGCCGGCAGCCCGGTGTCCAGCGCGGTGCGCGCGCCGGCGGGCCCCAGCGCGGCGCAGCCAGCCAGCAACAGACCGGCTGCCGACGCTGTGCATCGAAGAACGGACAACACGACTGTGGGCAGACTCGACGCGGGAGGCGGGCTCCTTGAGCGTCAGCGTCGCGCGGTGCGACGTTCTCGGTCTCGAAACGAGACGCGGCCAGCGGTTCGCCGCACCCGCGACCCGGCAAATCCGACGTGTTGCCAGCGCCAGTTGGTTGGCGGTAGCGTGCGCCGCTTGTTCTCCCGCCGACAGGGAACCCACGCGCAATCCGGGCGCGGCCGGTGCGCGTACGTCGCCATCGCGTTGGCCTGTTGCGTGGGTGTCAGCGCGCAGCGCCCCTCGGTCGTGCCGACTCGGTGGACTGCCGAACAGCGACCACGCATCGACGGCCGGCTCGACGATCCGGCGTGGCAGTCCGCCGCCGTCCTGTCGCGGCTCACCCAGGTGGAGCCGGTCGAGGGCGCGCCGCCCGAGGTGGCCACCGAGGTGCGCCTGGCCTACGACGACGACGCGCTCTACATCGCCATGCGGTGCGAGGAGCAGCCGGGCCTGGTGCGCGGCCGGCTGATGACGCGCGACGCCAACCTCGATCCCGACGACCGCATCGAGCTGTGGATCGACCCGTTCAACACGCAGCGCTTCGCCTACTGGTTCCAGATCGGCGCCGGCGGCAGTCGCGGCGATGCCCTGTTGGGCGACGGCGGGCGGGGGTTCAACAAGCGGTGGGACGGCATCTGGTACGGGCGCTCGCAGATCACCGCCACGGGCTGGCAGGCCGAGATCGCGCTGCCGTTCAAGACGATGGCGTTCGACCCCGAGGCCGCGGCGTGGGGCTTCAACCTGGTGCGGCAGCGGGCCGCGGCCGGCACCCAGCAGCGGTGGGCTTCGCCCTTGCAGGCCTACTGGTCGTTTGATCTGACCATCGGCGGCGAGCTGCGCGGGATGCACGGCATGCGTCAGGGCATCGGTCTCGACGTCGTCCCCTACGCCAAGGTGGCTCTGTCGCGCGACCGCCAGGTCAGCAAGCACACGCAGCGCACCGGCGACTTCGGTGTCGATCTGCGCTATCGGCTGACTCCGTCGCTGAGCATGCTGTTGACCTACAACACCGACTTCGCCGAGACCGAGGTCGACGAGCGGCAGGTCAACCTGACCCGCTTTCCGCTGTTCTTCCCCGAGAAGCGCGCGTTCTTCCTGCAGGACTCCAACCTGTTCCAGTTCGGCGCCAGCTCCGGCTTCCGCGGCACGACCCGAGTGCTGCCCTTCTTCTCCCGACGCATCGGCCGGGATGCCAGCGGCAATCCGGTACCGCTGATCGCGGGCGCCAAGCTGGCGGGCCGCGCCGGCGACTGGAACATCGGGGCCCTGGGCGCGATCGTCGACGAGACCGCGCTCGATCCGGAGAAGGGCATGGGGGTCGTGCGCGTGGCGCGCAACGTCGGCGACGAGTCGTCGATCGGGGTGATCGCCACGGGCGGCCGGCCGGAAGGCGCTGGAGACGCGGTGACCGCGGGCACCGACTTCCGACTGGCGGACAACCGCTTCTTCGGCGAGGGTCACTCCGCGTCGCTGTCCGGCTACTGGCTGGCATCGCAGAACGAGGGCAGCGACGACGATGGCCAGGCCTGGGGGCTGCAGCTCGGCACGCGCTCGCGGTCGTGGAACCACGAGCTGGAGATCGACAGCGTCGATCGGGGCTTCGACCCCAAGCTGGGGTTCGTCCGCCGGCGCGGCGTGCGGCGGGTCGCGGGAGATGTCGAGTACACCTGGCGCAGCGAGGACCAGAGCGCGGTGCGAGAGGTGGAGATCAGTCTGGACCCGGAGCTGACCACGACCTCGGCCGGGGAGAAGGACAGCTACGAGTTCTCGGCGGGGCTCCGCGTGCAGCTGCGGTCGCTCGATCGGTTGAGCTGGACCAGCTCGCGCGAGTTCGAGCGCGTGCCCGAATCGTTCGAGCTGCGGCCGGGCATCGCGGTGCCGCCCGGCGACTACACCGTGACTCGCCACCGACTGCGGCTGTCGAGCTCGGACCACAGGGCGGTGGCCGGATCGGCCTCGGCGGAGGTGGGCGATTTCTTCACCGGCAACCTGCTGCGCATCGGCAGCGAGCTGCAGTGGTTCGCCAGCCGGCACTGGCGCGCCGCGGTGACGCACGACGTCTTTCAGGTCCGTCTCGACAGTGGGCGGTTCACCACGCGGGTCAGCCAGGGGCGGCTCGACCTCGACTTCTCGCCGGACTTGTCCTGGCGCAACCTCGTCCAGTACGACACCGCGAGCCGCGACCTGACGCTGCAGAGTCGGGTACGGTGGACGCTCGAGCCGGGGCGCGACCTGTTCGTCCTCGGCGTGTTCGGTTGGAACCGGACCGCGCACGCGGCGCCGCTGATCCCGACCAATCAAGACGTCACGGTCAAGGTCGGCTACACGGTTCGGTTCTGAGCCGCAATCCGCGGGCGACCCGACCCGGAGCCGGGGAACCTGGCGTGCACCCTTCTTTCCGCCGCGTCGTGCCGGCATGCTATCGCCCGCGATGAGCCATGTCCTGCGATACGCCGCGCTCGCGGCCCTGTTGGCGGCCTGCAATCGGGCCAATGACGGCGCCGCGGCCGAGGAAAATGTGACCGACACTCCCGAGATCAAGCGCACCGACTTGATGACCTCCGATGCGCCGCTGGTCGACTTCGCGATGGCGCCGCCGCGTGCGGTCGACAGCGTCGAAGGGCTCGCGGTCGAGACGCTGGCGGAGGGCGACGGGGATCCGATCCGCTACGGCATGATCGGGCGGTTCCACTACATCGGCTCGCTGGCCACCGGCCGGATCTTCCGCAACACGTACGACACCGAGCCGCAGACCCTGCGCTTGCTGCCGCCGGCCGTGGCCGAGGGACTGGCACTGGGGGCCGATGGCATGCGGGTCGGCGAACGACGGCGGATCGAGGTGCCGCCCAGCGTCGGCCTCTCCGGCCGGCCGCAGCAGATGGCGGGCGTACCCGAGAACGCCCGCCTCTCCTACGATCTCGAGTTGGTCGAGATCGTCGACAGCCTCGAGGTGCGGCGTGTCCAGGAGGGCGAGGGCGAGGCCATCGCCCCTGGCCAGGCCGGTCAGTTCGCCTACACCGGAATCCTCGCCAAGAACGGCGTCGTCTTCGACAGCACCCCGCCCGGCGGCGCGACGCGGCTCGACCTCAACAACGTGGTGCAGGGCTGGCAGTTCGGTCTGCCGGGAATGAAGGTCGGCGAGACGCGCTGGCTGAAGATCCCGCCGGAACTGGCCTACGGGGAGCGCGGCAGTCCGCCGAAGATCGGCGCCAACGAGCCGTTGGTGTTCGAGGTCGAGCTGCGGGAAATCACCCCGTAGTCCACCAACGCTCCGCGCGGTCGTTGCGTAGCATGGCAGTCGCCCAACGATCATGCTCGCCCTCGCCGCCCTGACCTGCCTGATCACTGCCTTCGGTCCCCGGCCGGTCATCGAGCCGCAGGGCGAACAGTCGATGGCCCCGGTTTGCCAGCTGCGCGGCGATCTCGAGGTGTTGACGTCGTGCCGGGCGGGGGGGCGCCGCGCGGGCTCGCGCGGCGACGCCTACACGGTCGACTACCTCGCGGGGCGGTTCGCCGAGATCGGGCTGGCGCCCCTGGGTGCGGCAGACTCCGGCTTCGTGCACCGCTTCGAGGCGGTGGACGCGCACCCGTGCGCCCTCTCCGCCGACTCGACCGCGGAGCTGGTGCAGCACCGGGGCAACTCGCCCTGTGGTGACGGGCGGGCCGCGGCCTGGTTGGGGCAGGGGTTGTTCCCCTTGGCGCGCACCGGCGAGGGGCGGGTGGAGGCGCCGGTGGTCGCCGTGGGCCACGGCATGGTGTTGCCCGAGTTCGACCACGACGACTACGCCGGGCTCGATGTGCGCGGCAAGGCGGTGTTGATCCTGCGCCGTGGACCGGCCGCGCTGCCCGCCGATGCTGCCGCGGCGCGGCGCGCGATCACCTTCCGGGCCAAGATCGAAGAGGCGCAGCGCCGGGGCGCGGCAGCGATCCTGCTGTGCCACGCGTGTGACACCGATGCCGACGAGCAGCGGCTCGCGGCGCGGATCGGCGCGCGGGCCGAGATCCCGGCGTTTTGGGTCTCGCGCGCTGCCGTCGCCGCCGTCCTCGCCGGTCGACCGGGCGAACTCTGGCTGCGCACCCGCTTGATGCTCGAGCCGGCGCCGCCGCCGCGGCCGACCGCCAACGTGGTGGGCGTCCTGCCCGGCGGCGACCCGCGCTATGCGGACGAGTGTGTCGTGGTCGGCGCGCATCACGATCACCTGGGCTTCGGCCGCACCGGCTCGCTCGGCGGGACCGCGGCCGTCGGAGTGTTGCACCCGGGGGCCGACGACAACGCTTCGGGCGTCGCCGTGTTGCTGCAGGTGGCGCGGCAGCTGGCCAGCGGGGCGAGGCCGCCACGTACCATCGTGTTTGCCGCGTTCGGTGCCGGCGAGCTCGGCATGCAGGGCAGCCGTCGGCTGCTCGAGGCGCCCGGGCTGCCCGCCGCAGTGACCGCGATGGTCAACCTCGACACGGTGGGGCGCGGCGCCAACGGTGTGCGCGTCGACGGGGTCGGGAGTGCGCGGCGCTGGCGTGCGCGGCTGCGCCCGTTGTTCGAGGCCTCGCCCCTGGCCGTGGCACCGCGCGATGGCGCCGGGGCGCCATCGGACCACTGGAGCTTCCTGCGCCGCGGGATCCCGGCGTTGCGTTTCCACACGGGGGTGCACGAGCACTATCGCCGGCCCTCCGACGTCGCCGCGCTGGTCATGGCCGAAGAGGCGGTCGAGATCGGTGCGCTGGCCGCGGCGGTGGTGGAGGAGCTGGCGGCCGGCCCCGCGCTGGTGTTCACCGACCAGTAGCCGTCCGGGTTTCGAAACCGCCGCCGGCGGCGCCAACTGTTGTCTCCGAGTGGCGGAGCGGAGAGGATACCGGCATGCGCCGAGTGCCAGTTGTCCGTGCGTTGCGAAGTCCTTCCGAGCTGCTGCTCTGTTGCTGCGCAGGGATCATCGCGCCGATGGCGGCGCAGGATCCGGTTGCGCCAGGCACCCCGCCGGCGGAGCAAGCGCTCCCCGACGGTGCGGAGCAGATGCGACGGTGGGTCGCGGTGGTGGACGTCGAGCGCAGCCTGCAGGCATCGCCCAAGGCGCGCCAGCAGATGGATGCACTGCGCGCCGCCAAGGACGATACCGAGGCCGCCCTCCAGGCGGAGAAGGAACGGGTCGACGGCTTGGCGTTCGAACGGGACTCGCGCGACTTCCTGTCGCCGGAGTGGATCGGGGCCAACGCGGCGTGGGAGGCCGCGCGCTCCGCGCTCGAGGCGCGGCACAAGTTCGAGCTCGAGCGGTTCAAGATCGAACGCGACCGGCTCGAGGCCCAGTTCCACAAGGACCTCGATCGGGCCATCGCCGAGCTCGCGCAGAAGACCGGTGTGCTGCTCGTGCTGCGGTCGTTTCCGCTGGCGCAGGACGCCTCGGTCACGCGGACCCTGGCGCGCAGCAGCTACGGCGACGTGCTCTACCACCACCAGGCCCTCGACCTGACGGACGACGTGATCAAGCTGCTCAAGTCGCCCGCGTACTCCGACGCCGATGCAGGGCCGCCGAGTCCCGACGGCAACCGCTGAGTCGCGATTCAACCGCTTCCCAACTCTTCTCGATCGATCCCACAGTGCAGAGCCGGACACAGACAACCGTGAGAGCTCCGGTGGAGTTCCGCGGCGTCGGGTTGCACAGCGGGGAGGAGACCAGGGTTCGGGTGCTGCCGGCCGACGCGGGGGTCGGGGTCACGTTCGTGCGCAAGGATCTCAGCGAGGAGCCGGAGGTGCGCGCGTCGGCGGCCAACTTGAAGCCGCGCGAGCGCCGCAGCTGCTTGAAGAACGGCGCCGCCGAGGTCTACACCTGCGAGCACCTGCTGGCGGCGCTGTGGGCTCTGTCGGTCGACAACGCCCTGGTGGAGATCGACGGCGAGGAGCTGCCCGGCATGGACGGTTCGGCGCGCGAGTTCACCGAACGACTGCGGGAGGTCGGCGTCACCGAGCTGAAGGCGACGAGGCCGCGCTACGCGGTGGCCGAGCCGATCTACGTCCGCGAAGGGGATGCCAGTCTGGTGGCGCTGCCCGGCGAGGGCGCCCTGTCGGTGGACTACCACCTCGACTACCCGCAGAACGCGAGTGGCAATGGCAGCGGCCTGCGCACGCGGCAGACCGTTTCGGTGCGCCTCAGCGCCGACAGCTTCGCCAGTGACATCGCGATGGCGCGGACCTTCGTGTTCGAGCACGAGGTCGAGGCGTTGCGGGCGGCGGGCTTGGGCAAGGGCGCGAACTACCAGAACACGCTCGTGGTCAGCGCCGACGGGCGCATCAAGGAGAACGTGCTGCGCTGTGACGACGAGCTGGCGCGGCACAAGGTGCTGGATCTGATCGGCGACCTGGCCACGGTCGGCGTCGATCTCGACGCCCACGTGATCGCGACGCGGTCGGGGCACTCGCTCAACTCCAAGTTGGCACACCGGCTGGTCGAGGTCATCGAGGAGGAGGAGAACCGTGGCGAGGTCGTCCGCGAGAGCGGGCTGGACATCCGCGACATCCTCAACCTGCTGCCGCACCGCTATCCCTTCTTGCTGGTGGATCGGGTGATCGAGCTCGACGGGTATCAGCGGGCGGTGGCGATCAAGAACGTGACCATCAACGAGCCGTTCTTCCAGGGACACTGGCCCGGACAGCCGATCATGCCCGGTGTCCTGCAGCTGGAGGCGATGGCCCAGCTCTCGGGCGTGCTGTTGCTGCGCAAGCTGGCCAACACCGGCAAGTTGGCGGTGCTGTGGAGCATCGACAAGGTCAAGCTGCGCGGTGCGGTGGTGCCCGGCGACCAGCTGCGGATCGAAGTCGAGACGCTGCGCCTGAAGCCGTCGGTCGGCCACGTCCAGGCGCGGTGCAAGGTCGCCGGCAAGCTGGTTGCCGAGGCCCAGCTCAAGTTCACGCTGGTCGATGCCTGAGCACGAGCCGGTGCGGATCGGCGTGGTGGGGTTCGGTCATCTGGGCCGTCACCACGCGCGCCTGTTGGCCGCCAACCCGCGCGCCGAGCTGGTGGCCATCGCCGACAGCAAGCCGGAGGCGCGCGCGGCTGCGGCGGAAACCCACGGTGTCGCGGTGCACGAGGACTACACCGAGCTGCGCGGACGCGTCGAGGCGGTCTGTGTCGCGGTGCCGACCAGCGGGCATCACGAGGTCGCAGGGTCCTTCTTGGCCGAGGGTGTCGACGTCCTGGTGGAGAAGCCGATCGCGCTGACCCTGGATCAGGGCCGAGAGCTGGTCCAGCTGGCGGCCAGTGGCGGACGGATTCTGCAGGTCGGCCACGTCGAACGCTTCAACTCGGCGGTCAAGTCGATCGGCGACCTGCGCCTGCAACCGCGCTACATCGAGGCACAGCGGCTCGGCGCGCTGACCTTCCGCAGCATGGACATCGGGGTGGTGCTGGATTTGATGATCCACGACCTCGACTTGGTGCTGTCGGTGGTGGATTCGCCGGTGCGCGCGGTCGAGGCGTTCGGTGGTGCCTTGTTCACGCCGGCCGAGGACATGTGCAGCGCGATCCTCAAGTTCGAGAACGGAGCGGTCGCGCATTTGACCGCGAGCCGGGTCGCGCTGAAGCCGATGCGGCGGATGCGTCTGTTCTCGAAGGACTCCTACGCCAGCCTCGACTTCCACGAGGCGCACGGCGTGGTCATCCGCAAGAACGAGGGCTGGGACCTCCAGAAGCTGGACGTCGCCGCCATCGACCCGGGCAAGATCGACAACCTCTGGAAGTACGTTTTCGAGGGCCTGCTCTCCGTGGAGCAGTACGCCCTCGATCAGGGCAACCCGTTGGCCGACCAGCTGGATGCGTTCTTGACCTGCGTGCGCGAGCGCACGCGGCCGTTGGTCAGTGGCGAGGACGGAGTGGCCGCGCTCGAAGTTGCCCAGCGCATCCTGGACAGCGTCGCGCAGCACCCTTGGTAGCGGAGCTTCTCACCGCGGCCGGGGCCGCACCAAGAAACCGAGTGGGTCGCGACGGCAACGGAGCCGCGGCTGGAAACTCCGATTGGCACTCCGCGAGAGGTTGCCTGACGCCGGCGCCGGGATAGTCTAGATCACCAAGCCGATGCTCTCGCACTGCGGCACGCGTGGTCGCTGGGTGCAGCAAAAGTTGAACCGATGCTCTCCCTCCGGGGGCCGACCCTGTGGGTAAGGCGGACGTCGCGGAACTCCGCGATACGGTCCAAATTCCCCTGGGGGTCCCCACCTTGTTCGCAAGGGTTCAACTTGCATGACCCACCGCACGGTGCATGCGGTGGGGGAGCCTCGACTTCCTCCGTGGTATGGCTGCGTGCTGCAGGGCCGCGGAGGTCGGCGGTGTGGGCCGGCGACCGCGAGGCTGCCGGACCCCTCAACGGAGGCTTGGGATGCAGAGGTTGATTCTGATCGGCGTGCTCGGCGCCGGCTTGTGGGTGTTGTGGAGCGTGCTCGGTGGCAGTGCCCCGGACGATGGGCAGGCGCCGGGGATGGCGACTGCCGCGGGCGTGCCGGTCGAGGCGGGCGAGGCGGCTCTACCCGCCGGGCCGACGGGGCCGGCCGAGGCCGACGCCCCGCAGCGCGACCTGCGCATGACCCAATCTCCCGGTTCCGCGGGCGACCGGTCCGAGGGGGCGCCGGGTGGCGCCGGCCAGTCCCCGGCGGTCGCGGATCGACAAGCGGCGGCGGTGGTCGAGGCGGCGCGCGCGGGCAACTGGACGGCGGCCGCGGCCGGGTTCTCGTTGTTGCGCAAGCAGTCGAGCCCGGCTCTCGAAAGCACCTTGGTCGAAGCGGTGCGCGCGGTCGAGGTCGCCTCGCTGCCGGCCTTGTTCGGCCGGCGCAACGACTTCCTGCACACTCCGGCCGGGCGGCGCGCGGCCGAGATCGCGCTGGAGCGCTGCGAGGAGGTCGACGCCGACGTCGCGGTGCGCGCGATGACGGGGCTTCTCGAGGTGGCGATGCGCGGCCGCATCGACAAGGGTGACGCCGCTGCACGGGGTTGCGTCGACAAGCTGTGGGCGGCGATGCAGCGGCCTCTCCGCCGCACCGTATTGAACCCGGCGCACGTGACGGGTGCCCGCACCCACAAGGTGCAGCCGGGCGAGGTTCTCGACCGCATCTCCCGTGACTTCCGCCGCCAGGGGGTCCGCGTCGAGTCCGGCACGATCGCCGCCTTCAACCGGATCACCGACCCGCGGCGGCTGCGCGCCGGTCAAGTGGTCAAGGTGCCCGTGGACCCGATCCGCGGGGTGGTGGAGAAGCGCAGCTACTCGATGGCCCTCTACGTCGGGGACGTGATCTTCCGCTTCTACTGGGTCGGGCACGGTGCCGACGACTGCACCCCGGAGGAGACCTTCACCATCGGCGCGAAGCAAGAGCGCCCCGACTGGTACGCCGATGGGCGGGTGGTGCCCTACGGCCATCCGGACAACGTCCTCGGCGACTATTTCGTCAAGTTCGAGCATCCCTCGTTCACCGGGTTCGGGGCGCACGGCACCTCGGAACCCGAGAGCATCGGGACGATGGCGTCGGCGGGCTGCCTGCGATTGGCCGACGCGGCGATCGAGGACTTCTTCAGGGTCGTGCCGCGCGGCGCCGAAATCGAGATCCGCGCCACCCGCTGACGGGTCCGTTGCCGAGCCCCCCGGCGCCAGCCGCGAGTCGCAGGGCGCCAGCCGCGGGGCGCGGGGCGCTCGAGCGGCCCCCCCGGGGGCGCCGCCTCGGATCGCGGGGACTCGCCCGGTGCGGCCGCGGCGGCTCCGAGCGGTTTTTCACCCGTGACGCTTGCGCTGGTGGGGTGTGGCCGCTACCTTCCTGCGCCCTCGTTCGCGAGGACCCACGGTCCCTCCCACCCTCCCGTGCCCGAGTAGCGCGCTGGAATGTGCGATGAGACCGGCTCTTTGACATTCTGGATAGCCTCGAAACAGCGTGTGAGCAAAAGCGTCCAAGGCCTTTGCCGCTGCGTCGTTGCCGCGTTCCGGTTCCGGCCGGGGAGTGGCGGTGTCGCGGTTGGTGGAGTGGTTTTGGCGACCAAGAAAATGGGATCGTGAGACGCCGTGCCTGCGGGTGCGGTTCGCGCAGCGGTGCGTTCGTCGTGCTGCTGTCTCTTGCGGAATCCCGATCAGAACTTCTAAGTGAAGGGTTTGATCCTGGCTCAGAACGAACGTTGGCGGCGTGGATGAGGCATGCAAGTCGCGCGTGAAAGTTTCTTCGGAAACGAGTAAAGCGGCGAACGGGTGAGTAACACGTAATCAAGCTACCCCCGAGACCGGGATAACCGCGGGAAACCGCGGCTAATACCGGATGTACTTGCGGGATCGCATGTTCCTGCATGGAAATGGTGGGGATCCTCCGGGACCTACTGCTTGGGGAGGCGATTGCGGCCTATCAGCTTGTTGGTGGGGTAACGGCCTACCAAGGCGACGACGGGTAGCAGGCCTGAGAGGGTGGTCTGTCACACTGGGACTGAGACACTGCCCAGACTCCTACGGGAGGCTGCAGTCGAGAATCTTCCGCAATGGGCGCAAGCCTGACGGAGCGACGCCGCGTGGAGGACGAAGGCCCTTGGGTTGTAAACTCCTGTCACGAGTTATGAATGCGTATGCGTCAATAGCGTATGCGTTGACGTAAGCTCGAGAGGAAGCACCGGCTAACTCTGTGCCAGCAGCCGCGGTAATACAGAGGGTGCAAACGTTGTTCGGAATTACTGGGCATAAAGCGCACGTAGGCGGTTTGGTAAGTGTGGAGTGAAATCCCACGGCTCACCCGTGGAACTGCTTCGCATACTGCCAGACTCGAGGACGGTAGGGGAGAGCGGAACTCCTGGTGGAGCGGTGAAATGCGTAGATATCAGGAGGAACACCGGTGGCGAAGGCGGCTCTCTGGTCCGTTTCTGACGCTGAGGTGCGAAAGCCAGGGTAGCGAACGGGATTAGATACCCCGGTAGTCCTGGCCGTAAACGATGGGCACTAACTAGAGGGCTCCCTGTGGGTTCTCTGGTGAAGCAAATGTGATAAGTGCCCCGCCTGGGGAGTATGGTCGCAAGGCTAAAACTCAAAGGAATTGACGGGGGCTCACACAAGCGGTGGAGCATGTGGTTTAATTCGAAGCAACGCGAAGAACCTTACCCAGCCTTGACATGCAGGGATTATCCTCGTGAAAGCGAGGTGCTTGCCTTCGGGTGTAACCTGCACAGGTGTTGCATGGCTGTCGTCAGCTCGTGTCGTGAGATGTCGGGTTAAGTCCTTTAACGAGCGAAACCCCTATCACTAGTTGCCAGCGAGTCAAGTCGGGGACTCTAGTGAGACTGCCGTTGTCAAAACGGAGGAAGGCGGGGATGACGTCAAGTCATCATGGCCCTTACGGCTGGGGCTACACACGTGCTACAATGGCCGGGACAGAGGGCTGCCAAATCGCAAGATGGAGCAAACCCCAAAAACCCGGCCCCAGTTCGGATTGTAGGCTGCAACTCGCCTGCATGAAGTCGGAATCGCTAGTAATCGCGGATCAGCTACGCCGCGGTGAATATGTTCCTGAGCCTTGTACACACCGCCCGTCAAGCCACGAAAGCTGAGAGCGCCCGAAGTCGTTTGCCTAACCGTAAGGAGGGCGGCGCCGAAGGCGAGCTTGGTGATTGGGACTAAGTCGTAACAAGGTAGCCGTAGGGGAACCTGCGGCTGGATTACCTCCTTTCTAAGGAAACCGGCGCGTCCAGCGCCGGCTCAAGCACGGTTCGTGACCCTCGCAAGAGGGCTGCGCGCCGAGTGGCAGCCGGATCGTCTGCACGTGCCGAGAAGCACAGGGCACACGCGACCTCGGGGCTATCCAATCTTCTTCGGACGCAGGGTTGTGACATCGTTCGCAGCTCTGCGTTTGCATGCCCGGTGTGCCCGCGCGGCGCCCCGGCCAGAGAAGCTCTTTGACAAGTAGGGTGTGAGGAATCGTCGAGATCAAGAGGATCTCGCGTGAGGATATAGGTCAAGCTACGAAGGGTGCACGTGGGGATGCCTTGGCACCAAGAGCCGACGAAAGACGTGGCTAAGCTGCGAAAAGCCTCGGAGAGCCGCAAGCAGGCATTGACCCGGGGATTTCTGAGATTCGGAAACGACTCACGGTAGACCCGTGAGAGCGGCACGTGAATCCATAGCGTGTCGTAGGGAACGCAGAGAACTGATCCATCTCAGTACCTGCAGGAAAGGAAAGAAACATCGACTCCCCCAGTAGCGGCGAGCGAAAAGGGATGAGCCTAAACTCGGTATGTGTAAGCCCGCGAGCGTTGCATACCGGGGGTCGTGGGAGCTCCAGGCGGAGTTGCGGATCCGCGCTAGAGTCAACAAGTGTCGTGCTAGTCGAAGCGTTTGGAAAATCGCGCCACAGAGAGTGACAGTCTCGTAGGCGAAAGCACGGCGCCTCTAGGAGATTTCCCGAGTAGCGCCAGTCCCGTGGAACCTGGCGTGAATCAGCGGGGCCCACCCCGCAAGGCTAAGTACTCCTTGGTGACCGATAGTGAAGCAGTAGCGCGAGCGAAAGGTGAAAAGAACCCCTGTTAGGGGAGTGAAACAGTACCTGAAACCGTGCACCTACAAGCGGTCGGAGCCCTATGAGTTTACTCAGGGTGACGGCGTGCCTTTTGCATAATGACCCGGCGAGTTGGCGTATGTGGCGAGGTTAAGGGTTTTTGGCCCGTAGCCGAAGCGAAAGCGAGTGCGAAATGTGCGATTTCAGTCATATGTGCCAGACCCGAAAGCAGGTGATCTAACCATGGGCAGGGTGAAGCGGCTCTAAAAGGCCGTGGAGGCCCGAACCGGTGAATGTTGAAAAATTCTCGGATGACCTGTGGTTAGGGGTAAAAGGCCAATCAAACCTGCAGATAGCTGGTTCTTCCCGAAATAGCTTTAGGGCTAGCGTTGCGTGGTAGCATATGGGGGTAGAGCTACTGATCTGGTTGGGGGGGCTCACCGCCTACCCCGCCTAGTCAAACTCCGAATACCATATGTGAAATCGCGGCAGTCAGACTACGAGGGATAAGCTTCGTGGTCGAGAGGGAAACAGCCCAGACCAGCAGCTAAGGTCCCGAATCCATGCTGAGTGTGATAAAGGAAGTGGAGTTGCTAAGACAGCTAGGATGTTGGCTTAGAAGCAGCCATCATTTAAAAAGTGCGTAACAGCTTACTAGTCGAGCAACGCTGCGCCGAAAATGAACGGGACTAAGCATGGAACCGAAGCTCTGGAACACAGTTGGTGAACGACTGTGTTGGTAGGGAAGCGTTGGACGAACGAGTGAAGGGTGACGGTAACGACACCTGGACGATGTCCGAGTGATTATGCCGGGATGAGTAGCGATAAAGGGAGTGAGAATCTCCCTCGCCGTAAGCCGAAGGTTTCCTGGGGAAGGTCATTCCGCCCAGGGTTAGTCGGCCCCTAAGGCGAGGCCGAAAGGCGTAGTCGATGGAAAGCAGGTCAACATTCCTGCACCACAGAAGCGCGTTTGCACCGTGGGGTGACGGCGTTTGAAAGGCGATCAGGCTGTTAGAGTGCCTGTTTCTGCGGAGTGGTGGTCGGTAGGCAAATCCGCCGGCGTGATCCGCGAAGTGGAAGGAGCCCTCGAGGCGAACTTGCCCGAAGGACGTCCGAGAAAAACCTCGTTCGGAAGTGCTTTTTGTGACCGTACCTAAACTGACACAGGTAGGCGAGGTGAATATCCTCAGGCGCGCGAGAGAACTCTCGTTAAGGAACTCGGCAAATTAGCCCCGTACGTTCGCAAGAAGGGGCGCCACTGCCGCGAGGTGGTGGCCACAGGAAAGCGGTAGGAGCGACTGTTTACTAAAAACACAGGTCCCTGCGAAGTCCGAACGACGACGTATAGGGACTGACGCCTGCCCGCTGTCGGAACGTTAAGGCAACCGGTTAGCTTTTGCGAAGCTGGGAACCAAAGCGCCGATGAAGGGCGGCCGTAACTATGACGGTCCTAAGGTAGCGAAATTCCTTGTCGGGTAATTTCCGACCCGCACGAATGGCGTAACGACTCCTACACTGTCTCAACGAGAGACTCGGCGAAATTGTAGTCGTGGTGAAGATGCCACGTTCCCGCACCAAGACGGAAAGACCCCGTGAACCTTCACTATAGCCTAATACTGGCTCTAGGTGCACTATGTGTAGGATAGGTGGGAGACGTTGATGTCGGGGGCGCCAGCCCTCGAATAGTCACTGGTGAAATACCACTCTTAGTGTATTTGGATTCTAACCTGAGACCGTGAACCCGGCTTGGGGACAGTGTTAGGTGGGTAGTTTGACTGGGGCGGTCTCCTCCTAAAGAGTAACGGAGGAGCGCAATGGTACCCTCAGTGCGGTTGGCAATCGCACGAAGAGCGTAAAGGTATAAGGGTGCTTGACTGCGAGACCCATAAGTCGAGCAGGTAGGAAACTAGGCCTTAGTGATCCGGTGGACTCCGTGTGGAAGGGCCATCGCTCATCAGATAAAAGGTACTCCGGGGATAACAGGCTGATCTCCCCCAAGAGTCCATATCGACGGGGAGGTTTGGCACCTCGATGTCGGCTCATCGCATCCTGGGGCTGAAGGCGGTCCCAAGGGTTGGTCTGTTCGCCCATTAAAGCGGTACGTGAGCTGGGTTTAGACCGTCGTGAGACAGGTCGGTCCCTATCTGGTGTGGGTGTAGGACAGCTGTGGAGACTCTTTCCTAGTACGAGAGGATTGGAAAGAACGCACCTCTGGTGTTCCTGTTATCGCGCTAGCGGTAATGCAGGGTAGCTAAGTGCGGAACGGATAACCGCTGAAAGCATCTAAGCGGGAAGCCAACTCCGAGACGAGCTGTCCCCCGAGACGCGTGGAAGACGACCACGTTGATAGGCCGGAGGTGTAAGCGCGGCAACGCGTTCAGCTGACCGGTACTAACCAGTCGATCGGCTTGACCACATTCTCACCTTGGTCTTCTCGATCGAAGACGGCGCAAACCGCCGCCTTCGCGACGTTCCTCACACCCTATGCGTCTTCTCCGGCGCACGACGCTCACCAAGCGTCCTCCCGGAGAACGCATGCGTATTGCCCGGTGCCCATACCTGGCTGGAAATACCCGATCCCATCCCGAACTCGGTCGTCAAGCAGCCTGGGCCGATGATAGTCGAAAGGCGAAAGTAGGTTCGTGCCGGGCTCATTCTTCTACACAGCAACGCGCTGACCGATCGGGCGAGCCACATGGCTCGCCCGATCGCGTTTAACCGGCGCTGTACGGCCTAACTGCCGTCAGCCGTCGTTGCGGTGCAGGGTGGCGCCTTGCGAGAGCAGGCGACCCAAGAGCGACGGGCTGACGAGGCACTCCATCAGGCAGCCTTCTTCGGTGTAGAGCTCGGACAGCACGGTGGTGTTGCGGCGAATCTCGGAGTGCAGGCGTCCCGCGGTGTGCGGCACGAGAATCTCGACGCGCCTTTCCGAGTGGCTCAGCAGATCGAGGAGTCGCGCCTCGAGCTGTGGAATGCCTTCGCCGGTGACGGCCGAGACCGGCACTGCGGTGGGGTCGATGTGGTGGAAGCGGGCGAGCAGCGAGGGCTCGTGCACGGCATCGACCTTGTTGAGGATGGTGATCCTTGCGATCGCGTGCGCGCCGAGCTGTTCGAGCACTTCGTCGACGGCCTCGAGCTGGTCCAAGGCCTCCGGACTGGCTGCGTCGACGACGAGGAACAGCAGGTCGGCGTGCAGCGCTTCTTCGAGGGTGGCGTGGAAGCTCGCGACCAACTGGTGCGGCAGATCGCGGATGAAGCCGACCGTGTCGGAGAGCAGGACGACGCGGCCACCGGGGAGGCGCCAGGGTCGCGTGCGGGTATCCAGGGTCGAGAACAAGCGGTTCTCGGCCAACACCCCGGCATCGGTGAGGTGGTTCATCAGCGTCGACTTGCCGGCGTTGGTGTAGCCGACGAGCGCGACCGTGAACCGATCGGCGCGGCGTTGGACCTCGCGCGATCGGCGCCCCTCGATGCGGTGCAGCTGCCTGTTGATCTGCGCGATGCGGGTGCGCAGCTCGCTGCGGTCGAGGTCGATCTGCTTCTCGCCCGCGCCGCCGCGCAGGCCGATGCCGCCGCGCTGGCGTTCGAGGTGGGTCCACATCCGCTTGAGCCGCGGCAGCTGGTACTGAAGGCGCGCGAGCTCGACCTGGAGCTTGGCCTGCGGGGTGCGCGCGTGCGTGCCGAAGATGTGAAGGATCAACTCGCTGCGGTCGAGGACGGAGACCTTGACGATCTTCTCGATGTTGCGCCCCTGCGCCGGGCTCAGCGATTGATCGCAGATCAGCACGTCCGCCTTCGCCTGCTGGATCAGCTCGGCGATCTCCTCCAGCTTGCCGGTGCCGAAGTACGTGTTCGGGTCGGGAGAGCGGCGGTGCTGCGCGACGCAGCCGGCGATCTTGAAGTTTCCGGTCTCCGCCAGGCGGCGCAGCTCGCCCAAGACCTCGGGCGCCGTGCGCTGGTCACCGTGGGGAGCGAGTCCGCAGAGGATGGCCTCGGGCGGTGCCAGTTGAGTGGATTCGGTGGCGCGGGTCATTGGCCGGATGCGGACGGAGCGGCTCAGGTCGGTAGCTTGTCGGTGGGCGGGAGCGCGGGGCCGAGGGTGCTCGTGATGCTGCCATCGGCGGCGCGGGACAGAACCAGCCGCCGACACCATTGCTGGTCGTCGCGTTGGGTGTGATCGGCGCGGTAGTGGGTGCCGCGGCTCTCGGCGCGGCGTGAGGCGGCATGCGCGACCAGTGACGACACCGTCAGCATGTTGGCCAGCTCGAGGGCGCGGATCGTGTGCCGGGGTCCACGCATCAAGTAGTGATGCCAGAGGCCGATCCGGTGGGCGGCTTCGTCGAGCCCCTCCGCCGTGCGCGCCAGGCCGACGTTGCGCCACATCAAGCTCTTCAGCGAGTAGAGCATGTCGTCGAGCTGTAGCCGCGGTGCGTTGTCGGTGCCGTTCGGGTCGGCAATCGCGTGCGGCAACGGGGGGCCGGGCTGGCGCGCGGCGTGCGCGGCGGCGATGCCGGCGCGTTGGCCGAAGACGGCGCCTTCGAGCAGGCTGTTGGAGGCGAGACGGTTGGCGCCATGCAGCCCCGTGCAGGCGGCCTCGCCGGCGACCCAGAGGCCCGGGACCGTGCTGGCACCGTCGCGGTCGGTGCTGGCGCCGCCGATGAAGTAGTGCGCGCCGGGCCGGACCGGGATGGGATCGCTTTGGATGTCGAGGTCGAACGCGCTGCAGATCCGCGAGATGGTCGGGAAGCGCAGGTGGGCGGCTTCGCCGATACCGCTGAGGTCGAGGTAGACGTGCGTGTCCCCGGTCTGCACCATGCGCTCGAGGATCGCGCGGCTGACCACGTCGCGCGGCGCCAGCTCGCCGGCGGGATGGTGGTCGAGCATGAAGCGCACGCCGTCGCGGTCGACGAGCCGTGCGCCCGCGCCGCGGACGACCTCCGAGATCAGGAACCGCGACGCACCCGCGATGTAGAGCGTGGTCGGGTGGAACTGAACGAACTCGAGGTCGGCGAGCGCGGCTCCGGCGCGGAAGCACAGGGCGGCGCCGTCGCCGCACGCGCCGATCGGGTTGGTGGTCTCGCGGTAGATCTGGCCGGCACCTCCGGTCGCCAACACGACGGCGCGGGCTTCGATGGCCAGGGTCGTTCCGTCGACCATGACGAGGGCGCCGTTGCAGCGTCCGTCGTGCACCAGCAAGTCGCGCACGAACACCCCTGTGCGCCGCGTGATGTTGCCGTGCGTCTCGACCGCGCGAACCAGGGCGTGCTGGATCGCCGCGCCGGTGGCGTCGCCGTGGTGCACGACGCGGTCCACCGAGTGCCCCCCTTCTCTCGACAGCAGCATCTGGCCGTCCGGATCGCGGTCGAACTCGACGCCGATCGCCTGCAACCAGGCGATCACGCCCGCGCTCTCGCGAACCACGTCTTCGGCGACCTCCAGGTCTGCGGTGCCGGCGCCGACGGAAAGCGTGTCGCGGACGTGCAGTGCGGTGCTGTCGTCGTCGTGCATCACCGCCGAAACGCCCCCCTGTGCCCATGCCGTGTTGGTGTCCTCGTCGCTGCCCTTGGCGAGCACCAGCACCGAAGCGCCGGCCTCGGCGGCGGCCAGCGCCGCCGCGCTGCCGGCGATGCCGGCGCCGATGATCAGCACATCGGTGCGCAGGGCCGGGGTCCGCCGGCTGTCGAATCCACCGAGGGTGGCGGGGAATCGCGGCGTGAACTGGGCCATGGCGGGTCTTTGCGCCTCTGCCGGCGGCGCCGCCGAGGCGGTCGTCGCCGCCCGGCGTCAGGCGTTGGCCGGTACGCTGGCCGTGGGGTTGGACACCGGATCGGCGCCGGTGGCCGCGGAGCCACCGGATTCCCGGTTGCGCAGCCAGAGTACGACCGGCGAGGCGATGAACATGGTCGAGTAGGTGCCCAACAGAATGCCGACGAGCATGGCGAAGGAGAAGCCCTCCAGCGCACTGCCGGAACCCCGGTTGACCAAGAACTGGGCCAGCACCACGAACAGCGTGGTGCCCGACGTGAGGATGGTGCGCGACAGGGTTTGGTTGATCGAGCGGTTGATCAGGTCGCCGAACGACTCGCGGCTCTCGCCGAGCCGCTCGTTGTCCATCACGTTCTCGCGGATGCGGTCGAAGATGACGATCGTGTCGTTGATCGAGTAGCCGATGATCGTCAGGAACGCCGCGATCATCGCCAGATCGATCTCGGCGTTGACCAGACCGAGGTAGTTGAAGAGCACGACGACGCTGAGCGTGATGGTCACGTCGTGCACCAGGGCCGCGACCGCGGCGAAGCCGTACTTGTACTCGTGGAACCTGATCCGGATGTACATCACGATCAGGAACAGCGAGATCAGCATGGCGGCGATCGCCGACATGCGCAGCTGCCCGACCATGCGCGGGCTGATGTCCTCCGCGTTGGGGATCGGTTCCGACAGCGCGACCTCGTTGCCGGCGGTGTCCTGTAGGCCGTCCAGCGCCTCGGTGACGTCGGCGGTCAGCTGCGTTGGGGGAGTGCCCGGCGTGACCGGAAAGTTGACCAGCAGTGCATCGGTCTGGGTGGCCTCCGGATCGTCGAGCGGAGCGACGGTGGCGGCTTCGCTGACGCGCTGCACCAAGAGCTGGCGCGCGGCTTCCACCTCGACCGGGGAGGTGAAGTGGACGTGCACTTCGGCTTCTTCGAGCGCGCCGCCGGGCACCTCGACCGACTCGGCGTGGCTGAAGGCATCGGCGACGAGCACCGGCGCGAGCAGTTCCTTGAGCTGCCTCTTGTAGAAAGGCTCGTAATCCTCGCCCGCTTCGAGGGCGGCGGCCTTCTCCGCGGTGACGCGATCGCGCATCGCCTCGCTGAGCTTGACCTTGACCGAGAAGGAGCGGGACTGCCCGGCTTCATCGACGTCATCGATGGTCGCCACGAGCGGATTGGGGAACTCCGAGCGGAACTCGTCGTCGTCGAGCAGGCGTTGCTCGAGGCCGCGCGCCGTCTGCGGCTCGGCCAGCGACAGCTCCATCGCGGCCCCGCCCATGAAGTCGAGGCCGAGCTTGCGGTCGGCGGGCACCCAGAGCGTGACCGCCAGACCGACCAGTACCGCGACGACGCTGAGCGAAAACGCGACCTTGCCGGCGCGCACGAAGTCGAAGCGCAGCCGGTCGAACCAGCCGGCGACCTGGAACGACTTCAGCACCTCGCGCTCGATCATGTAGTGGAACACGACGCGGCTGACGAAGAACGCCGTGAACAGCGTGGTCAGGATGCCGATCATCAGCGTGACCGCGAAGCCGCGCACCGGACCGACACCGACGTTGTAGAGCACCACGCCGGCGATGAAGGTGGTGACGTTGGCATCCAGGATGGTCACCATCGCCCGGTCGAAGCCGGCGCGCCCGGCGCGCAGCAGGTCCTTGCCGCGCGCCAGCTCCTCGCGGATGCGCTCGTAGATCAGGATGTTGGCGTCGACCGCCATGCCCATCGTCAGCACCAGGCCGGCGATGCCGGGCAGGGTGATCGTGGCGCGGATGAAGAGCACCGCGGCGTAGATCAAGAAGACGTTGAGCGCCAGCCCGACGAACGCGACCAGCCCGGCCAGCCGGTAGTAGGCCAGGATGAACATCAGCACCAGCGCACCGCCGACCGCGATCGAGATCTGGCCGAGCTCGATCGACTTGGCGCCGAGGGTCGGACCGATGGTGCGGTCCGAGATCGGCACCGGCTTGACCTTGAGCGAGCCGGTGCGGATCACCTTGGCCAGCGCCTGCGCCTCGGGGTTGGTGAACTGGCCCTGGATGATGCCGTTGCCGAAGATGCGGCCCTGGAAGGAGGGCGCCGATTGCACCAGCTGGTTGAGGATGATCGCGCTCGGCTTGCCGATGTACTCCTCGGAGAAGTCGGCGTAGTCCGTCTGCTTGGTGCCGGTCAGGCCGTAGTACACCGACGGTGCGCCGGTCTCCGGGTGGGGACCGGCGCGCACCGCGTTGGCGTCCATGTCCTCGCCGGTGAAGTGCACCTCGTGCAGGTTGATCGGGTAGAGCTCGACCAGGAACGGCTTCTGGTTGCCCTCGGCGGCGGGCGGGGCCGCGGCGAACTCGGCCGGCGTGAACGCCGCGACGACGTTCCAAGTGCGCTGGGGGTGCTGCGAGAACGCGAGGTCCCAGCGGCTCGGGTCGCGCATCGAGGGGAGCACCTGCGCGGCGTACCACAGGAAGTGCTCCTGGTTCTGGCGGCCGCCGTTGGTCGCCGGCAGGGTGTTGAACTGCTGGATGTGATGCGGGTCTTCGGCCAGCCGCTCGCGGTTGGTGCGGCCGTCGGCGGCATCCTTGTCCATCCACTCCTGCAGCCGCCTGGTCTCTTCGGCCAGGTCGAACTGCACGCCGTCCTTGGCGTAGGTGTCTTCGGCCAGGGCGCGCATCTCGAGCTTGCCGAGATTCTGGATCTGGCTCTTGATCAGCTGGGCCTCGGCCCGCGTCACCCGCGGCAGCTCGACCATGAACTGACGGTCGCCGCGCTGCGTGATCACCGCCTCGCGCACGCCGGTGGGGTCGATGCGGTTGCCGATGATGGCGAGCGTCTGCTGGATCACCGCCTGCGGGTCGGCGTCCTCGTCCAGCTGGTTCTGCTTGATCGCCTCTTCGATCGGCAGCTCGTAGACCAGCTGCGTGCCGCCCTCGAGGTCGAGGCCGAGGTTGGGCTCTTCGCTCCAACACAGGAAGAGCGCCACCAGGGCGACGACCACGATCAGGATGACCTGACGTTGCGGGTTCTCAATCATTGGGCTGCCGTGGCGCGCCCGGCGGCGCGCGTCGAAGACTCTTGGCTACGATCAGCTGTTGCTCTCGGCCGTCTGCGCCTCGGGCGCCGCGGTCAGGCCGGAACCCTGGCCGGAGCGGGGGCCGCGCCGCTTGTTGAAGTTGGCCGGCAGGCGCACGCCCTTGCCGACGCGATCGCGCAGGTAGTACAGCTTGGCGCGCCGGCTGCGGCCGCGGTGCTTGACCACCACGTTCTGCACGCGTGGCGAGTGCAGCGGGAAGACGCGCTCGACGCCCTCGCCGGCGACCAGCCGGCGGACCACCGCGGCGCGGCGCACGCCGTTGCCGCGGATGGCGATCGTCGTGCCGGAGAACACCTGGATGCGCTCCTTCTCGCCCTCGCGGATCAAGTAGTGCACGTCCACCGTGTCGCCGACGCCGAAGTCGGGGATGCTCGGCTTCATGTGCTCGAGCTCGATCTGCCGCATCATGTCCATCGGATTCAGTCCTTTCCTCCCGGCGGCAGCTCGCGCGGCACGTCGGGTTCAGTTTCTGGGGTAGTTCGTGGGGTTGGGTGCTGTCGCGCGCGTTCGCGGGTGAGCCGCTCGGCCTGCCGGCGCCGCCAGTCGGCCACCGCGCCGTGGTCGCCGGAGATCAGGACCTCGGGCACCGGCATGCCGCGGAAGTCCCGCGGCCGGGTGTACTGGGGATAGTCGAGGAGATCGTTTTCGAACGACTCGAACTCCGCCGACTCCGCGCAGCCGAGCACGCCGGGGAGCAGCCGGGTCGCGGCTTCCAAAACGACGAGCGCGGGGAGCTCACCGCCGGCCAAGACGTAGTCTCCGATCGAAAGCTCTTCCCACTGCATGCCGACCCGGATGCGCTCGTCGAACCCCTCGTAGCGCCCGCACAGCATCAGCAGGCGTTCGCGCTGCGCGATGGTCCGCGCGCGGGCCTGGCTGAAGCGCGGTCCGCGCGGGCAGAGCAGCACCTTGTGGCACGGTCCGAACCGGCGCTCGGTGTCCTCGACAGCTTCAAAGATCGGCTCCGGCTTCAGCACCATGCCCGGACCGCCGCCGAACGGACGGTCGTCCGCCGAGCGGTGGCGATCGTGGGTGAATTCTCGGAAGTCGACCAGCTCGACGTGGAGCAGGCCCTTCTCCTGTGCGATCCCCAGGATGCTCTCGTCCAGATAGGCCTTGCACGCCTCTGGAAAGAGCGTGAGGATCGCGCAGAACATGATGCGACGCCGCAGAAAGGGCAAGCACAGTAGGGATCGCAAAACCCAGCGTCAAGCGCGCGCGGCGGCATGTTCACCGGCCTGATCCAGGCCGTCGGAGTGGTCCGGCGGGCGACCCGGATCGGCCGCGAGATGGACCTGTCGGTGGACCTCGGCGGCGTGGCGGAGGCGGCCGAGCTGGGGGCATCGATCGCCCTGTCCGGCGTGTGCTGCACGGTGACCGCGCGGCGCGGCACGGAGGCCGATTTTCGGCTGTCCGAGGAGACGCTCCGGCGCACTTGGCTCGGGGGCGCGCGGCCGGCGACCCGGGTCAACGTCGAGCCCTCGCTGCGGGTCGGCGACCCGATGGGGGGGCATTGGGTCCAGGGCCACGTCGACGGCGTCGGTGAGGTCACCGCGGCGATCGATGCGCGCGCCGGCGGCGAATGGGAGGTGAGGGTGCCGGACGACCTCGCCCGGTATTGCGTCGAGAAGGGGTCCGTGGCCCTCGACGGCGTGTCGCTGACCATCGCCGCGCTGCGCGGGGGGGCGCTGCGGATCGCGGTCATTCCGCACACCGCGGCGGCCACCACCCTCGGGACGTCCAGGGTCGGTGATCCGGTGCACGTCGAGGTCGACATCCTCGCCAAGTACGTGGAGCGGCTGACGGCGGGTGGTCGGGACGATTGCGACTGATATGCGGTAAAGAGGAATTATCGGTCGACCGGGAGCAGAGCGAGCGGCAGCGGGGCGCGGGCGTGTCGCATGGCGCGGGTCAGGAGGGTCCGCTCCGAATCGGGGATTCCGTGGAGTAGGCCCGAGCCGTAGATCGGGGACGACACGATCGGGGTGAGGACCACTTCGTCGGCGATCGCGATCAGCATTGGGTGGTCCTCGAGCGCGGCGGTCCAGTTCCGGTAAGCGCGGAGGCGGTCGTCGATCACGCGATAGCCCAAGCCGTGGGTGCCGTCGGGTTGGACCGTGTCGACAAAGCCGTCCTCGGCGAAGTCACTGGCGTGGAACGCTGGCGTGGTCCTGTCGGTTGCGAGCAGCTCGATCAGCGTCGCGTCCGGGCCGGTGGGACCCGCGGCGTGTTCGGCGGGGCTGAACAGGGGCACCGCGGCGTCGGGTCGGTCGGTCGACAGCGCTGGTAGGAATTGTCCGCGTCGGACTCGGATTCGGTGCGCACGCCAGCGGATTCCATTGGCGCGCAGCGGGCCACCGTCATCCGCGGGCAGGTGGTGAAACTGTTCGATGAGGCGTGGGGTCGCGGCGACGCGTTCGCGGATGCCGGGGCGTTCGAGCCAACCGATCAGCTGCGCTCGCTCCGCCCGCAAGTCGAACGCGTCGGTGCCCTCTGCCGGGACCAGCGCACTGAACTCGACCAAGTGCTCCGCGGTCAGGAAACGCCTGAGCTCCGGCTGCGCGGCCGCCGTCTCAGGCACGCTGACCACCAACCCGCGCCGTTCGTCGACGGTGACGCGCCCGTCGACTTGCAGCGCGGCAAGCCGCCTGCGCAGCACGTCCGCCACCGCCGCCCTCGTCGCGTCGAGATCCGTCTTGGCCGACAGCAATCCCCGCGCGATCGCGTCCTCGACCGGCGCGCGATACACCAGCTCCACCATCGCGGCCTCCTGTCCCCGAAGCCCCAGCGCGAACACGAGTGCGACCAGAAGCGAACGTCTCATGGGCCGGTCGACGCGGAGTCGCGGCATTCCCTCCACGAGTTCTAGTTGAAGGTACGGATCCAGGCTCCGTACCTTCATCTTCGCGAGATCAGAAGAAGCCGGTGAGGACTTGGAAGAACGAGCCGATCGGGGCGGCTTCGCGGGCGTCTTCGAGGGCGCCGGTGACCTGTAGGAACAGGCGTTCGAGGCGCTCGCCGAGGGTGTTGTCGTTGATGATCTTGGCCAGGAAGCCGTCGCCGGAGTTGATCTTCGCCACGGCGTCGGCGACGTCGGCGAAGATCTCGCGGCCCTGCTGCAGCAGGGTCTGGTCGCCGAACAGGGCGCCGACGAAGCCGGCGTCGGGGTCGTCGAGCTTGGCGGCGACCGACTGCAGCGAGGTGATCGCGGCGGCGATGCGGTCGGCGAGCTCCTCGTCGGTCCACACCCGGCCAAGGGTTCCCTCGCCGCGGCGGGTCATCGCCACGAGCGCGGCGAGGTCGTCGAGCGCGCTCGCCAGGTCGTCGGCCAGCGCCGGATCGTTGGCCAGCCGGGCGAACAGGCCGCTGCCCGAGTCGAGCTTCTCGGTGAGCTGGTTGAGGTTGCGGGCGGTGCCGGCGAGGTCCTCGCCCATGTCGCGGTTGTAGAGCAGCTGGTGGATCGCGCCTTCGCCGGTCTCGACCTCTTCGAGGAGGCGGCGCAGCACCGCCAGGGCGGCCGCCAGATCGTCGTAGGCCTCGCGGCTGGACAGCAGAGCGCCGACGGCGTTGTCCGGGTCGACCAGCCGGTCGAAGAAGCGCTTCACCGAGTCGACCGTGCCGGTGACGTCGGCGTCGCCGATCTGATCGAGCGCGCTGCCGCGCGAGTCGCCGACCAGCGGCCCCGCCAGGGCGCCCTCGGTGACGCCCGGATCGATCTCGATGTAGCTGTTGCCGAGCATCGCCGGCGGCCGCACCGTGATCCGCGCATCGGGCCGCAGCGGGATGTCCTCGTCGAGTTGGAACACCACCTCGACCTGGCGGGAGACGTCGCCCCCGGGCAGCGAGATCTTGTTGACCTGGCCCAACCGCTTGCCGAGCACGAACACCGGGTCGCCCTCGCGCAGCCCCTGGGCGTGCGCGAAGCGCACCGTCTTGATCACCTTGGGTTCCAGCGACAGGCTGGTCAGGCTGACCGTGGCCCAGCCGAGCAGCGCCAAGCCGCCGAAGAACACCAGGCCTAGGAGCGTGTCTCTCTGCATTGCCATCAGTCGGCGCCTCCGCTCATGAAGCTCTGCACCAGGGGGGTCGCGGACCGCCGCATCTCGGCGATCGTCCCCTCCTCGAGGATCTTGCCGTCCTGGATCACACCGATGCGGTCGGCCACCGTGAACGCGCACGCGCGGCTGTGGGTCACCACCAGCCCGGTGACGCCGAGGCGGTCGCGCACCTCGACGATCAGATTGTGGATCTGGTCCGACATGATCGGATCCAGGCCCGCGTTGGGCTCGTCGTAGAGCACGTACTCCGGTTCGGTCACCAGCGCGCGCGCCAGCCCGGCGCGCAGCTTCATGCCGCCCGAGATCTTCGCCGGTAGCTGCTGCGCGGCGTGGTCCATGCCGACCAGCTGCAGCACCTCCATGACCCGGTCCTCGATCTCGCTCCGGTTCTTGTCGCTGTGCTCGCGCAGCGGCAGCGCGACGTTGTCGAAGACGTCGAGCCAGTTGATCAGCGCGCCGTTCTGGAACAGGTAGCCCATGCGCCGGCGCAGCGCCATCAGCCCGTTGCGGTCGAGCTCGGGCACCGATTGGTCGTCGACCAGAACCTCACCGCGGTCGGGCTTCAGCACGCCGATCACGTGCTTGAGCGTGACGCTCTTGCCGACCCCCGACGGGCCCATCAGCACGTAGTTCTTGCCGTTGGGGACCTGCAGGGTCATGCCGTCCAGGATCTGGCGGCCGCCGAGGGTCTTGGCGACGTCCTTGAGCTCGATCACCAGGTCCAGAAGTAGAAGGAGACGGTCAGGATGTAGCCCAGCACGATGATGAGGATCACCGAGTTGCGCACCGCGGTCTGCACCGCCAATCCCACGCCGAGGGCGCCACCGGTGGCGCGCAGCCCGGCGGCGCAGCTCACGGTGGCGACCACGCAGCCGAACACCAAGGCCTTGAACAGCCCGGTGTAGACGTCCTTGGGGAACCACAGGTCGCTCGAGGTGAGCGCATCGCGCACGGTCGTCCAATACGTCGTGGTCGAGACCTCGAGATGCGCCGCGCCGACGATGCTGCCGCCGAAGATGCCGACCAGATCCGACAGCAAGGTGAGGATCGGGCACATGGCGGTCAGCGCCAGCACGCGCGGCATCACCAGGTAGTTGACCGGATCGACCGAGATCACCTCCAGGGCGGTGACCTCGTCGCTGACCTTCATCGTGCCGAGCTCGGCCGCCATCGCCGAGCCCACCGTGGCGGCGAGGATCACCCCGGTGATGAACGGCCCCATCTCGCGGCACATGGTGAGCGCCGTCACCGTGCCGATGATCTGGCTCTGGCCGAAGTTGCGCAGCTCGATGCCGGTCTGCAACGCGAGGATCATGCCGGCGAACAGTGCCACCACCATGGTCACCGGCAGCGCGCGCACGCCACAGGCATAGGCCTGATCGAGGGTGAAGCGCAGCCGGCGCGGCAGATACGGCACCGCCAGCCAGGCGCGACTGCCCAGGTTGACCGAGTAGCCGGCACCGTCGACCAGCTTGCGCACCCAGGCGCCGGTGTCGGCGAGCACGCTCACTGCTCGGGCTCGCCGCCGCCGAGCGGGATCGGAATGAACTGGAACAGGCGCAGCGTCGCCGCCCCGTTCTCGTCGGACTCGTAGTTGAACAAGAACGGCACGCTGGTCTGCCGCCGGCCCTTGCGCTCGGCAGTCGTGAACAGGTGCGCCGCCAGGTGGAACGAGTCCGAGTCTTCGGTGTAGCGCCGTTTCGCCAGGGTCCACAGCCAGCCGTAGGCCTCCTCGACGCCGTAGGCGTTGCCCTGGCTCCACGGCCAGGGCGACAGCAGCGACCACTCGCCGCTGCCGTCGCGCTCGGTGCGCCGGTGGAACCACGGCCACGCCTTGACATAGTCGTCGTCGCCGCCGTCCTTCCAACGCCGGTGCGTGTGCCAGTAGAGCGGCAGCACCCATTCCTGGGTCACCGTGGCCTCGGGATCGTCGTACTGCCGCAGCCAGATCAGCGGCCACAGGAAGTTGAGGGCCCGCTGGTCTTCGGTCCGCGTGGCGGCGAACAGCGGCCACAGCCAGATCCGCTCGAGGTCCTCGTCGATGCTGTTGCGCTCGTAGCGGAAGAACGGCCAGAACAGATCGAGCCGGTAGATCTTGTCCTCCAGCTCGTACTTCGAGAAGAACGGCCACAGTACCGTCCACGAGTCGACGGTCTCGCCGCTCATCCGGCCGTAGAACGGGAACAAGAAGAAGCGGTTGACCGGGTGCGCCGTGTCCAGGTTCTCGTAGCCCCAGTGCACGAACGGCCAGAGCGCCGAGTAGCGCTCGTAGCGCCCCGCCTCCTCGGCGTAGCCGTACAGCGGGAGTGCGCGGTGCCAGGCGCGGCCGGTCTCCGGATCGGAGCCCCAGCCGATCAATGGCCACAACCAGAGATCGCTCTCCAGCCCGTTCTTCGACAGGCCGACGTGCAGCGGAAAGAAGTGCGCCTGGAAGCGGTCGTAGGTGAGGAAGTCCGGCAGGTCCGCCCAGAACGGCAGCAGCCCCAGGTAGTCCTCGCCACCGTCGGCGCGGCTGCCGCCCCAGAGCAGATAGCACACGTTCCAGTCGGTCTCGCGCAGGCCGAGGTCGTCCTCGCGCTCCTTGTAGCCCCAGAACGGGAACACCCGCGCCAGGGTCTCACCGGTGGCGCTGTGGTAGACCCGGCCGAGCGGCCACAAGAACTGATGCTCGGACACCGGTTGCGGGTCGTGCAATCCGGGGTCGGGCGCGTCCGGTCCCTCGGTCACGTAGCGGTAGAACGGCCGGATGCGGAAGTCGTCGCCGCCGTCCTCGGTCTTCTCGTAGTGGAAGATCGGCCACAGCACGTCCATCTCGCGCACGCTGCCGTCGGCGTCGAGGCGGTGGCGGTACAGCGGCGAGAAGTTGAGCTCGCTCGGCATCCACGCGCAGCTCGTCGTGCACGCGAGCCACGCTGCGATCCACACCGCCCGCATGACGGCGCCGACGATATCCGCGCCGGCCGGCGATTGCGCCACCGTTTCACGCCGCCGGCGCCCGCAGCGCGTCGGTGGATTTGCCGGTTTCCTTCGAGCGCGGCGGGATTCTCGCCGTGCGCCGAGTACGCTCGCCGGCTGCAATGAGGATCATGTCGGGCATCCAGCCGACCGGGCGCGTGCACATCGGCAACTACCTGGGAGCGATCGCCAACTGGGTGGAGCTGCAGCGCGACCACGAGGTGTACTACTCGATCGTCGACCTGCACGCGCTGACCCAACGGCCCGAGCCGGCGGCGCTGCGCGCTGCGGTCCGGGAGATCGCGGTGGCGCTGTTGGCGTCCGGCGTCGATCCGGAGCGGGCCACCCTGTTCGTGCAGTCCGCCGTGCCCGGCCACGCCGACCTGGCCTGGGTGCTGAGCTGCGTGACGCAGATGGGCGATCTGTCGCGGATGACGCAGTTCAAGGACAAGTCACAGCAGCAGACCGACAACATCAACGCCGGCCTGTTCACCTACCCCGTGCTGCAGACCGCGGACATCGTGATCTACCGGGCCGAGGGGGTGCCGGTGGGCCAAGACCAGGTGCAGCATCTGGAGTTGGCGCGCGAGATCGTCCGCCGCTTCAACACCGTCTATGGCCAGACCTTTCCGGAGCCGAAGGCGGTGTTGTCACCGGCGCCGAAGGTGATGGGCCTCGATGGCGAGGCCAAGATGTCGAAGTCGCGCGACAACGACATCGGGCTGTTCGACACGCCGGACGTCGTCCTGCAGAAGCTGCGCGGCGCCAAGACCGACCCGCAGCGGCTGCGTCGCTCCGATCCCGGCGACCCGGCGGTGTGCAACGTCTTCAGCTACCACGGCTTCTTCAGCGATGCCGACACTTGCGCCGAGATCGATCGCGACTGCCGCGCGGCGGCGATCGGCTGCGTCGACTGCAAGAAGCGCGTCGCGGAGAGCATGGAGGCGGTCATCGGCCCGATTCGCGAGCGCGCCGCGCCGCTGCGCGAGCGACCGGAGAGCGTCGACGAGATTCTCGCGGCCGGCGGCGCGCGCGCGCGCGCCGAGGCTGCGGCGACGATGCAGGCGGTCCGCGAGCGGATCGGCATCGAGGGATGATCAGCAGTGTTCCGACGAAGTGGCGAACCGGGAGGTGAAGATGAATCCGAGGACTTGCCGAAACCTTGCCCTGCTGTTGGCGCTCGGCGCCTGTGGAACCCCGGCGGTCGCGCCGGAGGCCGTGCGCGCGGAGCGCGAGCGACTGCTGCGACCGTTTCAGGACTCGCTGGCGGTGGTCGCCGACGAGGTGCACTTCGAGCTGTCACGCAACTTCAACGAGAAGCTGACGCGGCCGGTCGGCGGCACGGCCGGTGAGGCCACCCGCACCGAGGAGGACGGCGACGTCGTCTTCACCTGGGTCACCGCCGGCGGGGTGCACTTGCCGCTGCGGTTCGAGATCGAGGGCGTGCAGTTCGCCGCGTTGAAGTCCGCGTCCCTGCGGATTCGGGGCAGTGGCAAGCCGTTTGCCCTGGAGGCGTTGGCGCGCGGCGCCGTCGGCTTGTCGCGCGGCGGAGCCACCGAGGACTACTCAGAGGTGCGGATCGCGGATGGCATGCTGCACCAGCGCTGAGCGCCGCGCGGTCGGTCTGGCGCTGCTGGGCTGGCTCGGGCTTTCGAGCTGCGAGACGCCGGGCCTGGCGCCGCCGGCGCAGAGCGTCGACCGCTACGAGCGCTGTGCGTCGCCCGCCGGCGTAGAAGCGCTGCGTCAGGGGCGCGCGCTCCTCGCGCGGGGCGACTACGCCGGCGCGTTGCCCCACTTGGAGGCCGTTCTGGATGCATGTCCGGAGCACGTGCGCACCCATCTCGCCTACGTGGACGCCGCCGAGCGCGTCGGCGGTGCGGCGTTGCAGGAGGCGGTGTCGCGCTATGCCGAGGCCGGTGATGACGGCACGTCGCCGGTGCCGGTCTACCTGCGGGCGCGGCTGTCCGCGGAGGACGAGTACACCCGCGAGCAGCTGTTGCAGGGCGCGCTGCAGCGCGACCCGAGCTTCTACTGGGCCTACCTCTCGCTGGCGCGGCTGCACCGCGGTGGCAAGCGGACCGCGGCGGCCTTGACCGCGCTGCAGAACGCGCTGTCGGCGGAGCCCGACTTCGCCGAGGCGCGGTTGGAGCTGGGCCAGGTGCTGGAGGAGCTCGGTCGCTACGAAGAGGCCGAGCTCGAGTACGCCAACTATCTCCGCGCCCGGCCGACCGACCGCGAAGTGCAGCGCGACTACGTCGCCCTGCTGATCTACAAGCTGCGGCGGCCCGACCAGGCGTTCGAGATCGCGCGCCGCAACCTCGACGACGACCCCGCCGACATCGAAGCGCTGATGAACATGGCGGCGATCCACTGGCTCGGCAGCCGTCCCGAGGAGGCTGCGCAGTTCTACCGCCAGGTGCTGTCGCTCGATCCGACCCAGTCGCGCGCGGTGCTCAACCTCGGCAACTACTACTACGACCACTACGACCGGATCGGCGGCAGCGACGAGGCGTCGAAGAAGGCGGCTTGGAGCAAGGCGCGGGCGGCCTATCGCTACTACCTCGGCATGCAGCGCACCGACGGCGTGTTCGACGCGGGCGACTATCACTTCGGGGTGCCCTACCGGCTCAAGCAGATCGAGGCGCTGCTCGGCGAGGCGCCGGCGGCGGCGCCGACGCTCGACGACTTCTGATCGCGGTCGGAGCGCCGCGGGGTCGGCCGCCGCAGCGTCAGCCGGTGCGCCGCGCGGTCCGGCGCGGCAGCGCGGCGTCGATCGAGCGCGAGAGCCGCCGCCAGTCGGCGGCGGCCAGCGCGTCGGTCGGTGGCCCCAGCCCGACCAAGCGGTGTCGGGGAGCGTCCAGCACGACGATCCGCCAAGCGTCGTCGAGGCGCTCGGCCAGCAGGTTGCGGAGGTCGAGGTTGCGGTGGCGGAAGCCCGCCGCGTGCAGCGCTTCGACGTGCGCTTCGAGTGCGCCGAGCACGGCGTCGATGGTCGCGGCAGGTTGGTGCGGCAACCACTGGTCGAGCACGTGCCCCGGGTGGGCGGCGGTGACCAGCACTGCGCGCCGCAGCAGGCCACGGCGACGCAGCTCGACCGCGGCCAGCGGTTCCGGTGCGGCGAATCCGCGGGAGCGCAACCAGGCCAGCGCGTCCCATTCGCGGGTGGCACGCGATGGCGACCAAAAGGTGGTACGGCCCAGTCCCCGCAGCCGATCCGCGAGCCTGGGGTAGTCGTAGGTCTTGACGTAAACGTCCATGCTGTCGATGTTTACGGCGCGGACCCAGGACGATCGATGATCTTTGACCGGCTCCCCGAGAGCGCGCGCCCCGAGGGCGTCGACGGACCACAGGCCGGCGCCCTCGAGGGCCTCGCGAAACCCGGGGGCCAACCGACTCGCGTGCATGCTCGAGCGCGAGCATCGAACCTCGCCGCGGCGCGCGCAAGGGTAGAGATGACAGACCCTTACTTCTTTGTGCGCAGTTGCTAAGATGCTGGGCCGCTCAGCAGGCCGCGGTGGCCGAACCAGAGGAGTCGGATGCGGACGATCACCAAGAAGGAACTCGTCAACCGGATCGCCGAGGAGACCGGCGTCACCAAGGTGGTGGCCAAGGACATCATCCAGGCCTTCCTCGACTCCATCATCTCCGAGCTCGCCGCTGGCAACCGCTTGGAGTTTCGCGAGTTCGGTGTGTTCGAGACCAAGGAGCGCGCCGCGCGCCGCGCGCAGAATCCGCGGACCCTGGAGAAGGTGAGCGTCCCCGCCAAGCGGATCGTCAAGTTCAAGGTCGGGCGCCTGATGCGCAAACGAGTGTCGGGCGAGGAGGATGGCCCGGCCACCGATGCCGCGCCGGTCGAGCCTTCGCTGCGGGCTCGGCCGCAGGCGGCGCCGGGCGATAGCGCGGGCCACGTCGAGGGCTGACCCGACCGTCAGCCCGCCACTGCCAGCGCGCGATCCAAGTCGGCGAGCAGATCGTCGGCATCTTCGATGCCGACCGACAAGCGGATGAGGCCGTCCTGGAAACCGGCGGCGACGCGTTCTTCGCGGGGGATCGCGGCGTGCGTCATGGTCGCGGGATGATCGACCAAGCTCTCGACTCCACCCAAGCTCTCGGCCAACGCGAACACGCGGAACGCCGAGGCGACCTTCTTGGCGACCTCGACCGATGCGTCGACCTCGAACGACACCATGCCGCCCGCGCGGCGCATCTGTCGCTTGGACAGTTCGTGCTGGGGGTGCTGCGGCAGTCCCGGGTAGTGCACTGCCGAGACCCGAGGGTGCTCGACCAGGGCGTGGGCGACGCGCTCGGCGTTGTCGCAATGGCGGTCCATGCGGACGTGCAGGGTCTTCGTTCCGCGCAAGACCAAGAAACAGTCGAGCGGCCCTGGAGTCGTCCCGACGGTGTTCTGAAAGTGCGCCAGCTGCGCTCGCAGGTCGTCGTCGTTCAGCAACAACGCGCCTCCGACCACGTCGGAGTGGCCGCCGAGATACTTCGTGGTCGAATGGGCGACGATGTCGACGCCCAACGCCAGCGGTGATTGCAGGTAGGGGGTCGCGAACGTGTTGTCGCACATCGACAGGGCGCCGTGCGCGCGCGCCAGCTCGGCGAGCGCGGCGATGTCGCACAACTTGAGCAGCGGGTTGGACGGCGTCTCCGCCATCACCAGCTTGGTCGATGGCCGCAGCGCGGCGCGCACGGCATCGAGGTCCGAGAGATCGACGAAGTCGAACTCCAGCCCGAGCTTCGCGTACAGCGTCGTGCACAGACGGTAGGTGCCGCCGTACAGGTCGTTGCCGGCGATCACGTGGTCGCCGCTCCGCAGCAGGTTGAGCACGGTGTTGATCGCGCCCATGCCGCTGGCGAACGCCAACCCGTGCGCGGCGCCCTCCAGCGCGGCGAGGTTCTGCTCCAGCGCGGTCCGCGTCGGATTGCACGTGCGCGAGTAGTCGTAGCCCTTGAGCACCGCGGGCTCGGCCTGGACATAGGTGCTGGTCAGATACACCGGCGGCATGATCGCTCCGGTGGTGGGGTCGGGCGTGTTGCCGGCGTGGATCGCGCGGGTGCCGAAGGCGTGCTCTGTCGTCATGCGTGAAGTGGCTTTGGCTGAACGCGCGGCAGTGTAAGCGGATGCCGGGGTGCCACCAGCGTTCTGTTTGCGCGCCGCGGCCGGGCGGTGTCGTATTTGCCGCGCCATGCCGACCACTGCCACCCCTGCCGCCGCCGAGCGCTTCGACCTCGAAGCGCTCGAGTTCGAAGCGGTGCGGCGGCTGCTGTCGGCGCGGCTGAGCACGCCGCTCGGCCGCGCCGCGGTGGCGGCGCTGGTGCCGGCGCGCGACGCCGAAACGCCGCGCCGCGATCTGGCGCGCGCCGCGGAGCTGGCGGCGGCGGCCGCCGCCGGCACGCCGCTGCAGCTCGGCACCGTGCCCGAGGTGCGCACCTGGTTGCGCGCGTTCTTCGCCGGCGAGCACCACCTCGAGGCGCGCGATCTCGCCGAGCTGCTGCGGCTGGGCCGGGCGGCGGAGCGTTGCCGCAGCTGGCTCCTGGCCCGGCCCGAGGACAGCGCGCTGCGCGGCGCCGGCGAGGCGATGCCGCTGCTCGCCGACCTGGTCTCCGAGCTGGAAGCGGTCGTCGATATGCGCGGCGAGGTGTTGTCGACCGCCTCGGTCAAGCTCGCCGAGGTGCGGCGCGAGATCGCCGACGCCGAGGCCGGCGTGCGGGCGGCGGTGCAGCGCTTCCTCGCCGAGCCCGGTGTGCCGCGGTGCCTGCAGACCCCCGAGCCGTCCTGGCGCCACGGCCGCCCGGTGTTCCAGGTGCGCGCCGAGCACCGCGGCCAGATCGCCGGAGTGCTGCACGATCGCAGCCAATCGGGGGCCACCTTGTTCATCGAGCCGTCGGTGGTGGTCGACGCCGCCAACCGACTCTCCGATGCGCGCGCCGCCGAGGCGCGCGAGATCCAAGTGGTGCTCGCCTACGTGGCGCGCGGCTTGGGGCGGTGCCGCGCGGAGCTCGACGCCGCCGTCGAGGCGCTGGCGGACCTCGACCTGCGCGTCGCCTGCGCCCGCCTGATCCACGAGGACGGCTTTTGCGTGCCGGCGATCGCCGCCGACGGCGTCTTGCGGTTGCGCGCCGCGCGGCACCCGCTGCTGCTCGAGCGCGGCGACGGCGAACCCGTGGTGCCGCTCGACGTCGCCCTCGGTGACCCGCACCACTTGCTGGTGATCACCGGCCCCAACACCGGCGGCAAGACGGTCGTGCTGAAGACGCTGGGGCTGCTGTCGCTGATGGCGCTGGCCGGCGTGCCGATCCCGGCCGCGGCCGGCTCGCGCGTGCCGCTGTTCGACGGCGTGTTCGCCGACATCGGCGACGCGCAGGGCATCAGCCAGAACCTGTCGACCTTTTCCTCGCACGTCACCCGCATCGCGCGCTGCCTGACGGCGGCGACGCCGCGCGCGCTGGTGCTGCTCGACGAGCTCGGCGCGGGCACCGACCCCGAAGAGGGGGGTGCCTTGGGGCACGCGGTGCTCGAGCACCTCGAGGCCGCGGGGGTGCGCGCCGCGGTCACCACGCACTTGGGCCGCCTCAAGGAGTTCGCCTATCGCCACGGGGGTGCCGAGAACGGATCGATGGCGTTCGATGGCAAGACCCTGCGGCCGCTGTACCGGCTCGAGGTCGGCGTGCCCGGCGCCAGCCACGCGCTCGACATCGCCGCGCAGGTCGGTATGCCCGCGGCGCTGGTGGAGCGTGCCCGGCAGACCCTCGGCCGTCGCGACGTAACCGTCGAGGAGGCCGTGCTGCGCGTGCAGGAGACGCGGCGCCTGGCCGAGCAGGACCGGCAGCGCACCGCGCGGGCGGCCCGCGATGCCGAGGCCAACCGCGACGCCAGCGCGGCGCAGCTGACCGAGCTGCGCCGCCGGGAGCTGTGGCTGCACGAGGAGGCCGACGCCTTGGTCGACGAGCAGCTGCGCCGTGCCCGCACCGCCATCGAGGCCGCCGCCAAGGACCTGCAGAACGCGCCGAAGCCGTTCGGGCCGCGCGCCGTCGCGCTGCAGGAAGAGCTGCGCAAGGTGTGGGCCGACACCTCGATCCACCGCCGCCGCATGCGCTTCGTCGGGGCGTTGCGCAAGAACTCGGTGGTCTACTGCCCGCGGCTCGGGCGCCGCTGCGTGGTCAAGAAGGTCGACCGATCGCGCGAGCTGTGCACGGTCGAAGTGGGCAAGATGCGCATGGAGCTGCCGTTCGACGACCTGTCCTGGCTGCAGCCGCTCGGCGCCGACGATCGGTCCTGATGACCGGCACCGGCGAATAGTGGCGGCAAGGAGGTTGACCGGCTCGCGTCGTGGTCCGAACGTGAGCGCATGACCGAGCGCGTCCGCCGCCGCGCGTCGCCATCCCGGCCGCTGGTCCTGGTCGCGGACAACGACGTCGCCGTCAGCGCCCTCCTGACGGAGGTGCTGTCGCGCCAGGGGTTGTCGATCGTGACGGTCGGCGATGGCCGGGCCGCACTCGAAACCCTCGATCGCGAACGCGTCGACTTGCTGGTGTGCGATCTCGACATGCCGGGCCTCGGCGGGCGCGAAGTGCTGCAGGACCTCGAGCACCGGGCGGCGGCACCGCCGGCCTTGGTGATCAGCGGCTTCTTGGACCCGGTGGTCGAGCGCCAGCTGCAGGCGATGCGGACCGTGCGCGGCGTGTTTCGCAAGCCCTTCGACGTGATCGAGTTCGCTTCGGTGGCCCGGGCGTTGGCCAGCGGCGAAGCGGCGGAGGGCGAAGCGTGATTCGCGCGGCCGTGCTCGAGTGTGCGGGGGCACCGTGCACGCGTTGCTGAGCCGGCTGTCGATGCGGACCGCCGGCGAGTCCCACGGCGTCGCGGGGACCGTCGTGCTGGACGGTGTTCCGCGCGGGCTCGCGCTCGACGTCGGCGCCATCGACGCGACCCTGCGCCGCCGCCAGGGCGGCGCCGGTCGCGGCGGCCGCCAGCGGATCGAGGACGACGCCGTCGAGATCACCGCCGGCGTGCGCCGGGGCCGCACGCTGGGCTCGCCGCTCGCCCTCGTGGTGCGCAACCGCGATGCGACGATCGACTCGCTGCCGGAGCCGAGCCGCCCGCGGCCGGGACACGCCGATCTCGCCGGCTGCTACCGCTACCTGGACCGCGACATCCGCGGCACACTCGAGCGGGCCTCGGCCCGCGAGACCGCGGCGCGGGTGGCGGCGGGCGCGGTCGCGGCCCAGCTGCTCGCGGCCCTGGACGGCGAGGTGTTCGGCTTCGTGCGCGGCGTCGGCGCGGCGGTCCTGGAGGGCGAGGCAGCCATCGAGCGGGACGCCCTTACGGCGCTGCGTGCGCGGCGCGATGGCAGCCGGCTGTACACCCTCACCGAAGCCGCCGACGCGGCCATGCTGGACGCCGTGCGGGCGGCGGCGGCGGCCGGTGACACGGTCGGCGGAATCTGCGAGGCGCACGCCTTTGGCGTGCTGCCCGGCCTCGGCAGCTGCAACCAGTGGCACGAGCGACTCGACGCGCGGTTGGCGGCAGCGGTGATGTCGATCCCCGCGTTCAAAGGGTTCGAGCTCGGCCTCGGTTTCGAGGCCGGGCGCCGGCCCGGGTCATCGGTGCAGGACCCGATCGAGCCCGCCGGCGAGGCCGTCGCCATGGCCCGGCCGACCAACCACGCCGGCGGCATCGAGGCCGGCATGACCAACGGCCAACCGGTCGTGCTGCGCGCGGCGATGAAGCCGATCGCCACGCTGCGCCAGCCGCTGCCATCGGTGGACCTCGCCAGCGGTGCGCCCGCGGAGGCCGGCTACGAGCGGTCCGACGTCTGCGCGGTGTCGGCGGCGTCGGTGGTCGTCGAGGCGATGGTCGCGCTCGTGCTGGCCGACGCGACCCTGGCCCGGGTCGGCGGCGAGTCGATGGCCGAATGTCGCCGGCGCGCGGACGAGCACCGGGCCGCCTGCCGCGAGATCGGCCGGTGAGGCCTGCCACCCGCCCCTGCTCGCGGGTGGCAACCTTGTCGCCAGCCCCTTTTGGCCTTGACGTGGTGGGGGGCCGAGCTATCTTCCTCCGCCTCCTCCCGCCGAGAGGCACGCTGCTAGCGTAGCTCAACGGCAGAGCACCTGATTTGTAATCTGGAGGTTGTGGGTTCAAATCCCACCGCTAGCTCCACTCGCGTGGACGGCGCTGCCGGAGATCGACAGCTCGTGCATCGGTGGAAGGCGGTCGACGGTGGTCGAGCGGCTCTGGACTCGGGAGGGCAGATACCCAAGCGGCCAACGGGGCCAGACTGTAAATCTGGTGGTTTTCACCTTCGCAGGTTCGAATCCTGCTCTGCCCACCAACCCATTCTCAACACGATCCCGCCGTCGATGCGCATCCGTCGGCGGGTGTAGCTCAATGGTAGAGCTCCAGCCTTCCAAGCTGGTGGCGAGGGTTCGATTCCCTCCACCCGCTCCAGTTGTTCTTTTCTCAGTTTTCGGTTCGCTGCTATAGCTCAGTGGTAGAGCACCTCCTTGGTAAGGAGGAGGTCATGGGTTCAAGTCCCATTAGCAGCTCCACCTCCGGTGCCTCGTCCCCGCGGCGAGGTGCCGACCCCACTTTCCGTCGCGGGGCGCCGGCGTGCGCGTCCGCCTCATCGAACTCCTCGACACACAACCTGGTCTCGAGAAGAAATGGCCAAAGCAGAATTCGAGCGTACCAAGCCGCACGTCAACGTCGGCACGATCGGGCACGTCGCCCACGGCAAGACGACCACGACCGCGGCGCTCTTGCACACTCTTTCCGCCGTCGGGCTGGCCAAGGTCAAGTCCTACGCGGACATCGCCAAGGGCGGCACCGCGCGCGATGAGACCCGCGTGGTGACGATCTCGTCGGCGCACGTCGAGTACGAGTCGGAGAAGCGGCACTACGCCCACGTCGACTGCCCCGGCCACGCCGACTACATCAAGAACATGATCACCGGCGCGGCGCAGATGGACGGTGCGATCCTGGTGGTCGCCGCCGACGACGGTCCGATGCCGCAGACCAAGGAGCACATCCTCCTGGCCCGCCAGGTGAACGTGCCGGCGATTGTGGTCTACCTCAACAAAATCGACGAGGTCGACGACCCCGAGCTGCTCGACCTGGTCGAGATGGAGGTGCGCGACCTGCTGAGCAAGTACGAGTTCCCCGGCGACGACGTCCCGGTGATCCGCGGCTCCTCGTTCAAGGCGCTGCACACCAAGGACCCGGGCAAGGAGAACCCGGACAGCGAGTGCATCTTCCAGCTGCTCGAGGCGATCGACGAGCACATCCCGGAGCCGGTGCGCGAAACCGACAAGCCATTCCTGATGCCGATCGAGGACGTGTTCTCGATCGAGGGTCGCGGCACGGTCGGCACCGGCCGCATCGAGCGCGGTCAGATCAAGGTCGGCGACGCGGTCGAGATCGTCGGCATCAAGGAGACCCGGGCGACCACCTGCACCGGCGTCGAGATGTTCAACAAGACGCTGAACGAGGGCCAGGCCGGCGACAACGCCGGTCTGCTCCTGCGCGGCATCAAGAAGACCGAGCTCGAGCGCGGCATGGTGCTCGCGGCGCCGAAGAGCATCACGCCGCACACCAAGTTCAAGGCCACGGTGTACGCCCTCAACAAGGAAGAGGGTGGCCGCCACAAGCCGTTCTTCTCGGGCTACCGGCCGCAGTTCTACTTCCGCACCACCGACGTCACCGGCACCGCCAACCTGCTCACCGCGGACATGTGCATGCCGGGCGACACGGTCGAGGTGGAAGTCGAGCTGATCACTCCGATCGCGATGGACCCCAACCAGCGCTTCGCCATCCGCGAGGGTGGTCGCACGGTGGGGGCTGGCGCGGTCACCGAGATCCTCGAGTAAGAGATTCCGACCGGGCCGCGGCGTTCGCGCCGTGGTCCACGAAGGGCAGTAGCTCAATTGGCTAGAGCACCTGATTCCAAATCAGGGGGTTGAGGGTTCGAGTCCTTCCTGCCCTGCCAACTTCTCGCTAGACCTGGCCGCGCGCGACCGCGCGTCCCGACCCCAACCGATCGCACCGTCGTGGCATACAAGAAAGACCAGGGCCGATACGCCCGCATGGTGGCGTTCTGGGCGCTGTTCTTGCTCCTCGGGTACGGCTGTATCCGCGAGGCCGGACTGGTGCAGTCGCTGCGCTCGTGGATGGGAGTCCGGCAGTCCGATGCCTGGGTCGACCCGTTCCCCATTCTCGGTCGCCTCGACATGCCGATGGCGGTCGCGCTCGGCGTCCTGGCGGTGGGCGGGTTTGCGCTCTACCGCTGGCTGGCGGCCCCCAAGGTCGCCGATCTGCTGATCGACACCGAGGGCGAGCTGCGCAAGGTCACCTGGCCGACGTTCGCCGACACCTGGAAGGGCACGCTAGCGGTGGTCGTGACCGTCGCCTTCATGCTGCTCTACCTCACCACCGCGGACATGGCGATCCACTTCGTCATGCTGCAGATCATGGGGAGGGGATGATGACCCAGGAGTGGTACTTCTTGCGCGTTCAGGTCGGCCGCGAGGACCGCATCCGCGAGAGCATGATCAAGCGGATCAAGCAGGCCGGGCTGGAAGAGCTGGTGCCCGAGCTGGTGGTGCCCACCGAGACGGTGGCCGACCACCGCGGTGGCAAGCGGCGCATCCAGAAGAAGAAGCTCTACCCCGGCTACCTGATGGTGAAGATGGAGCTGACCGACGACGTCTGGTTCGCGATCCGCGAGACGCCGGGTTTCGGCGACTTCGTCGGCTCGCGCAGCCAGCCGACGCCGATGAGCCCCGACGAGGTCGACAACGTCCTCGGCCGCATGGATGCCAGCCAGGAGAAGCCGAAGATGGCGGTCACCTACAACAAGGGTGATCGGGTCAAGATCAAGCAGGGCCCGTTCGAGAACATCGACGGGGTCGTCGAGGAAGTGCACCCCGAGAAGGGCACCCTCGAGGTGTCGGTGACCATCTTCGGCCGCGCGACGCCGGTCTCGCTGGGCTACTGGGAAGTCGAGTCGATCTGACGCGGCTGGAGCGGTGGGCGCGGCGTCCCGCGCCCCTCTCGACAGAAAAGCGCGGATAACTCGTTGCGCCGGCGCACGTCGCTCGATTCAATGCTGCGCCGCTGTTTTCCGGAGCTGGCCACCGCGGCCAACCGGAGTGGGAGGGGTCGCCCCCGCGCGCGACCCCGGTCGAACCACGAGGAACGCAAATGGCCAAGGAAGTCGTCGCTCAGATCAAGCTCCAGTGCCCGGGTGGTCAGGCCACGCCGGCACCGCCGGTGGGCCCGGCGCTCGGCCAGCACGGGCTGAACATCGGTCAGTTCGTCAAGGAGTTCAACGACCGCACCAAGGACAAGCCGGGGCTGATCATCCCGGTGGTCATCAGCGCCTACAAGGACCGCACCTTCAGCTTCGTGCTGAAGTCGCCGCCGGCGGCCGTGCTGCTCAAGAAGGCGGCCGGCCTGGCATCGGCGGCCAACACCCCCGGCAGCCAGGTCGCCGGTGAGGTGACGCGCGACCAGGTGCGCGAGATCGCCGAGATGAAGATGGAGGACCTCAACTCGGCCAGCATCGAAGCGGCGATGCGGGTCATCGAAGGGACCGCGCGGTCCTGTGGCATCAAGGTGGTGTAGGAGAAACGACATGGTTCGCAGACACAGCCGCCGGATGCAGCGCGCCCGCGCGCAGGTCGATCGCTCGCAGCGCTACTCGCCGACCGATGCGATCAACGCCTTGAAGTCCCTGCCCGGCGTCAAGTTCGAGGAGACCGTCGAAGTCGCGGTCCGGCTGGGCATCGATCCGAAGAAGACCGACCAGCTGGTGCGCGGTTCGGTGAGCCTGCCGAAGGGCACCGGCAAGTCGGTGCGCATCGCGGTGTTTGCCGAGGGCGACAAGGCGACCGAGGCCGAGGCCGCCGGCGCCGACTTCGTCGGTGGCAAGGACCTCGCCGAGAAGATCGAGAAGGGCTTCACCGACTTCGACATGACGATCGCCGCCCCCGACATGATGAAGTTCGTCGGCAAGCTGGGCCGCGTGCTCGGCCCGCAGGGCAAGATGCCGTCGCCGAAGGCCGGCACCGTGACGCCGAACGTCGGCGACGCGGTGCGCGAGTTCAAGGCGGGCAAGATCGAGTTCCGCACCGACGCCGGCGCCAACGTGCATGCCGCGATCGGCCGCAAGAGCTTCGCTACCGACGATCTGGTCGACAACCTCAACGCGTTCGTCGACCACCTGCGCTCGATGAAGCCACCACAGGCCAAGGGCGCGTTCATCCGCAAGGTCTCGGTCAGCACGACCATGGGACCTGGTCTCCAACTCGACGTCTCCTGAGCGAGCTGCCGCGATGCCGAATCTCGTCAACGAAATCCTGCTCGACGACTTCAAGCGCAGCTTCGAAGGAGCCGGATCCTGTCTGGTCCTGTCGTTCGACGGTCTGACCGTGGAGCAGGTCGCCGACCTGCGCAACAAGTTCCGCGAGGCCGGCGTCGACTATCGCGTGGTCAAGAACCGGCTGGCGCTCAAGGCGTTCAGCGGCATGCAGCTCGATTTGTCGGAGGCCTTTCGCGGCAAGTGCGGCGTCGTCGTCGCCCCCGAGGAGGGGGCGATCGGAGCCGCCAAGATCGTCCGCGAGGCGTTCGGCAAGGCCAAGCAGCCGCCCGTGGTGGTCACCGGAGGGGTGATCGAGGGCGAGGCGATCACCGGCGACGCGGCGAAGAACATCGCCGACATGCCCGACAAGCAAACGGTGCGGGCGCAGCTCGCGGGCGCCCTCGTCGGCGTCGCGCGCGGGCTGGCGACGTGCGTGCAGAGCGCCGGACCGGCCTCCCTGGCCCGGGCGCTGCAGGCCCGCATCGACAAGGAGGGGGACGCCTGACCGGGTCGGTCCGCCTCCGGACCGGCGCCGCGGGGCGCCTCGCGACAAGCCAACCACACCCGAACTCTCGAATTCCCGCTGGAGCACGCAATCATGTCTGAAGAAGCCGCCATCACTCTCGACCCCGATCTCGAGGACATCTTCCAGAAGCTCGACGCCTTGCCGCTCGGCAAGGCCTCGCAGCTGGTCAAGGCCATGGAGGACCGCTGGGGCGTGTCTGCCGCGGCTCCCGCCGCGGTCGCAATGGCCGCTCCGGCCGCCGCCGAGGCCGCCGAAGAGCAGACCGAGTTCGACGTGGTCCTCAAGAGCGCGGGTGGCCAGAAGATCCCGGTGATCAAGGTCGTGCGCGAGCTGACCGGTCTGGGCCTCAAGGAGGCCAAGGCCGTCGTCGACGAGGCGCCGAAGCCGATCAAGGAAGGGGTCTCGAAGGCCGACGCCGAAGAGATCAAGAAGAAGCTCGAGGACGCCGGCGCCGAGGTCGAGCTCAAGTAGCTTCGCTTGGCGCTCTTGCGCTGCCACGCGGCTCCGCTCCTCCCAAAACCGCCCCGCCAAAACTTGGAAAGGGGTTTGCAACGGGGGGGTTCGGGGCTGTACTGTTTTCGTTTGGTTGGTTCGGTTTTTGCTGAGCGGCGCGGCCCGGTGGTGGGGTGCGTCGGCTCCTGAGGGTGTAGGGGTGCGCCGCGCGTGAGTGCGCACCCTGCAGCTCTCGGCTCGTCTCTCGATCTTCGCCTCCGACCCGGCGCTCACCGCCGGCGGAGGGGACCGCAGGCAGGTGCACAGGATGGAGACCGTCAGGTACGGCCGATATCGGAACGTCGCGGACATTCCAAATCTCGTAGAGATGCAAACCCGGTCGTACCGGGAGTTTCTGCAGCCGAGCGTGCCTCCGGGCAAGCGCGAGAACGTCGGCTTGGAAGCGTTGTTGCGGGAGATCTTTCCGATCTACTCGTACGACAAGACGCTCTGTCTCGAATACATCAGCTACGAGCTGGGGCGCCCGCGCTACTCGCCGGATGAGTGCCGCAAGCTGCGGATCACGTACGGCTATCCGTTCAAGATCCGCGTCCGTCTGGTGAAGCCGGAACCGGTCGAGGAGGAGATCTACCTCGGCGAGATTCCGATCATGATCGGTGGCGGGGAGTTCATCATCAACGGCTCCGAGCGGGTCACGGTGAGCCAGCTGCACCGGTCTCCGGGCGTCGACTTCTCGGTCGAGCTGCACACCGGTGAGAAGCGGCTCCACTCGTGCTGGATCATTCCGGAGCGGGGCAGTTGGATCGAGCTCAACGTCACCAAGAAGGAAGTGGTGGCGGTCCGCATCGACCAGTCGGGCAAGTTCTCGGCGGCGACGCTGTTGCGGGCGATGGACCCGGAGCTGTCGACCGACGCGGCGATCATCAACCGGTTCCACTCGGTCACCAAGGTGGCGCGCAAGAAGTCGGACCCGGAAGCCAAGTTCGTCAAGGCGCTGTCGGGTTCCTACGCCGTCGGCGACATCCTCGACGCCGAGAGTGGCGAGCCCTTCGTGCGCAGCGGCGAGGAGATCACCGAGGAGGCGGCGCGGGCGATCGCCGGCAGCGACCTCACTGCGGTCGAGGTGCTGGACGACCCCGACGACTTCCTGATCCTGAACACGCTGCGCGAGGACACCACGGCGAGCCACGAAGAGGCACTGCTGAAGATCTACGGCCGGCTTCGGCCGGGCAACCCGCCCGCGCTGGACAAGGCGCGCGACCTGTTCCAAGAGAAGTTCTTCGACGCCACTCGCTATCGCCTGGGGCGCGTCGGCCGCTTCCGGCTCAATCGCAAGTTCGGCCAGGACGTCTCCGAGGACGAGCAGACGCTGCTGCCGGTCGATTTCGTCAACGCGATCCACTACATCCTGAAGTTGCGCAGCAACGACGGTGAGGTGGACGACATCGACCACTTGGGCAACCGGCGCGTGCGCACGATCCAGGAGCTCGCCGGCGACGAGTTCCGCAAGGGGTTCCTGAAGCTGCGGCGCACCGCGCAGGAGCGCATGAACCTCGAGAACGTCGAGACCGTCACGCCGCGCAACCTGATCAACAGCAAGACGTTCTCGTCGGCGATCGACTACTTCTTCGGCCGCGGCGAGCTGTCGCAGGTGGTCGACCAGACCAACCCGCTGTCGCAGCTGACGCACGAGCGGCGGCTGTCGGCGCTGGGCCCCGGCGGCCTCAACCGCAAGCGCGCCGGTTTCGAGGTGCGCGACGTGCACATCTCGCACTACGGCCGGCTGTGCCCGATCGAGACGCCCGAGGGCACCAACATCGGATTGATCTCGAGCCTGGCGATCTACGCGTCGCTCGACGACTACGGCTTCTTGACCACGCCGTACCGCGAGGTCAAGAACGGCAAGGTCGACCTCGACGGTGATCCGCTCTGGCTGCGGGCCGATCAGGAGTTCGGCTCGATCCTGGCGCCGGCCGACACGCCCACCGACAAGGGCGGCAAGCTCGTCGGCGAGTCGGACGGCAAGATCATCGCCCGCGTCAAGGGCGACCCCGAGCGCGTCAACCCCAAAGACGTCCAGTACATGGATGTCAGCCCGAGCCAGATCGTCGGGGTGTCGGCGGCGCTGATCCCGTTCCTCGAGCACGACGACGCCAACCGCGCGCTGATGGGTTCCAACATGCAGCGGCAGGCAGTGCCGCTGCTGGTGTCGGAGGCGCCGCTGGTCGGTACCGGCATGGAGGACGTCGTCGCGCGCAACTCCAGCATGGTGGTCAAGGCCAAGAAGACCGGCACCGTCAACTACGTCGACGCGTCCAAGCTGGTCGTCGGCGACGACGTCTACCGCCTGCGCAAGTTCGAAGGGCTCAACGAGCGCACCTGTCTCAACCAGACGCCGGTGGTCGGCCTGGGCGAGAAGGTCGAGGCCGGGCAGGTGATCGCCGACGGAGCGGCCACCGACAACGGCGTGTTGGCGCTGGGCAAGAACCTGGTCGTCGCCTTCATGCCGTGGGACGGCTACAACTACGAGGACGCGATCCTCATCTCGGAGGAGCTGGTCCGCGAGGACACCTACACGTCGATCCACATCGACGAGTTCGAGATCGAGATCCGCGAGACCAAGCTGGGACGCGAGGAGTTCACCCGCGACATCCCCAACGTCTCCGAGCGCGCTCTGCGCCACCTCGACGAGAGCGGCATCGTCACTGTCGGCACTCGAGTCAAGGCCGGCGACATCCTGGTCGGCAAGGTCGCGCCGAAGAGCAAGAGCGAGCTGACCCCCGAGGAGAAGCTGCTGCACGCGATCTTCGGCCGCGCCGGTGAGGACGTGAAGAACGCGTCCCTCGAAGTGCCGACCGGCGTCGAGGGCATCGTCATCGCCGCCGAGAAGTTCTCGCGCAAGGTCAACCTCACCGAGAACGAGCGCACCCGCAACCTGCAGGAGATCAAGAACGCCGAGATCGAGTTCTTGAACCAGTACCGCGAGTCGACCAAGGCGATGCTGCGCGAGTCGACCGAGCTGGTGGGCAAGGCGCTGACCGACGCCGACGGCAAGAAGCTCGAGGTCACCGAGGACATGCTGATCCTCGACCTGCGGCGGATCCGCGACGCGGTGCGGCTGGCGGCCGACAACGACAAGACCCACCGCAACAAGCTGCTCGACCTCGTGCAGGAGTACGGCGAGAAGATCGAGGAGGCGGAGACCGAGAAGAACAAGCTGGTCAACCGGCTGTCGCGTGGCGACGAGCTGCCGACCGGCGTGCTCGAGATGGTCAAGGTCTACGTCGCCACCAAGCGGCGCATCTCGGTCGGCGACAAGATGGCCGGCCGGCACGGCAACAAGGGCGTGATCAGCAAGATCCTGCCGGTCGAGGACATGCCGTTCTTGGAGGACGGCACCCCGGTGCAGATCGTGCTCAACCCGCTCGGCGTGCCGAGCCGCATGAACGTCGGTCAGATCCTCGAGACCCACCTCGGCTGGGCGGCGCGCAAGCTGGGCTTCCGCGCGGTGTCGCCGGTGTTCGAGGGTGCGACCGAGGCCGACATCGAGGACGCGCTGACGCGCGCCGGCTTCGACACCGACGGCAAGAGCACTCTCTACGACGGTCGCACCGGCGAGCCGTTCACCCAGCGGGTGACGGTCGGCTGTCTCTACATGCTGAAGCTGCACCACCTGGTGGACGACAAGGTCCACGCGCGGGCGACCGGCCCGTACTCGCTGATCACCCAGCAGCCGTTGGGTGGCAAGGCGAGGTTCGGTGGCCAGCGCTTCGGCGAGATGGAGGTCTGGGCGTTGGAGGCGTACGGCGCCGCCAACATCCTGCAAGAGCTCCTCACGGTGAAGTCCGACGACGTCGACGGACGCACCAAGATCTACGAGGCCATGGTCAAGAACGAGAACATCCTCGAGCCCGGGACGCCGGTCTCGTTCGGGGTGTTGTGCAACGAGATCAAGGGCCTGGGCCTCAACATCGAGCTGCACAAGCGCGGCTCGACCGAAGCAGCCGTCGGCGGGTAGGCGCGACCTGTCGGCGGGGCTGTCTCTAAACAGCGTGCGTCAACGAGCACTCAGACAAGGATCTAGGAACCGATGGTCGAGACCATCTACGACAAGATCAACGACTACGCCTCAGTGACGATCCGGCTGGCCTCTCCCGAGGACATCCGGTCGTGGTCGTTCGGTGAGGTCAAGAAGCCCGAAACCATCAACTACCGCACCTACCGGTCGGAGCGCGATGGCTTGTTCTGCGAGCGGATCTTCGGTCCCGAGAAGGACTGGGAGTGCGCCTGCGGCAAGTACAAGGGCATCAAGCACAAGGGCATCATCTGCGACAAGTGCGGCGTGATGATCACCCACAGCCGGGTGCGCCGCAAAAGGATGGGCCACATCAACCTGGCCGCGCCGGTGGCGCACATCTGGTTCTTCAAGGCGATGCCGTCGCGCATGGCCACGCTGCTGCAGGCCGTGCAGCCGGCGATGAAGACCTCGAGCCTCGAGCGGGTGATCTACTTCCAGGACTACGTCACCGTCGATCCGGGCGACACCCCGCTGAAGGTGATGCAGCTGCTCACCGAGGACGAGTATCGGCAGGCGCGCCAGAAGTACGGCAACTCGTTCGCGGCGCGGATGGGTGCCGAGGCGGTGCGCGAGCTGCTCAAGAAGCTGCACCTCGACGAGCTGTCGGAGAACCTGCGCGAGGACCTCAAGCGCACCGAGTCGAAGCAGAAGATCAAGGACATCATCAAGCGGCTGAAGACCGTGGAGATGCTGCGCGACTCGGAGAACAAGCCGGACTGGATGGTCCTGGACGTGATCCCCGTGATCCCGCCCGACCTGCGGCCGCTGGTGCTGCTCGATTCCGGCAACTTCGCGACCTCCGATCTCAACGACCTCTACCGCCGGCTGATCAACCGCAACAACCGCCTGAAGAAGCTGCTCGACCTCAACGCGCCCGAGGTCATCATCCGCAACGAGAAGCGGATGCTGCAGCAGTCGGTGGACGCGTTGTTCGACAACGGCCGCTGCCGGCGGCCGGTCTTGGGCAGCAGCAACCGGCCGCTCAAGTCGCTGACCGACATGATCAAGGGCAAGCAGGGTCGCTTCCGCGAGAACCTGCTCGGCAAGCGCGTCGACTACAGCGCGCGCTCGGTCATCGTCGTCGGGCCGGATCTCCGGCTGCACCAGTGCGGTCTGCCGAAGATCATCGCGCTCGAGCTGTTCCAGCCGTTCATCATCCGCCGGCTCAAGGAGCTCGGCCACGCGGACACCATCAAGTCCGCGAAGAAGATGCTGGAGCGCAAGGACGAGGAGGTCTGGGACATCCTCGAGGAGGTGATCCAGAACCACCCGGTGTTGCTCAACCGCGCACCGACCCTGCACCGCATGGGCATCCAGGCGTTCGAGCCGGTGCTCGTCGAGGGCAACGCGATCCGCATCCACCCGCTGGTCTGCGCGGGCTTCAACGCCGACTTCGACGGCGACCAGATGGCGGTGCACCTGCCGCTTTCGTTCGAGGCGCAGATCGAGGCGAGCACGTTGATGTTGTCGATCAACAACATCTTCTCGCCCGCCCACGGCGGTCCGATCATCGCGCCGAACCAGGACATCGTCCTCGGCTGCTACTTCTTGACGCTGCAGCGTCCGGGCGAACCGGGCGAGGGCAAGGTGTTCTCCAGCCCCGACGAGGTCTGGATGGCGTACTCGACCGGCGAGGTGCACATCCACTCGCCGGTCAAGGTGCTGATGCCCGACGCGGTCGAGGTGCGGGGCCGCAGCGCCACGATCGAGACCGACGGTGAGACCCTGGTGGAGACCACCCCGGGCCGCATCATCTTCAACGACATCCTTGCCGAGGGGATGCCGTTCTACAACTACGAGCTCGACAAGAAGGCGCTGTCCAACATCATCGCCGACTGCCACATCATCATGGGGCGCAGCTTCACGCTGAACCTCCTGGACGACCTGAAGAAGATCGGCTTCTGGTCGGCGACCAAGGCGGGCCTGTCGTTCGGCAAGGACGACATGCTGGTGCCGCCGACCAAGGACGAGATCCTCGGCCAGACGCAGGCCGAGGTCGAGGAGATCCTCAAGGCCAACGCGCGCGGCATCATCACCGAGGGTGAGCGCTACCTGAAGGTGGTGGATGCCTGGACGCACTGCCGCGAGCGCATCGGTGAGGACATGCTCGCCGAGCTGCGCAACGACACCCGCGACGGCAAGCCGTACGTCAACCCGATCTACTGCATGGTGATGAGCAAGGCGCGTGGCTCGGTGGAGCAGATCCGCCAGCTCGCCGGCATGCGCGGCCTGATGGCGAAGCCGTCCGGCAAGATCATCGAAGCGCCGATCCGCGCCAACTTCCGCGAGGGGTTGCGCGTGCTCGAGTACTTCTCGTCGACGCACGGTGCCCGCAAGGGGTTGGCCGATACCGCGCTCAAGACCGCGGACTCGGGTTATCTGACCCGCAAGCTCGCCGACGTCGCGCAGAACGTGGTGATCACCATCGAGGACTGCGGCACGCCGAGTGGTATCCAGAAGGGCACCGTCTATCAGGGCGACAAGGTCGCGGTGAGCTTCGTCGACGCGGTGCGTGGACGCTGCTCGCGGCAGACCATCGTCGACCACATCACCGACGAGGTGATCGTCGCCGAGAACGATCTGATCACCATCGAGCGCGCCAAGCGGATCGAGGGGCTCGGTTACGACGGTATCCGCGTCCGCTCGCCGCTGACCTGCGAGGCGCCGCTCGGCGTCTGCGTGCGCTGCTACGGCATGGACCTCTCGCGCGACCAGCTGGCCGAGCCGGGCCTGGCGGTGGGGATCATCGCCGCCCAATCGATCGGCGAGCCTGGCACGCAGCTGACGATGCGGACGTTCCACATCGGTGGCACCGCCTCGCGGCGCGTCGAGGAGTCCGAGATCCGCACCAAGCGGGCCGGCGTCGTGCGCTTTGCCAACCTGCACGTGGTGACGCGCGAGGACAAGGAAGTCGTCGTCCTCAAGCGCCGCGGCGAGGTGATCATCGAGGACCAGAAGCAGCGCGAGATCGAGCGCTACCAGATCCCGCTCGGCGCGGTGCTCAAGGTCACCGAGGGCGACGAGATCAAGGAGCGCACCACGCTCTGCTCGTGGGACCCGCACCACCACCCGATCCTCGCCGAGGTCGGTGGCCAGGTGCGCTACGAGGACGTCCTGGCGGGCAAGACCTTCAAGGAAGAGCGCGACCCAGACAGCAAGGTGTCGCGCAAGATGATCATCGAGCACAAGGGCGACCTGCACCCGCAGCTGATCATCGAGGACAAGAGCGGCAATCGCGCCGCGATCCACCCGCTGCCGGAGAAGGCCTACATCGAGGTCGAGGACGGTGCCGAGATCGTCGCCGGTGCGCTGCTGGCGAAGACACCGCGCGAGATCGTCGGCACGCAGGACATCACCGGTGGTCTGCCGCGCGTGACCGAGCTGTTCGAGGCGCGCCGGCCGAAGGATCCGGCGGTGCTGGCGGAGATCGATGGTGTCATCGAGCTCGGCGAGAAGCGCCGCGGCAAGCGGACGATCATCATCCGCAGCAAGGACGAGGCCAGCGTCGAGCGCGAGCACCTGGTGCCGCAGGGCAAGAACCTGCGCGTGCACCGCGGCGACCTGGTCGACGCGGGCGAGGCGTTGGTCGACGGGCCGCTGGTGCCGCACGACATCCTGGCGATCAAGGGCGAGTCGGCGGTGCAGTCCTACCTGCTGCGCGAGATCCAGTCGGTCTACCGCGCCCAGGGCGTGACCATCGACGACAAGCACGTCGAGATCATCTCGGCGCAGATGATGCGCAAGGTGCAGGTCAACGACCCGGGCGACTCCGAGTTCTTGCCCGGCGCGGTGGTCGACAAGTTCCGCTTCCGGATGGAGAACGAGCGGCTCCGCAAGGAGCGCAAGAAGCCGGCGACCAACTCGCCGCTGCTGCTCGGCATCACCAAGGCGTCGCTGCAGTCCGAGTCGTTCATCTCGGCGGCCTCGTTCCAGGAGACCACGAAGGTGTTGACCGAAGCCGCTCTGGCCGGCAAGCGCGACAACCTGGTGGGTCTCAAGGAGAACGTGATCCTCGGCCACCTGGTGCCGACCGGCACCGGCTTCCGCCAGTACCAGAAGACGCGGGTGCAGAAGAACGTCGACCTGCAGGCCGCCGCCGAGGAGATCGACCGGATGGGCAAGGCCGGCTTCGCCGAGAGCAACGCCGCTGCCGCTGCTGCCGCCGCCGCCCCGCCGGCGGGGCCGGAGGGCGGCGCGCCCGCGGCGCAGGAGCCGACCACCACCGACGTCGGCTGACGCCTCAGCGGGCGCGGCCCCGCACGCGCATCTCCACCGCGTACACCGAGGTGCGCGCGGTGATGAACAGCGTGCTGCCGGCGGCTCCGCCGAAGCAGCAGTTGCTCGGCTCCTCGGGTACCGGGATGCGGAGCAGGGCGGTTCCGTCGGGGCTGAACACCCGCACGCCGTCGCGACACGTGGTGTACAGGTTGCCGTGCTGATCGGTCGCCATCCCGTCGCTCCGCACCGGGATGGCGACGGCGAGGTGCAGGATGTCCGTGCCCTCCAGATCGAAGCCGCGGACGACGCCGATCGGTGCCGAGTCGGACACCCAGAGCCGGCGGCCGTCCGGCGAGAACGCGATGCCGTTGGGCTGGGCGAAGCCGCCCAGCCGTTCGGCGACCGTGCCGCTGTCCGGATCCCAGCGGTAGACACCGCGCACCGGGAGCTCTTCTTCGCCGTGCAACCCGTAGGTGGGATCGGTGAACCAGACCGAGCCGTCGGCGTGCACCGCCAGGTCGTTGGGGGAGTGGAAGCGGCGGCCGTCGAGCGTCTCGGCCAACACGGTCACCGTGCCGTCGGCTTCGGTGCGCACGACGTTGCGGGCGGCGTGCTGGCAGGTCAGGAGTCGCCCGTCCGCGTCGAGGGCGTTGCCGTTTGGACTCGTCGCTGGCGCGCAGCTCCGACAGGCCCGCCTGTGGATGCCAGCGCAGCAGCCGCCGGCTGGGAATGTCGCTGAACACGAGCTCGTCGCGTGACGGGATCCAGACCGGTCCTTCGGTGAACCGCAGCCCGGTGGCGATCCGCACCGGCTGCCCGCCAGGTGCCAGCAGCCACGGAGTGGCGCTCGCCGGGCCGAGCGCGGACAGCAGAGAGCGCGCGTAGAGGTATTCGTATTGGTCCGAACTGCAGCCCTTCCGTGGTCCGGCACGGCCGCAAGAAACTCAGGCAGCGCTCTTCAGGAAGTTCTCGATCGGTTTCGCGTTTCGATCCAGCGGATGGCCGCTGCGCGTGCCCCAGTCCTGGCGCCAGGATAGCACCTGGTTCAGCCGCAACTTCTGGGGGAGCCAGCCAACCAGCATCGCCGGCGTGTCTCGGTCGAAGTTGAAGCGCGGTCGCGTGAAGTTGCGGTACGCGGTGTAGATGTGCAGCTGCAGGTTGAGGAAACAGCGCTTCTTGCTGACCAGCCAGGACTCGCGCCGCAGACGACCGTTGAGGTCGCGCGCCATTGCCTCGGTATGGTTGATCGCGAACAGCGGGTTCCAGGTCTCGCGCGGCAGCGTGCTCGGTGTTCGCCGGTGCTCGAGCCGCGCGCCGAAAATGCCCCTCGCGAGTCCTGAGTAGGTCGTTTTCTCGTCCGTTTCGAGCAACACGGTGGTCAACCGAGTGCAAGCGCGCGCGCCCCGGCACAGCGCATTGCGCGTTGCCGCGCGCGACCGCGACGGCCGCCGGCCAAACCGCCGCGCGTCGGCCTCTATCGCTCGCCGTCGCGCAGCCGGTTTGGGGCCACCGGGGCGGATCGGGGCCGACCGCGCTGCGAGGATGAAGCGGCTCCCGCGCTCGATCAAGACAGGCAGCGTCAGGGGCCGCGTGTTGCGGCGGCCCTCGTAGCTCTCGAGTTCGTCGAACTGCAAGCTCGAGCCGACCGGGAGGTCACCCCGTAAGTTGTTGTTTAGGCGGCGGACGTGACGACCGATCTTGCGGAACTTCATCTCGGTGTTGCGCGCCGTGAGCCCGGCGAGGCGTGCGGTCTGTCGCAGGCCGAGGCCAGAGCAGAGCAACATGACGATCCAGGCGTTGCGGTCGGGCTTGTGGTCGCGGTAATCCATGCGGAACGTCTGCCGCGAGAAGCCCTGCCGGCAATGGCGGCAGCGGAAGCGCGGCACGCCTTGGGCGCGGCACTTGGGGTAGTAGTAGCCACGGCATACGAAGAAGCCGGGCCGCGGGCTGCGGTTGTGTGGGCAAGCTGAGTTGGGGCAACGCGGGGGAACGAACATCGGCGACCTCCGGGACACAACGCGGGGGGGACCAAAAGGGCACCGTTGCGCAGTTGGCCCTGCGTCACTTCCAGTGACTCGGAAGAGGGCTCCGGTTACGTCTCGGTCTGCGTCTCTCAGCTAGCCAGGCCCACGGAAGGGCTGCAGTTCTGTATTGGTCCTTGGTCTCGGCGGCGAGACAAGAGGCCAGCGCGAGCCGCGCGCCGCTCTCGTCGCCCTCGGCCATGGCCAGGGCGGCGGCGTGCAGCCAGGCCTCGCCCTGGTTGTCGCCAGGCTCGAACGCCCCGCCGGTCTCTCCCCGGCGCACCGCGAGGATGTCCAGCCAGAGCGGCGCCTCGTGCTGTCCCTCGGCGTCGAGTTGCACCGCCCGTCGCAAGACGTGCGCACCGGCCGCCTCCTCGCCGCGGCACACGAGCAGGAAGCCCAGCTGGGCCACGGTCGGGGCGTGCTCCGGATCGAGCTCGACGGCGCGCCGCAGGTCGGCCTCCGCCCGCTCCAGGTCGTCGACGGCGACGTACACCTTGGCGCGGATCACCCGGAGATCGCGGTTGGCGGGATCGGCCCCGAGCGCGATGTCGAGATCGCGCAGCGCGCCGAGCGCATCGCCCAACAAGCTCAGCGTGTAGCCGCGCCACTGGTGTGCTTTGTGGAACGTCGGATCGGCGGCGAGGGCGTTGCTGTAGCCGGCCACCGCCCGGTCGAACTCGCCGAGGTGGTGCAGCGCCATGGCGCGCGCATAGCAATTCCAGGCGTCGTCCGGTTCTTGCGCGTAGGCCGCCTCGAGGGCCTCGAGGGCGGCCTCGTAGCGACCGGTGGCGGTGAGGGCGTGGCCCGTCAAGCGCAGCGCCTGCAGGTGATCGGGCTCGATGGCCAGCGCCCGCGACAGTGCCGTCAGGGCGGTCTGCCAGTCGTGTCGGGCGCACGCTTCCTGGCCCTGGCCGACCAGCTCCTCGACCGTGGCGCCCTGCCCGGCCAGGGCCGCGGCGGTCAGCCAGACCCCGACGGGTGCGCGCCGCCGTGCGCGCTCAGCGCGCACGGCGGTGGTGGTCCTCGATCACTTGCGCCACGCAGCTGGTGAGCCGCTTGCCGCATTCGATGTGCAAGAACTCGTTGGGGCCGTGCGCGTTGGACTGCGGCCCGAGCACGCCGGTGATCAAGAACTGGGCCTCGGGGAACTTCTCGCCCAGCATGCCCATGAACGGGATCGAACCGCCCTCGCCCATGTACACCGCGCGCGCGTCGAAGAAGGTCTGCGAGGCGCGCTCGGCGGCCTGCTCGAGCCACGGCGCCAGCGCGGGCGCGTTCCAACCAGCACCGCCCTGTTCGCCGTGGAACTCGACCGTGGCGCCGTACGGCGGGTCCGCGGTGAGGATCTCGTTGAGCCGGTGGCTGGCGGCGGCGACGTCCATCGTCGGCGGCACCCGCAGCGACAGCTTGACCGCGGTCTGCGGCCGCAGCACGTTGCCGGCGTTGTCGAGACTGGGCAGCCCGTCGGCACCGGTCACCGACAACGCGGGTCGCCAGGTGCGGTTGAGCACGCACTCGGTGAGGTCGCGGCTCGTCGGTCCGGCGCCTTCGACCCAGGGGAAGCGCTCGTGCAGGAACGGCCCCAGCACCTCGCCACACACCTTCGCCTGCGCCAGCCGCTGCTCCGGGATCTCGACGTGGAAGTCGTCGACGATCAGTCCGGTGCCCTCGTTCTCGATCCTCGAGAGCACCTGGCGAAGAATGCGGAACGACGAGGGCACCAACCCGCTGGCGTCGCCGGAGTGCACGCCCTCGGTGAGGATCTTCACCACGAGGTCACCGGCGACGATGCCGCGCAGCGACGTCGTGCACCAAAGCTGGTCGTAGTTGCCGGCGCCGGAGTCGAGGCACACCACCAGGCTGGGGCTGCCGATGCGCTCGCTGAGCGCGTCGATGTAGTAGGGCAGATCGAAGCTGCCGCTCTCCTCGCAGCCTTCGATGAGGATCACGCAGCGCGCGTGCGGCACGCCCTGCTCCTGCATCGCGCGCAGCGCGGTCAGCGAGGCGAACGCGGCGTAGCCGTCGTCGGCCCCGCCTCGCCCGTACAGCTTCTCGCCCTTGCGCACCGGCTTCCACGGCCCGAGGTCGTCGTGCCAGCCGACCATCTCCGGCTGCTTGTCGAGATGCCCGTAGAGCAGCACGGTGTCGTCGCCTTCGCCCGGCACCTCCATGTAGATCAGCGGCGTGCGACCCTCGAGCCGCACGACGTCGACGACGAGGCCCTCGATCGGCTGCTCCTTGCACCAACCACCGATCAGCTCGACGGCCTTGTCCATGTGGCCGTTCTCGGCCCACTTCGGATCGAACAGAGGCGACTTGTTGGGGATCTTGATGTAGTCGATCAGGTTGGGAACGATCGACTGCTCCCAGACGTCGTCGACGAAGCGCGCGGTGGTGGTGCGGTCCATGACCGCCCAGGGTAGCCGGCGGTGCCGGGGCGCGCACGGGATCCGACCGCGGGGAGGCGAATCGGGCGCGAACGCTTCAGGGCCGCGATCCGCGCAGCCGCGCGGCCGCCTCGGCGCCCTCGACCGCGTTGATGTACATGTCGCCACCGAGCTCGAGACCAGCGAGGTTGCCCGTGCGCAGGACCAGCTCCCAGTGCCAGTGGAAGTCGGTCTTCGGAATGCGGTGCAAGAACATGTTGAACGGCGGGTCGTCGAAGTTCCGCCGCAGGGCGGTGAACATCGCCGCCAGCGCGCGCGCCCGGTCGGCGCGGAGCGCGTCGTCGTCGGCGACGAAGTCGTCGTCGTGCGCCAGCGGCAGCAGCCAGGTCTCGTAGGGGAACTTGGGCGCGCGTGGACACAGCACGATGTGGTGGTCGCTGCGCGCGACGATCCGTCCATCCGCGGCCGCAGTCTCGATCTCGGCACAGTGTGGGCATCGCGAGTGCGCGCGGCCTTGCTCGAGCTCGAGCTGCAGGCGGGGCGGGATCATCGGCAGGCCGAGCACCTGGCTGTGGTTGTGGGCGATCGAGGCCCCCGCCCGGCGGCCGACGTTCTTGAACAGGTAGGCACAGGCGACACCGGAGTTCGCCTCGATGGCGGCGATGCGGCGCTGGTACAGCGCGATCGCCTGCGGCAACAGCGCCGCGTCGAGCGCGGCGGGGTGCACGGTGTGGGCCGCGCCCTCGATCACGACCTCGTGCTGCGGACTGGCCGGGTACAGGTTGGGCACCGCCCGCACGGTCCAGCCGGGACCGTCGGCGGCGCCGCCGCGTGGCCGCAGCGCATCGACCTCCGGCGGCGTGCGGCTCTCCTCGCCCTCGCAGAAGGGGCAGGACACGCCGCGCGCGCGCTCACCGAACAGATACGGCCGGTGGCGGCGCTGGGGCGCCAGCAGGATGGGCCGGCCGGTGCTGGCGTCGCAGGCGACGCGCGGCGGCGGTGGCGCGGCCGCCCCGTCGCCGGGCCGGTTTGGTTCGATGGTCATCGCGGGCAGGGGTATTCTTCGGCCGGTCATGCGGCACGGCGAGGCACACCCTAGCGGCGACGCGGAACCGCGACAAATGCCGCGCCGACCGCGGCTGGCGGCGCTGGCTCTCGCCGGCTTCGTCGCGTTGGCGGTGTGGGCGGCCGCCGGTCAGGCGATCGCGCTGTGCCGGCGCGCGGCCGACCGCACCGGTCCCGGAGTCGACTACGCGCGCCGTTTCGACGCCGTGCTCGAGCACTTGCCGCGCGAGGGGCCGTCGGTCGATCCGTTCGGCGTCGGCATCCCGATCGTCGGCTACATCACCGCGGCGGAGATGATGGGGGTGACCTACGAGCAGGGCATGGCGGATGCCGCCGTCAAGCAGCGCGCCGAACGCGCGTTCTTGCACTACATGCTGACGCAGCAAGCGCTCGTGCCGCGCATCGTGGCGCTGCCCTCGACCCCCCTGTACGAGCACGCGAGGTTCGTCGTCGGCAACTACGAGTCGCCTGAGCACGCCGTCGACCTGAGCGGTGCCGGCTTCGAGCCGGTCAGCGGCGAGGGCAGCGAGGTGGTGTTGTGGCGTCGGCAGTGATCTTCGCGTTGGCGGCGCTGGCCACCAGCGGCGCGGTCGGTCGCTGGGTGGTGTCCGCGGCGGGGATGCCGCGCGGCGCGCGCGGCGCCGGCCGCGTGCTGCGCATCGCGCTGGCGTTCGGCATCGGCCTCGGCATGACGTCGGTGTTCACCTTTCTCTGGGCGCTGTGCTTCGGCCTGGGGCGGGGGACGGTCGTGTTGGGCGACGTCGTCCTCGGCGCCGGTGCCTGGGCGGTGGCGCGCTGGCGGCGTCCCCTAGTCTGGCCGGCTCCCGCCGCGGCCGGGCCGGCGGCGCGGTGGTGGTTGTGGTCGGTGGTCGGCGTGATGGCGGTGGCGGCGCTCGCGTCGCTGATCGCGACCGCGGTCGAGCTGCCGCACGGCAACGGGGATGCGATCGGCATCTGGAACCTGCGTGCGCGCTTCCTGCACGAGGCGTTCGGCGAATGGGACCTGGTGCTGTGTGCCCAGGGGTTGGCGCATGTCGACTACCCCTTGCTGTTGCCGTGCGGCGTCGTCCGCGGCTGGCTCTACGCCGGCGAGCGCACCGCGCTGTGGCCGCTGGTGTTCGGCGTCGCCATGTTGGCCTCTACCGTGGCGGCGGTGGGCGCGGCCGTGGCGCTGCGGCGCGGCAGTGCCGCTGGGGCGTTGGCGGCGGTGGCGCTGCTGGGCACGCCGTTCTTGGTGCGCCACGGCGCCGAGCAGGCCGCCGATGTCGCGGTGGCGTTCTTTGCCAGCGCGGCATTGATCGGAGTGCTCACCCAGCTGTCCGCGCTCGCCGGCCTGGCGGCGGGCTGCGCGGCGTTCACCAAGGACGAGGGGCTCTTGTTCGCCGCGGCGCTGTTGGGGTGGGCGGTGGTCAGTGCCGGCTGGTGCCGCTGGCGCGGCGGCGGAGGCGCCCTGCGAGCCCGCGCCGCCGTCGAGGTGGCGGCGGGCGCTCTGCTGCCGTGCCTGGCAGTGGTCCTCTTCAAAGTCTGGTTGGCGCCCGCCAGCGATCTTCTCGCGGCCGGCACCGATGGGGCGGCGATCGCCGCCCGCCTGGCCGAACCCGATCGCTACCGGCAGGTGGCCTCGGCGGCGTTGGCGCGGGTCTACCGCCTGTCGACCGAAGGCGAATGGGGCGGGATGGGCTACCTGTGGCTGGGCGCCTACGCGCTCTGCGTCGGGCGCGCCCCGGATTGGCGACGAGCGTGGCGTTGGCTGCCGGTGCCGCTCGCGGTGGTCGCCGCGTTCTTGCTGTACTTCGTCGCCGTGTCGCCGCACAACCTGGACTGGCACCTGCGCACGGCGCTGGGACGTCTGCTCCTGCAGCCGTGGCCGGCGATCGTGCTGTTGGTGGTGAGTGGCACCGCGGTGCCCGCGCTCTGCGCGCGCCGCCGGTGAAGGGTGCTTGCGCCGCGGCACGGGCGCTGCTACGCGTGGGGTCGTGAGAATCCACGGCCGTCTCTACACCCTGGCCGCGCTGGTCGGTTGTGGCGCCGGAGTGGGGGCCGTGGGTTTCGAGTATCTGAGCCACTGGGTCGAGTGGGTGGTGCTGCACTCGTTGGTCGGCTATGCGCCACCGGGACCGGCCGGTGAGCTGCGGCCGTTCGGCACCGGTCACGCCGGGTCAGGCATCGTGGTGTGGGGCTTGCTCGTGGCGCCGGCGTGCGGCGGGCTGCTGGCGTGCTGGGTGTCGCGCCGGTTCGCGCCGGAGGCCGGGGGGCATGGCACCGACGCGGTGATCGACGCCTACCACAACCAGAGCGGCCAGATTCGCGCGCGGGTCCCCCTCGTCAAGGCGGTCGCGACGGCGCTGACGTTGGGTACGGGTGGCAGCGGTGGGCGGGAGGGGCCGATCGCGCAGATCGGCGCCGGCATCGGTGCGTGGCTGGGGCGCGCTTTGCAGCTGACGCCGCGGCAGCGCCGCGTGCTGCTGGCCGCGGGCATGGGGGCCGGGGTCGGTGCGATCTTCCGCGCGCCGCTGGCGGGGGCCCTGTTCACCGCCGAGATCCTCTATCGCGACGCCGAGCTCGAGTCCGAGGTGATCATCCCGTCGTTCATCTCCTCGGCGGTCTCGTACTGCGTGTTCTGCGCCTGGATGGGCGATTTCGGCCGGCTGTTCGCGCTTTCCGGAGGCTTCGTCTTCGACGACGTCACCGAGCTCTTGCCCTACACGGTGCTGGCGCTGGTGTTGGTGCCCTCGACGCTCGCGTACGCGGCGGTGTTCTATGGTGCGCAGCGGTGGTTTGCCGCGATCCCCGGCCCGCGGCCGTTGGTGGCGGCGTTGGGCGGGTTGCTGTGCGGCGCGACCGGCGTCGCCCTGTGGATGTGCATCGCCGACGAATCGGCGCTCGCCGTCATGGGCTACGGCTACGGCCTGATCCAGCAGTCGCTCGACGGTGCGATTGGCGGCTGGGAGGGGGCACGCCTGCTGCTGCTGGTCGGCGTGATCAAGATCTTCACCACGTCGATGACGGTGTCGTCGGGCGGCAGTGCCGGCGTGTTCGGGCCCAGCATGGTCATCGGCGGCGGCATCGGCGGTGCCGTCGGGATCGCCTTCCAGCAGGCCGGGTGGGTGGCCAACCCCGCCTGCTTCGTCATCGTCGGCATGAGCGGTTTCTTTGCCGGCGCCGCCAAGACGCCGATCTCGACGATCATCATGGTCACCGAGATGACGGGCAGCTACGCGCTGCTGGTGCCGGCGATGTGGGTGTGCGGCATCACGTTCATCTTGACCAGTGGCAAGACGATCTACCGCAGCCAAGTCGCCAATCGCGCTCACTCGGCCGCGCACCGCGGCGAGTATCAGGTCGCGCTGCTGGAGAAGATGACCGTGGCCGACGTCTTCGAGCCGGACCGCCAGTACCGCACCGTGTCGACCGGGATGCCCTTGGCCGAGGTCGTCCGGCTGATTGCGGACAGCAAGGAGGACTACTTTCCGGTGCTCGATGCGGCCGGCCATTTCGTCGGCATCTTCTCGGCGCACGACGTGCGCGAGTTCACCTTCGACGACAGCATCCACCGGCTGGCGATCGCCGCCGACCTGATGACGGTCGATCCGATCGCGTTGACGCTGGACGACGACCTGCACACCGCGCTGGAGAAGTTCAACCAGAAGAAGCTCGACGAGCTGCCGGTCGTGCAGAGCGACGACCCGCAGCGGTTGTTGGGAGTGCTGCAGCGCCGGGCGATCGGCCGCGCCTACCAGCGCGCGCTGGACGAGCTGCGGCGCATCCAGCGCGACGAGAGCTGAAGCGGCGGTCCGGTGACCTTCGACCCCGGTCAGATCCCGGCGCGGCCGCGCAGCCGGCACAGCTCGTGTTCGGCGTTCGCGCGGAGCGCGCCCTCGTCGCGGTCGGTCCACGCGCCGTCTCTGCGCACCAGCGCGCCGCCGAGGATGACGTGCCGGATGTCGCTGTCGTCGGCGGCGTACACCAGCCGCGACAGCGGATCGCCGCCGGGGCCGTGACGCGCCAGGTCGACGAGCACCACATCGGCGCGCTTGCCGACCTCCAAACTGCCGACTTCGTCGTCCAACCCCAGCGCGGAAGCGCCGGCGCGGGTCAGCGCCGCGAGGGCTTGCGCGGCGCCAAAGGCGCCCGGTCCCGCCATCGCGGCTTGCAGCAGCGCCGCCTGCCGCAACTCGGTCAGCGCCGACAGGCGGTTGTTGGCTGGCGCGCCATCGGCGCCCAGGCCGACGCGGAGGCCGCGGCGCACGTAGTCGGCGATCGGCGCGATGCCGGAGCCGAGCTTGAGGTTGGTCGACGGGCAGTGCAGGACGGCCACGCCGCGCTCGGTCAGAAGTGCGCGCTCTGCCGGCGACGTGTGCACGCAGTGGGCGATCGCGGTGCGCTCGCCGAGCAGGCCCTGCGCGTCGAGCACCTCGAGCGCGCCGGCGCCGCGCAGGGCGCGCACTTCGGCGGCCTCGGCCGGGTGCTCGTTGGCGTGCGTGTGGACGCGCAGCTCGTGCTGCCGAGCGAAGGCGGCGGCGTCGCGCGCCAGCGTTTCGGAGCAGGACAGGACGAACCGCGGCGACACCGCGTAGTGCAGCCGGCCCCGTCGATCGAACGCCGCCCGCAGCTGCTCGCAGGCGCGCATGCTGTCCGCTGCGGTCATCGGCATGCCGGCCGGAACGCCGTCGCCACCGAGGTCCATCAAGCAGTTGCCCATGACCACGGTCATGCCGCTGCGCGCCGCGGCGGCGAAGCTGGCTTCGGTGCCCCGCACCGACTCCATGACTTGCACGGTCGTCGTTCCGCCGCGCAACAGCTCGGCGATCGACAGCTCGGCCGAGGCGGTCAAGCTGGCTTCGTCGTGCGCGGTCTCCAGTGGCCAGATGCGCTGCCGGAGCCATTCCATCAGCGGCAGGTCGTCGGCGAGCCCGCGGAACAAGGTCTGGCAGAAGTGCACGTGCCCTTGCACGAATCCGGGCATGGCCACCAAGCCGTCGGCGTCCAGGACCGTGTCGCCGGCCTGTTGGTCGAGTGCGCCGATCGCCTCGATGCAGCCGTCGCGCAGCGCCAAGTCGCGGCGGCCGACGTCGCCGAGCGGCGCGGTCGCCGGGCCATCCATCGGCACCACCGTCGCGTTGCGCACCAGGAGGCGAGTCATCGGCGGAAGAGGCCTCTTGCGGTTCCTGCTCAGTGGACCGAGTGCTGCAGCGTGCGCACCGACGCCGCGCCGGGAAACAGCGCGGACGGTGGTGGTGGCGTGCCTGCCGGAGTCGTCCACGCCCGATAGCGGCAGCGCAGCACGAGATGGGCCGTGCTCGGCTGCAGCCAGCGCCGGTCCTCGTCGAACACTTCGGGCAGGTCGGCGGGCTCGGTGTGCAGCTCGTACACCGTGATCCCGGGCCGCGACGCGGGCACCTCGACCGCCGGCGGTGGGTGCTCGCCGAAGTGGTACTCGACCTCGACCCAGCGCTCCTCGGCCGCCGGCATTCCGCGGGGCGGGAGGACGGAGCAGGCGGTGGCGAGCATTCCGGCGGCGGCGATCGCCGCGGCAGTGGCCGGCGCCGGGGTGGCCGCAGAGCGAGGACCATCGAGTGTCACGACGTTGACTCTATCGGCAGCGGCGGCCGATTTGCCTAGCCCCAGTAGGGTCTCTTGCGCCCGTCCGCGCCGGCGCCGACAGTCTGCTCATGTTCGGTGGGTTGGCCGTCGCCAAGAACCTGCTCTGCGTGGCGCATGCCGACGTCCGCGGCCGCGTGTTCTCCTTCGACCTGGAGGCCCAGCGGCTGGTCGCGACGTGGGAGTACGGTCCGGTGGACGGCGGCTACGCCGACGCCGGTGGCGTGGCCATGGCGCCGGACTTCAGTCTGTTCGTCGCCGACACCCGCAACGACGTGGTGCGCTGCTTCAACGCGTTCGGCGTCGAAGTCGGCCGGCTCGGGCTGCCGGTGGCGGCCGCCGCCGGCGCCGCGGCGCGCGACCGCAACGGCACCCTCGATCGGCCTCGGGCCGTCGTCGTCGCCGATGGCATCGTCTTCGTCGCTTGCGGCGAGCGTCCGTTGCGGCGGGGAGTGCAGCGGCTGCGCCGGCGGGGCGCGGTGCTGCAGCCGCTGCGCGCGCTCGGCAGTGCGGAGCAGCGGTTCGGCGCCCCGCGCGGGCTGTGGGCCGGCGCGCGCGAGCTGCTGGTGGCGGACACTCTGCACGGCGTGGTGCAGCGCTTCACCCTGGCGGGCCGCTACGTCGGCCGCTTCTCGACCGCGTTGGCCGCGGACGAGACCAGTCGCCCGATCGCGGTCGTCGAGCTCGCCGATGGCGACACCCTGGTGGCCGACGCCGGCGATCGCCCCGGGTTGCGCCGTTGCCATGCCGGCGGGGGCGTCGAGGTGGTTTGCGAGAACGACGACTTCATCGAACCGGTCGGACTGGCGCGCGACGCGCGCGGCCGCGTCTACGTGCTCGATCGAGACGGGGAGCGGGTGCGCCGGCTGAGCGCGGCCTTGACCGTCGAGCGCGATGTCGTCGACTTGGCGGGGGAGCTGCGCGGTGGCTGAGACCAAGGCCAGATCCGCGGGCGAGCTGGGGGCGTTCGACATCGGCTGCGTCGTGGTCGGCGGCATCATCGGCGTCGGCATTTTCTTCACTCCTGGCCGTGTCGCCGCCGCGGTCGACTCGCCGCAGCAGGCGATGGTGGCGTGGGCCCTGGGTGGCGTGCTGGCGGTGATGGGCGCGCTGGTGTTCGCCCGGCTCGCGCGCCGCATGCCCGACCACGGCGGTACGTTCGTCTACCTGCACACCGCCTTCGGCCCGCTGCCGGCCTTCCTCTACGGCTGGGGAAACTGGCTGGTGATCCAAGCGGGCGCGGCCGGCGTCATCGGACTGGTCATGGCGTCGTACCTGGAAGTGGTGCTGTTCGGCGAACACGATGTCCTGCCGCCGGCCGGCCGCGTGGCCGTTGCCGCCACCGCGATCGTCGCCTTCACCCTGATCAACGCCCTCGGTCTGCGCGTCGGCAAGCGGGTGCAGAACGCACTCACGATCATCAAGGTCGCGGCAGTCCTGGTGCTGGTCGGGCTCGCGTTGCTGGTCCGCTTCGTCGACGCCGCGGCGCCGGCGCCGGTGGCGGTGGCGGAAGCGGCGGCGGAATCGGCGGCGGCGCGCGGCTGGCTCGCGGGGCTGGCGGCGGCCATCCTGCCGGTGTTGTTCTCGTTCGGCGGTTGGCAACAGGGCTCGTTCGTCGCCGGCGCTGCGCGGCGGCCGTCCCGCGACGTGCCGCTCGGCATCTTTTTCGGGGTCACCGTCGTGGTGGTCGTCTACCTGCTGGTCAATCTCGCTTTCCTCGACTTGCTGGGTCACCGCGGTACCGCGCAGAGCTCGACCGTGGCGCAGGACGCGACGGCGGCCGCGCTCGCGCCCTGGGGCATCGGCGATCTCGCCGGCCGCCTGATCAGCGCGGCGGTGGTGATCTCGGCGCTCGGCATCCTCAACACGATCTGCTTGGCGCCGCCATACGTGCTGCATGCCATGGCGCGCCGCGGGCTGTTCTTCGAGACCGTCGGTCGGCTGCATGCGCGCACGCAGGCCCCGGTTGTCGGTGTGCTGGTGCAGGGCTTGTGGGGGGCCGCACTGCTGGTCGGCACCTACGCGCTGAGTGGCGCCGGCACCCTCCACGCGCTCGACTTCCTGCTCAACGGCATCGTCTTCGTCGACTGGCTGTTCTACGCCGGTTGTGGACTGGCGCTGTGGCGCACCGCGCGGGGTGGCGTCGGCCTGCTGTTCGCGGGCTGTGCCCTGGCGGTGTCCGCCGCCGCGGTGCTGCGCTTCCCACTGTCTTCGGCCTGGGGGTTGGCGCTGTGTGCGCTGGGGTTGCCGGTCTACGCGTGGCTCGTGCGGCGCGGTGGCAGGTCATGACCGCGTGACCGCGGCCAAAGCTCGCCGCAGGGGTGGTCGACCGGAGGCGCCGTAACAACCTCGGAGCGCCTGGCTCCTGGCCCGGCTGGGAGAGTCACATCGTGCTGGCGTGATGGACGAGGGCGACGGCAGCCGCCTGTCGCGTGTGGCTCGCGGATGGTTTGCTTCGCCAACACGGATCAAATCGCGACGCCCGGATCTATTGTCTCCCTGCCTACAAAGGCGGAAAGAGCACGCTGAGAAGCAACACGGGCGTCTGCGCTCAGCGTGGCCGTCCGGCACCGCTGGATTCGCGAGCTCCGCTACTGTCGCGGTGCGCTCGGTGTTGGTTGCGGCCCCGGCCGCGCTGAGAAGGCATAGGCAGACTACGCGCTCACCTCTGCGTCTGGGTCCTCGTCTCGTTCGTCGCTCGTCATGAAGCGCTTCCGAAACTGTTTGTCTTTGTGCTTGCGGAGCTTCAGGCCTTCTCGGTAGGTCTCGATATTGACCAGGGCTCGCTCCCACATGGCCTGAAATTTCGTGTGGGCTTCGATCAGCAGGAGGGAATCCCAGCGGTAGCCGCTCGGGTGCCAGATGTACTCGTGGGTCAGGAGGTGAATATGGTCGTGGCTCTGCAACAGATCTGTCACGACGCCCTCGCGCCAAGCCTGAGTGCTGTCGGACACGTATTTCATGCGTACGAGATACAATGGGTCGTACGTGTCAACCACGCCGTCGATCGCAAAGGTCCTTCCTGAGCGCATGGGCATGTGCGACGACATTGCATGAATTGTCGTATCGAAGAACGTTTCGAACAATGCGATCTGTGCACGCGCGGTCGTTTCCGCGTCCAGCCCCATTCTCTCGAAAAGAGCTGCATCGTAATGCAAGCCGATATCGTGACCCAGGCCGAGGATCTTCCGTATGATATCTGCACCCTGTTCCTCGAAGCAATTGTAGTCGCTCGTTTGTAGAAGGAAGAACGTGGAGTGAAGACCGGCATCGGCATCGGCCTCCGCTAGCCGCAGCGCGGCTTCGAGAGAGAACTCGACATCGTGCCGCATGATCAAGACTCGATCGATATCGAGGATTTGTTCGCCGAGCTCCTTGGCGTCTTTGAAAGAAAGGACGCTGTGAGAGCGGGATATGGCGCCTGCGATTTCACGGTAATGTTCGATGGTGAAATCATCTTGCCGGTCTCGAGGACGTGTCATTGCAAGACGTCTCCTATGGACAAATCAGCGATCAGCTCATGATCCAAGACGTGAACTAGAGCGTCTCCGGCGTGGACAACAAAGGAGCCGTCGTCGAACAAGTCGGTGACGGTTCCCGGAAGCGCGGGAAACTTCGGTGCAACCCCAAACGGAACTGCCTGCCAGATCCTGGCGGGTTTGCCGTGGTGTAGCGTAAAGGCGCCGGGATAGGGCCTCGTCTGTGCTCGCACCCAATCATGAACTTGCCGTGCGGGCCATGACCAGTCGATGGCGCCGTCCAGAGCAGTCCTCTTCGCGTATTCGAGATCGACGAGGCCGGCAAGGGATCCTCGTAACGAGGGAGAACCGTCCGCTAGGTTGCGCCAGTGGTGCTCTATGATGCGATTGAAGATCACTCGGCACTTCTGCTGAAGTGTGTGGATGTTGTCGTGACCGGTGATGCTGATGGGTGCGACGTGCAAGATCTCTCCGGCATCCGGTTTCTCATTGTACTTCAACACGTGAGCATTGACGATCTCTGCTCCTGCGATGAGTGCCCAGTTGAGCGGTGATCTGCCGCGACCTCTCGGCAAAGGGAACTGGCACGCGTGCATGCCGAACACGCCGGTCGCAAATGTACGCAAGAACCATGTGGGGATAATGCGTTGCCAACCAATGCAAAGGCCGAAATCTGCTGAGGTGTGTGCGAGAAAGTCGCGGTCGGCAGAAGTGCTCAGGCTATATGATTCTGCGACATAGCTGGGAATCTGTGGGAACGCGGCGCTCAGGTCGCGCCAGGTCGGTACTTGGTTCTTCTCTGCCACTTCTTCTGGGATTGTGACGATCCCCGCGATTGTTCGGCCATGGGCCAGAACAGTCTGCACGAACTCTAGCGTGTTGTGGCGACAGCCGATGACGACTGCGCCCTGGGACCACTTCTTGGGCCGAGGTGTCATCTCAACAGCAGCAGTTCATCGGACCGTGTGGCATGACCGATTAGTGGTGTGATTCAGGCACCTGAGGCATTTCCGAGACTCGGTAGAGATGTGGAGGACGGCGCGACGGCCGAGGATGGCCTCGGAGAGTACCGCAGGTTTCTGAATCACGCCACCAGCATACCCCTCGCTGGAGCTGAGAGCTTTTTCCACCGTTTAAACTTGTGGGGCAGTTTGGGCTGAGGGCGTCGCAGCCGCTGATGGTGACGGATAGCGCTCGGCACAGGTCGAGGTCGGTATGTGTTGCCGTCGCTCCAGGCGCCGGCGGCGTGGGTCGATCCACGACCCGTCACGCCGGCAAGATCAGCGACTTCGGTCGCGAGGCATGCTTCTCGAGGACTTCAGGTGCTGTCCCCCTACGGGCAGTGCTCCTTACAGTGATCCGAGACGAAACTAGGATCTTGCGCGTGACAGCGGGATTGATGCCGCTCCGTTCTAATCAGCGTTTGGTCCCCGGCATCAGACCACCGGGGTCGACCACGACGCGGCCTTCGATCAGCACCAGGTCGGGGGCGTGGCGGGGATCCAACGGATCACCGGCGAAAGCGACGAGGTCGGCGTCCTTTCCCGGCGTCAGGCTGCCGACGCGATCGGCGATGCCCGCCGCCTTCGCCGGCTCGATCGTGAGACCGCGGAGCGCGGCGTCGTCGGGCAGGCCGAGGCGCACCGCCATCGCCGCCTGCAGCGGCAGCTGGTCCTGCGGCACGACGGGGGCGTCGGTGCAGATCGAGGTCGGCACGCCGGCTCCGTAGAGCTCGCCCGCGTTGCCGACGAACGCGCCGAGGTCGTACTCGTACTGTCGCGGGCCGAGGTTCATCGGCACGCCGGTGGCCGCGAGCTCGCGCTTGATCACGTACGAGTCGTACACGCCGTGCGAGATGATGATGCCGAGCTCCAAACCCCACTTCAGGATCCGCACGGCCGTCATCGTGTCGTTCTGGCCATAGGCGTGCAGGATCACCGGGAACTCGTGGCGGAAGAGACCGCGCAGAGGATCGAGGCGCGGGTTGAACTCCGGTTGTGGACCTTCGCCCGCCTCGAACTGCTCGTAGGCGCGGTGGTAGTCACGGGCCTCGGTCATCACTACCTTGAGCATGTGGTGCAGGCCCAACCGGCCGGAGCCGAGGTCGCCGGCGCCGCGCGCCGGATTGCCGCCGCGCGCGTGCAGCGCGATCTTGAGCGCGCCGGGGTAACGGATCAGCCGCTCGCCGAAGCTGCCGCCGGCGGTCTTCACCAGCGTGCCGAGGCCGCCGATCGACGAACCAGAGCCTGGAATGATGAGGGCGGTGGTCACGCCGGCCGCCGCCGCCCGATCGAGCTCATCGCTGTCCTGCGTGATGAGGTCGAGGGTGCGCAGGTCCATGTTGTGCGGCATCACCGAGTCGTTGATGTCGCCACCGGTGACGCCGACGTGGCAGTGCAGCTCGACGAAGCCGGGCATCAGGAGGCGCGGCCCGAGGTCGACCTCGAGCGCGCCCGCCGGCAGCGGCAGATCGGCGCCGACCGCCTGGATCACGCCGTTCTCGATGAGGACCGCGCCGCGCTCGATCGGCGGCCCCTCCATCGTGAGCACCTTGGCCGCCCGCAGGACGACCGGCCCGGTGCTCGGCGCCGGGGCTTGGGCCGCCGCGGCCGGGATCGCCGCGGCGAGCACCAGCGCGGGGCCGAGGGCGAGCGAGAGAGGACGCATCATCGATCACGGATACGCTTGTGGCGGCCGGGCTGCAAGTCGCATCAGTGGCGGTTTGCGCTGGCGGCGGCGCCCGCATAGCTTCTGCCGCCGATGGAAGCGACACCCGAGCCCGGCAACACCGCCTTTGCGGCCCTGGTGCGGTCGATGCTGGCCGAACTCGATCCGGAGCCGGAGCGCGAGGGATTGCGCGATACGCCGCGGCGGGTCGAGAAGGCGATGCGGTTCTACTGCTCAGGCTACGCGGTCTCGGTGGCGGACGTGGTCGGCGACGCCTTGTTCGAGCCGGAGACCGACGAGATGGTGGTGGTGCGCGACATCGAGATCTACTCGTTGTGCGAGCACCATTTGGCGCCCTTCTACGGCAAGGCGCACGTGGCATACATCCCGTCGGGAAAGATCGTCGGGTTGTCCAAGATCGCCCGGGTGGTCGACGTGTTCGCGCGCAGGCTCCAGGTGCAGGAGCGGTTGACCCAGCAGATCGCGCACGCCATCAACGATGTGCTCGACCCCAAGGGAGTCGGTGTCGTGATCGAGGCCGCTCACCTCTGCATGATGATGCGCGGAGTGCAGAAGCAGAACTCGTCGACGGTGACCTCGTGTCTGCTCGGCAACTTCCGCTCGGACCAGCGCACCCGGGCCGAGTTCCTCAACCTGGTCAAGGGTTGACCAAAGCCTGGCCAGGCGTGGCTCAGTAGCTCTCGCTGTCGTCGGGAAACTGACCGTCGCGGACGTCGGACACGTAGTGGTCGACCGCCTCGGTGATGGTCTGCTCGAGCTCGGCGTAGCGCCGCACGAATCGCGGCCGAAAGCGCGTGAACAGGCCGAGCATGTCGTACGACACCAGGATCTGGCCGTCGCAGTGCGGGCCGGCGCCGATGCCGATGGTCGGAATGTCGATCTGCGCGGTGATCCGGGCGGCGAGCTCGGCCGGGACCTTCTCCAGCACTACCGCGAACGCGCCGGCGTCTTCCAGCGCGGCGGCGTCCTCGCAGATGCGCGTGGCTTCTTCTTCGCTGCGTCCGCGGACGACGTAGGTGCCGAACTGGTGGATGCTCTGGGGCGTGAGACCGAGGTGGCCCATGACGGGGATGCCGGCGGACGACAGCCGCCGCACCGTGCGGGCCACCGGCTGGCCGCCCTCGATCTTGACCGCCTCGACGTGGCTTTCCTTGAGCAGGATGCCCGCGTTGCGCAGGGCTTCTTCCTCGCTCACCTGGTAGGACAAGAACGGCATGTCCGCGACCACGAAGGCGCGCTTGGCGGCGCGGCTGACGAGCTCGGCGTGGTAGCGCATCTGCTCGAAGGTCACTGACACCGTCGTGTCGTGTCCCTGGATCACCGTGCCCACCGAGTCGCCGACGAGGAGTACGTCGACCCCCGCCGCGTCGAGCATCGCCGTCATGCAGTGGTCGTAGGCGGTGAGGGCGACGATGCGACGACCGTCCCGCTTCATTTGCCGCAAGGCCTCGGTGGTGACCTTGATGCGACCCATTACCAGTCCCCGAACTCGTCGTCGTCGGCCGGCGGCGGTGGTGGTGGCGGTGGCGCCGGATCGGTGCCCGGCGGCGGCGGCGGGCGGTAGCTGTCGTCCGCTTCCGGCGGCGTGCTGCGCGGCGCGCGCTTCTTCTTGCGTCCGCCGCGCGGCGCGTCGGAATCCTCGATGATCACCCCGAACGTCGGCACGTCGCGCGGTCCGAGCTCGACGTCGAACGCGGACACGTCGATCGCCGCCGGCTCGATCGTGTCGACCGCGTTGTCTCGGTCGGCGCGACCGCGGCGCCGCCGGCTCTTGCTCGCGCGGGTCCTGTCGCGGCGGCCGTCGCCATCGCTGCTGGCCTTCTTGCCCCGCTTCGACTTGCCGGCCTTCTTGGTCGCGGCGGTCTTCTTGACCTTGGCGGCCTTCTTGCCGGCCTTCTTCTTGGCTTTCGATTGCGAGCGCTCGCCACTGCTGTCGTCTCCGGCAGCCGCCTGCTCGTCGCCGGCAGTCGCCGCCCCGCCTGTGCCGCGTTTGCCGCGCCGGCCACGTCGGCTGCGACGCCGGCGGGGGGCGTCGCCGTCGCCGGCCGACTCCTCTGCCTCGGCGGCCTGGTCGGCCTGTTCCTCGCCGGGGGATCGGTCACTGTCGGCCGCCTCGCCGCCGGCAGCCGTCGCGGGCTCTTCGCTCGGCTCCTCGCCGCCGCGTCCGCGGCGGCGGCGCCGCCGCCGCCGGGGAGCGCGTTCCTCACCCTCGGCCTCCGGTGCCGTGGCTTCGCCCTCGGCGGTCGCTGCCGGGGTGGCGTCGGTCTCGATCTCCTCGTCGTCCGCGAAATGCGCGGAGGCGTCTCCGTCCGCTTCTGCGCCGGCGCGCCGTCGCCGGCCGCGGCGGCTCCGCCGGCGGCGGCGGCGCGGGCGATCGTCGCCGTCCTCGTCGGTCGGCGTCTCGTCGTCCTCCGCCGAGTCCTCCGCCGAGAACTCGACTTCGGCGACGTCATCGCCCTCCTCCTGCTCGACTTCTTCGGCGAGCGCGCGCCAGCGCGCCAGCGCGGCCGCGTCCCCGGCGCCGGCCGCACAGCTCAGCTCGAACAGCTGGAGCGCCTCGGCAAAGTACGGATCGCGCAGGAAGGACTGCAGCTTGAAGCGGTGACCGCCCTCGCCGGTAAAGCGCGGCTGGACGCCGCAGATGCGCTTCAGACAGCCCGCGTCGCGCCGCGGCAGCCGCAGCTCTTGGGCGAACGGTCCGATGAGGCTCTCGGCGATGGTCGTCGCGCTGCGCCGCGGTTCTCGCGCGGAGCGCGCCCGCACCGGGCACGCGAACAGCGCCCCCAGCAGCACCGGGCTCGAGACCTCGGTGCCGTCGGCCACGGCTTCGTCGAGCGCCTCGAGGAAGCGCCAAAACCGCACCCGATCGGGCTCTGGGGCGTCGGCGAGGAAGTCGGAGACGACCGGCAACACGACGCGCAGCGCGCCGATGTCGCGCAGCATCTGGAACGACTCCAGCGCGTGCCCGCCGCGCAGTAGCCGAAGAACTTCCTCGAGCAGGCGCGGCGGCGCACTGCGCGCGAGGTCCGGGGCGACTTGCGCCATCGCCTCGTAGGTCGGCTCGTCGATGCTGAAGCCGAGCCGGCCGGAGAACTTGGCGGCGCGGATGATGCGCACCGGGTCCTCGCGGAAGCGGACCACCGGGTCGCCGATCGTGCGCAGCACGCGTTCGCGCACGTCGGCAAGCCCGCCGACGTAGTCGATGATCTCGTCGGCGACCGGGTCGTAGAACAGAGCGTTGGCGGTGAAGTCACGCCGCAGCGCGTCTTCCTCGGCGGTACCGAACTCGTTGTCGCGAGTGATCAACAGATCGCCGCTCTCACCATCTTCCGTCGGTGAGGTGCGGAACGTCGCGACCTCGAGGATCTTGCGGTTCTGCTCGAAGTGAAGGTGGGCCAGCTTGAACCGCCGGCCGATGATGCGGCAGTTGCGCGGGAAGGTTCGCTTGACCTGTTGCGGTCGCGCGCCGGTGGCGAGATCGAAGTCCTTGGGCGCCCGGCCCAGGAGCAAGTCGCGCACGCAGCCGCCGACGAAGTAGGTCTCGAAGCCGCGCGCCTGCAGGCGCTGCACGGCGCGCAGCGCATCGGTGTCCAGCGTGCTCGGGTCGAGGCCGCTGGGGGTCAGTATCTGAGGCTCGATCGTGGTGTCCTGATTGGAGCGGAGGGCCGCAAGCCGGCGCGCTCGTCGCGCCGTGGCGCCCTGCAAAGATCGCGTTCTATCGGGGGTTGCGACCGGGCTCAACACGCTTTGCGGGAAAGCCAGATGTCCGCCGCCAGGGTAGCGGGTCCGCTGCGATGTCAGTTGCCGGCGATCAAGAACAGCCCGTTGGTCAGCGCGAGCCCGGAGCCGGCCGGCAGGGCTCCCTGGGCCATCAGCCGCACGCCGACCCAGGCCGGGTTGACCGCGAGCGGCAGGGCCAGAGTCGCATCGCCGCCGGCGTCGGTGCGGACCGGCAGCGCGACCGCCGAGCGCAACGCGGCGTAGGCCGTGCAGCCCTGGCCGAGTGCGGTCACTGCCGGGTCGCCGGAACTCAGCAGCAGGGCGCCGGCGGTGGCCGGTGGGGCGCCTTGGAGGTCGATGCGCAGCGTGGTGCCGAGTGCCGGCGGCGTGGAGCGCAGGGTCGGTGCAGCGCCCGTTGGTGCGCAGCCCGTGCCGACCGGGAAGGTGGTCGCGGTCGGCCGCAGCGGATCGAGCCGCAGCGCGCGGAACTCGGCCGCGACGCGGTCGTAGCCCCGCACCAGGATCTGGCCCGCGTTGTTGATGTCGCGCGCGGCGAGCAGCGAGTAGTTGGAGCCGGGGGCGATCAGGCCGTTGAGATCGCGGCTGCCGGTGGCGGCGGTGTAGATCGTCGCGTTGTCGGCGCCGCTCGACAGGTAGTAGCTGCCGACCACGACGCCGTGGTCGTTGAGGTCTGCGGGGACGCCCGAGCGTGACCCCGGCAGCTGCTGCATGCCGCCCGCGTCGGTGTAGATGAAGCCGGCGTCGGCGCGCGTGCTCGACCGCAGCAGGCCGACCACGTCGCCGCGCTCGTTGATCCCGTTGGGCACGGCGGCCCACCCGCTCAAGACCGGCAGCGGCACGAGCCCGGCAGTGGGCGAGTGGCGGAAGGCCCCGGCGCCGCCTGGCCCGATCCGCGCAGTTGCGTAGCCGACCAGTTGGCCGGCTTCATTGATGTCGTTGGCCCTGCCGATCTGGTTCGGCGTCAGCGCGGTCAGCCCGGTGCTCGGCCGGAACGCGAACGGGGTGAAGCTGAGCACCGCGTCGGGGTTGAGCGTGCCGGCGATCTCACCGCGCGTGTTGATGGCATTGGGGCGGGTCCAGCTCCCGGCGAGGATCTCGGTCATGCCGGCGCCGGGGCTCCACCGGAAGCTGCGCGTTCCCGACTGGCCGACGACCGCGCGCAGCTCATTGATGCCGTAGGCGGCGGCGTGGTTCTCGCCCGACAGCGTGCCGAGGTCGAGCATGCCACCGTCGTCGGTGTAGATGTAAGCGCGCGGAGTGCTGCCTACCGTCGACCAGCCGACGACGTCGCCGCGCTCGTTCATCGCCGTCGCGGTGCTGTGGTTGCTGCCGGGCAGTGCGCCCAGATCGAGGACGGCGTACTCGACCTGTGCCGGCAGCGCGGCGGCGAACAGGGCGGACAGGTACGGGATGGGGCCGGGCAGTCTCAGCATGGCGGTGACCTCGGTTGGAAAGCGATATGGAACGGGCGTTCTCCGCAATCGCCTTGCCACGCCTGCAGTGGCGACATGGAGGTCCGCCGGCGCCCGGCATCCGACCACCGGTGTCCGGGAAGCGGCCGGGCGTCCCGCCACGGGCCGCCCTCAGCCGCCGCTGTCCGGAGTATCGCCCTCCTCGGCGGGAAGGGCGTCGCTGTCCCGCTGCTCGAGGAAGCCCTGGGGCAGGTGCACGCGCTGGGTTCCGCCGCTCTTGGCCCGGCGCGCGCGCAGGCCCGCTGTGGGAAACGGTTGGCGGCGCGGGAGGCTCTGCAGCAGCTCGGACAGCTCGGCCAGCGTGGTCGCGACGTGCAGGGCGGGCAGCAGCTTGCGCGCACCCGGAAAGCTCTTCAGATACCAGCCGGAGAACTTGCGCATGTGGCGGATGCCGATCGCCTCGCCGAAGAACTCGACCAACAGGCGGGCGTGGTCGAGCGCGGTATCGACGACGCCGCCCAAGTCCGGCGGCGGCGCGGGTTCCCGGCCGTCGAAGACGTCGACCAACTCGCCGAACAGCCACGGGCGGCCGAGGCACGCGCGGCCGATGACGACGCCGTCGCAGCCGGTGGCGCGCATCATGCGCAGGCCGTCGTGCGCTTCGAAGATGTCGCCGTTGCCGAGCACCGGTAGGTCGGGCAGCCGGGCTTTGAGGTCGGCGATGGCGTCCCAGTCGGCTTCCCCGGCGTAGAGCTGGGCCGCGGTGCGCGCGTGCAGCGCGACGGCGGCGGCGCCGACCTCGCGGGCGACGCGACCGGCGTCCCGGTAGGTCAGCAAGCTGTCGTCGATGCCCTTGCGGAACTTGACGGTGACCGGCACGCGGCCCGCCCGTTCGACCACCGCGCCGACCAACCGCGCCATCAGCCGCGGCCGCGCCGGGATCGCGGCGCCGCCGCCGTTGGCGGTGACCTTGCGCACCGGGCACCCGAGGTTGATGTCGATGTGGTCGACTCCCCACTCGTCGACGAGGATCTTCGTGGCCTCACCCAGGCTCGCGGGCTGCGTGCCGTAGAGCTGGATGCTGCGGGTGGTCTCGTCCGCCGCGAACGAGGCCAGCTTCAGCGTCTTGGCGTTGCCGAGAGCGAAGCTCTTGGCGGTGATCATCTCGCTGACGTAGAGACAGCGGCCGGCGGAGAAGCGGCGGCAAAGGCTGCGGTAGGGGGCGTTGGTGACGCCCGCCATCGGCGCGAGGACGACCGGCGGTTCGACGCGCAGCGGGCCCAGCCGCAACGGCTGGAACTCGTCTGAGCGTGCCAGTGGCACTTGCTGGTTGATCTCGCTGCGCATTCGCAGGGGCGAATGGTGCCCAGGAGAGGACTCGAACCTCCACGGGGTTTTACCCCCACTAGGACCTGAACCTAGCGCGTCTGCCAATTCCGCCACCTGGGCCAAGTGCGGGAAGCGGGCGGGGGAGACTAGCGATCCCGCCTCGCTTTGCAAGCCTGGACCGCGCGCCCTATGGTGCCCGCCCCGATGGGAGCCAAGAGCGACCGCAGCAGCCGGCAGATCGCCGAGAACAAGCGCGCGCGGCACCGCTACGAGGTCCTCGACACGGTCGAGGCCGGCTTGGTGCTGGTCGGCACCGAGGTCAAGACGTTGCGCGACGGCAAGGTCAGCCTGGACGAGGCCTACGCGCGGGTCGACGGCACCGAGATCTTCTTGGTCGGTGCCTACATCCAGGAGTACACCCACGGCAACCGGCAGAACCACGACCCCACCCGCAAGCGCAAGCTGCTGCTGCGCAAGCGCGAGATCCGCAAGTTGGCGGCCAAGGTGGCGCAGCGTGGTCTGACCCTGGTCCCGTTGCGGCTGTATTGGAGCGATCGCGCCCTGGCGAAGCTCGAGATCGGCATCTGTCGCGGCCGGCGCGGGGCGGACAAGCGCGAGGCGTTGAAGCAACGGGCGGCGAGGCGCGACATCGCCGGGGATTGAGGCGGGCGCTCGGTTGCTGCGCGCGAGTTTGGCGAGACGTCTGACGTTGGCGAACTCGCGGTGTCCGTGCCGTATTCTCGTTAATGCGCGTGCAGGACGTAGGACTGGACCCGCGCACCTCCTCCAGCTCGGCACTCGGACGGACCCATGCTCCACCTCGCCTTTCGGTACACCGTGACCGGCGTCTGCGCCGCACTGTTGCCGCTGCTCGCCGACCCGTGGGGGCCGCTACGCGGTCCGGCGGCCTACCATGTCGCTCCCTGGGGTGACGACGCCGGTCCAGGTACGGCAACTCGGCCGTGGGCCACGTTCACGCGGGCGGTCGCAGGGCTCGGGCCAGGCGATACCTTGTGGGTGCGCGGCGGAACGTATGCAGAACGGGGCATTCACATCACCGCAACGGGGACGCGTGGGGCTCCTGTCTCCATCCGCGCCTTCCCTCGCGAACAGCCCGTCATCGACGGCGCGCTGACGGAGTTTGGTGTTGTCCCGAATGCAGAATGGGAGGTTGTCGATGCCGCCAAGGAGATCTACCGATCGGTCAAGTCCTACCCGGGACTCGAGCGCGTCTACGGACGCCTCGACCCTGCCGAGGGTGGCTTTCGCTTGGTGCCGTACGATGACTTTGGGCCGTTCAGCACCGACCAGCAGGCGTACGACGACACCTGGCCGTACTACTATATCGGGCCGGGCGTATTGTGGGACGAGAACGACGGTCGGATCTACGTTCGCCTCAAACACAGCATCTACCAACAGCGCATGGGCGTGCAGGTGCCGGCCGTTACGGATCCGCGCAACACGCCGCTGGTGTTGTTTGGCGACCCCCGCATCCTCGAGTTCGAGCCGACGGCAGCCCACATCGAAGTCTCGGGCATCGATTTTCGAAATGGGGCCAACGCAGTCGACTTCGATGACGGTGCGCACGACATCACGCTGCGCGGCTGTGACTTGTTCGGTGGGCGGTACCACGTTCGCGTGCGCACCGGGGCCCGCAGGATCACACTCGATCGCGTCACGATCGCGGACTCGGTGCCGCCGTGGATCGCGTGGACCGACGTCAAGCGTCCGAATGTCGGGCGTCCCGGTCGGTACCTCCAGGGCGCAGGCGTTCTGCTCGACGGTTCGCCCGACGCCTTCACCCTGCGCCGCAGCCGGTTCTCGGGGAGTTTCGACGGGATTGCGGGTACGGCCGCCCCGACGAACTTGCGCGTACTTGGCAATCGATTCGATGGCATCCGCGATGACGTGATCCAGCTGGGGACTGCGGCGTACAACGTGGAGATCGCTCACAACGTCGCCACACGTGTTCACGCGGGGTTCTCGCGAGATGGCCCGTCGCCGGCTCCCGCACAGTATGTCGGCAGCAAGTTCGTTCACCACAACGTGATCGATACGAGCACGCCGCACTTGCTGAGCCGCGATGACCCCAAAGGGCTCTTGCCGTCCAAATACCGCGGACCCAGTGGCAACGGCATGGGGGTGGGCACAGCGTTTGGCGTGCACAACATCGCTTCGGGGATCGATGACCCGTGGCACATCTATCACAATACGGTCGTTTGCCTGGATGACGTCAACAACCGCGGCGTCGGGCACACCTACCCAGCGTCTTTCGGTCCGGTGTCTGGCGGGCACGTGCACGAGTGCTACAACAACATCTTCGTGCAGCTTTCCGATCGGCACATTGCGCGTCGCGCGGAGGTCCTTCCGCATCAGGTGTACGACGGCAACTTGTACTGGCGCCCGAGTTCGAGCTGGTCGACGCCGTTGCTACGTCAGTTCGCCGCGGGAAGCGTCTCCTACGACTTCGACTCGTTGCTCGAGTTCCGCACATCGGCGCTCTTCTCGCTGACTCAAGCTTGGTACGCGCCTGGGTGGGAGGCCAATGGCGTGGAGGGCGATCCGGGTCTGAATGGCGGCTACTTGCCCTCCGCCAACGGACCTGCTGCCAGCGGCGCCGTGGACCTTTCGGCCACCGGCTGGCCCGGGGTCGTTGGCGAGACGTTCCGCGGTGCCCGCCCTCCGGATGCCATGGCCGACCGGTAAGGGGCGGATCTCCAGCCACGGCTGACGGCTGTGTCCTCGGAGCCAAGCGTCGATGTTCTGGCGTCGTAGCCCTCCGGCAGTACGTATTTCGGACAGTGAGCGTGTCGCCACGGTCCAGTTTTGAGAGCGCGTCGAGCGCTCGGCTTCAGGCCTTGGAGCCACTGTTCGATATTGCGGCAACCGGCGGTCCGATTCCGAGACTGGTTGACGCGGCGGCCGACGGGATCTGTTGTGAAACGGAGAACAGAATGTTCGCAGACCTTCGAGTGCTCGGTTCGCTGGCTATGGCCACTCTGTTGGCGGGCGTCGCAGACGCCCAACAGGGAGGCAACTCCTACTACGTCGCCCAGGGCGGGGACGACGGTGCGCCAGGTACGCTCGCCCAGCCGTGGGCCAGCGTGGCCCACGCGGTAGCGCAGTTGCGGCCGGGCGATACGCTGTTCCTGCGCGGAGGTACCTACTTCGAGCGCGATCTCCGTTTGGACCTTCGCGGCGACGCCTCTGCACCGATCACGATTCGCAACCACCCCGGCGAGGTGCCGGTGATCGATGGTGGGTTCAGCGAGTTCCGCGCCGCGGGCAACGCGGACTGGGAGGTTTTCGACTCGGCCAAGGGAATCTACCGCTCGGTCGCGCGCTTTCCTTCCGCGGGGAGGGTCTATGGTCAGTTCGGGCCAGGCGACGGGGGATTCCGCCTCGTGGCCTACGTCGACATGGGTCCCCTTGGTACCGACAACGAGGACTACGATGACGCGTGGCCATTCTACTACATCGGCCCAGGTGTTCACTGGAGCGCCAGCGACGAACGAATCTACGCTCGTCTGAAGCGCGGCCGCTACCAGGCGCAGATGGGCTACGCGGTGCCACGCGACCCGGACCCGGGTCAAACGCCGATGTTTTTGTTTGGCGAGGACGTGGTTTTGCGCGTGATGGGTAGCAGCGCGCACGTGGTCCTGGAGGGGTTGACGCTGCGCTACGGCAAGAATGCAATCACTCTCGACTCGGGTTGCCACGACATCACCATCCGAAACACGGACGTGTTCGGTGGTCGCTATCACGTTCTGGTGCGCGAAGGAGCCCATGACATTACGTTCGACGGCCTGACGGTTGTCGATGGCGTGCCGCCGTGGGTGGCTTGGACCGATGTCAAGCGCCCAACCAGTGGCCGTCCCGGCCACCAGTTCCAGGGCGCCGGGATCGAACTCGACGGTGCCGTCGACTCTGTCATCGTGCGCAACTCTCGCTTCGAGCACGTGTTCGACGGGATTGATGCGACCGGGATGGTGAGCAACCTTTCGATCACGAATAACGTCTTCGACAGCATTCGCGACGACGTCGTGCAATGCGGTACGTCAGGCTGGAATGTCGAGTTCGCCTACAATGTGTGCACTGATGTGCACGCTGGCTTTTCACGCGACGGGCCCGCTCCGCCGCCCGTCGGCCGCGCCGGGACCAAGTACGTGCACCACAACATCATCGATTGCAGCAAGCCGCAGTTGATCGGTCGCGCAGACCCTCGCGGCCTCCTCGGATCGTCCAAGTATCAGGGGCCCAACGGGGATGGCATGGGTAACGGAACGGCGTTCGGCGTACACGGCATCTCGCCCGGAATCGACGACCCGTGGAAGATATACCACAACACCGTGATCGCGATGGACGACACGAGCAACCGTGGGGTCGGCCACACGTACACGCCCGACTTCGGGCCGCTGACGATGGGTGTACTGCACGAGGTTTACAACAACGTCTTCGTGCAGACCTCGGACATCTACATCGCGCGCAAGGCGGTTGTCGACGGGTCGCAGTTCTACGATGGAAACCTCTACTTTCGAGCCGCCGGCGGGGAGCGAGAGCTGTTCTATCAACTGCAATACTCGGGCAGCAGCGTGAGCTTCGACACGCTTGCTGAGTTCCGCGCCTCCCCGGTGTTCTCCTCAACCGCGAACCTGTTCCCGTCGGGGTGGGAGCAGTCCGGCGTCGAGGGAGATCCGCAGCTCGACCAAGGCTATGTGCCGAGCGCGAGTGGGCCCGCCGCAAGCGGGGCCGTTGATCTTTCGTCGCGGAACTGGCCTGGCCTCAAAGGTGAGGTCTTTCGCGGTGCCCTGGCTCCGGCGTCCGCTCCGGCCGCGAATCGAGTGCCGGTCGCGTTGGACGACAATGCGAGCTTGAGCGGATCATTCGTGGACGTCGCTGTGCTCGACAACGACAGCGATCCGGACAACGACCCGCTGTCCATCACCGCCATCGCTCAGCCCGCAGGCGGCTCGGTCACCTTGCTCGCCGGCGGGATCCTGCGCTACGTGGTCGGATCTACGTTCAGCGGCGCTGACCGGTTCGCGTACACGATCGGAGACAGCCGTGGCGGGAGTGCATCCGCCGAAGTCAGCGTCTCGGGAAGTCTGCCCAACCTGCCCCCAGTGGCGATCGACGACGCCGGCCAGACCTCGGCGGGAGCAGCGCTAGTCTTGGACCCGTTGGCCAACGACACCGATCCGGAGAATGACCCGCTGACCATCATTGGAGTGTCGCAGCCGCTGGGCGGCGCCGTCGTTGTTCTAACCGGTGGTGGGCTCCAATACGTGCCGTCTGCCGGTTCGTCGGGGCGTGATCAGTTCGGCTATCAGATCAGTGACGGCCGCGGTGGGTCAGCCGCAGCGACCATCGTCGTGGATGTCAGCGGAGGCAACGTCGCCCCTGTCGTCGGTGACATCACGGTGAGTAGTCGGCGGATTCGCGTCGGGCAGCCGGTGACTCTCTCGGTGGAGGCCGAGGACCCCGACGGCGGCATCGTCAGCTACACGTGGGGTGTGGTCCGCGGTGGCGGCGCCGTGTTCAGTCCGAACGGCAGCTCTCAGGCGGCATCGACAACAGCTGTGTTCGACCGTCGGGACAAGTACCAGGTCGAGGTTCAGGTGACCGATGGTGAGACGACGGTGACTCGGTCCATTGATCTGCGCGTGCGCTGACCGGTTTCGTGACCGAGAGAAGTCACCGGCGGCGAGGTGTCGGTGGAACCTATCGTACTCAGGATCGTATTGCCGGTCGGGGACCGGGGCGCACTTCGTCCCGGAGGGTTCAGCGTGGTCACTGCCCTATCCAAACTCGGATGCCGTTGCCAGAGCCGTTTTGCAGCGACACATCCGCCGCCGCGCTTAGCCCGGAGGCACTGTCTCTCCGAGCCTCGACAGCGCAGCGGCGACGTTGCCATGTCGGCGGCGTCGCCTCGAAAACGTTGTCGAAGCTCGACGATTCGAGGCGCCGGAGGCTCAAGAAGTCCGCGGGGATTCGCCGCAAGCACCGCAAGCGGGTTCCTGCCGCAGAGTGGCGAGGTCGCTGGGCACGGTGAGCTTGATGTTGTCGGGTTCCGATTCGACCAGGGCGACCGCCTCACCGAGCGCACGCACCGCCGTCAAGGTCATCTCCCCGGGTAGTCCTGCATTCGTTCTCTCGTCGATCACCCGGCGCAGGAGCGACATCCGGTACAACGTCGGGTCGCAAGTGTAGCCGATCTGTTCGCGCGGTAGCACGCGGTCCAACGTGTCTGCGTCGCGGACAAAAACCGTGTGGTGAGCTGGCACGTACGCCTGCACGGCAGCCGCTCGTTCGCAAGCGGCGAGACAGCGTCGAACAAGCGCCGCGGTCGTGCGTGGAGATGCCGTGTTCTGCAGTACGCCGATGTCGTCCGCGGTGTCGGGAAGCGCGGCGAGCGCGTTCTGGATCGAGGCTTGCCTGGTGAGGCCGCCTTCCACGATCGTGACCCGATTCGTCAAGCCTTGCTCAGCGAGCGAGGCAGCGAATGCCGCCGTGTAGTCTCGGTGCGCGGCCAAGACGAGGCGGTCGACTTCGGGCATGCCAGCGTAGGTCGAGACCGCATGCAGGAACAACGGCCTCCCGTGCAGTTCAACAAGCTGCTTGGGCGGGCCGGTCGCGGCAAAGCGCTTGCCGCTGCCCCCCGCCAACAGGATTGCTGTCACGCGATGGTGCATCGTGCATTCGTGTGCGCTGCCTGGGCAGCGTTGATGGTCTCCTCGAGACCTTGTTCCACGTGGATAGGGCTGATCGGACCCAGTGCCGCGCAGACCGTGTCCAGGGAGGCCTGTGTTCTCGTGATGGTCCCCTTGTGTGGTCGAATGAACGTCGGCAGGATCCGGCGACCGGTCAGTCGTGTTGCGATCTCGACCAGCCTGGTGAGCGTTGCGGTTCGACCGCTCCCGGCGTTGAGTACCGGCGGCACCGGACCTTCGTGGTGCACGACCCGCGTGAGGACTTCCACCACGTCGTTGATGTGGACGAAGTCGCGCAGGAAGTCCGGTTGCCCGGGAAACGCCGGGTCCTCGTCTTCGAGCAGCGCGCGAACCAGCATGCCGACGTAGCCGGTCTCCAGGTCTTGGTCGGGACCGTACACTGAGAAGGGTCGCACGCTGACCGTCTCCATTGTGGTCTCCTGGCGAAACCGGTCGCAGTAGTGCTCGCACATCATTTTCGACAGGCTGTACGAGTCGTACGGGCGAGCGAAGTCGACTTCGCTTGACGGCAGCCTGGTGGGCTCGCCGTAGACCTTGGCGGAGGACAAGAACACGAAGCGGCGCACTTTCGCATTGGCCGCGGCGTTCAGCAAGTTGAGTGTGCCGTGGACATTGGTTTGGATCGACTGCAGGGGTTGCCGTGAGACCTTGGTCGCCAGGTGCGTGGCAGCGCTGTGAATCACCATCTCGGCTCCCAGCACGGCTTTGTGGCAGCTACCGGGATCGTGGATGTTGCCCTCGACTGAATGTACCTGCTCGGGGGTGGCTGTTTGGCAAGGCTTCGGTGGGCGCGCATCGAGCGAGCAGACGTCGTGGCCCGACGCCGCCAGCTGCCGTGCGATCTTGGCACCAATGAAGCCCGACCCGCCGGTAATCAGGATTCGCATGGTGGATTCTCGATGACGTCGGCTGGGGGGACAGGAATGTCCTGTTGTGTGGTCGCGCTGGTTGCGAATCGAGCACTTATGACCGAGAAGACGCGGTGTGCGGACTGTCCGTCGCGGTACACATGGAACTGATCTAGTAGTGCGTCGACGGCCGGGATCGGGATCCGCGCTGTGCCATCGATGATCGAGGTCAGCGCGGCCACCAGGCTCTCGAGATCGGTCGCCTTCAGGCCTGGTGTGACGTCGTCGTAGTCGAACGCCAGCGCGCGCGTGCTGGTGTAGAGGTCTCGGTCGCATGTGTAGAAGACGATGGGGCGACGGAGTAACATGTAGTCGTACGCGACGCTCGAGTAGTCCGTGACCAAGGCCGTCATATGGCTAAGAACGTCGTGCGGGTCACTTTGCGGATGGTGCAGTCGGAGGTGCGCGAAGCGACGCTCGATCAATGGCCGAACGAAGTTGCTGCGGTCTGAAGAGTGTGGGCGGACGAGCATTTCGGCGCCCAGCTCGTCGAGCCGGGCGTCCAGCTCGGCCCAGGTGAAGTTGATCGGTGCGTTGCCCGCGTCGCGGAAGGTCGGCATGTAGAAGACCACCGGCCTGGCCGCGGCCTTTGCGGCTGCCAGCCAGTCGGCCAACTGCGCGTCCTCAGGCGGCAGTTGCCTCTCGGCGCGATCCTCTGTGTCCGCTGCCAACAGCCGGTCATTGCGGGGGAAGCCCGTGATCACGACGTCCTTTTGGCTGACGTGGAAGTATTCGAGCGCTTGCTCGGCGTGCAGTTTCGAGGTCGCGATCACCAGGTCCATCGGCACCGTATGCCAGTGCAGAATGGCCCGCCAAATCCAGCGTTGCCAGAACGGGCTATGGTGGAGTCGGTAAAGCGGATGTGAAGGATTGCGGTGTGCTTTGCCAATTCTCTTGATGCCGACTCCGTGGCGCAGCAGGACCAGGCGCGCTCCTTTGGAGAGCCAATGGTTGATGTCTCGGGTCGTGGAGACGAACACGTAGACGCCGCCTCGGAGACACGCACCAATACCCTTTGGCGACCAGCGGTGGTGAGCGGGTAGCCCGTGCTGGCGGACGCGCCGCACGACGCTGTAGCGGCTCGCTACCCAGACGCACCGGACCTCCCCCTCGTGATGGTTGACGCTGAAGCGTAGCAGCGCCGCAGCGTTGTCGCTGAATCGCTCGCCGTGCCAGGCGCCAAAAACCCAGAGCTTGCGGTCGCGTCGCATCAGTCCAGACAACAAGTACAGTACGAGTTGCAGCGGTCGCAGCGCGACGTCGCGGGCAGTGCGCAGACTCAGCATGCGCTGTTGTCTCGCAGCGAAGGTTGCGGATGCCTCAAGCGGGAAAGAAACGCGCGTCCCTTGCCGGTTACCGAGCTGCGCAGCGCGTGCCACAGGTCGAGTACGAACGGCAGCGGGTCACGCCACGAGAACACTGCGTGGGCCTTCTTGCCGCGCCAAGAGCGCCACCAGTCGCGCAGCCCCAGCTCACCGCGCGACCACAGCACGATTGCGGCTTGTAGGTCCCAGCGAAAGTGCATCCACTTGACGCCGCGATAGTGCTGCTCACGCTGCGCGGGGAGAGACCGGCCGAGGGCGTCGCAATACATAGTGTACAGTAGCTCGACACCGCTGGCTTCGGCGATGGCAGAGCGTCCCGTTGGCCGGGCGACGTTGGGTTCGATGATCCAATGGCGGCCGTCCGGCCCCCGCTTCATCTCGAGGTAGGCGAGCCCGCGAAAGCGAGCTGCCTGGAAAACGTCGATGCAAGTCTGTCGGACTTCGTCGTTGCGCCACTCCACTCCCAGGCTGCTGGAGCCGGTGTGTGGTGGCCACTGCCTCAGCTTGCGGGCGACGCATGTGGCGAGGGGCCGTGACGCTGCGTCAAAGTAGGCGTTGCACGAGTAGAGCTGGGTCTCGTCGCCGTCGATCCAGTCCTGCACGATCAACGTATCTGCCCACTGAAATGCCGTGGCGCACACTCCTTCTAGCTCGGCTTGATCGGCCGCTGTCTTTACCTTCCAACCGGCCTTTCGAGACCAGCGATGGTCTCGGACGGTGGGTTTCACGACACAGGGGAAACGGACGCTCCTGCGCAGGTGTCGGAGGTCGTCGAGCGAAGTGATGAAGTGTGTGGCGGGAACCGGCAGGCCGTGCCGCTTTGCGAACTCGTAGAAGCGCGCCTTGTCAATGAGGACTTCCATGACCTCGCTGGGCGGCATCACGATGTGGAACGCGGGCTCCAGGTCAACGCGGTGACGGGACACGAGCAGGACGCTGCGGTCGGTGCATGGGACGAGCACTGCGCGCTGTGGCAGCGAGGCGCCGAGTTCGCGAAGCACGGCAAGCGGCGCGTCGGACTTCATGTCCGTCGTGATGACCTTCTGGCACACTCGCGTGCGACAGAAGGGCTTGCCGGGCTCGCCGATGCCGATCACCGGGACACCTCGAAAGCTCAAGATTCTTGCGGTTTGCAGGCCTACGGCGCCCTGCAGGTCGAGCACGACGACCGCGGGGCGGTCCGGCGCGGGCGTGTCCGGAGTTGGGGCGCGCCCTCGTGGGGAGTCGTTGGCGTTGCGAGAACCACGCAAGGTGGAGAAGGCGATACGGTGTAGGTAGTTTACCATGGATGAACCCTTGGCAAAGGTCCGACGTCGGTAGCCCCGGTCGCGAACGCACGGCGCTCTGTCTGGGGACTGTCCGGTGTCTCTAGTCTCGGGACCGGTGGAGCGATTGGCCCATGGCTTTGGCTTCTTGGAGGGGCCCGTGTGGGTGGAGAACCCGCTCGGCCTGAGCGGCGACAGGGGCCCCGGCTTGGTGTTCAGCGACATCCCGGCCTCCGAGCTGTGGCTGTGGCGCGATGCTGGGCCGAGGCGCGTGCGGGTACCGAGTGGCCAGGCAAACGGCAACTCGGTCGACCGGGGCGGGCGCCTCCTGACCTGCGAGCACGAGACGCGACGGGTCAGCGTTACGGGCGGCGATGGCGTAATCGCAGCACTGGCGACCCACTTTGGAGGACGGCGACTCAACAGCCCCAACGATGTCGTCCCGGTCGACCGGGCCACGTGTGTGTTCACCGATCCTCCGTACGGTGTGCCGAATCGCGAGCGCGAGCTGGACTTTCAGGGGGTCTACCGCGTCGAGGCCGATGAGATGACGGTGACGCTGCTCGTCGACGACTTCGAGAAGCCCAACGGTCTCTGCTTCTCGCCAGATGGATCAGAACTCTACGTCGCCGATACGGAACGCGGGCACGTTCGCCGCTTCACATACGGCACCACGCTCAATGGGGGCGAAGTGTATTGCTCCGCCGAGCGCCCAGACGGTCTGCGCTGCGACGGTGATGGCAACCTGTGGATCGCCGCCATGCGTGGTGTGGAAGTGTTCGCCCCTGGTGGTCGCCGCGTTTTGCAACTAGCGCTTCCCGAACGACCGGCCAACCTGGCGTTTGGTGGGGACTGTCGGGACCAGCTCTTCATTTGTGCGCGGACCAGCCTCTATCGTGTTGGCACGGCGGTCTCGGCATGATGCCCAACGACAGCCTGGGGGCGTGGCGTCGGTCGCCTGTGCATCAGATTCGATGATCGGAGTCGACGGCCGGGGCGTTTTCCGATGAACGCGCTATCCCAGAGTGCTCGGTGGTTGAGTTGGGCTTCGCTTGGCCTGGGTGCCCAGGGTTTGGCGCAGCTCACCGTGCTCGCGGTGCTCGGCCGCTACCTGTCGGCGGCGGAGTTCGGTCTGGTCACCGCGACGCAGATCGCACTCGGGCTGGGGCGCACTCTCACCCAGGCGGTCATTGGGCCGGCGTTGATCCAACGCGATCAGCTTCGCGCCGAGCACGTCAGCACCGCTTTTGCTCTGTCCCTCTACGCCGCTGTGTTGTTGACCGCGGTTCTGTGGGGAATCGCTCCTGCAGCGGCCGGCTTCTTCGGGATGGATGGCCTGGTAGAGGTGATGCGGGCGCTATCCGCTGCCCTCGTCATCCAGACCCTGAGCGTCGTGCCGCAGTCTCTGCTGCATCGGGACCTGCAGCTGAGGCCGATCGCGGCGGCTGAGGCCGCCTCCAATGTCGCGGGCTACGTTCCGTTCGGTGTCGTCATGGCGGTTTGCGGGTTTGGTGTGTGGTCGCTGGTTGTCGCTCACCTGGCTCAGGTGATGATCAAGACGGCAATGCTGCTGGCCGCGCGTCCCCACCAGCGTTCACTGCGAATCGACGCGGCCGCGGCCCGAGATCTGCTCTACTTCGGTAGCGGGTTCGTGATCGCGCGGTTGTTCAGCTACGCGGCATCGCAGGGCGACAACTTCGTCGTCGGCAAGTGGATGTCGGCGACCGATCTCGGAGTCTACAGCCGTGCGTACCAGATCATGGCGATGCCCGCGATGTTTCTGGGGGAGGTGATCGACCGCGTCTTGTTCCCGGTGATGTCACGGTTCCAGAACGACCGAGATCGGTTGGCGCGCGCGTACCTGAGGGGCATCGGTCTTGTGGTCATGGTGATTGCGCCGGCGGGCGCGCTTGGCGTAGTGCTCGGACCCGAAGTGGTTGTCACGCTCTTGGGCGATGGTTGGCAGGACGTCGTGCTGCCGTTTCAGATCCTGATGGCCGGGCTTGTGTGCCGTACCGGCTACAAGATCAGCGATTCGTTGGCGCGGGCAACGGGCGACGTGTATCGGCGTGCGTGGCGACAGGCCGTATTCGCGGTGTCCGTTTTCGTGGGCGCCTACCTCGGAACGCGGGCGGGTGTCGCAGGTGTTGCCCTCGGCATCGTCGGCGCATTGCTGCTCAATTATCTGATGATGGCCGGTCTGAGCCTGCGTGCGATTGCGGTCGGGTGGGCCCGATTCGGCGCTGCGCACGTACGTGGCTTGGTTCTCGCCGCCGGGCAGGTTGTGGTTGCCTGGTGGGTCGCGGAGTTGCTGCGTGGTGTGCAGGCGGCACCAGCATGGGTTCTGCTCGGCGCGATCGCGGCACCGCTCGTGCTCACGGCTACCGCTGCTGCCTGGCGGCCGGCTTGGGTGCTGGGAGATGCCGGATTGTGGTTGATCCGCCGCTTGAGTGGGCGGGGCGCAATTGGCTGACTCCTCAATCGCAGTCGTCGCGCTGGGCCACGAACCACCGGACTGTCTCTCGAAGACCGCTCGCCAGCTCCATCTTCGCGCTCCAACCCAAGATGTCGCGGGCCTTGCTGGTGTCGGCGTAGTTGCGGGCGACGTCGCCAACGCGTGGCTCACCGTGCTCGATCGCAAGGTCGCCGAAGCCGGCGTCGCGTAGAACCGGAGCCAAGGCCTGCACGAGCTCGTGCACCGACGTTTCGCGGCTGGTGGCGATCTGGAACAACTCTCCGCCGATTCCGTCGACTTTGGCTGCGCGCAGGATCGCCTCGAGCAGGTCGAGCACGTAGACGAAGTCGCGCGTTTGGCTGCCGTCGCCGAACACTTGAAGCGGGAGCCCGCGCGCGGCTCGAGTGATGAACTTGGCCACTACGCTCGACTTGTGCGGTGAGCCGGGTCCGTAGACGTTGCCAAACCGCAACGCGACCGTCTCCAGGCCAAAGCTGCGGTAGTAGGCCGAGCAGTAGGCTTCGCCAGCGAGCTTGCTGGCGCCGTACGGCGAGACAGGTCGTGGAGCCAGGCGTTCATGGATCGGCGGTTCGACTTCGCCCAATGGAGCGCCGCTGGAGGCGAACACGAATCGCCGTACGCCGCTGGCGCGCGCCGCCTCGAGTGCGTTGAGTGTGCCCAGGACGTTCGCTTCACAGTCTCGTCGCGGGTCCTCGACCGATGGCGCGACTCCCGTATTGGCCGCCAAGTGTACAACAATGTCGGCACCGAGCACGGAACGAGCGATGTCGGATTCGTTGCAGATATCGCCTACGGCGAGCTCGACAACGTCGGCCCGGTCGATCATGGTGGAGGTGTCGCCGGCAGCGCACTCCTTCACGGGCGAGATCCTCTGCAGTACTGCGCGGTCACCGACCGAAAGGTCGTCGAGCACGCGCACCGTCTGTCCATTGGCGACCAGCTTGGCGACGAGGTTGGAGCCGATGAAACCACAGCCCCCTGTAATGCACCACTTCATGGTCACTGTCCCTTCGGGACCATTCCTGGTCTTCGCGCATGCACGAGCCGCCGGTACAGCGCGGCGTGTGCATCGGCGACGGCTTGCAGACTGAACTCTCGCTCCACGAGGGAGCGCGCGGCCGATGCCATTGTCGCCGCGCGTTCGCGATCGCCGCGCAACGTCTGCAGTGCCTGCGCCAGGGCGCTGGCATCGCGGGCCGGGATCACCGTCCCCGCTGTGCCGCCGGCGACGACATCGCGACAGCCAGGGTAGTCCGTCGTGACGATCGGCGAGCCGAGCACCGCGGCTTCAAGGAGCACTCGTGGCACTCCCTCGCCGTAGTAGGTGGGTAAGACCGTGGCGTCGGCCGCGCGCATCAGGCCGGCGACATCCTCGCGTCGTCCCAGATAGGTAACGGGGGCCGCCGAAATCGCGTGCTCCATGCGTGCGGCGCTGCGGCCCTGCTCAGCCACCGGGCCGGCGAGGACGCACAGGAACTTGTTCGCCGGGAGCATTTCGGCGGCCGTGAGGAACTCGCCCACGCCCTTCGACCAGAGCAGTCGGGCCACCATGAGCGCGACGAAGGGCCGCGGGTTGCCAATTGGCCATGGTGGGGGCGACGCAGCAGCCCGCTCCGCTGCTGCGCGCACCAAAGCCCCGTCGATCCCCGAGCCGCGGATCAGGATGGCCTTGTCGGGGTCGACGAGGCCCCGAGCGAGAAAATGAGCCTGATCGTCACTGTTCTGAAACACCGTTGCCGTGGCGCGGCGCGACGCTCGGCGTTGCATCCGGTCGTGGACAAGGCGAAACGGAGCAAGTTTCAGCGACGGGTCGGAGAACAGGCGGCCGCGGCCGGCGACCGTGCGGACGGCGCGAAAGTCGGATTGTGGAGCGGTTGCTAGCGGGACCAGAAGCGCCGGCTTGGTGCCGAAACCGTGGACGAGGTCAGGGGCGGTCGACTCCATCAGCCGGCGCATCCGAAAAAGCAATCGGGCGTCTCTCCATGGCGTGACACCGCGACCCATGCCGGATGGATAGAACCGAATGTGCTCGGCCTCGAACCTCTCACGGCCGGCAGTCGCGATCACCGAAACCCGGATGTCGCGTTCCGCTAGGGCGTGTATCAGTGGGATGCGCAAGTGGAGATCGGCGCCACCGACGAACGTCACCGTCACCGGAGTGGCCCCCAGACAAGTTGGCGCCGCGACCGTCATGGAGACCTCTCCCGAACGCGCTGCCTGCCCCCGCATGTCTCGATCGAGGTGCTAACCACGACACACCACAGCGCCATTACTACCCACAGCGCGCGAAACCGCAGGCCGTTGTGCAGTAGGTTGTAGCCGACGATCGGGATCCAGAGCAGCAGCGTGGCGAGGTAAGTCGAGCGGGGTCGTAGTGGCATCGGCAGCCGAATCACGCATCGCGCCAGATTCAGAAGCAGGACGAGGCCGATGACACCCCCGGAGAACGTGACGTCGAATAGGACGCTGTGCAACTCCTGGATCTGCTCGCCGTCGTCCTTCACGGACGTCGCGGTGATTTTGCCGGTCCCGGTCAGCAAAGTGGCAACCCCGCGCGCCTGAATGTGCTCCGAGATGCGGTCGTGAACACGGCGTCCGGAATCCTCCGCGATCTTTTCGTGGTCGAAGCGACGCAGCATCGCGGCGATGTGGTCGGTGTCGGTGATCCGAGCAAGGCTGTCGGGATTAGAGGCGAAGTAGAGCCCCGCCGCTAGCGTGGCCGTGGCGGCGAATAGCATCAGGCTACGCGCGTTGCCGCCGCGCAGCCATAGCCAGAGAAGGAGCGCGTCCAGAGCGATGCACGATGGAATGCCGGAGCGGCTGAGAGACAGGAGCGCCGCGACGTTCGCCCCTACGACTACGATCAGGCGACCCGTGACGCGGGCGAACATGCCGCGGTTGTTCGGTGGTGGACAGAGGATGCAACGCCGCACGTCGAGCGCGACCAACGCCACGAGCATGAGCGTGGAAAAATATGCCAGCTGATTGGGGTTGTTGAACGACAGCGACCTGCGGTGAACGTAGGTGTCGGGGGCATTGCTGGGGAATACAAGGGAGGCGACGACGCTGAACGCAAGGCATAGGTAAAGCCAATCGCCTCTTCGTCGGTCGCGCATCTGCCAGTGAAACGCGGCGCTGTAGATCGCAAACGCTACGAGTGGCATCGCGCGCTGCATGACACCGACGATGTGCGTCTTGCTGCCCGTTCGGGCAAACTGCACCAGATCGACGCACACCATCCACACGGAAAACAGCGCCAGGGCTGTGAGGAGGTGCCGTAGGCTGCGCGGCACAGCCAAGAGGTTGGTCATCACCAAGAGCCCGCCTGTGGCAAGCATCGCGATGTCGACGACTTGGATTCCCCCCGAAGGGCCCAGGTAGACCGGGAGCAGGAGAAAGCACGCGCCGAGGCCGGCGGCGAGGCTCGCGTCTCGGTACGAGAAACCGGCGGTGTCGACGACTGTGCCCGCGGTCATCGCGTGTCAAACGGGTCGACCAGGAAGTTGACTTGCATACGAGTGACTGCCGCCAACAGGGAGCGGGTCCACGAGCCAACGGTGTGCTGTACGGCGATTACGTCCCCGGGCCGGATCTCGATGCTGGACGCTTGCACCAGATCCGCACCGTGAATGGAGAAGGTGACCGGCAGGATCTCGCCGGACGGCTCGGTGCGGAACACGGTCGCATATGGGGGCGCGGCAAGTGGGTCGACTCCACCAGCGATGGCCAACGCCTGCATCAAATTGTACGCAGCCCCCGGTGGGTACTCGAATGCACCGGGGTTGCGCACCAAGCCCACGACGGTGAACAATGCCGGACTCCAGCGTTCGACTTCGACGGTTTCGCCGCCGCTGAGGCGGAGGTTCGTGTGTGGCACATCCATGCCGCGCACGGGAAGTGAAACGGTCGCCTGCTCACGACCCTCCGGCTGCCGGACGCGGATGCGGTGAGCCCCGGCGCGCCCTCGATCGCCGCGAATGATGCCTCCCGCGGCCGCGAGGGCATCAAACAAGGTGAGCTGGTCGGAGCGGAGATCGTGTACGCCTGGGGCCTGTACGGCACCGACGACCGCGACCCGTTGGCGATTCGCGTCGACGAGTTCGGCGACGACGGTAGGGCGGTTGCGGAGGTAGCGCGGGTGGAGAGCTGCGGTCAGGTGCTGCTCGAGCTGCGCCAATGTGAGACCACGGCTTGGAATTTGCCCCACGAGTGGCAGGCTCAGATTCCCTTTGGCGTCGACTCGGGTGCGGACAGGGGCGTCCTCCGCGGCGGAGCCGAACCTGCGCCGTACGGTTACCTGGAGAAGGTCCCCGTCGCCGATTCGGTATGCGCTCGTCGCCGGTAACGGCACCGCGTGATACGAGGCATCGAGCTCCGGGGCGATGGGGCCAGCGGCATTGAAACGTGCCAGGATCTCGCTGGAGGGCCAGTGGCTGGTGCCGAGCATGCACGCACCGGCAAGCCACGCGATCGCCGCTAGCCCGAGCGGGAGTTGCTGGCCAACAAGTTCCCTGCCACTCATGCGCGGCCCTTCGCCGGAACGCCGCCGGTGACGTGTTGCGTGGGCTTCGGGTGTCGTCGAGATGACGAAGCGCTGCGTGGGCGGGGTACGCCATCGAGCACGGTGCCGAGGCGTGTGGCCCCAGCTCGGCGAAGATCCTCGACGCCGCGCCGCGCGGCAGGCGTGGGGGTCTTTTGGGCGTGCACGCAAAGCACAATCGCGTCGGTTGCCGGTGCCAGCACGGCTGCGGTTGCGCTGGAGGCGGTCGGTGCGGTGACCACGATGATCATGTCGTACTCTTGGCTGAGTTCCTGCCGGACGCGTTGCAGGTCGCCTGCGTGGAGTGTTGTCGTGTGTGCGAGCGGCTGGCTTTCGCCCAGCAGATGCAGTCCGTGGATAGCGGTCTCGCTGACCTGTCCGGCGGTTGGGTTGCCGTCGATCAAGGCTGCGAGGCCGTGTGATTGGGCCGCCTCGAGCAGGCGGTGCTGCTGGGGGTTGTCGAGATCGGTGTCGATGACCAGGGTCGACCGCCGTTGACGCGCGAACGTGACGCCCAAGGCGGCTGCCGCGAGGTGGGCACTGGCCGGGTCATCTACAGCGGCGACCAAGAGTGTGCGGGGCGACGTGGTCGGAAGATGCTGCTCCACGGCCGCAGACAATCGGCGGAAGGCCTCTCGGTCGGCAGGCTCTTCCGATAGCCGCGCGGCGGCCGAGACGCTGTGGCGACGGGACTGGCGCGGCAGGACCCCGAGTAACGGCAGGCCGAGTGCCAGGGCGCTGCTCTCATCGCGGATTCGTTGGTCCATCAAGCCGCGTACCCACGCCAACCCGAGCCCGGCAATCAACCCGACGAGGCCGAGCGCGGCAATGCGCAGCAAGCTGTTGGAAACGTCGAGCGAATTGTCCGGTGACGCTCGCTCGAGGACGTGAACAGTGGCTGCGCCGCTCACGTCACCGAGGTTGACGTTTTGCATCAGAGAGCCGACCGTCTGAAGCGCTTCGCGGATCTGTTCGGCTTCGGCCGTCAGCAAATCGCGCTGCGCGTCGGTGTCGACGAGGCGGGCGATTTCGGCCTCCAACTGCTCGGACCGCGAGCTCAGAGAGGCGTGCCGCTGTTCGAGCATCGTCGCTCGTCGTGCCAACGCGGCGACGTACTGTGTCGCGAGCCGCTGTTCCTGGGCGTCCAGCTCCGCGATCGCCCGCTCGAGGGCAAGGACGGTCGGATGCTCCGCCGAGAACTCGGCAACCGCCGCTGCGTGCTGGGCCTCGAGTTCGCGGCGGCTCGCGGTCGGCGCGGGTAAGGTGGTGCCACCACCGAACACGGGAAGAAGTTGGCGGAGCGCCTCTGGGTCATCGCCGAAATCCTTGGCGGACTGCCACAGCTGCGCCGCGGTGCGCGCCTCGGCCTCGGCCAGGCTGAGCTCGTTGCCGAGTCTCTGCCAGGCGTCCCACGCGACCTCCTGCGGTGTCCGACCCCCGGCTTGGCCCTGTGGTGCGGCGAGCTCACGGATCGCCTGCAGCTTGGCTGCATACTCTCCGTCCAACCGGTCCTTCTCGCGGGTCAGCTGCCGATAGGTAGCTCCGGTCGACGTTTGGGCCTGCTCTTCGTGGAACCGGACAAACGAGTCGACGACCGCGTTGAGCATGACGCAGGCTGCATCGCGGTGGGGAGAGTCCAATCGCAGCTGGATGGTCCCGTCATCTTGGCCAGCGTTGGCCAAGAGGTTCTTCTTCAACCACGCGATCGCGTTCATACTGCCCTGAAAGACATCCTCACTCCATGCCGCGTCTTGTCGCGCCAGTGCAAGTGACGCTGCAAGCTGCGGCGCGGAGATCATCAGCAGCTGCTGAGTGTCGGCGTAGTTGCGTGCGCCGCTGGCGAAAGACACACTTGGGTCCCCGACCAGCGAAGGGCGGTCTCGCTCGACGTAGACGAGGCTGCTCGCGCGCCAGACGGAGCCACGCCTCTTGGTGTGCCAGTAGCCCAGACCCGTGCCGAGGATGGCCGTTGCGGCCACCAGCCACCAACCGCGTCGCAGAATTCCGAACAACTGGCCGATTGTAAGTGCCGACGATTCGAGGTCGCGTGGGACTTCGCTCACCCTCGCCATGCTACGCCGGCCTCGCTCGGTGGCCAATCTGTTCCGTTGCCGGTGACGCGTCGTCTAGCGGCTTGTCGTAGAGGCCCAGCGCTGCTCGTGAAGTCGGGCGGCAGGGCATCACTACTGGCCCCGTACGCAAAACATGACCTGTACGGTCTTGATGGCGATGTAGGCATCGACCAGCAGCGATCGGTGCGCGAGGTAGAACAGCTCGTACTCGAACTTTTCGACTTGGTCGTCGATCGATCCCGCGTACGAGTTGCGGTGGCGAACTTGCGGCCAGCCGGTCAGTCCGGGCTTGATTCCGAAGCGCGCGTGATAGAACGGGATCTGTGGCGCGAGCTTGTCGGCAAAGTGGCGTCGGATCGGGCGGAAACCGACGAGACCCATCTCACCGCGCAAGACGTTGAACAGCTGGGGCAACTCGTCGAGCCGGGACTTGCGCAGGAAACGACCCACCGGCGTGATGCGTGGGTCGTTTGCCTCCGCCCACCTGGGGCCGGTCTGCGCCTCGGCGTCCTGCACCATGGTGCGAATCTTGTAGCACGGAAACGGCTGTTCGAAGCGTCCGAGCCGTTCTTGCACGAACAGCACCGGGCCGCGTGACGTCAGTTTCACCATCGCGGCGGCGACGGCCAAGAAGGGGCTGGTGATGACGATCGCAAGCAGGGAGCCCGCGACGTCGAGCAGGCGGCGCAGGCGCTCTCCGGTCATCGATCGGTGTTGTCCGACGTTTTGAATGATCCAGGAGGCGTCGATGGTGGAAACCGGGATTCGACCGAGCCGGGCCGCGCAGAGGTTGGGAAGGTCGAGAACCGTCTCACCGGCGAGCCGCAACGACACCGCGCGCGCCAAGGTGTCCTCGTCCACCTGGCGTTGGACCGGACACACCCACAGGTCGGGGGTTTCCGTGTCCGCGGGGTCGATCGTGAGGTTGGGGGCGGACTCTGCAACTTCCTGCAAGATTTCGCATTCGGCAGAAAGGTCGCCCAGCAAGCCGATCGAACGGGCCGGGTAGGCGGGCAGCAGCCTGCGGAAGAAGACACGGCGCCAAGCGCTGGCCGCCAACAGCATCAGGGCGGCGTGGGGGAGGAGCCCGCGCAGGGGGAGCGCCTGGACGGATGGAAAGACAGTGCCGACGAGGATCGCGATGATCAGGACCAGCGCGGTCGAGGTGGAGGTCAGTGCAGGTTGTCGGGTCGCCGAGTGGCGCCGCTGCACCGAGTAGAGGTCGCTGACGTAGTACACGGTAAGGTACACGCCCAGCAGGAGGAACACCGGCAGCACCCTTTGCGCGGAGCCGTCATGTCTGCCGCCGATCCCGAGCGCGACGACGATGGCGGTACTGGCCACGAACGCGAGCACGTCGCCGAGGAGAAGGCCAAACTGTAGCCGCTTCTCCGAGCTAGTTGCCCATTGCCTCATCGGTGTCGCGTGCGCGCAGGGCAAAGTGCAAGGCGCCAGCGAGGAGCGTTCCGCACGGCTACGGGTGTTTGGCGGGCCGGCCCCGCGATGTTCGCATGGTGGTTCGGGGCGGCGCCGGCTCGTTCCACCGGACCCGCGGCGCGATGCGTGAGCGGTCAATGTGGCTGCGGTGGGTGACGACGCGGCGCATCATCGCCGCGAGGACCTCGTCGGTCATCAGGTGCGGTTGTAGGCCGAGTGAGGGCAGACCGGAGTGAGCAGGGTTGTAGTAGTGGTCCTCCGCTTCCTTGCGCGGGTTGGCGATCGGCTCGACGACAACTTCCAACCCGAGCTGCTCACCGGCGCGTTGGACGCGCGCCGCCAGATCGTTGACCGAGAAAACTTCGGTGAACTGATTAAGAACTCGCAGCTCCCCGGCGGAAACGGGGTTGTTCATCGCGAGTTCGATGCATTGCAGCGTGTCCTCGAGGTTGAGATACCCGCGCTTCTGTCCTCCCTTGCCGTACACGGTGAGCGGAACTCCGGCAACAGCTTGCACGAGAAAGCGGTTGACCACGGTTCCGAAGATGTCGTCGTAATGAAAATTGGGAGCGAGGTCGTGGTGCAAGTTGGCTTCGGGCGTGGAGAGCCCGTAGACCGGTCCCTGCATCAAGTCGGTCACGCGAAGGGCGTGGGTGCGCACGTAGAACCACAGCAAGTCCGTGTCGAGCACCTTCGTCGTGTGGTACAGGCTGCCTGCGGCGCGCGGATAGAGGAACTTCTGCGAGCGCCCGTTGTGTTCGACCGTGAGCCAGCCCTCTTCGATGTCGATGTTGGGCGTCCCGTACTCTCCCATCGTGCCGAGCTTGATGAGGTGGCTGTCGGGAGCGTGCTCGAGCATCGCCCAGATGACGTTGAACGTGACGTCCAAGTTGTTGCGCAGCGTGAGTCGTGCCTGGTCGAACCCCATCATCGAGTACGGCGCGGAGGGCTGTTCCGCGTAGTGGATGACGGCTTCTGGGGCATACTCGCGGAACAGGTGTTCGAGGAAGCGGTACTCCGCGCAGTCTCCGACTTCGGTGTGCACCGCGAAGCCCGACTCGGATCTGAATCGTTCCGCGCGCCTCGGTAGGTTCGGTGTGGCGAACAGTGCCTCCGAGTCGGTCTTTTGCGCGATCGATCGGCGCAGGTAGTTGTCAACCGCGGTCACCGTGTGGCCACGGGCGGCCATGTGCATCGCAGTGGGCCAACCGAGGTAGCCGTCCGCGCCCAGAATCAGGACTCTCATTGGAGGGCGCTGGCCGAGGTCACCGCGGGTTGTCCGTTGGCGCCCGCCCGGTGGTTGGTCGCATGCAAGCGTTGGCGGCCTGCGTCGACGCGGTTCTCACTGCCTTCGAGCAGGCCCGCGTCTCGCAGGAACCGCGCGAGTTCGGCGCGGGTCATGGCCTCTTGCTTGCCCGAGTGGTATGGCTGGGCTCGACCGACGACGCCGTCGGCTCCGGGATAGTCGTAGACGATGTCTCGGTACTCCGAACGGAAGGCGGGCAGGATCGCGTAGTAGTTGGGCAGCTCCATCGTGCGGCGGGTCTCCTCGCTGCTGAGCAGCTCCTCGTAGTCCTTTTCACCGGACTTCGCGCCGATGACCTGCACGCGGATATCCTGCGGATCCCGACCGTGGAGCGGAGCCAACTCCTCGATCATCGTGACCGCGAGGTCTTCGATGCGCACGGACGGCATCTTGGTTGCCAGCACTTCCCCGCCGCGCGCTAGAAACACGGAGTCGGTCACCAACCGTGCCGCTTGTTCGAGGGTCATGACGAAGCGAGTCATCGCCTTGCTGGTCAGCGTCACGGGGCCGCCCTCGGCGATCTGTCGCTGGAACAGGGGAATCACCGAGCCTCGGCTGCCCAACACGTTGCCGAACCGCGTCGACGCGAACACCGTCCTCGAGTTGCGCTGGTGTGCCTGGGCGGAGGTCATCAGGCGTTCGCCCATGAGCTTGGTCGTGCCCATCACGCTCGTCGGGTTGACCGCCTTGTCGGACGAAGTGAACAGCACACGTTCCACCGAGTGCTGCTGTGCAGCCTCGATCACGTTCTGGACCCCCGCGATGTTGGCCTCAACCGCGCTGCGGGGAGACCGTTCGCAAAGGGAGACGTGCTTGAGTGCAGCCGTGTGCAAGATCGTGTCCACGCCCGCGACCAGCGACGACAGGCTACCCAAGTCGCAGATGTCGCAGTGGTAGAAGCGCGCATTCCGCAAATCTTGGTACTTGTTGTCCATGAAGAACAGCGCACTCTCGTTGTTGTCAACGCCGACAATTTCACGGACGCCTTGGGTGGCCAGATAACGGATCAGCTCCTTGCCGACCGTGCCACAGGCGCCGGTGACCAGGACTCGGCGACCGCGCCAGGGGGAAGAGTGAGTGCGATGCATCATGGTGGTGTGGAAAGGGGCTAACGCGAAACCGACCCTGGGAAGAGGGTAGGGGGAAACTCCTAGTTTCGGGACTATAAGTTGCCTAAACGCTTGGAGTTGTCAACCCGGGGTGCAGTGACTCGTGCAGCTTGTGCACACGATCTGCCGACGTACTGGACCAAACACCAAGCGATGCGCGCCCCGGCCATGGAAAGTCGAATCGGCAAGATTTACCGAATCTGGGGTGGGAGGAGCCCGGCGAGTCCATCGGACGGCGTAGGGGGCGATCACCTGCGAGCCCCGGGCTAACCTCGTCCTCGATGAAGCGAGCCGCGTTCGCATGTGTCGCGATGGCGCTCCTTGTCGCCTGGTTGGCCTGGCTCAACGCGGCGGCGCCCGCCGCAGGCACACCTTCGCCGGCTGCGACCCACTCGACGTCGGACGGCGGCACGTCCCGTGTTGTCCTACCTGAGCGGCGCTCACGCCTTCCTGGCGACCGGATCGCCCCGACCGATCCCATCGCAGATGCCACGGTCTCCCTCGCCGGCCGCGTCGTCGACGAAACCGGTGTCGGCCTGGCCGGTGTCGCGGTCGCGATCCTCGGTCGTTCCGATGCGGGCGAGCTGGCGGAGCTGAGTTCGGTGATCTCGACCGGCGGTGGTGAGTATGCGCTCTCGCTCGAACGCGGTGCGCTGCCCCGCGACGGGCACGTCTACTCTGGCTCCGCCGACGATCGGTTCGTGCACGAGCGCTTCGCCGCCGCGCCTTTGTCCGATGCCGCAGCTCGCAGCGCCAGGTTCGGCGATCTCGTCGTTCGGCGGGTGACCCGGCATCTCGAGGTCCGGGTCATGGGCAGAACCCTGGAGCCCGTCCGCGCGCGGATCTGGGCGCAGACCTCGCGCGGCAGCCGCAGGACCGAGACCGGAAGCGACGGTGTGGCCCTCGTCCCGCTGGCGGACGGCGACTCGGTCGAGATGCTGCGCGTGACGCCCGTCGGCTATGCAATGCTGGTGAAGTGGCCGAGCCCGGAGGAGACCGTCGTCGAGTGTGTCTGCGTCGAAAGCGGCCGCGACGTGCAGATTCGGCTGTCCGCCGCGGGCGAGGTCCTGAGCGGCCGGCCCCTGGACCTGGCCGAGGTCTACGGGTTGCGCTTGGATTGGTTGCCGGAGGTCCGCACCGATCGGCACGGGCTTTGCCGCCTCGAGAGTGTTCCGCTCGCGCGCGCCCGGTATCGAGTCGACGGAGTCACCGAATCCGGTGCGAAGGCGACCGGGGCGTGGCCGGCAGCGGAGTTTTGGTCGGCGATCGACACCGCGTCCACGCTCGATCTGCGTGTGCTGCGCGATCGCGCGCTCGAAGTGCTGGTGGAGACGGCGGCGGAGGGGCGCGTGGTTGCCGACGCCGAAGTCTGGGCCTTTGGCGAGAATGGCACCTACTCGCGGGCCCGCAGCGGTGATCGCGGCATTGCGCAATTCCCGTCGGTGATCGGGCGCACTCGGGTGAGAGTGTTGGCCGACGGCTTCGCCGAAGCCGCCCTCGACGTGCAGAATGACGACGATGCCGTGCGCGTTGCGTTGGCGCGCGGTCGCGAGTGCGTGGGGCGCGTGCTGAGCGACGGCGTCGCGGTCGAGGGCGTCCGCGTCTACTACTCCCGATCGCCGCGCACCGCGCACGCAAGCGGCGCGGACGTGCCCGTGGCGGCCGTTCGGTCGGACAAGGACGGGGCGTTTCGCCTGCGCGGAGTGCCGATCGAGCGCGGCTTGGTCGTGCTGGGCAAGGGCGGCTTCCTGAGCCTGCAGCGGCCCGCAGACGACGAGTTGGGTGCCATCGCGCTCACTCGCTGCGGCACGGTTGGCGGCTGGGTGACCGGGCCGGTCTGGGCAAAGATGGAGATCGGCAACCCCGTCGGAACCTACGTCGCCGAGTGGCAGCACTACGCCGGCGGCCGCGCCGCCCAAGAGTTCCTGCGCGGTCGTCCGGCCACCGGTCGGGTGGTCGTCGCTGCCGTCGATTCAGGCAGGGCGCTCCTGCAGCTACAGCGCATCGAGGTCCGACCCGGAGACCGCCTCACCGTGCGGTTCTCCGGCGGCGGCTCGCTCACCGGCAGCGTGATCGCAACCGCGCACCCCACGACCCAAGCCATCGATGAGTCTTGGTAGCACGTACGGAATCCCGGTAGCCATGGCGCGTTCGCAATGCTGCTGGCTCCTGCTCGCCGGCCTCGCGCTCGCCAGCACCGCGTTCGCTCAGAATCCGCGTTTGGCGCTGCGCTTCATCGACTACGAGCTGCTCCCGCACAGCGTCGTCGCTCCCGGGATCGGCACGAGTGCCTTCACCCACGCGTTCCCGGGTTCGCTCGTCGAGTACTATCCGCCGCCGACCGGCTGTCAGACGGTCGTGACCGGCAACTACCGCATCCAGACCAATGCCGGCGCCGTCGATTCGATGTTCACCCTCGGCGGGCCGTGGCTGACTCCGACCCCGCCCCTACCCCACCTCTACCAGCGCTCGCTGGCGCAGCGCTTGGGCCTGGCCCAGGGCGGCCACTCGTTTGCCTGCGGCGCGAGGACGCGGGCGCTGGTCGTGCCGACGGCGTCGGGACCAGCGGCCGGCGGCGTCGTCGTCCACGCGCATGTTCGCCAGTATGCGCAAGCGCGAAGCAGTGCCGGCTACGCCCGAACGCACGTCGCCATCGAGCGACCCAACGCGCCGTGGTTCCGCCGCACGCTCTACGCCAGCACGGGCGAGAGCTGGTTGCACGACCTCGTCTTCGTGTTCGACGCCGAAGTGGGGGACACCTTCGACATCGAGACCCGCAGCGACTTCTCCTGCACCATCGGCGGCACGGGGCAGTACGCCGACGCCTATACCGAAGTGCGGTTGACGCCGTCGCCCGCCATCGTCAAGGTCCCGCTCGGTGGCTCGGTCGTGTCCACCCTCGATCCCGGGCAGTACCGCGTCTACGTGCCCACGCGGTGGGGGGGCGTGCTCACGCTGGATACCGACCGCGGCGCGATCAGCAAGCTGACGACCCCACAGGGAGTCGACGTCGGTGTGCCGTTGTCCTCGCCGCTGACGTATACGGTGCCGCACGGTGCTCACGGTTGGTACACCTTCGACGTCGCCGGCACCGGCGGCGTGTCGCACGTGGTCTCCACCCGCTTCGAGCAAACGGGAACCGCCTCATCGGTCCCGTGGGACTACTGGTACTATCCTCTCGTCGACGCCGCCGACCCGAACCTCTACGACGGCACGCTGGCCAAGTTCGACAGCCTCTTTGGCCTGTTCGGCGCGGCGCAGGCATGGGAGACTCTCGATTGCGCCAGCCAGTGCATGGCCCCCGGCAGCGTCGGGCACCGCTCGACGGCGCAGCCGGGGTGGGCGGGGCACTGCCACGGCGCGGTGATCGCGTCGATCCTGCTGGAGCAACCGCGGGCGACGCTCGGGTTCTCGGACGATGAGTTGGAGGGCTTGGCGGCGGAGTACTTCGGCGGGCAGGTGGTGAAGGGAGTGGAGATCGCCGATCCGAGGAAGGGCGAGCTCGCGACGGCCGCGGCGACGGATGCCATCGATGCCAGCGTGCATCGCTTCCACGACTTCTTTCGCGGCCTGCTCAAGGACCAAGCGGTCCCGTTCTCGATGACTCTGCGGCAGCACGACGGCCCGCAGATGTGGCGCAAGGTGCGGGGCCAGTACCAGCCACAGCCGCCGCAAGTCTGGAACCAGGCGTGCTATTCCTACACCGCCGAGTTGCGCGAGGACCCGGCGGCGATCGGCGACCCGGAGACCGAGACGATTCGTCAGATCCAGGTTGTCAATCGCTTCACGACCAACAACGACTACGCGCCGCCCAGCGACGCCAGCGCGCCGTCTTCGCCGGGGCCGCTGCGCTTCGCCACCGAGTACTTGTTGCTCTACGGCACCAGTGGTGAGGTCCTCGAGGATGGTGTGCTGAGCACGGGGAGTGGCGCGCAGGTGCGGCAGAATTGGCGGTCGTTCACCGTCGATCCGCCGGTGGCGTCCCCCGAGCCGCCGGACCGGTTCGTGCCGTGGCTGCTCGCCGACGTGCGGCCCGCGGCCCGCGCGTTTGCCGCCCAGGTGCCACCGGCGACGACGTCCAATCCCGAGGTCCGCGCCGATCGGCTGGCGTGGCTGGGGCTGTCGCTGCGATCGGAGTTCCGAGTGCCGGTGGCGAGGACAGCAGTAGCGGCCCCGGCTCGCAGTGAGACCGGGGCCTCGGCGCGCGCCCTGGCCCGTTGGCCGCGGTGGCGCGTGGGCGACCGTTGGAGAGTGCAGTACTCCTACCAGCTGCCCGTCCCGATCAAGGCGGTCGCGGCAATCACGACGACAGCGGTCAACTCGGTGTACGAGTATCTCGTCGAGTCGATCTCGGCCGATGACAACCCGCGCACGCCGCCGTTGGCGGACGTCCGGGTCACGTCACAGGACGGCTTTGGCGACTGGCGGCTGACCTTCGACCTCGACCGCATGGCCTTGGTGCGCGCGCGCGTGCTCGACGCCGCGGGGACCGTGATCGCCGCGCACGACAACCCCTTCGCCGCGCGGTCGTGGATGTGGTGCGGCGACCCACTGGGGCGAGGGCTGATCCTCGACTTTCCGGAGTTGTCCAGCGCTCCGCAAACGACGGTGCTCACGCCCCGGCTGACGGGGACGCCCGCCTTCCAGCAGCAGCTGACCTATGGCGCCGGCCAGCCCCGCCCGCTGACCGCCCGGTTCTCGCGCACCCATCCGCTTTCCGGCTCGGTGACGACGACCACGATCGATTGGCTCGAGGGCGACGCCTGGTGGTCGCGCGCTACCATCGCGGTCGACGGCACCGCCGTCATCACCGGCACCCGACTCCCCTGACGTACGGTGTCAGGCTCGATTTTCTCGCTTCGCTACTGCCGCTGAAGGTGGCTCTCGAGCTGCGGCAGCAGCTCCGCTGCCGTGGCCTTGCCCTCTTCCGTGCCGGCGAGGTTGCGCTCCTCGGCGACATCTTCCGAGGTGTCGTACAAGCGCAGTCTCCGCCGGTCCTCCGGGCCGCTGAGAATCAGCTGGAAACCGCGCGCGAACAGCGAGAACGCCCCCCCCGCGGTACCGGGCGCGTTCGGGCGCTCGCGCACCGACGAGAATGCGGCCGAAGATGCGGCGAGGGTCTCGTCGGCAGAGCCCGGCGCCGGCAGCAGGGTGTGTCCCGGCAGTGCCGCGGGAGCGTCGACTTGTGCGAGAATCGTCGCGGCGAGATCGCGCAGCGACACCGGTTGTGCAATGCGCTGTCCGCGATCCAGCCCACCCGGCGGCACGATGACGAGTGGCACGCGCAGGAGAGGCCGGTGCACTCCGTTGGAGTGCCCGATCAAGCCATGCTCGCCAAAGTGCTCGCCGTGATCCGAAGTGATGACGATCAGCGTGTTCTGCAGCAGGTCGCGGCTGCGCAACCCCTCCATCAGGACGCTGATGTGCTGGTCGATGTAGGCCAAGCAGCCGTCGTACGCGTCGACGAAGCGGCGCATCTCTTCGTCAGTGGTGACGCGGCCGCGCGGCCGCAGGATCGGAGTCGTGTCCCCGTCCGCAAACATCGCATCGTACGGCGGCTCGGGGTCGTAGATGTAGTGCGCGTCGTAGTAGTTGAGGAACGCGAAGAACGGCCGGTCCCCGACCTCGTCGAGCCAACGCAGTGCGCGGCGGGTCACGGTCGCCGCGTTGTTGCGTATCACGAAGGGGAAGCGATGCCGCGGGCTTCCGCCGAGCACGCTCTGGCCCAGGCTCGACGAAAAGGCGATCACTTCGGGGCGGACGTAGTAGTCCTCGTAGTGCGAGAACCCCCGTGCCACTCCCCAGTCGCGGTCGCAGTAGGCGATGTTGCCGACGAAGCCTCCGGTCGCGTAGCCCCGACCGGCGAGGGTCTCGGCCAGCGTAGGATGCTGCGAGTCGAGCGGAATCAGCCAAGTCGCCGTCAGCTGGTTGCAGTAGCGGCCGGTGAACATCGACGAGTGCGACGGCAGCGTCCACGGTGCGGCGGCGATCGCCCAGTCGAACACCACGCCCCTGTCGGCCAAGGCGTCGATCGTCGGCGTCGTGGGCCGCGAGTAGCCGTACAGCGAGCAGTGGTCGGCGCGCACGGTATCGAGCACGATCAACAGCACGTTGGGGGCTCCTTGGGGCGGTGCCGGCAGCGCCGCGACCGAGCTCCGCTCGGCGGCTTGCCGCACCAGCGGCATGCCGATGCCCGCCGCCGCGACGCCGATGACGAGGATGATCCAACTGCGCCGTGGGAGCGACAGCGATGGCCGACCGGCGGTCGAGCTCGCCCAGCGCCAACCGATGCCAACGGCCAGCAGCAGGCTGATGCGCGGATCGAGTAGCGGGTAGTACAGCAGCTGTGCCCACGAGCCGAGCACGACGCACGCCGCCGTGACGGTCACCGCCGAGGCGGGCGCGAACCCCCACCTCTGCGCCGCCGCGAGCCCCAGGCCGAGCCCACCGAAGACGACGGTGTACGACAGCGGCAGCATCCACACCACGTCCGCGGGTTGCTGGGGGACGATGCCGAACCCGTGGTGCCGCACTTCGAGATGGATCCACTCGAGGACGCCGAACACGAGACCGAACCACGCACACAACCCGACGGTCTGCAGCGCGTGCAAACGCGGACCGGAGGGATCGCGGGGCAGCCGACTGGACAACGCGGGGCTGGCGGAGATTCCGCGGTAGGCCACGGCAGCGCCGAGCGCCAGTATCGCGAGGTGCTGCACGCCGAACCCACTGCCGCCACTCAACTTGGGCACGAGGGCCAACAGGGCCAGGGAGCCGGCGACCACCAGGCTCGAGAAGGTGATGAAGCTCTGCATTCGATCGTCGCGGCGAGTGCGACCAGCACTGGCGGTGAAGCGGGGACTCTAGTGGTGTGAATCAGAAATCTGCAGCATTCTCCGAGGCCATCCGCGGCCGTCGCGGCGTTGCTGCGTCCTCGACGTATCCACCGATATGCCTGCGGCGCAGCGCCTTGCGACGACCACGGCTGCCTCTCGGATAATGCCCCACCTGTCTGATTCACACCACTAGCTCACGATCGACTCGGAGTGGTGCGTTTCTGGCGGCAACCCGGGCGTCGATCACGCGCCGTCCGAGCGTGGCAGCGGCCGGCAAGCGGACAGGGGCACCGGCCCGGCCCGGCCCGGCGCAGGTCGCTATCATGACGGAAGCGAGCCCGCGGTGGCCGCGCTCGAGCAGCCCAACTGCGGGGATCGCGTTGCTTCGCTCGCCGACTGGCTCGGAGACGGTCCCATGCTGCACCACCGCACTCTCCTGCTCGCCGCTCTGGTCCTGGCCGCACCCTGCAACCCGCAGGGCTGGCCGAGCACGAGTGGCAACCCTCAGCGCAACGCGCAGTCCGCTGCCTACGGCCCGTTGTCGGCACGTAAAGCCTGGGCGGTCCCGGAAATTTCGCGCATCGGTTGGACGCCGTTCATCGACGGCCAACGGGTCTTCATCGTGCGGCAGGACTGCTTTCTGCCGTGCACCGAGCCGAACGACTCGCCGATCTTCTGCTACGACCTGCAGACCGGCGCGCAGTTGTGGCGCGTCGACCTCCCGTTCAACCCCGGCGAGTGGACCACTTGGCTGCTCGGCACGAGCAACGGCTTGGTCTACGCATCGCGGTCCGGCAACGGCAGCGCCGGCTTCGCGGCGATCTACGCGCTCGATCAGTCGACCGGCGCGGTCCGCTGGACGTCTCAAGAGCAGATCAACGCCAACGCGTACGACGGCGTCGTGTTCGCGCCGGACGGCGACCTGATCGTCAGCGGCAGCGCGGCGCTGCGGCGCGTCCGTTGGGAGGACGGCACCACGAGGTGGTCGGCGTCGCGATTCGGGTGTTCCAGCGGATCCTGCGGTGCGGCGGTATTCGGCAACGCCGTCTACGTCGGTGCCTCAAACGTGATCCGGCGCCACGACCTGGCGACCGGCGCGTTCCAGTACCAGTCGCCGCCGATGCTCGGGGGCTCGGCGCAGAACACGCTGATGGTCGGTCCTGACGGGACCGTGTACTTCCATCGCGGTTGGGTTCCCTCGGAGTTCAGCGTCCTCTATGCCTTCGCTGACACCGGCAGCCGATTCCTCAACAAGTGGCAGCACCCGTGCGCATACGCGCCGTTCGCCGAGTTCGCCGTCGGTCCCAACGGCTGGGTGTACATGCTGCAGGATGGCGACTTGCTCACTGCGTTGGACGGGGACACCGGCGCCATGCGCGCGATCCACCTCCAACCGCTCGGCTACAGCCAGACGCGCTTTGCCGTCGACGCGGACGGGAGAGTGTTCGTCAACGACGCCGCGTTCCCGACGGCGCAGCTCTACTCGTTCGAACCCGATCTGACGCTGCGGTGGACGCATCCGATGAGGTCGGGAAACATCGGTGGTCCGGCGCTCGCCGCGGATGGCACGCTGGTCGTCGCCGACGCCGACAGCGTGCGCGCGTTCCGCACGCCCGGCCCCTGGACGGACGTCGGTGGCGGGATCCCCGGCGTGAACGGCAATGCGACGCTGCGCGGTCTCGGCACGATGACCTGCGGCAACGATGTCGTGCTCTCACTGCGGAACGCCCGGCAAGGCGCGTTGAGCACGTTGGTGATGGGCTCCAGCTCCGTGCAGCTGCCGTTGCTCGGTGGAACGTTGGTGCCCTCTCCCGACCTCGTCGTGCCGGGCTTGCCGATCGGGTTCGGCGGGCACGTCGACTTGACGTTCACGTGGCCGTGCGGAGTCGGCGCGGGAACCGGATTCTGGTTCCAGCACTGGTATCCCGACGCGGCCGCGATCCGTGGAGTGGCGGCGAGCAACGGCCTGCGCGGGGTCACTCCCGGTAGCGGAGTGGGCGGGTCGCAGGTCACCGTCCAGCTCGAGCCGGTCAAGGACAACACGCTCTACCAAGAGCCCACGGGGCCGCGCAGCAACGGCGCCGGCACTCTGTGCTTTTCGGGTTCGGATGTGATCGGGCGGCGCAGGCGTGCACTGATGGCATTCGACGTGGCCGGCGCGGTGCCGGCCGGGTCGACGATCGTCCACGTCCAGTTGCGGTTGACCGTGGCGCAGGCCGGCTTCGGGTCGCGCCTTACCGGGCTGCACCGCGTGCTCCGCGATTGGGGGGAAGCCGGCTCGGTCGCCTCCGGCTCGCAGAGTACCGGGGTGTCGCCGGCCCGGGGGGACGCGACCTGGGCGCAGGCCTTCTGGCCCGAGCAGCCGTGGGCCGCCCCCGGTGGCGACTTCGTTTCGATGGCGTCGGCGGTGGCGAGCGTTCACCAACCCGGCACGCTGCCGGTGTGGACCTCGACGTCGCAGCTGGTTGCCGACGTGCAGGGTTGGCTCGACGACCCGATGACCAACTTCGGTTGGCTCGTCCGCGGCGACGAGTTCTCGACCTTCACCGACCGCGCCTTCTACACGCGCGAGGCGTCGGAGTCCTGGATGCGGCCGGCGCTCGCGATCACGTACGAGTCACCGTAGGGGGTGGCGCGGGTCGGAGCCGCCGCCCGCCCCGTGGCGTTCCAGCTGCGACTCACTGGATCCGGACGATCGCCGCGAGCGCGCAGACGTCGGGCTCCGGCACGACGGACTGATCGATCGCGAAGAGCATGTAGTGACCGGGGGGCGCGATGTCGCCGTTTGCCGGTGCCTCGAGCTGTACGGCGAAACTCCCCCCCGAGCCGGTCACCGCCTGAGGCTGCAGCTGGATGTAGCGCTGGTTCATGTCGAACGAATGGGTCATCGAGCCCGGCGAGACGAGGGCGAACTCGAGCTGCGGTGCCGGTCTCGTCGTCGTCACCGTGACCATCAGGTCGCCGCCGTGGTGCACGGTCGGCGTCGCGCTCACGATGTGCAGAGGAGTCGAGTCGGACCAGTACGGCGGAAAGTAGTAGTTGAAGTTGGCCTTCTCGTAGCTGCGGCAGACGCCGGGCTTGTTGCCGTTGCCGCCGCCAATGAACACGCGTCCGTCGGGAAGCAGTACGGTCGCGGTGTGGTAGCCGCGGATCGTCGGCAGCATGCTGGTCCCGACCGACTGCGCGAAGTTGTTGCGCGGGTCGACGAACTCGGCGTACAGGCCGTTGGAGTACGTCTGATCGTGGCCGCCGATGATCAGGACTTCGCCGGTTGGCAGAACCACGGTCGAGGGGTGGTGGAGTCCACCGTTGGAGAGCGGCGAGCTCACGATCCACGCGCCGGTCGTGAGCGTGGGGTCGTACACCGAGATCAGGCCGTGCTGTGTTGTTCCGTCCTCGCCCCCAGCGATCAGCACCGAACCGGGCTGGTAGGTCGGCGGATGCGGGGCAAACAGCGGGAGCATCACCGACGACGCACCGTGATTGGGGGCGTCGGCGGGTGTCGGCGGGCGCTGATCGTCAGTGTCCAACCACTCGCTCGCGCTGACCGGATAGGCTCCCGTGTCGTCCAGGAAGATCGGTTCGCCGGCGTCGCCGAACATCAACAGCTCGTACACGCGCCCGCCGCGACTCACCGGATACGGCAGCCGGAAGACGTGGACGTACTCCTTCGCGAAGATGTCGGCGGGGGTCGTGCTGTGCGCCGAGACCAGCGTGTGGGGCGTTGCGGGGGTCGCCGGGTCGTACAGCTCGAGACTCAAGTTGCGCGACGACCCGCAGGGGCCCGGAGGGGCGCCGAGGTAGCGCGTGCCCCGGTGCCAGACGACCTGGGTGACGCCGGTCACCAAGACCCGGCCATCGGCCATGCGCGTCGCGGTGGGGTACCAGCGCTCCGGCCCTTCGATGTAGCGGATCGACGGACCACACGTCAGCGGGCAGAACGCGGTGTCCCAGCCGCCGATTCCGACCAGTGCGAGTGGGTTGCTCCAGCCGGCGCTCGCGTCGTACGTCATGGCGTAGGGCAGCCCGATGTAGGAGTTCTTGGTCGGATCGCTCTCGACGACCGTGCGCGTGCCACCGGTGACGTAGACCCGCCCGTCGGCCAGCAGCGTGTGGCCGCCGCAGAACAGGCTGTCTGTCACCCAGAGATCGGGCGTATGGCAGGTCGGCGGCGGATTGGTGTCGCACGGCAACCACGTCGGCGGGTAGTCCAGCGGCGGCGCGTCGACGTTCAGCTGTATGTGGTGGGGCGGGTTGAGGGCCGACAAGTCGGGGCTCAGCACTCCCTGCCAGCCGCCGCACGACCAGTGCCCGCAGAGCGAGCTGCTGACGCATTCCTCCTCGGCCTTGCGGCGCAAGCCGATCAGCAGCAGATTCCCGTCGGGCAGTACGGTGGCGTGTACGGGAGACAGGAAGCGGGGACAGGCCGAGGACGGCATCGCGGCGTCGGTCAGGCTGCACGTCGAGCTGACTCCGTCACCGCGGTAGACCTGCGCGGATAGAGTGGTGGCGAGGCCGAGTGCGGACAGAAGCGTGAGGCGAAAAATGTCGTTCATGGCAAGAAGTCGAATGACGTTGGCGCAGAGGCGTGGCTCTCTACCAGTGGGGTCGTGCGCGCGCCGAGAAGCGTTACGGCGATCCCGCTGCGCGCTCCGCTCGGCCCCGCGAGTCGGTGATCACGCCCCTTGGCTCCACTGATGCTGTCCCCGATCCGGTGAACCCCTCCCGCCAGCGTGCACTCCTGGGCATCTCTCTCGTCGTCGTGGCCGCCGTCGCCGCCGCGTTGGCGTTGCGGCGCGGGAGCGACGCGCCCTTGCGGGGGCCGAGCAGCGCGCGTGCGCCAGAAGTCTCACCGGCGCACGCCCGGCCGGTCGATGACGACCCGCGCGCCGGCCCCCCGAGCGAGGCCCCGGCGCGCGCGCCTCTGCCAGCCGCCGCGGCGCCGCCGGCACTCGTCATCCGCGTCGTGGACGAACAGGGCGGGCCGCTGCCGGGTGCCGAGGTCGGTGTGCACGTCGAGCGGACCGTCGACGACTACGTCATCGACGCATTGCGCGAGGAGCGCGCGCGGACTGCCGGGGTGTTGATCGCCGACGCCGCCGGAGAGGTGCGCACTGCCGTGGAGGACGTGCTGAGCTGGACGCTGTACGGCCGGCAACAGGGTCGCTGGGGAGTGTTGTTCGTGCCGTTCGCCGCGGCGGGTCAAGTCCAGGAGCTCGTCTTGCGGCGCGACCTGACGGTCCGGGCGCGCGTCATCGACGCGGCCGGCCGGCCGGTGATCGGCGTGCCCGTCGCGTTCGGCGATGGTGCGGAGGTCGCTCGGTTTCGAGGCCACGCCACGCAGGAGACCGTCGCGCCCGATGGCATCGCGACCTTTGCGCACGCGCAGCGCAGCATCCGGCCCGAGTGGGGCGACGACGGCGTCGTCATGGTCGGCGCCCCGCTCGGCGACGCGGTCTACGCGCGGGTCGACCTCACGGCGCCATCGCCCGAACCGTATCTCCTGCAGCTGCCGGCCACGGGCGGCGTCCGCGTGACCTTGGTCGACGCGCAGCAGCAGCCGATCGAGGGGCTCAGCGAGCGCGTCTACGCTCGGTGGCACGAGCGGGTCGACGCGGGCGAGCGCGTGCACCGGCTGCCGTTCGACGGTGCGCGGCTCGAGGTCGGGCACGTCGGTCTCGGCCTGCGATGTCGGCTCGAGCTGTCCTCGGCGGAGGTGGTCGGGACGGTCGAGTTCGACGGGCCGCGGGTCTCGGGTGAGCTGGTCGAGGTGTCGCTCACCGCGACGCGGCAGCCGACGATGAGCGGGCGGCTGGTCGACGCGCGCGGCATGCCGCAGGCGGGCTATTGGTTCGCGACGCACGTGCAGGAGTCGGCGGGCTTCTACAACCAGTACTTCGAGACCGGGGACGATGGTCTGTTCCACACGCCGATTCCGGAGATGACGTGGGCGCAGCCGTCGGCGCGCAGCGTGCTGTTCCGCCGCACCGTGCCCGACCTCGAGCAGCAGGCCTGGTTCGATCTCGCCAACCTGAGTCTGCACGAGGGACGCAACGAGCTCGGCGATGTCGTGCTGCGGCCGCCGCCTTTGATCGCCGCTGGCCGCGTCGTCGACGACCGGCGTGCGCCGGTCGCCGGTGCCGTGCTCGCGGTTTGGCAGGGCGAGCCGGAGGACGATGCATGGCCGGTCGGAGGCGTCAATGATCACGAGTGGGTGAGCGATGCGGACGGGCGCTTCGAGGTCAGAGGCCACCTGCGTGCTGTCGACCTTCTGTTGCGCGCAGAGTGGAACGGCACGCACGGTGGCTTGCTGCCGTTCGTCGCCGGCAGCCCCGCGGTCGAGTACGTGGTGCCCCGGGTCGGCGCCGTCGCGATGCCGGTCACGTTCGCCGGCGGGTTGACCGCCGACCGTGTTCTCTTCGTCTCCCGCAACGAGGCGACCGGCGTGACGCGGTCGCTGGTCAGCCACTACGTGTTCGAGGGCGGCGTCGTGACGTGGCGCGGGCTGGCGCCGGGTCGGTACGACTTCGGCGTCCGCGCGCTCGGCAACGCGGAGATGCTGGTGCGCCGGGACGGCGTGGAAGTGCGTGGCGGCGAGACGACGCAGCTGCCGGCCCAGGAGATCGGTGGCGAAGTGCAGCGCATCGTGGTCCGGGTCGTCGATCGCGAGGGAGCGCCGGTCGAGCGCGCCAGCGTCGTCGTCGATCCCGAGCGGCTCGCAGGGCAACCGCGCGCCGCGTTGCCGGCCGACCTCGGCGAGCTCGAGCTCCTGACTCCCAGAGTGCCGGTGGACTTGCTGGTGTTCGCGCCGGGGTTTCGAACGGCCAGGGTCCCCGGGGTGGGGCGCGACGTGACCGTGCGCATGGAGCCGGGGCACCTCGTCGAGCTGGTGGTCGATTTGCCCGAAGGCTTCCCGCCGCCGGACCAGCAGCTCATGCCGCGGGTGCGCCGTTACGATGCCTCCGATCCCGACCCCCAGCCATGGGAGGCGGGGCACGATCTGTATCTGCGGGGGGCGGGCTCGACCTACTACCCGAGCCGCCACCCTTGGCTGTGGGACCAGCGCCGCCCGCTCGGCCGGGACGGCCACCTCGAGCTGCGCGTGCCGGGGCTGGGCGAGTACGTCATCGAGTGGGAGCTGCGCGGGGCACGCCGCCGCGATCTGACGGAAGATGCGCGCAGGGTGTTCTCGGTGCGCGAGGGCGAGCTTCGCACGCGTGTCGAGGTCGCGCTGTCGGCGGCCGACGTCCGCGCGCAGTGAGGCACGCGCTCAGCCGGCGGCGCTGTGGAACACGCGTTGGACGTCGTCCAAGTCCTCGAGCAAGGCGATCAGCTTGTCGAGGCCGGCGGCGTCTTCGCCCTCCAGTGCAGCGGTGTTCTGCGGCACGAACTGGATCTCGTCGAGCTCGAACTCGAGATCGGCGAAGGCGGCCGTCAGCGCCTGCTTGGCGCGGCCGTACTCGGTGTTGGGGGTGAAGACCGTCGCCTTGCCGTCCGTGTGCTCGACGTCGGTGACGTCGACGTCGGCCGCCAACAACGCCTCCAGCACTTCGTCTTCGCCATCGGCGGCGAACACGAAGATCGCGCAGTGGTCGAACATGTGGCTCACCGACCCGGCGTTGCCGAGCTTGGCCTTGGCCTTGTTGAAGGCGGCGCGCACCTCGTTGAACGTGCGCGTCGGGTTGTCGGTCAGGCACTCGACGATCACCATCACGCCGCCGGGGCCGTAGCCCTCGTAGCGCGCTGGCGCGAAGTCCTCGCCGGCGCCGCCGCGGGCCTTCTCGATGGCGCGCTCGATCACGTGCGCCGGCACCTGGTCGCGCTTGGCGCGGTCGATCAGTGACTTCAGCGTCGGGTTGCTGACCGGGTCCGGGTCGCCGGTCTTGGCGGCGACGTAGATCTCGCGGCCGTACTTGCTGTAGACCTTGGCCTTCTGGTCGGAGGTCTTGGCGATCGAGTCCTTGCGGTTCTGGTAGGCCCTGCCCATGGTGCTGTTCGCGTGCGAGCGGCGTGTTCGGGAGTCGAGGATCACCGAGTGCGCGCTCGGCGGCAAGCTTCGTCCGTCGCCGGGGGGGGCGTGTCGGGCCCGGCGGTCTGCACTATCATGGTCGCGTGAAGAAGTGGGGTCGCTGGGGCTGGCACCGGTTGCGTGCGGCGGGCGGATGCACGGCGCGTGCCACCACGCCACCGCAGGGCTGGTCGGCCGGATTCTGGCTGTTGGCGCGGGTGATGGCGGTGGCCTACGGCTGCGCGTTTTGGTCGTTGTACGACCAGGCGCCGGGGCTGGTCGGCGAGCACGGCATCTACCACTTTCGCGAGGTCTTGCAGCAACAGTGGCGTGCGCACGGCGGTCTTGCGCTCTGGCACGTGCCGTCGCTGCTCTGGCTGGCCGAGCTCGACCTGTGGGGCAGCGATGCCCTGCTGCGTGCCCTCGCGGTGGCCGGCGGGGTCAGCGCCACTCTGCTGGCCGTCGGGGTCGCGGCGCGTTCCGCTGCGGTTGCCTGCTGGATCTGCTACCTGTCGTTCACCGCCGTCGACCCTGGCGACGTCGGCGGCGGCTTCTTCGCGTGGGCGCCAGACCAGCTCACCCTCGAGGTCGGGTTTCTGCTGCCGTTCGTGCTACCCGGCGGAATGTGGTCGGGCTCTGGCCGCCGGGAGCCGCCGGTGTGGGCGCGCTGGTTGGTCTGGTGGGTCGCGTTTCGCGTCATGTTCGGCTGCGGAGTCGCCAAGCTGCTGGCCGGCGATCCGCGCTGGCTCGACCTGAGCGCGGTGGCGACCCACCTGCAGACGCTGCCCTTCCCGTCGGCGACGACGCCGTGGTTCGCCGCGCTGCCGCCGTGGGTGCTCGCCGCGTTGACGGCGTTCGTGCTGGTGGTGGAGGTCGTCCTGCCGTGGCTCTACTTCGTCGCCGGCTGGCCGCGGCGGGTGGCGGCGCTCGCCGGGTTGGTGCTGATGGTGGGAATCGCTGCCAGCGCCAACTACCGGTGGCTCAACCTGGTGACTGCCGGCGTGCTGTTGACCTTGCTCGACGATCGTTTCTTGGGTCGGGCCGCCGCCGCGGGCCGGTCGCCGGCGGTCGCGCTGTCCCCTCGGTTCGCATGGGTGCTGGTGCCGCTGCTCGGCGGCATCGGGCTCGCGCGCCAGATCGACCAGGTGTCGGCCGTCGGGGCTCCGCGTCGGCTCGAGACTGCCATCGAGCGCGCGGTCGAGCCGCTGCACCTGGTCGGCCACTACAACCTGTTCGCGCGCGTCGTCAGCGAGCGCCTGGTGCTGGTGTTCGAAGGCACGACCGACGGGGTCCAATGGCACGAGTACGAAGTCGCCGGCTATCCCGGACCGCTCCAGCAGGCGCCACGGCAGTACGGCCCCTACCACCGCTATCTCAACTTCAACCTGTGGTGGTTGGCGGCGGCGCCGCCGCACGACCACCAGGCGTTCTTCGCCGGGCTGGTGCGAGGGCTGCTACAGGCGAGACCCGAAGTGCTGGCGCTGTTCGCGACCGCGCCGTTCGGCGATCAGCGGCCGACACAGGTGCGGATTCGGCGCTATCGCTACCGGTTCGCGAATGCAGACGAACGCAGCCGTGGCGCAGTCTGGTCGCGGACTCCGGTGGACGCGTACGTGCCCGCGGTCCGGTGGGGCGGTGGTGGCGTGCAGTTGGTGGGCGCGGCGCGCGCCGGCGGCGCCGCCGGTGGTTGAAATCTCAGTTGGGTGAGAGGGCCCGGTGCGGACTGAGTCGCACGCGCGTCACGCCCCTCGAAACACGGACCGACCGCATCTCGTCTCGCCACGCATACCCGACGACGCCCACCTCCACCGTCCCCGTGGGAACGGAGAACGTCGTGCGCTCGCCGGGCATCAGGGTTTGCATCGCGGACGCGCCGTGACCACGGAGCACGACGTCGAGCGGAACGTCGAAGTCCTGCTCCGCGACGTCCACCTCGATGGCGACCTGGCCGACGTCGGTTGGCAGCGCCACGACCGCGACGGTCCGCTTTCCTGGCGATACGTAACAGGATTCGGCTTCGGCGGATTCGAGCCAGACCGCCCGCGGCGGTAGCCCCAGCTCGTAGTGCCCGGCGGGCACGAGCTTCGGCGTGCCCGAGAGCAGGTCGAACTTGGCTTCGGCACCCACGGCCACGATCGGCACCGCGTCGACCTGCCCGCTCGGGCCCCGGACGCTCACGAGGAGCTCGCCGGTCGGAAGGTCCTCGCGCGGCGTCAGAACAACAGGAGCCTCGATCTCGCTGAGGGGCAGCAGCACCCAGTCGGTCGTGTGGACCAGGCCGTCGTCCGCAATCGCGAACACCTCGACGCGCACCCGCTGGTTGGGGTTCACCGGCACCGTCGCGACGGCGCGGGCTCCGGGAAAGCGCTGCTCGAGGGTCTCGGCGAGGGCTTTGGCCCGTTGTCGATTGTTGCAGGCGGAGCGTTGGGTCGTGCCCCAGTCGTAGCGGAACTCCACGTGCTCGATCTTCCGGCCGTGCGGGGCGACCACCGCGATGCCGACCGCCTCGTGCACGCGGACGTCGAGGTCGCTGCACGGCACCGAGATCTGGTAGTTGAGCGAGCCGGTTGCGTCGAGGTCGGTGAAGCAGAGCGCTCCGTCCCCGATGCGGAGGTGGTAGTTGCCCGCCGCCAACCCGGAGAAGCGAGCCACTCCCTCGGCGTTCGTCCGGCGAACCCAGAGGGGGGAGTCTGCCAGCGGATTGCCGACCGCATCGGTCGCGAGGTGCTGCGTCCAGCCGATCAGCGAGTTGCTGAGCACCAGGGGGGCTCCGCCGATCGCGCCGTGGCTGCCGGTGACCGAGACCTCGAACTGGTACCCTCGGTGAAGGCGCACGACCTGCGGTTGAAGCGCGAGGGTGATCGCTTTGGCGCGATACCCGTCGGCCCACACGACCAGCTCGACTCCCTCGTGGCTCTTCGCCACTCGGATGACGCCGTTGGCGTCGGCCGTATGGTCGGCGCCTTTTGTCGGGATTGCCCGTTGGGTGCGCGCGCGCTGCTTCCGTGCGCGGGCAGTCGGCAGAGCCGCGTCTGTTGCGGCGTCGACGACCTGCACGGTCAGCGGCCCTCGCCCCCGGCCACCGGAGTGTCGAGAACGCTGCGCGCGTGCTCGGCCGGTTTCGATTCCAGCCAGCGGATCGGACTCGCTCGCGGGAGTGGCGACGGCGGGAGTGGCGACGGCGGGAGGCGGCGGCGAGTCCGGTGCGCGACCGAACAGGAGGTAGAGAAGATAGAGGGAACCGACGATGGCTAAGCCGAGGGCGGCCGTCCGGTGGGAATGGGAGTGCTTCATTGCCACCGCCCCCGCACGACGAGCTCGCCAGCGCCGAGGATTGGAGTCGATGGTCCCGGGGGTACGGGGGCGTCTTCGACTTTGACCGCGGCGCCGTCGCGCTCGCCGAGCGCGGGCCCACGGAGGCGCACGGCGCCGCCGTTGACCACTGACTCTGGTTTGCGTTGCCATCGCAATGCCACGAGTCCGCCGCGCCACCCACGCTCGATGGGCGGCTCGCGAATGGCGTGCACGACGACCGCCACGCGACCGGGCAGAGTGGGCAGCACGACGACCTCGGGGACGGCCGCATTCGTCGCCGCCGGCACCGTGCACTCGAGGGTGAGCGCCTCGAGAGGACCGACGAGTGCTTCGACCGCGTCGCGCGCGGCTGTCGCCCGTGCGCGCTTGGCCTGTCCGTTTGCGAGGCCGGCCAATCGCCCCGGCGAGATGATGTCGAAGTGCACGCCTGTGCTGACCTCGCGGCACCTCTGGCGCAGCCAATCGATCGAGTGCTGCGCTCGTGCGGGCGGCGGCGCCAGCGTGAGCTCCGGCGCCGCCGTCACCAGCTGCGGAGGGAGGCTGCGTAGCCCGCCACCCGTGAGCAGCTCGCACGGAATCGCGACGAGCTCGCGCGGCGGCCGCGACGCCGACTGCGCTTCGACCGACAGGGCGCCGCCCGGAAACGCCACCACCATGGCGCCACCGGTGGCGATCCGCGCCGACGCCGTGCCGCCGATCCACCGCCTTGCGCCACCGGCGGTGGGCGTCGCGATGGCGAACTCACAGAGCAGCACCAGCTCACCGCCGACCACGCGGTGTGCCTGCACACGAACGCGGGATCGCGTGGATGCCTTCCCCAGCGCGAACGTCGCCACTCCTGCCGCGGCGCGTGCCATGGTCGCCCGGTGCAGCGGGGGTGGCAGCGCACGGTCGAGCTCGCCTGCGCCAAGCACGCTGGGGGCGGCACCCGGCACGGCGGCGTGCAGTGCGACCGCCAGTGTGACCTCGGGAGCCGCCACGTCGACCATGTCGCGCAAGAGCGCGTCCAGGCGCGCCTCGTCCGCGCCCTCATCGCGCACCACGATCTCGTCACGCTCCCGGTCGATCGCCACCTGCGGGGGGACGCGGAAGCGCCGCCTGCCCTGCATGGCGACCAGATCGATGAGCTTGCTGGTGTCGGTGAGCGATTCCGATGTCAGCAGATCCATCGGCTCGCTGTCGGGTCCAGGCCATAGCGATGGACGTGGTCGGCCGGCCCCCGCATCGCGCAGGTGCGCCAGCGATGCCGCCGCCGCTTCCTGAGCGGCTCCGCTGGCCGGCAGCGCTGTCAGGCAGAGAGCGACAAGTCGGACCGACACGCTCAGGACTCGATGGTGGCCCGCAGCCATGCGACTCCCATCCCGAAGAGGCCGACGACCGAGAACCAGATCACGGCGGGGGCATCGAGGGGGGCCGGTCTCGCACGCCACCTCTCCCGGAACGAGCCGCCGACGGGAGAATCTGCCCGGACAAAACCGCCCGATTTGGCAACGCGGTGGATTCTCTGTGACTTCTCACTCGCTGCGTGCTGATCCCAACGCGTTCGACTCGGTCGGGCGGGGCTTGCGATGCATTGTAGCGAAACGCGGTTCTTTGCGCAGTTCAGGGCGACCGGCGATCCGGACGCCCTCGCCAAGGTCTACGACCTGACCTACGCGCGGCTGATGGGGGCGGCCCGGCGATGGGCGCCCGATCGAACGGCCGCCGAGGATTTGCTGCATCAGACGTTCGTGATCGCGATCGAGCGCGCCGATCGGTACACGCCGGGCCGGCCGGTGGTGGCGTGGTTGTTGGCGATCCTGCACAACGAGGCTCGGCGCGCGCGCCGTGCAGGGATGCGGCAGGGGTGGCAACCGTTGACCGAGGTCGACCTCGGCGTGGCGGTGGAGAATCCGTTTCGGCGGGCGACCCAGCGCGAGCAGGCGGCGGAGTTGAGCCGCGCGATCGAGGGTCTGCCGGAGCCGTATCGGGGGCCGATCCACCTGCGGCTGCTGCGCGGTTGGAGTCACGAGGCGATTGCGGCCAAGCTGGGGCGGTCGGCGGGCACGGTGCGCATGCAGACGCTGCGCGGTCTGCGGCTGCTGCGGCGGAGCCTGTCCGGCGGCGCGCTGTGCGCACTGCTCGCGCAGGCGGTGTTTGCGGCGCCGGGGCGGGCAGCTGCGCCGCGAGAGGCGCCACCCCGCGGCTCGCGGCGCGTTCTTCGAGTCTCGGCGGCAGTGGGCGCTGGCGCGGTGGCGGGGGCAATGGCGTGGACTGCCGTGTGGAGTCTCGCGGCGGGCGGGCGGCCGGCGGCCTCCGAGAGTGTGCGCCAGCCAATGCAGTCCGCGGTCCTCGCGGATCGGGGGCGGCAGGTGCCAACCCTGTCCGCGCCCCGACGTCGCGTCTCGCCGGCGGTTGCGCCAAACCCCACGCCGGCGTTGGTCGTTCAGCTCCAGCCTTCCACGAATCAGGCCGCGGGCCGGCGCTGGCTACGTCTGCGTCCGCTGGCCACCGCGCACCCCGACCTCTTCGAACGGTGGGTCGAGAGCGACACCGGCGGTTGCGCAGTGGTGCCCGCGCTGCAGTGCGGCCCGTGGCAGGTCACCGCCGCGCGCGGCGGTGAGCACGCGTCGGTGACGATCTCGCCGCGGGGCTCGAGCACGCTGACCATCCCGGTGACCAGCGGCTACTCGGTGGCGGGCGTCGTCCTCGACGAACGCGGCGAGCGAGTGGCGCACCCGAGCATCTGGTTGTCGGACGCGGAGAACGAGCGCGACGGCCACGTCGCGTGTGTCGGCGATGCTGCGGGTGAGTTCCGGCTCGAAGGGGTGTCGGGCGTGCGCTACCTGGGGGCGCGGGCGCGGGGTTGTGCGGCGGGGCCACTGGCACCCGTTGCGGCGCGCCACGGGGATGTCGTGCGCGTGCGGCTCGAGGTGTCGCGCGCCCACGGCCGGGTCGCCGGCCTCGTGCTCGGCTCGGGGCAACCGATCGCGGGAGCGCGGATTCGCTGCGGACCAACCGCGGATCTGCGGGGCGTGGTGTTGGCCGACGGACGCAGCGGGCTGCAGGCGCCGCCGCTGGTGGTGCACAGCGACCGGTGGGGGAGGTTCGAGGTGGATGGTGTTCCGGTCGGTCGCACGAGCCTCGTCTGCCAAGCCGAAGGCAGGCTTGGCGAGGTGGTGCCCGTGTCGGTGGCCGAAGGCGCGGTGACGCGCTGCACGCTGGATCTTCGCGCGGCCGAGATCACCGGCCGCGTCATCGACGAGGGCGGCGACCCGGTGGCCGGTGCCCTGATCCGCGGAGCGTGTCGAGGTGGCGCGGAGGGCATGGGAGTGCGGTCCGCCGCTGATGGCGGCTACGTGATTCGGACGGTGCCGCACCGCTACATCGCGCTGCACGCGGTGCATCCCGCGTTCGGGCAGGCCACCCAGGCGCTGCGCCTGGACGCCGCGGGTGGGCCGGTGGCATGGAACCCGGTCCTGCGTCCCGGGCCCCTGCCGATTCGCGGCGTGTTGACCGGGCCGGATGGGGGACCCTTGGCTGGTTGGACGGTGCAGGTCCGCGGCGGCGGGGCGGGACCCCTCGCGGGACCGGACTCGGCGACGACCGACCGGCGGGGTCGGTTCGCGCTCGCGCGGTCGAGCGGCGCCGCGCAAGCGCTGGTGGTCTTGCCGCCCGAGACTCCGTGCCCGTGCGGCCCGCCGATCCCCGTCGATGCCGGCTGCGGAGTGCAGGACGTCCGGCTGCCTTCTTCGACGATGCCGACCGCCGAGGTGCGGGGTCGGATCGCGGGACCACACGGGCTGCCGGTCGCGGGCTTGCGGGCGTCGCTGACGCGCGCCCGCTGGGTCACGCGAGAGCATTTGATCGACGACCACCTGTGGCTGCCCGTCGATCCCGACGGCGCGTTCCGCCGCGACCGGCTGCCGCCGGGTGAGTACACCATCCGGGCGATCGCCCCCGACGGCGCGGCGACGGTGACCCGCACTGTTCGGCTGACCGCCGACGAGCTGGCAGACCTCGGCACGCTGCTGCTGGCGCCTTCGTCGTAGCGCTCCTGCTTTTCTCGTGACGTCCGGGTCGGCTGAGGGCTTACCACCGGACCGCGCCCCGAACCCCGACGGACTCCCCTCATGACCCACTGCCGATTCCCCGCTTTCAATGCGCTCCTGTGCGCATCGCTCAGCTGCGCCGCCAGCACCCAGGTCCAGGCTCAGGACCCCGTCCGCCCCGTCGGCCCGTTCGTCGGGCAAGCCTCCGAGAGCTTCGACCGGATCATCTCCACCAGCTTCCGCATCCGCGCCTCGATCGAGGTGCTCGGCGGCGACGTGACGTTCGCGACGATGCTGCCCCCGCCCAACAACACCACGATCCACCTTTGGTTCGGATCGTGCTTCAGCGGGGACTGTGCCATCCCCCGATCGCCGAACTACCTGATCGGCGCCACCTCGCCGCAGGCGATCGTCTTCAACCGACCGGTGACCAAGATCGGCGCCTACTTCACCAACACGAGCGGGAGGGCGGATGCCACCGCCAGCTTCTACGACACGGCGGGCGGGCTGCTCGAATCGGAAGTCGTGTCGATCCCGGCGCCGGGCACGAACTGGTACTGGAACGGATGGGAGTCCGACGTGCCGCTCGGCAGGATCGAGATCGTCGGCAACGGCGTCCTGCAGGGCTTCATCTGGTTGGACGATCTCGAGGTCGAGTACGCCACCGCCGCCAGCTGCGCGGTGCGCAACGGCAGCGGCGTGAACCCCGTCGAGTTCGCGTGCCAGAACCGGCCCGTCCTCGGCACCAGCTGGCAGGCGACGGTCGCGCCTGCGCCCACCGGGCAGACGACGGTGGCGACGACGATCTTCGCCGGCCTCAACGGGCCCACGAGCGGGACGCTGTTTCCGTTCGGTGAGCTACTGGTGCTCACTCCGCTCGAGCTCGACACCCGCGGCGGCGCCTCGGCGGGGCAGCACGCGGTTGCCGTGCCGGCGCTCCCGAGCCTCAGTGGCGTGACCCTGTTTACGCAGGCTGCGCGGCTGCAGGCGCCTGCGGCGGGCCCCAATCAGCTCGTATTGCTGAACGCGATCGATCTCGTTCTCGGGTTCTGACGCCCAGGAGATCGCGGGAGTCGAGCCTCCGCGTTCAGCCGCGGGTAGAGTCGAGCCTCTCGTGAAGGTCGAGCATCGCATCGGAGGGCAAGTCCGTGGAAGAGCCTGAGTTCTGGAGCCGACTCGAGTACCGCGTGTCTCACGAGATGTCGGCGGTCGCGGAGTGTCGGCGGATAGGTCTGTGGTGCGATGGCTTCATCGCGGAGACCTACTTGCTGCAGGATTCGACGCCCTCCATCCAGGGCCGGGCATGGATCGGGATCGGCAGCGCTCAAGAGCAGTGGCACTTCGCGCTGTTTCTCGACTCCCCGGTCGACAACAGGGGCGCGGTTCAGTGGTCCGGCCTGCTACCCGGCGACGGCGTCACCGGGTGGCTGACGGTGACTCCCGAGGAGAAGCGGATCGAGATGCACCCCGCTTGCGCGATCCCCGACGAAGCGGTCGACGACTGCATACCGAACGAGGAGACCGTAATCCGCGGTGCAGTCGGCGCCAGTGGAGCAGCGAGCGTGAAGTGCGGGCAAGACGGCCAATGGAGTCTCGAGTTCGATCTGGAGCCATGGCGAATCATGGGTGGCCCTCTCCATGAGTCTCGTTTGATCGTGCGTCGCAGGGTCTCGGACGGAGAGTTGCGCCCCCTGATGGACGGCATCTCACCCCACGACCTGCTGGAGATCGTCGCGCGAGGAAGCGGAGACGGTGTCGAGCTGATCAGGATTCTTGGCCTCGTGGACTCCGACCAGGAACTGCGCGAGAAACACGAGAGGCCACCGTGTCGGCCCTCGCCCCGCTCCGTTCAGTAATGGGTTCCTTTTGACAAGTCGTACTGAAACCCAAACGACTCGGCCCGATCGGGGAACGCGTGGAATTGCCCTTGCGAGCCGGGGATGCCGGTCACAGTGATCACGTCGCCCTGGTTGAAGTCGTGGGTTCCAGCAACGGTCATCCCGATCAACCCTGGCCTTCCGGCAACCGTCGAGCGCGTGTCCAGCAACCAGTGGGCCGCCGGAAGATCATGCGGCACTTCGAAGGTCAGCGATCCCGTACCCATCCGTGCGTCGAGTTGGAGATCGACACGTTGGTCAGTGGACAGCTCGACGAACGCGGCGCCGACGGCGAAGTGGTTGTCCGTGCGTGCCCAGAAGTCGATCCGCCATGGACCCGTCGGTAGATCTGCGAGGAGGACTGGATCGGAGGTCGGCTTTCCTCGCCACGCATTGGAGAGCATGCTCCAGACACCACCTCCGCCGCCCTGGCCGACCCAGTGGCGCGCGAGGATGCGCGCCTCGGTGTGTTCGGCGAGACCGCCGAAGTGACAGTGAATGCGGGTTCTGCTGAGCGTATGGATCCGGAGCTCGATGACGCCGCCGGGTTCGAGACGCAGTAGCGCGCTTGCTGGGCAGGATTCGAGCTCGGAGTAACGGGCGGAGCCCATGGGGTCCGCCCAGGCCTCATGCCGGGGCTCCACATGGTGCAGTCGATCCGCGGCAGCGACGAGCCGCCATTCTTCCTCAGCCGAAATGCCCGTCCATTGCGCGGTTCCTCCGTTCAGCGACGTCGGGGGGAGTCCGCGGCTGAACTCCGCGGGGTGCACGACGCGGGGGTCCGAGGTGCTTTGTGCGAAATCGCGTTGTGGCACGAGTACGAGTTCGAGCGAACCCGGCCTCGGTCCGTCCCAGGCAACCCTTACTTCGGCGATCGTGGTCACCGAGATCATCTGCTGATCTTCCGTCACGAAGACCTGACGCGGCGTGAACTCGGCGGGTTCGCGCGGCGACGTAAGAGCGGCCAGACCAACCGCGGCCAGCGTCAGGCGCCCGTCGCGATCCGTCGTCACGTGCCGCTCATCTTCACCACTCTGTTGCCAGGCGATCTCGAGATTCGGCAGCGGTCTTCCGCTCGTCTCGTCGACCACGATGACGTTCCAGCTGTTGGCGGGGCGACGATCCTCCGGGGCGGGACCGCGTACGTCGAGCACTTGTTGCGGCGCGGCTTCAGCGAACGCTTGCTCCGAGGATTGGTAGTCGGTTGGCCAGAGCAATACGATGAGCAGGGCGGCGCAGACAGTGCCTCCAGCCAGAAAGGCCGCGGACTTGTGCCAAGAACGGGTCTGCATCCTGAGATTGCTCTCTCACGCGAGGGCTTGCCCGACAGTATCTCAGTTCCGCATATCGAGCCGCACTCGAATCCACCCTCTGCCGTGGAGCATGAGCGGCTCGGGTCGGTTGTAGACGGCGCGACGGCCCGAGGACTGATAGAAGACCGCGATTCTGCACGGGCCCGCGGGCAACCCGACCAGCGACACGCGGCCCTCCTGGACCGCGGCGCGGAAAGCGCGCGGATCGCCGTCGGTGCAGACCACCTGCACGATGGCGTTCGTGGCACCGGGTGGCAGGCGCACTTCCGTTTGCAGGCGGCATCTCCCGGCGGGGCGAACGGTGATCTCCGCGTCCGCTTCGCCCGAGATCACGATCGACTCGTGGAACACGACGCTGGCTCCGGCTCGCGAGTACGCGGTAGCCGTCAGCTCGTAGGGGCCGGCCTGCAGCCCCTCGAACCGAAAGCGCCCCGCGCCGTCGGAGCGGGCCGTGCGCGGCGAGTCGCTGGACGGGACGCCCGCAATGCGTTGCCGGCCGAGCACGATGTCGGCGGCTCCGAGGGGCTCGCCGTCGCCGTCCAGCAGTCGACCGACCAGTGTCGTTGGGGGGCGCAGCCAGACGATCCGTTCGGCGCCCAGCGGCGCCGCCCTCACCGGCGCACCGATCTGCAGGAGCCTTCCATTGTCCCGGAGCACGACCCGATAGTCCCTGTCGGCAAGGCCGTCGAACGAGAAGCGCCCGGCGGGGTCCGTGGTCGTGAGCTGTCTGGACGACGGGTGGTCGCGGTCGCCCACCGGCAATGCATCGGCCACGAGCTCGACCTCCAGGCCCGGAGTGGGGACGCCGCTCTCCTGTTGCAGCACGCGGCCCTGTAGACCGAGCGCGGGCTGCAGCTCGAAGACGACGGCATGCATGTCGTGGCTGGCCTCGACCCCCTCGACGGTGCACGGGGCGTAGCCGGCCGCATGTGCTTGAAGCGTGAATTGCGTCCCTGGAGCGATCAGCTCGCGGTGGGTGCTCCAACGCCCCTCGTCATCTCGGAACTGCACTCCCTCGCGCACCCAAGTCACGGAGATCCCGGGATTCGTCGTGAGCATGCGGATGCGGAACGCGGGGATCGGCCGACCCGTGCCGGCGTCGACGACGCGGCCGTGCAACTCCACCGACCGTTGCATCCGGAAGCTCGCATCGGTCTGGCCGACCCGGATCCTCGCCCGCCGGATGGCGACGAAACCAACCCCGACGAGATCGACCGCGTCCGCTCCCTCGGGCAGATCCGCGATGGTGAACTCGCCACGCTCGTTCGTCGTCGCCTCGCGTTCGAGATACCGCCGTCCGACCATGGGCCGGACGGCGATGCCACCCAGTGCGTTGCCCTCGGTGTCCGTCACCGTGCCGGAGACCTGACCGCCCTCGCACAGAGTCAGAGTGTGTCCGGCCGAGGTCCGACCGGCGGTGAGCACGACTTCGTCCTGCAGCGGAGCGAAGCCCGGCCGATCGACCTCCAGGGTTTGCGCGCCGGAGGGAAGATCCGCCAGGCGGAAAGACCCATCCGCGGTGGTCACGTCGGTGATGCGCGCCACCCGGACATGCGCACCCTGGACCGGGGACCCGTCGGGCGCGACAACCCTGCCCTCGACCGTGGCCCCGCGCGCCAGGGCGAAGTCCGCCTGCGCCCGCTTGCCGCCGCCATCGACCCAGAGGCTCTTGGCGGCATAGCCCGGGTGACTCGCGGTCATCGAGTACCGGCGCCGTCCAGGCTGCGCCGATGTGATCGAGTAGGTCCCGTCCTGGCCGGATGTGACGAAATGGCCCGCGAGCCCGAGGTGGGCCGTGGCGACTCTCGCACCGATCAGCGGACGCCCGTCCGGGTCGGTCACCCTGCCCCCGATCTCGAAGCCCGGCTGCAACGTCACCACCACCCGTGTGGGGTCCTCCGTTCCGAGAGTCAGCGAATCCCGAACAACCCCGTAGCCGGGCGCGCAGACCGAGTAGCGCACCTGCGGGTAGGCCGACGACACCGTGAGTTGAAACGTGCCGCACTCACCGGTCTCGACGGACTCGTTCAGAAACGCCATGACGCGCGCACCCTGCACGGGTTGGCCCGAAGCGTCCTGCACGCGCCCGTGCACGAGCCGGTCGACCGGGAAGACGTAGAGCTTGATACCCGTCAACCGGTCCTGCCCCGGGAGCGCGAGGGCCGTGGCGGGGCGACACGCGTGGCCGTCCTGTTCGGTGGTGAACCGCACCGAGCCCACGGTGTTGAGCCGCGGTAGCCGCGAGACCACGAGCCCGCGATCGTCGGCAGTCAACACCGCGGCGAACTCCGGCGTTGTCGACGACGCGCGGTTGGCGAAGAACTCCAAGCGCACCCGTGCTCCGGGGAACTCCGCGTCGAAGCCACGCATGACCCGACACTCGACCAGCGGTCCGGGGATAGGACTCGAGACGACGACCTCACTGCGGGGCGAGACTCCGATCCGTGCCCGGTCGGAGGCAGCCTCGCGGTCGGACGTCATGGCCTCCTGGGTCGGTGTGGCCGTCGAGTCGCCGGGATCCGTCGGGGTGGCGGGCAACGAAGGGCTGTCGAAGCGAACCAGCGCCACGGCGAGGACGGTGAGGAGTAGCGCGGCGGCGGTGAGGATCGGACGGGCGGTGCTTCCCATTTGCTGGAGGCCTCGTCTCTTGCCATCGGTACCCGGCGGTCGGCGGGTTGAGGGAGAGCCGACCGTCGCCGGAGGCACTCCTGGACGAGTCGAGTCGAGAACTACCCGGTGCGGACTTCGAGCTCGACCTCTTCGCCTTCCCGACACGTCAGCGGCTCTTCCCGTTCGAGCGCCATCAGCAGAGCGCTTCCACTGGGAACATTGCGCAGCTCGAAGTGACCCTCCGCATCGGTCCACGCCGTGTGACCGCAAACCGGCTGAGCACCGCGGCCGCGACTGTGCAGCTGAACGAAGGTGCGGGCATGGGGAGAACCGTTCGGGCCGACGACCCTCCCTCGCACCACGCATCCGCGCTGGAGAACCACATCGAGGCGGCGGCGCCACGGCAGCCAGCCTTGTATCCATCGGATCCGGTCGGCGTTGGCGAAGCCTCTGGCCTGGAAACTCATCCAGCACAGTCCACGGACGCCGGGCAGTTCGTAGTGTCCCCGGTCGTCGGTCGTAGCTCGGGCTTGCGGGGTGACGTGCGCGAGAACGCTGGCGAACTGCACGAAGCAGCCGGCGACCGGACGACCGTCGCGATCCGTCACGCGACCCGCGACACGGCGGCCTCGCCTGACGCGTAGGGCGTGGGGGGAACAACCCGTCGAGTCGACGCGGACCTTCGCATGGGTTGTCGCCGCGCCGGGAACGGTGACCTGCGCGCGATAGGTGCCGGACGGGATGAGACGGTGCGCAGTGTGGCCGTCCTTCTCGATGGGCACCCAGAACGAGAAACGCGGCGCGTCGACCAACGACATCCACACGGCACCTTCCGAGGCGCGTCGGCGCGCCGCACCGCAGAGGACCGAGATACGCAACGGCACCCTCTCCTCTGGCCAGGGCTCGCAAGGGTCGATCGATGTCGGTGCCGCACTCGAGGCGTCAAGGGGCGAGAGCACGGCATCGAACTCCGCGTCACCGATGCGCGGAATCAGCGACTGCACGCCGCGACGCTGCCAAGGCGCGAACTCCGGATGGTCGATCGTGAGCGCGAGCTCGTCGCCTTCCGGCTGGCCCTGCCACGAGGACGAGAACCACGGCAGGACGTAGCGGCCGTCGGCGTCCGTGGTCACCGGTGGCGGCCACGGCGTCGAGCCATACCACTCAGGCTCTTCGTCGCCGGTGCGTCCGTGGCGGCGAAGGTCGACGCTCGCACCCTCGACGGGATCGTCATTCTCGTCGCTGACGCGACCGCGGATCGTAGGTCCCTGCGCCAGTCGCAGGATGGTCGGCTGTGATCCAAGATCGCCGATACCCATCTGCCGTGCATCGCGGCCCGGTGCGTGGGCCATCACGTCAACCGACCGGGCGATGTCGTCGGCGAGATCGCAGTGGACCTGACAGCCGCCTTCCCGGTCCGTTTCGGCCAGCGAGACGAACCCTTCCCTGCGGCCGAGTCGCACGCCGAGCGCCACTTGCGCGCCGGGGATCGGGGAGTCGTCTTCAGCGGCGCGGATCTGGATCGTCCAAGTCGGCACGAGAGTCCATCGTAGCGGAGGCTGGCCACACTGGGCTCGACGGCTTCGATGAACCAAACTGAGTCCCTGACGTTCCACGGAGCTGCGCCGCATGACACCCAACAGCAAGCGCCTGGCCTCGCTGGTGCTCTTGGTTGCGTCGGCGTCTTGTGCGTCTCACGCAGACGTCGAGCTGCTCGACCCAACCGTGGTCGTCGAGCTTCGCGAGATCGCGGCCGTCCTGTCACGGCCTCACGACTTCCCGGCCGGGCAACCGCGCGTCGGCGGGCGAGACAGCACCGAGCACCCGATCGAATTCGGGTGCGCGTTCCCGGAGCGCTTCCTCCCCGACGCTCACTGGACAAAGTGCGGCCTACCGACGGGGACGTCGGACGTGCGGGCTTGGGATCCGAGAGAAGCGTCTCGCGAACCGAGCGATCGCGTCGCGCGCTTGCTGGCGACTGGAGCAGCTCGGCCGCGTTCGGCTGTTCTCCGACCGGCTGGAGACCATCCTCGGGGACGCTTCCCTCGGTGACGCCATGCGCTGCCAGGCAGCCCATGCCCTGAGCAGCGATCCGAACGAACGGGCCGCCGAGACTCTGGCGCGTCACATCGGCACCGAAGTCGTCGGGCCCGAGTGTCTGCGCGCGCTCCTCCGGATCGGCCCCGTGAGGCTCGACGGTCTCCGCGCCGTGGGGCTCCCGGAGAGCGAACCGGCCCGATCTCGGGTTGTCTGGCTGCTCGCTCGGCATGTCGGAGCGCTGACCACCCGCGAGATCCGGTGGCTTGCGGAGGCGTTGGATGGCCCGTCGTCTCCCGCGAGCCTATGGACCCTGTGGCGCGCACACGACACACGCGCGTCTGACGTCGTCGATGCCCTCGTTCCGCACCTCGAACGTGAAGATCCGCCGCTGGCGTCCCTGGCACTGGCGGCCCTTGCAGGTGTGCGGGACCCTCGCGCAGTCGATCTCGTACTGACCCACGCAAGGGTGCTGACCGGGGCGCCCCGCGAGCTTGCGCTCCAGCACCTTGGCCGAATCGAGAACCCGCGAGCCTTCGACCTGCTCATGGGATTGGCCGCGGCAGAGGACGCCACCCTTGGCGACCGTGCGCTGCGATCCTCGGCTTGTCGAGCTACCGCACGAGGCAGGCGGAGTGGGTCCAGGTGGCGGTTCGCTTGCTCGCGAGCACCGAGCCGGCGCTGCGGTGCGCGGCACTCCACGCGCTCGCTTCACCGACAGAGCTTCGTCGTGATGTTCTCGCCGTCGTCAAACCACTGCAGCGCGACGAGGACGACGACGACGGCGCGGCCCCCGATCCCCTGACCCCCGAGGCCCCGAAACGGAATCGATCCCAGCGCCGCCGCCAAAGGCGGCGTCGCCGGGACCGAGTCCCGACGCCACCATCACTCCAGCGGCGAAGCCGCTGAAGTGGTGGAGGCGGCGGGAATCGAACCCGCGTCCCGTGATACCCCGGCGGCAGCCTCTACGTGCGTAGGTCGTCGTTTGGTCTCACCCCCGCGGCTCCGGCGACCAGGATCCGCTGTGGCCAGCCCGACAAGAATCTCGTCGCGCGCGGGTCGGACGTCCGCGCGGGACCAGCCTGCTGAGTGTCGCCTCGGGCCCCCGCAGGCGAAGGACCGTCGGCGTGACTACTTCTTAAGCAGCCAGAGCGTAGTGCTGGTTGGCACTTGTGGTTTTCCGGGTTTTTACGAGGCCACCCGGCCCTCGGCACGCCACTACCGCCGTGACAGCATCCGGTCGATGCCGATCGCCCCCACGAGCAGTCGTTGGTGGGAGGAGTATCGGTCAGGGGGAGCTCCATCACAAGGGGCGGGCGGCGGCGGGGGGCGATTTCGAGATCGGCGGATGCCGGTTCGGGTTACGGTTGCCGGGTCGTCGGCGCCGACGAAACAAGGGGGACCAAGAGAGCGCGGCAGGTAGACGAGTAGAGGTATGCGGATCGGTTGGCTCGGATTCCACGTCGAGGGCATTCCGGCGTTGCGGGCGTTGCTCGCGGCCGGTGAGGACGTCGCGTGCGTCATCACGCTGGACCCCGAGCTGGCGGGAAAGCGCAGCGGCGTCGCCGACTACCCGGCGCTGTGTGCCGAGTTCGGCATCGAGCCCCACACGGTGCGCAACATCAACGACGAGGCCGCGCTCGCGCTGCTCGAAGAGCAGCAGCTCGACGTCCTGTTCGTGATCGGTTGGAGCCAGATCGTGCGCAAGCCGGCGATGGACTTGATCCGGGTGGGGCTGATCGGTGCGCACGCCTCCGAGCTGCCGCACAACCGCGGCAGCGCGCCGATCAACTGGACGCTGATCCGCGGCGAGAAGACCTCGGGCAACACGCTGATGTGGCTGGCGGAGGGGGTCGACAGCGGTGACATCATCGACAGCCGCTCGTTCCCGGTGACGCCGTTCGACACCTGTGCCACGCTGTACGAGAAGGTCGCCGAAGCCAACCGCGACATGATCGTGGCGCTCTGGTCGCGCCTGCTGCGCGGCGAGCGGAGCGGCCGGCCGCAGCAGCACACCGACGAGCCCATTCTGCCGCGGCGGCGGCCGGCCGACGGCCTGCTCGACTGGCAGCAGTCCGCGCGCGCGGTCTACGACATGGTGCGCGGCCTGACCCGGCCCTACCCCGGGGCGTTCTCCTTCATCGAAGGCCAGCGCTACACCGTGTGGCAAGCCGCGCTGCTGCCGCCCGCCGGCCGCGACTGGGGCGCGCCGGGCACCGTGCTCGGGCCGGTGGTCAGCCCGGAGCCGGCGGCCTGCGGCTGGCTGGTCGCCACCGGCGAGGGCGTGCTCGCGGTGTTGGAGGTCGAGGACGAGAGCGGCGCGGTAACCCGGGGACCGGAGTTGTGCGCCCTCCCTTGGGAGGGCAAGGTGTTCGCCGATGAGTGAGCCCGCCAACGTCCTGATCCTCGCCGCGCACCCCGACGACGAGCTGCTGGGGTGTGCGGGGACCGCCGCCCTGCACGCCGCGCAGGGCGACGTGGTGACCAGTGTGATCGCCTGCGAGGGCGAGTCCCTGCGCTACTCGGAGGCGGAGGTCGGTCTCGAGCAGCACGCCCGCGCCGCCGCCGACGTGCTCGGGGTCCGCGACGTGCGCTTCTTGCGCTTTCCCGACCAGCACCTGGACACGCTCACCCTCACCGACGTGATCACGCCGATCGAGGCGATCGTCCGCGAGCTGCAGCCGCGTGTCGTGTACTGCCAGTACGGTGGCGACATCAACCGCGACCACGAGCTGTTGTTCAAGGCGATCTTGGTGGCGGCACGGCCGACCGAGCCCTGCATCGAGGCGGTGTACGCGTTCGACACCGCCAGCAGTACCGAATGGGCGTACCCGCGCAGCTTCGCGCCCGACACGTGGATCGACATCTCCTCGGTGCTCGACAAGAAGCTCGCCGCGATGCGCTGCTACGAGAGCGAGCTGCGCGACTATCCGCACCCGCGCTCGCTCGAGGCGCTCACCCACAAGGCCAAGGCGTGGGGCAACCAGTGCTGTCTCGACGCTGCGGAAGTGTTCATGACGGTGCGCAGGATCCGGCGCAATGGCCAAGCGGGCGTTTGACATGCTGGCATCGGCGGTCTTGCTGATCGCCTTGTCGCCGCTCCTCCTGGTCGCGGCGCTCGGCGTCGCGCTCAGCAGTCGCGGCCCGGTGCTCTATCGGGCGCAGCGCGTCGGGCGCGGCGGAGCGCCGTTCACCATGCACAAGTTCCGCACCATGCACGTCACCAGCCCCGGCGCGCGCGGCAGCGTGATCACCGGCGCGCGCGACCCGCGGGTGTTCGCGGTCGGACGGCTGCTGCGCACGACCAAGGTCGACGAGCTGCCGCAGCTGTGGGACGTGTTGCGCGGTGCGATGACGCTGGTCGGGCCGCGGCCCGAGGATCCGGCGATCGTCGAGCGGCACTACACCGTGGACTATCGCGCGACCCTGGCGGTGCGGCCGGGTTTGGCCAGCCCGGGCAGCATCTTCAACTACACGCACGGGGATGCCTTGCTCAGCGGCGAGGACCCCGAAACGGCCTACGTCGAGCGGCTGCTGCCGCTCAAGATGGCTATCGAGCGCGCCTACCTGGCGCGCGCCTCGTTCGGCTACGACCTGGCGGTCATCGCACGCACCGGGGCGGTCATCGCCGCGGTCGCCGCCGGCCGGCGCCAGTTTCCGCTGCCGCCCGAGCTCGAGTGGGCGCGGCAAGCGGGGTGGATCGAGAGTGAGACGATCGCGGCCGTCACGGCCGGGCGGGAGTGCAGAGCATGAGCGCGAAACGAGTGCTGGTCACCGGCGCCGCCGGCTTCATTGGCTCGACGTTGACCGAGCGGCTGCTGTCCGAAGGACGGACCGTCGTCGGTCTCGACAACTTCGACCCCTACTACCCCGAGGCGCAGAAGCTGCGCAACCTGGAGCGCGCCAACCAGAACCCCGCGTTTTCGCTGGTCCGGGGCGACATCCGCGACGCGGCAGTCGTCGACCGTGTGTTCGAGGCCGGCAAGTTCGACGCCGTCGTGCACCTCGCCGCCCTGGCCGGGGTGCGGCCCAGCTTGGAGCGCCCCGCGGAGTACGCCTCGGTCAACGTGCACGGCACCTCGGTGCTGCTCGAGGCCGCGGCCAAGTTCGGCAAGCCGCAGTTCGTGTTCGCCTCGTCGTCGTCGGTGTACGGCGAGCGCGAGGACGGGCCGTTCTGCGAAACCGACCCGGTCGAGCGGCCGGTGTCGCCGTACGCGGCGACCAAGCGCGCCGGCGAGTTGGTGGCCCACACCTTCCACCACGCGCACGGCCTGTCGGTGTCCTGCATCCGGATCTTCACCGCGTACGGCCCGCGGCAGCGGCCCGACCTGGCGATCCGCAAGTTTGCCGATCGGATGCGCGCCGGCACGCCGATCCCGGTGTTCGGCGACGGTTCGGCGGTGCGCGACTTCACCTACGTCGACGATCTCGTCGAGGGCCTGACCCGTGCCGCGGACCATCCGCTCGGCTTCGCCATTCTCAACTTCGGCGGCGGGCGCGTGGTTTCGGTCAAAGAGATGATCGAGACGCTGGAGCGCGCGCTCGAGGTCGAGGCCGTGGTCGACTGGCAGCCGCGGCAGGTCGGTGACGTCACCCGCACCTGGGCGCAGACCGACGCCGCGCGCACGGCCCTCGGTTTCGCGCCGGCGGTGGGATTCGACGAGGGCATCGAGCGGTTCGTCGCATGGCTGCGGCGGGACGACTAACGGCGGTCGCGGTGGCCGGCGAGGACGCTGTGGAAGAGCGATGGGGGGCGGTGATCGATGCATTGGCCGCGGCCGGGGTCCCGGCGACCGTGTGGGAGGACGGCGTGCTCGGCGACGGCGTGCCGCGGCTCGCTGTGCTGATCGAAGGATCGGCTCGCGGCAGCGCGGTGGATGCACTGCGCGCGGTTGGCGCGATCGAGCTCCGCGGCATCGCTGCTGGCTTGTGCGGTGTGAGCCTCGCCCACTGGAGCGAAGGCGAACTGCCGACTGTGGTCACCGTCGCGGAGGGGCTGCGCTACGCGGTGGGATCCACTGCGTACGAGCTACCCAACGCCGGCGCGTTGCGCGAAGCAGTCGACCGTGGGGTGCTACCATTGGCGAGCGTGTTCGCGCTGACCGCGCTGCGCTGGGCGGTCGAAGCTGGCACCGATGAGCAAGCCGCGGCGCAGCTGCGCGCGAAGCTGGCGGCGCTCGCGCCGGGGGTCGAGGCAGAGGAGGTCGCAAGTCGAATGACCACGTGGGGTGGCGCGGCGTGTGGCGCCGCCGTGGCCGCGCTTGTCGACGGTGGCGCGGGGGCGGCGGCCCTGGCGACCTGGCTCCGCGCCGCCGCGCCGACCACCTCAGCTTTGCCGAGGGCACCGGGCGCGCCTGCGACGTCCGCGTTGCCGGTGCCGATGGCCGGTGCGGGCCGGCTTATTGCGCTGCTCGGCTGTGATGGCGCGGGCAAATCGACGACCGTGGAGGCGCTGCAGCAATGGCTGGCGCCGGTGCTGCGCCTCGAGCCCGCCTACCTGGGCAGCGGCGACGGCCCCAGCTCCTGGCTGCGTCGCCCGATGGTCTGGGTGCTGCGCCTTTTGCGGCGTCGGAAGAAGGCGCCGGCAAAGGCGCCCGAGCCGACCACCAAGAAGACGGCGGCGAGCGAAGCCGCGCCGTCCCCCGAGCGGCGCTCGTGGCCGCTGCGCGCGGCCCGTGTGCTCTGGGCTCTGGTGCTCAGCCACGAGAAGCGCGGCAAGCTGCGTGCCGCCTGGCGCGCGCGCGATGCGGGGCACGTCGTGGTCTCCGATCGCTACCCGCAGAACGAGATCATGGGCTTCAACGACGGACCGATTCTGTCCGCGTGGGAGACGCATCGCTGGGGTTGGGTGCGCCGAATCGCGGCGTGGGAGCGGCGCGCCTACAGCCAAGCTGAGCAGAAGCCTCCGGATCTCGTGCTCAAGCTGTGCGTCACCGAAGACGTCTCGCTGGCGCGCCGGCCGGAGATGAGTCGGGAAGAGGTCCGCCGCCGGATCGATGCGGTCCAACGGATGCGCTTCGGCGGTGCTGCCATCGCGGTCATCGATGCCGATGCGCCGATCGAGGACGTCCAGCGGCAGGTTCGCGCGGCGCTCTGGGCGGCGCTGCGATGACGCGCGGCGTCTGCGTCGAGTTCGTCGGCATGCCGGGCTCCGGCAAGTCGGCGCTATCGCGGGCCGCGGCCCGCGAGCTCGCCGCCCGTGGCGTCGTGGTCGACCAGACCTGCTACCACCTCGCGCACGGTAGAAGGCGTCCCCTACGAGTCCTCGCCAAGCTCGGCCACGTGGCTGTCGAGCTGATGCGGCACCCCCGCCGATCGCTGCAAGCGTGGTCGTTCGTGCGCTCGACCCGCCAGCCGACGACGCGTTCGGGCGCGAAGTTGTTGTTCAATCTCTGGCTGGTGCGCGGCCTGACCCGTCGCGCGCAGAGGCGGGGCGGTATCCACTTCTTCGACCAGGGATTGCTGCAGGCGGTGCTGTCGTTGGCGCTTGAGGGCGACGCCGACCGGGCGCTGCAAGTGCTGAGCTCGCCGGTGTTGGCGACGCCGCTGCCCGACCTGTTCGTGTTCGTCGAGGTCGATTTGGCGCTGGTCGAGGCGCGCATCCGCGCCCGGCCGGAGCGCGATTCGCGGGTGGATCGCCAGCTGGATCGAGATCCGCAGATCCTGAGCCGGTGCGCGGCGCTGCTGACTCGCGTCGTCGCCCTGGGTCGCGACACCGGAGTGCCGTTGACGGTGGTCGACAACGGCGCGCCGGTGAGTCTGGAGCGGGAGGCTGCCCGGCTGGCTGACAGGGTGGGAGCGCTGGCTCCGAAGGCTTCGGGGACCGCGGTTTAGATGCGGGTGGCCACCGCGTCAGGCGGGCGACGGCGACAGTTGCCACCGTTGCGGTCCGGCGGAGCGCTGGACCACCGCGTGCCTGGCGATGACTCCCTCCATCAGTGCGAGCGCCAGCCAGAGCTGGCGCCAGTGCAGGATCTCGTGGGTCAGCGACTCGACCACTGCGGCGACGACCAGTGCTGGAAACACCAGCCGCGCGCGTTCTCCCGGCGCCAGCCGCACGGCGTGGAAGGCGCGCACCAGGACGACCGAGGGCAGTGCGACCACCGCGATCACGCCGAGGATGCCGCGTTCGACGGTGAACGCGATGGCGTCGTTGTGCAGCTCCTTGTGCGCGATCTGCCAATAGGTTTCCGGGCCGATGCCGAGCACGTGGCCGCCCTCTGCCCACAGGGCCAGCCCCGCGCCCCAGAGCTCGAACCGGCTGCCGGCCGAGCGGTCGGTGCGGCCGAACAGCATGGCCTCGAGCTGGGCTGCCAGCTCCGGGTCGTTGCTCAGCCAGACCGCGCCGACGCCGAGCAGCACTGCGCCGCCGACCAGCGCGGCGACGATGCAGCGCATCGTCAGCGCCCAGTCGCGGTACAGCATTGGAATCAGCGCAAGGCCGAACGCGGCACCGGCGATCGCGGCAGCGAGCGCGCCCATCGAACCCGTGCCGACCAAGCTGAGCGACAGCACCGCGAGGGCGCCGACGCGCAGCCAGACCGGAGTGCGCCACATCATCACCGCCGGGAACGCCATCAGCTGGTAGACCGCGGCGGCGTTGCAGTTGTTGATCAGCCCCGACGGTCGGTGCGGGTCGAGATGACCGATGCCGCGCAGCCGGGCATTCATTGCGTCGAGCAGAGCCGGGCTCTCGAATTGCGCGAGGATCAACAGACCGTGGCCGCAAGCGACCGTGACCCAGACCGCGAGGATGCGCTGTTGCCAGCGCGGCTCGAGGTACGCGAACACGCCGACCAGGGTGACGAACCACGCGTAGAGATAGATCTCCTTGATGGTGGCGACGAGCCCCATCGTCGGGAACAGCGACACGCAGCTGGCGACCAGGGCCGACACCCAGATCAGCACGTTGCAGGTGAACAGCGGCAAGTGCACCGGGCGGTCGCCGCGCAGCAGCCAGGCCAGCAGCAACGGCAGCGTCGCCGCGTTCCACCAGTCGAGGATCGAGGTGTTGAGCGGCAGCTCCACGCACTGCAGCGGCAACAGCACCATGGTGATCATGGTGATGACGGCGACGGCGGTGTGCATGGCGTGTTCTCGGCGGGCTTGGCAGCCCCGCGGGGCGCCGCGCCAGGGCAGCGTCCCGACTGTGTCATCGGCATCGGCGGGTGGCAAGCGCAAGCTGCCGTGGGGGCGGCCGTCCCCGGGCGAGCGGTCTGGCCACTCGGTGGGGGCGGGCGTTGAGCGCGGGCCCTTCCAAGGGGGTCCGCTGGCTCGCCTGGGCCGCGGTGGGGTTCGGCTCGCAGGGTCTCGGCCAGTTCGTCCTGCTGGCGGTGCTGGCCCGCTACCTGACCCCTGCCGAGCTCGGCGTGGTGACCGCGGCGCGGGTGCTGGTCGGTCTCGGCCGCCTGCTGAGTCAGGTCGTGGTCGGGCCGGCGCTGGTGCAGCGTGGCGCGATCGGCGAGGAGCACGTGCGCACGGCGTTCGCGCTGTCGGCGCACGGCGCGCTCTTGTTCGTCGCGGCGATGTGGATCGGCGCGCCGGCCGTCGCGGCGTGGTTTGAGATGCCGTCGTTGCTCGAGCTGCTGCGCTGGATGGCGTTCGCCATCCTGCTGCAGGCGCCGAGCGTGGTGCCCGAAGCGCTGCTGCAGCGCGATCTGGAGCTGCGCCCCATCGCCCTGTCGGAGCTGCTCTCGTTCACCGCGGTGTACATGCCGGTCGGCATCGGGCTGGCGATGGCGGGTGCCGGAATCTGGTCTTTGGCCGCGGCCGAGCTGGCGCAGGCCGCGGTCAAATCGGTCGTGCTGGTGGCGGCGCGGCCGCATCCGCGTGGCATCCTGCCGCGCCGGCGCCCGACCGCGGAGCTGATGTACTTCGGCGGGGGGTTCATGCTCAGCCGGCTGTTCGCGTACTCGGCGGGGCAGGCGGACCGCGTCGTCATCGGCCGGTGCATGACCGCGGTCGATCTCGGCGTCTACGGCCGCGCACACCAGCTGATGACGATGCCGGCGATGTACGTCGGCGAAGTGCTCGACCGGGTGCTGTTTCCGATGATGGCGCGCTTTCAAGACGACCGCGAACGGTTGGCGGAGACGTATTCCCGCGGCATCGGCTTGGTCGCGTCGCTGATGACCGCCGCCGGTGGTCTCGGGGTCGTGCTCGGCCCGGAGTGTGTGCGGGTCGTGCTCGGCCCGGGTTGGGATGCCGCGGTGCTGCCGTTCCAGATCTTGGCTGCGGTGCTCGTGTTCCGCACCGGCTACAAGATCAGCGATTCGCTGGCGCGCGCGACCGGCAAGGTCTACGAGCGGTCCGCGCGGCTGGCGCTGTTCACCGCGCTCGTCGTCGCCGGAGCGCTGGCGGGCACCGGGTTCGGTGTCGCTGGAGTGGCGGCGGGGATCGGCGTGGCGATCATCGCGAACTACCTGGTGATGGCCCAGATGAGCTTGGCAGCGCTGCAGATCCGGTGGTCGGTGTTCGCCTCGTGGCACGTGCACGGCCTGCTGTTGGCCGCGCCGGTCGTCACCGGCGGCTGGCTGCTGGCCACCCTGTTCCGCTCGGCGGCGTGGTCGCCGCTCGGCGTGCTCATGGGCACGCTTGCCGGCGTCGGGGTGCCGGTGGCGATCGCCGCGCGCCTGGCGCCCGCGCCCGTCCTGGGCCAGTCGGGGATGTGGCTCTCGTCGAAGCTGCGGCGCCGTTCGGCCGGGGGGAAAGCATGAGCGATGCCCGTTCGCCCGCCGAGATGGCGTTCGCCCACCTCGCCGATGCCGAGGTGTCGTACTGCCTGTGGCGGGGTACCCGGCGGCTGGCCGACGGGCTCGCCGGCCGCGGCGACATCGATCTGTTGGTCGAGCCGGAGCACGCGCCCGCGCTGGCGACGGCGTTGTTGGCGAGCGGGTTTCGGCGGCCGCGCACGCATGCGCTGCGCGCCGATGCGGGCCTCGAGGACTACTTCGCGTTCGATGCCGCCCAGTGCTGCTTCGTGCACTTCCATGTCCACTACCGGATGGTCGCCGGTGAGCCTCGTCTCAACCGGCTGCGCCTGCCGTTCGAGCACGAGGTGCTGGCCGCGCGCTGCCCGATCCCGGGCACGTCGGTGTCGGGAGCCGCACCGGCGATGGAAGTGGTCTTGCTGCTCCTGCGGCGGGCGGTGTTGTGGCGTTGGCGCGACCGTTGGCAGCCGAAGGTGCAGCGCCGGTGGATCGAGAAGACCGCTGGCGATCTCGACGCGCTGTTGCGCGACTGCGACTTGACCGAGGTCGAGGCTTGCGCGCGCAGTTGGCTCGGGGCAGACGGCGCGCGCGCGGTCAGCACCGCCGCACGCGAGCTGAGGGTCGACACGCTGCTCGGCGTGCGCGCGGTGGCTTGGCGGGCGCTCGCCGACCACGTCGCGTGGACGGGGCCGGCGGCGGCGGCGCGGCGTTGGGGGCGTGAGCTGAGCCTGGTCTGGCGGGCATTGGGTCTCCGGCTGCAAGGCGTGCCATGGGTCCGCGCCCGCAGTGCTGCAGCCGGCGGCATGCTGGTCTTGGTGCGGGCGAGCGATCGGGCGGTGGCGCGGTCGCTGGTGTCCGGCTTGCGCGGTTTGTTCGCTGCGAAGTTCGACGTCGTGGCGTGGCCGACGGTCGTCGGCTCCGGCTCGACCCCATGGCGGCGGGCGTCGCGGCTGCGCGCGCGGGGACACCTGGTCCTCGCGCCGAGCGCGGGTGCCGGGGCGCCGGAGCGCGGCGCGGATCTCGTCCTGGCGCTCGAGGACGGCGATGCCTCCGATCGCGGTGCCGTTCAAGCGGTCGACCCGCTGATGCATGTGGTCCGGGTGCGTGAAGACGACTCGCTTGCCGCCGCAGCGGCCGCCATCTGGAGTCGGTGCTGACTCCGCCGGAGGCGGCCGGAGGCAAGTCGCAAACAAAGACGGTGGGCCGCAACATGGAACCGGCGCGGAAACTGCCGTGGGAGCGGCGTTTGAGGTAGGCTGCGGCTAGGATGGCGCCTCGGGCCAATCCCGAGGCCGAAATGGGGGGTGCGCCCTGGCCCCGGGCGTGCCGAGGATTGGGTAGGCTACCCGCCCGACCACCGGAGGGCACCGGTGGTCGCGGTGCCGCGCCGAAAGGCTCCCGGTTTGCGGATAACACCGGTCCACTTCGGGGAACGCCTGGCCTCTCGGCAGGTCGCCCCTCTTGCAACGATGAAGCGCGGAACAACCCAAGAAGAAGAACGGACCTCCGGGGCTCCGTGGATTCCCTCGGCGCGGGCGGTGCGTCGGATCGATCTGGGCGGCCCGGTCGACGAATCCCCCGGTGGCCGGCCGAGCCGGTCGCCGTTGTACTACTACGTGCCGACGATGATGGCGCCGCCGCTGCGCGCGCTGGTCGACCTGGCGGTGTTGGCGGTGGCGTTGTGTCTGGCGTTCCTGTTCCGCTTCGACTGGCAGCTGGAGCCGCGCTACGCCGAGCAGCTCTGGCAGGCGATGCCGTGGGTGATCGGGGGGCAGTTTCTGGCGTTGTGGGCCTTCGGCGTGACGCGTTGCCCCTGGAGCCTCGTCAGTCTGCGCGAGCTGCCGCCGGTGATGTACGGAACCGCGGCCTCGGTGTTGGTGCTCACCGTGCTGCGCTTCTCGGTCGCGGGCCAGCAGCTGCCGCTGGGGCTCTCGGCCACCGCGCTGCCGCTCGGCGTGATCGCGATCGACGCGGTCCTCATGTTGTTGGGGATCGCGGGGATCCGCGTCGTGCGGCGCATGCAGATCGAGCGCGGGTTGTTGCGGCACCGCATCCAGCGCGGCCGCGTCGTTCCCGCGATCCTCATCGGCGCCGGTCACGCCGGGCACCTGCTCGCGCGCGAGCTCGAGCGCCGCGCCGACGTCGGCCTGGTCCCGGTCGCGTTCCTCGACGATGACCCGAAGAAGCAGGGGCGCGCCGTGCACGGCATCCCGGTGCAGGGACGGGTCGGTGATCTGCATCGGGTCGCCAAGCGCACCGGGGCGGAAGTGGCGTTGATCGCCATCGCCGGTGCGCGCGGTGATCTGGTCAAGCGGATCACTGCCGAGTGCGAAGCGGCTGGGCTCAAAGCCAAGATCATTCCGGCGCTGCACGACCTGCTGAGCGGGCGCTTCAGCATCTCGCAGATGCGCGACGTCGCCATCGAGGACTTGCTGGGGCGCGAGCCGGTGGTGATCGAGGACTCGGCGGCCGAGAAGATCGTGCCGGACAAGATCGTGTTGGTCACCGGCGCCGGCGGCAGCATCGGCTCGGAGCTGTGCCGCCAGCTGTTGGCGCTGGCGCCACGGCGGCTGGTGCTGGTCGAGAGCTGCGAGAACAACCTGTTCCACATCGACCGCGAGCTGTCGGCCAAGGCGCTGCAGACCGAGATCGTGCCGATGATCGGCAGCATCGGCGATGCCGCGCGGATGCGGGCGGTGTTCGAGCAGCACCGGCCGCAGATCGTGTTCCACGCGGCGGCGCACAAGCACGTGCCGATGATGGAGGCCAATCCGGGCGAGGCGATCAAGAACAACCTGCTCGGCTCCAAGCAAGTGGCCGACTTGGCGCACGAGTACGGCGCCGAGCGCTTCGTGCAGATCTCCACCGACAAGGCGGTCAACCCGACCTCGGTGATGGGCGCGACCAAGCGCCTCGCCGAGCTCTACGTCCAGCACCTGCAGCGCAGCAGCAGCACGCGTTTCGTCGCGGTGCGCTTCGGCAACGTGCTCGGCTCGGCGGGAAGCGTGATTCCGCTGTTCCGCGAGCAGATCGCGAAGGGTGGGCCGGTGACGGTCACGCACCAAGACATGACGCGCTTCGTGATGACGATTCCCGAGGCGTCGCGGCTGGTGCTCGAAGCGGCCGGCTTGGCGCAGGGGGGCGACGTCATGGTGCTCGACATGGGCGAGCCGGTGCGCATCGTCGACTTGGCCGAGCAGATGATTCGACTGTCCGGCCTCGAGCCGGGCGTCGACGTCGAGATTCAGTTCACCGGCATTCGCCCGGGTGAGAAAATGTACGAAGAGCTCGGCTTCACCGACGAATTGGTCGACGCGACGCGTTGCCAGAAGGTGTTCGTGTGGCGCGGGCAGGCATCGTTCCACCGCAACATCGAAGAGGTGGTCGCCGAGCTGGGTGCGCCCGGGCAAGCGGCGGACGATCTCCGGCGTGCCCTGGCCGCCGTGCTCCCGGAGTACCAGCCGGAACGCGGTGGTCGCGGCAGCGCAGACAGCGCGGGCGCCGTGCCCGCCGGCGCATCGGCCTGAAGACGGCGCCCGACCGGTGTCCTGGCTTGGCACCGGCGGCGGCTGGGGTAGGCTGCGCGGTTCGCCATCTTCAAGCCCCGTGCCGCCGGCCGCCGAAGAGAACTCCGAAGGCTCCCCGAACCCGAAACTCCCCTCTTGGACTCCCGCGCTCTACCCAACGAGCTGACGTTCACCGAGTTGGTCGCCACCCTGTGGCGCGGCCGCTGGTGGGCGATCGGCGTGTTGATCCTCGTCGCCGCCGGCGGGTTGCTGTTCGTCAGCACCACGCCTCCCGTGTGGCGGGTGCAGTCGGTCGTCGAGACCGATCTGGGCATCGCCAACTCCACCGGCCAAGGGCCGGTGTTGACCGCGGCCGACGCCGCCGCGGTCAATGCCGCGCACGCCGCCAAGCTGACCGCCCGCTCGGTGCTGGAGACGGTGCTGGAGGAGCCGGCGATCGGCGACGGCGCGCTGCTCGCCGGTGAGGACAACCACCTCACCTGGTTGAAGAAGAACGTGTCCGTCGACGTCGGCGGCGACGACGGCTTGATCACGCTGGCGATGACGTCGCCGCACCGCGACGAGGCGTGCCGGGTGATCAACCGCATCGTCGAGGTGTACCGCGCGCAGTGCGAGGCGGCGCACCGGCAGCTGCTGGGCGAGCGGCAGGAGCGGTTGGTCGACGAGCTGGCGCGGCAGGAAGGGCGCTTGCGCGAGGAGCAAGAGCGTCTGCTGGAGACCCTGGCCGAGCACCCGGACGCCGTGCCGCCCGGGGGCGCCGGGCCCGAGGACGCGTTGCAGCTGGAGACGCGGCGCGAGCTGCTGCGGCTGCAGGACCGCCGCCGCGCGTTGTCGGCCGAGCTCACCGCCGACCACGATGTGATCCGCGGCCTGGACGCATCGATCGCCGACCTGCAGCAGCGCCTTTCGACGGGGGTCACCGAGTCGGCGGACGGCTTCTTCGACGCCGAGGTGCAGCGCATGCGCGTCGATCAGGCCCGCGGGCTGTCCGACGCGCTGCACCAGCGCGTGCTGGACTTCAGCTTGACTGCACCGACGACCGGCCACGACGGCGCGCTCGGCGTGATCCGGGTCCTCGAGGAGGCCGCGCCGCGCACCGCGACGGTGGCGGTATCCAAGACCGTGCTGGTGGCGATCTGTCTGCTGCTGGGGCTCGTCTTGGCGACCGTGGCCGCGTTCTTGGGCGGCTCTCTCGATCGGCGGGTGCGCAGTCCGCGCGGGTTGTTCTCCGCGACCGGGATCCGCGTCTTGGGCGGCGTGCCGGTGGTGCGCGTCAAGGCGCGTTCGGCGGTGGCGACTTGGTTTTCCTCGTCGGACTACGCCGAGGCGATGCGGGCCGTGCGCGCCGCGGTCGTCTCGGCGGCGCCCGGCAGCGTCGGCCAGTCGTTGGTCGTCGCCGCGCCGGATCGGCGCGATGGGGCGTCGCTGGTGGCGGCCGGGCTGGCGATCGCGTTCGCCCGCTCCGGCGAACGCGTTCTGCTGCTGGACGCCAACTTGCGGATGCCCGGCCAGCGGCGCTTGTTCGAGCTCGGTGCCGCCGCCGAGATCGGTTTGGTCGAGCTGTTGATCGGTCGCGCCAACCCCGACGCCGTCATCATCGATACCGCGGTGCGCCGCCTGGACGTGCTTTCGGCGGGCGGCATCCGGCCGAACTCGCCGGAGCTGCTGCACACCGCCCGGTTCTCCCGCGTGGTGCAGAACCTCAAGAGCGACTACGACCGGGTCATCATCGATGCCCCGCCCGTGCTCGGGCAGGCCGACGCGCGCGTGTTGGCGAGCCACTGCGACGCGGCGATCCTGGTCGCGCGGGCTGGCCGCAGCACCAGCGACCGCGTCGCCGCCGCCAGCGAAGTGATGCGCGCGGCGCGCGTGCCGCTGCTGGGGACCGTACTCAACCAGCTGCCGCGCCATCGGGATCTGGGACTCGGCGTCGGCGCCTACGGTGCGCTGCCGCGCGGGCTCGCCGACGACCAGTACGTCCTGACCGACTTCGACTACGCCCGCAGCCGCGACGCGGGAGACCGATGAGCATGCCGCGATTCGCAACCACCGTGGCCGTGCTGTTGGCCGGGCTCGCCGCCTGCGCCGCGCCGCGCTACCCCCTCGACGAGGACGAGCTGCGCCGCTTCCTCAACGCTGGCCCGGTCGAGCTCGAGCTGGATCGCGAGGAGCTCGCCCGCGGGCTGCCATCGCCCGGGCGCTACCGCTTGGTGGCCGGTGACCTCCTCGAGGTGACCGGCCCCTGGGGGCTGTTCGCCACTCCGGCGGACGATGCCCAGGCGGCGGGCGAGCTGAGCCGCGCGGTCCGCGTCGACGACGAGGGTTTCGTCCACGTCGGTGCGGCGGGCCGCGTGAAGGCGCGGGGCAAGACGGTGCTGGACGTCGAGCGGGCCATCGTCGAGGCGGTCTACCCGTCGGTGTTGGTGCGGCGGCCTTCGGTAGTCGTGCGCGTGCAAGAGCACCACACGCTTCCCGTCAACGTGGTCGGCGCCGTCGAGCAGCCCGGAGTGCACGAGCTGCGCAGCAACCAGCTGTCGCTGTATGGCGCGCTGGCGGCGGCGGGTGGCATCCTCAAGCCCAACAACTTGATCGTCGGCGCGCGGCGCATCCGCGTGCGGCGTGCCGACGGCGCCGGCGTGGAAGACGTCGTGCTGCCGGTGCGCGGCCTCAACATCCCGTTCGCCGACGTCGGGCTGTACGGCGGGGAGACCATCGAGGTCGAGCGCTACGAGCCCGACACCTTCACCATCGTCGGCCTGGTCCAGAACCCCGGCGCCTACCCGTATCCGCCGGAGACCGACTACAACCTGATGCAGGCGTTGGCGTTCGCCGGCGGCGTCGATCTGATCGCCGATCCACCGTTCGCCACCGTCTTCCGCCGCGATGCCGACGGCACGATCTTGCCCGCGACCTTCTCGATCGCCGGCGATGGCCTGGTCGCGGCCTCGGCGCTGCAGATCAAGCCGGGGGACGTGATCGCGGTGGAGCACACCGCGGCGTCCTGGACGCGGTCGCTCATCGCGCAGATCGTCCGCGTGCAGTTCGGCTTCTTCGTCGACGACCGCGTGAGGAACTGACCTGGGCGCAGCGCGCTGGCCGATCGGTCTCGGTCGGGTCAGCGCTCCGATGCGGGCGCGTCACCGCGCGCCCGGGCACCGCTTTGCGGCGACAGGCTGCGGTAGATCTCGGCATACTGCGCGGCGACGTGGTCGAGCGAGAACGCGGACTGCACGCGGTCTCGGGCGTTGGCGACCAGCTCGGCCCGCAGCGGGGGATCGCCGATCAGGGTCGTCACCGCGGTGGCGATGGCGTCGGCCGAGCGTTGCTCGATGATCATGCCGTACTTGGCTTCCGGAACGACGTCCCGGCATCCGGGCACACTCGTGGTGATCAGGGGTACGCCCATGACCGCGGCCTCGAGCAGCACGCGCGGCAGGCCTTCCCGGTAGTAGGTCGGCAGCGCGAAGGCGTCGGCGATGGCCAGCAGACTCGGCACATCGCTGCGCTTGCCGAGGTAGCGCACGTGCGGGTGGTCCTCGACTTCGGCGAGCAGGCGCTGCGCGTCGGCGTCGAACTCGTCCACCGGTCCGACCAGCACCAGGGTGGCGCCGCTGCTGGCGAGCTGGGTCGCCGCCTGCAGGTACTCGCGCACGCCCTTGGTGGCGGTCAGCCGGCTGACCATCAACACCACGAAGCGGTCGTCGAGACCGAGCTCGGCGCGCAGGGCGGCGCAGGCGCGCGCGTCCGGCCGCGCCGCGTGCAGCGCGTCGACGTCGACACCCGACCCCCGCACCAGCTCATGGCGACACCCCCGCAACAGGTCCTGCTCGCGGAAGTAGCGCTGGTCGTCCTCGTTCTGAAACACCGTCACGTCGGTGATCGGCGCGACGCGGCGCTGGGCGCGGCGGTACACCACGCGCAGTAGGGCGGCCGTGCGGCTGTCCTCGGCGAACAGGCGTCCCATCCCGGTGACCGTGCGCACGCAGCGCACCGCGGGGACCCGCGCCCGCGCCAACGGCACCAGCACGCACGGCTTGGTGTCGAAGGCGTGGACCACCGTCGGGCGGTGCCGTTCGAACAGTTCGGTCAGCTGTTGGCGCGCGCGGTGGTCGGCGAGTGGCCCCAGCCCCGGCTTCAGGTCGTAGTGGTGGAACGGGATGTCGACGGCCTCGAACTGGGCGGGGTCGCTGGTGCCGGCGGCGGCCACCTCGAACCCCGCCTGCCGCAGCCGCAGCAGCAGCGGAATGCGGAAGTAGACATCGGAGCCGCCGATGTGCCACACCGATGGCCGGCCGGCGTCGGCGGAGTCGGCCCCGACCTGTGCGGTCTCGCTGGCCACCGTGCTCATCGGCGGTTCTGCTCGACGACGTCGCGCACCGCCTCGATCACCCGCTCGACCTGATCGTCCGTCATTCGCGAGAACAGCGGCAGCGACAGCATGCGCTGGTACTCGGCGTAGGCGACGGGGAAGTCCGTCGGCTGGTAGCCGTAGCGGTCGCGGTAGTAGGGATGCAGGTGGATCGGAATGAAGTGCACCGAAGTGCTGATGTTGCGCTCGCGCAGCTGTTCGATGAACTCGTCGCGGTCGATGCGCAGGCGGTCGGGCTGCAGGCGTAGGACGTACAGGTGCAGCGCACTCTGCACGCCGTCGCGCTCGGTCGGCGTCTGCAGCTCGGGCAGCGCACCGAACGCCGCGTTGTAGCGGTCCGTGATGCTGCGCCGCACTTCGTGGAACCGCTCGGCCTTGCGCAGCTGCCAGGTGCCGAGGCTGGCCTGGACGTCGGTCATGTTGTACTTGAAGCCCGGGGCGAGGACTTCGTACTTCCACGAGCCGCCGCGCTCGTAGCGCTTGGCGGCGTCCTTGCTCAGGCCGTGCAGGCTCCAAGAGCGCAGCTGCTCGATCATCTCCGCCGAGCCGGTCAGCATGCCGCCCTCGGCCGTGGTGATGTTCTTGGTGGCGTAGAAGCTGTAGGCGGTCAGGTTGCCGCGCGCGCCGATCGGCTCGCCGCGGTAGCTCGCCGGCAGGGCGTGCGCCGCATCTTCGATCACCGGGATGCCTCGCTCGTTCGCAATCGCCGTGATCGCGTCGAGATCGACGGGGTGGCCGGCGTAGTGGACCACACTGATCGCCTTCACCCGGTCGTGGAGCGCGTTGCGCAGCCGCTCGGGATCGATGTTGAGGGTGTCGGGCTCGACGTCGACGAGGATCGATTCAGCGCCGACGTGTTCGACGACGTTGGCGGTCGCGGCGAACGTCATCGGCGTCGTCGCGACCACGTCGCCCGGACCGATGCCGTGGCCGACGAGCGCCAGGTGCAGGCCGGCGGTGCACGAGTTGAGCGCCAGCGCCGCCGGCGCGCCCACCGCTTCGGCGAACTGCTGCTCGAACTGCCGGGTCTTGGGCCCCGTGGTGATCCACTCGGACCGCAAGGTGTCGATCACTTCCTGGATCTCTTCCTCTTCGAGGTTCGGGGGCGAGAACGGGATCATCGTCGATCCTGACGACAGGCTCGGGGTCGGGTCGGGCAAGGCAGTACCTGTGCGTACTTCGGGGCGGCGGCGGCGCCGGCTTGAGGGAGAGAGAGCCCGAGAATGCTGTACAGAATGCCGGCAGCGTTTGCACGCCCCGACCGGACGGTTCAGCCGCGTCGCTGGCCCACGCAAAGCCGAACACGGTTGTCGAAGCGCAGGCGGCCGTCGCCGGCGGCCTGCTCGGCGGCGTCGGCTTCGACTGCCGCCCACGCCCGTGCGCGCGTCGCCGGGTCGTGGCGGGCGAGCAGCTTGGCGGTGGCGGTCGACATCTGCTGCACGAATGCGGCGAACGCACCGGCAGAACCGAATTCGAGCGCGACCTCCGCCGTCCACTCCTCGCCCGGCTCGAGGTCGCCAGCGGCCAGCAATGCCTGCAGCTGGCCGGGCCGGTGCAGGCGAAACGGGCCGGGTGCGTCGGCGTCCAGCTCGGGCAGCGGAACGACGCGCGAGATCGCCTGGCGGGGGCGCGCCAGGAACGGAACGTGGGCCTGCGCGTCCCACACCGCCACCGCGAACCGGCCGCCCGGTCGCAGCGCCGCGGCCACCCGCTGCACGGCGAGCTCCGGGGCGCGCATCAGCATCAGCCCCCAGCGGCAGGTGGCCGCATCGAAGCTCTGGTCGGCGAGCTCCACCGTCTCGGCGTCGGCGACGCGCCACTCGATCGGCGCGGCGCCGGGTGCCGGCGCGAAGCGGGCCGCGTGCTCGATCATCTGCGGGGCGAGGTCGCAGGCGAGCACGTGGCCTTCCGCGCCGATTGCCGCGGCGGCGGTGCGCGCTGGCTCACCGATGCCGCACGCGATGTCCAACCAACGCCGCACGTCGTCGCCGCGGGCAGCGGCGACGAGCTGGTCGTTGACGCCCTGGCAGCTGTTCTCGAAGACGTGCCACCAGCGGTGCCAGCTGGGTGCGGCCGAGTCCCAGGCCGCCTGCTGCTCGCGGCAAAACTCGTCGGCGTCGCCGGTCGTGTTCAACCTTCACCCCGCTCGGCCAGCGCCGCGTCGAGGTCGGTGGCGACGATGCGCAACAGGGCATCGCGGTCGGTCTCGAGGAAGAAGTGGTCCCCCTCGAGGACGTGGTGGCCGTGACGGCCGGCGGTGTGCTGCGCCCAACCCTCGATTTCCGCCGGAGTGGCGACACGGTCCTCGCGGCCGCCCAGCGCGGTGAGCGCGCACTCGAGCGGCGGCTGCTCGCGGTAGACGTAGGTCTCCCAGACGTTGACGTCGGCGCGCAGCGTCGGCAACACGATGTCCAGCATCTCGGGATCGGACAGCACTTCGTCCGGCGTGCCGCCCATCCACCGCACCTCGGCGAGGAAGCGCTCCTGCGAGGCGTAGGCGACGGCCGGCCGCGGCCGGGGCAGGTGGGGTGCGCGGTGGCCGCTGGCAAACAAGACGAGCGGGGTGCGCGCACCGGCGGCGCGCGCGGCGCGGACCAGCTCGAAGCCGACGATGGCGCCCATGCTGTGGCCGAACACTGCCCACGGCCGGTCGAGGTGCGGCGACAGTCCCTGCAGCAGTGCTTCGACCAGCGGCTCGATGCTGTCGAGCGCTGGCTCGACGAAGCGTGTCTCGCGGCCCGGCAGCTGCACGCGACAGACGTCGACGTGGTCGGGCAGGCCGTCGATCCACGGCTGGTAGGCGACCGCGCCCGAGCCGGCGTGTGGCAGGCAGAACAAGCGCACGCGCGCGTCGGGGCGCCGCCCGCGGGCGGCGAGCCAGGGATCCGTGCTCATCGGGGGCAGCGTAGCCGCGGATCGGCGGGCGGCTCAACCGCTGGTCAAGAACGCCTGCAGCGCGGGCAGGCAGGCGTCCGGTTGCTCCAGCCACGGCATGTGGCCGCAGCCGGCCAACGGCACGAGCCGCGCGTCGGGCAGCGCCTCACACCACTCGTGCGATCCCGCCAACGGCACCGGATCGCGGTCGCCGTGCCAGATCCGCACCGGGCACTCGAGCGCGCGCATCGCGGCGCGCCAGTCGTAGTCGCCCATCCCCTCCATGACGCGCAGGGTCTGCCGGTTGACCCGCTCGGGGTCGAGGTTGGGCGCCACGCACGGCGACGCGCGCATCCGCGCCAAACACTCGGGGTTCTCCACGTAGATGCGCAGCAGCAGGTCGATGTGCGCCCGGCACCAGCCGCTCGGATCCGACCTCGGCGTGCCGGCCTTGCGCGCGGCCTCGAGGTCGCCGAGCCGGCCGCTGTCGAGGCGTTGGCCGAACGCGTGCAAGTACTGCCGCCAATACGGCTGCGCGCGGGGCGCCACCGGCGCGAACAGCGCCAGGCGGGTTACCTGGGCGGGGTGCGCCAGCGCGTACTGCAGCGCGATGGCGCCGTAGTACGACCAACCCAGCAGCGCCACTTGGCCGGCGCCGACGCTCCGGCGCACGGCGTCCAAGTCGGCGACGTCGCGCTGCAGGCCGACTTGATCGTCGGCGACCGCGGCCGAGCTGCCCTGGCCGCGGACGTCGTAGAACACCGTGCCGGCTGCCTCGGCGAGCAGCTCGAGGTCGGCCGCCATCCAGCTCAGCGCGGGGGCGATCACGCGCACGGGTCCGGAGCCGTAACGCCGGTAGGCCAGCCGCACGCCGTCGTCGGCTTCGCAGTAGGACGGCTCGGTCATGCGCGGCGGGGCAGCCAGAGGTCGAGCAGCAGGACCAGGCAGAGCAGCGCGGTGCTGGCCAGCCAAGCGATGCCGCCGGCGATCAGCACGGGTATCAACGCCACGGTGTCGCGCGCCAGAAACCACGAGCCGAGATCGAGCGCCAAGCCGGCGCCGGAGCCCAGCATCAACAGACCGGTCAGCAGCGGCGGTGTCCGGCCCAGGGCCGCGAGCAGACACAACACCAGCGACAGCGCGCCCATGCCCAGGGCGTGGGTGTGCGCCGACGCCACCAGGATCTCCTCGGCCATGGGCTCGACGTTGCGGGAGAACGCGACGCCGCGGACGTCGTCCCAGTACTCGAGGGGGATGGACTGGCCGATCGGGTCCTCGGCGTTGCGCGCGTGGCATTGCAGGCAAGCCCGGTCGAGGATCTCGGCGGGCGCGTTCTCGCCGAGGTCGAGGTTGTCGTAGCTCTCGCTGATGTGGTCGCTGGCCAGCCAGTCGAGCAGCGCGGTGCGCTCGGCGGCGGGAAGATCGGGCGGGTGGTCGCGGCGCAGGGCGGTCAGCAGCGGTGCCGTGGCCTGCACGCCGTGGTAGACGCCTTCGACGTCGGCCAGCGACAGGCCGGGGCGCTCATCGCGGTTTTGGTGGTGCAGCACGATGTGGCTCGCCGATGCGACCAAGCCACCGAGGATCACCAGCAGGAGCAGCGAGAGGCCGAGGCGGCCGAGGACGGGCAGGCTGCGCAGCAAGGGCGCGGGCGTGGGTTCTTGCACGGGGTTGGCTCAGCGCAGCTCGAGGAGCTCGGGCGGGATCTCGACGTGGTCACCGGTGACCACGGCGCGGTTGGCGAGGATGCCGATCACGGCGGCGCGCACGCCCTCTTCGACCGAGCACACCACCTCTTGCTGCTCGGTGACGCTGCGCACGAAGTCGGCGAGTCCGTAGTACAGCGGTGGGTTCGGCAGCCCGACGCCCTCCTTGAGCTTGCCGGCCTTGGCCAGCTTGGTCGCGTCGGCGATCAGCGTGATGCCCTCGTCGTTGTGGAACGCCTCGCGGTTGGCGTACACCTCCCAACCCTGTGTCGGTGCGTCGGCTTCCTTGAACATCCAGCCCGCGTTCCAAGCCAGCCTGAACGCCGCCATCGAGCCGCGGTAGGTCTCGAAGGTGCCGCCGTAGCTGTTGCACAGCGAGGCGTCCCAGGTCAGCTGGACGCCGTCGGCAAACTGCAGCGAGCAGGTCGCCGTGTCGGCGACCTCGCGTCCGTCCTTGTGCAGGCGGACCGCGCCATGGCCGTGCACCGCGACCGGATAGCTGCCGACGAACCAGTGGAAGGCGTCGAACTGGTGGCTGCCCACCTCGCCCGCCAGGCCGGTGCTGTGTGCCGCGTCCAGCCGCCAGTTGAGCTCGCGGGCGCGCTCGGGGTCGGAGGACGGCACGGTCCAGGTCGTCTTCTCGTGCGCCTCGGCGCTCAAGCTGATCAGCTCGCGCAGCGCGCCGGCGCGGTAGAACGAGCGCGCCAGCTGGTAGATCGGGTTGCTGCGCGCCAGCAGTCCGGTCTGGAAGGTGGTCTTGCTAGCGCGCGCCGCCTCTGCGATCGCGACCGCGTCCTCGATGGTCGCCGCCAGCGGCGCTTCACAATAGACGTGCTTGCCCGCTTGCAACGCGGCGACCGCGACCGCGCGGTGCTGGTGTGTCGGGGTGGCGACGATCACGGCCTCGACGCCGTCGTGGCCGAGCAGCTGCTCGGCGTCGGCAAAACCCTGCGCGCCGCGCGCGCGGCGCAGTCCCGAGCGCACGCGCGCCTCCGAGGTATCACACACCGCGACCACCGCAGCCTGCTCCATCTTCTGCAGCTCGGCGAGGATCGCGCGGCCTTGCTTGCCGGCGCCGATCAAGCCGACGCCGAGTGGGGCGCGGCCGTACGGCAGAGGGCCCAGCAGACCGGCGCGCGGGTCGAGCGCGAAGGCGCCCATCGCCGCGGCGGAGGTGGTGAGGAACTGGCGCCGGTCGGCGTCGGAGCTTGGTGGGATCATGCGTCGTGATCTACGGGAGTTCGAAGTCGGCGTCGGCGTCCGGCGACGGCTCGAGCGTGCCGTCGGCGTGGCGCAGCACGGCGTGCACACCAGGAGGTAGTGGCAGTAGCGCGCCGTGCACCGCCAGCGCGGTCGCCCACGCGTCGGCGAGCGCCGCCTCGGCGGCGGTGACCGCAACGGTGCCGCCGAAGCCGGCGGGACGGCCGGATGCGGGGTGCAAGAGATGATGCAGGTCCGGTGTGCCGGCGTGCCGGCGGCCGTCGGCGGACGACACCGCCAGCGCGCGGTCGCGCAGCCGCGCGTGCGGAGCGCCGGCGGCGGGGTGGGTGGCAACGCGCCAGGCGTCGCCACCGGGCGGCGCGCCGCGCGCCATCACCGCGCTGCAGCCACCGTGCAGGAGAAACGTCTCCACGCCACACTCCGCGAGCGCCGCCGTCGCGAGATCGACACCGTGCCCCTTGCCGATGCCGCCGAGGTCGAGGGCGATGCCGGGGTGGACGAAGCGCACGGCGCCGCGTTGCGGGTCCAGCCGCAGCGCGCGCATGCCGGCGGCTGCTCCCGCGGCGGCCCGGTCGGCCGCGGCGCGTGGAGTGGTGGCGCCAGAGTGCAGCCCCAGCGCCGTCATCGCCCCGGCGATGGTCGGATCGAACGCGCCGCGCGAGGCGTCGTGCACTGCCGCGCAGCGCTCCAGGAGCGCGAACGTATCGGCGTCGACCGAGACCCAGCGCGCGCCGGCGTTGGCGTTCACGTGCGTCAGCAGGCTGCCCCGCTGGAACAGACTGAGGCGCTGCTCGCACTCGTCGATGGCGTCGAACGCAGCTTCGGCGAGCGCCGCGGTGTCGCCGCGGGCGGTGGCGAGCAGCAGCTCGAACCGGGTCGCCATGGCCCAGTGCGCATGGCGCACCGGCCGCGTCGGGGCGATCGCCGCCGCGTCCACGTCAGGCGGGGTTCGCAGTCATCGACTGCGGGTCGAACGCGAACGCCTTGCCTTCCCACATCGACCGCGTGGCCAGGTCGACGATGACCATCACCTGTGCGCCGAGCTCGACTCCGCTCAAGTTCGGCTGGCGCGCGCGCATGGCGGCGAGCCAATCGAGGCGCAGCCGGTCCTGGTCGCCGGACTGCGGCGCGCAGTCCTGCGTCTCCTCGTCGATCTCCTCGGCGAACGGACGCTCGGGGCGGATCACGCAGTCCTTGCTGCCGAGGTAGAGCGTCGCCTCGTGGCCGCGGATCATCGTCGGCACGCCCTGTTCGTTGCAGGTCGAGCCGCAGACGGTCATCGTGTGGCCCTTCTCGAACTGCACGGTGACGTTGACCTGGTCGTGGTTCTCCATCGCCGTGTCCTGGTAGTGGCCGCCGCAGGCGACGACGCGCACCGGCCAGCCTTGATCCAGGGCGAAGACCATCGGCGTCATCACGTGCACGAGCAGATCGCCGACGATGCCGGTGGAGTAGGTCCGGTAGCGGCGCCAGCGCGCGTACACCGCCGGGTCCCATTCCTTGGGGCCGAGCGGCCCGCACCACGCGTCCCAGTCGAGGTTGTCGCCGGGCACCCACTCGTCCTTGATCTCGTAGAGCCACTCGCCGTCGCGGCTGTTGCGGCAGTAGCCCGTCTGCGAGAACGTCGGCTTGCCGATCCGGCCCTCGGCGATCCACTGCCTGGCGACGTGGTACTTCTCGTGCATCAAGAACTGCGTGCCGACCTGCACGATCACCTCGGGGTTGGCGGCGGCCACCTGCCGCAGGCGCAGCGCCTCCGGCAGCCGCAGGGTCATCGGCTTCTCGACGTAGACGTCCAAGCCGGCGGCGATGGCGTGCTCCGCCATCTCGGCGTGCCAGTGCTCCGGCGAGGCGATCAGCACGCCGTGCAGATCCTCCATCCGCAGCAGCTCGCGGTAGTCGCGAAAGCCACCGACCTCGATCGACTGCCGCTTCGCGCACTCGGCTTGGGCCGCCTCCATGCGGGGGCCGCAGACGTCGGCCACTGCCGCGACCTGCACCTTGTCCTTGCCGTCCGCCGCCAGCTCGGTGAGCCGCAGGGCGTGTGCGGTGCCCATGCCGCCGGTGCCGATCACGCCGATGCGGAGGGCGTCGTCGGCGCCGGCGCGCGGGCGCAGGGCCGCCTTGGGGATCGGTCGCGACGCGTCCCAGGTCTGGCACGCGCCGAGCAGGGTGCTGCCGGCGGCGGCGCCGGCGGTCGTCGCCAGAAACTCGCGGCGAGAAGTCCGGGAGGCGCGCCCAGGGGCGCGGCGGGGGGAATCGGTCATGGCGGGTCGGCGGGTAGAACGCGGTGGACCTTACCCAGCGCGCCGGGACCGCGCCAACATCGGCTGTCGCCGCCGGCGCCGGCCGCGATCAGCTGAGATCGGGGCCGGGAGAGTGCGGCGCCGGCCCGCCGGCGGTGCGGCGGCGGCGCGCCCACAGCGCGAGCACGATCATGACCACCGACGCCGCTGCGGTGAGCGCGAAGCCGGCGCGGAGTTGCGGCGTCTCGTAGCGGAACACGACGCGGACGGCACCGGCTGGCAGGGCGACGCCGCGCATGAACAGATTGACGCGGTGGATCGGAGCGGGAGTGCCCTCCACGGTGGCGGTCCAGCCCGACATGTGGCTGTCGGCCAGCACCAACCAGCCGGCGGCGCCGTCGGTCACCTCGAGCTCGATCTCGGTGGGGGTGTCGCGCACGAAGGCGACGGTGCGTTCGCCGGCCGGGGCCCGGTCGGCGTGGTCGCTGCTCGCCGGCAGCGGCGGCGGCGCGTCGCCGGCGAACACCGCGCTGGCCCGCGGCGCCAACTCGTCGCGCGTCAGCCACGCGACGGCGGCCTCCTCGTCGGCGGCGGCGACCAGCTCGGGTACGACGAAGGCGCGCGGCAGTGGCGTCGGGCGTTCGTAGACGAAGAACTCCCCGCCCGGCCCGCGCAAGGTCGGTCCGACGCGCCGGCCCGCGTGCTGCAGGGGTGCCGTCGCCAACACGTAGCGCACGCCGAGCAGATCGAGGTAGGGGTGCTGCAGCAGGGGCCCGCGCGGACCGCCGTCGGGCAGCGCGTGCACCCAGAAGTCGCGCAGCAACTGCGCGTTCCCCCAGAGGGCGCGGATCGGCAGGTGCGAGCGGCCGTCGATGAAGGTGTAGATGTTGAGATCGCGGATGCGTTCCGGCACCAGCGTGCACGGCGGCAGTGGCACGGCGAGCTCGGCGTTGGCTCCCGCCGTCGCGCGGGCGACGGTGAAGCCCCCCGCGTCGCGGCTCGCGTCGCGGGCCTCGCGCAGGAACGCGTGCACCGGGCCGTCGATGTCGTGGCGCAGCACCCGACCGCCGGCGACGCCGGTGGCGATCACCACCAGCTCGGCGACGGTGGCGAGCAGGCCCGCGGCGAGCACGGGGCGGCGCCAGGGCGAACTGGCCCGCGGCGCGGCGAGCAGCCAGGCGGCGGCGCCCGCGAAGGCGAGCGCGGCATGCATGGCGTTGGTCGACAGCCGGTCGTGGGCGGCGGCCAGTACTCGCGGCAGCTGGTCCGGCCGGCTGCTGCTGACGTAGGCGTCGATCCCGGCGCGGTCGATCGCCGCATTCATCCGCTGGTAGTGGTCGAGCAGGTCGGGAACGATGCGGTCGAAGGCTTCCGCCGGTGTGTGCCGCGAGAGCCACCACCACAGCAGCGCGGCGCCGGCCGCCACCGCCGCCGCCAAGAGCGCGCAGAGGTCCGACCAGCGCCGGCCGGCGCCGCGCCGCACCGCGTCGAAGCCCAGCGCGGCGAGCAGGGCGACGAGCCCGCTCACCGGACCCATCAGCCGCAGCGGTGGAACACTGCGCAGACCGGGCAGCAGATACACCGCCGCGTACGCCGCGCTGCCCGCGGCGAGCGCGGTGAGCAGCAGCCAACCGCCCAGCGCGACCCAGCGCACGCGATGGCCGGCCGCGCCGAGTCCGACGAGGGCCAGACAGAGCACCAAGCTGCCGGCGAACACGGTGTGCTCGGTGTAGTTGAACGTCGGCAGCCGCGGCGTGTTGGTCTGCCAATCGGCGCGGTCGAAGGTCCACAGCACGAGGGGCGAGCGGTCGTAGTCCAGCTCCGCCGTCGACGATGGGTGTCCGAAGGCGGCCGGCATCAGGTAGCCGAGCAGCGCCGCTGGGTCGTAGGTCTGGGTCTCGATCTGCGCCAGGGTGGGGTTGGGCGTGCGGTTCGACTCGGGGAAGAACGCGAACATCGGCAGCAGCTGCACCGCTGCCAGCGCGAAGCCCAGCCCGAGTGCACCGCCGTAGATCCCGCCCAGGCGGATCGCGGCGCCGGGGCCGTCGCGGCGCCATCGCCGCAGGCAGCGGTCGGCGGCGTAGAGGGCGAAGACGAGGCAGACGCCGGCGGCAAAGCTGGGGAAGCCCGCGAGCCACGTCATCGCCACGCAGGCCGCCAGCCCGAGCGCTGGCGCGGTCGCGGCCCCGCCGCGGCGGGCAGCCACCGCGTGTGCCGCCCACAGCAGGCCGGGCAACCACACGAGAGCGGCCAGGCGCTGGTAGAAGTGGGCGTTCGCGCTGAACGTCCCCGACAGCGAGAACGCCAGCGCGCCGAACACCGCCGCCGACCAGCCCAGGCCGAGCGCCCGGCACAGGCCCAGCATCAGCAGGCCGGCGATCGCCAGGCTGAGATAGCACTGCAGCGCGAGCCCGTCGGCGGGATTCTCGAACGCCAGCAGCACCCAGTTGGGCGGATACAGCAAGCCGACCACCGAGGTCGCCAACAGGGGCGCGCCGCCGCGGATGTAGGGGTTCCACTCCGGCAGGCGGCCCGCCGCAAGCTCCTGCTTGGTGAAGCGGAGCTCGGGCAAGAAGGTGAACTGGATCTCGGAGACGTCGGTGTTCTGATCGCGCCGGACGGCTTCCAGCTGGTCGGCGGTCAGCGTGGCGGCCACCGGTGGGAACTGCGCCAGGCTGAACGGCACGAAGGTGCGCGGTCCGAGCAGGCACGGGCCGAGCCAGAGCAGCGGCGTGCACAGCACGATGGCGATCGCCAGCGCGCGCCGCCGCGGGCTGCCCTCGGGCGCTGGCGCGCGCCGCGCCTCGGCTTCCGACATCGGTACATCAGAACACAGAGCGCGCGCTCGCGCCAAGCAGCCGTCGACCGAACCGTCGCCGGACGTTTCAATGCCGTCCGCCTTGTCGCCTCCCTCGGATCCCGCTGGCCAGCCCGTGTCCGACGTCGCATCGCCGTCGTCTTGGCGGAGCTTCGGGCTGGCGCTCTTGGGCGGGATGCTGGTGCTGGCATTGGTCGAGCTGCCGCGGTGGACGCGACCGCCGTTGCCGTTGGAGCTCGTCGCAGCCGGAGTCGTGCCCGGCGCCTACGCCGACGGGCCGGCGCGCTGGGTAGTGGCGTGGACCCCGACCGCGCGCGCTGCGCTGGTGCTGGCCACCACGCTGCTGGTCGCGCTGCTGCTCGCTTTCGCGGCCGGGTTGCGCAGCCGCGCCGGCGGCTTCGGCGTGTTGGCGGCGGGTGCGGCCGGTGCGCTCGGTTGCGAGGCGGCCCTGCACTTTGCGTGGGGACAGTGGTGGGCGTTGGCGCTGCCGCTGCCGGTGGCCGCGCTGGCAGCCGGCGCCGCGCCGTGCTTGCGCGACCGCAACCTGATCTGGCTGCTCGGCATCTCGGTCTTGCTCGCGTTGGCGGTTGCCGCGGCGCGCCGCCAGGCGCTGGACGAGGGGTTGCGCGCGCAGCGCCTGGCGCAGGCCCGCGAGCAGGTGTTGGCGCGCGGGGTCGAGCGCCTCGTCGCGCTGGTGCCCGCGGACTTCGACGAGGAGCTGCGGCGCGGCCTGGCGCTGAGTCTCTGGCCGCCGCGGAACGCGTTCGCGCTGCAGGTGCTGTGTGTCGAGTCCGGCACCGACGAGGCGGCGGCGCTGCGGGCCGCCGATTGGGCCGAGGTGCGCATCGAGGCGCCGGCGCCGCTGGCCGGGGCGGGGGATGGGGCGGAATCGGCGGGCCGCGGCGCGGGTGACGCGCTCGGTTTGGTCGGTCGCGAGCTGCGCGTCGCGGTGCCGCGCGGGCGCGGCCCGGAGGTCGTGGTGACACCATCGGAGGGCGTCTTCGAGCTGGTCGTCGTGACTCCGGCGGGACCGGTGCGGCAGCGGGTGTCCTCGCCGACGCACGGCGTCGGCCTGATCGGGGCGGCGCGGTCGCGCTTCGACGCGCTGGTCGACGGCTTGCCGGCGTCGATTCCGGTCTGGCTGCAGCTGCGCGATCTCGATGCCGGCCGGGCGAGCGAGTGGCTGCGCTGGCCTCCCGAACCGGCGCCGTAAGCGGCCTTGGCAACGGGCGCGCTTTCACGACGCGCTGCGGTATCCTTGGTCAGAGCATGGTTTGGCGGTGTCGGTTGGCGCGCTGTGGTCGCGAGGCAGGGATTTAGGCGTTGACCGGAACCGAGGCGGTGGTGGAGCGCGGCGCAGCAGTGGGAGACGGTCGACCGGCGCCCGCGGACGCCGCGCCCGCGGCCGGCGGCGCGGCGGCCGATCCCGCCTTCTCGAGCCGGCAGCTGTGGCTTCTGTTCGGGGTCACGGCGCTGGCCGCGGCGCTGCGGCTGCTGCGGCTGGGGGAGTGGTCGTTCTGGGTCGACGAGGCGCACACCTACCGCGACGCGGTTTGGCTGGGCGATCGCTTCTGGGAATCGCGCGTCTCGATCTACCCGCTGTCCTACGGCTTGTTGAAGCTGCTGCACGCGATGGGTATGCCGAGCAGCGAGGGCTGGATGCGGCTGCCGTTCGCGTTCTTCGGCATCTTGAGCGTGCCGCTGACGGCGCTGGTCGGTCGCAGCCTGGTGGGGCGGCGCGCGGCGGTGTTGGCGGCGGGGCTCCTGGCGCTGTCGCCGTGGCATCTGTACTGGAGCCAGTGCGCGCGCAGCTATGCGCTGACGAGCTGCCTGGTCCTGCTGGCGGTCGGCATCGCGCACCGTGGCATGCGCCAGCGCTCGGCCGCGCTGGTGAGCACCGGCTTCGGCGTGGCGCTGCTGGCCGGCCTCAGTCACCCGTCCGGTTACTTCATGCTCGCCGCGCTGGCGGTGCCGTGGTGGGTGCGGCACGTGCGCGCGTCGGGATCGGCGCGCGGCCGCTGGATTCTGTGGACGGCGGTCCTCGGCGCAGTGGTGTTGGCGGTCGCCGTGCTGCTGCCGTTGTTGCTGCACTTCCGGGTCTCGAAGTCGCGGTTCTCGCTGATGCACCTGGCGCAGACGCTGGCCTACTTCGCCAGCCTGCCGCTGCTGGCGGCGGCCGGAGGCGGGCTGGCGTTGTTGTGGAGTCGCCCCCGCGGTGACGGGCCGCTGTTGCTGTTCAGCTGGGCCGTCGTGCCGGTGGCCACGCTGGTCGCCCTGTCGCTGGGGGTGATCACGGTCACCGCGCAGTACGCGTTCTACTGCCTGCCGGCGTTGTGCCTGCTGGCGGCGGTGTTGATGGACCGCGCTGGCGCCGAGCTCGGCGCGGTCGTGCGGCAGGGTTGGCCGCGCGCGGTCGTGCGCTGGACGCCGGTCGCGGTGTTGGCGCTGCACTTCGCGGGCCAGGCCTTCCTCTACTACCGCAACGGGGGGGACCGGCCGCACTGGCGCGAGGCGAGCCGGTACGTCGCGGCCGAGCCCGCGCAGCGCAAGCGCGTGCTGACCACGAACCACCCCAGCCTGAGCTACTACCTGGATCCGCGCGAGTTCTCCGACGAGCGCGTCGGGGTGCCGGTCGACGTCGTCGGGCTGGCCGACTTCAAGTTCGACAACGGCCGCGTCTACGAGGGCGGCTTCATCGGCCGCCAGATCGAGCGGGCGCGCGAGGAGGGCTACGCGCTGTTCGCCGTCGTCACCGAGCCCGAGCTCGACGAGATGGACCGCACCGGCGAGGCCGACCGCATGCTCCGCGATCACTTCCTCCAGGTCCTCCGCCTGCCGGTCTCCACCGGGCCCAAGGACATGACGATCCTGGTCTATCGCCTACCGCGCTGACGTACGGAGTCCGGCTCGATTTTCTCGCACGTACGGAGCCAGGCTCCGATTCATCACCCGGCGCCGCCGGGTGATGAATCGGAGCCTGGCTCCGTACGTGCGAGAAAATCGAGCCGGACTCCGTACGTCCCGCGGGGTCTCACTCGGCGGCGCGGCGGATGTCTCGCATCTGCTGTTGGAACCAGTGGATGTTGTGCAGGCTGAGGAGGACGCCGCCGAGGATCTCGCCGACTTGGGCGAGGTGGCGGAGGTAAGCGCGCGTGAAGGTGCGGCAGGTGTAGCAGCTGCACTCCGGGTCGAGCGGACGGGGGTCGTCGGCAAACCTCAGGTTGCGCATCTTGACCTTGCCCTCGCTAGTGAACGCCTCGTGGAAGCGGCCGTGGCGCGTCGGGATCACGCAGTCGAACAGGTCGATGCCGCGCGCCGTCGCCATCGCCAAGTCCTCCGGCCGGCCGACGCCCATCAGATACCGGATGCGATCCTCGGGCAGCTCGGCGACCGAGGCTTCGACCGCGCGCGCCATGTCCTCCTTCGACTCGCCGACCGAGAGCCCGCCGATGGCGTAGCCGTCGAAGTCCAGCGCGCGCAGCGCGCGCGCCGCGGCCGCCCGCAGCTCGGGGTCGACGCCGCCCTGCACGATGCCGAACACCGCTTGCCCGCGCCCGGCTCCGCCCCATTGGTCGTGCAGTTGGCGCTGGCGTTCGGCCCAGGCCAGCGTGCGCCGGTGGGCGGCGTCGATCAGCGCGGGCTCAGCCTTGCCCGGAGGGCATTGGTCGAGAACCATGGCGATGTCCGGCGCCAGCGCGCGCTGGATCTCGAGGGCGCGCTCCGGCGTCAGCCGCACCGTCGAGCCATCGACCGTCGAGCGGAACGTGACGCCGTCGTCGTCCACCGCGCAACGGTCGTCGAGCGAGAACACCTGGTAGCCGCCCGAGTCGGTGAGGATCGGGCCGTCCCACGCCATGAAGCGGTGGAGGCCGCCGAGGTCGGCGACGCGTTCCGCGGTCGGGCGCTGGCTCAAGTGGTAGGCGTTGGCGAGGATCAGCTCCGCGCCGGTGTCCCGCAGCATCTGCGGCGTGAGGCCTTTGAGGGCGCCGTAGGTGCCGACCGGCGCGTAGCACGGCGTCTCGAAGGTGCCGTGCGCGGTGTGATAACGACCGCGGCGCACACCGTTGCGCGTCGACAACAGCTCGAACCGCGGTGCGCTCACTCTTCGGCGAACGGCAGCGTGCCGCCGGACGTCTGCCGCGCCGCCGGCGGTCGCAGGCCGAGATGCTGGTAGGCCCGGGCCGTCGCGATCCGCCCCCGCGCAGTGCGGGCGATCAGGCCGCAGCGGATCAGGTGCGGCTCGAACACGTCTTCGATCGTGTCCTCCGCCTCGTCCACCATGGCGGCGAGGGTCTTGAGGCCGACCGGCTCGCCGCGGTCGGTCAGCGCAGCGAGGATCTTGCGGTCGGCGCCCTCGAGTCCCAGCGCGTCGATGCCGAGCTGCTCCAGAGTTTGCTCGACGGCCTCGGTGTCGATGCGCGCCTTGCCGTCGATCTGCGCCCGGTCGCGGACGCGGCGCTGCAGGCGCAACGCCATGCGCGGCACGCCGCGGCTGCGCGCCGCCAGCAATGCCGCGGCGTCGTCCTCGACCGGGCAGCCGAGCAGCTTCGCAGCGCGTGCCAGAATGCGGCCGATCTCGGCCGGCGCGTAGGTCTCGAGCCGCTCCACCAGGCCGAACCGGCTGCGCAGGGGACCCGACAGCAGTCCTTCGCGAGTGGTCGCGCCGACCAGCGTGAACGGCGCCAGCGACAGCCGGACACTGCGGCTCGCGGGACCGTTGGGATCGAGCACCAGGTCGATGGCGTGGTCCTCCATCGCGGTGTACAGGTACTCCTCGACGGCGCGCGGCAGCCGGTGGATCTCGTCGATGAACAGGATGTCGCCGCGCTCCTGACGGGTCAGTGCGCCGGCCACGTCCCGCGGACTGGCGAGCGCGGGCCCGGAGCTCACCGTCAGGTTGGTGCCCATCTCCGAGGCGATCAGGTGGGCGAGCGTGGTCTTGCCGAGGCCGGGAGGGCCGGCGAAGATCACGTGATCGAGCGGTTCTTGTCGGGCGCGGGCGGCGGCGATGGCCACGCGGAGGTTCTCGCGCACACGCTCTTGGCCGATGAACTCCGCCAAGCTGCCGGGGCGCAGCGCGCGGTCGAACTCCACCTCGCCGGGCTGGGGGTCGCGGTCGAAGATCATCGGTGCGTCGCAACGTAACCGCGGGGCCCGACATGCGCGAGCGCGGGGGCAAGTGGTCGGCGGCCGCCGGGTGTGCGAAGTCGCATGTGCGCAACCGCTCACCCGGGGGGGCATCGGGTGTCCTCCGATCGGGTCAGCGGTCCGTCAAAACGGGCGACTTTGCCGAGCTTTGGGTGGCGGCACGCCCCTTGAAGAGAGCTGGGTTTCCGACCCTGGCTGACGAGATGTCCAACACCGATCGATGCGCTGCGCGACCCCGCCTCCGGGCCAGGCTTCGACGGCAGCGGCAGAATTCGCGGTTTGCCGCACCCGGTGGCGGCGTTCGGGCGAGTCAGTTGGTATCGGAACCTCCGTGTGAGCGACCTGGGCCCGCCGCCACCGCGCACGTGAGGGGATCCCGCCATGGCGTGGCGACGACCACGCTCTCCGGCGGTCCGCCCGGCGCGTACTCGTGTCGGGATGGGCTGTCGGACAGCTCCGGTGGACCCCTTGCGGTGGCTTGTTTGGTGGGGGCCAGCGGGTAAGTTTCACTGTCCAAGCCCTTTTCGACCCCTCTCGCGACCCGGCAGCGGTCGGCAATCTCTGCGATGAACAGAACCTCCTCCTTCGGCGTGATCACCCATCGGGTTGGTCTGGGACTCATGGCTGCTGCCCTGTGCGCGCTTCCGGCGTGCGACGGCGGCAGCTCTGGAGACCCGGACAACCGCGGGGCGTTTCGCGTTTCGCTGATCTCGACGGGTCTTGGTCAGGTTTTCCCGTATCGGATCCGCGCCGCGGACGCACAGGGCAACCCGACGACGACCGTCCTCAACATCGAGGACTTGGACACGCTGAAGAACAACGTCAGCGGCACCAACAAGGTGTTGCCGGTGGCCACGTTCTCGACGACGGCGACGCTGCCGAACGGCGCGGCGGGCAACCAGTTCCTGCTGATGCGGTTCAGCCACAAGCTGGACATCAACAGCATCTTGAGCGACCAGCTGGCCAACCAGACCAACTCGGGTTTGACGACGGCGGTCAGCCTGCTGGCCTACAACCCGACCACGGAGGCGACCACGGTCATCGACGGCCGTGGCTTCGTCGGTGGCTACACCTACTTCAACCGCGGCGGCCAGCTCGAGCTGGTGCAGGCGGTCGAAAACCAGAGCGGCTCGGTGGTCGTGCTGGACGGTGAGGCGGCAGGGTTTCCGACCGGCTTCACCGGCGATACCGATCTGGTGGCGCCGCAGTCGTTCGTCTTCGTCCCGGACGCCGATGGCGATCTGTCGACGGTCGAGACCTTCCCCAGCAACACCCTGTTGCGGGTGATCGTCACCAACGCGGTGCGGAACTCGGAGAACAAGGTGCTGGAGCACGAGGTCTGCACTGCGACCACGGTCGGTGCCGATCCCAATCCTCCGGACGTGCTCGGTGTGATCTCGGGCAGCCGCCTGGAGATCAACCCCGGCAACGGCGAGACCAACGTCGATCCCACGACCTCGATCTTGGTCCGCTTCAACAAGCCGGTGCAGCCGGCCGACGTCGGCACCTTCTTCGATCCCGAAAACCTGATTCCGGATTCGGGCGGCGTCACCATTCAGGTGCAGAGCGGCTCTTCGTCGTTCCCGATGATCTACTACGCCGACCCGGTCGGCTTCGGCGACTTCTGCAACTACCGGTTGCAGCCGGCCTACCCGATTCCCGGCCAGGCGCAGGTCGACGTCACCGTGAACGGGCCGACCGTCGGTGGACTGACGATCAACAACCTGGGCAACACGGCGACGACCGACTACACCACCGGCGACGGGCCGGGCTTGGTCAATGCTCCGGTCTGTCCGGAGGTCGTCTACGTCGGCATGGGCGGCTCCGAGCCCGGGCTCGGTGTCATCGACCTCAACGGTTTCGGGCAAGGCACCGGTGACATCAACAACACCCGATTCCCGAACAACCCCAACGTCGGCGCGCCGGGCGTGGTGCCGCCGCTGTCGCCGGGTGACTCCAACCTGAACGCGGGCAGCGCCGGTGTGTTCACGATGACGCAGGACACCAATGGCGAGACGCGCTTGCTGCGCGAGCCGCTGATCGGCCAGATCGGCGACATCCAGGTGGGCAACCCGCTGGACCTGGTGTTCAACAACCAGAACATCAACCGCAACTCGAACGCGTCCAACCAGATCAACCCGCTGCTGTTCCTGAACCAGCCGGGCAACTCGATCGCCATCGCGCCGCACCCGAACCCGCCGCCGCTGATCTTCCCGCCGCCCAACCCGGCGCGCGCGATCTTCGGCCAGGAGCCGACGCAGACCTCGTCGGCCGGTCCGCCGGGGGCCGTGTTCGTCAGCGTGCCGCCCTGCAGCCCGTCGCCGGTCAACCTGCTGAACGTCGGCAACCCGTTTTCGTCGCAGCCGGGCGAGATCGGCGTGTTCGGCGCAGTGATGCCTGGCGTGTTCTACGGGCCGCAGCCCCCGCCGGGCTCGCCGCCGCCGCCGACGCCGTTCTGCCCCTTCACGTCGCGGCAGCAGATCGGTCATTTCCTCTACGTGCTCGACAGGGACAACCGGCAGGTGTTGGTCGTCAACAGCAACCGGATGACCGTGCTGGACACGATTCGCCTGACCGACCCGATCGATATGGCGGTTTCGCCCAACCTGATGCACCTGGCGGTGTCGAACTTCTCCTCGGGTTCGGTGACCTTCATCGATATCAACCCGCTGAGTCCGACCTTCCATACGATCATTGGCGAGTCGCGGGTCGACCCGGGTCCGACCGCGGTCGTTTACCAGCCTGACAACGAGGATGTGATCGTGCTGAGCACGCCGTCGAACACGGCGAGCATCATCAGTGCGACCGACTTCTCGGTGCGCAAGGTGGTGTCCGGCTTCCTCAACCAGCCGGTCGATGTCGCCGTGACCGAGCGCTACAACGGTACCGGCAACCTGAGCACGATCTACTACGCCTACATCTTGAACGCCGATGGCACGATCGCGATCTATGAGTCGGGGCCGACGGGCGTCAACGGCTTCGGCTTCGACGACATCATCGGCAGCGTGCCGAACGTCTCGTTCAAGCGTGCCCGCAAGCTGAGGATCGACTACAACTCGTCGGGCGGTGCCCCGGCGATCACCAACTTCGGCGCGGTCTTCGTCGCCCACGTCGACGACGGTGGTCTCGGCCAGGTTTCGCGATTGACGCTGACGTCGTCGCCGGTCGGCGCGCTGTCCACCAACCAGAACCAGGGCGGGTTCATCGTCCCGCCGACCTTCCGCCAGAAGGAGTGGACGGTGACCCAGCGGTTCGGTGGCGTGGGCGCGACGACGCCGGTCAAGGATCTGTTCTCCGGGAATTCGCCGGTCGACATGACGGTCGACGAGATCGTCAACAACGGTGCGGCGGCGGATCAGCTCGCGCCGAACATTCCGTTGCCGCCCACGGGACACTCGGGCAAGGGGGCGGTGAAGACTATCTTGGGCTTCGTTGCCCCTCCCTCGGTGCCTAACTTCCTGTTCGTCGCGCTCGGCGATGTCGGCAAGGTCGACGTGTTCGAGCTGTCGAGCGGCCGCAGACTCGCCACGATCGACGCGCCTGGCGTCAACGTGCTGGGCACCTACTGGCGCCAGTGACCGACGCCGCCGCGCGGCGCGCTCAGCAGGGCGCGCCCGCGCCGACCCCGGGCGCGCCCGACGGCGCGGCGGTCCGCGCGATGTTCGCGCGGGTCGCCGGCCGCTACGACCGCGCCAACCACCTCCTGTCGATGGGGGTGGACCGCTTGTGGCGGCGTGCCGCCGTGCGGGCCGCGGAGGTCGCGGCCGGCGACCGGGTGCTCGATGTCTGTGCCGGCACCGGCGATCTGGCCGCCTCGCTGGCCGCCGCCGGCGCGCGCGTCACCGGCGTCGACTTCTGCTTCGAGATGCTCGCCGGGGCGGTCGGCAAGGGGCGGCGCGCGCTTCACGCCCCGCGCTGGGCCACCGCAGACGCCCTGGCGCTGCCGTTCGCCGACGACAGCTTCGATGCGGCGACGGTCGCGTTCGGCATCCGCAACGTCAGCGACCCGGTGCGCGGTCTGGCCGAGATGGCGCGCGTCGTCAAGCCCGGCGGAGCGGTCGTGGTGCTCGAGTTCGGCGTGCCGCGCGTGCCGGTCTTGAGCGCCGGCTACCTGTGGTACTTTCGCAAAGTGCTGCCGCGGTTGGGACGCTGGATCTCGGGCGACCGCGACGGTGCCTACGACTACCTGCCCGAGTCGGTCATGCAGTTTCCCGAGCGCGACGCCTTCCTGGCGTTGATGCGCGACGCCGGGCTGGAATCGGCGCAGTACCGCGGATTGACTGGTGGAATCGCCATGCTCTACCGCGCTCGTGTCCGATCCTGACGCCGAACCCACGGGCTACCTCGCGTGGTCCCGCGATCCCGCGGTCGGCTTGTTCGCGGTGCTGCCCCTCTGGCTGGCCTACGAGGGGCTGCGGCTGTGCTTGGCGCCGGAGGAGCGCAACGGCGCCGAAGCGCTGCTGGCCGAGGTGCTGCGGCTGTTGGGCCCCACCGCCTTCACCATCCTGCGCTTGATGTTCGGCATAGCGGTGCTGCTGAGCGCGCTGTCGTTGCTGCGCCGCAGCGTGCCGTGGTTGAAGGTCACCCTGGTGACGGCGCTCGAGGGCTTGGTCTACGCCCTGGTGCTCGGGCCCCTCGCCGGCGGCCTCGAGGCATCGTCGGCGCGGCTGCTCGGCGCGGTGCCGCAGAACCAGCTGTTGCGCGATCTGGTCGGCTCGCTCGGCGCCGGTCTGTTCGAAGAGCTGGTGTTCCGCTTGATCCTGCTGTCGGTGCTGGCGCTGGCGTTCACCAGGGTCGCGCAGTCGTTCGGCTTCCACAAGGTGTTCGGTGTCGCCGGCGCGGTCCTGGTCAGCGCGGTGGTGTTCTCGCTGTTCCACCACGTGGGTCCGGGTGCGGCGCCGTTCGACCAGCGCGAGTTCGTGTTCCGCGCGATCGCCGGGTTGATCCTGGGCGTGATGTTCGTCGTGCGCGGCTTCGGCGTGACCGTGTATGCGCACGCGCTGTACGATGTGCACTACTATCTGACCACCTGACGGAAAGCTCGACCGAAGTGGCGACCCCCAACCCGGAACGCGAGCTCGGCCGCTTGCGCGCCGTGCTCGGCCGCGGCGTGCCGCGGCTGCTGTTGATCAGCGGGCCGGCGGCCTACTTCCGCGATCAGGCGGTCGACATGGCCATCGCCGCCGTTGCCGACGGGGTCGAGCTGCGCCGGATCAGCGGTGACGCCGACACCGACGGCGCCGAGCTCGGCGACTTGCTCGGCGGGTCGCTGTTCGGCGCCGGCGCTTGCGTGGTCGTCCGCCGGGGCGAGGGTTGGTTGCAGCAGCACGGGCCCGCCCTCGCCGCGATGCTCGAGCGCATCGCCAAGGGCTGCGCGCTGGTGGTCGAAGTGGTCAAGCTCGACCGCCGCACGAAAGTGGGCAAGGCCCTCACCGCGGCCGCCGAGGTGTTCGAGTTTCGCGCGCTGTACACCGAACCGTACGACCGGACGCGCAGTCCGCAGGACGCCGAGATGGTCGGCTGGATCGTCGACCGTGGGCGCGCGCAGGGCCTCTCGCTGACCGCCGAAGCCGCCTTGTTGATGATGCACACGGTCGGCAGCGATCCGGCCGAGTGCCAGAACGAGCTGGTCCGGCTCGCGCCGCTGCTCGGTGGCCAGGCGGGAGCCATACCGCCGGAAGCGCTGGCACCGGCGCTGCACTGTGGCTACGAGTCCAACCCCTTCGAGCTGGCCGAGGCGCTGCTCGACTTCGATCGGGCGCGCACCGAGCGCTCGCTCGAGGCCATGCTGGCCCGCGGCGTGCGCAGCCGGGACGGTTCGCTGGTCGATCGGGGAGGCGTCTTCCCGTTCGCCACCAGCTGGCTGTACACGGCCCTGGCAAAGGCCTACGAGGGGCGCTTGTTGCTCGAGCGTGGACACACCCCCCGCCAGGTCGCGCAGGCGTTGGGAGTGCGCGTGTTCGTCGATCGGTTCCACCGTCAAGTGCAGACCAACCCGACGCCGCGGCTGCGCCGCGGGCTGCTGCTGCTGTACGAAGCCCAACGCGATCTACGGGAGACGGGCGAGGATCCGGGCTGGCTGCTGCGTCGCTTCGCGGCCGGCTACTTCGCGGAGACGGCATGAGCATCCGCGTGCTGCCGCCCGAAGTGGTCAATCAGATCGCCGCCGGTGAGGTCGTGGAGCGGCCGTTCTCCGTGGTCAAAGAGCTGGTCGAGAACAGTCTGGACGCGGGTGCCCAGCGCGTGCACGTCGAGCTGGAGGACGGCGGTCGCGCGCTGATCCGGGTGCGCGATGACGGCGGTGGCTTCGCCGCCGATGACTTGCCGCTGGCGTTCGTCAGCCACGCGACCAGCAAGTTGTCCGTGTCGAGCGACCTGGACCACATCGCCAGTCTCGGCTTCCGCGGCGAGGCGTTGGCCTCGATCGGCTCGGTGGCGCGCACCAAGATCGTCAGCCGGCAGCCGGCCGAGAGCAGTGGCGCGGAGATTCGATGCGACGGTGGTGCGATCGGTGATGCCCGGCCGTGCGGCGCGCCGCCGGGGACTCTGATCGAGGTCCGCGATCTGTTCTTCAACGTGCCGGCGCGGCGGCGCTTCCTGCGCACGCCGGCCGCCGAGAAGGCGCGCATCCAGGACCTGCTGGTGCGCCTCTCGTTGGCCCGCCTCGACGTCGATTTCGCCCTCAGCGTCGACGGCAAACGGGTCTTGCACCTGCCGGCGGGAGAATCGCTGCGCGACCGCGTGCGCCGCGCGTTCGGCGCCCGGCTGGTGGGCGAGCTGCTCGACGTGTCGCGGGGCAGCGGCGACTACGTGGTCGAGGGGCTCACCGTGCACCCCGACGGCGCCCGTCGGGACTCGACCTTGGAGCTGCTCTACGTCAACGGCCGCAACGCGCGCGACAAGAGCGCGACGCATGCGGTGCGGCAGGCGTACCGCGCCTTCACGATGGGCGGCAAGTACCCGATCTACTTCTTGATGCTGTCGATGCCGCCGGACGCGGTCGACGTCAACGTGCACCCGACCAAGGCCGAGCTGCGCTTTCTCGAGGGGAGGCGCGTCGCCGGCTTGCTGCACGATGCGGTGCTGGGCGCGCTCGAGTCGCGGGCGGCCTCGCGCAGCGGTCCGGCCTTGGCGGTCGGGGAGGACAAGCCGCGGGCGCGGTCGGGGTTCCCCGATCTGCCGCGCGATCTCTTCGGCCGGGCAAGCGGCGGACCGCCGCCGTTGCCCGAGGCCGCGCCGGGGCGTCCCGCGGGGCGGCGGGCCGCGGGTGGTCCCGGCCCGAGCGCCGGCAAGGCGCGGTCCGAGCCGCGGCCGGCGGCGGGCGGGCGCGTCGAGCGTCGCGAGCCGGAGCCGGCGGCTGCCGCTCCCGGCCTCGAAGCTGCCGCGGAACCCGCGCCGCGCGCCAACCCCTTCGCGCGGCTCGCCAGCCACCGCTTCCTGTCGGTGATGAACCTCTACCTGGTGCTGGAGGGCGAGGACGGCCTGGTCGTGGTCGACCAGCACGCCCTGCACGAGCGCGTCGTGTTCGAGGAGCTGCAGCAACGCGACGCGGCGTCGCCGCGGACGGTGCAGCGGCTGCTGGTGCCGGAGGTCCTCGAGCTGACCGCCGCCGACAAGGCCTACCTGCTGGAGGCGCGTGACGTGCTGGCAGCGGAGGGCTTTCTGGTCGAGGACTTCGGCGGCGGCAGCGTCGCCATTCAGGGCGTTCCGGCGGTGCTCGGCAAGGCGCGGCCGGCTGCGTTGGTCGAGTCCTTCCTGCTCGGCGACGTCGACGACGACGCCCGTCCGCGTGCCCGCGAGGCGATTCTCGAGCGCTTCCACAGCCGCGCATGCCGCAGCTCGGTGATGGCGGGCGATGCGTTGTGCGAAGAGGAGATCGAAGCTCTGTTGGTGGCCGCCGCCAAGCTGCGGCATCCCCACAACTGTCCGCACGGTCGCCCGACGGTGCTCACCTTCGACCGGGCCGAGCTCGAGCGCTTCTTCCGCCGCCGGTTGTGAAGCGCGGCCGAGCCGCGGTCAGAAGTTGATGCGGCGCATCACGAAGCGCGGCAGGTTGCGGATCACCAGCATCACCCAGCGCCACGGCCACGGGGTGAACAACACCGGCCTGCGCCGGTCGATCGCGCGCAGCACGTCGCGGGCGACGGCGTCGGGCTCGCCGGCGAACGGCGGTGGCTTCAACCCCTGCGTCATCCCGGTCTTGACGAAGCCCGGTTTGACGCAAATCGTGACCAGACCGGCGGCGTGATAGCGGTGGTCCAACCCCTCGAGGTAGGCCGACAGGCCGGCCTTGCTGGCGCCGTAGATCACCTGTGGTTTGCGGCCGCGCTCGCCCGCCACCGAGCTGAACACACAGAGAGTGCCGCCGCCGTGCTCCAGCAGCCGCTGCCGCGCGTGTTCGCAGAACAGGATGGTGTTGGTGAAGTTGGCTTGCAGCAGCTGGGCAGTCCGGGAGAGGTCCTGTTCGAGCTCCTCCTGCGGCGCGAACTGAGCGGCGGTGACGACCACGCAGTCCAGACCGGCGAGGCTGTCGCGGGCGGTGGTCAGGGCGGCGGCGAAGCCGCTCGGCTCGGCGAGATCACAGGTCGCCGTGCTGACCACGACGCTCTCGCCGCGTGCCAGCAAGTCGGCACGCGAGCGGCGCAGCTCGCTCTCGTCGCGGCCGAGCAGGCAGATGGCGTCGCCGCGCGCCGCCATCGCCCGCGCCAGCGCGCGGCCCATGCCGCGGGTTCCGCCGAGGATTGCCACCTTCATGGTCGGTCTCCAAACAGGCGCACCGACTGCGCGCTGCGCAACCGGTGCTCGGGGTCCCATTGGTCGCGCACGCGCGTCCACTCCAACAGCCGCGGCTCCATGTGGCGGAAGTCCGCTGGCCGGGTGAAGGTGTCCTTGGTCAGGTAGATCCGGCCGCCCTCGCCGATGACGAACGCGTTGAGCGCGTCGACCAGCTCTTGGGTGTCGTCGCGGATCGGCAGGTCGACCGCGATCGAGATGCCCGGCCGCGGGAACGACAGCAGGCCGACTCCCTGGGCACCGCAGTCCTTGATCACGCACAGGAACGACGCGCCGCCGCGCTCGGTCAGCACTTCGAGGAAGCGCCGCGCGACGCCGGTGCCGGCCTCGGCCGGCAGCACGCACTGGTACTGGGTGAAGCCGCGCGGCCCGTACAGGCGGTTCCAGTTCTCGATCGCGTCGAGCGGGTAGAAGAACTTCTGCGGGTGGACGACACGGCGCATCTGCCGCCGCCAATGCGCGTTGTAGTAGAGCGTGTTGAAGGCGCGCACGCTGAACGGCCCCATCACCCAGCCGGGCAAAACGAAAGGGACCCCCAACCGGTTGCCGAGCGGACGGAACGGCTTGCGCGCCTCGTCCGGTCGCGCCCAGCGGCCGCGCATGAGGATGCCGCGGCCGAGCTTGGCGCCCCGGGACAGGCAGTCGATCCAGCCCATGGTGAACGGCCAGTCCGGTCCGTCGCGCTTGAGCCCCTCGACGTACGCGTCGATGTCGGGGATGCGCTCGGACTCCATGACGATCCACGGCGACGGCACGCGCCGCATGGTCAGCTCCACCTCGAGGATGTGGCCGGTCAGGCCCATGCCGCCGACGGTCGCGCGAAACAGGTCGCGCTCGATCGACGGCGAGCAACGCACCAAGCGGCCGTCGGCGACGCGCAGCAGCAGCTCGGTCACGTGCTCGCCGATGCAGCCGTCGCGGTGGTGGTTCTTGCCGTGTACGTCGGAGGCGACCATGCCGCCGAGGGTGACGAACTGCGTCCCGGGCGACACGGGCGTGAACCAGCAGCGGGGAAGCAGGGTCTGGTTGAGGTCGAACAGCGACAGGCCGGCCTCGGCCCGCAGCCGGCCGCTCGCCGTGTCGAAGCTCAGGATGCGGTCGGCATTCGTGCTGTTGGCAGCGACGGCTCGGCTCGACGGCGGCAGCGAGGAGTCGCCGTAGCTGCGCCCCAAGCCGCGGGTGAGGACCGCGCCGCGGGTGGCACCGCGGAGGTCTTCCGAGTGGCGCTCGCGGCCGCGCACGGGCACTCGGCCCCAACCCCACAACGTGGTCTCCGGCGCGCCGGCCGCGGCGGGCGGGGGTTGAGCGGGGTCGTTGCCGGCGGCGGCGGGCGGGCTCATGGGATCGCGGATCGACGACATCGGCGCGGAGTGCTCCAGCCGATCATCGGCCGGGCGGAGGCGGGAGACAAAGGGATCCTCGCGTTGCGGTCGCGCAACGCCGTTGCCGGTGCGCCGGCGCCGATCACCGTGCCGAGCGGTCCGCCCGGAAGTAGGCGATCACCTTGTCGACGATCTGCTCGACCGAGGTCGTCGGCTGGTAGCCGATGTCGCGCTTGATCTTGCTCAGGTCGGGGACGCGCCGGCGCATGTCCTCGAAGTCGGCGGCCTTGTACGCCTCGCTATAGGGCACGTACTTGATGTCCAGCGAGGAGTCGACCTTGTCGCGCACCAGCTTGGCCAGGTCTTCGATGCTCATCTCGCGGTCGTTGCCGACGTTGTAGACCTCGCCGTAGCACTTGGCGGTGTCCATCAGCTGGACCAGCGCCGGCACCACGTCGCCGACGTAGCCGAAGCAGCGCGACTGCTTGCCGTCGCCGTAGACGGTGATCGGCTGGCCGGAGAGCGCTTGCTTGACGAAGTTCGGGATCACCATTCCGTACTGCCCGGTCTGCCGGGGGCCGACGGTGTTGAACAGGCGCGCGACGACCGTGGGCAGGTCCTTGCTGCGGTGATAGGCGATGGCCAAGAACTCGTCGACGGCCTTGCTGCAGGCGTACGCCCAGCGCCCCTTCGACGTCGGGCCGAGCACCATGTCGCCATCCTCGCGGAACGGGATGTCGGTCGACTTGCCGTAGACCTCGGAGGTCGAGGCGATCAGCACCGGCTTCTTCTTCTTGACCGCCATCTGCAGGATGGTCTCGGTGCCCGAGATGTTGGTCTCGATGGTGTGCACCGGGTTCTCGACGATCAGCTTGACGCCGACCGCCGCCGCCAGGTGGTAGATGCGGTCGCACCGGTCGACGAGCTCGGCCAGGATCGGCGCGTTCAGCGAATCGCCGGTGTGGTAGTGGAAGTTCGGGTGCTCCTTGCAACCGTCGAGGTTGGTGATCGACCCGGTCGATAAGTTGTCGAGGACGTAGACCTCGTCGCCGCGTTCGAGCAGGTGCTCCGAGAGGTGGGAGCCGACGAAGCCAGCGCCGCCGGTGATCAAATTCTTCAAGGTCCGGACTCCGGTACAGTTCGTTCAGTCGAGTCGCGCAAGCTAACTATTCATCGTAACTTACGTCAAGGATTCCGGCGCGCGGGCCGCGCTGGCATCGCGCGCGTCCGGGCCGTGCCATGGGCCTCGTGGCGCCGCGGATCGACCCGCGACACAAGGACCGCCGCTCACCACGGCTGCTTGCGATCGAACTGCTCGGCGGGAAGGCCGGGTTTCAGCTCCAGGGTGACCAAGCGAACCTTGGCCAGGACGCGGTCTTGTTCGCCGTAGCCGATGCCGAGCATGACCAGGTCGGTGGGCAGCAGCAGGCCGTCCTGCGATGCCAGCTCCTTGATCAAGATGCGCTCGCCTGTCCCGGCGAGGCGGCCCCGCTCGTTGAGCGGCATCGCCTGCACGGCGCGCAAGCGACCGCCGGCGCCGACGTAGAGCTCGACGTGGACGCCGTGCTCGGTCTGCTCCGGCGCGGCCGCATACAGCGGGAAGTCGTCGATCGTGCCGCGCACCCGCAGGCATTCCTCCTCGCGACCGGCGCCGACGCGCAGCCGTTGCCGGTCGGCCGTCGGGGTGCGCATCGCCGCGACGATCCGGGTCGGATCGGTGAACCGCAGCAGCTGGTCGCACAACTGAAGGTGCTGCAGCACCTGCCGGCGGTCGTTGGTGAACTCCGCGGCGTTCAGACTCTCGGCACCGTTGCCGACCTGGTGCCACGGGCCGTCGCTGTCGCGGCCGCGCTCGATGCTGCGGTCGCCCTCCTGCACGCGGTAGCGCACGTAGGCCGAGCGCTCGGTCCTGGCGTAGCGCACGTCGAGCAGGATGTCGGCCTGGTACTCCTCGGTACGGTGGTGCAGCTGCAGCGTGCCGTGGAACGCGCGCGCATCCGGGGCCGGGTTGTCGCCGAGATGGGCCCGGCGCAGCAGGCCGACGACCTCGTCCACCTCGACAGCAGCGCGCTCGTCGGCCGTGCTCTCGGCCCCAGCCGCGGGCGGCGTCTGCCCTGGCGCGGCCTGCGCCGACACCGCAGTGGCCAGCGCCAGCGCGGCGGCGCCCGCGCGCAGCGGCAGCCGGGAGGGCGGGCGGTGATCGCGATGGATCGGCAGCATGCGCGGCATCTTATCAGCCGGAGCGACCACGCCGGCCGCGCGATGCCTTTTCCCTCGCCCACGGCGGGCGGGCCCTGCACGATGGGCTGCATGCAGGATGGCTTCGCCGGTTTCGCGGTGACCGAGGTGAGTGGCGTTCCGGTGCTCTGGCGGCGCGATCGTCGCTACAAGACCTTTCGCTTCCTACTGCAGGCGACGCGACCGCTGGATGACAGGGCGGCGGCGCGCTCGCTGCTGCCGTCGCTGTTGCTGCAGGGCACGCAGCGCGACCGGGACCGGCCGGCGTTGGCGCGGCGGATGGAGGGGCTCTACGGTGCTGCGGTGGTGCCGGGCACTCACAAGATCGGCGAGACCCACGTCCTGCGCTACTCGCTCGACTCGATCGCCGGCGCGCACGCGCCCGGGCAGCCGGACCTGCTCGCCGCCGGGCTCGAGTTTCTCGCCGACTTCGTCGAGCGGCCGCTGCTCGCTGGAGCCGACCTGCCCGAAGCCGTGTTCGAGCGCGAACGCGTGCAGACCATCCACGCGGTGCGGGCGATCTTCAACGACAAGGGGCAGTACGCGGCGCTGCGGGCGCTGCAGCTCGCCTGCGAGGGTGAGCCGATGGCGATCCCCGAGCACGGCGATCTGGCCTCGATCGAGGCCGTGCGCCAGGCAGATGTCGACGCGGCGCGGCTCGATTTCACCGGCCGCGGGGTGATGTGTGCGCTGGCCTACGGTGCGCTGCCGGACGACCCGGTCCGCTCGATCGAACCGTTTCTCTCCCGCCTGCCGGCCGGTGCCGCCGAGCCGGTTCCCGACCCAGCGCAGCCGCCGCCGCGGCCGCGCCGTGCGCACCGCGAGGTCGCCGCCGTGCAGCAGGGCAAGCTCGTCCTGATCTACCGGCTGCCGCCGAGCGACGATGCCGAGCGCTGGGCGGCGCGGATCCTGTTCACCAGCATGCTCGGCGGTGGGCCGCACTCGCGCTTGTTCCGCGAGGTGCGCGAGAAACAGTCGCTGGCCTACTACGCATCGGCCGGGCTGGAACGGCACAAGGGCTTGCTGCAAGTCCACACCGGGCTCGACGAGAGCGCCGCCGAGCGCGTCGAGGCCGAGGTCCAGCGGCAGATCGACCAGCTGAGCCGCGGCGAGTTCACCGATGAGGAGCTGCACACCGCGCGCTTGGGCGTGCTGTCGACGCTGCAGGCGCTGGAGGACAGCGTCGGCGAGCGGCTCGAGTTCACCGCGCGGCAGTGGCGGCTGGGGCATGATCGCACGCCGCAGCAGCAGGCCGAGCTGTACCTCGGCCTCGACCGCGAGGCGGTGGCGGCGTCGATGCAGGGCGTCTGGCTCGACTACAGCTACTTGTTGGCGGCAGGGACCGCGGGAGGCGCGTCGTGAGCGATCGATTCGAAGTGCAGCGCGAGCCGCTGCTCGACGAAGAAGTGTGGATCGCGACCTCGCGGCGCGGCTTGGCCGTGCGCGTGGTGCCGACGAAACGCTTCTCGGAGGCGGCCGCCATGGTGACGTTTCGCTACGGCAGCACCGATCTCGGCTTCGACGTCGGTGGCCGCCGCCACGAGAGCCCCGAGGGAGTGGCCCACTACCTCGAGCACAAGCTGTTCGAGGACGAGGAGATCAAGGCGTTCGACCGCTTCTCGCGACGGGGCGCGCGGGTCAACGCGATGACGGGGTTCACTCGCACCAGCTACCACTTCACCGCGACGAGCGAGGTCGCAGCCAACCTCCAAGACCTGCTGCACCTCGTGTCGCGGGCGCATCTGACCGAGGAGAACGTCGAGAAGGAGCGCGGCATCATCGCGCAAGAGCTGCGCATGTACGAGGATTCGCCGGACTACCGGCTGTTCTTCGACTGCATCGGCGCGCTCTATCGGCGGCACCCGGTGCGCCACCCCGTCGGCGGCACCGTGGCGTCGATCGGACGGATCGACGTCGCCGAGCTGCGCGCTTGCTACGAGGCGTTCTACTGCACCGGCAACGCCGCGCTGGCGGTGGCCGGCCCGGTCGATCCCGAGGCGATCCTCGCGCTCGCCGACGACTGTGCCCTGAGAGAGGGCGCCGCACCGGTCGGCATTCGGCGCGAGGAGCTCGATGCGGTCGACCCGGACGACTGCCGCCGCGTGCGCGCCCTGCAGGTGCCCCGCGCCAAGGTGATGCTCGGCTTCAAGGACACCACACCCGGCGGCGACATCGAGCAGCGACTGCGGCGCGAGCTGCTCACCGACCTGGCGCTCGACCGCTGGTTCTCGGCGGCCAGTGACGTGCGTGAAGGGCTGCGTGTCTCGGGCGCGGTGGACGACTCGCTGGCGGTCGGCTACATGAACGCCGAGAGCTTTGGCTTCAGCACGTTGACCGCCGAGAGCGATGCGCCCGAGGCGGTGGTCGATGCGCTGTGTGGCGTGGTGCTCGAGCCGCTGCGCATCGACGAGGAAGACCTCGACCGCGTGCGTCGAAAAACGCTGGGCCGCTACGTGCGCTCGTTCGGCTCGGTGCGCAACTTGGCGTTCTCGCAGGCCGGCGAGGCGCTCGACGCGCTGCCGCCGTTCTCGGCGCTGCAGCGGCTGGCCAGCGTGACGCCCGAGGAAGTCGCCGAGCGCGCGGCGGAGCACTTCCGCGCCGACGCGATGGCGGTGGCCATCGCGCAGCCCGACGCGGAGTAGGCATGCAGGTCATGCGGCCGGCGACCGCTGCCGATTACGCGCTGTACGCCCGGCTGTTTCCCGATCTGCACGTTCCCGACCCGGTGCCGAGTCGCGATCGTTACGAGCGAGATGTTGTGCCGTTTGCGTTCGTTTGCGAGCGCGACGGGCAGCCGGTGGGGCTCGCCCTCGTGCAGCCTTTGGACGCCGTCGGCTACGTCCGCCAGTTGCTGGTGGTGCGCGAGCGGCGCCGGCAGGGAGTGGGCCGGGCGCTGTTGTTGGAGGCGGCGCGCCGCTTCGTGGTGGCCGGGTGCGGCAAGTGGTGCCTCAACGTCGCGCCGGACAACTCGTCGGCGCGGGCGTTGTACACCTCGCTGGGCTTGAACCGGGTTCACGACAGCGCGGCCGTCCGGGTCGAGTGGAGCAGCACCGAAGCCCTGCCGGTGGGCGGCGTCGCCGTGCGCGCGGCGCGTCCCATGGACGTGCGGCCGGCGGAGGCGGCGTTGTCCTTGCCGGCGGGCTTGCTCGAGCGTCAGTGCGAGTTGGAGGGGCGCGTGGTGATCGTGGCCCTCGACGACGGCGGCGATTACCGGGGTGCCGCGAGCTTCGATCCCGCGTTCCCGGGCTGCGCGGTGTTTCGCGCCGTCTCGGCGGAGGACATGTTCGCGCTGCTGTTGGCGCTGCGTCCCGCCGCGCGTCCCGGCGATGCCGAGCTGCAGCTCGTTCTGGAGGACTCGCCCGCGCTGGTCGACGCGCTCGAGCGGATTGGCGGGCGGCGCGTGCTCGACTTCGAGCACTGGCGGGGCGCGTTGGCCGACGTGGCGGCGCACTTGTGAACCCGATACCCACCGGGTTGACGGTCCGCGGCGCGATGCACGACAATTGTGGGGTCGCGATGCCCACCGTGGCCGCCGGCCCGCATGAGAGTCGTCCCGTCTCGCCTGTCCCGCTCCCAGGGCCGCGTCGCCTTGGTGGTGCCGCGGTGGACCGACAAGGACGACCCCGGGCCGCAGGGCGTGCCGTTCCGCTGCTTCACCCTTGGCGCCGGCCTGTGCCATGCCGGTTTCGATGTCGTGTTCTTCGATGCCGAGCACGACCTCGACCGCGACGACCGCTTCGATGAGCTGCTCGGCGAGCTGCAGGGCGCGCGCGCGGTGTTCGTGTGGATGAACGAGCTCTACCCGAGCAACCAGTGCCACAACGCCGAGGCGATCGCGGCTCGGCTCAAGCGGTCGCGCCCGGATCTGCCGGTGGTCGTGGGGGGCGAGTTCATCTCCATCTGCCCGCCCGAGTTCTTCGACATCGAGACCGCCGCCGACTTCTTCCTACAGGGCTACGGCGAGGAGTCGGCGCCGCGTTTGCTCGCCCACCTCGCCGCCGGCACCGAGCCCGACGACGTCGCCGGGCTGATCTGGCGCGAGCAGGGCGGTCGGTTGCGCCACCAGCCGGTCGAACGCCGCCAGCGGTTCCACCCGGGGTTGCTCGACTTCTTCCGGCAGATCGACCTGGCCCCCTACATCCAGATCGGCGGCGTCTTGGGCAATGACCAGCCGACCTTGACCATCGCCACCGGGCGCGGGTGCACCAAGGGGTGCGGGTTCTGCGCCTGGAGCAAACACCCGGCGAAGATCCTCGGCGCCGAGCCGACGTTCGCGCTGATGCGAGACCTGGCCGCGCGCTATGGCGTGCGCCAGTTCCACATCGGCGAGCTGGACTTCTTCATGAGTCGGCAGCGCGCGCTGGGGCTGGCGCAGCGAATCGCGGCGCACGGTGGCGGCATCGGCTGGTTCGCGCTGGGCTCGCCGATCGACTTGATCCGCTACAGCGAAGAGGACTGGGACGTGCTGCGCGCTGGGGGGCTGCTCAAGGTCGAGCTCGGCAGCGAGTCGGGATCGGCGCGGACCCTGCGCGCGATCGGCAAGCGCCACACGCCGGAGGACATCGTCGCCGTCACCGAGCGGATGCTCACCCGCGGCATCGTGCCGATGAACAACTTCCTGTTCGGCTTTCCAGGCGAGACGCGCGAGGACCGACAGCAGACTCTCCGGGTGATCGACCGGTTGGCGCGCTTGCCGTACCGGCACAACCATTTCACCTACCGCTACTACCAACCGGTCTGGGGAACGCCGCTCGGCGATCGGGCCCACGCCGCGATACCGGCGCGTCCGCGCCGGCTCGACGGCTACCTCCGGGAGCGTCCGCGGTTTCACGCCGACGGCTGCCGGACCATGCACTGGTTGGCGCCGCGCGACGAGCGCGAGATCAAGCAGCTCATCAACCACGACCTGCCGCTGGCGACGTCCGACCAGGTGTTCGACGGCCGCTGGCAGCGATGGCTGTACGAGCGGTTGCGCGGCCGCGCGCGGCGCGGCGTCCGAGAGGGTCGCGGCGGGTCGCGGCTCGACCGGTGGCTGTGGCAGAGTTGTTTGGCACGCACGCTGGACCAGACCTACGTGGCTTGATGCGCAACCCGAGGGCGTTGCGCGTCCGCGCGTCCGCCCCCCGGCCGGCTATGCTCTGCGGCATGGTGTGCCCCCTCGTCCGGCGGCTGCGCAGAATGCGGCGGTTGAGTGGTTGTGTCCTGTTGCTCGGTCTCTGTGCTGGCAGCGGTCGCGATTGGGGCGAAGGACATGGGCGCAGCCCCTCGCTGCACGACGGTCCGGATCCGAAGTGCCATTGGATCTTCCACAGCCGGCGGCTCGCCGGTGGTGTTCTCAAGGCGCGTCTCGGGCCGGATGCCGTGTTGCAGGGGCGTCCGTCGGTGGTGGCGGACGAGCACGGCGAGAGCCTGCTGTTCCGCGGCGTCGATTGCGCGGTGGTCGGCGAGGGGTTGCGCGACGTGCGCCGTCATCTGCCCGACAAGCTGCTGACGGTGTCGGCGTGGGTGGACGTGCAGACCCGCCAGCGCTGGGGTGGCATCGTCTCGGCGGTGCAGGACAACGGCGACGCCGAGCGCGGTTGGGTGCTGGGCTACGACGAGCAATCGTTCACCTTCGGCTTGGCGACCACCGGGGCCGACGACGGCGACGGTGCGCTGACCTACCTCGCGGCACGGTCGCGCTACGAGCTCGGCAAGCTCTACCACGTGGTCGCCACCTACGACGGCGCGGTGATGCGGCTGTACGTCAACGGCGTTCTGCAGGGCGAGAGCCGCGAGCAGTCCGGCGACATACTGTATCCGGCGGACGGGGTGCTCAGCTTGGCCAGCTATCGCGACGACAACGAGGACCACCGCCACCACGGCCGGCTGCGGGAAGTCGCGGTGTACGACGTCGCCGCCAAACCCGAGTGGGTGACGCACGAGTTCGAGAGCCACGCCGCGCTGTCGGCGGCGCCGCCGTACGTGTGGGTCGACCCCGACTTCGAGCTCGTGGTCGCGCCGTATCTGCAGTATGTCACGCAGACCGGCATCACGGTGCTGTGGGAGACGACCCGGCCCGCCACGGGCGCCGTGCACTACGGCACGACCGCGGCGTGCGAACGGCGCGCGGCGTCGGCGGCGAACGGCAATCTGCACGAGGTGCGGCTCGAGGGACTGGAGCCGCAGACCGGCTACTTCTACCGCATCGAATGCGTCGATTCGGAGGAGCGCGTGATCGAGACCGAGGTCTCGACGTTCCAGACCGCAGTGCACGAAGAGACGCCGTTCGCGTTCGCCGTGATCAGCGACACCCAGGGCAACCTCGAGGTCGCGCGCAAGATCGCCGGCCACGCGTTCGACCAGCGACCCAACTTCGTGCTGCACGCCGGCGATCTGGTCGACACCGGCACCGACAAGTCCCATTGGACGCGCACGTTCTTTCCGAGCATGCAGGCGCTGGTCTCCCGCGTCGCGTTCTTCCCCGTGCTGGGCAACCACGAGCAGAACGCGCGGCACTACTTCGACTACATCGCGGTGCCGGACCCCGAGTTCTACTACAGCTTTCGCTACGGCAACGCGGAGTTCTTCATGCTGGACTCCAACGTCAACGTCGGTCCGGGCTCGGAGCAGTACGCATGGCTGGAGGCGGGGCTGCGCGCGGCGCGCGCCGCGGACCGCGCCTGGGTCTTCGTCTGCTACCACCACCCCGCGTACTCGTCCGACGAGAACGACTACGGCGACATGTGGATTGGCAAGTCGACGCACGGGGACACGCGGATGCGCGCCCTGGTGCCGCTCTATGACCGCTACGGCGTCGACGTCGTCTGGAACGGTCACATCCACAGCTACGAGCGGACGTGGCCACTGCGTGGCGGCGAGGTGGCCGAGGACGGCACGATCTTCATGATCACCGGCGGCGGTGGTGGATCGCTGGAGACGCCGGGGCCGATCCGGCCGTGGTTTCAGAACACCGTGCGCCGCGGGCACCACTACTGCACCGTGGCGATCCGCGGCGACGAGCTCGAGCTCAAGGCGTTCGACGTCGAGAACCGGCTCTACGACACGCTGCGGCTGGTGAAGCGCTGAACGAGGCGCGGCCGAATCACCGCGGCGCGCCGTCGCGCGTGAGGCGCAGCACGAGTACGACCTCGCGCTGCTCGGAGTCGGCGTCGCCTGGTTCGACCGAGCGCAGCACCAGCGCCTGGTCGGGCCTCAAGTCGAAGCGCGCCGAGGCCTCGATCTCGCGCACTTCGGGCACCTGGATCGTCACCGGCCCCAGGCCGTGCGCGACGTCGTAGGTGCGCGTCGGGAACGGGCGATCGGCGGCGCGCAGGACGAGGTCGCACTGTAGAGCGACCTGCTGGCTGTCCAGTGGTGCGGCGACTACGTCGAGCGTCACGCCGGTCTGCAGCGTGTCGATCTCGGGATCCGCGACCGTCGTGTCGGCATCGCCGGTGATGACCACCGAGTAGTCCCGCACGTACGCGACCTGCTTGATGACCGCGAGGTGGGCGCGCTGCAGGGGCGCCACCGTCAGCGGCGGTGTGTCGACGCGCTCGTCGGCGACTTCGACGACTGCAGCTTCGATGCGGCGGCACTGCTCGCCGTCGACGACGACCCCGGAGCTCTGTAGCAGGTGGTCGAGTTGGCCCGGGCGCAGTATGAACATCGTGGCGTCGAGGCGGAGCTCGCCGCGAAACGCGCGCACGGCGCCGACGAATCCCTCGATCCACGCCGCCTGGCGGGGATCGCCGATCAGTACCAGGCGTTCCTCGTCGACCACGGCGAGCCGCTGCCGACTCTTCTCGAACGCGGGTTGGATCAGCGTCTTGATCGCGGTGGTCAAGTCAGCCGCGCGCGCGGTGGCGTCCTGCTCGAGCGCGGTGTGGCGCTCGAGCCAGGCGGCCATGCGCGGGCCATCGCCGACCGCGTCGGTGCGGCTTTGTCGGTGCTGTTCGCGCGCCGCGTGGCCGGTGAGATCGCCGACGTCCCACTCGAACACCCGCTGGTCCGGTGCGACGGTGGTGGGGGCGATCGGTGGCGCGGTCACGTCGATCGACGTGGGTGACGAACGCAGCGCCGGATCCTGTGCGGGCGCGAGCCCGGCGAGCAGAAGAGCGCTGGCGATGGGTTGGAATCGGGTCATCGTACGGAGCTGTGCACGGTCCAATGGACGGAGGCGGAAGGCTGGAGAACGCGGCGGTGAAGGCTTGGGGGTGGCGGCGTGAGTTGGCGGGCGACGAGGCGGGCGCGGTGGATGGTGCCCGTACCCGCGTCGGCGTCGGGCCGGCGCGGTGCGGTGTCCACCAGCAACCACCCGCCGAGTAGAACGGCGAGCACCGCTGCGGCCACGACGCGGCTGCGCCAGCGCGTGCCGGCGCGTCCGTCGGGCAGCGCGGCGAGTCGTCGCTGCAGCCGGTGCACCGCCGCCATGGTGGCCGGTTGCGCCGCCAAGCGGGCGCGGAGATCCGCATCGGCCAACGGGTCGCGGCGCGCGTCGAGAGCGGCGGATACGGCATCCCAGAGCGGGTCGGCGGTCGGCGTCGGACGGCGTGGGCGGGTCATGGTCCTCGGTCTCGCGAAGGTCGTTGCGGCGGTCTCGGCGTGCCCTCGATTGCCGGCCACTCCGCCAGCCGGTGCCGCGCGCGCGACAGCAGCGACTTGACGGTGCCGGGCGTGGTCTGAAACGCGACGGCGATCTCGTGGACGGTCTCGCCGTGCAGGTGAAAGCGCACCAGCGCCTGGCGCTCGCGCGGCGACAGCCGCGCGAGCAGGCGGCCGACGTCGTCGTCGAGCGCGACGCGGTCGGCTCCGGGCGCGGCGGCGGGCTCGTCGGGACCGAGGGGCTTTGGCCGTTGTGTGCTCTTGGCGTGGTGATCGAGCAGCACGCGGTCCGCCACCCGCCGCAGCCACGGCCACAGTGGCCGTTCGCGGTCGTGGCTTGCGCGGTAGCGCACCGCCCGCGCGGCAGCCTCCTGCACGAGGTCGTCGACCGCCGCGGCCGGGGCGCGGTGTCCGAAGTAGCGGCGCAGGCGGCCGAGCCAAGCCGGCCACTCGCCGTCGGCCCAGCCGGCGTCGGAGGCGTCGGTGGTCGACCGAGAGGGCATGCTGCTCTCTACCGGCGGAGGCCGCGGTCGGGTTGCAGGAAAAGCGGAAAGACTTCGTCCAACTGCGGTTTCAGCCCGCCCGGCAGCAGGCGTCGAGAGCGGCGGCGAAGGCGGCGAGCGTGCGCTCGATCGCCTCGTCGCCGTGCGCCAGACTCGGCAGCAAGTGTCCCCGGCTGAGCACACCGCGCGCGCGGCACACGGCGAGGAACCGGTCCGACCAGCCCTGCGGCAGCGCCAGGGTCAGCATCGACGGCTCGCCGGCCAGCTGGCCGTCGACGCCGCGCGCCGCGCACAGCGAGGCGAAGCCGTCGCGCATTCGCGCACCCACGGCGGCGACGTGCGCGGCGACCGGTTCGCGCTCGTAGCAGCGCAAGCTCGCGGCCGCCGCCGCCAGCGCCAGCGCTTCGCCGCGCATCGTCATGCCGTAGCCGATCTCGGTGGCGTGCTCCAGCAGCGCAGGCGCGCCGCAGACCGCCGCCAGCGGCATACCGTTGGTGAGCGCCTTGCCGATGCAGACCAGGTCGGCGCGCACGCCGTAGTGTTCTTGCGCCCCACCGCGCGCCAGCCGAAAGCCGGTCACCATCTCGTCGAAGATCAGCACCACCCCGTGCTGCCGGCACAGCGCCGCCGCGGTCTGCAGGTAGCCCGCCGGCGGCGTCTCGGTCCGCGTCGGCTCCAGGATCAGCGCGGCGATGCGGTGTGCGTCGCTGGCGAGGACCGCGGCGAGCGCGTCGCTGTCGCCGAACGGCAGGGTGTGGATCAGCGCGGCCAACGCCGGCGGCAGCCCGCGCGCGCGCGGGTCGAGCACCGCGCACCAGTCGTGGAAGCCGTGGTAGCCGCTGTGCAGTACACCGAGCCGGCCGGTCGCCGCGCGCGCGATGCGCACCGCGGCGGTGCAGGCGTCCGAGCCGTTCTTGCCGAACAGCACGCGCTCGGCGCCCGGCACCGCGGCGTGGATCGCGGCGGCAGCCTCCAGCTCGAGTGCGTGGTGGGTGGGAAAGATGGTCCCGTCGGCGAGCTGTGCAGCCACCGCGGCGCACACCGCCGGGTGGCCGTGGCCGAGCAGCACGGCGCCGTGGCCCATGACCCAGTCGACGTAGCGGTCGCCGTTCGTGGTCCACAGCCACGCGCCCTCGGCGCGCGCCGCCACCAGCGGCGCGCCGCCGGCGTCGACCATGGTCGGGTCTTTGGCGTGCGCCAGCCGGTCGATGCCGCCCGGGTCGGTCACCGGTCGCGCCACTGCGGCGCGCGCTGCTCCAGCCTTGCGCGGACGCCTTCGACGGCGTCTTGCGTGTGCACCAGCTCGTCGAGGTAGAGCCGCTCGACCGCGTCGAGGCCGCGCAGCACCCGATCGCGAAAGCCGAGGTCGACGGCGCGCAGCGCGAGGGCCAAGCTCGAGGCCGACAGCGGCAGCAGGAAGTGGCGGATCTCCTTCAGCGCGAACGGCTCGGGGTCCTCGACGGCGTGGTCGACCAGCGCCATCCAGCTGGCCTCCTGCGCGTTCTTGACGTAGCCGGTGGCGCACAGCTCGGCGGCGGCGCCGCGGCCGATGCGCTCGGGCAGGACGATCGAGGCCACCGGCGGCAGCACGCCCATCTGGATCTCCGGCAGACCGACCCGTGCGTCCGGCGCGGCGTAGACGCGGTTGCAGACCCGCGCCAGCTCCAGCCCGCGACCCATGCAGTCGCCGTGCAGGACCGCCGCGCGGAACACCGGTGCGTCGAGCACCGCGCGGATCAAGTCGAGGAAGCGCGGGATCGTCTGCGCGGCGCGCTCCGGCAGCAGCGTGTGCGGATCGGCGCCGAGGGAGAAGTGTGGGCCGTTGGCGACCAACACCACCGCGCGCAGCGGCGCCGCCTCTTTCGCGCGCCGAAACACGTCGGTCAGTGCGGCGACCATCTCGTCGTCGAGGTGGTTGTGCGGGGGGCGGTCGAGGACCACGCGCCAGAGACGGCCGTCGTCAAGGGACTCGAGCCGTACGGGACCGTCGGGATGGTTGCTCATGCGGGTCGGTGCACCACCGATCGTAGCCGGATCGGGCGCGCCGTCACCGGGGTCAGCGCAGCCAGGCGAACAGACCGGCGCCGGCGGCGGCGAACAGCGGCGCGACCAGCACCTGCGGCACGCCCGTGTTCATCGCGATGTGCGTCAGGTGGCGGCGGTCGCCGACCCACGGTGCGAAGCCGAGGATCAGGCGCGCGCAGACGACTTGCACCAAGTCGATCAGCGGGATCGCCACCGGGGCGAACAGCGCGGTCCAGTGCACGACGTCGCGCTCGAGGCCGCGGCCGAACGCGGTGATCGCCAGCACGTAGCCGAGCACGAGCGCGCCGGCGTCGCCGAGCAGCGCCCGCGCGCGCGGCCAGTTGAACGGCAGGAACGCCAAGAAGGCGTAGCCGATCCAGGCCAGCGTGCCGTGGCCCTCGGTGGCCAACACCAGGCCGAGACCGCCGACCGCGGCGGCGACGCCGTCGGTGTTGTCGAGGAAGTTGAGGGCGTTGGTGATCGCGAACACGAGCAGCGTGGCGAGCAGCCACATGTGCCAGTCGAGCGCGGTCCCGTACAGCGAAGCGATGGCGAGCGCGGCGGCGACCAGCAACAGGCCGGCCTTGGTGCCGACCGCCAGCTCGCCACCGCGTTCCTTGCGCCGGTCGTCGAGCCAGCCGCAGAGGGTGGTCAAAAAGGCCCCGAGCGCGAGCCAGATGGTGCCGTCCATCGCCAGCATGACGGTGGCGACGCCGCCGAGCACGACCCCGACCATCGGCAGCGGCTGCGCGTGGCGCTTGCGGGTGCCGCCCGGCGGATCGTACGGCAAGAAGCCCCACAGCGCGCGGTTGACGAACAGGGCGACCAGCAGCACGCCGGCGCCGAGCAGCAGCCCGGCGGCGGCGTTCATCCGCCGGCTCCGTACAAGCCGAGCGCGCGGATGCGGGCCTCGACCGCGGGGTGCAACAGGTCCTGGGTGGCTTCGCCGCGCCGCAGGCGGGCGCGGATGTCGGTCGCCGAAACGCCGTCGGGTTCGCCGTCGAGCACGTGGGCCTTGAGCTCACGCCGCTCCGTTGCGGTCAGTTCGAGCGTGTCGAGCACGGAGGGATCCACCGGGTATCCAGCGCGCGGAAAGGTCACTAGCACCGCCATCCGCAGCACGTCGTGGTGCCGGTGCCACGACGGCAGCAGCCGCAGATTGTCGGCACCGATCAACCAGTAGGGACGCCGGCCGGCGGTCTCGTATTCTCGAAAGTGCTGCAGAGTCTCCACCGTGTAGCACGGCTCGGGCTGGCGCGCGTCCCAGTCGTCGACGCGCACCCCCTCGATGTCGCCGAAGGCCAACCGGCACAGCTCGACCCGGACCGATGGGTCGACCGCGCCGCGGTGGCGCTTGTGCGGGTGGAGGCCGGACGGCAGCACGATCAGCCGATCGATGGGCAAGCGGTCCAGTGCGGTGCGGATCAGCCGTGCGTGGCTCGTGTGGGGCGGATCGAACGCGCCGCCGAACAGGCACAGCGGTGCGGTCTGGTCGGTGTGGGCCACCGCCGTCAGCCGTCCGCCGCTGCCGCCGCCAACCGCTCGGCCAACGCGGCCGCGAGACCATCGCCCGCCGGCAGCCGCTGCTCGTCGCCACTGCCGAAGTCCTTGACCTGTACCTGGCCGTTGGCGACCTCGTCTTCACCGAGCACCAGGAGAAGCTTGGCGCCGCGCTTGTTGGCCGCCTTGAACATGGCCTTGAGGCTCTTGCCCTCGTAGTCGGTGTCGGCTTGCAGACCGGCCGCGCGCAGGCGGTGCACCAGCGCGAACGCGGCGCCGCGCTGCGCGTCCTTCACCGGGGCGACGAAGATCGAGAGCGCCGCGGGAGCTTCCGCCGCAGCACCGTGCCCCTGCAGCTCGAGGGCGAGCAGGGTCGGGGTGACGCCGATGGCGAAGCCGACCGCGCCGAGGTCCGGGCCGCCGAGGTCACCGATCAGGTGGTCGTAGCGGCCGCCGCCGCAGATCGCGTCGCGCGCACCCAGATCGGGGCAGCGCACTTCGAAGACCGTATGGGTGTAGTAGTCGAGGCCGCGGACGATGCCGTGGTCGATCCGATACGGCACGCCCAAGTCCTCGAGGGCGCCGCGCGTCGTCGCGAACCGCTCCGCGCTCTTCGGCGTCAGGTGGTCGAGCACGTGGGGGGCGGCGGCGTTGCTCGCCTGGCACTGCGGCTGCTTGCAGTCGAGCATGCGGAAGACGTTGCGCGCAAACCGGCTGCGGCAGTCGTCGCAGCGCTCCGCCAGGATCGGCTCGAAGAAGGCTCGCAGCACCTCGCGGTAGACCTGCCGATCCTCTTTGTCGCCGATGCTGTTCAAGTGCAGGTGGACGTTGGCGACGCCGATCGCGGCGAAGCAGTCCATCGCCAGGGCGGCGACCTCGGCATCGAGGCGTGGATCGGCGGCGCCCAGCGCCTCGATCCCGATCTGGTAGAACTGCCGCTGCCGGCCGGCCTGCGGCCGCTCGAAGCGGAACATCGGCCCCATGTAGTAGAGCTTCTGGAAGGCGCGGGTCTTGTCGAGGTTGTGCGACAGGTAGGCGCGCACCACCGAGGCGGTTCCCTCCGGCCGAAACGTCACGCTGGTGTCGCCGCGGGTCGCGGTGAACATCTCCTTGGCGACGACGTCGGTGTCTTCGCCCAACGAGCGCACGAACAGACTGGTGTCCTCGAACAGCGGGGTGCGGATCTCGCGGTACGCGGCCCGCTCGAGCACTTGACGGCAAGAGCCGAAGACGTGTTCGTAGAAGGGGATACGCTCCGGCAGCAGGTCCTCGGTGCCGCGTGGGGCTGGCCTTCGGCTCATGGTGACGTCGGAACGTACCGCGCGGCTCTCGCGGCTGCAAAGAGGCGGTCAAAACGCTTGCCTCCGGGGTGGGGCACAGCTAACTTCCGCCACCGCTTGGCGCGGTTCGGCGCCGGACTTGCCCCGTTCGGCTCCCAGCCCAAGGTTTGGCCGTCGGACGACGGCCGGGCCGCCGCGACCGCCCGTCCCAACTCGAGTTCGAGAAAGCAGCATGCGCAAACTCGCCTTCCTCCTTCCGCTCGCCCTGATGGCCTCGTGCAGCACGTTCACCTGGCAGGGTCAGGGCGCTGGCCTCACCGGCGACCAGCAGGCGCGCGGCATCAAGGACATCGATGCCTTGGTCCGCAACTACGAGACCGAGAAGTTCTGGGCCGGCGTGCGCGCGCGCCGCGATGGCCGCATCAACGCCTTCGGCAACGGCCTGACCGACATCCAGAACACCCTGGACCGGCACCTGTTCGGCTACTCCGAGTTCGACCCGGCGGTCAACTACGCCACCGACTCGAACCTGATCGAGCACACCGGCAAGTTCGGCATCACCTTCCTCGCCCGCTGAGCGAGGGGCGCAGCACCGCCAATCGGCGCGTGCGCGCACACGGTTCGGGCAGCCGGTAGCGCTGCTCGCGGACGCGCCAGCCGCGGAGTTCTGCCACGCTGGCGTCGGCGTCGAGCCACAGCACCAGCTGGCCATCGCGTGTCAGCAGGGGTTGGGCGAGCTTGGCGACCTGCGCCGGCGCCGCCACCGCGCGCGCGGTGATCACGTCGAATGCCGTGCGCAGCGCGGGCAGCAGGGTTGGTGCCTGGGCGGCGTCGAGGGCGAGCACGCGGGTGTTGGCGAGGCCGACGGTCGCGGTCAGCGCTTCGAGTGCGCGCGCCTTCTTCTGTGTCCGCTCCAGCAGAGTGACCTCTGCACCGGGGTGGAGCGCCGCGACGGCGACGCCGGGAAAGCCGTTGCCGCTGCCGAGATCGAGGACGCGGGCTGGCCGCAGCGCCAGCGCACCGCACGCAGCCGCGTCGAGGGCGTGCAGCACGTCGGCGGCGTCGGGGTCGCGGATCGCGGTCAGGTTGACCGTGCGGTTGAGAGCGAGCATCGCGTCGACGTAGCGGACCAGCAGATCCGCGGCGGTGGCGGACAGGGGAGCGCGCAGCGCCTCCGCGCGGCGCCGCAGCTGCTCGGCCCGCGACGCGCTCACTGGGGCGCCGCGAACCAGTCGACCGAGAACCACAAGAACACCGCCGCGACGATGTAGATCTTGAGCATCAGGGGCAGGATGAACCGCAGCCAGCGCTGGTAGGGCACCTTGCCGAGGCCCAGCATGCCCATCAGCAGGGCGTTGGTCGGCACGATCATGTTGGTGAAGCCGTCGCCGAACTGGTACGCGAACACCGCGGTCTCGCGGCCGACGCCGGTGAGGTCGGCGATCGGCGCCATGATCGGCATGGTGACGTAGGCCTGGCCGCTGCCCGAGGGGATCAGCAGATTGCACACGCTCTGCACCACGAGCATGCCGAGAGCGGCCAGCTGCGGACCGAGCTGGTCGAGGCCGGCGGCGATGCCGTCGATGATGGTGTGGGTCACGGCTGCTTCGTCGAAGATCACCTGGATCGTGCGCGCGAAGCCGATCAGTAGGGCGGTGGTGGTGAGTTCGGCGGCTCCGCTGCAGAAGCGCTCGCACACCTTGTTGGGGGACAGGCGGCCGATCACTGCGGCGAGGAGGCCGGTGGCGAGAAACACGGTCGCCAGCTCCTTCAGGAACCACTCCCACTCGCTGACGCCGTAGACGAACAGCGCGATGCCGGCGGCGAACACCGTCAGGATCGCGACGCGCCGGCCGGTCATCGCGGTGTCCTCTGGCATGTCGTAGCCGCTCGAGTAGTCGACGTCGCCGACCAGGCTGCGGCTGGGATCCGCGGCCACGCGCCGCGCGTAGCGCAGCACGTGGTGGGTGCCGACGGCGAGTAACACCGCCAACAGTGCCCAGCGCGCGCCAGCACCTTGCAGGAGGGGTTCGCCTGCGATGTCCTTGGCGATCGCGACGGTGAACGGATTGATCGCGGCACAACCGTAGCCGACGCCGGCACCGACGTAGACGATGCCGAGCGCCACCATCGCGTCCAGCTTGAGCGCGAGGCACATCGCGACGAGGACCGGGATGAACGGCATGTACTCCTCGGCCATGCCGATCGTCGACGAGCCGACTGCGAACACGGTCATCATGCCGCCGACCAGCAGCAGGGGGTTGCCGCCGAGCGCACGGATGGCGAGCGCGATCAGGGCGTCGATCGCGCCGGTGGCGCGCAGCACGGCGATGACCCCGCCGACCAGAAACACGAAGAAGATGATGTCCGCCGCGGCCTCCAGGCCGGTGGACACGCGCGACAGGGACGCGTGCCACGGCAAGGGATCGGCGTCGACCTGCGCGTAGGTGCCCGGCTTGATCTTTCTGCTGGGCGTGACGCGTTGCGTGCCCTCGGGCAGCTCGATGGCCTCGCCCTGAAACACCAGCAGCTGCGAGCTGCCACGCGGCCGCACCACGGCCTGGGGCAAGCGCAGCACCCCGTCTCTCGGTAGCTGGTAGGTCTCGCCGCCGATCTTCAGCTCCTCGACCGTCGCCTCGTAGCGCAGGCCATCGGCCTGCAGCGTGCGTTGCTCGGGCAGTGTGATCGGCGGCGCGTCCCCGCACGCGACCGACAGGCCGCCCGGCAGGTCGATCGAGCCTCCGCCGGGCAGGAGCAGGACCAGCTCGTCCGGCACCAGAGCTTTCGAGCCCGCCGGCAGCGTCAGCGTGCGGGCGTCCTCTTTGACTTCCTCCGTCTCGACGTCGACCGCATAGCGCCCAGCCGGCAAGACGTAGCCGAGCAGCTGCGCGGCCACGATCATCGCCATGATCAGGGCGAGGGAATGGGGAAACCGCGATCCGCTCATGGCGTTCTTGCTTCTCGAGCGCTGGCCGCGCCCGCACCTACTTGTAGGTCTTCAACTGGTTGCCGTGCAGCTTGGCCTCGTACTCGCGCAGCTCACCCTTCACCTCCGAGCCCAGGAAGTACAGGCCGGCGATGTTGGGGAACGCCATCAGCAGGATCATCAGATCGCCGAACTCGAGGATGTTGGTCGCCTGGATCACCGAGCCGAGCACGACGAACAGCAGGAACAGCAGCTTGTAGGCCATCGACGATCGCGTGCCGAACAGGTGCGTCCAGCAGCGCTCGCCGTAGTAGGACCAGGTGATCATGGTCGAGAAGGCGAACAGGATCACCGCGCCCATCAGCACCCAGGGGAACCAGCCGGCCAAGAACGAGACCGTCTGGAACGCCTCCGACGTCAGCGCCGCGCCCTGCGTGGATGCCACCAGGTGGGCGTGCTCCGGCATTTTGTGCACCTCGGTGATGTTGATCACCAGCGCGGTCATCGTGCACACCACGACCGTGTCGATGAACGGCTCCAGCAGGGCGACGATGCCCTCGCGCACGGGATACGGCGTGCGCGCGGCGGAGTGCGCGATCGACGCCGATCCGACGCCGGCCTCGTTGGAGAACGCCGCCCGCCGAAAGCCCATGATCAGCGCGCCTAGGGCGCCGCCGTACATCGCCTCGCCGGTGAACGCGCCGCCGAAGATGGCGGCGAACGCGCCCGGCACGTGCTCGATGTTGAAGACGATGATCGTCAGGCTGGCGACCAGGTAGAGGCCGCACATCGTCGGCACGATGCGCTCGGCGGTCTGCGCGATGCGCCTGATCCCGCCGATGATCACGATGCCGACGAACACGGCCATGATCGCGCCGTAGACCCAGCCGTTGTCCTTGAAGTAGGGAACGCGCTCGGCCAGGATCGTCAGCGACTGGTTCACTTGGAAGCTGTTGCCACCGGCGAGGCTGCCGCCGATGCAGAACAGCGTGAAGATCACCGCCAGCGGCGCGCCGATGAAGCCCAGGCCGCGCTTGTCGAGGCCCTCCTTCAGGTAGTGCATCGGGCCGCCGGAGACGTGGCCGTCCTCGTCGACCTTGCGGTAGCGCTGACCCAGCGTGCACTCGGTGAACTTGAGGGTCATGCCGAGCAAGCCGGCGACGATCATCCACACGGTGGCGCCCGGGCCGCCGACCATGATGGCGATCGCCACCCCTGCGATATTTCCGAGTCCGACCGTGCCCGACAGCGCCGAGGACAGCGCCTGGAAGTGGCTGACCTCGCCCTCGTCGTCGGGGTCGTCGTACTTGCCGCGCACCACCGCGATCGCGTGGCCGAAGAGGCGCACGTTGACGAACCGCATGTAGATCGTGAACACGATCGCGGCGACGACCAGCCAGATCACCACCAGCGGCACGTTGGTGATCACCAGCGCTCCAGTCGGGTCGCGCACCAGCCACTCCCACACCGTCGCCGAGCCGTCCGCCGAGGCACTGATCAGGCGCGTGTGATCCGCGCCGAAGAACATCTGGGTGATCGGTGCGTCGTGGCCGCTGAGGGTCAGCGCCTGGCCGTCGGCGCCCTGCAGGGCGATGTCGTTGCCCTCGAGCGTGGCGGTGAAAGCCGGCGGATCACTGGCCTCGGTCGTCAGCGGCGTGCCGTTGGTGTCGAAGTAGGTGATCTGGTTGTCGGCCGCCGGTGTGCGCACGACGGTGGCACCGTCGCGGTCGACGAACTCGGCCTCCGCGGCTGCGGCCGCATCGGCCAGCTCGAGCACGGCGCCCGGGGTCCAGCTGGAGTTCCACAGCCGCGCGTTGGCATCACCCTCGGCGGCGGTCAGCAGCATGCCGTCGTTGGCGCACTGCACGCGCACGATGTCGCCACTGTGACCGGTGAGTGCCACCGGCTCCCCGATCAGCGCGCCAGCGCGGTCGAAGCGGCGGGCTCGGCCGCCCGCGTCGATGGTCAGCAGGGTGGTGCCGTCGGGGGAGTAGGCGACGTGGCGGACCGCGCCCTCGTGGCCGTCGAGCCGCAGGACCTCGGTGGCTTCGACGGCGGAGCCATTGGCGGTGCTCTTCAGCGCGAACACGCGCGCCGTGCCATCGGCGCTGCCGAGCGTGATCTCCTCCCCGTCGGGGAAGAACGCCGCTGCGGTCAGTGCGGCGTCGGCGCCGATCTCCAGCAGCTGCACGCCCTCGCGGGTGTCGTCGGGGGCGTGCACGTCGCGCGGGCGCACGTTCCACAAGCGGGCGGTGCGGTCGTCGCCCAGCGTCAGCAGGCGCGCGCCGTCGGGCGACAGCATGGCTGTGTGCACCGGTCCCTCGTGGCCGCGCATCAGCACGCGCTGGTAGCGCGGCTGGCCGGTCGCGTCGACCAGCCGCTGCGGCGTATCGAGACCGAGCCAGCCGGCGACGTTCTTGAACGGGATCGCCGCCGCGTACTGCAGCAGCACGCCGAAGACGTCGTTGATCTGCGCCTGCAGATCGGGGTCCTGCAGAGCGCGCCGCTGCGGTGGCCCGCTGACCTCCTCTTGGGCGCGCGCCGCCGGCGCCAGGGCGAGGAGGGCGAGGGCTGGGAGCAGAACCGGCAGCTTGCGCTTGATCATGCGGCGTGGGTGTTCTCGCGGCGCGGGGAGCGCGGATCGCCTCCCCGGGGGGCGCCACTTTGGCGCCCGCGCGCGCCGCGATCAACCTTGCGCGGAGTCGGAGGCCGGATCGGTCAGCGCGGCCAGCACCGCGCCGGCGCCGGCGTCGCTGGACACGTGCCGCACTTCGGCGAGATGCCGCAGCCAAGTGGTCTGCCGGCGCACCAGGCGGTGGGTGGCCCGCCGGATGCGGTTGCGCAGCTCGGCCTCGTCGCGCAGCGCACCGGCCAAGAGCTGCAGGCACTCGGCGTAGCCGATCGCCGCCGCCGCCTGCTTGGAGAAGCCGCCGCGGTCGAGGATCGCCTTGGTCTCGTCGAGCAGACCGGCGGCCAACATCGCCCGGGTCCGCGTCCGAATGCGGTCGTGCAGGGCTTCGCGCGGCCAGTCGACCGCGACCACGCGGCAGGGCAGCCGCCAGCCGGGGCGGGAGAACGAGGTCTGCTGCGCCGAAATCGGCTGGCCGGTGACGCGCACGACCTCGAGCGCGCGCACCAGCCGCTTGCGGTCGCGCCGGTGGATGCGGGCCGCCGCCTCGGGATCGACCCTGGAGAGCTCGGCGTGCAGCCAACCGGGCTCTTCCTCCTCCCGCGCCTCGAGCGCGGCGCGGAGCGCGGGTTGCGCCGGCGGGCCGGGCATCAGACCCTTGAAGAACGCCATCAGGTACAGCGGCGTGCCGCCGACGAACAGCGGCTGTTTGCCCCGCGCGCGCACCGCCGTCAGGGCGCGTTCGGCGTGTTCGCAGTAGAGGCTGGTGTCGAACTCCTCGTGCGGCTCGACCAAGTCGAGCAGATGGTGGGGCACGCGCGCCCGTTCCTCCGCGCTGGGCTTGGCGGTGCCGACGTCCATGCCGCGGTACACGGCCATCGAATCCATCGACAGGATCTCGACCTCGCGCTGCCGCGCGAGCTCCAGCGCCAGCCCGGACTTGCCCGCTGCGGTGGCGCCGGTCAGCACCCAAACGGGCTCCGGATCGGTCATCGCGAAAAATGCCCCAGGCGCAGATGATGTCGCTTCCGCGTGCTCAGGGCGAGGGCTACCTTGACGGGCTTCCACCATGATCGCCCTGATCTCGGACATCCACAGCAATACCGAGGCCTTGGAGGCCTGCTTGGCGGAGATCGACCGCCTCGGTTGCGACCGCATCGTCTGTCTGGGCGACGTGATCGGCTACGGGCCTGAGCCGCGCGCGACGCTGCTGCAGATCATCGACGTGGCGGAGTTCTCGCTGCTGGGCAACCACGAGCACGGGGCGATGTTCTACGCCTCGGATTTCAATCCCAAGGCCCGCGCCGCCATCGACTGGACGCGCGATGAGCTCAACCGCCGCGACGTCGACGGGGCCCGCGCGCAGAACATGAAGCTGTGGAACTATCTGGGTGAGATGCAGGAGCGGCGGGTCGAGGACGACGTGCTGTTCGTGCACGGTTCGCCGGTCGATCCGGTGCGCGACTACGTCGTGCCCAAGGACGCCGCCGACCCGCAGGTGATGGGGCCGCGGTTTGCCAAGATGGGCGAAGCGCGTCTGTGCTTCGTCGGCCACTCGCACGTGCCCGGCGTCTACCCCGAGAACGGCAGCTACCAGCGGCCGGACGAGCTCGGTGGCCGTTACACGCGCGCGGAGGAGGCCGCCATCGTCAACGTGGGCTCGGTTGGACAGCCGCGCGACGGCGACCCGCGGGCGTCGTTCGCCACCTATGACGGCGAGGCGGTGCAGTTCCATCGGGTCGCGTACGACCACGAGCGCACCATGGAGAAGATTCGCGCCATCCCCGCGCTGCCCGACTATCTCGCCGACCGATTGGCGCAGGGGCGCTGACGCCGCGACCGAAGCGCCCAACGGAGCCCGCCAAGCCCCATGGAACGTCGACTGACTGCCTTTCTGATCCCGTTCCTCATCCTCGTGCCCCTGCTGTTCTTGTTTCAGCGGGAGCCCGAGACCGCCAAGCCGGTGGGACCCGCCGGCGAAGCCGTTGCCAGTAGCGCCGGCGAGGCTGCGCCCGCGGGTGGCGGCGAGGTGCAGGAAGGCGGCGCGCCGGCCAATGGCGGACGGGCACTGTCGCCGGCGACCGTCGTCGAGGGGCAGGCGGGCGACAACCGGTTCTCGCACGACTTCGGGGTACCGGGCGAGCGGGGTGCGCTGCGGGTCGTGTTCGACCGGCGCGCCGCATCGGTGGTCGAGGTCCGTCTGCTCGACGAGCCAGCGACGCTCGAGGCGAGTCAGGTGCCGGTCGAGCAACGGGTCGAAGAGGACTTCTATCCGCTCGTGCAGCCGGTGCAGGGTGGCTTCGTCTCGCTGCCGACCGCGTTCCAGCGGCAGAGTGGGCTCACCGTGGATCCCTACCAGAGCCGTTGGGATCGCGTCGCTGGTGGTGACGGCGAGGTCGTCCTGCAGCTCGTCGATGCCGACAACGGCCTGACCCTGCGCAAGACGTTCCACCACCGGCCGGGCTGGCGCGGGCTGTCGATGGAGCTGTCGGTCGAAGCCGCGGCGGAGCGCTCGTCCGCCGCGACGGAGCGCACGCCGGCCGGTGCCTCACTGCTGCTCGCGATGCGCGGGCTCAGCGTCACCAACCCGCGCGTCGACCACGTCTTGGGCCAAAACCCGGCGTTCGTGATCGGCGCCAGCGCGGCGCCCGAGGGCGAAGTCGCGATCGCCGTGCAGCGGCCGCACGACCAGATCGAGGGGCCGGTGGCGCAGCGCACGACGGCGGGCGGCATCGACTTCGCCGGCAGCACCAACCGCTTCTTCGGCGCGTTCTTGGTGCCCGCCGACGAGGAGAGCCGGCACGCGCTCTACCGCGTCGAGCGCGACCTGTGGCCGCGGCCCGACCCGGTGCGCGCGCCGCTCGACGACCACGGCTTCGGCTCGGTGCCGGTGCCGGTCTACCGCTTCGAGCTGCCGGTGCCCGCGCCGGGTGGCCGCACCACGGTGTCGTACGACCTCTACCTCGGCCCGAAGTCGAGCGGCGTGTTCGACGAGGATCCGGCCTACGCGCGCTTCGACGCGGTGATGGACGTCGATTTGGCGCCGATGTGCCCCTGCGAGATCCCCGGCGCGCGGGCGATGGCCAAGTTCTTGCTCTGGCTGTTGCGCCACCTGCACTCGTTCTTCGGCAACTGGGGCATCGCCATCGTGGTGATGACCCTGTTGGTGCGCGGTGCCCTGGTGCCGTTCAACTTCCGCATGCAGAAGAGCATGCGGGCCTACGGCGCCAAGATGATGGTGCTCAAGCCCAAGCTCGACAAGATCAAGGAGCGCTACGGCGACGATCCCAAGAAGCTGCAGATGGAGATGGCGGCGTTCCAGCGCGAGCACAAGCTGATCCCGCCGATCGGCGGCTGCCTGCCGATGTTCATCACCATCCCGGTGTTCCTCGGCCTGTTCACCGCGCTGCGCATCGCCTACGAGCTGCGCTACCAGCCGTTCTTCGGTTGGATCGACGACCTCAGCCAGCCCGATCAGCTGTTCGCGCTGGGTCTGCCCTGGGTGCCGTACTTCAACCTGCTGCCGTTGCTGATGGTCGTGCTGTGGCTCGTGCTGCAGGCCGGCACGCCGCTGCCCGAGGACCCGCAGCAGCGGCAGATGATGAAGATCATGCGCTACATGCCGGTGCTGTTCGGCATCATGCTCTACAACTACGCCTCGGGGCTGATGGTCTACATGATCACCTCGAGTGTGTTCGGCATCGTCGAGCAGCGGGTGACGCGCAAGATCCTCGGGCCACCGCCGGCGGTGGCCGGCGCGGCGGTGCCGACGTTCTGACGGTCGCGGCGCGAGCGTCGCGGCGCGACCTCGCTAAGATCGGCGCGTCATGCTCGGCGACACGATCTTCGCCGTCGCCTCGCCGCCCGGCGGAGCGGCGCGCGGCATCGTCCGGGTCTCGGGGCCGGCGGCGGTGCAAGTGGTCGCCGGGTTGCTGGCCGCGTCGCCGGATCGCCCGGCGCTCGAGCGGCGCCGGGGGGTGGTCGCAGCGGAGGTCTCGGTGCTCGGCTTTGCCGTGCCGGTGCGCCTGCTGGTGATGCCGGCGCCGGCCTCCTACACCGGCGAGGACGTGGTCGAGCTGCACCTGCTGGGCAGTCCGCTGTTGCTCGAGCAGGTCTGTGCCCTACTGCGCGGGTCGGCGCGCGACGCGACGCCGGGGGAGTTCACGCGCCGGGCGTTCGAGAACGGCAAGCTGGATCTGGCGCAGGCCGAGGCGGTGCTGCAGTTGATCCACGCCGCCGACGCCGACGCCGGCGAGCGCGCCGCGGCGGTGCTGGCCGGCGGATTGTCGCGGGCGGTCGCCGCGGTGCGCAGCCGGCTGGACGATGCCCGGGCGACGCTCGAGGCGGGCCTCGACTTCGCCGAGGACGAGACCGGCGCGGTCGAACCGGCCGAGGTGGAAGCGGCGCTCGCCGCCGTGACCGGTGCTCTGGAAGAGCTGTCGGCGCAGGCGCCGGCGGGCCGCAGCGGCGGCGAGCTGCTGCTGGTCGGCGCAGCCAACGCCGGCAAGTCGACCCTCGTCAACGCGCTGTGTCCGGCGGCGCGCCACGCGGTGGCGGCGCGGCCGGGCACCACCCGCGACGTGCTGCGGGCCGCGCTCGGCCCCGGGGTGGTGTTGCTCGACGCGGCCGGCGACTTCGCCGGCGGCGCCGCCGTCGACCGCGCCGCCATCGATGCGCGCGACGAGGCCGCCGGCCAGGCGGCGGGCGCGATCGGGGTGGTGGACCTCGCCGCGCCGGCGCCCCTGCCGTCGCTGCGGCTTCCACTGGTGGCGTGGGTCGGGACCAAGCTGGACCTGATGCCGGACGTGACCGCGGCGGTCGAAGTGCCGGCCGGGGTGCCGGCGTTCCGCGTCAGCGCCCACACCGGGGCGGGCATCGACGCGTTGCGCCGGTTCTTGGCGGAGCGCTGTGGGGCGTACGCCGGCGGCGATCGGGGCGCGGGGGCCCGCATCGCGGATCTGCTCGAGCGCTGCCGCGCGGCGGTCGGCACTGCCCGCGCGGCGCTGGCCGCGGGCGAGGCCCCCGAGATCGTCGCGCTCCTGTTGCGCGAGGCGGTAGAGGAGCTCGACGCGGTCGACGGGAGCTCGTCGCCCGAGGACGTGCTCGATCGGGTGTTCGCCGCGTTCTGTCTCGGCAAGTGAGCGCGACCCCCCGGCCGGCGGTCGGGCCAGCGCCAACCTTTGACACACAACCGGTTGTAGAGGTATGGTGTCGCGCTGACCAATTCCGACGACCGGCGGGGGTCAGCCCGCCGGTCGCCGGAGAAGCCCACCCGGACCCGGGTGGCGGGGGTGCCATGCGCTGTCCGTACTGCAAATCCGACAACGACCGGGTGATCGATTCGCGGGCGAGCGCGGACGGCTTCGCGATCCGCCGGCGGCGGACGTGTCTGGAGTGCCAGCGCCGCTACACCACCTACGAGCGCGTCGAGAGCGCGCCGCTGCGGGTGGTGAAGAAGAGCGGTGAGCGTTCGGAGTTCGATCGAGTCAACATCCTCGGTGGACTGCTCAAGGCGTGCGAGAAGCGCCCGGTGTCCAGCGAGCAGCTGGACCAGGTCGTCGATCGCGTCGAGCGGCAGTGCATGGAGGCCTTCGACAAGGAGGTGCCCACCAAGGTGATCGGCAACTTGGTGATGCAAGAGCTGCGGCAGCTCGATCAGGTCGCGTACGTGCGGTTCGCGTCCGTGTACCGCGACTTCAAGGACGTCACCCAGTTCTTGGACGAGCTGAAGCCCATGTTGGAGAAGCGGCGCGGGGAGGGCGCCAACCATGTCCAGAGCTCCGAGCTTTCAGGTTGAGAAGCGCGGCGGCGCGCGCGAGCGATTGCGAGCGACCAAGGTGGCGCGCTCGCTGCACCTGGCGTTGGGCGGCGACGCGGTCACCGCGGCCGATCTGACCGGCGTGGTGCTGGCCGAGCTGCGGCCGGTGTGCCGCCGGACGGGCGTCGTGCGCAGCAGCGCGATCGCCGAGGCGGTCGAGCGGGCACTCGCCGCGGCGGGCCGGCTCGAGGCGGCGGCGCGCTACGGCGCGGTGGCCGACGAGCGCCGGCGGCGGCGCGAATGGGCGGCGTGCGCGATCGGTGTGCAAACCACGGATGTCCCGGTGCCGTCGCCGGTTGGCGTCGTTTCGCGGAGCCGGGCGGGCGCCGCCGAGGGCCGGTCGGCCGGCCGCAACTGAGTCGAGACGGCAAACTTGGGAGCGGACTGATCCACCGATGCGCCTGAAGAGACTCGTTTGCCGCGGCTTCAAGTCGTTCGCCGACAAGACGGAGTTCGACTTCGACTCGTCGCTGACCGGCATCATCGGCCCCAACGGCTGTGGCAAGTCCAACGTCGTCGACGCCCTCAAGTGGGTGCTGGGCGACCAGCGGGCGCGGAGCCTGCGCGGCAAGGAGATGACCGACGTCATCTTCAAGGGGGCCGAGGGGCGCGATGCGCTGCCGGTCGCCGACGTGCAGATCTTCTTGGAAGACGAAGAGGGCGCCTTCGAGGGGCGCACCGAGCTGTCGGTCGGGCGGCGGCTGTCGCGCGACAAGGAGTCTGAGTATCTGCTCAACGGCGAGCCGGTGCGGCTGCGCGACGTGCGCGCGGCGATGATGGACACCGGCCTCGGCGTCGGTGCGTACTCGGTGATGGAGCAGGGGCGCATCGACGCGGTCCTGTCGGCCGACCCACAACAGCGGCGGGCGATCTTCGAGGAGGCCGCCGGCATCAGCCGCTTCAAGCTGCAGAAGCGCGAGACCCTGCGCCGGCTGGACCGGACCGAGCAGAACCTGAGCCGGGTGGTCGATCTGCTCGAGGAGCGCGGCCGTCGGATCCGCAGCCTCAAGGTGCAGGCCGGCAAGGCGCGGCGTTACCAAGAACTCAGTCGAGAGCTGCGGGAGCTGCGCACGGGGCTGGCGGTCACCGAGGGCACGGCGGTGCGCGGCGAGATGCGCGAGCGCGAGCAGGCGCGGGTCGAGCTGCAGCAGGAGATCGAAGCGGTCGAGGTCGAGCAGCGACACGCCGCCGAAGCGCTGGCCGACAGCGAGGGTCGCATCGCCATGCTGCGCGGCGACATCGACGAGGTCGCCGAACGACTGCGCGAGGCGCGCGCGACCGCGGATGCCGCCCGGCATCGCGGTGACGCGCAGCGCGCGCGCGCCGACGAGCTGCGGCGGGATGCCGAGGCCAGCGTCGGCCGCCAGGAAGCGGCCCGCGAGCAGCACCAGGAGCGGCTCGCCACCCTGGACCAGGCCTTCGCCCGGCAGGAGCAGTTGCGCGTCGAGCACGCCACGCTCGGCCAGGAGCTGGAGATCCGCCGTGGCGCGGTGAGCCTGTGCAGCGGTGACTGGCACGGTGCGCAGGAGAAGCGCGAGGCGGTGCGCGGGCAGCTGCTCGAGTGGATGGACAAGAAGACCGGCGTGCGCAACGAGGCGCACGCGCGCGAGGCCGAGCACCGCGCGGCGCGCGCCCGCGAGCGGCGGTTGCTCGAGCGCCTCGGTGTGCTGGACCGCGCCGCGCTCGAAGTCGAGCAGGGGCTGACCGAGGGGCGCGACGCGCTGTCGGCGACCCGCACCGAGATCGAGGGGCTCAAGGAGCGCGAGGCCGAGACCCACCGCGAGCTGGAAGCCGCCGACCGCCAGGCGGCGGAGCTGGCGCGGCGCGAATCGGGCTTGCGCGAGCAGCTGTCGTCGGTCTCGGGCCGGCTGCAGGTGCTGGCGGAGATGGAGCAGCACCTCGAGGGCTTCGACCAGGGGCCGCGCGCTCTGTTGGAACGCGCGCCCGACGGGCTCCGCGGCCGCCTGCTCGACCTGTTGGAGATCGACATCGAGTACGGGCCGGCGCTCGAGGCCGCGCTGGGGCCGTTGGTGCAGGCGTTGGTCGTCGATACCCGCGCCCACGCCGATGCGATGCTGGCCTGGCTCGACGAGGGGCAGCGCGGCCGGGCGCTGCTGCTGGTCGAGGAGGAGATGAGCCAGGAGTTCGCCCGCGAGCCCGTGGTCTCGCTGCCGGCGGGCGCGCAGCTGCTGCTCAAGCGCGTGCGCTGTGACGAGCGGGCGCGGTCATTGGTCAACTGGCTGCTGCGCGGCGTGTGCATGGTCGACGACTTGGCCCAGGCGCGCGCGGACCGCCACGACCTGTGCTTCGTCACGCGTGAGGGCGCGCTGTTGTGCGGGCCTCGCGTCGAGGGCGGGCGCGGCGAGGGGCAGTCGGGCCTCGTGGTGCGGCGCGCGCAGCTGCGCGCCTTGCGCGATGAGGAGGCCGGTGCCAAGGCCGAGCTCGAGGAGCTGCTGTCCGGCAAGCAGAAGGTCGCCACGGTCGTCGACCGCGTCCGCACGCGCAGCAAGGAGCTGGCCCTGCACCTGGACGCCGCGCGCACCCGCGAGCAGGAGCAGATGGGCGACCTGCGCCGGCTCGAGGGGCGCGTCGAGGATCTGCGGCGCGAGCACGAGGCGGCGGAAGCCGAGCGCGTCGAGCTGTGTGGACTGGCAACGGCGGCGTACTCCGCCCTGGGGCGGGCGTCGCTGGACGCGCTGCTGCTCGGCCGCCAGGAGCGGCGCGCGGCCGAGGCCGAGGAGCGCGCGGCCGCGGCGGTCGCCGACGCGGCTGCACGGCGGGGCGCCGCGCAGGAGGCCGAGCAGAACGTGCGGCTGCGGCAGGTGGCGTGTGCCACCGACCGCGAGGCGTTGGCCGGCACCGTCGCCGTGCACCAGCGCGGCCTGCAAGACCTCGCGCAGGCACTGGAGGAGCTCGCGGTGCGCGAGGCCGAGGCGCGCGCGGGCGCCGAGCGCGCGCAGGCCGAGGCCGCCGCGTGTGACGGCGAGGTGGCGACTGTCGCGCAGCAAGTGGCCGAGCTCGAGACCGAGCGCGACGCGCGGCAAGCCGACTTGGGCGACTGCGAGAGCGAACGCGACGCTGCGCGCCGCTCGCTGGCCGAGGTCGAGCGGCGTCGCGGCGAGCTGAGCGAGGCGTCGACGGCGGCCGTGTTGGCGGTCTCCGATCTACAACACCGCTTCACTCGGCTCGAAGATCGGCTGCGCGAGGAGACCGGCATCGAGCTGCGGCGCTGCCTCGGCGAGATCCGCGGCTTCGGCTTGACCGCCGACGCGCTCGATGGGCCACCCGCGCCGGCCGGGGTCGAGTGCTTGAGCGGCCCGCCGCTGCCGCCCGCCTGGATCGCCGTCGAGGCGGGCTTGAACCGGCTGTGGGAGGAGTCCGACTTCGACGTCGCCGAGGTGCGCCGGCGCGCCGGGCTGCTGCAGGCACAGGTCGAGCGTCTCGGCCACGTCAACCTCGACGCGGTGGCCGAGCTCGAGGAGATGGAAGAGAGCCTGCAGTTCCTCGAGCAGGAGGTCGAGGATCTCAAGCAGGCGCGGCGTTCGCTGATGGAGACGCTGCGGCGCTTGGAGACCGAGTCGCGGACGCTGTTCGAGGACACGTTCGAGCAGGCCCGCGAGAACTTTCAGCTGATCTTCCGCAAGCTGTTCCAGGGCGGCCGCGCCGACATGACGCTGACCGACGGCGAGGACTCGCTCGAGTCCGGCATCGACATCGTCGCCAAGCCGCCGGGCAAGGAGCTGCAGTCGATCAACCTGCTGTCGGGTGGCGAGCGCAGCATGACCGCGCTGGCGATCCTGTTCGCCGTGTTCAAGGTCAAGCCGTCGCCGTTCTGCATTCTCGACGAGGTGGATGCGGCGCTGGACGACACCAACGTCGAGCGTTTCTTGCGCGTGCTGCGCGACTTCGTCGGCCCGACCCAGTTCTGCATCGTGACCCACCACAAGCGCACCATGGCCGAGTGCCAGCGCCTCTACGGGATCACCATGCAGAAGCGCGGGGTGTCGAGCCGGATGGCGGTCTCGCTGGACCAGGTCGACAGCTTTTCCGACGGCGGCCGCGCTGCCGCGGCCGATCCGGAGGCGCAGCGCATCGCCGGCGAGGAGCAGGTCGGCTTCTGACGCGCCGGCGGGGCGCTTGAATCGCGTCCGGCGGCCTCGAAGATCGGCGGCCATGCAGCGCTTGCGAATGCGGGCAGTGCCGGCGCAGGCCGCACTGGTTCTCGGCGCGGTGGTGGGCGCCACCGGCTGTCGCACTCAACCGCACGAGGTCGCCGCGCCGGCGGAGTTCGCCGCCGCCGTGCACGACCTGACGGCCTTCATCGAGCGCGAGATGGCCGACAAGCGCCTGCCGGCGGTGTCGATCGCGGTGCTCGACGGCGACCGGACGATCTGGGCGCGCGGCTTCGGCGAGGCGCGTCCCGGAGTGGCCGCCGGCTCGGACACCGTCCACCGGGTCGGCTCGATCAGCAAGCTGCTGACCGACATCGCCGTCATGCAGCTGGTGGAGCAGGGCCGGGTCGACCTCGACGCAGCAGTCGTCACCGTGCTGCCGGACTTCGCGCCGCGCAATCCGTTCGGCACGCGGATCACGCTGCGGCACTTGATGACGCACCACTCGGGCCTGGTGCGGGAGCCGCCGGTGGGCAACTACTTCGACCCGTCCGAGCCCGGTTTGGCGGCGACCGTGGCCAGCCTGAACGACACCGAGCTGGTGTATGAGCCGGGCACGGTGTTCAAGTACTCGAATGCGGGCATCGCGGTGCTCGGCCGCGTGGTCGAAGCGCTGACCGGAGCGCCGTTCGCGCAGGCGGTGCGGCGGGCGGTGATCGAGCCCCTCGGGCTGCGGGACACCGACTTCCTGCCGCGTTCGGATCTGGTGGCGGCGCTGGGCCAGGGCTGGATGTGGACCTACGACGGGCGCGAGTTTCCGGCGCCCACGTTCGAGCTCGGCATGCTGCCAGCCGCCAGTCTGTACGCGACCGTCACCGATCTCGTGCGCTTCGGGCGGGCCTGCTTCTCGGGCTTGGCGGCGCGGCCGCCGGCGTTGCTGCAGGACGCCACCTTGGCCTCGATGTACGAGCCGCAGATGGGCAACCGCCGGGTCGGCTTGGGGTTCTTTCGCCGCGAGCTCGACGGCCACCTGCGGGTCGGCCACGGCGGCGCGATGTACGGGTTCGCCAGCGAGCTGGCGGTGCTGCCCGAGGAGGGGTTCGCGGTGGCGGTGGTCACCAACGTCGACTTCGCCAACGAGGTGCCGCAGCGGATCGCGGACCGGGCGTTGCGGTGGCTCATCGCCAAGCGCGACGGTGGGGTGCCGCCGGCGATGCCGCCGGCGCCGACCGCGGTGTCCGCCGAGCGCACCGCGGCGTTGGTCGGCACGTGGAGCGACGGGGGCGCACCGTGGCGAGTGGAGCAGGCCTTCGGCGAGCCCTGGTTGGTGCCACCGGCCGGGTTTCGCCGCCGGCTGCGCGCCGCCGGCGACGAGCTGGTGGTCGACGACCGGTTGACGTTCGGTGCGCGGGGCCGCCTGCAAGGCGACACGCTGGTCTTCGGCGGCCGTCAGCTGCGGCGCCTGGCGGAGCGGCCGCCGGCGCCGGTGGCGCCCAAATGGCGGCCGCTGATCGGCGAGTACGGATGGGACCACAACACGCTGTTCGTGCTCGAGCGCGGTGGCGTGCTGCGCATTCTGATCGAGTGGTTGGCGGAGTATCCGCTGCGCGAGCTCGGTCCCGATCGCTTCGAGCTCGCCGCCGGCGGGCTCTACGCCGGCGAGCGCGTCGAGTTCGAGCGCGACGCCGGTGGCGCGGTGCGCGGCGTGCGGGTGGGGGGTGTCCTGTTCGCGCGCCGCGCGATGCACGGCGTCGACGAGACCTTCCGCATCACCCCGGTGCGCACCGAGGCCGAGCTGCGGCGCGCCGCCGGCGCGGCCGAGCCGCCGGTCGAGGAGGGGCCCTTCCTGCGGCCCGACCTGGTGCAGCCCACCGAGCTCGAACCCGGGATCCAGCTCGACATCCGCTACGCCACCAAGAACAACTTCATGGGCATGGTCTTCTACCCGCGCCCGGTGGCGTTCCTGCAGCGGCCGGCCGCCGAGGCCTTGGTCTCTGCCCATCGCGCGCTGGCGCCGCACGGCTTCGGCGTGCGCGTGTTCGACGCCTACCGGCCGTGGTTCGTCACCAAGATGTTCTGGGACGCGACGCCCGCGTCGATGAAGGACTTCGTCGCCGATCCCGCCAAGGGTTCGCGCCACAACCGCGGCAGCGCGGTCGACGTCACATTGTACGACCTGGCCAGTGGCGAGCCGGTCGAGATGGTCAGTGGGTACGATGAGTTCACTGCGCGCGCGTTCCCGCACTACCCCGGCGGCACCAGCCGCCAGCGCTGGCACCGCGACCTATTGCGTCGTGTCATGGAGGAGGCGGGGTTCACGGTGTACGAGCACGAGTGGTGGCACTTCGACTACCGCGATTGGCAGCGGTATCCGATCCTCAACACGCAATTGCGGTGAGGGGGAGGGGCGTCAGGGTGTGATGAATGGGAGCCTGGCTCCGTACGTTCATTCGACCAGGATTCTCCGGTCAGTCTGACAGGGTGTGCGGGGTCCCCGGCGCATGTCGCCCTGATCCTCATGACAAAGCTGCTTCCTTTGGCGGCCGCGCCCCTCGCTCTTTGCATCGCTGGGCCCGGTCAGTCCCTGTCCTCGGCAACGCGTCCCGACATGGCCGCGTTGCCCATGGCATTCGAACCGACTCCGGATGGCCGCCGCTTTGTCGCGCGCGGCGCGGGGTACGGAGTGGTCGCCGATGCCGCGGGCGTCGCGCTCGCGCTGCGGGATCTCGAAGGTGTCGTGGAGCTGCGGTTGCGGTGGGGGACTGGGACGGCCCGGGCGATCTCCGGCACCCAGCGCCTGCCCGGAGTGGCCCACGATCTGCGCGGCGCTCCGCGGCAGTGGCGGCGCGGCATTCCGCGCTATCGCCGGCTGCGGTGCGAGTCCGCTTACCCCGGCGTGGACGTCGAGCTCTACGGCGTCCAGCGGCAGCTCGAGTACGACTTCGTGCTGGATGCCGGCGTCGATCCGGGAGCCATCCGCATCGAGGTCGAGGGCGCCGACGCTGTGCGCGTCGCCGAGGATGGGCGCGTGCTGGAGCTTGTCGTCGGTGAGCACGTGTTGCGGCAACCGGAACCGACGGCCTGGCAGGTCGGCGACGGTGGCGCCCGCGTCCCGGTGGAAGTCTCCTACACCAGCGAAGGTGGCGCGTTCGGCTTTCGCACCGGGTCCCTCGATCCGGCGCTGCCGCTGGTGATCGACCCCGTCGTCGTCTACGGCTCGTACCTCGGCGGCAGCAACAGCGACCGGGTCTTGGATCTCGCCATCGACCCGGCTGGCAACGCCTACGTCGTCGGCATCACGGCGTCTCCCGATCTGCCCACCGCGGGCCCGAGCAGTGGCCTGACTTCCACTTGGGACGCGTTCGTCGCCAAGGTCGACCCGACCGGCACCGCTCTCATCTACTCGACCTACCTGGGCGGCAACAGCGCGTTCGACGACTACGAGACCGCGCTCGCGGTGGGTGCCGACGCCGGCGGGCATGCCGTGGTCGTCGGCAAGACCGCGGCGGCCGACTTTCCGGTGCAGAACGCGGTGCAGCCGCAGCTCAATGGGAACGTCGACTCGTTCGTCGCCAAGCTGCTGCCGGATGGCTCGGGCTTCGTCTACTCGACCTACCTGGGTGGAAGCGCTGAGGAGAACACCCCGCCGCGGCTCGGCTCCAGCATCAGCAACGGCGGCGATGTGTTCGTCGACGCGGCCGGCAGCGCGTGGGTCGTCGGCACCACCGGCTCGGCGGACTTTCCGGTGCGCAACGCACTGCAGCCCTCGCTGGGCGGCGGCCAGGACGCGTTCGTCGCGCGCTTCGATCCCGCGGGGGGCCTGCTGTGGTCGACGTACTTCGGCGGCAGCTCGGCCGAGACCGCCAATGCGGTCCGCGTCGATGCCGGCGGCGGTGTCTTGGTCGCGGGCGTCACCGGCTCGGCGGACTTTCCGGTTTCCCCGGGAGCTTGGTCGGCGCGCGGTGGCGGCTACGTCGCCAAGCTCGATCCGGCGGGCGCGGCGTTGACCTGGGCCACCCGGCTGCCGAGCGCGCCGGCCGCGATCGATGTCGACGCGACCGGCGCGGTCTACCTCGGTGGCTCGACGCGGGATCCCTGCTTTCCCGTGACGTATGGCGCGTGGCAGACCGACTACACGTTCGCCGCCGGCTCCAGTGGCCAGGGTGACGGTTGGCTGGGCGCGCTCCGCCCCGACGGCAGCGCGCTGACTTGGGCGACCTACCTCGGCGTCTACAACTCCGCCGACGCCGTGGCCGACCTCAAGGTCGATCGGTTGGGGCAGGTCGTGGCGCTGCTGAACGGCGACGCGGTGCCCGGTGGAGTGACGGCGGGTGCGAAGGTCGTGCGGATGAGCACCGATGGGGCGCTGCTGTGCTACGAGTACCGTGCGGTCACCCGTCCAGGCGGGGCGGCGCTGGCGATCGATGGCGCGGGAGGCGTTTGGATCGGCGGCTCGACGTCGTCGCCCAACTCGGTGCCGGTCACCGCCGGCGCATTCCAGCCCCAGCTGGTCGGACCTCCGGGCTCGCTCACCGACGGGTTCGTGGTGCGCCTGGCGGAGACCGTGAGCGGTGTGAGTGGGTTGGCGGTCGCCACCGACAAGCTGGCGCGTGGTGACCAGACGACGGCCACCGTCGCGCTCGACGGCCCCGCGCCGGCAACGGGGCTCGTCGTCGCGCTGCGCGCGAGTCCGGCTGGGTCGGTCTCGGTGCCGGCTCAGGTCACGGTGCCGCCGGGGGCGGTGAGCGTGCAGTTCGCGGTGAGCAGTTCGTCGTCGGCGCCGCGCGGACAGGCGACCATCACCGCCATCGGTGGCGCCGGCAGTGCCAGCGACGTCGTCGACGTCTGGTACGGAGCGCGCTACGGCATCGTCGATCTCGGGCGCTTGGGCGGCGGCCAGGGCGTGCCGATGCACGCGCGCAAGATCAACAACCGCGGCCTGACGGTCGGCTTCGGCGGGCGGGGCTCGACCAGTGGATTCGCGCACGACGATGCCACCGGGCTGAGCGCGCTGCCGATCGTGCCGGCCGACTTGGCCGAGACCGGAGCGATGGCCGGCGATCAAGGGCGGCAGCCGGTGCTCTTCGTGCCCGGCATGGCGTTGCTGAACGTGCCGTTGTTCGGCGGCGCGACCACCGGCGCCGGGCACGGCGTCAACGATGCCCGGCAGGTCGCCGGGCGGGCCGACCCGATGGGCTTTGCCCGCGCCCTCCTGTTCACCCCCGGCGCCGGCAGCATCGATCTCGGCACTCTCAACGGCGTGGCGAGCACGGCCTACGACGTCAACAACCGCGGCCACGTGGTGGGCGAGTCGTTCACCGACCCGAGTGGCCCGCGCAACGGCGGGCAGGAGGCGTTCTTGTGGACGCCGGCGGCCGGCATGCGCGGACTCGGCACGCTCCCCGGCGACCTCTACTCGTTTGCCTATGCCGTCAACGACGTCGATGAAGTGACCGGGACGTCCGTCGACTGGCGCACTGGCGACAGCCGCGCGTTCCGCTGGCAGGCCGGTGTCATGCAAGAGGTCGGACGGCTGCCGGGCGACGAGAAGGCGCGCGGTCTGCACGTCAACGACCACGGCCACGTCGTCGGCACGTCCTCGGACGCGCGCTTCGTCGCGCGCGGGTTCCTCTACACCGACACCGACGGCATCGTCTCGCTGCAGGATCTCGTCGACCCTGCCGACGCGTTTGGCTGGCAGCTGCGCGCGGCGCACGGCGTCAACGATCTGGGGCAGATCGTCGGCGAAGGTGAGAGCAGGGCGAACGCGCGGTGGAGCGCGCTCGTCAACTGCGAGACCACCGCCTTCCGCCTGGACCCACTGCTGACCGTGCCCTATGGCCGCGGCTGTGCCGGCAGCAACGGCCTGGTGTGGCTCGCGGGCGAAGGGACGCCGGCGGGGGGGGAGGCGTTCGCCCTGCGCGTCGCCGGTGCCGCCCCCGGGGCCGCCGGCGTGCTGTGGGTCGGGACCGGCCGGGCGGCGACGCCGCTCGGTGGAGGTTGCACCCTGTGGATCCAGGCGCCGCTGGCCCAGCTTCCGTTCGTCACCGACGGCGACGGGCGGCTGCGGCTGCCGGTGGCGGTGCCGGTCGGCACCGCGCAGGCGGTGCTGACGGCGCAGGCTTTCGTCGCCGACCGCGCGGGCGTGTTCGGCTACGTCGCCAGCAACGGCCTCGAGGTCGACGTCCGCTGATCCGGTGGCAACGACGGTTCCATGGGTCGCGTCCGTGCCCGCGCGCAGCGCCGCAGCGGCGGTATCGTCTCGGCATGGACGACATCACCCGATTGCTGCAGGTGGCGCGAGAGGACGGCGGCGACGGGGTCGAGCGACTCGTTGCCGCGGTCTATCACGAGCTGCGCAGGATGGCGCGGGCCGCGATGCAGAACGAGCGCGGCAGCCACACGCTGCAGCCCACGGCGCTGGTCCACGAGGCCTGGATGCGGCTGCAGACCGCGGGCGGCGCGTTCGACAACCGCGCGCACTTCTTCACCGCCGCCGGCACGGCGATGCGCCGGATCTTGACCGAGCACGCGCGCGCCCGCGCCGCGGACAAGCGTGGTGGCGTGCAGCAGCGCACCACCCTCGACGCCACGGGGCTGCCCGACGAGCACGCGGATGCGGTGGTGCTCGCCGTGCACGAAGCGCTGGGCGATCTGGGCGAAGCCAGCCCGGAGGCGGCACAGCTGGTCGAGCTGCGCTTCTTCGTCGGCCTCACGGTCGAGGAGATCGCGGAGCTGCTCGGCGTGTCGCCGAGCACCGTGGCGCGCCGCTGGCGCGTCGCGCGGGCGTGGCTCGAGAGTCGGTTGCCGGCCACGGGGGCCGCCGGCTGACGCGGGGAGCGGGGGGAGCGATCGGTGGGTGACGCGAGCAGTCGGCTGACGGGAGAGCGCTGGCAGCGGATCGAACGGCTGTTCGAGGGCGCCGCAGCGCTGCCCGAGGCGGAGCGCGGTGTCTGGCTCTCGGCGCAGTGTGCGGGGGATGCTCTCCTGCAGCGCGAAGTGGAGCGCATGCTCGTCGCCGACGCCGCCGCCGAAGGGCCGTTGTCGCGGCCCGCGGCAGTGGGCCTGATCGGCGCATGGGGCGGCGACGCGCCGCCTACGCGGATCGGTCGTTGGCGCCTGTTGGAGCGGATCAGTGAAGGCGGCATGGGGGTGGTGTTTCGCGCGCGGCGCGACGATGGCGCCTACGAAGGCGAAGCCGCGGTCAAGTTGATCAGCGGCCCGTTGTCGCGCGATGCCGTGCGGCGCTTCGAACGCGAGCGACACACGCTGGCGCGGTTGTCCCACGCCGGCATCGCGCGGTTGCTCGACGGCGGCACCACGGCCGAGGGCTTGCCGTACCTGGTGATGGAGCTGGTCGATGGCGAGCCGATCGATGCGTTCTGCGATCGGCTGCGCATCGGCCTCGCCGGTCGCGTGAGGCTGGTGCTGCGGGTCTGCCAGGCCGTCGAGCACGCGCACCGCTGTCTCATCATCCACCGCGATCTCAAGCCGGCGAATCTTCTGGTCACCGAGCGCGGCGATCCGGTGTTGGTCGATTTCGGCATCGCGCAGGTCCTGGCGGATCACGGGGCGGGGGGAGCGGCGTCGTCGACCGCGGTGCCGGCCTTTACGGCGGGCTACGCCAGTCCGGAGCAGCAGGCTGGCGAAGCGCTGTCGACGGCGGTGGACGTGTACGCGCTGGGCGGTGTCCTGCACTCTCTGCTGACCGGTGAGACCGCAGAGGCAAGTGGTGCAGGAGCACCGAGTGCGGCGGCACTGCGCGCTGGTGACGCGGCCGCGGCACGGCGGGGCGAGAGCACCGCAGCCGCGCTGGCGCAGCGCCTGCGCGGCGACCTCGACGCGGTCGTCGGCATGGCGATGGCCGGCGACGTGGCGCGGCGCTACGGATCGGTGGCCGAGCTCGCGGTGGATCTCGAGCGCTGGTTGACGGCGTTGCCGGTGCGTGCCCGGCCGGTGAGTGGGCTGCGCCGCGCCGCCCTGTTCGTCCGCCGGCACCGGGTGCCGGTCGCCGCCGCCGGTGCGGTGCTGGCTTCCCTGTTGGTCGGCATGGGGTTGAGCTTGTATTGGGCGGCAGAGGCGCGTCGCGAGCGCAACCACGCCGGCAGCGAGGCGGAGTCGGCGCAGGTCATGGTCGAGTTCTTGATGGACACGTTCTTGCGCGCGGAATCGCTGACCGACGACCGCGTTGTCGAGATCGGCGCCGAGGTGGGGCGGTTTGCCGACAGCGTGCGCCGCCGGTTCGAGACCGTCCCGCACGTTCGCGCGAACCTGCTCGACGGCCTGGGAGGGGTGCAGTTGGCTCTGCACCACCAGCCGGCGGCGCTGGCGTTGATCGAAGAGGCCGCGGCGACCCGGCGCGCGCTCTACGGCGAGCGTTCGCTCGAGTATGCGCTGAGCCTGTCGCGCCTCGGCCAGTACCACTACGCCGTCGGTGAGCACGACCGCGCGCTGCGCGTCCTGGCTGAGAGCTACGAGCTGCAGCGCGCTCTGCCGCGTGGGGCGCACAGCGATCTCGGCCGCGCCGCCAATGACTTGGCGGTGGCGCACCGCGTCGTCGGCGACCGCGACGGCGCGCTCCGGTTGCACGAGGAGGCGTTGCAGCTGCGGCGGGACTCGGTGCCGGGCGGACTGCCGGTGGCCGAGAGCTTGAACAATCTCGGCGTGCTGCACCTGGGCGCCGGCGCGGGGGAAGCGGCGCAGCCACTGCTGGCCGAGGCACTGGCGATTCGCGAGCGGCTGCTCGGCAGCGGTCACGAGCGCACGCTGCAGACGACCGCCAACCTCGCCGCCTGCGCCCAGCAGCGGGGCGACCTAGAGCGCGCGGCGGAGCTGCTCGAGCGCGTCGAGAGTGGATTGCGCGCGCTCGGTCGGCGCGGCAGCGAGGGGCTGGCGCGGACGTTGGCCAACCTCGCCGTGCTCGACGTGCACGGCGAGCGTCACGCCGCCGCCGTGGATCGCCTGCGGGAGTGTCTGGTCCTGCAGCTCGAGCTGCTGCCAGCCCGTCACCCCCAGGTCGGGCGCACACGCAGCCTGCTCGCCGGTGCGCTGCTCGGGGTGGGCGACGTGGACGCGGCGCGCGACGAGTGGGTGCGGGCGATGGAGGTGTTCGATGCCATGCCCGAAGACCACCCGGCCGGCGTGCGCGCGCGCCTCGACCACGCGCTGTTCGTCGTCGAGCACGACGGGTGGGCTGCCGGATGGCCCGCGGTGCAGGGCGTCGAGCGCGCGGTGAGGGGCGGCGTGGAGCTGTCGCCGTTGCAGGGTGCGTTGCTGGACTATCTGATGGGCGTGTGTCTGCAGGCACAGGGGCGTGCCGCCGAGGTCGCCGAGCGCATCAAGGCCGCACTGGCGGTGATCGAACAGCGGTTTGGAGCTGGGCATCCGCGCGTTGTGGTGCTGCGTGAGATTCTGGCTCGACTCGACGGGGGCTGACCGAGAACCGGCCAGCGGCCTGACCCCGGAGCAGATCGGTGTGCCCCCTTGCGTGGAGGTCGGCGTACAGTGCAGGCGGATGATTCTTCGCGACGAGTTCCTCGCAGTCGTCGATGCCTTGGCCAAGGCCGGAATCGACTACGCCGTTTGCGGGTGATTTGCGGTCGCGATCCACGGCTACCCGAGGCTAACCAAGGACATCGATCTGTTGCTGCGTCCCCACGACCTGGCTCCCGCGCGTCGCGTGCTCGGTCACATCGGCTACCGAATCGAGGGTGGCGAGTTCGTGCTCGATGCCGGCCCTCGACGACCTGGATCAGCTCGGCATGCTGGAGGAGGATCCGGATGGACGCTGACGAGCACGAACTCGAACCCCGAAGCAGTTCATCTCCTGCGCGTACTCGACGCCATGGACGTCGGATCACGGTTGCACCACGATCTCGAGCGCACTTGATGCCGACAGACCGTTGGTCGGACAGCTGCCCGAGCCCGGAACGTACCACAAGAACTGCGCATGGAACGCAAAGCCCGCGAGGCTCGGCCGGGAGGGAATCGGCACGGCGAACTCGATGCCGCCGACACTATCTGCGCGCACTGGGACCCCGAACCACCACGGACCGTTCAGGTCAAGCCAGATCGCTGCCGCGGCCACCGAGAAGGGCGTCGCAAGCGACGCGCCAGCGAACAGGATCTCCCCCACGCCCAACGTTGGGGCGTCGTCGCAAGTCAGGCGAAAGTTTCGGTTGCCAACGTAGGGCATGGCGGTGACCCCCGCGGTGGGGGTGCCGCCGCAGTAGGCGGAACCGTCCCCTACGCGTCGCACGCCGGTTGGCAGCAGATCCAGCTCGGCAATGAACCCGTCGAATCCACCGGCTGGCACGGGCATCAGGACGCCGGGAGTTATGGGGAATGCCGGAGATGCGCTCTCTCCACTGACAACGACACTGCCTTCGGGGGTGTGCGACACGCAGTAGGCGAAGTCGTTGTTTCGTGCGCCGAAGAACGTCGCGTAGTACAGCTCCGTCCCGGCCGGAGCCATTCGTGCCACGAACGCGTCGGGTAGGTAGGGTGGCACGGGGCTGTTGTAGGTCGGATCGTAGCAGCCGGCCGTCACAGGGAAGTTTGGTGAGCTCGTGCCCCCGACGATGGTTACGGTTCCGCGGCCATCCAAAGCAATCGCTGTCACGTGGTCGTGCCCGCCGCCGCCGAGATATGTCGAGAACTCCAGGCGAGAACCATCAGGGGCAACACGCGCGACGAACGAGTCCAGGTTGCCGTTCGGACTACTGTCGAACGCACCGGTCGTCACCGGGAAGCGCAGTGAATGGGTTTCTCCACCAATGGTCACCGCATCTCTGGTGTCGAGTGCGATTCCAGTCAAGCGCTCTGTAAGCTCTCCCCCGACAAAAGTGGAGTAGATCAGTGCGCTGGTTCGTGGATCGAGCAGTCCCACGAACACGTCGGATTCGCCGTTGTGGGAGCGATCGAAAGCTCCTGCGGTCACCGGGAAGTCCGCCGAGTATGTGCTCCCGGCAAACACGAGGTCTCCGTTGTTCGTCATCGAGGACCACGCGACGCCGTCAATGCCACTGCCCCCGATGAGCGTGCTGTACAAGAGGGTACTTGCGTCCGGCGAAAGTACCGCGAGCGTGCCGTCGAGCTGGCCGCTGCCGCTCATCGAGAAGGCGTTCGGCGTGACCGGAAAATCCGGTGAGTCCGTTGCCCCGGGGACGATCAGCGCACCAGACCCATCCAGTGTCAGTTCTCCGAGATCGTCCTGTCCGCGACCTCCCAGGAACGTTCCGAACATGAGCTGTCGCCCGTCCGCCGAGAGCTTGGCCAGGAATCCATCACGGCGGCCGCCCCCGTACGTCCGGTCGAAAGCAGCAGGAGTCGTAGGGAAGTCAGGAGAAGCGGTGCTTCCCGATATGACCGCGTCCCCACTGCTCGTGAGACGGATCATCTGCGGCACCTCCATGCCGCTTCCTCCCAAGTACGTACACTGGTCCAGGCTCTGACCATCTTGAGAGAGTCGTGCGACGAACATATCGCCGAAAGGGCCGGCTGACAGCGGCCCGGAGAAGGTGGGTGCGAACGCGCCTTGGGCCACCGGCAAGTTGGTCGAGCCAGTAGCCCCCAACAGCACCACACTGCCGTCGCTGTGCGGTACGATGTTGACAACTGCGTCCGCGCCGGCGCCTCCCAAGAAGGTTGACCACTCCAGTACCGGATCGATGACCAGGTGCTCTCCAGAAGCCAGGTCGTGCACCGCGAACCCAAAGCGTTGATCGTCGATAAGGCGGAACTCGCACCGCACCAGTTCGTGGGCTCCGTCCTGGCCGACTCGCCAAGCCGCGGGTATCCGCTGCCGGAGCCGTCCCACGCTGGTTTCGATCTCCAGCGCTCCATCGGAGCCCAGCTGCATGCGACCGGCAGCTTTCCATTGGAGGACAACGGAACTCAAGCTGGTGTTGGGGCCCAGTTCGAGGTCGTACTCCAAGTTGCCGGCTTGGCAACGGCGCACTCTGACGCCGATGCCGGAAACAGGATCCTCATAGACGACTTGCCGATAAGAGCCGACGTCACTTCGCCAATGGTTCGGATCGTTGCCCCGAAAGAAGCTGTGGGATTCGCGGGTGCGTTCACGCCCGACGATGCGCAGCTCCTCTGACAAACCTTCGATTTTGAGCTCGCACACCGGTGTGTCGTGGCGACCACGCCAAAAGAACGTCAAGCCCGAGGGATCAAGATGGACGTCCGTTGGGCCGCATCGAGTCACGAATCTCGATGGGTGTGGCCATTGCCCCTGATTCTCCACGAATGTCTCGAACAGGCGAGAGAGCGCTGGTGCCGTTGTGGCTTCGTGCCGCGCCTGCACGGGGATTGGCGCGTCTTCTCGAGTCGTCTGCAGCAAGGCAAGGGTCAGAACGATCAGGGCGAGCGACGTGCGTTCGGTAGTCATGACGCGAGGCAAGCAGCTTGGGTGGGTGCATGATAGCGCGCGTCGAGTTGGGGGTCACCGAGTCGGCGATCGGCGACGCCGGCACTGACTGCTGGAAGACGGTCTCTACAGCGGCGTGCGCAAGTCCTCGACCAACGCCCGCACACGCGCCGGCGGCGCGGGCGTCGCTGCCGACACCACCAGACACACCACCCCATTCACCAGCATGCCCAAAGCGCCGATGCCCTCGGGCGAGATGCCGAGCCACCATGCGTTGGACTCGGGCGCCAGGAAGCGGAAGTAGACGATGTAGCCGCCGGTGAACAACAAACCGGTGAGCATGCCGGCGATGGCTCCGTAGCAGTTTTGGCGCACCGTGAAGATGCCCAGCACCAGCACCGGGAAGAAGGTCGACGCCGCCAAACCGAAGGCCAAGGCGACGACCTCCGCGACGTAGCCCGGTGGGTTGATGCCGAGGTAGCCGGCGATGACCACCGCGACCGCGGCCGCGATGCGCGCGGCGCGCAGCTCGTTGCGTTCGGAGATCTGTGGGCGGAGGGTGCGCTTGAGCAGGTCGTGCGAGATCGCGCTCGACACCACGAGCAGCAGGCCGGCGGCGGTCGACAGGGCGGCGGCGAGTGCGCCGGCGGCGACCAGGCCGATCACCCAAGTCGGCAATGCTGCGATCTCGGGGTTGGCGAGCACCATGATGTCCTTGTCGAACGTGAGCTCGTTGGCCAGTGGCTGGCCAGCCGCGTCGATGGCCGCGGGTCCGGTGTATTGGATCACGCCGTCGTCGTTGTGGTCTTCGAACGCGATCAGCCCGGTCTCCTCCCAGGTCGAGAACCAGGCCGGCGCCTCGGCGTAGGGTTGCTCGGAGACGCTCTCGATCAGATTGATCCGGGCGAACACCGCCACTGCCGGCGCGGTCGTGTAGAGGATCGCGATGAACAGCAGCGCCCAGCCCGCCGAGGTGCGCGCGTCGCGCACCTTGGGGACGGTGTAGAAGCGCACGATCACGTGCGGCAGGCCGGCGGTGCCGATCATCAGCGCCGCGGTGATGCAGAGCACGTCGAGGGTCGACTTGCTGCCGTCGGTGTAGGAGGCGAAGCCGAGCTGGGCGTGCAGGCCGTCGAGCTTGTCGAGCAGCCAGGTTCCGGTCGCCGGATCCGCGGCGCCGAAACCGAGCTGCGGGATCGGCGTGTCGGCGATCATGATCGAGATGAAGATCGCCGGCACCATGTAGGCGGCGATCAGCACGCAGTACTGGGCCACCTGGGTGTAGGTGATTCCCTTCATGCCGCCCAACACCGCGTAGAGGAAGACGATCGCCATGCCGATCATCACGCCGACGTCGATCTCGACCTCGAGGAAGCGGCTGAAGACGATGCCGACGCCGCGCATCTGGCCGGCGACGTAGGTGAACGACACGAAGATCGCGCAGACCACGGCGACGACGCGCGCGACGCTGGAGTCGTAGCGGTCGCCGACGAACTCGGGCACGGTGAAGCGGCCGAACTTGCGCAGGTAGGGCGCCAGCAACAGGGCGAGGAGGACGTAGCCGCCCGTCCAGCCCATCAGGTAGACCGAGCCGTCGTAGCCGGCGAACGAGATCAAGCCGGCCATCGACAAGAACGACGCCGCCGACATCCAATCGGCGGCCGTCGCCATGCCGTTGGCCAGCGGCGGCACACCGGTGCCGGCGACGTAGAACTCCTTGGTGGAGGCGACGCGGGCCCAGAGCGCGACGCCGACGTAGAGGGCGAACGTGGCGCCGACGATGAGCAAGGTCCAATCGTGGGTGCTCAAGACAGCAGTCCTTTGGCCTTCAGTCCTCGGCGACGCCGAACCGGCGGTCGAGGCGGTTCATCCACCACGCGTAGACGAAGATCTCGCCGACGAACACGTAGATCGCGCCCTGCTGCGCGAACCAGAAGCCCAGCTTGAAGCCGGTGCCCGGGATGCGGAACGCGTTGAGCTGCTCGACGAAGACGATCCCGCAGCCGTAGCTGACCAGCGCCCACACCAACAAGAGGATGGCGACGCAGCGCAGGTTGGCCCGCCAGTAGGCCGCGCGGGCAGCCGGATCGGTGCTCACGGCTGCTCTCGGTGCACGGTGCGGAAGTGCTTGGACAGCTTGAGGCCCTGACCCTGGTAGTGGCTCTGCAGACGCTGGTCGCCGTAGACGACCTCGGGCTGCTCCAGGGCGCGGAAGAACTGCAACTTGAAGAAGACCTGACCGTCCTCGACCATGAACGGCACGTCGTGCGGGCGCACCTCGAGCACCGCGCGGGTGCCGTTGCGGCCGCCGAAGCCGTTGTCGAAGAAGCCGGCGTAGTTGGTGCGTAGCTCGCCGATGCCGACGTCGTAGCAGTTCATCTCCGCAGCCAGGTGGGCGGGCACCGCGACGCGCTCCTTGCTGGCGAAGATGTAGAACTCCTCCGGCTCGACGATCGTGTGGCCGTTGCGTGCCTCGTGGATCGGCTCGAAGAACAGGTCCGGGTCGTAGGCCTCGACCTCGCTCATGTCGATGACCGGGGTGTAGCGGCGGGCGACGAAGCCGATCGGGCCGTCCAGATCGGCGTCGCGCCGCATCGCCACGCTCATGCACAAACCACCGTCGATCTGCGCCTCGCTCAGCGGGATCGGCGTGCCATCGTCGCGCAGCAGCAGCGGGCTGCGCTCGTACTCGGCGGCGAGCTCCTCGTCGCTCAAGTGCGAGCGGCCGGAGCAGAAGCGCACCTGGCACAGGCTCAGCCCGGTCCGCACCCGCACCGGGAACGAGCGCGGCACCACCTCCAGATACAGCGGGCCCTGGTAGCCGGGTTGGACCTCCTCGAACCGTCCGTTGCGGTCGGCCAACAACCGGGTGAACAGATCGACGCGGCCGGTCGACGACTTCGGGTTGGCGCGCAGGTGATACGGCAGCGGCTCGGCGATGTGCTCCAGCAGCGGCAGCACGTAGCAGTGGCCGCGCTCGAGGACGGCGCCGTCGGTGAGGTCGAAGGTGTAGAGCGTGGTCTCTTCCAGGCGGTCGGCGACCAGCGCGTTCTGCGGCAGGAAGCCGGCGCGCACGCGATAGCCGCGCGTCGCCAGCCGCAGGTCCAGGCTGGCCGGCTGCACCTGAGCGGGGGCGATGTCGGGGTTGCTGCGCAGCGCGCCGCGCTCGATCAGCGCGCGGATCTGCTGGTACACGAGGATGCCGTCGCCTTGCATGCCGCACAGCAAACCACAGCACCGCACCGGCCGCACCACCGCGTCCGCGCGCCGCGCAAAATCCCGTGCGGGGCCGCCCTGGGGCCAAAGGCCCGCTGCCCGAGGGGCGGCGCGGACCCCCGGCATTGTATTCGCCCTGTCGGCTGCTACCTTGCCCGCCGCCATGAAGATCCACGAGTACCAGGCCAAGGAGCTGCTGCGCTCTTACGGCGTGCCGGTGCCGGACGGCATCGCCGCGACCGACGCCGCCGGGGCCGGCGCCGCGTTCACCGAGCTCGGTGCGCCGCTGGCGGTCGTCAAGGCCCAGATCCACGCCGGTGGCCGCGGCAAGGCCGGCGGCGTCGTGCTCGTGCGGTCGGCCGAGGAGGCGGTGGCCGCCGCCGAGAAGATGCTCGGCAAGGCGATGGTGACGCACCAGACCGGGCCCGAGGGGCGCGTGGTGCGCACCGTCTACGTCGAGCGCGGCAGCGAGATCGACCGCGAGCTCTACCTCGCCGTGGCCGTCGACCGGGCGCACGACGCGCCGGTGATGATCGCCGCCGCCGAGGGCGGCATGGACATCGAGGAGCTGGCCGCCGACAAGCCGGACGCGATCCTGCGCGAAGTGATCCACCCGATGCAGGGGTTGCTGCCGTTCCAGGCCCGGCGCATGGCGTTCCGTCTGGGGTTGCGCGGCGGTGAGATCAAGGGCGCGGTGCGGGTCATGGACGGCCTGCTGCGCGCGTTTCGCGACCTGGATTGCTCGCTCGCCGAGATCAACCCGCTGATCGTCACCAAGGGCGGCGAGGTGGTCGCGCTGGACGCGAAGATCAACTTCGACTCCAACGCCCTGTTCCGCCAAAAGCAGCTGCTCGAGCTGCGCGACTTCAACGAAGAAGACCCCAAGGAGATCGAGGCCAGCAAGTTCGATCTCAACTACATCGCCCTCGACGGCTCGATCGGCTGCATGGTCAACGGCGCCGGCCTGGCGATGGCGACCATGGACGTGATCCAGCTGAAGGGCGGCAGCCCCGCCAACTTCCTCGACGTCGGCGGTGGCGCCAGCCAGCAGCAGGTGACGCAGGCGTTCAAGATCATCCTGTCCGACCCCAACGTGAAGGGCGTCCTGGTCAACATCTTCGGCGGCATCATGAAGTGCGACGTGATCGCCGAGGGCGTCGTCGCGGCGGCCAGGGAAGTCGAGCTGTCGGTGCCGCTGGTGGTCCGGCTGGAGGGCACCAACGTGCAGCAGGGACGCGAGATTCTCGAGTCCTCCGGGCTGCAGCTGGAGACCGCGGGCTCGCTGGACGAGGCCGCCGAGAAGGTGGTCGCGGCAACGCGCTAGGAGCAGATTCGTGAGTATCCTGATCGACGCCGACACCAAGGTCATTTGTCAGGGCATCACCGGCGATGCCGGTCGGTTCCACTCTCTCAACGCGGTCGCCTACGGCACCGCGATGGTCGGCGGGGTCACGCCGGGCAAGGGCGGCCAAGAGGTCGACGGCATCCCGGTGTTCGACTCGGTGTCGGCGGCGGTGGAGGCCACCGGCGCCACCGCGTCGGTGATCTACGTGCCGGCGGCGTTCTGCGCCGACGCCATCTGCGAGGCCGCCGACGCGGGCATCAAGCTGATCGTCGCCATCACCGAGGGCATTCCGGTGCTCGACATGGCGTGGGTCAAGCGCTACCTGGCGGAGAGCGGCGCGCGGCTGATCGGCCCCAACTGCCCGGGCATCATCACGCCGGCGACGGCCGACAGCGGCTGCAAGATCGGCATCATGCCGGCCTACATCCACCGGCCGGGCCGCGTCGGCGTCGTCTCCCGCAGCGGCACGCTGACCTACGAGGCGGTGTGGCAGCTGACCTGCGTCGAGCTGGGGCAGTCGACCTGCGTCGGCATCGGCGGCGATCCGATCAACGGCACCGACTTCATCGACTGTCTGCAGATGTTCGAGGCCGACCCGCAGACCGAGGGCATCATCATGATCGGTGAGATCGGCGGCACCGCCGAGGAAGAGGCCGCCGAGTTCATCCAGAGCGAAGTGGACAAGCCGGTGGTGTCGTTCATCGCCGGCGCGACCGCGCCCCCCGGCAAGCGCATGGGCCACGCCGGCGCGATCATCTCCGGCGGCAAGGGCACCGCGGCGGACAAGCAGGCAGCGCTGCGGCGCGCCGAAGTCCACGTCGTCGACACGCCGAGCGTGCTCGGTGCGACGATGCGCGACGTGTTGGCGTAACCGCCGTGGATCGCTTTCTCCGTCGCGCGACGCCGTTCGCGCTGTTGGCCCTCGCCGCGCTGGTGTGGTTCGAGCGCTGGATCCCCGGCGCCGGCGGCTTCGCCGCCAGATTCGGTGACGACGCGGTGCCGCGGTTCGTCATCGGCCTCCTCTGCCTCTACGTGCTGCTGCTGGTGATCGAGCGCCAGCGGATGGAGGGCGCGTTCAAACAGGTTCTCGGCGCGTTCCGCGAGTTCCATCGCGGGGGAGCGGCGGCGGGACCCGGGGGGCTTCCCAGCGGAGCGGCCGGAGGCAAGCCCCCGGCGGGCGTGGATCCGGCGGTGCCCATCCTGATCGGTGCCCTGGCCAGCGCCGATGTCGAAGTTCGGCGGTCCTGTGTGCAGCACCTTAAACGCCTGACCGGGGAGGACCTCGGCGACGATCCGGTGGCATGGCGCCGTTGGTGGCGGTCGAGGGCGGAGGCCGCCCCGCCGGACTGACCCCCCGGGAATCGGCCGAATCCCGGTCACGGGGTGGCGCCGCGCCCCGCCGTGGCCAATAATTGTGGTGGAGCGGAACTAAACAGATGACGGCTTTCGTTTTCCCGAGCGGCTTCGAGTGGGTGATCATTCTGGTCGTCGTGCTGCTGGTGTTCGGGCACCGCATTCCCTCGATGGCGCGCTCGCTGGGCAGCGGCATCGTCGAGTTCAAGAAGGGACTGCGCAGCGGCGACAACGAGAAGCTCGAGGCGGGCAAACAGGGCGCCGAGATCGAGCGATCGCACACGGCGACGCAGCAGCAAGAAGCCAAACCCTGATCGCGGCCCCCGCTGGGAGCCGAGAGGTATGGGGGAGGCGGCCTGCCCGTGGTCGTGGATGGACGCCCTTCTCGCGCCGTCGCGGATGCGGTTCCGGGAGTTGTTGTCCAAGGTGAAGTTCCGCGACCCGCCCGTGAATTGGCTGCATGAGATGACCCGTACCGCTCCCGCCCTCGGCTTGTGTCTCCTCCTCGGTGGCTGTGTGCGCGGCGACGTCGAGCGAGTGATCGATCCCCCGACGGTGTTCACCCCGGTTTCGCAGCGCGACCTGCAGCCGATCGACACCGACCAACGCCTCGGTCTGCGCAGCGCGGCCTCGGGCGCGCCCAGCCTGGAGTGGGACACTCCCGAGGGTTGGCAGCCCCTGCCGGCGACCAGTATGCGCATGGCGAACTTCCGAGTCGGCGGCGACGCCGACGCGGAGTGCTTCTTGTCGCTGGTGCGCGGCGGTCTGGCGCTCGACAACATCAATCGCTGGCGGGGTCAGATGGGGCTCGAGCCGGTCGACGAGGAGGCCGTCGAGGCACTGCCGCGGATCCCGCTGTTGGGCGGGCAGGCGGTGCGCGTCACCTTGGACGGCAGCTACGCCGGTATGGGCGGTGGTGAGGGCAAGCCGGACTACCGGATGGTGGGTGCGATCCTCGAGATCGGCGCCAACGCCGTCACCGTGAAGATGGTCGGGCCGCGCGCCATCCTCGATCCCCAGGATGATGCGTTCGATGCGTTCTGTGCGTCGGTGCGTCTGCCGGCCGACGCGGCGGGAGGTGGTGACCTCGAGCTGACGTGGGAGACGCCGGAGCACTGGACCGCCGGCCGCCGCACCGAGATGCGGGCGGCGACGTTCCACCCCAACGGCGACCTCGGCGTCGAGTGTGTGCTGTTCCGGTTCCGCCGGCCGGCGGGCGGCACGGAGCACGAGAACGTGGTCCGCTGGTACGAGCAGATGGGGGTCGAGATGCCGGCCGAGGGGCTGGCGGCGCTGCCGACGATCGAGCTCCTCGGTCAGACGAGACACCTCGTCGATCTGGCTGGCTCGTACACCGACATGGCCGGCAAGGGGCACGAGGAGCACGCGATGCTCGCCGTGTTCGCCGAGGTGCCCGATTGGGTGGTGTGCGTCAAGATGACCGGTCCCGCCGCGGTACTCGCGGATGAGCGGGAGGGCTTCTTGGCCTTCTGTGGATCGCTGCGGAGCCCGCAGTAGGAGTTGCCGATATGGCTGCCGTCCTGCGTTCGATCACGGCCCTGCTGGCCTCGTACGGCTTGAGCTGCGTGCTCTTGCTGTTGTTGTTCGTGTTGACTTGGCTGGGGACCCTGGCCCAGGTCGAGCACGGCCTCTACTCGGCGCAGAAGCAGTACTTCGAGTCCTGGTTCGTGCTCGCCCAAGCGGGTCCGGTGGTGATTCCGTTGCCGGGCGGCGTGCCGGTGATGGGGCTCTTGGCGGTCAATTTGGCTGTTGGCGGTCTATGGCGAATGCGCAAGAGCCGCCGCACCCTGGGCATCCTGATCACGCACATCGGCATCGCGGTGATGTTGATGGCGGCGCTGGTCAAGTTCGCCTACTCGCACGACGGCTACACGACGCTGTACCCCGGCGAGCGCGCCGCGCACTTCGCCAACACCTACGACTGGGAAGTGGCGATCACCCGCCAGCTGCCCGACGGCAACTTGGAAGAACGCCGGATCCCACAGGCGCGGTTCGCCGACCTCATCGGTCCGCGCCGCGAGCTGTTCACTGGCGAGGGGTTGCCGTTCGGTCTCGAGCTGGGCGGTTTCCAGCGCAACTGCGAGCCACGGCGCAAGGGGCCGATGTTTCGCGTGCCGGTGGCGGTGGTCGATGGGATCTACCTGCACGAGCTCCCGCCGCGTACCGAAGCGGAGCTCAACATCGCCGGCCTCTACGCCGCGGTCATCGAGCCCGACGGCAGCCGTCGGGAGGCCGTTCTCTGGGGTTGGCCCGGCGGTCCGACCTCGACCGCGACCGCGCCGTGGGTGGTGCGCGTCGGTGATACCGACTGGGGCATCGAGCTGCGCCACGTGCGCTACGAGCTGCCATTCGAGCTCCAGCTCGACGACTTCGAGGCCGAGTTCCACCCGCGCACGCGGATGGCGTCCAACTACGAGAGCACGGTGACGCACGGCCTCGCCGACGAGGTGCGCTCGGTGCGCATCCGGATGAACGAGCCGCTGCGCCACGGCAACTACGCGATCTTCCAGGCCACCTACGGCCCGTCGAATGCGCCGCCGGGCACTCGGCTCTACTCCGGCCTGTCGGTGGTCTACAACCCCTCCGACCAGTGGCCGCTCTACTCGTGCATCATCATCGCGATCGGCCTGCTGCTGCACTTCGGCAGCAAGCTCGGACGCTACGCCAAGTCGGAACAGCGGAGGACCACATGATGTCCGGATCTGCTCGCAGCGGTGTCCTGCTCGCCGCGCTCTGGGTCGTTTCGCTGGTGTCTGCGGCGGTGGCGCAGACGGTGCCGCCGGCGGCGCGCACGTCGGCTTGGTCCGCGGATGCGGTCGCTCAGTTCGAAGTGCTACCGGTGCAGGTGGGCGGTCGGATCATGCCGCTGTCGACCCACGCCAAGTGGACCCTGGTCCGGATCAACGGGCATTCTCGGGCGGCGACAACCGGTGACGAGCGACTGGCGCCCACGGAATGGATGCTGGACTGCCTGTTCTACCCCGAGCAGGCGCGGCACTACCCGGTGTTCCTGGTGCGCGATTCGGACGTGCTGCAGGCGATCGGCCTCAGCGAGATCGCCGGCCGCAAGAGCGATCGCTACAGCTTCGAGCAGCTGATCGCCGGACGCGAAGCGCTGCAGAAGATCTTCGACCGGCACGGCCGCGCCGAGCGCAAGACGCTGGATCGGATCACCGGGCAGACGCTGGACCTCTACCACAACGTGGTCGAGGTCTACAGCCTGCTGCACGGGCTGGAGTTCGCGCGCCGCAGCTACAAGGTTGCCGAGTCAAAGGGGCTGCGCGGCATGTTCGACGACGCGTCGAGCGTGCGTTTCAGCGAGGTCTACCGGCACGCGCCGGCGTTGGGGCGGGTCTACGGTCTGTTTTTGCGCGGACAGGAGTTGCCGGCGGAGTTCGACCGGGAGCGCATCGATGCCGAGCGCGCCGCGCTCGAGCAGCTGCTCGGCAACTTCGAGGGCTACGCCGCCAACGGCTTGTCGCTGGCGGTGCTGCCGCCGCTGCCGTCGGCGGAGCCCGAGACGGCGTGGCGCACGGTGGGTGAGGCGGCGGTGGGGGCGATGCGCGCCGAGCCGCACCCCGACGCCTACTTGGCGGTGTTTCGCGCGTTCGAGCAGCTGATCGACGGTTTGGGAGAGAGCGAGCGCACGGCCAACGCGGCGCGGATGCTGCACTCCGCAGTGGCGGGGATGGCGACCCCGCGGGGGGAGTACGCGAAGATCGAGCAAGAGGTCAGCTACTACCGCGCCGACCTCTTCTTCTGGAGCCTGTGCGTCTTCGTGCTCTCGTTCCTGTTGGTCGGCGCCTCGTTGCTCGGCCCGCTGCGGAGCATCATGTGGCGGGGGGCTGCCGCGGCCACTGCCGGGGCATTGACCCTGCTCGTCGCCGGCATCGTCTGGCGCTGCGTCCTGCGGGGGCGCCCGCCGATCGTCAATCTGTACGACACGATCCTGTTCGTCACGGCGGTCGGTGTGTTGCTCGCGCTGGCCACCGAGTGGATCAACCGCAAGCGCGTCGGTTTGATCCTCGCCACCGTGATCGGCGTCGTAGGTCTGTTCTTCGCCGGGCGCCACGAGCTGGGCGAAGCCCAGGACACGATGGGACGGGTCTTGGCGGTGCTGGACACCAACTTCTGGCTGGCGACCCACGTCACTGCCATCACCACCGGCTACGGTGCCGGGATCCTCGCCGGGGTCATCGGCCACGTGTACGTGCTGGGCCGGGTGTTTCGGTTCCGCCGGGAGGACCGGGCGTTCTACCGCAACCTGGCGCGGATGGTGTACGGGACGCTGTGCTTCAGCCTGCTGTTCTCGGTGGTGGGGACGATCCTGGGGGGCATCTGGGCCAACTACAGCTGGGGTCGGTTCTGGGGTTGGGACCCCAAGGAGAACGGCGCGCTGATGATCTGCCTCTGGCAGATCGCCATCCTGCACGGCCGCATGGGGGGCTTCTTGCGGGATCTCGGCGTCTGCGTCGCGAGCGTGATCGGCACCGCCGTGATCGTGTTCTCGTGGTGGCACGTCAACCGGCTCGGGGTCGGTCTGCACAGCTATGGCTTCACCGACGGCGTGCAGTGGATCTACGGGTTCTACGGGGTCGAGGCGGTGGTCGCCGTGCTGGGCGGGGTCCTCGGCAGCAGTCCGCCGTCGGCGGGAGCCGGCGCGCCGCCGTCGAATCCCGCGGTCGGCGGCGCCGGAGGCTGACCGCTCTTGCGCCGCGCCGCCCGGTGTCGATGATGCCTGCTGTGGCGCTGCCGGCGGCGGTGGCGGCCCCGCGCATGCCCCATGGATTACGGTAACCAGGTCGCGTTCGCCTTCCCGCGCTTGACGCCCGGCGTCAAGCTGCTGTTGCTGATCAACGCCGGCGTCTTCGTCGCCAACATGCTGGTGGTGCCGTTGTTCGGCACCACGCTGGGCGAATGGCTGGGGGTGTCGTGGACTCGCCTGTGGGACGGCTACGGGCTCGGCCTGCTGCGGCTCGTGACCTACCAGTTCGTGCACAGCTTCACGCTGTTCGGGCACATCTTGTTCAACATGCTGATGCTGTACTTCTTCGGCACCTTCGTCGAGGAGCGCATCGGCAAGCAGCGGATCATCCAGCTGTACTTGCTGTCGGGGATCTTCGGCGCGCTGTTGCAGATCCTGCTCGAGTCCGTCCTGACCGGACCGTCGGCGGCGTACACGATCGGCGCCAGCGGGGCGTGCTACGGCATCCTGATCTACGCGGCGTGCATGGCACCGACTCTGCGCGTGATCCTGATCGTGTTCCCCATCGAGTTGCGCTGGGTGGCGATCGGCCTGGTGGTCTTCGGCCTCTACTCGACCTACGTCCAGGTGGTGGTCGGTGGCGGCGATGGGGTGGCGCACGGTGGCCACCTCGGCGGGGCTCTCTGGGGCTACCTCGCCTATCGCACGCCGGCGCGGGACTTGGATCTCGCCGCCAAGTGGCGTAGTTGGCAGGCCGATCGCGAGGTGCGGAACGCGCACGAGGACCGGCAGCGGCTCGACGAGCTGCTGGAGAAGGTTCACCGCGACGGCATCGGGTCTTTGACCCCGCAGGAGCGCCGGTTTCTCGACCGCGCGTCCAAGCAGATGCGCCGCAAGGACTAGAGGCTCCAAGGGCGGCACGCCGGCGATCGCGCGCCTACAATCGCCCTCCAATCACAACCCACGGTGTCGCATGAAGAACCCCCTCCGACTGTTCACTCTCACCCTCCTGCTCGCCGCGGTGACGCCCGCGCAGGACTACTCGGAGTTCGTGGAGAAGTTCGCCAAGGCGGTCGAATACACCGACCAGGCGGGCCTGGACCGTGCCGTGCGCAGCCACCCGAACGCCGCCATCCGCCACTTCGGTGCCTACCAGCGGCAGTACGCGCAGCGGGGTGATGCCGAGACCTACGAGGTGCTCGACACCTTGAAGCAGAGCTGGCGGCGCGTGTTCGACACCGGCACGCTCGAGTTGTACGAACGCTACGACGCGCGCCGCGACGACCGCACCCGCCAGGCGGTGGCCAAGGCCGAGCGGACGGAGTCGCCGATCTACAACCTCTATCACGAGGGGTTGAACGCCGGCGAGCGCGAGAAGATGGAGGCGGCGCGCGAGTCGGCCATGGAGCTGGCGCGCACCTACCAGAGCCTCGGCCATGCGCTGAGCGCGGCCAAGCTCTGGTCGCTGTCGGCCGAGATCAGCTTGAAGATGCCCTCCGCCACGGTCGACGACCGCCGGGTGGCCGTGACTTGCCTCGGCAACTTCCTCAGCCAGCGCGAGCAGTGGGAGTGGACCGAGGACGCGCTGTATCAGCAGAACAAGGTCCTGCTCAAGGCCGAGACGAATCGGCTCGACGGTGCGGAGGCAGAGGCCGACCGGCGCCGCGAGCAGGGCTACTCCGAGGACATCACCGGGATCGACTCGGTGGTGATGCCCAACGCCGAGGAGCAGCTGGTGCCGCTCGAGTTCGAGGTGCAGAAGCAGGCGCACACCGATCTGTTCTTCCGCGGCGGACCGGTGCCCGGGTTCTGGCTCAGCTGCAACGTGCGTGGGGCCGGGCCGACCAAGATCGACTGGTTCGTCAAGCGTCCGCTGTTCCTCGTGCGCCCCGCGGCGGCCAAGTTCGGCGTCACCATCGAGGAGCTCGAGCAGGGCGAGCAGCCGTCGTCGATGGACGAGGTCGAGCCCAACCTCAAGCTCAAGCCGAGCGTGTTCTCGCTGAGCGAGGATGGCGAGGCGCGCTATGCGATGAGCTTCTACACGGCGGGGGACCAGGAGACGCTGGTCGGGATGAACTTCAATCTGGCGCCGCGCGACGACAGCGCGCAGGTCTACTACCGCAGCGCCAGCAGCTGGGTTGCGGAGCTGGCGGGCGAAGAGGTGACGTTCTACGACGACAACTCCAATGGGCGGCTGTTCGAAGGGGACCCGTGGGCGCTGGGGATGCGGGACTACACGCGCAACCCGGTCGACGGGGTGCCGGTGCCGAGCTTCGATTCGATGCAGGTCGGCAAGGGGGACACGCACCCGCTGTCCGACTTCGTGCAGGTCGGCGAGCAGTGGTTCGCGCTGCGCGGTGACGAGACCGGGCAGAACGTGGGCATCCGGCCGGTCAACCCCGAGTACTTCAAGACCGGCTCGGTGGTCTTCCGCTGGAAAGGGGCGCGCGGGATCAAGCCGGAGGTGCTGGTGCTGAGCGGGCAGGGAGTGTTCGCCAACACACACTTCAACGTCGCCAGCGGCAAGCCGGTCGAGGTGCCGGTCGGCAAGTATCAGCTGAGCTTCGGGCGCATCGCCAGCGGCAAGGGCAGCCGGGGCATTCAGGCGCACGTCTACCACGGCAACATGGAGGACGTCGTCGTCGTCGAGGGGGAGACCACCGAGTTCACCCTCGGAGCGCCGTTCACGCTGGACTTCGCCCGCGGCGGCGAGGGGCAGGACGTCGAGATCGACGCGACCAGCATCGCGGTCTACGGCGCCGGCGGCGAGCGCTACAGCCGGATCAACGGCGCCGCGCCGGCGCCCGAGGTTCTGGTGGCGCGTTCGGACTCGGGCAAGGGCGCCAAGCCGGTGGCGAAGTTCGTGCCGATGGACAGCGACTACCTCAACGGCATCCTGTCCAAGTATCCCAACCTGGCGCTCGAGGTCGGCTTCTTTCCCAAGCCGGAGGACGACAGCGGCGGCACCATGAAGCTGCGCGTCAAGATGCCGGCGGCCGACATGTTCGTCGGGCTGCAGGAGAAGAAGAACAAGCTGTTCGGTCCGCTGAAGCCGGTTTGGAAGCAGTAGTCCCTTGCTCGACATCAAGTTCTTGCGCGAGAACCCCGAGGCGGCGCGGGCGGGGGCCATCAAGAAGCGCTTTCCGGAGCGTGCGGAGGCCGTCGATCGGGCGTTGGAGGCGGACGGGGCGCTGCGCGCGCTGATCCCCGAGATCGACCAGCGGCGGGCCGAGCAGAAAGCGGCGGGCAAGCAGCTGGGCCGGCTGTCGGCCGAAGAGCGCGGTGCGTTCTTGGAGCAGCAGAAGGCCGCCAAGGCCGAGCTGCAGCAGCTCGAGGAGCGACAGCGGGCCCTGCAGCGCGAGCTGCGCGAGGCGTTGCTGCTGGTGCCGAGCGTGCCCGCGCCCGAGGTACCGGAGGGCGACGACGACAGCGGCAACGTCGAGCTGCGGCGGGTGGGGGAGATCGCCGCCCCCGACTTCGACGTGCGGCCGCACCACGAGCTCGCCGAGGCGCAGGGCTGGCTCGACACCAAGCGCGCGGGTCAGCTGTCCGGCAGTCGCAACTACTACCTGCTCGGTGATCTGGCGCTGCTGCAGGACGCGGCGCTGCGGTTCGCGGTCGACTCGTTGGTTGCGAAGGGCTACGTCGCGATCGATCCGCCGGTCCTGGTGCGCGACGCCGCGATGCTGGGCACCGCGTTCTTTCCCGGTGGCGAGGAGCAGACCTACCGCGTGCCACAGGACGAGCTCAACCTGATCGGCACCTCCGAGGTGCCGGTGACGGCTCTGCACGGCGACGCGATCCTCGACGAGGCCGAGCTGCCCAAGCGCTACGTGGCGCGCTCGACGTGCTTCCGCCGGGAGGCCGGGACCTACGGTCGCGACACCAAGGGCCTGTACCGCGTGCACCAGTTCCAGAAGGTCGAGCAAGTGGTGGTCGACATCGGCGACGAGCAGCGCAGCATCGAGCGCCACCGAGAGATCCTGCAGAACGCCGAGGACCTACTGACGGCGCTGCAGATCCCATACCGCGTAGTCAACGTCTGCGGTGGCGACCTCGGCGTCGGCCAGATCCAGAAGTTCGACATCGAGAGCTGGATGCCCTCGCGCCAGAGCTTTGGCGAGACCCACTCGGCCTCGCGCTTCTACGACTACCAAGCCCGCCGGCTCGGCCTGCGCTACCGCTGCGCCGAGACGCGCAAGCCCCGGTTCTGCCACACCCTCAACAACACCGCCCTGGCCTCGCCCCGCATCCTCATCCCCCTGCTCGAGATCCACCAACGGCCGGACGGCACCGTCGCCATCCCCGAGCCCCTGCGCCCCTACATGGGCGGCCGCGCAACCATCGGCCGCGCCCTGACACCGTACTAGGCCAAAGTGAAGGTACGGAGCCAGGCTCCGTACCGCCATTAGCGGCCGATCAGGTTGCCGAAGTTGATGCTGCCGGTGACGCCGGTGCCGTTGCCGGAGCCCTGCATCAGCTGGTTGATCAGGTTGGTGGGGTTCGGTGGGATGCTGCGCGGTGGCTGGAAGCCGCGGGGGGCGGGGGGGCTGGCGGTGAAGTTGGTGCTGCGCCCGTCGGGCGGCGCACCCGGTCGGTTGCGGAGATCGCCCGTGCTAATGCCCTGGGTGATCATGCCGTTGCCGACCACGGCGGCGTTGCCGCCGCCGCCTTCGCCGCCTTCTTCGCTGCCGCCGGCCGTGCTCTCCGGTGGGGGGGGGAACACCGTGCGCATGGCGACGCCCCCCTTGAGAATGTCGGGGAAGCGCCGGTCGAAGACGATGTGTCGGGTGTACTTCTTGACCGTCTCCTCGAAGTCGTCGAACTCGGTCGCCGACACCCGGTTGCGGTTGGCCAGCGGCCGCTCGACCGACAGCTCGATCTTGATCCGGCGCGGCAGCGTCGCCTCGCGGCTCGAGTCCCACTCGTGGATCGGCTCGGCGTTGGCGCCCAGCGTCGTGTAGTAGGTGATGTTGAGGTTCTTGATGCGGTCGTGCACCAGCTGGAACGTGCCGCCCTCGATCAAGTTGTCGTCGACCATCGGGTCCTCGCGCCGCCACAGCTCGCGCAGCCCCGGCGAGCGCTCGTTCTCGCGCAGCCAGTAGCCCACCTCGCACACCGTCGGGTGGTGGGGGCGGGACAGGTCGTCGATCACCACGCCCATGGCGTCGTTGTGCACCAGGAGGTTGATCCGATCCGCGTCGAAGCCGGCGATGTCGCGGTTCTCGCCGAGCAGGACCTTGTTGTCCTTGATGTTGTGGTGCCAGAGTCCACGGAGGTCGCGTTCGATCATGGCGAGCACGCGCGGCCCGGAGCTGGTCGACTCCGACAGTGCTCGCACCTCCTCCCGGGCATTGAGAATGCCCAAGAACGCCGAGCCGACGGTGGTCATGATCATCGCCGTGATCGCCACGGCCAGCATGATCTCGATCAGGGTGAAACCGGCGTTGCGGCGCGACATGGACATCCCTCCGGCGGTCTGTAGATCGTGGTGTGGGGGCGGCGAGGTCACTGTTGGTTCGCCTCCGGGGCGGCGCCGGTGGCGGGGTCGAGGCCTTGGGCGCTGGCCAGCTGGCCGGCCTCCTCGGGCGTCATGCCCTCGATGGCCAGAGTCGGCAGCCGGGCCTTGAGGGTGAAGCTGGCTTCGTCCATCTCGGCCTCGATGCGCACCATGGGAAAGTGGACGACGACGAGCACTTCCTCGTAATCGTCCTCACTGGGCACCCGAGTTTCGTTTTCGAGGGCGATCTCGTCTGCCAGCATCTGGTCGCGGTAGTCGGTGAGGCTCAAGCCCTGCTGCTGCGCGCGCCGCATCTCATCGCGATCGCGTTGCCAGGTGGCGCGGTTGGCGGCATCGCTGGAGCCGACGCCGCCGAGGCTGTCGGCGGCGTTGGCCTCGAACTGGCTGATCGCCGACTCGCCGACCACGATCTCGTAGGAGAAGTCCTCGTAGCGCTCGATCTGCTGCCGGCCGACCTCCGGCCGCAGCTCGCGGGCGCCGGCGGCGAGCTCGGACAGCAGCTCTTCGGCCAGCTCCTTGGCGATGCGCCAGTTGCGCGCCTCGGTAGCATCGATGATCGCGTCGGTGCGCGTGCCGAGAAAGGCCAGGGCGACGAGCGCCAGAATGGCCATCGCGACGACGACTTCGATCAGGGTGAAGCCGCGCGGTCCCCGCTGCCTCGCGTCAGAAGCTCGACGCATCCGCGGTCTCCACCAGATGGATCTTGCCGTCGAAGTCGTTCTGCACCGAGGACGTCCCCGTCAGGCCGCGCAGCTGCACCGACCACAGCATCTTCTCATCGGTCTCGTAGACGAGCACGATGGTCTGGTCGCCGGTGAAGCCGCCGGCGTCGAATTCGATCGACGACAGCCCGTTGCGCACCAGTCGTCCGCCGGAGAACTCGTGCCGCTCGAACTGCACGCCGTCCTCGAGCTGGGTCCAACCCAGTGCGAACTCCTCCTGCTGCTCTTCGGTCGACAGCAGCCGGTCCTCCGGCGGCAGCACGGTGCGGAACCGGTGGTTGTCCAGGTCCATCTCCAGCCGATACACCTTGCCCTGCAGCCGCGCCTCCGAGCGCAGGAAGTTGGCCTGCGAGATCAGCTGCCCCGCGGCGGAGTCCATCGCCTTGGACGGCACGATGGCGCCGATGTTGGCGGTCACGACGCGCATCAGGATGGCGCCGATCGCCACCACCAGGATCAGCTCGAGCAGCGTGAAGCCCGCCTGGCGCCGCATCGAACCGCTCAGTTCTCCTTGCGCTTGGTGATCGTGCGCGAGGTGATGTCGTCCTCGGTGTCGGCGTTACCGTCCGGTCCCCAGCACACCACGAGCACTTGGCGCTCGAACTCGGGGTCGGTCTCGATCAGGTAGTCGTTGCCCCACGGATCCAGCGGCGGCTCCTCGGACTCGAAGAACTGGAAGCCGCGTTCGTCGCGTTGCAGCATGTCCTCCCAGGTGGGGATGCGGTTGCGGTTCTGCACCATGTAGCTCTTGACCGCGTCGTAGATGTTGCGGACCTGGATCTCGGCGGTCTGGATCTGGGCCTTGTCGGACTGGCCGAGGACGTTCTGGCCGACGAGGGCGGCGAGCATGCCGAGGATCACGATCACGACCATGATCTCGACCAGCGTGAAGCCGGCGCGGCGGTTGCGGCGGGTGGACTGCATTGTCGTAGTTCTCTTATACGGTGTTGCGATGGGCGCTTCGGGCCTATGAGTAGTGTATCTCCGCCGGGGCGGGGCAGCCAACGGACCGGCGGCACGGGCCCTTCTGTCGCGTTTGGAGCTAGAGACGCCGCCCGGGGCCCGGGTCTTCCGCAATTCCGCTGGGGCGGGTCGCCCTGAGGCGCCCCGCCGCTCGCGCGCTCGGTCAGTTCTGCAGCTCGAGCAGCGGCAGCACGATGGCGACCACGATGCCGGCCACGATGGTGGCCAACAGGACGATGATCAGCGGCTCGATCACCGCGGTGAACTTCTGCGTGGCGAGGTCGACTTCCTCGTCGTAGGACTCGGCGACGCGCTCGAGCATCTCCTCGATGTTGCCGGCCTGCTCGCCGACGCCGACCATGTAGCACACCATCGGCGGGAACGCGCCGCTGGCGCGCATCGGCGACGCGATGTCCGCGCCCTCCATGATCTGCTCGTGCACCTTGGCCAGCGAGTTGGAGATCACCCGGTTGTCGACCACGCGCTGGGTCACCTCGATCGACTCCAGCGCCGGCACGCCGGAGCGCAGCAAGGTGGCGAAAGTGGTGGCGAAGCGCGCCACCGACTGCTTGCGCATCAGATCGCCGAACACCGGCACGCGCAGCTTGAACCGGTCCCACAGCAGCCCGCCGCGGTCGGAGTTGATGAACAGCTGGAACAGGACGACCACGACCAGCGCGCCCAACATCATGAACAGCCAGTAGTTCACCAGCGCATCGCTGATGTTGACCAGGATCTCGGTCGGCAGGGGCAGGTCGCGGCCCCTGCCGCGCAGCAGCTGGGTGACCTTGGGCACGACGAAGGTCATCAGCACGGCGACGACGATGACGCCGATGATGACCATCACCGTCGGGTAGATCAGCGCGGCGCCGACCTTGTTCTTGAGCCGCGCCTGCGACTGCAAGAAGTTCGACAGCCGCAGCATCACCTGGTCGAGTGCGCCCGACGACTCGCCGGCGCGGACCATGTTGCCGTACAGGTCGGTGAAGTACGCCGGGTGCAGGGTGACCGCGTCGCCGAAGGTCATGCCCTGGGTCAGCTTCTCGCGAATGTCGCGGAAGGTCGCCTCGATGCGCTTGTCGGGCGACTGCTCGATCACCGTGCGCAGCGCCTCGGTCAGCGGAATGCCGGCGGCGAGCAGCGATGCCATCTGCCGGGTGGCGGCGGCGACCTGCTCGGTGCGCTTCTTGTTGGGGAAGTCGACGCCGGTGACGCCCTTGATCTGGATCTTGCGCTCGCGGCGGCCGCGCGACTCGGCGATGTCGGTGACGTACAGCTGCTGGGTGCGCAGCTTGAGCCGCGCCTCGCGCGGGCTGTCGGCGTCGATGATGCCCTTGCGCGGCTTCTGCTGCGGGTCGACGGCCTTGTAGGCGTAGATCGGCATCTGTCAGAACACGTCGCGCTGGGTCACGCGCACGACCTCCTCGGGGGTCGTCATGCCGGCCAGCAGCTTGTCGATGCCATCCATGCGCAGCGTCTTCAGGCCGCGCTCGATCGCACCCTTCTTGATCACGCTCGCCGACTTCTTGTCGACGATCTGCTCCTGGATGACGGAGTCGATCGGCATCACCTCGTAGATCGCCGTGCGGCCCGAGTAGCCCGAGTGGAAGCACTCGTCGCAGCCGGCACCGCGCACCAGCTTCTGGTCGGGGAACTGGTCCAGGCTCAGACCCAAGTCCTCGAGCGTGAACCGCGAACGTTCGTCGGCGTCGACCGGCTCCTTGCAGTGCGGACACACCGTGCGCACCAGGCGCTGGGCGACGACCATGAGCACCGACGACGACACCAGATACGGCTCGACGCCGATGTCGAGCATGCGCGTCACCGTCGACGCCGAGTCGTTGGTGTGCACCGTCGAGAACACCAGGTGGCCGGTCAGCGCGGCGCGGATCGCGATGTCGGCGGTCTCGTTGTCGCGCACCTCACCGACCATCATCACGTCGGGGTCCTGCCGCAGGAACGAGCGCAGGCCGTTGGCGAAGGTCAGCCCCTTCTTGGTGTTGACCTGCACCTGGCTGATGCCGTCGAGGTTGTACTCGACAGGATCTTCGATGGTCAGGATGTTGAGCTCGGGAGCGTTGATCGCCTGCAGGCCGGCGTAGAGCGTCGTGGTCTTGCCGGAGCCGGTCGGCCCGGTGACGAAGATGATGCCGTGCGAGTAGTGGATGTAGCGCTGGATCGTCTTGTGGTTCTCGTCCGACAGCCCGATCTGGTCGAGCGTGTAGACCTTGGCGGTCTTGTCGAGGATGCGGAACACCACGCGCTCGCCGCTCTGCACCGGCACCGTCGAGATGCGCACGTCGACGTCGCCCTCGCCGATCCGGATCGAGGCGCGGCCGTCCTGCGGCAGGCGGCGCTCGGCGATGTCCATCTTGCCCATCACCTTGACGCGAGAGGTGATCGCCTCCTGCGCCTTCTTGGGGATCGCCTCGGTGTCGTAGAGCACGCCGTCGATGCGCATGCGCACCTGGAGGCGGTCGACGTATGGCTGCAGGTGGATGTCCGAGGCGCGCAGCTTGAGCGCCTGGAACAGCAGCATGTTGACCAGCCGGATGATCGGCGCCTTGTTGGCGACGTCGAGGAGGTCCTCGGACTCCTCGATGGTGTTGGCCAGGCCGACGATGTCCTGCTCCTCGATGTCGACGAGAGCCTCGTCGACGCCGTCGGCCTTGTGCCGGTAGGCGCGGTTGATCAGCGCGGCGATCTCCGCCCGCGGCGCCAGCACCGCCTCGACCTCGCGGTCCATCATCGTCGACAGGTCGTCCATCGGCTGCACGTCGAGCGGCCGGCAGGTGGCGACCTGCACCAGCGGGCCGTCCTCGCCGATCGCCACCAGCTGGTGGGTGCGGGCGAACTGGACCGGCACGTTCTGGATGAAGTCGCCGGGCACCGGCACGCCCTCGAGGCTGACGCGGTGCTCGAGCCCGAGGAACTCGGCGAACACCTCGAGGCAGCGCGCTTCGGGCAGCAGGTTGCGGTTGATCAGCGCCTGGTCCAGGGTGACTTGCTGCTCGCGCTCAGTGGCCAGCGCTTCGTCGATCTGGGCCTCGTTGAGGCCGGCGCGCCGGAGCAGCGCTTCGCGCAGGGTGTCTTGCATCGCTTGGGGGAGGCGGAGGCGGCTTTGGTCAGCGGCCGTTGCCGAGTTCTATGGTCCCGCTGGCCGGTTCTTCGGGCAAGCCCGGGCCCTCGGGCCCGGTGGTCGGCCGCTGATACACCGGGATGTCGAAGCCGCCGCGCTCGTCGAGGTCCTCGATCGTCGCACCGGGGTCGTCGAGCGTCTGCGGCTCGCCGTCGCGCCAGCGGCGGTCGATCAGCTGGATGCGCCGGCTGCCGATGTAGCTGGCCGCCTCGAGCTTCTTGCGGAAGCTCTGCTCGGCGAGGTCGGAGAAATCCTCCTCGCGCAGGATGTAGGGCGTCAGGAAGAAGTAGAGGTTGGTCTTCGCCTCGCTCTTGCTCCAGCTCGAGAACAGCCAGCCGAGGATCGGGATGTCCTTGAGGATCGGGATGCCGCTCGATGTCGTGTCCTGCTGGTCCTCGATCACCCCGCCCAGCACCATGGTGTGGCCGCTGGGCATGGTGACCAGGGTGTTGATCTCGCGCTCGGCCTTGACGCCGGCGGTGACCGCGTTGGGGTCGAACGGCGTCAAGAAGCGGCTCACCGTCAGGTTGACCTGGATGCGCAGGTAGTTGCTCGACGAGATCGAGGGCGAGATGCGCAGGACGATGCCCGCGTCCTCGTTGGAGCCGGCGCCCGAGGTGGTCGTCGCGTTGCCCTGGCTGATCTGCTGGGTCGGGCGCGACTCGCTGTTGCGCACGGTGGCCTCGAAGTTGTTGTTCACCACCACGCTCGGCAAGCTCAGCACGTTGGCGCCCGACGATGCCGCCAGGGTGTTGACCGCGACCGGCAGGGCGAAGTCGTCGCTGGACAGGATGCCGCCGGTGAGTCCCTGCAGCGGCGAGTTGAAGTCGGGCAGCCGGGTGTCGGGGAAGCTGTCGCCGTCGGTGTCCTCGAACGAGGTCAGGCCGTAGCTGGTGAAGCCGAACGGCCGGTTGAAGTCGCCGCTGCTGGCCAGGTCGACCAGGCCCAGCTCGATACCCAGCCGCATCGACTCGGACGAGGTCAGCTCGATCACCGCGCACTCGATCAGCACCTGCGGCTGGCGCCGGTCGAGCTCGTCGATCACCCGCGCCAGCTGGCGGTACTTGCTGGCCGTGCCGCTGATCAAGAGGCTGTTGCTCTCCTTGTGCGGCACCACGACCGTGCGCCGCGGCTGCCGCGCGGTGGTGCCGGCCTGGCCCGCGTTGGCGGTGCGCTCGGCCTGCAGATCGTCGCCGATGAACTGGTTGAGGGTGGCGCGCAGATCTTCTGCCAGCACGTTGCGCAGGGTGATGACGTGGGTGTCGCCGTCGACCGCTTCGTACGGGATGTCGAGCCGGGCGATCAGGTCCTGCGCCTCGACGATCTGCTCGTGCGTGCCCGACAGCAAGAGCGCGTTGAGCGACATGTGCGGCACGATCTTGATCTCGGACGGCGCCCGCGCCTGCAGCCCGGCGCCGCTGGCGCCGACTTGCTGCTGCGCGGTCTCGGCCTTTTGCCGCGCCTCGAGCACCTCCGTCAGCATCGGCTCGAGCTCCTCGGCGGTGGCATGGTCGAGGCGCACGACGCGGATCTCCTGCTCGGGGCCCTCGGGCTCCTTGTCGACCAGCCGCAGCACTTGGTAGGCGGCGTTGACCTGCGGGCCGAAGCCCTGCAGCAGCAGGGCGCGGGCGGCCGCGCCGAGGGTCAGCGGCGATTGGCCGCCCTGACCGAGGAAGAACGGCCGCAGCTGGTTGGTGGCGGCGTTGGCGTCGATGAACTCCAGCGGCACCAGGGTGAGGATCGGCACGCCGGTGTGGTTGGCGTACTCGGCGATCTCGTCCGGCGCCACGTAGCGCGCACTGCTGTTCAGCTCGGTGCGCTTGGGGCCCGACATCGCCACCACCTCGATCACCTCGGTGTCGTCGTCGCCGCGCACCAGGGTGGCGAAGCCCTTGATGTAGAGCATCGTCTGGAAGAACGGGAAGAAGTTGTCCAGCAGGATGCGCTTGGGCCCGACGAACGTGATCTTGGTGTCCGGGCTGTTGCTGATGTCGCTCTCGGAGTAGGTGAACGTCTTCTGCGTGAGCGTCTGCGCCAGCTTGATGAACTCGATCACCGAGATGCCCTCGACCTCGTTGATCGTGATCGTCATGTAGTCGCCGTCGATCTCGACGTTGTAGTTGCGGCCCTCCTGCGCGGTGAGCGGCGAGCCCAGCGCCGCGAGCGACAGACCGGTGGCAAGGGCGGTTGCGCGCAGGCGCCGCCAGCCGCTGCCCCCCTTCGTCGAGCGCGCGGGGAGCGAGGGCAGCGTCGGAGAGTCGCGGTGTGGCATGCTTTGGTCCAGGAGTCGGGAAGGGCGTCGCGGTCGACGGATCCGACGGACGTCGGTTCGGCGCGCTGAGACTCGGTGCGCAGGGTTTTTATTTCCTGACGCGGCGGAATCAAATCGCGGAATTGCCCGCCCCGCCTTGCACCGCCGCCGCGCCCGGGGTTACCTAACCCCCTTGCCCGAAATCGACTGCCCAGGCGCGGGGTGGCGTCTGAGCTCAGGGATCGTCGCGTTGGCATGAAGCTGTCCGAACTCATCGCCCCCGAACTGGTGTTGGTGCCGTTCGAGGCGAGCGACAAGTGGCAGGCGATCTCGATGATGGCGCGGGCCGCCGCCACGGCGGGCCGTCTCGCGCCCGAGCAGCTGCCGGCGGTCGACGCCGCCTTGCTGGCGCGCGAGCGCAGCATGACCACCGGAATGGAGTGCGGCATCGCCATCCCGCACGCGGCGGTGGACGGGCCGGACGAGGTGATCGCGGTGCTCGGCGTCTCCGTGGCGGGCATCCCCTTCGAGGCCCTGGACGGCGAGCCGGCGCGGCTGCTGGTCTGTCTGGTCATCCCGCGGGCCAAGAAGCTGCTGCACATCAAGACGCTGGCCGAGATCGCCAAACTGCTCGGCCGCGGCGAGGTGCGCGAGCATCTGCTGCGCAGCCGGACGCCGGACGAGGTGATCACCGTGGTGCGCGAATTCGGCGGCTGACGCCGCGCGGCGCGCAGACTCCAGAGTCGCATGACGACCTCGCTGGCGGCGCTGCTCACCGGAATCGGCGGTCTGCTGTTGCAGCTCGCGCTGGTGCGGCGCTACGCGCTGCTGATGGGTGGCACCGCGGATGCGGCCGCCGTCGTGATGTCCTGGTTCATGCTGGGGTTGGGAGCGGGCGGCCTGCTCGCGCTGCGCCTCGCGGCACGGCCGGAACGCGCCGGCCGCCGCGCCGCGGCGCTGTACGCCGCGGTGGGGCTGTCGGCTGTGGTGGCCGAGCCGGTGCTGGCGCGCCTGGGCAGCGTGTCGTTCGGCGCCGGTGCCGGCCTCGCCGCCCTGGCACCGGGGTTGCCAGCAGTGGCGATGGGGGCCGCGTTCCCCCTGTTGTTTGCCCTGATGCGGCCCGGGACCTGGCGGGCGGGATGGCTGGTGGGGGTCAACACTGCCGGCTCGGTGGCCGGCGCATGGGCCGGCGGCAACCTCCTGGTGCCGTCGCTCGGGCTGGCGCGGACGGGGTGGCTGGCGGCCGCGTGCTACGGCGGCGCGGCGGTGTTGCTGGTCCAGCGGCGCCCGCCGTCAGCGGCGCCCGCCGCGCCGGTGTCGGTGGCCGCAGCGGGGCTCGCCGGCCCCGGTTGGCGTGGCGTCGGCGCGGCGTTGGCGTCGGGTGCGCTGGTGCTGGGCGTGGAAGTGCTGTTGCTGCGGCGGCTGCCGTTCTGGTTCGAGGGCTTCCAGCCCACCCTCTCGGCGGTGGTGGCGGTGTGCCTGCTGGCGATGGCGTTGGGCGCCTTCTTGGGCGCTCCCGTGCTCGCCGCCCTGTGCGGGCGGCGCGCTCCGGCGGTCGCGCTGGCGGTCGGGGCGGTCAGCGCCGGGCTCGGGCTTCACGAGCACCTCGGTCCGTGGCTGGCGCGGTTGCCGGCGACGAGCACCGCCACCATGCATCTGCGCGCCGCGGTCGGGGCGCTGTCGGGGGCGCTGCTGCCGTGCTTCTGCGCCGGTGCGGTCGTGCCGCTGCTGGTCGGCCGCGAGGTCGAGCCGGCGCGGCGCGCGCGCCGCGCCGGCCGGTTGTTGTTCGCCCAGGGGATCGGCGCGCTGCTCGGCGCTCTGCTCGTCGGCCGCGGCCTGCCGCTGCTCGCCGCCGACCGCTTCTTTGCCGTCGCCCCGCCGGTGCTGGCAGCGCTCGCCCTGCTGCCGCTGCTGCGCCGCCCGCGCCGGCTGCTGCTGCCGGTGGCGGCGGTGGTGGCCGCCGCCGTGCTCGGCTTCGGCGCGGCGGGCAAGCCGTGGGCGCCGGGTGCGCCGATGGCGGGGGCGCGCCACGACCACCCCGAGTGGTACCGGCACCTGGCGCACCGGACCGATGCGTACGGCACCGCGTCGGTGGTCTACGACCGCCGCAACCACAGCATGCTGCTGTTCACCGACGGCTTCCGCGCTGCCGAGACGGGGCCGGGAACCGACTACATGAAGGCCCTGGGCCACTTGCCCTTCCTGCTGCGCGATGGCCTGCGCGACGTCGCGGTGATCGCGCTCGGCACCGGTACCACCGCCGATGCGCTGACCCAGTGGCCCGAGCCCGCACACATCGACGTGGTCGAGATCTCGCCGGCGGTGTTCTCCCTCGCGGGCCACTTCGGCGCCGACGGCCCGGTGATGGCCGCGCGGCGGCAGCCCCGGTTTGCCGCCGATCCGCGCGTCGTCGTGCACATCGACGACGGCCGGCGCTACCTGGCGAGCCGCGCGCCGCGCTCGCTGGACCTGGTCACCCTCGAGCCGCTGCTGCCCTACGCGCCCGGCACCACTGCGTTGTACAGCGACGAGTTCTACGCGCTCGCCACCGCGGCGCTGCGTGCCGAAGGTCTGCTGGTGCAGTGGGTGCCGACGCACGCCATGCCCCGGGCCGCGTTCGACACCCTGCTGGCGACGTTCGCGCGGTCCGTGCCGCACGTGTCGGTGTGGTTGGTCGACCAGTCGACCCTGCTGGTGGGAAGCCAGGCGCCGCTCGACGTCGATGCCGAGATCGTCGGCCGCGCGCGGTTGGCGGCGGCCTCGCCCGAGCTCGTGCGCCACCTACACGAGACCGGGCTCGCCAGCGTCGCCGACCTGCGCGCCGCCCGGGTCGGCGGCAGTCCGCTGCCGGCGTGCGCGGCGGCGCCGACCTTGACCGACGACCGGCCGTTCCTCGAGCGGCTCGCGCACTGGAGCGGGGTCGAGCGATTGTCGTTCTTCGGCGACAACCTGCGGCGGCTGATCGAAGTGGCGGGCGCCGCTCCTAAGCAGGTGCGGCGGCTGCGCGGGCGCGCCGCGGCGGCGCAGATCGCCGTCGAGCTCGCCCGCGGAGATCTCGACGGCGCGCGGCAGGCGGCGCGGCGCGCGGTGGAGGAGCTCGCCGCGGCCCGGCGCCAATGGCCGGCCAGCGTCCTGCTGCACCGCGAGGAGACCGCGGCCCTGCGCGCGCAGCGCGAGCTCTCGGTGCAGCTCGGCCGGCCGCACGACGCCCGCGCCCAGGCGATGGCCCACCTGCGACGCGATCCCCGCTCGGCCACTCTGGTGGCCTGCCTGGCGCTGCCCGACGGCTTTGGTCGCAGCCTGGGCCCGGCCGCGCGCGCCCTGGCGCTGGGCGCGGCGCAGGCGCTCGACCCCATGGTCTTCGACACGGTGCCGCTGCTCGCCGATCTGCGTCCCGAGGCGGCGGCGGCCAACCCCCTCGAGGACCTCGACCGGCTGCCTCCGGCGGCGGCCCTGGCGGAGCGGGTCGCCGCGCCGACGGTCGACGGCTGGGTGCTGCGCGCGGTGTTTCCGGTGCGCGCGGGCCGCGCGCTGTTGGCCGTGCTGGCGCGCCGGCCGTTGACGGTGGTGGAGCGGGATGCGCTGCTGGTGACCCTGGATCCGCTGCTGCTGGCGGAGGCGGCGGCGGCGATCGAGGCGCGCGGCGGCGACCGCGTGGTGGAGGGCTTTCCGCTGTGGCGAGACGACCTGCCGCTGCCACCCGCTTGGGCCGCGGCGGCGGCAGACCCGCCGCAGCGCGTCGCGCTGGCGGAGGCCATCGCCGGGCACCGCGATCCGGCCAGCGCCGCGGCGCTGGCCGCGCTGTTGCTCGACGAAGTGCTCGCGGTGCGGCGCGCGGCGGCGGCGAGCTTGCTGCAGACCTTCGGCGACGAGCCGGCCTACGACCCCGAGTGGGACGAAAGTCGGCGGCGCGCTGCGGCGGACCGCCTGCGCCGGTTGCATAATCCGAAGCCATGACGCCAGAGATCCCGTCCCGGCCCGAAAGCCGGCAGCCGCCGGAGACCGTGGGCTCGATCGCCGCCCTCGTCGGCGGCGAAGTGGTCGGCGATCCGGCGCGGGTGATCCGCGGCGTCAACGATCTGCGGCTGGCCGGCGCCGACGATCTGGGCTTTCTCAACAACGCCCGGCTCGAGGAGCAGGCGCGCACGTCGCGCGCGGCGGCGATCCTCGTCCACCGGGCCATCGAGGCGCCGGCGGCGCAGATCGTCGTCGACGATGTCTACGCCGCCTTTGCCCGCGTGGCACAGCGGTTTCACCCCGCGCCGCGCGCCGAGGAGCACGAGGTGCACGCCAGCGCGGTGGTCGCCGACACTGCCCGGCTGTGCCCGCCGGTGCGGGTCGCCGCCCGCGCGGTGATCAACGACGACGTCGACGTGGGCGCCGGCACGATCATCGCCGAGGGGGCGGTGGTCGGCGCGGGGTGTCGCCTCGGCGCCGATTGCGTCGTGCACCCCAACGTCGTGCTCTATCCGGGGGTCCGCCTCGGTGACCGCGTCATCGTGCACGCCGGCGCGATCATCGGCGCCGACGGCTTTGGCTACGCGCGCGAGGCCGACGGCCGCTACTTGCGCTTTCCGCAGATGGGCACGGTCGTGCTCGAGGACGACGTCGAGATCGGCGCCAACTCGACCATCGACCGCGGCGCCCTGGGGCCGACGCGGATCGGCCGCGGCAGCAAGATCGACAACTTGGTGCACATCGGCCACAACTGTCGGCTGGGGCGCGACGTCGCGATCGCCGGCATGTCGGCGTTCGCCGGGAGCACCGTGCTCGGCGACCGCGTCGCCGTCGGTGGGCACACGGTGTTCTCGGGGCACATCGAGGTCGCCGACGACGTGCGCATCGGTGGCAACTCGGTGGTCTATCAAAGTGTGCGCGTCGCCGGCGACTACATGGGCTATCCACTGATGCCCAAGCGCAACTGGCTGCGGGTGCTGCGCTCGCTGCACCGGATGGAGGGCATCCACGCCTCGGTGCGCCGCCGCGACCGCCGCGATCCACAAGACCCCGCCCGCCCGTCGTAAACCAGCCCTTCGCAGGCGCCAGGACGGCACTGTCAGGACCGTCAGCCTTGGGCATTCGCCTTGTCGATGCCCTACCGCGCTTGCCCCCCGAGAGATCAGGCGTCGACGGCGGCGGCGATCTCGCTGGCGCGGCTGCGCACGGCGGTCGCGATCGCGTCGCGCGTGCGCCGGTAGGTCTCGAGATCCGCGCCGAACGGGTCCGGGATGCTGCGGCCGTCCTGCGCCAGCAGCTGGGCGCGGCCGGCGGCCGCGGGCGCGAGCCGGATCAGGCGTTCGAGGTGGCTGTCGGTCAGCGCGTAGATCCGCTGCCAGGAGGCGACCAGCTCCGGCGTCACCGGCTGCGAACGATGCGCCGACAGATCGAGGCCCAGCTCGGCGCAGACCGTCACCGCGTGCTCGCTGGCCGGCTCGCCGGGCCAGGCGCTGGTGCCGGCGCTGGCGATGGCGACGCCGCGCGCCAGCAGTTGATCGGGTTGGACGTCGAGGGTCTCCGCCATCACCGCGCCCGCCACCGCCGCGGCCATGGGCGAGCGGCAGGTGTTGCCGGTGCAGACGAACAGGACGCCGACCGCGGCGGTGCGCAGCAGCTCCGCGCGCAACAGCGTGCCCTCGCGCAGAACTTCGAGCAGCGGCCCGGTGGCGCGCACCACGGCCGAGGCGTGGCCCAGCGCCGGGGGGCCGGCGTCGCAGACGAGATCGAGCGTCGGGAAGCCGCGCGCGATGGCGTCGGCGTCGGCCATTGGGGGCTCGCCGTGGCGGTTGGCACTGGTCAGCAACAGACCGCCGTCGAACTCGGCCAGCACCGCGCTGGTGAACGGGTGCGCCGGCACGCGCAGGCCGACGGTGCCGCCGGTCGGCTGCGGCAGCACGACCGTCAGCGGTCCCGGCCAGTAGCGGTCGAGCAGGGCGCGCACGCGGGCCTTCGGCGCGACCGCGTGTTGTTCGAGCGCGGCGCCGCTGGCCAGGTGCAGGGTGACCGGCTGGGCGGCATCCCGGCCCTTGAGCGCGGCGAGCCGCGCGGTCGCGTCGGTGTGGCTGGCGTCGGCGCCGATGCCGTAGACGGTCTCGGTTGGCAGCGCGACCAGGGCGCCGCCGCGCAGCGCGCGCACCACCTCGCGGACCGCCCCGGCATCCGCCGCTTGTGCCTTCACATTGATCCGGCGCACCGGCATATTGTGCCAGGCGCGCCGCCCGGTCGCGCGCATTCCCCGCAGTCGTTCGGCGCAGGGTTGCCGCGTTTTCAACCACGTGGTCGCCGCAGTCCGTCGGCCCGCCCATGAGCAAAGACGACCCTCAGGCCCAACAGCGCACCGAGCGCCTGGCGCAGCTCGGCTCGGTGATCGCGGGCTTTGCCCACGAGATTCGCAATCCGCTGTCGACCATCGGCCTCAATCTGCAGCTGGTGCTCGAGGACTTTGCCGACGCCGAGGGCTCGCGAGATCGGCGCACGGTCAAGCGGCTCGGCGTGGTGCAGTCGGAGGTGCAGCGGCTGCAGTCGATTCTGGAGGAGTTCTTGGGCTTCGTGCGGTCGCCTGCGCCGCGCCGCACCGCGGTCCGCATCAACGAGCTCCTGCAGCGCCTGGTCGACCTGTGGACGCCGCAGATGGCGCGCCACGGGGTGGTGCTCAAGTTCTTTCCGGGCAGTGGTGTGCCCGAGCTCGCCGCCGACGCCGAGCAGCTGCAGGCCGCGGTGGTCAACCTCCTGCGCAACGCGCTGGACGCCTGCAGCGCCGGGGACGAGGTGCTGCTGTCGTCGCGGCGCGAGAGCGACGGCGCCCTGCTGCAGGTCACCGACACCGGCTCGGGCATGTCCGCCGACGTCCTGCGCGACGCGTTCACGCCCTACTTCAGCACCAAGAAGACCGGCACGGGCTTGGGGTTGGCAATGGTGCGGCGCACGACCGAGGAGCACGGCGGCACGCTGGACGTGAGCTCCGAGCCCGGCAAGGGCACGCAGTTCTCGATCCGGCTGCCGGCGGCGGCGGCCCGCGGCAGCGGGGGCGCCGCGCCCTTGGAGCGGGGGGGCGGGGCGTGAGCGAGAGCCCGATCCTCCTGGTCGACGACGACGCCGCTCTGCTGGATACGCTGAGTCAGGCGTTGCAGGCGCTGCCGGTCGAGATCGATGTCGCCAGCGACGGTCCGGCCGCGCTGCAGCGGCTGCGCCAGCGCAACTACGCGGTCGTCATCACCGACGTGGTGATGGGCGAGCAGGGCGGCTTCGCGGTGCTGGAGGAGGCGCGCAAGCGCTACCCGCTCGGCCGCGTCGTGATGCTCACCGGGCACGGCAGCCGCGAGGTCGCGGTCGAAGCGATGCAGAACGGTGCCGCCTACTACATCGAGAAGCCGGTCGACCTCAAAGAGCTGCGCACCAAGGTCGGCAAGTGCTTGGCCGATCACGAGAAGGACGTCGCCTACGAGGACATGCGCGCCCAGCTGGACCGCAGCTACGGGCTCGAGGGCATCGTCGGCCGCGACCCGAAGGTGGTGCGCATTCTCGACGTGCTGCGGCAGATCGCGCCGACCAACGCCTCGGTGCTGATCCTCGGCGAGTCGGGCACGGGCAAGGAGCTGGTGGCCCGCGCTCTGCACAACTACTCGCCGCGCCGCAACGAGACCTTCGTCGCGCTCAACTGTGGGGGGATGTCGGAGGGCACGATCGAGAGCGAGCTGTTCGGCCACGTCAAAGGTGCATTCACCGGTGCCGTCGCCGATCGCGAGGGCAAGATCGAGTACGCCGACGGCGGCACGCTGTTTCTCGACGAGGTCGGCGACATGCCGTTGTCGACGCAGGTCAAGCTGCTGCGCGTGCTGGAGGATCGAGAGGTCTCCCGCCTGGGCGCCAACAAGGGGCGCGTGGTCGATGTCCGCGTGCTGGCGGCGACCAACGCCGATCTGCAGGAACGGGTGCGGGAGGGCGAGTTTCGCCAGGATCTGTTCTACCGGCTCAAGGTGGTGACCATCGAGTTGCCGGCGCTGAAGGAGCGGCGCAGCGACATCCGGCTGCTGGCCGAGCACTTTCTGCAGCAGATGAGCGCGCAGCACGGCAAGGACGTCGAGTCCATCGACCGCGACGCGATGGTGTCGCTGGTGCAGTACGAATGGCCGGGCAACGTCCGCGAGCTGCGCAACGCGATCGAGAGCATGGTCGTGCGCGCCCGGGGCAACATCCTGACGCGGCGTGATTTGCCGCCGGAGATCTGGGCGCCGGGACCGAGCGCGCAGGACACGTGGAGCGCGCTGGCCGGCAAGACGGTCGAAGAGGTCGAGCGCAACCACATCCGCGTGACTCTGGAGATGACCGGGGGCAACCGGCTCAAGGCCGCCAACGCGATGGGGATCAGCGAGCGGACGCTCTATCGCAAGATCCGCGAATACGACCTGTAGCCCGCGCCCTCGGCGGCCGTATCTGCAGTAGCATGACAGTGATGTTGCCTGCAAGGCCGGCCCGACCGTTCTCCGCGCCGCGCCGGTGGTGGGGCGCGGCCGCGGTTCTCTGCGCCCTCTTGAGCCCGACGCCGCTGGCCGCGCAGGTCGAGGGGGGCGGCGACGACCCGTACTGGACCGATCAGCTGCGCGCCGCCGAGCGCAGCGCGCTGCGCGGCCGTCTCGGCGAGGCGGTGGCCGGCTTCGAGGCGATCGTCTACCCCGACGAGGAGGACGCCGAGGAGCCCGCGCCGCAGGCCGTGCTGTGGCGCGCACAGCTCGGTTTGCTCGACCTGCAGCGCATCCGTGGTGAGTACGAAGCGGTGCTGGAGGGGCTCGCCGAGATGCCGGCGGAGGCGCAGGCCCTGCGCGGCTGGCGCCTGCTGCGTGGCCGCGTGCTGCACACCGTGGGGCGCTATGACGAGGCCGCCGCCGAGTGGGGTGCGCTGCTCGAGCAGCGCGGCGAGGACGTCGAGGTGCGGCACTGGCTGGCGCGCACCCTCGAGCAGAGCGGCGATCGAGCCGGCGCTGCCGAGCAGTGGCAGCGCGTGGTCGATGATGCGCGGCGCAGCGACGACGCGGTAGTGTTGACCTGCGCCGGCCGCGCGCTGATGCGGCGCCCGGACGCCGAGTCGTTGGTCGCCGCCAGCCGCTTGTTCGTCCGCGCGATCGAAGCCGATCCCGACCGGCCGGATGCGCGGATCGCTTTCGGCTGGGCTCATTTCCTCGCCTACGGCGAAGCCGCCGGCTTGCCCAGCGGAGAGAAGGCGCTGACCACGGTGCTGCGCGAGCACGGTGAGGTCGAGGAGGCGCTGGTCGCGCTCTACCGCCTGCGCCGAGCCAACTTCCAGCTCGATCCGGCGAAGACCGAGGACTATCTGTCGCGCGCGCTCAGCCTCAACCCGAAGAGCGTGCCGGCGCTGATGGAGCGCGGCATCCTCGCGCTGCGCGACCGCAACTTCACCCTCGCCGCCGAGATCTTCGATGCGGCGTTGGCGGTCAATCCCAACCACCGAGAGGTGTTGAGCCACCGTGCCGCCACAGCACACCTGCTCAACGAGCCCGGTGACGAGGCGGCGCTGCGCGAGCGGCTTCTCGCCATCGATGCCGGCTACGCCGACACCTACCGGCACCTGGGGGACCACTTGGTGGCGCTGTATCGGTTCGAAGATGCAGTGCCGTACTACGAACGAGCGCTGAGCGAGGAGCCCGAGTCCGTGTCGGCGCTGCACGGCTTGGCCAAAGCGCTGGTCTATTGTGCTCGGGGCGACGAGGCCCTGACGCACTTGCGCCGCGCCGCTCAGCTGCAGAAGGGTTTCGTCGACCCGTGGCGCGACAACGCCATCGCCGTGCAAGAGCTGCTGCAGGAGCAGTACCGGACCGTCGAGGCCGACGGCCTCAGGTTGGTGTTGCACTACGACGACGTCGAGGTGCTCGAGCGCTACCTCGTACCGGTGTTGGCCGAGGCGCGGCGCGAGCTCGGCGCCAAGTACGGGCACGTCGAAGATCAGGTGGTCACCGCCGAGGTGTACCACACGTGGAACGACTTCTCGGTGCGCACCATCGGCTTCCGCGGCTTCCACGCGCTCGGCGCCTGCTTCGGGCGATTCATGACGCTGGTGTCGCCGGTCGACGACCAGCTACGCCGCCAGGACTTCATGTGGACGGCGACCGCGTGGCACGAGTACGCGCACGTCTTGACCCTGGCGCTGTCCAAGCACCGGGTGCCGCGCTGGTTGACCGAGGGCTGCTCGGTCTACGAAGAACGGCAGAAGGACCCGAGCTGGGAGCGCGGCATGACGCGCGAGCTGTTCGATGCCTTCCACAACAACGAGATCGCACCGCTGCGGCACCTCAATCGGCTGTTCCGCGGGCCGCGCATCCTGTTCGGCTACTACCAGGGTGGCTTGATCGTCGAGTATCTGGCGGAGCACCACGGCTTCGACGCGGTGCTGGAGATGCTGCGCGGCTACGGCGAGGACCGCTCGACCGAAGAGCTGTTCGACGGCATCTTCGGCCTGCAGCCCGAGGAGTTCGATCGCGCGTTCCGGGCGTGGGTCGAGACCACGCAGCTGCGCGGACTCGACCTGGTGCCGCGCTACAGCGCGGCCAGCATGGACCACCTGCGCGAGCGCGCGCTGCGCGCGCCGGACGACGTCGCGGTGCAGGTGGCACTGGGACACGGCTACCTGCAGCGCGGTCAGCTGATCGACGCCGCCGCCGCCCTGCGCGAGGCGCTGCGCGCCGACCCGGAGGACGGCGATGCCCTGCTCTTGCACGCGGCGTTGCTCGAGCGCCGCCGCGCCTTCGACGAGGCGGCCGCGCGCTACGTGGCCGGCTTTGCGCAGGGCGCGGACGACTTCGATGCGCGGGTGGGCTACGGCCGGCTGTTGGAGCGCAGCGGCGATCTGGAGGGTGCGCTCGACCAGTACCAGCGGGCCAAGGCCTGCTGGCCGCGCTGCACCGACCAGCAAGTCGCGCCGAACCTGCTGTTGGCCAGAGTGTTGCGTGCGCTGGATCGCGACGAGGAGGCGATGATGGAGCTGAAGAGCTTCGTAAGGCGCACGGGGCGCGCGTTCGCGCCGCGGCTGGAGCTCGCCGCCATGGAGCGCAAGAACGGCAATCGCCAGGAGGAGATCCGGCTGTTGCGCGAAGCGGTGGCGATCGACCCGTTCATGCGCGAGCTGCACGTGCTCTTGGGAGAAGCGCTGTTGGCGGCCGAGCAGCCGCGCGAAGCGCTGGGCGAATTCGAGATGGCGCTCGCGGTGCGGCCACACCTGGACCGCGCGCACGTCGGCAAGCCTCCGGCCGAGGTCCCCGATCCAGCGGCGGCGGTCGAGCGCGAGGCGCGCGCGCGCATCTGCGTGTCGGCGGCGCGCGCGGCACACCGCATCGGCGAAGTCGACGCGGCGCTGGCTTGGCTGCAGCGCGCGCTCGGCGAATCGGCCGACGGCGAGGCGGCGGACAGCGCCGCGCGCCTGCTGCGCAGCTGGAACCGCTGAGGTCAGCGGCGCTCGGAGAAGCCTTTGACAGGCGAGCTCCGGTGCGCTCGTCTACGGGACGCTTCGCCATGCTCGAGTTGCTCCGAGAGACCTGGTCGCGCAGCCAAGACGCCCTGCGCCGCCGCGCTGGCGATGCGGCGTACGACGCGTGGCTGGCCGCCTTGCGACCGCTGGCACTCGAGCGCGGCGTCTGCTACCTCGAGGCGCGCAGCCGGCTGGTGTGCGAGCGCGTCGAGCGGCTCTACCAGTCGCTGCTCGAAGACGTGTTGTCCGAGGAGGTCGGCACGCGGGTGTCGGTCAGTGTGGTGCCGGCCCCGGATGCCCTGGTGCCGGACGGCGTCGAGGTCGGACCGACGCGACCGGTCGTCGACGCCAGCAACCGCACCGGGTTCTTGGTATTGAGCGCGCTCCTCGAGCAGCGCGCCATGCCGTCGTCGATGTTCGTCTTCTACGGGCCGCCCGGGGCGGGCAAGACCTTCCTGCTGCGGTGGTGGGCACAGCACTCGGGCGAGCCCTGCAAGTGGTTCGACGGGCCCGGGCTGCTGCGCGTGTTCGGCGCCTGCCTGCGCGACGGGCGCGTCGAGGGGCTGCGCGAGGAGCTGGTCCGCGCGCCGTGCCTGGTCTTGGACGAGCTGCACCGGGTGACCGGCCACGCGCGGGTGCAGCGAGAGCTGCGCATCGCGCTGGAAGCGCGCGCGCAGCGGGGAGCGATGGTCTTGGTGGCGTCGCGCTGGCATCCGCACGAGATCTGGCGCTGTGACGAGAGCTTGCAGGGCGTGCTGGTGTCGGGGCTCGTGACCCGCATCGACGCGCCCGGACCTCAGGCGCGGCTGACCTACCTGCGCGCGCTCGAGGGCGCCCCGTCTCGCAACGGCCGCGCCGACAGCATCGAGTCCTTGGCGCGCCGGGTGCGCGGCGGCTACGACGACTTGCGCCGGGCGTGGTTCATCGAGCGCCAGGCGCACGCCTTGCGGCCGCACTATCTGCGGCTGATCGATCCAGGCCAGACGTTTCGGCGGCTCTGTGCGCGGGTCTGCGAGCGCTTGGCCGTCGAGCGCGAGCAGCTGTTGGGCAAGACCCAGGAGCGCCGCGTGAGCTTCGCACGGCAGGTGTTGGCGCACCTGTGTGTGCTCGAGGGTTTGAGCCGCGCCGAGATCGGCCGCTCGATGGGCGGGCGCTCGCGTGCCTCGATCAGCTACATGACCAAGCGCTTGGCCGAGCGCATGGCGACCGACGACAAGGTGCGCGCCCGCGTCGAGGAGCTGTTGTGACCGCTTACTTCGTGCTCGAAGGGCCAGACGGTGGCGGCAAGACGACCCAGGCGCGGCGCATGTGCGCGTGGTTGGGGGAGCGCGGCCACCGCGTGCGCCACCTGCGCGAGCCGGGGTCGACCGGTCTCGGCGAGGGCTTGCGCCGCGTGCTGTTGGCGCCCGAGACCGGCGAGCTGACCGCGGCGGCCGAGGCGCTACTGTTCAGCGCGGCGCGCGCCGAGATGATCGAGCGCGAAGTGCGGCCGGCGCTGTGCGCCGGCGAAGTGGTGGTCTGCGAGCGCTGCTATCTGTCCACCTGGGTCTATCAGGGCAGTGCCCACGAGCACCCGGTCGAGCTCGAGCACTTGCGGCGGATGACGGACGCGGCGGTGGGCGAGACCCGGCCCGCGAGAGTGTTCGTCCTGGATGTGCCGTGGACCGTGCGCCGGGCCCGTCGCGGCGGTGGCGGCGAGGACCGGATCGAGGCGCGCGGCGAGGCCTATCACGAACGGGTCCGCGCCGGCTACGCGGCGCTGGCGGCGAGCGAAGCAGAGGTCGAATTGCTGGACGCCTCCGGGGACGCCGACGGCGTGCACGCAATGCTGCGAGAACGCCTCACCGCGTGGGCGGGAGGCGCCGCGTGAGCTCTGGGTCGGGGCCGCTGGAGTTCGGCTTGCTCGGCCAGGGCGACGAGTACGACCGCGTGTTGCGCGCGGCGGCCGGCGGCCGCCTGCACCACGGTCTGCTGGTGACCGGTGGCCGCGGCGTCGGCAAGACCACGGCGGCGCGCCACGTCGCGGCGGCGCTGCTCTGCACCGGTCCGCCGGTCGCGGCGGGCCAGCTGTTCGGCGGTGGCTCGGAGCCGGGCTCGGTGCCGTGCGGCCAGTGCGCGGCGTGCCGGCATGTGCACGGCGATCAGCATCCGGACTTGCACTGGCTGACGGTCGCCGAGGGCAAGCAGGACATCTCGATCGACCAAGTGCGTGCGCTGCAGGAGACGTTAGGGCGGCAGGCCTACAGCGGCGCCGCGCGGGTGGCGATCATCGATCCGGTGGATCGGTTGACCGAGCAGGGGCAGAACGCGCTGCTCAAGACCTTGGAGGAGCCGGGTGACCGGGTCCATCTGCTGTTGCCGACGGCGCGGCCGCAGCAGCTGCTGGACACCGTGCGCTCGCGGGTCGCGACCCTGCGGATTCGGGGGCTGGCCGCCGAGGCGCTGGCCTCGATGCTGGCCGATCGGGGCCTCGGCAGTGACGAGGATCGCGCCGTCGCGGTCGCCCTTGGCCGCGGGTCGCTGGGCTACGCCGCGGCGCTGCTGGAGGCCGGGATTCCCGCCGTGCACCAACAGGTTGTGGCCTTCCTGCAGGGGGGCACCCAGGTGTCGGAGGTGTCCCTCGCCCGGCTCGTGTTGGACGGCGTTTCGGGCACCGCCGCCACCGAGCAGCGCGCGCGCTACGTCCTCGGCGCGGCGGCGTCCTGGGTGCGCGATGTCATCGCTGGTTCTCTTGCGCAGGCCGGCGGCGAGGCCTACGGTGCAGTGCTCTCGCCATGGACTTGTGTGCTCGAGATTCTGCAGGAGGCCGAGGCCGACCTGCAGCTGCGCATCCGACCCGAGCAAGTGATCTGCGCGGCGTTGCTGCGCATCACCGAAGCGACGGCGGTGCGCGCGTCGAGCTGAGCCGCGGCGAGAGAAGGCCTTGGTGTGGGGGTGCTGCAGCACTGTCCTCGGCGTTCTTCCGGTGGAACGGCGAGGGGGGAGCGGTGTTGTGGACGGACCGGGGGGGCGCGCGTGGCGCGGTTCCCGCCGGCTCAAGGGCGGTTCGCGAATGGCCGATACAGACGGCGTTGGCCGCGGGGCGTGGGGCCCGGCGGTGCCGCCGGTCTCGGCGAGTGAACGAACCGGATCCACGCAGGAGCCGACACGATGAGCTGGTGTCCCGAAGGCGATGGTCCCGACGAGCGGATCAGCGAGGTCCGTCGGCGTGATCGGCGGTTTGCGCGCAATGCCTACTACTTCACCCTCGATGCCCTCGACTACACCCTGGTCCACTACGGCAAGGACCAGCTGACCGGCGAGGACCGGCACGTCGGTGCCCGCGAGCTGCTCGAGGGCGTGCGCGATCTAGCCGCCGAGCAGTTCGGCGCGATGGCGTCCTTCGTGTTTCAGCAGTGGGGCGTGCACGGCACCGAGGACTTCGGCGAGATCGTGTTCAACCTGATCGACGCCGGCCTGTTGAGCCGCCGTCCCGAGGACTCTCGCCTCGACTTCGTCGGCGGCTTCGACTTCGACTCGGTGTTCCAGCAGAAGTTCCGCGAGCGCCTGAACGCGATCAGCGCCAACGTGTGAGAGCGCCCAACGCGTGAAGACACAGGGTCGGCTTTCGCGCGCGCGGCGCAGCCGGCGACTCAGCCGAGGTGCTCGGCCAGGAACCCCTCGACCGCATCGAGGTGGATGCGCTCCTGCGCCGTCGTGTCGCGGTGGCGGACGGTGATGGTCTGCTGGTCGAGCGTCTCGCCGTCGATCGTCAGGCAGAAGGGCGCGCCGACCTCGTCCATCCGCGCGTAGCGTTTGCCGATGCTCTGCTTGACGTCGAGCTGGCACCGGTAGCGGTCGCGCAGCTGCGCGTACAGCTCGCCACCGATCTCGGGCATGCCGTCCTTGTTGACCAGCGGGAAGACACCGACCTGGACCGGCGCCAGCTTGGGCAGAAAGCGCATGAACACCTTGCTCGGCCGCTCGGGGTCGGGGGTGAACGCCTCGCACAAGAGCGCGAGAACACCGCGGCTGAGGCCGGCGGCGGGTTCGATCACGTGCGGCATGTAGCGCTCGTTGCGCTCTTGGTCGAAGTACTCGAGCTTGGTGCCGCTGTGCTCTTGGTGCCGTGCCAGATCGAAGTCGGTGCGGTGGGCGACCCCTTCGAGCTCGCCGTAGCCCGGCGCGGTGAACGGAAACCGGTACTCGATGTCGAAGGTGCCGCAGCCTTCCTTGGCGTAGTGCGCGAGCTCGTCGCGATCGTGTGAGCGCAGCAACAGGTTGTCGCTCGACAGCCCCATGCGCTGCCACCACTCCTTGCGCTGCGCGCACCAGAACTCGTACCAGGTCTTCGCGTCGTCGGGGTGGCAGAACCACTCCAGCTCCATCTGCTCGAACTCGCGACTGCGGAAGATGAAGTTGCGCGGCGTGACCTCGTTGCGGAACGCCTTGCCGATCTGCGCGATGCCGAACGGCACCCGCACGCGCATCGTGTCGAGCACGTTCTTGTAGTTGAGGAAGATGCCCTGCGCGGTCTCCGGCCGCAGGTAGGCCACCGCACTGTCGTCGCGCACGGCGCCGACAAAGGTCTCGAACATCAGATTGAACTGCCGCGGTGGGGTCAGGTCGCCGCCGCAGGCGGGGCACGGCACCGCGGGCTCGGAGCCGGCCGGCGTCGCCGCCGCCGTGCACAGCGCCGCAAAGCTCGCGCGCGCCGGCAACGCTTTGCCCACGCCGTCGGCATCGCGGACCAGGGCGAGCCCCGGCGCCTGCTTCTTGCCCTTGCGCTTGGCCCAGGTCACCAGGCCCGCCGGGTCGACGTCGGCGACCTCGGCGTCGATCGCGGTGCCCGCCGCGGCGGCCAGCGCCGCCGGCCACGCCGCCTCTGCCAGCATCTCGTCGACGTGATCGGCGCGGAACAGCTTCTTGCAGACCCGGCAGGTCTGCATCGGGTCGTTGAAGCCGCCGACGTGGCCCGACGCGCGCCAGACGGCCGGGTTCTGGATGATCGAGGAGTCGATGCCGACCAGCTGCAGCGGCTGCCCGTCGGGACCGAGCGGCGGACACCGGACCATGTCGTGCCACCACGCGTCGCGCAGCCGGTTCTTGAGCTCCACGCCCATCGGGCCGTAGTCCCAAAACCCATTGATCCCGCCGTAGATCTCACTGGCGGGAAAGATGAAGCCGCGCCGCTTGCACAGCGCGACGAGGTCGTCCATGGACTTGGCCGCTGCAGTCATCGCGCGGGATCTTAGCCTGCGCGTGGCGCTGGGCGCGCCTCTCATCGAGACGGGGATGCCGCCACGCGCGGGACGCATTGCCTTTGCCCGGGGCGCGCCGGGCTCCGCACGGGGGGGCGACCGGCCCCCGCGCTGCGTCAGCCGCCTTCCTTCTCGTTCTTCGCGGCGGCGGCCTTCTCGTCGACCTTGGCCAGCTTGAGCACGTTCTGGTAGGCCTTGATCTCACGGATGTCGACGCCGCGCTTCTCCAGGAGCGAGCGGACCGCGAACTGCAGCTGCGGGTCCTCTTGGAAGTCGCCCATCCGCCGGGTACCGGCGAAGGCCTTGCCGCGCAGGTCCGACACGGCGTCGCGGATGCGGTAGCGGATCCAGCGGCGCACTTCGTCCCGCGGCAGCTTGGTGTCCAGGCTCGCGTAGAACTCCTCGAAGTCCGGATAGCGCGAGGCGTCCTCGTCGTCGCCGTTGGCGAGCTCCAAGAACAGATCCTTGTGCTGCTCCAAGCGCTCCTCGACGTAGCGGTTGAAGGCGCCGTCCTTCACCAGCGGGCGCAGCGCCTCGACCATCCAGGCCTTGCCCGGATCGAACTCGAACAGCTCGACCTCGTGGTCCGGCGTGACGCCCCAGTCGGGGTTCAACACCTCGCCGTTCGCGTCGACCTCCTTGTTGGGCGTGCGGCCGCTCGGCAGGTAGTAGCGCGCCACGGTCAGCTTGATCCGCGGCCCGATGTCGTACTCGCCGTTGCCGTTCTGGTCGGTGAACGGCTCCCACTCGTCGCGCACGCCGTTGCGGTTCTGGTCGCCGAACGGCTCGCCGGGCTCGCTGTCCAGCGGAATCAGCTGCTGCACGCTGCCCTTGCCGTAGGTGCGCTTGCCGACGACCGCGGCGCGCCCGTAGTCCTGCAGCGCGCCGGCGACGATCTCCGATGCCGAGGCCGAGTACTCGTTGGTCAGCACGACGAGCGGCATGCCGGGCGACACCGCGCGGTCGTGGGTGAAGTGCTCTTCTTCGATGCCCTCGCGCGACTTGGTGTAGACGACGCGCTTGCGTCCCTCGACGAACAGCTCGACCACTTCGCGGGCGGCCAGCAGGTAGCCGCCGGTGTTGCTGCGCACGTCGAGCACCAGGCCGGCGACGCCGACGCGCTCGAACTCCGACAGCACGGCGCGCAGCTCGGCTGCGGTGTTGCCGCCGAAGGTGATCAGCTCGACGTAGCCGATGTTGCCCGGCAGCAGCTCGAAGTTGACCGATGGGACGTTGATCTGCTCGCGCACGATCTCGACGTCCTCGGGCTCTTCCATGCCGGGCCGGTAGATCTTCACCTTGACCGGCGTGCTCGGCTTGCCCTTCAGCTTGGCGATGATCGCCTCCGAGGTTTGACCCGCGGTCTCCCAGCCGTCGACCTCGAGGATCTTGTCGCCCGAGCGCAGGCCGGCGCGGTAGGCCGGGCCGGAGTAGATCGGCCGCACGATCGAGAACACGTCGTCGCGGTCGAAGTTGACGAACGCGCCGATGCCGCCGTACTCGCGGTTGAGGTCGAAGAAGAACGCCTTGTACTCCTCCGAGGTGAAGAACGCGGAGTGCCGGTCGAGGGCGCGGAGCATGCCCTTGGCCGCGTTGTCGATCATGAACTCCTCGTCGAACGAGTCGCCGCGGGTGTGTCGCCCGCGGATCTCCGCCATGATCTCCTCGAGCTTGCCGTAGCGGCTGTCGTCACCGCCGGGCCGGCGCGCGTCCAGGCTGCGGCGCAGCAGGTGCTCGAACCGGCGGCGCTCGGAATCCAGCCGCAGATAGCTGCGCGCCAGCCGGCCGGCGTCCGTCGGTTGGTCCTGGATCTCGCGCAGCACCTGCCACGCGGGATGCGACGAGTCGACGTTGATCTCCGCCAGCGCCAGCGCGCCCTCGACCCGCAGCTCTCGATCGGCGGAGGTCAAGAACTGCTGCAACGTGCTGCGCGCCGTGCTGCGCTGGGCGTCGCTGCCCACGCGCCACAGGCTCTTGGCCGCCTCGACGCGGACGTGGGGGGCGGCGAGCTCGGAGCTCGTGTTCTCCTCGAGGATGTCCCTTACCCGCCGCAGCGTGGTGCCGCGGAAAAAACCCTGAGTGCCGAGCATCCCCATCGCCGCGCCGCGGACGGCGCCGTCGTCGGCTTTGCACAGCGGATCCAGCGCTTGTAGGACGTGGTCGGCGTAGCCGCTGGACAGATCGAGGAGCGCGCGCGCCGCGGCCAGCCGCGCCAGGGCACCGCCCTGGTCGGCCCGGCTGGAGATGGCGCGCGCCAGGGCGTCCTCCTGGCCGTCGAGCTCGACGATCTCGGCGCTCACGTCCCACACGCGTTCCAGCTGCCCGGCGTCGGCGCGCTGCAGCAGCCGCGCCACCTGCCCTTCCAGGCCCTCCTGCGCGGCCAGCGGCGCGGTGAGTGCGCCGCCCAGAGTGATCGCCAAGGCGTGCGTGAGAGCAGCCGGGAGGTGTCGTCGCATTTGGTCTCCGTTGGGCTTGGATGGTCCAGGCCTGCTTCGGTGATCGGCGAACGGTCGTGTCGGGGTCAAGGCCGGCAAGCCGTCGCTCGAGGCCGTCGATGATGAGATATACGTCAGCCCCGGGCGAGGGGACAGGTCAGTCGCCTGGATTCGTCCGGTCGCGCTGGCCTTGCGCCGCCGTGCTTGCCGCCGCCCGCGGGCGTGTTACCCTGCGCACGGTGAGCGGTAAACCTCCGGAGAATTCCGGCGAATTGACACATTTGGACGACCGCGGCCGGGCGCGGATGGTGGACGTTTCGGAAAAACCGGCGTCTCCGCGCACCGCGCGCGCGTCGGCGCGGGTGCAGATGACCGCCGCGGTGCGCCAGGCGGTCCTGGCCGGCGAATTGCCCAAGGGCGAGGTGCTGGCGGTGGCGCGCGTCGCCGGGATCCAAGCCGCCAAGGAGACCGCGCGCCTGATTCCACTCTGCCACCCGCTGGCGCTCGCCGCCGTCGAGGTCGGCTTCACTCCCATCGGCGACGACGGCATCGAGGTGTGGGCCGAGGCGCGCACCATTGGCCCGACCGGCGTCGAGATGGAGGCGATGACCGCGGTGTCGGTCGCGGCCCTCACCATCTACGACATGTGCAAGGCGCGCTGTCGCGGGATGACGATCACCGCGGTGCAGCTGATGCGCAAGGACGGCGGCAAGTCGGGAAGCTGGCGGCGGGAACCGGAGCCGTCGTGACCCCGCGCCGGGTCGCCGTGGTCGGCGCGACCGGTGCGGTCGGCCGCGAGATGCTGGCGGTGTTGGCGCAGCGCGAGGTGCCGCTGCGCTCGCTGGCGCTGTTCGCATCGCCGCGCAGCGCCGGCCGGAGCCTGCCCTTCGCCGGTGAGCAGCACCGCGTGGTCGACGTCGCGCAGGCCGACTGGAACGCGTACGACATCGTCCTGCTGGCCGCGGGCAGCGCGCTCAGCCGTGAGCTGGCGCCGCGCGCGCGGCGCGCCGGCGCGGTCGTCATCGACAACAGCTCGGCGTTCCGTCGCCACGAGGACGTGCCGCTCGTGGTGCCCGAGGTCAACCCGGATGCGCTGCGTGCGCACGACGGCCTGATCGCCAACCCCAACTGCTCGACCATTTTGTTGGTGCTGGCGCTGTGGCCGTTGCAGCGCGCCGCCGGCGTGCGCCGCGTGGTGGTGTCGACCTATCAGGCCGCTTCGGGGGCCGGCGAGCGGGCGATGACGGTGCTGCGCGAGGGCGCGCGGGCGCACCTGGACGGCTGCCCCGCGCCGGCGGCGGACCCGTTGCCACACCCGTTGGCGTTCAACCTGTTTCCGCAGATCGACTCCTTCGAGGCGGACGGCTACACCAGAGAAGAGGACAAGATGTGCTTCGAGACCCGGCGCATCCTCGGTCTCCCCGCGCTGCCGGTCGAGGCGACCTGCGTGCGCGTGCCGGTGGAGCGCTGCCACAGCGAGGCCGTCGGCGTGGAGCTGCAGCGGCCCCTGTCGGTGGCGGAGGCGCGGTCGCTGTGGAGTGCCGCCGAGGGCGTGGTCGTCCAGGACGAGCCCGCGCGCAGCCTGGTGCCGCAGCCGATCGAGCGCGCCGGCCGCGACGAGGTTGCGGTGGGGCGCGTGCGCCTCAGCCGCGTGTTCGATCCGGGGCTGGCGTTTTGGCTGGCGGGCGACCAGCTGCGCAAAGGTGCGGCCTTGAATGCCGTGCAGATAGCGGAGATGGTCTGACGGCCGTAGCACTCCGGGGCGGCACTCCGTCTCGTGTCCCCGTTGGGTCCAAGGTCCGCACCATGGCAGCAAAACGTTCCACCGCCAAGAAGGCGGGGTCGAAGAAGAAGGTGACGAAGAAGGCGCCGAAGAAGAAGGCGCCGCAGAAGAGCGCGCGCAAACCCGCCGCTCCGGCCAAGGCCGCCAAGCGAACGGCGCGCAAGAAGACCGGCGCCGCTCGGGGCGCGGGCGATCAGGTCGAGCAGGTGCGTCGGCTCATCGACGTGATGGTGCAGAACGGCGCCGTCGAGGTCGAGCTCGAGGGCGCCGACCACAAGCTGCGCGTCCGCCTCAAGGAGGATCGGCCGGCGGTCGCCCTGCCGGCCCCGGCGTACTCCGCACCGGCGCTGCCGGCCCCGGTCGGGTCGGCGGCCAGCGCCGAGGCGCCGGCCGCCGAGGCGCCGGTCGGCTACGCCGGCGAGGTGTTCAAGTCGCCGATGGTCGGCACCTTCTATCGGGCGCCGTCGCCCGACGCGGAGCCGTTCGCCAAGCCGGGCGACCAGGTGTCGCAGGACTCGGTGCTGTGCATCATCGAAGCGATGAAGGTGATGAACGAGATCAAGGCCGAGATGTCCGGCGAAGTGGTGGAGATCCTGGCCGAGAACGGTGAGCCGGTCGACTACGGGCAGCCTCTGTTCGTCATCAAGGTCTGATGTTCCGGCGCATCCTGATTGCCAATCGAGGCGAGATCGCGCTGCGCATCATGCGCGCCGCGCGCGAGATGGGCATCGAGACCGTCGCCGTCTACTCCGAAGCGGACAAGGGCTCGCTGCACCTTCGCTACGCCGACGAGACCGTCTGCATCGGCCCGGCGCCGAGTACCGCCAGCTACCTCGACATCCCCTCGCTGATCGCGGCGGCCGAGATCGCCGACGTCGAGGCAGTGCACCCCGGCTACGGGTTCTTGTCGGAGAACGCGCACTTCGTCGAGGTGTGCCAGTCCTGCAACATCAAGTTCATCGGGCCCTCGGCCGAGACCATCGCTCTGGTCGGCGACAAGGTGGCGGCGATCGAGCTGGCGCAGCGCGCGGAGGTGCCGACCGTGCCGGGCAGTGGCGGGCCGGTCGAATCCGAGAGCGATGCCGTCGGCGTCGCCCGGCGGATCGGCTATCCGGTGCTGATCAAGGCCGCCGCCGGTGGCGGCGGCCGCGGAATGCGCGTCGCCCACAACGACGCCAGCTTGGTCAGCGGCTTCCACGCCGCGCGCGCCGAGGCCGAAGGTGCCTTCAACGACGCCACCGTCTACATCGAGAAGTACGTCGAGCGGCCGCGTCACGTCGAGGTGCAGATCCTCGGCGACCAGCACGGCAACCTGATCCATCTCGGTGAGCGCGATTGCTCGCTGCAGCGCCGGCACCAGAAGCTGCTCGAGGAGAGCCCCTGTCCGGTGCTCGACGAGGCCACCCGCGCCCGGATGGGGGAGGCGGCGATTCGGCTGGCGCGCGCGGCGGGCTATTGGTCCGCGGGCACGGTCGAGTTCCTGCTCGACCGCAACAAGGAGTTCTACTTCATCGAGATCAACGCCCGGATCCAGGTCGAGCATCCGGTGACCGAGGAGGTCACCGGCGTCGACCTGATTCAGGAGATGATCCGGATCGCGGCGGGGGAGCGCCTGGCGCTGCGCCAGGAGGACATCGCGGTCAGCGGCCACGCCATCGAGTTCCGCATCAACGCCGAGGACCCCGACCGCAACTTCGCGCCGTCACCGGGAACGGTGCACACCTACATCCCGCCGTCCGGCCCCGGCGTGCGCTGGGACTCGCACGTCTACCAGGGCTACACGGTGCCGCCGAACTACGACTCGATGGTCGGCAAGCTCATCGTGCACCGGCCGACACGCCGCCAGGCGATCGCCACCGCCCGGCGCGCCCTCGACGAGATCACCCTCGATGGCATCGCCACGACCGTGCCGTTGCACCGGCGCATCCTGGACCACTCCGACTTCATCAACGGTGAGATCGACACCGGTTTCATCGATCGCTACTTCTCGAGCCGATAGGAACAGCGGTGGCGCACGACGTGCGGAGCTTGGGACGCGGGTTGGTGTTCTTCGCCGACGCCGCTTTCGGCTTGGCGGCGGCGGTGGCGGTGGTGCTGTTCTACGCGCGGCCGACGACGTTCGGCGTCTACGACGAGGTGCAGGGGGAGGTGAGGGTCTCGGCCCGCGACCACGCCGGGCTCGAGCTGGTCGTCGTCGGCGCGGCGTTGTTGTTGGTGCTCAACCTGCTGTATTTCCTCTACGGGAGGCGGCCTAAGGAGCCGCTGCGCTACGTCGCCAGCCACGCCTCCGGCGGGGTGGTCCGCGTCGCGCGCGAGGCGTTGGAGACCGGCTTGCGCAATGCCGGCGAAGCGCTCGACGAGGTGACGCGGCTGCGGGTCTCGGTCGAGTCGGGCGGGCTCAAGCGGATCGTGGTGCGGGCGTTCTTTCAGGCGCCCGATGGCGTCGCCCTGCAGGACACCAGTCGGCGACTGCGCGCCGCGCTGGCGACGCGCTACGCCGAGATGGTGCGGCCGGCCGAGGGAATGCGCACCGATTTCGAGATCGAGTTCGTCGGCTTCTCCGGCAAGTTGCCGCCGCGGCCCAAGACCCCGCCCGCGGAAGAGGAGCGGGCGCCGTTCACCGGCCCGCAGTACCCGATCGACGACGATCCCCTCGGCCAAACCGATGGCACGTGACGCGGTGCGCCGGCGGCCCGCGCCGCTTGGCGGTGGCGTCGGCGGCGCTGCGGGCTAAGCTGCGCAGCGACCCGGGGTCGGCGGGCGCGCGGCGGCCCCTCACCGACCGCTTGTTGCGATCCATGGCTTTGATGCTCGACTCCAACCTGTCGGCGCGCTCGCGCGGAGCGCGCAGCGCCCTCGTCCTGTGCTGTGTCGCCGGTCTCGTGGCGAGCGCGCCGGCTCAGGTGCGCATGCCCTTCGAGCGGCTCCTGGGCCGGCGCGAGGCGCAGGTGCCGGAGCCGATCCCGGGGGTGCCGTTGGCGCCGGGCGAGCGCGTGCTGGTGCCGGGGTTTCAGGGCTTGAGCTCGGTGTACGCTCCGTACCCGGCGACGCCGACCTACCCCCCGGGGACCTTTGGGCGCGCGGATGGCGGTGACCTCGCCGCGGGCGTCGGGCTGACCGAGGGCCTGGACTTGCTGCGCCGGATCGCCGCGGCGCCCACTGGCGGTTGGCCGTCGTGGGTGGGGCGCGAGCTCGGCGAGCAGGCGGCGCCGGACGTCGCCGTCTTGGCTCGGTTGGAAGACCGCGTCTGGCTGTTGGCCGCCGACGACACCGCGTTCGTACCGCTGGCGTTCTACGACAAGCTGCGCGTCCTGCGCGTCGGCGCGGTGATGGAGGTCCGGCGGCGCGGTGAGTTCCAGCTGGTGTTCCACGACGGTGGACAGCTGCGTTCATCCGGTCCGGCGCGGGTAAGGATCGACCGGCTCGGCGACGTGCAGGTCGAGCTCGGCATCGAGCGCCTGCGCCACCTGACGCTGGAGACCAAGACGCGCCCGGTCCGCGCCATGCTGCCGGACGGTTCGGTGCTCGAGGCCGCCGGCTGCTCGATGTACCTCGAGGCGGAGCGCGGTCGCGGCACGGTCTACAACTACGGGCCGGCCGCCGCGAGATTGCACATGCGCGGCGGCAGCGTGGAGTTGCCTTCCGCGCATCGATTGGCGATCCTGACCGACAAACCGAGCCAGCGGTTCTTGCCTGCCGCGCTCGATCTCGAAGGCGCGGTGCGCACGGAACCGCGGGCGCCTCGGCTCGAAGTGCACGGCGAAGGTGAGGGCGCGGTGGTGTGGTCGGGGGCGCGGTTCCGGATCGAAGCCGGGACGGTGGTCACACTCGATCCCCTGGCTGGTGCCGTTTTCCCTGAGAATCACCCATGACTCTACCCAAGCGCGCGCTCGTCACCGGTGGGGCCGGCTTCATTGGATCGCACCTCTGCGAGCGCCTCCTCGACGGCGGCTACCAGGTCGTCTGCATGGACAACCTGGTGACCGGCAACCTCGACAACGTCGAGGCGATGATGGGGCACGAGAACTTCAGCTTCGTCCGACAAGACGTCACCGAGTACATCCACGTCTCGGGTCCGCTCGGCTACATCCTGCACTTCGCCTCGCCGGCGAGCCCGATCGACTACCTCGAGCTACCCATTCAGACGCTCAAGGTCGGCAGCCTCGGCACGCACAAGGCGCTCGGGTTGGCGCGGGAGAAGCGGGCGCGGCTGTTGTTGGCGAGCACCAGCGAGGTGTACGGCGACCCACTCGTGCACCCGCAGACCGAGGACTACTGGGGCAACGTCAACCCGGTGGGCCCGCGCGGCGTCTACGACGAGGCCAAGCGCTTCGCCGAGGCGATGACGATGGCCTATCACCGCTACCACGGTGTGGAGACGCGGATCGTGCGGATCTTCAACACCTACGGGCCGCGCATGCGGCTGGACGACGGGCGCGTGTTGCCCTCGTTCATGGGCCAAGCGCTGCGCGGCGAGGATCTGACCTTGTTCGGCGACGGCAACCAGACGCGCAGCTTCTGCTTCGTCGATGACTTGGTGGAGGGCATCTTGCGGCTGTTGCACAGCGATGAGACCGAGCCCACCAACATCGGCAACCCGCGCGAGATGACGATCCGCGAGTTCGGCGAGCACGTGCTGCGGGTCACCGGGTCGAGCTCCAAATTCGTCAACAAGCCACTGCCGCAGGACGACCCCAAGCAGCGCCGGCCCGACATCGGCAAGGCCAAGCGGGTGCTGGATTGGGAGCCGAAGATCGACCTCGAAACGGGTCTGCAGCGCACCGCCGAGTACTTCAAGCAGCGGTTGGCCTGAGGTGCCCGATTACACCTTGACGGTCGAAACCGTCGATGGTGAGGTGTCGCCGCCGCGATTGGAGCGGCTGGCGGCCGCGGGCGGGACGCTCGAGGAGCCCGATCCACGTCCGAAATCCCGATACTCTCCATGCCTGATCCACGCTTCGTCGTCACCGGCGGTGCCGGTTTCATCGGCTCGCATCTGACGGCCCACCTGCTCGAGCACGGGTATGGCGTCACGGTCTTGGACAACTTCTCGTCCGGTCATCGCGACAACCTCGCGGGGCTGCAGGGCGACCTGGTCGTCGTCGAGGGGTCGGTCACCTCGACGGACGACGTCGCGCGCGCGGTCAAAGGCGCCAGCGGCGTGTTCCATCTCGCCGCCATTCCGTCCGTGGTGCGCAGTGTCGAGCATCCGCTCGAGTCGCACGAGCACAACGTCACCGGCACGATCCACGTCCTCAACGCCGCCCGCGAGCACGGGTTGAAGGTGGTCTACGCCGGCTCGTCTTCCGCCTACGGCGACGATGAGACGCCGGCCAAGCACGAGGAAGTCCGCGAGAACCCGCAGTCCCCGTACGGTGCGACCAAGCTGGCGGCCGAGCTCTACTGCCGCTCGTTCTCGTTCGTCTACGGCTTGCCCACCGTGGTGACGCGCTTCTTCAACGTCTTCGGACCGCGACAGGTGCCCGACAGCCCGTACTCCGGCGTCGTCGCCGCGTTCTGCCTCGCCGTGCTGCGCTCCGGCCAAGGTGCGCGGCCGCGGATCGACGGCACTGGCGAACAGACCCGCGACTTCACCTACGTCAGCGACATCGCGCTCGGCTGTCGTTTGGCGATGGAGGCGCAGACCGAGGGCTGCGAGGTGGTCAACATCGCCTGCGGCGGCTGCTACTCGGTGCGCCAGCTCCTCGACGAGATCGTTCAGTACGCCGGCGTCGACGTCGAGCCTGAGTTCGCTCCGGCGCGCGCCGGCGACGTGTTCCACAGCATGGCCGACGTGCAGAGGGCACGCGACCTGTTGCAGTTCGAGCCGCAGGTCTCGTTCGCCGAGGGTCTGCGCCACACCTACGACTGGTACCGGAGTAGCTACGCATGAAGGGTGTCGTCCTCGCCGGTGGGTTGGGAACCCGGCTGCTGCCGCTGACCCGCGTCACCAACAAGCATCTGCTGCCGGTCTTCGACCGGCCGATGATCCACTACCCGATCCAGTGTCTGGTCAACGCCGGCATCTCCGACATCCAGATCGTGACCGGCGGCAACAGCGCCGGTCACTTCCTGCAGCTGCTGGGCAACGGCGCCGACTTCGGCCTCAAGGACCTCAGCTACACCTACCAGCGCGGCGAGGGCGGAATCGCCGACGCGCTGAAGCTGTGTGAGCACTTCGTCGACGGCGACAAGTTCGTCGTCGTGCTCGGCGACAACCTGATCGAGGGCAACATCCGCGGGGCGGTCGAGGACTTCGAGCGACAAGAGCGCGGGGCGAAGATCATGCTCAAGGAGGTGCCCGATCCCGAGCGCTTCGGCGTGGCGAGCGTCGAGGACGGCGTCGTCAAGGAGATCGTCGAGAAGCCCGAGCAGCCCGAGTCCAACCTCGCGGTGATCGGCATCTACATGTTCGACGCATCCGCCTTCGACAAGGCGCGCGCGCTCAAGCCGTCGGCGCGCGGCGAGCTTGAGATCACCGACGTCAACAACGCCTTCATCGAAGAAGGCACGATGACGTGCGACGTCTTGAGTGGCTGGTGGACCGACGCCGGCACCTTCGACTCGCTGCGCCGCGCCAGCAATCTGGTCGCCGAGGGCGGCGCCAACCGCATGGACCTGTAGGTCGCCGCGGCGGTGCATTCAGCGCGCTGTCTGCCGCGCTAGCGGGTGGGCATCCCGCGCAGCCCGTTCCAGCACGGGACCCAGCAGCGCTTCGTCCGCGGGAGTCGAGATGCGGCGCAGGGAGAGCACGGCGCGCGCCAGCTCCAGGCCGGACAGTGTTCCGGCGACCCGGGCCAGCGGCGCCGTCGCGGCGTGGGCCGCTGCGCCGAGCTGGCCGAGAGCGGTGATCGCCAAGGCGCGGCGGTCGGCGTGGTCGAGCTCGTCGATGAGGGCAGTCACGATATCGGCGTCGGGCGGGGTCTGCAGCGTGGCCCCGTAGTGGCCAGAGCGGCAGCGCAGCGGGTCGGGATCTTCGATCCACACGCGCAGCGGAAACGGACGGGTCGCCGAGAAGAGCGCGAGTGCGGCGGCCGCCACGGCGACGATGTGCGTGCCGAGCTCGTGCCTCACCGGTCGACCTCGCGGCGAAACAGCGACGTGCTCCAGCCGGCGTCGACGAGGCGCCAGTGTTCGCCGCCGAGCTGGACGAGTGCCGCCGCCTCGGCGGGCGAGCCGATGTCCCAGGCGCACAGCAACACCCAGTCGGCGTCGAGGGGCGAGGCGGCGGTGGCGTTCAACCCGACGGGCACCGCATCGAGGTTGGCGAGCCGCAGCAGCCCGTGGGCGGCACTGCCGCCCACCCGATCATGGCTGTCGATCGCGGCCCGCTGCAGCACTCGGATCGCGTCGCGGCCGGGACAGCTGCTCGCCGGTGCCTGCCGGTGGGGGCCGCCAACGGCCGCGGCAAACAGCAGAGGCGCGACCAACGCCGCGCCGGCCATGGCGTGCGCCGCTCTGCGTGGCAGCGCCCGCGCGACCGCCGCCGCGCCGGCGTCGGCGGCGCGCATGACGGCGATCAGCAACGACAGGGACGCCGCCAGGACGAATCCCGAGCGCGGATAGACCAACAGCAGGCCCGGCACCACGGCCCAGGCCGACCACAGCAGGAGATGTGCGTCGGCCGAGATCGGGATTCGGCTGCGCCCGAGACCGGCGAGGGCGAGGAGGCCGACGAGGAGCAGGGCGCCCCAACGGACCAGCGGCGCGTGCCGCCATGGCGTCGTCAGATTCTCCGCGATGTTGCTCGGTACGAAGCCGGCGTTGCGCAGCACGTGCCGCGCCAGGGCGCCCGGGTTGGCGCGGCCGGCGGCGAGGACCGAATCGGCGGCGCCGAAGTCCCGGGCCACGACCTGCCGCTGCTGCGCGAGCGGGGTGCTGATGCGCGGCGGCTGGCCCGGGGGGGAGGCGGCATGGCCGGCGTAGTGGTCTTGGAACGCGAGCCAAGAGTGCTGTCGGGCAGACGGCGACGTGGTGAGCGTCACCATCAGGCCGGCCGCGATCGCGGCGAACAGCACGCCGCGCAGCCCGGCCCGGCGCCCGCGCGTGCGCCAGCCGTGCACGGCCACCAGTACGCCCGCCAGGCCGAGCCAGGGGAGGTGCTCCAGCCGGTTGAAGGCGGCCACCGCCAGCAGGGTCAGGGCCAGCGTCGTCCGCCCCCGCGCCACCGCACCGAGCGCGAGCAGCCAGAAGATCGCGGTGAAGACGTAGATGCGCACCGGGAAGCCGATGACCAGCGGAGCGCCGCCCCACCACGCCGCGCCGAGGACTGCCGCCACCGGGCCGGCGAAGCCCCGCAGCGCCCACCACAGCGCGAGCGGCCCGCCGATCCCGGTGATCCACGTGACCGCGTCCTGCACCTCCGCGCCGCGCAGCGGGAACAGCTGCACCAGCGCGTACAACGGCGAGTAGACCGGTCCGTAGCCGAGCATCTTGGCCTCGGGCTCACCGCGCAGCAGCGCATGGCCCTGCTCCTGGTAGATCACCTCATCGGCGAGCTGCAGGTCGATGTGCGCGTCGAAACCGACCAGCATCGCCACCTGGAACGCCACCACCAGCGCGGCGTCGCGCCGGGCGTGCAGCGGGTGGGTGGCAGGGGGGCTGGAGGACGACACGGGCGGCGGCTCTCGGTCTGCGTAGACTACCTCGTGGAGTGGCGGGCGCCGCGGGCTACGCTGGACTGGCATGACAGTCCTGGTGACGGGGGCGACGGGTCAGCTCGGCCGCGCGGTCGTGGCATCGGCGGCCGCGCGCGGCGTCGACGTCTACGGCTGCAGCCACGACGCGCTGCCGGTCGAGGACCGCGACGCCGTCCAGCGCGTCTTCGATGCCCAGCGGCCAACAACGGTGCTGCACTGCGGGGCGTGGACCGACGTGGACGGGTGCGAGCGCGACCCGGAGCGCGCCGAGCGCGTCAACGGCGGCGGGACGGCGCATCTGGTCGACGCCTGCGCCGAGCGCGGCGCCGGCTTGATCTACGTCAGCACCGACTTCGTCTTCGACGGAGCCGCGCGCAGCCCGTACCCACCCGAGCACGATCCCCGTCCCTTGTCGGCGTACGGCCGCAGCAAGCTCTCGGGCGAGCGCGCGGTGCTCGAGCGCGCCGCGCCGCGGCACTGCGTGGTGCGCACCTCGTGGGTGTTCGGGCCGGGCGGGCGCAACTTTCCGGCCGCCATCCTGGCCCGGGCGCGCTCCGGCGAGCCCCTGTCCGTAGTGGACGACCAGGTCGGCCGGCCGACCTACACGCCCGACCTGGCCGAGGCCCTGCTCGATCTCGCGGCATTGTCCGACAGTGCCGGGATCTACCACGCCGCCAACCGCGGCGAGTGCTCCTGGCACGGCTTCGCCGTCGAGATCCTTGCCCAGGCCGGCCTCGGCCACGTGCCGGTCGGTACCATGGCGAGCGCGGAGCTCGATCGGCCGGCGCCGCGGCCGGCCTACTCGGTGCTGGATTGCGGCCGGCTGGCTTCGGTTCGCGGCCGCGAGCTGCCGACCTATCAAGAGGCGATCGCAAGGTATCTTCGCGCGGAATCCTCATGAGCAAAATCCTGGTCACCGGCGGCGCCGGTTTCATCGGCAGCAACTTCGTGCGCTTGCTGCTCGCCGAGACCGACCACGACGTCGTCAATCTCGACGCTCTGACCTACGCCGGCAATCTCGAGAACCTGACCGACGTCGAGGCCGACGCGCGCTACACCTTCGTCAAGGGCGACATCGCCGATCCCGCCCACATGCGGCAAGTGTTCGCCGCGCACCTGCCGCACATCGTGGTGCACTTCGCCGCCGAGAGTCACGTCGATCGGTCGGTGCTCGACGCCAGCGCCTTCGTCCGCACCAACGTCGTCGGCACCCAGGTGCTGCTCGACTGTGCGCGAGAGCACGAGGTCCAGCGTTTCGTGCACGTCAGCACCGACGAGGTCTACGGCAGTCTGGGGCCCACCGGTCTGTTCACCGAGACGACGCCGTTGGCGCCCAACTCGCCGTACTCGGCGAGCAAGGCCGCCAGCGACATGCTGGTCCGCGCCGCCTTCCACACGCACGGCATGGCGGTGGTCACCACGCGGTGCTCGAACAACTACGGCCCATTCCAGTTCCCCGAGAAGCTGATCCCGCTGATGATCGCCAACGCGCTCGAAGATCAGCCGCTGCCGGTGTACGGCGACGGCAAGAACGTGCGCGATTGGATCTACGTGACAGACCACTGCGAGGGGGTTCGCGCGGTGATGGAGCGCGGCGTGCCCGGTGAGGTCTACAACCTGGGCGGCAACGCCGAGGAGCAGAACATCGACGTGGTCAAGCGCATCCTGGGCCTGGTGGGCAAGGGTGAGGAGCTGATCCGCTACGTGACGGATCGCCCCGGACACGACCGCCGCTACGCGATGGACATCGCCAAGATCGAGCGCGAGCTCGCCTGGCGTCCGCGCCACACCTTTGCCGAGGGGCTCGAGGCGACGGTGCGGTGGTACGTCGACCACCGCGATTGGTGGCAGCGCGTGCGCACCGGCGCCTACCGGGACTACTACGAGCGTCAATACGGCGATCGGACGCGGTAGACCCGTTTCCCGTCTTTGCACCGCAAAGGTCGCGGTCTTAGCATGAAGGGGATGCAAGCCAGTGCCCGGAGCGCCGTTTGAAGCCGACCCCGCCCTCTGCCCTCCGTCTGCTCGCCCTGCTGGCGGGGCTGCTGACCGCGTTGGCCGGCTGCACCGGCCTGGAGCAGCAGCGGATCCGGGAGCTGCTCAACGAGAAGGGCTTCGGCTCACGCGCCGATGGTGTGGCGACGTGGGAGAACTACATCGCCGGCGGCGACGGGATCCAGTTCTACCTCGATCCGGTGGTGGTCAGCCAGCCGGGCATGGAGCAGCTGGCGCTGTTGGCGCAGAAGCAACCGATCGGCATCGACGGTACCATCCACGTGCCCTACATCGGCAGCGTGCCGGTGCTGGGACTGACCGAGCGCGAGGCGGCGAGCCTGGTCGAGGCGCAGCTGCAGCCGCTGTTCCCCCGGGATCCGATCGCGCTGACGGCGCGGGTCGACGACCGCGGCAAGGCCTACTACGTCTGGGGCGAGGCCGAACGCAAGGGCCGGATTCCGTTCCTCAAGGCCGACGTCACCGTGATCGAGGCGTTGGCCCTGTCCTCGCCGACGCAGCTGGCCAACCTGGGCCGCGTGCGCTTGATCCGACCCGATGCGCAGAACCCGCTCACCGTCGAGATCAACATGCGCGAGATGGTGTTGACCGGCAACACGACCTACAACCTCAAGCTGCAGGACAACGACTTCCTCTACGTGCCGCCGACGTTCTTCGGCATGCTGACCCGCTTCGTCGAGAAGCTGCTCGAGCCGGTGGCGGTGATCGTTCGGGCCCTGTTCGGCGTCGCCTCGGTGCGCGCCAGCTACGACTACCTGACCGGCGACACCAACCGGATCGGCAACCGCTTCTTCTTCGGCTTCTGATGCGGGCTCGGCGACGGAGAGTGGGGGTGGGACGATGACGCAGCTCGATCTGCCACAGGTCTCGCTCGCGCGCTACCTGGACCTGCTGCGCCGGCACCGGTGGCAGCTGGTGCCCGTGAGTCTGCTCGGGCTGCTGGTCGGCGCGCTGGTCGCTTACCTGATTCCGCGCTACTACGTCGCCACGACGGTGCTCGAGTTCCACGGCAGCATGTTGGACACCGATGCCACCGACGACCCGATGGCGGCCTTGGTCGACAGCGCCCAGGTGACGATGCCGTACGCGACCAAGGACGCGCTGCAGCAGCTGCAGTGGCCCGAGGCCGCGATCGAGGATGTCGCCGAGCGACAGGCGGCCGAGGCCGAGTTTCGCGACCGGTTGGAGATCATCGACCTCAACCCCAAGCGCGGCCGGCAGACCGCGCACCTCAGGGTCACCTACCGCGACACCGACGCGACGCGGGCAGTGGACTTCACCAAGGCGCTGATCGACGTCTGGGTCGAGCAGCAGATGACCGATCTGCGGGTGCGCATCGACGAGGAGCTGCGCCGTCTCAACGCGCAGCTGAACGCATCGAACGACGACTTGATCGCGGCGCGGCTGGAGAAGGCGGAGTTCGAGCGCAGCTGGGGGATCAACCCGCTGGACGTCGGGCCGCCGGGCCAGGACCAGGGTCAGAGCACGCTGACCCGCCGGCGCGAAGATCTCGACGCCGCGGTCTCGCAGCGCAAGGCCGAGATCGAGACCCTCGAGCTCGAGCTGCAGGCGGCGCGCGCGACGCGCGCGGGGCTGCAGCCGACCCTGCCCGGTCCGACGCAAGCGAACGTGCCGGAGGCGCTCGGCAAGGCGGTAGCCGCCCTGCAGGGGCGGATCGCGAACATCGACATGGCGTTGTCGGCGATGAGTGAGGCGCACAAGGACCGGCCGGCGCGCCAGCGCCTGCGCGACCGCTGGCAGGAGGAGCTGGACCGGATGGTGGCAAAGTTCGGGCCGACGGCCGCCGATGAGGTCGAGAACCCGGCCTACCGCGAGGCTGCCGACGAGGTGCGCCGCCTCGAGCTCCGCGTGCAGGGGCTGCGCGGCGCCCAGCAGGCGGACGAAGCGCGGCTCGCCGAGACCGACAGCGAGATCGCCGAGATCCCGTTTCGCCGGGTCGACTACCAGCAGCTGCTCGACAAAGAAGCGCGCGCGGAGACCGCGATCCGCAGCCTGGAGCAGACCCTGCGCAGCCAACGGCTGCAGCGCGGCGGCCTGCGCACCAACGACGTGTTCGAGCTGTTGGCGCCGGTACAGGTGCCGAAGCGGCCGACCGAGCCGAACATCACCCTGGTGGCGCTCGCCGGTCTCGCGGTCGGGTTGGCGGTGGCGATCGGGTTGGTGCTGCTCATCGACATCTTGCAGAGCACGTTCAAGACGGTGGACGACGTCGAGCGAGTGCTGGCGTTGCCGGTGCTCGGTGGCCTGTCGTACATGACCACCGATGCCGAGCTGCAGGCGCAGTCCACCCGACGGCGCCGCGTCGGCATCGTGGTGGGTGTGCTCGTGGTGCTGCTGCTCACCGTCATCACCATCTACTACCTCGATCCGACCCGCTTGCCACCGGTCGTGCGCGACGGCCTCGACGTCCTCTTGGGCGCGGGTGAGCCGACGCCGACGCAGTAGCCATGGGTGCGTTGCGCGACCTGCTGGTGTTCGCGCTGATCATGAGCGTGATGCCGACGGCGTTCCGCCGTCCGTTCATCGGTCTGGCCCTGTTCTCGTGGTTGGCCTACATGCGCCCGCAAGACCTGTGCTGGGGCTTCGCGCGCGACATGCGGTTCAGCTTCTTCGCGGCGATCGTCATGATCGCCGGCTGGTTCGTGCACGAATCGGGAAGCCGCCGGTTCTGGCGGCCTGATCTGCGCACCGGGGGCATGGTCGTGCTGGCCGCCATCGCCGGCCTCAGCGTGACCTTGGCGCGCTACTCGTTCGAGAGTCAGTTCGTCACCACGTTCTACCTCGAGTTCGTCAAGATCATGGTGATCGCGGCGTTCACCACCGGGCAGGTGGACACGCGCCAGCGCCTGAAGTTCTTGGCCTGGGTGATCGCCATCAGCTTCGGCTTCTACGGCTTCAAGAACGGTCTGCTCGGTGTCGCCCGCGGCGGTACTGTGATCCTGCGCGGGCCCGGCGGCATGCTGGAGGACAACAACGACTTCGCGTTGGCGATGGTGATGGGGATTCCGCTGCTGTGGTACCTGGGCCGCGCCGAGTCGCTCCGCTGGGTTCGCCGCGGCACCGAGGTCGCCATAGCGCTGACCATCGTCACCGTGCTGCTGACGCTCTCGCGCGGCGCCTTCTTGGCCTTGTGTGCGACTTTGCTTTGGCTGGCCTGGCGGGCGCGGCGGCTGGTGCCGGCGATCGCGGTGCTGGGCGTACTGACGATCGCGTTCTTCCTGTTCGCGCCACAACAGGTCTTGGACCGCATCGCGCTGATCGGCGAGGGCACGGCTGAGGGGTCCGCCGGTGCGCGGATCAAGGCGTGGGGCATCGCGTTCGCCATGATCGGCGACCACCCGCTCATCGGTGTCGGATTGAAGAACTTCCGTTTCCACTATCCCGACTACAACCCGACGCACTTCGAGGGCAGCACCGAGGCGTTCGTCGCCCACAACTCGTATCTGCAGATCTGGGCGGAGGGCGGCACCATCAGCTTCGCGATCTACCTCGTGCTGTTGGGCTCGATGTTCTGGTCGGCGGCATGGGTGCGCCGGGTGGCGCGCGGCCGGCCGCACCTCGAGTGGGCCGACACCTACTCGCGCATGCTGGAGGCGGTGACGGTCGCGTTCATGGTCGGCGCGACCTTCCTCAACCGGGGCCACTTCGACCTGATCTACCACGTCTTCGCGCTGATGAGCTGCCTGGTGTGGATCACCCGCAAGGAGGCGGTGGCCTGGCGCGACGCCGAGCAGCCCGCCGCGAGCGGCGCCCGGCCCGGTGAGATCGAGGTGCGTTGGCGTCCGGTTGCCGAGAAGACGTTGCTGCCGAGGTGGGGGCGCTGATGTGCGGCATTGCCGGCGAGTATTGGCAAGACCCGGGCGTCGTGGTGCGCGAACCGCCACTCGCCGACATGGTGCGCAGTCTGGCGCACCGCGGGCCGGACGGTGATGGTCTCGAGCTGCTGCCCGGCTGTGGGCTGGGTCACCGGCGGCTGATCATCGTCGACCCCGAGGGCGGCGCCCAGCCGATGCGGGACGCGCGCGGTGAGCTCACCGTGACCTTCAACGGGCTGATCTACAACTACCCCGAGCTGCGGGCCGCGCTCGAGGCGCGTGGCCACAGCTTCCGGACGCGCTGCGATACCGAGGTCCTGCTGCATGGCTTCCGCGAATGGGGCGAGGACTTGCCGCTCCACCTCAACGGCATGTTCGCGTTCGCCATTCACGACGCCCGCACGCACACGCTGTTCGCGGCGCGCGATCGGCTGGGCAAGAAGCCGCTGCACTACCACTACGACGAGACCGCGGGGCGTCTGCTGTTCGGCTCGGAGATCAAGGCCGTGCTGGCTGGGCTCGAGCGGCGGCCGCGGCTGAGGCCGGAGTCGGTCGCTCAGTTCTTCTGTCTGCGCTACGTCGCCGATCCCGATACCGTCTTCGAGGGCATCCACAAGCTGCCGCCCGGCCACCTGCTGACCGCCGAGAACGGGGCCGTGCACGTCCGCCCGTACTGGCAGCTGAGCTTCGCGGACAGCGAGGATGCGTCGGCGGAAGAGCTGTCGGCGAGGGTGCTCGAGCTGTTGGACGATGCGGTGCGCGGGCGGCTGCTCTCCGATGTGCCGCTCGGTGCGTTCCTGTCCGGTGGCGTCGACAGCTACGCGGTCGTGGACGCGATGGCTCGGGTGAGCCGCCAGCCGGTGCTGGCGTGCAGCATCGGCTTCGACGACCCGAAGTTCGACGAGATCGAGCACGCCCGCCAGGCGGCGCGGGCGACCGGCGCCCGCCTGTTCGAAGAGACCGTGGCGATCTCCGACATGCTCGAGGTGGGCTGGTTCGGCGAGACCTTCGACGAGCCGTTCGCCGACAGCAGCGCGATCCCGACGTATCACGTCAGCCGCATGGCGCGGCGGCACGTCACCGTGGCGCTGTCGGGTGACGGTGGCGACGAGAGCTTTGCCGGCTATCGCCGCTATCGGTTCGACTCATTGGAGAACCGGCTGCGGCAGCTGCTTCCCAGCGGGTTGTGGGGAGTGCTCGGCCGGGCCTATCCCAAAGCCGACTTCCTCCCGCGTCCGGTGCGGCTGAAGCGAACGCTGCAGAACCTCGCCCGGGATCCCGCGCTCGCCTACGCCCGCTCGGTGAGCGCTTGCCTGCCCGAGGAGGTCCGACCGGTGCTGCGCGGGGACTACGCGGAGGCGGCCGGCGATCCCTTGGCAGCGGTGGTCTCGGCCTACCGTGCTGCCGACGGACCGGACCCGCTGGCGCGGGCCATCGCCGCCGACATCAAGACCTGGCTGCCGGGCGATGTCTTGGTCAAGGTCGACCGGGCGTCGATGGCGGTAGCGCTCGAGGTGCGCGCGCCGTTGCTCGACTACCGGCTGGTCGAGCTGGCGGCGCGGATCCCATCGGCGATGAAGCTGCGCGGGCAGCAGACCAAGGGGTTTCTGCGCGACGCGTTGCGGCCGCGGCTCGGTGACGAAGCCATGGCGCGGAGCAAGCGGGGGTTCTCGGTGCCGCTGCGCAAGTGGATGGCCGGCGCCTTGGGTGACGCACTACACAGCGCATTGGCGGAGGACCGGCTGGCGACCGTGGTCGACCCGGCGCGGGTGGCCAAGCTCCTGGCGGCGCATCGCAGCGGCCGCGCCGATCACGCCGATCTGCTCTGGGCGGTGTTGACCTTTGATCGCTTCCTGGCGCGTTGGGCCTGAAGGCGAGTCGTGATGGCACCGCGAGCCGCCGCGAAAGACGACCTCGAACCCGCGGTCTCGACCGCATAGCGTTGGGCCGTGCGACGCCGCATCGTGACTTTCAGCAACCTCTTTCCGTCGCCGTCGCTGCCGACGCACGGGCTGTTCGTGCGCGAGCGCATGCGGCGCGTGGTCGCCGCGCTGGGTTGCGAATGGGTCGTGGTCAACCCGCTGCCCGCGGTCCCCATCGGCTTGCGGCGCGGCTTCGAGCGTCAGGCGGCGCGCGCGCCGGAGCGCGAGGTCGTCGACGGCGTCGCGATCTGGCATCCGCGCTACCGCCATCTGCCGGGGATCTCGATGTGGGCGCAGGCGCGGCGCATGGCGCGCAGCGCGCGCGCTCTGGTCGAGCGCCTGCTGGCCGAGGCCGACGCGGTGCTCGATGCGCACTACGTCTACCCCGACGGGGTCGCCGCCTTGGCGATCGCCGCGCCGCTCGGCGTTCCCACCGTGGTGACCGCGCGCGGCACCGACGTCAACGTCGTCGGCGCGCTGCGCGGCGTGGCAGCGCAGGTGCGCGCTTCGATGCCGGCGGCCTTCGCGCGGTTGGCGGTGAGCGAGCCGCTGCGGCAGCGCTTCGTCGAGGTCGCCGGGCTGGCGGATGCCGACGTGCAGTTGTCGCGCAACGGTGTCGACTTCGAGCGGTTCGCGCCGGGCGATCGCGCGGCGGCGCGCACCGCGCTGGGCCTGCCGCAGGAGGGCCACTTGGTGTTGGGCGTCGGCCGGCTGATCCGCGCCAAGGGCTTTCACCGCGCGGTCGAGGCGCTCGATGCGCTGCCGGCGACCAAGCTGGTGCTGATCGGCGACGGCAACCAACGGCGCGCGCTGTGCCGGTCGCTCGGTGACCGCGGGCTGTGGCTGGGGCCACAGCCGCCCGAGCGCGTTGCGTTGGCGTACTCCGCGTGCGACGTCCTCGTGCTGCCCTCCGAGCGCGAGGGGTGGCCCAACGTCGTCACCGAGGCGTTGGCGAGTGGGCTGCCCGTGGTGGCCTCGGCGGTCGGCTCGGTGCCCGAGATGTTGGCGGGCCCGGGGGTCGGGACGGCGATTCCGGTCGGCGACGTGGCTGCGTTGCGCGACGCCGTGCGCGGTTTCCTCGACCGTCCGCCCGACCGTGCCGCGATCCGCGCATGGGCCCAGCGCTACTCCTGGGACGCGCCGGTCGCCGGACTCGTCGCGCTGTTCGAGCGGGCGTGGCAGTCCAAGTCCGGGGGAGTGGTCGCGTGACCGGCTACCGCATTCTCTACCACCACCGGATCCGCGCCGACGACGGTCAGGCCGTGCACGTGCGCGAGCTGATCGCCGCGCTGCGCGCCGCGGGCCACGATGTGCGCGAGTGTGCCTTGGTCGAGAAGACCGCGGTCGGCGCGGGTGCGGGCGATGGGGAGCGCGGTGCAGCGGGGCGGCGCGGCGCCGCCTGGCAGAAGCTGTCGCTGCCGCGCCCGGCGGTCGAGGCGATGGAGATCGGCTACGACCGCTACGGCGTGCGCATGCTGCGGCGCGCGGCGGACGAGTTCGAGCCCCACTTCATCTACGAGCGGCACGCGCTGCACTGCGCGGCTGGGCTGGCGGTGGCGACCGCGCGGCGCGTGCCGCTGCTGCTCGAGGTCAACTCGCCGATGACCGACGAGATGGAGCGCCTCGGCCTGCTGCGCTTCGCGCGCCGCGCGCGCAGCACCGAGCGGCGCGTGTTGGCCGGCGCCGACGCGGTGTTGCCGGTCACCGCCGTGCTGCGCGACCGGCTGGTCGCGCTCGGGGCGCGGGCCGAGCGCTGTCACGTGATCGCCAACGGCGCGCAGCCGGAGCGCTATGGCGAGGCGGCGCGGCGCGCCGGCCGGGCGCTGCGCGCGGCGTTGCCACAGGGCACCTTCGTGCTCGGGTTCGTCGGCTTTCTGCGCGACTGGCACCGCCTGGATCTCGCGCTCGAGGTGCTGGCACGGCCGGGGTTCGAGGCGGTGCAGCTGTGGGTCGTCGGCGAGGGCCCGGCGTTGGACGGGCTGCGGGGAAGGTCGCGGGAGCTCGGTGTCGAGGCGCGTCTGCGCTGCGAGGGCGTCGTGCCGGCCGCCGCGCTGCCGGCGCACTTGTGCGCGTTCGACGCCGCCCTGATCCCCGCCATCAACGAGTACGCCTCGCCGCTCAAGCTGTTCGATTCGCTGGCGGCCGGAGTCGCCACGCTGGCGCCCGACCAGGCCAACCTGCGCGAGATCATCGCCAACGGGGACAACGGCCTCCTGTTCGCCCCGGGTGACGTCGAGGCGTTGGCGGCCACGCTGCGCGCGCTGGTCGACGACCCGGAGCGGACCGCGGCCATCGGTGCTGCCGGGCGCAGGCGCCTGATCGAGCGCGGTTGGACCTGGAGCGACAACGCGCGGCGGGTGGTGGAGGTCTATCAGCGCTTGGGAGGCTCTTGTGACTGAGGTCCGCCACGCACTCTCCGTCGACGTCGAGGACTACTTCCAAGTCCTCAACATGCAGCACGTCGTCGGCCGGGACGAATGGGATGCCATCGAGCTGCGTTGCGGGGACGCCACCCGTCGCCTGCTCGACCTGTTCGCGCGCCGCGGCGCGCGGGCCACGTTCTTCTTTCTCGGCTGGATCGCCGAGCGCTTGCCGGATCTGGTCGCCGAGGTCGCCTCGGCCGGGCACGAGATCGGCTCGCACGGCTACGACCACCAGGTCCTCGACGCGCTGGGCGCCGCCGGCTTCGCCGACGACCTGGCCAAGACCGAGCAGATCCTCACGTCGATCACCGGGCAGCGACCGGAGAGCTTCCGCGCCTGCACGTGGTCGATCACCGCGCGGACCCCGTGGGCGCTGTCGGTCCTGGCCGACCGCGGCTACCGCGTCGACAGCTCGGTGTTCCCGATCCAGCACCCGGACTACGGCGTGCCCGGCGCTCCGCTGCAGCCCTACCGCGTGCAGGTCGGCGACCGCGAGCTACTCGAGTTTCCGCCGCTGGTGCTCGAGCTCGGCGGCCGGCGACTGCCGGTCGGCGGCGGCGGCTACCTGCGCCTGTTCCCCTTGGCCCTCTTGGCCCGCGCCCTGCGCCAACAACAGCGCCAGGGCCTGCCCGGCTGCGTCTACCTGCACCCGTGGGAAGTCGACCCCGACCAGCCCCGCCACCCGATCGGCGGCCTCCGCGGCTTCCGCCACTACGTCAACTTGCGCCGCACCCTGCCCAAGCTCGACCGCCTGCTGCAGCGCTTCTCGTTCGTCGGCCTGACGGAAGCCCTCGCGGGTATCGAGGAGCTACCGTCCCTGCGCTCCGAGGCGCTACTGAACGTACGGAGCCAGGCTCCAACTCATCACGAGTTCTAGACGCCCGCCACTCACAGCGCGCCCGGTTCACAAACCCGCGGAACGCGCGCCACGGAGCAGGCTGGCGATCTCGCTCGCGATTGCCGACGGATTGCCGCGGCCGCTGACCGCGAGCTGCTCGAAGTACGCGGCGGCCCGCTCCGCCGCTTCGGGGTCGGGCACTGCCAAGTGAGCGAGCGCCGCGTAGTAGATGCGGTCGTCGCCACCGGCTTCGGTGCCGTCGAGGATGGCGGCGGCGCGCTCGGCCTCGCCCAGGCGGAGATGCAGAATGCCGCGGACGACCGCGCTGAACGGGGTGCTGTCCGCGCGCTCGCCGAGCCGTTGGGCCAGCGCAGTGACGGCGTCGTCGGCGACCACACCGCGGGTCGCCATCAGGTAGTAGTAGTCGAAGACCAAGCTGTCGCTGTCGTAGATCGGCACCAGCCAGCGCAGGCTGCGCAGCGCCTGATCGTAGAGCCCGCTCTGGCTCAGCAGCGTGGCGCGGAGCTGCCAGACGTCGACCAGCGACGGGTCATCGCGCAGCATGGGATCGATGCGCTCGAGCGTCTCCTCGTGCCCCTCGAGCACCGCCAGCCGCCGGATGGTGCGCGCCACGGCGCCGCTGTCGGGATCCGATTCGCTCTCGAACAGGCGCAGATGGGCCTCCAGCAGGGCGATCTGCTCGTCGCGCTCGGCCGGCGTCGGCGCGCTGGCCGCCGCGCTGTGGTCGAGCACGGCGTGCACCAGAGCACCGTAAGCGCCGTCGCGTTCGATCATGCGCCGCAGGCGCCGATCGAGCTGGCGGCGGATCCCCGGGCTCGCCGTCGTCGTCCACTCCTGGCAAAGGTGGCCCACCGCGGTCGCGAACGCGCCGCGCTCGGTCGCCGGCACTCTTCGGTCCAACGCGTCGAGCAGCTCGACGGCCGCTTCGCCGTGACCGAGACGGGCAAGGGTTTCGACCTCGGCGACGCCCGCGCCGGTCTCCACCGGAAAGCGCGTCCACAGCGTCGCCAGAGTGGCGGCTGCCGCCGGTGTGGGCTGGTCCGCGCCCGCCAGCAGCTGCGCGGCGTTGCGCAGACCTTGCGCCATCAGACGTGGCGTGCAGAGGCCCGGGTTGGCGCGGACCACCTGCGCGACGCGCTGGACCATCTCCGGACTCGTCAGTTGCTCCGGGTCGTGCTCGGCGAGAACCCGCACCAGCTCGTCGAGGGCGGCCACCGCCGAATCGTGCTGCACGAGCTGGGCGAGCTGCGCCAGTGCGGCCTCGTCGTTGCCGGCTTGCGAGAGCGCGTGCGCGTGGGCCAGCCGCGCCAAGCTGTTGTCGGGAAAGCGCTGCCGGAGCTGTTTCGCGCGCTGCAACCCGATCTGCTCGAAGCCGGACTCGCCGGCGTAGGCGATGACGTCGACGAGCAACTCGGGCGCGGCCTCGACGAGTTCGCCGATCGGCGACGAGGTCTTCTTGTTCGGGCGCAGCACCGCGGCCAGACACAATGCCTTCCAGTTGGCGAGGTCGGCCCGCAGCGTCGCGTCGACCCAGCGACCTGCCTCCGCCGCGCGTCCCAGCCGCAGCATGATCGCGGCACTGGTCGGGTCGGTCGCCGCCTCTTCCAGGTAAGCGCTGGCGGCTTCGGTCGCGCGCCCTTGATCCAGCATGAGCAGGGTCAGCAGCCGGCTGGCGGCGCGCCCGTCGGCGAAGGTCAGGGCCGCGGTCAGTGCGTGTTCGGCGTCTTCGATGCGGCCCATCGCGAGCGCTGCCCTGCCGGCCAGCAGATGAACGGTGCCATCGCGCGCGCCGGTGTGCGCGGGATCTTGTAGGACGTGCTGGAGAGCGTCGTAGGCCGGCGCCGGCGCGTGCGCGGCGATCAGCTGTTCGGCGATCTCGACCAACTGCGCGGGATCGTCGCGCAGCAGCTCGATCGTCGAGTCGGCGATGGCGCGCACGGTGGCGAAATCACGCGACTGGGCGGCCAGCACGAGGTAGCGCCGGGCGACCGGCGCCGCCTGTTGGGGATCCGCGTCGAAGATGCCGCGAAACATCGGCAGCAGCAGCCGCTTGGCAAGCCAAGTGTTGCCGCCGAGCGAGAGCGCGTCGGCCGTCGCCGCCAGCACGTCCGGGCTGTCGGCGAACAGCGGCGCCAAGCGGATCGCGAAGCGCCGGGCCGAGATCCAGTCCCGGCGTGCGATGCACCGCCGGAGCAGCGCCGTCGCGAGCTCGGCGGAGGCCGGTGCGCCGATCGCGAGTTCGTAGAGCAGGTCGTCGATCGGCTGGTCGGCCCGCTGTCGTGCTTCGACCAGCGCCGGCAGCAGGTCCGGGCGATCGGGGTGGAACGTGACCAGAGTGTCCAGCACGCGGCTCGCCTCGGCGGTGTTGCCGAGGGCGTGCGCCGCCGCGGCCCAGAGTCGGCGTGGTTGTACCGCCCACGGATACTCCTGCGCAGCGCGGCGGGCGGCTTCGGCGGCAATGCCGGGCTGGTCTTCGGCCAGCGCTCGTTCGGCGACGGGCAACAGCAGCGCCGGCTCGCCGAGATGCCGTGGCAGTTGTCCACGCAGCTGCACGGCTTGCTTGAAGAGTGCGTTGCTATCGCGGCCGGAACCGGCGCGCGCGGCGTCGACCGCGGCGGCGTACAGCCGCAACGCTTCGTCGTCATGTGGTGCCAGCGAGCGCAGCTGGACGGCGTCGTTGAGGACGACGTTGTTGTGCTGCAGGGCGCTGGCCACCGAGAGGCGCAAGGGCTCGGGATCGTCCGGTGCCAGCTGACGCCACTGCTCACAGATCCATCGGTACTGGCCCGGACCCCGGCCGCTCTGCCGCCAAGCGCGCAGCCGCAAGCGCATGATCTCGCCGATCAGGCTCTCGCCGGTTGCCGGCTGGCGGTCCGCGTTGGCGTGGAAATGCAGCGGCCCGGTCAGCTCCTCGGCGCGCTCACCGTCTCCCGCGTGCAGCGCCGCGTAGCCGCGGACCAGGCCCGCCTCGGGCGCCATGTCCGCCGGCGCATCGGCGTCGTCGGCGACCTCTACCAGGTGCTGCTCGATGCCATCGATGGTCTCGACCAGGGCGAGCAGCTCGGCGCCGTCGGCGAGTCGATCGAGCGCTCTCCCCGCGGTCAACGCCAGTGCGCGCAGCTCCGCCGTGGTCTCGTCGGAGAGGTGCGGCCGCCAGGCATCGGACCGCAGAAAACGCGTCGCGATCGCCGCCGCGCGGCGGTCGCGCCCGGCGTGCGCGTGGATCCGTGCCGCGTCGAGGGCGGCGCGGATCGCGGTGGCGCCTTCGAAGCGCCGCAAGTAGGCCTGCGCCAACGCCAACGCGTCGTCGGCGCGGCCCGCAGCGAGGGTGATGCGGGCCAAGTCGCGGTAGGCGGTCGTCGGCTCACCGCCGGCCGCGATCGACTGGCGGTAGAAGTCGATCGCACCGCGGATGGCGGGCAGCATGCGCTGGATCGGAGCGTCGTACAGGCTGGCGGAGGCGCCGTGTTGGTGGCGCGCGATCAAGGCGTCGAAATCGGCCTTGGCTCGATTGCCGATCAGGCCGTGCGGATGGCGATAGAGGTACGGAGCGAGGGTCGCCTTCGCCTCACCGACGAGCGCCCGCGGCAGGCCGATCTCCAGCTCGGCGACGAGTTCGTCGAATTGAGTCGTGAACTGCTGGTACAGGGCACTGCCGGCCAGCTCGAGCACCCGGGGATCGCCGGGCTCGCTCTCCAACAGCTGGCGCGCGCGGCGCAGCGCCGCCTGGCTGTCGCCGTTGTCGACCAGGGTCTCGATCAAAAGCAGCTCGAGCTCGCGCTCACCGGGGGCGTACTGATCGACCAGCAGCTCCAGCGCCGGCAGCGCGTGCCGGTAGCTGTGCATCGCGAGGTGGGCCCGGGCGCGCACCTCGCACATGCGCCGCACGAGCGGCTCCTCACCGGCGCCGCCCAGCGAGCGCTCGACCAGACTGAGGCGGGCGATGGCGTTCTGCGGGCGGCCGGCGGCGAGCTCTTCCTCGGCCTCGCGGATCACCGTTTCCGGTCCCGATAGCCCGAACGCGGCGTAGCCCACGGTCAGAGCGAGGGCGAGGATGGTGAACGCGGACAGAATCGTGAGGCTGCGACGGAGCATGCGCGATCAAAGGGCTCTCGGCGGCCGGAGCATGCCGGCGCCGGCGACCCGACGCCAACCAAGATAGCGGAACGCCGCGGTCGTCGAGGTCACAGCAGTCCGTACTTGCGCATCTTGTTGAAAAGAGTGCTGCGGTTGATGTCGAGGCTGCGTGCCGTCTGCTGGCGGTTGCCGCCGTGCGCGGCCAGGGCGCGCTCGATGATCGTCCGTTCCGGCCCCTCGAGCGCCTGCTTCAACGGCAGCAAGTGGGCGTCGTCGGTGAGACCCGCAGCCTGCGAGGGCGGGGCCGCAGCGGCTGCGATCGAGGGGCTGCCGGTGCTGATGTCGGCCGGCAGATCCGAGCGCTCGATCCTCTGGCCCGGACACAGCACCACCGCGCGCTCGACGATGTTCTCGAGTTGGCGCACGTTGCCGGGCAGGCTGGCCTCGCACAGCGCGCGCATCGCCTCGGGACTGAAACCCGAGACCGTGCGCTGATTGTCCGCCGCGAAGCGCTGGCGGAAGGTCTCGGCCAGCAGCGGGATGTCCGCCCTTCTGGCGCGCAGCGGCGGGATCTCGATGCTGACCACGTTGATCCGGTAGAACAGGTCCTCGCGGAACGCCCCGCGCGCGACTTCGGCGCTCAGGTCCACGTTGGTGGCGAGCACGACGCGCACGTCGACCGGCGTGCTGTGCACATCACCGACGCGCTCGATGACGCGTTCTTGCAGCACGCGCAGCAACTTGACCTGCAGGCCCGGAGTCGCGGTACCGATCTCGTCCAGGAAGATCGTGCCCCCGTCGGCGGCCTCGAACTTGCCGGCGCGGGCGCGGTCGGCGCCGGTGAAGGCGCCCTTGAGGTGGCCGAAGAGCTCGCTCTCCAACAGCGCCTCTGGCAGCGCGCCGCAGTTGACCTCGACGAACGGGCCCTGACTGCGGTCGGACAGGTTGTGCATGGCGCGGGCGATGCGCGACTTGCCGGTGCCCGACTCGCCGGTGAGCAGCACCGTGGCGCGGCTGTTGGCCGCCGCCTCGACGGTGCGGAGGACGGCGTGCATCCCCGGCTCGGCGGTCACCAGGTCCTCCCGGCGCAGCCGGTCGTTCAGCGCCGAGCGCAGCTGCTGGTTCTCGCGTTCGAGGTGGAGGCGGTCGATCGTGCGGTCGACCGACAGGCGCAGCTGGTCGTCGGAGAACGGCTTGCTCAGCACGTCGCACGCGCCGGCGCGCATCGCGTCGACCGCGTCCTCGACCGAGCCGAAGGCGGTGATCAGGATCACCGCGGTCTCCGGGCGCCGTTGCCGGAGCTCGCGCAGCAGGGTCAAGCCGTCGACCTCGGGCAGGCCGAGCTCGGCGATGACGACGTCCACGTCCTCCTCGAGGGCCAGCCGCAGCGCGGCCGTGCCATCCTCGGCGACCAGCGCGTCGAGGCCCGAGCCGGCGAACAGCCGCTGCAGCTCGACCTGCGTGCGGGGATCGGGATCGGCGATGAGTGCGCGGACCATGTGCAAGAGCCCAACACGTCCAGACAGATGGACGTTCTGCAGGTATCGACCGGCCGCTGCCGCCGGCTAATCCGTTTTTGCCGCCGGTAGGGTGACGCGAAGTGCGGCACCGCCGTCGGTGGCCCACTCGGCCCGCGCGTGTCCACCGTGGCCGTGGGCCACGAGCTGGACCAGGAACAGACCGAGCCCCTCCGCCGTGCCGCGCAGCAAGCGGCTCAGGTAGTACGGCTCGAAGGTGCGGGCGAGGCGCCAACTGGGGACCGTAGTCGACGACAGCCGCAGCTCCAGCACGCACTCGACCCCCTCGCGGAGCAGTGCCACGTGCGCGATTCCGCCGGGGGCCAAGAGCCCGACACCGCAGGCGCAAAGCTGCCCGACCATGGCCTGGAGCAGGGCTTCGTGGCCGAGGACGGCGACGCTTTCCGGCAGCGGCGTGGCGAGCCGCAAATCGGGCTCATCGCCGGCTGTGGCCTGCCGCTGCTCGAGCGCGGAGGCGACCAGCGGCGCGAGGTCGACGACGACCTCCGGGGCGGCCGCTTCAGCGGCGCGCGTCAGCAGTGCGACCTTGTCCATCGTCGCGCTCACGCGGGCGACCCCGGCCTTGATCTGCTGCACCAGATCGGCCAGCGCCGCGTGATCTTGGTCGAGCTCGGCCAGCCGGCTCTCGAGCAGCTGCACGTAGCCGGCGGTGACCATCAACGGGTTGTTGATCTCGTCGGAGAGACCGCCCACCAGATCGATCAGGCTGGCGGTCACGTCGCCGTTGGCGTTGGTCTCGGCGTCCTGCAGCGCGGTGTCGAGTTGTTCGACGCTGGGCTCTGCGGGCAAGACCGCGGCGTGCAACGGTGTCGCGATGGCCTGCAGACCGAGATCCGGGCTCTCACCGGCGAGGACGAGGCCGGTGTCCGGCATCCACGCGCGCAGCATGCGCAGCGCGCCCTCGTCCTGCGGTTCCATCTCGCCGAGCACGACGAACACCACCGCGGGTTGGTAGCGGCGCAGGGCTTCCGCCTCGGCGTAGAGGTCGCGGAACAGCCGGATCTGAGCGCGCGCACGAGCGCGGCCCAGCAGCGCGGGAAGCTCGGTGGGGCCGTCGGCGACGACGGCGATGCGAAGGCGGCGGACCATTCGGAGGCGCGGGTCGGTTGCAGATCTTGGCCGTTGCCAGGCCGGTTGCAATGGCGGTGGTCGGGCGGTGTCGGCCACCGGTCCCGCGCGATTGCGCAACTGGCGTTGGCGTGGGGCGATGGCGCTGTCGCACCTCAAGCGTGCCGGCCGCGGGACCGATAGATGATGCGGTGAGTAGCTCGCGCGATGTGACCCCGTGTCCCCGTTGCGGGGAACCAGTGAGCGGCGTTTCGTGTGCGTCTTGTGCGGACACCGCTGAGTCGGGCGGGCTCCGGCTCGTCGTGGGCGGCGGCGAGGACGTGTTGGCCCCGGCCGGCGCTGCCGGCGACGTGTTGCTCGTGCGCGAGTTCAAGGGACCCCGCCTGCAGGATTTTCTGGAGGCGCCCGCGCAGTTGGTCGACGCCCTGCCGGGAATGGTCCACACCATGCACGAGGTCGCGGCGGCGGGGGACTACCGCGCCGCCGAGCGCCACCTCGATCACGCGGTCGGCTTGCTGCTGCAAGGGCCCGGCCATCGGCGGCGCGCGTGGCGTACCTGGCGGCAGGTGGCGGCTTGGGTCGCGCTGCTCGCCCTCATCGCCGCGCTTCTCTGGGTGGCGGCCAGCCCGTGAGACGGGCGTGCAGCAGCGTCACCGGCCCCGAGCGCGCAGCTGCCGGGCAATGCCGTTTGGCGGTGGGCTCGTCGCGGCGTGACGCTATGTTGACGCGGGGCTCCCCGCACACTCGGCGACAGCAGCTGTGAACACAACGCCGCGAAACGGCCGCGCTGGAGATCATCCAGCCAAAGACGTCACGCCGACCACGGGGGTCAGCGTGGTGATCCCCGTGTACAACGAGGTCGAGTCTCTCGGTGCTCTGTACGAATCGCTGAGCTGGTCGCTGCAGTCGTATGGCGACAGCTACGAGCTGATCTTCGTCGACGACGGCAGTACGGACGGCTCGCGCGCCGTGCTCTCGGCGCTGGCGGCTGACGACAGCCGGGTGCGCGTGGTGCTGTTTCGTCGCAACTACGGGCAAACCGCGGCGATGGCAGCCGGGTTCGAGCGGGCGACCGGCGCAGCGGTGGTCACCATGGACGCCGACCTGCAGAACGACCCCGCCGACATCCCGCGCATGATCGAGCGGCTCGAGCAGGGCTTCGACATCGTCTGCGGCTGGCGCCGTGACCGGAAAGACGCGCTGGTGACCCGGTTGCTGCCGTCGCGCATCGCCAACCTGATGATCTCCTGGGTCACCGGGGTTTCGATCCACGACACGGGCTGCTCGCTCAAGGCCTACCGGCTCTGGGTCGTGCGCAGCCTGGATCTGTACTCCGACATGCACCGCTTCATCGCGGCGCTGGCCGCCGGCCTGGGCGCGCGGGTCACCGAAGTGCCGGTGCGCCACCACGCCCGCCGGTTCGGCAAGTCCAAGTACGGGCTCGGCCGGATCTTCCGGGTGCTGGCCGACCTGGTCGTCATCAAGATGCTGATCCAGTTCGCGGCGCATCCGATCCGGTGGTTCATCTTGCTGTCGGCGCCGCTGTTCTTCGCTGCGCCCGTGTTCTTCATCTCGGGCTGGTTCAAGATCGAGAACTGGCAGCTGGTGGCCACCGGCTTCGACACCTGGCACATGAGCGGTGCCGCGGTGACCGCGGTCGTTGCGATCAACGTCGCTCTGCTGGGTTTCCTGGCCGAGCTGCAGATGAAGGCTTCGGGGTTCTTTCGCCAGCGCGTGAGCGTCACCGTGCGGGAGGCGGCGCGATGAGCGTGCGCGGGGACCGGTTGGTGTCACTGGTGATCCCGGTGTCGAGTCCTTCGACCGACATCGCCGCGTTGGTCGACGGCTACGGCGGAGCGATGCAGCGCGCCGGGCAGGCGCACGAGTTCGTCTTCGTGCTCGACGGTGTCGCCGGCGCTGTCGAGCAGCAGCTGCGCGATAGCGCCCACAACCACCCGATCAAGGTCGTGCGGCTGCAGGGCGGCGGCTTCGGCGAGTCGATCGCCCTGTCGGCTGGCGTCGAGCGCGCCGCCGGCGAGTTCATCATCAACGTGCCGCCCTACCTGCAGGCCGAGCCCGACGACCTCATCAAGATCGTGCACGCGTTGGAGAACGGCGCCGAGTTCGTCGCCACGTGGCGGCACCCGCGCGTCGACCCATGGCTCAACCAGCTGCAGTCCAAGCTGTTCAACAAGACCATGGGACTGTTGATGGGCGTGTCCTTCCACGACCTCAACAGCAGCGTGCGCGGGATGCACCGCCGCGTGCTGGAGCAGGTCAACGTCTACGGGGAGCAGTATCGGTTCCTGCCGGTACTGGCGATGCGCCAGGGGTTCCGCACCGTCGAGGTGAAGGTGCGGCACCGCGAAGAGATGGGCCGGCACGGGTTCTACGGGCTCGGCGTCTACCTGCGCCGCTCGCTGGACATCCTCGCGGTCACGTTCTTGACGCGGTTCACCCAGCGGCCGCTGCGCTTCTTCGGCATGCTGGGGCTCTTGCTGATGCTGGTCGGCGCGGTGTTCGCCGGCATCGCCTTGTGGAACAAATTCTCGACCGACATCTCCGCCGAGCGCTCGGCGGAGAACCCGGTGCTCGTGCTCGGCGCGATCCTGATCGCCTTCGGTGTGCAGCTGATCGGCTTCGGTCTGGTCGGCGAGATCATCATCTTCACGCAGGCGCGGAATCTGCGCGACTTCCGCGTCGAGGACGAGGTCGCCGGCGCGGAGGACTTCACGCCGGACTCGGTGGTCAGCGCGGCGCCGAGCGACGACCAGCCGTTGCGAGTGCGCGAGCTGCTCCCCGGCGAGGACGCGCGCTGGGACGCGTTCGTGCGCCAGCACCCCGATGGCTCGTTCTTTCACCTGTCGGGCTGGCGCAAGGTCGTGCACGACGTGTTCCGGCACTCGCCGATCTATCTGGTGGCGGAGCAGGGGCGGCAGTGGCGCGGTTGTCTGCCGCTGTTCTTGACCAAGAGTCCGTTCTTGGGCCGCAACTTGCTCAGCGTGCCGTACGGTGTGTACGGCGGCTTGCTCTCCGGTGGGGGCGACGAGGACGAGGTGCTGCTGCGCGCCGCGCGCATGCACGGCCGGGAGGCCGGCGCGCGCTACGTCGAGCTGCGCCACCAGGAGCAGAGTGGGCTCGAGCTGCCACAATCCGGCCTGTACGTGACGTTCCGCAAGGAGCTGCCGGCGGATCCGGAGCAGGTGTTGCCGGCGATCCCGAAGAAGGCGCGGGCCGAGGTGCGGCGCGCGCGGGACCGCTTTCACCTGAAGGTCAGCGAATCGCGCGATGTCGACGAGTTCTACGGCTTGTTCGCGCGGAACAAGCGCCGCCTGGGATCGCCGTCGCTGCCGCGGCGGTGGTTCGCCGCTCTGCTCGAGGAGTTCGGCTCGATGGTGGTGATCCACGCTGCCCGCGACCCGGAGGGGCGGGCACTCGCCGCGGTGATGAGCTTCAGCTTCAACGGCACGCTCTGCGCCTACTACTCCGGCACCGGCCCCAACGTCAACCGTACCGGCGTCAACGACTTCATCTACGCGATGATCATGCAGTGGGCCGTCGAGCGGGGCTTCCACACCTTCGACTTCGGCCGGAGCCGTCGCGACACCGGGCCGGCGAAGTTCAAGAAGAACATGGGCTTCGTCCCCGAGCCACTGGCCTACGAGTACGTGCTGCTCGACGAGAGCGCGACGATCCCCGAGTTCCACCCGAGCAATCCCAGACTCAAGCTGCCGCAGCAGCTGTGGTCACGGCTGCCGCCGTTCGTCGCCTCCTCGCTGGGTGCGCGGTTGTCGCGATACTTGCCCTGACCGGCCCTGACTCCCCGCTGACTGGCGCGGCATCCGCGGTCCCCGTATGGTGCGCGCGTCGATGACTGACGGCACGAACGGAATGCGCGGCGAACCCACCACCTGGTCGCCCGGCCTGATCGGCTTCTACCTCAGCTGTACGGTCGTGGCGATCGGAGCTGCCGTGGCGGCAATCGTGACCGTCGTGTTTCCGGACTCCGACGCGATGCCCACCCTGGCGGTGATCGGTGGCGTGATGGTCGTGGGCGGCAGCATCGCCGCGCTGCGCACGCTCAAGGCGGCGCGCAGCGAGACCTGAGGCCTCGTCGACAATCGTTGCGCGCCCCGGGGCGGATCTGTCGCTATCATTCGAGGTCGTGCACGAATCTCTGGTCGTCGACACGGTGAAGGACCGGCTCGGCCGCCATGATGGCCTCGCGGCGGCGTGGCTGTTCGGTAGCCGCGCTCGCGGCGATGCCGGTCCGCGAAGCGATGTAGATGTCGCGATTCTGCTGGCGGACTGTCTGGAGCCTTCGACCCACGACCTCCTTGCGATCGCCGAGCTACAGGCCGATCTCGAGGAGGAGTTGCAGTGTGACGTTGACGTCGTCGTCGCGAACGGAGCCCCGCCGGACCTTCTGTTCCGTGTGCTGCGCGACGGGGTCCTGCTGGTGGACGCCCATCATGGCGAGCGCATCGAGTTCGAGGTGGCCGCGCGCAACGCGTATTGGGATCTGCTGCCCATTCTCGACCGATATCGCAGGACCCTGCTGCGGGGTGCTTGATGGACGCGCGCCTGATCGAGAAGCATGCTGCGCATGTTGTCGAGGCGGTGGAGCGTCTGCGCCGGTACGGCAATACGGAGGCGATCGAGACAGATCCGGTCCAATTTGGCTTCGTTGCACACACCCTGCAGACGGCGATCCAGGCCGCGATCGACGTGGCGGCGATCATCGTGGCCGAGCGGCGGCTGGGTGAGCCGCGGACGAATCGGGAGTTGTTCCGTCTCGTTGCTTCCGACGGCTGGATCGATGCTGCGAGTGTGGATCTGTGGAAGCGGATCGTCGGCTTCCGCAACATTGTCGTCCATCGCTACCTGGTGGTCGACGCGCGAGTCCTTCGTGGCATCGTTGAGCAGAACCTCGATGACCTGCTGGCGTTCGTGCGCGGCGTGCGGGATCGCCTCGAGGACGACCGCAACTAACCAGTTGTGGTCGCTGGACCGTGCTGTTGAGCGTCCGGGCGTTGCGGTATCGAAGCGCTGACGACTGCGGGCCTTCGGAAAGGTTGTCGCCGCGAGGATTCCCGGCAGCTCACTGCGGCGGAGCATCGCCGCCGTCGTCCGCGCTGACCGGCTGCGTCCCCTCCTCGTACAATCGCACGTGCAGCTCGTGGGGCACGTACTGCCAGCGGCGCGCGAACGGAGTCACCATGTCACCGAACGTCCAGAACAGCGGAAACGCCGGCAGCGTCACGTCGGCCACACCGTCGACCCAGCGCGAGGTGTAGCCGGTGCTGTAGTGCAAGACCTCGCGGGTCTCGGGCGCGTAGCCTCGCTTGCGCAGGCTGATGCGGTGGTTGCCGCCGAGCATGCCGCCGAGCTCGAGCTTGGCCGGGGTGGTGCGGCCGGTGGGCTGGCCGTCGAGCAGGATCTCGGCGCCGGCCGGGGTGCTGGTCACCATCACGTGTGGGTCGCCCGACAGGTAGGTGCAGCCGGCGAGCAGCGGCAGCAGGAGGAGGGCGGCAAGGCGTGGCATCACCCCACTTGTATCGGTTGGCGGCGCCGGCGCCCAGCAGCGGCCCGGGGCGGCGCGCCCGCCGCCCGGTTCCACGACAAAAGGGGTGGGTCGGGGTGGGGCGGGCAACTATCATGCGCGCGGTGGGGGTGCTGCCGGCGGTCTGGCCGGGGGCCGCGCCACCGGACTGGGCAACGACATCCTGGGAGGACCGATGAACGCGACACGAGCTGTTGTGCTGGCGCTGCTGTTCGCGCCGGCACCGAGCGCGCAGGATCCGGCCGAGCCGGCCATCAGTTACGCGAAAGTGCTCAACGAGGTGCAGGCGCGTTGTTTCGCGGGGCCGAAGTCGCCGTCGTACGACGACTTGCTTCCCGCCGACACCGTGGTGCAGGTCGGCGAGAAGGTCGGTGACTACCGTCGCCTGCTGCTGCCGTTGGGAGCCACCGGCTACGTCCACAAGAAGTTCAGCAGCGAGCCCGTCGACGGCGTCGTGTTGACGACCGGCAGCAACGTCTCGTTCCGCTACCGGGCGAAGTCGTCGGAGGTGCCGGCGATGGTGCTGCCCAAGGGGACCGAGCTGATGCTGATGGCGGACGCCGGCGATTGGTGGAAAGTGCGGCACGCCGGCGCACCCGCCTACGTTGCCGACGCCGACGTGGTGGTCTTCGACACCCAGACCCAGGCGCTGGTCGACGGCTACCGGGAGTTCGACGCCCAGCGCCGCGCGGAGTGGCGCACGGCCGTGGAGGAGCGGGCCGCGGCGGCTGCCGCCGCCGAGCGGCGCGCCGCCCAGGAGCTGGAGCTCGACGGGTTCGTGCAGCGGTTCGACGGCGAGCAGCAAAAGCCGACCGCCGAGCAGACCTACGGCCCGCTGTTGGCGGACGTCAAGGCCTTGGCGGCGAGCCTCGACGACGACGGTCCGCTGGCCTTGCGCGCGCGGACCCTGGTCGGCGAGATCGAGCGGCAGGAGCTGGTCGTGCGGGCGCTCAACGCGGTGGTCGAGCCGCTGCCGACCCGCGACGAGGCGGCGGAGATCCTGCCGCCGAAGGTCGAGGACCCGCGCGACGAGTTCGACGCCATCGGTTGGCTGCGGCTGCACCGCAGTGTCCGTTCCGGCGACTACTTCACCCTGGAGAAGGGCGGCAAGTTGATGTTTGTCGTGACTTGCAGCAGTGGGCGCTACGACCTGTCGATGTACGACGGTTTCGAGCTGGGCTTGCGCGGTGGCAAGGCGCGGCCGTCCGGGGACCGGGTGCGCGAGCTGGACGTGCTCGAGATCCGGGTGCTGGGCCGCCCGCGGTAGCGCGTTCTGGCGGAAATCGCCACGGCTCTTGCACCGCGAGCGCCGTCCAGGGGCGCGGACTTTCCATGCGAACTCTTGCGACGCCCCACTGGTTCCCGATGAACAGAACCGGATGAATCCGGGGCGGGGAAGCAGGCCACCACGGCGGACGCGCTGGCCGTGGTCGCTGGTGGTCGGGTGGCTGGCGCTCGGGCCGGTGGCCGGCCAGAGCCCCGCGCCCCGCGCCGAAGCCGCCGGTGGCGACGTCCGCCATCTGTCGGTGGTGGGGCGTGACCTGCTCGAGCGCGAGGACGTGGTGGGCGCGCTGCGCGCATTTCGCCAGCTGCGGGCCCGGGCGCCGGGACATCCGGCGGGGTTGCTCGGTCTCGGCGAGGTGCATCTCAAGATGGCCGCGCCCGAGCTGGCGGTGGCGTACGCGGAGGCGGCGCTGGAGGTTGCTCCCGGCGATCAGCGGGCGGCGGCGCTCCTGGTGCGCGCGCTGCTCCGCCAGCGGCGCTTCGCCCGCGCCGTCGAGGAGTCGGCTCGGCTGCTCGACGCGGCGTCGCCGGCCGGGGCCGAGCTCTGGGCGGCGCGGGCGTCGGCGCTGTTTCGCGTGCAGCGCATCGCGGAGTCCGCGGCGGCCTACGAGGAAGTGCTGCGCCACGACCCACTGCATGCCGAGGCGCACATCCGATTGGGATCGGGGCTGAGTCCGCTGACCGCGGAGGGAGTCCTGCCGGATGGCCTCGCCGCCGGCGTCGCGGCATTGCGGGCCCGCGACTTCGACGGCGCGGTCGGCTTGTTTCGCGCGGTTCTCGACGAGCACCTGGGTCACGCGGTGGTGCATCGATTGCTCGGCGAGGCGCTGCTGCGGCGCAAGGCCGAGGCCACGGTGGCGGTCGATAGCCCCGAGTTTCGCGCGCTGGCGGCGGCGCTGCCGGTGCCGGAGGTCTCGGGGTTGTGGGTCGCGAAGTTCATGCCGGCCTATGCCGACCTCGACCCGGTGCGCCAGCGCGTCGCGGCGCGCGCCATGGGCACGTTCGCGGCGGCGATGCCGCGGCTGGTGGCCATGGGTGGGCGCCACGACTTGCTGGCGGAGCTGGAGCGCACGACGGCGGATCCGGCGCGCGCGATGCTGCGCGGAAAGCACACGTTCGACGGCCGGCTGTGGGACGACGTGCGCGGCATCGGCGGTCTGCGGGCGGCGACCGGCATCGAGTCGCTCGACGACGTGCTGTTGTTCGGCTTCGACACGCTGGTGCACGAGATCGCGCACCAGGCCCACCTCTATGCGTTCCCGCGCAGCCAGCGGCTGCGGATCACCGAGCTCTACGAGGTGGCGATGCGGGACGATCTCTGCTTGGACTACTACGCCGCCAACAACGAGGCCGAGTACTTCGGCCAGGGGGTCGAGGCGTTCTGCAGCTACGGCAAGCGTCCCGGCCGCGAGGCGACCCACGGCCACACGCGGTTCGAGCTGTTCCGCAAGGATCGGGCCCTGCACGACTTCATCGCCGGCGTGGTCTCGTTCGACCCGCTGAGCCAGCCCGAGGACCGGCGCCGGATCCTGCCGGCAGCGATCCGCGTGGCGTTGCGCACCGGCCGGGTGGACGACGCTGTGGTCGCCGCCGAGATGATGGACCAGGGGCCCGAGCGTGAGCGCTGGGTCGCCGAGGCGCAGCGGGCGCGGCTGTTCGCGCGCAGCTACTGACGCCCGCGCCGGTTGACGTCCGGCCTCACGCCCAGACGACCAGATCGTTGATCGGCCCGCCCGGCAGGTCCGGAGCGCGCGCGCGGACGCGAAGGCCGTGCGCGTAGCGGCCGGAGCGTTCCAGCGTGTGCGTGCCGGAGAAGGCCCCCACGCTGCCCTGCGCCGGGCCGGTCGCCGCCAGCGTCACGGCGGTGAGGTTGCGCAGGTTGCGCGGCCCGTCGGCGTGGCCGAGCACCAGCTCGACGGTGACGTCCTCGGCGGACAGGCTGCCGAGCTCGACCTCGGCGCGGACCTCGAATGCCTCGCCGACGCGCAGCTGGCTCAGGTCGACCACTTGTGCCTGCACGAAGGCGACCTGCTCGAAGCCGCGGCGCAGCCGCGCGAGCTCGCGCGCGCGGTGCTGCGCCAGGGCGCGGTGGTCGGCGCCCAGCGTGTGATAGGCGGTGGCCAGCGGCCGGTAGGCCTGCCGCAGATAGTCGGAGACCATGCGGTCGGTGTTGAACTGCGGCGGGATGCTGGCCAGCGTGTGGGCCACGCGCGCCATCCACCCCTGCGGGACGCCGGCGGCATCGCGGTCGAAGTACAGGGGCACCACTTCTTCTTCGAGAGTGCGGTAGAGAGCGCTCGCGTCGGCCAGATTCTGCAGCTCTTGATCGTCGTAGCCGGCGACGTCGCCGATGACCCAGCCGTTGTTGCCGTCGAACCCCTCGGGCCACCAGCCGTCGCTGACCGACAGGTTGAGGGCGCCGTTGGCGGCGGCCTTCATGCCCGACGTGCCGCTCGCCTCCATCGGTCGGATCGGGTTGTTGAGCCAGACGTCGACGCCGCACACCAGGGCGTACGCGAGCGCCATGTCGTAGTCCTCGAGGAAGATGACGCGGCCGCGAAACGCCGGCTCGCGGCTGCGCTCGACCACGGCCCGGACGATCTCCTTGCCGCGCTCGTCACGCGGGTGCGCCTTGCCGGCGACCAGGACGCGCACCGGGCGCTCGGTATCGTCGAGCAGCGCCTGCAGGCGGTCGCGGTCGGTGAACATCAGGTCGGCGCGCTTGTAGGGCGCGAACCGCCGGGCGAAGCCGATCAACAGGGCGTTTTCGTCGAGGCCACCCAACAGCTGTTCGAGCAGCGCGGGACTGTCGCCGCGGGCGACGAAGCTCGCTTTGAGCCGCGCTTCGACCGCGTCGAGCAAGCGGCGCTTGAGCTGACCCCGCGCGCGCCACAGGGCTGCGGGATCCGGCGCCGGCTCGGTTGCGGAGAGGGTGAGGATCTCGGGACTGGTCCAGGTCTTGAGGTGGATGCCGTTGGTCACGGACGCGATCGGCACCTCGCTCTCCAGCAGCGCGGGCCAGAACCCCGCCAGCAGCGAGCGCGACACCTCGCCGTGCAGCTTGCTGACGCCGTTGCGCCAGCTGCTGAAGGCGAGCGCCAGGTGGGTCATGTTGAACTCGCCGCCCTCGCCGCCGTCGTTGCCGAGCGCGTAGAACCGCTCCCACGGCAGGCCGACCCACTCGGCCGCGTCGGAGAAGTAGCGCCGCATCAGGTCCTCGTTGAAGCGGTCGTGGCCGGCGGGGACCGGGGTGTGCGTAGTGAACAGGGTCGTGCCCCGCACCATTTCGCGCGCCGCGTCGAAGGTCAGGCCCTCTTCGCGCACCAGCCGCGCGATGCGCTCCAGCGTGAGGAACGCGGCGTGGCCCTCGTTCATGTGGTAGACGGAGGGGTGGATGTCGAGCTGGCGCAGCAGGCGAACGCCGCCGCGGCCGAGCACGATCTCCTGCACGATGCGCGTCTCGGCGTCGCCGCCGTAGAGGTTGCGGGTGATGTCGCGGTCCTCGGCCAGGTTCTGCGCGACGTTGCTGTCCAGCAAGTAGAGCGTGACTCTGCCGACCGCGACGGTCCAAGCGCGCAGGGTCAACGAGCGGCCGGGGAGCTTCAGCGTGATGTGCAGCGGCTCGCCGTTCGGATCGAGGACCGCGTCGAGCGGCAGCCGGTCGGGATCGTTCTCTCGATCGATCGCCACCTGCTCACCGGCCGCGGTGAGCCGCTGGCCCATGTAGCCCATCCGGTAGAACAGGCCGACCGCGACCAGCGGGACGTTGAGGTCGCTCGCCGACTTGAGGTGGTCGCCGGCGAGGATGCCGAGGCCGCCGCTGTAGATTGGCAGCGACTCGTGCAGGCCGAACTCGGCGCAGAAGTAGGCGACGGGCCGGTCGGCGGAGGGGCCGTCGGTGCCGCCCTGCGGCCGTTGTGAGAGGTACTCGTCGAGCTCGGCGGAGGCGCGCTGGACGCGGGCGCAGTAGTCCCCGTCGGCGGCGCGCTCGCGCAGGTCGTCCGCGTAGGCGTTCTGCAGCACGGCGACCGGGTTGTGGCCGCTGCTTTCCCAGGCGCGCGGCGAGAGCTCTTCGAACAGCGCGCGGTGGGGGCTCCAGCACCACCACAGGTTGCGCGCCAAGGCGCGCAGGCCGATCAGCGGTTCGGGCAGAGTGGCGGACACGGTGAAGGGCACCAGCCGGGGCTCGGTGGCGTTCGCCGCCGCCTGCACCGCGAGCCGGCGCCGCGGGCGCCGTGCTTGGGTGATGCCCTGCGCCGAGCGGGTGTCGAGGCTCTCGAGCGCGCGGCGCCACGCCTGCCGGTAGCGGTCGATGAGGTCGGGCCAGCCGAAGCGCACCGCGGTGCGCCGGCAGACCTGCGCGAGTTCGGTGTCGTGGAGGTCGCGGCCGATCAGCTCTTCGAGAATGCCGGTGAGCGCCGTGACCACGGACGGCGATGGCGCCCGCTCGCGGTCGAGCACCCAGATGCCGGCGTCGGCGCCGAGCGACTGCTCGCGTGCCCACCGCCCGAAGCCGGTGCAGTCGGTGGTCACCGTCGGCACGCCCACCGCCAGGCTTTCCTGCGGTGCCAGTCCCCACGGCTCGTAGTACGAGGGGAAGCAGGTGGCGTGCACCGCGCCCAGCAGAGCGTCGTAGCTCTGGCCGAGCAGGCCGTCGTCGGCGGCGGCGAACACCGGCAGATGGATGACCTTGACCCGCTGTTGCGGCGCGTTGTCGAGGCCCAAGCGGGCACAGTGGGTCTGGATCGGATCGCGGTCTTCGTCGAACAGATTGTGGGTGCAGACGCCGAGCGGACCGTCGGCGGGGCGCTCGCCGGCCAGCCGCTCGAGGACTTCGGAGCGCACGCCGGAGTTCGGTGCCGGGGCCAACAGGAACGCGACCACGGGTCGACCGGCTTGGTCGTTGAGCTCCGCCAGCGCGTCGAGTAGCAGGTCGAAGCCCTTGTTGTGGAACTCGTAGCGGCCGGCGGTGCCGATCAGCGCGGCGTCGCCGAGGTCTGCAAGCCCGAGGAAGCTGCGCGCCAGGCCGAGCAATGCTTCGCGGGCGTCGGCCACCGCGGTCGGGGTCGCGGCCTCGGCAATGGTGGCGAGATCCAGGCCGCACGGGAGCACCTCCGCACCCGAGCGTCCGTGCAGCAGCTCGAGCTCGCGGGCGGTGGTGTCGCTGACGGTGCCGACGACGTCCGCCTCCCGGGTGGCGATGCCCTCGAGCGAGTGCTTGGCGGTGACGCCGTGGGTCTCGGCGAGCTCGGCCGGCTCGGCCTCGGCCAGCGCATTCTGCAGGGCGTGCTCGGCGGTGGCGAGTGCCCGGCCGAGCACGGTGCCGTGGGCGGTCAGCACGGTGGCGAGCGCCGGCACGTGGCGCCGCAGATACAGGACGGTCGAGCCGGTGAGCCACTCGTGGCACTGCACGACCGCGCGCCGGCGGCGCGGCGCCAAGAACTCCTCGCGCCAGGTCTCGAGCACGCGTCCCGCCGCCCAACCGAACAGCAGGGGCTCGACGTAGTCCCAGTCGCCGGAGATCGAGTCGACGCCGAAGGCATCCCAGAGCTCGCCGAGGATCTCGTCGCGTTGGTCGTACAGCTGCGAGAACTCGACCAAGACGGTGCGCGGCCGGCCGGGCACGCGCCACCGGCCGACGCGGATCGGCGTCCCGGCGGCGCGACAGGCGTCGCGAAACGCGTCCAGGCCGTGCTCCTCGTCGAACGGGACCTCTCGGTCGGAATCGGACAGCAGCCAGGGGCCGACCGCGACGTAGTCGTCGCCGAGCTGGTCGACGATGCTGCGGGCTTTGGATGCGAGCACCGTGTGCACGCCGGAGGCCTTGTTGCAGACCTCCCAGGAGACCTCGAAGAGTGTGAAGGGCTGGCTCAACGTCGGGATTGGGGGGGTGATGAAGGGCGCTACCGTAGAGGTCGGATGCGACAGGGCAACGCGTGGTTTTCGACGCGCCACCCGTGCTGCTCCACCTGGCTTTCTTCGGCAAAACCCGAGGGTCGGGACAATGCATGTCCGCGCGTCTTCGGTCCGCGACTACGATCCCACGCGCGAGACGGCATCGCGGGCGACGAGGTCGGCCATCAGGCGGTAGCCGGCGTCGTTGCAATGGCCGTCGCCGGCGAACAGCTCGACCGTCGGCGCGGCGCGGCGGGCTCTTCTGAACTCCGCGTGCAGATCCAGAACAGTGACCCCGGTGTCGCGGCGGAGCGCAGTCAGCTCGGCGGGGAACGGATTGCGATGCGGGTAGGTGGCGAGAACGGGGGTAGCCCCCGCGCGTCGGGTACGTTCCACGATCTGGCGGAGATGGCTCAGCCAGACGAGCGCGGCGCGATCTCGGCCCTCGTCGCGGTCGTCTTGCGTCCACAGGGCGTGCAGCGCCGCGCGCGCATCCCGATCCGCGATCAGCTCTGCGCACAGTGCGGTAAACACCTCGTCCGACACCCGATCGCGGAGCCCGACCATCCACTTCGCCTGCTGCAGGCCGCCGGAGATCGCATACGAGCGCACGGCGCTGCGCGTCGCCTCGACCGGGTCGGACATCCAGTAGATCGAACGCCGCGTGGTCCAGATGCGCGGGTTGTCGGGATCGAGCTCGACTGCGCGCTCGATGCTGCGCTTGGCTTGCTCGTGGTCGCGGCGGCGCAGCGATAGCGCCGCGTGGTCGCACAAGATGTCGGCGTTCCGCGGGTGCGAGACGCGGAGTGCTTGGGCGAGCTCGAGAGCTTCCCGGTCGCGCTTGGCGGTGCAGAGGGCGCGCAGCAGCCGCACCGCGGCGTCCTCGGATGGTGCGCGGGCGTAGGCGTTGCGCAGCCAGTCGATCGCGGCGCCGGCGCCGGTGGGGTCTCCGGCCTTGGCGAGGATCCGCGCGATGTGCCGGTGGCACTCTGCTTCGGCCTGCGAACCGGCTGCTGCCGATCGGAGACGGGTGCGGTAGATGGCGAGCGCACTGTCGTGGTCGCCCTCGGCCTCATGCCGCCACGGGTCATCGGCCCGTGGGCCGGCGTCGGCACCTTTGCCGATGTCCGCGTGCGTGGACTGCTCGGCTTCTCCCACCGCCGCAAAGAGCGCCAGCAGCTTGCCGGTGCGCCACTTGAGCTCGAATCCCGAGTCGTTCTCGGAGACTGCGCTTTCGCGAGGCAGCACGAGCGCCTCAGGGCGGACGTGCCGGTCGTTGGTGCCGATGATCACGTAGACGAGTTCGGGCCGGTAGCGGCGCAGGTTGTCGTCGAGCCGTTGCAGCGCCTCGCGGCTCGCCCGTCCCGGCCAGCCGTCGTTGACCACGCACCACCGGTCGGCGAGCTCTTCGCGGAGGATCCGTTCCAGCTGTGCGGGATACGAGGCGGCCCGCGTGCTGGCTCCCATTCCGTACGTATAGGAGTCGCCGATACAGAGAACCACGCGGTCGCCGGCCCGCACGGCGAGATCCGCGTGGCGCGGATACCACAGCCACAAAGCGAGGTAGCCGGCCTGCAGTGTCAGTTCCAGGAGGAGAGCGGTCGCCAACGAGACGGCCACCAGCTTCTTCACTCTAGATCCCATGCGTCCAATGATAGGCGACGCACCCTCAGCGTGCTGCGCGTCCCGGTTGACGGCGGTGCGTCACTCGGAGCGAAGCAGTCCGCGGGCGTGGAGCGACCGCGCGAAGTAGCGCGCGATCTCGGGCGACGGGTGATGGTGGTCCGGGCCCGCGGCCTCGACACCGGCTGCGAGCCCTCTCTCCAGCGCGTCGGTCAGGGTGAAGTAGCGGAGGCCGAGCTCGCCGAACATGCGCTCCGCGACTTCGTGGTTCTCTCGGTCGGCCGGCGACCAGTCCCGCAGTGGGATCATCATCGGGTGCAGAACGATGGTCAGCCGGCCGCCGTCCTCCCTCACCAGATCCCGGAGCTCGGCCAGGGCCGCGCGGACCTCGGCGCGGACCGCGTTCTGATTGTCCTGGGTCCGTAGAGTCCCGGTGAAGCCGAGCCACGCTCGGTAGATGCGGATGTGTTGGAACGCCCAGGCGTTGATCTCCGTGAGCGGCCGCTTCGGCGAGAACACCTGCAAGCGCCCCTCGCCGTCGATGAACGCCACCGGGGTCGTGGCAAAGTCGTTGAGGTGGAAGGTGACGACGACGTGGTCGGGGTGGATGGCGCGGTTGTAGCGGCGGTAGTAGCGCACGTACTGCACCGGCGCGAACGACTCGACGCCGGCGTTCCACCATTCGTAGTGCTCTTCGCCGTACAGGGCGCGCAGGCCGTCGACGATCCTGGCGCGATGAGTGACGGAGTCCCCGACGAACAGCAGGCGAGTTCGGTCCGCGGTCTTGCGCAGCGAGTACTCGTTGCGCATGGTGCCCCACTCGTTGTACTTGGCGCCGGGGATGATCGGGCGGAACCCGAACTCGGGGTCGACCGTGAACGCGCGCGCGACCGCGGCTCCTCCGTCTCGCATCCACGTCATGTCGTCGGCCGCGTCGAAAGTGCGGTCGGGGACCAGAGCGCGCAGCGCCAGCTCTAGCGCACCGAGAGCCGCGAGCCCGCCGGTCACGGCCAAGAGAGAGCGCCGGGCGAACGTTCTCCATCGAGGGGCCGGCGCTGGCATGGCGAGTCCATGATACGTCGAGCTGCGACCGATCGGCCCTGCGGTCAGAGCCCAGAAACTTCTGCCGCTTCGGGCTGCGTTTTGCGAGTACCCAGTACCAGTCCGGTCCCTGGGCCCCCCCTCGCGTACCTTGGAGAGCTTTGTGCACTCGACTCGCTTGCCTCGCACGGCCACGGCTGTCGTGCTTCTGGTCTTTGTTCCTTCTCCGGCTCTGGCGCAGCGAGAGTGGCGCCAGCTGGATGTCCTCACGCCGGTCAGCGGCCACCGCATGGTCTACGACAGCGTCCGCGATCGCGTCGTCCTGTTCGGTGGCACGGTCGACGGAATCCGGGTCAACGACACCTGGGAGAGCGATGGCGGCGCCTTCGTCCTGCGCCGGCCGTCTTCGGCACCGCCCCTGCGTTCCTCGTTCGCGATGGCGTTCGATGTCGCCCGCGGCCGGACCGTGGTGTTCGGAGGGAGCCGGCCGAACGGCGTTCTAGGCGATACCTGGGAGTGGGATGGGGTCCGGTGGCAGCAGCGATCGCCCTCCATCGCACCCGCCGCGCGGTTTGGCGCGGCGATGGCCTACGATGAGCGCCGTGGCCGGGTCGTGCTGTACGGCGGGGCTCGGCAAGGCACGACCTTCGCCGACACGTGGGAGTGGGATGGGAACAGTTGGTTGCCCATGACCGCTGCGACGATCGTGGGGGCTCCCGGTCCTCGGTTCCGCCACGAGATGGTGTACGACGTGGCGCGCGGTCGCGTGGTCCTGTTCGGCGGCGTGGACTCGGAGCTGTGGGAGTGGGACGGTGTGCAGTGGTCGCAGATCGTAGCGAGTGGAGCCCCGTCCCCGCGCCAAGGCGCTGCGGTTTACTACGACCGCGACCGGCGCCGCGTGGTGGTCGTCGGCGGCTGGTACTCGGCTGCACTCCCATCGGCCCCGCCGACCACCGCCTACGGAGACAGCTGGGAGTTCGATGGAGTGGGCTGGACGGCGACTCCCGGAGTCAGCGCCCGCCATCAAGCGGCGGCGGTTTATCACACCAGCCGCCGGGCTGCCGTGCTTGTCGGCGGCCAACGCGTCGTCGCCTCTGCGGGTCCCGGGTTGGCGGCCACATCGGCCGCGGATGTTTGGCGCCGCGACCTCGGTCGCTCGTGGCAGCTGGAGGCCGAGGTCGCACCGGCGGCGCGGAACGGCGCGGCGGCGATCTACGATTCCACTCGCGGGGCCTTGGTGGTCTTTGGTGGCGTCACGTTCTGGGGGCCCAGTGTTTCGGCGGGCGACACCTGGCGGTGGGACGGCTTGGGCTGGAACGAAGTGCGCACGGCTGGGCCAACTGGCCGCTTCGAAGCCGGCATGGCGTTCGACAGCACGCGCAGCGTCAGTGTGTTGTTCGGTGGAGTTGCACCCGCCGTGGGCGAGCCGCTCCTCCTGGATTCTCAGACCTGGGAATTCGATGGAGCACTCTGGCGGCAGCGAAGCCCGTTTCGGTCGCCGAGCGCTCGCGCGGGTCTTGCGATGGCGCACGACGGCAGCCGCGGCGTGACGGTGTTGTTCGGTGGTCGCGGGCCGAACAGCACCTTCTTGGGTGACACCTGGGAATGGGACGGCACGGATTGGACTGCGGTCGTCAGCGGGCAAGCGCCGTCGGCGCGCGAGGCGGCAGCCATCGCGTTCGACCCATCCCGGGGGCGTACGGTGTTGTTTGGCGGACAGCGCAACGCCGGGTTCTCGACCCTCCAGTTCGGCGACACGTGGGAATGGGACGGCTCGGCCTGGCGCGCGGTCTCACCGGCCGGTGCGGGTCCCTCGCCGCGCGCTGGTGCGCGGATGCACTATGACCCGATCTTGCGAGCGGTGGTACTTTGTGGCGGCGAGGCGGCGGGGACCGTGCTGGCCGATTGTTGGGCGTTCGACGGCACTGCCTGGCAGGCGCTGCCCACTGGGCCGGCGAATGCAGCGCGTGCGTACCACGTGCAGGTGTGGGATGCGCGTCGCGGTCAGACGGTGATGTTCGGCGGCCTCAAGGCCGTCGGCCGCCATGGCGATACGTGGATCGTCGACGACCCCGCGCCGGGGGTCGCCGACATCGGTGGTGGCTGTGTGGCCGGAGGGCCCGACCTCGTCGGCTACGGCATCCCGCGGTTGGGCAACGTCGAGTTCGGCATGGACCTCCTCGGCGGGGCGAGCTCCCGGCCCGGAGTGGTGCTGTTCTCGGCTGCCGCAGCCAGCGTGCCGCTGGGCGGCGGCTGTGTGCTCGCCGTCGATCCCGCGCGCCAGCTGCTGGTCCTGCCGCGCTCGACCAACGCGAGCGGCTTCTTCAGCCTGCCGATTCCGGTGCCCGACGTTGCGGCGTTGTCGGGGGCGCGCCTGTTCGTGCAAGGTGCGGTCCTGGATGCCACGGCGCCGTTGGGCTTCGGCTTGACACCGGCGAGCGCGCTGTCGTTCGGTGGGTGATCGTGCGGGCAACCTGCGATCAGCGCGCGGGAGAGAACAAGGCGCCCGTGCCCGGATGCGTCGGGTGCGCAGCGGCCCTGATTGCGCGGTCCGTCTTCGTCGCGCGTTCGCGCAGCGTTTCGACCAGCGCGGGCTCTTGTCCCGCCAGGTCACGGCGCTCGCCGACGTCGCGCTCGAGGTGGTAGAGCTGCGGCCCCTCCAACAGCAGCTTGTAGGCGCCTAGGCGGATGCCGGCGAGCTCGCCATCCCGGTCGTAGTAGAGGAATCGCGACGTCGGCGATGCCTCGGTCGTGCCCGCCAGCAGCCCGCCGATGTCGTGTCCGTCGATGGTGGCCTCGTGCGTCGCACCGGCCCAGCCCGCGACCGTGGGCAGGAAGTCCATCGCGGTCGCGATGGCTCGACAGGTAGTCCCGGCGGGGATGACTCCTGGCCATGACACCAGGCATGGCACCCGCAGACCGCCCTCCCAGACCGTGCCCTTGCCACCGCGGAGCGGCCCGGCGCAGCCGCCGTGGTCGGCGGCGTGCCGCGCGGGTCCGTTGTCGCTGGCAAACCAAACCACGGTCTGTTGCCGCAGCTCGAGGTCGTCCAACACTGCCAGGATTCGCCCCACGCTGTCGTCGATCGCCTCGATCACGTCGCCGTACAGGCCCGCCGGACTCCGCCCCGCCCGGCCGGCGTCGACGAACAGTGGCACGTGTGGCATCGAGTGGGCCAGGTAGACGAAGAACGGCCGTTCGCAATGCGTCTGCATGAACGCGATCGCCGCGTCGGTGTAGCGCTGGGTCAGTGTGCGCTGATCCGGTTCCCATTCGACCACGGCGTCGCCACGCATCAGCGGCAGGCGGAAGGGATAGTCGTCGTCCGCGGCGCGATGCGCCTGCGCCATGTCGTTGGAGTAGGGCACCCCGTAGAACTCGTCGAAGCCCTGGTCGGTGGGCATCAATCCGCGGCGGTGACCCAGATGCCACTTGCCGAAGCAGCCGTTGGTGTAGCCCCGGGTGCGCAGCAGCTCGGCGACCGTCGTCACCTCGGGATGGAGGCCGAAGTCGCTGTCGGGATAGATCACGCGTTGGTGCAGGCCGACGCGCACCGGGTAGCAGCCGGTCAGCAGTGCGGCGCGCGATGGCGTGCACACGGGGCCGCCGGCGTAGAACTGCGTCAACCGGACGCCCGAGGCCGCCAGCCGGTCGAGATGCGGTGTGCGGAGGACGGGGTGTCCGTAGCACTCCAGGTCGCCGTAGCCCTGGTCGTCGGTGAAGACCACGACCACGTTGGGTGGTCGCGAGGGCGACGGCGGTTGCGACGGCTGTGCCAGGGCGGCGGCGAAAGAGGCGACTAGCGTGGTGGCGAGCATTCTCCGGGGGGCGGGGGGGTGTGCTGATTGTACGGAGTCGCGCCGCGCGAGCGGCTACGATGCCAGGACGATGTGGACGCTGCACCGCACCATCTACGCCCTGTTCGCTCTCGGCATGCTCGGCATCGGTGGCATCGGTGCGCTGCTGCCCTTCGGTGTGCTGCCGGAGATCGCGGCGGGCTTCGACGGAGAGGCGCTGCACGTTGTGCAAGAGGCGAGCGCGGGTGCGCTGGCACTCGGCGCCTTGAGCGGCTGGTGCGCGTGCGCCCCCGCCCGATGCGGCGCAGCGCACGTGGTGCTCACGTTCTACTTCGCGTTGATCGCGGCGATCCATTGGATCGACTACGTGCGCGACCTGCGTCCACTGTCGAGTGGGTTGTTGACCAGCGTGCCGTTCGTGGTGTTCGTGGTGCTGGGCATGCTGCGCCGCGGCCGAGGCGCAGCATCGGTGTGAGGTGCCACACGTCCACGCGCGCGGGGGTGTCAAAGCGGTCGAGAATGTGTTCTAATGAGTTGCAAGTCCGGGGCTCGAGAGTCGCCCCGAATGCGGCCCGAGCCCGCAGCCGAAACCTGGGAGTGAGCGTGATGCGATCGGTTTGCCCGAGCCCGTTGTTGTCTGCCGTGTTGTGCGCCGTTGCGATCCCCGCGGCGGCCCAGTCGACTTGGGTCAACCGCCAGTTGGCGACGGCGCCGCCCGGGCTCGCACCCGCGGTGATGGCGTGGTCTCCGACCGCGCAGGCCGTGTGGTGGGTCGGTGGCGGCGGCTCTGGCATCGAGGTCTGGAGCTACGATGGGGTCCAGTGGACCTTGGTGCCGGCGAGTGGCGTCGTGCCGCCCAATCTGCAGTTGGCGGTCTACGACTACCACCGTCACCGCGTCGTCGGGACCCAAGGCGCCGATGTGTGGGAGTTCGACGGCACGGCTTGGGCGAAGATCACTCCCGCGGCGCAGCCGACTCCCCAGCGCACCGGGCACAGCCTGGTGTACGACGGGGCGCGCCGCGAGGTGCTGCTCGGCTGTGGTGAGTACTGGGACAGCGCCGCCGGGTTGTACCTGTCCACCGGCGATCTGTGGGCGTGGACCGGCTCGACCTGGGTGCAGCGTTGGGCCGGTGGAGGTGGCGGTGGCAATGGCGCAGTCATGGCGTTCGACCCCGACCGCGCGGTGGTCGTCATCTACGGAGGCCAGTACAGCGTGCCCTACTACTGGACCGGCCAGCAGACCACGTTCGTCGTCGGCCGGACGGTCGAGTGGGATGGAACCGCGATGCGACCGGCCGCGTTGGGGGCCAAGCGCGTCGGCCATGCCCTGGCGTACGACAAGCTGCGGCGCAAGATGGTGGCGTTTGGCGGCTGGGCCACCTGCGGCTACGCGTGTGGCTACAACCCGGCGACGACCGACGACTTCGACGGTACGTGGTCCTACCGGACTCCGGCCGTATCGCCACCGCTGGGCAGCTACGGGCGGATGGCGTTCGACGAGCGCCGGCAGCGCATGGTGATGGTGACGCGCTCCAGCCCTCTCGGGCCGCTGGACACTTGGGAGTACTACAACCCGAGCCCCGCGCAGGTCACCGCGTTTGGCGCGGGGTGCGCCGGTTCGGCTGGCACGCCGTCGCTCCAGCTGGAGGACAACTTGCGGCCGTGGCTCGGTGAGACCCTCGGCCTCGAAGTCGGCAATCTGCCGGCGGGCGCGCCCGCGATCATCGCGTTCGGCGCGTCGAATACCGCGTGGGCGGGAGGTGGTGTGACTTTGCCCTGGTCGCTCGCCCCGCTCGGCGCGGCGCAGTGTGCGCTGCTGGTCAGCCCGGACGCCACCGATGCGGTGTCCGGCGCGGGCGTGACGCGGACATGGACGCTGCCGATCCCCGACCTGCCGGCGCTGCAAGGGGTGTCGCTACACCTGCAGGCCGCGGTCGCGGATGGTGCGGCGAACCCGCTCGGGATCGTCCTCAGCAACGGGGTCACCGCGCTGATGCAGGCGCTGTAGGATCACCACCGCGGACGAAACGACGGCTTCGAGTGCCGACGTCAATCTTCGGGCGCTTGGTTGCAGGCCGCGCCCAGGGTGCGCACGACGTCGACCAGCTCGTCGATGTGCGAGTCGTCCGTGCGCCAGTTGACGATCGCCGGACGCAGGGCGACCACACCCTCGAACCGCGTCGCGCCGACGTAGACCCGGCCGTCGGCGAGCACGGCCTCCGCCAGCTGCTCGTTGACCGCATCGAGCGCCGCTGGGTCCAACCCACCGGGGTTGTAGCGAAAGCAGACGATGTTGAGCGGCACGGGTGCCAGCCGCTCGAGGTCGGGTGCCTCGTCGACGCGCGCTGCCAGCCGGCGCGCCAGGCGCAGGTGCTCCTCGACCATGGCGCGCACGCCGCTGCGTCCGTAGGCGCGCAGGGTTGCCCACACCGCCAGCGCTCGCGCCCGCCGCGACGACTCGGGGCCGAGGCTCGAGTACATCGGGCGTGGATCGGCCGGGTCCGGCAAGTAGTCGGCGACCAGCGCGAACACCTTGGCGAGCAGCGTGCGGTCGCGGACGAAGGCGAAGCCGCAGTCGTACGGCACGTTGAGCCACTTGTGGCCATCCACGGTGACCGAGTCGGCGCGCTCGACTCCCCGCGCCAGCGCGGCGGTTTCGGGGGCGGTGCGCGCGAACAGGCCGAAGGCGCCGTCGACGTGCAGCCAGCAACCGAACTCGTGCGCCAGCGCGGCCATCGTCTCGATCGGGTCGAAGGCGCCGGTGTTGACCTCGCCGGCGTTCGCGACCAAGACGGCCGGTGCCCCGTCGAGCGCTTGCAGCGCCGCGCGCAGTGCGTCCTCGTCGAGGTGCCCGGCGGCGTCGCGCGCGAAGCGCCGGACCTGGCGGCGGCCGACGCCCAGCATGGCCAGGGCCTTGTCGATCGTCGCGTGCACGTGCCCGCTGGTCAGCACCTGCATCGGCGGCAACTGCGCGATGCCGTCTTGGGCCGTGTCGACGCCCTGCCGCTCACCCCACCACTGCCGGGCGGCGGCGAGGCCGGTGTAGTTCGCCATCATCGCGCCGGTCGTCATCACTCCGAACATCGATGCGGGCAGGCCGAACAAGTCCTTCAGCCATTCCAAGCTGATCTGCTCGAGGCGCACGCCGAGGGGCGAGCTGACCCAGGCCGAGGCCAGTTGGTCGAGAGTCGAGGCAAACCAGTCTGCCGCGTGGGCAGCGGGCGTGCTGCCCCCGATGACGAAGTGGAAGTAGCGCGGACCCGCGCTGTGCACGGCCGCATCCGGGCCGCGCGCGATCAGCTCCCGCAGGGCGGCCTCGGCGCCCACTCCGTCCTCGGGTAGCGGTCCGGCGAACGACTCGGCGGCGGCGCCAGCGCCGCGCGGTCGCGCCGGGCGGGCCTTTAGAGAGGCGAGGTAGTCGCGCGTGGCGTCGCGGACCAGGTCCAGGAGCGCTTCGGCTTCGTCGGGATGCGGGCGCATGCGACTACTATGGCGTCGGGGTTTGCCACTGTCGTCTCCCAGGGGCCGCCGTCGTGTGTCCGCCTGCCCTTTCGGACCGCCGCCGGTCCGGCCACAATTCTCCCCATGGTCGGTCGCTCGTCTAGCTCCTCAGCCGCTGGCCGGCATGGTTCGACGGAGGCGCGGTCCCCGGCCTTGCCACCTGCCGTCGAAGAGGCGTGCTATGAAGCGTGGTCCCGGGTCGGCGGCGAAACCGGGCCCGACGACGTCGACGCCTTGTGCCGGCAGTGGCCCGACCACGGCGCGGCGATTCGGGCCCTGTTCGAGTCGTTGGCGCGCGGCCAAGAGTTGTTGCGCGCCGTCCCCTTGGCGCCCGCACTGCCGGAGATCGACAACTACGAGGTCGAGCAGGTCGTGGGGCGAGGTGGCTTCGGCACGGTGTATCGCGGTCGGCAGACCGCGCCGGTCGATCGGGCGGTCGCGATCAAGGTGCTGCGTTGGCATTGTGAGGACCGAGACTCGCTGGTGCGCTTCGCCGCCGAGGGTCAGGTGCTCGCCAAGATGCAGCACCGCGCGATCGCCACGGTGTTCGACGTGGGGATCGCGACGAACGGACAGCCCTTCATGGCAATGGAGCTGATCGATGGCCCTTGGCTGACGCGGTTCTGTGACCAGCATCGCTATGACATCGACGCCCGGTTGCGCTTGTTTGTCGACGTGTGTGCCGGCGTCGCGCATGCGCACCAGCGCGGTGTCATCCATCGAGACTTGAAGCCGTCGAACATCCTCGTTGCCCACGACCTCGAGGGGCCGCGACCCGTGATCATCGACTTTGGCTTGGCGAAGGCATTGGCTTCGCGGGGCGGGCAGAGTCTGACCGTTGCCGGAGGATTCGTCGGAACCCCCACGTACACGAGTCCCGAGCAGCTCGAAGGTGGCGCGGTGGACACGCGGACGGACGTGTACGCCCTGGGGTTGGTGCTCTACGAGCTGCTGACTGGCGACTTGCCGCAGGATCGTCGCAGCGTCGGGGAGCTGCCGCTGCAGGCCGGGCTTCGCCGGATCCTGGAGGGCGAGATCGAGCCGCCGAGCCGCCTGCTGCTCAAGCGGTCCGATGCTCCGGCACTGGCGTCGAAGCGAAACAGCACGCCGGCCCGATTGGCCCGCCACCTCCGCGGCGACGTCGAGGTCGTCGTGCGCTGTGCCCTGGAGCGCAATCCCGAACGTCGTTATCCGACCGTCTCCGCGTTCGCCAGCGATGTCCGCCGAGTGCTGGAGTTTCAGCCCATCGCCGCGCGGCGTCCGACGCTGGTCTACGAGCTCAGCCGCCTCGTGCGGCGCCACCGGGCGACGGTCGTCGCCGTCGTCGGCTTGGTACTGGCCCTGTTGCTGGGCGCGGCCGCCCTGCTGTGGGGTGCCCGACGGGTCGAGCAAGCGGAGAAGAACGTCGCCGCTGAGAGGCGCCGCGCGGACTGGGGCACCTACACCACGTCGATCCGAGCGGCAAAGCTCGCGCTGGATGCCGGTCAGGCGGGCGAGGCGCAGCGGCAGCTGGCGGCGACGGATCCGGCGCTGCGGGGCTGGGAGCACGACTGGATCCTGCACCAGGTCGACGACGCCTTGTTCTCCTTGACCGGGGTCTGTTCGAGCGCGGGCCGGGTGCATTGGCTGTCGGATAGCGAGCTCCTGGTCGCGCCGGAGAAAGCGTCTCCGCTTCGCTGGGCTGTGGGGTCCAGCGAGGCTACCGAGATCCCGATCTCTTCCGAGGGCTACGCGATCGTCCCGACCACCGAGAGTCACCGGGTGATCGCGATTGGGCGGACGGGCGGGGACCTCTACGCCGACCTGATCGACACCAGCGCGCAGACGAAGGTGAGGAGGCTGGCGTCGGGCTTGGATTACCTTCCGATCGCGGTTTCGCCGGACGGCACCCACTACGCGTGGGGAACGGTGGACGCCCCGCTGCGGATCCAATCGCTCGGTGACTCCAGTTCGCCGACCACGGAGTATCCCGTCCCCGGCTGGGTCGTGCTCATCGAGTACGCTCCCGATGGAAACAGTTTGTATTGGGGCGACAAAGAGGGGCGTCTCGCGCGCATCGACCTCGCGACCGGCCAGCAACGCACGCTCGTCGAGCCAGGTGAAGTGCCTTTCCTGCTGCAGGCTCCTCAACTGCTGCGGGTGGCGCCGCGCCGAAACCTCCTCGTGCTCTCCGGTGGGGACCCGCGCATCGTCGTGCGAGAAGCCGACACCGGTGCGCTGCGCTACGCGTTGCGCGTGCCCGAGGTCGTGCGGGAAATGGTGATCGACTCGAGCGACGGCGTGCTCTATGCCGTCGGCGGATGGGGCAAGGCGATGGTGGCCGCTTGGAAGCTCGATACCGGAGAGCCGCTGGGCAGCTACGACGGCCACGCGCTCGGCGTCTTCGGCTGCGCGCTCTCCCCCGACCGATCGCGGCTCGCGACCATGGCGCACGGCGGCACGGTCAAAGTGTGGCCGGCGAAACCGCCGCAAGACCTGGTCTCGTACTCGCTTGGCAGGGACTGTCGCGGCGTCGGCTACGACGTTGCGTCGGGGCGCGTCGCGTACTCGGAGATGGACGGCAGCATCGCGGTGCGCGAGCTGCGGACCGGTGCGATCGTGATGCACCATGAGGCGTCCTCGCCCGAGATGCTCGGCGAGCGAGCCGCGCTCACGACCGACGCGATGTTCGTCGTCGGGTGGGATGGGATCCTGCGCCGCTTCCGCGTCCGCGATGCATCGATCGAGGGTGAGCGCCGGGTGGTGCCCGGTAGGATCTCGGCGATCTCGGTGAGTCCGGACGGGCTGAGTCTCGCCATCTCCTCTTGGGACGACATGTCGGTGCAGGTGCTGGATGCGGTCTCCCTCGACGTGCGCTGGCGACACGAGTTCGACGCGGGCTCCTCGCCACCCGCCTTCTCGGAGTTCTCAGCGGACGGCAAGGGCGTCTTCTGTGGCCGCGATGATGGTGAGCTGCTGCGGTTTGCTGTCGGCGACGGGGAGCTCGAGGCCGCTGCGCGCACCGATCAACGCGTGGCGGACCTTGCGCCGGTGCCGGACGAGCCGCTGATCGTCACTGGAGATGCCGGGGGTGGTGTGTATCTGCGCGACGCCGAGGATTTGACAGTCGTGCGTCAGCTCGCCCGACTGTCGACGAGCGTGTACTCCGTGGCCGTCGCGCCGGACAGCCAACGCGTCGCGACCTCGGGTGCAGACGGCAAGGTCAAGATCCTGGACTTTGCGACGGGCACGTTGTTGTTGGAACTCGGCGGTGGCACGAGTAGCCATTTGGCCTGGTCTCGGGATGGTCGCCGCTTGTACGCGCGTTTCCACGAGCGGTGGGGATGGCCGGCGTTTCTGCACAAGTGGGAGGCGGGAGCCGCCGATCGTTTCGCGAACGGACGGTGAGGGTGCGGGTCACCGCGAGGAGTCCGGTCGAGCGCCGGTGGACGAGTCGTCGTCCTCGCCGGCGTCGATGCTGCCGCGCAATCGATCCGGCGCCCGTGATGGCAGGGCGTCGCCTTCGGCGTTTGCGAGCGCCGCGCCCAAGCGCGCCACGGCGCGTCCCAGTCTGACGCGCGCCGCGGCGGCGGTGCAGCCGAGCAGCTCGGCGATCTCGGTCCGCGCCAGCCCCATGACGCGGGCGAGGATGATGATCTCTTGGTCGCGTTCCGACAGCGTGCCGAAGACGTGCTCGACCCGGGCGAGCTCCTCCTGGGCCATGAGCTTGCGGCTCGGCGACACCAAGTGGCCGGCGGCCGAGCCGATCGCGGTTGCCGGCAACTCGCGTGCGGCAGCCCGGCGCTGGCGGCGATTGAATCGGTCGCGCTCGCGAATCTTGTTGAGCGCGGTGGTGAACAGCCAGGACAAGAAGGCCGCTCTGCCGCGGAACTCGAACGGGCCATCGCGCAAGCCCTCGAGAGCCTCGCGGCACACCGACTGCACGACGTCCGCCGATCCCTCACGCTGCCGGAGGCCTGGTCCCATCTTCAGGTGGACGTAGGCCTCCAGCCGTGGCAGCAACGCGACCACGAGCTCGTCGAGAGCGCGGGCGTCTCCGTCATCGAGGGCACGCGTGACCGCGGCGGAGGGGTCTGGGATGTCTGACATTCGCGGAGGGTCTCGCCTGCGCCGTAGTATGGCCGAGTGGCCGCCGAAGCGCGGCGCAGCGGTCGGCTAGGTGTTGCGGTCAAGCGCCATCGCCTCGTTGAGAGTGTCGTGACCGCCGGAATGCAACACCGAGGGGTGAGAGATATGGGGAAGTTGCCGTGTTGGGTGTTGCGGTCGCTGCGGCGCGGCACTGCCCGGGGCATGTCACACCCCGCATCCGCAAAACGCACCGTGAGCCTCAGGGTCCGCAAATCTTCGCGCGGCGACAACCTTTCGGAAGGCTCGATGCCGCTGGAACTTCGACAACGCAGCTCCCGGAGGCTTCCATGAGAGGGGCGATCCCGTCAACAGCTCTTTGTCTGTGGATCTGTTCTTCTTGAGAATCTGGGCGCCTTGGCGCCGCCCTGCGCGACAAGCTTCGGACTCCGCAGGCTTCCATACGCACTCTGATGGCCTCGTCCGAGACCGGTGCACGATGAGATCCGTCCGACCCGGCGCAGCTTTCTCGATAACGGCCTCGAGGGCCAAGCCTCCGGTCGCTGTCGCCGGGATCGGGCGGTGAGTCTTCAGCAGTGCAGGAGCGGCATCACGCCAGGTTCCTCCACGGTATTCGGTTGGTTGGGGGTGGGGCGATCATGGTTGGGTCATACCGCGGTGTGGGCAGCTACGCGGTCGCTGTTGTGGAGTGGGTCGTAGACCAAGCCATGACGCCACAGCCGATGCAGCAGTAGCGCGAGCTTGCGGGCAACCGCGACCGCCGCGCGTTTCCTCGCGCCGCGGCCGCCGCGGGCGATCAGGCGTTGCCCGAAGCGCCGGAGGTCACAGTCCTTGCCGAACGGGCCGAGGATGTAGTGCGCACACTGCACCAGAAGCCGTCTCAGATAGCCGTCGCCAGCCTTGCTGATCGACAGCTCCGGATTGCTGTCGCCCGACGCGAAGCTCTTTGGGCACAAGCCGAGCCAGGAGCCCACGCGGCGGCTTTCGGCGAATCGTGTCGGATCCTCGATCGTCAGCACGAACGCGGTCGCTGTGACCGGCCCCACGCCGTTGACTTGCTGCACGACGGCGACCTCGGGGTATCGCTCGCGGCTCGCCTCGACGAGCGCCTTGTCGAGCTCGTCGATCCGGCGGGACAGGTCGGCGATCAAGTCCAGCAGCGGCTCCGCCGCAGTGAGTAGCAGGACCGGCATGGACTCGCGAGCTCGCTTCGGGAACGCCGCGGTCGATGCCGACGGCAGCCGGACGCCGAAGCCCTTCGCCAGGCTCCGGACCTGCTGCACTGCCATCGTCCGCATCCTCACCAGCAGGTCGCGCGCACGAATGACCGACAGGTCGGCCTGTGCCTGCTCGCTGCGGTGGTGGATCGTGCCGAGCAACTCGGGCATCCCTGCCTCCAGGCGAGCCAGGGTCTCGGCATCGCGCCGGTCGGTCTTGCGAGGATCCTTGGCGATCAGCTGCACTCGGCGCGGGTCCACGACGTGAACGTCGTAGCCCTCCGAGCGCAACCGCCGAGACATCCAGGCCGACTGCGAGCCGGCCTCGAGAGCGACTCTGGCGCCCGGGAAGTCGCTCAGCGCCTTCGAGAGCGCTGTCGGCGTCGTCGGGAAACTGCCCCGCGCAACGACCGTCCGCGACGCGTCCAGTGCGCAGTAGTGGATGTTCCGATCGCCAATGTCGAGACCGATGGTCACGGGGGAGGTCTGAGCGGTAACTTTGGTCATGGGTCGATCTGCTCCTTTGATTTTGCAGCGCCATTGTGTGGCGACTGCGTCGGAGGGATCGACCCTCTCATCCCATCTCGAAGACAACACTGGCCTCTGGGCTCAGCGCGGCCGCCGGCGACCGCGGAACCCGCGACCGACGCTCGGGTCGCGGAATGCTCCGTGTTTGGTTGCGGCCCCGGCCGCGCTGAGATCCCCGTCGACGCGATCCAGTCGTACCTGTTTTTCTGCTCTCGCTGCCGCCAGCGCGTCGGCCCTGTTCGGCGTGGCATGCACGCACGCCGACCAACGCACTGCGCAGGGCGTCCCAGCTCCAGCAGCGGAGCAGACGGACCCCTACCAACCAGAGGGGGCGGCCGAAGTCGCCCGTGTTCGGCTGGCGCACCTGTATGCCGGCGGAGACCCTCGCGGTGGCGCACCCGAGGCCGACGGCGCGGCCCTGCCCTGGGAGTTCGTCGGACCGGTCGGTGCGCAAGGGCCCGCGGGCTGTCTACCGGTGGCCGGAACTTGGACCGGTCGCATCATCAGTTTCGCCCAGGACTTCGGCAACCCGTCGCTGCTGTGGGCCGGCGCCTCGAGCGGTGGTCTGTGGCGCAGTACCGACGAGGGGGCTTCGTGGGCGCCCGCCTTCGACGCGATCGCACACCCTTCGATCAGCGCGATCGAAACCCACTTGGTCCGGTCCGGAACCGCGTGGGTCGGCACCGGCAGCTTCGGAACCGGTTTCGGTGGCACGGGCGCCCCTTCCATGGGGCTGCTCTACACCACCTCGGACGGGGGCCTGTCGTGGAGCCGCGTGGCGTTCACTTCGCTCATCACGGCGTACGTTTCCGACATCGACGTGCAGCCGGGGGGCGATCCCAACTCGGACGTCGTCTTCGTCGCCTCGAGCCAGGGATTGTTCCGCGGCGAAGCCGGAACTTGGGACCGGGTCGTCGTCGATCAAATGGCGGCGGTCGAGGTCGTCGGCCAGCCGTTGACGGGGAGCTTCTCGGTCGTCGCGACGACGCGGAATGGCGTGGTGCACGTGAGTGGCAGCCAGGGGACCGCCGGGTCGTTCGTCACCAAGGCTCTGCCGGGGGCGCCGCCGGCCTTGGCGCGGATCGCGCTTGGCGCCGGGAGGATCGGGGTGCACAACGCGGTCTACGCCAGCGTCGCGGCGCCCGATGACACTTGGGCCGGAATCTGGCGGTCGATGGACCGTGGCCAGAGCTGGACGCAGGTGACGACGCCGGTTCCGGCGGCGGGTCAGATGCGACACAACAACGCGATCGCGGTCTCGGATTCGAACCCGAACGTGGTGTGGACCGGTTGCAACGCCCGCGCGATGTACACCTCGACCGACGCGGGTGTGACATGGACGGCTTCCGCGAACCTCACGCACGAGGACGTGCAGTGCATCTGGCCACACGTCACCAAGCGAAACGTCGTCTTTGCCGGCAACGACGGCGGCCTCGTGCGTTCCGAGGACGTCGGCACGACATGGCGGACGGTCGGCGGGACTTCGCTGGCCGCGATGCAGGTGCGTACCCTCGCCGTGAATCCGGATCAGGCCAACAAGTTCGCGGGAACTCGATACGCGATCGGCACCCAGGACAACGGCGTCCAGATGGGGCCCAACGAGTTCCGGCAGTGGGACGCAATCACCTGCTGCGACGGTGGCGACGTGTTGTTCAAGGACGGCACGCTGTACTCGACCCTGGTCGGCCTGTCATCGACCAGTCAGTTTCGCTTCCAGTACCCGCCCTCGCTGAGCCAGACGTGTGGCGCGTGGAACTCGTTCTCCAGCGGTTTGCCGAGTGGTCAACCCTGGACCGCCGACCTGACCTGGTCTGGCCGGTCCTTCCTGACGAACTTCGGCGGCGCGGTCTACAGCACCCCCGGCCCCGGCACCGCGTGGTCCCAGCGGTTCTCGGTACCGGCCGGAACCGTGCCGACCAAGGTTGCTGCGACGCTCGCCACGCCGACTGCGGAAGTGATCGTGGTCGGGCTCGACGGCAGCATCGTTCCCATGCGCGTCTCCACTCCGGCCAACCCGACGCTTCATCTCGCCACCCTCAGATCGGGATCGTGGTCGGGCAAGCAGGTGACCGACATCGAGTTCGGCTCGGTCAGCGACGCCGGGCGCCTCGTCATCGCGGGGCTGAGTGGGATCACTAGAACCCGGGTGGTCTGCAGCCGCGATTCCGGCGAGACCTGGAACGATTGCACGGGCAACCTGGGATCGATGATCAACGTGCGCTGTGTGCTGTGGTCACCGGACGATCGCGGCCACCTCTACATCGGCTCCGACCTCGGGGTCTTCGTGTCGACCGACCGCGGCACCACGTGGCAGAGCTACAACGACGGGTTGCCGACCACGCCCTACGTGACCGACATGGTCTACGACCCGCGCTCCAACGAGATCGCGATCGGCACCTACGGTCGCGGCGTGTTCACGCGCGCGCCGCTGTGATCAGCGGAAGAGGCCGGGTTCGCGGCCCGACTCGAGGTAGACTCGGACGGGTCGTGCGATTCGTGAAGGAGAGCGTGTTGCCCGCCACTGTGGAGGAGGTCTTCGCGTTCCATGAGCGGCCGGACGCGTTCGCCCTGCTGCAGCCGCCGTGGGAGCGGACCGAGATCATCGAACCACCCACGGGTCTCGAGGTCGGAACGAGGGTGCGGGTTCGCACCAAGATCGGGCTGTCGTGGACGACGATCGTGGCCGAGCACGTCGCCTACGAGAAGAACCGGTTCTTCGAGGACGTCATGGTGGAGGGGCCGTTCGCCGAGTGGCGCCACAAGCACCTCTTCTTCGCGCACGCGGCCGGGTGCCGGCTTCGCGACGAGATCGACTACGCCCCTCCGTTCGGCGCGTTGGGGCGGTGCGCCGATCGCTTCGTCATCCGCCCGCGGCTGGTCAAGCTCTTCGACTATCGCCACGACGTCACCCTCGATGCGGTGCTGGCGGCGCGGTGCCGGTAGGGCCCGCAAGCCCGAGTTCCGCCAGTCGCGGAGCGTCCGGGGCCGAGAATCTTCGCGCGGCGACAACATTTTCGAAGGCTTGATGCCGCTGGAACTTCGACAACGCAGCTCCCGGAGGCTCGAAGACAACACTGGCCTCTGGGCTCAGCGCGGCCGCCCAGCACCGCTGGATTCGCGGGCTCCGCTACTGTCGTGGTGCGCTCGGTCTTTGATACCGTTGCGGCCGCGGCCGCACTGAGCCTCGGGGTCCGAGAATGTTCGAGCGGCAACAACCTTTCGGAAGGCCCGTCGTCGCCGGGAATTCGACAACGCAGCTCCCGGAGGCTCGAAGACAACACTGGCCTCCGGGCTCAGCGCGGCCGCCCAGCACCGCTGGATTCGCGGGCTCCGCTACTGTCGTGGTGCGCTCGGTCTTTGGTTGCGGCCGCGGCCGCGCTGAGCTTCCCGCGTGACCCCGTTCAGCATGCCGCGAAAGACGAGCGCGTGCAGTGGGTACACGAGGTACCAGTATGCCAGGCCGCCGAGACCGACGGGGTCGAAGACGGCGGTTTGGCAGACCACCGAGCCGGCGCCTTGTGGCTTGGCTTCGAACTCGAGCCATGCCCTTCCCGGGAGCTTCATCTCGGCCGAGAGGCGCAACCGTCGATCGGGCTCGTATGCCTCCACTCGCCAGAAGTCGATGGCATCCCCGACGCGGACGCGGTCCGGATGTGACCGCCCGCGTCTCGTGCCCACGCCGCCGAGCAGGAGGTCGATCGTCCCGCGCAGGCTCCAGAGCCAGTTGAACGCGTACCACCCGTTCCTGCCACCGATGCGACGGATTGGTGCGAACGCAGCGACGGGCTCCAGAGCGAGCACCTGCGAGCGGCGGTCGACGAGCCGGTTGCCGAAGCGGACCCCCGCCCAGGTCACGACGTCGCCGCCGCTGGAGAGTGCGTCCGACCAACGGCTCTCAACGAACGAGGCTTCTTCGTCGGCGAGGGCGCGGGCGATAGCAGAACTCATCCCGGTGGGTTCGATGTCGAAGTCGACGACCGCCGAGGGGTCGCGGACCACGGAGGGGCTCTTGATGCTCTCGATGAGCTTGCGCCCGATCCGGGCAAAGACCGGCGTGATCAGGCCGAGCCAGAGGCTCGAGAGCCACGGGGTGATGACGGGCACGCGGAGCATGAACCGGCGCAGGCCTCGCTGGCGGGCGTATTCTCGCATCAGGCCTTCGTAGGAGACGCGATCGGCTCCTCCGATCTCGTAGATGCGGTTCTCGGTGCCTTCGAGCCGCCTGCAGGCCATCAAGTAGTCGATGAGATCTTCGACCGCGATCGGCTGCGCCTCCACCGTGGTCCACTTCGGCGTGATCATGACGGGAAGCCGCTCGACCAACGACCGGACCAATTCGAACGACAGACTCCCCGCGCCGATCACGATCGATGCCCGCAGCTCGATGACTTGGCAGCCGGACGTGCGCAGAATCTCGCCGACTTCGTGGCGGCTGCGAAGGTGGGCGGAGAGATCCGACCCGGGCTCGGCGAGTCCCCCGAGGTAGATGATCCGTCGGAGTCCGGCCGCGCGCGCAGCCGTTGCGAAGTTGGTCGCCGCACGCCGATCTCTCTCTTCGAAGTCGGCCTTGGAACCCATGGAATGCACCAGGTAGTAGGCCACCTTGGTGCCGCTCAGAGCGTCCTGGAGCGAGTCGGGATCGAGCACGTCGCCCGCGACGACCTCGGTCGAAGACGACACGCGGGAGCGGAGGTTCTCGGGTCGCCGGGCCATGCATCGCAGCGAGTCGCCCTCGGCTTCCAGGGCGGCGCGGAGGCGGCCGCCGACGTATCCGGTCGCACCGGTCAACAGAATCACTGGTGTTCGCGTCATGCGGGCCTCTGCTTCGCCCGGAGGTCCGCGGAACAGGTTCAGGGCTCGGTTCCTGCCAGCGGTTCGTGGAAGTAGTAGCAGAGCCCGTCGGGGGCGACGACGAAGAAGACCTGAAACCGCATGCCGTCGCGCTCGTCCACGCGCCAGTCTCCGATCTTGGCCCCCCTGCCCTCGAGCTCGTCGCGGAGCTGCTCGATGCCGTGCACCAGGATGGCCGCCCCCTCGTTGGATGCGTCCCCGCCGTTGATCGCAAAGCCGATGCGCACCCCGTCGCGCTCGAGGATGACCGCTGGGTGCGGCGTGTCGCGCCGCTCCACTTCGACCATACCGAAGCACGCGGTGTAGTGCGCCGACGCGGCGTCCAGGTCTTCGACTGGGAGAGCGAGGACGTCGTCTCCGTAGGGGGAGGCAGCCTGGAAGCGGGGGTTGTCGGGCATGTGGGGATCGTACTCCGCGGTGGTTGTGCGGTGCGTGGGGCCCTCAGAGCGGGCCGCCGAGAATCGACACCAACCCGTTGCTGTAGGTCAGCCCCAGCGGATTGACCGGCAGGGGCTCGACGGAGACGAACTGCGAGTAGAACCGTGCACCGACCGCCGCCGGAAGGCTTGCCGGCACCGGCAGCGCAATGTTGGCGTAGCCGGTGGCGTCGGTCATCGCGGGAATGGTCGCGTCGATGCTGGTGAGCAGATCGCAGGGCGCGCCCAGGAAAGCGAGGTTCAGCGGCAGGCCGAGGCCGAGGAAGGTGGTGTTGGACGCGCCGAGATACAGGAATGTCGGTGAGTTCAAGGGCCCGCTGTGCAGCTCGTAGATGGCGGTGCTGCCGAGCGCGGCGGGGGTCGCCGCGCCGTGGCTGGCGATACCGTTGGTACCGGGGCACCCCGCGCCGTAGGGGATCGCGGAGCCCGGATAGCGGACGTTGCGCAGCTCCACTCGCAGCGAGCCCCACACGAACACCGATACCTCCGCGTAGACGCCGAGAGGGATCGAGGCCTCGGACAGGCTGCGCGTGCCGAGGCGGATCCGTAGCGTCGAGTTCCGACGCAAGGTGATCGGGAAGGTTCGGGTCAGCGAGCCGCCCGTGGTCGACGCCACGTACGAAACCTCCTCGCTGCCGTCGTCGCCGATGTCGACGTTCGCCCAGTGTTGCAGGTTCGACTTGAGCCCGCCCGGCCAGCCAAACGGACACACCTCGCAGGTCTGGGTCCGGGTCGTCGATGCGATGACGACCAAGTCCGCTTGGACCGACGCCCACGCGGTTTGGCGCAGCGACAGCACACTGTCGTGGGTGTCGGTGATCTGCTTGCACAGCAAGCCACTCTGGGGCCCGCCGGTCATCGCCGTGTAGCCCGCGCTCCCGACGAGGCGGTTCAAGGCGTAGGCCGACGCCGAATCACGGATCTCGACCGACGGCCAGCCCGCGAGGGTCTGTCGAGAGAAGAAGCTGACTCCCGCGTTGAGCGGGTACACGCCGCCGGGGTTGACCTGCGAGATCGAGGGACTGGTCGTGAGATCGGTTCCGGAGGGCAACGACTGCTGCCCGAAACACTGCAGAATGGCGCGGGTGTCGCCGGTCGTGATCCATGTCATGCGGATCGGCGATTGGGCTTCGGGCGCGGCGGTCAGCGTCAGGGCAGCGGCGATTGGCAGCAACGCGCTGCGGAGAGGGACGCGAAGGCTGTGCACGAGGATCCTCCGGGGTCGAGAGGCGAGAGGACGACGCTCGCCGGTGGCCGACGGAAGGGTCGCCCCGGCGGCGACACTACGAGGGTGTCGCCGCAGCGGCAAGCGCGGCGCTCGCGATCGGAGAACGCATTCAGCCTCAGCGTGTTCGCAACGCGCCGCCGGTGGTGATTGTCGCGGGCCGGTGCGCCCTCACTGGTGTGCGCGAATCTCCAGCGCGTCGTTCGCCGGCACGGCGCCGCTGCCCAGCAGTTCGCCGCTGACCGTGTCGTAGACCTCGACCGTCGCGGCACGCGCGCCGATGTCCAAGTGGGTACCGTGCCCGAATCGATAGACGCCAGCCCAGCGGTCGTCGAGGAGCGGGCGGCCCTGTGCATCCAGGATCCGGTACTGCTTCTTCGAACTCGCGGTGCACTGGATCTCGAGCTCGCGGCTTGCCGCCAACTCGACCGTGACCGGTTCCGTCGTGTCGGCGGAAATCTCTACGCCATGCGCCGCGCAACCATCGGCCTGCACCATGACCCAGACGGGTGCGCGCGGTAGGCCTTCGAAGCGGAACAGGCCGTCGTCGCGCGGCAGCACGGTGGCCCGCTCGGGCCGCAGTAGGGGAGTGCCGTCCGCCCGCAGCACGGTGACCGTCGCCGCCGTCGGCGGTCCGCCTGCGGGCCCGAGCACCTGACCGTGCGCGGTCCACTCGGCGGGCGAGAGCGTCGCGGTGTACCACGCTTCGGTCGCCGCGGTCGGGATCTCGAGCATGGCGAAGTGCTCGGCGTAGCCATCGGCCTCGATCAGCAGGCCGCAGCGGTGGCCGGAGAGGTGGCTCGGCACGTCGAAGTGGAGCAGGCCGTCGCCGCGCGCGGTCGCCAGGGGCACGCTGCGCCGGAGTCCATCGGTCAAGGTGGCCTCGATCTCGACCGCAGATCGTGGAGTGGGATCGAGGTGAATGCGTGCGCCGAGCCTGACGGTTGGCTCAGGCGCGAGCTCGATGAGGATGTGTTTCGTGTGCCAGTCGTCGAGCACCGCCTGGCCGACGCGCTTGCCACTGTCCCAAACGGAGAGATGCCGTGCGTCGGTGTCGATGACGGCCCCGCGCAACGACCCGGTGTCGGGCTCGAGCTCGAGCTCGAGCTCGAGCCGAGCCCGGTCGAAGTGGTCGGCCGTCAACGCGCTGTAGCGGTCGTACGGCCGCGCGGTCAGCTCGAAGCGCAGCGCCCGGTCGCCGCCGAGTGCGTCGGCGATGCGCGCCGCGGTCCACGCCGTGCCGTTCGCGTTGGCGAGCACCGCGTCGAGACGTGGCAAGGGATCCGCCTCCAGCAGGAGCTCGCGCTGGCCTGCGGGTACGGTCTGGTCCACCTCGACGAAGCCGTCCGGGCGGGCGATCGCGCGGTAGCCCTGCACCGGCAGCGGCGGTGTCCGAAAGCGCCCGAGGGCATCGGTCTGCGGCCAGGCGATCGGCATTCCGCTGCGCTCGGGATAGAAGGACACGTGCGTGTCCGCGATCGGCTGCTGCGTGGTGGCGTCGCGGAGGGTGCCGGCGAGGGCTTCGCCGCGAGCCAGAGTGATGTCGATCGGGCCGACGTGCTCCGGGGGGAGCTCGACCCGAGCACAGCCGAGTTCCGCCGACCACGCCACCAGGGCGCGGTGCATCGCATCGTCCGGACGTCGAAAGCGAAAGCCGCCGTCCGCGGCGGTCGCGGTCTTCGCGCCGTCCTCCGGAGTCCGGATCTCGCCGGTGTTGACCGAACGGTCGATCAAGAAATTCGCCTCGCTCCGTAGCGCGTCGGTGCGGCCGGGCAACCCCAGCAGCACGGTGACGCCGGCGATCCCCTGGCCGTTCTCGTCGACGACGCGGCCGTGGAAGAAAGCGCCCGCCTCGGTCGCGTCATCGGCGGTCGACGTGGCCGGCGCGAGCGCGACCCGCGGATCGGCGCTCGCCGCCGCCGCAGGCGTGTCCGGTGCGCCCGGCGGCGCAACCACTGTGGCGGGCGTCTGGCTCTGCGCCGGGGTTTCTGGATCGGGAAGGCGCGCGTGGGGGACCCACCAAGCCAGCGCCAGCGCTCCGGTGAGCGCGAGACCAGCGGTGGCGGACAGCATCAGCTTGGGCGTCATGATGGCGATTCCGATCGATGGAGCAACCGCGGCGGTGGTGGTCGCCGCGGTGAAGGAGGCGTGTCGGGCCGCCGCGTTCAGGATCTCGGCGCGCACTTGCTCGAGGGGCATGCCGGTGAGGAACGCCGCGCCGGGTGCGTGCACACCGGCGGGTAGGGCGCGGCGGAGCAGCTCTCGGCCGCGCGCCAGCCGGCTCTTGACGGTGGCGATCGGCTCGCCGAGCGCGTGCGCGATCTCGGTGGGAGTGAGGCCGTGCACCAGCCGGAGGGCGAGGGTCTGCCGGTAGGTCTTGGGCAGCTGCCGCAGCGCGTCGTCGACGGCGGCGGCGAGCTCTTCGGCTTCGGCGACCTCTGCCGGATCGGGGGTCGAGCGCACCGGCAGCCGCCTCGGGTCCGGACGGCGGTGCAGCCGCTCGCGTTCGCGCAGGGCGTGCCGCACCAGGATGCCGATCAGCCAGGGCAGCAGCGGGCGCGCGGCGTCCCAACGGTCGCCGTGCTGGATCGCGGCGAGGAACGTGGCCTGCACGAGGTCCTCGGCGGGCTGCGCACCGGCGACATGGTGCGCGATGACGAGTAGCTCGGGAGCCAGCGCGTCGAACACGCGTTCCAGCGCCCGTGGATCACAGCGCGCGCGCCACCGGGCGAAGTCCTGTTCGACGGTAGGCACGGTCATCGCGACTTCTTCCGCGGGAGCTCCCCTCAGGATGCAGATCATCCCAAGAAAGGAGCGAGCCGCGGGTGGTTGGCGTCAAATCTGCGCCGCGAGGACGCCGGCGACCAGGGCGGGCGCGATCCAGCGGACCGACACGGTCCAGAGAACCGCCAGCCTCGGGTGGGGCGGGGCGAGGGTGCTGCGGTCCAGCAAGTGTCCGGCGAGGATGGCGACGAGCAGACCGCCGATGGGCAGCAGGTGGTCGACGGTGCTCTCCATCGCCGCGTACACCCGGGGGGCCACGGCGCAGGCCACTGCCCCGACCCAGCAGATCGTGGCGGCGACCGCGGTCGCCTGGACGCGGGAGCGGCCGCCGCGGCTGAGGAACGCGACCGGGACTTCGAGCAGGGCGATGGCCGACGACCATGCGGCACACACGACCAGGGAGAAGAACGCGACGCCGACGGCGCCGCCGCCCGGCATGCTCGAGAACAGGGCGGGCATCGTCGCGAACAGCAGGCCCGGACCGTGGTCGGCCGCACTCCCGGCGCGGAACACGGCCGCGAAGATCACCGTCCCAGCGAGGAGGGCGACGCCTGTGTCGAGCACGACGATCGCGACGCCGTCGCGCAAGACGTGCCGGTCGCTGTTCGTGTAGCTGCCGTAGGTGATCATCGCGCCAATGCCGAGCGACAGGGAGAAGAACGCGTGCGACAGCGCCGCCAGCACGGCTTCGCCGCTGAGGGCGCTGAAGTCGGGGGCGAACAAGAAGTGCAGGCTTTGGCCCAGGCCGCCGGTGCAGCCGACGTAGATCAGCAGCGCGACCAGCAGCAGCAACAGGCCCCCCATGAGGACTCGGCTGGCGCGCTCGATGCCCCGCTGCACTCCCAGCACGACCACCGCCACCGTCATGGCGAGGAAGACCGTGGCCCACGCCGCGCCGGCCACCGCGTTCGCGCGCATGCTGGCGAACTCCTGCGCCGCCCGGCTCGGGTCGACGCCACTGGTCAATGCGCGGTACAGGGAGTGCAGCGCCCACCCCGCGACCACGGCGTAGAAGGACAGCATCATCACGCTCGCCACCACGGCGAGGCCACCGGTGCCCAGCGCGAGGCGGCGCACCGGCTTCGCCCGACCCTGGGCCGCCCGAGCCAGCGCATCGATGACGCCGCCGCCGCCGCGGTCGCCGCCGCGCCGACCGATCATGAGCTCGGCGTGCATCAACGGCCAACCGACGACGGCGATGCACAGCAGGTAGACGAGCACGAACGCGCCGCCGCCATGCGTGCCGGTGATGTAGGGAAACTTCCAGAGATTGCCGAGGCCGACGGCGCTGCCGACCGCCGCCAGCACGAACCCGCGCTCGGTGGCGAAGCCGCGGCCACGAGGAGCGTCTCGAACCATGCCGCCTCTTGTTGGGCGGGTCGCCTCGCTCCCCGGGTCGTTTTTCGCGGTAGGGTGGACCCGCCGCCGACGAAAGAGGCGGACCGCGATGCTCAGCCCGATGCCCGAACCCGTCGACCCGCGCGGCGCCCGCTTTGCGGCGCTGTGGCAGCGCGGCGAGATCGCATTGGCCCGCGGCCTGCTCTACGAACGCTTCGATCGCTGGCTCGTCGTGGCGCGGCGCGTGCGCGGCTCCGGACCGGTCCCCGGAGTTCAGGCGCGCGACGCGGTGCACGAGGCCATCGAGACCGCACTGCATCGGGGTGGTGATTTCGACCAACGGCGGGGCGCACTCGATGCCTGGGTCCAGGGAATCGTCGTGCTCAAGGCCCGCGAGCAGCGCCGTGCGTCGGCGCAGAGCGCGCACCGTCTCCGGCTGGTCGAGCCGCGGTCGGCACGGCCGCGCGACCCGCTCGAAGCGCGGGACCTCGTCGACCGCGTGCGCTTGGAGCTGCGGCTCGCGGTGCGGCGGCGGCAGCTGACGCCGCTGCAGTGCGCCGTACTGGAGGCGGATCTCGAAGCCGCGTTGGACGGCACTGGCCGTCCGGCGCCGGCGGAGTCGCTGGCGCGTCGCTTGGGTGTGGCGGTGCAAACGGTGTTGAACCAGCGGTCGTTGGCGCGCAAGCGGATGGAGCACATCCGGCGGAGGCTGTTCGACGATGCATGACGGGCCGTGGCTGCCCAGCGATCCCGCCGAGCGCGAGTGGGACGCGCTGCTGGAGAGCATCGGTGAGGCCGCGTCCAAGGAGAGCGCGGCGCCGCCGCGGCCGTCCGGCATCCTCGAGCCGCGTCGGTTCGCACTCTGCTTCGGCGCGGCGTTGATCGCGGTGATCATTGCCGGCCTGACGTGGGGGCCGGGAGTGCTGTGCGCGCTGCACCTCGCTCTGCTGGCGGGGATCCTCGCCGGTCAGCTCCGCCGGCCATTCGTCGAGTCGATCACGGACAGCGATGCGGCAAGAGCATGGCGACAGTTTCGCCGTGGCACTCTGGCGCTGTGGCTGGCGTGGCTGCTGTTGTACGCGTGGCTGATCGCGGCGCCGTGGCTCGAGCTCGACGCTGACCGCGGTTGGCCCCGGGCGGTGTCCGAGGTGCTCAATCTCCTCAGTGGACTCTGCCTGCACTGGTTGTTCGTGGTCCTCGACCGACCCACGGTCGGTGCTGGCCGCGCGACCGCAGCGCGTTGCCTTTGGATCTACGCGCCGGTGACGCTGTGGGTCGTCGCCGTGGCGGCCGGTTGGCTGCCGGTGGGACCGGAGTGGATCGTCGTGGGGGCCGTCATGGTCTCGGTGTCGACGATGTTCTTCGTCGCTCGCCTGGGTAGCCACCTGATGTCCATTCCGCGCTACGCGCTGGCACCGTTGTTCGTGTTTGCCGCGATCCAACCGCTGTGGGCGAGCTTGCTCGGGCCGGATGCCGCCAGCGTCACCGTCGTCTTGCTCGGCGTGGCTCTGATGGCCAAGGGCTGCTTGTTCGCGGTGTTGACGGCCGCGGCCGGGCAGCTGAGCGACTACTTCGAGACCCAGGCGGCCCTGGAGCGATTCTTCGCCGCCAAGGGGAGGGGCCGGCCGCACCTGCGACGCGCGTTGAACTTGTTCCGCAGCGTCGTGTGAGCGACTCTGCCGCGGGCTTCGACCTCAGGGCTTGCGACGCGCGCGGAGGCCTCGCCGGCCCGACTTCGACGCGTCGTACAGCACGAGGCCGCGCGCCGGCTTGTTGCGGCCGACTCCCTGGAACCGAACCTCGAGATCGGCGTTGCCGTCGAGGCTGCGCGCCTTGAAGCGGTGCTTGCCCGCCGCGGTCAGCGGTACGCGGAACGGGAGCGGCTCCGGATCGCGCACGATGCTGGCGAAGCGTTCGCCGTGCCACGTGATCCGCAGCGACACGCGCGTCTCGCCGAACTCGACGCGAAACCACGACTGCAGCCCGTTCGCGCCGCTCGTGCCGACCAGCGTATGTTGCCCCACGGCACCGAGCTCTTGTTCCAGGGTCTCGACCAACCGGACTCCGTTGGCAGCGCTGGCCGGATCGGCGCGGTCGTAGAAGCTGCGCGCGAAGCTCTCGGTGTCTTTCTGCAGCATCGGGCGCAAGAGGACCGGCGCGCGCTGCTCGACTTCGGCGTAGAACGTCGGCCACTCCGGCAAGGTGGGTTGGCCGTGCGCCAGGCGGGCGCTCGCGGTTTGGCCAATCGAGCACAGCAGCAGCTCGTCGCCGCGCACCACGATCTCCAAGCCGTTGTCGGTGTCGAGGCGGTAGTGCCCCGTGTACGGCTCGAACTTGGCGGTCAGCGCGGCATCGGCAGTGAGGGTGTCGCCGCCGTCGGGTCGGTCGAACTCCTGGATCAACGCGCGCTCGACGTGGACGAGATCCACGGCATCGCCGCTGGCGGCGAGCAGAGCGACGCAGCGATCGGCGGTGGGATCCCAAGACCAGCACGCTCGGAACGCGCCGATGCTCCCCTGGGCGCGGAGACGGACGAAACGACCGTTCGCATCGAGCTCGGCGTAGCCGGCGAACGTGCGGTCGTCGGTCTGCACCTCCAACAGGCGCTCGTGATTGCGGTCGTCGAGGAGGAGCCTTTCGCGCAGCGCGCGGTAGAGTTGGAGCAGGCCGTTCGTGCTCGCGACCAGATCGACGGCGCCGCGAGCCGACCGACCTTGTTCCGCGGCGAGGATCGGTTGGTGGCCATCCGCCCGCACGAAACGCCGGCGGTCGAGGTCCCCGCTCGCGAACCCCATGCCATCGATGCCGGCCGGTTTGAAGATCGTGCGCTCACAGTGCGGCGCCAGCGGCTCGCCGATGACGCGCTCGGCAAGCGCGGCGGCGAGGGCGAAATCGAGTTGGCTATACTGGACGAAACCGCCGGGCCGCACCCCCGGGGCCAGGCGCAGAGCCGCGGCCGTGAACGCATCGAGGTCGTCGTCGCCGCGAGAATCCAGGTCGAACGCCGCCGGTAGTCCCGTACTGTGCAGGAGCAGGTGGCGCACGGTGATCCGCTGCGCGCTGCGGGGCACGTCGTGAAGGTAGTGCTCGATCGAGCGATCGAGGCTGATCTTCCCCTCCTGCAAGAGCCGCAGCAGGGCGATTGCGGTGATCGTCTCGGTGACCGCGCCCGCGGCGAACAGGCTGTCCCCAGCCACCTCCCTGCCAGTGGCGTCCGTGCCCTGCGACCAGGTGGCGACCGGCTGTCCGCGCATCGCGACGATGGCGCTGACCGGTGCATGCGTCGCGGCGAACGCACGTTCGAGGACCGCTGTCGTGCGGCGTTGGGCCTCGGTTGGGCGCTCCTGTGCCAGCGCGACGCCGGCCACGACGAGGGAAGCGCCGAGCGAGAGCAACGATGGACTCTGGGGGATACACATCGAGAGGGCTCCTGGGCGATGTGGACCGTGCGATCACCTGGACTACCGCGCGTTGGCAGGGGAGTAACGCGATCGGCGGGGAGTCGTGCGCGGGTCTCCCTCGCGTCGCTATGATGACACGACCGCCATGGAGGAGTCGACGATGACAGCCGCGCAGCTCGCCGTTTCTCTTGCCGTCGTGGTGTCGGGCGTGAGTGCGCAGCGCGTGCTCTTCAGCACGACGGAATCGCAGTTGGTGCGCCACCTCGAGCCAGCGGGCGACCTCGACCTGGACGGGATCCCGGATCTGTTCGCCACGCGTCACTACGAAAACGACGTCCGCATGTTGTCGGGCCGCGATGGCGGTCTGATCGCCAAAGTGACGATTCCGGGCGGAATCTTGGACATGGCGGTCGCCGGTGACCTCGACCGGGATGGGCGCACTGATTTCGCCGTCAGCGACCGCTCTGCGAGCGGCAACGCGTTCGCCCATTCCGGAGCTACGGGTGCGTTGCTGCACACGTGGCCCGGCGGCGCGGAGCACCTCGCCGGCATCGGGGATGTGGACGGCGACGGGCACGACGACGTCGCCATCCTGCGGCGTACGCGGCCAGACACCACGGAGATCTACTCGGGGCGGACCGGAGTCTTGTTGCGATCGGCGGTGCAACCGAGCACTGCGGGGGTGTTGCTCGGCGTCGCGCCGGCCGGGGATGTCGATGGTGATGGGCGGGGCGATTTCTTTCTGCGTGTCTCGGACGGCGGTGGCACGACCGGCGATTGGGTCGAAGTGCGCAACGGGGCCACCGGCGCCGTTCTGCGCAGCATTCACCGCGCGCCGACGACGACGATGCACGCGGCGGCGATCGGCGATGTGAACGGCGACGGTCGGGACGATCTCGCGTTGTCGGTCTCGGGAGCCCTGGGCTCCGGAGGCTTCGTCGAGGTCTACGACGTCGCTGGCGATCGAACCCTCGGCACGTATTCCGGCGTCGTCGCGGGTGGCTCTTGCGCGACGTTCTTCGGCGGCCCGATCTCGAGCGGCGGTGATGTCGATGCGGACGGCGCGTTGGATTTCGCGAGCTACGGCGTCGTGTTTTCGGGTCGCGACGCTCGGTTCCTGCTGCGCGTTGCTCCTGGCAGCACCCCGCAGATGATCGGTGATGTCGATGACGATGGCTTCTGCGACTTGGTTGGCGCGTTCGGGCTGAGCTACGTGTTTTGGTCGGGAGCCACGCAACGCGAGTCGTGGCACCTGCCGCTCGAGGGAGACCCGAGGGTCGGGCCGGCGCTGGAGGCCGCCGGCATCGTCGGCGACGTCGATGGCGATGGCACCGCCGACATCGGAAGCGTCGTGCTGGAGTCACCGTTCCTCGCGGCTTCCACGGATCATCGCTGGAGAGTCCTCAGCGGTGTCGACGGCACCGTCATCCACGAGTGGACGACCTCTTCGACCGTGCAGGGCATCACCGGGTTTGCCCCGTTGGATGACCTTGATGGGGATGGGCGAGCGGAGTTCGTCTGCAAGCAGATCGATGGGGCGGCCAACGAGCTGGTCTTGCGGCGCGGCAGCGATCACGCGGTGCTCTGGCGGCAAAGCAACCCCGACCACAGCTGGGCGCTGAGTTTGGCGAGCGGCATCGACTACAACGCGGACGGGACTCCGGACGTCTTGGTCGGTACTCCGCGCTTTGCATGGCCCCCGCACGAGCGCACCGTCGAGATTCGGTCCGGGACCGATGGCGCGGTGCTGTTGGAGTTGAAGAGCACCGTCGCGGATGACGAGTACGGGGCTGCGCTCGCGGTGCTGGACGATCTGGATCGTGATGGCGCGGCGGACTTCGCCATTGGCGCTCCGGGTCAGTGGAATACGGCGAGTCGCTTCGAGGTGCGGTCCGGCCGCACCGGGGCGCTTCTGTACGACTTCCACGAGACGCGCAACGGGATGGCGCTCGGCGCTGCCCTCGCCCGCGTCGCCGACCTCGATGGCGACGGGGTCGACGATCTCCTGGCGGGCGCACCGGAGCCCAACCTCGCGGCGGGCGGCAGCGTGCTGAGGTTCTCGGGCGCGACGGGCGCCCCGCTGGGCCCTTTGAACCCAGCTCGCCCCGTCCGAGCGTTGGGTGACGCCATCGCCACGGGAGATTACGACGGAGATGGCCAAGAGGACGTCGTCATCGGTACATCGTCTTGGAACGCGAGCGCGATCGTGATCGCCCGCGACGGCAGCGAGCTCGACGTGTTCCCCGGTTGGAGTTCCAACGAGATCGGCAAGCTGGTGGGCTTCGTCGCCTCCGCGGCGGCCGGGCCGCGGCGCGTGGCGATTGCGGCCCGCGCCCGGGGGATCTCTTGTGGCGGCTACGTCCACGCCATGGGCCCGGTGTCGGATTTCAGCTCGTTCTCGAGCTACGGGACGGCGTGCGCCGGTTCGGCGGGGCGCGCGCGATTGGCATGGAGTGGCGTGCCGCAGCCCGGCCTACCGTTCTCGATCGGCGTGCGAGGTGTCGCGCCCGGCACACCCACCGCGTTGGCGTTGGGAAGCTCCAACCGGCAGTGGCGCGGTGTTGCTCTGCCGCTCGGGTTGACCGCGGCGGGCTTCACCGGCTGCGATCTCCTCGCCGGCATCGACCTCGCGCTGCCGGGAGTCGGTGCCGGCTACGTCCTACCGTTGCCGCCGGCGTTGGCCGACGCCACGGTTTATCTGCAGAACTTCCACCTCGATGCGGTCAACCCGCGCGGCGTGGTCAGCAGCAACGGGGGACGGCTGCGGATCCGTCCGTGACAGGGTGTCGGCTGCTTCGACAGCTTGACACACACAGTGCCTCCGGGCTCAGCGCGGCCGCCGGCGACCGCCGGACCTGCGACCGACGCTCGGGTCGCAGAATGCTCCGTTGCGGCCCCGGCCGCGCTGAGGTCCGCCACCTCGTTCGGGCTCTTCACGTCATCGCCCGGCGCCTGCTCCCGAGCTGGGAAACTCCAGCCTCTCGGCTCGACTCGGCGCAGAGGTGACTCGACCCGCCGCCGCGTCCGCGGCGATGATCGCGGCGCGTGACCAGTCGAACAGGGAGCGATCCTGAAGCTGGATCGCAGCCTCCGCCAAGGACAGATACACCGACGGCAGGAAGTCGGCGCGGCGAGTGGGGCACTGCACGGCCGCGAGCAAGTGCTCCTTGGCCTCGGTCCACTGGCCGTGGCGGCCGTGCACGGTGCCCCGTGCGTACTCGAGGAACATGCCGGCCGCATGCCGATCGGGGTGTGGAATGCACTCCTGCCCGCGCTCGATCAGCGCCAGGGACTTGCTCAAGTCACGCTCGGACAAGGCGCGCAGGTAGTAGCCCATGGGGGCTGCCGCCGCGCGGAGTTCGGGCGTCAGGTGCAGAAAGGTGTACTCGGGATCGATCTCGACGTGCCAGACTGTGAGGCCGGCGCAGTCGAGGCTGTAGTTGGCGGTGAGGTCGTCGAAGCGAACCGATTCGTCGAGGGTCGCGCCGTTGCGACCATGGATGCGAATCGGCACCTCGAGACGATACGCCGGCGCGGGCTGCGTCAGCTCGAGTCGCAGTTGCTCTCCCGCTTGGTGCCAGCTGAGCCCGAGCTCCGGTGCGCCGGGCCGCCTCATCCACTGTTCGAAGAACCACTGGAGCTCGCCAGGATTGACTTCCGCTCCGTGCTCGAGCGCCGAGATCACGTCCCCGTACGACGCCGAGCCCCCGGCATGTCGGCGGAAGAGCTCGTGCAGGCCTTTGCGTAGGCCTTCCTCGCCCAGCACTCGCTGGAGCTCGAGCCAAACGAAGGCGAGCTTGTTGTCCTTCAACCACTCCGTCGCGCGTGACGGCATGAGCTGCTCGAGCGATCGGTCTTCTCCGGCGGCCACCTGGGCGAAGTAACCCAGCGCGCCCACCGGCCATCCCAACAGCTTGCTCCCGAACTTTCGGTGTCGGCGCGCCGCACTGGAGTCCAGCAGCTCGTTGACGATCACGTGGCCGGCAAACTGCGCGATTCCCTCGTCGAGCAACCCGTCGGGGATGCTCCCGCGGCGGGGTCGAACGCGGTTGCCCCACCATTGATGGGCAATCTCGTGGGCAAAGAAGCTGATGGCGAGCTCTTCGTGCCAAGCCGGTCCCAAGGCGATCATCCACCCGTCGAGGCTGACACCACCGAAGCCGGCATCGTTCGCGACTGCGCCGGGCACTTCGACGATGGAGAACTCGGGATACGGATACGGGCCAAACTCCCGCTCCAGCAACTCGATGATCTCCGCGATTCGCCGCGCCTGGGACAGGCTGTCCCGGTGCGGGGACTCGCGAAACATGTGCACGGGGACGGAGCCACCGGTGTATGTGCTCGCGTGCCACTTGCTGACGGCAAAGGATGGGCTGCTCGGCGTATCGATCTGGAAGACGAAGCGTCCCTCCGCTTCGTCCTCCGCGGTGCTGGTGCGTCTGCCGGCCGCGGCTGCCGAGAAAGCAGGGGGAGTCAGGATGGTGAGCTTGCCGAGAGCCTTCGTGACGGATGCGGCCTGGGGATACCAGGGCAGGTTGAGCCCACTCGCGAACGCCAGGCCGCGGTCGACGTGGAAGATCGATTGCGTCCCGGTTACGGCGAACGAGAACCACAGGACGGCCTCGTCGCCGGTCAGCTGCGTCTCCACGAGGTCGACCTCCCAAACCCGGACCGCCCGTAGGCCACTCCCGCCGAAGCTCCCGACTTGCTCGGCATCGCGCGGCGCGCGCACTCCAGAATCGTCGATGATGCCGACCTCGAGCTCCGACGCGTTGGCCAGCAGCCGGAAACGGACTGCCGCCCCCGATGTTCTTCGGACGATGGGGAGTCGCACCGTGCCGGTCACCAGCAGGCTTCCGGCTTCGGTGCGCGCGTCGACCGTCAGGTCACATTGCGAGACCGCTGGTCTCGCTGGCACTGTCGGTGCGGCGGGCGCGGCTTCGGGCGGCGCCTGGGGCGCGGGGCGGACGATTCGCGCGCTCGCGGTCGTGGATTCGACGATGGTGCGTCGCTGTCCGGCGCGCATCGGGCCGAGCTCTTGCACTCCGCCCGCTGGCCAGTGGATGCGAACATTGCGCACCGCATCCCGAGTCCCCAGTCCGAAGTGCAGCTCGAGCGACGACTGACTGCGCCACCCGTCTTGCGATCTGACCTCTCGAACCAGCGTGCCGTCCCGAAGCTCCACTTCGACGCGCGCGCCGATGGCGGATGCGTTCGACCGGGTGCCGCGAAGCCGGATGGCGAGCCAGTTGCCGACCGGACTGTCGTTGCGGTACAGGAGATTCGCCTCGCCGTCGCCTCTGCGGCTCGGCCAGTTGCCGACGACGAGGTCGAGGTCCCCGTCTTGGTCGAAGTCGGCGCTCGCCACCATCGAGGCGTGCCAGTCGCGCTCACCGAGCTCTCCCAAGACCACGCGTTCGAGGAGCTCGCCGGCGCGGTTTCGATACACGTGCGCCGGGGCGCCCCAGTTGGCGATGACGAGATCCTGGAAGCCGTCGTTGTCGACGTCGACCCAGAGAGAATGGAACGCTTCACTGACATCTCGCGTCGCGTCGCCGATGTCTACGGAGCGAAAGCGATAGTCGCCGTCATTGACGTACATCCGCCGGGGTTGGCCGTTCCTCGGCACCTGGAACAGGTCGAAATCACCATCGTTGTCGTAGTCGGCCCAAGCACCGGAGACCGAGAGCCCCAGCTGTCCTTCACTGGCGAAGAGGAACCGGTCGTCGAGGGCGAAACTGCCACGCCCATCGTTGCGGTACATGCGATTCCGGGCGCCGGGAACGAAGAGGTCGATATCACCGTCGAGATCGTAGTCCACGAAGGTCGGCCCGCCGGGCTGGCGGCTCCCTTCGACGACCGGCCCCATCGTGCCACGCTCGAAGACGCCACGGTTGTTCCGGTAGAGGAAGTCCGGCCCGGCGCCGCTCAGTCCACCATTGGTGACCACGAGATCGACGAACCCATCGCCGTCGACGTCGCCCCAGGTTGCGGCAAACGAGCTCCCGCGGTCGCGCGTCGGCAGTGCTTCGTCGAGGAGCTGGAACGCGCCGTTGCCCACGTTGCGGTAGAGGAGGTTGTTCTGTCCTCGTTGGTTCGGCACGAACACGTCGATCAGGCCGTCGTTGTCGAAATCGGCCCAAGCGCTTGCCGAAGAGAACGCGGCGTCCTTCGACAGGACGCTGTCTCGGAGCAGGAGGCGTCCGGCGACGTTCTCGTAGAGCTGGTTCATCTGTGGCGCGGCGCTCCCTGCGCTGACGTCGTAGCCGTTCGCGACGAACGCGTCATCGTCTCCGTCGCCGTCGTAGTCGACCCACGCGATCCCGCCGGTGCTCGCGCGCGCGGCCATGAGTGGGTGATCCTCGACGAGGACGAACGCCGGCCCGGCCGGCTGGGCCATCGAGAAAGGCGCCAGCAGGCCGACCGCTGCGAGCAAGCCGAAATGACGATGGTGGCGACTCACGAGACAGCCTCCATCGCGCGTTCGCACCAACCCATCGTGGCTCCCAGCGCGTCGAGCTCCTCGGGTTCGAAGTAGAATCGCAGCGGGACCGCCCTCGGATGCGCGCGTTCGTCCTCGGACAGAGCCGCCCATACTCGGGGCGGAAACAGGATGGGTGCCGTCGAGCGTCCCTCGTCGAGGAGCTCTCCCGCCCGTTCGACCACGGCCGGTTGGAACCGCCGCTGCTCCGGGGCCATGAGCACGGCGAGCTCGGAGATCGTGTTCTGCGCCTTGGGTTCGTCGAACTCGCAGAGGAGAATGGGCTCACCCGGAGCGATGGTGCGCGCCTGCAGGAGTCTGCGCAGATCGGGATCCGGTCGAATGGCGACGAACCGAATGTCGTTGCGACGTTCGGGCCACAGCGACCGTACTTCGTGGTAGTGGAAGTAGGTCGCGATGACCGGGCCCGGGGGCAGCTCGCCGGGGTCGTCCAGCGGACGCGGAACGGCTCGAACATCCCATCGCGCTTCGATCTCGTCCGCGTGGTTCCTGCACTGATCCTCGCTGCACTCGAGGACATGGACCGTGGGCACGAAGGGCTCGCGATCGGCGGACCATTGGTCGAGGAGCTCGGCCAAGTCGCGGCGGTCGAGCCCATGGTCCCTGCGGGCCTCGAGCAAGATCCGCGCGACGAACGCGCCGACCACCTCGTTCGATCGCCCGCGCTGACTGAGGTTCCGCGCGGAGCCGACGACACGGGTGCCCGACCGGCCGTGCATCTTGACGAGCCCGCGCTCCGCGAGCTCTCGATAGGCCCGGCCGACCGTGTGCACGTTGACCTGCCAGGCCAGTGAACCCTCGCGAAGCGTGGGGAGCACCGTCCCCGGCGGGATGGTCCCGGTGGCGATCTTGTACTGGATCGACTCCGCGATCTGGCGGTACAGCGGCACCGCGCCACCCTTGGTAAGGGGAAGCTCCATGACAATTGTTCTAGCACAAAAATGAGTTGCCGCTAGAAAATAGCGCAGGATGATCCACCCCTCCGGGGGCGGGGGCCCGTCGAGACCTGCTCCCCCGTAGGCGTTACCCTCCGCTTCATGCGTGCGGCTCCCATCCTGTTGCCCCTCGTCCTCACCGCCATCGCCCCGGGTCAGGTCTGGCACCTACGCGCCCCGTCCCTGTCGCCGTCGGCCCGCGATGCCCACGCCATGGTCTACGACGCGGCCCGCGGCGTGACGCTGCTCTTCGCCGGCGACGGTCGCCGCGTGCTGGACGACACGTGGGAATGGGACGGCAGTCTCTGGACCCAGCTCCAACCCGCGGCGTCCCCGCCGCGCCGCTCCTGGCACGCCATGGCCTACGACGGGGCGCGGAGCGTGGCGGTGATGTTCAGCGGTGCGAAGTACTCGACCGGCCTGCACAACGACACGTGGCTTTGGGATGGTCTGGCGTGGACCCAGGCCGTCACCCCGAACGCGCCGTCTCCGCGGGCCCACCACGCCATGGTCTTCGACGAGCGGCGGCAAGTCGTGGTCCTGTTCGGTGGGGCCAACTACAACCCGCCGCTGCTCGATGACACCTGGGAGTGGGATGGCGTGGTTTGGCGGGAGCGTCGACCGGCCGAGAGGCCGCCTGGACGCGCCATGCACGGCATGACGTACGACCAGCGCAGGGGTGTCGTGCTGGTGTTCGGCGGTTTGAGTCGCAGTGGGCCTGGGTATCACGACGACACCTGGACGTGGGACGGAACGCGCTGGGCTCGGGTCCCGACCCGCGTCCAGCCCCCGGCCATGACCGCGACCGCGCTCGAGTACGACCCCCGGCGCGACCGCACGGTGTTGGTGCCGGGCTTCGGCAGGTCCCGCTACCTCGACACGTGGGAGTTCGACGGCGCCGACTGGGCAGCGCGTCCGCTGAGCCCGCAGCCCGGCACCAAGCAGGATGGCGAGTTGGTCTACGACACCGCGCGGGAGACGCTGGTGCTCTTCGGCGGGCGGTCCAGCTCGAACTTTTCGAACGAGACCTGGGAGTACGCACCCGCAGTGGCGGCGCGGCTCGATCCGATCGGAACCTCCTGCGCGGGATCCACCGGCACGCCGGCGTTGGTGCAAGCAGCCGCGTGGGAGTTGCCGTGGCTGGGCAGCAGCTTCACCGTGCACGTGACCAACGTTCCCGCCGCGCTCGCGGTCGGCTGGGTTGGCAGCTCGTCGACATCGTGGGTCGGCGGGGCGCTGCCGGCGCCGCTGGCCTTCTTGGGGGCCGCCGGCTGCTCGGTGTGGGTCAGCCCCGAGGTGGCGCAGCCCCTGCCGACGTCGGTCGCCACCGTTTCCTGGACCGTCCCGGTCCCCGCGGTGGCCAGCCTGATCGGCCTCGACGTGTTCCTGCAGGCGCTGGTCGTCGATCCCGCTGCAAACCCCGCCGGCTTCACGACGACGAACGGTTTGCGCGCGCACATCGGCCAGCGCTGACGAATGCACGAGGCGAAGCGCGCGCGCCCCCTCAGTAGATCTGCGCGGCGTTGCCGATGAAGATCTCGCCGGTGACGAGGTTCGCGGCGGCGCACTGGAAGTCGATCGGCGGCAAACAGCACGGCACCGGTGCGGTCACCGTGGCGCCTCCGCTGAACGGGAGCGCCAGCGCCGTCACCGTGGTGAGCGGCAGGATCGCGACCCGGCCCAGCGGGGCGGGCGGACAGGGGAGGCCGGCGGGGTACTGCACGTTGCCGATCGTCCCGGCGACGGGAAACTCCGGCGTGCTCGGGCCGAGGACCAACACCGTGGCCCAGGGGTCCGGCCCGTGCGGCACGAACGTCCGCAGCGAGATCACGCCGCCGCCGCCGGGAACGTCGTAGCCGTTGCAGGCGATCAGCGGCAGCGCCGCCGGCCCTGGCCCGACCGTCGTCGAGGCCCAGTAGGTCGTGCCGCTCTCGCCCAACGTCGTCGGGTTGGACTGCCAACCCGCGTCGTCGTAGATGCGCAGGGGCGGGTGGTTGGTGTCGTCTCGCCAGCCCACCCAGTAGGAGTCCGAGTCGCCACCGGCGAACGCGGCCGACACGATCCAGCCGACGTGCTCCCACGTCGTCGGATGTTGGACCGGGTGGTGGGAGTGCATGGTGATCGCCCCGGGAATGGGGTTGATCGCCACCGCGATGGCAAACACCGCCGGCACCACCGGGTCGAGGATGCCCATCGAGATGCCGCCGCCGGGATCGATGAAGGCAAAGGCGTAGCCGGTCGGCGACGCGGGGTCATTCCACACCTTGGAGTCGCCGGCGCCGGCGGGCAGCCCGATGATGGGCGCCGGCGCCGGCCACGGGCCGTTGCACGGTGGCGGGCGACGGGACAGCATCGGCCCGGCGCCGAAGTCGTCGTACACGGCGACGCACCCGTCGTTGGAGATCGAGAACGAGAACTCGTCGCCGGCGGTGTTGAGACCCGCCGCCAAGTTGGTGATTCCCGGAACTGCCCCCGGGGTGTAGGTCCCCTCGATCAGGTCCCAGCCCCCGGCACCGCCCGCGCATGCGTTGGCGTTGGTCACCGACGCTGCCAATCGGAAGGCCCCGCCACCGATCGGCCGCAGCTCGAGCTGACCGAGGGTTCCTCCCACGCCGATCGCGGGGATGGGACCGGGGCAGACGAACGTCGCCGGGTCCAGGCTGGCCTCCGCGTGCGGTGCGCACGCCGGGTCGAACTGCGTGATTGCCGGCGGTGGTTGCGCGCCGGGCACGCTCATCGTCGCGGCCACACCGGCCGCTACCAAGTACCATCGAAGCATGAGATTCTCCGCGTCGAGGGGTCCACGCGTCGGGCCGTGGGCACGTGCCGCACGGCCGGATCGCGTTCGGTCTCTCCTGAGCCAACGCTCGGTCGGCCGCAGCCGCGCCACCAAATCGGCGCAGAAAGACCCTCGACCCGCGGGTGCCGCGGCCGGGCGCAAAAAGCGTGAGTCCCGAGCGGTGCCCAGAAGAACTCCTTCGCCGTGCACCGTTCCACCCGAGCCGATTCTCGCCCGCCCCATGTCCGCTTGTCCGGTCGCGCCTGGGTCGGTGCCCGAGCGCTGACCGGGGTTCTCGCGGCAGGATTCGCCGCACCGGCCGCCGCGCAGAAGGCCGTGGACTACGCGGCCCTGTTCGATGCGCACTGGCAGGCGCTGCGCGATGGGTATCCCTACTTCGAGCTCTACGGGGTCGACTGGGACGCCGAGCGCCACGAGCACCGGCCGCGGGCGGTGCTGGCTGCGGACGGCACCGCATTTGCCTGGGAGATGGCGCGGATGCTGTCGGTGCTGCGCGATCCGCACGTTTCGTTCATTCCGTCGATGCAGACCGTGGCGGGCTGGTCGCGGCCCGAAGTGCGCGCGGAGCGGATCGGTCGCCGACTCTACGTCGTCGATTGGGGGCCGCACCGTGCACCCGAGGGCCGGGACGGAGTCCCCGAGCTCGTCGCCGTCCAGGGTACGCCGATCGGATGCGCGACCGAGATCCTGGCCGCCGGCCCCGTTGGAACCCCGGTTCGGCTGGGCTTGCGCTGGGCCGATGGCAGCGAGTCGGAGCACGAGCTCCGGCGCCCGACGCGGCGCAACCTACCTCCGCCCAAGGAGCAGTTCGGCGAGCGCTGGGTGGTCTCCGGTCGAGTCGGCGGGATCGGCTACTTGCGCATCAAGACGTTCAGCCCCGACCGTTGCGCGGCGGAGTCGGTGAGCGCGATGGTCGCGACTCTCCGCCGGCACCTCGAAGCGATGCTCGACACGCGGGCGCTGATCCTCGACGTGCAGCGCAACGGCGGTGGCCGGGTCAGCGCTTCCGATCCGTTTCTCGGACACTTCCTGCAGCGGCGCCGCAGCTACCGGTGGGGCAACTCGGGCGGCAGTACGCGCGATGTGGTTCCTCGGGAGCCGCACTACGCGGGCCGCGTCGCGGTGCTCGTCGACGAGAGGAGCGCGAGCGGTGCGGAGTGGACCGCGCGGATTCTGCGCGATGCCGGTCGAGCGACGACCATCGGCGGGACGACCGCCGGCGCCGAGGCCGGCGTCAAGAAGTCGGTCGCGGCGGATGGCAGCACACTCGCCTACAGCCGATGGCCGATGGCGGAGCCGACCGTGACGCCGTTCCAAGAGCGCGGGGTGACGCTCGACCACGCGATCGAGCTGACGATCGAGGCGGTGCGCGAGATGGGCTACGACGAGGCGCAGGAGGCGGTGCGGCGGGCGCGGCTCGCGAAGGCGCTCACCGCGCTCGGTGGCGAGAGCGAGATCCTCGATGCAATCGTGCGGATGGCCGCTGCCGCGGAAGGCGGCGAGACCCGGTAGTGGGGTCGGCGAGTCACCGTGAAACACTTGTTCGAGGCGGGACGACGAGGCGTGGGCTGTGCTCGAACCCGATGGGGGGGCACCGGGCCAAAGCCGACGCGTGGCGCGTGCGGTAGAGCTCGCTAAGCTTGGAGGGAGTGACCGGCGTCGCATCCGCCCCGACCCGCCGACAGCGTATCCGGCGCTGTGGCCTGGTCGCTGGTTCGCTGCTGGTCAGCGGTGTGCTCGCCGAGTTGGTGGTGCGCGCGTGGTTCGGCGCACCGTTGGCCGAGCGACTGCCGGTGCTGGAGATCCAGGCGAACGCCAAGCGCGGTTGGATGATGGTGCCGAGCCAAGCGCACTACACGTACTTGCACCGCGTCGAGGTGAATGCGCTCGGCTTGCGCGGCGCCGAGGTCGGTGAGAAGCGGGCGACCGACATGCGCGTCCTGTGCCTCGGCGACAGCTTGACCTACGGGCAGGGCGTCGCCGACGACGAGACGCTGCCGGCGCATCTCGAGACGATCCTCAACGCGCGCACGCGACCGGGGGTGCGCTGGGCCACGATCAACGCCGGACACCGCGCCTACAGCACGCACCAGGAGCTGGCACTGCTCGAGGAGCTCGGCGCTCGCATCGAGCCCGACGTGGTGGTGGTGTTCTGGTATTGGAACGACATCGAGGAGCAGGACATCGAAGGCACCTACGCGCGCCTGCAGCGATCGGGTCCGGTGGCATTCGACACCGGCGCACCGATGGAGGGGTGGGTGTGGTGGAGATGGCAAGCCAAGCAGCTCGTGCGCCGCAGCGCGCTGGCGATGGTGCTGCACGACGCGTTCCGGGGCCCCTACATGGGCAACGAGCCGACGGACGAGGCGCTCGCCGGCGCGATGCGACGCCAGGCGGCCTATTTGCAGCGGTTCATCGCGCTTTCGGTCGAGCGCCGCTTCCTGCTGGTGGTCGCGATCATCCCGGACTGGAACGCGGTTGGGGTTGCGGATCACTGGACCAAGGACGTCGGCGCGCGCTTCGCCGCGCTCGCCGTCGACTCCGGTGTAGCGGTGATCGACTTGGAGGACGCCGTGGCCGCGGCTGCGCGTGAGCTGGGCCGCGCACCCACGGTGCCCTTCGACGGTCACTACGGGCCGCTCGCCAATCGGCGGATGGCGGCCGCCGTCGCGGGCCATCTGCTCCGTTAGTGGTGGAAGGCGCCCGGTAGGGGGCTGCCCGCTCTACGATTTGGGCGCGGGCCGAGAAACCCTGGTGCACGCCGCACTGATCTCTCGCTACCGAGCCAAATGCGCTTCGCACGACCCTTCACCGTCCTGTCCCTGCTCCTCCTGCCGATCCCGGCACAGCCCGACCGCGACAAAATGGTCGTCGCGACCCGCCACGTCGTCCACAGCGACGCCATCGGCGAGGACCGCAAGGTCTGGGTGCACCTGCCGCGCCGCTACGAGTCCTCGGAAGATCGCTATCCGGTGCTGTTTCTGCTGGACGGTGATGCACACATGCTGCACACGGCCGGCACGGCGCAGTTTCTCGCCCGCAACGAGCTGATGCCGGAGCTGATCATCGTCGGCATCACCAACACCGACCGTATGCGCGATATGACGCCGACGGTCGACAAGAGCGTGCCGATGCCGACGCAGGGCGGCACCGGCAACTTCCTGAAGTTCATCTGCGACGAGTTGACGCCGTGGGTCGACGACAACTACCGCACGCGGCCGGTGCGGCTGATGATCGGGCATTCGCTCGGTGGGCTCGTCGCCCTCCACGCGCTGCGCACGCGCTCGGACTTCTTCAGCGGGTTGATCGCGATCAGCCCGAGCCTGCAGTGGGACGACCAGCACGAAGCGGCGCAGATCGAGGCGTGGTTGGCGACGGATCCGACGGTCGACAGCGCGCTCTACATGACGGCCGCGAACGAGAACGGCCTCGTCGGCGCTTGCTACCGGACTGCCGGTCTGTTCGACGTCTCCCCGCCGCAGGGTCTGCGCTGGAAGTTTCATCACATGAGCCAAGAGACGCACGGCTCGGTGCCGCATCTGTCGACGCGCGATGGCTTCCTGTTCTTGTTCGAGGACTGGCAGCTCGAGGACGCGGCCGACGCCGCCCTCGCGGGGACCTGGGACGCCGCGGTGGCGCGCGTCGCGCGCGCCCGGTCGCGCTACCGATACGACTACGAGCCGGGTTACGACCCGATCCTCAACGCGATCTTCATGATGGTGGAGCGCAACGAGGCCGCCGCCGCCAAGAAGTTCTTGGGCGAGAGCGGGCTCGCGGAGCTCGGCCTGCCCCCCGAGTTGGCGGCGATGTTCGCGGGGAGAGCGCTCGAGGAGGCTGTGGACGGGGAGAAGCCGCGCGACGAGACGCGTGACGAGCTGACGGTCGCGTTCTACCGGATGGCGATCGACGCCAACCCCTGGCAGGCCAACGCGCGCGCCGCGCTCGAGAAGCGCGGGCTGAAGATCGCTCCCGCAGTCGAGCACGAGCTCGATCCCGACCATCTGGCCAGCTACGCCGGAGATTACTTGTGCCCAGAGGAGAAGATCTCGGTGCAGCTCGATGACGGCCATCTCGTCTACAGCAAGGACGACGGCGAGCCGATGCGGCTGTTCTGCAAGGCGCCAGGTGAGTTCTGGAGCGCCACGGGCAAGCGTCTGGTGTTTCGCGAAGCATCGGCTGGTGCAGGCCATGAGATCGTCTACACCGGCCGGGGCGATCCGCGGGTCTTCACGGCGGATCCCAGCCGGTAGCGAGGCGCGACGCCGATCGCGCATGCGCCCCGGTAGCATCGCGACATGCTCGCTCGTCCGCCCGTACCGTCGACCGCTTGGCCCGCGCTGTTCGCTTGCATGCTGGCTGCCGCGGAGCCCGTCCGTGCACAGCCAGACCCGGCTCTCCTGGACGTGCGCCGCCTGCTGGCCGAGGCGCAGCTCGCCGCCGAGCACGATCCGGGTCAAGCGCTGTCGGTCGCGCTGGCGGCCGCCCGCCGCGTCGCCGCCCAATCGGACTTGAGTGCGGTGCAGCCTCGCGTCCACCACGCCTTGCTGCGCATCGCCGACGCGTTGCACGAGGTCGCCGTGCTCGGTCGGCACGAAGGCGGCGCGACCTGCGTCGCGTTCGCGGCGGACGGGGCGTGCGCGAGCGGCGGCGAGGATGGAGTCGTCAACCTGTTTGGCGCGGATGGCGCGCCGGTGTGGACGCTCGAGCCAGGCGGGCGGCTGCAGCACCTCGCGTTCGGTCGCGCCGGGTCGCGGCTGCTGACGCAGTCGGCGGACGGGTGGACCGGCGCGCAGCTTTGGGATGTCCAGGCGAGCCGGCGGCTCGCGACGCTCGTGGGTGGCGGCCGGCCGGTGTTCAGCATCGATGGACAGTGGGTCGCCGCGCCCTTGCGCGGCGGTGGGGTTGGCGTGTGGAGCGCCGCCGACGGCAGCGAGCACGAGGAGATCGATGGCCATGCGGGGCCCGTCCACGGGGTGTGCTTCGCTCCCGACGGGATGCGGCTGCTGTCGTACTCGGCGGATCGCACGGCGCGCTTGACCGACGTCGACGGCCGGCTCGTGCACGAGCTGGTTGGGCACGAGCGCGGGATCACCGCGGCGGTGTTCTCCGCGGATGGAACGTGGCTCGCGACGGGGGCCGAGGACGGTGAGATCCTGGTCTGGTCGGTGCGCGATGGCGACCGGCTCTTGCAGCTGCGCGCGTCCGCGCCGGTGCAGCAGCTCGAGTTCGCACGAGACCGACGCCGGCTGCTCGTCGGCGTGCGCGGTCAGTTCGGCCGCGTGTACACGCTCCAGTCCACGACGGAGCCGGATCGGGTCGTGCGGCTCGGCTCGGCCTTGAGCGCGTCGCTCGCCCCGCAAGAGCCAATCGTGGCGCTGGCAAGAGCGGACGGGGAGGTCGAACTGGTCGACTTCGACGGTGCGCGGCGAGCCGTGCTCCTCGGCCACCGCGGCTATGCCAGCGGACTCGCCTGGTTCATCGGCGGGGAACGCCTCGCCTCGGCCGGCCGCGACGGCACCGTGCGCAGCTGGCGGCGTCACCCAGGCAAAGCGCTGCGGACGCACTCACTGGTGCCCTCGGGGTTGACGCCGGCGGTGGTGGTGGCGGTCGACGAATCCACGGGACGGGTGGCGGCGGTGGACGGCGACGGCCAGCTGCACACGGCGCTGCAGAGCGCGCATGGGTTCGACTCGTGGCGCGTGTTGGCAAGCGACGGGGACGCGGCGCCGCCGACCGCGGTGGGAGTCGCGACTGACGGTTCGGGCCGCGTGGTCGTCGGCGACGAGCGCGGCGGCGCGGCGGTGTGGAGCGGGCTTCGAGGTTCGCCGCGGCGCATCGCGCTGACCGGAGCGCACCGCGTGGCGATCGGCGTGGCGGCGTTCTCCGCTGCCGGAGATCGAGTGGTGACCGGCTCGCTGGACGGTGTCCTCTGCGTCTGGGATCCGGCGACCGGAGCACGCGTCGCGCATTGGCGAGCCCCCGGCGGCGTGGTCGACGCGGCCTTCCACCCCAGCGGATCGAGCGTCTTGGTCACCACCGCCGGCGCCGACGCCTACCTCTTTGGCGCGTCGGATGGAGAGCGGCTCGCCAGCTACCGCGGGCATCGCGAGCGGCTCACGGTTGGGATGTTCATCGACGCGGGAACCCGGGTGGCGATTGCGAGCCTCGACGGGGGAGTGCGGTTGTACGAGGCGGCGACCGGAGGGATGCCCGTCCTCGAGCTCGATCTCGGCGGCGCTGCCGTCGCGCTGGCGGCGAGCGGCGGTGTGATCGCGGCTGGCTCGATCCGCGGCGATGTCGCCGTATGGGACAGCAAGACCGGCGAGGAGCGATGCCGCTTGGCGAGCGCCACCCGACAGTCCGTCAACGCTCTGGCGTTGCTCGACGACGGCAGCACGGTGCTGTGCGGCGCCGCAGATGGGGTCGTGCGGGTGGTTTCGGTTGGCGCGGGGTTGGAGATAATCCGCACCGATGTCGGCTTCGAGTTGGCGAGCGCGGCCGTGGACCCGGCACGACGCACCGTCGTGACCGCGACCTCCGACGGCGAGTTGGCGTGGTGGCCGCTCGATGCCGTGGCGTTTTCGCAGCGGCTTCGACCGCGGGCGCTGTTGCCGGAAGAGGAGCGGGCCTTCTTGCTCCGGTAGTCAGGGTTTCTCCAACCCTTTGCGTGGAGAGACAAGCCAAGGGCTTTCCTGCGGCTCTCCCAGCGGCCACAATCCACGCGCCTGCCCTCCTCTGCGGATCCTCGAAGCAACCATGCGCACACAAGCCATCCCGACTCTCCTCGTGATTGCAGCAGCTCTGCCGTGCCAGAGCACCAACTACTACACGTCGGCGGAGATCGAGCAGGAGATCGATGCCATCGTCACCAGCAATCCGGCGATCGCGAAGAAGGTCGACCTGACCAAGCTGCCGGGCGGCACGCTCACTCACAACGGCAACCGTCTCTGGGCGCTGAAGCTGTCCGACAACGTCGCCGTCGAGGAGGAGGAGCCGGCGATGGTGTTCGCCGCGCAGCACCACGCGCGCGAGTTCAACGCGCCGCACATGGTCGTCGGCGCGATGCGCCGCGTGGCGAGTGCCTACGGCGTGGACCCGGCGTTGACGGCGGCCGTGGACAACAACGAGCTGTACTTCGTGCCGTGCGCCAACCCCGACGGGGTCGACTACTGCTGGTCGACCAACAACAGCTGGCGCAAGAACCGGCGCAACAACGGCAACGGCACCTTCGGTGTCGACCTGAACCGCAACTTCCCGTTCCTGTGGGGGCGCTGCGGTGCGTCGACCAGGACCAGCTCGGACACCTACCGCGGCCCCTCCGCCGGCAGCGAGCCGGAGACGAAGTGCATGCTCGCGCTGATGCGCTTCGTGCGGCCGGACGTGTACATCGACTTCCACAGCTTTGGCCGCGAGGTGCTGTCGATGGGACCGTCTTGCCTGACGCTGTCTTCGCCAGTGCGCAACATGACGAACTTCTTCATCAACAACCTGCGCAACCCGATGAACTACGCCACGCGCACCATGTCCGCCTCCGGAGAGGCGCCGACCAACCACTGGGGTCAGGGGGGCGCGATGGGCTTGTTGGTCGAGGTCGGTGGGTCGTTCCAGCCCACATGGAACAGCACGGTGAATGAGGAGGCGCGCGTTTGGCCCGGCCTGCGGCGCGTGCTCACCACCTGGGCCCCGTCGATCCGCGGCAAGGTGCAGTCGATCACCGGGCAGCCGCTCGAGGCGCGGATCACCGTGACGCAGAGCATCTTCAACCACGGCGAGTACGCGGAGAGCCGCCCGCGCGACGGTCGCTACGTGACGTTCCTGCCGCAGAACCAGAACTACACGCTGCAGTGCAGCGCGCCCGGCTACCAGACCGCGACGCGCACGGTGAGCACGCCGTCCTACAACAGCACGATCGTGGTCGACTTCGAGCTGACCCCGATCGGGGTGCAGCCGTCGTCGCTCACTCTGCAGGGCACCGGCCAGATCGGCACCACCACGACGCTCTCGTACAACAGTCCGGGCGATGCGGGCGATGGCTACTGGATCGCCGTGTCCGGTGGCGTCTCGCCGCCGATCGTGATCGGCGCCCGCCAGATCGCGCTGCGGAACGACAACATCCTGGCGACCTCGGCGATCCCCGGCGTGATCCCCGGCAACATCGGCACGTTGCCAGCGAACGAAACCGGCGTCGCCAGCCTGTTCATCCCGAACGTGCCGGCCCTGGTCGGCATCAACCTGGCAACCGCCGGCATCACCCTCAACCCGAGCTACAACTTCCAGGTGAAGAAGTTCAGCCCGAGCGTTCAGTTCACGATCCAGTGAGCTGGACGGGGGGCGGCTCACGCGCCGCCCTCCAGCCGTGCCAGCAGGGCCAGGCTGGCGCGGCTGGCAGGGTTGCGGACCGAGCCTGCGCTCCGGTTCATGCGATCGGCAATCTCCGCCTGGCGCTCGGGATTCGGCCGGACCCGCCCTCTTGCCAGGCGACCCGGTAGACGTCATGCGTCGCGTCGTAGGCGACGTCGGCGATCACCGGCGTCGACGACACGGGGGTGGCCGAGAACAGCTGGGTCGGAGTTGTCCGGCACGCGCGGACGGCAAGCACGAGAGCGAATGGAACTGCGTAGCATGCGGTGACTCCGGGCACGTGCCGGTGGTTGCCAAGAGGGAAGAGCGACACGCCGCGGGGCGATGTTCGCGGATTCACGGAATCCGAGCTCGTCCCCCCGCCCGTAGGGAGGCTCGTGCGGGAGCTCTCGTGGCGGCACAATGGGCTGGGCGACGCCAAGTCGTCGCCACCCGACCATGGCCGGATCGCCATCAGCAGACCGAATCCAACGGCTCGTGGCGCAGTGCGTCGAAGAGCTCGAGCGCGGCGCTCCGGATCCGGTGTCCGTGGTCTGCGCCGACGAGCCGCAGCTCGCCGAGGCCGTGCGCGAGCGGCTCGAGCGGCTGCGCGGCATCGGGTTGGTCGGCGCCGATGGACCGCTCGACACGCTCGAGTCGTTTGGCCCGTATCGCATCCTCGAACGGCTCGGCACCGGGGGCATGGGCACGGTGTGGCTCGCCGAGCAGCAGCGGCCGGTGCAGCGGCGCGTCGCGCTGAAGTTGATCAAGCGGGGGATGGACACCGAGGGTCTGCTGGCCCGTTTCGAGTCCGAGCGAGAGGCGCTCGCCCGCTTGAGCCATCCGCACGTTGCCACGATCTTCGACGCGGGGATCGTTCCCGACGGTCGTCCGTTCTTCGCGATGGAGTTGGTCGAAGGCGAGCCGATCACCGTCTACGCCGACGCGCACCAGCTGAGCATCGAGCGGCGCATCGAGCTGCTCCTGCCGGTCTGCGATGCCGTGCAGCACGCGCACCGGCGCGGCCTGATCCACCGCGATCTCAAGCCGTCGAACATCCTCGTGGGGGAGCGGGACGGCACGGCGGTTCCCGTGGTGATCGACTTCGGCGTGGCCAAGGCGGTCGACGACAGCGCGCAACAGAGGGCAGTGCATACGGAGGTCGGCGAGATCATCGGCACACCGGCGTACATGAGCCCCGAGCAGGCCGGGCAAGGTGCGGCCGGCATCGACACGCGGAGCGACGTGTACTCGTTGGGCGTCGTGCTCTACGAGTTGTTCACCGGCCAGCTGCCTGCCGACTGCGCCACGCCGTTGCGCGACGCCGCCGGGCCTCCGTCGCCGAGTGCGCGCGTGCACGGCCTCGCCGGCGCGGGCGCCGCAGTCGCGCGGAGTCGGCGCGCGACGGTCGATTTGCTGCGCCGCCGGCTGCACGGCGAGCTCGATTGGATCGCGCTGCGCGCGCTCGCGCCGGAGCCGGACCGGCGCTACGGCTCGGTCGCCGAGCTTGGCGACGACCTGCGCCGCCACCTGCGCGGCGATCCGGTGGTCGCCGCTCCGCCGAGCAAGGTCTACGCGGTCTGCAAGGCCGTCCGCCGGCACCGCGTCGGCTTCGCGCTCGGCTTCGCGCTCTTGCTGGGCCTGACCATGGCTTTGGTCGGCGTGGGGCTCGGTCTCCGCGAGGCGCGGCAGCAGACCCTTCTGGCGCATCGGGATCTCGCCGATGCGCTCGATACCGTCGATCAGTTGTTGGTGCGCGGCTCGGAGGTGCACTTGGCGAACGTGCCGCGCGCGACCGAGATCGAGGTCGGCTTCCGCGGCGATGCGCTGGAGGCGTTGCAACGGCTGCTGGCGCGCCGGCCGGACAGCCGCGATCTGCAGGTCCGCGTTGCCCGCCGTCAGGTCGAGTTCGGCCAGGGCCTGTTTACCATTGGCCGAATTGGCGAGGCGCGGGAGCAGTTGGAAGAAGCCGCAACCGCACTCGAGCAGCTGCGGCGGTCCGCCGACGCGGAGCCGGATCTCGCCTCCTCCTATGCGAAGGTCTGCTGCATGTTGCACCCTCTGCATGCGTTGGCCGGCCGGCGCGAGGAGGCGGCGCGGTGGTTCCACCGCGCCGAGATGGAGCTCGTGGCGTTGCGGGTCGCGCAGCCGCAGGAGCCTCTGCACCTGCGTTGGCTTGCCGAGCAACGCATGCAGTTCGGCGAGCTCGTGCTCGGTCCGGATGGTGCGATGCGCGACGCGGTCGCCAACGTCGACGGCGCCTTGGCGCTGGCGCGCGAGTTGGTCGAGCGTTGGCCGGAGGGTCCCGAGAACGCCCCGACTCTCGCCAAGGCGCTCACCACGCGCGCCTTGTTCCACGCCCGCGCCGGTTCATTCGAATCAGCCCTGCCGTTGGTCGAAGAGGCGATCGGGCTCGGGCACGGCGCGGCGGAGGCGCACCCGGAGCGCAGGCAAGGCGCCGAGATCGTCGCCGACGGACACCTGCTCGCCGGCAAGCTCGAGCTGGCCGCGGGCGAGGTGACGCGCGGAATCGTGCGGCTGCGCCAGGCGATCGTCGCGTTCGAGCAGCTGCTGACCGAGTTCCCGCACGTGCTCGAGTCCGCGCACAAGCGAGGCCAGGCGGCGTACGAGCTGGGCTCCGCGCTCGTCGGTCAGCTCGCCGGCGGCGCGGCGGAGCTCGACGAGCTGATCGACGTCGTCGAAGCCGGGGCGCGCAGCAACGGTGCGGCGTTGGCGGCCTATCCCAGCGACGTGCGCTACCTGGGTATGCAACGCAAGCTGCTGCAGCTGCTGGGTCTCGCCTTGGACGCGCACGGCGACGGCCCGCGCGGAACGGAGGTGGCACAAGAGCTCTCGGCCCTGCCCGTGGATGCGTCGAGTGACCGCGAGCTTGCGCGGCATCGCCGCGCCTTCGCTGCGTTTCGCGAGCGTTGACTGCGGATCAGGAGCGTTCGGCGATCGCCACCCCCTCGCGAGCACCGTCCGACAGTGCCCACCGCGCAGCGGATTCGCGCCAAGGTGCATGATAACTTCGTTCGATGGACTTGTGGCCGATCCTGTTCGACGTGGGCGTGCTTCTCGGCGTCGCCTTCGTCTTCGGCGCTCTCTGCGAACGTCTCCGACAGAGTGCCCTCCTGGGCTACCTGCTTGCGGGGATGCTCCTCGGACCGAATGCGCTCGACGTCATCTCATCGAGCAAGGAGGTCGATGGGCTCGCCGAGGTCGGCGTGTGCCTGCTCCTCTTCTCGCTCGGGCTTGAGTTCTCGTGGCGCCGGCTCCGGGCGCTGGGTTCGACGGCACTCGGCGGCGGTGCGCTCCAAGTTGGCCTGACGCTCGGCGCAATCGGCTTGGTGGCAGCGTCCGTGGGCGTTCCCGGCCCGACGGCAGTGGTCATCGGATCCGCGTTCGCGCTCAGCAGCACTGCTGGTGTCTTGCGCGTCCTGATGGCTCGTTCCGAGCTGGACAGCGTGCACGGACGGCACGCGCTCGGCATCCTCTTGTTTCAAGATCTCGCCGTCATTCCGCTCGTCCTGCTCACGAGTTTTCTCGGCGCTCCCAGTTCTGACTTGTCAGCGTTCTGGGGGCTCGGCCGAACGGCGGTCATGCTTCTGCTGATGGTCGCTGCCTTCTACGTGGCCTTCAACCACGTCGTGCCGCGCGTTCTTCTCGCGACCGCCTCGCTCAAGAACCGCGAACTGCCGGTTCTCTTCGCGGTGGTAGGCGCTCTGTGTGCGATCTACACGGCGCACGAGCTCGGGTTGTCTCCCGCCATCGGCGCGTTCATTGCGGGCATGCTTCTCGGCGAGTCCCCATTCGCGACTCAGGTGCGAGCCGACCTGTCCGTGCTGCGGACCCTTCTCGTGACGGTGTTCTTCAGCTCGATTGGGATGCTTGCCGACCCGGCGTGGATCGGTGCGAACATCGGCCTCACGGCCGCGGTCGCGGCAGGTGTACTCATCGTCAAGGCACTGGTCTGCTTTGCCGCCCTTCTCTGCATGGGGCAGAGTGCAAGGTCATCGCTGGCCGCGGGCCTGTGCCTCTCCCAGGTAGGGGAGTTCGCCTTCGTGATCGCCGAGACGTCGCGCGGGACGCTCGTCGACGATGAGCTCTTCATGGTGATCGTGTCGACCATGATGGTGACTCTCTGTGTCACCCCGTACTTGATCGCCGGGGCACCGCAATTGGCGAATGGGATTCTAGAGCGACTCGCCAGGCTCGGAATCGTGAGGCTGAACCCGTCCGAGCCGGAGACACAGCGACAACTGTCCTCGGGTCACGTGGTTCTCATCGGCTATGGCCCGGCGGGACAGAAGTGTGCGCTGGCGCTCCGCGAAGCCGCTCTTGCGATCTCGATCCTGGACCTGAATCCCAACCTTGCCGCGAAAGCGAGGACCGACGGTTTTGATGCGCACGTCGGCGACGGCGCGCATCCGGATGTCCTCGAGCACCTGCATGTGGCCTCGGCCTCTGTTGTCGTGGTGGCGCTGCCCGACCCCTGGATCGCGGAGAGAGTAGTGCGGGCGATCCGGTGCCAGGCCCCGGACGTTCCCGTGGTCGTGCGATCCCGCTACCACATGCACATCGAGCTTCTGGAACCTGCCGGCGCCAGCGCCATCGTCGACGAGGAGCAGGAGGTCGGCAATCTGCTGGGGCAGCGGGCTGCGATTCTCGTGCGCGGGTCGGAAGAGGCCGAGTCGAATCGCCCACTACACCAGTGAGCGTCCGGGGCCGAGAGTCTTCGAGCGGCGACAACATTGCCGAAGGCCCGCTGTCGTCAGGACTTCGATACCGCAACTCCCGGACGCTCCGAAACAACACTGGCGTCTGCGCTCAGCGCGGCGACGGATGTGTCAGAACTTCCAACCCGCTCCGGCAAGAGCGGCATCCGAGTTTGGTTGCGGCCCCGGCCGCGCTGAGGCTCGTTCCACGTCTCCGGCTACGGGGTGAGCCGCCGATCGGGCTCCGCCGAGATGGCGATCGTGTCGGGCGAGTCGCCACCGCGTTTCTCCCGGGCTCGTCGCCCGGAGCGGGGGGCGGCAGGCGTCGCGCAACCCAAGGGCTACAATATCGTCGATCGTCCTCTTTCGAAGGGATTGGGCCTTTCCGTGAGCCGCCTCGACCTGCTCCTGCTCGCCGAGGAGTCGCTGTCGTTCGCCGACGACGAGTACCTCAACCAGCGCTTCCGCATGGCCAAGGTCTGGCCGACGTTCGACGAGACCGAGCGAGCCGCCGCGACGGCCGAGCTGGGCGTGGAAGACCCCGACCTCTGGTCGCGCTTCCGCTCCCGGGGCGACGTGTTGCGCTTGCCGCACCGGCCGTCCCTGGCCTTGTGCGACCTGGCGACGGTCGCTCGCGATGCCGGCTACGAGGTGGCCATCGTCGACAACGTCGGTCGCTACTCGCACCGCCGTGCGCGCGTGGAGTGGTTGGTCGCCGAGCGCCGGCCGGGGTTGATCGGGCTGACCACGACGTTCTTGCTCTCCGAACGCGAGGTGATCGAGGCGGTGGAGCTCATCCGCAGGCTCGCGCCCGACACGCCGATCGTGCTGGGCGGCCCCACGGTGCGGCGCCGGGAGTCGCTGCATGGGCTCGTCGACTACGCCATCTTCGGCTCCGGCGAGCGCCCTCTCGTTCAACTGCTCGCGGCCCTCGATTCCGGCAGTGACCCGGCGTCGATCCCCGGCTTGGCGATCCGGCAACCCGACGGCAGCGTGACCTACGGGACCGCGTCACGCGCCCTGGCGCGCGTCGGCCGCACCGACGCGGCCTACCGCATCCGCGATGACGAGGCGATCCCGATCCCGGACTGGTCGCTGTACCCGCGCTCACGCGACACGGTCTACGCGATCGAGTTCAGCCGCGGCTGCAAGTACAACTGCTTCTACTGCGCCTACGACCGCGGCAAGGTGGTCCGTCCGCTCGACGAAGTCCGCGCCGAGCTCGTGCGCAATGCCGAACTCGGCATCACCCGCTACCGGGTCGGCGACTCGAACTTCACCGACGGTCCGCCGGGCTACCGCGACTACCCGCTCGATGTCTGCCGGCTCATGATCGAGCTCGATCTCGGCCTCGAGTGGTCGTGCTACAGCCGCGTCGACGACCTGTCCGACGAGCTCGCCGCGCTCATGTGTCGCGCGGGCTGCTGGGGTTGCTTCTTCGGGGTCGAGTCCGGCGACGACCGCATCCTCAAGCTCATGCGCAAGGGACACGACGTCGCTGACGCGCGCGAGGGCCTGGCCGTGGCGCGACGCCACGGCCTGTTCGTTCACATCAACATGATCGTCGGCTACCCGGGCGAGACCGAGGAGTCGTTCCGCAACACGCTGGACTTCCTGCTCGACACGCGCCCGGACTCGGTCGCCTTGGGCCAGTTCTACCTGGTCGACAAGGCTCCCGTGCGCGGTCGCGCCATGGAGACGTTCGGCCTCCGCGGTGAAGGCCTGCAGTGGCGGCACGAGACCATGGACTCCGACCAGGCCGCCGCCCTCGTCGCCGCAGGGACCGCCGAAGTGCTGGACGCCGGGCTCGAGCTCTCGAACGAGATGCGCATCGTCGAGTACATGAGCTGGGGCCTGACTCTGCAGCAAGCGCGCCTCGCCAGCGATGCGCTCAGCAAGTGCATGCGGGGCGCGGAGGGCGAGCTCGGGGACGCCGCGAAGAGACAGGTCAAGGAGGTGCTCTGCGGCGTGGTCCCCCGCTGGCTCGCCCGCGACCTGCGGGCGGCGCAAGTCTCATGACCCGCCGCGCCCTAGGTTCTGCGCGCCGCGCAGAACCGATAGGTTCCGTGGCCGTCCTCGCCGGTCGCGATCACGTCGAGCTCCCGCTCCATGCGCTCGAACAGCGCGCGCGTGTTGGCGTGGCCCTGGAGCGACCCGCCGTACGGTCGGGTCCACCACGCGACGAGGGGATTGAGCAGCGCCCGGACGCCCGTCGCCAGCTGCAGGTCGCCCACGACCACGCCGCCCCCGGGCCGCACCGCGCCGACCAGGGCGTCGAACGCCGCCGCCCAGCCGGGGACGATCGACATCCCACAGGTGCAGAGGCCTACGTCGAAGGACGTCCCGTCCGGCGGCTCGAACTCCGTGACGTCGGCTTCGAGCAGGGTGACGTTGGTCCAGCCTTCGCGTCGCATGCCGTACCGGGCCCGGGCCAGCATCGCGGCGGAGAAGTCCACGCCGAGGATGGTCCCCTCGACGCCGATCCGCTCCCGGATGGCGGCGAACTCCCGGCCGGTGCCGCAGCAGAACACGAGCACCCGGTCGCCGGTGTTCAGCCCCACGGCCTCGATGGCCCGCACCGACTGCGCGTGAAAGTCGTACAGTGCGTTGCCGACGACCATCTTCGCCGCACGCAGCACCCGGTGACGGAACGACGGGCGGTCGTCGTACGCGGGAGGCAGCGTCTCTCCGTAGAGCTTCTTCACCCGGGCCGCAGAATGCTTCATCAGGTCTTCAACCGTCACCCTGCGGCGACCCTATGGAGCTGCCGGCGTCGTGTCAACGGCACCAGCGGAGTGGGGCGATGAGCTCCGTCGCACGGGACGCGACCACTCTCTGGGAGACGTTCGAGCGGACGGTGCACGCCGATCCGAACGCGCCCGCGCTGGACATCCCCGACGCGACCTGCAGCCGACGGCAGCTGGCGGAGCGCGCCTTGGAGCTCGCGATCGCGATGCGCGCGGCCGGGGTGCGCGAGCACGGGCTGGGCCTACTGATGCTGCCGAGCTCGGGCGCCTTCGTCGCCGCCTTCCTGGCACTCGCCCAGCTCCCCGCCACGGCGGCACTCGTGTCGACGCGCTACCGGGAATCCGAGCTCCGGACGATCGCCGCCACCGTTCGACCCGACTTCGTCCTCGCCCTGCCGCAGCACGCCGCCGAGGCCGCGGCGCGACTCGACGTCGAATCCGAGCACGACCTGACGGATCCCGGCAGCGGCCAGACCTTGCGGCTTCTGCTTCTCCGATCGACGGTCCCCAGTGTCCTCGACGTGCGCCGGCGCTTCGGACTTCGCGATGTGGGCTCATACCCCGCCCTGGTCAAGTTCAGCTCCGGCTCGACGGGCGCGCCCAAGGCCGTGCTCTGGACCGCGACCAACGTGTGCGCGGCGGCCGCCAACGTCGTGGAGACCCTCGGCCTCGATGCGTCGGACCTCGTGCTGGCGCCGGTGTCGCTCGCGCACTCCTACGGTTTCGACCTCGGGCTCCTGCCCGTGTTGTTCGCGGGAACCTCGCTCGCCATCCGCAGGCGCCCCGCCTGGAAGGCGATCCTCGGCGAGCTCGCCGGCGGGCGGGTCTCGGTGTTCCTCGGCGTGCCGGCCATGTACCAGCTGTTGAACCGCACTCGCGTCGACCCCGCCCCGGACCTGTCGGCGACCCGCTATCTGCTCTCGTGTACGGCGCCGCTCCCCGTCGACGTCGCCGAGGCGTTCTCCGAACGGTTCCGCGCGACGATCTGCCAACACTACGGGTCGTCGGAAACTGGCGGCATCTCCCTGTGTCACCCCTCGGAGTCGGCCCGGCACCCGAGTTCCGTCGGACGAGCCATGCGCGGCGTGCAGTTGAGCATCGTCGGCCCGGACGGCGAGACGTTGCCCGCTGGGAGTCGCGGCGAGGTCGTCATCGGTGGGGCGGCCACCGCGGCGGGCTACGTTCGAGTGGCGACACGACGCGACACGGGCGGGTTTCGGGATGGCCGCTATTGGACCGGTGACATCGGTTGCCTCGGCGCTGACGGGCTCCTCCGCCTGCACCGCACCCGTCCCGGCGTGGTGCACGTCGGCGGCTGGAAGGTGTCGTTGAAGGAGGTCTCCCGGGTGCTCGAGTCGCACCCATCGGTCGCCGAGAGCGCGGTCACCGACGTCGAGGATGCGCGGGGGATGGCGCGCATCGTCGCAGCGGTCACGCTGCGAGGCCCGGTCGAGGAAGCCACGCTCATGGCGTTCTGCCGGGCGCGGCTGGCCCACTACAAGCAACCGCGGCGCGTCTACATCCTCGAAGAGCTGCCGCGGACGGCGGACGGTGACGTCGCGTGGAGCGCTGGGCATCTACCCGCGTGATCGGCAATGCGACGAGTCGTCATCACCGGGATGGGTGCGGTTTCTTGTCTGGGCAACTCGGTGACCGAGGTTCTCGCCTCGTTGCGCGCCGGCCGCTCGGGCATCGTCTTCGACGAGACGTACCGGCAGGTCGGCCTGCGCTCGCAGGTCTCGGGCCTCGTCGACGTCGAAGCGCCCCTCGACCGACGTTCCCGTCGCCACATGTGCACGGCGGCGGTCTATGCTTGGATCGCCATGCGCGAGGCCCTGCACGATGCGGGGTTCGAGCCCGACGCCATCTCCGATCCGCGCATCGGCGTCGTTGCCGCGGCGGGCGCCTCCTCGGCAGCGAGCCTCGTCGAGAGCGTCGACGCCCTGCGCCGCCGTGGGTTGCGCCGGGTCAGCCCCTTCGCCGCGCCACGCACCATGGCCAGCAGCGTGGCCGCGAATCTCGCGACGGCGTACCGCATCCTGGGCCTCAGCTACGGCGTCACGTCGGCCTGCGCGACGAGCGCTCACTGCATCGGCGTCGCCATGGAGCAGGTCCAGTGGGGCAAGCAGGACGTGGTCTTCGCTGGCGGCAGCGAGGAGGCGGACTGGACCATCGCCTGCCGGTTCGACGCGATGGGCGCGCTGTCGACGCGCTTCAACGAGACCCCCGCAGAGGCGTCGCGACCCTACGACCGGGCTCGCGACGGCTTTGTGATGTCGGCGGGCGCGGGCATGGTCGTGGTCGAGGCTCTCGACCATGCCCTGGCACGCGGGGCGCGGATCCACGCCGAGCTCGTGGGGTACGGCGCCACGTCGGATGGCGAAGACATGGTCGCGCCTTCGGGGGAGGGCGCCGTCCGCTGCATGCGGCTGGCGCTGGACACGGTCGACACGCCCATCGACTACGTGAACACGCACGGCACGGGTACCCTGCTCGGCGACCTCAGGGAAGTCGACGCGCTGCGCACGGTCTTCGGCGGCGGCGTGCCGCCGTTCTCGTCGACCAAGTCGATGGGAGGCCACACCCTGGCGGCCGCCGGCGCGCTGGAGGCGATCCACTGCATGCTCATGCTCGAGCACGATTTTGTCGCACCCTCGATCAACGCGACCGACGCCGCCGCTGAGCTCGACGACCTGCCGCTGGTCGCCGAGCGCCGGGACGCCGCCGGCCTGTCCACGGTCATGACGAACAATTTCGGCTTCGGTGGGACGAATGCGAGCCTGGTGCTGCGGCGGTACGAACCGTGACGAACGCGGAACTCATCATGCGCCGCTCGAACCCCGACGACGCCGAGGCCATCGCGGGTCTCGTGAACGCCGCCTTTGGCGGCGACGACACGCCCGAGTTCGGGGCGGCGTGGTGGCACTGGAAGTACCGTGGCAACCCGGCCGGCTTCCAGGGACTCGTGGCCGAGGACGGCGAGGGGCGCATCGTCGGGCACTTCGGTGGCGTTCCTTTGGACGTCCGCGCCGACAACGAGTCGTTCACGTTCGCGCAGGGCTGCGATGCGTGCACGGACCCCGCGGTGCGCCGCGGGCTGCGCAACCCCGGCGTCTTCGTCCGCCTGGCCCAGGCCTACAACTCGACGTACGGCATCCCCGGCGGCACCGCCGTCATGTTCGGCTTCCCCAATCAGCGCAGCTATCGCATCGGCAGCCGCTATGCAGACTACCGGATCCTGCGTCAACAGTGGCTGCTCGTGTCGCGGGGCGAGTCGTCGGGATCGGCCGGCACCGGTGTCGAGGTCCACGAGGTGACGCGCGTCGACGACGACGTGACCGCCCTTTGTGAGCGCCTGCTGCCGCGCTACCGCTGCATGACGCGACGAGACGCGCGGTTCCTTCGCTGGCGCTTCCTGGACGCGCCGGCCTCGCCGTACCGGATCACCTTCGCCCGGAGTGCGACCGACGGCACGCTCCGCGCCTACGCCGTGCACCGCCTCGCGCGCCTCATGGAGAACGACGTCGGCGTCCTGGTGGACTGGCTCTGCGACCCCGCCGACCACGCCGCGGCCTGGTCGCTGCAGGCTGCCGTGCGTGCGCACTACGCTCGGCTTGGCCGTGCCAACGTCGCGTTCGTCTGCCCGACGTCCTCGCCCTGGTTCGGCGCGTTTCAGGGTTGGGGATTCTGCGTCCGTCCGTCGCCTTACATGATGATGGCGATTCCGTTCGCGCCGCAGCTCGAGCCGCGCTTTCTGCGCGAGCACTGGTACTACACGCTGGCCGACCTCGACATCCTCTGATGCGATTCCTCCGGACTGGGGCGCAACGACGCTGATGGGGCAGTTCGAGCTTCGCATCGCGACGGATGAAGACTGGGCCGGCATCGGCGACGGGTTCGCGAGGGCCACCGGTGGTGATGCCCGCCGGATCCGACAGCACGTCACCTACGCGTTCCGAGACAACCCGCACGGCTCCTCGGGCGTCCTCGCCGCCGACCCGGACGGGCGCATCATCGCGCACCTGGGCGTGACGCACGTCCCCATGCTCGTGAAGGGCGAGCCGTCGCTCTTCGGTCGCTTCCACAGCTGCTTCATCGAACCGGCCTACCGCACCGGCGGCGTGCACAGCCTCTTCGCCGCCCTCGACGATTTGTTCCGGGAGACCTTCGAGCGCCGCGAGCGCCTCGGCGCCGTCTTCGGCCAGTGGGACGAGGCCGACTGGTGGCACTTGCGACGCGCCCGCGGGCACGACGCTGTCGCGACGTCCATCGATCTGCGGCGCCCGGCCGATCGACCCGTCCCCGAACTCGGCGGGGACGGGACCGTCATCACGCGGGGTGGCGACGGCCGGGGGCCCGCCAGCGCGCTCGGCGTCGGCCAGTGCGGCGTGCGCCACAACGGTGTGTTCGACGCCTGGCGGGCGGCGGCGCCGGGACGCACCGATCGCCTCTGGCAGGCCTGGCGGGCCGGCGAACGCACCGGCGTGGCGATCACCCGCGACGCGGGCGGCGTTCGTCTGATCCTCGACTGGGCCGTGGAGCCCGAGAATGCGGACTCGGTCCGCGCGCTTCTCCACGCCATCCTCGTCGACACGCGCGCACCGGTGCACACGCGCTTCTGGACCTCGGATGTGTTCACCCTGCTGCGCTTCCAGGAGGCCGGCTTCGCCGTCGCGGCCGGCCCCGAGGTCTACCTCTCGGTCCGTCCCGTGCTCCCACACGTTCACCAACTGTGGCTCTCGGAGACGTGGCACGTCACGCTGGCCGACGCGGGATTGCGTCCCATACCCCGTCTCACCATCGGCGAGCCAACTGTGTACCCGCCGTCGCCGGGAGGGCTGGGAGGCCGGCAGCGCGGCGGGGAGTGACGTGGCTCGCGAGGTTCGCCAAACCCCATGCTTCGCACTCCGCGAGAGTTCTCTCCCACTCCCATCGCCTGGAGGAAGTCGTCTTGAATGCCGGGAGGGAGCAGCGTTCCCTCCTCGAGTGCGCGTCCCGCTCCCGTTCAGAACGCCGCGCCGATGTTCGATGGGTTCGCGCTAATCCTTGACTCGGTGCGCAGTCCGGCCGAACGTCTGCGCGACGTCGAGCACTACCGAGGATCCAGAATGAGCGACGTATCCAGCGAGCGAACGAAGGTGGCGATTGTCACGGGTGCCAACTCGGGAGTCGGGTACGAGACCACGATTGGATTGGCCAGGGCTGGCCTCCGAGTCGTCCTGGCATGTCGGAGCCTAGACAAGGCCCGCGTTGCCATGAAGATGGCGCAAGAGCGCGTCCCGGCGGCAGTTCTGGAGGTCGCCGAGCTCGACTTGAGTCGCTTCCCATCCGTGCGCGCATTTGCCCAGAGCTTCCGAAAACAACACGACCGGCTGGATATCCTCGTGAACAATGCGGGGGTCTTGGACTACTCGGGGCGTCGCAACGACGACGGGATCGAGCTTCAGTTCGCCACGAACCACCTTGGCCACTTTCTGCTTACGTCTCTCCTCTTCGACTTGCTACCGGATAGGCCCGACTCGCGCGTGGTCTCATTGAGTAGTCTGGCGCACAAGAAGGGCGAGATCGCGTTTGAAGACCTCAACTGCGACAACCCCCCAGCGAAGGACTTTGCCTACGCGCAATCCAAGCTCGCCTGCCTCATGTTCGCGATCGAACTCGACCGGCGTCTCAAGCGCGCCGGACGCAGCCTCATTTCCGTAGCCGCGCACCCCGGCGGCACGGACTCTGGTCTCTTCGACGACATGTCGAGAGTCGTGTACTACACGTTCAAGCTTCTTAAGCCCTTCATCCTGCATTCGAACGAGAGCGCGGCAAGATCGCCTCTGCATGCGGCCCTCTCTCCTGATGTCAAGGGTGGCGGTTACTATGGCCCTCAGGGGTTCATGGATCTGAAGGGTCCGCCTGGCCGCGCCTCCCGAACCGAGTACTCAGAACAGGAAGACGTGGCGTCGAGACTCTGGTCCGTGTCCGAGGACCTCGTGGGCTCGGCGTTCCCGATCGCGGAGATCGATCGCCGCAGCGAGAGCTAACGATGAGGCGCCTCCGCTCCTGTCCCCACGCGGAAGCCAGACGGTGAAGAGCTTCAACGAAAAGGTCGTTGTTTCCGGGAGGCTCCACCCCCCTGAGTCAGGGTAGTTGCCGCCTGAGTGTGTTCCTTCCTGTGCGTCAGTGCGTCAGTCGCTGCGGCGCAGCAGCGATGATGGCGGCGACGCCGGGCATCTGCTTGCTCCGGGGAGCGTTGTCCGCCGGACCTCGCCGAGTACCTGCTCGGGCCTCTACACAACCGCCGGCGAGGCTGCCTAGGAGGAGGGCGCCCGGGGGTATCGTGTCGCCTGCTCACTGCTCATCATCCGGCTTCTCGGCACTGCCCCAACTCCTGTGGATTCAGCACCACACGGCTCGGCCGCGTCCAGTCACGGATGCCGCCGTGGAAGCGATCCGGGTGGCGCTGGCGTGTCGGCGAGCACTGGCTGCGATCTTCCCGCCCTGGACGTCGCGGCGTTCACTTGCGTCTCCGCCGCCAAGCGGACATCAGTGCGCGAATCTCGTCCTCCGCGGGATGGGCGTCGACGTTGGCCAGGATGATCACGAGTCGACGCTCCTCGATGCGCCAGAGATAGACGGCGCTGAAGATCCCGTTCGAGCCTGCAGGCCCCATGCTTCGCACTCCGCGAGAGTTCGCTCGCACTCCCATCGCTTGGAGAAAGTCGTCTTGAATGCCGGGAGGGAGCAGCGTTCCCTCCTCGAGTGCGCGTACCCAACGATGCAGGTCGTCGATGGTGGAGATCATTCCCCCAGCGGCTCGGAGGTTCCAAGATGGGCCGTCGGAGAGCCATGCTCGGTCGAGCGGTGTGCCCCACGGCTGGCCATCGAGAGACCCCACTGCGAGGTCGGCCTTGTCCCACTCGACCGAAGTGTAGCCAGTGCGGTTCATCCCGGCGGGGACGAGAATCGCCTCGCGAACGTACTCCTCGTAGGGACGACCGGCGACGACCTCGATCACGACCCCGAGGAGACTGTAGCCGAGGTTTGAATAGCGTCGCGTCTCACCTGGGTTCGAACGCAGCTCAGTCGCCATCACGCGTCGCACGAGCTCATCGCGTTCGACGAGCTCTTCGTCGTAGGCCACCTCGTAGCGCGTCTCGCGGGCGCGAGCGTCGACGAGATCCGGCAGCCCGGACGTATGTCGCACGAGCTGCGCGATCGTGATTTCGGACTTCTCCTCCGGTACGTCGCCGAAGACGTCTGCCAGCGTCGTGGACGGCGTCAGTTTACCCTCCGCGATCAGCTTGTAGATCGCCGCGGCGGTGAAGACCTTCGTCAGCGAGCCGATGTCGAAACCGGTTTGCGGAGTGATGCGGGCATGTTCTGCCACGTCTGACCCGGCGTACCCCGCACGAAGGAGCACGTCGTCGCCTTCGGCGATGAGCACCGCGCCTGAGAACCCGTCGGCTGCGCGGTTCTCGAAGTGCTTGTCGAGTTCATGGGTCAGGTCTTGACCATGGGCACAGGGTGATAGGGCGGCCAGGATGCAGGCCACGAAACGACTGGAGGGTGACATGTCGCGATCTCTACAAGCTGGTCGGGCGCAGGTCTTGTAGAGATCCGACAGCGTTCCAATCGCGGGTCACTTCCCAGCGCGGCTGGGGCCGCAACCAAGCACGGATGCCGCTCCTGCCGGAGCGGGTTGGAAGTTCTGACACATCCGCCGCCGCGCTGAGCGCAGACGCCAGTGTTGCTTCTCAGCGTCCGGGAGTTGCGGTATGGAACTCGTGACGTCAACCGGCCTTCGGAAGTGTTGTCGCCGCTCGAAGATTCGCGGACCCCGAGGCTCAGTGCCGGGTCGATCGATAGCGTGGTGCATCGTGCCGGAGAGTCCCCGGAGTCGCACCGAAGAGGCGCCGTGCTTCGTGCGACAGATGAGCCTGATCGCTGAATCCGTGGCGGTGGGCCAGCTCGGCCAGCGTTCTCCCTGCGCAGCGCTTCAGCTCTGCCACGAACCCGAGGAATCGGGACAGGCGGGCATACCGTTTGGGCGGCAAGCCCGTCCAGGCGAGAAACTGCCGCTCGAGCTTGCGCTCGTGGACGTCCAGCTCGCGAGCGAGCTTCGAGATCGAGGAGGCGGGGGTCTGATCGAGTCGCCGCACTGCCTCCTCGACCAAAGGCGGAACGGTTCGGCGCGAGGTTGCCACTATCGCCTCAACTGCGGACGCCACTGCGGCCAGCCTGCCCTCGTCGTCCGTGTGCGCGTGCAGCGATTGCTCGATCCCGAACAGTGTGCGACCGAGCCAAGTCTCCATTGGGGAAACGATGGGGGATCTGCGGGGATCAATACCGAACAGTGCACGCGCAGCTCCTGGGCGGAGCCTCACCTCGAGGATTCGCAGCGCGGCGCTGCTTCGAATCGCGATCGGCGCGACGTGCTGGGCGATTGCCAGTTTGGATGGCCAAGCGGACCGAGTTCTTGGCGCCGTTGCCGCGCCTTTCAGAATGAAGACCAGCCGCGCGCCTGGAGCTGGCGTAATGACTTCGGGGGGTGGAACCTCGCGCGGCCACTCCAGAATGCTGTAGCCGTCCACAGTTGCCGCCGTTTGCGTCGACGCTGGCCGAGACGCGAATCGGACGGGGGAGACGGGAGAGGTCACCATGGGTTGAGCCGATGCTGGGGCGCGCTTCAGAGGGATGGTCACCCCGAGGGTCACCAGGTTAGCGCATTCGAGTGCGAACCGACCCCTACACGCCAGCCACGCGGGTCACCGTCGTGACCAAATCGTGCGGCGGTGAGCCGGTTGGCGAGGTCGTGATAGACGGGGCCAGGAGACTCTCGCGAGAACAGCCGCGCCCCGTCGTGCACGACCTCGCGCACGCTCATCAGGCCGGCGGCCGTTCCGCAAGCCAGCACCTCCTCGATGTCGTGCCAGTCGTGTGCGTCGATCGACAGCCGTTCCCGACCGACCTCGAGGCCGCTCTCGTGCGCGAGCGCAGACAAGCTGGCGTGCGTGATGCCGGGCAGCACGGTGTCGCTGTCGGGCGGTGACAACAGGAGCCCGTGACGAACGTAAAGCAGGTTCATCGAGCCGGCCTCCTCGAGCCAGCGCCGCTCAACCGCGTCGAGCCACAGCGCCTCGTCGAATCCGTCGCGGCGGGCGCGTTCGATGGCTGGCATCGCGGCGGCGTAGTTGCCCGCACACTTGATCGACCCCGTGCCGCCGGGCGCGGCGCGCACGTAGTCGCTGCACGTGGCCAGCCGCAGGCCGTCGGGTGCGGCGATGTAGTCCTGTACCGGGCACAACGCGACGACCAGCTCGAACTCGTCCGCCGCGCACGGCATCAGCGTAGCCTCCGATGCGAACAGCACGGGGCGTACGTAGAGCGAGCCGGGATGCGCCGGGACCAAGGCATCGTCCCGCCGGATCAGCTCGAGCATCGCAGGCAGCAGCGTGCTGATGTCGACCGGGGGCATGCACAGCCGCGCGGCCGACCGCTGCAGCCGTCGCAGATGATCGCGCGGACGGAACAGGGCGACATCGCCATCGGTCGAGCGGTAGGCCTTCATACCTTCGAAGACGCTCTGCCCGTAGTTGATCCCCTTGGCGAGCGGTGACATCGAGATCTCGCCGAATGGCACGATTTCGGGGGCATGCCAGCGGCCGCCGCGATGGCGTTGGCGCAGCATGTGCGGGGTCGTGATGTTTCCGAAGGAGGCGGTGCTCATGGCGTGGGTGTGGAGTCTGCGGAGCGAAGCTGGGGGATCGCGGAACGGTTGGCGGTCAGTAGGGTCGTGGTGACGGCCTCGACGCCTTCACGGACGGCGAGCTGCCTGGCGAGGACGTGTGGGGTGTTGGTGCCGCTCAGCTCGACCGTGACCTGCGTCATGCCACTCGTCGCGACCGGCTCCGTGCGCAACGCTTCGATGCGAAACAGGCGACGCTCGATCATCCCGAGCAGCCGGAGGAGCTCGCCGGGTTGGTCGTCGAACACGAGCTTCAGTATGCTCCGCATGGCGGCTCCTCCAGCATCTGGTCGTTCGCATGATCGGGCGGCACCAGCGGCCACACGTTCGCGCGTGCGTCGATCGGCACGTGCACGAGCAGCGGGCCATTGGTCGACTCGAGGGCGTCGATCGTCCCGGGCACGTCGGCTGGCCGCGCGCAGCGCAACGCCGGGATGCCGAACGACTCGGCGACCGCGACGAAGTCCGGGTTGTCGGAGAGGTCGATCTCGCTGTGTCGCCGTTCGTAGAAGAGCGTCTGCCATTGCCTCACCAGGCCGAGCGCGGAGTTGTCCAGCACGACAATTTTGAGTGGGATCCGGTAGCGGCGCACCGTCGCCAGCTCCTGCACGTTCATCAGGAAGCTGCCGTCGCCCGAGATGGTGATCACGTCACGGTCCGGACGCGCGAGCGCGGCGCCGATCGCGGCCGGCAGACCGAACCCCATCGTGCCGAGGCCGCCGCTCGACAGGTGCTGGCACGGTTCGGTGAAGCGAGCGTGTTGCGCGACCCACATCTGATGCTGGCCGACGTCACAGGTCACGATCCAGCGACCGGGGTCGCGCCCGGTTAGCTCGCGCAGGAAGCTCGGGGCATCGATCGAGTCGCCGTGGCTGCTGACGTGCTGCGCGTCGTCATCCCGTCGGTGCAGGCAGGACCGTCGCCACGCTTCGATCGCCGGTCGGTCGATTGTCACGTGGGTCAGGAAGTCGCGCACGTTCGCCGCGATCGCCAGATGCGCCTGCCTCAGCTTGCCGAGTTCGGCGCGATCGATGTCAACGTGCAGTACGCGCGCGCGTGGCGCGAACGCGTTGAGCCGCCCGGTGGCGCGATCGTCGAAGCGTGCGCCGAGGCAGATCAGCAGGTCCGCTTCCTGCGCGGCGACGTTCGCCGCGCGCGAACCGTGCATGCCGAGCATGCCGAGCAGCAGCTCGTGATCGCTCGGCAGCGTGCCGATGCCGTTCAACGTGGTCACCACCGGTGCGCCGAGTTGCTCGACGAAGCCGCGGAACGCCGCGGTCGCCTCGCCGCGCACGATGCCTCCGCCGGCGTAGACGATCGGTCGGTTGGCCGTTCGCATCAGCCGGGTCGCTCGTTCGAGTAGGCCGGGTTCTGGCGACGCGTTCGGCGACGTCGCATCGCCTTCGCGTGGCGACGGATTGCGACCCACGCAGGCCAGCGCCACGTCCTTCGGCAGGTCGACGAGCACGGGCCCCGGCCTCCCTGAGCGCGCGATCGCGAACGCGCGTCGCAGCGTATTACGCACGTCTTCCGCCGAGCGCACCATGAAGCTGTGCTTCACGATTGGCAGCGTCATGCCGAAGATGTCGACCTCCTGGAACGCGTTCGTGCCGATCAGCGCCGTCGGCACCTGGCCAGTGATCGCGACCAGCGGCACCGAGTCGGCAAACGCGTCGGCGATGCCGGTGATCAGGTTGGTCGCGCCGGGGCCCGACGTCGCGATGCAGACGCCGACGTCGTTGCTCACCCGTGCCTGCCCGCATGCCGCCAGTGCCGCCGCCTGCTCGTGCCGCACCAGCACATGCTCGATCCCGCTGTCGAGCAACGCGTCGTAGACGGGCATGATCGCGCCGCCCGGGTAGCCGAACACGCGTCGCACGTCGAGCGCCTCGAGTTCGCGCACGAGCGCCTGTGCGCCGGTTTCGTTGTCGCTGGCCGTGGACGCGCCGATGTCGTTCGCTCCGGCGTGCGCCGAGGCGTCGTGTTCACGGTTGCGCGCGAGTTGCGGGTTCATGATCCGGCTCCCACGCCTTGCGGCGTTCGTTCGGCGTCGCCGTCGAGCCAGCTCATACGTTGTCGCAGCCGGGCGCCGACGACCTCGATGGGATGCGCGAGGTCGTCGGCGAGCAGGCGTCGGTAGTTCGTGCAGCCTCGCGTGTTCTCGGCGATCCACTCGCGCGCGAACTCGCCGGAACGGACCTCGTCGAGCACCCCGCGCATGCGCCGACGTGCCGCGTCGTCGATGATGCGTGGGCCGCGGCTCAGGTCTCCGTATTTCGCCGTGTCGCTGATGAAGCGGTGCATCTTGGCGAGCCCGCCTTCGTAGAGCAGGTCGACGATCAGCTTGAGTTCGTGCAGGCATTCGAAGTAGGCGACCTCGGGTTGGTAGCCGGCCTGGGTCAGCGTTTCGAAGCCGGCGAGCACCAACTCCGTGGCGCCGCCGCAGAGCACCGCCTGCTCGCCGAACAGATCGGTTTCCGTCTCTTCGGCGAAGGTCGTTTCGAGCACGCCTGCACGGGCGCAGCCGATCGCGTGCGCGTAGGCGAGCGTGCGGGCGCGGGCGGATCCGGTCGCGTCGCGATGCACGGCGAACAGGCACGGCACGCCACGCCCCAGTTCGAACTCACGACGCACCAGCGCGCCGGGGCTCTTCGGCGCCACCAGTGCGATGTCGATGCTGGATGGTGGAGTTAGCGTGCCGTAGTGCACGTTGAAGCCGTGCGCGAACAGCAACAGCGCGCCGGCCTGCAGATGGTCGACGATCTCGCGGCGGAACACGTCCGGCTGGACCGTGTCAGGCAACAGCAGCATTACCACGTCCGCCCCGCGCGTTGCCTCGGCGATCGGCGCGGTCGCGAGGCCATCGGCGGCAGCCAGGCGAGCCGACGCGCCACCGGCTCTTGCGCCGACGATCACGTCGAGGCCGCGGTCGTGCAGGTTGCGGGCGTGCGCACGGCCTTGGCTGCCGTAGCCGATGACGGCGATCCGGTCGGTCTGCAGGTGCGTCGGGTCGATCTGGTTCTCGGTCAAGAGGTTCATCGTGATTCTCCGGTCGTTTGGCGTTGGGAGGGGGAACTGCCGCAGGTAGCGGGGGAAGTCGTGTTCGGTGTGCTGGTGGGTGCACCGATCGCGGCGGACTGCACAAGCGCGGCGTACTTGGTCAGCGCGCCAGGCGGCTCCGGCCGGGTGGGCAGCGTCGAGGCGCGAGCAGTGAGGACGGCATCGGTCGCGAGGCGCTTCTCGGTCACGTCGATCGTGATGCGATCGCCGTCGCGCAACCTGGCAATCGGTCCGCCGGCCGCGGCCTCCGGTGCGACATGGCCGACCATCAGGCCGTAGGTGGCGCCGCTGAAGCGACCGTCGGTGATCAGGGCGACGTGCTCGCCGAGGCCGCGGCCGATGACCGCTGCGGTCACCGAGAGCATCTCGCGCATGCCCGGGCCGCCGCGCGGTCCCTCGTTGCGGATGACGATCACGTCACCGCGTGCGATTTCGCCGTGCTGCACGGCGGCGAACGCGGGTTCTTCTCCGTCGAAAACGCGCGCGGGTCCCGCGAACCGATCCACCGTGTGGCCACAGAGCTTGACCACGCACCCGTCAGGGGCGAGGTTGCCGAACAGGATCGCGAGGCCGCGTTCTGGCGCCCCGTCGAGGTCGCGGAACACGGGCTGTGCTGGTGGCCGTCGATCGGCGTTGAGGTCCGTCCTTGCGGTTGCTTCGAACAGCGTTTCGCCGGTGATCGTCGGCGTGTCGGTGCACAGGTCGGCGGCCCGTAGGCGCGACACCAGTTCGGGTGTGCCGCCGGCCGCGTGGAAGTCGACGGCGGTGAAGCGGCCTGCTGGCTTCAGGTCGGTGAGCACCGGCGTGCGTTCGGACAACTCGTTGAACGTGTCGATCGGGAAGGCGACTCCGGCTTCACCGGCGATCGCGAGCAGGTGGAGCACGGCGTTGGTCGAGCCGCCGGTCGCCAGCACCGCGGTCGCGGCGTTGCGCAGTGAACTCTCGGTGATCAGGGCGCGCGCGCTGCGTGACTCGGCGAACGCGCGCATGACGATTTCCCCGCAGCGGCGGGCCACTGGGGCCTTGTCGGGGTGTGTCGCCGGCACGTCGTTGGCGCCCATCGGCGACAGGCCCAGCATGGTCAGTGCAAGCGCCATGGTGTTGGCCGTGAACTGCCCGCCGCATGCGCCGGCCGCGGGGCATGCGTTGTCCTCGAGCCGTCGCAACCCGTCGCGATCGAGCGCGCCGGCCGCGAACGCGCCGACCCCTTCGAACACGTCCTGGATGGTGACGTCGCGACCGTCGAATGTTCCTGGCGCGATCGAGCCGCCGTAGAGGATCACGCCCGGCAGGTCGAGTCGCGCCAGCGCCATCGCCGCGGCCGGGATCGTCTTGTCGCAGCCGACCAGCACGATCACGGCATCCAGGCTGTGCCCGCGCACGGCGAGTTCGATCGAATCGGCGATTACCTCGCGCGAAATCAGCGACGCGCGCATGCCGTCGGTGCCCATCGCGATGCCGTCGGACACCGCGATCGTGTTGAACTCGAGCGGCGTGCCACCGGCGTCCCGGACGCCCTGCTTGACGTGAGGGGCGAGGTCTCGCAGATGCAGGTTGCACGGCGTGACTTCGGTCCACGTGTTGACGATCGCGACCAACGGTCGGTCGATCGCTGCATCGTCGAGGCCGGTGGCCTTGAGCATGGCGCGGGCGGGAGCCCGTTCGGGGCCCAGTTTGATCGCATTGCTGTTCATCGCTGGTCTGCTGGTTCGAGCAGGTGCGTCGCGCGAACGGCGATCCCGGGGCAAACGAAAAGAGCCCCGCACTCCTCGGAGGAGTGCGGGGCTCTCTACGTGCGCTGGGATCAGCCGCGTTGCCTACCGCACCCCTCCGGGGTCGATAACCGAAAGAAGTACGACGACGACCGGCGACGCGGCGACCTGCGAAGCCGCCATGCACGGGCCGAACGCCCCGAGAATCCCGTTACGACGCGCGCACGACAGCGCCGACGTGAGTGTGCTCACGTTGCATGCGGCAGGGGTCGACGGCGTGTGCTTCATGGGATAAAGGGCGGAGATGTGTATCAGGTCATCGGCGTCGGTCAACCCCCTCCTCGAAGAAGTCTGTGCGGGAGATGCGACCGGACGGCCACGCTGAGCGCAGACGCCCGTGCCCCCAGCACGCCCGCGCGCGTCACAGGATCACGTCGGCCGCGACGTTGGTCAGCCGCCGCGCGTATGGGTCCTGCATCAGCAGCGCCTGGGAGTAGATGGTGACCCCGACCAGACCCGGCAGGTTCGGGACCGAGAGGCTCACCGAGCCCACGCCAGCCGGTTGGGGGATGACGAACACGGGGAGCGCCAGCATCTGCGTGGGGTCGAGGCCCAGCGTGCCGAGTGGCGGCAGGGGGATCAGGGCCGTGCCGGTCGAGATGAACGGCACCGCGACATCGGCCACGCTCGGCGGGCCGTAGCGGGCGTAGACTTCTAGGGTGTAGGTGCGGCCGCTGCGCATCAGCAGTGGCGCGTCGAGCTGGCGCTGAAGGTTGAAGTCCAGGACCAGCGAGCGCTGGCCACCCCACACGATGTCGAGGTCGGCGTCGCCGTCCACATCGCCGAGGGCGCACGCCGCGAAGTACTCCGAGGAGGAGCGGCGTGCCGGCATGCGCGGTGAGGACGCGTCGGAGAAGAACCCGTTGCCATCGTTCAGGTAGAGCGCCTTCGGGTCGCCTCCCAGCACGAAGTCCTGATCGCCGTCGCCATCGACGTCCCCGGCCGCAGCGGGCCCGCCGCCGGCGGTCCCGGGTAGTCGGGACGCGGTGACATCGGTGAACGCCCCGCTGCCGTCGTTCAGGTAGAGCTGCTCCGACAGCGGCTGGTAGAAGGCGTAGTCGGAGCCTGTCGCGAACAAATCGAAATCGCCGTCGCCGTCGACGTCGGCCGAGACCATGGCGGTGGTTCCGAACGAGACCGCGGGCAGCCGCCCCGCGGTGGCTTCGGTGAAGAAGCCGCTGCCGTCATTCAGGTAGAGCCGGTCCGGACCCGTTTGCCCCCAGTAATGTCCCACGTTGCCGCACACCAGATCCGGGTCCCCGTCACCCTCCACGTCGACGAGCACGACGACCGCCGTCCGGTCCGTGTCCGGCGGCATCCGCCCGGGGGTGGCATCGGCGAAGGTACCGCTACCGTCGTTGAGATAGAGGCGGTTCTGGACGCCCGGGCCGCTGCTCGACCAGCTCGTGTTGCCGAGGACGAGGTCGAGGTCGCCGTCCGCGTCGACGTCCTCCAGCACGACCGAGGCGGTCGCGTCGTTGTCGACGGGCATCCGTGCCGCGGTCGCGTCCGTGAACGTCGCGTTGCCGTCGTTCAGCAAGAGCCGTGTCTGGCCGGTGCCGGAGCCAGAGAAGGGGCCGCCGCCAGCGACGAGGTCCAGGTCACCGTCACCGTCGACGTCGCCGAGCGCCACGGGCGCGATCCCCGAGTCGGGCGGCAACCTCGCGTCCGTGACATCCGTGAACGTGCCGCGGCCGTCGTTGAGATACAGCCGATTTCGAGATCCGCCCCCGCCGACGAGGTCCAGGTCGCCGTCTCCGTCCAGATCGTCGAGCACCGCGGCCAACAAGTACTCCTCTGTGCTGGGGACGTGCCCGGCCGTGGCGTCGACGAACCTGCGACCGCCGTCGTTCAGGTACAGCCGATCGCCGAGCAGCAGATCGGCGTCGCTGTCGCTGTCGACGTCGCCGAACACGAGCACGCCCGTCCCCGACTGGTCGTCCGGGAGGTGGGTCGCGGTGGCGTCCACGAAGACCCCGCTGCCGTCGTTGCGGTAGAGCCGGTCCTGACCGTAGTTCCCGAACACGACGTCGACATCGCCATCGCGATCGACGTCGTCGAGCGCCACGGCGTACGTGCAGTCGTCGTCGACGGGCATCCGCGCCGCCGTCCCGTCGGTGAAGATGCCGCTGCCGTCGTTCAGGTACAGCCGGTTCTGGAGCGGCGTCTGCCCGCGCGCCAGCACGAGGTCCGGATCGTTGTCGCCGTCGACATCGGCCCACGCGATGGCCTGGGCGCCGGTGTCCTGGGGCACGTGCGTGGCCGTGGCATCGGCAAAGAACCCCCCGCCGTCGTTCAGGAGCAGGCGGGTCTGTTCGTTGTTGTTGGCGACGACGATGTCGCCAGAGCCATCGCCGTCGACGTCCACGACGACTACCGCGGCCGTGTTGTCCTGGATCGCGGGCATCCGCGCCGCGGTCACGTCCGTGAAGACGCCGGCACCGTCGTTCAGATACAGCCGGTTCTGCGGGTTGGCGGGCAGGCCGGGCGCGTTGCCGAACACGATGTCGAGGTCGCCGTCGCGATCGACGTCGTCGAGCGCTGCGGCGTTCGAGCTGTCGAGGGCGACCGGCATGCGCGCCGGCGCGGCGGCGGTGAACGCGCCGGTGCCGTCGTTGACGTAGAGCAAGTTCTGCTGGCCGGATCCGACCGCGACCACGATGTCCGCGTCGCCGTCGCCGTCGACGTCACCCGCGGCCAGATCTCCGACGAAGGGGGGCATGGCCGGCAGGCGCCCGGCGGCCGTGAACACGCCTTCGCCGTCGTTCCGGCACACGATGTCGAGGATCACAGCGTCCTGGTCGCCGTCGCCATCGACGTCGACGACGACGGTTGGCCCCCCGCCCGTGGCGGGCAGGTGTCGCTTGCCCAGTGCGTCGAACTGCTGCTGGCCCGGCAGGATAGCGACGGGCAACCCCAGCAGGGTGCCGAGGAGAGCGGCCGCGAAGGCCCCGGTCGGATGCGGTCTGGTCTGCATTCGGGCGAGAGTCGGAGCCGCCGTCGGTCCTCTCGCGGATTCTCGGAATCCGGACTCAACGCCCGAGCGCTTCGATCCGGCTGCCGAGCAGGCTCGCGTAGGGCTCGAGCTCGGCGGGCTCGAAGGGCTCGTCCCCGAGTCTCCGGTCGACCACCGCGAGCAGCTCGCTCGCTTCGGTGATCCAGGTGCGGATCCGGCCGTCCGTCGACGCGCTCAGCAAGCGCGTGCGGCCGTCGACCTCGATGAACTCCAGCGACCGGACCGTGCTGCGGTGGCCGCGCAGGGTCGCGACTCGCTCACCGTCGAGGTTCCAGACCGCGATCTCGCCACCGTTGTCGCCCGCCGCGACGCGGGTGCCGTCGATGTCATACGCCACGGCGGTGATCGGCGCGCGGTGCGCGAACTGCGATATGAGGCGTTCCGAATCGAAGTCCCACAGGCGGGCCATCGCGTCCGTCGCCCCGGTCAGGAGTCGATCTCCCGCCGGGGAGAACGCCAGCGAGGTGAGGCCGCGGTGACCGGAAAAGCGCCGCACTTCGTCGCCAGTCGCGAGGTCGAGCACGAGCGCGGCGTCGAACGCTGTGGTGACGACGACGCCGGAGTCGCGCGGAGAGAGTGTGATGTCAGTACCGGAGTATGCGTCGGTCGGAGTTTCCGGGCGTTTGGTCACTCTCGACCAGAGCACCCTCGGCGCGCGCAGGTCGTACGCCGTCGCGGCTCGGGTACCGGATGCGATACCCACGACCGTTGTGCCGTCCGGTGCGAGGGCGGACCAGCGCGCCCCCGACTCGACTCCACCGTGCCCAATTCCTCTCGTCGTGGCGATCACCTCCCAGCGTTCGGTGTCCAGGACCTCGACGTAATCGCTCGGAGGATCCTGGTCGGTCCGCACGAGGCGCTTGCCGTTCGACCCGACAAAGAGGTCCTGGACCACATAGTTCACGGGGATGCGTTCGATCACCGCGCCGGACCGGGGATCCCAGACCACCATGTGCCGAGCAAAGCCCGCGGAGATCACCTCGCCGGTCGCGGGGAGGGAGACGGCCTCGCAGACGGTGGACGGATGGTCGTAGAAGTCGATGACGTCGGGGGTGCAAGGGTGCAGAGCCCACACGCGCACGACACCACTGCGGTCGGCGCTGAGCAGGCGCTGGCCATCCGGCGAGAACTCGACGGAGTTGACAATGGCGTCGTGACCGCGCAGCACGATGGTGGCTCGCTCGGTGCGTCGATCGAACACGCGCACGAGATGATCGCGCGAGGCCGTTGCCAGCCACCGCGAGTCGTCCGCCGGGGAGAAGTCGGCGCCCGTCACCGGTCCGTCGTGGCCCGAGAGGGTCTGTAGGGGCACGCCCGCCGCAGTCCAGACGACCGCGTGCAGGTCGTGTCCGGCGGTCACGAAGTGCCCGCCATCCGGCGACCAGGCGGCGTCGTTGATCTGGACGAGGGGGTACTCCGGGGTGACGATCGGCGCATCCGTCGCGAGATCCCAGACGCGGATCCTGCCGACCAGTCCGGCAGTGAGGAGGCGAGATGTGGAGCCCGGGGCGAACGCGACGGTCGGCACGCTCTTGTCCGTCTTCACCTGCCAAGCGACCCGGTTGCCCTCGACGTCCCAGACCGTGATCGCACCGCGGTGCGTGCTCGTGGCTATGTGCTGGCCACAGTCCGAGAACGCCACGCCCGCGAAGCGGTTTCTCGCCTGAGGGTCGAATACCCACTCCCGTTCGGGTGCGAGGTCGCCGAGCCGCCACAAGTAGACCTTGCCGTTCTCGCACAAGGTGACCACTCGGTCGGGATCGCCGGGGTCGAAGGCCGCCGAGGTGACCCCAGCCGGATGTTCGAACCGCGCGATCTTCGCGCCGGTTGCGCCGTCCCACACCGCCGCCGACCGATCGCGTGACGCCGTGAGGAAACGGTCGCCGTCCGGCGACCAGTGCGCCTCCGTGATCGGCGCGTCGTGCAGTGGGAAGCGCGCGATCTCGCGATGCTCGAACAGGGACTCGTGGAGCTGGGCGAAGGTCTCGTTCGACGGTGCCAGGCGGTGAGCCTCGCGCGCGAGCGCGAGCGCGAGCTGGGGGTTGCGGCGACTCTCGTTCGACGCGGCTTGGATCAGGCCCGCGACCCGCGCGGTGACGTTGGCGGCGCGCATTTGCACGACGAACCACACCGAGGTCAGCAAGCCGACGAGCGTGGCGGCAAATACGCCGGACGCCACCCGGTTGCGCTGGCACCAGCGCAGCGTGCGCAGCCCGAGACCGGAGCGCTGGCTCTGGATCGGTTCGTGGTTGCGGATGCGGCGCAGCTCGTCGGCCATCTCTGCGGCCGTCGAAAACCGGTCCGCGGGGCGCTTCTGCAGCGCCCGCTCGAGCACCACACGCAGCTCGCCGCTGATGCTGCGATCGAGGGCGCGGGGGTTGGTGGGTGGTTCGGTGAGGATCTTGCGGTACAGGTCTTCGCGCGCACGCGAAGTGAACGGGCAGCGCAGCGTCAGGCACTCGTACAGCAGTGCGCCGAGCGCGTGCACATCGGCTCGACGGTCGACGTCGCCACCCGAGACCTGCTCGGGCGCCATGTAGGCCGGCGTGCCCAGGCGTTCACCCGTGCGGGTCAGCACCGACCGATCCGAGCCGGTGTCGCGGGCGAGGCCAAAGTCGACGAGTACGGGTTCGTCGTCGCCGTCGATCAGCACGTTGCCGGGCTTGACGTCGCGGTGGATCAGGCCTGCCTCGTGCGCGGCGTGCAGCGCGCGCGCGAGCTTCTCGACCAGGGCGACCTGGTCGAGCCGCCGTCCTTGGCTGCCGGCGGTCGAGGAGCCGTCGGGCTTCTCCTGGCGACGCCGCTCGAGCACGTCCGCCAGACTCGGTCCGTCGACGAAGCGCATTGCCAGGTAGGGCACGCCGCCGAGCTCGCCGGCCTCGTAGACCGGACAGATGTTGGGGTGGTCGAGGCGGCTCGCCGCGAGCACCTCGCGGCCGAATCGCTCGCGCGAGCCGTCGAAGAACATGTACTCGCGGCGGATCACCTTGAGCGCGACCCGGCGGTCGAGCTTCTCGTCGTGCGCCTCGTAGACCACGCCCATGCCGCCGCCGCCGACCCGGCGCAGCAGGCGGAAGTGACCAAGGCGCTCGGGGGCCGGGTGCATGTCGGCGGCGCCCGGCGGATCGACGATGCCGAGCTCGAGAAGTCGGCCAAAGCGCCGGCGGATCTCCCCGGCCTGGTCCGGGTGCTCGCGGCAGAGGCCATCGATGTGCTCGTGCCACTCGGTCGCCGGCTGGTCGAGGCAGCCGGTCAGTAGCTTGTCGACCAGATCACGCGCCATCGCGATGAGCAGGATACGTCAGGGCGCCTTCGATGCCTTGCGTGCGGAGCTGGGTGGACTCCAACAGACGAGAGTCGGAGCGTGCTCGGCTACATTACAATCTTCGCGTGCAAGACTCTCCGCGGACCGGCCGATCCGACGACCGCACCGAGATGTTGCTCGTTGCCGCACAGCAGCAGCGGCCCGGGGCCATCGATGAGCTCATTGGTGAGCACCTCGACGACCTGCGCGCATTCGTCCGGCTGCAGAGCGATGCGCGCCTCCGGCTGCGCGAGTCGGGGTCGGACCTCGTGCAGTCGATCTGCCGCGAAGTCCTCGAGGATCTGCCGAAGTTCGAGTTCCGCGGGGCCGGGAGTTTCCGCGCCTGGCTGTTCACGGCCGCGCTCAACAAGGTCCGGCAGAAAGGCGAGTTTCACCGCGCGCAGCGGCGCGACCCCGGGCGCGAGGTGCGCGCTGGGCAGGGGCGGACCTCGGTCGGGATCTACGTGAGCCTTTGCAGCTTCGAGCCGAGCCCGAGCCAGAACGCGATCGCCGACGAAGAGGCGCAGCGCATCGAAGCGGCGATGGACGGTCTGCCCGAGGCCCAGCGCGAAGCACTGCTGCTCGCGCGCATCGTTGGCCTGAGTCAAGCAGAGATCGCCGAGCGCATGGGCCGCACCGTGGACTCGGTTCGCAATCTCGTCAGCCGAGCCAGCCTCGCGCTGCTGGCGCGGCTCGAAGGCCGCGAGTGAGGCGGTTGCTGCGCAAGGCGCGGCCCCCGGGCCATGGTCTCAGAGTTCCGCCCTGTGGCCGTGACTCTGGTGCGCGCCTCAAACGGACGAAGGAACGCCGAGGCGACACGCTCGCGGAGACTGACCGACAGCAGCAGGGCGACAAGGACTCGTTGACGGACGCCGACCTCGTGATGATCGGTCTTGCGAACCGGAGGCTTGGCACCGTCGGCTTGTGCGGATAACGCGCGCGGCAGCCTGGAACCTGATCACGCGCGTCGAGCTGTAGCGCGTCACGTCAGTCGAGCGCTCTCTCCAGGTTCTCGGAGAATCCGCCCGCCGCCCCGGGCGTGGCGTTGGTCATGGAGCAGCGGCATCCCGGTACGACCACCCGCGACGAATCGCAGTGGCCGCCCAGGTTCGTCGTGCGGGGGGCATCGGGGCGCGAGTACGTCGGCGAGGACGAGTCGTAGGGCACTGCGATCTGCCGCGCGATGGTGAAGGCGATCGACGGCGAGGGGCCCGGCCTGCCGGAGGACAAGCTCAAGCCGCACCGGGGCCCGCGGGTCGCGGCCACCGTCGCGGAGATATTCGGCGCCCGGACCCAGCGTCACCAGTCGGTCGGGCTGTCTTCGCAGGCAGTCGTCCTGCAACAAAGTGAGCACAAGGAAGGCGCGGCGTCATCGCTGTGCGCCGCTACTGGCCGAGCGTGAGCTCAACGCCGCGGCTGAACGACACGCCCTGCGTGGCGCCGGGGTCGAGCTCGACGACCTGCAGCATCACGCGGCTGCAGTCGAACATCGGGTCACCCGGCACCGTCAGCACCACGCCGCCGCCCGGCACCGGTACGGGGATTGGCAAAGTGGTCAAGGGCGGCACGAGCAGCGTTCCGCCGAGCAGAGCGGTGGTCGTCCGTTGGGTACCCAACAGCAGCGCGCCTTGGGTGGTGGTGCCGGCCGAGTTGCCGTACTGGAGCGTGACGGGTTGGCCCAGCTGTGGGAGACCGACCAAGTTCACCGTGGGGATGCCCAGCGTGCCGGGTGTGCCCGCACCGTAGGTAGTCCAAGCGGCTTGGCACTGTGGTGTGATGACGTCGATGCGCCCGCTGACCAGCTGGTCGGGCTCGGTTCCGCTGTCGGCGATCCGGACCGAAAAGGCGAAGCTCCCGGCCGCGGTGGGGGTGCCGCCAATGATGCCCGCAAACCGATCGAGCGTCAGACCCGGCGGCAACGCTCCGGTATCGATCGTGAAGTCGTAGGCCGGGACGCCTCCGGTGGCCTGCACGGTCGAGCGGTAGGCGATCCCGACTGCCCCCTGCGGCAGCGCCGCCGCGGTGCCTACCAGCGGGGCGAGTGGCGTGGTCGGGCGCAGCGTGTGGCCCACGGCCTCGAGCATCAGCAAGTCGAGCTTGGTCGGTAGCCAGCGGCGCGCCGGCACCCGGCCACGATACTCGTTGCCGAACACGCCCCGCCCACTCGCCGGATCCACTGCCCCGGCGAAGTGGCTGCTCGCGTCGATCCGTACCGCGCCGCCATAGTAGGCCACGATCGCGGGGCTGCTCAGGCTACCGCTGGTCTTTGCCGCGCCGAACAGCGGGTACCGTGCGTCGAACCCCAGCGCGTGGCCGAACTCGTGGTGGGCGATCGAGAACAGATCGTTGGGTTCGTTGCCGAGGTTGCCGCTGACCCACCAGTCGTCGGCGCTGGCGGTGCGAAACCAACCCAGGCGGTTGTAGTTGCCCTGGGTCTCGATCTCGACGCCGCCAGAGCGGCGTATTGACAGTGGTGCGCCGTTGACGGACTGCAGACAGCAGTTCGACGGCTCACCGCCAGACCGCAGTTGCGGCGTTGCGATGCCGTAGACCCACAGGTGAAATCCGGTGTAGGGGACGGAGTTCCACACGGTGGTGGTGCCACCCCCGGTCCAGGCGAGCGGCCAATTCCAGACGAAGTGGCGCTCGGCACCAACCGCCACGGGATCGAGGCCGGGATCTGCGAGGAAGTAGGTCCATTCTCGCACCGCGGTCTCGGTAATGCCCCGCTCGGTCGTGCCGAAGAACCCGCTCTTGTCCTCGGAGTAGTCGAAGGTCACGTCGACCTCGTGGCCTCGTGCCAGGTCCTGGTCGAGGACGTGCAGCGTCACGTCTGCCATCGCCGCCGCGCCGGTCGCGTCACGGAAGTCGACATGCAGGTTGTAGTTTTCGTCGACGGCATCCCGGTCGGGGAAGATCGCGATTTGCAGGGAGCGCGGCGTAGCGTCCGAGAACGAAAGCGTCTTTCCCGGACCGTTCGCGCCAACGGTCGACGGTCGGTTGAAGTAGAGGCGCTGGTGATCAGCGGTCACCGTCGCCGTAGCCGGGAAGGTCGCAGTCGCCGGAGGCACCACCTGGATCCGCACCAGTGGGTTGGCGATGTGCCCTTCCCAGTCGACCACCACGAGGCCTGGGGAGAGTGCGCTTCGGCCAAAGGTGTCGACAACGTCGAGGCCCTGCGCGGGGAGCGCAGTCAGGGGGCATACGGTGGCGAGGTGCCAAAGCGTCGCGGACTGAAGGCGCATGGCGGCAGGATACCGTAGCGTTTGTGTGGCGGCGCCCTGGGCAGGCGAAGTCAAGAGGCAGGTATCCGGTGGGGCGGGTGGGATCGAGCGCCGACCGGTATGTGCGTGCGGTGTATTCGTGAAGCGTACGGTGCCGCTACTTTCGAAGAGGACGGCCCGACGATTGGAATGCCGCTCCGCGGGCACTGACCCCAACGGTAGGGAGCAATGGACGGCCCAGTCCTGGGCCGCTCGACGTCACGGGGCGTCGGGGCTCACCAACGCGGAAGGCACCACGGGCGGGCGAGAGGACTCACGAGAACCGGATCGCGCGCTCCTGAGTTCGGGGAATGGAGCGGCCGAAGAGACTCGAACTCTCGACATTCAGCTTGGGAAGCTGACGCTCTACCAACTGAGCTACGGCCGCACGACTTCGCAGGGAGACCCGCTGAAGCGGCTCAAGCGCCCTGAAGCGCCGAGCGGAGCGCAAGCTACGGCCGCTTGGGGACGGTTGCAAGCCGGTGCACGAGGTTTCAGTCGGGCGCTTCCGAGAGCACCTGGGTGCACTTCTGGGAGAAATCCTTCGCCCGTTTTCGCCCTCGCGGACCGACCGCCAGTTCGCCCTCAGGCGATCGCATGAACCTGACTCTTGAGCCAGGCGAGAATCAAAGTTTGGACTGTCGCGGCGACCGGCCGCATCGCCCCCACGTCGTAGTCGCCGGGTTCTCGCTCTTGCCGCACCCAGGGGTGAGTAGGGCCGCCGTGGAGCCGGAGAAGCGGGCGGCGTTCCGTTGCCGGTGGCTCCGCGAAATCTCGACAACGCAAGAGGTTGCGGCCTCGGGTGCTCTCGGGTGGCACGGATGGAGTCGGCGAGAATGTCCGGGTTCTTGAGCGTCGGTCTTGCTGGGTCTCTCGCGGACTGCTGAAGTGCCACCCGGCGTCAAGCGCCAACCACCAGGTGTCGAAGTCCATGGCCCTGCGCGCCTGGAAACGCAGTTCTGATCCGGTGGAACGATGTCGAATCTTCCGCGCCCATCCTGCACGGTGGGCAGTCTCGTCCACCGACTTCGGTTGGACTCACGATGAACGAAGCGCGAGCAATAGCACTCCAGGCCGAACTGCAAGGTGCTCCAGTTGGTGGCTGGAAGATAACCGGGTATCTCGACAACGGAAAGTCTGCCGCCGTCTTCGTAGCCACCAACGACGCTGGTGAGCAGGCCGCGTTGAAGATCTTCGAACCGGAGCTGGTGGAGGAATACGGGAGGGGTCAGCAGCTCGACCGTATCCAACGAGAACTGACGCTTGTCGGGGAGTCTCACCCGAACCTCATCCGAGTGCTGGATGGTGGGGAGTGTGGGGCGACAAATCACCTCTACGTCGTGACCGAGCTGCTTGAGGGCTGGACCAACGTCCAGCGATCACTGAGCGAAGTGCCGGTTGAGTCCGTCCCGGCACTCATTGAGCAGGTAGCGTCTGCCGCAGCCTTCCTGCACGACCGGGGGATTGTTCACCGAGACATCAAACCAGCCAACGTCGTCCTCAGCCCGGACTACTCGCAAGCGGTTCTCCTCGACCTGGGCGTCATTCGGATCCTTGATGCCGATCCCTCGACGAGTCGCGATGACTTCATCGGCACGCTTCAATACAGCTCGCCCGAGTTTCTGGTGCGTGAGGAGCAAGACACTCCCCGTGGCGGTCTTGCCCTGACATTCTATCAGCTTGGCGCGTTGCTCCACGACCTGCTCGTTCGGAAGCCGCTGTTCGGTGAGTTCAGCCCTTACGCGAAGATGGTAGAGGCTGTGAGGACAGTGGTTCCTACGTTCCCAGAGGGTCTTGACCCGGGACTCGTCAAGGTCGCTCGCAACTGCCTCCTGAAAGACCCGGAGCAGCGCCTGCAACTGGTGTCGTGGTCAGATTTCTCTCGAAGAGATCGCGACACCATCCCCTCAACGGAGCGACTGCGGCAGCGGATTCGCAGTCGGGTTTCAGGTGTGGCGGAGCCGCAGCCGAGCTATGGGTCGCAGGCAGGATTCGAGCGGTCGGTCGCGCACGCGAAGGCCAGGCTCCAAGATCTGTGCACAGCGGAGTCGTCGATTCCTCCCATCGTGATTCGTCAATCTCGCGAGTCCGAAGCACGCTTTCGGATCGAACTCGACTTGGCGGCTTCCGAGGTCCACAGGATTCCGTTCAAGATCACTGTTCGATTCTGCCTGGAGGCGGATCCGTCGTCCGACGAGGTGGCGACCGTGACTGCCTCGGCATCACGAAGCGATTCGGCAGAAGGCAGTGGAGTTGGTATCCAGTTCGCGAGTCCGGTTGATCCGAGCGCGCTATCGCAGGAGATGTTCCACCGTGTCCTGCTCACGATCGACGCGGCACAGACCCAAGAAGGCGAACTCACGCCGTTCCTACAAACCGACGGGGAGGAAGCGTAGATGAAGGGGTCTTGGTGGGTCGGAAAGTCGGAGCTGATTGACGAGCAGCGCCAAGTGATCGCCCTTCCGGTTGACGGAGACCACCTTGTGCTTGGTCCTCCAGGCTCGGGGAAGACCAATCTCCTGGTGCTGAGAGCGAACTATCTGTTCCTCGCAGGTCGAGAGAACATACTGATTCTCACGTTCACTCGGACCTTGAAGGAATTCATTTCCTACGGCGGTGACCGATATCAGTTTCCCGCTGACAAGGTCCAGACCTACGGCTACTGGCAAAGGAAGTTCCTCGCTGAGCACGGCGTGACCCCGAACAGCACCGACAAGGACAGCTTCGATGAGTCACGGCGCAAGCTCCTGGGCCAGCTCGAAGAGCTTGTGGCTGCTCGGAACCTGGAGGATTCGTATAGCGCGATCTTGGTAGACGAAGCGCAGGACTACAGACCGGAAGAGCTTGCGCTCTTCAAGCGTCTGGCGGAGAGGCTGTTCTTTGTCGCTGACTCCCGACAACAGATCTACCAAGGCAACGCGACTGACGAGGATCTGCGGAGTTTGACGCCCTCCGTGTCCGAACTTCAGCATCACCATCGCTGCGGTCGGAAGATCTGCGCAGTCGCGGATGGATTGGCAAAGGTCGCGGGTAGCTTCCCGCCACTTGTTGATTGCTCGAACTACGACGAGAAGGAGAACCCGAGCGAGTTGCACTTGGAGAAGATGGCAACTTCCCAAGAGCAGTTGGCGGCCATGGTGGCTCGAATCGAGTTGCAGATTCGAGCGTATCCAGGAGAGATCATCGGTGTCCTCCTGCCGAAGAAGCAGTCTCTGGCGGAGGTTCGGACTGCGCTTGAAGCATCTGCCTTCGCAGGTCAGGTTTCGTCGCAGGACGAAGATAGCCATATCTCGTTCGAGTCTGGCAAGCAGGTCTACGTGGCGACGATCCACTCCGCCAAGGGTTGTGAGTTTCGTTGTCTTCACATGCCGCTTGCGGAGACCCTTCGGGGGATACCGATGCCCCGAAATGCCGCATTTACTGCTGTGACGAGGGCGCAATCGACCCTCTCGATCTACCACTCCGGCTCCTTGATAGGGTTCTTCGGAGAAGCCGTTGGGCGAGTTGCAAATCCAGACCGGAAGCCGCCGAGTCTGGACGACGTCTTCGGCGGAGGTCTGTCCTGATGTGGGTGGCAGAACTGAATCGCCGCCGACTCGTCGATGTCCTGGAGGATCGCGAAATCGGCGACCTTGAGCTTCGTCGAACCAGCAAGCTTGAGCCCGTCTCTGGTGATCTGGCTGGCATTTATTGGGGCGTTTCACCGAAGAAGCACTTCGAATGGCCCGCTGCCATCGTGGTCCAGGATGAGTGGCTGACGGATTTTTTGGCGTGGTCGAGCACCTATGTCGGCGGAGCAAGACCACTCTCCGCGTTCTGTCGGGTCATCTCATCAAGTGACGCGGCCCTCAGTCAGGGTGCGGCCGGTTTTCCGGGGCTCGGCGCAGCACAGAATGCCTGCATAGGGCTTGTCCTCGGCGAGCTGAGAATGCTCGCCGGTCCCGGAAGTGATCGGGTTCGATTGTCTTTTCTCGCGCATCGTGCGACCCATGCATTCGCGATAGCGCGAGGTATCGCGGTCTATGGGGCAGCGTTTCCGGCTGCGAGGGTGAGCGAAGCGTGGCGGCAAACGCGGCGGCGGTCGGACGCCTCAGGGCGCATCGCCGAGCCGTTGCTCGCTCCGTGGGCTGCGATCGCTGGACTTCTACCGAAGGGTATTCCACTGGACGCGCCGGTTGATCCTGGGATCCGAACTGCGTGCCAAGAGGTGAGTCGCCGTGGGGAGGTGTCCGGATCGACCTGGGAGCGTCTGACGGAAGGGCATGACTGGCTTCGGCACGCTCACCGCGACACAGCCGGTTCCAGAGAGTCCCGGGTCGCCTATGTTGAACGTGCTCTGGACGCGCTTAGGGGCGTGAGGCCAAGTCTGGCGACGGCGTTCATCGGGGCCTATCTGCTGAGTCGAGTCAGCCCAGGCAGCTTCGATCATGCTCACTTGGTCATGCCGTCGGCGTTGTATCAGACGCTTCCATGGTATGGCCTGCTGGCGGGGCTGCATGGGAAGTTCGTCCTCGCCGACCAAGGTCCGCTCCGCCACCTGCTGCTCAGGGAGCTACAGCGTAAGGTGTCACTGGATGACTACCCGGACTGTGATTCGAACTTTGAGGAGTATCGGATGACGGGTCGAGTGGCATCGGAGGACTCGAAGCATCACGCGAGTTCAATCGAGGTCCTGCCGGGGGTTTCGGTGATCGTGCAGCCAGTTTCTCATGCTCCGAGAGGCGAATCGTCCTCGGGTGGCACCGGGACCACGGTCCAGCAAGACCTGTTCGATCAGCGCAGAGCCGATAGCGACTCGCCGCCCAGACGGCGGTAGCGATACTGCTCGTCTCGGCCGTCCGGCCTCAAGTCTCCTTCGGACCCAAGCCCACGCCCTGATCGCGTGGTATCACTGTCGGGGCGACCGTCAACGCTTCTTGGGAAGCGGCGACAGTTCTGGCCCGCTTCCTCGTTACTACCGGGAGTTAGCCTTCAAGAAGGCAGAGAAAGCCGCCACATACCTCCGGCTGTCGTCGCTCGGCCAAGTAGAGGGAGACGGTATTCCGCGTCAGAGGCAGCGTGTGTCCAGTCTGCGGCGACCACCAGCTCCCCGAAGTTCGACACCACCGGCGCGGACGTAGGCGCCGCCACAGCTCGGGCTTGCCGCCTTGCCCAGTAGATGCGGTTTGCGTTGACACCACGCCGGCGCGCGGCGCGCGAACTCGGCGACCGTCACGCCTGAGGTGTCCAGCTCTTGAAGCAGCTCGCGCATCTCCGCACGAGCCCACACGGGGGTTCTCTTCGTCATCCGCCGCATCCTGTCGATCCGCCAGCGGCTTTCGAGATGCCTTCACCGGACGCTTGCCCTTGGAAAGTTCGTTCTTTCACCAACAGAGTAATCGGGCGTGGCCCGCAAGCCGGCCGTGCTAAGCGTCCGCTTTTCGCTTCGGCTTTCTCTTCTGAGGCTCGATCTCGAATCCACGCTCGGGATAGTCCGATGTTGCTGCGCGAACCCAGTCATGGATGTTGTAGATGTTCTTGCGAAGTGATATCGCCTGCTCAGAAAGGTGACGAGTATAGTCTTGGTGTGGATGTCGAGACACACTTTGCGCCTCAGCATCTTTCTCGAGCGCGCGGTAGTGAGCCAAAACGACCGCTTCCCACATGACCGCACATGAATGAATGCTAAGGAATCCTCCTTCCAGCATTTTGCGGCGGGTAGCGATCTTCCACATTCGGAGCACAACAAAGATCACGATCGCAACAAATCCCGTTAGAACGAGAGCGACTTGCCACGGTTTGGTAGCAAAGTCTGGATAGACCTGCACCATGGTTACTATGGGAGGGATTAGCGAGGCCAACACAAGTGAATGCAGCACCGTATGCATCGTTTTTAGGTAGCTTCCCGCATGATACGAAGCCTGTTGGTTGATCAGTTGGTCTGGCTCGAACCAGAAGTATTTCTTTTCAGTTTCCGCTTTTCTTTTCCTCTCAATTCGGTGAATTCGCTTGAGCCAGTTCGGGATCAGGGGCTTGGTCCAGAATAGGTGGTCAAACGCAGTTGCCTGGACGACACGCCATGCACGCATAGCTTCTTCCCAGCCTATTGTGCGCATCCGAGATTGCCATCCGCGTTCTGCATCCTGCGATCGAAGGGTCCTGTGCAAATGCAGCTCGTAGGCGAAATGACGGTTTGCTGTCGCATACTTATACGTCCCGATTCTCGATACGGCGAGGAGAAGGACAATGACGGGTAGAGCAGCAAGCCCCATCACGGGCTCTTCGGGCTGGAGTTTTGCGATCGCCCCCAAGACAACCGAACTAAACACCAATGCCTGGAACGAAAACCGCGTGAAGCAATCCTTCACATCTGTGGCTTCATCGCGAAGTCGACGGATCAGTTCGCGCTCATCGGTCGATAGCGATGGCGCTTCCAAGTCGTGGGCCGTGGTTTGACCGCCGGGTTCTGGAGTCGGCGGCGAAGACGGGCGATCGCTCGGCTGTTCTGGCATGGCTTTCCTCTCTCCCCGCTCCCGCGGAGCATCGAACCGTCGCAGCGCCGGAGTTCAAGCGCGGCGTCGGGATTTCCGCTCGAACCGCCCTCCGGTGTTTGTCTCGAGCGGAGCTCGTGTCACAGCTCGGGGTATCTGGTCCACCTGCAGTTCGGCCAAGCTGGTCCAACTGAGGGCGTAGCCAAGGCAGGTTGAGTCCGGGCAAGCTGGGCCACGCCAGTTCGGGCAAGCTGGTCCACCGCAACGCTCAGGTCTCCTGCTTGGGTCGGACTGCGTCGCTCTGCCATCCTCCGAAGCTTCAACAGCAACGGAGGGTTGGATGGGCGCACGGAGGACCGACATGCACCGGATTCAGGAGATGGTGCGGCCGCACCGCATGGGAGCGAGCTCGCGCGAGATCGCCCGACAACTTCGGATGGGCCGGGAGTAAGCGTCCGGTGAAGGCATCTCGAAAGCCGCTGGCGGATCGGCAGGATGCGGCGGATGACGAAGAGAATCCCCGTGTGGGCTCGGGCGGAGATGCGCGAGCTGCTTCAAGAGCTGGACAACTCAGGCGTGACGGTCGCCGAGTTCGCGCGCCGGCGTGGAGTCAACGCAAACCGCATCTACTGGGCAAGGCGGCAAGCCCGAGCTGCGGCGGCGCCCACGTCCGCGCCGGCGGTGTCGGACTTCGGGGAGCTGGTGGTCGCTGCGGCCCCATCGCCGCGACGAGCAGCGGCCATTGAGTTGCGGGTGCCGTCGGGCGCGGTTGTCGATGTGCAGCGCGACTTCGACGAGGCGACGCTCCGACGGCTGCTCGGAGTCTTGCTGCCATGCTGAGCTTTCCGCCCTCGCCGCAAGTCAAGATCTTCGTTTGCCGGAAGCCGGTGGACATGAGGAAGAGCTTCAGTGGTCTGTCCGGTGCGGTCATCGACGTGGTCGACCACGACCCGCAATCTGGTCACCTCTTCCTCTTCTTCAACAAGCGCCGGACCATGATGAAGGCACTGGTGTGGGAGCCGTCCGGTTACTGGGTGCTGGCGAAGCGACTGACGAGCGGCCGCTTTCAGGTCTTCGATCGCTCGGCTGAGAACAACAGCCGATTCGAGATTGCGAGTAGCGATCTCGCGCTCTTGTTGGACGGCATCGACCTCCGTGGCGCGCGACGCAGAGAAGTTCGCGATCAGGTGCTGCAACGACTGGCCGTGACTTGATCCGTCTCCGGTTTGTGTTAATCAGAGGGAGTGACGCCGCTCACGGACCTCGACGAAGCCAACTCGACGATCGTCAAGCTGCGCGCCGAGATCGAGCGCCTTCGCGGGCAGCTCGAACTGATGAAGCAGCGCACGTTCGGACGGCGCCGCGAGCACATCAATCCGAACCAACTGCTGTTGTTCGAGGCCGGCGTCGCGCAGCTCGAAGAGCTGCAGAAGCAGGCGCAGGAAGCGGAGCAGTCGAGCGAACTCGCGAAGCCTGACCCGAAGAAGAAGCGGAAGCGCGGTCACGGTCGCGGTCAGTTCGCCGAGCACCTGGATCGGCATGTCGTCGAGGTCGACGTGCCGGAAGCGGAGCGCTGCTGCCCCGAGTGCGGCGAGGCCATGCACTGCATCGGGACTGACGTCACCGAGCGTGGCCACATCATCCCAGCGCGGTTGGTCGTGAAGCGCTACGTGCGCAACAAGTACGCGTGCCCGCACGGGCACAGGATGAAGATGGCGTCGATGCCTGCCGGCGTCGTCGAGAAGGCGAAGTACGAGCCCTCCGTCTACGCGCATCTTGTCACAGCGAAGTACGGCGACCACCTGCCGCTGAACCGCCTGCAGGGGATCTTCCGCCGCTTCGGGGCGCACGTCCCGAAGCAGACCATGTGGGACATGCTGGCGCGCTTCGACGAGATCGCGGCGCGTCCGATCCTGGCCGAGATGCGGCGCCAGCTGCTTCAAGAAGATGTTCTTCAAGCCGACGAGACCCCGATCAGGGTGCGACTGGAAGGCCAGAAGGGCACCCGGCGCGGTGTGCTCTGGGCCTGGCGGAACGCTCGCGGCAGCCCCAACGAGATGGTCGTGGCCGACTTCAGGGACAATCGATCCGCGAAGGGGCCCAACGCTTTTCTCGGCGCGTGGTCCGGGACATTGTTGACCGATGGCTACGACGGTGTGAACCCGAAAGCGCAGCAGAACGCGATCACGCGGGCTGGCTGCTGGGCGCACGCCCGTCGGAAGTTTCGGGATGCGCTCACTGCTGGTGCATCACGGGCTGGTTTGGCGCTGCGACCGATCCAGAGGCTTTTCTGGATCGAGCGCGCCGTACTGTCCCGAGCGAAGGATCGGAACCTGACCCGTGAAGCCCTCATCGAACTGCGTGAGACCGTTCGTAGCCGCAGATCCAAAGCGGTGCTCCACAGCCTCTACGAGATCGTGTTCGGCCTCCAGGAGGATCCGGCGACCGCGGGCAACGAACTGCTTCGCAAGGCGGTGAGCTACGCCATCCGGCAGCGGGACCCGTTGCTCGCGCACCTCGACGACGGCCGGCTGCCGATCCACAACAACGACACCGAACGTGACCTGCGCCACGTCGTGACGGGCCGGAAGAACTGGATGACGCTCGCCAGCGAGAAGGGTGGCAACGTGGCAGCTCGCCTCTACTCGATCGTGCTCAGCTGCAAGCTGGCGAAGGTCAACGTCGAGCGCTACCTCGAGGACGTCTTGGTCGCTGTCGCCACCACGCCGTCGTCGCGCATCGCCGAACTCACGCCCTGGGGCTGGGCGAAGGCACGCGCTGCCGGCCAGTCCTGCTGAGACGCGTCGGCGGTCGCTCTTCAACCGCTGGCCGCCATGGCGTCACCGGACGCTTACGGCCGGGACACGATCCGCTGCTACCTACGTGGGTTGCAGCGAGCTGGCCTGATTGCGGGCTCACCAGACGATCTGCCGGCCGCTGGCGAACTTGTCTTGGCTCGGCCAAGGCGCAACACTAGGGTTGCAAAGCGGGTTGCGTCCTTGAACGATCAGGCCCGACAGTCGGCGTAAATCATTCGGTCGGCGGGGCTCGAAGTTGCTTCACGGGCTGGGTTCGTCCAACAGGGAGGAGGTTGTCACGGCCCAGTCGTATCCGAGCGCTTCCGTGGTGGCTGTCACGGCAAGCCGCACGAACTCCGGTGTCTTTGGCCCCAACCAAACAGAGTCAACCAGGTCGGGTAGGGGAACCTCGACTGGCAGCCCGTGGGGGTGTTCGGCAACAACAGGCCCCCCCTTGGGCCTGTGCAGAGCACTCATGTAGATTGCGCGCACTTCTCGCTCGTGGACGAACTCCAATCGCTTGCTCCGAAACAAGCACTGCGACAGCTGGCAGTCGGAGAACGCCTGTTTCTCCCAGTCCACGTATTGGACGAAGGTGATCGCGGTCCAATCGGGAAGTGCGGACCTGAGCTTGTCGAACGTCGATTGTATCGCGATGCAGTAATAGTTCTGAGCGTAGAGCCTCCACATGGCAAGAGACTCATACGAACTGCAATGCCAACAGTTGATGTAGGTTGATTCGCGATCCTCTTCGCACCGCTTGCTCATCTGTCGCATGCCTTGGCCTTTGTCTGGTGTTATGTGAGAGAAGTCTGCGACCATGGCTTCGACCGTAGGTTTGTTGTATCTGCCTTCGCACGGATCTTCGAACCGGTCGCAACGCGTTAGCCAGAGGCTGCCCGAGCGAAGCAGCTCGAGATACTTCGCTAGATCCATGTAGCGCCAGATCGGCCAGTCCTTCGCCTTGCTGTTCTTGGGGAGCCACCAGGTTTCAGCCGTCATGAGTGCCTGCCTTTGGGGTTGTCAAGCTCGCGGTGAGCCTACAGGTAGCCGTTCAAGAACGCTGCATCTACGCGACTTGCGTAGCGCGACGGTCGGAGACCGTAATACCAGCCTTCGGTGATCGACACTGACGAGTGGCCAAGAAAGGGGTGTGAGTTCGGATTAACGCGGAGTTGTACCCGGGCCCGATTACGCGACGCCCTCCCTTACGATGCGCTAAGCGGTTTGACAGACCAACGGTTAGCACAACGCAGGGAGGGACCTCGCGATGCGCATGATAGACGACGTCGTGCGGCAGTTCCGCACCGGACTCACGGATTTGGTACGGGACCTTGATGGCGCGGGCCTCACGCCTTCGACCTTCGTGGCGTTCATCGGCGACTTGAAGGCCGTGATCAACAGCGCCGCTCTCCAGGCGTTCGTGGAGATTCTGCTCAGGCACGAGGAGACGGAGAACACCGTCGAGCACGGCGGTCAGCAGCACCGGTTCAAGGTGGAGTCCAAGAAGCAGTGGATCACGCCGTTCGGACTTGCCGAGGTGCCGCGCCGGTACTTCCAGCCGGATCGCGGCGGCGACGGCGTTGTGCCACTCGACGTGCGGTGCGGCATGGTCGGCCGGCCGATGACTCCCGACGTCGAGGAGCTGTGTGCGTTCTCGGCTGCCCACCTCGTTCCGCGAGAAGTCGAGACGCTGCTCGGCAAGATGTTGCCACACCGTCCGTCTGCGACCGCCATCCAGCACGTGGTTCAGTACGTCGGTGCGTTTGCTGAACGAGCGGAGAAGGAGATCGAGTCGGCGATGCGCAAGCAGGCGCCGCTGAGCACGCAGGGCGACGTGCTCGTGCAGAGCTGGGGTGGCGTCACCGTTCCGCTCCGGGAGAAGGGCACGAAGACCGGGCGCAAGCCCGAACGCCCCGGGATTCGGGACGGCGAGGACGACATGACGCCGACAGCGTGGAAGGAGGCCGGTGTCGCGAGCATCTCGATCTACTCCCGAAACGAAGACAACAAGCCTGTTCGCCTCGATACGAGGTACCTCGCCAGGATGCCCGAGTCCGGGATGACGCGGCTCCTCGAGCAGCAGAACGGCATCGTGGGACCGTTGCTGAAGAACCGGCAACTACGCGAGATCGTCTTCCTTTGCGATGGCAAGCCCTCCATCTGGACCGGAGCCGAGAAGCTCCAGTCCTTTCTCATGGCCACGCTCATCCTCGACTTCTACCACGCGACCGAGCACCTCTCGAAGGCGGCCGAGGCGCTGTTCGGCAAGAAGAGCGTGCCCGGTCGGCGATGGTACGACAGGAACTACGAGCGGCTACGTGACACCGCCGGAGGTGCCGCCGCAGCGATTCGCTCGATGCTGTACTACCGGTCGAAGCTGAAGCTGAGGAAGGGAACCGAGCGCTACAAGGTCGTTGGGCGAGTCATCAAGTACTTCCGCCGCAACCTGGCGCTGATGGACTATGCGGGCTTCCGTGCGCGAGGACTACCGATCGGAAGCGGTCCAGTTGAGGCAGCTTGCAAAACGGTGGTCGGCGCGAGGATCAAGCGCAGCGGAATGCGTTGGACTCGCGAAGGCGGTCAGCTCGTTCTGAACCTCCGGACTCACGTCCTGTCCGAACGCTGGGACGTCTTCTGGACTACCTACCTGGAGTGCCGGGATGCCGCGTGATCGTCACGTGCAAACGAACTCACACCCCAAGAAAGCGCGACACTTCTGGGAGTTCGAAGCCCTGGGCGATCAGAAACGATCCGTAGGTGGCGCGGCAGATTCTGTGTAGCAGCTGTTATTTCGCACCTCGCACCGCCTAAAGACCGCGCGGTCGGTGCCGAGCACGTACGCGCCGCCGCCGCGGATGTTGGCGGCGGCCAAGTTGTCGTTGGCCGTGTTGTCGAGCAAATCGGTACCTTCGACGGTCAGCACGCCGCGCCCGAGACTGGCGTACAGCCCGCCACCGGAGAGCTGCGCGTCGTTCCGCGCGATCGTAGAATCGACGATCGTGAGGTCATGTGCGTTTCCCGTTGCGTGGACTCCACCGCCGCGCGCCGGGCTCTTGCAGTCGATCACCCCGCAGGAGTTCAGGACCAAGCTCGTCTCCTCGGCTCGGATTCCGCTTTCGGTTGCATCCTGGATTCGCGCGTGCCGCAGGATGGCCGGCGGCGCGTTTCGCAGGTGGAGCCCTCGCCACCCGAGGCTGGGGTTCGCCGCGGCGAACTGCACGGGATTGCTCCCGGTTCCGCGCACGTCGAGGGTGCCGGAGACCAGGATCACGACGCCAGGGCTGGCGATCACCTGGACACCAGCCTCGATCACCAGATCTCCGACGTCGGTGTCCTCGACCACGCAGTAGGGCGAGCTGCTCGCGTTCCACGTGCCGGACGCCGTGGCACGGATCGTCGTGCCGCAGGCCTGAGCATGGAGTGGAGCGGAGACGACGAAGGCGGTGAGAGCGAACGCAGAGCGAAGCGCAATAGCCATGGGAGGACTCGCGAGGCAAGACTGAGACAGACGCCTCAGCGCGGCCGAGGCCGCAACGGTATCAAACACGGAGCATTCCGCGACCCGAGCGTCGGTCGCGGGTCCGGCGGTCGCCGGCGGCCGCCCTGAGCCCAGAGGCCAGTGTTGTCTTCGAGCCTCCGGGAGCTGCGTTGTCGACGTTCTAGCGGCATCGAGCCTTCCGAAAGGTTGTCGCCGCGCGAAGACTTGCGGACCCTGAGGCTCAACTTGCCGGGCGCCACCGGAGCGCTGCGCGGATTCTCGCGTCCGCTCACTGTGGCGGATCGGAAGCGAGCCATGCCCGCTTTCGTCGGCCTCGCCGCATCGTCAGCGGAGGAGCTCGACCTCGAGGCGTTGCGTCCCGCGGATCAACCCCACACCGTCCGTGTGCCAGGCCTGGAACCTGTAGGTCGCTTCAGGATAGTTGCCGGGCAACGGAAACGGCCAGACCCCCGGCGCCGTGGGGCCGGGGATCACGACGTAGGAGCTGAGCAGCAGGTTGCAGCCCTGGGCGATGCCGGAGCCGCTGAGGGGAAGCTGGATCGGAGGGGACAGCGACAGGAGGAGGATGGCGAGGGCTCCGGGAGGGGCCCCGGTGAGCTCGACTTGCGTGCGGCCGTGGCCGATCTGCTGATCGGTCCACGGCCCACGCCCTCCGTACGCCGTGCTCCACTCGAGGGTTGCGGTCGAGCAGCCGGTGCCGGCGAGGACCGGCGCCTGCGGCATGCGGTAGGTCTGCTTGTAGACGACGAACTCACCGCCGTTGGCGCCGCTCTTCGACCAGGTCGAGATGAACTGTCCGTTGTCTTCCCAGACGATGCCGCCGGGGTTGTACTGCTCGAGGAACGTCCCCGGGGAGCCGTAGGAGTGACTCTCCAGGACATGGCCCCAGTTGCCCAAGCGGTTGACGGAGTTGCCGGCCGGCCCCGAGTACGTGATGGCCCAGTGCGAGGTGGTCCTGCGGTCGTAGCTGCAATCGCCGACCACGAACGAACCGGTGGTGGTGGAGTCGATCTGGCGCACGTTCTGTTGCTGGATCGCGCCACCATCCACCCAATCGAAACGGGCAAACATGACCCGGCGGCCCCACGGCTGACCCGGCAGTGCGCCACTGTCGGGGGTCGCGGTGTAGACCACCCCGTAGTGGCCGTAGGCGCCGCGATTGCCGAAGCCCGCGATCTTCGGGCCCATCGTGTGCTCCGGCGTGCCCGACGTCGCCGGCAGCTGCCAGGCGTTCGGACTCTGCGTTCCATCGCTGTGGATCTGCCGGGCCGCGATCGCCCAGCGCTGCGGCGCGATCGATCCGAGGTAGGTCTGCTGCATGGCGACCACCCACGTGCCGCCGGTTCGGCTGAAGGAGCCGACCTTGTTGATCGCCGGCCGTGCGGTGATCGGAAAGGTGAAGGGTGCGCCGGGGATCGGCTGCACCGCGAACTCCGGACTCTGGGTGGGCAGCGTGGTGGCCGTGTCGATGGGGACCGCCATGACCTGACTCGTCTGCCCGGTCACGATGGGCAAGTTGGTGCGCTGCAGCACGATCATGGCGCGCGAGAACCCCCGGGCCCAAAGCGAGCCCCCGACGTCCGGGTGGTGGTCGGTGATGCCGGAGGGCGGATCGATGAAGTTGACGGTGGTGTGGAGCGTGCGGTCGCCACCCTGGTGGACGCGATACCGAATCGCGGCACCGGACACGCCGAAATCGCGGGTCAGCGCGAACACGTACTTGCGGGGCTGATCGACGCTCGCCACGCAGCCCTCGGACGACGACCAGCTCGACGTCACGTCGGCAAAGACCACCGAGCCGGGTGTCAGGAACGACCGGTGGTGAATCCACGCAAACAGGTCGTAGTCGCTGCCCGAGACCCAGCGGGAGTACACCAGCAGGTACTCGTTGTTGTCCCGGTCGAAGCCGATGTCGGTGTCGAAGTACGACGCCGTGCTGCTGGACTGAAGGACCGTGCTGCTGATCAGCGGGTCCAAGATCAGCGGGTAGCGCGCCTCTCGCAGAATGCGGTCGGGCACGACGAGGCGAATCTCGGTTCCCGCGAGCGCCGTCTCCAAGTCCAGCTTGACGCCGTCCGCATCCAGGGCGAAGGCGGCGCCGTAGCGCACGATCTCCGCACCGCTCGCGTCGGCAAACGCGATCGCACCGTGCGCGGGAGCGCGGTCGGTGCCGACCAGCGGAGTCGAGATCTGGCCGGTGACGACGAGGTCGCCCGTGCCGCCGGGAGGAGTCTCGAGGACGAAGGTCTGCTCGAGGCCGTCGTCCAGCACGTCGTACGCCTCGGTGACGCGCCCGTAGCGGTACTCGTACCGGTCGTCCGTGTAGCTGCGCACCGGTCGCTTCCCGGGCTCGAGTAGCTCTTCCTCACCGCGGCGCACCGACGTGGTCCGCCAGCGGAACTCGAGATTGTGCGGGTGCTCCTTGCCCAGCACGGGAATGAACGTCGGATCGCCGTGGAAGCTGGCCTTGTAGCTCTGCCGCGACGTCCAGGTGCCGTAGGCGCCGCCGATCGGATCGTCCGGCTGGGTGTGGATCGGCACTCGGTGGGACGCGTTGACCACCGCCGCATGGACATCCCGAGGACTCGGCTGAGCTTCGGACTGCGCGCAGAGATTGCCCGGCACGAGAGCCGCGGCGAGTGCCAACGAGAGGGGGTGATGAAGGGCTTGTCGCATCGTTTCGCGGGGATTCTTGGGCAAACGCCAATCTGCGGCGTTCTTGCCCTTGCCAGTGCCGCGCGACGCGGGGTGCAACAGGCCCGCTCGGATCTTTTTGGCGTCCTCCCGCGGCTCTACGGCTTCCGCACGGCCCGCAGTGCCTGGGGCACGATCGTGCCCAAGATGTCGTTGGGCTCGGTCCAGCGGCCGTACTGATTGATCCCGACCGCGACGATCGCGCTGGATTCCGGGTGGTAGGCCCAGACGGCGTGCGTGCCGAAGCCGTTGCCGAGCGCCAAGGCGATCACGCCGTCCGGCGTCTTGGTGGCGCGCAGGATGCCGAGCTGCATGCCGCCTTTGCCGGACTCCGCTTTCTCGAGCACCGCGAGCAGGAGCGCCGTCGACGCGTCCGAGAGCAGCGTGCCGTCCACCGCGGCGCGGGCAAACCGGACCTGGTCGGGCATGCTGACGATGATGCCGGAGCCGCCGTTGCTCTCGTCCTGGTAGTCGGTGGTGTCGACGAAGCCGTCGGCGTCGGGCCGCAGCGACGGGTGGAGCCCCATCTGGCGGATGCGCGGCGAGTCGACCGTGTAGCCGCGGGCGCGCGGCCGCCCCCGATCGGTCGACAGGTAGTAGGTCGACTCCAAGCCCAGCGGCTCGAGGATCAACCGCCGGACCAGCGCGGGCAATGCCTCATCGCTCGCCGCCTCGAGGACGAGCTCGAGCATCACGTAGTTGAGGGCGTTGTAGTTCTGTCCCTGTCCCGGCTCGAACAGCGGCGGGTTGTCTGGGTCCGCGGCGGTGCGCATGAGGTCGGGCGGCGTGCGAAAGCCGCGGTGCTCGCCGTCCGGTCCGAACTGGTGGCCAAACTTGGCGAAGAAGCGAGGGTCCTTTTGCGGGGAGTACATCCCGCTGCGGTGCAGCAAGAGGTGGCGCACGGTGATCCGGTCGATGTGCGGGATTCCGTCACAGATCTCGGCGGCGACGTACTCGGTGACCGGCGCGTCCAGCCGCAGCTGCTCCCGCTCCACCAGCAACAGCGCGGCGGCCGCGGTGAAGATCTTCGTGGTGCTGGCGCCGTGGAACAGCGAGGTGGCGGTCATCGGCGTGTCGCGGGCGCGGTCCTCGACTCCCGCGGCCGCGGTGTAGAGCGGGCCGCCGGCGATGCTGCCCGCCAGCACGATCCCTGGGTAGCCGCGGGCGACTGCCGCAGTCGCGATCGACTGGAGAGCATCGGCGGGTGGCGCGGTTGGAGTCGGCCCCTGGCCGGGTGCGCAGGCGACGAGGAGAGCGGAGGAGGCGGCGAGATGGTTGGGTCGGAGCATCGGGATTCGCTGGAAGCGCGATCGAGTTGCCGCGGTCGCCGCCGAGGACTCGCCAATCCTTCCCCGAATCGAGCTGGCCCGGCTACGGCACTGCCACGATCCGCGCGGCGGAGGACAGCCCGAGGCAGGGGCCGACTGCGCACACAGATTGCACGCACAACGAGAGGCCAACCACCGAGGCCGGCAGCGGCGGCACCGCGAGGGGCCCCGCGACCGCTCCTCCGACCGGAAACACGCCGAGTCCACACGGCCCGGTGCAGAACGTGCCTGCCGCCAACGGTAGGGGCGCCGGCGCGCAGGCGCCGAACACCAGAACGGCAGGACCGGTGCACGGCGTCGTGAGCGCCGGGGGCTGGACTGCGAAGCCGGTCGACACCGACGGAGTCCCTTGCAGCGTGGGCGGGGGTTCGCCCGGGCAACCGGCGGCGAGGGTCGCGTTCGCGTTGTCGAGCACCAGGCTGTAGGGACCGGTCGCCGAAGGAGTCGTGTTGCCGTCGAAGACCACGAGGGTGTACGCGCCCGTGAGTGCTAGCGTCTGGCTGATGCTGGCCGCGGTGGTCGCGTTGGTTCCCGCGATCCGCGCTCCGGTCGGGTCGTACAGGTTCATCGCCGGGCGCAGCGCGCCGGCTTGCAGGTCGGTGAACGTGATGGCGACAGGATCTCCCGCCGTCGCTGCAAACTGATAGGAGTCGAGGTCGCCGCGCTCGATCGCTTCGTACGTCGTGACGCCGTCGATCAGGGCGCCGCCCTCGTTGGCGCCGGGTGCCAGCGTGAAGTGCAGCTTGAACGCGCCGGTCCCGTTCGGCGTCGTGTTGCCGTCCGCCAACAAGACCGTGTAGCGGCCGCTGAGCGGAGTGGAGCTGCGGATCGCAGCGACGAGCGGGTTGTTGGAGGAAGCCAGCGCAGTGCCCATCGGGCTGTAGAGCACGAGCGTCGGTCGCATCCCGGTCGCCCCCAGGTCGGCAGCCCGCAGCTGCACCGACTCACCGGCGTTGGCGTTGAAGCTGAACGACAAGAGCTCACCCAGGCCGAGGCTGCCGGTCACCGCGCCGCCGTTTGGCAGCGTGCCGCCGCTCACGGCGCCGGTCGTCGCCAGGAACGCCAGCTGGTAGGACCCGGTGCCGTTGGGCTCGGTGTTGCCGTCGCGGATCAGGACGGTGTAGGTGCCGCTGACCGCCGCGACCTTGGACAGGGCGGCGACCGAGGGATTGTTGTCGCCACCGACGCTGGCGCCCGTCGGGTCGTACAGGGTGATCGTCGGTCGGAGGGCCGTCGCCCCCAAGTCGGCGACGCGCAGGACGAGCACCTCGCCGGCCGTAGCACTCAGGGTAAACGTGTCCAGGTCACCGAGGCTCACGGTTCCCAGGACGTTGCTGCCACTCTGCAGAGCGCCGCCTTCGTTGGCACCCGGCACCCTGACGAAGTGAAGCTCGTAGTCGCCCGTGCCGGTGGGTTCGGTGTTGCCATCGCGGACCACGACGGTGTAGGTACCGGTGCTCGGTGCCGTCCGAGTGATCGCCGCGACCGTGACGGCGTTGTCGCCGCCGACGCTCGCGCCCGAGGCGTCGTACAGGGTCAGCGTGGGGCGCAGCGCGCCGCGGCCGAGATCGGCGAGTCGCAGCGAGACCGTCTCGCCGGCCACCGCAGCGAACGTGAAAGTATCGAGGTCACCCAGGTCGATCCGCCCCGTGACCGAGCTGCCGTTCGGCAGCGCGCCGCCCTGGTTCGCGCCGGGGGCGAGGGCGTAGTAGAGCCGATAGCTGCCGGTCGCCGCGGGATTGGTGTTCCCGTCGCCCAGGATCACGGTGTAGGTCCCGTTGGCCTGCGCGGTAGCGACGACCGAGGCGACGGAGGGTGCATTGTCGCCGGCGACGACCGCGCCCGACGGATCGTGGACCGTGAACATCGGGCGCAAGGCGGTGGCGCCGAGATCCGCGAGCCGCAGGTGGAAGCTCTGCCCGGCCTGTGCGGCGAAAGTGAACGAGTCGAGGTCGCCACGGCGAATCGTGCCCGTGACCGAGCCGCCATTGGGCAGGAGGCCCCCCTCGTTGGCGCCGGGCGCGCGCGCGTAGAAGATCTCGTAGCTACCCGTCTGACTCTGCGTGTTGCCGTCGGATACTACGGCCGTAAACGTTCCGGTCACTGCAGCAGTGGCGGCGACGTTGGCTACGTCGGGCGAGTTGCTCCTGCCGACGAGGATCCCCGCTGGGTCGAGCACGCTGAGCGTCGGCCGCAGCGGGGAGCCGGCGATGTCGGCGACGCGGATACGGAAGCTTTGGCCGGCGCTCGCCGAGAAAGTGTACGTGTCGGTCTCCCCGGCGACGCTGATCGCGGCTTGGATCGAGCCGCCGTTGGGGAGACTTTGGCCGAACGCCGCGCTCACGACGCCACAGACCGCGAGCAAGTGGGCGGGATACCGAAGGGGATTCAGATCGTGCATTGCATTCGAGTTGCGATTGGCCGAGCGGAGCTCTGCAGGCGAGCGCCACACTCAGTGCGTGGGGGAGGGTGTCCGGCCGCACGAGAAAATCAAAGTACCGTGGTCGCGACGTGTTTGCCTCGTCGTCGGGACGGGTGTTCGCCGCGACGAAACTGTCGAAGTCGATCGGCGTGCCGGCGGCCGCGCGGACTCCGCGCTTGACGTGCTCGGCGAGCTCGAGGGGGCGCGCTGCACGGCGTGACCTCAGTCCAAGTGTTGCCCACGGCGATCAGCGGCTTCGCGAGGTCGGAGGCGTGCGCCGACAGAGATCCGGCCGCGGCGACCGGCGATCTCCCACGCCGCCAGCGCCAAGCCCGTGAAGAGCAGGGTCGCCGCCAACTGATTGCGCAAGAACGGAAGCGCCGCGAGGAAGCAGGTGCCGAGACCCTCGGTCGTGCGCGGGTAGAGAGCGCCGCCCCACCAGACGCCGAAGTTGGTCACCGCGAAAAAGAGCAGCGAGCCGAGCGGGGCGCCGACCAAGACGACACGGTACGGGCGGCTACGTCGCAGCGCGCGGCCGAGCAACGCCACCCCGGCAACGCTGGCGTAGACCCAGGGGGCCGACGCGAACGCGGACGCTCCGTAGTGCAGTACGGCCAGGCCGGCATCGCCGAGCAGCATCGCCAGAAGCGGGATCGCGAGTGCCGTGCGCAGGTCCGTGCCCCGTGCCCCGGCGAACAGCGCGATTGCCGTCACGGCGGTGAAGTTGGGCGGATGCGGCAGCAGGCGCGTCGCGGCGGCGACCGCTGCAATGCTGATCAGTGCCAGGTGGTTGGAGATCGACGAGTTCATGATGGCCTCTTGTTGGGTTCGGAGTGGGGAGAGTCGGCGGACGAGTCGTCGCAGGCCAAGAGATCGGTGTACCAGCGCCCATCTCGCTCGACGGTGGCGCCGCGGCGGACCGCGACGGGGTGGTTGAAGATCGGCCCGTCCCAGACGAACGAGTGGTACTCGCCGCGCTCACCACATGGGTCGACGCCTGGCGGCAGGGCTCGCCGAAACGTGTCGTCGATGGCGTGCCCGGCGTATCGCGCGCCGAGACTGGCTTCGACGCAGCACAGGTGCGCGCGGAACCCGAGCCGGAGGAACGCGTCGAGCACGCTGTCGGGTGCGCGGCCCCACAGCGGAAACACGCCTCGCATGCCGACCTCGGCGAGGTGGCGTTCGCGGTAGTCCCGGATGCACTGCAAGTGCAGGTCGCCGTGCGCCATGTGTCGAACACCGCGGGCCCGGCAGTCCAGGAGCGTGGCGTGCATCCGCTCTTCCCAGACGGAGTTGGCTGCCCCGGCAGGGACCACCACTCGCGTCAGGGGAAGACCGATGGCGTCCGCTTGCGCCTCGATCAGATCGGCGCGCACGCCGTGGTGGCTGACGCGGTTGAACTCGCCAGCGATGGCGCAGAGCAGACCGGCCACCTCCCAGCGCGGATCGCGCAGCAGAGCGTGAAGTGCCAAAGCGCTGTCCTTGCCACCGCTCCAGGACATCAGTACCGGCGTGGCGGATTCCGGGCGCGGGGCCGGAAGAGGAACCATGGGGTGGCCTCGCTGGGGTCAGTTGAGGGGGCGCGAGCGGCTGTCACCACTGCGGTTGCCCGCGCGGTCCTTGGCCGAGGCGGACACGCGCAGGGCAAAGCCGGGTGGCAGGGCGAACTTCAGCTTGAGCGTGAAGCCGGTGGCGTCCAGCCGGGTGACGGTCATCAGCGGCAGGATGCTCGAGAGTGGCAGCTCGACGCCGAACAACGCGATGCGCACGGAGGTCGGATCCAGGTCGCCGACGCCGTCGGGGTCGTCGACGGCGAGTTCGAAGGCGCCGTCGGCGGGGACCACGACGTCGACCTCGGGTCCGCGGCGCCCCACGCTGACGGTGTCGTGCACGACCGCGATGGCGTCGATGTCGGCGCTGCCGCTGCCGGGGTCGTGGATCGTCACGCCGCGGCTGTCCCGGTCGATGCCGTCGCGCACGTCGACCAAGCGCACTTCGCGGATGAAGCGCAGGTTGACCAGGCCGGCGCGCACCAGTGGATCGTTGGCGAGATCGGCGAGGTCGATGGCATCCCCGCCGGCGTCGACGACGTCGAGCGGATCGCTGGCGCTCGAGTTGAGCGGGGAGATGCCGGCCAGGCCGTCGTAGTCGCCGACGTTGATGAAGCCGAACGGCCCGGGACTGGTGGGGGGGCCGTAGTAGAAGCTCGGAATGCGCGCGAAGTTGACTCCGTCGGAGCTGACTTCGACGAACACCGCCTCGGCGAACGACTGGCGGGGATCGGTGGTCGAGCGGAACGGATTCTCGCCGATGATCAGGTCGGCGCCGGGGCCGTCGGCGATGATGACGTCGAAGCCGGCCACGACGTTGCCGCCGATGCCGAGCGAGTGCACTGCTCCGTCGGGCGCACCCAAGACATTGGTCGGCTGGAACACGCCGCCACCGGCCTGTCCCCTGTCGTCGAACGAGACGACGCGCGACGCGAAGCGGGACTGCGCGCCGGCGGTGGCGGCGAACAGCACGCACGAACACAGAATCCACGACGGCGCCACGGTGGCGCGGAGGGGCCACAGCATCTCTGCCTCCATTCCTCGAGAGGGTGAGTGATTTGGGAAACGCGCCGGGGCCGTCTTCTGGCTTGTGCCGTCGTCCTACTCGCCACGCCTTCCCGGCGGTTGCGCCAGTGGCAGTTGTGACTTTCGTCGGCACTCACAGCGGCGGGTCCGCGGAGGCTTTGCACCTCACTTCCGAAACCCCGGAGAGCGTGGAGCCGACCGTAGCGGAGTGTGGTGGTGGGCGCAAGCCCTCACCGTTCGCGTGGCGCGCGACGGCGACGCGCGGAGTGGCGACGGTCAGCCGCGGATCGCGCGGAGCGCGGCGCGCACGCGCGCGCTGCACGCTTCGTCACGGCAGAGCTTGTGGGCGTGCGTGCGGTGCTCGTCGGTGGGTTCGCCGGGGGTCGGCGCAAAGTCGCGCGCCGACAGGGCGAGGTAGCGGTCGGCCCAGCCAGGCAGGATGCGGCGCGCGTCTTCGTAGACCGCGATCGGGTGCTTGAGGTCGTGGATGTCGAGCGCGTGCGCGGTGATCTTCGGCACGAGCGCGCGCCACAGTGCGCCATGGTCGCGGGCGCGCGCGACCGCGAGCATGCGGCCGGCGTTCTCCGTGGTCGAAGCCTGCTCTGCGGCGGGGACGGTCGGGTCGGCCTGCGGGTCGTCGACTGGTTCGAGGTCCTCGATGCGAAGGGGCACGTTGGGGTCGCCGAGCAGCCGGTGCGCCTCGTCGCGGAAGCCGGTGAGCCGCGCGGCGGCCTGCATAACGAGAAGCTGGCGCGTGGTGGTCGTGCTGGCGCTGTCGAACGCCGTGCGCAGGGCATGCATCGTGGTGACGGCGTGCAGCGTCACCAGGCTGTGGGGCCAGCGGAACAGCAGCTCTGCCGCGGCGCAGGAGCACGCGGTCCAAAACGCGTCGGTCGAGGCACCCTGATCGAGCAGATGCGCGATCCGGTGCGGCACGTCGGAAATGGGTTCGTCGCGCAGGGCGCCGAGGATGTCGTGCGTTCGGTCGGTCGTGCCGCGCAGCCACTCTGGCGACAGGTCGCCGAGTGCCTCGCGGCTCTGACGCCACGGCGCGTCGAACGGCGAGTCGCGGCCGTTGGGATTGTCCTCTTCGTGTAGCAGCAGGCCGCGGATCACCGAGCGCAGGAGGGGGGCGCATTCGGCCCAACCCACGACGGCGGTGACCTGCCAGGCGTTGGCGACCAGGATCGTCTTGTGGCCGATCTGCCGGAGGTCGCGTGCGCCGTAGCGGAACAGTAGGTCGAACGTGGCGGCCCTGCCCGCGGCGCGGGCGAAGGCGAGCACCGCGCGCTCGGCGGCGGCGACGTCCCAGTCGTCGAGAGCCGTGATGAGGCGAGTGCGCGCGCGGTCGGGATCGGATTCCGCCGAGCTGGGCAGGGCCTCGAAAGCGGTCGCCGCGCCGCGCGCCAGGTGCAGGGCCTCGACCTTCTTGAAGTAGTCGGTGGCCAGCAAGACCGGTTCCCAGCGCCGCGCGGGCGGCAGCAGCGCGGCGGTGGCCGCGATCGGGTGGGCCATCAGCAGGGCGTGGAACTCACTGCCGAGGTAGCGCGTCGGGATGAGCCGGAGCGCGCTGGCGCGGTGCAGGCCGGCGGTGACATCGACGGGGTCGAGGCCGCGGTTGCGCACTTCGCGAGCCAGCACCTCGAGCACGTCCTCGCGCGGGGTCTGCAAGACGAGTCGGGCGACCCGCGCCGAGGGCGACTCGCCGGCGGGGCGCCCTTGGAGCGCGATGCGCCCGATGGCCGACGCGGCAGAGATGCCGGCGGCAGCGCGTGCTCCTGCGCCCAGCACTTCGCGGCGCGTCAGCCTTCGTGGTCCGGACCACCGCATGGGGTCTGCATCCTAGCCGTCAGCACGGACGGATACCCGGGCGGGGTGCCCTGGACGTCCCGGGGGGGACACGCCGCCGCGCTGATCGTTCGAGGCCCGGACGCGGATTCCGGGGTTCGCGTGCGGCACGAGCGTTGCGCGAGGTCGTATCTCCGACAAACCCACCGATTCGCATGCGCAATCCTCCGATCGTCTCCGCCTTCTTGTTGTCCGCCGCGCGCCGCGGGCTCGCCTGGTTGCGGGGCCTGCGGGCGGCGCACCTCGTCGTCGCCTGCGTGTTGGTCGCGGCCGTGGCAGTCGGCGAATGAGGTTGGCCCGCACCACGCCCTGTCAACGGCGCGGCACAAGCAGCACCGCATCGCGTGTCGCCACTGCGTCCAGGTGGCCCATGCGCTCGGGCGCGACGACGTGCAGGTGCGTGCACCGGTCGTGGTGCGTCCACGTGCCGGCCGCGGCCTCGACGTAGAAGCCGACCAGCTCGACCTGTTCGAGCGCGCCGGCAAACCGCCACGGCGGCGGGCCGGTGGGGTTGGCGATCGGGCACGCGCCGGCGACCACGTGGAACTCGATGTGCGGCGTCCGCGCGCGGATGCGCACTGGCGTCGGTTGTCGGCGATCGAACCCGCAGCGATCGAGAGCCTCGCCAATGGCGGCCTCGAGTGCGTCGTAGCTCGAGCAGTCGGGCAGCGGCAGCGCGCGCCAAGCCGGGACCTCGGCGCGGGCGAGGAGCGTCGCGGCCGCCTCGGGGGGCGCGTCGGAGACGCGGCACTCTCCACCCTCGGCCACCGCGACCAGGACGCGGCCGTCGAGAATGGTGACTTCGCCTGCCAAGTCGGCCAGCGCGCCGACCGCGATCGCACTGTGCGACTGCAGGCCCGCCAGGCTGACGCGTGCAACCGCGTCGCCCTGGCGCAGGGCCGCGCGCATCGTGCCCCAGGTCTCGACCGCGACGGTGTCGGCCGGCGGCGCGGCGCAGCTGGTCGTGCCAGCGCCGACCAGAAAGACCGCGAGGACCGGCGAAACGGGAGAGCGCGCAGCGCTCGGCAGGGTGGGGCGGTGGTGCACGGGGGCTCCGCCTTCAGGGACACCGTCCCTTGGCGTTTCATTCCGTGGGGTGGGTGGGAAGCGAGAAAATCGAGTCAGACTCGGTACTTCCGTTAGCGCCCGAGGGTCAGTTGCGCGGCCTGGGTTGCGGTCCAACCGGCGGGGGTGGTGGGCTCGATCAGCAGTGCTTGGGCGGTGACTGGCAGGCCGACCCACGCGGCGACGTCGGGGAGGAGGAGCGAGCGCGTGGTGTTGCCGCCGGCGTTGGTCGAGAACGGGGTCCAGACCGCGGACGCGGCTCCGCCGAGCCAGGTGGCGCAGCCGCCCGGCCAGGACAGGGGAGGGTGGTGGCCTGCGGTGAGCGCGGTCGCGCCGGATTGGGCGGCTGTTGCGGCCGCGAGGACGGTGATCCACGGGCGGCCCAGCACCGGAGGCGTGGCGCGGAAGTACGCGGTCCCCGAGCGACAGCCCTGGACCGTCAGGGTGCTGGACGCGGGGTTGTTCTGCACCGGGTCGAGGCGGACGCCGACCACGGCGCCGAGCGCGAAGCGCGCGGTGCCGACCATCTGGCCGCGCTCGTTGATGGCGCTGATGGTCAGGATGTCCCAGCCGGAGCCCGGCACGAGCAAGCCGTCCACCGGCTGCAGCGGGCCGCCGCCGAACGAGATCAACGCGTCGGAGTCGACGCGCGTGCCGAGCTTGGCGGCTCCGACGACGGTGCCTTTCGAATCGATGTCGGTGATGCCGCCGAAGCGCGAGATCGAGCCCAGGTTGGTCAGCTGACCGCTGCCCTGGTCGTAGCGGAAACCGTAGCTGGGTGAGCCCGAGGCGTCGGACATCTCACCTGCGATCTGGCCGCTGTCGTTGACCGCGCGCGCCAGCCGCAGTGGCGTCGAGGGGCTCGGCGGCAGCCGGACCGTCGACCCGCCGGGCGTGACGTAGCTGTCGGCGCCGACGATCCAGCCGGCGTCGGCGAGGTCCTCGACGTTGCCGCCGAGTCCCGGCACCACCGCCATCGCACCGCCCGCCGGCCGGTAGAACGCGAGTGGACTGAACGCGAACGCGTCGGCGTTGCCGCCGATGTTGGCGTGGTTGTCGATGCAGCGCGCCTCGCTGGTCGGGCCCGAGATCTCGCCGAGGTCGATCATGCCGGCGCCGGGCGTGAACAGAAACGCGTGGCCCGGCCTGGCGATCACCGCCGGCCACGAGCTGCCGACGACCTGACCGGCGTCGTTGAGCGCGTATGCCGCCGCGCTCGGGAAGCCGGGGAGAGCGCCGATGTCGGTCAAGCCGGTCGCCGGGTCGAACAAGAACGCGCGCGTCGTCGATTGCGGTCCGTTGATGAAGCCGGTGATCTGGCCGGCGTCGTTGATGTCGCGCGGCAGCGCGCCTTGGGGCAAGGCGGTGACGGAGTAAGGACCTTGCGCGGCGATGCTGCCGAGCAGCAAGAGACCGCCGAGAATGTTGGTTGGAGTGCGGGTCATTGGTGATTCGGTTTTGCGGATCGAAGAAGGAGGCTGTGGCCGCGTCCTGGCGCGACTCACCGGAGGGAGATCTCGACGGCGGCGTCGAGCTGTAGGCAGGGTCCGGTGGCACCGAAACAACCGCCTTGCACGGTGAGCCGCCGACCGATCCACACCGGATCGTCGGGCACCGTGAAGCCGAGCGTGGCGCGGCCGGGCGCGGACAGAACGGCGAGCGGCACGGTGCCCAAGTTGCACCGCAGGCCGCTGCAACCGCCGACGCCGATGGCCGCGGGTTGCAAGCCGAACGCGAGCAAGCCCGCGCCCGCACCGCAGGGGTTGGCGTTGGTCACCGTCACCGCGCGGCCGAGCGCCAAGGTGCCGGACACTTGAGTTGGCGCGGTGCCGGGGCAGCCGGTGCCGGCCAGCGGAGTGGCGCTGCCGCCGGCGGCCAGGCGCTCGGTCAGTCCCGCGGCGATGGTGCCGTTGAAGTAGCTGCCGACGGCCCATACGTCGCCGTCGGGGGTGGCGTTGACCGACGAGAACACCTCGCTGTTGCCGGCCAACGCCGGCAGGGTGACCTGCGTCCACACCGCGCCGTCGTAAGACAGCATGTAGGGGCGGGCGCGGCCGGCGGGGTCGGCGTGCGTGCCGGCCGCGAAGACCTCGTTGGGTCCCCGCGCGACGATGCCGCGCAGGTCGGCGGATCCCGGCCCGACCGGCGGCAGCGCAGCGCGCGTCCAACCGCTGCCGTCGTAGTGCAGGAGCAGGGGCAAGCGGCGGAACTCGGTCAACGAGTAGTACTCGCCCGCCGCCCACACGTCGTCGCCGGCGATGGCGAAGACGTCGTGCAGCTGGTCGAGGCCTCCCGGAGTCGGAATCGAGAACGTCGTCCACGCGCTGCCGTCGAAGTGTTGCGCGAGCACGTTGAAGTCGCCGGTCGTGTTGCCCCACGAGCCGACCGCCCAGATGTCGGTGTCGCTCACCGCGTGCAGACCGCCGAACACGTGCCGCCGTGTTCCCACCGGAGGCGCCTCGAGCGTGCGCCAGCCGCTGCCGTCGTAACGGGCGAGGTAGCCCGCGGTGTAGCCGAGACTCCACCGCCAGCCGGCGGCCCACGCGTTGCCGCTGGGCGTGGTGTCGACCGCGTTCAAACCGCTGCCGCCGGGCCGGGCCGGCGGCAGGTCCAAGTTCCAGGCCTGACCGTCCCAGACCATGCCGATCGCCTGCGAGGCGAGGGTGTCGAAGTCGGCAGCGCCGACTGCCAGTGCCCGCCCCGCGGGCAAGGTGGTCACGCCGAAGAGCTCGTTGTACTGGCGGCTTCCCGGCGGGTGCACCACCGCGTCGGGCGACGGCACCTCCGACCATGCGGTGCCGTCGAACCGAAACACCAGGGTCGATGTGCGCGGCAGGAAGAGACCGAAGGTCCGCGAGCCGACGGCCCACACGTCAGCGGCGGAGGTGCCGCTGACGTCGCGGATGCCCTCGCGATCGCCCGCGGTCGGGGTGGGGTAGTGCTGCCAAGTCTGTGCGCGTGGGGCCGGCAGACAGAGCGTCGCGGCGGTGAGAGAAGCGAGGATGGAGAGGTGTCGCATGTGGTTTGCGGAGAAAAGCGTGAGTCGAACCGGGCGTGGTCAAGGTCCGTGCCAGCCGTGCGCGGAGCGCGATTCGCCCTCGGTCCGGCCAGCATGTGTTCAAATGCAAGGCACTGCGGCCAAGGTGCTTGCGCGCGGTCTCGGTGGGCATCCGCCGGCGTGGCCACAAGATGCCGCGGGGCTCGATCTCGCGACCGCGACTTTCGGACCGCGCCTCGTGGCCGCGCCTTTCTTGATCGTCCGTGGCTGCGACTGCGAACGGTTCTTCCCTGTCCAATCGAACTCGACTCTCTCTTTGGCAAGCAGGAGAACCGATGCGTCTTTTCTTCACACGCGATCCGCCGCGCCTTGGCGACCGCGAGCCTGTTGCCTGCCGCCGCGCAGGCGCAGGGCTCCACGCTGTTTCCGTCTCCGATGACCCCGGCGAAGTACTCACCGGGCCCGGTTTCGCGGCTATCTCGCGAGCTGGGATCTCCGGGAGAACGTCTGCACCGATGCAGAAGAGCACTACATCTACGTGGATTCGCCGGGGTTCGATCAAGGCGTACGATCCTTCGTTGATCGTGATCGACAACACCGGAACCGGGCCGGCAGGCAGCACCGGCTTGCAGATCGTCAACCGCATTCACCCGAGCTTGACCACGCCGAGCTACGTGGGGGCGCCGGGTCGCGGCACCGCGCTACGTGCGCGGCAACTCGTTCTGGAGTGATGCGTACCGCGACGATGCGTTCTGTGTCACCAGCGCGGGCCACTTCGGTCCCATCTACGTCGAGAACAACGATCTGCGCGCGGATACGTGGTCGGCGAACGACACCGAGGGAGGCATCGTCGCCTGGACTCCGTCCGGCACGTGGCTCGACGCTCGTGGGTTCTCTACTCGCGGGCTCTATGTCCGCGGCAACGTGATCCATGGCACGGGTCTGCACGCCAACGTCGCCGCCTCCGGCTGCGGAACGGTCTGGACCGACCCCAACACCTTTCAGCTCGGCGGCCACGGGGTGGAGTTCGACAACGCCAGCGGTGGCAGCGTGCTCAACGGCAACAAGTACTTGCCGTCGGCTTCGATGGCCGGCTGGCACAAGGCGGTTGCAAGGCCCGTGACTGGGTCAATGGCGCCTACGTGTGTCTGACGAACGCGCAGATCAACAACCCGTACTGACATCGACGCGGCCGGGCGGCGCTGCGTGCGCTGCTCAGAAGTCGAGCACGTTGTCCTGCCCGGCCCGCAGCTGGACCGGCTGCCGCGCGACCTCCTCGTCGCCGCGGAAGAAGACGATCGCCGTGGCGATGTCCAGGCCGATGACCCAGCGGGGTTGGCCGCGGACCAACTCCGCGCGGGGGCCGAGGCGCTGCAAGCTGTTGGAGTTGTCGGGCGCGTCCTCCCACAGGGGGAGGCGACGGTTGCCATCGAGGAGCTCGAAGCTGTCGGCATCGAGTGCCGACGATGTGACGCGAACACAGAGCGGCAACCGCCGGCTGACGACCAGGTCTCGGTGCACCGGGCCGTTGCTGGTGTCGATCGGAATGGTGTCGGCGAACAGGTCCGGATCGGCCACCGTTGCCAGCAGGTCCGCGCCACGGGGTGCGTGCAGGGTGTAGCTGCCGTCGGCTTTGGTGGTCGCCGTGGGGCCGGGCAGGGTCGCGCCCAATCTCTGCCCCGATGGAAACGGGATCAGCAGCATCACGCGCCGCAGGCGCAGCACCGTGCCGGAGGCCGGCGCGCCGTCGCGAAACGAGAGCCGCCCTTCGACCGCGACCAGGTCTTTGGAATCCAGCTGGACCTCGACACCGGTGCTGCCGGCCGGCGTCCGCGGTGCGAGGCCCTTGGCGAGGGTCTTCGGGTCGATCGCCGCCAGCCGATAGTTGCGGCGCAGCAGGTGTGGCAGCTCGAAGCGGCCCCGGGCGTCGGTGAATACGCGCTGCGGCACCGGGCCCCCGCCGCCGAGGTAAGTCTCGAGGAACAGGCTCGAGGGGCTGTCGCCGGCGATCACTGGGTTCTCGGCAAAGACTGCGACCCCGGCCGCTGGCGTCCCGTCGGGCCAGCGTACGAGTCCTCGGATCGATGCGGCGGTCTCGGTGAGACGCAGGGTCACGGGAACTCCGGCGGCGATCACGTCGTCGGGCTCACCCCGCCGCAGCGGGAGCCGGTCCGCGCTCCAGCCGTCGGCGAGCGCCCAGCATTCGGCCGCGCGAGGTGAGACGGCGATGCGGAACGAGCCGTCGGCGCGGGTGCGGACGCGGACGTCACCGCAGCCGACCAGCGCCTCCGCCAGCGGTTGGCCGCGATCGTCGAGGACGGTGCCGCCGAGCAGGGGGAGCGCGGTCTCGCGCAGCGCGAGGCGCAGGTCCTGCGGGTCGCGGCCGGTCAGCGCGAAGCTCTGCTCGGGCAGGCCGGCGGCCTGGACGGTGATGTGCTGGCCCTCGGCGAGGGCGACGGCGTCGAACGCGAACGCGCCGTCGCGGTCGCAGCGGACCCATGGGTTCTCCAGGGCGAGGCGGCGGTTGCGGGCGAGCCGCGCCGCCGCGGCTTGGCGCGGTAGCGGCAGCGCGACGACGCAATCCAGGCCGCGGCTGCCGAGCACTCGGCCGCGGACAGTGACCGCGTCGCCGGCCACCAGCTCGACCTCGTCGGTGAGCGCCGCGTCCGCGCCGACCGACAGGCCGAGCAGCGTGGCGGTGTCGGTGCCGGACGTCCGCACTCGGCCCGATGCGCCGGTTGGCACGGGGAGCGAGAAATGGCCCTGTGCATCGGTGTCGACTTCGGTCGCGATCGCGGGCTCGGCCCCGACAAAAGTGGCCCTGCCCATGGGGTCGTGCAGCATGCGGCCGGCGGCAAACCGCACGGTGATGCCCGCGCGGGGGGCGCCGGTCAGGTCGACGACGCGGCCGCGCAGCGTCCGTGCCGTCGCGGTCTCCTGGTCGGGTCGGTTCGCCGCGTTTGCAGTCGTCGCGACGCGGTCGGACGTGGACGGTCCGCGCGCCGCGGCCGGCGCGGGATCGCCGCCGCTGGCGGTTGCGCTGGGTGCTCGGGGACCAGTCGGGGCGCTGTCCGCACGCCAGAGTGGCCACGAAGCGGCCACGGCAACAATGCTCAACACCGCGCCGGCCGGCACCAACCTGCGCCACGGCCGCCAGAGCAAGATCGCTTTCCACGGTCGGCGCTGCGCGCCCGCCAGGCGACTGCGCAGCAGCTTCAGGCCGCGCTCGATGCGCTTGTTGACGGTGCGTAGCGCGACGTCTTGTCGGGCGGCGATCGCGCGGGGCGGCAACCCCTCGTAGTAGCGCAACAACAGTGTCGTTCGGTAGGGCTCGCGCAGCCGCTGCACGCAAGTGCGCACCTCGCGCCGCAGCATCTGCCACTCGGCGACCTCGACGGCGGCGGTTTCCTCGCCGTCACCGGCGACCTCGGCTTCCAGGCGGTGGCGGCGCTGCTCGCTGCGGGCGGTCGCGGCGCGCTGCCGCCGCAGCACCTGTGCCACCCAGGCGGCCTCGGCGCCTTCCGCGGGCAGGTGCTCGGTGCGCAGGATCGACAGCAATGCCGCCTGCTCGAGATCGTCGGCGGCGGACCGGTCGCGGCCGGCGATGCGGCGCGCCCAGCGGCGCACGAGGCCGTGGTTGGTGCGCACCCAGTCGCGGTTGCGCTGCGGAGGGTTCGCGGGGGGATCGTTCGGCACGGAGAGAAGAGCGGCGGATGAACGGGTGCGAGAGGTTGATCCGCGTGCTCGACCGATTCGCGACCGGAAATTCTACCGATGGCGGTGGGAGGCGGTAGGAGCGCCACCCCGGCGCGGGGGTGGGTGGGGTGGGGAGTGATGAAACGGAGCCTGACCTGAAACTCACCCAGCCTCGACGATCGGTATGAGCTTGTACCCGAGGGATTTAGCGTTCTGTCGGAGTCCGACGATGCGTCGCTGGGTGAAGCGCTCCTCGTAGGCCTTGGCGCCTTCGTCTACGTAGTCCTGGCCGAACTTCAGCATGCGGTAGATGAGCAGGGCCAGTTTGCGGGCGATGGCAAAGATGGCGACGTTGCCGTCCTTCGCGCGGGCGATCTTGCGGAAGTGTGCGCCGAGAGCTGTCTGAGTACGTTGGAGGGACAGGGCGGCCATCCGGAGGACCGTGGCGATCCTGCTGACCGCGATGTTGTTGCGGTGCTTCTTGATGCGCTTTCCACCCGAGACGGCTTGACGTGGGCACAGGCGTAGCCAGGAGACGAAGTGCTTCTCGGTCGGGAAAGCATCGAGGTCGTAGCCGACCTCGGTGAGCACGATCATGGCCGTGCTCGGGCTGATACCGTCGATTCGCGTGAGATCACACCCGACGAGCCGGCAGAGGGCATCGCGAAGCTCCCGGCCGCCCTTCGTTCGGATGCTCCTCTCCTTGCGGGGGTCTGGATGCTCGGGGACGTCGGCCGTCTTGGCTTCCTCCGGTTGCAGGTCCTCGATCATCGCCATCAATCGCTTCTCGACCGACTCGATCTCGTGGTCGGTGTGCTCGAGCATCCGCAAGCCCGAAGCGAGAGTGAAGATGTGCTCCTCGATCCAGGTCCCTTGCAAGTGATCCGCGAGCTCCTTCTCGGAGATCTTGCAGCGCGGATCACGCAGTCTGGCGAGCGCTCGAGGGTCGCGTTCACCAGCGAGAATCGCGCGGATGATCGCGAGGCCGGTCTTGCCGGTGATGTCCGTTACCGCGCGATGGATCGCCACGTTCATCTGATCCAGTGACCGCTGCATCAACTGCGTGTGGCGCGTGCGCTGCGCGATCAAAGACGCGGCATGGCGTTGCAGGGTCCGCAACGCACAGATGTCCTTCGGAGGCCGGAACGAAGCGCGAATGAGGCCATAGGTGTGTAGCTTCTGCAGCCAACTGCAATCGCTGGCATCGGACTTGGAGCGGCCCGGCACGTTCTTCACCTCGCGGGCATTCGCGAGGATGACCTCGAAGCCTCTCGACTCGAGTAGCTCGTAGACGGGAATCCAGTAGACATAGGTGCTCTCCATCGCGACGGATCGCACTCCGAGCTCCTCCAGCCAGTCCGCGAGCGCCTCTAGTTGGGGCGTCGTCGTTCCGAATCGCTTGATCGGACGACTGCCGTCGGGTGCTGCTGCGCACACCCAGTGCTCGCGGCTGCCGATGTCGATTCCGGCGGCGTTGGGCTTCACGACTGGTAATACTTCCGCTGCGGGCTTCTTGCCCTTCCTCGTTCTGCCCTTCCGAGCCATACTTCATCCTCCTTGTTGTGGTGGGCCCGGCCCGAGGCGGCGATCAAACGAATCTGACCTGCGGGAGTGGGCACGGCGACGTGCCCCTCACCAGTGAAGGATGGCCAACTCGGACCCAGACTGGCTCTGGGGCAAACGTGCTCCAGTGGCTATTGGGGGCGTAGCTGCCGGGCCCCTCACACGTTCCCCGCCCCCTTCCTCAGCGGCTAGTTTCCTGCCCTGAAGGGCCGACAAAATCTGTCGGGGCAGGACTGGCTCCGTACTTTCAGCGGGGGAAGGTCGGCGGTCGCACGCCGGAGACGCGTTCGACGAGCCGCACGACCTGGCGGCTGTACCCATGCTCGTTGTCGTACCACACGTAGACGATGGCGTGGCGGCCGGTCACGATGGTCGCCGGTGCGTCGATGATGGCGGGGTGATCGAAGCCGACGAAGTCGCTCGAGACCGCGTCCGGCGACACCGAGTACTCGATCTGCAGCTGCTGCTCGCCGTTGAGGCTCTCGTGCCGCAGGTGATCGTTGAGCTCTTCGACCGTGGTCGCGTCGCGCAAGAAGAGCTGCATGACGGCCAGTGACACGTTCGGGGTCGGCACCCGGATCGCGTTGCCGGTCAGCTTGCCGGCGAGCTCGGGCAGGGCTTTGGCCACCGCCTTGGCCGCGCCGGTCTCGGTGATGACCATGTTGAGCGGGGCCGCCCGGCCGCGCCGCGGCTTGTCGTGATAGTTGTCGATCAGGTTTTGGTCGTTGGTGTAGGCGTGGCAGGTCTCGATGTGGCCCTGCTCGATGCCGAACCGATCGTGGATCAGCTTCAACACCGGCACGATCGCGTTGGTCGTGCAGCTCGCCGCCGAGAGAATCGCCTGCTCGTCGGTGATCGCGTCGTGGTTGATGCCGTAGACGATGTTGGGGATGTCACCCTTGCCCGGCGCGGTGAGCACCACGCGCTTGGTGCCCTTGGCCTTCAGGTGCTTGCCGAGGCCGGCTTCGTCGCGCCATACCCCGGTGTTGTCGATGACCACCGCGTCGTGGATGCCGAAGGACGTGTAGTCGATCTCCTCGGGATTGCGCGCGTAGATCACCTGGATGGCGACGCCGTTGGCGAGGATCTGATTGCGCTCGCGGTCGACCGAGATCGAGCCTTGGAACGGGCCGTGCACCGAGTCGCGGCGCAGCAAGCTGGCGCGCTTGGTGAGGTCGTCGCCCTTGCCCGGCCGGACGACGATGGCGGCCAATCGCAGCCGCATGCCCGCCGACTGCTTGTCGAGCAGCATGCGCGCGACCAGCCGGCCAATGCGGCCGAACCCGTAGAGGACGATGTCCTGCGGGCGTTCGCGCGCCGGCAGGCGTTGGGGTTCATAGGTGGCGAGGGCGTCGCGCAAGAACGCGGTCACATCACCGCTGCCGGACGCCTTGTATCGCACTGCGAGCTTGCCCACGTCCAGCCGCAGGATGCCGGGCGGGGCCAATGCCGCCAGGCCGTCGAGGATGATGCCGGTGTCGTGCACCGACAGTGCCTCGCCGGTGACCCGCCGCGCCGACTTGTGGATCTTCAAGATCTCGGCGGGGCTCGCGTTGAGCAGGAACCGACCGAACACCTTGGTGACGATGCCGTGGTTGCGATACAGGCGGCCGATGACCGGGAGCAGGGATTCGGCGCGTTCGAGCCGGGCGTTCCAGTCCTGGTGGAGGGGGTCGATCATGGGTCTCGAGGAAGGCGTGGGACAGCGCAACAGCGTCGCAGACCGCGGCCCGAGATTCTCCCCCTCGCTGTCGCCAAGCCAGCGGTGGTCTGTGGCGCTCGGCGCCTCGCGCCGCGGAACCCGCGGCGCCACTGGGGCTAAGAGCAGTGGTGTGCGGCTGCCCGCTACGGCACCAGCGTCGTGCCGACCGCGTTCGAGAGCGTCAGCTCGCGGCCGTTGACCACCGCGTACTGGAGTGGGAGCGCGGTGCCTCGGGGCAGCTCGGGATCGGGATCCGGTCGTGGTGGACCCGGCGCTGCACTTGTCCGGCGGCGAGCAGGACGGGGGTCGCGATCCAAAGGTCGGCGATACCGGTCGCCAGTTGCACCGGGGCGTTGAGCTCGCCGGTGAACAGCCAGACCTGGGAGCCGATCCAGGTGTAGAGCGAGGTCGAGAGCACACCGGAGGCGACCTCGGTGAGCAGGTAGGGCACGCGCTGGTGCTGTACGGTTGCGCTGCCGGAGATCACCGGCATTCCGCCACTCGAGACCAGCACGGGGTCCGGGTCGAGCAGGATCGCTCCGCCGGTGGTCGCGATCGCCGAGGCGCCCGCATAGATCGGGTTCTGCCCTCCCTGAACGAGCGTGGTGGTGTCGCCGGTCACGGTCAGCCGAGTGCCCGCGTCGATGGTGATCGCCGGGCCCTCTGTGCAGCACGAGGGGATCGCGTCGGCGCCGGTCCAGCGGCCACCGGCGATCGTCACCGCGCTCTGTCTCACACGCATTGCCGGGGTCGTCAGCGTCGTCGCCGTTTGAGCACCGGCGGCCGAACAATCGGTGAACGTGACGCCACTCGAAGAGACCGACACACTGTCGAACTGCGTGCGCGTGAAGCTCACGGCATCGGAGTCCTCGATGATGGACGGGCACTCCAGGAGCAGCTCCTCGACGAAGACCGCGCCGCGGTTGTCGTCGATCCACAGTCCGCAAGTGAACGGGTCCTCGTAGTCCTCTTCGAGGCCGCAGAGTGTGACCGCGGACCCCGCGGGTATGCCGCGCACTTCCATCGCCGCGCGCGCCAGCGGCACGACTGTTGCGGAGCTGCCGACGCGCGCGCCCGGCTCGCCGATGATGCGCAGCGGCTTGTCCACCCGAAACCCTCGATACGGCGCCGGACCGACCGCGGGCCGCACCACGATGGTGTCGTTTGGCGCAGCGGCGTCGATGGCGGGTTGGATCTGCGTGAACTGCGACCCCGGCCCCCCCTGGAGGTCGACGACGAGGACGCTCTGGGCGTTGGCCGCGAGCGATAGGAGGAGGGCGGTGGCGAGAGGAGCGGTGCGTGTCATCGGAGGACGAGTCGACGCCGGGCCCGCGTCGTTACGCCTGATTCCGCGTATTCTTGCCGTCGGACGCCGCAGCTACGTGGGCATGCTGACGTGCGCTGCCGTCGGCACGATCTCGTCCAGCCGCAAGCCGGCGGCGGCGAGCAGCTCTCGGGCCACTGGCGCGTGGAACCCAAAAGTCGCACGCCGTGACGGTGGGGGTGGTGGGAAGTGCGAAGGCCGACGTGCTGCGGCCGACGGCCGCGCTCTCAGCGTCGCGGGGTGAGGCGGATCGTGCCCAGGTCGAGCGTGCCGGCTACCGGCATCGCGATGTCCTCGCGCTCGAAGTCGGCGTAGCCTCGGGCGCGTACCGCGAGCTGCAACACGCGAGCGTCGTCGACGTGCACGTGGGTGATCGCCACCCGGCCGTCGGGCCAGTCGCGGCGGCCGCGAGACATCAGCGGTGGCGCGAGCGTTCCGAGCAGTCCTTCGCGCGTCAATCGGGCGCGCACCGAGGCACGCTCGAGCGGCTCGCCGGTCACCGCGTCCACGATGCGAAACTCGATGGTGACGCCGCGGCGGTAGCGCAGAACGACCCCGTGCTCGCCGGCACTGGCCTCGACCACGTCGCTGCAGCGCGCGGTGCGGCCGCTCGCATCGCGATGCAAGGCCCAGAGCGTGAAGCTGTCGTTCTTCGCCAGCTGGTCGAGGACGAACCCGCCATCGCCGTCCAGCGCGACCCGGGTCATGCCCGGCAGAGAGTTCGCGGGGTTCGCGGGGTCGCGGCTGCTGAACGGGGCCGGCAACGGTTGGCGCGCCGGCCATGCGGATCGGTCCTGCGCCAACAGCCAGACGTTCGACAGGGCATCGGGCAACCCTGTCACTCGGCCGCGGATCGCGAGGCCGCGCCGCAGCACGACGAGCAGGCCGTCGCGGACCTCGCCCGCCGCGAGGGCGTCGCCGCGCAGCACGCCGACGCGAAACCCGTCGTGCACGACGCGCAGCACGTAGTCGCCGAGCGACACGTGCGGCAGGGCGAAGCGGCCGTCCTCGTCGGTGCGGGTCGCCTGTGCCCCGACCCGGCCGGCGCGCTCCATGCGCGCCCACTGCGGCTGCTCGAACAGCCGTTCGGCGCCGGGGGCAAAGCGGCGCACGACCGCGGCCGGGACCGGGTCACCGCTGGCGTCGACCACGCGGCCTTTGAGCACCGCACCAGCGCGCAGCCGGAGCTCGCCGACCTCGTGGTGGGCGGCGAGCTCGCCGAGCGGCTTGCGCAGCTGGCGGTGGCCGGCGGCCTGGACGTAGAGCGTGGCTCGGTCGCCGATCGCGGCGGGCAGGGCCAGATCGAAGCTCCCGTCGGCCGACGTCCGCGCCCGATGGGTGGCGCCATCGATCGTGGACGATACTTGTGCTCCGGCGACCGGATCTCCGTCGGCCCCGACGACGCGCCCGTGCACGGTGCTCGCCTGCAGGTCGGCGACGTCGACACGGGGGGGCGGTGCCGTCGCGGGCGCCGGCGTTGGAGCGGCCGGTACCGGCGCGGTGACGGGCTCGGTCGCGGCGCCGGCGGCCGGCACCGTCGGCGACGGCGTGTCGGGGCGGACCGCGTCCGGCACCGGCACGGTCCCGTAGCTGGCCGCGACCATCCACGCGAAGCTGCAGAGAGCGATCAGGGCGAGCGCCGCGAGGGCCAACGGTCTGCTTGCCATCACCGGTCCAGTGGCCAGCGCCGCCGAGATCCTGTCAGCGGCGCCGCCCGTTCGTCATCAGAAGCGGTAGGGAATCGAGAGCATGCGCAGCTCGGGCCGCGGCAGCGACGGGGTCAGCGGTGCGCCGGGCAGTAGCTGGCCCGGATCGTCCTCCGAGAACGCGGTGTTGAACACGACGTCCCACATGATGAACGCGGCGCCGCCGCCGAAGGTGCGCACCTGTTCCTGCACGGCGGGATCGGCGAGATCGTACAGGAACGTGCCGGTTTGGGGGGGCATGCGGTTGGGGTCGATCCCCGTGCGCGTCGCCAGACTCGGATCCTTGTGGAACGCGAAGCCGATGCGCGCGTTGGCGATCGGAACGGCGCGGCCCGTGGGCGAGACGCGGAACGGTCCGAAGCCCGGTGCCCCGTTGGTCACCAGCTGGAACGAGCGCGCGGCGATGAACACCTCTCGCGGCAGGCCGGGGATGGCTGGCAGCAGTGGGGCGTCGGGGCTCAGCCACAGCGAATCGCTGTCGTGCCCGAGGATTCGGTAAGCGCCGAGCAGGGCGCCGCTGCGCGCGTCCCCCAGCCGCGCCTCGCGCTGCGAGTACAGATCGCGCACCGATCCCAGGGGGCTGCCCTCCAGCTCGATGCGGTAGGCAGGCTGGCCCTCGAACCGCGCGTTCGCCACGGCCCGTGCGACTTGCAGTGGGCCCGCGAGGATCGGCACCACGAGCACGGGGATGCCGGCTTGGTCGTAGTCGATGTAGCCCACCCAGTTGCGCTTGCTGCCGGTGGTGTCGGCGTTGGTGCCGGCGAACTCGTAGCGCGGTCCCGCGAGCAGATTGTTGGCGGGGTCCTCGGTGATGCGCCGCGGCCCCGTCCCTGCGATTCGAACCGGGAGGCGCACCGCGCCGATGCCGGCGTCGATCCACTTCGAGCGCAGGCGCGTCTTGTGGCCGAACGGCACTGGCAGCAGCACTGGCCCCGGGCGGAAGTCACCCTCGTCGTCGGCGCTGCGTGCCCACGCGGGGTACCCCGGCGTGGAGCTCGCGTTGTTGTAGGTCGGCGTGCCGTTGTCGTCGACCCAGACGCCGCTCGCGTTCGGGAAGCCGCGCCAGGCGAGGTAGCGCTGCTTCTCGACACCGGTCAGCGGTACGCCGGCGCGGAGGATCTCGATGCCGTCGTCCAAGGCCGTGCCGGTGCCGTCGACGCTGTCGTCGCCCGCCGGCGCCATCAGCTGGATCACGCCGAGCCCGCCGAAGCCGCCCGCGGGATTGTCGTCCCACGCGGTCGGCGACGCGGGTGGTGGATACTTGTCGCTCCAAGACACGCCGCCGAACGCGCTCTGCACGCCGACGCCGCCGTCGGCGGAGACGACGAAGTCGTAGTCACCGTTGGCGTAGGTCTCGCCGTGCACTTCGATGCGGATCCCACCGCCGGCCATCAGCACGACCATGCCGCCGGCGCCGCCGCCGCCACCGCCGCCCCTGGTGTTGCCGCCGCCGTCTTCACCGCCGCCGCCGTGGCCGCCGTTGGCCGTGACGCGGCCGGAGGCGCCGATCTGCAGCCGGCCGAGGACCTTGACGATCAGCACTCCGCCGCCGCCACCACCGCCGCCGCCACGGTGGTCGTTCTGCCAGCTGGTCGTGGGTCCGTAGTCGCCGCCACCGCCGCCGCCGGCGCCACCGCGCGGGGCCGCGAGCTCGCCGTCGATGCGGCGATGGCCGTGCAGATCGATGCCCGCGCCCCAGAAGTCGTTGTCGCCCAGCGGATCGGCGAATCCGAGGGCACCGGCGCGCCCGGGGGGCAGCGTCCGGCTGGGGGCGCCGCTGACGCCGGTGCAGCCCCAACCGCCGTCACCGGTGACCTGCGCGAACCGGTTGCCGGCGGCCTTCACCGGAAACCACGGATCGCCCTTCGAGGCGAAGGACCCGCCGGCGCCGCCCGAGGCGCGTCCGCAGGAGGCGGCGGTGCTGGACAGGCCACCTCCGCCGCCGCCGCCCACCACTTGCCCGGGGCCGTAGCCGGTCTCGCCGGCGAAGCTGCGACCGGTCGTGGTCGGGCTGCCGCGGCCGCCGTCGCCGCCGCCGCAGTTGCCGCGGCCACCGGCGGTGGGAAAGCCGGCGGCGCCGACCGCGACGGCGCTCTCCCCGTCTCCGCCGTCGACCGACAGCACGCCGTCGACGGTGAAGTCCCCGGTCACCAGCCACACCATGGGGTTGGAGCCGGTGCCTTGGACGGTGACCCCGGCCGGGATCGTCACGTTGCGGAACTGGAAGACGCCACCGGCGACGCTGATCGGCGGCGCGCCGACCGGAGTGATCTGGGTGAAGTCGGTGTTGAGCACGACCGAGGTCGTGGGGCGGTAGTCGAGCACGGTCGCCGTGCCCTCGAAGTCGAAGCTGGCCCGCAGCGCGCCGCCCTGGACCTCGGCGCGTGGCTCGAGGAACACGGCCTCGGGATCGACGGCCGCCGCGGTGTCGAACTGGTCGAGGATGGCGTCGAACTGCGGTGCCGTGGTCTCCAACGTGGGGAAGCGAGCGAACACCCGGTCGTAGGCCGGCGAGATGATGTTCGACTCGCCGGAGATGTCCTCCAGGGTGGCTTCGACGATCACGCGAATCTCGGCGCGGTTGGGCAGCACGCCCAGTGGGCGGAGCTGCAGGACCGCACCGCGTGCGTTGTTCTCGGTCAGCTCGACGGCCGCGGGAATCCACGCGCTGGCGCCGACCAGCGGATCGGGGTCGTCGTACTCGAGGTAGACCCGGCCACGGCCGGCGATGCCCCGCTTGGTCGGATCCAGCTCGATGGCGGTGGGCACGTTGGTGGTCTGTGGGTTGAGCGCCTGGTCGAACTCCAGGGTGATCGTCACCGGCGTCTGCGCGCCCTTGTTGAGGTAGGCGATGCCGTCACTGTTGTCGCGGGTACTCGAGGTCACGTGAAAGCCGACGCGGGCCGGGCCCCCGGGCGCGGGGTTGCGAAACAGGGTGGGCGCGAAGGTGCCGCCGGGAGTGGTGAAGTCGAACGAGAACGGTGCCGCCAGGGCCCGGCCGTGGACGTCGCGCAGCGTGGGGCCACTGGTCCCCGCGGCCGCCAGGCGCACCACATAGCGGCGGTCGGGGCGGAAGCCGCCGTTGGTGTAGCCGTTGTTGGTCGGTAGGGTCGGCTCGAACAGGAGCCGGCGACCCGGCGAGGGCTCGCCCGGCGCGCGCCCCAGTCGAAAGGTGCCGCTCGGCACTTCGGCGAGTTGGTTGCCTTGCAGGTCGAAGACGTCGAACACCACTGTGTTGAGATTCGCGGTCGACAGGTCCACCGGGTTGGTGAAGTCGATGCCGATGGTGTCGTTGAGGAACGCCGTGCCGCCGCTGGCGGGCTGCGACGCGATCGCGACGAAGCGATCGCGGGGCGTGGGCCGGTCGATGGTCCCGACCACGACGAGCAGCGCGGACAGGAGGGCAGGGGGGATGTTCATGGTGGTCAGAGCGCAACCGCCGTGCCCGGCGATCGGCGATGCGGCCCGGCGGCACGTGCCGTCTCCCGTCCGCTCAGCATAGCGATCCGCCCGGTTGAGGGTGCGCGCCGGGCCCGCTAGGTTGGGTCGGCGTGTTGCGCTGCCACTTCGCGGTCGTCGCCGTTCTCGCCTGTCCCCTGGCGCCACAGAAGCTCTCGGTCTTCGTGCTCGCCGGCCAGAGCAACATGCAGGGCCATGCCAAGGTGTCCACCTTGGACTACATCGGTGACGATCCGGAGACGGCGCCGCTGCTGGCAAAGATGCGGGACGACGACGGGCGGCTGCGGGTTTGCGACCGGGTTTGGATCTCCGATCTGACCGCCGGCCGCGACGGCGAGGGCGAGGCCTTTGGTCCATTGACCGCGGGGTTCGGCGCCCGGCCGCGGGCCGACGAGCGCGGCGACGCGATCGGCCCGGAGTTGACCTTCGGCATCACCGTCGCGGCTGCCGTGTCCGGCCCGGTCCTGCTGATCAAGACGGCGTGGGGCGGCAAGTCGTTGCACACCGACTTTCGCCCGCCGTCGGCGGGACCGTTTCGATTCGGTGACGATTGGGTGGCGCGCCAGCGGCAGCAGGGCGCCGATCTCGCGGCCCTGCGCGCCGCCAAGGCCGAGGCGACGGGCGTCTACTACGCCAAGATGATCGCGCACGTGCGGCGGGTGCTCGAAGACCCCGCGCGCGTTTGCCCCGCCTATGACGCCGGAGCCGGCCATGAGCTCGCCGGTTTCGTTTGGTTCCAGGGTTGGAACGACATGGTCGATCGCGCGGTCTATCCGGATCGCGAGCGCGCCGGCGGCTACGACGCCTACAGCGAGTGCTTGGCGCACTTGATCCGCGACGTGCGCCGCGATCTCGAGGCGCCCGGGCTACCGTTCGTGATCGGAGTGATGGGGGTCGGCGGTGCTCTGCGCGAAGGTGCGCCCTACGCCGCGGTGCACGGCAACTTCCGGGAGGCGATGGCGGCGCCGGCGGCGATGCCCGAGTTCGCCGGCAACGTCGCCGCCGTGCAGACCGCGCCGTTCTGGGATGCCCGGCTGGCGGAGATCGCGGATCGCCGCGAGCAGGTGCGGGGCATGGCGCGCAAGCTGCGCCGGCAGGCGGCCGGCACGCCGAACGAAGACGGCACGATGAGCGAGGAGGAGCAGCGCGCTTGGATCGACGATTACCGCGCCGAGGTCGTCGGCGAAGAGCGCGAGCGGCTGTGGCGGCGCGGTGCGTCGAACGCCGCCTACCACTACCTCGGCTGCGGCAAGACCCTGGCGCAGATCGGCGTCGCCTTCGCCGAGGCCGCGCTCGCGCTGCGGGGCTGACGCGCTACTTGGTGTAGCCGAGCGAGCGCAACGCCTCGAGCTCGCGGCGATCGAGGCCCTCGATCGCCTCGATGCCGCCGGCCTGCTGGCCGCCGACTTCGGGCTCGGGTCCGAGGGCGCGCACCGCCTCGAACAGGCGCAGGACGAGATCGCCGTCGACGTTCTGCCCGCGCGGACCGGCTGCGTGCTCCGGCTGGAGGAGGTTGCGGAGCTCGCCGGGGTCGGCGTTCAAGTCGTACAGCTCCTCGTTGGTCTGGCCGTCGTACGACTTGATCAGCTTCATCGCGCCGACCCGCGCCATCCGCCGGACCGATTGCCAGTGGTCGTAGTCCTCGCCGTGGATGAGGCGGTCGGCATCCAGGGCGATGCCGTCCTCGCCGGAGAACGCCGGCATCAACGAGGTGCCGCGCACCGGCTCGGGGAGCTCGATGCCGCCCAGCTCGACGATCGTGGGCAGGATGTCGATCAGCTGCACCGGCGTCTCGATGACGCGACCGGCGGGCACCGTGCCGGGCAAATGGAACAGCAGCGGCACGTTGACGACGGTCTCGTACAGCTCCTTGTGGCTGTAGTAGTCGTGCTCGCCGAAGTACTCGCCGTGGTCGGAAGTGATCACCAAGAGCGTGTCCTCGAGCAGGCCCTTCTCCGCCATGCGGTCGAGCAGCTGGCCGATGTGATGGTCGAGATAGGCGATCTCGGCGTCGTACAGCGAGAGCAGATAGCGGTTGTCTTCTTCGGTGAGCTCGTAGTCTGGCGGGAAGTCGTCGGCGCGGAACAGGTGGCCGGTCACCGGGCCGTCGTAGGGGATCTCGAACTTCTTGCGGAACTCCTCGCTGGGCAGGTAGGGCCAGTGCGGGTCGTAGTAGTTCACGAACAGGAAGAACGGGTCGCCGACGTTGTCGTCCAGCCACGACAGGATGGCCTCGTTCTGGTCCTCCGCCGGCCGCTGGTGATCCTCGAACCAGTGCGGCTGGCTGTTGAAGCGCAGCGCGGGCACCAGCTTCGCGGCCAGGGACTGTGCGTTGTGGATCACGTCCCAAACCGACGTGTAGCAGACCTCGGGGTCGACGAGATCGTCGTAGTGGCCGAAGCCACGGGCGACGCCGGTCTCGTTGCGCAGCACGCGGTTGGCGACGAACGCCGCCGACCGCATGCCGTGGTCGTTCATCAGCTCGGGTAGCGAGACGTAGCGCGCGTTGAGCCGCTCGGTGCGCATCGTCGCCTTGTGCTCCGACGGCAGCAGACCGGTGAGCATGCAGGCGTGCGAGGTGAGCGTGTAGGTGGCCTGGGCGGTGGCCTGGGCGAACAGAGTGCCCTCCCGCGCGAGTCGCTCCAGCGTCGGCGAGGTCGGCAGCGGATGGCCGTAGGCCGACAACCGGTCGCGCCGCGTGGTGTCCATGACCAGGAACAGCAGATTGCGAAACGTCGCCGGGGACTCGCCGCGGAGCGGTTGTCGGGTCTGGCTGGCGGTGGCCCAGACCCACGCGCCGACGGTGACGGCGACCACCAGCACGGCGGCAGCGGTCAGCCGGCCGGGCGTGCCGAGGGCGCGTCGAAGCCAGCCGCCGACCAGCCCCGCCACGCAGGCGAGCAGTGCGACGTAGGAGATGTTGGGGAAGGTCAGCAACTCGCCCATGCTCTCCGCCGTGCGCACCTGGTCGACGTAGTTGTGGAACGCCATGAGCACGGCGAAGTAGGCGACCCCGGTGCTGACCAGGCCAGCGGTGAACCCGCCGCCCACACACCACGCCGCCCGCGCGCGCCCGGGCAGCACGAGGTAGAGGCCGCTTGCCACGAGCGCGAGGAGCACGGCGATCGCGGCGTGCGTGACCAGCGTCTGCCACAACAGGTCGAAGCCGAACGGCCGGTCGGCGTGCAGCCACCGGGTCAGCCCGGCATCGAGACAAGCGGCGAGCAGGGCCCAAGTCAGCGCGCCAGCCGAGAACCGCGCGAAGAAGCGAGGGACCGGGGGTGAGGTCGGTGAGTGCTCGTTGGCAGGCGTGTCCATCGTTGGTGGTGTTGCTTCGTCAATCCGCGTCGCGAGACTCTATCGATCGTGGGATTTCGCGCCAGGAAGGCCGCGTTCCGCCGCCGGTCAGTGTGTCGCCAGCCTGATGAGCGCCAGCACCGCGCCCTGCGGATCGGTGATCACGGCGAAGCGGCCGACGCCATCGATCTCCGCCGGTGGCACGATGGGCCGTGCGCCGTGCGCGGTGGCCCGCTCGAAGGTGGCGTCGCAGTCTTCCACCATGACGTAGCCCAACCACGCCGGCGGCGCGCCGTGCCAACGGTCGTCCATCTCGATCATGCCGGCAAAGGGCGGCTGCCCCGGCAGGGAGTACTCGGTGTACGGCACGGCCCCGGTATCGGCCTTCGCCTGCCAACCGAACAGATCGCCGTAGAACGCGCGGGCGCGCGCGGCGTCCCGCGTCTGCAGCTCGGTCCATCCGAAGCCGCCCGTTGCGGCGGGATCGATCGCCGTTCCGTGCCGGCCATCGCACTCGAGGAGCGACAAGCGCGCGCCGGTCGCGTCCGCGATCTGCGCCACGCGGCCCACTCCGGCGACCTCGGCCGGCGCGGCCAAGACCTGCCCGCCGAGCTCTTCCACCCGCTGCACCGTGGTCGCGACGTCCTCGACCGCGACGTGGAACATCCAGTGCGGCGGGATCGCGTCGTCGGCCCCGAGCTCGAAGAGCCGGCCCAGCGCATCGCCCGCCAGCAGCACTCTCTTTGCGGTGCCCCCCGGCCGCGCGGCGTCTTCGGCGAAGGTCCAGCCGAACACGCGACCGTAGAACTCGGTGGCGGCGTGGGCGTCGCTGGTTGCCAGCTCGTACCAACAGAACGTTCCGGGCGGGCGGTGCGTGGTCATACGAGGTCTTCTTTCAGGACTGCGCGCGTGTTGCGAGGGCGCCGGTACGGTGTGCGCCACCGGCATCGGTTTGCCAGTAGTGGCCTGTCTCGGCGTGTAGGCACGTGAGCCATCCGCCGCGTCCAGGGTCCGTGTCGATGCACACGGCGTGCCCCAGGTCGAGCGGGAGGTGCGACTTCTGCGCGGTGTGGCCGCAGATCATGGTCTTGCCGGAGCAGTGCGGGGCGGGGCGCCCGAACTTCTTGTGGACGAGAGTGAATGGCGGTTGCGCGGGCAGCGGCAGATCCGGCTCCAGGTTGGCGTGCACGAAGATGTGGGTCTCGGTCTCGCAGTAGGGGCGACCCCTGCGCAAGAACTCCCAGTGGGACTCGGGCACGTCGTCGAAGCCGCCTGCGCCGTACGACGCCAGCGTCGCGCCGCCGCCCCATGCCTCGAGCCAGTGGGCGAGCTCGCTGTCGTCGATCCGCGCCAGGAAAAACTTCTCCTCGTGGTTGCCGGTGAGACAGGTCAGATCGTACTCGGCTTCGCGCGCCAGGATGAAATCGATCACGCCCTTCGAGTTCGGGCCGCGGTCGATGTAGTCGCCGAGGAACACGACGTGGTCGGTCGGCGTTGGCGCCACGACCTGCCAGAGGCGCTCGAGGGGCGCCAGGCAGCCGTGGATATCACCGATGACGAGGGTCCTGCGCATGCCGCTCGCAGGATCCGCCACGCGGTGCGTTCGCGCAACCGCGATTCCGGCGGGGGGCTCCGCGGCGGCCACGGGACGCTATCTTCCAGAGCGATGCTCCGACCGCTGCACACGGCACTGCTGCTCGTCTCCGGGGTGGTCGCGCAGTCGCCGCCCCCCTCGTTTCAGCTGACGGTCCAGCACGGGGCCACGTCGCACCGTGCGTCGTTCTCGCTGCACACCGCGCGAGGGCCAGCGTTCAATGTCGTCGTACAGCAGGCCGACGGCTCGCTGGCCACCCACCAGCCGGGCCCGGTACGGACTTACATCGGCACGCTGCCCGGGCTGCCCGGCGCGATGGCGTCGGCGGTGCGGCGCGCGGATGGCTCGACGCCCTATCACGTGCTGTTTGCCGACGGTGCAGAGTGGATCAACAACGGCACGTCGACGACCCTGCGCACCTCGAATGGTTGGACGCCGCGCTACCCGACCTTCGTCACCGGCACCGGTGGCGCTGGCGGCGACGTGTGGGCCGCCGAGGTGGGCGTCGATCTGCCCTACAGCCAGTTCTCGGTCGACAACGACGTCGATGCGGCACTGGAGATGGTGGAGCACTCGATCAACACCGTGAACCTGATCTACCTCCGCGACGCCAGCGTGCTGCATCGCCTCGGCCGGGTCGTGGTGCGCGCCGCGTCGCAGCGCGATCCGTACGCGGGCATGACGACGACGAATGCGCTGTTGGGTGAGATCGGCCGGCAATGGAACAGCGTGTTGCCGTCCAGCAGCCACGACGTCGCGTTGGTCGCGACGTCGGCGACCGGCGGCGGGCTGGCGGCGGTCGGCGTGGTCGGCAGCCCGGGCTACTCGGCGAACGGAGCGACGGTCGAGGGCGACTTCACGGTCGTCTGGCGGCACGAGGTCGGCCACAACTGGTCGCTCGGCCACTACGACGGTGGTACGCCCGAGGGGCCGACGATCAACTCCGGCAACGCCCTGTCGCGGATGTCCGGGCCCGAGCAGGCGCTGTTGCTGGCGCACCGCAGTGCGCGCGCGGCGTCGCTGGACCGGCTCGGCCCACACCCCACGCCGATCCCGCCGCGCGCCAGTCTGGATCGGATGGCGTATCCGCCGCAGAGCGGGCCTTTGCGCATCGACGTGCTCGACAACGACCACGATGCCAATGGCGAGGCGTTGACGATCGCCGCGGTCGACGGCTTCTCGCGGCTCGGCGGGGCGGTTGCCGTGTCGCCGGGCACCGGGCCCGGTGGGCGCGACGAGGTGCTCTACACGCCCCCCGCAGTGCCCACCGCGCAGTCCGATTGGTTTTCCTACTCGGTCGTCGACACCGCCGGCCGCGAGGGCTTGGGTTACGTCGCCACCGCGCTGACTGGCGAGGACGATCTGTTGGCCCACTACACCCTGGACCAGGGCACCGGGGCGCCGGCGAAAGACTCGTCGGCCTATGCGCGGCACGCTGCACCCAGTGGTGCCCCGGTGTGGGCCGCGGGCCGCATCGGCGGCGGCATCGCGCTGGACGGCGTCGACGACAGTCTGCAGGCCGCCGCGCTCGACCAGAGCATCGACCGCGTGACGATCACCGCCTGGGTGAAGCGCAGCGGCGCGCAGAACGGGTGGGCGGGCATCGTGTTCTGCCGCGGGGGCAGCACGACCGCGGGGATCAACTTCGGCACCGCCAACGAGCTGCGCTACCACTGGGGCGGTGGCCACTGGCAGTGGAACTCCGGCCTCGTGGTGCCCGACGGGCGTTGGACCTTCGTCGCGCTGCGGGTGACGCCGACCGCGGCGACCCTCATGATGGACGACGGCAGCGGGCTGCGCACCGCTACCAACGCGGCGACCCACGCCGTCGAGGCGTTCGACGATGAGTTGAACATCGGTCGGGACCCGCACAGCGCTTCGCGGACGTTCGGCGGTGTGCTCGACGAGATCCGGATCTGGCGCCGCGATCTGACGGTGGGGGAAGTCCGCGCCCTCGCCGCCGGTTTCGGCCCGACGGCCAACCCGATCCCGGACCACCTGTCGACGCGCAACACGTCCGCCGTGGTCTTGACGTGGAGGCCGGCGCCAACCGCGGTCAACCACCGCGTCTACTTCTCGTCAGTCTACGCCGACGTGCGCGATGGCGCGCCCGCGGCCGACCAAGGTCTCGTTGCGAACAACTGGTGGACGACCCCGCTGCTCGGCAACGGCAGCTGGTTCTGGCGGGTCGACACGACCGACGGCGTGCGCTGGCTCGAGGGGGCTGTCTGGTCCTTCGCCGTGGTCCCGGGACCGACCATCGCCCTGGCGCAGGCCTACGGCAGCGGCTGCGCCGGATCCAGCGGGACCGCGCCGAGCGCGCGTGCGCTGGGCCTGCCCCGCCCCGGCACCGCGGGCTTCGCCCTCGAGCTCGCGGCGGCGCCACCCAACACCACCGCCGCGCTGCTGATCTCGACCCAGCCCGACCGACGCCGGCTGGGCACCGCCGGCTGCGCACTGCTGCTCCGCGCGCCGGCAATGCCGATCGCCGCGGTGTCGACCGACCCCGCGGGCCGGGCGGTCGCGCCGATGCCCATCCCCACCAATCCCGCTCTGCTCGGCGCCCGCCTGTTCACCCAGTTCGGCGTCACCGATCCCGGCGGCGCACTGTTCGGCGTCGCCTCGCTCACCAACGCCCTCCACCTCACCATCGGCCTCTAGTGAACGTACGGAGCCAGGCTCCCGTTCATCACTTCCTCACCCTCGCTTCACCCCCGCCCCCCGCGCAGCTGCGCCAGCGCACAGTCCGCAGCGGTGGGATTGCCCTCGCTGCTGCGCACCGGTGACGCCGCCAGCCGATCGCGGCCGATGATCTCGTCCGAAGCGGGGTCGACGCGGCCGAACTCGAGCACTCCGGTCGGACAGGATTGGACGCACGCGCTGCAGCGCACGCACTGCGGATCCTCCATCGGCACGCCCTTGTTGGCGAAGCCCATCACATCGATGCCCATGTGGCAGACCGAGGTGCAGACGTTGCAGGAGATGCACTTCTTCTTGTCGGACAAGATGCGGAACTTGGAGAAGCGCGCGTAGATGTGCATCAGCGCGGCCAGTGGGCAGGCGAAGCGGCACCAGACGCGGCCCGAGTACTTGATGTAGAGCCCGACGCCCAGAATGCCACCGAGCAGCACGTCGACGCCCCACTTCCAGCTCACCGGTTGGACCAGCTTGCCGTCCGCGTTGACGCCGCCCTCGACCAACGCCATGAACACGCCGTCGATGGCGCCGCCGGGGTTGAGCCATCCCCAGATCCGCAGGCCCAGCAGCACGAACGCGATGCCGAGGATCCACTGGCCGACCATGTTGAGCCGGTTCCAGCGCGGACCGTGCGGCATCCTGTAGCGCAGCGAGTCGCCCATCGTCTCCGCCAGTCCGCCGCACGAGCAGATCCAACCGCAGTAGGCGCCCTTGCCCCACCTGCGCACGAGGAGCGGGATCAATACGAACGTCTGGGCGAAGCCGAGCACGATCCACGGCCAAATCGGCTGTGGCGTGAAGATGTTGTAGACCATCAGCGGCCAGGCCAGCACGAAGCCGTAGGCCCGCCAGTAGGCCCGCGGGTGATAGCCGTCCGGCCAGCGGTCGGCGGCCCAGTCCTGCTGCGAGATGTAGAGCTCGAAGAACGAATCCGCGAACCACGCGCCGATGCCGCCGTCGAACCAGCCGTTGTAGCCCAGCCACGGCAGAATCAGCTCGGGCAGCAAGAACAACGGCATGACCTGCACGCCGATCAGCGTCAGCGTCTGCAGGCGGACGTAGGGCGTGCGCCGGCGGCGAATGCGCAAGATCCCGAACCACACGATCGCCAGCGAGTACAGCAGCGTGTAGTAGAACGCCTTGCCGCTCATCGACACCGACAGCGTCCCCAGCACCGTCGTGCGGTCCGCCAGCTGCGCACGCCACCAGTTGCCGAGCGACGCCAGCGTGTCGGGGACACTCTGCGGAAACGTGTCGGGCTGTGCCAGTGCGGGCAGCGCCTGGTAGAGGAAGCCCTCGTTCTTCCAGTCGTAGAGCAGCCAGATGAGGACGAAGAACAGCGCGATCGGCGCCCATTCGAGCCCGCGCGTCTCGCCGCGGATCTTGACGCCGCTGCGGCGGAAGAAGTCGAGCGGGGCCTCGCGGCCGATCATGGCGAACACCGCGTCGTTGGCCAGCGTGCGCTCGCCGCCTTCCGACGAGCGCAGCACGACCTCGTCTGCGCCGATGCGCTGCAGCGTCGTGCCGAGCGCGAGATCGATGCTGCCGCGCTGCCGACCGCGACCCAGGAACGCCCCGGAGCTGGTCGAGATCCGCTCCGAGCTCGGCGCCTCCAGATCGACGTCCGCCGCCGGATCGCGCTGCAACGCCTCGATCCGCTCGATGTTGTCCGGCTTCGGTCGAGAGAACTCTCGGCCGCGGTAGGACAGCGTGACGCGGCCGCCGCACTGCGCCAGGGCGATCGCCGTCTCGAGCGCGCTGTCGCCGCCGCCGACCACCAGCACGTCCATGCCGGCGTAGTCCTTGGGGTCGTGCAGTCGATTGCTGACCTTGTCCAGCTCCTCGCCGGGCACGTCCAGCTTGCGGAAGTTGCCGGAGCGCCCGATGGCGACGATGACGCGCCGCGCACGCAGTGGCGCGTCGTCGGCCAGCGCGACCTCGAGCACCTCGCCGTGCCGCCGCACCTGCTCCGCGCGGGCTTGGACGGGCTCGATCCCACGCGCCGTGGTCTGCTCGCGCAGCTCCTCCAGCAGTGGCTCCTTGACCTCGGCGCGGAACTGCAGATCACCCTCCGGCACCATCTCGGTGGGATAGGTGTAGATCGGCTTGGCCTTGGGGAAGTTGACGATCGTCGAGAACGGCTCGGTCGCTTCCAGGAGGACGAAGTCCAGGCCACGCCCATCGGCTTCGAGCGCGGCGGCAAACCCGGACACGCCGCCGCCGATGATCACCAGATCGCGCACCCCTTCGCCGCCGGCGTCGCGGTCGCGCTGGAACGCGGGGTCGTCCGCGATCGTCCGCACCGCGCGCGCGCCGCTGTCGGCCGAGAACTTGAGCAGCGGCACCCCGGTGAGGTCGCCGACCACGTAGAGGCCGGCGACGTTGGTGGAGCCGTCGGGCTCGACCTGAGGCAGCTTCTCGACCACGCCGGCAGGCCAGCGAGTGTGGAGCCAACGCGTGTAGCGGCGAAGGATGCTCATGGGCAGGGACGAGTCTTGAATGCGCGGTGCCAGTGCGCAAGCGCGGCTTCCTCAGTCGGCCAGCGAAAGCCGGCGACCGGAGACCGCGGGTCGCGCGGCCTGATCTACGGCCCCGAGGCCGCAGCGTTCCGCGACTCGTCCTTCTTGCGGCGCCGATCGAGAGATCCGGCGAGCTGACCGCTACGCGCCGACGCGGGGCTTGCGCTTGCCCCGTTTGCCGGCGTCGGTCACGCGGCGCGCCTCCTGGGCGAGCAAGACCGGCTTTTCGGTCGGCGCGGGGCGAAACCGCGGTACCGTCAAGCGGAACGACTCCGGATACGTCAGCTTCTGTTCCTCGAGGATGCCGAGCGCGATCTTCTCGCCCAGCAGCAGCGATTCCCAGTAGTCGGTGAAGTAGTGCACGCCTCCCATGTTGCGGGCGATGGAGATGTTGGCGGCCAGCTTGTCGAGCTCGCCGCCGACGGTCAGGCGGCCGTCCATTTGCGCGCTCACGTCCTCCAGCGTCGCGCCGTCGTCGCTCGCCTGGTAGGCGAAGCCGAGCTCGTGGTCGCAGTCGAACCACGCCTTCAGGATCGTCGTGCAGGCGCCGGCGACCGTGGCGTGCCCCGCTCCGTACGCCGGGTGCATCGGCGATCCCTCGGCGAACGCCATCGGCAGAAGCACCGCCGCGGCGCGGTCGAGCGGCGACTCCGGGGCCCCGTTGTGGCCCTGGTTGAGCGTCCGCACCGCATCCAGCAGGCCGGTGTCCTGCATCGCCGCGTGCAGCTTGCCGATCACGGCGACGCCGTGCGGCGCGGCCGGATTGCGGTCGAACAGGTCGAGCAGGCCGCCGATCGCCTCCGGCCGCGGCCGCCGGTGCACGTTGAACTTCTGGTAGCGCACCGCCTTCAGGGCGCGCGACGACACCTCGGTCAGTAGGGCCAACAGATGCGGGCCGCCGAACGTGGCGAAGCCTGTCTGGGTCGGCTCGTCGTTGAGCGGTAGGCCGCGGTCGAACGGCGCGCCGATCTCCAGCAGCAGCAGCGCGGCGTTGAGGTAGGCCTCGTACAGCTGGTCGTAGTGCACGTAGGTCGCCATGTCGCGCGGTGTGCTGAGGTGCTTGTAGCTCGCGGTCCCGTCGTCGCGGGTGACGAACGCCCCCGGTGGCAGCTGCGGCGCAACGCCGTTCTGCACGTCGAGCCACGCCGTCCACAGGGTCATGAAATCGAGCCCCGGGGTGGCCTCGCGCACGCGCAGGTCGACGCGTACCGCACCGTAGTCCAGCTGGCCCGAACGCAGGCCGGCGTCGGTCGTCGCCGCGCCCCGCGGTCCGCTGCCGACCAGCAGAAACTGCGAGAGATATGGACCGACCCGGTCGCCAGCGGTGATTCCGCGGAACAGATCGGTCGGTTTGGCGTCGACCAGGCACCGCCGCCGCGCGGCCTCGGCGGGGGACAGCGCCGGCATCGGGTCGTGGCCGAACCAGCGCAGCTGTGCCAGCGCGTCGAGGACCTCGGCGGCCCGCGCATCGCTGCCGAAGGCGCCGAACGGCACGTCGCGCAACAGCGCCATCGCGTAGACCTCGGCGACCTCGGCGATCAGCTCGTCGGAGTCGAGCTCCGGCGCGGGCGGGGTCGCGAGGGCCTGTGCGTCCGGTCCCTCGAGGTCGTAGCAATGGCCAGCGGTGGGACTCTCCCACTTGCGCACCGGCGCACCGTCCGGGTTGGCGTGCCAGGTCGGCGCCGCCGGCGGATTGCGCAGCGTGTCGGTGTCCCGGTCCCCGTTGGCGGCGTCGCGCGGTCCGATGCGTACTCGCCGGAACTCCTCGTAGCTGCCGGACTCGATCGCCTCGCTGAAGTCGTCGTAGTCGCGCGGGTCGAGCAAGAATCCGTCGTCGTCGTGCGGCAACCCCTTGGTGAACCTGCCGATGAAGCTGGGTTGACCCTCGCGAGAGTCGCCGCTGTCGAAGCGATAGCGGTACTCCTCGTCGTTGGCCTGTTGTGGCTCGTGGGGGCGGCTGCGCGCGAGCTCGGCGGCGGTTTGGCGGATGCGGAGGGCGGACTGGCGGCGGTCCTTCATGTTCTCGGTAGGGGGTTGGGTTGGGGCGGCGGTTGTTCGCCGTCGGTCTGGGCAACGACCGAGCGCCGCCCGGTGGGCCACGAAACTCGCCGAGACTCAGCTCCCGACCAGCATCACCACCCGTGCGTGGGCTGGCTTGGCGGTCGACCCCGCTTTTCCCACGCGCACCGGACCGACAGAATCTGCCCGCGTGCCGACACCGTCCGTCATCTCAGCTCGCGGGCCGGCCGCGGGTGCTGGGGGTATTCTGGTGGCTGCCCTGCGCGCCGGTGTGTTCGCGGTGGCGTTCTTGCCACTCGTCGTCGCCGGCGAGTGGGGCTGGCCCCCGCACGCCTACCCGTTCGTGACCGCGCGGCACTTCGCCTTCCGCGCGTTGCTGGTCGTGCTGCTGGTCGGCACCGCCGCGGCCGTCTGGCTGCGCGCTGTCGCGGTGCCGCGGTTGGCATGGCCGCTGCGGTGCGCCGTCGCGTTCGTCGTGATCGCGGGCGCCGCCAACGCGCTGGGGCCCGATCCCCAGCTGTCGACGCACAGCACGTTGGAGCGGATGGGAGGCACCGTCGGCTTGCTCGGTCTGCTCGTGTTCGCCCTGCTGGCGCGCGTGCTGCTCGATGCGCCGCGGTGGTGGCGGCGGTTGGCGTGGACCTCGGTCTGTGTGTGCGCGCTCGTCGCCGGCTCGGCGGTGGTTCAGGCAGCGGCGGTGGTGTTCGACTTGCCGTTGCCGCGGCCGCTGGCGGCATCCGGTGCCAGCCCGGCGCACGTCGGCGCGTTTCGCGCCGACGCGTGGATCGGCAGCCCGGTGGAGCTCGGCGTCTACGCGATGGTGCACGTCTTCGTCGCGGTCTGGTTGTCGACCACCGGTGGCCGCCCGGCGCGCTACGCCGGCCGGGGGCTGGCCCTGTTGCTCGCGCTCTCGGTGTGGTTGAGCGGCACGCGATCGGCCCAGCTCGGTCTGTTGGTCGGCGTCGGGCTGGCGGGCGCACATGTCTGCTGGCGAGGAGCCGGCGCTCGAGCCCGAACGCGATGGATCGTCGGTGGGGCGGTCGCCGCCATGCTCGCTCTGGTCGGTTTCGCCCTGGCCGGTGGAGCGATCGAAGGGGTGCCCGGTCTGCACCGCTTGTTGCGGGTCGGCGACGCGCTCGCCCTGCGCGGCGAGCTGTGGCGCATCGGAGGCGCTGCATTCGCCGAGCGGCCGTGGTGGGGGTGGGGCCAGGAGGCGTTCTACCTGCCGTTCGACCGGCACTACAGCGCGGCGTTGGTGCGTTTGCCGCACTGGTTCGACCATCCGCACCACGTCTTGCTCGGCTGGTTCGTGGCGACGGGCGTCCTCGGCGGCGGGGCGCTGCTGACCACGCTGGTGCTCGGCCTGCGCACGGCGCTCGGCCAGGCGCGGAGCGGTGCGTGCCGCGGCCTGCTCTGGGGCGCCGTCGCTGCGGTCGCGGTGTTCTCGTGCTTCAACCCCGACGTTTGGTCGCTGGAGCTCACCATCGCCGCGTGGTTGGCCGCGGTCGATGGGCGGTGCGCGGTCGCCGGTGTCCTCAGCCGCCGCATCGGCGCCGCCCTGGCCGGAGCGGCGGCGGTCGCCGCGATCGGCGGGTTCTACGCGCTGCAGCTGCCGGCGTGGCACACCGCGCGCGACTTGGGCGCGGCCTTGGCCCGGCCGGCGGGAGAGCCGGACATGGAGGCCCTGCGCCGGGCCGAGAGTCGACGGTCGTTCGCGCGGCGCGAAGCGCAGCAGCTGGTGGCATACGTGGCGCTGACCGAGGCCAAGGCCGGCGCGCTGCCGGTGGCCGCGCGGCATGAGCTGCTGACGCTGGCCGAGCGCGCCCTGTCACAGCGGCGCGCCACGTCGCCGCCGAGTGCGCGCGTCCTCCTGGTCAGCGCGCAGCTCGCCAACGCGCGGGCGGTGTTGCTGCGCGACGAGCTCGCCGACCCCGAAGCGGCCGCCGACGCGCAGCGCGAGGCGCTGGTGCTGCTCGAGGACGCGCGGCAGCGGTCGCCGGGGCGACCCATCGTCTGGCGCTATCTCGGCCGCACCTACGCCGGGCTCGGGAACGTCGATCGCGCGCTCGAGTGCCTGGCAGCGGCGTTCGCGCCCACGCCGCACGACAGCGAGTCCGGTTTTCGCCACGCCGCGTTGGCGGCCCGGCACGGCCGGTTGGCGGAGGCGCGCGCCACCCTCGACGTGCTCTACCCACCGGGAACGCACCGGCTGCTCGACCAACGGTTGCTCGCGACGTTGCGCGAGACGCGGCGGCTCGAGTTGTTGGAGATGCTCTACCGCCGGGTGTTGCCGGCCCTGCGCGAGGCCAGTGCCAGGGGGCCCGGCGTGCGGCGCCGGTTGGCGGTGGCCTCGATCGAGCTGAGCGGGGTGTTGATGGATCTGGGCAAGACCGACGAGGCGGTGGCGACGCTGCGCACCGCGGCGGCACTCGCGCCGGAGTTCGGTGACGAGGCACGGGCGGTCCTGGCGCGTATCGAGGCGGCGCAGCGGCGCTGAAACGTGCCGGTTCTCAGCGGTGTCGCCTAAGATTGCGCCCCATGGAAACACCGGAATCGCTGCTGTCCGACTACTTCCTCTCCGAGCGCGAGCTGGAGCAGCTGATGCAGCACTTGGTGGATGACCACACCAACTCCGCGACGCTGCTGGGGTTCACCGACAAGCTGGAGTTCGAGCCGGGTCAGGTGCTGATCCGACAGGGCGAGCCGCACGCGGCCGTGTTCATCCTGGTCGAGGGCACGCTCGAAGTTTCCGTCGACGACGGCGGCGGACCGCGGAGCGTCGCGACGATCGAGCCCTACGCGCTGGTCGGCGAGCAGTCGTTCATCGATGGCGGACCGCGCACGGCGACGGTGACGGCCAAGAGCCACGGGGTCGCGCACCGGCTGACCGACAGTGGCTTCGAGCAGGTGCGCAGCGTGCACCCCGACGTCGCCTGCGCGTTTCTCGTCGACGTCTCGCGCGCGCTGGCGCAGCGCTTGCGCCAGCAGAGCTGACCGGCGACTACTGGCGAGGAGCGGCCGCGCTCGCGGTCGTGCCGGGGTTGGCCGAAGCGATCCGCTCCAACCACCAGATGAAGCTCTTTCGGCTGGGCGGGGGCACGAGCTCGTGCAGCGGTTCGCGCACCGCGCGCAGCTTTGCGTGCAGAGGCTTGTCGAGCTCGCGCTGGGCCTTGGCGATCTCGGCGTAGCGAGCGCGCCATTCGTCCGATCCCTCTTCGAGGCCTTCGGTCGCGCGTGCCACGTCCTGCATCATCTCGGTGGCGTTGGCGCGGAGCTCGAGCGTCAGCGCCTCGTACTCGGCGGTGAGCTCGGCGACGCGCTCCTTGTCGGCGGCGCTCAGTTCCGGACCCGGGGGTTGCCAGCGGGCATACGCGCCCACGACCAGGTCGAGATCGCCGTCGCCATCGATGTCGGCGGTGTCGACGTACAAACCGTCGGTCGGCCGCTCCGGGGCGGAAGCGACGCCGGTGGGGGCCGGAATCAGCGGCGACGGTGGGGCGAAGCGCGGCGCCCCGGGGGCACCGCGATTGAGGGAGAGATAGATCGCGCCGGCGCGGGGGGTGTCGGCGGCTTCGCCGAAGCTGCCCGCGAGTAGATCGAGATCTCCGTCGCCGTCCCAGTCCACCAGCTTCGGCGCGGTCATCTTGCCGGGGATCGCGAATTGTGAATCGCCGGCGAGGACCGGCTCGTTGAGCGCGGCGAAGGCGGGCGCGGTGGGCGTGCCCTCGTTGCGGCGCAGGTAGAGGCGCCCGTTCTCGTAGCTGCCCAGCAGCAGGTCGAAATCGCCGTCGCCGTCCCAGTCGAAGGCGAGCGCCGAGATGCAGCGTTCCTTGCGCTCACCGGCAGCACCCATCGACCGGTCGTCGACGAGGTGCTTCTCCAGGTCGTAGTCCCAGAGGTAGTCGATGATGATGCGCCGGCCTTCCCGGTCGAGGAGGTGCTCTGGGGTCTTGAACCCCTCGTCGCTGCCGTAGGCCACGTGGGGCGAGCCGTCGAAGGTGGCGCTCAAGTAGTCGAGGTGGCCATCGGCGTCGAGGTCCACGAACTGTGAACCCATGCCGATGCATCACCAATTGTTGAACACGAGCTGCTCGCCGCGCCGGTCGACAAAGGGTTGCTCGGCGCCGAAGACGGGGCCGTTGTCGCCGTCCGGTTGGCGCAGCGCCACGGTGACCCGGCCCGGCAGGTCGCCGATGATCAGGTCGAGGTCGCCGTCGCCGTCGACGTCGTGCAGCGCGGGGGAGGGATACATGCGGCCGGCCCCGGCGAACTCCTCGCCGGCGAGCAGGCGTTGTGGGGCGGCGAACTCCGCCGTCGCGACTGGCGGCGCGGTGGGTTGCTGTGGTGGCGCCGTGGCCGCGATGAGCAAGGAGGTCGTCAGGCCGAGCTGGATCATGTGGGCATCGTAGCACGGTCCCGGGTGCAGCTACCGTGCGGCGGCGGCGCCGGCGTCCCACAGGATCAAGTGGCAGGGCGTGTCCCACGCCTGCGCGAGCCCGAACAGCTGGCGATCGTCGGCGGACCAGCACAGATCGTGGCCGTTGGGCTCGACCGTCGGCAGGGTCAACAGCGGTGTCCCGGTGGCGTAGTCGTGAACGCGCACGCCGTCGCCGGGACCCCAGCTCGCGAGCCTTCGGCCGTCGTGCGATACCGCAATGGTGAACGCGGCCAGGTTGTGCGGAGTGAACTGGCGCCGCGGCGACAGGGTGTCCCACGCCAGCACGCGGACGGTGCCGTCGCCGACCGCGAGGACGAGGTCCTCGCCGGATCGCGACCACGCCACGTCGTGGACGGTGTCGGGCAGGGTCGTGCGGGCGCGGACGCGGCCGTCCGGCGCGAACACTTCGAATTCGCCGCCGTAGTAGCTGCACACGACGTGGACCCCGTCCGGGGCGAACCACGCCTCCTTCGGGCGCTCGTGATCCTCGGGGACGTCGTGCTGCCACAGCAGCTCGAGCCCCTGGCTCTTCAGCAGGTACAGCGCGTTGGTCTCATAGCTGCTGACCACCAGGCGAGAGCCGTCGGAGTTGGCGGCCACGCCGTTGACGCGCAAGCCCTTGTCCACCAACTGGCGCCGGGAGTCGATGGTGCCGGCCGCGGGGTCGATCTTGCGGAGCACTCCGTCCCAACCGACGACGAACAGGTGGGTCGCGGTCAGGGCGTAGCGCTCACCCGACGTGTTCTCGTCGACGGAGTCCCGGGCCATGCGGACCTCGAGGTCCGGCAGCGAGCGGACCACGGTTTCGCCGTCCATGTTGCAGTACGCGAGGTGGCGCACGTCCGGATCCGTGACCAGGTCGCGGACGTCGAGGCCCAGGGGGTGCGTTTGTGCGTCGGGTCGGGGCATCGGATCCCAGAGCCGCACCGAGTCGTCGAGTCCGCCGGTCGCCAGCCGCTTCCCGTCCGGCGACAGGGCGATCGCGTAGACCCCGAAGCGATGCCCGTCGAACAGCCCCAGCCGCTCGCCAGTCTCGATCTTCCAGGCCGCGACCATCGCGCGTCCCCAGCCGCCGGCGGCAAACAGCACGCCGCGGCGCGGATCGGCCTGCATGGCGACGATCGGCCCCGGCGTCGGCGTCGCGTATCTCAACGCGCCGCTCGCCAGATCGAGCGCGACCAGGCGGTGGCGACCCGCGGCCAGCAAGAGCTGGCGATCGGTGTCGATCGCCAGCTGCGAGACCTTGGTGTTCAGCACACCGGCAGGGGCCAGCCGCTGCGGGCCGCTGGCGGAGATCGTCAAGAGGTCGCCGCGCTGCGTGCCCGCCAGCAGGCTGTCACCGTGCGGATCGAACACGAGCGCGGTCACCTTGTTGCCGGGGCTCGGCCATCGCGTCGGCGACACGCCCGGGTCCACTGCACCGACCCACAAGCCATCGGTGCGCGCCGCGGCGAAGCGACCCCTTTGGTCGCCGGCGATGGCGTCGATTGCCCGTGAGCTCTGCAGCAAGGTGCGCGGACGACCGACTCCGCCAAGATCGAGCAACTGCACGGCGTTCGCGTCGTCCTCTTGGCGGACTGCCAGCGCAGAGCCGTCCCCGAGCATGGCAAACCCCGTCAAGCGGTCGGCGGCGGGGGTGATCGTCGCCGTCGCTTCGCCGGTCGTGGCATCGCGCAGCTCGACGCGTCCGTTGCGGTAGGCAACCACCAGCGTGTCGGGGTCGACCCAGTCGATTGCCCACACCTCATGAGGAACGGGCCAGTGCCGCAGTGCATCGTCCGCCGCCCGGCGCAGGAGGTCGTGCTCCCAGCCGCGCAGGACTGGATCGGTCGCGGCCAACAGATCGATGGCGTTGCTGCCGTGGCCGGCGTCGAGGGCGAGGCGCGCGGCGGTGATGTTGACCGCGTAGCTGTTCCAGTCCGCGTCGCGCTGGGCCGCGGCGAGGCGGAGCGAGCCCCTCACGACGGCGGCGCCGCCGAGGAGTACGGCCGCGATCAGCAGCGCGGCGAGCGTGCAGGCAGTGCGATGGCGGCGTGCGAGCTTGGCGATCACGTACGAGAAGGTCGGCCGCCGGGCGGCGATCGGCAGGCCGCGGCGATGGCGATCGACGTCCTCGAGCAGCGCGGACGCGGATGGGTAGCGGCGGTCGGGCTCGCGTTCCAAGGCGTGCCGGACGATCACGTCGAGATCGCCGCGCAGGCGGCGTGCGAGCCGCTGCTCGGTGGTCCCGCGGCGGCTGGCCGCCTCGCGCGTGACCGCGCGGCTGGCGCTGCGCGGCTCTTCTTCTCGCACGATGCGCAGCGCCTCGGTCAACGAGCTCGAGCGCAGGCGCTCACTGCCGTGTGGAAGGTCTCCGGTGAGCAACTCGAACAACAGCAGGCCGAGCGCGTGCACGTCGGCGCGGGTGTCGACCGGCGCCCCGGCGGCCTGCTCGGGGCTGGTGTAGGCGGGGGTTCCGACGAAGCCGCCGTCGATCGTCAGCGTAGCCGTCGAGCCGAGGTCGTGCGCCATGGCTTTGGCGAGGCCGAAGTCGATGATCATCGGCCGCGGGCCTTCGTGGTCGTCGACGACGAGCACGTTGGAGGGCTTGATGTCGCGGTGCACGATGCCGCGCTGGTGGGCGTGCACGACGCCGGCGCAAACGGAGATGACCAGCGCCAAGCGGGCATCGACGCCGAGCCCGTGCGCGTCGCAGTAATCGGTGATCGGCTCGCCGCAGACCAGCTCCATCGCCAGGAAGGGATGGCCAGTCGGGGCCACACCGGCGTCGAACACGCGCGCGATGTTGGCGTGCTGCATCCGGGCCAGGGCCTGCCGCTCCACCGAGAACCGGCGAATGGCGCGCTCGCTGAGCGCGCCGCTGCGGAGCACCTTCAGTGCGACTTCGCGCTCGACCGGCTCCTGCTGACGGGCCCGGTACACCGTGCCGAAGCCGCCTGCGCCGATGCGTTCTTCGATTCGGTAGTTGCCGATGCGCGCCGGCACTGCTTCGTCGCCGGCATCGGCCAGCATGCCGTTCAGCAGGCGATCGCTGAAGCCGAGCTCGGCAGCCAGCGCGCGGATGGCGGTGGTGTGTTCGGGGTGGTCGGCGCAGAGCTGCTCGGTGCGCCGCTCGGCTTCTTCGCCCGCGCCGAGCAGGGTGTCGTAGCAGAGTTGCTCGAGCGGCTCGGGCAGGCCCGTGGCGTCGGGCTCGGTTCGGTCCGGGGGGCGCACGACCGCGGAACGATACGCGAATCGCCGATTTGGTGCGTCACGCGGATCGGGCGGCCGGCCCTCCCCTGGTGCGCGCCGCGAGCGGTGCGCCAAGCCAAGAACCCAACGCAAAGGAAACGCAATCATGAATCTCTCTCGCCGCGCCCTCGCAGCCCTCGTCGTCGCCGCCGCTACCGGTACCGCTCCGCTGCCCGCCCTGCCGCAAGCCGCGCCGGCCCCGGCCCCGGCGCCGTCGTCGAGCGACCATTTCGTTCTGATCCACGGCGCATGGCACGGGGCCTGGTGCTGGCACCAAGTGCAGGCGTTGCTCGAGGCCGCCGGCCAGCGGGTCTCGGTGATGGACCTGGCGTCGCACGGAATCGACAAGCGCGATCCCGCATCGGTGACGCTCAACGACTACACCCAGCCGGTGGTCGACTACCTCGACACCCTGACCGAGCCTGTCGTTCTGGTCGGTCACAGCATGGGAGGCATCGTCATCTCCACGGTCGCCGAGGCGCGGCCCGCCATGGTCGAGCGGCTGGTCTACCTCGCGGCCTTCTTGGTTCCGTCGGGCAGCTCGATGTTGGACCTGGCGCTGCAAGACCCGCAGTCCCTCGTCGGGCGCAACTTGATCCCCGGGCCGGGCACGCTCGACATCGACCGCTCCGTGATCGACGCGGCGTTCTACGGCCGGTCGCCCGCGCCGGCGATCGCGCTGGCGCGCGCCACGCTGACGGTCAATCCGCTCCTGCCCATCGTCACCCCGCTCTACCTGACCGACACGAACTACGGCAGCGTCCCGCGCTACTACGTCGAGACCACCTACGACCAGGCGATCACGCCGGCGTTGCAGGCGCAGATGCAGGCGGCACTGCCCTGTGCTGGTGTCTTCCGCCTGGACACCGACCACTCACCGTTCTTCTCGCATCCGCTCGCGCTAGCCCAAGTGCTGCTGCGCGCGGCGCGCGCCTGACGGGCTATCCTGGACCCTCCAATGGTGTCCCGGCAACCCGGTCCGGAGGAGGTGGCACAGCTCCTCGGCGAGTATGTGCCGCGCCTGCGGGCGTTCTTGCGCCTGCGACTCGGCCCCGAGCTGCGGGCGCTGGAGTCGTCGATGGACTTGGCGCAGTCGGTTTGTCGGGAGCTGTTGGAGGGCGGCGCGTCCTTCGAGGTGCGCAGCGAGCGTGAGTTCGTCAGCTGGCTGTTCCGCGCCGCCCTGACCAAGATCCGCAACCGGCATCGCTTCCATCACCGCGAGCAGCGCGACGCGGCGCGGCGGGCGCCGTTGGACACCGCGGCGCACGCCGACTACTGCGATCTGGGCACGCCGAGCCGCATCGCCGGTGCGCGCGAGGATGTCGATCGGCTGGAGCGCGCGTTCGACGCCCTGAGCGAGGACCACCGCGAGGTGATCACCCTGCACCGGATCGTCGGCCTCAGCCACGCGGAGATCGGCGCCCAGCTCGGCCGCAGCGAGGCGGCGACGCGCAAGCTGCTCGGCCGCGCGCTGGTGGCGCTCGGCCAGCAGCTGCGGCGCGGCGGATGACGGCGTCGCGCCGATCAGGGATCGCGGCGCAGCGCGTCTTCGGCGGCGCGGCGGACGCGCGGCGCGGGGTCGGCGCGCAACGCGCGGCGCAACGCGGGCCGGGCTCGTTGAATCGCGTGTGGGCCGATGCGACCGATCGCATCGATGGCCTGACCGCGCACGGATGGCGAGGGGTCGTCGCGCAGCGCGTGCAGCAGCGCCGGCAGCGCCGGGCTGCCGCGCTCGAACAGATTGCCGAGGTCGTCGGCGGCGTCGCGCCGAACCCGGGGCGTGGCGCCGTGCTGCAGGGTGGCGATGTAGGTGTCGAGCAGCTCGTCGCGGGTCTCGCCCTCGAGCCGGATCCAGGTGCGCGCCAGCCAGGGCCGCAGGCCCATCACCGGGGCGTACTCGCCGTCGAGGGTGTTGGTCGTGGGCGCCGTGGTCTGCACCGCCAGCCAACCGACCGTCGTCGTGGCCCAGACGAACACGGCGGTCAGGGCCAAGCCCGCGATCGAGCTGGTCGGCCGGGGGACGCCAAACAGCGCGCGGATGCGGGCGGCGAGTGCGCGTGCGGGTCTCGACAGCGCGGGCAAGGCCAACCGCGGGGTGGCGCCGGCCGCCGTGCCTTGCAACGCCAGCAGGGAGCGCGCGTAGGCTTCGCGCTGGGCGGGCCGGAGCTGCGCGACCCAGGCGTCGGCGCCCTCTTCGCCGGCGCGGTGAAGCGCGCGGCGCAGACCCCAGAGCAGCGGGTTCCACCACGCCAGCGTGCACGCCGTGCCCGCGATTGCGCGCAGCCAGTGGTCGCGGCGGCGCAGGTGGGCGAGCTCGTGCAGCAACACCGTCTCGGTTCCCGGTGCGTCGAGTTCCGCGAGCAGAGTGCAGGGCACGACCAGCACGGGTCGCGGTGCGCAGTAGATCGCCGGGCCCAGCGGGGTGGTGGCGACCCGCACCGCGGGGGGCGACACGCGCAGCTCGTCGGCCAGCGCGGCAACGCACCGCGCCAGTGAGGAGGGGGCTCGGTCCGTCGCGCGCAGCCGGCGGCGGACCGCGAACAAGCCAATGGCGAAGCGGACCAGCAGCAGGCCGATCCCCGTCAGCCAGACCAGCTGCCAGCCGGCCAGGCCTGACGCGGCGGCGACCGGCGCGCCGGGCGCGCGCGCGAGCACACTGGCGGCGAAGTCCGCGCGCACGTCGAGCATGACGGCACCGGGCGCGGCGGTCACGGGAAAGCACCAGGGCAGAATCGTCGCCGCCAGCAGTGCGGTGGCGAGCTGCGCGCGGGTCGCTGCCCGCGGGCGCCTGGAGTGAACGACGAGTGCGCCGAAGACGAGTGGCGGCAGCAGTGCGAGCTGCGCGAACCAGACGAAGTCGAGGGTCGCGGCCGTGCTGTCGAGGATGGGCTCCACGGTCATCGCCGCCGGCGCTTCTTGCCCTTGACGAGCTCGTCCAACACGTTCTGCAACGCGTCGATCTCGGTCGCGGTCAGCTTGCCCTGCTGCACCAGCTGCAGCGCAAAAGTGCCGGCTGCGCCGTCGAAGACCTTGTGCAGAACATCGCGCACGCGGTCCTTGCGAAACCGCTCTCGGCTGACCGTGGCGCGAAACCGGTGCGGAGTCTCGCTCTTGTCGCAGTCGACCAACTCTTTCGCCGTCAGCCGCGAAAGCACGGTCTGCACCGTGGTGTACGCCAGGTCTTGGCCCTGCTCGGCGAGCAGCTCCTGCACGGTGCGCACCGGCGACGGTCCGAGCTGCCAGAGCGCTTTCAGTACGGCGAGCTCGCCGTCGGCCAGGTGCTGCGTGGGCACGATCCTACACTTGTAGAGGTCTCGTCGGCCGCGTCAAGGGCGGCGCCCCTTGGCAGCGTCGCGCGCCGGCTTGTGCCAGTCGTTCTCGGTCAGCTCCGGCATCGCGCGCACCTCCTCGAGCAGCGCGGCCCGTTCGTCCGGGCCCAGCCAGCGGCCGCCGACCACCACCGCCTCGATGTCCGCCAATGCCGCGATGTCGGCCAGCGGATCGGCGCCGAGGACGACCAGGTCGGCGCGGCCACCGGGCAGCAGGCGGCCGCCGCGGTGGCCGGCGCCGAGGAACGCGGCCGCGTCCGCCGTCGCGGCGCGGAGCGCCGTCCCGGGGCTCATGCCGAGGTCGCGGACGAACAGGGCGAGCTCGTCGTGCAGGCTGGCACCCGGCTGCATCAGCAGGACGCCGCAATCGGAACCCGGAAGCACCGCCACGCCGGCGGCGAGCAGAAGACGGACGTCTTGCATGTAGTGCGGCAGCATCGAGCGGTAGACGCGCATGGCGCCGTCGGTGCGTTCGGCGGCCTGCTCCCGCCAGTCGGCGATCGTGAACGCGGCGACCAGGGGGCGGAGGCCGTGGCGCCCCGGCGCCGTGCCGGCGACGATCGCGTCGACGGTGTCTCGCGGCACCAGGATCGAGTGCTCCCACGCCGCCAGCGTCGGAACCAGCGCGACCCCTGCGTCGGCCAGCGCGCGCGCGAGCGCGGCGCGGTCGGCCGCGGACCGCGCCGCCAGGGGCGGCAGGAAGCCGTGCTCGATCGAGCGCTGTCCTGCACGGAGCACGTCCTCGGCGGACAGCTGCTGGGCGTGGCCGTACAGCGGCAAGCCGTGCCCGGCCGCGGCTTCGGCGATCGCGAAGTAGGTCGCCTTGTCCGCGAAGGTGCGCACCTTGATGCCGTCGACGCCGCGCGCGGCGAGGCCGGCCACGACCTCGGCGGCGTGGCCGGGGTCGCGCACGCCGATCCGGGCGCGTTCGACTGGCTCGACCACGTCTTCGCGCAGCATGCGCTCGATGTTGGCGGGATGCTCGAGGTAGGCGCCAACGGTCCAGATGCGCGGCCCGGTCAACGAGCCCGCCGCGATCGCGCGCTGCCAACGCCGCACCTCGTCCAGCTCACCGCCCAGGTCGCGAACCCCGGTGACGCCGTGGTAGACGAACAGGGGCAGCGCCGGCCGGCGCAGCTTGCTCAAGTGCACGTGCAAGTCGATCAGGCCGGGGATCACGTAGTTTCCGGCGGCGTCGATGCGCCTGCCCTCGGCGGACTCCGCCACCGTGCCGCTGGGCGCGATGCACACGATGCGTTCGCCTCGCATGACGACCGTGTGATCCTCACGCCAGTGGCCGCCGCTCGGCTCGAGAACGCGGGCGTGCTCGATGAGCAGTTGCTGTGCGGGCATCGCGCTGGGCGGCGGCAGGACGAACTCGAGCGGCGGCAGCACGATGCGGCGTCGCGCGGGTGGCTGGCCGCGCAGAAACGCGTCGATCGCGTTCGCGATCGCTGGATCGCCGACGAGGAGCGCGTTGTCGTGACCGGCGCCCTCGACGATCACGTGTTCACTACGGGGAAAGCCGCGCATCAGCTGCTCAACGGCGGCCGGCGGGGCGCGCAGGTCGAGCGTGCCGCTGATGAACAGCGTCGGCACTGGAGAGCGCGGGGCGGCGCGGCTCGCGGCGGGCAGCGCCGGGACGCCGATCGACGCGTTCAGGTCCGGATGGGGGAACGCGTGCACGCCGCCGAGGAGTGCCTCCGGCCGCTGCGCAGCCAACTGCTGCAGCCGCGCTGGGCTGGCGTGCGCCGCGGCGGTGACGACCAGCTGTAACAGTGCGGGCGTGTGGCGCCGCAGGCGTAGGACGAGGGGAGCGATGCCGTCGAAGTCGCCGTCGCGCATCGGCAGCAGCAGCGCGGGCAAGTGCGGCAGCGCGTCGCGACGCCCGACGAGCATGGCGACCACCATCTGCAGGTCGAAGGCGCCGATGCGGATCGAGACGGCGTCGCCGGACCGCGGGTCGACCGCGCGGGCGGTGGCGGGGGTTTGCGCGAGCCGGTCGCGCAGCCGCGCCACGTCCTGGCGCAGGTCTGGCAGCAACCGTGCCGTTGCCGGGTCGGCGGCCAGCAGGCGCGCCGCGTGGTCGAGCCCGGCCTCCAGCGTGGAGGGCAGTCCGATGAGCTGATCCGGCCCCCGCGGGCCGGCCAGCACGATGCGCTCGATCGCGTCGGGGTGGCGCCGCAGCATCGCCAGGCCGACGTGGGCGCCGTAGCCCATGCCGAGCAGCCTGAGCCGCTCGACGCCGAGCGCGCGGCGCAGCTGCTGCAGATCGTCCGCCGCCGCATCGGCGTGGAACTGGGCCAGGTCGACGTCGCCGGGCATGGTGTCGATCGCCCGTGCCAACCAGGCGCGGTAGTGGTCCAGCATCGCCTCGCGGTCGGGGGCCCGGTCGAGCGGCATCGCGTCCGCCGGCGCGGCTTGCAGGTGGGGCTCCGACTCGCCGGCGCCGCGGTGGTCCAGCGCGATCACGTCGCCGTGGGCGCGCAGGGCGTCGAGCAGGGCGAACCGCGGTCCCGATGCCTGCGCGATCGCCGAGTCGCTGGCATCGTCGGCGAGGTAGACGATGGGGGCGCCCGGGCTTGCCGAGGTGCTCGGTAGCCGCAACAGCGCCAGCTGCAGTTGCGGTCCGTCGCTCGCGCCGTGCATCTGAGGTACGCGCAGCTGGCCGCGCTGCGCTCCGTCGACGGCTGCGCCGGAGCGGGTCCGCAGCTCGGTAAGTTGCCAGTCGATGGCTTGCGCCGGTGCGCGGGCCGCGATGGCGAGGGCGGTGCAGGTCGCCAGGATGTTGGCTGTGCTTCTCATGCTGCTGGTTCGGGGTCGAAAGGAGAGTTTGGTCCTACAGATGTAAGAGGTTGTGGCCGTCGTATTCCTACAGCTGTCGGAGAAACTCGCGACAGCGTGCTCTTTGCCGAGATCCCGGGCAGCCCTATCGTGCGCGCGGTATGCGGACCGGCGCGGCTTGTGGCGGGGTTGCCGGGCGCTGGCGAGCGCTCGCTCGGTGGGGCTTGGCGGTCGGTTGTTGCGGGTGTGGAGCGGTGCCGCCGGGCAAGACGGAGTGGATCGCCTTGGTGGGCGGGGCGGTGATCCCCGCGCCCGGCGCACGGGTGGTGCAAGACGCGGTCGTGCTGGTGCGCGGCGACCGCATCGAAGCCGTCGGTCCCGCCAGCGCCGTGCCGATCCCACCGGATGCCCGCCGTATCGACTGCCGCGGCGCCACCGTGTTGGCGGGCTTCTGGAACAGCCACGTCCATTTCTTTTCCCAGCGATGGGCCGAGGCGGGACGGCAGCCGGCGGCCGCGCTGGAGGAGACCCTGCGGGCGGCCACCACCCGGCACGGGTTCACGACCGTGTTCGACCTGGGCTCGATGTGCGCCAACACGCGAGCGCTGCGGGAGCGCGTCGAGGCCGGCGAGATCGTCGGGCCGCGGATTCTCACCACGGGCGAAGCGTTGGTCGCGCCGGGTGCAATGCCGGCGCCCGACCAGCTGCGGTCGTGGGGCTTCATGGTGTTCGACGTCCCGGAGATCCGTGGCCCTCGTGATGCGGAGAGGGCGACGGACGGGCTGTTGCACGCCGGTGTCGACGGCATCAAGGTGCACCTGCGCGCACGAGAGGTACCGTTCTCGCCCGCTGCGGTCGCGGCGGTGGTGCGCCGTGCGCGGGCCGGTGGCGTGCCCGTGTTCGCGCATCCGGAGACTGCCGCCGACGTGCAGATGGCCGTGGCGGCGGGCGTCGCCGTCGTCGCGCACACCGCGCCGGTCGGCGGAGCCCTCGCTCCGGCGGTGCTCGAAGCCGCCGGCCGTGGGCAGGTGGCGCTGATCCCCACGCTCGGCATGTGGGCGCTGCCCGGGGTCGGCGGAGGGCGGTCGCTCGGCCGCGACGCGGCCGAGCAGGTGCGCGCTTGGCGCGCGGTCGGCGGCCGGGTGCTGTTCGGCAACGACCACGGCGCGTTGCCGGTGACCCCCGCGGTCGAGCTGGCGGCGATGGCGGCCGCGGGGATGGAGCCGGACGCCATTCTGACTTCGCTCACCACCGCCCCCGCCGCGCACTTCGGCGCCCCGGAACGCGGCCGGGTCGCGCCGGGTGCGCTGGCCGACCTGGTCGTCGTGCGCGGTGATCCACGGCGGGACCTCGGCGCGTTCTCCGCCGTGCTGTGCACGATCGTCGGCGGTCGGATCGCGTTCGCCGCGCCGCGCCCCGCGTCCGGCCTCGCTACGATGGGAGCGTGTGCCGGAACATCAAGACTCTGTTCAACTTCGAGCCGCCTGCCACCGACGACGAAGTCGCCGCCGCGGCCCTGCAGTTCGTGCGCAAGCTGAGCGGCTTCCAGAAGCCCTCTTCCGCCAATCAGCCGGTGTTCGACGCCGCGGTTGCCGAGGTCACCGCGGCTGCCAAGACCCTGATCGGTGGCTTGGTGACCTCGGCCTCGCCGCGCGATCGGGACGTCGAGGCCGCCAAGGCACGGGCCCGTTCCGCGCGCCGCTTCGGCACCGGCCCGTGACGCCGCATGCGGCGGGGTGGTCGGACAATCGCGCAGCCGCGCGGCATCGAACGTCGCCCGGCGTTACGATCGCGCGCCCCACAGCCTCCCGGTCGAGGGCCCGATGAACACCGATTCCATTTTGGACGCGCTGCGGCAGAGCCCGGCGCTCGCCATCGGCAGCGATGCGGCGTTGGCCGCGCTCGCCGCCGCCGCTACGCCGGTTTCCTTCGCCGCCGGAGAGGTCGTGTTCGACACCGGCGATGCGCAGACTGAAGTGTTCGTCGTGATCGACGGGACCCTGCGCGCGCGCTTGAGCGCCGAAGGCAATCTGATCAGCGTGTTCGAAGCGGGGGCGGTATTCGGTGAGTACGCGATGTTCACCGGCGGCGTGCGCAGCGCGCGCGTCGTCGCCGCGGACGCCGCGGTGCTGTTGCGCATCGACGCCGACGCGTTCCGGCAATTCTTGATGGACAGCCCGCAGACCACTCTCCTGCTGCTCGAGACGGCGGTGCGCCGTCTCAGCCGGGCGGAGCGCCAGCGGCACGAGGCCTGACCGGATCAGGTGCTCTCGTCGCCGGCTGCGTCGCGGTCGGTGCGAAACCCCATCAGTTCCGGCGTCAGCGCGACGCCGGCGGTGGCTTGAAACACCGCGGAGATCGGCACCAGACCCAGGAGACGGCCCGCCTCGACCACCGGGATGTAGGCCAGGCGGTGCTCGCAGCCGGCATCGATCAGCTCCAGCAAGCGCGCCCCGCGAGTCACGGTGGGCAAGCCGCGGACCAGGGTGTCGTGCACCCGGCAGGTCGAGCGGTCGGAGACGACGTTCAGCAGCTCGCGCTGCAGGGCGGTGGGGTCTTCCCGCAGGCTCTTGTGGGGTTGCCACAGCGTCAACAGACTGCGGAGCAGGAGCGGCGCGGTGACCAAGCCGTCGAAGCCGCCATCGGCAGTCACCACCGCCAGCGCGGCGGGGCGACCTTGGTGCTCCTGCAGCGCCAACAGCGCGTCGAGAGCTTCGCCCAAGGTGCGGTCGGCCTCGATGTGCGCGACATCGGTGAGCATGAGATCGCCGGCAGTCAACGGCTCAGGCATTGCTGGCCTCCCGTTGTTCGCGCAGGGCGCGGTGCAGGCCGGCGAGCAGCTGATCGGCGGTGACGAGGCCGTGGATTCGACCGTCGGCGTCGCAGATCGGCAGCACCTGCAGGCGGTCGCGCAGCGTCACCTCGAGCAGATCGGCGAGCGACGTCTCACCGCGCAGTTGCGGCAGGTCGCGGCGCGCGATGTCGCGGATCGGCCGGGTGAAATCGCGCCGCAGCCGGGCGCCGAGGGCCTCGTCGTCGAGGGTGGCCGCGTCGGCGTCGCGCGCGCCGGCGGCGAGGGCTTCGAGCAGCCGCCACGGCGACAGCTCGCCGCCGAGGCGGGCCTCGCGGTCCTGCAGGAAGAGCGGCTGCGGTGCGATTGCCCCGGTGTGCTTGTGCAGCTCGGACATCAGCCACACGGCTTCGCGCAGCTGGTGCTCGTTGCCGAACCGGATGCAGCGCCGCGTCATCAGGTCGGCGGCGGTGATGCCGGTTGCGGGCGGTTGGGTCTCGGCGACCTCGCTGTGCTGCCGCTGTCGCTCGACGATGCTCCAGGCGCGCGCCAGCGCGAGCTCGGTCGACTGGAACAGCTTGTTGTCGGCGTAGAAGATGTTCTGTTCACCGATCCTCTTCCGCAGTCCGGAGCCGGTCAGAACTTGTTGGAGCTCGTCCTCGATGCCGCAGACGACGAGGGTGATGTGCCGGTCGCGGAGCAGCTGCCAGAAGTGCTCGAGCATCGCCATCGCGGTGCTGCCGACGGCGCGCAGCCGTTTCATGCGCAGGACGATGACCTTGGTCTGTGGCGTGATGCAGCGCAGTAGCTCGTGGTCGAGGTCGTCCGCCGCGGCGAAGTAGAGGTCGCCCTCGAGGTTGACCGTGACCACTGGCGAGGGCGCGGCCCGGCTGAACGGCAGCTCGTCGAAGCCCGAGTCGTGCCGGGGCACGAGCTGGGTCAGATCGGTCTTGCCGGTCGTCCGCAGCACGACCATCAAGGACAGGAACACGCCGACGAAGATGGCGAACTCGAGCGGCAGGATCAGGGTCGAAACCAGGGTGCCGCACAGCACCATCCGCGGTCCCCGGCCCGACCGCCAAGACAGCATCAGGCGGTGCTTCTCGATCATCGAGAACGCGACCACGACCAGGATGCCGGCCAGCGCCGGCTTGGGGATGTGGTTGGCGATCCCACCGAGCAGCACCAGGGCGAGCCCGGTCCAGATCGCGGAGAAGACCGCCGCCATCCGCGTGCGGCCACCGGCCTGGTAGCAGACCGCGGTGCGGGTGAACGAGCCCGAACCGGCGAAGCACGAGAAGAACGAGCCGACCAGGTTGCCCGCGCCCTGGCCGATGAACTCGCGCGAGAAGTCGATGCGCTGCCCCGAAGAGGCCGCCACCGCGCGCGCGATCGAGGCCGCCTCCACCAAGCCCAACAGCGCCAGCGCGAGCGCGCCGGTGCCGAGCTCGCGGGTCAGCTCGTAGTCGGGCGCCGTCAACAGCTGCGGGACGTGGAACAGCGCCAGGCTGCCCTCGATGGGCTGGATGTCGCGCACGATCTGCACGCGCCACGCCCCCATGTCCTGGTCGTGCCAGCCGAGCCACCAGCAGAGCAGGCCGGTGATGACCACTCCCAACAGCGCGCCCGGCAGCTTGTGGTGCACGCGCGGCGCGAGCAGCACGATCGCCATGGTGACGACGCCGATCCCCAGCGCGTACGGGTTGGTGCCCCCGGCGTGGCGGATCGTGGCCCACAGCACCTCGTAGCTGCGCTCGGCATGCGCCCCGGTGAGGTCGATGCCGAGCAGGTTCTTCAGCTGGTTGAGGGCGATGAGAATCCCCGCTCCGGCGGTGAAGCCGACGACGACGGAGTTGCTGACGTAGCGGACGATGCCACCCAGGCGCAGCGCGCCGAGGCCGAGCTGGATGGCGCCGGTGAGAAACGTCAGCCACAGCACGCACTCGACCAGGCTGACCCCGTACTTCGCGGGCAGGTGCGCGGTGAGGCTCAAGATCACCATGCACAGCGCGTTGGTCGGTCCGGTGACCAGGTGGTTGGAGCTGCCGATCAGCGCCGCGACCACGCAGGTGACCATGGCGGTGTAGAGCCCGTACACCGGCGGCAAGCCGGCGATCAGCGCGTACGCCATCGCCTGCGGCACGCCCATCACCGCGATCGTCAGGCCGGCGACGGCGTCGGCGCGGACATCCTGCAGCGGACGGCGGTCTGCGGTGGGCGAAGCTGCAACGGACACCGAACGCCGATCTTATCGGCCGGGGCGGCGAAACCCAGGGCCGCTGGGTGGCGCTCCTACCGCGGCGGGGTCGAGCGCGTCGGCGCTGCCGTAGCGGGTGCGCACCGACGTCGCCTGCAGCAGTGAATTCACGATCGCTTCCTCGGTGGCGTCGGCGACGGCGATGAACAGCGGCGTCATCGCGGCGTTGCTCAGCACCGGGGCGCCGGTGAGCGCGGCGCGCGGCGTGCGGCGGAGTGCTGTGGCGGTGCTGAACGCGATGGCGTAGTCACCGCTCCCGTTGCTGAACGAAGCGCCGGTGCGGGCCATGCCGGCGAACGCGCGGCGCGCCAAGCGGCCCAGGTTGCGCGCGGCGAGCGGGGCGTCGGTGGCGACCACGATCACGCAGGAGCCGTCGCGGTCGCCGCCCGTGTCGGGCGCTCCCTCGCCGCGGGGTGCCGCGTCGTCGTCGGCCGCGGCGTCCGCGCCGACGACGCGACCGTCGATGGTGAGGGTTCCACCGAAGTTGCTCTGCACGAGGACGCCGACCGTGAAATCGGCGGCTCGGCGCGACGCCGTGCCGATGCCGCCCTTGTAGCCGAAGCAGACGGTACCGGTGCCGGCGCCCACCGTCCCCTCGGCGACCGGTCCGTCGCTGGCTGCGTCGAGCGCCGCGCGCACGTGCACCGCATCGACGTGCCGGCCGCGGATGTCGTTGAGGCGGCCGTCGTTGGTCTCGCCGACCACCACGTTGGCCGAGCGCACCCGCTCGTTGCCCGGCTGCTCGAGCAGCCAGCCGAGCAGCGCGTCGGCGACGCGGGGCACGTTGAGCGTGTTGGTCAGCGCGACCGGGCTCTCGAGCTCGCCGAGCTCGCGCACCTGACTGATGCCGGTGAGCTTGCCGTAGCCGTTGTAGACCTCGATCGCGGCCGGCACCTTGTGTTGGAACGGGTCGTCGCCGTGCGGCAGCACGACGGTGACGCCGGTGCAGACGTCATCGCCGCGGCGCAGCGTGTGGTGGCCCACCCGCACGCCGGCGACATCGGTGATCGCGTTCAGCGGCCCGCGCGGAAGGTCGCCGAACGACAAGCCCAGGTCGGCCGCGCGCGGGCGCGGCGGATCCTGTGGCAAGAGCGTGCTCGCGCACACGGCGATCATCGAGATCCACATCGCAGGCGCGCAGCATACGGTTTCGCCGCGCGAGGACCCGCAGCCGCCGGGTGATCACTTGCCCGGCAGGGCCGCCCAGGTCATGACGTGCGCGTCGTTGACGCGGCAGCCGACCCTGACGGTGGTGCCCGCGGGGTAGGCGGCGCCCGCGGCGGTGCGCAGGCGGGCGTCGAACGCCTGCGCGTCGTCGCGCCAGCGCAGCTCGGCGTCGTGAAACCCCAGGAAGACCTGTTCTCTGGGGTAGAACAGCTTGAACACCGATTCCTTCGCCGAGAACAGGAGCATCAGCCGCAGCGCGGCATCGTCGTCGGTGCCGACCCAGCGCGTTTCGGATTCGGTGCAGATGTGCGGCACGAGCTCGTCGCCGAGGTGACGGCTGCGCTCCTCGAGATCGAGGCCGATGCCGGCGTGGTGGCGCTCATGCGCGACCGCGGCGGCGGCGGTGTCGGCGGTGTGCGTGATCGCACCCACCGTGTCGGGCGGCCAGAGCGGCTCGCGCGACGCGCCGCGACCCACCGGCCCCGGCGTGGTGCCCAGCAGGGCACGCAGCGCGTGGTGCGCCGCGGCGCGGCCGAGGCGAAACTCGAGGCGCCGTTTGTCGACGGCGCGCGGCGTGAGCAGCTCGGCTTCGGCCGGGTGCAGCTCGTAGTCAAGGGGTTGCGCCGCGGTGCGCACGCAGTAGACCACGTCGGCGCCGAACGGCGAAATCGACAGGTCGGGAGCTTGGGGAACGTGCAATGGCAAGCGGCGCCCAGTGTAGCGGTGCCGCCTTTGCGCGCTAACGTGTCGGTATGGGTCTGCTCGACGGCAAGGTCGCGGTGGTCACCGGGGCCGGCGGGGGTCTGGGGCGCGCGCATGCACTGGCGCTGGCCGGCGAGGGGGCTGCGGTGGTGGTCAACGACGTCGGCGGTGATCGCAGCGGCCGCGGCCGCGACGATGGGCCGGCGCGGGCGGTGGTCGCCGCGATCGAGGCGCGCGGCGGTCGCGCGGTCGCCAACAGTGACTCGGTCGCCTCGGTGGACGGCGGCGAGGCGATCGTCGGCGCCGCCGTGGCCGCGTTCGGTGCCGCGGACATCCTCGTGCACAACGCGGGCATCCTGCGCGATCGGACTTTGCACAAGCTCGACGAGGCCGACCGGAATGCAGTGCTCGCGGTCCATCTCGAGGGGGGCTTCAACGTCAGCGGACCGTTCGTCCGGCACGCGCGCGCGCGCGGCTGTGGCGCGGTGATCGTGCACACCAGCTCGACCTCCGGCCTGTTCGGCAACTTCGGCCAGACCGCGTACGGGGCGGCCAAGGCCGGCCTGTACGGGCTCGTCAAGAGTCTGGCGTTGGAAGGCGCCAAGCACGACATCCGCGCGTGGGCGCTGGTGCCGCTGGCGACGACGCGGATGAGCGAGGACTTGCCGCCGATGCAGGACGCCGCCGTGCGCCGCCGCTTCGCTCCCGAGATGGTGTCGCCGGCCCTGGTCTACATGGTCAGCGACCTCTCGGCCGGGCGCACGGGTCGCGCGCTGCTGGTCGGTGGTGGTCGGATCGCCGAGGTGCGTCTGGTCCTCGGCGAGGAGCTCGCGGTGCGCCCGGGCTACACTGCCCGGGACGTCGCCGCTGCCGCCGACTTGCTGTTCGCCGGGGGCGATGCGCCGTTCGAGCTGTTTGGCGCGAAATGAGCGGCCGAGCCGACACATACGTTAGACTCGCCCGTTAGGAGAAACCATGTCCGACATCAGCGCGATTACTCTTTACGCGGCAAATGACTCTGTGGCGGCTTTTGACGATCTCGTTGATCCCACGAAGATCCTCACGGCAAACATGGTGGATTTCGAGGGAGTCGATGAAGACGGCAGGGACTGGTCAGCGCGTCTCTATCTCTGGCCGGGTGTAGCACGTCCGCCGTCGTGGCTTGCGTTCCTGCAGGATGGCTTCGGCGACAACCTGACGGTGCCAGATACGGCTCAGAGTCGAGCCTTGGTCGCGATCAACGTCTTCTTCCGCAAGGAGCGCTTCTTCGTGATGACGTTCGGAGCTGGCCGATTCCAACTGCGGCGAGGAGCAACGGACTCGAGTTGGGCTCTGCGAACTGCCTTGAACAGCATCTACGCGGACGCTGACTCCAATGACCGAGTTCGGCAAGTGGAGACTCGGACTGTGGCGGCGAACACTTTTCGCACGCTTCGACAGGCCAACCGCGGTGCCGACTTCGACGCCTTTGGTCACGACACCGAGGCGGATCAGTTGAGTTCGATTGTGGGGAAGCTGGCGGACGAGAGTGCTCTTGGGAGCCAGATCAAGGGTGGCGGCAGTCTCCGAATCATGCGCCGCTCGACGTTTGTCGAGGTTGGCAAGCTGTGTCGACTGCTCGCGAGCGCACACGAGAAGAAGGACTATCAGCGTCGCTTCGGGTTCGTCGATGACATACGACCGATCACTAGTTCGTCGCAGGTGGATGCTCTTACGGACGGAATCCTGCAGGACATCGAGGGCAACCCGGGGCAGTGGCGGTTCGCACCGCCAGGACTGATCGACTTCGACAGGGTCACCGATTACCGCGTGCAGCTGCCTGGAGTCGAGTCCTTCGCGACTTCAGAGCCCACGATCGATGAGATCCTCAGTGCACTGGCCGACGAGGGGCTCGAACTCACGCGAGACATTCTTGCACGTGGCGAGATTCAGGGTCGTGACGATAGTGGCGACGTTGTCGGTAGTTGGTCACTGCAACAGGTGCTAGACGGTGAGATCGAGCACGACGGAGAAACCTACCTTCTCGAGGGAGGTGAGTTCTTCGTGATCGAGCCTGACTACCTCGAAGCTCTTGACAAGTTCATGGACGGCATCGCTGCTTCGGGCGTAGCTCTTCCCGATTCGGCGCGGGTCATGAAGAACGGGAAGCTCAAAGAGATTGACGAGGGGGCCTACAACACGCAGGCAGCTGACTCGAGCGATGACTACCTGCTGCTCGACAAGGAAACCGTGACGATCCCCGGGAAGACCAGTCCCGTCGAGATCTGCGATGTCTTGTCGGTGCAAGGCGCTCTCGTGCACGTCAAGCGCAAGCTCTCGTCCTCATCCTTGAGTCACCTGTTCTCTCAAGGCTACGTGTCTTCGGAGTTGATGGTCGATTCCCTGGAGTTCCGCAAGGCGGTCAGAAAGAAGATTGGCAGCTCCAACGCCGCGTTCCGAGCCCTGTTTTCCGATGATCTCGCCGCAAACGACTTCGAAGTCGTATTCGCGATCGTTGCTGAGTGGGGGGCAAGGCAAGTCCGAGACATGCCGTTCTTCAGCAAGGTAAACTTGCGCAAGACTTGCCGTGCGTTGCGCCGGCTTGGATTCAAGGTGACCCACGCCAAAGTGCAAGTGGTCGACCCCTGAGCGCAATGGCGTTCAGCTCCACGATGTTCTTGGCACCCAGCGCGGCTTTGGCGTGAGTAATCGTCGAGGGGACGTGCCGCCCGATCAGCCGAGAACTTCGTCGTAGGCGTCGGCGTGGAAGCCGACGACGAGCGTCTTGCCGCGCTTGAACGTCGGCGCGCGCAGGCGGCCCGAGGGGCCGATGATCGCCTTGAGGATGGCGGTGTCCTCTTCCTCGGCGGCGACGTCGAAGTGCAGGACCTTCTTGCCCTTGGCGACGATGAGCTTGCGGTGCTCGCGGACGAGCTCGACGGCCTCATCGGGCGAGATGTGCTCTTTGGCTGCGTTCACCACCGTCCCGGTGGTGATGCCGCGCTCGGCGAGGTAATCGTCGGCGCGGCCGCAGCTCGTTCAACCCTTGCGGTGGTAGTACCAGGAGATCTTGGCGGCCATCGCGGCAGCATAGCGCGCCGCCGGCGCGTCGCTACGACTCGTTCGCGTCCGGCGTGTCCGCCGACAGGGGGAACTCGCGGAGGAAGGTCGGCAGCATGGCGCGCCAGGTGACCCAGTCGTGGTGCCAGTCTTCGCCCCAGGGCTCGACGCGATTGGGGATGCCGCGGTTGCCCAGCGCGTTGGCGACGGCCCAGGACTGCGCCGGCTCCTCGTAGCGCCCCTCGCCGTGCGCGAGGGTGAACCACCGCTGGCGCAGCAGCGCCAGCTGATCGCTGTCCTCGGCGAGCTCCGGCACGAAGTGCAGCGGCGAGACCGCGTGCAGTGCGTCGGTGAGCGGGCCGTCGAGAAACTTCTGCAGCGTGTAGGTGCCGCTCATGCAGATCGCGCCGCGAAACACGTCCGGATGCCGCGTCGCCCCAGCCAGCGCGTTGTAGGCGCCGATCGAGGCTCCGGTGGCGATGACCTCGATGTCGTCGGCGTTGCAGTCCAGGCGAATCGCGGGCAGGACCTCGTGATAGATGCACGCATCGAAGCGCTCCTGCATGCGCGCCCCGCCAGCGGTCGAGTTGTCTTCGTCGAGCCACGAGCGGCCGGCGATGCTGTCCACCGAGTAGGCCTTGATCAGACCCTCGGCGAGCAGGTCGCCGAGCGCGTCGATCATGTGCATGCGCTCGCATTCCTCGGCATCTCCACCGGCGGTGGGGAAGATCAGCACCGGCGTGCCGACCTCACCCCAGCGCACCAGCTGGATTTCGCGGTTGAGGCGCGGTGAGTGCCAGGTGGAGGACTGCTTGGACATTGGGTGAAGCGTGCGGGGATCGTGGTCAGGAATCGGCGACGGTGCGCCGCCACTGCTGGATCGACTGCCAGAAGCGCTCGGTGTACTCGTCCCACTCGTGCTCGGGGAACACCGCGGCGACCTTCTTCGCCACCGCTTGGCGCGCGCGGTCGTCGCCGAAGTACTGGTGCGCCACGCGGTCGAGGTCGGAGAGGTGCTCGGCGCAGAACTCGGCGAACCGATCGGCGTCGAAGCGCTGGCGCGCGACCGCCGCGTACTCCGCCAACGCCTCGCGATAGGGCAGCCCCTTGGCGGCGATGTCGTAGAACGGCTGCCAGTCCAGGTTCTGCCGCATGGGCCGCTTGGTGGCCGCGCAGAACAGCGACCAGCGGATGTTGGCGAGGACCACCCAGGGGAAGTGAATGTGCAGCGAGTTGACCTGGCTGTCCGGGCACGGGTTGGCGAAGTCGATCGGATGCCAGACGCCATCGCGCAGCAGGGACTCGCACGAGTTGAAGTCCCAGCCGAAGAACGCGTTGATGGTCAGCACCATGTCCTCCAACACGGCGCGGTCCTCGCCGTCGACCGGGTCGAGCTCGGCTCGATAGCGCTCGTGCAGCGCGGCGGAGGGGTCGTAGTCGACGATCTTGACCTGAGGCCCCAGACCGATGCAGCGGACGAAGCGCTCGAACGGCACGACTCCCGCCTGCAAGTGCATGACGAACTTGCCGCTCTCGTCGTAGCGTTGGGCCAGCTCTTCGGCGTCATCGATCTTGTTGACGCCGACCCAGCCGCCGCCGTCGTAGGGCTTCATGAACAGCGGGTAGCCGACGGACTCGCCGATCCGGTCGAGATCGAACAGCACCGCGTAGCTGTCCAGCGTCGCCTTGAGGTCGGGGCGCTCGTCGTACTCCTTGGGCGGCACCAGCCAAGTGGCGGGGATCGGCAAGCCCAGCCGCATCATCGCGCAGTAGCTGGTTTGCTTCTCCATCGACTGCACCGACCACGGATTGTTGAGGACGTAGACGTCGTCCATGATCACCGCCTTCTTGATCCACTCGCGGCTGGTGTGGTACCAGTGCGTGAGGCGGTCGAGAACCACGTCGTAGCGCGCCGGTGCGCTCAAGCTGAACGGCTCGATGTGCACGCGCTCGACCTCGAAGCGCACGGTGTCGCCGCCGATCGGCAGCGACAGGTCGAGCTCCGAGACGATGTCCTCGTAGCAGATGGGCCAACAGATGTCGGCCCCCAGCGACAGTCCGATCCTGCGGGTGACGGTGGCCACGATGCGACTCCTCTACTCGTAGACCATCCAAAGCGGTCCGGGGAACAACCACGAGAGCCCCTCTCGCAGTCGATCGCGCCAGTTCTCCCAGTTGTGCCCGTCGCGCGACTCGTTGTAGCGCACGTTCATTCCGGTGTCCTGCAGCACGGGGAGCAGCGAGCGGTTGTAGTAGATCAGCGACTCGTAGGTGCCGCAGCTCAGGTAGGCCTGGTCGGCGGGCCGGCCGGGGCTCTCGCGAAACTCGTTGACCCAGCGGACGACCGGATCGAACACAGGGCCGCGGTCGTGCTCGCCGATGTCGGTGAACGCGAACGAGCCGGATTGCAGCAACAGGTTGCCGAAGAAGCCCTGGTGGCGCCACGCCGCGTGCAGCGAAGCCACCGCGCCGAAACTGGCGCCGAGCAGCCCGCGCCCGGCGGGATGGGCCTGCAGCGGGTAGTGCTCTTCGAGCGTCGGCACCAGGTCCTCGACCAAGAACGCCGCATGCCGGTCGTCGGCCGCGTACTCGTGCAGTCGGTTGGAGGATTGGGTGAGGGCGACCACCATCGGCGGGATCTCCAGCCGATGGATCAGGTTGTCGAGCACGGTCTTCAACCCGGTGAAGCGCAGGAAGTCGTCGCCGTCGTGCACTACCAACAGCGGGTAGTGCCGCGTCTGCCGGAAGCGGGCCGGCAAGTAGACCGATACCGGCCTGGCCTCGCCCAGCGCGCGGCTCATCAAGCGGCGCTGCTCGATCGTGCCCTCGCGGACATCGCCGGCCGGCTCGACCCAGTCCGGGATCTCGTAGCCGGCGCCGTGCACCACCGAGTTGGCGCCGTACGGATCGCGGGCGTGGTGCGGATTGAGGGCGTCCTGCACCAGCTGGCGGTGGGGCCCGCGTTCGACCCGCAGCTTGTACTCCACGCGAGAGCGCTCGGGCAGCTCCATGACGTGGAACCAGAGGTCGGAGCCCGCCAGCCGTTGGAACGGCTGCTCCTGCGGCAAGCCGTAGATCCAGTGCTGCAGGTAGACCGCGTCTGCTTCGCCGCGGTAGACGAAGGTCGCCTGGCGGCCCTCGACCAGCGGGAACTGGTGATCGGCGAGAAACGCGTCGACGGCTTCGCGGGAGGCGCTGCCGTTCTGCTCCAGGGCGTGGATCGCCAGCATCACGCGGCCTCGACCTCGGTCAGGGTGCCGTCGGCGCACAGTCGGCGGGTTCCCGTGGATGCCCGCCATCCATCGCCGCTGCGCTGCAGGCGCGCGCCGCCGTCGAACGCGACGCACAGGGCGGGCGCGAACCGGCGTGCCATCAACGCGACGCGGGTGCGGTCCTCGACGCGCAGCCGGTGGCGTGCGTGTGGCAGGACGACGACACCGGGAGCCGTGCCGAAGCCCGCGGTGAGCACCTCGGCGTCTCCGGCGCCCTGCGGCGGGCTGTCGTGGAACAGCACGATGTGCTCGGTGAGCAGCATCGCCCCCGCCGACCAGGCGAACACCGGGCGGTGGCCGGCGAGGCCGGTGACGTCCAGCAGTCGCATCCGGTTGTGCAGCACCCCGACGTGACCGCCGGCGATGCACAGCGCTTCGGTGCCGGCCATTCGCTCGGCGATCTCGGCGCGGGCGGCGATCACGTGGTCCCGCTCGGCGGTGCGCAGGCGCTGCTCGAACTCGTCGTGCACCTCGGCCACGCGCGCGCCGTGGCGCTGGTCCAGCTGGCGAACCGCGGCGATCGCGTCGTCGCGCTCGGCCTCGAGCGCCGCGTCGTCGCCCGGCAGCGCGAGCAGCTCGCGCGCCGCCGACAGCGCGTGCGCCAGGCGCAGCCGATACAAGCGCTGCAGCGCGTCGAGCTGCTCGTGGCGCGCGATGACCGCGTCGCGCAGCTCGTGGTCGCGCTCGTAGATGCGTTCGGCGCGGGCGAATACGCCGAGGTTGACGGCGCGACCGCCCAGATGTTGACCCAGCTCGAGGTCCTCGTCTTCGCGCTCTTCCCAGCCGGCGGTCACCACCGCGAGCTTGCCACTGATGCCGGCCGCGTCGATCGCATCGCGCAGGTCGGGCGCGTGGCGCTGGGGGCCCAAGAGGGCGACCGGTACGGAAGTGTCAGCCTGCATGGAGAGTCAGCTCGGCGCCGATCGCGTCGGCCATTTCGATGGTCTTTTCGAGGTCGTGGTGTCGCGCCACCAGCCAGCCGTCGCCGACGACGACCTTGCGGTAGTCGACGACCGCAGCGCCGATGCGCGGCAGATCGATGTTGCAGATGTGCTCGCCAAAGCGCGCCAGCAGCCGCTCCAGCCCGTCGATATGGCGGATGCGACCCTGTCCCTGCGCGCGCTTGAACACCATGCCGGCGTTGTACGGCCGCTCTCGGCTCTGCGAGAAGCGCGCGCTGCACACCGCCTCTGCCCAACCGGCAAACAGATCGACGTCGCAGGAGTAGTTCATCGCGTGCACCAGGCGCGCCCCCGGAGGCCGCGCGGCGATCTCGCCGAACACCGGCTCGCCGGCCGGCGTCTTGAACCACTCCATATGGGTGAAGCCGCTGTGGAAGTCGAGAGCGCGGAGCACGTCGCGGCCGAGCGCGCGGCCCGGCGCGACGGCTTCGTGTTGCAGGTCGCGGTAGATGATCGACTGCGGGCTGACCCAGCCGTACTTGGCCATGAACATCGGCTTCGGCCGGTACCACGACAGGTTCTCGAACAGGATCTCGCCGTCGCCGCAGACGGTGTCGTAGGTGTACTCCTCGCCGTCGATGTACTCCTCGACCGACACCTCGGGGACGTGCCGTACCAAGTCCAAGACCTGCTCGATGTCGGCGGCCTCGTGCAGCAGGTAGGTGTCCTTCGAACCGGCGCCATCGATCGGCTTGACGATGAGCGGGAAGCCGATCCGTTCGGCTGCCTCCCGCACCTCGGCCTCGGTGGCAGCGCGGGCGTGTTTCGGGGTGCGGACACCGGCCGCGTCGAGGCGCTGCTTCATCACCTCCTTGTCGCGGAACGGCACCGTCTGCTCGACGCTCATGCCGGGCACGCCGATGCTCTCCCGCAGTCGGGCTGCGAGATACATGCCGGGCTCCCACAGGCACTCGACGCGGTCGACCTCGCGGCCGCGCAGCCAGCGATGGATCTCGGCGATCGCCGCCTCCTCCTCCCACAAGCTCTTGACCTGGAGGTAGCCGGTGAGCGCGTGCCGCGCGACCTCGGGGAGCGCCGCGGCGGGTTGGTCGCCGACCCCCAACACGCGGGCGCCGACGGCGGCGAGGCCGCGGGTGAACAGCGGCATCTCGGCGGGAAACCCGGGGGAGATCAGAACGACGTGCATGGCGGTGGTGGGGAGGCGACGGGACTTTCGGTGGCGCTCACAGCTGACCGAGCTCGACGCGCAAGGTGTTGACGACCGTGTCGAGTCCGGCGGCGACGACCTCGGTCTCCGGGTGGCGGAGGATGACGTAGCCCTCGCCCTCGTAGCTGCTGGCCCGGGCCTGCCCGCGCTGCGGCAGGCGCGCTTCGACCACGAGTCCGTCGAGCTTCTTCTTGGCTTCCTCGAGGCCGTGCACGTCGATCACCCGGCCGTTGCCCTGCCCGCGCAGGAACGCGGCGCCGACGGCGAAGCGCCGCTCCGGCGGCGTGAAGTGTCCGGTGCACATCAGCTCGGCCCAGGCGCGGTAGAAGTCGTGCCCGTGCGCGTGGCTGATCAGGCTGGTGAACTGCGCGCCCGGTGGGCGGGCGGCGACCTCGGAGATGGCGATGCTGCCGTCGGGGCGCTCGAACCACTCCATGTGGGTCATGCCGGTGTGCAGCCCGAGCGCGTCGAGCGCCTTCGGGCCGGCGGCGCGGATCGGCGCGAACTCGTCGCCGTCGATGTGCCGCGGCAGCAGCACGCACCACTGGATCCACGGATTCTCCATCACCTCGAGCGGTGTCGGGTGGTAGGTGGAGATCGAGTGGAAGCAGTGGCGGCCGTCGATGGTGATGCTGTCGAAGGAGAACTCGCGGCCGCGGATGAACTCTTCGAGCAGCATTGGCTTGGCCGCGGTCGGCGGCATGCCCCGCAGCGCGGCGTCGAGCTGCTCGTCTGATTCGACGCGGAACGTGTTCTTGGCGCCGGCACCGGCCGGCGGCTTGCACACCAGCGGGTAGCCGCAGCCCTTGGCGAAGTCGAGGGCGTCGCGGGCGCTGGTCGCCAGGTGGTGGCGGGCGCACGGCAGCTCGTGGTGGCGCAGCACGCTCTTCATCCGCGCCTTGTCGCGAAAGTTGCGCGCCACGTCGACGCCCATGCCGGGGATGCCGAGGCGCTCGCGCACCGCCGCCAGGGACTCCTGCAGCGGCTCGAGGATACCGATCAGAGCGTCGACGCGGTGTTCGAGCCGCGGCGCGAGCTCGCGCACGGCGGCGGTGAGCGCATCCGCATCCAGGGCGTCGCCGACTTGGTGCACCGCGCCGACGTGGCGCAGCACGTCCTCGGGCAATTGGCCGATCGACTGCTGGGTGACGAGTCCGACGCGGACGCCGTCCAGGGTCGCCGCGGCGCGCACGAAGCGCAGGGTGGCGTCCAGGGCGAACGGGACCACGAAGACGGCGTGTCGCATGTGGGGTCGAGGGCGGCGAGCGGACGAGGGGCTGAGCGCCACCGTACCCCGGGTGCGAGGGTTGGCAAGACGTAGCCGGCGCGAAGGGGCGCGCGGCAACACCGCGGGGCGGGGGTTTGCCGGGCTTTCGCCGCGGGTCGCGGTAGCTTCTAGGCCCAATGACCAAGCTGCGCATCTGTCTGGTGGCGAGCGAGGTGGCGCCGTTCGCCAAGACCGGGGGGCTGGCCGACGTCGGCAAGGGCCTGTCGGCGGCTCTGCATGCGCGCGGGCACGACGTGCTGGTGGTGATGCCGATGTACGGCCGGGTGCGCGACGGCGGCTATCGGTTCGACCCCGTGGCCGAGGCCCAGGCAGTGTCGTTCTCGCTGGGGGAACGGACTTGGGAGTTCTCCGCCTTTGCCACCGACTTGCCGGGCAGCGCGGTGCGGGTGGTGTTCGTGCACCTTCCCGAGCTGTTCGGCGGAGACGAGATCTACACCGCCGGCGGCGAAGAGACGCTGCGCTTCGCGGCCCTCTCCTGTGCCGCGATCGAGTTGTGCCAGCGGCTGGGCTTTGCCGCGGACGTGTTCCACTGCAACGACTGGCACACGGCGCTGCTGCCCTTCTACCTGCGGACGCGCTACGCCTGGGATCGCCTGTTCGACACCAGCCGCACCCTGCTCACCATCCACAACATCGGCTACCAGGGCACCGTCGGCGTCGATGCTCTCCCCGCGTTGGGACTCGACGGGGAGCGGCACCTGCTCGATGCGGACGACCTCGAAGCGGGCGTGCTCAACCCGCTGCGCAACGGCATCCGTTACGCCGACGCGGTGTCGACCGTCAGCCGGACCTACGCCAGCGAGCTGCTGACGGCCGAGTTCGGCATGGGACTCGAGGCGTCGCTGCGCGCGCGCCGCGAGGTGCTGACCGGCATCGTCAACGGCTGCGACTACGAGGACTGGGATCCGGCCACCGACCGCCTTCTACCGCACCGCTACTCCGCCGGCGATCTCAGCGGCAAGGCCGCCAACAAGGCGGCCCTGCTGGCCGAGTTCTCCCTGCCGCACGACGACGATCGGCCGCTGGTGGGCGTGGTGTCCCGGCTGACCTACCAGAAGGGGTTCGAGCTGGCCGCCGAGGTGTTGCCGGTGGTGCTCCAGCGCGGTGCCTGCCGGCTGCTGGCGTTGGGCACGGGCGAGCCCAAGTACGAGCAGCTGTTCCAGGACCTGCGCGACCTCTATCCGGATGCCGTCGGCTACTACCGTGGCTACAGCAACGAGCTGGCGCACCGCATCGAAGCGGCGGCGGATCTCTTCCTGATGCCCTCGCGCTACGAACCGTGCGGGCTCAACCAGATGTACAGCTTGAAGTACGGCACCATCCCGGTGGTGCGCCGCACCGGCGGTCTGGCGGACACGGTCGAGGATTGCGATCCGCGCGCCGGCACCGGCACCGGGTTTCTGTTCGACGAGTTCCGCGCCCAGGCGCTGTTCGATGTGCTCGTGCGCGCGCTCGAGCTGTACCACGACCGGGCGGCATGGGCTGCGCTGGTGCAGCGCGCGATGGCCGTCGATTGGTCGTGGCAGCGGCAGGTTCTCGAGTACGAGGCGCTCTACTGCCGCATGCTGGGCAGTCGCTGACGGCTCTCGCCCGCCGAGCTCGCCCCGCTCTTTCAGCGCGCGGCGGTCGCCGTCCCCTTGCTCGCAGCAGCCTCGAGCTTCGCGATCCGCTGCTCGAGGCGCTTCAGTCGGGTCGCGCAATCTTCGTTCTCCTCCGCCGCGACCACCGGGGCCTTGCGGGGTACGTCAGCGGCGTCGAGCACCTGCAAGGCGCGGTCGACCTGGTGCACGAAGCCGGACAACAACAGACTGCCGCCAGCGGCGCCGATCGTGAGCGCGGCACTCCCGCCACGCGTCATGAAGAACGGGCGCAAGGTGTTGCTGGCCGCGTTGGCATCGAGGTGTTTCAGCGTCACCGTGGTCTGCACGACCAAGGTGCGGTTGTTGCTGTGTCGGACCTCCTCGACCGTCATCGGCAGCGCGCGCTGCGTCAGCTCGCTGCGCCGGGGGCCGCTCATCGAGGCCCATTCCCACAGGTCGTGCGTCGGGTCGAGCGGCATCATGGCGAAGCCGATCGAGTAGGCCAGCAAACCGACGACGCGCTCGCAGCCCGCCGGGTCGAGGTGCATCGGCCGGTCGATCCGCACGGTGGTCTGGTGTGAGTTGCTCATGTCCTGCTCGTGCAGAACGTAGTGCCGGCCGAGAAACTCGCCCGAGCGCCGGATCAGGTCCGCGATCTCGTGTTCGCCGGCGGCGATCTCGAAGAGTGGCGCCGCGGATTCCGCCGCAGCGTCCTGAGCGGTCGCTGGAGACAACGACACGAGCGCGCCGCTGAGAGCGACGAAGAAGATGGAGCGTGAGTTCATGTTGCCCTCCTAGGGACGTACCACACGATTTGGTGCTGGGACGCTGGTGGAGGTGTCGTTCTTGCGCTGCCGTTGGCTGTTTTCCCGACCGACGCGCCGTGCCGTGTCTCCTACCAGGGCGCCACCGGCCACTGCGGCGGCAGCGGCGGCGTGCCCGGCTGGCCCGGGTACTCGACCTTGAGCGCGAGAAACTCGCGCGCCATCACGCAGCGGACGAACAGGTTCTCGAGCTCGAGGCGGGCGGGGTAGGCGTCGCTGTCGCGCGCGACGCGCGTGCACGGCTCGACCGCGTGGTAGTGCTGCAGGGCGCGGTCCAGCTCACCGGCGCGGATCAGGTCGCGCAGCTCCTCGGTGGTGCGCTCGATCTCCAGCCGCGAGAACATGGCCGGGGCCGCCGGCGCGCTGCCCGGTGCCAACTCCACCTGAGCGGCGTGCGGCCGCAGATCGGGGGTGGGCTTGCGCGCGGGTTCGGCGGAGCACGCCGCCAAGGCCATCAGCGTTGCTGTGCACCACAGCGGAACCACGCGCCGGTTTCGTCCCATGGCATTGCTGATCGGCGTCCGCCCGGCCTCTGCTTGAGCCTGGGGGCGCGGCCGCGGCGCGCGATCAGCGCGGCCTTGGATCGTGGGCGGCGCGGTACAGGCCGGACGGCGTGGCGACCGCGTGAATGCGCCGGTCGTGGGCGGCCATGGGCACCACCGTCCACAGCTGACAGTCGAAGCCGAGCCCGCACACCCACGCCCCGGGTGCGCGCGGCAAGAAGCGGTCGTAGTAGCCGCCACCGTGTCCGAGCCGGCCGCCGCCGCGGTCGAACGCGAGGCCCGGTGCGACGATCATCTCGATCGAGGCCGGGTCGATCGGGTCGTCGCCCGACACCGGCTCGCGGATGTCGAGCGGGCCCGCGCGCAGCCGTGTCTGCTCGGTGAGTGGCAGCGCCTCGAGCTGGCCGTCGGCGGTGATGCGGGGCACGGCGACCGCCTTGCCCGCGGCCCAAGCGACGCGCAGCAGCGCGGCGGTGTCGACCTCGTGCGGCATCGACAGAAACAGCATCAGCCGGGTGGCGGCGGCGAACTCACCCGTCGATGCCAGCATCGCGCAGGCGTGCGTGGATGCGAGCGCTCGTTGTTCGGCGGTGAGCCGCTCGAGCGCCGCGCGCGCGTCCCGCCGCAGGGCCGCCTTGTCGGCCACGGTGGTGTCCCTGACCATTCTGCCGATCAGTGCAGGTGTGAGAGTGGAGTCCGCGGCGCGGAGCCGCTCGCCAGCCGGTACTGCACGCCGTTCTTGATGTAGCGCAGCTCGCTGCCGTCGATGATCACCCCGCCGGCCGGGGTCACCGCCAAACCGCGCAACGCGGGGTCGAACGGCAAGGTCACGATGGCTCCGTTGGGCAAGCGCAGCATGACGTTGCCGCCGCCGCTGGCGTAGTGCAGGGTGAACAGGGTCGCCACCGTGCCGGGGAGCTGCGCGTCGGCGGACAGCTGCATGCCGGCGGGGCTCTGCAGCAGCGGCTGCAGCGCGGCGTTCAAGAAGCGGTCGCCGCGCTGGCTGGGGATGATCAGGTTTGGCGCGGCAGCGGCGCGCCCGGCGCCCGGCGCGCCGCGCAGATCGCGGGCCACCACGACGTGGGTACCGGCAGTGGCGTCGATCGCGCGCAGGAGGGTGCCGCCATTGGGGTCGGGCTCGGCGGCGAGTACGCCGCCCGCAGTGGTGGAGTAGCCCGCGGTCGGCCGCAGGGTGCCCGGCCACCAGGGAGTCCCCGGCAGCCCGCTCAGCGTGAGGTTCTGCACCGGCGCGGTGGTGCGCGCGGTCATCCAGTCGAAGCCGAACGCCGGATCGCCGACGGCGGCGACGAGCCGGTCACCGACGAACGACGGGTGGATGCCGGTGCCGATGTAGGGCTCGAAGACGGAGTCGTCGGTCAAGTGCACGAGGCCGGTGGCGCCGGTGGTGTCGAGCAGGAACAGCTCACCGCTCATGGTCTCCTGCGTGAAGAACAGACGGCTGCCGTCGTCGCTCAGCAGCATGCGCGGTCCGTCGGTCACCTCCGGCAGGTAGCCCGGCGCGGTGTAGCGCGCGACCGGCACCGGCAGGGCGCGCACGGTGCCGTCCGGCGCGGCCAGGTAGAGCGCGGTACTGGCCGTGTCCTGCAGCAGGACGACGGCGTGGCCGCTCGCCGCCGGTGCCATCTCGGCGACCAGCTGCGCGCCGGGTCCCGGCTGCGGGGTGATGTCGATCGCCGCGCGGTCGCCGATCAGGGGGATGTGCCACAGCCGCTGGTCGGTGGTCTGCAGCAGGGCGCGGTCGCCGCCGACGCAGACGCTGCGCGGTTCGACCGGCGCGGGCAAGCCCAGCCGCCAGACCGCCGGGTCCGCACCGCGTAGATCGGCGGCGAACGCCCGGCCCGCGGCGTCGGTGATCACCAGGTGGCGGCCGTCGGCGCTCACGGCGCAGCGGTCGGCAAACGGGTCGCCGCCGGTGTCGCCCGCCGTCAGCGCCAACAACAAGTGCGGGCGGCCGTCGGCGCCGATCCACACGAAGCCGTGCTCGCCGGTGGCGGCGCGCGCGTAGCGCAGCACGCGGCCGTTGTCGGGCAACTCCAGGCGCGGCACGCCGAGCTCGACGGCGCGGCGCGCGCGATCGCGCCGCAGGCTGGCCTGCGTTGTGCGGTTGCTGAGCTCGATGTCGAGCACCGCGACGCCAGCCAGCCATGCAGCTGCCGGGGTCCCCGGCCGCGCTTCGTCGACGGTGAAGACGGCGGTGTTGCCGGGCGTTCCTTCGAGCCACGTGAGGTGCGAAGGCTGGGATCGACCCGCCGCGGCCGGCAGGAGGATCAGAAGCAGGAGCCAGAGGGGTCTCATCAAGGGTGCCATGGTAAACGGCGGGGGAATCTCCGGGCTGCTGCGCTACAAGCGCCGTGCCCGCCACCGGTGCCACCGGGGCGTGTGGATACCGGGCGTGAGCAGGGTCTGGACGTGCGCATCGCGAACGCGCACTGTGCGTATTGTGCACGAAGGCGAGGCGGTGCGCCCGGCGGCGCGGACGGATGCGACGCATGCGTGATCGAACGCACGAGCTCGCCGCCCTGGATCCGGCGTTGGCGCGACGCTTCACGGTGGTCCGCCGGCACCACGGTGGCGAGGGGTGGTCGGCGGCGGTCCGGCCGGTCGGCGCCAGCGGCGAATCCCTGCAGCTGCTGAAGGTGCTGGCCGATGCGGTGCCGCCGCGCGAGGCGTCGGTGTTGGCGTCGCTGCGGCACCCGTCGATTCCGGCGGTGCACGAGGTCGGCCATACCGCCGACGGCCGCGCCTACTTGGTGCGCGACTACCTCGCTGGCGACATCGTGGAGCAGGACGCGCCGATGCCTGCCGACGCCGTCCGCGAGCTTGCCGTGCAGCTGTTGTCCGTGCTGGCGTTCGTGCATTGGCGTGGAGTCCTCCACTTGGACGTCAAGCCGGCGAACGTGCTGCGTTCGCCGCCGGCCGACGCGCCGCGCTACGCGTTGCTCGACTTCGGCACCGCGGCCCGGCCCGGCGATGGCGCCGGGGGCGGCACGCCGTTCTTCGCCGCGCCCGAGCGGTGGCTGGGGTTGGCGCCGACGCCGCGCAGCGACCTCTACTCATTGGGTGCGACCATCGCCGTGCTGCTGGGCGGCATGCCGTCGGCGCCGGAGCTCGCGGCGTGGCGCCGTCACTTCCCGCGGCGGCCGCTGCTCGCCGCGGTCGGGCGTGACCGCAACGCTTTGCCAGCGCCGTTCGATCGATGGTTGCCGCGGCTGTTGGCGCGACAGCCGCACCGGCGCTTCGGCGACGCCGAGGAGGCTCTCGACGAGCTGGTGGGCGGCAGCGGCCGCCCCGCGCTCGGCGTGCTGCGGCCCGACCCGATCGCCTGCTACGCCCCGGCGCTCGACGCGGTGCTCGCCCGGGCCGGCGCTCGTCGCGACGTGGTGGTGCGCGGCGGGGATGCGGACGACCGGCGCGCGGTCGCGGTGCACACCGCCACCGTTCTCACCGGCGCGCGCGCGGTCGTGCACCGCGACGCCACGAGTGTGGTGCGGCGCGGAGGCGAGGCCGCGGTCGAACTCGAACTCGGTCAGATCGACGCCGGCGCCGTCGCCGCGCATCTGCGCGCCAGCGTCGGTCTGCAGCCGGCCGAACCGGCGGCACAGGCCCTGTGGAGTGTCGGGGCGCGCACTCCCGCTGCGCTCGGTGCAGCACTGTCGCGGCTGGTGGAGGCGGGCAGCATCGCGCCGGACGGGGCGCGGTGGAGCTGGCCGGCGGCGGCTGCCGGGCGCGTGGACTTGGCGGCCCCGCCGATCCTCGCCGGCACCCCGGCCGCGCTGCGGCGGGCCGCGCAGCAAGGCCAGGTGGAGGCCGCGTTCGCCGCCTATCGCAGAGAGCTGCCGGGGCTCGACGCGCCCGGCGAGCGGCGGCTGCGCGCCGCCCTCGCCGAAGGGCTCACCCGCGGCGGAGAGCCAGCCCGCGCGCTGCCCCTGGTGCACGATCTGCCGCTGCTCGAGGCGCGCGCGCGGCTCGACCTGGGCCAGGTGCGGGCCGCGGACGCGATCCTTGCGGTGCACCCCCCGAGGGAAGGCGGCTCCGCGGCACGCCGGCTCCTGGCCGCCAGCGCGGCCGAATTGCGCGGCGATTGGCAGCGCGCGCTCGACTTGCTCGATGGAGTGCGAACGCGGCGCGTGGAGGCCGCGGTGTTGCGCGGTCTGGTCCTGACGCGCGCCGGAGACGCTGCGCGGGCGGTCGGCGTGTTGCAGGCGGCACTGGCGCGCATCGACGAGCGCCGGCCGTTCCTGCGCGCCGCTGCGCTCACCAACCTGGCCGAGGCGGAACGGGACGGTGGCGACGGCGCGGCGGCACAACGCCACCACGCCGCGGCGCTGGCGGAGCTGCGCCGCCTCGGCCACGTGCGCGGTTGCGCGGTGGCGCACAGCAACCTCGGGGTGCTGGCCAAAGATCGCGGCGAGCTCGACGAAGCGCGCGGCCACCTGCGCCGTGCACTCGCCTTGTATCGCCACGTCGGCGACGTCGCCGGCGTGGCGCGCGCGGATGCCAATCTCGGCATCGTCAGCTTGGCCGCGGGCCGGCCCGAGGTCGGTGTGCGCCGCATGCGGCGCGCGGCGCGGCGCCTGCAGAGTGTGGGTTGCGACGGACCGCTGCCCCTGGTCTACGCCCACCTCGCCGCCGCGCACGCCGCTCTCGGCGAGGTCTCGCGCGCGCGCCGGTGGCTGGCGCGGCTCGGCGGCGACGCCGACGGCCGCGTGCGCCGGCTGGCGGCAGAGGTCGAGCAGCGCCTGGCGCGGATGGGGACGGATGAGGGGCGAGAGCGTGAGAGAGGTAGCGAGATGACGGTACCGGCGACCGTGTTCCAAACGTTCACCGCGATCAACCGCCGCTTGGCGGCAGCCGGCGACCCGCGCGCGGCGCTCGAGTTTCTGCTCGACGCCGCGGTGACGCTGTTGGGTGGTCGGCTCGCCCATCTGCTGCTGGCCGAGGACGGCGGCCTGCGGGTGGTCCTCAGCCGGGGCACGGGCTCGGGCGGCGCCGACGCGTTCAGCCGCACCTTGGCCAACCGCGCCATGCAGTCCCAGCGCGCGTTGTCCGGCGACGACTTGGTGGGCGATGCGAGCTTGAGCGAGATGACCAGCGTCCGCAATCTCGAGCAGCGCTCGGCGCTCTGCGTCCCGTTCACCACGGCGGGTGGCGGCGGTGCGCTGTACGTCGAGCACCCGACTCGCGGCAAGGCGTTCGCCGCGGTGCACAAGGAGTGGCTCGAGGTGCTGGCCGACCAGGCCTCCATCGCCGTCGCGGCGGGCGTCGTTTCGCCGGAGCGCGGTGCGACGCGCGGTGCGGCGCGCCGCGAGGAGGCGGTGCCGCCGCCTGCACCGGAGCCCGGCGGTAGAGGGGCCACGCCGCGCGATCCGGTCGCCGAAATGCTCGGTGACAGCCCGCCGATGCGGGCCCTGCGCCGGCAGATCGCGGTGCTGGCCGACGCCGACTTGCCGATCCTGGTGCTCGGCGAGACCGGAACCGGCAAGGAGCTGGCGGCGCGCGCGCTGCACGAGCAGGGCGAGCGGCGGCGCGGCCCGTTCTTGTCGGAGAACTGCTCGGCGATCCCCACCGAGTTGATGGAGAGCGAGCTGTTCGGGCACCGCAAGGGTGCCTTCACCGGCGCGGACCGCGACCGCGCGGGCTTGCTCGAGCTGGCCGCTGGCGGCACCTTGTTCTTGGACGAGGTCGGCGACATGCCGCTCACCCTGCAGGCGAAGCTGCTGCGCGTGCTGCAGGAGAACGTCGCGCGCAGGGTCGGTGACCATGCGCCGATCGCGCTCGACTTCCGGCTGGTGGCGGCCACCCATCGCGATTTGCCGGCGATGATCGCGGCCGGCGAGTTTCGCGAGGACCTCTACTTCCGGCTGGCGGCGGCGGAGCTGCGCGTGCCGGCGCTGCGCCAGCGCGGTGACGACGTGCTGTTGCTGGCCGACGCGTTTCTCGACCGGCTGAATCGGCAGCAGGACCGCGCGGTCGTGCTCGCCGACACCGCCCGGGCCCAGCTGATCGAGCACGGTTGGCCGGGCAACGTGCGCGAGCTGGCGCACGTGATCGAGCGCGCGTTCCTGTTCGCCACCGGGGACCGGATCGAGGCGGTCGAGCTGCAGACGATCGCCGTGCCCGACGGCGCTGGAAGGTCGTGGCCGGTGATGCCGCTGGCAGAGGCCGAGGCGCGGACGATCGACGCCGTCTTGCGGCACACCGACGGCGACAAGACCAAGGCCGCCAAGCTGCTCGGCATCTCGCGCACCGCGCTCTACCAGAAGCTCAAGCGCCGCGCGCGCGCGGCGGAGTGAGAGACGGCGAGAGAACAACCCCGAGCCGTCCGCGATGCGTGCGCGGCGCGTGCGCTTGGCGCACGCGATCGGCGCCGTTTTCCGCCGTCCGCGCCCCGCGGCGCGATTGGTCCGCGAGTTGCTCATCCGGAGCCTCGTTCGCTTCCCCGATTCGAAAACGAGAACACATGCAACGATCTGTTCGCTCCTTGATCCTCCCGCTCGGCCTCGCCGCGGCCACCCTGGCGCCCGTCGCACGCGCCGGCGGCGAGCTGCACGTGCCATCGCAGTTCGCCACGATCCAGGCCGCCATCGACGCGGCCGCGCCGGGCGACGTCGTCGTCGTCGCCAACGGCGTCTACACCGGTGACGGCAACCGGGACCTGTCGTTCGGCGGCAAGGCGATCACCGTGCGCAGCGCGGGCGGCGCCGAGCGCTGCACGATCGACTGCGGCTCGGCGCCCGGTGCGCCGTACCGCGCCTTCTTGTTCGAGAACGGCGAGACTCGCGAGGCGGTGGTCGAGGGCTTCACCATCATCAACGGCGACACCCCGCCGGGCGCGATCTCGGATCCGTTCAACGGGGGCGGCATCCGCATCCTCGACTGCAGCCCGACCATCCGCGGCTGCGTGTTCCGCGACAACAACGCGGCCTGCTGGGGCGGCGGCGTCTACGCCGGCAGCGGCGGCAGCCCGCTGATCGAGCAGTGCGTGTTCGACAACAACACCGCCGACGACGGCGGCGGCTTCTTCAGCTGGTTGGGCAGTGTGGCGGAGATCCGCAACAGCCTGTTCGTCGGCAACACCGCGTTGGCTTCCGGCGGCGCGGTCGCCGAGTTCGGCGGCGGTGGGCTCGACCTCGAGCACTGCACCTTCACCGGAAACAAGGCGCTGTTCGGCGTCATCGTCAACTTCGGCACCGGCCTGCGGCTGCACCACTCCATCGTCTGGAACAACGGCGAGCTGGACTCGTTCCACAGCAGGTCGGGCACCGACGTGGCCTTCAGCAACGTGCAGGGTGGCGCCGCCGGTCCGGGCAACATCGACGTCGACCCGCGCTTCAGCGCGGTCGGGTTCTCGCTGCGGGCGAGCTCGCCGTGCATCGACGCCGGTGACGCGGGCGCCCGCCCCGGCGGCGTCGCGCTCGGCGGCCAGCCGCGCTGCCTGGACGGTGACCTCGACGGTGCCATGCGCGTCGACATGGGCGCCTACGAGTTCGGCAACGCCCACGTCGACGCCGGTGTGTTGACCGGCACGGTGCCGAGCGCGTGGGTCCTCACCTCCGCACCCGGGAATCTGACGTCGTTCTTGATCGTCGGCATCGGTGGCAACGGGCCGCTGCTCGAGCCGTATGGCCAGGTGATGCTGGATCTGAGCGGGCCTCTGCTGGTGGCGGCGAGTGGCCCCGCGCCGCTCTACAGCCAGCTGCCGCTGGCCGGATTGCCGTCGGGCTTCGAGCTGACCCTGCAGGCGCTGGCGGGCGCCGGTGCCGTCGGCAACTTGTCGAACGCGGTCCGCGTCACGGTGCCGTAGCGTCGGCGATCGGTTCGGTCCGGCTCTGGAGAGCCGCGCGCAGCCGCGGCTCCGCGCGCTCGTAGAGCCGGCGCACCAGCATCCGCGGCACGCGCATCTCGCCCGCCAGCAGGGCGATGGCGCGCTCGCGCAGTGCACCGTCGGGAACGCCGCGCAGACGTTCCACCAAGGCCGACGGATCGCGCGCCAGCCGCAGCGCGCGATAGATCCAGTAGGCCGTCAGCAGCGGCGTCACCACCGAGAAGAAGCCGAACACCCAGGCGCACGGCAGCACCAGCCAAAGGGCGACGTGCTCGGTGTCGGCGACCAGCAGCATCCACGCGCTCGACGGCAGCAGCACGGCGATCCCGGCGAGATAGATGCGGGTTGCGAGCGGCAGACGCGGGCGCAGGCGGTCGACGGCCATCTGCGTCGCCTCATCGGAGCGCGCGGGCGTCGCCTGCAGCGCCGGCCGGCGAAATTGTCTCCGCGCGAGACCCCCCGCCGCCGCGGACCGGTATCGTCGACCGCGACCATGCACGTGCTTTTCTTGGAGCCGGCGTTTCCCGCCAACCAGCGCGAGTTCGTCCGCGCGCTCGCCGCGGTGGGCGCCCGGGTCACGGCGATCGGCGAGAAGCCGGCCTCGGTGTTGCCGGCCGAAGTCAAGCGCTGCCTGCACGGATACGAGCAGGTGTCGTCGGTCGTCGACGAGCCGGCCCTGCTGGATGCGGTGCGGCGGGTGCAGGCGCGCGAGTGGGTCGACCGCCTGGAGGCCACCGTCGAGGCCCACGTCATGGCGGCCGCCCACGTGCGCGAGGCGTGCGGTATCCCGGGCACCACGTCGCGCACTGCCTACTTGTGTCGCGACAAACCGGCGATGAAGCAAGCCCTGCGCGAGGCCGGCGTGCCCTGCGCGCGGTCGACCGGCGCCGACGACGCCGAGGCGGTGCGCGCCTTCGCCGACGAGGTCGGCTATCCACTGATCATCAAGCCGCTGGACGCCGCCGGTGCCGCCGGCACCTACCGCGTCGCCGACGACGAGCAGTTGGCGGCGGCGATCGAGGCGAGCGGCGTGGCGCACGGCGCGAGTGTTGCCATCGAGGAGTTCATCGAGGGCCACGAGGCGTTCTACGACACCCTGTGCTGCAAGGGCGAGGTGGTCTTCGACTTCATCAGCCACTACTACCCCGGCGTGCTGGAGGCCATGCGCGCGCGGTGGATCTCGCCGCAGATCGCGATCACCAATCGCCTGGATGCCGAGCACTACGCCGAAGTGCGGGAGCTCGGCAAGCGCGTCATCGACGTGCTCGGCGTGCACACTTCGGCGACGCACATGGAGTGGTTCTTCGGCGACAAGGGTTTGGTGTTCTCGGAGATCGGATGCCGGCCGCCGGGCGTGCGGGTCTGGGATCTGTACGGTGCCGCCAACGACATGGATCTGTACGTCGAGTGGGCACGGCTGCTGGTGCACGAGCAGACGGAGACGGTGGCGTCGCGGCGTTACGCCGCCGGCATGATCGCGCTGCGGCCGGAGTGCGACGGCGTGATCACCGGCTACGAGGGAGTCGACGCGGTCCGCCAGCGGCTCGGTGGCGCCTTGTTGGACATGCACTTGCCGCCGCCCGGCTCCGCCACCCAGCCCGTTTCCGGCGGCTACATGGCGAATGCGTGGATGCGGCTGCGGATGCCGGACTACGACGAGCTGCGCGGCGCGATGAGCTGGGTCGGCGAAACCGTGCGGGTGCGGGCGCGCTAGGCCTAGGGGCGTCATCGTGGCGCGTGGCAAGCGGTGGCGCCGGCAAGTGGCGGCGCGGGTGGCGCCGGCGAGCCCGGTGCCGCTGGACACGGCCGACCGCTACGTGGTCGAGCTGCTGGCGCGGACGCGGCGCTCGTCGGCGCCGCCGTCGGTGTTGGTGCGCGACCTGTTTCGCGGCGAAGGGTTGCGGCCGCGCCAGCAGAAGCGGATCGTCGAGCGCCTGCACCACGTGCTCGCCAACGCGGCCCTGCTCGACCACGCCGTGTGCTGCGCGACGCCCGCGGGCAGCGTGGTCCCGGCGCTGCGCGACCCGGTGCGCGTGCTGATGGCGCGGGTGCTGGTCGGCGACCTGGCGGCGGCCGAGGCGGCCTTCACGGTGCCGTGGATCGATTGGCCGCGGGTGGCGGGGCTGCGGGCCGAGGTGCGCCAGCACGGCGATCCGGTCGAGCGGCTCGCGCTCGTCGGCGCGCTGCCACCCTGGTTGGCTCGGCGGTTGGTCGCGCAGTACGGCGACGAGGCCGAGCCGTTGGTCGAAGCGCTGACCGCGCGCGCGCCGGTCACCCTGCGCGCCAACGCGCTCCGCGCGAGCCGCGCGTCGCTGGCGCAGCGGCTGCTCGCCGATGGCATCGAGACCACCCCGACCGCACACGCGGCGGCAGGGCTGGTGGTGCGGACGCCGGCGCAGCTGTTTCGCCATCCCGCCTTCGCCGACGGTTGGTTCGAAATGCAGGACGAGGCGAGCCAGCTGGTCGCCGAGCTGGTGGCGCCGCCGCCCGGCGGGACCGTGCTCGACGTCTGTGCCGGAGCCGGCGGCAAGACCCTGGCGCTGTCGGCGCTGCTGGGCAACCGCGGTGAAGTGCTGGCGGTCGATGCCGATGCGGGTCGACTGGCCGAGCTGCGGCGCCGCGCCCGGCGGGCGGGCGCGCACAACGTCCGCGCGCTGGCCGTTGGAGCTGGCGAATGGCCGGCGGAGGTGGCCGCGTTCGCCGCCCGCGCCGACCGGCTGTTGCTCGACGTGCCGTGCAGCGGTTTCGGCGCACTGCGCCGCCATCCGGAGATGCGGGCCCGCGCCACCGAGGCCGAGCTGCGCCGCCTGGCGGAGATTCAGCGCGCCCTGTTGGCCCGGGCCGCGGCCGCGCTGCGGCCCGGCGCCCGGCTGGTCTACGCCACCTGTACCGTGCTTGCCGAGGAGAACGAGCAGGTCGTCGAGGAGCTGCTCGCGCGCCGTCCCGAGCTGCGCCTGGTGCCGGTGGTCGAGGTGCTCGGCGGCACCCGTGGCCGGCCGGTTGCCGATGGCAGCGGCCGCTACTTGGCCATGTTCCCGCACGTGCACGGCAGCGACGGCTTCTTTGCCGCGGTCGTTCGGCGGCCTGCCGCCGCGCCCGCCCCGGCGGTGGGGTAGGCTTCTCCGTCAAGGGGACACGGGGCCTCGGTAAAGGGCGCCGTGCGAGCTGGTGTGAAATGCGGACTGGCGCCGCAGGGCCTCCGTCGCCGAGAATCGGCGCCGGCGGTGTGGGCGGCAATCCGGCGACCGAGTCGCTGCAGCTCGCGCCTCGAGACTCGTTCAGGCGTCGCCGGGGGGATCCGGCTCGAGCGCCCTGGTCATGGACCGGAGCAGGCCAAAGTGAAGCATCGTAGTAGCCCCGTCTTGCGCGCCGCCGTGGCGGCGTCAGTGGCCCTCATCGTCGGCGCGTGCAGCAGTGGGGGTGGTGGCGGCCCGCCGCCCGTTGCCCCGGTGGGGCCCAGTGGTCTGTCGGCGCAGGCGACGGCACCGGACACTGTGGAGCTGCGCTGGGCCGACAACGCCGCCGACGAGGACGGCTACCGGGTCGAGCGGGCGGTCGTCGGCGGCGCGTTCGGGCAGATCCGACAGCTCGCGGCCGGCAGCACCCGGCTCACCGACACGGGCTTGAACGACGACACCACCTATCGCTACCGCGTGCGGGCGTTCAACGGCAACGGCAACTCCGCCTACAGCAACGTGGTCGAGGTCGCGACGCCGCGCGCCGTCAACCGCCCACCGACCATCGCCGCTCCGTTCGGCGCGTTCGGCACCGAACCGGACCTGTCGCTCGAGGTGATCGCGGGCGGCTCCGGCAACATCGACATCGTCGCCGACGATCCCGACGGCGACCCCCTGAGTTGGGTGGTGACCAACCCGGGCGGCCGCAACATCGCCGCCGCGGCGGGCTTGGTACCGCCGGCCAAGGCGAGTGGAGCGCGGCTGCGCGTGCCCTACCGGCAGGCTCCGCCCGGGCGCTACACGACCCTGGAGATCGTGGTCACCGACGACCGCGGCGCCACCGATCGGCGTACGCTCACGGTGTATCGCATCGCGCGGGCCGAGCCTGCCGTGGTCGAGCGCGCGCGACTGCGTGATCGCGACGGCGACGGGGCGATCGGCGCCGGCGACACCCTGGTCGTGCGCTTCGACCGGCCGATGGTGATCAACCCCGGGGTGGTGGCCGGTGACTTCTTGCTGTGGCCGCAGCCGTCGACGGGTCCGGCACCGAGCTTCGGCGCCGGTGCGACGGTCGTCGAGGGGCCCGGGGTCGATGAGATCAGCGTCGTGCTGGGGGTCGCCCCGCGACTGGTGGCACGCCAGGACCATCTGCCCGGCGGGGGCGCCAACGCCGCCACCGGGGTCGATGTCGGCGATGGCCAGACTGGCGTGCGCTCGATCAACGGGCAGCGCACGGCACGGCCGTCGGCGTCGGTCGACATCCACGCCGGCCTGGGACTGGTCGGCACCGACACCAGTACGGCCGACAGCCGCGTGGTCGTGCTGGCGGACATCAACCTGGACGGCGCCGTCGACGCGGTGGCGGGGACCGCCGCCGACGGCGTCGAGCTCAGCCTCGACCTCGGCGCGCCGGTGCCGGCGCGGGCGCAGATCGGCACCGGCGAGATCGTCGCGATCGCCGTCGGCGACCTCGACCGCAACGGGCGGCCCGACCTGTTGACCGCGAACCGGAGCACGGGCGCGATCGAGATCTGGTGGCAGGGCTTGGCCGGGTTCGGCCCGCAGCCGGACGTGTCGTTGCCGACCGCCGATGTGCTCGCGCTGGCGCACGGCGACGTCACTGGTGATGGTTGGCCGGACGTGCTGGTGGGCACCGGCGCCGGCACTGCCAACCTGCTGTGGGCCAGCCGCGGCGGCGGCGCGTTCGCCGCCTCCGCGGTGCCCTTCGACGATGCCGCCAGCACCGGCGTCGGCGATGCCACCGCCGCGCTGGTGATCGCCGACCTCAACGCCGACGGGCGGCCCGAGGTGATCGCCGGCAACGGCCCGGGTCGGCCGAGTCGGGTCTGGGTGGCGGCCCCCGGTGGTTACAGTCCGGTCGCACTCGTCGACAGCGGGCGTTTGGGCTCGCTCGACGCCGACACGGTCTCGGTCGCGATCGGCGACGTCGATGGCGATGGCGCCCCCGACGTGGTCGAGGGCAACCGTGGCCAGGCCAACCGCATCTGGGCGTTCGACGGCGCGGGAGTGCCGTCGGCGCGCGGCTTCGTCGGCGAGCCGGCGGCGACGGTTTCGATGGCTGTCGGCGACGTCGATCTCGATGGCGACCTCGACGTGGTCGAGGGGGTCGAGGGCGGTGCCGGACGGCTGTGGCTCAACCTCGGCGGCGTCATGTTCGACAGCGACCAAGCGCTCGCCAGTGGTGTCGCTGCGGCGGCCGACTTCGACCGCGACGGCGACCTCGACGTCTTCGTCGCGCAGGTCGGCGGCAACGCCCTCTACGAGGGCACGGTGGCCTCGGTGCGCGGCGACTTCGCCTTGGTCGAGTCGCCCAACAACCCGGGGACCGGATCGGACGCGATCGCCATCGGCGACATCAACGCCGACGGCCTGCTCGACGCGGTCGCCCTGCGCCGGCCGCCGGTCGGACTCGGCACATTGACGCTGTGGGCCAACGATCCCACCGTGCCGGGGTCCTTCCCGAATGGCCAAGACCTGAGTGGTCCCGCCGACATGGCCAGCGTGTCGCTGGCGGATCTGGATCCGGACGGAGTGCTCGACGCGGTCACCGCGCTCGCCGGAGCGCCGACGGTCGACGCCGGCTTCGCGGTTTGGCGGGGCCCGCTGGGGCCACTGTCGACGCCGACCGAGTACCGCTTCGCCAACCTGAGCGGCGCGACGGTGGCGCTGGCGTTGGCCGACCTCGACGCGGACGGCGCGGTCGACGTGGTCCTCGGCACCGACCAGGGCCTGGCGGTCGCCCTCAACGACGCCGCGGCGGGCCAGCCGGCGAGCTACTCCACCGCGGTGCAGCTCAGCCTGGACAACATCCTGGACGTCTCCACCGGCGATCTCGACGGCGATGGCGACATCGACGTGGTCGCGGGCACCGGCGCATCCTTCCAGGTTTGGATCAACGATGGCACCGGCAGCGGCCTGCTGCCGCGCTCCTATTCCGGCCAGCTCACCGCCGCGGTCGCGGTGGTCGACTTCGACCGCGACGGCCGCCTCGACGTGGTCGCGGCGCATCCCTTCACCCAGTCGGTCGAGGTGTGGACCAGCGACGTGCTGGGTGGGCTCACTCCGCCGAGCGCGCCGCTGCTCAGCGCGGAGCCGTTCGACGGCCTGGTGGTCGGCGATTTCGACCAGGATGGGCGCCCCGACGTCGCCGCGACGGTCCGCTTGTCGGGGCTGACCCTGATCGAGACCAGCCGCGCCGGCCAGCAGCGCTTCACGCTCAGCTGCTTGGGCTTCCTCGACGACCCGACCGCGGGCGACCTGGATCGCGATGGCGATCTGGACCTGTTGATCGCGGCCGCGGCCGGGACCGCGTGCCCGAACCAGGTGTGGTCGAACCGCTGACCGCGCGCCGGCCGCCGGCGGCGGCAATCTCTTGCATTTGGCGGCGGGGCCGGGCTTGCATTCGCCCTGCGCGTGCCTAAACTCCCCGCCCTCCATTTGCGCCGCGGCGGCTCTGCGGCGTCGACAAGACACGCATGCCCACGATCAATCAGCTCGTCCGCAACGGACGCAAAAAGATCAAGGCCAAGAGCAAGGCGCCCGTGCTCGACCGCTGCCCGCAGCGGCGGGGCGTCTGCTTGCAGGTCAAGACCATGACGCCGAAGAAGCCGAACTCGGCGCTGCGCAAGATCGCGCGCGTCCGGCTGAGCAACAACAAGGAAGTCACGGTCTACATCCCGGGCGAGGGGCACAACCTGCAGGAGCACTCGATCGTGTTGATTCGCGGTGGCCGCGTGCGCGATCTGCCCGGCGTGCGCTATCACGTGCTGCGCGGCTGCCTCGACGCCTCCGGCGTCGATGAGCGGCGGCGTTCGCGCTCCAAGTACGGCACCAAACGGCCCAAGCAGTAAGGCGCCCGCGAGTCCAGGCAACCGAGCCGCAACAGACCCATGCCGCGTTCCTACAAGTCGACCGAAGTCCATCTCCGGCCGGACCCGAGGTTCGGTTCCAAGCTGGCCTCGAAGATCATCAACAAGATCATGTGGGGCGGTAAGAAGACCACCGCCCAGCGCATCTTCTACGAGGCGGTCGACTCGGTCGCCAAGCGCGTCCAGGCCGAGCCGGACGAGATCTTCACCAAGGCCATCGAGAACGTGAAGCCGCAGGTGGAGGTGCGCAGCAAGCGGGTCGGCGGCGCCACCTATCAGGTGCCGCGCGAGGTCAGCAAGCGTCGCCAGCAGAGCTTGGCGATCCGCTGGCTGGTCGACGCCGCCCGCGCCAAGCGCGGCAAGCCGATGGCGAAGCGGCTCGCCGACGAGATGTTCGACGCGTTCAACAACCAGGGCGCGGCGGTCACCAAGAAAGAGAACGTGCACAAGATGGCCGAGGCCAACAGCGCCTACAGCCACTTCGCCTGGTAGCAGGCCCCGTCGTGATGCTCGCCGCCGTGATGCTCGCCGTCGGGGCGCGAGCGTCGATGTAGCCGCCATCGCTTGCGCCGCCCTCGAGGCGTGGCCCGCCGGCCCGGACGACTTATGGTGGGCGCGTGTCCAAGGCCGAGTCCCAGCTGCGCAACTTCGGCATCGTCGCCCACATCAACGCGGGCAAGACGACGCTGACCGAGCGCATCCTGTTCGCGACCGGCCGCCAGCGGGTGATGGGCGAGGTCGACGACGGCACCGCCACGATGGACTTCCTCGCCGAGGAGCAACGGCGCGGCATCTCGATCGCCGCGGCGGGAACCGCGGTGGCTTGGCGCGGCCACCGCCTCAACCTGCTGGACACGCCCGGGCACGTCGACTTCACCGCCGAGGTGCAGCGCAGCCTCCGGGTGGTGGATGGGGTGGTCGTCGTGCTCGACGGCGTGCGCGGGGTGGAGTCGCAGACCGAAACCGTCTGGCGGCAGGCGGACGCGCGGCGGGCGCCGCGTCTGGTCTTCGTCAACAAGCTCGATCGGGTGGGCGCCGACGTCGGGCGGGCGGTCGAGTCCCTGCGCGAGCGGCTGGGTGTGCGGGCGGTGCCGGTGGTCTGGCCGTTGATCGGCGAGGGCGGGCTGTGTGGGCTGCTGGACGTGATCACCGGCCGGATCGCGACGCCGCGCGGCTCGTCGCCGCAGCTCGACCCGGCGCTGGCCGCCGGCTTGCGCCAGCAGCTCATCGAGGTGTGCGCCGACGTCGACGAGTCGATCTTGGCCGACTTCGTCGAGGAGCGCGCGGTCGACGCCGATCGCCTGCACCGCGCGCTGCGGCGCCTGGTGCTCGCCGGCGAGGTGGTGCCGGTGCTGGTGGGGGCGGCGCTGCCCTGCGTCGGCGTCGACCTGCTGCTGGACGCCGTCTGCCGCTACTTGCCGTCCCCGCTCGATCTGCCGCCGGTCGAATCGCTCGATCCCGCCGACGGCGGCGCGCCGGAGCGACGGCCGCCGAGCCGGGAGGCGCCGTTCTGCGGACTGGTGTTCCGCGGCGGTGGACCCCGGACCGACGAGCCGGCCCTGGTGCGCGTCTACTCGGGCACGCTGAGCGCCGGGGATCGGATCGCCAGCACGTGCGGCGCGGAGGCGGAGATCGACAGCCTGCTCGAGCTGCACGCCGACCACCCCGAACCGCTGGCGCGCGCTCTGCCCGGCGACGTGGTCGCCGTGGCCGCGCCGATGGAGCTGCGCACCGGCGACACCGTGTTTGCCCCCGGCGCGCCGATGCGCCTCGAGCCGCTCGCATTCCCGCGGCCGGTGGTGTCGGTCGCGCTCGAGCCGCGCGCGCCGGGTGACGAGGCCGTGGTCGAGGCGGCGGCCAAGCGGTTGGCCGCCGACGACCCGACGCTGGTGCTCGAGCGCGAGCCGGATGCCGGGCGGCTGCTGGTCTCGGGCATGGGCGAGCTCCACCTCGAGGTGTTCAAGAGTCGGCTGCAGCGTCGCGTCGGCGACGCGGTGCGCGTCGGCCGGCCGCGGGTGGCCCGTCTGGAGACGGTGCGCGGGCCGGCGGCGGCCAGCGCCGAGTGTCGGGCCGGGGGCGAGGGCAGCGCCCGGGCGTTCGTCGGCATCGAGGTGGCGCCGGCCTGGGGCGGGGCGCGGGTGGAGAGCGCGGTGCAGGACCGCGTGGAGGCGATCGCGCTGCTCGAGGAGGTGCGCGAGCGGCTGCGCACGGGACTCAGCGCCGGCTACCCGGCGACCGACCTCACGGTGCGGCTGGTCGCCGTCGAGGGGGATGCCGGTGGCGAGCAGGGGGCGGTGCTCTACCTCGAGGCGCTCTCGGTGGCGCTGCGCAAGGCGGTCGCGGCCGCCGGTGTCGTCTTGATGGAGCCGGAGATGGCCTTCGCCGTCGAGTGCCCGGCCGACGGCCTGTCGGCCGTCATCGGCGACCTGCGCAGCCTCGGCGCCCAGATCGAGGGGGTCGAGTCGAGTGGCGGGCCGGCCGAGGTGCGCGGCTCGGTCTTGCTGCGTCCGATGCTGGGCTACGCCACCCGGCTCCGCAACCTGTCCCGCGGCCTCGGCACGATCTCGTTGCGCCCGAAGGGGTTCGCGCCGGTCTGACGATCCGGCGCGGGCCGCCCCTTCGCGCGGAGAGGGGTGAATCGCGGCAAGTCCTTGCAAAAAAAGCTCCAGCACACGCTTGATCCCATGTCATGGATCGATAACATCCTTCTTCCCCACGTCCGAGGGGGCCGCAAAACCGTTGTAAACCTCTTGCTGATATGAGGTTAGGGTGCAACCGGTAGTAATGGCACCTCGCTCGCCCTGCTGTTGAACATGCACGAGAAGATCCAAATCCGAATGGAGGCCTACGATTACGAGGCCTTGGATCAAGCCGCTCAGGACATCGTCGAGACATCCAAGCGGACCGGTGCACGTGTGGCGGGGCCAGTGCCTCTACCGACCCGGATCGAGCGCTACACGGTGCTTCGATCGCCGCATATCGACAAGAAAAGTCGAGAGCAGTTCGAGATTCGTACGCACAAGAGGCTCATCTACATCTCCGAGCCGACCTCCAAGACCGTCGACGCGCTGAGCAAGCTGAACATGCCGGCCGGCGTCGACATCCGCATCAAGGCCTGAGGGCCTTCGATCGGCTGGAGGACGGAGGCTCGGTAGACGAGATCGCCGCCCGGGCTCGCCCGAGGCGGTGCTTTCTTGTCGGTGCGTGACCCCGAGTGGGTCGCCGTCGAACCACTCCCGACGACACGGTGCGCGACCCCCAGCGCTTGGAGGAGCATCACGATGGTCGAGGTAAAAGTCTTTTCCGGTGGTTCGCTGGGTACCCGCGATGTCGACGCGGCGGCCCTCGGTGAGCGCGTGCTCCACCGCACCCTGAAGGACGCGGTGGTGATGTACGAGGCCAACCGGCGCGCCGGCACGGCCAAGACCAAGACGCGCTCCGAAGTCGCCGGCCCCAACCGCAAGATGTGGCGGCAGAAGCACACGGGCCGCGCGCGGATGGGCACCAAGAAGGCGCCGCACTGGCGCGGCGGTGGCGTGGCCTTCGGTCCGCGGCCGCGCGACTACTCCTACCAGATGCCGAAGAAGGCGCGCCGCGCCGCGCTGCGCAGCGCCCTGCTGAGCAAGTTCCGCGATGGCGAGGTGGCGATCGCGGACGGTTGGCCGGCCGAGGCGCCCAGCACCAAGGCGGCGATGGCGGTCCTGAACGCGCTGGAGATGGCGCGCAGCGTGCTGGTGGTCACCGACGGCGTCGACCGCAACCTCTACTTGTCGCTGCGCAACGTGCCCTACGCCGACGTGTGCCCGGTGAGCGATCTCAATGCGCACCAGGTCTTGCTGCGGCGGCACATGGTGCTGACCCCGGCGGCGATGGATGCGCTGACTGCCCAGCTGGCGGCAGGCGTGCCAGCAGAAGGCGAGCCAGCAGAAGTGGCGGCGCCGGCCGGAGGGGAGAGCTGATCCATGGCGAACGCTTCGCTCTACTACGATGTTCTCCGGCGACCGCGCGTCACCGAGAAGTCGACGGTCCTGCAAGACCTGCGCAACGTCTACACGTTCGAGGTCGACAGCGGCACCAACAAGCGCGAGATCCGCAAGGCGGTCGAGACGCTGTTCGAGGTGCGCGTCGAGGGGGTCCGCATCATCAACATGCCCGGTAAGTTTCGTCGCTTCCTCGGGCGGCCGGGACGTACCTCGCCGTGGAAGAAGGCGCTGGTGACGCTGCGGCAGGGCGAGAGCATCGAGATCGTGTGAGGAGCCGACGATGCCCATCAAGGTCTACAAGCCAACCTCTCCCGGCCGGCGCAAGTCGTCGGTGTTGGACTTCTCGCATCTGACCAAGAAGCGGCCGGAGAAGTCCCTCGTCGAACGCCTGAAGAACCACGCCGGGCGCAACAACCACGGCCACATCACCTCCCGCTTCCGCGGTGGTGGCAGCCGGCGGCTGTATCGCATCGTCGACTTCAAGCGCAACAAGGACGGCGTGCCGGCCAAGGTCGCGGCGATCGAGTACGATCCCAACCGCAACGCCGACATCGCGCTGCTGCACTACCTCGACGGCGAGAAGCGCTACATCCTCGCGCCCAAGGGGCTGACGCCGGGGCAGATGGTGGTGTCGGGCGAGAAGGTCGAGCCGGACGTCGGCAACGCGATGCCGTTGGCCAGCATCCCGGTCGGTCTCGAGATCCACAACATCGAGCTACAGCCCGGCCGCGGCGGTCAATTGGCGCGCGCCGCCGGCGCGGTGTGCCAGCTCGCCGCCCGCGAGGGCGACTACGCGGTGGTGATCCTGCCCTCGGGCGAGACCCGCAAGATCCACGTGCAGTGCCGCGCGACGATCGGCCAGATCGGCAACGTCGACTACCACCGCGTGCGCTGGGGCAAGGCGGGCCGCATGCGCCACAAGGGCCGGCGGCCGCACAACCGCGGCACCTCGATGAACCCGGTCGCGCACCCGATGGGTGGCGGCGAGGGGCGCACCGGTGGTGGCCGTCATCCCGTCACGCCTTGGGGCAAGCCGACCAAGGGCGGCAAGACCCGGCGCCGCAAGGCGCAGTCGACCAAGTTCATTCTCCGTCGTCGCAAGCCGGGCAAGCACAGCCGGCAGAAGTGAGTGAGGTGCAGCCGTGAGTCGCAGTGTCAAGAAGGGCCCCTACATCGATCAGAAGCTGATGCAGAAGATCGAGCGACAGAACGCCCAGAACAAGCGCGAGCCGATCAAGACGTGGGCGCGCGCTTGCACCATTTCGCCGGAGTTCGTCGGCCACACGCTGATGGTTCACAACGGCCGGACCTTTCTGAAGTGCTACGTCACCGAGGACATGGTCGGCCACAAGCTGGGTGAGTTCGCGCCGACGCGGACCTTCCGCGGCCACGCGGACAAGAAGCGGTGAGGCTGAGGGCGATGACGCACGGCAACACGATCGAGTTCTCGGCCTCGCACCGGCACGCGCGCATCGCGTCGCGCAAGGCGCGGTTGGTGGTCGACATGATCCGCGGGCGCACCGCGAACCAGGCGTTGGACCTGCTGCGCAACGACAAGCACCGGGCGTCGCCCATGGTGCGCAAGGTGGTGGCCTCGGCGGTCGCCAACGCGCTGCAGAACCCCGAGGTCAAGGCGAGCCGCCTGACGGTGGCGCGCGCCTATGTCAACTGCGGGCCGCTGTTGCAGGGCCGCATGCGTTTCCGGCCGGGGCCGATGGGGCGGGCGATGCCGTTCCGCCGTCGGACCTGCCACATCCACGTGCACCTCACCGACCCAGCACTGGTGGTCGAGGATGTCGAGCAGGCGGTCGAGGAGACCGCGGCCCAAAGCGGAGAAGAGTGAGCCATGGGGCAAAAGACACACCCGACCGGATTCCGCATCGCCATCACCGAGCCCTGGCGCTCGCGTTGGTACGCGTCGTCGAAGGACTTTTCCAAGCTGCTGGTCGAGGATCAGAAGATCCGCAAGTACATCCGTGACAACTGGGCGTTCGCCGCGATCCCGAAGGTCGAGATCGAGCGCGCCGGTGACATCGTCACGGTGTTCTTGCACACCGCGCGGCCGGGCATCCTGATCGGCAAGAAGGGCGCCAAGGTCGACCGCTTCCGCGAGGACCTCGAGAAGCTGACCAAGAAGCCGGTGCGGATGAAGATCATCGAGATCCACCGGCCCGAGCTCGAGCCGAACTTGGTGGCCGAGTCGCTCGCGGAGCAGCTCGGCAAGCGCATGAACTACCGCCGCGCGCTGAAGAAAGCGGCGGAGACCTCGATGGCCGCCGGTGCGAAGGGGATCAAGATCCTGGTCGCCGGCCGACTGCAGGGCGCCGAGATGGCGCGCGTCGGCGAGATTCGGCGGGGCCGCATCCCGTGCACGACGCTGCGCGCACAGCTCGAGTACGGCACCTGCGTGGCGAAGACGAACTACGGCACGATCGGCGTCAAGGTGTGGATCTTCAAGGGCGAGTACGGCCCTGGCGAGACCACGCGCGGCCTGTTGCCGGTGCGCCCGGCGGCGGAGCGAGCGATCTGAGAGCGGATGGACCGCACAGGTAACGACGGAGAACCACCATGTTGATGCCCAAGCGAACCAAGTTCCGCAAGTCGATGCGCGGCCGAATCCGCGGCGTCGCGTCGCGCGGCAACACGGTCGCGTTCGGTGAGTACGGGCTGCAGTCGATCGAGCCGGGTTGGATCCCGTCGCGGACGATCGAGGCCGGCCGTATCGCCGCGTCGCGGGCGGCGCCGGAGGCCAAGGTCTACATCCGCATCTTCCCGCACAAGTCGGTCTCGTCGAAGCCGGCCGAGACCCGGCAGGGCACCGGCAAGGGCGACGTCGACTACTGGACCGCGGTCGTGCGGCCGGGGACCGTGCTCTACGAGCTCGGCGGCTGCACTGTCGACCAGGCGCGCAAGGCCTTCAACCGCATCGCGCACAAGATGCCGGTGAAGGTGCGCATGATCACGCGGAGGCCGGTCTGATGAAGCTCGCGGAGATGCGGGGCAAGGATTCGCGCGAATTGAGGCTCGACCTGGCGGAGCTGCGCAAGGAGCAGTTTCAGCTGCGCTTCCGCGCGGCCGCCGAGGAGATCGCCAAGACGTCGCGGTTCGCCGAGATCCGCAAGACCATCGCCAGGATTCATACCGTGCTGCGTGAGCGGGAGATCGCCGACGCGGCCAAGCAGGAACAGACCGATGAGTGAGCCCACGCCGCGCAAGTCGCGCAAGACACAGACCGGGGTCGTCACGTCCGACAAGATGGACAAGTCGATCTCGGTGTCGGTCGAGCGTCTGGTGCGCCACCCGATGTACGAGAAGTTCGTGCGCCGGCGGACGCGCTTGCACGCGCACGACGAGAACAACGAGGCGGGCATCGGCGACGTGGTCGAGGTCGTGCAGACGCGGCCGTTGTCGAAGCTCAAGCGCTGGCGTCTGGTGCGCGTCGTGCGCAAGGCAGTGCGCTGAGGCGACGTTGGCACAGGACACCGGTGAGAGCCGTTTGAACCGATGAGCGCAGGACGGAGAAACGCACAATGATCCAAGAGCAGACCATGCTCGACGTGGCCGACAACAGCGGCGCGAAGCAAGCCCAGTGCATCAAGGTGCTGGGCGGTTCGCGGCGGCGTTACGCCTCGTTGGGAGACGTCGTGGTGGCCTCGGTGAAGAAGGCGTTGCCCAATGGCGAGGTCAAGACCGGCCAGGTCGTCAAGGGCGTCGTGGTGCGCACCGCGCAGAGCGTGCGGCGGCCCGACGGCAGCTACATCCGGTTCGACCGCAACGCGGTCGTCATCATCGACAACGATGGCAACCCGCGCGGCACCCGCATCTTCGGTGCGGTGGCGCGCGAGCTGCGTGAGAAGAACTTCATGAAGATCGTCTCCCTGGCGGAGGAGGTCGTCTGATGGGATCCCGAACACTGCACGTCAAGAAGGGCGACCGCGTGGTCGTCATCTCGGGCGCGGACAAGTCCGCCAAGCCACACGAGGTGCTCTCGGTCGATGTCGAGAGCGGTCGGGTCGTGGTGCAGGACGTCAACATGCGCACCAAGCACCTCAAGCGCTCGCAGCAGAACCCGCAGGGCGGGCGCGTGCGCAAGGAGTTTCCGATCGACGCGAGCAACGTGCTGTTGTTCAGCGAGAAGGAAGGCCGTGGGGTGCGGACACGGATCGAGCTCGTCGACGGCAAGCGCGTGCGCGTCGGAGTGAAGTGCGGGACGCGCTTTGACTGAGGATGAATCGATGACCACTGCCACGCCAGAGAAGGTCGTCCCGCGCCTGCGGGCCAAGTACGACGGCGAGGTTCGCGCGGCGCTGCGCGAGCAGTTCGGCTATCCGAACCCGATGATGGTGCCGGGGCTGAAGAAGATCGTGATCGCGATGGGCCTCGGCAAGGCCACCGAGAACAAGGCACGCCTCGAGCACGCCGCCCGCGACCTCGGCACGATTGCCGGCCAGAAGCCGGTGCAGAACAAGGCGCGCATCTCGGTCGCCGGCTTCAAGGTGCGGGCGGGCTACGCGATCGGCTGCTCGGTCACGCTGCGCGGTGCCCGGATGTGGGAGTTCATGGACCGGCTGGTGGCAGTCGCCATTCCGCGTATCCGCGACTTCCGCGGGCTGGGCACCAAGCTCGACGGCCGCGGCAACTACACCATGGGGTTGTCGGAGCAGAGCGTGTTCCCCGAGATCAACCTCGACAAGATCGAGTTCGTGCAGGGCATGCACATCACCTTTGTCACTTCGGCACGCACCGACGAGGAGGGGTTCGCCTTGCTGCAGAAGCTCGGCCTACCGTTCCGCAAGTAGAGAGACCACCGATGGCTAAGACGTGTTTGAAAGTCAAGCAGAGCCGCAAGCCGAAGTTTTCGACGCGCGCCTACAACCGCTGCCAGCTGTGTGGCCGGGCGCGGGCCTACTATCGCAAGTTCGGCATCTGCCGCGTTTGCTTCCGCAACCTGTCGCTGCGCGGTGAGATCCCGGGCGTGCGCAAGGCTTCTTGGTGAGGAACCGACGCCATGATGACTGATCCGATTGCCGATCTGCTGACCCGGATGCGCAACGCCCTGCGCAACCGCGCCGAACGCTGCACCGTTCCGGGCAGCCGGCTCAAGGTCTCGATCCTCGAGGTGATGAAGCGCGAGGGCTACATCCACGGCTATGACGTGCAGAGCGACGGCCCGCGCAGCGTGATCGACATCGCGCTCAAATACGGCCCCGAGGGCGAGCAAGTGGTGACCGGCATCCGCCGGTTCAGCCGGCCCGGCTGCCGGCGCTTCCGCTCGGTGGCGGACCTACCGCAGGTGCGCGGTGGTCTCGGCATCTCGGTGGTCTCGACGAGTCAGGGAGTGCTGTCGGACCGCGAGTGCCGGCAGAAGAAGGTCGGTGGCGAGGTGCTCTGCACCGTCGAGTGAACGAGGACAGAACAGATGTCGCGCATTGGTAGAAAGCCCGTGGTCATCCCGGCGGCCGTCAAGGTGACGCACGCCGACGACCAGCTGAAGGTCAAGGGCCCCAAGGGTGAGCTCGCGATGACGCTGCGCCCGGAGGTCGGGGTCGAGGTCGAGGACGGTGTGCTGCGGGTGCAGTCGCGGGCCAAGAGCGTCCGCGACGCGTCGGCTCGCGCCTACCACGGCATGACCCGCGCGCTGGTGCAGAACATGGTGGTCGGCGTGACCGATGGTTATGCCAAGAAGCTGGAGATCAACGGCGTCGGCTACAACGCCAAGATCGAAGGCGCCGACTTGGTGCTGACCCTGGGCTTCTCGCACCCGGTGCGCCGCAAGGTTCCCACTGGACTCAACGTCACCTGCCCCAGCCAGACCACGATCGTGGTCGAGGGCTGTGACAAGCAGATGGTCGGTGAGTTCGCCGCCAACGTCCGCCGCCTGCGTCCGCCCGAGCCCTACAAGGGCAAGGGCATCAAATACGACGACGAGATCATCCGCCGCAAGGCCGGCAAGGCGTTTGGCAACGCGTAGAGGTAAAGCCGTGAATCGCAATCGGAAGAACCGCAAGACGATCAAGCGCACCCGCGTCGCCAAGAGCACGCGGGGCAAGCTGGCGTCGGTCAGCGACCGGCCTCGGCTGTCGGTCTATCGCAGTGCGAAGAACATCTACTGCCAGCTGATCGACGACGAGGCGGGTCGCACCCTGGCGTCGGCGTCCTCACGCGACAAGCAGCTGCGCGGTGAGCTCTCCGGCAAGAAGAAGGCGGATGTCGCCGCCGCGGTCGGCACCGCGATGGCGGAGCGCGCCAAGGCCGCGGGAGTGACCAAGGTCAAGTTCGACCGGGGCTGGTATCAGTTCCACGGACGCGTCAAAGCGCTGGCCGACGCCGCCCGCGCCGGTGGTTTGGAGTTTTAGAGAGCCGCGCCATGGTGAAGAAGAAGTATCCCACGATGCCGATCGACGAGGCCTTGGCCATCGAGGTCGAGGACGACGTCATCAACATCAACCGCTCGGCGGCAGTGGTGAAGGGCGGCCGCCGGTTCTCGTTCAGCGCGCTGGCCGTGGTCGGCAACCGCGACGGGTGCGTCGGCATCGGCTATGGCAAGGCCAAGGAAGTGCCGAGCGCCGTCGAGAAGGCGGTCAAGGACGGTCGCAAGCGGCTGATGCGCGTGCTGCGCGACGGCAGCAGCATCCCGCACTTCGTCGAGGGGCGCTTTTGCTCGTCGCGGGTGCGGTTGATTCCAGCCTCGCCGGGCACCGGCATCATCGCCGGCAAGGCGGTGCGCAAGGTGGTCGAGCTGGCGGGCATCACCGACATCCTGACCAAGAACTACGGCTCGTCGAACTCGCTCAACGTCGTCAAGGCCACGATGGACGCCCTGTCCCGACTGCGCGACCGCAGTCAGGTCGAGGAGCTCCGAGGAGTCAAGGTCGAATGAACCTCAGCGAAGCCAAGTCCAAGGGCATCAAGAACCCCAATCCGCACCGCGTTGGCCGCGGCACCGGTTCGGGAAACGGCAAGACCGCGGGCCGCGGCCACAAGGGCGCGCGGGCGCGCTCGGGCTGGTCGCGTCGCATCGCCTGGGAAGGCGGCCAGATGCCGCTGTTTCGCCGCATTCCCAAGCGCGGCTTCAACAACAAGAACTTCCGCAAGTTCTACACCACGATCAACGTGTCCGACCTGAACGGTTTCGAGGCCGGCACGCGCGTCGACCTGGCCGCCGTTCTCGACGCTGGTTTGGCCTCCAAGGCCAAGCACAGCGACCTGTTCAAGGTGCTCGGCGACGGCGAGGTCACGGTCAAAGTGACCGTGGTGGTGGACGCGATCACCGCTTCTGCCAAGCAGAAGATCGAGGCCGCGGGGGGCGCGGTGGAGATGCGTCCGCGCGTCGTGCACCGCCCCAAGTTCCAGAAGAAGGGACAGCCCGCACCGGAGGCCTGACGGCTTGTTTTCGCGTAGTCCGAGGACGCAACGATGTCGGTGACGATTGGCAACCTGGTCCGGGTCAAGGAGATCCGCGACAAGCTCCTGATCACGCTGGGGCTGCTGTTCTGCTATCGGATCGGCTTCGCGATCCCGATCCCCGGCGTCAACTACGACAAGTTCCTCGAGCGCATGGGGGCGACGTCCGGCGGCGGGCTGACGGGGATCATCAACATCCTCACGGGTGCCCAGCTGCAGCAGGCATCGATCTTCTCGCTCGGGGTGATGCCCTACATCTCGGCGAGCATCATCTTCTCGCTGCTGGTCAAGGTCTTGCCCTCGCTCGAGAAGCTCTCGAAGGAGGGCGCCTCGGGGCAGCGCAAGATCAACCAGTTCACGCGCCTGGCGACGATCCCGATCTGCATCCTGCAGTCGTTCTTCGTGATCTTCGGTGTGTTGGGCAAGGACCGCGCCAGCGCGGACTCGATGCTGCACGCCGACGTGGTGCCGTGGTTCGGGCTGTACGCGATCGTGGTGATGATCTGCATGATCGCGGGCACCCTGTTCATCATGTGGCTCGGTGAGCAGATCACCGAGCACGGTGCCGGCAACGGCATCTCGCTGATCATCATGGCCGGCATCGTCGCCGAGCTGTGGCCGGCGTTCTTGGCCATGTTCCAGTCGGACTCCGGTGCGATGGCCACCGACACCTACCAGACGCTGCTGCTGTTCGTGGTGGCGTGGGGTGCCGCGGTGGTCGCCGTGGTGTTCATGACCAAGTCGCAGCGCCGGATTCCGATCCAGCAGGCCAAGCAGACCCGCGGCCGCCGCGTCTACGGTGGCCAGCGCCACTTCCTGCCGATCAAGGTCAACCACGCCGGCGTGATGCCGATCATCTTCGCCTCGGCGCTGTTGATCATCCCGTCGCTGATCGGCGACGCGACCAGCATCAACTGGCTGCGCGACACCTTCGGCACCGGGCGCGGCTTCTGGTACGTGTTCCTCTACGGCGCGCTGATCTTCTTCTTCTCGTTCTTCTGGACCTCACTGATGTTCCAGCCGAACGAGATGGCCGACAACCTCAAGGAGCACGGCTCGTTCATCCCCGGCATCCGGCCCGGTAAGAACACCGCCGAGTTCCTGGAGCAGACGATGGTGCGCATCACGCTGGCCGGCGCCGCGTTCCTCACCGTCGTCGCGGTGTTCCCGTCCTTCATCAGCGGCTCGTTTGCCGGGATGGACCAGACGTTCCTCTACTTCATGAGCGGCACGTCGATCCTGATCGTGGTCGGCGTGGCTCTGGACCTCGTCGAGAAGCTCAACGCGATGTTGATCATGCGCAACTACGAGGGCTTCATGAAGGAGAGCGGCGGCCAGTCGGGCTGGGGGCGCCGTTGAGCGACGGCGGCCAGATCCGCGCCGTCTTCCTGGGCGCGCCGGGAGCCGGCAAGGGCACGCAGGCCAAACAGCTGGTCGAGCGCAGCGGCGTGCTGCACGTCTCCTCCGGCGACATGCTGCGGGAGCACCGCAAGAACGGCACCGAGCTCGGCCGGCAGGCGCAGCAGTTCATGGATCAGGGCCAGCTGGTGCCGGACGCGCTGATCATCGCGATGGTGCTGGAGCGGATCGGCCAGCCGGACGCGAAGTCGGCCTGGATTCTGGACGGCTTTCCCCGTACTCTCACCCAGGCTCAGTCTCTGGATCAGGGCTTACCCCGAGAGGCCGCGTTGACCCACGTGGCCTACTTCGAGGTGCCGCACTCCATCCTGGTCCGCCGGCTCACCGGGCGCCGCACCTGCACGAACAGCAGCTGCGGGGCGATCTGGCACGTCGAGTTCAACCCCACCTCGGTCGCGGACCGCTGCGACCGGTGCGGAGAGCCGACGAGCCAACGGCCCGATGACCGCGCGGAAGTGGTGGAGACCCGGCTCGAAGCCTATCGTTCGCAGACCGAGCCCCTGCTCGATTACTACCGATCGCGCGGGGTGCTGATCGTGATCAATGCCGACCAGGCGCCGGGCGCAGTGCTCGACGACCTGGTGGACAAGCTGGGGGGCGCCGCCCGTGCGTGAAGCGTCCCATTGCCGAATTCGAGTCACCCGCGGGGCGCGCGCCCGGCGGGTTTGCCGCTGTTTTTCGAGGTCGTCATCGTGAAGGTCAGAGCGAGTGTTCGCCGCATGTGCGAGAGCTGCCGCGTCGTGCGGCGGCGCGGTGTGGTCCGCATCATCTGCACCAATCCCCGCCACAAACAGCGCCAGGGCAAGTAGGAGCGCGGTATGCCACGCATCGTCGGAGTCGACCTACCCAACGACAAGAAGGTCCGCATCGCGCTGACCTACATCTACGGCATTGGCCAGACCACTGCCGACAAGATCGTCACCGATCTGGACCTGAGCCCCGACATGCGGGCGCGGGACCTGTCGGACGACGATGTCGCCAAGATCGCCGCCCACCTCGAGTCGGCGTTGATCGTGGAGGGTCCGCTGCGGCGGCAGAACCTGGCGAACATCAACCGACTGAAGGAAATCATGTGCTACCGCGGGCTGCGCCACCGGCGCGGGTTGCCGGCGCACGGGCAGCGGACGCGGTGCAACGCGCGGACGCGCAAAGGGCCGCGCAAGACGGTCGCCAACAAGAAGATTCTGCGGAAGTAGGCCGGTCACCCGGCTCCGGACGACACCGATGGCGGAAAAGAAGAAGCGGACACGCAAGAACGTGGGCAAGGCGATTGCCCACATCAAGGCGTCCTTCAACAACACGATCGTCACCGTCACCGACGCGACCGGGCAGGTCATTGCCTGGGACTCGGCGGGGACGATCGGCTACAAGGGCAGCCGCAAGAGCACGCCGTTTGCCGCGCAGCGCGCGGCCGACAAGGTCTCCGACAAGCTGCGGAAGATGGGCGTGCACGAGCTCGAAGTCCGGGTGAAGGGGCCGGGTTCGGGCCGCGAGTCCGCGATCCGCGCTCTGGCGCACTCGGGCATCGACATCAAGGTGATCGAGGACTGCACACCGCTGCCGCACAACGGATGCCGGGCGCCGAAGCGCCGCCGGGTCTGACGGATTGAGGATCGATTATGGCGAGGTTCACTGGCAACGTCTGCAAGCTCTGCCGGCGCGAGAGCATGAAGCTGTTCCTCAAGGGACAGCGCTGCTTCTCGGAGAAGTGTGGCATCAACCGGCGGGACTATCCGCCCGGCATGCACACCCGTCCGCGCAAGACCACCGATTACGCGACCCAGCTGCGCGAGAAGCAGAAGGCGAAGCGGATCTACGGTGTGCTCGAACGGCAGTTCAGCAAGTACTTCCAGACCGCGGTCCGGCAGAAGGGCAACACGGGTGAGAACCTGCTGGTGCTGCTCGAGCGTCGCTTGGACAACGTCGTGCTCAACTTGGGCCTGGCGCTGTCCCGTTTCGACGCCCGGCAGATGGTGGCCCACGGTCACGTGTTCGTCCGCGGGCGCCGCATGAGCGTGCCCAGCTACCTGGTGCGGCCCGGCGACGACATCGAGGTCCGCGGCAGCGAGAAGATCAAGAAGAAGGCCTCCGAGGCCGTCGAAGTGAACAAGGGGCAGGGCGTGGCCGGCTGGCTCGAGGCGATCCCGAGCGAGCTCAAGGGCAAGGTCGTGCAACTGCCGAAGCGGGAGGACGTCCCGCACCCGATCAACGAGCAGCTCATCGTCGAGCTCTGCTCCAGGTAGTCGTAGTTGTTCGTGTGTAGATAAGGGTGGTGATGCGATGAGAATTCGTTGGCGCAACTTCGAGCTGCCGTCCCTGGTGCAGATGGACCAGGACGTCTCCAACGACACCTACGGCCGGTTCACGGTCGAGCCGTTCGAGCGCGGCTTCGGTCAGACCATCGGCAACGGGTTGCGGCGCGTGCTGCTGTCGTCGATCGAGGGCACCGCGGTGACGTGGGTCAAGATCGAGGGGGTGGTGCACGAGTTTTCGTCGATCCAGGGCGTCTACGAGGACGTCACCCGGATCATCCTCAACCTGAAGAAGCTGCGCGTGCGCATGCACAACGACGCCGCCAGCACGCTGCGCATCGACGTCTCGCGCAAGGGTGACGTCACCGCGGCGGACATCGAGACCGATCACAGCGTCGAGGTCGTCAACCCCGACCTCAAGATCTGCACCCTGACCGAAGAGGTGCGGTTCTACTGCGAGATGCAGGTGCGCAAGGGTCGCGGCTACGTGACCGCGGACGACAACGTCACCGAGGACATGGAAGTCGGCACCATCCCGGTCGACTCGATCTTCAGCCCGGTGTACCGCGTCAAGTACGCGATCGAGAACACCCGGGTCGGCAAGTTCACCAACTTCGACCGGTTGGTGCTCGACATCTGGACAGACGGCACCGTGTCGCCGGAGATCGCCCTGGTCGAGGCCAGCAAGATCTACCGCAAGCACCTCAACCCCTTCGTCCAGTACTTCGAACTCAAGGAAGACCTGGCCATCGAGGGCGGCGGGCTGGCGCCCGAGGGCGACGAGACCGCCAAGCGCGCGGAGCTCGACGAGCTGCTGTCCAAGTCGGTCGACATCCTCGACCTGTCGGTGCGCGCCAAGAACTGCCTCGATTCGGAAAACCTGCAGACCCTGCGCGATCTGGTGCAGCTCACCGAGTCCGACATCCTCAAGGTGCGCAACTTCGGCAAGACCTCCCTCAAGGAGGTCAAGACCAAGTTGGCTGCGCTGGGGCTGTCGCTCGGGCTTGCTTCCGACGCCAACGCCTGACGAACTCAAGCTCGAGAGACGCAAGTCATGAGACACCGCATTGCCGGAAAGAAGCTCGGCCGCAACTCGGCGCACCGCGAGGCGATGACCCGCAACTTCATCGTCTCGGTGATCAAGCACGAGCGCGTGGTCACTACCGTCGAGAAGGCCAAGGGCATGCAGCGCCGCGTCGAGAAGATGATGACGCTCGGCAAGGAGAAGACGCTGCACCGCTACCGCCGCGCGCTGTCGCAGCTGCAGGACCGGGACGCGGTGGCCAAGCTCTTCGGTGAGCTCGGGCCGCGCTACCAGAGCCGGCCCGGCGGCTGCACCCGCATCGTCCGCCTGCCGGGCTATCGCATCGGCGATGGCGGCAGCAAGGCGATCTTCGAGCTGGTCGACAACACCGTGTTGGCCGAACAGCTCGCCGCCGTCGCCGACGACGAGGAGTAAGGCCTCCAGGCCAGTGGCTTCCGCAGCGGCCAGCGCGACGTGGAGGCTGGCCGCGGACGGCCTGGTGCTGGCTGCTGCGTGCGTGGTGGGCTACGGCGCGCTCGCGCAAGACGCGATCTGGGGACAAGACGCGTACTACCTGGTCACCTGGTTGGCGCACGATCGCGCGCACCCGGTCCACTTGCTGTACCTACCGCTCGTCGGTGCCCTCGTGCAGCCGCTGCAGGCGCTCGGCTGCAATCTGTTCGAGAGCATGCGCTGGTGCTCGGGCTTGGGCGCGACCGCCGGCGTGCTGGGCTTCTGGCTGGCGGCCTACCGTCTCACCGGCTGCCGGGCCTCGGCGCGGAGGGTGGGCTGGCTGTCCGCGACGGCTCCCGGCGTGGTCTTCTTCGCCACCGTCGTCGAGATCCACGCGGTCTTCTTGGCGTTCGCGGGTGTCGTGGCGTGGCTCGCGATCGGCCTCGTGCGGCGCCCGGGAGTTGTCGCCGCGGCGGTGACCGGTGCCGCAACGGCGGCCGCCACGTTGGTGCACAGCACCGGCCATCTGCTGCTGGGCGTCGTCGCGGCAGCCGTGCTGCACGAGGTCGTGCGGAGGCGCGTGCCGTGGGCGGCGGCGCTGCGCGCCGGCGCGGCCGCGGCCGCCACGCACACCGCACTGGTCGTCATCGGCGGCACCGCGCTGCAGCCAGCCACCGTCGAGGCGCCGCTCGGCGGCCAGCTGGGCTTCTTGGCGGAGCGCTACGCGGAGGGATTCCACTGGGGGCTGTTGCCAAAGGTCCTGCTCGAGGAGTGGGGGATCGGTCTGTTCCCGGTTTCGCTGCTGTTCCTCGCGGGTTTCCTGCGGCGTCGGCTGGTCCGCGGCACGGTGTTGTTGGTCTGCTGCGTCGCCGTCTACACCGGCTTCGCCGCGGCAGTGCTGATCGGCACCGAAGAACGCGGCGCCTACTTCCTACCCTTGGTGTTTCCCGCAGGCCTGCTGGTGGTCGCCGCGTGTCCTTTGGTCGTGCAGCGCGCCGCCATCGCCCTCGGCATCGCCCTCGCAGTCACGCTGGTCTGGAACCACGACCGCGGCGCGGTGGACGACGCCTTCGGCCGCGGCGTCGCCGCCGAGCTGGACGGCGGGCCGGGCTTCGTGATCTGTGGCGACAGCGGCGAGGTCGACGCGATCCTACGGGTGACGCCGCGGACTCCGGCGGCGTCCGCCGTGCGCCTGGCCCTGCACTTCGACTCCTCGGGCGTTCCCTACGAGCAGGGTTGCGTCTTGTTCGACGCGTTCGTGCGCGACTACATGCGCACCGGCTCGGTCTTCGTCACCGAGGCTGCCTGGCGGCGGTTCGCGGAGCTGGGGCGGCCGCCGTGGTTGGCGCGCTTTGCGGACGAGTACCTGCGCCAGCGCTACACACTGCGGGAAGTGTCGAGGCCGGGGTTCGTAGCGACCGTGCTCGAGCGGTGAGCTGCGGCTCCTCAGTCCTCCGCCTCATGGCAGACCACTTCGATGTTGTGTCCGTCGGGGTCGAGAACAAAGGCGGCGTAGTACCGCCCGCTGTACTGAGGTCGAAGTCCAGGTGGCCCGTTGTCTTGCCCGCCCGCGCTGAGAGCGGCGGCATAGAACGCGTCGACCTGTCGTCGGTTCTCGGCGACGAACGCAATGTGCAGATGCGCGGGCTTCTCCTCCGTTTGGTACAGGCATAGAGAGCTCTCGCCATCCGGTTGACTCAGCTCAGCACCGTTCGGCGGCCAGTCCGTGACCACGGTGACGCCAATCGGTTCGAGCGCCTGCACGTAGAAGGCCTTGCTCCGCGCAAAGTCGCGGACGCCGAACTTGACATGGTCGAACATGAGTGCCCTTGTACTCACCAGCAACTCAGCGTCGGGTGAACGCGATCTGCTGCGGACCGACCAAGTCGGCGACCTCGTCGAGCAGCTCGTTGGTCAAGCGCAAGGTGTGGTTGGGACCGGCGCGCACAGTGAACACCTCGCCCTGGTCCACAACCTCGAGCAAGACGCGCTGGTCGCCGGGGAACTGCTTGAGCAGCGCGTGCACGCGCTGCAGTGCCGCGTCGTCGACGGCGGTGGCGTCGAGGCGCAGCACCAGCGAGTGCACCTCGCGATCGACGACCTGCTGTGCCGGCGCGAGCTCGTCGAGCAAAAGCGCGGCCTCGTCGCCCTCGCCCTCGCCGTCGATCCGGCCCGAAGCGAACACGATGGCGTCTTCCTCGATGACGTCCTTGACCTCTTGGTAGATGCGGGCGAAGCAGGTCACCGAGATCATGCCTTCGAGATCTTCGAGGAAGAACCGCGCCATCTTCTGGCCGGCGTTGCGTCCCGACTTGATCTGCATGATGCGGATGCCGGTGATCATCCCCGCCACCCGCACGTCGGTGCCCGCGGGCTGGTCCTTGAGCGTGGTGGAGGACTGACCGGCGAGCCGCGTGTAGAAGCGGCCGCGCTTCTCGAACGGGTGGCCGGAGAAGTAGAAGCCGAGGGCCTCCTTCTCGTAGGTGAGCCGCTCGGCCTCGGTCCAGTCCACGGCGTCCTTGCGCCGCCGCGGGGCGGCCGGCTCCGGCCGGTGGGTGCCGAACAGCAGCCCTTGGCCCTTGCGCCGGTCTTCGCGCGCCGATGCCGCGCCGCGCATGGCCAGCTCGATGCCTTCGAACGCGGCCTTGCGGCAGTCGCAGATGCCGTCGAGTGCGCCGGCCTTGGCAAGGGCATCCAGCGCGGTTTTGTTGACGAGTGAAGGGTCGAGGCGCTCGCAGAACTCGTCGAGCGAGGTGAAGGGACCGTCGTCCGAGCGCGCGGTCGCGATCAGCTCGGCGGCCCGCGCGCCGACCCCCTTGATCGCGTTCAGCCCGAACCGCACCGAGCCGTCCTCGACGCTGAAGTACGGCATGCTGCGGTTCACGTCCGGCGCGAGGATCGCGGTCTGCGTGCGGCGCGCCTCGTCGAAGTACTCCTTCACCTTGTCCGAGTTGCCGGATTCGGTCGTCAGGTTGGCCGCCAAGAACTCGGTGCGGTAGTGCGCCTTGAGAAACGCCGTCTGGTAGGTCAGTAGGGCGTAGGCCGCCGAGTGCGACTTGTTGAAGCCGTAGCCGGCGAAGTACTCGATGGTCTCGAACAGCTTGGTGGCGAAGTTGCGCTGGTGGCCGCCATCGGCCGCGCCATCGACGAACTCCTGTTTGAACTTGGCCATCACCTCGGGCTTCTTCTTGCCCATGGCCTTGCGCAGCGCGTCGGCTTGGTTCATCGAGAAGTTGGCCAGGATGTTGGCGATGCGCATCACCTGCTCCTGGTAGACGATGACGCCGTAGGTCTCCTCGAGCACGGGCTGCAGCGAGTCGTGCGGATACTCGACGGGCTCCTCGCCGTGCTTGCGGCGCACGAACATGTCGACCATGCCCGAGCCGAGCGGGCCGGGCCGGTAGAGCGCCAACACCGCGATCACGTCCTCGAAGGTGTCGGGCTTGAGCCGCGACAGCAGCTCGCGCATGCCCTGCGACTCCAGCTGGAACACGCCGAGCGTGTCGCCGCGCGTCATCAGCTCGAAGGTCTCTTTGTCGGTCAGGTCGAGGTGGTCGAGATCGACGTCGATGCCCCGCACCTCTTTGATCAGGCGCTCGGCCTCGCGCAGGATGGTGAGCGTCTTCAGGCCCAAGAAGTCGACCTTGAGCAGGCCGACTTCCTCGAGCTCGGTCATCTGCCACTGGGTGGCCATGTCGTCGCCGTTGCGCGACAGCGGCACGTGCTCGGTCAACGGCCGGTCGGCGACGACGACGCCGGCGGCGTGGATCGAAGAGTGGCGCGCCAGACCCTCGAGCTTGAGGGCCATCTCGAACAGGCGCTTGCTCTCCGGCGTGGCGTCGCGAATGCCGACCAGCTCCTGGTCCGTCTCCAGGGCCTTGGCCAGCGAGGCACCCGGGCCCTGCGGGATCTTCTTGGCGATGCGGTCGACTTCGCCGAGCGGGACCTCGAGTGCGCGGCCGACGTCGCGGATCACGCCCCGGCTGGCCATCGTGCCGAACGTGATGATCTGCGACACGCATTCGCGGCCGTACTTGTCGCGGACGTAGTCGATGACCTCCTCGCGCCGGATGCCGCAAAAGTCGATGTCGATGTCCGGCATGCTGATGCGCTCGGCGTTGAGGAAACGCTCGAAGATCAGGTTGTAGCGCAGCGGATCGAGGTCGGTGATCCGCATGCAGTAGGCGACCATCGATCCCGCCGCCGAACCGCGGCCCGGCCCGACCGGGATGCCGCGCTCACGGGCCTCGCGGATGAAGTCCCAGGTGATCAGAAAGTAGCTGACGAAGCCGAGCTTGCGGATGATGCCGATCTCGTAGCTCAGCCGCTGTTGCACCTCCTCGGTGATGCTGCCGTAGCGCTCGATCGCGCCCTCGCGACAGATGCGGTCGAAGGCCTCGTCCGGCGTTTCGCCCGTGTTGGGGGTGAACACCGGCAGGTGGTAGGTGTCGAAATCGATGTCGACCGAGCAGCGCTCGGCGATGGCGATCGTGTTGGCGAGCGCCTCGGGGACGTCGGCGAAGGCGGCACCCATCTCCGCGCGCGTCTTGAAGTACAACTCGCGCGAGCCCATGCGAAAGCGGTTGGTGTCGGTCACCGTCTTGCTCTCGCGGATCGCCAGCTGGATGTCGTGCGCGATCCAGTCGTCGGCGCGCAGGTAGTGCACGTCGTTGGTGGCGACCACCGGCAGACCGGTGCGCGCGTGGATCTGCAGCAGGCCGTCGGTGATCCGGGTCTGCGGCTCGTAGCCGGTGCGCATCAGCTGGAGGAAGAAGTGGTCCTTGCCGAAGATCTCGGCAAACGACTCGATCGAAGCCAGGGCCTCGGCGTTGCGCTGCGCCAGCAGATGCTGGCCCGACTCGCTGGCGGTGCCGCCCGACAGGCCGATCAAGCCCTCGTGGTGCGCCGCCAGCAGCTCCTTGTCGATGCGCGGCCGATAGTGGAAGCCCTCGGCGTAGGCCAGCGACGACAGCAGCTTGAGGTTTTGCCAGCCGGTCTCGTCGGTCGCCAGCAGGGTCAGCTGGTGGGTGGGGTTGTCCGCGCCCGAGGGTTGCAGCCGGCTGCCGGTGGCGCAGTAGGCGGACATGCCGAGGATCGGCCGCAGCCCGGCCCGCCGCGCGTTCTTGTAGAACTCGATGGCGCCGAACAGATTGCCGTTGTCGGTCAGCGCCAGCGCGCCCTGCTCGTCGTCCGCGGCGGCGGCGACCAGCTCCTTGATGCGGCTGGTCGAGCTCAGCAGGCTGTAGTGTGAGTGGACGTTGAGGTGAACGAACTCGGGCGCCGCCATCGCTGGTCTCAGCTTAACCGGCAGCGCCTCCGAGTCGGGTCTCGTCCTGGCAAACTCGGCTCAGCCGAGCGCCTGGCGCTGCGCAGTGCGCGCCCTCCCGCCGGGGATCAGGCCCTGGCGGCGGCCGACGGTCTCGAAGATCTCGAGGATGCGGTCCAGCTGCGCGTCGCTGTGGGTTGCCATGTACGACGTGCGGATCAGGTCCATTCCCGCCGGCACCGCCGGTCCGGTGACTGGATTGGTGTACAACCCGGCGTCGAACAGGCCCTTCCAGAAGTGGAACAGCCGGGTTTGGTCACCGATGATCACCGGCACGATCGGCGTCTGCGTCGGGCCGAGGCGATAGCCCATGCGGGCGAGCTCGGTGCGCGCACGGGTTGCGTTGTTGTGTAGGCGGCGCCGCAGCTCGGGCTCGCTTTCGATGACGTCGAGCGCCGCGAGGGCGGCGGCGGCCGCGCTCGCCGGGATCGAGGCCGAGAAGATCAGCGAACGGGCGTGGTGCTTGATGTAGTGGACCACCGCCTCGGGGCCGGCGACGAAGCCGCCGATGCTGGCCAGGCTCTTGCTGAAGGTGCCGACGACCAAATCGACGTCGGCCTCGACGCCGAAGTGCTCGGCGACGCCGCGCCCGGTGGCCCCGAGCACGCCGACCGAATGCGCTTCATCGACCATCAGCCGCGCGCCGTAGCGCCGGGCCAACGCGGTCAGAGTCGGCAGGTCGGCGAGGTCGCCGAGCATCGAGAACGCGCCATCCACCAGAATGAGCTGGCCGCCGACGCCGCGCTCCGCCGACCGCTCGAGCAGCGTGCGCAGCTGCTGGCAGTCGTTGTGCGCGAACTTGCGGGTCTCGGCGAAGCTCAGCCGGCAGCCGTCGAACAAGGAGGCGTGGTTGTCGCGATCGCAGTAGATCACGTCGCCCTTGCGGCACAGCGAAGCGATGACGCCGAGGTTCGCCTGGAAGCCGGTCGAGAAGCAAAGCGCTGCCTCGCGGCCCAAGAACTGCGCCAATCGCCGTTCGAGCTCCTCGTGCAGCTCGAGCGTGCCGTTGAGGAAGCGCGAGCCGGTGCACGACGAGCCGTGCCGGTCGACCGCGGCGCGCACCGCGCTGCACACGCGCGGATGGTGGGTGAGGCCGAGGTAGTTGTTGCTGCCGGCCATGATCAGGCGGCGGCCGCCGATCTCGACCTCCGTCCCGCGGCTGCTGGCCGTCGGGATGAAGTACGGGTACAACCCTTTCGCCTGCACCTCCTTGGCGCGGGTGAATCGATGGCACTTCGCGAACAGGTCCACAGAATCGGTTTTCGGTGGTGCCTAAACCGGCTCAGCCCAGGCGCCTCGGGGGGCGGATGTTAGGATTCGCGCCCCCCCGCACCAAACGCTTTCTGCCCAGGCGGCTGCGCCTAGGACGCGGCGGGCGTTCGAGTTGCGGGCGATGACCGCGGTCGGGGACGGGCCGGGCCCAGCGCCGTCCGCCGCCCGACCGGTCACTGCGATCACGGGGGCGACGGGTTTCGTCGGCGGGGCCTTCGTCGCCGGCCTGCTCGCCCGCGGCTGGTCGGCGGAGCGGCTGCGCGTCTTGGTTCGCGACCCGGCGCGGGTTGCCGCGCGCGGGTTGCCGCCGGCCTCGGTCGTGATCGGCAGCCTCGAGGACGAAGCCGCGCTGCGGCGCGCCGTGTGCGGTGCCGAGGTGGTGGTGCACATCGCCGGCGCCGTCGCCGTCCGGCGCCGCGCCGATTTCGCCGCGGTCAACGCCGCCGGCACCGCGCGGCTGGTCGATGCGGTGCGCGACGCCGCGCCGGCTGCACGCCTGGTGCACGTGTCCTCGCTCGCCGCCGCCGGGCCGAGCCGCGATGGCCGCGGCAGTGCGGTGCTGCCGACGGCGGCCGCGCCGGTCTCCGACTACGGCCGGAGCAAGCGCGACGGGGAGCTGGCGGTCGCCGCGCTGGGCGACCGCCAGCCGTGGCTGATCCTGCGCCCGCCGATCGTCTTCGGTCCGCACGACGCCGCCAGTCGGCTGCTGTTCCAGCAGTGCCGGGCGCCGCTGGTGGTGGTGCCGTCGGTGCCGCGTCCGCTGTCGGTGCTCTACATCGACGACCTGGTCGACGCCCTGCACCGCGCGGTGACGGCCGCCGTGCACGGCGAGGTCGTGCCCCTCGACGGCGCCGAGCGGGTCGACACCGACAGCCTGCCGCGGCGGGTGGCGGCCGCCTGTGGCCGGCGCGCGCGCTTGGTGCACGCCCCGCTGGCCGCGGTCTGGCCGGCGGCAGTCGCCAGCGACGTCTACAACCGCTGGGCGCGGACGCCGTCGGTGTTCGGCCGCGACAAGCTGCGCGACCTCGGCGCCGATGGGTGGGTCGCCGATCCGGAGCCGGCGCGGCGGTTGCTCGGTTTCGTCGCGCGCGCCGAGCTCGACGACGCGCTGCGGCGCACCGCGGCAGCGCTCGGCTTCGGCCCGCGCGCGGCCGCGGCCGTCAGAGCAGCAGGTGCTCCAGCAGAGCCTTCTGCGCGTGCATCCGATTCTCGGCCTGGTCGTAGACCACCGAGCGCGGGCCGTCGAGCACCTCGTCGCTGACGGCGACGTTGCGGCGCACCGGTAGCGGGTGCATGAACAGGGCGTTGTCGGTGCGCGCCATGACGTCGGCGTCGATCTGCCAGCTGTCGAGCGAGCGCTTGACCATCGACTCGCGCGCGGCGTCGTTCCAGTACTTGATCGCGCCCCACGAGCGCGCGTACAGCACCTCGGCGCCCTTGGCGGCCTCCTGCAGGTCGTTGATGACCCGCACCTCACCGCCGCCGGCGGCGGCGAGCTCGCCGGCGCGCGCCATCGCATCGGCGTCGAGCTCGAAGCCCAGCGGGTGCGCGACGGTGACCCGCATGCCGAGCATCGCCGCCAGGGTCAGCACCGAGTGGCTGGCGCCCATGCCCTTGGGTTGCGGGTGGTTGGACCACGCCAGCGTCAGCGAACGCCCGCGCAGGTCGTCGGTCGCCAGGTGCTCGCGCAGCGTCAGCACGTCGGCGATCGCCTGGCACGGGTGCTCCTGCACGGTCTCCAAGTTGATCACCGGCACGGTGGCGTGCTCGGCGTAGGCGCGCAGCAGCAGGTCGGCGCGGTCGCGCTCCCACTCGCCGGTCTGGCTGATCTGCCGCACGCCGAGGGCGTCGACGTAGCGCGACAGGGTCCGGGCGGCGTCCTTGACGTGCTCGTCGGCGCGGCCGTCCATGACGACCTGCTCGTCGGGCTCGAGGTCGTACAGCTCGCGGTCGGCGAAGATGTTCATGCAGTGGCCGCCGAGCTGGTCCATGGCCACCTCGAAGGAGACCCGAGTGCGCAGGCTGCGGTCGAAGAACAACAGGCCGAGCGTCTTGCCCGCCAGGCTGGCGGCGGACGGGGCCGACTTGTGCTCGAGGGCGCGGGCGATGAGCCGCGTCAGCTCGTCGGGGGTGAGATCGGCGGCAGAGAGAAGGTCGCGCTTCACGGGTCGGCGGGTTCGCGGGAGAAAGTTCGGATGGTAGAAGGGCGCGATGGGCGCGACAAGCGACGAGCGGTGGATGCTGCGGTGTCTGGAGCTGGCGCGGGCGGCGGCGGCGGCCGACGAGGTGCCGGTGGGCGCGGTCGTGGTGCGGGAGGGGGGGGTGCTCGGTGAAGCGCACAATCGCTGCGAGGAGCGGGGCTCGCCGCTGGCGCACGCCGAGATGTTGGCCCTGGAGGCGGCCTTCGCCACCGCCGGCGAGGGGCGGCTGCCGGGGGCGGTGCTCTACTGCTCGCTCGAGCCGTGCGTGATGTGCGCCGGGGCGGCGCTGCACGCGCGGGTCGAGCGCATCGTGTTCGCGGCGCGCGATCCCAAGTTCGGCGCCTGCGGCTCGCTCTTCGCGCTGCCGGCCGACGCCCGCCTGAACCACCGCTGCGCCGTGCACGAGGGCCTGCTGGCCGAGGACAGCGCCGCCCTGCTGCGCGCGTTCTTCCGGCGATTGCGTTGACAACGCCCCGGCTCGATGCAGAATGCCCGTCCCTCTCGCGCGGAGAGGTGCCGGAGCGGCTGAACGGGCTGGTCTCGAAAACCAGTGTGGTCTTTTGGCCACCGCGGGTTCGAATCCCGCCCTCTCCGCCATTCACAATCCGTTTGCACCACGGCGAGGTTGGGGCTAGACCAGTAGCCAGCCTCCAGCGGAGAGGTGCCCGAGTGGCTTAAGGAGCTCGCTTGGAAAGCGAGTGTGGGTGTTAAAGCTCACCGCGGGTTCGAATCCCGCCCTCTCCGCCATTCTCACCTCCGCCGGCGGCGAACGCGCCGCAGGGTGCAGCCCACCGGGTCCCGAGCAAGGGGGCGGTGCGAACCTGGTCAGGCCGGGAACGGAGCAGCCATAAGCATGCAGTCTCTTGTGCCCGGGGTGCCTGGTGGTCTGCACCTTGCGACGCGCCGTGGATTAGGATGGCGGGCCGCAAAGCCATGGCGGGCAAGAAGCAAGACAAGAAGCAGGCCAAAGGGCAGACCGTCGAGGTCGGCGCCCAGTCCACGGAGACGTCGGCGGGCAAGCCGTACGTCGTGGTCGCCCGCCGCTTTCGGCCGACCACGTTCGCCGACCTGGTCGGCCAGGAGGCGCTGCTCCAGACGCTGAGCAGCGCGATCGCGTCCGGCCGCATCCACCACGCCTACCTGTTCTCGGGCAGCCGCGGCGTCGGCAAGACCACCACCGCGCGCATCCTCGCGCGCTGCCTCAACTGCGAGCAGGGGCCGACCGTCGAGCCGTGCGGCGAGTGCTCGCCGTGCAAGACCATCCTGGCGGGCACCAACGCCGACGTCGTCGAGATCGACGCCGCCTCGCACAACCTCGTCGACGACATCCGCGAGCTGCGCGACCGCGTCGGCTTCGCGTCGATGGGCTCGCGCTACAAGGTCTACATCCTCGACGAGGTGCACATGCTGACGCGGAACGCGTTCAACGCGTTCCTCAAGACGCTGGAGGAGCCGCCGAAGAACGTGGTCTTCGTGCTGGCGACGACCGAGCTGCACAAGGTGCCGGACACGATCCGCTCGCGCTGCCAGGTCGAGCACCTGCGCCGCCTGGACGAGGGCGACATCGAGCGCCGCCTGGCCGACATCTGTGCGCGGGAAGGCGTGGCGATGCCGGCCGAGGTGCTGGCCGAGGTCGCGGTGGCGTCGCGCGGTGGCATGCGCGACGCCGAGACCACCCTCGAGCGGCTGCTGCCGGTGGCGCGCGAGATGGGGGAGGCGTTCGACCTCTCCGCGTATCGCGCCCTCGAGCATCGCGTCGGCTTCGATGCCGTGCTCGACGTGGTCGGCGCGCTGGTGCGCGGCGAGGCGGCGCCGGCGCTGCGCTTTGCCGCCGAGGTCGTCGACGGCGGCGCCGACGAGCGCGAGGCCCTCGGCGAGGTGCTCGAGGTGCTGCGCGCGGTGCTGCTGCTGCAGGTCGACGGCGACGACTCGGTGCTGGTGCGCCACGCGGGTGCTGCGCGCGAGCGGCTCGTCGCGTGCGCGCGCGAAGCCGACCGGCCGCGGGTCGAGGCGATGATCCAGGCCGGGCTGATCGGGCGCGAGCGGATCCGCAAGCTCGACGACCGCCGGCTGGTGCTCGAGCTCGCGCTGCTGCGCATGGCGGAGGCCGGCCAGCTGCCGCAGCTCGCCGAGCTGGCGATGGCGGCGGCGTCGGGGTCGGGGGTGGTGGCGCCAGCGGCTCCTGCTGCGCCCGCAGCTCCGGCTCCGGCAGCGCCGTCCAAACCGGCACCGGTTTCGGCCGCAGCGGCAAGAGCGGCGCCCGCGGGCGGCGATCTCCGCGACCAGCTGCTCGCGGCCCTCGGCAACAACACCTTGCTTCAGCGCACCGTGCAGCATTGCTCCGTGCGGCCGCCCGACGATCAGGGAGTCGTGGTGCTCGAGCTGGTCGAGGGGCAGCGGCTGCACCGCGATCGGCTGGCGGCAGCGGGCGTGCAGCAGCAGGTGCGGGCCGCGCTGCGCGAGGTCCTCGGCCGCGAGGTCGGCCTGCGCGTGGAGGCTGGCGGCGGGTCGGCCGGCACAGCGACTGAGGCGGAGACGCCGCCCGCCGACGGCAAAGCGACGAGCACAAAGGCGACCGGCACCGCGCGTTCGGGCAAGCCGCCGAGCGCGGCGGTGCGCAAGATCGTCGACGCATTCGATGGGCAGATCGTCGACAACGGCGATGCGGCCCGCCCAACCCCAGAAGAACCCAGCGATCAGGATCGGTAGCAGATGGCGCAAGGATTCGGAGACATGAGCAGCCTGCTCAAGCAGGCGCAGGGCATGCAGAAGCGCATGCAAGAGGTCGAGGAGGACCTGGCCCAGCGGGTCCTCGAGGGTTCGTCCGGCGGTGGCATCGTCAAGGCGTTCGTCAACGGCGCGCAGGAGATCCAGGCGGTGCAGATCGGCAAGGACGCGGTCGACCCCGACGACGTCGAGACCCTCGAAGACCTGGTCACCACCGCCGTTCGTCAGGCGATGCACGCCGCCAAGGAGCTGCGCCAGCGTGAGATGGGCAAGGTGACCGGCGGCATGAACCTGCCCGGCCTCGGCTTTTGAGCAAGCGCACGCCATCGCTGGAACGGCTGATGGCGGCGCTGCGGCGGCTGCCCGGCATCGGGCCCAAGTCCGCCGAGCGGTTGGCGTTCCACCTGCTGCGCGTGCCCGACGCGGAAGCGCTCGAGCTCAGCGATGCGATCGCCGGCGCGGTGCGCGCGATCGTGGTCTGTGGCCAGTGCTTCAACGTGGACGAGACCGATCCGTGCCGGGTCTGCGCAGATAACGACCGCGATCGCCGCATGGTGCTGGTGGTCGAGCACCCGCGCGACCTGGCGCCGTTCGACGGCACCGGGTACCGCGGGTTGTTCCACGTGCTGCAGGGCCGGCTGTCGAGCGTCGAGGGGCTCGGTGCCGACGACCTGACCTTGGCCGCGCTGCAGCGCCGCGTCGCCGCCGGGGGGATCGAGGAGGTGTGTGTCGCGACCAACCCTGACCTTGACGGTGAGGCGACGGCGCAGCTGGTCGCCGAGCGGTTGCGCGGTCGCGTGCGGGTGACGCGGCTGGCACGCGGACTCCCTGCGGGTTCGTCGTTGGATCAGGTGTCGAGCAGCATTCTCGACGACGCGGTCGAAGGCCGGCGGCCGCTGTAGGCCGCGGCGCGGAGCGCCGAATGCGGACCGCCCTGCCGATCGACGAGCACCTGGCCGCGCTCGTCGACACGATTCGCGTGCGCGGTGCGGCGGTGGTCGCCGCGGCACCAGGCACCGGCAAGACCACGCGGTTGCCCCCGGCGCTCGTCGACGCGGGGGTCGAGGGCGAGGTGGTCGTGCTCGAGCCGCGGCGGGTCGCCGCGCGGGCCGCGGCGCGGCGCGTCGCCGCCGAGCGCGGCGGCCGGGTCGGCGCCGAGGTCGGCTACCAAGTGCGGCACGAGCGCATCGCCAGCCCGGCGACCCGGCTGCGCTACGTCACCGAGGGTGTCTTGGTGCGCCAGCTGACCCGCGATCCCTTCCTCGAAGGGGTCGGTGCCGTGGTGCTGGACGAGTTCCACGAGCGGCACCTCGAGGGCGATCTCGCGCTCGGCATGCTCGCCGAGGCGCGCGCCACCGTGCGCCCCGACCTGCTCGTGGTGGTGATGTCGGCGACGCTGGAGACCGCGCCGATTGCGGCGTTCCTGGGCGACTGTCCGGTGGTCGAGGTGCCGGTGCGTTCGCACGAGGTGCGCACCGAGTACGACGCGCGTCCCTCGCAGCGCGCGCTGGCCGAGCGCGTGGCTGCCGCCGTGCGCCGCGCGCTCGACGAGACCGAGCGCGACGTGCTGGTGTTCTTGCCCGGCGTCGGCGAGATCCGCGCCGCCGCGCGTGCGCTGGCCGAACGCCGGCTCTCGGTCGAGGTCCTCGAGCTGCACGGCAGCCTCGACGCCAAGGCGCAGGACGCGGCGCTGCAGCCTGGCACGACCCGGCGCGTGGTGCTGTCCACCAACTTGGCCGAGAGCTCGGTCACCCTGCCGGGGGTCGGCGCGGTGATCGACACAGGGCTGGTGCGCCGCCTGCAGCACGACCCCACCCGCGGTCTCGACGTGTTGCGCCTGCAGCCGATCAGCATGGCCTCGGCGGACCAACGCCGCGGTCGCGCCGGCCGGTTGGGGCCGGGTGTTTGCTACCGCCTGTGGACCGAGGCCGAGCACCGCGCGCGTGCGGCGGTCGAGCCGCCGGAGGTGCGCCGGCTCGACGTCTGTGGCGCGGTGTTGCAGCTGCGTGCGTTCTCGGCCGTGCCGGCCGCGCGGTTTGGTTGGTTTGAAGCGCCAGCGGCGGGCGCGCTGGCCGCCGCCGAGGATCTGCTGCGTGGCCTCGGCGCGATCGAGGAGGACGGCGACCAGCTGACCGCGACCGGTCGGCGCATGCTGGACCGGCCGCTACACCCGCGCCTGGCGCGCGCGATGCTCGAGGCCGAGCGTCTCGGTTGTGCCGCGCAGGCGGCGCTGCCGGTGGCGCTGTTGGCCGAACGCGAGGTCGTGCTGCGCGACGCAGCGCCCGGATCCCACCCGCTCGACCTGCTCGAGCTGGCCGACCTGGTGCGCACGGTGGCGCAGCCGCGCGTCGACCGCCGGCGCTGCGCCGCCAACGGCCTCGACGGGGGCGCGGTGCACGAGGTCGTGCGCGTCGCCCGCCGCCTGCACCGCGACGCGCTCGCGCCACCAGACCGGGCGGACGCGGAACAGCGCGTTGCCCAAGCCCTGCTCACCGCCTACCCCGACCGCGTGTGCTGCATCATCGGTCCGGCCGAGGCCGTGATGGTGGGGGGGCGCGGCGTGCGCCTGCCGGACGACGGCGCCGGTTCGAAAGGCGAGCTGTTCCTCGCCGTCGCCGTCGCCGATCCCGGCAATCGCCGCGCGACCCGCTCCGCGGTCACGCGCACCGTCCACGTCGACCGCGCGATGCTCCGGCGCGTCTGGCCCGACGCGCTCGAACAACAAGTGGAGGCGGTGCTCGATGAAGACGCGGCGCGCGTCGTCGGCGTGCGCCGGCTGCGGTTTCGCGATCTGGTGGTCGAAGAGGCGCGCGGCGGCGCGGTCGACGCGGCCACCGCTGCGGAGCTTCTCGGCGACCTGCTCGAACGCGACCCCTGGCGCTATCTGCAGCCGCGCGCGCGCATCGACGCGCTGTGCGCGCGGGTGGCGTGGTTGCGGGCCGCGCGCCCCGAGCTCGAGCTGCCCGATCTCGACGACGCCGCGGTCGTCGCCGCCGCGCGCACCGTGCTCATCGGCACGCGGCTCGCGGACTTGCGTACCGACGCCGTCGTCGACGCGCTGCGCGCCGGTCTCGGTCCGGCCCAGGGTCGACTCCGCCAGCTGGCCCCGGCGCGCCTGCTGCTGCCGTCCGGTCGCCAGGCAAACATCGACTACGGCGCGCCCGCCGGCCCCACCGTGCGCTGTGCCGTCCAAGAGATGTTCGGGCAGCGCGAGACCCCGACCGTCGCGGGCGGTCGCGTGCCGGTCGTCCTCGAGCTCCTGTTGCCGAGCCAACGCCCGGTGCAGGTGACCCGCGACCTCGCGAGCTTCTGGGACAATGTGTACCCGGGCGTGCGGGTCGAGATGCGCCGCCGTTATCCGCGCCATGCGTGGCCGGAGAATCCGTTGCGTGCGCGCCCGCACCGCGGTCCCGAGCGTCGTCATCGGTAGTGGTGCAGGCGACTTCGGTGGCGAATGCCGTCGCGCCAGTGTGAGCTTGTGACCCCTTCGTTCTTGCCTCAACGGCGCGCGATCAGGCAGTGTTTTTCCGATCTGTCAACTTGTCCGCCTGTGTCTGCGAGAGAGTGGGGCGGTCGTTGGATTGGTTGCGCAAGACCGGCCCCGGCGGCACCGAACCCGCGTTCCCATCGCCCTGTGCGACCGGAGGTTCCGGCTGGTCAGCTCTACGGCGGTCGCGATCAACGGAGAAACTTCTGACCTCTGTTAGGGATGTGCTATCTTTTGCCCGATGTCCTAACCAACTAGCGACAGCGGGCGGCCCAGCGGCTGGCTGCCTGTCGCGTTCGCAGAACCGTGGCCGTCCCACAGGAATTCCTAGACTCGCTTCCGTATGGCGTCTACCGGTCTACTGCGGATGGTGTTATCCAGTACGCGAATCAGGCCTTGGCGGACTTGCTAGGCTACAAATCCGTCGACCAGCTAACGAGCGTGTCCGCCCGCGTTCTGTACTACGACCTCCAGGAGCGCACAGCTTGGCTAGATAGGCTTGAAGCTGAGAAAGGCCAGTACGTGAAGGAACATGTGCTACGGTGGCGCCACGCAGACGGTAGTGTAGTTCGCGTAGCAAATAGCGGCCGGGCCATCCTCTCGCCTTCCGGTTCCATCACGGCCCTAGAAGGCATCGTGCTCGACCGGTCATTGGAGCCTTCGGTCCTTGAGGAAGCGGGTCCGACTATCGCCTATCTTCCGGGAGGGCGCCCGTACGCTCGCGACCCCGAATCTGTGGACATGTTGCTGGACAAGCTGCCAATATGCATTGCCCGCAAGGATCCGAAGGGGCGTATCTCTTGGGTCAATCAGATGTTCTGCCAACTTGCGCGGAAGTCACGAGAAGAGATTCTCGCTGTGAAGAACAGCGACCGACTTCTGTACGGGCCCGACTTGGCGGAGCTATACAAGAAGAGCGATCGGTATGTTCTACAGACTGGTAAACCTCACACCGCGACGGAAGAACACCGATTTGGCGATGGTGAAGTTCGCGATGTCACTGTAATCAAGTTGCCGTTGTTTGTCGAAGGTGGGACAGACATCGTAGGCGTTGAAGTGTATTTTTGGGACCTTAGAACGTTGGCTGAGCCGATGCGCACCCAGGAGCGCTTGAAGCGGCTTGAGGAACTTTTGAATTCGCCGAGTACAGCAATTTTCGAGCACGATCTGAGTGGCAATTACCGCCTGAGCGATGCCGCTCTGGATATTGTTGGCCGACGCGGCACAAAAGAATGGTCAGGATTAAGTTCGACGAAGCTCATTCCCTCCGATAGAATCATTGCACCGGAGTATGCGGAAATTGTGTCGCGCGAGATCCGTAATCTGGTGCATAGTGCGAATCCGGCCGAGGCCACCTCCACCTATGACGCGGCATTTTTGGGGAACCAAGACGAGAGGATACCAGTCGAAATCACTTCTCGCCTCATGCTGCAAGCTGGCGAGCCCATTGGTGTAATCGGCTACGCGCGAGATCTTCGTCCGGAACAGGCGGGAGAGCGTCGTCTGGTGGAAGTGCACCACCGCGTAAAGAACAATTTGCAGACGATTAATGCCGTATTAGACCGCGAACGTCGGGCGACGGGCTCAAGCGAGGCTGCGACGTCACTCCGGGATTGTCAGACTCGAGTAGTCGCGATCGCCGACCTGCACGAGCTATTGTATAGGGAAAAGCGAGTCGATCACATCGTTGTCGGTGACTATGTTCGGAATCTGGTGCGCAAGTTGGTCTCGACCTATTCCCATGATGGGCAGCAAGTCAGCGCCCGAGTGAATGCTGATAGCGGCCTGCGTATGAGCTTGGACGCGATGGTCCCGTGCGCACTCGTAATGCAAGAGCTAGTCTCGAACGCTTTCAAGCACGCGTTTCCTGATACCCGAGGGCGGGGTAACCTCTTCGTCAGTTTCACGCAGACCGTGGAGCGCCAGATCCAGATTCAGGTGACCGATACAGGAGTCGGGTTGCCTGTTGGTTTCGATCCAAGAAGGGCTGAGTCGCTTGGCCTCCGACTTGTTTTTGGGTTGATCGAAGAGCAACTCAGGGGTAGAGTTGACTTCGGCAGTAAACAGGGCGGCACCTATTTTTCAGCCACCTTTCGCGACCCATCCCCTCCTCCTGACCCGAAACGAGAATGACGAAAGCAGGCGTACGGAGAAAGGGGGGCGTGGGGATGTGCGCATTCGTCATCGATGACGAGTATCTGCATGGAGAGCAGGCACGGAACGCTCTTGAAGACGAGGGTTGGGCTGTCCTTGGAGTAAGTTGCGATCCGGACGACGGAGTTGCGAAGCTCAAAGCCCTCGTTGTTGACTTGGTTGTGCTCGATATTCGTTTCGGGAACGAGTCTCGGGGATTCGGGCTCGCTGAGAGTATTCGCATCAATGCGGCGTGCCGTAAAATTCCGGGCCCGTTCATCTTTTTTTTGACTGGTCACGGCGACGAGGTGACCCGCCTTAAGGCCGAGGAGTTTCGAGGGTCCCTTTATGTCGAGAAGCCGGTGGCGGACCTCGCACACGAGTTCGAGAAGGTCCCTAGGCTGATCGATGTTTGGCGAATAGAACAGCGGGCGGATCAAGTGAATAGAGAAAGGGTTGCGCTGGTCGACAAGAAGCACCGCGGGGTGGGGTTGACCAGGGAAGAGGAGGACTCCCTTGCTCAACTGCAGACAGAGCATCGGCGGCTACTTGAATCCATCTCTACGCTCGATGTCTCGCAGGCCGAGATGACCCTAAAGGAGCTTAGGTCGATACGAACGCGGCATGACTAGCGTCGCCGGAGCAGCAAGATGGTTGCAGGAGATCGACCGAGCTTCGAGTATCCGACCCGAGAGCATGTGCGTCGCCATGCTCCAGTTGCATATAGGTCCTATAGGTCCTATAGAGATTTTCTTCGTGACGAATTCATTTTTGCATGTGTTTACTGTCTTAGCCGTGAAACTTGGAACCTGAACGCCTCTTTCTTTGGTATCGATCACTATCGACCCAAGAGTAGGTACCCCGCAATCACGACGGATTACTTGAATCTCGTGTATGCATGCAATGAATGCAATCGAATCAAGGGGACCAGCGAGCTGCCGGCGGAGCTTCATCCGGAGGTTGCACCCTATGGCCTACATCTTCGCATTTCCGAAACTGGTGAGGTTTGGCCTCGGACGAAGAAAGGCAGTTGGATCGTCGAGCGTATGGACTTGAATCGGCAGGATCGAATCCGGTGGCGAAGAGTTCATTTTGAGATATATCGGGAAGCCATGGAGAAGTCGGGTGTTGCCGTCGCCGAGAAGAGGCTCCGCGATTTCTTCGGGTTCCCGCCGAATTGGCCTGTGTTTCGCAGGCGCAGCGGTGCGGTTGACCCCTATTCGGGGCGGTTAGGATTGCCCCCGTGGTACTGACCGAACAAGTCCGCGCCTCAGCCTTCGCGTTGTCGATCAGATCAACTGTCGCGTGCTACGTGGCGACGTGGCGAGCAGGCGCCCAACGACGACAGTCTGTTCAGTATTTTCGAGCCGCGCACGGCCAACCTCAGCGCCTCGGAGTAGCGCGACACCGTGTTGCGCCCCATCCGCAGCAGCCGCGCGATTGCTCGAGCTGGCAGGCTTGGCGGTGGAGCTGGACAAGATCTTGTAGGCGATGCATCGTGAGCCTCCCGTTGCCCATCTGGTCCTCGTGGTTGGTTTGGTAGATCCCACGAGGATCCCGGGCGGCGGGCGGCTCACCCAAACTCCAGATCAGGTGGCAGCTCGGACCGTCAGATGGCTCCGTTCAGCCGAACGAGGGTGGCTCCACGCGCGCGAACTGGGGTGGCTCCGCTGGCCCGAACCGAGGTGGCTCCGTTCAGGCACGCACGTTTGCCGCGCCCAGCGACGCCCCGCTGTTGCGACTTTGGACATCGCCCGCCCCGCGCCTCAAGCAGCACCCTCCCGGCGTCGAAGTTCCGGCACGCATGCAATCGTGGACCGGTCTCGCCCAACGCCAGGAGCAGCGGCTGGCGCTGGCGCCGAAGATGCTGCAGTCCATCGAGATCCTGCGCATGGCGGCGGTCGAGCTCGAGGCGGCGATCGCGCGGGAGCTCGAAACCAACGAGGTCTTGGAGGTGGGCGCGCGGCGCGCGGCGGCGCCGGCCGACCGTGCCCCGGGCCGCGGCGGCGGGGGTGACGCCGATGGGGCGGCCGATTGGCTGCACGCGGTGGCGGGGCCGCCGCCGACGCTGGTCGACCACCTGCGCGCGCAGATCGCGTGGGCGCAGCTGCCTCCTGGGCTCGAGCACGCGGTCCTGCTCCTCGCCGGGCAGCTGGACGACCGCGGTCTCCTGCAGGCCAGCGACCAGGAGCTCGCCGAGCTGGTCGGCGGCGACGTCCTGGAGGAAGCCCTCGCGGTGCTGCGCTCGCTGGAGCCGCGCGGCGTCGGTGCGCGGGACGCGGTGGAGGCTCTGCTGCTGCAGGTGCCGGCGGCGGATCCCGACCGCGCCGACATCGAACGCCTGTTGACCGAGCAGCTGCGCGACGTGGCGCGCCGCCGGTTCACCGCCGTGGCGCGGGCCCTGGGCTGCGACGTCGCGCGGGTCGAGCGGCTGGTGGATCGCGTCCGCGGCCTGCGCCCGGTGCCCGCGGCCGAGTTCGCGCAGTCGGTGGAGCCCGCGCTGCACGCCGACGTGGTCGTCGAAGAATTCGACGGCGAGCTCGAGGTGCGAGTCGATGACGCCTCACTGCCCGATCTCTGGATCAACGAGGACTACCGCGCGATGGCCGCCGACCGCGAGTGCAAGACCGACGTGCGCCGCTACCTGCGGGACAAGATCGAGGCGGCGCGCGGGCTGCTGACCGCGCTCGAGCAGCGCCAGCGCACCCTGGCGCGGGTGGCGGCGGCGGTGATGCAGCACCAGCGCGCGTTCTTGACGCACGGCGAGGCCGCGATCCGGCCGCTGCGCATGGCCGAGATCGCCGATTCCCTCGACCTGCACCCCTCCACGGTCAGCCGAGCGGTCGCCGGCAAGAACGTGGCGACGGCGCGCGGCGTGTATCCGCTGCGCGCGTTCTTCGACGGCGGTCGGGCAGCCGGCGGCCGGAGCGGCCGCCGCAGCGTGGCGCAGCGCATCGCCGAGCTGATCGCCGGCGAGGATCCGCAGCACCCGCTGTCGGACGAGGACTTGGTGCGCCGGCTGGCCGACGGCGGCCTGTCGGTGGCGCGGCGCACGATCGCGAAATACCGCGGCGAGCTCGGCATTCCGGCGATGTGGCAACGGCGGCAATGACGAGCCCGGCGGTGCAGCGGGGGCCGCGGCCTTTGGCTTGCCAAACGGCGGCGTCGCGCGCAGATTCTCGGCGAGGGATCGAGTGTCGGTCCCGCTGCCACCGCCGCTCCCCATGTACACCTATCGCCTGGTCATCGCCTACGACGGCAGCGCCTACTCAGGGTGGCAGCGCCAGGACGGTTTCGACACCGTGCAAGAGCGGCTGGAGGAGGCGGTCACCGTGCTGACCGGCGAGTCGATCGCGGTGCACGGCGCGGGGCGCACCGACGCCGGTGTGCACGCCCTCGGCCAAGCGGCGCACGCGCGCTTGCCGGCGGCGTGGGAGCCCGACGTCCTGCGCAGCGCGCTCAACGGCAACCTGCCGCGCGACATCGCGGTGCTGCGGGTGCGCCCCGAGGCGCCGGAGTTCCACGCGCGGTTCTCGGCGGTGGCCAAGCGCTACGTCTATCGGTTCGTGGTCGCGCCGGTGCGACCGGTGGTGGGGGTGCCGTTCCACCACTGGTGTCGCCGGCCGCTCGACGTGCGCGCCATGCGCGCGGCCGCGCGCGCGCTCGTCGGCCGGCACGACTTCGCCTCGTTCGCCAGCAACCCGGGCTACCGGCGCACCCGTGGCACGGTGCGCACGGTGCACCACTTGCACGTGATGCGGCGGCCGCACGGCGTCGACGTCATGGTCCAGGGCGACGGCTTCTTGTACAACATGGTCCGTACCATGGCGGGAACGCTGCGCGACGTCGGTTCGGGCAAGCTGCGTGCCGAGGCCGCACCGCAGATCCTCGCCGCCCGCGACCGCGCCGCTGCGGGGCCGACGCTCGAGCCCGGCGGGCTGTTCTTGGTGCGCGTGCTGTACGCGCGGCGCGGTGGAAACCGCGCCGGGAGCCCCAGCGGCGCTGCGCTATGATGGCGTTCCCCTCTCGCACCGATCTCCGCCGCGGTGGCGCTTTCGCCGGCCGGGCGAAGTTCAGTCTTTCGTTGGCGGCCCGCTGGGCCGAGTGGAATCCGATGCACGAGAACCGAGACGTCCCGATCGAGATCACCAGCCGACACGAGCCGTTGTCCGACCGCATGCGCGCCTATGCCACCGACAAGGTCGGGCGCCTCACGCGGTTCCACAACCGGATCTCGCGCATCCACCTGGTGATCGACGGTGCCCACGAGGAGCCGTCGGTGGAGCTCTTGATCCACGTCGACTCCGGCGCAACCCTGGTTGCGAGGGAGCACCGCGAGCACTTCAAGTCGGCGGTGGATCTGCTCGTGGACAAGATGGAGCGCCAGCTGAAGAAGAACAACGAGCGGCGCAAGGACCACCACCGGGGCCACGGGGCCTCCGATATCGACGAGCCGGTGCCCGCCGACGAGGCGTCGGAGGAGACCTACGACGACGTGGTGCGTCGAGATCTCACTTGATCCTGTTGCCGACATCGGGCTTCATGTCGCGCCCTTCGTTCCGAGTGAGATGCACGACGCGCTGATCGATGCGGCAACCCTGTTGCCCGGTCTACAGGCCGAGACCAAGGCGGCTGCCCTGGAAGAGGTCGTCGCCGGCCTGGTTGAGGGCGGTGGAATCCCCGCCGCGGCCCGCGACGAGGTCTGCGCGCTGATCCACCGGCGCGAGGAGCTCGGCACGACCGGGATCGGCAACGGCGTCGCCGTGCCGCACGTCAAGACCGCCGCGGTCGATCAGCTGGTGCTCGCCCTCGCACGGTCACCGCAGGGCCTGGAATACGACGCGATCGACGGCCAGCCGGTGCACACGATCTTCTTTCTCGTCGGCCCGGCCGAGCCGTCGACCGAGCACCTGGAGATCCTGCGCTGGGTGTCGTCGCTGGCGCGCAATGCCGATTTTCGCCGTTTCGTGCAGGCCGCCGCCGGCGCCGACGAGATGCGCGAGCTGCTGCGCGAGATGAGCTCGCCCGAATGAGCGCGCAGCCGCAGACCTGCCAGCTGTCGCTGACGCTGCGCAACAAGCACGGCCTGCACGCCCGGCCTGCGCACCTGTGGGTACAGACGGCGAACGCCTACGCCAGCCGGCTGTCGGTGCGCCGCGACGGCGGCGAGCCCGTCGACGGCAAGTCGATCATGGGCGTGATGATGCTGGCGGCCGAGTGCGGCGCCACCCTCGAGCTCGAGGCCGAGGGCCCCGACTGCGAAGCCCAGCTGCGCGCCCTGCGCGAGCTGGTCGAGGCCTCGTTCGGCGAGGAGTGACTCGCGCCCAGGCGGCGCCGTCCCGAATCGGGACCGTGCCTCCGCCCCCGGGTGTGCGGTTTTGGAGCAGTCGTCGGTGTGGTCGGCGGGCTGGCGGAGCCCCACCGCGCGGGTCGACGGGGCGCCGCGTTCGCCGGCACTCAATTCGCCAGGGGCCGCCGGCCGATAGGTGGCGTGTGGGCCCCGCGTGACGGGCCCGTGGCACGTTGGCTGCACATCGGCCGAGGGAAGAAGCATGCTCAAGCAGCGCAAGAGCATTGTTGGCTTGGATATCGGGACCAGCTCGATCAAGGCGATCGAGCTGACCCAGGACAAGTACGACTTCATCATCACGGCCTACGGCCAAATCGACGTCCCGGGAGAGCAGGCCCGGCGCGATGCGATCTCCGACCTGTTCAAGTCGGCGGGATTCCGCACCAAGCGCGTGGCGACGGCGGTCAGCGGCAAGTCCGTGATCTTCCGCTTCGTCAACATGGTGCAGATGTCGGACGACGATCTGGCCAACGCGGTGCGCTTCGAGGCGGACAAGTACATCCCCTTCGAAGTCGACGACGTGCAGATCGACACGCAGAAGCTGATGGACCTGCCGGCCGCCGAAGAGGGCGGCCAGGACGAGGTCAAGGTACTGCTGGTCGCCGCCAAGCGCTCGCTGCTCGACGATCAGGCGCAGATGCTGCAGGACCTGAGCCTGCAGCCGGTGTCGGTGGGTGTCGACAGCTTCGCCATCGGCAACGCTTATGAGCTGAACGACATCGTCAGCCCGGGCCTGCAGGAGAGCGACCACACCGTCGCGTTGATCGACATCGGTTCGGTCAAGTCCTGCATCAACATCATGCGCAACAACGTCACCTACTTCGCGCGCGAGGTGCCGATGGGTGGCCAGGACCTGACCAACGCGGTGACCCGCCGCTTCGGCCTCGAGGCCTACGAGGCCGAGGCGATGAAGCGCGATCCGCAGGATCAGCTGGTCGAGCTGCAGGACGCGGTGGGCGCCGTGCTCGACGATCTCGGCAACGAGATCAACCTGTCGTTCGACTTCTTCGAGAACCAGTTCGACGGCGAGGTGCAGGAAGTGCACCTCTCGGGCGGCTCCGTGCTGCTGCCGTTCCTCGAGGAGAGCTTGGAGAAGATCTTCGAGAAGAAGACGCGCGTCTGGAACCCGATCGAGGGCTTGAAGGTCAAGTCGGACAACGTCGACATCGACGCGCTCAACCGCTCGGCGCCACAGCTCGCGGTGTGCGTTGGCTTGGCGACCATGGGATGAGGTGAGCAGGCATGATTCGGATCAACCTACTTCCTGAACAGTACCGGCGCGCCGAGCGCACGTCGCCGAAGATCTTCGCAGCCCTCGTGGTCGGCGTGATCTTGGTGTGCTCCTCGGTGGGCTGGTTCGGTTTCGTCTACTTCGGCGAGCTCGGCAACCTCGAGGTCGAGGAGATCGCGGTCAACGAAGATCTGACCAACAAGCAGAAGCAGGTCGCCTACTTCAACGACCTGCAGAAGGAAAAGAAGGACTACGAGAACCGCTCGCGCACGATCCAGTCGATCGGCCAGTCGCGGATCTTGTGGACCAAGATCATCGACGAGCTGTTCGACGTGGTGAACAACGAGGGCAACTCGGAGCGCCACGTGGGCTGGTTCCGCGGCATCAGCGTCAAGGCCGGCAACGCCAGGGTCGGACCGACCGTCAACATGCCGGGCTGGGTGCAGGGCAGCACCATGGACAAGGTCGCCGACTTCCACGAGGACCTGGAGAACGCCGAGTTCTTCAAGGACGTGCGCAGCAAGAGCGCGCCGAGTGGTGTGTTGGAGACCAACGCCAAGATGGTTCCGCCGCAGTCACAGTTCTTCAACATGAGCTGGACGTTCCACCCGACGTCCAAGTGGCAGAAGAACAAGAAGGCCGGGGCCAAGAAGGACTAAGTCATGCGCAGACTTTCAGACGGCAAGAAGCTCGGCTTGATCGCCGGTGTCGTGACGCTGCTGTGCGGCGCCGGCGGCGGTGGCGTGTGGTGGGCCAAGGGCAAGGTCGAAGAGAAGCAGCTGGTGATCGCCGACCTGCGGACCAAGATCCGCGAGGCGGAATCCAAGATCGAGAAGATCGCGGCGGTCGAGCAGGACGTCATCGTGCTGCGCGAGAACCTGCTGGAGTACGTCAAGATCCTGCCAGAGGCGCAGGAGGTGAACGACTTCCTGCGCATCACGCAGGACTTCGTTGCGCAGTCGGGCGTCAACATGAAGCAGTTCTTGCCGGGGCGCGAGGCGTCCGCCAGCAAGGGCAGCGCGTTCGCCCGCTACACCTACAAGTTCGAGCTGACCGGCACGGTGTGGCAGTTCTTGCAGTTCGCGAGCTTCTTCGAGAACTGGGAGCGGTTCGCCCAGGTGACCGACTTCAACATCGCCGCCGGCGTGTCGCGCAACGGTGCCGACGCGGTGCACACCATCTCGATGACGGTGGAGACCTACGTCTACAGCGGCAAGTCGACCGGCAAGGACGTCGAGATCCCCAACTACGAGAACAAGGTCGAGAAGCTGCAGGAAGAGATCTACGAGGCGCGGCAGACGGTGGTCAGCGATGGCTTCCGCTACCAGGGCCGCCGTGGACGTCGCGACATCTTCGTCGACCCGCGCGAGAGCAGCCTGGCGCAGAGCGGGGACCGCACCGGTCCGTCGCCGCGCGATCAGCAGCGCATCCTCGAGCGGGTGCGGGCCAAGGTCGCCGAGTGCCTCAAGGTGCACGAGCGCCTGCAGGACGACACCATCACCATCTTCGAGCGCTACGCGCTGGAGCGCGAGCTGCGTGAGAAGCTCGGCGTCGTCGGCGAGGAAGTCGACGAGATGCAGACCAAGGGCTACATCACCCACACGCCGATCAAGGTGGCGTGGGGTCGCGAGGTGCTCGAGCCGCTGGGGCGGCTGCGCCAGCACGCGACGGCCGTGGGCGGCCCGGACGCCGACCGCTGGCTGCCGGAGTCCGAGATGAAGGACCTGCTGGCGGCGATGCGCAGCGACCTCAGCGCAGGTGACATGGGCACGGCCATCGACCGTTGCGATACGATCCGCGACAAGCTGTCGGTGCCCGAGGACGACCCGCGCCACGAGCTCCGGTTGGCGATCGAAGGCGTCTACCTGCGCGCCAAGCTGGCGCGCGAGTTCTCGGCGCTCAAGCTCGACATCTCCGGCATGTGCGTCACCGACGTCGGCCGCTCGGGCGTGATCCTCAACGGCATCGTCTATCAAGAAGGCGAGTACGTCGACAACAACCTGCTGCTGAAGCGGGTCGACAACGACCGGATCGAGTTCGTCTACAAGGGCTTCACGGTCGTCCGCATCCTGTGATGCGGTTTGCACCCGCCTGACCCTCAACGCGGCCGAGGCCGCAAACAAACACGGAGCATTCCGCGACCCGAGCGTCGGTCGCGGGTCCGGCGGTCGCCGGCGGCCGCGCTGAGCCCAGAGGCCAGTGTTGTCTTCGAGCCTCCGGGAGCTGCGTTGTCGAAGTTCCAGCGGCATCGAGCCTTCCGAAAGGTTGTCGCCGCGCGAAGATTTGCGGACCCCGAGGCTCAGCGCGGCCACGGCCGCAACCAAACTCGGATGCCGCTTTTCCCGGAGCGGCTTGGAAGGCCCGACCCATCCGCCGCCGCGCTGAGCCAGGAGGCACTGTCTCTCCGAGCCTCCGGCGCCGCGGCGACGTTGCCATGGCAGCGACGTCGCCTCGAAAATGTTGTCGAAGCTCGAAGATTCGAGGCGCCGGAGGCTCACTACGGGGTCGCGGGTGCCGTCTGGTGCGCTCCCCAGGGGGTCGAGCCGCACCCGCAGCGTGTTGCGCGTTGCGCTGCCGTCCGCGGCCGATGGCCGCTCCGCGCTGGACGGATGCCATGCGCCTTGCGCTCAGATCTTCGTGCGAACGAGCTTTTGCGTTCAAGACGAGCCGGCGTGCCGGTCGATCACACCTGCGGCGAACGAGGGCTTCACCCCTCAGGAACGGGAACAAGATGCAGGCAAAGATCTGGACGACCGTCACGATTCTGTCCTCCGTGCTGGCGTTGGCCGGCACCAGGCTCAGCGCGCAGTCCGAGGACGTCGGCGTCGAGTCGCAGGCTCCTGGCAGCTCGCAGACGCTACTGACGCTGCGGCTCAAGGACCGGCTCTTGTCGGACGTGGTGCACAGCATTCGCCGCAAGGCGGGTGCCAACATCATCATCGACGACGAGATCGACGAAACGGTGACCATCGACCTCAAGGATGTGCCGTGGCGTCGGGCGCTCGAGCTGGTCGCCGAGGCCGCCAAGTGCGTCGTCGTCGAGGAGGCCGGCAACGTGCTCAAGGTCGAGAAGCCGCCGCGCGTCTACTTCGCCTTCGAGAACGCCGACATCCAGAACGTCATCGACACGATCGCCAAGATCTCGGGCGCCAACATCGTCGTGGCGCCGGAGGTGCAGGGCACGATCACGCTGCGGTTGCGCAACATCCCGTGGCGGGATGCGCTGGACGCGGCGGTCAAGACGCTGGGCTATGTCGTGGTCGAGGAAGGCCGCGGCATCCTGCGCGTCATCCCGCCGAGCAACCTCAAGGAGGACACCGTCACGCGGCACTTCCAGCTGCGCTACGTGCGTCCGCGCTCGACCTACGTGCCGATGCTGACGTCGCAGTACGTGCGGCCGCAGGTGTCGACCGAGATGCAGCAGGAGAGCGCGACGTTCGCCCTGCTGGAGGCGCTCGAGCGCACGATGACCCCCGATCTCGGCCGGCTCGAGTACTTCGACGCCAACAACGTGATCATCATCAAGGACACCAAGCCCGTCGTCGAGCAGGTGGCCAAGATCATCGAGAGCGTCGACGTCGAGCCGGGCCAGGTGTTCATCGACGTCACCTTCGTCACCACGACCAACAACGACCTGCTCGAGTACGGCGTCAACGTCGGCGACAACGGCTGGACCGCGGGCCTGAGCCTCGGCCAGATCCCGACGCGGCTGCCGTTCAACCTCGGTGCCGGTGGCTTCGACGACGACCTGATCGCCGCGCCGAACGGCATCGGTCCGTTCGCCGACGAGGCGCTGAACGCGGGCAACACCGTGATCCCCGACGTGGTCTACGGCGCCCTCAACTTCACCCAGGTCACCGCGGCGCTGCGCCTGCTGCGCCGTGACAGCTCGGCGGAGATCACCCAGGCGCCGAAGCTGATCGCGCTCGACCACCAGGAGGCGACGATCTTCGTCGGCGAGACGATCCGCTACGCGCAGGCGCGCGCCGAGCAGGGCCAGGCCGGCGGTCTGACCCTGGTCGTCGAGGAGGCGCCCAACTCGCCGGTGAGCACCGGCTTCCAGCTGCTCGTGATCCCGCACATCGTGCCGGGCACCGACCAGGTGATCATGGAGATCATCCCGAAGTCCGATTCGCTGTCCGGCACTGGCCAGTCCAGTCTGGCGCCGGCCGGCTTCGACGTGTTCACGGTGGGCGCCGGCACCCAGGGCGGCTCCGGCAGCATCGCCCTGCCGCGCATCGCCTCGAGCACGATCGCCACCAAGATCATGCTGCACTCGGGGCAGACGGCGGTGCTGGGTGGCTTGGTCACCGACAGCACCAGCGAGACCGTGACCCAGCTGCCGCTGCTCGGCGACATCCCGCTGTTGGGGTGGCTGTTCAAGAGCCGGTCGACGCAGAAGGCGCGCACCAACTTGGTGGTGTTCGTGACCCCGTCGATCATCCGCACCGCCGAGGAAGTCCAGGACAACCTGGACCGCATCCTGCGCGAGCGCCGCGAGCAGATGAAGGCCGAGTACGATCGGATCTTCGGCGGCGGCGAGCAGTCGAGCACCAACTGACGGCGCCGGCCGCCCGTGCCTCGACGCGCACCGCCCGCCGAAGGGCGGTGCCGTACAATTCGGTTCGCCCGGCGGTTCTCCTGCCGTATCATCCCGACCGGTCGGGGCCCGAAACGAATCCCGTCGCCGCCTTGTGGCGCGCCGGCGTGGCCTCGCCCGAGAACCGTCATCATGGAATCTGGCACGCGAGGGTTGGCGCGCAGCGCGCCCGTGGCGAGGGCTCCCATCGAGCTCCGCGGCGGCGCTGCACGCGCCCGGCCGCGCGTGCACGACGTCGCGAGAGCGCGCCCGTGGCCTGCGTTGCCAGTGGCGCGCCGCGACCGGACCGGGCCCGGAGGGGGCCCCGCTGTCGTGGTCGCGCGCTGGCCCCGCCCAGGCGCCGCTCTCGCTCGCAGAGAGGAACCCACCGTTGAAGAGAATGCTGATCAACGCCGTCGATCCGGAAGAGAGCCGGATCGCGGTGGTCGAGAATGGAGTTCTACAAGAGCTCCACGTGGAGATTGCCAGCCGGGAGGCGTATCTCGGTAACATCTACAAGGGCAAGGTCGCCAACATCGAGCCGAGCATCGGCGCGGCGTTCGTCAGCTTCGGCGGCCGGACCAACGGCTTCCTGCACGCGTCCGACGTGCTGCCCGCCTACGCCCGCGACGACTTCCGGCTCGACGACGTGGTCGAGGGCCGGGCGCGGGTGACCGGCACCGAGGGGCCGGCCGTGGTGCGCTCGGTGTTGGATGACAGCGACGACGACAGCGCCGACGGCGAGGCGGAGGATGCCGCCGCCAATGGCGACGCGCCGCCGAAGTCGGCGAAGAAGCGCCGCACCGCGAAGGCGGCCGCCGCGGCGAGTGACGAGTCGGCCGACGAGGAGCCGGATTCGGGCGGGGGCGAGTCGGAGCTCGAACAGGCGAGCCCCACCGAAGCCGACACCGAGGCCGCCGACACGGACATCGACGCCGAGGCCGCGGACACCGCGGAGGCCGACGGCGAGGAAGCCGACACCGAGGACGCCGACGCCGCCGGCGACGACGCCGAGGACGACGACGACGAGGACCCCGACGCGGGTCGCGCCACCGAAGTCGGTGTGCGCCGCACGCGCGCGCGGCGGCGCCAGCAGCCGGATGCCGAGGTGTCGGCGGACGCTGCCGGCGAAGCCGAGGCGATCGGCGGCGGCACCGGCTTCGCCGCCGGCCTCGACGAGGCGGAGAGCGCGGATCAGCAGAGCGCCGTCGAGGCCGGTGGCGACGGCGCCGCGGAGGGGCCGAAGGGCGGTCGGACGCGCCGGCGCGGCGGGCGCAAGGCCAAGGCCGCCGATGCCGACGAGACGAAGCCCGCCCGCCGGCGATCTCGCGGCGGGGCCACCGCGGTGGCGACCGAGGCCGCGCCCAAGGCCGGCCGTGGCGGCCGCGGCCGATCCCGCCCCAAGGTGTCGACGCCGATCGACGCGCTCCTCAAGCGGGGCCAAGAGGTCGTCGTGCAGGTCACCAAGGAAGGCATCGGCGCCAAGGGGCCGACGCTGACCACCTACATCTCGCTGCCCGGCCGCTCGCTGGTGCTGATGCCGAGCCTGCCCAAGTGCGGCGTGTCGCGCAAGATCGAGTCGCTGAAGGAGCGCCGGCGGCTGAAGAAGATCGTCCGCGCCCTCGACAACACCGGCAACGGTGGCATCGGCTTCATCGTCCGCACCGCCGGCATCAACAAGAGCCAGACCGACCTCGAGCGCGACCGCGACTACCTCAACAAGATCTGGGGCTTGATCGCGCAACGTCTGGGCCGCACGCGCGCGCCCGCGCTGCTCTACCAGGAGTCCGACCTGGTGCTGAAGGCGATGCGCGACCTGTTCTCGCCGGACATCGAAGAGGTGGTCGTCGACTCGCGCGACGTGTACCTGCGCATCAAGGACTTCGCCGAGAAGCTGATGCCGAAGATGGCCGAGCGCATCCGCCTGCACGAGCTGACCACGCCGCTGTTCCACTCGTTCGGCATCGAGACCGAGGTGCAGAACCTCTACCAGCCGCGGGTCGAGCTCCCCAACGGCGTCAGCATCGTCATCGACCAGGCCGAGGCACTGGTGGCGATCGACATCAACTCGGGCAAGTTCAAGCCTGGCGCGGATCTCGAGGAGACCGCGTACCGGACCAACCTCGAGGCGGTGCCCGAGATCGTGCGTCAGCTGCGGCTGCGCGATCTGGGCGGCGTCATCATCATCGACTTCATCGACATGGCCGACGAGCGCCACCGGCGGGGGGTGGAGCGGGCCATCATCAACGCGCTGAAGGGGGACCGGGCGCGGATCAAAGTGGGGCGGATCTCGGCCTTCGGCATGCTCGAGCTGACCCGCCAGCGCGTCGGTCCCGGCCTCAAGCACACCGTGTTCAGCACCTGCTCGCACTGCAAGGGCACCGGGTTGACCCGCACCGTGCAGAGCCGGGCGGTCACCACCCTGCGCGAGATCCGCGCCATGCTGCCGCTCAAGGGCTACTCGATCTTGCAGGTCTACGCCTCGCCCGCGGTCGACGACTACCTGACCAACTACAAGCGGCGGGCGCTGCTCGACCTCGAGGAGGCCGCCGGCAAGCGGATCGCGGTCAAGTCCGAGCCCGCCTACCCGGTCGACATGGTGCACTATCGCTTCCTGACCGCCGACGGCCAGGAGGCGCGGGTGCCGGTGCCGGCGGGCCTCGGCGTGCGGGTCTGAGCCCGCCCGCGGCCCGCCCGAGGCGACTCGTGGGACGGTGGTCCCGGAGACGCTTGATTCGCGCAGTCCAAGGGCTATCGTCCCTGCCCCTTTTTCCGCGCGAGACCCGCCATGTACGCCGTCTTCGAAGACCGCAATCAACAGTTCCGCGTCGCCGTGGGCGACCGGGTTCTGGTGCCGCTGAACTCCACCCTCGAAGCCGGCAGCGCGGTGACCTTCGACAAGGTGTGCGCCGTGGGCGGCGACGAGCCGCGGATCGGCACGCCCTACGTGGACGGCGCCTCGGTGACGGCGGTGGTCGAGGGCGTGGTGAAGGGGCCCAAGCTGGTGGTCGCCAAGCTGCGCCGCCGCAAGAACTCGCGCTCGCGCGTCGGTTTTCGCGCGCGCTACACCGAGCTTCGCATCGAGGGCATCTCGGGCTGATGCCCCAAGAAGAGGTTTGAGCGATGGCACATAAAAAGGGACAGGGCTCGAGCAAGAACGGCCGCGACAGCAACCCGCAGCACCGCGGCGTCAAGCGCTTCGGCGGCCAGGCCGTGACCGCGGGCACCATCTTGATCCGTCAGGTCGGGACGCGCTTCCTGCCGGGCAAGAACGTCAAGCGGGCCAACGACGACACGCTGTTCGCGTTGACCGACGGCGTGGTGCGCTTCCAAAGCAACCGCCGCGTCCACGTCGACCAGCCGGCGCAGTAGCGCGGCGCGGGCGCCGGCGCGCGCCCATTCATGGACCGATCCAAGCCTCGCCGATGTTCGTCGATGAGCTGGAGATCACGGTGCGTGCCGGCAAGGGTGGCGATGGCTGCCTGTCGTTCCGCCGCGAGAAGTTCCTGCCCAAGGGCGGCCCCGACGGCGGCGACGGCGGCGACGGTGGCGACGTCGTCTTCTGCCCCAGCCCGCACGAGAACACGCTGTTCGGCTTGACCGGCCGCGCGGTGTTCGCCGCCGGGGCAGGGCAGCCGGGCGGCAGCCGTGACTGCACCGGTCGCCGCGGCGAAGACCTGGAGATCGAGGTGCCGGTCGGCACGGTGGTGCTGGATGCCGAGCGGGGGCACGTGCTGCGCGACCTGGACGAGCCCGGTGCTCGCTTCGTGGTCGTGCGGGGCGGTCGCGGTGGGCGCGGCAACCGCCGCTTCGCCAGCTCCACCAACCGCACGCCGCGGCAGACCGAGGCGGGCACAGCGGGCGAAGAGCGCAAGGTGCGGCTCAGCCTGAAGCTGATCGCCGACGTCGGCTTGATCGGCCTGCCCAACGCCGGCAAGTCGACGCTGCTGGCCACCCTGTCGCGCGCGCGGCCGCGGGTCGCCGCGTATCCGTTCACCACCCTCGAGCCGCACCTGGGCATCGTCGAGACCGGCGCCGGCAGCGGCTTCGTGATGGCCGACATCCCGGGCCTGATCGAGGGGGCGCACCAGGGCAAGGGGCTCGGAGACCGCTTCCTCAAGCACGTCGAGCGCACCCGAGTGCTGCTGCACCTGGTCGACTGTCAGAGCGAGGACGACCCGGTCGCGGCCTACCGCACCATCCGGGCCGAGCTGGCCGGCCACTCCGCCGACTTGGCTGGCCGCCGCTGTCTCCTGGTCGCCACCAAGGTCGAAGACGAGGCCTCCGCGCGGCGCGCGGCCGAGCTGGGCGCCGCGCTCGGTGAGCCTGTGCTGTCGATCTCGGCGGCGACGCGGCGGGGGTTGGACGAGCTGCTGCGGGCGATCGGGGCGCTGCTGGCGGACGTAGAGTCGAAGTGAGAAAGGGGGCCGTCCAGCTAAGGGGGCGACGCAAATCCCAACTCAACCCCGCAGGTTGTCATGCCGAGTAAGATGTTCTAACGTTTGTTATAACGCGGTGGCCCGCGGGCTGCGCGTTCCGCTCGGAGATGGCCCATGACCAACCTGACCACGCCCAAGACGCTGCGGCTCACTCAGATCGGGAATTCGCTCGGGGTGATCTTGCCGGTCGAAGTGCTCGACGACCTGGGGGTCAAGCGACGGGCCGGCGAGCGCCTGATCCTGTCGCGGTGCCCCACGTCGCAGCGGCTGGAGCTATCGGTGGAGAACGGCGACTTCCAGGACAAGCTTGCCGCTCTCAGGGAGGTCGTCGAGCACTATGAAGATGCTCTGCGTGAGCTGGCGAAGTGACGGCCACGGAGCCCCGGTGGATCACTCTCGACGATGCGCTGGCCATCCACGAGGCGATGATCGGCCTGTTCGGCGGTGAGCCCGGCACGAGGGATCTGAATCTCATCGAGAGTGCGCTGGCCAGGCCGAAGAATGTCCAGGCCTACGAGCCGTCCAGCCTCGCGATCCTCGCCGCGACCTACGCCCAGGCGATCGTCAAGAACCACGGTTTCGTCGACGGCAACAAGCGAACGGCGCTCGCCTGTGCCATGACGTTTCTGCGGATCAACGGCGCGGCGTTCCGGGGAGACAACGCGGAGGCCGTCGTCATGATCGAAGGTCTCGCGACCGACAGGGTCGACCGAGACACCTTCGCCCGATGGCTGTCGAAGCTGACTCGATAGCCATCTCGTCGAGATCGTCACCGAGACCGGGGCCGGCACACCTCGATCAATCGAGTAGCATGAGCCGCGTCCGGTGGGAGCCTCTGGCGAGGTTCGGAGGCTGCCAGTCACCTTCGCCAAGTGAGGGCCGCAATGAAGCACGTCTCGTTCCTCCTCCGGTCGGCGCCGTCAGCCGCTGCGCGCGCCGTTCGCGCTTGGCTCGTGATGAGCGTCGCCCTTGCGGCGGTCGCAGCGCAGGGCAATCCGAGCTTGATTCGAGACCTCAACCAGGCGCCGGTGGCTGGCAACGCTTGTCCCGTCCCCATGGCCCAGCTCGGCGCGGCGGTGTTTTTCTCGGCGAACGGCCCGTTCGGACGTGAGCTCTTACCGGACCTATGGGAATCCGGGCGACGCGACCCTCGTCGCGGACATCGCCCCCGGTCCTTCGCACTCGATGCCCGAGCAACTGACGACGGTTGGTGCGCACGTCTACTGTTCAGTGTTGAGCCAGGCCGTTGGCCGCGAGATCTGGCGTAGCGATGGAACCAGTGCTGGCACGCAGAGCATCACGGGTGCAGGACCGTGGTTGAGCGTGCGGGACTTGGTGTCGTTTCAGGGCGAGCTGTACTTCACGACCGTCTCTCCCAGCGGGCTGTGGGCAGTGGATTCTGCGGGGACCGTTCGGCCGATCAGTTCCGCGGTATGGGGCTCGCTGCTCGCGGTCGATGACATTCTGTTCGTCTGGTCGTCGAACGGACTGTGGGCGTTCGACGGCGTGACGGCGCAGCTCCGACAGCTGACCACGTCGAGCTGCGTAGGGCTGACGGCTCTCGGCAGCCGTGCAGTGTTCTGGTGCCTCGACTTGGGCTTGGCCGCGCAGCCCTGGGTCTCGGACGGCACGGTGGGTGGCACGATGCAGCTGGCCACGATTCCGCCGGGCACCACTCTGGGAGTCGCCCAACCTCGGGTGTTCACTCGGCTGGGTTCCCGGCTCGTGTTCTTTGCCGACGACGGCACAGGGGTTCATCCGTGGGTCACGGACGGCACGGTGGCTGGGACGCAGCGAGTCACGCAGCTCTCGCCCAGTACCACGATGCCGGTGTATTGGGCCCCTCGAGCGTTTCGAGGACACGTCTATTTCTTGGAGCGGTCCTCGGTCCAGCCGGCTGGGTTTGCATTGGCGGCCAACCTGTGGCGAACGGATGGAACCGCCAGCGGGACGTCGTTGGTCATGTCTGGTTTGCAGGCCAGTGAACTCGGCGCAACCCGGGACGCGTTGTACATCGTCAACGATGATGCCCGGGGTCGCGAGCTGTGGGTTTCGGATGGGAGCGCGGCCAACACGAGGCTGGTGGTCGACCTCAATCCGGGTGCGGTTGGCTCGAACCCAACGGAGCTGTTCCCCGCGACCAACGGCAACTTGTTCTTCGTCGCCGACGATGGAGCGACGGGCGACGAGTTGTGGCGCACCGATGGCACGGTGTTCGGGACAGTTCTGACGGGAGACCTCGTGCAGCCGCTATCAGGTGGGGCCAGTAGTTCTCCGCGAGACGCGATCGCAGCGTTCGGCGGCGTCCTGTTCTGGGCGGACGATGGTGTACTCGGTCGCGAACCGTGGTTCACATCGGGCCAGGCCAGCGGAACGCGGATGCTGAAAGATCTCAATCCCGGGGCCGCCGGTTCAACCGTGGGCCGCGTGTCACAGATTGCCGACGGTCGAGGCGTGTTCTTCAGCGCTGCCGATGCGCAACGCGGGAACGAGCTGTGGTTCAGTGACGGCACGGAGGCGGGAACGCGACTGGTAAAGGACATCCATCGCGGATCCTCCCCGTCGTATCCGGACGAGTTCGTGTTCTTGGACGACCTGCTGTTGTTTCGCGCGCACGAGCCCACCGGTGGTGCCGAGATGTGGCGTAGCGACGGAACCCCCGCGGGCACGACTTGGGTCCGAAACCTCGCTGGCGCGCAGTCGAGCAATCCGCGTGACTTCACGGTGCTCGGGGATGTCGTGCTCTTCTTGGCCTTCGAGCAAGGTTCTTTGCTCCAGCTGTGGCGTACCGATGGGACCTCCGCCGGTACGTCGCTGATCACGCAGCCCTCCGTGACTGGACCGAGTGCTTTGGTACGCTATCGAGATTCGGTGTTGTGGGGCCGTTCGGACGGCATCTGGCGCACCGACGGCACCGTCGCAGGCACGCTTCAGATTGCTACGGCGGGGTGGTACGACGGGTTCGCGGTCGCCAATGACCTGACGTTCTTCAGTGCACGAGACAGCGGCGGGGTCGAGCTGTGGTGCACGGACGGCACTGCTGGTGGGACGCGTCGCGTTGCGGATATCGAGTCAGGGCCCGGCAACAGCGCTCCACGTCAAATGACGGTCGTGGGTGATCGGGTGTTCTTCACCGCGATCACCAGCGCCTTCGGCGAGGAGTTGTGGGTCTCCGATGGCACTGCGGCGGGGACGCGTTTGGTTGCCGACCTGGAGCCGGGGCCGGCCGGGATTCGCGTCAGAGGGTTGGAAGCCGTCGGCACACGCCGTCTGGCGCTGGTCCTGACCCGGCCAACCAGCGGAACTGGGCTTTGGGTCACCGACGGTACCGCCGGCGGTACGTTCGAGTTCGGCAACATCGCGTCGGCGACGGGTGACATGCACTTCGGTGCGGGGTTCCTGTTCTTCGCGGGCGGCGATGGGTCGATCGGTTCCGAGCCCTGGGCGTGGCGGCCAGGCGCGACTGCGCGCCCCCTGGGCCGCGGCTGCGGCGCCGGCCTCGATCCGGTTCTGCGCTGCCCCGACCCGGTCCTCGGCACGACGCTGTCGGTGGTCGGCGACTTCGCTCCGATCGGGGTGCCCGCTCTGTTGCTCGCCTCTGGGCCCCGCCAGCCGTCCTGGCTCGGTCGAGGCGGCTGCACCAGCTACCTCGACGCATGGACTGTGGTGTTGTTGGCCAACGTTGTGCCGAGAACCGCGCGGTGGTCCGTCGCACTGCCGTTGCCCGCGACCCCGGCGTTGCTGGGCTTGCGGGTGGCGCTGCAGTCCATCCACGCACCGACGCCTGATCCACTGGGCTTCGCGCTCAGCAACGGGATCGACCTGCATCTGGGGTTCTGAGGCGCGGTGTCCGGGCGCGGTCGGGGCCGCGTCTCCCGGCGCGAAGCCGGGCCCAGTCTCATTTCGAGCCAGTGCCCAGCGATCCCGCGCGTCGCGGTCCGATACGGAGAGGGGAGGTGACACACGTGAGCGACGCGCCACACGAGATGACCCAGCTGTTGAAGGCCATGCAAGCGGCCGAGGCCTCGGATCTCATCCTGAAGTCCGGTGGGTGCCCGGCGGTGCGCACCGCGAAGGGGATCCGCTTTCTGGGCGATCAGCCGCTGCCGCGCGCGGTGGTGCAGCAGTTCCTCGAGCACGTGCTCGGCGAGAAGCGGATGGCCAAGTTCCGCAAGCGCGGTTCGGCCGACCGAGCGCTCAGCATCGCCGGGCTGGGGCGTTATCGCTGCAACGCGTTTCATCAGAGCGGCGACGTCGGGCTGGTGCTGCGCGGCATCCGCACCGACATCCCGCCGTTCAAGGATCTCCACTTGCCGGTGGACCCGCTCAAGGAGCTGTCCACCCGCCGGCGCGGCCTGGTGCTGGTCACCGGCACCGCGGGGTCGGGCAAGTCGACGACGCTGGCGGCGATGCTCGAGTACATCAACCGCACCGAGGCCAAGCACATCATCACGATCGAGGACCCGATCGAGTACCAGTTCGCCGACAAGCGCTCGATCGTCAATCAGCGCGAGATCGGCACCGACGCGATCAGCTTTCCGGCGGCGCTGCGCGACGCGGTGCGGCAGGCGCCCGACGTCATCATGATCGGCGAGATGCGCGACCGCGAGACCGCCGAGGCCGCGATGGCGGCGGCGGAGACCGGTCACCTGGTGTTCTCCACCCTGCACACGGTCAACGCGGTGCAGACCGTCGAGCGCATCATCACCTTCTTCGAGCCGCACCATCACGACCTGATCCGGCTGCAGCTCGCCCTCAACCTGGCCGGGGTCATCTCGATGCGGCTGATCGCCACCAAGGTCGGCACCGGCTCGCTGCCGGCGGTCGAGCTGCTGATCAGCACGCCGACCGTGCGCGAGCTGCTCGAGAAGGGCAGCACCCGCGAGCTACCGCGCGCGCTGTCCGAGGGCACCCACTACGGCACCATGACCTTCAACCAGTCGCTCATCCGGCTGTTCGATGCCGGCAACATCGCCCTGGAGGAGGCGCTGGCGGCCTCGGACAACCCCGAGGAGCTGAAGATGCAGATGCGCGGCATCACCCGCGGCACGGTGATGGTCTGATCCTCCGGCGCGGGCGCCGCGCGGTCTTTCCTGGAAGATCCCGGTCCGCTCGGCGTCGTAGCCTGGCGCGGTTCGGCCAGCGCTCGCCTTGGTGGCCCGCGGCGCGGTCGTTACACTCCGCGGTCAGGCGATCCGCATGAAGCTTCCCATCAACAGCTTGCTGTACTTGAGCTCCCTCGGCCTGGCCGGCGGCAGCGGTTATCTGTTCTACGAGAGCATGCAGATCCCGCCGTCGCAGCAAGCGGCGATCAGCGAGGAGACCCAGGCCACCCTGCAGGCCGGCCGCGAGCGCACGCCGGACGACCTCCGCGACGACTATTCCCAGGCCAGCCAGGCCTGGTGGGAGCAGTTCCGGCAGGCAAACTTCATCGGCAAGCTGCCGCCCAAGCCGGTCGAGGTCGCGGCGCCGGTGGAGGAAGAGCCGGTGGTGCAGACGGTGACGCCGATCAAGGACCTGCTCGACGTCGACTGCGCCGTCTTCATGTCCAATGGCGAGTCGACGTGCGTGGTCCGCTACAAGCCAGAGGCCAACGTGCAGCGGCCGCCGAGCAAGTTCGGCGGTGGCGACGGCGAGGGCAGCTACAGTGGACCGGGCGACGTCGGCGCGGCGCCGGTGACCCCGGCGGCGCCGGCACTCGCCAATCGCGGGCGCGGCCGCCGGCCGGGCAACCAGCAACCCGGGGCGCGGCCGGTCTCGCCGATGCCGACGTTCGGGGGCGACGATGCGCTCTACCACCACCTGGCGATCGGTGATTCACTGTGGGAGCCGTACAGCGACGTCGTGATGGCGTCGGTGCAGGAGCGGCCGCTGGCGGTGGTGTTCCGCCGCGAGGGCAAGTTGCCGGAGGGAGTGGCGGCCGAGGAGCGGGTGTTCCACAAGGTGTTGGACTTGGACGACGAGGTCTTCGAGCACCTCAGCGAGAACGGCGCGGTGTCGGCCGACACGGCGCCACGGCCGCGTGGCGAAGCGACCGCGGCGCAGGCGCCGGGCGGTCAGTGGCAGGATGTCGGCGCCCGCACCAAGGCGGTGGAGCCCGGCCAATGGCACATCAGCCGGCAGGACAACGAGATGCTGACCCGGCAGGCCGAGGAGGTGTTCCACCAGGACATCTCGCTGCGCACCTACACCTCGCGCAGCGGGAGCATTCGCGGCGTCATCGTCAACAAGGTGTCGCCCAGGATGCAGCGGTTCGGCGTGCAGGCCGGGGACGTGCTGCTGGAGCTCAACGGCGTGCCGGTGCGCAGCAAGGCCGAGGCCCTGTCGGTGGGCAAGAAGCAGTACCGCGCCGGAGTCCGCGCGTTCACCGCCAAGATCCTCAACCGCTACGGCCGCATCGAGGAGCGCACGTACTACGTCCCCAACGAGTAGGGGCGTGGCGGTGGGCGGAGGCCGTGAGCGCCGTGCGGTGACCGGCCTTCTCACGCTGGACCGCGGCAACAGCACGCTCGATTGCTGCGTGCACGACGACGCCGAGCGGCTGCAGCGCGTGCGGCTGTCGCCCGATGACCTCGATGGTGTGCTGCGTTTGGTGGCGGGGGCCGGCGGTGTCGCGCGGGCGGTGGCGTGCACGGTCGTAGCGGACGGTCTGGCGGCCGTCGGCGCTGCGCTGCGTTCGCACGGCGTGCCCCTCGCGATCGCGGGCGACGATCTCCCCTGTCCGTTGCGCCTGACCTACGAGCCCGCCGAAGCCCTGGGCGTGGACCGGTGGGTGGCGGCGTTCGCGGCGTGCGCGCTGCATCCCCGCGCCATCGTCGTCGACGCCGGCACCGCGTTGACCGTCGATGCCGTGGCGCGCACCGGCGCCGGGCCGGGCGCCGAGCCCGGGGTCTTCCTCGGTGGATGCATCGCTCCGGGGGCCCGCACGATGCGCGCAGGGCTGGCCGGGGCGGCGCCCGGGTTGCCCGTCCCGGATCTCGAAGTGGCCGGCGCCGCGCTGCCCAACTCGAGCGAGGAGGCGGTGCGCTCCGGTCTCCAGCTGGCGTTCTGCGGTGCCGTCGAGCGCCTCGTCGCGGAGGTCCGGCACGCCGCCGGCTTGCCGCCCGACACGCCGGTTCTGCTCACCGGTGGCGACGCGCCGCTCTACCTGCGGCGCGGTGTGCTGGCGGTGGAGCTGGTCGAGGACTTGGTGCACCGCGGCCTGGCGCTGTTGGCGGACCGGCCGTGACCGCGCTGCGCGCGTGGTTGGCGACGCCGCCCTCGCCCGGGGGCATCGCCGTCGTCGTGCTCGATGGAGAGTCCGCGGCGGCTGTGCTGGGTCGCATCGTGCGCCGCCGCGATGGCGGCCCGCTCACCGACCGGGCGCCGATTGCCGGCGGCTGGCTGTGGCTCGACGGCCGGCGCCTCGACCGGGTCCTGGTGTGCGCGGCGGACGGGCACTTCGAGCTGCACCTGCACGGCAGCCCGGCGCTGGTCCGGCGTTTGGCCGAGTGGCTCGAGCACGCCGGGCACCGCGTGGCTCCGGAGGGTTGGCTGTCGCCGCTGCCGCTGGGCGCGGGGGAAGACGCGGCGGTGGCAGCGCGCGGCGAGGGCCAGCTGCGGCTGGCGCTCGAACAGCGCCAGTGGTCGTGGCCCGTCGAGCGCGCCCGCATCGCGGCTCTGGAGCCGGGCCGCCGGCGCAGCGCGACCCGCGCCCTGGCGCGGCGCAGCGCCATCGCGCGGGCGTTGCTCACGCCGTGTCCGCTGGTGCTCTGTGGCCGGCAGAACGCGGGCAAGTCGAGCCTGCTGAACGCCTTGGTCGGCCGCCCTCGGGCCCTGGTCGGGCCGCTGCCGGGGTTGACCCGCGACCCGGTGGGCGAGGTGGTCCTGCTCGACGGCTACCCCTACGAGGTGGTGGACACCGCCGGCGAACCCGGCGCGGCCGCGGGGTCTCCTGCCGACGCCATCGATCGGGTCGCGCTGCGCCGTGGGCGGCAGCGCCGGCGGGGGGCGTGGCGCGTGCTGGTGATCGACGGGGCGGCGGGGCCGAGTGCGCTCGACGGGGACTTGCGCACCGCGCGCACCTGCGTGGTCCGCAACAAGACCGACCTGCCTCAGGCCGCCTGGCCGTGGCCGCCGGCCGACCTCGAGGCCTGCTGCATCGATCCCGCCGCGCACGCGGCGCTGCGCGGTCGTCTCGGCGCCTGGCTGCGCCATCGCCGGCGTCTGCCGGCGGCGGGACCGGTGGGTGGCGCCGCCGCCCTCGACGACGCACAGCGCGCCGACTTGCGCGCACTGCGCGCTTCTCTGTACGGCGGTGGTGCGCCAGAATGAGCGCAGGCAGCATGACCGACCCGCAGCGGCACCTGGTCTCGATCGACGATCTCTCCACCGGCGAGATCCTCGAGCTGTTTCGCCATGCCGACCGCTTTCGCGACGATCTGCGCGGTTTCTCGCAGCTTTGCCGCGGCTCGATCATGGCGACGCTGTTCTTCGAGCCGAGCACCCGCACGCGGCTCAGCTTCGAGTCGGCGATGCTGCGTCTCGGCGGTGGCGTGATCACCACCGCCGATCCCGCCATGTCGAGCCAGGTGAAGGGTGAGTCGTTGGCCGACACGGTGCGGGTCGTGGGCGGCAGCTACGCCGACATCATCGTCGTACGTCACCCCGAGGACGGCGCCGCCCGGGTCGCGGCGCGCTACGCCCACGTGCCGGTGATCAACGGCGGCGACGGCGCCCACGAGCACCCGACGCAGACCTTGTGCGATCTCTACACGCTGTGGAAGGAGAAGGGGCAGCTCGAGGGGCTCGAGGTCGTGCTCTGCGGCGATCTGCGCTACTCGCGCACCGTGCACTCCTTTGCCTACGCGCTGGCGCGGTTCCGGGCGAACGTCATCACCATTCCGTACCCCGGGTTCGAGATGCCTCAGTTCGTGCTCGAGCGGCTGCGGCGCGACTTCGGGGTCCAGGCGCAGCACGCCGAGGTCGGCGACCTGCCGGGCATCGCCAGCCAGGAGGGGGCGGCCGCCTACCTCACCGCGAGCAAGCCCCACCAGCTGGCGCTGTTCACCCACTTGACGCCGCACCAGGTGGATCGCATCGACGCGATCTACATGACGCGCGCGCAGCGCGAGCGTCACCTCGGCGAGTCGACCGAGGGCTATCCGCGGCTGTCGTCGGCCTCGATGCGCTCGTCGTTGATGCGCGACGCGCGCGTCATGCACCCACTGCCGCGCACCGACGAGATCGACTACGAGATCGACAGCGACCCGCGCTCGGTGTACTTCCGCCAGGCGGAGCTCGGCGTGCCGATTCGGATGGCGCTGATGGCCTTTCTGCTGGGCACGATCGAGCTCGAGGCACAGCCGCCGACGCCGACCAAGCCGCAGGAGCGAGCGCCGGTCGGTCCGGTGCTGCGCTGCCAGAACGATCGCTGCGTGACGCACGGCGAGGGCCGCCGCTATCTCGTCCCCGATTTCGTTCTGAAGGAAGTGAACCCTCCTCTGCTGGTTTGCACCTACTGCGGGCGCGAGCTCGTGGCGCGCTTCGTCGGCGACCGAGATGCCGGGATCTTCTACCCGCACGAAGACCCGGCGGCGGAGCGGATCCGCCCTGCCCAGCGGGTCTACTTCGAATCCCCCGAGCAGGCTCTGGCGGCACAGTTTCGCTCCAAGGCGTGAGGCCGCGGCGGGTTCCGCCGAGCGGTATCGCTCACCGAAGCGCGCGAATGCGCCGGGTGGCGGCGCCGACCAGACCAAGCCAAAGGTGCTAAATCTTTGCTGAGTAGGGGCTAACAGACCGTGCACCGGAGGCGGAGTCATGGCATGATTGTTGTGATTGCCCAGCTCCGTCACGGATTCCGCGCCGGCCCTCCGCGGCCGTTGCAGCGCGTTGCTGTGCGGAGCCGGACAACCCTCTGGTACCCTCGCAAGCACCCTCTCGTCGTCGCTGTCCGCGTCTAGGTCCGGGCGTGGGGCGGCCGAGTCGGAGGTTTCTTTCGCATGCCTCAGCACCAACCCAACCACTCAGCTCCAACGGCAGGAGACCCCGTGACCACTTCGCAGCCTCGAGTCACTCCAGAGCCGGCGGCCAGGCCCCGCGCGGCGGGGATGTCGCTTTGCACGTGGCCGGCGGCGGCGATGCTGGCGCTGGGTTTGGTCGGTTGCGGCGGCAGTGGCGGTGGCGCGTCGAACGTGCCGGGGGTGTCGGGCAACAGCCTGCGGCTGGCGACCATGGAGTTCGGCAAGCTGGTCGATGTCTACGGGCTGCGGCAGTCGGCGGGCGGCACCACGGTCGATCTGTACTTGGCCGACGTGATGGTGGGGCCCGACATCGAGGACGAGCGGTCGAGCAACTCCAACAAGCCGGACTCGGAGATCCTCTACGACTTCCTGAGCTCGGACCCGGACACGTTGGCGCCGCGGCTGCTGATCACCCGCGTCATCGGCAGCGCCGAGTTCGACGCCGCGTTCGACGCGCTCGACGACGAGCTGCGCCTGGTGCAGCCGGGTTCGTTCGGGCAGAACACGGCGACCCAACCGTTCTCCTTGGTGGCGCGTGACGCCGCCCTGCGGTTGACGTTCACCCAGGACCTGCCGCTCGACGAGAGCTTCTTCGTCGAGCGCGGCAGCAGCGGTCAGGTGGTCGGGCTGAAGAACACCGAGGCCGTGCAGCTGCTGGAGATCGGTGGCGATCCGAACCAGCCTGGATCGCTCGAGCAGGTGGCGACGCGCTACGTGCCGCGCGGCAACCAGCTGATCCTCGACCCGGTGCTGCTCGGCAGCGAGGGCCTGCAGTACCAGACGCGCAACAGCGCTTCGGGCATGCCGGCGTCGCCCGATCAGATCGGCGCCAACATCCGCGTCGCGATCGCGCTCGAGGGGCCGCTGGCGATTCCGGGGCTGCGCCCCGACCGTGCCGGCAACCTCAACGGCAACAACCTCAGCGGCCAGCAGGCGGTGATTCGCGACTTCCGCTCGGGCAACAAGAACGACAACACGCCGGACATCGCGCAGGGCTTTCTGCGTGACGCGATCCCGCCGCGCATCGCCGGCCAGATCCTGATGTACGTCGAGAGCGTCGAGCCGGTGGACGAGTTCACCCAGGTGGTGACGATCTACAAGGGCGGCGCCCTGCACGAGCTCGATCGCGGCGACGCGGTGCGCCTGATGGTCGACAACAGCGGCGTGCCGGCGGCCGTCTCCGAGATCACCATCGACCCGGTCGACGACTTCGAGCGCCCCAACGTGCAGCACGTGCGCGCGGTGGTGCGGCGCGTCTTGGCCCCGCAGCCCGGCGGTGGCGAGCTCGACGTGTTCGCGGCGTGGGATCCGAGCGATCCGCCGGCGGCCGGCAACCTATTCTGGCAGCAGAACCAGGGCATCCCGGCCTACCCGAGCAACCAGCAGCAGCGCGAGCAGTGGCTGGTGCAGTACGCGCCGCGGCTGGTGCTGGTCGCCGAGTACACCGCCGAGCGGCTGGACTCGCTGAGCAACGCCTACGGCGACGACCCGCGCTACTTCGTCAACTTCACGCCGGCGCCGCAGCCGTTCGCCAACGGCACGCCGAGTGAGCCCAACGAGAACGTGTCGCCGTTCGCCGGTGCCATCGTGCGGTTCACGAAGCCGGTCGACATGAACACGGTCAAGGCGCTCGACACCTTCTTCTTCGGCACTCGGGACTTGCTCGATCCGGCCGAGGTCACCGGGTTCCAGGTCGCGCAGGGGATCGACCCGAGCGCGTTCATCCACGCCAAGTTCGTCACCCCGCACCTCGTCGCCGCCCAGGTGTTCGACGAGGACGGCTCGCAGACGTCGATCCGCCTGCTGCCGAGCAAGGGCTTCTATCTCGACGACCAGATGCGGCAGGAGGACGAGGGCGTCCCGTTCGAGCAGAAGAAGTTCCGCTACTTCCTGCACCTGGTCGGTGGACCGGACGGCATCAAGGACTTGGCCGGCAACGAGCTCGACTTCCAGTCCGAGGTCTCGGTCAAGTCCAACGTGGTCATCCCGTTCAGCCTGGATACGCGCTCGAGCACGAGCGGTTCACCGCTGTTCGCCGACAACCGCGTGGTCACCATTGCCCGGCGGTTCGAGAACCCCGACGAAGACGAGCAGCCGTCCTACTACGTCGCCGACGAGGTGCCGAGTGGCGCGGGTTACAACGCCAAGGCGCACAACTTGATCGACGCTTTCGGCGCCGTCGTCTACCTCTCGGATGGCACCCTGTCGGCGCGGCCGACGACGCGTGTCCGCCAGGCGGTCGACGACCTCAACCAGCAGCCCGCGCCGCCGCAGGAGGAGAACTCGAACAACAACTTCTGCCCGTACTCGATCGGGGGAGAGCAGCAGACGGTGGCGGGCACCGCGACGGCGCGCTTCGGCAGCCCGCTGCAGAACCCGCTCAACCCCAACGGTTGCCGGCTGCAGATGGTGTGGCGCGAGATCGACGTCAGCCTGTCGAAGTCCGATCCCAACGACTTCAACCTCGACGTCGAGCAGATCTACTGGTGCCCCTTCATCACCACCGCGGTGTCGTTCGACGAGTTCGACCGCATCTCGCTGTTCCTCGGTCACGCCGAGAAGCGTCCGGAGCCCTGCGTCGGTCAGTTCGGCGCGCTGCCGACGCTGCAGAACTCGGGCATCGGCACGGCCTTCGCCGACAACTACGTCTACAACCCCGACATCACCGGCAACAACAAGGAAGAGGCCGAGCAGCCCTGGCCGGCGTTCGTCGACCAGCAGCTGACCATCCTGGCCAGCCAGGCGATCACCGAGGTGAACGGTGTCTACCGCTACCTGCCGCTGCCCGAGTTCGAGGAGCCCTACTTCGTCTGGCGCGACGAGCGGCTGATGCTGCAGGGCGCCAACTCCGGGCAGGGCTACGACACCCAGACCGGGCGCGCCAACAACTACACGCCCTACGTCCTGTCGCCGTTCTTGGGCGGCCAGGGCCGCTTCGCGTCGACGCGGACCACGATGGTCGGCCAGCCGCCCGTGCCGGTCGTTTCGCCGGCGTTCAACAGTGGGTTCTGGGACAACCGGCGCAACTTCCAGATCAGCTCGACGCGCAACGCCGAGAGCCAGACCGGTGGTTTGGTCGGGTCGATCGCGCTGCCGCTGATGGCCGACTTCTGGGTCTACCCCGATGACCCGCTGTTGCCGGTCGAGGGCCCGTTCCTCGCCGCTGGTACCAACGGTTGGCAGGTGTCGCTGGCGTTGACCTCCGGTCCTCAGCCCGGGTTCCGGTCCTACTCGGCCGGCGGCTTGGTGCAGGGCTCGGCGGTGACGGTTTCGCCCGGCTCGCCCGACTGGATCAACGCCAAGGGCGGCTTCACTCCGGGCGGAGCGCGCACCCGGAGCGTCGACAACACGCTGTTCTGGATGATGGCCGACTACGTCAAGCGCGTCTCGGTGCTGACCGCCGGTTTCGTCGACATCATCGACCCACACCGAATGGACCCCCAGCGCACGCAGGGCTGGCCGCCTCCGGATCCGCGGATGGGGCCGTACTTCGACGTGGCTGGCCCGCAGGGCGTGCTGCCGGCGTTCGATTTCTACTTCGAGCCGCCGTTGTCACAGCTGCCGGGCGGCACCCGGTTGGTGCCCGAGTTCCGCGGCGCTGGCATCGTCGACCCGCAACCGTGGGCGGCGCAGGCCGCGCAGAACGGCTACATGCCGCAACCGAACGAGACCAACTTCCCGCTCGACCCGCTCAAGGCCGGCGATGCCCACATCCGGAAGTTCGATGATCGTCCGGACACCGGCGGGCAGTCGCGGAAGTGGTGGACGTATTACTACAACCGCCATATCACCGAGTACGTGGGTGATCCGAACGCCCTGATGTTGGACACCTTCACCACCCAGTTCGCAGCCCCCAGCGAGAGCTTCCTCCCGGAAGATGTACGCTACTTCAACTGGCGGTTCGTGTTCGAGAACAACGTCGCCGCGACGCCGCCGATCACCCCGACCATCGATTCGTTCGTGGTGACCTATCGCTTCGAGAATCGCTAGTTGCTTTGCCGGGAGGGGCCGCGAGGTTCGAACTCGAACCGACCGGCGCTGCTCCCCGACCCCCCTCTTGCTCTCCCTGCCCCCGAGTTCCCTCAACGACGTGATGATGATGAGTTTTGCCTTCCAAAACACGCGCCGCGGCGGCCTCGTGCCGGCGGCGCTCGCTGTCGCCTTCTTGGGTTTTTCCGGTTGCACCAGCGGCAGCGACACGGCGAGCACCCTCGCCGGTGGTGACTTCATCGTCTTGCGGACCGAGCCGGCTCCCAACGGGCGCCTGTTCTTGAACGACCCGATCGCCATCGACTTCACCAATCGGGTGGACATCTCCACCGCGAACCTGAACACGGTGGCGTTCGAGGTGTTCGACGCGGCGGGGACCGCCCTGGCAGAGCAGCCGGTCGGCTCGTTCCGGTTGGCGACTTCGCCCGGCGACACCGAGCCCGGGCGTCGCCTGGAGTTCGTGCCGCAGTTTCCGAGCAACAACTCCTACACCAACGGTGGGTTCCGGCCGGGCCGGACCTACCTGGTCAACCTGGTCGGGGGCAACGCGCGCAACAACAACGTCTTGAAGGACATCAGCGGCAAGTCGCTGGCGATCCCGCAGTCGTTCCAGTTCAGCACGGCCAACGGCACCACGCCGGCGGAGCTGTTCCGCGACCGCCTGGCGGGCGGACCGCGGCGCGTCGGCTTCTCGGTGACGCCGACCACGTCGGGTGGCTCGAACCCGGGCACCGCGCTCAACAAGTCGGGCCAGGCGCTGGTGCAGATCGTGCTGCAGTTCAACCAGCCACTGAACCCGGCGACCAGCAACGTGCCGGTCGACTTCGACCCCGATCCGCTGGCGCGCGTCGAGGGACAGCGCGGACGGATCTTCCTCGAGTACGACGACCCCGACCCCCTGGTCGGCAGCTCGGTGTGGATTCCGGCGGTCGTGCGCTTGACCGAGAACACGCTGAGCAGCTCGGAGGTGCGGCTGTTCCCGGTGGGTGTGCTGCCCAACAACGCCGAGATCCGCGTGATCGTCGAGAACACGCTCGAGGACATGTCGGGTGAGTCGAACGTCGGCGACGCTTCGTACAGCCGGCAGTTCGCCAAGATCTTCACGCGGGAGTCGTACGAGCCGCAGTTCGACGCCATCGTGGCGCAGTTCGACCAGAACTCGGAGCAGATCGATTTCGAAGCTCCGTTCCTCGAGCCGTTCGCCGAGGTCGGCAACGGGTTCGTCAAGGCGGCGTTCGAGTTCGACGGTTCGTCGACGATCCTCGACTACGAGCCGGCCGCCTCGCAGGTCTTCCTCAACACCGACTTCACGCAGATCACGCCGAAGGGCGCACCTCCGTTCAACGTCGCCGGCGGCGTGTTCCGCTTCCGCAATGTCCGCATTCCGGAAGGCGTGTCGGTGATCGGTCGCGGCACCAAGCCGATGATCTGGCAGGTCACCAACGACTTCGAGGTCGATGGCATCCTGCAGGTCAACGGTGGTGCGGGCGACCGCGTCAACACGCTGCGCTCGGCCAACTTCGTCACCGGTGGTGGAGTCGGCAGCTGCGGTGGTGGCAACGGTGGCGTCGGCAGCCCCAACACCAGCGGGCAGAGCCCGACGGGTGAGGCCGGCTTCGGCCCGGGCCAGGTGCCGGAGGGCGGCGGTGGTGGCGGCCTGCTCGGTGCGGGCTCCTGCAGCCGTGGTTCCGGTGGCGGTGGCGGCTCGATGTCCACGCAGGGCGACCCCAACTTCCCGGCCAAGGCGCAGGGCACGTCGTTCGTCCAGCAGATCGGCCAGGGTGGCTACGGCTGCTCCGGTTCGAGCGGTGCGGCCAGCCGCACTCTGCCCGGTGGTCTGCCGGGTCCCGAAGTGTTCCGCGACTCGCGCAAGGACAACAACTTCTGGGGCAGCGGCGTCGACCTGGCGCGGTTGATTCGCATCAACGGTGAGCTGGCGGCGCCGATCGGTGGCTCCGGCGGCGGCGGCGGCGGCGACAAGGCGCCGAGCGTCGGCAACAACAACTGGATCTCGAACAACAAGGGCGGCGGCGGCGGCGCCGGCGGCGGCGTGCTCGTCATCCAGGCGCTGGGCAAGATCCGCATCGGCGCGCAGGGCGTCGTCAGTGCGGATGGCGGCACCGGTGGTGGCGGCGAGCAGGCCGGCGGCAACAACCAAGGTGGTGGCGGCGGCGGCGGCTCCGGCGGCATGGTCGTGTTGATGGCGGGTGACCGCATCGAGCTCACCATGCACGGCGAGACCTACGCCAACGGCGACTACTCGTACGCGATCTCGGCGGATGGCAGCACGGGTACGCAGGGCCAGTTCGGTGGCGCCGAGTGGTTCGGCAAGTATCCGCCGCCGAGCCCGCGCACGCAGTGGGACAGCAACCCGAGTGGTGCGTTGGGTGGCATGGGTCTGGTGCAGCTGATGGCGCCGGCCGGTGTCGACAACGCCGACGGCACCAACACGGTGCTGGACGACAACATCCTGCTCTACGAGGCCAACGGCAACCTGGTGACCGACCCGGCCGACAAGATCCGCTACCTCGCCTGGCGCGGCTTCCTCAACGGCGCGGGCGAGTGGGTCGACGACGAGGGCAACCTGACCTACTCGAACGGTGCCACGATCGACGACGAGGGCGACATCCGGCCGGCGCCGGTGCTGTTGCCGAGCCCGATCAGCCACAAGTCGCGCGTGCGCTCGAAGTGGATCGACACGGGTCGGTCGGTGCGCCTTCCGTTCGCCACCAACGGGCCCGGCGCGCGGACCATTCAGGAGAGCCAGAACTTCCTGGCCGGGCCGACCTACACGTTCACCGGCACCAACGCGGACACCAGCTCGAACTGGACCGGGTATCTGGACTACGACCAGACGGTGACCGGGATCGCGCTGAAGGGCCCGACCGTCGTGGCGCCGACTTCGATCGCGTCTGCCGATCGCAACAGCACCTTCGAGGGCGAGCTGGCCTACCGGGTGACGCTGACCGACGCCGTGATGGGCTCGATCGCCGACCGCTACTCGCAGTACCAGGCGCGGATCACCGATTCGGGTGGCACGGTGCTGGGCGAGTTCCGGATCGTCGGTCACGACCAGCGGGTCGTCTATCTCAGCCCGGACCAGGGCTCGCTGCCCAGCCAGAACGACATGCGGTTGGCTGTGATCGAGCGCTTCGTCCAGGTGTTCACCAACGGATCGCGTGGTCTTGGCCCGACCTATCAGGTGCCGACCGGCGCGACCACATCGAAGAACCTGCCGGTGGCCAACATCCAGATCGGCTTCGCGTTCCACCGGGACCCGACGCCGAAGCTCGGCCAGCCGCCGATTACCAAGGGCGACGACCCCGACCGCCTGCCGACGACGGTCGGCACCTTCCTCTACGACCTGGGCGACCCGGCCCGGCAAGAGGAGGTCCGACAGTTCATGGGCGGAGCTGCCTTCGTGCAGTGGGACGTCGTGTTCAACACGCGGTACTCGGAAGACGCGCCGAACAACACGGCGCCGAACATTCCGTTGACCCCGTCGAGTCCGTTGCCGGAGCTGCGCTCCCTGGTGATTCCCTATCGGTTCTGAGCGGAGACAAGAGGTGTGCCGCTCTTGGCGGTGCACCGTTCGAACAAGGTCCGGAGAAGCAAGCCCCGCGATTCGCAGCGAGTAAACAGTCATGAAGAGAGCGGTTGAACAGAAGACGAGCGCCTGGTCCGCGGCCCTGGCTCTACTGGGGGCCGGCGTGCTCGGCGGGTGTGATGGGAGCTCCTCCGGCGGGGCCGTGCCGCCGACGCAAACGGGTGGCAAGGCGTCACTGATCGGCCTCGAGTACGGCCGTTTGGTCGACATCTACGCCTTCCGCCGGATCGACCGGACCAACCCGGAACGGCGGGACACGCTGAACCGGGAGCCCGCGTTGATCCGCCGTGACGTGATGGTCGGACCGGACATCCAGTCCGAGGATCTGTTCGATGCCACCGGGGCGGAGAACACCGGCGCCAACTATCGCTTTCTTCCGTTCGACGTGGCGGTGGGCCACGACGAGCTGTTGATCCTGTGGGACGACCGCGATGAGGACGAGGGGGCGCGGTTCACCGCCGCCCTGAACACCGCGCAGACCGGTCTGGTGACCGTGCCGGGTTCGTTCCGTGGTCAGAACACCGTGGTGCGGCCGATTCCGGTGGTGCCGCGCAATGCCGCTCTCAAGCTGACCTTCGACCGCAATCTCGGTCTCTCCCAGCAGTTCTTCGCCGCCAACCCCGGTGCGGTGCAAGTCCTGGAGTTCACCGGTGATCCCGCCGTGGTCGGCGCGAGCCAGGCGTTCCGGCCGGTCCAGGTGCGCTTCCTGCCGCAGGGGTCGTCCTTGGTGATCGACACGACCTTGATCGGCGCCGAGGCCGGTGGCGGCCTGACCAGCACCGGCTTGCCGACCAGCTTGGACAACGAGACCGCGAACATCCGCGTCGCGATTCCGTCGGGCGGAGCGGTGTCCTCGCTGCTCGAAGTCGAGCCTGATTCGGTCACCGCCCTCAACGCCATCGGCAGCGCCGGTCGGCCGGCCGTGATTCGCGATTTCCGTTCCGGCAACCCGGACGACGGTTTGGTCGGCGCGCTGCGCGACGTCGATCCGCCGATGGTGATGGGCTCGTTCGGCATGGGCATCGTCGCGGTCGACACCGCGGAGCGCGTGCTGACGATCGAGAAGCGCGGTGCGAACGTCGCGATCCGCGCTCGGATTCCGTTCGTCGACGGTGGTTTGTTGCCCTCCAGTGGGCTGCCCGGTGGGCCGGCGCAGGTCCCGACGGAAGTGCCGCTGCGGTCGGGTGACGTCGTCTTGCAGGACGTGGTCAGTCCGATCACGGGTGAGACCGTGCGGATCCGGGCCGAGGTGGTGCAGAATCTCGACGTCGGCAGCGTCGTCGGTGATCCCAACATGCCGGTGCTCGGCATGAACGCCTCGGGCTCCGACAATGGCAGCAACCCCGTGGTCCGCTTGCGCGTGACGCAGCTGAGCGCCGTCGATTCGCAGGGCAACCGCGTCTCCTTCGAGTCCGCAGCCGGCGCGGGGCGGGATTGCACGGTCAACGTCAGCTACTACCACAACGTGCCGTACGTGGCGAGCTTCGGCGCGGGCTTGGTCCGGGACGCCGACCGCCTCGACCAGTTCGTGGTGGTCGAGTCCGGCTCGACCAGTGGCGCACCCGACCCGTTCGCCACGGTGTCGCTGCGGTTCACCGAGCCGATGGATCTCGAGACCATCGATCGCTACGACAACTTCCTGCTGACCGACAACTCGGTCAGTCCGCTCGAGTCGCCGGACATCGTCGGCCTGCTCAGCGACCCGAAGGTCGCTGGGCTGTCGGTCCAGCCCGCACGGCTGGTCGATGCCGAGCGCAACGCGACGTTGTTGCAGCTGGTGCCGCCACTGGGGTTCTTCCACGAGGCGGGGGTGCCCGAGATCTATTGGCTGCACCTGATCGTCGATCCGGACAGCGAGATTCCGGCGCCGGCGGACCTGTCGGGCAACGTCGTCGACCTGTTCGACCGCAATCTCCTGAACCCGGCGACTTCGCTGTCCGTGTCGGTGGCGATCGACGCTGCCGCGGAGGAGAACTTGGTGGGCGGGCGCGTGTTCCGCTTCGAGAGCGCGGACGAGGACGGCACGGTGCCGGGCTCGGTCGACTTCTTCGGTCAGTTCCAGCTGATCGATGGCCGGTTGAGCGGCGCCGAGACCAGCCGGTTCCAGCAAACCGCCGACGCGGCGAACCTGGCCGGCATCCAGCGCTTCAACCAGGGCTCCTGCTGGGATCCTCAAGCCCAGCCGGTGCCGACGACCACGCCGCCGGACCCCACCATCTGGCCTCCGGGCCAGCTGTACCAGTGCCCGACGCACGTGGTGACCATCTTCCAGCCGCCGGCGCCCTTCGTCGTTGGCACGCCGGTGGTGTTCGGTGGTGTGTTGGAGCCGCTCAACCCGCGCGGGTCGCGGCTGCAGATGACCTATCGGGAGGACGACTTCTCGCTCTCCTACACCGACCCGTCGAGCATGATGATCGACGTCGAGCAGCTGCACTGGGCGCCGTGGAATGGCGACCAGGTCGATTTCGACACGTTCGATCGGATGACGATGTCGCTGGCCCACGCCGATTGGCGGCCGGACCTGCTGTACAACCTGGTGTTCGTGCAGGGGGCGGCGGCGGCGACCTGCGACTTCGACTGCGCGTCGGCGTTCAGCGGTTTGACCGACGTGTTCGAGTCGAACTACCTCGAGGGCACGCAACGCGTCGACGTGGTGGTGGACAAGGTCTACCAGCTCAGTCCCAACGACTCGTTCCGGTCGGCCAGCACCGGCACGCTGTTCACGCCGTACCCGACGTTCGAGACCACCTACACGTGGCGCGATTCGCGGCTGGTGTCGTGGGACATGGCCAACGACTCCGCGATCGGGCTGTCGGGCGCCAAGCTGCCCGACGGTGTGTTCCCGTCCCGAGATCGCACTGCGCACATCTCTTCGCCGTGGGCGTTCGAGTTCCCACAGGACCCGGCCAACCCGGCGGGGCCCGGCATTCCGGCCGGCTTCACCGGCACCACCTGGGATGTGGATGCGGGTGACTTCCTCGGCCATCGCCGGCGCGACCACGATCCGATCGCGATGCCGCTGTTGGTCGAGTTCATGACCTTCCCCGACAGCCCGGTCAACGGCCTGGCCAGCGGCGCCAACAGCCAGCACATCGCCATGGTCGGCCCATGCTGGGCGCCGTTCCCCGGCGGACCCGGTGGCTTCTACAACCTGAACGCCAGTGGTGGCGTGCCCGGCTGCAACGGCGTGTTGTGGCCGGCGTTCCGCGTCCACTCGAGCGGCGGCATCGACATCCTCGACAACGAGATCTTCGTCGATCCGGCCAACGAGTTCCGCGCGACGGGCGGCTTCATCTTCAACCCGGGCATCGGCGATCCGGTCAAGGGTGTGCGCCGCGCGCCGTTCGGCGACGACCACTTGCACTGGGCGCAGGCCGACTTCGTGCGGCGGGTGTCCAGCGTGACGTACGGGTTCTTCGACACCTTGCGGCCGAACGCGTACCAGATCGCGCCCTGGTCGGGCAGCACCAGCCAAGAGGGCTTCCCCAACTTGGTTCCGCTGGCCAACGGGGTGCGCGATCTGATCACCGTGCAGGATCCGCCGGATGCGCAGCAGCCGGCCGGCACCTCGGTGCGGATCGAGTTCCGCTTCGTGGACGACTTCGATCGGGCGGATGTGTTCTACGATCCGAACGACCCGGCAGCGATCCCGACCACGACCAGCCCGTTGGGGACGTTCGGCAACTTGCTGAACCCGAACTACGCCTGTGAGGCGTACCGCTACGCGACGCCGAACTGGGACCCGAGCTTCAGCCAGGAGACCGCGACGAACCCGCGCGTGCGCGCGTCGGGCCTGACGCCCTACGTGACCGAAGAGGGCCTCGATCGAGTGCGCGATCCCGCCGGTTTGCTGCCGCGCTACGCGAACATGCGGATCGTGTTCGAGAACAACATCGTCAGTGCGCCGGCGGTGTCGCCGTCGCTGCGCAGCCTGGCGGTCGTGTTCCGCTACGAGGGCCTCTGAGCCGAGGCGCCTGATCCGGGCGATCTGCCCACCGGCCGCGGCCCGGCGCCATCTGGCGATCCGGGCCGCGTTCGGTTAATCAGGGCGAATCGCGATTTCCCGGCCACACCGAGGAGTCCAGACGCCGATTCGTCGATGATTCCCCAAATGGTTTTCGAGGCGACCCCGCAGCCATCGCAACGCCGCCGCCGCGCCGGCGGGACGGTGGTGGTCGCGGGTGGGCTCGCCCTCGCCCTCGCCCTCTTGGCGCTCGGCGCCTGCGACCGACCCGATGACCGGCGGGTGAGGCCGTTCGTCGCGGTCCACGTGTTCCCGCAATCAGAGGCCGGCGGCGCCGCGGCGATCTATCTCAATCAGGAGATCGAGGTCCGCTTCAACGATCCGGTGGAGCGGATCTCGGTGACGCCGGACACCGTGCGCGTGCTGGACGCGTTCGGCCAGCGCGTCGAGGGCAAGCTGCGGGTTTCGTCGCACGCGGTGACGTTCGTGCCCCGTGCGCCGGTGACTCCCGCGCTCGACGACGGCAGCTTTCGGCCCGGCGAGGAATACCGGCTCGAAGTGCGGGGCTTTCCGATCGCCAATGCGGTGCGCTCGCGCGCCGGGCGCGTGCTCGACGAGGGCTTCACGCGCCGCTTCCGCGCGGTCGGTGTCGACGCCAAGCCGGCGCCGTTGCTCAAGGCCGCGACCAGCCCGTACGGCTTCGCGCTGGACGGCGATTCGCTGGCGATGGCCGCCGACAGCCGGGTCCTCCGGCTGATGTTTCACGAGGCGCCGCTGCCGACGACGATCACGCCGGCCGCGTTCCGACTCTACCGGGTCGGCGACAACGGCGCGGTGCAGGCGCCACTCCAACCGCGCGAGACCCGGTTGCGGCAGGTAGACGCTCCCTACGGCCAGGCGCCGTGGGTCGTGGAGCTCGAGTTCGACAGTCCGCCGGTCGCTGGCCCGGGGTACTGCGGCCTCGAGCTGGTGGCGGACGAGGCGGTGTGCGTTCGCGATCCCGCCGGACAACCGCCGCACCAGGTGGTCACCCGGGGGGCCGGGGGTGTCGAACGGATGGAGCTCCTCGGCCTCAAGCTGTTGGTCGAGGTGTTCGCGGGGGCGCGCGTCCCGCTGCTGGTCGAGTCGTTCAACGGCAGTCTCGGCCTGGCCCCGACCGACCCGGCTGCGCTCGGCTTCGAGGCGCGCGCGGGAGCCGCGGTGCCCCGAGTGCGGACGTTGGCGGGCGGTGGCGGACTCGGGGTATTCGCACCCAGTGCCTCGACCGACCTCGTGATCGGGCAACCGTTCGACCGCGGCGACGGAGTGCGCGTGCGCGCCGATGGCGACTGGTTCGACTTCGCCGGCGTGGTCATTCCCAAGGGGGTGACGGTGCGGTTGCGGGCGCGCGGGGATCGTCCGCCCCGCATCCGGGTGCGCGGCTCGGTGCACATCGAGGGGGTTCTCATCGTCGAGGGCGCGCCGAGCGGCACCTGGCCGACCCAGGGCATGGAGGTCGCTGCCGCGCGGCTGATCGAGGAATGCGGAGCGGTGGTCGTGGCCGGCGGGGACATCCTGGTCGCCGGCGCAATCCGAGACGGCGATGCGGTGGATGGCGAGGCGGGATCGCGGCTGCTGCTGATCGCCGGCGGTGGCATCGGCCTGGTCGGAACGGTGCCGCCGCGGACGGTGCTGGCCACCGACGATCGCGGGGCGGTGGCCGGCAGCTCGCAGCAGTCGGTGCTCTGGGTGCGGCTGGCCCCGATGCTCGGCGCTTGGGGCGGCCCCGGTGCAGTCAGAGCGGCGGCGGTGACCAGCTGGATTCCCCTGCCCCGCGGCGCGACGCGGGTCCGCGAGGTGGTGGCGGCCGGCGACCCCGGCGTGCGCGTCTCCCTCCAGTTCGCCGCCCCGGACGCCACGGCCCCGGGGCGTCCCGCCGATGCCGAGGGGCAGCTGTCGCCGCCGCTCGGCTTGCCCCTGTCGGCTGCGGTCGAGGTGCCATCCGGCGGCTTCGTCAGGTTCTTCCTCACCGCCGACGTGCACCCGGGTGCGCCGCTCCCGACCCTCCGCTCGGTCACGCTCTACTGACCCAACGAAGCGGCCCCCTCGCGGCCATGAGTTCCGGCGGACAATGGACCTTGGCATGCCGGTTGGCTAGGCTCTCGGTGTTGTGATCGAGCGGTCGTTCCTCCGGCGGGTCAGCGCCGGGACGTCCTTCCAACCGCTCGAGTGACGTGGAGGCATGGCGGTAGATGGTGGGCCTGGACGGTTGGTTGCTGGCAGCGGGAGCGCTGCTTGGCGCGGTCGTCGGCTCGTTTCTCAACGTCGTCATCTACAGGCTGCCCAACGGCACGTTCTTCTCGGGTGGGGCGCGCTCGCGCTGCGCCAACCCCGCGTGCGGCGCACCGATCGCCTGGTACGACAATCTGCCGATCGTCGGTTGGCTCCTGCTGCGCGGCCGCGCGCGCTGCTGCGGGGCGCGGATCAGCGCGCGCTACCCCGCGGTGGAGCTGCTGACGGCGGTGCTTTTTGCCGCGCTCTGCTGGCTCGCGCCGGGCGGCCCGCTGGTCGTCGACGGTCGCGTGGATGGCGCGGCTGTGGCGGCGTTTTTGCTCTACGCCTTCTTCGTCGCGACCCTCATCGCCAACACGTTCATCGACATCGACCATCGCATCCTGCCGGACGCGCTGACCAAGACCACGGTGGTCGTCGGTCTGGTGGGGGCGCTGTTGGTGCCGGGCTTTCCGGGCGCGATCTCGCTCTTGGGAGTGTCGCCCGCGGTGCGCGAGCTGCTGTTTGCGGCCGCCGGCGCCGCCGTGGGCTACGGCCTGACCGACGCCGTGCGCCGGGGTGCGCGGGCGCTGTTTCGCCGCGAGGCCATGGGCTACGGCGACGTCAAGCTGATGGCCGGGATCGGCGCCTTTCTCGGCTGGGAAGGCGTGGTGACCACCTTCTTCCTGGGAAGTGTCTACGGCGCCGTGGTCGGCGTCGTGCACCGTCGCCTGACCGGCGACGCCTACATCTTCTTCGGACCGTTCCTCGCGGCTGGTGCGTTGACCACGCTGTTGGCGGGGGACGTGCTCGACCGCATGCTGCGCGGTCTGCAAGACTGGCAGCGCAGCGGCCCGAGCGCGGCTTGGGTCGCGGCGATCACCGCGGTCCTGTGCCTGGTCTCCTTGTTCGTTCTCGTGCGCCGTGGACGCGCGTCCTGACCCTCGATTGACCGTGCTCCCTCAACTGGAGGAACTCCTTCGATGAGACGCATCCCCATGCTGATTCTGATGGCTGTCGCGAGCGCTACGCTCGGCAGCTGCACTGCCAAATACCAAGACTTGCTGCGCGATCGTGACACCACGATCCGCGAGCTGACCGAGGATCTCGCCGAGCAGCGGGCTGCCAACGCGGATCTCGCGCGCCGGGAGCGGCTGGCGCGCGGTGAGGTGGACTCGCTGCGCAACCAGCTCAACACCACACCCGAGCCGGCGCAGGAGGTCGACGATCTCGGTGGGCTGCGCAGCGAGCTGGCCGATCTCGACGTGCGCTACAGCCGTGGCCGGGTCTCGATCGGTATCGAGAACACCGTGACGTTCGCGTCCGGCAGCTCGGACCTGAAATCGACCGCTGACGGCGTGCTGCGGCGGGTCGCCGATGTCTTGCGGCGCCGCTTCCCCGAACGCCGCATCTACGTCGAGGGCCACACCGATACCGATCCGATCCGCAAGTCCTCCTTCCGCACCAACCGCCACTTGTCGGCCGAGCGCGCCGACGCGGTCGCCGACCACCTGGTGCGGGTCGGGGGCATCGACCCCTCCCAGGTCGTGATCGTGGGTTTTGGCCCCAACGATCCGGTCGACGGCGGCGGCGGTGAGCAGGCGAAGGCCCGCAACCGGCGCGTCGAGATCGTCGTCGGCGATCCGCTGTAGGCCGCGCTCGAGCCGCAGAAAGGGCCGGCCGCGGGCCGGCCCAAACTCGTGGCGTGAGGTGGGATTCTCACGCCCATGGCGCCTATAGTCCGCCGCCTCTGCCCGGCGTCGCGACGCGGGTGGAGCCGTGGGCCGTCCGCCCGGCTCACCGGCCCTTTGGTCCAATTGTAGTACGGAGCAGCAGATGGCACATGCCGCGCAAGACGTTCGCAACCTCGTTTTGATCGGCCACGGTGGGACCGGGAAGACCGCGCTCGTCGACGCCCTGGCGCTGAAAAGCGGAGCCGCCAACCGGCGCGGCGATTCGGCCGACGGCAGCAGCATCAGCAACACCGAGCCCGAGGAGAAGGAGCGCAAGCAGACGCTGACCTCGCACGTGTTGGGCTTCGAGGTCGACGGTTGCCGCTACAACGTCATCGACACTCCCGGCCACTCGGATTTCGTCGCCGACGTGATCTCGGCGGTCAACGTGGTGGAGAACGCGCTGCTGTTCGTCAGCGCGGCGGGGGGGCCGACGTTCCACGGCCGCCGGCTCTGGGCGGAGGCCGGCAAGGCTGGCGTTGGCCGGGCCATCGTGCTCACCCACATGGATGCCGAGAACACCGACTTCGACGAGGCGCTCGAGGCGCTGACCGAGGTGTTTGGCGACGTGGTCGTGCCGGTGAGCTATCCCGACGCCAGTGGTCCCGCGATGCAGACCGTGCACAACGTGTTGGCCAACGAGGGGCCGCGGGCGGCGGAGTTCCGCGAGCGCCTGGAGGAGAGGGTCGCCGAGGCCGATGACGACGTGCTCGAGGCGTACCTGGAGAACGGGAGCATCGACGAGGACGCGCTGCACGAGCACTTCACCACGGCGGTGGCGCTCGGCAAGTTGGTGCCGATGTTCACGCTGACGCCAAACAAGGACCACGGGCTCATGGCGATGTGCAAGGTCGTCAACGAGTACTTCGCGTCGCCGGTCCAGTTCGGCCCGCGCAACGCGGGCGCGCCGGGCAGTGAGAGCTTCGAACAACTCGTCGAGCCGGCGACCGATCAGCCGTTTGCCGCGAAGGTGTACAAGGTCGTGGTCGACCCGTACGTCGGGCGCGTCTCCTACTTGCGCTGCCTGCGTGGCTCGATGAAGGCCGAGGACGGCTTCTTCAACGTCCGCACCGAGAAGCACGACCGGGTCGGCGGGGTGCTGATGGCGAAGGGCGCGGAGCTCGTCGCGGCCAGCTCGGTGCAGGCCGGTGACCTGTTCGCGGTGGGCAAGCTGGAGACGCTCGACCTGGGCGACACGGTGACTGCCGATGGCCACGCCATCCAGTTTCCGACGCCTGATTATCCGCCGCCGGCGTCGTCGTTCGCGGTCACCCCGAAGAGTCGCGGCGACGAACAGAAGATCAACGAAGGTCTGGAGAAGCTGTCGGCCGAGGACCCGACGTTCCGGGTCGAACGGCACCCGATCACCGGCGAGCTGATCGTCTCCGGGCTGAGTCCTTTGCACTTGGAATTGCAGTTGGCGCGTCTGCTCCGCCGCTACGGCGTCAACAGCGAGCACCGGACGCCGAAGATCCCGTACCGCGAGACCGTGACGGCCAAGGCCGAGGGCCATCACCGCCACAAGAAGCAGTCGGGCGGCAAGGGTCAGTTCGGCGAGGTCTACATGCGCATCGCGCCGCGCGAGCAAGGCGCCGGCTTCGAGTTCATCGACAGCATCGTCGGCGGCTCGATCCCGCGGCAGTTCATCCCGGAAGTGGAAAAGGGCATCCGCAAGTTCCTGGACAAGGGCGGATTGGCGGGCTGCCCGGTGGTCGACGTCAGTGCCGAGATCTACGACGGCAAGTTCCACGACGTCGACTCCGACCAGATCTCGTTCCAGCTGGCCGGCGAGCGCGGGTTTGCCGACGCCTTCGCCAAGGCCAAGCCGATCCTGCTGGAGCCGATCATGGACGTGGTCATCCACGTGCCCGAGCGCTTCACCGGTGACGTCGCCGGCAACCTGTCGAGCATCCGCGGTCGGCTGGCAGGGATGGAAGTGACCGACGGGATCCAGGAAATCCGCGCCCAGGTCCCGCTCAAGGAGATGCAGGAGTACGCGACACAGCTGCGGTCGATCACCGCCGGCGAGGGCTCGTTCACGATGACACCAGCCAACTTCGAGCAGGTGCCGTCCAACCTCCAGGCCGAGATCGTCGCGGCGTACAAGCGCGCTCAGGAAGAGAAGTAGCGCCGCCTCGACAACCTTGCCCGGCGCCCCATTAGCGCCGGGACGAGGATTGTGCGCTGGCCGCCTCAACACGGGAGCGGGGCGCGGTCGATAACCATGGCACGAACGGCCACAGCGCCACAGTCGCGCACGGGTCGTGGGAAGCAGCCATGGTATCGATGGAAGAGCTGTTGAACCTGATGGTTCAGCGTGGCGGGTCCGATCTTCACCTATCGGTGGGGTCGCCGCCGCGGATTCGCGTCGACGGTCGGGTGCAGGACACCGAGTTCGATCCGGTGAACCCGGAGCTGGCCAAGAAGCTGGTCTACTCGGTGCTGTCCGCGGACCAGGTGGCGCGGTTCGAGAAGGAGCTCGAGCTCGACTTCTCCTTCGGCGTCTCCAACCTCGGTCGCTTTCGTACCAACGCGTTCATCCAGCGCGGCACGGTGGCTGCCGTGTTCCGGGTGATTCCTTTCGAGACCTTCAGCTTCGAGCAGCTGGGGCTGCCGGAGGGGGTCTGCGAGTGGATCTGCGGCCTGCAGAAGGGGCTGGTGCTGTGCACCGGCGCCACCGGTTCGGGTAAGTCGACCACGCTGGCATCGCTCGTCGACTTCATCAACCGGCGGCGCTACGGGCACATCGTCACCATCGAGGACCCGATCGAGTTCCTGCACCGCAACCGCCGCTGCCTGGTCAACCAGCGCGAGGTCGGCAGCGACACCCACAAGTTCTCCCGCGCCCTCCGCTCGGTCCTGCGCCAGGACCCGGACGTGGTGCTGGTCGGCGAGATGCGCGACCTGGAGACGATCGAGGCGGCCTTGACGCTGGCCGAGACCGGGCACTTGACGTTCGCCACCCTGCACACCTCGGACACGGTGCAGACGATCAACCGCATCGTCGACGTGTTCCCGGCGCACCAGCAGCAGCAGATCCGCACGATGCTGTCGTTCACCCTCCAGGCGGTGATGAGCCAGGTGCTGCTGCCACGGGCGCAGGGCAAGGGGCGCTGTCTGGCTGCCGAAGTGATGGTCGTCAACCCGGCGATCCGCGCCCTGGTCCGCGACGACAAGGCGCACCAGATCGCGTCGTTGATCCAGACCGGGGGTCAGCTGGGCATGCGCACCATGAACCAGTCGATCTACGAGCTCTATCGCTCCGGCCAGATCACCTACGAGGACGCCATCTTCCACGCCCCAGATCCGACCGACTTCCAGCGGTTGATCCAGAGATCACCTCGCGGCGCGCGTAGCCGATGATCCAACTGTCGAAGAAAGTCCGCGCGATCCTCGAGAAGGCCGGCAAGCTCGAAGCCGAGCAAGGCGAAGAGCTGATGGCGGCGGTGCAGCAAGAGCAGCGACCGCTGACCGAGCTGGTGGTCAAGAAGGGCATCCTCACCGAGGGAGAGGTGCTGTACTGGCTGGCACAGGCGGCGAATTGTCCGCCGATCGATCTGGCCAAAGTCACCGTCGACAAGGAGATCCTGGAGTCGATTCCGCTCGACGTCGCCAAGGAGTACCAGGTCTTCCCGCTCGAGCGCATCGGCGCGATGCTGACCGTGGCGGTCGCCAACCCGTTCGACGTACTCAAGCTGGACGACATCCGGATCATCACCGGCTGCCAGCTGCGGCCGGTGGTGACGACCCAGGAGGCGTTGGAGCGCACGCTGCCGGTCGCCTACAAGACCGACGAGGAGAGCGTTGGCGAAATCCTCGAGTCGTTCGAAGGCGGTGACCTCGAGGTCAAGGGCGAGGGTGAGGAGGAGGACAGCACCCTCGACCTGACCGCGCTGAGCGACGAGGAAGGCCCGGTGGTGAAGATGGTCAACAAGATCATCGCCGACGCCTGCATGTCCGGTGTGAGCGACATTCACATCGAGCCGTTCGAGAAGAAGGTCGTCGTGCGCTACCGGCGGGACGGGCGCTTGGTCGAGGCGTTGTCGCTGCCCAAGCGCATGCAGAACAACGTGACGTCGCGCATCAAGATCATGTCCAAGCTGGACATCGCCGAGAAGCAGCGGCCGCAAGACGGCAAGATCCAGATGAAGATCGGCAAGCACGCGATCGACTTTCGCGTCTCGGTGCTGCCGGTGGTATGGGGCGAGAAGGTCGTCTTCCGCATCCTCGACTCGTCCAACCTCGCCCTCGACATCCACTCGCTGAACTTCGAGCAGCGCAGCATGGACGACTACATGTGGGCGATCGATCGGCCTTACGGGATGATCCTCGTCACCGGGCCGACGGGATCGGGCAAGTCGACGACGCTCTACTCGGCGGTGGCGCACATCGCCAACCCGGAGATCAACCTGGTCACGGTGGAGGATCCGGTCGAGTACACCATGGCGGGCATCAACCAGGTGCCGGTCAACCCCAAGCGCGGGATGACGTTTGCCGGTGCGCTCCGCTCGATTCTGCGTCAGGACCCCGATGTCGTCTTGCTCGGCGAGATTCGCGACAAGGAGACCCTGGAGATCGCGGTCAAGGCGGCGCTCACGGGCCACTTGGTGCTGAGCACGCTGCACACCAACGACGCCCCGTCGACGATCACTCGAATGGTCGACATGGGCATGGACCCGTTCATGGTGGCGAGCTCGACCATCCTGATCTGCGCCCAGCGTCTGGCGCGCGTGCTGTGCACGCACTGCAAGGTGCCGCTGCAGATCGGCAAGGACGCTCTGTTGGCGGCTGGGTACACCGAGGAAGACCTCGAGGTCGAGGACTTCCAGGTGTTTCAGCCCAAGGGCTGCAGCCGGTGCACACACGGATACAAGGGCCGCTTCGCTCTGCTGGAGACCATGCGGATGAGCGACGAGGTCAAGCGGTTGGTGGTCAACCGAGCCCACATCGCGGACGTCAAGGCGCAAGCGCTGAGCGAGGGCATGCTCACGCTGCGTCGATGCGGCCTGATGAACGTGGGCCGGGGCAAGACCAGCCTCGAGGAGATCGAGCGAGTGACGATGGCGGACTGAGTTCGCGGGAAAACAAGAGATGGCGACGACATTCAAGTACCAGGCGAAGGACGCTTCGGGCCGCACGGTGAACGGCACGATCACGGCCAACTCGCAGACCGACGTGGTGGCGGACCTGCGCCGCCGATCGCTGACGCCCATTCAGATCAAGAAGGCGGGTGCCGGCCGCGGCAAAGGGACTGGTGCCCAGAAGCGCAAGAAGGGCGCCAAGAAGTCATCGGTCAAGAAGGGCGAGCTGGAGGTCTTCACCCGCCAGCTGTCGACCATGCTGGCGGCGGGCATCCCGATGCTCGAGGCGCTGGAGATCCTCTCCGAGCAGGCGGAGAGCCCTGGCTTCGGCTACTGCCTCAACCAGGTGGTCGACGACATTCGCTCGGGCGCCGATCTGTCCAAGGCGTTGGAGCCGCACCCCAAGGTGTTCTCCGACATCTACGTCAGCATGATCCGCGCCGGCGAGGTCTCCGGCCAGCTCGACATCATCCTGACCCGGTTGGCCGAGTATCTCGAGGCCGCCGCCCACCTGCGCCAGGAGATCAAGTCGGCGATGACCTATCCGGTCGTGTCGTTGTTCTTGGTCTTCGGCATCGCCTCGTTCTTGATGATCGGCATCGTACCGTCGTTCCGGCCGGTGTTCGAATCGCTCGAGGTGGACCTGCCCGCGCTGACGGTCGCGATCATGGACGCGGCGGAGTTCATGCGTGCCCAGTGGTACGTGATCTTCGGCGCCATCGCCGCGGCGATCTTCGGCATCAAGACGTGGAAGACGACCGAAAAGGGCGCCTACATCTGGGACGCGATGATGTTGCGCGTGCCGGTGTTCGGCTCGCTGTTCAAGAAGGTCGGCCTGTCGCGCTTCGCGCGCACGTTCTCGACGCTGGTCAAGAGCGGTGTGCCGATCCTCGGCGCGATGGAGATCGTGTCGGAGACGGTCGGCAACCGCGTGATCTCGAGGATCGTCGAGCAGGCGCGGGACAGCGTCAAGCAAGGCGAGACCCTGTCGGCGCCGTTTGCCGAACACCCGGTGTTCCCGCCGATGGTGACCAAGATGATCGGCATCGGCGAGCGTTCCGGTGCGCTCGACTCGCTGCTGGAGAAGATCTCCGAGTTCTACGACCAGCAGGTCGAGGCTGAGGTCAAGGGACTGACGTCCCTGATCGAGCCGATCATGATCGCAATCATGGGCTTCGTCGTCGGTGGCATCGTGCTCGCGGTGTTCCTGCCGATCTTCAAGCTGCAAGAGAAGCTGTCCGGCGGATAGCAGGCTGCCGGCGCAGGCGCGCGGTCCGCCGCGCGCACCTGGCCGGCGCGCTGCTCACGCCCCGGCACGTGAGCCAAGAAGAACACCGCTGGCACGGGCCAGCGGCAAGACACCGCGCATCGCGCGGTGGCAGGCAAAGGAGTGTGGCATGAGCAAGATGGCGCAACGGATCGCCGGCTACGGCGGTGCTTGTCTGATCGCGGGCGGGCTGGTCTGGGGCGGGTTCGTCTACGAGGCCGAGCCCGACGTCCTGACCTTGGCCAACTCGGTCGAGGTCCAGCTGCGGCTGATGGCGATGATGCCGGCGAAGACCGAGGACGGAGCCCCGGTGGCCGAGCGGGAGCGTATCGTCAGCACTGTCGAGGACTACCTCGACCGCATCGAGCGGCAGCAACCCGAGCTGGTCGCGCTGCGCGAGTATCGCGCCGTGTTCGCCTACCTGCAGGGGGACTCCGCCGCGGCGCTGGGGCACTACCGCGCGATGCGCGGCATGCCGCAGTGCACACCGGAGCAGCGCGACCAGTCGCTGATGAAGGAAGCCCAGCTGTTGGCCCTGCAGGGCGATACCGACAGCGCCCGCGCTCTCCTGCATGAACACGAGGCCAGCTTCCTGCCGGCCAACCGCCCTTGGGTGGAGAAGATCCTGCGGGCGGATCCGGCCAAGGCGGCAGCCGGCCCCGCGTCGGCCACGCCGGCCGGCTGAGGCGCCGCCGCCTCGCTCGGGACGCGCTCAGGGGCTCGCGGCGCTTCGACCGGGCCGCACGCGCCGTTGTCGCGATGGCATCGCCGACTCCGATAGCGCGCCTGGCACCGTTGCGAGATTCCTCTGGGCAGTACTAAAGACGCCCCCTCGAGCGGATCGATAGGCCTCCACATGCCGTTCTTCAGTGGGCTTCGCGAAACAACGAAGCGCAGTCCGCTGGACCTCGGCGCCCAACCGTGATCGCGGTGTGTTGCCGTCGGGATCGGGGGGTCCCCGGAGAGGGAGAGTCGGGCCGGGCCTGCGGGAGGTCCGCGTCACAGTCCACGCAATAGGGAGAAAGAAATGACCAAGCGCGAACAGGGTTTCACCCTCATCGAGCTGATGATCGTGGTTGCGATCATCGCCATCATCGCGTCGATCGCGATTCCGAACTTGCTCAGCGCGCGGCTCAACGCCAATGAGTCGGCCGCGATCGCCACGCTGAAGAACATCTCGTCCGCCCAGTCGCAGTGCCAGGCTTCCGGCATCATCGACACCAACAACAACGGCGCGGGTGAGTACGGCTTCTTCGCCGAGCTCGCCGGCGGCACTGCCGTCCGCAACAACGAGACCGGCGGCGTCGGCACCGAGCGCATCAGCCCGCCGTTCCTGTCGGGCGCCTTCACCAACGTCATCAGCGCGCGCGTGCAGCGCTCGGGCTACTTCTTCCAGCTGTACCTGCCGAACGGCTCGGCCGTGGCGCAGTCCGAGGCGGCCTCGGGCGGCGGCAGTGGCGTCACCATCGGTGCCTCGACCTCCGAGGTCATGTGGATGTGCTACGCCTGGCCGACCAGCTACGGCAACTCCGGCAAGCGGGTGTTCTTCGTCAACCAGCAGGGTGACGTGCTCTCCGGCCGCAACAGCGTCACGCGCTACAACGGCACCACGACCACTCCGGCCGTGACCGCCGCGTTCCTGACTGGCATCACCAGCGCGAACATGGGCAGCACCAACGCCGCCAACTCCACCGGCCTGGACAACCAGCGCTGGGTCGTCGTCAACTGATCGACGCACCGTCCCTCTGGGGCAACGGCCGGAAGCCGCTCCCTCGGCAACGAGGGGCGGCTTCTTGCCGCTTAACCGCCATCAAGTCGGCTGCCGGCGGTGGTCGATAGGCCCGATGGCATGATCGTTTCGGCAACCGAGGGCCGCGCGCAGGTCGCGACTCTGATGGCGACCGGCGACCTGCCGGAGCGGGTGTCCGACGGCGCGCCCGCCCCGGAGGCGGCGGTGCGGTCGCTGTCGGTGGTGATCCCGGCGAAGAACGAGGCCGCCGGCCTGGACGCCCTCCTGGTGGAGCTGCAGACGGTGCTGCGCGCGCAGACGGGCCTGCGCTACGAGCTGCTGCTGATCGATGACGGCAGCGAGGACGACACCGCCGAGATCGGCCGGCGCTGCGGCGCGCGCGTGCTCCGGCACCCGCGCAGCCTGGGGAACGGTGCCGCGGTGAAGCGCGGCATTCGGGCGGCGACCGCCGAGTGGATCCTCCTGCTCGACGGCGACGGCCAGCACCCGCCGGAGCACATCCCCGGCATGCTGCGGATGGCGGCGGACCACGACATGGTCGTCGGCTCGCGCGGCGGCAGTGGGGGTGACTGGCACCGCAACCTGGCCAACAAGGTCTACAACGGGCTGGCGAGCTACGTCACCAGCCGGCCGATCCCGGACCTCACCAGTGGCTACCGGCTGATGCGGGCGGAAGTCGCCAAGAGCTACGCCTATCTGCTGCCCAACACGTTCAGCTACCCGACGACGATCACGCTCGCCATGCTGCGCGGCGGTTACGCCGTCGGTTTCTGCGACATCGTCGTGCGCCGCCGGCAGGGCAAGAGCCACATCCGCCTGCTGCGGGATGGCAGCCGGTTCCTGTTGATCATCATGCGGATCGCCACGTTCTTCGCTCCCCTGCGGGTGTTCGGGCCGCTGGCGCTGGCGTTCGCCGCAATGGGCTTGGCGTGGTACGGCTACACCTACTTCAGCCAGAGCCGGTTCACCAACATGGCCGTGTTCCTGCTGACGCAGGCGACCGTCATCTTCGGCCTGGGCTTGATCTCGGAGCAGGTCGCCGCGCTGCGCATGGAGCGCAGTAGCCGCGAGTGAGGTCCGTGGCCAAGATCATGGTCTGTGGTTGCTGGGATACCGGTCCCGGCTACCCCCGGCCCGCCGCGTTGCTGGCGGGCTTGCGCGCGCTGCCGCTCGACGTCGTGGAGTGTCGGCTGCCGACGCCGTTCGCCGGCGCTGCCAAGCGACGGGCTCTGTCCTCGTGGGGGGCGATGGCGCGCGCGGTGCCGCGCGTTCTGGCGTCGGGCAGCGGAACTCGGCGCCAGGTGCGCGCCGCGCTGGCCGCCCACCGCCCGGACGTCGTCTTGATCCCCTACCCGGGCCACCTGGTCGCACCATGGCTGCGGCGCTGCTTCGACGGTCCGATCGTACTCGACCTGTTCTTGTCCGCCTACGACACCGTGGTCGGCGACCGGCAGCTGCTCGGTGCCGGGCGGGCGGCAGGCGCGGTGTTCAGCGCGCTGGACCGCCGCGCCTGCCGCGCCGCGGACGTCGTCTTGCTCGACACCCCCGAGCACGCGCAGGCGGTCGCCGAGATCGTCGGTGTCGGCGGCGAGCGGTTCTCATGGGTACCGGTGTCCGATCCGTGGGCGCCGGCGGAAGCGCCGCGGTTCGAGCCGCCGCGCGCCGGCGCGCCGCTGCGCGCGCTGTTCTTCGGCACCGGCGTTCCGCTGCACGGCCTGCGGCACCTGCTGGACGCCGCCGTGGGGGCCTCCGGCGTCGAGCTGACGTTGATCGGCGGTGGCGAAGAAGACCGGCGCCGTGCCGCGGCCCACGGTGGAGTGCGCCTCGGCCCGGTGTTCGTCGACCGTCCCGATCTCGACAGCGCGATCGCGGCGGCCCATCTGGTGTGTGGCGTGTTCGGCGCCTCGGCCAAGGCGTCGCGCGTAGTGCCGTTCAAGGTGATGCACGCGCTGGCCGCGGGGCGTCCGGTGCTGACTGTCGACGCGCCACCCGTGCGACGAGCCGCGGCCGCGGCGGCGCTGCTCGTGCCACCCGGCGATCCGGCGGCGATCGGCCGCGCGCTCGGGGCGGCGCGCGACGATGCAGAGGGTTTGGCGGCGCGGGCCGCCGCGGCCCGGCCCGCCTACGACCGGCGCTTTTCCAGCGGCGCGGTTGCCGCCTCGCTGCGGCTCGCACTGGCACAGGCCGGCATCGAGACCGCTTCGCTTCCGGGACCGAGCGCTGCGGGACCTCGCCCGCGCGGGGAGAGCGTGATCGCGTCGGGGGCGGCGTCGCGATGAAGCGCATTGGGTTGCCGTGGATCCTGGTGTTGGTGGGCGCGTTCGGTGCGTACGGCGTGGCCCTCGGTGGGGCGTTCGTCTACGACGACCACCACTCGGTGGCGGAGAACACCGCGCTGTGGTCGCTCGCCAACGTGCCCGCGTTCTTCACCGACGTGACGCTGTTCAGCTCGCTCGACAACCGCATGTACCGGCCGGTGCTGCTCACCACGTTCGCGGTGGACCACGCCATCGCCGGCGGTGCGGTCTGGATGTTCAAGCTGACCAACGTACTCCTGCACGCGGCCGCGGCCCTGCTGCTGGCCGGGCTTGGCCGGCGCCTCGGGCTGGGTCGGTGGGCGGCTGCCGCAGCGGGCCTCCTGTTCGCCGTGCATCCGCTGGTATCGGAGACCGTCAACATGATCTCGGCGCGCAGCGAGGGCCTGCTTCTGGTCGCGCTGCTGGCCGGTCTGCACGCCCATCTGTACGCCCAGGCGCGGGGGCGCGGCTGGCCCTGGGTGGTGGCACTGTGTGGGGTGATCGCGTGCGGCGCGAAGGAGACCGGGGTGGTCCTGCCGGCGCTCGTCGTGGCGCTGGAGCTGGTGCATTGGCGGCAGTCCGGAGCGCTGCGGCCGCGGGCGGTGGTGGTGCGGCTGCTGCCGGTGGTGGCCGTCGCGGTGGGCTATCTGCTGATCCGTCGCGCCCTGTTCGGCGCCGCGACCCTGCCCCGCGTCGTCGTGGTCGGTGGGGCCGACCCGCTGACCGGTGCCGGCCGCGATCTGCTGACGCAGCTGTGCACGATGGCGAGCGCGCTGCCCGGCTACTTGGCACAGCTGGTTTGGCCGAACGCGCTGACTCTCGATCCAGCGGTCGAGTTCGTGCGCGGCCCGGCGTCCGCGACGGTCCTGTTCGGCGTCGTTCTGATCGGCGGGCTCACGGCGTGGGGGCTGGCGCGACCCGCGCGGCGGCCGGTGCTGTTCGCGGCCACCGCGCTCGCTTGGCTGACGTCGCTGCCGTGGATCGTGGTGCCGCTCAACGTGCCGCTCAGCGAGCATCGCATGTACGGCCTGGTCGCCGGCGCCGCGCTGGCGGCGGGCGCCGCGCTGCCGCGGCGCGCCGACCGCGGTTGGCTCAGGGCCGTTGCCGTGGCGATTCCGGCCAGCTTCGCGCTCGGCTTCGGCGCGGTGGCGTTCGAGCGCAGTGCCGCCTATCGGGACGAGTGCGAGCTCTGGCGCCGCGCGCTGGTGCTCGCGCCGGAGTCCTACCGGGCGCACTACAGCCTCGGTGCGCTGGCGATGCGGGCGGGCGCGCTGGAGCCGGCGCTCCGCCACATGCGCGCCGCGGTGGCGCGCTACCCCGACTACGTCTCCGCGCGGCGCAGCATCGCCGAGCTGAATCTGCAGCTCGGCGAGCGCGGCGATCCGGTGGTAGCCCTGGCGCACGCGCGCTGGCTGGTGGAGCGCGGGGCGAACAACCCGTTCTTCCGCCTCCTCCTCAGCCGGGCGCTGGCGGCCGCGGCGCGCCGCACCGGCGACCCGGCCGGCTACGATCAGGCGGTGGCGGCGGCCCTGTCAGTGCACGAGTTCGAGGCGCCCAAGGGCCTGGTCTACCGCACCGCGGCGCACGCGCGCCGTCTCCAGGGGCGCCCCGACCTGGCGGTGGAGCTGCTGGACGAGAGCGTGTCGTTGGGACTGGATCACTGGACCGTGTTGCTCGACCGCGCCGACGCCCACCGCGCCGCGGGTCAGCCAGCCGCCGCCGCGGCCGACGTCCGTCGCGCCGCGCAGCAGGCGCCGTTCGAGCCCGCGGTTCTGGCCGCGCTGCAGGGGCTGGCGGCAGCGCCACGCGACTGAGCCCGCCAGCCCGGCCCTCAGCCGCTGCCGAGCAGGTCGTTCAGCTTGGCGCGCACCAGCTCGTTGCGCTCCTTGGCCAGTGCCTCGCGAAAGTAGGGGTGGGCGTCGTCGGCGAGAATCGCCGCCAGCGCGTCGAGGCAGTGGTTGCGGAACAGCGGGTTGAAGCTGTCGGGTGGCCGTTCGAACAGCTGTTTGATGGTGTCGGACGCCTGCCGCGAGCCGAGCGCCGCCAGCGATTTCACGGCTTGCTGGGTGGTGAGCAGATCGTGCTCGCGGTACCGACCCAGAAGCATCAAGAGCTCGCTCTCCCGATCGTCGCTCCCCGAGCTGGCGAAGAGGTCGACGTAGTTGTAGAAGGCGCGGTTGGCGGGGAAGTTGTCGATGTGGCGCTCGTACAACGGCCGCTGGTCGACCGGCACGCGCTGGATGTCGAGCCCATGCGCGCTCTCCAGGCGCAGGATGTCGCGCACCACTTCTGCGCCCCGGTCCGGCGCCAAGCGCAGCAGCTCCTTGGCGGCGAACAGGCGGATCGCCGGAGTGGTGCGGAACTCGAGCCCGCGGGCGACGGTCGCCAGGACCTCGCGGCTGCGTTCGGTGTTCAGATGAGCCAGTGCGCGCAGGACCCACTCGCGCACCGCGGCCTCCCGTTCGGCATCGAGCGCGACGAAGCGACGCTCGAGCTCGGCGACGGCGCGCTCCCCGCCGATGAACTCCATCGCCTCGAGGACGCCGTCGAGGCGCTCCTGGATCGCCGGGCGCTCGACCTGAGGGGTGGACGCGTGGTCGTACTGTTCCCCCCAGAACGCGAGTTGATCGCACAGTGCCTCCATCCCGAGGCCTTTCTTGCTGCGGCTCTCGAAGCGCAGCAGCTGCAGGCCGGCGGCCTGCTTCTCGACCGCTGCACGCACCTCCGCGAGCCGGTCCTCGAGCTGGTCGTGACGCCGCTGACTCGAGTAGAGCCCGTAGGCGACGCAACCGAGGGTGATCACCGACAACCCGATCAGCGCGGGATGGGCGGCGCGGCCGGGTGGCGGCGGGGAGCTGGACGGATCGGCGGTGGCCATGGCGCCGCAGACTAGCACCGCGATTGCGGGCGGTCACCGTGGCGTTCGTTGTCGAACAGTTGGGCGTGGGATAACGCTCACCACGGGCGGCGCGCGGGGGCGTTCGCCCGGTCCGTCGGGGGTGGCGAAAAACTGCCCAAGGCCGCGCGGATCCAGCTGGGGACCGTTGCGAACAGCGGTTAGGCTCACCGGCCCACAGCCCCGCGTGGTCGGCTTGCGCTCCGCTGGTATGGTGTTTGGTGCGATGCTGCGGGGCGATGCTGCCCACGCGGTGAATCCACCGCCATATCCTCCTGGTTTTGGTATGTTTATGAGTGCCCTTGGCCGCCCCCCGGCAGCCCCGATCGGGTCCGGCCCTTCCGTGTTTTCGACTCTGTTCCCGGTCACCGAGGGGTGCCCATGCTGAGCCGCTCCGTACTCTTGTCGATTCCGTGTCTCTTGGCGCTGGCCGCCTGCTCCGGCGGTTCCGCCACCGACCCGGGACCGGTAGTGCCGAGCTGCGCCACGGGAGTTCCGCAGAGCGAGGCCCTGTGCCTGGCTTCCTGCAACCTGGGCTGCACGACCGCGGGCTGCAGCATCAACCAGATCGCGCAGAACCAACCGCTGATCTTCACCTTCAACCAGGACGTGGATCCCGCGACGGTCAACTCGTCGACGGTGTCGCTGCGCACGGCCGCCGGTGAAGAGCCGGTGGGCACCTTCTTGGTGTCGGGTTCGGTGGTCACCTTCTTGCCCGAGGTGCTGTCGGTCGGCGCCACGAGCTTCTTCGGCTTCCGCGCCGGCGAGACCTACTTGCTATCGCTGCCGGCGGGCGCGTCGCAGCCTTCCGTGCTGCGTTCGGTGTCCGGCGACGAGCTCGCCGCGCCGTACCAGTGCGCGCTGACCGTGTCGCGCGGCGTGCTCGACCTCGACGAGGCGCCGCCGCAGGCGGACATGATCTCGCCGGCCGGGAACGGTCCGTTCGCGCCGAATGCGCAGATCGTGCTCGAGTTCAGCGAGTTCATCACCCACGCGCCGTTCCTCACCTCGACGGCCGCCAACCAGCCGATCGTCGTGCGCGTCCAGCGCCAGCGGCCGGCGGCGGGCGGCGGCACCGAGTGCGATCCGGCGTTCGTTCCGCAGGAGCTGTTGGGCACCTGGGATCTGCGCGACGACTTGGTGCGCCAGCTGACGACCGCGACCTTCGTGCCGGCGCAGACGGCACCGAGCGGCGTCTGCATCCACGTCGAGGTCACCGCGCGCGTCGAGGATCTCGCCGGCACTCCGTCGCCGGGCCAACGCTTCCAGTTCACCACCCGGCCAACTCCACAGCCAGCGGTGACGCTGCACGAGTCGTTCCAGAACAGTCTCGGCATGGAGTTCGACTCGTCCTCCGGGGCGTGGGGCGGTGGTGTTGCGATGGCCGGTGACATCGGCTGGGACGGCGCGCACGGAGTGTTCGCCCCCGAGCTGGGCGTCGAGGTCGAGCCCAACGTGTGGGAGTGGAACACCGACAATCAGCTGATTCCGCGCACCCACAACTTCGCCGGCGTCCGCTCGCACACCCTCAGCGGGAACGACGAAGTCGTCACCGACGGTGTGTTCCGGTTCAGCAAGTTCGTGCTGACCAAGGGCGTGCGGGTGCGCTTCGTGGGAAGCAACCCGGCGCGGATCTTCGTGCGCGGCCTGATGAAGGTCGACGGCATCCTCGACCTCGCCGGGGGCAGCTTGATGGCGCCGGACGGCAACGACCCGGTCGGGCAGGCCGGTGCGGTCGGCGGCAGCAGCGGCGGCGCGGCGGGTTCCGCCGCGGGTGGCGACGGTGCCGACATGGGCGATGGCCAGGGCAACCAGCCCCGGTTCAACGGCCGCAACGGTCAGGATGCACAGGTGCCGGCGGGGCACGCCTATGCGACGCGGGCGCGCAACTCGGCCGGTCGCGGCTCCGGCCAGTTCCCGGCGACCGGCTTGGACAGCGACGTCGACATGACGCAGGTCCTGGGACAGTTCTCCGGGCAAGTCGCGGCCGGTGGTGGTGGCGCTGGCTTTGCCGTCGCGGGCAGTGAGGGCGAGGTGCTGGTCACGCCGACGGGCGCGCCGGCAGAGGCTGGCCCGCCGGCAGACGCGGGGACCCAGTTCGACCTGCTGCCGATTCCCGCCGGCGTCGACGCGTGGGATCACATGCTGATCGGCGGTGCCGGCGGCGGCGGCGCGGGGTCGCACCCGTTCCTGTCGGTGTCGCAGCCCGGCAGCACGCAGATTCGCTGGCGGTCCGGTGGCGGCGGCGCCGGTGGCGGCGGTGCGCTCGGTTTGCGCATCGGCCGTGACTTCGAGCTCGGGCTGGATGGCGTGATCGATGCCTCCGGCGGGAGCACGGGGGACGCGCCGAGTTTCAGCGCCAACAACTTCGGGGTGCCGGGAGGCGCGGGTGCCGGCGGCAGCGTCCTGCTGCAAGTCGCATCCTCGGTCCTGCAGACCGGCAAGATCTCGATCGCCGGCGGCCTCGGCGGTTCGTCGTTCGGCATTCCGACCAACTGGAACATGCAGTCCAAGGGCGGAGACGCCAGCCATGGCTTCCTCCGGCTGGAGACGACCCAGACACCGGCACTGACCCTGTTGAAGGAAACCGAGCCCATGGCGCTAGGTCCGCAAGGTCAAGTCATCACACCGTCCATCACCGTGGCCCCGCTGACGGCGGAGGACTCGTTGGTCGGTGCGGTCTCCATCTGGACCCCGACCCTGCAGGTGTTCCCGCCGATCTTCGAGCGCTACGAGATGGACCTGATCCCATCGCCGGGTGCGCCGGTGGTGACCTACAGCGACGACCCCGCGGTCGGCATGTTGGCCGGACAGGGTCAGCCGGTGCGCTTCTACGCGCAGGGTGCCGGTGTCGACGCGCTCGGCCAGGTCGATCCCGACAGCATCAAGCCCTGGCGTCGCTACGTCGGCGACCACGCCGCGGGCCAGGCATCGGTGCACACCGACGGCGCGGTGATGATTCGCTTCTTGCTGCTGTTCGACCGCGCACTGTCGACCACCGCGGTCGTCGACCACGTGCGCATCGTGTTCCGCCCCCTGTGAACCAGCGCGTGCCCGGCCGTCGGCCTTTCCCCCCGTTTCCCTCCGCTTCGTTCCGCGTTCCATGAAGAATCCGTTCCTGATCGCCTTGCTGCTCGGCGGCTTCCTGTTCGCATCGTGCTCCGGTGGCTCCGATGGCCCGACCTCGGCGTCGGCGCGCTGCGCGGGTGGGGGCCAGTTCTGCATCCAAAACTGCAACCTCGGCTGTGCGAACGGAGGTTGTGGGGTGACGGACATCGCCCAGAACCAGCCGATCGTCATTCAGTTCAACGCGCCCATCGACCCGTCGTCGGTCAACGCGGCCTCGGTGTCGATCCAGACGCGCAACGGCGAGGCACCGGTCGGCCGGCTGCTGGTCAACGGGAACGAGCTGCGGTTCGAGCCGGACATCAAGATCGTCGGTGGAGTGACGTCATTCGGCTTCCGCGCCAACGAGACCTACATCCTGACGCTGCCGGGTGGGCCGGCCGAGCCACAGTCGCTGCGCTCGACGTCGGGCGACCGGTTGCCGCAGACCCTGTCGTGCACTCTCAACGTGACGCGCGGGGTCGAGGACCTCGACGGCCAACCGCCCGTCGGCACGATGATCTCACCGGCGAGCACGACGGGGGTGCCGACGTCGGTGACGATCATCCTGGCGTTCAGCGAGATCCTCGACGTGCAGCCGTTCCAGGGGGCGACCACGGCGACCGCGCCGGTGCTGTATCGGCTGCGTCGCACCCGTCCAAAGGCGGGTGGTGGTGTCGAATGTGATCCCGCCCAGCCGGCGGTCGACCTCGGCGGCGTGCCGCAGGCGATCGTCGATCCCATCAACAAGACGACCCAGGTCGTCCTCAAGCCGACCGTGCAGCTGCCGGGCGGAGTTTGCGTCGAGGTGGAGGTCACCGACCGGGTCACCGACCTGTCCGGCAAGCCCGCCGCGCGCCGGGTCTTCTCCTTCATCACCGATGCCGGCCAGCCGCAGGAGTTCGAGGTGTCCGAGAGCTTCGGTACCGGCGGTCAGCTCGACCCGGCGTACTCGTCGGGTTCCTGGGGCAACGGCAGCGCGAAGCCGGGCGTCATCGGCGGCCACGGCTTGATGGGCGAATTCGACATCCGGGACGGCAGGGCGGTCACCGTGCCGCTGGGTGCCGATCCGATCTACGAGTGGAACACCGACAACCAGACCATTCCCGGTGCCCGCACGCTGGATGGCAACGACGTGACCGTCACCGACGGCGTGTTCTTCTTCTCGCGCTTCGAAGTGCCCGAGAACACCGTCCTGCGTTGGGTCGGTTCGACCCCGCCCCAGGTGTTCGTTCGCGGTGAAATCAACGTGCGCGGCAAGATCGAGCTCAACGCGCCGTCGCCCGGTGTCTATCAGGGTGGGCTGCTCGGCCAGCCCGGCGCTGCCGGAGCCCCTGGTGGCGCCAAGGGCGGCGATGGCGCGCGTGCGTCGACCGGCTTGACCAACCCCTCGAATGGCTTGCCCGGTGAGGACGTGCTCCTGCCGGCGGGTCACGCCTACTCGGCGCGGGCGGTCGGCACCGGTGGTGGCGGCTCGTTGCAGTATCCGGTGGCGCCGCTGCAGGTCACTTACTCGCTGCAGGCGGGTCAGTTCTCCGCGCAGATCGCGGCCGGTGGTGCCGGTGGTGGCTTCGCCGCCCAGGGCGCCAAGGGCGAGGTGATCTCGACCAACGGCAGCAAGCAGAACGCCGGGCCCGACTCGACGGGCGGCATCGCGTTCGACCTGTTCCCGGTGCCGTCCGGCACCCGGTCCGTGGATCACTTCATGGTCGGCGGCTCCGGTGGCGGTGGTTCCGGTTCGCACCCCCACTTCTCCTTGCTGAACACGCCGGTGGTGTGGAAGCCGGGGACCGGTGGTGGCGGTGGCGGTGGCGCGATCCTGTTCCGCGCCGGCGGCAACATTCGCACCGAAGCCGGCTCGGAGATCCAGGCCTTCGGCGGCCGTGGTGGTCTGAGCCCGTCGGGCTCGCCGCCCCTGTCTCCCGGCGGTGGCGGCTCGGGTGGCTCGATCCTGATGCAGTGCGGCGGGGCGTCGAGTGTGCTCGGCGCGATCGACACCAGCGGCGGCAAGGGCGGCACCTATCAAGACGGCGCGATCTACATCGTGCACGTCGTCGGTGGCGACGGAGCCGCGGGCTCGGTGCGGCTGGAGACCCCCAACGGCGGCGGTCCGAGCCTGCTTCCGAACACCGTGCCGGCGGCCACCGCGAACAGCGTCGGGGTGCTCAGCGACTCCGACCTGCAGGTCGGCGACCAGTCGCGCTTCTACCCGACGCGACAGCTGTTCAAGCCGACGTTCCTGCGCTACGAAGTGCGCGCCAAGCTGGACGGGCAGGACGTGTTCTACTCGGACGACCCGAGCTGGACCGGGCCCAGTGGCTTCCGCGCCATGGGGCCGGCGATCGGAATGGGTTCCGCCGTGCAGGTCTACTTCCAGGGCGCGCAGGTGCAGGCCACCACCGGCCAAGTCGACCCCGCCACGATCGGCGACTGGCGCCGCTACGTCGGCCGCTTCGCACCGGCCGGCGAAGGCGTGCTCGACGACGACGACGCCACCGGCTATCGGTTCCTGGTGCTCTACGACCTCGCGGTCTCCGCCAGCATCGAGATCACCCGCGTAACGGTCTACTTCGAGGCCTGATCACCCCGCCGAACCTGACCTACCGTCAGCGTGATGGTACGGAGCCAGGCTCCGTACCGTCTACTGGATGGTTGTGTCCAGGGCGTTGCTGAGGGCGACGCCATACGGCGCGCAGCCCGAGGGCTCGAAGACCAACCACTGCTCGACGAATCGAGCCCCGACCAGCGCCGGTGATGCCGGCAGCGGGGTGGTCTGCCTGCCCTGTCCGCGCGTATCGATGCGGGTCCAGAGGAGGGCCGCGCCGACGGGGTCGACGCGCAGCTGACAGGGACCGCAGGAGAGCAGAGCTGGCCGACTGCCGATCGCCAGCCAGGCCAACGAGCGCGGTGGAGCGCCGCGCACCTCGTGGACGAAGCACGCGTTGCCGGGGCGGGCGCAGCCGACGAACGCGCGCGCGCCCGCGCCGCAGCCGCCGCCCAGGTCGGTCACCGCGCCGTCGGCGACGTTCACCACGGCCGATTGCAGCGTTGCCGCGACGCGCCATGCGAGCAGCGCGCGGTCGGCCGGCCGACCATTGCGCCGCCGCGCGGCGACCGCGAACCCGGGACTGTCGGCTGCCACCAGGCGCGGTGCCTCGCACGCTCCACAGCCGGTTGGCGTGCGCGACCGCAGCCAGAGTTCCGACCGCCCGCTGCTGAGCGTTTGGTGGAACACGAGCGCGGATTGGCCGAGGACGACGGGCTGCACCGCCGAGGTCACGCCGGAGACCAACACGCCGCCAGTGCCGAGGACCGGCGCTTGCCCACCGGAGTCGAGGCGGTAGCCACGGAGGTCGAACGCGGTGCCGACCGCGACGTGCCAGGAGGATCCGTCTCCGCCGATGCCGGTGGAGAGGTTGTCCGCGATCGAGTGGAGCCAGGTCGCGCCGGTGCCGGTCAAGGTCGCGTCGACCGTCTGGAACGACGCGTGCACGGTGGTGCTGATCGTGCTGTAGCCCGTATAGCTCATCACCACGGTGCCGGCAGCGACGGTGGACTCGGCCAGCCGCGGCCGGCTGATGTCGTGGCCGATGACCGCGCGGCGGACGACCTGCAGCCGCAGAGCGGCACTGACGGCGAGTCGGGCGGCGCCGATCGAGAGGCAGTTGACGAAGCACGCGGCGTTGTCTCGGCGGGTGTAGGCCAACGTCAGCGCGTCGAGCCCGGTGGTCGCGTCGGAGAGCGCCGGCTCGAACAGCGCAAAGCCCTCGGTCGAGTCGACGAGGATCTCCGGAGACACCGCGCCGGTCGCCGCGTCGATCACCACGCCGTAGAGCGCCGACGGGATTCCGCGGGGGTACACCGCGACGAATGCGCCGCGGGCAGCGACGTTGCCGACGGCGACGTCACGGGCATTGCGGGTGGATATCGGAAACGGCCCGGCCGCGATCGAGCCGTCGGCCTGGACCAAGGTGCCCTTCACTCCCGCGGCGCTGGTGTAGGCGACGAGGAATCGATCGTTGGGCTCGTCGTAGGCCAGCGCGATCTGCCCAGCTTGGGCGGCGAGGGTGCGCGGCGCGGACAGCTGGGGCTGGGCGGCCAACGGGGCGCACAGAGAAAGCACCGACAGCGCGGTCGCGAGGGTCATGTTCGGGGTCATGGGTCGAGTCGCATCTGGCTTTGCCGGCCAGCGTAGAGGTTCGGAGGAGTTCTGTGCGTCCCGCAGCGCCCCCGCATTGAGCTGTGCGGAGCGCTGCCCTACAGTCCGGCAGAGCAGCCTCATCGTGGATTCCCGCTTTCTCCAGCTGATCGAGAGTCACTCGAGCTTCTTGCTCTGCGGGCACGAGCACCCGGACGGTGACTGCCTGGGGGCGCAAGCGGCGCTCTATCACCTGCTGCGCGCGCAGGGCAAGGAGGTGCGCATCCTCAACCCGGATCCCGTGCCGGCGGCGCATGCCGCTCTCACGGCACACACGCCTTATGGGGTGGCGCGAGGCGAGACCGATCTCTCGGACATCTCTTTGGTCGTCCTGTTGGACTGCGCCCAGCTGAGCCGGCTCGCGGACCTGGGCCAGTGCATTCGCCGGGCCGGGTTGCCGCTGGCGGTCATCGACCACCACGTCGGCAGCGAAGATGGCGATGGCCAGGTGTGCTACGTGGACAGCACGGCTGCCTCCACCGGGACGTTGGTCCACCGGCTCTATGAGCACTACCGCGTGCAACTGTCGCAGGCGGCCGCCGAAGGTGTGTTCGTCTCGCTGGTGGCGGACACCGGTTGGTTCCGCTACTCCAATACCGACGCCGAGACTCTGTCGATCGCAGCGGAACTGGTGCGGGCCGGTGTCGAACCGGCGCGGATCTACGACGCGATGCACCGACAGATGCACACCGGTTCGGTGGAATTGCTGCAGCGTGCGTTGGCGACACATCGGGTCGAGCTGGGCGGGCGCTACGCGTACGCAATGATGGACAAGGCGGCGATGGCGCGGGCAGCCGAGATCTCGTTCGAGACCGATGGCGTGCTGGAGCCGTTGCGTTGCATCGGTGGGATCGAGGTGGTCGCGTTGTTGAAGGAGCGCTTCGACGGCGCGGTGAAGCTCTCGCTGCGCGCCAGCGGCGCGGTCGACGTGCGCGCCATCGCCGCCGAGTTCGGTGGGGGCGGTCACGTCAAGGCGGCCGGCGCGGTGCTCGACGGCCCGCTGAGCAAAGCCGCGGAGGTCCTGTCGGAACGGGTGGCGCAGGCGCTGCAGTGCGCGGGGATCGACGCGGGGGGGCGGTGACGACGGTCGCCCTGATCTCCGATCTGCACAGCAACGCGGAGGCGCTGGAGGCGGTGCTGGCGAGGATCGACCGGCTCGGCGTCGACGAGGTCTGCTGCCTCGGCGACGTCGTCGGCTATGGCGCCGACCCCGAGGAGTGCGTGACGATGGTCATGCAGCGCTGCGCCTGGACGATCATGGGCAACCACGACTGGGGCTTGTTCCACAGCGTCGACGAGTTCAACCCGTTGGCGCGGGAGGCCCTGTTGTTCACGCGCCGCCGCCTGCGGCCGAGCTGGTGGAGTCCCAAGCGCAAGGCGATGTGGAACTTCCTGGCCTCGCTGCCGGTCCGGATGGAGGCGCACGGCCACCTCTACTGTCATGGCTCGCCCCGCGATCCGATCATGGAATACGTGCTGAAGAGCGACGTGTTCCTCGAGCCCGAGAAGATGGTCGAGCTGTTTTCACTGATCGACCGGCCGTGTTTCGTCGGCCATACCCACTGGCCCGGAGTGCACGGCAGCGACTACCGCTTCACCGCCGCCACCGCGGAGTGCAGCTCGGTCGAGCTCACCGGCGAGCCGATGATCATCAACGTCGGCAGCGTGGGGCAGCCGCGCGACGGTGACAACCGCGCGTGCTTTGCCGTCGTCGACGGCAACCGCGTGGAGTTCCACCGCGTGCCGTACGACATTCCGGCCACGCAGGCGAAGATCCTGCGCGCGGGCTTGCACCCCGCTCTCGCGGACCGCTTGGGGAAGGGCAAGTGACCGGCGTTTCCCTGGTGCTGTGTACCGCGCCTCCCGCGGCAGCCCCCGATCTGGCGCGGCGCGTGGTCGACGCCGGGCTTGCCGCGTGCGTCAACCTCGTCGGTCCCGTACGTTCGATCTACCGTTGGCAAGGCGCCGTCCAGGACGACGCCGAGATGCTGCTGCTGATCAAGGTGGCGCGCTCCGGTGTCGCGGAGCTGAGCGAGAAGCTGCGGGAGTGGCACGAGTACGACGTGCCCGAGGTGGTCGAGGTCGCGGTGGATGGCGGGTCGCCGGCGTATCTCGATTGGGTGTTGGCGGCGTGCGCGCGGGACTCGGGGCCGGCGGAGCCACGCGGTTAGGAATCGCGCGGCACCGACAGGGTCCCCCGGCGCCAACCCGCTCAAGTGGGGCTGTCGCTGACGTCGAACACAACAGAGACCCCTCTGGTCTCGACCGGATCGACCCCCGACGACCCCGTGATGCCGAACCCCCTGCTCTTGGCCGTTGCGTTGATCTCCGCCGTGCCGGCTCCCCAGGATCCGCCGCCGCGCGTCTTGCTGCAGCTGGTTGGCGGGGGCGAGCTGGAGGGCGAGATCCAGCAGCAGACCGAGGGCTACATCGAGCTCCGGTTGGCCGATGGCACCGTCGTCGGCTTCGACCGGGCGAGGATCGAGTCGATGGCGGACGCGCCGGTGGCGGCGGCACCCGTGCCGGTCGCCCTGGATCCGCGCGATGAGTGGTTCGCGGTGCACGACGCCGAGGGCCGCGTCGTCGGCAGATTGCAGTCGACCGTGACCGCGACCGAGGACGGGCTGCTGCGCATCGGCGAGGAGTGGGAGTTCCGCTACGGCACCCGCACCACCGCGGTGACGATTCTGGAGACCGCCAGCGCCGACTTGGTGCCACTGGCGTGCTTCTACCACGAGCGCAGCACGGCGGCGGACGGCCGGGTCCTGCAGGAGCGGTTGGTGCGCGGCGAAGTGGTCGGCGACGAGCTCGTGGTCGATTCGCACGGGGCGCGCCCCCGGCAGCGCCGGCGCCACCCCTGGCGGACCGGCATGCAGTTCCCGCTGATCGTCGCCGCCGCGATGCGGCAGAACCACGGTGAGCTCCGCGACGAGCGCGTGGTGCGCTTGTTCGTGCCCGAACGCGAGGAGTTCGTCGAGCGGGCGGTCTACCCGGCCAGCCGGCGCGAAGTGGAGATCGACGGCGTGCGCCGCACGGTGGTCGAGCTGTGCACCGCCCCGGGCCCGGCGTCCACCGGCAACACCGAATGGGTCGACGCCTCCGCGCGCGTTCTGCGCCGCGAGGTCAACGGCGCCCAGCTCGTGGCCGTCGCCGCTTCGGAGGCGGCGGTGCGTCGCCTGATGGCGTTCGAGGACTCGACCTACCCGTCGGCACTGGCGGCCGAGGCCGAGGGCCGCTTCGCGCTGTGGTTGCCCAACCCGGCGTGGCAGGCCGCCACCGCGCCGCCGGGCGGCGTATTGCTCCAGGTCCCCGGCCGCGGGGTCAGCGCATGCCTGCTGGCGTTCGACCAGATCGACCGCCAGCTGATGCTCGAGTCAGCCGCGGACACGGTCGTGCGTTGGTTGGCGCACGTCCGCCCGGCGATGCAGGAGATGGGGCGGCGGGTCACCACCCTCCGCGACCGACCGGCGGTGTGCATCGACGTCGACTACGAGGATGACCGCGCGGGCGCGCACCACCGCTTCCGCTGCCAGGTTTGGGTGTTCCGCGTCGGCGAGGCGACGATGGCGTTCTGCTGCGACGCCCCGCGCGACGCGTTCGAAGCCTTCGCCAGGGATTTCGAGCGCATCCGCACCTCGGCCGAGCTCTACCCAAAGGGCTTCCGGCCCGCGCGCGACGCCGAACTGGTCGGTGGTCCAGCGGCGGCCTTGGATGCACTCATCGCGGCCGGGGCCGCAACCAACGAGGACACCCGCCGCGACAGCAGCGGAGCTCGCGACTCCAGCGCACCCGGGCGGCCGCGCTGAGCCTCCGGGTCCGAGAATGTTCGAGCGGCAACAACCTTTCGGAAGGCCCGTCGTCGCCGGGACTTCGATACCGCAACTCCCGGAGGCTCGAAGACAACACTGGCCTCCGGGCTCAGCGCGGCCGCCGGCGACCGCGGGACCCGCGACCGACGCTCGGGTCGCGGAATGCTCCGTGTTTGTGTTTGCGGCCTCGGCCGCGCTGAGCGCAGAGGGCTTAACGGAGCAGCTGCCGCCGCGCGAAGATGCCGGCTCCCGACGCTCATTCGGTCGGCGAGTGATGCAGCCCCCGCAAGCGCGCCGCCGCGAGCAGATCCTCGACCGTGACCGTATCGCGGTCGTCGAGGTCGGCGACCGTCCGTGCCACCCGCAGCAGGCGCTCCCGGGCGCGGCCGGACAAGTGGTGCCGCCGCACCAAGGCGTCGAGGCGTGTCCGGGTGGCCTGGTCCGGTCCGATGGCCGCCTCCAGCAGCTCGCCGCCAAGCCGGCTGTTGGGCACCGGCGACCGGGGTGAGCGCGCAGCCTGGCGCGCCCGCGCCGTGTCGATCGGCGCGCGGAGGGCGGCGGTCGACCAGCGCGCGTCGGCCGGCTGGGCGAGCTCGGCGGCGGACAGCTGCGGCAACGCCACCTGCAGGTCGAGGCGGTCGAGCAGCGGCCCCGAGATCCGCGCCGCGTAGCGGCGCCGCTGCGACGGCCCGCACACGCATGCGCGGCCGCGGTGTCCCCAGTAGCCACACGGGCACGGGTTCATCGCCGCCACGAACAGGAAGTCGGCCGGCATCTGGATCACTCCGCGCGCCCGCCCGACGCTGACCTTTGCATCCTCGAGTGGCTGCCGCAGGGCCTCGAGCGCCTCGCGGCGGAACTCCGCCAGCTCGTCGAGGAACAGCACGCCCCGATGCGCGAGGGTGACCTCGCCAGGGCGCAGCTCCGGGCCGCCGCCGAGCAGGCTGACGAAGCTGCTGGTGTGGTGTGGGCAGCGCACCGGCCGCTGCGCCGCCGGCGCGCAGCCGTCGGCGGCGCGCAGCGAGCCGATCGCCATGATCTCCAGCTGCTCGCCCGGCGAGGCCGCGGGCAGCAGCCCGGGCAGCCGGCGCAGCAGCGCCGACTTGCCCGATCCGGGTGGCCCGACGAGCAGCGTGTTGTGGTTGCCCGCCGCCGCCACCTGCAGCGCGGTCTTCGCCGTCTCGTGACCGCGGATGTCGGCGAGGTCGGCGACCGCGGCTGGCGGGGGCGGCGCCGCCGGCTCGGCCGGCGACAGGTCGATGGTCCCGCGCAGCCAGGCGATGGCCTGGGCCAGCCGCGCCACGGCAAAGGCGCGGACCCCCGGCACCAGAGCGGCCAACCGCGCGTCGCGCTCGGCCAGCAACAGGTCGCGGCGGCCGGTCCGGGCGGCGGCGATCGCCACCGGCACCGCCCCGCGCACCGGCAGCACCGCGCCGTCCAGGCCCAGCTCACCCAGCGCGGTGACGGTCGCCGCGCGATCGCTCGGGTAGTGGCCGGCGGCGCCGGCCAGGGCCAATGCCATCGGCAGATCGAACCCACTGCCGGTCTTGCGCAGGTTCGCCGGCGAGAAGTTGATCGTCGGGCAGCCGCGCGGTGGCTCCAGCCCGTCGGCGGGGAACGCGGTCAGCAATCGGTGGTAGGCCTCGCGCACCACGGTGTCCACGCTGCCGAGGATGCGCGGCGTGCCGCTGCCGCGCAGGGTCGCTTCGACCCGCACGGGAATCGCGTGCACGCCGCACAGCATTCCGGCGCCGACTGCGGTTGGTTTGTCCACGGCTCCATCTCCTTGTGGCGCCGATGGCGTGGCCGGTGACACGCGGCGTTGCGCGTTTGCAGAATATCCCGCAAGATGCCGGCGTCAGAGCCCTCGCGCCGCCCCGCGCCAGCCGCGCATCCAACCCCGCAGACCCTTGGACCTGTTCGAAACCGTACTGCTCCCCGAGGAGATCGAGCGCCGGGTCGCGGTGTGCTGCCTCGCGTGCCGACGGTGCTTGGGGCGCATCGGCTACGCGGACGCCCCCGAGCCGGGGGCCGACGTCGAGTCCTCCCTGCGGCCGGTGTCGCTGTCGCTGCTGTCGCGCGCGGCGCAGCTCGCGCGCACGCAGGGTGCCGAAGTCATCCGGCTGCGCTGCCGCTGCGGCCAGCAGTCGGCGTTCCACTTGCTCTGAAGGCTCTCAGAGCCGTTGCAGCGCCTTGAGCACGGCACCGATGCCGGCGCGTGAGGCCGGGTGGAAGGCGCTGGCACGCGTCGACCGCGGGCACGGCGCCGTGCCCAGCTGGCGGTCCGCGAAGGCGACCACGCCGAGCTCCGGATCCAGGGCGCGGAGATCGCCGACGATGCGCCGGGCGCTGCCGGGCGAGAGGTCGGGAGCGAGCACCAACAGCTGGTGGCCGCCCTGCTCGAAGAACAGCTGGCGGGCCTCGGCCAGGTCGGCGGCGAGGTCGGCGCCGCAGTCCGCCTCGGCGACCGCGCGCAGCAGCGGGCCGACCGAGGCCGGCTGTCGAGAGACCACCAGCACGTCGACACGGCGGGCCACGGTCATGCAGGCCACCACTCGTCGCCGCGTGGCTGGCCGTGTGCTGCTGGTGCGCTCACATGCGTTGGATCGACCACCGCGGTGGCCGCGGTCAAGCCGGCTCGGCGGCCTCCGCGGCGCGCGGCGTGCCGCCGTCCATGGCACCGGCGCGACCGCGCGTCAGTCGAATCCCCACTCGTGGTGAAACCGCTCGCCCTCGGGGCGATCGACGCGCTCGAAGGTGTGCGCGCCGAACAGGTCGCGCTGCGCCTGGGTCAGCGCCTGCGGCAGCCGGTCGCGGCGGTAGCTGTCGAAGTACGACAGGCTGGCGCCGAACGCCAGGGCCGGCACGCCGCTGGTCGCGGCCAGGCCGACGACCTCGCGCCACGAGCGCTGGTGCTCGCCCAAACGCGCGCCCAAGCCGGGATCCAGCAGCAGATGGGGCAGGTCCGCGCCGGCGGCGTAGGCCTCGGTGATGCGCTCGAGCAGGGCGGCGCGGATGATGCACCCGTTGCGCCAAATGCGCGCCACCGCGCCCAGGTCGAGCTGCCAACCGTGGTGTGCGCTGGCGTGGCGCAGCAGGTCGAAGCCCTGCGCATAGCTGCACACCTTGGCGGCGTAGAGCGCGTGCTCGAGATCGTCCACCAACCGGCGGTCGGTCACCGGGTCGCTGTCCGGACCGGTCAGCACGGCGGCCGCGCGGCGTCGCTCCGCCAGGCGCGCCGACAGCCCGCGCGCCGACACCGCGGCGTGGATCGTCGGCACCGGCACCCCGAGACGGAGCGCGAGCTCGGCGGTCCACCGCCCGGTGCCCTTCTGGCCGGCGCGGTCGAGGATCACGTCGACCATCGGCGTGCCGGTCTCGGCGTCGTGCTGCTCAAGGATGTGGGCGGTGATCTCGATCAGGTAGCCGGCCAGGTCGCCGTCGTTCCACCGCGCGAACACCGCTGCCTGTTCGGCGGGCTGCAGGCGCAGCGCGTGCCGCATCAGGTCGTGCGTCTCGGCGATCAGCTGCATGTCGGCATACTCGATGCCGTTGTGCACCATCTTGACGAAGTGGCCGGTGGCGCCGGGGCCGAGGTGGGCGACGCAGGGCTCGCCGGAGGCCTGCGCGGCGATCGCCTCCAGCATCGGCGCCAGCCGGGCGTAGGTCTCCTGGTCACAGCCCGGCATCAGGCTGGCGCCCTCGAGGGCGCCCTGCTCGCCGCCCGAGACCCCGAGGCCGACATAGTGGACGCCGCGTTGTTCGACTTCTGCGAACCGGCGCTCGGTGGCGTCGGGGTGGGAGTTGCCCGCGTCGATGACGATGTCGTCGGCAGAGAGGAGCGGCAGCAGTGCCGCCAACGTCTCGTCGACCGGCGCACCGGCTTTGACCATCAACAAGACGGTGCGCGGCGCCGCGGTTTGCTCCACCAACCCGGCCAAGCTGTCGGCGCCGAAGATCGGCTCGCCGTGCACCCGCTGCTCGAGGAACGCGCGGGTGCGCTCCGCCGTGCGGTTGTGGACGACGAGCGGAAAGCCCTTGCGGGCGATGTTGAGGGCCAGGTTCTGGCCCATGGCGGCGAGGCCGATCAGCGCGACGTCGGGCTTGGGGCGCGGGCTAGTCACGGCCGCCAGCAGAGCAGGCCGGCGTCCCTCGGGAAAGCCCGTTTCCCGCCGGGTTCGAGTCGCCCGCCAGGGTGCAGTCTTACTGCTGCGCGGTGCGAGCCGCCGTGGTCGCCGCTGCTTGCCGCGGCTTCAGCTGCTGCATCCACTCGGCCCATTTCGCCGTGCGGTTGCCCGGATCGCTGCCGGTGAGGTGGTGCAGCGCGCGCCGGTAGGCGCGGACGATCTCGGTCCGGTGTCGGGTGACGGCGTGCACGGAGACGTCGAGGACCGTGCCGGACTGCAGCACGTCGACCTTGGGATCGGCGATGAAGGACGCCTGCGCGACCTCGACGTCGAAGTCGCGGATGAAGCTGGTCTGCTCGATGAACGCGACGTGGCCGCGCTCGCCGCCGCCCTCGGCCAGGCTCGCCCGCGGCGTGCCCGCCAGCGGGCCGGCGGCGACCAGCAGCGGCACCGCCGCCATCGAGCCGAGGTTGGCCATCGCGTGCGCGGTGCGCCCGCGGATCTCGGGGTGGTCGTGCATCAGGCCGCCGGCGATGTACTGGACCGCTTGCTCGCGCTGGCCGCTGCGCAGCGTGGCGCGGGCGGCGGCATCGCGCACGTCCTGCGAGCCGTCCATCACCAGGCTGCGGAACACGAACGTATCGTTGCCCTCGGCCTCGCGGCGCGCGAGGGCGTGGACCGCGGCGGCGCGGTGCAGCGGCCGCGTCGCCACGCGCGCTTTCGTCCGCAGCAGGGCGTCGGCGTCGGGCTCGCGCGCCAGCAGCTCCTGCACGACGGCCTGTTTGGCCGGCGAGCTGCCGGGGCGCAGCCGCAGCAGCAGCTGGCGGACTCGGACTTCGGGGTCGGCATCGCGGTGCTCCGCGGGCAACAGGGCGGGCTCGAGTTCGGCGAGCAGCGAGCGCAGCGCCTTGTCGCCCGCCGAGCGCGGCCGCGTGCGCTCGACGGCGGCGTCGAGATGCTCCCACATCTCGTCGTCCAGTCCCCAGCCGAACGCGGTGCGGGCGAGCTGCACGCGGGAGTAGCCGTCGTCGCCGACGCGCTCCGCCAACGCCGACAGCGCGGCGCGGAGGTCGTCGTCGGTGCGGTGGCGGACGACGTCGCCCATCGGCACCGTGACGACGCCGTCGCGGGTGCGCACCCGGTAGTCGTTGCCGCGGGTCTCGACCGCACCGACCAGCACGCGGCCGTCAGCGAGCTGCAGCTCGTCGGCGGCCACCGAGCCGCCGGTCGCGGCAAGGCCGAGGGGAATGAGAAGAGCGAATCTGCGCATCGCGGGTCTCCGATCTGCCGTTGTTGGCATGATCTTTGTTGTTTCGAGCTTCGCTGCGAGCGTTCCCAGTGGTCCGGGTAATCTGAAGCCCGGTGTAGGCTGGGGCGGCGGCCAGCCACGGAGCGCGCTCGCGCCAGGGCGCAACGAACAGCATGAAGCGTACCACTTGCGGAACTCTTTGCCTCCTCCTCGCCGCGCTGCCGGCCGGCGCCGCCGTCGCCCCCCAGGGCGAGGGCCAACCGCCCACGCTAGCGGAACTTGTGAAGACGCTGCGGGAGCGGCAGAAGGAGTCGACCTCGGTCGAGATGGAGATGACCAGCACGGGCCGCTTCGCCGGCGGCACCGCGTTTGAGATCAAGGGCACCATCCGTGTCCTCGGCACGACACATGTCCACATCGAGAACCGCGCCGTCTTCGACAACGGTCAGGTGGTCTCCGAGCACGAGACGGTCAAGACGCCGCAGGGGGTGTGGATCCGCGAGCAGGACCCGGCGTTCGGTCCGACCTACCTGCGGATGGAGCCCGAGCTGGTCGAGCGGTTGGAGTGGGCCAGCGAGGTCCTCGGCAAGGAGGGCGATGTGCCCGGCGACCTCGGCAACAAGGCCAAGGACCCGCTCGGCGCGGAGATGCTCGAGAGCCTCGACCAGCACTACGACCTCTCGGTGACCGCCTCGCGCCAAGAGGGCGAAGAGTGCTGGCTGATCCAGGGCGACCGCCGCGCCGGAGTCGGCGGCGATGAGCAGCCGCCGGCGGGCCTGGCCGAGGAGGGGCAACCCGACCGCGTCGAGCTACAAGTGCGCCAGTCCGACTTGGTGATCCGCCAGATGACGCTGTGGGCGGATGGACGCGAGGTCGCGCGGGTTTCCATCGACCGGCTCGCGCTGAACGCGCCGATGGAGGTCGAGTCGTTTCGCATCGAGCTGCCGCCGGGCAAGAGCTTCATCCCGGTGATGGACCACTTGCCGGCGCGCACGCACATTCAGTACGAGCTCAAGGCGGCGGAGGCGGCGGCGGCGCGGGCGGCGGAGCAAGCAGAGGGCGGCGCGAGTGGCGAGGGCGGTCAGGGCAACGGCGGCTGAGTGGCGGTTGTGGGTCGTGACCGCCGAGGACCGGGCCGGCGGTCTCGCCCTCAGGCCTTGTCCTCCTCACTCGGCGGCGCCTCGAGCAGCGCGAGATCCTCGTACCGCCGCAGCGCGTAGTCGATCTCGAACTCGCTGTTGAACAGCGCGACCGGCCGGTCCGACTCGTCGACCACGGTCATCGGCAGGAACTCGGCGAGCTCGTCGGTCAGCGCGCGCAGCCACCGCGCCCGGGTGAAGCCGAGGCGCTGGGTGCGGATCTCGACGTTGTACTCGAGGCCCAGGCGCGAGCGGAACACGTCGAGCTGCAGCTCGCCGACGGCGCCGAGGATCGGGTCGCGGACTCCCGTGCGGGGGAAGAAGACCTGCACGACGCCCTCTTCGCCGAGCTGGGCGAGGCCTTTGCGGAAGCCCTTGCCCATCGAGGGCTCGGCCGGCCGGACTTGGGCGAAGATCTCCGGCGCGAAGCGCGGGAAGTTGCGCACTTGCAGGGCGGGGCCGTCGCTGAGGACGTCGCCGACGCGGAACAGGCCGGGGTTGATCAGGCCGATGACGTCGCCGGGGTAGGCCTCGTCGATGGTGACGCGCTCCTGCGCCAAGAAGCGGTGCGGGTGGGACAGCCGGACCTCGCGGCCGAGGCGGACGTGGTGGGCCGCCATGCCGCGCTCGAAGCGGCCGGAGGTGACGCGCAAGAACGCCGTGCGGTCGCGGTGCTGGCGGTCCATGTTGGCGGCGATCTTGTAGACGAAGCCCGAGAAGAACGGGCTCGCTGGATCGACCGCGCCGTCGACGGTGGCCAACGGCGCCGGCGGCGGGCACAGCTCGAGAAAGTGCTGCAGCACGTTCTCGACGCCGAAGTTGGTCAGCGCGCTGGCGAAGAACATCGGCGACAGCTGGCCTTGTCGGTAGCGCTCGGGGTCGAAGGGGTCGACGCAGGTCGCCACCATCTCGAGGTCCTCGACCAGCTTCTCGTGCGCACTCGGGCCGAGGGTCTCGCGCAGGGCGTTGTCGTCGGGGCCGGTGACGCGGACGTCCGAGCGGTGCGCGCCGTGGTCGCTGCGCTCGAACAGGTGCACGCGCTGGCGCTCGACCTCGTACACGCCGCGAAACTCGGGCCCGCTGCCGATCGGCCAAGTGCGGGGCACGACGGTGATGCCGAGCACCTTCTCGACCTCGTCGAGCAGGTCGTACGGATCGCGCGCCGGCCGGTCCATCTTGTTGACCACGGTGACCACCGGCAGGCCGCGGTCGCGGCACACCTTGAACAGCTTGATCGTCTGCGGCTCGACGCCCTTGGCGCCGTCGATCAGCATCAACGCGCAGTCCGCCGCCACCAGCGTGCGGTAGGTGTCCTCCGAGAAGTCCTGGTGGCCGGGCGTGTCGAGCAGGTTGATGCAGTGGCCCTCGTACTCGAACTGCAGCGCCGAGCTGGTGATCGAGATGCCGCGCTTCTTCTCGATCTCCATCCAGTCGGACATCGCGTGCTGGCGGCCCTTGCCGCCCTTGACCGCGCCGGCCTGCTGGATGACGCCGCCGTAGAGCAGGAACTTCTCGGTCAGCGTGGTCTTGCCGGCGTCGGGGTGCGAGATGATCGCGAAGGTCCGCCGGCGCCGGATCTCGGCCTCGAGGTCGCTCATGCGTCGGGGTCTTGGCCGCGCAGCACGGAGTTGCCGTCCCAGGTCTCGCGCCGGTCGATCTGCGCCGGCCGCTCCAGCGCGGTCCGATCCAGCCGGCCGCCCTGGCTGAAGAACTCGATCGGGTTGTCCCACACCAAGGTGTGGATCGCGGCGTCGTCGAAGCCCGCCTGCTCCATCTTCATCACCGTCTTCGGCACCATCAGCGGATCGCTGACACCCCAGTCGCAGGCGCTGTTGATGATCATCCGCTCGGTCCCGTACTCCTGCAGGATGCGCACCATGCGCGGCGGATCCATCTTGGTGTGCGGGTAGATCGAGAAGCCCGAATAGCAGCCGAGCTCGCGGGTGAGGACGATGGTTTCCTCGTTGCCGTGGTCGAGCAGCACCCGCTCCATCGGGTAGCTCATGTCGCGCAGGATGTCGACGCAGCGCTCGAAGCCGCGCATCTTGTCGCGGTGGGGGGTGTGCACCAGGATCGGTAGGTCGTGTTTCAGCCCGAGCTCGAGCTGCGCGATGTAGTACTTCTCTTCTTTTTGGGTCTGGTCGTCGAGGCCGATCTCGCCGACGCCGAGCACGCTGTCCTTCTCCAGGTAGCGCGGCAGGATCTCCATCACCGCGTCGTTGACGCGGTCGTCGTTGGCCTCGCGCGGGTTGAGCGCCATCGTGCAGTAGTGGTGGATGCCGAACTGCTGCGCGCGGAAGCGCTCCCAGCCGATGATCGTGTCGAAGTAGTCGATGAAGGTGCCCACCGAGGTGCGGTTCTGGCCGAGCCAGAACGCCGGCTCGAGTACCGCGCGGACGCCGGCGAGCGCCATGCGCTCGTAGTCGTCGGTGACGCGGCTGAACATGTGGGCGTGGGGTTCGAAGATGCGCATGACTCAGTCCTTCAAGGGCGTTCGGGCGGGCTCTCTGCTCAGGCGTCCTCGCCGTCGCCGGCGGCGCGCAGCACGCGCTCGATGGCTTCGATCGGCTCGCGCGCGGCGCGCTCGCGCAGGAAGGGGCGGGCCTCGGCGCTGCGCAGCAGGGCCAAGCCGCGCGCCGCCGCCAGCCGGTGGCGCGCGTCGCCGTGTTCGAGCTGGCCGATCAGCCGGGCCAGCGTGCCCGGTGCCGGTGCGTGCGCAATCATCCAGTTGGTGTCGGTCCACACCGCGCGGCCGGCCGCCTCGCGCTCGGTGGCGAGCCCGCACAGCATGCGCGACAGCTCGGGGTTGGCGTGCATCTCGGCGTCGAACACCCGGTGCAGCGGCAGGTCGAGAAAGGCGACCTTGAGCATGAGGCGGTTGAAGGCGTCCGCGTCGAAGCCGCCGGTGCCGTGCGCGCGCGCCAGCAGGTCGCTGTCGAGGGCGCCGGCCTCGACGTGGCTGACGGTGTTGGTGCGCTGGACCTCTTCGAGCAGCTGCACCGTGGCCTCGCGCACCGGCAGGACTGCGGCGCAGCGCAGCACCATGGCGCGCTCCTCGAGGTCGCCGTGCGCGAACAGATCGAGCTCGACCGCGTCGGGCGCGTCGTCGCGCCGCAACAGGACGAGGGCGCCGGCATCGCAGGCGCGCCAGGCGTCGAGGTCGATGCTGCCGTCGCCGACCGTCACCCGGCCGCCGCCCAGCGTGGTGCGGCCGAGCCGGCGCGGCAGCTGCGGCAGCAGCTCGGCGACGGCCAGCGGGCCCTCGTTCGCGACCCGCTCGCGCGCCCCGTCGAGCCAGGCGCGTGCCGGTTCGTCGAGGACCGAGCGCAGATTCTGGTGCAGGTCGAGCATCGCGACGGCCAGCGTATCGTCGCTGCCGGCATAAAAAACGGCATGGCACTTGGCGCGGCCCGCGGCTGCCGCCGGGCTGGGGCTTTGGCTGGGGCTCCCGGCGAAGTCGCCGGTGGTGTGGCTTCTTCGGCGCGGGTCGCCCATCATCGCGCGCAACTCTCCGATGGGCGAAATCCTCTTTCCGTGCTGGAGCCCGGTGCTGCTGGAGCTCGGGCCGCTGCAGATCCGCTGGTACAGCCTCGGCTACATCATCGGCTTCGTCGTCGCCCACTGGATCCTGGTCCGGCTGGCGCGGGCGCGGCTGTTCCCGCTGCCCGCCGTGCGCGCCGGCGATCTGGTGTTCTGGCTGGTCTTGGGCGTGATGCTCGGCGGGCGGATCGGCTACTGCCTGTTCTACCGGCCCGAGCTGCTCGCCAGCTGGCGGGTGATCGCCGTCTGGGAGGGTGGGCTGTCGTTCCACGGCGGTCTGCTCGGGGTGATCCTCGCCACCCTCCTGTTCGCCCGCCGGCACCGCGTGCCGGCCCTGCGGCTGCTCGATTGCCTCGCGCTGGCGGTGACCCCGGGCATCTTCGCCGTGCGCTGCGCCAACTTCATCAACGGCGAGCTGTACGGGCGCGTCACCGACGCCAGCGTGCCTTGGGCGATGCGCTTTCCCACCGATCCGGTGGCCTCGCGACTGCTCGGCATCGGCGGCGAGGGCATGCGCGACCGCGAGGCCCAGCTGCGCGCGGCGATCGACAACGGCCAGTGGGCCGAGGTGATGGACCAGGTGCCGCTGCGCCATCCGAGCCAGCTGTACGAAGCGCTCGGCGAGGGTCTGCTGCTGGGGCTCGTGCTGCTGGGGGTCTACTTGTGGACCAAGCGAAAGCCGCTGGGGATCGGGATGTACGGCGCCTTGTTCATGTTCGGCTACGGTCTGTTCCGCTTCCTCATCGAGGACTACCGGCAGCCGGACGAGCAGTTCCGCGACGCGGACGACCCGCTGGGAACGGTCTGGCTCGGGCTGACGATGGGCCAGGTCCTGTGCCTGTCGATGATGCTGGTGGGGGTCGTCATCGTCGCGGTCCGTGCCGGCCAAGGCGCGCTGCGCACCGAGCTGCCTCCGGCGGTGGAGGGCGCGGATTGAGCGGCCGCCGATCTCTGAAGGCCCCTCTGAGCGGCGCGCCGCTGCTCGGTTTGAGGGTTTTGCGGCCAGTGCTTGCCCCGCCGGCCCCCGCCGCTACCATTCTCGCCCCTCTTTCGCCTGACTGTATCGAGGACGCCACCTTCCATGTCGCGAGTCTGTGAAGTCACCGGTCGCCGCACCCGGGTCGGCCATCGCGTCGCCCGCCGCGGCCTGGCCAAGAAGAAGGGCGGCGTCGGCCGGCGGGTGACGGGGCGCACCAAGCGCACCTTCAAGCCGAACATCCAGACCGTGCGGGTGCTGACCCCGGACGGCACCGTGCTGCGCATGAAGCTGTCGACCCGCGCCATCAAGACCGGCGTCATCGTCATCGAGCGCGGCGGCAAGACGGTCAAGTTCCCGCTGGTCAAGGCGGTGCGCGGCCGCAACCGCGCCCACACCCGCGCGCAGAAGACCGACGCCACCGGCTGAGCCGGCACCGCGCGGCGGGTTGGCGCGCACTGGCCGGCGCACCCGGTTGCCCGGCCTCGAGCACCGAACTACGGTCTGTTGGGCGGCCGTTCGAGCGGCGCGCTCATTCTCGAGAACCGATCGATGCCAGCGCTCCACGACGTGAACGCCCGGCCGATGCGCAGCCTGCGAGTGTCGGTCACCGACCGCTGCAACCTGCGCTGCGGCTACTGCATGCCCGAGCGCGACTACGTCTGGTTGCCGCGGCGGGAGCTGTTGACCTTCGACGAGCTGGCGCGGGTCGTGACGGTGTGCGCCGGTCTCGGGGTGGATCGCGTGCGGCTGACTGGCGGTGAGCCGTTGGTGCGCGCCGAGCTGGCGGTGTTGGTGCGCATGCTGGCGCGGATCGAGGGCATCCGCGACGTGGCGCTGACCACCAACGCGGTGTTGTTGGAAGAGTACGCGGTCGCCCTGCGGCGCGCGGGCCTGCAGCGGATCACCATCAGCCTCGACAGCACGCGGCGTGTGCGGTTCGCGGAGATGGTCGGCCGGGACCAGCTGGATGCGGTGATGGCAGGCTTGGCCGCGGCGCGCGACGCCGGCTTCGAGGGCACCAAGCTGAACATGGTCGTGCTGCGCGGCAGCAACGACGACGAGCTGTTGGCGATGCTCGAGCTGGGGCGCGAACACGACGCCGAGGTGCGCTTCATCGAGTACATGGACGTCGGCGGGGCGACGCGCTGGCGGCCCGAACAGGTGTTCGGGCGGGACGAGATTCTGGCCACGATCGCCGCCGCGCGCGGCGCCCCGCGGCCGCTGGCCGGGCGCGGCTCGGCGCCGGCGCAGCGCTTCGCACTGCCCGACGGTCAAGTCTTCGGCGTCATCGCGTCGACCACCGCGCCGTTCTGCGGCAGCTGCGATCGCGCGCGGCTGACCGCGGACGGGACGCTGTATCGCTGTCTGTATGCGCGCGACGGGTTCGACCTTCGCGGGCCGCTGCGCAATGGTGCCGACGACGCCAACCTGAGCGCCTTGCTGGCCGGGCTGTGGCGCCGCCGCCGCGACCGCGGCGCCGAGGAGCGGCTCACGGTGGCCGAGCGCGGTGCGCTGGTGGACCGTGACGCTCTGCGGAGCGACCCGCGCTTGGAGATGCATACGCGCGGCGGCTGAGCGCGTACCTGCGGGGCGCGCGTCGTCAGTCGGCCGACTTGGGGCGCTGCACCGCGAACACGGAGTGCGCGATCGCGATCGGGTCACCCGCACCGGCTGCCGGCAGCCCGTCCTCGTGGATCGCGACCTTGGCCACCGCGATCCGGCCCCCGGCGCGGACGACCTCGGCGGCGGCGACCAGATCGCGGCCGTGGCTGGCGCGCAGGTAGTCGATGCGCAGATCGACGGTGCTGAGCTGGTCGCCGGCGGTCGGCTGACCGCGATCGTCGGCCAACGCGATCAACACCGCGGTGACCGCGGCGGTGTCGGCGAGCGTTGCCAGCACGCCGCCGTGCACCGCCGGCCGCAGTGGGTTGCCGGTCAACTCGTCGCGCCAGGGCAGGCGAAAGGCGGCGCGGTCGGAGTCGGTCGGCTCGACCCGCAGCCCGAGCCAGCGGTGGAACGGGATCTGCTCCTGCATGAACAGCGACGCGGGATGGGCCGGCATCAAGGCATCGTTGGCCGCGCCGCGTACGGCGTCAATGCTCGCGACCCCGGTGCGAGGCACCCGGTACGGCCCGCCGCGGCCGCGCGCGGGCGACGCCCCGCGTCGCCAGGTAGATGGTTCGGCGAGGCCCCCGGTCGCGCCGTGCACGCACCCGGATCTCCTCCACGGCGAAGCCGGCGCCGTGCACGCGCCGCAGGAATTGCGGCTCTTGGGCCGCCGACCAGACCAGCAACACGCCGTCGCGACGCAGGGCGGCGCGCAGCGCCGCCAGGCCGGTGCGGCTGTAGAGCCGAGCGTTGTCCGCCCGCGTCAGACCGGCGGGACCGTTGTCGACATCGAGCAGAATCGCGTCGTAGCGATCCTGTGCGCCGCGCACGTAGGCGGCGACGTCGCCTTGGTGGATCGCGACCCGTGGATCGTCGAGCGGTGCGGCGGTCAGTTCGGCCAGCGGACCGCGGTTCCAGGCGATCACCTCTTCGATCAGCTCGACGACCTCGACCGTGGCCGGCTCGGGCAATCGCGCCAGGGCGCGCGCGAGCGTGTAGCCCATGCCGAGGCCGCCGATCAGGAGCCGTGGGGCTTCTACGGTCGCGATCCGTTGGCACGCGAGCTCGGCGAGAATCTCCTCCGAGCCGTGCATTCGACTGCTCATCAGCTCGACGCCGTTGACGCGGAAGTAGAAGTCACGGTCGCGGCCATAGAGATCGAGTGTGTCCTCCGTGCCCGGGATCGGGGCTGAGGCGAGTCGTTTCCAGGGCTTCATCGAAAGATGGTCGCGTGCGGCCTAGTCGGTCGCCGGAGGGTACACCCTCGGGGCGGGCTCGGTAGGTGCTGGCCGGCGCATTGCGCAGCGCGTGCAGGTGCAGCTGCCGGTTGCGGTGGGGCGATGCGGCGCCGCGCATCTCTGTGTTGGGATCCGGGGACTGCCTCCTGAATAATGGGGGGTAGCCGGAGGTAGCCCCGGACACCACGCCACAGGTCGGCGTGGCGCAGTGGCCGCCGCGGCGCGACATCCGGCGGCGCAACGTCAAGAGGAAGTATGGACACCCTGTACCTCGTGTGTGCGGCGTTGGGAGGCACGATTCTCGTCGTGCAGACCGCCCTGATGTTCATCGGTCTCGGCGGCGATGCCGGCGACGTCGCCGACGTCGGCGACTTCGATGGCGCGGACGTCGCGTTCAAAGTCTTGTCGTTCAAGACGGTGGTCGCGTTCTTGGCGTTCTTCGGCATCGGCGGCCTGGCGGCGCAGGGGCGCGGCTGGGACCCGACGCAGGTCCTGTTGGTCGCCCTCGGCGCCGGCGCGGTGGCGATGATCTTGGTCGCCTACCTGATGACGGCGCTGCTCAAGCTGCAGTCGCAGGGCAACGTCGACCTCGGCAAGGCGGTCGGCGTGCAGGGCAAGGTCTACCTGCGGATCCCGGCCGAGAACCAAGGGCTCGGCAAGGTGATCCTCGAGGTCCAGGGCCGGCGGCTGGAGTGCAAGGCGGTGACGCGCGGCGCCGAGCTGCCGACCGGGGCGCAGGTCACCGTGGTGGCGACGCCGGCGCAGGACACGGTCGAGGTGCAGGCCCTGTGAGGCCGGGGCGCCGGTGAGAAGAGACTCGTTGATGGGATTCGAAGCAAAGCAAGAGGAGGCGGAGTGATCGCACAATTCGGCACCAACAACAGCGACGTCTGGCTGCTGGTCGGCGTCGTCGTCGGGGTCCTGTTCGTGTTCGGCTTGGTGATGTTGCTGATCAAGCGCTACAAGCGCTGCCCCAGCAACAAGATCCTGGTCATCTACGGCAAGGTGCGGGAGGGGCACTCGGCGCGCTGCATGCACGGCGGCGGTGCCTTCGTCATCCCGCTGATCCAGGACTACGGCTTTCTGAGCCTCGATCCGATCCAGATCGAGGTGCCGCTCAAGGGGGCGCTGTCGGCGGAGAACATCCGCGTCAACGTGCCCAGCGTGTTCACCGTCGCGATCGGCACCGATCCGGCGACGATGAACAACGCGGCGATCCGCCTGCTGGGGCTGGAGACGCGCGAGATCATGAAGCAGGCCGAGGACATCATCTTCGGTCAGCTGCGCCAGGTGATCGCCTCGATGAACATCGAGGACATCAACCGCGACCGCGACAAGTTCCTGGAGCAGATCCAGACCTCGCTCGAGCCCGAGCTGGAGAAGATCGGTTTGGTGCTGATCAACGTCAACATCACCGACATCACCGACGAGTCGGGCTACATCGAGGCGATCGGCCGCAAGGCCGCCTCCACCGCGGTGCAGCAGGCCGAGATCGATGTCGCCGTGCAGCAGAAGCGCGGCGCGATCGGTGTCGCCGAGGCGGAGCGCGAGCGCGCGATCGAGGTCGCCAACCGGCACAAGGAGCAGACGATCGGCACCAAGGACGCCGAGCGCGAGCAGTCGGTGCGGGTCGCCGACCTGGAGAAGGCCAAGGTGATCGGCGAGGAGACCGCGCGCTACGAGCGTGACTCGCAGGTCAAGGAAGCCGAACGCGAGATGCGCGTGCGGGTGGCGGACGCCAACGCCAAGGCGGTCGCCGGCGAGAACCACGCCAAGAGCGAGATCGCCGACGCCAACGCGTCTCTGCGCGTGCGCGAGGCCGATGCGTATCAGCTGGGCGAGACCCGCAAGCGCGAGGCCGAGGCTTCGGTGCTCGAGGCGCAGTACAAGGCCGAGGCGATCGCCGCCCAGGCGCTGGCCACCAAGATCGAACAGGAAAAGCGCGCCGAGCTCGAGGCGGTCGCCAAGGCCAACAAGGCCAAGGTGATCGTCGACGCCGAAGCTTTGAGCGATCAGCGCCGGATCGAGGCGCAGGGTGAGGCGGATGCGATCTTCGCGCGGCTCGATGCGCAGGCGCGCGGTGAGTACGAGATCCTGGCGAAGAAGGGCGAGGGTCTGCGGCAGATCGTGGACGGCTGCGGTGGCGCGCAGGAGGCGTTCCAGCTGCTGGTCCTCGAGCACCTGGAGAAGCTGTCCGAGAACGCAGCCAAGGCGATCCAGAACATCAAGTTCGACAAGGTCGTGGTCTGGGACACCGGCAGCGGCAACGGCAACGGTGGCACCGCGGGCTTCTTGCAAGGGCTGGCGAGCTCGCTGCCGCCGATGCTGAACATCATGCGCGACATCGGCGGCATCGAGATGCCGGACGCGTTGGGCCGCATCCTCGACAAGGACAGCAAGCTGACGCCGGGCGTTGCCAAGGGCACGCCGCCGAAGGGCGACGGGCCACCGGCTGCGGGAGTGCCGCCGGTCTCGGGTGAGGCAAAGCCCGCCGAGTAGGCGGGCCGGCGGTCAGAAGTCCCAGCCGACGCCGACCTCGAACAGCAGGGTCGGGTCGAGCTGGCCGTTGATCCTCCGGCCGAGGTTGTTGTCGCTGCGCAGCTTGTGGTCGCCGGCGACGGCGGCGCCAAAGCGGCCGAACGCCGACAGGTGGTCGGTGAAGCGGTGGATGCCGCCGACGTAGACGCGGATCTCCTGCACCTGGAAGTCGAACTCCTGCCGGCCGGTGGCCGCCGAGCTGCGCAGGTGGTACTCCTGGCCCTCGAGGTCGATGCCGGCGTAGAAGGTCGTCGGCGTCTGCGGCTGGTAGGAAACCTCGGCGCGCCGTGGCAGCAGGATGTCGACGCGCCACTGCTCGTTGGCGATCCAGGACAGGCCGGCCATGGGATAGACCGGTGCGTCGGCGAAGTCCTCGGAGACCCGCACGCCGCCCTTGAAGTAGAGATCCTCCGCGTAGCGGAACACCACCAGGCCCTCACCGAAGAACTTGTAGTCCTGGTGGTGCAGGGTCCCCTCGAAGTCGGAGTAGATCCCCGGCTCGAAGGTCGCGTGCGCGTAGGTGTCGCGGTTGAGGAAGCGGCCATAGCCGAACTCGAGGCCGACGCTGCCGAGGTTCTCGTCCGGCACGCCGAAGCCCGAGCTGAACTCGTAGCGCCGCGCTTCGGCGCGGGCGCCGACCAGGAACACCGAGTCGGGGTCGATCACCAACGGGATCCGACCTCCGGTCTGGAAACGCGCCAAGTCGAAGTCGCCGGGCTCGTTGTTCAGCGATGCGTTGGGCAGCATCGCGAAGGTGCCGGTGACCGACGGCCGGAAGCGATCGGCCTTGGCGAGGAAGTCGCCGTGCTCCTCGGCGAACAGGCCGGTCGGGGTGTAGTCCTGCGGTGCCGGCCGCGCCGGCACGGCGGCGGGCGCGCTACCGTCCGCGGCAGGCGTCGGCGGGGCCACCACCGGCCGGTGGGTCGTGGCGCATGCGCCGAGGACGAGCAGAGCCAGAGGTGCGGCTCGAGGGGTGCTGCGTGAGTTCAAGAGGCCTCCCATGACCAAGGTCGCGGTCAAGCTAGGCGGGCCGTGCGGGCGCGTCAACGAACGCCCGTGGCCGCCGTGGAAGATGGGGGCGCATGTCCTTGGCTGGTGCCGAGTTCGGTTCAGTCGTCGCCGAACAGTCCGCGCTGCCGCGGCCGCCGCGCCGGTCGTGGCTCGGGCATCGACCGCCGCTCGTCGGCCGTGCTGTAGCCCAGCCGGGCGCACTCGAGGGCAAACAGCTGCCGCACGGCGTCCCAGCGAGGGCCGCTGCCGACCATCCGCTTGCCGAACCGGTGCTGGCCGGCGTCGTCGCCGCCGCGCGCCGCCGCGGTGGACCGCAGCACGCGTTCTGCCCGCAGCGGCTCGCGCTCGTGCAGCCGCTCGGCGAACACGGCGCGGACGTTGCCGGGCAGGCGCAGCAGGATCGGGAACGCGCGCCGCGCGCCGGCGTCGCGCGCAGCCCTCAGGATCCGGGGGATCTGGTCGTCGTTGAGGCCGGGGATGATCGGCGCCACCGCGACGCCGCAGTCGATGCCGGCCTCGGCCAGCGCTGCCAGGGCGCGCAGCCGCCGCGTCGGCGTCGGCGCGAAGGGCTCGATCCGCTGCGCCATCGCGTCGTCGGCGAACGGGATGCTCAAGAACACCGACGCGCGCGCTACGCGGCCAAGTTCCGACAGGAGGTCGATGTCGCGCTCGACCAACGCACCTTTGGTGATGATGCCGACCGGCTGTTCGAAGCGCGCGCACACCGCGAGACAGCGGCGCGTCAGCCGGTAGCTGGCCTCGAGCGGCTGGTAGCAGTCGGTCACCCCGGAGAACGCGAGCACCTCGCCGCGCGTCGTGCCCTTGCGCAGCGCGTCCTCGAGCAATGCGGCTGCGTTGGTCTTCACCACGATGCGCCGTTCGAAGTCGGTGCCCGCGCCGAACCCCAAGTACTCGTGCGTCGGCCGCGCGTAGCAGTAGGCACAGCCGTGGTGGCAGCCGCGATAGGGATTGATGCTGAACGTGAACGGCACGTCGGGGCTCTCGTTGCGCGACACCACGCTCTTGGCCTCTTCCTCGTAGACCTCGAGCCGCGCGTCTGGGGGCGCCACGCCGAGATCGACGTGGGTTTGGGCCCAAGGGTTCGGTGGGTTTTGGACCGGACGCACCATCGGCGATCCAGTGTAAGAGCGCGGGCTACTGGCACCCGCCAAAGAACGAGGGCTTGTAGCAGTTCGTGTAGGTGTTTCCGGTGTCAGTGGTGATGACGCAGTCGCTGGTGTACACCCCGTACTGCCAGGGCAGATTTGAGGTCGTGCTGTCTCCCAGGTCTTGGAAGTCGTTGTTCACCAGCTGCAGTCCGGTCGCGCCACCGATGCCGTGACAGTACAGACCGCCCCGAGCGTAGGTGCGGTCGCTGATGAAGCGGTTGTTCTGGACCAGGACGTTCGTGATCACGTCGCACGAGGCGGTTGGGTTCTGCCACTGGCCGTTGACGACGTCATCGGCAACGCCGATGTAGACCGACGCGTGCATGGAGGGGTGAATGTTGCCTCGGGGACCGGCGTGCTGGATGTCGCAGTTCGTGATCTCCGAGGAATCAGGGGGATAGACGTTTCCACCGAGCGGGTACTTCGATCCGGCCGATGGAGTACCGCCGCCGAGGAAGATCCCGTAGGACGTCGTCTTGAAGATCTGGCTGTTCCTGATCGTGATCGGGCCGTTGCGCAGCTTGATCCCGCCACCACGCACGCTCTTGATCACGCACGAATCGACGAGGCAGGAACTCCAGTTCTGGGAGACGGCGAACAACAGTGCGTCGGGCTTCATGACCGCGGCGAACCCGGGCGTCTCGTTCAACAGGGTCAGGGTTTGCTGAGCGCCGGAGTTCTGGACCGAGAGGATTGTTGCCGTCTCGCGATTCGAGCGGGACCAAGACGCTGGCCGTGCTTCGACAGCCCAACCTGGCTTGTAGTTGGGATGTTGTTGCCCCGCCGGAGTCGCGAGTGCGATCACTGCCTGGGACAGCAAGGCGTCATAGCTGACGACGCGCGCGACCGGTTGGGAGCCCATCTGAATGGCGTCGTCTCCGCATTTTTTGAACTCACAGTTGCGAATGACGACCTCTCCTGTCGGCCGTCCGGAGACCCCGTCTCGGACCGAAGAGAGCTTCCGGAGAGTCGATGCGGGGCGGACGTTGTAGTTGTCGAGCGTGACGCCGTGTGTGTTGCCGAGCATGAGTGTCTTTCCGGCGAAACAACGGACTTCGATGTTCGTGAACTCGAGATCGGAGTTCGGGATTCCGCTCAGGTTGCGGCATTGGAACAGCGCTTGTTCGCTGTCCCCCAGCGAGACGACGATGCGGTCGCCGGTCGCCCAAGTACTCAGGCGGGCGCTCGCAGAAGCGGCATAGCTCAGTGTTACGTCCTGATGGGTCGCCATGGGGGGAGGTGCCGGGAGGATCACGCCGCTATGAGCGGCACCCCAAACCGTTCGTTCCGCATGTGGATATCCGTTGATGAATGGACGGGCGCTCCAAGGTTCCGCAATCTGCACACCGCTTGGCAGGTAGAAGTCGGGGTCCGTGATGCGGATCGTGGCGAACCCACCGATGAGGTCGATGTCATGTAGGGTGCCTTGAAACCACGGCAGCCCGTTCGATCCGCCGGAGCTTGGCTCCATGTCGAACACGAGAGGGTTGGTGGCATCGGCACCCGAGATCGTGACGCTGTTGCAGCCGCTGAGCTCAAAGATGTCCTTCGAGCTTCCCTTCACTCGGTCATAGCCAAAGAGCTCGATCGTGACGCCCGCGACAGCAGTGATCTGGAGGTCGGTGAACCCATGGATTTCGAACAAGGGGTCCTGCGCGTCGCCAGCGACTGGACCGAAGCGATAGGTGCCCGGATGAGCGAACGTGATCAAGGTCGGTGTCGTCTCAGTCGAACCAGAAATGGCGTTCTGGAAGGCTGCGGTGTCATCGATGCCATTGGGCGGCCCGAGGACCCATACGTCGCCCTGCGAGCGGACGTCTCCAATAATCCCGAGGATCGAGGTCGCCAGGAGAGCATGGACTGTCGGTGTGTGTGCCATGGCGTCGAGTCTAACCTGGCTCGACGGCCGCGGGCGGTGCGACCGGGGACCTTGGACGGGGGGAACCAACCACCATGCCCTATCGTTGTGATGTTGCGCTGTTGCGCTTTGACTGCGCTTCGCGTTTGCCCGCCGCCCCTCAGCGCACGGCCAGATCGACGTCGAGCGCAACTGTTCCCACCTCGATCGTCTGCGACGTCTCGCCCTTCATGCCGCGCACCGTGACTTCGTAGGATCCGGGCGCGAGGCCGAAGCGGCGGATGGCGAGCTGCTCTTCGATGTCGTCGAAGTGGCCGAAGAACCGCTCGCGGATCGCAACCCCGTTGCCCTCGATCTCCACTTCGCCGCGGGCGATGGCGCCGTAGTCCGTGTCTTGGAGCCGGGCGCGCAGCGCCACCGGAGTCGCGGTCCCCGGCAGCTCGAACTGGATCACTTGGTCGCCCGGGCGCAGCTCGACCTCCATGTCCAATGGGAGCGTGTCGGTGCCGTAGACCAACAGCCGGTAGGTGCCGGGGTGCATCGCGTGGCCGCAGCGCCACTCGGCGGCCTGCTCCGAGGAGCGTGTGAGCTCGAACGCCGGGTGGGTGCGCGCGAGTGCGACCCGGAGCTTGTCGGCGTCTTGGACGCCGAGTCCCGGGCACGCGACCCGTAGCCTGGCCGCGGCAACGACGGTTACTGCGGGCAGCTCGGTGTCGGCGCCGGGAGAGATCTCCACTTCGCGCGCGTCCATGACGTGGTCCGTGGCGTCGAGGAACAGGCGGTAGCGGCCCGGAGGCATGTCGTCGAACGCGAACGCGCCGTCGGTGAGTTCCGCCGTGTTCTGCAGCCCGCCGCCCAGCGGCACAAGCTTTGCCTCGCCGGTGACCGGGCCGTCGGTGGCGACGAATTGGCCACGGAGACTGCGCGGTTGGAGCTGCGACTCGTCGAGTTGCATTCGCATCCGCCCCGTGTCCGCATCGATGCCGTCGCGGCGTGCGACCGGGTGAATGGGCTGGTTGGGGGCAAAAACGACCAGGGAGTAGGAGACGTCTTCGGCGAGTCCCTCGAACTCCGCGATGCCGTCCTCGCCCGTTGTCGACAGGATTGTTCCGGTAGTGTGGCCGCCGCCGCGCAGGAGCGCGCGCCAGCGCGCGTGCGGATGACCCGCCGGATCGACGAGTTCCAGGGCGAAGGTCCGTGCTGGTTCCCAGCGAAAGGCGAGCTCGGTGGTTCTTCCGGGAGCGACCTCAGCGGTCCGCTCTTGGCGGTCGCTGCCGCGGTAGACCGTCACGACGTGCGGGCCCGCGACCAGGCCATCGATCGTGGCGACCCCTTCGGCGTTCGTCTGCCCACTGGCACGTATCGGCACCGACATGCCGAAGACAACTCCGGAGGCGCGCGTGCGCGCGACCGCGCGCTGCATCGGCGCACCGTGCTCGTCCGCGATCGTCACGCGGACCGAGCCGGTCGCGACCCCCCGCAAAGTCAGCGCGGCGCGCGTCGATCCGCTCAGTCCGAGCTCCGTCATCGCCGCCCACACCGGGGTGGTGTTCGCGTCGACGGTGCCGGGCGTCGCCACGACGTGGCCGGAGCCCGCGGGCAGCCAACCAATCGCGAAGCGCCCCCGGTCGTCGGCGTCGAACGCGGCCTCGAAGTTGCGACCGCCGCTGTCGCCGTGGGTGACCGGGCGGTCGAGGTAGGCGAAGACGAAGACGCGGGCGCCGGCGGCCGGCGATCCGTCGGGCGCGAGCACGATGCCGCTCAAGTGACGGTCGTTCGGCCGCAGTCGCACCGTCACGTCCGCGCCCTGCGCGAGCAACCCGCTCCAGCCGACCTCGAAGCCGTCCTTGCGCACCTCGATCACCTTGGACTGGAGTTCGTCGACCTCGAAACGGCCGTCGGCGCCGGACCGGGTCAGTGGCTGCCCGTCGTCGCGGTCGCCGCCACCCCAGCCCAGCACGGCGGCGCCGGCGACCGGCTGGTCGAAGGCGTCGACGACGCGCCCGCGGACGGCCTTGCCGGCGGGCATGGTAAGGACCACGACGACGGGTGCGTCGGTGCTGCGAATGGCGTCGGTCGCCGAAACGGTCACCGGACCGCACTGCAGCCGAGCGCTCTCGGGGACGTCGTCGAAGCGCGCCTCACCGCGGGCGTCGGTCCAGCCGGAGGCCAGGCGTCGGCCGGCGTCGCGGACAACGATGAAGCGCTCGGGCTGGGGAGTCTCGTCGAGCGCCACGACTCGTGCGAGAAGCGGGCGCGGCGCCGGAGTGCGCGGCGCGCCGGCGGGCGAGACGGCCCGTCGCGCGGTCGGCGTTGCCCCGGCGGCGCGGTTGTCGCGCGCGCTGCCGACGGTCGCGGCGCCGAGGTCGGCGGTGTCCGGCGACGGGTCGCTGCGCTGCAGGGGGGCTTGTGTGGGTATCGCCCACCACCCGACCAGGGTGGCGAGGAAGACGAGCGGAATCGCGAGGGCGAGCTTCTTCATGGCGAGGGCTCCGAGTGCGGCAGTGGAGGCCGGAACGAGCGATGGGCCCGCGCGCCGCGCCGCCGCCACAACGGCCGCGCGCAGTGGTGCCACTTGGTGTGTCGAAGCCGTCGTGACGGCGATTGTGGCAGGCGCGCACCCGACGAGCCGTTGGCGCAAGCGGTCGATGCCCCGCACCAGCTGGGTGCGGACCGTGCCCGGCGGCCGGCCCAAGCGCTCGGCGATCGCGCGCGCGCTGAGCCCCTCTTCGAGCTGCAGCTGCAGTACTTCGGTGTACGGGGAGCCGGCGCGGGCGATCTCGGCGCGGACCACCGCGCTGAGCTCCGCGCTCTCCGCCGTGGCGGCGGGATCCGGAGTCCGTCTCGGCGGGGTTTCGCGCAGGCGTTGGTTGCCCTTCCTGCGCCGCTGCAAGGCGCGCCGATGACGGCGCGCGTGGATGGCGAGCAGGCCGCACAGCCACGGCACGACGCCGCGGTTCGCGTCGTAGCGGTCGGCGTGCTGGATCGCGTCGAGGTAGGTGCGCTGGACCAAGTCCTCGGCGGCGTCGTCCGGCGCGAGATGCCGCGCGAGGCGCAGGAGCTCTTGTGCGGTGGCATCGAAGACGGACGCCAGCGCGTCGGCGTCGCCGTGGCGCCGGAAGCGGATGAACAGCTGGTCTTCCCTGCGGGCCATCTTGCTCGGTGTCCGCCCGGGAGGCGTGCATTGCTACACCGGAACGGAGTTTTTGTCGGCGAGCGTTGCAGTAAGAGCGGCCACCGCGGCACCGGGGCGATCAGGTCGCCTACCCTGGACACGCCACATGAGACCCGATTCCCACCCCATCACCTCGGGCCGAGCCACGCTGGGCGCAGCAGCCCTCGCCGTGGTGTCTTGCTGCACCTGTCCCGCCGCTCAGCTGTCGTGGACGCGTGCACCGATTCCCGGGTTCCGCAGCGAGCCACGGATGGCCACCGATCCGAGCGGCCGCGGCGTCCTCGTGGTCGGCGGCGGCTACAGCCTCGGTGCTGTCGTGCCCGAGTCGTGGCACTGGGACGGTACTCGCGTGACCCTGATCCCCACCGGGAGCATGCCGGCGCGCATGAGTCACGCACTCGCCTTGGATACGAGCCGCGGCGTGGTTGTCGCGTTCGGTGGGCTGACCAATCTGTTCGCTTCGCTCGGTGACACCTGGGAGTGGGACGGGAGCCAATGGGCGCAAGTGTTGCCGGCCTCGTCGCCGAGTCCACGGCGGCGGGCGCCGATGGCCTTCGACGCCGCCCGCGGCGTGATGGTGTTGGCGGGGGGCTCGGTCGGCGCCATGTCGAGCGACGAGACCTGGGTGTTCGATGGCACGAACTGGAAGCTGCGCGCCGGCGCCCCATTGCCGCAGCCGCTCGAAGGATTCGCGATGGCATACGACTCGGTGCGCGGCGAGATCGTGGCGTTTGGCGGTGAGAGCATCATCAGGTTCGCCACCGAGGTGGACACGACGCTGGTCTGGGATGGCGGCGATTGGAACGTGCGTTCGCCGGCGCAGTCACCGAGTGCACGGTTCGACCACGCGATGGCGTTCGACGCGGCGCGTGGGGTCGTCGTGCTGTTCGGCGGTCGGGGTGTGCTGCTGCAACCACTGAATGACACGTGGACCTGGGACGGAACGAACTGGACGCGCCAGCAGCCTTCCCAGACGCCACCGGGACGCATCTGTCACGACATGGCCTACGACCCGGCCCGCCGGCGCGTGGTGCTGTACGGAAACGGCAGCGATCTCTGGGAGTGGGACGGCAGCGACTGGTCACTGCGCAACGATCCGGCTCCCCGCCCGGTGCAGGGACACGCGCTGGCGTACGACACGAGCCGCGATCGAGTCGTGGCGTTCGGCGGAGCGCCGATGGCGACCCACGGCAACAAGACCTGGGAGTGGGTGGGCACGGACTGGGTTCAGCGACAGCCGGTGACCCGGCCTCCGCCGCGGGTGGGACACTCGTTGGTCTACGACGGCGACAATCGCCGCTCGCTCATGTTCGGCGGCAACCGCGCGGTGTTCTACAACGACCTTTGGTCGTGGAACGGCAACGACTGGCGGCAGGTCAACCAGCAGAACCCTCCGCCGGAACGGAGTGAGCACGGGTTCGCCTGGATGGAATCCAGCAGGCGCGGGCTGGTCTTCGGCGGTCGTGCGGCGAGTGGGATCATCGGGGATACGTGGTCGACCGATGGCGTGGCGTGGCGGGCCGAGCCGTCGCCGCAGTCCCCGCCGGCGAGGGAGCGGCACGCGTTGGCCTACGACGCCCGCCGGGATGCCGTCGTGCTGTTCGGCGGTGTCAACGCGGCGACGACGTTCGGCGATACCTGGGAGTGGGTCGGTGGCCAGTGGAGCCAGCGTTCGCCCTCCGCGTCTCCGTCGCCGCGGTCCGGGCACACGCTGACCTTCGACCGCGCCCGCGGCTGTGTGGTCTTGTTCGGCGGCTTCGGTGCCGGCCGTGAGTTTGCGGATGTCTGGGAGTGGGACGGCGTCACCTGGACGCAGCGGAACCCCGCCACTCCGCCGCCCCCCCGCAGCGAGCACGCCGCCGCCTACGACGGCACGCGCGGCCGGATGTGGATCAGTGGTGGCGCGATCGGCAGGTTGACCCTCCTCGACGACTGGTGGAGCCTCGCCCCCGACGCGCCGGCAGCGGCGGTGCCGTTCGGCGCGGGTTGCTCCGGTTCGGCGGGAGTCCCGGCGCTGTCGGTCGCGCCCTACGGGTTGCCGTGGCTGGGTGGAAACGCGACGCTGCAGCTCGATGCGGTCCCGCCCGGGAGCCCCGGCCTGCTGGTGCTGGGCGACTCGAGCAGCCAGTGGGGGGCGCTGACGTTGCCCGTTCCGCTCGCGGGCATCGGCATGCCCAACTGCGCGCTCTACACCAACGCGGCCGCCGGCATCGTCCTCGCGTTGTCGAGCGCCGGCTCGACCCGGATCGGATTGTCGATCCCCGCCGATCCCAGCCTGATCGCGGCGCAGTTCTACGCGCAGGCGGCCGTTGTCGACCCACCGGCGAACCCGCTGGGCGTCACCGCGAGCAACGCGCTCCGCGCGGTGATCGGCGGGCGCTGAACAGCCTCGACCGGGACGCGTGTGGACACACCAGCGCGTCAGCGGCGCGGCCGTTCACGTCCGACCAACGCGTCGACGATTGACGGAATCCATTGGCTCGCCGTCCCCTGCACGAACGCGCCGCGCGCGCAGCGCTCGGCGAGGGCGCTGAAGGGACTGGGGTCGCGGTTGACGACGAGCAGCGCGCAGCCGTTGGCGGCGGCGCGCTGGCACATGAGATTGGGGAGGTTGGTCGCGCCGGAAGTGCCGACCACGAGCAGCAGCGCGGCGGCGTCCGTCGCGCGTACCGCGCTGTCGAAGCGGAAGTTCTCCTCGTCGTAGTACTCGTCGAACCACAGCACGTGTGGCCGCAGCCACGCGCTGCATCGCGGGCAGCGCAGCGCGGCGGACTCCTCTTCGGTCAGCTCCCGGTCCGCGGACCACTCGTCGAAGCGGGGTGGCAACACGTGCGGTGGTTGGCCACAGGCGTCGGCGCAGCGGACGCGCTGCAGGCAGCCGTGGATCTCGAGCGTGCGCTGAGGGCTGCTGCCGGCGCGGGTGTGGAGGCCGTCGATGTTCTGCGTCACCAGAGTGAAGCGTGGACCGAGGCTCTGCTCGAGATCGGCCAACGCGCGGTGGGCGGGGTTGGGAGCGGCGTCGCGACATCCCGCCCGTCGCTGCAGGTACCAGCTCCACACCGCGCGCGGCTGCGCCCGAAACATCGCGTGCGTCGCGATCTCCTCCGGCCGGTAGTTGCGCGAGCCGAGGGTCCAATAGCCGTCGTCGCCGCGGAACGTCGGGATGCCGCTCTCGGCCGAGATGCCGGCACCGGTCAACACCACGACGGCGCCGTCGCGGGCATCGGCCAGCAGGGTGCGCACGTCGGTCGGCAGGGACACGGCTCAGCCCCGCAGCCTGAACTCGAACTCCTGGTCGAACGTGCTGTCGACCGGCAGCGCGCCGCGACGGGCCGGCTCGAAGCGCCAGCGCTCGAGCGCCTCGGTCGCCGCCTGGTCGAGCAGCGCGTGGCCGGAAGACTGCAGGACCTCGACTCGGGTGACACCGCCGTCACCGGCGATGTGGGCGCGCAGCCGCACCACGCCTTCCAGCTCGAGATCGCGCGCCGCGCGCGGGTAGTGCGGACTCGGGTTCTGGCCGGCGACGATGCGGGCCTCGACCAGCGGCGCGGGTGGTGGGCTCGGCGGCGGCTCTTCGGGTGGCTTTTCGGGCGGCTGCTGGGTGGGCGGTTCGGGTTCCGGTCGCAGAGGCCGGAGCATCGCGTCGGTCCACTGCAGCGGGCGGGGAAGGGGGCGGTCGCGCAGGGTCTCGGGAGGTGGCTCGAAGGTCTGCGGCGGTGCCGGCAGGTGGCGCTCCAGCGCGGCCTCCGTCGATGTGGTCTCGGCGGCGGGCGGCGGTGTCGGCGGCTTGGTTTCCACCTCCCGTGGCGCGGGCTGCGGCGGGAGCACCTGCAGCCGCAGTGGGCGGGGGTCGGCGCCCCGGGTCGCGTACACGCCCGCGCCCAGGATGAGCGCACCGTGGGCGAGCACGGACCAGAGCACGAACCTGGATTGCATCGAGCGGATGTTACGGGGCCGGCGTGGCCTTTGTGGGCGCCTTGTGGCCGTGGGTTCGGTGCCCGAGCCAGCGCCCGCGGTCGGAAAAAGCTACCCCGGGGGTGCCCCAACGCCCAGCCGGCGGGGTCGGTTCGCTCCGCGGCGCCGGGCGAAGGGACATTCGCACCACGACTTGACCTCGCCGCGGGTCGGCCCCAGCCTCGCCCCATCGTGCAGCTGTGCCGCTCATCCCCCGAGGTCTGGCCGCGGGTCGTGGCCACTGCGGTGGTGGCGTGCTGCGCGTTGGCGGCGTGCGCCGACGACCCACCCGCCGGCGGCGCCGCGCCCGCCGGGGCCGCGGCGGCGCAGCGCCGGGTACTGACCGGCCCGGCTCAGCGGCCGACCGACCTCAACCCGTTCACCACCCGCGAGCGCACCGCGCGGCGCCAAGTGCTGGCCTACACCCACGAGGCCCTTGCCGATCTCGACCCGCGAACCGCCGCGCTGCGACCGGCGCTGGCAAGGTCGTGGGAGCGCGACGCCGACGGTCTCGGCGTGCGCTTCACCCTGCGCGACGATGCGGTGTTCGCCGATGGGTCTCCGCTGCGCGCCGCCGACGTGTTGTTCACCCATCGGGTGGCCGCGGCCGGTGGATTCGCCCTCGGCGAGATCGGCGCCGCGCTGCGGCACGTCGAGGCGATCGAGGAACGCGACGGCGCCGTGCACGTGCGCATGCGCGAGGCCGGCGAGCGCGCGTTCGGCCAGATGGCGACCGGCTACCTCGTCGTCAGCCGAGCCTTCTTCGAAGATCGGATCGCGCAGCTGGCGCGCGGCGAGGAGCGGGAGGTCCCCGAGGTCGGTACGGCCGCGTTCGGCGAGCTGCTGGGGCGGATTCGCGATGCCGGGCCGGGCACCGGTCCGTACCGACTGCCGCGCACCGGCGACGGGCGGCTGCGCTTCGATGCGGCGCAGTGGACGCTGGAGCGCAACCCGCACGCCTGGACGCGCGCCGCGCACCCCGAGCGCTGGCGCCTCGACGCGCTGCGGCTGCTGTTCATCACCGATCCCGTGGCCCGTGGAGTCGCCTTGCGCCGACAACAGATCGACTGGCTGGTCGATCCCGACGGCGAGGCGCGGTTGGCCGCCGATCCGGCGCTGGCGCGCCACTACCAGCACGTCGTCTACGACGGCCGCGGCAGCGGTCGCTACATGATCGTCTGGAACCACCGGCGGCAGCCGTTCGGCGACTCCGCCGTGCGCCGCGCGCTGACGCGGTTGTTCGACCGGCAGAGCATCGTCCGCGATCTGTTCGCCGGGCACGCACGGGTGCCGGAGGCGTGGACGGTCGATGCGCCGGAGTTCGAACGCGACCCGCTGCGCTTCGATCCGGCGGCGGCAGCGGCAGGGCTGCGCGCCGCTGGCCACGACGGGCTGAAGGTGCGCCTGTTGATCGCCAGCGAGGCGCCCGAGCACCGGCGCATCACCGACCTCAGCGCACCGGCGTTCGCGCGCGCCAACGTCGATCTGGAGGTCGAGGCGCAGCCGTTCGCGACGATGCTGGCCCGGCTGCGCGCGCACGACTTCGACGGCATCCTGCTGGTCGTCAGTCAGGATCCGTGGCGCGACCCCCGCACCGAATACCACTCGTCGGCGACCGACGACCGTAACTGGATGGGCTACGCCAGTGCCGCGACCGACCGTGCCTTGGATGCGCTGGCGGCGGCCGACGAGCCGGCGGAGCGCCGGCGGCAGCACATCGCGCTGGAGCGCCAGCTGGACCGCGATCAGCCGTGCACCCTCTTGGTGCACCCGCGCGTCTCGCTCCTGTTGCACCGCCGGTTCGCCGGCGCACCGATCGGCGCACTCGGCCTGGTGCCCGAGGGCTGGTGAGGGCCACCCGGCTACCGCGGCCCGTCATCGGGCACCGCCAACCGCCGGCGCGCGTCCTGCCAAACCGCCTCAGCCAGCACGGCGTAGCCCGCGTCGCTGCAGTGCCCATCGGCGACGAACAGGTCGGTTGGCTTCGCCGTAGCCAGCGCTTGCTCGAACGCTGCGCGCACGGCGACGCGGCCGAGGCCGAGCTCCTCGGCCAGCCCGTCGGCCGTGGCGCGCACGGCGGGCACCACCTGTGGGTAGTCGAGCAACACGCACTCCGCGCCACCGTCACGGCACAGCTGCACCGCGCGGCGGAGGTTGTGCGCCAGCACGGAGACGTCGCCGGGTCCATGCGGAGGGGGGCGCCGGTCGAACAGCTGGGCCAGGGCTGCGCGGCCGGAGGCATCGGCGACCTCCGTCACCAAAGCATCGAAGCGCGCGCGGTCCACTGGCGGCGACGCCAGCGCCAAAAGGCGCACGACCGCGGTGCCGTCGCCGTCGAGCGTCGCCGCCTCCAGCGCCCAGCGCAATCGGTCGTCGAGCGGTTTGCCTGGCACCGAGCACAGGCCGCGCAGCAAGCGGGCCCGCGGTGGGGCGTCGGTCGTCGTGGAAATCGCATCGCGCAGGACGTGCTCCAGCTGTTGTAGGTGGTGGGCGTCCAGCTCGAACGCAGCCAGTCGCTTCCAGAGCGCCGCGTCGGTCGGGTCGGTCCGCAGCTGCGCGCACGCCTTGGCAAACTCTGCTTCGAAGCGAGGATCGGAGGACGGCATCGGCGGCGGCGCGGCGAAGAAGATCGCCTGGCGCGGTGCGCCGTCTCCCGCCGGTGCGCGCCCCGGAGCACCGTCGAAGATGGGCTGGCCGGCGCGGGCGAGGATCAGTCGCTCGGCCTTTCGGCGCCAGGTCACCGGCCATCGCGCGCCGTTCTCCATGGTGAACACCAGCTGCTCGCCACGCTGCTCCCAGAAGGCGTCCGTACCGTTGATGGTGCAGCACCCGTCCGCCGCCAGCGATAGCGCGAGCCTTCGCTCCCTGTCGTGCCAGTCGCCCGCGGTCAGCGGCTCGCGCGCCGGGCCGTCGTCGGAGACGGCCGACCACCACCGTGCGGCCAACGCCAGCAGGCGGCCGGTCCGCCAGCGCAGTGGGAAGGCGTCCGCATCCACGGTCAGCGCATCGGTGACGGCCGCGGCGTTCGACCAGCCGTCGTTGAAGCCCACCAGCACGTACACCAGACGCGGGCGGTAGCGCTGCAGCTGCAGTGGCAGGGCGCGGACCAGCTCCTCCGAGTTGCGGCCGGGGCGGCCGCCGTTGACGACGCGCCAACGGCCGGGCTGCGCCCGGTCCAGCCGGCGCTGCAACCGCGCCGGGTACGAATACTCCGCCGACGAAGCCCCCATACCGAACGTGTTGGAGTCGCCGACGCAGAGAACCGCGGACGTGCCGGTCGCGGTGCTTGGCGATTGGCGCTCGGTGTGCCAGATCACGTAGGCCACGGTCTGCGCTGCGAGCTCGAACGCCACCAGGCCGGCGGCCACACCGAACAGCAGCAGGGCAAACCGCGAGCGGCGGGGACGGGAGCTTGCGGTCGTCGACACGGCGATCCCAGTATCGGCGCTGGCGCCGGGGCGCGCAGCCGTGGGCGGGTCGGTTTGCTTTGCTCCGGCTCTCCGCAGAGCAGTAGGATCAGACGTCGTGCGGACCACCACGACGGTGTTGTGGTCGCTGCTGGCGGTGGCCGGCATCGGCGCGTTGGGCCTCTGGGCGCTGGCGGGCGCGGCGCCGCGCGACGAGCACGAGGTGGTGCTGGAGGATGGGCGCGCCCGGCCGCAGGGCGACCTGCTGGTGATGGCGACGGCGGCCCCGATCCGGCAGCGCAACCTCCTGACCTGCACCGACTCGCTCGCCCGCAACCATCTCTTGGCGCGGGTCTACGACACCCTGGCTCGGATCGACGAGGACGAGGTCCGTCTGGTGCCTGCCGTCGTGCGCGATTGGCAGCCGGGGCGCGAGGCGCGCACCTTCGAGCTCGAGCTGCGCGACGACGTGGTGTTCGCCGACGGCACACCGATGCAGGTCGAGGACGTGCTGCTGCCGTTCGAGTTGGCCGCTGCCGGGCACCCGTTGCCAGGCAGCATCTGGCCGGCGCTGCGCGCGGTCGAGCACGTCGAGCCGAGCGGGCCGTGGCGGCTGCGCCTGACGCTGCGCGAGGCGGGCTACGCGGCACTCGAACGCGTCCTGGTGCGTTGTCCCGTGGTTTGCCGCGCCGCGGTCGAAGACGCGGTCGCCGCCGCCGCACACGCCGCTGGCGATGCCGCCGCGCCGGCGGTGGGCGATCCCCGCTTCGGCGAGCTGCTGCTGGGTGTGTCGGAGTGTGGTCCCGGCAGTGGGCCGTATCGGCTGGCGAGCGCCACCGATCGCGAGCTGCTCCTGTTGCAGAACGAGCACAGCTGGCAGCGGGCTACGGATCGGGCGGGTTGGAACCTCGCCGGGATTCGGCTGCGGCACTTCGGCGACCCGGCGGCGCTGCGCGCCGCCCTGGGCGCCGGCGACGTCGACTTCGCCCCCGACCGCGACCCCGAGGCGACCCTCGCGGCCGACGCGACGTTGGCGCGTGAATACCGGGCCTTGGTCTACGGCTATCGCACCATCGGCGTCTGCTTCATCGTCTGGAACCACGAGCGCGCTCCGTTCCGCGACGCCGGGGTGCGGCGCGCGCTCGGCATGGCGATGGACACCGCGGCGATCGCCCGGCTGCTCGGGCCGCGCGCCGAGCAGGCGCGCGGCTGGTTCCACCCGGCGTACGGGCGCGATGACGACGTGCCGCCACTCGGGCGCGACCTCGGCGCGCTGCGGCCGGCGTTGCGGGGGGCGCGCGGGGAAGCGGAGGGGGCGAAGCCACTCGAGCTGGAGCTTCTGGTGCACGAGGGCACGCCGGACCACCGTGCCGCGCTCGAGCTGTGCGCCGCCGACTTGGCGCGGGCCGGAGTGGTGCTCACCGTGCAGTCCGCGGCGGTGCCGGTGCTGCAGCAGCGGATCGGTGCGCGCGACTTCGACGGCTACGTCTACTTCTTCAGTCCGGACGTCTGGAACGACGGCTACGCCGTGTTCCACTCCTCACAAGCCACCGCGACCGGCATGAACTGGATGCGTTACCGCAGCGCCGCCGCCGACCGGGCGCTCGAAGCGGTGCGCGGTGCCGCCGACCAGGAGGCGCGGCAACGCGCGTTCCACGAGCTGGCGAGCGTGCTGCGCGACGAGCAGCCGGTCACGGTGCTTTACTACCCGCGCAGCACGGCGTTGCTGCACCGGCGGTTCCAGGGCCGCGCGGTCACCGGCGCGGGCTTCACGCCGCGCTTCCTCTGGGTCGAGCCCAGCGCTCAGCGGCACCGCGTCCGCACTACGCCGCGGTGATCCCGCGCCCGCGCCCTTCGGTGTGGGGGCGGTCTTAGGATAGCCTTCTGCGGATGACCAAGCTCGCCCTGCACTGGTGGATCCTTCTGTCGATGGCGGCCGGGGTCACCTACGGCATCGTCGCGGCCCAGATGGGGCACGCCGAGCACATCCTGGTTTGGATCAAGCCGTTCGGCACCATCTTCCTCAATCTGCTGAAGATGATCGCGGTGCCGCTGGTGCTGTTCTCGCTGGTGGCGGGCGTCGCCAGCCTCAACGACACCGCCAAGGTGGGGCGCATCGGCGGCAAGACGCTGGTGCTGTACCTGGGCACCACCGCGGTGGCGATCACGGTCGGATTGTTGGTGGCCAACATCGTGCAACCCGGCTCCAACCTGTCGCGGGAGAGCGCCGACCGGCTGATGGAGCGGTTCGCCGCCGACGCCGGCCAGCGGGTCGAGACCGCGAAGGCGGTCAGCATCGGCGACCAGCTGGTCGACATCGTGCCGACCAACCCCTTCTACGCGCTGGCCAACGCCTACGACGGCAAGATGTTGCAGGTCGTGTTCTTCTCGCTGTTGCTCGGCATCGCGCTGACGCGGTTGCGCAACAAGAAGAGCGTCGAGCACGTGGTCGAAGTGTTCTCGCTGTTGTCGGATGCCATCATCGAGATGGTGCATCTGATCATGCGTATCGCGCCGATCGGCGTGTTCGCGCTGATGGCGTCGGTGATCGCCGAGTTCGGCAGTGACGCCGAGCAGCTGGGAGATCTGGCCGCGGCCCTGCTCGGCTACATGCTGACCGTCGTCGCCGCGCTCACCTTGCACGCGATGTTGGTCTACCTGCCGCTGCTGCGCTTCGTCGGCAAGGTGCCGGTGCGCAAGTTCTTCGCCGCGATGGCGCCGGCGCAGCTGCTCGCGTTCAGCTCGAGCTCGTCCGGTGCGACGTTGCCAGTCACCATCGACTGCGTCGAGAAGGGAGTCGGCGTCGACGAGGAGGTGTCGAGCTTCGTGCTGCCGCTGGGCGCGACCGTCAACATGGACGGCACCGGGCTGTATCAGGGCGTCGCGGCGGTGTTCATCGCCACCTTCTACGGCATCCCACTCACGGTGGGCGATCAGCTGATGATCGTCCTCACGGCGGCGTTGGCGTCGATCGGCACCGCGGCCGTGCCCGGCGTCGGCATCGTCATGCTGACCATCGTCCTGGCGCAGATCGAAGTGCCGGCCGAGGGCATTGCACTGATCCTCGGGGTCGACCGTCCGCTCGACATGTGCCGCACGGTGTTGAACGTGACCGGCGACGCGACGGTGGCGACCTGCGTCGCGCGCAGCGAAGGCCTCATCAACGACGGTGCGGCCGCGCCGCCGGCGCCGGATGGTGGGGCGATGTAGCCTTCTCCAATGGATGCCCCGGAGAACGCGGCCCCCGCCACCTCCGCAGAGCCGGTGGCAGCCGGCGACGAGTTCGAGCGCCGGCCGGTTCCAGCCGCAGCGCGCAAGGGACCGCGTTGGTTTTGGGGGATGTACGCCGGCGAGCACGCCGCCGGCACCGAGTTCATGATCGGTCCGCTGTTCCTCGCCGCCGGGGTCAGCGCGGTCGATCTCTTCGCCGGCCTGTTGCTGGGCAACCTGCTGGCGGTGCTGTGCTGGCGCTTCCTCTGCGCGGAGATCGCGACGCGCTCGCGGTTGACGCTCTACTACCAGCTGGAGCGAATCTGCGGCCGCCGGCTGGTCGTGCTCTACAACCTCGCCAACGGCGTGCTGTTCTGCTTTTTGGCCGGGGCGATGATCACGGTGTCGGCGACTGCGGTCGGCATCCCGTTCGACATGCCGATGCCGGGCCTGGACACCTGGATGCCCACCGGTGCTGCCTGGGTCGCGGTTGTGGTCGGCGTCGGCGCGGTGATCTCGGTGGTCGCCGCGCGCGGCTACGCAGCGGTGTCGCGGTTTGCCAACGTCGCCGCGCCGTGGATGGTGGTGGTGTTCTTGGCCTGTGGTCTGGTCGCCCTGCCGCGGTTGGGAGTGCAATCGCCGGCCGACTTCTGGCACGTCGCGAGCACCGAGATCTGGCCGGGTGGCGCACCGCTCCCCGGCCAGACGCACTTCGGCTTCTGGCACGTCGTGTTCTTCGCGTGGTTCTGCAACGCCGCCATGCACATCGGCATGGCCGATCTGTCGGTGCTCCGCTACGCGCGCAGCCCGCGCGCCGGCTGGGCCTCGGCAGCGGGCATGTTCATCGGCCACTACATGGCCTGGATCGCGGCGGCGCTCCTGTACGCGGTGCAGCTGCGCACGCCGGCGGCGCAGGCCCAGCTGGCCAACGGCGTCGCACCGGCGGTCTTGCCGGGACCGATGGCTTACGACGCGCTCGGCCTTGTCGGGGTGCTGTGCGTGCTCGTGGCCGGCTGGACCACGGCCAACCCGACGATCTACCGCGCGGGCTTGGCCTTCCAAGCCGTGGCGCCGCGCTCGTCGCGCACCGCGGTCACCCTGCTCGCCGGTGGCTTGGCGACGGTCGCCGGCCTGTTCCCGGCCTTCGCCATGCAGCTGCTCGGCTTCGTCGGCATCTACGGCACGATCCTGGCCCCGGTCGGCGCGGTCATCGTCGTCGACCGCCTGCTCGCGCGGCGCTTGTCGCTGCAGCCCGAGTGGGCGCTGGCACGCGGCCGCGCTGTCAACGGCGCGGTGCTCGTCGCCTGGCTGCTCCCCGTGGCGGGAGCTGCGGTGGCCTGGCGTGCCGGAGTGTTCCCCTCCTTCACGACGTTGCCGGCGTGGCTCGCGTGTGGGGTGCTATACGCAGTGGTGGCGCCGCGCGTCCGGAGGCCGGCGTGAGTGGGGGTGCGCGAGTGCGCGCGGCGATCGGCTACGGCGCGCTGGTGGCCGGCATCCTGGCTCCGGCGTGCTTGGCGTTCGCCGGTGTCCTGACCCGATCGCAGGTGGCCGGGGTGGCGCTGGCCGCGACCGTGGCCTGGTTCGTCGCCGCCTGGCCGCCGCGGGCCGATTGAAGACAGGCTCTCTCCGCTGAACGAGGATACCGAAGGACCGCCGCCTCAGTGCCCGCCGAGCACGCGCGCCAAAGCCGTGCCGATCTCCTTCGCGACCAGCGCGTGCCCGTGCACGTTCCAGTGCGTATCGCCCGGAATGAAGTGGCGTTCGATGACCGCCTCCGCGTCCGGGTCCGCGAGGAAGAACGGCGCGAAGCAGTCGACGAAAGTCGCACCGTGCTGCGCACACCAGTCTCGCCAGTGGCGTACCTGGCGCGAGTCGGCGGTGTCGGCGATGAGCTGATCCGGCCACGGGTAGACCGCGACCATCAGGCGTATGCCGCGCGCTTCGAGCAGAGCCGCGAGGGCATCCATGTGCGCGGTGGCAAGCTCGAGCCCGCGGCGGCCGTACTGCTCGAACGCGCGATCGTCGAAGGTCCACTGCGCGCGCCACACCCCCGTGGCCGCGGTCACACCCATCGCTTCGTCGTTGCGCTGGCGCAGCGCTCTGACCCAGGCGGCGATCGTCTTGAGCGCGATCGTGTGGTTCGCGATGAAGCGCTTGTAGGCCTCGGAGATCGGGTTGTGCTTGTCGGTGACCAGCGTGCCGTCGGTCGCCTCGCGGTAGTACTCGGCTTCGTCCTGGATGTCCGAGATGTCGAGGCAGACCACGACGTCGCTGACCTGCAAGTCCTGGGTATCCAGCAAGTGGCGCACCTTGCGCTCGTAGATCACGGGCGCGTAGCTGACCGCAGCGGCGTTGAGCACGTCGATGCCGCGGGGGCGCAAGCGCTCCTGCAGCAGGCCGGCGAAGGTCACGTCGTAGTCGAGGCCGATGCCCTCGGTGAACGAGTCGCCGATCAAGAGCACGCGATCGCTGTCGGTCCGCAGCGCGACCTGGCGGACCTCGCGGTCGCGGAATCCCAGGGAGTTGGTGAACACCGAATAGTGGTGGGCCCCCCAGCGGGCGCGCTCGACGGTCACGTTGGGGCGCAGGCCGTGGTGGTAGACGGGATGCTCGACCCGGTACTGGGCGTCGGGGGCCTCGCCCCAACGCACACCGCAGGCGCGAAGAATGTTCGCGGTCGCGACGTCGAGGAGCACGGTGCCCGCGATCAGCACCGCGGCGCCGGCGAGGCGCGGATGGCGGCGAAACCACGTCCGTCGCGGGTGGCGATCGGCCGGTCCGGCGGCCGGGGTGTCGGGGGGTCGGGGTGCGGACTCGGCGGCGGGCATCGGCCCGCGATGATAGTTCCGCTGGCATGGGCGGGCGCCCGCCGGTCGGGTGGAAACGCGTTTGTCCTGGCCTGGCGCGGCTGGATATCGTGGCTCTTGTCCGTGACCCAAATCGATCCGCAGCAGGAGGTGCCAGAGTCGAGTCGGCGGTCGAAGCCGGCGCGCGCCCGCATTCTGTATGCGCACCGGGATCAGGTCGTCGCCTCCGTGCAACAGTTGCTCGCCGAGCTCGAGGCGGAGCCGGTGCACGCGCTGGTGCCGCGCTTGGGCGGAGCGAAGCGCCATTTGCTGCGTTCGAAGGGCAAGCTGGTGCGGCCGATGATGGTTTGGCTCCTCGGCCGCGCGCTCGACGTCCCCGGCGCGCGGCTCGCCAGCTACGCGACCGTGGTGGAGATGATCCACGCCGCCAGCCTCCTGCACGATGACGTCATCGACCGCGCCGACCGCCGGCGTCATCTACCCAGCGCCAATGCGAGCTACGACAACCGCATCCCGGTGCTCGCTGGCGACGCGCTGTTGGCCGACGTGATGGACCGCGTCGCGGAGCTGGGCGACGTGGCGACGATCCGCGGGGTGGCGCGGGCAGTGCAGGATTTGGTCGCGGGCGAAGTGCTGCAGTACGAGCTGCAGGGGGAGGTCCACGGCTCGGTCGAGACCTGCATCGAGGTCGCCGAGCTGAAGACGGCGGCGTTGTTGTCGCTGTGCACGTGGTTGCCGGCGCACCTGGCCGGGCTGGGAGAAGACGCGCGCCGGAGCTATGCGTCGATGGGGCGCACGGTCGGGGTCGCGTTCCAGCTGACCGACGACGTGCTCGACTTTGAGGCTGCGGACAGCGGCAAGCCGGCCTTCGGCGATTGGCAGGAGGCGCGGACCAATGCGGTCACCGCCGCGCTGGTGCGGCGGGTGCCGCAGGCGGCGCCCAGGCTGCAGGACTACTTTGCCTCACCGGCGCCGCGCTCCGCGGAGCGCAGCCGGCAGCTATGCGGCGCGTTGTTCTCGGCTGCCGAGTTGGCGGCGGCGGTTGCCGACGTCCGCGCGCTGGCGGGCGACTACGTCGCGCTGGCCGAACGGCATGCCGAGCAGCTGCCTGACAACGACCTCGGCCGGTTGTTCGTCGACCTGCAGCGGCGGCTTCTGGGGCGCTCTCGGTGATCGAAACCGCGGCGCGAGGCAGCGCGCGGGTGCGCGCGCTGCGCTGGTCGCCGCGGGTGCGGATCGATGGCGTCGACTACATCGCCTCGGTCACCGATCCGGCGGGTGGGGCGCGCCGGTCCAAGCTCGCCGCCGCACTCGGCACCGACGATCTGGTGGTGGTGCGCTACACCGAGGCCGCCGGCGTCGCCCCGGGGCTGCTGGCGCGCGCGCTGCGCGTGCTGGCGGCTTGCCGTCTCGAGACGCTGGTCGCGAGCCTGCTGCCGCTGCTGCTGGGTTTGCGCATCGGCGGGCCGGCGCCGTTCTCGCTCGCCCTGGCGGTGGTGGTCGGTGTGGTGCTGCTACACAGCGCCGCCAACCTGCTGAGCGAAGCGCACGAACGCGCGGAGATCACCGTGCCCGGGGCGCGCACCGGTGGCGGCCGCGAGGCCGCGGCGGCGCTGCCGGCGCCGCGCGCGCTGGTGCGCTGCGCCGTGGTCATGGCGTTGGTCGGCGTTGCCGTTTGGCACGCGGCGGCGATTGCGCACCAGCGCTGGGAGCTGGTGGCGTTGTGTGCGCTCGGGGCGCTCGCTGCGTGGCAGTACGTGGCGCCGCCGTTGCGCATGAAGTGGCGGCGGCTCGGCGACCTGGCGCTGTACGCGATCTTCGGTCCGGTGTTGGCCGCGGTCGGCGGCTCGCTCGGCGGTGGCCCGGCGCATCCGGCGTGGCTGGCGGCGGGCCTGATCGGCGCGCTGGCCGGCGCGGTGCAGCGGCATCTGCGCGACCTGGCGCGGCTGCCGGACGACGCCGTCGTCGGCCGCCGCAGTCTGGTGCGCAGCATCGGCTTCGAGTCGGCCAAGCGCGCGCTGCTCGGCTACTGCTGGCTGCTCAGCCTGCTGCCGGTCGGCGCCTGGTGGATCGGCTGGGCGCGGCCTGGCGCGGCGTGGGTGGCGGTCTTCGCGATCGCGTTCACCGCCTGCTACGTGCCGGTGTTGCGCTGCGCGTTTCCGCTGGCGTTCCGTTTCGGCGGCGTGCGTGCCCGGCTGTCGCTCCTGCTGTGGATGTACGGCGTCACCCTGCTGGCGACCTGGTAGCCCATCGGCGGGCGGTCCCGCCACGGGCGCTCGCCATCAGTTGGAGGTGGAGTCGCCCGCGCCGGTTGGCAGCAGTCGGGCGAGCGGCGGCAGCGCGGGCCACCCGGGTGCCACCGGCGCGCGGGCCGTGCCCACGACGTTGGGCTGGTCGTCCGGAACGATGATCGTCGCCGTATCGAGCAGGGTTGCGTGGTTGCCGGAGCCGCTGAGATCGGGCGTTTGGCCGGCCAGATCGCTGCTACTCATCGACCAGTTGCCGACGAGTCCCGGCGCCCGGTGCCTGGGGATGCCCCGCATGCCGCCCTGGATCTCGGCCTGCGTGCGGGCGACGTTCCAGATGCGTGCTTCGTCGATCATGCCGGCGAAGTGGTTGGTCGTGGAACCCGCCTGCGCACCGATGCGCACGGGGACGGTGGACTCGTCCACCGGGCCGCTGGAGCTGCGCCGATCGGTGTCGAGCTGACCGTTGACGTAGAGGCGCACGGCCGCGCCGTCGTAGGTGAACGCGGCGTGGGTCCAGGTGTCTTCCACGATCGGGATGACGCCATCGAAGAAGGTCCCGCCGACAGCCTCGTTGATGGCGACCCGCACGCGCTGGATCGTGCGATGGTAGGAGATGTGGTACGGGAGTTGTCCCAGCAGGCTGCTGAACTGGCCGACGATGAGCTCGATGCCGTTGCTCGAGCCGGCGGTGGAGCTTGGACGGAACCACGCCTCCACGGTGATCTGTTGCAGACCGCTCAGGGACGGGCTGTCGGCGATTTCGGCGGTGTCGTTGACGCCGTCCAACAACAGGACCGAGTTGAGCGCGACTCCGCTGATGGTGGTGGCGGTGAGGGCGAGTGCGAGGGCCTTCATCTGTTCTCCTTGGGATGGGGGTGGTGCCTTCCGATGGGATCGATCGTAGACGGAGGTGTTCGGCGGTGCCGATCGCCGTGTTTGCAAAGGGCGCGCCCTCGCGACCTGGCAGTGCACCGGCTGCCGGTCTACGATGCCGCGGTGATCGCGCCCGCTCGGATCGGCCCGTGGCCGTTGCTCTTGGCCGCAACAGCCGTGGCGCAGGAGCCCCTTTGGGAGGATTTCCGCGGTCCCTCGCGCCAGGGGCACACCGGCGCCACGCTGCCGCTGCATTGGAGTGAAGAGCGCAACGTGCGCTGGAAGACTCCGCTGCCCGGCGAGGGTTGGTCGTCGCCGGTGATCGCCGGGGACCGGGCGTGGATGACCACCGCCACCGACGGCGGCCGGGCGTTGTGGGCGTTGGCCGTGGATCTGCAGGATGGCGCGCTGGCGGTCGAGCGACAGGTGTTCACGATCGACGACCCGGAGCCGAAGAACGCGCTGAACAGCTACGCGTCGCCGTCACCGGTGACGGATGGCGCCCGCGTGTTCCTGCACTTCGGCACCTACGGCACCGCGTGCCTGGATGGCGACAGCGGCGAAGTCGTGTGGCAGCGCCGCGATTTGCACTGCGATCACATGGAAGGACCCGGGTCCTCGCCCGCGCTGATCGCCGGTCGGCTCGTGCTGCACATGGACGGCGGTGACGTCCAGTACGTGGTTGCGCTGGATCCGGCCACCGGCGAGACCCTGTGGCGGCGCGATCGGTCGGTGGACTTCGGCTCGCTGCCACCCGACTTGCGCAAGGCCTACAGCACTCCGCTGGGGATCACGGTCGGCGATGAGCTGCGGGTGATCAGTAGCGGCGCGCGCGCGACGGTGGCATACGATCCGGAAACGGGCGAGGAGCTGTGGAAGGTGCAGCATCCCGGTTTCTCGATGTCGTCGCGGCCGATCACCGGCGATGGGCTGCTGTTCCTCAACACCGGCTTCATGCGGCCGGAGCTCTGGGCCGTCCGCCCGGAGGGACAGGGTGACGTGACCGAGGCCAACGTCGTTTGGCGCGCGCGGCGCAGCGTTCCCACGATGCCTTCGCCGGTGTTCGTCGACGGGCGGATCTTCCAGGTCAGCGACTCGGGCATCGCCAGCTGCGTCGACGCCGAGACGGGAGAACGGCTGTGGTACCAGCGCCTCGGGGCGCCGCACTGCGCGTCGCTACTGGCGGCCCCGGGCCGGGTCTACTACTTCGATCGAGACGGTGGCGCGGTGGTGATCGAGCCGGCGGACGAGTACGTCGAACTCGCGCGCAACACGCTCGACGCCGGCTGCATGGCGTCTCCGGCAGTGCACGACAGCGCGCTCTTGGTGCGCACCAAGACCCACCTCTACCGCATCGAAGAGGAGTGACCGGCGCCTGCAGCCCCCGAAGGGCGAACCTGGAAAATTGGTCGATACAGGGCTAATTTTCAAGGTTGATGATTGTCCGGAGCAGGCACTTGCGCGCCATTGAATGGCGGTTGCGAGACAATCCGGTAGTGGCCGTGCTCGGGGCGAGGCAGGTTGGCAAGACGACGATCGCCAGAGCGGTCGCGGAGCGCCGGCGGGGGCAGGTGACCCACTTCGACCTCGAGAACCCGGCGGACCTTGCCCGCCTCGCCGACCCGATGTTGGGGTTGCGCCGGTTGCGGGGTCTGGTGGTTCTCGACGAGGTGCAACGTCTGCCCGAGGTGTTTTCAGTCCTCCGAGTCCTTGCCGATCGACCGCGCAAGCCGGCCCGGTTCCTGATCCTGGGAAGTGCCTCTCCGGACCTGCTGCAACAATCCTCCGAGTCGCTTGCCGGTAGGGTCGCGTACTACTGGCTGCCCGGATTCGGTGTCGACGAGGTCGCGGGTAGGGATCTGGACAAGCTCTGGGTGCGCGGCGGTTTCCCGCGCTCTTTCCTAGCTCGTGGCGCGGCGGCCAGCGTGGCGTGGCGGCGAGACTTCATCACGACTTTCTTGGAGCGTGACGTCCCTCAGTTCGGCATCAGGGCCCCGGCGCCAACTCTGCGTCGGTTCTGGATGATGCTGGCGCACTACCACGGTCAGACCTGGAATGCGTCCGAGATCGCGCGCTCGATGGATGTGAGCAACAAGCAGGCGAAGTGGTATCTGGACGTGCTGTCTTCGTTGCTCGTAGTGCGGCAGCTGCAGCCTTGGTTTGACAACGTCAAGAAGCGCCAAGTCAAGTCACCCAAGATCTACTTGCGTGACACGGGCCTGCTCCATTCCCTACTCGGAATCGAGGGCATCGACGCGCTGGAGAGTCATCCGAAAGTGGGAGCTTCGTGGGAGGGGTTCATCCTGCAGCAGATTTGCGACCTCCTGGCTTTGGATGAGCGGGATGTGCATTTCTGGGCGACCCACGCAGGCGCGGAGTTGGATCTCCTGGCCCTACACGGGGGGAGGAAGCTCGGCTTCGAGATCAAGCGGACCGTAGCTCCGAGGATCACACGCTCGATGCGGGTTGCGCTCGATGATCTCGCACTCGACGAGTTGGTCGTGGTGCACGCCGGGACAGACAGCTATCCGATGGACGAGCGGATCCGTGCGATGGCAGCATCGAGGATGACTCTCGATCTGCCGCGGGGCCAGTGAGCCTCCGGCGCCTCGAATCTTCGAGCTTCGACAACATTCTCGAGGCGACGCCGCTGACATGACAACGTCGCCGCCGCGCCGGAGGCTCGGAGAGACAGTGCCTCCGGGCTCATGGCGGTGGGTTCGGGCTGGCAGTACGTCTTCTCGCCGGCCTCTACCGCATCGAAGAGGAGTGACCGGCGGCGTTGGCGGCCACCTGTTGCGCCCGGGTGCCGGAATGCTCGTCGCGCGTGCCCGTGTCGCTCGGCGCCAGCTGCTCGCGGACTCGCTGTGAGAGCGGACCGACGTTGGGCGCTTGGAACAGCTCGAGGTGGCTGCCCGGCACCGCGTGGTGGTGCACGGCCGCCGTGGTGTAGCGGCTCCAGCCAAGGCCGGGGTCGTCGAACGTCGTCGCCGGCCAATCGAAGCCCTCTTCGGCGCAGAACACGGTGATCGGCACGTCGAGCTTGTGGCTGGGGCGATAGCGCCATTTGGCGCGGTTGAGCGCCGCTTCGACCGCGGCGAAGCGATCCTGCGTGCGGGCGTCCATGCCCGGCAGAGTGGTGATGTCGGTGCGCATCCCAATGCGGCGGCGAATCCGGCGACCGATGTTGTGCAATCGCTCCCGCAGGTAGTTGCCGGCCTCGTCGTTGTCGGCGGCGAGCAGGTTGCGGAGATGCTCGCGCAGGCGCTGCGGCAGCGGCTTGCGCCTCGGGTAGCCGGGGGCCAGGGTGTCGAACAGTCCGAGCCAGGTCACTTCGCGGCCGCTGGCGCGCAGCCGGGCGGCGACCTCGAACGCGATCAGCCCGCCGAACGAGTAGCCGCCGAGGCGATAGCGCCCGGTGGGCTGCAGCTCGAGCAGCTCGGTGAGGTATTGCGCGGCGATGTCCTCGACGCGGTCGGGCGTGCGGCGGCGGCCGTCGATGCCGATCGCCTTGCCGGCGTACAGCGGTTGGTCCACGCCGAGGATCTGCGCCATCTCGCGGAACATGAACACCTGACCGCCGATTCCGGCGATCAAGAACACGGGGTCGCGGTGTCCGCCCGCGTTGAAGTGGACGAAGGAGCTGCCGGAACCCGTGCCGAGCCCCTGCTCGAGCGTGGCGCCGAGCTGGCGGACGGTCGGCGCCTGCAGGACGGACTCCAGTGGCAGTCGGGCGCCGAGGCGTCGCTCGATCTCGGCGACCAGCTGGGCCGCGCGCAGCGAGTGTCCGCCGAGATCGAAGAAGTTGTCGTCTCGGCCGATCGCGTCGAGGTTCAAGAGGTCGCACCAGATCGCCACCAGCTGCCGCTCGAGGTCGGTCTCCGCCGGCGCGGAAGGGGCCCTTGCCGTGTGCCCGGGGCGGCGCTCGAGGGCCGCGCGGTCCACCTTGCCGTTGGGCGACAGCGGCCAGCGCTCGAGGATCTCGATGCGTCCCGGCACCATGTAGGACGGAAGCCAGCGCTCGATCTCCACGCGCAGCAGATCGGCGTCGACGGCGCCGCGGTCGCTGGGCTCGACGAAGCCGACGATCGAGCGCGTCCCGTCGGCGTCGCGCGGCGCGACCACGATGGCTTCGGCGACGCCGCGGCAGCGGCCGAGCGCGGCCTCGATCTCGCCGAGCTCGACGCGGTAGCCGCGCACCTTGACCTGGTTGTCGGCGCGGCCCAAGAACTCCAGGGTGCCAAAGCTGTCGTAGCGCGCGAGATCGCCGGTGCGGTACAGCCGCTGGCCTGGGTGGAACGGGTCCGGGATGAAGCGTTCGGCGGTGAGCTCGTCGCGGCGGTGGTAGCCGGCGACCACGCAGTCGCCGCCGATGAACAGCTCGCCTGTGGCCCCCGCTGGCATCGGCCGCAGCGCGCTGTCGAGCACGTGGTAGCGGCAGTTGCGGATCGGCGTGCCGTAGGGAATGCTCGGCCACCGGTCGCCGACATTCTGGACGGCGTAGAAGTTGGACCAGATCGACGCCTCGGTGGCACCGCCCAGGCTGATGATCTGGCAGCCGGGGAAACGCGCCGTCACTCGCTCGGGCAGGGTGACCGGGATCCAGTCGCCGCTGAGGAACACCAGGCGCAGGCCGCCGGTGGATGGCGGCGCTGACTGCTGTTGCAGAAACGGCGCGACCTGCTGCAGGAACGCCGGCGCCGAGTCCCAGAACGTGATCTCGCCGCTCGTCAGCCGCGCTGCCAGCGCCGCGGGGTCGGCCAGCTCTCCGGCGCGCGCGATGCGCAGACAGGCGCCGGCGCCGAGCACGCCGAACACGTCGTACACCGAGAGGTCGAAGCAAACCGAGGTCACGAACAGCAGGCAGTCGCCCGGGCCGACCGCGTAGGTCTCGTTGACCCAGTCGATGGTGTTGAGCGCGCTGCGGTGGTGGACCACCACGCCCTTCGGCCGGCCGGTCGAACCCGAGGTGTAGATCACGTACGCCGGGCGGTCGGGGTCGAGATCGGCCACCGGCGGGCCGGGGTCGGGGCCGTCCTCGAGCACCGCGCCGAGCTCGTGCAACAACAGCACCGGGCAGCCGGGCTGCAGGTCGCCGCCGAGCTCCTGCTGCGTCAGCAGCAGACCCAGGTCCGCGTCCTCGGCGATGAACTGGCGGCGGTCGAGGGGCAGCTCGGCGTCCAAGGGCACGTAGGTGGCCCCGGTCTTGGCGATCGCCAGCAGGCCTGCGACCAGCGCGGGCGCGCGCTCCAGACAAATGCCGACGCGGACGCCTGCGCCGGCGCCGGCCCGCAGCAGCCGGTGGGCGAGCCGATTGGCCGTCGCCTCCAGCCGCGCGTAGCTCCAGGTCTCCTCGGCGCAGCGCAGGGCGGTGTCGAGCGGGCGCTGCCGTGCCTGCTCGGCGAAGTCTTCGTGCAGACAGCGGTCGCGGGGTGGGGCCCCGCCGGTGTCGTTCCAGGTGCGGACGATCTCGGTGTGCTCGGCCGGCGACAGCACCGGTGCCTCGGCAACCGGCTGCTCGAGTCCACTGGCCATCCAACGCAGCAGGCCCGCGACCTGCGCCAACATCCGCTCGGCGATGCCGCGCTCGAAGCGGCCATCGTCGAACAACAGCTTGAGCCGCAAGCGCTCGCCGCCGTAGCCCAGCAACACCAGGGGGAAGGTCGGTTGCTCGTGCAGCGTGGCATCGACGATCTCGAGCTCGCCGGCGGTGCCGCAGATTCGAGCCGCCAGGGGCTCGCTGTCATAGACCACCAGGGTCTCGAACAGCGGCGTCCCCGCCGGCAGCTCGCTGAAGCGGTGCACGTCGACCAGCGGAGTGTGCTCGACCGGCCGCTGCGCGATCCAGTCGGTGCGCAGTTGCCGCAGCAAGTCCTCGACGGTGGCGCCGCGCAGCTGGGCGCGGAGCGGCAGCGTGTTGATGAACAGGCCGACCATGGCCTTGGCCTGCGGATTGCTGTCGAAGTAGCGGCAGGCGCGGGTGGCGCCGAACACGACGTCTTCGTCGCCGGCGTAACGGGCCAGCAGGACCGACCACGCCGCCTGCAGTGCGGTGTTCAGCGAGGCATCGGCCGGCTCCAGGGCGGCCTCGAGCTGGTTGGTCTCGGCCGCGGTCAAGGTGGCCGTCAGCTCGATCGTCGAGGGTTGTGGACTGCGGTGGAAGGAGGTCAGGGGCAGTGCGGTCGGCTGGCTGAAGCCGCGCAGCCGTTCGGTCCAGAACGCACGGCTCTGTTCGTGGTCGACGGAGCCCAGCCAATCGATGTAGGTGTGGTACGGCGGAAGGTCGGGCTGCGGCGCCGGACCGTCCTCGGCGGCGTACACCGTGAACACCTCGCGCAGCACCAGCGGGAACGAGCGCCCGTCGAGAATGATGTGGTGTAGCGTCCAGATCAGCTCGGCGCGATCGGCGCCGCGGTGCACCAGCGTGCAGCGCATCAGCGGCGCGGACTCGAGGTCGAAGCCCCGCGTGCGGTCGGCGTGCAAGAGCTCGTCCAGCGGGAACGCGCCGCCCCGCCCGTCGTGCTCGGTCCAGGGCACGTCGACCGCGGCCACGACTTCCTGGCGTGGTTCGCGCAGCTCGTGGAACCGGATCCTGGTGCGCAGCACCGCGTGCCGCGCCACCACGGTCTGCCAGGCGCGCCGCATTCGCGCCCGGTCCAGGGGACCGCGCAGCTCGAGCACGATCTGCTCCACGTCGAACCCGGGCCGGTCCGCCGACTGGGCGTGGAACAGCATGCCGGCCTGCAAGTGGGACAGGCCGTACGCGTCTTGCACGTCGGGTTGCAGCTGGGGGTCGGCCATCCTACGCGGCACCAGGGTCGAGCGCCGGCGCCCCCGCAGGAGTGCCGGTGTCCTTTGATGTCGGCATTCGCGCGGGCGCAGGTCGCTCAAAAACCCCGCTGCTGCGGCGTCGGATTTCTCGACAGTCGTCAGGCGTGGCGGGCGACCCAGGCGGCGACCCGCGCGCCGACCGCGTCCTCGACACCGGTGAACCGGTGGTCGGCGCCGGCGATGGTCCACAGCTCGGCCCTTGGGCAAGTGGCGCGCGCGTCCTCGGCGTCGCGCAGCGGCACCAGCTCGTCGGCGGTGCCGTGCACCAAGAGCCATGGCTGGGCGATCTCGGCGGCCGCCGCCAGCACGTCGCCGATCGCCTCGGCGTCGGCCAAGAACGCGCTGGTCAGCGGGCAGTGCGGCTTGTCGAGCATCACGTCGCGGTCCGGCGTCAGGTGGCCGAACAGCCGGCGCATGAACTCGGCGACGTGCACCATGCCGGCGAGCGAGATCAAGCCCGCCAGCCGCGGATCGCGCGCGGCGCACAACACACCGACGGCGGCGCCCATGCTGTGGCCGGCGTAGAAGACGCGCCGGGTGCCGACGGCGTCCAGCACAGCCTGCAGGTCACCGATCTCCTTGCTGATGGTGGCGTCGGCGAAACGGCCCTGAGAGGCGCCGTTGCCGGCGAACGAGAAGCGCAGCGAGCCGATGCCGGCGGCGCTCAGCGTCGCGCTGATCGCCTTCAGCCACGGGCGGTCGTGTTGGGAGGTGAGCCCGTGACCGATGACGACGAGGGGTGCATCGTCGGTGGCACCGGGGGCATGGCTGTGGGCGAGGGCTTCGCCGTGGCGGTTGCGCAGATCGAGCGGCATCGGTGCAGAGGATCGTCGCCGAACCCAGCCGCGGCGCCAACTGCCGGCGGTGGCGGTCGTTTCGCTGCCAACGGCCCTTCGACCCGGCGACCCGCTTTCGTCTATTCTTCGAAGGGGCCCCTGTGTGCGGGGGCCGCCCTGCCGCCGCCCCCCGCCTCCATGACAGACTCGCTCGACAGCTATCACGGCGATGAGATCGCGATCGTCGGCATGGCCCTGCGCCTGCCCGGCGCCGCCAACGACATCGAGCTGTGGGACAACCTGCGCAGTGGGCGCGAGTCGGTGCGCTTCTTCAGCGAAGAGGAGCTCTTGTCCGCCGGCGTCTCGGCAGCCGAGCTGGCGGCGCCGGGCTACGTCAAGTGCGGCGGTGGACTGATCGACGGCATCGACCAGTTCGACGCGGGGTTCTTCGGCTTCGCGCCGCGCGAAGCACAGATCACCGACCCCCAGCACCGGCTGTTCCTGGAGGCCGCGGTGGAGGCCTTGGAGGATGCCGGCTGCGACCCGGCACGGGTTGGCCTGGTCGGCGTGTTCGCCGGAGCGGGTCGGCCGAACTACCTGCTGCACAACCTGTTGGAGAACAGGGCCGTGACCGAGTCGGCGGGCATCGTGCCGACGACGATCGGCACCGATCGCGACTTCCTGCCGCTGCGCGTGTCCTATGCGCTCGACTTGCACGGACCCAGCGTCAACGTGCAGACCGCCTGCTCGACCGGCCTGGTCGCGGTGCACCTGGCGGGCCAGAGCCTGCTCGCCGGCGAGTGCGACGCGGCGCTCGCGGGTGGAGTGTCGATCACCACCCTGCGCGACACGGGCTACTGCTACGAAGAGGGTGGCGTCTACTCTCCCGACGGTCATTGCCGCGCTTTCGACGCCGACGCGCGCGGCATGGTCGGCGCCAACGGCTTGGCGGTCGTCGTGCTCAAGCGCTTGGCCGATGCGATCGAGGACGGCGACTGCATCCGCGCCGTGCTGCGCGGCTCGGCGACCAACAACGACGGCTCCGCCCGCGTCGGCTTCACCGCCCCGGGGGTCGACGGCCAGGCGCGGTGCATCGAGGCGGCGTTGGAGGTGGCGCGTGTGCCGGCGCGGGGCATCGGCTACGTCGAGGCGCACGGCACCGGCACGGCGCTCGGTGATCCGGTCGAGGTCGGCGCGCTGACCCAGGCGTATCGCCGGCAGACCGACGACCGTGGTTTCTGCGGGATCGGCTCGCTGAAGACCAACATCGGCCACAGCAACGCCGCCGCCGGCGTCGCCGGTCTGATCAAGGCGGTGCTCGCGCTCGAGCACGGCGAGCTGCCGCCGACGCTGCACTTTCGCCGGCCCAACCCGGAGATCGACTTCGCGGGCAGCCCCTTCTTCGTCGTCGATCGGCTGCAGTCCTGGCCGGTGGCCGAGGGGCCGCGGCGCGCGGCGGTCAGCTCGTTCGGCTTGGGCGGCACCAACGCGCACGTGATCCTCGAGCAGGCGCCGCCGGCGCCGGCGTCGGAACCGCCAGCGCGCGCGGTGCAGCTGCTGCCGCTGTCGGCGCGCAGCCCCGCCGCGTTGGAGCGTCGGGCGGCGCAGCTCGCCGATCACCTGGAGGCCGACGCCGGCACGGTGCTGGCCGACGTCGCCCACACGCTGGCGCGCGGCCGGATGGCGATGCGCTACCGGCGCGCGGTGGTGGCGGCCGACGCCGGCGGCGCGGTGCGCGCGCTGCGCGATGGCGCGGGGGTGCGCGGCGAGGGCGCGGAGGCCGCGCGCCGTGTGGCGTTTCTGTTCCCCGGCCAGGGTGCGCAGCACGCGGGCATGGCGGCGCGGCTGTACGCGCACGAGCCGGAGTTCCGCCAGCATCTGGAGCACTGCGCGAAGATCTTGGCGGGGCCGCTGGGTGAAGACTTGACTGCGGTGCTCTACGACGCGGATGTCGAACGCGCCACGGCGCGGCTGCGCCGGACCAAGTGGGCCCAGCCGGCGCTGTTCGCGGTGCAGTACGCACTGGCGCGGCAGTGGATGGCCTTTGGCGTGCAGCCGGCGGCAATGCTCGGCCACAGCGTCGGCGAGTTCGTCGCCGCGTGCCTGGCGGGGGTCTTGTCGCTGGAGGACGCCCTGGCGTTGGTCGCGGCGCGCGGCGCGATGATGGACGCCCTGCCCGAGGGGGGGATGCTCGGCATCGCCGCCGACGAGGCTTCGGTGGGCGCCTGGCTGCAGCGGCCGGAGTTCGGTGGGCTGTCCCTGGCGGCCGTCAATGCGCCGGAGTCTTGCGTCGTGTCCGGACCGAACGAGGTGGTCGACGCACTCAGCACTGCGCTCGGCGCAGCCGACGTCGGCTGCCGGCGATTGCACACTTCGCACGCGTTCCACTCGGCGATGATGCAGCCGATCGTGGAGCCGTTCATGGCCGAGGTCGCGGCGGTGGGGCGCGGCCGCGCTGGTTTGCCCTGCGTGTCGTCGATGACCGGTGACTGGACCGAAGCCGACACCTTTGCGCAGCCGAGCTACTGGGCCGAGCAGTTGCGCGCGCCGGTGCGGTTCGCCAGCGCGGTCGCCAAGCTGCTCGCCGACGAGGAGCTGCTGCTGCTCGAGGTCGGGCCCGGGCGGACGCTGCAGAGCTTGACCGCGGCACAGCTGACGGCGGGACGCCGGCAGGTGGTCGCCTCGATGCGCCACCCCGCCGACGGTGGGGCGGACGACGTCGAGGTGCTGCAGGAAGCGGTGGGACAGCTGTGGGCGCACGGGGCCGCCATCGACTGGCAGGCCGTGCAGGGCGAGGCGCGCCGGCGCACGGTGCGGTTGCCGACCTATCCGTTCGAGCGCCAGCGCTACTGGGTCGACCCGGCACCGCGTGCTGCGAGCGTGGAGCGCCATGCCGATCCGGCGCGTTGGTTCTACAGCGCGGCGTGGCGCGCGATGCCGATCGCCGCGACCGCGTTGCCGGCGGCGCGCTGGGTGCTCCTGACCGACGGGATCGGCGGTTCGGGGAGCGCGGACTTGGCCGCGACCCTGGCTGGCGGGCTGCGCGACGCCGGCGCCACGGTGGTCGAGGTGGAGGCCGGCGGAGACTTCACGCGACACGGCGAGCAACGGTTCGCAGTGCGGCCGGACAGCCGCGAAGATTGGCGCCGCCTCCTCGATGCACTCGGGCACGACGGGGCGCCGCTGCACTTCGTCCACCTGTGGTCGTTGGCCGGCGAGGAAGACGCCGAACGCCGGGCGTTCTACGCCCCGTTGGCCCTGGTCCAAGCCGGTCTGCAGGACGCCGCCGCGGGCTCGTTCGCCCTGACCGTGCTGACCGACGGCTTGTTCTCGGTCGCCGGCGAACCCGTGCTGGGACCGGCGCGAGCGACCGCGGTCGGCATCGTGCGGGGGCTGCGGCAAGAGCACCCAACCATCCATGCGCGGCTCCTGGACTTGCCCGCCGGCGCCGGTGCCGAGCAGTCGGCCGCCGTGCTCGCGGTGCTCGGTCGCGGCGAGGAGCCGATCCTCGCCCGCCGCCACCGCGACTGGCGCGCGCTGGTGGCGGTGCCGTCCCCGCTGGCCGCGCCCGAGGCTCTGGCGTGGGAACGCCCGGGCGGAGCGTTCTTGATCACCGGCGGGTTGGGCGGCATCGGCGCCAGCATCGCGATGCATCTGGCGCGGCTCGGTGACAGTCGCATCGCGCTGCTGATCCGTTCGCCACTGCCCGCGCGCGGGGAGTTCGAGGCGATCTGCGCGAAGCGGCCGACCGGCGATCCCGAGCGACGCCGCGTCGAGCGGCTGCTCGCCTTGGAAGCCACCGGGGCGCGCGTGCAGGTGTGGCATGCCGATGCCGGCGATCCCGCGCAAGTCGAGCGTGCGGTGGCGGAGGTGGTCGACGCGATGGGCCCGCTGCGCGGTGTCGTGCACGCGGCCGGCAGCGCACGGGGAGGATTGCTGGAGCTGCGCGAGCCGGCGGCGGCGGCGGCGGTGCTCGATGCCAAGGTGCGCGGCTCGATCGCCCTGCGCGCCGCGACGGCGGGCCAGCCGCTCGAGCTGTTCGTCCTGTGCTCGTCGCTCACCAGCCTGCTCGGCGCGGTCGGTGCCGCCGACTACTGCGGCGCCAACGCGGTGCAGGACGCGCTGGCGGCGGTGCCGGGCGACTGCCCGGTGACCACCATTGGCTGGGACGCGTGGGCAGAGGTCGGGATGACAGCGGAGAGCGCGGTGCCGGACGAGCTCGCCGCGGCGCGGGCAGACGTGCTGCGCCACGGACTGCGGACCGACGAAGGGGTCGAGGTGTTTCGCCGCGCGGTCGCCGCGGGCGGCGGGCACGTATGGATCTCGACGCGCGATCTGGCTCCGCGGATAGCGGTGGGGGTCGAGACCGGCGCGGCGCAGCCCGCGGCGACCGCCGCCGGGGGCGAGGCGGCGAGCGCGTCGCCAGCCGGCGGCGAGCCGGCGAACGCGCCGGACGCCAGCGCGGGCTTGGCGCCGCGCCCCTCGCTGCCGACGCCGCACGTCGCCGCGCGTGACGAGCACGAGGCGCGGATTCTGGCAGTGTGGCAGGAGCTGTTGGGCATCGATGGCCTGGGAGTCGACGACAACTTCTTCGAGCTCGGTGGCCATTCGCTGCTGTTGGTGCGGCTCAACCACCGGCTGAAGAGCGAGTTCGGCGCGACCCTGACGATGGCCGAGATGTTCGAGCACGCGACCGTCGCCGAGCAGGCGGCGCGAATGGCCGGCGGCAGCCGCGCACCGCAGCTCGACGCCGAGAAGGAGCGTGCCGGCAAGCAGCGGCAGGCGTTCGGCAAGCTGGGCGCGGCGGCGCGCAAACGGCGGGGAGGCGCGGGATGAGCGAGGCCCGCGACCCCGAGGCTCAGGCCGGCGAGTACGAGGGCTGCGTCGCCATCGTCGGGATGGCCGGTCGGTTTCCGGGCGCGCGCGACCTCGACGAGTTCTGGGGCAACTTGCGCGACGGTCGGGAGACGGTGACCCGCTTCACTGCCGAAGAGGTGGCCGGCGAAGGTGCCGGCGGCGTGGTCGCGGTCGGTGGGGTCCTGGACGACATCGACCGCTTCGACGCGGCGTTCTTCGGCATCAGCCCCAACGAGGCCGAGGTGCTCGATCCGCAGCACCGCCTGTTCTTGGAATGCGCGTGGGCGGCGGTCGAGAACGCCGGCTACGGTCCGTCGCGTTGCCCGCGGGTCACCGCGGTCTACGGCGGCTGCAGCCTCAACACCTACCACCTGACTTGTGTTCGCGGGCACCGGCAACGCACTGCCGCGCTCAACGCCTCCACCCTCAACGCGGCGACCACCTCGGACTTCTTGACCATGCGGGTCGCGCATCTGCTCGACCTGCAGGGACCGTGCGCGACGCTGCACACCGCGTGCTCCACCTCATTGGTGGCGGTGGTCCACGCCTGGCAGAGCCTGCTCAACTACCAGTGCGACATGGCACTGGCCGGCGGGGTCACGGTGCGGGTACCGCAGCGCGCGGCCTACTCGCTGGAGCGCGAGGCGATCCTGTCGCAGGACGGCCACTGCCGGCCGTTCGACGCGGCCGCCGCTGGCACCGTGAGTGGCGAGGGCGTCGGCGTGGTCGCCCTGCGCCGGTGCGAAGACGCGCTGCGAGACGGCGACCCGATCCTGGCGGTGATCCGCGGCGCGGCGGTCAACAACGAGGGCTTCAACAAGGTCAGCGTCTTCGCGCCGAGTGTCGAAGGCCAGGCCAAGGTGGTCGCCGCTGCGCTGGAGATCGCCGACGTCTCGTCGGACAGCATCGACCTCGTCGAGGCGCACGGCACCGGTACGCCGCTCGGCGACCCGATCGAGGTGGCCGCGCTGCAGCGCGCGTTCGCCGGCGGCACCGACCGGCGCGGCTACTGCGCGCTCGGCTCGGTCAAGTCCAACATCGGCCACGCCGACGCCGCGGCGGGCGTCGCCGGTTTGATCAAGGTCGTGCTGGCGCTGCAGCACGAGGCGATGCCGCCGAGCCTGCACTACGAGCGGCCCAACCCCGAGATCGACTTCGGCCAGAGTCCGTTCTTCGTCAACGACGCACTGCGTCCGTGGCCGCGCGGGGCGCGGCCGCGCCGCGCCGGCGTGAGCTCGTTCGGCATGGGGGGGACCAACGCACACGTTGTCCTCGAAGAAGCACCGGCACCGGCGCCGGTGCCGGCGCCGGCGCCGGCGCGGCGGCCCGATCTGCTGTTGCTCTCGGCGAAGAGCGCCGCGGCGCTGGATCGGGCCAGTGGCCGGCTCGCCGCGCACCTGGAGGCCCAACCCACGCTGGCGCTGCACGACGTCGCGTACACCTTGCACCGCGGCCGCGATGTGTTCTGGCACCGCCGTGCGATCGTCGCCGCCGACCGCAGCGCCGCGATCGCGGCGCTGCGCGGCGGTCAGAACGCCGTGGCCAGCGCGCACACCGCGTCGCCGGCGCGGGTCGCGTTCGCCTTTCCCGGCCAGGGTGCGCAGCACGTCGGCATGGGCAGCGCGCTCTACGAGCACGAGCCGGTCTTCCGCCAGCACCTGGACGCGGCCGCCGAAGTGCTGCGCGACGATCTCGGCTTGGATCTGCGCACGGTGCTGTTCGCGACGTCGGACCGGGAGGCCGCCGCGGCGCAGCTGGCGGAGACCTGGCTGACGCAGCCCGCGCTGTTTGCCGTCGAGTACGCGCTGGCGCGGACGTGGATGGCGCTCGGCATCGAGCCCGGCGCGCTGGTCGGCCACAGCGTCGGTGAGCTGGTGGCGGCGTCGATCGCCGGCGTGATGCAGTTCGAGGATGCGGCGCGGTTGGTGGCGCTGCGGGGACGGCTGCTGTTCGAACAGCCGCGGGGCGACATGCTCAGCGTTGCCGCGGCCGAGGCCGAGCTCGCGCCGCGCTTGCCGGCGGAGGTGTCGCTGGCGGCGATCAACGCGCCGGGCTCTTGTGTGGTCTCCGGTCCGGCCGCGGCAGTTGCCGACCTGCGCGCGCAGCTGGAAGCGGAGCAGGTGCCGTGCCGCGTGCTGCACACCTCGCACGCATTCCATTCGCCGATGATGCAGCCGGCGGTGCAGCCGTTCGTCGACGCGGTACGGCGCTGCCAGCTGCGGCCCGCTACCGTGCCGTGGGTGTCGACCGTCACCGGCGACTGGCTCGCGGCCGAGGCGTGGGCCGAGCCGGAGTACTGGGGCCGTAACCTGCGCGAGCCCGTGCGCTTCGCCGACGCCGCCGCGACGCTGTCGGCCGACGACGACCGTGTGCTGCTCGAGGTCGGCCCGGGGGAAAGCCTGGTCCGCCTGGCCCGGCAAGTGCGCGGCGGCAAGGCGCGCGGGGTGGTGGCATCGATGCCGCACCCGTCGGCGGCGGCGGCGGATGCCGAGCGCGAGGCGTTCGTCGCGGCGGTGGGCCGACTGTGGGTCGCCGGCGCGGCGGTCGACGTCGACGCGTACTGGGGCAGCGCGGTGCGGCCGCGCGTGTCGTTGCCGTCCTATCCGTTCGAACCGACCCGGCACTGGCTGGAGCCGGTGCGGGAGACGGCCGACGCGCCGGCGCAGCGCGCCGAGTTGGCCGATTGGTTCTACGTGCCGACGTGGCAGCCGTCACCGCGGGCCGCACAGCGCGGCGGTCGGCGGGCGGTCGGCGGTTGTTCGGTCGTGGTCGGCGACGCCGGCGGACTCGGCGCGGCGTTGGCGTCGGCGCTCCGGGCCGATGGCGGGCGCGCGGTGGTGGTGACTCCGGCTGCGGCGTTCGCCGTGCACGAAGCCGACGCCGTCGCGTTGCGGGTGGCCGATGCCGGCGACTGGCGCGCGCTGTGGGAGCACATCGGCGGCGATGGCCCCTGCCGCTGGATCAGTCTGCTGGCGTGTGAGCCCGCGGTGGAAGAGGCCGCGGCGCAGGATGCCTTCGCCGCGCTGTTGGCGGTCGGCCGCGTCGTCGGCGAGCGCGGCGGCGCCCTGGAGATCATCGCCGCCAGCGACGACCTGTGCGCGGTGGTTCCCGGCGACGCGCCGCGGTCGGCCGAGCGGGCGTTGGCACTCGGACCGGTGCGCGTTCTGCAGCAGGAGGAGCCGGGGCTGCGCTGCCGCCACGTCGATCTGCCGCGCGACGGCAGCGCGGCCGAGCACAGCGCGCTGCTGGTCGAGGAGTGCGGCACGCTCACCGAGGACTTGCTGGTCGCCTATCGCGACGGGCGGCGTTGGGTCGCGGTGACCCAGGCCGTGCGGCTCGATGCGGTGGACCCCGCCGCGGTGTTGCCGCCCCGTGCCGACGGCGCGTGCCTGATCACCGGCGGACTCGGCGGCATCGGCGCCGTGTTGGCCCGCGCCCTGGTCGAGGCCGGGCGTCGCCAGCTGGTGCTGCTCGGCCGCGCTGCGTTACCGCCGCGGCAGGAGTGGCCGGCAGTGCTGGACGCTGCCGACGCCGAGGACCGCACCGCCGAGCGCATGCGCGCGGTGCAGGCACTGGAGGCCGCGGGTGCAGACGTCGAGCTGGTGTGTGCCGACGTCGCCGACCCCTCGGCGGTGCGCGCGGCGGTGGCGCGCGCCGTCGAGCGGTTCGGTGCGGTGCACACGGTGATCCACGCCGCCGGTCTGCCGACCAGCGGCACCGCCGCGCTGCAGGAGAACGCCGCCGCCGCAGCCCTGCCCGTGCTCGCACCCAAGGTGCGGGGCACGGTTGCGTTGATGGAGGCGTTGGCCGAGCAACCCGTCGAGCTGTTCGTCGCGTGTTCGTCGGTCGCGAGCTGGTTGGGCGGAGCCGGCGGCAGCGACTACTGCGGCGCCAACGCGGTGCTCGATGCCTTGGCCGAGACGGTCGATCGGCCGGTGCCCGGGCGCTACGTCTCGGTTGGCTGGGATCTGTGGGCCGAGGTCGGGCTGGCGACGCGCAGCGCCGTGCCAGCCGCGTTGCAGGCCGCGCGGGAGCGGGCACTGGCCCTGGCAATCCGGCCGGCCGAGGGCGTGCAGGCGCTGGCGCGGATCCTGTCGACGGCGATGCCGCACGTCTTGGTCTCGACGACGCCGTTCGATGCGCGGTTGCGCGACGCGCGCCGCCCTCCACCCGAGCGCCCGGCCAACGGGGCCGCCGAGGTCGAGGCCGGGCATCAGCGGCCGGAGTTGGCGACGCAGTTCGAGGCGCCCGAGGGCGAGATCGAGGAAGCGCTGGCGGAGATCGGCCGCGAGCTGCTGGGCATCGATGGCATCGGCCGCCACGACGATTGGTTCGAGCTGGGCCTGGACTCGTTGTCGAGCCACCGGTTGATCGCGCGGGTGCAGCGCGACCTCGATGTCACCCTGCCGCTGCGCACGGTGATGGAGACGCCGCAGATCGAGGCGCTGGCGCAGGCGATCCGCACCACGCAGTGGGCGGCGCGGGCACGCGCGCGGAGCAAGCGGCGGTGAGTGGCCGCCGGCCCAATCTGTTCATCGTCGGCGCTCCGCGTTGCGGCACTTCGTCGATGCACCACTATCTCGCCGCGCACCCCGACGTCTTCATGTCGCCGGAGAAGGAGCCGCACTTCTTCTCGAACGATCTGACCGCCGAAGGCGACCGGCACCGCGGCCGGCCTGAGTTCGGTGTGTTCCGCAACCTCGAGCAGTACCTCTGGCTGTTCCGCGATGCCGGAACCCAGCCGGTCGTCGGCGAGGCGTCGGTGCTCTACCTCTACTCGAAGGTCGCCGCGGCCAACATCCAAGCGTTCGATCCGGCTGCCAAGATCATCTGCATGATCCGCGAGCCGGTGAGCTTCCTGCACTCGCTGCACTCGGTCTATCTGTTCCATCTGGACGAGGACCGGCGGTCGTTTGCCGAAGCGCTCGCGCTCGAACCCGCCCGCCGCCGTGGCGAGGAGCTGCCGCGGACCGCGCGGGTGCCGTCGCTGCTGTACTACTCGGAGATGGCGCGCTTCTCGGCGCAGATCGAGCGCTACCGCGCGCTGTTTCCGGACAACCAGATCAAGGTGATCGTGCAGGACGACCTGGCCGCCGACCCCGCGGCAGTCTACGCCGACGTGCTCGCGTTCGCCGGCCTGGAGCCGCGCGCGTTCGAGCCCAAGTTCGAACGCGTCAACGCGTCCAAGGCGCCGCGCTCGCGTTGGCTCGCCGACGTGCTCGCCTCGCGCCACCCGTTGCTGTACGAGGCCTACCGGCACGGCGATTTCCCGCCGGGACCACGCATTCCCGTGCGCCGCCTGCCGTTGGTTCCGCTGCGCCTGCAGGGGCGCGTCGTGCGCCTGCTGGACCGGCTCAACACCAAGCAGGCGCCGCGGCCGGCCCTCGAGCAGTCGCTGCGGGCGCGGCTGCGCGCCGAATGGCGCCCCGAGGTCGAGCGGCTGAGCGCCCTGCTCGACCGAGACCTGCTGCGGCTCTGGGGCTACGACCGCGCCGGGATGCCGAGCCGTTGACGGCGCACCTCCGCCCCTTTCAGAGATGCGCCAGGTTGGCGCGGTGGCGGTGGCGATACTCGAGCGCTCCATATGCGTGTTCGGGGCCGACCACGCAGGCCAGACGGGAGTGGCAGCCGTCATCGCAGTGCGTTTCGGGCGCGCGCCCTGCCCGGCGGTGCGCGGCGCAGCCCGCGAACGACCAGGGGGCGCCGTGTCGATAGGCATCCACCGGGCAGGCCTCGAGACAGGGGCGCGTGCAGGGCCCGCACGGATCGAAGCTGGCGAGCGCCGGAGTCGCGGGCCAGGGCGAGTCGCTGACCAGCACTGCGCGGATGCCGATCCAAGGTCCGTACCGGGGATGGATGAGCATCTCGAGATACGGGGACACCACGCCGATGCCGGTGAGGGCGCCGAGGCTGCGCAGGTCGAACGCGTTCTGCGCGGCGGCGGGCAGCCGCCGCGTGCCGTCGCCCAACAGCTCGACGGCGGTGTCGATCGCGGTCGCCGCCGCCCGGTCGATCGGATCGGGGTGTGCGCGCTGGCGGGCGTCGAGGCCTTCCCAGTGCCGCGTTCCGCCGCTGCCGACGAGGATGACCGAGCCGCCATCCGGTAGGAGGGCGGGCTGTCGGCAGAGCGTGCCGCAGTGCGCGGCGAGTGCGCAGCCGACGAGATCCAGCCCCGCGCTGCTCAACCGTGCGGCGAATGCGGCGAAGCGATCGAGGGTCATCCGAGGCGGGAAGGGTTTCGTCCGTGGCGCATCTCAGAACGAGACACAAGTCGTCCGCGGCGGTGGTCGATCACAAGAGCGGCGTACGGGCCCGCTGATCGCGAGGCCGCAGCCCTGGGGGGGGAGATGACAGGCAAGCGAAAGATCCTGGCGGTCGACGACAACGAGGTCAATCTGGCCGTTGTCGAAGAGCTTCTCGGGGACGATTACGAGCTCGATACCGCGACCAGCGGTGAAGAGGCGTTGGCGGCCATGGAGGAGCGGTGTCCCGACGTGGTGCTGCTCGACATCATGATGCCGGGCATCGACGGCTACGAGACCTGCCGCCGGATCCGCGCCAATCCCAAGCTGCAGCACGTGATCGTGGTCTTGGTCTCGGCGAAGGCGATGCCGAACGAGCGGCTCGAGGGCTACGCCGCCGGGGCGGACGACTACGTCACCAAGCCGTTCGACGGGGACGAGCTCGAGGCCAAGGTCCGGGTCTACTTGCGCCTGTGCTCGGCGGAGAGCGTCGACCGGATGAAGAGCGATCTGCTGTCGATGATCGCGCACGAGATCCGCACGCCGCTGACCGGCATGGTTCCGGCCGGCGAGATCCTGCAGAACGAGCCGCAGATGGACGACGAGCAGCGGCGGATGTGGGGCGAGATCGTCACTCTGAGCGCGCGCCGCTTGCTTTCCCTCGCCGACCGCGGCCTGATGCTGTGCGCGTGGCGCACCGAAGGCGTCGAGCTCGCGCGCGAACGGCAAGACCTCGCCGCCATTCTGGACGACGCGATCGATGCCGTCGCGGCCGACGCCCGGGTCCGGCGCATCGCCCTGCGCCGGATGGCCGTCGACTCGGTGATGCTGTCCGCCGACCGCGAGCAGCTGGCGACCAGCCTGATCGCCATGCTCGAGGCCGCGGTCGGCATGTCGGCTCCCGACAGCGAGGTGCGTGTGGTCTCGCAGCTCGACGACGACGAAGCCGTGGTCCAGATTCAGGGCGACGGGCTGCGCCTGGAGGAGGGCAGTGCCGACCTCCTGTTCGACGCGCTCAACCCCCAGGCCGAGAGCAGCACCGCGGTCCGCTCCGACCTGGGCATGACCCTGGCGCGCACGGTGGCACGCGCGCACGGGGGAGACGTGCGCGCGACGGTCGACGGCGACGGAGAGGCCACCTTCGAGCTGCGGCTGCCCGCGTCGGTGTCGCTGGCCGTCGGCTGATTCCTCGGCATCTGCGCGGCCGCCAGCGGGACCGGCTCGACGGACCTCGATCCCCGCCCAGGTCTACAGCGCGACGACCTTGCCGGTGCGCACCGACTCGTCCGCGGCCAGGACGATCCGCAAGCTGTTGACCGCGTCTGCCAAGTGGTCATCGAGATCGACTTCGCCGCGAATCGCGGCCAAGAACAGCTCTTGCTCGCGAAGGCACAGCGCGTCGTGGTCGGGCTCGTCGGAGGTGTCGAGCAGGGTGTCGGGCGTCTCGAAGCCGCCGTCGCGACCTCGCGCCGCGCGGTGCACCTTGATCCGGCTGGTGCGGGTGTGCGAGTCGATGTCGGCCGATCCCGCCTCGCGTTCGCCGGCCGCCGCCTCGACGATGCTGGCGCTGCCGTGCGGGCCGATCACGTCCTTCACGAAGTAGGCGGTCTCGCTCATCATCGGGCCCCAGCCGGCCTCGTACCAGCCGACCGAGCCGTCGTCGAAGACCACCTGCAGCTGGCCGTAGTTGTACATCTCGGCGGGGATCTCGTCGGTGAGGCGCGCGCCGATGGCGTGCACGCGGACCGGCTTGGCGCGCGTCATCTGGCACATCACGTCGACGTAGTGCACGCCGCAATCGACGATCGGCGACATCGACGCCATCAGGTTCTTGTGGGTCTGCCACTCGGCGCCCGCGCTCTGCTGGTTGAGGTTCATGCGCATGACCAAGGGCTTGCCGAGGCTCCGTGCCTGTTCGGTGAACAGCTGCCAAGCCGGGTGCACGCGCAGGATGTAGCCGACCACCAGCGCGCGCGACCGGCGGCGCGCCAGCGCGACGATCTCCTCGGACTCGGCGACGGTCTCGGCCAACGGCTTCTCGACGAACACGTGCGCGTCGGCCTCCAGCGCGCGGCGGGCGATGGCCGCGTGCGTGTCGGGGTAAGTATTGATCGAGACCGCGTCCGGGCGCGTCGCGGCCAGCGCTTTCCGGTCGTCGTCGAACGTCGGTACCCCGCCGAGCGAACGTGACAGCGCCTCGCGGCTGGCGGCGCCGCGGCTCACCACCCCGACCAACTCGAAGCCGGCGAGCTGGTGGTAGGCGCGCGCGTGGGAGGCACCCATGTTGCCGCAGCCGATGACGAGGACGCGGACGGGCGATGGAGTCGTGTCGTTCATGTCGAGCCTGTCGGAAAGCACTCGGAAGAGGTGTGCTGCCGAGTACGAGTCAGTGTGGCGGTGTGCGGAAGGGGAACCAAGCCCGGGCCGCTCGCTGGCTCTGGGCGCGGGGATCCACTAGGCTCGCCCGGCGAGAAGCCATATGCAGCGAAGCCCCAACGACGCCCCAACCCTCGGTTCTCATCTCGCGATGGCCGCGTTCTTCGGCCTGCTCGCTGGCATCGCCGAGCTGATCGCGCAAGCGGTGCGCCGCTACGGGTTCGGCGAGTTGCTGTTCGTCTCCCGGGACGTCGTGTGGATGGCTCCCCTGGGTGGCGCCGTGCTGCTCGTGGTCCTCGCCGCGGTCCTGTGGGTGTTGGGAACCGCCGTGCGACCGCTCCGCCGGCCGGCGGTCGTCGCCGGTTTGGGTTTCGGTCTCGCCGTGCTGTCGGTTCTGCTGCTGTTCGACGAGATCCACCCCGCGGCGAGCGGTGCCGTCGCCCTCGGCGTCGGCATCCAGCTCGGGCGCGGCTTCGCGCGGCGCGGCAGCTGGCTGCGGTTGGCCCGCCGCGTCGGCGTGGTGGCGGCGGTGTCGCTTCCGGTCGCGGCCTTCGCGGTGCCGTGGTGGCGAGCCTGGCAGGGGCAGCAGGAGGTCGCGGGCCTGCCGGCGGCGACGCCGGGCCGGCCCAACGTCTTGCTGATCGTGCTCGACACCGTGCGCGCCGAGAGTCTGAGCCTGCACGGCTACGAGCATCCCACCACCCCGCGGCTCGACCAGCTGGCCAACGCGTCGGTGGTCTTCGACCGCGCGTTCTCGACCTCTCCGTGGACTCTGCCCAGCCACGCGAGCATGTTCACCGGCCTGTTCCACCACGAGTTTCGCGCCAATTGGGCCGATCCGCTGGAGTCGACGCCACCGACCCTGGCCGAAGTGCTGGCCAAGAACGGCTACGCCTGCGGCGGTTTCGTCGCCAACCTCAACTACTGCAGCTGGGAGGTCGGTTTGAGCCGCGGTTTCGCGCACTACGAAGACCACCCGGTGACCGCGGGCCAGGTCGTGCTGAGCACGTCGTGGGGCCGCGCCCTGACCAACTGGCAGGCGCTGCGCGAGGTCTGGGGCTATCACGACAACCTCAACCGCAAGACCGCCGCCCGCGTGGCCGACGAGTTCGAGGCCTGGCGGTCGACCGTCGAGGACCGGCCGTGGTTCGCCTTCCTCAATCTGTACGACGCGCACTCGCCGTACCTGCCGCCGCCGGCGTTCGATCCACTGGAGCCCGGCTTCGAGCGCGGAGCGTTCCGCTACGACACCAACTTGATCGAGACCGACGACTGGTCGAAGTTGACGCCCGAGCAAGTGCAGGCCGAGCGCGCGTGCTATGACGGCACGATCCAAAGTCTCGACCAGGAGATCGCGCTGCTGCTGGACCGGCTGCGCGAGGCCGGCGTGCTGGACCACACGGTCGTGATCGTCACCAGCGACCACGGCGAGCAGTTCGGCGAGCATCAGCTGTACGACCACGGCAACAGCCTCTATACGCAGTGCGTGCTGGTGCCCCTGTTGGTTCACTATCCCAAGCGGCTGGCCGACGGCGTGCGCGTGGAGCAGGCGGTGAGTCAGCGCAACCTGGCCGCGACGGTGTTGGATCTCGTCGGCATCGAGGACGCGGGCGGATTGCAGGGCCACTCGCTGCTGCGGTACGTCGGTGACGATGCCAGCACGGAGCCCGACGTGGTGCTGTCGCAAGCGCTGGTGACCGAAGGCCGGCGGCAGGGCGACAACATCTCGGTGGTGGTGGGCGACATCCACTACATCCGCACCGGCGACGGTGGCGAAGAGCTCTACAACTTGAAGACCGATCCGCTGGAGGTGCGCGACTTGACGCTGACCGCCAGTGGTCGGGATGCGCTGCCGAAGCTGCGCCAGGTCATCGAGCAGCTGGTGCCGAAGCTCTGGCCGGAGTGAGTCCAGGTGCCGCGCCAGGGGCTGCTGTTCGGGCCGGCGGATGACGAGCCTGCCGTGCGGCCCGCCGCGCCGAGCGAGGCGCAGCGCGCGCTGGCGCGGCGCGCGCCGGCGGGGCTGCGGGTGGGTACGTGTTCGTGGTCGTTCCCCGGCTGGCGCGGCATCGTCTACGCGGACGCCGAGCCCCAACGGGCGCTGGCCCGGCACGGCTTGGCTGCCTACGCCAGCCACCCGCTCCTGCGCACCGTCTGCGTCGATCGAGCGTTCTACGCGCCGGTCACCGCCGACGAGCTGCGCGCATACGCCGACGACACGCCGGCGGACTTCCGCTTCCTGGTGAAGATGGCTGCGGAGTGCCTGTCGCCGCACCAGCGCGCGGCCGGCGGAGGGCGGGGCGAACCCAACGCGTTGTACCTCGACGCCGGCTTCGCCACCGATATGGTCGTCGCCCCTTACGTCGAAGGGCTCGGCGCGCGCGCCGGCGCCCTGGTGCTGCAGCTGCCCCCGCAAGGGGCATCGACGACGCGGCAGCCCGGGTTGTTCGCCGAAGCGCTCGGTGCCTTTCTTGGGGCCCTGCCGCGGGGGCCGCGCTATGCCGTCGAGCTGCGCGACGCGGCGCTGCTGACCGCGGACTACGCGGCGGCGTTGGTGGCGTCGGGCGCGCAGCATTGCCTGAGCGTGCATCCGTCGATGCCCTCGTTGGACGAGCAGAGCGCTGTCGTCGGCGCGCAGCCCGGCGCGCCGCTGGTCGCGCGTTGGATGCTCGGGCATGGCTTGCGCTACGACGATGCTGTCGCGCGCTACAAGCCCTTCAATCGGCGCGTGGCGCCGGACGAGGGGGCCCGCGCCGGCCTGGCTCGGTTGTGCAGCGAGGCGTTGGCCGCCGGGCGCGAAGCCTATGTCGTCGTCAACAACAAGGCCGAGGGTTGTGCGCCGGAGTCGGCTTGGGCGCTGGCCGAAGCGGTGGCCGCGGGAATCACGCGGCCGCCGCCGCGCTGAGTCGGTTCACTCCTCCTCTTCTTCGCCGACCAGCTTGGCGACGTCAGGAGCGCTCTCCGGAGCCGCTGCGGCGAGCAGCTTGGAGGCCTCGTACGTGCGCAAACGGCGGCGGTAGTCGCTGTCGTTCTTCTTCTGCTTGACCGCCTCGCCCTGCATGGTGATCGCCCGGTCGACATCGCCGTTGAGGAAGGCCGCCAGCGCGATGGTGTCATAGTGGTTGTGGCGCAAGTGGCCGTGCTTCACCATGCGGTCGGCGAGCACGAGCGCGACATCGTCGAACTGCCCTTGCGTCGCCGTTTCGGTCATCAAGTGCCAGGAGAAGCGGTTGAGGTTGTCGCGGTCGTCACCGACCGTGCGGAGCAAGCGGGCGAGCGCTCGGCCGGCGCGCTCGTCGTGCCCGTACTTGCGCATCCACTGGTACTGGCTGAGCAGAGAGCGGCGCTGCGAGCGCGACGGGCTGCAGCTGCGCCGCTCGGTGGTCTGCGCGGCCTCGAGCATGTCGAGGGCCTCCTCCAGCTGCTGCGCGAAGCTGCCGCAGCGCTCCCGCATCACCTGCAGCTCGCCGCGCATGGCGGCCACCTGTTCGCGCAGGCTGCGCAGCTCGGCGACGGCGCTGCCGTCGCCGAGGGCCGCGGGGGAGTCGTCTCCCGTGAACGTGTCCTGCGGGGTGACGAAGAACAGCGGCGTGGACGCGAGGATGAAACCGACGGCGGTGGCCTTGAGCAGCATGTATGTCTCCGGAGTTTGCGCGCACCGGCACCTGGTTGCCGGACGCTAGGGCGAAGACCCATTCTGCCGAGCGGCGCGAAGGTTTGCGGATTTCGCCGAGTTTTTGCAGCGCGCAGCGAGACCGGGCGTCACCGCACCGGTTCGCCTGTTCCGCCCGCGCGGGCCGCCGACCCTGAGCCGGGCCGACGGCGGGGACGCGCCGCTCAGTTGGAGCGGGCGTCGGCCGCGATCTCCGCCTTGAGGCCGAGATCGAGCAGCTCCTGCTCGCGAGCGAGCGCGGCTTCCTTCTTCTCGCGGATCGTGTCGAGCTTGGCCTTGAGCCGGCGCAGCTTGGGCGACTTCGGCCCGCGGCGCTCGATCTCGATGTCCATTTGCTCGAGGTAGCCGTCCTCCATGCTGTCCAAGTGGTCGTAGTGGGACAGCAGCTTGAGCATGCCCTTGACCGCGAGCTCGGCGTCCTTCTCGTAGGTCAGGTCGAGGATCTTGAGCATGTGCTGCCACAGCTCCTTCTGCGACTGGGTGCCGGGCAGCGGCGCGATGACGCCGCCGTCGTGCGTGGCGAGCAGAAGGTGCGGTGGACGATCACCGTCGAACAGCCGGTGGAACGAGTGGTCTTCCTCGACGACGTGCTCCTTGAGCTTGACGCAGTGGAAGAACTTGGCCAGCAGCAGCGTCTTCTCGTTGTCGAGCGTCCGGCTCAGCAGCGCGTCGTCGGTGCCGGCGCAACGGCCGCACTCGCGCAGCACGAGCAGGGGGCGCAGATCCTCGGCCGCCAGGCGGTCGAAGGCCTCGTCGAGGGGCAGCGCGTACATCCGCTGGCCGACGACGGTGTGCTGACCGGTCTGGTCCTCGATCTGCAGGCTGGCCGGGAAATCCCAGTCGATCTGCAGACGGTCCTTACTGGTCTTGCGCCGCTCGAAGGAGATCGGCACCCCGCGCGCGCCGCCGCCCGTCATCGGGCCGGCGCCGGGCGGACCGCCGCCGGGTCGTGGGCCGTTGAGGCCGCCACCACCAGGTGCCGCAGGACTCGGGGCCCCCGAACCGGAGGCCGAAGGGCCCGCTCATCACTGCGAGGTGGCCGGTGCGGCGAGCAGGCCGAGAGCCAGTGCGATCGGGACCACGTTCAACAGAGACTCGCGCATCGAAAACCCTCCAGGGTCAGTTCGGCTCGGGCAGGCGCCTATGGGGAGCCAAAGTGTAACTGCTGGTGCCGTCCGCGCCAAGGGCTCGGGGCGGTTCGGCCAGCGGCCGCCTTGCTCACTTGCGGGGATAGGTCTGGAGGACCCAGGCCGCCCAATCCTCGTCGAACCGCTCCGGGGTCAGCTGCCAGGCTTCCTCCATCGCGAGCAGCTGCTCCTTGTGGACTTCTTCCTCGGTCGGCATGAACCCCTCGGCGGGGATGCGCCCCTTCATGCGGTGTAGGAAAATGCGAAACCGCTCGTCACCCAGGCTCATCAAGAAGTCCAGCCGCGACCAGAGGAACATGCTGTCGACCAGCTTGGCCTCGTCCTCGTAGCGCCACCGCAAGAGTTCCGCGGCCGGCGGGAACACGCCGTGCTCCACGCGGGCCCGCACCCTCGGCGGCCAGTCCCACAACATCTTGGGCCGGGCGTCGAACCGCACCTCCTCGGCGAACACGTTGTACTTCGGGCTCACGCGGCGCAGGTACCAGTGGGCCAAACCCTGGCCGAACCAGTGCGGCATCCGGTGGCGGTAGCCGCGGTAGGCGTCGACCATGTTGTGGGCGTTGTTGAACGCCACCTCGCAGTGCATCGCGGTGTCGATCTTCAAGGTCTCACCGGCAAACTCGGTGCAGGTCACCAACACCAACGCCTTGGTGTTGTCGAAGTAGTGCCGCACGGCGTTGTCGGGCGGCTGCATCGCCATGAACGTGGTGGCGTAGTGGCCGACACTGCTGGCCTTCTCGAAGAGCAGCACGGGGAACTTGTACGGCTGGCCCAGGATCGGGGCCTCGGCGGGAAAGTCGGCATCGGTGACGCCGAGCCGCTCGCAGAAGTCCTGGTACTGCTGCTCGAGCCGGTACGCGTAGAGGTGCGCCCGCAACCACGGCGACAGCGTGCGGACGCGGCGTGGAATGCGGGGCAGGATGTCGCGCAGCGCGCGCACCTCGGCGCCGATCTTGTCGCGTTCCTCGCGTTCGGTGATCTTGTACTCGGGCAGGTTGCAGCCCAGGCGGAAGTGCGCGGTCTCGATCCACAGGATCTTGACCTCTTCGCCGAGAACGTGCTCGACGTCCATGCTGTTGTGGTTGTCGCCGAGTGCGAAGTGGCCGAGGTTGACGTATCCGGCGCGGTCCAACGCCTCGCGCTCGCCTCGGGTATGCGGGTCCTCGCGCCATTTCTCAGCGTCGTCTTTCTGGGCGGGCAGAACGGCGGCGGCGAGCAGCAGGGCGGCGAAGATCCGGTGGGGTGGTCGGTGCATCGGCGGCAGCGGGCTGTCAGGGGCCGGGGGCGCGCGTTGCCAGCATACCGCCTCGGCGTCCGGCTGCCGCCGTCGGCGGCGGCGCGGTCGGTCCCGATTCTGGACGGCGGGGAACCCGCGCCGCCGGCCGTGGTTGATGCCTTGCCGAACACCAACAGGAGACGACTGTGACCCAGCCTTGCCCAACCATGACCGACACCTTCGATTCGATGCGCGTCGCCGCGCCGTGCAGCGCTGACTGGAGCGCGATGGCCGGCGACGACCGGCGGCGCTTCTGCGCGCAGTGCGAGCGCAACGTCTACAACCTCAGCGGAATGAGCCGGAGCGCGGCCGAGCGCCTGGTGGCGCAGGCCGAAGGTCGGCTGTGTGTCCGCTTCTTCCGCCGCGCCGACGGCACCGTGCTGACCGCGGACTGCCCGGTGGGTTTGCGGCACCGGGCGCGGCGTGCGTTCGCCAGGACGACGGCGTTGCTGGGCATGGTGTTGTGCGGCGCGTTCTCATGCCGGCGGCAGCCGGTCGAACCGGCCGGGGCGGGAGACCCGACGCCCGGGCAGCTGGTGGCGCCGGTGCCGCCGGACGCAGAGCTCGTGATGGGCGAGGTGTGCGCTCCGGAGGTGCACGCGCCGGCGACCCGCGCGCCGCAAGACGGGGCTCGCTGAAGCGGGGTCTTTCAAGGCCGCCGCCACGCTTCAGCAGCGCGGTGGCTCCGCTTCTGCATAGCGCTATGGTCAGGCCGATGGTCGACCGCGCCGAGAGTTCCGCGCGCCGCGAGGCTTGGTGGCTTTGGGGCGTGGCGACGTTGCTCACCGTGGTGGGCTTCGCGGTGGCCTTGCGCTACGCGGGCGCGCCGCCGCCGGAGCGGGTGCGGCTCGGCACCGGTGAGGCGGGCGGCGGTTACGCAGCCGCCGGCGCGGTGCTGGGCGCTGCCCTCTCGGCGGCGGGGATCACGCCGGTGCCGATCGAGAGCGCGGGGTCGGCCGACAACCTGGCCCGCTTGCGCGCCGGCGAGATCGACGTCGGTCTGGTGCAGGGCGGCTTGGCTGCGCCGGACGAGCCGGGGCTGGTCGGCGTCGCCAGCCTGTACCTGGAGCCGCTCTGGGTCTTCGGTCGCGAGCCCATCGATCAGCTCGAAGACCTCGCCGGCCGCCGGGTCGCGCTCGGGGCGCCGGGCAGCGGCAGCAGGGCGCTGAGCGAGCGCCTGCTCGAACTCGCCGGAGTGTCGATGGCCGCCCTCCAGGTCGACGACCGCGGCCCGGCCGACGCCGGCAGTGCGCTCCTCGACGGCGCGCTGGACGCGGTGGTCTTGGTCGCCGCGCCGCGCAGTGAGACCGTGCGCCGCCTGCTGGTCGCCGACGGCATCGAGGTGGCCGATCTGGTCCGCGCCGCCGGCATCTGTCGACACCTGCCGTTCTTGCAGACGGCGCGCATCCCGCGCGGTGCGATCGATCTCGGCAGTGATCTGCCCGCCCGCGACGTGCACACCGTGGCGGCCGCCGCGACGATGGTGGCGCGGGAAGAGCTGCATCCGGCCGTCGTGGCGCTGCTGGTCGAGGCGGCGAAAGCCCACTACGGTGGCCGGGGTGTGTTGGAGGAAGCCGGCGCGTTTCCGAGCGCGCGACTGCTCGACGTCGCGCCGTCCGAGGCGGGGTTGCGCGCCTTGGAGCACGGGCCGTCGTGGTTGTTTCGCGTGCTGCCATTCCAAGTCGCGGCGGCGGTGGACCGGCTGAAGATCTTGGCGCTGCCGCTGCTCACGCTGCTGCTGCCGCTGGCGCGGCTGGCGCCCCCGCTGTACCGGTGGCGTGTGCGGCGCCGCATCTTGACCTACTACAAGCGCGTCCGTGCGTTGGAAGCCGACTTGCGCGCGGCGGGCGCCGATCGCGCGCGGCTCGCCGCCGCCGCCAAGGAGCTCGACGAGCTCGACTCCGAGCTGGCAGACGTCGCTGTGCCGCTCGGCTACGCCGACGAGCTGTATCACCTCCGCCTGCATCTGCGCATGGTGCGCACGGATCTGACCGAGGCACGTGGCCGGTGGCAGCGATGGGCGACTGCCGAGTGACGGGCGCGGGCTCGAGTTTCTGAAACTCGGCCCCGATCACGGAGCGCGTTCGGGATGTCGCGCGAGGACGGCTCGCGCTTTCTCGAAACCCCAGGCAGTTCCACCATGAGTCCGCTCTCTCGCGCGCGTTGCGCCGCGTTCTTCCTCTGTACACCTGTCCTCTCGCTCGCGGCCCAACAGGCGTTTCCCGCGCCGTGCGGTCTGATCGAGAGCAGCTTTCCCAACACCGGTGCGTTCGTCACCTTGCGCGCGCAATCGGTCAACAATCCCAACGGCATGCCGCCCGCGCCCGCGGGCCGGCCCAACTACACGCCCATCGCGGTCAGCATCGGCGACATCGACAACGACGGCCAACCCGACCTGTTGTTCCAGGCCGAGCAGCGACTGCTGATGGCCGTCAAGGTGATGAACGCCGCCGGCACGATGCTGGCGCAGCCCAGTGTGCTGTGGGTCCACTTCGACGCGTGCGGTGACCTGTACAAGCACGATTGGGGTACCGACAGCGCCGCCATCGCCGACTTCGACGGCGATGGCCGCAACGAGGTCGCTGCGGTGATCGGCCACGCCGGCGGCTGTGCCGGCTCGGGGTCGTCGCGGTTGGTCATCATCGAGACCGGAGCCGGCGCTGCGGATCCCATCTTTGGCGAGCCGACGCCGATCATCGGTGCCACCGTCGACGTCGACACCTTCGCCACCGCTTGGACGTTTCACGCCAACAACACCGGCGGCGGCGCGGGCGGCTCGAACTTCGTCGTGCAGAGCGCGCGCGTGCGCGGAGGAACGGCGACCGACGACGTCTATCTGTTCGGTACCCAGGCCGGCCGCATGGCGCTGGCCGAGTACGCAGTCGGCGCGCTGAACGCCTTCTTCCAGCGCGGCTCGTCCGGTGCGGCGACGCACTATCCGCAGCACGTCGACGTCAACGGCGATGGCCACGAAGACATTCTCGAGAATGGCGTCATCGACGTCTGGAACAACTGCAGCTGGGACTTCCGCACCAGCATCTCGTTCCTGACCAATCACACCGGCAACTACAACCACGCCGACACCGTGATGCCGTACTACCCAGCCGGCAACACCGGCGCGGCGCCGCTGTTGCTGATCCTGCACGACGGCTACGACCTGCTGACGACCGCGGGCGGCACCGGCTGCGCACCGGCGAAGATCTGGGAGAACACGCGCAAGAACGACCTGACCGAGGCGATCTACCACGGGCAACAGGCGGTCAGCGCTCGGCTGATCGATGGGCCCGACGCGTTCGGCTTCGACGGCTACCACTACGTCGCGGCGGCGAAGGGACCGCCGCTCTACTTCGCGGGCACCGTGACGGTGAACGCCCGAGGGCAAGAGTTGGTGATCGCGAACAACAACGGCACGCCCTTGCCGGTCGGCCCGCGCGGGGGTCTCTTGCAAGTCATCGATTGGGACGGCGGCACGACCGACGAGGTGCTCTCGTTCTCGCACAACCGCTACTCGGTGTGGCGCCTGAGGTTCGACGGCTCCGATCCGGCGCTGCCGTACGTCTGGAATGAGGTGTTCGGGCACGATCGGCCGACGGGTGTCGGCAGCATCTCGGCCTTCGGCGCGACCACTGCCGATTTCTTCGCCGGTGGACGGGACGAGATCGTCGTGTTCGGAAGGCGGGGTTTGCAGGTCGTGTGGAAGTGTCCGTGACCAATCTGCAGTCGCCGCGTGCCCGCCCGACTCAACTCGAAGCCCTGCCAGTGACGATGGCCGTCTCATGGGACGATGGGCGTTCGAGGTGGCCAGCAGGCTTGCCGGTTCCGCGGTCGTCGCGGAGCTGCGCGCCGTGGCGCGCGCGACGGTCGATTTCGACGACCATTTCCGATCGTTGATTGCCGCGCGCTTTGGGCACCACCCGGCGGTGGACTTCGCGCTCCGCGGACCCGCGCACCTGGTGCGTGCGTGCCTGTGGCCGCGCGCGCGCCGATGACGGCCCCTCAGTCGAGGATCGTCTTCAGCCGCCGCGCCTGGTCGTGGGTGCGCTCCTGTGCCGGCAGCAGCTTGGAACGTACGAGGGTCTGCGCGCCGGGCGAGAGCGCGCTGAGGTCTTTGCAGTAGTTCGCCAGACCGTGGTCCTCGCCCTCCTCCAGAGCGGCCACTGCCGTCGACTCACCGAACAGCTTGGCACCGCCCTGGATGGCCTGGGCGAACGCGCCCCACGCACCGCTGCCGTCGGCCGGCGTGCCGCCGAGCTCGCGGATCTGGCCCGTCAGCATGTCGACGCGCTCGGCATGGCACCCGCGGTTGTGCCGGAGAATCGACTGTGAGATCGCGTGGTCGGCCTTCTCCAGGGCCTGATCGTAGGTCTCGACGGCGGCGAGCTCAGCGCGGCCACGACCGCAACCAAACTCGGATGCCGCTCTCGCCGGAACGGTTTGGAAGGCCGGACCCATCCGCCGCCGCGCTGAGCCAGGAGGCACTGTCTCTCCGAGCCTCCGGCGCCGCGGCGACGTTGCCATGGCAGCGGCGTCGCCTCGAGAATGTTGTCGCCGCTCGACGATTCGTGGCGCCGGAGGCTCACCCGCGGAGGAACGAGTTGAGCTGATCGATGTCTTCGTTGCGAAAGTCGTTGGACATTGGCTTTTTCGGTTGAAGTCTGTCTGCGTGGTTGGGTGTGGGGTGCGTTCACACCTTGCGCCGGCCGAGCGCGAAGCTGATCACGGCGAGGATGATGAAGACGATGAGAAGAATCTTCGCGATGTCGGTCGCGCCTTCGGCGATCCCGCCGAAGCCGAAGAACGCCGCGATGATCGCGAGAACGAAGAAGGCAATGGATGCGCGGAGCATGGTCTGCCCGGTTCAGCAAGCCCCGTGCCGGGCGTGACCGGGGCGTGCTGCACCGCCCGCGCCCGCCGCGAGCACGACCCCCTCACGCCGACTGCAGATCTTGCACACGCCCGTGCACCGTTCGTGCACGGTTCGCCTGCCGCCACCTCGGCGTAGTCGCCTCCGGCGGCCTCGAGGTGACGATCGGCGCGGGCTGCAGCAGGTGTGCCTAGCGCTCGAGCACGCAGAGGCAGCTCGCCGCGATGCTTGTGTCTGCATTCGCCCAAGCGCGTTCGAACACACTGCGCACATGCGCGGCCTCGTCGGTGGCACCGCGGGCGCGCAGGCACGTCTCCAGGCCGTGCAGTGACCACCCGTTGTTGGGCCACCGCCGCAGGTCCTCGCGATACACCTGCTCTGCCTCTTCGAGCCTGCCGACTTTCACGAGCACCGCGCCGAGGGCGTGGCGCGCAGGCTGATGCCAGAGCGGCGGTTCGTAGTACTTCAGGCGATCCTCGCGTTCGGTGGCTTGCTGCAACAGCCGGACGGCCGCCGCCGTGTCGCCGCGCTGGAACGCGATTTCGCCGCGCACCACGAGATCGGCGACGGCCAGGATCTGCGGGGTCAGGTCGCGGTGGATCCGCGCGCTGGGCTGGAACGCAGCGGTCAACGCCACGAACCGAGCGTGCTCGCGTTCGGCGTCGTCGACTTGACCGAGTGCGGCGCGCGCAACGGCCCGTGCGAAGTGCCACATGATGCGGACGAACGGCATCTCCTCGGGCGGCGCAGGCTCATGCAGCATCTCTTGCCAGCGGCCGAATCGGATGTGTACCTCGTACAGGATCGGTAGCCGCCAGCGGTCGAACACTCGAGTGGCCGTGCGATCTTTGAGCACGGCAGTTTCGAGCGCGCGGCCAGCTGCCAGGCCTTCCTCGTATCGACCGCCCATCATGCAGGCGAATGCCAGCAGGTGGTAGTTGTGCGTCCACGCCGGGGAGTAGACGAGGCCATCGGTGGTGGCGTCGAGGAAGGAGCGGGTCGCCGCATTCGCACGATGGCTCTGCTCGATGGCTTGGTCCCAGTTGCCGGTGCGGATGTCGATGTGTGACGGCATGTGCAGCAGATGCGGGCTTCGTGGGGCGAGCGTCCGCAGCCGGTCTGCGGCTGCTTGGCCGGAACGAAAGTCGGGCGAGGCCTCCACTGCGTGGATGAGGAAGTGATTGGCGCCCGGGTGGTCGGCGTCGAGTGCCAGCACCTGCTCGAGGACTGCAACGAGCTGTTTGGTGACGGGATGCCGATGCGCGTCGTACGTCCACAGGCCGCGGGGGCGCAACGCGATCAGCGCCTGGGCGTAGAGCGTTCCGATCTCGGCATCGGCCGGATACTCGCGCCACAGCTGAGCCATCGCTTCCGCATACGCTTGGTTGAGGGCGGGGCGTTCGTGGTCCGGTGCGCGGGAGTGCCACTTGGCTACGGCTTCGACCAGCGCTCTTTCCCGCGGGGTGGCGTTGTCGGAGGCGAAGCGTGCCCGTTCGATCGCCTGCCAGGCTCGCTCTCCGTCCTCCGGAGAGACGACGGGACTCCAGAAGTCGGGCCCCCGACTCCACGCGACACCCCACCAGGCCATGGCGCAGGCTGGGTCGAACGCGCGCCGGGACGCCTCGAAGGCGAACCCGTAGCGCATCATCCTGCCCTGGTCGAAGTATCGTTGCGCGAGGTGAGAGTCGGTGGTGATGGCGAAGTGATGATCGCCGAGCCCGTCGAACAGCGGTTCTGCTGTTCCCGGCGGATGTTGGCTCCACGGTGCGGCACACCCCGTCGCCAGGGCGAGCCAGCAGCTCATCGTCGCGGCGGCCGGTGTTCGCATATTCCGTAGGTTATGGGTTGGCGCCGGAGTGCGGCCAGACCGTTATCCAGGCCGCGCGCGTGCGACGCCACGATCGCGCCGATTGACGGTTAGCCGCCCCGGCGCGCTTCCGCTGCCAGGCGGCGGTAGTCGGCCGCCCGCCGATCCATGAGCACCGCCAGCTGATCGAGGAGCACGGCCCGCTGCGCGCCGTTCGTGGTCGGGTGGCGTTCCAGATCGCGCAGCAAGACGAGCTCTGCTTCACTCCACCGTTGGGCTGCCATGCTCTCCTTCGCCAGTTGGATGGCGCGTTGGCTCTCCGGGTCGAGCGCACGAGCGATTGCAATGATCGGTGGGAGCGCCGTGGCCACGGCGCTCCGCTGGACGACTGTGCCTCGCGCGAAGGGCGGATGGTCCCCCCGACCTCTGCGCGCGTTGCCGGGCCGGAGCGGCTTGGGCCACGACGGCGTGATCTTCGGATCAACCCTGCCGGACGCCTGCCTTTCCACGCCGATGACGTCGGCCTTTCCGCCCGCGAGTGCCCCTTCCAGCGCGCCGACCACGCGGTCGGCCTCGCCGTGCTCGTGCGGAAGCGCGAGTGCGTAGTACTCGCCGCGTTCGAGACGTGGCAGCTCCCAGTCTCGATAGGAGTACAGCGCCTCGCCGATGTTGTCCTTCCCTCGAAAGAACTTGGCCCGCAGGGTCACTGAGCTCAGGAACGGGCGCTCGGTGAGCTGACGTAGATCGATCCCGAACACGACCGTGCTCGGCCCGGCTCTCTGTACGCTGATCTGGATCTTGGGATCGGGTTGGGCGGCGAGCGGGGTCGCGCTGCCCAGGGCAGCGGCGACCAGAAAGCAGACTCTGGCGGCGCAACTCAGCGCGGCCGAGGCCGCAACCAAACACGGAGCATTCCGCGACCCGAGCGTCGGTCGCGGTTCCCGCGGTCGCCGGCGGCCGCGCTGAGCCCAGAGGCCAGTGTTGTCTTCGAGCCTCCGGGAGCTGCGTTGTCGAAGTTCCAGCGGCATCGAGCCTTCCGAAAGGTTGTCGCCGCCCGAAGACTTGCGGACCCTGAGGCTCATGGTTTCGGCTTTCGGCGCGGTGGCGCCTGTTGGATCGCGTCGGCTGGAATCGGCGCAACCGGGTCGGCGTCGGCGGTGATCACCCTGATCTCTCGCCCGCCGGCCGCTTCCAAGTGCAGCTTGATCCGCTGCACGTTCTCGGTCGCGGTCTGAGTGTCACTGCTGACGGCGACCAGCTGGAACTTGCCATCAGCGCTCGCCGAGTTCGTGCGCTTGACCGTGAACGCGAGCTCCAAGTCCAGATGCTTGACCTGGAACATCGGGTCCTCGCCCTTGTCGTTGAACGAACCCTCCGCGGCCAACAGCTCGTCGCGGACCTGCTGGATCATGGCGTTGATCGGGTATCCCGCGTCCTCGACGCCGGGCGTGCCGAGCCAGAGCCGCTGCGCGGTGGGGAGCACGAGGCTCCCTGCCAGGAACGCGGCTCCGATCGTGAGCCACGATCGGATGGAGCGCGTTTGCATTGTTCTCATCGAAGCGGATAACGACGGCACGGGAGGCGGCGGACACGAATTCGACTGTCAGCCTGCACCAACGCGAAGTTCCAGCCCACCGGAAGCGACCATCCCGAGCTGATTGGCCGGGGGGTCGACCAACAGCCACTGCGCCTGGATCAGGCCCCCCGTGAGGCTGGGCGCGTTCGGGACTTGGATTTGCACCGAGCAGGTGCCGGAAGCGCTCGTGGATGACGGGAGGATCACCAGCAAAGACACATGGGACCCGCAGCCCGGCATGCCGATCACGCCAAGAGGGAGGTTGGCGCGCTGGGCACCGAGCGCAAGGAAGCTCGGTGACGAGAACGGTGCGGCGCGCGCGGTGAGGCTGAACGTCTCTCCGAGGACTGGCCGGCCACGGATGCTGATCGCAGCCCGGCGGCCGAAACTGTCGTCGCACCCGGCTCCGTGCCGAAACACCCGACCCGGATCGGCAGTGAAGTTGTTCACGAACGCGGTGACGCGGCCCGCCATGGGAGCGAGCTCTGCGGCGTGGTCGGCTCCAACGACGAAGTCGGGGAGGCCGTCGCCATCCAGATCGCCGGTGTCGTGCGAGACGCCGAACTGCTCGCCGCCGAAGTTCCCGGTGACGATCGCGACGACTTTCCCGGTGAGCGTGCCGTCGAAAGCGACCGCCTGGACGAAGCCGGCGCTCGGGTCCGCCCCGGGCACCCCGATCACCATCTCGGCTTGGCCGTCCCCGGTTACGTCCACAACGCGCAGCGAGCTGCCCAGGTGGTCTCCTGGCGAGGCGCCGTTCAGCTGCATGACCAGGTTGCCCGTGGGGAAGGAGTAGGCGAACACGGAGCCGGGATGACGCGCCACTACTGCCGCGGCGTCCGCGATGACGATCTCGAGGCTTCCGTCGCCGTCGAGATCACCAGCGGCGATTCGATCTCCGAACGCGATCGCGCCGGTTGGGCTCGGGATCGCGGTCAAGTGTGTACGGGTGCGGCCCGAGTACACCGATACCGCGTCACCCTGGCCGATCGCGATGTCGTCGAAGCCGTCTCGGTCCAGGTCGTCGACGCCCGCGACCGAGTGTATCGGGTCGCCGCGACCCGTGTTGAACAGCACCGCGCCGTCGCGACCGGAATGCACGATCGCGTTGTTGCCGCCGTTGGCATGCCAGCTGGCCACGATGTCATCGAACCCATCGCTGTTGAAGTCGCCGGCGCCAGCCACATGCTCCCCGAAGCGAAGACCGCCGGCTTGCGCCGCGATCGTGCGGAGGGGGCTTCCGGTACGGCCGGAGACCACCACGACATAGCCCGGCGCGGACAATCCGAGCGGGAACTGCGGCGCACCGATGACAAAGTCGTCGGTCCCGTCCGCGTCGACGTCACCAGCGGCTTCGATGCTGTAGCCGAACGCATCTCCGGGCTGACCGAAGAGCTCGAACAGCTGTCGCCCGGTTCGTCCCGAGTAGGCTCGAACGACGTCGGCGTCGTGGCTGCCCACGACGAAGTCGTCGAGCTCGTCACCGTCCAGGTCGCCGGGAACGCACACTTGCCAGCCGAAGCGGCCGAAGGACTCCGCCCTACGGACCGAGAACAGCTCCGACGGTGACTGGGCCGGCAGCGAGAGGGACGGCAGCGAGAGCGAGGTAAGGGCGATGGCGAAGGCGGCTCTTGCGCCGCGAAGAGTGTGCTGTGACATCATGGTCTCCGTTGCTTGGATGTGGTCACGTCGCGGATGCACTCCAGCTCGCCCGTGCAAGCTGCAGGGGAGGCCGGCATGACCAGCGCAGCGCCGCCACGACGCGGGCGAGCGTTCGCCCGCCAATTGCTCCTAGCGCAAGATGGAGTCAGCGCATGCCACGGCCGGAGTGCATTCTCGAGATGCGTGTGCCGATGCGCGGCAGCAGCCCCGGCACGCGATCGCGGTAGTTGCGATAGGCATCACCGTGGTCGCGCAGCAGATCGCGTTCCTCGAAACGGATGGCGACGAGGATGTAGAGGGTCATCGCCGTCGCGAACAACAGATGACCCGCAGTCATGTGCGGCGTAGCCCAGAATGCGATGATCCATCCCAGATACAGGGGGTGGCGGACGATGCGATACGGGCCCGGGGTGACGAACCCTGGCGTGAAGTACCGCCGCCCGCGCACGCGACACCACACCTGCCGCAGGCCGGACAGGTCGGCGTGGTTGATCAGCGCCGTCGCGATGAGCACGAGCAGCCAACCGCATACGAGGACCGTGTGGACGAGCGTGCGCGTGACGGGGGAATCGAGGTCCCAGACCACGGCTTCGATCGGACGCCATTGCCAGAACAGCGCCGAGAGTGCTACCACAGTGGCCAGGACGTAGGTGCTACGCTCGATCGCCGCCGGAACGACCCGGGTCCATCGCCGCTTGAAACCGGCGCGCGCCATCACCGAGTGTTGCACGCCGAACCCGAGCAGCAGGCCGATGTCGATGGCCAAAGCCGTGCGGGGAGCCGCCGTCACGGGGCGGTCGATCGTCTGCGTCAGGCCGAAATCGCTGACGAACAGCACCGTGACCGCGAAGCAGCTGGCAAACGCGCAGTAGCACGCGATGCCGTAGACGAACGCAGCGCGGCCAGCGACGTCGGAGCGAGGGTGCGCTGAACCCGCGTCGAGCATTGTTCTTCCCCTGGCGCAAGAGCGACCCGCGACCTGCCATTTGCGGCGGTGGAGTAGGTGAACTGGCGCGCGCGTCATACCCTTGGCACGACTCGACCATGGTGACCAGCGGCGGGCACGGCCTGAGCAGGGCCAAGGAGGTGTTCCTCAGCGCTCTCGATCAGCCCGAGTCTTCGCGCTCCGCGCACGTGCGCGATGCCTGCGGAGGTGATGGCGAGCTCGAGGCCGCCGTGTTGCGCTTGCTGCAGCACCACGCCGCTGCTGGCGCGCAGCGCTTCCTCGGCGTCGACGATGATTCAGCGCCGGACCTCGCCGGGGGGCAGGTCGGTCCCTATCGCCTGCAACGCCTGCTCGGCGAGGGCGGCTTCGGACGGGTCTATCTGGCCACGCAGTCCGAGCCCTTGGTGCGCGACGTCGCGGTCAAGGTCCTCAAGCCCGGAATGGACAACCGTCAGGTGATCGCGCGGTTCGCCGCCGAGCGGCAAGCGCTGGCGTTGATGGATCATCCCCACATCGCGCGCATCTTCGACGCCGGTGCGACGCCGTCGGGGGAACCGTACTTCGTCATGGAGTACGTGGTGGGCGAGCCCGTGACGGCCTACTGCGATGCGCGCACGCTGCGCATTCGCGAGCGGCTGGAGGTCTTCGAGACGTTCTGCCAGGCGGTGCACCACGCCCATCAGAAGGGGGTCATCCACCGCGACATCAAGCCGAGCAACCTGTTGGTCGGCGAGCGCGACGCGCAGCCCGATCCCAAGGTGATCGATTTCGGCATCGCCAAAGCGGTCGAGGGCCCGCTGACTGCGGACCCATCCCGCACCGGCGCGCGTCAAGTGCTCGGCACGCCGCGATACATGAGCCCGGAGCAGGCACGGGCCGGTGGCGGCCCGGTGGACACGCGCACGGACATCTACTCGCTCGGTGTCGTGCTCTACGAGCTGCTGACCGGGACGACGCCGAACGTCGGCGACGTCGTCGCCGCGGACCACGAAGCCGAACTGCCCTCGCAGCGGATTCGGGCGACTTGGATCGACCACGACAAGTTGGCTTTCGACCGGCGAGCGGATCCGATCGAGCTGGTTCGCGGCCTGCGTGGGGATCTCGACGGGATCGCGCTCAAGGCGCTCGCGCTCGACCCGGACGAGCGCTACGACTCCGCGGCCGCCCTGGGCCGCGACGTGCGCCGCCATCTCGAGCACGAGCCCGTGCTCGCGCGGCGGCCGGGGGCGGGCTACCTGTTGTGGAAGCTAGTGCGCCGCCATCAGGTCGTGGCGACGGCGATCGTGGCAATTGCAGTGGCGCTGGTCGCCGGGTTCGTCATGGCGATGATCGGACTGGGGGAGGCACATCGACAGCGCGAGATCGCAAACGATCGGTTGCGCGCCGTGCAGGTGTCCCGCGCGCGGGCCCTGCGCGCCAGCGGTCAACCGGGGCGGCGCTTTGCGAACCTGCGCGCGATTCGAGCGGCCGCGGCAATCGCGCCCGGGGACGATCTGCGACAGGAGATCGTGGCCACGATGGGCTTGACCGACCTGGAGCTCGTTCGTCGCGACGCGAGCCTGCAGCAGGGCATCGGCGGTGGACCTCGGCGGCACGATCTGCTCGCCGTTTGGCACGCCAGCGAGAAGACGATCGAAGTGGGCGACGCCGGCACGGGAGAGCGGGTCGCGCGGTTGACCGTCGACGCCGAGTCCGCTGCCGCGTTCGTGTTCAGCGAGGACGGCTCGCACCTGGCCGTGGCTCTGGACCACGCGCGGGTCGAAGTCCATGACCTGGTCAGATCCGAGCGTGTGCTATCGGTACCGTGCCGGGGGCCGCACGGCCCCGGCATCGCGTTCGAGCGGGGAGTGGCGCCACCGCGCTGGATTGCCGTCACGGGTGAGGACGCGCGGGTCCGGGTGTGCGACTTGGACAGTGGCATGGAGCGGCTCGGCCTCGGCGCGCGCGGCGGCAAAGCCGCGGTCGCGGTCGCGCCGGATGGCTCGCTCGTCGCCGTCGGCGATGATGGGCCGACACCGACCGTCCGCACCTACGACCTGGCCAGCGGCGGCGAGCTGTCGCGCTGGCCGTCGCCGACGGGCGTCAACGCGCTCGAGTTCGCCCCGCACCGCGACGTGATTGCCGGTGCATGCGACGACGGCCGCGTGTTCCTGTGGTCCGCCGCGGACGGCACACTGCTGAACGAGCTCGCTGGCCACCAAGGCCAAGCCGTCAAGTTGGCTTTCTCGACCACCGGCGAGCTGCTGGCGAGCTACGCGTGGGACTACACCGTGCGGCTCTGGGACGTCGCGACTGGCGAGCGCTGGCTCGATCCGCTGCGGGAGCACGAGCTGGTTGGGCTGGGAAAACACCTGTTGCTGCGGCATCACGGTGCTCTCGAAGCGCACCATGTCGAGGCCGCAAGCGAGCTGCGGCGGGGCACGAGCGTGTCGTTGTTCGGCTCCCCGTGCGTGCTGTCGTACGGGCCAACGGGCGAACTCGTCACCGCAGGCCAGAACGGAGTCGAGGTGCGCGATCCGGTCAGCCTGGCGGTCGTCGCCACCTTGACGCGGATGGAAGCTCGCGGAGTCGTCGCAATGCCCGATGCGCTGCTGGCTGCCGTCGGAGGCCGCCTGCTGCGCTGGCCGTGGCCGAGCGATCCCGCCGCGACCGCTACGGTGCTGCGCGATGGGGGTGCACACTTCGCCAGTGCCGGCCCAGATGGTCGCTCGGTGCTCTTGGTGCGGGCGAACCGGATCGAGCTGGTCGACTGCGTGGACGGCGCCGTGCGCTGGAGCTTGCCTGGCTTCGAGGGCCTCGCCCGTGCCGCGGTCAGTGGCGATGGACGCCACGTGTTCGCCGGCACTTGGCAGGGCGAGCGCGCGCGCGTGCTTTCCGTCGACACCGGCGCGACGCTGCTCGAGTTCGAGGGCCGCCATGTGCGCGGCGCGTTCCATCCGGATTCGAGTCAGCTGTGCGTCGGCGATGGCCGTGGTCATCGATTGATCGAGGTCGGCACCTGGCGGACGCTGCACGATCTGCCGCGCGACTACGACGATGATCTCGCCGGGCCCGTCGCGTTCTCGCCGGATGGCAGCCTGGTTGCGTTCGCCGCATCGCGCTCGATGGCAGCGCTGGCGAGGACCGAGGATGGCGTCGTCGTCGCTCGGTTGTCCGATCCCGGCCGCGCCTCGGTGCACAGTCTCGCCTTCGATGCGTCCGGCGACACGCTGGCGGTCCTGTCACCGTCGACGCACGTGCTCCGTTGGGACCTGGCGAAGATCCGCACGCAGCTCGCCGCGTTGAGCCTCGACTGGCGTCGTTGAGGAGTCGCCGCGACTACTCGGCCTCGTAGCCCATCAAGTCGAACAGCCGCGCGCGCGCGAAAGCCCACTCCCGCGCCACCGTCCGCTCGGAGATCTGCAGCGCCTCGGCGGTCTCCTTGACCTCGAGCCCCGCGAAGTAGCGCAGCTTGACGATCCGGGCCGCGCGGGCGTCTTCCTGCTCGAGCTGCTCCAGCGCCTCGTCGAGCGCCAGCACCTCGTCGAGATCGCGCTCTTCGACCAGATCGAGGCGGCTCAGCGGTACGGCGCGCTTGCCCTGGCCGCGCTTCTTGCTCGTGTGCCGGCGGGCGTGATCGATCAGCACGCGCCGCATCGCCTCGGAAGCGGTCTGGAAGAAGTGTGATCGCTCCTGCCAGCCGAGATCACGGCCCCGGGCGATGCGGATCCACGCCTCGTGGACCAGCGCCGTCGCCTGCAGCGTGTGGTCGCCGCGCTCGTCGCGCAAGCGGGCGCGCGCCAGCTCCTGCAGCGACTGGTAGACCAGCGGCATGAGCTCTTCGGCGGCATCGTCGCGCTGGTCGAACTCCTGCAGCAAACGCGTGACATCGGACGGCTCGGACATGGTCACGATCCAGCTAAGCGTCAGATGGGGTGTCCGGCTGCCATTTCGGCCGGCGATTTCCCGCGAGCGCCGGAAGCCCGCTTGCCGAAGGGCGTCCCCGTCGTTTGGTCGGTACATTCCACCGATGCGCGCGGGATTCCCCGACCGAGGGCGTTCGTGCAGGTGCACAGCCACGGTTCCGGCCCGAAGCCCGTCTGTGGCTACAGCGCGTGGACCGACGCGGACGGACGATTCGAGCTGCGCAACGTGCCAAGTGGTCGAGCTACGCTGACCGCGCTAGGAGAAGAGAGGCAGCTGTCCTGCCAGGACGGAGGCGAACTCGTACTCGAACTGCGGACGAGCTAGCTGGTGAGGCTCGTCAACAGTTGACGTGCCCCCTGCATATGCCGCGGACAGCCGCCTCCACAGTGGAAGCCGGCGCGCACTCCAACCAACGGCCCCCCGCCGGGTCAGGTGACTTTCAGCAGCTTCGCCTCGCATTTCGGGTCACGTTGCGGCCCGCAGTGGGCGATTGGCAGGGTCACGCTAGCGCTTGGACCGACGATGCTGAAGCTCCTGAGTTGCTGACTGCACCGCCTCGACCGATCCCGAGTATCCCGACCAGTCCGCGATGGCCTTCGCGAACCCGATCTCTTCCCCGGAGGCATCCCACTCGCCCCGCTGCATCAGAACTCGGGCTCGCACGATCCGGCACCGAACGTCACCGGCCTCGACGTACTTGTCGCCGGCGTAGGTCGCGTCGCGATTGAGAATCTGTCCCACGGTGATTCCAAGTTGGGCGTACTTGTCCGCGGCGTCGAAGTCGCGGACTTGTAGGTGGTTCTCCGCGAGGTCTTGCAGCGGATCGAGCAAGCTGGAGATCTGGTTGTGCGTCGCCGTGTCGATCACGGGGGGCACGCGAATCGCGCCGTCGACGAGGAAGCGCCGACCCTCTACCTGTTCAAGGAGGTCCTTCAGCACCGGGATCGCGTCCGCGTACCGTCCCCGTTCTCGGTAGAAGCTCGCGATGGCGCGCGCCCGGCTGGCATCTGGCAGCTGTGCTTCGTTCAGCCAGGCCAGCGCAGACTCATCGCTCTCGTGGCGGGCAAGGAAGTGGGCCTTGTAGAGGCAGACGTACCACCTCTTCTCGATGGCCAACGATGCGTCGATCAGCTCTTTGGCCTCCTGAGTTCGACCCGCGAGGTCGAGCGCGTGGCCGATCAGCCCCGTCACCTCGCTGGAGTCTTCATCGTGAGCGTCTTCGTAGTCCTTCCAGGCCCGGTAATGCTCCGCGGCCTCGGCGTACCGGCCCTCGTCGAACAGCTCGTGCCCCTGGAAGTACCTGTCCAGCGCAGCGTCAAGCTCTGGGTCGTCGCGGCACGACAACGCGAACCCCAGCATGCACACGGGCGCCACGAACACGCTCGCCACGATCAGCCCCCCGACGCCGATCACCGCCAAGAGGATCCCGGTCGACCGCCGCGAAGCCATGCACCGTAGACTAGCAGACGTGTCCAGGCGCGTCCGCGCCGGGGGCGAGCCATGAAACCGTGGTGAACGCAGGAGACCTGGTGCAGCGACTTGATCCGCACGCCGGCCTTGCGCCCGGCAGACTGCTCCGCGGCGCCCAGCTCCTGCTCGCGCAGGACGCACTCGTTCATCTCCCGCAGCAGCCGGTCGATGTCCCTGGCGTTCTCCTGGCGCCGCTCGCGCAGCTCGTCGACCTCGGCCCGCGCGGCGGCGCGCTCCTCGGCCTGCTCTCGCTCGCGGGCCCGGGCGAGGTGCTGCTCGGCGCTGGCCAGGACCAGATCGAGGTTCTCGATCCCCTCGTCGATCTCCTCGATCCTCGCCTCGACCTTGTCGAGCTGGCGCCGGGCGTTGGCGTTCCCCATCGCGGCGGGCGCGGCCCAGTCGAGGGCCTCGTTGAACTTCCGCGCGAACGCTGCTTTGCGGCGAGCCCAGGCGTAGAGGGTGGAGAGTCCGATGCCCAGCGACTCGACGGCCTGGGCGACGCTCGCGCCGCGGTCGAGCAGTCCAGCAGGGCCTGCTGGCTGGCGAGCTTCTTCGTGGTGGTGCGTGCCATGCACTGGCCGAACTCGTGGCGCCGGTCGATGATCAGGGTCACGAGGTCCGGTCGATCGTCGCGCCGGATGACCTCCTGCTGCAGCACGCGCGAGACCGGCGTCGGCCATCTCGGTGAAGACCAGCGGGGGCGGAGCGCTCATCTCGCGCCTCCTGCCTGTACGAAGGCGTTCAGCTCCTCGATGGAGTATCGCACGACGGCGCCGACCTTCACGAAGCGCGGGCCCACGCCATCACGGCGCCAGCGCCACAAGGTCACGACGGAGAACCCCAGGCGACGCGCGGTTGCCTTGGGCGAGAGAAGAACAGCGGTCTCGGCGGTACCCATGTCGGGCCTCCAGCGAGCTGCGGCGCGATCGACGCGCCTCGGGTTCGGTCTCTTGCTAGCTCGCGGTTCGCCGTGGCCTTCTTCTCTGCCCCACGTGGTCGGCCAGCTCTGCGCGGCCGAACGGCACTGCTGAACCCTACCGCGTGAAGTCGCGCGAGGTCGGCAGCCTCTGTAGAGAAAGGCGCGTCGTGTAAACGACTGGTTGGCGCGCCCTGCATCTACTTTTCACGGTTCCGCGACGGTGCCGTGATTCGCCGTTGGAATGGTGGGCGATAAAGGACTCGAACCTTTGACCCCCAGCTTGTCGAGCTGGTGCTCTAGCCAACTGAGCTAATCGCCCTCAGGTGCGCGCGTTCTACCGGTCGGAAGGGCCGGTTTGCAAGGGAAAACGGCGGCCGCAAAAAGCCGCCGCGCGGGCGGTACACTTCTCCCCGTGAACCCGTGCCGTCGATGTCTGCAGCTGCCCTCGCCGGGGCGCGTCGTGCACACCGCGCTGGGGCGGTGGCAGGCGCTGCTCGAGAACGGTGCCAACGGCGCGGCGATGGTCGCGCACGACGGGCGGCGTGTGCACCGCGTCGAATGGGGCGTGCGCACGGGCGGACGGCTGCAGCTCGAGCTGGCGGTGCCGGAGTGGCCGGTGCGCGGGGTGCTGGACCAACCCCTCGACCTGGGGCCGGGGCAGCGCGCGCGCGCTTGGCTGCGCGTACCGCTGCGGCTGCGCTGGTCGTTCGAGCCCGCCGCCGACGGTCGCGCGACGCGCGACGATGAAGGCCCGGCGGCTGCTGCCGGAGTCCTGCGGCCGATCGGCTTCAAGCTCGCCTGGGTCGGCGACGACCCGAGTGGGCGCTACGTCCAGTGGTGTGAGGCGCGGCTGGGTGCGGCTCGGCGCAAGGCGCGGCGTGAAGCCGACGCGGTGGTTCCGGTCAAGCTCGACAACCCGACCGCGGCGCCGGCGGTGATCCGCCACTTCGAGGTGCGGCTCGAGGACGGCGAGCTGCGCGTGCTGCCCGATCGCACCGTCGGCGCACCGCGCCGGCTGCGCACCGAAGCGCCCGGCAGGTTGCGCGAGCGCGTGCGCGCGTTCGTCGGAGAGGCGTCGTGAGCTGGCGCTGGCTCTTGGGTGCCGGCCTCTTGCTGTCGCTGTCGTGCGGCGAGGTGCGCCATTCCGGCGTCGCTGCCGGCCCGGTGGCGACGGCGATGGCACCGCTGCGAGAAGCGATGCAATCGTTGGTCGAAGCGCAGGCCGCCGATCGGCAGCGCGTCGGCGAGCTGGCGGGTGAAGTCGGGCGCGCGGTGGCGGCGCTGCGGGCCGGTGCCGGCAGCGATCCCGACGCGCTGGTGGTCATCGAGCAGCGACTGTCGGCGCTCGAGGCGGCGGCCGCGCAGCAGCGGGCCGACGACGAGCTGGTGGTGCGCGCGCTGGAGCGCACCACGCGGCAGCTGGACGAGGTGCTGCGGCTGGTCCGCGCCGGCGACCCGAGTGTCGTTGTGCCCGAACAGCCCACGCCGGCCGCAAGCGACGCGCCGGAGGACGCGAGCACGGCGCCGGCGACCGCCAATGCCGCCGGCGACCCGACGTGGTGGTTGGCGGGAATCGCGGCGCTCGGACTCGCGATCCTGTCGATGATCGTCTGGCGTGGGCGCGGCGAGGACGAGGTCGCCGTGCCGCTGGTCGGCGAAGCCGGGGAGACCGCGCTGGCCGACGCCGCGCCGGCTGGCACCGCCGCCGAACGCATTCCCCTGGACGGCCCGGTGCGGACGCCGGTCGAGGAGGCCCCCGAGCGGGTCGTGCTCGCGCCGCCGCCCCCCGCGCACGCCGTGCGCGGACCCGACCCCGACCCATCCCCGGAGCGCGCGCCGATCGAACGCGTGCACGAGTTCCGCCACGGCGAACCGCGAGTCTTGGGCGACATGTTGCGCGATTGGCTGCGCGACGAGCCCCATGTGCTCGCCCGCCCGGCCCCGCGCGTCGAGGTGGGGGCGGCCAGCGTCCGCGCGCGCTTCCACCTGACGCCGATTGCAGCCGAGCACGAGGCCGCGCGCATCGCCAGTGAGCTGGCCGCGCTGGCGCGCACGCCCCGCGCGGGCGCCGGCTGAGCCGGCGCTCTCTCGCCAGCGCCGTTCCGTCGTTCTCCGCGGTGGGGGCACGGCGCTATACTCCCGGCCCCTCCCGCCCCTTTCTCCCGCGTAGCAGCGGGGTTGCGTCGACCATGATCATCGGCATCCCGACAGAGATCAAAGAGCAAGAGAACCGCATCGGCGCCGTGCCCGCGATGGCGCACGACCTGGTCGCCGCCGGTCACCGCGTGCTGGTGCAGAGTGGCGGTGGGCTGGGCGCCGGCATCGCCGATGACGACTTTCGCGCCGCCGGGGCGGAGATCGTCGACTCCGCGGCCGAGATCTACGGCGCGGCCGAGATGATCGTCAAGGTCAAGGAGCCGTTGCCCGCCGAGTACGCGCTGATCCGCCCCGGACAGCTGCTGTTCACGTACTTCCACTTCGCCGCCTCGCGCAGCCTGACCGAGGCGATGCTGGAGAGCGGCGCACACTGTTTCGCCTACGAGACGCTGACCGAGGACGGCGATGCGCTGCCGCTGCTGACGCCGATGAGCGAGGTCGCGGGCCGGATGGCGGTGCAGGTCGGCGCCTCGCATCTGCAGGGCCACAACGGCGGCCGCGGCATCCTCGCCGGTGGTGTGCCCGGCGTCGAGCCCGCCACCGTGATGATCATCGGCGGGGGCGTGGTGGGGACCAACGCCGCCAAGATGGCGGCCGGACTCGGCGCGCGGGTGATGATCATGGACATCGACCTAGAGCGGCTGCGCTACCTGTCCGACGTGATGCCCGCCAACGTCATGCTGCTGCACTCCAGCCCGTTCGCGATACGCGAGAAGTTGCCGGAGGCGGACTTGCTGATCGGTGCCGTGCTGGTCAGTGGTGCGCGCGCGCCGGTGCTCGTGCGGCGCGAGGACCTCGCGCTGATGAAGAACGACGGCCCGGTGGTGGTCGACGTCTCGGTCGACCAGGGCGGCTGCATCGAGACCTGCAAGCCGACGACCCACGCCAACCCGACCTACGTCGTCGATGGCGTGCTGCACTACTGCGTCGCCAACATGCCGGGAGCGGTGGCGCGGACTTCGACCTTCGCACTGACCAACGCCACCGGCCCCTGGGTGCGCCGGCTCGCCGGCATGGGCGCAGGCGCCGCGGCCGGGCACCCGGTGTTGGGCACCGCCGCCAACGTCCTCGGCGGCGCGGTCACGCATGCTGGCGTGGCCGAGGCGTTTGGCATGGAGTGTCGCGCGCCGGGCGAAGTGCTGTAGCGGCGCGGCGCGGTGGCCGACGGTAGGGAGGTGTTGATGGGTGTGCAGGACGGGTCGGCCGACGCCAGTGGCGGCGTTCTGTACAGCGTCGTGATGGGCATCGTCGAGGGGCTGACCGAGTTTCTGCCGGTCAGCAGCACCGGCCACCTCATCGTCACCAGCGCTGCCTTCGGTCGCTCCGATCCCGCCTTCGAGGTGGCCATCCAAGCGGGTGCGATCACCGCGATCCTGGTGTTGTACTGGCGCCGGCTGTGGCAGTCGCTCGTCTCGCTGCGCTCGACGGCGAAAGGTGTTGGCGGCGGCACCAACCTGCTGTGGCTGCTGTTCATCGCGGCGCTGCCCGCGGCGATCATCGGCAAGCTGTTCGACGAGTGGATCGAGGCGCGGTTGTTCTCGCCGGAGGTGGTCGCCATCGCGTTGATCGTCGGCGGCGTCGGCCTGTTCGTGCTGGAGGCCTGGCGCGACCGGCGGGCTGCCGCCGGTGTAGAAACGGCCCTGCCGATGGAGGCGATGACGCCACGCCAGGCGCTGATCATCGGCTTTTGGCAGACGCTGGCCTTGATCCCGGGCACCAGCCGCTCGGGAGCGACGATCGCCGGTGGCCTGGTCTGCGGCCTGTCGCGCGGTGCGGCGGCGGAGTTCTCGTTCTTGGTCGGGCTGCCGATCCTCTACGGCGCCTGCGCGCTCAAGCTGTGGTCGGACTTCGAGCGCTTCGCGGGCCCCGCCCTGCCCGATCTGGTGATCGCCTCGGTGGCGTCGTTCATCACCGCCCTGCTGATCGTCGGGCCGTTCGTGCGCTTCCTACAGGACCACACGTTCCGGCCGTTCGCGTTCTACCGCGTCCTCGCCGGGGCGGCGCTGCTGGCCCTGTGCTTCGCCGGGGTGCTGTAGGCGCACGACGCGCTCACGCGCGGGCTCAGACCTTGCGGTAGCCGAGCTTGTGCAGAATGTAGAGCACCTCGCTCCAGCTGGGGAACGGGCGCGAGTGCTCCAGCTTGAACGCGTCGATGGCCTCGATGAACTCGAGCACGTCGGCGCCGACCTCGATGTCCGGCACCGGCTTGGCGCGCTTCACCGGCTTCTTCTTGCCGGTGGCGGGCTTGGTGTTGGCCCGCTTCGCCGTCGCTTTCTTCGACACCTGCGGCTTGGGCCCCTTGGACGCCACGGTCTTGCTTGTGACCGCCTTCTTCGGTGCGGCCTTCTTGGTCTTCTTCGCCGCCGGCTTCTTGCTCGGGGCCTTGCTTGTGCCCGGCTTCTTCCGGGCTGCCTTCTTGCTGGCCGCCTTCTTTGCCGACGTCTTGCGCGCCGTCACCGGCGTGCGCTTGGCGCGGCTCGACTTCGACGGCTTGGACCCGCTGGCTTTGGCGCTCCCCATGGGAGCCCCTTCGGCTTCAGCCGATGATTTCCTTGATGCGATCCGTGCCGATGGGGCGAATCAGGCCGCGGTCGGTGATCAGGCCGCTGAGATTGGCGGCCGGCGTCACGTCGAAGGCCGGGTTGCGAGCGCCGACTCCCGCCGCGGCAATGCGGGCGCCGCCGAGCTCCAGCACCTCGCTCGGATCGCGATCCTCGATCGGGATGTGGCTGCCGTCGGGGAGTGACAGGTCGAAGGTCGAGGCCGGCGCGGCGACGTACATCGGCACCCCGTGTGCCTTTGCCGCCAGCGATAGGCCGTAGGTGCCGACCTTGTTGGCGACGTCGCCGTTGGCCGCGATCCGGTCGGCGCCGGTGACGATCAGCGACACTGCGCCGCGCGCGATCAAGCCCGCCGCGGCGCCGTCGGCGACGACATCGACCGGGATGCCGGCGTCGGCCAGCTCGAGTGCGGTCAGTCGCGCGCCCTGCAGCAGGGGGCGGGTCTCGTCGGCGAGCACCTGAAAGCGCCGGCCGCGCTCGTGCGCGGCGAACATCACGGCGAGGGCGGTGCCGATGCCAGCGGTCGCCAGCCGGCCGGCGTTGCAGTGCGTCAGCACCGTCATGCCGTCCTCGATCAAGCCCTCGCCGTGCGCTCCGATCGCGGCGCACAACGCCTCGTCCTCGCGATGGATGGCGCGGGCCTCGTCCAGCAACGCCTCGAGCGTCGGCTCGCGCGCTGCCCGTTCCCGCACGCGGCGCGTGGCCCAGGCCAGGTTGACCGCGGTCGGCCGGCTGGCGTCGAGCGCGGCGCCGACCTCATCGACGGCGGCGGCGAAGGCCTTGGCGTCGGCCGGTTGGCGCTCGCGGACCCCGATCAGCATGCCGTAGCCCGCTGACACGCCGATGGCCGGCGCGCCGCGCACCGACAGCCGGCGGATCGCGTCGATCACCGGTTGCAGAGTGCGGAGCTCGAGCACGACCTCGTCGTGTGGCAGTCGGGTCTGGTCGAGGAGGCAGAGGTGGCCGTCGACGCCGCCGGCCCATTCGATCGCGGGCTTCATCGAACCTCAGCAGCCGAATCGATCGCGCACGGCGCGGTCCTTGGCCAGGGTCTTCTGCCGGTCGGCCTCGCGGTAGGCGCGCAGTCGTTCGGCCAGGCCGGGGTCGGTCAGAGCGACGATGCGCGCCGCCAGCAGCGCGGCGTTGACCGCGCCGCTCTTGCCGATGCCCATCGTGCCGACGGGGATCCCCGGCGGCATCATGCTCGTCGACCAGAGCGCGTCCTCGCCGTGCATCGGGCCCGAGTCGATCGGGATGCCGAGCACCGGCAGCTGCGAGTGCGAGGCCAGCGCGCCGGCCAGGTGCGCCGCCATGCCGGCGGCACCGATCAGCACCTTGACCCCGTTGGCCTCGGCCTCGCGCGCGAAGCCGCAGGCCTCTTCGGGGGTGCGGTGCGCGGACAGCACGCGCACGTGGAAGCCGACCTCGAGCTCGGTGAGCACGGCGAAGCCCTTCTCCAACGTCGGCAGGTCGGAGTCGGAACCCATCAGGAAAGCGATCGGACGGTCGGTCATGAGAGCAGTCGTCGGCGGATGTCGGTGTAGGTCTGCGCGGTCTGTCGCACGACTTCGTCCGGCAGCTGTGGCGGTGGCGGCTGCTTGTTCCAGTCGAGCGTCTGCAGGTAGTCGCGCAGCACTTGCTTGTCGTAGCTGGTCGGCTTGCCCCCCGGCCGCACTTCGTCCGCCGGCCAGAAGCGGCTGCTGTCCGGCGTCAGGCACTCGTCGATCAACATCAGGGTGCCGTCGGCCATGCCGAACTCGAACTTGGTGTCGGCGATGACGATGCCGCGCTGGCGCGCGTAGTCGCGGCCGCGCTGGTAGAGCGCCAGCGCTGCGTCGCGTCCCTGCGCGGCGATTTCCGGCCCGACCAGCTCTTGCACCTGCTCGAACGAGATCGGTTCGTCGTGATCGCCTTCGGCGGCCTTGGTCGACGGCGTCAGGATCGCCGGCTCGATCGCCGAGGCGTGCTGCAGGCCCTCCGCCAGCTGCACGCCGGAGACCCGGCCGCTGCGCTGGTAGTCCGCCCAGCCGCTGCCGGTGAGATAGCCGCGCACCACCCATTCCACCGGAAGGGGCTGCACGCGCCGGCAGCGCATCACCCGGCCGCGCAGCTGGTCGTGGAACTCCGCCGGGATCTCGGTCATCGCCTCGACGTCGGCGGTGATCAGGTGGTGGGGGACCACGTCGCCAAGCTGCTCGAACCAAAACGTCGACACCGCGGTCAGCACGATCCCCTTGCCGGGGACGCCCTGATCCATGACGACGTCGTAGGCCGACACGCGGTCGGTGGTGACGATCAGGATGTCGTCGCCGAGCGCGTACAGGTCACGGACCTTGCCGCGGCCCAGGCTCGGGAGGGGGAGATCGGTGGTCAGTACCGGCGCTTGCAAGTCGGCCTCGTTCGAAATCGACAGCGGGGCGGCGATGGTAGACCGGCCCTCGCGGAGTTGCCAGCGCGCGCGTGCCAGGGCCGGAACCCGACGACCGAGCGCGGTCGCGACAGCAGACGGCCGCAGCCGCTCAGCGCGGCCGGGACCGCAAGACCCCGAGGCTCAGGGGTTGCTGGGCACCGGCGCCTCGCGCAGGGCGAGGAACAGGTTGAGCTCGGGCGGCTTGGCGCCGGCGCGTGCCTCGATGAAGTTGTCGACGAACACCACCGTGTGGTACTCCTCGTCGACCGCGCCCATCCAGGTCTCGCTGGTGCCCGGGACGGTCAGCGTCAGGGTGCCGTCGTCGTCGAGCACGTAAGTGCCGCTGTAGCTGAAGTCCTGGCCGTCGGCGCCAGTGGCATCCAGCGAGAAGCCGTCGGTGTCGTTGAAGGTCACCGTGCCGAAGGCGACGTCGGTCCCCGGGTTGGTCGGGTTGACGAAGATCGTGTGCAGGCCGAGCAGGTAGGTGCCGGCGAAGTCGTCCCGATCCGCCGGCGTGGTGCGGTGGGCCATCATCGCGATCAGCCCCGACTCGCCGGTGGTCTCGTCGGGGTCCAGACCGAGGATGATGCCGGGTCCCACGCTGCCGTGGAACGTGCGCGTGTCGCTGGTCTGCGGTCCGGCGTAGTCGAGGGTGACGTCGACCCGGCCGTCGGCGAAGCTCGCGACGTTGCCCGTCAGCGTGATGTTGGCACCGGTCGACTCCAGCCCGCTGCCGGTGATGTCGTCCATGTCGTCGACGGCCAGCGTGCCGCCGAAGGCGCGCCCGACGTTGTTGGGGTCGGGCACGATCGAGCTGGCGAAGATCACGTGCTGGCTGAACACGTGCCAGTCGCCCTCGAGATCGGGCGTCGGGTCGACGACTTCGGTGCCCCAGAACAGTCCGATGCGCTGGCTGGTCTGGGCGGTGAAGCGATCGGTGAAGAAGTAGGTGCCGGTGTCGCCTTCGATGCCGTAGGCCCCCGAGAAGCGGATGCGGGGCAGACGCGCTCCCTGGCTCACCAAGATGCTGAGCACGCCGTCCTCGGCCAGGGCGTAGTCGTCGGTGCCGCTGGCCTGGCCGTTGCGAGTGACCGTGTACAACGACTGGTCGTCGAGGGTGAGGACGCCGCGGTCGGACGCCATTTCGGCCATCGGAATCGGAAACGTCGAGAACGCGCGATCACTCTGCAGCGCCCACATGTGGTGGCTGGCGGTGATCAGCACTTCGCTCAACGGGCGATCCTCTTCGCCGCCTTCGGCGCAGGAGATCCCGAGCAGGGTGAGCAGGAGCGAAAGAGTGGAACGGAGAGCCATGGCGTTGCGGTTGAGCGTGGGGGCGGCGGGGTGGGCGAGTGTAGCGATGATCCCGGACGGGGGATGTGGGTTTTACATCCGCGCCCGCGGCGCGTAGAGGTGGCATGCGGATGCGGATCGCGGTCTGGAGCGGGGCGCCCCTCGGCGGGGTCATGGGCGTGGTCTTGGCCGCGGCGCTGGTCGGGTGCGCCGCCCGGCCGGTGCTGCGCGGCCCGGCCCCGGTGCGCAACCAGCACCCGGCGCAGCTCACCGTGCTCCACCTCGAGCCGCGCGACGCCCGGCCGGCCCCGGCCGGGGCGGGGCGGGTGCGCCTCGATCTCTCCTACAGCAGCCTGTTCTTGGCGGGCTCCACCAACGGGGGCCCCGGCGCCGGCGGCAGCGGTTTCGAGATGGACGGCGAGATCCTGCGCGCCGGCCTCGCGGCGCGCGTCGGGCTCGGCGCGGAGCTCGAGCTCGGCGTCGAGCTGCCGCTGCTGCACACCACCGGGGGCTTCCTGGACGAGTTCTTGATCGACTGGCACGACTTCTTCGGCTTCCCCGACCAGGGGCGGACGCCGGCGCAGAACGGGCGGTTCGCGGTGCGCGCGGTCGACGCCGGCAGCGTCGTGTTCGAGCAGCGGGAGACCAGCCTGGCGCTCGGTGACGTGCCCACCGTCCTGTCGTGGACGTTCTTGCCGCAGACCGCGCGCCGGCCGTTCGGCGCCGGAGTGCGCATCGGCGCCGAGTGGCCGACCGGCGACGACGACCGCGGCTTCGGCTCCGGCCAGGTCGACTGGGGCGGCGGGGTGTACGCGGCGTGGCGCAGTGGGGCGTGGCAGTGGTCGGCGCACGCCGGCCACAGCCGCGCCGGCAACCCCGCGCCCGCGCGGCGCAACGGCTTCTCGTTCGGCGACGTCACCGCCGGCGGGGTCGGCGTCGAGTGGGCGTTCCACGACGATTGGGCCGTGCTCGTACAGGTCGAGGCGGAGACCTCGACCCTGCGCGCGCTGGATTTCGGCCGCGCCAGCGATCCGCAGTGGCTGCTGTGGACCACCGCTCGCGGTCGGCTCGCCGAGGGCTGGTGGTTGGACGTCGGCTTTGGCGAGGATCTGTCGTCGTTCGTCGCCCCCGATTTTACCGCCTACGTCGGCCTGAGCGCCGAGTTCGGCCACCGATGACCGGCGCCGCGGTTTGCCGGACGGAGTTTCCCGGCGTAGCGTGGATCGCGGCGGCGCCAGCCTCGTATCAGCGACTCGTATCAGCAAGGACACCATGGCCGACGGCTACTACCACTGCTCCCATTTGGCGGACTTCGCGAAGATTGGCGAAGCGCGGCCGGAGCTGGCGCAGAAGTTCTTCGACTACTACGGCGCCGTGATGGGGGAGGGTGCCCTGTCGCGCCGCGAGAAGTCGCTGATCGCCTTGGCCGTGGCGCACGCGGTGCAGTGCCCGTACTGCATCGACGCCTACTCGAAGAACGCGCTCGAGACCGGCGCCGACCTGGAGCAGATGACCGAGGCCGTGCACGTGGCTTGCGCGATCCGCGGTGGGGCCAGCTTGGTGCACGGCATGCAGATGCGCGGCCACCACGACGGGCTCTCGATGTGAGGCCGTGCCGATGACCTCCACGCGCGAGTCTCGAATCACGGCGGCCAACCGCTTCGACGCGGCGCTGGCGGAGCGCGGTCTGCCGCGGTTGCGCGCGCGCGGGCTCACGACGCTGCAGGTCAACGTCGGCAAGCAGTGCAACCAGGCCTGCCGGCACTGCCACGTCGATGCCGGGCCGCACCAGACCGGGCCCGAGGTCAACATGGGCGCCGAGGTCGCCGCCGCGGTCGAGCGGTTGGTGCGCGGCGGTGGCATCCGCACTCTGGATCTCACCGGCGGCGCCCCGGAGCTCAACCCGCACTTTCGCCGCCTGCTGCAGACCGCCCGCGCGGCCGGCGTGCACGTCATGGACCGGTGCAACCTGTCGGTGTTGTTCGAGCCCGGACAGGAAGACCTCGCCGAGTTCTTGGCGGCGCACGCGGTCGAGGTGGTCGCCAGCTTGCCGTTCTACAGCGCGCAGCGCACCGATGCGCAGCGCGGCGCGGGCGTGTTCGACAAGAGCATCGAGGGACTGCGGCGGCTCAACCGCGTCGGCTATGGCCGGGGGGATCCGGCGCGCCCGCTCAATCTGGTCTACAACCCGGTCGGCGCCTACCTGCCCGGCCCGCAGGGCCAGCTCGAGGCCGACTACAAGCGCGCCCTGGCGCAGCGCTTCAACGTCACCTTCGACGGGTTGTACTGCATCACCAACATGCCGATCGCGCGGTTCTTGGAGTGGCTGCGGCGTTCCGGCAACGAAGCGGCGTACCGGCAGCGCCTGCTGGACGCGTTCAACCCGGCGGCCGTCGAGGGTTTGATGTGTCGCGATCTGGTCTCGGTCGGACCCGATGGCCGGCTGTACGACTGCGACTTCAACCAGATGCTCGGCCTCGGTGTCGAGGCGGCGGCGCCGCAGACCGTGCACGAGCTCGACGTGGCGCGGCTCGCGGCGCGGCGCGTGGTGACCGACGACCACTGCCTCGGTTGCACGGCCGGGGCGGGGAGCTCGTGCGGGGGTGCGACCGTCGGCGAATAGTGCCGGTTCTGCCGGCTCGCGGGGGCCTGTGCGTTGTCTCCATGCGCCCCCTGGCTTAGCCTGCGGGCAGTGGTCGCGAGCCGTCGGCGGAAGCATGTGCTGAGTGCGGGCCTCGTCGTTCTCGCCGGTTGTGAGACTTATGCGCCCGCGCCGCTCGACCAGGCCGCGATGCTGCGCGCGATCGACCGCCGCGGCGAGGGTGGCGGCCCCGAGCTGGCGCTCGACACCGCCGCGCGGTGGCTGGTGGCGCACGGCCCCGCGGTAGTGGAGGCTCTGGCGCGGCTCGACGTGGCGCGCGCCGGCCTGGCGGCCGCCGGGGCGTGGCCGGATCCCACTCTCGAGCTCGGGCCGCAGCTGGGTTTTGGCGACGAGGTCAGCGGTCAGCGGTGGACGCCGTTCGCCTCGCTGTCGATCGAGATCCCGCTGGGTGGCCGCTTGGGGGCGTCGGCGGCGTTGGCGCGCGCCGAGGCCGAGGCGGCGCGGATCGAGGCACTGTGCGCGGTGCGCGAGCAGTACCTGGCGCTGCGCGACGACTACCTGCAGCTCGGCGTGGCGGCGGCGCGCCGCGGCCAGCAGGCCGAGCTGGTGGAGACCGCTGGTCGGGCGCGGCAGCTGGCGGAACGCGCGGTCGAGGCGGGGATCGCCACCGCGCTCGACGTCGCCGCGCTCGAGCTCGAGCAGCTGCGGGCGGAGGCCGACCAGCTCGAGTCGGAGGAGCACCGAGCGGCGGTCGCGGAGCGCCTGGCGACGCGCGTCGGCGTGCCGCCGTCGGCGGTGCTCGATTCCGCGGTCGACACGCCGCCGCTGGCGGACGCGATCCCCGATCCCGCGGTACTGCGCGCGCTTTGGCAGCGGCACTCGCCGGCACTCGTGCGGCTGCGCGCCGCCTTCGCCGTGGCCGAACGGACGCTGCGGCTCGAGGTCGAGAGGCAGTACCCGGACCTGGTGCTGGGACCGTCGTTCAGCGACGAGCCGGGCGAGGACAAGCAGGTGGTCAGTCTGGGCTTCGGCGTGCGGCTGCCCTTGTTCGCGCGCAATCGGAGGGGCATCGCCGAGGCGCGCGCCGCGCGCGAGGCGCTGCGCACGCGGTACACCGCCGCGCTGGCCGTGGGTGACGCCGAGCTGGCGGCGGCGCGGCGCGCGCTGGCGGCGGCGCTGCAGCGCGCGCGGTTGTTTGCCGAGCGCTTGGCGCCGCGCGCCGAGGCGAACGTCGCCACCGCTCGGCGAGCAGTGGAGGCGGGCGTAGGCGACGCGCGCAGATTGCTCGAGGTCGAGCGCAGCGCGCGTCTGGTGCGCTTGGCGCAGCTCGAAACCGATGCCGCGGTGGCCGCGGCGTGGGCGCGGTTGGAGCATGCGGTGGGTGCGCCGCTGCTCGATCTGGGCGACGGCGCGGTCTCGCCACCGCCGATCCTGGCGACTCCGGTCGACGCGGCGGTGGCCGAGGAGGTCGGTGTGCGGGCGAATGCGCACGATCCGGGGACCGAACGATGATGCGGTGGGACGTGATCGTGGTCGGTCTGCTGTGCCTTGCGTTGGGCGTCGGTCTGGGGACCGCTCTGGTGGCGCCGGCCAGCGAGGCCGTGGCGGACGAGGGCGATGCCGGTGCCGACGAGGTCGAGTTCTCGGCGGCGGTGCGGCAGTCGATGGGGATCGAGATCGCGGCCCTGCAGCCGACCCGGTTCTCGGTGCCGCGGTCGCTGTCGGCGACGCTGGAACCGACCGTGGGAACCGTGCAGCCCTTGTTTGCGCCGTGCGGTGGTCGGGTCGTCGCGGTGACGGCGGAATCTGGTGCGGTGGTCGGCGCGGGGACTCTTCTGGTCACTCTGCTGCGGGCGGAGACACCTTGGCCGGAGCTGCGCTTGACGGCGGAGTTCGCGGCCCCGGATCACGGCGAGATCCACGCCGCGATCGCGGAACTGCGGCGCGCCAACGGCGAAGCCGCCCTGGTCGCCGCGGAGCTCGACCGCCTCGGTGGCTTCTCCGACGACGATGCGGTGGTGCCGGGGCAGCGCTTGATCGAGCTGCGCCAGGAGGAGCAGCGGGCCGCGCTCGCGCTGGAGCTGGCCGCGCACGAGCTCGAGCGACACGGTTTCACGCACGCGCAAGTGCGGCAGCTGGCGGCGGGCGAGCACCGCATTCCATACTCGGTGGAGCAAGTGCGGCGGACGCTGTCGCACCACGGCCTGTGGAACGCCGACTGTGATTCCCTGGCGGCCGTTCTGCCCGAGGAGCTGCGCAGCCTGACCCTCGCGGTCGCCACTGTGGCCGAGCTGGTCGCGCAGCGGCGCCATCTCGGTGTGGCCGAGTGGCTGGCCGCGACCCCCGACGCGGGGGCGGGCTTCTTGGCCTTCGCCGGCGCCCTGCTGGGCGGCCGCTCGCTCGCCGACGTGCAGGCGCAGCACGCGCTGGGTGCCTGGCAGCCGATCGTCGAAGTGGTCGCGCCCGACCGCGCCCCCAACTGGGATGTGGGGGCGGTGCACGTGCGCCCCGGCCAACACCTGGCGCACGGCGCGCCGCTGCTCGAGCTGATCGATGCGCGGCGGTTGCAGCTGCGAGCCAGTGGGGTCGGCGGCGAGGCCGGCCTGTTGGCGGATGCGGTACGGGGACGGCTCGTGTGCCGGGCCGTGCCGGTGCCGGCGAGCGCGGGGCCGGTGCTCGAGCGCGTCGTGCTCGAGACACTGGGTGCGACCGCCCCGGATGGGGTCACGGTCGCGTTCGGCGCGATCGACAACGCTCCGCTGCGCGCCGGTGGCGAAGGCGAGGGCGCGCCGCGGCGCGGTTGGTTGCTGCGCGCCGGCATGCCCTTCGAGTTGCGGGTGCCGACCGAGGTGATGGACGACGTCTACGTGCTGCCGCGCACTGCCGTGATCGACAGCGGTGAGAACCGGCTGATCTACATCCCGCACGGGGCGGGCTTCGAGCCGCTCGAGGTGGTCGTGCTGTATCGGGACGATGCCGTGGCCGTGGTGGCGCGGGGCGAGTCCTCGCACCTGGCCCCGGGCGAGCCCGTCGTGGTGCGAGGCGGTTACGAGATCGACCTCGCGCTGCGCGCCGGTGGTGCCGCCGTGACTCCTCACCACCACTGAGCCGCGGCCGTGCTGAACCGCATCATCCAGGTCTCCCTGCAGCGCCGCCTGCTGGTCTGCGTCTGCGCAGTTCTGGTCGGCGTGGCCGGCGGCTTGGTCGCGTGGCGCGCGCCGGTCGACGTGCTGCCGGATCTCGACCGGCCGATGGTCACGGTGATGAGCGAGGCGCCCGGCCTCAGCGCCGAGGAGGTCGAGCAGCTGGTGACGTGGCCGGTCGAGCGCGCCCTGTCGGGTGCCACCGGTGTGTTCCGCGTGCGCTCGGAGAGCACCGCTGGTTTGTCGGTGGTCTACGCCGATTTCGAGTGGGGCGCCGACATCTACCACAGCCGGCAGATCGTCGGCGAACGGCTGGCCGCGCTCGATCTGCCGCTCGGTGTGGTGCCGGCGATGGCGCCGGTCAGCAGCATCATGGGGCAGATCTTGGTGCTCGGGCTGGCCTGTCGGGACGAGGCGACCACGCCGCTCGCACTGCGGGCGTTCGTCGACCGCGATCTGCGGCCGCGGCTGCTGGCGGTGGCCGGCGTGGCGCAGGTGGTGACCGTGGGAGCGCGCCGGACGGAGCTGCAGGTGGCGGCCGACGCGGCGCGGCTGCGCGCGCACGACGTGACCCTGCGCGAACTCGCTGCCGCCGTGCGTCGGGCCAACCCCAGCGTGGTCGGCGGCCGGGTGCCGAAGGGTGCGCGCGCGCCGCTGCTGGCGGTGCGGGGGCGGCTGCCGGACGCCGAGGCGTTGGCGGCGGCGGTGGTGCGCGATGGCGGCGCACGGCCGGTGCGCGTCGGCGATGTCGCCGAGGTCGGCTACGGCCAGGCGCGGGTCGGCGTCGGCGATGCCGGTGTCGACGGCGCTCCCGGCGTGCTGGTCGTGGTGACCAAACAGCCCGGCGTCGACACCATCGATTTCACCCAGAGGTTGCAGGCGGAGGTCGAGGCGGCGCGCGGCAGGCTGCCCGCCGGGGTCGAGCTGGTCGGCAGTGTGTTTCGCCAAGCGGACTTCATCGAGCGCGCGGTGCAGAACGTGCTGCACGCGGTCCGCGACGGCGCGGTGCTGGTGCTGCTGGTGCTGTTCGCGTTCTTGACCAACGTGCGCACGACGCTGATCACGCTGACAGCGCTGCCGCTGTCGATGGCGTGTGCGTCGCTGGTGTTCGCCGCGTTCGGGCTGACGATCAACACGATGACGCTGGGCGGGCTGGCGGTCGCCATCGGCACCCTGGTCGACGATGCCATCGTCGACGTCGAGAACGTCTACCGGCGCCTCTGGCAGAATCGGCAGTCGAGTACGCCGCGCGCGGTTCTCGACGTCGTGTACGCGGCGTCGTGCGAGGTGCGGCGGCCGGTGACCTACGGCACGATTCTGGTGACCGTCGTGTACCTGCCGCTGTTCTTCCTCAGCGGCATCGAGGGTCGCCTGTTCGCGCCGATCGGCCTGGCCTACATCGTCAGCGTCGTGGCGTCGCTGCTCGTCGCGCTGACGGTGACGCCGGTGCTGTGCGCCCTGCTGTTGGGCGGCGCACGTCAGGGGTCCGAGCAGGGTGGAACCGAGCGCTACGGCGGACCGCTCGTCGCCCCGCTGCGCGGCGGCGCCGATTGGCTGGCGGGCTTGGGGTTGCGCTGGCCGGTGCACGTCGCGACCGTCGTGTGCGCGGCGGTGCTCTGCGCCACTGGTGTTGGCGTGACGCGCGGCACCGCGTTCTTGCCGCCGTTCAACGAGGGTTCGGCGCAGGTCAACCTGATGCTGCCGCCGGGCACCGCGCTGGCGACCTCGCACGAGTTCGGCGGGCGCCTCGAGCGCGTGCTGATGGAGATCGAAGGCGTCGCGCACGTCGCGCGCCGCAGCGGTCGGGCCGAGGACGACGAGCACATCATGCCGGTCAGCGTGATCGAGGCGGTGCTCACGCTGGATGCCGACTCCGCGCAGTCGCGCGAGGAAGTGCTCGAGGAGATTCGGGACACGGTGGCGGTGGCGTTCCCCGGCGTGGACTACGAGGTCGAGCAGCCGCTCGGGCACCTGCTGAGCCATCTGTTGGCGGGCGTGACCGCGCAGGTCGCGGTGGCGGTGCGCGGCGACGATTTGCAGGTGTTGCAGCAGGTCGCCGGCCGCGTGGAGCACGCCATCGAGGGCATTCCCGGCGTGCGTGACCTCTACGTCGAGCCGTTGGTCGCGGTCGAGGAAGTCGCGGTGGAGCCGCGGCGGACGGCGATGGCGCAGCTCGGCGTCGACGCCGGCGCGGTGGCGGAAACGGTCTCGTTGGCGATGGGTGGGGTGATGCTGTCGTCGCTGCCCGACGGCGCGGTCAACGTGGGCATCACCATGCACGTGGCGACGCCGAGTACGGGTGATCTGCCGGCGTTGGCGCACGCTCTCCTGGTGCGCGGCGCCAGCGGTGAGCCGGTGCGGTTGGCGGACGTCGCGGCATTGCGCTCCGTGCCCGCGCCCAGCGAGATTCGTCGGGAGAACGGCGTGCGCCGGATCATGGTCCAACACAACGTCGCCGGCAGAGCGCTCGGCGACGTCGTCGCCGACGTCGACAGGGCGCTCTCGGGCCTGCGGGCCGAGCTCGCCGCGCAGACCGAAACGTCGGCTGTGGCACTCGAGCTCGTCGGGCAGCACCGCGCCCAGCGTGATGCCCAGCGCACGATTCTCGGCCTCAGCGGCGTGTCCCTCGCCATCATGGTGCTGGTGCTGCAGCTCCACTTCGGCTCCCTCCGGCTGGCGCTGCTGCTACTGGCATCGCGTCCGATCGCGCTGATCGGCGCGGTCGCGGCCGTGGTCCTGACCGGCACCGACGTGTCGATCGCGACCCTGGTCGGCTTCATCGCCCTGCTCGGCATCGCGGCGCGCAACGGCATCCTCCTGGTCGATCACACCGTGCACCTGCTGGCCGAAGAGGATGCGCCGCTCGCGCCCGAGACCGCGCGCCGCGCGGCGCGCGAGCGCGCGGTGCCGGTGGCGATGACCGCGCTGAGCAGCGGGATTGCGCTGGTCCCCTTGTTGCTCGCGGCGGGGCAACCCGGGCGCGAGATCCTGCACCCGGTGGCGGTGGTGATCGCCGGCGGGTTGGTGACCACGACGCTGTTGGAGTTCGCGGTGATGCCGGGGTTGCTGTGGTGGGGGGCGCGGGACGAGCTTGCGCGCTTGGCGGTTCGCGCCAAAGGGTGACGATTGGTCCGATGGAATCTGACCCAGCACTGGCGTTCGAGCCCGTCACCGGCCTGATCGGTGGCATCATGATCGGCAGCGCGAGCGCGGTGGCGCTGGCGATGACGGGCAAGATCCCCGGCATCAGCGGCGTCGTCGCACGCGTCCTGCGCGGCGTGCGTGGTGACAGGGCGTGGCGCGTCTGGTTTCTGCTGGGCCTCGTTGCCGGCGCGGGCGCGGTGTTCGCGGTCAGCGCGGACGCCGCGCGCTACTCGATGCCGCGATCCGTGGTGCAGGTGTCGATCGCGGGGCTGTTGGTCGGGTTTGGCACGCGGCTTTCGGGCGGCTGCACCAGTGGGCACGGCGTGTGCGGCATCGGGCGAGGGGCGCGGCCCTCGGTGGTCGCCACCGTCGTGTTCATCGCGTGCGCCATGCTCACCGTGCTTCTGCTGCCGCTGGGGGAGCCGCGTTGAACGCTGCGCTGCTGCTGTTTCCCGGTGCTCTCTTCGGCGCCGGCCTGGCGCTTTCGGGAATGACCGATCCGCGCCGGGTGCTCGGGTTTCTGGACGTGGCGGGGGCCTGGGACCCGACGCTGATGGCGGTGCTCGCGGGTGCGCTGGGCAGCTTCGCGCTCCTGTACCACCTGATGAACGCGCGGGCCGCGCCGCGTCCAGGTCGACCGGCCTGGCCGGCGCCGCCGTCTCAGCGAATCACGGCGCGGACGTGCGTGGGTGCGGTGATCTTCGGGGTAGGCTGGGGCCTCTCCGGGTTCTGTCCGGGGCCCGCGCTGGCCAATCTCGCGTTGCTCCGCGCGGAAGCGGTGTGGTTCGTCGTCGCGATGCTGGTGGGGATGCTGGTGGCGCAGCGCACGGCCGGAGCGGATGGTTGAGCCATGCCTGCCGAGACGGTGCTCGCGGCCGCGCAGCTCTCGCCCGTCGCCGGTGACATCGGCGCCAACGTCGCGCTGCACCTGGCTTACGCGCAGCGCGCCGCGCGCGAGGGTGCGCGTCTGCTCTTGTTTCCCGAGCTGTCGCTCACCGGCTACGAGTTGGACCGCGCGGCGGAACTGGCGATGGACGTTGGCGATCCGCGGCTCGGGCCGCTGGCCGAGCTCGCGGCAGCGCGTTCGCTCATCCTCGTGGCCGGTGCGCCGGTGCGCGACGCGACGGGCGCGTTGCGGCTGGCCGCCCTGGTCTTCGATGGCCGCGCCGGCGAAGGCCAGCCGAGGCTCGCGCTGTACGCCAAGCAGCGCCTCGGCGCGTTCACCCCGGAGGTCAATCCCAGCGGCCCGATCCCGCCGCCCGAGGGCACGGTGTTCGCACCGGGGAGCGCCGACGTCGATGTCCGCTGTGGCGCGCTGTCCGCCGGGCTGGCGATCTGCGCGGATGTTGGTGATCCCGCGCACGCTGCGCGTGCCGCCGCGCGCGACGCCGGCGCCTACTTGGTGAGCGCGTTCGTGGTCACCGCGGAGTGCGCGGCCGAGCACCAGCGCCTCGCGGAACGCGCCCGAACGCACCAGATGGCAGTCCTGCTCGCGAACTACACCGGCACCTCGGGCGGCTTGCCCGCCGCCGGCGGCAGCGCGTTGTGGACACCGTCCGGCGATCGGGTGGCGTGCCTGGCTGCCGGCGACAAAGGCCTGGTCATCGGCCGCCGTGGGCCTCGGGGCTGGCTGGGGGAAACGGTACGCGTGGAGACCGTCTGAGTCGCGGCCCCCATCGCTTCTCGGGCCCTGAGTTCGACATAACAAACATTATCAGAAGGTGCGTGTGCCCGGGGCGGTCCCGCAGCCGAGGCAATTTTCGGGGCTGCCGCATCGTTCTCTTCTCAGAGGAGGCTTCGATGTGGGTTCGCGGCAGGCTCGTCTGGGCGGGTGCACCGCTGTTGGTTGCGGCCGCCCTGCTCCGATTCACGGTGCCTACGGAGGTGCAGCAACCGGGCACTCAGCCGAACGAGGTTGCCAACCTCGGCTCGGTGACGAACTGCGACAACTGCCACGGAGGCTATGACCCGTCCGTGGAGCCGGCGTTCAACTGGCGGGGTAGCATGATGGCGCACGCGTCGCGCGACCCGCTCTTCTGGGCCACGATGGCGGTTGCCGAACAGGACTTCCCCGGAGTCGGTGACCTCTGTCTGCGCTGCCACACGACGCGGGCTTGGCTCGAAGGACGTTCGACGCCGACCGATGGGTCGGCCGTGACCGGCGCGGATGTCGACGGCATCGAGTGCGCCATTTGCCACAAGCTGGTCAATCCGGACGACTCCGAACATCTCGGTACGCAGAACCCGCCGTTCTTGGCCCACAACGAGGCGTCGCCGAAGGAGGGCTACTACGGCAGCGGGATGATGGTGTTGTGGGATGGCAAGGAGCGCATGGGCCCCTACGACGACTCGGTGGCGCGGCATCCGAGTCTGCAGTCGGCGTTTCATCGCTCGGAGGACTTCTGCGGGACGTGCCACGACGTCTCCAATCCAGTGGTCGGTGACCTCGCCCACAACCACGGCGCCGCGATTCCGTTGCCGGTGGGTTCGTTCAGCGGCGTGCTCGGAGCGCCGGTCGACCAGAAGGCCGCGTTCAACAATCCGCCCTTCGCCTACGGAGTGGTCGAGCGTACGTTCAGCGAGCACAAGACGAGCGCGTGGCCGGGCCTGTCGGTTGGCAGCTATTCGCGGTTGTCTTGGCAGTTGCAACGCGGTGCCGTGCGACGGGCTTTCGAGTTTGCGACCGCTGCGGGTGGCAACGGCGACTACGCCGATGGGTCCCCGCGGTTCTTCACGTGTCAGTCGTGCCATATGCCCCCGGTCCAAGGCGCGGGTTGCAACAAGAGCAACTCCCCCATCCGGCCGGACCTGCCGCTACACGACCTGACGGGTGGCAACTACTGGGTCCCCGACCTGATCCGCTGGCTCGACGCGCGGGGACGCCTGGTGGTCGGTGGTGGGCTCAGCGTTGGTCAGACGGATGCGCTGGGAGTCGGCCAGCAGCGGGCGCGCCAGCAGCTGGAGTTGGCGGCGGCCGTGTCGGTCGAGGGAGACACGGTCGTGGTCTACAACTTGACCGGCCACAAGCTGATCTCGGGTTACCCGGAGGGGCGCAGGATGTGGCTGCGCGTGCGTTGGTTGGATGACCGCGGGCGGCAACTACGGGTGGACGGTGAGTACGGGGCGCTGCAAGTGCAGATCGGCGGTTCGCCCGCGACCGTGGAGTCCTTGATCGATCTGCGCGGCACCGACACGCGGATCTACCAGGCCAAGCCTGGAATGACCAGCGAATGGGCCGCGAGGCTCCTGGCGCTCGGTGTCAAGCCGTCGTTGCCGTTGGTCTTCGACAGGGTCAGCGGGGCCGTCACTCTGACCCTGGCGCAACTGGCCGCGTTGCCGGCGGGCAGCGCGCGCGAGACGTTTCACTTCGCCCTCAACAACACGTTGCTGTCCGACAATCGGATTCCGCCCTACGGCATGCGCTATGACGAGGCGCAGCGGCGCAACTGTCTGCCCGTGCCAGCCACGCAGTTTGGCGACCCCGGCCCGGGTGGAGTGTTCGAGCATCACGATGAGGTCATGCTCAACCCTCCCGCCGAGGCGGTCTATGCCACGGTCGAGCTGCTCTACCAGCCGACGAGCTGGGAGTACGTGCAGTTCCTGCATCTTGCCAACGACGGCAGCGTTGCGTTCCTGGCCCGCACCGGACAGGACCTGCTGGATGGTTGGCGCAATACGGGCATGGCCGGTCCGCACGTGATGACCGTGGGAACTTGGTGCCGTTTGGCCGGCACGGGTGAGGACTTCGAGCTCGAGTCGCAAGTCAACGGGCACGGGGACCCCGGCGCCTGCGGCAAGACGGCCGTCGCGGGAGACGCGGTCAGCCTGCGCTGGAGCTCGCCTGGTGGCCGATTCGTGGGAGCGCTGTCGGCGCTGTTGATTCAGTTGCACCCGTTCGGGACTCCGCCCGTCGCGCTGGCGACGCTGCCCGGCTTGCATCTGGGTGGCGTCGATGCGCAGGTCGCGGCCGCGCTACCGGCGGCGGGAGTCGCGCTCTCGATCAGCGCACCGGCGGTGTCCGGATGGAGTGCGCGCGTGCAAGCGGTGGTGTTGTCCCCCGCCGCCGCCAATGGCGTCTACGCGACGACCGACGCACACGAAGTTGCCTTTCGGTCGAGATGAGCGCGCGGGCTCCGGCGGTTCAGCCCTTGGCTCCCGCCTTGCCCTTGCCGGCATTCCCCTTCGCCGGCGCCTCCGCCCGCCCCAACCGCTCCAGCATGTCGGTCAAGCAAACCTGCAGGCTGGTGAACCCCGCGTAGTGCACCGTGCGCGCGGCGATCCCCGCGCGGCGCGCGAGCTCGAGCGCGGGCTCGGTGGTTTCATGACGATTCCAGTGCAGCAGCACCAGGGCGTCGACGCCGGTCTTCAGCCGGTCGTTGATCGCGTTGACGGCCTTCTGCGGCGACGAGTAGTTGGCCATCAACCACTCGCCCTCGAATTGCCAGTTGCCGCCGAGCTCCTCGAAGCGCGGATGGTGGCGGCGCTGGCGCTCGTTGCCCCCCACCACCAAGACGCGCGGTGCGCGGCCGTGCTGCTGGCGGAACGACTCGACCGCGCGCGCGCCGGCGTCGGTGTCGGCAGGCGCGGCGTCGGACAGCGACAGCAGCTTCTCGAGCACGCCGAGCTCGTCGGTGGCGAGCTCGGGAAAGCGGATCTCGACTTCCTTGAGGAGGCCGTGCGCCTCGCGCAGCGCGTCGACGTCCTTGCGCGCGCGCAGCGAGCGCGCGATCGCGGTCTTGAGCATCGCGCGGTCGAGGTCCTTGTCCTCCATCTCCTCGTACAGCGCGACCAGCTCGCACTTGACCTCGAGATGGTCGAGGGCCTGACCGACGGCCTCTTCGTTCTCGAGCAGGTTCTCCAGCTCTTGGAACGCGCCGCGCTGCATCAGCAGGTCGCGCATCGAGAAGAACACTTCGCGGGCGGCGCCGCGATCGCCGCGCATGTTGCACGCGGTGAGCAGAACGCGCATTGCCTCGATGCGTTGATCGAGGTTGACGGCGACCTGCAGGACCCGGTCGGCCGCCCGCGCCGCCGGCTCGGCCTCGCCCAAGCCCACGTACTCGAGGGCGATGAACAGCAGCTGATCGGGCGCCGTGCCGCGGCCGATGTCGACCCGGTCCAAGAACTTCAGCGCGACCCCGCGATCGAGCGTCTTGAGCGCCTCGTGCACCGGGTAGAAGCTCTCGAGGTCCGGGCGGTTCTGCTCGAGGGCGGCGTCCATCAGCCGCAGCGCGCGCGACGACTCACCGGTGTTGCCGGCGGCGAGGATCGATGCCGCGAGGAAGAAGCGGGTGCGGTCGATCAGCTGGACGTCACGGCCGTTGACGCGGCGCAGGTCGGCGAGGGCGCGGTCGCAGCAGCGCTGCGCGCGCTGGAAGTCGCCGGTTTCGTAGCTCAAGACGCCGAGCACGAACAGCGCCTCGGGCACCGTGGTCTCCGCCTCGTCGTGACCGTCGAGGATCTCGAGCGCGGCGGCGCGCTCGGCGCGCTCGGCGCGCGGCTCGAGCTCGAGCGTCTCGTGCACGCGCAGCTCGCTCAGGGCGAGCAGCCCGCGCGCCGCGGACTCGACCCGCGGATGACGGGTGGCGAGCTCGATCGCGCGCTGCAGCGGCGCGCGCGCGGCTTCGAACTCACTGGCGGCCAGTCGGCGGGCGCCGAGGGCGTGGTGGTAGCGGGCGCGGACGTCGTCCGGCAGCCGATCGAAGCACGGCAAGCCGATGCACTTCTCGAGGATGCTGGCGGTCGGCTCGAACTCCTCGTTGTCGCGGTCCTCGCGCACCTCGAGTCGGCTGAGCAAGTCGCTCAGGCCCGCGTCGACCAGCATCTGCGATTCCTCGGTCTGCGCTTCGGTGGCCAAGAACTCGAGGGCGCGCACCGCCAGCGCGAGGTCCTCGCACCAAAAGAGAGTGCGCAGGACCAGCGGCAGGCACTGCCGCGCGATCGCGGCATCCTGCAACAGCTCCATGACGGCGGACGTGTTCTGCAGCAGGTCGGCCACCCAGTTGCGCTCACCGCAGCGGTCGTGGCCGCGCACGCGGCCAAACAGGTGCCACCGGCGTTGCGCGGGATCGCTCTGGTCCGCCGGCAGGTCCAGCCCGAGGAGCGCCGTGGCGTAGCCCATGTGGAACGCCGTCGTCGGCCGGCTCGGGGCCAGGCCGTGCAGATCGCGGATCAGCTGCTCGACGTCCTTCGGCCGCAGATCGCCCTTCTCCGCGGCGTGGATCTGCGAGAGGACCAGCCGGTCGAGTGCGGTTTCCCAAGCCATATGGGAGCACTATCGGCAAGCGGCGGGGCGTGCCTTGGCCGTCGCCTGGAGCGAGCACGGCCGCCGCCCTCACCCAACGGCTCACTGGCCGAGCAGGGACTCCGTCTCCGCCGGTAGGACGACCACCATGCCGACCAGCTGCCCGGGCACGGGTTCCTCGATGGCATCGGCGGTGCGTACGCCCGCCAGCACCAGGTCGCCCGGTGTCAGCGCGCCGCCGGCCTCGACCGGGACCCAGACCGCCGGTGCCCCACTGCTCGAGGCGAGCTCGGCGCGCTCTTCGTCGACCGCCACCACCCGCAGCAACCCCGGGGGCGTGTCGGGGGCGGCCACGGCGCCGCGCTCCAGCTCGAGGCTGGCCCGCTGCACGCGCTCGACCTCGTCGACGAATGCGGCGCGGCAAGTGGCCAGCACCTCGTCGAGCTCGTACTCCTGCGTGCGCGCGGCCCAGCGGTAGAAGTGCTCGATTGCCCGCCAGTTGTCCTGCACCACCGCGGCGCGTTCGGACGGCGCGGTCTCGAGGTAGACGCGCACCAGCAGCCGCAGCAGGTCGCGCGCCTCGACGGCCTCGAGATCGAGCCGCGGCACCGGCGCCTCGCGCTGCTGCGCGACCAGTGCCCGGAGGACCGCTTCGCTCGGCGTGCCGGCGCGATCCTCCTCCCAGAGGTACTCGACGACCAGTGGTTCGAGATCGCCGTCGAACGCCGCGGCGTCTTCACCGTCGTCGTCGTCGTCCTCGAGGCTGGTGCCGAGCATGGCGGCGACGTCGTCGAACAGGTCCTCGACGTTCTCGGAGCGGGTGAGTCCCTCTTCGATGCGCTGCGCCAGGCGGGCGCCGAGGCCGGGGGCGTCGTCGCTGTCGGTGTCGGGTTCGGCCGCGGGCGCCATGGTGCCGCCCGCCGCGTCCATCTGCAGCGCGTCTTCGGCCAGCGGGGCTCGCTGTGGGATCTCGCCCTGGCGGTCGCGGTGCGCGTTCCAGATCTCCAACAACAGCCGCTGGACGGTGAGCAGGTCGACGTCGGAGTCGAACGCGAGCTGGTCGAGCAGCGGTCCCATGACGCGGCCCGGCTGTGTGGTCTGCGCCAGCGCGGCGCTGAGCGCGGCCACGTCGACCTCGTCCTGGCCGGCGTGCGCCAGCCGCGTCGCCAGCTCGGCCTCGAGCCGTTCGAGCGGCGGCGCCGCGGCGGTGTCGCGCAGCGCATCCCAGCGCCGGAACAGGACGTGCTCGAGCTCGGCCTGGGTGAGCCGTCGCTCGAGGGCCAGGCCCTCGAGGTCGCTCTGCAGCGCGCGGCCGAGCACGGCACCGCCGCGCTGCACCGCGATCGCCGGCGAGGGCACGCGGGCCGCGGCGGCCTCGCCGTAGAGGCGGCCGACCAGCAGATCGCCGGCCTCGAGCGGCATCGACGCGGGCACGTCGAGGTCGACGCCCTCGGCGTTCTGCAGATCACGGAGTCGGGCGCGCTGCTCGCCCGGGCTGCGCTGCACCACCAAGAACACGCCGCAGATCGACTCGGCAAGGGCGCCATGGCGCTCCTCCACCTCCGCCGCCCGGCCGAGCGAACGCCCCCACGGCTCGCCCAGCAGCTCGCTGTCACGCTCGAGCAAGAACCACTCCGCGAAGCGGAGCTCGGCGGGGCCTTCGGGGCGAGCCGGGGCCTCGGCCTGGGCAGCCTCTTGCGGGCCGAAGAACTCGCGCCGCGCCCGGGCCAGCTCGGCCGGTGCGCGGGGGTCGCGCTCGGCATCGAGCAGGAGCGCGCACAGGGAGCGGTGGATCGCGGAGCTGGCGTCCAGCGGTGGATCCGGCGGGAGCGGGTCGGGCTGGGCTTGTTCGGGAGGGACCGGCACAGTGGAATGCGAGTACATGCGCTCGTCGCACGGAATGCAAACCCCGTGCGTTGACCTTCCCTCCGCGACCACCGCCGATGCAAAGCTCGTCTCCCGACCCGGGTATCCTCGCCAGCCTCGGCTGGATCGACCTCGGGGCGGTCGCGATCCTGGTGGTGTTCGCGGTGATGGGCCTGATGCGCGGTTTCGTCTGGCAGGCGGGACGCATCGCGACGCTGGCCCTGGCGTTCCTCGCCACCGGCCTTTGGGGGGACGCGGTCGGCGCGCGCATGGCGAGCTGGTTCCCGGCCGGAACCGACGCCCGCCTGCCGGTCTACATCGCCTACGTCAGCCTTTTCGTGATCGTCGTCGTCGTCGTCAGCCTGCTCACCTATTTGGCCGAGAAGCTGGTGGCGGAGCGCGGTCTCACCGTGGCCGATCGGGTCGGCGGAGGCGTGCTCGGCCTCGGCACCGGTGCCTGCGTCGTCTTGGCGTTGCTGGCCACGGTGACGATGTTCTTGAGCTCCGGTCGGATCGTGCACGCCGCCGAGCGGTCGCGGTCGATGGCCGTCAGCCGCACGGCGTTGGATTTCTTCGGCGCCTCGGTGCCGCGGCCGCTGCGCGAGGCCTTTGGTCTGATGCCTGGCGCGGCGCTGGTCCCCGCCCCGCCGGCCGCCACCGGCTCGGTGCCGGCAGGCGAGAGCGGCGATCGCGGACGTTGAGACCGGCGGCTGCTGGCCTATGATGGCCGGGCAACGGGGGCTCCGCTGTGCGCCGCGCGACGAGGTCGCGGCCTCGAGGCCGGCGCCGGTCGGCAGCGGATCGCGATGAGCGCTGCGCCAGGGGTTGGTTGAAACCCGAGGCACCCCGACACCCGAGCCGACTCCGCCGGCCTAGGCCCAGGACAGCTGCATGACCGAGCCCCACTCTCCCGCTCCCGACTTCTCCGAGTCCTTTCCCGCCAGCCGCAAGCTCGCGGTCGGCGAGCTCGCGGTGCCGCAGCGGGAGATTTCGCTGACCAACGGCGAGACGCTGCGCGTCTACGACACCACCGGGCCCCAGGGCCACGACCCGAGGGACGGTCTGCCGGCGCGGCGCGCCGCTTGGATCGCCGCCCGCGAGGCGCGCGGCGACACCAATCACTCGCAAATGCACTACGCGCGCCGCGGCGAGATCACGCCGGAGATGCGGTTCGTCGCCCTGCGCGAGAATGTGACGCCCGAGTTCGTCCGCGACGAGGTGGCCGCGGGGCGGGCGATCATTCCCGCCAACCGCCGGCACCCCGAGAGCGAGCCGATGATCATCGGCCGCAAGTTCTTGACCAAGATCAACGCCAACATCGGCAACTCCGCGGTGCGGGCTTCGATCGACGACGAGGTCGAGAAGCTGCGCTGGGCGATCCACTGGGGCGCCGACACCGTGATGGACTTGTCGACCGGCGCCGACATCCATCGCACGCGCGAGTGGATCGTGCGCAACGCGCCGGTGCCGATCGGCACCGTGCCGATCTACCAGGCGCTCGAGCGGGTCGACGGCGAGGCCGAGAAGCTCGACATCGAGCTGTTCTTGGACGTGCTGGCCGAGCAGGCGGAGCAGGGCGTCGACTACTTCACGATCCACGCCGGCGTCTTGCTGCGGCACGTCCCGCTGACCGCGCAGCGCACCACCGGGATCGTGTCGCGCGGCGGCTCGATCATGGCCAAGTGGTGCCTCGCCCACCACCGCGAGAACTTCTTGTACGAGCACTTCGAGCGCATCTGCGAGCTGATGAAGCGCTACGACGTGTCGTTCTCGCTGGGCGACGGCCTGCGGCCGGGCTGCATCGCCGATGCCAACGACGAGGCGCAGTTCGCCGAGCTCGAGACCCTCGGCGAGCTGACGCGGCGCGCCTGGGAGCACGACGTCCAGGTGATGATCGAGGGGCCTGGCCACGTGCCGATGCACGGCATCAAGGAGAACGTCGAGCGGCAGATGCAGCTGTGCCAGGAGGCGCCGTTCTACACGCTGGGGCCGCTCACCACCGACATTGCACCGGGCTACGACCACATCACCTCGGCCATCGGCGCCGCGATGATCGGCTGGTTCGGCACCGCGATGCTGTGCTACGTGACGCCCAAGGAGCATCTGGGGCTGCCCGATCGCGACGACGTCAAGGCCGGCGTCATCGCCTACAAGATCGCGGCGCACGCGGCGGATCTCGCCAAGGGCCACCCCGGCGCGCAGGCGCGGGACGACGCCCTCAGCCGCGCGCGCTTCGAGTTCCGCTGGCAAGACCAGTTCAACCTGTCGCTGGACCCCACCACCGCGCGCGCCTACCACGACGAGACCCTGCCGCAGGAAGCCGCCAAGAGCGCGCACTTCTGCTCGATGTGCGGGCCCAAGTTCTGCTCGATGAAAATCACCGAAGAGGTGCGCGCCTACGCGGCGCGCAGTGGTGTGTCCGCCGGCGAGGCGCTGGAGAAGGGCATGGCCGAGAAGGCCCGCGCGTTCCGCGAGGGCGGTCAGGTGCTCTACAGCGAGTGATCGCGGCGTGTCGAGGGTGGGTGACCACCTGCAGGTCGCCGAACGGGGCGGCTGCCGTCGCGGCAGCCTCCCCCCCTACCAGGGAAACCGCGCCATCGCCGGCGATTCCCAGTCGAGCGGCCAGCGGTAGCCGCGGTACAGCCAGCTCGCCTGCGTCGTCTGCCAAATCGCCTGCTTGGCGGGAGTGACCTCGAACACCGTGCCGGTGGCGGAGTTGGCGATCAGGGTGTTGCCGTTGCTCAGCCGCTGCGCGCTGGCGCGGAACGGTGCGAAGAACTCGGTCGAGCACCAGCTCGGCAGGGGGCTCGCCGGCGTGCACGCGTACTCCCACACCACCGACGAACTCGGCGGATCGATCTCGAGGACGCGCGAGTAGCCGCGGAAGGGCTGCAGCGGGGCACCGACGCTGCCGCCGTTGTCGAACAACAGGATGTTGCCCTCGCCCGGCGTGCCGAGCTCGATCATCCGCGCGTGGTGCTGGCCCAACGTCACGTTGTACAGCGACCAGACCACGAGACCGGTGCCGCGGTCGATGATCAGCACGAGGTTGAGCTCGCGGAAGCTGACCATGACGTTGCCCGGCTTGAAGCGCGGGTCCGTGGCGCTCCAAGGATTGGCGGGCAGGGCGTGGATCGAGTTGGTGTGGAACAACACCGAGGTGCGGCCCACCAGCGACAGCCAGCCGCTCGGGCTGACCGGCATCTGTGCGATGTTGGCCAGGCACGACCAGAGCCAAACCACGCGGCCCATCGGGTCGACCTCGACCAGCAGGTCGTCGGCGACCGTCAGTCCCGGCAGAACCGGGACTTGAATCTCACCGATCAGCAGCGTGTTGCCGTTGGCCAGCCGCTCGAAGTCGTGGTGCAGCTTGACGCCGAACGGGCTGGGGTCGAACTCCCACAAGATGTTGCCGGCGCTGTCCATCTCGACCAGCTTCTTGGGCTTGGGGGTGCCCTGGCTCTCGACGAGCGCGAGGATGCGCCCGCCCGGCAGCGGCTTGGCGAGCTCGCCGAACACCCAGCCGTGGCCCGGGCTGGGGATGCGCTGCTTCAGAGTGCCGTCGAGGTGGTAGATGCGCAGGTCGTTGCGCGCATTCAGCTCGTAGTGGAAGCCTGGCTGCGGACCGGTTGCTGGAACGGGACCCTGAGCGAACGACAGCGCCGCGGTCAGAACGCAGGCGCCCATGGCCGCGGCCGGGGAGGCAGGGGATCGTCTTCGAGATGTCACGGTCGTCACCACTCGACGCATGCGATGGTAACCGCTGGACTGGCACCATGCCGGTGGGGTGTCGCGGATGCAGTCCCCGGTCGCGGGTGCGTTCTCGCGACGCACGTGTGCTGCGCTGCCGTTGGCATCGGAGAAACAGCGCTGCGCGCCGCCATTTTTGCAGGGGCGCACCGGCCGGCGGTGGGGCTACGACTTCGGCAGAAGCAGCCGGATGAGGGAGTCGCCAGCGGCTTGGTCGCCGGCGTCCGCGACGATGCCCTCCTGGGTGAGCGCGGCCCCCGCCGCGCCGAGCACCGCTTCGGCATCGACCGGAAACGGCAGCTGATCGGGCTCGCGCCGGATGGCGATCTCGACGGTGAGCGTCTCCGGCGCGGGATCGGGCAGCCGCAGAACGATGTCGCCGGCAAAGCCGCTCGGCAGTGCCTCGACCAGCCGGCGCACGACCTCGACCACGCCGACGACGAGGGGGCGCGGGTCGATGCGCGCGGCGCGCCGGTCCGGCTCCGCCAGGCATTCCACGCCGAGCCGGTGCTCGCGCAGCGGGACCGCCAAGAACTCGCCGAGCTGCTCGAGCCAGCGCGCCGCGTTCTGCGCGGCGGTCGGCTGGCCGTGCAGCACGCAGAGAACCTCGAGCGTGGCGCGCGCGCGTGTCGCGGCGCTCAGGATCGCCGTGGCGTTGGGAGTCGGATCGCCGTCCACCGCCGCGATCATCTGCGCCCGTCCCTGGATCGCGAAGAGCGCGTTGTTGAGGCTGTGTGCCAACCCGGGCAGCAGAAACCGCAGCGCCGCGCCGTCCGCGGTCGGCGGTACGTCGAGCGCCTCACTCATGCTCGGCTGCCATCGGTCGCGGAGTCAGCGGCGGAGCGCCGACACTGACCCCGCCGAGCTGGACCGCCACTGCCTGCCGGCCGTCGCTGCGCAGCACCTCGACCTCCATCGCCTGCCCGGGTCGGCCGTAGGTGATCCAGTCGAACAGAGTGTAGGCGTCCGGCACCGAGCGGTCGCCGTAGCGCACCACGATGTCGCCCGAGCGCAGGCCGGCGCGCGAGGCCGGAGTGTTGGGCTGCACCTGGTTGATCAGCGCGCCGCCGGTGACGCCGAGGGCGCTGAGATCACTCGACGACACGGGCACCAGCGAGACCCCCATGTAGCCGCGCTTGACGTAGCCGTCCTCTTCGGCGCGCTCGAGCACCCAGCGCAGCACCTTGCTCGGCACGGCGAAGGCGATGCCCGTGCCGGTGCCCAGCGTCGACGTCGTCACCCCGACGACGTGGCCATGCACGTCGAGGACCGGGCCGCCGGAGCTGCCGGGATTGACCGGTGCGCTGAACTGTAGGTACTCGTTGCTCACCTGCATGCCCTGGTCGGGCACGTGCCGGCCGACGTAGCTCACCACGCCCACCGTCACCGAGTGGCGGTACTGATACGGGTTGCCCATCGCCAGCAACCAGTCGCCCTGTTCGAGCTGCGACGAGTCGCCGAGCTCGAGCGCCTGCAGCTCGACCGCCGGGTCTTCCAAGCGCAGCACGGCGATGTCGGTCACCGGATCGACGCCCACGAGCAGGGCCTCGTGCGACCCCGAATCGGGGACCTCGACGACGATTTCGACGTAGTCGGTGATCAGGTGGAAGTTGGTGACGATGAGGCCGGCGTCGTTGACGACGAAGCCCGAGCCGCTGCGCACTCCCCCACTGCGCGGCTCGCCGCCGGGACCGAGGTCGTCGCCGTAGTCGGCGGGCGCATCGCTGTCGACGCGGACCCGGACGCCGACCACGCCCGGCCGGACGCGGCGGACGATCGGCGCCATGCTCGGCACCGCCACGATGCGTTCGGCCGCGGGCGGCTGCGCGTCGGTCCACACCGGCGCATCCGCGGCAGATCCGGTCCAGCGGCCCAGGATCAGGCCGGCGGCCATCAACAGGGGGCCGACGAGCAGCAACGCCATGCGCTCTCGAGGTCTGGATGCGGGCCTCGGCACGCCGTGTAGTGTAGCCTGCGGCCGCCAACGGGCCAGGGCCGCGGTGGGTGCCGCGGCCCCGTCATCGGGTTGTCATGGTCGATTCTGCCTATCGAGAGCTCATCGCGCGCCGCGCCGAGGTCGCGCTGCTCGAGTCCACTGCCTCGGTGCTCAGCTGGGACCAGGAGACGCAGATGCCCGCCGCGGGCGTCGAGCACCGCGCCCGTCAGCTCGGCCAGCTGGCGCGGATGGCGCACGAGCTGGCCGTCGCCGCCGAGGTCGGCGACGCGCTTTCGGCGTGTGAGGCCGACGCGGCGCTGCTGGCCGACGCGGAGGGTGTGGCAGCGGTCAACGTGCGCGAGCTGCGGCGCGATTACGAGCGCGCGATCCGCCTGCCGGTGGAGCTGGTGACGGAGTGGACCGAGACCACGAGCCGCGCCCAGCACGCTTGGGCGGCGGCGCGCCAGGCGGCGGACTTCGCCCAGTTCGAGCCGCACCTGAGCAAGTTGGTCGGGCTGGCGCGGCAGCGCGCGGCGTGCCTGCGCGGCGACGCGCATGCCGAGCCCTGGGATGCACTGGCCGACGAGTACGAGCCGGGCATGACCGCCGCCGGGGTGCACACTCTGTTCGCGTCGATGCGTGGCCCGCTGGTCGAGCTGGTCGACACCGCCCGTGGCGCGCCGCAGCCGGACGATCGGCTGGTGCGGCTGCGGTTGCCGGTCGCCCAGCAGGAGGCGTTCGTCCGCCACGTCGTCGGCTGTCTGGGGTTCGACTTCGATCGGGGGCGGCTGGATCGCTCGACGCATCCGTTCTCGATTCCGATCGGTCCCGGTGACGTGCGGATCACGACGCGGTTTGCCGACGACAACGTGCTCGACGCGCTGGGCTCGACCATGCATGAGGCCGGCCATGGCATGTACGAGCAGGGCTTGCCGGCCGAGCACTTCGGCACGCCGCGCGGGCAGGCCGTGTCGCTCGGCATCCACGAGAGCCAGAGCCGGTTGTGGGAGAACCAGGTCGGGCGGTCGCGCGCCTTTTGGACTTGGTGCCACCCGCTGCTGGAACGGTTCTTCGGCGCTGCCGTCGTGCCGTGCGGAGTCGATGAGGTGTGGCGGTGTGCCAACCTGGTGCGTGCGCAGCCGATCCGCGTCGAGGCGGACGAGGTCACCTACAACCTGCACGTCATGGTGCGCTTCGAGCTCGAGCTGGCGCTGCTGCGCGGCGACCTCGAGGTCGCCGATCTGTCGGCGGCGTGGAATCGCGGCTACGCCGACCTGTTGGGACTCGAGGTCGAGAACGACGCGCAGGGCTGCCTGCAGGACGTGCATTGGTCGTGCGGCATGTTCGGCTACTTCCCGACCTACAGCCTGGGCAACATCTACGCGGCGCAGCTGTACGCCGCCGCGGACCGCGCTCTCGGCGGCCTCGACGAGGCCCTCGCCCGCGGCGAGTTCGGCGGCTTGCTCGGTTGGCTCGCCGAGCACGTGCACGCCCGCGGCCAGACCGACCGGCCGGCCCAGCTGTGCGAGCGCGCGACCGGGGCTCCGCCGAGCACGACGGCGCTGCTCGATGGTTTGCGGGACAAGGTCGCGCGCGTCTACGGCTGAGCCATCGGCTAAAGGTATGGGGCCATGCTGACGTCCGTCGCCGCCCTCGTGCTGCTCGCCACCGCGCCGCAGCGGGTCCCCCTGCCGGACCGTTGGAGCGTCGCTGCCGAGCGCGACCCCGGGCAGCGACCCGCCGCCGAGGCATTCCGGCCGGCGGCGGTGCCCGGCACGTTCGAGGAGCAGCTCGAGCCGTCCTTCGACGGCATCGCCTGGTACCGGCGCGCGCTGCCGCACCGGCCCGAGTGGCAGGGGCGGCGGGTGTGGCTCGAGTGCCCCGGGGCCGCCACCGTGACCGAAGTGTTCGTCAACGGCGAGCGGCTGGCGCAGCACACCGGGGCGTGGACGCCGTTTCGCGTCGCCCTCGATGGGGTCGCGCGGTTCGATGGCAGCGACCGCCTGGAGCTGCGCGTCGACGAGCACGTGGGGCACAACACGCAGGGGTTCCTGCCGGTGATCCAGCCGCACTTCGGCGGCCTGTGGCGCACGCCGCGGCTGCGCGTCGCCGACGACGCGGTGATCGACGACTTCGGACTGCTGTTGTTCGGCGATGGCGCGGCGAATGCGCTGCGCATCGAGGTGCCCTGTGTGCGCGGCAAGGCCGGGGCGCAGCTCGAGGTCGAAGTGGCGCTGTGGGACGGGGCGCAGCGCGTCGCCGTGCGTAGAGAAGCGGTCGACGGCGCGGCGGCGCGGTTCGACCTCGAGGTCGACGCTCCCCGGCCCTGGTCGCCGGAGTCACCGCACCTCTATCGCGCCGTGGTGCGCCTGTTCGACGCCGCGCGCCAAGTGGAGCTCGATGCGCTCGAGCGCCGGGTCGGCTTCCGCCATCTGCAGGCAGACGGTCGCCGGGTGCTGTGGAACGGCGTGCCGCTGCAGCTGCGCGCGGTGCTGCACTGGGGCTTCAGTCCGCCGCGCTACGCGCCGATCCGCGACCGCGCCGCGTGGCGCGGTGAGCTGGAGTACCTGCGCTCGCTCGGCTTCAACGCGGTGAAGTGCTGCCTGTGGGTGCCGCCGCGCGCGTTCTACGAGCTGTGTGACGAGATCGGCATGCTGGTGTGGCAGGAGTATCCGACCTGGCACGCCGACCTGACCGCGCCGCAGCGCGCAGCGCTGGGTGCCGAGTTCGACGAGTTCTTCGCCCACGATCGCAGCCATCCGAGCGTCGCGTTCCGCAGCCTCACCTGCGAGACCGGGGCGGACGTCGATCACGAGGTGCTGCGCGAGCTGTACGAGCGCTGCCACGAGCGCGTGCCCAACACGCTGGTCAACGACAACAGCGCGTGGATCTCGTGGAGCGTGACGCACGACTTCTACGACGACCACCCTTACGGCAACAACCGCTGGTGGGCCGGCAAGCTGGCCGAGCTCGATGCCTACATCGACGAGCACGGCGACAAGCCGCTGCTGCTCGGTGAGTGCATCGCCTCCGACACCTGGTTCGACGCCGAGGCGTGGCGGCGCGAGGCGCCGGCGGATGCGTGGTGGGCGCCGTGGTGCCTGCCGGCGCAGCCGGCCTTCGAGGAGTGGGTCGAGCGGCACTTCGGGCCGCGGGCGCGGCGTGCGCTGGTGGCCGAATCGCGCGACTACGCGATGCGCAACCGCAAGCTGCAGATCGAGCGCCTGCGGCTGGCAGTGCCCGACGCCGGCTACGTCGTCTCGGTGGTGCGCGACTTCCCGCTGGCGCGGATGGGGTTGCTGGACGACTTGGGCCGTCCCAAGTGGAGTGCCGCCGAGTGGGCTTGGCACGGTGCGACGATGGTCGCGCTGGATCTGCCGGAGGAGCAGCGCGCGTTCTTCGAAGGCGAAGTCGAGTTGCCGCTCCGGGTCGCGCACCACGGCCGGCGACCGCTGCGGGCGACCCTGGCCGTCCGCGTCGACGGTGAGCCGGGCGGCTTGCGCGAGCTCGGGACGTTGCAGCTGCAGCCCGGCGAGGTGTCGGAAACGAAGGTCGTCCGACTGCGGCTGCGCGCCACCAACGGCCCCCGTCGCGTGCGCCTGCGCGCGATGTGGGGCTCGCACGCCACCAACGCGTGGGATCTGTGGGTGCTGCCGGCGGTGCCGCCGGCGCCGGCCGCTCCGGTGCACGTCACCGAGGCGCTCGACGCCGCGGCGTGGGCGGTGCTCGACGCGGGCGGCCGCGTGCTGCACCGCGCGGCCGGCGGGTCGCACAGCCTGCGCAGCAAGACGACTTGGTTTCTGCGGGGCGCGGCGATCGCGTCCCCGCCGCCGGCTCTGGCGCGCCACGTGCCGGCCGCGCTGCTGCGCGAGCTGCAGACCGCCGATCTCGAGACCGGCCGGGTGCTGGACGTCGCCCCGCTGCACGACGGGCTCGCGCCGCTGCTCTCGGTCTGGGACACCCACGACCGGCGCGACGTCGGCTTCCACCCCCTGGTCGCGGAGACGCGGGTCGGGGACGGGCGGCTGCTGGTGTCGACCCTGGATTGGCGCACCGACGCCGGGCGCTACGTCGAGCGCTGTCTGGCCGCCTATCTCACCGCGTCGGCACCGCCCTCGGCCGCGCTCACCGCGGTCCAGGTCGACGGCTTGCGCGCGGAGGCTGTCGCCGAGTCGGTGGAAGTGCCGGAGTGGGAGCTGCGCCTGGACCCGGACGACCGCGGCATGGCCGACGGCTGGGCCGGGGGCACGGCGCCAGAGGACGGTTGGCGTGCGGTGCGCGCTGGCGCGCACTGGGAGTCGCAGGGCTTCGAGGGGGCGGATGGGATCGGCTGGTACCGCACGACCGTGGAGCTGCCGGCCGCTTGGCAAGGCCAGCCGATCAGCGCCGTGCTGGACGGAGTCGACGACTCGTACCGCCTGTTCCTGAACGGGACGGAGCTCGGCCGGCACGGCGATCCCGACACCGGCGAGACCGTGTGGCTGGTCCGCACGGCGGTCGAGCTGACCCCCGCGGTGCGCTGGGACGGGCCCAACCAGCTCGTGCTGCGGGTGGTCGACCACCAGGGCGCGGGCGGGCTGTGGAAGCCCGTGCGCATCACCAACACGCCCCCTGCCGCGACTCAGGATCTCCTGCACTGAGGCCGTTTCCTTGTCCTATATTGCCGGTCGAGCCATGAAAGTCCTCAGCGTCCAGCCCACCCCCAATCCCAACGCCTTCAAGTTCGTCCTCGACGGCCAGCTGCTGGCGAGCGGCGTCAAGAACTACGCCCGCGCCGAGGAGGCCAAGGGCGATGCCCTGGCGGAGCCGGTCTTCGCCATCGAGGGCGTCGAGACGGTGTTCATCTGCGACAACTTCGTCACCGTCAGCATGGTGGCCAGCGCCGACTGGCGCGCGGTCCACGACGCCGTCGTCAAGGTGCTCGAGGAGGCCGAGGCGCCCGCCCTCGACCCCGCCGGCGCCGCGCCGGCCGAGGCGCCGGTCGGCTCGGTACCCACCGGCAACGGCGATCCCGAGCTACTGGCCAAGATCGTCGACCTGCTCGACGACCGCGTCCGCCCCGCGCTCGCCGGCGACGGCGGCGGCCTCGAGGTGATGGCGCTGGAGGGCAAGACCCTCCACATCCGCTACCAGGGCGCCTGCGGGTCGTGCCCGAGCTCGGTGGCCGGCACACTGCACGCGATCCAGAGCCTGATCCAGACCGAGGTCGACGAAGAGGTCGAGGTGATCTCGGTCTGAGGGTCGCGGCCGTGGCCGCGTTCGGGCGTCGCCGTCGAGAGCAGTGACGCGCAGAGGAACTCGGGAAAGCGCGAAGCGCCTTGCCTGTCTGGGGCCAAAGGGAGGAGTCACCCGCTCCCCTCCCTCGAAGGTGCTGATCCATGAGCAGTCGACCGACTCCGGAGAACAACGGTTGTGCCGCTTCCGTCCTTGCCCCCGTGTTGCTCGCGTATCTGGCGTCCACCGGGTGGGCGCAGCCCCAGTTCGCCGAGCTCGAGCTGCCAAACAACCCGCCGGCGTTCTTCTTCGAAGCGGCGTTCGGTGACGTCGACGGCGATGGCGATACGGACATCGTCACCGGATGGTTGCAGACACTTGGCTTGTCGCTGAACGACGGCACCGGAGTGTTCTCCCACGCTCCCCTGATTCAAGCCCAGGCAGCATCGACCGTGATGGTCATTGCCATGGCGGACATCGATGGCGATGCGGATCTCGACATCGCTGTCGGCACCCGAGCCGAGAATCTTCTCCTCGTCAACCAAGGTGGCGGCACCTTCCGGGACGAAACCGCGTCGCGAATCCCGCGGTTGCGCGAAGACACTACGGGACTCGTCTTCCGTGACTTGGATGGAGACGGTGACCAGGACATTGTCCAGGTGAGTCGGGCAGGTACTGGCAGGGTCTACATCAACAGCGGTCACGGAGTGTTTACGCAGGCATCTCAGAATGCGTGGGGCTCGGCCATCTCCATGACCGCAGGGGACGTTGACGGAGACTCCGATGTGGATGTCGTGGTCGGATTCTCTGGCGGCGTCCGCCTGTTCCTCAACAACGGTGCTGCTGCCTTCACGGACGCTACCCCGCAAATGCCGTCACTCTTTCTGACAGCCTACGCTGTCCAGTTGGGAGATGTCGATCGCGACGGCGATCTCGACTTGGCAATCGTTGATCCGGACGCATACCTCTTTCCGTTCTTTTCGCGGTCGAACTACTTGTATTTGAACGATGGTCGCGGTGTGTTCGCAGATGCGTCGAGCGCGCTCGTCCGCGAAGGTGAGTTCTGCTTTACCGTCCTCATGGAGGATTTCGACAAGGACGGCGACGCAGATCTGATCTTTGGCAACATCTATGACAGCTACTACACGAAAGTGGGGTCGTCAGGTTGCGCCAGCTATTTCGAGAGCGACGGAACCGGCGGTTTCAGTAGTGCGCAAAGGCCGCTCATGTGTTCGGGTCGTGGGGATCTCTTTTCTTCAGGAGATCTGAACGGTGACGGCAACCTGGACCTCATCGAGGTCGACTACCCGGGATCTGTGATTTGGCTGGGGCAGGGAGATGGCACTTTTCGAGAGGGGACGGCCTGCCGCAGCCTGCCTGGGGATGTCGATGCATCCAGAGCGGTGGCAGCGGGGGACGTGGACGGCGATGGGTCGTTGGATGTAGTCATCGCCAATAATGGCCGGCATGATCGCTTGTATCTCAACGACGGGAGGGGGCGGTTTCGCGATGATCCGTTCTTTGCGCTGAGCAATAGTGCCGACAACAGTCAGGCTGTCGTGCTCGCCGACATCGATCAGGACGGTGACCCAGACTTGCTGGTGGGCAACGAGCAACAACAGAACCGTCTGTTATTGAACGTTGGCGCGGGACAGTTTGTCGATGTGACCGCAGCGCGGCTGCCGGCGATCGCGGATTCGACCCAGGCGCTGGCAGTGGCGGACGTAGACGGCGACGGCGACCTCGACCTCGTCGTCGGCAACGACCGTCGGGAGCGCAACGCGCTGTATCTGAACGCTGCCGGCGTGTTCGTCGACAGCAGCATCGGGCGGCTCCCCGACTTTGCTGACCATACGTACGCCTTGGCTTTCGGGGACGTCGACGGCGACGGCGCGCCCGATTTGCTGATTGGCAACCGAGGTCTCGACCGCCTCTTGCTCAATCAAGGGGGTTCCTTCGTGGATGTCACCGCGACGCATCTGCCGGCCAATCCGGCCGGTACCCAGTGCGTCGCGCTGGGTGACGTCGATGGTGACGGCGACCTCGACGCCACTCTCGGTGGGGCGCTACATGACCGGTTGTACTTGAATGATGGGCAGGGTCGCTACAGCGACGCTACGGGCGCCCAGATGCTTGCCAACCAAAAGACAACCAGGGCGATGCTCTTGGTTGACATCGACAACAATGGAAGCCTGGACCTTGTTGTCGGCAACCGGGGAGGCAGCCGCGTGTACATCAACGACGGTAATGGGAACTTCACCGACGAGGCCTTCCGACTGCCGGTACCCACCGTCCTAACGGAGGGATTGGCGGCTGGGGATCTCGATGGCGACGGGGATGCGGATCTGGTCTTCGCCGCCGACGGCGCTTGGAATCCCTTGTTGCTGAACCTACTGCGGCAGGTCGTCCCACGCGACCGTGCCTATGCGGGCGCCGGCTACCTGGTCGATTTCTACGCCCGTCACAACCCTGTCGGGCAGCCGTTCACGGCGTTCTTCTTTCTTTCCGCCCGAGCCGCTCGGATTCCACTCGGCGGTCTGGGCATCCTGGGCTTGGATCCCACCATCGCGAGCCCCCTGCCTCCACTGCCGATTCCGCAGGTTTCTGGACAGACGACCACATTGCTGGTCATCCCCGCGACTGCGGGAATCGTCGGCCGCACGTTCTTTGGGCAGGCGCTGATGGTGGACCAAACGGGCGGAGGCCGGCTCACCAACGTCGTCTTCGACACGGTTCGCTGACCGCACCCGAGGCCGGCGTACCGACCTCCGAACGCGGCGGTTTACCCGCGCTGCAACAGCGGCGTGAAGTAGCGGTAGTACACCTCCAGACTCAACACGCACATCGCCGTCGTGTAGGCCGCGTCCCGATCCGTGTCCTGCGCCATTTCCGCGTACGGGTCGATCGGCTGCCAGGAGCCATCGTCGCGCTGCGCCTCGGGCAGGATCACCTTGAGGGCGGCGTTCCACCGCTCCCACGCGTCGCCGCCCGCGAGCAGGCAGGCGAGGCTGCCGTAGTACCAGAAGTAGACGTTGCCGGCGGCGCGGTGGACGAAGTCGTCGTTGGTCGGGCGCTCGTAGACCCGTGGTCGGCGCTGCACGATGTACTGCAACGCCCCGCGCAGGGTGCGCTCGGTCGGTGAGGCACCGCGCAGCAGCAGCGCGAAGGCGGCCGCTGGGGTCGACGCGGGCAAGGTTGGCCAGTCAGTGCTCAGCCGGCGAGGATTCTGGTTGTAGAAGAAGTAGCCGCGCCTGGAGCTCCACTGGTTGCGCAGGTAGGCGTCGGAGCTCCGCATGGCGTCCTCGGGGACCCGAATGCCGGAGATCTTGGCCGACTCGAGTGCCATCACCATCCACACGCTGACCGACGTGCGGGCAAAGCTGTCTTCTGGGCTGAGCACGGTGGAGAAGTAGCCCCACCCGCCGCGGCTGCGCGGATCGCGCCCGTGATTCTGGTTGGCGAGGATCCAGCGCATCGCTTCGACCACCACGGGCTCGAGGCCGAGGTCGGGGTCGAGCGCGTGGCATTCGGCGAGCGCGTAGCTGGCGATGCCGTGGCCGTAGGACGAAGTGCGGCCGATGGCGCCGGTGCGGGCGTCCTGCCGGCGCACCAAGTACTCGACGGCGCGGGCGGCGACGGCCGCGTATCGGGTGTCGCCACTCGGCAAGTGGCCGGCGCCCAAGAACGCGAGCAGGCACAGGCCGGTCTTGCCGATGGTGACGTCGCCGTACTTCTCATCGGGAACGCGCCGGCCCCAGCCACCGTCGGCGCGCTGGATTCGCGCCAGGTAGGCCAGCCCGCGCTGCACGGCGCGCTCGGTCTCGGTAGTGCCGCCGAAGCGTTCGAGTGCTTCGGTCTTCTTCACCCCGAACCGGTTGTCGAAGACCGAGGGCAGCTCGGCCGCGACGGTGCGCGGTGCCGTGGTGTGCGTCTGCCGCGGCGCGGCCGCCAGCAGCGAGCCCGGCGGCCGAACCCCGCCGGCGCGGCCGCGCGCCGCCGTCACGTTGCGCCGCATGGCGCGTCCTGGCTCACGGCGGCTCTCTCGACCGCGCTCGACCTGCAGGGCGACCGGGTTGAGGCCGCGTGCGTCGGCGCGGCCCTCGCGTGGGGTTTGCTCGCCCAGCCCCGAGGCGAGGCGGTCGAGGCCATCGCGCAGAGACGGCACGGCCGCGGCCGGCGCCCCGGACGGAGCTGCGTCTCGGCGCGCGGGCGCGCGCGCTCCCGGCCGCCGCGTGCGGTCGGCGCGCGCCAGGGAGCTGGCTGGTGGGGCTGCGATGTCGGCGGCGTCGGGCGCCGCCGCTCCGGCCCCGTCGCGGATCGGCGCCGCCAGCGAGGCGGCACCCCGGCGCGGCCCGAGCTCTTCGAGGGCGACGGGACCGGTGGACGCGGGCGCGTCGGCGCGTGATGCGTCGCGCTGTTCGCGGTCTCCCTGGGCGGTGCTGGCGGTCTCTGGCCGCGGGGCATCGCGCAGCTCGGTTGCGGGTGCCGCTCCGGTCGCGGTCGCCATCGGCGTCGCGTGGTGCGCCGCGGCTGGTGCCTCGGCGCCGCGGCGACCGCTGCCGGCCGCCAACAGCGACGAAGGCGGCGTCGCCGGCTGCGCGGCCGCTGCCGCGCCGGCGGTGGAGCGGGGCGCCGGCGGTCGCGACAGCGGCTGCCCGCGCGGCTCGAGGGCGGTGACGGCCGCGCGCAACGCGGGGCTCGTGGAGTCCTCGGCTGCCGGCCGGGTGGAGGCTCCTGGCAGCTCATCGGCGAGTTCCGGAGCGGCCGCGACCAGGGCCGTGCGGCGGGCGTCCGGCGCGTGTGGAGTGCTCTGGGGACCCGCCGCTGCGCGCGGCGCACCGGCGCGTGCCAGGTCGTCCGTGGGCCGGGGCGTGGCCGTCGCCGCCGGCGCGGCGCCGCCGGGATCGGCCGTGGCCGGCCGGTTCACCCGCGGCAACGCCGAAGCCCGCGGCCCCACCGTGGTCGGCGCGGCCGCCAGTGCCGCGCCGCGGCCGCGGTCGTCGGCGCTGCGAGACGCGGTCTGCGCCTGCGGGGCATCGGCGAGTGCGGTCGGCTGCGCGGGGGCTGCCGCCACCGGCACGGCGTCGCTCGGTGCCGGCCCCTCCGGCTTTGGACGCGCCCGCGGCGCACCGCCGGCCAGCGCGGTCTGCGGTGCGGCGGCGCCGGTCCGCCCGGCGCTCTGGAGGCCGGTTTGCGCGGCGGCGCGCTCGGCCCGCGGCAGGGCGGATTGTTGCGCCGGAGCCGGGCTGGAGCCTGCGACGAGAGGTGTGGCGGCGTCGCTGCCGGCGTGCCGCGCCGCCTCGCGGGGCGCGTCCTCCATCGGCGCGGCGGCCGCCGTGGGTGCCGACGGCAAGTTGGCGACGTGCGTGCTGGGCGGCGCCTCGCCGGTGTCGGTCGCCCGCGCCAGGCCCTGTGCGTCCCGGTGTTGCGCCGCCAGCGCCCGCGGGCCGGGCAGGGTGCGGGGCGCCGGTTGCACCGCGTCGCTGGACGCCGCGAGGGCGCCGGGATCGACGGCGGCCGCCGCGGCGGCCGGGCCGTCGGTTCCCGTGCGCAGCGGAGCGGAAGTGGGCGTATCGCTCACCTGGCTTTGGGCGACCGCGGTCTCGGTCGGAGTCTCGAGCAGCGCGCTCGGCGCGGCGCCGTCCGGTGCACGCGCCGCCGACGGGCCGGCCTCCGGCGTCGCCGATGGCTGCGCCGCGGCCAGCGGCTGCGCGGCGGCCTGCGCGCGGGCGACCTGGACCTCGTGGGCGCTCTGCTCGGCGCGCTGCGCGCGCGCGGCCAGCGCGGCGCTCTCGTCGCGACCATCGTGGCGCGGTTCCTCGCTGGCAGCGTCGGCGAGTGCGCTGGCAGCGGTCTCCACCGCCGGCGCCGTCAGCTCTTGGTTGGCCGTCGTCGCCGGCGTCGCGGTCGGCTGGGGCTCGGTGGCGGCGACCACCGCGGCGGGCGCCGCTGCCGACAGCGCCTCGGCCTGCTCGGCAAACCGCGCCTCGCGGTGCAGCTGCCGCTGCGCTTGCCGGATCTCGAGTCCGCCGCCGGCCGCCGCGCCGGCGTCGGCCAATAGCTCGACCTGCAGACCCCCGTCGTCGCGGTCCGGGGCGAAGAAGCGCCGCACGATCTGCACGTCGGCGAGCCACAGCATCGCCAGGAAGTGCAAGAACAGCGACAGCAGCAGACACCAGGTGATCACGTCGAGCTGACGCCAGCGCTCGCCGAGCCACAGCAGCAACAGCAGCAGCAGGGCGATCAGCAGGACGATCAGCAGCAACAGCTCGAGCCATGCTTGCCCGGCCCACCACGGGTAGAGCTCGCGCGCGGTGGCGAAATAGGTCAGGGCGGAGTCGTCGGCGGCCGGCTTGAGCAGGCGGAGGCCGAAGCCGGACTCGTCCGGTGCTGGTCCGCGAAACGGACCGCCGGCGCGCAGCGCCGCGGGCGCGTGCGGCGGCGCGAAGGTGCCTTCCAACCGCCAAGTGCGCAGCAGCAGCGGGCCACCATCGGTCTGTCGCACGAACCACAGGCAGACCCCGTCCGGCGACCACGCCGGATCGCGGTCTTGGTCGACGCGTTCCGGATCGGGCTCGTACAGCGGCACCGCCGCCGTCGCGTCCGACAGCGAGGCCAGCATCAGCGTGCTGTTGGCGCCGTCGCGCAGGCCGGGGTCACGCCGGGTGAAGACCAGCGTGGTGCCGTCGGGCGCGGGCGCGGGGTCGGCCTCGTCCAGCCCGGTGTTGATCCAGTCGGGCAGCGCCTCGACCGCGCCGAACGCGCCGCCGCGCAGGCGGGCGCGGTAGAGATCGAAGCCCCCCACTCCGCCGCGCCGGTCCGAGCTGAAGTACAGCCAGCCGTCGGCGAGCAGCACGGGCGCGAGGTCGTGGCCGCGGCTGTTGAGGCCGACCGCGCGTTCCGGCACCGCGTTCGGCCGCGCGGGGTCGAACAGCACCAAATCGGTGCGCTCCGCGCTGCTGCCACGGCCGTAGAGCAGGCGCCCGTCGGGCATCGCGGCGACCCGCCCCACCACCGGGCCGGGCAGCTCGTATTCGGGCAGCGGAGGGTCCCAGATCAGCATCGAGGCGTCGCTGAGCTCGCGCGCCGAGTACTGCTGCTCGCCATCGGTGTAGTACAGCGGCCGGCCGGAGCGCAGCATCCAGAGCGACACCGCGGCGGTGACCGCGACCACGAACACGCTCCAGAACAGGACCCGCCGCACGCGCCGATTCACGGACCACCCCCGGTCTCGGGTTGAGCGGCGACGGCGACGCGGCGCAGCTGCGCGGCCAGGCACGCGTCGAACGCCTGCGCGACCACACCGAATTGGACCTGGGTGTCGCCGCGGATCAGGACCTCCTGGTCCTTCTTCGCCGCGGCCGCCGCCCGCAGCCGCTGCCGCAACCCCTCGAGGGTCATGGTGCGGCCGTCGACGACCAGCGTGCCGTCCCGCTTGACGTTGATCACCAGCAGATGTCCGCCTTCACCCTGCGCGCCCGTGGTCGCGTCCGGCAGGGTGAGATCGAGCTCGACCTCGTCCTTGGCGAACGTGGTCGCGACCAAGAAGAACACGAGCAACAGGAAGACGACGTCGATCAACGGCGTCAGGTTGACGGTGCCCTCGTCGGCGGGCCCGGGGTCAAGCCGCATGGCTCTCCTCGTCGCGCAGGCGCGCGAGAGGCTCGACCACGGGTGCGATGGTCTCGTCGGTGTGCAGCATCAGGCGGCGCACCTTGGCGTGCAGGTGTGCTGCGACCAGCATGGCGGGGATGGCGATCACCAGCCCGACCACCGTCGTGGTCAACGCCTGCTCGATGCCCACGGCCAGGTGTTCGGGCTTGCCGAGGCCCGAGTCGACGACGCGGTGGAACGCTTCGGCGATGCCGATGACGGTGCCCAGCAGGCCGAGGAGCGGCGACACGTTGGCGATCAACGACAGCCCGCGCACCGGCGCCTGCAGTCGCTGCATCTCCTTCTGGCCTTGGTCCTCGATGGCGCGTTCGATGTCCTCGATCGAGAACCCGCTGCGCCGCAGCCCGGCGAGGAGGATCCGGCCGCCCGGCGAGGACGCCGCCTCGGCGGCGTGGATCGCCTCGTCGACGCGGCCGTCGTGCACCAGCTGGACTGCATCGGCGACTCCCGTCGGGCAGACGACGCGGCGCCGCAGGCGCAGGTAGCGCTCCATGGCGAACGCCATCGCCACCACCGAGCACAGTACGAGGGGGACCATTACCGGTCCGCCGGACTGCAGGTACTCCCAGAGCGTCTGGGTGGTGACGACCTCGGTGCCCTGTGGGGCGGTGAGCGTTATGGTCAGAGGGTGGTGTTCGATCATGATGGCGGTCCGCTGTTCACTGCCTGTTCAGGTCACTGCCCCTTCAGGTCCTCGAGCTCCGAGCGGGCGCGGCGGCCCTCTTCGCTGTCCGGGAACCGCTCGACGAGCTCGGCCAAGAACTTCGCCGCCTTGCTCGGCTGCGACAGCTCGGCATAGCACAGCCCGGCCTGCAGCAGCCCGCGCCGCACCCACTCCTCGTGGGCATAGACGAAGGACAGCTTGACGAACGCGTCGATGGCGCCGTTGAGATCGCGCTGCGCCTGGCGCACCTCGCCGATGCGGTACTGCGCCTCGGCGGCGAGCTCGCCGGTCGACAGCTCGGTGACCCGCAAGAGGTCTTGCTCGGCGCGCTCGTGCTGGCCGGCCGCCGCGCGTGCCCGCCCCAGGAAGAGGTAGCCCTCCATCTCGTCGACACCCGCAGCGCCGCGCTGCAGCATGGTCTCGAGCTGGGCGATCGCGTCGTTGGCGCGGGACAGCGCCAGCAGGCTGCGGCCGTAGCGCAGCCGCGCGCGCTGCGCGCGGTCGTGCTCGGGCGCCGCCTCGAGCAGCGCGCCGAGCTGTTCCGCGGCGGACTCGTGGTCGCCGCGCAAGAACGCGCACTCGCCGACCAAGAAGCGCGCTTCGTGGTGCAGTGGGTGCTCCGCGCCCAGGTCGAGCAGCTCTTGGAACAGCGGCTGCGCGCGCTCGGCGTCGTCGGCGTCGAGCCAGGTGAAGCCGGCGCGGTACAGCGCCTGACCGCGGTAGCGGCCCTGCACGGCGGCGAAGTGCTGGCGCGCGTTCTCGGCATCTTCAGCGGCCAACGCGGCCAGCCCGAGATGCAGCCGAGCCTCTCCGTTGGTGTCGGGGTCCTCGCTGTGGCTGGCGACCTGCGCGAAGGCGCGCAACGCGCCCGGCTCGTCGCCGTTGTTGCGGCACGCCCACGCCCACTCGTAGTAGAGCTTGGCGGGATCCTGCAAGCCGCCGTGATCGGCCAACGCGCCGAAGGTGGCGATCGCGTCGCCGTGCCGGCCGGCCTTGGACTGCGCCAGCCCCATGGCGAACGCCGCCTCCGGTGCGCGCGCGTGGTCGGGCAGCTGCCGCAGGAACTCGGCGGCCGTTTGCTCGACCTCGTCCCAGCTCTCGGTGCGCGACAGACTGGCGATGCGCAGCTCGAGTAGCTCGGCGGCGCGGCCGCGGCCATCGGGCTGAGCGAGCGCCGCCTGGATGTGCTCGAGGCACGCCGCATCGTCGCCGATCTCGAATGCGCACCACGCCATTCCCTCCAGGGCACGGCCGCGCAGGGTCTCGTCCCGCGCCAGCTGCTGGTAGACGTCGGCCGCGGCGGCGTAGTCGCCCTGCTTGTAGAGCAGGCTGGCGCGCTCCAGCTCGTCCTCGGCGGCCTGCCCGCCGTCGCCCTCGGCGCGGGCGGCGTTGGCGATGCGCTGCGCCGCTGCGCGCAGCTCGTTGCGCCGCGTCAGTACGCGGGCGGCGACCCGCTCGGTGCGCGCCAGGTGCGCGCCTTCCGGATAGCGCGCGCGGTAGGTGTCGGCCAGCTGCAGGGCGCGGTCGTCGTCGCCGGCGTTGAAGGTGGCGAGCGCGGTCATCGACAGCGCTTCTTCGCCGAAGTCGTCGGCCCCGGTCAGCGCGGCGAACCGCTGCGCCGCCAGCGCCGCGTTCTCCGCCAAGAACGCGCACCACGCCCGCTTCCAAGCCGCCTTGCCGGCGAGTTCGTGCTCGGCGTCGACCTCGGCGTAGGCCTCGTCGGCCCCGGCGTAGTCGCGCGCCGCGAACAGGTTCTCGCCGATCGCGAACCGCGCGTGCTGCGCCAGGCGGTGGTCGGGATGCTCGCGCAACAGTGCGCGGGCCGCCTCGATCGATTGGTCGACGGAGCCGAGCTTGTGCAGGGCGAGCACCGATCCGTACCAGGCGTCACCGCGCAGGGCGCCCTGTGCCCGCTGCCGCGCGCGCTCGTACGCATCCGCGGCCGCCTGCCACTGGGTCGCCTCGCTGCGGGCCTCACCCAGCGCGTGCCACAGCCGCGCAATCGCGTCCTCGTCGGGTCCGGCGGCCAGCGCCGCCTCGAACGAGCGCGCCGCGGGCTCGGCGGCGCCGCCGTCGAGCTGGGCGAGACCGCGCAGCTCGAGGGCCTCGGCGCGGATCGCGTGGTCGTCGCCGAGTTCGTCCAGCAGCGCGCCGAGCACGTCGCGGGCAGCCTCGTGGTTGCCGGCTTGGTGCAGGAGACGGCCGATCTCCACCGTGGCGCGCGGCGCCAGCGGCGAGTCCGAGTGCGCGCTCAGCAGCTGTTGGAACCGGCGTAGAGCATCTTGTGGGCTGCCGGTCTGCACCGCGCACAGCGCCAGGCCGAGCTGCGCGTCGTCGGCCCACTCGCCGCCGGCTTCGACCGCGGCGGAGTAGGCGCGTTCGGCGGTGGCGTGATCGCCCGCGTTGGCGGCGGACTGTCCCTGCATGTAGCGGCACTCGGCGACCAGGTTGCCGCGCGGTTGGCGGTCGGCGGCACGGCCGAAGGTCGCGGCCGCGTCGGCGAAGCGCTCGAGACGGAACAGCGCGGACCCGGCCTGGTAGAGCGCGGGCACCGCGTAGCGCCCATCGTCCTCACCGCCCTCTTCGGCGGCGGCGAGGAAGTCGTCGAGCGCGCCCTCGTCATCGCCGTCGTCGCGCGCGCACTCACCGGCGGCGTAGGACGCCGCGCGCCGCAAGTAGTGGTCCGCCCCGACTTCGGCGACCAGCGCCTGGTACTGGCGGCGTGCCGCGGGGCCGCGGCCCTCGGCCCGCAGCAGGTTGCCGAGGCGATAGCGACATTCGGGACGCAGGGTGAAGTCGGCCCGCGCCGCGCCGAGGCTCTGCTCGAGCGCATCGATGGCGCGGGGTGGCTCGCCCATCGCCTCGTAGCACGTGCCGAGGCGGTAGAGCGCTTCGGCCGCGCGCGGGAAGTCCGGGTCGCGCTGTAGCAAGCGCCGCAGCTGCGCCGCCGCCTCCTCGTGCAGATCGCGCCGCAACAGCCCCATGGCGACGGCGAAGTCTTCGTCGGCGCGGCGCGTTGCTTGGGCGGTTGCGGTGTGGTTGGTGAGGAGCGTGAGCGCGGCCGCCAAAGCCGCCGTCCGCCCGAGACGAAGATCCCTCATTGCGGCTCCCTGCGTCGCAAGAGTTGAAAGATTCGAGGATGTTGCAACCCGTTTTGCCACGGGTGCACCGACCGCGCAGCGGGGGACAAGGGCAGACCCGCGCCGCGCGATTCCCCGGCATCCTAAAGCCCTCGGGAGGGGCGGTCACACCCCCGGATTCCGCAGCTGTTGCGCGCGCCCCGGGCCAGCGTCGGGGCTCAGCAGGCCCCCGTGCCGCTGAACACCGCGCGGGCGGTCTTGACCAGGATCTCCCAGTCGAGCCACACGTTCCACGTGCGGATGTAGGTCATGTCCAGCTCGACGCGGGTGTCGTAGCTGACGGCCGAGCGCCCTTCGACCTGCCATAGGCCGGACATGCCGGGCCGCACGCTGGTGTAGTACTCGACGTAGCGCGGGCCGTAGCTGTACAGCTTGTCCACACCGTCGTCGGGGACCGGCCGTGGGCCGACCAAGCTCATCGTCCCGTTCAGCACGTTCCAGAGCTGCGGCAGCTCATCGAGGCTGCTGATGCGCAGCAGCTTGCCGACGCTGGTGACGCGCGGATCGTCGGCGAGCTTTTGCATGGATTCCCACTCGGTGCGCGCCTCGGGATGCGTCTCGAGGTGCTCCTGTAGGCGGCGGTCGGCGTCCATCACCATCGAGCGGAACTTCCACATCCGGAAGAACTCGCCGTTCAGGCCGAGCCGTCGCTGCGAATAGAAGACCGGCCCCGGCGAAGTCAGCTTGATCGCCACCGCGATTGCGAGGAACACCGGCGCAAGCAGCGCCATCCCCGTGGTCGCCAGCGCGATGTCCCAGAAGCGCTTGCAGAACTTGGGCCACGGCCGGAACAGGGCCGGCTTGACGTCGAGTCCCAGCAGGCCGCCGTAGTCGCGCGCGTCGCACCAGAGGTGGGAGAAGCCGTGCAGGTCGGGGATCACGGCGAGCCGCGCGAACATGCGGGAGACGCGGTCGGTGAGCACCGACTGGGTGTGCGCCTCCATTCCCTTGGTGGTGAGGATGGCGCGCTCGATCCCCAACGCGGCACCGATCTCGGCCAGCTCTCGACTCGTGCCGAGCACCGGAACGCCGCGCACGGCCTCGATCGTGGTGTCGTCGTCGCCGCCGGCGATCAGTACGGCCACCGGCTTGACGCCGCGGCTCGGGTGCGCCTGCAGGCGGCGGATCACCTCTTCGGCCGCCGGCTCGGTGCCGATGACCAGCGCCCCCGAGCCCCACCAGCTGGCGTCCGCGAACAGGATGCGCAGGGTGAGCCGCGCGATCAGCAGCAGCACGATCGAGCTCGCCCAGGCGAACCCGAACACCCAGCGCGAGAACGGCAGCTGCTCGGCCAGTGGCAGGTCGTGCACGATGAAAGTGAGCGCCATCAGGCCGGCCCAAATCATCGAGGTGCGGAAGCACACCGCGCGCAGCTCCTCGGCGAAGCTCGGGCCGCGATACAGCCCGGCGCCGACGAACGCCGGCGGGAACAGCAGCGCGACCAGCAGCATCGGCAAGTAGCGCTCCACCTGCAGCTCGTGCAGTTGGCTTGCTGCGAGGTAGGCCACCACCGACGCCGTCACCACCATCAGCACGTCGGTCACCATCAAGATGCCGGTCGTCGTCCGTGGCCGGCACGGGTTGATCGCGGTGCCGGTGCCGGCCAAACCTTCACGCGTCGGGGCGCGCGAGGCCCGGTGAAGCCCAGCGGGAACTGCGGTGTGCGGCATGGGGCGCGTCGCCACGCCGGCGGCGGCGGCCGCGGACGGGCGGGCGACGAGGGTGGTGGATGGGTGGTGGAAGGGAGCGACCCCGCGCGGGAGTCTGAATCAGCCTACCCCGCCCCTGAGAGCCGTCAACCCGACCGGCGGCCAGGAAGATGACGGAGCTTGGGGGTCGCGGCGGCGGCTAGGCGGAGTTCCCCATGCCATGGGTACTTCGATTGCTACGGGCGCATTACGAACTGCAGCCCTTCCGTGGTCCGGCACGGCCGCAAGAAAGTCAGGCAGAGCTCTTCAGGAAGTTCTCGATCGGTTTTGCGTTTCGATCCAGCGGATGGCCGCTGCGCGTGCCCCAGTCCTGGCGCCAGGATAGCACCTGGTTCAGCCGCAACTTCTGGGGGAGCCAGCCAACCAGCATCGCCGGCGTGTCTCGGTCGAAGTTGAAGCGCGGTCGCGTGAAGTTGCGGTACGCGGTGTAGATGTGCAGCTGCAGGTTGAGGAAACAGCGCTTCTTGCTGACCAGCCAGGACTCGCGCCGCAGACGACCGTTGAGGTCGCGCGCCATTGCCTCGGTATGGTTGATCGCGAACAGCGGGTTCCAGGTCTCGCGCGGCAGCGTGCTCGGTGTTCGCCGGTGCTCGAGCCGCGCGCCGAAAATGCCCCTCGCGAGTCCTGAGTAGGTCGTTTTCTCGTCCGTTTCGAGCAACACGGTGGTCAACCGAGTGCAAGCGCGCGCGCCCCGGCACAGCGCATTGCGCGTTGCCGCGCGCGACCGCGACGGCCGCCGGCCAAACCGCCGCGCGTCGGCCTCTATCGCTCGCCGGCGCGCAGCCGGTTTGGGGCCACCTGGGCGGATCGGGGCCGACCGCGCTGCGAGGATGAAGCGGCTCCCGCGCTCGATCAGGACAGGCAGCGTCAGGGGCCGCGTGTTGCGGCGGCCCTCGTAGCTCTCGAGTTCGTCGAACTGCAAGCTCGAGCCGACCGGCAGGTCACCCCGTAAGTTGTTGTTCAGGCGGCGGACGTGACGACCGATCTTGCGGAACTTCATCTCGGTGTTGCGCGCCGTGAGCCCGGCCAGGCGTGCGGTCTGTCGCAGGCCCAGGCCAGAGCAGAGCAACATGACGATCCAGGCGTTGCGGTCGGGCTTGTGGTCGCGGTAATCCATGCGGAACGTCTGCCGCGAGAAGCCTTGCCGGCAATGGCGGCAGCGGAAGCGCGGCACGCCTTGGGCGCGGCACTTGGGGTAGTAGTAGCCACGGCGTACGAAGAAGCCGGGCCGCGGGCTGCGGTTGTGCGGGCAAGCTGAGTTGGGGCAACGCGGGGGAACGAACATCGGCGACCTCCGGGACACAACGCGGGGGGACCAAAGGGCACCGTTTGCGCAGCTGGCCCTGCGTCACTTCCAGTGACTCGGAAGAGGGCTCCGGTTACGTCTCGGTCAGCGTCTCTCAGCTAGCAGGCCCACGGAAGGGCTGCAGTTTTTGAGCCTAGTCGCCCCCCACACCGCCTCCCGCCAAACCGAGCCGTTGCCAGTCGCGATCCGCCGCTTCGGCCCAACCCCGATTCGCCGCCGGACTCGCCGGGCTCGGGTGCAGCAGCCGGCCGATCGTCGGTGCCGCGGTGCCGAGCGCGGCGTGCGCGCGGCGCTCGGCGAACGCGCCGACCCCGACCACCATCGCCGGTTGGATGGCGCCGACGACGCGGCGCAGCGCCGCGTCGCACACGTCCTCCAGCGCGCTGCGCTCGTCGCGCGGCAGCTTGTCCGGCGTGAAGTTGCGGCCGCTCTCCTCCATGAAGACGAGTGGGCAGTAGTTGTAGACGAAGTGGTCGGCGAAGAAGCGTTCGGGGGTGCCCCACCGCGCGCGGGCCCAACCCCACAGCCGCTGGCCGCTGACCTCGCTCCGGCCGCATTCGAACCCCTGGATCGGTCGGCGCGGGTGCTCGACCGCCGGTTTGTGCACCGGCGCCTCGATGCCGAGCCAGTCGCGCACCATCTCCACCTCGCCGAACGGGACGCCGGTCTGCGCCATCCCCCACGGGCCGGGGTTCATGCCGAGCAGCAGCGCGCGCACCCCGCGCTTGGCAAACCGGCGCAGGTAGGCGCGGTGTGGCTCCCACGCGTAGTCGAGGGGGTTGTAGACGTGGGTGATCGGCGCCGCGAACGACAGGGCGTCGACCGCGGCGCTGAGCGCGGAGGCGCACTCGACGAGCCGTTGCATGGGCCTGGCTACCCCTTCTGTCCGAGGGCGCGCGTTTCGTCGTCGTCGAGCACGACCGAGACGTCGATGTCCATGGCGTGGTTCCAACGCAGTGCATAGCTGGAGAACGCGGCGGCGTCCTCGACCTCGTAGACCGCGGCGCCGCGACCGCGGGCCACGTCGTGCCAGCGCCCGATCCGGCGCACGTTGCCCATCATCGCTTGCTCGTCGGCGTCGGTCATGCTCGCGAACTGCTCCAGGGTCTCGTGCAGCTTGCCTTCGTGCATCGTCCAGGTGACCAACAGCTTCATCGTTCGTCTCCGTTTGAGGTTGTGGAGATCGTCACGGTAACGGGGTCGTGCGGTGCAGGTGGGCCCGAAAAAAACGCGCACTCGGCCGGGGACCGGGCGGTGCTTTCTCGCCCCGGTAGTTGCGGGCGCAGTGTCCGCGCCACAACAGGAGAACCCATGGCTCATCGAACCCTCGCTCTCGCCGCGGTGCTCGCCCTCGCCGGCACCGCTCCGACTCAGGTGCCGGCCGGATGGTGCGTCGTCTCGACGTTCAGGGACCCGAACTTCACCGGCGCGACCGGCGGTCTCTTCTTCGTGCACCCGAGAACCGGAGCCACTGTCGCGGTGCAGGGGTTGCCCGCAACGCTGACCGGCGCCGGGATCGGCTGCGGATCCTGCGGCGCCGACTCGGTCGTCTGGCGCCCGTCCGACGGCGCGCTCCTCGTCGGCGAGCTGGCGGAGTCTGGCCCGGTGTCGGTGCACGTGCTGACGCTGCAGGGCGACACGGTGGTCCCGACCGCGAGCACGGTCCACGTGGTCGGCACCGCCGGCGGTGGTGCCAGCGGCGTCAACGGTCTCGCGCTGCTGCCGAACGGCGACCTGCTCGTCGCCGGCCGCACGGCGTCCGGCGCGCTGGCCACGCCGAGTGGGCTGCTGGTGTTGTCGACGAGCACCGGGTTGGCGACCCCGGTGCCGGTGTCGGGGATCACGGGCGTCACGCCGAACGCCGTCGCGGTCGATCCTGCGGGGCAGGTGGCCTACTTGGGCTTCTCCTCGCCAAGCGCTGTAGGCCAGGTGTGGAAGGTCCCGGTCCCCGGCGGTGGAGCGGCGCAGTGGGTCGCGACGCTCAACGGAGGCGTCGTTGGTCTGGACGTCCTCGCCGACGGCCGGCTGCTGGTCGGCACGTTCGGCGGCACACCCCTGGGTGCGTCGCCGAATCTGTTCGAGGTCGATCCCTCGAGCGGTCAGGTGACCGCGGTGCCGGTTGGACGCAGCGTGCGCAACGCCGTCGCGGTGGAGCGCGCCACCGGCAGCTACGTCGTGGTCGAGTCGGTGTTCAGCAACCCCTACACCGCGGGAGTCTCCTGGACGACGCCGTCGGGGCCGACGCAGGCCTTGACGTTCGGCCCGGCCGCGGGATGGGGCGTCGTATCGGGCATCGACGTCCATCCCAACCCCTCGGCGTACGGGGACCCGACGCCCAGCGGGGGCGCGGACTACCGGTGGCGGCTCGCCCCCAACCCGGGCGGCTTGCCGCTCGTCGGCAACCTCCAGTTCGGCCTGCGCGCCGTCCCCGCCGCCGGGCCGCCGGCGCCGGGGGTCTGGTTCGCCAGCAAGGGCCGCGCCAGCATCCCCTTCCAGGGGCTGCGCTTGCTGGTCGATCCCGCCCCGGGCCAGCTGCTCGTCGGCGGGGCGCCGTTGACCGCTTCCGGCGATCTGCCGCTACCGATTCCGGCGAACGGGAGCCTCGTCGGAGCGACGTTCCACGTCCAGGCGCTGTTCGTCACCAGCTCCTCGATCCAAGCCAGCGACGGGGCAACGGTGACGGTGTTGTGAGGTGTCCGGGTCGGAGAATCCGGCTCCGCCAGCACCTCCCCGCTCTTATTGCTGTGACAGACCGGCCAGGCGTGCGCGCCAGCGGTCGGCGTCGCCGGTACGCCCGAGCGCCTCGCAGGCATCGATCACCGCGCGCATGGCCCGTCCGCGGCCGGCACCGGTCGGCGCGGCGGGCAGGTCGTCGACCGCGCGCTGCAGGGCGTCCAGGGCCCGCGCGGGTTGCTCTTCAGCGAGCAACAGCTCGCCTTGGCGGAGCAGGATCTCGGCGTGCTCGGAGGGGTCGAGAAGCGGGTCCTGCCGTTGCAGGTCTTCGATCTCCTCGAACAGGGCGAGCGCCGCGGCATGGTTGCCCCGCCGATGTTCGGCGACCGCGAGGGTGTCGAGCGTGCGGAGCGTCCGCGCCGAGGGTGGTCCCCCCGCCGCCTTCTCGTTGTCGACGGCGGTCCTCGCCAGCGAGGCCGCCAGCGCGTGCTCCCCGCTCTGTGTCAGGTTGCGGGCAAGAAGGTGGAGGGTGCGCAGAAACGAGTAGTCGGCGCGCTCCACCTCCGCCGCCGCGAGGTGTGCAGTCCGCTGCACGACGCCGCGCCAGCGCGTTCGCTCCGCCGGCGGCATCGCGGTGGGCATCGCCACCGCGATCCACTGCAACGCCATCAGCGTCTGCTCGGAGGTCGCCCCCATCCGCGCGCTGAGGTGGGCGTGCGAATCGACCCACAGCGCGACTGCCTCCGCCCGTCGATCGAGCTCCCACAGGCTCTTGCCCAACAGGATCTGCACCCACGCGAGCCAATCGCTGTCGGGCCCCTGGTTGTCCGCGAACAAGTCGAACGCGCGGCGGAGGCGCTGCTCGGCGAGCACGGGGTCCCCCTGGGCGGACGCCGCGTTGCCCAAGACCAGCATCGCCACGGCCAGCCCGAAGTAGCGGTTCTCGGTGCTCTCGGTCCGTTCACAGCCCGCCACCACCTCGCGCAGGACCGCCTCGCCCTCTGCGAAGCGCCCCGCCCGACAAAGGCCCTCCCCCAGCAGCAGCTGCGCCTCGTAGCGCGGGAAGTCGGCGGCGCGGTCCGCGCTCTCCAGCCGGGACAGCATGGCGCGCGCCAGCCGGATCTCCTCTTGCGGGTCCTCCTGGTGGATGGTGACCGCGGTCATCGCGTGGAACCACTCGGGATCGTCCGATTCGGCCACCCGCCGGAGTCCCGCCTCGGCGCGCGCCGCCAGCGCCGCACCCTCGTCTCCGCGCGCGATCCAGGTCGCGCACAGGCCCAGGTGCGCCAGGGCCGCGAGCGTCTTCGCGTCGTCGGCGCCGCGCTGGGTCTCGAACAACGCGTGCGCCGCGCGCAGGTGATGCTCGCCGCGCAGCCAGTCGCCGGCGAGGAACAGGCCGCGGCCGACGCGATAGCGCAGTGCCGCCTCGACCGCGGGGTCGTCGAAGCGGCGCTGGTCGACGAGGTCGGCAAACTGCTGCATGACCTCGCGCAGGGAGGCGCTCGGCGAAAAGGTCTGGGTGAAAAACGCGGATCGATAGGGCCGGGTGTTCGCCACCAGCAGGAACAGATCGAGCTCGCGCAGGATTGCCTCGTTGGCCGCCGCGGCTTGCCGCGCTTCGCGCGCCTGGAGCGTGGTGAGCACGAGGGCCGCGACCAAGGCGATGGCGGCGGTGGCCGCGCCGCCGACCAGCCCCCGGTTGCGCTGCGCGAACTTGCGCAGCTGGTAGAGCGAGCTCGGCGGCCGCGCCAGAATCGGCTGGTCCGCCAGGAAGCGGCGCACGTCCGCCGCCAGCGCGGCGGCGCTGTGGTAGCGCCGCTCTCGGTCCTTGGCGAGCGCCTTGGAGACGATGGTCTCGACCTCGCCGCGCAGCGCGGTGTCGCGCGAGCCGAGCCGCGTGGGCTCCTCCTCGCGGATGATCCGGCTCGCCTCGGGCAGCGGCAGGTCACGCAGGTCGTGGGGCACGCAGCCCGAGAGCAGCTCGTAGAGCACGACGCCGAGCGCGTAGACGTCCGAGCGCAGGTCGAGCGTCTCCGGCCGCGCCTCGATCTGCTCGGGGCTCATGTAGGGCAAGGTGCCGACCAGCTGCCCCGCGACAGTGTCGACGGTCAGCAAGGTGATGTCGGCGTCGGTGGCGTGCGCGACGCCGAAGTCGAGGACGACGGGGCGCGGTGGCGCTTCGCCGGCCACGACCAGGATGTTGGCCGGCTTGAGGTCGCGGTGGATCACGCCGTTGCGATGCGCGCAATCGACCGCGTCGCAGATGTGCGCAAACAGCTCCAGTCGCGCGCGAATCCCGAGTCGGCCCTCGGTCGCGAACCGCGTCAGTGGCTGGCCGGAGACCAGCTCCATCGCCAAGAACGGGATCGGTCCGCGGTCGGTGTCGGCGATCCCCGCGTCGTAGACCCGGGCGATGCCCGGGTGCTGCAGCCGGGCGAGGATCTGCGCTTCGCGTTCGAACCGGCGCACGCGCTCGGCGCTCGACCACTGGGAGCGCAGCACCTTCACCGCAACCGTGCGCCGCGGCCGGTCCTGCTCGGCCTCGTAGACCACCCCCGTCGCGCCCGCACCGATTTGGCGTCGGATCCGGTAGCGGCCGATCCGTTCCGGCATGGTCGCGCCGGTGTGCACGGCCTCCAGCATCGTGCGCAGGCCGGTGACCGGCGCGTCCAGCGGTGCCGGCCGCTGTTCGGCGGCCAGCAGGGTCTCCACCTCGGCGCGCAGAGTGGCGTCGCCGGCGCACGCGCGGTCGAGGAACGCCCCCAACTGGTCCGCGCCCAGGCGCCGGGCGGTCGCGAACAGCTCGGAGACGCGTGCGTGGCGCCGCGGGTTCAACGCGCTTCTGCCTCGCCGAGCTGGCGCGTCAGCCAGGCGCGCGCCATGGCCCAGTCGTCCTCGACGGTGGTCGTGCCGACGCCCAGCACGTGTGCGGTCTCGACAATCGTCAGGCCGCCGAAGAAGCGCAGCTCGACCACCCGGTGTTGCCGCGCGTGCAAGCGCGCGAGCCGCTGCAGAGCTTCGTCCAGCGCCAAGAGATCGAGTGGCCGGTTCTCGCCCGAAGCCAGTCGCTCGTCGAGCGTCACCGGTCGCGCCCCGTGCCCGCGTTTGGCCGTGCGTCGCGCCCGTGCGTGATCCACCAGCAAGTGCCGCATCGCCGTCGCGGCCTGCGCGAGGAACGCGGCGCGGCTGCTCCAGTCGACCGAGCGCCCGCGGACCAGCTTGAGGAAGGCCTCGTGCACGATCGCGGTCGGCTGCAGGGTGTGCGCGGTGCGCTCGTCGGCGAACAAGCGGCGGGCGATGTCTTTGAGCTGGGAGTAGACCTCGCTGGTGACCTGGGGGCCGTCTTCTGCTCGCTCGGTCGTCATGGCGTCAACCAGAGCCGAGCATAGCAATCGAGAGGTCGCGCCCGGCGGCGCTGCGCTCAGGCGCGGAAGGCGACGATGGCGAGGTCTTCTCCGCACGCCTGCCAAGTCATCTCGGCAAGCCGCCATGCCTGCGCCACGGTGGGCTGGCCGGCCCCCCCCACCGGCGTCGGCGCGGCCGCTCCGCCGATCAGGCGGGGGGCGACGAAGCAGAGGGTCTGGTCGATCAGGTCGCCGGCCAATAGCTCCGCGCAGAGACCGCCGCCGCCCTCGACCAGCAGCCGGCGCAGCCCGCGGCCGCGCAGCGCGCGCCAGGCGGCGGCGAGGTCCAGGCGGTGCGGGCCGGCGGCCGGCACGGCGAGGACCTCGGCACCGGCCACGCCCCACGCCTCCGCGGCGCGCTCGGCGTGGGCCTCGCCGACCAGCAGCCAGATCGGCCCGGCCGCGGCGGTTTCCAGCATGCGTCCGCGCGCCGGCAGCGCGGCCTCGGGGTCGATCACCAGCCGGATCGGCTGGGCGCCTTCGACGTGGCGCACGGTGAGCGCGGGGTCGTCGGCGGCGACGGTGCGGTAGCCGACGGCGACGGCGTCGACGCGGGCGCGCAACAGATGGCTGCGCTGGCGCGCCGACTCGCCGGAGATCCAGCGGGCGTCGCCGGTGTGGGCGGCGGTCTTGCCGTCGAGGCTCATCGCCCACTTGGCGATGGTCCACGGCCGATCGAGCCCGAGCCAGCGGTGGAACGGCCCGTTGATCGCGGTGCACTCGTCCGCCAGCACGCCGGTCTGCACCCGGATGCCGGCTTCGGCGAGGGCGGCGAAGCCGCGGCCGCGGTGGCGCGGCGCGGGATCCTTGGCGCCGGCGATCACCGTGCGCACCGGGCTGTTGCGGATCGCATCGACGCACGGTGGATTGACCTTGCCGTCGACGCCGGCCGGCGTCGAACACGGCTCGAGGGTGACCACCAGCGTGTCCGGCCGCGCGCGGTTCGCGGCGGCATCGGCGAGCGCCTCGACTTCGGCGTGGCGGCCGCCCCAGTGCCGGTGCCAGCCGCGGCCGACGATGGCGCCGTCGGCGATCGCCAGCGCGCCGACCCTGGGGTTGGGCTCGACCTCGCCGCGACCGCGCAGCGCCAGCTCGATGGCCTCGCGCATCCAGCGCTCGGCGCCGGCGCTCACGGTCGGGTCCCGGCCTCCAGCGCGAGGCACTCGCCGACCAGCGAGTGCGGCAACGCCTCGTCGATGCGCACCGGTACGTAGCTCCCCACCAGGCCCGCATCATCGCCGGCGAAGTGCACGATCCGATGCTGCGCCGTGCGGCCGGCCATGCGACCCGCCACGCGCGGGCTCGGCCCCTCCACCAGCACCTCCTGGACGGTGCCGACCAGTGCCCGATTGCGCTGCATGCCGTGCCGCTCCTGCACTTGCAGCAGCAGCTGGTTGCGCCGCTCCTTCTCCGCCTGCTCGACGTCGTCGGCGAGATCGGCCGCCAGCGTGCCGGGGCGCGGGGAGTACTTGAAGACGTAGCTCTGCGCGAAGCGGACGCGTTCCATCAAGGCGACGGTGGCAGCGACGTCGGCCTCGGTCTCGCCGGGGTAGCCGACGATGAAGTCCGAGTGCAGCTCCATGTCGGGCACCCGTTCCAGCAGCGCGTCGACGCGGCGCAGGTAGCGCTCGACGGTGTAGCCCCGGCGCATCGCGCGCAGCACGTCGTTGCTGCCGGACTGTGCCGGCAGGTGTAGGAAGCGCGCCACCTTCGGCAGGGTCGCCAGCGCGTCGATCAGCTCCGCCGACAAGAAGTTGGGGTGCGAGGTGATGAACGCCAGTCGGCGCAGCCCGTCGATCTCGTGCAGGCGGTGCAGGAGTCGGGTCAGGGTGACGTCGCGGCCGAGGTCGCGGCCGTAGGCGTTGACGGTCTGGCCGAGCAGGGTGATCTCGGTGACGCCGTCGTCGATCAGCCGCTCGGTTTCCTCGGCGATGACCTCGATCGGACGGCTGATCTCGGCGCCGCGCGTCGCCGGGACGATGCAGTAGCTGCACGGCATGTTGCAGCCGCGCATCACGCTGACGTAGGCCTGGCTGCGGTGTGGGCGCACGCGCGGGTCGCGGCGGATCCGGTCGCCGCTGACACCGTCGTCCACCGCCAGGACGCCCGCGCCGCGCCGCGTGTCCGGCCGGCGCGCCGCACGGGCCTGCGCCACCTTGGCCTCGATGTCGCCGAAGGCGGAGGGGCCGACGACCAGATCGACGTGTGGCATGCGGGCCTGCAGCTTGCGGCGGTGCTCCTGCGCCATGCAGCCGAGGACGCCGACCACCAGGTCGGGGCGCTGCTGCTTTTGCAGCCGCAGCCGGCCCAGGCGACTCCAGACCTTGTCCTCGGCGTGCTCGCGCACCGAGCAGGTGTTCAGCAGGACGACGTCGGCCTCGGTCTCGCGGTCGGCGGCGGTGTAGCCGGCGTCGCGCAGGCGCGCCTCCACCAGCTCGGAATCGAGCTTGTTCATCTGGCAGCCGTAGCTGTGCAGGAAGTACTTCCGGCCCTGTTGCATCGAGCCTGGAGATTGTAGTGTCGAATGCCGCTTTTAGACCGCGCAAAAGCCGTAACCGCCGTGCCAGCGGCGCGTCGCGTCGACGCGGTGCCCCACACCCCCTTCCCGCGAGAACGACGGCATGCGCGTCCGGCACACGGCAACGTGGCTTTCGCTCTACTTGATCGCGGCGGCGCTGGCCACCGGCCTGGCGCCGCGGCCGCAGGACCCCACCGCGCCGTTTCCCCGCCACGGCGAGTACTTGGGCAAGGCGGTCTGCAAAGACTGTCACGAGGACCAATGGGAGGTGCTGGCCGCCTCGGTGCACGCCGGCGTGCTGGCGGTCGACGGCCTGCGCGGCTGCGAGACTTGCCACGGTCCGGGCCAGGCGCACGGTGACCACGAGGACAACGAGCCCCGGCTGATCACCCATCCGCAGAAGCTGCCGGCGAAGGTCCAGGGAGCTGTCTGCCAGCAGTGCCACGCCGACCAGATGGCGGTGCACGGCGGCGACCCCGAGGGGTTCGCGCAGGCGGGCAAGGGCTGCACCGACTGTCATACCGTGCACGAGGAGCCCGGTGCCGTGCCGCACGAGGGACTCGGGTTCGAGCGGCGGGCGCTGCTCGACCGCAGTGCCGAGCCGGTGGGCGCCGCGACGTGCTTGCAGTGCCATCCGCGCCGCGACGAGCTGCTTGCCCACGGCGGCCACGCGAGTCTGCGCGCCGGGCGCGACGCGCAGGGCTGCGAGAGCTGTCACGGCAACGGTTCGCTGCACGTCGAGACCGGCGGGCTGGCGCGGCTGATCACGCGTCCCGACCACGCCGCCGACGGCGCCGTGACCTGCCGCGAGTGCCACGCGGGGGTCGATCCGGTGGACTTCCACTGGCGCGAGGGCGACAAGCCGCTGCTGTCGGATGGTCTGACCTGCACCAGCTGCCACACCGTGCACCGCGAGCCGACGGCGCCGGAGCGGGCGGGTGGGTTCGATCCCCAATCAGTTGCCCCCCGATCGCCCGACCAGCAGCGGCTCGACCAGCAGACGGGCGAGTACCGGGCGCCCGCCGCCACCAACCGCTTGTGCGCGCAGTGCCACGCGCCCGCGTTCGAGGTCCTGCACGGTACCATCCACGCCTCGTTGGGCGGCCTGGACCTGCCGCTGGCACAGGGCTGCGGCGGTTGCCACGACAATGCCGAAGCGCACGCCCGCTCCGGCGGCGTGGCGCGGTTGGTGGATTCGCTGCGCGACACCAGCGGCGCCCACCAGCTGCAGGCCTGCGGCCGCTGCCACGATGACACCCCGCACCTGGCGCACGTCCGGCTGGGGGCGCACCAGCGGCACGAGGTCACCTGTCTGACGTGCCATTCGCCGGCGGCGCCGGCGGGGCAGACCCGCCGGCAGGCGGAAGAGCGCTGCACGAAGTGCCACACCGACGTTGCCGCCGAGTTTCACAAGCCCAACCACCACCCCGTGCCCGAGGGGCACATGGCGTGCAGTGACTGCCACAACCCGCACTCGGCCCGCCCCAAGCTGCGCGACCGCGCGTTGCGCACCGAGTCCTGCGTGCGCTGTCACACCGAGTACCGCGGGCCGTTCGTGTTCGCCCACCAGGCCTCGCGCAGCGACGGCTGCACGATCTGCCACGCTCCGCACGGCAGCACCAACCAGCGCATGCTGACCCACCACCGCACCCAGCAGCTGTGTCTGCAGTGCCACGCGGACTTCCCGTCGTTCCACGATCAGACCAGCGGCGCGGTGTTCACCAACTGCCTGCAGTGTCACACCGAGGTGCACGGCAGCAACCACTCGAGGTTCCTGTTCCGATGAGCAGTGGCCGTTGGGGTCGGGCGGGGGCGCTTTCTGGGGCACTGGCGCTATTGGGCTGGTCGGCGTTGGCGGGGGTGCTCGGCGGCCGCGCGCCCGAGTCCGGGCACGCGACGGCGGGGACGGCATGGCACGGCAGCGGCTGGCGGGACGACGCCAGCTGCCGCGTGTGCCATCCGGGCGCGACGGTGGCACTGCGCCGTTCGGCGCACGCCGGCCTGCTCGAAACGGCGGCCGAGACCGCCTGCACCGCCTGCCACGGCGATCTCTCCGCCCACACCGCGGCGCGCGCCGCCGGCGAGCGCGGGCCCGAGGTGCCGGCGGTGCGCGCGCAGGCGTGTGCCGCCTGTCACGACACGCCGCTCGACGTGGCGCTGGGCGCGCACCCCCTGCGTCCCCGGGCCGGCCTCGGCGCGGCCGCGGGAGCGCGGCTCGGACAGCCCGTTACCGGTGAACCGGCGGTGGCCGTCCCCGACGTCGAGGCGGAGCACGGAGCGCTGCAGTGGTCGGCGATGCTGGCGGCGGGCTACCGCTTCCTCGACCGCGATGGCTCGCGCGACCGCTACAAGACCGACCTCAATCTGGACCGGGGGTTCCTGCTGCGCGAGGCGGAGCTCGAGCTGTTCGCCACCGGCGAGCCCACCTGGCTGGATGCGCTGTCTCTGCGCGCGCGCGACATCGGCGACCCCTACCAGAGCGTGCGCGGCGAGATGTCCAAGCAGCAGGCCTACCGCGCCGCGGCGGGCTTCGACAAGGCGGCCATCCACTACCGCGCCGAGGGCGACTACCACCGCGTCCAGCAGAAGAAGCAGAGCCACGACTACAGCCTCAGTGTCGAGCCGCTCGCCGACGTCGAGGTGTTTGCCTCCTTCCGGCGCAGCAACGACGACGGGTTTTGGCTGACCAACCGCATCGGCAACCTCAATCTCACGCCGCAGACCGCGGTGGCCGGCGTCGCCAGTCCACGCCAGCTCGACACCGATCGCAGCGAGGTCGGTGTGCGCACGCCGCTGGGACCGACTTCGCTGCTCCTCGCGGTCGAGTACCGCGAGGAGCAGCAGCACGACCGCTGGGTCTACGCGCGGCCGTCACCGGTCAACAGCGCGTTCATCGAGAGCGAGGACTTCACCGCCCGCAGTGCGCTGCGCGGGCCGGGCGCCCGCGCGGTGTGGACCGCCGCGCTCGCGCCGCTGACCCTCGAGGTCAGCGGCCGGGTGCTCGATCTCGAGCGCCGGGTGATCGGCGATGGCACCGGCACCGGCTTCGACATCGGCGCGTTCCAGAGCGGCATCACCTCGTTCGCCGAGGGTGACGGCCGCACGTGGCTCCTGGATGCCACCGCGACGCTGGAGCTCGGCGACCGCACCGCGCTGTTGCTCGACGCCCGTTGGGTCGACCACCGCGAGGAGATGCGCATCGACCAGACCGAGACCGTGACCTACACCGGCCTCGGCGGCAGCAGCACCGTGCAGACCACGCTCGACCAGCACACCGCGCAGCGCCAGCTCGAGGGCTCGCTGCAGCTGGAAGTCGAACCGCTCAGTGGGCTGCGGCTCGCCGCCGGCTATGGCGGCGCGCGCGAGCAGCTGGCGGTGCCGGATCTGGAGGCCGGTGACGGCGACTTCCGCCGCGGCACGCTGCGCAACCACGGCGGGCTCGCCTCGGTCGACTGGCGGCCGGATGCGCACTGGACCTTTTCGGCCGAGCACCGTCAGTTCGGCCAGAACGCGGTGCAGCTGCACGAGATCACCGAGGACCGGGCGCGCGCCACCGAGTTCGGCGTGCGCTACCGCCGCGAGCAGTGGTCGGTCTCGAGCTTCGCCCGCGAGCGCCAGCGGGAGAACGACGTCTCGCAGACGCTGGCCGAGGTGCGCAGCGCCGGGCTCAGCACGTCTTGGTCGCGGGACGACGACTTCGACCTCAGCCTGAGCTACGTGTTCAGCGACGTCGAGAGTCGCACGCTCACCAACTTCTACTTCGACCCCGACCCCAACCCGGTGCCGACCCTGGTGACCTTCGACGGCGAGACGCACCACGCCTTCGCCGCGGTGACCACCCGCCCGAGCCGCAAGGTGCGTTGGCTGCTGCAGAGCGGCTACAGCGATACCGACGGCAGCTTCGACGTCCGCCTGTGGGACTGGCAGACCGAACTCTCGGTCGAGGTGTGGCGCGGCGGCGAGGCCGGCGTGGCCTTCCGCTACGTCGACTACGCCGACGCCATCGGCAGCGACGACTACGACGCGGCGATGACGTTCGTCTACTGGCGCCAGCGGCTGGGGCAGCCGCGGCGCACGTCGTGGTGAGAGCGGGTCCGCCGCCGCTCAGTGCTCGAGCTTCTGCAGCATCTCGATCGGTGACTCCTGACCGACCGGGAAGATGTAGCCCGGGTCGTCCTCGTCCCACCACTCGGCCAAGTCTTCGCCGCGCAGCAGCGGACGCACCGCGCCGCTCGCCATCAGCACGTTGATGGTGCCGTCGGCAAAGGCGGGGACCTCCTCGTTGTCGTTCGCCATCAGCGCCTCCTCGCCGTCCCACATCCCGCGGAAGTGCTTGCGCGCGCGGCCGGCGTAGTGCGTGTCGGTCGAGTCGATCTCGTCGAACGAGCGCCAGATCTGATTGACGTCCTCTGCCTTGAGGTCCTGCCAGTTCGGATCCTGCTCCTGGCCCGGAGTGAAGAAGCGGTCCCGGTTCTCCTCGGACTTGGTGATGATGCCCTTGACCCAGGGGGCCAGGACGAAGGCGTGCCCGCCGCGCGGCGGGTTGCTCATCTTCTTGTTCTTGTAGTAGTCGAACTGCCACTTGTGGTGCTGCCGCAGGTTGAAGCCGTCGGCGGCGACGTTGGCGGTGTTGCCGGCGGACAACACGTCGGGCAGCAGGGTGGCGGCGAGGATGCCGAGGATGGTGATGACGACCAGGAGCTCGATCAGCGTGAAGCCGGCGCGCTTGCTTCGCATGGTGCCTCAGGTAGGAGGGTTGGGGGCGGGATTCCAGAGAATCCTACCGCAGCGCGCGCACAAGTAACCCGATCGGGCGGCGCTTCTGCCGTTGGCGCCGCGGTGAATCGCGGCGAAGAGCGCGCTGCGCCGGCGGCCGCTAGGGGCCGTGGCGGCGCGCGGTTGCGCGCAGATGCGCGCTCAGCTGCCCTTGTTTTGGCCGGGGCTGTTCGGCGCTGGCGTGCTGCTCGGTTTGGCCGGCTCGCTCCACTCGAACTCGAACACGGCGTGCGACTCCGGCTCTGCCTGCGGCTGGGCCGCCGGTGGCTGGGTGGCCTGCGGCTGTGCCGGCTGGGTCTGGGTCGGCTGCGGCTGCGGCTGCTGGGTCTGAGGCTGCGTCGCCTGCGGCTGGACCGCCTCCGGCTGGACCGCTTCCGGCGTCGTCGTCTCCGGCTGCACCGGCTGGACCTCGGGGGCGGGCTGGGTCTGCGGCGCCTCCATCTGCTGCTGCGGCGCGGTCAACGCGGCCTGCGGCGGCGCGGGGTCGGTCGTCGCCTGGGTCTGCGCGGGCTGGGTGGCCTCCGGCTGCGGCGGGGTCGCCAGTGGGTCGGGGCGCACTGGCCGCTGCGGCTGCGCGGTCTCGGGCGCGGTGGCCTGCGGTTGCGGCGCCGTTTCGACTGGCTGGGTCTGCACCTGCGGCTGCGCCTCGCTCTGCGGCTGGATGTCGGCCTGCGGCTGCGGCGCGATCTCGGTCATCGGCGCCGGGTTCGGCGTCGCCGGGGTCGCCAGCGGATCCGCCGGGTCGATCTGGCCGGCCCACGGGTCGGCGGGCTCGGCGTCGAGGTTGTGGGCCGCGGCGTATTGCGTGGCAAAGCCTTCATCGCCGGACATCCCGCCCCACCACTCGCGCCACGCCAACACCGCCAGCTGGCGGTTGCGGCCGTCGTCGCTCAGGTGGTCGTAGCCGAAGTCCTGCCCCGTGGCCTGCTTGAGAGCCTCGTGGCAGAGGTAGCGCACCTGCGGCTTGTCCGAGTCGAGCGCGCCGATCAGCTCGGGGGCGTAGCGCATGTCGCCCAGCACCAGCAGGGTGCGCGCGACCTCGAGCCGCACCGTCCGGTCGCGGTCTTCGGCCAGCGGCTGCAGGTCCGGGATCACCCGGCGGTCACCGATCTGGCCCAACACCCAGCTGGCGTTGGAGCGCACCTTCGGCTCGGCGTGGTGCAGCGCCTCGATCAGGCTGGGAATCGCATGCTCGCCGCGCTGCGACAACCACACGAGATTCAGGTAGAGCTCCTCGCGATGCTGGAAGGGGATCTCCGCGATGCGCGAGCGGATCTCCTCGCCCATCAGCGCGTTGGGCTCGGCGAAGCGCGCCGTCGTCGGTGCCTGCGTGGCGCAGCCGACGAGGGCGAGTGTGAGCAGCGAACAGGCCAGGCACCTCATCAGAGCAATCACTCCTGCGTTGATCCTTTGCCAGACGCCGTCTCGTTGCCCCTGGCGATTCGACCGCTGCTATCGGAATTCGCCGGAGACCGGCTTGAGGCGTCGCGGCTGCAAATCTTCGCTCCCGCCAACCTTTTTCCCCCGGCGCGCGAACCGCGGCGCATCGCTGGCTGCTGGCTGCCCCCGATCTGCTATCATCCCTTTCGGCCTGACCGGGCGGTTGGGCGCCGGCGCAGCGCCGCGGTTCTGGGCGGTGTGTCGGCGAATGGGACACGTAGCTCCGATCCGAGGGATTTCGACGATGAACAAGGCCGATTTGGTGGAAGAGGTACGGCGCTCGCTGGGTACCCAGTGCTCCAAGGCGCACGCCGAGCGCGCGGTCAACTCGGTGCTGCTTTCGATCGGCGCCGGGCTGCGCAAGGACAACACGGTGCAGCTGGTCGGCTTCGGGACCTTCCAGGTCAAGCAGCGGCCGCCGCGCACCTACCGCAACCCGCGCACCGGTGAGATGATGGAGGTCGGGCCGAGCACGACGGTCGGCTTCAAGGCCGGCGCGGGGCTGAAGGGCAACCTCTAATCGGGGGTCGCACCGCCGGTTCAGCCACCGTCGGTCCAGCCACTGTCGATCCAGCCACCGCCGAGCACCGTGTCGCCGTCGTAGAACACGGCTGCTTGGCCGGGGGCGACCGCGTCGACCCGGGTGTCGAAGGTGACCACGGCTGCATCTGCGGCTCCTTCGCCGCCGCCTGCGACGATGCGGGCGGCGACCGGCTGGCTGCGGGCGCGCACCTGCACCGCGGCGCGCACCGGCCCGCCGTCCGGTGGATCGATCAGCCAGTGGACGCCGCTCAGTAGGGCTTGGCTGGTGCCGAGACCAGCGCGCTCGGTGAGCACCACGTCGCCGCTCGCCGCGCGGATCTCGGCGACGAAGTGCGGCGTGCCCAGCGCCGGCAGGCCGCGGCGCTGGCCCACCGTAAAGGCGTCGATGCCGTCGTGGCGGCCGAGCTCGCGCCCGGCGCGGTCGACGAAGCGGCCGGCGCGGCCACCGCCGCCGTGCCGGCGGACGACGTCGCGGTAGCTGCCACTGGTGACGAAGCAGATCTCCATCGACTCGTGCTTGGCCGCGGTGCGCAGCCCCGCGGCGCGGGCGCGGGCGCGGACCTCGGCCTTGGTCAGCGCGCCGAGCGGGAAACGCACCCGCGGCAGCGCCTCGCGGTCGATGCCGAACAGGTAGTAGGTCTGATCCTTCGCCCGGTCGACCGCCCGGCACAACCGGCCGGCGTCGATCCTGGCGTAGTGGCCGGTCGCCACCGCCTCGGCGCCGACGTCGTCGGCGAGCGAAAAAAGGTGCCCGAACTTGAGCTGCTGGTTGCACAGCACACAGGGGTTCGGCGTGCGGCCGCGCCGGTACTCCGCCGCGAAGTGGTCGATCAGCGCGCCGAACTCCGCCGCGTAGTCGACCGAGTAGAACGGGATGTCCAGCGCGTCGGCGACCGCGGCGGCGTCGCGCGCGTCCGAGGCCGAGCAGCAGGACTTGACCGCCGCAGCCGGGCTCTCGACGCCGTTGCGCATGAACACACCGACCACCTCGCAGCCCTGCTCGCGCAGCAGCAGCGCCGCCACGCTGCTGTCGACGCCGCCCGACATCGCCAGCAGCACCCGCGGCCGGGGCCTGCGCGCGCCGGGGGCCGGTGAGGAGGAGGAACGGTTCATCGGGGCAAGAGCGGCAAAGCTGGAGCGCGGCTGGGATCGCGGGCCGCGGATTCTATATTCCACCGCCTTCGAGCTGGCCCATGAACCTCCTCCTCAATCGCTCCGTGCTCGCCGTCTTCCAAGACCCGAATGCCGAGGCGCCGCTGGTGCACTCGCCCGCCGAGGCGCCGCCGCCGACGCCCGGGGTCGGCACCCCGACCGACCCGACCGGCACGCAGGGGCCGCCGGCGGGAGTCAACGAGCAGTGCATGCAGCAGCTGCTGATGTTCGGCGCGCTGGCGCTGGTGTTCTACTTCTTGTTGCTGCGGCCACAGCAGAAGCAGGAGAAACAGCGGCGCGAGATGATCAGCGCGCTGAAGGCCGGCGACCACGTCGTCACCAGCGGCGGGCTGCACGGCACGATCGCCAAGCTGGACAGCGACACCGTGACCCTCACGGTCGACAAGGTGAGGATGGTGTTCGACCGCGCCAACGTGGCGCGCGTGACCAGCCGCGATGACGCCGCGGCGTCCGCCTGACGGCGGCGGGGCTGCCCGGCCACCGGGGACCCGGCAGCGCGGCGCGGCCGGCGAGGCCGCGGCGGCGCGCTACCTGCGCCGCCGCGGCTACCGCATCGAGGCGGCCAATCTGCGCACGCGGCAGCACGAGATCGACCTGCTGGTGCGGCGTTGGCGCACCTTCGTGGCCGTCGAGGTCAAGACACGCACCCGTTGCGCGGCACCCGAGGCGGCCGTCACCGAGGACGACCGGCAGCGCCTGGCGGCGGCGCTCCTGGCGCTGGCTCCGCAGCTGCGGCCCGTCCCCCGTCAGCTGCGCGTCGACGTCGTCGCCGTGCGGATCGACCGCGCGCTCGCCGTCGTCGAGGTGCGCCACTTCGTCGGCGAACCGCTGCTGCTGCCGCGCTGAGGTGCGCGACGATTCCGAGAAGCAGAAGCGTCTACCAACGCCGCGCCCGACAGCTATGAAAGGGCGACGTTTCCTGCGCCGCCGCACCCCGGGCGGCCGATGAGCGAGACGGGCGCCGAGCGCCCCCGGTCGCAGTCCCCCCCACCCACCGTCGAATGCCGACGCTGCTCGAGCAGATCATCCCGCGCCGCAAGCTCCTGCTGATCGCCTCCGAGACGGTGATCTTCTCGGTGTTGCTGCTGCTGGGGACCTCGCTGCCGCCGCTGCGCACGCACGATTTCGAGCTCGCGCTCAACAGCGTCACCCTGCGCGGACTGTTGTCGTGTGCGACGATCGCGGTGCTGAGCCAGGCCTCGCTGTCGTACAACGACCTGTACGACTGGAAGGTGTCGCAAAACCGCGCGGAGCTGCCGAATCGGCTGATCCACTCGCTCGGCTACGCGTTGGTGATGCTGGCGGCGTTGGTGTTCATCGCGCCGCAGCTGTTCGTCTTTCCGGGCCTGCGCGACGTCGGCCGCGACACCTGGAAGCTGATCCTGCTGCTGTCGCTCGCGTTCGGTGCGATCTACGCCTGGCGCGCCGGCTTCCACTGGTTCTTCTACAAGTGGAACTTCGGCGAACACGTGCTGATCTTGGGCACCGGCGAGCACGCCGAGCAGATCGCCACCTTGATCCACGACAACCCGATGGCCGGCTTCGAGGCCGTGGGCCTGATCGGTGACGATCCCGGCGGCGAGCGCCGGCCCGGCCACCTGCGGGTGGTCGGCAGCGAGCGCGAGCTGCCCACCGTCGCCCGCCGCGAGCGCGTCGCGCGCATCGTCGCCGCCTACGAGGAGCGCCGCAACACGCTGCCGGTGCCCGAGCTGCTGCAGTGCCGGATGGACGGCGTGCTGGTCGAGGAGCAGGAGAGCATGTACGAGCGGGTGACCGGCAAGATCGCGGTCGAGAGCCTGCGCCCCAGCTACCTGATCTTCGGCCGGGGTTTCACCAAGCCGCCGCTCGCGGTGGCGATCAAGCGCACGACGGACATCCTGGCGGCGTTGGCCGGCCTGACCCTGGCGCTGCCGCTGTGCGCCTTGGTGGTGCCGCTGCTCCTGCTCGAGAGCGGCTTTCCGGTGTTCTTCCGGCAGGACCGCATCGGCCAGGACGGCCGCGTGTTCCAGATCGTAAAGTTCCGCACCATGCGGCAGGACGCCGAGAAGGAGACCGGCCCGGTGTGGGCGAAGACCAACGACGCGCGCGTGACCCGGGTCGGCAAGTGGCTGCGGCTGCTGCGCATCGACGAGCTGCCGCAGATGTTCAACGTCCTCGCCGGCCACATGTCGTTCGTCGGCCCGCGGCCGGAGCGGCCGTACTTCGTCGAGGAGCTGGCGCAGGCCAACCCCTTCTACACCCTGCGGCACACCGTCAAGCCGGGGCTCACCGGCTGGGCGCAGGTCCGCTACCCCTACGGCGCTTCGGTCGAGGATGCGCTGGAGAAGCTGCGCTACGACCTCTACTACATCAAGAACATGAGCACCGTGTTCGATTTCAACATCATCTTGCGCACCGTCGGCGTCGTGCTGTTCGGCAAGGGGGCGCGGTGAAGCCCCGCCGGATCTTGGTCGCCGACGAGCTGTCGGCGGAGGGCATGGAGCTGCTGGCGCGCGGCGGCGACGTCGAGCTGCGCACCGGCATGGACGAGGACGCGCTGCGCGAGGCGCTGCGGCCGTACCACGCGCTGGTCGTGCGCTCGGCCACGGTGGTGACCCGGCGCAGCCTCGAGCTCGCCGACAATCTGGCGTTGATCGCGCGCGCCGGCATCGGCGTCGACAACATCGACGTCGAGGCCGCGACCGAGCGCGGCATCGTGGTGATGAACACCCCGGAGGCCAGTGCGACCACGACCGGTGAGCTGGCGATCGCGCTGCTGGTCAGCCTGGCCCGCAACATCGCCGCCGCCGACGCGTCGATGAAGGCTGGTAAATGGAACAAGAAGGCTTTCGTCGGCACCGAGCTCGACCACAAGGTGCTGGCGGTGCTGGGGCTCGGCCGCATCGGCCGCGTCGTCGCCGAGCGCGCCAAGGGCCTGCACATGCAGGTCGTCGCCTACGACCCCTTCGTCGACCAGAGCGCGGCACCGGCGTGGATCCGGATGGGGTCGCTGGAAGAAGTGCTGGCCGAAGCCGACTTCGTCAGCGTGCACGTGCCGCTGATGGAGCAGACCCGGCACCTGCTCGACGCCGAGCGGATCGCGGCGATGAAGCCGGGGGCGCGGCTGATCCACGCGGCGCGGGGCGGCATCGTCGACGAAGAGGCACTGTGCGACGCCCTCGACCGCGGGCATCTCGCCGGTGCGGCGCTCGACGTGTTCGAGCGCGAGCCGCTGGCGCCGGACCATCGACTGCTGCGCACGGCCAACCTGGTGCTCACCCCGCACCTCGGCGCCAGCACGGTCGAAGCCGCCCGCAACGTCTCACTCGACGTCGCCCGTCAGGTGGTCACCTGCCTCAAGGGCGGCGTCGCGCTCAACGGCATCAACGTGCCGACCATCGCCCCGAGCGAGGCGGCGCGGGTCTCGCCGTTCTTGGCCTTGGCGCAGAACCTGAGCTCGCTGTTGATGCAGCTGTTCGACGGGCCGATCGAGTCGCTGCGGGTCACCGTGCAGGGCGAGCTGGCGACCGCGGCCAGCGAGCCGCTGACCATCGCCGCCCTCGCCGGCGCGCTCGCCCACCGCGCCGAGGGTCCGGTGACGCAGGTCAACGCCGAGCGCGTCGCCGGGGCGATGGGTGTGCGGGTGCACACCGAGCGCTCTTCGCTGAAGCGCGACTTCGTCAACCTGCTGCGCGTCGAGGCCACCATCGGCGGCGAACGCCACTTCGTCACCGGCACCGTCCTGGGCCACCGGCACGGGCGGATGATCGAGCTGGACGACTTCATGCTGGACGCGATCCCCGAGGGGCCGCTGCTGGTCACCTTCCACCGCGACACGCCTGGCGTGGTCGGGCGGATCGGCAGCATCCTCGGCGGGCACGACCTCAACGTCGCCCGGCTGCAGCTCGGCACGGCGGAGACTCGACCGGGAATCGCCCTGGGCCTTTGGAACCTCGATTCGCCGATCGGAGAATCGGCGCTGGCGCAGGTCAGCGCGGAGTCGGCGGTCGAGCGGTGCCACCGGGTCGACTGACGAAGTACCGCCAACGGCGTCTTGTGCGAACACTGATGAGGCGATGATGTCCGAGTCCGACCACCCCCTGCTGTTCAACCCGGGCCCCGTCGAGGTGCGGGCGGCGCTGCGGGCGACGATGAGCATGCCGCTCATCGGCCACCGCGCCCCGCGCTTCCTCGACGAGGTCCGCGCCGTTTGCGACGGGCTGCAGCCGCTGTTCGGCACCAAGGACTACGCCTTGTTCGAGAACTGCCCGGCCACCGCGCTGATGGAGGCCGGGATCCGCAATCTGGTGGCGGGCCGCGTGCTGCACCTCACGTGTGGCGCGTTCAGTGAGCGTTGGTACAAGGTCAGCCTCGCGTGCGGCCGCGACGCGGTGCAGGTGTCGGTGCCGTGGGGTCAGGCCAACGACGTCGAGGGGTTGCGCGATGCGCTGCGGCGCGACGGGCCGTTCGACGCGGTCGCGATCACCCACAACGAGACCTCGACGGGGGTGCTCAACCCGCTGGCCGAGCTCGCCGCCGCGGTGCGCGAGTGCGCGCCCGAGACGCTGGTCCTGGTCGATGCGGTCAGCAGCCTCGGCGGCGCCGCTTTGCAGTTCGACGAATGGGGCCTGGACCTCGCCTTCGCCGGCACGCAGAAGTGCCTGGCGCTGCCACCGGGGCTGTGTGTGTACGCGGTGTCGGCGCGGGCGATGGAACGCGCGCGACAGATGCCCGGTCGGGGCTTTCTGCTCGACTTCGAGCGCGCGGCGGCCGGCCTGGCCGCCGGCCGCACGGTCGCCACGCCGTGCGTGCCGCTGGTGTTCGCGCTGCGCCAACAGCTGGATGCGATCGCCGCGGAGGGGCTCGAGGCGCGTTGGCAGCGGCACCTGTCGATGCGGGACGCGGTCGAGGCTTGGGCGGACGCGCGCGGCATCGAGTTCTTCCCTGACCGCGACTGCCGGTCGCCGACGGTCAGCGCCCTGCGGCTCGGCGGCCGCGATCCCGCGGCGCTCGCCGCCCGCGCGACGGACGCCGGTTTCACGCTCGGCAAGGGCTACGGCAAGATCAAGACCGAGACCTTCCGCATCGGCCACATGGGAGATCACACGCTTCCCAGCTTGCACGCGCTGCTCACAGCGCTCGACTGAACCAACATGCGACTGTCCCCCCTGCGCTTTTGGCGGCCGGACCCGATCCACGCGGCCGCCGTCGCCAGCGTCCCCTACGACGTCGTCGACCGCGATGAGGCGGCGGAGCTGGCGGCCGGCAACCCGCTGAGCTTCCTGCGCGTCGTGCGCGCCGAGCTGGAGCTGCCGCCGGAGCACGATCCGTACGACGCCGCGGTCTACGCGCGCGCGCGCCGGAACCTCGATGCGCTGCGGACGGACGGCGTGCTGCGCCGCGACGAGGAGCCGCAGCTGTACGCCTACCGGCTGACGCAGGGCGAGCACGCGCAGACCGGGGTCGTGGGCGGCGTGCACATCGACGACTACGAAGGCGACGTCATCAAGAAGCACGAGAAGACGCGGCCGCAGAAGGAGGACGACCGCACCCGGCACATCCTCGAGCTGGACGCGGACGCCGAGCCGGTGTTGCTGACCTATCGCGACGATGGCGCCATCGACGCGCTGGTGGCTGCTGCGACCTCGAGTACCCCGCTGTACGACTTCACCGCTGACGATGGCGTCCGCCACCAGGTCTGGCCGCTGCCCGCGCCGCCGGCCGTGGTCGAAGCATTTGCCGCTGTCGAGTGCTGCTATGTCGCCGACGGGCATCACCGATGCGCGAGCGCGTGGCGGGCGGGCACCGAGCGCCGCGGGGTTCGTACCGGAGACGATGCCGCGCCGTGGCAGTGGTTTCCGGCGGTGTTGTTCCCCGCCTCGCAGCTTCGCATTCTTCCCTACCACCGGCTGGTGCGCGATCTCGGGTCGCACACCCCCGCGTCGCTGGCCGACGCGCTCGGCGCGGTCGGCCGCGTGACCGCCGATGCCGCTCCGCATGCGCCGCGGCCGGCGTCGTTCGCGCTGTACGCGGGCGGCGGCGAGTGGCAGCTGCTCGAGCTTTCGCTCGATGCGGGCGAGGCCGCGGATCCGATCGCCAGCCTCGACGCTCACCTGCTGCAGGAACGGGTGCTCGCGCCGCTGCTCGGCATCGGCGATCCGCGCACCGATCCGCGGCTCGACTTCGTCGGCGGCAGTCGGGGCGTCGAGGAGCTGCGGCGGCGGGTCGATGGCGGGGACTGGGCTCTGGCCGTGTCGATGCACGCGACCACGGTCGACCAGCTGTTGCGCGTCGCCGACGCCGGCGCGGTGATGCCGCCGAAGAGCACCTGGTTCGAGCCCAAGCTGCGCAGCGGCCTGTTCGTGCACGACATCGCCTGATCGATCCGCCGACACTTCCCCCCAACAACGGCGCCCGTGGCCACCCCAGCGCATCCCCTGACCCCCGCCTTGTCGGAGTTCTTGGTCCACCTGCGGGAAGTGCGCGACGCGTCGCCGGCCACGGTGCGGGCATACCGGACCGACCTGCGCGGCTTCCTCGCCTGGCTGCCGGTGGAGACCGCGCAGCCCGACCGGGCCGACGTGCGGCGTTTCGTCGCCAGTCTGGGCCGCGCCGGTCTCAAGCCGGCCACCGTGCAGCGCAAGCTCGCCGCGCTGCGCACCTGGTTTCGCTACCTGCGTGAGCACCGCCGAATGACGCAGGACCCGGCCCGGTTGGTGCGCGGACCTCGGGTCGCCCGCCAGCTGCCGCGCGTGCTGTCGGTGCGCGAGGTGGACCTTCTGCTCGAGCAGCCGTTTGGCGGCGATTTCGTCGGCACCCGCGACCGCGCGATTCTCGAGCTGCTGTACTCGACGGGCTGCCGCGTCGCCGAGCTGCACCGCCTCGATCTGCGCGACGTCGACCTCGACGAGCGGACCGCGCGCGTGCTGGGCAAGGGCCGGGTCGAGCGGCTGACGATGCTCGGCGGCGCCGCGGTGGCGGCGATCAAGGCCTACCTGCCCCACCGCAGCGCGCGGTTGGCGTCGCAGCGGTGCCGCGAGCCCGCGCTGTGCCTCAACCGCTTCGGCGGCCGGCTGTCGTCCCGCTGGATCTTCGAGAGCGTGGTGCGCCACGCCGTCCGCGCCGGCATCCCGAGCCGGCTGACGCCGCACGGCCTGCGGCACTCGTTCGCCACCCACCTGCTCGACCGCGGTGCCGACCTGCGCGCGGTCCAGGAGCTGCTCGGGCACCGCCGCCTGGCGACGACGGAAATCTACACCCACGTCTCCATCCGCCGCCTGCGCCAAGTCTACGACCGCGCCCACCCGCACGGCACGAAGGTGCCCTCGAGATCCTCCTCCAGTCGCGCGCGGGCCGGCGTCGATAGTCCCTTGGACCCAGGGACCGCGGATGACGCAGCGGCAAGAGATTGAGAACGGCACCCGACGAACGTGCGAAGGCCTCGAGGCCTGCGCGCGGCTTCTTCGCAAGCTGAGCCCCTACCTCGCCCGGCTGCTGATCCATGCCAAGGCGGCGGACGCGGCGATGGACCCCGTCGCGGCGTTGACGCCGGGGGTTCTCGAGCTGGACGACTTGGTGCGCGAGCTGTCGATGCACCTCGGCCGCCAGCGAGACGGCAGCGCGGTCGTGGCGACGCCCGCGCCCGCCGCGGCAGCGGTGTCCGCGGCGGACGCGGATGCGCCCGACAGCACCCCGTCCCCGCCCTCCGCCTCGAACGGCGCCGCCACCCAGATCGGGTCGTTGATGCACGACCTCGACGACAGCGCCGCCCGCGGCGCCATCGACGACGAGGGCTGCACCCTGCGCGGCGTGTCGCCCAACCTGCCGATCTCCACCCTGCTGCAGTTCCTCAGCTCGGAGGCGAAGAGCGGCATGCTCTGCGTCGCGACCGCCGACGAGCGCTTCACCGTGCAGCTGCAGCGCGGCCACGTGATCCACGCGATCAGCGACTCGACCCCCCTGGACGAGCGCCTGGGAAGCCTGCTCTTGAAGCGCGGCGTCCTCGGCGCCGAGCAGCTCACCGACCTGCTCGAGCGCAGCCGGGCCGAAGGCGTGCATCTGGGCACCATGCTCGAAGAGGAGCAGATCGTGGCCGTCGAGGATCTGCACTCGGCCCTCGAGGAGCAGGTGCAGCTGCTCTTCCGCCGCCTGTTCGCCCAGCGTGATGCGCAGTTCGCGTTCTACGAGGACATCGACAGCAACCCCGAGATCCACGTCAACCTGGACATGACGACGTTGCTGCTGGAGAGCGCGCGCAGCAACGACGAGGGGCAGAAGCAGCCGCTCGGCGCCTGGGAAGACTGGTTGCAGTAGCGAGCTGGCGCTGAGTTCTGGGCGCTCTACGGCCGGAGATGGCCGAGGATGTTGTCGAACAGAACCCGACGACCGCGCTCGGCGAGAATCGCCGCGGGCCGTGCAACAGCCTCGCGAAGTCGCTCGTCTCGTGATGGGGCCTGCCCGACCCACTCCTTGGGACACTGGCCTGCGGACATGCTGTGCGCAAGCCAGTCTGCCATCGCACTTCCGGTGGATTGGACGCCATCGCTCCAGCTGAGCTGGGTGGCGCCAAGGCTTTGTAGTTCGGACCACAGCTCACTGGACGACGGCGCCTTCAACATGGCATCGAGGAATCGCTGAGTTGCCTTCGCATCCCCTGGACCCCGGTCCAAGATCACCTCGACAGGTACTCCCTTCGGGACGAACCACTTCCGGGCGGCGCCCATGGACAGCAGAACTCCGGTCAAGTAGCCGAACATTGCCTGAGCTACAGACGCAGACAGCTTCGTCGTGCCGATGCTCCACCGCGATTCGTGTCTCTTGGGGGAGGCTGCTTCCCATGAATCGAGGAAGTTGCGGCCAACCTGCTTCCAATCCCGAGCCGGCGCGGTCCAGCCGACAAGGGCCGGAGGTTCGTTGTCCTGGAGCAGGCTCGCAATTCGAGACGCCGTGTCGATCTTCGCCCCATAGGAGGAGGGCTGTCCGTGCCCACCGATAGTGTCCTTGAAATCACGGAGATCGTCTGGGGGGCTCCAGGTTCCGGGAATGAACGATGCCATCGTGATGGACTCGCCCTCGCGCTTGTCACCGACTTGTTCGCTTGGAGTGCAATCGACGAAAATGCGGTGAGCAGGCGACGATCTCACAGCGAAACTCTAACGATCGCGATCGCTCCGCGGCTTGCCGGGGAGGTATTGACCTGGCCATGCCTGCCGGTCGTGACCGTAGCGCTCGGCTGCGTGCAGGGTCAGGTACGCATCGCGCAAGTGCGGGCGCGCCATCGCGCACAGGTCGGCGCGGCCGGCCGCGAGAATCGTGTTGCAGTGATCGGCGCCGAGGATCGCCCCCACCGCCATCACCGGGACATCGACTTCATAGCGGATGCGCTCGGCGAACGGCACCTGATACATCCGTCCGTAGACCGGCTCCGATTCCGGCGTGTTGCCGGCGCTGGACACGTCGATGAGATCGCAGCCGCGCTCGGCGAGCGCGCGCGAGAGGGCGACCGCGTGGTCCACCGTCATGCCACCCTCGGGCAGCCAGTCGGTGGCGCTGATGCGCACGGCCAAGGGCTTGTGCGGCCATGCCGCGCGCACCGCGTCGAAGACCTCGAGCGGGTAGCGCATGCGGTTCCCCAGGCTGCCGCCGTAGTCGTCCTCGCGCAGGTTGGAGCACGGTGACAGAAAGCTGGAGAGCAAGTAGCCGTGCGCCATGTGCAGCTCGAGGACGTCGAAGCCGGCGCGCTCCGCGTTGTGCGTGCAGCGCACGAAGGCGTCGCGCACCGCGTCCATGTGGCTGCGCTCCATGGCCACGGGTGCCGGCCACTCGGGCCGAAACGGCACGGCCGAGGGGCCGATGGTCTGCCAACCGCCGGAGGTGAGCGGCACGTCGTCGCCCTGCCAAGGGTGTGCGCACGAGCCCTTGCGCCCGGCGTGCGCGAGCTGCAGGCCAATCGCGCTCTCGGAGTTCTGGTGGACGAAGTCGACGATGCGTCGCCAGGCCTCGACCTGCGCCTCGTCGTAGATGCCGGTGCAGCCCTCGGTAATGCGCCCGTCCGCGCTCACGTTGGTCATCTCGGTCATCACCAGCCCCGCGCCGCCGACCGCGCGGCTGCCGAGGTGGACCAGATGCCAGTCGTCGGGGACGCCGTCGTGCGCCGAGTACTGGCACATCGGCGAGACCACCACGCGGTTGGCCAGCTCGAGGTCGCGCAGCCGGTATGGCGTGAACATCGGCACCGGTGGCCGGCCGTCGTCGGCTGGGGATGCACCGGCCTCGGTCGCGAACAGCTCGGTCACCCGCGCCACCAGGTCGGGGTCGCGCAGCGCGAGGTTGTCGTAGGTGATGCGCTTGGAGCGCGTCATCAGATTGAACGACAGCGCCAGCGGGTGCTGCTGCATGTAGCGCTCGGAGTTCTCGAACCACTCGAGGCTGGTCTGCGCGGCCTTCTGCGTCTTCAGCACCTCGACGTAGCGCGCCTCCTGATAGGCGGCGAGCACGTCCGGCACCGGCGCGCGCGGGTGCAGGGCAAACGCGTCGGCCAGGGCGATCGCGTCCTCCATCGCCAGCTTGGTGCCCGAGCCGATCGAGAAGTGCGCGGTGTGCGCGGCGTCGCCGAGCAAGACGACGTTCTCGTGATGCCAGCGCTCGTTGCGGACCGTGGGAAAGGTGCGCCACAAGGAGCGGTTGGCGAGCAGGCGATACTCGCCGAGATACGGCCGAAACAGCTCCTGGCAGTAGTCGATCGACGCGGCCTCGTCCATCTTGTCGAGCCCGGCGCGCCGCCAGGTCTCTTCGCGGCACTCGACGATCCACGTGCCGACGCCTTCCTCGAACGGATAGGCGTGCACCTGGAACAGGCCGTGCTCGTTGCGTTCGAAGACGAAGGTGAAGGCGCGCAGCGGCTTGTCGGTGCCGAACCACGCGAACTTGCACTTGCGCCAATCGAGGCTCGGCTTGAAGTGCGCCGCGTAGCGCTCGCGCACCGCGCTGTTGACGCCGTCGGCGGCCAGGATGAGGTCGGCGTCCGTGAGGCTCTTCGGGTCGTCGATCTCGGTCTCGAAGCACAGCTCGACGCCGAGATCCCGGCAGCGCGCGTGCAGGATCATCAGCAGCCGCTTGCGGGCCAGGCCGCAGAAGCCGTGCCCGGTCGAGGTCACGCAGGTGCCGGCGTAGAACGTGTCGATGTCGTCCCAGTAGGCAAACTCGCGGCGGATCGCGGCGAAGCTCTCCGGGTCGGCGCGCTCGATGTTGCCCAGCGTCTCGTCCGAGAACACCACGCCCCAGCCAAACGTGTCGTCGGCGCGGTTGCGCTCGTAGACGGTGATCGCGCAGTCCGGCCGCGCCTTCTTCATCAAGATCGCGAAGAACAGGCCGGCGGGCCCTCCGCCGATCGACACGATGCGCATAGGCCCGGCACGGTAGCGCCAGCCCTGGCCGCGATCAGGTCTTTTGTCGCCCGCATCGGCTACCCTCTCCCGGCATGGAGCTGGAGCACCGTTACGGCCCACGCGTACACCTGCTGGGCGACCCCTACCTGTCCTCTCTGCTCGCCCGCATCGGCTCGCCCGACACCGGCGCGGCGGAGCTCCCCGCGCTGGTGCGGGCCGCCTACCGGCGCATCGGCGCCGAGGTGCTCAGCCGCGAGTTCCCGGTGGTCGAGGACCGGGTCAAGACGCGCATGGCGGCGACCGAGCCGCGCGCGTTCTGGCAGGGAGAGCTGCTGTGCCGCAACACAAAGTTGGTGATCTGCGCGGTGATCCGCGCCGGGATCCTGCCGGCGCAGACGCTCTACGAGCTGGCCTGCGCGGTCCTCCCCCCGAGCCACGTGCGCCTGGACTTCGTCAACCTGTCACGCGCCGTCGACGAGCACGGCCAGGTCACCGGGGTCGAATGTGCCGGCACCAAGATCGGCGGGCCGGTCGACGACGCCGTGGTCGTGGTGCCGGACCCCATGGGCGCGACCGGGGGCACGCTGGCGCAGGTGCACGAGATCTATCATGCGCTCGAGGGCGCGGCGCCGCGGGCGATGGTGGCGGCCCATTTGATGGTCACGCCGGAGGCGATCCGGCGGTTGGCGAAGGACGCGCCGACGGTCGAGGTGTACAGCGGGCGTTTGGATCGCGGGTTGTCGCCGCCGGAGGTGTTGCGCACCATTCCGGGAACGCACGCGGATCGCGAGCGCGGGTTGACCGACATCCAGTACATCGTGCCGGGGGCCGGTGGGATGGGTGAGCTCTTGACCAACTCTTGGGTTTGATGTCCAGGTGCTCGAGCGGAGTCGTGCGCCCTCGCCTTGCAGTCGCCGTTCTTGTCGCAACCGTCGCGATCGTCGTGATCTGGTGGTTTCTCTTGAACCCTGTCGGGGATGCGGCGGCACCCGCTGTGGCGCGAACCTCTCCGGAGCTTGCGGCAGTCGACCGAGAGGGGCGTCCATCGGCAAGGGAGCGGCTGCCCGTCCCTCACGTGCAAGACGGGGCTGAGGCCGATGAGGATGGAGAGAATGCTACGACGATTGTGATCGTTCTGTCGGATGGATCCCCAGGGGCAGGAGCGAGGGTGTATCGCTACTCCGCCGCCTCGACAGTGAGGAAGGCCGACGCCTTGGCGAACGCAAACCACCGCGGGGGGGCTCGCCTTGCGCCGTCCGCCGCCGCGAAGATCTCGGTTGTCACGGATTCCCATCTCCCCGCGCGGGTTGCCAGTCGACGGCCCGGGGAGCGGAGGTTGGTCCAACTCGCACGCGGCACGAGCAACGAGTGATCTGCCGGGATCACAACGGAGCGCCGATCGCCGGAATCGAAGTCGCAGCTTCGGTCACCGGCCAGCGAGATCACGACGCGGAGGCCCCCCGGACGTGATGCCTCAGATGCCCGATGACGTCTTGGTCTCGTGGTCGGTAGCTGGTGTGGCAAACCGGGCGCTATCCCCCGATCAAGCAACGCTGAGAACACCAACAACTCCTGTACGGGGCGCCTCCGCGAGCGACGCCTGACTCGCTGATGGCGGGAAGAAAAATAACTGCGAAAGTTGGGCCACCGGCCGCCCCTCATTAGTTACTGCTTCCAGCAACTCGACATGATCAACCGCCCCGCTGCACCCAGCTCTGAGAGAGCTGTATTGAGGCGGGTGTGCGCTATCGCTTACTTGAACTTTGATCCACATCGCAGAGCGTTCCGATGGGGAGACCATCTCTGGCCATTTCCCCTCACTCTGCCCCACGTGTAGTGCCAGTGCCCCTTCCGACTTTCGCAGAGTGTCTGACATGAAGATCATAGCTTTCGGTGTGTTAGTGTTCTTGGCGCTGCCGTGTTCTGTGGCGGCACAGTTTACGCCGATAACAGAGAACCAATTCGAGCCAATCAGCACTCGGTGGCAGGAGCTGATAGAACAGATGCCCAGCTCTTCGCAGAAGGCGGAGCACGAAAGTCTCAGGCAAGCAGCGGAAGAGTTGGTCGAGGACGGCGATGTGTTTGCGGCGACGCCGCCGGAAGGCCTTGGGGGTGCGATACGCGGGCAAACAAAGCACCGCGAACCTGAAGATCCGCAGCCTGGGACAGAGGACACTGTGTACATCTTCATTCATCCGGAGTTCTTTGCTAAGAACTTCCAACCCCTCAAGAACGAGTATCCGCATCTGACGCCGGAACAGCAGGCGAAGCTGCAATGCGATATCACGGTGCTGACATTCCTCCACGAGGTGAAACATGCCGATTCTGACTCCGGGCCAGGTGGATTCAACCCGGTTGGCGGACAAGAAGCATGCTGGGAGATTGGCGCTATTGAGTGCGAAAAAGACATGATGAACAGCATGAAAGTTAACGACCCATGCTACAATGTGCCGGGTAGTCCGATGCATGATGCCTTATGCCAAGAGATTGATGACCTCTGCGCCTTCCTTCACGAAATGATTGATTGGTGGTTTCTAGTCACATGAGTTCTGCAACAAGGTTTCTGCTGATGGATAGTCTTGGCCGGAATGGTTGCGCTCAGGTGCGCAGAGGGTGGCGGCTTCGCGCCCACATCCTGCTTGTCCTCTTGCTCCTCCCTCTTGCTGACTCAGTGAAGGGAGCGCAGCCCTGGCCCAGAGAGAGTCGAGGGATCCGCGCACCCAGAACCGAGCACCTGAACCTTATCGAGACAGCAACAGCGAGCTCTGCGAGGGTGTTTCGGTGGGATATCGGCTTGGCCAGTGGCTTGGGCTCAGCCTTACCTGAAATCTACGGTGACGCGATAGTCTCAAGCGATTACTCCGCCATCGTTTGCGGGCGGGATAATACGAGCGACAAGGGAGTGTTGCTCCGCTACTCGGAAAACACCTTGGGCGTGATCGCGGAATCTAGCCGTGTGTCTTGGGATGGCGCCGATATTATCGGAGTGGCGCACGCGACGGGAGGAGCTGGCCCGACTCTGTATGTCATGAAGTGGGACGCCTCGGGATGTGAGATCTTATCGGCGCCTTACGTTTCCGGCGCACTGCCACCTGTGTGGAACCTCTTTGCCGATTCGTCGACCATCAGTCAGCTAGCGTGGCCCAACATACTCGACTACAGCCTGAGCGCTGATCCGAGTGGCCAGAAGCTGTTGGCCCTCAACTACAACTTGGGAATGCACGAGAGATACTTCTGGATCGACACTCAGGGAGGTGTTGCGACAGAAGTAATCGGTACCGAGAGCTGGGCCTCTCTCCAGAAGGGGCTTCGCATCAATAACTCCAGCGTATCTTTCACTGGCCCCCCTAACACGGTGGTGATTGTCAAGAAATGGCAATCGGGCTCCTGGACCAATTTCGCCGCAGGAACCACCGACGGGACTGGTTCGGGATCGGCCCCTCTGCAACAGCTCGCGTTTGGAGATGTTCTAGCGGCGCAAACTGCAAGCATGCCCGTGCCCGGACCGCCGTTTGTTTCTCCGATCGAGAGCGTTGGATGCGTCTCGAGAATCGATGCAGGGAGCGTGTTGCGGCCTTTGGCTCCTCTCGCGAAGCAAGCCTATGTTGGGAATCCGGGCTTCTCTCTTCATGTGTTCGCGGATCATGATGTCCCTGGCCAGGTTACGATATCGAATTACGCTGCGGCATGCGTGATAGGTACACCCGACGATATCGTGTATCCATCAGGCGGAAAGCCTTATCTGAACAGCGCAACCGCCATTTCCTCAGAGCTGGTAGTGTGGAGTACCGCCAAACCTGGCATCGGCTATGTTCGGCTTCCTATTCCTAGCGACCCGAACTTGGCCGGCGGACTAATTTCGACGCAGTGGTGGGTTGGACTCCCCTCGGGTCTTGTGGCTGTCTCGGACATAGCCAGCTTCATGATTCGAGATACGGCTTTCTACGCGCCGGACACTGGTCGATTGTTCGATCCCACGATGCCGTCTAGCAGTTTCGCTAGCACGACCGCAAGCGGCGGGACAACGCCGGTCGTATGGTCAGGTGCGATCCGCAAGAAGCTCATGGGGTTGCTTCTTCCCAAAAGCAGGCGTATGAGTCCCGCAGAGATGGGAAAGTTGCTGAATCGCTTCCTTGCCACACAGCCGTAATCGGACGATCCCGCTGAATGAGTGCCGGCTTTCGCGGTGTAAACACTTGGCATCGCCCAGACCGTCGTCGGTGCGTCACCATGTGCCCGCTCGCTGCGCGGTTTCACGGATCGCTCAGGGGGAAGGCGCGGGAGGCGGGGTTTTGGTTGCTTGCAACGTGCTTGCCGCAACCAGGTCTCCTCCTCTCCACCTTGACCCGTTGTCGCCGATCGACGACTCGTCGCGCCGGAGGTTCGAGGTCGTGGCCCGTCATTCGCGCCGGCGACAGGGTGACGCGCTGGCTAGGTTCCCCGAGCGCACGTGGCGGCCCTCACCTCTGCCACCCGTCCGCGCGCCGGCGCAACTTCGCCGCGTCCTCCGATCGCCCGGCCGCCTCGTACGCCGCCACTAGCTCATCCACCCAACGCGCCGCCCCCACCGGCGCCAAACCCCGCCGCACGTCGCGTTCGGCGTGCTCGACCATCGGAGCCAACCACTCGATGAGCTCGGCATGCCAACCCGCACTGCGCAGCGCCATCAGAATGGCGCGCGGCGGCGGCGTGCGCGGTGTCGGGGGCCAGAGCTCGCGGAATCGAGCCAAGTAGGTCTCCGCCATCGGCCGGTCACCGGCGAGCAAGCCGGTGTAGGCGTACAGCAGGGCCAGGTCTGGCCCGGTCGGGCGGCGCGCAGGCGCGGCCTGCCGCCGGCGCACGTGTTCGAGGACCGCGTCGAGCGCGGGCTTCAGGCGGTGGCTCTGGCCGGTCCGGTCGATGTGCTCGACGATCTCGGGCCCGGGCAACACCTGCCGTTTGCCGAGCCATACCAGGAGTTGCTCCAGCTCGTCGAAGTGGCCGGCCTCGATGAGCAGGGGCAGCAGCAGTGCCTGGCTGTCTGCGTCGTGGGGATCGCGGTGCACGAGGGGTAGGAGCAGCTCGATGGCTTCGCCCGCTGCGCCCTGCAGGTGGCGGACGGCGGCGGCGGCTCGCACCACGGACCGGCGGCGCGGGGTCCGCGCCAGCGCTGCATCCAAGAGCTCGCGGGCCGCTTGGGTGCGACCGGTGCGCAGCGCGAGCTCGCCGGCGAGCAGCAGCTGGCGCGCGGTCGCCGGCTCGGCGGAGGCGAGCTCGGTTTCGATCGCGGCACTGCCGATCTCCACGAGCGGCTGCCGCAGTCGTGGGGCGAGGCCAGCCCGGGTCGCGGTCAGGGCGAGCTGCGCCAGCTCCTCGGCGTGCTCGGCGCGGGCGAACGCAGGCGGCGGCGCGCGGTTGCGCAGCCAGCGGGCCAGCGCGAGTTCGTCGGCGGTGGTCGCGCTCGCCCCCTCGGCGGTGCGGGCGGCGAGCCGTTGGCGCAGCTGGACCACTTCGGCCAGTGCGTGCGCGCCGCGCCAGCCGGGCACGGTGTGCAGCCATAGACCGGCGAGCGCGAGCACGCCGGCGACGGCCAGCACTGGCCGCGCCAGTGTTCTGGCGCGGGGGGCGCCCGGGTGGGGTCGGTCCGCCCAAGCCAGCAGGGCAAACCACAGCGCCGCCGTGGTGAGGGCCTCGGGCTGCAGCAAGTGAAAGGCGAAGTGGCCCACCACGAGGGCCAACCACCATTGCCGTCCACGGCGCGGGCGGCGCGCCAGGGCGCGCGCGAGCAGGGCGAGCACTGCGCCATGCAGGGCCAAGCCGAGAAGGCCTCCCTCGACCGCCCAGCGCAGCGGGGCGTTGTGCGGCCGGTCCACCCACTGCTGCCGGCCGCCGGCGTCGAGGCCCGGCGCCGCTTCGGCCCAGGCCGTGAAGCCATCGTGGCCGTGCCCCATGGGACGGGCCGCGACCGCGCCGAGCGCGCAGCGCCACACGGCGCCGCGCTCGCCGACCGCTTGGGTCGTGGTCTTGAAGCGGTTGAGGCCGAGCGCCAGCCAGGCGCGTTCGCTGGTCGCCACTGCGGCCAGCGCGGCGACCAACGCGACGGCACCCACCACCGCAGTGCGTCGTCCTACGCGCCCGCGCAGCACGGCGAGGAAAACGGGGATGGCGGCGGCCGCTAGCGCCAGGTTGCCGGCGCGGGTCCGGCTGAGCGCCGCGCTCACCAGGCAGGCGATCGCCACCAGCGTGAGCCAACGCCGCAGCGCAACGTGGTGCTGTCGCGCGCCGCTCGCAAGGGCCGCGGCGAGGAGGCCGTGCACCAGTAAGTACGAAGCTAGGAACACCGCGTTGCCCAAGCACGCGGTCGCCCGGAACGCCGAATTGCTTCCGGGCCTCCCCCACCGCTCGAACAGACCCCACCCGCTGCCGCCCCTCGCCCACCACAGCTGGACCACCGCCAGCACCGCGACCACCGCGGCCACCGACACTGCGGCCGCGGCCCACCGCCACCACCAGCGGGGCCGGTCGAACACGGCGCGCGCGACCCAGAACATCGCCCACAGGTGGGCGGCGCCCAGCCAGCCGCCCATGCGCTCGTAGTTGCCCAGCCATGCCAACGTCGGGTCGCGGGCGACGCTGTCGACCAACGCCATCCACGACAGCAGGACCGCGCCGGTGATCGCGATCGCGCTCCACGTCCCTCGGTAGCGCGGGGTGCGCCAGGCGGCGATCGCCCAGGCCAGCACCGCCAGCTGCACCAAGCCGCGGAACAGCAGGTTGCGGGCCGACACCGAGGGGTAGTAGAGGTCCGGCCAAACCCCGGCCAGCGCCGGCGGCCATCCCGCCTCGACCAGCGGGGTGAGCGTGACGGCGAGCAGCGCTGCGCGCGCGATCCCCACACACAACGCGGTCAGAGGGCAGGACTGCAGCGGAGTCGGGGGCATGGGGATGGACAGTGCCGGCTCCCAGGCAGGGCTGCGCCGGAGCCTGTCGCGGGAGGATGATAGTCCTTGCCCCGGCCCAGCGGCGGGGCGACGCTTCACCGACCATGTCCGACATCATCCGGGTGCAGGGGCGCGAGGTCCTCGACTCGCGGGGCAACCCCACCATCGAGGTCGAAGTGCAGACCGAAGCCGGCGCGACCGGCCGGGTGATCGTGCCCTCGGGCGCGTCGACGGGAGCGCACGAAGCGGTCGAGCTGCGGGACGGTGAGGCGCGCTACGGCGGCAAGGGCGTGCAAAAGGCGGTGCACCACGTCAACGAGGACATCCAGGAAGCGCTGCTGGGTGTGCCGGTCGAGGAGCAGGCCGAGATCGACCACCTGATGTGTGCGCTGGATGGCACCGACAACAAGGGGCGGCTCGGCGCCAACGCGATCCTGGGCGCCAGCTTGGCAGCGGCCAAGGCGGCGGCCGAAGAATGCGAGCTGCCGCTGTTCCGCTACGTCGGCGGGGTGCACGCGCGCCGCCTGCCGGTGCCGATGATGAACATCCTCAACGGCGGCGCGCACGCCGACAACAACGTCGACTTCCAGGAGTTCATGGTGATGCCGGTCGGCGCCGACAGCTTCGCCGAGGGGCTGCGCATGGGCGTCGAGGTGTTCCACGCGCTCAAGGGCGTTCTCAAGCAGAAGAGCCTGGCGACCGGGGTCGGCGACGAGGGCGGTTTCGCGCCCGACCTGGCCTCCAACGTGGCGGCCTTCGACGCGATCATGGAGGCGATCGAGAAGGCGGGCTACAAGCCGGGGAACGACTGCGTCTTGGCGATGGACGCGGCCAGCACCGAGATCTACCGGGACGGCAAGTACGAGCTCGCCGGCGAGGGCGTCAGCCTCGACGCCGACGGATTGGTCGGCCTGTTCGCCGACTGGTGCCGGCAGTACCCGATCTTCAGCATCGAAGACGGCATGCACGAGGACGACTGGGACGGCTGGTGCGCGCTGACCGAGGCCGTCGGCGAGTCGGTGCAGCTGGTCGGCGACGACCTGTTCGTCACCAACACCGACCGCCTCGCGACCGGTATCGAGCGCGGCGCGGGCAACGCGATCCTGATCAAGGTCAACCAGATCGGCACGCTGACCGAGACCCTCGACGCGATCGAGATGGCGCGGCTGCACCGCATGCGCTCGGTGATGTCGCACCGCTCCGGCGAGAGCGAAGACACCACGATCGCGGATCTCGCGGTGGCCACCAACGTCGGTCAGATCAAGACCGGGGCGCCGTGTCGCTCGGACCGCGTGGCGAAGTACAACCAGCTGCTGCGCATCGAGGAGTGGCTGGCGGACCGCGCCGAGTACGGAGTCGTCTGATGAGCAGCTCTCCCCCGATGCGGTTTCCGCTCCTGCTGTCGGCGTTCTGTGCGCTGCTGGCGGCGGTGGTGTTCTTCACCGCGATGGTGCCCGCCGCGGCAGAGGAGCGCCAGCTGGGCGACATCGAGCGCCAGCGGGAGCGGCTGCTCGAGCAGCTCGCCGGGCGCAATGCGGCGCTCCGCGACACCGAGCTCGGCCTGCGCTACGACCCGCAGACCTTGCTGGTCGAGATCGACCGCCTGGGGATGACCCCCGACGAGCTGCTCGCGCGGTATCCCGAGGCCACGCCGGAGCAAGCGGAGCCGGGCCCCGAGTCGTGGCGCTGACGCGACCCGCGAGAAGAATCTTGGGCGGCCGCCCGACGGGGAGAGTTATCTTCGCCCCCGCCGGAAGCTACTGTCTGTATTCGTACTCCGTGACACGTTCCTGCGGCGCCCGGTTGTCGAGCTCCGCGCCGCTCGCCGAGGCAGTTTGAGAAACCCCTCCGACCCGTTGGCCGACGTTGGCCGCCCGCGGAATCGCGGCGGCCGGGCCAGCGCGCCGCCGGCCGGCTGCCGGCCAGGGCGGGGAGGACTTTCTGAACGGCCGGTCAGAAAAGGCGTTCTCGGTGGGACGGTCACGCCCGTATCCCGAATCGGCCCGCAGGAGCCCCGCCGTCGGCGGGCACCTGTCCACCCCAAGCGCCACCCTCGGCGGTGGCTGTAGAGACTCATGAGCGAAGCGCAACCCCAGCCGTCGGCCAGCGACCTGGCGCAGGTCGAGCAACTGCAGAAGGCCTACGCGGCGATGAAGGCCGAGATCTCCAAGGTCATCGTCGGTCAGGAGCAAGTCATCGACGAGCTGTTCATGGCCTTGTTCTGCCGCGGCCACTGCCTGCTGATCGGCGTGCCGGGGCTGGCGAAGACCCTGATGATCTCGACGCTGGCGCGGATCCTGTCGCTGTCGTTCAACCGGATCCAGTTCACGCCCGACCTGATGCCGTCCGACATCACCGGCACCGAGGTCTTGCAGGAGGACAAGGCCACCGGTGGCCGCGTGTTCAAGTTCCTGCAGGGGCCGATCTTCGCGAACGTGATCCTCGCCGACGAGATCAACCGCACGCCGCCGAAGACGCAGGCGGCGCTGCTCGAGGCGATGCAGGAGCACCACGTCACGGTCGGCGGCCAGCGGCACGATCTCGACCGGCCGTTCTTCGTGCTCGCCACGCAGAACCCGATCGAGCAGGAGGGCACCTACCCGCTGCCCGAGGCGCAGCTCGATCGCTTCATGTTCATGGTCAAGGTCGACTACCCGACCATCGACGAGGAGCGCGAGATCCTGCGCCGCACCACCGAGCACCGCGACGTCGACCTGCAGCCGATCTTGGGCGCCGAGGAGATCCTCGGTCTGCAGAGCATCGTGCGCAAGGTGCCGATCGCGGACCACGTGCTCGAGCACGCGCTGCAGCTCACGCGGGCCACGCGCATCACCACCGAGCACGCGCCGGACTGGGCCAAGGAGTGGCTGTCCTGGGGTGCCGGGCCGCGCGCCAGCCAGAACCTGGTGCTCGGCGCCAAGGCACGGGCGCTGCTCAACGGCCGCTTCTACGTCGCCGCCGAGGATGTGCGCGCGGTGGCCCACCCGGTGCTGCGCCACCGCTTGATCACCAGCTTTACCGCCGAGGCCGAGGGCGTCACTTCGGATGCCGTGGTCGACCGGCTGCTCGAGGAGCTGCAGCCCAACCAGAGCGATGCGCTGGCGGACGGCAAGCTGCCGGGAGTGATCAACCACTAACGCCGCGCCGGGCTGAGCCGCGCGCGGCGGCGTTGGGGACGACATGGCGGAAACCACGACCAACTACCTGGACCCGGCGGTCCTCAACAAGGTCACCAAGCTCGAGCTGCGCGCGCGGTTGGTCGTCGAGGGCTTCGTCAGCGGCATGCACCGCTCGCCGTACCGCGGCTTCTCGGTGGAGTTCGCCCAGCACCGCGAGTACGTGCCCGGCGACGACATCCGCTTCTTGGATTGGAAGCTGCTGGGCAAGTCGGACCGCTTCTACATCAAGGAGTTCGAAGAGGAGACCAACCTGCGGGCTCACCTCTTCGTCGACCAGAGCGAGTCGATGGCGTACGCGCACGAGGAGGGCATGTCGAAGTTCGACTACGCCGCCACCGGCGTCGCCGCGCTCTCGTACTTGATCCAGCAGCAGTCGGATGCCGTCGGTCTGAGCCTGTTCCACGAGGCGGTGACCAAGACCGTGCCGCCGAGCAACACGCGCGCCAACCTCGGCAACGTCTTCGCCGCCCTCGAGGAGGCCGAGCCGACCGCCAAGACCCGGGTCGGTGCGGCGTTGCACGAGCTGGCATCCCGCCTCTCCCAGCGCGGCATGGCAATGGTGTTCTCCGACCTGTTCGACGAGCCCGACACCGTCTTGCGCGGGCTGCAGGAGCTCGGCCGCCGCGGCCACGACGTGGTCGTGTTCCACGTCTTGGATCGCGACGAGGTCGAGTTCCCGTTCGAGCGCATGACGCTGTTCGACGGGATGGAGGAGCTGCCCGAGCTGCTCGTCGACCCGCGCTCGCTGAAGGACGCCTACCTGGCCGAGATCACCGACTTCCAGAAGCGGATGCGCAAGGGCTGCCTGGCGCAGGGCTTCGACTACGTGCGCGTCGTCAACAACCAGCCGCTGGACGTCGTGCTGTCGAGCTACCTGGCGGCGCGCGCGGCGCGCGCGAAACGGCGGAAGTAGCGGACGATGTCGTTCCTACACCCCACGCTGCTGTTCGGTGCGCTGCTGTTCGCGGTGCCGCTCATCATCCACCTGCTCAACCGGCAGCGCTACAAGCGCCGCGAGTGGGCGGCGATGGACTTTCTGCTGCGCGCCTACAAGAAGCAGCGGCGCCGGCTGCGCACCGAGAACATCCTCCTGCTCCTGCTGCGCTGCCTGATCCCGGTGGTCGTCGCGTTCGCGATCGCCCGGCCGATGCTCGACGCGGCCTCCAGCCCGCTGGCCGCGAGCACGGCGCACCACGTCCTGGTGCTGGACGCGAGCTACAGCACCGGCATGCACCCCGACAGCGCGCAGAGTCCGTTTGCGCGGATGCGGGATTTGGCGACCGAGCTGGTCGACCGCCTGGAGGAGCCGGCCGGCAATCGCGTCACCCTGGTCTTGGCCGGCGTGCGGCCGCGGATCCCGCTGCAGGAGGTGCTCGACCTCGGCCGCGTCAAGGCCCGGCTGGCCGCCGAGACCGCGCCGCCGGACAGTGCCGGGGATCTGTCCGAGGCGCTTGGCCAGGTGGCCGAGCTGCTCGAGCGCAGCGAGGGCGAGGCCGTCGTCTACTTGCTGACCGACCTGCAACACCGGGCGTTCGGCAGCGAGGCCGATGCCGATCCCGATGAAGCCCAGCCGGATGCCGCGCCGGCCGACGGCTTCCGCGACACGCTCGACGACCACTTGCTGCGCATCCGCGACCGCGCCGAGCTCATCGTGCTGGACGCGGGCGGCGTCGCCCACGAGCAGCAACCGGCGCGCGTCGACAACGTGCAGCTGACGGATCTGCGGCTGGGGGTGCCAGTCGCGCTGGCCAACAGCGCGGTGCCCGTGGTGGCCCGCGTACGCAACCGCTGTGACGTGACCCGCACCGTGCAGGTCACCCTGGAGCTCGAGGGCGAGCAGCCCAGCGTTCGCGGTCTACGGCTCGAGGCGGGCGCCGAGGGCGAGGTCGAGTTCACCGCGGCGTTCCGCACCGCGGGTGAGCACCATCTGCGCGCCCGGCTGGAGGACGACGCGCTGGCCGCCGACAACGCCCGGCACCTGGTCATCCGCGTGCGCGAGCGGATCCGGGTGCTGTTGGTCGAGGGCTCGGCCGAGCGCGATCCGGACCTGATGGACGGCGGCCACCTGTGGCAGGTGCTCGACCCGACGCAGGGCGAGGGCGACGCGACCACCGCGATGTTCGCGGTCGAGGTGGCGACGCCGCTGGACCTGCTCGCCGACCGGCTCGAGCTCGAAGACTACGACGTCGTCGTGCTCGCCAACGTCGAGCGGCTGAACGAGGCGGCGGCCGATCGCCTCGCCGCGATGGTCGCCGGCGGCGGCGCGCTGTGGGTGATGTTGGGCGATGCGGTCGATCCCGCCAGCTACAACCTGCACTTGCACGGCCGCGGCTTGATGCCGATGGAGCTGACCGGCGTGCACGGCTACACCCCCGGCGGCGACAGCTACTACACCGCCGAGATCGCGCAGCCGGACCACCCGATCTTCGCCGAGGGGTTCATCGAGGACGTCTACTACTCGCTGTTCGAGCTGACCCCGGTGTACCGGTGTCTGGCGTCGACGCACTTCGACGCCGAGGCCGGCCAGATCCTCGCGCGCCTGCACGACGACGCGCGCACGCCGCTGGTCGTCGCGGCCGGCTTGGGCGGTGGCAAGGCGCTGTTCTGGACCAGCCCCGTCAGCCGCCGGCAGCCACCGTGGAACCGGTTCGACCTCGGGGTGATGGCGTTTCCGCTGTTTCACGAGACCGCCAAATGGCTCGTGCTGCCATCCGGTGACCCGTTCAACGTGTCGGTCGGCGCCGCGCTCGGCTGTGTGATCGACGGCAAGCCGGCCAACGCGTTCGTGCTGCCTCCCGAGCGCGCCGGCGGCGGCAAGGTGTCGCTGGCGACCGAGAGCCGCACGCTCGAGGGCGGCCGCTTTGCCCTGCCGGCGTTCCGCGACACCCGCCATGCCGGGGTCTACACCGTCGAGCTCGACGTCGAACGCGACGGGGTCGCCGAAGCCGAGCGACTGTACTTCGCCGTCGACGTCGACCCCGCCGAGGGCGACCTCGTCTTTCTCTCCCACGCCGCCGCGCGCGAGCGGCTCGGCGTGCAGACCATCCTGCGCGATCTGCCCAGCGACCGGGGAGATGTCCTGCACTCCGGCAACCACGACTTCGGCATCCTGCTCCTGTGGGTCGCGCTCGCGGTGCTGATTGGCGAGGCGTTGATGGCCCGCTTCGTCCAGCGGAGGCGCGCGTGATCCCGGCTTTGATCGCCATCGCGCAAGACGGCGACGCGGTGCACACCGAGGAGACGTTTCGCTTTCTGGCCCTGCCGGAGCTGTGGCAACTGACGCTGCTCATCGCGCCGGTCGTGGTGCTGTTCGCCTGGTGGTGCTACGGCGGCCTGCGCCGCCTCGAGGCGTCGACCCGCATCGTCCTGGCGTGCCTGCGCGGCGCCGCGATCGCCATCCTGCTGCTGGCGCTGTTCCAGCCGTCCATCGAGGAGATCCGCCGCGCCACCGTCCGCACTCAGGTCCAGGTGCTGATCGACGACAGCGCCAGCATGCAGCGGCGCGACACCTATCCCGACGCCACCCAGAACGAGGCGCTGACGACCTTGGTGGGCCAGCCGGTGGCGCAGCTGTCCCGCACCGAGTTGGTGGCGCAGGTCTTGGGTCGACCGGACGGCCTGTGGCAGCGGCTGGCCGAGAAGCACGACCTGCGCCTGTTTCGCTTCAGCCGCGAGCCGCGGTTGATCCGCGATTTCGACGAGCTCACGGCCAAGGGCCGGCAGTCGCAGCTCGGCGTGGCGCTCGATCTGCTGCGCGGCGACGCCGCCGCCGCCAACCTCGACGCGGTCGTGCTGGTGTCGGATGGGCGCAACAACGGCGGCCTGTCGCCGGTCGAGATCGCCCAGCGCTACGGCGACGACGACATCCCGATCTACACGGTCGGTGTCGGTGATCCCAATCCACCGCGCAATCTGCGCTTGGTCGGCCCGGCCGGTCCCAAGGAGGCGCTGAAGAACGAAGAGGTCGCGTTCGACGTCACGCTCAGCGCCGAGGGGCTCGAGGGCACGTCGGTGACCGTGACCCTGTCGGCGGCCGAAGCCGACGGAGGCCCCTACCTGCCGCGCGCGACGGCGACCGCGGTGTTGGCCGAAGACGGCGCCCCGGTCAAGCTCCGGATGTACCACGCGTTCTCCGAGCCGGGGGACTACACGCTGCGCTTCTCGGCCGATCCGCTCCCCGAGGAGACCAGCCACGAGGACAACGTCGACACGCGCTTCCTGCGCGTCGAGGACCAGCGGATCCGCGTGCTGTACGTCGAGGATCTGCCGCGCTGGGAGTACCGCTACGTCAAGAACCTGCTGCTCCGGGTCGACACGACCAGCATCGAAGCGCAGGTCTACCAGTGCGACGCGAGCCGCGACTTCGTGCACTGGAGCACCGAGGGCTTGCCGCCGTTGCGGGCGCTGCCCAGCACCCGCGAGGAGCTGTTCGCCTACGACGTGATTCTGCTCGGCGACGTGCCGAAGGAGCGGCTCGGGCGCACCGAGCAGGAGCGCACCGCGTGGCTGGATCTGCTGGTCGAGTTCGTCGAGCTGGGCGGCGGCGTCGGCTTCCTGTTCGGCGAGAACGCCATGCCCCACGACTACCGCCGCTCCGCGCTCGAGGACCTGCTGCCGGTCGTGCTCGAGGACCCCGCCGAGCTGGCGACGCTGGTGTTGGACCGCCGCGGCAGCTTCACTCCGCAGCTGGAGCTACCGCACCAGCCGCACGAGATCACGCTCTTGCGCCGCGACCCGGAGGCCAACGCCCTCCTGTGGGAGCGCAAGCTGGCACCTTGGACGACCTACTTTCCGGTGCGCAAGGCCAAGGCCGGCGCCGAGGTCTTGCTCCGGCATCCAAGGGATCGCAACGCCTACGGCAACCGCGTGCTGGCGGCGGCCAGCCACTACCCGCGGGGCCGGACCTTCGTGCTGGCCTCGGACGAGACGTGGCGGTGGCGCAAGCCCTACGGCGAGCGCTACATGGACCCGTTTTGGCGCAACACGGTGCGCTATCTGGCCGGCGGCCGCCTGCAGCACCAAGACGAGAACGTCGCGCTGACGCTCGACCGGGTCATCGTCGAGAGCGGCGATCAGGTGCGCGTGCGTCTCGAGCTGCGCGACGACGAGCTACAGCCCAGCCGCGCGCCCGAGGCGGCGGTGTTCTTGCGGCGCCCCGAGGGGGGCGCCGAAAAGCGCACGCTGCGGCCGGTGCCGACCGAGCCCGGGTCGTTCCAGGGCTCGTTCGTGCTCGAGGAGCCGGGCGCGGTGTCGGTGCTGGTCCTGGGCGGTGATCGCCCCGAAGGCGAAGTCCTCGCCCGCGAGGACGTGCTGGTCAAAATCCCCGATCGCGAGCTGGCGCACTCGAGCCAGGATCGGGAGACGCTGGAGGCGATCGCGCGGGCGAGCAAGGGCGGGCGCTACGTTTTCCTTGCCGAGGCCGATTCGCTGGTCGACGACTTCGCCAAGGTGGTTCCGTTCGAGCGCGAGGTCGACCGCAAGACGCGCCCGCTGTGGGACACCTGGTGGACCCTGCTGCTCGTGCTGGCGATCCTGGCGGTCGAGTGGACGCTGCGCAAACGGGCGCGGTTGGTGTGACAGCCCGGTTGGTGAGACAATGCAAGGCGCAGGCTACGAGCTCTGGATGGACGATAATGCAGCCGGGGGCGGGCCCCGGAAGCATCCCGGCTGCCGTCCGTGACAACGATGATGCGACAACTTGGTAGCGGTTTCGGGAATCGGCTGCGCGCCGCGCTCGGCGGCGGCGTCGTGGCCGTCCTGCTCGGTGCGGCGGCGGCGCAGGACGGGCCGCGCGGCCGGCTGTTCAGCCTCTACCGGTCGCAGGACAACATTCACGATTTCCGCCTCGCCGAGCAGTGGATCGCGGCGGGCGACGCGCCGCGGGCGGTGGTGCTGCTGCACGACCTGCTGCACCGCGTCGACGCCGGGGTGGTGCCGGTGGACGACCAGAGCGCGCACTATCTCGGCTTGCGGCGGGCGGCGCTGTTCGCGTTGGCCGACCTCCCCGCCCCCGCGCAGGCCGAATACGACGCGATGGCTGCGCGCCAGCTCGGCAGCCTGATCGACCGCGCGTTCGACGGCCGCGACCGCGACGATCTCGCCCGGGTGGCGGAGGAGTTTCCGACGTCGGCGCCAGGGCGCAGGGCGCGCATCCTGCTGGGTGACCTCGCGCTCGAGCGCGGCGATGCGCAGCGCGCCGCCCACCACCTGCGCGCTGCGCTGGACGCGATGCCGTCGACCGGCGGGTCGCGCGACGCGGTGCTGGCCCGGCTGCGCGCGGCGGCGATCCTCGCCGGCGCCGCGGCGCAGACCCTGCCGCCGCTGCGCGGCGAACAGCGCGCGCTGCTGGACGCGGCGGGACCGGGCGCCTCGCGCCTGCTGGCGGGTTGGCCGGCCTACGGCGGCGGCGCGGCCGGCAACCGCGTGATGGACGAGGTCTTGGGGCGGCCGGAGAAGCGCTGTGAGTTCGACGTGCAGGCGCGCGGCTTCCCGCACTTCCCGATGCACGCCGCGGGTTCCGCCACCGGCATCTACGTCAACGACGGCCAGAGCGTGATCGCCGTCGACCCGCTGCGCCGCCGCACGATCTGGCAGGCCGACGGCCCGATGGTGCACGCCGCGGACATCGATCCGCGCGACTACGAGGAGTCGATCAACCGCGACTACGTCTTGTCGGCGGCGTGCTCCGCGGATCTGGTCGTAGCCGCGCTGCAGGTGCCGGATGAGGGGCAGAGCACCTGGTACCGCAGCATCGAGGTCATCCGTCACATTCCCCGCCGGCGGCTGTTCGCCTTCGATCGCGAGACCGGCGCGGTGCGCTGGTCGCACTGGGACCAGCCCGGTGGTGCCCGCAGTCGCCGGTTCGCCGGGCACGACGCCGCCACCCCGCCGCTGATCGACGGCGACACGGTCTACATCGGCGCGCATGACCGCTCCGGCACCATCGCCTACTACCTCTCCGCCTACGACCTGCACACCGGCGCGCTGCGCTGGCGCCAGCTCGTCTGCAGCAGCCAGGGCGAGGTCAACATCTTCGGCAACGCGCGCCGCGAGTACGCCGGAGCACCGCTGGCGATCGACCAGGGGGTGGTCTACGGCGCGACCAATCTCGGTGTTTGTTTCGCTGCCGACGCGGCCGACGGCAACCTCCGCTGGGTCAACGCCTACCCGGTGGTGCGCATGCCGGAAACGCGGCTCACCGACCAGCAGGACCGGCGCGTGGTGTTCGCCAACAACCCCGTGGTCGTGGCGGATGGAGTGATGGCGTGCACACCGCTCGACTCCGCCAACGCCCTGGGCTTCGATGGCGAAACCGGCGAGTTGCTCTGGATGTTGCGCTATCGCGATCCGCGCCGCCAGCAGAGCGACTTGCGCTGGCTGCTCGGTGCGGTCGGCGACGAGTTCGTCTTCAGCGGACTCAGCGTGGTCAAGGTCAAGGCGCGGGGCCGCGGCCGCCAGCCGCTCGAGCCGAAGGTGGATGAGGTGCGCAGCCCCGCCCAGCTCGGCGTGCACGGCGAGATCTACTTCGTCGCCGAGAGCGTGCCGCGCGGCGCGCTTGCCGGCGACTCGATCTACTTCGCCTCGCCCGCCGGGCTGCGGGTGTTCGGCCTGAACGGGGACAGCCGGCGCGTGCAGCTGGTCGGCGGCGCGGCGATCGGCAACCTCATGCTGGCGGACGGTGTGCTCACCGCGGTGCGCAATGGCCAGGTCGAGTTCTACTACGACACCGACGCCCTGGTGCGCGCCGCCGAGCAAGACGCGCGCGGCGACGACACCGACCCCGCCGCCCTGCTCAAGCTGGCCGCGCTGATCCGCGCCGACGCCGCCGGCAGCGCGCAGGCCCGCGCGCACGAGCGCGCCGAGGAGCTGTACCGGCGGGGCCTGGCGCTGGCCGAGCGGCGCGGCATGAGCACCGAGGCGCCGGTCTACCGGCGACTGGCGGGCGACCTGTTCGAGCTGACCAAGGACCGCGCCCTGGCGCTGCGATCGCGGTCGCCCGACGTGGCCTTGCGCACGATGCGCGCGGCGCGCGACGGCAGCCTGGAGCCGCGCCAGTGGTTGACGGCGCAGCGCTACATCCTGGGCTGGCTGGCGGACGACCGCGAGGCGCAGGACGCCGAGCTGCTGGTGATGGCCGATCGCCATGGCGACAGCGAGTTCGAGTTCGGCGATGCCGGCACCGTGCCGATCAACGCCTACGTCACCTGGCAGCGCGCCCGGCACGCGGACGACCCCTTGGAGCGCGTGCGGCTGGCGCAGGAGCTGATCGAGCGCTTTGGCGAAGTCACCCTGGCCGGCGAGCGCGGCGCTGTCCTCGGCCGCGCGCTGCAGGCGGACACCATCGCCGCGCACGGGGTCAGGGTGTACTCCACCACCGAAGAACGCGCCGCGCGGGCGCTGCGCGAGGCCGGCGAGGACGCGGCCTTGGTGCGCGCGGTGACGGTGCGCTTCCCGGTCAGCGCGGCGGCGCGCGAAGCGCGCAACCGACTGCTCGACATGGCGGTGGCGCGCGGCGACCTCGGCCGCGCCCTGGAGGCCACCGCGGTTTCGATCGAGGAGGGCGCCGAGACCGGCAACATCCTGCGCCGGCTGCAGATCGCGGCCGGCGAACGGGGCAACCACGCCCTGGCCGCGTCGACCGCCGCGCGCATACTCGCGCGCTACGGCGAGGAGCGTTCGGACTACGCCAAGGACCGCGGCGCCGCCCTGGCCGACGTCGTCACGATCAAGGCGCTGCCGCGGCCGCCGGCGCGCACGCCGCCGGTGCCGGTGGGCGTCGTCGCCCGCTTGGCGCAGCCGCAGCGCGGCTCGGGCCTGCGGCCCTGCGTCCCCGTGATGGTGCCGGGGTTCGACGCCCGGGCGGCGGCGCCCCTGCTGGTCAGCGTGCACGGCGAGGTGCTGCAGGCCTACGATCCGAGCCGCGGCGCCGGCATGTTCGACGAGCCGATCTACACGCTGCCGTACCGCGGCCTGGAGATCGATCCGCTCTACGTCTTCGGGGACACCTTGGTCCTCCTCGACGGCCACCAGGTCAGAGCGTACGACGTCAACGACGGCGCACCGCGCTGGCAGCACGAGGTCGACAGCAGCAGATTGCTCGAGCCGCTCGGCTGTCGGGCGGGCCTGCTGCACGTCTTCTCCGAGCACCGCGACAGCATGGATGCCGGTGCGCTGCTCGGCCTCGAGCCCCTCACCGGCACCGTGGTGTTCCGGCGCGCGTTCGGCAAGGACGGCGCCAGCGTGCCGCCGATCTCGAGTGGCGATTCGCTGTGGATCCTGGAGCCGGGCGAGCCCGATCGGGCGGTGGCCCGGCGCATGGACCCGCTCACCGGCCGGGACCTCGAGCCCGTCGTCCTCGGCCCGCAGGTGCTGGACAAGCTGCGGCTGACCGACCGGCTGCGCCGGGCCTGGCGGTTCCCGCTGTTGCACCGATCGGTGTTCGCCGACTCGCGCGCCCTGTACTTCCCGGTCGACGGCGACGACCGCGAGCCCAGCCGCCTGGTCGCGGTCGGCTTCGATGGCAAGCTGCGCTGGCCGCCGTGGACCGGCAGCGCCAACCACGAGGTGCTGATGTGTGCGACCGCCGGGGACCGAATCCTGCTGGTCGAGGCCGGTCCGGTCGGCGGCAACGTCGTGCTGATCGACCCGCTGCGCGGCGACACGGTGCGCAAGGCCACGCTCGGCCACGACGTGACGGTGCGCAACTGGCGCCGCGGCAGCCGCAGTGAGCCGGCGCCGCCGGTGTTGCTGCTCGAGGACCGGCGCGCGAACGTCACCCGCAATTTGATCTGCTTCTCGCTCGACCCCGCCATCGACTCCTTCCGCTACACGCTGCCGCGCCGCACCGACTTCCGGCCGTCGCCGGTGCTGACCCGCGAGTTCCTGGCGGTGCCGACGCTGCGCGAGGAGGGCCGGCTCGACGTGCTGGTGCTGGCCGCGGACACGCGCCGCAGCTTGCTGCGCGGCGGGGGAACGCTGCGCCTCCGCCCCCAGCCCCCGCCCCCCTACCGGCTGCACCGCGCCGCGGACATGGTCTTGTTGAGCGCCGGCGACTCGCTGTACGTGCTCGGCGACGACGGCAGCCAATCCACGGAGGGTGGTCGCTGATGAGGGTTTGGGCCAAAGGGTGTTCGAGCACCGGATCGAGTGCGGCCGCACGCCGTAGATGGAGCCGCAGATGAGCAGCACCGAGCTCGGCCAACAGCAGGCGCAACAACGGCTCGAAGGCGTCGTCGAACGGCAGCGCCGTCGCTTGCGGCGCCGGTTCGCGGTGCACGGCCTCGGCTGGTTGGTCGCCGCGTTGGCGATCGGCGTCGGCGCGTACTATGCGCTCGACCGCGCTCTGGTGTTGCCGCTGCCGGTGCGCCTGTTGCTCAGCTTGGGCTTGGTGGCGTTTCTGGTCCTCGGGCTGCGCCGCCGACTGCTGTATCCGCTGCGCAAGGCGATCGGTGGCGACGACTTGGCGGTGGTCATCGAGCGGCGCTTTCCGGAGCTGCGCGAGCGGCTGATCTCGGCCCTGCAGCTCGGGCGCGCTGCGCAGGCGGGGCAGGCGCTGCGCGACCAGTCGGCGGCGATGATCGAGCGGGTGGTCGTCGACGCGGCGGCGGCGGTGGAGCAGGTGTCGTGCGACGAGATTCTCGACCCGCGCCGCACGCTGCGCGTCTGGGGGATTGCCGGCGCCGCGATCTTGGCCACCGGCACGGCAGCGCTGGGCAATCCCGAGGCCTTCTCGGTCTATCTGGCCCGCATCGCCGGGGCGGACGCCGCCTACCCACGCCGCACGACCCTGCACGTCGAGCTCCCCGAGAGCGACCTCGATCTGCGCGTCGAGCGCACGCCGGGCGCCGCGACGGTGACGCTGTCGGCGGGCGCCGATCTACCGGTGCTGGTGCGCGCCGAGGGCGTCGTGCCGCGCGAGGTGTTCCTGGCGATCTCCGGCGGCCGGGGTCTGCCGCCGCGCGCGTCGATGACCGCGCGGCCGGACGACCGTTTCCGCTACGTGTTCCGGCGCATCAGCAGCGACTTCTCGTTCCACGCGACGGGCGGAGACGACGACCGCGGCGATCTGCGGGTCGACATCGTCACCGTCCGCCCGCCGCGGGTCGCGTCGGTCGTCGCCGCCCTGACCTACCCAGAGTACACCGGCCTGCCGCCGCGGACAGTGGCCGGTGGCGGCGTCGAAGCACTCGCCGGCACCGAAGTGGACCTGCAGGTCTCGACCACTGCACCCGTGCTGCGCGGCCACCTGCTGTTCCTCGACACCGGCGCCGAGGTGCCGCTGCGCAGCGAGACAGTGGTCGACGACGGCGGCCAGCGCACGGTGTGGATCGCCTCGTTCACGGTGGAGCGCAGCGAGCGATATCAGATCGAGCTGACCAGCGAAGAGCAGCTGCGCACGCCGCATCCGGGCACCTATCCGGTCGTCGCGTTGGTCGACCAGAGGCCGGCGGGGCGCGTGCTCTTGCCGGACGACGGCGGCATCGGCGTCATGCTGCCGGATGGCTTGCTGCCAGTGCGCATCGCGGCGCGCGACGACTTCGGGCTGCGGAGCGTGCGCGGGGTCGCCCGCATCGCCAAGGCCGATCAGGCGTTTCAGACCACTTTGTTGGCCGGCGATCCGCCGGCGGCCGGCGAAGTCGTGGTCACCGCGATCCTGGACCTCGCCGCGCTGGGCTCCCCCGGGGCTGCGCTGAGTGTCGGCGAGACCATCGAGTTCGGGGCGGTGTTGGAGGACAACCGCGAACCGGAGGCGCACGCCACCGAGCTGCCCAAGCGCCTCACCTACGTCGTCGACACAGCCGACCTGGCGCGCCGCGTCGCGGGCCACTTCCGCCGCATCCGCGAGGCCATCGATGCCCTGTCCAGCCGGCAGCAGAAGCTGACCGGTCAGCTCGACGACGTCCGCGCCGCGCTCGCCGACGGTGCCGCGGTGCGCGCCGTGCGCGGCGACCTCACCGTGATCCACGTCGGGCAGACCGCGTTGATGGGCCGGATCGCGCGGCAGCACCATCAGCTGATGCGGGCGTTCGATCTGCACTTGTTCAACCGCCTCGAAGACTCCCCGCACGCCGCCGAGGCGCTGCGGATGTACGAGGACTATCACCGGCGCGAGCCGCAGGCCGTCGCGCACGCCGCTGGCTATTACCGCGGCCTCGCCGAGGCCCGCCGCGAGGGCCGCCTCGGCGCGATGCCCAAGGTCCTGGATCCGATCCTCGCCATGACCGTGGTCTGCGACGCCGCGCATGCCGATGTGTCGCCGCAGCTGCTCCGCGCGCTCGACGAGGCCGCCGTCGCCGCCAGCGCCGGCGCCGCCGGCGCGGCGGTGACCGAGGCGCTCGCCCACCAGCAGCGGATCTCCGCCCTTCTCGAGCAGCTCCGGGAGCAGCTGGGGCAGTGGAACGAGTTCCAGGATGTGATCATTCAGACCCGCAGCGTGCTCGACAAACAGCGCGAGCTCGAGGTGCGCACGCGCGAGCGCCTGGACGAGAAGGCCTCGGCGGAGCGAGGCCGATGACGTGGGCGCGACAGATCCGGCCCGCCCGGCCCGGCCGGGCCGAGGGGTTGCCAATGCGGGCGTTTCGCCGCTGGTTTGCCGCAGTCGTGTCGATCGAGCGTATGAGGTTGTCATGAGGCACACGGTCCGTTGTTTGTCGCCCGCCGCGCCGGCACTCGCATTGCTCATCCTGTCGCCGCTGCCCGGCCAGGGCGGCGGTGAGGGCCCTTCGATGGCCGAGCTGCAACAAGACCAGAACGACCTGTTGGGCCAGACCGAGCGGCTGCGCACGCTCATGGAACAGCTCCTCGAGCGCTACCGGGGCGAGGGCCGCGATCAGCAGGTCGCCCTGCTGGAGGCCGGTTTGCGCCACCTCGAAGCGAGCGACGTGCTGCGCGATCTCGCCGGTGCCGGCGAGAGCTTGGCCGCCGATGCGCTCGCCGATGCGCTGCGGCGCCAGCAAGCGGTGGTCGAAGATGTCGAGCGGCTGCTCGGCATCCTGCTCGAGCGCCAGTCGGTCGAAGAGCTCGACGAGGAGATCAAGACCGCGGAGCGCCTCGCCGCCGACGCCGGTGAGCTTGCCCGGCGCCAGCGCGAGCTGCGCGATGCGACGCGAGCCGGCACCCGTGCCGAGCCGACCGAGGCCGAGCGCCAGCTGCAGGCGCAGCTCGAGGACTTGGCCCGCCGCCAGGCGGAAGAGAGCCGGCGCAACGCCAGCGCCGCCGGCCTGCTGGCCCCCTTCTTGGAAGACGCGCTGCGCCGGGTGCGAGGCCTCCTTCAGCAGCAAGACGCGCTGGAGAAGCGAGCGGCCGACGAGCGCGCCGGCAACGTCGACTCCGCCGATCGGGAGCGGGCCTTCCGCATCGGCGGGCTCGAGCAGCGCCAGCGCGATCTGCTGGCGCGCGCCGCCCGCGAGCGCGCCCTGCGGCGCGCGGTCGAGAGCGCCGACCGCTTGCAGCGCGCGTTGGCCAGCGACGACGCCGAGGCTGCGCGGACCGCGCAAGAACAGCTGCGGCAGCAGCTCGCCGAGGCCCGGCCCGCGACCGAGCCCGATGCAGCGGTCGTGGATGGCGATGCCCTCGACGACGTCCGCGCCGCCCTCGACGGGGAGAGTCTGGATGCGACCCACGCCGGTGAGCTGGCCGAAGCCGTGCGCGCCGGCGCCGCGGCCGAGGTCGGGCAGATGGCGGCCGAACGCGGTGCGCTGGCGCAAGACCTGGCCACCGCGGCGGACGAGCTCGCGGCGGAGGCCGACGGCAACGCGGCCACCGCCGAGGCGTTGCGGGCGGCGGCCGAGGCCTTGACCGAGGCGGACCGCCTGGACCGCGAAGGGCACCGCGGCGAGGCCATGGCGAAGATGGCGGAAACCGCGCGCCAACTCAGCGCGGCGCGCGACCGCAACCGGCGCGCCAATCCCGATGCCCGGCAGACGGCGGCCGAGATGGCGAGCGAGAGCCGGCAGGTCGGCCAAAGCCTGCGGCAGGCGCCGCCGCCCGAGCGCGGTGGCGACGCCCCCACCACCGAGCAGATCGCCGATCGGCTCGAGCAGGTGGAACAGGAGCTGCGGGCCGCGAGCACGGCGCTGGGTGAAGGTGCCACCGATCCGGCGCAAGGCCAGCAAGCGACCGCGTCGATGGAGCGCGCGCGCAGTGAGCTCGAGGCGGCGCGCGAAGACTTGCAGCAGGCCTTGCGCGCGGAGCGCGGCGACGCCGCGGCCGAGATGCAGCGCGCTGGCGAGCGGCAGCGCCAGCTGACCGAGGACGCGGCCCGCGCGCGTGGCGCAGTGGCGAGTGCCGGCGTCACCGCCGAGCAGGAGCAGGCGGCGGCCGCGCCCATGCAACGCGCGGCCGACGAGATGGAAGCCGCCGAGCAGGCGTTGCGCGACGGCCAGCAGTCGACCGCCGCCGACCGGCAGCAGCGCGCCGCCGAGGCGTTGCGCGAGGCGTCGGAGGCGTTGCAAGACGCACGTCCATTGAGCGAAGAGCAGCGCAGCCAGCTTGCCGACATGGCCGAACGGCAAGAGGAGCTGCGCGATGAGATTCTGCGGTTGGCGCAGCTGCTCGAGGAACGCGAGAACCACACCGCGCGGCAGGCGGTGCAGCGGGCCGCCGCCGCCGCGGATCGGGCGCAGCGCTCGATGCGCGACGGCGAGGCCGAGGACGCCGACGAGGCCCAGCGCGAGGCCGCCGAGGAGCTGGAGCAGGCGCAGCAGGCCCTGGAGGAGGAACGCGACCGCTACCGCGACCTGCGGCAGGAGGAGCTGCTGTTCCGGATGAGGGACGAGCTGGAGGCCTTCCTCGCCGCGCAAGAGCCGATCACCCAGAGCACGGTCGACGCCGATGCGCGCCTGCAGAACGGGCGGATGACGCGCCGGCTGCGGCTCGACCTCAACGAGCTCGGCACCCGCGAAGGCGAATTGGCGGCCAAGGCCGAGTACCTGCGGGAGGCGCTGCAGGAGGAGCAGGTCTTGGTGTTCAGCTACGCGTTGAAGTCGACCGAGGAGGACCTGCGCGACATCGCGGCGCGGTTGTCCGGTCGCGCCCCCGACCCCGGTGAGATGACGGTCCTACTGCAGCGGGACGTCGAGGAGCGCACGCGCCAGCTGCTCGCCGCCTTGGCGCGGGAGCAGGAGCGCCGGCGTGAAGCGGCCCAGGAGCGCCAGGGAGGCAACCAGGGCGGTGGTGGCCAGTCGCCGGGTGGCAACCAAGCCGCCCAGCGCGAGCGGCTGGTGACCCTCATCGCCGAGCTGGAAATGCTCAAGCGGATGGAAGAGGACATGCTGGCCCGCACGCAGCACATGCAGACGTTGCTCGAAGGGCGCGGCGGCGACGATGTCGGCGAGCTGGAGTCGGCCTTGCTCGAGCGCTTGGCCAACCGCCACCATGAGGTGACGGCGATCTTTCTGGCGCTGAAGGCACAGCTCGAGGCGGCTCTCGCCGCCGAGGGCGGCTCGGCGGAGGGTGGCGAAGAGCCCGGCGAGGCACCGCGCCCGGGAACCGGAGGTGGTCGATGAAGTGGGTCCGCGTCTTGTCTTCCGTCCAATCGTTGGCGTTGTCGTTCGCGACCGGCGCGGTGTTGTGCAGCGCGGCCGCGACGGCCCAGTTCGAAGATCCCGCGACCAAGGTCCGCGAGCTCGCCGAGGACGTCGCTCGACAGATGGAAGAGATCGATCGTCTGCTGCTGCAGAGGGGATCCGAGGACCCGGCGGCGGCGAGCGCGGCGTTGCGCAACTCGGCCGAGAAGATCGGCGAGCTCTTGGACCAGACCACCGAGTCCCAGCAAGGCGTCGTCGATCGGATCGACGAGCTGATCACGACGATCCAGAAGATGGCCGGCCAGGGCGGGGGTGGCGGTGGCAGCTCGCAGGATCGGCAACAGCAGCAGGGCGAACAGCAGCCACAGCGACAACCAGGCCAGCGGCAGCAGAGCGACACGTCGGAAGCGGTGGACCAACGGCCGGGTGAAGGCGAACAGTTGGACGACGCGGATGGCCCGCAGAGGCAGGACGAGCCGGGCACGAACAGGGAGAACGCGACTCCCGAGGCGAGCGACACCGAGCAGGTCGAGCGCGACGCGGACGCCAGTGCCTGGGGTCGGCTGCAGATGTACGAGCAGATGTTGAAGACCCGGGGCGGGCCGCCGCGCATTCCGGACAAGTACCGGCGCTACTACGAGGCGTTCCTCGAGCGAGCGCGCAAGCAGGCCAAGGAGCGGGCGCCGCGGTGAGCGGGCACGATGGCTGTCAGCGATAGCCGTCCGAGGCCAACACCGGCGCCCGGCGGCCGCTGACGTTCAACGCCAGCGCGACGGCCCAGACCGAGACCAGCGTGGAGCTGCCGCCGTAGCTCAACAGCGGCAGGGGCAAGCCGGTCGCCGGCACCAGCCACGTGCAGACCGCGACGTGCATCGCCGCCTGCGCGCCCAAGTAGCTGCCGACGCCGACCACGAGCAACCGGCCGAAGCGCTCGCGCGTGCGCAGCGCGATGCCGAACAGGCCGCCCACCAGCCCGGCGAACGTCGTCAGCACCGCCAGCGCGCCGAGCAGGCCGGTCTCCTCGGCGATCACCGCGAAGATGTAGTCGTCGAACCGGTATGGCAGGAAGCCGTAGCGGTTCTGCGGCCCCTGCTCGAGGCCGAACCCCTGCCAGCCGCCCGAGCCGATCGCGATCAGCGCCTGCCACGGCTGCCAGCCATGGTCGCGCAGGACCTCGATGACCTCCTCGTCGTGCAGCACGTCCGCGTCGTCCCAGGAGAAGTGATGCAGCCACGCGTCGACCCGCGCGCGCTGGTAGTCGTGCATCACGCCGTACGACAGGACCAGCAGGGCTGCGGCCAGCGCTGCGCTGGCGGCGATGACGCGCAGCCGCGCTCCCGCGGCGAAGCACATCGCCAAGAGGATCGGGCCGAACACCAGCGAGCTGCTCAAGTCCGGCTGCCGCAGCACCATCACCGCCGGCAAGCCGGCGATCGCGGCGGGGATCAGCAGGCTCTCCTTCAAGGAGGCGTCCGAGCGAAAGCGGAGATACGCGGCGAGGGCGATGATCACCGCCAGCTTGGCGAGCTCGGATGGCTGCACGAAGAAGCCGGGCAGCCGATACCAGCGGCGTGCGCCGTTGATCATCACGCCGAAGAACGGCAGCAGGGCGAGGGCGACGACGGCAGCGACGTAGATCCACGCCGCCCGCCGCAAGAACACCGACGTCGGCGTCAGCAAGATGACGAGGCCGGTGACCAGGGCCACCACCAGCACCACGGCTTGCTTGACGTAGAGCCCCTCAAAGTCCGGATCACCGAGGGTCGCCGAGCGGATGAACACGCAGCCGAGGACGCCCAGGACGGCGGTGGCGAGCGCCACCCACCAGTTGGTGCGAGCCAAGACCGCGAGTGGCGTCACCGCGCGCGCGCTCCGTCCAGGTAGCGTTGGCGCAGCGTGTCATCGGCCTGCACCGCCGCCAGCAGGTCCGCGACCAGTACCCCCGCGACGTCGCCGCCGTGCTGTTGGTCGGGCACGGCATAGGCGACCGCGGCAAACGCCAGCGTCGGGCGGTCACCACCGACATAGCCGGCAAACCAGGCGTTGTTGGCGCCGGTGCGGTTCGAGATCTCGGCGGTGCCGGTCTTGGCGCGCACCCCGAGCGCGCGCAGGGACGGCAGCCGGCGCGCCGAGCCGGACTCGACGCACGCGGCCATGCCGGCGCGGACGACGGCGAGGTCGTCGGGGTGCACGTCGAGCGGCGCCGGCGCGGGGTGGCGCGCGCCGGGCACGAGCACGAGCGGCGGCAGCACCCCTGTCGCCAGGGCGGCGTAGGCGCGGGCGACGTGGATCACCGTCGCGTTGAGTCCGTAGCCGATCGCGCGCAGCTGCAGGAGCTGTCGCTCGCCGCGTGGCCTCGCCAGCTGGCCGAGACCGGGCACCGCGCGCACGAAGCGCGGGCCATCCTCGTCTGCGCTGTACGGCAGCAGTCCCACCCGGCGGAAGGCCTGGGCGACGCCGTCCGCACCGAGCCCTTCGGCGGCTTGGTAGTAGAAGAAGTTGCAAGAATGCGCGAGGGCATAGGCGGGATCGCGCGCGGCCACACCGTGCAGGCCGGAGCAGGTGAGCGAGCGCGGCATGCCCGGCACTTGATAGCCGGTGCGGGTGCACGGCCGGTAGGTCTCGGCCGGGGTCGACGGCCGTCCGTGCCGCCGCGCATCGAGCTGCTCGAGCAGGACGAACGACTTCGCCACCGAACCGATCGCCCCGGTCGTCGGCCAGCGGCAGGCGGCGGTGACCCAGACCGGCTTGCCGTCGCGGCGCAGCGGGCGGCCCCCGAATGCGAGGAGCTCGCCGGTCGCCGGCGCCAACAGGGCGATCGCGGTGGCCATGCCGGCCGGGTTGCGGTCGAGGGCGGCCTCGACTTCGCCCTGCAGGTCGACGTCCAGCGCGAGCCGCACGTCTCGCCCCGGCAGGACGCGCAGCGCGCGCAACAGCTGCTGTTCGTCGGCGCTGCGGTTCTTCTCCACCAGGCGCAGGCCGGGTGCGCCGGCCAGCGTGTCGTCCATCGCCGCCTCGACGCCATTGCGACCGCGACGCCCGCGGGCGACCAGGTGCAGCTGCACTTGGCGACGCGCGGCGTCCGCCAGGCTACCCGCGAACCCCTCGGGCAAGTCGGGCGTCCGCGGCACCAGCTCGGCCAAGATCTCCGGCCCGAGCTGATCGGCGACGCGCTCCTGCATCTGCTCGACGTGCTCGCGCCAGTACGGTCCCACGATGCCGAGCACCGTGTCGAGCGAGCCGACATCGTCGCGGCCGGGCAGCGTCCGCCGCTGCCGCTCGACCGAGGCCTGCAACGTGAAGCCGGGTTGCCGCTCGCGCAGCAGAGCGAGGTGGACCCCGGTCTCGAAGGCGACCACGCGCTGCACCAAGCGCAGCCGATGCTCGCGCTCGACATCCTCGATGTGCCACAGGCGGCAGCGCTCGAGCTCGGCCTGCAGCACGCGTTCGGCATCGCCCGACAGGCGGTCGTCGAGCGCGGCGAACTCGGCCGCGCGCCGCCGCAGCGCGGCGCGGAGCGCGCCGCTGCGCTCGGCGCCGAGCGCTTCCGCCAGGCGCAAGCCGCCGCCGATTCCGTCGCCGGCCTCGTCCAGCCAGCGGTAGCCGTCGCGGCGCCGCCCGTCCTCCAACACGCCGATCAGGGTCGCGACGTAGAAGCGCAGGTCGCGGCTCGCCTCGCTGGCGATCTCCTCGCCCAACAGCCAGCGAAAGGGCATCGCCAGCAGATGGTCGAGGGCGGCCACGGGTCCGTTCTGCGCGGAGACGTAGCCGAACCGTTCGCGCGCAGTGCCGCGCGTCGCGTCGAGCAGGTTGGCGCCGTGCACGGCGCAGCCGAGAGGGTGGTCGCGACGGAATGCGCGGTAGTGCAGCAGCACCGACAGCGCGGGGCGATCCTCGGCGATGACCCGGCCGAAGCGGTCCTGCAGCGCGCCGCGCTGCGCCGGCACGTCGCGAAAGGCCCACCGGTTGCGCACGCTGCGCTCGAGCCAATCGTCGTGCTGCACGATCATGATCCAGAAAAGGTGGACCACCAGACCGGTGGCGCAGGCGGCGAATCCCGCCAGCAGGGTGTGGATCCGCGTGCGTCCGACCTTCACCGCGACTCCTTCACCGGAAATCCCTCACTGGGACCGCCTCACCGGGACTTCTCCATCAGGCCGCGCCAGGGCGGCAGGAGTGCCATGAGGCGCGCCAGCACGGGGGCCAGTGCGGCGGCGGCGGCCACCGACCAAACGTCGGTGCCGGCGATGGCGAGCTCGGCCCCCGAGAGCCGGGCGAGGAGGAGTGCGAGGTTGGGCGTCGCCAGCGCCAAAAAGGCCGCGCAGGCTCCGTGCAGCAAAAGCGCCTGCGAGGCGACCGCGCTGCGCAGCGGCGCGAGCAGGGCGATCGGCGTGCCGGTGGCGAGCACGTGCAGCGCGACGTCGCCGCCCAGCGCGATGTGTTGCCCCACCGCAGTGCACAGCAGCAGGCCCGGCACCGCCGCCGGGCGCACGGAGAACGCCATGAGCAAGCCGAGGGCGACGGTCAGCGCCGGGGTGGTGAAGATCCGCGCCGCCCACCAGCTCTCCGCCAATTGCAGAGGCCAAGCCGCCAGGAAGACCGCGATCCAGCGCAGCATCAACCCTCGCCTCCGGTCGCGCAGACGACGCGCAGGGCGGCGGCGGGTGGCCGCGGCGCCGCGAGCCACCAGCGATCCGGTGTGCCGGTGACCCGGCCGACCGCGCGTCCCGGCGGGAAGGCGAGGCCGTTGGCGGCGGTGAAGAGCAGGCCCGGCTGCAGCGCACCGCCGCCCGAGACGCGCTCGATCCGGACGTGGAAGCCACTTGCGGTCTCCGTCTCGATCGCCAATACGCGCACCACCAAGTCGACGGGCTGTGCCGCCACAGCGTCCGGCAGAAGCGTCGCCGCGAACGGCCGCCGGCAGAACGCCAGCGGCGTCGCCGTCGCCGTACCGCGGCCGGCCCCGTCGACGATGCCGGCCAGCCAATCGCCGGCCAGCACCGCCGCGCCCGCGCGCACGTGCCGTTCGCCGGTGGCCAACAGGAGCCAGCGGCTGTCTTTGCCCAGCGGGCTCGGCAGCGACAACCGGCGGACCGGCACCGTTACCGGTGCGGCGTCGGCAAGGGGCGCCGGCTGCGCCGGGCCCGGGCGCCAGACGACGACCATCGACAGCGCCGCGGCATTCACGGCTGGGTCGACGAACACGTCGATCGCGCCGAGGCCGGGATAGCCCCAGAGCTGGAGGCGGCCCAGCTGCATTCCGGGTGGCAGCCAGCCGAGTGGGTCCTCGGGCAGCGCCGCGGTCCGCACCGGCTGGCCACCGTGCCGCAGCTGAGAGAGGAGGTAGGGATCGCGCACTGTGCGGCAGCGCAGCGGCCACGGGTCGATCTCGCCGGCGGGTTCGACGACGAAGGCGAGCTCCGCGCCGGCGGCGTCAGCGACCGCCGGAACCCGCCGCGGGGCTCCGCCGCGCGGTCGGCCCCACAAGAGCTGCACGGTTGCCGCCGCGGTCGGATCGTCGCCGGCGGGGGCCAGGAAGCCGACCAGGGCATCGCCGCTGGACACCCAGGGCTCACAGTCGGCCAAGGAGCGTCGCGGTCGATCCAGCGTCAGGGTCGCGGGTAGACCACCATGGCCGCGGGCACCGCGGTCGACGACCCGACATGGCACCGGCTGAAACCCCGGCGCGCGCCACTGGGTGCCGCTGGCGATGGCGGCGTCGGTCAGCCGGCGCCGCAGCGACGCCTGCGCGGCGTCGATCGCGGGCATGCCGGCCGCCGCGTGCGCGTTCTGCGCCACCGCCGCCCAAACGCGCGCCGGCGCCGTGCTGGCGACCGCCAACCAACCCTGCAGCCGCCGCGGTCCGGACGGGACCAGCATGCAGCACGCGGCCACCGCGAGCGTGGCGTAGAGGCCCGTCGGGAACAGGCGCTGGGTGCTGCGGATCACCGCCTACGCGAGGTCGTCGCCGCCCTCCAAGAACTGCGAGTACAGCTCCAGGTTCTCGAGGAAGATGCCGGTGCCGCGGGCCACCGTCTCCAGTGGTTCTTCGGACACCCGAGTCGCCAGCTCGGTCTCCTGCTCGACCAGGATGTCGAGGCCGCGCAGCAGGCTGCCCCCGCCGCACATGGTGATCCCCGACGCCACCAGGTCGGCGGACAGCTCGGGCGGCGTGCGCTCCAACACCGTCTTGATCGTCGAGATGATCTTGCGCACCGGCTCTTCCAGCGCCTCGCGGACGTCGCCGGAGGAGATCACGGCCCGCCTCGGCAGGCCGGTCAGCGAGTCGCGGCCGCGCACCTCGACGTCGATCTCCTCCTCCAGCGGCACCGCCGATCCGGCGGCGATCTTCAGCCGCTCCGCGGTGATCTCGCCGATCAGGAGGTTGTACTTGTTGCGCATGTACAGCGCGATCGCGTCGTTGAAGTCGTCGCCGGCGACCCGCAGGCACTCGGCCTCGACCACGTTGGCGAGCGAGATCACCGCGACTTCGGTGGTGCCACCGCCAATGTCCACGATCAAGCACCCGTGCGGCTCGTGCACCGGGAGCTGTGCCCCGATGCCGGCGGCGGTGGGCTCGTCGACGAGGTAGACCCGACGCGCCCCGGCGCGTTCGGCCGAGCCGATGACCGCGCGCTTCTCCACCATGGTGATGCCCCAGGGGACCGCGATCACCACCTGCGGCCGGACGAAGCGCCGGCCCTTCTGCACCTTGCGCATGAAGTAGCGCAGCATCTTTTCGGTGATCTCGAAGTCGGCGATGACGCCGCTGCGCATCGGCCGCACCGCCTCGAACCCGGGTGGCGTCCGCCCCAGATACTCCAGGGCCGTGTGGCCGACCGCCTGCCCGTCGAGCAGGACTTCGTTGCTGCCTTTGCGCACCGCGACCACCGAGGGTTCGTCGAGGACGATGCCGACGTCACGCAGACAGACGAGGGTGTTGGCCGTGCCCAGGTCGATGCCCATGTCGACCGAGAACCGGCTGACCACCCACTCCATCGGCCTGAGCATCACCCCTCCGCGTTCGACAGACGAGACTTGGTGCGGAAACCGCCACCGGGCACGCGACGCTCCCGGGGTAACCGCGTCTTCGGCCGGCGAGCGCACGGGACCCTCCCCGCGGAGGAGCCGTCAGTCGACCCCGGGCGCCGCGGGTGGCTCCGGGACGCAAAGGTAGCGTCGGTCCCCGCGGATGGAAACCAAATCACGCCTTCGCAAAAGCGAGCGGCGCTGCTGCGCAGCGCCGCAATGGCTCGCCCCGCGTCAGGCGGGGTCGTTGCCCAAGGCCCGTACTACTCCGCCGCCAGGGCTAGGCGGGGTAGTTGCCGAGAGCGAGATACGCGAGAGCGACTGCTCCAGCGAGGAGCAGGAAAGTGGTCAGCACGATGCCATCGTCGATGTTCATGCCGCCGGTCTTGACCTCTTCGACCGCCTCGACTTGCGCCGCAGCGCGTCGCGGAGCCGCTTTGTTCTTTCGGGCTGCCATGGCGTTGCTCCTACTGGGTCAGGTTGGTGCGGGCGCGGTCGCCGATCGAGATCGAGGCACCTTCACGGCGCTTCGACATCCGGCAGAACGCGAACTCGCCCTCGGTCGCCTGCACGATGGCCTCGCCCTTGTAGAGATCCTCGTCGAAGATCGCGAACGAGTAGCCCGGCTTGACTTCCAGCGAGCCCGGGTTGTCGGTGACACGCACGGTCAGCAGCGTGTTGGCGTTGTCGACTTGGTGCACCACACCGCCGAAGTCGGGCGTGACCGCCTCGACGATGCCGGGGTAGGCGCTCTTGAACATCGCCACCATCACGTCGGCCTCTTGCTTGGCCTGCTGGGCCTCGGCGAGGCGGGCGTTGGTCTGCGCCAACGTGTCGCGCAGCTGCTCCATCTGCCGCTCGACTTCGGCGAGCTGGGTCAGCGCGCTCTCGCGCTCGTCGAGCGCGGACGCCTTCTCGCGATCGGCGCCGACCGCCAGGTCGTAGGCCTGCTTGCTCTGCTCGCGGGAGCGCTCGATCTCCTGCGCCATGGTGGTGGTCTGCGAGCTGATGTTCTTGACGTCGCCGGCCAGGTCGGCCAGCTGCGCCGTCAGCTGCGCGTTCTCGGCGCGCAGCGCCTTGTTGTCGCCATCGGCGCGGTCGAACAGCGACTTCTGCGCGCGCAGCTCGCGGTCGACGTCACGCAGCTCGGCGACCTTCGCGTCGAACTGGGCCGCTGCGGCGGTCGCCGCCTCGGCGGCGGACGTCGTCGCGGCGTCGAACTTGGCTTTGTAGTCGGTGTGCCGCTGGAGGAACGTCCCGGCGAACCCCACGAACGCTGCCGCGAGGACGAGATTCAGGACAATAAAGACGCGACCGATTGCACTCATCGTGGGAGAGACTCCTAACAGGGATTACGCCGGGCCTTGGGGTTGCGGAGGGCTAAGTCGAGCCGAGAACGGCATCTAGGGCTGTCGCCGGGTCGAGTCGTCACCATCCGGGCAGGTCCGGGCAGCGAGGGCCACCACCCGGGTCAAGTCCTCTGGGCGGCGCATCCTAACTGCTTGTGGCTGCTCGTCAAGTGACTGGCCGACCCCGATGCGGGTCCCGGTTCGGGGCCACCTCGGAAACGACGGGTCTAAGCGAGTCTAGCTCGGAATCGGAGCCGGTGCCACGCGGGGATCAGGAGCACCGCGAGGATCGCCCATCGCAGGATCGTGCGCGGCCATGCCATGGGCGAGGCCACGCCCGGCCCCAGCGCGACGTCGACCTCGAGTTGGCGCGGCGCGCGCGGCGCATCGATCCAGGGGAGCACGCCGAGCAGGCGGCCGTCCGCCCCGACCGCCAGCGTCGGGCCATCCAGGGTGGACCGCACCAGGGGGGTGCTCGTCTCCAAGGCGCGGAACACCGTGTGTGCGTGCATTTGCTCGAGCTCGCCGCCCCGCCGAAACCAGGCCTCGTTGCTGAGCACGACCAACACCCGCGCGCCGGCGGCGACCTGCTCTTCGGCGATCTCCGGAAACGCGTTGTCGTAGCACATCAGCACGCCGAACGGCACGCCGCCGGCCGTCGCCGGCAGGGGATGCCGCCGGCCCGGAGAGCAGCCGGGAGCGGTGCCGAACACCCGGACGGCGTAGTCCAACAGCTGGCGATGCACGGACCGCGGCAGCAGCCCGGCCAACGGAATGAACTCGCCGAACGGCACCAGCCGCCGCTTCTCGTAGCTGCCGAGCACGGCACCGCTGTGGTCGATGACGAGCGCGGCGGGCACGTCGCGCAGCTCGTCTCCGCTGCCGAACCGCGCGCTGGTGCCGGCCACCAGCCGAGTGTCCTTCGCGATCGGCGGCCGCCAGGCGGGGTCGAGGGTCCAGCCGCTGCCGGACTCGCGCACGAACGCGTAGAAGAACGTGCTCTCGGGCCACAGCACCAGGTCGGGCGGCGGCTGCTGCCGGGCGCTCAGCGCGGTGGGCACCACCAACCTCTGATGGACGGTCTCGGCGACGTCGGGGTTGGCCGCGTAGAGCGGCCCCAGACCGGGTTCGAGCGCGGTGATGCGCACGCTGCCGGCGGATGCCTCGGCGCGCGGGCACCACAACCCCGACGCCAGGTGCACGCCGGCCGCCGCCGCTGCCGCGATCACCGCGCGCCGGCGCCCCGCGCCGCGGCCGCGCAGCGCTTCGAGCAAGGCCGCCGCGGTGAAGCCGAGCACCGCGTTGAGCAACACCGTGCCGCCCCACGGCACCGGCCCGAGCAGGGCCAGCCACTCGTAGAGACAGTGCGCGGGCTGACCGTGCGGGTAGTAGATCTCCGGCATCACTGCCCGCAGCCGCTGGGTGGCGGCCAAGGCCAGGGCGAACGCGAGCGGCGGCCACAGCCACGCCGGCCGGCGGCGCACGACGCCGGCGATCAGCGCGTAGTAGAGACCGCCGACCAGGGTGACGGCGACGAAGAACAGCCAGGAGACGTGCCGCAGCGAGAGCGAGAACACCGCCACGTGGATCGCGCCGGCCAGGTAGCACGCCCGGGCAGCCCCCTCGCCGCGTCGCGCCAGCGCGTACAGCCCCATCAGCGCGGGCCAGACCAGCAGGCCCCCGCTCGGCACCAGGGCCGGTGGCGTCGCGGCGCCGAGCGCCGCGCCCACGAGCAGAGGGGCCACGAGCCTCATGCGTCGCGCGGGCCCCCCGCGTAGGGGGCGAAGGCGACGGGCTCACCGGCGACCGGCTCGCGATCGGCCGGCAACAGGACGTAGCCGTCGGCGTGCGCCAGCGCGAAGGGGTCGCCGCTGGGGCCGAGCGGCAAGGCTTCGAAGGAGCCGGGAGCCCCGTCGGCGCCCCGCCGGGCAGGCACCGCTTGCGCCCGCCAGTTGCGCCGCTGCGGCGCGCCCGCCAGCGGTCCGCGGTGACGGGCGTTGCTGCCGGTGGCGCCCATCAGGCGGGCCAGCAACGGCGCCACCAGGAGATCGAACACCGTGAAGCACGACGCCGGGTTGCCGGGCAGACCGAAGACGAACCGCGGCGTGCCGGCCGATTCCCAGGTGCCGAAGAACGTCGGCTTGCCGGGCTTGAGCGCGATCCCGTGGAAGTGGCGCTCGACCTGGAGCGCGGCGAGACAGCCGTGCACCAGATCGGCGGTTCCCTTCGAGACGCCGCCGATGGTCAGCAGCACGTCGACCCCGCGCAGGGCGTCGGCCAGGAACTCGCGCAACGGCGCCTCGACGTCGGGGGCGACGCCGAGACGGCGGGCGACGGCGCCGGTCTCGGCCACCTGGGCGGCGAGCGCGTAGCTGTTGCTGTCCCGCACCTGGTGCGGCAACGGCGCGGCCCCGATCGGCACCACCTCGTCACCGGTGGCGACGATGCCCACCACCGGGCGGCGATACACCGGCACCTGCTCGACGCCGAGCACGGCGAGGACCCCGATTTCCGCCGCGCGCAGTCGGCATCCGCGCTGCAAAACGACACTGTGCGCGGCCACCTCGGAGCCGCACGGCCGGATGTTGTCGCCGGCATGGACGGCGCGCTGCAGCTCGACCGGCGAGCGGTCGTAACCAGTGGTGTTCTCCACCGGTACGACCGCGTCGGCGCCGGCCGGCACCACCGCGCCGGTCATGATCCGGACCGCCTGGCCGGGCCCGACCTCTCCGTCGAACGGATGGCCGGCCATCGCCTCACCGACGATGGGCATCGCGGTGCCGGCGCCGAGCCCGGCGGCGCCAGCGCACAGCGCGAAGCCGTCCATCGCCGAGCGGTCGGTGCTGGGCCAGGGCCCGTCGGTGCGCTGGTCGGCCGCCAAACGCCGGCCGAGCGCGTCGGCCAGGCCCACCCTCTCCTGGCCGAGAGGGCTGGCCACGGCGCCTTCGACGAACGCCTCGGCCTCCGCGAGCGAGATCGGTGTTGCCATGCTGACGGCACCATGCCGCCGCGCCGGTCGCGATGCACTCCTCGCCGGCAAAAACCGGTTCCTGCGGGCCGGGCGAAGGTCGCGCGCGCTGCGGGCAATGGACGGGATTGCTCCACCGCTGGCCGAAGGTGAACCGAGGAGACATAGTGTCGGGCCGATTGGCCACGTTCCATTGTCGCTCCCGGGTCCCCCCTCCGCGCCTCATGCCGAACTCCTGCCCGCTGCTACTGCTGCTGGTCGCCACCACCGCCGTCACGGTCGGTTGCCAGCGTGGCGCGGCCCGCGCCGCCGACAGCGACCAGCCCGAGTCCAAGCGCCCGCCCTTGGTGCGCGTCGAGACCTTGACCCAGCAGTCGATCCGCCGGCAGATCGAAACGACCGGCTATCTCGAGGCGGAGCGCGACGTGGTCGTGCTGTCCAAGGTCGCCGGCCGCGTGCGGGAGATCGCGGTCTCCGAGGGCGGCAGGGTCCGCCACGGTGACCTGCTCTTGCAGCTGGATGACACCGAGGCGGTGGCGGCACGGCAGCAGGTCGAGATCCAGCTGCAAGACCGGCGCGTGCAGGCCAAGCTGGCCGACCTCGAGGTCGACGCCGCCAAGCGCCGCGTCGTGCAAGCCGAGATCGACCGCGACCGCGCCGAGGCCGAGTACCGCCGGCTTGCAGGCCAGGATCCCGACAGCGTGTCGCGCAAGGCACTCGAGGACGCCGAGTTCGAGTGGAAGTCGCGGGAAGAGGCATTGCGGGTGGCCGGGTTCAACGCCGCCAAGGCCGTGCTCGACGCCGAGGCCGCGCAGAACAACATCGCCGAGTCCGAGGCGCGGCTCGACGAATCGCGGGCGCGGCTCACCGAGCACCGCATCACCGCACCGTTCGACGGCGTCGTCGCCGAGCTGCCGGTCGACGTCGGCGAGGCGGTGAGCACGGCGACTCCGCTGGCCCGGGTCGTCGACCTGACCGAGCTGGTCTGCTACATCGGCCGCCCACAGGACGAGCTGCCGTTGGTGCGCGACGCCGAGTCGGTGCTGTTCACTCCGAGCGCCTATCCGGAGCGCGAGTTCATCGGCGACATCGAGCAGATCCTGCCGGTCGTCGACCGGGAGACCGGTCAATTCCAGATCCGCATGCGGGTGCGGGAGACGGACACCTCTTTGCTGCGCCCGGGCATGTTCATCAACCTGGCGATCCTGGCCGAGTCCGAGCGCATGGCGCTGATGGTGCCGAAGACGGCGATCCTCAACGACGGCGACCAGGCGATCGTGTTCGTCGTGCGCGACGGCAGGGCGGTCCGCGTGGTGTTGGATCTGGGCTTGGAGCAGGAGAACTTCGTCGAGTGCCGCACCGACGGCGATGGCGATCTGCAGCCCGGCGAGGCGGTGATCACCGCCGGCCAGGACGACCTGCGCGACCAGGATCCGGTCGAAGTCGGCGAGGCCTGAGTGGCCGGCGCGGACCGTTCGCTCTTCGACTTCACCGCCCGCAGGCCGGTGGCGATCGGCATGGTCATCGCCGCCGCCGTGGTGTTCGGTTTGGTCGGGCTCTACCGCTTGCCCGTCAACCTGCTGCCGGACATCTCCTATCCGACCGTGACGGTGCGCACCGCCTACCCCGGCGCCAGCCCCCGCGACGTCGAGGAGCGCGTCAGCGAGCGCATCCAAGAGTCGGTGTCGGTGATCTCGGGCGTGCGCCGCGTGGTCTCGGTCAGCCGGCCGGAGGTCAGCGACGTCGTGCTCGAGTTCGAGTGGGGCACGCAGATGGTGTTCGCCATGTCGGACATCCGCGACCGGCTCGATCGCGTGCAGCTGCCCGACGAGGCCGAGGCCCCGCTGGTGCTGCGCTACGACCCCAGCCTGGACCCGGTGATGACCGTCGGGTTGTTCGGCGAGCTCGAGGGAACCGCGCTGCGGCGGATCGCCGAAGAAGAGGTCGAACGCGAGCTGGCGGAGATCGAGGGGGTCGCGGCGGTCAAGGTGCGCGGCGGTGACGAGGAGGAGATCCGCATCTCGCTCGACGACCGCGCTCTGGCGCTGTTCGGCATCGACGTGGCGACGGTCGGCCAGCGGCTCGCGGCGGAGAACGTCAACGCGGCGTCGGGCGCGGTCGAGGAGGGCAAGACCCAGTATCTCGTGCGCCTCATCGGCGAGTTCACGTCGGTGGAGACGATCGAGCAGATCGTGCTCGAACGCCGGGGCGAGGCGTCGATCCGGCTCGGCCAGGTGGCGGACGTGCGCCGCGCTGCGGCGGACAAGCAAGTGGTCAGCATCGTCGGCGGCCAGCCCGCGGTGCTCATCGACGTCTACAAGGAGGCCACCGCCAACATCGTCGCGCTGTGTGCCGCGGTGCGCGACCGACTGTACGGAGACGCCGACCAGCAGGCCTACGTCGCCGCCGGCACGCACCTCGACGCCGAGGCCCGTGCTGCCCAGCGCGCGCGCGCCCGCGCGGACAGCGAGACGGTCGAGCAGGATGCACGGGCGGCTGCCTTCGCCGCCGCCCGCGAAGTGCGCGCCAAGACCGACTACCTCGGCTTTGCTCTGGGCCCCCTCGGCGTGCAGGTGGACACCTTGCAGGACCAGTCCCGCTTCATCGAGAACGCGGTCGACGACGTCCTCGGCAGCGCCGTCAAGGGCGGCCTGTTCGCCATCGCCGTGCTCTACCTGTTCCTGCGTCGACTCAGTGCGACCGCGATTCTCGCGGTGTCCATCCCGGTCAGCGTGGTGGCGACGTTCGCGCCGATGTTCGTCTCCGACATCGACCTCAACATCATGTCCCTCGGCGGTCTCGCGCTCGGCATCGGCATGCTGGTCGACAACTCGATCGTCGTGTTGGAGTCGATCGCCCGCGCCCGCGAGGAGGGATTGGCAGTGGCGGCGGCCGCGGTGACCGGCGTGCGCCGGGTGGCGACCGCGGTGATCGCCTCGACGCTCACCACCGTGGCGGTGTTCTTTCCCATCGTCTTCGTCGAGGGCGTCGCCGGCCAGCTGTTCCGCGACCAAGCACTGACGGTGGTGTACTCGCTGCTGATGTCGCTGCTGGTCGCCCTGTTCGTGATTCCGATGCTGGCCAGCCGCGGGGCCGGACGCGCCGGTGCGCCGCCACCGCCGCCGCCGCGTGCGCCCGACGCCCACCGGCCGGCGGGTGCGCCACGTTGGCTAGCGCTGCCGCTGGCGTTGCCACAGCTGGTGGGCCGCGGCGTGGCGGCGCTGCTGACGCGGATCGCGACCGTGGGCCTGCGCGCGCTCCTGTTGTTCGCGGGGCTCGTCGCGGTCTTGCTCGAGCTGATCTTGTGGCCGTTTGCCACCGCCTTCGACTGGCTCTACCGAGGCCTGCAGCACGGCTATCCGCGCCTGCTGAGTGGAGCGCTCCGCGCGCGCGCCCTGGTGGTGCTGACGGCACTGGCGCTGCTCGCGGTCGCAGTCACGCGGATCCCCCACCTGGGCAACGAGATGCTGCCGGAAGTGCACCAGGGCGAGTTCTACGTCGAGGCGTTCTTGCCGCGCAAGTCGACCGTCGAGCGCACGGCAGCGGTGATGGCGGACGTCGAGACCGCGGTCGCCGCCCTGCCCGACGTGGAGCGGACCTTCCTGGCTGCCGGGGTGGACGACGAGGAGCTCAACGACTCGGACGAGGGCGAACACTCGGCGCGCCTGCTGGTCAAGCTGCGTCCGGCGGTCGATCGGCCGGCCCAGGAGGCGCGTGTGCGGGCCGACATCGACGCGGTGATCCGCCGCACGCCCGAAGTCACCCACCGCTACGCTCGCCCCAGCGTGCTGTCGTTCGAGGCGCCGCTCGTCGTCGAGGTGTTGGGCGAGGATCTGCTTCTGCTGCGCCAGGCATCCGCCGCGGTCGCCGCGGCGCTCGCTGAGGTTCCGGGGCTGCGCGAGGTGCGCTCCAGCCTGCAACGCGGCAGCCCCGAGCTCGCCGTGCGCTTCGACCGCGAGCGGCTGGCCGCCGTCGGCCTCGATCCCAAGTCGGTCACCGACGTGCTGCGGGCCAAGATCCAGGGCGACGTGCCGACCCGCTACGCCGAGCGCGAACGCAAGATCGACATCCGCGTGCGCCTCGACCGCCGGCAGCTGCGCCACGTCGGCGAGCTGATGCAGCTCAACGTCAACCCCGCGGGCCGGCCCGAGATCCCGCTGCGCACCGTCGGGTCGGTGGTGCAGGAAGAGGGACCCAGCGAGATCCGCCGCATCGGCAACCTGCGCGGCGCGGAGGTGCAGGCCACGCTGCGCGGCTTCGACCTGGGCACGACGCAGGAGCGCGTATTGGACGCCCTCGCCGCGCTGGATCTACCGCGGGGCATCGACGTGCGGCTCGGCGGGCAGAAGGAGGAGCTCGAGCAGTCGACGCAGAGCCTGTCGATGGCGCTGCTGTTGGCGGTGTTCTTGGTCTACATCGTGATGGCGAGCCAGTTCGAGAGCCTGCGCCAACCGTTGATCATCCTGTGCGCGCTGCCGCTGGCGTTGGTGGGCGTCATCTTCACCCTGGATGCGCTGACCATCCCACTGTCGGTGATCGTGTTCCTCGGCGCGATCGTGCTGGCGGGCATCGTCGTCAACAATGCCATCATCCTGCTCGATCAGATCAACCGCTTGCGCGCCGATGGCGTGCCGCGCGACGAGGCCATCCTGCGGGGCGCGCAGACCCGCCTGCGCCCGGTGCTGATGACCACGGCGACGACCGTGCTCGGTCTGCTGCCGTTGACCGGCTGGCTGGGCGCGCTGCCCGTGCTCGGCGGCGGCACCGAGGGCGTCGAGCTGCGCGGTCCGATGGCGGTCACGGTGATCTCGGGCCTGCTGTCGTCGACCCTGCTGACGCTGGTCGTGATTCCCGTCATCTACTCGCTCACCGAGCGCCGGAGCTGAACGATGGCCTCCACCGCCCCACGCCCGATCGCCGAGGTGCAAGACGAGCGCGGCCTCTACACCTGGTTCGTCGATCGGCCGGTGCTGACCCTGATGGCGGCGATGGCGATCATCGTGGTCGGCCTGGTCAGCTTCAGCAAGCTGCCGCTGCGGTTCGTACCCGAGGGCTTGTCCTCGAACGAGATCAACATCTGGGTGCCGGTGCCGACCGACCGCACGCCGACCGAGGTCGAGGACCGCATCGTGGTGCCGTTCGAGCAGCAGTTGCGGACGATCCCGGGCCTGAAGGAGATCGAGGCCGAGTCCGGCGCCGGCTCAGCCCGGCTGACGGTCACGTTGGACGAGGGCATGGACAGCGCGCTGGCGGCGGCGGAGATCCGCGACCGCGCCCAGCGTGCGCGCCTGTCTTGGCCCGAGGGCGTCGACCGCTACGTCACCTGGCGCGAGGACGCGTCGGCGATTCCGCTGGCCTTCTTCCAGATGCTGACGCCGGAGCGGTCGCCGGACTGGGACTTCTTGATCGACCGCGTCGTGCGGCCGCGGCTCGAAGCCGTCGACGGCGTCGGCCGCGTCGACGTCTGGGGTCTGCTGGACGAGACCATCCGCATCTGGTTCGACCGCGACAAGCTGGTCGCCCACCGCATCGACTACGGCCAGCTGCTGCAGCGGATGGCCGCCGACAACTTCACGGCGCCGGTCGGTGAGCTCGAGGATGGGCCGCATCGCTATTTGATCCGCGTCGACACCAAGTTCGTTTCCCTGGCGGACGTCGAGGAGTACCCGATCAAACCGGGGCTGGTCCTCCGTGACATCGCGCGGGTCGAGCGCGTCCCGTCGGTGCGCGATCAGCTGTCTCGCTTCAACCAACGCTACACCTATACCGGTTTCATCTCGGCCGCCGCCGGGGCGAACCCCGTGGAGGCCAGCGCGCGCTTGCGACGCGCGACGGCGGCCCTGGCAGAAGACACGAGGCTGGACGGGCTCAGCTTCCGCTTCCTGCTCGACCAGGGCGAGATGATCACCGACAGCCTCGACACCCTGCTGACGACGTCGCTGCAAGGCGGTGTGCTCGCCCTGGTCGTGCTCCTGCTGTTCCTGCGCAACTTGCGCTTCACGCTGGCGATCGCCACCGCGATCCCGATGGCCCTGCTCCTGGTCGGCGGCTGGCTGTTCTTCGCGGGCGAGTCCCTCAACATCCTGTCGATGTGCGGGATGACGCTGGCGGTCGGCATGGTGGTCGACAACTCGGTCGTCGTGCTGGAGAGCATCCGCCGGCTGCGCGAGCGCGGCCTGCCACTGCGCCAAGCCTGCGTGCAGGGTGCACGCGAGGTGGGGCTCGCGGTGTCGATGGCGACGCTGACCACGGTCGTGGTCATCCTGCCGATGGTGTTCTTGGGCAACGCCCAGGCGCGCACCATGCTCGGCTCGGTCGGTGTGCCGCTGTCGGTCGCCTTGATCGGCAGCCTGGCCGTCGCCTTGCTGCTGTTGCCGTCGGGGATCTACCACCTCGGCGGCGCCGGCGTGAAACGAGCAGCCGTACCGGCCGGTGCGGCGAGCCATTGGCTGTCGCCGATCGCGTGGCTGCTGCGCTTCAACCACGCCCTGCTGCGCATCGCGCTGCGGCACCGGCTCTTGGCGTCGGCGTCGGCGTTGTTGCTGCTGTCGACCTGTGGCGAAGCGTGGCAGCGGCTCGAGTTCTCCGGCGGCGGCATCAACCCGTTCCGCAGCGGCGACGTGTCGATCAAGATGCGCCTGCCGCGCGGTCTCGAGCTCGTCGACGTCGAGCGAGAGGTGTTGGCCTACGAAGAGTTCGTGCTGGCGCGCAAAGAGGAGTGGAAGGTCGACACGGTGTCGTCGCGCTTCAGCCGGCGGAGCGCCTCGGTCGACATCGGCTTCGCCGAGCGGCTGCCGAAGGACGAGTTCGACGCCCTGCGCAAGCGCATCGAAGACGAGTGGCCGCGGCGGCCCGGGACGGAGCTGATCCTCGCCCAACGGTCGAGCGGCGGAGGTGGAGGCGGCGGCAGCGGCGGCGAGAGCGGCGATCGCAACTTCGTCCTGCGGCTCTACGGCCGCGACAGTCAGGAGCTGATCGATCTGGCCGTCGGCGTTCAGTCGATGCTGGTGCGGCTGCCCGAGGTCGCCAAGGTCGAGATCCCACAGCTCGAGGACAACGACGAGGTGACGGTGCGCATGGACCGCGATCGCATGCAGGCGCTGGCGGTGTCACCGGACGCGTTGTTCGGCTCGGTGGCCAGCGGCCTGCAGGGTCAGCTGCTCGCCGAGTTCGAGGAGCGCGGCCGCGAAACCCAGCTCATCGCCCAGCTCGACAGCGAGGAGCACCCGACGATCGTCGACCTCAAGGAGACGCAGATCTACAGCGGCCACGGCAGCTTCCAGAGCCTGGCCACGATGGTCGACATCGAGTTCGAGCCGGCCATGGGCGAGATCGAGCGCGCCGATGGGCGCACGCACGTGACCTTGGTTGGCCAGCGCGAGGACGGCGTCGGGCCGCTGCAGTTCAGTCGGGTGCTGGCCGATGCGATGGCGTCCATCCCGCTGCCGCGGGGCTACGGCTGGGAGGAGCGCAGCCAGTTCGTCGACTCGCGCGAGCAGGTGTTCGCGCTGATGGATGCTCTGTACCTGGGCATCACGCTGGTGTTCCTGCTGATGGGAGTGCTGTTCGAGTCGGTGATCTTGCCGGGGGCGATCATGTTCACCGTGCCGTTCGCCATCCTCGGCGCGATGTGGAGCCTGGTGCTGTTCTTGGGCACCTTCGACCCGATGGCCGTCGTCGGCGTGATCCTGCTCGCCGGCATCGTGGTCAACAACGGCATCGTGCTGCTGGATTGCATCGCGCGGCTGCGCCAGGAGATGGACCGCGAAGCGGCGATCCTCGAGGGGACGCGCCGGCGGCTGCGCCCCATCGTGATGACGGCGATGACCACGATCGCGGGCCTCCTGCCGATGGCGGTGTTCGGCGACTCGGAGGGCAGCGGGCTGAGCTATGTCGGCATGTCCGTGGCGGTGGCCGGCGGGCTGGCGGTGTGCACGGTGTTCACGGCGTTCGTGGTACCGCTGATGTACACCTTCATGGACGACTTGACGGTCTGGGGACGTCGGGTGTGGCTGGCGGCGCGGCACGCCTGAGCACGCGTGCCCGCAGCGCGCTGTCAGCGGCTCAGCAGCGCGAAGCCGCACAGCTTGTACAGCACCCGGGCGCCGACCAGCGCGTCGAGCTCGCGGCCAGTCGGTCCCGGCGCGACTTCGCACAGGTCGAAGCCGACGATGCGGCGGCCCGCCCGCACCAGGCGCTCGAGCAGGAGACAGGCTTCGCCGAAATCGAGACCGCCTGGGACCGGCGTGCCGGTGTTGGGACACAGTGCCGGCTGCAGGCCGTCGATGTCGAAGCTGACGTAGACCTCGGCGGGCAGCGCCTCGACGGCCTCGTCGAACAGCGCCATCGGGGTCTCCCCCGCCGCCAGTCGCCGGCGCCACGCGAGGTCGAAGTGAGTGATCACGCGATCGCCACTGGCCTCGATCGCCTGCATCTCACCCCCGCTCAGGTCGCGGACGCCGACCTGCACGATCCGCGACACCCCTTCGATCCGGTCGAGCACGTTGTGCATGATCGAGGCGTGGCTCCAGCGGAGTCCCTGGTAGGCGGGGCGCAGGTCGGCGTGGGCATCGACGTGCAGGATGCCGACGCCGGGGTGCGCCGCCGCGACCGCCGCGATGGCCGCGAACGGCACCGAGTGGTCGCCGCCCAGCACGCCGGGCAGCTTGCCGTCGGCCAGGGTGGCGGTGGTGTGTCGGCCGACGTGCGCGTTGACGCGGTCGCCGGCGTCGTCGGCGGTGGCGATCGCCGCTGCGCGTTCGGCCGCCGTGCCCTGCTCCCCGGTCGCCAAATCCACGGCTGCGCGGGTCGCCGCCGAGAGCGCGGCGAGGCCGCCATCGTCGTCGAGCAGATGGATGCCGCGCCGGTAGGCGTGACCGGTCTGCAGGTCGAACAGGTCGACCTGGTGGCTGGCGTCTCGCACCGCTTCGGGCCCGGCTGCAGTACCCCGCCGATACGAGGTGGTCGCGTCGTACGGCGCCGGCACGAGGATCACCTCGGCCTGGTCTCGGTCATGCGGCAGCCCGAAGATGCCGGCGTCCGCCGCTGCCGCCGCGTCGGGGTCGAAGGGAGCGCTCATTCGCCATTCCCCGTAACCAAGAGGGGTGAGGTCGGTCAAGCGCGCCGTTACCCTGTCCGAACAAACAGCAGCGCGCGGCTTGTGCCGCGGTTCGCGAACGACCCGCCGATCCGATGCCAGAACAGAGTGCCGAAGTTCAGGTCTACCGCACCCGCATGTGCCCATTCTGCGTTGCCGCGGCGGCCTTCCTCGATCAGCGGGGCATCCGCTACGACGAGGTCTTCCTCGACAACCACCCCGACCGGCAAGCGGTCACCGAGGCGCTGCTCCCCAACCACCGGACCGTGCCCCTCATCGTCATCGACGGCGCGCCGCTCGGCGGTTTCGACCAGCTCCGCGCCGCGGACGCCAGCGGCGACTTGCAGCGCCGCGTGTTCGCCGGCGGAGGCCCCACAGGCGAGGGCTGACGGTCGTCACGGAGAAAAAACGGTCCCCTGGCTGGAACGGTGTACTCTCGGATTCAGAAGGATCAGGAGGAGTCAGAGAAGAATCAGGGGAGAAGAATTCCAGCCAGGGAACCCACCTCGTCTCGTGCCGCGAACCCATGCAATCCGCGGCACATCCTCTATCCCGTAGTCCCTTGGAAGTTTCATGCCAAGGGCGCGCGTTCGAACCGATTTCCCGCGGCGAGCTCCTGCCGCCGGGACCGTCGCCGGGGTCGAGAGCGGTGATTCGGGGCAACTCTGTCCTGCCCTGATCTTGCCTTCCCAGGCCGGTTTTGGTCGAATCCGCGGCCTTCGCGGCGGGATAGCTCAGTCGGTTAGAGCGATGGCTTCATAAGCCATAGGTCCCCGGTTCAAGTCCGGGTCCCGCTACCATCCCTGCCTGTCGCAAGGGCGCACACCAACGTTTTTCCGACGGGCCACCGTGCCGTCGGCGTCGGTCCACCGTCAGCGCCGTGCCGCAGGGCTCAGCCGCGCAGGGTGGCGCCGACCGACGCGGCCTGCTCGCGGACGCGTGCCAGATAGCGCTCCTCGTCCCGCGCGTCCAAGGTCCGATCGGCCGCGCCGAGAGTGACCGTGAAGTTCAAGCTCTTCTGCCTCGGCGGCAGACCCTCGCCGCGGTAGACCTCGAACAGCGCGACGTCGCGGACCAGCTTGGGCAGCACCCCGCGCAGGAACTCGGCCACCGCCTGTACGCGGACCTCCTGGTCGACGAGCAGAGCCACGTCCACCGGCTGGCTCGGGAACCGGGCGATCGGCGCGTAGCGCGGCGTCTCGCGCCCGGTCGCCAGCAACGCGCGCAGGTCGACGCAGGCGATCGCCGTGCTCGCTGGCAGCTCGAAGCCCCGGGCAACCGCCGGATGCAGCGCGCTGAGATAGCCGACCACCGGCGTGCCGCGGGCCAGAACCGTCGATCTCCCCGGGTGCACCCAGGGCAGCCCCGAGCCCAAGAACTTGTCCGGCATCTCGACCGGGAACCCCAGCCGCTCGAGCACGCCGGCGATCGCCGACCGCAGCCGCGGATAGGGGTCTCCGTCGGTCGTCGCCCAGGCGAACGCGATCTCGCAGACCTCGCGCGGCAGGCCGTGCTCGTCGCGGTGCTCGGGGTGGTAGCCCTTGCCCTGCTCGACCAGGCGGACCTCGTCGGTGCGGCGCAGGTTGTCGGCGATGCCACTCAGCAGACTCGGCATGACGTGGCGCCGGATGCGGGTGGCCTCGGGCGCCACCGGGTTGACCAAGCGGGCGTACTCGTGATCCTCGGCGCCCGCGGCGCGCAGGATCGCATCGGTGGCGAAGCTGTAGTTGTAGACCTCGTGGAAGCCCATCTCGCTGGCGGCAAGCCGCATCAGATCGCGCGTCAGCGCCAGCAGCGGCTCGCGCGGCGGCACCGACACCGTCGAGGTCAGGGGCTGCTCGGGGATGTTGTCGTAGCGGAACATCCGCCCGACCTCCTCGATCAGATCGTCTTCGATGGTGACGTCCTTGGTCGCCCGGAAGGTCGGCACCGTGACCTGCCAGCCCTCGGTCGTGGACTCGAGGCCGAACTCCAGCCCGCGCAGGATGGCCTCGATGCGCGCGTCGGGGACTTCGACGCCGAGCTTGGCGGCGCAGCGCGCGCGGCGCAGACCGATGCGCACCGGCTCCGGTGCGAAGCCGGCCGGATCGACCAGCGGGCCCGCGGCGCGGGCCTGCGGACAGAGCTCGGTCAACAGCTGGGCGAAGCGCCGGGCACCGACCTCCGCTCCCGCGGGATCGAGCGACTTCTCGAAGCGCGCACTGGCGTCGGTGCGCAGGCCGAGCCGGGCGCTGGTCCGCCGGATCAACGCGGGCTTGAAGTTGGCCGACTCGAGGATGACCGCCGCGCTGTCCTCGGCGATCGCCGAGCCCTCGCCCCCCATGATGCCGGCGATGGCGATCGGCCGGTCCGCCGAGGTCACCAGCAGGTCGTCGGGGCCCAGCGCCCGATCGGCGCCGTCCAGGGTGCGCATCTGCTCGCCTTCGCGGCCGCGGCGCACGCGGATCCCGCCGTCGTCGACGTGCCGCGAATCGAACGCGTGCAGCGGCTGGCCGATCTCGAGCATGACGAAGTTGGTCAGATCGACCGCCAAGTTGATCGGCCGCTGCTCGACGGCGGCCAGCAGCCAGCGCAGCCAATTCGGCGACCGCTGCGTGGGGACGTTCTCGAACACCGTCGTGGTGAAGCGCGGGCAGTCGGCCGCGCTCTCGATCTCGACGGGGCAGCGTTGCCCGTCGGCGGGGAGCACCTCATCGGGCGGCGGCCCCTTGCCCCACAGCGGGCGCAGCGGTCGGTCGAGAATCGCCGCGAGCTCGCGGGCGAAGCCGTAGTGACCCCACAGGTCGGGGCGGTGGTTGACCGACTTGTTGTCGATCTCGAGGACGTGGTCGACGACGGGGACGCAATCGACGAAGCGAATCCCGGGCGTGATGCTGTCGTTGAGCACCATGATGCCCTCGTGCTCGTCGGAGAGACCGAGCTCGCGCTCGGAGCAGATCATGCCGAACGACTCGACGCCGCGGATCTTCGCCTTCTTGATCTTGAGGCCGCCGGGCAGCACGCCACCGGGAAGCACCACCGGCACCTTCTGTCCGCGCGCGATGTTGGGCGCGCCACAGATGATCTGCACGGTTTCGCCGCCGACATCGACGCGGTTGACGGTGAGCTTGTCGGCATCGGGATGGCGCGCGCTCTCGACGACGTGCCCCACGATCAGTGGCTCGAGGCCGCCGCCGAAGGTCGTCAGGTCTTCGATTTCGGCCGTGCTCATGGTCAGGTCGTCGCGCACCTGCTCGGGCGAGCAGTCGTCGAGGTCGACGTAGCGGGCCAACCAGCGCAGCGAGAGCTTCACGAGTAGATCTCCCGAAACTGCGACAGGAAACGCAGGTCGGCACCCATGAACAGGCGGATGTCGTCGATGCCGTAGCGCAGCATCACCACGCGCTGCAGCCCCATGCCGAAGGCGAAGCCGGTGAACTCCTCCGGATCCAGGCCGCCGGCGCGCAGCACGTTGGGGTGGACCATGCCGCAGGGCAGGATCTCGATCCAGCCGGACTGCTTGCACACCTTGCAGCCACCACCGCTGCAGAACGGACAGTTGACGTCGAGCTCGAAGCCGGGCTCGACGAACGGGAAGAACCCCGGCCTCAGGCGCACGGCGACGTCGCGCCGCAGGATCTCGCGCAGGCAGGTCTTCATGGTGTGGATCAGATTGGCGGTGGAGACCTCCCGGTCCACCACCAGACCTTCCATCTGGTAGAAGGTGTGCTCGTGGCTGGCGTCGACGGTCTCGCAGCGAAAGCAGCGGCCGGGCGCGATGACCTTGAGCGGCGGCGGGAAGCGCAACATGCTCCGCACCTGCACCGGCGACGTGTGCGTGCGCAGCAGGGTGCCGTCCTCGAGCCAGAACGTGTCCTGGGTGTCCCGGGCGGGGTGATCGTCGGGGATGTTGAGGGCGTCGTAGTTGAAGAACTCCGACTCGATCTCCGGACCGTCCTGCCACGAGAAGCCGAGCTGTGCGAACAGCTCGACGAGCTCGTTCTGCACCACCGTGATCGGGTGCAGCGAGCCGGCCGGCAGCACCGGCCCGGGCTCGGTCGGATCGAAGCCGACCGCCGCCAGCTCGCCGCGCAGCGCCTCTGCGGCGAGCTGCTCCGCGCGCTCGCGCAGCGCGTCCTGCAGCTGGTTCTTGAGGGTGTTGGCGGCGCGCCCCGCCGCCGGCCGCTCCTCGCGCGGCAGCGACGACACCGAGCGCACCAGCGCCAGGACTTCGCCGCTCTTGCCGAACAACCGGCTCTCGACCGCTTTCAGCTCGGTCTCGGACGCGGCAGCCGCGATTGCCGCGCGCCATTCCTCCGCGCGGTCCAGCATCGCTCGACTCAGCTGGAGAGCGCGGCCTTCGCCAGGTCGCAGACCTTGTCGAACGCGGCCGGGTCGTGGATCGCCAGCTCCGACAGCTCCTTGCGGTTCAAGCGCACGCCCGCTTTCTGGCAGCCGTGGATGAACCGGCTGTAGAGCATTCCGCGCGCCTGCGCGGCGGCGCTCAGGCGGGTGATCCACAGGCGCCGGAACTGGCGCTTGCGCTGCCGGCGGCCGGTGAACGCGCTCGCCTCGGCGCGCACCACCGATTCGACGGCGGTGCGGAACAAGCGCGAGCGGCCTCCGCGGAAGCCCTTGGCGCGATCGAGAACTCGGTTGCGACGCCGACGCGTCGCGGGTCCATTGGTCACCCGCACGGATCAGCCCTCCCCTAGTGCAAGGGCCATGTTCTTCGCGATTCGCCCGACGCACAGCGTCGCGGCGCGCAGATGGCGTTTACGCTTGCGAGAACGGCGCACCAACAGGTGCGAGGTGAAGGCTTTGTGGCGCTTCACCTTGCCGCTCTTGGTCAGCTTCATGCGCTTGACCACGCCCTTCTTGGTCTTCTGCTTCGTCATGCTGGGCCCAGGAATCGGGCGCGGAACTCTAGCCATGCCACCGGAGGGCCGCAAGGGCGAAGATCGAGATGCCGGGGCCGGATCGGCGCGCTTGCCGCGCCAGGGTCCAGGGGCCAGAATCCCGCCCGCCGATGAGCGCCACGTCGACCACTGCGGCCCTGCTGTTGTTCCTCCTGCCGGCGCTCGCGGTGGGCGTCCGCGCCGGCCGGATCCGGCGGGTCGCGGCCGCGGTCGCCGCCCTGGCCGCCGCCGGCTTCGCGGTCGCGGCCGCCGCCGCGGCCGGTAGCCGGCGCACGCTGGACATCGGGCGCTCGTTCGCCGCGTACGTGGACACCGAGGTGCAGGCCAAGCGCTTCCACATCGAGCACGTGGAGGCCGCGGGCTGGGGCTGGGCTGCCGTGGCGGCGTGCTGGTGCGCGGGCTGGGGCTGGGTGCTGTGGCGGCGCGGTGGGGTCGGCCGCGCGCCCCTGCTCGGCCCCGTCGCCGCGGGCCTCAGCGCCTTCGCCCTGGTGCTGTTGATGCAGAAGCTGGCGGCGCCGAGCGCCTTCGCCCTCGGCCTCGACCTGCCGGGGTTGCCTGCCAGCACGCCGGCGGTCCTGCCGACGATTCTGGCCGGCGCGGCGGCGCTCGGGGCGACCCAGCGCGGCACTCTGCGCGTGTTGGCCATGCTGAGTCTGGCAATCGGCGCGATCCACTTGCCGATCGCGGGCTGGAGCACGTTCGCGACCCTCAACCAGCTCGGCACCTCCTTCGACGTATACGGCATCGATTTCGTCGCCAACCCCGTCGACCGCGTGCCCACCGAGCTCGAGCCGGGCTCGGTGCGCCAGCTGGCCCTGCTGGTGTGGATCGACCAGCTGCTGGTGTGGCCGGGCCTGACCATGCTGAGCGCGAGCGGGATCGCCATTCTGTGCCAGATGCTCGCCGAGCACGCCCGCGCGGCTGGGCGCTGATCGCGGCCGCGGCGCGATTCTCAGGGGAAAACCGGTGCCTCAAAAGTGCTCACCGCATCATTGCGGTCCACGGCATAACTATCTTTGCCTCAGTGGGTTCAGCCTGGTTGCCGGGGGGGCCTGACACAAATCGCTACGTGGGCGTGTGCCCTATCGCGACTTTGAGATTCGATCGCAACTTGCTTGCTCACAGGAGGATCGGCCTCCTGATTCCGCCGGGACGCGATGCTCATGGGACGGCATGGTCATTGCACTGTCGAATGGCACACAGTCTGCACGGAGCAACAGGACAAATGCCAATGGATGGAGGGGGCCCCATCCCAGCAAATCCACCTCGACCGGTGGTGGTCACGCGCGATCCCGACGCGGATCTCGTCAAGCAGCGCCTGCGCCGCTCGCGGAACCGCCGCGGCTGGTCGCAGCGCGTGGCCGCGCACACCGCCGGGGTGTCCAAGTCCGTGCTGGAGAAATACGAATCGCGCGAAGATCCTCGGATTCCCAACACTCGGCAGCTGTACCGCCTGGCCGAGGCCTACGGGGTGAGCATCGACTACCTGCTCGGGCGCACGGGCGACGAGCACGCCCACCACTCGACGAAGCGCTGACCGCGTCCGGGAGGCGCGGACTGTTAGACTCGGCGCGGAAGGACCGACGCCGTGCGATTCCCGCCACAATCTGCCCGACTCGCTGCCGAGGCCGATCCTCGAACCACAGAGCAGGTGCGCCCCACCACGGCAGCCCTGCTCGGTGCGGCGGCATGCGGGGCGGTGGCGGGGGCCGTCGACGGTGGCCTGCTGGGGCTGCCGGTGGTCTTTCTCGGCCCGCTCGTCGTCTCCTGCCTACTGCGCGCCGCGCCCCGCGCCATGGCGGGCGCGGTCGCCGTGGCCTGGTTGCTGGCCTGGGGCGCAGCGGGTGGCTGGCTGCACGCGACCCGGAACTTCGTCGAGACCGGCGCCGCCGCCGCTGTCGGGACGCTCGCGGCGCTGGCGCTCGCGCGGGTCGATGGCTCGCCCTGGCGCCGCTGGGGCTTTGGCCTCGGCGGGGTGGTCTGCGGCGTGACCGCCGCGGGGGCCGCGGTGCCCCCGGCCGGGGTCGCCTTCGCGGTCGTACTGCTCGTGGCGTTCGCCAGCCGCCGCGGCTTGCGGCCCTGGGCCGCGGCGCTCATCGGTACTTCGCTCGGCGCGGTCCTGCTCCCCGGCGCCGCCGGCGAAGCGCGGTGGTCCTCGCAGATGGCTCTCCTGGCCGCGTCGATCGTCGCGCACGTCCTCGCGCCGGCGCGCCGGCAACCGTCGCGCGGGCCGACCTCGATGGCCTGGCCCGCAACGCTGACCGGCAGTCACGCCTGGCTGTGGAGCATCGACCTCGACGGCAACTACGTGTACGTCAACCACGCGTTTGCCCGGCTGCTCGGTCGGGCGCCAAAGGACTTGATCGGCGCCAGCGTGTCCGCCGCGGGCGAGGGCTACGGCAGGCGGCTGCGGGGCCACCTCGCCAACCAGCGGTCGACGCGCGACTCGCTGCTGTACCTCGACAACGCGATCCGCACCGCCGCGGGCGCCAAGGTCCCGGTGGAGAGCACCTTCGAACCGGTCTTCGACGGCGACGGACGCCACGTCGGCTACCGCGGAATCGATCGCGATCTCACCGACCGGCGCCGGGCGCTCGCCGAACTCGTCCGCGATGGCGAGGAGATCGCCGAGATCGACAAGGTGCTGGCCTGGGGCACGTTGGTGCGTGCCGTGACGCATGACGTCAACAACCCCAACCACGCCATCCGTCTCAGCGCCGATGTGCTCGCCAAGCTGTGGGAAGTCGCGTGCGGGCACCTCGAGCGCGGCCGCCTGGTTGGCGCCGGTGCGACGTTCGCCGGCATGTCGTTCGAAGAGATGCGCGACGAAGTGCGGGCCCTGATCGGCGACATCCGGCAGTCGTCCGATCGCATCAAGAGTGCGGCCGAGGCCCTGCACGGCTACGTGGAAGACAGTCCACCGCAGCGGCACGAGCCGCTCGACCTCGTCGTCGTCTCCCGTGCGGTGCTCGGCATGATGCGCAGCTTGCTCCAGCGCTGGAGTCGGGCGTGCGAGCTCGACCTGGGCGCCGAGCAGCTGATGGTGCGCGGCAACCCGCAGCGGCTACAGCAGCTGCTGGTCCACCTCCTGCTGACGTGCAGCCGCCAGCTCCGCGACCACGACGCGGGCTTGGCCGTCCGCTTGGCGCGCGGCGGCCACCGCGGGGACCTGGTCGAGCTGTCGGTCCGCTGCCAGACGGACGATCCCGACCTCGACGTGTTCTCGACCGCTCGGTCGCTCAGTATCAGCCGGCGGATCCTGCGCGAGCACGGCGGCTCGATGCGGGTGCACCACGATCACGGTTGGTTGAGTCTTCACGCGGCGTTGCCGGCGATGCGCGCGGCGACCGCCAGCGGCGATGACCACCGGCAGCAGGTCGGCACCGGTGGCCGGACGCCCGAGGCTTCGGTAGATTCGGCCGGGTGACCCCCGAGCTGTTGACCCCGATTTCCGAGCGCGAACCGTGCTCGGTGCTGATCGTCGATGACGACGAGGTGGTCCTCAACGGCGTGCGGCGCACGCTCCGCCTGCACGGCATCCGCGGGGTGATGACCTGCTCGGACGGCCGTGAAGTCATGCGCACCATGGCCGAGCACCCGATCGCGCTGGTCCTGCTCGACCTGGTGATGCCCGAGCTGCACGGCGAGGATCTGCTGCGCGAGCTGCGGGCCGAGTATCCCGACGTCGCGGTGATCGTCATCACCGCAACCCAGGACGTGACCGCAGCGGTGCGCTGTATGCAGCACGGTGCGGCGGACTACCTGGTCAAACCTCTCGATGGCGATCAGTTGCTGGCTTCGGTCGAGCGGGCCCTCGAGCAATCCGCGCTCAAGTTCGAGGCCAGCCGACTGCGAGAACAGTTCTTCGGTGGGTCGCTGGAACATCCCGAGCACTTCCACGAGATCGTCACCGCCCATCCCTCGATGCTGCGCCTGTTCAGCTACCTGGAGGCGATTTCGCGCAGTGCCCACCCGGCGCTGATCGTCGGCGAGACCGGCACCGGCAAGGAGCTGGTCGCCCGCGCGCTCCATCGGGCAGGCCATCGCGCCGGTCCGTTCGTCGCCGTCAACGTCGCCGGCCTCGATGATCAGGTGTTTGCCGACACCTTGTTCGGCCACGCGGCCGGAGCATTCACCGGAGCCGACGCCGCCCGCGCGGGAATGGTCGATCGCGCCGCCAACGGCACGCTGTTCCTCGACGAGATCGGCGATCTCGGCCAGGCGTCACAGGTCAAGCTGCTGCGACTGTTGCAAGAGCGCGAGTACTACCCACTGGGATCGGACGTCCCGTCGGTGTTGCGTGCGCGCGTCGTCACCGCGACCCACAAGGACCCGGCAACTCTGCGGGCCGACTTGTACTACCGCCTGCAGTCGTACCTGGTGCGCGTGCCCCCGCTGCGCGACCGGTTGTCCGACCTGCCGGTATTGGTCGACCATTTTCTCGCCGACGCCGCGCGGGATTTGCACAAGAGCAAGCCCGCCGTCCCGCCCGAGCTGTTCCTCCACCTGGGTAACTACGACTTCCCCGGCAACGTGCGCGAGCTGCAGAACCTCGTGCGCGACGCGGTCGCCCGCCACGACCGCGGCGTCATGTCGCTGCAGCTGTTTCTGCAGCAGCTCGCCGTCGATGCGGAGGCCTCGGCGCGCGAGGCATCGAGCTCGAAGGGCATGCAGTTCCCGTTTCCGATGCCGACGATCAGGTCCCTGACCGACGCGGCCTACACCGAGGCGCTGCGCCGCGTGCAGGGCAACCGCAGCGCGGCGGCGCGGATGCTCGGTGTCTCTCGGCTGACGATTCAGCGCCGGATCCGCGACGAGGACCGTCGCGAGCAAGTCGCCGATTGACCGGCGCCCTGCTTGGGTCGGATCCTCACTCCGCGCGGGCCAGACCGAGTGCGCGGTCGATGAGCTCGGCCTGCCCGGCCTTGTGCCGGTGCAGCGAGCCGGTGGCCGGGCTGGCACTGGCTTCGCGACCGACGTAGCCCAGCTCGTCGGTGTGCACCGCGACGTGCGGCCAAGCCCCCATGTTGGCCGGCTCCTCCTGGCACCAGACCGTTTCGCGCGACCGCGGATAAGTGGCCAGCACGGCGTCGAGGTCGACGGCGGGCCAGGGGTACAGCTGTTCGACGCGCACCAGCGCGACGCCCTCGACAGACGCCTCCTGCCTGCGCTCGACCAGCTCGAAGTAGAGCTTGCCGCTGCACAGCAGGACGCGGTCGACCTGGTCGGGGTCCGCCGTGGGGTCGGCCAGCACGGTGTGGAAATCGCCTTCGGCAAACGCCTCGATCGGCGAGCTCGCCGCCGGCAGCCGCAGCGTGCTCTTGGGCGTCATCACCACGAGCGGCTTCTTCTCCTCGTCGAGCGCTTGTTTGCGCAGCAGATGGAACATCTGCGCGGGCGTGCTGGGATTGGCCACCCGCATGTTGCCGTCCGCGCACAGCTGCAGAAAGCGCTCGAGGCGCGCCGAGCTGTGCTCCGGCCCCTGGCCGTCGTAGCCGTGGGGCAACAGCAGTACCAGCCCGCATTGCTGCCCCCACTTGGACTCGCCGGCGGCCAAGAACTGGTCGATCTGGATCTGCGCACCGTTGGCGAAGTCGCCGAACTGAGCCTCCCAAAGCGTCAACACGTCGGGGCGCGCGACCGCGAAGCCGTACTCGAAGCCCAGCGCCGCCTCCTCGCTCAACAGACTGTCGACGACCAGGAAGCGGGCCTGCTCGTCGGCCAAGCTGCGCAGCGGCACGTGGCGGTCGGCGGTCTCGGTGTCGACGATCACCGCGTGCCGTTGCGAGAAGGTGCCCCTGCCGCTGTCCTGGCCGGCCAGCCGCACCGGCACCCCCTGCGTCAGCAGCGTCGCGAACGCCAAGCTCTCGCCGCAGCCGAAGTCGACCCCGCGCTCGCCGGCGAGCATTTGTCGGCGCCGGTCCCACAGCCGCAGCAGCTTGGGGTGCGGCGAGAAGCCGTCGGGGATCGCGAACAACGGCTCGGCCAAGGCCTGCAACCGGTCGAGGTCGACGCCCGTGGATCGCGGTGCCCACTGCGGTGGCGCGGGGTCGCGCGGTTGGCGCGGCCGCGGCGGGTCGGCGCTGCGCACTTCGTCGAGCGCGGCGCGCAGCCGCTCGTCCAACGCCTCGTCGAAGCCGCGCACGTCGTCTCCGTCCAGCACGCCGGCGCGCAACAGATAGGCCTGGTAGATCTCGCGCACGGTCGCATGGGCCTGGATGCGGCGGTAGAGCACCGGCTGGGTGTACTCCGGCTCGTCGCCCTCGTTGTGACCGTGCCGCCGATAGCAGACGATGTCGACGACCACGTCGCGCCCGAACTGCTGCCGGTAGTCGAGCGCCAACCGCACCATGCGCACCACCGCCAGCGGATCGTCGCCGTTGACGTGGAAGATCGGCGCCTGGATCGCCTTGGCGACGTCGGTGCAGTAGGGCGTCGACCGGGCGTCGGCGGGCAGCGTCGTGTAGCCGATCTGATTGTTGACGATGATGTGCACGGTGCCGCCGGTGCGGTAACCCGGCAGCTGCGACATGTTCAAGGTCTCCGACACCACCCCCTGACCGGCGAACGCGGCGTCGCCGTGGATCAAGATCGGCAGCACTCCCTGCCGGTCGCGGCTCTCGTCGTCGAGCAGCTGACGGCCGCGGGCGACACCCTCCACCACGGGGCTCACCGCCTCGAGGTGGCTCGGGTTGCTGGCGAGCTCGATGTCGAGGGCGCCGCCGTCGGGCGACCGGTAGCTGCCGGTCGTGCCGAGGTGGTACTTGACGTCGCCGGAGCCCTGGCTGAGCGCTGGGTCGAGCGAGCCCTCGAACTCGGAGAAGATGCGGGTCAGCGGCTTGCCGAGCACGTGCGCCAGCACGTTCAGCCGGCCGCGGTGGGCCATCCCCATCACTGCGCGGTGGACGCCGAGCTCGATCGCGCGCAGCAAGAGTGCGTCCAGCGCCGGGATCAGCGTCTCGGCGCCCTCGAGCGAGAACCGCTTGTGGCCGACGAAGCGGGTGTGCAGAAAGCGCTCGAATGCCTCGGCTTCGACCAGCTTGTCGAGCACGCGCAGCACCGTTTCCCGCGGCAGCTCTTCGCGGTTGTGGTTGCCCTCCATCCGCGTCCGCAGCCACTCCTTCTGCTCCGGATCGGCGATGTGCATGAACTCTGCGCCGATCCGCCGGCAATAGGTCGCGTGCAGGGTGGCGCGGATCTCGCGCAGGGTCGCGATCGGCCGGCCGGTCACCCCGCCGGTGAAGAACTCGCGGCCCAGGTCCCAGATCGTCAGCCCGTACGAGCTCATATCGAGCTCGGGGAACGTCTTGGGTTCGTAGTGGAGCGGGTCGAGATCGGCGAGCAGGTAGCCGCGCACGCGGTAGGCGCGGATGTACTGCATCACCTTGGCGGCGCGCTCCATGTTCTCGATCTCGCGCAGCGGCGAGCCGGGAGCCGCGCGGCGGTCCTGGGTGAAGCGGTAGGGCCGGTGCGGGATGCCGAGATCGGCAAAGATCCGCTCGTAGAAGTCGTGCTCCCCGACCAGCAGCTGGTGCATCAGCGCCAGGTAGTCCCCCGACTCCGCGCCTTGGATGACGCGGTGGTCGTAGGTGTTGGTGACGGTCATCACCTTGGAGATGCCGAGCTCGTTGAGGGTCTCGACCGAGGCGCCCATGTAGGCCGCGGGCACGCCGATCGAGCCAGTGGCGAGGATGAACGCCTGGCCGGCCATCAGCCGCGGCAGGCTGCTGACCGTGCCGATCATGCCCGGGTTGGTCAGCGTGCAGGTCGTGTCCTGAAAGTCCTCGGGCGTGAGCTTGCCCCGGCGCGCCCGGCCGATGACGTCGTTGAACGCCGCCAAGAACTCGGCGAAGTCGTGCCGCGCGACGTCCTTGAGGTTGGGCACCACCAGGCTGCGCCGGCCATCGCGGCCCTCGGTGTCGGCGGCGACGCCGAGGTTGATCACAGGCCACGACCGGCGGTGCGGCCGGCCGTCGAACAGCACGTACGACGTCGCCATCGCCGGCCGCTGCTCGAGGGCGCGCACCATCGCCCAGGCCACCAGGTGGGTGAAGCTCGCCTTGCCGCGGCGATCGATCGCCAAGTGCTCGTTGATGATGCGCCGGTTCTCCTCCAGCACGACGACCGGCACCTCGCGCGCCGACGTCGCCGTCGGCACCTCGAGGCTGGCCTCCATGTTGGTGGCGATGCGCGCGGCGACCCCGCGGATCAGCTCGAGCGACCCGTCGCCGCTGTCGTCGGCCGCCGGCTCGCGCGCCGGGGTCGCCGGAGCGTCCGGCGCGGGGGCTCGGGCCGGTGCCGCGACCGATGGGGCGCCGGCCGATGCCGGCGGAGCGGACTGCGCAGTCGCCCCGCTGCGCTCCAGGAAGAAGCGGCGCCATTCCTCCGAGACGGACTCCGGCGCCGCGCGCCAGTCGGCGTAGACCTTCTCCACGTAGCCGGCGCTGAAGCCGAACTGCCGGGCGAAGTCATCGGACGACAACCCTTCGGGGGCTGGATCTTGCAGTTGCGACACGGTTTTGACCAAGAGTCTACGCCGCTCGCGGGGCGGAGCCCAGCGCGGGCTTGCGCGCGCCGGCCAAGGGCGCGCACTCCGCGCTCACTTCTTGGTGAGCAGCATGATCATCCGCCGGCCCTCCATGTGGGGCTGGCGCTCGATCTTGGCGATGTCTTCGAGCAGCTCGTAGACGTGCATCATCACCTTGTGGGCGACGTCCTTGTGCGCCATCTCGCGGCCGCGGAACAGGCAGTTGACCTGCACCTTGTCGCCGGCCTCGAGGAAGTTGCGCGCGCGCCGCACCTTCACCTGCACGTCGTGCTCGGCGATCTTGGGGCGCACGCGCACCTCCTTCACCTGCACCTGGTGCTGCTTCTTCTTGCTCGCCTGCTCCTTCTTCTTCAGCTCGTACTTGTACTTGCCGAAGTCCATGATCCGCGCCACCGGCGGCCGCTGGTTTGGCGCGATCTCGACCAGGTCGAGTCCCTTGCGGATGGCGAGTGCGAGGGCGTCGGCCGTGTCTATGACACCGAGCTGCTTGCCCTCGTCATCGATGCATCGGACCTGCCGCATTCGGATTTGGTGATTGACGCGCGGGCCCATGGGAGTCGGTCGGCGCCCGCGTCGCGGGTCAGGTCGTGGCATGCGTCCTCATCAATTTCGTCGTTACCTCGTGTTCGTTGGGTCGTGTGAAAGCGGGGCGGTGCCGCAGATCGGCGAACACCCCAAGTGGCTCGTATCCTACACCGCGCGCCGCGGGTTTCGCGACCACCGCAATTCTCATCGGCGGTCGGCGACCCGCTGGCGGAGGGTTTCGCGCAGCTCGGCGACGCCCAGCGAGCCCAGCTCGCCGTCGGCGCGGTGCCGAAGCGCGACACCGCCGGACTCGACCTCCCGGTCGCCGACCACGCCGATGAACGGCACCTTTTCCTGCCACAGGTGGTGGCGGATCTTGTGGCCGATGTTCTCGGCCGAGCTGTCGGCGTCTACGCGGAACCCCTCTTCTCGCAGCTGGTTGGCGATTTCGGTGACCCGTTCGGCGTGGCGCTCGCCGACGGAGAGCAACGCCATCTGCACCGGCGCCAGCCAGGCCGGAAACGCGCCGCCATAGTGCTCGATCAGCATGCCGAAGAACCGCTCGAGCGAGCCGAGCAGGGCCCGGTGGATCATCACCGGCCGGCGGCGCGCGCCATCCTGGTCGATGTAGGAGAGGTCGAACCGCTCGGGTTGGGTGAAGTCGGCCTGCACCGTCGAGCACTGCCAATAGCGTCCGAGGCTGTCCTTGATCTTGACGTCGATCTTGGGCCCGTAGAACGCACCGCCGCCCTCGTCGATCTCGTAGCTGAGGTCGAGGGCGACCAACGCGCGCCGCAGCGCCTCGGTCGCGGTGTCCCACTCCTCGATCTCGCCCACGTACTTGTCGGGGCGCGTCGACAGCATGACGTGGAAGTCCTCGAAGCCGAACGCCCGCAAGATGTGCAGCACGAACCGCACGCAGCGCTCGATCTCGTCGTCGAGCTGGTCGGGACGCAGGAACAGGTGGGCGTCGTCCTGAGTGAAGCCGCGCACGCGGAGTAGGCCGTGCAGACTGCCGGCGCTCTCGTAGCGATAGACCGTCCCCAGCTCCGCCCAGCGGAACGGCAGCTCGCGGTACGAGCGCCGCTTCGTCTTGTAGATCTGGATGTGGAACGGGCAGTTCATCGGCTTGAGCAGGTAGTCCTCGCCGTCGACTTCGATCGGCGAGTACATGCTCTCCTTGTAGAACTCGAGATGGCCGCTCTTGTTCCACAGGCCCGCGCGCGCGACGTGCGGCGAGTAGACGATGTCGTAGCCGCCGGCCAGGTGCTCGTTGCGCCAGAACTCCTCCATCTTGTGCCGCACGAAGCCGCCCTTGGGATGCCACAGGATGAGCCCCGAGCCGTAGTCGCCCATCGTCGAGAACAGGTCGAGATCGACGCCCAACCGCCGGTGGTCGCGCTTGACCGCCTCCTCGAGGTTCTTGCGGTGCGCGTCGACCGCCTTCTTGTCGGCGAAGGCGTGCCCGTACACGCGGGTCAGCATCACCTGGCCGGCGTCGCCCTCGAAGTAGGCGCCGGCGATCGACAGCACCGCATAGCCCTTGCCGATGCTGCCGGTCGACGGCACGTGCGGCCCCCGGCAGAGGTCGACGAACTCGCCACTGCGGTAGAAGGACAGTGCCTCGCCCGGCGGGATCTTCTCGATCGTCGCGAGCTTGTAGTCCTCGCCGTGCTCGCGCATGAGCGCGATGGCATCATCCCGGGCCAACTCCTCGCGTTCGAACGGAACGTCGCGCGCGACGATCTCGCCCATCAAGCGCTCGATCTCGGGCAGGTCGTCGTTGCCGATCGGTTGGTCGCCGAAATCGATGTCGTAGTAGAAGCCGTAGCGGGGGTCGTCGACGGGCGGCCCCTTCCACAGCTTGGCCCCCGGCCGGATGCGCTTGATCGCATCGGCCATGACATGTGCCGCCGAGTGGCGCAGCACCTCGAGCCCGGCGGCGGTGTCGCGGGTGACGACCGCCAGCTGCGCGCTGTGGGTCAGCGGCAGCTGGGCGCTCTGCACCTCGCCATCCACCTCGACCGCGACGGTGGCCTTGGCCAACCGCTTGCCAATGGACTCCGCCACCTCCAGCCCGGTCGTCCCGGCGGGGTACTCGCGCACGCTGCCGTCGGGAAGAGTGATCTGGATGTTCGCTGTGGTCGAGGCCATGACGGTCGAGGAGGTAACGCATCCGCAACCCCGGAAACAAGGGGTTTCCACGGCCCGCAGAGCGGCCTGCGATCGCGGCGGCGTGGCCTCGCGCCGCCGCGCCGCGGGGCGTATCACAGCTGTCATGCGCAATGCCCTGGCCGCCCTTCCCCTCGCAGTCCTCGCCGCCTGCCACAGCACCGCGCCGCGGCCGGGACCGCGGGTTGCCGACGTACACAGCTACGCGGTACCCGACCGCGTGGCGGTGCGGCACGTGGCACTCGATCTCGAGCTGGACTTCGACCTGCGGCAGGTGATCGGCAGCGCCACGCTCCATCTCGAGCGGCGCGACCGGAGCGCCCCCTTGGTGCTGGACACGCGTGACCTGTTCATCGAAGCGGTGGAGGGAACCGATGGCGGTCCGCGCAGCTTCGACCTGCGACCCGCCGACCCGATCCTGGGCGCGGCCCTGGTGATTCCGCTCGCTGCGGGGGACGACACCGTGCGGGTGCGCTATCGCACCCACCCGGGTGCGGCGGCCCTGCAGTGGCTCGCCGCCGAGCAAACCGACGCGGGGCGCGGCCCCTTCCTCTACACCCAGGGCCAGGCGATCCTGACCCGCTCGTGGATCCCCTTGCAGGACACGCCGGGGGTGCGCATCACCTTCGACGCCACCGTGCGCGCACCGGCCGAGCTCACGGTGGTGATGGCGGCGGAGGCTCTCGGTCGAGACGAGGACGGCGCGCACCGGTTCCGCATGCAGCAGCCGATCCCGTCGTATCTCCTGGCGCTGGCGTGCGGCGTGCTGGAGTTTCGCGGGCTGTCGGCCGAGACCGGCGTCTGGGCGGAGCCGACCGTCGTCGGGCGTGCCGCCGCCGAGCTCGAGGACATGCCGGCGATGCTCTTGTCGTGCGAGGAGCTGTTCGGCCCCTACCGCTGGGGTCGGTTCGACGTGATCATCCTGCCGCCGGCGTTTCCGTTCGGCGGCATGGAGAATCCGCGGCTGACGTTCGCGACGCCGACGATCCTCGCCGGCGACAAGTCCCTGGTGGCGTTGATCGCGCACGAGCTGGCGCACTCGTGGTCGGGCAATCTGGTCACCAACGCGACCTGGAGCGACTTCTGGCTCAACGAGGGCTTCACCGTCTACCTCGAGCACCGGATCATGGAGGCGGTCTACGGCGAGGAGCGCGCGAAGATGGAGATCCTGATCGGTATGACCGGCCTCGACGAGGAGCTGCGCAGCCTGCCGCCGGGCGACCAGGTGCTGCACATCGACCTGGCCGGCCGCAACCCGGACGACGGCATGACCGCTGTGCCCTACGACAAGGGCGCCGCCTTCCTGCGCTTGCTGGAGCATCGCTTTGGGCGGGAGGCGTTCGACGAGTTCTTGCACGGCTACTTCGAACGCCACGCCTTCCAGAGCATCAGCACCGAGACGTTCCGCCGCGACCTGCAGAGCGAGCTGTTGCAGCACCACCCACTGGCGGCGTCGACGATCAACGTCGACCGCTGGATCGAAGGCACCGGTCTGCCTCCCGACGCACCGCGCCCGCGCAGCGCCGCGTTTGCCCGCGTCGACGAGGCGGCCACGGCCTTTCTCGACGGGGCTTCGCTCGACGCGTTGCCGAGCCGCGACTGGAGCACCCACGAGTGGTTGCGTTTCTTGCAGCGGATCGGGCCGGCTCCCGAGCGCTGGGCCGCGCTCAACCAGCGCTTCGCGCTGACGACGTCCGGCAACAGCGAGATCCGCGCCGCGGCGCTGCAGCTGGCGATCGCCTGTGGTGATGCCAGCGCCGAGGCCCCGCTCGAGCGATTCTTGCTCGAGGTCGGGCGCCGCAAGTTCCTGAAGCCGCTGTACGAGTCCCTGATGCGGCACGACCCCGAGCGGGGCCGGGCGATCTACGCTCGGGCGCGCTCGGGCTACCACGAGGTGACGCGGCGCACACTGGACGCGCTGATCGGCGGGGACTGAAGCGCGCCATCGCTTGCGCGATCGCGCCTCGGCAAGGGCGGTTGGGGGCCGGCGCAGTGCTCGCTGACGGGTTGCGCAGGTTGACAGCTCGCAGCCGCCCTCGTCTGATTCTGGTGGACTCGTGTGGGCGGCTGCCCAGCGGCAGCGGCCCATTCTCAGCGCCTTGAAGAACCGGCGCGTCCGCCTCCCCCGATGTGCGCCCCTCGGCGGGCCGGGATGGCGACCGCGACGCCCGAGAGCTTCGACCCGTCGCTCGTCTGCAATGGGATGGCCCCACGCCACGCGCTGTCGCACGGGTTTCGGCGTGGGGCCTCCCGACCTTGTCGGTGCCCTTGTCAGTGCCGCCGCTTGCCCGGCGCGCAGCGGCCGATATGGTCCGGACGCGCTCTTCGCCGTCACCACGCCGCGCCACCCCAACTCGAGCCCCAAGATCACGCATGCAGTACGGCTTCGTCATGGACCACCGCAAGTGCATCGGCTGTCACGCCTGCACGGTGGCCTGCAAGTCCGAGAACGACGTCCCGGTCGGCGACTTCCGCACCTGGGTCAAGTACACCGAGATCGGCACGTTCCCCGCGGTGCGCCGGCACTTCGCCGTGCTGCGCTGCAACCACTGCACGAATGCGCCCTGCGTCACCATCTGCCCGGTGACCGCTTTGCACAAGCGCAGCGACGGCATCGTCGACCTCGACCGGGACGCGTGCATCGGCTGCAAGGCCTGTCTCCAGGCTTGCCCGTACGACGCCATCTATCTCAACGAGGACACCGGCGGCGCCGAGAAGTGCCACTACTGCGCGCATCGCATCGAGCAGAACATGGAGCCGGCGTGTGTCACCGTCTGTCCCGAGCAGGCCATCGTCGCCGGCGACTTGCACGACCCAGGCAGCGAGGTCGGCCATCTGTCGCGCCTGCCCGATGCCGAGGTGCGGCGCCCCGAGCAGCGCACCGGCCCCAACGTCTACTACATCGGGACCGACCCGGTGTCGCTGCAGCCGGGCACCGCCGCCGAGCCGGAGACCTATCTGTGGAGCGAGCGGCGCGCCCCGGCGCCCGATTGGCCGGCCGACCGCGAGCTCTACCCCAACGCCACCACCGTGTTGGACGTGCACCACAAGGTGCATTGGGGCTGGATGATCTCCTTTTATCTGGTCACCAAGGGGGTTGCCGGCGGGGCGGCGATGCTGGCGCCGTTTGCCGGCGCGTTCGGCCTTCAGGGTGCCGCCAACTGGGCGCCCGAGCTCATCGCCCTCTTGTTCACCGCGATCACCGCCGTGCTGTTGGTCGCCGATCTCAAGCGGCCGGCCGCCTTCTTGCGGCTGTTGCTCCGGCCCAACCCGAAGAGCTGGTTGGTCAAGGGCGCCTGGGTGCTGATGGCGTTCTCCGGCCTCACCGCGCTGTTGGTGCTGCTCCACTGGTTGGGACAGGACACCCTCGTCGACCTGCTGCGCTGGCCCAACGCGCTGCTCGGCGCCGGCGCCGCCGGCTACACGGCGTTCTTGTTGGCTCAGTGTGAAGGCCGCGACCTGTGGCAGAACGCCGCCCGCACCCTGCCGCATCTGCTGGTGCAGGCGTTGTTGTTGGGCGCCTCCGCCCTCTTGCTCGTCGTGCCATCCCTCGCCCTCGCCCTCGTCGCGGTGGTGGCGAGCGCGGCGCACCTTTACTACGCGCTGACCGAGGCCAAGGGGCCGCACCACACCGACAACGCGCGGCAGGCGGCTTCGCTGTTGCCCCGCATTCCGCTGTGGGAGGGCTCGCGATTCCGCGCGCTGAGCGAGGGGCTGCAGTTCTCGACCGCCGCCCCCCTGCTCCTGCTGGGCCTTGCCCTGCTCCAGCAGGCAGGTGTCTTGGCGGCGTTCACCCTGCCCGCGACCTCGCTGTTGTTTGCCGGGATCTGCCTCGGCGTGTTCTGGTACGAGCAGGCGTTCTTGCGCGCCGGCCAGCTGCCGCCTCTGTCCTGACCGCCGGGAGCCGATCGCCATGCAACCGATGTCCGTCACTACTCTGCAGCAGAGTCCGCCGCGCGAGCGATGGGACGATTGGGTCGAGCTCGACGGCAAGGCCTGGCCGCGCCGCGTCGAGCGGCACTACACCTTGGTGCCGACGACCTGCTTCAACTGCGAGGCGGCGTGCGGCCTGGTGGCCTACGTCGACAAGGAGAGCCGCAAGATCACCAAGCTCGAGGGCAATCCACACCACCCCGGCTCGCGCGGGCGCAACTGCGCGAAGGGCCCCGCCACTCTCAACCAGGTCGACGACCCCGACCGCATCCTGTATCCGATGAAGCGGACCGGGCCGCGCGGCAGCGGCCAGTTCGCCCGGGTCAGCTGGGACGAGGTGCTCGACACCCTGGCGGCGCGCGTGCGCAAGGCCTTGATCGAGGGGCGGCGCACCGAGGTCATGTATCACGTCGGCCGGCCCGGCGCGGATGGTTACATGGACCGCGTGCTGCAGGCCTGGGGTGTCGATGGGCACAACTCGCACACCAACGTGTGCTCGGCGGCGGCGCGGCTCGGCTACACCCTGTGGAGTGGGCACGACCGGCCCTCGCCGGACTATGCCAACGCCAAGTTCATCCTGCTGATCAGCGCACACCTCGAGACCGGCCACTACTTCAATCCGCACGCGCAGCGAATCCTCGAGGCGAAGATGAGCGGCGCGACCATCGCCGCCTGCGACATCCGGCTGTCGAACACCGCCAGCATGGCGGACGAATGGCTGCCGACCCGGCCCGGCACCGAGTCGGTGATGCTGCTCGGCTTCGCCCACGTGATTCTGCGCGATGGGCTCTACGACCGCGACTTCCTCGAGCGTTGGGTCGACTGGCGCGGCTACAACCGCGCCCGCGGCGTGCGCGGCGGCTTCGAGGGCTTTCTCGACGACCTGGTCCAGGCCTACGCCAGCTACACGCCCGACAGGGTCGCCGCGCGCACGGGCCTTTCCACCGAGCAGATCGAGCGCGTGGCGCGCGCGATCGGCCGTGCCGGCTCGCGGTTCGCGGCGCACATCTGGCGCAACACCGCCAGCGGCAACCTCGGCGGCTGGCAGGTCGCCCGCTGCCTGCAGTTCGTCAGCGTGCTGACCGGTTCGGTCGGCACCGAAGGCGGCACCAACCCCGCCGGCGTCAACAAGTTCGTGGCGCAGCCGTTCTCCAAGCCGTCGCCGCAGGAGGTCTGGAGCGAGCTGCTGTACCCGCGCGAGTGGCCCCTGTCCCACCACGAGCTCTCCTTCCTGCTGCCGCACCTCATCAAGGACGGCCGCGGTGTGCTCGATACCTACTTCACCCGCGTCTACAACCCGGTGTGGACCAATCCGGACGGCGCGGTGTGGATCGACGTGCTGCGCGACGAATCCCTGGTCGGCATGCACGCCGCGCTGACCCCCGTGTGGAACGAGACCGCGCGCTGGGCCGACTTCGTGTTGCCCATGGGCGTCGCCACCGAGCGGCACGACCTGATGAGCCAGGAGACCCACGCCGCGCGTTGGATCAGCTTCCGCCAGCCGGTGATGCGCACGTTCTTGCAGCGGCAAGGCACCGATGTCGAGTGGACCTACCAGGCCAACCCGGGCGAGGTCTGGGAAGAGGACGAGTTTTGGATCGCCCTCAGCTGGCGCATCGACCCCGACGGCAATCTCGGCATCCGGCGACACTTCGAATCGCCCTACCGGCCGGGCGAGCGGCTGACCATCGACGAGTACTACCGCTGGATCTTCGAGAACTCGGTGCCGGGCCTGCCCGAAGCCGCGGCGCAGGAGGGGCTCACGCCGCTCGAGTACATGCGCAGGAACGGCGCGTTCACGGTGACCGAGCAGGTGTACGAGACCCACAAGGCCACCCTGGACGACGCCGCGCTCAGTCACGCGGACTACGACCAGGTCGAGCAGGTCGTGCACCGAGACGGCGTTCCGATCGGCGTGCTCGTCGATGGCGTCGCCTGCGCCGGCTTCCCCACGCCGAGCCGCCGGCTCGAAGTGCACTCGCAGATGATGGTCGACTGGGGCTGGCCCGAATACGCCCTGCCTACCCAGATCGACAGCCACGTCGACGAGAGCCTGCTCGACCGCGACCGGAGCGAGTTCGTCCTGGTCTCGACCTTCCGGTTGCCGACGATGATCCACACCCGATCGGCCAACTCCAAGTGGCTGACCGAGCTGTCCAACACGAACCCGGTCTGGATCCACCCGAGCGACGCCGCGACGATCGGCGTCGAGACCGGCGACTTGGTCAAGGTGGCGACCCGCATCGGCCACTACATCAACCGGGCGTGGGTCACCGAGGGCGTGCGGCCCGGGGTCGTCGCCTGCAGCCACCACATGGGGCGCTGGAAGGTGACCACCGATGCCGAGGGCGTCAATCGCTGGCAGCAGCACTCGGTCGAGCTCACCGAGCCCAAGCCCGGCCAGTACCTGATGCGCCGCACGCGACCGGTCGCGGCCTTTTCCAGCAACGACCGGGACAGCACCAAGGTGTGGTGGAGCGAGGGCGGGGTGCATCAAAACATGACCTTCCCGGTGCAGCCCGATCCGGTGTCCGGCATGCACTGCTGGCACCAGCGCGTCACCGTGACCAAGGCCGGGCCGGACGATCGCTACGGTGATGTCTTCGTCGACACGGAGAAGTCGATGGAGATCTACCACGAGTGGAAGGCGATGGCGCGGCCGGCGCCCGGCCCGGGCGGGTTGCGGCGGCCGCTGCATCTCAAGCGAGTCGTTCGCCCGATCGACGACGCCTACCGCCTCGACTGAGGCGTGTACGGAACGGGCGCAACCGCGCGTCGTGCCCGTGCCCGATCGCATGGCTTTGCTACAATCGATGCCGATGCGACTCCCCACACCCCGCGTGCTCTCCCTCGTCTTCGGGTTCTCGCTGCTACCGGTGGCCGGCGAGATCCTGCGCGGTGAGCGCTCCGAGCAACCCGCATGCGCCGACGCTCACGCCGGCATCTCGGCGTTCGACCCGACGGCAGCCAGCTGCGGCACGTGCCACACCGAGATCCATCGCGAGTGGAGTGAGCGCGGCCACAGCCACGCTTGGACCGACGAGGTCTATCAGGCGGATCTGAAGAAGAAGACGCGCACCAAGCAGTGCTTGCCGTGCCACATTCCACAGTCGGTGCTCGACCGGATGCCCAAGAAGCCACGGACGCGGGACGTGCACAAGGACGAGGGCGTGACCTGTGTCAGCTGCCACGAGCAGGACGGCGTGATCCACGGGCCGTTCGGTGCCGAGACCGAGGCCCACCCGTCCGCCAAGCACGAGGCGTTCACCACCAAGGGGTCCACGGCGCTCTGTGCGTCGTGCCACTCGACTTCGATCGCCGATGTGCTCGGGGTCGCCAAGGATCACGCCAAGGTCTACCCGGACCAGGTCAGCAAGACGTGCGTCGAGTGCCACATGCCCGAGGTGGAGCGGGTGATGGCGGTGGATCCCGAGAGCGGCGAGGCCACCGGGCCCGCGCGCAAGGGGCGCTCGCACCGGGTGCTCGGCCCCTTCGACGTCGAGTTTTGCGCCACGGCCTTCGGCCTGTCCGCCGCCGTGCAGGACGGCCAGGTGGTGCTGACCATCGAGAACAAGGCCGGCCACCGCGTGCCGGGACTCAAGCTGCGCACGTTCGCGATCCACGCCACCGTCCTCGGCGCCGACGACGGCGAGCTGGCCCAGCACGAGGCCGCGCTGACCGGTCGGGAGCCGCTCGACGTCGATCCCCCGACCCGCGCCTTCCAGTGGCCGGGCGTCGACGGAGCGCAGTCGCTGCGGGTCCGCATCGTCCACCTGTTCTTGGATGAAGAGGTGGCCACGGTGGTCGACACGACCCTGCCGCTGCGCTGACGATCGGCAGTTGCTCGGCTTCTACCCGGTCTACGCTCGCTTTCGGCGGCCGAAGCGCTAGCCTCCAGGGGGGCGGCGCCTGCTGCCGCCCAACCCGAGTCCCCGTTAGGGAGGTAATCTTGCGCAAGCTCGCTTTGTCGTTGATCACCGCGACCTGCCTGTTGGCGGGTTGCGCTTCCGGCCCACACCAGCTCCACCGGACCGTGGATGACTGGGATCAGGACATCTACATCAAGAGCCCCTGGCTCAACGGTGCCCTGCACTTCATCCCGGTGATCCCGTTCGCCCGCTGGGCGGCGATGGTCGGCGACTTCTTCGTCACGGATGCCTACGCGTTCTGGTTCAAGGACGCGTGGGACGGCAAGGGCACCGGCTTCAAGCACTTCGATCCGGCGGCGACCGATGGCCAGATGCACAGCCTGCTCCTGGACACCGGCACGTTCCTCGAGATCAAGTAGACGTCTCGAAGACTCCCGCTGTCAATTCGAACCGTGGGCGGCAGCTGCCGCCCGCGGTCGTGTACCGGGCGAGTGCGCGCCGGTTCTCGGGGTCGACCGAACCCGTCGACCGAACTGGCCTACTGCCGTTGGAACTCTTCGAGCTCCAGCAGAGTGCCGTTCTCGAGCTGGCGGGCCAGCACGCCGATCTCCGGGCTGTACCACAGCAGAGCGGTCTGCTCGAGGTAGTTGCCCTCCGCCGCGACGCGGACCCGGCGCAGGATCCGCGGGCAACGCAGCTCTCCCGCCGGCACGGTGATCGTGTCGATGTCCTCGACGCGATAGAGGACGGTCAACGGCAGCGGTGGCTGCCCCGGGGTCTTGCGCAGAAAGTGGCAGCTCCACTGCTTGCCGACCCACAGCGGCCAGTGCAAGAGGTGGTCGGCCGGGGCGAGTGCGGTGCGCAGTCGTGGGTCGTCCGGGTGCTCCTCACCCAGTGCGCCGAAGTCGGCGGTGTAGAACGTGCGACGCCCGCTCTTGTCGTTGACCAGCGTGTAGCCGTCCTCGCCGGCCGCGGTCACCGTCGATGCCAGCGTGAGCGCCGACCCGCGACGGAAGACGAAGCGGTCGCCAACCTTCCATTCCGGTCGCTCGAACAACTCGGCGCCCGCCGGCGGCTCGCGGTCGAAGGAGACCAAGCCGTCCCCACTCCCCTCGGGGAGCTCGAAGCTGTGGCACGAAGCCAACGCAAGCAGCAGCGCGACGCTGTCGACGCGGACCTTCATTGCTTCTCCTGTGGTGCCCGTTGGGCGATGATGTGCAGATCGGCGAGCTGCTCGGCAGCGACGGGTGAGGGTGCGTCGCACATCAGATCGGTGGCGCTGGTCGTCTTGGGAAACGCGATGACATCGCGAATGCTGTCGTAGCCGAGCGCCAAGGTCATGATGCGGTCGAGACCGAGCGCGATACCGCCGTGCGGCGGCGCGCCGAAGCGGATCGCATCCAACAAGAAGCCGAACTTCTGCCGCTGCTCTTCCTCGCCGATGCCGAGGAACTCGAACACCCGGGTCTGCACCTCGGGGCGGTGGATTCGGATGCTGCCGGAGCCCAACTCCCAGCCGTTCAGCACCAGGTCGTAGGCGCGCGAGCGGATCGCCGCGGTGTCGGTGGCGTAGTCCGCGAGTTCCCAGTCCACCGGTGCGGTGAACGGGTGGTGCGAGCTATCCCAGCGGCCCTTGTCCTCGTTGTAGTCGAACAGCGGGAAGCCGGTGACCCAGGCGAACTGGTACTCGCCGGGAGTCGCCAAGCCCAAGAGATCACCGAGTGCCGTGCGCAGGGCGCCCAGCGCCCGCTGCACCACCGAAACCCGATCGGCGACGAACAGCAGCAGGTCACCCTCGGCCGCGCCCGCGGCTTCCAGCAGCGGTTTTCCAGCTTCACCTGCGAAGAACTTGGAGATGCTGCCGGCGGCGATGCCGTCGGCGCCGACCTTGGCCCAAGCCAAGCCGCGGGCGCCGTACTCGGCGACCACCGCGCCGAGCTTGCCCTCGATGTCCTTGCGGGAGAAGCGCTCGGCCGCCTGCGGCACGCAGATCGCGCGCACCGCCCCGCCGTCGGCGACGGCGCCGGCAAACACCTTGAAGCTGCTGTCGCGCACCGCGTCCGAGACGTCGACGAGCTCGAGGCCGAAACGCAGATCCGGCTTGTCGCTGCCGTAGCGAAGCATCGCGTCGTCGTAGTCCAGACGCTGGAACGGTCGCGCCACGTCGATACCGAGCGCGGCGAAGCCCTCGACCATGAGGCCCTCGACCAAGTTGAGGACGTCGTCCTCCTCGACGAAGGACATCTCCAAGTCGATCTGGGTGAACTCGGGCTGCCGGTCCGCGCGCAGATCCTCGTCGCGGAAACAGCGGGCGATCTGGTAGTAGCGGTCGAGCCCCCCCACCATCAGCAGCTGCTTGAAGATCTGCGGGCTCTGCGGCAGCGCGTAGAAGCGGCCCGGGTTGACGCGGCTCGGCACGAGGTAGTCGCGCGCACCCTCCGGCGTGCTCTTGGTCAGGATCGGGGTCTCGACGTCGACGAATCGGTGGGCCGCCAGGTAGTTGCGCATGGCGGTGACGAACTTGGAGCGCGCCACCAGCGCCTTCTGCATCGGTCGGCGCCGCAGGTCGAGGTAGCGGTAGCGCATGCGCAGCTCCTCGTTGGCCTCGACCTTGTCGAGGATCTCGAACGGCGGCGTGTCGGCCTCCGCCAGCACCACCGCGCTGCGCGCCATCACCTCGACCGCGCCCGTGTCGCGCTTGTCGTTGACCTTGTCCGCGTCGCGGTTGGCCACCGTGCCGGTCACCGACAGCACGTCCTCGGCGCCCAGGCGGGCGACCGCCTCGAGCAGCCCCGCCTCGGCGTCGCGGTTCTCGTCGATGACGACCTGCGTCGTGCCATACCGGTCGCGCAGATCGACGAACAGCACGCCACCGTGATGGCGGTGGTTGTCGATCCAACCGTTGAGCGTCACCTGCTGGCCCGCGTGCGTCTCGCGCAGCTCACCGCAGGTGTGGGTGCGTTGCCAGGTGGCCATGCCGCAGCGTTGTAGGCAGCGATGGTCCTGGGAAAAGGGGAAACAGGCGAAATCCCGTGGCTCTGCCGTCGGCCGCGTCAGGCGTGGTCTTCGAGGATGGCGGCGGGAGGCCTCACTCGTAGCGCACCGCCGCGACGATGTCCTCGCGGGCCATGCGGGTGCCGGGGATCAAACCGGAGAGCCAGCCGACGGCCAGACCGATCAGCGGTACCGCCACGACCCAGCCCCACGGCACCGCGAACGGCACGTCGAGACCGGAGACGCTCCGCAGGCCTTGCACGACGACCCAGGTCATCGGTACGGCCAGCACCAGCGCCAAGCCAGCGGCCAGGACGCCGACGACGGTGCCTTCCAACAGGAACGTCGCCCGCAGGCCGCGGCGGTCGACGCCCAGGGCGCGCAGCACGCCCAGCTCGCGCCGGCGGCCGATCGCCGCGATCGTCATCGTGTTGATCAGGCCGACTGCGGCGAGACCGACGATCAGCCACAGCAGGATGTGGAACAAGCGGAAGTCGCGGTCGACGTCGCGCACGGTGTAGGCAGTCAGCGCGTCGCCGAACTCGAGCTTCGCCACCGGCAGCGCTTCCTGCAGCGCTGCCATCAGCGCTGCCCGGTCGGTGTCCGCCCGTGGCCACACCGCCACCTGCTCGACGCCGTGGATCCCCGCACAGAAGTCTGCCCGCACGTAGGCGGGTGCGGCGACGGCCCAGGCGCGGTCGTCCGGAAAGAACCCGGCAGCATCGGAGACCGCCAGCACGGTGTAGGTGCGCGGACCGGAATCGGTGAGCAGCGACACGACGTCGTTCTCCTGCCAGCCGCGCACGTGGGCCAACCGCCGGCTGGCGATCAGGCTGCGCTGCCGCGCGTAGACCTCGGCCAGCTCGGGCGCGTCCGCCAGCACACCGCCCGGCCGCACCAGCGCCTCCGCGGTCAGGCCGCGCAGTGGAAAGCGCGGCCGCGCCTCGCCCTCCAAGATCTCGAAGTGCTCGAGCTGCGACAGCCGGCCGAGCGTCTCGGCGACGGTGGTGCGCGTGGTCGGGTGCAGCTGCACGTACAGAGCGCCGCGCATCACCTCGGCGTCGAACCGATGCGCGTCCCCGCGCAGCGCGGCGGTGATGCCGTGCAGGGCGACGAACGCCATCAGCACCACCGAGAGCCCGCAAACCGCGGCCGAGAAGCGGCCGGGGCTGCGGCGCAGCGCCTGCCCGACCAGAAACGCGGGCAGCGGCGCGCGGCCGCGCACGACGCTCAAGACCGCGTGCCCCAGGCCGCGCACCAGGCGCGGCGACAGCAGCAGCACGCCGCCGAACACCAAGATCATGCCGCCGAGCTGTGAGAGGACCGCCAGCGTCTCGCCACCGCCCTCGGCCAGGATGGGTGTCATCGCCAAGTAGGCCAGCGGCAGCACCACCGCCAGCAGCAGGAACAGGAACACGTTGACGCCGCGCAGCGCGTAGATCTCGCCGCCGGTGTCGTCCGCCCGCATGCCGCGCGTGTGGAGGATCTGCAGCGCGGGCACGTTGCGTGCCTTGACCAGCGGGAACGCCGCACCGAGCAGGGTGAACGAGACGCCGAGCGCCGCCGTCCACAGCACGGGACTCCACGGCACCTCGGAGGTCACGATCTGCTTGGCGCCGCCCAAGGTGCTGAACCGGAGCTGCGCCAGGCCCCACGCCAGCAGCAGGCCCAGGCCGATGCCCAGCACGGAGCCGAGCAGCGCGGTGGCGACGGCATCGACGGTGAAGACCGACGCGACCGCGCCGCGCGAGGCGCCGAGGCAGCGCAGCAGGCCGATCTGGCTCAAGCGTTCGACCAGCGACTGGGACAGGGTCTGGAAGATGACGAACATGCCCAGCACCAGGGCGAGGCAGCCGAGCACCTTGACGCCGTTGCGGAACGCGCGCTCGTCCGCGCTCTCGCCGAGCAGCGCCGATCGCTCGTCGAGCACCTCGAACTCGGTCGACAGCTCGCGCCGCAACACGTCGGCGTCGACGCCGGCGGCGCGGTTGACCTGGAACAGCGGCGCCGTCATCGGCGCCAGGGCACGGGCGACCGGCCAGCTGGCGACGATCGCGCGGCCGTCGTCGCGCCGCCCCAGCCGCTGGCTGGCGAGAATGCCGGCGACCTCGGCCTCGATGCGCACCCCCGCCGCCGCTGCCGCGACGCGCCCGTCGTCGACCGGCTGCAAGACCCCGTCGACGCAGCGCGTGGCCGGCACGATCGCGGGCGGCGACAGCGTCACCGCGTCCCCCACCGCCAGTTGCAGCTGCTCTGCCAGGCCGGGGCCGATCAGCACGTCGACCCGCCGCGTGAGGTCCTCGCCGTCGCCGGAATCCAGGTCGCGCCCCTGGTGCACGGCATAGTGCGCGAAGGTCGCCGCCGGCAGGGGGTGCAGGCCGTAGACCGGCACCTGGGCGACGTCCGTGCCGCGCACCGACAGGCGCGCTGTGGCTTGGTGCATGACCCCGACCGCGTCCAGCGCGGGATCGGCGGCCAGGCGGCCGAGGACCAGCTCGGGCTCGACCTCGCGGTTGGCGGCGCTGAGCTCGAAGTCGACGCGGCCGAAGTTCGGCCGCAGCAGGCGCAGCTGACTCTCGATCGTGTTGTGGTCGACGACGTGGATCGCCACGGGAATCGCGACGCCGAGCGCGATGCCGGCGACGGCCAGGACGAAGCGCAGCGGGCTAGATGCCCAGCTCTTGCAGACGACGAAAGACGTCAGTCGCATCGAAGCCTCCACCGGTCAGAGCTGCGGTCGGGTCCATTTCGCCGTCGTGCAGAAACAGCACGCGATCTCCCATCGCCGCGTCGCGGGGGTTGTGCGTCACCAGGAGCACGGCGGTGTCCTGCTGGCGCGCGATCGCCTGCAGCTGCTCGACGACGCCCTCGCCGACCTTGGACGACAGATTGCCGGTGGGCTCGTCGGCGAGCAGCACCGGCGGTTCGCATACCAGGGCACGGGCGATCGAGACGCGCTGCATCTCGCCGCCGGACAGCCGCTGCGGCAGGCGCGTGCGCAGGTCGTCCAGCTCCAGCGCGGCCAGCAGTCCGTGCAGCCGGTCGCGCTCGCGCGCCGGATCCCGCCCGGCGATCAACAGCGGCAGGGCGACGTTCTCCTCGACGGTCAGGTCGGGCAGCAGGTGGAAGAACTGGAAGATCAGGCCGATCTGTTCCCGCCGCACTCGCGTGCGGCGCTCCTCGTCGACGTCGGTGATCGGCACGCCGGCGACGCTGACCCGGCCGGCGGACGGCAGGTCCAGCCCGGCGAGGATGTGCAGCAGCGTCGACTTGCCCGAGCCCGACGGCCCCATCACCGTCGTCAGCTCGCCGGCGGTGAGCGCGAGGCTGACACCGCGTAGGATCGGGATCCGGCGTCCGTCGACTTCGTGGAAGCGATAGACGTCGCTGGCTTCGAGGACCGTCACGCCCGGTAGGTTACCAGGAGAACTTTGCGACGCCAAGTACTTGGGGCCGACGAGTCAGGGCGGGGCCTCGGCGCGGCCCGGGCTGCCCTACTCGACCGTGACCTCGATGCTGGCCGCCATGCGCGGGCCGTAGCTGCGGTGCGCGCCGTCGGCGAACTGCATCGTCAGCTGGTAGGTGCCCGGCTCGAGCGTCAGCTCGCCCTCGGTCTGCGCCTGACCGTAGTGCACGTGGGTCGGGTCGTTGGGAATGACCATCGACGGCGGCATCGGCCCCCGCCCGATCAGCACGTGGTGGTGGCCGACCGTGTGGTCGAGGATCTTCTCGGTGGCTGGCCACAGCCCCATGCCCTCCACCTCGAACACCACCTTGAAGGTGCGGCCGACGGTCGCGCCATCCGCCGGCGAGGCGAAGCGCACGCGGCGGCCGCCTTCGGGATCTTCGACCACAGTGTAGGACACGCTGGTCGACCACTCCGGCCCGCGCGATGCGCCGGCTGAATCGAGCGCCTGGATGCACAGCTGCTGGTCGCCGGCGGGCAGCACGATCTCACCGCTGTTTGCGCCCTCGGGCAGCAACAGCACATTCTCCCCCGCGGTGACCGCAGTGCCGGCCGGCACCGCGTTGCCGTCGATCAGCACCGCGAGGCGGCCGTCGACCGGCATCTCCGGCAGGCCGACGACGAGATCGAAGGTCGACAGCACGGTGGACCCGTCCGCCGGCCACACCGCGTGCACGTCCTCGGCGGTCAACGCGGCCGGCGCCGCGCTGGGGCGCGACGTCGTACCGGGCGTCGCGCCGCCGCCCGCGGTGGGTTCGGTGGCTTCGTTGCACGCGGCAAGCAGAAGCACCGGGCTGATGAGAAGGACCGAGGAGCGCCAGTTCATGACCGAGACGTTAACCGGCAGCCCTCACCGGGATCGAGCCCCAGCGGCCGCAAACCGGGCCTCGAGCGCGCGTCGGGCCCGGAGATTCCCGTGCCGCTCCCGCACCGCGCGTACACTCGCGGTATGGGATGCTCGATCCACATCGTCGACGCGTTCGCCGACGCGCCGTTCACCGGCAATCCCGCCGCGGTCTGCTTGCTCGAGGCCGCGGCCGACCCCCAGTGGATGCAGCAGGTCGCCGCCGAGATGAACCTGTCCGAGACCGCGTTCCCGGTGCCGCGCCCCGGCGGCGGCTTCGATCTGCGCTGGTTCACCCCGACGGCCGAAGTCGAGCTCTGCGGACACGCCACCCTCGCCACGGCACACGTCCTGTGGGAGACCGGTGCGCTGCCGGCGCAGTCCGAGGCCGAATTCCACACCGCCAGCGGCGTGTTGCGTGCCAAGCCCTCGCCGCGCGGCGTCGGTCTCGACTTCCCCGCCGCACCCGCAACCGTGCTCGACGACGCGGCATTGCGCACCGAGCTCGCATCGGTCCTGGCGACCACCCCGCTGTGGTGTGGCCGCGCGCGCTTCGACCTGCTGTGCGAGGTCGACGGCGAAGACGCCGTCCGCGCCCTGCGTCCGGACCTGAGCGCCCTGCGCGCCCTCGACGCCCGCGGCGTGATCGTCACCGCGCGCGCCAGCGCGCCGACCCAGGCCGACTTCGTCTCCCGCTTCTTCGCCCCGGCAGTCGGCGTCGACGAGGATCCGGTCACCGGCTCGGCCCACTGCACGCTGGCGCCGTTCTGGAGCGAGCGCCTCGGCCGCGACCGCCTGACCGGCTACCAGGCGTCGGCCCGCGGTGGCGTGGTGCACGTCGAGGTGGCAGGGGACCGCGTCGGCTTGGAAGGCGGCGCGCACACCGTGCTGCGCGGCACCCTGCACGCCTGACGAAGGGGCGGCTTCGCCGGCTCTCCGCGCTATCCTGGCCCGGCATGTCCCGGCGTCTCTGGTCGATTCTCGGCAACAGCCAGCGCCTCGATGGCGGCGCCATGTTCGGCAACGCCCCCAAGGCGCTGTGGCAGCGGTGGGCGCCGGCCGACGACCAGAACCGGATCCGGCTGGCGTGCCGCGCGCTGCTGTCGGTCGAGCCCGACCGGTGCGTGTTGTTCGAGACGGGGATCGGCGCGTTCTTCGAGCCGACTTTGGCCGAGCGCTACGGCGTGCAAGAGGCCGAGCACGTGCTGCTTGCCAGCCTCGCCGCCGCCGGCTTCGACGAGGCGCGCATCGACGTGGTGGTGCTGTCGCATCTGCACTTCGACCACGCGGGCGGGTTGCTGAGCCAGTGGCGCAGCGACGCCGAGCCGACGCTGCATTTCCCCAACGCGCGCTACGTCGTCGGCCGCAGCGCCTGGCAGCGCGCCTGCGACCCGCACGTGCGCGATCGCGCCAGCTTCGTGCCGGTGTTGCAGGAGTTGCTCGAGGCGAGCGGCCGGCTCGAGGTGGTCGACGAGAGCGACGAGAGTGCGCTGCGCGCCGCCGCCACCCGGTTTCTCGGCCCCGGCGGCCGTTTCCACGTCAGCAACGGCCACACCCCGGGCATGCTCCTCGCCGAGCTGCCGGGCGGGCGCGGCCCGCTCGTGTTCGCCGGCGACTTGGTGCCGGCGCAGCCCTGGGTGCGGCGCGCGATCACCATGGGCTACGACCGCTACCCCGAGCGGCTGATCGATGAGAAGTCCGCACTGCTGCGCGATCTGCACGCCCGCGGTGGCGCTCTGTTCTACACCCACGATCCGGACTGCGCGGTGTCCTGGCTGGAGCGCGATGCGCGCGACCAGCTGACGCCGGCGCGGTCGATGGCGGCGTTGGACGCCGAAGTCTGGTGAGCGGGAGCCACCGGTTGGCCAACCCCTCGCGATGGGTCGGGTCGGTGAGCGCGGTGCTCGCCACCGTCGCCGCTTGTACCCCGGCGCCACCGGAAGAGCCGGTGTGGGGCGTCGATTGGCCGGCCGCCCAACGCGTCGCGGCCCGCACTGGCCGCCCCCTGCTGGTGCGCTTCGAGCGCGCCGATCGGCCGGTCTGCCGCGCGATGGCGGAGAGCAGCTGGCTGCACCCCGAGGTCTGCGCGGCGGTGGGCGAGACCGTCGCGGTGCGGCTGGACGCGGACCGCTGTGCCGCGCTGTTCGCGCAGCTCGTCGGCGGCGGCGGGGTGCTCGCCACCTGCGTGCTGGCCGCCGACGGCAGCCCGGTCGCGGTGCACCGGGGCTTTGCCAGCGGCGCCGTGCTCGCCGCGTTCTTGCGCCGCGCCCTCGATGCAGCCCCCACCCTGGAGGCGCTGCGCGTCCGGCGCGCGGCGCCGGACGCGCGCCTGTCGCTGGGCCTTCGACTCGCCGCTCTCGGCTGCACTGCGCAGGCGGAGGAAATCCTGATACCACTGGCGTCCCTCGAGGTGGCCGCCATCGCGGTGCCGGCGTGCCAGCAGCTCGCCCACCTGGCGGCTGAACGCGGCGACCACCGGGTCGCCTCCGACCGGTTGGCACAGGCGCGCCGGCTGGATCCGGGCGGGGTCTTGGGCCGGCCGGTGGTCGCCGCGCTCGGCGCCGCCATCGCGCTCGCCGGCCGCCGGCAACCGCAGCCGGCGCACGATCTGCTGTCCGACACCCTGCACCGCTACCCCGACTGCGCCGAGCGCCCGCAGCTGCTGCTCGAGCTCGCCCGCGCCCAGCACGAGCTCGACCGCGACGCCGCCGCCATCGACGGCCTGGCCGAGCTGCTGGCGCGTTGGCCGGCGTCGGCGAGGGCCGACGCCGCCGCGGCGTTGTTGGCCCACATTCGCGCGCCGGACCACGGCCATACCCATTGACTCTCGTCGTACGACCCAAGCCCTGGATGCACGCATGAAGCCTCTCCCGTTGACGCTACTGGTCTTGCTCGCCCCGTTGACCGCTCAGGATCCGACCACTCAGGACCCCGCCGATGAGGCCACCGCCGATCCGATTCGGCTCGGCACCGGCGATCACGTCTACGAGTGGGTCACCGGTTGGGCGCAGCTGCCGCCGGATGGCGGCCTGGGCAACACCCACGGCTGCATGGTCGTCGATCGCGAGGGCAACCTCTACGTCAACACCGACACCGAGCGCGCGATCGTCGTCTTCGCGCCCGACGGCCGCTTCTTGCGCGCCTTCGCCGAGGACTTCAAAGGTGGGCTGCACGGCATGACGCTCGTCGAGGAGGACGGCGTCGAGTACCTGTACTTGGCGCATACCGGGCGGCACGAGGTGTGCAAGATCACGCTCGAGGGCGAGGTGCTCTGGACCCTGCCGTATCCCGAAACCGCGGGCATCTACGAGAGCGCGAACCAGTACCGCCCCACCGCGGTGGCGGTCGGTCCGGGCGGCGAGATCTTCGTCGCCGACGGCTACGGCCGCAGCTGGGTGCACCAGTTCGACGCCGAGCGAAGCTACGTGCGCTCGTTCGGCGGACCGGGGACCGAGCCCGGCAAGATGCGCACGCCGCACGGGCTGTGGTTGGACACGCGCGGCGACACGCCCGAGCTGATCGTCTGCGACCGCGAGAACCATCGGCTGCAGCGCTTCAACCTGGAGGGAGAGCTGCTCGGAGTGGTGCAGGGCATGTTGCGTCGGCCGTGCCACGCCTTCCAGCACGGTGATGCCTTGGTGGTCGCCGATCTCGCCGGCCGCGTCACGCTGCTCGACAGCGAGAACGAGCTCATCGCCCACCTCGGCGAGAACACTGATCCCGAGCTGTGGGCCAAGAACAACGTGCCCGAGAACAAATGGCGTGCGGGAGAGTTCATCTCGCCGCACTCCGCGTGCTGGGATGCGGCGGGCAATCTGTACGTGATGGATTGGGTGCGCGCCGGACGGGTGACCAAGCTGCGCCGCGTGGAGCAGTAGTCACCGCGCGCGCTGTCTTGTGAGGAGACCGGTGCGCTGCCTTGCAACCATGGTTGCGGGAAACGGGTGACCTGCGGGTTTGCCGTGAATCTCGACCCAGTGAGCGCGGAGCTTGATCACGTGTTCGCCGGTTTCTTCTTTCCACCTCGATCCGGCGCGCTTCATGCAAACCCCGACCAGTGTCTTACAGGAGGCCTCGACACTGTCGCTGCCGATCGGCAGGCCCTTCACGATCGCGCCCGCGTAGTTCAGTCGATCGGCGTGGTTGGTTAGGAAGGTGATCGCATCGTGGACCGGTCGTTCCGCGTCGGAGTCGACATCGATCTCCTCGCAGCCCGATGCCTCGAGCTCGGCGAGGATCTGCTCGCCGGCGTCCTTCCGGCGCTTGAGCAGGCGCCGCCAACGCCTCATCACATCACGGCCTTCGCTCGCACCGAAGATGGCTGCTGCCGCCGGCCCCGCCTTCTCGACGACGTGCCAGAAGTCGATGAGCAAGTGTCGTGGACCGAAGGCTGCGACCGGGAAGCTCGGCTCGAGCAGATTCCACATCTCGTGTGCACCGTCGGCAAGCAGTTGAAGCAGGAGCCCGGGCTGTTTCTCCCGAAGCCGGTACACCGTGTTTCCCATGGCGTTGCACGAGTCTTGCGCGTCGAGCCCGGGCATCTGCCCGAAGCGCATCGTGTACAGCGCCTTCCCACGAGCATCATGCAACGTCACCGTGCCGCAGTACGCCATCGTGGAACACGCGCTTGATCTTGGGGGCCCCCTTGCGTGGACGCCCCGGACCTCTCGCGATCGGTTCCTCCATCGGCTCGCTGGCTCGATCCAGGGACACCGAGACGGAACGTGCCTTTGTTGGGATCTCGAGGCTGCGCACGAGGTCGTCTTGGATGTCGGCCCGATATCGCAGGTAGAGCGCTCGAACTTCGCGCGGCACTCGCTCGAAGCTGGCACGTGAGTACGGAAGGCGACCGGTTTCCTTGCTGGTCTTCTCGGCTTCCCGCGATGTCGCCATCTGCAGCTCATGCGCCATCGCCCGGGCGGTCTGCGGCAACCAGTCGTCCGCGATGGCGCCCGTGCGCAGGCTGATCACGTCGACGGTCGGAGCATCGCCCGCCCCGAGCTCGCGGTACAGCGTGCGGGGCATCTTGAGTGGGCCGGCCAACGTGTAGTACGTGCCCATACCACGTCCGACGCTGGTGTACCTTCTCCCGCCGATCTCGATCCGGCGCGCGTCGATCTCGATGGCTCCGATTACGCACTCATGCGCTGCTCGCTCTTACCGCCGCAGTCAGCTCCGCGATCTCGCGCTCGACCGCGGAGTAGTCCACGGCCTCGCCGCCTCGACGAGCGCTCTCCGCTCGCGTGGCGATCGACGTACCGAGCGCCATCATGGGTTCGACGATCTTCTTGCAGGCAACTGGCACCGTGACGACGATGTTTTCTTCGACGGCGCCCCTCCCAGGACGCGTGATTAGCATCCTGCATCCGATACGGAGGGGAAATCCGAGATCCACACCCGTACGAGGCCCGTTCCGCCGCGATCAACTTGGACGCCTCTCGTTGACCGTGTCCTCGGCGAAGTAGGCCGCGGCTTTCTTAGGAACGACCGCTCATGCTCGAGCACCCCGGACCTGGAGCCGCAGCCGACGCAGCTCCTCACGCTCGTCGCTGGTGAGGTCCCCGGCACTGCCGCGGCCTTCGTCGATCTCAGCCTGCTTCACCCATCGTCCCAGGCACGATTCTCTCAGGTCGAGATCACGCGCCGCTTGCGCCGCGCTGCCGGGTTTGCGGGCTACGCGGACCGCCTCCGCTTTCTGCTCCGCCGTGAACTTCCGTCGTTTGCGACGAGACACCGGAGTTCCTCCTGGGCAGCATTCTGCCCGCTTGGTTGGTGTGATTGCTAGGATAGATCGGACGCGATTTGAACGCCCTGGAGTTCGAGGAGCGTCTAACCAGATGCTCGTCGTGGCAAATTCCCTCACGCCAAACCCACACATGCAATCGTGCCGGCTCTGCGGATTCGACGTCCCTCCCAGCGCCCACCTGTGCCCCCATTGCGCCCGGCCGGCCCTCTACCCGAATGTCAACTCCGCCAAGCACGCCAACGAAGCCGCCGCGCTGGAAGACCGCTACCGGCGTGCGTGCGACGAAGCGGCCGCGCGAGGAGCCTCGGCGGCACTGGACGCGTTCATAACCAGCGTGAGGACCGCGAAGGTAGTCATGTGCCGCAGCGTCAACAGGGTGCTAGAGCTCGCCGCAACTGATCGGGCGGTATATCCGACGTTCTACAAGCTTCTCGATGCGGAACTGCAGCTCGAAGAGGGTAGCCGTTGGGACGTACTGCGCCGGGTCGTCGAGGAGGCCATTTTCCCCGGCTACAGAGAGGAGATCCGCTTCGGCGCGCTCACGCTCACCAGCGAAGGGCTGACCAACTACGGACCGTGTTCCCTCCTGCTAGACGAGAGCATGGTCGCCCACCGGGCGTCGGTGTTCGAGGCGAACTGCATCTTGGTTCTCGAGCGACTCGGCGTTCGCATGGGTGATAGCGACCGGCTGCCAGTGGGCCTCAGAGCTCCATGGGAACACCGGGCCAAGCTAGCGGCTGCCAAACTGGCCTCCGGAGTCAAGGATCCACCGGACCTGGGGCGATATGCTAGACTCCTCCTCCGGCAGGGTACCGATACGTCAGAGGATGAGTTCATCGAGGTTCACGTCTGGGGCCCGATGACCGTCCACACTGTATCCAAGGTAGTCGCCACCCGCGCCAGGATGAAGAAATGGGAGCGCATCGGCCTGCGCGCGTTGCGAGAGGATCTCGATCGCTGGGGCGTCGAGATGGAGGTTCGCTGATGCAGGCTCTGCTCTCCGGACGGGACGGCGTTGCGGTGCTGGTCGACGGCGAGCGCGTCGTAAGCCTCCACGCTGGCGCCTCGGACCGCGCGGTGCCCCGGACGCTCGCCGATTTGCCCCACCTACTGCCGGGGTTACTCGAGGCCACCAGCGACATCCGCGTGCTGTCGACAGGCCAGCCAGAGGAGGTCGCCCGCGAGCTCGAGCGCGAGCACGACATCCACGGCGCGCTCCACATGGTGTCGATCGTTCTCGACGGAGCCTACTCCGACGACGTCCGGCTCGACGCACTCGACGCGCTCGAGGAGCTGCTCGACGATCCGATGCTGTTCGACCGTGTCACCAACCTCTTGCTCGCCGCGCCCCTGCCGCACGCCAGGCGGCCAGCCGAGCTGCCCGCTTTCGTTGCAGAAGCAAATGCGACGCGGTCGAGAGACCTTCTCGACGAGCTCGTGGCTTGCCAGGAGATGGTCCAGCGAGTGACTCTAGCTTGGAGGTCGTTGCAGGCATCTATCGTGGGTGACGAAGCGAGCCGAGCCCGGCTACACCGCGCCGCCGTAGACTCCGGGATGCTCGCGTTGGGTGTGGATCCGCTATTGAGCAACTCGATCATGCGGCCACCTTCACGGCGGTACGTCGGGTTTCGTGGAGCTTGTGCATCGCTTGATCCCAACGGTCGCTGAGCGGCAGAGCACGCAGGCGGAGGACGTGTTCGCCGGTCGTCGACTTCCAGCGCGATCCGGCGCGTTTCATACGCACGGCCACGAGTGTCTTGCAGGTGGCCTCGACAGCTCCGCTGCCAATTGGCAGACCAAGGCGCAGCGATCTGGCGAACCGCATGCGCTCGGCGTGGTTTTCGAAATAGGTGATGGCCTCATGGACGGGCCGCTTCGAGTCCCGCCAAGTATCCTCGAGGCCGGAACCGCGCAGTTCGGCGCGGATCTCTTCGGCTGCGCTGTTCGCGCAGCGCAATCGAACGCGCCAACGGTGCAACTCCGACTTGGCGCCGTCTGCACCGAAGATCACCTCGGCGGCCGGCGCCAGCTTCTCGACCACGTGCCAGAAGTCGATGCCTTGCTCGACGTTGCCGAACACCGCGGCGGGGAAGTGAGTGTGGAGCAGGTTGCACATCTCGTGGGCACCGTCGGACAGCAGCTTCACTCGCAGGTCCGGGCTCTTCTGCAACAGCCTGTACGCCTCGCCGGCGATCTGAGCGAACCACAGGTCGACGTCGCTTTCCGGCATGCACCCGTACCGGAGCGTGTGCAGGCTCGCCCCTTCGGCGTCGTGCAAAGTGATCGTTGCGCAGTAGGCCATCCGGAAGTTCCGGTCTACGGGCCGCTTTGGCGCGTCCTTGCGCGGTCGGCCCGCCCGACGCTTCGCGGCCTCTTCCATCGGCACGGACACGCGGTCGACTGCCACGCTCATGGCGACGGCTTCCGCTGGCACGTCGAACTCCTGCGTGAGCATGTCCTCGATGTCCGCGTGTTCGCGAAGCCAGTGCTCGCCGACATGGTGCGCGACGCGCTCGAAGCTGGCCCGCGAATAGGGAAACCGACCTGTCTGGCGGGCAGCATCCGCCGCATCGCGCGACGGGCCGCGCTGAATGTCGTTCGCCATGCACTGGGCGGTGAGAGGAAGCCAACCGCGGCCGTAGGCACCGGTTCGCAGCTTGATCGGGTCGAGGATCGGTCCGTTGCGCACGCCGACTTGGCGATAGACGGTGCGCTCGACTTTGACCTCGCCCGCCATCGTGAAGTACGTGCCCGGCGTGCGCCGGAAACTGGCGTAGAGAGCGCCTCGGACCCGGATCCGTGGCGCGTCGACGTCGAGGGCGCGAAGCACCTCCGCGTGCGCTGCCCGCTCGACCGCGGCGGTCTGCTTGGCGATCGCCCTCTCCGTGTCCGCGTAGTCCACCGCGTGACCGCCGCGGCTCGACTCCGCCGCCGCCACCGTTGCGTCGACCAGGCTCTGCATCGACTCGGCGAGCCCCTTGTGCTCAACTGGCACCTTCACGAGGACGTACCCTCGTGAAGCGCCCCTCCCAGGACGCTGGTGTTGCATCCTGTATCCGATAGGGAGGGGCGCATGCTTGTACAAGTGTCTTCTACACAAATACTTGCGGCGAGCCAGCCTGCGACCACCAGATCTCGGGTGCGATCACGCTGCTCCGCTCAATGCCGGAGCCACACCCCTCGCGTTCATGGCGTCCGCGCTGCACGCGGAAGAACCCATCCATGAGCACCTCCACGGCATCCTGGTGCAAGAGCAGGCCAAGAATCTCACACCACGGGAGAGGCAGGCCCTGCTTAGCTGGGCCTCGGCGGTCCAGCCACCGCTATCGAGGACCAAGCCCGAACGGCGTGACGCGGCGAAGGAGCCTAGCGAGCCCAAGCAACGCGTCCGGCACACCCGAGGCCGGGCTTCGATCGCGGCCCAACGCATCGATCGGGAGCTTCAGAAGCGACGTGTCGACACGCAGAAGATCTTCATCATCCGCGCCATGAAGCGCGAGCAATGGCACCTCGTCGAGCGAGCCACCGAGGAGCTCACCGAATCCCAGCAGCAAGCGGGTGGGGCCACCTTCCTCGTCAAATCGCTGTGCGACCTCGCGAAGGAGGCGAAGCTGCTCGGGCTGCTGGAGCTGCAGCTCAACTTCGCTCAACGGGCCATCGACGAGGCGCCCGCCGATCCATGGGCGTGGAGCCAGTACGCGGACGCGCTTCTGCAGCAGGAGAGGCTTGACGACGCACTCGAGGCATACGAAGAGGCCGTACGTCTACACCCGAACGATGTCGTCCCCAAGACCGGACGCGCCGAGGTCCTCAAGGCGATGGGCCGCCTCGACGAGGCACTCGATGCATACAACGAGGTCACACACCTACACCCGAACGATGTCGTCCCCAAGAACGGCCGAGCCGAGGTCCTCAAGGCGATGGGCCGCCTCGACGAGGCACTCGATGCATACAACGAGGTCGCACACCTACACCCTGAGGACGTCTTTGCCAAGACCGGACGCGCCGAGGTCCTCAAGGCGATGGGTAGCCTCGACGAGGCACTCGATGCATACAACGAGGTCGCACACCTACACCCGAACGATGTCGTCCCCAAGACCGGACGCGCCGAGGTCCTCAAGGCGATGGGCCGCCTCGACGAGGCACTCGATGCATACAACGAGGTCACACACCTACACCCGAACGATGTCGTCCCCAAGAACGGCCGAGCCGAGGTCCTCAAGACGATGGGCCGCCTCGACGAGGCACTCGATGCATACAACGAGGTCGCACACCTACACCCGGAGGACGTCTTTGCCAAGAACGGCCGAGCCGAGGTCCTCAAGGCGATGGGCCGCCTCGACGAGGCACTCGATGCATACAACGAGGTCGCACACCTACACCCGAATGAGGTCGTCCCCAAGAACGGCCGCGCCGAGGTCCTCAAGGCGATGGGCCGCCTCGACGAGGCACTCGATGCATACAACGAGGCCGCACACCTACACTCGAACGAGGTCGTCCCCAAGACCGGACGCGCCGAGGTCCTCAAGGCGATGGGCCGCCTCGACGAGGCACTCGATGCATACAACGAGGTCGCACACCTACACCCGAACGAGGTCGTCCCCAAGACCGGACGCGCCGAGGTCCTCAAGGCGATGGGCCGCCTCGACGAGGCACTCGATGCATACGACGAGGTCATGCGCCGCCATCCAAAGGACATGTTCGCCAGAAGCGGGCGGGCCGGCTTGCTGGCGCTGATGGGTCGATACGAAGAGATCCTCACACCCGTAGCCAAAGCTCCCGCGACGGAGCACGATTGGGTTTACCAGCACATCCAGGGAATGGCCTTTCTGCGTTCTGGTCGCTTTGCCCAAGCGCTACGAATGTTGCGCGACGGCGCCACGCGATGCCCGTTTCCCGCGCAACGAGACTACTTCAACACCGCTCTCTCCCTCGCTTGCCTGCAGAGCGGCAGCTACGCCGAAGCGCGCAAGGCACTCGACCGGGTCTCCACCCCCACACTCTCACTTCCCGTGCGTCTCCTTCGAGCGCACGCCCTGGGCTTGGAGGGGGATCGCCATGCTGCCGCCCTCGAGTTCGACGAGGCGAGGCGGCTCCGCACGTTCCAACCAACCGCGCTGACGGATGAGATCCAACTGCGGTTCGTTCGCGGCGAAGCCGGCACCCACAGCGACATGTGGGTCCTCGAGCAGGAGGTCGACCTCGTCCTGCGGGCGGCCTAAGAACGTCTAAACACGCGGGCAACACCTTAGCCGGCCTACCTCGCGCGCGCGGCATGACTGCCGACTACGTGCGACAGGGAGGAGCACCCTCTCCGAGCCTGCGACGGCGCCGTTGCGATGGCGGCGACGTCGACTCAATAGCATTGTCGCCGCTCGAAGACTCTCGGCCCCGGCTGTCTCAGCGCGGCCGAGGCCGCAAAGACGGAGCGGGCCGCGTTCAGCGGGTGGCGGCTTCGGCGATCAGCAGGTCGACGGCCGCGCGCAGGATCGCGTCGTGGCCGGCGGAGTACGGGCCGCGACCGGGGGCAATCAAGTCGGGACGGACGCCAACGCCCTCCAGCGCCTCGGTGTACTCGTCCAAGGCGTGGCCCGGATACATCAGGACCGCGTCGTCGCCGACGCGGGTGAAGTAGGCGGGGATCACCGCACCGGCGGTGCGCTCCCCCACCAGTCGGCCGAGGCCGCGACGCCGCACCTCGTACGCCAAGACCTCCTTGGCGCTGCGAGTGCCGCGGTCGATCAGGCAGAGCAGCGGTCGCCCATCGCGCTCGAGGATCTTCAGCACGGCGAATACGGCTGCAGCGCTGCCGCCGCGGCCGCGCAGGTCGAGAACCAACACGTCACACCGGGCCAGCGCACCCCGCAGCGCGCGGCGCAGCAGCGCGCTCAACCCGCGGTCGTGCATGTACCACAGGTGGACGTAGCCCATGCGCACGTCGCCCAGGTCGATTGCCGCGACACTCTCCTCGGCGGCGCGCAACGCGGAGTAGCGCGCGGCGGCGACGGGCACCAGACGCACTTCGCCGGGGCGGGCGGCGACCGTCCATTGCACCACGTCGCCGGCCCGCACGCGCACGCCGTGCAGCGCGGGGCCCGGCAGCGCCGCATCGTCAGAGCGCCAGTCCAACCGCGGCGACTCGAGCACCGGGACGCCGTCCAGCGCGAGGACGCGGTCGCCGTTGGTCAACCCCGCGCGCTCGGCGGGCCCACCTTCGAGCACCGCCGTGACGTAGGCCTGCCCGGCGGTGACGGCGATGCCGCATCCCAGCGTCGGCTGCAGCTCGCCGGCGAGCTCCGCCATCACCGCGCGGTAGCTGTGCTCGGACAGCAGCGCGAGATGGCTGACCCCCAGCTCGGCGAGCATGGCGTGCACGACCGCGCGCTCCTCTGCTGGCTCGCTCAGGCGGGCCGCCGCGCGGTAGCGCGCTGCCAGGGCCGGCAGCTCACCGCGGCGGACACCGGCACCGGTCTCTCGATCCTCGAGTACGGCGACGACCTGCTCGAACAACGCTCCGGCCGGGCGCTCGGCGCGCACCTGCGCCGCGGCCGGCAGTGCCGCCACTGCCGCGACGAGCGCGGCCCGAACGAGCATCGCGACGTGGCGAGTACGGCGGATCCGCAGGAGCGACATGAAGATCGATGGGCAACGTTCGGTGCGCGATGGCTCCCGGCGGGTGCACCGGCACGGTATCGTCAGCACTGCGTCGAGCACTCTCGCGTATTTTCGATGACGACCTCCATCCTGCGCACGACTGGCATCGGCGTCCTGTGGGCGGTGGGCCTGGTGCCCGTCGTCCTGTGGTTGGTGCACCTCTCCTCACCGGAGCTGGCGGTTCAGCTGGCGATCGCCGGGCGCGGTGCCCTGGGGTGGCTTCTCCTCGGCGGCGGCCTGGCCGGCGGCGTGGCGATGGTCGCCTATCCCCCGTTCTTGCCGAGCCTGCGGCTCGCCGTCTCGCGGTTGCGGCTTCGGATGTCGACCGATGTCGCCCCCCTGCGCGAGGCGCAGGGCCGCCTGCAGCATTTGGAAACCGCGGCCGACCACCTGACCGCGGGGCGGATCCTGCGGCAGCTGGGCCGCGCGCCCGACGCGCTCAGCCACCTGCAGCGCGCCGTCGAGCTCGACCCGGAGCACGCGGCCTCGCGCTACCAGCTCGGCCTCGCCCTGCTCCACGTCGGCCAGCCGGAGCTGGCGGCGGCGCAGCTGGCGGCGACGGTGCAGCGCGACGCGGGGCACGCGTTCGGCGCCGCCAAGCTCGAGCTCGGCATCGCGCTGCAGCGCGCCGGCCACCTGCAGGAGGCGCTCGCGATCCTCGACGAGCAGCAGCGGATGTACGGCGAGAGCCGGCGCGCCCAGTTTCACCGCGCCAAGGCGCTGCGCGGGTTGTCCCGCGACGGCGAGGCCACCGACGCGCTGCGCAGCGTGGCGAAGCCACCGGCCGGCGGCACCAGGCTTGCCGCCGAAGACGCCCTGCTGCGCGCCCGCGCGGTGCTGGCCTTGCGCACCCAAGGAGCCGTCGGATGAAGGGCGTCCTCGAAGCGGCGAACCGCGCCCCGGTGAGCTACATCGTGCTGCTGGCCTACATCACGCTGGGGTTCGTCACCGAGTCCACCGCGGCGCGCACGCAGGAAGCCAGCGTCTACATGGTGAAGGGCTGGATGCTGGGCGCGGCGGTGCAGCAGGGCGAGTTCTGGCGCCTGCTGACGCATGCGTTCCTGCACGGCGGCCTGCTGCACCTGCTGTTCAACTCGTACTTCCTGCTGATGCTCGGGCCGATCTTGGAGCAGGCGCTCGGCAGTCTGCGCTTCGCGCTGCTCTACACCGTGGCCGCCATCGGCGGCGCGGTCTTCGCCGGCCTGTGGACGCCACCCACCGTGCCCATGGTCGGCGGCTCCGGCGCCCTGTTCGGCATGATGGGAGCGGCGCTGGCGCTCAACATGCGCGCCGGTCGCCACCTGCTCGATTTCTGGAGCTCGGTGGGGTCGCGCCAGCTGGTGATGCTGATCGTCGCCAACCTGGCGATCGGTTGGCTGCTGCCCATGGTCAGCAACTCCGCCCACATCGGCGGTTTGATCGCCGGCTTCGCGGTGGTGTTCTGGTTTCTGCGGCCGGCGCGCGAGGGGCCGGACCGCGCCGTCCGCGCCGCGTGGCTCGCGGCATTCTGCGGACTCGTGTTCGCCTGCCTGCGGCCGGTCACCCGGTTCGACTACTTGGACGGCGCCCGGGTGCACGCCTTCCGCACCGGTGATCTCGAGAGCGCGACGGCCTTCGACCGCGCGTTCGAGCGCTCCTACGCCGACTACCGCGGGCGCTGACTCGAGGCGGTCTCAGCCCCCCTTCTTCTCGATCTTGGCCCACGAGTCTCGCAGGCCGACTGTGCGGTTGAACACCAACGCGTCCGGGCGTGCGTCGCGGTCGAGGCAGAAGTAGCCCTGCCGCTCGAACTGATAGAACTCCCCCACCGCGGCCCGGGCCAGCGAAGGCTCGAGTTTGCAGCCGCGCAGCACCTGCAGCGACTCGGGATTGAGGTGCTCGACGAAGTCGTCGGCAACCCCGGGGTCCGGGACCGCGAACAGGTGATCGTAGAGCCGCACCTCCGCATCGACGGCGTGGGCGGCGGAGACCCAGTGGATCGTGCCCTTGACCTTGCGGCCATCGGGTGACTGCCCACCGCGGGTCTCCGGGTCGTACGTGCAGCGCAGCTCGACGACCTCGTCGCCCTCCATCACCACGTCGACGCAGCGGATGAAGTACGCGTAGCGCAAGCGCACCTCGGCGCCCGGCTTCAGCCGGAAGTACTTCCTCGGCGCCTCGAGCCGAAAGTCGTCGCGGTCGATGTAGAGCTCGCGCCCAAACGGCAGCTGCCGCGTGCCCGCGCTCTCGTCTTCGGGGTTGTTGATCGCCTCGAGCTCTTCCACCTGGTCGGCCGGGTAGTTCTCGATCACGACCTTCAGCGGGCGCAGCACGCCCAGGCGGCGCTCGGCGACCCGGTTGAGCTCGTCCCGCACGAAGCTCTCCAGCAGCGCGATCTCCTGCACGCCGTCGTACTTGGTGATGCCGACGTGGGCGCACAGCTTGCGCAATGCCGCGGGTGGGTAGCCGCGCCGGCGCAGCCCGCGCAGAGTCGGCACGCGCGGATCGTCCCAGCCGGTGACGTGGCCCTCCTCGACCAGCCGGCGCAGGTTGCGCTTGCTGACGATCATGTGGGTGAACATCAGCTTGGAGAACTCGATCTGCTGCGGCGGGTGGATCTCGAGCTGCGCGACAAACCAGTCGTACAGCGGGCGGTGGTGCTCGAACTCGAGGGTGCAGAGCGAGTGGGTGATGCCCTCGATCGAGTCGCTCTGACCGTGTGCCCAGTCGTACATCGGGTAGATGCACCACCGGTCTCCGGTGCGGTGGTGGTCGGCCACGACGATGCGGTACATCACTGGATCGCGCAGATTGAGATTCGCGTGCGCCATGTCGATCTTGGCGCGCAGCACGCAGGCGCCCTCGGCGAACTCGCCGGCGCGCATGCGGGCCAGCAAGTCGAGGTTCTCCTCGACGCTGCGGTCGCGGTGCGGGCTGTCGGTGCCGGGAGTCGTGATGGTGCCGCGGCTCTCGCGGATCTGCTCGGGGCTCTGGTCGTCGACGTAGGCCAGCCCCTTGCGCACCAGCGCCTCGGCCCACTCGTACAGCTGGTCGAAGTAGTCCGAGGCGTACAACACCTCGCCGTCCCACTGAAACCCGAGCCAGCGGATGTCGTCCTTGATCGCCTCGACGAACTCGACGTTCTCGACGGTCGGGTTGGTGTCGTCCAGCCGGAGGTTGCACTTGCCGCCGAACTCCTCGGCGATGCCGAAGTTGAGGCAGATCGCCTTGGCGTGGCCAATGTGCAGGTAGCCGTTGGGCTCGGGCGGAAACCGCGTGTGCACCCGGCCGCCGTTCTTGCCCTCGGCGAGGTCTTTGCGGATGCGCTGGCGGATGAAGTCGGTGGCTTCCGTGCTCATGGCTTGCCGTCCTCGCCGGCGGCTGCGGCCGCACCGGCCGCGGCCCGCAGCCGCGCCACGGTGCGCTCGGCGCCGAGCAGGTAGACGATGTCGAACAGCCCCGGGCCCTTGTTGGTGCCGCTGAGCGCGGCGCGCACGGGGTGAACCAAGTGGCCGAATTTGACGCCCAGCCGCTCGGCGAACGTGCGGGCGTCGGTCTCGAGCGCCTTCGGCGTGACGAACGGCCCGTCCTCCGGCGCGCCCTCCTTGGGGGTCGGCAGGGTCACGCCGTCGTCGGCCGCGCCGCGATCGGACGGGTACGACGGCGGCAGCGCGAGAGTCGTCAAGTGCTCCGCGTAGGCCGAGAGCCATTTGCGCGCGTCGCCGTGCTTGCGCAGGTTCTTCTGCGCGGCCTCGTCGAACTCGAGGGTGTCGGCGAAGACATACGCCACCGCCGGCGGCAGCTCGCCGAACAGCTCGACCCGCTCCTGGTAGCAGGCCACCGCGTTGCGCACCAGCCCGGCGTGGCTGGCAAAGGCGGCCTCGGGCACGGCCGCCGCCTCGGCCAACCACGGGCGCGCGCGGTCGACGAGCTCGGCGGGCGTCATCTCCCGCACGTAGTGGCCGCACAGCGCCCGCAGCTTGGTGTGGTCGAAGTGCGCGCCGCCGGTGCTGATCTTGGCGAGGTCGAACCGCTCGACCATCTCGGCCGCCGTGAAGCGGTCGCGGTCACCGGAATACGCCCAGCCCAGCAGGGCGATGTAGTTGAACAGCGCCTCGGGCGGATACCCCTGGTCGCGGTAGTCGAGCAGGTTGGTCTGCGCGTCCCGCTTGCTCAACTTCTTGCCGTCGGGCCCGAGGATCAGCGGGATGTGCGCGAAGCGCGGCGGCTGCGCGTCGAGAGCGCGGTACAGGACCAGCTGCTTGACGCCGTTCATGAAGTGCTCGTCGCCGCGCACCACGTGGGTGATCCGCATCTCGATGTCGTCGACGACGCAGGCGAAGTTGTAGGTCGGCATGCCGTCCGGCCGCACCATCACCCAATCGTCGAGCTCCTCGAGGTTGACCGAGACCGGTCCCTTGACCTCGTCGTCGAGCACGACGGCCTCGTCGAGCGGCATGCGGAAGCGCAGCGACGGTGTCCGCCCCTCCGCCGCGAACGCGGCGCGCTCGGCGTCGGTCAAGTCGCGATGGCGGCGGTCGTACATCGGCCGCTTGCCCGCCGCCGCCAACGCCTGCCGGCCCTCCTCGACTTCTTCCGGCGTCGCGTAGCAGTGGTAGGCCGAGCCGGCCTCGAGCAGCCGCGCGGCATAGCCGCGGTACAGCTCCAGCCGCTCGGTCTGGAAGTACGGTCCGTGCGGGCCGCCGACATCGGGCCCCTCGTCCCAGTCGAGGCCGAGCCAGGACAGGCCCTCGAGGATGATGCGGAGCGAATCCTCGCTCGAGCGCGCCCGATCGGTGTCCTCGATGCGAAGCAGGAACTGGCCCTTGGCGGCGCGCGCGGCCGCCCAGTTGTACAGCGCGGTCCGCGCGCCGCCGATGTGCAGCGGGCCGGTCGGAGACGGTGCGAAACGCAGGCGCATGCGCAGACGTTAGCCTTCTCGCCGCCGGTGTCGACAGCGAGCCCCGGGTGGCCTCAGCCGCGCCAGTTGACCAGCTGGAGCTCCGGGGTGGAGCCGGTGCGCACGACTGTCAGGCTACCGAGGTCGACGGTCGGTCCCTTGCCGGCCGGCAGGTCGAGCAGCACCTCGGCCGCCACGCGCACCACGCCGCGGTGCGCGACCAGCAGCAGGTCCCCCCGGGGGTGGTCTTGCACGACCGCACGCACCGCGGCGCGCACTCGAGCGTCGAACTCTGACAGCGAGTCGCCGCCGGGAAAGCCGTCGGTCTCCCCGGCGCGCCAAGCGCGGTGCCACTCGGGCATCGCCGCTTTGATCTCGCCGTCGGTCATGCCCTCGATCGCGCCGAAGTCGATCTCGCGCAGGTCGGCGCGTTCGTCCATCGGCGGTGCCGGCGGTGGCAGCACTTCGGCCAAGACCTGCGCCGATGTCACCGCTCGGGACAGCGGCGAGTGCACGACGGCGGTGAAGCGGTGTGCCGAGACCTTGGGCCGCAGGCGCTCGATCTGCGCCCGGCCGACGGCCGACAGCGCCACGTCGTTGCTGCCGTGGTAGCGGATCGAGGACTCGCCCTCGGTCTCGCCGTGGCGCACCAGCAGGACGCGCCGCGGCTCAGCCGACAACGATCGCGGTCAGCACGCCGGCGATGGCGAGGAAGGTCAGCGCCAGCAGCACGACGACGGCGTTGCCGAACCGGCCACTCGACTTGCCGAGCTCGTCGAGCTGGGCGACCTGCCGGGTGTGCATCGAGCGCATGGCCTCCATGTCCTCGCGGCGGGCCGCACTCAGCTGCTCGGCCAGCTCGGCGTTGTCACGCCGGCTGCCGTCGCGCACCGCCTCGAGCAGGTCGTCGCGCTCGCCGTCGCGCCGATCGACCAAGGCCTGCGCCGCGTCCACCTGCCGGCCAGCGCTGTCGACGACCTTCTCCATCGCGCCGTGGATGCGATCCATGGTGCCCTGGAACTCGGACAGCGTCTTCGCCGTCCGCTCGTCGGTCGCGGCCGCGCGGTTGAGCGCGGCTTGCACCCCGGAGAGCGCGTTCGGCAGCTCGCCGAGCGTGGACAGCAACTTGCCGTTGGTGGCGGTCTGCTGCTCGAGCTGGCCGGCCATCTGCCGCAACAGCTCGATCTGCGCCTGGCCGAGCGCCGGCAGCGCGCGGAGGTCTTCGACGAACGACTGGCTGCGGTCGCCCTGCGCATCGAGCCGCGTCTGCACTCCGCGCACCAGGCCGGAGAGCTCGCGAAAGCCCTCGCCCAACGCCACCAGCGCATCCTCCTTGGCCGACATCTTGCGGCCGGGCATGCGCTCCGCCGCGAGGTTGCCGAGCGGCGCTGCGGGCTCGGCGCGGTCCGGCTGCAGCCGGTTGGCCGTCGCCTGTTGCGCCTGCGCCACGCGGTTCGCGGCGCCGTTCGCCGGCGTCCGCTCCGCTCCACTTCCAACAGCCCCGCTCGCGGCCCTCGCATCGGCGCGGGTCTCGACCCGCACCGGCGACGACTTCCAACGGTTCTTGAGCTTGTTCAAGATCGAGGTCTTCTTGACCACGTCTGCCTCCCTGCACCGGTGGGGCTCACCCCCACCTGAGTTGTGTCGGTGGGCCCCGCGGGTTGCGCGACGCCCGATCCACAGACCGCCCATGGACCGCGTGCCCCAGGTCCTGACCGACCTGTTAGCACTCCGTGGAATGCTATCCGCTGCGGCGTCAATTGGAAGAGGCAAAGTCTCCGCACCACGGGCGGGTCGGGGTTGGGGACCGCGGGGCGGAGGGAGCGGTTGCGCGGTGCGAAATGCGCGCTTGATCTCGGACGCGCAGCGGCTAGCTTGCTGCCCCGCGTCGGCGAGGCGCGACTCCCGTGTGGGGAGTTAGCTCAGTTGGTAGAGCGCGACAATGGCATTGTCGAGGTCAGGGGTTCGACTCCCCTACTCTCCACCAGTTCTTCCCCTTGTCGAGCGCGCCTGACGCGTTCCGGGCTTGCCGTCGTAGCCCTGCCGGGCAGCACGGCGCGCAAGAAGATCGCTGAGCTGCCCGGGTTCAGAACTCGAGCGCGTCACTCGCCGACAGCGGCAGCGCGAACGGGCAGCTCGGGCTTGTGGCGAACACGTACTGGAAGCGAATGCCGACCGGCAGGGTAATCCCGGCGGGCGGCGTCAGCTGGGTGCGGACCGCGCCGCTCGCCGCGAAGACCGGAACGGACACCGCCGGCAGAACCAGTAGCTCGATCCCGGCGATCGGCAGCTGCAGTGGCGTGCCGACGATCAGGACGCCGCTCGGCGCCGGAGCTTCGTTGCAGATCAGCTGAAAGGGCGCGCCGGGCGCCGGCATCGAGTCGATCTGCAAGTCGACGTCGGTGCACGCGCCCGATCCACCGCCGACGCGCGTCACGTTGGCGGGGATCAGGTCCGCGACGGCGACGAAGGCATCGCCGCCCCCCGCGAGCAGCGGCTGCAACGGGCTACCGGGGAACGCGAAGCCGACCGAGGTGGTCGTGCCGGGCAGCACCGCACGACCGTCGGCGCGCACCGCCACGGCCACGCAGGCGTCGCCCCCCGCGCCGCCCCCCACGTAGCTGCCGTAGTGCAGGTCGGAGGAACCGTTCCCCGCCGGGTCCAGGCGCACGACCGCGCCCATCGCGAGAGTGCCGGTGTAGGTCGTCTGCATCGCACCGGCGGTGACCGGAAAGCCACCACCCCGGCAGATACACGCCGCGGTGATGACGCCCGAGCTCTCGACCGACAGCCCGAACGACTCGTCGAAGCCGTCACCGCCGACGTAGGTCGAGTAGCGCAGGCTCGCCGTTCCGGCGAGCGAGGTATCCAGCACGCAGAGCACGCCGTCCGCACCCCCGCCACCGAAAACGGTCTGGAACGCGCCCGCCGTCACCGGGAATCCGGCCGCATCGGAGAAGCCCGAGACCACGTGCTCGCCGGCGTTGTTCCGCTCGACGGCCCAGGCCCCGTCTTCGCCGGCTGAACCGAGGAACGTCGAGTACAGCAGCGTCGCGAGGGAGCCATCGAGCTGGCTCAGGAACGCGTCGCGGCTGCCTCCGGCATGGGTGCGGGCGAAGGCCGAAGCCGTCGTCGGGAAGCTGCTGCTGCTTGTTTCGCCGACGACGGTCACCGCGCCATTCGGGGCCACCACGACGTCGGCGAAGTTGTTGTAGATGAAAGCGCCTTGCTGCCAGGTGCCTTCGTCCCCGGATCCGCCGAGATACGTCGCGCTCGCAAGCTGCGCGGCGCCGATCATGCTCGGATCGAAGCGCGCCACGAAGGCGTCGAATTGTCCCGCCGGCGTTGGCTGGTAGCTGCCGGGGGTGGCCGGAAAGTCCGCTGAGTCGCTGTACCCCGCGATCGCGAACCCGCCGGCGGGGTGGCTTTCGATCGCGCAGATGCGGTCGCTGCCGGAGGCGCCGAGGAACGAGGCGTAAATGCGTGCTCCGACGGCGTCGAGCTGCGCTACGACTCCGGCTCTGACACCGGGCAGGCTGGTCTGGAACGCACCCGGCGTCGTGGGCAAGTCGGCCGAGTCGGACAGGCCGACGACGGTCGTAGTGTTGCCATCGGCTGTCACGTGCAGGTCGTTTCCCACCTCGTTGCTGGAGCCGCCGAGGTAGGTCGACCAGACCAGCGTTGAGTTGCCCGACACGTTGGGGTCGAGGCACGACACGAAGATGTCGACGTTGCCGCCACCGAACACCGGCGTGGTGGTCACAGGAAAGTCGGGGCTCTGTGTCCACCCCGTGACGTAGATGTAGTCCGATCGGTCGACGCGAACCGTGCCCAATGCCTCGTTCTTGCTACCGCCGAGGTACGTGCCCCACTCGAGGCCGGGATCGACGACGAGCGGCACCGACTGGTCGAGGCGGTCGACCTCGATGCGGTAACGCTGCGCGTCGAGCACGACGAAGCGCGAGGCCACGTCACGCCGCCCGCCCGCCGTGACCTCCCAGCTGCGCGGCGCGGTCAGCGCGACGTCGCCGAGCTCGCTCTCGACGATCAGCCGACCCTCCGGCCCGACGCGCAGCGAGCGCGCGCCGTCGATCCGGGTGACGACCGCGGCGGCGTTCACGCCCGCGCCGACGTGGAGGTCGTAGGCGAGGCGCCCGTCGCGGTGCTGCCAGGTGGCATCGACGCCGGTGGTGATTGCCGGCTGCACAACGGATGCGAACGCCGGCACAGCGGCAGCCCAACGGCTCGCGTCGCGGCCGAGGTAGAAGTTGTGGCGCGCGCCCAACCGATTCTCGCCGCGCGCCCGGCTCGCGGCGCCGGCACCTTCGAAGGCAATGCGGATGATCGCGGTCGCGCGCTCGACCTCTGCGGTGGGCGATCCCTCCCCCGACGGAGGCGTGGCGCGCCGCTCGCCCCTGGTCAGCGCGAGGGTCAGCCCGTCGTCGTGCAGCCATGCCGTGGCCGGTCCGTGTTGGTAGCGGAACCGCACCTCGGCTGGCCATTGGCCGTGGTTCGCGACGAACGCCGGGGTCGGGCGCACCGTCGCGAGGTCGACCTCCTGGGCGGTGGTGACTTGCGCGAGCGCCACCACCACCAGAGAGGCGATGGGACGGCGGGCCCGCACTACGAGGTGCGGCTTGCCGGGGTGATCGGTTCGGGTCGGCTGCTGGCCGCGCGTGCTGTCGGACCCCGGACTCAGCGAAACGGGACGGGTACGGCTGGGGATCATCGTTCTTCTCCGGTTGTGATCGGGACTCTGGAACAGCGCCTCAGCGACGTGACATCCGCGAGGCATGCAGGCGAGAGTCGGAGCCGTCGCCACTCCCCCCACGAAATCCCGGCCGCGGCGTTGTTCTCTCGAGCCTCGCGGCCGGCAGACGTTGCTCCCTCAGCGCACCAACACTTCGAGCCGGTCGCCCAGCAGGCTAGCGTAGGGCTCGAGCTCGGAGCGCTCGAAGCTCTGGCCGCCGAGCCGACGGTCGACGACCTCGAGCAGCTCGCCCTCCTCGGTGATCCAGGTGCGGACCGTGCCGTCCGTCGACGCGCTCAGCAGGCGGGTGCGGCCGTCGACCTCGATGAACTCCAGCGACTGGATCGTGCTGCGGTGGCCGCGCAGGGTCGCGACCCGCTCGCCGTCGAGGTTCCACACCGCGATCTCGCCGCTCTTGTCTCCCGCCGCGACGCGGGTGCCGTCCAGGTCGTACGCCACAGCGGTGATCGGCGCACGGTGCGGGTACTCCGTGATGGGATCGGCCGTGTCGAAGTCCCACAGGCGTGCCGTAGCGTCCGCCGCGCCGGTCAGGAGTCGGTCTCCCCCCGGGGAGAACGCCAGCGAGTTGACTCGGCCGCGGTGACCCGAGAAGCGTCGCACCTCGTCGCCCGTCGCGAGGTCGCGCACGAGCACGCCGTCGAACGCCGTCGTGACGACGACGCCAGGATCGCGCGGCGAGAATATGACATCCGACCACAAGGCATGGGTAGGGCCGACGACGGTCGCCGCCCCCCCCTCCCCGGCGCTCATGTTCTCCGCGCGCTCGGGCTCCTTCGACCAGAGCACACTCCGCTCGCGCAGGTCGTACGCCGTCGCGATCTGGGTGCTGGGTACGACACCCACGACCGTCGTGCCATCCGACGCGAGAGCGGACCAGCGCACCTCCTGCTCGACTCCACCGTGCTCGATTCCGCTGGTCGTGCCGATCACCTCCCAGCTTTCGGTGTCCAGGATCTCGGCGTAATTCAGGTTGGTCCGCACGAGGCGCTTGCCGTTCGACCCGAAACAGAGGTCGCGGACGATATCGCTCACGGGAATGCGCGCGATCACCGTACCGGACGCGGGATCCCAAACCACCATGTGGCGATAGCCCGCGGAGATCACCTCCCCGGTCGCGGGGATGGAGACTGCCTTGAATACGATGGCCGGATGGTCGTGGAAGTCGATGAGGTCGGGAGCGCAGGGGTGCAGAGCCCACACGCGCACGACACCACCGAGGTCGGCGCTGAGCAGGCGCTGGCCGTCGGGCGAAAACTCGATGGAGTTGACGGTGTCCTCGTGACCGCGCAGCACGATCGGCGTTCGCTCGGTGCGTCGATCGAACACGCGCACGACATGATCGCGCGACGCTGTCGCCAGCCAACGCGAACCCTCCGCCGGGGAGAAGTCGGCGGCCTGTACCGGTCCGTCGTGATCCGACAGGGTCTGCAGTGGCACGCCGGCCGCTGTCCAGACGACCGCATGCTGGTCGTTTCCCGCGGTCACGAAGTACTTGCCATCCCGTGACCACGCGCCGCCGTTGATCTGGACCAAGGCGTACTCGTCGTTGATCTGGACCAACGGGTACTCCGAGGTGACGATCGACTCGCCCGCCACGAGATCCCACACGTGGATCCTACCGCCAACTCCGGCAGTGAGGAGGCGAGACTCGGAGCCCGGGGCAAACGCGACGAGCCACACGAATTGGTCCGTTCTCTCGCTCCACACGACTCGGGTGCCGTCGTCGGCCCACACCGTGATCGCACCGCGGTCCGTGCTCGCGACGATGCGCTGGCCACTGTCCGAGAACGCCACGTTCCAGCAGCGACCCCGCGCCGGCGGATCGGCCACCAACTCCCGCTCGGGGTCGAGGTCGCCCAGCCGCCACAAGTAGGCCTTGCCGTCCCCGCACGCGGTGAGCACCCGGTCGGGGTCGGTCGGATCGAAGGCCGCCGAGCGGACCTCGGCCGGATGTTCGAACCGCGCGATCGGGGCGCCGGTCGCGGCATCCCACACCGCGGCCGACCGATCCAGCGACGCCGTCAGGATGCGGTCGCCGTCCGCCGACCAGCAGGCCTGCATGATCCCCTTGTCGTGCAGGGCAAAGCGTGCGATCTCGCGGTGCTCGAACAGCGACTCGTGGAGCTGGGCGGAGGTCGCGGTGGATGGAGTGAGATGGTACGCCTCCCGCGCCAGCGCCAGCGCCAGCCGCGGGTTGCGGCGGCCCTCGTTCGACGCGGCCTGGACCAGACCTGCAGCCCGCGTGGCGCGGTTGCCGGCGTTCAGTTGCACGACGAAACCGATGGCGACGATGAGGCCGATCAGGGTCGCCAGGAGGATTGTGGTCGCGACCCGGTTGCGTTGGCACCAGCGCAGGGTACGCAGACCGAGACCGGGGCGTTTGCTGCGGATCGGCTCGTGGGTGCGGATGCGGCGCAGCTCCTCGGCGAGATCTTCGGCAGTCGCGAAACGGTCGCCGGGCCTCTTCTGCAGGGCCTTCTCGACCACCACGCACAACTCGCGGCTGATCCCGCGGTCGTGCATGCGGAGATCGCTCGGGGTCTCGGAGAGGATCTGCCGGTAGAGATCCTCGCGCGCATGTGAGGCAAACGGAGCGCGCAACGTCAAGCATTCGTACAGCAGCGCACCCAGCGCGTACACGTCGGCGCGGCGGTCGACGTCGCCGCCGGCGACCTGCTCGGGGGCCATGTAGGCCGGCGTGCCGAGCCGCTCGCCGGTGCGGGTGAGCCCGGACAGCTCGGAGCCCACGTCGCGCGCGAGCCCGAAGTCGACCAGCACCGGCTCGCCGTCGCGGTCGATCAGGACGTTGGCGGGCTTGACGTCGCGGTGGACCAGGCCGGCCCCGTGCGCGGTGTGCAGCGCGCGGGCGAGCTTCTCGACCAGGGCCACCTGGTCCCCGCCGCGGCTGTCGCTGCCCCCGGTCGTGCCGCGGGCACCGTTGCCGCGCGCGCCCCGCCGTTCGTCGATCACTTGCGCGACACTCGGCCCGTCGACGAAGCGCATCGCGAGGTAGGGCACGCCGTCGATCTCGCCAGCCTCGTAGACCGGGCAGATGTTCGGGTGGTCGAGGCGGCTGGCGGCGAGCACCTCGCGGCCGAAGCGCTGTCGCGCGCCGTCGAAGTACATCTGGTCGCGGCGCAGCACCTTGAGCGCGACGCGGCGGTCGAGCTTCTCGTCGTGCGCCTCGTAGACCACGCCCATGCCACCCCCGCCGACCCGGCGCAGCAGCCGGAAGGGACCGAGGCGCGCGGGCCCGCCGCGATCCTCCGCCGCCGGCGCCGGCGCGAAGATGCCGAGCTCGATGAGCCGCTGGTAGCGCCGCCGCAGCTCGGCCGCCAGCGCCGGGTGGTCGGTGCAAAGGCGCTCCACGCGCTCGCCCCTCTCGGTGGTGGGCAGCTCCATGCACTCGGTCAGCAGGACGTCGATCGCGTCGTCCGTCATCGCATCCACATCGGGCCTCCCGCGCCGTAGCATGGGAGACCATGCAGGATATCGCAGGTGCTCCCCGTGGACCCGGTTCGCCATCGAAGGATGACCGCACCGAGATCACGGTCCGCGCCGCCCTGCAACGGGAGCCGGGTGCGCTCGATCAGCTGATCGGCGAGCACCTCGGCGATCTGCGCGCTTTCGTCCGCCTGCAGGTCGACCCCCGCCTCCGGGTCCGCGAGTCGCAGTCGGACCTGGTGCAATCGGTCTGCCGCGAGGTGCTGGAGGACCTGCCGGGCTTCGAGTTCCGCGGTGCGGGCAGCTTCCGCGCCTGGCTGTTCACCGCGGCGCTCAACAAGGTGCGGCAGAAGGGCGAGTTCCACCGCGCCCAGAAACGGGACGTCGCGCGCGAGGCGCGCGCCGAGGCCGGCGACGACGGCCGGTCGTCGGTCGGCGCGGACCTGTACGCGACCCTGTGCAGCCTCGAGCCCAGCCCGAGCCAGCACGCGATCGCCCACGAGCAGGCGCTGCGCATCGAACAGGCGATGGACCGGCTGCCCAAGGACGACCGCGAGATGCTGCTGCTGGCCCGGGTCGTGGGGCTGACCCAGCGGGAGATCGCCGAGCGCATGGGCGTGACCGAGAAGGCGGTGAGTCATCGGATCAGCCGCGCGGGCGTGCGCTTGCTGGCGTCGCTCGAGGAGCGGCGCTGAGGCCAGCAGGCCCAGCGCGGTGCCGAGGAGGACGGCCACGAGGGCTCCAATCTGACGAGGTTGGGTCTGCATGCAGGCGAGAATCGGAGCCGGCCCCCGATCCCCCAGGAAATCCTGGCCGACTTCGTCTTTTCTCGAATCCGGTGCCCGGGACGCGGCACGGCAGCGCCCCGTGACCATCGGCTTTCTGGTCACGACGCAACCGCTGGAAGAGCCGGAACTCCCCGCGAGACCTACGCGGTGATTCTCCGCCCGATGGCAAAGAGCCTGGTGATCTTCCACACACACGATGGCGTTGACGCCGCAAGAGTGCCGGCTCCCATCGAGCTCGCTCGCTCCTGAGCGGCCAGTATGCCAGGGTGTCGTTGCAGGTCGTGCTCGCAGGCGGGCTCGAGCCACCGCGCCGGTGGCGCGGGCCCCAACTGTGATACTGTGGTGGGCGATCAGTGTACCAGCGGCGGTCGACGCCATGCGCATCCTCGTACGATCGGTTTGCAGACTCCTCGACCGAGCTCTCGTCCAACTCGCAACGATCGCGATCTCAGTGGGAATGCTCGCGATGTGCGGTCCGGCCCAGCGCCTGTTTGAGGAACTCCGCGGCCAAGGGTTGCCGGCCGATGTAGACCCTACACTCGGGGTTGCCCTAGGCGATGTCGATGGCGACGGGGACCTTGACGTGGTGTTTGCGAACTACTACGCGCAAAGCCGTTTGTCCCTCAATGACAGCACCGGCATCTTTATCGACGCGACCCCGAACCTGCCGACTTTCTCCGATCGCGTTTACGGGGTCGCTCTCGGTGACGTCGATGGAGACAACGACCTGGACATCATGCTGGCGGTTGCGGGACAGGACCGACTATGGCTCAACGACGGCAGCGGGCGCTTCGCGGAGGCCACCGGCACCCGGATGCCACGCGCGTTCTACAGCAGTGAGGTCGTTGCGCTCGGTGATGTAGACGCCGACGGAGATCTGGACGCGGTCTTCGGGGACACTGTAGGTGCTCGACTCCTCGTCAATGACGGCACCGGAACCTACATCGACGCCACCGCGCAACGCATGCCCGGGGGGCAGCACGACATCGTGGCCGTGGCGCTCGGCGATATCGACGGTGACGGCGACTTGGACGTCGTCCTCGGCAAGAACCTGTCGCACAGTCTGGTCTACCGCAACGACGGCTCCGGCACCTTCGTCGACACCACGGGGACGAGTATGCCTCGATCTGCCCAGCAGATCGTGTCCGTCGCCCTAGGAGATGTCGACGGCGACAACGACCTGGACGCGGTCTTCGGCAACGCCATCGATCCGTTTGGCGTGCTGCCCGCGCAAGACCAACTCTATCTCAACGATGGCTCTGGGGTTTTTCGGGATGCCACTGCTCGACTCCCCAGAGACAACGACAGCTCGTGGTCGATCGCGTTCGGGGATGTCGACGGCGACAACGACCTCGACATCCTGTTCGCGATCGGATCCGTGTATCTGGTCCCGGGCCAGAACCGGCTGTACATCAACGACGGCGCTGGCACTTACCGAGACGCCACGGCCCCGAACGTGCCTGCAGGAGGAGATGTCAGCCTGGCAGCAGCCCTCGGTGATGTAGATGGGGACGGAGATCTCGACGCGATCTTCGGCAACCTCTACCAGCAGAATCGACTTTGCTTCAACGGAGGTAGCGGGGCTTTCACCGAAGCGACCGGGGCACGTATTCCCGCGAGTCAGGACGATACGACTACCATTTTGCTCGGAGACATCGACGGGGATCGCGACCTGGACCTCGTCGTCGGGAACGGGCCGGCGCCGCAGCCAAACCGCGTGTACGTCAACTCTGGCGACGGTGCGTTCACCGACCAATCACTCCGCAGCCTGCCTTCCGGCGACGATCGGACGACCACGGCGGCACTCGGCGATATCGACGGTGATGGCGACCTCGATCTTCTCTTGGGCAACTACGCCTCGCAGAACCGGCTCCTGGTGAATGACGGCACCGGCAAATTCGCCGACCTCACCGGGATTCGGATGCCGAGCGACAGTGACCTCACGTCGGCCGTCGCTCTCGGCGACATCGATCGCGACGGCGACTTGGACCTCGTGATTGGAAACTCTGGCCAGAACCGCTTGTACATCAACGATGGCGCGGGCACGTTCCAAGATGCGACGGCAGCTCGCTTTCCCGCCGATGGCGACAGCACCAACGCCGTTGTGTTGGGTGATGTCGACGGAGACGGCGATCTCGACGCAATCATCGGCAACTCGCCGCTGCCACTCGGAGGGCAGAACCGCCTCTACATCAACGATGGTGCTGGTGGTTACTTCGATGCGACCTCGATGCGGATGCCGAGCGTTTCCGACCCAACCACGTCCTTGGCTTTGGGAGATGTCGACAGCGATGGAGATCTCGACCTCGTGATCGCGAATGGCCTCACGCGCTACTTCTCCACGGAGCCCGACCGCCTCTACCTGAACGATGGCGCCGGCGTCTACTCCGAAGCCACCGCGCTCCGATTACCGGTGAGCGCGGACGCTACAAGCGGTGTGGCGCTGGCTGACGTCGACGCGTACGGTGACCTCGACATCGTGTTCGGGAACGCGAAGATCGCATACCTGTCACCACCGATGCCAAACCGACTGCTATTGAATGATGGCGCGGGCACGTTCGTCGACGCGACCTCTGCGTACATGCCCGGCGATGACGAAAGCGTCTGTCTCGCGATCGGTGACGTGGATGGCGACGCGGACCTGGACGTCGTGTTCGGCGCGTACGGCGCCGACCGCCTCTACACCAACCTGACTCGTCAACTCGACGTGCCTCTGGTCCCCCGTCTTGGCCACCTGTATCGGCTCGATGTCTACGCGCGCCGCGGTCCGCCGGGAACCGTCGACCTGGCCCTTCCCTTCGTTTCCACGGCGGCGGCTTCCATCCCCCTACCTCCGCTCGGGACCGTCGGTCTGGCGCCGGCTCGAACTTTGGTCTTGCCGCCGTTCCTGATCGCGCCCCTGAGCGGAGTGGGGTCGATCGCCTTCACTGTCCCGACTCTGCCTGCGCTGGCGGGAAAGACGATCCACGCCCAGGCGGTCGTGGTTCCGTACCCGTTGCAAGCGCGACTGACGAACACGACGACCGATGTGATCATCCGGTAGAACACGCTCCCCGTGGCGAGGCCCTCCATGCGCACCAGCCCCCTTCTTCTCGCTGGCCTACCTATCTTGTTCGCATCGGTGTCCGGCGACCGCGCGACGAGCCAGACCGCCTGGACCTATCGGCCCGCCCAGGGCAGTGCTTGGTCGCTCGCCCTCGCCCACGACGCGGCGCGGCAACGCACGCTCGCACTGCAGTACCCCGTCGGGGTCCTCGGCCCCGTTGAGCTCGAGACCTGGGAGTGGGACGGGACGCGCTGGTCGACACGCTCATCGGCAATGGCTCCGCTCAGTCCGCTGACCATCCACGCCGTGGGCGACGCCGGGCGCGCACGCGTACTCCTGCTGGCCGCGGTGAACGGCGGCAACACCGAGACCTGGGAGTGGGACGGGGTCGCGTGGCTGCAGCGAACTCCACCGACACCAGCGCCGTTCGCGGCACCCATGGCCTACGACGGCGCTCGGCAGCGCGTCGTGCTGGTCGGGCGCGGGCAGACTTGGGAATGGGACGGCGCCGATTGGCTGCGGCGGACCCCCACCACCAGCCCTCCCGGCAGTGGCCGTCGCGTCGGCGATCTGGCGTGGGATGCCGTCCGCCGGCAAGTCGTGTTGTTCGGGGGCTACGACCCGCAGCTTGGCCTCTTGTCAGACACGTGGGAATGGGATGGCGCAAACTGGCACGAGCGCTTTCCAGCCAACGTGCCGCCGGCGCGCGCCGAACATGCGATGGCCTACGACCCAACTCGCCAGCGCGTCGTGATGGTCGGCGGGGCGACGGCGTTGGTCGACACGTGGGAGTGGGACGGGACCGACTGGACGCGCGCGACGCCGGCGACTCCCGCCCCGTCGGGGCGGCTGCACCGGATGGTGTTCGACCCGCGCCGCCAGCGCATCGTCCTCGTTGGCGGTGGTACTTCGCTGGGCGCGCCGGACAACGCCGGGGTTTGGGAGTGGGATGGCGTGGACTGGGCCGAGCGCAGCGCGGGTGAGCGTCCCGCGCCCCGCGAGTTCCACGGGCTGGCGCACGACGTGGCGCGGCAGCGCACGGTCCTGTTCGGTGGATGGGACTTCCCGGCCTTGGACGACACTTGGGAATGGGACGGCGTGCGCTGGACGTCGCGCCCCACCGCGGTGCGACCGCAAGCGCGCATCCACCACGCGATGGTCTACGACGGTGCCGGGCAGCGCGTGCTCGTGTTCGGTGGACAAGATGCGAATCTACGCCCCCTTGGGGACACCTGGCTCTGGGACGGCAATCGCTGGACGCGCCCCCCGCCGGCCGCCAGTCCTTCTCCGCGCAGTGCGGCCGCGGTCGCCTACGACTCGATCCGCGCGCGCACTGTTCTGTTCGGTGGCTGGGACAACACCGCAACGTTCAACGACACGTGGGAATGGGACGGCGCGACCTGGCAGCGAAAGGCGCCGGCGACCGTGCCGGCTCTGCAGTTCGGCACCGCGGCCTTCGATGTTCGTCGGGCGGTCACGGTGGTGTTTGGTGCGGGCCAGACTTGGGAGTGGGACGGCGCCGACTGGGCGCGCCGCCGACCGCAGAATGCCCCGCCGGCCGCCGGGCCAATGGCCTACGACCCGACCCTTGGCGTCGTCGTGATGTTCTCTGATCGCCCGTACTCGGACGTGACGTGGGAATACGACGGACTCGAATGGCGGCGCGTGCCGCTGGCGTCGGGCCCCGGCGCCCGCGTCGGGCACGCGCTGGTTTGGAATGCCGCGATTGGCCGCATCGTGTTGTTCGGCGGCGAGGAGAACCTCGGCTACACCACGCGCCGACTGGCGGACACGTGGGTGTACGGCGCCGACCTAGCCGGAGGCGTGTCGGCGCTCGGGTCCGGTTGTGCCGGTACCGCTGGCCAGCCCTCGCTGGGCTGGATCGGCGCACCGTGGCCGGGAAATCCGGGGTTTGGCGTGGCCATGGTCTCTGCCAGACCCAGCGCCACCGCGGGCTTGGTGCTCTCGACGACGCCGGCAATGATCGCGCTCGGTGCCGGCTGTGTGCTGCGCCTCGAGCCCACCGCCGCGTTCGCGAGCCTGCTGAGCACCACCAACCCCGCGGGTGCGGTGGACTTCGCGCTGCCGGTCCCTCTCGGCACCGCCGGCATCGGCTTTTGGGCGCAAGGCGTCGTGGTCGATCCGCTCGGCGCGTGGCAAGGCCTCGCGCTCACCGGCGGCATAGCGGTACGCATCGGTCACTGACCAGAGTCCGAGCCGCTGCAGAACGCGCGCGGTGGCATTTGCCAACAGCTCGTCAAGAGCGGCAGCCAGACCAACGCCGCCGCCACGGCGGCGAGCGCGAACGTGACCGCGAGAAACAGCAACACGGGCGCCTCGCCGTTCTGGATGTCATCCAGCGAGGCATGCATCTCGCCGCCTGCCCAGTACGGGTCCCAGTACAACGCATCACGGCGATTGATGCTGAGCACCAGCCAAACCAGGATCAGCCCATGGGTGAGTGCCGCGATGTCGAGGATCAACGCGAGGGCGATGCAGAGCACGGCAGGCCTCGGCGCGGGGCCGCTCCGCGCCACCGAACCCGGTCGCGTCGCGCTCCGCCCCATCGCTCAGTTCGGGAACACCGCGTACAACCCGCCCTCGACGATGGTCGCGATCGTCGGCTGCGAGACCGGCACGAGCGTCGCCCCGTTGCCCTGGTAGAGATTCGTCACTCCGGCAAACACGGCGTGCGTGCTGGACACGGGACGGGTACCGCCGATTCCGTTGTAGCGGGACTCGAAGGCGATGCCGAAGCGGTCGAGGAACGGGTTCCAGGCGGCGGCCTCACCGGCGGCACCGCCACTGCCGGTGCCACCCGCGATGTAGACCCCGCCGCCGCCGGCGACGTAGTCGGCCAAGATCTGCGGGTCGAGCGGAGTACCGCCATCGTAGGCGAGGAAGACGCCGTCGTAGTTCTGCAGCAGGGACGCTGTGAACGGCATGCTGCGATCGACGGTGACGGTGTGGCCGGCGGCGGTCAACGCGCCCGTGAACGAGCTGTTGTTGAGGCCGAAGTTGCCGGTGTAGACCAGGAAGTTGCCACTGGCTCCTCCTGTGAAGAAGTCGGCCACGTTCTCGGCGAACGTTTGCGTAGTCGCGGACGCCGAGAAGCCCGACGGACTCAAGGTCCACTCGTCGTGGCTCACGACCAGGCGGCCATCGACGGTGGTGAAGTCCCAGCTCAGCGGCGTCAGCGGGTTGCCGGCGACGTCCTCGATGCGGTTGGTGAGGATCGCTGTGTAGGCGCCGGGGTCGAGCGGCGCCGACAGCGTCCAAGTCGCGGTCCGCATCGTCGGCAGCCACGAGACCGCTCCCACCGGGAGTCGGTTCTGCTGGTCGTCCTCCACGCGCAGCGCATCCGCCGTCACGGTGCTCGCCTCGAGGTTCTCGGAGAACCGGACGGTGATCGACGGCGCGACGCCGGTGGCGACGAAGCCGCCGTCGCTCGGTCGCGTCGCCAACACCGCTGGTGGCGTCGTGTCCGGCAGCACGATGAGGTCGACCGGAGTCGCGTCCGCCGTGTTGCCAGCCGTGTCGTGCGCGCGCGCCGTCAGCTGCACGCTGCTCTGCTGCGCCGCCCGCGGCACGACGAACGAGGTCTCGAACGGGAACGTGCCATCGGTCGCGACCAGGGTGCCGCCGACCCAGAGGTCGACGTTCCGCACCTGGACGTCGTCGCTGACTTGCGCGCGCACCACGGCGCGGGTTCCCTCCTCGATGCCGGCGGCCGGGGCGTTGGTGGTCAAGGTGATCTCCGGCGCTTCGCCGCCGACGTCGGGGTCGAGGTAGCGCACGACGCGCAGGCCGACGCTGTCATCGGCGACGTAGGCCAAGCCCTCGTAGCTCTGCACGGCGCGGGCGATGCCCGGCGTGCCGAAGAAGCGCGAGAACGTGCCGGGCATGCTGCAGTCCGGCAGGCGGTGCAGGTACACGTGGTCCGTGCTCGGCGCGGGTGAGACGTTGACGCTCGCCGCCGCCAGCAAGAACCCCGAGCCATCGAGCACGGCGTCGCGCCAGCCACGCTGAGTCGTCGACGTCGGTACCGGGGCACCGGGATTGGCCGGGTCAACGGTGACATCGAGGGTGGCGTAGCCGAGGGCGTGGGCGACCAGTAGACAATCGCCGGCGGCGGCGACGCGTTCGTTCCGCAGGCCCAGGGACACGGTCGTCGTGCTCGCGACCGACAGCGTGCCGTCGCCGAGGTGCACCGCCGTCAGCTGCGCCGAACCAAGCGCATAGACGTACTCGCCTTGTACCGCCAAGTCCCCGACCGAGTGGCCGACCGAGACTTCGGCGAGCAGCTGGCCGCTGCGCAGGTCCCAAGCGCGCACGTCTCCGCCGCTGCCCGCGGTGTAGGCGACACCAGCGGCGGCGTCGACCGCCCCGATGTCGCGGCCGCCGACCTCGTGCAGGATCGCCGCGTCGGGCAGCTGCCGCAGGTCGACGATCGCGGCCCCCGCCGCCCCCATCGCCGCAATCGCGAGCCCTTCCGAGCAGGCCACGCGCAGCGCCGGCGCTGGCGTGTCCACCACCGCGATCCACTCCGGTGTCAGGCCGGCGTAGACGTTGAACACGCTGATCCCGCCCTGCTGGTCGGCGACCACCGCGACGCCCTCGTCGAGGCACACGTCGAACGCCAACCCCGGTGTGTCGGCGGCCACCGCGGTGCCCGCCGCGGTACCGACGCCGTCCAGCGGGTTGGTGCCGGCGCGGAGCTCGTCGAAGTCGGTCTCACCGTCACCGTCGGTGTCCGGGTTGGTCGGATCGGTGGCCGCCACGTATTCAGCGAGATCGACCAGTCCATCGGCGTCGGTGTCGGGCAGCCCGTCGACCGCGTCGAGCGCGACCGTGTGAAACGTCGTCGTCTGGCCGTTTCCGCTGGAGATCCCGGTGGCGATGCCGAACTCGTCGTTCGCCGGGTCGTACTGCGCCAAGCTGTAGACCTGGTTGGCCGGCACGATCTCGAAGAACGTGCCCAGGGTGGTGGTGCGGCCGCGGCGCGGCGCGGAGACCGGATCACTCTCCATCAAGAGCGCGTACAGAACTTCGGCCTTCCGCGGCGCGCCGGCGCTGTCGACGATGCCCGAGTTGACGTCGGTCATCTGCCGCAGCAGGCTGCGCGCGCTCGCCGGCAGGGCGTTGACGCGCGCGATCTCCGGCTCGAGCGCGTTGATTTGCGGCACCCACGCATTGGCGGCCTCGAGCGCCGCGAGCACCTCCTCCTGCGTCGGGTTGGCACCGATCGTGCGCGCGCTCGGCAGCGACAAGTACTGCTCGAGCAGGCCGAGCGCCTGCTCGAGTGCCTTGCAGAACGCGTTCATCAACAGCTTCTTCTTGTACTCCTCGAAGATGCCGAGCAGACCCTTGGCCTCGGCGGCCAACCCCTGAGCCAGTGCGATCAGATTGCAGGCCTGCTCTTTGCCCCAGATGGTCGTGCACTTGTCGAACAGCTTGCACAGCTCGTTGAGAATCGACAGCGCCGCCTCCGAGCAGACCACGACCTGCTTGATCCGCGCACTGGGATCGGCGTTCTCGAAGCAACCCATCAGACCGACCGCTTGGTTCTTCTTCTTGGTCAGCTCCTTGGCGATCGCAGCCGCCTCGGCGGCGGTGAGATTGCCGTCTTCGAGGCGCTTGATCAGGTTGTTGACCTGCGCGTACATCGCCTCGAGCAAGCCCTTGGCGCTCAGAAAGCAGTTGAGCGCCGCCTTGATGCCGAGCAGCTCCTTGGCACAGTCCGCCAAGCTCCCGGCGACGGCGTATACGGTCTTGGTCACGTCCCAGAACGACGGTGTGCACGGGTTGGGGCCTGGCCCGCTGGGCGGCGAGCCCGAACCACCCGAGCCCGCCTGCGTGCCGTGCCAGCCCGGTGCCCGGATACCGACGCCCGGGTCGGTGACGATCGTCTTGCCATCCTGGCTGACGGTCATCGGCCCGACGACCTCGAAGCGGCCGGTGTCGTGGTTGAAGCTCCAGAGCGCGCTCTTCGCCCCCGCCGGCAGCGGCTGACCACCCGCCGGCGCCAGGTTGGGGAACGCGACCGGCACGGGCTCGTCGAAGTCGGTGCCCCCGCGCACTTGGACGGTGATCACGAGCGGCAGGTCGAGGCCGGGCGGAAGCGTCCCGGGAAGCCGGTTGCTCGGCACCGGTGCGAGGCCGACGGAGCCGCCGCGCGTGCCGCTGGCGCCGTTGAACAAGCTGCCTGCCGGCACGTCGACGACGACTTGTGCCAAGGCCTGTTGCAGCGCCGGGTCGGTGATCGTCTGCAGCTGCGCGGACGAGATCGACACCGACGTGTTGCTGTTGTTGGAGACCTGGGTGAGGCCGCCTTCGGCGATCGCTGGCAAATGCACGGTGCCGACCACAGTGCGTTGCCCGGCAACGGTCTCCCAAGCCTTCCCCACCGATGGGAAGTAGAAGCCCGGCGGATTCGCCGTGCTCGTCGTGCCGTCGATGTGCACGAACACCCGCCCTGCAGGAATCTCCCGCAAGCAGAAGTTGCCAAAGCGGTCCGTGCGCGTCACTGCGCCGGGAAGGCCGTCGACCGAGACGGTCACTCCTGGCAAGGGCGCGAGCGGCACCCCGCTCTGGAAGTCCGAAGCCAGCACGCGGCCGCAGACCTCGGTGCCCGGCACCACAGTCAAGTCGAGGGTGGCGAACTCGAACCCGCCGATTCCGCCGGTGATGCCGTCCCCATCGGCATCGGCGGGAGCACCGTTGGCCGAGCGCAGGCGATCGCCGTCGACGGTGACGCGAACGCGCGCGCCGGCCGGCAAGCCTTGCGGGTCGGTGTAGAACAGAGTCGCGGCGCGCCGATCGGCGGCGACGTGGATGCGCGCCGGCAGCCGCGCCCCGGCGACCGTCGCGAACAACGACTGGTCGTCGGCGGTGCTCGGGTCGATCGGTGCCGTGAAGCGCACAATCGTCTCGCGGGTGATCGCCACCCCGTCCTCGCCGTCCTGCGGCGAGGTGAGCCCGACCTGCGCGTCGCCGAGCTGGATCGGCCGCGGCGCGGGGGTGCCGCCGCCGCCTCCCCCGGAGCACGCCGCGAAGGCAAAGGACATCGACACGGCGAGAAGGACCGAAGTTGGAGTGGCGCGCATATCGGGCAGGGGGCTTACGAGGAAGCCCGCAATGTAGCGCGACTGCACGACGGTCCCTGCCGGATTCGGTTCCGGCTCGCCGCAAGCGAGCGGCGGTGCAACCGCAGTCTCGGTTCAGTCGGCCCGCAAGGCCGCGCGGACCACGTCGCGCATGCGCTCGAGGGCGGCGCGGCAGCGATCGCGGTCCTGCACCAAGGCGCGCACTGCGGCCGTCAGCGGATCGAGGTCGCCGGCGGGTTCCGGTGCGCGCTCCCGCTGCCGCATCGTCGCAACCGGCGCGGCGGCAGGCACAACCGGCGGCGGGGCCGGCAGGCTCGAGCTCGGCGGGTCGAGTCCCAGCTCGATGCGCGCGCGCCGGTAGGTCTCCGCCTGGACCCGCCGCCCCTCGATGGCGGCGCGCGCGCGGAGGTCCTCCAAAGTGGCATCCGGCCGCAAGCGGAGCTGCTCGATGACGAATGCCACACCTGGCTGAGACATGCCGCGAGATTTTATCGCGGCACTTGTGGAAACGAAGGGCGTTGCCAAATGGTTCAGCATACGGATGAGCGCAACGATCGGCGTGAGCGGTCTGACCATAGTGGCCACCGCGGCAACGTCAACCGCCCCCCAATGTGCGCGGCCGCACCTCGAGCAGCCACCACCGCTCGGCCGCGACGATGGCCTCGCCCTGCGCGGCGGGGGCGAGGCCCGGGTCATATCCGTGCGCCGGTTTCCCCAGCGCCCGCAGCGCCTGGGACGCGGCCTCGCGCCGGCTGCGCAGCGGACTGCGCAGCGCCTTGACCAGCTCCGGGATGGCTTGCGTGCCGCGCGCGACGTCGAGTTCCACCGCGCGCTCGATCTGCGCGGGGCTCGCGTCCGCCGGCAGGCCTCGGGTGAGGTAGCCGCCGCGCAGCGTCACCGGCCCGGTCTCGCGGCGGAACGCGCGGCGCAGGAAGAGCACCGCGAACGAGGTCGCGACCACCTCCGCACCCGGGTCGTGTCGCAGGGACGCGCGGCGGACCACGTCGGCCCAGCCACCGGTCTTGCGCTCCAGACCCAGCAGCATCTCGGCGCCGGCGCGATACCAGTCGACCTCGCCGACTCGTTCGACCTCCGCCAGGATCGCGGCCCGCTCCAGGCCGTAGTGCCAATAGTGCAGGTGCTTCTGTCCCTCGCGGCCGATCAGTTCCTGGTTGCGCTCCATCCACCGCCAGGCCGCCGCCAACCGGTCCTCGACCTTGGCGCCGCGGGGAAGGTCGGCGAGATGCTGCCGGCAGATCTCCAACACCGCGATGCCCGCGACCGTCATCGACGCGCTGGGTGTGCGCACGGTCGGTGCGTAGCCAAAGCCTCCCGAGCGGGCCTGCACCCAGCGCATCGCGCCGAGCAGCCGCTTCCAGACCGCGGCGTCGACCGCCGCACCGGTGGCATGCGCGGCGCGCAGGCCGAGCGCGGCGTACTGCGTGTTGGACAAGTCCCACTCGATCGCACCCGGCGTGTAGCCAAAGCCGCCGGCGCTGGTCTGGTGCCGCAGCAGCGCGGCCAGATCGCGGCGCGCCGCCGCGCGGCGGTCGGGATAGCCCGGGTGCTCGGCGATCACCATGAGGCGCAGCGAGAGGCCGTAGGTGCTCGGCGGCACCGCCGCGGCCAGCTTGTCGATCGTGCGCTGCAGGTGGGCGTTGTCGGCGGGCCAGCGGTCGTGCAGCATCGCCAGCGCCAGCAGGCCGAGGCGCCCCGCGTGCGTCACGGTCAGCGCCTGCACCTCCATGTGCGGTCGGGCGCGGTCGAGGGCGGCCGCGACGCGTTCTTCGAGCGGTGCCGCCTCCGGCTCCTGCGCCGGCGCCATCGGCGACGCGGTGGCGCAGCACAGGGCCACGCCGAAGAGGCGACGGGAATCGAACACGACGGCCCATGGTAGCTCGGGTCCGCGCTGCCCGGGGTGCGACCTTGCACCAGCGGGGTTCTGGGGCCCGGCGTTGCACCCGGCCGCCCGCACCGCTGCAATCTGCCGTGCTTGGACACGACGCCCATTTCGGAGACCACGGCCCCCCTCGGCAAGAAGCGCAGGTTGGGCAAGTACCGCGTCGTCAAGCGCTTGGCCCAGGGGGGCTTCGCCACGGTCTACGAGGCGGCGGACACCGTCGAAGGCGTGCACGTCGCCCTGAAAGTGCCGCGCGCCGACTGGATGACCCCGAGCGCGATGCGCCTGTTCCGCAAGGAAGTGCGCTTGCACGCCGGCCTCGACCATCCCGCGATCCTGCAGCTCAAGACCGCGGACGTCATCGACGGGCGGCTGGTGATCGCCTACCCGCTGGGAGTCGAGTCGCTCGGCGAGCGCATCCGGCGCCGGATGGGCGTCGAGACCTTCACCACCCTCGCCGAGCAGATGCTGGAGGCGGTGGCGCACGCGCATGCCAACGGCGTGATCCACTGCGATCTCAAGCCGGACAACTTCATCCTGTTCGACAACCAGCGAATCCGACTGACCGACTTCAGCATCTCTCGGCTGGCGCGGCGCACGGTCCTCGGGTCGGGATCGGGCACGGTGGGCTACGTCGCCCCCGAGCAGGCGATGGGCCGCACGTCGTTTCGCGCCGACGTGTTCTCGCTGGGGCTGATCTTCTATCAGATGCTCAGCGGCGAGCTGCCGGAGTGGCCGTTCCGCTGGCCGCCGCCGGGCCACGACCGCGTGCGCCGCAAAGTCCCCGAGGAGTTCGTCCAGCTGCTGCGGCGCGCGCTGTCGGTGGAGCCCGCCCGCCGCTTCCGCGACGGCGGCGAAATGCTGGCCGCCTACCGGCGCGTGTTGCCGCGCGTGCGTCGCTTCATCGCCGGCCGCCGGCGGCGGCGGACGAATCACGCCGCACAAGTTGCGGACTGGCGCGAGGTGCGCTTTCGCCAGTTCCGCCGGGAGCTCGGCGCCGCGCTCCAGGCGCACCACCATTGTCGCAAGTGCGAGGGGCCGGTCGCCGAGCCGATGTCCCACTGCCCGTGGTGCGCGGCAACGCTGAGCTTCACCCGCGGCAGCACGAAGATGCCGGCCGAGTGCCCGCGCTGCCGCCGCGGCCGCAAGCTGGACTGGCGCTTCTGCGCCTGGTGCCACGGCGCCGGCTTCGAGGAGGTCGCCGGGCGGCACTACTCGGACAAGCGCTACACCGGCCGTTGCGCCCACGCCGCGTGCCGGGGACCGCTGATGCCCTTCAGCCGCTACTGCCCTTGGTGCCGAAGAAAGGTGCGCAAGCCCGTCCGGCCCGAGGTGGACGCCGAGCGCTGTCGCCGCTGCGGCTGGTCGGTGTTTCCGCGCTACTGGGAGCACTGTCCCTGGTGCGCCCACGCACTGCACAAGCCATGACCGCGCTACCCGATCCCGTCTGCATTCAGCGGAGTGACATGAGCCAGGGCGAGGTCCTGCCGGTCGCCGGTGGAGAGGTCGGAGTGTTCTCGGCGCGCTCGCCGGATCGGACGGGACCCAATGAGGACGCCGCTCTGATCGTCGGCTTGGGGCCGACGCGGGCGGTGCTGGCCGTGGCCGATGGCATGGGTGGAGGCCCGGCGGGCGACGCCGCCGCCGGCCGGGCCCTCGGCGCGCTGCGCAAAGCGCTGCGCACCGAGGACCCGCCCTCTGACTCGCTGCGCGAGTCGATCCTCGACGGCTTCGAGGCGGCCAATGCCAGCGTGCCGCGCGCGGCGTCCGGCGCGGCGACGACTCTGGCGGTAGCCGAGATCGACGCGGGCCAATGCCGGACCTACCACGTCGGCGACTCGGCGGTGGTGCTCACCGGCCAGCGCGGACGCATCAAGCACCAGACCATCGCGCATTCACCCACCGGCTACGCCATCGAGGCCGGCCTGCTCAACGAGGACGAGGCGCTCGGCCACGACGATCGTCACGTCGTCTCCAACGTCGTCGGTTCGGCGGCAATGAAGATCGAGATCGGCCCCACCCTGTCGCTCGCGGTGCACGACACGCTGGTGCTGGCCAGCGACGGGGTGTTCGACAATCTGCGCATCGAGGAGATCGTCGCCACCGTGCGCAAGGGGCCGTTGCTCGCCGCCGTGGAGCAATTGGCGTCGATGTGCCGTGCACGCATGGCCGGCGAGTCTGGCGCCCACCCGGGCAAGCCCGACGACGTCACCTTCCTGCTCTACCGGCCCCTGCGCCGCTGAAGCGTCGTCCAGGGCGGCATTCGTGTTCTTCGCTTTCTTCGTGGTGCCGACTCTCTGTCGTCCCGGCCCCCGCCGAACCTGACCAGTCGGTCAGCTGCGCTTGTCGCCCTGCCAGTCGAAGAAGCCGCGGCCGGTCTTGCGCCCGAGGTGTCCCGCCTCGACCTTTTCCACCAGTAGCTGCGGGACGACGAACGCGGGCTCGTCCGGATAGCGCGCGCACCAACCGCGCAGGATGGCCAAGGTGGTGTCGAGGCCGACGTAGTCCGCCAACGTGATCGGTCCCATCGGGTGGCCACAACCGAGCTGCATGGCGCGGTCGACGTCCTCCAGCGTCGCGTCGCCGCGCTCCACCATCAGCAGAGCCTGCACCATGAACGGCACCAGCAGCCGGTTGACGATGAACCCGGGCGTGTCCCGGCAGGCGACGGGGGTCTTGCCGCACGCAGTGGCAAACGCCATGACCGCGTCGAATGCAGCCGCCCCCGTCTGCTCGGTGCGGATCACTTCGACCAGCCGCATCAGCTGGACCGGGTTGAAGAAGTGCAGCCCGAGCACCCGGTCGGCGCGGCCGGTCGCGGTCGCCAAGTCGCCGATGGCGAACGACGACGTGTTGGACGCGAGGATCGTGCCGTTGTCACAGCGGCGATCGAGCTCGGCAAACAGGCTGCGCTTGGCGTCGAGGTCCTCGACGATGGCCTCGATGACCAACTCGCGGTCGGCCAGGCGGTCGAGGTCGAGCGCGCCTTGCAAGCGCCCGCGCGTCGCCGCGACCGCCTGCTCGGCGGCGGCGGCATCCAGCTTGCCGGCCGCAACGCGCTTCGCGGACAGCTTCGCCAAACTGTCCTCGATCCTGCGTAGGCCGCGGTCGAGTGCGTCGCCATCACTCTCGTAGACCACAACTTCGCAGCCGGCCTCGGCGGCAACCTGAGCGATGCCGTGGCCCATCAGGCCACAGCCGACGACACCTACCTTGCGGATCTCCATAGGCCTCAGGGTCCGCAAATCTTCGCGCGGCGACAACCTTTCGGAAGGCACGATGCCCCTGGAACTTCGACAACGCAGCTCCCGGAGGCTCGAAAGCAACACTGGCCTCTGGGCTCAGCGCGGCCGTCGGCGACCCGGGACCCGCGACCGACGCTCGGGTCGCGGAACGCTCCAGAACTGCAGCCCTTCCGTGGGCCTGGCTAGCTGAGAGACGCTGACCGAGACGTAACCGGAGCCCTCTTCCGAGTCACTGGAAGTGACGCAGGGCCAACTGCGCAACGGTGCCCTTTTGGTCCCCCCCGCGTTGTGTCTCGGAGGTCGCCGATGTTCGTTCCCCCGCGTTGCCCCAACTCAGCTTGCCCGCACAACCGCAGCCCGCGGCCCGGCTTCTTCGTACGCCGTGGCTACTACTACCCCAAGTGCCGCGCCCAAGGCGTGCCGCGCTTCCGCTGCCGCCATTGCCGGCAGGGCTTCTCGCGGCAGACGTTCCGCATGGATTACCGCGACCACAAGCCCGACCGCAACGCCTGGATCGTCATGTTGCTCTGCTGTGGCCTGGGCCTGCGACAGACCGCACGCCTGGCCGGGCTCACGGCGCGCAACACCGAGATGAAGTTCCGCAAGATCGGTCGTCACGTCCGCCGCCTGAACAACAACTTACGGGGCGACCTCCCGGTGGGCTCGAGCTTGCAGTTCGACGAACTCGAGAGCTACGAGGGCCGCCGCAACACGCGGCCCCTGACGCTGCCTGTCTTGATCGAGCGCGGGAGCCGCTTCATCCTCGCAGCGCGGTCGGCCCCGATCCGCCCCGGTGGCCCCAAACCGGCTGCGCGCCGGCGAGCGATAGAGGCCGACGCGCGGCGGTTTGGCCGGCGGCCGTCGCGGTCGCGCGCGGCAACGCGCAATGCGCTGTGCCGGGGCGCGCGCGCTTGCACTCGGTTGACCACCGTGTTGCTCGAAACGGACGAGAAAACGACCTACTCAGGACTCGCGAGGGGCATTTTCGGCGCGCGGCTCGAGCACCGGCGAACACCAAGCACGCTGCCGCGCGAGACCTGGAACCCGCTGTTCGCGATCAACCATACCGAGGCAATGGCGCGCGACCTCAACGGTCGTCTGCGGCGCGAGTCCTGGCTGGTCAGCAAGAAGCGCTGTTTCCTCAACCTGCAGCTGCACATCTACACCGCGTACCGCAACTTCACGCGACCGCGCTTCAACTTCGACCGAGACACGCCGGCGATGCTGGTTGGCTGGCTGCCCCAGAAGTTGCGGCTGAACCAGGTGCTATCCTGGCGCCAGGACTGGGGCACGCGCAGCGGCCATCCGCTGGATCGAAACGCAAAACCGATCGAGAACTTCCTGAAGAGCTCTGCCTGACTTTCTTGCGGCCGTGCCGGACCACGGAAGGGCTGCAGTTCGTAACGCTCCGTGTCTGTTTGCGGCCTCGGCCGCGATGAGGCTCCTCATCGTCGCGCCACGGCGGTCGACTTTCAGCGGTTGAGGCAAACCACTGCGGCAGCGCCAGTCATCACGGTTGAGGCTAGCATGCGACGGATGATGGCCCGCCCCCGTTCAACGGTCCGATCGCGCGGGGCAGTCCTGCTGGCACTCGTGCTGGTGATCGCCACGGGCCTCGGCTCGCGAACCGCGATCTGGCCGATGGACGGCTGGGTGCGCGCCTACGCGGGCGACGCACTGTGGGCGGTCGCCGCCTACCTGGGCGTCGCGCTGCTCCGCCCGGCGATGACGCCGTCGCGGACCGGAGCGATCGCCGCGCTGATTGCGGTGGCGGTCGAGGTCAGCCAATGCTGGCGACCGGAGTGGCTCGAGACGCTGCGCGCCACCCGACTCGGCGCCCTCGTGCTCGGTCGGGGCTTCCTGTGGACGGACCTCGCCTGCTACGCGGTCGGCGCCGCCGGTGCGGCGCTGCTCGATCGCGCGGCTCCCCGCCTGCTGTGGCGTCGCCGTCAGCCGCGCTCATCGACCGGCACGAACGCGCGCTGCGTCGGCCCGACGTAGACCTGCCGCGGCCGGCTGATGCGCCGGTCGGGGTCCCGGTGCGACTCCAGCCACTGCGAGATCCACCCCGGCAGCCGACCGATGGCGAAGAACACCGTGAACATGTCGATCGGGATGCCCAACGCCTGGTAGATGATGCCCGAGTAGAAGTCGACGTTGGGGTAGAGCTTGCGCTCGATGAAGTAGTCGTCGTTGAGGGCGATCGTCTCGAGCTCGAGCGCGATCTCGAGCAGCGGGCTCTTGCCGCTGCCGAGGCTGCCCAGCAGCTCGTGGCAGGTCTTCTTCAGGATGCGCGCGCGCGGGTCGTAGTTCTTGTAGACGCGGTGGCCGAAGCCCATGAGCCGCACGCCGCTGTTGCGGTCCTTGGCCAGCTCCATGAACTCCTTGGCCGAGCGCTCGCCCTGGTGGATCGAGATCAACATCTCGATCACCTTCTGGTTGGCGCCGCCGTGCAGCGGGCCCCAGAGCGCCATGATCCCCGCGGAGACGCTGGCGAACAGGTTGGACTGCGAGCTGCCCACCACCCGCACGGTGCTCGTCGAGCAGTTCTGCTCGTGGTCGGCGTGCAGGATCAGCAGCAGATCCAGCGCCTTCGCGGCGACCGGATCGGGCACGTACTCCTCGCACGGCGTCGCGAACATCATGTGCAGGATGTTCTCGCTGTAGCTGAGGTCGTTGCGCGGGTAGATCGCCGGCTGGCCGATGCTGTGCTTGTAGGCGTAGGCGGCGATCGTCGGCACCTTGGCCAACAGGCGGATCGCCGCCGCCCACCGCCGCTGGGCGGGGTCGTCGAACTTGACGTCCTGGTAGAACGTCGACAGCGCCCCGACCGTGGCCGCGGTGATCGCCATCGGGTGGCCGCTCTTGGGGAATGCCGAGAAGAACCGCTTGAGGTCCTCGTGCAGCATCGTGTGGTAGGTGATGTCGCTGCAGAAGCTGTCCACCTGGCTCTGCGTCGGCAGCTCGCGGTGCATCAACAACCACGCGACTTCCAAGAACGAGCTCTTCTCGGCGAGTTCCTCGATCGGATAGCCGCCGTAGCGCAGAATCCCCTGTTCGCCGTCCAAAAACGTGATCTGGCTGAGGCAGGCGCCGGTGTTGCCGAGTCCCGGGTCGTAGGTGATGGCACCGCTGTCGCGGCGCAGCGAGCTGATGTCGACCGCGACTTCTCCCTCGGAGCCCTCGATCACCGGGAGCTCGTACTCCGCTCCCCGGAGCACGAGTTTGGCGGTCTCGGTGGATGCCTTGCGCATGCCGACAGTGTGCGGAGTCGTCGCGTGAAAGTCTCGCGCGATTTTGGGCCGCGGCGGCTCCTGGCGGCGGGCCGTTTGTGCTCGCAACGGCCGACCGCGGCCCTATCCTGCGCCGGTCCGCCCGAGTCCGAAGGCCAGGAGCGCCCGCCGCCGTGACCGACCGCACCGTGAATGAGCGCCGCGACAAGCTGGACAAGCTGCGCGAGCGCGGCTTCGACCCGTTCCCGCCGCGGGTGGCCCCCCCGGAGCCGATCGGCCCGTGCGTCGAGGCGGTCGATCAGCGCACCGGCGAGACCGTCACCGTCGCCGGCCGGCTGACCCAGTTTCGCGACTTCGGCAAGCTGCGCTTCTCGCACCTGGTCGACCGCTCCGGCGAGATCCAGGTCGGCTTCCAGCGCCAGCGGCTCGAGGAGCTGTGGCCGAGCCGCAAGCTGATCGAAGGCAACGACCTGGTGGTGATCACCGGTGAGCTCGGCCGCACCGACAAGGGTGAGCCGACGATCTGGGCGGCCGCGGTGACCCTGGCCAGCAAGGCGCTGCGGCCGGCGCCGGAGAAGTGGCACGGCCTGCAAGACGTCGAGCAGCGCTACCGCATGCGCTACGTCGACCTGTTCGCCAACAAGGACGTGCGGGAGGCGTTCATGCTGCGCTCGCGCGTGCTGCGCGAGGTGCGCGCCTACTTCGACGGATTGGGCTATCTCGAGGTGGAGACGCCGATCCTGCAGCCGATCTTCGGCGGCGCCACCGCGCGGCCGTTCCACACCCACCACAACGCGCTCGACATGCCGCTGTTCTTGCGCATCGCGCCCGAGCTCTACCTCAAGCGCCTGCTGGTCGGCGGGCTCGAGCGGGTGTACGAGGTCGGCCGCGTGTTCCGCAACGAGGGCATCAGCACTCGGCACAACCCCGAGTTCACGATGCTGGAGAGCTACGCGGCGTGGATCGACTACCGCGACGTCATGCGGCTGGTCGAGGGACTGTTCGCGCATCTCTGTGAGACGGTGCGCGGCGGCGATAGCGTGGTTCGGTTTCGCGACAAGAGCTACGACTTGAAGCCGCCGTTCGCGGTCGAGCGCTATCTCGATCTCTTCGAGCGGCACAACGACGGCCTCGACTTCTTCGACGCCGCCGGCGTCGCGCGGCGCGCGGCTGCCTTGGGCCTCAAGACCGACGGAGTGCCCGCCGCCAAGCTGGCCAACGACATCTTCGAGGCAACGGTCGAGGACACCCTCGACGGGCCCGTGTTCATCTGCGACTACCCGCTGCCGATCTGTCCGCTGGCCAAGACCAGTCCCGACGATCCCCGGGTGGCCGAGCGCTTCGAGCTCTTCTGCGGCGGTATGGAGCTCGCCAACGCGTTCACCGAACTCAACGACCCCGACGATCAGCGGGCGCGGTTCGCGGCACAGCTGAAGAACGCCGACGACGAGTCGCCGTCCGAGATGGACGAGGACTACGTCACCGCGCTCGAGTACGGGCTGCCGCCAGCCGGCGGCCTCGGCATCGGCATGGACCGACTGATCATGCTGCTGAGCGGCCAGGCGTCGATCCGCGACGTCGTGTTGTTTCCGCTGTTGCGCCGTGCCGCCACCGAGGATGCCGACGCCGCCCCGCACCGCGAGCAGACCGAGGCCTGATTGGCTCCGGCGTTCTCGTGGTACCTGGCACTGCGCTATCTGCTGGCGCGCCGCGTGAATGCCATGGGGGTGGCCGGCGTGGCGATCGCGGTCTGGGCGCTGATCGTGGTGATCGCGGTCTTCTCGGGGTTCATCAGCGAGATCCGCGGCCACATTCGCGGCGCCACCGCCGACCTGGTGCTGACCGGGGTCGACCGGGGCACCGACTACGAGGCCGTGCGGGCGGTGTTGGAGAGCGACGACGGCGTGCTGTCGACCGCGCCGCGCCTGTCGCACTACGCGCTGTTGTTTCCTCGCGACCACCTGCTGCGGCGTTTCACCGTGCAGCACACCGCACCGACTGCCAACTCGGCCAGCCAGCTCGACTTCGTCCACCTGGTGGGCGTCGATCCCGGGCGCGAGCTGGAGACCACCGGCTTTGCCGGCTGGTTGGCGCTGCAAGCCGACGACCGGGCGCCGCAGAAGCCCGACTTCGCCGTCGCCGATCCGGCCGATCCGTTCGCCGTGCCGACGGCGGCGTACCGGCGCGCACTGGCTCTGGTCGGCAAGCCCACGGCCCGCGTGCTGTCGACGCCGCCGGGGCTCTTGCTGAGCTTCCGCCGGCTGGATGAGAGCCGCAGCGCCCTGTTGTTCCAGCGCCTCGCGCACCTGGTGACCGCCCGGCTCGCGGGCAGTGGCGAGGACCAGCGCGTCGTACGCATCCAGCGGGAGATCATGGTGCCCGCCGCGTTCGAGACGCGCTATCGGACCTTCGACAGCAACCACGGCTTCGTCCACATCGATTTCTTGCGCGAGGTGCTCGGCCACGATCCCGACGATCCGAGTGCGGTTGCGGCGGTGTCGGAGGTGGTGATCAAGGCACGTCCCGGCGTCGACCTGGCCGCGCTGCGCGACCGGTTGGCGGCCGCCGCGGCGCCCCGGTTCGGTGGCGTCGTGCAGACCTGGGAGGAGCAGAACCGCACCTTCCTCGACGCGGTCGACCACGAGCGCGCGATGATGAAGGTAGTCCTGTTCTGCGTGATGCTGGTGGCGGCGTTCTTGATCTACGCCACCCTGCACATGATGGTCACGCAGAAGACCAAGGACATCGGCATCCTCACCTCGCTGGGCGCCACGCCGCGCGGCATCGCCGCGATCTTCCTGCTCGGCGGCGGCGCGGTCGCCGCGCTGGGCTGCGGCCTCGGCGCCGTGCTCGGCTACTTCTCGGCGCGCCACCTCAACGACTTCAACGACTGGCTGGTGGCCAACACCGGCCTCGCCATCTTTCCCACCGACCTGTACGACCTCGAGCGGATTCCGTACCGCATCGAGGGCGCCTGGCTGACACAGGTTCTGGTGGCCGCCTTCGTGCTGTCGCTGGCGGTGTCCTACCTACCGGCGCGCCGCGCGGCGCGGATGGACCCGGTCAAGGCCCTCAGCTACGAGTGATCCGAATCCGTCGAGTGCGACCCACCCCATGAGCACCCCCATCCTCGAAGCGGTTGAGGTCACCAAGAGCTACTTCTTGGGGCGGCGCGAGATCCCGGTCCTGCGCGGCGTCGATCTGCGGATCCAGGCCGGCGAGATGGTGGCCCTGCTCGGCGCGTCCGGGGCGGGCAAGTCGACGCTGCTGCACGTCCTCGGTCTGCTCGACCGGCCGCAGAGGGGCGCGATCCACTTCGAGGGTCAGCCCGCTCACTCGTTGCCGTCGGCGCGCCGCGCCGCGCTGCGCCACCGCCACATCGGCTTCGTGTTCCAGTTCTACCACTTGATCCCGGAGCTCAACGCGCTGCAGAACGTGCTGCTCGGCCAAATGATGCTGCGCGGGCCGCTCGAGTACTGGGGCGCGCGGCGCGAGGTCCGGGCCCGCGCCAAGGCGCTGCTCGAGCGGGTCGGTCTGCAGGAGCGGCAACGCCACCGGCCGTCGGAGTTGTCCGGCGGAGAGAAGCAACGGGTGGCGATCGCCCGGGCGCTGATCGCCGAACCGAAGGTGATCCTCGCCGACGAGCCCACCGGCAACCTCGACTCGAAGACCTCGGGTGAGGTGCTGGAGCTGCTCTTCAACCTCAACCGGGAGCGCGGGCTCGCGTTCTTGTTGGTCACGCACAACGAGCAGCTGGCGCAGCGCTGCGATCGCGTGGTGCGGATGGCGGACGGAGTGCTGGTCGACTGATGTACCGGCTGTACCTCGCGCTCCGCTATCTGCTCAGCAGGCCGATCAATCTGCTCGGCGTGCTCGGTGTCTCGGTCAGCGTCTGGGCTTTGATCGTCGTGGTGTCGATCTTCTCCGGCTTCTTGGTCGAGGTGCAGAACCACGTCCGCGCGGTGACCTCCGACCTGACCGTGCTGGGTTGTCGCCGGCTCGCCGAAGTCGAAGAGGTGCTGGCCGCCGACCCCAACGTCGAGGCCTACGCCCCGCGCTACGCGTGGTTCGGCCTGCTGCACACGCTGGGTAAGACGCGCGGTGCGGCGCCGCGGGTCGACAGCCTCGAGCAACCGGGCGCCGACAGCCCGCTCATCAGCCTGATCGGGATCGATCCGGCCGCAGAAGGGGAAGTCACCGAGTTCGGCGCCTGGCTGCGAGCGGCGGAGACCGGACGCGTGACCGACCCAGCCGCGCCGTTTGGCGGCGGCGCCTTGCCGGGGATCGTCGTCGGCGAGCGCCGGCTGCGGGCCGACGCCGCCAGCAAGGGCCTCCCGGTGACCGTGCACTCCGGACGCGAGACCCCCGACGACGCGCGCCAGCCGCTGGAGATGTTCGACGCCCAGTTCGAGATCACCGGCACCTACGCCACGCGACACACCGCATTCGACGCGCAGACGTGCTTCGTGGACATCGATGCCCTGCGGCAGCTGATGGGGGTCGAGCCGGGCGACGACGTGGTGACCCAGGTCGTGCTGCGCTGCGTCGACCCCGATGCGCGCGATGAGACCGCGGCACGGTTGGAACGGACGCTCAACGCGGCCCGTCCACCGCATGCGCCCATGCTGCGTGTGTTCGCGTGGCATCAGCTCGAAGCGCACTTTCTCAGTGCGGTCGAACACCAGCGCGCGCTGATGAAGCTCGTGCTGATCGTCATCTTGGTGGTCGCCGCGTTCTTGATGTACGCGACCCTCTCGATGATGGTCACCGAGAAGACGCACGACATCGGTATCCTGACCGCGATGGGCGCGACGCCGTGGGGTGTCTTGCGCGTGTTCGCGGGCTGCGGCGTGGCGATCACCCTCTGCGGCACGGTGATCGGCGTGATCGCGGGCTGCATCTCATCGATCTATCTCGACGCCTTCAACCGGTGGCTGCGGGCGAGCTTCGGCCTCGATCTGTTTCCCGCCCGGATCTACAACCTCGAACGCGTTCCGTACGACCTCGACCCGGTCTGGATCGGCCAAGTCGTGCTGATGGCGATGGCAGTCGGTCTGCTGGTTTCGGCCCTGCCCGCCTGGCGCGCCGCGCGCCACGATCCGCTACACTCGCTGCGTCACGAGTGACGATGGCGACGAAGTCCCGCGAAAAAGCAACGCTTGCCGTGACCACCAACCCCAGAGCGACTCCGCTGCTGCCACTGCTGCTTTGCCTCGGAGCGTGCGCGACCTCCGAGCGCGCGAGCCTGCTGGACCGTGACATCGGCGGCCGTCTCGAGCGGTTGCGCCTGGGAACGGCACGGATCGTCGACCGCATCGGCACCGACCTCACCCACGGCGTGCCGCACGCTGTCGGCACACTGCGCCGCACGGCCTCCGCGGAGAGCCGGCGGCTGCGCCGGTTCGCCGCCGCGGACCATCCACTGCAGCGCCTGCTGTCCCCCCACCGGGCGGCCCGCCGGCTGGCGCATGCGCTTGATCGAGTACCCGACCTACTTCGCTAGTGGGAACGAGCGCGTGATGGTACGGAGCCTGGCTCCGTACCATCAGGTGGGATGCCCTGGGGCGTCAGTCCCAGCCGCGCAGCGAGCGGGGAGGACCGTAGATCTCGCCCATGACGATGGCGCGGACTGGGCCCATCGTTCGGTCGTAGAGCTTGCCCTGGGGCCGGGGGACGCGAGGGGGTCGAGGTCGAGATTGGGGGCGGAGCGGGGATTGGGTGGAATGCCGGGGCACGAGTGCGGGTGGCACACCGGCCTGCGGTGAGCTGGTCGCGGTGCGCACTTCGACGGTCTGCAGCGGACTGCCGCCGGTCAGCGGAGGCGGGGACGGGGCGAGGGGTCGTGGTCGCGGCGGCTCCACCGGCGCGTGCTCGCCGGTCGGTGTCGGCGGCTCGGGATCCATACCCAGAGCGCGCCGGAGCTCCCGTGCGACCTCCTCGGCGGCCCGCCCCCGGTTGCTGGGCCGCGGTCTCGCCACCGGCGCGGCGCGCGGTTGGGCTCGGGGCTGCGCTGGGGGTGCGGCGGCCGGCCGAGTCGGGCTCGCCGCCGGCGGCGGTGACGCGCGCTTACCCGACTGGCTCGCCTTCTTCGCCGCGCCGGCCGCCAGGCCACCCAGGGCCTGCAGCAGGGTGGCGACGACGATCAACACCAACAACGGGTTGTCGGTGAGCAGCTGGATCAGGTCGCTCACTCGTCTTTGGGGTCGCCCTTGACCTTGCCCCGGTCGCGGTCTTCCTGCACGTGGAACTCTTCACCCGCGGCGATCTGCGAGCGCATCTTCGTGTCGGACTCCAGGTTCTTCATCTTGAAGTAGTCGAACACGCCGAGGTTGCCGCTGCGGAACGCGTCGGCCATGGCGCGCGGCACTTCGGCCTCGGCCAGCACCAGCTTGGCCCGGTTCTCCATCACCGTGGCGGCGTTCTCCTGCTCGGCGGCGACCGCCATCGCGCGGCGCCCTTCGGCCGCCGCTTGCGCGATGCGCTTGTCGGCCTCGGCCTGCTCGGCCTGCAACCGCGCACCGATGTTGTCGCCGACGTCGACGTCGGCGATGTCGATCGAGAGGATCTCGAACGCCGTGCCCGAGTGGAGACCGCGGTCGAGCACCTTCTTGCTGATCGCATCGGGGTTCTCGAGCACGTCCTTGTGGCTGCCCGACGAGCCGATCGACGAGACGATGCCCTCGCCGACGCGGGCGATGATGGTCTCCTCCGTGGCGCCGCCGATCAGCCGATCGATATTGGTGCGCACCGTCACGCGCGCCCGCGCCAGCACCTGAATGCCGTTCTTCGCCATCGCCGCCACCTTGCGGTTGATATCGGGCGGGCAGTCGATGACCTTCGGATTGACGCAGGTCTGCACCGCCTCGAGCACGTCGCGGCCGGCGAGATCGATCGCCGCCGCCCGTCGAAAATCCAGGCCGAGGTTGGCGCGATCGGCCGCGATCAGCGCGCCGACCACGTTGAGCACGTTGCCGCCCGCCAGGTAGTGGGCCTCGACCTCGCGCACGTCGAGCTCGATCCCCGCCTGGGTCGCCGAGATCATGCCGCGCACCACCACCGTCGGGTTGACCTTGCGCAGCTGCATTCCCACCAGGCTGAACAGGCTCACCTTGGTTCGCGACAGGTAGGCCTGGATCCACAGGTTGATGAACTTGAGCAGGACGACCGCGATGATCAAGAACAGCAGCAGCAGGAAGCCGACGACCCACGGCCACCAGTCGCTGAACGAGTTGGACTGCGCAACGAACATCAAGACATCACTCCTATTCGCTCGGCCCTGAGGCCGCAGAGGTCGGCTCGGCATCGCGGACTGGAGCGACCACCACGCGGTTGCCCTCCACCTCGATGACGACCACCGGTTGATCCTTGTCGACGAGCTCGCCGCGGGTGACGACGTCGACCCGCGCGCCGTCGATGCGGGCGATGCCGGCCGGGCGCAGCGCGGTGAGGGCGTGGCCGCGCTGGCCGGCATAGCGCTGCAGGCCGGGCTCGACCCCGGAGCCGGCCACGTCCTCGCGCCGCGGGCCCTTCAGCATGAGCCACCCGCCGAACGGGGTGTGCGGCAACACCCGCAGCGCGCCCAGCGCGGCGAGTGGGGCACCCACCGCGGACAGCACGAGGAAGACATGGCCCATGACCGTGTCTTGGGTGTAGGCGAAGAAGATCGCGGCGACGAACGCCAGCGCAGCCAGCACCGACAAAACACCGAACGAGGGAAAGAAGACCTCGGCGATCACCAGGCACAGGCCGACGATCCAGATCAGCATCAGGGTGCCGAAGTTGACCTCGCCGCGCGCTTCGGCACCGCCGGCTTCCAGCTCGACCAGCAGTTGGTTGTACTCGACCCCCCGGACGGCGACCGTCGCTCCCTTGCCGACGTAGCTGCCGTCGGTGACCGCGTCGTGCCACTCGCCGTCGATCTCCACCGATCCGGTCGGCCGCAGGTCGGTCACTGCGACGCCGCGCTTGCCGACCAAGTCGGCACTGCGCGCGGCCGCGCCGCCGAGCACTTGACCGCCGGACATCGGCCGGTTCGGCGGAGGCAGCAGCACGCGGTTCGCGATCGGCACGTGCGGCAGCAGGCGCCAGAGCGCGATCGCGCCGACGATCACCGCCAACGTCAACAGCAGCATGTTGACGAGGTTGGCGAGCAGGATGTCGTGCTGCGCGGCGGTCTCCGGGATGAAGAAGCTCTGCTGCGACAGCAGCAAACCCATCACGATGCAGAGCAGGCCCGCGAACCCGAACACCAGCATGCCGGGCATCACGAACACCTCGACGCCGACCAGAGCGATCCCGGCGAAGAACAGCAGGACCTCCTGCCACTCCGCCAGACCGACCAGGTAGCTGCTGAACATGGCCAACGCCAGCAGGGCGACGCCGATCGCCCCGGGGACGGCGAACCCCGGCGTCTTCAGCTCCAGCATCAAGAACAGAAACCCGAGCACGAACAGCACGGGCTTCATCGAGTTCAAGAACGCGACCGCCTCTTCGGACCAGCTGACGTCGCGGCGCACGATCGACTCGATCGGCACCATCAGCTCCTCGCGCACCAGCTCGCGCACCGAGCCGATGGTCCCGCTCGACAACCCGACGCGCACTGCTTCGCCGGCGCTCAGGACCAGCGGCCGGGTCGGGAACGCGCGTTCCTCGGTGATCTCGACGCCCTGCTCGCGCAGCTTCGCCAGCCCGCGGGCGTCGACGATCTCGCTGGTCTCGATGCCGCCGGCGTCGAGCCACGACACCTCGAAGACCTCGAGGTCGGGATCGACCATCGCCTCGGCGAGCAGCGTCAAGCCGGGGCGCGCGTTGCCGCGGCGCTCGACCATCGCGCGCACATCGCCACGCAGGGCGGCGACGATCTTGGCGCGGACCTCCTCGTCGCCGATCGCCTGGATCCCGCCGGGGCCCGCGAGCACCGGCACCATCGCGCCGATCGACGCACCCGGCGCCATGTAGATCTCTGCGCAGGCCAAGGCGACGTAGGCACCGGCCGACTGCGCCTTGTGCTCGACGAAGGCGATCACCTGGACTTCGGCCCGGGACAGGCTCCGCAGGGCGCTCTCGATCTCCGCACTCGACTCGACCAGCCCACCGGGTGTGTCGATCTCCAGCACGATGCGGGCGATGCCCCGCGATCGCGCCTCCCGCAAGCTGCTCTGGATCTGGTAGGCGGTGACGTCGTCGATCATGCCTTTGACCGGCACGACGATCACCCGCGCTTCGGCGGGTTCGGGCTCCTGCGCCGGCAGCGGCGCCACCAGGGCCGCTGCGAGGGCGAGCGTGGCGCCGAAGACCGCCCAACCGGCCCGGGCGGAAGCGCTGGCCGCTCCCCGCCGCCCCTCCGCTGCGGCCCCGCCAGGCCGGCGTCCGTGCGATGAGAGTTTGGGCAAAATGGAAAGGCGAGCCAGCATGCGGCGAACTACGGTCGCAGTAGTTCTCAGATTTAGCAGAACCCAGCTCGAAAGTCGCTTTCTGTGGCGCCCGTTGAATCCAACGCCGCGTGGCCTCTACTGCACGGCGCGCCGCGCCGCCGGTTTCGGCTCGCGCGCGCACGCTTCGCGTTCCTCCCGACGATCCGCTGATACCGCCGATGACCGAGTCCGCCGCCCCTCCCGCGCAGCCCGCGCCCTCGACGAAGCCGCAGGGCCTGTCGGCCAGCCTGATCATTCGCCCCTGGCCCAAGGTCGTCTTCCTCTATCCGACGTTCATCGCCGCGACCATTTTCTGGTTGATCTCGATGTTCTCGGAGCACGGCGCCACCACGGGGGTCGCGTGGATGGGCAACTGGTTCATGCTGGTGTTCGCCTTCAACCTGCTGGTGTTCGCCTTCGACTTCTCGCGGATCAAGACGATCACCATCCTGATCGCCGCGGTCGCCGTCGTGCTCGGCATCGGCTGGGCGAACTCGCAGTGGGGCTGGTTCACCGGGATCAAGGAGGCGCTGGCGCACGTCGATATCCGGATGAACACGCAGTTCTACGGCTTCGTCAGTGCGCTCCTGGCGGCGATGCTGCTGACGGTGTTCATCAACACCCGCTTCAACTACTACGAGATCAACCACCGCGAGCTGTTGCACCACCACGGCTACCTCGGCGACATCACCCGCATCCCGACCTCGGGCCTGCTGGTGACCAAGGAGATCTACGACCTGCTCGAGTTCGCGCTCCTGCGCAGCGGCCGGCTGATCTTCTACCCCTCGTCGAAGCGCGAGGCGATCGTCATCGACAACGTGATGGCGGTGAACAAGGTCGAGGCGCACATCAAGGACCTGCTCAGCGTGGTCGCGGTGCGGATGACCGAGCACAGCCAGGCGATCGAGCACTGACCGCGGCCCCGGGAACGCGCGGCCGCACCGAGGCGGGCGAGGCTGGGTCGACCCGCTTGCGCGAGGGCCCCCACCCGCTACCATCGCACGCTCCTGCCGCGGGAGTGGCGGAACTGGTAGACGCGCAGGATTTAGGTTCCTGTGGGCGAGAGCCCGTGGGGGTTCGAGTCCCCCCTTCCGCACCACCCGACCGTGCCGGCCGGAGATCTGCTTTGCCGGAATGCGATTCCCGGCTTATCGTCCGCGCCGGGCCCGGTGCCCATCGCTTCCCCCCTCCGTAGAACTCGATCCCTATGACGCACGTCATCGCCCAACCCTGCATCGACGTCAAGGACAAGGCCTGTGTCGACGTCTGCCCCGTGGACTGCATCCACGGTGAAGACGGCGACCCACAGCTGTACATCGATCCCAACGACTGCATCGATTGCACTCTGTGCGTCGACGCCTGCCCGGTGCAGGCGATCTTTGCCGAAGAGGACCTGCCCGAGGAGTGGAACGACTTCACGCGGGTGAACGCCGAGTACTTCGCCAAGAAGTCCGGCTGAGCGGGACCGCTGGCGACCGGCGCTACGCGCCCCAGACGCGGTTCGCGCCGATCGGCGAAGCGGGCCAGCAACGCATCCGGCGGGCCACCGTGCTCGTCGTCGGGGTCGGCGCGCTCGGCACGCACGCTGCCTCGGCGCTGGCGCGCGCGGGCGTCGGGCGCCTGTGGCTCGTCGACCGCGACGTCGTCAGCCTCGACAACCTGCAGCGACAGCTGTTGTTCGACGAAGCCGACGCCGCGCACGGCCGGCCGAAGGCGATCGCCGCCGCTGAGCGCTTGGCGGCGATCAACGGCGACTGCGAGACCCACGCCTGGGTCGACCAGTTCGACGCCCATCTGTTCGACGGCCTGCCGGAGCCGCCGGATGCGATCGTCGACGGCACCGACAACTTCGCCACCCGCTACTTGATCAACGACTTGGCGCGGCGCGCCCAGCGCCCTTGGGCGTACGGAGGCGTGCTCGGCAGCCGCGGTACCGCGGCGGTGTTCCGGCCCGACCGCGGCCCGTGCCTGCGTTGCCTGATCCCGCAGGCGCCCGCGCCGGTGGAGGCCGGCAGCTGCGAGACCGAAGGCGTGCTGCAGCCCGTCGTCGCGACGGTCACCGCGTTCCAGTGCGGCCAGCTCCTGCGCCTGCTGGTCGAGGGCGATGCGGCGCCGCCGAGCGGGGTCTTGGAAGTCGACCCCTGGCGCGCCGAGTACCGCGTTCGCCTGCTCTCTGCGCCACCTGCCGACGACTGCCCGGTCTGCGCCGGTGGGCGTTGGCCGGCGCTCGAGGACGACGCGGCGCCGACGGTCGAGCTCTGCGGGCGCGACGCCGTTCAAATACGCCCGCCACCCGACCGCGGGCTCGATCTGGAGACCCTCGCCCACCACCTCGCCGCGGCCTCGATCGCGGTCGAGCGCACTCCGCACCTGCTGCGGTTCTCGGCTGAGGGCAGTCGGTTCAGCGTGTTTCCCGGCGGCCGGGCGCTGATCTTCGGCGCCGGCTCACCGCAGCGCGCGCAGGCGCTCTACGACCGCCACGTCGGCGCGCGATGATCTACCTCGACCACGCTGCGACCAGCTTTCCCAAACCCGAGCCGGTGCTCGCGGCCATGGACCGTTGGCTGCGACACCTCGGCGTCAGTGCCGAGCGCGGCGACAGCCCCGCGCGCGAAGAAGTCGCCGGCGTCGTCGCCGACGCGCGCCGGCGCCTGGCGCGGCTGTGCGGCGTCGACGAGCGGCGGCTGGCGTTCACGTCGGGCGCGACCGAGGCGCTCAATCTCGCCTTGCGCGGCGTGCTCCGGCAAGGCGACCGCGTGGTCACCACCGAGCTCGAGCACGCCTCGCTGGTCCGACCGCTACTCGCCCTCCGCGGCCCCCTCGGCCTGGCCGTCGAGGTGCTGGCCGCCGACGCGGACGGCCGCATCCCGCTGGCGGCCGCCGCCGCGGCACTGGCGCGCGCGCCCACCCGGCTGCTCGCCTTCTCCCACGCCAGCAACGTGCACGGCGCGGTGCAGCCAGCGGCCGAGCTGTGCAGCCTGGCCCGGTCCCAGGACTGCACCAGCCTTCTCGATGCCAGCCAGACCGCCGGCGCGCTGCCGATCGCCGTCGGCGCGGACATCGTCGTCGCCTCCGCGCACAAGGCACTGCACGGCCCGCCGGGTCTCGGCTTCTTGGCCGCGGGCGATGACATCGCGCTGACCTCGCACAAGCAAGGCGGCACCGGCAGCGCGCGCGCGCTCGAACAACATCCCGAACAATGGCCGCACGCGCTCGAGGCCGGCACGCCGAACACTCCGGCGATCTTCGGTCTGCAGGCGGCGCTGTGTTGGCTGGAGGGTCGCCCACAAGCCCTGCCGGGACAGCTGCGCTTGGTCGACCAGCTCCGCGCCGCGCTGGTCGCCAGCGGCGTGGCGACCTGCCACGGTCCGGACGCCGGGCCGCGCACCGCGGTGCTCAGCTTCTGCTGCAGTCATCTCGATTCCGCCGAGGCGGGGGTGCTGCTCGCCGAGGCCGGCATCCACGCGCGGACCGGCCACCACTGTGCCCCTTGGGTGCATCGCGCCCTGGGCACCGAACACGCCGGAACCATCCGCATCAGCCCTGGTCCCACCAACACCGAAGCCGACATGCGCGCGGTGCTCGCCGCGCTCGGCATCGACGGCTGAGCCGCCAACACTGAGATCAGCGGCGCCGCGCCGTGCGGCGAGACCCTGTCAGCCGGAACGCGGCGCGAGCGCGTACTCGGCCGGCACCAGTCCCAGGTCCGCGCGCCACTCGAAGAACTCGTAGAGCGGCTCGAACAGTGTGCGGTCCCCGCGCTCCAGGCCGGGCGGCAGATAGTCGAACGAGCGCACCCGCCCCAACCGCTTCTCCACGTAGATCGAGCCGGTCACCAACAAGTCGCGCACCAGCACGGCGTGCACGGCGTAGAGCGCCCGGCCCGGGTGGGTCCCGCGCTGCCACAGCTCGAGTTCCAGCTGCCGGCCGATGGACTCTTCACCGGCCCGCCCCTCGAGCGCCAACGCGGCGGTGGCGGCCAGCACCGGGGGGAGGCCGGCGGGCGGTTCGGAACTGGTGGCGGCGCCGACGATCACCGACACCCACCAGGCCTCCTCGACGCGGTCGAGCGGGCCGCCGATGCAAAGCGCGCCGATCGCTGCGCGGTCCGCGGCGCGGATGAGACAACGCAGCGCCAGCGCCAGGCAGACGTCGCCGCTGAGTTCGGGGGCCTGTCGCCACTCGACCGCGGCGACCTGCAGGGCGGGCAGCGGCGCGGCCAGCGCGAACTGGACCGCCAGAGCCCGGCGCAGCTCGAGCTCGAACCGGCTGGACGGCACGGCGACCAGCGCGCCGAGCTCCTGCGCGCGGGCGCGGCCGGCCGCCGAGCCGGCGATCACCCGCAGCAGCGCGGCTTGCGGCCGCGTGTCGAGAGCGGAGGGGTTGCGCGCCACCCAGGCCGCCGCCGCCGCGCGGAGGTCGGCGGCCGAATCGGCGGCGGTGGCGAGCGCGCGCCGGCCCACCGCCGCCTGCCAGCTCGCCAGCCCAGCGGCCGCGGGCGCCGCCAGCAGCCCGCGCCAGACCAACCAGTGGCGCTCGTCCACCTCGGCGTCCTCCACCGCGGTCCAGCGTTCGAGCACTGCGGCCGGCGGCCGCACTCCGGCGATCAGCGCCGCGGCGAGCACTCCGGGGTCCTGGCGCAAACCGGTGCCGAACCAATCGACAGCCGGTGGCTCGCCACAGCGCGACAGCGCCAGGCACAGGGCCACCCGCTCGGCCGCCGGGGGACGTTCGTCGCGCCACGCGGCCAGGCCGGGCAGGCTGGTCCGACACCGCGGCCCGAGCGCGATTGCCAGCAGGGCCATCAACCGTTCCTGCGTCGTGCTGTTGCTCTCGCTGACGGCCTCGACCAGGCGGTCCTCGTTGCCGGCGCCGAGCGCCGCGGCCAGAGCGCCGATCAGCCGGCCGCGCTCGGCGCGCGGCCGGGCGCCGTGCAGTTGGCTGATGGCTGCCGCCGCGCTCGGTCCGATGGTATGGGCTTGCTGCAGTGCCTCGCGCACGCGGTCGCCACTGCGCTCGCGCAGCATCTCCGACAGCTCGGGCCAGGCCAGACCGCGGCCATCACCCATGGTGAGGAGCTCGGACGGAGGCTGCGCCAAGCCCGGTTGAGCGAGGAGACAGAGAGTGCCGATAGCTCGAAGCGGGAAGCCTGCCGCTGTCGCCGCCGGGGTGGCTGCGCCCGGGAAACACCCGATGAGCCAAGACCAAGACCACCTGCTCCTCGACGAAGGCCCCGCGTCCCTGTCGGGCCTCACCGAGCCGGCGTCGATCCCGATTGACGCCGGCGCGCAAGAGGTCACGATGTCGGGCGATCTGCAGAAGATCGAGCTGTCCGACATCTTCCAGACCCTGGCGATGTCAAAAATGGTCGGCGTCCTCAAGCTGAGTCATCCGCTCGAGCAACGGATGCTCTTCTTCGAGGACGGCTTCGTCAAGGACTTCGGCTCGGGTCGCAACGAGAACCGCCGCCTCGGCCAGCGGCTCATCCGCGCCGGTTTGGTCAGCCCCGACGAGGTGCGCCACGCCCTCGATCTGCAGCGGCAAAACCCCCGCCCCCTAGGCCAGATTCTCGTCGAGGAAGGGGTCATCGACGAGGGTGCGATCGAGGACGTCGCCTACTACCAGGCCGCCGAAGACCTGTACTCCCTGTTCACGTGGCAGCAGGGTGCGTTCGAGTTCTACCGCGGTGCTCCGCAGTTCGAGGGCGCCGAGCGGCTGGAACGGCTGCCCCGGTTCGAGGTCAACGGCGTCCTGCTCGAGGTCGCCCGCCGCTCGGACGAGTGGGATCTGATCAACGCCCAGCTGCACAGCGTCGACGAGATCTTCCTGCCGATCGAGGAGTCGGACACCGGCGAGCTCTCGGGCGATCACCTGACCGTGCTGCACGCGCTGGACGGCACCCGCAGCGTGCGCGAGCTGCCGGACCACACCGTGCTCGGGCTGTTCGACTGCGCGCGGACCCTGAAGGATCTCAACGAGTGGAACCTCGTCGAGCTGGCCCGGCCCGACGAGCTGCTGGCGGTCGCCGAGATGCAGCGCCTGCGGAACGACACCCGGCGCGCGGTAGTGACGCTGCGCACCCTCGTCGACCGCGGCGAGAAGCTCGATCTGGTGACCACCCGCGAGCTGGCCGCCGCCATGGAGCGCTGCGCCGAGCCGCGGATGGCGGCGCAGACCCTGTGGCGCAAGAGCGCCGACACCCAGGATGAGGATCCCGACGAGGCGCTGGAGCTGGCGCGCGAGGCGTGCCGGCTCGACAAGCGCTCGACGGACATCCTGCAGTACCTCCTCGACATGCTGCTGGCTCGCAACGTCGAGGGCGACGAGCCGCGCCAAGTCACCGCCGACCTCATCGAGGCGCTGCTGCAGGAGGGCAAGGAGGAGCGCGCGCTACGCGCGGTCGAGCAGCTGGAGAACCTCGGCGGCGACCCGGTGGCCATCCTGAGCCGCAAGGCGAAGCTCCTGCAGAAGCTCGACCGCATCCCCGAGGCGGTGATCGAGCTGACCCGGCTGACCGAGTTCCTCAAGCAAGACAAGCGGCGCGAAGAGCTGATCAAAGTCTACGAGCAGATCATGATGCTCGACAGCCGGCGCCGCGACATCGCCAAGGCGTTGGTGACCCTGCGCAGCAGCGCGCGCGCGCGCAAGATGCGCGTCGGTGCGATCATCACGGTGGTCGCCGGCACGCTGTTCGCCGGGCACAGCCTGCTCAGCGGCACGTTGTTCGAGCGCGACTTCCAGGGCGTGCTGGCCACCCTGCGCGAGCAGCTCGACCGCAGCCTGACCGACGGCTTGCCCCAGCTGATCGCCAACGCCCGCGCCGAGTTCGGCGACCGGCCGGAGCTGCTCGCGCTCGAGCGGGACGTTCTCGCGCAGCAGCAACGGCAGAGCAGCGACGTGCGCTCCTCGCGGGAGGGCGCGATCCGGCGCGACCTCGGGGTCGCTGCCAACCATCTCGCCCGCGGCGACGTCGAGGCCGCCGTCCTGCTGTACCGCGAGCTGTTGCTCAACACCGAGTTCGAGCAGCTGGTGCGCGACGCCTCCAACGGCCGCCTCAGTCGACTCCCCCAGCAGATCGAGATCCTCGCCAAGAGTCTGCCCGAGCAGGTGCCACCGCCGGCGCAGTCGACCGACTCGCCCGAACGCCGCCGGCTGGTCTTGCGCCAGATCGACGAGCGCTTCCAGGACATGGACCGGGCGATCGCGCAAGGCGCTCTCGCCGCCGCCGAGGGTGCGCTGCTCAGCGAGTGGCTGACCGAGGGACAACGCCTGGCGCTGCTGCAGGACTGCCGGACGGTCCTGCGCGCGTTCGATGCGGCCGGCAACGTGCGCTCGACCTACGAAACGGCGCTGTCGCAGGCCGCCGTCGAGGAGCGGCTGCAGCCGGTCTTCTTGGCGGCGCGCGAGCACGAGGCCAACTACGACTTCGCCGCTGCTCTCGAGGCGTACCGCACGCTGGCCAGGGAGTATCCGAAGAACAACGAGCTCAAGCAGACGTTCGTCCGGCGCGTACAGCGCTACGAGGCGATCCTGACCCAGCTCCGCGCGATCCAGGCCGCGACCGAGGCCGGCGCGCACGCGCAGGCGGTCAGCGGCCTCACCGACCTCGCGCAGATGGAACCGACTCTGCCGGTGCAGCGGCTGGTACGGCTGCCGCTGCGCGTCGAGACCACGCCCGCCGGGGCCACGGTCAGCATCAACGGCACAACGATCGGCCAGACACCGGTCTTGGGAAGCTACGTCCCCGACGGCGAAACCGTCGTGTCGATCGACCGCGACGGGTTCCAACCCGAAGAGGTGCGCTTCGAGGGCGGTGATACCGCCCGCGTCGCCCTGGCGCTCGCCAAAGTCGCCGACTGGAGCACCGAGATGGCGGGCGCCGTCGAGCGCGCGCCGGTGTGCGATGGGAGAGGGCGTGCCTACGTCGTCGATCGCGCCGGCACCGTCGCCGCCATCGACCTCGCCTCGGGGGTGGTGGCGTGGAAGTTCCCCACCGGCGACCCGAACGGCTTGCTGCCGTCCCCCGCTCTGTGCGGCGATCAGATCGCGGTGGCCTCGTTCGACGGCCGGCTGCGGTGGTTCGACGCCCGCACCGGACGGCTGGCCCATCAGGTCGAAAACCTGCCCTGCGAGGCGGCGCCGGTCAAGGTCGGCAGCACGTTGTTGGTCGCCACCCACCACGGCGCGCTCGTCGGCTTCAACCGAGGCGGCGGCCAGGCCTGGATCGAGGGTTTCCGCCTCGACCTCGGCGCCGGGGTCGAGTTCGACATTGCAGCGGTCAACGGCCATGCGGTCGTCGCCACGCGCGATGGCGCATTGCACTGCGTCCGCGTCCGCGACGGTCGCGTCATCTGGCGCTCGCCGACGTCGTCGCGGGTGGCAGCCGCGCCACACACCGACGGTCATTTGATCGCCTCAGTCTGCGATGACGGCGCCCTCGAGGTGCGCACTCTGCGCTCCGGCGATGTGGTCTGGCAGCGCCGCGGCCTGGGCGAGCTCGCGCTGACGCCAGTCGTCGCGGGGGACCGCGTGTTGGTTGCCAGTGACCGCAACCTGCTCGCTCTGGCGGCGCGCGACGGTGAGCCGATCGCGTTCCAACCCAGCGAGCCGCTGTACTGCTCGCCACCCGCCGTCGGGCCGGGCGGGGTCGTGCTGGTCGGCGACCGGTCGGGCGTGGTGCGCGTGCTCGATGGCGCGACGCTGCAGGTGCAGTACCTCTTGCGCAGCGACAGCCGGCTGCTGGCCCCGGTCGCGGCCGACGCCGGTGGTCGTCTGGTGCTCGCCTTCGAGAGCGGCAAAGTACAGGGCTACACCGCCCTGTCGCAGAACGGCCGCTGACCGACGAGCACCGGCAGCGCGCGGCTATACTGCGCGCCCGCATGGTCACGCTTGCCTCGAGATCTCGACCGGCCACCGGATCCGGCCCGCGCGGAGGCGCCCTCGTCCTCCTCTTGCTCGCCACAAGCTGCGTCACGGTGGACGCCGGTGACGGCTCCGCGGCGGCGCGCCGACTCCTGCTCGCCGGTCCCGACGAGTGGCCCGACGCGATGCGCGCCGTCCTCGCCGAAGGAGACGCACCAGCGTTGGCCGATGCGCTGCAAGCCCTGCCCGGGGCGCCGGGTAGCCAAGCCGCGCTCTTCACCCTCGGCGAGCTCGGCGACCGGACCGCCGCCGAAGTGCTGCTCGCGCACCTGCGGCGCGCGCCTCCGCTCGGCCCGGAAGCGGCGCTCTCGCTCGGCCGGATCGGCGCGGCCGACGCCGCGCCTGCGCTGCGCGCCGCGGCGGCCGACCGCACGGTGGCGGCAACCACCCGGGCTGCCGCCGCGTGTGCGCTGCTCGATCTCGGCGAACGGCGAGAGGCTCAACCGATGCTCTGCGCCGTTCTCGTCGCCGGCACTCCGTACGCCGCGGAGCACGGCGAGCACGGGCTGCCCGACCGGCAGCGGTGGGCGCTCGAACGGCAGATGGTGATCGCCACCCTGCAGCGCCACTGCGGCACCGACTTCGGCCTCGACCCGGACGCACCTTGGCCCGTGCTGCGCGACGGTGCACGGCGGGCGGCGGAGCACCTCGCCTCGCGCTGACCACGCGTGGAGGGCGACCTGCGGCCGGCCTGCTAAGGGAACGACTGGGTCACGTTCTGCAGGCGGATGTCGCGGATGCCACCGTTGCCCAGCAGAACCTTGCCCTTGTGCGCGATCTTGCCTTTCTCACACTCGACCGTGATCTCGGCGGGCTCCGCCAGCGACATCCCACTCAGGTCGCTGATGATGTTGAGATTGGAGTAGCCGAGCGCCAACAGGCGTGCCTCGACCGCGGCGCGGACGCGATCCTGCTCGCTCTCGGCGGCGACCCGCCCGCCGGTTTCCGGCACAGCCCGCGCGCCCGGCGCGCGCTCCATGCGCTCGAGCACGGCACGGATGTCGGACAGCTCGTTGTGCACGCTCTCGACCTTCTCTTCGAGCCGGTCCACGGCGGCGCGCTTGAGCGAGTCGGCGACTCCCTGCAGCCGCTCGTTGAGCAGGCGGAGGCCACCGATCTCGCGGAGGTAGCCTTCGAACCGGACCAGCCTGAGGTGAACCAGCACGTAGCCGGTCAGCAAGGCGGCGAAGAACAGCGCGAATTGTAGCGGTGACATCGGGTCGAATCCGGACGCGGAGTGTAGCCTGCAGGCGATGGGCGGGAAACTGCGCTACCTGCTGGCCGCGGCTTTCGCCGCGCTCTACTTCGCCATCCCCGACGTCGACCACGACCACCTCGCCTATCTGCGCACCCGCGCCTGGCTCAACGACACCGCGCTGCAGCAGTTCGTCGTCGACGGCCGGATCGCGCCGCTGGCCGCCGACGTCGAGTCCGCGGCGCGCGCCGCGGACTACGAGCGCACCGTGCGGGTGTGGGCCCGCTCTCGCCAGCTGCAGGTGGAGCCAACGCAGTCGCTCCGGCTCGATGTCGACGTCGACGAAGCCGGCTTCACGGCCAGCCTGAGCGACGGCGCGGGCGGAGCCCCGGTACGCCTCGCGCTCGCCCGCGACGGCAGCCTGGGCTACTACCCCGATCGCACCAGCACGATCCCGGCCTTCCTCGCGATCGCCCTGGCGATCCTCACCGGCAAGGTCATCCCCTCGCTGCTGCTCGGTTGCTTGGTCGGGGCGTGGCTGGCGACGGGTGGAGCACTCGCCGGGGTGCAGTACTTCGTCACCGACAACCTGTGGGCCCGGGTGCTGCTGCAGAGCTTCAACCTGCGCATCATGGGCTTCGTCATCCTGCTGTTCATGGCGATCGGCGTGATGGCGCGTTCGGGCGGCATTCAAGGCATGGTCGAATGGGTGCGGAAGTTCGCGCGCGGCCCGATCAGCACGCAGCTGTGCAGCTACGTCATCGGCATCCTTATCTTCTTCGACGACTACTCCAACTGCATCATCACCGGCACGACCATGCGGCCCCTGTGCGATCGCAATCGCGTGTCGCGCGAGAAGCTGGCCTACATCGTCGACTCCACCGCCGCGCCGATCGCCGGCATCTCGATCGTGTCGACCTGGATCGCCTACGAGATCTCGATGTTCCGCGACCAGCTGCCCGAGGTCACGCATCGCGTGCGGGACGCAGTCACCGGCGTGGAGATGGAGGTCGCCTACACCGTGGGAGACGCGTTCTCGGTGTTCGTGCAGACCCTGCCGTACCGCTTCTACTGCATCTTCACGCTGGCGCTGGTGCTGTTGACGATCCTGACCCGCCGCGAGTTCGGGCCGATGCTCGCCGCCGAGCGCCGCGCGGTTCACGACGGCAAGCCGGCCGCGGACGACGCCAAGCCGATGCTGGCGCGGGGGCTGGCCGAGCTGGAGGCCCCCAGCGGCGCGCGGATTCGCGGCCGCAACGCGTTCGTGCCGGTCGTCGTGCTGGTCTCGTGCGCGCTCGGGCTGATGCTGTTCTTCGGCTACACCCACCCCGATCGCGGCCCCTTGAGCGGAGCGTTCGGCGATGACCTGCGCGCCATCTTGGCCAACGCGCAGAGTGAGCGCGCGCTGCTCTACTCTTCGGCCATCGCCCTGCTGGTCGCCGCGGCGATGGCCATCGGCAGCGGAGTGCTGCGCCCACGGCAGACCGCCGCCGCGGCGGTCCGCTCTTTCAGCTCGCTGTACTTCGCGGTCGTCATCCTCGTCTTGGCCTGGGCCATCGGCAACACGTGCAAAGACCTCGGCACCGCGCAGTACTTGACCGCGGCGTTCCAGAGCGCGTTCTCGGCGTGGTTGCTGCCGGTCGTGCTGTTCCTGCTGGCGGCCCTGGTCGCGTTCTCGACCGGGACCTCGTACGGCACGATGGCCATTCTCTTGCCGAACGTCGTGGTCCTCGCCCACACCGTGGGCGAGTCGGCGGCTATCGGCGGCGTCGGTCTCATGCTGCTCAGCATCGGCGCCGTCCTCGAGGGCAGCATCTTCGGCGACCACTGCTCGCCGATCAGTGACACCACGGTGCTTTCGTCCGTCGCCACCGCCAGCGACCACTTGCACCACGTCCGCACCCAGGCGCCGTACGCCGTACTCGGTATGTCCGTCGCCATGCTGTTCGGCTACCTGCCGATGGCGCTGTGGTCGCCGGCGGCGTGGCCCTTGGCGTTGGTCGGCGGACTCGGGGCGCTCCTCCTCTGGCTGTTCGTCGTCGGCAGCCGGCCGGAGACCGCCGCGCCTCGGTCGGCGTAGGCCACGCCGGACCCGTCTCAGGGGCGCCGCACGGCACCGTCGGTCCACGCCTCGATGCGTGGATCGTCGGGCGCCGACAACCAAACGCGCACCAACCACAGCTCCGCGAGCAGTGCGTCGCCGGCAGTGTGCGCGGCGCGCAGCTGAGCCAGCGCCTGATCGACGGTGGCATCGATGGGCTCGATGGCCGCGCGGGGGGCGATGCCGAACTGGACCTGTTCGGCATCCCGGATCCGGACGGTGACTTCTCCGGAGTTGGCGGTGGCGGCCACCCGCCCCTCGCGCACCTCGCCGCGATGGCGAATCCGAACCCGCTGGTTGGCCGCGAGCGGCTCGGCTCTCAACGGCAGCGCGCCATCCCTCGGCGCCAGCCGGGGCCAGCCGTGCCGCGCCCACGCGGCGGCGACTGCGGTCTCGACCTCGTGGTGCGGCGGCGTGCGCAGACGCTGGAGTCGACCGGCGACCGCCAACACCGAGCCTTCGCCCAACCCCTCGGCGACGGCCTCGAGCTGTGCTTCGACCATCTGCCGGAGCTGCACCGTGGCGTCGTCGAGCTGCGCCCGCCCCCAGTCGCTGAGGTCGGGGTGGGTCGCCCGTTCAACCGCGGCGAAGCCCGCCGCCGGACTGCCGCGCTCGATGGCGCCGCGAATGACGTGCAGGGCGCCGTACAACCCATCGAGGACGCCAGGCCCGTCGGTGCTCGGCAGCGGCACCACGGCGGGATCGGCCGCTGCGGTGCCGGTACCCGGGTTGGACGCGAGCTCGGCGGTACTGCGGGCGGGCGCGGTTAGCTGGCCGCGCACCGGGGCACCGGTCGCCGGTGCGCCGGCGCCCGGACCGCCCTCCCGCGGCACGCCGGGCAGGTCGATCAAGAACCACAGTGCCACTCCGAGCAGCACGACCACGGCAGCCGTTGCGCGTCGCTTCCTCTTGGCCATCGGTGCACCTCGCCGTCATTGGACCTCCCAGCCACGCGCGGAATCGCTGATGGTGGGAAGCCCCCATCATGATGGCTGTTGGGTGCCGCCAGCGACACCGGGGCACGCCTGATTCTGCGCTTCGCGCATCCTGTGGGCTACTGCACAGGCCGCCACAAGCTGCCGTCGGCCCCCACCGTGCCGATCGCCAGCTGCTCGCTGTCGATCCGGTCGGCGGACACTCCCAGCAGGGCGGCGCCGGCCGGCGGCGCCAGGTTGCCGCTGTAACCGCCGTCCGAGGTGCGCAGCACTTCCCCGTGTTGGTTGACGAAGTAGGTGAGCTTGCCCGTGCTGCGGCGGTCGAACGGCCACGCCAGGCAGGTCCAGTACGAACCCGCCAGCAGCGGCTCGATCGAGGCGCGGTTGGCGGCGGTCTCGCGCAGACCGACCCCGGCCGCGTCCGGCAGGTGCAGCGCGAAGTAGTAGCCGTGCCGCAACAAGCGGCCCTGGGCGTCGACGCTGGAGAACGCCGCGCTCAGCAGTGGCGGGGACAGGCGCTCGCCGGTGCCGCGCAACGGCACGACACCGGCGGCCTCCATCAACCCCGGATACTCGAACTGGCCATCGCCGTCCATGTCGATGAGCTCCATGGCCTTGGCCTGGAACTGCACGTTCGCGATGGTCCGCATCGTCGCCACCACCGCCGACTCATTGGCGGTCGCGCGGCCGCGCACCAGACTCGGTACCGCGATGCTCGCCAGCACCACCAGCACGACCGTCACGATCACGAGCTCAATCAAGGTGAACCCGGCAGAATCCCGTCTCATTCTCGAACCTCCCTCCATGTTCCGATGTGAGGCTGATCGACGGGTGGCCGCGGTCGCCGCACAGGAGTGCAACAGGACTCCCCGTCCGGGCCACCGCATCGGCGTCAAAACGAGACGACGCGCGCCCCGACGCAGTCGCCCTACGAGCCGGCGGCTTCGCTCTGCGGCACCCGCCCGCAGAGCACCCGGCAATCCAATCCGCCATGCAGGATCGTGTGACGGGTGGCGTTCGGCAGCTCGAGTGCGTCGAGCAGTACGTCGCGGCTGGCGAGGATGCCGACCCAGTAGTCGGCGCAGCGCTGCCGCAACACCCGACCGAACGAGCGGTACAGGGCGCCGACGCGCTCGCGATCGGAGACCCGCTCCCCGAACGGCGGGTTGGTGACGATCCACGCGTTCCAGCCGCGGCGGGGCGCCAAGGTGCGCGCCTCGGCGCGGCCGATCTCGATGGCTCCCTCGAAACCGGCGGCGGCGATGTTCTGCTGCGCGCCCTCGACGTGCCGCCAATCGAGGTCGGCACCGCGCAGCACGCACTTGCCCAGCGGCCGGCGCATGGCCAGCGCGGCTTTCTTCAGCGCCGCGTAGCGCTTCGCATCGTGATCGACCCAGCGCTCGAACGCGAACCCGCGGTGCATCCCCGGAGGGGCGTTGGCGGCCATCGCGGCGGCCTCGACGAGGATCGTGCCGGAGCCGCAGAACGGGTCGAGCAAGGGGGAGCGCAGATCCCAGTCCGCCATCATCAGCAACGCCGCTGCTCCGGTCTCCGACAGCGGCGCGAAGCCCTGGTAACGGCGCCAGCCGCGCTTGTGCAGCGAATCCCCGGAGGTGTCCAGCGACACGGTGGCGCGGTCGCGGAACAGGTGGACGTGGACGCGCACATCGGGCCGCTCCTTGTCGACCGACGGCCGCACTCCGGCCCGCGCGCGCAGCTGGTCGACGATCGCGTCCTTGGTCCGCTGCGCGACGAACTGCGAGTGGTCGAGCGCCGAGTCCCTCGCCTGCGCGTCGACCAGCAAGGCGCCGTCCGGACGCAGCCACTGGTGCCAATCGATCTGCCGAATGCCCCGGTAGAGCGCGTCGCTGTCGGGGGCGGCGAACCTCCCCAGGCGCAGCAGGACGCGGATCGCGGTGCGCAACCACAGGTTGGCGCGCCAGGCATCCTCCATGCTGCCCGCGAACCGCACGCCACCGACCTGGCGTTCGAGCTTGCCGACGCGCAGGGCGCGGAGCTCGCGGTGGAGGAACGGCTCGACGCCGGGGGCACAAGTGGCGAAGAAAGTTGCGGGGCGCGGCACGCCGAGACCATACCGCGTGATGGGCGGCGGCGGCGAAACCGCTGCGGGCGGGCTGGTCCGGCCGGTAACATCAGCGGCGATGGAGTCCGACGTCACGCTCTACGCCAACCCGGCCTGCTCCAAGTCGCGCGCTGCCGCGCAACTGTTGCGCGAACGGGCGATTCCGCACCGCGTCCGCGACTACCTCGCGGCACCGCTCGACGCCGGCGAGCTCGGCGCGCTCTGCACCGCGCTCGGCGATGCAGAGGCCCGCTCGATCGTGCGCTACAAGGCGCCGCTGGCCGCGGAGCTGGGCCTCGCCGACGCCGATCGCGACCGCCGCATCGCGGCGCTCGTCGCGCACCCCGAGTTGTTGGAGCGACCGATCGTCCAGCGCGGCGCGCGCGCCGTCATCGCCCGCCCCCCCGAACGCCTGGCGGAGCTGTGGTGAGAGATCGCCTGTTCACGCGCAGGGTGCGATGCCCGTTCGGGCCGATACTGCTGGCCGTCGACCCCGCCGGTGCCCTGGTCCGGCTCGCGTTCGACCCGCCCGCCGCCGAGAGCGCGCTCGCCGAGCGCGCGTCGCTGGACTCGGATCCCGCGCGCACCGCGCCGGCAGAGCGCCAACTGCGGGAGTACCTGTCGGGCGACCGGCGCGGGTTCGAGCTTGCACTCGCGCCGGAGGGAACGCCGTTCCAGCGGCAGGTGTGGCGCGCATTGCAACGGATTCCGTACGGCGAGACGCGCAGCTACGGCGCAATCGCCGCCAGCATCGGTCGGCCCGGCGCGGCGCGTGCGGTGGGCGCCGCCAACCACGCCAACCCGATCGCCATCGTCATTCCGTGCCATCGCGTGGTCGGTGCGGACGGCCGGCTGACCGGCTTCGGCGGCGGCCTGCCGACCAAGCAATGGCTGTTGGAGCACGAAGACCAGGGCGCGACGCTGTTTGCCAGGAGTCCACGATGAGTGACACCGTGCGTGCTGCGGTGATCCCCGCGCCCGGCCGCGAGGTCGAGCTGCGCGAGATGCGGGTACCGGCCCTGGAGCCGGACTCGGCACTGCTGCGCGTGCTCAGCAGCGAGGTGTGTGGCACCGACCTGCATCTGCGCGACGGCCTGCTGGCGGGAGTCCCCTACCCGTTGATCCCCGGCCACGTGACCGTGGGCCGGATCGAGAAGCTGCGCGGCAGCATGCGGACGGTGGACGGCACCGCGGTGCAGGAAGGCGATAGGGTGACGTTCCTCGACGTCCATCGCACCTGCAACGTCTGCTGGTACTGCGCGGTCGCCAAGGCCAGCACGCGTTGCCCGTCGCGGCGGGTGTACGGCATCACCTACGGCGCCGACGATGGCCTCGCCGGTGGCTGGGCCGAAGCGGTCTACCTGCGCCCCGGAACCCGTGTGCTTCCGCTCGGCGACGCCGACCCGCAGCGGTTCATGGCCGGTGGCTGCGGTTTGCCGACGGCGATCCACGCCATCGAGCGCGCGGAGATCGGCATCGCGGACAGCGTGCTGATCCTCGGCGCGGGTCCGGTCGGGCTGTCCCTGGCCGCGCTCGCGCGCGTGCGCGGCGCCGGCACGGTCCTGGTCGTCGGCGCGCCGAGTGCGCGGCTGGAGGTCGCCCGCGCCGTCGGCGCCGATGCCACCATCGACTTCCGCGAGCGCGAGCTCAGCGATCTGCTCGAATGGGTGCGCGCGCACACGGACGGTCGGGGCGCCGACGTGGTGATCGAGGCATCGGGCGCACCCGATGCCGTCGTCACCGGCCTGCGCGCGGCGCGCGACGCCGGCCGTCTGGTCGTCGTCGGGCAGTACACCGACCGCGGCGAGGCGCGCTTCAATCCGCATTCGGATCTCAACGCCAAGCATCTCGAGGTGCGTGCGTCGTGGGGCTCCGACTTCTCGCACTTCCACCGCGCCATCGAGATCACCGCGCATCCCGATCTGGGCCAGGCGTGGAGCAAGGTGCCGCTGCAGCGCTTTCGCCTCGACCGCGCCGCCGAGGCGATGGCCGCGGTCGGCGATGGCTCCGCCGTCAAGGCGTTGATCACGCCCGACGGCGACGCGTAGAACGAGGGCCGCGTTTCCCGAAGCCACGTTCCCAACGTCAGTTGGGAGCGCGCTTCCGGGCTGTGGCCAATCGGCCCGCGCGCCGGTGTCGCGCTGCGGCTATGGTCATGCCGTGCGCCGGCGGCCGTCCTGGCCCCGCCGCCAACGAGTTTCGACACTCCGCCTCAGCAGGAACAGCCCATGCCCTCCGCATCTCGTTGCCCCTCCCAGCGCTCTCTTCTCGCGCTCGCCGCCGCCGCCGCGGTGGTCGGTGGCGCCCCGCTGGTCGCGCAGGACAGTGTGTCCAAGACCAACGGCCTCCCCGGCGACGCGGTCCCACCGTGGGCCGACAACACCGCGACGAACGGAAGCGAGCAATGCAATCAGTACGTGCTCGATCTGGTGCCGTTCGGCACTTCTTGGGGCACGCAGTTCGGCATCGGCCCGCTGGTCAAGTCCAGCAAGGTCAGCTCGACGTTCTTCACCGGCGTTCTCGGCGCGCAGGCCATGAGCCGGGCACAGCTGTCGAACATGCCGATCCCGGGCACCTTCGGCTTCTGGAGTCAGACCGCCGGCCGCGGCGTCAACAACGATCCGGCGATCAACGATCCCGCGTTTCCGATCAGCGCCGGCGTCAACGGCAATCAGTTCGCCGCCGCCTTCACCGAGTTCGGCACGACGGATGCGGGTGTGCCCTTCGGTGCCATCGTCACCGCGCTGGTCCGCTACGACCCGATCAACTCGACCAGGCTCTACGTCGACCGCGTGTTGTCCGCCATCTCGGGCTGTGACACGGGCGCCGAGCTGGCGACCTTCGGCTTCGGTGCCGTCGATGCCGATGGGTTCACCATCTTCCGCGCGGACGGCTTCGGTGTCGTCGGCGCGACCTGCGCCGCGGCGTCGCTGACGCCGCTGTCCGGCGACAACGTCTACATGGTCGGTGCCGCGATGCGCGACTGCGACATCATGAACGTCATCAGCCTCGAGTATCCCTTCGGGCTGTTCGACGCCACGGCGACCAACTGGCTGCTGCAGCAGGCGCAATCCACGCACAACACGCCGACCATCGGCAACATCGGTGTGCCCATCATGATGGGGACGAACTTCAACAACGAGTACGTCCGCGGGTCGACGTTCGCCACCCTGGCCCAGGGCACGGGGCACCTCGCGTCGACGGTGACCGGCCACCGTGGCGGCATGTCGACCATCGAGAAGAACCACGCCTCGGTCGCCAGCACGCACGGCATCGCCGCGGTGCTGGGGCAGGATCAGGGCAGCAACACGACGGTGATGAACGTGTTCGGCATCGATGCCAGCGCGAACGTCACCGGCTCGATCGGCTTGATCCCGCCCGGCACGATCACCGACCCGGTGACGCTGGTCACCAACATCCCGGGCACCAACGAGTTCGACCACTACCACAGCCAGGTGGCGTTCCGTGGCGGCAACGGCCAGGTCGGCATGAACATCGATCCGCAGGGGCGGCTCGTGGTCGCGGCGGTCATGGACCACCCGTCGGATTCCGGCCCCAACTGGAACCAGCACTTCATTCCGGTGGCGTTCGTCGACGACAACGGCAACGCGCAGTGGACGATCGCGGCCTACAACTCGAGCTCGGCGGGAGTCGTCGGCAAGGAGTTGCTCGACGGACCCGGCGGCAACGCCATCGGCCGCCTGACCACGCTCGACCGCGTCACCGGCGGCACGCCATTCGGGCCGTCGATGACCTCGCCGATGGTCGACTCGGGGGGCAACATCTGGTTCGTCTCGGCAATCGAGATCTTTGGTGCCACCTCGACGTTCAGCACCGGCTTGGTGCGCGCCGTGCTCGACCCCACCACTCTGGGCTACGAGTTGGAGCTCGTATTCCAAGTGCGCGACGTGTTCAGCGGCGCGAATTCGGGCATCGACTACCAGATCGACTTCATCGGCATCGCCGACAGCAACTCGATCAGCTCCAACACGGCGTGGTCGCAAAACATTTGCGCCGACGGCCACAACGGCCAGGACCACAACGCCGTTGCCAACCGCGACCCCTTGCATCTCGGCGGCGTCGTCGTGCACGCTACGATCAGCTACGACCGCAACGAGAACGGTGTCTTCGGCGAGACCGAAGATCAGGACTACGACACGCTGTTGTTCGTCGGTGCCACCACCGATTGCCAGATGGACCTCGGCGGCACCGGTCCGGGTTCCTCGATCCTCACCTTCTGCGGCACCGGCCTGAAGACCGGTGAGAGTAGCCAGCTGACGTTGACGGACGCCACTCCGCTGGCGCCGGCGGCGTTGGTCATTTCCACGCCCGGGCTGCCCGATCTGCCGATCGCCGGCGGCACGATCGTCTCGGGAACGGGACTGTTGTCCTCGATCCTGGTCGCCACCGGACCGACCGGCAGCGTGTCGTTCCCGATCAATGGACGCGGCACGCCACTCAACCTCGCGCTGCAGTACGTCTCGCTGGACCCGAGCCTGCCGCAGGGGCTGAGCTTCTCCAACGCGGTCTTGGCGCGGTTCGGCCAGTAGGCCGGGCGCGGCGAAGCGAGAAAATCGAGTCTGACTCGGTACTACTCGTCGGCGAGGCGCCAGAGGACCCAGGCGCCGACGCTGCGGAGTGGGGCCCAGATTTGGGCGCGCTGGTCGAGGGCGGTGGGCGTCGGGCGCTCGGCGAGGCCGTCGAGTCGACGCATTCCCTCGCGGACGCCGAGGTCGCCGGTGGGCATCACATCGAGGCGGCCGAGCTCGAACATCAAGAACATCTGGGCGGTCCACTCGCCGATCCCGCGGACCTCGACCAGGCGCTCGATGACGTCGTCGTCGTCGAGGCGGTGCATGCCGCGCAGCCGCAGCCGGCCGTCGCCGACGCGGGCCGCGAGATCGCGCAGGCTGGCCAGCTTGCCGCGGGACAGGCCCGCGGCGCGCAGCGCGGCCTCCGGCAGCGCGCTCAGTTCGTCTGGAGACGGAAACCGGGGCCCTGGCGTCAGCGCCGCGACCCGAGCGTGGATCGTGCGCGCCGCCGCCCCGGCGAGCTGCTGGAAGATGATGGCGCGCGCCAGGGCGTGGAAGCGAGAGCCCGGCGCGCCGCGACCGCGCTGCGGGAACCCCGGGTAGGGCGCGACGCGGCGCATGGCGCGGCCCAGCGCGGGATCCCGGCGCGCGAGGGAGCGCAGTGCGACGGTCGGGGGCGGCATGGCTGTCGCGCTCAGCGCGTCGGCTCTGCGCGCACCGCGACCTCGAACGTGCCCTCGGTGCTCGAACGGGTCTCGAGCTCGCCCTCCTGGCCGTCGAAGTTGACCATCCGCTTGCTCTCGGTGCTTTGCTTCCAGCTGCCGGCCAGATCGATGCGCGTCACTTGGCTCGCCACCAGATCGAACCACGCGTGACCGGTCCATTGCACCGCGGCGACCGCAGTCGAGGTCCCGGCGTCTCCACCTCCCCGGCGAAAACCCATTCCGCCACCCAGGCCCAGCTGCTCGGCGTCGCCGCTGGCTTCGAGCTTGGCGGCGAGCGCGATCTTCGCGCGGCGCGCGTCGCCCTCCTCTTCGATCGCCACCAACTTCCCGCTGCCGGAGAAGGCCAACTTGTCATTGGCGAGCAACGCCTCGATGCCACTGCCGCCGCCTCGCCGGAAGCCGCGCCCGCCGCGCCCGGCACCCTCGCCGCGCCCCGCGCGCCCCTCGCCGCGCCCACCGCGGCCCTCGCCCCGCCGCTCACCGCGGTCACCGCGGTCACCCCGGTCGCCGCGGCGTTCGCCGCCCTGTTCGCGCGCCGGCACCACCGGGTGGTCCAGAGCCAGCAACAGGGCGCGCAGGTCGGATCCCAGCTCGAACTCCTCGCCGACCTCGACCACCTTGCCAGGCAGCACGGCCGCCAAATCAAGCGCCCGGGCACCGCGCGCGTAGGCAGCGGGCAGGGCCTCGGCACCGTCCTCGCCCTCGGCGATCAGTACCGTCTCGCCAGCCTCGCCCTTCGACCAGCGGACCTTCTTGCCGGCCAGCGCGCCCTCGACCTCGGCGCGCGCCGACTCGCCGTCCCGGCCGGGACGCTCGCTGACCGAACGGAGCTCGTCATAGCGGCGCCAGCTGCCGTCGGCCGCCTGCTCGAACACGATCTGGCGCGCGGCGGTGGTCTTGCCGCCGCCGCGGCCGCGGCCAAACCCGCGGTTGCCGAAATCGGGCTCCTCGCCGTCGATCGTCACTGCCCGCTGGCTCTCACTCGTCACCGTGGTGTCGATCGAGACCCGCACGTCCACCGCGGGGCCATGGGTCAACGCGGCCTGTTGGCCGAGCAGCGGAGCGGCGCACAGCGCCGGAACGAACCAAATCATGCCATGCGACATCGGTGTCCTACCTCGGAACGAAACAACACAGGGGGGAGCCGGACGTTGCCTGCCCGCCACGCGGGTAGCTCCGGCCCGAAACTCTAGGGTGGGGTGATTCAGGCATCCGCACGGCTCACCCGCCGTCGGTGATCTCGATCACCAGTCGGGTGGGAGCGCCTGTGGCCACGGTCACGTCGACGGGGTCGGAACGCACTTCGCCACCGAGCACGGCTGCCCGGTAGGCGCCCGGCGCAACGACCCGCTCGCCGGTGGTGCCCTCCGTCAGGCGCAGAATCTGCACCGACCCCAGGCCACGCCATTCCGTCGGCGGGCGTCCGGCCGCTTCTTCCGTCAAGACCATCCAGACAGCGGCCCGCTGGCCCACGGCGAGCCCCGGCACCATCACCTCGACGCTGCCGACCGACACCGCGAGGTCGACGGTGGTGGGCGCCCCGGCGACAACCTGCAGTGGTTCGACGTGCAGCGGCTCGCCGGAGCTGCCTCCGCGGCGTGGCCCCCCGCCACCGGCGGCGGTGACGCGCAGCTCGAATCCACCCGGCGGCACGTCCGCGATGCTGAAGCGGCCCTCGGCACTGGTGCGGTCCGACCACAGCCAAGCTGCGCGGGCCCATTCGCGACCGCCGCTGTTCTGACCCGCGGCCATCGGCCCACTGGTCGGAGCCAGCTGCACGAGGACCCCCTCCCGCGGGGCTCCATTGAGCGTCAGGACACCCGTCACGCTGCCGACGTCGACCGGGGCGTGGCGCAGATCGAAGCGCACCTCGGCGCCTTCGCGAACGAACACATCGGTGCCCTGCTCGCCCTGCACGAGCCTCGCCAGCAGCGCGCGACGGCCGTTGCCATCGACGTCCATCAGCGTGACCTGGTAACCACCCGCCGGCAGACCGCCGATCTCGTAGGTGCCGAGCACGGGATCGACCTCGCCCCGGTGCCGGCGGCCGTCCGTACCGCTGGCGATCACCATGGCCTCCTCGCCCTCGCGGTGATCCAGGATCGCGCCCCGGATCACCCCGCCGGCGACGAGGGTCAACGTGCGATCCGCCGCGCTGTCGGCGCGCAGGCTCACGCCCGGCTCCTCGAGCTCCAAGTAGCCCTCGGCGGCCACGGTCACGACGTAGCTGCCGGCAGGTACGCCTTCGATGGCGAAGCTGCCGTCGGCCGCGGTGCGCGCCTCGCCGACGGGATCGTTGCGCGGTCGGCCGCGTCCAGGTCGCCGCCCGCCGCCGCGCGGGGTTCCGCGCGCTTCGTCACCGGCGGCTGCACCCGGCGGTTCCGGCAGGGCCAGCCGCACCCGGGCGTCGGCGACCGGCGATCCGCCGCGCTCGACGACACGGCCGCGCAGGACGGCACCGCGCTGCAACGCGAACCGCAGGCCGTCCACACCGGCAAGCGGCACGGTCACGCTCCCCGCGGCCACCGCGGCGTAGCCCGGGGCGCGGATGTCGAACAGGTAGTCGCCCGGCTCGAGACCGTGCAGGGCGAACACGCCCTCCGGCCGCGGCTCCGGCGGGCCGGTCCGCCCGGCGACCTCCCCGACGCCACCCAACCGCTCGACACGCCAGCTCTGCTCGGCCGGTGGGGCGCCGGGACCGCGGCCGGACGCTTCACCCCGCGCGCCGCGGTAGGCGCGCGCCTCGATGGCGAAGCTCTCGACGGGGGCGCCGGTGCGCGCATCCACGACCGTCCCGCGGACCGTCGCCAGTGGGTCCATCGCCAGGGTCAGCCAGCGGTCGCGCGCCGGATCGACCTCCTCGACCAGGAGATCGCGGTGCTGTTCGTGCTCGACGCGGACCTCGACCAATCCGGGAGGTAGCTCGGTCAGCTCGAAGCGCCCCTCGGCGTCGGTGCGCACCGCGTCGGCACGCTCCGGGCGGCCGCGCCGGAAGCGCCCGCCCCCGCGCCCGCCGCGCCTCGATTCGAGTCGGTCTCCGCCCCCACCGCGAGCATCGGCCGCCGGCGCCGCGGAGCCCGAGACGCGCGCGCCCGCGATCGGCGCTCCGGCGCGATCTTGCACGATGCCGGCCAAGGACACCGCGCGCACCAGCACCAACCGCTGCTCCGCCACCGCGCCATCGTCGCCGACCTCGATCACCGGCGTCTCGGCGGCGACGTGCCGTTCGGCGTCGGCCGCCAACCGAAACGGCGTCAGGGGCACGGGTCCCAACTCGAAACCGCCGGCATTGTCGGTCCGCACCGGCGCCACCAGGTCGGTCATCAGATTGTCGCCGCGTCCCCAGCGGGCGCCGCGACCGCCGCGCTCGGCCGAGCGGAAGCGAACCTCGGCACCGGCGACCGGGCGTCCGGTCTCGTCGACGACGGTACCGCGCGCGCGCACCCCGGCAGCGAGCACGACGTCCCCGACGTGGAGCACTCCCTCCTCCGCGCGCCAGGTCCGCTCCACCACCGCCGGAGCGAGGTCGGCCCGGCGCGCCAGGACGGCGAGCTCGACCTCGGCGCCGACCCCGCCGGCCAGCACGAAGCTGCCGTCCGGGCCAGTCTTCGTGGCCTCGCCGAGTGGACGCCGCCGGCGACCCTCTCCACGGCCGCGCGACCGCCACTCCGCACCGCCAAACCGAGCCCGGGGATCGGCGCGATCCCAGTGCATCGCCCAGACGTCCGCCCCCGCGACCGGCCGGCCGGCGCCATCGACCACGCGGCCGCTGACGCGCAGCGCGCCCACCGCAGCGCTCGCGCCGCCACCAGCGCCGCCATCGGCCACCGCGCTGCGCTCGGCGAACGCCGAAGTCGACTTCGGCCGCTGATGGTCCACCAGCGTCGCCGCAGCGCCCGCGCCAGCGGCGCCCGGCCCGCCCTCCTGGGTGGTCAGCGGCGCGGGAGCCGAGGGTTGGGAGAGCAGCGCCACCGTCGCTGCGACGGCAGCGGCGAGTCCGAGCCCGAGGGCGAGTAGCTTGGCGTTCATGGTTCCGCGGCCCGCCGGGCGCGCCGGCGGAGTTGGGGTCTGTGCCACGTCCCAGACAACGGCAGCACCTCGCCCCGGTCCACACCCCCGGTGGGTCTACTCGACAACGATTACAATGCCATTACGAGTGCGCCCGGCCGTCACCTCGGCTGCAGGTTGCGGGCCCACAGGCGATTGACGCCGACCACCAGCTCGGCCTCGCTGTCGACCGCCGACAGCTCGAGGCCGAAGCTCAGGTCGACCGAGGCGCCGACGTGCTCCCGTCGGAGCACTTCGCGGGTGCCGAGCTCGTCCGTCACTTCGAACCGCAGCACCGTCCCGCGGCGATGCACGACGATGGCCAGCGCATCACCTTCACTCGGACTCCGCGACACCCGACTGCGCTGCCACGAACGCCAGCCACGCCCGCGTGCGTCCGCGAGCAGCGACAGCCTGGCGTAGGCGGTGCCATCGATGCCGCGCAGGCCCAGATGGAGCGCGTGCGCACCGGCGGCCGGCGCGGAGAACTCATCGAGCTCGAGCTGCAACACCAGCTCGAAATCGCCACACAGTGCATAGCGGTCGGCATCGAGGTTGACCGCAACCCACCCCGGCGAGCCCGCCAGCTTCTCCAAGAACATGGTGTCGTCGATCTCCGCCACGATGCCGAAATCGCCGGCGATCTGCAGACGGGGATCGATCCAGCCATCGCTGAAATCCAGCACCAACTCCACCGGCTCCCGACGCCGCTCGGAAAGAGTGCGGTAGTCGATTGACTCGACGTCGAACCGAAATGGCTCCGTGGCGTAGAAGTTTCGCGCCCAGATCACGATGTACAGATCGTCCGCCGGCGCCGGATCGGTGCGCAGCACCTGCCAGCCGCCGTCCGAGTCCCAGTACGATTGGCTGAGGGCACCGTCCTGGCGGACAAAGCGCATGCGGCCGCGCCGATCGTCGCGCGCCCGCCACACGCTGCCGAGACAATCGGAGCCTTCGAACGACGCGCAGTAGGTCTGCGCCGCGCCGACACAATCGGGTGGATCCCGCTCCGCGTGCCGCGAGATTCCGGCGACGAATCGGTCGTCCCCGGTCGAGCGCAGCCCCACTCCCGCCAGCCGCTCGTGCCGCGTCTCTCCCGGCACATCGAAGCCGTGCAGCGCGAACGACACGGTCAGCTCGAACTCGCCTTGCACCACGGACACCATGCGGTCAAGAGTGAGCATGGTGTCCGTGCTCTCCGCGGCGGGCGCCGCCAAGCGGAGCGCACCGTCGACCTCCTCGATCAGATGGGCGTTCGAAGCGCCGATCCAGCGGCGGTCCAGTCTGTCGTCGTCGAAGACGTCGCTGAAGGTCGGCAGTGGAAACGTCGTTGGGCCGATGCCACGCAGCGCGCTCTGGCGGCGCAGGGCGTCTGCCTGTGCGCGCCGGGTCGCCAGCAGCTGGTCGTCCGCCTCTCGGTAGAGGGCGGCGAAACCCAACGCCGACCCCAGCAGCGTGAGCAAGAGCAAGGCCATGACGACGACGACCCCGCGGTGCCGTGCCATCCACTTGCTGAGCTCGGGCAAGGCGCCAGTGCGATGGGCCGACACCACGCGCAGCTCGAGGAAGGCGCGCAGATCGTCGGCGAGCGCCATCGCGGTCGGGTAGCGCACCGCGGGATCCCGCGCCATCGCCTTGTCGGCGATCGCCACCAGCTCCTCGGGAGCCCCGGTTGCCAATCGTGACAGGGCCGGGGGCGGGCCCGCACGCACGCGCTCCAGGGTCGCGCCCCGCGCTCGAGGCGCCGCGCTGCGCCGCCCTCCCGAGTACGGAGGATGACCGGCCAGGAGCTCGTACAGCATTGCGCCGATGCTGTAGACGTCGACCCGGGCATCGACCTCGTCGACTTTGCCCTGGGCCTGCTCGGGAGCCATGTACGCGGGTGTGCCGACGACGTCTCCGACGTGCGACAGCAGCGGCGACAGGGGCGCGCGCCGGCGGAGCTCCTGGCGCGCCGACGAGACCTCGGCGTTGCCCTCGCCGTCTTCGCCGCCGAGTGCGGTCGCGCCGCCCTCGCGCTCGTCGTCCTCGAGCGCGGGAAGCTCCGCCGCTGCCCCGCCGACGATGCGTGCCAAGCCCCAATCCATGACGTAGGCCTGACCGAAGGCGCCGACCATGACGTTGGCGGGTTTCAGATCCCGGTGGAGGACCCCGCGGGCGTGCGCGTACGCGGCGGTCTCGGCCACCCGCTGCAGCACCACGATGGCCCGCGTCAGGCTCCAGTCAGTGGCGCCGGCACGCACCTTGCCCAACACTGCGTCGTAGCCCTCGCCGGCCACCAGCGGCATGGTGAAGTACAGCTGTCCCGCCGCGTTCAGTCCGACCTCCAGCACCGGAACGATGCCGGGGTGCTGCAACTGACCGACGATCTGCGCCTCGGCCAGCAGCCGCCACTGCGTGCGCTGCGACCACAGGGGATCGCGATGCTCCGCCGGCTCGATCAGCGTCTTGAGGGCGACGACCCGGCGCAGCTCGGGATCCCAGACCTTGCGGACGATCCCCATGCCGCCGCGGCCGAGCACGCCGAGATCGCGAAACCGACCGGCCCTGGTGCCGCCCTCCTGCAGCGAGGCGAAGACGCCCGGGACATCCGCCGCGCCGCTGCCGCCGGGCATCACTCCGCGCAGAGCCGGGCCGGCCTGCTCGACGTCCACGCGCAGGATCTCGAACACTTCGCGCCAGTGCGGGAACTCGGCGCAAAGGGCGTCGAACGAAGATGGGTCGACCGCGCCGGCGCGGACTGCCCGCTCGAAGAAGAGACTGGCGGCCACCTCCTGGGAGCTGGCGAACTGCGTGTCCTCGGTCGGTGGCATCGCCCCAGAGGCAAGCATATCGCGCACCCGCACGTCCCGTCGGAACGCGCTGGCACCGGAAAGTCGTGATCGCCGTTGACGGGCCCCGGCCCCAGGGCCTAGACGAGAGCCATGGGACTGACGTACTGGGTCATCATCGGCCTCGGCATGCTGTTGAGCCTCTGGGCTTCCAGCAAGGTCAAGAGCACGTTTGCGCACTACAGCAAGTTGCCGACGCGATCGCGGCTCAGCGGGGCCCAGGTCGCCGAGGCGATTCTGCAGACGCACGGCATCCACGATGTGCGGGTCGAGCCGGTCCCCGGCCAGCTGACCGATCACTACGATCCGCGCAGCAAGACCCTGAGGCTGTCCGAGCCTGTGTTCCACCAGAACAACATGGCGGCGTTCGGCGTCGCCGCGCACGAGGTCGGCCACGCCATCCAGCACGCCGAGCGCTACGCGCCATTGGGCTTCCGCTCGTGGTGGGTGCCCATCGCGAACTTCGGCAGCAACCTGTCGATATGGATCATCATCGCCGCGGCGGTGTTGGGCGGCTTTGCCGCGGGCGGCGCCGGCGCGACGCTGGCGTGGGTCGGGTTGGCGCTGTTCGCCACGACCACGCTCTTCACTCTGGTGACGCTGCCCGTCGAGTTCGATGCCAGCCGGCGCGCGATGGTCGCGCTGGAAGGCGGCGGCTATCTCACTGCCGACGAGCTGCCGGGCGCCCGCGCGGTGCTCAATGCCGCCGGCATGACCTACGTCGCCGCGTTCGTCAACTCGTTCGTGCAGCTGATCTACTGGGCCTCGGTGCTGGGGCTGTTCGGCCGGCGCGATTAGCGCGCCCGCCGGCAGCGCTCCGTTCCTGCCGCCCTGGTTGACTGCTGTGCCTGGTTGACCGGCGCCGCGGGGCCGGGCAAGCTGCGGCGACGGAGCGCCCGTAGCTCAGCCGGATAGAGCATCGGATTTCTAATCCGAGGGTCCCAGGTTCGAGTCCTGGCGGGCGTGCCAACGTTCGTTCGTCGCGTCGTGCACGAGGCGAGCGGCTATGGCAGTGGTGCCTCGTTGCACACGATGACGTGGTAGGTGCCCCCGGGAGGCGGGCACTCGGTGCAGCTCTCCACCGGCGCCAGGTAGTTGTAGATCGTGCAGAGCTTGCCGTCGATCCACTCCCAGCGCACGCAGTGCGGGTCTTCGCTCGGCAGCTTGAGGGTGGTCCCCGTCTTCAAGTCGTTGTAGGCACCGGTCGCCAGCTCCGCGATGCGGTGCGCCTCGCTTCCGCCGAGGTGGCCGTTGGCGGGCTCGCCGCTGACATCCCACTTCCGCGCGCACAGCGCCGCGAAACCAGCGGGGTTCGACCCCAGCAGGGCCTGGAAGTACAGCTCGCGGATCGCGTACTCCTGCGCCGGGGTCAGGTGCGCAAAGTCACCGAGTGACGAATGGGTGAAGTTGACGTTGAAACCGACGCTGGCGCGGTAGGGTTGGGGTTCGGTCATGGGAGCCTCCATTCGGCATCGAAGGTGGGCAAGCAGTCATTGGGTTGCGCTCCGGGCGCAACGAAAACCGATCTCGACCGAGTCGGTGTGACTCATCGTCTCCAGGGTGACACCGTGAGCCCGCGCGTGGCCCACCGGGGTTCCCCAGAAGCCACCCTTGGCCAGCGCCAAGCGAGGCAGACTCTCGTAGCCGCCGTCCCCGCGCTCGACGGCGAGGTCGTCGACCCACTCCCAGACGTTGCCGATGCCCGCGACGAACTCCTCGCTGGCTTCGGTGCGCTCGACCGGTGCCGCGTCGCGAAGGTAGGCATCGTAATCCACCCTGGATGAGGGCCGGTCCACACGGTAGCGCTGCCGCAGCGCGTTCAGGTCGGCATCGGCCGGCCACTCGTGACCCGTTGCGCGCATGGCGAGCTCCCACTCGGCCCTGGTCGGCAACCGCTTGCCGCACCACTCGGCATACGCACGGGCCTGCGCCCGCGTCATCCCGGTGGCGGGCAGCCGATCCCAATCGACGCGCGCCGCCACGCCGCGGGCGCGGTCCCACCGCGGGCTGGCCATCTCGGCCGAGCGGCCCGTGCCGCTGAGGAAGGCGAGGTACTCGGCGTTGGTCACCGGCCTGCGGTCGAGCGAGAACGGTGCCACGTCGGTGACGACGTCCTCCACTGCGCGCCCTACGCGCACTCGACTCGCATGCCGCCCGCCACCGAAGTGCAGCATCGCCGCGCCATGACCGCCGGCCGGACCGGTTGCATCGACTTGCACCTGGGTGCCGAGCCGCAGAACGCGACTCGCCTCCAACACGGACGCGCCCGATTCCACGACGATCCACGCGCGGCCGCCCGGCGTCACCGAGAGCCGGTGGGAGCCGGCGTCGAGGCGCCCGATCTCCTCGCGCACGACCGGACTCCCGGGCGCATCGGGCCACCGCAGCAAGCGGACGTTGCTCGCCTCGCCGAGCGCGAGCCGCACCGTCGCCTCGCTCGCAGCACCGTGCACGCTGCCGGCGAGACCGACCGCCAGCGTCGCGACGGCAGCGGCACCGATGCCCGAGGCCAGCCAGGGCCGGCGCGCCGCGGTACGGCGCAAGCGCTTGAGCCACGGCTCACCCCGCAACGCCACGCGTCGCCCCAAGGCCGCCCCGCGCAACAGCCGGGCAAACTCGGCCGCACTGCCGAAGCGGTCGTCCGGGTCCTTGGCCATCGCCTTGTGGCAGACCGCGGCGATGCCTGCCGGCACGTGCGGCGCCATTCCGCGAATCCGCTTCGGGTCGTCGTGCACGATGCGGTCCAGCACCTCGCGGACCTCGCGTCCCGGAAACGGGAGCTGCAAGGTGAGCATCTCGTAGAGCACGGCCGCGACGCTGAACAGATCCGAGCGATGATCGATCGGCCGGCGCGCGGCGGCCGCCTGCTCCGGGCTCATGTAGTGCGGGGTGCCGGAAACGTCCCCGGTCTGCGACAAGCTCTCCAGCGTCAGGTCTTTGGCCACGCCGAAGTCGACCAGCCGTGGGCTGCCGTCGGCCGCCACCAACACGTTGTCCGGCTTGACGTCGCGGTGGACCAGACCGTGCTCGTGCGCATGCTGCAGACCGTCCAGCAGCACCGCGATGAACTCGGCCACGCCGCCGCTGTCGGCCAGATCGAGCGGCGCAGTCTCGCCACCCGAACGCGCGGCGCGCAACAGCGCACCCAGCGATTGGCCCTCGACGAAGTCCATCGCGTAGTACCAGTGCCCGTCGGTCTGGCCGAAGTCCCGCAGCGGCACGATGGCGGGGTGCGACAGCCGCGCCACCGCGCCCGCTTCGCGGCGGAACATCGCCACCGCCCGCGGCCGCGCGCTGGCCAACCGGGTGAGGATCTTGAGGGCGACGCGCTCGCCGGTGGCGACGTCCGTCGCCAGGTAAACCGTCCCCATGCCGCCACGGCCGTGCTCGCGTTCGACCGACCACCGCCCGAGCGTCCGACCGACCATGCCGGCGGCATCGCCGTCGACCGCCGGCCGCAGCAGGGCCTCGGCAGCCTCTTCGTCGACTGCGAGAAGGGCCAGCACTTCCCGAGCGAGACCCTCATCGCCGGCCTCGCGCAGGACGAAGTCGACCCGCTCGGCCGCCGGCTGCTCCACAGCGCGAACGTAGAGTTCGCGCACCATCCCCCATCGCTCGGCCTTCACGCGAGTCTCCGGTACAGCCACGCGCGCGTCGCGCGCCAGTGCCGCTCGAGAGTTCTCTTCGACATTCCCAGCAGGGAGGCGATCACACTGAACTCCAGCCCGGCGAAGAAGCGCAGCTCGACCGCCCGCGCCATCCGCGCATCGAACGTCGCCAGCTCGGTCAACGCCTCATCCAGCGCGAGCAGCTCCAGGCTGCGCTGCTCGGCGCCGGCGACCAACGTCGGCAGTTCGGCTTCGCGCACCGCTTCGGTCGCGTGGCGACGCCGCTCACGGCGGCGGGCGGCGTCGACCAGGATGTGGCGCATCACCGTCGCGGCGTAGGCCAAGAACTCCGCACTGCGGGCGAGCAGCTCCGGCCGGCGCTCGGCGACGCGCATCCAGGCCTCGTTGGCGAGCGCGGTCGGCTGAATGGTCACCGCGGCGCGGCGCCCGCGCATGAGCAAAGCCGCGTGCCGCCGCAGCTCGGCGTAAAGGTCGGCGAAAGCACGGCCGTGCGGCTCCGGGGTGTGCGCCGGCGACGTCTGATCGGGCGCCGCTCGAGACACCGCCGGCGCCCGGCCGTTGCTCGAAGGGGGTTGGTAGGACAGCTCGGGCACATCGGTATCAACGCCCGGCGCGGGCTCGGCCGACGCGATTTCTCAGGCTTTCTCCCACCCGACACCTCGCGGAACCGGAGAGACTCCGCTGCGAGAAAACCTCGCGGCAGGGCCGGGAGGCGACTGGGTTCAGCGGACGGCGGCCCGCAGCAGCAGGAAGCCGACCAGGGCCGAAACCAAGGAGCCACCCAATACGCCGAGCCGCACCGCGACGGTGTGCAGGTCGCCGGTGTGCTCGTACGCGAGCGTGCCGATGAACAGACTCATCGTGAAGCCGATGCCGGCGACGAACGACACACCCAACATCGAGAGTGGGGTGGCCCCCGCGGGCAGCCGCGCCACACCGAGCCTGGCCATCAGCATGACCGTGGCGAACACGGCCACCGGCTTGCCGATCACCAGCCCGACCGCGATGCCAACCGCCACCGGATCGAGCAGTGACTCCACGTGCACGCCCGTCAGGCTGACGCCGGCGTTGGCGAAGGCGAACAGCGGCACCACGAGAAACGCGATCCAGGGGTGCAGCCCGTGCTCGAGATGCTCGAGCGGTGAGCCGCCGAACGGCGCCTCAACGCGCAATGGAATCGCGAGGCCGACGATGACGCCGGCCAGGGTCGCGTGCATCCCGGACTTCAACACGCAGAGCCACAAGGCCGCCCCGACCAGCATGTACGCGGCCACCCGCCGCACCCGCAACCGGTTCAGGATCAAGAGGGCGGCGCTGAAGCCGATCGCCATTCCCTTGGCGGTCCACGAGATCTCGTCGGTGTAGAAGGCGGCGATGATCAGGATGGCACCGAGATCGTCGAACACCGCCAGCGACAGCAAGAAGGTCTTCAGAGCGGGCGGCACCCGGTCGCCGACGAGGGCGAGAATGCCGAGCGCGAAGGCGATGTCGGTGGCGGCAGGAATGGCCCAGCCGCGCGCTGCATCCGGATCGCCGTGAGTGAAGCCGTAGAACACCAACGCCGGCACCGCGATGCCGGCGATGGCCGCCGCCAGCGGCAAGGCGATTTGGCTGCGGCTGGAAAGCTCCCCCCGAAGGACCTCGCGCTTGAGCTCCAAGCCGACGAGCAGAAAGAACAGGGCCATCAGCCCATCGTTGATCCAGAGGAGCAGCGGTTTGCGCAGGCCCGATTCGCCAATCCGGACCTCCACCTCGGTGGCGAGCCACTGGTCGTACCAGCCAGCCAGTCCCGAGTTCGCGCACGCCATCCCCGCGGCTGCCGCCCCCATCAACGCGAAACCCGCCAACGCCTCGAGGCGCAGGAACTGCTGGAGGAGACCGCCGCTCCGCGGCGGCCCGGCGTGCTGAGAACCGACCACGGGGCAGATCGTAGGAAGGCGGCGGTTCGTTCCAACGGCGAAGCCCCCTTGCGGGACAACGGCGCGGCGACGAGGCTGACCCCACCGGTTGACGCACACGATTTTCGTACGGCAATCGTCGCCGGGTGGTGACTACGACTCCGATGCCGACCGCCATCTCCGACGATCTTTCGCCTCTCCTGGACGAAGCTCCGTTCGTCGCCGCGCTGGCGCGGGCACTCATCGGCCACGACGCGGACGATGCCGTGCAAGAGACTTGGTTGCGCGTGGTCGAGCGCGAACACCCCGGCATCCGTCGACCGCGCCGCTGGCTGGCGTCCGTACTCCGCGGCGTCGCTCACAACATGCGCCGCCAGGAGTCTCGCCGGCGACGGCACGAGGCCGAGGCAGCGATCCCGGCGTCCGCTTCGGCGCCGCCAACGGTGCGCTTGGCGGAACGGCAGGAGCGCCGCCTCAAGCTCATGCAGGCCGTTGCCGCCCTGCCCAGGGAGCAGCGCGAGGTCGTCCTGCTGCGCTACTTCGAGAATCGGCCTCCTCGAGCGATTGCCACCCGGATCGGCGTACCCACGAGCACCGTCAACAGCAGGCTGCGGAGCGCACACGAGGCGCTTCGCCAACGGCTCGATCGTCGCACCGGCGATTGCCGCGCCTGGCTGGCGCCGATCGCCATTGTGTACCCGGAGACGCCAGCGCAGAGTGGGGCGGCGGCGGCGATGAGCACTTGGGCGCTCGCTTCGGGCTCTCCCGTGAAGAGCATCGCAATCGCCGCCGCAGCAGCGGTCACCGCGCTTCTGCTCTGGCCTGGCGCGGAGGCTCCGGTGGCATTGCCCGAGACCGGAAGCGTTCCCCTCGGTGCTCCGATGACCGCCGATGCGGACGCGTCTCATCCGCCGCGGGCAGCGGCCTTGGCCCCTAGGCCTACCGAAGCACCGAGTGGCGCTGCGCGCACCACCGGCACCGTGACGGTCGCGGCAACCTACGCCGCCGAGGCAGCTCCGGTGCCGGATCTGCTCGTCCTCGCCTTTCGCCCCGATGCGAGCCGACGCCACCAGAGTCGGCGCGCCCGCACCGACGCGCTGGGCGTGGCGAAGTTCGCCGACCTCGCGCCAGGCCGCTGGTTACTGACCAATCGCCGCAACTCCGCGGTCTCTGCACAAGTCGAAGTGCGCGCCGGCAAAGATCGCGCGGTCTCGCTCGTCCTCCCCGAGGGCGTCACGGTCAGCGGATTGGTCGTCGATCGGGTCGGGAGCGCCGTACCCGGTGCTGAGGTCCACCTCGCGGGCCCGGGCATCTTGGAGGACGCCGAGTACGCGGCCACGACCGACGACGCCGGGCGCTTCGCCCTACGCGCGTGCCCTGGTCTGTGCTTGGTCGGCGCGCGGGCCGCGGGCCACAGCCCCTCGCGCATGCACCTGGTGTTCGTCGAGGGCGTCGGCCGAAGGGAGCTGCGCATCGAGCTCCCCGGCGCCGGCGGCAGCTTGGCCGGCCGCGTCCTGGATCCGGAGCGCAAGCCCGTGGCGGCGGCGCTGGTCACCGTCGGGGAGAGCGGCGGCCACCGGCAGGACCAGGATGCAGAGGGGAACCTCCGGCCGATCGCCCGCACCGACCGACACGGCCGGTTCAGCATCGATGGCATCGCCCTCGGTGACCACCCGGTCCAGGTGCGCGCGCCCGATCTCGCGCCATGGACCGGTTCGTGCCGAGTGCGCGCGGGGGCCGCTGCCGAGCTCGAGGTCGAACTCTCGGCGGGCGTGTCGGTCAACGGCTCGGTCGTGGACGCTGCCGGCCAAGGCATCGCGGGCGCCACGGTCGAGCTCGGTACCTGGACTGACTTCGACCACGTGCGCGGGCGCACCGATGGGTCCGGTGCATTCGCCTTGCACGGCCTTCCCGCCGGTGAGCTGACCCTGCGCGCGCGGCACAACGGCGTCGAGACCGCCGTGCATCTGCAGGCCCGACCGGGCGACACGCTCTTCAGCCAACTGATCCTCTCCGCGGGAGGCGCGCTGCGCGGCAGGGTCCTCGACGAAGCCGGCCGTGGCGTCCCCGACGCCGACTTGAGCGCACGCAACGATCCGACCGACAGCACGCCGCGCTGGCGCGGCAATGCGCAAAGCGATGCGGAGGGTTTCTTCTCACTCCCGGACTGTCCGCGCGATCAGCGGCTGACGATCACCGCCTCCGCGGCAGGCTTCCTACCGGCAGCCATCGAGATCGTTGCGACGCCATCCAGTCGGGCAGAGCTCCGCCTCACCCCCGGCCCGCCGGCATCAGTGCGCATCGCCGGATCGCTGGCTTACGCCGATGGCAGGCCGGTGCCACAGGTGATGATCGACGTCATCGACCGGCGCTGGGGGCACGCGCACCTCGCCGCCGGGAACGAAGCCGGGGCCTTCGACATCGGCCCACTGCCGCCCGGCGAATGGGGTCTCGAGCTCAGGGTTCCGGACCAGCCCCGGCTGTCGACCGGCTTCCGCGCTCTGGGGGCGGGCGAAGAATGGCAGCTCGGCCAACTCCGACTGCCGCCCGCCGGTTTCGTGCGGGCGAGCGGTGACGTTGCCGACGCGACCATAGGCCTCACCGACCACACGATGTCGCGGTGGTTCGCCGTGCGCGCCGGCGCGAATGGCCGGTCGGAGCCCCTCGCCCCCGGCGACTACTTCGTGTCGGTGCGCGGCGATGGGGTCGCCGCGCGGATGATTCCCGTCTCAGTGCGGGCGGGCGAGGAGTCGACCGTGCCGGTGGCGGTCGAGACCGGCCATCGGTGCAAGTTCGTCGTCGAGTCCGCCACCCCGTTGCGTGAATGCGAAGTTCGCATTCACGACGGCCAACGGTTGGTCGCCGGCTCGAGCAGGTACGGGCGGCTCCCCGGCGCCATCGCACGCACCTTCGAGCACTGGTTGGCAGCCGGTCGCTATGTCGTGACCGTGCGCGCCAACGGCCGGACTGGCCAGGCGGCGTTCACGGTCGTTGGCGGTGAACCCTGCCAGGTCGCGATCTCGCTTCGCTGAAGCACGGCAGCAGAAACTCGCGATTCGCACTCCGCGGAACCGCCCCAGTTTCGCCAGACCTGTTGGTGATCACGCAATGCGACGGCCCCGTTTGGCGACGCAGGGCGGACCACCGGGCTCCTCTCTTGCTCCGGGATACACCGACATGAAGTCCACCGCCGTTCTCCTCACCCTCTCGCTGACCGCTTCGCTGGCGGCGCAGACCCGCATCTACGTCGACGACAACGCACCGAACGACCCGGGACCCGGCAATCCCGCAGTCAGCGATCCCGGCGAGAACGGCACCCTCGCCGCGCCGTTCGACGCGATCGCGGAGGCCGTGGCCGCCGCCGCGCCCGGCGATGCCGTCGTCGTCCTCGACGGGCGCTACACCGGCGTCGGCAATCGCGGCGTACTGGTCAACCAGAGCATCACCGTGACCAGCGAGAACGGCCCGTCGCGCTGCACGATCGACTGCCAGGGGCAGGACCGCGCGTTCGGCATCATCGGCTCACCGACGATCGCCGGCTTCACGATCACCGGTGGGTCGGGCGCCCAAGGGGGCGCGATCGGCGTCCTCAGCGGTTTCCCCACCATCCGCGGCTGCGTGTTTCGCCGCAACCTCGGCCAGGCCGCCGGCCTCGGCGGCGGCGCGATCTACTGCGGCAACGCGTTTCCGGCGGTCGAGAACTGCGTGTTCAACCAGAACATCAGCTACTCGGGCGGCGGGGCGATCGCCCTGCGCCTGGGAGCGATGATGACCGTGACCAACTGCTCGTTCGGCGGCAACCGCGCTGCCGAGGGAGGCGCGCTCTACTCGACCGACAGCAGCAATCTGACCGTGCGCAACAGCGTGTTGTGGGGCGACACTGCCCAGGAGCTCTACCTCGCCGGCAGCACGGCGGTCACCGTCGAGTACTCCGACGTGCAGGGCGGCCAAGCCGGCGTCGTCATCGCCGGCGGCACGCTGAGCTGGGGCGCTGGCAACCTGGCACTCGATCCCGCGTTCGTCAGTGGACCGGGCGGCGATCTGCACCTGCTCGCGACATCGCCGTGCATCGACGCCGGCAGCAACGCGCTCGCCGCCGCGGGGCCGGTGGATTTCGAGGGCGATCCACGCATCTTCACCGGCACCGTCGACATGGGCGCGGACGAGTTCCACCCGCACGTCTACGCCGTCGGCCTGGCCTCGACTGCCGGCAGTACGGTCATCATCCGCACGATCGGCCCGCCGGGCAGCAACCCGGTCGACGTGTTCGCCAGCACGAACTTCACCACGACCAACCCGATCATGACCGTGTTCGGCCCCTTCTACCTGCAGATGCCGTTTCTGCCCGGCTTCCCTGTGTCGACCGGCCCGATGCCGGCCAATGGGCTGACCAGCGTCAACCTGCCGATCGCCGCCGGCACCCCCGCCTACACCCGCATCGGGCTCCAGTCGCTGGTCGGCAGCAGCTACACGGCGCTCGACGTGATTGAAGTGTTCTGACGCGACGATCGCACTCACCGGCGCTCGCCCTTCGTCGGGCAGTACGCGCCACCGCGGCAGTACAGCCGCTGCAGCTCCGGTCGAAACCCATCGAGGTCGTTCGGCATGACCTGCAGCACGACGATGTCCGGCTGCAGATACCGGCCGCGCTCCTCGAAGTAAGAGCACTGGTCACAGATCGTGTAGCCGGACACGCCCGCGTTGATCACCTCCAGCTGCGGGTGAAGGCGTTCGAGCAGTTGCGGATAGCACTGCGCATTGTGCATGGCGTGCCCAAAGGTGTACGAGTCGCCGATGCACAGCACGCGCACCCTCGTCTTGGGGAACTCGACGTCGGTGGTCCGCCGCAGGCCCTGCGAGTTGGTGATCAGACGACACGGCAACGGTGCTTTGCGCCAGAAGATCGTGTTCAGGTTGGCGTCGAGATCCCCCAGCAACTCCGGCCTCTCCGCCAGCTCAACCGACGAGCGATGGTGCAACATCGGCTCGAGGACGGGAACCAGCGCGTCGACCAACAGGTAGTTTCCGAAGCGCGAGAGGTGCCCGTCTTCCGGCAACAAGTACGTCCGGGTCGTCGGAAACCGCCGGACGTGCGGCGAAAGATCCAGCAGAGGCAGCCCGTGCTTGCCCGTCAGCCGCGCAAACAGATCCAGCGCCACCGAGTCGTCGCGGTCCGCCGCCGGCACGTAGACGATCACCAGCCGGGCGTCCGCGCGCCGGCATGCGCTGACGAAGCGGTCGAACAGCGGCTCGTACAAGGCCGCGTGCCGCTCACGCTCATCCGCCGGGCTCAGCGCCTCCGCCCGCGCGAAGTCCTTGGCAGCTCGATCGACGGCCCGCTCCACCACCCGGTCGCGGACGTGTCCGGCGAGCGCGTCGTACATGCGCTGCACCGCGAACATCCTCCGGCCGTCGAACTGGAAGAAGACGCAACGTCCCCCGAGCTCGACGAGCACCACCGCGAGCAACAGGGGGAGGATCGCATAGACCAGCCGGCGGCGGATCGAGAGCCGTGCGCGGGGAGCCGAGTTACCCTGTGGCAATCGAGACCGAACCATCGTCTAGGTTCCAGCCAACCCCCGGTCATGTCCCGGGAACAATTGCTGCCCTGAAGCGAGGGATGAATCCAGGGAGACAGGTACAACCGACGCAGGCGTTGCCGATGCGGAGTGCTGCCCAACGAGTCGTGAGTGCGATCGGGCTGGTCCTGAGCTGCGCCTACTGGGGAGGACTCGGCGCAGCGACGGGCGGTGCGGTGTCCTGGGGCTTGCTCACGAGTGGCATGGTCCCGCTCATGAGGGCCCCCGGCGATCCCGACAATCTGTGGGTCGTCGGACTCCTGGTCGTAGGGGGTGCCGTCATCGGGGTCGCTGCGCCGCTCGTGTGGTCCTTTCGCCACCGCCGGCGTCGAGCCCCCCCACGCGAGTTCCTCTAGACTCCGCGGCTCGCGGATGAGTACCGCGGTCTCGTCGCAAACCAACTCTGGCGGGACGAAAGACCCCTGCCACTCGCCTCCACACCACCGATGCAACCAACGACCGACCTCCAATGGTGGCCCTGAGAGGGCATCCGCGTGAACCCCGGTCGGGGTGCGACGCGCCTGGGCAACGATGCCATCCCCATCTGGGTGGACGTGCCGCGATGGCTCGCACCGAAGATGCGCCACGCGTTCCACGCGGCAGGCATCGAGCACGAAGTGCGCGAAGGCTACATCCAGGGCAGCCGCGGCCCTGAGCACTGCGAGGACCGCTTCGTCTTCCCAATGGCGGCAACCGACGACGTGCGCGGCCCCGCACGCGCACGGGCTGCCGCCGCGCTGCAGCGGATCGTGAACTCAGTCCCAGGCTCGCGCCCACCCCGCCCGTAACAGCACTGACCACTCAGCGCAGCCGAGGCCGCAACCAAACACGGAGCATTCCGCGACCCGAGCGTCGGTCGCGGGTCCGGCGGTCGCCGGCGGCCGCGCTGAGCCCAGACGCCAGTGTTGTCTTCGAGCCCCCGGGAGTTGCGGTATCGAAGTCCCGGCGACGACGGGCCTTCCGAAAGGTTGTTGCCGCTCGAACATTCTCGGACCCCGAGGCTCAGCGCGGCCACGGCCGCAACCAAACTCGGATGCCGCTCTTCCCGGAGCGGCTTGGAAGGTCCGACCCATCCGCCGCCGCGCTGAGCCAGGAGGCACTGTCTCTCCGAGCCTCCGGCGCGGCGGCGACGTTGCCATGTCGGCGACGTCGCCTCGAGAATGTTGTCGAAGCTCGAAGATTCGAGGCGCCGGAGGCTCATCACGCCCCCAAGCCCACGCGGATTTGAACGCGCTCGGAGCGAAGCTCGGAGCGCGTCCAAATCCAGCCGCCCCGATCAGCTTCTGCTGCAAAGCAGCAGAAGCTGGTCGGGGCGACTGGATTTGAACCAGCGACCTCTGCGTCCCGAAGCTACTTCCTGGCAGCAAGTTGCGTCGTTCTAATCTACCCTGGCCACCGGAGGATACGACCATCGGCCGGCGAGTCAACTGCGTCGTTGGCAGTCGCTCCACGTCGTCGTAAGTCCTTGCGAATCGGGGGTAGGCGGGAGCGTTTTGGGTAGTCCGGGTAGTCTGCGCAACGCACGCAGCGGTCGGTGGTGGGCCAGCGCCGAGACGACCCACGGACTTCCCAAGAACACCACCCACGGCTCGTCACGGACCTGCGTCTCGAAGCTCCTTCTGAACATCAGGCGGGAGCTTGATCTTGTTCAGCACCCACTCACGCAGGTCGAGCGCCACCTCTTGCGACTGGCCCGCCGGGCCCTTCAACGGCTTCACGATCTCCTTCCCGAGTATTGAGTTCGAGGCGCTCGTGCTGCTTCGCACCGGCTCGTGCTCGAAGTCATCGGGAGCGAGCAAGGGGTTGCAGTTGAGTAGCACGCGCCGCAGCTCCGATCCTCGTTTCCCGTGGACGGTCTTCTCCAGCTTCCCCGTCGTGCGGAGCGACCACCACTCCGGTTGCTTGTTCAACACCTCTCGGTTGGTTCCTTGCTCCGGCCTTCCAGGGAAGAACATGGCGTCGAGCGGACGGCAGAGGCGGCGAACGGCGAAGACCATCTGATCGAGCTTGAAGAGGTCGTGCCTCATCTGCACAAAGCCGAACAGGTCGTAGCGGTTGTTCGCCTCGCCCTTCGCATAGAGGCGCCTCAGGAACCGCTCCGGCTCCTCGTCGTGCCATCCCTTGGTGTCCAGGCTGCTCGACTGCTCCAGCACCTTCGGTAACAGGTCAAAGGCCAGCGGGTGCACCTCGCAGTAGAGGCGTTCAATGTTGTGCCCGTAGCCCTTCGCCGACTTGTCGTTCAGCAGCAACACGGCCTTCAGATACTTCTCCAGGGCGTGGACCGCTAGCCAGTGAAAGTCGACGCTGAGCCCGTGGTAGAAGCACCACCGAGCACCGACGTAGTTGTCGTCCGCTGTGTCGACGAAGACCTTCCTAACAACCCTCCCCTTGGCTGCGTCGAGTTCTGCTGACGTCATCGCCTCGCCTCCGGGAGCATCAGGCATTCCACGTCCAGCGCTCCGCCCGGATCAGCTCGAGCAGGTTGACGCACGGGATCTCCAAGACGCGGCACGCATCCGGAATCCGCGGCTTGGTCGGTTTCGAGAACTCCTGCGTAACCACGGTCGCGCTCGACACCTGCGCGGTCGCGACCACCCACGGGTCTGCTAGTCCGCGCCCCTTCGTCTGGTCGACCAAGCTCGGGAACTGCTCCGTCACGGCCGACATCGCCGCCTGAATCTCGACCTCCGGCGGAACGAAGAGCCCGTTCTTCTCCTTGCACCAGCCGTGTAGCTCATCGTCCTGCTGCTTGATCTCCCTCTGGACCTCCTTCGGCGCGAAAGCGCGGCCGTCCGCGATTAGGTCACCGAGTCGCGTCCAGAACGAGCCGAAGACATCCATCGGGTATGCCCGGACGGCGGCGTGGATCAGCGCGCTTGTGTCCAGGCAATACGAGGTCGAAGTCATCCGGCATCCCCCCCGATCATCAGCGCCTCGATCGCCGGCAAGTGCTTGAGCTTCGCGCCGAGGTAGTTCGAGAGGGTGCTCGCCGTGATCCGGTCCGCGTGGTAGGCGGAGAGCACGAGGCTGACGAAGGTGCTGCCGGCGTGCGCGACCACGCGTTTCGAGACGGGCACGGGCCCGCCGCCGGCCGGTGGAGATTCATCGCCGCGTTCGTCTCGCCACCGCTGGTAGAAGTCCTGCGTCGCTCGCCGAATCGTCACCAGCCGGCGCACGATGACCTCGGGGCTTACGCCGAAGCGCCTCGAAAGTCTCGTCAGGACAGGATCCGGCCACTCGTCGTGGTGTATGAGGTCGACGACCTCGGCGCGGAGCGCCTCAGATGGGACCAGCAGTTCACCCGCGAAGCGGTTGCACCAGACTTCCTCGGCGTCGCGTTCACTCCAGTTGCAGACGGATCCCCCTCGGCGCAAGAGGTGCCCCAGCTCGTGCATCAACGTGAAGCAGCGGGCCGTCGGCGCGTCCTTCCCGTTCACCGCGATCACGGGAAGCTCTTCATAGAATGTCGAGAAGCCGCGGGTCTGGTTGACCGGGACGCCCGTGATCTGGAACACGAGCACGCCGTGCTCCTCGACCGCCGCACGCCACGTCCGGTATGCCACGTAGGCGTCTCGCCAATCGAGTTGCTCCTCGACGGAGATCCCGAGGGCCGCTCGGACACGAGCCGCCGCGGCCTGGGCGGCCTCCTTCCGAGACGCGCGCAGGTCGAAGTTCGGAGCCGCCTCCCCCAGCTCGTCCAGCATCTCCAGGGCGATCGCGCGACGGGCGCCCGCCTTGCGAAGCTCGACAGTCAGCTCGGGTGACGGGGCCGAGGGAGCCCCGGGGAGCCGGCGGAAGTCCTTGACGACCTGAAACTCTTCAGGGGGCGCGGGGAGGAAGAAGACCGCGAGCGGCCTCCGGTAGACAACGTCGGCAGCCCTTTCGAGCTTCGCCATCGTGAGGCGGTCCCTTCCTTCCTCACACGCGAGCAGCTTCGCCTCGTCGATCCCCAGCTTGTGCGCGGCCGCGGAGACATCAAGCCCGATGGACTCCCTTGCCCATCGGAGCAGCTCCGGCTTCACCATCGCAGGAATCGATTTGCCCATCTCGTCGTCGGTCGCACCGCTCGGCGCCCACCCCTAGTAGTATGGGATCTTGCATCGCGATCTCGTCGTGCGAAGTCGCAAGTCGTTGCGAACTGCCGCACAACAAGTTGACCCCGAGTCCGCCTCCAAGGCCCCTGCTGCCTCCTGACGGCCTCTGGCATCGTCAAATGACTCCAGGCACGTCTCCGATCCGAAGGCCGCAGAGAGGCGCACAGGCCGTCCTACTCGCCGCCACCGAACAGCGGCCACATGCCCATACGCCTCACGATGCCGCGCATCTGCGGTGTGAGGTGGTCCAACGACACCGGATCCCTCGGCCGACGACCGGGTGTCGGCGGAGGTGGCTCGTCGGGACACACGGTCACCAGGGTGCCGGCATCGACCATGGTCTGCAGCTTGTCGGGCTCGGGGAGGAACTCGGCCGGGATCTCCTGCCGCTCGACGAACTGGCGCTTCACGGTGCTGCCGCGCTTGCGCAAGAGAACGGACATGCCGTTGGAAACGTAGTAGGGGCAGCCGCTCATTGGTTGAACCTGATTCCGAGGGGGTTACGGGGGCTGTAGGAGTCCATGCTGATGCTTCGCTCCTCGCGTCGCGCGAAGCGCATGCCGGCGCCACCGCCACCCCGGAAGAACATGCCGAGCAGCATCAGCGAGGCCACGTAGTCGTCGTGCTCGCCCTTCGGCGCTCCCATCTTGCGGAGGCTGCCGACGCTGGGGCCATCGTCGAGGTAGGCGAACTTCTCCAGCTGGTCGTGCATGTCGGGGCACAGCTCACGCACCGGCAGCAACACCCGCTTGCGCTCCAGCATGACCTGCAGGTTGCGCGCCATGGCGTTCTTGCTCTGAGCCGTGAAGACCTCACCGCGCACACCACCGTCGAACAGCTGAGAGGAGCGCATCGACTCGACCACCGGCTTGCCGAGGCCGGTCTCGTCCACGCGGACCTGGGCCTCACCGTAGTGCCGCAGGATCCTGCCCACTTGACGGACCTGCCCCTCCCACGGGAGTCGGCGCCACGCCTTGGCGTAGGCGACGCGGCAGTTGCCGTTGTCGAGCTGGCGACCGACGGTCAGCACGGTGAAGTCGGTGGACATCGCGATGTCGAGGCCAGCCACGTAGATCTCACCAGGGACAGGATCCTCCCATGCAGTGACCCGCGCGCACGCCTCGATGGCCGCCTGGTCGAAGACCGAGCCGGCGGCTGCGACCAGCTCGCCGCCATACTCCTGCTGGAAGATGTGCTCCGGGAGTCGAGCCCGGATCTTCCGGATCTCCTCCCTGGACACCCGCGGGTTCACCCAGGTAGGCAGCTTGACGGCCCACACTTGCGGGTCGTCCCCGCGCAAGCCGGCGCGGAGCATTTGCGCCCACCAGCCAGTGGTGCCTCGTGGGCTGCTGATCGCCAGCACCCAACCCAGTCGGTCGAGCAGTCGAGTCGACAGGGCCGACTCCCAGATGTCGTCCGGCACGGCAGACGCCTCGTCGATCACCATGGCGTCCACGGACGCACCGGTGAGCGCCACCTTGCCGCGCTCAGTTGTCCGGCGCAGGATGCGCGCCTTGACCCCAGCGAGGTTGATGATGACCAACTCACCATCGGTCTCCTTGAAGGAGACGATGTGCTCGGGGAAGTGGTTCTGGAAGATGCTGGCCACCATGCGGAACGACCGGTCCGCCAGGGAATGCAGGGGTGCGACACACCAGCCCTCGAACTCGTGGGTGTTGGGGGCGAGCGCGGCAGCCGCCATCTCCCAGGCAGCCGCATGCGTCTTGCCGAACCGCACACCGCAGGAGACGGTTCGATACCGGAAGCCGCCGGCATCGTGTGGCCCGGCGTCGTGGATGGCCTGCTGGCCAGGGTGCGGCTCGTAGCCAGCCTTCGCGAAGAGCGCGGCCTTGTTGACCGTTGCCCGCTTGAACGTCGGTTCACTCATCTCCGACCTCCTGCTGGCCGTCGTCGTCGAGGTCCGGCACATCGACCACGGTGATGCGTGGCCGTGCCGGCTGGTCGGCTGGCTCGACCACCAGCTCCTTGAAGCGCTCGCGCAGAATCGCCTCGACGGTGATCTGCTTCTTGCTGTCCGGCTCGCCTCTGGCTTGGCGCTCCAGCTTGGCGCCGGTCTCGACCAACCGAAGCGCCTCCGCCACCGACGTCGGCTCCAGATACTGGAGCGCTTCGATACCCTTCGTGACCAGCACCCGAGCGACCTCGATGTGTCGAGCGTTCATCTCCTGGACGAGCTGCCGCAGTTCGTCCTCGTCCTGCTCGCGCTGCGGTGCCTCGATGCGGGCCAGCCGCTTGTCCCACGCCATGCGCCGCGCCATGCGGAGGATGGTGGAGTCTTCGCAACCCATCTCACGGGCGACCTCGCTGTAGGTGCGGGTCGGGCCGAGGGCCGCCCACAGCTTGAACGCCTGCTCGGGATCCACCTTCTTGCGGCGATCGCCGGCCGACTTCTTGATCGGTTGGTCGGTCATCGTCGCAGCGCCTCCAACGCGCTCGCCAGCCGGCGCCCCGCGTGCTCACGGCTGATGCCGGCACGGTGACCGATGGCCTTCAGAGTCTCGGGGTGACGCCCCAGACCGAACCTGCCGCGCACGACATCGGCGAGGTCGGCCGGCAATGCATTGACACGAGATCGGATCCACTCAACCTCGTCTTCCTGGGCAGCCAGGTCATGCGGGCTGGGCCGCGGATCAGCCACAGCCCTCGCGTCGTCACCGACCGCGGTGAGCGAGGCCGTGCGATTCGCGGCCTCGGCTGCCCGTTGCCGCGGGGTAAGCTCCTCACCAGCCTCCGGAACCCTGACGAGGTGCGCCGGGACCCGAATGGTGCGGCCCTGGTTAGCGATCGTTCGCCGGACGGCCTGCCGGCACCAGTGCACCGCGTAGGTCGCGAACGTCGTGCCGCGGTTGGCGTCGAACAGCTCGGCTGCGCGGATCAGTCCGACCATGGCTGCCTGCTGGAGATCATCGAGGTCGACGATTCCACGGGCTTGGTGGACGTGTTGACGGGCCACCCAGCGTGCCAGAGGAATGTTGGACTCGACCAAGGAGTTGCGCGCCTCGACCGGATGGAGGTCGTTGGTTGCGAGCGCGGTCATGGTGAATACCTCTCGTCAGCGAGGAGGTCGTGCCGCCGCCGTGCCGCCTTCATTCCTGCCCCGAACCACCAGTCCTCGGCAACGAACAAGCCGAGTCGCAGGTGGCGCTCTTTGGCCGCACGCTCGTAGCGGCCGTCTACGTCTTCGTGGCCGTCGAGGCTGAACGCGCCAACGTCCGCCACTTGATGATCCATCGCGCATGCGGAGATGAAGGAGTAGAGATCCAGCATCTCCAGTTCGTTCCTCGGTCGCCGCGAAGGGCGCAGTGCGAAGAACGCATCCTGCAACCACTGGTTGCCTTCTTGGAAACGCTGGCGTCTCTCGTCCACTGGTAGGGGCTTCAATAGTCCTTCGAGCGTCTCAGCGATGAGGCTGCCAAGCTCGTAGGGGCAGGACGACGGCACTGGTTGCCCACGCCGTGATATCTCGCGACACGCTTCTTCTGGTGTCATACCACGCATCACTGCCCCTCCTTCGCCGCGCGCTCCGCGGCCTCGACAACTCTGGCCTGCGCGTCCTGCCGACACTTCTCCAGCAACCATGCGGACGCCGCACGCGCTTGCTCATCGGCGACGATCACCGGCGGCAACGGCACGCCGTTGTCCCGCATCCAAGCCAGGTGGCCGACGACCACCTGAACGGCGTGCTGCCACTCCAGGCTGCCCGGCTTGGGGGCGCCCGCGTCATCATGCGGGTGGGTGGCCAGCAACAGGCTGACTGCCAGTTCGACCAGCTCTTTGTCGGTGATCATGCCGCGCCTCCGCCCATGGCCCGAGGACCATGCGTCTCTGACACCCGCTCCAGCGAGTCGGCCAGATCCTCGAAACCACGGCCCCGCAGCACCTGAATCACCAGGTCGGAGTCCAGCTGCCGCCAACGGGCTTTCCTCGCACCGGGAGCAGGACGCCATGGGTTGTCAGGCGCGCTGCCGACGCAGATCCTGTCGATGGCCTGCATTCGTTCCCGGCGCGTGGGGCCGAGCAACGACCCAACCTGCTCGACGAGCGGCTTGATGCAGAAGAAGAGCTTCCTCCCCTGACGGAACGCAGCACCCGCGCCACGGCTCAGCTGGCTCGCAGGCTCCCCGATGAACAGCTCCGCTGCGTTTCGGACAAGGAGGTCAGGAACGGCATCGTCGGCATCCCGCAGACGCAACAAGCCGTGGGCGTTTGACGGCAGCAGTAGCCGGCCATGCTTCGAGCTTGCTGGTAGCTCACCGCGGGCTTCCAGTCTGGCTCGCAGCAGGTCCCGGTTCTCGTAGCACCAGAGAAAGTGCTGCGCCAGCGAGTCGTCTTCGAGCCACTTGTCGGTGTAGGGCCGACTGCTACGCTCCGCCTGCAGACTGAGCCACGCGGCTGTGCCAGTGACGATGTCGACAGCCAAGACCCTGTTCGCAATCGCTTCCACGTCGTCGCGACTCAGGTCCCCGTCACCGAGCAGCTGAGAAAGGGCGCGCTGCTGGGAGTTCATCGTGGCAACGAACCGAGGGTGCGCTTCTAGGGTCTCGGCCTCGCGCCCCTTGCGCTCGATCGCCCTCCTCGGGCTACCGCCAACAAATGAGCGGAGCAGCTCTGTCGTCGATCCGTCCTCGCGTGCCAGCCGTGGGATGTCCTCGTCGAAGTGAATGAAGGGCGTCCCGAGAAGAACGGCGTTGAACCTGCGAAGTGCCCGCCGGCCATCTGCTGCCTTCCGCGCGTCCGTCGCGTCGGCCATGCCCGCCACGATCAGCGATTTGCCGGAACCGGACTCGCCAACCAACAGCAGCAACGGCAGCGGTCTCAGCTCGTCGAAGGCCAGAGCTTCCCCAATCCAAAGACATACAAGGCTCCACTTCGAGCCAAGCATCTTTCTAAGCCACCGGTGGACACGTCGCCTGAACCGACGAGGTATCTGCCGTCGTTGATAGCAAGGCACGACAAGGGCTCCATCGCGCAGAGACCCCGCCGTCGCTGCCGCAGAGCCCTCCACCTTCGACACCTCACGCCCATACTGCATCAGCATCTCTGATCCCTTGAGCAACACGCCCTTGATCTCGGTGGGCATGAGGAACTCCATGCCCAGGTCGATCACCTTGCCCGGCAGCACGGCGGTCGAGCAGGGCTGCGGGTCGTAGTAGCCGTCCCTGCGCAGCACGTAGATGGTGGGGCCGGACTTGACCATGCCCATGCGCGATAGCTCCACCAGCGCCACGTGGTCGTCGCCTTGCAGCAGTGCGTTCTTCGGGTAGAGGCGGCGCACGCACTCGAGTAGGTGGTCCAGCTTCGAGAGGTTGCGCTCCTCCTCTTGCTCCTTCTCGAGCGTCTTGGCCTTGGCCTTGGACATCTCCTTCGTCCACATGCCCTTGCATAGCTGCCAGCACTTGTCGAACCAGTCGGGTGTGCCCTGGTCCGGCTCCAGCTGCTCAAGCACGGGCAGGAGCACGGCATACATCAGCTCTGGGCTGGCCCAGTCCTGCTCGTAGATGTGGACCGCGAGCTGCCCGGTGAGGCTGGTCAAGGTGCTGTCTCGGCCGCCCTCAGGCAGGGTGACGATCTTGCCAACAAGGATGTCCATCAGAAGATCCAAGCCTTTGCGCTTGAACAGCCGCTTCAAATTCTTGGAGGTCTCGGTCGGGCGTCCGGTGGCAGGATCCTCCACCAGCAGGTCGAGGCACTCCTCGGCCGACGGGCGGTCGCCGACATACTCGGAGACGTGCGCGTAGCTGTCAGCGAGGCGCGAGGTGCGCGGGGCCAGCGCAGGGATCGTCCAGCAGTTGCGGTAGTGCCAATCCTTGAACCACTGCTGGTCGCCCGTGTCGATGTCGGTCCCGCCCACGCGTCGACGCACACGCGGCGCGCGGAACATGCGGGTCCAGTCGACGCACGCGTCGTCGAGCACCACGCCCAGCTCGGCGTAGAGCCCGATCATTCCGCCGGTGACTTCCTCGTGCTGCTGCGGATCGAGGTCGGTGCTGTAGAAGTGAACGAAGCGCGCGCCGTGGTTGGTCAGGTAGATGTAGCCCGGGCCAAGGTCTCTGGCTCGCAGGGACTCAACTACGCCCTCGAGCTTGGTGGTGAACTGGTCCAGCAGCTCCTGGGTCCACGCGATCTTCGGCCGCTTGCCTTCACCGTTCCACCCTGCCGCGGTGAGCACGGAGTCCGGCACGTTCTCGTTCAGGTCGTAGTCGCCGACGAAGCCCCAGCAGCGCACCGCGCCACCAGCCTGCTCGATCTCCCCGCGCACGCTCTTGCGCAGGCGGGGCTGCTCGTCCTGTGCCAGCTCCTCGCCGTCCTTGCCGTGCAGCCTGTAGCCGACGAAGTGTCGATCATCGGCCCAGGCCTTTCCAAACAAGGAATCGACAGGCTCGACAGCGAAGCGTTGCGAGACCTCTCCGGCCTCTTGCATGCTTCCGATCCCCCTTTGGCGGACGTCGGGGGTGGTTAGGATGTTGAAGGTCACAGGAGCCCCTCAGCGCGCAGCACTTCCTCGGCCTGCCTGACGCGGGCCGTGCTCGACCGAGCGGAATCATCGCTGGCCGTGGTGACCTCGATCCCGTCGAACGCGCTCGCGGCTGCCACCGCCCCGGCCCACCGCCGCACCGCCTTGACAGAACTGACCACGGTTCGACCGAACTTGAGCACGCCGAGACGCACACGGCCCTGCGGTGTCGCGGTGCCTCGACGGTATCCGTATCTGAGGGTTGAGAGGGTAACGGGGAAGCCGAGTTGCTGGCTGACCAGCTCGGCGAACTCGGCGTTGATCTCGTGCAGCTCTTCGCCGGCTCGCGGGCCGATATCTGCGCTGGTCATTGCGTTTGCTCCGAGGTGAAACTCACTACCTCGAAGAACACACCAACCAAGGAGGGCAAGCAGGTGAGCTGGCGGATTACCTTCTTGCCCTCGCGGGCTGCTCAGTCGCCAGTAGACGGCTCTCGGAGCCGCTGCACGGCCGCATCGACCAGAGCTATGCCACGCTCGGTCAACTGCCGCTTCTGCTGGTTGGCGGACCCCGTCAGCAGCCCTTCCTCGCGCATCTTCGTAGTCATGGGACGCACAGTGTTCGCAGACACGGTGCAGCGCCCGTAGAAGAGGGCAAAGTCGGTCTCTCGATGCCTGCGCTCGATCGCGTCAACGATCGCGGGCCCCGAGCGCAGATCCGCTCCCGATCCTGTCAGCGCCAGCCCGATCATCGCGGCCAACGGACTCGCGAAGCAACTCCCATCGAAGTCGCTCCAGACCGGTTCCGCGACCGACTGCCTTTCGCGGCTTGCGGAAGCACTTTTCGACGTTGCCGACGCAGGCCCAGCGACAGCACAGCACGCCCGGTAGATCTCCATCAGCACGTCAGCATCAACGCCATCGACACGAGGGAGGAACCGGCACGGGAGCTGCTCGCCCGCGGCAGGGTCTGGCTCAGGGTCGAACTCCACCTCATCGGGCTCCCACGACGCCATCGACCGCAGAATCTCGTTCGCCAGGATGCCGACCGCCTCGAAAGCAGAGCCGGCGACGCGCCCGGGGACCGCAAACTCACGGCTGCCATGGTGGGCAGCCAGCAGAGGCTTGACCGCGTCTCGCGCGGTCGTGGCGACTACCTTCAGCCGGTCCAGATCGACCGTGGACTCATCGAGAAAGCGCGCCCAGAAGAACTCGGGCGCGGACAGTCGTCCAACCTCCGCGATGAGCTGGCGGCACGCCTCGACTACCGAGTCGGAGTGGGCCTCCTGCAGAACGCACCACTCCGGCAGCCGGTCGACGCCGAGGTCCGCCTCTCGATCGCATCGTGCCATCGCCTGCCGAACTCGCTTGCTCGGCGTCGTCGTCGTGCTGTCCATCTCGCCCTCCTTCTCGCTGCACACCGCCCCCAGGTGGAAACGGTGCTGGGTCGGGGCGAGGGCGGATGCCCCACCGTCGGAGATCAACCCAACGGCTCCCAGCTCCGAAGGCTACTACGTGGTTGCTTGGCAAGGAGGCCGTGCGAGCAGAAATCGCGAATAGGAGCGGTCTACGGCCTCTACTCGCATGTGGGCCGGAAGTCCGGCCCGCTCTATCACGCCCTTACCATAGGAGATGCGGACGATTCCTAGACGGGAGCGGGCCGGTAGTGGGACAGTAGTTCCGGCCCGCCCAAACCACCGATGCTATTGACACTTCCTCTTACTACTACCCTCTTGGGACAGAAGTAGAAGTAAGTCAGAGAACTGGGATGCCACCACCCTATACCCTCCCTCCCCCCCCTACCTCTATGCACTACGGTCAGCGGGAGAACTTGATCGGTTGCGTCCCAAGCCATGGCTTGGTATGGAACCTCCATTGCTATGGTCGATTGACCCGGGCCGGAACTACCGGCCCGCTGCGTCCCACTACCGGCCCGCTGAGCCGTCGTGGTCAATCTACAGCCCCGATGGTATGGGTAAGATGGAGTGGGCCGGTAGTCTTGGACCGAGATCCCTATGCCGCTGGTCCGTGCAATGCTCCGCAGAGACGTGCACTGCCTCCACCCCCGGCGGAGCAATGAAGCCGACCGATACCACCATGGCTCGCGCACGCACTACCGCATAGCTCGGGGCTCCCACTCTCCGGCCGCCAAGCCATGGTGATCGCGCAATCGGCGACACTATCGGAGGAATTGGCTCTCCCCGGCGAAGACGAGCCGGCGGCAGGACCAACCTCACAGTCGACGACGCAAGCCACGCCTGCTCAGAAGCCGCAGGGTCGCCCCTGCTGGCGTCCGGAACACCCGAGGTCCGATTGGGCACCCGAGTGCCGGGCCGCACACTGGCGCTCTCAGGCGCCGCGGCCCAGACCTCGCACCGCGGCAACCACGTCGGCGGGAGCCACGTGGTCGATGTAGCGCGACGTGGTCGCGACGTTGCTGTGCCCCAACTGCCGCTGGATCACGTTGAGCGGGATCGCGGCGCTCGCCAGGTTCGCGGCGTGGCTGTGGCGAAGACCGTGCGCATGCACCCTCTTCTCGATGCCTGCCTTGGTCGCTCGACGCCGGAGCATCTGACGGACACAGGCTTGCTGTAGCGGCTCCCCCACCTTCCCGCGGGTGATCTGACAGAAGATCGGCACGGAGCCGTTGAGGGCCAACCTCGCGGCTCTGAGGCCCATCCACTCCCGGACCACCGCGGCCATGCCCTCCTCGACTCCGGAGGTCCTCGCCTTCCCACCCTTGCCGCGATGCACTCGCACGGTCCCGGCATCGAGGTCGACGTCCCGCGGGCGCAGCGCCAACGCCTCCGCGATCCGTAGTCCGGAACCGTAGAGCAGCGCGATCAACGCGCGGTCGCGGAGCCCGGACGGCGACCGGCGGTTGCATGCGCGCATGAGCGCGCCGACCTCGTCACGGGTGAGGATCTCGACTGGCAGCTTCGTCATGGTGTCGGCTCTGAGTTGGTCGTTTGTCACAGGTCTGATGAGACCTGTAGCCATTTCGACCGCCGCGACGCCCGGCTTGAGGAAGCGTAGCTATTTGGTGCACGCGTTCTGGTTCAGCGGCAAGCTGCGGCTCACCGATACCCACCGGCATCCCTTTCAACAGGATTGGAGGTGCCAAGGAATGAGGCGTGAGTTGCTAGTGCAGTCTTTCATCGATACCCCTCGGTGGGATGCCGCCGGATGGCATGGGACTGCATATCTTACCGACCCTGACAACACGGCTCCGCCCGTGATTGCGCTGCAGTTCCGCGACGCTACGGCAGGGCTTGCGATCTTCGAAGGCTGGCGAGACCGCGTTGGCGCGGTTGACCAGTTTGAAGAGATACGACTTTCGATAGTTGAAGGCCCCATTGCGGGCGCCCCCGCCGGCTACTCGATCCTTGTCACCTCAGAGCCGGGTAACACCGTTCGTAGAGCACAAGTTCACGGCGTCGAACTCGATGCACAAGAAGTCTTGTTGACCGCTCGACACCATCGAATGGAGCCCGCCCCAGGATCGCCTCACCTCAGCAACTTCAAGAAGGCCTTCAAGGCCTCCGGGTTCTACATGCTCGCCCCTCTGACGATCGTCGCAGGAACGGCAAGGCCCGGGCTTCAGGTAGCGATCAAGAAGACCAAGCTGCACCTCCGACAAGCAGCAGACATCGGCCAAGGGGACGTCGAGTCGATCTTGCTGACCAGAGCGGGCTAACCCGGGAGGACGGCTACGTGGAGCCTCTACGAGAACGCTCCTGCGACCCTCTGGGACGACTTGTGCGATGCCCCGGCATGCGCAGGATGCGCAACCAACGCATCAGCGCAACCCCGCAATCCCGACCCGAGACCACCAGCGACCATCGCCGACACGGTCACCGTGCACGAGGTAGCCTTGGTCGAACCGTCACCCCGCCGAGCTGCTGCCGAAGCCTCGGCGAAGGATGGCGATCTGGCCGGCCGTGCGCGGCGCGGACAGGCTCAGCGGAACGTCGCTCAGGACCCCGCTGGGACGGGACATAGACGAAAGGCGCTGAGCACGACCGAGTAGGGTGTCGAAACGGGCCCGCCGCGACCACGGTGGCCGCGTTGCCCGCGACGACTCCAAGGGACCCGAAACCCCTGCGGAGGGGCGGTAGGAAGCACAACCAACAGCAGCGGGGATCGGCATCCGTGCGCTGCGTCCGTTGACTCGTCGACGGACGGCTTCCCGAACGGAGGTCCCGTGTTCCCATCAGCCTTGCCACTTGTCCACGCCGATCGCTGTCGGCCCCTCTGTCGATCGACAAGGGGGCGGCGATGATCGACGTCTGGACCGAGCAGATCATCCCGCTCGCCGAGCTGGCCGAGCAGTGGCCGTCCGGCAAGCTCAACCGCACCGTGGTCTACCGCTACGCCAAGAAGGGCGTCGGACCGGCCAGGGTTCGGTTGGAGACCATCATGGTCGGCGGTGTTCTGTGCTCATCACGCGAAGCTGTGCAGCGCTTCGTTGAGGCGTGCACCGAGGCGGCGGGGCGACCGTCGCCCCAGCCGGGCCCTGCAGCCAAGAAGAAGGCGCGCAACCGCGCCAAGCGGATCCTCGACGATGCTGGTCTCTAACCCACCTTTGCAATCGCGCGCGCGACTGCGTCCAGGTCCCTCTCGGCGTAGATTTCGGTGACGTCGAGGCTCCGGTGGCCCAGCGTCACCTGCGCGGTCTCGACGCCGAACTCGCGGCGAAGTCCAGTGGCAGCGGAGTGCCGGAGCTGGTGCGGAGTCCAACGGGGCACACCCGCGCGCTCGCACGCCCGCTCCACGGCCCGCCGGTAGCTGGCCACGGTGTAGCAGTCCTGCGGCTTCCGCTTCGGGTTCGCCTTCCGGCGCCTCTTCGGGTCGTAGATCCGCGACGGCTTGCACTTCCGAGCCGCCGACTTCGCGTCGTTCCGGTCGCGCTCGGCTTCGGCCGGCGAGAAGCAGAACGCGCTTTCGCCACGGTCGAGCAACGGTCCGAGGACTGCCTGTCCCTTCGGGCCGATGAAGATGACGCGGTCGTGGCCGTGGTGATCCGTCTTGTGGCTCGCCGGCCGGTAGATCCAACACCCGTGTGGACCGTCGCGGTCGATGTCCATCGGTCGCATCTGGAGGATCTCTCCCGGCCTCGCGCCTGTGAGGAGCTGGAGCTGAATCACCGCGGCGAGCTGTCGGCTGACGTGTGGCAGCACGGCCTCGACGTGCAGCATGGCCACGGGCTCGACCTTGCGTCCCTCGCGCACGCCACCCTCGGCGCGGCGCAGTCCACGCACGGCCTGGAGACCGTGGAACACCGCGGGCGGAACCAGCTCGTTCTCGGTAGCCCACCGAAACAGACGCCGGATGCGAGCCACCTGATCGTTGACGTGGCTCCTCGTGTGGCCTTCCTCGACAAAGACCTGCCGGCACTGCTTGAGCCGGAGCGGACCAAACTTGATCGCCAAGAGGTTCGGCTCCTGAGTGCCGCGCGAACCGAAGAGGCTCCGCACCACGCGGAGCGCATGCTTCACGTTCGACAGCTCGGGCTTCGGCCTGCCGGTCTTCTCGTAGACGTAGACCGCACTGGCGTGCTCCCAGAAGGCAGCGAGCACCTCTTCGACGGTCACCGCTTCGTGCGCGTCACCCTCTTCGAGGACCTCGGCTAGCGTGCGCGGACGCCGACCGAGGTGCTGAGCGAGGACCTTGCGGTATCGCTCCTTCGACTCCGGCGTTCCGTAGACCCCGAGGTAGTGGTCCCGCCCGTTGATCGTCACCCGCGCCTGACCGCTGCC